>JANSYP010000010.1 GCA_024742405.1 Paracoccaceae bacterium
ACAACCCGCTCGTCTCGGTGCGCTCCACAGCCTGCCGCTTGAACTCGTCCGGAAAATGTCTGCGCTTCTTCTTCTCCATCAGACACTCCTTCCGTTGGCCCGAAAGCCTATCATGGGTGTCCACCAAGTCGGGGCAGGATCAACTGGCGACTCCGAGCAGTCGCGCTGCAAGGCGCAGGCTCGATCTCACACACCCAATAGCGAAGCAACCGGGCTATGGCCGACCTCCAACAGCCTATCGATATGCTGCGGTAGCAGCCCGTATTGCTGCCGTTCGCTGCCTGCGAGTGCTCTGGGGCTGCTCGAACTCACAGTATGCCGACTTAGCGATCATTTGAGGCGAAGGGTCGGACGATCGGTTCGAACCGAACGCAGGTGTTCAACCGAGCGGCATGTCAGAACAGACTTACTATAATAAAGTCACGATGAGTGTCCGTCGAGACGAGCACCCCCTGATCGATCATCTGAGTTGCAGAAAGCCCGTAGTTCAAACCACTCTCGAGCGCGTTGATGGTTGTGATTACATCGAATCCGTCCGCGAAGTTCAGGCCGGCTGCAGAAATGACCGTTGGCGCAACACCCGGCTGAAAGTGCATCGCCGCGACCTCATCCGCCAGAAGAATGGTGATGCTCTCTCCCTCGGCCAAGCTGGAAACAATTGAGTCGTTCATGGTGTTTGCGGCATCATCCAACCAAGCCATCGACCAGCGATGATAATCTATGCCGGGAATGGACGGGTTGAAGACCCTTCCGTGAAGCGTGCCCGCTCTACGCGCGGCCGTATCAGCGTCAAAGACTTGTTGAGCTTCTGGAACCCGATCAAAGAGCATTGTCCAGAGGAGCGGGTTACCGCAACTGAACGCAGGCGCCGCGCTCAGAACGGCAACTGCAAAAACGAAATGGCGCATAGTTCTGCCTTCCCTACTCCGCGGAGTAATCCCAGGTCAGTCGCCCGTTCATCATCGTATATAGAACGTCAACCTCGTGGATCGTGCTGGGGTCGATCTTGTAGAGGTTCTCCGAAAGCACGACGAGGTCTGCCTTCTTGCCCACTTCGAGGCTGCCCACTTCATGGTCGCGTCCCATGCCTTTGGCGGCGTTGATCGTGTTTGCTCGGATCGCCAGATCAACTGGAACACGCGCTGCGTCGCCGCCAAGCGGAGGTACATCGTCGCGACCGGGAAGCTGGCGCATGACGGCGGTGCGGATCGCTACCAGTGGGCGCATCTCGGAAATGAACCCGGCTGCAGGCCAGTCTGAACCAAGCGATACGTTCCCGCCTGCATCAGCAATGGCCTTCATAGGGTACAACTTGTCCACCCTTTCCCGGCCTAGTCTCGGTATGGAAACATTCTCCAATACCGGGTCGAAACTCATCCACGCACCGCTCGAGTCCCATGTCACACCAAGATCTGCGAAACGTGGAATATCGTCGGGATGGACGAGCAACCCATGACTGATCACATTCCGCCTGTCTCGAGGAGGGTTCTCAGCGATTGCGAGCTCGATCGCGTCGAGTACGTGGCGCACCGCGGCGTCCCCAAAACAATGGCAAATGACATTGAATCCAGCGGCGTCGGCGCGTTTTACCGCGTCATTGAGGATGTCGATCGGAATAATCGGTTCGGGGCTCGCTTCAGGATTGTCCGAATAAGGCGCGGTATAGAGGGCACTGTAGCCCTCGTCGTCCCCGTCCATGTTTATCTTTAGACTGCGGGCAGTTACGAGTTCGGAATCGAACTGATCGTTCAACGACCGGAGGGCAGCGACGGGATCGACATTCGGGTCATTCCAATAGAATGAGCCTTGAAGCCGGAGAGGCATTTCTCCTGCGTCTTCGAGGTCGACGAAGATCTGAAACCCTTCTTCGGCGCCGAGACCTTGCACCCCGTAGTCATGAACCGTCGTTATGCCCGCTTCGGAGAACTTCGGCAGCCATTCGGCAACGCCTTCGGCGGCGTAGTCATAGTTGAGGTCTATCAGCTTCGAGAGAACCTGTAGCTGTGCAGGAACTTCAACGATCCAGCCCTTTGGGTTGCCGGCCTCGTCACGCTCAAAAAACGAAAACCCGGGCACTGTATCAGGCGTGTCGGCATCGACCCCTGCCAGTTCGAAAGCCTTTGAGTTGGCCCAGGCCGCGTGGCCATTCACGGCCCAAAGGAAGATCGGTCGATCCGGATCAATCTCGTCGAGCATCGCTGCCGTCGGGAAGCCGTCGCCGTCCAGCCAAATATGTGTGCGCACCCCGTACCCGTGAACGACGGGCAAGTCAGGGTTGGCCTCCGCATAGTCACTAAGACGATCCAGAATCTCTTCCTTGTCGTCTGTCTGGAGGTCAACGCCTCGCATAATGAGCGCCCCGGCGGTCGGATGAATGTGGCCTTCGACAAATCCCGGAAGAACCATATGCCTTTCGAGGTCAATAACCTTGGTCCCAATTCCGATGACACTGGCCAGACCGGCGGCATGGCCGACATACACGATCTCGCCATCCTCGATCCCGATGGCTTCAGCGACCGTGCCTGCCTGGTCCATCGTGTGAATTTGGCCGTTGATGAATGCCCAGTCTGCACTTGGGTTCTCGCGACCCGACTGCGCAAGTGCTGGTGCTCCAATGGCGCAAAGGGTTGTCGCGATTAAGAGTGAGTTCCTCAATTTGTCCTCCAAGGCTCGTCAGGGGCGTCGCAAAGAGCGAGTCTTCGACGGAAAGCCATGGCCCATACAAAGCCGAGACTCTTGGAGCGTGTCAAAAGGCATTTTCGAAACCTTCGCGCATGGCGAAGTTGGCTGCGTCAGCGTCCGTTTTGTTCGCACTCCGAACATTGCTCGAAACTGGTGATTGTGCACGGTGCGCAGGTAATGAAACCTGGTGCTGAAACAGGTGAACGACCGGACAGTCCGCGACCTGTGATTTGGCAAGGTCAACTGCGCTGCGCGAAGTCTGAACGACCGGTTTTCTCGCCGCGCTGCGGTACAGCTAACAATGCGCTGGCAGCAAATCTTCGCTGCGAGCGCGCGCAGCAAGAAAATCAAATTCGCAGGTTGGGCTCGTTGCGCACTTTGCGCATCGCATCCACCCTTGCAATGCTCTGGCCGACAAGCACATCAACCTGCCGTAACTTCCGAACGATCTCCGCGGGCTTGTACCGCTTGATCGGCGTTCCGGGTCCTCCGTTTCCTAGACATACCGATGGACCAATCCAGATCAGGAGGCTCAGGCGGAAAGCTGTGGTTCGCAGCGGGTGCGACTGAAGCGGACTTCAAGTTGAAAGCTGACGTTCAACTTGTAAGGTTTTCTCGCCACTATCTGCACCACCGCAGGACATCCCTCAGCCCAGTCCGGGTCCCTACGCGCAAGAAGGTTTCACGGGTGCAGCATAGCGCCAGGACCGCATGCTAACTCGCCGGCGATATGGGAAAAGCCCGTGAACTCCGCTACCGATGAGGTGAAAGTCTCTTCTTCCACTTCAATCGCCGAGCCTATGGATCAGATCCGTTTCGCAGATTTCGTTCTTGACCGTCGAAAGCGTCAGGTCCTGAGAGGGACCGATGTCCTCCGCATCGGTGCCCGCGCCTTCGATCTTCTGGAGATACTTCTGGTAAACCGGGACAGGGTCGTATCGCGGGACGAGATCATGCTGGCCGTCTGGCCCGACACGGTCGTGGGCGAAAACAATCTCAATGTGCAAGTTGCCAACCTGCGCCGCGTGATGGGGGCGGATGCGATCGTCACCGTGCCGGGCCGCGGCCTCCATTTCGCACTCGATGTCATGCACGACGCGCCGGCGCTTGCCTTGCCCGAAAGGCCGTCGGTCATTGTGCTGCCCTTCGACACGCTTGGGGGCGATCCGGCGTTCGAGTGGCTGGCCGACGGGTTCGTCGAGGACATCACGACCGAGTTGTCCCGCTTCCGCGACCTGTTTGTCGTCGCTCGCAACACCGCCTTCATCTATCGGCAGACGCCACGCGACCTGCGACGCATCTCGCGTGAGGTCGGCGTGCGCTATGTCGTCGAGGGCAGTGTGCGGGCACGGGCCGATCGCGTGCGGGTCACCGCCCAACTTATCGATGCGGCCAACGGCGGGCATGTCTGGGCGGAGAGCTTCGACCGCGACGTGGCCGACCACTTCGAGACGCAGGCGCTGGTTGCGCGTGCCATCGTCACATGCCTGTCTCCCCAGATCGAGCGGGCCGAGGGGGAGCGGGTTCGGGTGCTCGCCCCCGAAAACCTGACCGGCCACGGTCTTGCGCAACGGGCATGGTCGGCGATCTCGTCCGGCGAAATGGCATATGATCGCGGTCCGCGCGACGGGGCCGAGGCCCTGGCGCGGGAGGCGTTGGCGCTGGACGAAGCGTCCGCGCTCGCGTGGCGCGTTCTCGCGTGGGTCGCCTGGTGGAACGTTTATCACGGCACCACAGAAAGCGTGCCGGACACGCTGTCCGCGGGAATCGACGCGGCGACCCGCGCCATCGCGATTGACAAGACAGACCATCACGCGCGGCGGCTCAGGGCGCAGCTTTACTTCATGAGGCAGGACGTCGAAGCCGGCCTGGCCGAGTTGCGGCGGGCCCACGACATGAACCCCAACTGCGCCGTGACGCTATGCTGGTTGGGGTTTTACGAGGCGATCAACGGCGAGGCGGATATCGGCGTTTCGCGCGCAGCGGCAGGACTGCGGCGCAGTCCTCGCGATCCCGCGCGAGGCTCGATGCTCTGCGCTGTCGGCTTTGCAGAGTTCGCGGCGCACAACTACGCGGCGACCGTTGAAGCCGCGGAAGCGGCGCTCTCGGAGTCAGCGCACAGCGCGACACCGCTTATCCTCTGCACCATCGGCCATGTCGGGGAGGGGCGGATCGAAAAGGCCACCGAGACCTTCCAAAGGGCCGCGCGGATCGCGCCGAAACTGGTTGAGTCGCGCCTGGCGGGGACCTGGCTCAGCGCCAACCGGGATTACCTCGAACGCGCACATACCTTCTTCCGCATCGCGGCCGGGTTTGCTCCGCCAAGTGCCGCCGATGCGCTTCGTTGAAACTGCACGTCTTTAGATCTTTTTAGCCGTGGCAGTAGCCAGGCGACCACAGAGCGCGAACGGTGGCCACGTTTCGAGGCTTCGCCTTCGGTCGAAGGCAGGCTCAAACAGATCGCATGACGCAACGGAGACGCGAAATGATCCCAGATTTCTCACGCATGCGGGACGCAGTTCTATCCGCAGCGCTCATTCTTGCGGCAAGCATGGCCAGCGCCGACGAGCCGCTGATCCTGGTGCACGAAGACATCGATTGGCGGGCAATGGGCGGCTCCGGCATGGAGATGGCGATCCTTTCGGGCGATCCCGCGGCGGCTGCGCCCTATTCGTTCATGGTCAGGGTGCCGCAGGGCACGCGTATTCCGCCGCATTCTCATCCCGACACCTGGCGTCACAGTACAATCATCTCAGGCACGATGCTCTGGGCATTCGGCGACACGTTCGATGAGGCTGCGATGGTCGCCCTGACCCCCGGCAGTTTCTGGACCGAGCCGCCCGGGGCGAACCATTACGGATGGGCGCGGGATGGGGACGTGCTCGCGGTCGGCACCGCGATGGGTCCAACCGGCATGAGCCCTGTGGGTGCTGAATGACGCCTGTCCGGCGCAGGCGTAGGCATGAAGGACGCAGGCCGCTCGAACGGTGAGACCTTCAGTGTGATCTGTCCAAGCAACACATCACGCCCAAGCGCGCCGGTGCCGGGGCCAGGTTGGTCTTCATCACACCGTCGGACGACCGGGCGCTGCTCCGACCGATCCCCAACGTCGACGTTTCGGACGGGCGGGGAGCGCCGAGCAACGCGCACGTGAATTCCTGCGGATGCGCGAGCGGGAGGCGGCCTGACGCGTGATCGACGCTGTCCTCCGATTGCCCGGCAGGACCAAAGGGAAGGAAGATCCATGACCACAACGCTCGACAAGCGGTCGTCAAAACTCAACGGCAGGCTCTGGGGCGCGCGCGCCCGCGACTGGGCGGAGGTACAGGAGGGGCAGTTCGCCGCTGCCTTCCACGCCGTTCTTGGGCGGGCCGAGGTCGGTCCCGGCACGCGTCATCTCGATGCCGGCTGCGGGTCCGGCATGGCCGCGGCGCTCTCGGCGACCCTCGGCGCCACGGTGTCCGGTCTCGACGCGTCGGAGGCCCTGCTGGAAATCGCGCGGGAACGCACACCGGCCGGTGACTTCCGGCAGGGCGATCTGGAGGCGTTGCCGTTTGACGACGATGGCTTCGATCTCGTCACCGGTTTCAACTCCTTCCAGTTTGCCGGTGACGCGACGCAGGCTCTGCGCGAGGCCGGACGGGTGACACGCCCGGGCGGCAAGGTCGTCATCCTGACATGGGGCGATCCCGTCGGCATGGAGGCGGCCGGGCATATCGCGGCTCTGAAGCCGCTTCTGCCACCGCCGCCGCCTGGCGCGGCCGGCCCCTTCGCGCTCTCGGACGCAGCGAACCTGCGTGCATTCGCCGAAGCCGGTGGGCTGACCCCGGTTGAGCTGACCGACGTTGACGTTCCCTGGCACTACCCGGACCTCGAGACAGCCTTGAGGGGCCTGACATCTTCCGGCGTGGCCGTGAGGGCTGCCGAGCATTCCGGTGAGGATGCGCTCGTCGCTGCCTTGACCGAGTTCCTCACTCCCTACCGTAAACCAGATGGCAGCGTCGGCTTCGGGGCGCGGGCGCGGTATCTCGTTACCAAGGTCTGAGGGCTCGGTTCGGAGCGCAACCCTGATGTTCGAGCAATCAGGCGGACGCCGCGCCCCGGCACCAGCGACGGATCGGCCTCGCAGCGCCAGCGCGTTCATTTTCGAGACGAGGAGATTGCGGTGAGACCAGTAGTGAAAGCCATTGCGGTCGGCGCACTCGCTGTCGGAGCGGCGACCGGGGCCGTGAGCCTGATGCATCGGGATATTCCCGATCTCGCCGTGCCCGCGGGGCCTTGGCAGGCGGGCAGCGCGCTGGACGGGCGGGTTTTCCACACTGTCGACACCATCGTTGGGACCGGCAAAGTCGTGCAGGACGAACTGCATTTCGTAGATGGGCGTTTTCAGTCTGCAATGTGTCAGGAATACTGCGATTTCGGCTGGTCGGACTATGAAACGAAACAGGTTGGCGACACCTTCCATTTCACGGTGACGACCCGCTGCCCCGATGCCCCGCACACCGTCGTCTGGTATGGCATCGTCGACGGAGAAGAACTGCGGCTTGAGGCGACCTGGACCACGCGGCGCTGGTACTGGACTCACCAGATCGAAGTCGTGGGCGAGGGATCGACCGCACCGCCGCCCGCCGCGGTCATCGCAGGGTGAGCGCCGCGTCGGCCCCGCCGCCCGTGCCCACTCCGGCGGGCATCGCGCTCCGGATCGCTGTACTGGTGGCTCTTGTCGTCGTCGCGACCTGGTGCGCGCACATCGTCCGTGACGCGATTGATTTTCAGATCATGCCCGAAAACGAGCAGCAGGTGCATCGGGCGATCATGCTCGGCGCCGTCGCCTATGTCGGGCTGCTCGCCATACCCTTCGTGCCGGGTGCGGAGATCGGGCTCGCGATGCTAGTGGCCTTCGGCGCTGCCATTGCCCCGCTGGTCTATGTCGCGACGGTGCTGGCACTGTGCTTGTCCTACACAATGGGTCGAATGGTACCCATGCCGGCGCTCGCGCGATTTCTGGCATCGCTGCGGATGCGCCGCGCGGCCGATCTGGTCAGGCGGGCCGCACCGTTGTCGCGGCAAGAACGGCTGGCGATGCTGCTCGACGGCGCGCCGCCCCGCATCTTGGCCCTCGCCCTGCGTCGCCGCTATGTGGCGCTTGCGCTGGCTCTGAACATCCCTGGGAACACTCTGATCGGCGGGGGCGGCGGGATCGCGCTCCTGGCCGGCCTGAGTGGGCTCTTTGCCCCTCTGCCAACGGTCTTGGCCTTCGCGATCGGGGTGTTGCCCGTCCCGCTGACCATTGTCCTCCTCGGTGCCTGACCCCGCGGCGCCCCTCCACGTTCTGCCGGGTCGGCACCCGGGATCCAGGCTGCGCGCGGGGTTCTGCGATATCCGGAAGACCATACGTTATGAGCAACGAGCTAGTGGCAGACTCAGCTGCAATTCGCGTAGCCAGAAGCAACTCACATCGTTTTCGAGGGCGCTTTCGCGGGTGAGGTGGAAACTGCGCGTGGTCCGCGAAGGACTGCGACTTCCGCGATTGAGACACCCGAGCATCGAATAGGCCGCGCCCGCGACCAAGGTCTGCTTAGCGGGGCGCCGCAACCCGGCGTTGGCTCGCCTCGCCAATGGCCGTGATGGGCTCGCTCTACCTGTTGCAGCAGAACAGATATCCGTTCTGTCTAAGGTTTGTCGCTGTTGGGTGCTTACCATCGAGCGGCGATAAACCTGACACGGAGGAAAGCGCGGGCGGATCTCGCTACTGCGGGGATTGTGGATCAGGGCAAGGGCAGTCGATGCCCAGAGCTGCGTGCCCTGTGACGACGAACGACGCAGGCCCGTCGTTTTTCGCCCTGCGATGTCGGGGATCGCGATCTTTGTTCACCGTCATGGGCCTGTGGCGATTCTGCTTTTGATCTGACGGCCGCACTGACTGGTCCGGGGCCTTCGGATGGCGGGGCCGGGTGTGACCGGTGTATCACGTAGTAGCCTCCCGTGGCGGAGTGCGGGACTTCGGGGGCTGGCCGCGGGCGAAGGTCTCGATGATACGCGTCGCGCCACCGCATCAGGGGCATGTCAGACGCAGGTCGCGCTCGTCCAGATCGGCGCGCCCGTCCTCACCGACGGTCTGATCCGGCACTGGCTCCTGATCCTGTCGCGGCGGATGCCGTTGGCCAGGAAGCCTGTGTGGCGAATTCGGTGCAAGCCAGATGGCAGGACATGGACGATGAACCGGCAAGGGGCTTGGCGTAGACGACCCAGCCGGCCTTACGCAGCGGCGCGGGATGGGGCTGGAAGGTACCCGAGTCGAGCAGCTCCGACAGATCGCCGAAGAATACCAGTTTAGCGGGCCGGTGCAGCGCCGACAGTGCTTAGGGGACAGCCTCTACAGGACCTTCACCGGCAGGAAGAGCCCCGGGCGGCGGGCGATCCACCGAGTACCATCTGGCGACAGCCCCCCACTTGGCACGATGACATGCACGTGCGGATGGTGGGTCATGGTCGAGCACCCCGTGTGCAGCACGCTCGTCATGCCGATCCGGGCGCCGAGATGCTTGGGATCGACGGCGGTGTTCAGGAGCGTTTGAGCTGAGGCGTCGAGATCGGATCGATCCGGTTGCGCCTGGGAAAAAGCCAGTCCGCAGGCCGAGCTTCGAGGTAATAGTCGCGCAGAAGCCCAAGCAGGCTCGGCGACAACATCACATGGCGGTCCTTGCTCTGATCGATGCGGCAAAGCATCCGGCCGCTGTCGATGTCGCCGGTCTTGAGATGCGTGACCTCGCTCGCCCGCAACCCACCGCGATAGGCCACGCTGGAGGCGGCCCTGTACCTGAGCCCAGGCCCAGGTGTTGTTTCGAGAATGCGCGTGACCTCCTCGACGCTCAGCACCACGGGGATCTTCTTCGCCGCCCGCTGGTGGCGCATGTGTCGCTTCATCTCGGGCTTGCGACTGGTGGTCGCGCAAAAGAAACTCGGCACCCTCCACCGAGGGCTGCCCGACGCTGAGTGGTTTGCGACCACCCGGCAGGCCCAGACCGTCGCCGATACTTGGCGCAGGCATTACAACGGGATCCGCCCGCGTGAGGTCCTCGCCATGCCACCCCCGGTGCCTGGGACGATCTAGAGACAACCCGAGACCGTGCCTCAAAGGTAGGGGGAGTTTACACGCGGGAAGCTGCTCACCCGCGATGAGCCATCGCCTCCGCCAGCTGGGCCCCCTGCGCCGTCAGCATGTCAACACGGCGCAGCTTCGCGACGATCTCCCCAGGCTTATGTCTCTTTCTCGGAATGGATCTTCCTTCTCGGCTCAGCCGAAATCACAGGTAGATCCGTTCGCTGGGGGCAGGCCAAGGTGCAGGTTTGCATCGCCGTGGTGAAGGGCTACACCGCGCCTTGCTTCCCTGGCACTGCGGCCGTGGAATGACTCTGTCCGGGGAAAGGGAAGCCTCGGGCGCCAATGGTTTTTTGCAACAGGGCCCTTGTGATCCTGCCCATAATATCGGACGCGTTTGAAGAAACCCGCGCCATTCCGCTGACCCAGAGATACTTGGCGGAAATGTGGCGCTTGTCTCGAACTGTCTTCGCCAAACTGGTTGCGGAGTTGGAAGTCTATGGATCGGTTCAACAAGAATACGGATCACTTGTGGTCCTACCGCAGTGGCGGACCCAGGCACCGGAACGCTCTTTCGCCTTTGCGATCAGTTGCGGAGCGGTATAAAATCGCATCAAACTCCGGATAACGCATGCCTTTTTACAAAGAGCCGTTGTTTCATTTCTTTCTTCTCGGGCTGGCGATTTTTGGTTGGTTTTCTTTTCTCAATCCCGATGATCAATCCCGGGCAGATCTAACCCAGATCACCGTTGATGACGTGGATGTCGACCGGCTGATCCTGCAATTCCAGACAACCTGGCGGCGCCCACCGACCCTGGATGAGCTGACGTCTCTATTGGACGGTTTGGTCCGCGAAGAAGTTCTTGTGCGTGAAGCACGTGAATTGGGTCTTGACCGTGGCGACAGTGTCATTCGTAGCAGATTGGCCCAGAAGATGAGCTTTCTGACGTTGTCGCTGGCACAATCCGCGGAACCTGAAGACGGGGTGCTGCAGGAGCATCTCAGCGAGAATTCCGAGCGGTTCCTACGTCCAGGAGAAATCGCGTTTCAACAGATCGGACTTGGACCTGATCCGGGCCCGGAAACCATCGATTCAGCCATTGTCGGGTTAAACTCAGGGGCGAGTCCGGATGAGTTTGGAGTACCAAGCTTGCTGCCGGCCATGCTTGAACTGACACGCGCACAACAGGTGGATGGCACGTTTGGGCGCGGTTTCTTTGACGCAATCAGCAGCCTGCCGCCCGGGCAATGGGCAGGCCCGGTCACTTCGGGATATGGCGCGCACATCGTGCGTGTCGATGCAATCCGGCAGCCTGCAGTGCCCGCGTTCGAAGATGTTCGTGACGAAGTTTTGTTTGATTGGCGGCGCGAACTGAAATCCGAATTGGCCGACGCGCAGATAAACGAGCTGAAGCGCAACTTCGACATTTCGATGCCTACTCAGGACCAGCTGAGCGAAAGGCTGTCGCAATGATCCTGCGCCGTTTGCTGGCAGCGCTTTGCATAATGCTGTCGCCGATGAGCGCCGCGTGGGGGCACGCGCTGGAACCCGCGTATCTCGACATTCGTCATCTTGCGGGCGACAGTTGGCAGGTGTTCTGGCGCAAACCCGATGTTGCCGGCAAACCGATGACCATCGACGTCAACCTGCCGGACAACTGCTTGCCTACACATGCTCCGGACCCCAGGTTTGACGGTGCAGCCTGGGTCGCTGCATGGGTGTCGGACTGTCCCTTAGGTCTGGTGGGGCGAACGGTCGAAATCTCCGGCCTGGAAAGCCAACGTACCGATGCTCTGTTGCGTTTCCAGACACACACAGGCGCGACAACCACCGTACGGCTGACGCCAACGCAAACGACATATCTGGTTCCGGCAGAGCCAACCGTGCTCAATGTTTTGACCAGTTACTTCCAGCTTGGTTTCGAACACATCCTCGAAGGCTGGGATCACCTGCTTTTTGTCTTTGCCCTACTGATCCTGATCCGTGATGTCTGGCGTCTGGTCGGGGCGATAACGGCCTTTACGCTGGCACATTCGATCACCCTTGCCCTTGCCGCGCTTGGTCATATCTCGATCCCGGGTCCCCCGGTCGAAGCGATCATAGCGCTGTCTATCGTCTTCCTGGCAATTGAGGTGCTCAAGCGGGACGACGGGCAGAAGCGTTTGTCCGAACGGTCGCCATGGCTGATTGCTTTTGCATTTGGCCTGTTGCACGGGCTCGGTTTCGCCGGGGCATTGCGCGATATCGGATTGCCTGAAAGTGACGTCCCGGCTGCGCTAGTCGCCTTCAACCTTGGGGTCGAGGCCGGCCAACTTGTATTTGTTTTGGGCGTCATAGCAATTGGGTCTGTTGTCCGTCTCGCCGTTCCGGTCCTTGCGCGCCAATGGCAACAGGCTTCCAGCGGCCTTAATTCTGCAATGGGATATGCCATTGGCGGCATGGCGACATACTGGCTGGCGGAACGGCTCGCCTACTTTTAACCGCGGACGCCCGGCGGTCGCGTCAAGATCGGGGTGGCACGCTCAATAAATCGGAACCCGTTGATTTCATGAAATTTTTGACTGTCGAAACGCTCGACGACCATCGTTGGGCCGAGCTTCTCAAGGTTTTTTGCAAGTCGAAGGAAACTCCACTCCATGACGAGTCATCAAAACTCTAGAGGGTTTTCTGTCTTGTTGAATCTCAGCCCTGAACATCCAAATGAATGCAAGCGTAGTCCCACCAGTCAGAAACGTCGACATCCGCGAGTGAGCTCATAGGTTGTCTGCACAAGTCTTTCGAAAGCGAAACGCGCACAGGCTGTATCGGCACAAATCACCGGACACCTGCTCCGGCATGATGCCCCAACGGGTTCGCCGCCGTCCCGATCACCATGCTTGATCCGCCTCACGATGCAGAGACTCCTGCGGGCCTCGCGCTTCATGGGGCCGGTTCGAGCAGACCGGCAAGCTTGGTCCTTCCAGTCCTGGCCAATCACTTCACGTGAAGCCTGAGGGAGGCGGAACAAGATTGCGGACGTGGGAGCAATGATGTCTTTTGTGTCGTTGGTCCGCTCAGCAACCGCTTACGGCGGCTTTCTTTCCTTGGCATAGCTTCAAACGGTTTGAACTATTCAGGTTTGCGCCAGTTGCCGGACCAAATCCGGTCCGGATCATGTCGCATGATCGTCTTGGAGGGCATAAAGGGCTGATTTTTTTGGTCGGAGTGGCGAGATTCGAACTCACGACCCCTGCCTCCCGAAGACAGTGCTCTACCAGGCTGAGCTACACTCCGACCGAATGATGTGCGCTTAGACCGCGTCCCGGCGATTTGCAAGCGCTAGTCCCGCAGCGCCGAGGCGTCATTCGTCGGGGCTCTGGCCCTTGAACTTGTTCTGCTGCATGGCGGGCGAGATCCGCGGGTAGGTGCCGGTTTCGGTTCGGCTTCGGGTGCGCAGGACAGGCTGGTTTTCCGACACGCCTTCCGCGCTTTCACGCCATAGAATGAAGATACCGCTTGCGATGATGACGGCGGCGCCGAGCACTGTCGCTCCGTCGGGAAGTTCGTCGAAGAGCAGCGCGCCGAAAAGCGTCGCCCAGAGGATCTGCGAGTATTGCATCGGGGCGACCGACCCGGCCGTCCCGTTGCGGTACGCGTAGATCATCAGCGACATGCCGGCAAAGCCGAAGCACGCGACCAGGGCCGCGGCCCCGAGGTCCTGGATCGGCATGGGCTTGTAGACGATCGCGAGGCTCGCTCCCATCACGATGACATTGGCAAGCATCGGGTAGAGCAGCAGCACCGCGCTGCGCTCCTCTCGACCGATCTTGCGCACGATCACCGAGGCGAGCGCCCCGCCGCAGGCCGCAAAGAGCGCGGCACCATGGGCGAGCGACAGACCCGAGGGCCCCGGGCGCAGCACGATCAGCACGCCGCAGAGGCCGGCGAACACCGCAATGCGGCGCTGCCAGCCGACCCGTTCGCCCAGCAGCGGGATCGCCAGCAGGGTGATCAGAAGCGGCTGGGTGAAGAGCAGCGCGTAGACTTCGGTCAGCGCCAGGTTGGAAAAGGCGTAGAATGTGCACGCGCCGGTGCAAACCACAGCGAGCGTGCGCAGCGCCGTCCAGCCGGGGTATTTCGGGCGCAGCGTGCCGGGGCTGGCGTTCCCGATCAGGGTCACGTTCAACAGCGGAAACCCGAAGAGAACGCTGAAAAACACAATCTGGGTCGGTGCGTAGCTCGCGCCCAGGATCTTTACGATGACATCGTGGGTGGCGAAAAGCGCGAAAGCCGCCAGCGCAAAAAGGGGGCCCGAAGGCAGGTTGGCCGGCCGGCGCATCGCGTCCTCACAGTAAATTCGCACCCAGACTGGCGTGATGCGGGCCGTCGGTAAAGCCCGCTTCTCGTGGTCCGGTCGCTGCTAGAGGCTGTCGTCAAGCGCTGCGAGGACCGCCGTGCCCATCGCGGTGGTCGAGACCGGCGTGCTGCCATCCTCACCGATCAGATCGGCGGTGCGCAGACCGTCGGCCAGCACCTTCTCGACCGCGGCCTCCAGTCGGTCCGCCTCTTCGCCCGCATCGAAGGAATAGCGCAGCGCCATGGCGAAACTCAGAATGCAGGCGATCGGGTTGGCGAGCCCCTGGCCGGCGATGTCGGGTGCGGAGCCATGCACGGGCTCGTAGAGCGCTTTCGGCCGGCCGTTGGCCATCGGCGCCCCGAGGCTGGCCGACGGCAGCATCCCGAGGCTGCCGGTCAGCATCGCAGCGGCGTCCGACAGAAGATCGCCAAAGAGGTTGTCGGTCACGATCACGTCGAACTGCTTGGGCCAACGGCAGAGCTGCATCGCGCCCGCGTCGGCATACATGTGGCTCAGTTCGACATCCGGATAGTCCTTGTCATGGACCTCCTGCACGACCTCGCGCCACAGGATACCGCTCTCCATCACATTGGCCTTCTCCATGGAGCAGACCTTGTTGGAGCGTCGCCGGGCCAGCTCGAAGGCGGAGCGCGCCACACGGTCGATCTCGGACTCCGTGTAGCGCTGCGTATTGATGCCGACGCGCTCGTTGCCCTCGGTGATGATCCCGCGCGGTTCGCCGAAATAGATCCCGCTCGTCAGCTCGCGGACGATGACGATGTCGAGCCCGGCCACGACTTCGCGCTTGAGGCTGGAGAAGTCCGCCAGCGCGTCGAAACACTGCGCGGGGCGCAGGTTGGCATAGAGATCCATCTCCTTGCGCAGGCGCAGCAACCCGCGCTCGGGCTTCACCGAGAAATCCAGATCGTCGTATTTCGGGCCACCGACGGCACCCAGCAGAACCGCGTCCGCTTCCTGCGCGCGCGCCATCGTGTCGTCATGGAGCGGTGTGCCATGGGCATCATAGGCCGCGCCGCCGACCAGATCCTCGCTCACCTCGAATGCCATGCCGCGCTTTTCGCCATACCAGTCGATGATCCGGCGCACCTCGGCCATGACTTCGGGGCCGATGCCGTCACCCGGCAGGATCAGCAGAGTGGGCGTGGTCATGGGCGGGCTCCTCGATGTCCTGTTGTGGTCTCGGGCAGCGCCTATCGCGCACCCCCCGGAGCGTCAAGGCAAGGCCAGATCCACCCAGACGAGCCCATGGCGGAGCAGGTCCGGCCGTGTCTCGGGTGGCGGCCACAGGATGCCGGATTCCACGATCTGCAGTGTGGCGGCCGGCAGCACGTAGTCGACCCGGAGATATGCAGGGTCGGTGATGCCGGTCCAGTCGACCGTGGCCTCGGGCGTCCGCGCATCGGCGCGGGGGTAGGGGTCCTGCAAGCGTGGATCGTCGAGCAGATCTCGGATCGCGTCACGCCGACCCTCGCCACGCCGCGGATCGACATTGCCGCCCCCGATGACCACCACAGGCGCTGCGGGCGGTGCCATCGGCAGCACACCGTCGAGATAGTTCTGCCAGAGCCGCAGTTCGTCTGCGTTGCGCAAACCATTCGCATCCTCGGGCCCGTCGAAGACCGGGGGGCTGGCATGGAACGCCAGAAGTTGCAGCCGCCCGCCGCCCGGAAGGACCAGCGGCACGTCCCAATGGCCGACCGAAGAGAGCCGCTGCGCCGCCTGCGCCTCCGCACTCGGAAACGGCGCACCATCGGCCGTGAGCGGCAGGCGTGCATCCGGCAGCATTGCCCACAACAGGCCGCTCAGGTCTTGAACCGCGGCCGTGTCGATGGGCAGGCGCGACAGCAGCGCCATGCCGTTTTGTCCCGCAAAGAGCCCATAACCCTGGGCATCTCGCGGTCCGCGCAGTCGCCCGTCGCCATCGAGGTCGTGCCCGCTGTCCAGCCCGGTGTTGGGGCGCAGCGCGAAACGGTGGGGATAGGACAGGCCGCGCGCCTCCAGCGTCCCGGCAAAAGCTGTGAGGGCGGCTAGCTCGGCGTCCCAGTCGACGCGCAGCAGCAACACTGCATCGGCATCGGCGCGCACCAGCAGCTCGGCCACCGCCGCGACCTGTGCATCCTCGCCCGAGGCGATGTCGCGCAGCAGCAGCCCGGGCCCCTTGCGGTGGAGTTCCGCGTTGAACAGCGCAAGCCGCAGCGCATCTGCTCCGGCCGTCCCTGCCGAAAGGCAGCACAGAAAAAAGAAAAGACCCCGCAGCATCGCCGCAGGGTCTCGTGTTCATGGTTAACGAAGCCTTTCCGCGGGTCAGTGCCAGGGCAGATGCTTGGCGAAATGCTCCTCATGGCGATCGACATGATGGATTTTTTCCATCGTCAGTCCGATCTCGTCGAGCCCGTTGAGCAGGCAGTGCCGTTTGAACGGATCGACTTCGAAACCGATGGTGCCACCGTCCGGTCCCGTGATCGTCTGGCTTTCCAGATCCACGGTGACCGTGGCATTCGCGCCGCGCTCCGCATCGTCCATGAGCTTGTCGACCTCATCCTGGGGCAGCACGATCGGCAGGATGCCGTTCTTGAAGCAATTGTTGTAGAAGATATCGGCAAAGCTCGGCGCGATGACGCAGCGGATGCCGAAATCCAGCAGCGCCCAGGGTGCATGTTCACGGCTCGACCCGCAGCCGAAATTCTCGCCCGCGATCAGGATTTCCGCATTGCGATAGGCAGGCTTGTTGAGCAGAAAATGCTCAATTTCCTGATCGAGATGGTCATAGCGCATTTCGTGGAACAGGTTCTTGCCCAGCCCGGTACGCTTAATCGTTTTCAGAAACTGCTTGGGGATGATCATGTCGGTGTCGACATTGATCAGGGGCAGCGGAGCTGCGACGCCCGTCAGTTTGGTGAATTTGTCCATCTTGTTTCTCCCACGTTGGGGTGGCGGGCTGTCCCGCCTGTGTGAATTGCAGCGCCTGTCAAACGGCTGATAAACAGGCGCTCTACTGTGTCGTGGCGCGCGGAACGCGCGGCGAAGAAAAGGGGTCCGAATGGCAAGTTACAGTTTCACCGTGATGCATGGGCGGCGCGACGCCCATGGTACCTACAGTTTCGAGGCGGCCGACGACCTGATGACCCAGTCGCCGGTCCGGATCATGAAGATGGCCATGCAGCATATGGATGAGCAGGCTCATATCGGACATATCGACTACCATCTGTTTTCCTGCCTCAAGGACAAGGAGACCGGCATCGTCACTGCACTTGGAGACTTTGTTTTCCATGGCGACGACACCCAGCCTTTCACAGCTCTTATCAACCGCGCGTGACCCTGTCCCGCAGTGCCTGCCGGCCTAGGCCGAGCTGGCTTTGCGGATCACGAAGGCGAGCACGATCAGACCCGCGCCGTTGAACAGCAGCTCGATCCCAAGCAGAATTCCCAGAAGCTGAGGCGCAACCTCGAAGAAGTTCGCCGCGATGAACCCCGCCAGCAACACCGACAGCGCGCCCGACAGCAGCATCGGCCAGAAAAACTCGCTCTGCTTCATCCGGAACGCCAGTATCAGCCGCAGAATCCCGCCGGCGGCGAAGATGATCGTGACCAGAAGCGCCAGCGACAGAACACCCTGAAGCGGATGGAAGGTCAGCGACACGCCCAAAAAGATCATCAACAGGCCCAGAGCGATCCCGAGCAGCTTTGCGCCCGCGCCCACCTGCTGAAACCCGATCACGGTCTGGAACACGCCCGAGACGAGAAACAGGATGCCGGCCAGCGTCGTTACCGCGATCGAGGCTGCAAAGGGATGCGCGAGCACGAAGATGCCGAACGCGAGGGACAAAAGGCCGAGCAACAGCCATGAGATCCAGGTTTTCATAGGGGAATTCCTTTCGGGGTCAGCCCTTTACATCAACTCACGCACATCGGTCAGACGGCCGGTGACGGCGGCCGCCGCGGCCATGGCGGGGCTGAGCAGATGGGTGCGCCCGCCGCGCCCTTGCCGGCCTTCAAAATTGCGGTTCGACGTCGCCGCACAGCGCTCTCCGGGGGCCAGCTGGTCGGGATTCATGGCCAGGCACATCGAGCAGCCCGCAAGGCGCCATTCGAATCCGGCCTCCTTGAACACATCGGCGAGACCTTCTTCCTCGGCCTGGGCCCGGACTAGGCCGGAGCCTGGCACCACCATCGCGCGCAGCCCGTCCTTGATTTTCTTGCCGCGCAGGATCTCGGCAGCGGCGCGCAGATCCTCGATGCGCCCGTTGGTGCAGGAGCCGATAAAGACCGTGTCGATCTCGATCTCACTCAGCTTGGTCCCCGGCGTCAGGCCCATATAGTCGAGCGACCGGCGCGCGGCCTCGACCTTGCCGCCCTCGAAATCCTCCGGGGCGGGTACAGTGTCGGTGATCGGCAGCACATCCTCGGGCGAGGTGCCCCAGGTGACGACCGGCGCGATATCCTCGCCGCGAATGGTGACGACCTTGTCCCAATGCGCATCGTCGTCGCTATAGAGCGTCTTCCACCAGGCCATCGCCTTGTCCCAATGCTCCTCGTCGGGCGCGTTGGGGCGGCCTTTGACATACTCGAAGGTCTTTTCGTCCGGCGCGATTAGTCCGGCGCGCGCGCCGCCTTCGATCGCCATGTTGCAGACGGTCATCCGCCCTTCCATGCTGAGGTCGCGGATCGCCTCGCCGCAATACTCGATCACGTATCCTGTGCCGCCCGCCGTACCGGTTTTGCCGATGATCGAGAGTGTTATGTCCTTGGCCGTTACTCCGGGGCGCAATTTCCCGGTGATCTCGACCTTCATGTTCTTGGATTTTTTCTGGATCAGCGTCTGGGTGGCGAGCACATGCTCCACCTCCGAGGTCCCGATCCCGTGGGCTAGCGCACCGAATGCGCCGTGGGTCGCCGTGTGGCTGTCGCCGCACACCACCGTCATGCCCGGCAGGGTCCAGCCCTGTTCCGGCCCGACGATGTGCACGATCCCCTGGCGCACATCGCTCACCGGATAGTAGTGAATGCCGAAATCCTTGGCGTTCTTGTCGAGAGCTGCCACCTGGACGCGGCTGTCCTCGGGCATCTGCTCGGGGTCGTGGCGGCCATGGGTCGTCGGCACGTTATGGTCGGGCACCGCGATGGTCTTGTGCGGCGCGCGCACCGGCCGGCCAGCCATGCGCAGCCCCTCGAAGGCCTGCGGGCTGGTCACCTCATGTACGAGGTGGCGGTCGATATAGAGCAGGCTGGTGCCGTCCTCTTCCTCATGGGCGAGATGGGCATCCCAGATCTTGTCGTAGAGCGTCTTGGCCATTGTCATGTCCGTTCCTGCAGTCTGATGTGATCCGTCGGTCATGCGGCAGGTTTGCCGTGCACAGGATCAGAGTCGGGCCGTCGCGGTCCGCGTCTGGCCATAGAACCGCCAGGGGAGGCGCGACCGGTCATCGATGTTGAAAATAGGCTGCATAGCGTCGCCTACCGCGCCCATGCGCCGCAATCAAGGGACAAGCCGGCCAGAACAGAGTGATCCAGGCCGCCCGGTGCGACGTAAACCTTCCGATCAACCAGGGCAGACCATGCACGCACTTATCAGAACCCTCCATCTTGCCCTCGCGGGCGTCCTCGTGATTGCCGCGATTTCCGTTTCCGTATCCGCGGGCTCCACCATGTATAAAGGCTACGAGACACCGGATTTCACCATCTCCGCCGCAGACGGTCCGTTCGAGCTGCGCCGCTACGAGCCGCATCTGGTGGCCGAGGTCCATGTCGATGGGGAGCGGGGTGCCGCGATCCGGCGCGGGTTTCGCACCCTTGCGGGCTTCATCTTCGGCAAGAACGCCGAGGAGACCAAGATCGCGATGACGGCGCCGGTCGCCCAGGCGCCTGCGGAAGGCGTATGGCAGGTGCAGTTCATGATGCCCGACGGCTACGATCTCGACACGCTGCCGACGCCGGACGATGAGCGCATCCGGTTTCGCATGACCGACGCGGAAACGCAGGCCGTCATGCAATTCTCGGGCTGGTGGAACGACCGCAAGCTGACCGAGAAAGCGGACGAGCTGCGCCGCTGGACCGAAGCGCGGGGACTGCAGATCGCGGATGGCCCGCGGTTTTACTTCTATGACGATCCGTTCACGCTCCCGATGAGGCGCCGCAACGAGGTCGCGTTCCAGATCCAGTAGTTCCGGGCCGGGCAGGGACCGTTACTCAGGTTCCGCTTGCAGCAGATCGCCGGGCTGGCACTCAAGCGCCTCGCAGATCTTGGCCAGCGTCTCGAACCGTATCCCCTTGACCTTGCCCGATTTCAGCAGGCTGAGATTCTGTTCGGTGATGCCGATTATCGCCGCGAGCTCCCGTGACCGCATCTTGCGCTGCGCCAGCATCACGTCGAGCCGTACCACAATCTGCATCAGATGATCGCGCGCAGGTCTTCGGCCTGGCGCGCGGCCTCGGCCATCACCTGACCGATCAGCCACAGCAACCCGCCGCAGAGCAGCAAACCGACATCGTTGCTGCTGAAGCTGACCACCATCGACCCGTTTTCGTGCCCGATGGACGCAAGAACCGTGAGGGTCGGATCGCTGATGAGCGACAGGCATCCCAAGGCGATGAGCCCATAGCCGACCCGCCGGATCGCCGCCGCACAGGCCGCCGTGAACGCCTCATGGCGCGCATAGCGCCGGAACAGGCGCCACATCTGCCACAATGTCCATTCCGCCGCGACAAAGGTCGTGGCCCCGATCGTCAGCAAGCCCGCCTGTGCCGGCCAGCCGAGCGTTCGGGCGGCGCTGCTGCCCAGCAAAACCTGGTAGACGATGTCCGGCTGCCACATGATCCAAGCCGACAGCACGGCCAACAGGACCATCGCGGCGATGGTGACATACCCGAGGATTCCGGCCAGGCGGGCGGTGCGTTCCGTGAGCGGCATCGTTCTCTCCATTCTGCTCCTGCGAATCAATTTACACGACTAAAATTTAATGTAAAACAATAAAAAATGATCTCTGTAAGGTAACCACATGCGTTCTCTCCTTGTAAAGCCCGTCCTCCTGGTTCTCCTGATCGGCTGCACGTCGTTTGTGCCTTCCACGGCTGCCCGGGTGAGTACGCTCTCGCCGGTCACGGCCGATCCGGGCGCGATTGCCGTGGCCCTGATGCTGCCCGACGGGGCCGGTGTGCAACCCGGCGGCGCGCAGCTTTTCCTTGGCGCGCGCCGGACGGATACCGGGGCGGAAACGGGGCTCTCCGTCGCGCTGGCGCGCCGCAGCGACGGCGAGGTCGGCGAGGTGTTCGAGATCGCGCCCGGGGACCGTGCGGCCTTTCGCGCCGAACAGGCCCGTATCGCCGCGTGGCAGGCCGAAGCGCCGGACGCCACCAAGGGCACACTGTCGATGGCCGTCGCGCCTTGCCGCGTCGGTACCGGTCCGGCGCCAAGGGCGCGCAGCTCCGTTGCGATCCGGTTCGCGCCCGACGAGCCGTTCAGCCCGCTGTTGCGGGACGTCCCGCTGTCGCGAATCGCCAACGAGAGTGACATCGCCGCCTGGCCGCCCTGCGGCGACGGCTCTTCGTCCTAAACCCCAGCCATGACACTTTCGGCACCGTCATTGAGCGGTTACGCGGGAAGTGCTACCTTAGAAAGGGTAGGCCGGGGGATGAGCTCCCGGCGCATATGGAGGACGCTATCCTGACTGCTACTGCAGACGCGGCCGTCAAGCAGGCCGTACCCGCCGCTCCCGTGGCCGGAGCAACCGCTGCTCTCGAAGGCGATGACCTTCTCGCGCAGATCCTACACACTCTCGATCAGAACAAAGCCGAAGACGTGGTGTCGATTGACCTCCGCGGCCGGTCGGAAATGGCCGATCATCTTGTGATCGCGTCCGGACGCTCGACCCGGCAGGTCGTTGCCATTGCCGAGAAGCTGACCGAGGTGCTCAAGCGCGACGTGGGCATTTCCTGCAAGACCGAGGGCAAGGATGCCGGCGACTGGGTGCTGATCGACGCAGGCGATGTGATCGTTCATCTTTTCCGGCCCGAAGTGCGTGAGTTCTATCAGCTCGAAAAGATGTGGATGCCGACCGGGACACAGACCGCCTGACCGTCCCGTGCGCATCACGATCTGCGCGGTAGGGCGCCTGCGAAAGGGGCCCGCGGCCACGCTGCTGGACGACTATCTGACCCGGTTCGACCGGACCGGGCGGGGCTTGGGGCTGAGCTTCGCAAAGCTGCGCGAGGTGGAGCCGAAGCCCGCGACCCCGCCGGTCGAGGCCGAGGCGCTGCTGCGTCAGGCCCCAGAAGGCGCCGTGCAACTCGCGCTCGACGAACGGGGCCGGGCGCTCACCTCACCCGAATTCGCAACGCTCCTGGCCCGCTGGCGCGATGCCGGCGACCGTGATCTGGCGATTTACATCGGCGGCGCGGACGGTCTGGATCCGGGCCTGCGCGACAGCTGCCGCGAACGGCTTTCCTTCGGACCCATGGTCTGGCCGCACATGCTGGCACGCGTCATGCTCGCCGAACAGCTCTACCGCGCGGCCACGATCCTGTCCGGCAGCCCATACCACCGCGCCTGAGCCGTTTGGCGATGACGCCTGTGCGCCCCCATGTTAGACCCCCCCCATGACCGCCATCCCCAGCAAAAAAGACGTGCTCGCCTGGATTGCCGACAATCCGGGCCAGAGCTCGAAGCGCGACATCGCCAAGGCCTTTGGCATAAAGGGTGCGGCGCGGATCGACCTCAAGAAACTGCTCAAGACACTGGAAGTCGAAGGGCATCTGGAGCGCAAGCGCCGCACCTACCGTGATCCCGACCGGCTGCCCCCGGTCAGCGTGCTGGAGATCATGCCGCCAACGCCCGGCGGAGATCTCTTTGCCAAGCCACTGGAATGGCACGGCGAAGGGCCGGCGCCCGTGGTCCTGTTCCTGCCGCGCACGGCCGACCCCGCGCTCGGAGAAGGCGACCGGATCCTGGGCCGGCTCACCCATGTCGGCGCCGACGGCCACGCCTACGAGGCCCGGCTAATGCGCCGGATCGGCACCACGCAACGGCGCATTCTGGGCATCTTCCGCAAAAGCGCCGAAGGCGGCCGGATCCAGCCCATCGACAAGAAGAACGACCGCGACTGGCACGTGCCTCCCGGTGCCACCGGTGGTGCGAGGGACGGCGATCTGGTCGAGGCCGAAAACGCCGGACCGGGCGCTCGGCTCGGCCTGCCGTCGGCACGGGTTCTGGTGCGGCTTGGCGATGCCAGCGCACCCCGCGCGGTGTCGCTGATTGCGATCCACGAACACGGCATCCCCGACGCGTTCCCAGACGAGGTGATGGCGGAAGCCGACGCCCGAAAGCCGGCACCTCTAGGCACCCGCGAAGACCTGCGTGATCTGCCGCTCGTCACCATCGACCCGGCCGATGCGCGAGACCATGACGATGCTGTGCATGCCCATCCCGATGACGCCTCCGACAATCCCGGCGGCCATGTCGTCTGGGTCGCCATCGCCGATGTCGCCCATTATGTGCCGCCGGGCTCTCAGCTCGACCGCGAGGCACGCAAGCGCGGCAACTCCACCTACTTTCCCGACCGGGTGGTGCCGATGCTGCCGGACCGGCTGTCTGCGGACCTCTGTTCGCTGCACGAGGGCGTCCCGCGTCCCTGCATCGCGGTGCGGATGCGCTTGAGCGCGGGGGGAGACAAGCTCGACCACCGGTTCGTGCGTGGCATGATGCGCTCTGCCGCCTCGCTGACCTACGAAGAAGTGCAGGCAGCGATTGATGGCGATCCGACCGAACGCGCCGCGGCGCTGCTGCCAGACGTGATCGCGCCGCTCTATGACGCATACGGCGCGGCGCGGGCGGCCCGCGAGCGTCGTCAGCCGCTGGCGCTCGACCTGCCGGAGCGGCGCATCGCGCTCACCGATGACGGTCGCGTCGCCTCTGTCGCCTTCCGCGACCGGCTCGATGCGCACCGGCTGATCGAGGAGTTCATGGTGCTGGCCAATGTCTGTGCCGCCGAGACGCTCAGCGCCGCCCGCGTCCCGCTGCTCTATCGCATCCATGAAGAGCCCGCGCCGGAGAAGCTCGACGCGCTACGCGAGACCGCCCAGGCGGCGGGGCTTACGCTGGCCAAGGGGCAGGTGCTGCAGACCCGCCATCTGAACCGGCTGCTCGAACAGGCGGCCGACCATGACGATGCCGAAGTCATCAACATGGCCACGCTGCGGTCGATGACCCAGGCCTATTACGGCACTGACAGCATTGGTCATTTCGGCCTGGCGTTGCGCAAATACGCCCATTTCACCTCGCCGATCCGGCGCTATGCGGACCTCGTCGTGCATCGCGGCCTGATTGCCGCTCATGGCTGGGGCGACGGGGCGGGCGGCAAACCCGACGGCCAGACCGAGGCGGATATAGAACGGCTCGACGAAACCGGTAAGCATATCTCCGACACCGAGCGACGCTCGATGCAGGCCGAGCGCGACACCACCGACCGTTACCTCGCCTCGTATCTGTCGGAGCGCGTGGGCAGCGAGATGACCGGCCGGATCACTGGCGTCACACGCTTCGGGCTGTTCGTGCGACTCGACGGAACCGGCGCCGACGGTCTGGTGCCGATCCGGTCGCTGGGGCGCGAGTTCTTCCATTTCGACGCCAAGGCGCAGACGCTGATGGGGGCCGACAGCGGGCAGACCCTCGGGCTCGGCCAGCACGCGCTGGTGCGTCTGTCCGAGGCCGTGCCGGTCACCGGGGGCATCGCATTGGAGATGCTGGAAGTCGACGGCGTCGCGCTTGCGCGCGGCCCGACCGGCGCGGCGCGGCGCGGACGTGGCGGGCGCGGCCCCAAGCCCCGCGGCAAACCGAAACCTGCCGCCAAGCGCAAGGTCGTCCGCACAAGGCGAAAGTAATGCGCGAGGGCCTATGCGGACGGCGCAACTTGCGGTAGTCTGGTCGGCAAAACAAGGTTAACCGCCATACCGAGCAGGGTATTCATATGCGTCGCGTTTTCACCGCTCTCGCCGCCATTCTGGCCGTCCAAACCATGCCTGCGCCGATCCAGGCCACCGAAGCCGTCATGCGCGCCGCGACGCTCTCGCCGCGTCCGCTGCTGAGGCCGCAAGCGTCGGACCTGGTGCCTGTCGCAGCCTCCAATCTGGGCTTCCAGCGCTGGATCGAAGGCTTCTGGCCGCGCGCCAGTGCCGCCGGGATCAGGTCGCAGACCTTCAACGCCGCGTTTGCGGGCGTGCAGTACAATTCCAGCGTCATCTCCAACGACCGCAACCAGTCCGAGTTTTCCAAGCAGGTCTGGGAATATCTCGATGGTGCGGTCTCGGCCAACCGGATCAACACCGGGCGCGCCCTGGTCCAGCGCTACGGGTCGGTGCTCGACCGGATCGAGAGGCGCTACGGTGTCGAGAAAGAGGTCGTCGTGGCGATCTGGGGGCTGGAGAGTTCCTATGGCGGCTATCGCGGCAGCACGCCGATCGTGGAGGCTCTGGCGACGCTGGCCTATGACGGGCGGCGTGGAGAATTCTTTGAAGATCAATTGGTTGCAGCGCTCAAGATCCTGCAGGCCGGCGATGTCAGCCCGCGCGGCATGCGCGGCTCCTGGGCCGGCGCGATGGGCCACACGCAGTTCATGCCGACGAGCTACCTCGACCATGCGGTGGATTTCACCGGCGACGGCCGACGTGACATCTGGTCGGACGACCCGACCGATGCGCTGGCCAGCACGGCCTCCTATCTGAAGGATTTCAAATGGAAAAAGGGTCAGCCCTGGGCCGTGGAGGTGCGTCTGCCTCAAGGGTTCAACTATGCGCAATCGGGACCTGAGACCGTAAAGGCGACGCGCGCCTGGAACCGGATGGGCGTGCGCGGGATCGACGGGCGCGAAGTGCCGAACTACGGCCGCGGTGCCATCCTGCTGCCCGCAGGCGCGCGCGGTCCGGCATTCATGATCTTCAGCAATTTCAATGCGATAAAGGCCTATAACAGCTCCACGGCCTATGTTCTGGCGGTGGGGCATCTGAGCGACCGGATCGCCGGACGTCCGAGCATTCAGGCGGGCTGGCCCCGGCAGGACCGCGCGCTGCGCACCTCCGAGAAACGTGAGTTGCAGCAAAGACTTACGGCGGCTGGATTTTCCACGAATGGGATCGATGGCAAAGTCGGCCCCGACACGATCGCCGCGATCAAGCGCTGGCAGAAGGCCGCGGGCCTTGTCCCGGATGGCTATGCAAACACCGCCCTGCTGCAGCGCATGCGGTGACCGTTAAGCTTTGTACGAAACGTCCAAATGGACATTTCGTACAAGCATGTTCATGTTATATCCCTGCTTTTGATCCAGGAGAACGAGCTCTCCTGCGGTAGCGCGGACCAGATTTTTACGACCAAACGATTTCGATATGTCGAACCTCGCCTTTGACCAGGTCGGCTGGCGTGGCCGATCGGTAGCGGCCGCGAATTTTGGGGGAACATACTTTGTATTTCTATCATGACGGCGACACGCCGGTCGGCCCATTCAGTCGTGAACGCCTGGCCCAACTCGCGGAGAGTGGGCTTATCGGGACTGGCACCCTTGTGAGCAACGACGCGAAGAGGGAGTGGGTCCCCTATCACGCGCTTCTGGATGGCGGGGACCCGTGGACCGTGAGCGAGGCTTTGCCCGAGCTTTCACCCGCGACGGCTTCGATTGAACAGGTGGAGGTGAATGATCCCGCGTCAGGGGTTTCCGACAATGCCCAGTGTCGCCTGCCCGACCCGTCTTCGGCGACGACCGAGGCACCCGCCGCAGATCAAGACGCCGTTTCGACCGGTTCCGTGGCTCCCGTTGCCGGGTGGACCAGCGAGCCGCCTGCGCCCTGGCACCGCTACGGCGCACGCGTTTTCGACACGATGTTCAATGGCAGTATCGGATTCTTCCTTCTGAGCGTCGCATTCTATGCCATCGCGCCGGCGACCGCCGATGAAGTGTTTGAGCTTTTCGAAGCCGGAATCGGGCCACTCGTCGACGTTTTCGTGACGGGGTTGATGGCCTCGCTTGTCAGCGGTGTCTTGATCGGTGCGACTGGCGCCACGCTTGGAAAATGGATCTTCGGGATCAAGGTGACCCGCCTGGACGGGACGCGTCTGGGCCTCTCAGCCGGCGTCGTCCGTGATCTCGAGGTCTTTTTGAAAGGCCTGGGATTGGGCATGCCGCTGGTCTCCCTGGTGACGGTGTTCCTGTCGTACAGGCGCCTGGTCCGTCGAAAGGCGACATCCTGGGACGCGGGTCAATACCTCGTTTGGCGGCGTCCCGGCGGAACATCGCAGACATTGCTCAACATCGTCGGAATTCTACTCATCGTGCTGATGATTGCCGCCGTTTCCGCGATCAGTGCGCTGTGACAGTGCGCGCGATATCGAACCCCAAGCGTCATGTCCTGGCTGTTCTTGCCATGCTTCTGGGCGGAATTCTGAGTTTCTTGGGCCGGTTCTCTACCGTGGACGGTCCAGAGGTGCTGGTCGGCTATATCCTTCTGACGGCGCTTGTCTGTGTGTTCTTTCTGCTTGGGCTTGCCATTGTCATCGTCGCCAATACGGATGCGAGCGGCGCGCTGCGTGCCCCGGCCTCGCTTGCCGCGGTTGTCGGGTGGGCCACGCTCATACCGCTTGGCGGCATGGCCATCGGTGCGCTCGTGAATTTCTCGTCCGGACTGGCAATTCTGAACGCGTCGGTCGAAACCCAGGGCAACGAAGTGCTCCAAATGGACAATGGCGCCGTATTGCTTGATGGAGTGATCGGGCCAGCGACCCTGCGGTCGCTGCTTGAGGTTCAGGCCAGTCGGCCGGTGGAATTCCTTCTGCTGCGAAGCGGGGGTGGCAGTCTGCAAACTGCGACCGAGATCGCCCGGATCGTGGAAGGCGAGGCCATCCCAACGATGGTGGTGGAGGAATGCAGCAGCGCCTGCGTCGTTATCGCCCTTTCGGGCGTAGATCCCGTGGTGGAGCCCGGTTCGAAAATTGGCTTTCACCGCGCCAGCGTCGCGGTGGGCAACCGGTCGCAGCTTGGCCGGTTCTTCGGCAATTCCGGAACCGAAAGCATGGTCGCCGAGCTGCGGCGGCTTGGTGTGCCCGGCTGGCTGCTGGAGATCACCGAAAACACGCCGGCCGACCAGATGCATTACGTTTCGGGCGAGAAAATGGTCGAACTCGGGCTGTTTGCGCGGCTGACCGGATCGGCCCGATAGGTCGCGCCCGGCGCGGAAGCCATTGGTCCGAATGTCTTTGGGGCGGCATCGCGGATTTGCTCGCCCTGCCGGGTTCAGCAGGCCGCGCCCCCCGATGAGCCGGGAGGGCGCCTGCCGCGACGCCGCAAGCACCCATGGAGAGATTCCCGCGCGGGCCGGTGGTCGGGTGCGTCCGCCCCCGTCGACGTCGCCCTGCGACGAGGATCGACGGGACCTGTCCGGCTGCACCGGGGGCGTCCATGCCTCCAGCCGGGCTGCTTTCCGCCCACGGCCACGGATCATCGTCCGAGATCGGGGGCAGCGCGGACCGGAGCATGGCGGCCTGACCACGTCCGACAGGGCGGGGACGGTCCGACAGAGATCCGGGGCCGCCCCGGTCAGCGTGTCCGTGCCGGGATCGACGGCTGTTCTCGGCTGCGGCGCGCATTATGTGCTGGGCGGGGGCCCCGCCCGGGTAACGTGCTTGCGCGGGTCCGTCGCGAGTGCCAAACACCGGGCAAAGAGGGAGATGCCGATCCGAACGACACGGGTCTCCGGGGCGAGGATGGCAGACGACCGCGAACTCTTGCAGCGCATTTCGGTCAGCGACAGGGAGGCGATGCGCGCCTTCTACGAGCGCTATCACACTGCGCTTTTTGCGTTCATTCGCGGGCGCGGCACCGATCCCGCAGCCGCCGCCGATACGGTGCAGGATGCGATGCTGGAGGTCTGGCGGTCCGCCGGGCGGTACAGGGGCGAGGCCGCCGCCAAGACCTGGCTCTTTTCCATCGCCCGCAACAAGCTCATCGACCGGACTCGGAAGGGCGCCCGGCTGAGCCATGTCGAGGATGTCCCGGAGACCGTCGACGAAGCGCCCGATCCCGAAGCGGTGATGATCGCAAGCTCGGAGGCGGCGCGCGTGCGCGCCTGTCTGGGCAGGTTGAAGCCGGCGCATCTCAGCGTGATCCGGCTGGCCTTCTACGAGGACCTGACCTACGGCGAAATCTCCGAAATCGAGGATGTTCCGGCGGGTACCGTCAAGACGCGGATCTTCCACGCCAAGAAGCTGCTGCTGCGGTGCCTCGGCAAACGGTGAGCGCGGCGCCGCCCCGGTTTCATTCGCTGGTGACCGTGTCCACGAGATCCGGGCGGTCGGCGAGGGCCGCGCTCGCCGCGGTCCGTCGCGCGGCGTCCGGGAAGGCGATGCGGTAGAGGCCCAGCGCGCTCGGCCCGTCCAGAATCGTGCCGTCATGGCTGCGCAACAGGGCGGAGATTTCCCCCATGCTGGCGTCCGCGTCAAAGATCACCTGCAGGACCGGGCCGGTGCGGTCCTCGGTCACCGTCTGGTATTCGGCGTCGCCCGGGTCGGTCAGGTTCGGCACGATGGCGATCTGCCAGAGCATCACGGCGGCCACCACGAGACCCGCAGCCTGCCACAGCGATAGCCGCACGGGCCGGTTCAGGTTCGCGGGTTCGCTCTCGGCGTCGAGGGCCGCGGAGAGCCGGGCCCATCCCGCATCGGGCCGGGATAGGCCGTCTTCGGCGGCCAGTTCGGCGCGGACCGCACGCAGGGCCGCGACTTCCGCCGCCAGTCCCCGATTCGCTGCCATCTCGGCCTCGAACTCCTCCCGCTCCTCGGCCGGGAGCCTGTTCTGCAGATAGGCAAGAAGCCGGTCCTCGCGATCCATATCCTAGCCCTTCCTCGCCAACGTCGGTCTCGTTCGGTCCCGGGACACATACAGACCTCCGCCGTCCCCCGCATGCCGAACTTATTCCTTTGACGCGGGACACGCGACACCGGTTCAATAAATCGGACCGGGCGCTGTTTTCAGATTGAACCATAGCTCTTTCCGAGTCGACCTAATGGATGACACGGCCAACGATCAGGGGACGCGAATGGGAAGGCTGACAATATCAAACCGCTTCCGCCTGCCGGCTGGGGGCTTTGGGCGATCGGTCCTGATTGTCGCGGCGGTCCTGCTGGCCGGGTGTGCGGCGGATTTTCGGGGCTTTCCGGGCGGCCAGGCCCAGAGAGCTGACCTCGTCGACGATCGCGAGGTGATTGCGCTGATGCCTAGGACAGTGTCCCGGGACGCTCTGCTCCGGGCGGCCGACGTGCAAGGCTACCGATTGCTCGACACCACGTCGCTGCCCGCGCTCGGGCAGGTGATGGTCACCTTCGCGAAACCCGACGACGTGACTGGCGCCGAGGCCATTGCCGCGCTCGAAGCCGCCGAACCCGCCTCGACCGTTGGCATCAACCACGCCTATCGGCTGCAACTGGGCGCCCCGGCAGCGGACCCGCGAACCTATGCCCAGGCGCTGATCGAGTGGCCGGCCGCAGGCTGTCAGGCACGCGGGCCCGTTGGGCTCATCGACACGGCCGTGGATCCGGGCGCACCGAACCTCGGGGGCGCGGCGCTCATCTCGCGCCAGTTTGCCAGCGGTCAGGGCGTCTCGTCGCGCCACGGAACCGAGGTCGCGAGCCTGCTGGCGGATCCGCGTCTGTTGCGCGACGTGACGATCTACAGCGCCGGCGTGGTGGGCCGGACCCGGAACGGCGGCGTTGCGGCCGGCGCGGACGACATGATCCGCGCGCTCGACTGGCTTGCGGGCCAAGGGGTCGAGGTCGTCAACATGTCCCTGGCGGGGCCCTATAACAAGCTGCTCGACCTGGCCGTGAACGAGGCCACATCCCGTGGCTTGATCCTGGTGGCCGCGGTGGGCAACGCGGGCCCCGATGTAGCACCCCTCTATCCGGCGGCCTTTCCATCGGTCATTGCCGTCACCGCGATCGATGCCGACCGCGACGTGTACGAGAATGCCGTGCGCGGCGCCTTCGTCGATTTCGCGGCGCCCGGCGTCGACGTGTTCGTGCGGTCGGACGAGACAGGGCGCTTTGTGACGGGCACATCGATCGCCGCGCCGTTCGTGACCGCGCGCATTGTGGCCGATGAAGCCCTGATGAGGACGCCGAGCGCGGCCGAGACCCGGGGGCGACTGGCTGGCGCAAGCGAGGACCTGGGACCGCGCGGCAATGACCCGGTGTTCGGGGCGGGGCTGCTCAAGGCCGGCGGGCGCTGCGGCTGAGGGCGCATCCTGGCCGAGCGGAAGGCCGGGCGCGCCGGTGTCCGGTCCGTTTCAAGGGGATTGCGGCGCAGCCTTTCATCGCAGGTCCGGCAGGTGCGCGGCGGGCCGTCGAACGGAGCTCGCGCGCCATGGGCGGCGCCGCGTGCCGGCCCGACCGCCGTCGCTGACCCGGTTGCGGCGTTCATGCCCGCGCAGGCAAGCAAGGCATACCGAAGCCGGTTTCTCGGAAACCGCCTGCGCCGACGGCCCGGATCAGGCAGGGTCGCGGCGCGGGAACGCGCTGACGGCCTCGGGCGGTGCGCGCGTGCGTGGCGGTGCCCCGCTGGGGGCGGAGCACCGGGTTTTCGGGTCGATTGTGCCGGACGGCGCTTAGTTTCCGGCGCCCCATCGGGCGTCGAGATTGTCCCATTCCGGCACACGTGTGATCACCTCCCGCGGGTCGAATGGCAGGTCTTCGGGATTGATCCGGGGCTTGCTCGCCGCGGCCACTTCGGGGCGCGGGTCGACGACATCCACAAAGGGGAAATCGCGGTTCTGACCCTGGTGGGGGTATTTCTCGGCCCAGATTTCATGGCGCAGCTTCATCTGGTTGAACATGCCCTTGGCCGGAAACATCGGCAGCATCTGGCCGCTGGCTTCGCGCGGATCGTTGTAGAGGTCGTAGAACTCCGGCCCGGACAGTCCGAGCTTCGCCCCCGCCAGATGACGCTTGTATCGCCCCTTGACCAGCGCTGCGAGCTCCGGTCCGGTATAGACAAAGGCGTAGTCCCTGCGGCTGAACGTATCGCCATTCAGAAGCAGTGAGGTCTGATCCACCCCGTCGATGATCCGGTCCGTCGGGATGTTTTCGCTCGCGCCGCCGAGCCGCGCGAAGGTCGTGTAGAGGTCGGTGATATGGATGATGTCGCCGACGGTCTGCCCGGGTTCGATCACCCCTGGCCACCAGGCGATTGCGGGAACGCGCAGGCCGCCTTCGAGATAGTCGCCCTTGCCGCCCCTGTAGAGCGTTTCGACGAAGCCCGCAGGTCCGTCATGCACCATCGGGCCATTGTCGGCCATGAGGACGACAAGCGTGTTTTCCGCGATGCCGAGCGTTTCCAGTTCGGCCTTGAGCCGTCCGATGCGCACATCCAGCCGGGCCAGAGCCTCCTGAATAAGCCCTCCGGACGTCGTCACGCGGTCGGGAAAGCCGAGAAACGAGGTGATCTGCGGCCACCAGGCGACAAAGAATGGCTGGTCCCCGGACGCATTGCGCCGAATGAAATCCAGCGTCGCGTCCTCGAAGGAATCCTCCAGCGCCATGTAGCCGTCATGATCGAACGGAGGCGTGCCGAACTCGCGCACCTCGCCGCCTTTCTTGCCCTCCAGCGCCCAGACATAGCCCGTGGGGCGCCAGCCGGGGTCCATATCGTAGCGATCCTCGGGGAACATGTCGGGCAAGATCACGGCCGGTGAAAGCGCATTGAGCTGCCCGGCGGGCACATAAAGGCTGGGAACCTGATTGTAGGGTGTCCAGATCGCCTCGTCGAAGCCCTGATTGTTGAGATTTGCCGAGGACACGTCGCCCAGGTGCGACTTGCCGAAAAACGCCGTTGCATAGCCGGCGTCGCTCAGAACCTCCGCGATCGTCACCTCGTCGGCTGCCAGACCGCCGTATTCGTAAGGAAACCCGACATTGTACATGCCGTTTCGCACGGCGTGCCGGCCGGTCATTGCGGCCGCGCGGCTCGGCGTGCAGGAGGGTTCGGTGTACATCCGAAGCAGGTTCATGCCGTCGGCGGCGATCTCGTTCATCGCGGGGGTTTCCCACCCGCGTATCTGCTGGATCTCGGGAATGCCGATCTCTCCGACCGGCGTATCGTCCCACATGACGTGGATGATGTTGGGCGGTTTGCCGAACTGCTCGCGGAGGTCGGCGAGCTTTGCGTCGATCTCGGCGTCTTCCGTCATCCAGCGGTCGCCATGCATGGCCGCCAGTACGTAATGCTCGGCGTCGTGAATGATCCCGCCGCTGTGGCCGGTGTCCTGGGCGAGGGCGAGGTGGGGCAATCCGGCGACAAGGCAGATCGCGGCTGCCGCCACGCCTATCCGGTCCGCCATGCAGTGTCGTGTTTTCATGATCTTTCCTGTCACTGTTGAAGGGATGGCAAGAAGTGCCGTGCAGAGCCCGTATCGAGGGCGCGGGGGTGCCGTGCGTCGCCCCGGATCATCCTTCCGGCGGTTCGGGCCGGGTGTTGGAAGCGGCTGCCGTCGCCAGATGCCGCTCGATTTCGCGCCGAAGGTCATCGAAACTGGCGATCAGGTCCGTCGTGCCGGCATCCAGCGTGCCAAAACGGTTTTCGGCCTGCCGAAGAAGGATTTCGAAATGGGCGCAGATCTCGTCGAACGCCGCGTCGGTGCTCCGGAGATCCCGCAACCTTGTCCGGTGACCGGCAAACAGCGTTTCTAGATCTTCGGCCACGATGTCGCCTTGCTGGCAGCCAGTGTGTTTCCATGTTGCTTGACGGCGTTCACGCGCGGCTGAAACGTATGTTACGGTGATGTTACGGCATGACTCGGATCGTACCGGGCGGTGGGGCCACCATCTGGATGGGCGCGAGCAAGGGAGACGGAATGCCGATGCGCGTCAGACCAACGGAGCCAGACGAAAAGCAAAAGCGCGACGCGTTGGAGGCCATCCTGTCGAGCGTGTCCTTTGCCGATGCCAACAGGCTCAAGGCGTTTCTCACCTACATCGTCGAGGAAACACTCGGCGGGCGCGAAGCGGGTATCCGGGCCAAGACCATCGCGTCGGACGTCTATGGGCGCCGCCCGGAGGTCGGCGCCGAGCAGGAAGCCATCGTGCGCGTCGATGCCGGGCGGCTCCGGCGCAGGCTGGACGTGTACTATGCCGAAGAGGGCAGCGCCGCCCCGGTCCGCATTCACGTCCTGCCCGGCGGGTATCTTCCGACATTCGAGCTCCGCGATGTCGGCCCGTCCGAGGAGACCTCGGATGCAGGCGCCGGTGGGGCCTATGCGGTCGCGCGAATCGCGGGCGCCCTGGTATGTGCCGGCGGCGTCGGGCTTGCCATCGGATGGGCCTTCTTCGCACCATCATCCGAGACATTGCACGCGGCCGTCGCGCCGGAGGGCACGGCGGCCATCGAACGGGTCGGCACCATTCGGCACTCCGTGAACCAGGTGTCGTCGGCATCCTTGCTGGCACGCACCTTCGTGGAAGAGGCCAGCGATCTGATCTTCCCGTCGATTGATCCCGCCAGACTGAATGCGGCGGAAATCCTCTGCGCGCGGGCCATCGAACTCGCGCCCGAGATCTCGGACGGACATGCCTGCCTGTCGCTGGCGCAAGCCTTCCTCGCCTTCCTCATGCCACCCGGGGAACCCAGACGGGAGCTGCTTGACCGCGCGACCCGCGAGGCGGACCTGGCTCTGCGGATCGATCCTGCCGGAGCATATTCGCAGATGGCCTCGGCCTGGGCGCTCTTTGCCGGCGGGGACCGCGCGACGGCGCTGGGGCGCGCGAGTATCGCGGTCGGGCTTGCCCCCGATCAGCCGCTCCTGAGAAACTTCTACGGTATGATGATGGTGTTCGACGGGCATTCCGCCGAGTTGCTGACAGCGGACGTCCCGCTGACGGGCAACGGACCCGTTGCGCAGCAGTATCACCCGTTCATCATTGCCGCGGCACGTCTCCTGACCGAGGAGTATCAGGACACCATCGATGCGGTCGAAGCGGCGGTCCAGATCGAGGGCCGCACCAGCGCGCTGATGTCCGCCATCTATATCGCGGCGCTCGAGAACACGCGAAACGGAAAAGCGGCCGAGCAGTCCGCACGCAACCTGGTGCAGTCCTGGCCCGCCTCGAACATCGGCGCCGCACTGCCGCAATACTTCACCCACGACGAGGATGTGCTGGCAATCGTGGCGCCGCTGGAGACTGTCCTCGGCCGGCTCGATCGAGAGTAGCTGACGCGGCCTCACGCCGGCTGTGCCCGCTGACGCAGTGTGCCCGCACCGTCGGTCCCCCGCAGGGCCGTCTGGTGGGTGGCTCGGCGGACGGGAGCGGGTCCGGATCGGTCGCACGATCGCCGTCCATCGTTCCCGGATCCGGATCTGGCCATCGCCGAATGGAGCTATTGTTCGTGCTCAATGCCCCGCTGTGCCGCCGCGCCGGTCCGGAGGCATCCTGTCGATGGACCAATGGCCGGGCATGCACTAACACTTCAATTGGACCAACCACTTGGGGCTCGCCAGAAAGCTAACCCTCATGACATGGCGTTTCGGACGACCTGCGGACGAGGCGCCGCATATCGCACCTTCTGCGACCAAGCAGAAATTCGACGCGGCCGCACGTCTGCGGCGGATGATGCCGTTCCTCGACTGGCTTCCCATGGTCAACCGAACGACGTTTCGGGCGGACCTGTTCGCGGGCATGACCAACGCGGCCATCGTGCTTCCCCAGGGGATCGCCTTTGCCGCGATTGCCGGCCTGCCGCCGCAATACGGTCTCTACACAGCCATGGTGACGCCGGTCATTGCCGCACTCTTCGGCAGTTCCTGGCACCTAGTCTCCGGCCCGACGACGGCGATCTCGGTCGTGATCTTCGCCACGCTGTCCGAGCAGTTCGTTCCCGGCTCGCCCGAGTTCATCGCCGCGGTGCTCAGCATCACCTTTCTGGCCGGCTTCTTCCAGTTCTGCCTCGGGTTGGTCAATCTGGGACAGCTGGTCAGCCTGGTCTCGCACTCGGTCATGGTGGGGTTCACCGCCGGGGCCGCCATTCTGATATTTCTCAGCCAGTTGCCGGGCTTCATCGGGAAATCGCTGCCCAGACCGGATGACTTATACGCGTTCGGCAAAGAGCTTTTACACGCCCTGCCGGACCTCAATCTCTACGTTCTGGCCGTGTCGCTGACGACGCTGTTCGTGGCCGTAATAATAAAGAAAATCAAGCCTTTATGGCCGAACTACCTGATCGCGCTGGTCGTTGGCAGCGCGTTGGCTTACGGGGTCGACGCCCAATCCCACGGCGTGGCCTTCGTCCAGGCCATCGAGTCCGGCGTCCCGCCCTTCGCCGTGCCGGAACTATCGTTCGAAGTGGTTCGGACACTGTCGCAGGGCGCCTTCGCGCTGGCGCTCATCGGTCTTCTGGAGGCCGTGTCGATTGCGCGCGCCATGTCGCTGCAGTCCCACCAGTCGCTCAATTCCAATCAGGAGATCATCGGCCAGGGCCTGTCGAACATGGGCGGGTCGTTCTTTTCGGCCTACATGGGATCGGGGTCGTTCACGCGCAGTTCGCTCAACATGGAGGCGGGGGCCAGAACACCGCTCGCCGCCATTCTGGCCGCGGGTTTTCTGTTGCTGATCCTGCTCGTCGTCAGCCCTCTGATCGCCTACATCCCGATCCCCGCGATGGCTGGGCTTATCATGCTGGTTGCCTGGAAGCTCATCGACATCAAGGAGATCCGCCACATCCTGACCACCAGCGGATCGGAAACCGCGATCTTCCTGATCACGTTCGGCGTGGTTCTGTTGGTGAATCTCGAATTCGCGATCTATGCCGGCGTCATCGTCTCGCTGGCGCTGTTCCTGCGCCAGACCATGCAGCCCGGTCTGCCGGTCAATGTGCCGAACGCGAAACTCGAAGGGCGCCCCTTCATGAGCCCGATCCACTGGCGGCTGCCGGAATGCCCCCAGTCGCTCTTCATCCGCGTTCAGGGACCGATGTATTTCGGGGCGGTGGAGTATCTTGAGCGGGAGTTCCGACGGCTCGAAGAGAAACGCCCAGGACAGAAGCATATGGGGCTGCTGGTTGATGGGTCCGTGGGCATCGATCTGGCCGGGGCCGAGTGGCTGATCGAGGAAAGCCGCAACCGCAAGGAGCTTGGCGGCGGGCTCTATATCGTCGGGCGGTACCCTCCGCTCCGACGGCAGATGGACCAGTTCCATGTGATCCGGCAGATCGGCAAGGAAAACGTGTTCCGGCGCAAGCGCGAGATGCTGGAGACGATGGTGCCGAAACTCGACCGGAGCATTTGCGCGACTTGCACGGCGCGCGTGTTTCTGGAGTGCCGGAACATGCCCGACAATACGGCGGGCGCGCCGGACTTGGCCGACAGCGAGGGCCGCTGAAGCTTTCGGCGTCTTGGGCACGGATTGCGGCTGGGTACGGTCGGTGCGGCACGCTCCGCGCAGGCCGACGCGCCGCGCGATTGGTATTCAGGCCTGAGATGAAACTGCGTGGCAGTGGGGTTCCGGTGCAAGCACTCAAGGCAGGCGTTCCTGCTGCTTCAATGGGTTGGCCTGCTTGCGATGGGACGCGATGTGCGGACCCTGTCCGGCGGATGTAAGGGGTGTGATCGGGAAATGCGCGTTCGATTAAGCCTGTCAGGCAAGGTCGTTTCCTGGCGCCGGTTTGCGCCGGGACAGCGGGCCTGGGGCAGGAAATTGCGTGCGCGGGCGGCAAGGGGCCGATTTCGTCACCGCCAGGCTGTTTTAACAAGGAAATGCCGTGAGTTAGAGCCGGAAATGCGACGCGCGCCATTGACCTGACTGCCCTGAGATGAAACCCTGAAATTGTGCGCGATAGGTCGGTTTCCCGACCGCTGGGGCGCAGGATCTCAACAGAGCCGCAACCACTTTCACCGCATGACGCCACCACAGAAAACCGAGCTACCGCAAAGAGCGATGACCCATGGCGGTATCGGCAGACCGGGCATGCGCGGCCTCGTCCGGATCACCGGGCCGAAGGGCGCGGCAGTCTGTTCTGCGACGCCGCGCGCGCGCGCGCGACCTGGCAATGCGCCCATCCGGGTGCGGCGCCGCGATCCCGCCCTGTCTCGCGGTGCTGCGGGCCTTAACGGGACCATGGCGTGATGGCGGCGCAGGCGCCAGAACTGCTCTGTGTCGGCGATATCGACATGGATCTCGTCATCCGGGTGCCGCATCTGCCCGGCCGCGACGAAAAGATCAGCGGTGATCCCGTCGCGCGCGCCCCCGGGGGGATGGCGGCAAACGTGGCGGTCGGTGCAAACCGGCTCGGTACGCCGACGCGGCTGGTCGGTGCGGTCGGCGATGACGCGATGGGCCGCGAGGCGCTGGGCTATCTCGCACGGGAAGGTGTCGATCTTTCCCATGTCGAGACCCGGGCCGGGGCGGCGACGTTCTTTTGCGTGATCCTGCTCGATGAAAGCGGGGAAAAGGCGCTGGTCCGTGCGGTGAGCGACACGTTTCTTCCCGACCCTGCGCGGCTGCGATCTGCGGCATTCAAGGGCATCCGGCATGTGCACATGACCTTCACAGATCCCGTGCTCTCCCGCCGGACGGTCGCTCTGGCGCAGGAGGCCGGCGCGGGCCTCTCGCTCGATCTGGAGGCGGCGGACTGGATCGAGGATCCGGCCCATATGCGCCAGCTCGTGGACGCGGTGGACCTGTTGTTCACCAGCGCTACCTCTCGCGCGGCGGTCGAGGCCCGGCTGGGACCCCTGACCGCGGGGCCGGGCAAGACGATCGTGACCACGGCCGGGGCCGAGGGCGCCATGGTGGAGCACGCGGCCGGCACCGCGCGCGTCGACGGCCACCGCGTCGATGTTGTCGACACGCTGGGGGCGGGCGACGCGTTCGCGGCGGCGTTTCTGCACAGCTTGCTCGGTGGTGCGGCCCCCGCCGATGCGCTTGGTTTTGCCAATGCCGCAGCGGCGCTTTCGGTGCGGGCCTACGGCGCGCAGACCGGCATGGCACGGCCGGGCGAGGTGGAGAGGCTGGACGCCCAACTGTCGGGGGAGCCTCATCATGCCTGAGCGTCGGTTCGAGTTTCAGCACCTGCTCAGCGCCCGCGGTCTGCCGGAAGCGGACGTCGCGACCATGGCGGGGCTGCACGACATCGTCGACGAGGGCGTGCTCGGGGCGTCGAACCATGTCGCGCTTGCGCTGCCTCTGGTCGCGCGGCTCGCTCGGGCCGACCGGGCCACGGCGCTGGACGAAGCGCGCGCGCTGGCCGGGTTCATCGCCGCGACGCGCGGGTCGGCGGCCCCCATCGTTGCCAATGCGCTGGCCTGGCAGACCCGCGCCATCGACGGTCTGGCGCAAGGGGACGCCGCGGATCTGCTCGCCGCGCGGGCGGCGGAATGGGACGGCAATGCCAAGGCGCGCCGCAGCCAGCTCATTTCCCATGCGGTCGAGAAACTGTCATCGATGCGCGTCCCGCTGCTGTTCGACTATTCGAGCACGGTTGCGGATGTGGTCCGCGCCTGCGCCGACCAGGGGTGCCTCGACCGGCTGGTGATCCCCGAGAGCCGCGCCATCGACGGCGGCCGGCGCTACATGACGGCGCTGTCCGATCTTGGCGTGCCGATCCTGTTTTTGCCGGATGCCGCGATGGAGTATGCCGCAGGGCATTCCGATGCGCTGCTGCTCGGCGCCGAGAGCGTGACGCGCGACGGTGGCGTGATCAACACCGTGGGCTCGCTGCCCGCGGCGCGCGCGGCCAGGGCCCGCGGCATTCCGGTCTATGGTGCGGCGGATCTCTACAAGGTGGGTGCGGCGGACGCGGCGGACGTGCCGCCACCGCCGCCGCGCAGCTACCCGTTCCTGCTGGCCGAGGGCGAGACCGCGACGACCGAGGCGCCGGAGCTGGAGATCGTGCCGCCCGGGCTGGTGACCGCTCTGCTGACCGAAGTGGGCCCGCTTGCCCCCGACGCCCTGTCGCAAGCCCTGTCACAGGCGGTGTCGGGCGTGGTGAACACCGATCCGGCGGGGGCGTGATCTGATCGTGGACAGCGCGGAACTCAGCTGGGCCTTGATGCGGCGGGAGCTTGACGAACAGCCGGCGCTTCTAACGGGGATCGCCGCGGCGCTGGCGGAGGCCGCCGCGCCCTTGCGACCCACAGCCGGGACAGTCTGGGCAGGCGGCTGCGGCGACTCCATCTTCGCCGCCGAAGCGCTCGCGCCCCATTTCCGCGCGCAGGGCCACAGCTTTCGCCCCGCTTCGGCGGCGGAGCTGCTCTGGGACGCCGACATCCGCCCCGGCGACACGGTCATCGGCATTTCGATCTCCGGCTCGACGCGCCGGACGGTCGATGCGCTCCGGACCGCGCGAGACCGGGAGGCGCGGACCATCGCCGTCACGATCAACGCAGACAGCGCGCTGGCGCAGGCTGCGGACGCGACGCTGCTGCTGCCTTACACCCCGATCAGCCGGGCGATCCCCCACGGGTTCGACTACCATGTGACGCTGCTCGCGCTGGCGGCGCTGGCAGGACCTCTGGACGGGTTCGACCCCGGGGCGCTTCTTGCCTCGGCCACGGAACCCGCGCGCGCCGATGCGGCGCGGATTGCCGAAACGCTGGCAGAGGGGGCGCGGTTTTTCTTCCTTGGCAGCGGCGGGGCGGCACGCGGCACGGCGGCCTTTGCGGCGGCGAAGATGCATGAGGCGGGGGGGCTGGCGGCCTGGTCCTTCGAGGCCGAGAACTTCTGCCATGGCGCGCAATTCATGCTGACGCCCGGCGACTATGTCGGGCTTTTCGGCACCGGGGGGCCGGCCGATGCCCGCACCCGCGCGTTGAAACCCGGGCTCGAACGGCTCGGCGCGACGGTCGGCGCGGCCGGGTTTGGGGCGAAAGATCCCCATGCCGGGTTGCGGGCGGCACTTCTCGGCGCGCTCCACGCCCAGGCGCTGTGCCTCGCGGTGGCCGAACGGCGCGGGCTCGACGTGACCGATCCGGCCCGGGGCAGTGCGGCCGCGGAGGTTCAGAAGGACTGGTTCGGCTGGGAGGCGTGAGCGCTCAGCCGCGCTGCCTGAGCCGCGCCTTGATCCGCGCACCGATGGCGTTGTCGGTCATCACCGATCCGATCAGCAGCACCCCGATCGCCGCGAGCTGCCAGGCCTGGGAGATATTGGCGAGCTGCAGCGCGGCCTGAAGCGTCGTGACGATCAGCACTGCGAGCACCGTGCCCGAGATCCGCCCGATCCCGCCGAAGATATGCGTGCCGCCCAGCACCGCGACCGTCACGGACAGCAGCTCCATCCCGTCGCCCGCATCGGGCCGGGCGGCCTGGAACCACGACAGCGTCATGATCGCGGCCACCGCCGCCACCGCACCGCTCAGACAATAGAGCGCAAAGCGCAGCCGCCAGACGCGCACGCCGGACAGGAATGCCGCGCGCTCGTCATTGCCGGCGGAATAGATGTGGCTGCCAATCCGGGTCTGCGACAGCAGGATGTGAAAGACGACGGCCATCGGGATGAAGATCACCCACATATGCACCGGCACGCCGAGCACGCGGCCCTGCGCCAGCATGCCGAACCATTCCGGCAGCCCGCCGATCGGCGTGCCCCCGGTCAGCGCCAGCGCGAGCCCGGAATAGGCGAACATCGTCGCCAGCGTCGCCATCAGCGACGGCACCTGCAGCACGCAGATCAGCACCGCGTTCACGGCCCCCAGCCCGGTGCCGAGCGCGAGCCCGATGAGGCAGGCGAAGCCCAGCGGCACCCCGGCGGAGAAAAGAGCGGCGATGGCCAGCCCCACCAGCGACATGATCGCGCCGATGGAGAGGTCGATCCCCGGCCCGCCCGACAGCATCACGAGCGTCTGCGCCATGCCGAGCACACCGAGCACCGGCACGTATTGCAGGAGATAGGCGACGGTGGAGACCTGCAGAAAGCTCGGCGACAGAACCGCGCCGAGCAGGATCGCGGCCGCCAGAAGACCGACAAGCAGCAGGAACCGCTGGTGCATCGGATCGCTCATGCCGTTCGGCGCCCTTCGAGCGCATCGAGCACCAGCACGGTGATCAGCAGGCCGCCGATGATGACGGTCTCCCACAGCGAGGAGACGCCGATCAGCACCAGCCCGTTCTGGGTCAGCTTGATGAAGATCACGCCGAGCAGCGTGCCGATCAGGCTGCCGACCCCGCCTCGGATATTGGCGCCGCCGAGGATCGTGGCGGCAATTGCCTCCAGCGCGATGTTTGTGCCGATATTGACCTCGACGTTGCGCAGCCGCGCGACATAGAGCACCGCGGCAAAGCCCGCGAGCAGGCCGAGCAGCGCATAGGCCTGGATCTTGGTGCGGTCGACCCGAATGCCGACGAGCCGTGCGGAGGCTTCGTCGCAACCGACGGCCACGACCCGCTGGCCCCAGGGCATGTGCCGCAGCAGCAGATAGCAGGCGCCGTAGACCCCGCCGATGATCCAGATGCCGGCGGGCAGGCCGGCGAATTCGCCCAGCACCAGAAAGGAGAGCGTGCCGGGCAGCCCGCTGATCCAGACGCCGCCGATCACCAGAAAGAGCACGGCGATGTAGATATACATCGTGCCCAGAGTGGCGACGATGGGCGGGACGCGGGATTTCGCGATGATGTAGCCGTTGATCGCGCCGAGCATCGCGCCCACCGCGAGGCCGACCGGGACGATCACCCAGTCCGGCATCCCCAGCTGGTAGGCCCGGCCGATGAAGACGGCCGACACCGCAACGATGCCGCCCACGCTCACGTCGATCCCGCCGAGGATGATGATGATCGTCATGCCGGCGCAGACCACGGCCAGATCGACGGAGTTGCGCAGCACGGTCGTCAGGTTGCGCTCGGTCAGAAAGAATTCCGACTGGCTCGCGAAGACCACGCAGATCGCGATCAGTGCGACCACGATCAGTGCCTCCCGTCCGACGCGTTTCGGACGGGAGGGCAACGTGGCGCGCAGCCAGGAGGTCAGGGTTTCAGAAATCGAAACTGTCCACGTTGTCCGCGGTGAAGACCGACGGCGGGCCGAGCAGGATGATATCGTTCTCGGGCAGATACCGGATCGTCTGCTCCAGCCCGTCGATCTCGAAATCGCCTGTGATCTCGCCGCCATTCGCCAGATGGTCGCCGACCCACACGGTCAGATACCCCAGATCCGCGGGGTTCCAGAGCACCGAAAACGGCATCGCACCGGACTTGATGTAGTCGCGCGCCGTGTTGGGAGAGCAGTAGCCCGCGCTCACCACCTCGCCGATCACGCCCCCGGCCTCGACCGCCTGCGCGATGCCCGGGCAGGTGGTGGACGCCATGCCGAGCACGGCCTTCAGGTCCGGATTGCGCGTCATCGCGTCGGTGGCGAACTGATAGGCGCGCGCGGCGGTGCCGTCGGTATGATCGACCGAGACGATCTCGATCTCGGGATAGCTGGAGGCCGCGCGTTCCTGAATCGCCGCGATCCAGTTCTGCATCGACTGGATCGTCGGGCTGTCGGACACGATGGCGATCTTGCCGGCGTCGCCGACCCGCGCGACGGTCTCGTCGAGCAGGGTATAACCCAGATCCTGATCCAGCGCCTGGGCCACAAAGAATTGCCGGTCGGCGCCGGGCGCATCGGCGTCGGAGGTCAGAACCACGATGCCCTGTTCGCGGGCCCGGGCGATGGCGGGTTTCAGCGTCTCCTCGTCGAGCGGCGAGATCGCGATCACGTCGAAGCCCTGGTTCACGAAGCTCTCGAAAATGCGCAGCTGGTCGGCGGCGTTGGTGCTGGTGGGCCCTTCCTGCACATATTCGACGCCGAGCGCTTCGGCGGCGCGGTCGGCGCCTTCGCGCATGGCGACATAGTAGGGAATGCCCGCGATCTGCGGGATGAAGGCGATCTGGGTGGTGTCGTCCTGGGCCGCGGCGGGCAGGGCCGCCATCAGTCCGATGGCGAGCGATGCGGGAAGCAGAGTGTTGGGTCGCATGAGCGGTCTCCTTGGGGCTGGTGAGTTAAGGGGTGGCGTCGGCGGTGCGTCGGGCGACCGAGGCGCCGGTGATCAGTCCGACCACATCCTCGGGCGTGGCCGCTGCGGTGTCGACAAGGCCCGCGTTGCGGCCGCGCCGGAGCACGGTGATCCGGTCGGCGACCTCGAACACGTCTTGGATATTGTGGGAGATCAGGATCACGGACTTGCCCTGGGCGCGCAGCGTCTTGATGAAGCCGAGCACCTTGCGCACCTCGGCCACGGCGAGGGCTGCGGTGGGTTCGTCCATCACGATCAGATCGGCGTCGATATTGAGCGCGCGGGCGATGGCCACGCCCTGGCGCTGTCCGCCGGACAGGTATTCGACCCAGATCTGGATGTCGGGGATCTCGACATCGAGCTCGTCGAGAAGTTCGCGGGACCGGCGCTGCATGGCACGACGGTCGAGGAACGGCACGCCGGCGACAGGGCGGATGATCTCGCGGCCCAGAAAGATGTTGTCGGCCACCGTCATCTTGCCGGCCAGCGCGAGTTCCTGAAAGATCGTGGCAACCCCGCGCGACCAGGCGTCCTGGGGCGTTGCGAAATGCACCTCGCGGCCGTCCAGCTCGATCCGGCCGCCATCGGGCTGGTGTGCGCCCGCGAGCGTCTTGATCAGTGTCGACTTGCCCGCGCCATTGTCGCCCACCAGCGCCATGACTTCGCCGCGGCGCACCTCGAAATCGACCGCATCGAGCGCCGTCACCCCGCCAAAGCGTTTGACGAGCCCGCGCATCGAGAGCTTCAGATCCTGGCTCACTGTCTGCGACCTCCATGCGGGAGTCTGGCGCCCGCGCGCGGATCCCCGCCACGCCGTGTGTGCCCGTCAGGCGTGCGCCGCGGCGCGGCGGGCTGCCCGACAGGCCCCGCGCTCCGCCCGCGGCGGTGGTCCTCAGGCACGGATCGGTTCGGCATGAAACTCTATCTCCAGATCGATGGCACGGGCAAAGGCCGCGTCGATGGCTGCGCTGTTGGTTTCGGTCTGCACCGCGTCGAGCTCTGCACAAAGCCAGTCGACACCGGCAAGGAACCGGGGCTCGGCATGGAGCGCGAACCAGTCCCGCAACGTCGGATCGGGGGCGGCCGCCCAGCCGCCGCGCTGAGCGACCTGTCCATAGCTCCATTCCGCGGCACTCATTGCCGCGATCCCGGCTGCGTAGGGGCCGGCGCGGGCGATGTCGGTCATGCCGTCGGCCAGGGCTGCCGCCGCGGGGCTGGGGCAGGGTGGGTCGCTGAGCCCGAGTGTGGCGTAGATCCGGTCGAAGAGCGCCTCCTGCTCGTTCACCAGCCCGTCGAGGATCGACACGATATGGCGGGCCGACGCCCGTGTCGGGGCCTGGGCGAGCAAGTGGGCGAAAATTACCCGCGCGGCCCGGACGAAATAGCGTTCGTTCACGAAATACGCGTCGCGGGCCTCGGTGCTGAGCGCGCCCCGCTCCGCCGCGCGAAAGAAGGGATGCCCGACGAACGCGTCCAGACCGGCCGCGTGGCGATGGCGCAGATCTTCGCTGAAGCGCGTCATGCGATCGGCCCCGCGGAGCCCAGGCATCGCGACATCTCCTCGCGGCTGGGAAAGGCCGAGTGCGTCCCGCGGCGCGATACGGTCAGGGCGGCGGCGGCCGCCGCTGCACGCAACGCGGCCACAGCCCGTATCCCGCGAAGGCGCGCCGCGACAAAGGTGGCGGCAAACGTATCGCCGGCCCCTGCGGTGTCGACCGTATCGACGCGCACAGCCGGCGTGGCCAGCTCGCCGTCGGCGTCATAGAGCAGCGCCCCGGCGCTGCCGAGGGTCAGCAGCACGCCGCCTGTTCCGGCCCGGTGCAGCACGGCCACGGCGCGCGCGGTGTCCTTTTGGCCGGTCAGACCCTCCAGTTCGGGCCGGTTCACGACTGCGAGGTCCACGAGCGGCCACAACGCGTCCCAGGACCAGCGGATCGGCGATGGATTGGCGACGGTCCACGCGCCCGCTGTCCGCGCCGCCGCCAGCGCCGCGCGCGTTGTGTCCTGCGGCAGGTTGCCCTGAACGATCAGCGTATCGTCCGCGCGGATTTCGGCCAGGGTCGTCGCGGCGTCCTCCGGCGACACGGTATCGGCCGCGAAGCTGGTGGACAGGATGTGGTTTTCCCCGGCATGCGAGACATAGATGATGGATTGATCCGTCGGGATCTCGGCGACCCTAAGGGTGGCTCCGGGGATCTCGCGGCTCAGGACGGCGCTTGCGCGCGCGCCGGCCTCGTCCGCGCCGACAGCCGCCAGAAGCTGCACGTCGCAGCCCGCGCGCGCCAGCAGCAGCGCCTGGTTCAAGCCCTTGCCACCGATGTCCGCAAGCCGGCTTTCGGCGATCAGCGTCTCGCCGTCCCGCGGCAGGTGCGGCATCGTAAAGACCAGATCCTCGGTCACATTGCCCACGACATAGACCGTCATGGCGTCGCTCTCAGGGTTGGTGCAGCGGCGTCCGGTCCAAGCTCGGCCGCTGGCACGCGCCGTCCCTGGGCGCCTTCGGCGGTCATCGACAGGCTCGCCGCCACGCAGGCGCCCGCGGCTGCGGTCTGCCGGTCGAAATCGTGCAAGCGCTGGCCGAGATACGCCCCGACGAAACAGTCCCCCGCGCCGGTCCCGTCCACAACGCGGACCGACGGGGCGCGCACGCGGATCGGTTCCGTCCGGTCGGCTTCGAACACCGCCGCGCCATCGGGACCAAGGGTCAGCACGACATCGCCGCGCTCGGGCAGGCCGGCGAGATAGCCCGCCATGGCGCCGACGAGATGCTCGGACGCCAGGCCGCGGCCCAGGATACGCGCCGCCGAGCGCCGGTTCACGAACACGATGTCGAGCGCCGCGACCAGTTTGGCGAACCCGTCGGCCGAGCGGTAGCGGTTGTCCATGCCGGTGTCGTGAGCGCTGACCTGCCAGCCGAGGGCGCGCAGCTGCGGCAGGACGGGCAGCAGCGCGTCCAACTGGTAGCCGTCGGCATGCAGATGGCTTGGCCGGCGCGCCGGCAGGGTCGGCAGTTGCGGCAGCAGGTCCTGGCCGGTGAAGGTCAGCGGTTCGTTGATCTTGGTGCGGCTGCCGTCGGCCTCCAGCAGCACGATGCAGCGCGAGAGGCGTTCGCGAAACGGGCTGCGCACCGCGCGGGCGCGCACGCCGCTGCGCGAGAGCTGCTCCAGCGCCCAGAGGCTGTCGGGATCCTTGCCGATGGCCGTCGCAAGCTCCACGTCGAGCGGGCAGGGCGGCCCGAGCGCCGACGCCGCCACAGCGACATTCGCCGCCGGTCCGCCCAGATGCTTGGAGATCCGCTCGCCGGTGATCCGGTCGTTGCGGTGGGGCATCACCTCGATCCGGGCGATCAGGTCGACCGAGATATAGCCCAGCGTCATCAGGTGGGGCCGGTCCTCGGTAATTTCGGGCTCGGGATGGGCGACCTCCGCCGGAAAGACGAACCCTTTCGGCCCGTAGCCGAGCCGCCGCATCACAGCATAGACCCGCTCGCGCGTTGCCGGCCGGACCCGTTCCGGGGCGTTCATCACGTTGGACGCCGTGCCCAGCGAAACGCCGGCTTCGCGCGCGACGTCGGCGAGGCTCGGGCGCCGGCTCATGCCGCTTCCCCGCCGGACAGGCGCGGATCGCGCCCGGTGACGATCATCTCGACGATCTCGGCGTTTTCGGTATCGCCGACATGCCGCCGTCCGACGACGCGGCCCTGTTTCATCACCACGAAATGGTCTCCGATAGCGAAGATATCCTCCAGCCGGTGGCTGATGATGATGACCGACACGCCGTTGGATTTCAGCTGCGTGATCGTCTCGCGGACCTTCTCGATGGCGGGCGCGCCGAGATTGGCGGTGGGCTCGTCCATGATCACCAGCCGCGCGTCGAACCCCGTCGCCCGCGCGATGGCCACCGCCTGCTGCTGGCCGCCCGAGAGCGACAGCACCGGCAGCCGCACCGACGGCACGCGCAGGCCGAGCGCGCCGAACAGCGCCTCGGAGCGCGCATTCATCGTCTGCCGGTCGAGCACGGTGAGCCCGGCGACCTTGCGCGTCAGCTCGCGGCCCAGAAAGATGTTCTGCGCGACGGTCAGATCCGGCACCAGCGCGAAATCCTGGTAGATCATCTCGATGCCCGCATCGCGTGCGCCGATCGGATGGGTGTAGCTGGCGCGCGCGCCGTCGATCAGGATCTCGCCCCGGTCGGGCAGGATGGCGCCGGCGAGCACCTTCATCAGCGTCGATTTTCCGGCCGCATTGTCGCCCACGAGGCCCAGCACGCTGCCGGGATCGAGCGCGATGCTGACATCGTTGAGTGCCGTGACCGCGCCGAAGCTCTTGGAGATGTGGCGCATCTCGACCAGAGGCGCGGTCATTTCGCGTCCTCCTCTGTGCTGGCGCGGGCCCAGCTTTCGACCTTGCGGTTCAGCACCGTGTTCATCAGCACCGCCAGAACCAGAATGATGCCGGTGACGACCTGCACCCAGTAGGGGTTCACGCCCAGCAGGTTCAGCCCGTTGCGCACGAAATTCAACAGAAGCGCGCCCGCGACGGTGCCCGCGATGGTCGCGCGCCCGCCGAAAAGGCTTGTGCCGCCCAGCACGACCGCGGCGATCACCTCGAGCTCCAGCATCACCCCGGCATTGGGCGAGCCGTTCGAGAGTCGCGCCGAAATCACCACACCGCCGAGGGCCGCGAGGCAGCCGGTTAGCGCGTAGACCTTGATCTTGATCCGGTTGATGGCCAGCCCCATCACGCGGGCGGCTTCCTCGCGCCCGCCGGTGGCGAGCGCATGGAGGCCGAAGCGGGTGCGGTTCAGCAGGAACCAGCCGAGGATCGCCACAACAACGGCAATCAGAAAGGGCGCGTTGATCCCGAAAAGGTCGCCGCGCCCGATCCAGACAAAGACCGGGTCGTTGATCGGCGTCGCGTAGCCGTCGGAATAGACGAAGGCCACACCGCGGATCGAGGTCAGCCCGGCCAGCGTCACCACGAAGGCCGGCACGCCGAGCGTGATGATCCAGCCGTTGCAGGCCCCGATCGCCGCGCCCACCACCAGCACCAGGGGGATGACCAGCAGCGCGGGCAGGCCGAGCCCCAGCCAGCTTGCCGTCAGAACCGACACCAGCGCCACGGTCGAGCCCACCGACAGGTCGATCCCCGCCGTCGCCATCACGAAGGTCATGCCGACCCCGATGATGATCAGCGGCGCGGACTGGCGCAGCACGTTGAGCAGGTTGGTCGTGGTCAGGAAATGCTCCGACGCCAGGCTCATCGCCACGAGCCAGAGCCCGAGCGCGATGAACATGCCGTAGCGCACCAGCGCCACGATCATCCGGCGCTGTGCCCGGGGCAGGAGGCCCGCGCTCGCCGGGGCGCTGGCGGTCACGCCTGTGGTCCGTTTTCTGCGCGGCCCAGTGCGGGCCGGGCGGGCGTGGGGGTCACTGGATGTCGTCGATGTTGAACGGCGTCACGATGGTCGGGATGTAGGACACGCGCGGAGAGATCTCTTCGCCGCCCAGATGCTGGACCAGCAGCCGCACGCCCTGGTCGCCGTTGAACTCCGGCGCCTGCATCAGGAAGCCTTGCAGCCGGCCTTCCTTGATCGGGGCGACGAAATAGTCCGGGATATCGTCCCAGCCGAAGAAGGCGATATCGCGGTTCTGGCTGAGCCCGGCGGCGAGCGCGCCCTGAAGCTGCGGGTCGCCCGTGGCATAGATCAGATCGATATCCGGGTTCGCGGTGAGCATGTTCTCGGCCTCGGCGGTCGCCCGCTCCAGGATATTCCGGCCATCGCCCTCGGCAGCGAATGTGACGTTGGGCAGCACGCTCTTGATGGCATCCACGAACCCGTCGCGCCGGGCGATCTGGACCTCGGAGGATGCGATCATGAGCCCGATGGTGGCCTCACCGTCCATCTTGCCGGCAATGTAGCCCGCCACGTAGCGGCCGAACTGGACCGAGGTGTCATACTGCTCCACCCCGATCAGGCTGAGGATGTTGGGATGGTCGATGCGGGTGTCCAGCGTCACCATCGGGATGCCGGCCTCCTGCGCCTGCTCGATGGGACCTGCCAGCGAGCCGCTTTCGATCGGGTCGAGCACGATCGCGTCGGCCTGCCGGGCGATGCAATCCTCCACCAGCGTGACCTGGCGCGCCGCGTCGGCCTGGGGGTCGAAAACCACCAGCTCGACGCCCAGTTCCTCGGCCGCGCGCTCCGCGCCTTCGACGGTCTTCTGGAAGTACTCGATCTGCAGCGAGAAGGTCACGAAACAGATCGTCGTGTCGCTGTCCTGCGCGGCGGCGCCCTGCGGTGCAAGTGCGGCGACGCTCAGCGCTGTTGCGGCAGTGATCGCTTTGATACGGTTCGACATGGATTCAGCCCCCCATCGGCTTTGAAACTTTTCAATTCTTGAACTGCTTATCGACGGTGATCAACGATTTGTTGATCTTTTTTCCGCCGCATCGCAAAACGGCGGGCATAAGAAATCCCAAAAAGCAATAACGGAGTGCAGAGTCTTGGCAATTTCATCGAAAGCGGACGCGGGTGACCAAATTTTGAACATATTCAAAATTCGCCGTGCGGTGATCGGTGTGATCCATTGCCCGGCCTTCCCCGGAACGCCACGCCATGACGGGCGCGATCCCGAGCAGATCTATGACGCGGCCCTGCGCGATGCCCTGGCCTATGCCGAAGGCGGTGTCGATGGGCTGATCGTGGAAAACCACGGCGATATCCCGTTCCTGCGGCCCGGCGATATTGGACCCGAGACGGTGGCCTACATGACGGCCGTGACCCGGCGCGTGTTGGACGAGGCGGGACTGCCCACGGGCATCAACATCCTGGCCAATGCGCCGATCCCGGCCTTTGCCGTGGCCGCGGCGAGCGGCGCCAGCTTCATCCGCGTGAACCAGTGGGCCAACGCCTATGTCGCCAACGAAGGGTTGCTCGACGGTGACGCGGCGCGCGCCCTGCGCTACCGCAAGCAGATCGCGGCGGAGGGCGTCGCGGTCTTTGCCGACGCCCATGTCAAGCACGGCGCCCATGCCATCACCGCCGACCGCTCCGTCGAGGAGCTGACCCGCGATCTGGAGTTCTTCGACGCCGACGTGGTCATCGCCACGGGCCAGCGCACCGGCGACGCTGTGACCGATGCGGAGCTGCAGACAGTGACAGGGGCGACGGGCCTGCCGGTCATCGTGGGCTCCGGCGTCACGCAAGAGAATGTCGGGCGGATCCTGTCTCAGTCCCGCGGCGCCATCATCGGCTCTTCGTTGAAGGAGGGCGGCGTCTGGTGGAACCCGGTGGAGACCGCGCGGGTCGCGCGCTTCATGGAGACCGTGCGCGAGGTCCGCGAGGCACATCCATGAGGCGTCTGGGTGCTGCGTGCGCTCTGGCTCTGGCTGCTGCGGCACCGGTCTGGGGCGATGCAGACTCTGCGGATCTTCAGGCTTGTGCGGCGAGCCTGAAGCGCAGCCTTGAGGTGATGGAGGCCGCGCCGCTGCTGAAGGAAGAGGTGGCCACGGGGTTGATGTGGCTCCGCCTTGATGCCGAAACGGCGCTCGAGGCGGGCGATGCGCCGGGCTGTCTGGAGCGGGCGCGGACCGTGGAGAGCATCCTCGGCCTCGCCCCCGCCAAGGGCTAGGGGCGCCTTACGCAGCGCCCCTCGGGATGCGCGGGGTCCCGAACCGGCCCGCCGGTCCTAGGTGGCCTTGTCGCTCTTGCCCGCCACGATCCGGTCGAGGATCAGCGCACAGAAGAGGATCGCGAGACCCGCAAGGATACCCTGCCCGGCGGCCGCATATTGCAGCGCCTCCAGCACGTCCTCGCCCAGCCCCTTGGCACCAATGAGCGACGCGACCACCACCATTGCCAGCGACAGCAGGATCGTCTGGTTCACGCCGGCCATGATCGTCTTCGCCGCCAGCGGCAGGTCGACGCGCCAGAGCAGGTAGCGCGGCGTCGCGCCAAAGGCCATAGCGGCCTCGCGCACGGCGCCAGGCACCTGCTGCAGCCCGAGCACCGTGAAGCGGATCACAGGCGGGCTGCCGAAGATCATGGTGGCCACGACGCCCGCGGGCTTGCCCGAGCCGATGAAGGCGACCACGGGGATCAGATAGACGAAGGATGGCATCGACTGCATGAAATCAAGGATGGGGCGGACCACGGCAAAGACCTTTGGCCGCCGCGCGCAATAGATCCCCAGCGGGATGCCGAAGCTGATCGAAATCAGCGCCGCGGCCCCGAGCAGTGCCACGGTCGTCATCGCCTTTTCCCAGAAGTCGAGCAGGCCCAGATAGGCCAGCGCCGCACCGGTGAAAATCGCGACCCGGGGGCCCGCCGACAGGTAGGCCAGCATGACGATGACCAGCGCCACGACGGGCCAGGGGGTCTGGACCAGCACCACCTCGATCGCGTCGAGCAGCGTCCGCATGCCGTAGGTGATGCTGTCAAAGAACCCGCGCCCGACATCCTTGGTCCAGTCGAACGCCGCCTGCACCCCGTCGCCGACATTCAGCCGCCAGTTGCGGTTGGTCGGAAACTCGTTGAGCAGTGCGAAGGCATCGGGCTGGGCGAACTTTACCATCGACAGGATGCCCGTGACGGCAAAGAGCCCGCAGGCCACCATCAGCCGCTGGGGCGACCAGCCATGGGCCACGCTGCGGTCCGACCGCCAGCGCGCGAACTGGCCCTCGAGCGTCCAGTTGGCGAGCGCCGCCGCGGCGAACTTGAACAGCAGCAGCAGGCCGAGACCGAAGGCAAGAAAGCCAAGGCCGGTCGCGTCGGCCTGGGCTGCAGCTGCCTGGGCATCAGCAAGCGCGGTTTCCAGCGAGGCCGCAGCGCGCTGCAGCGCATCGAGCGAGCCGGATCCGGAGGATTCCGCGGCCGCGATCTGCTGGCGGCGCAATTCCAGCGTCTCGGCGATGCTCGCCGCACGCTCGCGCTGTTCGCGCCCGAGATCGCCGAAGAGCCCCTTGCCGATCTGAATGAGCGCGAAGGTCTCCAGAATCATGAAGCCCAGAAACCAGTTCCAGAGCCCCCGTGCGCCGAACCAGACCGGGCCGAGCAGACCCGCGGCCATGTTCAGGGTGAAACGGTAACCCGGCGCCTCCATCACATAGGCGAAGACCTTGCGGTAATAGTCTGCGCTGCGGCCGACGAAATCATCGACCAGCGCGTCGAGCCGTTCTGCCGTTTCGGGGCGGATTGTGACTTGGCTGTCGTCTTTCATGCCTGGCTCTCCTGAATCGCGCGGATCAGTCCGACCCTGTTGATGACGCCCACGGTCTTGCCGTCGTCGACCACCGCGACGACGCCGTGCCCGTCGGTGGCCAGCGACATCAGATCGCTCAGATCCATCTCGGGATGCGCCTCATGGACATCCTCAGGGACCGATCCGTGCTTCGCTTCGAACTCGTCCACCGGCTTCATCACCGAATGGGCAAAGATCATCTTGAGCTTGGAGATCCCGGCCACGAAATCGGCGACATACTCGTCCGCGGGGTTGAGTATGATCTCTTCCGGCGTGCCGATCTGGACGATCCGCCCGTCCTTCATGATGGCAATGCGGTTGCCGATGCGGATCGCCTCATCAAGGTCGTGGGTGATGAACATCGTGGTCTTCTTGAGCGTCTGGCTGAGCGCCATGAACTGGTCCTGAAGCTGCTTGCGGATCAGCGGATCGAGCGCCGAGAAGGGCTCGTCCATCAGCAGGATCTCGGGGTCCGCCGCAATCGCGCGGGCCAGCCCGACGCGCTGCTGCATGCCGCCGGACAACTCGTGGGCGTATTTGTCCTCCCAGCCGGTCAGATCGACCAGGGACAGCACGCGGTCGGCCTCCTCCCAGCGGCGCGCCTTGCCGGTGCCGCGGATCTCCAGCGGCATTGCGACGTTGTCGCGCACGGTCCGGTGCGGCATCAGCCCGAAATTCTGGAACACCATCGCCACGCGGCGATTGCGCAGGTCGCGCAGGCCCTCCGCGTCCAGTTTCATCACGTCATCGTCGCCGATCAGGATCTGGCCCGCCGTAGGCTCCAGCAATCGGTTCACATGGCGCACCAGGGTCGATTTGCCGGACCCCGAAAGGCCCATGACGCAAAAGAGCTCGCCCGCCTCGATCTGAAAGGTCGCGTCCGCCACGCCGACGACGCAGCCAAAGCGCGACAGCACCTCCGGCTTTCCCAGCCCCTCGGCATGGATCGCGGCGAGCGCTTCGTCCGCGCGTTCCCCGAAGACCTTCCAGACGCCCCTCGCGTCGATCGCTATCTCTTGACCCATGGTGCCCCCGCATCCGTTCTGGAGAAATGCCCCGCGCCGGCGTGGCGCGGGGACCGTGGCATCAGTTCAGTCCGAGCCAGCCATCGATCGTGTCGCTGTTCTCGGCGATCCAGTCGCCGACCACCGTGTCGATCTCGTTGCCTTGCACGACCACCTCATAGGTCAGGCCCGACAGCGTATCGGCATCCATGTCGATATTCGCCAGGAAGGAAGCCGCGGCCGCGTTGCGGTCCTCGAGCGACTTCGAGTAGGCCACCTTGACGGTTTTGACCTCGTCGCCGGTGAAGACGCTGGATTTGTTGAACCAGTCGGCGTCCTCGTCCGGCGTGACCATGGCGTACTGGGCCGGATCGTAGTCGGGCTCTTCGATCATCGTGACGTCGTAGAGCGCGTGGACGTAGTGCGGCTCATAGCAATAGAACACCACGCCCTCCTTGCGGTCGACCGCATCCTTGAGCCGGGCGTAGAAGACCGTTTCGTCCTCGGTCGTGGGCTCCAGGAACGTATCGATCCCGTAGTCGCGCACCTTGACCTGATGCACGCTGGTCGAGGCCCATCCCGGCGCGCCGACCCAGATCTCGCCCATGCCGTTGCCGTCGCTGTCGAACAGCGTCTGGGCGTCGGGCGTGCCGAGATCGAAGACCGACCGGATATTATGCTCTTCGGCCATGTAGGTCGGAGTGCAAAAGCCCGTGCGGCCCTCGTAGAACCCTTCGGACAGCGCGACCGTGCCCTTTTGATCGACATATTCATCGACAAAGGATTGCTGGTTCGGCAGCCAGACGTCGGGATGCACGTCGATATCGCCGCGCCCGCCATCCATGGCAGCAAAGATCACCGCATTCGCGCCCGGGGCATAGTCAACCTGCCCGCCGAGCCGTGTTTCGATCACTTGGCCGATCAGGTTCGCCATGATCTTCGCCCCGGGCCAGCTCGGCTCGCCCACCATGACCTTGTCTTGTGCCGAGGCGGACGGTGCTGCGGCCGCCAGGATCATCGCCGACAGAGCGGCGGCTCCGATGGTCTTCATGTTGCTCTCTCCTGTTGCTCTCGGTTCTTTGGTTTGGGGACCCGCGCCGCTCAGGCGCGCGTCCGCTCGCGTTTGGGATCGATGAAAGGCACCGAAGCGACGGTGGCGCTGAGCCGCTTCATCCGTCCGTCCATGCGCCCGACATCCAGGGCCGTTCCGTCAGTGGCGTGTTCCACCGCGATCCGTGCCATGGCGATGCCGCATTCCAGACTGGGCGACCGGGTGGCCGAGGTCACGACGCCGACCTGCCGCTCGCCCGCCAGTACGGGGGCGCCGTGGGGCGGAACGTCGTCGCCTGCCATCAGCAGGCCCTTGAGCAGCCGTCGGGGATCGCGGGCATTGCGCTCCAGCGCGGCGCGGCCGACGAAGGCGTCCTTGCGCATGTCCACGGCAAAACCGAGGCCCGCCTCGAACGCATCGACGCCGGGGGCGAACTCATGGCCCGCCGCGGCCAGCCCGGCCTCGATCCGGATGGTTTCCAGCGCGTCGGTGCCCATGGGTGTGATGCCCAGATCCGCGCCCGCCGCCATCACCGCATCCCAGACCTCCAGCGCGTCGGACTTCGCACAGAAAAGCTCATAGCCGAGCTCGCCCGTATAACCCGAACGCGACAGCATGAAGGGCCGCCCGTCGCGATCATGGAGCCGCGCCATGGTCACGCCGAACCATTTCACATGCTCCAGCGCCGGTACGCCGGGATGGGTGTGGACGATCCGTGCCAGCAGCTCGCGCGACCGCGGCCCCTGCAGCGCAAGGTTCGGGAGCGCGCTGCCCATGGCCGTGATGCGGACCTGCAGGCCCGCGGCCTCGGCCAGGGCACCCAGCTGCCGCGCGCTCGCCTCGCTGCCGCAGCACCAGCGGAAGAGATGCTCGCCCAGCCGGAATAGCGTACCGTCGTCGATCACCTCGCCCTGCTCGTCGCACATCAGCGCATAGGTGCCGCGCCAGACCGCGAGCCTCGCGATGTCCCGCGTCATCGCCTGTTGCAGCAGCCGTTCCGCGTCCGGGCCGACAATGTCGTATTTGCGCAGCCCGCTCATGTCCTGCAGCGTCACCGCGTTGCGGCAGGCCCAGTATTCGCCGAGCGTTCCCACCTCGGGAAAGGTCACCGCCGCCCAGAGGTCGCGAGCTGGCGCGAATTGCTGTGTCAGGGTTTCCAGCCGGGGGTGAAAGGCGGAGTCCTCGCTGATGGCCACCGGCGCATCCTCTCTCTCGCGATAGGCAACGGCGCGGCGCACCCGCGTCTTGGGCCCGTAGATCCGGACATGGATATCGGTCGGGTTCCAGCCATTGATCGGATCGATATCGTCCGGGCAGGCGGTGGAGACACAGACCAAGTCGTCGAGCGCCCGCATCGCCACATAGTCGCCCGGGCGCGACCAGGCCTCTTCGACCTGGATGCGGTTGTCGGCCCGGTCGATCCAGGAGTTGAAGAAGAAATTGATCGCGGGCCAGGCCGCCCGTGCCCTGACACCGTAGTCGGCCATCTCAGCACTGATATTGTCCGAACAGTTCACATGGCCCGGAAAGCCGCGTTCCTCGTAGCCGCGCGCGGTGCAGGCCAGCGCGAACGTGTCGTGGCGCCCCACCGTGTCCTGCACCAGCGACAGCATCGGGCGCATGTCGCTGTCGACGAACTTGTCGAAGAGCCCGGGCCGGGGATAGGCGCCGCCGACGACCGTCCGGGTCACGGTGCTGTCGATCATCTGCTCCAGCCCCTGGTCCAGGCCGGCGCTGCGAAAGGCCATGAAGTCGGAGCATTGCTGCCCCTCGGCGTCGATGATCTGGACGACCTCACCCTTGCGCAGCCGGTAGGCTCGTGCCGTCGCGCGGGAGACGGTGAATTCCTCGCGCATGGGGCCGAGCGGCGGCGGCAGGCTTAGCGTGCTCACACGGGCGGGTTGATGGACGACCTCCACTGGTGCCGAGGCTGCTCCGCAGACGAGATCGCCGGGGACCGCGCCCGACAGCAACCAGACGTCGCAGGGGGTGGCCGCCTTCAGCACCAGGATCTCGGCCTCCGGGTCGAGCCGCGCCACCGGGGGATCGCGGTCCGATGTGCCGCCCTGACCCGCGATCCAGCCCCGCATCGGGGTCGTGTCCGTCACCGTCGGGTCGCGCTGCGCCGCGCCGGTCAGGCCGAGTGCGCCGAGCGCATCCGCGCCGCGATCGTCAAACGCCGCGATCCAGACCGGCGGCCCCATGGGCAGTCCGCGCACCGAGATCACGTCGCCTGCAGCCAGCCGGACCTGGCGTGCACCCCGCGGCGGCAGAGGCAGGGCGGTCGGAGCCGCTCCGGGAAATCCCGGAAATGCCCGCGCACCAGTCGCGGACTCGATATTGCTGAATTGCCGGATCAAACCGGGTGAAAACATCGCTTCGGCCCCTGCGAATCGCAATGTAACTAGTTACAAAGAGTCTCGCGGCGGCTTTGACCTGTCAATGATTGATGCGGTAAGGCTGGCAGATGCGAGCAAAAGGGCATGGTGTTTGACGCAAAAAGTGACACGCAAGAGGCGCGCGACGCTGCGCGACGTTGCTCAGGCCGCGGAGGTTTCGGTTGCCACGGTATCGCGGGTGCTGAATGCCCCGGCCACGGTCTCGCCGATCACGCGGGAGCGTGTGGAGGGGGCCATCGACAATCTGCGGTTCATGCGCAGTCCGGCCGCCCGCGCGATCAATTCCGGCCGCACCCGCGCCGTCGCGGCGCTGGTCCCGACTCTCGATCACGCGATCTTCGCGCGCTTTCTGGGCGCGATGGAAACCCGGCTGGGCGAGCTCGGCCTGTCGCTGCTGGTCGCCACAACCGGTGGAGACCCGGATCTTGAGGAGCGTAAGGCCTGGGGGCTGGTGGAGATCGGGGCCGAAGGGCTGATCGTCTCCGGTGTCTCCCACAGCACCGGGCTCGACCGTCTCGCCGACCGCCATGACCTGCCGATCGTTGCGACCTCCTTTTTCGACCCCGACGCCACAATGCCGACCATCGGCTATGACAATCGGGCCGTGGCGCGGACCGCGCTCGATCATCTGACCGCTCTCGGCCACCGGCGGATCGGCGTTATCCACGGGCCGCTGGAGGGCAATGACCGCACCCAGGCGCGGCTCGATGCGCTGAAGGCGTCGTCTGATCGCGCCCAACTGAGCTTTCATGCGGGTGATCTCGGGGTCGGGGGCGGCTGCCGTGCCACCGCCGCGGCGCTCGCACTGCCGGACCGTCCCACAGCACTGCTCTGCCTGTCGGACGTGATCGCCCTCGGCGCGATGTTCGAACTACAGCGCGCAGGTCTCGGCATACCCGGTGACATGTCGGTGATCGGTATCGACGATCTCTCCTGGTCCAAACACAGTGCGCCCGGTCTGACATCGGTCAGCCTGCCGGTCTCCGAGATGGGGGCCGAGGCCGCCGCGGCCCTGGCCTCCTGGATCGAAACGCAGGAACGGCCCGACCACCGCATCCTCTCCCACCTGCTGGTTCCGCGCGGCTCCACCGGCCCGCCCTCCGGGGTGTGACGGCATGCGCACCTGCGCCTGTCGGCTTGGCCTTGTTCCATCCCGGCGGGAAAGCTAGGTCACAGGGAAACCACGCGGAGGGCGCTCATGTCCAAGATGCTCACGATCTTCGGCGGCTCCGGCTTTGTCGGGCGCTACATCACGCGCCGCATGGCCAAGGCGGGTTGGCGCGTCCGCGTCGCGGTGCGGCGCCCGAACGAGGCGCTCTTCGTCAAGACCTATGGGGTCGTCGGCCAGGTGGAGCCTGTCTTCTGCAATATCCGCGACGACGCGTCGGTGGCCGCGGTGCTGACCGAGGCCGATGCCGTCGTCAATTGCGTGGGTATCCTCAACGAGACCGGCAAGAACCGGTTCGACAGCGTTCAGGGCGAAGGCGCGACCCGGATCGCCCGCCTCGCGTCCGAGGCCGGGATCACCTCCATGGTGCAGCTCTCGGCCATCGGGGCCGATACCGAGAGTGATAGCGATTACGCGCGGACAAAGGCGGAAGGCGAGGCCGGCGTTCTGCGCTACATGCCTGCTGCGATGATCCTGCGTCCCTCGATCATCTTCGGTCCCGAAGACCAGTTCTTCAACCGCTTCGCCGGCATGGCCCGTTCGGGCCCCGTGGTGCCGGTCGTCGGCGCCGAGACGAAATTCCAGCCTGTTTATGTCGATGACGTGGCCCAGGCGGCAGAGAAATACCTGCTCGGTCAGGCGCCCGGCGGTATCTACGAGCTTGGTGGGCCCGAAGTGAAGAGCTTCCGCGCGCTCATGGAGATGATGCTCCAGATGATCCGCCGTCGCCGTATCGTCATGTCGGTGCCGATGTTCGCCGGACGGATAATGGGGACGGGCTTCGATCTGTTGCAGACCGTCAGCCTCGGGGTGATCGAGAACAAGATGATCACTCGCGACCAGGTCAGAAACCTCGCGCGCGACAGTATCGTGGCGCCGGAGGCGCGCGGCTTTGCGGATCTCGGCATCACGCCCACGGCGATGGAGGCCGTGCTGCCCGATTATCTCTGGCGGTTCCGGCCCGAGGGTCAGTACGCGACCCAGATCGACAGCGCTGAGAACCTCAAATCGGACTGAGCCGGGCGCGAGCGTTGGTCTGGTCTACCAGCCGTAGCCGTAGGCCAGCACCAGCAGCACAACGCCCAGGACGACCCTGTAGATCACGTAAGGCGTGAAGCTCACCGACTTCAGCAGACGGAACATCAGCGCCAGTGCGGCCAGGGCCGACAGAAAGGCAAATCCGGCCGCGATGGCACCGTCTCGGGCCGCTTGCATGTCGGCCTCGCCGATCACATCGACCGCGAGCAGGAGCCCCGCCATGGCAATCGTCGGGATCGACATCAGCATCGCCAGCCGGGCGCCGTCTTCGCGGCTGTAGCCCAGTCTGCGGGCCGCGGTGATCGTGATGCCCGACCGCGAGGTGCCGGGGATCAGTGCCAGCACCTGCCAGAGCCCCATGATGAGGGCATCCTTGAGCGTCCATTGCTCCGCTCGCCGGGACTCGGCCCCGGTCTGGTCGGCCCAGTAGAGCACCAGGCCGAAGCCCAGCATCGTCCAGCCGATAACCGCGGTGGAGCGCAGCGCCTCGTCGAATCCCGAGAGTTTCAGCGCACCGCCGGCGATGACCACCGGGACCGTTGCCACCAGCAGGCAGAGCGCCAGAAACCCACCGCGGCTGGTGACCTGGCCGCGCAGCAGCTCTCCGGTCCCGAAAAACGCCAGTTTCACGTCGCTCCAGAAGTAGATCACCACCGCGAAAAGCGTGCCGACATGGACGGCCACATCAATGGCGAGTCCCTGGTCCTGTGTCCCGGTGAGGTTCGGAAACAGGATCAAATGCCCCGAAGACGAGATTGGGAGGAACTCGGTCACGCCCTGGATGACTGCGAGAAGGAAGAGATGAAAAAGAGGCATTTATATGAGAACCAGATACTTGCTCATCACTATGTCAGCGAGCATGACTTAAAATACACAAAAAGCCACGGCGATGCAGAGATTATCGATTTTTCTCTCGCACATGGGTAACTCTTTCTGACTTTTCTTTTCGCCGACACTCTAGTATCTCCCACGCGTTGGCCTGGGAGGCGTACAATGTCGAAACAACCTATGCTTCAGTTTGTGTCCGTAGCACGGTACATGCCAGAGAAGCGTGCGCCTAATCTACGCAACCAGGATTTTCAAGAGATCTATGCCGAGTATGCGGAGGAGAAGGCCGCGGAGCAGGCCGCGCGCTGTTCGCAATGCGGCGTGCCCTACTGCCAGTCCCACTGTCCGTTACACAACAATATTCCAGACTGGTTGCAGCTGACGGCCCAAGGACGGCTGCAGGAAGCCTATGAGCTTAGCCAGGAGACCAACACCTTCCCCGAAATCTGTGGCCGGATCTGTCCCCAGGACAGGCTTTGCGAAGGCAATTGCGTGATCGAGAAGTCGGGCCACGGCACCGTGACCATCGGGTCGGTGGAGAAATACATCACCGACACGGCGTGGGAAAAAGGCTGGGTCAAGCCGATCTCCCCTGCGCGGGAACGCCCCGAGAGCGTCGGCATCATCGGCGCGGGGCCCGGCGGGCTGGCCGCGGCGGACGTTCTGCGGCGCGCGGGTGTGCAGGTCACGATCTATGACCGCTACGACCGCGCCGGCGGGCTGATGACCTACGGCATTCCCGGCTTCAAGCTGGAAAAGCCCATCGTGATGCGGCGCAACGAACAGCTCGAGCAGGGCGGTGTGTCCTTCCGGCTGAACTGTGAGGTCGGGCAGGATATCGGGTTCGAGGACATCCGCGCGGCCCATGATGCGGTCCTGATTGCCACCGGGGTCTATCGGTCGCGCAATCTGGAAGCGCCCGGCGTGGGGGTGTCCGGCATCGTCAAGGCCCTTGATTTCCTGACTGCGTCGAACCGCAAGAGCTTTGGCGACGATGTGCCGGAGTTTGACAGCGGCACGCTGGATGCCGAGGGCAAGAAGGTGGTCGTGATCGGCGGCGGTGACACGGCGATGGACTGCGTGCGGACCGCCGTGCGGCAGGGGGCCACGAGTGTCAAATGTCTCTATCGCCGGGACCGTGCGAACATGCCGGGCAGCCAGCGCGAGACGCAGAATGCCGAGGAAGAAGGCGTGGAGTTCGTCTGGCTGACCGCGCCGCGCGGGTTCACGGGCGATCCGGTCAGCGGCGTGATGGTCCAGCGGATGCGGCTCGGGGCGCCGGATGCGACCGGCCGCCAGGTGCCGGAGCTGATCGAGGGCGCGGACTATGTCGAGGAAGCCGATCTGGTGATCCAGGCGCTCGGCTTCGAGCCGGAAGATCTGCCGCGGCTCTGGGATCAGCCGGGCCTCGAGGTCACCCGCTGGGGCACCGTGAAGGCCGATTTCCGCACCCACGCCACGAGCATCGACGGTGTCTATGCGGTGGGCGATATCGTGCGCGGGGCGAGCCTCGTGGTCTGGGCGATCCGCGACGGGCGCGAGGCGGCCGACGCGATGCTGGAGCGGTTCGCGGCCCGCGCGGACTCGGGGGCTGCGGCCGCATCGGTCGCGGCGGAATAGAGCAGCGTAAGGGTCCGGTCATGTTTGTACGAAACGTCCAAACTGTCTTTTTGTACATGTGTGTTCGCGGTTTGATCGCGCCACGGACGGGTGGCGCGGGCATTGCGGCGGCAGCGCCTGTGTTAACGGACAGGTCATATTCCGGGGCAGAGGCACTGACCTAAATTCCGGGGGCGCCGCGTCGGGCCGGGCGCCGGTGGACGCGACCCGCCCGCGGCGCGAGGCCAGGGGCGGGATCTGTGGCAGCGGCCCTGCGCGGTGAGGGCCGGATGAAATTCGAAAGGGCGGATCCCGGCGGGCCGGACCGCATGGTGGTGGCGGACGCATCGGGGGTGCGGGCCTGGACGGAGATGCCGGCAGAGACACCGGTAAAGACACGGAGGCGGCGATGGCTGAGGATGACGACAAGAGACTGACCGGAGGCTGCCTGTGCGGCGCAGTACGCTATCGGCTGGCCGAGGTGCCCGAGAAGTACGGTGCCTGCCATTGCGCGATGTGCCGCAAGTTCTCGGGCGGGATCGAGCTGGGGCTCGAAGTGCCGCCGGGGGGCGTGACCTGGGAGGACAAGACCCATCTGAAGGTCTACAAATCCTCCGAGTGGGCCGAACGCGGCTTCTGCGACGTCTGCGGGTCGAGCCTCTTTTGGAAGCTGACGGCGCCGGGGCCGATGCAGGGGCTGCTGAGCCTCAGCGCCGGGTCGCTCGACACGATGGAGGGCCTCGAGTTCGTCAACGAGGTCTATATCGACGCCAAACCCGCGAGCTATGCCTTTGCCGGGGAGCGCACGCGGATGACCGAGGCCGAGGTGATGGCGATGGTTGCCAAGATGGAAAACCCGGAGTGAGCGAGGCGCCGGACATGTCCTGGCTTGATGTCTATCGGCGTTCGGATGCGCTGGAGGGGCATTGCCTCTGCGGGGCGGTGACGATCCGCGTGTCGGGCGATCATGTCGGCGCGGTGGGCATCTGCCATTGCCGCCTCTGCCAGCGCTGGAACGGCACGGTCTGGGGCGCGTTTGAAGCGGCGCCCGAGGCCGTGGAGGTCACGGGCGAGGTTACGGCATACGCCTCCACTCCGTTCTCCGAAGGGGCGTTCTGTCCGCGCTGCGGCACGCATCTGTGGCTGCGGGACACCGACGATCCGCACGCGCGCTATGAGCTGATGCCGGGCCTGTTCGACGGGGCGACGGCGTTTCCGCTGATCTCGGAGATCTACACCGACCGCGCCCCGGCCTATGCGCCGCTGACGGGCGATCACCGGCGCAAGACCCGCGCCGAATATGAGACGAAGAACCGCCATATCGAGGGGGATCTGCCGTGACCTCACATCCGTTGAGTTTGACCGGGCCGCGGCGGGCCAAGGCCGGGATGATGGCAGAATGAGCGGCGCAGAGCGACGGTCCGGCCAGTGCCTGTGCGGCGCTGTGCGGGTTTCGGCCGAGGTCACCGGACCTGGCATCCAGGCCTGTCATTGCCACGATTGCCAGCGCTGGACCGGGGGCGGACCCTTCCTCGTCGTTGGCGTGCGCGATGTGGTCGTCACCGGCGCGGAACGGGTCGCGGACTATCGCCACAGCAGCTGGGGCGAACGCGGCAGCTGCGCCACCTGCGGCAGCCCGGTTTACTGGCGCCTGCAGGGGGGCGAGATCGAAGGCCTGGCCATTGGGCTCTTTGAGGATCAGACCGGCTGGCATGTCACATCAGAGATTTTCGTGGATCACAGGCCCGGGTGGCTGCCCCCCTGGCCGGGAGCCATGCAAGCCACCGAAGCGGAACAAATCGCCAAGTTCGACGCGGCGCTGCAAGGAGAAACGCAATGACCAAATTCGATGACGCTCGGGACGTAGCCTGGGTCGCCGAAGAAGAGGCCAAGCGCGCCGAACTGGCCGAACGCGGCATGTATCTGCCCGAGAGTGAGCGGGACAATTGCGGGGTCGGCCTTGTCGTAAACATCGACGGCACGCCGTCGCGGCAGGTCGTGGAGGCGGGGATCACGGCGCTCAAGGCGATCTGGCACCGCGGGGCGGTCGATGCGGACGGCAAGACCGGCGACGGGGCGGGCATCCATGTCCAGATCCCGGTGCCGTTCTTTTATGACCAGATCCGGCGCACCGGCCATGAGCCCGCGCCCGGACAGCTCATGGCCGTGGGGCAGGTGTTCCTGCCGCGCACCGATTTCGGCGCCCAGGAGACCTGCCGGACCATCGTGGAGACCGAGGTCCTGCGCATGGGCTATTACATCTATGGCTGGCGCCATGTGCCGGTGAATATCGATGTGCTGGGCGAGAAGGCCAACGCGACACGCCCCGAGATCGAGCAGATCATCATCGCCAATTCAAAGGGCTCCGACGAGGAGACGTTCGAGCGCGAGCTCTATGTCATCCGCCGCCGGATCGAGAAGGCAGCGGCCGAGGCGGCGGTGGCGGGCCTCTATATCGCGTCGCTGTCCTGCCGGTCGATCATCTACAAGGGCATGATGCTGGCCGAACAGGTGGCGGAGTTCTATCCCGACCTGCTGGACGAGCGGTTCGAGAGCGCATTCGCGATTTATCACCAGCGCTATTCCACCAACACCTTCCCGCAATGGTGGCTGGCCCAGCCGTTCCGGATGCTGGCCCATAACGGCGAGATCAACACGCTCAAGGGCAATATCAACTGGATGAAGAGCCACGAGATCCGCATGGCCCACGGGGCGTTCGGGGATCTGGCCGAGGATATCAAGCCGATCATCCCGAGCGGGTCGTCGGACAGTGCGGCGCTGGATTCCGTGTTCGAGGTTCTGGTGCGGGCGGGGCGCAATGCGCCGATGGCCAAGACGATGCTGGTGCCCGAGAGCTGGTCCAAGCAGGCGCAAGAGCTGCCCGGCGCCTGGCGCGACATGTATTCCTACTGCAATTCGGTGATGGAGCCCTGGGACGGGCCGGCGGCGCTGGCGATGACCGACGGGCGCTGGGTCTGCGGCGGGCTCGACCGGAACGGCCTGCGGCCGATGCGCTATGTGGTGACGGGCGACGGGCTGCTGATCGCAGGCTCCGAGGTCGGCATGGTGCCCACCGACGAGGACAGCGTCGTCGAGAAGGGCGCACTGGGGCCCGGGCAAATGATCGCCGTCGATATGACGGACGGGGTGCTCTACCACGACGCGGTGATCAAGGATCAGCTCGCGGCCAGCCAGCCCTTCGGCGAGTGGGTCGAGAAGATCAACGACATGGAAGTGGCGCTGTCGGGGGTGACCGAGACGGCGCTCTACGAGGGCGCGGAGCTGCGCCACCGCCAAATCGCGGCGGGCTACACGATGGAAGAGCTCGAACAGGTGCTGGCACCCATGGCCGAGGACGGCAAGGAGCTGATCGCGTCCATGGGCGACGACACGCCCTCGGCCGTTTTGAGCGAGAAATACCGCCCGCTCAGCCATTTCTTCCGGCAGAATTTCAGCCAGGTGACGAACCCGCCGATCGACAGTCTGCGCGAGTTCCGGGTGATGAGCCTGAAGACGCGGTTCGGCAACCTCAAGAACGTGCTGAACGAGGACAGCAGCCAGACCGAGATCGTCACGCTCGACAGCCCGTTTGTCGGCAACAGCCAGTTCGCCAAGCTGCGCGCGGCGTTCGACAGCCCGACGGTGGAGATCGACTGCAGTTTCGAGGCCGAAGGCGGTCCGGACAGCCTGCGCGACGGGTTGGCCCGGATCCGGTCGGAGGCCGAGGATGCGGTGCGCTCGGGCGCGGGGCATCTCATCCTGACCGATCAGCATCAGGGCGAGGACCGGGTGCCGATGCCGATGATCCTGGCCACCAGCGCGGTCCACAGCTGGCTCACGCGCAAGGGGCTGCGGACCTTCTGTTCGATCAATGTGCGCTCGGCGGAATGTATCGACCCGCACTACTTCGCCGTGCTGATCGGCGCGGGGGCGACGGTGGTCAACGCCTACCTGGCCGAGGACAGTCTGGCCGACCGGATCAACCGCGGGCTGCTCGACTGCTCGCTGACCGAGGCCGTCGCGCGGTATCGCAAGGCGATCGATGCGGGGCTGCTGAAGATCATGTCCAAGATGGGCATCAGCGTGATCAGCTCCTACCGCGGGGGTCTGAATTTCGAGGCCGTGGGGCTCAGCCGCGCGATGTGTGCGGAGTATTTCCCCGGCATGCCGAGCCGGATCTCGGGCATCGGGGTCTCGGGCATCCAGCGCAAGCTGGAGCAGGTCCATGCCAAGGGCTGGCGCGGCGGGTCCGACGTGCTGCCCATCGGCGGGTTCTACAAGGCGCGCCGGTCGGGCGAGACCCACGCCTGGGAAGCGACCTCCATGCATATGCTGCAGGAGGCCTGCGCGCGGTCGAGCTTTGATCTGTGGAAGCAGTACAGCGCCAAGATGCGGAGCAATCCGCCGATCCATCTGCGGGACCTTCTGGACATCAAGCATATGGGCACGCCGGTGCCGCTGGAGGAGGTGGAGAGCATCACCTCGATCCGGAAGCGGTTCGTGACACCGGGGATGTCGCTGGGTGCGCTGAGCCCTGAGGCCCACAAGACGCTGAACGTGGCGATGAACCGGATCGGGGCGAAGTCGGATTCGGGCGAGGGCGGCGAGGATCCGGCGCATTTCGTGCCCGAGCCCAACGGCGACAACCCGTCGGCCAAGATCAAGCAGGTGGCGTCCGGCCGGTTCGGTGTGACCGCCGAATATCTCAACCATTGCGAGGAGCTGGAGATCAAGGTCGCCCAGGGTGCCAAGCCCGGCGAGGGTGGCCAGCTGCCGGGGATGAAGGTCACGGACCTGATCGCGCGGCTGCGGCATTCGACCAAGGGCGTGACGCTGATCTCGCCCCCGCCGCACCACGATATCTATTCGATCGAGGATCTGGCGCAGCTGATCTATGATCTCAAGCAGATCAACCCGCGCTGCAAGGTGACGGTGAAGCTGGTCGCCGCCTCCGGCGTGGGCACCATCGCTGCGGGCGTGGCCAAGGCCGAGGCCGACGTCATCCTGATCTCGGGCCATAACGGCGGCACCGGGGCGAGCCCCGCGACCTCGATCAAGTATGCCGGTCTGCCCTGGGAGATGGGCCTGACCGAGGCGCATCAGGTTCTGACGATGAACAAGCTGCGCAGCCGGGTCACGCTGCGCACCGATGGCGGGCTGCGCACGGGCCGCGATATCGTGATCGCGGCGCTCATGGGCGCGGAGGAATACGGCATCGGGACCGCGGCGCTCATCTCGATGGGCTGCATCATGGTGCGCCAGTGCCAGTCCAACACTTGCCCGGTGGGGGTCTGCACCCAGGATGCGGCGCTGCGCGAGAAGTTCGTGGGAACCGCGGACAAGGTGGTGAACCTCATCACCTTCTACGCTCAGGAGGTGCGCGAGGTGCTGGCGTCGATGGGGGTGCGGTCGCTCGACGAGATCATCGGCCGGGTCGATCTGCTGAGCCAGGTCAGCCGGGGCTCGGCGCATCTGGACGATCTGGACCTGAACCCGCTGCTGATCGCCGTCGATGGCACGCGCGAGGCCGTTTATGACCGCAACAAGCCGCGCAACCCGGTCCGCGACACGCTGGATGCCGAGATCGTCAAGGATGCCGAACGGTTCCTGCGGGACGGCGAGAAGATGCAGCTGAGCTACGCGGTGCAGAACACCCAGCGGACGGTGGGCACACGCACCTCGAGCCATATCGTGCAGAGTTTCGGCATGCGCAACGCGCTGCAGCCGGACCATCTGACGGTGAAGCTGACGGGCTCGGCCGGCCAATCGCTCGGGGCGTTCGCCGCGCCGGGGCTGAAGCTGGAGGTCTCGGGCGACGCCAACGACTATGTCGGCAAGGGGCTTTCGGGCGGCACGATCGTCGTGCGTCCGCCCATGGGCAGCCCGCTGGTCGCCGCGGAAAACGTCATCATCGGCAACACGGTGCTTTATGGCGCGACCGACGGCTACCTGTTTGCCGCCGGGCGCGCGGGCGAACGGTTCGGGGTCCGCAATTCGGGCGCGCGGGTCGTGGTCGAGGGCTGCGGCTCCAACGGGTGCGAATACATGACCGGCGGGGTGGCGGTGATCCTCGGGAGCATCGGCGCGAATTTCGGCGCCGGTATGACCGGCGGTATGGCCTATCTGCACGATCCCGAGGGCCGTGCGGCGGAGATGATGAACATGGAGACGCTGGTCACCTGTCCGGTGACGGTCGCCCATTGGGAGACGCAGCTCAAGGAACTGATCGAGCGGCATCGGTCGGAGACCGGGTCGCGCCGGGCGGCCGACATCCTGCAGCATTGGGATCTGGAAAAGGCCAATTTCCTGCAGATCTGCCCCAAGGAGATGCTCGTGCATCTGCCCCACCCGCTGGGGATCGAGGAGACCGCCATTCCGGCGGAGTGACGGGCCGTCCCTCAGGCGTGTGGCCGGGCGGGGAAGAGCTCCGCACGGAGGGCGGATTGGGGGGGGGCTTCGGCCGGGCCTCGCCGGGCGCACGGTGACGCCGATCGGGCCTGTATCGAGGCGCCGCCGGATCGCGGGCGCGGGAGGGTGACGGGGGTCCTCCCGCCCCCTTCCGGCCTTCGGCCTGCAGGCGTTGGGCCGCGCGCGGCTGACGCCGCGAGGGTTGCTCTACGAGGCGGTGTCGCCGAGGATGGTCAGGGGCCGGTTCGGACGCAGTCGACGTCGGTGCCGCCCGGGTCGCGGTAACTCGCAGCGTCGCCCTGGATCCAGATCATGCGTCCGGAGCGGGCCTCGAAACGCGCGCCAGCGGCGGTGGGGACCCGGGCCCCGATCTCAACACTGTCGCCCCGTTCGAACCGGATGCTCTGCAGCTCGGTGTCAAAGAGCATGGTGACGAGTTCGTTCGCCGGAGTGCCGTCGCAGGTCCAGGTGATCGTCTCGACCGGCGGGCGCAGCATCCAGCGGGCGACGAGCGCGCCTTCGCGGTGGGCGTAGGCCGCGATGAGACATCCTTTGGGATTTGGTTCGCGCCAGCAACCGTTGCGGCGCCCGATCCAGTCGCTCTGGCGGGCGCTGAGATCGGTTGCGGCGGCCTCGGCCCCGGTCTGGAGGGTCCGCACTGCGGCAAGGGCTTCTGCATAGACCCCCGCGACATGGCGATCGCGCGCGGAGAGCCCTGGGTCGGCGCAGATGAGCTCCTGCGTCCGGTTTTCGGTCTGTTCGCAATCGAAGGACGGTCCTTCGCTGGCCAGAACCGGTGCGGCGAGAGCGAGCAAGAGCGGCAGTGCAGCGCGTTGGGGCCTCACTGACCGAGCGCAGCCTGCATCCGGGCCGAGCTGCACAGGCAGCGCTGGGCGTATTCGCGCTTGCTGGGCTGGGTCATGCCGAAGCCCTGGGCGGTGCCGCAATCCTCGACCGCGGCGCCGGCCATCTGGTAGGCGGCGGTGTTGCGCCCCGAGCTGCGCAGGCGGGCCTCGACCGACACAGCCTCGGCTGTGCGCTGGATCAGGTCGTTCTGGAGCAGTTCGTTGATCTGCGCCTGTTCCAGCGGGATCTGGCGGTAGCTGCGGCAGGCCGCAAGCGCCTGGTCCAGCGTCACCGTCACCCGGCGGTTGGCGCGTTCGCGCGTGGCCACCTGGACCAGCAGGTCGCGCTTGCCCCGGCTCTCGACGGTTTCAATACGCGAGACCGGCACGCCGGCGGCCTCCAGCGCGGCGGCGGTGTTGCGCGCCCGGCGCAGGCCGAGATTGTCGTTATAGGCAAAGCCGCCGACCGCATCGGTATGTCCGACCACGACCGTGGGCCGGTAGCTGGGTGTCTCGCGCAGGCGTTCGGCGATGCGTTCGACCTCGGCCAGGGCCTGTGCATCAAGCTGGTCGCTGTCGAAATCGAAATTGATCGTGGCCAGATCCTGCGCCGAGGCGAGGGCCGGGAGCATGGCCAGCCAGAGCAGGCCGATGAGGCGAAGAAGTCGCTGCATGTTGCAAAACCCGCTCGAAAAAACCCTTGGATGCAGGCGAAGATGACACAGAACTGTGCCCTGTGCCACATTGGAAGCGTGCGGTGCTGGTGTGTCACATATTTGCGCAATATAAATCTGCAAAACGATAATTTCGCGGCAAAGCCCGCGTGAGGAGGGACGATGGCTGCTATTCGCAGTGCAGTGCTCGGCGCGATTTTCGGCGCGGTTTTCATAACTCCGGCCGGCGCCCTCGATTTGCGCGATGCCCTTTTGTATGTCGTGGAGACCAATCCGGAGATCAAGGCTGCGGAAGCCAACAAGCAGGCGATCGAGTTCGAGCTCGATCAGGGCCGCAGTCTTTATACGCCGCGCGTGAATCTGGAGGCGCGCTCCGGTTACAGCTACAATGACGGCACCACGACCTCGGACCTGAGTTCGGCGGACGACCCGATCTTTGGCGGCGAGGGCCGGGTGGTCATCAGCCAGATGATCTGGGACGGCTGGGAAACCCGCTCCGAGGTGCAGCGCCAGGCCTACCGGGTCGACGGCGCGGCGCTCAGGGTGCTGGAGCGCTCGGAGTTCCTGGCGCTGGAGGCCGCGCAATTCTACACCGACGTGCTGCGCGAGCGCGAGGTTCTGGGGCTGTCGCGGGCCAACCTGGCCTACCACGAGCAGGTGCTTGTGCGGATCCGCAACGGCTTTGACACCGGTGTGCTGGGACTGGGCGATCTGCAGCAGGCCGAGGAACGACTGGTGCTTGCGCGCGACATCGTCACCCAGGTGGAGTTCGATTTGGCCTCGGCCGAGCTGGCCTTTACCGAAGTGGTGGGCGTGCCGCCCCAGGGTCTGGTCCGGCTGCCGAGATACGGCGCGCGCTTGCCGGCCAATGTCGATACCGCCGCCGCGCGGGCCCGGGTCAACAACCCGACCCTGCGGTTCTCCAAGGCCGATGTGGGCGCTGCCGAGGCGCAGTATCGCGGCGTGTCGTCGAACCGCTACCCCGATCTCTTCGCCGAGGTCGAAGGGCGTCTGGGAGAGGACGTCAACGGGTTCGAAGGCCGCCGGGCCGATGCCCGGGCCGAGCTCGTGCTGCGCTATGTTTTCCAGGGCAACCAGCTGTCGGCGGACCGTCAGGAACAGCTGCGCCGGGTGAGCGAGAGCCGCGCGCAATTGCTGCAGCAGGCGCGCCTGGTCGAACGCGAAGTGCGCCAGACCTGGGCCCGGCTGGGCAACGCGCGCAAGCGCGTCGGTATCCTGGATCGTCAGAATACGCTGAACTCGGAGCTTCTGGTCACCTACGAGCAGGAATTCGAGGTCGGCACAAGCTCGCTTCTGGACCTGCTGAACACCCAGAACGCGCTGCTGCAGAACCAGGTGAGCCTGGCCGCCGCGCGCTATGCCGCAATCTTCGAAGAGTACCGGCTGCTGGCGTCGACGGGCGATTTCCTGGCCGCGGTCGGCGTGCAGCCGCCCGAGGATGCGGACCCCTATGCCGCGACGGGCGTGGGCGCCCCCCCGGTCAAGGCGGCGGAGACCGAGTTCCGCAAAGACAGCGCGATTGCCGATGCGCTGCGTTTCCGCAGGTCCCTTGACGCAGGAAAATAAGCCGCAATCCGCCAACGTGCGGGTCAAAGCCGGTGAGGCCGAGCCGTCCCAGACGGCACCGGAATGGCGCGGATTGCCCAGCGGCCCGTCAGATCCGCTGGTCGCCTGCATCTCGCGCGCGCTGTCCCTGCGTGGCCGGGACATGGCCGGGCCCGCGCTGACCGCCGGGCTGCCGCTGCCCCCCGATGGCCGGCTAACGCCGGAGCTCGCCGTGATCGCGGTCGAAGCGTCGGGTGGTCATGCGCGGCTGGTGCGCCGGCGGCTCGAGGATATCGATGCGGCCGTGCTGCCGGTGGTGCTGTTTCTGGCGGGGCGCGATGCCTGCGTGCTGGAGGGCTGGGGGCCCGACGGCGCGGCGCGGCTGAGCTGGCCGGCCCGCGCGACCGATCCGCTGGAGCTGCCGCGTGCCGAGCTGGCAAAGGTCTATTCCGGCGGTGCGCTGCTGCTGAAGCCGCCCGCCGAGGCGCCGGACGCGCCGGGTGTCGCCCAGACCGGCCACTGGTTCTGGGGCAATCTGCGCGGGGTCTGGGGCGACTACGGGCAGGTGGTTCTGGCTTCGGCGCTGATCAACACGCTGGCGCTGGCGACCCCGATCTTTACCATGAATGTCTATGACCGGGTGTTTCCCAACGCGTCGCTGATCACGCTCTGGTCGCTTGTGGCGGGCGTGGGGATCGCGCTAACGTTCGATGCGATCCTGAAATGGCTGCGCGCGACGGTGATCGATGCGGTGGGCCGGCGGGTCGATCTGCGCATCTCCTCGACGCTCTTCCGGCACATCGCCGATCTGCAGATGCGGGCCAACCTGATGCCCGCGGGCACGGTGATGAACAGCCTCAAGGATTTCGAGCAGGTGCGCGATTTCTTTGGCAGCCAGACCGTGGCGACGGTGACGGACCTGTGTTTCGCGGTGCTGTTTATCGGTGTGATCTACTACCTGGGCGGCCCGCTGGCGCTGCCGCCGGCCATCGCGTTCGTCACGGTGCTGGTGTTGGGCCTGATCGTGCTGATCCCGCTGCGGCGGGCCTCGGCCGAGGCGCGGGCGCGCGGCGGGGCCAAGAATGCGGTGGCGGTCGAGGCGATCACCGATCTGGAGACGCTCAAGGCCATCGGCGGGGCCGGGCGGATGCAGGCGCGCTGGGAACGGCAGGTCGCCGAGAGTGCTGCGGCCAACGAGGTGTCGCGCCGCTGGGCGAACCTGGCCACGACCGTGAGCGGGCTGGCGCAGCAGGCGGCCTCGATCGGCATCGTGATCATCGGGGTGTATTTGTCGCTCGACGGGCAGATCACCATGGGCGCGGTGATCGCGGCGATGATCCTGTCGGGGCGGGCGCTGGCGCCGACCGCGGCGCTGACAGGGCTGTTCGTGCGGGGTAGTTTCGCCATCGATGCGATGCGCGGGCTGGAGCAGATCATGGCGCTGCCCACGGACCGTGGCGGCGGGGCGCAGCGGCTGAACGCGGAGATCACCCGCGGCGCGCTGAAGCTCGAAGGCGCGACGCTGCAATATCCCGGTGCGACGCAGCCGTCGCTGGCGAACGTGTCGCTCGACGTGCCGGCGGGCACGCGGATCGGGGTGATCGGCGCGGTGGGGTCGGGCAAGACCTCGCTGGTGCGGCTGTTATCGGGGCTCTATGCGCCGGACGAGGGCGCGGTTCTGCTCGACGGGCTGAACATGGCGCAGGTGGAGCCCGCGGTGGTGCGCCGGGCGGTGCAGCTGGTGCCGCAGGATCCGGTGCTGTTTTCGGGCACGCTGGCCGAAAACATCGCCTTTGGCGCGCCCCAGGCGACGGATGCGGAGATCCTGGGCGCGGCGCGCGCCGCGGGCGTCGACGCCATCGCGGCGGGCAGCGAAGAAGGCTTCGGGATGCGCATCGCGGAGCGCGGGCGGAACCTGTCGGGCGGGCAGCGGCAGATGGTGGCGCTCGCGCGCGCGCTGGTGGCGCGTCCGCGCGTGCTGGTGCTCGATGAGCCGACCTCGTCCATGGACCAGCAGAGCGAACGGCGTTTCATCGCGCGGCTGGGCGCGGTGCTGGAAAACTCGCAGGTGACGCTGGTGGTTGCGACCCACCGGATGGGCTTGCTGGATCTGGTCGACCGGCTGGTGCTGCTCGACCAGGGCCGCAAGATGGCCGACGGGCCCAAGGCGGAGGTGATCGCCGGGCTGGAGGCGCGGAGCAAAGCGCCGGCGGCCCGCGCGACGGTCGCCCGGCGGACCGTGCACGGGAAGCCGCCGGTGGAAAAGCCGCAAGTCGAGAATCCGGCGGTTGAGCAGCCACAAGCCGAGGGCGCCCCGGCCAAGGCGCCGCCGGAGGAGGCGGGGCCGTGAGCGGTGCAGAGTGGGACCGTCGCGCCTTTGGCGAAGGGCCCGGGGCCGCGGCGGGCCGCTCGCCCCGGCTGCTCGGGCTGCTGCTGTTTCTGCTTTGCGCCCTGCTTGCCGCCGCGATCCTCTGGGCCAGCCAGGCGCGGATCGAGGAAATCACGCGGGCGTCCGGCACGGTGATCCCGTCCGGCCGTGCGCAGACCGTGCAAAGCCTGGAGGGCGGTATCGTCTCGGCCATTCTGGTGCGCGAGGGCGAGGCGGTGGAGGTCGGCCAGACCCTGGTGCAGATCGACGACACGCGGTCCTCGGCCGATCTGGGCGAGCTCTCGGCGCGGCGTCGGGCGCTGAGCGCGCGGGCGTACCGGCTTGCAGCGGAACTGACCGAGGCGGAGACGCTGACGTTCGCCAGCAGCGGGGCCGACCCCGAAAGCCCGCTCGCCTTGCGGGAAGTGGCGCTGTTCGACAGCCGTCGCGCGTCGCATTTCGGGCAGCGCGCGGTGCTGGAGGCGCAGATCAGCCAGCGCGCGCAGGAGGTGACGGAGCTTGAGCGCTCCATCGAGCGGATGGACGAGACGCTGGCGCTGCTGGACGAGGAGATCGCGCTCCGCGTCGAGTCCGGCGTGGTCGCACGGGCGCAGATTCTGCCGCTGGAGCGCGAGCGCACCCAGGCGCGTCAGGCCCAGGATGTGATGCGGTCGGACCGCGAACAGGCCCAGGGCGCCGCGCGCGAGGCCGAGGCCCGGCTGACCGAGCTGGAGCTGCAGCGCCGGGCCGATATCAGCACTGAGCGGGCCGATACGCTCAACGAGCTCGCGGTGATCGACGAGGCGATCCGGCGGGCGTCAGACGTGGTCACCCGGGCCGATCTGCGCGCCCCGGTGGGCGGCATCGTGTCGGCGCTGAACGTCAATACGATCGGCGCCGTGATCACGCCGGGCGAGGAGGTGCTGCGCATCTTGCCGGCCGAGGAGCGGCTGCAGGTCGAGGCGCGGGTGCGGCCCGAGGACATCGCCTTTCTGCGCCCGGATCTGCCGGCGAGCGTGAAGCTGACGGCGTTCGACTTCACCATCTACGGGGCGCTTCCGGGACAAGTCCTGCGGATCGGCGCCGACAGCGAGACCGACGAACAGACGGGCGAGGTCTATTTCCCGATTATCGTGGAGACCGAGCGCAGCACGCTGGAGCGCCGCGGCGAGCGGCTGGAGATCCGCCCCGGCATGATCGCCCAGGTCGACATCCAGACCGGCGAGCGCACGGTGCTGGACTACCTGCTCAAACCCTTCCGCAAGGCGAGCGCAGAGGCCCTGCGGGAACGTTAGGCGCTGTGGCGCCGCGTGACGCGCGCGGATGCGGCGGTCAGTCCGGGATCGCCGGCAGGTCCGTCGGGTAGGCGTCGACGCCGTCTGGAAAGCCGGTGGTCAGGCCGGGGATGTCCACGGCCGAGGCGTCCCAGCCCTTGGCGCGCAGCTCATCGGGCATCCAGAACCCCACGGTGTTGGACAGAAGCTCGGTTCTGGTAACGAACGAATTGCGCAGCCGCTGCATGAAGGCGTCGATATCGTCGGCGTTCGTGACCGCATAGTCGCCGGGGATCGGCACGATTTCGGGCGCCGGGATCGGTGCAATGCCGGTAAAGGCGTTCTGGGCGATCAGCGTCCGGTCATAGGTGCCGAACCAGGCCGAGGTCGAGTAGAAGGCATAGACATCCGGATCGAGCGCATCTGCGGTAAAGGTCTCCAGCGGGCAGTCCGGCTGGGCAGCCGGTTGGCAGGGCGCGTTGGCGTAGGGTGCGATCAGGATATTGTCAGGCCCGATCGCGCCGTCGCTCAGGACCTGCACCGCGTGGGCGAGTTGGTTGGACTCCAGCGTGAGACCGGCGCCGTAATTCGTCCCGATCGCCATATGAACCACGACGCGGGCATTCGCGAAATCGACCTGGTCGGCGAGACCGGCGATCATCTCGCGCACCGCGCTGACGCTGTTGAGATCGACCAGCATGAAGGTCGCGATCATCACATTGTCGAAGGGGATCGCGTAACCCTCGCCCCCCGCATCGTAGAAGTCCCGGCCCACGGCCTCTTGCGAGAAGTCGACGCTGCCGTCGCGGACCTTGACCAGATAGTCACCGGCCATCCAGAGGCCGTAATCGAGCATGGCGTTGATTTCGGCGGTGTGAGCGCCCCAGGCGGGAACATCGAGGTCGCTTTGCCAGTCGGGATCGGCCTGCAGCGCGGTGCGGGCCGCGCGGATCCGGTCCAGCAGCGCGTCGCGCAGGCCGGGATAGCTGTCGGCCTCCGCCTCGGCCAGCGCGGCGAGATAGGCGATGGCGGGCCCGACATGGGACAGGGCCGTCATCTGCAAGAAGCCGGTGTCGGGATCGCTCCGTGTCAGGGTGCCGGCGAGGCGCGTGCCGGCATCCGCGCCGGACCCGTCATAGACGAAGACCCCGTAGCCATTGACGATCACCAGCGGGCCGTCGCCGGAGATGTCGCCGGTCTCGCCGGAGGTTGCCATGTCGTCCGCCAGGGCCGCGCCGATCGTGTCGTCGCCGGCGCCCCGCGGGAAGATCGCGTAGAGGCAGGAGAAACTGTTGGCGACGGTCTGGTCGCCGGAGCAGGGGCCGTCCTGCGCGTGCGAGAGTGCGGGGACCAGAAGGGCCGCGAACAAGGTCCAGAGACGAGGGCGCATGCCGGGGTCCTCCTGTTTATCCCATCCCGGTACGGTGCCACCGACTGTTTTTGTTCACAACATTATTCAAAGGCGGCGCCGCGACTGTGGACGGTCGCGGAGTAATGGCTGCATCCTGTCGGGTGAGTGATCGGTCGGGTCAGGCCGTCGAATGCCGTCGGGTCCGTCTGCAGTTGTCGCGGCCGGTCCCGGCCACACCGGGCAACGCGCGGGAGGCTCTGTGCGCCACCGGTTTTCTGCGGGCGGTCTGGCCGATGGCAATGATGATGCCTCGTGTGCAATGGCCGGTCTCTGGCGGTGTCACCGGCCTTCTATGGCCCGCTTACGCGTCAGGATCTGGATGCGGTCAGTCCAACCCAGCCGATTCTGATCTGGGCGAGATTCTGTCACGAGATGATCCTCAACAGCGCCGCGCTGGACGCCGGAGGGGTCACGCAGGACGTCATCGATAGCTTTTCGGAGACCGAACAGTCCCAGTCCGATTTGTCAGAGGGACGCTTCTGGGAACAGGGATTGTTTACCGTGCTGCCGTTCATCGCCTCGCTGGCCGCGACACCCGAACGGTCGCAGGCGGGGCTGGAACTGACCCGAGATTTCATGCACGCAAGCGGCATCACGATTGGAAACGAGCCCGGCGGAATTCTGGCAAAGCCCGTTCAGGACGGCATCAACACAGTTTTTTCCAGCCCTGATATGCCCTTTCGCTGGTCGTTCATGCCGGACGCCAAAACGCTGGTCAGCAACTACCCTGATGACGCTCAGGTGATTGCCGAGACCGAAAAGCTGGAAAGCTGGTATGGCGGCATGATCAGCCTTGCCCCCCAAACAGGCGAAACTGTTTGCAGACTGCGCCATCTATTCGCTGCTCATGCAGGTGCGCGAACCCTATCTGGACGGTCATACGGACGAGTGGATGATGGACAAGGATGTGTTCGAAAGGGCATTCCCCATTTATTGGGATGCCGGCTACCAAATCCATGTGCACGTCAACGGAGACGCCGGTCTCGATCGCGTTCTGGACACGCTTGAAGCCAACCTGAGACGCAATCCGCGCTATGACCATCGGACGGTGCTGGTGCACTTCGCCGTCAGTGCAGAGGAACAGGTGCAGAGGATTTCTGACCTCGACGACAGCCCCCTTGCGGTGGAGCCGATGAAAATCGGGGATGTCGCTGTTTGGGGAACGGTGATGGAGGGGCGGGTGTTCCCCGTTGCAGAGCCGGAGCGAAAAGCTTCGTTGATGCCTCCGACCGATGGCGCTGGCGTGAAAGACGCCGATTACTCACGCGCGGCATTCGAACATGCGCTCAAAGCTGTGCACTCGCATCTCTAGCTCCTGGTTTGGCGACCTGTGTTGGAGCACCATGACGTCCATGGTGTCCGCTGGGGGCCCTGTGCCGACCGTAACAGTTCGGCTCGCGCCTCCCGGGCGAAGGGCTGAGCAGGTGGGGGCGACACCGCAACTGCCCGCTCGAAGCGGGACTGTGCCGGCGGTATCACAGGGGCAGGCCATTCCGACGTCGGCCTGACGGGGCATGGACAGGCCCTCCGGTCACCCGGTCGCTTCTGGGGGTGTGCCGCCTTGCGTGCGGTCCGGCCCAAAGGTCGAGGTCTCATTGCATTCATGGACCGCGCATTCGAGTTCCAGCGTCGCATGGTCGATGCCGAAGCGCTCCTGCAGTGCCGTCTTGACCGCCGCCTTGATCGCGTCGGCGCGGTGCCAATGCCCCTGCACAATCACGACATGGGCGTCGAGTGCGGCGCGGCGTTCGTCCATCTGCCAGAAATGGGCGTGGTGGATGCCGTGTACGCCGTCGGTGTCGCGCACGGTCTGGAGCACGGCGTCGGTCTCGATATCAGGCGGACTGCCCAGCATCAGGATGCGGATCACCGGGCCGATTTCGCGGAAGGATTGCCAGAGGATGTAGCCGGAGATCATCACCGTCACGAGCGGATCGATGAACAGCCAGTCATAGAGCAGGATCAGCGTGCCGGCGAAGATCACCGCGAGCGAGCCCAGCACGTCGGCGACGTTGTGCAGAAAGGCCGCGCGGATATTCATGCTCTCCTTGGACATCGAATAGGTCAGCGCCGCGGTGATCAGGTCGATGACGAGGGCCACGGCGGCGATGATTACGATCACCCAGCCGGTGATCGGTTGCGGGTTGTAGAACCGCTCGCCGGCTTCCCAGAGCAGGAAGATCCCGACGATGATCAGCGAGGTGTAGTTGATCAGCGCGGCGACGATTTCCACCCGGCCATAACCGAAGGTCATCGTCGCGTCGCGGGGGCGGCGGGCGATCTTGCGCGCGGCGAAGGCGATGACCAGCGAAATGGCATCGGAGAAGTTGTGCAGCGCGTCGGCGATCAGCGCGAGCGATCCCGACAGGATGCCGCCGATGATCTGAACGACCGTGAGACCGACATTGACCGCGATCGCGAAAAAGACGCGGCGGTCGCCGGCGTCCGGATCGACATGGTGATGGTTTCCCTTGCCCACGGGGTGTTCCTTCGTACCGCCTGCCGGAGCCGCGCGGCTCCGATCGTAACCGATATAGCGTTCACGCGCGTATTGGGCGCAAGGGGGAAACGGCGGGTGGCGGGATATCCATCACCCCGGCGGGGGCGCCGCCGGTCTGCCGCGCCCGGGCCGCAATCCGGCCTGCGGCGGCGGTCCAAGGCGCGGGGGTCTAGGTTGCGGGGGACGTGCGCGCGGTATGGACGGCGGGGATATCCCAGACCTCAGCGATCCTGCCGTCGACGAAGCGCCAGACCAGCACGACATCTACCTCGATCACCTCATCGGCAAGGGTCAGCGTGTTGCAGGTCTGCACGACGACCAGTTCATCGCCGACCGGCCAGGCGCCGCGCTGCGCGACGCGGAAGGTGCCGGCGGATTCCTCGGCGATCCTTGCGAAGAACGTCTTGACCCCCGCGATGCCGTGATAGGCGCCGGCGATCTCTGGCAGCTCGGGATTGAAATAGTGAAAGGTCACATCCTCGGCGAATAGATGGGCGCAGCTGTCGATATCGGTGATGTCGAGCTGTTCCAGGATGGCCATGTTCGGATGCGGTGCGGGCATCGGTCCGGGTCCCTCAAATCTGGTCGGACGCAGTATAGCCGCCGCGCTGCCGGAGTGGAATCCCGGTAGCATCTGTGCGGCGCGGGCGCCGTTCGGCTGCGCCCGCGCCTGAGAGCTGTCCGCGGTTACTGGCCCAACTGGCCGAAGAGCGTCCGGTGCATGACCGAATAGACGTCGGTGGAGTCCATCAGCGGCGCGATCAGGTCGCTGTTGAAGCCCGCGCCGCGGACGAGGATGCCGCCGGCCACGTCGTTGTAGCCGACCCAGGCGATGCCGAAATGGTGGCTGTTGCCGTTGGCATCGGGGGCGGTGACGAAGGCGTCGCCAAAGGCGCCCTGCTGGCCGTGCAGGATGCCGCCGCCGCGGGTGGTGGCCTCCACGGCGCCTTCCTCCTGGGTCACGACCTGCAGCCCACCGGCGTCGGAGTCCGCGGCCATGATCAGGAGCGTGTCGTCGCGGTCCTCCATGAAGGTGAGGATATCGCCCACCGCGGCATCGGCGCGGGAGAGTGCTTCCAGCGTGCCGGCGGCGTTCATGTTGTTGGCGATGTTGTCGGTGCCTTCCTCCTCGATCACCGCAAAGAAGCCGTCCTCGTCGCGGCTGACGATGGCGAGTGCGACCTGTGCCATCTCGCCGATCGTGGGCGCGCCGTCGACGTAGGTGGGCTTGCCTTCGATGATGTTCCGCTCGCGCTCCTGATCGTTGAAGCTGTGGTTATGGGCGAAAACGCCGAGCACCATGTCGGTGGTTTCGGGGTCGAGCGCCATGAGCTCTTCGCGGTCATAGACCACTTTGTAGCCAAGCTCATGGGCGCGCTCGATCAGGTTCACGCCATCCTCGCGCTCGCCGGGGCCGTGGCGGCCTTGGGTGCCTTCGGGCAGCAGGAAGCGCTCGCCGCCCGCCATGATCACCTGCGCGCCGGAGTTGATCACGTCGGCGGCGATCTCATGGGTGTTCGAGCGGGATTCGTTGGAGGCGACGAAAACCCCGGTGCCAGGCTCCGCGATATGGCCGGACTGAACCAGGGCCACAGCCTTGCCGGCGTCGAGCGCCTCTTGGGCGATGGACATGTCGCTGCCCGAGGCGGCGGTCAGGGGCGCGGTTTCGTTCATGCCGTAGCTGTCGGCGAGAACCTTTACGCCATAGGCGTGGACCGTGGCGCCCCCGTGGCTGGTGCCGGTGACGCGGTCGGCCATATGGCCGGTATAGACGCCGATGGCGGGCAGGCGGTCCCAGTTCAACTCGCCGTCCGGGCCGACAGTGTGCATGCGCGCGGCGAGCCAGTGGTTCACGCCGGTCCCGTCGGGATGGAAGAAGATCACATTGCCGGTGTCCTGGGCGGAAACGGCGGAGGCGGCAAACAGCGTGGTGAGCGCCGTGGCGCCCGCGAAGAGGGTCTTCATCGTCATGTCGGTAGCTCCCTGGTCGTTGACATCGGGGTCGCCGGCGCTGTTAGGCGCATGTCCCCGGCACCGGAGCTACTGATGATTCCTAACAGTCATTTCTCGGTTTCATGACTGTTTTACTAAGGTTTTTTACTGCTATAAAACAGTGATTTGCTTGTTTTCAGCACAACAGACCTCCAGCCTTCAAGCGGGAGGTTCCTGCGGTCTATCGACATATGGGGACAACCTGTGCGTGTGTGGCACCCGCAAAGTTCACAAAAGCGAGAGCCGCCTGCTTCAAGCCCCAGAAAGCGCGACAAGGCCGGGGGCGGAGCGGGCGACTCCGTGCTAGCCTCCCCTCGCCACCCCTGGACCGTCCACCAAGATCGGCGCGTCGGCGGCAGCGGTTTTCGACAAGATCTTCCGACAGCGCTGCGGCAGCCTCGGGGCCCATCGCCCAGCGCAGCATGCGGGTCTGAGGAGGTGAGCCATGTTCAAGACCATTCTTCCCTATGCCATCATGGTTGCAACGGGCGGGATCGCCCTGTGGCGCGGGGCCCCTTACGCAACGCTGCTGTTCCTTCTGTTCTTGGCGTCGTGGGTCACGGTGCGGGTGGTGCTGACCCGTGGCGCGGAGAAACCCGTCATTGAGGAACGCGGACGGCGGCGCGAGCGGACGCTCACGACAGCGGTATTCGTTGGCATGATTATTCTGCCGATCCTCACTCTGGCCACGCCGCTCTTGGATTTCGCGGCCTATCGAGGCCTGCCCGGGCAGGTGGCGGCGGGACCCGCCGTGGCGCTGGCCGGTCTCTATGTTTTCTGGCGGTCCCATGAGGATCTGGGCAAGAACTGGTCGGCGCATCTGGAGGTTCGGGAGGGTCATCGCCTCGTCACCGGCGGGATCTATGCCCGGATGCGTCACCCGATGTATACGGCGATCTTTCTGATCACCGTCGCGCAGCTGCTGATCCTGACCAACTGGATCGCGGGTCCTGCAGGGCTGCTGACATTTCTGGTGCTTTACATGGTGAGGATCGGGCCGGAGGAGCAACTGATGGCCGACCGCTTCGGCGCGGACTGGGAGGCTTATGCGGCCCGAACGCCGCGGCTGATCCCGAAGCTCGGCGCCTAGCGCGCGGCGGTGTCGTTCAGATCGTCCCAGTCGGTGCGGTAGGCCATCTCGATCAGGTTTTCCTTGGGCGGCGTCGTGCCGCCGCGGCGGATCTGCCAGCCGCCGCCGAGGGCCTTGTAGAGCGTGACGAGATTTTCGGACACGGCCGAGCGGGCCTCGACCAGATTGGCCTCGGACCCCAGTAGGGCGCGCTGGGAGTCGATCACGCGCTGATAATCGGCGATGCCGTCGGTATATTGCTGCAGCGAGATGTCGGCCGCGCGTTTGGCGGCCGCGACGCTCTTGCTGAGATAGCCGACCTGCGCGCCGGCGCCGCGATAGGCCACCATCGCGTTTTCGACCTCGCCATAGGCCGAGAGCACAGTGTTCTGGTAGTTGGCGACCAGCCCCTCGAAGGCTGCTTGCTGCGCCTCCACATTGTTCTTGATGCGCCCGTAATTCAGCACGTTCCATCCCACCTGGGGGGTGAAGGCGCCGGTGACGCTCTGCGGCGAAAACAGCGTCTTGCCGCCGCTGGCCTGCCAGCCGATGGAGCCCGCCAGCGCGAACTGCGGATAAAGCGCGTTCATCGCCACGCCGATCTGGGCCGATTGCGCGGCGGCTTCCATCTCGGCGGCGCGGATGTCGGGGCGGCGGCGCAGCAGTTCGGCGGGGATACCGACGCCGACCTGGCTGCGCGCGACGGGAATCGACCCGCCCCGGCCGAGCTGCGCGTTCATCGTCGCCGGTGGTTTGGCCAGCAACACCGCGAGCGCGTTCTTCGACTGCTGCAGCTCGGTTTCCAGCGACGGGACGAGCGCGCGGGTATCGTTGAGCAGGGCCGTCGCCTGCTGCACGTCGAGCTCCGTCGTGACCCCGTTCTGAAACCGGAGCTCGGCGAGCCGCAGGCCCTCCTGCTGCAGCTCGATATTGGCCCGTGTGATGGCCAGAGCCTCCTGCAGGGCGCGGATATTGATGTAGATGGCGGCGACATCGCCCGTGACGGTGATGAGCGCATCGTCATAGTTGGCGATCTGGGCGGTCAGATTGGCGCCTGCGGATTGCACGTTGCGGCGCAGCCCGCCCCAGACGTCGAGCTCCCAGGTCGCGTCGAACCCGATCTCGCCGGTGGTGAAGGTCGGGTCGACATTGGTGACCTGCTCGATGTCGTTGATGATCTGCAGGTTCTCGCTGATCTTGCGGTAGGAGACGCTGGCGCCCACCGCCTGCTGCTGGGGAAAGACCTCGCCGGCGGCGATGCCGAGTTGCGCGCGGGCCTGACGGACGCGGGCGCCAGCGATCTGCAGGCTGAGGTTCTGGGCGTAGGCCTCCGCGATCAGGCGGTTGAGCGTCGGGTCGTTGAAGGTGGCCCACCAATCGGTCACCGGAGCGCTGCGCGTGGTCAGGCCGGTGCCGGGCTGCGGATCGGGTGTATTGGCGACCAGCCAGGCCTTGACCTCGGGCGTCTGCGGCGTGGTGAAATCCGGGCCGACCAATGTCGCGCAGCCCGTCAGGACGAAAGCTGTGATCGCAAGTGCCGCGCGGGCCGAGTGTCTGCCTGTCGTTCTGGCCATTTCTGTCCCGCGCCGGTGGTCCGGCGTCCTGAGTTGTCAAGCTTAGAGATCGAGCGGCCGGATGAAGTTGCCGAAGGAGTAGAGCCGGATATTGATCCGCCGCAGCACCTCGTAGCTTTTGGCGCCGCCGGTATAGATCGCCACGGCCGCATGTCCGCCCGTGGGGATGCGCTGGGCGTCGGGCGCGTCGAAGGTGATCTGCACGGCGATCCGGCCCGGCAGGCGCGGCAACACGAACTCCGGCAAGCGCCCCGAGGGCAGGAACTGGCCCTGGGAGGTCGCCCACCAGACGGCCTCGACCTTGCCGGTCAGGATCTCGCCGGGATAGAGATCGAGCGCGATCTCCACCTCCTGGCCGGGTTCGACGAATTTGAGGTTCTGCTGTCGGAAGGTGGCGAGGATGTAGGGGTCTTCTTCGGTGATGAAGGAGGCGATGGCGCCCAGGCGGATCGTCCCCACGACCATGCCCGGCCGGGCCTGTTGCGACTGGATCATGCCGTCTTCGGGGGCCAGGATCGTGGTGTTGTCGAGAAAATACTGGGCTTCGTCGAGCTGCGCCTGGGCCTGGAGCACGCCGGTGTTGACCCCGTCGATCTGGGAGTCGACCGCGAGTTGCGCCTTGGTGAGATTGGTTTCCGCCTGGTGGACGCTCGCGGTGTCCTCGACGACCTGCTCGTTCCAGCGGTCGAGATCGTCCTGCCGCGCCCCTCCCTGGGGTACGAGAGCCGCGTAGCGGGCCTGCTGGGACGTGGCAAAGGCCAGTTTCGCCTTTGCCTGTTCCAGCGAGTCCTGGGCGAGCGTCACGTTCGAATTCAGGATCTCGGCATTCTGCTGGGCGGCCACGAGCTGTGCCTGCGCCTCTTCAACCTGCAGTCTGAAGACCGTGTCGTCGAGCCGGTAGAGCGGGTCGCCCTGTTTCACCGGCGTGTTGGGGGTGACGAGGACCTCGCTCAGGCGCGTCGGCTGGGTCAGGCGGGGGATGATCTGGATCGTCGGGCGCACGGTGTGGGCGTCGAGCGACATCGGCTGGTAGAAGCGCAGCATCACCATGAAGATCAGCAGCAGATGCGCGCCGACCCAGAAGGACAGCACGCCCCAGACGATGTTGAATTTCAGCCAGCGGGCCTTGAAGAACACGAACCAGACGAGGATCGCGTAGAAGAGCGTGATGAAGATAGCGATGAACATGGATCAGGTCTGACCGGTCTGGGTGTTATGTCGGCGCATGCTCAGCCATTTCGGTCGGTTGTGGCCTGCTCGGAGCTCTCCGGCGGGTCGAGCGGTTCGCCCTTGAGCTTTGCAATGTCGCGGCGGATGGCGTCGCGCTCTTCCTTTGGAAAGCGGCGGATATCGACGGTTGCGGACGGGTGGTAGGCCCACATGAAGGCGTGGATCCAGGGCACCACGGCCAGAAAGCCCGCCCAGCCCATGATCTTGACCGCTTCGGCGTGGGGGTGGTTGCGGCTGATCGCGATCCGTCCCGGCAGCCCCATGATGAACAGGATGATGGCCATGATGATGACCAGCATCATGATGCCGGCGCCGAGTGTCAGCCAGTCATAGCTGTCAAGCGGTCGTCCCAACAGATCCACGGAGCCACTCCCTGCCACTGGTATCGCAAGTCTTGTATCAACAATACGAGATTACCACAAGCATTGGTGGATACACCAACGCAGTTTCCGGGCCGGCCCGCATCGCCTGGCGATGCGCCGGAAACCGGCACCGGAGCGAGCCGTAGCTCCATGCGCGGTACTAGACGGGCGTTCTCGCAGGGTGCGGTCCTGTGGGTGCGGTCCGGGGGGCGCGCCGGTCGCCGTCGGGGGCGGCAGGCGGACCCACCGCAGCTTGGCCTGCGATCCCGGAGGGTTATCTTGGCCGGAAAGGACGCCCGCGCCATGCCCAAACGCTATGCCTCGATCTACCCCTCGTCGCCGCTGCTGGCGAGCAGCGGGCTGACGCGGCCCGAGGCTGCCGATCTGATGACGGTCGCGTGGTTCCAGGCCGCGCCCGACCGGATGCCAGAGGAGGTGTTCGGCGAGCATCATGTGCTGCTGAACCTCAATCCCGAGCCCCACCGCGTCCAGAACCGCCGCGACGGGGTGCTCCATGACTTCACCTATCGACAGCACGAGATCGTGGTGACGCCTGCGGGGATGCGGTCGGGCTGGCGCTGGTTCGCGACCTCGGACGTGATCGTCGTGACGCTCGACCCGGCCAAAGTGGCGGGCTTCGCCGAACGCGAGCTGGGACTGCTGCTGACCGACCGGCAGCTCGCCGATCTGCGGGTCTTTCACGACCCGGATCTGTGCCGTGCGGGCGAGATGATCCGCGACACGCTGGAGACGAACGATCTGGCCAGCGCGGTGATGTTCGAGAGCCTCGCGCGGGTGTTTCTGGTCAAGCTGCTGCAGCGCTATGGCACGTCGCATGCCGAAAGCGCGGAGCTCTCGGCGCGTTTCACCGCCCGCCACTTCCGCCGGGTGATCGACTACATCCGCACCCATCTGGACGACAGCGTGACGCTTGACGATCTGGCGCGCGAGGCGGCGATGAGCCCGTCGCATTTCAGCCGGGTGTTTCGCCAGACCCTCGGCAAGACGCCCATGCAATACGTGCTGAACTACCGGATCGAGCAGGCGGCCCGGATGATGGCCGATCCCGCGCGTCCCCTGGGCGATATCGCGATGGCCTGCGGGTTTGCCGATCAGGCGCATTTCTCTCGCAGCTTCAAGCAGGTGATGGGCGAGGCTCCGCGCGCCTGGCGGGCGAAGCTGACCGGCTGAGCGCTGACGGCGGGGCCGGGCCGCGGCCCAACGCCCCGCCCACCCACCCGCGTCGGGCCGCGGCCCGGGGGCATCGTGACGGCCTTTGGTCCCCGATCCGCGAAAAGTGCTCTCGTTCAAGATCCGCGCAAGACGGTGCAAGTTTCGCGGCCTTGTTGCGGCGATATTGATCTGCATGAAACGCAGGCAGCACCGGAGATCCCAAGTGAAACCGCTTTTCGCCACCCGCGCCCGGACCGGTGCCGCAGGGGGGCTGGCCCTGCCGGGCAAGGCCACCGATCCCGCGACCCAGGCCGGGCTGGGGGACGTCCCCGAAGTCAGGATCTCAGACAACCCCAGGGATGTGCGTCGTGCGGCAGACAACGTGGCCGCGCAATTCGCCGACGGCCCGGTCGACGGCTGATCCCGCAATCGCGCACCCCGCCGGGTGCGGTCTCATCGAAAGGAAACCCAATGACACAGACATGGTTCATCACCGGTGCCTCCTCGGGCTTTGGCGCGGCCTTTGCCCGCCATGCCATCGCGAAGGGTTACAACGTGGTGGCAACCGCCCGGCGGGCCGAGCGGCTTGACGCGCTCGCCGCCGAAGCGCCTGACCGGGTGCTTGCCCAGCCCATGGATGTCACCGACCGCGACAGCGTCGCGCGCGCCGTGGCCGCCGCGGAGGACCGGTTCGGCCGCATCGACGTGCTGATCAACAACGCGGGCTACGGGATCGTCGGGGCGGTCGAGGAGACCCCCGAGACCGAACTGCGCGCGCTGATGGAGACCAATTTCTTTGGCGCGGCGGCGGTCACGCAGGAGGTGTTGCCGGTGATGCGGCGGCAGAAATCCGGCGCGATCGTGATGATGTCCTCCATGGGCGGCCAGATGTCTTTCGCGGGTTTCGGTCCCTATTCGGCGAGCAAGTTCGCGCTGGAGGGGATGACCGAGGCGCTGGCGCAGGAACTGGCGCCGCTGGGCATCACCGCAATGATCGTGGAGCCGGGTGCCTTTCGCACAGAATTCGCCGGCGACGCGCTGCGTCATATGCCGAAACTGCCCGCCTATGCCGAGACGGTGGGGGGTACCCGGAGCTTTGCCCGCGACATGGACGGCTCGCAGCCGGGCGATCCGGCCAGGGCCGCCGCGGCGATCGAGGCAGCGCTGGCCGTCGATCAGCCGCCGCTGCGCCTGCAGCTGGGCGCGGATTCGGTCGATGCCGTGCGCGCCCATGCAGAGGCGCTGATCGCCGAAAGCCGCAGCTGGGACGAGACCGCGCGGGCCGTTGCGCATGACGGGGAGATGGCCGCATGATCCGGAGCGTTGCGTTCGCCGCGGCCGTCAGCGCCGCCGCCCCGGCCACCGCGCAGGACGGCACGCCGATCCTGCCGCAGACCGTGGCCGACACCGCCGAGATGACCCGTATCGCCGACGCCATCGACGCGGCGGTCGACGCCAAGGACTGGGCGCTCGCGCGGAGCCTCTTTGCCGATGAGATCACGGTGGATTTCACGTCGCTGGTGGGTGGAGAGCCTGCCACGATCCCGGCCGACGCGTTGATCGCGGGCTGGTCGGGCAACCTGACAGAGGAAAAGCAGAGCTTTCATCTGCGCGGCAATCACCGGGTGGTCTGGGACTCGCCAGACCATGCGCGGATGCATTCCCACGGCTATGCCTGGAACCGGATGGAGGCGGGCGCCCTGCCGGAGAACGGCGGCGATCCGATGTGGGAGGTCTGGGGGACCTATACCCATGATTTCGAACGTGAAAGCGACGGCTGGGTGGTGACGGGCATGGCCTTTGTCATGACGGCGGAGCGTGGCAACCTCTGGGTGCGCAACACGCCCGGGGAGTGACAGGGCATGATCGCGGTTTCCGCCGTCTGCAGACATTTGCCGCCCCATAGCGGGTCTGGGCGGCGGGCTCCCGTGCGCCACCCGGCGCGCGGGGCGGTCCGGCACCGTCCCGGCTCGGAACAGTGCTGGAGGCGGGCTCAGATCAACGCCGTGGCCTGGTCGCCTGCGGCATTCTCGAAAATCACCTCGACCGATGCCGGCAGGGCGCCGCCGGGGTTGAGCTGGGCGGCGATGTCGCCCTGCACAGTCAGGTTGCCCGTCGCGACATCATAGCTGGCCCGGCCGTTGATGCCGTCCTCGCCCGTCAGCACGGCGCTCAGGTCGATCTGGTCGCCTTCGGTCAGGTCATAGTCGCTGATGACGTCGGTGATCGCCAGATCCCCGCTGAGCACGAACTGATCAGCCCCCGCACCGCCGGTGAGCTGGTCCGCGCCGGCGCCGCCGTCGATCACGTCGTTGCCGCCGGCCCCGTCGATCACGTCTCTCCCCTGGCCGCCGACGAAGATGTCATTGCCGCCACCGCCGCGGCCTTCGTCATTGCCGTTGCCAAGATCGACGGTGAAGCCCCGGTTCGCGGATGCGCCACTCAGATCCACAAGGTCCCGTCCGCCGAGCAGACTGAACCCCTCGACCTCGGTATAATTTGTGGTGACCACAACCGCGTCGCCTTTGGTCGATCCCACCAGAATATCGGTCACACCGGCGGTACCCGTTGCATCGTCGGCCAGCGGGATCGGCCTGCCTCCCGGCCCGATCACGCTTAAACCGGTGGTGAAGCTGAGCGGTGTCGGGGGCAGCAGCTGGAGATCGGCCGTGGCGTCGATCGAAGCCGCGGGCACGCCGCCTGCCGGGCTGTCGGTGATCGTGTAGGACACGGTGACAGGGCCGGTATAGCCGTTGGCGATGGTGAAGACGATGTCGTCGCCCTGGACCTGCGCCGTGACGTCGGCTTGGTCCGTGGTCGGATCGGTCAGGATCCTGAGCGGTTGGTCAGGGTCGGTGGCCGTGGTCAGGAACTCCGTGATGGGCACTGTCACTGTCGGCGATGCGCTGCTGACCGGATCGAGTATCGCCGGGCCGGACACGTCGGGCTGGTCGTTGACCCGGAGGCTGAAGGGCTCGGCCGCGCTGTCGCCATGGTCGGAGCGTCCGATGATCGTGCCGTCGATCGTATCGGCAAAGCTGCCTTCGGCGGTCAGCACCAGGGCGGCGACGGCGAGGGTGAAGTCCGCGTTGCTCTGGGCCGGAGCGCGTTCCAGGGTCAACGTGCGCCGATCGGCCGAGAGCACCCCGTTGGAGGGCGTGATCGCCGCGTCGAGCGGGGCATCGAAACTGATCTCGACCTCGTCGAACGTCTCCCACACGTTGCTGGCGGGGGTGATCTCGGTATCGATCCCGAGGTCGAGCCCGAGGGCCGCCCCGGTCTGGGCCGCGTCGACCGGGGTCACCGTCAGATCGACATCCGGCGTGCCGAGCATGTTCAGCGTGCCGCTGTCGGTGGCATCGCCGCCCTCGTTGGTCGTGGCATTCAGCGTCTGGGTCATCAGGACGCCGTTGGAGGCGAAGTCGGCCGGAAAGGTCACTTCCAGCGTCTGGAAGTCGCCCAGCGGATCGGCGCTGCTCGAGGTGAAGGTCAGCGTGTCGCCGACGATGGTCACGAAGGCGTTGCCCCCGATCACGCTGAGGCCCGGCGGAATGCCTGCAAGCGTGTAGGTCACCGAGGTCAGAAACTCCGAGCCGTCACTGTCATTGACGGTGATGGTCGAAGCGTCGGCCGGTTTGTAGTCGACTTCGGCATCGGTTTCGGTGAGCACGACAGCGTCGTCGATGTCGACCGTAACTTCGGGAACTTCGATCACCGTCACGGTGTTCGTCGCCTGTTCGGGCGGGAAGGCGAGCGTTTCGTTGGAGATCACGCTGAGGTTGGCGTCGAGCGGGCCGCCGCTGCTGAAGCCCGCCGGGAAGGTGACCTGAAGCGCGTCGAATTCCGCCTGTGCCTGGCCCGCGGCGGTGGCCGTGTCGGAGGTGAAGGTCAGCACGCCGCCGGCGATCGCAACCGTCCCGCCGGCAGGGGCGACGGCGGTGGTCCCGGCGGGCACCTGCAGCGTGTAGGTGATCTGCTGCACGAATTCGGAGCCATCCGTGTCCGTGATGGCGATGGTGAAGTCCGCCGCCGGTTCATAGAGCGCGCCCGATCCGCTTTCGGGGATCTCGACGCTGGGATTGAGCACCGTGATGTCGATATCCGGCGTCGGCGTGATCGCTAAACTGACCGGGGCCGTTTCGTCGCCGCCTTCGTTGGTCGTGCCGCGCACCGTTCCGGTCAGGCCAGTGGTACTGTAGTCGGCGGGGAAGTTCAGCACGAGGGCGTCGTATTCCGCCTGGGCACTTGCGCCGATGGTGGAGGTGAAGGTCAGCACGCCGCCGGTAATGGTGACGGTGCCCCCGGCGGGGGCCGACGCCGTCATGCCGGCCGGCACGTTCTGGAGCGTGAACACAACCTGGTTGAGGAATTCCGAACCATCGGTGTCGCGCACCGTGAACGTTGTGTCCGCAGCAGGCTGATAATCGAGCCCGGTGTCGCCTCCGCCGGGACCGTCCTCGAAGAGATCCACGGGCGGGGTGAAATCGACCTCCAGATCCGGGGTTGCCGCGATGTCGATCATCACCATGGCCGGCGCCGACGTGTCGGTGCTGGTGAAGGGGAAGCTCGGATCAATCGAGCTGTCGATCGTGGTGGCGGTGATGTCGAGATTGATCTGACCGCTGAAATGCTCCGGCGGGGTCAGCAGGACAGGGCTCGCCGGCTCGAACACCGACCCAAGGCCCGTTGTCGGTCCCGTGGTCGGTACGCCGGGGACGGTCAGGCTACCGCTGGGGCCGACGGTGAAGTCGGTTCCGCCGACGCTGAGGATGGAGCCATCGGGCATGCCGGAGATGGTGAATTCCATCGTCTCGTGCGGGTCCGGCGTGATGCCGCGGATGGTCAGAGTGTAGGGGTCGGGCTGGTCCTCGGAACCTGTCGGCGGCAGAACGAACGCCTCCGCCGTGGGCAGGTCGGCTTCGGGCCGGACACGGAGATTGAAGGGTACGTCCGCGCTCCTGGCCTCGTCGCTGTTGCCCAGCTCCAGCGTGTTGCTGCGTATCGTGAGCGGGATGACATCGGGGATGGTCGGGTCGAGCGCGTCGGGCGTGCGGGCGTGCGGGTCGGCGAGTTGCAGGACGACATCGTCGAACACAGCCGGGTCGATGGTGAAGGTACCGTCACCATTGTCGATCAGGCCGGCACTGCCGCCGCCGCTCAGGGTCACGGTCAGGTAGTCGGGCACCCCGCCCAGCACGACAGAGCCGATTTCGGAGCCGTCCGTGTCCGGGCTGGCAGCGCTGACGGCGTCCGCGAGGGTGAAGGGCAGATCCTCGATCGCCGTGAGGGTCGGCGGGTTGCCGGGACCATCGGGGAAACTGACGAGCGGCACGCCGTCCGGGCCGACGGCGGTGGTGTCGAAGGCCACAACCGGCGTGTCGGCCACGGGGATGATCTCGATCGAACCGTTCACCGTGTTCGTCTTGGTGGAAAAATCGACATCCTCGGAGGTCGCCTGCACCGTGAAGGTGACATTGCCGCTGAAATGCTCGCGCGTGGAGAGCGTCGCCGTCTCGGCCTGGGCCGCGGTCAGCGTGTAGGTCCGTGTGCCTCCGGCATCGGTAAAGGGCAGGTCGACCCCGCCGATGGACAGAACCGGCTCCGGATCGCTGGAGCCCGGGATCGGGTTCGGCACGGTCAGGTCGAAGGCGATGATGACATCGCCGACAGGACGTTCGCCGGGGTCGATACCGGTGATCTCCAGCAGGTTCGCGATCGAGATATCTTCGTCGGTGGCTTGGGTGGGGATGGTGATCCGCGGGCCGTCTGCCACCGGCTCGATATTCAGGAAGAAATCCTGCGTGACGAAGAAGCTGCTGTTCGGGCAGGTGATGTTGTCCAGCCCGACGACATATTCGAGCGTGTCCAGCCCGTCATAGGGCGGCATGTCGCCGAAGGTACCGCTGGGGAATCCCGGTGGGCTCGACTGGTTGGCCGGTGGTGTGAAGAAAATCGAGCCAGCCGTAATGGTCGGGTCCGTCGGATCGACGCCGAGCGCGGCGAAATCGACGACATAGAGGCCGGAGACCGGATCCAGAAGGATCGCGCCGGGCGGGTTGGCGCTGATGCTTCCGCCGGGCGGCAGGTTGATCGCGACGCCCAGACTGCCCACGACACCCGCGGGCAAGGTGATGATATCGTTGAGATCGGACCATTTGGCGTCCGGAGCGAGCTGGATTCGGTATTCGTTGTTGCGATCCTCGAGCTGCGTGCCGACCGGCACGAATTCGAAGGTCGGCGGCGTCAGAAACTCGGGGTCGTCGGGATCGCAGGGCGGTGTCGGCCCGCCACCGCCGTCCGGCAGGACCATGACGGAGAAGTCGGTCGACTCGATGGCGACACCCGGTTCGGCGGGGGATTTGAGAACGATGAATTTCTCGGCCGGTGTCAGGGCGTCGAACTGCGCCTGGGTGATCCCGATCCCGTCGCTGAGCGTGAAGTCATCCTCGACCACGATCGCGTCGAGGGTGAATTCGTAATAGATGGGGGCGAGTTGCGCGTTGGGGCCGGGCACGAACTGGAGATTGGCCAACCCCGAGGATGTGAACAGCAGCGTCGTGCCGGTCGGGTCCACCGGTTCGCCGCCGATGAAGCTGTAGCCGGCGGTCGGGTCAATGCCACGGATCACGTAGAAGAGGCTTTCGGAACCGTCGAAGACAGTGCCGCCGCCGCCCGCGGGATCGGGGAACATCTGTTCGGTGAAGAGCGCGCCCAGGTCCTTGGCATCGGCGGCCACGGTCGGGTCGGGACTGTTGCGGTTAACGGGACCGGGCGTCGTAGATGAAAGCAGTGAGCCCGAGGTCAGGCGCAGATCGAGAGCAAAGCTCAACTCGCTGTCCCAGCCGACATAGCTGAAGGCCAGCTCGCCGTCGGAGCCCGGGCCGGTGGCAGGCTTGTAGATGTCATTGACCTGATCGCGGGTGATCGGGTTGAGCACACCGTTGTTGGGGTCGTTGGGATCGGCGATCTGAGCCTCTGGGATCGGATCGTCGGCGACGCCGATCATATCGACGGTGATGGTGCCGATGACCGGGCTGCCCGCCGGGGTGATCTGGTCCGGCGGAGTCGGCGGGGCGAAGGGCGGAGATTCGGCGATCTCTTCGACATAGCGGACCGAGACCTGGAAACTCAGGTCGATATTGCTGTCCTGTCCCGGGCGCATATAGAGGTTCAGCGCTTCGTCCGGGGTCAGCGGACGGTCGAGCACACCACCGGTCACACCGATGGGCGGACCCCAGGTGCTGGGGTCGTCCGGATCGCCGGTGACCGGGTCGAGAATGTAGAATTCAGGCGTGCGTCCGAACCGGTCCGTCGGGATATTGAAGAGCTCGACCTCGCCGATGAGCTTTTCCGGCGAGCCCGGCGAGTTGTTGATGTTGTCGATCGGGTTCCCGTCGATCGCGATCTTGACGAGATTATCCTCGAACCCGCGGACGGATTCACTCGGATTGCCGCCATCGATCACCGGGGCGATGGTGAAGGTCAGCGGCAGCGTCGTCGTGCCGGTCCCGCCATTGGCTTCCTTCGTGACGATGTCGATCTCGGTATCGAAGGTGCCCGAGGTGTGGCGCGCGATGCCGCGAAGCTCGATATCGTTCCACTCGCCATTCTGCAGGCTCCAGGAATTGAAGCCCGGGGGATCGTTCACATTCTCCAGAAGCGCCGGCACACGCGCGGAATTCGGATCGCTCGGGTCGGATAGAACGAAGACGGTGATGTTCTGCGGCACGTCCTTGAGCACGGTCGAGATGATCGTCTCGGAGCCGTCCTGATCGGTCGTGCCGAGCGTGATGCCGGTTTTGAAGGTGCCCGGGTCCAGAAGCACGCCGCCGGCGTCCGGCTCTTCGCCGTCGATGACGGACTCGCGGCCTTCGATGGTGCTGATGATGAAGGAGGTGTTGTTGACCGGCGCGACATCGACATTAAGCGACGCCACGAGCTGTGCGCTGTCGTCGGTGCCGGGGACGTTGTCGGTGTCGATCACCGTCAGGCCAAAGCCCAGGTCCCCCGGAAAGAAGGTCCCGACGGTGGGGAAGTTCTGCTCCGGGTCGGTGCTGTTGACGTTGTTGTCCTCATAGAGCGTCGGCGTCAGGCGGAAGGCGGCGTCGAAGCTGGTGACGCCGGGCACGAAGGTGAGGGTCAGCGTGCCGGTCGCGGGATCGAACTCCGCGCTGGCGATCTTGGCCCATTCCGCGGCGGTGATGGGCAGCGGGTTGGCCGGGTCGTTGGAGAAGAACGCGCTCTGCAGGACCGTCGTGCCGTTCACGTCGAGATCGTTGCGCAGCCAGTCGGTCGGAATGTTGGCGACGGTGAAGGTCTCCAGCCGTTCCGAGCCGTCGATATCGGGCGTTGACGCATTGATGCCGGCGTAGGCCGTTACCGGGCCCTCTCCGGTGCCATCCGCCGTGCTTTCCAGCAGCGCGAGCCGGCCAACCGAAGCTGGCTGTGTCGTGGGGCCGGTTTGAAGGGCTTCCGAGATGATTGTCTCGGTGCCGGGCACAACGAAATCAGTGTCGGCCACAAAGACGGACACGGTCATCGCCGCTTCGGCCACCGGGTTGATCGTGGCTCTGATGGGGCCGAAATCGCGCTGGGCGAAATTATCGCTGGTGTCGAGCTCGCGGTCACCGGGGAAGGTCGTCGGCGTCGTCGTTTCGTTCCAGAAGATCGTGCCGTTGGTTTCTATCTGCAGGCTGACGCGCCCGGCGACTTCGAACGTGAGGCTCTCGACCGCATTGGGAAAGTCGTTGCGCAAGGCCGCCGCGCTGGGCCGCACGATATAGCTGACCTGGGTCGGGTCGGCCGGCTGAACCGGCGCCAGCACGATCTCGATATCGCCGCTGTTGCGCGTTGCGATCAGGCGCAGATCGTTGGGGTCGCGCGGATCGAATCCCGTGGTCGCCGTGGTGACGCTGAAGGTCAATTCGATCCGGTCGAAGGTCTCCGACCATTCCTGCCCGCGGGTGACATAGGCGCGGTCCTGATCGATAAGACTCAACCGGTTGACGTCGAGCTGAACCCGCTGGGTCGTGATGATTTCGTCCTGGTTTTCGTTGGTGACCCGCAAGCTGATCCCGTCGACGACGGCATCGACATCCAGATCGGTGTCGTCCACCGCCACGGCGGTGTCGCTGGCCGGGATGTCGGGCGCGCTGTCGACGGCCGTGACCGTGGCCACGAGATCGGCGCCCACGATGGTTTCGACATCGCGGTCGTCATTGCGGGACGGCGACACGCGCAGAAGTTCGGAGATGTCGGTGACGCCTGGCGTGAGCGTGATCGTGACCGTGGTCCCGGCCTTGACGGCCGAGGCGATCTTGCCCGAGGCGCCTTCGAAAAAGCCGGTGACATCGCCGTCGGGCAGCCAACCGGCGGGCAGGTTTTCCAGCACGATCTGGGTGAGCTGCTCGCTGCCATCGGTGTCCGGAGTGGAGGCGTCGATGGTCAGAAGTGCGGAGGTGTCTTCCTTGACCGAGAACGTATCGGGCCCGGCGGCCGGATCGCGGGTGACATTTGCCGCGCTGTCATCGACCGACAGGGTGATGGTCGGCTCGGCCACGGGCGTGATATCGATCAGGAAGCTTTCGCTGGCCGGCACGCCCTCGTTGCTGGTGGCCGACACGGTGGCTGTGATCTGGCCGGAGTAGTGGACCGGGAAGGTCGTGATGGCGAGAGCCTGGAGCTGCGCGCGGCCCGCATCCGCGGGGCTGCCGGTCGGTGTCCAGACATTGCTGGCCGGCGTCAGCAACGTGCCGTCGCTGAGCACGATGCCGCCCGCGGGCAGACCGTCGAAGGTCACGGACAGCGCGGTCAGGACCTCCGAATTGTCGATATCGATGGTTTCGCTGTCGAGATTCAGCGCAAGGGGGGCGGCGACCGTCACGAGGTCTTCGACGCCCGAGACATTCGCGGTCGTGATGCGGATATCGGCTTCGTCGCTGACGGTAACGGTGAAGCTGCCGTCGACGACGCCATTGGTCGGGGTGGGCGCGGTCTCGCCGGCGGCAATGGCCTCGTCCGTGAAGAACCGCGCGCTGCCGCTGATCGGGCCGTTGTCGTTGTCGCCGGGGCTCTCGGTCGAGAAATCGTCCGGCAGGCGGATCACCAGCTGATCGAACTGGGCCGCCGTGAGGGTCGCAAATGTCAGGGCCGGCGGGGTGCCCGGCACGGTGGTAAAGGGGCCGCCGGGGCCGGTCAGGCTGAAGGACGACCCATCGGGCAGGCCGGTGACAGTGAAATTGTCCACCCGAACCATCGTTTCCGACATGTCGAAATCGGTCGCCACACCGCGCATGGAGTCGCGGACCAGGAACTGGACCGGTGCGGTCGTGGTGGAGTCCTGGTCGTCATTGCCGACGGGATCGTTTTCGGCCAGCAGGATCGGTGTCGAGCTTTCGAGGAAGATATCGCCTTCGGGCGTGATCTGCAGGCTCGGTGTGTCCGGAGAGGTTGCGCTGCCGTCGGTGGAGGTGGCCGCGAACGTGCCGGTCAGTGCGCCGGGGGGGAACGCGACCGGAACCTCGCCGGCGCGGCTGTCGGTGGAGAAGTCGCGCGGGAAGACCAGGCTCAGTGCTGCATATTCCGCCGGCGTGCCGGAGAAGGAAAACGCGCCGCCATTGACCGCGTCATAGGTGATCGTGCCGCCGACGCTGTTGATCAGGACGCCCGAGGGCAGGTTGTCGAGCGTCAGGTCGATCCGCAAGAGCACTTCGCCCTGCGCCGCGCTGCTGGGCGGGATGCTCGCCTGCCATGCGGTTGCGGGGGTGATCTCGATGGTCGTGTCGGTTTCCTGCGTCACGATGGGCGTGACGCTGAAATCGATATCCGGACCCGGCGTGACGGTGATGGTGCGCGTGGTCGAGTCGGTGCCCTCGGGTGTTGTGACGTCGAATGCGACCGTGACGGGCGGGTTGCCGCCGGTGTTGAAATCGGCTGGCAGGAACAGCCGCAGCGCGTTGGCGTCGGCCACATCCAGCGTCAGGATGGTCGCGTTGGTGACCGGGGTGACGGTGGTGCCGATGCGGACCTCGGTGCCCGTGGCGGGCAGTCCGGTGAAGCTGACCGCGACGGTGGTGCCGAAGGGGGCGGCGTCGGTCGCACCGTCCTCGGAGCCGTCGACATCGCCGATCACGATCAGCGGCGCGAGTGCGATCTCGACGCCCGAGCCGTCGGCATCCTCGTCCACGGTGAAACTGCGCGGCGCATCGACATCGATATCCTGCGTCTCGACGATATCGAAGCTGGCCGAGCTGGTGGCGGTCCCGCCGCCTTCGCCGCCCGCGGGCGCGATGTTCTCGTCGGTCTCGACGCTTAGCGTGACGGTGATCGGCTGTGCGGTGGCGCCGCCGTCCAGGTCAGTGCGGTTGGTGGTCGAGAAGTCGAGCGGAACCTGAACGGAGATCCCGCGATAGATGTCCTCGAGCGTCGGGCCGCCCGGGACCCGCATCAGGGTCAGCGTCAGCAGGCCGGACCCGGCGGTGCCGCCATCCGGCTGGAAGCTGCCGGCGGCCGAGATGAGCGGGTTGCTCCCGTCGAGGGGGACGCCGCTGACCGCACCGGGATAGTCGAAGTTCGAGGGCAGACCGTCGACGGTCAGCGTCAGGGTCTGGAGCGACTCCGACCCGTCTTCGTCGATATTGCCGGGCTGGGGCGCCCCGCCCAGGCTGACCTGGGGGTCGAGCAGATCGGCAGGCGTGAAGCTGACCGGTGTCTCGGCGCCGCCGGGAACGGTGACGTTGTCCTCGGTCAGATCGGCAAAGGGCTTTGTGTTGATCCGGACATCGCCTTCGGCCTGGACCTCGACGGTAAAGCCGCGCGTGTCGTCGCCCCCCTCGTTCGTGATCGCGCGGACGGTACCGGATATGGTCGTGGCCGGGCTCACGGTGGAAAAGTCGCGCGGCAGGGTGATCGAGATGCTCTCGTATTCCGCGCGGGTGCCGACGAAGACAAAGGTGCCTGCCGCCGGCTGCGTGAGCGATCCGGGGGCCGGAATGATGGAGCTGACGGCCGTGGCGCCGGCCGGCAGCCCGGTGATGGTGACCGAGATTTCGGTCACGCTTTCGGAGCCGTCCTGGTCCGGGTTCGGCACACCGTCCGCCGGGGCACCCGGTTCGACCTTGGCGGTTGCAATGATCGCGTCGGAGGGCTTGAAGCTGATCTCGGCGTCGGTCTCGTTGAGCTGGATCCTGTTGTCCGTCAGCGGCTCGATGAAGACGAGGTCCTCTTCGTCCGTGACGACGAGCTGGATCTGGTCCGCCTGCGGAATGCCCATGCTGTCGGTGCTGACGGTGAGCGTGTTCGCGACCAGCGTGACCGCCGGGCTTTCGGTCGAGTAGTCCTTGGGCAGGGTGATCGTGACATCGAAGGGCGCCGCGTTGAACGGATCGGCCGCGGTATAGACATAACGCACCGTGACCGGATCCGCGCCAGGCGGGATCGGGTCGATGACATATTCGGGGGTCGGCGGCGCCGACACGGTGGTTCCCGCCGGCAGACCGGTGAGCGTGAATTCGAACGATACCAGACCTTCGGTTGTCGGCCTGATGATCACGCCGAGGTCGAGGCTGTCGGACAGTAGAACAGGGACGGCCGCGTCGGTTTCCGCGGTCGTGATTGTGTCGGGCAGCGTGATGTCGGGGATCGGGTTGATGACGATCTTTTGCGGGAACGTCACCTCCCCCTCGGGCGTCCTGACTGTGATGACGGAAAGATGGGTGCCGTTGTGATCGGGCGGGAAGCCGACGGACAGCGCCTCGGCATCGGCCACTGTGCCGGTCCAGCGCCCGGTCACCGGATTGTAGCTCCCGGTGGTGAACGTGACGCCCAGGGGCAGATTGCCCAGGCCGTAATCGATGAAGACTTGGGTCGCAAAGCGCGGATCGGCCCCGGTGGCCGGGTTTTCGGAAAGGTCGGTGTCCAGAACGGAGATGTCGATCATCAGATCGACCACTGCACCGCCACCGGTCGCGCTGTCTTCGTCGGCGGTGGGCTCGGCGTCGGCCGTCAGGGTGATGTCATGTTCCGCGGCCACGGTGATCGTCGCGGTCGCGGTCGTTGTGTTCTCGGCGGGATCGCCTTCGTTCGTCGTCGCCGTCAGCTCGAGCGCGATCGGCAGGGTGGTCGGGGTGCCGACCAGATCGGAGCGGTTCTCGGTCGAGAAGTTGTCCGGCAGGTTCAGCGTCAGACCGATATATTTGCCGACATCTGCGCCCGTCAGGGTCAGGCTGTATGTCTGGCTGCCATCGGCCGCGGTGGTGAGCGCGCCGAGTGTCGCCGGCAGGCCTTCGATCAGGATATCGGACAGTGCAAAGCTGCCGGCGCCGGGCAGACCGGTCACGACCACCACGAGCTGCTCGAGGCTTTCCGACAGATCGCGATCCGTTGCGCCGGGCACGAGATAGCTGTCGAGCCGCACCGCGACCGTCTCGCCGACGCCGGGCGCCGCGCCATTGTCTTCGGTGAGCGGTGCGGGAGTGAGCGTGAGGATGCCCACATCGCCTTCGTCGGCGATTTCGAGAATTGGCGCGGGGCCGCCCGTGGGCGCGGATCCGCTTTCGGTGCTGGTGGCCGAGATCGTGCCGGTGATCGGACCGGCCGGATAACCCGGCCCGCTGCCCAGATCCTCGCGGTCGCGGTTCTCGGTGGAGAAATCGGTGGGAAAGATCAGACGCAGCGCGGTGTAGTCCGCCAGCGTGCCCGAGAAGGTCATCGTCCCGCCGAGAACCGGATCGTAGGTGATGGTCGTGGCCGGTGCGCCGTCGAACACCATACCTGGCGGCAGATTGTCGAGCGTCAGGGTGACGTTGGTGATGCTCTCATTGGGATCGGTGACGGACACGACCCAGCTGGCGGACGGGATGATCGGCAGTTCGGCGTCTGTTTCACGGCTTTCGATCGGGTTGATGTCGAAACTGATGTCCAGCGTCGGCCGGACCAGGACATTCTGCGAGGCGGTCTCGCTGCCTTCCGGCGTGGTCACCAGATAGCTGACGGTCAGCGGGGCATCGTCATTGATACCGGTGTTGAAGTCTTCGGGCAGGAAGACCGCAAGATCGCGGGCCTCGGCCACTGACAGCGACAGTACCGTGGCGTCGGTGATGGCGACGCTCGTGCCCAGATAGCGAGCCTCGGCCCCGGTTGCGGGCAGGCCGGCAAAACTGACGGTCACCACCGTGCCGAAGGGGGGCAGGTCGGTTGCGCCGTTTTCCGACAGATCCTGATCGTCGATCGTGATCGAGGGGTCGAGATCGACAAGCACGCCCGGCATGTCCTGATCTTCGGTGACCGGTGCGGGGTCGGTGACGATCAGGGTGATGTCGGCGGTGAAGTCGATGACAATCGACAGATCGCGGCTGAGCAGCCCGCCCTCGTTGGTCGTCGCGGTGAGGGTTCCGGTGATCGCTGTCTGCGGGTTTGCGGTGGAAAAATCCGCTGGGAAGATGACCAGAAGCGCGCTGTAGTCCGCCAGACTGCCCGTGAAGCTGAAGTTGCCCGTCACGGTCGTCTGGACGCCATTGATGTCGATGATCGTGTCGACCGGCAGACCGCTCAGGGTGAATGTGACCCCGGTGACGAATTCCGATCCGTCGATGTCGGTGGCCGCAGGCAGCAGCACCGTGCTCGGCTGGAGCGTCACGGGCGCGTCGGTCTCGATGCCGTTGAGTACGCCGGACCCGTTGATCACAAGATCGGCTTCCGCAGAGATGGTGAGCGGAACGGTATCGGTCACGGTCTCGCCGAGGGTGAAGTTCGACTGCACTCCGATGACGATTTCCAGGTCGCCCGGTGCGGCGTCGATCCGGCTCTCGGTCGAAAAGTCTGTTGGGAAGGTCAGCGACAGTCCTTGAAACTGGGCCAGCGTGCCGGTGAAAGTGAAGGTGAGCGTGCCGTCGGCCTCGGTCGCGAAACTTCCGCTGCTGGCCAGCATACCTGCCGGAAGGTTGGCGATTTCGATGCTGACCTGGGTGATCTCTTCGCCCTGACCGGCATTCGCCGTGCCGACATTGAGATCGTCGGACAGGGTCCAGTCGAGCGGGCCGTCGGTCTCGGCCAGGATCGGGGGGCCGTCGTCGGTTTCAATTTCGATACCGACGGGACCGATGCCGCCGCCGTCACCGGCGCCGAGCAAACCCTCGCCGTCTGCCGCGGCGCCAAACAGTTCTTCCTCGAAACCGGGAAAGGTAAAGGCGGTGGGCGGCAGGAGCGGATTGATGTCCAAACCGACCAGCGGTTGCACCCCTGGGCCTTCGGCTTCGCCGCTGCCACCGGGCGCCGAGGCTGCGATCTGGTCGTAGAGCTCACGCAGACTCTGCTGCTCGAACAGGCTGCGGTCGATCGGCCCGTTCATCACGGGCGCATCGGCGGCCAGCTCGTTGGACAGATAGACCATCGCGCCGGCGCGCACGAGTGTCGGGCTGACGGCGGCGCCTTCGAGCACGACCATGCGGTCGGGCATCACGAGAACCAGATCGTCGCCGACGCGCCAGACCAGGCGCGCGGACACCCCGGGCGGCAATGCGATCGCACCACCGGCAGAGGGCGGGATCAAGGTGATCGCGTCGAAGGTTTCGCCGGCTTTGAGGCGGTCGATCACCTGCGTGAGGTCGATGGACTGTTGGTTACCAGCGAGTTCGTCGACGAGATCGGACATGTTCGCGCCTCAACTTTTTAACAGAGTCGTCAGGTCGTTTAATGACAGGACGTTTAAAATGCTTGTCACAATTTATGAGTCTCAAAAAGCTCTTACGCAAGGTATGCTTAAATCATGTCGTAGCGGCAACGCGGTTCGCTGCGGGTCAGCAATCGTCGCGGGACGCAGGGCTGCGGGTGTGGAGTCTGCGATAGATCGGGCGGCCCCAGCACAGGGCGAGCACCCAGCCGGCGATGAATCCGCCCAGATGCGCCTCCCAGGCCAGCTGGCCCTGGAGCAAGGCCATGAAGGCGAGATTGTAAAGCAGCAGGTAGAGGAGCGGACGGACGATCTCCCACATGTTGGCGCGATAAAAGCGCTTGTCCATGAAGTCCCAGCAACTCCAGACCCCAAGCAGGCCGAACAGCGCGCCCGATGCGCCGACCATCGGGGTGATGCCGTTGCCCAGCAGCGCGAAACCGACGGCGCCGAACACGGCCGAGACCGCATAGGCGATCAGAAAACGCGTGGTGCCGATCCGGTCGACGATCGCGGCGCCGAAGAGGTAGAGCGCCAGCATGTTCAGGGCGAGGTGGGCCAGCCCGCCGTGGAGAAAAGCGTAGCTGATGAACATCGTCTCGGGCTGCAGGCCGAAAGCGGGGGGCGCACCGGTCAGCAGGGACGGACTGAAGGCGCCGAAATGAAAGGCGATGACCCGGAGCCCGCGCGGCAGCCCGAGGCCCGCATCCGACAGCGAGAGCGCAAGTTCGATCGCGGTATTGACGACAATCAGGGCAAGGACTGCCCCGCCAACCCGGCGCCGCACGCCAACGGGACGCTGGCGCACGGGAGAAGAGCGGGCTTCGTTTTCTTCAGTCAATCCCATACCGGCCAGATCTGCCAGGGCACGTCGGCAGGAACGCTATCACTCCGGCAGATAGCGAGGCAAGACGTCGAGGGTGTCCCTCATAAAGGACTGCAAGCGCTGGTCCGCCGCTTCGGGCGTGCCGGTGATCGGGGTGATGAAGCGGACCATCGCGCCATCGACACGGCCCCGCGTCCAGCCGTCAATGACGACCTGGAGCTTCGCGCGCAGATCGCTGGTGACGCGCTGGCCGCGCTGTTCGAACCAGAAATACACAAGCTGAAGCTCGGTGCCCTTCTGAATGATGGCGCGGTTGAGCTTGAAGGTGCCGTAGCCCGTGCCATCCATGTCGACCTCGAAGGGCTTGAGCTCCGCCACTTCCCAGCCTGCGGCGGGCAAGCAGACGGACGGCGAATGGATGCCGCTGCCCTCTGCCTGGTTCTCGTAATAGGCCGCAAAGAAGCTGATCGGCGGTTCGGTTCCGTCAATGCTGGTGAAGGTCGCGCTGACATAGTCGTCTGCGTCCAGGGTCTGCTCAACCGCGGGCTCGAGCGACGCGAAGGAGCCATGGCGATCGCCCAGTTCCCGCGGAAACAGCATGAACGGGCTGCGCTGGGGCGTCACGATATGGGCTTCGGGCGAGACGGCCACGGTGGCCGATGCCGCCATCGTCAGGGCCAGGGCGCCGGCGAGTGCCGCCGACCAGCTGAAATTCATCACGCGCGCGGCCTGGGTGCCAAGCCGGTCCGTGTCCAGATCGATCGCTTCGGAGAGCGGCAGCGGGTTACGGGTCGTGCGTTGCAGCACGACGGCCATCAGGAAGAGGATCGCGACACAGGCCAGGAAGATGACCCAGCCTTCGAAATAGTGCAGGAACCCTTCAGCATGTTCGATGCCGAAGCTGTTCACCAGAATGCCGATCACTCCGATGCGGAAGGAGTTCATCAGGACCGTGATCGGTGCGGCGGCCAGCAACAGCAGCGCCTTGTGCCAGAGCGGTCCCTTGTAGAGGATCGACATCAGGTAGGAAAAAGACAGGATCGGGAACAGGTAACGCAGGCCCGAACAGGCCTCGGCCACCTGAAGCTTGTAGACGCCGAGATCAATGATGTTGCCGTCCAGAAAGACCGGGATGCCGGCAAGCTGCACGAACCAGACACCGATTTCCGACGACACGCCCTGCAGGAAGATCGACACGCGCCAGTAGAGCATCTGGGGCAGCGGCAGCATGAAGACCAGGTGAAGCACCGGAGCCCAGTGCAGCTTGCCGCGCTGCCATCCGAAGCCGAGAATGACGACGCCGAAGACCCAGATGATCATCGCGTAGGTGACGATGTCCGGAATCTCGACGAAGTTTCCCAGCAGCGCCAGCACCAGCGCGCCGGCAATGATGACGATGCCTGGCCAGCGGCTCTGGTATTCCGACGGGTTGATGGGGGGCGACCGGCGCAGTTCCCGGAGAAACAGGAAGAGCGAGATCACGGGGATCAGTGGTCCGTGGCTGTATTCCGGGGTGGTCCAGGCAGAGCCCAGGGATACGATCCCGAGCCAGAACAGCGGGATGGATGCCAGAACGAGACCCAATAGTCCCAGAAGGCCAAGCGGCTTTGCCAGGGACCTGACGGATTCAAACGACGCGCCTGGCGCCCGGCCTTCGACGACTGACTTCACGGAACCTACACTCCTACAGACTTACCCGACGTCTACCATGGGCCCGTACAACGGACCAATCACATAAAAGAAAAGCGTTACGCAGCTCTCTACAGGATTTGGATGCCGTCAGTCGATCTGCAAGTTTCTCACCAGAGCGGCAAACACCGCGTTCGAGGTGCCCACCGACGCATCGGTGCCTTCGCGGTAGCGGTAGCGGTAGCCGACGTCGAGATCCCAGTTCTTGGTCAGCGTATTGCGGACGCTTGCGGTGACGTTGAGGCGCCGCCGCTCGCGGTTATCGTCCTCTTCGGCGAACCTGCGGCCTGCGGCGAGATTGAGGATGAAGCTGAGATCCGTACTGAAATCCTGCTCGTAGGTCAGGTTCAGGCGGGTAAAGACGGTGTCCTCGGAATCTTCCGCGACATCGACATTCTGTTCCAGTTCAGCAGCGAAGCGTGCGCGCGGCAGCTCCTGGGTGACGAAAAGCGATCCGATGGGGCGGATATCTTCGGAAAGCTCCCGCGCCGCTATGCCGATATCGCCACCATACACCGTGTTGCCGCGTTCGAAGGTGCGCCCGGCGAGCAGCCGGTCGCGTTGGCCATTTTCGTCGAGATCGACCGAGTAGATCAGGTTGACCTCTCCGTCCTTGAGCTCGCGCAGCAAGGCGATGGACCCGATCGTGCCGGTTTCCGTTTCCTCGGTACCAAAGGCCTGCTGCTCGGTGCGGACTTCGCTATAGCCGATCCGGAAATTCAGCGCCGTCCGCGAATCGAGCGCCATATTCAACCCTGTCCCGATACGGGCACGACGGCGCAGGGTCTGTTGCGCGTCGTCTTCGTCGCGATAGTCGTAGCCGAAATCGAACACGCCGCGGGTGGTGCGCGTGATGTCAAACAGGATCGACGCGTCTGCGAGATACCGGGTGAGATCGTTGAGGTCTTCCTCGACACCCTCGTCGACATAGCTGCGCTGGGTCCCGGCAAGAATGTATTCGAAGGTCAGGGGGGCATCTTCGTTGATCACACCTTCCAGGGTCACCCCCAGAAACTCCCGCGAGCCATCGCCGCGGGCATCGTCAAAGTCGAGTTCGTTCAGGTTGCCGCCTTCGGACAGGGCGTCCACAAAGGCCAGATCGACCTTGTTTGCGCTGATGGCAAAGTTCAGCGCATCGTCGCCGACCTGGCGGTTGTAGTCGAGCTCCAGCCGCGGGTCGTCAAAGCGGATCGTCTCGCTCTGGATCGGAATATCCTGGACTCGGACGTGACCGGACAGATCCAGGGCGAATTCGTCGACCCGGGTGCTGCTCCGGTTCGCCAGCCCGAAGGTGTTGATCCACATGTAGCCCGTGTCCGACGGCTGGTCGGTCAGCCCGACATTGTCGTCGACCCTGCCTTCGCTGCGGAAGTAGTAATCCCAGTTCGGTTGCGCGGATTGGCCGATCAGAGGGCCGGACAGGCTGACGGACAGCAGGACGCTGGCGGCGGCAGCTTGGCGAAATCGAGATGTCGACACGCGGGCCCCCTCACTCAAAAAGGCGCCGTTCCGGGATCAGGATCACATCGCCTTCGCGCAACCGGGTGTTGCCGGTCGTGACGGCGCCGCGCGAGGCCGCGCGATAGTCAAAGACATAGACGCTTTCCTGGCCACTGCTGTTGGTCCGGCGTAGCTGGATGCGCTTCGTAGCGGCGAAATCCGTGAAACCGCCGGCGCTGGCCAGCGCCTGAAGAAGCGTTGTGTTGCTGGGAATGATCGCGCGTCCCGGGCTCAGGACCTCCCCGATGAAATAGACCGTGATCTCGCTGCGGCTGGCGCGGGGCACGGTCGGTTCGGCGATCGTGTTGAGCGCCACGAACACGGTCGGTTCGGCGGCGAATGTCGGGCCGAGCGCCGAAGTCAGGGCACGTTGCAGCTGTCCGACGGTGCGACCCTCGGCGCGCAACGTGCCGGCGAAGGGAAAGGTGATATTGCCGTCGGGGAGGATTGCGACCTGACGGTTCAGGCTTTCATCCTCCAGGACCTCGACGGTGAGGGTGTCGCCTGTGTTGAGCCGGTATTCCTGTGCTGCTGCTCCGGTCGCGAGAAGGAAAACCGAGATGAGTGCTAAGATGATACGCATAACGAGATGCCCTGTCCGTTCTGGTGCCCCCGCCGATAGGCGGCTTCGCTGCATGCTAGGGTACCTTGCGTAAGGGCGGGAGCCGCAAATGGGCTCCGCAGGTGCTTTCGCGCGTGAACGTCATTGCTTTGCAACACCATGGCGGTGCCGAGCGGGGGGGCACTACTCGGCCGGTTGCGGCGCCGCGGCGGTCGGTTGCGCAACAGGCGTCGCCGGTTGCGGTGCGGAAGCCAGCGCAAGCCGTTCCAGTTCCGAGCGCGCATCGGCGGCCTGCGGGACAGGGGCGTCGCCCCAGATGTCGAGCGCTTTCTCGAACTGTTCGGTCGCGTCCTCGGTCCGGTTCAGCGCGGCAAGCGCCTTGCCCAGATGATACTGGACAAGCGGATCGGACGGTAACCCGGCTGCTGCCGCCGAGAGATACTCCTCGGCCTCGTTGAGATTGCCCATCCGGTAGGCGATCCAGCCATAGGTGTCCTGAAAGGCCGGCAGGTCGCTCCCGCGCAAGCGTCGCGCAATGACATAGGCTTGCTGCAGGCTCGCTTCGTCCGACCGGTGCGTCGTGATCAGGCTGGCCAGATTGTTGGCGACGATGCTGGAAGACGAGTTGTTTTCGTACATCTCTTCATAGATTGCTATCGCGCCGTCGACATCGCCGCTCCGCTCGGCCAGGCTCGCCTTCATCCACAAAAGAGTCGATGATTCGGGGATGTTGACCAGAGCTTCGTCCAGAATTTGCACGGCTTCCTGCTCGGCCATCTCGTCGTTCTCGCGCAACACGGTGGCCACAAGGGCACGCCAGACAATCTCTGCCTCGGGCGTTTCTTCCAAGATGCTGCGATAGGTCTGCTGAGCGCCCTCATAGTCGCCTTCGACTGCCATCAAAGCCGCGTTGAGAAACAGCAGTCCGGTCTCGGACTCGTCGTCGGTGTTCTCGTTCAGCACCTGGTCCAGATAGACGCGGGCCGGTTCGACCTCGCCATTGGCCAGGTGGGCGCGAACCACCGCGGCATGGGCGGCCAGCCCGCCGCGGCCCTCTTCGATCACGTTGCGCAGCAATTGGATGCTTTCATCCGTGCGCTGCATCCGCGTCAGGAGGGTCGCCTGAAGGGCGGTGGCCATGTCCCTAGCTTGCGGATCATCCTCAAGTCGGTCAAGCGTGGAGATCACCTGCTCGACGCGTGGCCAGTCCGAGAGCAGCAGATAGGTCTCGCCAAGTGCCTGAAGCAACGCGACGTTCCCGGGTTGCGCCCTCAGACTCCGGATCAGGACATCCTCGGCCGACCGCAATTTCTCGCGCGAGATCAGGAACTGCGCGTAACGCAGGCTTTCCTCCGGTGCGAACCCCGAGGTGGTGGAGGCGAGCAGAAGCGCTTCGCCCATCAAGTCGCGGTTTCCATCCCGCTCGTAGGCGGCGGCCAACATATTGATCGCAGGAATATTTTGTGGACTTTGATCGAGCGCGGTCCGCAGGGTCAGAATGGCGTCACGCACCTGATCGTCTTCAATCATCCACCCGGCCTGCAGCACCAACGCATCGACCTGGCTGGTGTCTTCGGCGAGCACCTCGTCGACCAGCTCTTTGGCCCGAACTTCATCGCCGGTGGCCAGGTGCATGCGGGCAAGCGTAACCTGCAGATCGCGCCGTTCTGTGCTGGGCTCCGAGCCTGCGATGAGGGCTTCGACGCCGGCCATCGCCTCTTCGCGCTGGCCGATATCGAAAAGCATCGCGCCCTTCATCCGTTCGAAGGCCAACGGCTGCTCCGCCGCTGCGATCATCTGGTCGAGCTCTTCGAGGGCGGCTTCGGGGCCGCGGATCTGACGCAGGAACTGGACCAGTGCAAACTGCGCGCGCTGATCCTCTCCGCTCGTGTCCACCAGACCGCGGATGAAGGTTTCGGCCCCGTCGATGTCGTCATTGGACAGGTACCAGCTGATCAGGTTGGAGCGGTATGTCTCGTCCTCGGGAAACCGATCAACGAGCGTTTGAAGATGTTCTCCGACAAGGTCCATCTGTTCGGTCTGGGCGAGCAGGCCCAGTTTCACGCGGTTGATTTCGCGGTCGAGCGGCGCGACTTCCAGCGCCCGTATCGCGGCGTCGATGGCTTTGTAGGGCTGGCCATCGCGCACATAGGTGTCGATCAGAACCCGGTGCGCCATGATTGTTTCGGGGTGTGCTTCGACCAGTGCAGCCGCGGCTTGCTGGGCTGCCGCCATCGCTTCGGCATCGTCCAGCTGGATGGCCTCGCGGTAGTCGAGCGCGGCACGCAGAGCGTCCAGCCGTGGATCGCTGGCGCCCAGATCCTCGGCGGCCGTGATATGGCGTTCGGCTTCGGTCCAGTCGTTGCTGTCGGCCGCCATTTCGGCCAGCGTCACGCGAACGGGTCCGTAGTCGGGGTTCTGTTCGGCCACCAGAAGGTAGTTGCGGTAGGCGTCGACCGGATCCCCGGCCAGGCGCGACTGCTCGGCATAGAGGAGGCGTGCGTCGCGGTGATATCCGTCGATAACGAACAGGTTTTTCAACACGATGCGGGCGCGCTCGGCTTCGCCCTCGGCGGCAAGTTCCTGGGCCTCGGAATAGAGACGGTCTACCCGGTCCTCAGTCGATTCACATGCGGCGAGCAGCATGATCGCGAGAGTCCCGGCGACAAGAAGCTTTGAGCGCAACACCACAATCCTCCGGTTGGCTGACGTCAGAAGCCTACGGGGGCGTCCTTAATGCTTCATGATGCAAAAGTAAAAGCAGCGCCACCCGAACCGGAGCGCGCTATCGCTCGCGTGCGATCACACTCCCGTGCCACGCAGGACGACGACAACCGTTTTGAGAATGACTGCAATGTCGGTGCGCAGGCTCAGCTTGGCATAATAGCTGCTGTCGAAATGTGCGCGCGCGGCGAAGGTCGTCTTGCTGCGGTTTCCGATCTGCCAGAAACCGGTCACGCCGGGGCGCATCCGGAAGTAGGCCTGCCCGGGGTAGAGTTCGCGCTGCGAGGGCATCATGGGACGCGGTCCGACCACGCTCATGCTGCCGGTCATCACGTTCCAGAACTGCGGCAGTTCATCGAGCGAAAGCTTGCGAATGATACGGCCGATCCGCGTGATCCTGGGATCGTCGCTCAGCTTCTGAAAGCGATCCCACTCCTCTTTCGCGGCGGGGTTGGTTTCGATGTGCGCCCGGAGCGCCTCGTCTGAATTGACGACCATCGACCTGAGCTTGACCATCCAGAACACCCGGCCGTCACGACCGACACGGCGCTGAAAGAAGAAGGGGTTATGGCCATCGAGTGCGATCACGGCAGCCAGCAGAAGCACGACTGCTCCGACGGGGAGTGCGATCAACGCTACAAAGATAATGTCGAAAACACGCTTGCCGAACCGCTCATAGGTCCGCGTCACACGGTCGACGGTATCGAACTGCTCGACAACTTCGGTCGACCCTTGGAAATGGACTGTCACACTCGCACCCCTTGCACACTGTGGGTTTTTACAAGCCACCGAAACACATACACCGGCGACCCCTGTTTCCTAACATAGTCTTCAAAGACCAGCCAATGTTTTCGAAATTCTAAATGAATTTGGTGCGAGTGCAGCAAGATGTTGTAATCCAAGGAATAAAATCCTATTCTGGCTGTGCGCTCGGGTGACGGAAGCAGCATCGGTGATGATCCGCCGAGTTTTTCGGCAGATTTTCAGATCAATGGAAACAATATGTGCTGAATCTTGTTCAGAAGCGCGAATCTGGGGACGGTGTGGCCGGCTAACGCAACGGCACTTTCAGAGTTTGGCAACATTGACCCAAAGACAGCCCTTGGGTGTTTCCAACTTGCGACGATTGGATGCGCAGTGTGATTTGCGGTTCCTAAAGGTATCTGGCCCATGTAGCGTCCGAAACGTATTTGTGGACGAGTTTTGGGTGCAGCGCAGCGAATGCGCGCATGGTGTTGGGAAAAATGAACGCAACCGGGCCGGTCGATCTTTATAATGCCCATTTCGGTTTCAGGGAGCGACCCTTTTCGTTGGTCCCCGATCCTGAGTTTCTCTACTGGTCTGAAAGCCATCGAATGGCTTTCACCATGTTGGAGTATGGGGTGGTTACGCGCGCCCCGATCACGCTGATCACGGGTGAAGTCGGCGCGGGAAAAACAACGCTTCTACAGTACCTTCTGCGCTCGATCACGGACGACGTCGTCGTCGGCCTGATCTCGAACGCGCAAGGCGGTCGCGGTGAACTGCTGCAGTGGGTGCTTCATGCGCTCGATGTGCCGTTCGATCAGACATCTACGTATGTGGCGCTGTTCCAGAGGCTGCAGGACTACCTGCTGGAAGTGTATGCGGGCGGACGCCGGGTGATCCTGATCTTCGACGAGGCACAGAATCTTACCCCCGAGACACTCGAAGAATTGCGCATGCTCACCAATATCAACTCCAACAAGGACGAGCTTCTGCAGCTTGTCCTGGTCGGTCAGCCAGAGTTGCGCAAGCTGATCTCGACGCCGCAACTTCGCCAATTCGTGCAACGGGTGGGGGCCAGTTTTCACATTTCCGCAATGTCGGCTGAGAACGTTGTCGAATATGTGCGCCATCGGCTAGTCGTTGCGGGGGGGCATGGGGACGAGTTCACCAGGGACGCGTTGCACCGGATCCATGCCGAAACCGGCGGCATTCCCCGCCTTGTGAATCAACTCTGCGATCTGTCGCTCGTCTACGCCTTTTCGGCGGACCAGGCTCAGGTCACAGAGGCTGTAGTGCAGTCCGTGATCGCCGATGGTGTGTTTTTCGGCGGTACAGCGCTTCTGGAGACGGAAACCGATGAACATTGATTTCGCTTACTACCGAAGCATCTTCTGGCGCCGTTTTCCCTATTTCATCGTCGTGGCCTCGATCCTGACGTCTATCGGTCTCACCGTCGCGATGGTCCTGCCGCCGGAATACGAGGCCCGCGCAACGCTGCTCGTCGAGAGCGCGCAGATTCCGGATGAGCTCGCCGCGTCGACCGTGAATACCGCGCCCACCGAACAGCTTCAGATCATCGAGCAGCGTCTCATGACGCGGGCCAACCTGATCGACACCGCAGAGCGGCTGAACGTCTACAATCGCCAGGAAGGCGAGCCTGTGCGCGCGTCCGCCGTTGTCGACGACATGCGGGCGCGCACACGGTTCGACGCGTCGTCAGGGCGGGATCTTGCGACCCTGATGTCGATTACGTTCCGCGCCACAGATCCACGCATCGCGGCCCAGGTCACCAACGAGTTCGTGACCCTCGTGCTGCAGGAAAACGTGGAGATGCGGACCAATGTCGCCGGCGAGACGCTGGAATTTTTCGAACAGGAGGTCGAGCGGCTCGGAAGCGCGCTCGACGCGCAGGCGGCGGAGATCATCGAGTTCAAGAATGGAGCCGGCCGCGCGCTGCCGGAAAGCGAAGTGTTCCTGGTCGAGCGGCAGAACACCATGCGGGACCGGATCGCGCAGATCGATCGGGAGGTCGGCCTGGCCGAGGAACAGAAGATCCGCATCGTCGAGCTGTTCGAACAAACGCGGACCAACGTCGATCCCGCCACCGCCAGCCCCCAGGAGCGGGCGCTGCTGGCGGCCCGAAACGAGCTCGACACGGCGCTGTTGGTCTATGCCGAGGCCAGCCCCAGGGTCAGGTTGCTGCAAGCGCGCGTTGCGCAGTTGGAGGACCGCGTCCAGGCCGAGCAGCTCGGCCTCGACGCGAACGCGGAGGCCGACGCGGAAGGCAAGTCCGCGCCCGAATTGCTCGTTGAATCGCAAATCGGCGATCTCGAGACACAGATCCAAAATCTCAAGCAGGAGGCCACACTGCTGCGCGAAAACGTTGCCGAGATCGATGGGCTACTGGCACAGATCCCGGCGAATGGTCTGACCCTGCGCGCTTTGGAGCGCGAACATAACAGTTTTCAGGAGCAGTATGCGCGCGCATCGGACCGCTTGTCCAAGGCGGAGACCGGCGAGCGGATCGAGTTGCTGTCAAAGGGTCAGCGCATCACGATCATCGAACAGGCGACGCCCCCGGACCGCCCGACCAAACCGAACCGGACCATGATCGCCGGGGCTGGTGCCGCGGCTGGCGTGGCGCTCGGCCTCGGTGTCGTGGTGCTGCTGGAACTCTTTAACCGTGCGATCAGACGGCCGGCCGAGATCGTCGACCGCCTCGGGATCACCCCGATTGCCGTGCTGCCCTATCTGCGGACGGATGCGGAAATCGCCTGGCGGCGCTTGCTGATTATCCTGATTTTGTGCGGAGCTGTCATCGTGGTGCCGCTTACGGTGTTTTTGGTGCACAGTTTTGTCGTGCCGCTCGATGGGTTTGCCAATTCGATCTTGCAGCGCTTCGGCCTGACACTTCCGGCAGGGCTCGGATAACCCAACGCGACGGCTGTCGGTCTTTCGAAGGAGGACGCCATGGAACGGCTTCAGGAAGCCCTAAAGCGCGCCCGCGAAATGCGCGAAGATGCGCGTCCGCCCGGGGCGTCAGTGCCGCCGCCAGGTGACGCCCGTCCGCCCCTGACCGCGAAGACGGCGCAGGGTGCACCGACCGATGTGCAAGCGCGTTGGGACAGCGTCGAGGAGTTTTCACCAACGCCGCGCATCATGCGCAAGAATCGCGTCGTGTCCTTTTTCGGCGGTCCCGAAGCCTCTTCCTTCGACATCATGCGGACGAAGTTCGTTCAGCAGGCGAAGGCGAAAGGCGCCAAACGCATTGTCGTGACGTCGCCCGGCCCAGGATGCGGCAAGACGACGACCACGGCAAACCTCGCCTTCAGCCTGGCCCGGCAGGGCGATCTGAGAACCATCGTTGTCGATATTGACCTGCGGCGCCCCAATTTCGGGGCTGTTCTCGGCGTGCAGAGGGCGCAGCAGTTCTCCAGTGCGCTGGCCCAAGACGCGGATCCGATGGATCATATGAGCCGTATCGGCGCCAATCTCATCGTCGGAACGAACGCCGTACCGGTGAGCAACCCCTCGGAGTTGATACAGTCGCATTCGGCCCAGGAAGTGCTGGCCGAACTGGAGCGTCATTTCGAACCGGATTTCGTCTTGTTCGACGCTCCGCCCGTTCTCACGAGCGACGACACGATCGGGTTTCTCGAGCATTGCGATGCGGCGCTGATCGTCGCCGCGGCCGAGCAGAGCTCCATCGAGGAGCTTGATGTCACCGAAGCGGAAGTCGCGTCCGTCTCGACGGTGCTCGGCGTCGTGCTGAACAAGTGCCGCTATACGACGACCAATTACGACTACTACTGACGCGGCTGGGCCGCAGACGGGCAAGGGTCCGAGACGCACGTTTCGCGGCGCCTCAGGGACTTCCTAGGTTCGGAACAGAGATCGGAAACGGCAAGGTCCGGCGCGATCAGCGCTGGCCCTTCTGAACTGACCGAACAGTCCCGCATCGCCTTGGTTATCGGCTTGCGGTTTCGCCGCTGCGCCTCGGGGGTGCAGCGGCGTAAGTCTCTGTCATGCCTTGTTCATTCTGTTTTCGATGAGGTCGTCGACAACGGCGGGTTCGGCGAGGGTCGAGGT
>JANSYP010000016.1 GCA_024742405.1 Paracoccaceae bacterium
ACGAAGCGCGACGCGATCTCTTCGCCTACATCGAAGGCTTCTACAATTCACGCCGCCTGCATTCCGGGATAGGCTACCGATCACCGGCCGGCATGGAGCGCATGGCGGCCTAACCCCGTGCACTTTTTCGGGGCAGGATCAAAAAGGTTTGGGGATTGGGCTGCCATGGTTTGACCGGCTGTGAGGCGATTGCCAAGTCACCACTGCCGTCCCGCCCGATTGATCGTGGCCGTCCTAGACCGGGTTTGCTGGCTCATGTCCTCGTGTCCAAGTATTCGGACCATCTTCCTCTCTATCGCCACTCGCAGATCTTCGCCCGCGAAGGCGTCGACCTGGGTCGCTCCACGCTGGCGGCCGCTCGACCGCACTTCTGGAGCCGCTTGCGGAAGGCATTGGCCGAAGTGTCCGGCAGGGCGAAGCTCTCTTTACCGACGATACGCCGGTGAAGATGCTGGCTCCCGGAAGCAAGAAAACCAAGACAGCGCGGGTCTGAACTTATGTTCGTGACGAACCGCCCTGGTCAGGGCAATCGCCGCCATGCGTCTGGTATCAGTTCACTGTGGATCGCAAAGGCGAACATCTGGTGAGCCACCTCTCCGGCTACAAGTGCTGGGTCCAAGCCGATGGCTATTCCGGGTTCAACGGCCTGTTCGGAGACAACAAGACCGGAGAGATGGCCTGTATGGCACATGTCCGCCGCAGGTTTGTGGACATCTTCGCCTCGCAGGGATCAGCGATTGCCGAGGAAGCCATCCACCGGACGCGGATCGCCACGCCGTGGAGAAAGAGGCACGCGGTAAACCATCTGACGAACGGGCAGCGCTCCGGCGGTCGAAGCCCAAACCGGTCTTCGACGACCTCGAAGAATGGTTGCAGGCCCAGTCGCCCCGGATTTCGGGCAAATCGCCATTGGCTCAGGCGATCCGATATGCCCTTGGCCGTTTGCCAAAAGCACGACCCTATCTCGACAACGGGGCGCTGTCGCTCGACAACAACTCTGCCGAACAAGCGATGAAGCCCGTGGCTATAGGCCGGAAAAACTGGATGTTCGCCGGTTTTGAGGGCGGCGAAAAAGCCATGGCCATTGCCTTCACTCTCATCGAGACCGTCAAGCTGAACGGCAAAGATCCATAAGCATAGCTGACCTGGGTCGTTGGTCGCATCGCCGACCACAAGATCAACCGTCTCGATGAGCTGATGCCATGGAGTTACGCTGCGCAGGCAACGTAACAGCGAACCAGTCACACGCGCCAGAGCGCCTTCACCGGACAGTCAAAGTGTTCGCGCGAGAAAAGCCGATAAGATCCTGCGTCGTTCAGTCACCATGGCTCGACAATGAGCAAGTATTACCGTCCAAAAGCATGCCTCCGGACGTCGAAGGAGAAGTGCGATGTCATTTTTTCAGTGGACCGCAGCATCTCGCAGTGTCGGTTTTTCCCTGGCGGCCCTCATTTGCGTAGCCGTAGCTCAGGGTGCGAAGGCCGATGCCACGTCGGATGAAAAAATGTGCATCGACATGGGCGTCGCAGAAAGCTGTTTCAGTGCTGGCGTTCAATATCACGAGGGCTCAGGCGTCACAAAAGACGCTGCCCGCGCGACGGCACTTTACCTCAAAGCCTGTGATCTCGGTAACGCCCATGGGTGCCACAATGCCGGTTTCCACTATGGCAACGGCGACGGCGTAGAGAAAGATGAGAGCCGCGCAACGACGCTCTACCTGAAAGCCTGCGGCGGTGGCAAAGCCTCGGGATGCAACAATGCGGGGGTCAATTATGAATATGGCTATGGCGTCAAGGCAGACCCAGAGCGCGCTACAAGGCTCTATGTGGAGGCGTGTGATGCTAAGGATGCCAACGGGTGCTTCAATGCCGGCAGACAGTATGACAACGGCAACGGCGTCGCAAAGGACGAGATCCGTGCAACGAAGCTCTACCTGAAAGCCTGCGACGGCGGCAGCGCCTTGGGATGCAACAATGCAGGTCTAAAGTATCACAATGGCGTTGGAGTCAAAGTGGATCAAGCGCGCGCAACAAGCCTTTATATGGAGGCCTGCGACAATGATCTTGCCCTTGGGTGCTTAAATGCTGGCGTTCAATATAATGAGGGCTCAGGCGTCACAAAAGACGCGGCCCAAGCGACGGCACTCTATCTCAAAGCTTGTGATCGAGGTAACGCTCATGGATGCTACAATGCCGGTATCCACTATGACAACGGCGACGGCGTAGTGAAAGATGAAGCCCGCGCGACCAAGCTCTACCTGAAAGCCTGCGACGGTGGCAAAGCCTCGGGATGCAACAATGCGGGGGTCAACTACAAAAATGGCCTTGGCATCAAGGCAGACCCAGAGCGCGCTACAAGGCTCTTTATAAAGGCCTGTGATGCTAACGATGCCAACGGGTGCTTCAATGCTGCGAACAGTTACGCAAGTGGAAATGGGGTTAACTCCGATCCTGTGCGCGCGGTAAACCTCTAAGAAAAGGCCTGCAAGAACGGCAGCCAGAAAGGCTGCGATGCAGCGTCAGCCAACGCCTCGGACGGCAACGGCGATGATGGGTGACTGTCTGACGTCAGCGCCAATGGGACAGTTTAGGTTGATTTGATAACGGAGGGTTTCTGGCTCATCGTGGCTCTGTCGCACAGATTTTCTGATGGCCAGGCTTCCCCGTTCCCCAGCCAGACTTATCCTACAGCTTCCGTGAAGGGTATGCCGAGCGCGGTATAGCCCTTCAGGACGGCGATGTGGACGTGGAGTTCGGCGACCTGCCGGTCGAAGTCCCGTGCCATGAGCCGCTGGCCCAGAAGTTTCACACAATGCATCTTCGCCTCGACGCGGCTCCTGCGGTGGTATCCGCTCCGTCTTCGCCACAATGCGAGGTCCAGATACTTCGACGCCCGCAGGACCTCGTTGCGCGCCGCGGCTCCAGCGGTAACAGTCTTCCAAGGCTTCGCGTTCTTGCGGGGCGGAAAGACGGCATGAGCGCCGCGCTCGGCGATGGCATCATGGCACTGGCGCGTGTCAAAGGCACCGTCTGCCGTAACGCTGCCGATTTCGTGGTCCTCCGGGGTTTGGTTGAGAAGGTCGGGTAGGATCGGCGCATCGCCGACGTGGCGCCCGGAGATCTCGACAGCTCTGATCTCCAGCGTTTCCTCGTCAATCCCGAGGTGGATCTTGCGCCAGACCCGCCGCTTGGGGCCGCCGTGCCTGCGCGCGTGCCATTCGCCTTCGCCCTCGTCCTTGATGCCCGTGCTATCGATCAGCAAGTGCAGCGGGCCCTTCGCCCCACGATACGGGATGTTCACAGCCAAGGTCTTCTGGCGGCGGGAGAGCGTGCTGAAGTCGGGCACAGCCCAGTCCAGGCCTACCAGTCGCAGCAAGCTCTCGATGAACCCGGTCGTCTGCCGAAGCGCCATGCCGAACAGAACCTTCATCGAGAGGCAGGGCTGGATGGCGGCATCGCTATAAGTTTGTTGGCGGCCGCGCCGGCCGTTCGGCACGGCACCCCAGCTCATCTCGGGATCGAACCAGATCGCCAGCGAGCCACGGCGCGTGAGCGCTTCGTTGTAGGCTGGCCAGTTCCTGGTCTTGTAGGTTGACGGTATCGGTCTGCTCATAAATCCCAGCTACCATGCTGGAATCACGAGATGAATCCTTCACTCGGTTTGTGCAACCGAGCCCTCAGCAAGTGCTAACAGCATTCAATGAGCTAGGTCTATCTTGTGCAGCCCTGGTTCGAAAACCTATGTTCGCCTTAAAGTGTCGCGCCATCTTAAGTGTGTAGGTGACGGAAAAGTTTTGGTAGTGAGGAGCCGTGCCCAAGAGGAAAAAGAGCGAAAGCCTTGTTACTTGGTGCCGAGCAAGCAGTCACCGAGCAGTGGTACGCTTTGAATCCAACTCATTGATACCAAAACGCTGCATTCGACCACCCGCGGTACACCATGACCACTATTCTACTTGGGTTTCGGCAGTTTCTTGGGGCTCCCTGCGGCATCCCATTCACCCCGAAGCGGACATTGATCAAATGGCGGTTTTGTCCGCGTTCCAGCCTTTGGACACTTTCAAAATCTCGCTTCTGCAGCGAATGTCTCCTCTGACGGGCAGCACCGCAGCATACGAGCAACCGATCGAGTGACCGCCTTTGGCCGTTCCACTATACTTTGGGCGGTAACCCTCCCAGAGCTGGTTCAAATCTGTCGTGCTGCGTGGCGGCTTGGAGCCCGAACCTACCAAATTGACGCGGTAGCGCGAAGGTCGGCTTAATTCCGACGTGGCGAAAGGCCTGCGCGTTTTAACTCGGCCGCCCTCGGCACGCTGGCGGCGGAGGGGGGCGGCGTTTCAGTTCGCCGCAGCAACCCGGGTATGCACTCGGGTGACTTGTTGGCGGGGTATGCGGTGCGTATCTCCGCCTTCAGTGGTACGATGAAGGACCGTTCGATGCTCTCTCAATCGCTCCGAGATACCGGCGATAGCGCGCCAATCATCCTGTATCTACACGGTTTGGGCGTCGCGGGGTGGAGCTGGGATCCGGTGATCGCGGCCCTGCCGGAATACGGGGCGCTTGTTCCCGACCTTCCTGGCCATGGCGCGAGCAGCGAAACACCGTGGCGGTCGCTCGCCGATACCGCCGCGCGCGTAGCCGAGGTGGTTGAAAGCCTGCCGGCAGACAGACCACTACACATCGCCGGCCATTCGCTCGGGGCCTATGTGGGCTTGATACTTCTTACTCTGCAGCGGGAACGCTTCGCGACGGCGGTCTTATCCGGCTTTCACATTTCTTCGACTGGGCACCCGATCCTTTTGAAACTTGCCTATGTCGCCAACGGTCTCGTCTTTCGGGCGCCACCGCTTCTGCGGCGCTTTGCATCCGTTTTCGGCGACGAAGCAGTCCAAAGGCGCTTTGTTGATGGAGCCGCGGTCATCAAGTCGCGGACGATCCGGCGGGCCGGTATCCAGGTCGTGGATTTCGAACCGCCCGCCGGTCTTGACGCGCTGGCCTTGCCGATCATGGCGATATCTGGGGGTGCCGAACCCGAAGCGATCCGCTCCGCTCCCGAACGGCTCTCGCAGCGGCTTCCAGACGTATATCCGCGTGTCCTGCAAAATCGGGATCACATGTGGCCGATAAAGGAGCCCGGATCTTACGCAGATGCGCTCAGGGCGAATATCACCGGACGCGCTGAGACATGGCCGTTCGTTGAGAATGCAGCATAGACCTCTTTCTCAATGCTCACTCGGAAAGCAGACGCCCAGGCCCTGGATATGGAAGTCGAAAATAGTCCCGCGACCCGGCCAATGCTCTTGTAGAAATGCTGCGCAGACAATCAATTTCCGCTCCAGCGAAGCGGCAATGCAGCGGCGCAGCTGGCTATGAATTGCTGGTAGGGGCCGCAAGCGAAGGTGTTACCAGCCGGTGATCCTGGCCGGTTCTGCGTCGCCGCATGACGGCTTCTAGTCCGATCTGAACCTTGAGATTTCGCTGTGCGCGCGGGCGCAGCATCAGACTTGCTGTATCGGCTTGAGGTTTGGTATTGAGATGCGGCGAGACAGCCGGCCATTGGTGCCACTCACAGCAACGTTTGCTAGGCCTATCAATGGGGCGCGGGACAAACCTGCCTTTTGCTCGTGTGGGTATTACTCACGCAGTATCCGTTTGCAGGCGCAGCGCTCACGGTGACGCGATGCAGTGGATAGTCGCTAGAGCGGTCATTCAAATCCAAGAAGAGACTGCGATCTCGAACCGATCCTAAGCAGCAGGCAAGATCGACCGCCAAGACACGCGACTTTGTGGCTGTTTGCAGCATTCGAAAAAACGACCTTCGTGGATTACCCCTAATTTGTAAGTGATTTTCATGATTGCGACGGTCTGCTAGCATCGCGGCATGCACGACAGTCGCGAATTCTGGGGCGACTTAAGGTAATGATTGTAGTATCTTATGCCCGATTGCCGACTTGGCCGGCCAGGATACAAGACTTTCCCCTGCAGATAGACTGGAATTCAAACGAGTTTTAACTGCTTGGGCCGGAGTATGCGACTTCGTGCAGTTTCCATGGTCCGGGCGCCGAGCGGCGCCGTCGCCCGGACGGAGTCCCGCTCAGCTGTCGGGGATCTCCAGCGTGAAGCTGCCGTCGAACAAGGTTGCCCCAGTCCAGTCGGCAGAGACCGAGTCGAACCGGCCAGATCCGGTCGCCCCCTCATATGCACCAGTGCCTGAAATCAACTCATAGTCGCCGTCCACTCCCTTGGCGGACCAAGACGCGGAGAACTTCGGATTAAGCGCATCTCCGTTCTCAAAGACGTACTTGGAATATCCCGCCAACGTGCCGTTGTCGGCGTTGTAGGTAAAGATCTTCTGCGCGATCCGCCCATCTTCGAACACCGCCGTTCCAACCGCTTTGGCGATCTCCAGCGAATTTCCGCCCTCAACCGGTGAGCCGTAACTCGTCGTCTCGACGTCCTGTGTGACGAGCTGAAACCTGAGGGTCACTTGCTCCGCCAGGACCGGGCCGGGGGCCGCGAGGGCGACGCCGAGAGCGGCGACGGTTAGGGAATTCGACCTGTACATGATATTCTCCGTGATATGACAGCGCTCGAGATGCGAAGGGCGGTTCTGCCCTTGGCCGGCCCGAGCGTCTTGGGCGAACGGGAGGGCAAAAGTCCCGAATGGGCTTCCGAATTGGTATGAGAATTTCCGAAATTTTCGCTCTTCGACCGGTTAATGATGGGCCCTGTTTCAATGGCCGGAGGTTGGACCGTCAGGCGGGCGGTGTCGTCGACGCCGAAGGCGCCTTTCAAGCGTTGCGCCCTCAGTCTATCCGGGTGCTGGCTCTGCTGGTCGATCGGGCAGGTGAGGTCGTGACCAAGGACGAGATCTTTGCCGCGGTCTGGTCAGATGCCGCGGTAACGGATGACAGTCTTACCCAGTGCATCGGAGACATTCGCCGCGCCCTCGGCGATATCGATCGGCGCACTCTCGAGACCGTCCCGCGGCGGGGATTTTGTTTGCGGGCAGACCAAGCCACGCCGCGCCAGGGGCCGCCAATGGTGACACTGGCGGGGGGCTTAGGCTTCGCCTGCCTCGTTCTCGCAGTCTTACTCTGGCCCGACCGTGATCGGGAGGATCGCTTCCCCACGGTCTCGATTGAGGCGGAGCCGGAGGTACGGGTGCTCGCTGCCGAAGTCGGCGCGGCACTCGACCGGTTCGGCACCGTGCGCCGCCTGTCCCAGGGCGGACGGTTCGTCCTAACGCTGACCGAGCTGTCGGACGCCCGGCTCTCGGCCGAAGTGATCGACAGCACCACCTCGACCGTGGTCCTGGCCCGAACGGTCGCGGCGCGCGAGGCGCCGGAATTGAGCGGCGCGCGGCTGGCAGTACTGGTCGCCTCGCCCTGGGCGGGCGCGGTGGCGGAGACCATGATCGAGACGGCGCTCGAAAAACCGCTAGAGGCCTTGACGGGCTACGAATGCTACCTCCATGCCTTCCGGCAGGACGGCGAAGCGATGCTGCGCCGCGCTCATACCTGCCTCGATGCTATGATCGCTGCGGACCCATCCAACGCACGGGCCCATGCGCTTCTAGGCGCCGTCTATACGACCGAGTACTGGTACGGTGCCGGTCTCGAAGGACCGGCGCGCGAAAACCGGCACCTGCGCGATCCGCTTGCCGTCCGAGCGCTTGCGACCGTCGAAGCGGCCGAGGCGGCCGGTCTGCCCGAAGAGGCCGAGTTCCACCTCTCCACCGCGATCTCCTACTACGCAAACTGCAAGCTAGACCACATGGCTGCGGCGCTGAACCGCGCCATGGCGCTCAATCCGAACGATCCCTGGATCCTTGGCAAGGCAGGCAACTTCCTGGCTTATTCCGGCACGTGGGAGATCGGCGTCCAGCTCGCGAAGAAGGCCATTGAATTGGCCGAGGAGGATGGCGAGCGCTGGTGGTGGTGGGCCATCGGCAAGGATCATTGGCGGCGCGGGCAAGATGCGGCGGCGCTCGATGCCTTCATGCGCGGCTACATGGAGGGCGACTGGCACACCCAGCTTCACCTTGCCTACACTTTACCGGGGCTCGGTCGCCTGGCTGATGCACAGCGCGAAACTGAGCGGTTGCGGGAAGTCTATCCCGGATTCACCCGCGAGGACGCCCGCGAGAGCCACTACCGCTGGTGCTTTGAGCCAGACTTCATCGCGCGCATGGACGGGGCACTGGTGCTAGCCGACCTCGTTGACGGGCCGGCCGAGATGATAGCGCCGGCGGATGTTGCGCTTGGCGTGCAATGACCCTCGAACAAAAGTTGCGGCGAATTTAAGCGGTGTGCATTGTGGACCGTGTTGGCAGCTGACCACGATGGGCAAAGTCGTCTTACTTCCGTTATTTGGGGCTGATGCCCTAAGGAATAGAACTCCCATCGGGCCGCAGTCGCCCGTCCGCAAGATTGCTTCGGGCTTGTGATGCCGCCATTCTTTGCGGTCAATTTGCGTGGCATCCAAAGCGCGGCTTCAAGACTACCCAGCGTTCGCAAACTTGGTATGCATCGATGGTTCTAAATAGCTGCCGCCTAAATGGATTGCTTGCAAATCATAGTCTCCATTAGCGAACCTTTAGCCAACGGCAGACATGTCCCGCGTCTCTCATGTCCGCCCCATCTGTGTTCAGCCCCATGACCCGGTGCCGATGTCACCATCTATGGCCGAAGTAATCGGTGTCGAGAGCGCGGATCGTTCCGTCCTCCCAAAGGGCGAGCAGGTTGATTGTAAGTGGTTTCGTCAGATCGCTTCCGAGCGGGAGAGCAAAACCGTATTTGTCCGGCGCAAAGATCGGACCCACGACGCTGAGGTTCATGCCAGGGTTTAGATGAGCATAGTATTCGAGCACCGGCGCGTCCGCGACAAGCGCATCGATCTGCCCATCAACAAGCGCCTGTGCAGCGTTGGCAACGCGTTCAAAGATGCGGAGTTCGTACCCGCGGGCCTCTCCAAACTCCTGAGCAATGCTGCCCTCGAAAACACCAACGCGTTTGCCCGGCAAATCGTCCGGCCCGTTGATCGTTTCGGTAATCGCTAGCGTTGTCATGACAGAGGTGACCGAAGAGGTGATGTAGGCCACAACTGCCAGCCCGAAGATCAGCCACAGGGCCTGCCCGATCCTGCCGATCCAGCCGAAGAGGTTCTTCCGCGACGGCATCCGCCCCGACACGGCAATCTGCATCACCGTGTGAAAGCTTTGGGCGATCCCGTCGCGCCAGCGTGGATGAAAGTCCTTGTCGAACTTGCGGTCGAACACCGTAAACCCGATCGTACCGATCAGAATAACGAGGAGAAGCCATCCGTAGGCCTGCAGATGTCCGGCATCGGCAAGGCCGTTGTAAATCGCGCGAAAACCGGTCACGCCTTCGCTCGCAACCATGATACGCAAGCCGGCATCGTACCAGGGCTGTGTGAAATCCATACGCTGGATGCGGTCTTCGCTGATTGTCAGGTTCGTGACCGCGGCGTCAATGCGGCCGGATTCGACCGCGCCTGTCAGTTCCCTGATCGTATCAAATGTGGTGAACTCGCTATCGAGGCCGAGATCATCTGCCAGAAGGGTCCAGAGGTCAATTGCGAGGCCTTCTGGCGTCCCATCATCAGCAAACATCACAAAAGGCGGGCTTTCATATAGCCCTACCACGATAGAACTATCCGCTGCTTGTGCCGAAACCGATTGCACCGAAGAAACTGTGGCTACGAGGGTCGCCGTGAGCCAGAGCAGCGACTTGATAAGGCTGCGAATTCCGTGATGCCAATCAGTCAAGGTCATTTTATGGTCCTCGGTTGGGGTCAAATGGCACATTTGAGGTGCCTTGCAAATTTCTGTTTGAGGTCAGCGCACTATACGACAACTCATACATACCAATGTTACATGATTATAACCCACGCAGGGCATACCCGAGCAATTCCGCTCTGGGCCAGAGCAACATATCGGCTGGTATTGTTGCGGGTCGGTCGCCGTGCATGGGCACGAAGTGAGGTCGCGTGCGTGTCATCGCAGTCGCGCGCGCAGCGTCAAGGCAAACGCCGTCGGGATGACGAACATGATGACGGAGACAGGCATCTCCTGAAGCACTGTGTAACCGGCGCGATTGACACCGACCCACATGTTCAGCGCGGTTGCGACAAACCAAACCGGAACGAAGATAAGCACGGCGCTGCGTGCCCCCTGTTCGCGCGCAAATGCCCAGCCGACCCCGCAAAAAAGACCCAGAAGAAGCAGGCCCGCGACAGTGACGGATACTGTGTGCATCAGCTTACCCTCTTGGCGGTGTGCATGCCGACCAGGCGCGACAGCAGAATGACGGTGTAGAGAACGCCTGCGATGGCTTCGAACGCGGTGAATGCTTGCGCGTAATAGGAGACCGGAAGAATGTCTCCGAAACCGAGGCTCGTCAGCGTGACGTAGCTGAAATAGAGCAGTTCCTGCCAGTTGCTGACTGGGCCGGCCGCGCCCACAAACGAGCCTGGCACCAACCACTCAATAAGCGCGAAGACTGCCGCAAATCCGGATCCGATGATCAGATAGAGCGTGGTGGCGGCAAGGATCACCTCCGTAAACACATTGCGAGCGGCCAGCGTGTACCAACCCAGCACCACGATGATTACACCATGGTACGCGATCGAGCTGATGAAGACGGCCAAAGCCGTCACAGCGGCCCCTGTCGCGGCATGGGCAACGCCCGCAGCAAAGACTGCAGCGCCTGTGACCAAGGCCGCCCGGCGCATGACGTGGGATGCCGTGAGCGTCCAAGTCGCCGCAATGAACATGCCGCCGTAAAAAACGTAGAAAACGACCGCTCCAAGAAATCCGTTCTGTGAGATCGGATAGATCAGGTTGTGCAAGATGACGGCGGCGAGCAGAGCCCCCGTCTTCTGGACTTCGCTGATGTTGGGCAGGGCTGTCACACGGATTGCCCCCGGATTGCGGGCCAGAGCGCCGTCACCAGCATTGTGGTCAGGACACCGAGACCGAGCACAAGGCTCGGGGCATGGGCAGCATGTACGGCATAACCGACTGCCGGCAGCGCCAGGAGCGGAAGGAGAAAGATGGCCGGGATCCGCCGTGCCACCGTCAAGTGAAAGAGCGCGTTGCCGACCAGAAAGATCAGCGGGCCGACGGTTGTGATGATGATCGCCGGCAGATGGGCGGGATCGACGGGATGCGCGATCATCTCTTCGATGCCAACGGCCACGACGATGGCCCCGCACACCATGATCCCGTGGGCGTAGGCGAGGCCGGCGCGCGCCAGTTTGGTCTGCTCGGACGCCTGTTCGAATGCATGCTCGCCCGCGGCTCCGATATGGCCGAAGTAGAGCCACCAGAGCGTGACGATCAGAAGGAAGCCGATCGCTGCGGTCACAAAGAGTGGACCGCTGAGGTCCGCGCCCACCATTGTCCCCCCAAGCAGCAGAATCGACTCGCCCAAAGCAATAATGAAGACCAATTGGTTGCGCTCCAGCAGGTGCAGGCCCTTCAACGTCCAGCTCTTCATCGGCGTGACGCCGCGGCCCGGGACCCAGAACCCGGCATAGGGCGCCGCATAGTCTATGAGCACAGCCAGAATCCAAAGCGGTAGACGAGCATCGTCGACAACCGCGCCGGCAATCCAGAACAGCCCGGATACAGCGCTCCAGATCCCCAATTGAGCATAGTTTTGCCCCATCCGGGTTCCGCGCATCACCCAGGCCATGTAACCCGCACGGATCAGCGCCATCGCCACATAGGCAAGCGCGAACAGCCATGCGCGGTAGCCGAAAGCGTAGTGAATCGACACGGCCATGAGCAGAGCGCAGGCCATCAGCGTCAGCATCAGACCGCGTCCTGCTGCGTGGTCGGGATCGATCCAGTTTGCCGCCCAAGCCGTGTAGTTCCAGGCCCACCATACGGCCGCAAAAAGCGTTGCGGCTTCGAGGGCGCCCAACCAGGTCTGGTGTTCCAGCAGATAGTGCGACAGCTGGATGATCGTGAAGACATAGACCAGATCGAAGAACAGCTCGACCGGGGTAACCGGGATATGACCCCCATCCCCCCGCTTGCGTAAGGCGGATGTCGCGGCCAATCGATCTGCCAATACCGTTTGCGTCATTGCATCAGTGTCCTGCAGGGTCCAGGTCGCGAGGGGGTCGCGCACCCGCCGAGAGGCGAGCCTCAATCCCAGAGATGTTAGAGGAACATACCGCCCGAGGCTTCGATCCGCTGGCCGGTCATCCACTGGCTGTCCTGAGTCAACAGGCTCGCGATTGCCTGGCCGATATCGTCAGGTTGACCTGCGCGCCCCATGGCGGTCACGCTTGCAACGAAGGCGTTGAGCTCCGCGTTGTCGCGCACCGCACCGCCGCCGAAATCTGTCTCAATCGCGCCCGGCGCAAGCGTGTTGACCGCGATCCCCCGTGGCCCGAGTTCCTTGGCCAGATAGCGGGTCAGCACTTCGACCGCGCCCTTCATTGCCGCATAGGCGGCATAGCCGGGCAGAGAGAAGCGCGCTAGGCCGGTCGAGACATTCACGATCCTGCCTCCGTCCCGGATCATCGGAAGGAGGCCCTGGGTCAGAAAGAACACCCCCTTGAAATGCATGTTCATGAGCTTGTCGAAGTCTTCTTCGGTGGTTTCGGCAAAAGCCGCGTGGATGCCGGTGCCCGCGTTGTTCACGATGAAATCGATCTGGTCGGCGGACCACGTGTCCCGAAGCGTGCCGTGCAGGCGCGAGATGAAGTCCGGAAACGCTGAAATGTCGCCGGTGTCGAGTTGCACAGCAACCGCTGTGCCGCCCAGCTCCCTGATTTCACTCACCACGGCCTCTGCGTCCTCGGCCCGGCTGAGATAAGTCAGGACAACGCCAACGCCTTCCTTGGCCAACTGCCTTGCAGCACTGCGGCCTAGCCCCCGGCTGCCGCCGGTAATCAATGCTATCTTTGTCATGAGAGCGCCTCCTACGTGCCTTGGAGGCTAAGCTAGCCATCCTGTCCCGCGCGCGCCTGTCCGATCCTCCTGAAAATCTGCCAATTCCTATGTCACTGCCGAGTTTCCGATAGATGCGATGATCGCTTGGAAATAACATATGGGGTCATGGGCACATGTTCAGTCATCCCCCCGGAGTTGATCACGCAAGCAGACCAGATTGTGCGCGGTGATCGCGCTCGCATGGGTGAGATACCGACCGCTGTCGACGGTCTAACGATCTTTCGCGCCCCCAATACCACCGCGTTCGAAGATGCGCTCTATCAGACTGTCGCCTGTCTGGTGTTGCAGGGCGAGAAGGAAATCGTCCTCGGTACGACACACTTCAAGGCCACGGCAGGTACGCTCGTGCTGGTCTCCCACGATCTGCCCGTTCTCTCCCGGATCACTCAAGCCAGCGAGATTGAGCCCTATCTTGCCGTCGTGCACCGGCTCGACATCGTCGAATTGCGCGCTCTGGCCGGGGACCTCGAGGGCGTCATGTCGCGACCGGATGGTCCGGCAGAAGACAGTCTGGGGCTTTTCGTGGCCGACGAGGCCCTTGTAGGGACCTATCATCGCTATCTAAGCGCGCTCGGCTCTCCGGAGACGCGCGCTGTTCTCGTCCCGCTGATCCGGCGCGAGATCGCATTCCGCCTGATGACGCATGATGCCGGCGCCATGCTTTGGAAGCTGATCCAAAGCGACAGCCGCGCCGGCCGGATCGCGCGAGCCATCGCCATGATCCGTTCCGATATCCGCCAGCCCACAAGCGTATCGGACTTGGCGGAGGAAGCGGGCATGAGCCCGTCGGTGTTCCATGAGAGCTTCAAAAAGGTGACCGCGCTTACGCCGCTCCAATACGGAAAGACGTTGCGCCTAACCCGGGCCAAGGACCTGCTATCTCACGAACGACTTTCGGTTGCCGAAACCGCCTTTGCGGTCGGATACGAAAGTCCTACTCAGTTCAGCAGGGACTTTTCGCGCCGCTTCGGAGTGCCCCCGCGAAACTTGCTGAACAGAATGAGCGGGTGAGGTTTTTCCGCTGTTATCGGCATTCGTACGCCTTTGTCCCAGCACTTGAGCGCGCCTCCGCGTAGCCGAGGCCACCTTGTCGCTGATGTCAGCTCTCCATTTAGCCACGGTACCGCACCATCGATCAAAGCCTGATCCACGCACGCTGAACCGAAGCATCCAATAGAGTACTCAAGCCGGGTCGAGATGCCGGCGGCGCCTGTGTTTGCAGCGGCGTTATCCTGAACGTCTCGCTGCACCGAGCGGCGTCGATCTCGACATAGTCGCGTTTGCCGCAATGCGCTGACTGCTCCGTTCGCCTACTCCGGTATGGCACGGTGCCCCTGTATGGCGGGACACCGGTTTTGGACAAAGGAGATTGAGCCGTCCGGCGGAGTGCGGATGATCCGAGGCGATCAACTGCGCAAGGCCCGCGAAGCCCTTGATCCGAGAAACTCTCTTCTCCACCTAATGGGTGGCATTTTGTCGGCACGCAAGTGCGAGGCAGTATAGCTCCGTCCCAAAGGTGTTCCGGCGACTGGGAGCGCCAAACCGAAAGGAACGGTTCGGCTCGGGTGCGCGTACCGATTGGCACCGATAGCCTAGAACGCTTCGTATTGAACTCGTTGTCGCCGAAGGTCCCGCAAACGATCCTCGGCCCGGGATCTCTCACGGGCAAGCTCGAATTTGTAGAGCTGTTGGTCCTGGGGGGCGCTTGCCGGAATGCTGTTTATCTGACGGTTCAGCTCGCGCGATTTCTCGGTCAGTTCACTAATCTCAATCCCGATCTCGTAGTACTGAATGCCTGTGCGATTAGCACGGTTCAGCGCCTCGCGTTGCCCTGCTGGGCAGTATGGCGCCAAGGTCGTGCCATTGGCCCCAATTCGATAGGCGTTCTGCGGTGTACAATACTGTCTTAGCCCTTCCTCCCGCCCGGCATTCCACGCGGCAACATTCGGCGTCACGCCCACATTTGCACAGGTTCGTGCATGGGTGTTGATCATGTCAGGAGCACGCCCCGCCGCGCCGTCGGCGAAGCCGATCGCCCGCCAGTTCCCGGCCTGGCATTGGTCCTCGGTAATGGTATCGCAGGCTGCCAGTACGGAGAGTACTCCGACGGTCAACAGTAAAGTGCGATAGGACATGGGGCTTCTCTTCCTCTCAGATTTCCCGCGCCTCCTCGGCACGCGTAATTCCATTCAAGCTAATCGCAAAAGCTCTGTATGAATGTGACAGTCAGATGTTCAGGTATACCAAAGCATATTGCGCTTTCAGCATAATCTCCCTCTGGTGCGATGACAGAACAAATCTGAAACTACGAGGCCCTGTGGAACCAGGAGGCGCATCTTACACCCTGCGCAAGGCAGGGAACACTCTTTGGGTTGTCACTGACGATCGCGGACAATGCTTTGGCTGCCAACGATACCGAACACTAGAAAGCCCGACTAGTCCAAGCCTTGATGGCTCTCTAGACAATAGCTTTGTTCGCGGTTCGCGAAATCGTCCTGAGCGCGATGAAAGCTCAATCCAGCATCCGAGATCGTCGAACCTCATGAATGACCATTATTGCGACATGTCTTGTCCCGCCGCCAGCGATGCGCTGCGGTAGAGCTTCTCAGATCCGCGAAACGTGCTGTACCTGCAAAAAGGCTGCGCCTTCCGCATACTGCAACTTCAAGCAGCTCCCGAATTTGCGCTTGCAGCAGATGCCGGCAAGTGGGCTGCGATAGTGGAAAGACCTGGATGCGATAAGTGACCGCTAAGGGCCGTCCTCATCTCAGCGAGGCGGGTCTCCTTTCCGGATACTGCGTGGCGCCTGACGTCAGTAAAGAGCCCAATCCGTACTTTGGGTTTTTCGGCAAGCTGATCTGGAACTTGGGAACGTACAGTCGCCTACTGCCTGGCGCCCATCCCGGGGCATAGGACGATCCCCGAACCTTGTCTTTTGGGCGTGCACAGTCATTTCGTCACGACCATCCAACGCGGGACTCTCAGGCCCCAGTGGATTGCAGCAGCACGGATGAAAAAGATCAGAAGAACGCAAACGATACTAAGTACAAGCTCACCTTCTGGATAATACGGCAGTGCCGCAACAAAGAGAACGGTGCCTATGGTAACCGGCACGGCGTAGAGTTCTTTCTTCATGAGAAGAGTTTCGTTCCCGGCCAGGACATCTCTTGTCAGCCCACCCCCGATCGCAGTCACAATTCCCAAGAGGACCGGGCCCGCTGCGCCGCCAAAACCCGCGTCCAGAACTTTGGACGCAGCCAGGATCGCGAACATCGCAACGGCGGCGGCATCAAGATAAAGCATGAGCGAGTAAACGTATCTGCTCGAAACAAAAGACTGGGCGTAATAGGTGACAAAGCTGGCAGCCATTGCGAACCAGATGTACCCGAGATCGCTTCCCCAAAAGACGGGAACATCTAGAATGACGTCCCGGATCGTACCGCCTCCTACAGCGGTGATTATCCCCATGATCACGGCCCCGAAAACGTCAATGCCTTTCGCTGCGACTGCCAGTACTGCGGTCGAGGCGAAGGCAATCGTTCCGGCCATCGAGACCCAATACTCAAAGGCACTGAGAGCCGGACTGATGTCACTCATGTGATCGTCTATCCAAACTCTCTACCAGCCACGTGTCTTGGCCGCGCTCGGATTGCAGCGCCTATCAGCCCGAGGATATGCATCGATGCTGAGTTTGGCGCCAGCTCTGCTCACTCCCAGAGTTTCCCGAGGTCGACCTCTGTCCAGTCCGCGAAATAATCGGGGACTGGCACTTTTAGCCAAACCTTCCGTCCCTTCACATCGGTCACCATCTGGTGCGTTGTCAGGTCGGCATCCTGCTTGGTTGGTTTCGTGCATCCGCCATCCTCTGCGAAGCTACCATCTTCATTGAAGAGCCGAAGATCCATAAGATTGCGCGTCTTTTCAGCGTCGATCTTGCCAACGTTCTCGGCCAAGCGATCTGTCATGTTGCTGAAACGACGTAGCGAGTTGCTGACTGTTTCGCGCTTGCCAAGTCCCCAGTTGTCGCCAAGGAACGTATTCACAGCCACATAGCTTTCGCCTTCAGCCGGACGAAGGCGATTGCCGCCAAGTGAGGAGCATTCCACAGACGCGCCCGATTGCTCATCGCCGACGCTCAGAATGAGCGAGATACTATTGTTGATTCCGTTCAACCGTGCGACCAGTGCGTCTTTGGATGCAACTTCGCTCATGATGTCAGTTATCACATTGGTGATCGAAGGCCGGTCCTCGTAAACAACCGCGCCCCCCATGCTTGTTCCGTCATGGACATCCAGATAGGCCCCATGCTCGTTCAACGTGGTGAAGGCCGCATACATTCCCGGCCACCCGAACATCGCGGTCTTGTAAGAGCCATCGGTTGGCTTGCGAACCGTCAGGACTTGCGGGAACTCATTGAAGGTTTCAGCCCAGTCCATGTTCCTGCCGATAAACATGTTACCATCAGCGGAATGGCTGCCCCACGACATGATGGACGTGCATCCGGCGAATGAATGCACCTTAGATTGAAAGATGCCGTACTCCATCAGGTGATCGAGAAAGCATACATCGTCGAGCGACCACCCGGACCCTTCGACCACGCCGTCATACCAGAGGCGCGTGCTTGTTGAGCACGTCGTATAGGCACGACGCGCCCAAGTCGTCTTGTCAGCGTCGCTGATTGCGCCTGCTTTCGCGCCCGGTGCAACAAGAACATCCCAGCTTTGCCCCATGGCGTCGCCCATTAGGGCGCCATACTGAGCGCCCATTTCCCGTGCAGTCCCTTCGACGACTGGAATGAGAAAACCATTTGTGTTGTAGAGAGCGCCTGAGCCAGCGGTCTTAATCTGTTCCATGAATTCGTTCCTGTTGCTATTGCTGGTGTCTCAGTCGCGTGGCGCAGGTTGGTTCCTTTGTTGCGCCAAACGCAGCTCACGCTTCTAACTTCCCTGCGACTAGGGACCTCAAGTAACATGTTTCGTCGAGCGCGCACTAACTTATCCCGCCCCTCTTGAACCGGGCCCCTAACCCGAGGACGCAAGGGCAGGAGGTTAGACTGAAACGGCGCTCTGAAGTGAACGGCCCTCTGCGTATCGACCAACCAATCGAAACCGACCGCAGCGAGACATGCAAACCCACATAGCGCACCCCTGTGTTCTCCTCAGGTTGCAGCCAATCACAGCAACTGTCTCAGGAGCCTGACCCAGCAATTCGGGGAGCCCGATTGTCCATGCTTCGTTCCGCGTCTCGGAGATCGATCCAGCCTGCAGCGAAAGGGCGGTTTGGTAGCCCAAATCAGCCCTTGCGAGACTGGTGTTCTACACTCTTGGATGACCCCCTCGATGGAAGATTAACCCCCTCAAGGAAGACAAAAGGTCTAGCCTCAGTCAGATGATGCGCTTTGGTTTTGACTGGGGCGCCACCCTGCCTCAATCAACAGATCGACGATCCCGGAAGAAACACGATCGTCCGGATAAAAACTCTTCAAAGCGCCAACAAGCGGGAAGGAAGGCCAACCTGCTTGAAGGTCGCGGGCAAACTCGGCAGCGACGTGCGTATCGCCGCGTGCTTGGTGCGCCGCGGTGAGGTACATCAGCGTCAGGGCGCTGACTGGTTCTCCCAACCTGATGGCGTCGCCCCAAGCCTCGATAGCTGCGTCATAGTCTTTGGCATGAAAGCTGGCCACACCGTATATATTCCGATGGGCGTGGCCGAGCCCGTTCGTGTCGCGGGGACGCACAGGGTCGGTTGCACGCCGCGCCTCATCGTAATTCCCTGTGAGCACCGAGATGACCCCGTGAAAATCGAGCACGTTACCGTCTCTCGGGCTGAGCTGTTCGGAGAGCTTGGACAGCTCCGATGCACGTTCTAGTCTTCCGTTCGCATAAGCTGACCAGGCTACGGCAGACACGGCCCATCCATCTGCAGGGGCGAGAGACTGAGCGCGATGTGCCATCTCTGAGGCTTGCCCCAGAAGGGCGTCACGCAGAGCAGGATCCTGTGACAACAGCGCTTGGGTCGCGAGACTATGGCCTGCGCCCGCAAAACCGCACGGGTAGTCGGGGGCAAGCTCGACCGCACGCAAAAACACGTCAGTCGCCACGGCCTGATTAGCGGCATCAGCAATCGGAAACAGCGTTCCGCGCCCCTGGCGGCAAAGATTGTCTGCCTGAAGGACCGCGCCCGACTTCTCGAAGAGCGCAACCCTTTCTGCTGACGATGTTTGTTTCGTGGTAGCTTGAGACGACGGACCAAACAAAAAAACCGCTGTGACGGCAGCGAGAGCAAAACCCCCGACTAAAGCGCTGACCAATGGGACCTTGGGCGTGCCGTGCGGTGCCGCTGCAACTTGCAAGACAGGCTCCTCAGAAACTGGCCGCGCGACTTCAAAAGTCGGCACATAGGTTCCTTTGGCGATCCGTATCTTCACCAGTGCCGACACTCCGTCTTCTGCGTAGTGTTCCTCCAGCAGGCGTCGCAATCGTCGGGCATCCACGCGCACGATGTTTTCGCTGTAGTCTTCCTGGGATGGATCGCGCCCATACACGTCATGGGCGATCGTCTTCGCACGAATGCTGCTACTTCGTCCGGCGAGCGTTTCGGTTACAACATACTCCAGAAAGGCGCGCATCCGTTCAGAACGGGCAAAGGCCGAGGACTCGAAGAGTTGTGCCAATGCTGTCTGGATGTCTTGCGCACTCGGATATGGCCCGTTTTTTTGTTGTTCCATAACGGCTTCCTCATCCTGGTTCTGGTTTGCCCACGGCTCCCTTTCACCCCCGTCTCACGGTATAACACTATGTGTGATCGGAGTGTTTGTGTCAGCCCTGTCTCACAACGGTCGAATCCGGACAAGAGATGACGATACGTCCATGGCTCGCGCACGCTTTCCCGGGCGCTGAAGACAAAATTCAGCGACTTCGTTGCGTTGATGCTCGCTTCGCCGAGGCCTGTGACGACTTCAACGAGCTGTCCGATATCCACGCTCGCCTTCTGAGCGATGCCGTAAGCGACGAGCGCGACATCGACATCGTGAGGGTGAGCCTCGCAGAGCTGGAACTTGAACTGAAGGACAAGCTTGCTGCCGGTTCGGCGGACCAGCTCAAAGGCGCAGGACGGACAAAATAAGGAGATGACATTGACCTTTCCTCGGATCCCCTCTCGACTATCGGGCCGACACCTCAGGGTTGCGTCGCTTGCGACAGCGGCTGCGCTAGTGCTGGTCGGCACGGCACAGGCTCAGGACACTTCCGCCCCTGGTGACATCGTGTTCGATGCGGAGTTCTATGTCCTGCAGGCACAAAACGGCGAACGATGGGCTGCAGAAGATGTTGAACTGCAGGCACGGCTTGCCGAACTGGAAGAGCGCTTTGGTGCGCCGCCGAACCTGATCCACATCATGTGGGACGACACCGCCTATGGCGATGTCGGCATCCCCGCCATCCAGAAGGTGCGCGGTCTGGATACACCCAACATCAACGCGCTGGCCGAAGACGGCATGATGTTCACTCGCATGTATACCGAGGTCGGCTGTACCCCCAGCCGAGCCGCTGCCGCGACCGGTCGGATGGCAATCCGGAGCGGCATGTACAATATCGGCATGCTGCAAGAGAGCCACGGCCTGCATGACGAAGAGGTCACCCTCGCCGAGGTTCTGTCCGAAGCTGGTTACAACACCGCCTTCTATGGGAAATGGCATCTCGGCGATATCGAACAGAGCTACCCGACCAACCAGGGCTTCGACGAGGCGCTGTTTACCGGCTACAATCAGATCCTGTCGCTCAACACCCGCGAGGCAGAACAGGGCAACGCGTCCATCGGCTTGTTCGAGGACATGCTCGTAGAAGATGTCTACAAGCTCGACGACACCTTTGTGACCAAGGACTGGGTGATGGTCGCCGAAGGCACCAAGGGCGGCGAGACCCTGCAATGGCGCGACAACACCACCGAAACGTACGAAATGATCGATGCCGAAGGCATGGACCGGATGTTCGCGTTCATGGAGCGCAGCGTGGAGGCTGAACAGCCCTTCTACATCGCGAACTGGCCGATGATGGCGAACTTCATGCCGATCCGGGAAAAGTGCACACGTGCGCGCGCGCTTCTGCAGAACGGTCTGCAATGCACCATCGATCCGATGATCGCCGCCGTGCGTGAAAAGCTCGAAGAGCTTGGTATCTCGGAAAATACCCTGATCGTCGCTATGGCCGACAATGGCCCGATGTCGCATAACCCGCCTCCGGGCACCGGTTTCGCCGAGACCATTTTCCGGGGCGGCAAGGGAGACTTTCTCGAAGGTGGCGTGCGTGTGCCTGCTTTCGCAGTGTGGCCCGGCATGATCGAAGCAGGCCAACTGGCAGGCGACATGATCCATATCACGGACATCTTCACCACTTTCGCCAGCGTGGCCGGCGCCATGGATAACATCCCCACGGATCGGGTCATCGATGGTATCGACCAGACGTCGCTGTTGCTGAACGGCGAGACCCATAGCCGTCGTGACTACACCTTCACCTATGCCGGGCCGATGCTGGGTGCGATCGTGAAGGGCGATTACAAGCGCCACTTCATTTCGCCCGACCCTGTGGGGGATGCCAGCGGCATTCCGGCGGCCTTCTACTTCCTGCCATCGGATCCGCGTGAGGTGTCGCCGATGCTGACCAACCTCATCCACCTCAAGCGGCCGTTCAACCGGATGCGTCTGCGCCATGACCTGTGGAAGGAACGCTACCCCGATCGCCCCGAAACCCACGGCATTCCGTGGACCGGGATCGCCAATGCGTCCGAGGCGCTGATCCAGGAACAGAACCCGCAACTGGTCCTTGGCGATCTGCCCTTCGATCCGCTGGAATACATCGAGCATCTCGACGACCTGCCCTTTGATCCGGCCGGTGATCCCAGCATCGGCGAGTGATCTGGCCCTTGGGCGCGGCGCAGGCTGTTCGCTGCCCTGCGCCGCGCCCAACCTTCTGACCCCCGGCGCTCTCGCCGGTCTTCACCACAACAGATGCCACCGGGGTTCAGACCATCCCCCGAGAAAGGCGCAAGATGCGACCAACAGACCATCCCGACACCCGCCGTGGCCTTTGGTGGGTTCGCAATGTAGCCGGGGCGATCGCGGTGCTGTCTCTGGCCGGTGTCGCAGAGGCCGAGCCGGAACGACACATTCCCCTCGACGGCCAAAGCAACTTTCGCGACATCGGTGGATATCAAACCACCGACGGGCAGACGGTCAAATGGTCGACCATCTATCGCTCGGGAGAACTGCCAAGACTGTCCGAGGCCGACCTGGCCACGCTCGACACGCTGGGCATTGCCACTGTCCTGAATTTCCTGACCGAAGAGGAAATCGCGTTCCGCGGGGCCGACAGGCTGCCAAAGCATGTGGACGAGATCTTCGCCCCGATTTCGGGCGGCGAACAGGATCTTGCCCATGTCGTCGTCGAGGCGCGCAAGACCGGCGATTTCTCGGACGTACCGGTCGAATTCAATCAGAACATCCACAGACTTCTGGTCACCGATGGGGCCGCAAGGGAACAATACGCGACCTTCTTCCGGGCCGCGATGGATCCGGCGCAACGCCCGCTGGTTGTGCATTGCTCGCACGGGGTTCACCGCACCGGGACGGCCATCGCGCTGCTGCTGTCTGCACTGGGCGTTCCGTGGGACACCGTGCGCGAGGATTACCTGCTGTCAAACCTGTATCGCGGGGACGAGATCGACCGGCGGCTGTCCGAACTGCGCAGCCTTGCGGCCGAAAACAGCGGCATCCCGGCCAGCGATGTGGACATGACCAATGCCGAAGCGTTCTACCGTCTCGAAGCCAGCTATATCGATGCCTCGCTTGACGCCATCGTGGAAAATTACGGCTCGGTCGAGGGCTATCTTCTGCAAGAGCTGGGCCTGAGCGCCGAAGAAATCGCCAGATTGCGCGCGGAACTGCTGGAATGAGCCGGCAGCAACGTGCCCCCGGACGGCCATGCGTCCGGCAGATGCCGGGTTCGGCCCACACCCGTCGCGCGGTGCTTTTGGGCGGGGCCGCTGCCCTTTGCGCCCCCGCGCTGGTGCGCGCGCAAACCGGGGATCTGGCGCTTTCCGTGTCCAGCTATCGCCTTGATCGTACCGCCGCGCTGTTCGACGGGACGGTATCGATCGACGGTGTCGCTGCGACGTTCTTTGAAGACACCATTGGCGACATGAACACCCGCGCGTTTTCCGGAGAGGGCAACCGTGCAGTGACAGAAATCGGGCTGCACCCTTTCATGCTGGCCCATGCCAACGAGGGCTTTCGGGATTACGCTTTGTTGCCCGTGCCATTGCTGCGCCAGTTTCGACACAAAAGCATCTTTGTTCGCGCCGATTCAGGCATCAAAACTGCACAGGACCTTAAAGGCCGCCGGGTTGGCACACCGGGCTACTCGTCGACTTCGCTCACGTGGATCCGCGGAATCCTGCGTGATGAATACGGCGTGGCCCCTTCAGACATGGCGTGGGTGATTGCGAACAAGGACAGTTCCTCTGGAGAGGCTGGCGCGATCTCCGCCCAGGAACAGGTAAACCCCGAAGGCGTCACGATCGAGACTGGGCCACCGGGCCTGGACGAATCCGAGCTGCTGCTGAACGGCGAGGTCGATGCATTGATCCATGCGGGCACCCCGGCGGCCTTCATCGCCGGAGACCCGCGCGTGCAGCGGCTGTTCGCGGACGCACGTACCGTTGAGCGAAACTACTTCCGCCGAACCGGCATTTTTCCCATCATGCACATGCTCGCGATCCGGCGTGACATGGCCGCCGAACACCCGTGGCTCGCGAAGGCGGTCTTCGACGCCTATGTGACCGCAAAGGCCACCGCCTATGACCGGATGATCCGCTGGAATTGGGCCACGGACATGCTGCCCTGGTATGCTGCCGAGGTCGAGGATACCCGCGCTTTGATGGGGCACAACTTCTACCCCTACGGACTCGAAGCAAACCGCAAGACGCTGGAGACCCTTTTCCGGTACTCCCATGATCAGGGCCTGGCGCAATCGGTCCTGACCGTCGAAGACGTGTTTCTTGACGAAAGCCTCACATTTGAGAACGCCTGACATGAGGCTTGCAATGAAAAACCATCTCTGGCCGTTTCTATCCGCGGCCATTCTCGGAGCTGCCATGGCAGGCGCCGAAGAGGATGCCGACCTCGCGCAGCAGTTGCAAAACCCGGTCGCCGACCTGATCAGCCTTCCGATCCAGTTCAACGGTGATCGTGTCGGTCCCGACGACACATGGCGCAGCTTCGTCAATGTCCAGCCAGTCATTCCCTTCAACCTGAACGATGATCTGAACCTGATCAGCCGAACCATTCTGCCCATTAATACGCGTGAGCCCTTCGTCACCACTGACGATGAGATCGAAGGGCTCGGCGACATTGTGCAAAGCCTGTTCTTTTCCCCCTCGGCGCCGACGGCATCCGGGTGGATCTGGGGGGTGGGCCCAGTGTTCCTTCTCCCAACCGGTGGAGAGACACGGGGCGCAGAAAAGTGGGGGATCGGCCCGACCGCTGTGGCGTTGAAGCAGCAAAATGGTTTCACTTATGGTGCTCTGGCCAACCACATCTGGTCCTTTGCCGGAGAATCGGACCGTGACGATGTGAATGCCAGCTTCTTCCAACCCTTCCTCAGCTACTCCCTTCCGAGTGCAACCACGTTCTTTGTAAACTCCGAGTCCACCTATGACTGGCGAGAAAACCAGTGGACAGTGCCCATCAACTTCGGCGCGAAGCAACTGGTCCCGATTGGAGGGCAGCCGGTGCAGTTCGGGCTCAGCGCTCGGTACTGGGCTGAGGCGCCTGAAAACGGTCCTGATGGCTGGGGTGCACGGTTCGAAGTGACCTTCCTCTTTCCCAGATAAAATATGTTTGCACCGCTGAGCAGCCCGATCTGACAGGTCCGGTTTGAGTGTTGGTGCATGATCTGCCTTGGTTCCGTCGGGATGATGACCTCTGGCGCCGGCGGCCTGTGTCCCAGAGCACTACGCGGGCGTTTCGTGTTGTAGTGGGTCCTCCAACCCGTCGATGACGATCTTTGCTTCGCAGCGAGGAGAAGATCTCTCCGTTCAGCAGCTCGTCCCGGAACCGGGCGTCGAAGCCCTCGACGTCGCCGGTCTCCCAAGGCTGCCTGGTTCGATGAAGGCGGTTCTGGCGCCGGCCGCAGTGATCCAGGCCCGAACGTCCA
>JANSYP010000004.1 GCA_024742405.1 Paracoccaceae bacterium
GCCGTCGATCTGGTCATACGCCTTGAAATCGCCGAAATACTTCGTGATCGCCGCCGTCAGCGTCGTCTTGCCATGGTCAACATGGCCGATCGTGCCAACATTCACATGCGGCTTGTTACGCTCAAACTTTTCCTTTGCCATCTTGCGGCGCCTCTCCATGCGGGGCGGAATGCCCCCCTACGATACGGCGCGCTCGTTAGCCGCGGCGGGCGCGAAAGGCAAGCGGTCTTCGCAGCTTGGCGCGGTCAGCTTTCGGCTGCAGCGGCGGCGTCGTCCGACGGCTTGGGCGCGAACCATTGCGGATTCTCGCGCAACCAGCGCTCGATTTCGATGGCCGCGTTGTCGACAAGCTCTGCCAACTGCTCTTCGGCCGACTGCGTGAAGCCGGATCCGACCACTGTGTCGCCGCCCGCATCCTCTGTCACGACAAGCCGCTTGGGCGACCGATTGAGTCTCACCGGGCGGTCGTCATAGACGTTGACCGACATCGCCAGCAGAGAACGCGGCGCGGCCAGGACCGGAATGCCGGGCGCTGCCAGAGAGTAGCCCTGAAGGTTGATCCCAACCGAATAGAGCTGATCGCCATCGAACCGGCGCAAGCGTTGATCGACCGCGTCCGTCAGCGCCACCTCCAGCGCTTCATCGCCAATCTGGCGCGAAAAAGGCATCTGCTCGGGGCTATCGACGATCACCACCAGACGGTCGAGGCGGAACTCTCCCAGATCGCTCTGGGACACGTCAGGCGGAAGCTCCGAGGTGCAGCCGACCATCACGGCAACGGTCATCAACAGAGCGGCGGGGCGAAACAAGTGCATCCGGACTGTCCTATTGCAGCGGGCCCTAGAGCCCCGAAATCAGATGCCCGGTCTAGCGCACCCCCGCCGCTACCGCAATCGCGCGGGCCGGTCGACAGAGGTCACCCTTCCGCTAGGTTCTGCCGCAAGCCCGACGTCACCGACGGAGTTCCGTGATGCAGATCACCCCGATTACCCGCCGCAAGTCACAGGCCGATGTCCCCGTCTTTGCGCCCCTCGCATCGCGACCGCTGGGGATATGGGACAGCTTTGCCACGGCCCGGCGCAATGTGCTGGAATTGATCCCGGCCGCGTCGCTTCACCTGCCGATCCTGTCGGGCAAGTCCGTCGGACGCTGGCACATGGTCACCGATCCAACCGCTAATCGCCGGATCCTCAAAGAGGCGCCAGACGACTATCCCAAGTCCAGCGTCACCAAGGACATCCTGCGCCCCGCCATCGGCGAGAGCCTGTTCGTGGCCGAAGGGGAGCACTGGCGCTGGCAGCGCAAGCTGGCCGCTCCTGTCTTTACCCACCGCAATGTGGCGGCTCTCGGACCCGTCATGACGGCAGCCGCGGAACGCGCCGCCGATCGGATCGCCGCCAGCCGGGGGCGCGCCGCCGATATGCTGGCCGAGATGGTGCAGGCCACCTACGAGGTCATCTCGGACGTCACGTTCTCCGGCAAGGACGGGTTCGACCGCGACGCGCTGAACCGCGCGATCGAGGCCTATCTCGACGATGCCGCCAAGGTGTCGATCCTCGACATCCTCGCAGTCCCGACCTGGGTACCGAGGCTGTCGCGCGAACGCGCGAAGCGCCTGCTGGCCGGACCCAAGACCAGCGCCGACGGGCTCATCGAAGCGCGCAAGCGCGACGGAGCCCGCCCCGTTCCCGATTTGCTCGACCTGCTCCTTGCCGGCGGCGATGGCAGCGACCGGCAGATGACCACGCAGGAGCTACGGGACAACTTGCTGACCTTCATCCTGGCGGGTCACGAGACCACGGCGCTGACACTTGCCTGGGCGCTCTATCTCTGCGCCTTCGACCCAGCCGTGCAGGAAGCGGCGCGGGACGAAGCTGCGGGCGTCCTTGGCCAAGGACCCGCGGCCCGGCCCGCCACGGCAGAAGATGTCGCGAAGCTGCCCTATACCCGGCAGATCATCGATGAGGCTTTGCGGCTCTACCCGCCGGGAGGGTTCATGTCGCGCACCGCCAAGGCGCCGGACGTTCTGGCGGGGCACGAGGTCCAACCGGGCGATACAGTCTCGCTGCCGGTCTATGCGCTCCACCGCAACCACCGGCTGTGGGAGGATCCCGCGCGCTTCCGGCCCGAGCGCTTTGCCGACCGTGCGGCCATCGACCGCTATGCCTATCTGCCCTTCGGCGACGGGCCACGGATCTGCATCGGCGCCAGTTTCGCTATCCAGGAGGCGGTGATCATCCTCGCCACGCTGCTCGCGCGGTTTCGCTTCACCGCTGTGCCCGGCCGCGTGCCGAAACCGGTGATGATCGTAACACTGCGCCCCGAGGGCGGCGTCTGGCTGGAGGTTCAGGACGCCTGACAGCGCCCGACCGTGGCGCGCGCCGCGGCCAGATCGAGCTGGCGCTGACGTTCACGGAACCTGGCTTTGTCGTCCGCGCTCGTCTCGACCGCGCAATGGTGACAGGCCACGCCGCGCTCATACTCAGGTCGCTCCAGATCCCTCGGCTCCAGTGGTCTGCGGCAGCCGTAGCATAGCTGATGAGGCCCCTCTCGCAGCCCGTGCCCCACCGACACGCGGCGGTCGAAGACAAAGCATTCGCCCTGCCATAGGCTGCCCTCTTCGGGAACCTCCTCAAGATACTTCAGAATGCCGCCCTTCAGGTGATAGACATCCTCAACCCCCTCGCCGATGAGGAAATTGGTCGACTTTTCGCAGCGGATGCCGCCGGTGCAGAACATCGCGACACGCTTGCCTGAGAAACGCTGACGGTTCGCACGCCACCATGCCGGAAACTCGCCGAAACTCCGGGTTTCGGGGTCGACGGCGCCCGCGAAACTGCCGATCGCAACCTCATAATCGTTACGCGTGTCGATCACGACGACATCGGGCGCGGAGATCAGCGCATTCCAGTCGGCGGGCTCCACGTAGCGGCCCACCGCGGCTTTCGGGTCGACCTCGGGCTGGCCCATCGTCACGATCTCGCGCTTCAGCCGTACCTTGAGCTTGCCGAACGGCGCCGCACTGGCTGTGCTTTCCTTCCACTCGAACCCTGCACAGCCCGGCAAGGCGCGGATGGCAGCGAGCGCCGTGTCGATGCCTGCCCGGCTGCCCGCAATGGTCCCGTTGATCCCCTCCGGGGCCAGCAACAGCGTGCCCGTGACGCCTGCGGCGCAGCAGGTTGCCGCAAGCGGCCCACGCACGGCGGCGGGGTCCTCGAACCGGGTGAAATGATAGAGCGCGGCGACGGTGTACATGGGCGCGGCTCTAGCCCAGTCTCCGCCAGAAAAGCAAGATTGCGCCGGACAACTGACTCCCAGGCTGCGCAAGTCAGGCAGGTCGGAGCAGCACCGCACACTCTCACACGACGCCACATCACTGGATTGCGCACCCGTATCCGGCAACCGCGACCGCACCGTCACTCGATCAAACGTACTGCAGACGGGCCGCAAGGCCCGGCTGCGCGGCCCAACGCCGGGCAAGCGGGCGGCAGCTCCGCGCCGATCCGGGGGCGGGAGCCTCCCTCTTCCCGCGCAGGCAGTTGACCGAAACAGCCCGTCTGCGTAGCGATGGCGCGACCAAACAGGAGCACCCTGCCATGCGCCCAGAGACCCACGCCCTGATCGTCATCGACGTGCAAAACGATTTCTGCGGCGGCGGCGCGCTGGCTGTGCCCGATGGCTCCGCCGTGGTGGCGCCGATCAATGCGCTGATGGACGAATTTCCGACCATTGTGCTGAGTCAGGACTGGCATCCCGAAGATCACCGCTCCTTCGCCAGCCAGCATGAAGGCAAACAGCCCCTGGAATTGATGGAGATGCATTATGGCCCCCAGGTGCTCTGGCCCGACCATTGCGTCCAAGGCAGTCGCGGCGCGCATTTCCATCCGGAACTGCGCACCGATGCCGCCCAGATGATCGTCCGTAAAGGGTTTCGCCCGACCATCGACAGCTACTCGGCGTTCTTCGAGAACGACCGGACCACCCCGACGGGCCTTGAGGGGTATTTGCGGGCGCGTGGCGTAGACCGGATCACGCTGGTGGGCCTCGCGCTGGATTTCTGCGTGCACTACTCCGCCATCGACGCCGCGAAACTGGGGTTTGCCGTAGACGTGATCACCGATGCCTGCCGCGGGATCGACCTTGACGGCTCGCTCGATGCGGCACATGCAAACATGCGAGACGCGGGGGTTCAGGTCCTTTGACCGCGTCCGCAGGCTCTCGACGGCTCCACGGGCGTCCCAGGTCGCCGGCCCAATCCCCGCGACCGGCTTGCACCCACGCTGCCGGGTTGGTCTAACCAAAGGTGGGAGGACCGTTGCCATGGTCGACATCGCGACGCGCGTCTACAATCACGAATGGAAGATCGACCCGATCGTCCGGTCGCTGATCGACACCGATTTCTACAAGCTCCTGATGTGTCAGTCGGTGTTCCGCAACAAGCCCGACACCCGCGTCACCTTCAGCCTGATAAACCGCACCAAATCGATCCGTCTGGCAGAATTGATCGACGAGGGCGAGTTGCGCGAACAGCTCGACCACATTCGCTCGCTCTCGCTCAGCCGCGGCGAAAGCACCTGGCTGCGGGGCAATACGTTTTACGGAAAGCGCCAGATGTTCCGCTCCGACTTCATGGAGTGGTTCGAGAACCTGCGCCTGCCGGCCTACCACCTGGAAAAGCGCGACGGCCAGTATGAGCTGACCTTCGAAGGCGCATGGCCCGAGGTGATGCTGTGGGAGATCCCGGCGCTTGCGGTTCTGATGGAACTGCGTGGCCGCGCGGTCCTGCGCGACATGGGCCGGTTCGAGCTGCAGGTGCTCTATGCTCGCGCCATGACCAAGATCTGGGAAAAGGTAGAACGTCTGCGCGGCGTCACGCCCCTGCGTCTGGCCGACTTCGGCACGCGGCGGCGTCACAGTTTCCTGTGGCAGGACTGGTGCGTACAGGCGCTGATGGAGGGGCTCGGCGACAGTTTCTTGGGCACGTCAAACTGCCTGATCGCCCTGCGCCGGGAGGTCGAGGCCATTGGCACCAACGCCCACGAGCTGCCCATGGTCTATTCTGCCCTAGCCGAGAACGACGAAGAGCTCGCCAACGCGCCCTACCGCGTTCTGGCCGACTGGCAAGACGAACATGACGGCAATCTGCGCATCATTCTGCCCGACACATACGGCACCGAGGAATTCCTGCGCCGCGCCCCGGACTGGCTCGCGGGCTGGACCGGCATCCGCATCGACAGCGGCGACCCCGCCGCCGGCGCAGAGACCGCCATCCGCTGGTGGCGCGCGCGGGGCGAAGATCCCAGCCAGAAGCTGGTGATCTTTTCCGACGGGCTCGATGTCGACAACATGATCGCGCTGCACGCGCGCTTTGCCGGACGGGTCCGGGTGAGCTTCGGCTGGGGTACGCTTCTGACAAACGACTTTCGCGGGCTGGTGCCCGGCGACGCTCTGGCGCCCTTCAGCCTGGTCTGCAAGGCAGTCAGCGCCAATGGGAGACCCACCGTCAAGCTGTCGGACAATCCCAACAAGGCGCTGGGACCGACCGACCAGGTCGAACGCTACAAGCGCGTCTTTTGTCTTGGCGCGCAACAGCCGCTGGACGTGCTCGTCTAGGCACGGCACGTCCCCCACCGCACGATCAATTGGCCGCGTCGCAGGAAACGCGGGAAGCGACAGGGGCGCTCCTTTGAGGCCTGCGCTCTTGCAAGCAGCCAGAAACAACTGAGCGCTCCGGAGGGCAACGGCAGAAAGGATCACCAGCGCACGCAGCGCTCCTGTTTTTCCGGTCGGCCGGTCAGGCGTGTCAAAGCGACGTCACCGAAGCGCGAGGCCCGTCGAGTTCCGGGCCAATGACCGGACACATCCCGAGTCACTCGGCACGACCTGCGTGCGCCAATTGGCAGGCCGTCGCCCGGAGTGGCGCGCGATCAGGCGAACAGGGCGAAGTTGTTGCGGATGATGATCTCGATCCCGAAGATCGCCAGCAGAGCCACGAGCGGCGCAAGGTCGAGTCCGCCGGTCTGAGGCAGGATTCGCCGGATCGGATCGTAGATCGGTTCAAGAAGCCGGTTCAGACCGTACCAGATCTGCCCGACAAGCTGTTGATTGGCATTGAGCACGTTGAAGCTGATGAGCCAGCTCATGATGACATGAACGAAGATCAGGAACTTCGCCACGCCGACGACGAGCAAGACGATTTCGAGAAGCGATTGCATGGCGGAGCCTTCGGTCTGACGGGTTTTGAAGCACCTATGCGCGCACGGCGGTGAGAGCAAGCTTTGCCGCAACGTCTCTATTGACCTGTGCGCGCGCCGGATCGAGCTAAAGGACAAAGGAAACTGCCCATGTACCCCTTTCTCCGGTTCGTCAAAACGCTCTTCCAAAGCCGCCGCAGTCCGACGCTGCCGCTCGCCGGCACTCATGTCTCGCAGCATATCTGCTGGCCCTGGGATCTCGATCCGTTTCTGGAGCTTAACAACGGCCGGACCCTGACGCTCTACGATCTCGGGCGGTTCGGGCTCGGCGAACGCATGGGTCTGCTGAGCTTGCTCAAGCGCGAAGCCTGGGGGCTGACCATCGCCGGATCCTCGGTACGCTATCGCCGCCGGTTGCGCGCCTTCGACCGGTTCGAAATGCGCACGCGCACGGTCGGCTGGGATGACAGGTTTCTCTATATGGAACAGGCGATGTGGCGCCGGGAGACGTGCACGTCCCACCTGCTGGTGCGTGTTGCCATCACGGACCGCAACGGACTGGTGCCCATGGACCGCGTAGCGGCAACCCACGGCATCCCGCCCGAAAGCCCGCCTTTGCCTGCATGGATCTCCGCCTGGATCGACGCCGAAGCGCAGCGGCCCTGGCCGCCTATGCAGGATGACGACCCCTTCGGGATTGGCCGCGCCGCCTGAGCGTGGCTGGACGCGCTGCGTCGCTGCACCCATAGTCGCGCGATGGACGCGAATGCACAGCGCTCGGCACGCCGCCGGATCCTAGGCTGGTGGTGCTTTGACATCGCCAGCCAGCCACACAGCACTCTTGTGATCACATTCATCTTCGGGCCCTATTTCGCCACAGTGGTGGGCGATGCAGTGCGCGCGCAAACGCTTTGGGCCGCAGCGTTGACGGCTTCGGGGCTCTTCATCGCAATGGCCGCGCCGGTGATGGGCGCCATGGCCGACAGATCGGGAAATCTGCGCGGCTGGGTCTGGGGGCTGTCCGCCTTGCTGGTGATCTCGATGGCGAGCCTGTGGTTCGCGACCCCGGCCATGGTCCATTTCACGCCCGTCCTGATCGCGGTGGCCCTGAGCATCATCGCGGTGGAAATGGCCACCATCGTCACCAACGCGATGCTGCCCGGGCTCGCGCCAAGGTCCGAGATCGGGCGGCTCTCCGGCACCGGCTTCGCCCTAGGATACGCAGGTGGCCTCACGTCGCTGATCGTGATGCTGCTCTTTTTTGCTGAGAACGGGGGCGGCGTCACCCTGCTGGGCCTGCCCCCGGCCTTCGGGCTGGACCCGGAGACCCGCGAAGGCACCCGCTTCGCCGGGCCATTCTCGGCGCTCTGGTACATGCTCTTCATGGTGCCGTTCTTCATCTGGGTCCGCCCTGCACCGACGGCTGGGTCAGGACAGGGCGTCGGATCGGCGCTGAGAGAGCTTGCGCGCACACTGCGCCGCCTACCGGCGCGCCAATCGCTCCTGGCCTATCTCGGCTCCTCGATGTTCTACCGGGATGCGCTCAACGGGCTCTACAGTTTCGGCGGGCTCTATGCGATCGGGGTGCTGGGCTGGTCGATCACGCAGCTCGGCGTCTTCGGCATTGCCGGCGTGCTCTCCGCAGCGGTAGCCTCCTGGCTGGGCGGTCGGGCCGATCACGCCTATGGCCCCAAGCCGGTGATCGCCGCCTGCATCGTGATCCTGACTGTGGTTTCGGTTACGGTGGTCGCCACCACGCGGGACGCCATCTTCGGGATCGCTGTCGCGCCCGACTCGATTGCACCGGACGTTTCGATGTATATCTGCGGATCTCTGATCGGAGGGGCGGGTGGTGCACTGCAGGCGGCGTCGCGTACGATGATGGTCCGGCACGCCGATCCGGCGCGGCCCACCGAGGCGTTCGGGCTCTATGCGCTCTCGGGCAAGGCGACCGCATTTCTCGCCCCGCTGCTCATCGGGCTGGCCACGGCTGTGAGCGGCGATCAACGGATTGGAATTTCGCCTCTGATTGTTCTGTTCCTCGTCGGTCTGTTGCTGTTAGTCTGGGTTCGCAAAGACGGAGACATCGCCGACGGAGCCACCGCCTGATGCCAAACCTTTCTCTGACCGCCATCGTGATCACCGCGGCCCTCGCGCTCGGGCTGGCCGCAGCCCCCGAGCCGCTTTCGGCCGAGCCGCGCGCCAACCAGCTTTTTGGCGCCAAGGCCAAGGGCTCGCGCCAGGCCTCCCAGGCGTTCGGCGCCTACAACAAAGGCTGCGCTGCCGGCCTGATGGAACTGCCCGAGACCGGGCCGACCTGGCAGGCCATGCGCCTGTCGCGCAACCGCAACTGGGGCCACCCCGAGGCGCTGTCCTACATCGCCCGCCTGTCGCGCTTTGCCGCGCAGCAACCCGGCTGGGCCGGGCTCTATGTCGGCGATATCAGCCAACCGCGCGGCGGCCCGATGACCAGCGGGCACCAGAGCCACCAGATCGGGCTCGATATCGACATCTGGATGCTTCCGCCGAAACGCCTGAACCTCAGCCGCGGCCAGCGCGAAAGCCTCAGCTCGATTTCCGTGCGCGCCAGCAACCAGCGCGGGGTCAACGGCAACTGGACACCCCAGCATGCCGCGATCCTGCAGCGGGCGGCCAGCGATCCGGCCGTCGACCGGATCTTTGTCACACCGCCGGTGAAGATCGAGATGTGCAAGACTGCGACCCGCTCGGACCGCGACTGGCTGCAGAAGATCCGGCCGATCTATGGCCACCACTACCATTTCCACGTGCGTCTGAAATGCCCCAAGGACTCGCCCGGTTGCGTGACGCAGTCGCCGAGCGTGCGGGAACTGTCCAATGGCGGCAATGGTTGCGATGACACGCTGATGTGGTGGGTGACGGACTATCTGAACCCGCCCAAGACGACGAAGCCGACCGGGCCCGCGCCGCCGCCGCGCCGCAGCGCACGGGATTTCACAATGGCCGACCTGCCGCGTCAATGCCAGACCGTGCTCGCCTCCAACTGATCCCGGTGCTCGCGGTCCTCGGCCTGCTGGCCGGGGACGTTCTGGCCACCGGCGCCGCGCCGGCCATCTATGTGAACAGCACGACCTGGCAGAGCCGGGGCGACCGGATCCACGGCGGCGTCTCCGGGCTGGTTCTGTCGGACGATGGCACCCGCTTTGTCGTGGTCTCAGACCGCGGGGCGATGACCACAGGTGAGCTGATCCGGGAAAACGGCACCATCATCTCCGTCCGGGCGGACTCCTTCCGGCCACTGGTCGATCCCGCCGGACGTCCGCTGGTCGGCGACGACCAGGACGCCGAAGGCATGACCCGCCTGGATGACGGCACGATCCTGGTGTCGTTCGAGGCCCGCGGACGGATCGGGCACCTGGACCCCGAGACCGCGACCGTCACGGAATTGCCGGTTCCCGACGTGTTCCGCGAACTTCAGAACAACTCGGGCCTGGAGGCGCTGGCCACCGACCGGCAGAACCGTGTGCTGGCAATCCCCGAACGCTCGGGCAAGCTCGACCGGCCGTTCCCGGTATATCGCAGGGATGGCGACAGCTGGTCCGTGCCTTACGCCGTGCGCCGCGACGGGGGGCCGTTTCTCGTGGCCGGAGCAGACACGGGACCCGACGGACGGCTTTATGTGCTGGAACGCAACTTCGCGAAATGGCGTGGGTTCGCGACACGGGTGCGCAGCTTTGCCTATGACAATGGTGTTTTGACCGACGAACGGCTGGTCCTGCAGACACCCTTGGGGCGCCACGACAATCTCGAAGGGCTGGCGGTCTGGCGCGACGAAACCGGCGCGATCCGCCTGACCATGGTGTCGGACGACAACTTCTTTGCCTTACAGCGCACCGAGTTCGTGGAATACCGCCTGCCAGACGACCGGGTCGAGCAAGCCCCGCCACTTGATCCCGCCGGCGAAGGGGGCTAAGCGCTGCCGTCTGCCGCGTGGTGCGGCCAAGTCTCCGCAACCTTGTAAAAACGGAAAACCGATTATGCCCCGTCTTCTGCCCGGCATCCTTGCCATGGCGGCGATTGTCGTCGCCTCCAACATCCTCGTTCAGTTCCTCCTTGGTGACTGGCTCACCTGGGGGGCCTTCACCTATCCGCTCGCCTTCTTGGTCACCGACGTGATGAACCGCGTCTACGGTGTCGCCGCCGCCCGCCGTGTCGTGTTCATCGGCTTTCTCGTGGGTCTGACCTGTTCCTTTGTCGGCACCCAGATCGAAGGGTCATTCGGCCCGCTCGTCACCCTGCGGATCGCGCTCGGCTCCGGCCTGGCCTTCCTGACCGCGCAACTGCTTGACGTGGCAGTGTTCAACCGTCTGCGCGAGGGCACCTGGTGGCGTGCGCCGCTGGTTTCGACCCTCATCGGGTCGACCTTGGACACGTTGCTGTTCTTTTCCATCGCCTTCAGCGCTACGCTCGCCTGGATCGATCCCGGCACCGACGTCGCCTGGGCCAACGAGGCAGTGCCCCTCCTTGGGATCGGCCCGGTCGCGCCGCTCTGGGTGTCGCTCGCCGTGGCCGACTGGGGCGTCAAACTCAGCCTGGCGCTGATCGCGCTGGCGCCATTCAGGGCGATCACGGTCCGGCTCGCCCCAAGTTGACCGGAATGTGACGGTTTTCTTTTGACAAACCCGTAAAGCCGGTGAACCGTGAAGGCGTGTTCAACAATCGAAAGGAGGTGATCCAGTGGTCAGAGAAACATTGGAGCGAGGTGTCGGAACAATTCGGGAGGTTCGCCGCTGAGGCAACCCTCGGTCGTTGGGACCACCGGACCGGCAGGCGCTGACGGCGCCGCTTGAACGACCCCACCTCCATGACTCTCGAAGGGCCGCTCCGATTGGAGCGGCCCTTTTGGTGATCGCACACCGCATCAACCGGTAGCCGTTTGCAGAACGCAGTGGACCGCGGGTCAGACCGGATAGTCCGAATACTGGATGCGCTCGAACCTCAGCGCGCGCAGACGGTCCTCAATGCGCGCCCGCTCGCGACGCAGCTGCCGTCGGTCGCGCAATTCCTCGTCGGAGGCGAAATCGGAGATGTTCCGGATCTGGCTGTTGAGATCGTTGACCTGCGCGCTGAGCTGACCAATCTGGGTCGACAGTTCGTGATACTGAAGACCGGTAACATTTGCGCGGCTCAGCGCGTCGCGCTCTCCGGCCGGACAGTAGGGTGCCAACCGATTGCCGTTGCGGCCGATCTTGTAGGCGTTCTGGGGCGTGCAGTAGCGCTTCAGCCCCTCGGTGCGCCCCGCGCGCCATGCCCTTGCATCGGGCGTGATGCCGATCTTGGCGCAAGTCTCGTGATAGGCATTGATCCGGTCCGGCGCGCGACCCGCCGCGCCATCGGCGATGCCGATCCCGCGCCAGTCACCCGCACGGCACGCATCCTCTGAAATCGGTTCGCAGGCTGCAAGGAACACCGTTGCGCCGGTCGCGAAAAATAGACACCGAAATAGCATTGCTCACCTGCAATTCTTCGAGACGCGGCTTTGCCGGGACCGCAGGATTCCCAGACTGTCCCAGCGGCACGGCCCTCGGCTAAACTGATAGACGGGAATTCAGACGCTTGCGAGCCTTCGGTGCATGGATCTGAGAACAAGCCGGGGATCAGCCGCGCGCCCGTGAAACGCGTCCGAGTTTCGAGGAGTAAACCGCGCCGACGTGCCACTGCATGAGCGGCATGTCCTCCGGCAGAAAGGTCGCGCTTGGGGTCATCACAGGAGGGTTGATCACGGGCAGGATGAGCCCCTGACCGGAAACACCGTCATACCGACGAGAAGCAGAGCGACCTTGGCGATCGTGATTGCCTCCGTCAGCCGATCCACACTCCGGTTTGCGCTGGGTCAGTCGGCAGCGGACCCTTCAGGCCCGATGCCGCTTCGTGATCAGCCCCGCTGGGTCAGGCTCGGCGCGGTGAAGGCGTCGGCATAGGGGATCGCCAGCGCGAGGAAGGCGTCGTAGCTCTCCTTGACCCGGGCAAATTGCGTGCTCGCGGCGGCCTGCTCTTCCATCACCTCGGCCACGGCGCCCTTAAGCGCGTCGATGACCTCGGGCGGGAAAGTCCGAAACTCGACGCCGGTTTCCTTGAGCTGAGCAAAGGCCTGGGCGTTGAAGAACTCGAACTGACTGAGCGATTCCGTCACGCAAGCCTCGGCGGCAGAGCGCAGGATCGCCTGCAGGTCCGGGGTCAGGCTGTCCCACGCATCCTTGTTGACGATCACTTCGAGCGCAGCCGAGGGCTCATGGAAGGCCGGCGCGTAGCAGATGTTCGTGATCTTGTTCAGCCCGAACGCCTGGTCGAGCATCGGGCCAACCCATTCGGCGGCGTCGATCGCGCCCGACTGGAAGGACGGAAAGATCTCCGGCGGTGGCAGCAGAACCGCGTTCACGCCGAGCTTGCGCATCGCCTCGCCCCCGAGCCCCGCGATCCGCATGTTCAGCCCCTGGAGATCGGCGACGGAGTTGATCTCCTTGCGGAACCAACCCGCGGCCTGAACCGAGGAGTTGCCAGAATAGAGCGGGATCAGGTCGCGCTCTGCATAGATCTCATCCCACAACTCCTGACCACCGCCATAGCGCAGCCAAGCGGCCTGTTCGTTCGCGCTGAGCCCGAACGGCGCGGTGGTAAAGAAGTGCAGCGCCGGGTTCTTGCCCGCGTTGTAATAGGGCGTGGAATGGCCGATCTCGGCCGTGCCCTGCTGTACGGCATCCTCCACCGCGAAGGGCGGGACCAGATCGCCGCTGCTGAAGATCTTGAGCTGCAACCGCCCCTCGGCCATGGCGTTCACCCGCGCGGCAAAGCTGGTCGCATTGGTGCCCACACCCGGCGCATTGGCCGGAAAGGACGTGGGGTACTTCCACTCCATCACGCCCTGGGCCAGCGCCGGCGTGGCGAGGGCCGCGGGGACCGCGACGGTTGTGGCAGCGGCGGTCAAAATCTCTCTGCGGTTCATCTAAGGTCAACCTCCCTTGGGTTTCTTGTCAGCCAAACAACACGGAAGGCAGCCAGGTCGCAAGCGGCGGCAACGCCAGAACCAGCGCAAGGGCGGCAAGCTGGATCAGTACGAAGGGCACGATAGCGCGGTAGATCTGGGCGGTCGTGATCTCCGGCGGCGCGACGGAGCGGAAATAGAACAGCGCAAAGCCGAAGGGGGGCGTCAGAAAAGACGTTTGCAGGTTCAGCGCCAGCAGCACCGCGAACCAGACCGGATCGACATGCTGCAGCAGAACCGGCCCGACGATCGGTACGGTAATGAAGACGATCTCGACGAATTCCAGCACGAACCCGAGCAGGAAGACGACGAGCAGCGTGGCCAGCAGCATGCCGGTCGGTCCACCGGGCAGCGCCGTCAGCAGGTCATGCACGACATCGTCCCCGCCAAAACCGCGGAACACGAGGCTGAGCATGGAGGCCGCGAGGATGATCCCGAAGATCATGGCCGAGACCTGCACCGTCTGCGCAAAGGCTTCACCGAGTGCGCCGGTCCGAAACGTGAGCGCCGCGGCGAGTACCAGCGCCACAAGCAGAAGGCCGGTCAGCGCGAAGAGGATCGGGACCGGTGCGATACCCACCAATTTCAGCGCAACGATGGCGAACCCCGCGGCTGTGCCCGCCGCCAGCACCCATTGCAGCCGTGGGGCCTCCGTCCCTGCGGTCAGAAGCAATGCACCTGCCGCACCCACAGCGGCAGCTTCGGTCGGTGTGGCAACACCTGCGAGGATCGCGCCCAGCACGGCCACGATGAGCAGGACCGGCGGCACGATGTCGGCCACCAGCTTCATCGTGCTGGCCGTGCCGCGATCAGTCGGCGCACGCGGCGTGGCTGGCAGACGCCAGATCACCCAAAGCGCGTAGAAGCCGACCAGCATCGCGCCGGGCAGGAGCGCGCCGGCAAAGAGATCGCCAATCGTCACCGGATCGGGCGCAAAGTTCCCCGCCGATTGCTGCGCATCCAGATAGGCGTTGGAAATCTGATCGCCGAGCAGGATGAGCACGATGGAGGGCGGGATGATCTGGCCCAGGGTGCCCGCGGCACAGACCAGACCCGAGGCCAGCCGCTCCGGCACGTTGGCCTGCAGCAAAGCAGGGAGCGAGATCAGCCCCAGCATCACGATCGTCGCTCCGATGATGCCGGTTGAGGCTGCGATCAACGTGCTGACCAGCAGCACCGACAGCGCCAGGGCCCGGCCCGAGCCGCCCATGGCCTCGGCTGCCGACAGCAGCATCCTCTCGGCCAGCCGTGAGCGCTCCAGCAGCGTTCCCATGAGCACGAAAAGCGGCACGGCGATCAACAACCCGTTGCCCATGACGCCAAAGATCCGCTGGGGATAGGCTTGCAGGAAAACCAGATCGAACGCACCGGCGCTCGCTGCAAGTGCCGCCACTGCGACAGGCACCCCGGCCAGCACCATCATGACCGGCAGCCCGGACAGAATCCCACCCAGAAGTGCCACGCCCAGCGTGATCAGCCAGAGATTCTCAACCATCGGCAGGTCGCAGGACGCGGGCCACGCCCTGCAGCATCATGAGCGCGCAGGCGATGGGCAGGCAAGTCTTGACCAAAAAGAACCCGGGCAGCCCGCCGGTCTCGATCGAGCCCTCCCGGATCGACCAGGAGTAGGTGACGTCGGGCCAGACATGCCACAGCGTCAGCCCGAACACCGGGACCAAAAACAACACAAGCCCCGCCAGATCGAACCGCGCGCGGGTACGCGGCGTCTGGCCCTCGCGAAAGACGTCCACACGGACATGGGCATCGTCATAGAGTGCGACCGGCAAGCCCAGCACCACGAGGGCCGCAAAGGCATAGGCGACGGCATCCTGCAGCTCCAGAAAGCCGATACCGAACCCATAGCGCAGGATCACAACGGCAAGCTGACCAGTCACGATGACCGCAAGAGCCGCGATACAGACGGCGCGGGTCAGCCGGTGCAGGGCGTCGGCGAGCGAGAGAAAGGCGGCGCGCATGGGGATTCCTGCGATGACACGCACCAGGACGCAAGTGGCGGACAGGTCGCAGCGCCGCGCGGTACTGGCCCGGCGGCACGAAACGCGTCAGCTCACGCGGCGCACCAGCGCATCACACCCCGCCCCAACGACGCGGTAGAGGATCAGCGTCATCGCCACCAGCACCGCAAGGGCGGCGAACATCAGGTCGATCTTGGCGCGGCCATTGGCAAGCAGCATCAGATAGCCCAGCCCCTGGCTCGCCCCGACCCATTCGCCGATGATCGCGCCGATGGGCGCATAGACGGCGGCCAGACGGAGCCCAGAGGCGAGCGACGGCAGCGCCGCGGGCAGACGGACATGGAGCAGTACCCGCCAGGGCCGCGCACCCATAACCCGCGCCTGGTCAAGCCAGCCCCGCGGCGTTTGCATCAGCCCATCGAAGAAGGCCGAAGCCACAGGAAAATAGATGATCAGCACCGCCATCAGCACCTTGGACCAGAGTCCGTACCCCAGCCAGAGCGTCAGGATGGGGGCCAGCGCAAAGACCGGCAGCGCCTGTGTGATCACGAGCACCGGGCGGATGACACGGCGTGCCGCGGGCGACAGCGCCAGCCCCAGCGCGGTCGCGGCGCCGAGCACCGCACCGATGATCAGCCCGGCTACGACCTCGGTCAGCGTGATCACCGCATGCCCGGCGATCAGACCGGCATTGTCCCAAAGCGCGAACGCGACCCGTCCCGGTCCCGGCAGGATGAAAGGCGGCAGATCCGCCGCCCAGACCAGTGCCTGCCAGGCCGCGATCAACCCGATGGCGATCCCGAATCCCGTCCCGACACGCCCGGTCATGGCAGGGCGGCTGTCGGTGCCGCGCCTGTCATTCACGCGCGCCGGAGTCCGTTGTACGGGATCCGTCGCAGGAGCGTTCTGGTTCATGCGAGCGCCCGCAGCTCTTGCAGAAGCCGGCCCTGAACGCGCAGCGTCTCCGGATCGTCGACCGCGCGCAACGGTGGGGTGGCCGGGATCTCGGCGTCGCGCAGCCCGTCGCGCGTCATAAGAAGATTGCGCGCGCCAAGCCGCGTCGCCTCGCCGGGATCATGGGTCACGAGCAGCACGGTGCGCCCGGCCAGCGCCTCGGCCGCGAGATCCTGCATCTGAGAGCGCGTGCGCGCATCGAGCGCCGAAAAAGGCTCGTCCAGCAGCACGATGGGCCGGTCTTCCATCAGCGTCCGGGCGAGCGCCACGCGCTGCCGCTGCCCGCCCGAAAGCGCCGCGGGCCGCTTGATCCTGTGCGACCAGAGCCCGAGCCGGTCGAGCAACGCGTCAGAGCGGGCCCGGTCCGGCGCTTCGCCGCGCAGGCGCGCTCCGAGTGCGACATTTCCCGCTACGTCGAGCCAGGGCATCAACAGGTCCTCCTGCGCCATGTAGGCGACGCGGGGCGCGACCGGTCCGCCATCCGAAGCGCGGACCGTGCCGTCGAACGCCGCCCCGGTCTCCAGCCCCGCGATCAGCCGCAGGATCGTGGATTTGCCGACGCCGGAAGGACCCAGCAGGCAGGTCCAGGCCCCGGCCATGACCTCCAGCCGCAGCGGACCGAAGAGCGGCGCGCCGCCGATATCGGCCAGGCCGGCCAGGGTGACCGATGGCGCAGTCACCCCGCCGCGAGCCCCATGTCCCAGAACCCGGCCTCCAGTCGCGTGGCGATGCGGAACCGGTTGCAGAGTGCCGTCCAGCGCGGGCCGTCTTGGGGATTGTCGCCAAGCCGCCGCGCGACCGCCCCGTCGATGAGCGCGCCGACCGCCTCACAGGTCTCCTGATAGTCTGCGCCACCATAGGTTTTGATCCAGTCACTATAGGCGCCATGGGTGGCCGCGGGGTCGAGCCGCCGGCCGATCTCGCCATAGCCCAGCACGCAGGGCGCCAGCGCGACCAGCAGATCGAGGAAATCCCCGCTATGCCCGGCATCCAGCACATACCGGGTATAGGCGATGTTGGCAGGGTCTTCCTCGGTCGCGAACAGAGTCTCTTCGTCGAGGCCTTCCTCCGCGCAGAGCCGCAGGTGCAGCTCCATCTCGTCGCAGATCAGCGCCTGCACCGTGTTCGCCGCAATCCGCATCTCGCTCACGGTATCGGCCTTTGTCACTGCGAGGGCCCAGGCGCGGGAAAAATGGATCAGGAAGACGTAGTCTTGGCGCAGATAGTGCAGGAAAGCCGCCCGCGGCAGGCTGCCATCGGCAAGCTGCGAAACGAACGCATGTTCAACGAACGCGTCCCAATGGACGCCGGCCGAGGCCCGCCAAAGGGGAAATGTGGTCCCATACTGGTTCATTGCGCCCCCAGATCGATGGCCAGATCGCCCACGGTGCGACGCCCCTCGACCATGCCGGAGGCTTCCAGAAATGCCTCGAAGCGGGCGTAGCGGCCATGGTCCACCGCGGCAGGCGTCAGCGAAAAGCGCGGCCAGGTGTCGACCCAGGCCATGGCGTTCAGCTCGTCCTGCAACTCGCGCGCGGTGCCCGCGAAGATCTCCCAGCTGTCTTCGGGGTGGTTGACGATGTAATGGGTCGCCTTCTCGGTGGCAGAGAGGAACCGCCGCAGCATATCGCGGTCCATCGTATCGCGGTTGGCGATGTAAATCAGCTCGTCATAGGGCGGCAGGCCTTCTTCCTCGAGATAGAAACAGCGGCCGGGCACGTCCTCGATCTCCATCTGGTTGAGCTCGAAATTGCGGAACGCACCGATCACGGCATCGACCTGCCCCGCCATCAGCGCGGGCGAGAGCGACCAGTTCACATTGACCAGTTCGATCTCCTCAAGCGTGAGACCGTTCTGGCGAAGGATCTCGTCCAACAATACCTCTTCGACGCCGGCAACAGAAAACCCCACCTTGCGGCCTTTGAGGTCTGCGATGGTCTGCACCGGACCGTCGGCGAGCACCAGAAGGCAGTTGAGCGGCGTTGCGACCAGCGTGCCGACCCGGATCAGCGGCAGGCCTTCGGCGACCTGCAGATGCAGCTGGGGCTGGTAGGAAATCGCCAGATCGGCGCGCCCGGCGGCCACCATCTTGGGCGGGTCGGCCGGATCGGCCGGGGCGATCACCTCGACCTCCAGTCCAACATCCGCGAAGTAGCCACGTTCCTGAGCGACCAGGATCGGTCCGTGGTCGGGATTGACGAACCAGTCCAGGATCAGGGTCATCTTGTCGATGGTCTGCTCCTGGGCCTGCGCCGGGAGGGCCAGAAGCGCGGCGATAACAAAGGCAAACAAGCGGGTCATCTCGGGTCTCCGATCAGTCGGTTTCGCGCCAGAGCGCGTGGAAATGATGGGTTGGCCCATGGCCCCGGCCGACATCCAGTCGTTCGGCATGGGCAACGGCGCCGGAGAGGTAGGCTTTGGCCGCGCGCAGGGCGGAAAGAGTGTCCTGGCCCTTGCCAAGCTCCGCGGCCAGCGCGGCCGACAGTGTGCAACCGGTGCCATGGGTGTTGGGCGTGTCGGTGCGCGGTGCTTCCAGCCACACCGACTCATGCGGGCCTGCCAGCAGATCCGGGCTGTCGGTGCCGCCCAGATGCCCCCCTTTGAGCACGACCCAATCCGGGCCGAGCGCGTGCAGGGCCCCGGCTTGCGCGGACATCGCCGCGCGATCAGTTGCCGGCGCAGTGCCAAGCAGGGCTGCCGCCTCAGGCAGGTTCGGCGTCAGATGCGTCGCCAGCGGCACCAGGTCCGATTTCAGCGCCTCGACCGCGGCAGGGTCTAGCAGCGACGCCCCGCCCTTGGCCACCATGACAGGGTCGAGCACGATGGGGATGCCGCGATGGGGCGTCAGCGCGCCTGCGACCGCCAGCGCGATCTCTGCGGTTGCGATCATCCCGATCTTGACCGCATCGACGCGCACATCGGCAAAAACATCCGCGATCTGCTGGGCCACGAATTCCGGCGGGACCATGTGCACGCCGCTGACCCCGGTGGTGTTCTGTGCCGTGAGCGCGGTGAGCGCGGCCATGCCATAGGTTCCGCGGGCCGAGAACGCCTTGAGGTCCGCCTGAATGCCGGCCCCGCCCGAGGGATCGGACCCGGCAATGGAGAGGATATTGGCGGTCATAGCGCCGCCTCCGCCCACGCCAGCGCCACGGCGCGTGCGGCTGCCTCCGGGTCCGGCTGCCCACAGATGGCCGACACAACGGCCATCCCGCACGCCCCGGCGGCGCGCACCTCGCGTGCATGTTCGGCCTTGACCCCTCCGATGGCCACAGCCGGAACCGGCGCGGCGGCGATCACCTTGGCAAGGCCGTCGAACCCGATGGGTGTCTTGTGATCCCGCTTCGTCGGCGTGGCAAAGACCGGCCCCATACCGACATGGTCCACGACGCTCGGATCGACCGCGCGCGCCGCATCGACGCTTTCCACCGACAGGCCCAACGCCATGTCCGGACCGACAAGGGCGCGAACGACGGCGGGCGCCATGTCCTCTTGCCCGACATGGACGCCATCAGCGCCGATGGCGCGCGCGGCCTCCGCATCGTCATTGACGATGAGCACGGCGCCGGTTCCCGCAAGCGCGGCCGTGAGCGCCTGGCCGAGCGCCACGCGCTCCGCCGTGCTGGCGGTCTTGTGGCGCAGCTGCACTGCCGTAGCGCCGCCTGCGACCGCGGCCTGCGCGGTTTCCACCATGCCGGCCGCGGCGCAAAGATCCGGGTCGAGGATGAGATAGACTGAAAGATCGAGCGCGCGCGTCATGCGGCTTGCACCCGGTGCTCGCCGATAGTGCCGGGCTCCTGCGCCGCAAGCGCATCCAGGAACCGCCAGGCGAAGCTGCCCGGGCCCTCCGCCGGACCGGCGGCGCTCTCGCCCGCGGCGGCGAACATCGCCAGCGCCGCGACCGTAGCATCGAACGGGTCTTCAACCACCGCAGCGAACGCGCCAACGAGACAGGTGAGCGAACAGCCCAGCGCCGTGACGCGCGGCATCAGGTCCGAGCCACCGGTGATCCGCACCGCACGGGCCCCGTCGGTCACGAAATCGACCTCTCCGGTGACCGCAATGACGGCGCCGGTGTCTTGTGCAAGAGAGCGCGCGGCGGCTTCTGCGGCTGCGACCGGGTCGCCGGCATCGACGCCGCGTCCGCCGCTCGCCTCGCCGGCCAACCCGAGGATTTCAGAGGCGTTGCCGCGCACGATTGTGGGGCGCAGCGCCATAAGGTCTCGGGCAACTCCGGCCCGATACGGGGTGGCAAAATGGGCGACTGGGTCCAGAACCCAGGGCCGGCCGGCGCCTTGCGCTCCGGTGATGGCCTTTTGCATCCCGTCGACCCACTCGGGCGAGAGCGTTCCGATATTGATCGTCAGCGCGCCGGCGATGGCGGCGAACGCGCCAGCCTCTTCGGCGGCATGGACCATGGCAGGCGATGCGCCCGCGGCCAGCAGCGTATTGGCGGCGACATTCATCGCGACGAAGTTGGTGATGCACTGCACCAGGGGCGGGTTGCTGCGCAACAGGGTCAGGGCGGTGGCAGGTGTTGTTTGGCTCGTCATTGCACTCCCCAAGCGGGACGGGAGCGCACGACGCCTTTAGCGGGGCATGTGCAAGACTCCCTCCGCCGGCATGATCCGGTTCAGGTTCCAAGGGTAAAATCTCAGCCCGTCACCGGGCACCCCTGTCTCGAGCGAAAGGATAATCACACCCCGCCGCCGGTGTCACGGGAGAAACCGCCTGACATGTCAGTCTCGGCAGAGCGCGGCCAGACGCTCCGGATCACGCACCCGCAGCTTGCGATAACTGAGCTCCACCAGCCCTTCTTCGGCAAAGCGGCGCAGGATACGCTGCAGCGTCGGCAGCGAGACGGCGACGAGACTGGCCAGATGATCCTGCGACAGATGCAGCCAGCCGCCGTCATTGGCTGCGAGTTCACTGTAATGTAGAAGCCGCAAACCAAGGCGCCGCTCGGACTGGCGGACCGACAGGTTGGACAGCAGCCGCAGGGCAAGCGCGGTATTCTGGTGCGTCAGATCGTAGAAATCCCGCAATAGAGCGGGGTGTTCCTCTATCATGCGGCGCAGGAACGGCTGCGGCAGAAACAGCGTCTCTGTGGGGGTCGTGGCGGTGATCGACACCAGGCGCGGCTGTTCGGAAAAGAGCGCCAGATCCCCGATCCAGAAGCCCGGATCCGCCCTGTGCACCAGGGTTTCGACGCCGTCGTCGCCGGGCACGGTGATCTCGAAACTGCCCGAGATCAGACCGTGAAGCCCGTCGGCGGGATCACCGACGCGGTAGACCGGTGCTCCCTTGTCGAACAAGCGACGCTGCGCCCCCGCCATCAAAATCTGCTGAACCGCGGGCGCACGGCGTGCGAACCATCCGTCGAGCCCCAGAACCTGGCTTGGCGCTACGTCAAAGCTGTCATCAGCAGAATAAGCCTTGCTTTGCCTCATATGACGGAGTCTCCACAATTACGGCGCGGTAAGCAGCCCTTGCAACGACAAGACCGGAAAAAAACTGCGGCCCACTGCGCTGTCAAAAAGGACAGACCAGTTCAGAGTAACTTAGCCGGCATCCAACGGGAAGCGAGGAGACACCCGACCATGCGATATCCCCAACCACACAAAGCCCTCCGCAGGGTGGCGGCCGCAACCATCGGCATGGCGCTCGTCGCCACCGTTGCGGTCGCGCAGGAAGAAAAGCCCAATATTCTCGTCATCTGGGGCGATGATATCGGCCAGTCCAACATTTCCGCCTACACGATGGGGCTGATGGGCTACCGTACACCCAATATCGACCGCATCGCCGAAGAGGGCATGATTTTCACCGACTATTACGGTGAGCAATCCTGCACCGCGGGCCGGTCGTCCTTCATCACCGGCCAAAGCGTGTTCCGCACCGGCCTGTCCAAGGTGGGCATGCCCGGAGCGACCGAAGGCATGCAGGTCGAAGATCCGACCATCGCCGGGCTGCTCAAGGCCGAAGGCTATGCCACCGGCCAGTTTGGCAAGAATCACCTCGGCGATCGCGACGAGATGCTGCCCACCAATCACGGCTTCGACGAGTTTTTCGGCAATCTCTACCACCTGAATGCCGAAGAAGAGCCCGAGAACGAGGATTATCCCCAGAGCCCCGAGTTTCTGGAGCGCTTCGGTCCGCGCGGCGTGATCAAGTCCTCTGCCAACGAGGACGGCACGCAGACCATCGAAGACACCGGGCCGCTCACCAAGAAGCGCATGGAAACCGTGGATGACGAAACCGTCGCCGCGGCGCTGGACTTCATCCGGACCACAACCGCCGAAGGCACGCCCTGGTTCGTCTGGTGGAGCGGGACGCGGATGCACTTCCGCACCCATGTGAAGCCGGAACTCGACGGCATCTCGGGGCAGGACGAATACGCCGACGGCATGGTCGAACATGACATGCATATCGGCCAGTTCCTGGAATTGCTGGATGAGCTCGGCATCGCCGACAACACTCTGGTGTTCTACTCCACCGACAACGGCCCGCATATGAACACCTGGCCGGATGCTGCGATGACGCCGTTCCGCGGTGAAAAGAACACCAACTGGGAAGGCGGCTGGCGCGTTCCGGCCATGGTGCGCTGGCCCGGCCGGATCGAAGAGGGGCGTGTGTCCAACGAGATCATGCACCATATGGACTGGCTGCCGACCTTCGTCGCCATGGCGGGCAATCCGGACGTGAAAGAGGAGCTTCTCGAAGGCGTCTCTGTGGCCGAGGTGGGCGGCGGACGCGACTACCGCGTGCATCTCGATGGCTACAACACTCTGCCTTACCTGCTCGGCGAGGAAGAGGTCACGCCGCGCAACGAGATCTTCTATTTCTCCGACGATGGCGACCTGACCGCGCTGCGGTGGAACGACTGGAAGGCGATCTTTCTGGAGCATCGCTACCCCCAGACCCTCCGCGCCTGGGCGGAGCCCTGGACCCAGCTGCGCATTCCGCTGCTCTTCAACCTGCGCCGCGACCCCTACGAGCGCTCTCAGATCACGTCGAACAGCTACTATGACTGGTACATCGACCGCGCCTTCGTGCTGCTGCCCGCCGCAGACTATGTCGGGCAGTTCCTGGCGACCTTCGAGGAGTATCCCCCGCGTCAGAAGCCGGGTAGCTTCACCATCGGCGACGCGGCCGACATGATCGTGCAAGGCGCCGCCGGCGCCCGCTGACCAGGATGCGGGGCGCGCGCGTACACGCGCCCCGCACACCACGCCATCGGGCCATAGCCCGAGGCGGATCCTTTTTTCCTCGCTCAGATCGGAGATCCGATGAGACGCGTCCTCGCTCTTTCCGCTTGCGTGGCCCTGCTGGCCCTGCCCGCGATGGCCGACCCGCTGCCTTCCTGGAACGATACCGACAGCAAGGCGCGCATCATCGCGTTCGTCGATGCCGTGACCGATCCTACGGGGGATGACTTCGTTCCCACCGCCGATAGGATCGCGGTCTTTGACAATGACGGCACGCTCTGGGCCGAGCAGCCGGTTTATTTCCAACTGCTTTACGCGATCGACCGGTTGGGCGACGCGGATCCTTCGACACTCACCACACCGGCGCTCCAGGCCGCTGCTGCCGGCGATATGTCCGGCGTCATGGCGGAAGGTGAAGAGGGTATTCTGGAAGTCATCCACGCCACACATTCCGGCATGACGGTGGACGCGTTCCAGGCAGACGTCGCCGCATGGGCGGAAACCGCGACCAATCCGGCCACCGGCATGGCCTATACGGATATGACCTACCAGCCCATGGTCGAGTTGCTGCGCTATCTGCGCGACGAGGGTTTCGTTACCTACATCGTGTCGGGCGGCGGGGTCCATTTCATCCGCGCCCTGGCCGAGGACGCCTACGGCATCCCGCCACGCCAGGTCATCGGCTCACTGCTGGCATCGGAATACCAAGTGACCGAGGACGGCCCGCAGATCGTCAAACTGCCCGAGGTCGCCTTCATCGACGACAAGGAAGGCAAGCCCGTCGCCATCGACCGGATCATCGGTGCGCGGCCGATCCTGGCCGGGGGCAACTCCGACGGTGACTTCGCCATGCTCGAATGGACGACGGCGGGCGACGGCCCGCGAATGGGTCTGCTGGTACATCACACCGATGGCGACCGGGCATTCGCCTATGATCGCGACAGCCATATCGGACGGCTGGAGCGCGGGCTCGACGAGGGACCCGAGCGCGGCTGGGTGATCGTGGACATGGCGCAGGACTGGTCGCGGATTTGGACCGGCACCCCGGAGTGAGTGGGCCCGACGCGGCCTACAGCGCGTCGAGCTTGCCCGCCAGTTTCACGTCGAGATCTGACAGACCATCCGCATCGTGGGTGGTCAGACTCACCTCCACGGTCTTGTAGACGTTCGACCATTCGGGGTGGTGGTTCATCTTTTCCGCAATCAGCGCGGCGCGGGTCATCCAGCCGAACGCCTCGATAAAATCCGCGAAGACGAAGCTTTTGGTGATCGCATCGCGCCCGTCCACTAGCGCCCAGCCGTTGGCCAGAAGCGGATCCAGTTTGGTGCGGTCGGTGAGTTTTTCGGCCATGGTCAGTCCTGTTGATCTGCGGTTGCGTCGGTTTTTCGGAACGGGCCGTAACTGGTCAGCACCTCGATTTCTTCGTCGATAGCAGCCCTCTCGGCCTCGAGATACTCCGCAATGGCACGGGCAAACCCCGCATCGGCGACCCAATGCAGCGAGTGGGTCGTCACTGGCAGATACCCGCGCGCGAGCTTGTGGGCGCCCTGGGCGCCGGCCTCGACCGTGGCAAGCCCGTTTTCGATGGCGAAAGCGATGGCCTGATAATAGCAGACCTCGAAATGCAGGCAGGCATGGTCCTCCACGGCGCCCCAGTAGCGACCGTAGAGCGCGTCGCGGCCGATGAAATTCAGAGCGCCGGCGATCGGGCGGCCATTGCGCAGTGCCAGGACCAGCAGCATGTCGTCGCGCAAGGTCTCGTGGGCCCGCTCAAAGAACCGACGCGTGAGGTAGGGCGTGCCCCATTTCCGCGCCCCGGTATCCTGGTAGAACACCCAAAATTCGTCCCAGTAGCGCGCCTCGATCGCGTCGCCGGTCAGCGCCACGATCTCCCCGCCGAAGGCCTGCGCGGTGGCACGTTCCTTGCGGATGTTCTTGCGCTTGCGGGAGGACAGCGAGGCGAGGAAGGCGTCGAAATCGGCGTACCCGGCGTTTTGCCAATGGAACTGCTGACTGGTCCGGCGCATCAGGCCCATTTCGGCGCCCGCCGCAGCCTCTGCCTCGGTGCAAAAGGTGACATGGACCGACGACACACTGTTCTGTTCGGCGAGCTGCAAGGCGCCCTGAGTCAGCGCCGCCTGCCCGATCGTCTCATAGCCCGGCCGGGTCAGGAACCGGCGCCCGGTGGCGGGGGTGAAAGGCACGGCAATCTGCAGCTTGGGATAATAGCGCCCGCCGGCACGCTCATAGGCATGGGCCCAGTTGTGATCGAAGATATACTCGCCCTGGCTGTGGCTCTTTGCATAGAGCGGTGCTGCAGCGATCAACTCATCACCCAGCCGGGCGAGCAGATAACGTGGCTGCCAGCCGCTGCCCGCACCGACCGAGCCGCTTTGTTCCAGCGCGCTCAGGAAGCGGTGCGTGGTAAAGGGGTCGAACGGGCGTCCGCCATCGGCCACTTCCGGGCAGGCGCAGGCGTCCCAGTCTTCCGCACCAACCTCGGACAGGCTTGTGGCGGCAGTGATCTCGACCGAGCTGTCCTTCATAGGTGGGTCGCTCCGGGGGGCAGGGAGTAGTAGACTGTCAGGTGGCGCGGGTCGCAGGCCGGTCAAGGGCCCGACCGCAATGCGGGGCGGTAGCCTTCGAACGTGATCGCATCGGCAAATCTGCGCGCCGCCGCTTCTTCGGCCAGGCTGCGGATCGTCCAGCAGAGCACCGCGCGCCCGGCGCGGCGCTGCGCGGCCACGACCGGAGTATCCAGATCGTGATGTCCATGGCTAATGAACGCGGCGCCGACCGAGCCCGCATCGGCAATGCTGGCCAAACGACGGGCCGTCGCGTGGGGAAGATCCGGCCATGCGCATTGATCAAAGGAACAGGTCGTCAATCCCCGCGGCAGATCGGGCGCACGCGCCGCCACCGCCGCAACGATCGCCGGGTTGAACGACATCACGGCCGCCGGCCCGGCGTAGGTCCGCAAAAGACGCGCGACTTCGGGCTCCATCGTCAGCGGCGCGGCGCCCAGCACGTCGCTTTGATCCTTGAGCTCGATGAGCAGGGGCACCTGCCCTGCGACCTGCGCCAGCAGCGCGTCCAGCGTCGGAATTCCCTCGCCCGTCCCGCCACGCAGCGACAGTGCTCCGAGTTCCACAGGGCTCAACTCCGCGACCGCGCCGGACGCATCGGTCATCCGGTCAAGCGTGGCGTCGTGGAACACCATGGGCGTCCCGTCCGCGGCGGGTTGCAGGTCGATCTCGATCCCGTAACCCGCAGTGACGGCAGCCGACACGGCAGCGAGAGAGTTTTCCGGTGCATCACGCCCATGCAGGCCACGATGTGCGAACGGGCGGTTCAGGAACCCCGGAGGAAGCGGCGGTGTGGCTGTCACCGGATCTGAAAGAGCCCTTCGATCTCGACCGCCACGCCAAAGGGCAGCGCCGAAACCCCAACGGCAGAACGTGCATGGCGGCCCGCTTCGCCCAACGCCTCGACCAGGAAGTCCGACGCGCCGTTGATGACCTTGGGCTGTTCGCCGAACGTGGGCGCCGAGTTGACGAACCCGGTGATCTTCACCACCCGGTCAAGCCGGTCGATGTCGCCGCCGCAGGCCGCGCGCACCTGCCCCAGAAGGTTGAGCGCACAGGCGCGCGCCGCGGCCACGCCGTCCTCGATGCTCAGACCCGCCCCCATCTGCCCGGTGATCAGCGCGCCGGGTACGCCGGGCAACTGCCCCGAGACATGCAGAATGTCGCCGATCTGCACGAAAGGGACGTAGTTCGCGGCCGGGGCTGCGGCCTCGGGCAAGGTGATGCCAGCCGCGGCGAGCCGCTCGGACAGGAGGGGTGTCATGGGCAATGCTCCGTCATTGTCGCCGGCGCACCGGACATAATTGCTGTATTCCCAGGCCGCGCCGGACGCCCCGGGGCGGGGTTCAGCTCTCCCGGAAAGCTTTTACGAAATAGTCCGACAACGGCTTGATCAGATAGGCCAGCGGGCTGCGGTCATTCGTGCGCAAGAAGGTTTCCACCGGCATGCCGGGCAGAAGCGTGACATCACCGGGCAGTCTTTGCGCCTCCTCCTCGCTCAACTGCACTTCGGCGCGGTAGTAGCTGATCCCCCGCTGCTCATCGACGAGCGCATCGGCGGACACGTAGGTGACCACCCCGTCCAGTTCCGGCGTGGTGCGGGCATCGAGCGCGGAAAAGCGCAGACGCACGTCCTGACCGGGATAGACCTGATCGATATGGATCGGCTCGACATCCGCGGCGATCACCAGCGGCCGGTCCTGGGGGATGATGTAAAGTACGGGATCCGCGGCACGAATGACCGAGCGCGGCGCAAAGACCTGCATGCCGTAAACAATGCCGGACACAGGCGCAGTCATGTCCAGCCTGGACAGCTGCTCCTTGAGCGACCGGCGCTGTTCGGCAAGCTCGAGCTCGCGATATTGCAGGTCGCGCAGGGTGGTGATGGAGTCTTCGCGCCGTGCGACTTCGAGCTTGAGCTGTTCGATATCGAGCTCGGTCATACGTCCGGCGCTCTCCGCCTCCTGAGCCTTGAGATCGCCCAGCGTACCCGCCAGTCGCGCCTCTTCGCGCTGGAGCGACAGCAGCCGCGGTTTTTGTGCGAGACCCTGCTCCAGCAATCGTTGTTGGTCGGCTCTTTCCTCCCGGATAAACCCGAGCTGGATGTCGAGCGCATCTTGCTGGGCAACGATGCCTTCAACCTGGTTGCCGATCTGGGACTTGCGCTTGCTCAGCTGATCGATTTCCTTTTCCAGCGTTTCAAGCCGTACCCGAAAGAGACGCTCCTGCCCGGCGACAAGCCCGGCGATCTCGCCATTTTCGGCTGCCACGGCGAGCAGGTCGGGCTCGAATTCTATGTGGTCGCTCCCGTCGCGTTCGGCCTCCAGCCGTCCGCGCCGCGCCATCAGCTCGAAGAGCTGGTTTTCGATGATTGCGAGCTCTGAGCGCAACAGCGTTCCGTCAAGCTGGATCAGGACTTCGCCCGCCTCCACCCGGTCACCGTCATCGACGAGGATCTCGGCGACGACACCGCCATCGAGATGCTGAACCACCTGCCGGTTCTGATCGACCTCGATCTGACCCGGGGCGATGATTGCGCCGGCGATATTGGTGAAGACCGCCCAGGAACCGAAGCCGCCCACCAGCAGAACCAGGACCAGAACCCCCATGGTGAGCGTACGGCGCGCGGAAAAGATGTTGGGGGCCTGGGGGCCGCCTTCGGGTGCCGGTTGGCCGGCGGATTGTGGGGGTTTCGTCGGGCCGCTCATGCAACACCTCCCGGCACGCGGGCCGTTTGAATTTCATTGGCGTTCTTGACCATCTTGCGCAGCACCTCGTCGCGCGGACCAAACGCCCGCACACCGCCGCCATCCAGCACCAGAAGCTGGTCGCATTCCTGGATCGCCGCCGGGCGGTGGGCCATGATCAGCACCGAGTAGCCTTCTTCCTTCATCTGGCGGATCGCGAGGTTCAGCGCCTCGGAGCCGTCATTGTCAAGATTGGAGTTCGGCTCATCGAGCACCAGCATCACAGGATCGCCATAGAGCGCGCGGGCAAGCCCCAGGCGCTGGGTCTGTCCGCCCGAAAGCCGGTTGGTCATCGCCGCGATCTGGGTGTTGTAGCCGTCCGGCAGCTTGAGGATCATGTCGTGGGCAGCGGCTTTCTTGGCCGCCGCGACGATGGCCGCGTCTTCAGCCCTTGGATCGAGCCGTGCGATATTCTCGGCGATCGTGCCGTCGAACAGGTTCACCTGCTGCGGCAGATAGCCGATCAGGCGCCCCAACTCGTCGGGATCATACTGGTCGAGCGCCGCGCCATCGAGCCGGATCTTGCCACCGGCCGGGCGCCAGACCCCGGTGATCGCACGCGCCAGGGTCGATTTGCCCGCGCCGCTGGGTCCGATCACGCCGATCGCATGTCCCTGCTCCACCCGGAAGGTGCAGAGCCGAAGCGAGGCCTGCTGTTCCCCCGGCGGGATCACCGTGACCTGATTGACGTCCAGAATCGCACGCGGACGCGGCAACTGGGTCCGGTCACGCTGCTTGGGAATGTCGCTGAGAAGCTGCGCGAGCTTGTCCCAGCTCTTCATAGCACTTTGCACCAGAGACCACTGACCGACCGCCATTTCGATCGGCGCCAACGCGCGCCCGAGAAGGATCGACCCCGCGATCATCGCACCAGCCGAGAGTTCGTTCTGGAGCACCAGATAAGCGCCCAGGGCCAGCATCGCCGACTGCAGGAACAGCCGAAATGTCTTGGTCCCCGCGGTGAAGCGGCCGCTCACGTCGCTGGACAACAGCTGTAGCCCGAGGGTGCGCTGGCGGAACGCGGACCAACGGGTGAACGCGGCGCCGCGCATGCCGAGGCTCTGGATCACGTCGGCCTCGTTGCGCAGCCGGTCCGACATCCGGTCGCTCATCGCACCGGCCTGACCCGCCGAGAGCACCGGGCCGCGGGTCATCACCTGGTTCAGGGCGCTGGTGAGCACCAGGATCAGACCGCCCGCGACCGCGAGCCACCCAAGCCAAGGATGGAAGATAAAGATGCCGATGATGAACACGGGCGTGAACGGCAGATCGAACAGCGCGCCAAGCACCGGCGACGAGATAAATTTCTGTACCGTCTCCAGATCGCGCGGGCCGGCAGCGAGCGCGCCCTTGTCGCGGGTGGCGGATTCTTCGATGGAGGCAGCGAAAACCCGCTGGTCCAGCGCACTCTGGAATCGCGCGCCGGCACGGGCCAGCACACGGCCGCGCACGAAATCGAGAAGTCCCATCATCAGATAGAGAAACGCCACTAGCGCAAAGAGCGCGACAAGCGTCGCCTCGGAGCGGCTTCCAAGCACCCGGTCATAGACCTGAAGCATGAAAATCGGCCCCGTGAGCATCAAAACGTTCACGAAAAAGCTGAAAACGCCCACAAAGATGAACAGACCGCGGTTGTTGCGATTTGCGTCACGCAGCTCCGCGCGCCCGGCCTCATATGACTGCTGCATCTGACACTCCGTGAATACCGCTGACGCGGCAGATTGAATCGTGACCGTCGGCTGGTATCAATTCCTTCGGCAAACTACTATGTCATCTCAAGTGCAAATAACCGATTGAGGGCAGTTTTGACCGTACCGCCAAGGGCATTCTCAGTACCTTTTCGCCCGATTTTCCTGGTTATCGCAACTATGTCGCTGGTTGCGGGCTGTACTGCACCGCGCCCGGGCGCCGAGGTCAACGATCCCTTCGAGCCGGTGAATCGCGCCGTGCACAGCTTCAATACCGGCGTCGATCGCGTTGTCTATCGCCCGGTTTCGGTCGCCTATGGCACTGTTTTACCAGCCCCTGTCCGGCGCGGAGTGTCCAACGTCGCCCAAACGATCGACACACCTAAACGTGCGATAAACGGATTTCTGCAAGGCAATATCGAGAACGGGTTTCACAATACCGCGCGCTTCATCCTGAATGCGACGGTCGGCATCGTCGGGATCTTTGATCCTGCCACGTCGATCGGCCTGGATGAGCGCAACACGGATTTCGGTGAAACGCTGAAGGTCTGGGGCGCTCCGGAAGGCGCGATTGTCGTTGCCCCGTTCTTCGGCACCTACACCGAACGCCACCTGGCCGGTGATATCGGCGATATCTTTCTCAATCCGTTCAGCCTGATTCTCAACTATCCCGACAACGTCCCGTCGATCGCCGTCACCCTTGGAGATTTCGCCGGCGACCGGTACGATTTCCGGGACACCATCGACACGGTGCTGTACGAGAGCGCTGACAGTTATGCTCAGACCCGGCTGATCTATCTCGAAAATCGCCGCTTCACTCTGGGGACCGCCCCGGAAACCGATATCATTCTCGATCCCTATGAGGACCTCTATGCAGATTGATCCGACCCGCCGCGCCCTGCTTGCGGCGCTCGCTGCCGCCGCAGCCTTGGTCCCGACCGGCGCTGCTTTCGCCTTGACCGAACAGGCGGCCGCCACACTCGTCCGCCGTTGCGTTGACGAGATCAATGCGGCCGTGAACTCCGGCAAGTCCGGCGCCGCGCTTTATCGTGAGTTTGAGCGGATTTTCGAGCGCTACGCCGATGTTCCGACCATCGCGCGCTATTCGCTGGGGCCGGCGGCCCGCACAGCGTCGCGTGCGGAGCTGCGCAATTTCACGAATGCCTTTGCGCCCTATATCGCGCGCAAGTATGGCCGGCGCTTCCGCGAGTTCATCGGCGGCACGATCGAGATCAACCGTGCCCGCACCGACCGCAGTCTGGTGATCGTCGAGACCACCGCAAAACTCCGCGGCCGCTCGCCCTTCAAGACCGACTTCCACGTCTCCGACCGCAGTGGCTCGGATCGGATCTTCAACGTGATCGTGGAGGGCGTGAACATGCTCACCACCGAACGCAGCGAGATCACGGCGCTGCTCGATACCCAGGGCGGCAGTATTCCGCGGCTAACCGAAGCGCTCAAATCCGTGGGCTGAGCGGCCTGCGGAAGATGCGGACGCCTCACCAGACTTGACGCACACGCGATGGTGTGTGTGGATTCTTCTCAAAACGACCGGCGCGCGGATACACGCCGCCGGCATTTGAGGAGTGCACCATGGCAGGCAAGGCGAAAGCGAAGAAGACATCCGTCCCGATGACCCCGGCGGCCGCGCCCCCTGATTTGCGCGCGGCTGAAGACGCCAAGGCCTGGCGCGATGCCGAAGCCCAGGGTCTCGTGCTCCAATTGCTGGATCTCGATGAGGTGCAGACCGATGATCTGCCCCGCGACAGGCTGGATCTGGGCGGTGTCGCAGGGTCGGCGGAGATGGCCGAGCTCAAGGCTTCGATCCGCGAACGCGGCCAGCGCGAACCGATCGAGGTCTTCATCGACGACCGCGGCCGCTACCAGTTGCTCAAGGGCTGGCGCCGCCTGACCGCTCTGGGTCAGCTCCATGCCGAGACCGGGCATCCCGCCTTTGCCACGGTCACCGCACGGGTCATGCAGGAGGCCTGGAGCGATCCCGACAGCCGGATGGAACGCTATATCGACATGGTCGAGGAAAATGTCGTCCGCGAGGACCTGACATTTGCCGAAATGGCCCAGGTCGCACTGCGCGTCGCCGAAGATCCGGGCGTGGAGGGAACTGATCCCGAAGCTCTCGTTGGCGATCTCTATTGCTCGCTGCACAAGATGAAGCGGTCTTACATCCGCAGCTTCGTGTTTCTGCTCTCCGCTCTCGGCGAGTCCGTGACATGGCCCAAGGAGATCTCGCGCAATCAGGGCGTTGCCGTCGCCCGGGCGCTCAAAGCCGCCCCGGATGCCGTTCCGGTCCTGCGACGGGACCTCGCCCGCTGCCGGACCGCCGCGGCCCAGGCGAAGACGTTCGAGGGCTTCCTCAAGCGCCACGCCAAGGCCGCGACCTCCGGTAGCCGCGAGCTGCGACTGGGCAGGACGACCGTAAAGGCGAGTAAGGGCGAGTGCCGGATTGTCAGCCCCGAGGATTTCTCCGAAATCCCGCGCGAACGGCTCGCCCGCGCCATCGCCGCGTTCGAGGCCGCCCTGCATGACACCCCGAGGCCCAAGGAGACACCGCCGCGCGACGGCATCCTGCGCGCGGTGTGACGGGCAGCCTTGCCGGGCGATCCCACCGCCGGGGACGCGGTCCTCACGCGGAGGCCCGCGGCAGGGTGCAACGATCGCCAGCTACCTCGCGGCGACGGGAATACCAGGCATTGATCCCCGGAACTTGGTACCCTTGGGCCTTGCGCGCATAGGAGGTCGCGGCTAGCACTGTTGCCGCGCACCAAACCGCGAGGCTCGCCTATGACTAGCGACGACCCAAGGACACTCGTCTCGACAGCTTGGCTGGACGACCATCTGCGAGACCCGGATCTGAGGGTCCTTGATGCCTCCTTGTATATGCCCGACAGCGGGCGCGACGGACGCAAGGAATACGACGAGGGTCATATCCCCGGCGCCCGCTTCTTCGATATCGACGATATCAGCGACCACCGCTCGGACCTGCCGCACATGGCACCGCCTGTCGAGAAATTCATGTCTCGCCTTCGCAAGATGGGAGTGGGCGACGGCCATCAGGTCGTGATCTATGACGGCGCGGGCCAGTTTTCCGCAGCGCGCGTCTGGTGGACCTTCCGCCTGATGGGCAAGACCGATGTCGCAGTGCTCGATGGCGGGTTCCCGAAGTGGAAGGCCGAGGGTCGGGATGTCGAGGATCTCCCCCCGATGATCCGGGACCGGCACATGACGGTCCGGCGCCAGGCACAACTTGTGCGCGACGTGACGCAAGTGGCCAGCGCCTCGAAACTGGGCGATCACGAGATCGTCGATGCCCGTTCCCCCGAACGCTATCGCGGTGATGTGCCCGAGCCGCGCCCCGGCTTGCGGGCCGGCCGTATTCCCGGCTCCAAGAACGTCCATTACGCGACGCTCCTGAACGGAGACGGCACGCTGAAGGACTCCGAGGCGCTGAAGGCCGCGTTTCTGGCCGCCGGGGTGGATCTGTCCAAGCCTGTGATCACGACCTGCGGGTCGGGCGTGACGGCGGCGATCCTCAGCCTCGCCCTGGAGCGGATCGGCAAAACCGATCACGCGCTCTACGATGGCTCCTGGTCGGAATGGGGCAAATACGACGATCTGAAGGTCGCCACCGGATGACCCGCGGGCTGTTCGCCGGGGTGGCGGACAGCACACCCGATCCGATCCTGTCTCTGATGGACCGCCACAGGCGCGATCCAAGGCAAAACAAGCTCGATCTCGGCGTCGGTGTCTACCGCGATTCGGAGGGACAGACGCCGGTAATGGGCGCGGTGAAGGCCGCCGAGCGTCGGTTGTTCGACAGTCAGGACAGCAAAGCCTATGTCGGACTGGCCGGTGATCCCGCGTTCCTCGACGCTTTCACCGGTCTTGCCCTCGGGGCCGACGTCCCGCGGGACAGGATGGCACGGATCGCCACACCAGGCGGTACCGGCGCGGTGCGCCAGGGGCTCGAGCTGGTCCGCCGCACCCGGCCACAGGCCAGGGTCTGGCTGCCCGATCCGACATGGCCGAACCATACGGCAATTGCCGAGGCTGTTGGCTGCGACTGGCGGCTATACGCCCACGCCGTCCCGGGCGCCACGACGCTGGACGGTGACCGGATGCTCGCCGATCTGGCAGGCATGGCACCGGGTGACCTGCTGGTGCTCCACGGCTGCTGCCACAATCCCACCGGACTCGACCCCTCCGCGACAATGTGGGCCGAGATCGCTGCGCTTTGCCTGCGGACCGGCGCGGTCCCCTTTGTCGATCTGGCCTATCTGGGTCTGGGCGACGGGCTGCACACCGACGCCGCCGGGCTCCGTCACCTCGCCGAATCTCTTCCCGAAATGATGCTGGCGATGAGCGGGTCCAAGAATTTCGGCCTCTACCGGGAACGGGTGGGCATGCTCGCCGTGCTGGCCGAAACAGCGGACCACGCAAACCGGGTCCAGGGCGCGCTGAACACGCTCAACCGGCTGAGCTATACCTTTCCCCCGGATCACGGCGCGCGCGTGGCGCAGATGGTGCTCGACGACGCGGACCTGCGGATGATGTGGGAGCAGGAGCTTGCTGCGATGCGCGCGCGGCTCGATCTGTTGCGGTCCGGGCTCGCCGATGCGCTGGAGGCTCAAGGATCGGCGGATCTGGGGATTCGCCACGGCCGCGGGCTCTTTGCGCGGCTGCCGCTCGGAACCGATCGGATCGCGGCACTGCAGGAGACGCACGGCCTCTACATCGTCGGCGACGGGCGCATCAACATCGCCGGATTGCGAGCCCCGGACCTCGGTCGCGTCGCCGCCGGGCTCGCGGCCGCGTTACGCTGAAAAAAATGGCCCGGGGGTCACCCCCGGGCCACTTTCGGATTTTGGAGGCGGAGCTAGCCCTTGTGGAACTCCGGGTAGGCTTCCATCCCGAGCTCGGCCATGTCGAGCCCGTTGATCTCGTCCTCTTCGCTCACCCGCAGGCCCATCACACCCTTGATGATGAGGAAGGTGATCAGGGACGTAATGAACACGAAGGCACCGATGGCAGCAAAGCCGACGATCTGCGTGACGTAGTTGGCGTCGCTGTTCGACCAGGCCACAATGAAGGTGCCCCAGAAGCCTGCGAACAGGTGAACCGGGATTGCACCGACAACATCGTCGATCCGAAACTTGTCGAGCAGCGGAACCGTGAAGACGACGATCAGGCCGCCGACGGCACCGATCAGCGTCGCTTCGGTCAGCGACGGCGCCAGAGGTTCTGCCGTGATCGACACCAGACCGGCCAGCGCGCCGTTGAGCACCATGGTGAGGTCCGGCTTGCCGTAGGTGAGCTGTGTCAGGATCAGCGCCGTGACCGCACCGCCTGCTGCAGCAGCGTTAGTATTGGCAAAGATACGCGACACGTCGGACACGTCGGCGATCGTGCCCATGGCAAGCTGCGAGCCGCCATTGAAGCCGAACCAGCCCAGCCACAGGATGAACGTGCCGAGCGTCGCCAGCGCGAGGTTGGAACCCGGGATCGGGGTGACCTTTCCGTCTTTGCCGTACTTGCCGATCCGCGGACCGAGCACGATGGCACCGGCCAGGGCGGCGAACCCACCTGCGGCATGCACCAGCGTCGAGCCGGCGAAGTCGGAAAAGCCCATCTCGGACAGCCAGCCGCCGCCCCACTGCCAGGACGCTTCGATCGGGTAGATGAAGCCGGTCAGCACGACAACGAAGAGCAGGAAGGGCCAGAGCTTTAGCCGTTCGGCCAGCGCACCCGACACGATCGACGCAGTCGTGGCGCAGAACATCAGCTGGAAGAAGAAGTCAGATCCGGCGGAGGCATAGCCGACATCAACGCCATCTGCGCCAACGCCAACCGGTTCAAGCGAAGTGATCGCGAAGAACTGGCCGATATAGCCTTCGACAAGCCATTCGCCCGGGTACATCAGACCGTAGCCGACGAGGTAGTACATGATCGCGGCGATCGAGAAGAGCGAGATGTTCTTCATCAACTGCATGCTGACGTTCTTCGACCGGACCAGACCGGCTTCGAGCATCGCGAAGCCCGCGGCCATCCAGAACACCAAAAAGCCGCCGATGAGGAACAACAGCGTGGTCAGGATGAATGCGGTCTGTTCCGCGGGCTCACCGGTCGCGACAACGACCTCGGCAACCTCTGCGGCCTCTTGCGCCACACCGAGCGCGGGAAGCGCTGCGGCCACGACGGCAAGAGGTAAAATCTTGTTCAGTTTCATATGGGTCGGTCCCCTTTGAATTACTCGTGTGGTGCTCAGAGCGCGTCTTCGTTGGTTTCGCCCGTGCGCACACGGACGGCCTGTGCCACGTCGAGAACGAAGATCTTGCCGTCACCGATCTTGTCGGTCTTGGCCGTGTTCTGAATGGTTTCGACCACTTGGTCGGCCATGGCTGCTGAGACCACGATCTCGATCTTGACCTTCGGGACGAAATTCACGGCGTATTCTGCACCGCGGTAGATTTCCGTGTGACCGGACTGCGAGCCAAAACCCTTGATCTCGGTCACCATCATGCCGCGCACGCCGATAGAGGTCAGCGCCTCGCGCACCTCCTCGAGCTTGAACGGCTTGATTGCTGCGATGATTAGTTTCACGTTGTTCCCCTTCCTCAAGGCGGGCCGCTTGCGCGGTTCCATGGGCGCAGTTGCCCGCTTTGAAGGCGCGATCACAAGGAAGGCGATGACATTTCCGCGATGCCGGACCGGCTAGTTTGCACATTTTTTGCACAAAATCGGATCACTGCCTAAAAAACAGACACCAGTGAATCGCGTCTTCAGGTCCGTGTGCGTAAAGATCGGGTAAACAAAGCGGCGCGAACCCGGTATTGGTAGATCCAAGACAGGCAGGCAGACCCAAAACGGGCGGATCATGAGCACTCAAGGTGGAAAACGGCGGTCTCCGACCGCACCACGGCGCAAGCCGTCAGCGGCAACCGGCCGGCGGCGCAGCACGTCGTCCAAACCGCGCAAGAGCCGGGCGAAACGTGGTATTTTTGCGCGGATACTTGGGGGGATCGGCGCACTGATCCGCAGGATCATCCGCATGATCTGGGCGCTCGGCTGGCGGTTGGGCGCGGTCGCGGCGCTGGTGCTCGGCGGGTTCGTTTTCCTGGAGTACGCCAAGCTTCCTCCAGTCGAGAGCCTGCTTGACGGGCGAACCCGCGGATCGGTCACGATGCTGGACCGCGACAACGAGGTGTTCGCCTGGCGCGGCGACCAGTTCGGCGGCGTGATCACGCCCGATGTCGTCTCGCCCCATCTCAAACACGCCATCCTCGCCACCGAGGATCGCCGTTTTTACAGTCATTTCGGGGTCAGCCCGCGCGGCATCCTGGGCGCCATGGCGATCAACATGCGCGAGGGACGCAGCGCGCTCTCGGGTCATGGCGGTTCCACCATCACGCAGCAGGCGGCCAAGCTGCTCTGCATCGGGCGCCCGTTCGATCCGGCCAGCGGCGAGAGCGAGGCCGAATACGAGGCCGCCTGCCGCGAAGGTTCGATCGAGCGCAAGGCGCGCGAGGCGATCTATGCCATGGCGATGGAGGCGAAATACTCCAAGGACGAAATCCTCGCCATCTACATGAACCGGGCCTATCTGGGCGCCGGCACCCGGGGCTTCGAGGCGGCGAGCCAGCGCTATTTCGGCAAGTCGGCGGCCAATGTCACGCCCTCCGAGGCCGCTATGCTGGCCGGGCTGCTGGTGGCCCCCACCCGGTTTGCGCCGACCTCGGATCTGGAGCGTTCGCGCGAGCGGGCCAATGTCATTCTGGGGCTGATGCATGACGCAGGATACCTGTCGGACACCGACCTCGCGGCGGCCCGCGCCAACCCGGCCACCTTGTCGGCAGCCGCCGAAGCCCGTGCGGGCGGCTATTTCGCCGACTGGATCATGGGCAGTGCGCCGGCCTTTCTGACCCGCGAGACAACCGAGGATGTGGTGATCCGCACCAGCTTCGACCCGCGTCTGCAGCGCGCGGCCGAGGAGGCGATGGCGGAGATCTTCGCAACCAAGATCAAGCCCGGCTCCAAAGCCCAGGCCGCCATCGTTGTGATGAGCGCCGATGGCGCGGTTCGGGCCATGGTCGGCGGTCGCGAAACGCAACTGCCGGGCCAGTTCAACCGGGCCACCCAGGCGATGCGCCAGACCGGATCGGCCTTCAAACCCTTCGTGTACGCCGCGGCACTTGAGATGGGGTATGCCTATAACGATGCTGTCGAAGACGCGCCGCTGACGCTCAACATCCCGGGCTCCGGCCCCTGGTCGCCCCAGAACTACACCCGCAAGCACTACGGCACCGTCACGCTGACCCGGGCGCTGCGCGACAGCCTCAACGTGCCCGCCGTCAAGGTGTCGGAATCCGTGGGGCGCGAGAATGTCCGCTCCGTCGCCGAGGCGTTCGGGATCGCGGGCGATCTGGCCGCGGGGCCTGCCTTGGCGCTCGGCTCTTCCGAGGCGACGCTGCTGGAGGTCACTGGCGCCTATGCCGGCATCCTCAATGGGGGCAGTAGCGTGACGCCTTACGGCGTGCGCGAACTGACCCTGGTCGGCGAGGATGAACCGCTGATGGGGCAGGATGGCGGGATCGTCGAACGCGTGATCTCTCCCGGCGCCGATCAGCAGCTTGTGTACATGATGCATCAGGTGATCGAGGCCGGCACGGGCCAGCGCGCGAAGCTCGGCGACAGGCCCGCCGCGGGCAAGTCCGGCACCACCCAGGCGCTGCGCGACGCGTGGTTCGTCGGTTTCACCGCCGACTATGTCGCCGGGGTCTGGATGGGCTATGACGACAACACGCCGCTCAACGGCGTTACCGGCGGCGGTCTGCCCGCGGAGATCTGGCGCGAGACGATGCTGCGCGTCCATGACGGCCTGCCGATTCGCCCGCTGCCAATGATCGATCCGCAGGATGCGCCCCAGATCGCCCGAACCGATCTGCCCGGCGATCTCGCCCCCCCGACCACGCACCGAGCCGGAGATCCCGCGCCGATGCCCACGTCCGCTCCGAACCCGGTCGGCCGTTTCTTGAATTCACTCTTCGGCCGGAATTGAGAGCCCGACTCCGGGAACCCTAGAGAAACGACCCAGGCGCTTGGCGAACGAGGCCATCCTCCGGGGAACATGCACCGTCAGTTTCGCGCAGCAAGGCCGACGACATTGTCGACATGCTGACTGCATTGGACGTCGCCGCCCAGTATCTGCGCGGCGGGCCACCACCGGGCATCGCTCACATCGTCCTGCGCCCGGGGCGTTCCGGACACGTATTCGCAGAGCACGGCGGCCAACAGGAAGTGAAACAGAATGCTCTCATCCTCCGCCCGGACAACGACGTCCACGTTTGTTAGATACCGAACCGGGTTGGCAATCACGCCGGTTTCCTCGTGCAATTCGCGCGCTGCGGCGTTTAGAGCTGTCTCGCCCAAATCCACATGTCCGCCGGGAAACCCCCAGAGACCGGCATCCGGTTCGTTGCGGCGCTTGACCAGAAGCACGTGCTCCCCGCGGAGCACGACGGCTAGGGCCGCCAGTTTCGGATAGTCTGTCATTCAGGCAGTTTTTCACAGCGCTACGAAGAGACAAAGCCCTCGATCGAAACGGTATCGCCTTTCGAACAGCATGGTGGTTTCATGAACCGGTCTATGTCCTTTCGGAAGCCATTTCTTCGGCACGCGACGCGTATCAGACCGGGGTCCGACGAATAGCGAGCCGAGTGATCAAGCCCATGCCCGACATTTACGAATTGGTTCTATGCGACATTTCAGGCGATCACAGACCGGTCGCCGTGTTCCGGTCAGAACGCCCCTTCATGCCGCTGCAGGTCGGCGAACGCTTCGATGACCAGGGTTGGGATCGTCTGGATGGTGTCGGTCAAATCGGCACACCGGAGAAACCGGTCCGCTACCTCGTGTTTGCAACCAAGCATGTCGTTTGCGACATTGGCGGCAAAATCCTCTATCAATTCTGTGTTGATCTTCAGCCCTTTAGCGGTCCTCGGTCACCAGCTTGGGGACATGACACGCCTGTCGATTAGCTCTTGCCGGTCTGGTGGCCGACATCGTCTCGCAGTTTCACCGCTGGGTGGCCGGTTTTGACGCCAGGGATGTGAGGTTCCGGCATGAGGCGGTCGATGGCACTCCCAGAAACCTGTCTCAAAGAGCCGGGACGTATCGAAATGTCCAGATTGCGCAGTCTGAGGCCGCTTGTGCGTCATGCGGCATCCGCCATTCTGTCCCGAAACCGGTCGTCCGGTGCACGCCGCAGGCAGCGCAAGTACCCCCCAGTCACCCCCGCTCTCGCATCAGCCGCGCTTTCTGGCGCTGCCAGTCGCGCTTGGCTTCGGTGGCGCGCTTGTCCTGGGCTTTCTTGCCTTTGGCGATGCCGATCTTGATCTTCGCCCGACCCTTGTCGTTGAAATACAGGACCAGCGGGACCAGCGTCATGCCCTCGCGCTGACGGGCGGACCAGAGCTTGGCCAGCTGCCGTTTGTTGACCAGGAGCTTGCGCTTGCGGCGCTCCTCATGGCCCCAGGTCTTGGCCTGATTGTAAGGTGGGATATAGCCGTTGATCAGCCACAGCTCGCCTTCCTCGACGTTGGCATAGCTGTCGGCGATGGAAACGCCACCGGCGCGCATCGATTTGACTTCGGATCCCGTGAGCATGATCCCGCACTCGAGATCCTCCTCGATGGCATAGTCGTAGCGCGCGCGCCGGTTTTCGGCGACGACCTTGTAGTTGGGGTTGTCCTTTGGCTTGGCCATCGCAGCGATATAGCGGTGTGCGCCTTGCTCGCCAAGGTGGGTTCGGCGCCGCGCGCGACAGCTCCGGCGCTCAGCTCTCCGCTGCCAGCGGTTTTGTCAGCAGCACCCACTGCGCGATCTCTGTGTCCCAGCCCTCTTTTTCACAGGGCCGCGCTGCCAGCTCGCGATAGCCATGCCGCTCATACAAGCGCCGCGCACCCGCATTTGTGTCAGCGACGATGACACTCATCTTCCCCAGGCCCGCATCACGCGCGATCCGCTCGGCGATGTCCAAAAGCTTCGAGCCCAGCCCCTGACCGCGATGCGCCGGGTAACTGGCCAGGACATTCACATACCAGCTGTCGAGCGCCTGGTTCTCCAGCTCCTGCAAAGGCCTGAAAAGCGGCGGGAAATCCGGTCCGATCGGTATCGGCACCGATCCGATGACATAGCCGGTAAGGCTCGCAACGGCGCCCTGACCGAAATCGGCAACCACGATCTGGCCCTCGCGGGCCTTTTCGGCCTGGCGCATCCGGCCGACCTCCCAGGGATCCTGGCCGTCCTCTGCCAGGTCCGTCCAAAGGTGAACAGGCAAGCCTTCGCCGGCAAAGTTCACAAGCTCCGCCAGAGCAGCGGCATCGGATGCGGTCGCCACGCGAAATGGCGGATCAAGCGTGATCATGATGTCCTCCCGTCTCTTGCACGCCTCCCGCGGCGCGCGTGCCGGTCCCTTGCGGATCCGGGCCGCGACTCATCTGTCGCGCGGCGGAAATGCTCTAGCGCATGCGCGGGACCCACGCAGCGTTAAAGCTGCGCGCCGCGGCGTGAATTGACCGGCCGCTCACACCGCGGGCGGCAAATCCACCGTTTCCAGCCAGGGTTTGAGGTCGATCAGCGGGGTGCCGTCAAAGACATCGATCGCATCGATCCCGATCCGGCCGGCCTCAGGGTCGAGCGAGGTGATCCGCACCGTCGCCATGGCGACCGGGTTCGGGCGCGCCGGCGAGCGCAGCGCAAAGACGCCGCGCGGGCCGTCCGCGTGACCCGGCCGCTGCACGACGATATCGCGACGCGAACGGTCCATCCAGTAGAGCAGGATCACCGGCTGTCCGATGGCGAGCCCCAGCAGACCACCGCCATAGCCTTCGATCAGCTCGATATGCGCCGCTTTGCCGGTCTCACGCGCGCGGCCGATATTCTTCGGGCAATCGTCCGGGCCCCAGGGCGACCGGATCGTGCCGATGAAGCTCACCGAGCCATCGGCACGCGCCCCGGGATCGAAGGGCAGCAGGACCTCGCCGGGACGCGGATCGCCCATCAGTTCAGCAGACCTGCATGGCGCATGGCGGCGTCGATCTGCGCCATGGTGTCGTCCGTCAGGCCCACGAGCGGCAAGCGCACCTCGGGGTCGCATTTGCCCAGCCGCGACAGCGCGTATTTCGCCCCTGCCAGCCCCGGCTCGACGAAAATCGCCTCATGGAGCGGCATCAGACGGTCCTGCAGCGCGAGCGCCGCGGCATAGTCGCCGCCCAGAGTCGCCTCTTGGAACTCCGCGCAAAGCTTTGGCGCAACATTGGCCGTGACCGAGATGCAGCCCGTCCCGCCATGGGCATTGAACCCCAGCGCGCTGGCGTCTTCACCCGAGACCTGGATGAAGTCGGTGCCACAGGTCGCACGCTGCTGGCTGACCCGGGTGATGTCGCCGGTGGCATCCTTGACGCCGATGATCCGCTCCAGCTTGGCCAGTTCGCCCATGGTCGCCGGGCTCATATCGACGACGGAACGGCCGGGAATGTTATAGATGATGATCGGCAGGCTGCAGCAGTCATGCAACGCTGTGAAATGCGCGATCAGCCCCGCCTGGGTCGGCTTGTTGTAATAGGGCGTGACCACCAGCGCCGCCGTCGCACCGACACGCTCGGCATGCTGGATCAGCCGGATGCCTTCGGCGGTGTTGTTGGAGCCTGCGCCCGCGACCACCGGCACCCGGCCCGCGGCGGCGCGCACGACCTCCTCGATCACCGTCTCATGTTCGTCGTGGGACAGCGTCGGGCTCTCTCCGGTGGTGCCGACGGGGACCAGCCCATGGCTGCCTTCGGCGATCTGCCATTCGACCAGCGCCTTGAGCTTGTCGAGATCGAGCGCACCGTCCTTGAACGGTGTTACCAAAGCTGGCAGGGACCCTTTGATCATGGCACGCTCCTTCGGTCAGATCCGCTGTCTCCGGCGGGGGCCGGGCAGCGCGCGCGGACCCTACAGCCGGGCCGCGGGATTGCCAAGTTTGTGAGTTGCGACGGGCGACGGGCTGTCTAGGGTCTGTGACTCGGCAGATAATGAGGCGCGCATGGGCAGGTTCTTTTCCGCGGTTTTCGTCAGCTTGGCCGTTTTATCGGTCTGCGCTGTTCCAGGCAGTGCGGCACGGCTCGATGAGGCTTTGAGCGCGGTGCGCGATGACGACTGGGCCACGGCCCAGCGCCTGGCACGCGGCGATGGCGAGGTTGCGGTCACGATCGTGGAATGGCACCGCCTGCGCGCCGGTGAAGGCGCGTTTTCGGACTACCGCAGCTTCCTGCAGCGCCATCCCGACTGGCCGGGGCTGGAGCTGCTGCGCCGCCGCGGCGAAGATACGATCCCCGCCAGCGCCGATCCCCGCGATGTACTGGACTATTTCCTGCAGACCCAGCCACAGACCGGCACAGGCGCGATGCGCCTGGCCGCGGCCTTCAAAGCGCTCGGCGAGACCGAGGCGGCCAACGCGGAAGCCGTGCGCGCCTGGACGACGATGAGCCTGACGCCGGCGCAGGAAAGCACGGTGCTCGCCGAATATGGCCAGGTGCTGAGCGACCACCATGTCGCACGGCTCGACAATCTGCTCTGGCTGCATCGGTTCGGCGAGGCCGAGCGGATGCGCGGTCGGGTGCCAGACGGATGGCGCAGGCTGATGGACGCGCGGATTGCCCTGCGGCGCGATCAGCCCGGTGTCGATACGCGCATCGCGGCCGTGCCCGACGACCTGGCGGACGATCCGGGCCTCGCGTTCGAACGGATGGAATGGCGCGCCCGCAAGCGGCGCGTCGAGGGTGTGACGGAGATCATGCTCGCCTCCTCGGCCAGCGCCGACACGCTCGGCCGCCCCGAGGCCTGGGCCAAGCGCCGCCGCCCGCTCGCCCGGCAATTGATGCGCGACGGACAGGCCCGCGAGGCCTATCTTCTGGCGAGCCAGCATCACCTGACCTCGGGGGTCGATTTCGCCGATCTGGAATGGCTCGCGGGTTATATCGCCCTGCGCAAGCTCGATGAGCCCGCCGCGGCCTTGGGTCATTTCCAGCGCTTTCGCGCCAGCGTCGGCAGTACGATCAGCCTGGGGCGCGCCGGATACTGGGAGGGGCGCGCCTACGAGGCGCTCGGCCAGCCGCTGCAGGCCCAGGCGGCCTATGATTTCGGCGCGGAATTCCAGACGACCTTCTACGGCCAGCTTGCCGCCGAGAAGGCCGGGCTGCCCATGGACCCGCGACTGACCGGCAGCGAAAGCTTCCCGGTTCCGGCCAACGCGGCCTTCCTGCGCTCCGGGGTCTATGCCGCGGGCAAGCGTCTGGATGAGGCCGGCGAGGAGGTTCTGGCCGCGCGTTTCTTTGCCCATATGGCGGAATCCATGAGCCGCGCGGAGATCGGCCAGATGGCCGCAACGCTGGAGGAGCTGAACAGCCCTTACATCCAGCTGCGGATCGGCAAGCGCGCCCAGCGCTACGGCGAGTCGCTCCACCGCGCGCTGTTCCCGGTGCTTCCGATCTCGGTGCAGGACCGTCCCGGCGTCAGCCAGGCGCTCGCTCTGGCCATTGCGCGGCGCGAAAGCGAATTCAACGCCGAGGTCGTCAGTCCGGCCGGCGCGCGCGGCTTGATGCAGGTGATGCCGGCAACGGCGGAGGAAACCGCCGAGGCGCTCGGCCTGCCCTACTCACGCAGCCGGCTGACGAGCGATCCGGCGTACAACGCCCGGCTCGGGACCGCGTATCTGGTCAAGCTGCGCCGACGGTTCGGGGACGCGACGATCATGGTGGCGGCGGGCTACAATGCCGGGCCGAGCCGCCCGCCGCAATGGATCGAACGCTATGGCGATCCGCGCAGTGGCGCAATCGACCCGGTCGACTGGATCGAAAGCATCCCGTTTCGCGAAACCCGGAACTATGTGATGCGGGTGATGGAGAGCATCGGCCCCTATCGCGCGCGGCTGAGCGGCGAGACGAGCGAGTGGGCTCTGACCCGGGATCTGAAGGCCGGCTGACGGCGCGGGTTAAATCCAGGGTTCGGGCTGAACAGTGTAGCCGAGATAGAGCGGATGGCGCGGATGCCCGTGCTTTGTCAGGCCGAGATGATGCGCGGAAACCCCGAAGCTCCGGATCAGCATCTCGACCTCGGGCCCACGGTCCAGATGCGCGCCATGGGTGCCCCAGGCGCAGATCACGCGGTCGGCCCAGGCACATCCCTCGCGGATCGCCGCGTCGTTGCCGGGTCCGACCGGATCAGGCTGCGCCCGCATCTGTTTGGGGTCGGTCTCGCGCCAGGCAAAGATGTTGCACACCCGGAATGCGCCAAATCCGAGTGCCCTGGCCCGGCGCTCGCAGCGCTCCACCGTCGGATCGTTCGACAGCTCCGTCGCGGTGGAGGGGTTCAGCATCACGAAGAGCACCTTGTCCCCGCCCGCGTCCCAGACCCGGGTCAGGGCGTAACGGTAGCCTTCGCAGGGCGAATAGATCGCCCAGGACCGGCTCGCTTCGGTGTCGTGGGTTTTTGTAATCACAGGTTGAACACCCGGCTGGGGTGAAGCGTGCCGGCGCGGTAGACGCCCACCGCGACGGGCTGTCCGCCATGGGACGCCCAGGCCGGATCGCCATAGCTGGCCGACCTGAGCACCGGCGCGGGATTGCCGTTGCGAAGCCGGGCCGCGGCCTCCGCCGCGCAGGGCAGTTCGGGCAAATCGGTGAGACCGGCTTGCACCGGCAACAGCCGGGCCTCGAGCGCGGGGCTCTGCGCCTCGGCCTCGACAATGTCCATGCCGATACCGTCTTCGACATCGAACGGGCCCGACCAGACCCGGCGCAGCCAGAGCACATGGCCATGGCAGCCCAGCGCCTCGCCCAGATCCCGGCCGATGGCGCGGACATAGCCGCCCTTGCCGCAGACCATCTCGAACTCGGCTGTGTCGGGATCGGGCTGATCGATCAGATCGAGGCTCTCGACCCAAAGCGGGCGGGCGGCGATCTCGGAAACGTCGCCTGCCCTGGCACGCGCATAGGCGCGCTCGCCATCGATCTTGACGGCCGAAAACTGCGGCGGCACTTGCTCGATCTGGCCGCGGAAGTCCGGCAATGCGGCGTCGATCGCGGCGCGGTCCGGGCGCGTCTCGGCGCGAGCGATCACCTCACCCTCGGCATCATCGGTGTTTGTGGCCGCGCCCCAGCGTACCGCGAAACGGTAGCATTTCAGCGCGTCGGTGACATAGGGTACGGTTTTCGTGGCCTCGCCCAGCGCCACGGCCAACACGCCGGTCGCCGCAGGATCGAGCGTGCCGGCATGACCCGCCTTGGCCGCGCCGAGCGCCCAGCGCACCTTGTTGACCACGGCGGTGGAGGTCGGCCCCGCGGGTTTGTCCACGACCAGCCATCCGGAGATATCCCGGCCCTTGCGACGTCGCCCCATACCCTTGCCTCAGTCGTCTAGATCGCGCCGGACGGTGTCTTGCGAAAAGAGCCTTCGTGTCTCGTCCATCCGGTCGAACGTGTCGTCGAGCGCGAAGCGCAGCTCGGGCGAAAACTTCAGTTTCACGGCCTTGGCCACAGCGCGACGCAGCTCATGGCGGTTGCGCCGCAGCGCCTCGAGCGTTTCCTGCGCGCCATCGCCGCCCAGCGGCAGAACGAATGCGGTCGCAACACGCAGGTCCGGTGAGGTGCGGACCTCGCCCACGGTGATCGACACCGCGTTCAGGTCAGGGTCATGCACCGCCCCGCGCGTGAGCACATCCGAAAGCGTCCGCCGGATCAACTCGCCCACCCGCAACTGCCGTTGCGACGGCCCGGGGCCGTCAAGATGCCTGTTCTTTGCCATGTCGGGCAGATAAGCGATACCGGGCCCTGCCCGCAAGCGTGCAACTGAAGCCGTGCCGCAGCGAAACGACAGGCAACGACGATGACAGGAGACCAGCCATGACCGGACTTCCCGGAATTGTGATCACAGGCGTTTCGGGGCGCATGGGGCAAATGCTGCTTCAGGCCGTGGCCGAGAGCGACGCCGCCCATCTTGTCGGTGCCATCGAACGGCCAGGCCACGACTGGGTCGGGCAGGATGTGGGCACTGCGACCGGCGCGGCACCGCTGGGCGTCGTCGTCACGGACGACCCGCTGGAGGCTTTTGCCAAGGCCCAGGCGGTGATCGACTTCACCTCGCCCGCGGCGACGGTGGAGTTTGCAGCTCTCGCCGCCCAGGCCCGCGCCGTCCACGTGATCGGTACGACCGGACTGACGCCTGAGGATCTGACGAAAATCGACGCCGCAGCGCTCCACGCAGTGATCGTGCGCGCCGGCAACATGAGTCTGGGGGTCAATCTGCTGGTCGGGCTGACGCGCAAGGTGGCCGCCGCGTTGGGCGAAGACTTCGACATTGAGGTCATCGAGGCCCACCACCGCCACAAGGTGGACGCGCCCTCGGGCACCGCGCTGATGCTCGGGCAGGCCGCCGCCGAGGGTCGCGGCGTGGATCTGGCCACGGCGTCGGAGCGCGGCCGCGACGGGATCACTGGCGCCCGGGAACCCGGGCATATCGGCTTTGCCGCGATCCGGGGCGGCGACATCGTGGGCGAACATGACGTGCTCTTTGCCGGGCCCGGCGAACGCATGATCCTGCGCCATGTCGCCACGGATCGGCAGATCTTTGCCCGCGGTGCGCTGCGCGCGGCGCTATGGGGTCAGGACAAGGCGCCGGGACATTACTCCATGGCCGACGTGCTGGGCCTCGACTGATCCAACCGGGAGCGGGCTGCGTATCGGGTGCAGGTTTCTACATGACAAGGACATAGCCATGCTCCGCGCTCTGACGATGGCCCTGGCGGCCCTGGCCTTTATCGGCGTTGCCGAGACCACGGCCGCAAATGCCTTTACCAAGATCGACCGGGCCGAGGAGTTCGTGAACGCGGTCAAGGGCAAGGAACTCACCCGGACCGGTATCCGACTGACCGTCACACCCGGCGGGCAGATCGTCGGCCGTGCCTTCGGGCGACCCGTGACGGGCGACTGGACGTGGGAGAATGGCTATTTTTGCCGCGATATTGCCTGGGGCAAGCGCGATCTGGGCTACAACTGCCAGATGGTGCAGCTTGAGGGGACCGCGCTGCGTTTCACTTCGGATCGCGGGCAAGGGATCTATGCCGATCTCTGGCTGAAGTAGGCGCCTGCGCGGCGTTTCGCGCCAGACATCGATGGCTCAGAAGTCTATAGCCAGACCCTTTTTCTCCCAATCCCCATAGCGCACCGGCTCGGGCCCGTCGCGCCCGCCCAGTTCGGGGGCCAGATCAAGAGCTTTGGCCTTGCTTCGGCGCGCCTCGGCTTCGGCCAGTGCACGCCGGGCCGCGGGGGGCAGATCGGTCCGATCGCCCTCGTCCCTGGGGGCATCTTGATCCTCGGCCATGGCGGCTCTCCTTGTGATAGGCTGACCGACAGGATACGTCCCCTCGGTCGCAAGGCAAGAGGATGGGACCGATGGGCGCAGAGATCGGCACGGAACGGGCAACGGGCAAGGCGCCGGGTTTGGCGGCGCGGCGACTGGCACTGGACCTGCTGCACGATGTGCTGGAACACCGCCGGATGCTGTCGGATGCGCTGGAGATGCGGGCCGATCAGGTGGCCGCTCTGGCTCCCAGCGACCGCGCACGCGCTCAGCGGCTGACCACGGAAACCCTGCGCCACCTGCACCGCGCAGATGCCTGCCTGCGCCCCATGCTGCAAAGACCGCCCGCGGCCACGACAAAGCTGATCCTGCGCCTCGCGACGGTCGAGCTCTGTCAGACCGGCGGCGAGGCCCACGGCGTGGTCAACTCCGCCGTGACGCTGGCCCGCCGGGATCCCCGGGCAGCCAGGCAGGCAAAGCTCGTCAACGCGGTGCTGCGGCGCGTGGCCGACGAGGGCCCGGACCGCTGGGCCAAGCTCACAGCGCCCGCGCGCCTGCCCGCCTGGCTGCGCGGGCGCGCGCAATCCGCCTATGGAGCACGAGTCACCGCCGCGATCGAAGCCGCGCATGACCGGGGCGCACCGGTGGATCTGACGCCCAAAGACGGCGACGCCGCGGCGCTGGCGGCAGCGGTCGGCGGGCGCGCCCTGCCGACAGGGTCCGTTCGGCTCGGCGACGGGCCCGGCGCGGTCTCGACTCTGCCCGGCTACGCCGAAGGTGCATGGTGGGTTCAGGATGCCGCTGCTGCTCTGCCGGCGCGTGCGCTGGCCGCCCAGCAAGGCGAACGGGTGCTCGACCTCTGCGCGGCCCCTGGCGGGAAGACGCTGCAACTCGCGGCCGCCGGGGCGCAGGTCACAGCACTCGATATCTCGGACCGACGGCTGGAACGCCTCAGCGCGAACCTCGCCCGCACCGGGTTGGCCGCCGAGATCGTCGCCGCCGACGCGTTGAGCTACGCGGCCGCGCCCTTTGACGCCGTGCTGCTCGATGCGCCCTGCACAGCGACCGGTACAATCCGGCGCCATCCCGACCTGCCCTATCTGCGCCGCAAGGATGATCTGTCGGCTCTGGTTGCGTTGCAGGCGGAGCTCCTCGACCGTGCCGTCGGGCTGCTGCGCCCCGGCGGACGTTTGGTGTTTTGCACCTGCTCGCTGCTGGCCGAAGAGGGGGAGCGCCAGGCGGAGGCCGCCCTCGCGCGACACAGCAACCTGACACCGGATCCCGTTGCGCTGGATTTGCCGGGGACGGAGGCCGACTGGCGCAGCGGTTCCGGGCTTCGGCTGCGCCCGGACCTCTGGCCGGAAACCGGCGGGATGGACGGTTTCTTCATCGCCGCGTTCCGCGCCGCCTCGGGCCATTGAAATTCGGCCGGAAACACGCCACTGCAAAACCATAGGCAGGAGATCGGGATTGGCAGGCGACCAGGGGCAAAGCGGAACAGGGCCGACGCTGCGCGACCGCCTTACCGCGCGGGCCACCGGCTGGCGCGTGGCCAAGCCGAGCTTCACGCTGACCACAGAGCCGCGCAGCATCGGCAACCCGACGCGCGGCCGCGAACTCTGCGCAGGTCGGTACCATTTCGGTGGGCATGTCGTGGAAGCGGGGCAAACCGGTCTCTGGGCCGTGGAGACCGGCGGCGATGCGGCATTCGAGGCCGGCCGGCAAGGGTTTGGCTGGATGGACGATCTGGCCGCGCTCGGCTCGGCATCCGCACAGGCCCGCGCGCGGGCCTGGACCGAAGGCTGGCTCGATCTCTACGGCCGCGGCGCCGGGCCGGGCTGGACCGCACCGCTCGCCGGGCGGCGGCTGATACGGTGGCTGCACCACAGGCGCTGGCTGACCGGCGAAAGCAGCCCCGGCAAGGCCGAGGACAGGCTGTCCCGCGCGCTCGACCACCATACCCGCTTTCTCGCCCGCCGGGCCGTGACGGCGGGTACCGGCCTCGGCCGGTTCGAAGCGCTGTGCGGGCTGGCCATCGGCGGGCTCACTCTGAGCGGCCACGACACGCGCGCCGAGCCTGCATTGCGCGCGTTGGAACTGGCCTGCCGCGACACGATCGGCATCGATGGCGGGATCGTCAGCCGCAATCCCGAAGAGCTGCTGGCGATATTCGAGCTGCTGGTCTGGACCGACCGCGCCCTGAGCGACCGCGGCCGGCTGACCCGGCCCGAGCTGCAGGCCGCGATGGAGCGGCTGGCCCAGAGCCTGCGAACGCTGCGCCATGCCGATGGCGGGCTTGCACGCTTTCACGGCGGCGGGCGCGGCACGACGGGTGGGCTCGAAGGCGCGCTGGCGCTGGCCGATATCCGCCCGGCGCCTGTCGAAGGGCTGGCCATGGGCTTTGCCCGGCTGGCTCGCGGCCGCACCAGCGTGATCATCGACGCCGCCCCCCCGCCCACCGGTCCGGCCAGCCGCGACGCCCATGCCGCCACGCTGGCCTTCGAGATGACCTCGGGCCGCCGCCCCGTGATCGTCAATTGCGGCAGCGGCGAGGGCTTCGGCGCGGAGTGGGCGCGCGCGGCCCGCGCGACCGCGTCGCAAAGCACCCTGGGGCTCGACGGGGTGTCCTCGGCCCGGCTGGGCACCGAAGCGCGCACCCGCGATCTGCTGGTGGAAGGCCCCCGCGAGGTCCTGAACGACCTCGACCTTTCGCCCGGACCCGCCAGCCTTGTCGCGGGCCATGATGGCTATGCCCAGAACCACGGACTGATCCATGTGCGGCGTCTCGATCTTGGCGTCGATGGCCGTGCGCTTGCCGGCGAGGATGTGCTGACTGCCGAGGGCGACGCCGACAAACGCCGTTTCGCGCGCGCCCTTGAGCGCCTCGCGAAGTCGGGCAGCCCCGGTATTGCCTATACGATCCGCTTCCACCTGCATCCGGACGTCGATGCGCGGCTCGATCTGGGCGGGCGCGCGGTGTCGCTGACCTTGCGCTCGGGCGAGATCTGGATCTTTCGACAGTCCAGCGCGGCACGGATGAGCCTTGACCCCAGCGTCTATTTGGAGAAAACCCGCGCGACCCCGGTGGCGAGCCTGCAGATCGTGCTGTCCGGGCGGGCAACGACGCCCGTCACGGCGGTGAAATGGAACCTCGCAAAGGCCCAGGACACGCCCGACCATCTGCGCGATCTTCACCCTGATGCCGCCGACTGACCAGATACCGCCCGAGAGGACCCGCCATGACTGATCTCGCGCCGCTCCGGACCGCGCTGCTGTCCGTCTCTGACAAGACCGGCCTGCTGGAGCTGGGCCAGGCGCTGGCGGCACGCGAGGTACGGCTGCTCAGCACCGGCGGCACCGCCGCGGCCCTGCGCGACGGGGGACTGGACGTGACCGACGTGGCCGATGTCACGGGCTTTCCCGAAATGATGGACGGGCGGGTCAAGACGCTGCACCCGCGCGTCCATGGCGGGCTTCTGGCGCTGCGCGACGATCCCACCCATCGGAGCGCGATGGAAGCCCACGGCATCGACGCGATCGATCTGCTGGTGGTCAATCTCTATCCGTTCGAAGCCACTGTGGCGGCCGGCGCGGACTATAACATCTGCGTCGAGAACATCGACATCGGCGGCCCCGCGATGATCCGGGCGGCGGCCAAGAACCACGCCCACGTCACGGTCATCACCGATCCCGAGGACTACTCCGGGCTGCTCGAGGAGCTGGAGGCGCATTACGGCCAGACCTCGCTGCCTTATCGCAAGCGATGTGCCCAGACCGCCTACGCGCGTACAGCCGCGTACGACGCCGCGGTTTCGGGCTGGATGGCCGGTGCGACGGGTGTTTCGACCCCGCGCCACCGCGCTGTTGCGGGGCGGCTGGCCCAGACCCTGCGCTATGGCGAAAACCCGCATCAAACGGCAGCGTTTTATCGCGACGGCTCCACCCGCCCGGGGGTGGCCACGGCGGTTCAACTCCAGGGCAAAGAGCTGTCCTACAACAACATCAACGACACCGATGCCGCGTTCGAGCTGGTCAGCGAGTTCGATCCCGCCGCCGGACCGGCCTGCGCGATCATCAAACATGCCAACCCCTGCGGCGTGGCACGGGGTGAAACCCTGACCCAGGCCTATGCGCGCGCCTTCGATTGCGACCGGACCTCGGCCTTTGGCGGGATCATCGCGCTGAACCAGACGCTCGATGGCGACACTGCCCGCGCCATCGCCGAGATCTTTGCCGAGGTCGTGATCGCCCCGGACGCAGACGCGGACGCGCGCGAGGTCTTTGCCGCCAAAAAGAACCTGCGTCTTCTGACCACCGGCGGGCTGGCCGATGCAGGCGCACCGGGCATCGCTGTGCGGCAGGTGTCCGGCGGACTGCTGGTGCAGGACCGCGATGCCGGGCAGATCGGTGCGGAGGATCTGAAAGTCGTGACCGAACGCGCGCCCACGGAGACCGAGATTGCCGATATGCTCTTTGCTTGGACCGTCGCCAAGCACGTCAAATCCAACGCGATCGTCTATGCCCGCGACGCCCGGACGGTCGGCGTGGGCGCGGGCCAGATGAGCCGGGTGGACAGCACCCGGATCGCCGCCCGCAAGGCTCAGGATATGGCCGAAGTGCTCGACCTCGAACAGGCGCTCACAAACGGCGCGGTCGTCGCTTCGGACGCATTCTTTCCCTTTGCCGACGGGCTCGAGGCGGCGGCCGAGGCCGGTGCCACGGCGGTGATCCAGCCCGGCGGGTCGGTGCGCGATGCCGAGGTGATCGCGGCCGCGGATGCGCGCGGGTTGGCCATGGTCTTCACCGGCCAGCGGCATTTCCGCCACTGATATCGGTATGCAGGCGCTTTTGATCCCCGCGGTGCTCATGTTCGCCGTCGACCAGGCCAGCAAGTACGGCGTTGTCTGGGGGCTGAACCTGATCGAACTGCGCCGGATCGAGGTTCTGCCGCCCTACCTCGTGTTCCAGATGGGTTGGAACGAGGGGATCAATTTCGGCTTGTTTTCAGGCGCCCCGGACGCGGCCCGCTGGATCCTGATCGCCATTGCGCTGGCCGTCTGTACCTGGGTTGGCCGCTGGGCACTGCGCGATCGACGCCCGCGCGTGATGATCAGCGCCGGGTTGCTGATCGGTGGGGCGCTCGGCAATGTCGTGGACCGGCTGATCCACGGCGCCGTGGCCGATTTCCTCAACATGTCCTGCTGCGGCATCGACAATCCCTTCAGCTTCAATCTGGCCGATGTCGGCGTCTTCGCCGGGGCCGCGGGTCTGATCGTGCTGACCTGGCGTGACGACGCCCAAGGCAAAGTCTCATGAAGCCGTGTCGTGACTGTGCCGCCAAGCTGCGCTAAACACCCTCCGATACTGGAGCCCGCTACAATGACGATCCGCACGAACATCTTTGCCCTGTTGGCCATCGCGGCGGTTGCGATCACCGCGTGCGGACCGCGCAACCCCGACCTTCTGACCTTTCGCCGCAGCGGTGAGGGACCCGACGAGTTTACCGTGGCCCCGTCCAAACCGCTCGCGGATCCGCCGGCCGCCGGCGCCCTGCCGCCTCCGACGCTCGGCGTGGGCATCAATCGCGCCGACGCCACGCCCGAGGCCGACGCCATCGTCGCTCTTGGCGGACGGCAAAACGCGACCACGCTCGACGGCATACCGACCAGCGACGCGGCGCTGATCCGCCATGCAGGGCGCAATGGCCAGTCCACTGGGATCCGCCAGACTCTGGCGCAGGAAGACATCGAGTTCCGCCGCCGCAATGACGGCCTGATTCTGGAACGGCTGGCCAACAGCAACCTCTATTTCGACGCCTATGAGCAGCAATCGCTCAACCAGCAGCGCGAGATCGACCGGCTGCGCCAGCGCGGCATCCAGACACCCGGCGCGCCGCCCGCGGAGCTCTTTCCCGAATAGACTGACCTCACATCCCCGCGGGTGCGGTTGAAACCCCGCCAACACGGCGTAGGTTGGCGGGATCTACGGGGAGAGCCGCTTATGTTTCGTGCCTTACTGCTCACCGGCCTGTTCACTGGTCTGGCCGGCTGGAGCGCATCCGCTTCTGCGGAAACGATTTCCGAGTTCACGCTCGACAATGGCCTGGAGGTCGTTGTCATCGAGGACAACCGCGCCCCCGTGGTGGTCCACATGCTGTGGTACCGCGTCGGTGCGGCCGACGAGACGCCGGGGACGTCAGGCATCGCCCACTACCTCGAACATCTGCTCTTCAAGGGCACCGAAACCCTCGAACCGGGCGAGTTCTCCCAGATTGTCGAAGCCAATGGCGGGAGCGACAACGCCTTCACCGCCTGGGACTACACAGGCTACTTCCAGCGCGTCGCCGCCGACCGGCTCGGCCTGATGATGGAGATGGAGGCCGACCGCATGATCAACCTCCAGCTTACCGAAGAGGTCGTGGCTCCCGAGCTGCTCGTGGTTCTGGAAGAGCGCAAGCAACGCGTGGACGCGAATCCGGATGCGCTCTTTGGCGAACAGGCCCGCGCGGCGCAATTCATGAACCACCCCTACGGACGTCCGATCATCGGCTGGCCCCAGGAAGTCCGTGAACTGACGCTCGACGATGCGCTGGAGTTCTACGAGACCTACTACGCGCCCAATAACGCGATCCTGATCGTCGCCGGCGACACCACACCCGAAGAGGTGCGCGCGCTCGCCGAAGAGCATTACGGCCCGATCCCGCCATCCGAGACCCTGCCCGAGCGGGTCCGCGTCACCGAGCCGCCGCAACTGGCAGAGCGCCGGATTGTCTTCGAGGATCCGCGCGTCGCCCAACCCTATCTGCGGCGGACATACCTCGCGCCGGAACGCGACGCCGGCGCGCAGGAAGAGGCCGCGGCCCTCACCATGCTCGCAGCCCTGCTGGGCGACGATCCGGCGACCTCCTATCTCGGCCAGAAGCTGCAATTCGACAGCCAGACGGCGATCTATACCGGCGCCGGCTATTCCGGTGTGGCGCTCGATGACACGACTTTCGGCATCGTCGTGGTGCCCGCTGTCGGCGTCAGCCTTGCCGAGGCCGAGGCCGCGCTGGACGAGACGCTGGCCGCATTCCTGGAGGAAGGCGTGGATAGCGAGCAATTCGAACGGCTCAAGCGGCAGATCTACGCCTCCGAGATCTTCGCCCGCGACAGCACCCGTGGCCTCGCGCAACGCTATGGCGCGGCACTGACCTCGGGCCTGACGGTCGCGGATGTGCAGGCCTGGCCCGATCTGCTGCAAGCGGTGAGTGAAGAAGACGTGATCGCCGCCGCCACGGACGTTCTGGACAAGCGCCATGCGGTCACCGGCTGGGTCCGCCCGCCGTCTGATACGGCCGCCGCGCTATCCGCAGAAACACCGACCGAGGAGGTCACCCAATGAGCCGCCTTTTCGCCCTGGCAGCCGTTGCCGCCATTGCCGTCACCGGACCCGCCCGCGCCGCGGTCGATATCGTCGAAGTCGAAAGCCCCGGAGGTGTGACCGCCTGGCTGGTCGAAGAGCACGAATTGCCCTTCGTTGCGCTGGAGATCCTGTTCCGCGGTGGCACATCGCTCGATGATCCGGACGCCCGTGGCGCAGTAAACCTGATGACCGGGCTGCTGGAGGAAGGCGCCGGTGAGCTTGACGCCCGCGGCTTTGCCGAGGCGCGGGACGATCTGGCCGTCAGTTTTCGGTTCGACGCAGGCGACGATACGATCAGCGTGTCGGCGGAATTTCTGACCGACGTGACCGACGAGGCGACCGCACTGCTGCGCACGGCGCTCGCCGAGCCGCGCTTCGATGAGGACGCGGTGGAACGGGTGCGCGCACAGGTGCTGTCGCGTCTGCGGTCGGATGCCGAGGACCCCGGCGAGATCGCAACCGAGACCTTTGCCGCGAAGCTCTACGGCGCCCATCCTTATGCCACGAACGGCCGGGGCACGATCGAGAGCGTAACGGCACTGAGCCGCGACGATCTGGTCGCGGCGCACGCGGGAACGATCGCGCGCGACCGCGTTTATGTGGGTGCGGTGGGTGACATCACCCCCGAGCAACTTGGGGTGCTTCTCGACACACTCTTTGCCGACCTGCCAGAAACCGGTGCGCCCCTACCCGAACGGGTGGATATCAGCCTCGATGGCGGTGTGCACGTCACGCCCTATGCCACGCCGCAATCCTCGATCCTTTTCGCACAGGGCGGCATCGACCGGGAACATCCGGACTTCTTCCCGGCCTTCGTGATGAACCAGGTCCTGGGCGCCGGCGGCTTCGGCTCTCGGCTGATGACGGAAGTGCGCGAAAAGCGGGGTCTGACCTACGGCATCTACGCCTATCTGGCACAAAAGGATCACGCGGATCTGCTGATCGGCCGTGTCGCCACGGCCAATGCGACTGTCGGCGAGACGATCGATATCGTCCGCGCGGAATGGCAGCGCATGGCCGACGAGGGCGTTACCGAAGCAGAACTGACCCAGGCCAAGACATACCTGACCGGCGCCTACCCGCTGCGATTCGACGGCAACGGCCGCATCGCCAATATCCTTGCCGGGATGCAGATCGACGGCATGCCCATCGACTATATCAACACCCGGAACGCCAAGGTCGACGCGGTGACGCTGGAAGACGTGAACCGCGTGGCAGGGGAACTGCTCAACCCCGAGGCCCTGACCTTCGTCGTCGTGGGTCAACCCGAAGAACCCGCCCCCGCGAACTGACCAAGACTGGCCACAACCCCTGCGCTTATGCTAGGGGTTGTGGCATGAACGCGCCTGACCGCAACATGTCCAAGTCCCCGCCTCCGATTCGTCAGTTGGACGAGGGGGCGATCAACCGTATCGCGGCCGGTGAGGTCGTCGAACGGCCCGCGTCAGCGGTCAAGGAACTGGTGGAAAACGCGCTCGATGCGGGGGCGACACGCATCAATGTCGAAATCGCCGACGGCGGTAAAAGCCTTATCCGCGTGACCGACGACGGCAACGGGATCTCCGCGGGCGATCTGCCCCTGGCATTGTCGCGCCATGCCACGTCAAAGATCGACGGCAGCGACCTGACCAACATTCACAGCTTCGGATTTCGCGGCGAGGCGCTGCCGTCGCTGGGGGCTGTCGGACGGCTGAGCGTCACGTCGCGCGCGATCGGGGCCGAGGCCGCCCGGATCACCGTCAGCGGCGGAACCCTCAGCCCGGTGCGACCCGCCGCCCTGACCGCCGGCACGGTGGTGGAGCTGCGCGATCTTTTCTACGCCACGCCTGCCCGGCTGAAATTCCTGCGCAGCGACCGGGCGGAAACCCAGGCCATCACGGACATGGTCAAGCGCCTGGCGATGGCGGCGCCGTCCGTAGGCTTGACCCTGCGGGTGATCGGCGATGACGGCGCGCGCACGTTGCTCCGCGCCGATCCCGAGAGCGGCGATTTTTTCGACCGTCTCGGCCGGCGGCTTGACCGGCTGCTGGGTGCGGAGTTTGCCGCCAACGCCCTGCCCATCGATGCCACGCGCGAGGATCTGCGCCTGACCGGATTTGCCGCCCTGCCGACCTACAGCCGGGGCGCCGCGGTGGCGCAGTTTCTCTTCGTCAACGGACGGCCTGTGCGGGACAAGCTTCTGAACGGCGCCCTGCGGGCCGCCTATACCGACCTGCTGAGCCGCGACCGTCATCCCGCCGCGGTGCTGTTTCTCGACTGTGCCGCGGAGCTGGTCGACGTGAATGTGCACCCCGCCAAGACCGAAGTACGGTTTCGCGATCCCGGCCTCGCCCGCGGGCTGATCGTGTCCGGCCTGCGCCATGCCCTGGCCGAAGCCGGGCACCGCAGCAGCAGCACGCTGGCGGGTGCCACCCTCGGGGCAATGCAGCCCGAACCAGCCACCGTAGCGCCGCGCTACCAGCGCGATTACGGCAGCGATGCAGCCCGGCGGACCGCTTACGCGATGCAGGCCCCGCCGGCACAGCCTGGCTTTGCCGAGACCGCGCCGCCTTCGGTCAGGGCAGACGACGCTGTTGCGGATGTGGTGCCCGACGACCACCCGCTCGGCGCCGCACGCGCGCAGGTGTTCGAGAACTACATCATTGCCCAGGGTGCCGAGAGCCTTGTGATCGTCGATCAGCATGCGGCCCATGAACGGCTGGTCTATGAGGACATGAAAGCGGCCCTTGCCGCCAATGGCGTGCCGGCCCAGGCGCTGCTGATCCCGGAGATCGTGGAACTGGGCGAGGGCGCCGCAACGCTGCTGGACCATGCCGACGCGTTCGCGCGGCTGGGTCTTGGCCTGGAACCCTTCGGTCCGGGCACGGTCGCCGTGCGCGAAACACCGGCGCTGCTCGGCCCGATCCATGCCGAGGCGCTGCTGCGCGATCTCTGCGACATGCTCAGCGAGAGCGGCGGAACCGACCTGCTGGCGGACCGGCTCGACGCGGTGCTGTCGCGCATGGCCTGCCATGGCTCGGTCCGCTCCGGTCGACGGCTGCAGCCCGACGAGATGAACGCGCTGCTGCGCAGGATGGAGGCCACGCCCCATTCAGGCCAGTGCAACCACGGACGGCCGACCTATGTGGCCCTACGCAAGGCGGATATCGAACGGCTGTTCGGACGGACATGACGGAGTCGCTCGCCGGGCTCCTCGATAATCCCGAAGCGATGCTTGCGGCGGGCGGTGGTGTGGTCGCGCTAATGCTGCTGCTGCTCGTGCTGGCGGTGCGCGCAGCGAGCCGAACGGCCTCTGCCATCGACCCGCTGGCCCGCGCGCTCGGAGATCTCGGCGGGCGGGTGCAGGCGCTTTCGGATGGCCAGCAGCGACTGACCGGGGGCTTGTCCCATGTCTCCGAGGCGCAGGCCACTGCCCAGACTCAGATGCTCGCCATGATGGAACGCCGACTGGAGGAGGTGACCCGGTCGATGGGCGACACGCTGCACGGCTCGGCCACTCGCACCGCACGGTCGCTCGGCGAGCTGCAGCAGCGGCTGGAGACGATAGACAAGGCCCAGCAGAATATCGAGAAGCTGTCAGGCGACGTGCTCGGCCTGCAGGATATCCTGTCCAACAAGCAGACCCGTGGCGCGTTCGGAGAGATCCAGCTGACCGACATCGTCGCCAAGGCTCTGCCCCCCAACAGCTTCCGGTTGCAGGCGACGCTGTCGAACGGCAAACGTGCCGACTGCCTGATCGACCTGCCCCAACCTCCGGGACCGATCGTGATCGACAGTAAGTTTCCGCTGGAAGCTTACGAGGCCCTGCGGGCGGCCGAGAGCGATTCTGAGAAAACGGCAGCGGCGCGGGCCATGCGAACCGCCGTCAAGACGCATATCAAGGCGATCTCGGAGAAGTACATCCTTGAGGGCGAGACCGCCGACGGCGCGCTGATGTTTCTGCCCTCCGAGGCCGTCTATGCCGAACTGCACGCGAATTTCGGCGATGTCGTGCGTGACGGGTTTGCGGCGCGGGTGTGGATTGTCTCGCCCACGACCTGCATGGCAACGCTCAACACCCTGCGCGCGATCCTCAAGGACGCACGAATGCGCGCGCAGGCCGGCGCCATTCGCAAGGAACTGTCAGCGCTGGTCGGGGACATAGAACGGCTCGGGGAACGGATCGGCAGCCTGGACCGCCATTTCGGTCAGGCGCAGAAGGACATCAGCGATATCAGAACCAGTGCGGACAAGACCGGGCGCCGGGCGCAGAGGCTGGAAAGCTTCGAGTTCGACGCGCCAGAGCCTGAAGCGGTCACCGCACTGCCAGACTCAGAGCCCGTGGAGCCCCCGGCCGCGCCGGGCCGACCCCGCGTTGTCAGATCTGAAGGAACGGCTGCGCCAGACGCGGCAGGAGCGACCTGAACTTCAACCGCGCGTCGGTTGCCGATAGGCAAATGCAGTCTTCGGATCCCACGGCCACCGGGGTGTGGTGCACGTCCTGGTCCGCGATTTCCACATCACCGCGGGCAAAGTAATCGACCTCGTCCTCGAACGCGCCCTTCAGTACGAGCGTCATCTCCATGCCGCCATGGCTATGATCGGGCATCGCCACTCCGCTAGGGATGTAGATCAGCCGCACCGTCGCGCTCTTGTTCGTCTTGAGGATCGCCTGTTTCACACCCATGCCGACGGAACGCCATTTCACGTCCTCCAGATCGCCGCCGACATAGGACTGCAGCGGGGCCGGGAACACGCCGGGTTTCAGCGTGCGGGGTTCGGTCGTGATCGCATCCACCGCGGTGCGGTCGATCATCGCCAGCGTCGCCTCCAGGCTGCCCTCGCCCATCTCGACGGCATCCACAGTGTCCAGAACAGCGCCACCAAGTGCGTCATAGGTTTCCAGGCGCACACGGCTGTCATCAGACATGGATACATGGCTCGCAACGACGACGTTGAAGGCCTCGGGCAGATTTCCTGCCGAATAGGCCATCAGAACCTCGTCTGGCAGATGATGCTTTATCATCGGGCTTGCTCTCACTTCATCTCGTGGCGCAACCGTTCCAGCGCCAACCTAATTCTAGACTTGATCGTTCCAAGCGGTAGACCCGTTACGGTTGCAATCTCACTGTGTGACATATCGCCGAAGTAAGCCTTTTCCACCAGATCGCGCTGTTTTTCGGGCAGAGCCGCCAGCGCCTTGGACAATCGTTCACTCTCCTCCTGCAGAACTATGACGTCGGCCTGGTCAGGCTCGGCCTCGGGGCCCCAGGGCAGGTCCTCGGGCTCGGGGCGCTGCTGTTTGCGCAGCACGTCGATTTTCTTGTTCCGGGCAATCGTGAACACCCAGGTGGACACGCTTGCGCGGGACGGGTCGAACAGGTGGGCCTTGTGCCACAACGTGGCCATGGCCTCCTGCGTGCATTCCTCTGCCAGGCTCTCACTGGCACCGGATTTCATAAGAAACCCTTTGATCCGGGGTGCAAAATGACGAAACAGGACGACAAACGCCGCCTGATCTTTCTGAGATCTGATCCGCTCGACCAGAGCGACCCAGTTCGCCTCTTGCGTATCAACTATCGTCAAGGTGCCAATACCGTCGCAGTGGTCCGTAGAATGTGAGCCCGAAGCATACGGTAAAGGTTAGTCTGGCGCATCCGTTTCTTTCGTCGGACTGTCATGGATACGCGACACCGTTCTGTCTGGATCAAATATTTTTTCATGCTCTTTTCTTGGGCAAGAGTCATCCGTTCGCTAGGGTCCGCCGTAACAGCTACAGGCTTTACAAGGAAACTGCATGACACACCCCATCCGGTTGGGCGCTCAGCGCCGCGTTGCCGTCATCGGTGGCGGCATTTCAGGCATGGGGGTGGCCCACCGACTCGCCGGTTCGGCGCAAGTCACGTTGATCGAGGCGGCGCCGCGCCTGGGCGGTCATGCGCGTACGGTGATCGGCGGATTGAACGGCACGCAGGCGGTCGATACCGGGTTTATCGTCTTCAACCGGGTGAACTATCCCAACCTGACGGCGCTGTTCGACCGGCTCGGCGTGCCTATCGCCAAGAGCAAGATGACCTTTGCCGCTTCCGTCGATGGCGGCAGCACTGAGTATGCCCTCAACACGCTCAACAGCCTGTTCGGTCAACGCCGCAACGCGCTGCGGCCCGGTTTCGCGCGGATGCTGCGGGACATCATGCGGTTCAACACCCGGGGCGAAGCGCTGTGTGCAGGCGATCCGGGCATGACCATCGGCGATCTTATCGACCGGCTCGGCGCCGGGGATGCGTTTCGGGACCATTATCTGCTGCCCTTTTCCGGCGCGATCTGGTCGACACCGACGGACGACATTCTGCGCTTTCCCGCGGATGCGCTGATGCGGTTTTTCCGCAACCACGCGCTGCTCGGCGTCAGCGGTCAGCACCAATGGTACACCGTCCAGGGCGGTTCGATCGAATATGTCAGCCGGCTCCAGGCCGCCTTGCGCGCGATGTCGGTCGAGATCCGCACCGGCACGCCGGTTCAGGCGGTGCAACGGACGCCGTTGGGCGTGGAAATCAAGCTGGGCGGTGCGACGTGGGAGCGGTTCGACGAGGTCGTGTTTGCCACCCATTCCGACGACGCGTTGCGGCTGCTGGCCGACCCAGCCCCCGAAGAGGCCGCCGCCCTGGGTGATATCCTCTACCAACCCAACAGTGCCGTCCTGCATGCAGACCCCGCGCTGATGCCCCGCCGCCGCCGCTGCTGGGCGTCGTGGAACTATGTCGAGCCGGTGGAGCGCCGGGCCGCGGGGATCGGGCTGACCTACTGGATGAACTCGCTGCAGCCGATCCCGGAAAGCGATCCGCTGTTCGTGACGCTCAACAGCACGCAGAAGATCCGCGAAGAGCTGATCTATGACGAGACCAGTTTCAGCCACCCGCTCTACACCACTGACGCGATCCGGGCGCAGGAGCGGATACGCGGGTTCAACGGCGCGCGGAACACATGGTTCTGCGGTGCCTGGATGAAAAACGGCTTTCATGAGGACGGGCTGGCAAGCGGACTCGACGTGGCCGAGGCCATCCTCGAGCGCCCGGTGCAGGAGGTTGCGGCGTGAGCGTAGTCGCAGATCAGGTCGAACATGTCGCCGGGCGCACCTTTCACGGTCGCCATGGGGCTGTCGAAAACGCGTTCACCTATTCGGTCGACTACATGTTGCTGGACCCCAAAAGGGCGCGCGGCCCGGCGCTGTTTTCGCGCAACCGGGCGAACCTGACGGCGCTCCATGACCGTGACCATGGCGGTATGCCGGGCGAGGGGCGTGGCGTGGCCTGGGTTCGCGAAGTGCTGAACGATCGCGGCGTCCATGACGCGAGCGGGCGCATTCTGCTGCTGGCCCAGCCACGTGTGATGGGCCATGTCTTCAACCCGGTCAGCTTCTGGCTCTGCCACGGGCTCGACGGGACCCTGCGCGCGGTGATCGCGGAAGTCTCCAACACCTACGGCGACCGTCACTCCTATCTCTGCCATCACCTTGACCAGCGGCCGATCCAGCCCGAGGACACGCTGGAGGCACGCAAGATCTTTCATGTCTCACCGTTCCAGCCGGTCGAGGGCGGCTACCGCTTCAATTTCGACATCTCGCCGGGTGCGATTGCGATCCGGATCGACTATCGCAGCGGCAATGAACGGCTGATCGCCACCCTTGCCGGTCCACGGCGGCGCCTGACCAACCGCAGCATACTGACCTCCGTCCTCCGGCGGCCTTTTGGCTCACGCCGCGTGCTCGGCCTGATCCACTGGCAAGCGCTCAAACTCTGGTGGAAGGGCGCACGCTGGCATGTTCGCCCCGAACCTCCACACCAGGAGGTTACCCGATGATCCCGACGTCCACCTGCCGCACCTCACCCCCGCCACGGCATTCCCGCCCGGCGGCCCAGATGGAAAGCTGACATGATGGAATATGCCCTGGTCTTTCTTCTTGGTCTTGCCACTGCGGTCTTCGCGGTGCTTGCCGTACAGCGCTGGATGTCCTTCGCCGCGCAGAGCCCGGAGGACTATGCGGGCACCGGTCCCGAGCTGGATATCCGCGACCATCTGAACGGAGCGCTGCTCTGCGAAGGCGTGATCTACGGCCCCACCGGTCGGGTCGCCTCGCGCTTTGTGGCGGAAATGAACGCCTCGTGGGAGGGCAATACCGGCTTCATGACCGAAGATTTCCGCTATGATAACGGCAGCACGCAGCACCGGGAATGGACGCTCGAGCTCGACGATACGGGCCGGATCACGGCAACCGCGCCGGATATCATCGGCGAGGGGCACGGTCGTCAAACCGGTGCGGGCGTGCAGCTTGCCTACGCGATCAGGCTGCCCGAGGCCTCCGGCGGTCATGTCCTGAATGCCATCGACTGGATGTATCTGGTCGAGAACGGCACCATCATCAATCGCAGTCAGTTCCGCAAATTCGGCATCCGGGTGGCCGAGCTCGTGGCGACGATCCGGCCGATGCAGAACACCGTTGCCGAACGGCCGGCCATGGCCGCCGAATAGGCTGACGCAGGGGTCCAAATTGTCAAAATTCGCTGGAAAGCGCTACTGGCTCGTCGGGGCCTCCGACGGGCTGGGCGAAGCCTTGGCCCACAAGCTGAGCGCGGCCGGCGCCGAACTGATCCTCAGCGCGCGCAACGCCGACAAGCTTCAGGAGGTGGTCGCGGCACTGCCCAACCCGGCCCGCGCGGTGACGGTCGATGTGGCCGACAGCGCCTCTGTGCGCCGGGCCGCCGAGGACGCGGGCGAGATCGACGGCATGGTTTTTCTCGCCGGGGTCTATTGGCCGATGAAGGCCACAGAATGGGACCCCGATCAGGCCGAAACGATGGCGGACGTGAATTTCACCGGCGCGATGCGGGTCTGCGGCGCGGTCGTCCCTGTAATGGTCGCGCGGGGGCGGGGGCATATCGTGCTCACAGGCTCTCTCTCGGGGTTCCGCGGGCTGCCCGGCTCCATCGGCTACGGTGCGAGCAAGGCTGCGGTGATGTACCTGGCCGAGAGCATGTGGGCCGACCTGCGCGGCAGCGGCGTGCAGGTCCAGGTGGCCAATCCCGGCTTCATCCGCACCCGGCTGACCGACAAGAACGACTTCAAGATGCCCTTCCTGATGGAGCCGAACGAAGCTGCGCAAACCATGGCCGATTTCATGGCCACGGACAGGTTCAAGCGCAGCTTTCCCACGCTCTTCTCCTGGCTTTTTCGCGGCAGCCAGTTTCTGCCCGATTGGGCGTATTATCGCATCTTCGGATCGAAGGGCTGACGCGCAATCCGCTGGCAACCGGCGCGCGGTTGCGTCAGGTTAGGAGCCAGTCCGTTGGAGTGCGCCCCATGCCCGAGATACATGCCCATATAGTTGCCCAGGTCATTCTGCTCGCACGCGAGACCAGTTCGCGCGGCGTCGGAAACCCCGCCGCGGAGGCCGAACTGCGCGAGTTCATCGCGGCCCAGAACGAGGATGACCAGTATGCCCTGGTCGCCATTGCCTGGATCGGGCGCGAGAGCTTTGCCCCACAGGAGTGGGACGAGGCGGTCCGCACCGCCCGTGAGGAAGCGACCACCTCGACCGAGGATTACCTGACCGGCATGACCCTTCTCGCCGACTATCTCGAAGACGGGCTGGAAGCGCTCGGCATCTCGGCCACCGATGCCGAGGAGGATCTGCTCTAGGCGCCAGACCTGCGTTATGACGTCGGCCGCACCCGGCGCGGCCAACGTCGGTCCCGGCCGTTACTCCGCGGCCATCTGCGCCGTCGGCGTGGAGCGCGAAATCTCCCACTCCTCGTCCGTCATATCCTCGGGCACGCCCTCGAAAAGCGGTGTGGAGAGGTAACGCTCCCCGGTATCGGGCAGCATCACAAGCATCACCGACCCGTCCGGCGCGGTCTCGGCCAGCTTCATCGCCACGGCAAAGGTCGACCCGCCCGAGATGCCGGTAAAGATCCCCTCTTCCGCCGCCAGCCTGCGCGACCAGGCGATACCCTCGGGGCCCGCCACGGGCAGAAGCTCGTCATAGTAGTCTTTGTCGATCGCTTCCTGCAGCACGAAAGGGATGAAGTCCGGCGTCCAGCCCTGGATCGGATGGGGCTCGAAACTGGGGTGGCTTTCGGTCGGTTGGTGCGCGTCGTTGCGCGTGTTCACATAGCCGGAGGCGATCAAGGCTGCGTTGGCGGGCTCGGTCAGGATGATCTTGGTCTCGGGCCGCTCCGCACGCAGCACACGACCGACGCCGCTGACCGTCCCGCCAGTGCCGTACCCGGTGATGAAGTAATCCAGACGTTCCCCCGCGAAATCGGCCATGATCTCGCGCGCGGTCGTGTTCTCGTGAATCGCGGCATTGTCCGGCGTCTCGAACTGGCTCGCGAGGAACCAGCCATTGGCCTCGGCCAGTTCCTTGGCCTTGCTGTACATGCCGAAGCCCTTCAGCCCCTTGGGCGTCAGCACGACCTTGGCGCCGAGAAAGCGCATCAGCCGCCGCCGCTCGATCGAAAAGCTCTCCGCCATCGTCACGACGAGCGGATAGCCCTTGGCCGCGCAGACCATTGCCAGGCCGATACCGGTGTTGCCCGAGGTCGCCTCGACCACGGTCTGACCCGGTTTCAGGCGGCCGTCGCGTTCGGCGGCCTCGATGATGTTGAGTGCCAGCCGGTCCTTGACGGACGCTGCGGGATTGAACGCCTCGGCCTTCACGTAGACGGTCACGTTGCCCGGCGCGATGTGGTTGATGCGGATGACCGGCGTGTCGCCCACCGTGTCGAGAATGCTGTCAAAACGGCGGCCCCGGCCGCTTGTCTGTCTGATACTCATTGTGCCCCCCTGTCGGCCCAGTTGTGGCGGCATCGTCCCGCCAGCCCGACAAGCTTACGACATATGGCGCCCATGCTCCATCCGTTCAGGCGCCGGAGGGTTCGCACTGCCCGACCATGGAACCATCACCGGGCGCACGGACCGCGTGTCCGCGTCAGCCGGTATGCGTCGGCAGATCGAGATCGCTGGCGAAGGCCGTCAGCACGTCGCGGTAGAGGCTGCGCTTGAAGGGCACGATGCTGCCGACCAGTTCTTCGGGAAGCGCCCATTTCCATTGCGAGAACTCGGCATGGTTCGTGGCGATGTCGATCTGCGAGTCGCGGCCCAGAAAGCGCGCAAGGTACCATTTCTGTCGTTGCCCGCGATAGCGCCCTTTCCAGATCTTCGGGACCAGATCGAGGGGCAGATCATAGCTCAGCCAGTCGGGCGTTTCGGCCTCGATCCGGACCAGATCCGGGAGCACGCCGGTTTCCTCCTGCAGCTCGCGCAGGGCCGCATCTCGCGGCTCTTCGCCCTTGTCCACGCCACCCTGGGGCATCTGCCAGGCCGGTCCGGGGTTGTCGATGCGCTGGCCGACAAAGACTTGGCTCTTGGCATTGACCAGCATCACGCCAACGCCGGGACGATAGGGCAAGGCGGCGATCTCATCAGGGGTCATGGGCGTCTCCTTGGCCGGCAGCTGGGCCTCAGATGTGGCGTGCCGCGTCGCCTCGCGCAAGTCGCCTCAAGCGCGCAGGATGGGGATCAGCGACAGCACCAGAAGGGCTGCGAGCCCAAGATTGATCCGCCGCACGGCCACCGGATCGCCGAGAACGCGCGCCATCCCGGTGCCCAGCGCCGCCCAAGTGGCCACGCAGGGCAGATTGACCAAGGTGAAGACAGCGGCAACTGCCAGCACAGCACCCCATTCGCCGCCGCCCGCGTAGACGGCGAGCGCCGTCAGCGCCATGGTCCAGGCCTTGGGGTTCACCCATTGAAAGGCCGCCGCCTCGATGAAGCGAAAGGGGCGCCCCGTCGATTTGGAAGGATCAATGTCAGGGCGCGCCGTTGCAATCCGGACCGCGAGCCAGAGCAGATAGGCCGAGCCCGCGATCTTGAGCACCAGCTGGGCCCAGGGCAGCGCCCGGTAAAGCTCCGCCAGACCGGCGCCGAGTGCCAAAAGCATCGCGCCGAAGCCGAAGGCCACCCCGAGCATGTGCGGAACGGTCCGGCGCAGTCCGAAACTCGCGCCACTGGCCAGCAGCATCAGGTTGTTCGGCCCCGGGGTGATCGAACTGACGAAGGCGAACAGGGTAAAGGCAAGGATATCAGGCAGGGTCATGGCGCAAGCTTATGCCGTAAGTTCCGCAAACGGCTTGCAAAGAGACGTAGAAAAACCGAGATTCTGCAACACATGGACGAGATTGATCAAATCGACGCAAGGATCTTGCACGCGCTGGAATCCGACGGGCGCCAGACCAATGCCGCCCTTGCGGAACGGGTGGGGCTGTCGGCCTCGGCGTGCCTGCGCCGTGTCCAGGCGCTGGAACGCGCGGGCATCATCGCCGGCTACCGCGCCCGCATCGATCGGACGAAGCTTGGTCGCAGCTTTACCAGCTTTGTCACCGTCGGATTGTCGAGCCACACGCGGGAGGCCCAGCGGCAATTCGAAGCTGCCATGGCCGCCGCCCCCGAAGTGATCGAGTGTCATAACATCACCGGCACGGTCGAATACATGCTTCGCATCGAGGTCGCCGACCTGTCCGCCTACAAGCGGTTCCATGCGGAAGGGTTGGGCGGGTTGCCTCAGGTCAGCTCGATCACGAGCTATGTGGTGATGGCCTCGCCCAAGGATCTGCGCGGCTGAACGGCCTATTCGCCGGTGCGCTCCAGCCCGTCGAGGAAACCTCCAAGGCTCACCTGCATGATCCGCGGCTCGTCCTGGGGCGTGAGCCGATAGGCGAAGAGGATCGCGTCGTTTTCTCCGAAGAGCTCCAGCTCCCGCTCGTCGAGCTGGATCGCCGCCTCGCAGATATCGTCCATGCAGCGCTGCCAGACCATCTGCCGCTGGGGTTCGTCTTCGGGGACCTCCAACCGGTAGACCGCACCGGAGGGCAAATGCACGCCCATTGGCATCTGGGCCGCCAAGACGGCACCCCCGTCGACCTTTAGCGCGATCATCCGCACCGCCAGATCGCCGGTCTCGCGCTCGGTCTGCTGCTGGATCAGACGGCAGGGCTGGCCGCCATCGCACACCAGAACCCAATCGCCGAAAGTCTCGCGTTGTTCCTCTTGCGCAACCGCAGCAACCGGCGCAGCCAGGGGCAGGGCCACCAGAGCGGCTTTGGTAAGGGCATGCATGGGGCGGTCCTTTCGGTCTGGGGGGACTTACTGGTCGTCGATGCTCAGCGCCGAAAGGCCCTTGAGGATATCGATCGCATAGGCGAGCTGGTAGTCTTCCTCGCGCAGCTCCGCCGCCGCTTCGGCACGGGCGCGGTCCTCTTCGATCTGGCGGCGCTCGTCCTCGGTCAGGCTGTCATTGTCGAGGCTGCCGCGCAGGTCGGCCTCGGAGCGGCTCAGCGGACCGTTTTCCTCTTCGGTCTCCTCGGGTTCTTCGCGGCGCGGCTGTTCCACGATGATATCAGGCGATACGCCCAGCGCCTGGATCGACCGACCCGACGGCGTGTAGTAGCGCGCCGTGGTCAGACGCATCGCGCCCTCGCCGCGCAGCGGCATGACTGTCTGGACAGACCCCTTGCCAAAGCTCTTGGTGCCAACGACGATGGCGCGGCGGTGATCCTGCAAAGCGCCAGCGACGATCTCGGAGGCCGAGGCAGAACCGCCATTGATCAGCACGACGATGGGCTTGCCTTCGGCCAGATCGCCCTCGGTCGCGTTGTAGCGATCGCCATCCTGGATATCGCGCCCGCGGGTAGAGACGATCTCGCCCTTGTCGAGGAACCCGTCCGACACCCGGATCGCCTGGGTCAGCAGACCGCCGGGATTGTTGCGCAGGTCGAGAACGAAACCTTCGACATTCTCCATCCCGCCAAGCTCTTCGACCGCTTCGGCCAGTCCGCTTTCGAGATTGGGGTATGTCTGGTCATTGAAGGTGGTGATCCGCAGCACGACCGCATCGCCCTGACTGCGCGTGCGCACGGCCGTCAGCTTGATCGTGTCGCGTGTAATGGTGACGTCAAAGGGTTCGTCCTCGCCCTCGCGAACGACGGTAATGATGATCTCGGAGCCCACGGGACCGCGCATCATCTCCACCGCTTCGTCCAACGTCAGGCCGAGGATGCCCTCGCCGTCGACATGGGTGATGAAATCCCCCGCCTCGATGCCGGCGGCATCTGCGGGCGTGTCGTCGATGGGCGACACCACCTTCACGAACCCATCTTCCTGGGTGACTTCGATCCCGAGCCCGCCGAACTCTCCGCGGGTCTGGACCCGCATATCATCGGCATCTTTCGGCGAAAGATAGCTGGAATGGGGGTCCAGCGAGGTCAGCATGCCGTTGATCGCAGCTTCGATCAGCTCCGATTCTTCCACCTCTTCGACATATTGCGCGCGAATTCGTTCAAAGATATCGCCGAAAAGGTCGAGCTGTTCATAGACCGAACTGCTGCTCTTTTCTTCTTGCGCCAGCAACGGCCCCGCGATTTGCGTGGTCAGGAGGCCTCCGGCTACCGTGCCAATGAGCGCGGCCATGACGAATGATCTCATGCGGGTCAGTCCTTTTGCCATGCGAACGGGGCCCTGCCGTGGGCTGGGCCATCGCCTGTTCTAATCCCCATATAAAGCGCTTCCGACCGATAGGTGCCAGCGCCTTCTGGAATGGATGTCACTTTTGTGTGCTGACCCGGCGTCCGATTGCCGGTGTGCTCACGGAGTGGTCGCGCAAATGCGACCAGAGTCGCTGTCTCCGTGTGCGCTGCAAGCGTGGCGCTAGGCGCGGATCAGGCTATTTCCGGTCATCTCATCGGGCTGCGGCAGACCCATCAGCTCCAGCAAGGTAGGCGCCAGATCGGCCAGACGTCCGTCGGCCAGCGCTGCTCCTTCGGGTCCGCCCACCAGGATCACCGGCACCGGGTTGAGTGTGTGGGCGGTGTGGGGACCGCCGGTTTCGGGATCGACCATCAATTCGCAATTGCCATGATCCGCGGTCAGCACCATCGCGCCACCCACCGATTCCAGCGCCTCCAGAACCGCGCCGAGCCCGTGGTCCACCGCCGAGCAGGCGGCCATTGCCGCATCAAGATCGCCGGTATGGCCGACCATGTCGGGATTGGCATAGTTGGTGACGATCAGATCGTAGCCTTCGCGGATCGCCGCAACGAAGCGCTCCGTCACCTCGGCCGAGGACATCGCCGGCGCCAGATCGTATGTCGCCACCTTGGGCGAGGACGGCATGAACCGGTCCTCTCCGGGTTCGGGATCTTCTTGCCCGCCATTCAGGAAAAAAGTGACATGGGGGTACTTCTCGGTCTCGGCCAGGCGGAACTGGCGACGGTCGTGCTTGGCCACCCAGGATCCCAGCGTGTTCACCAACGCCCGCTTGGGAAACACCGTATCGATCCATGCGTTGTGGTCGTCGGAATACTCCACCATGCCCAGCAACGCGGCCCAGGCGGGGCGCGGCCCGGTGTCGAACGCGTCGAACGCGGGGTCCGCGACGGCGCACAGGATCTCGCGCGCCCGGTCAGCGCGGAAATTGAGGCAGAACAATCCGTCGCCGTCCTGCACGCCCCGATACTCCCCGACGCGAGTCGGCAGGATGAATTCATCACTTTCGCCGCGCGCATAGCCTGACACCACGGCCATTCCGGCATCGGGAGCGGTATGCTCGGCGACCCCGCGCACGATGGCGCCGTACGCCCGCGCGACCCGATCCCAGCGATTGTCCCGATCCATGGCGTAGTAGCGCCCGCAGACAGTGGCCACGAACGCGCGCTCCGGCAGTCGTTCGATCAGCGTGGCGATATAGCCATCTGCGGATTTCGGCGGTACGTCTCGGCCGTCGGTGATCGCGTGGATCGCAACGGTCAACCCGGCCTCCGACAGAATGTGCGCGGCGGCCAACAGATGCTCCAGATGGCCATGGACACCCCCGCCGGACACCACACCCATCAGATGCGCGGTCCCGCCGCTGGCCTGAAGATCGGCGATGAACCGTTGCAAGGCGGCGTTTTCCGCAAAACTGCCATCCTCGATCGCAAGGTCGATCTGGCCCAGATCCATCGCAACGACCCGGCCGGCGCCGATATTGGTATGCCCCACCTCCGAATTGCCCATCTGCCCGGTCGGCAACCCGACATCGGGGCCATGGGTGTTCAGCAGTGCATGGGGGCAGGTCGCCATCAGACGGTCGAAATTCGGTGTGTCGGCCAGGGCTGGCGCGTTATTGTCGGTCTCATCGCGCGCCCCCCACCCATCCAGGATGCACAAGACGACAGGTTTCGGGGCAGCCATGGCGCATCCTCCGGCGATTTTCGGGCGGCATTCTTTCGCTGATAGCCCTAACAAAGCCCGCCCCGGCCCGCGAGAGCGAAAGCGGCGCGGCTTGCGCGCGGGCGGCGGCTTGGCTAGGCGACGGACATGACCCTGTCGCTCGATCCCGTCGATCTCACCGCCCGCCTCGTGCGCTGCCCCTCCGTGACCCCTGAGGAAGGCGGCGCGCTTACCCTGCTGAGCGATCTGCTGGACGCCGCCGGGTTCGAGACCCACCGCGTGGACCGAAACGGCACGCCGAACCTGTTCGCCCGCTGGGGGCCACAGGGCCACCCGAGAACTCTCGGATTCAACGGCCATACCGATGTCGTCCCGGTCGGTGATGCCGCCGCCTGGACCGCCGATCCGTTCGGCGCGGAGATCCGCGACGGGATGCTGATCGGCCGCGGCGCGACGGATATGAAATCCGCCGTCGCTGCCTTTACCACCGCGGCCATTGGGTTCGTCGGTGCGACACCGCCGGATGGCGCCGTGATTCTGACCGTCACCGGGGACGAGGAAGGCGACGCCACCGATGGCACGACCGCGATCCTGGACTGGATGGCGGCAGAGGGCGAGGCGATGACGGCCTGTATCGTGGGGGAGCCCACCTGCCCCGAGACCTTCGGCGAGATGATGAAGATCGGGCGGCGCGGCTCCATGACGGCCTATCTGACCGCGACCGGGGTTCAGGGGCACTCCGCCTATCTGCACCGCGCGCGTAACCCGGTGCCCGCAATGGCGCGTCTGGTGGATCGGCTGTCCTCCACGCCGCTCGACAGCGGGACTGCCCATTTCGACCCTTCGACCCTGGCGGCGACGACGTTCGACACCGGCAATCCCGCCAACAACGTCGTGCCCGCGCGCTGCACCGCGACGCTCAATTTCCGCTTCAACGACAGCCACAACAGCGAGAGCCTGACGGCATGGCTCACTGCGCACATGGAGGCGATTGCAGCCGAAACCGGGATCGCCTTCGACATGACCACACGGGTGTCGGGCGAAAGCTTCGTCACCGAGCCGGGCCCGCTGAGCGATCTGGTGGCCGAAGCCGTACGGGCCGAGACGGGCCTGGACCCGGTGCTTTCCACCAGCGGCGGCACGTCGGACGCGCGCTTCATCAAGCAGCATTGCCCGGTGGTGGAATTCGGGCTGGTGGGGCGCGGCATGCATCAGGTGGACGAGGCCGTCGCCATCGACGAGATACCGCGCTTGACATCGGTATACCGGCGGGTCCTTGCGGATTTCTTCGCCTGACATGCAAGACCGGCGCCCGCGCCTGATCGTCATGGTCAAGGAGCCGCGCCCCGGACGCGTGAAAACCCGGCTGGGGCGCGCGATCGGGATGGTGCCCGCCGCCTGGTGGTTCCGGCACCAGACCGCGTCCCTCATCCGCGGCCTCCGCGACCCCCGCTGGCGGCTGGAACTGGCCGTCTCGCCCGACCGCGAGGGGCTGGACAGCCGGGTCTGGCCCGGCGATCTCCCCCGACGCCCGCAGGGAGGCGGCAATCTGGGTGCGCGGATGGGACGGCTGCTGCGGCAGGGCCCGCCCGGACCTGTGCTGGTGATCGGGGGAGATATCCCGGGGATCCGGCGCAGGCACATCGCCGACGCGATCCGCCTGCTCGGGACCCACGATGCGGTGCTCGGTCCCGCCGAGGATGGCGGCTACTGGCTGATCGGACTCGCCCGCCGGCGCGCGCCGCCGCCCACGATGTTTCACGGGGTGCGCTGGTCCTCGCGCCACGCGATGGCAGATACCATCGCCACCCTGCCCGGTCACCGGATCGCGCAGGCGACCATGCTTGCAGATGTCGATACGGCTGCGGACCTTACTCGGCTGCGGCGGCTCGCGCGTCTTCGAGAGCCGAAATCGCCGCCGTCGCAATGACCAGCTCCTCGTCCGTGGGGATTACCCGGACAGTCACGTCGCCGCTGGAGATCACCGCGGCATGCTCCGCATTGGCGGCTTCGTCGAGCGTGATCCCGATCCACTCCATATCGCTGCAGACCTTGCCGCGGATATTGGCGGAGTTTTCGCCGATCCCGCCGGTAAAGACGACCGTGTCGAGCCCGCCAAGCACTGCCGCCAGCGACCCCAGTTCGCGCCGGATCCGGAACACGAAATACTCGATCGCCTGGTCGGCCTCCGGCGTGCCCGCGCCTTCCAGCACGCGCATGTCGTTGCTCAGATCCGACAGGCCCTTGAGCCCGCTTTCCTTGTAGAGCAGGTCCGAGATCGCCTTGGCGTCCATCCCTTCCTGCTCCATCAGATAGAGCATGACGCCGGGGTCGAGCTGACCGCAACGGGTGCCCATGGGCAGACCGTCCAGCGCCGAGAACCCCATGGTGGAGGCGACCGATTGGCCCTCGCGGAGCGCGCACATCGACGCGCCATTACCCAGATGGCAGACCACCGTCCGGTCCGCGCCCTGCGGGTCGATTCGGGCCATCGCACCGGCGATGTAGTCATAGCTCAGCCCGTGGAACCCATAGCGCCGCACGCCGGCCTCATAATAGCGCCGCGGCAGGGCGAACGTGTCGTTTACCCACGGGTGGCCCCGATGAAAGGCCGTGTCGAAGCACCCCACCTGCACTGCATCGGGAAACGCCTCCATCGCCGCACGCACCGCGGCCAGGTTGTGTGGCTGGTGCAGCGGCGCGAGAGGCACGAATTTCTCCAGCGTCGCCATGACCTCGTCGGTCAGAACCGCAGGCGCGTCATAGACCGTGCCGCCATGCACCACACGATGCCCGATGGCGGCGACGCCCTGCCCGTCGAGCACCGGCGCCACGGCATCAAGGATCGCGCGCACGCCTTCGACATGGTCCGCCTGACCCAACTCGGTCTTGGTCTTTTTGCCCTGCCACTTCAGGCTCAGCACACCACCGAAGGAGTAGAGGCTTTCGATCTGGCCGCTGGCCAGCTCTTCGGGGGCGTCGCCCGAGGAAAAAACAGCAAATTTGATCGAGGACGATCCGGCATTCAGGGTCAGCACCCGCGTCATTTTTTAAGGCTCTCCGCGTAGAGCGCAGCAATGGCACAGGAGGCCAGCCGCGCTTTGTCGTCGTCGGATCGGGATGTGAGGATGATCGGGCAAGCCGCACCCAGGACGATCCCTCCGGCCTCGGCATGTGACACGAATGTCAGCTGTTTGGCCAGCATGTTGGCGCTCTCGATATTGGGCGGTACGAGGATTTCGGCCTGCCCGGCGACGCGGCTTTTGATGCCCTTGGTGCGTGCAGCCTCCAGATCCATGGCGTTGTCCATGGCCAGCGGACCGTCAACGACGCCACCCGTGATCTGTCCGCGCTCGGCCATTTTCGACAGGATCGCGGCATCCATTGTCGACTGCATCTTGGGATTGACCGTTTCCACTGCCGAGAGCACGCCGACCTTGGGCTGCTCGATGCCGAGGGATATCGCCAGATCGATGGCATTCTGGACGATGCTGACCTTGGTTTCCAGGTCCGGGGCGATGTTGATCGCGGCGTCGGACACCATCAGGATATGGGTCAGCCCCGGCACATCCATGACGAAGATGTGGCTCAACCGGCGCGTGGTGCGCAGTCCGCCCTCGCGCTTGACGACCTGCCGGAGCAGCTCGTCGGTGTGCAGATGCCCCTTCATCAGCGCGCGCGCCCTGCCCTGATTGACCAACGCGACACCCTTGATTGCGGCGGCGCGATGGTCGGGCACATCAAAGATCTCGATACCCGAGAGATCCGCGCCCAGCTCGGCCGCCGCAGCGGTGATCTTGGCCGCGTCTCCGATCAGAATTGGGTCGATCAGCGTATGATCGCGTCCTAGCAGCGCGCCGCCCAGGGAATTGGGCTCTTCGGGCGCGACGACCGCTGTCGGGATCGGGTCGAGCGGCTCCGCCCGCTCCAGCATGGCGTCGAAATGGATATGCTTCTGCACGGTCAGGCCCGGAACGTCCCGGGCCTCGAAACTGTCCTGGGCATCCGGGGCAATCACCACGGCCTCGCCATCGGCGATCAACGTGCCGTCGGCCAGCGCGACGGAGGTGTCGAAGATCGCCTGCCGGCCATCGCCCTTGGCCTTCAGCCGGACCCGCGCGACGAGCTGGTCTCCCGCATGGGCCTGGGCGTGAAAGGTCAGCGCCTGACTGCGATAGATCGTGCCCGGCCCGGGCAGTTCGTTGCCCAGCACCGCCGAGATCAGCGACCCGACCCAGAGCCCCGGCGCCAGCGCCTCGGTCTGCCCGTCACCATCGCCATCCTCGCGCGGCAGGTGCATCGGGTTGAGATTGCCCGACGTGTTTGCAAAGACATAGAGATCGTCGGCCACGCAAAGACGGTGGATCTCGGCCTCCATGCCGATCTCCAGCTTGTCGTAAGGCGTGTTTCGAAAGAGCTTGGTCATTGACGGATCCCTTCGACCCATTCTGCCGCGTCGGCCGCCGGGCCGCCAGATGTCTGTAAATCGAGCTTGGACTCGAGCCGGTCGATGAAGGCATTGGGGACGTTGCCCAGGTCATCCTCCGGTCCGATCACATAGCGCAGGTCCCGCACCGCGTCCTTGCGCGCCTGCCGACTGGCACGCAGCGACGGCGCGCTGTCAGCGTTCTCGGCAATCACAGTATCGGACCATTGGCGTAACGAAAAGAGGAACAGGTATCCCCGTTTCCGGGCGTCCTGCGCGCAGGCGCTGTGGGCACTCACGATCCCGATGGGTGTCGTCAGTCCCTGCAGATCGCCCGTGATCGCCGACATCTGCCGCGCCATCATGTCGGCTGTGTCCCGCGCGTGCACTGTGGCCAACTCGAACCGGCGCGATGGCGCCGTTTGGAGCGTTTCTGACCGCTCGTCAGAGGCTGTCGGGAGCTGCTCGGCGCGCATGCCGGGCCACGGTTTGGTCGAATGCAATGCGTCGCTCCTTGTCATGCAGGGACTGGGCCGCCGTCAGCCCACGATATGCTGGCCGCCATCGATGAAATGAACCGAGCCGGTGACATTGAAGGCCTCGCGGCTGGCCAGGAACGCGGCGTAGGCCCCGACATCCTCGATTGTCGCCAGATGATGCGTCGGAGCGTTGCGCGCGGCATCTTCGAGCAGCTCGTCGAAATGGCCGATACCGGTCGCGGCGCGGGTTCTCAGCGGTCCCGGCGACAGCGCATGGACCGAAATACCCTTGGGACCCAGTTCGGCCGCGATGTAGCGGGTGACCGACTCCAGCGCCGCCTTGACCGGTCCCATGATGTTGTAGTTGTCCACGACCTTTTCGGCGCCGTAGAAGCTGACCGTCATGCAGGTCCCGCCCTCCGCCATCAGTGGCTCGGCCTTGCGCACCATCCGCACGAAGGAATGGACGGAGATGTCCATGGCGGTGCGAAACCCAGTGCGCGAGCTGTCGAGTACCCGGCCATGCAGATCGTCCTTCGGGCAATAGGCAATTGAATGAACCAGCGTATCGAGCTTGCCCCAATCGGCCGCGATCCTGTCGAAGACGGCGTCCAGCTGCGCATCCTCGGCCACGTCGAGCGGGAGGACCAGCGACGCGCCGAGCTCCTCGGCCAGGGGTCGGACATGGGGCTCGGCCCGGTCATTGAGATAGGTGACGGCAAGGTCCGCGCCCTGCGTCCGCAACGCCTTGGCCACGCCATAGGCAATGGACTGTGCGTTGGCGATGCCGACGATGAGGGCCTTTTGCCCCGACAATGAAAACATGACAGCAACTCCTTACGGAGCGCCATGTTAGGGTGGTTTTGTAACAGAGCGTAGGTGGATTATGCAGCTGCGGCATTTTCTTGCCGCAGTGCCGCGAATTCAGCCGGGGGTCGAGGATACGCCCACCTGAGCCGGCCGCAACAAACGGTCATGGAGCATGAAACCGTCCGTCATCACCTGGATGATCTCGCCTGCCTTGGTGCCGGGCATGGGTGCCTCGAACATGGCCTGGTGCAACTGCGGATCGAACGTATCGCCCGCTTGCGGCGTGATCTTGGTAATCGCGTGCTTGCCGAAGATATTGACCAGCTCCCGCATGGTCAGCTCCACGCCCTCGATCAGCGCCTTGTCGACGCCGGTCGCATCGGCGTTCGCAGCCTCCAGGGCGCGGGTGAGATTGTCATAGACCGGCAGCAGGTCGCGGGCGAGCTTGGAGCCGCCATATTGCTCGCCTTCGCGCCGGTCCCGTTCGCCGCGCTTGCGCGCGTTTTCGGCGTCCGCCATGGCGCGCAGCCAGCGATCCCGCATTTCATCCCGCTCGGCGCGCAGCCCGGCGATTTCGGTCTCGAATTCGGCCTCGGCTTCCGCGAGTTTACCGTGAGCATCGGCATTGAGCTGATCGATCGCCGCATCGGCGCTCTCGAACTCCTTGGCCAACGCCTCGATATCGATGGTTTCCGGTGCCTGGTCGGCCGCCTTCTGGGCCTCCATGGCGCGGTGCTCATCCTCGGTCTGCGCAGTGGTGTGTGCGGTGCGATTCGGATTTACCATCGTCACTCCTCTTAGCTCCGATCGGACAACATTTTCCCGACCAGCTGTGCCGTGTAATCGACGATCGGCACGATCCGACCGTAATTCAACCGCGTCGGTCCGATGACCCCCACGGCGCCAATGATCTTACGGTCAGCGTTCATATATGGAGAGACCACCAAAGAGGAACCCGAAAGTGAAAAGAGTTTGTTCTCTGAACCGATGAAAATGCGCACACCCTCGCCCGCTTCGGTCAGTTCGAGGAACTCTGCGATATCACGTTTTCGTTCCAGGTCGTCAAAGAGCACCCTTACACGCTCCAGATCCTCTTCGCTCTGACTGTCGAGCAGGTTGGCACGCCCGCGTACGATCAAGCGCTCCGTCTGAGTGCCTTCGTTCTCCCAAACCGCCAAGCCGCTATCCACCATGTCCCGCGCCAGACTGTTGATCTGCTGACGGCGGAGCGAAATCTCCGTCTCTACCGCGCCGCGCAATTCGCTCAGCGTCCGGCCTGCAAGCACCGCGTTGAGGAAATTCGCCGCTTCCTGCATCGCCGAGGGCGTCGTGCCGAGCGGCGGATGGAAAATGCGGTTCTCCACCTGCCCGTCGGCAAAGACCAGCACCACCAGCGCGCGGTCCGGCGCGAGGCTGACGAACTCGATATGGCGAATCGCTGCCTCATGCTTGGGTGTGAGCACCAGGCTCGCCCCTTGCGTCACACCCGACAGCGCTGCCCCGATCGAATCGAGCATACCCCCGACATCGCCGGCATTGTCTCCCAGCGTGGCGTCGATCTGGCCGCGATCGGCCTCGGTCAGATCCGCGACCTCCAGGAACCCGTCGACGAACATGCGCAGCCCCTTTTCCGTCGGCACACGTCCGGCGGACACATGGGGGCTGTCGATCAGACCCAGATACTCCAGGTCCTGCATCACGTTTCGGATCGTTGCCGCGCTGACCCTTTCGGACATTTCCCGGGTCAGGCTGCGCGAGCCAACCGGGTCGCCGCTCTGTAGATACCCTTCGACCACCCGGCGAAAAACTTCGCGGGAGCGTTCGTTCAGATCGGCAAGAATGTCAGGCGTGTCGTCGTTCATCGCTCAAAGGAAGGCTTCACCGGGGTTGAACTGCGCGAGCCGCGGCGGATATGGGACGCTCACGTAAACGAAGGGAACACCCATGCGGCCCTCAGGGCGAAAGCTAAACGAACTCCGGTCGATTACAATCGAAACGGACGTGACACGCCATGCCGAAGGGTCCTGCATGATCCGGATGGGCGATACCCATGTGCTTTGCACTGCCTCGCTAGAGGAGCGCGTACCACCGTTTCTCAAGAACACCGGGCTGGGATGGGTGACCGCCGAGTATGGGATGCTCCCACGTGCGACGCATACCCGCATGCGGCGCGAGGCCAAGAACGGCCAGTCCGGCCGCACCCAGGAGATCCAGCGCCTGATCGGCCGCAGTTTGCGCGCCTGCGTCGACCGGGTTGCCCTGGGCGAACGCCAGATCAGCATCGATTGCGACGTGATCCAAGCCGATGGCGGAACGCGCTGCGCGGCAATCACAGGCGGCTGGGTCGCCTTGCGGCTGGCGTGCGACAAGCTGATGAAGGCGCGTGATGTGTTATCGGATCCGCTCACCGATCATATCGCCGCGGTCAGCTGTGGCATCTATGCCGGCCAGCCCGTGCTGGATCTCGACTATCCCGAGGACAGCGAGGCCGGCGTCGACGGCAACTTTGTGATCACAGGTACCGGACGGCTGGTCGAGGTCCAGATGTCTGCCGAAGGCGCCACCTTCTCCCGCGATCAGATGGGCACGCTTCTGGACCTCGCAGACGCCGGGGTGACCGAACTGGTGGCCGCACAGCGGGCGGCGCTGGCCTGATGCGAGCCTTGGGCGGCGACATCCTGGTGTTGGCGTCGCACAACTCTGGAAAATTACGTGAAATCAAGGCTTTGCTGGAGCCATTCGGTATTTCTGCGCGTCCTGTGTCAGACTTCAGCAGCATCGAGCCGGACGAAACCGGCACCAGCTTTGCGGAGAATGCCCGGATCAAGGCTCATGCGGCAGCCGCGGCAAGCGGCCTGCCCGCGCTCTCTGATGACAGCGGGCTCGCCGTCGATGCGCTGGATGGGGCGCCGGGGGTCTACACGGCCGACTGGGCGGAAACCGGCAACGGTCGCGACTTTGCCATGGCAATGGGCAAGGTCAATGCCCAGCTTGAAGGCATGAACGCACCGCATCCTCGCACGGCCCGATTCTGCTGCACGCTTTGCGTCGCCTGGCCCGATGGACATGACGAGATTTTCGAAGGTCAGGTCCATGGACAGCTCGTTTGGCCGATGCGCGGCTCGCATGGCTTTGGGTACGATCCGGTTTTTGTGGCCGTCGGAGAAACCGAAACCTTTGGCGAGATGGACCCGGACCGCAAACATGCCATGAGTCACCGGGCCGACGCTTTCGCCAAGCTCAAGGCCCGGCTCCTTGCCCGCTGACGGTCGGACCGCTCCTGCGGTCTGGCAAACCGCGGGGTTCGGCATCTATGTTCACTGGCCGTTTTGTGCCGCCAAATGCCCCTATTGCGACTTCAACAGCCACGTCGCGGCACAGATCGATCACGGGGCCTGGGCCGATGCTTATGAGACAGACCTTGACCGCTGGGCGGCTCTGACACCGGGCCGTCTCGTTCATTCAGTTTTTTTTGGCGGCGGCACTCCCAGCCTCATGGAGCCAGCGACCGTCGCCCGGATTCTGGAACGCATTGCGCAGCATTGGCACTTCGCCAATGACGCCGAAATCACGCTCGAAGCGAACCCAACCTCGGCGGAACGGGACCGGTTCTCCGGGTTTCGTGCCGCTGGGGTCAACCGCATCTCGCTGGGCGTGCAAGCGCTGAATGACGGCGATCTGCAACGGCTTGGCCGATTGCACAATGTCGCCGAAGCGCTGGCAGCGGTCGATATGGCCCGGGCCGAATTCGACCGCGTCAGCTTCGATCTGATTTACGCGCGCCAGGACCAGACCGAGGCTCAGTGGCGCGCTGAACTGAGCACAGCCTTGTCCGTCGGCATGGATCATCTCTCGCTTTACCAACTGACAATCGAACCGAACACGCCCTTTCACGCGCGTCATCAGAGGGGCGGCCTTCACGGCTTGCCTACCGAAGACCGCGCCGTCAGGCTTTATGAGTTGACGCAGGACCTGTGCGCAAACGCAGGTTTGCCTGCCTACGAAGTCTCCAACCACGCCCGACCCGGATCGGAAAGCCGTCACAACCTGATCTATTGGCGCGGCGGAGAGTGGCTCGGCGTCGGGCCTGGAGCCCACGGTCGGATTGAGCAGACCGTCGGCAGAATCGCGACTGCGGCCCTGCGGTCTCCGGACGCCTGGCTGCGCGCCATTGCCGCCGGCCACAGTGGCCTGGAAGAAAAGTCCACATCCAACAGGCGTGAGCAGGCCGAAGAATACCTGATGATGAGCCTGCGATTGAGCGAAGGAAGCGACCTCGGCCGTCTGTGTGACCTTGGCTATGAACTGCAGCAGGATCGGCTTGCAGAGCTGATCGCAGATGGTCTGCTCGAAAGACAGGACAGCCAGCTGCGCACCACGGCCCGTGGTCGTTTGCTGCTCAACGCGGTGCTTTCGGAACTCCTGAGCGACTGAGCGTGCGAGCGCTCTGGTTCATAACCGGGCTGTTCGCCGTCGCCCTCGGACTCATCGGCATCGTGGTACCGCTTCTGCCAACTGTGCCCTTCATGATCCTCGCCGCGTTCTGTTTCAGCAACAGCTCCGACCGCTGGCACCGCTGGCTGGTCAACCACCCTGTTTACGGGCCGCATATCCGCGATTGGCGTGACCATGGCGCAATTCGCCCGAGGGCCAAGCGTCTTTCCACGGTCATGATTTGCGCCGCTTTCGGGATCTCTGTTCTGCTCGGTGTGAGACCCGTGATCCTGTTCGTTCAGGCTCTGGTACTGACCTGCGTCATGATCTTTATCTGGACCCGACCGGATCACTGACGCTTAGGACACGGCACAATTCATCAAGCGCTTCCAGTGACTTATATCGAATTACTACCTGCCCGCCACTGTCTGCTTTATGGTCAATCGTCACACTCATACCGAGTGCTGCCGAAAGGTCACTTTCCAACGCTTTGGTATCCGCATCCTTTTCCGCCTTGGCGCTGGTTGGACTGCGCGGATGCTCTGATGCCTTAGCGAGCTTTTCTGTCTCGCGCACCGACAGGCTACGCGCCACAACTTGTTTGGCCAGCGCCAGCGGGTCGCCGGTTGTAATCAAGGCGCGCGCATGGCCAACGGACAACGCGCCCTCCGCCAGCATGACCTGAACTTCCTCGGGCAACTGCATCAAGCGCAGCGCATTCGCGACATGGCTGCGGCTTTTCCCCATGGCTTCGCCAAGCTTCTCCTGGGTGTGGCCGAACCGTTCGATCAACTGTCGATAGCCACGCGCCTCATCGATGGGGTTCAAATCCGCACGTTGGATGTTCTCGACGATCGCGATCTCCAAGACCTCGGTGTCCGAAAAATCGCGTACAATCACGGGGATGTCGTGTAATTGTGCCGCCTGGGCTGCGCGCCAGCGACGCTCTCCGGCAACGATCTGATAGACGGGAGGCTCACCCCCATAGGGGCGGACGATCAAAGGCTGAAGAACGCCCTTCTCCCGGATCGACGCAGACAATTCCGACAGAGCCTCCTCGTTGAAGCTTCGCCGAGGCTGGTCCGGGTTTGGAACGATCTGTTCGATCGGGAGAGTAGTATCTGCACGGCGTGGCGCACCGGACTGCTCTGCCTCCGGCGCAACATCCGCCATAAGTGCCGACAATCCTCGCCCCAGCCCTCGTTTGTCTTTCTGCGCCACGGCTTATGCCTCTTCCGTTATGCCCGATGCCTGACGATAGCGCGCAAGCAGTTCCATTGCCAAGGCCTGGTACGCCAAGCTGCCTTTTGATTTCGGATCATAGTCAATTACCGGAACGGCATAGGACGGAGCCTCACTCACACGGACATTCCGAGGAACGATGGTGTCGAACACCAGGTCACCCAGAGTCTGGCGCGCATCACTCTCGACTTGCTGGGCCAGTTTATTCCGCTGATCATGCATGGTGAGAAGAACGCCTTCGATCCGAAGCTCGGGATTGGCGTTTTGTCGGACCTCCCGAATCGTCAGCATCAGCTGAGACAGGCCTTCCAGCGCAAAAAACTCGCTCTGGAGTGGAATGAGGATGGAATCAGCCGCGATCATCGCATTGACCGTCAACAGATTAAGCGAGGGTGGACAATCAATCAAAACGTAATCCAGCCCAAGTCCCCCCAACATCTCACCGCTCAAGGCGTCCCGCAAAAGGTGCGACCGGCGCTCGTTCGCTACGAGTTCGATATCGGCCGAGCTCAAGTCTGTCGTTGCAGGAGCAATCAGAATGCCGTCGAACTCCGTCGGAACAACGACATCGGAGAGCGCGGCGCCGTCTAGGATCAGGTCATATGTTGTGAGTTTGCGCGCGTCTGGATCGACCCCAAGACCCGTAGAGGCATTCCCCTGCGGATCGATATCAACAACCAGTGTCGAAAACCCCTCGCGCGCAAGCGCTGCGGCCAAATTTATGGTCGTCGTCGTCTTTCCGACACCACCTTTCTGGTTCGAGATCGCAATGACCCGAGGACTTTGAGCGTCAGACATGGCTGAGGTCTCCGATTTTCAGAATTGCGGCGCCCGCTTCGGTCTTGCTCGGAATCGCGCTCGAGGAAAAGTGCCAATCCGCCCGGGAACTGTGAACTTCGTTCCCGTAGGACTTTCCCTTCGGAAGCAGTGCAATTCCCCCGAATTGAAGATGTCGATGCACCATCGGCAGCAGTTCCGGGAGCGGTGCAAGGGCTCGCGCTGAAACGACGTCTGCGCCCAGAGGAGCAAGCAACTCCGCTCGCGCGGCGTGTACCGTAACGGGTGTTTGTGTTTCACGTGAAACAGCGCGCAGAAACGTCGCTTTACGCTGATCGCTCTCAATCAGGTGCATTTCCAACTCTGGGAGCATGTTGCGGGCGGCTATAGCTACGACCAAACCCGGAAAGCCTCCTCCAGAACCGAGATCGGCCCAGACTCTCGCACGTTCTGGACACAAAGAGAGCAGTTGGAGTGAATCGGCAAAATGTCGAGACTCGGCTTCCTCAAGTGTACTAGGAGCCACGAGGTTGATCCGCGGGGACCACTTGCGCAGGAGGTCCAAATAGATCCGAAGCGCTGATTGTGTTTCACGTGAAACACACATGAGCTCCGCTACCCTATCGACCGTCATCAGGCGCGCTTCCGACGATCGGTTTGTCGCAATGCAACCAAAATCACCATGAGTGCCGCGGGCGTGATACCCTCTATCTGAGCCGCTTGTGCCAAAGTTGCAGGAGCACGCGCGACCAACTTATCCCGCACTTCATTCGACAAGCCCCTCACCGACATATAGTTGAAATCACTCGGAATTAGTTCCGCTTCCTGTCTTTTCAGCGCATCGACGTCCCGTGCCTGGCGCTCCATATACTGAGCATAGAGCGCTTCTCGTGATATCTGCTTTCGCACATCCGGCTCAATATCATTGAGGTCCGGAGCAAGGCCCACAAGGGTCTGAAAGTCCACGTCCGGATAGGACAGCAATGTGTAGGCTGAGCGTTTCTTGCCGTCTTCGTTGACTTTCACCCCCAAATCGCCGAGTGCCCGAGGTGTCCAAGTCACACTTTTCAACTTGGCTGTGGCTGCGTGGAGCGAAGCCATCTTCTCGACAAATGCGTCTTCGCGAGCAGCGCAGACACACCCGATCTCAACTCCTCTGGGCGTCAGTCTCTGGTCGGCATTGTCCGCCCGCAACGAAAGGCGAAACTCTGCGCGGCTTGTGAACATCCGGTAGGGTTCGGAAACACCACGTGACGTCAGATCATCGATCATAACCCCAATATAGCTGTCTGTACGGCTGAAATACACAGGATCTTGTGTTTTTGAGCACCGCGCCGCATTTATGCCTGCAACCAGCCCCTGCGCAGCGGCCTCTTCATACCCTGTCGTGCCGTTAATCTGCCCGGCGAGATACAGGCCACACAAATCTTTCACTGCAAGATCTGGCTTCAGGGCCCTGGGGTCAACATAGTCGTACTCGATCGCATAGCCTGGTTGAAGAATCTTGGCACTTTCCAGACCTCGAATGGAGGCGACATAGGCCGCTTGAACATCTTCAGGAAGCGATGTCGATATCCCATTCGGATAGACAGTTGGATCTGATACGCCTTCCGGTTCCAGGAACACCTGGTGAGAGGACTTGTCAGAGAATCGCACCACCTTGTCTTCGATCGACGGGCAGTAACGAGGACCAACCCCGTCTATTCGGCCCCCATACATCGCCGAGCGATGGAGGTTGGCTCGAATGATCTCATGTGTCTCTTCACTCGTATGCGTAATGCCACAGGCGATCTGTGGCGCCGTAACACCCTTGGTTTCAAACGAGAAAAAGACGGGATCATCGTCACCTGGCTGCATCTCCAACCGAGTCCAGTCGATGGTTCGGCCGTCAAGTCGAGGCGGTGTTCCGGTTTTCAGGCGGCCCATCGGCAGCCCGAAACCATCAAATCGCTCTGCGAGTGCAATTGATGGGCTCTCACCCATCCTGCCCGCGTTCCTCCGCTCTTCGCCAATGTGAATGACACCACGCAAGAAGGTCCCGGTCGTAATCACAACCGTCTGCGACGAAATCTCTGCGCCATCGGCAAGAACAACGCCCCTCACACGCGTTCCCTCCAAAAGCAAGTCTGCGACTTCACCCTCAAGGATCGAGAGACCTGGCCTCGATGCAAGCTCTGACTGCATCCGGTTGCGATAGAGCGCGCGATCGCTTTGTGTGCGGGGGCCTTGAACGGCGGGTCCCTTGCGCCGGTTCAACAGGCGGAACTGGATGCCCGACACATCGGCAACACGGCCCATAACACCATCCAAAGCATCGATTTCCCGGACAAGATGGCCCTTGCCGAGACCTCCGATAGCAGGATTGCATGACATTACGCCAATGGAGGCACGATGGAGCGTCACCAGAGCAACGGACGCTCCGCATCGTGCGGCCGCATGGGCGGCTTCACAACCGGCATGTCCGCCACCAACAACAATGACGTCGAATTCAGACTGTTTCACGTGAAACACCGCTACTTCCCCAGGCAAAACGCACTGAAAATCTGATCAAGCACATCTTCGGAATCTATTCGACCTGTCATGGCATCCAGCGCGCGTACCGCCTGGCGGAGATCTTCCGCAACAAGGTCTGTCTGCTCCGCCAAGGACCCTAGCCGATCTCGCGCCGATTCCAAAGCCAGTACCGCACTCATCAGAGCTGTGCGGTGTCGTTCTCTAGTTGCCATACCCGCAGCTGACGCACGGTCCGACAAAACGCTACGTACATGGTCGAGCAAGTCCGACACCCCTGCTCCGCTGAGCCCGGAAACACCCGCTTCATAGTCGGAAATGAGATCGGCTTTGCCGGTAAGAACAAGGTCTTGCGGCGATAGTGGATCCAAAACAGGAGCCGTCCCATCGGTTAGAATGATCCGAAGATCAGCCGCCTCAGCCCGCGACTTAGCCCGAGAAATACCAAGGTTTTCAACGACATCATCCGTAAGACGCAAGCCCGCTGTATCCAGAAATGTGACGAGCAATCCGCCAAGATCCATACGTACTTCAACGATATCGCGGGTCGTCCCGGCGATGTCAGAGACCAAGGCCGCCTCACGGCGCGCCAGGCGGTTAAGAAGTGTGGATTTACCGATATTGGGCGGGCCGACGATAGCAACTTCAAACCCGTCGCGCACCCGTTCTGCCACAGAGATCCCGTTGAGTTCCGTGGATATGGACAAGATCAGAGCATCGATGCCTGCCGAGACTTCGGGACTGACATCCACTGGCACGTCTTCGTCGGCAAAGTCGATTGTCACCTCGACAAGAGACATCACAGCAATCAAGTCCGCGCGCCACCCTGCAACGATGTCGGCGAGATCGCCGGAAAGCACGCGCAGCGCTTGACGCCGCTGTGCTTCGGTCTCTGCCTCGATAAGGTCCGCAAGACCCTCGACCTCGGTCAGATCCATGCATCCATTTTCCAGGGCGCGCCGGGTAAACTCGCCCGGTTCGGCCTGCCGGAACCCCTCGATACCGGAAAGGGACCGCAAAACTGCAGCGATCGTTGCGCGCGCGCCGTGGAGATGAAACTCGGCCACAGGCTCGCCCGTGAAACTGCCGCCTTCCGGAAAAAGAAGGACAAGCCCGTTGTCCAGATGCCCGCCATTGCGGTCTTTCAAGGTACAGAGCGTTGCCTGTCGCAGTGCCGGGCGCCGTCCTGTTAGTCTCTCGGCCGCGTCATGGGCCCGGGGGCCAGACACCCGGACAATGGCAACGCCGGCTTTGCCCGGCGCTGTGGCCAGCGCAAAGATCGTGTCCACACCCCACCTCGCGTGCGTGTCAGGTGTTCATAGAGTCGAAGAATTCCGAATTGGACTTGGTCTGCTTGAGCTTGGAGATCAGGAACTCGATGGCGTCTGTGGTGCCCATCGGGTTGAGGATCCGCCGCAGGACATGGGTTTTCTGCAAATCACCCTTGTCGACCAAAAGATCTTCTTTCCGTGTGCCGGACTTCAGGATGTCCATCGCGGGATAGACGCGTTTGTCGGCAATCTTGCGATCCAACACGATCTCGGAGTTGCCCGTGCCCTTGAACTCTTCGAAAATCACCTCGTCCATCCGGCTACCGGTGTCGATCAGAGCCGTGGCTATGATGGTAAGGCTGCCGCCCTCTTCGATGTTCCGGGCCGCGCCGAAGAACCGTTTGGGACGTTGCAGCGCATTGGCATCGACTCCACCAGTCAGGACCTTGCCCGACGATGGCACCACCGTGTTAAAGGCCCGGCCCAGACGCGTGATCGAATCAAGCAGGATTACAACGTCGCGCTTGTGTTCAACCAGCCGCTTGGCCTTTTCGATCACCATTTCAGAGACAGCAACATGCCGGGTCGCCGGTTCGTCAAAGGTCGATGAGATCACTTCGCCCTTCACGCTGCGCTGCATGTCGGTGACTTCTTCCGGACGTTCGTCGATCAGGAGAACGATCAGATAGCATTCCGGATGGTTCACTCCGATGGACTTCGCAATGTTTTGCAACAGAACGGTTTTTCCCGTCCTCGGAGGTGCCACGATCAGGGATCGCTGACCTTTGCCGATCGGCGCGACCAGATCGATGATCCGGGCGGAGCGGTCCTTGATGGTAGGATCGCTGATTTCCATGTTCATCCGCTCATCAGGATAGAGCGGCGTCAGATTGTCGAAATTAATCTTGTGGCGTGCTTTTTCGGGATCTTCGAAATTGATCCGAGTGACGTTTGTGAGTCCGAAATACCGTTCGGCGTCGCGCGGCGCCTGCATAACGCCATCAATCGTGTCCCCGGTCCGCAGCGAAAACTGGCGGATCATTTCTGGCGAAACATAAATGTCGTCCGGCCCCGGCAGATAGTTCGCCTCGGGAGACCGCAAAAAGCCAAACCCGTCTTGCAGAACTTCAAGGACGCCATCGCCCGATACTTCCCAACCCTCGTCGGCACGTTCCTTCAGAATCTGGAACATCATCTCGCCCTTGCGCATGGTCGAGGCGTTCTCGATTTCGAGCTCCTCTGCCATGGACAGCAGGTCTTTGGGGCTTTTGGCTTTGAGATCGGACAGATTGAGGCGGTCTGGGGACATGGGTCGCTCACGTACGGGCCTGTGGGGCCACGTTTCGATATATGTGATGGAAAACAGCCGCACGGACGCGCAGCACTTGGGTCAGGTATGGTGCAACAGGCGAAAAGTCAATGCCAGCTTGGCAGGTCAGACCTCAGAACGGTTTTACGATCACGGAGATGACGATGATGACCATCAGAACCGTGGGGACCTCGTTCATCAGTCGGTAGTCGCGCCCGCTGCGTGTGTTGGCACCGGACAGGAAATCCTTGCGGCGCAATCCCAGCCAGTGATGGAACCAAGTCATCCCGAGTACGCTTGCGAATTTCGTGTAGGGCCAGACCGCGCCCCAATCTATGACGCCGGGCGTTGCGATGAGCGCCAGCCCGAACAGCCATGCCGCAATCATCGCAGGGTTCATGATGAGCCGCAGAAGTTTCGCTTCCATGACCTGAAACAGCGCGTCGGTGTCGCTTGCGGTGTCGACACGTTCGACATGGTAGACGAAGAGGCGCGGCAGATAGAACAGGCCCGCCATCCAGGCAATCACCGAGATGAGGTGCAACGCCTTTGTCCATGGATAGACGCCACTCAAGAAATCTAGAACCATGGAATTCTCTCCCTGCCGAACACTCTCTTAAAGAATATATTTAGAAAGGAAATGGGAGTGGTTAGAAGGGCCTGTGGATGGTGTGGATTACGGCATGGTCCACAGGGTTTTGGTGCTGGGGACAGTCTGACGCGCAAGAATATTTCGCAAAGGGATTTCTTATATTATTTCATAAATACAATATCTTACAGGAAATCCGGCAAGTAGGAACCTGTGGATAAACAGTTGAACATCTCTGGATTTCCAGGTGTGATGGTTCTTCTGGGGACAGGTTTTCCCCTTAGGATGGCTAGTCGCGATTTCGTTGATAAGAACCATACCGATCCACAGGGGTAGATCACCGACGGATTCTGTCCCGAAGAGGTCCCGTCCCTGCAATGCTCTTACTCACAAGGTTATTCGATGCCTCTTCCGCTCGTACTCGCCTCTGCGTCTCCGACCCGTAAAGCTTTGCTGGAGAACGCAGCTGTGTCCGTCGACACAGCTCCAGCGCAAATAGACGAGGAGTCGCTGCGCGCGGCAATGTCTGCGGAGGCGATCACGCCCCGGGACATGGCCGATCAGCTTGCAGAGGCCAAAGCGCGAAAGGTATCGGGCCGCTTGCCGGGACGGCTCGTGCTTGGCTGCGATCAGGTTCTGGACCATCGCGGAGACGCGCTCGGAAAGGCCGGGAGTGCAGCGGAATTGCGCGAGCAACTCCTGCAATTGCGGGGCGATACCCATATCCTGTGGTCTGCAGCTGTGCTTTACAGAGACGGACGGCCGCTCTGGCGTCATATCGGAGAAGCGCGCATGACCATGGCGGATTTTTCGGATGACTATCTAGACGGCTATCTGGCGCGCAATGGCGCGCAGCTTGAAACCACCGTGGGAGGGTACATGCTGGAGAACGAGGGGGTCCGGTTGTTCAGCCGGATTGACGGCGACTATTTCACGGTCCTTGGCCTGCCGCTTCTGGCCGTGTTGCGCCAGCTCGCCCGGATCGGTGAACTGGACACATGAGCGAAGACTCTATTCCCCTTGTTGGTGTCCTCGGATCGCCTATCAGCCATAGCCGGTCACCCGCGCTCCACGCTCATTGGCTGAAACGATACGGCATTGCCGGGCATTACGTACCGATCGAAGTGTCGTCCGACGATCTTCCTGCGGTTCTGTCGGCGATGCCACGAATGGGATTTGTCGGCGCCAACGTCACGATCCCGCACAAGGAGGCGGTGGTGGCCCTTGCCCATCGCGTGTCAGATCGGGCCGATGTGATCGGGGCCGCGAACACCCTGGTTTTCGGTGAGGGGGGATTGATCAATGCCGACAATACTGATGGATACGGGTTCACCGAAAACCTTCGACAGGCCATCCCGGACTGGAACCCATCGTCCGCGCCCTGCGCGGTCTTTGGCGCAGGCGGCGCATCGCGGGCCGTGATTGCGGCGCTGATCGATCTTGGCGCGCCAGAAGTGCGCCTCACGAACCGGACCTTTGCGCGAGCGGAGGCTCTCGAAGAACAGTTCGGCGAACCGGTCGTTGCCCTGCCCTGGCAGGACACGCGCCACGTGCTCGACGGATGCGGTACGGTGGTCAACACAACCTCGCTCGGCATGGAGGGGCAGCCGCCCTTCGTTCTGGATCTGTCGGACATCGTTCAGAACGCCGTGGCCACGGACCTGGTTTACACACCGCTGAAAACGCCGTTTCTGGAGGCTGCCGCCGCGGCCGGGGCCCAGACCGTTGACGGGCTGGGGATGCTCATTCACCAGGCCGTGCCAGGGTTCGAGCGGTGGTTTGGCGTCCGTCCAGATGCGGATGATGCAGCGCGCGAGGCGGTGCTCGGCGCGTGAACAGGCCAATTGTCATTGGCCTGACCGGATCGATCGGTATGGGAAAATCGACGACCGCGGCAATGTTCGCCGACTCAGGCTGCGCGGTATGGGATGCCGATGCCGCGGTCCACAGGCTCTACGCCAAGGGCGGTGCCGGGGTTGCTGCGATTGCCGGGCTGCGACCCGAAGCGATCGTTGAAGGCGCCGTCTCACGCGAAGAATTGAAGGCCTGGATCGCAGAGGATCCCGCCGCGCTTCGGAAAATCGAAGAGGTGATCCACCCGCTGGTCGCGGACGACCGGAAGCGATTTCTCGCGGCGACGGAAGCAGATGTTGCGGTGCTCGACATCCCCCTGCTCTTTGAAGGCGATATGTCGTCGGATTTCGATATGACCGTGGTTGTATCTGCGCCGGCCGAGGTGCAGCGCGCCCGGGTACTGGCGCGCCCGGGCATGACCGAAGCGCGGTTTGAAGCATTGCTTGCCAAACAGATCCCGGACGCCGAAAAACGAAAGCGGGCTGACCGCGTGATCGAGACCATTGATCCCGACAGTACGCGGGAGGCCGTGGCTGCAATTCTTGCCCAGATCGGGGAACGTCATGCGTGAGATCGTGCTGGATACCGAAACCACAGGCTTGGATCCTTATGACGGGCATCGGATCGTCGAAATTGGCGCGGTGGAACTGATCAATCACGTCCCAAGCGGACAGACCTACCACCAATATATCAATCCGCGCCGTCCCATGCCCCAAGAAGCTTTTGCCGTGCACGGTCTGGGCGACGATTTCCTCAAGGAAAAACCGGTGTTCGAGGCTGTGGGTCAGGCGTTCCTGGACTTCGTGGCAGATGCCCCGCTGGTGATTCACAATGCCAGCTTCGACATGAAGTTTCTTAACGCCGAACTGGGCTGGATGAACTCGCCCAAGCTGCCAGCCGACCGCGCGGTGGACACACTCATGATTGCCCGCCGCCGCTTTCCCGGTGCGCCTGCGTCGCTGGATGCGCTCTGTCGCAGGTTCGGGATCGACAACTCAATGCGTGAAAAACATGGCGCTTTGCTCGACAGCGAAATCCTGGCGGAGGTGTATCTGGAGCTGATCGGCGGCCGCCAGCCCGGCCTGTCTCTGGACAGCGGGCGGCGGGGAGCAGGTCTGGCCGAGGATGGCGCGCCCTGGCGCGCCCGTCCCCGCCCCGAGCCTCTCGCGCCCCGGATCACCGAGGCCGAGGCGGCCGCCCACGACGCGTTCGTCGACGGACTCGGTCCCGACGCGCTCTGGGCGCAACAGCGCTAGATCAGTTCTCGGTCGGCGCCGGATCGCTGGCCGGGCTTTCGGGCTCCGCGGATTTCTGAGCATCCGCGCGACGGGCCAGCTCTTGGCGATAAATCGCCATGAAATCAACGTTTTCCAGATTCAACGGTGGGAAGCCGCCATCGCGGGTGACGTCAGAGACGATCCGCCGCACGAAGGGGAACAGCATCCGCGGACACTCGATCATCAGGAACGGGTGGAGCTGCGCCTCTGGCACGCCTTCGATGTGAAATATCCCGCCATAATCCAGCTCCATCATGAACAGGACGTCTTCCGTGCCCTTGTTCTTGGAGCGGACGGTGAATTTGGTGATCACCTCGTACTGATGCTCGGCCGGGCGTTTCTTGCCGTCCAAATTGACCTGGACCTGGACATCGGGCGTCACGTCGCCGCTGGTCCCTTTCTGCGCCACGATGTTTTCAAAGGACAAATCACGAATGAACTGACCCAGAATCTGCATCTTGACTTGGGGGGGCTGCTCTTGCGGTGCCGCGGCACCGTTGCCGACTTCGGCCATGGGAATTCTCCGGTTCTGGGAATGAAAGCCGCGGCTCCCTTAGCAGCATCGCGCGAAGCTGCCAACCGGACCTGCGCTCAACGCTGCGTCCAGCCCGACGGGCGACTTCCCGGTCGTCGTGGAATGCTGTCGGGGTCGATCTCTTCGAACTCGCCGTCGATCACAGTGTCGTGCGGCGTCGGCCGACGGCCCGGTGCGGCGCCGAAGCGTGTCGTGCGCATGACAATTCGAGCGCCAAAATGCTCAAAAACCGCATCCCGCACCGGCGGAATGAGAAGCGCAAAACCGATTGCATCGGTAAAGAAGCCCGGCGTGAGCAAGAGAGAGCCGGAAAAGAGGATCATCACCCCGTGGGCCAGCGCCCGCGAGGGATCTGCCCCGGTTTCGAGAGATGTCCGAACCTTCTCAAGTGTTTGAAGTCCTTGCGACCGCACGAGAATGGTACCCAGAACGGCGGTAAGCACGACGACTGCGAGCGTAGCCCACAGCCCGATCAAACCGCCGACCTGGATAAACAGCGCGATTTCGATCAGTGGGACCAGGATGAAGGCGAAAAAAAGCCACATTTCGGGTAAACTCCCTGCTTACCACCAGATTCAACCCGGTCGATGCCTCCTGTCAGGTGGACTCGCTCGGGTGCAACGCCTAAGTAGTGATCCGAAACGCTTTCCGCAATTCTCCAACCGAGAGGGTCCCATGAGCTCCGCCGTGATTCAACTGCTCGTCCTCGCCGGGGTCGCCGTGTTTTTGATCCTTCGCCTGCGGAACGTCCTTGGTACGCGCGAAGGCTTTGAAAAGCCGCCCGTGGCCATGCCAGGGCAAAGCGATCCGTCAGCGAAACCGCGCCCGGACTTCGAAGTGATCGAAGGCGGTCCCGACCGCGATATCACGGATCATGTCGATGAAGGCAGCGAGGCTGCCGAAGCGCTGGCCGCGATGAAGACGACTGATCCCGATTTCGCCGTGGGTCCTTTCCTGGAAGGCGCGCGGGGCGCCTACGAGATGATCTTGATGGCCTTCGAATCTGGTGATCTGGAGTCGGTCATTCCGTTCCTGTCCAACGATGTTTATGAAAGTTTTCAAGAAGTTATAGATCTGCGCGAGCAGCAGAAACTGACCGTAGAGGCCCGGTTCGTCGGTGTGCGTGAACTGACCCTGACAGATGCCACCTATGATGCCGACACGACCGAAGGCGATGTCACAGTACGGTTCGTCGGCGAGCTGACATCGGTGGTCAAGAATGCCAACGGCGAGGTTGTCGAAGGCAACGCCAACGAGATCAAACGTCAGCGCGACGTCTGGACTTTCAGCCGTGAAATGGCGTCGGGCAATCCCAACTGGAAACTGGTCGCCACAGGCGGCTGAACCGAAGCGACTGCGGGCCCATGGCGCGCAAGCGAAAGCGCGGGTTGAGCGAAGAAGACCGCGCGCTGTGGGAAAAAGTGCGCCGTAGCGTCACGCCGCTGACACCCACACGTGCGCGCACAGTGCCGAACGCGGCCCCTGCCCCGCCGCAACGCAATCCGGACCCGTCCGAGCTGCCGGTGCGGCAACCTCCCAAAATGGGCGTCGGGAAACCCACTTCCGCGAAGTCCGGCACCGATCTCCCGCCCAGTTTGAGTGATCGTTTGGACGCAACGCCATTGCGGATGGACCGTAAGCAATGGCTGCGGATGAAACGGGGCAAGACCCAGCCCGAGGCGCGGATTGATCTCCACGGCATGACGTTGGCCCAGGCCCACCCTGCCCTCACGCGGTTCGTGGTGGATGCCCATGACCGGGGGTTGCGTACGGTCCTCGTGATCACCGGCAAGGGGCGCACCGGGCTCGACATGGGGCCGATGCCCGAACGGCGCGGAGTGCTCAAGCAACAAGTGCCGCACTGGCTGAGCTCCGGACCGCTGCGTCAGATCGTGCAGCAGGTGACCGAGGCCCATTTGCGCCACGGCGGAGCGGGCGCCTATTACGTTCGATTGCGGCGCCGGGGGTAACCCACGGGTTACGGTGTCGGCGTCAGGACCACCTCGGTTGCGCGGCGCACACTCAGCACCGTACCCGGCAGCAGACCCGGATTGGAGGCAACGTCGCTATCGAGCGACTCCGCAACACCGCGCAATTTCGGGATCAGATCGATCAGTGCCGACGAACTGCCGAGCGTCAGATGCCCGAAGTCCCCTGCATCGGGTTCGCTGAATGCCGTGATGTCCATGAACGTGACCTCGATATCGCCGAACCGTGCCACATCGGGATTGCGGCCCAATCGTGGGTGCCTGCCGGTTAGACGCTCGGACGCTTCCAGCGCCTTGTCCTTCGCCGAGGTGAACACGATGAACGGTGCCGGCAGTTCCGATATCGTTTCGAGCTGTGTCACCGACAGGTCGACGTCGATATCGGGCGACATCATTATCAGGACGTCGATCATCGACGGAAGCGAGCCGGGCGATTTCAGATCGATTTGCAACATCGCTTCGGCGGTTAGAAAGCAGCCCATGGAGTGTGCCAGCAGGGTCACCTGATCCGGATTTGCCTTACGTACAAGCCGCAGCAGATCCGCCAGCGCTGCGCGCGAAATCAGTGCGCTGTCACGGTCGTAGACATATCCGACAACTCTTTCTGCGGTCGGCCACGAAAAGTAGACCGGCACGGCCCGAACGTCCAGATCGTGGTCCATCTGCGCCAGCCGGTACACCCCTTCGGCGAGGTTCGTGTTGTAGCCATGGACAAACAGCAGAACGTCGCGGCGACCTGCCGGGAGGCGCGCAAGTTCCGCTCGCAGGTTCGCCACAAATGCAGCCTCGTCCCTAAACCGTCCGGCTTGGGTAGTGACGAACTCCTCGGATGGATCGGGCGTTGCCGAAGGCCACTGAATACGTCCGGTTTCCCGCACGGGAGGAATGGAGACGTCGTAGCGAGAGTAATTCATGGATTCATGGCGACCGACAGCGGCGTAGTTGTTGGGATCCAGCGGCCGGTTGCTGGCCACGAAAACCGGATAGACAGATACTCCGGGGGTTTCGGTATCGACCAGAGCCATACGTCCCCGCGGGGTGCAGGCGGCCAGCGCGGTCGTGCTGGCGAGGGCGATGAGGGCGCTGCGTCTAGAGAACATAGCGGCTCAGATCCGTGGACCGGGACAATTCGCCCAGATGGGTCTCGACGAAATCGGCATCCACCGTCACGGACTCTCCACCGCGGTCCGGGGCGGTAAAGCTCAGCTCCTCGAACACGCGCTCCAGCACGGTATAGAGCCGCCGTGCTCCGATGTTTTCCACGCTCTCGTTCACTTCCGCCGCGATCCGCGCCAGCGCCGCGATCCCGGCTTCGGTAAAGTCCACACGCACCTCTTCGGTGGCCATGAGCGCACTGTACTGCCGCGTCAACGCGTTGTCCGTTTCGGTCAGGATGCGCACGAAATCCTCTTCAGTCAGTGCGCGTAGTTCGACGCGGATTGGCAAGCGGCCCTGAAGCTCGGGCAACAGGTCCGACGGCTTGGCGATGTGGAAGGCGCCCGACGCGATGAAAAGAACGTGGTCGGTTTTCACCGGACCGTGTTTGGTGCTGACGGACGTGCCTTCGATCAGCGGCAGCAGATCGCGCTGCACACCTTCGCGGCTAACATCACCGCCGCGCACATCCTTGCGCGCACAGACCTTGTCGATCTCGTCGAGAAAGACGATGCCGTCGTTTTCCACCGACTTGATCGCCGCGCGCTTGACCGTTTCGTCGTCGAGAAGCTTGTCGGCCTCTTCGGCAACCAGCACTTCATAGCTCTCGGCGACGGTCATGCGTTTCTTGACCGTGCGCCCGCCAAAGGCCTTGCCGAAGATGTCGCCGAGGTTCATGCCACCACCCATGCCACCCATCCCCGGCTGGCCCGGGATCTCCATCATCGGAAACGGGCTGGTGCTGTCCTGCAGCTCAAGCTCGATCTCGTGACCGTCCAGATCACCGTTCTGGAGCTTTTCGCGGAACCGCTCTCTGGTCTGTTCGCGCGCGTCCTTCCCGGCGATGGCCTCGATGACGCGCTGTTCGGCGGCCTCCTGCGCGCGCGCCTTGACGTCTTCGCGCATATGCTCACGGGTCATTGCGATCGCGGCGTCGGTCAGGTCGCGGATGATCTGTTCGACATCGCGGCCGACATAGCCGACCTCTGTGAATTTGGTCGCTTCCACCTTCAGGAATGGCGCACGCGCGAGCCGGGCAAGCCGGCGGCTGATTTCCGTCTTGCCCACACCGGTGGGCCCGATCATCAGGATGTTTTTCGGATAGACCTCGTCCATGAGGTCGGCGTCGAGTTGCTGACGACGCCACCTGTTGCGCAGTGCAACGGCGACGGCGCGCTTGGCATCCTTCTGACCGATGATGAAACGGTCAAGCTCGCTAACGATCTCTCGGGGGGTGAGGCTGGTCATTACTTGTCCTGTCTGCTCCGCCCGGATTTAGGCGTTACTGCGTCGGATGCCAAGCGTGCCGCAGCGACCGGTTGCGGGATCGCGAGACCTGATCCCAGCGCAGGCATCACTTCGAACCATGCCGTTCGCCGAATTCTCCCATGACGACGCCTGGTTCACACGCAATTCCGCTTGGACCAAATCCATCTTGTCCAGGATCGTCCTAGGGGGCTATGCAAAGCTATGCCAGTTTTGGTTTACCTGTCCTTGGCCCCAATGTGTTTTTCGAAAAGAAGAGCAGATGTGCTCTTGCGTACAGATCGGGGGGCGAGACCATTTGATGCTCGGGGCACGCTATCGATGGTGGGCACCGGGGCCTTGTTCTGCGGGATCGGTTGACCGTCAGCGAAGAGTTTTGAGGATCTTTTACACGTGACCGACCCGGCCTTGTCGACGCTGTTCTTGATGATCCTTCTGACGGTCAAGCACTTGGTTGCGGACTTTGCGCTGCAATCCCGGTATATCCTTGATAACAGACGTGTATATGGGCATCCGGCAGGGATTTTGCATGTCGGTATTCACCTTGCCGGCACCCTCATCGCGCTCGTCTTGGTCGGCACGCCGCCCGCACTGGTCGCCGCGATGCTCGCTGTCGAAGGTCTGCTGCACTATCATCTGGATTGGGCGAAGGACAATCTCGTTCTGAAGCTGGGTCTGACCTACGAGCGACGTGGTTACTGGATCCTGCTTGGCGCAGACCAGATGTGCCACCACCTCACCTATATCGGCCTGGCCGCCTGGTGGTACCTCGCGGCCTGAGGCTAAGCGGTAATGGTTTCCACCGTCAGGTTGCCATTTGTATAGACGCAGATGTCCGCCGCGATCGCCATGGCCCTGCGTGCCACGGTTTCGGCATCAAGATCGCTGTCCATCAGGCCTCGGGCTGCGGCCAGAGCATAATTCCCGCCGGACCCAATGGCGGCGACGTCATGTTCGGGGTCCAGCACGTCGCCGGCACCGGTCACGATCAGCAGATCGCGGCCGTCGCTGACGATGAGCATCGCCTCGAGCTTCTGCAGATACTTGTCCGTGCGCCAATCCTTGGCCAGATCCACGCAGGCGCGGGCGAGCTGGCCGGGGGTTGCTTCGAGTTTTGCCTCGAGTCGCTCCAGAAGTGTGAACGCATCGGCGGTCGAGCCGGCAAAGCCCGCCACGGCATCTTTTCCGGCCGCCGAGATGCGCCGCACCTTGCGCGCGCTGGCTTTGATCACTGTATCCCCAAGGCTGACTTGGCCGTCCCCTGCGATCACCACCTGATCGCCCTTGCGGACACCAATGATCGTGGTGCCGTGCCATCCCGGCCCGGAGTTATGGGTGTCGCTGTGCATCATTGGCCTCCATGCCGTCCGGCGCGCCGCGCAGGCACGCGGCGCGGTCTCGGCAAGGCGTCCGGTTTCAGAGCGCGCTTTCGATCCAGCCCTGCAGGGCTGCTTTGGGCGCCGCACCGGTCTTGTTGGTTACGACCTGACCGTCCTTGAACATGAACAGCGCAGGAATGCCGCGAATGCCCAGTTCGGACGCAACCTTGTTATTCTCGTCGACATTGACCTTGACGATCTTCACACGGCCTTCGAGTTCGTCCGAAAGCTCTTCCAGTGCGGGGCCGATCTGTTTGCAGGGGCCGCACCATTCGGCCCAGAAATCGACGACGACGGGAATATCGGCGTTTTTCACCTCGATATCGAAGGTGTCGTCCGTGACGGCGACGGTGGCCATGGCAGGCTCCTTGGAACTGTTTCAGAGGGCGAAGGTATGGACGCGCCTGCCAGCCGTCAAGGTGTCGCGCCGTGCGAAACGGACAGGTCTGTTGTGCGGAGCGCGTCCATCACATGCGTGTGGGGCAGGGGCATCAGCCGGGGCGTTGCGGTCCAGAGGATCGCGGTCTCAACGGGCAGGCCGGGATAGATCTGCGACAGCGCGGCGGCATAGGCCCCCAATTGCCGCAACAGGCCATCGGGAACATCCTCGGGTCGGCCGGGAACCAGCGCGTTTGTCTTGAAATCGATTGCCAGAACACGGTCGGGCGTGACGATCAGCCGGTCAATCTGGCCCAGGATTCGTTCGCCGAGCTCTGGCAGATCGGCCGAAACCTCGACCTCCGCCAGACTGTCCGGGCCGAAGAGCAGGGCGAGGGCCGGGTCGGTCAGCACCCGGATCGCATCGGCCAACACGGCCGCGCTATCTTCAGGCATTGGCGGCGCCTCATCCAAACCCAGAATGCCGGGCGCCAGCTCGGCCCAGGACGCTTCGGGAAGCGCGGGCAGATGTTCCAGCAGCAGGTGAAGATGCCGGCCCCGGCGCATTGCGCTGTCGGGATCGAGACCGTCCTCTCCGGGCAGGGCCTTGGCGCCGCCCAGGCCTGAGGGTGCCAGCGGCCGCGCCGGAGCGTCGGGCCGTTGCGCACGGGTTGCGGTCCAGAGGGGCAGGGGCGCGGTGTCGGGATCGACCAGCGCACCGCCCGCGGCCTGCGCCCCGCGCAACCAGTCGCCCCGGGCAAAGCGCAGGCCCGCCCCGACGGGTGTCTCGATCGCGACCGTCTCCAGCGTCTGGAGCCCTGCCGCGACGGTGCCGTGCCAGCTGTCGGCCGCAGCCTTGCCGGTCTTGCCCGCCGCGCAGACAATCAGCCAGCAGCGCGCCCGCGTCATCGCCACATAGAGCAGCCGGTCGCGTTCCTCCAACTGCCGCCGGCGCCAGTCGTCGGCCGGATCCTGCAACGCGGGCGGCATCGCGCCGGAGGCCGGTTTCCAGGCCATCCAGCCGGGATCGCCGACGCGCAGCAGCATGTCGCGGTTGCGCAGCTGGCGTTGCGCGCAGTCGGGCAGGATCACGATCTGTTCTTCCAGGCCCTTGGCGCCGTGCACGGTCATCACCCGGATCTGCCCGACGCCGCCGCTATCGGCCTGGCGTTTGATCTCGATATCCTCGGCGGCAAACCAGGTCAGAAACCCGGTCAGGCTGGGGATCTCGCGCTGCTCATAGTCGAGCGCGAGCGCCAGCAGCGCGTCGATGGCCTCCTCGCATTCGGCCCCAAGCCGCGCGACAAGCCGCAGCCGCCCGCCATGGCGTGTGAGGACCCGTTCCAGCAGGTCGTAGGGGCGCAGGAAATCCGTCTGACTTAGCAGATCCCACAAGCGATCCAACGTTTCCCGTCGGTCGTCGCGGGCGCGCAATGCCTCCCACAGCGTGGCGCGGCGTCCATGGGCAAGGCGAAAGAGTTCGTCCTCCGACCAGCCCAGCAGCGGAGAGCGCAGGACGGCGGCCAGTGAGAGGTCGTCCTCAGGCGTCGCGAGAAACGACAAAAGCGCGATCAGGTCTTTGACCGCGAGCGCGTCGGACAGCTTGAGGCGGTCGGCGCCGGCGATGGGAAGCCTTTCGGCTTTGCAGGCGCTGATGATCTGGTGGAAGAGCGTGCTGCGTCGCTGCACCAGGATCAGGACGTCACCCGCCGTGATGGGCCGGCGCGTGCCGTCGGGAAGGGGTAGTGTCTCGCCGGTATCGATCCAGCCGCGCACGGTTGCCGCGATCTCGCGGGCCAGCACGGCGGCGGGATCGTCGGGGGCCACGCGGTCCAGCGGGTCGTCCCAGGCGCGCTCCTCGGTGTCGCGCTCCGCCGGGGGCAGGGCGGGCCAGAGATCGACGCGTCCCGGCAGGTCGGGAAAGAAAGCCCGATGTTCGATATCGGCGCCGAACCCGCCGCCGGAGTGGCCCGCAAAGGTTGCATCGACCACGTCGAGCAGCGCGGGCGCGGAGCGGAACGAATGATGCAGAGCCTGCGTGGCGAGGGTCAAACCCTGCGAGGACAGGTCCTCTGTGAAGCGGTCGTGTTTTTCTCCAAAAGCATCGGGGGCCGCGCCCTGGAATGAATAGATCGACTGTTTCGCGTCGCCCACGACGAAGAGCGTGCGCGGTGTCGAGTCTTCGGCTGCTGCGCTGGCGATGATCTCGCGCGTGAGCAGTCCGATGACGTCCCACTGGGCCGGGCTGGTGTCCTGCGCTTCGTCGACGAGGATATGGGCGATCCCGCCATCGAGCTTGTAGAGCACCCATTGCGCGACCGCGGGGTCTGACAACAGCGCCCGGCTGCGCAGGATCAGATCGTCGAAATCGAGCCAGCCACGGGCCTGTTTCGCGGCATCGACCGCGGGCAGAAACGCAGCCGCAAAGGCGTGGAGGACCGCGCTCTGCTCCGCGGCGCGCAGGGCAAGTCGCAGGGGCCTGGCTTCGGCGATCCGGTCGGCTAGGACGTCCAGACCGTCGAGAAGCGCGGGGTCCATCGCGGCGCGCGTGCTCTTGGTGCCCAGCTTGCCGGCCTTGGATCCGAATGGGGCGGCCGCCTGCGCGCCAAAGAGCATCGACCCCTCCAGCCCTTCGACCATACCCACCGACGGGACAAAGGGGAGCAGTGTGGCCAGCGCGGTCGACAGTTTTGCGTCCGTCGATGATCCCTCTGACAGGACCGGGATGGCCTGCGCGAGCAGCTCCCCCTCGCTGCCGTCGAAAACCATGGCGCAGAGCGTGGCCTCATCGAAATCCGGGGGCAGTTCGAGCCGCTCAAAAATCCCGGCACGGCTGAGCGGCGGTGCAAAAAGCGCGCGCTCCTTCATCAGTCCGCGCAGAAGCCCGTCGAACGCGTCGTCCGAGGCCACTGCAACGACAGCCTCCAGGAGGGGCGCCTCAGGCCCCACGGCGAGCGCATCGGCTGTGGCAAAGATCATCTCGTCCAGCGCGGCTTCGTCCATCTCGGTGAATTGCGGCGACACGCCGGCCTCCAACGGAAAGCGTCGCAACAGGCTGGCACAAAAGGCATGGATCGTCTGGATCTTGAGCCCGCCCGGCGTCTCGATCGCCCGTGCAAAGAGCCGCTGAGCCCGCGCCAGGCGCGTGGCATCGAGCGGTCCGTCCTCGCCCAGCCCGCGCAACGCATCGCGCAGCACCGCTTCGGGCATCATCGCCCAGGTTCCCAGTGTGGCAAAGAGGCGGTTTTGCATCTCGGCGGCAGCCGCCTTGGTGAAGGTCAGGCAAAGGATGCTTTGCGGTGGCACGCCAGACAGCAACAATCGCGCCACCCGATCGGTGAGCACGCGGGTCTTGCCCGACCCGGCATTGGCCGAAAGCCATGTCGAGGCGGCCGGGTTCGCGGCGATCACCTGGGCGCGGGTCGCCTCGTCCATCGTCTCATCCATCGCCGTGCTCCCCGACCGGGATCGTCACGGCCACGTCAGTGATGTCCCATTCGCCCAAGCGCGCGAGATGGTCGAAGTCGCCGCCATGGGCGTCCTGCTCCGGCGCCCGGCGGGCGGTGTAGCCGCGGGTTCCGGCGATATGGGCCGCCAGGAGCGCGGCGACACGGGCGAGGGTTTCTGCCGGGCTTTGCTCGTCCAGTGGCGCCGGTACGATTTTGGGTGCGGCACCAAGCCCGATATACGCGGCCTCTGCCACTGGGCGGGGAGGCACGCCTTCATAGGCGCCGGCCTCGGACATCGCGGCGACGAGCAGGAGCTGCTTGTGAAACGTCGCCTGCTGGGCCGGGCTCGGCGGGGCGCCGGTCTTGTAGTCATAGAGGTTCAGACCGCCATCGTCGCGCATGTCGATCCGGTCTGCTTTGGAGGTGAGCGTGACGCCCGTGGTCCCCAGGGGCAGGGCGCCGGCGGATTCAAAGCGGGCCGGACGCGCGGCGCGCAGGCGGACCTGTTCTCCCGCCAGGAACCACTCCGCCACCCGCGCCATCCGCGCCTGCCACAGCGCGCGCGTGTGGGGCCAAGGGACCAGATCCTCCAGAGTCTCGGCACTCAGGTCCAGCAGCATCGGTACGTCGAGTGTGGCAAGCTCCGGGCCCGCCCGTTCCAGCACGCGGTGCAGCACCGTGCCGCGCAACGCAGGGTCAGGGGTCCGGTGCAGCGGGTCGAGCGGTGCGAGACGCAGCACCCGGCTGGCGTAGAGCGCATAGGGGTCGCGGATCAGGCGTTCCACATCGCTGACGGAGATACGGGCTGGCGCCGTCCCGGCGGGCGGTTTCGGCGAGGGGCGCGGCGCGCGGGCCAGGGACACTCCATGGGCCTGCGGCGCATCGAGCCGGTTGGCCAGCTCCAGCCAACTCCGACCCCGATCCCGCATCGCGTCCAACGCTGCGTCACCGCCCTGGTCGGGCAGGCCACCAAGCAGACAGACCAGCCGGTTGAGCCAGCGTGACGGAACCGTCGGGGCCTCGTTGTCGCGCAGAGGGCGGGACAACACCACTTGGGACGCTGCAACGGCCTGCTGAAAGTCATGGGCCGAGAGCCCGATGCGGCGTTCGGGCGACAAAAGCCCGGCCTCGGCGCGCATCCGGCGGTTGAGCCAGGGATCGGGGTCAGGGGCGGGCGGCCAGATCCCGTCGGTCAGCCCGCCCAGCACAACCAGATCGGCGCCCTGAACCCGCGCCTCCAGCGTGCCCCAGATCATCACACCGGGATGAGGGCTTGTCGGATCCCGCACTTCGCCCGCCAACACCGCGCGCAGCAGGGCTGCGAACTCTGACCCGGTCGCGGCGCCGCCCGCCATGGCTTCGGTTTCCAGCGCGGCGCATTTCATGCGGGCATCGCGTCCGTCGGGGCCGGACCAGAGCTGCGCTTCGGTGGTCGGCGCCAGCGGATCGGCCATGGCGCCGGAAACCAGCCGGCGGTGCGTCTCCAGCAAGACTTCAACCCGCGTGGCCAGGACCGTACGTTCGGGCAGCCGGAGCATGTCGTCGAGGATTGCGGCGATCCAGTCGGCCCACTCGGCGGCGTCGGGCGCGAAGCGGTGAGCCCAGCCGCGCAGCGTTTCGCCGGTGGGAAAAGCCGGGCCACGGCGGCGCTGCCACAGCTCAAAATCGCGGCTGTGGCGCAGGTGGTCTCCGCGCCCCGCGACGCTGTGCACCAGCGGATGCTTGAAGAGGGCGATCAGTGCGGCAGGGTCCGGCGGGGCGGTCCAGAGCGCGGCCAGTTGGCGGAGCAAACGCCCGGTCGGCGATTGGGTCAGGGGCGCGCCGGCGCTGTCATCGGGTTCGATTCCCCACTTGTCGAGCATTGCGGTGACGCGCCGTGTGAGCATCCGGTCGGGCGAGATCAGCGCCACGCGCGTACCCCGTTCGGCCGCATCGCGAAGGATCAGTGCAACCGCGGTGGCCTCTGCCCGCGGATCGGGGGCTTCGATCAGCGTCATGCCGGCGGTCGCCTCGCCCAGTTCTCCGAGGTGGGGACCTTCGACCTGCCAGCGGTCTGTGACCGGTGCGGGTCGCAGAGCCAGGGACACCAGCGCATTGCGCGGCGGGTCCGGCGGGGGGATGTCGTGCCAGGCTGCGACAGCGTCTGCAGGACGATCGACAGCCTGCAGCAGATCGGCGTAGCGGAACTGCGGGTGGTCCTCGTGCCGCTCCGGTGCGGTGAGCCCGGCCCATGCGGCATCCGGCATGGCGAAATCGAAGCCGGGCAGAACGACATGGCCCTGGGGCAGTCGCAGCACCGCCTCCATCAGCAACCGGGTTGTACCGCGGGACCCGGTGGAACCGGCGATGATCACCGGGTCCGCGGGCGGTGCGCTGGCCCAGCGGCGCGCGAGCGTTTCCACCGCGATCCTCTGGCGGCCCTCGGCGTCCGGCGGCGAGCCGGTTTCAGCCAGGTAGCCCGACAGCAGCCCCAGAAAGCGTTGGCTGCGGGCCCAATGGCCGGACTGATCCGAGACATCTAGCCCGGCGATCCGATGGAATCCGACGCCTTCGCCCTGCATCTCGTCGAGCAGAGCTGCTAGCGAGCCCGCCAGATCGAAGGCCGCGGCGCGGGGGGCAATGTCTGGCTGTGCCGCGATCAGGCCCTCGACCAACCGGGTGAGCTCCAGCCGCCGCCGCAGGGCCGACCGCGCGGGGGGGAGCGGTCCAAGGGCAACATCGCGGCCCAGATCAGTGACCAGTGCCAGACGTGGGAGGAGCCGCGCGGGGCCCTCGGCCAGCAGCGCGTGGACCCGGCGTAGCATCCGGCCCGTATTCAGATAGATCCGCGTGCGTGCCTGCGCCTCGGGTGGGGTCTCTGCAAACCGCTCCAAAAGCCCTGCCACGAAGACCGCCGGAAAATCTGCGCCGGGATCGATGCCCCAAATCCCGCCGCGCGCCATAGGCTCAGCCGTTCGCGGCTTCGGCCAGAAGCGCCTCGGCTTCGGCGATGCCGCCGGGATGCCCGACATCGCACCAGCCGCCCGCGTGGGCCAGACCATGGAGCCGTCCGGTCTCTGCCGCCGCCGCCCAGCAGCGGGTCAATGAAAACGCCCCGTCGGGCATGCCGTCGAGCAGCCGCGTCGCCATGATCTGAGCGCCGGAATAGACGAAACCTTGCCCACGGCGGAGCCGGCCCTCCGCATCCATGGTGAAATCACCGGCGCCCTTATGCCCCTGCGCGCGTTCCACCGGGATCAGCGCCATGAGTGCGTCCATGCTGTTCGGATCCCAGCTTTCGGCCAGCGCGGAGAGCGGGTTGGGTCCGGTCCAGACGGCGTCGGTATTCAAGCTGAACACCGCTTCCGACTGGCCCAGCAACGGCAAGGCCGCGCGCAATCCGCCGCCGGTATCGAGGATTTCAAGCGCTTCGACGCTAACCGGAATGCCCGATCCGTCGAGATGCGTCACGATCTGGTCGGCCAGATAATGTGCATTGACCACGGTCCGGGCGATGCCCGCGTCATGCACCAGCCCAAGCGCATGATCGAGCAGAGGCTTCCCAGCGACACGGATCAGCGGCTTGGGGCGATGAGCGGTCAGCGGTCGCATACGCGTGCCGAACCCGGCGGCGAACAGCATTATGGCGTCGGGACGGTCGCGCATCGGGCCTTCAGGCGGTCTAGCCGCTCGGGATCAGGGGGCGGGAGGGTGAGATCGACGGTGTCCTTCAGTCCGGTCAAATCCGGGTGGGTCAGATCTTGTTGCAAATGCCCCCACACACGGGGGATCAGATCGGCATAGTGCGGTTTGCCGTAATGCAGTGACAGGCGGGCGAACACTCCCAGAATGCGCAGGTTTCTTTGTGCCCCCAGCAGCGCATAGGCCCGCCGAAACCTGTCCGCGTCCGTACCGGTCGCAGCGATGTAGCGCGCGAGCATCGTGGATTGCAGGGCTTTGGGCACATCGCGCCGCGCGTCTTCGAGAAGCGAGACGAGATCATAGGCCGGATGCCCGGCGAGCGCGTCCTGGAAATCTAGCAAGCCGACCCGCGCGACCCCCTGCCGGTCCGGCAGCCAGAGCAGGTTTTCCGCATGGTAGTCTCGCTGGACGAGGACTGTCGCCGTCGGGACATGGCGGGCCAGGCGCGGGCCGATGCTGTCCGCCAGCGCTCGTGCGGCCGGATGGTCTGGTCCTGCTGCGGCCACGGTCGCGCTGCCACCGGCATACCATTGGCCGGCAAGGGCGGCCTTCTCGGCCATCAGCTCCGGGTGGTACGGCGGCAGATCGGCGGGCGGCGGGTGGTTATGCAGGGCAACCAACGCGTCGACCGCGGCAGCATAGATCTCGGTCTCGTCGGCGCGGGCCTCCTGGAGCACCCTCGCATAGAGGTCGTCGCCCAGATCTTCGAGCAACAGGAGTCCCGCGGCGTTGTCCTCGGCCAGGATCTTGGGGGCAGAGAGGCCGAGGCCGCGCAGATGGCGCGCGATGTAGACAAAGGGCCGGGTATCCTCGCCTTTCTCCGGCGGGGCATCCATCAAAACCGCGCGTGCGTCGACCGGGCCGCCGCTCAGACGCTCATAGCGGCGGTTCGAGGCGTCCCCGGCCAGCGGCGCGCGGGTGGCCATGCCCCAGCCGGCGGCGTCAAGGAACGTGGCGATGCGGGCCGCCCGGGGCGTCATGGAGCCAGCTCCGGTACTGTCGAGGCCGCCGCCGAGAGGGCGTCGCGCATCGCGCTCCCGGGTGCGGTGATCCGCAGGCGGCGCTGATCGGGATGCGCACCGGGGGAAAACTGCAGCCGTGCGGCGGTTTCCGGGGCCAGATCGCCCAAACGTTCGGGCCATTCGACAAGGCAGAGCGCGCTGTCGAACGCGTCCCAAAGACCAAGCTCCAGAGCCTCTTCGGGATCGCTCAGTCGGTAGAGATCGCTATGCCAGATGGGCAAATCACCGGCGTCGTAGGTTTGGACAAGGGTATAGGTGGGCGACGGGATATCCTCGGCCAGGCCAAGGGCTGCGAGTCGGGCTGAAATCACCGCACGTGCGAAGTGGGACTTGCCGGCGCCGATCTCGCCGGACAGCATCAGAACGTCTCCGAGCCGCAGCGCGGGTGCGAGTCTGCGGGCAAAGGCGGCCGTCGCCTCGGGGCTGTCGAGCGTGACGGTCAGATCCGGGAGCATGGCGCGACTATGGTGCAGCCGATCCGGCCCGGCAAGCGGGTTCAGCTTTCCATGAACACGCCCTGCGTGACCTTGCCCGCGGCCTCGGCCGGCCGGCGGGTTTTGGGCCGGAACGACACCAGTGTGTTGCCCCCGCCGATGGGTTGCAGCCGGCAGGACAGACGCGCGCCATTCAGCAGACTCAGCGTACCGAGCCAGGCCGAGCGCCCGTTCGTCTGGGTCAACGCTTCGGCCAGGGCCTCGATCCCGCCGCCGGGGCGGCAGACCCCGCGCCAGGCCACCAGCGCTTCGGTCAGCGTGATGTCGGTCAGGGCGCTGGTTGCGTCCATTTTCCAGAGGGCGGCATAGGCGGGGTTCGACAGGATCAGCGTTCCGGTGGGTGAAAAGACCCCGACAGCCTCTTCGAGACTGTTGATGACCGATTGGCTGAGTTCGATCTCCGACCGGAAACTGCGGGTCAGCGACACTTCGGAGGAGATATCCTCGAACATGAAGGCGACCGCGCCATCGGGATGGGGCCGTCCGCGGACGCGGTAGGTCTGACCCGTGGGCAGGGTCCAGGTTTCCTCATAGGTTCCGTCGGCGGCTTCGGTTTCCAGCTGAGCGATCTTCATGCGCCAGCTCTTGTAATCCTTCGGTTCCGGCACGCGCTGGTTGTCACGCAATGCATCCAGAAAGGCGCGCAGGGTCGGGCGTTTGCTGAGGAACTCCGACGGCAAGCTCGACAGATCGACGAGGGCGGGATTGAAGAGGGCCAGCTGCCGCTTGCGGTCGAACACCGCCAGCCCGACCGTAAGATGGGCAAAGGTTTTGGTCAGTGTCTGCAGGAAATTCGACAGCGAGGTCTCGGCGTTCACCAGATCGTCGATCGGCTCTGCAAAACACAACAGATCCTCGTTTTCCGACACGGTGCTCAACTCGAACCAGTGATCGATGCCTGTGGCACGCTCTGTGATCGTCACGCGGCGCGGCTTGGTCTCGTCATAGTCGCTGTCGTCGGCCAGTTGCGGCACGTCCGGGAACAGGACGGGGGGCGGCCAGCTCATCATCGCGCCTTCGCTGGCTTCTTGAGATGCGCGGTTCATGTAGGCGCTGTTGGCCCAGATCACCGTACCGTCGGCGCGCTGGCGCCAGATCAGGCTCGGTGCGCGTTCGGCGACCGAGCGCAGGGTCGACAGCTCCGCCTGCATGGCCGACAGCGCATACCGCTCGACGGTTTCCGGCAGATCGCCAGCGTCTTCGCGTTCCTCCAGGGACAGACGGACCAGGCCGTCTTTCCATTCTGCGGTCAGGACCATGCCCGTGGGCTCGCCGCCCGATTCCTCGATCTGCACCACGGCCCTTTCGGGCAATGTGGCGAGCTGATCCTCGAGTTCTTCGAACCTGGGCGCAAAGGTCATCACGAAGCCGGTCCAGTCGTCGCCATCCGGCAATCGCTTGGGCAGCAGGCGCCGTGCGCGTGCCGTGGCATCAATCAGCCTACGTCCTTCAAAAAGGTAAACAATACCCGCGTCGCCAAGCTGATCGGCAATACGCGAACGGCTGGCCGGCCAAGTGGCTACGGCCAGTAATGCAAGGCTCGCGGCGGCAAAGCCAATCGCAGCCATCCAAGCGATCGTCGTTAAATCCGGCATATACGTCTCATAGAGACCTTTTGGCAGCCCTCACACGGGATATGATAATAATAGTTAATGCAACACTAACGCATTTGGCCAAATTTTGCAGCCTGTCTCAAACCCGAATTGGCTCATTTTCTCCCAACGCTCCAATTGTTTCCGACTGCGTTTGAGAGATGCGATCACGGGGCCAGAACACTTCGATAATCGCGCCGTTGCGTTCCAGTGTTTCTTCGCGCCTGAGGAAGGGATCGCTACCATTGGAAAAAGCCAAGCGTGCTCCGGACCTTTCCAGCAGGGTCTTGGCGATGAACAGGCCCAGGCCCATACCCTCATATTCGGGCCTTTTCGCCCGTTCGGCTTCTGATTTTCTGCGTTTTAGAAACGGATCGCCCAACCGGCCGATCACGTGTGACGGAAATCCGGCGCCGTCATCAATAATCCGGATCACAACTTCGTTTTCGTTCCAATGGGCGTCCACCCATACGGTCGTGCGCGAGAAATCCACGGCGTTCTGGATAAGATTGCGCAATCCGTGAATGATTTCGGGTCGGCGTAGGATCAACGGTTGCTGGGTTTCGCCGCCCTCCAGGGGCGATACGTCGAACCGGATTTCCTTGCCGCGCCCGAGATGAGGCTCGGCCGCCTCGCGAATCACGGTGTCCATGGGAGCGCGCTGCAAGTGCTTGTCATCCTTGCCCGCTCGGCCCATTGAACGCAGGATATCGCGGCAGCGGTCGGCCTGTTCGCTGATCAGGCGGGCGTCTTCGACCATGTCAGGATCGTCCAGTTCGCTCACCAGCTCCGAACTGACCAGCTTGATCGTCGCCAGCGGCGTGCCGAGTTCATGGGCCGCGGCCGCCACGACACCGCCGAGATCGGTAAGTTTCTGTTCACGCACCAGTGCCATCTGCGTGGCAAGAAGCGCATCCGACATGGCGTGGATCTCGATGCTGACCCGCCGGGCATAACCGGCCAGAAAGGCCAGGCCGATGATGATCGCCAACCAGAACCCGAACAGGAAATCCTGCGGCATCCGCATGATGAAGCCGTCATTGGTGCGTAACGGGATGTGGTAGAGACCCACGAGGCTGATCAGGACCAGCGCCACGGTCCCAAGATAGATCGTCGAGCGCAGCTGCAGCGCCGAGGCCGAAATTGTGACCGGCGCAAGGATCAGCAGCGCAAAGGGGTTGTGCAGCCCGCCCGTGAGAAACAGCAGAAAGCTCAGCTGCGTGATGTCGAACAGCAGCATCGACACGACTTCGCTCTCGGTCAGGCGCTTGTTCTCGGGGAAGATGAAGATCGCGATGAGGTTGGCGACGACCGACGCGCCGACGGCAAGATAGCACAGGCCGAGATCGAGGTTCAGGTCGAACACCGTCTGCGCCACTGTGATCGCGATCAACTGGCCGGCGATGGCGATCCAGCGCAGCACGATCAGAGTGCGTAGCCGGATCCAGTGGCCGCGGGCCTCCGGGTTGAACGGGTCGAGTGTCGGATCAGCCATTTGTGTCCTCGGCTCTCTGGCCACCGCGGTAGCCATCGGATAGCCCCTGCGTAACGTGCGAACATAGATTGTGGAAGGAACGCGCCAATGTCACGTCTCTCCGCCCTGCTAGCAGGTGTTGCTGTCACCGCCCTCGTGGGGGTCAGTGTCTATTATGTCCTTGCCCCGCGCAGCGACGACAAGTTTGCCCAGTGCCGGTCGACCGCCATCGCCGGCGGATCCGCAGCCATCGGGGGCCCGTTCGAGCTTGTGGATGGTACGGGTGCGACCCGCACAGATGCCGATGTCATCACCGAGCCGACACTGATCTATTTCGGCTACACCTTCTGCCCGGATGTCTGTCCGCTTGACGTGGCGCGTAATGCCGAAGCCGTCGACATGCTGACCGAAAAGGGCAAGGACGTGCAGCCGGTCTTTATCTCGATCGATCCGGCCCGCGATACACCCGAGGTCGTCGGTGCCTTCGCGCATAACATGCATCCCGACATGATCGGACTGACGGGCACGCCAGAGCAGGTCAAGGCGGCCAGCACGGCGTACCGGACATACTACCGTGCCCATGACGCCGAAGATGAGTACTATCTGGTCGATCACAGCACGTTCAGCTATCTCGCGCTGCCCGAGGACGGGGTGGTCGAGATCTTTCGCCGTGAACTCGCTCCGGGCGAACTGGCCGACCAGATTGCGTGCTTTGTCGACGCCGCTTGAGCGAAATTGACGCGCTGAACACGAGCGCCTACAACGATCACGAATTGGTCAACCGGAGAGGCCCATGTCGACAACGGACCTGCAGGAAATCGGCGAAGACAAATCACTTCTCCTCGTCGATGACGACGAACCCTTCCTGCGCCGACTGGCCCGCGCGATGGAAAAACGCGGCTTCGAGCCCGAACCCGCAGGGTCGGTCGCGGCCGGCAAAGCCATCGCCACGGCACGACCCCCGGCCTATGCAGTGGTCGACCTGCGGCTAGAGGACGGCAACGGGCTCGATGTGGTCGAGGTTTTGCGCGAGAAACGTCCCGATTGCCGGGTCGTCGTGCTGACCGGGTATGGCGCCATCGCGACGGCCGTCGCGGCGGTCAAGATCGGGGCGACAGACTACCTGTCAAAGCCCGCCGACGCCAATGACATCACCGCAGCGCTGCTCGCCCCGCAGGACGAGTTGCCGCCGCCGCCCGAGAACCCGATGTCGGCAGATCGCGTGCGCTGGGAGCATATCCAGCGGGTCTATGAGCTTTGCGACCGCAATGTGTCCGAGACTGCGCGGAGGCTGAACATGCACCGCCGGACCCTGCAGCGCATCCTGGCCAAGCGCAGTCCGCGCTGAGGCGTTCACACGGTCTGTGACGGCGCGCGAAGATGACACGCGCGCCGGTCATCCATCGATCCGTCGACATAGCTCCGCATAGCGGTCCAGGTAACCGCCGCGCACGTCTAGCGGTGCGCGCAGTGCGACGTCGTGGTCCCGAAACTCGGGCTTCGGCGCCCCGAAGAACCTGTTGGCCTCCGCCTCGGTGAAGCCCGCGATCCGCGTCGCTTCCAGCCAGGCGGAGATCCGGTCGGCACGTTTGATCTGCGCTTTCACCGCTTTGGGCAGTACCGCGGGCAGGCCGAAGCGCAGGTGGATCGCCGCCGCCAGCCGGGCGTCCAGCGCGCTGTAATCCGCTCCGATCGCGGCCTTTACGGGCGAAATCATGTCCCCGATGACATATTCCGGCGCGTCATGAAGCAGTGCTGCCAGCCGCCATCTTGCGGGGGCCTTTGGCGCGATCTGCGCGTAAATTGCCTCGACCAGGAGCGAATGCTCGGCCACCGAATAGGCGTAGTCGCCGATGGTCTGGCCGTTCCAGCGCGCGACAAAGGCCAACCCGTGGGCGATATCCTCGATCTCGATATCCATCGGTGTCGGGTCGAGCAGATCGAGCCTGCGCCCCGACAGCATCCTCTGCCACGCCCGTGTCGTCCCGCCTGCTCGTGCCATGCCCGCTCTCCGTTGTGGTCGGCGCTCTAGCCCGATGCTTCGTCTGCCGCCAGAGCCTTCAGATCGTAGAGCAGTGCCAGAGCCTCACGCGGTGTGAGCGTGTCGGGATCGATGTCGGCCAATCGTTCCAGGGCAGGGCTCTCCGCCGGGGCATGTCGGACCGGGGAAGGGGCGGCCTGAACGGCGGCGAAAAGCGGCAGGTCGTCGATCACCGCCGTGCGGTCGCCACCCTCGCGCGCGCCCTTTTCCAGCGCGTCGAGCACGTCGCGCGCCCGTGCCACGACCGCCGGGGGCAGACCGGCGAGCCGTGCGACCTGCACACCGTAGGAGCGGTCCGCGGCGCCCTCGCGGACCTCATGCAGAAACACCACCTCGCCCTCCCATTCCCGCACGGCGACGGAGGCGTTGCGCACGCCGGTGAGCTTGTCGGCCAGCGCCGTCATCTCGTGGTAGTGGGTGGCGAAAAGTGCGCGGCAGCGGTTGACCTCGTGCAGATGCTCCAGCGTTGCCCAGGCGATTGAAAGCCCGTCATAGGTGGCCGTGCCGCGCCCGATCTCGTCGAGGATCACCAGCGCGCGGTCGTCGGCCTGGTTCAGGATCGCCGCTGTTTCGACCATCTCAACCATGAAGGTCGACCGCCCCCGCGCCAGGTCGTCCGCGGCGCCAACCCGGCTGAAGAGCTGGCTGACGAGCCCCAACCGCGCGGATTGCGCCGGGACGAACGCGCCGGCTTGGGCCAGCAGCGCGATCAGCGCGTTCTGGCGGAGCCAGGTGGATTTGCCGGCCATGTTCGGCCCCGTGAGCAGGCAGAGTGCGGCGCCGTCGCCCTCGGGCGTGAGCGTGCAGTCATTGGCGACGAACTGCCCGCCGGTTTTGGCTAGCGCGGCCTCGACCACCGGGTGGCGGCCGCGCTCCACGTCGAAGGCGCGGCTCTCGTCGACCTGCGGGCGGCACCAGTCGGCGTCGACCGCGAGATCGGCGAGCGAGGCCGTCAGATCGATCTCGGCCAGCGCTTCGGCCGCGGTGCCGATGGGGCCGGCGGCCTCCAGAACGGCGCCGCGCAAGCGTTCGAAGATCGCCTTTTCCAGCTCCAGCGCACGGCCGCCGGCACTCATGATCCTCCGTTCCAGATCCGACAGCTCCACGGTCGTGAACCGCACCGCGTTGGCCGTCGTCTGGCGGTGGATGAAGGTTTCGGAAAGCGGTGCCGACAGCATCCGCTCTGCGTGGGTGGCCGGTGTCTCGATGAAATAGCCCAGCACGTTGTTGTGCTTGACCTTCAGCGCGTTGATGCCGGTTTCTTCGCCATAGCGGCCCTGCAACGCGGCGATGACACCGCGGCCCTCGTCGCGCAGGGTGCGGGCTTCGTCCAGCTCGGCGTCATGCCCCGTGGTCACGAACCCGCCATCGCGGGTCAGGTGGGGTGGCTCCGCGACGAGGGCTGCATCGAGCAGCTCCACAATGGCGTCATGGCCGGTCAGGGCGGCGGCGGCTTTGGCCAGGCGGGCAGGGGTGTCCGTGTCCAGCCGGGCGGCGATCTCTCCGCCGGCATCCAGCCCGTCGCGCAGCGCCGCCAGATCCCGTGGCCCGCCGCGGTCGAGCGCCAGACGCGCCAGCGCGCGATCCAGATCGGGGACCCGGCGCAGCGCATCCCGGAGCTCGCGACGCAGGTCGGGGTGCTCCGTCAGGTGCGCGACCGCATCATGGCGGGCGCGGACTTCGCCCGGATCGCAGGAGGGGCTCGCCAGACGCCGGTCGAGCAGCCGCGCCCCAGCGGCGGTGGCTGTCCGGTCGATGGCGGTGATCAGCGTGCCGTCGCGCCCGCCGGAGAGGCTCTCGCTGATCTCCAGATTGCGCCGGGTGGCGGCGTCGATGCGCATGGTCGTGCCCGTGGTCTCGCGCACCGGCGGACGCAGCAGCGGCAGCTTGCCCTTCTGGGTGATCTCCAGATAGTCGACGAGCGCGCCCATGGCCGAAAGCTCCGGCCGCGTGAAATTGCCGAACCCGTCGAGCGTGCCGACGCCGAGCGCCCTTGCCACGCGCCCAGCCCCCGCACTGCTGTCGAAACTCGCGGCGCCGAGCGTCGTCAGGGCCGCTGACGCATCTTCGGCCAGAATGCGCACGGCATCCTCTGTCTCGTCGCGGACCAAGAGCTCGCGCGGGGCGATCCGGGCCAGATGCGGCGGCAGTCCGACCGCCGGGCAGGGTGCGACGCGGAAGGCGCCCGTGGAGATGTCGACCCAGGCCAGCCCGCCTTCGCCGCGGATCTCCGACCAGGCGGCGAGGTAATTGTGCCGTCGCGCCTCCAGCAAGCTGTCCTCGGTCAGCGTGCCCGGGGTGACCAGTCGCGTCACACCGCGCCGGACGACCGACTTGGAGCCGCGCTTCTTGGCTTCGGCAGGATCTTCGAGTTGTTCGCAGATCGCGACCCGAAACCCTTTGCGGGTCAGGTCGTGCAGATAGTTTTCGGCCGCATGCACCGGCACGCCGCACATCGGGATATCGCTGCCCTGGTGCTTGCCCCGCTTGGTCAGCGCGATCCCGAGCGCGTCAGCGGCCGCGACCGCATCGTCGAAAAACATCTCGTAGAAATCGCCCATCCGGTAGAACAGCAGATCCCCCGGATGCTCGGCCTTGATTTCGAGAAACTGCGCCATCATCGGCGTTACTGTCGTGGCGCTCACCCAGCGGTCCCCCTGTCGCGACGGGCACCCTAGTTAGCCCAACGGGTCGGGTGAAGCCTCAATCGTGCTCGGGGGACGCAAAGGTATTCAGAGGCGCTTGGTCATCCTGACGCGAACACCGTCGCGCCCGGTTTCGACCCATCCGAGCCGTGCATAGAACGCCTGGACGTCGGCCATCGCCGCATGGGTGACCAAACCGAGCGTTGCATGGCCTCGGTCCCGCGCGACCCTTTCGACGCGGGCGATGAGCGCCCTGCCGATGCCCCTGCCGCCAGAGTTGGGATCCACCGCGAGGTTCGCCAGCTTCGCGCCCCTGGTGTCGAGGACAAGGACCACCCCACCCACGATTTCGCGACCGTCTTCGGCGACCCACACGTGGTTGTTCCGAATATCATCGCCGAGCCCTGCAGTGACGTCGGGCATGCCGGACAACCGATCGCGACAGGAGGCGTAGGCACGGCCGATCACGCGCCGGAGCGGGTCTGCATCCGTGGCAGTGGCGGGGCGGATCGCGATCTCTGCCATGGCTCCGTTCTAACAGCTGGGCTCCGCACGGCAAAGGCCACGAGCGGTGTCGGACATAAGAGCCGGTTGAGCGTCCCGATGCGTTTGGATAAGCGGGCGTACGCGATTTGAGGGGAAGCCTGCGCAATGTCGAATACCAAATACACCGCCGAAGAGGCGCTGGCGTTTCACCTCGAGCCCACCCCGGGCAAGCTGGAGGTCGTGGCAACCGTCCCCATGGCCACGCAAAAGGATCTCACGCTGGCCTATTCGCCCGGCGTCGCGATCCCCTGCGAGGCCATTGCCGAGGACCCGCAGACGGCGTTCGACTATACCGCGCGCGGCAACATGGTTGCCGTGATTTCCAACGGAACGGCGGTTCTGGGACTGGGCAACCTTGGCGCGTTGGCGTCCAAGCCGGTGATGGAGGGCAAGTCGATCCTCTTCAAACGCTTCGCTGACGTGAACAGCATCGATATCGAGCTCAACACCGAGGATATCGACGCGTTCTGCAAGGCCGTGAAGCTGATGGAGCCGACCTTCGGCGGTGTGAACCTCGAAGACATCCGCGCGCCGGACTGTTTCATCATCGAGCAGCGGCTGAAGGAAGAGATGAACATCCCGGTCTTCCATGACGACCAGCACGGGACGGCGGTGATCACGGCGGCCGGGCTGATCAACGCGCTGCACCTCTCGGACAAGAAGATCGAGGACGTGAAGATCGTGCTGAACGGCGCGGGTGCGGCGGGCATCGCCTGCATCGAACTGCTCAAACGCATGGGTGCGCGGCACGAGAACTGCATCATCGTCGATACCAAGGGCGTGATCTATCAGGGCCGCACCGAGGGGATGAACCAGTGGAAATCGGGTCACGCTGTAAAGACCGCCGCCCGGTCGCTGGAAGATGCGATGAAGGATGCGGACGTCTTTATCGGCGTCAGCGTCAAGGGCGCCGTGACGCGCGAGATGGTGGCGTCGATGGCCGACAATCCGGTGATCTTCGCCATGGCGAACCCGGATCCTGAAATCACGCCGGAAGAAGCCCATGAGGTGCGGCTCGACGCGATCGTCGCGACGGGCCGGTCGGACTACCCCAACCAGGTCAACAATGTTCTGGGCTTTCCTTATCTCTTTCGCGGCGCGCTCGACATCAATGCACGCGCGATCAATGACGAGATGAAGATCGCCTGCGCCCACGCCCTGGCAGAGCTCGCGCGGCTTGATGTACCCGACGAGGTCGCCATGGCCTATGGGCGCAAGCTGAGCTTCGGTCGCGACTATATCATTCCCGCTCCCTTCGATCCGCGGTTGATCTGGAAAGTGCCGCCGATGGTGGCGCAGGCCGGGATGGACACCGGCGCCGCGCGTCGCCCCATCATCGACATGGATGCTTATGAGCTGTCGCTGAAGGCGCGGATGGATCCGACGGCCTCGGTCATTGAGGGGCTCTACGCCCGTGCGCGGGCGGCGCAGGCACAGATGATTTTTGCCGAGGGCGATGATCCCCGCGTGTTGCGCGCAGCGGTTGCCTATCAGCGCGGCGGGTTCGGGCGGGCGCTGGTGGTCGGGCGCGAAGCGGATGTGAAGGAAAAGCTGGAGGCCGCGGGTCTGGGCGATGCGTCGCGGGAGATCCGGGTGATGAATGCCGCCAATACCCAGCATCTGGAGACCTACAAGGCGTATCTCTACGAGCGACTCCAGCGGAGAGGGTTCGACAATCACGACATTCACAGGCTTGCGGCGCGCGACCGACATGTGTTCAGCGCGCTGATGCTGGCCCATGGCCATGGCGACGGGCTGGTGACCGGGGCGACGCGCAAATCCGCCCATGTGCTCGACATGGTGGGCCGGGTGTTTGACGTTGATGCAGCCAACGGTTCTGTCGGTGTCACGGCTCTGCTTCACAAGGGGCGGATCGTGATGATCGCCGACACGCTGGTCCATGAGTGGCCGGACGAAGAAGACCTCGCCACAATCGCCGAAAAAGCCGCCGGCGTGGCTCGCAGTCTGGGGTTGGAGCCGCGGGTGGCCTTTGTGAGCTTTTCAACCTTCGGCTACCCGGTGTCTGAGCGCGCCGAAAAGATGCACGAAGCGCCTCGGGTGCTCGACGCGCGCGGTGTCGACTTCGAGTATGAAGGCGAGATGACCGTCGACGTTGCGCTGAACCCGCATGCGCAGGAAGCCTATCCGTTCCAGCGTCTGACCGGGCCGGCGAACATTCTGGTCGTTCCGGCACGCCATTCGGCGTCGATCTCGGTCAAGCTGATGCAGGAAATGGCCGGCGCCACCGTCATCGGCCCGATCCTGACCGGCGTCGAAAAGCCGATCCAGATCTGTCAGAGCAATGCGACCGAGAACGACATTCTGAACATGGCGGTTCTGGCCGCGGCAAAGGTCGGCTAGTCGGCCTTGTTAGCGGGCCGCTAGAACAGCCCGTTGTCGTTCGAAATTGTCCCGGGGAAGACCCACAGCACGTCCCAATGCTCGACGACCTTGCCCTCGGCGATGGCGCGTTTGAGATGCATGACCTTGCCGGAATACGCGACTGCCATCCGTTGGAAACAATCGATGAATGCCTCCCTGCCGTCGCCGACACTGGGATGGTGCTGGGTGCACGCGTCTCCGACGAACGCCGCGACAGCCGCCCACAGCGGACGCTGGTTGAGCGTCATGTCGTAGAAGACCTGAGCGAGGTCTTGAAATCCCCGGTGATCTTGTCGGGCGAGAATTTCGACGCCGTTGCGGCGGCACGGGAGCGATCGCAGATCTGAGTCCTCTCACTCGGCGCGGCCAAGCCACATCGCTTTGGGCTGGACCGCTCTGCCGCGCGCACCTAGCGTCGGGCGTGAGTGAGGATCTCTATGACTGTTTATAATCTCGGCTCGATCAATATCGACTATGTGCTGCGCGTGCCCCATCTCCCCGCGCCGGGCGAAACGATTGCGGCAACGGACAGCCATGCCGGGCTCGGTGGCAAGGGGGCCAATCATTCGGTCGCGGCCGCGCGGGCCGGGGCGTGCGTCCGGCATCTTGGAGCGGTCGGCGAGGATGGCGCGCCGTGGCTGCACGCGCTGGAGAGCGCCGGTGTGGATGTCACCCATCTCGCGCGGCTGCCCGGGCCGACCGGCCGGGCCGACATACGTGTGGATGCGGCCGGTGAGAACTCCATCGTGCTGCTGGGCGGAGCGAACCTCGCGGTGCCTGAGGATGCCGTGACCTCAGTGCTTGCGCAGGCCGCGCCCGACGACCTGCTGCTGCTGCAGAACGAGACCAACGGACAGGTGACGGCGGCACGGGCCGCTCGGGATCGGGGGCTGCGCGTGGTCTATTCTGCGGCCCCGTTTGACGCCGGCGTGGCGGCGCAGGTGATGCCGTTTGCGTCGCTTCTGATCGTAAATGCGGTGGAGGCTGCGCAGCTCGCGGCGGCGCTGGGTCGCGCGGTCGGGCCCGAGGACGTGCCGGTGCTGGTCGTCACCAAGGGGGCCGACGGGGCCGTCTGGCAGGACTTGCACGCCGGATCGGAGATCGGTGTTTCGCCGCCCGACGTCACTCCGGTGGATACGACCGGTGCGGGCGACACGTTTGCGGGATATCTCGCGGCGGGCCTCGATGCCGGGATGGCGCCGGAGGCCGCGATGCGCCGGGCGGTTGCCGCCGCGGCGCTGTCGGTCACGCGTCCGGGCGCCGCCGAAGCGATCCCGGACGCAGCCGAAGTCGCAACGCTGTTAGGTTAGCTGCCGGCGAAGGGTGCCGCGTCGCCCCAGACTGCGCGGACCCGTTCGTCGCGCCCGCAGGCTTCCCGATACTTCTTGTAGGCGACGGCTTTGCTGCGCGGGCCGAAACGGGTCAGGATGATGCTGTCCTGCTTGTAGTAGTCCTGGTGATAGGCCTCAGCGGGATAGAACGGGGCCGCCGGGTCCACCGGGACGGCAATGCTTTGTCCAAGTGCTGTCTCGGCCCGGTCGAGGGCCGCGCGTGCGGCGTCGGCCTGCGCCGGGGTCGCGTAGATCGCGGGAGAATAGGAGAACCCCCGGTCACAGAACTGTCCGCCATCGTCCAGCGGATCGATGGAGCGCAGGAACATGTCGAGCAGCTGATTGTAGGAGATTACATCGGCATCAAAGGTAATCTCGACGGCTTCGCGGTGGCCGGTGCCGCCGCGGACGACCTGTTTGTAGGTCGGGTCGGCTACATCGCCCCCGGTGAAGCCGGAAACGACGTCCCTGACGCCGGGAACCCTCTCGAAATCGGATTCGACGCACCAGAAACACCCGCCTGCCACCACTGCAGTCTGTATATCTGCCGCATGGGCGGGTTTGTGCTGCGCTGCGAGACCGACCAGAATGGCGGCCGCGAGCAGGCCGGGTTTGAGGGCATTCAAGTTACGGAACATGTGCGATCCTCCTGAAGCGCAGGATTGCCGATGGCGCTGGCGGCCGCAATCGGCTGAAACGGGATGTCACGCGCGCTTGACGGAGGGTGATCCGGACGGTCGCAGCCTGCGCTGCGGTTGTCATTTGCCCGGCCCCGGCCTTGCGGCCCGGCCCGGGCAGCCGCGCAGTTATCGCCTGCGGAGTTGAGACTGTGGGCTCACCCGATGGATCGGGGGATCGAAAACGCGTTCCGAGATGTCCGGAAACCCGAAAATTCGGTGGTTTTGGTGGGATTGAGGCACGGCGCGCAGATCTGGACGTGGCATCATGTCCCGAGCAGAAACACCTGTGCAGAATTGATTTGCGCTCTGCGCTGATTTACCCGGCGGTGATCCCGCCGCGGATTCCGATCCGCCGACCAGCGCGCGAGAGCCGCGCCGGTCCGCAGGCCACACAGCGGCGCGGCGGTACACATTCGCGAAGACTTCGGGAAGGAACAGACCATGGCAACCACCGACACCCCAGACATTGTGTATACTATTGTCGACGAAGCGCCGGAGCTTGCCAGCGCATCCTTGCTGCCGATCATCCGGTCCTTTGTCAGTCCTGCGGGGATCAGTGTGGCGACGCGCGATATCTCGGTCGCGGGCCGGATCCTGGCCACCTTTCCGGAACGCCTGACCGAATCGCAGCGGATCTCGGACGACCTGGCCGCGTTGGGCGAGCTGGTGAAGACGCCCGGTGCCAATGTCATCAAGCTGCCGAATATCTCGGCCTCCACGCCTCAGCTGACCGCGGCGATCGCCGAGTTGCAATCCCAGGGATACGATGTTCCGGACTATCCCGAAGAGCCGGCCAGCGATGCAGAACGCGAAATCAAGGCGCGTTACGATACGATCAAGGGCTCGGCTGTGAACCCGGTTCTGCGAGAGGGCAATTCGGACCGCCGCGCGGCCAAGGCGGTAAAGCTGTTTGCCCAGAGCAACCCCCACTCGATGGGGTCCTGGAGCGCGGACAGCAAGACCCACGTGGCCTCCATGACGGGCAGCGACTTCTATGCAAACGAGACGTCTGCGACGCTGAACGCGGCGCAGGCCGGGCCGGCCAAGATCACCTTTACGGGCGTGGATGGCACCGAAACTGTGTTGAAGGATGGCGTCGATCTGGCCGAAGGCACCGTTGTTGATGCGACTTTCCTGTCGGCGGCGGCCCTGCGCGACTTCATCAAGGCGCAAGTGGCGGCAACCGAGGCGGGCGTGCTGTTTTCGGTGCATCTCAAGGCCACGATGATGAAGGTGTCCGATCCGATCATCTTCGGCCATTTCGTGGCAGTCTATCTGGAAGACGTCTTCGCCAAGCATGCCGAGGCGTTCGATGCGCTCGGTGTGAACCCGAACTCCGGCATCGGCGATCTGCTGGCCAAGGTCGACACGTTGCCAGCCGATCAGGCGGCGGCGATCCGGGCGGATGTCGACGCGGCGCTCGTGGCCAAGCCGCCGATGTACATGGTCAACTCCGACAAGGGCATCTCCAACCTGCATGTGCCGTCGGACGTGATCATCGATGCCTCGATGCCGGCGGTGATCCGTGCGGGTGGCAAGGGCTGGGGTCCGGACGGGGCCGAGGCCGATGTCAAATGCTGCATCCCGGACCGCTGCTATGCGCCCGTCTATGACGAGACCATCGCCTATTTCAAGGAAACCGGCGCGCTCGATGTGACCACCGCGGGCGCAGTGCAGAATGTCGGACTGATGGCGCAAAAGGCCGAGGAATATGGCAGCCATCCGACAACCTTCGAGGCGCCCGGCGACGGCACGATCCGCATGGTGCTGGCCAACGGCGACGTTTTGCACGAGCATACGGTCGGCGCGGGGGACATCTGGCGGTCCTCGACCGCGAAAAAGGCGCCGATCGAGGATTGGGTGAAACTCGCCATCGCGCGGCAGGCGGCGACAGGGGCGCAGGCGATCTTCTGGCTGGACGAGAACCGTGCCCATGACCGGGAACTGATCGCCTATGTCAAACCTATCCTCGAAGCCCAAGGCGTCGCCGACAAGTTTCGGATCATGGCTCCGCGCGAAGCCACCCGCCTGACGCTGGAGACGATCCGCAAGGGTGAAGACAGCATCGCGATCACCGGCAATGTGCTGCGGGACTATCTCACGGACCTTTTTCCGATCCTGGAGCTCGGCACCTCCGCCAAGATGTTGTCGGTGGTCAAGCTGATGAACGGCGGCGGGCTTTTCGAGACCGGCGCCGGCGGGTCCGCTCCGAAGCATGTGCAGCAGCTCGTGGAGGAAAACCACCTGCGCTGGGACAGCCTGGGCGAGTTCTGCGCGCTGGGTGAAAGCCTGAAGTTCCTCGCCGAGGTCAAGGACAACCCCAAGGCGGCCGTGCTCGGCAAGGCGGTCGAGGATGCGACAGTGCAGGTACTGGAACATGGCCGCTCGCCAGGCCGCAAGGTCGGCCAGCCGGACAACCGCGACAGCCATTACTGGTTCGCGCGTTACTGGGCCGAGGCACTGGCGGCACAGACCGATGACGCGGAGCTGGCCGAGCATTTCGCGCCCATTGCGAAACAGCTCGCCGCCAAGGAAGAGGTCATCGTGTCGGAGTTTGCAGCGGCCCAGGGGCCCGCGGCTGATCTGGGAGGCTACTACCACACCGATCCGGCCAAGACGGCAGCGGTGATGCGCCCGAGTGCTACGCTCAACGCTGTTATCGGCTGACGTCTACGTGGCCTCCGGCGGCGTTTGAACGCTTGCAGGGGGCAGACGCGCTGCCAAAAGCGCATGCAGGTCGACCCGGGCGCGCAGGCGTGTGGCCAAGAGGAACACGCCTGCCAGTTTCCGCTGGATGAAAAGCGTGTCCATCGGCGGGATATGGGTGAAGCTCTGGTCGAGAGCCAGCTCAAGGCCCGCGTCGCGCAAGTCCTGAGGGAGCGTCGTGGATGCGAAATCGTAAGGCCCGGTCGCGCGAAACTGGGCGCAGACCCGCGCCGTCATCTCCACCATGGCCGCGGCGTGGTGCGGCGCAGTCGCCGCGTCGAACAACCCGAGCGCGCGTGCGGCCTGTGCTATACCCTCCCGGTCGTCCTGCAACCCGGCGCGCAGCATCGCCCCGTAGCCGGCTGCGGTCGCTGGCAGAACCTCCCGCGTTGCACCGAAATCCAGCAGCACCACACGGTCCGTCGAAGGGTCATAGCGGTAGTTGGCAAAGTTCGGGTCGGTCTGCATCCAGCCGAACTCGAAAAGCTCGCGCAATACCAGATCGATGAGCTGCGTGGCCACGCGGTCGCGGGTTGTCTGTTCTGCCGTGGCGAGATCTTCGATGGGGTGGCCGGCTGCAAACCCCATCGCCAGAATGCTCTCGGTCGTCAGATCACGCTCGCAGGTCGGGACGGAGAATTCGGGCGTGTCCTCCAGCAATGTGCCGAAGCGGGTGAGACAAGCCGCTTCGCGCTCGTAGTCGGCCTCCTCATGAAGTTGTTTCTTGGCCTCCGCAAGGAGCGGGGCAAGATCGATCCCCGCCGGCAGCAGCCCGGTCATCCGGACGAGGGCGGCCACATTGTCGACATCGCTGTCGATGCTGCGGCGCACTCCGGGATACTGAACCTTGATCGCCAGATCGCGACCATCGCGGGTGCGGGCGCGATGTACCTGCCCGATGGAGGCCGCCGCAATGGGCCGGACATCGAACCGTTCGAAGCGTCTGACGAAATCTGCGCCCCAGTTCGCCGCCAGTACGGATTTGAGCTGGCGGGGCGGCATGAACTCCGCGTCGGCGCGCAGGCGGCCCAGGATTTCGGTGAGCTCCGGGGGCAGGATCTCTCCTGTCTCCATGGACAAGAGCTGGCCGACCTTCATCGCCGCCCCGCGCATCCGGGCGAGCTGATCTGCGACGCGCCGCGCATTGCCAGGTGTCAGCAGCATATCGCGGACCGCCGGACGCTCGCCCCGCGCCAGACTGCGCAGCCCTTCGGCCGCGGCCCCCCCCGCAACACCGGAGGCCAGTGCCCCGAGCCGGGTCAGTCGCGCGATCTGGGAGGCGGGCACGGTACGTCCCCGAAACCTGTCATCAAACATCGTCATGGGGGGCACATAAGCCGCGCGAGACCGATAGCGAGCCTCGCGCGCCGGGCGGTGTTGCCAATGTTCCGCCGCACGGTTACCGCCCTGGGCGCGCGCCGCGCCGGATGTGCGGTCCTGTGCGGCCACTTGCTCGAGCGGAAGGCCGGTTGCCCAAGGTTCGGCCACCGCGGCAATTTCTGGACGCATTTCCACCTGCGCACTATGTTCGATGCAATGCTAAGATTTGTGGCCTTACTGCTCTTCTTCCTTCTGCCCTTTGGGACTGGACCAGCCAGCGCGGACAAGCTCGCGTACCTTGAGCTCGCGCGCCAAGGGTGGAACTATCAGTTGCGCACGACGATGGTCGGCCGCGACATGGGGATCCGCGTGCATATCAACGGCCGAGATCTGGCGGGCGCTGCACTCTGCGTCGTTGGCGAGCGGCCCCACGCCCAGACCGACGAGGTTCTCGAGGCGTTTCGCGGGTTGCTTCATCACAGTTTCGGGAAACCCATGCCGATGCGTTATGCCGGGCAGGACGCGCGCGCGTGCGGTTCCGGGCGTACGGTCATCCTGCGGCTTTATTCCGGCCATCCGCCCAACGCCGCCCTATCTGCGGATCTCGACTGGATGAGCGAGGCCTACAGGCTCGGTCTCCCGAAGGGCCGGCAATACGCGGTCAGTTCCCCGGCCATGGGACAAACCTTTTTCGGCTATCGCGGCCAAGGCACCCATCTAATGGTCAAGCAGCCGGCGTTGGGCCATCCCGGCACTCTGGAGCGCGCTTTCTATACCTCGATCCTGATCGAGGAACTCTATCAGGCCTTCACTTTCGGCATGGATGTTTTGCATTTCGATCCGACGGTGCCGTTCTTATCCAAGCTTCAGGAATCCCCGCAGCGGATGATGCGTCTGCCCTGGGAGTCTCGGTCTTTCATGCGGGCGCTTCTGCGCTCCAACCCGGGCCGCTTGTGCGCCTTTGATGTCTTCATGCTCCACGCGGTCGGGCGCGCGCCCGTCGACCAGACGGTGGAGCCGCAATTCATCGACTATATCGACACGCATTTCGATCAACTCTCGCAACTGGCGGAGGACACGATGACCGACCCTCGGTTCGAGGGCATCGTCGACCAGACCTGCCGCCGTCCCGCCTGAGAGCGCTGCCCGAGGCGGCTAATACCTTCTGCGGTATTTGCCAAACCCCCGATTGCGCATAGCGTGACCATGGACGGCTGCGGGGTACCGCGCCGGGGAGGAGCCATGGATACCAAACAGGAGCCCGTGCCGGAGGGCGTCGCTGCGTTGCATCACGCGCTGGCACTTGGACTTGTCGGCCACCAAGATCTGATCGAGCGCCTGCTGATCGCCTTGCTCGCAGGAGGACATCTGCTGATCGAAGGCCCGCCCGGACTGGCCAAGACCCGGGCCGTCAAATGCCTGTCGGATGCGGTCGAGGGCAGCTTTGCGCGCATCCAGTGCACGCCCGACCTGATGCCTGCCGATCTGACCGGAACCCCGGTCTACCGGCCCCAGGACGGCAGTTTCGAGTTTGTGCCGGGCCCGATCTTTCACAATCTGGTTCTGGTGGACGAGATCAACCGCGCGCCGCCCAAGGTGCAGTCCGCACTGCTCGAAGCCATGGCGGAACATCAGGTGACGGCCGGTAACGCCACATACCCGCTGCCCGATCCGTTCCTTGTCGTTGCGACGCAAAACCCGATCGAACATGACGGGACCTTCCCCTTGCCCGAGGCGCAGCTCGACCGTTTTCTGCTGCATGTGGTGCTCGAACTGCCGGATGCGCACATGGAACGCGAGATCCTCGACCTGGTCGAAGCGGAAAGCCAGCACGCTCCGGTGCCTACCGAACACATCACGCTGGAAGCACTGGCCGAGGCGCGACGGGCCGTACAGGCGGTGCATGTGGCGCCGGAACTGCGCGACTACATCGTGCGGCTCGTGCTGGCGACGCGCGAGGGCGACACCGCCGCGGATGTGGAGCATGCCGCATCGCCGCGCGGCTCGCTTGCGCTGGCTGCGACTGCGCGGGCCCGTGCCTATCTGCAGGGGCGCGACTATGCCTTGCCCGAGGATGTGGCGCGGCTTGCGCCGGATGCGCTCGCCCACCGGATCGTGCTGTCCTGGCGGGCCGTCGCCGAAGGCCGCCGGTCCCGCGATGTCGTGGCGGACATCTTGCAACAGGTCGACCCCTTGTGAACGATGCGCTGTCTGCCGCGGGCGTGGCGTTGCGCCCCGACGCGCTGATCGCCCTGCGTCAGGTCGCGATGACGGCGGATGCGGACCCGGTGCTAGCCGCGCTGCCGGGCGGATTTTCCACCCGGCGCAAGGGCCACGGCCTCGAGGTCGCGGATATGCGGGAATATGTCGATGGCGACGATCTGCGCCATCTGGACCGCGGCACCACGGCGCGGACCGGGCGGCTCCATGTACGCCAGTTTCAGGAAGAGCGTGACCGCATTACGCTGCTGGTCGCCGATTTCCGGTCGGCCATGTATTGGGGTCTGCGGCGCGCGTTCCGGTCCGTCGCGGCGGCCGAGATCCTGGCGCTGATCGGCTGGACGGTGGTCGAACAGGGAGGACGGGTGAGCCTGCTGGCGATCACGCCGCAACGGCCCGTCGTCGTTGCGCCGCGGGGCCGGGCGCGCGGGATGCTCGATGTGATCGGCGGGCTTGTGGAGGCCCATGCCGAAGGGCTCGCCGCGGTGAGATCGGGAGAGAAGGATGATCTGCCCCTCGATATCGCTCTGTCGCGTGTCGACCGTCTGGTGCCCTCGGGCGCAGAAATCGTGATTGCGTCGGGGTTCGACAACGGGGGCGCTGGGCTGGCGGATCGTCTGGATGCCTTGGCCCGGCGGCGCAAGCCGCAGCTTGTTCTGGTCACGGACGCGGAGGCCAGCCGGATGCCCCAAGGACGATACCCGCTGCGCCTGAGCGATGGACGGCTCGTCACGGTACATCTGGGCCGTGCAGAGGCCGATGCGGAAGCAGCGGTACGCGAGATCGCCGGACGGAGGGCGCTGGTTGTCAATGCATCGGATCCGGTCCAGGACACGGCCCGCCGGATCGCCGCCGCCTTCCCGCTGGACCGCGCCGCATGAGCGAGGGTGCGCTGAGCCAGGAGGCGATGCTTGCCAGCTTGCGCGACATAAGGCTGCCCGAGGCTGCCGCGGGGGGGTGGCCCAGTGACGTTGCAGTGGCGGTGGGGCTGGCCAGCGCGGCGGCGCTCATCGTTGCCTTGGCCGCACGTCTGATCAGCCAACAGCGATTGAAACCGTCCACGCCAACCCCGCGCGAGGAATTGGACCGCGCGCTGGGGTTGCCGGAGGCGGACCGGCGCATCGCGCTGCTGCAGTTCCTGCGCGACCGGGCCCCCGAGCGCTACAGGGCACTGACCCGCGATCTCTACAGCCCCGACGGTGCGCCGGACACACGTGCGCTGGAGGCAGAGGCCGCCGCCCATGTTTGAGCTGGCCGACCCGCTCTTTCTGCTCCTGCTGCCGCTCCCGTTTCTCGTGGCGCGTCTGTTGCGACCGCATCCGGTCACCAGCGGCGCGCTGCATGTCCCCGAGGCGATCGGCGACCGGCTGGTGGCGGGCGCGCGGGGCCGAGCCGGGGGCGCCGCCCTGCGCTGGCGGCAAGGGCTCTTGTGGTCGATCTGGCTGCTCTTGCTCTTGGCACTCACCGGACCGCGCGAGCTCGCGCCGGTGTCTGCGCTCAAGGTCTCCGGGCGCGATCTGGCGATTGTGCTGGATCTCTCGGGCTCAATGGTCCGGGACGATTTCCACCTGAACGGTGAACAGGTCACGCGCCAGCAGGCGGTCACGCGGGTGGGTGCCGATTTTGCACGGCGCCGTGGCGGAGACCGCGTCGCGCTGATCATCTTCGGGTCGGAGGCCTATTATGCGGCGCCTTTCACCTTCGATGTCGAGGCGGTCGCGCGGCGGATCGAAGAAGCCGCCATCGGGATCTCGGGGCGGGCGACCAACATTTCGGACGGGCTGGGTCTGGCGCTGAAACGCATGGGCGACAGCGAAGCGGCCAGCCGCGTGGTCATCCTCCTGTCGGACGGCGTCAACAACGCCGGGGCCACCAATCCGCGCGGCGTCGCGGAGCTGGCCGCCGCCATGGGGGTGCGGGTCCACACGATCGCACTGGGGCCCAAGGATCTGACGACCGCCGAGGCCGGCGAGCGCGGCGTCGTCGATGCCGCCACATTGCGCGCGATCTCGCAGATCTCGGGCGGGGAGAGCTTTCGCGTGCGCACGACCGATGATCTCGTCGCGGTGGCCGAGGCGCTGGACCGTCTGGAGGCCACAGATGGCGACGGGCTCTCTGCCGAGGTGTTTCACGAATTCTGGCCTTGGCCGGCGGGACTTGCCGCCCTATTGGGGCTGGCGTTCCTCTGGCGCGATACGGCATGAGCGGGCTCGAGATTACACTGCTACGGCCCGTGTGGCTGCTGGCGCTGCTCCCGCTGGTCGGTCTGGCGGCATGGGTCTGGCTGCGGCAGCGGCGGTTGGGGGATTGGAGCAAGGCGACCGATCCGGCGCTGATGCAGGCCATGGCCGCGCTGGGGCGGATCGATGCCACGGCCAGCCGGATGCCGATGCTGACGACGACCGCGACTCTGGTAATGATCGTCATCGCGCTCTCGGGCCCCGCGATCGAACGGCGCGATACCCTGTCTTACCGAAACCTGGACGGGGTGCTGTTTCTGGTCGATGCCTCGACGAGCGTGACAGACGATCCCCGCTGGCCACAGATGCTGACCATGGGACGCTTTGCGCTCGCGTCGCTGGGCACGCGTCCCGGCGGGCTGATCGTCTATGGAGGCGATGCCTATGTGGCCACGGACATGACGGCCGATCACCTGCAGTTGGGGCAAACCTTCTCGCTGCTGGATGAGACGCCCGTGCCGGACAAGGGGTCACGTCCGGAACGCGCGCTGGAGCTCGCGGCGCGTATGCTGGCCGACGCCGACGTGATCGCAGGCGACGTCGTGCTGTTTACCGATGGTGACGGGTTGGGGCCGGAGTCGCTGCAGGCTGCTGCTGCGATCGCGGCACAGGGCAGCCGCCTGTCGCTGGTTTCCATGCATGATCCGGCGCCAGCGCTTGCGACCCATGCCGCGGTCGGAGGCGGCGCGGTTTTCGCGCTGGAAGACACAGACGCAATGCGGCTCTGGCTGGCGGAGGACGCGCGGACGCGACTGGAGCGTCAGGATTACCCGCTGCTGTTCTGGCAGGATCTGGGACGCTACCTGCTTGGGCTGGCCCTGATCCCCCTTCTATTGCTGTTCCGACGAGAGGCTGCATGAGGATCCTGGCGCTTATCTCTGTCGCTTCGCTGGGACTGGCGCTGATGCTGGGCGGGGCCGCGCCCTTTGCCCGCGTACTGATGGCGGCGGGCTTGCCGGGCGCTGCGGTACCGCTGTCGGAAAGCGACGCCTGGCGGGGGGCCGCGCTCTATCGCGCGGGCGACTTTGATGCGGCTGCGGAAGCCTTTGCAAAGGCTGGCGCGCTCTACAATCTCGGCAACGCCGAAACACGACGCGGGGACTATGCTGCCGCACTCGAAGCCTACGACATCGCGATCACCAGGGGTGATCAGGACGCGCGCGCAAATTTCGACGTGGTTGCGGCGTTTTACGCAAGTCTCGGGATCGACCCGGAGACACTGGCGTTGTTCCCGGATCGAAAAGACGGACCGGAAACCGAGGGCTTCATCGCGCGCGGCGAGGGGCGCGCTTCTGGAACGGGTGACGAGGTGACCAACACCAACACCATGATGGGACTTGCCCAGCTCGACAGCCGCGGGAACCTGGGCGTGCGACGGATCTTCGACGACAGATTCATGGTCGCCGACGAGCGCTGGTTGGAGCAATTGTCCGATGTGCCCGGCGAATTCCTCGCAGCGCGTATCGCGCAGGAGCACAAGCGCCGCGTCAAGCTGGGTCTATCCCCGCCCCCGGCGGAGGATCCGCGATGAGGTGGCTCGGTCTGATCCTGTGTCTGCTTTGGCCGCTGGGCGCTTCTGGCCAGTCGAGGACGGTTCTCCCGTCTGAACTATCGCTTACGGCAACGGTCGAAGCGATGGCCCACACGCCCGTCACCCGCGAGATGATCCTGATCACGCTCCGCGGGATCTACCGGCGCCACATCACGCTGGAAAAACTGGTGCAGCCCGATCTTGAAGGTTTCAGTTGGACGCAGCTCGGTCTGGACAGCTGGCACGAAGAACGGCTGGACGGCGAACGTGTCAAGGTCTTCACCCGGCGCATCGCGGTCTACCCTGACCGCCCGGGAGAGCTGACCATCGCGCCCTTCACCCACAAGCTGACGCTGACCGATGAGCGTGACGCATGGTTCGAGCATGAGATCCAGTCCGAACCTTTGCACATCACTGTGGCACCGGCGCCGGAGACATCGGACTGGTGGTTTCCGGTCCGCCGCCTGCGGGTGTCCGATCGCTGGTCCAATGCGCCCGACCAGTTGGCCCCGGGCGAAGGCGTCCTGCGGATCGTTCAGGTCGAAGCCCTGGGCGTGACGCCGGAGATGATCCCGCCGATGCCCGAGCTGACGTCGCCGTCGGCGATGATCTTTCCTCATCCCGAAAAGCGGCTGGTGGAGCTGACACCCGAAGGCCCGATGACCATCGCGTTCTGGCGGTGGACGATCCAACCCACCAACGACACCTCGACCATCGTCGAGCCGATGAGTTTTGACTATTTCGATACGACGACCCGCCAATCGCGCGAGGTGACGATCTCCGCCCAGCGGGTGGCCTACGGCACCGCCGTGCCGGAGACACCGTCGCCTCAATCGTCCGAGCGCGCGGCGCCCTATTCGTTGCCGGGATGGCCGGCGGCGCTCTTGGCCGGTGGTGTCTTCGCATTCGGAGTCGGTGGCAGTCTCTGGGGGCGCCGGCTCACCGGGCGCAGCGGGTTGGAGCGGTTTTCCATTTTCGATCCGTTGCGCCGGGCGCTGCGCCGATCCGCGCGTCGACAGGACCTGGCGGGGGTCAGGCAGGCGGCCGCGGCGATTCTGCGCCGGGACGGTGGATTGGATCAGAAACGTGCAATGCTCCGTGATCTGGACCGTTCTGTCTTTGATCCACACGGCGTGCCCGCCGACCTGCGCGGGTTCGTTCGCAATTTCTTGAACACGCGACCCGAGCAGCACGGCCGCTGAACGCGCAAAAAACGTGCAACTTCATGGGAAAACCACCTATCGGCGCTCGTTGGCGCCGCGCTTCTCCGTGGATAGGGGCCGGCGCGCCGACACCTGAAACAGTTGAATCCCCTTGCGTCTTTGGTAGCGTCTGCGCGGGAGGTTTATCAAATGCAGAGTTCTGAAGCCCCATGTGCGATTGGGACTGTATTGCGTGTGCTCATCGTGGACGATCATCCGATGTACGGCGATGCCATGTCTCAGGCTCTCAAAGTCGTGCTGGACCGTTGCGTCATCCGCACGGCCCAGACGCTTTCGGAAGTGTTCGAAACGCTCGACAGCGGATATGTGCCGGACCTGGTGCTGTTCGATCTAAAACTGCCGGATGTCACCGGTATCTCCGGGTTTGTGGAGTTCCGCAAGCGGCTGCCGAATGCCCGCGTGCTGGTGATCTCGTCCCTCGCATCCTACGATCTGGTGCAGTCGTTGCTGGAAGAGGGTGCAATGGGCTTCCTGCCCAAGAATGCATCCGCATCGACCCTGAAATACGTTGTCGGCGAGATCATGTCGGGCCGGAAATACGTGCCCGGGCAGTACCGCAAGGACCGCGTCGGTGAAGACAAGGCGGAGTGTGCCTATCAGGCGAACCCGGAATTGCCCTCGCTCACGCCCCAGCAGATCCGCATTCTCAAACTGATCTGTGTCGGCAAGCCCAACAAGCAGATCGCCTATGAGCTGTCGCTGGCCGAGGCTACGGTCAAGGCACATATCACGGCGCTGCTGAAGCGGCTCGGGGTGCAGAACCGGACCCAGGCCGTGGTCATGGTCGAGGGGGCGATGGCACGGCAAGGTGGGATCGATCCCGAGGTCCGGTCATTCCTGCAGCATTAGGCGCGCGGATGCTGGATTCGCCTCTGGAACCATCGTTCGTTCAGGTCGGTCGGTCCGATGCGCCGGACGCGTTGTGCGCCGTGCAGGAGGCCGCGGCGAGTCTGACCGTTGCCGATACCTGCTTCGTGCTGGCTTTTGTTCCCGACGCGCTGAATATCGAGACGGTTGTGGCCGCTCTGAATGCCGTGATGCAGGGCACGCCGGTTTTCGGATGCACCACGGCGGGACAGATCACCGGCGACGGGTACGAATCCGATGCTCTGCTCTTGCTCGGTTTTCCGCGCACAAATTTCCGCTGTGCGTCGATCCTGTTCAAGGAAATCCGACCGCTCTCGGCCACGCAGGTTGCCAGCGAGGCCCAGCGGTTTGTCGAGAAGTTTCAGCATACCGCCCGTTGGAACCGGCTGGCGCTGTTGCTGGCGGATGGGTTGTCGAAACAGGAAGACCTGTTGGTCTCCACTCTGGAGTCCGTGCTGTCGGATTTGCCGATCTTTGGCGGTTCGGCCGGCGACGGACTGCGGTTCGAGCAGACTTTCGTGCTCCACGAGGGCCGCGCCCATTCCAATGCCGCGGTTCTCTTGTTGATCGAGACGAACCTGGAGTTCCAGGGAGTCGGGTTTGACCATTTCCTGCCCGTGGGAACGCCGATCATCATCACCGATGCCAATCCAAACGAGCGGCTCGTGTATGAGATCAACGGGTCGCCTGCCGCGTTGGAGTATGCGCGGCTGGTAGGCTGCCGCGTCGACGATCTGTCGCCGGAGGTCTTTGCAGAAAACCCGATGCTGCTGCAGCACCATGCCGATCACTATGTCCGCGCGATCAACGATGCGACGGAGGGCCATGCGCTGTCCTTTCTGGCGGCGATCGATGACGGGCTGATCTTGACGCTGGGACGCGGGCGCGAGATCCTTGAGACGCTCACCACCGGCCTGTCGCTGCATGACAAGAAGGGCCATGCCCCCGATTTCATCCTTGGGTTCGACTGTGTGCTGCGCCGTCTGGAGATCGAGCAGAAGCAGCTTTTGCACGAGGTCTCGCGCGTTCTGCAGGCGCGCCGGGTCTTCGGCTTCAACACCTATGGGGAGCAGCAATCGGGCGTCCACATGAACCAGACCTTTGTCGGCGTGGCCTTTTTCGAGCCGCAGAACAGGACGCTGTCGTGAGCCTGGTCGATCCCGACGATGCACCCGAGATCCAGATCGCCAAGCAGGCCAAGATCATTGATGCGCTGATGCGCCGGGCCAACCGACAGAAGGACGTGGGCCCGTCTGCGTTCCGTGCGTTCCAGTCCGCCATCGAATTGCAGCAGCAGGTCGCGGCGCAGATCCGCGATCTGGCCCGCGCTGAAACCGAGCTGGAAAGCGCGCGGTACGAGCGCGAACGCACGAGACGGAACCTGATCGAAGCGCTGTCGTCCATGGAGGAGGGGTTTGCGCTCTTTACGGGCGGGCAGCTTGATCTGTGCAACGACCTGTTTTCCGGGCTGGCTCCGGATATCGCCAACGCGATCGTGCCGGGCCTGCCGGTCCGCCGGTTCTTTGAGCTGATGTCGGCCAGTGTCCACCTTGTTTCGTCGGACCGCGGTCTGGACGAGGTGGCCGTTGCGCTGCAGGCGCATCCCGAGGACACCACGATCGCGTCGGTGGTGCTAGAACTGAGCGCCGACCGTTGGTACCAGATGAGCGCGCAGCGCACCTCGCGGGAAAACGTCGTGCTGCTGCTGACCGAGATCACCGCCATCGTCCGCCAGAACCGGGTGGAAAAGGAAACCCTGATTGACCGTCAGGCGGACTATCTCCAGGCGGTGTTTCAAAACATGCGCTCCGGCGTCTGCACATTTTCCGAGACCGGCACGGTGCTGATGAACAACGCGCGGTTTCGCGAGATCCTCGACCTTCCCGCCGCCGTTCTCGCGCCGGGCCAGTCGATCCGCGAGCTGCTGAAGTATCTGCGGGATCATCGGATGGTTCGGCGCGAAGACCTCGCCAAGGTCGATGTCTGGCGCCAGGAGCTGACCAGCCGCGGCTGGCTGCGCAAACGGGTCGGCCATGGCGCCGACCGGGTTGTCGAGATCCATGCCAACCGTATGCCCGATGCCGGGTTTCTGGTCGAACTCAAGGATCTGACGCTGGAGGCGCGGACCAAGGAGACGCTTGAAAATCGCGTCATGGAACGCACCGCCGAGCTGACCCGGGCCAATGCCGAACTGGTGCGCGAGTACCAGGAAAAGGCCGTGGTCGAAGAGGCGCTGCTGCAGGCCAAGGAACGGGCCGAGGCCGCCGTGTCGTCGAAGACCCGGTTTCTGGCGGCGGCGAGTCACGATCTGCTCCAGCCCATTAACGCGGCAAAGCTGCTGATCTCGACACTGCAGGGCCTGACGCGCGAAACCGAGCTGTCGCACCTGGTCGACCGGCTGAACGGCGCCTTCGGATCGGCCGAGCAATTGCTGCATTCCCTGCTCGACATCTCGCGACTCGAAAGCGCGGAACCCGATACGGTGACACCGACGGATCTGTGCCTTGCGCCCCTGATCGAGGGCATCTACGCCGACCAGTCGTTCGTGGCCGAGCAAAAGAACGTGAGGCTCGATGTCGTGCCCAGCAGCGCCTTTGTCCGGTCCGATCCGATCTATCTGCTGCGCTCGGTCCAGAACCTCGTCGTCAATGCCATCCAGTATACAGAACCGGGAGGGCGCGTTCTGCTGGGATGCCGCCGCAAGCCGGGTCATATCGTGCTGGAGGTCTGGGACACGGGCATCGGGATCGCCCGCAAGGACCAGGCCCGCATCTTTGAGGAATTCACTCGTGCCGGCAACGTTTCGGCCGGCTCCGGCATGGGGCTGGGCCTGTCGGTGGTGGACAGGGCCTGCCGATTGCTCGGGCATAATCTGTCGGTAAAGTCCAAACCCGGCGTGGGAACCGTGTTCCGTATTCAGATGGAACTGGTCGAAGGCCACCGCGAACAGGCCGAACCCGCCGGGTTGATGAAACTGTCCGAAGATACCGCGCTGGAACATATCGTGCTGGTGATCGAGAACGACCGTGATGCGCTCTATGCGATCACGCAACTTCTGGAGCAATGGGGCGCCAGCGTGCTCCCGGCCCATTCCCGGGACGAGGCGGCGACTTTTGTGCGCGACATGGGCATTCCGCCTGACATCATTCTGGCCGACTACCAGCTCGATGATGGCGATACCGGCGTCGATGTGGTGTCGCATATCCGCACGCTGAGCGGGGCCCACGTCCCGGCGATCCTGATCACCGCCGACCGCGGCGAACCCGTGCGCCGGGATGCGTTGCAAAATGACGTGTCGGTACTCACGAAGCCCGTGAAACTGTCCCGGCTCCGGCCCATGATCATGTGGAAAATCCGCCGGTTTCAGACTGGAGAGGACGCGCCGCTCGCGATACCGACAAAAGTCGGCGATGACAGCAAGCGCAGCCAGCATAGTGTCGCTACACGGGGAGGAAGTGCATGATCAAGACACTGGTGTCGGGCGGTCTCGCCCTGTTGCTTGTCGCAGGCGCTGCGGCGGCAGAGGAGGACAAGGCCTATGACCTGCTCTTCCGAAACGGAACGCTGGACGAGGTCGACCGCGACGCGACGCTCGTCTATCGCCGCGATGTTACCAATGCGCTGAAGCCCGAAGCCGCGGCGCGGGACACGGGCGAGGTGGCGCTGTCGATCCGGCCCGGAGAGCAGGACGTCGCGCTGCTGAATTTCCGCCAGGACGACAAGCACCGCGGTCTGGGGACGTTCCCGGCCAGCGTCGGCAATCCGATGATCATGTATTTCTACGAAAGCGTCGTGCGTGACATGGCCGAGGCGGCCGGCGGTAGCCCCTTTTACATCCGCAACCGCGTCAAGGATGCGCTGATCCAGCCCAGTGTGATCGAGACCGGCGAGGCGTCGGTCGACGGGCAGACCGTCGAGACCAAGACCGTGCGGCTCTATCCCTTCCTCGAGGACCCGAACAGAGACCGGATGCAGGGCTTCGGTGACCTGGAGCTGCGCGTGACGATGTCGGATGCTGTGCCAGGCTGGTATCTGAGCCTTGTGGCCGATGCGCCCGGTGCCGACGGAGCGCCTTCGATCTACCGGTCCGAAGTACATTTCGACGGGCTCGAAGCCGAGGCCGCGCCATGATCCGCGCCCTGGTTTTCATCGTCGCATTGATGCCCGGAGCCGCCACGGCGCAGAGCGTAACGGAGCAGTATAACGACTACCCCACGGCGGCGCGGGCCGACTATGTCTTTGCCTGCATGGTCACCAATGGCCAGAGCCGCGAGATGCTGGATCGTTGCGCCTGTTCCATCGATGAGATCGCGGCGATCCTTCCCTACGAGCAGTATCTCGAAGCGGAAACGGTGCTGTCGATGCGGCGTGTCGGCGGCGAGCGGATGTCGTTCTTCAACAGCGCGGCCATGGCAGAAAACATGGTGGCCGAGCTGCGCCGCGCTCAGGCCGAGGCCGAGGTCGTCTGTTTCTGACAGAGGCATCGCGTGCGAGCAGCAGGGACCGCCGTTCGCTGCGGTGGACAACTGCGTCGCGTTCTCTAGTCCACGCCCCGCGCCGAGTGTTCAAAACGCAGGTTGGTAGAGGCGACGGCGATTTCGCTCTCTGCGGGCGGAGCAGTCGCGGACATTCCTTCCAGAAACGGGCCACGGTACCGGGCGCCGTGGCCGCGCAGGTTCAGCTCGCGGCTGACTTCGGAAGCACGCTTTCCCAGCTGTTGCCTTCGGTGTCCGTGACTTTGACGGTCAGCTCGGTGCTGCCATTGTCATTGTACGAGAACCGAAAGACCGGGTTTTCCGAGATCGAGATCCCGCCTTCCATGGTGAACAGTGGCTCGTCCCCCTGAAACACCTCGATATGGTCGATGAAATGCGCGGGCACGAACAGCTGCGTGATCTGGTTGCGCTGCAGTCCCGAATAGTTGGGGTGGCGGATCATGATCTGAGCTTCGCGCCGCGGCACGGACATTTCCGTGGCGGTGTCGAAGCTCTTGAGCTTCATCTGTCCCATGCCGGCCAAGGCTGCGACGGGATCGCTGGACGCGGGGGCCGAGCATCCGCCGGACGCTTTGACATAGCGGCCGGTCATATGCAGCCCTTCCGGCGTCTCGGCGATCACGCGGACGTTCGAGTACTGGTCAACCCGAACGCGCAGCTCGAAATCGAGCTCGCCCATGCCTTCGGAAAAGCCGAACACGGCGGCGACCGGCGCGGGATTTTCGTCGACGACCACAGTGGCGCTGGTGATGCGGGTCGTGGGGTCGGTCTGCTTGAGCAGGATCGGAACGGTCGATGCATCATGGGCGCGGAAAGGCGCATCCATGGTCAGGAAGTCGCCTGCGTCGGCCAAGGCGGTATCGCCAACCACATCAAATTGCAGGTCGGCCCAGGTGGCGCTGTCCGTCAAAGGGTTCTTCGGTGCATCGGCCGCAAGCACGGGCGTTGAAACCAAAGCCGCAAGTGCCGCTGCGAGAGCGAGATTTCGAGCCATGCGTATCCTCCATCCGCAAGCGATAGGAAAACATGACATATTCCATATTGAAAAGACATACAGACCTATGGCGCGGTGGCGCGTCTGGCGTCTTGTGACAGGATCGAGCCGGGAGGTGGCCGATGTTTGAAGCCGTGATTGCACTTTGTGTCGCCGCTGAGGGCGGCCCTTGTCGGGACCAGCTTTTGCCTGGGTATGAAGCGTTCGACCGCGCCGCATGCGAGGTCGCGCTGTCCGAGAATCCGCCTCAGATTCAGGAGTTTGAGGGTCTAGTTGCGGAGCAGGGACCGGTGTGCAAGCCGCTGGGGGAGGTGCTACCGGTCACCGAAGTCGCACCCGGCCTCTTCGTCCATCTGGGTCTTGTGGAAGAGCCGGACGAAAACAATCGCGGCGATGTCTCCAATCTCGGCTTTGTGATCGGCGAGACCGGCGTGGCTGTGGTCGACACGGGCACCGCCCGCTGGATGGGCGAGGCGCTCTGGCGCGCCATTCGTGCTGAAACGGACCTGCCCGTCAGCCACGTGATTCTGACCCATATGCATCCCGACCATGTCTTTGGAGTGGCCCCCCTTGCCGAGACCGGTGCGCAGGTCGTGGGTCACGCCGCAATGCCCCGCGCGCTGGCGGACCGTCAGGAGAACTATATCGAAAGCCTCGACCGGCTGATTGGAACTCGGGACTTTCTGGGTACCCGCGCCGTACTGCCGGAGGTGTTGGTCGATGACATGCTGGAGATCGATCTGGGCGGCGATCGGGTCCTGAGCCTGCGCGCATGGCCCGCCGCCCATACGGGCAACGACCTCACGGTACAGGACCTCGCCACCGGCACGATGTTCGCCGGCGATCTGGTCTTTCACCGTCACACGCCGGCGCTCGATGGCGACCTGACAGGCTGGCAGGAGGTGCTGGTCCAGATGTCGGAATTGGGCGTGACACAGCTTGTTCCCGGCCATGGCGGCCCGCTGCTCGACTGGCCGGAGGGTGGCGCCGATCAGCTCCGGTATCTGGAGGTGCTGGAGGCCGACACCCGCGCCGCGATCGACGCAGGTCAGCGCATCGGTGACGCCGTCGAGGTGATTGCCGAGAGCGAAGCCGACAAGTGGGAGCTTTTCGAGGCCTACAATCCGCGCAACGCCACGGTCGCCTTTACTGAACTGGAGTGGGAATAGCCTTTCCGAAGCACGCCTCTATTTCTGCGCGACCTGCTGCAGCATCTGCGCGATGGCAAAGAGACGACGCTCGATGATCTGCGGGGTCTCGCACAGATACTGAATGGAGCGCTGGCGGTCGGAATAGATCAGCTGGTCCCAGTCGAGTTGCTCTTCGAGAACGTCGGCCCGGTCGAAATCAGGCGCGCTGGCCTGCAGGACGGTATCCATCTCCAGACGTGCCGAATCGATCTGTTCGGCCAGGGCGATCTGGCTGAGGGAAAACTTGCCGATACCCGAAATGATTCGACTCCGGCGCTTGGACAGACTGTCGAAGACGCGGGAAAAGACGAGACCCAGGGCGTCCGGATCGCCGTCGTGGGCCTCGGCGAAGCTTTCGACGGCGGGGCGCAGGGTTTCCAGCTCGACCCGGCGCAGTCCCAGTGCCTCGGCAAGGTCGGCCACGTCCTTGCGCAGCGCCTCGTCCGTGATGGCGTCCGCCTCTGGCACCGGATGGGGCCACATCAGGCCCAGGGACAGCGATTCCACCTTGCGCGCAACGCAGGGCCAGGTCGGATCGGAATAGTCAGCGCCTAGCACGGGCAGGGCGGTGGACGCGAACACCGCTGTCAGGATCACGGTTCTGAAGGGTTTCATGGGACCTCCTCGCTTTCGCCGGACTATGCATGAAGCCTGAGCCGGAAGTCTATCGGGTCGAATACACACCATTGTCTGCATTGTCCGTGTGCGTGACCGACGCTCATAGTGTTGTTAAAACATGGCCATCTCAATGTGTCATGCGAATGGGAGGACACTCGATGAAGACTCGCGCAGCTGTTGCTGTTGCCGCTGGCAAGCCCCTGGAAATCATGGACGTCGAACTGGACGGTCCCCGGGCGGGCGAAGTGCTGGTGGAGATCAAGGCGACCGGTCTGTGCCACACGGACGAGTTTACGCGTTCCGGCGACGATCCCGAAGGTATCTTCCCGGCGATTCTCGGCCATGAGGGTGCGGGTGTCGTGATCGAGATCGGCGAGGGCGTCACCTCGCTTGAGGTCGGTGATCATGTGATCCCTCTCTACACTCCGGAATGCCGCGAGTGCGAGTATTGCCTGAACCCAAAGACGAACCTCTGCCAGAAGGTGCGCGCCACCCAGGGCCAGGGATTGCTGCCGGACGGCACGACGCGCTTCAAGATGATGGATGGCACGCCCATTCATCATTACATGGGGTGCTCGACCTTCGCCAACCACACGGTCGTCCCCGAGATCGCGCTCGCCAAGGTGCGTAAGGACGCGCCTTTCGACAAGATCTGCTATATCGGCTGCGGCGTGACCACGGGCATCGGCGCTGTGATCAACACCGCCAAGGTCGAGATCGGCTCGCGGGGTGTGGTCTTCGGTCTGGGCGGTATCGGGCTGAACGTGATCCAGGGCCTGCGCCTGGCGGGTTGCGACCAGATCGTCGGCGTCGATCTGAACGACGACAAGGCCACGATGGCCAAGCATTTCGGCATGACCGATTTCGTGAACCCTTCGAAGGTCGACGGCGATCTTGTGGCCCACCTCGTGGAACTCACGGGCGGTGGCGCGGACTACACGTTTGACGCCACGGGCAATGTCAACGTCATGCGGACCGCTCTGGAGTGCGCCCACAAGGGATGGGGCGAAAGCATCATCATCGGTGTGGCACCCGCCGGAGCCGAGATCGCGACGCGACCGTTCCAGCTGGTCACGGGCCGGGTCTGGCGCGGCACGGCCTTCGGAGGCGCGCGCGGACGGACCGACGTGCCCAAGATCGTCGACTGGTACATGGACGGCAAGATCGAGATCGACCCGATGATCACCCACAAGCTGACGCTGGACGAGATCAACCACGGCTTCGATCTGATGCACGAAGGCAAATCGATACGCGCCGTGGTGGAGTTCTGATCACGTGACCCTTGAGCTCGTCTCGGAGAACCAGAGTTTTGGCGGCGTGCAGACCGTCTACAAGCACAGCTCCAACACCTGCGGCTGCGAGATGACCTTCGCAGCCTATCTGCCGCGGCAGGCGCAGGACCGGAAAGTGCCGGTGTTGTGGTATCTCAGCGGTCTGACCTGCACCCATGAAAACGCCATGACCAAGGGTGGTTTTCAGGAGCATGCCGCCAAGCATGGCCTTGCGGTGATCTTTCCCGATACCTCGCCCCGCGGCGAAAGTGTCAGCGATGACGAGGCTTATGATCTGGGCAAGGGGGCGGGGTTCTATGTGAATGCCACCCGTGATCCCTGGCGCCCGCATTTCCGGATGTACGACTATATCGTGAGCGAACTCCGCCACGTGGTTCTGGACAACCTGCCGGTACAGGACCGGCACGGTATTACGGGGCATTCGATGGGCGGGCACGGCGCGATCACCATTGCACTGCGCAATGCGGAGATGTTCGACAGCCTGTCGGCCTTTGCCCCGATCGCGCATCCGACGCAATCTGACTGGGGCCGCAAGCAACTCAGCGCCTATCTGGGCAACGACGAAAGCGCCTGGGCGGCGCATGACTCGACATTGCTGCTGGAGGAATACGGCTGGAAAGGGGACATTCTGGTGGATCAGGGGGCCAGCGACCAGTTCCTGGACCTGCTGAAGCCTGAAGCCCTGGCCGACATGATGGCCCGGCGCCGGCAATCCGGTCAGGTCCGCATGCAGAAGGGCTATGACCACTCGTATTTCTTCGTGAACACCTTTGCCCGGGACCATGTCGACTGGCATGCCGCGCAACTGAACTGAAACACCACTGAAGGACCAGCCATGATCAAGCCACTTCTGACCTTAGCCTGTCTCGCCTTGGCGCCGACAGTCAGCTTTGCCGAGGGCGATGCCGCGGCGGGTGAGAAAGTGTTCCGGAAGTGCAAGGCGTGCCATGCTGTCGGAGAAGGCGCCCAGAACAAGGTCGGCCCGGAGCTGAATGGTATAATAGGCCAGCCCGTGGCGGCGGTGGCAGACTTCAAGTATTCGGACGTGCTGGTGGAACTGGGTGCTGAGGGCAAAACCTGGACGCCCGAAGAACTCGACGCCTTCCTGACGAAACCCCGTGATTACGCCAAGGGCACGAAGATGTCCTTCGCGGGGCTGCGCAAGGAAGACGACCGCCAGAACGTGATTGCCTATCTTGCGACCTTCCCGGCGGGCGGGTCGTAACACCGAATTGCCGTTCGGGAGGAGGAGAGACCCGCTCGAACGGCATGTGACGGCACCCTAGCCCTGACGTGGGCGGGTGTAACCGCGGCACCCAAGCCGCACCTATTGGGAGGAGCTTTCTGATGAAGAAGCTTGTACTAATGACGTCGGGGATCGCGCTTTGCGCGTCGATGTCCCTGGCCAATGACGGCCTGATGGCCGAGATGGATGATCCCAAGCAATGGGCCATCCAGACCGGCGATTACGCCAACCAGCGCTATTCTGAACTCGACCAGATCAACGCGGACAATGTGGGCGATCTGCAGGTGGCCTGGACCTTCTCCACCGGCGTTCTGCGCGGCCACGAGGGGTCTCCGCTGGTGATCGACGATGTGATGTATGTGCACACGCCGTTCCCCAACATCGTCTATGCTCTCGATCTGAACGACGAAGGCAAGATTCTCTGGAAGTATGAGCCGAAGCAGAATCCGGACGTCATTCCGGTGATGTGCTGTGATACCGTTTATCGCGGCGTGGCTTATGCCGACGGCAAGATCTTCCTACACCAGGCGGACACCAAGGTTGTGGCGCTCGACGCCAAGAGCGGGGATGTCGTCTGGGAAGCCCAGAACGGTGATCCGACAATCGGCGAAACCAACACCGCGACTGTTCTGCCGGTCAAGGACAAGGTCATCGTCGGTATCTCGGGCGGTGAGTTCGGTGTCCGTGGCCATGTCACTGCCTACGACATGAACAGCGGCGAGCAGGTCTGGCGTGCTTATTCCCTGGGTCCGGACGAAGAAATGCTCGTCGATCCCGAGAACACCACCCATCTGGGCAAGCCGATCGGTGCGAATTCCAGCCTCGACAGCTGGGAAGGCGATCAGTGGATGATCGGTGGCGGCACCACCTGGGGCTGGTACGCGGCCGACATGGACGAGAACCTGTTCTACTACGGGACAGGCAACCCCTCGACCTGGAACCCTGCACAGCGTCCGGGCGACAACCGGTGGTCCATGACCGTGATGGCCCGCGACATCGACACCGGTGTTGCCAAGTGGTTCTACCAGATGACGCCCCATGACGAGTGGGACTATGACGGCGTCAACGAGAACATCCTCACGGAGCAGGAAATCGACGGTGAAGAGCGCAAGCTTCTGACCCGTTTCGACCGCAACGGTCTGGCCTACACGATGGACCGCGTGACGGGCGAACTGCTGGTGGCGGAGAAGTTCGATCCGGTCGTCAACTGGACAACCGGCGTCGATATGGATCCGAACAGCGAAACCTATGGCCGCCCGGCCGTGGTGGCGCAGTACTCCACCGCGCAGAATGGTGAGGACGTCAACACCACCGGCATCTGCCCGGCGGCGCTTGGCACCAAGGACCAGCAGCCGGCAGCCTACAGCCCGCAGACGGAAATGTTCTATGTGCCGACGAACCACGTCTGCATGGACTATGAGCCGTTCCGTGTGAGCTACACCGCCGGTCAGCCCTATGTTGGTGCGACCCTTTCGATGTACCCCGCGCCCGACAGCCATGGCGGGATGGGTAACTTCATCGCCTGGGACAACATCAACGGTGAGATCAAGTGGTCGATCCCCGAGAAGTTCTCGGTCTGGTCGGGTGCTCTCGCCACCGCTGGTAACGTGGTGTTCTACGGCACTCTCGAAGGTCACCTGAAGGCGGTCCATGCCGAAACGGGCGAGGAGCTTTATCGCTTCAAGACCCCGTCGGGCATCATCGGCAACGTGATGACCTACGAAAACAACGGTCGTCAGTATGTCGGCATCCTGTCGGGTGTCGGCGGTTGGGCCGGGATTGGCCTTGCGGCCGGTCTGACCAACCCGAACGACGGTCTCGGTGCTGTGGGTGGCTATGCCGCGCTCAGCGATTACACCGCGCTCGGCGGCCAGCTGACCGTGTTCGCTCTGCCGAACTGACGTCACCAACACCTGGCGCGGCCCAACAGGGTCGCGCCAGCACAACTACAAACCTTTTGGGGAGAGATATGAAAACCGTCGCACGTCTTTTGGCACTTGGGGTCCTGTCGACCCTGCCCGCCGCTGCCTTGGCAGATAACGTGACAGTCGCTTACGAGGACGAAGGCCGCTACTTCACCGAAGACGACATTCCGACCTTCAACGTTGCGGAAGATGGCACGGTGGATTGGCTCACCTTCAACGGGTTCCGCCGCTACCACGCGGAATGCCACGTCTGTCACGGCCCCGAAGGCGAAGGCTCGACCTATGCGCCCGCGGTAAAGAATTCGGCGATCGACATGGATTACTACGACTTCGTCGATGTCGTGGTGAACGGGCGTTCAGTCAACAGCGCCTCTGAACACTCGGTGATGCCGGCCTTCGGCACCAACAAGAATGTCATGTGCTATCTCGACGATATCTACGTTTATCTGAAGGCACGCGGTGCCGACGTTGTTCCCCGGGGACGACCCGCCCAGAAAGAGGCAAAGTCCGATGCCATTCGGTACGATGAAGATTCATGCATGGGCTAAGACCCTGTCGCGGCTGATTTGGGGGCTTTGCCTTGGCGGAGCCCTTGCCGCGCCGGTCTGGGCGCAAACCTCCGACCTGGTGTCCGAGAACGCACTGCGTATTTGCGCGGACCCCGCGAACTATCCGATGTCCGCGCAAGACGAGAGCGGATATGAGAACAAGCTCGCCGAGTTCGTCGGCGAAAAGCTGGAGCTGCCCGTTCAGTATACTTGGTTCCCGATGGCCACCGGGTTCGTGCGGAACACGCTCGGTGCCAAGCAATGCGATCTGATCATCGGTTATGCCCAGGGGCATGAACTGGTTCTGAACACTAATCATTATTTCACGTCCGCCTATGCGCTGATCGTGCCAAAGGACGGACCGCTCGCCGACGTCGATAGCCTGACCGATCCCGCCTTGCAGGGGAAGCGTATCGGCATTGTCGCGGGCACGCCTCCCGCCGCACACCTGGCTCGCAACGGACTGATCGGCAAGGCAAAAGCCTATAACCTGATGGTGGACCGCCGGCACGAAAGCCCGGCGGACGACATGTTGAAAGAGCTTTCGGAGGGCGAGCTTGATGCAGCGATCCTTTGGGGTCCACTCGGCGGACCGCTGGTCAAGGCCGATTTCCCCGACCTGAAGGTCGTGCCGCTCGTCAACGAAGAGCTGCCGCCGCGACTTTTCTTCCGGATCACGATGGGCGTGCGGCAGGGCGAGAAGGTCTGGCAGCGCGAGCTGAACTCCCTGATCCGCCGCAACCAGGATGAAATCAACGCCCTTTTGATCGAGTCCGGCGTTCCCCTGACCAACGATATGGGGACAGAGGTCATGGAGCTGTCACAGTGATCCGGGCCATGGCGGTGCTGCTGATGCTCAGCGCACCGGCCGTGGCGCAAACGGTGCCGGAACCTTCGGACTACCGTCTGGATCACTATCGGGCCCCGGTGCCTGGTCAGATCACGGGCGGCACGACTGTGGGTCCGGAAGAGGCCCATGCGCTCTGGACCGACGGCAAGACCGCTTTCATCGACGTGATGCCGCAACCTCCCAAACCGGCGAACCTGCCGGAGGGGACGATCTGGCGGGAAAAGCCCCATGAGACCATCCCCGGGGCGACGTGGCTGCCGAATGTGGGATACGGAAAGATCGCAGACGTCACGGCCGATTACTTTCGGGCCGGTTTGAACAAGGTGACTGACGGCAACCTGTCCCACCCGGTGGTGTTCTTCTGCCTCGAGGATTGCTGGATGAGCTGGAATGCCGCCCGCCGGGCCATCGAATGGGGGTATTCGGACGTCTATTGGTTGCCCGAAGGGACCGACGGGTGGCGTCTTTGGGACTACCCGCTGGAACGCGTCACCCCCGAAGCCGGACAACCGCAAACAGGCTAGTCCGAGAGGGTTTGCTCTCCGACCGAGGCAAGCTCATGCGCTAGATCGGACTGCGCCGACGGGACCAGCGCCGGTCCCCGATGTTCAAACCCCGACATCCATGAGACGGACCCCGCCGACGATAAGAAAGACCCGTTCCAATCGAAACGGGGCTCCAACCCGGTCTTTCATCACCAGGAGACGGGACCTGCTTCAGAAGCCCGGCAGGGTCTTATGCGCGGTTGCGACCGTGCCATCCGTATCGGTCATTGTCACATCGACGGATTGGGTCTTGCGTGGCACCGACAAGCCGACCCGCGGGTTTTCCGACAGCGAGATCGAGCCGGTCATCTCGACATAGCCCACGTCGTCGAGGGCGATTTCCACCTGTTCCACATAGCGCAGCGGAATGAACAGCAGCGAAATCTGATCCATCTGCATACCCGAGTGCGACGGATGCGAGATGTCCAGATCCAAGCGATTCAGCCGGGTTCCGAAACCGCTGATCTGACCCAGATCTGCACCGGGCAAAAGATCGGCCACGCGGATGTCCATCTGTCCGAGCGAAGCCAGGGCCTCCTTCGGGTCGGTTCCCGGCGGTGCCGCGCACGCGCCCTGCCCGGAGGTCTTCACGAATGTCTCGGCCACGAATACCCGGCCGTCCGTGGTTTCAGCCAGCACATGCATCGGGGTGGGACCGTTCACCCGCATGGTGAGGTCGAAGTAGAAGCTCGGTACCGGGGTTTCCAGCGCGAAGACCGCGGAGACCGGCATTGGGTTTTCATCGAGCACCACCGTCACCTTGGACACAAGCGTACCCTCCGGTGCTGCGATCTGCGCCGCCAGATCCGTGCGGGCATCGTCATAAGTCCGGTAGGGCGCATCGATCGCGATCACACGGTTGCCGTTCAGCAGCGCTTGTTCGCCGTAGAGCTGCGACCGGATCGAGTCCCACGCGTCGGACGCCGCCTGGGCTGGAAGGGCAGCAGCACCAAGAACCACGGATAGCAGGGCAACGCGCATCATGGGCAATCTCCATCGAAAAGTACTCGCGCCACGGGCGCCGTTCGTCTTGTCGCCCCATTTGGGTACCACGGGGATTGTCTTTGCGTCTATGGGGTTGATTGCACTGATGATCTCATTGATCTGCGCGCGACCCCGATCATTCGAAATTCTGCCGAGCAGGTCGCGAAATTCGCTAAAACGCGTACCCTGATGACCGAGGCATTTCTCCGACCGGATCGAGGTTTTTCTCGCAGGTGCAGAATACGGTTCGTTTCTGGAATTGGCCGACGCGCTGGATCCGACGTCCGGCGATCCGGACCGCCGGCACGACGCGCGACCCATAGCGGCACGGAAAGAGGCTGTGCTTGTGAGAAACTTCATCAAAACCAGAGGTATAGCACGATTCTTATGAAATAAGAATCGTGCTTGGCGGCGAAGCTGGTAGGCTCTCGACGAAAGAGCATCCAAAAGTGCCGGTTTCCATTTCCGGCTTGGGTCCAGATGAAACAAAGGAGGCGCACCATGCTCAAAGTGCGCCTCGGGGGAGACTACATTGCGAAGGTTTTTCGCGCCGATTCTGGCGGCGATCTTTCTGTGCGTGACGGCAGGCGTTGCGGCGGCGATTGATGTAAAGGCCGCGGTTCTGCGGATCGATTATCAAACACTTTTGCCGATCAGCCGATATGATCAAAAGCCCGACGATCTGGGATTTGCAGGCGCGGTTCTCGCTGATGAAGACAACGCAACCACTGGCGCTTTTCTGGGGCATACTTACGAGACCGTGATGGTCGCCGTACCTCCGGAAGAGGCCGATGCGGCGATGGATCAACTCCTCGGTGAGGGGATCCGGCTCTTCGTTGTTCTTGCCCGGGCGGACGATCTTCTGCGCCTGACGGACAAGGCGGCCGAGGCGGGTGCGCTGGTGTTCAATGCGCAGGCTCCGGACATAGCGCTGCGCGACGACCAGTGCCGTGCAAACCTGCTGCATATCGCGCCCAGCCGGGCAATGAATGCCGACGCCGTGGCACAGTTCGCAGTGTGGAAGAAATGGACTGACTGGTTCCTGGTCTCCGGATCGAACCCCAACGACGTGGCGCTGGCAGAGGCGTACCGACGGGCCGCGCAAAAATTCGGTGCGGTTATCACCGAAGACCTCACCTTCGAAGATACCGGTGGCTCGCGCCGGACCGATTCCGGCCATGTCATGGTCCAGCGGCAGTTGCCGCTTTTCACCCAGGAGGCCGCCGACCATGATGTCGTCATCGCGGCGGATGAAACGGATTATTTCGGCAAGTTTCTCACCTATCATCTGTGGACGCCGCGGCCCGTTATGGGATCCGGCGGTTTGCGCCCCGTGGCCATGCATGGCGCGCATGAGGCTTACGGCGCCACACAGTTTCAGACCCGTTTCGACCGGTCTGCCGGCCGCTATGTCCGGCCCGAGGACTACAACGTCTGGCTGGCGCTTCGCGTCGTCAACGAGGCGGTGACCCGGGCCAACACCGCCGAGCCGGACGGGGTACGCGACTATGCCTTGTCCGACGCATTCGATCTGGCGGCCTTCAAGGGTCAGAAGGTGACCTTTCGCGATTGGAACGGCCAGTTGCGCCAGCCGATCCTGCTCTACGACGGCTCGGTTACCGCCAGTGTCAGCCCGCAAGAGGGCTTTCTCCATCAATCCTCACTGCTGGACACACTCGGGCTCGACCGCCCGGAGTCCAGCTGCACAGCCTTCAACTGAACGGAGAGCCGAATGAAATCCCTGTTTCTGTCTGCGGCGGTTATCGCGCTTTTTTCCGGTCCCGCCATGGCCGGCAAAGCCTTTGTGTCGAACGAACGCGGCAACACGATCTCGGTCGTGAACACCGAGACCTGGGAGGTGGAGCACGAGTTCTTCGCCGGCAACCGGCCCCGCGGGATCACGGTCAGCCCGGACGGCACCAAAATCTATGTCTGCGCCTCGGACGACAATCTGGTGCGTGTCTTTGATTCCAGCACCTACGAGGAACTTCCCAGTCTGCCCTCTGGGCCGGACCCGGAGCTCTTCGTCATCGAGCCGTCCGGCAAGCGTCTTTATATTGCGAACGAGGACGACAACCTCGTCACCGTGACCGACACCGAAACCCGCACGGTGCTGGCTGAGGTGCCCGTGGGCGTCGAACCCGAAGGGATGGGCATCAGCCCCGACGCGAAATGGGTGGTCAATACGTCCGAGACCACCAACATGGCGCATTTCATCTCGACCGAAGACTATACGATCAAACACAACATCCTGGTCGATCAACGCCCGCGCTATGCGCAGTACACCGCGGATGGCAGCCGGCTCTTTGTGACATCCGAGATCGGTGGCACCGTGACCGTGATGGATATCGACGCAGACGGCGCGCCGACCGTCGTCGGCAAGATTAGCTTCGAGGTGGCGGGTGTACAGCCCGAATGGCTGCAGCCGGTGGGCGCCAAGGTGACCTCGGATGGCACGCGGCTTTTCGTGGCCCTGGGGCCGGCCAATCGTGTCGCCGTCGTCGATGCCCAGAGCCTTGAGGTGCTCGACTATATCCTGGTCGGACAGCGGGTCTGGCAGCTCGATTTCACGCCGGACGAAAAATACCTGCTGACGACCAACGGCAATTCCAACGATATCACCGTCATCGACGTGGCCCAGGAGGCCGCCATTCGCTCCGTCCAGGTCGGCCAACAGCCCTGGGGCGTGGTGACGGTAGAGTAAGCGACAGGAAGGGAACCAATGAAGAAACTGATACTCGCGGCCGTGACCGCAAGTCTGGCCGGGCCGGTGGCAGCCGCCCCGCTGTGTGACGATCTGGGCTTTGCCGGGCTCCTGGCAGCCTGCAATCGCGGCGACACGATCCAGCTCACGCTGGCCTCGGGCCAGCCGCTGGGCGAGGACACGGTTCTGCAGTCCGGCGCCTACTACAAGCTGGAGATCACCGCGGACGGGTCCGCCGAACTGGCCATCGAAGGCCCCAGCTTCTTTCGCTCGATCTGGATGAACGAGATCGTCATCAACAGCATCGAGATCCGGCCCATGGCCATCGATTCCATCGAATTCGACAAGGCGGGCACGGCGGAGCTGTCCTTCATCGCCATTAAGCCCGGCAGCCATACCGTGCGTATTCCCGGCTCCACAGGTGATGCGCAGTCCGTCACATTCTCGATCCAATGACCAGAAGGAGACATTTCATGAAACCGACACTGTTCGTGACCGTTGCTGCCGCCGCCGCGCTGGCGATGACGGCGAGCCACGCCGACGAGGTCGATGCCGCAGCGGTGGAAAAGATCCAGGCCTACCTGGCGTCGGTCAACTGCCAGATGGACCCCGATGACATCGAACTGGAAGATGACGGCGGCTACGATCTCGACGATGTCATCTGCGAAGGCGGCAACCAGTTCGACATCACGCTGGACAAGGACTTCAACGAGACCGGACGCCGGGCGGAGTAATCCGCGGGCGCCGCTCGAACGGGCTGCTCAGATGCTCCGCGCACGCATTCTGGCGGGCGGGTCACCCGGGTCTCACGTCGCGACGGCCGTTTGAACAACAGCCAACCTGCAGGTCCCGGATTGGCGCGTCATGCATCGCAAGGACGGCGGTGCATGACAAAAGCCATCGGGCACGGCGCGTCACGTGCCGAACATGTCGCCCGTGATCCCCGAATACCATCCCTCGGATTCCTCGTAGGTGGCGCGTCGCAATTCATCCGTCTCTCCGACCTGGGAAATGAACCCGTCCACGCGCGCGATCTTTTCCGCCGTCGGCTCGTAAGTGGCCCCGACCTTCACGCCATCTTCGGCATCGATCAGGCTCCAGCAGGTGTTGGCATAGCGCGCCGGAAACTGCGTTGACCCGATTAGCGCGGCGCGCACGGCATTCGCACAGACCTTGGCCTGCGAATTGGCCGAGAACCCGGATTTGGGCATGTCGCCCTGCTGGCTGGCATCGCCCAGCACATAAATGTCCGGGTCGGCCTTCGAGGACATGTCGACCGCATTCACCGGCGCCCAGTTGCCCTCGGTCACGCCGGCGATATCGGCGATCCGGCCCGCCTTCATCGCCGGGATCACGTTGCAGACATCGACCTCCAGAAGATCGCCATCGATGTCGAGCGTCATCGCGGCGGGGTCCACCGACACGTTGCCACCGCCGAAATCTTCCCCGACCCAATCGATCATACCGGGATAGTGCCGCGCCCAGCCTTCTTCGAAGAGCGCCATCTTGGAAAATTTCGGCTTGGGGTCGGCAATGACGATCTTGGCGGTCGGGTTCCGGTCGCGAAGCACGTGGGCCACCATGGAGACCCGTTCATAGGGCCCCGGCGGGCAACGATAGGGATTGGGCGGGGCCACCATCGCAAAGACGCCGCCTTCGGGCATCGCGTCGACCTGCGCCTTCAGCAGTTCCGTCTGCGATCCGGCCTTGTAGGCATGGGGCATCGCGTTCTGGGCTGAGATATCCCAGCCCGGGACCGAGCCTTCGACGAAATCGATCCCCGGGCTCAGGATCAGCTTGTCATAGGGGAGCGTCGCTCCGCCGGCGAGCGTCACTGTCCTGGCCGCGCGATCGACCCCGATCGCCCAGTCATGGACGACATTGACCCCGGCGGCGGCCAGCGGGCCGTAGGAATGCGTGATGTCCCGCAGGGTCTTGAATCCCCCGAGGTAGAGGTTCGAGAAAAAGCAGGTCGCATAGGTCCGCGATGGCTCGACCAACGTTACGGCGATACCGCCATCGGAATCCTTGGCGATGTACCGTGCCGCTGTGGCGCCCCCCGCGCCGCCACCGATCACGACGACCCTGGATCGTCCATGCCCTTGGGCCAAGACGGCCGGAGCGGCCAGCGTGGCGGCACCTCCGGCCAAAACACTGCGTCTGTTCAGGGTCATGTCCTCTCCTCCCATTTCCTCGCGCCGGCCGCCGTGAGTTCCGCTGCGTGCGGCGTGCCTGTCGCGTGACTTGCTTTGGCGGTCGCTTTTGTTCTCGTCCGGCGGGCTTTGGCGGCGCTATCGCGCCGGAGCCGAACGGGCCGTCGCTGGGCACGACTTTCGCCCTCCGCCGAACCCGCACGTCAGCGTGTCCGGCCTCTTTCCGGCGCGACGCTTGCGCATGTCCCGCCGTCGCCGGAGTGTCCCGCTCAGGTCACGGAGATCGCCTTCGCCGCGGTATAAACAGCGCCGTCATCGTCATGCCATGCGAACTGGAACACGCCTGAGCGAGTGACCTGCGCGTCGAACTCGAAGAAGGGGTTGGTCGAGATCCCCGGCCGCAAGTCCACGTCCACCACGGTTTCACCGTCGAACGTGCAGTGCAGGCGATGGATGATGGAGCGCGGCAGCGGTACGCCAGCGCTGTCCAGACGGTGGCCGGTTTCCATCTGGTGCGTGATCTGGGTCTTGATGGTGATGACGTCGCCAGCCCCGGCCGTGTCGGGCAGCTTGATCCTGGTTTTCACCCCTGTCGCCATCAGCCGCACCCGCCGATCAGAACGTCGATATGCTGCGTCTTCCGGCACACGGTGCCATCCGGCATCCGCGCAAGGGCCACTACCTGTTGCGGCCCGGCCAAACGGATGCGTGTGACAACGCGGTGCGTGACCGCCATCGCGCCGAACTGCACTGAGACGACCGCCTTGACGGGATTGGCCGGCGCGATCAGCAAGACCTCCTCGGCGCCAGGCGCGTCGACTTCAACCCGCACTCGGTACCCGTCTTCGACCGACTCTGGCAGGTCCAGAGTTATCCCGTCGGAGCGTACGGGCGCATCGCCGATGAACGCCGCGATCACCTCGTCGGCGTCAGGTTCAGCCGGCTGTGCGCGTGCCGGCAACCCGATCCCGGCCCAGGTGGCACATGCGGTGGTCATCATCGTGCGTCGCGTCAGACGCATCGCCCCCTCCTCAACCGATACGCAGGAGTCCTGCCTACCGCATCGGCGCGACGTCGGTTTTCACATCCCGGTGAGGCGCTGTGGTGAGTGCGGTTGCGATCGGGCTGGTTGGCCAATCCGCCAGCGGCTCACGGCGGCGCAACAATGCTCGTGCAGGTGCATGGGCCAGCATGAAATGCCCCGCTGAGCCTCGAGGCCGCAGTCTGTCTCAGGCGTCGCGTTCGCCGGGGGACACCCTGCGGCACCGCCAGCTTTGGATGGTGAACTTGGGATGCGTGTCGACCCATATCGCAAGCTGCGGCTGGGCGCGCACCAGGCATTGAATCGGTGTAATGCCGTCAAACAGAAGGCTCCGCTCGCGACAGTCTTCGGGCGCACCCGACAAGCACGCGACAAACAACAGTTCGATCATGTCCCTACTCACCACTACCGGCCTCGATCGAGGCCACTACGGTGTCCAATCTAGCGTCTGAGCCGCGGGTTTTACGTCAAGGCGGCTGATAGCCTTGTTTGCTTTGCCTCGTTATGTGCTTTTTGCTCACGCATTGAACGATGATGAGACGCCATGTCCTCAAATCCAGTCAAGACGAAAACGCTGTCCCTACGCACCCGGCTCGGCATCGGAGCGGCTGTCCTGGGCGCGGGGAGCCTGCTGACCGCAGCCATCCTCTATATCGGAATGCAACTCGTGGCGGATCGACTGGAGACGGCACTGGCGTCGGAGACGCGCATGGCGCGCTATGCCACGCTATCGACGCAGGCCGCGACATTCCTCGTGGTGGCCACGGAGGCTGTGCAGACCGGGCAACCCACCGACATCCGCATGGATCGGGTTTCGCCGATTGTCGATCGATTGCGCTCAACGTTCCTTCTGCTGCGCGAGGATGTGAAGGATGCCGTGCGCGCGGCGGAGGCTTTGGGTCTGGACGAACAGGCCCGTTATGGCACGCAGTCGCTTGGACTTGCACGGATGGAGGCGCTGCTCGACAGCGCGCTGCGAGGGCTTGGGGGAGACGGCGACGACCCGTCGGCTCTGCGCGCTCATATCGACTCCTTCGCGTCCAATTTCGACCCGCTGCTCAGTCAGGCCGTCAATACAGAGGTGCTGTTTCGCAATGCGATCCTCGACGGGATCAAGACGCTCCGGCAAACGCTGAGCCTGACCGCGCTCGGGATTGCGGCGCTCAGCGTTCTGCTGACCGCCGGGTTCTATTTCAGGCTGATCCGGCCGCAATTCGCGCGGCTCGACCGGTTGCGGGCCGCCGCGCACCGGGTCGGGCAGGAAGACTTCGGGGTTGCCCTGCCGGAGACCCGGCAAGACGAAATCGGGCAGCTCTATTCGGAGACCAACCGGATGGCTGCCGCGCTGTCTGACCGGAAGGAGGCCGTGCGGTCGGAGTGGTCACGGCTCAACGCCACGATCGATGCCCGGACCAAAGAGCTGCGCGCGGCCAACGTGAAGCTGTCGGAGATAGATGAGAATCGCCGCCGACTCTTTGCCGATATCAGCCACGAGCTGCGCACGCCTTTGACTGTCATCCTGATGGAGGCGCAGATCGGCAAGACCAGCGGTTCGGACGCTGGGGCAGCTTTTTCGACCATCGAATCCCGCGCGGCGCGGCTGAACCGACGGATCGATGATCTGTTGCGCGTGGCGCGGTCGGACAACGGGCAACTGGCCTTGGATCCGGGTCCGGTCGGGATCGCTGAGCTGATTGCGGCCGTCACCGAGGAAGTTCAGGCAGAGATCGACAATGCGGGCATGGCGCTGACCACCGGGCCCCTGCCCGATGGAACCTTGTGGTGCGACCCCAACTGGGCCCGGCAAGTGCTGGTGGGGTTGGTGCGCAATACGATCCGGCATGCCCGCGAGGGCGGACATGTACATTTCGCCGCCGATCTATCCGCTGATACGGCCGACATTGCGGTGCTCGACAACGGTCCGGGGATCGCCGAGGCGGATCAGGCCCGCGTGTTTGACCGCTTTTCCCAGGCTGGCGGCGACAAGGGCCACGGGTTCGGTATCGGCCTGGCTCTGGCGCGCTGGGTAATCGAAACGCAAGGCGGAGACATCTCGTTGACGAGCCCTGTGCCGCAAGGTCAGGCGCTTGGCGATGCACCCGGTACAAAAATCGTGGTTCGCTTGCCTCTGGAGGAAGGCTAGAATGCCGCCATGGTGTCACGATTACTGATCATCGACGACGATCCACAGATCACATCTGCCTTGGTCCGTGGCCTTACGTTGCACAATTACTGTGCCGAAGCCGAAAACCGCGCGGACCGTGCGTTGCAACGCCTGACGACGGAAGAGTTTTCCGGCGCGATCGTCGATGTGATGCTGGGCGCCGACAACGGCATCGATCTGGTGCGCACGGCACGACAGGCCGGGGTCACCCTGCCGATCCTGATGCTGTCGGCCCTATCCGAAGTCGAGCATCGCACCGCCGGCCTTGAGGCCGGGGCGGATGACTATGTGGTGAAGCCGTTCTCCTTTGACGAACTGGTGGCCCGGCTGCGGGTACAGGAAAACCGGGTGGGCGCTCAACGCGCGGAACCGGCGCAGATGGACCCCGTCACGCGCACGCTGCATCGCGGGACCGACAGCGTGACCCTGACGGAACGGGAGTATGCGCTTTTGGATCTGCTTGCGCAAAACGCCGGCACACCGATGTCGCGCGGAACGCTATACGACGCGCTATGGCAGTCCGAAGGGGCCAGCACCGAAAACGTGGTGGATGTTTATATCGGGTATCTGCGCAAGAAACTGTCCCAGGCGGACTTCGGATACGAGATCAAAACACTGCGAAGTCGAGGGTTTTGTCTGGAAAATCGCGCTGCGGGGCGGGAATCGCGCCGGACACAGACCAAAGTCTAAGACACTCTCAGAAAATAAGAGTCGCTTGATCCGACACCATCTGCCACTTCTGATGGGGCAAAAAACCCAGTGGTGGAAGGAGACATCTAATGGCTTGGACGAAACCCATTATTCGTGAAATCGAGTGCGGCATGGAAATCAACATGTACGGCCCGGAGAACGAAGACGAGCGTGAAACGCTGATCTAATCGCTTCGCGCGCGACTGCTCATGCGTATTCGCGCGCGAATCCTCGGCGCCGCCGCAGGCGGTGGTCTTCCGCAATGGAATTGCGGTTGCACCAATTGCGATCTTGCGCGCGCCGGAACAATACCTTCTCAGACCCAGTCCTCTTTGGCTGTCACAGGTGACGGAACCAATTGGGCTGTGCTGAACGCTTCGCCCGACATCAGACTCCAGCTGTCGCAAGCCCAGTCTCTCTTCCCTACCGGCCTGCGACAGCTTCCTCTCACGTCCGTACTCGTGACCAATGGCGATATCGACCATGTGGCGGGCCTTCTCACCTTGCGCGAGATGCAGCCCTTTACCCTGTTCGCCACCCAGGGGATCCACGATGTCCTAGCCCAAAACCCCATTTTCGACGCCTTGAACGCATCCGTCGTCGCCCGTGAGGCGATTGCCCTCGAGATGCCGTTCGAACTGGCGCCCGGTCTGACCGCGACGCTCTTTCCCGTGCCCGGTAAAGTTCCGCTGTATCTCGAAGGAGAGAGCGTGAAGACCGACATGATCGGCGACCAGACCGTTGGGGTGGAGTTGAAGACCGACAGCCAACGCGCCTATTACATCCCCGGTTGCGCCCTGTTGAATGACGATTTGCGGACCCGGCTTCAGGGGGCCGATCTGCTGTTTTTCGATGGCACGCTCTGGGAAGACGACGAGATGGTCCGCGCCGGTCTCGGTCAGAAGACCGGAAAACGCATGGGACACATGTCGATGAACGGGCCGGATGGGTCGATTGCAGCTTTTGTCGGTCTCGACATCGGGCGCAGGGTGTTCGTTCATATGAACAACACCAACCCGGTGCTGCGTCCGGATTCGTCCGAGAAAGCACAGGCCGAAACCGCCGGGTGGACCATCGGTCAAGACGGAATGGAGATCAGCCTATGACCCAGAGCCGCGAAGAGTTCGAAGCCCGCCTGCGCCAGATCGGCGCCGAACGGTACCATGACCTGCACCCGTTCCACGATCTGCTCCATGGCGGCGGTTGCACGCCGGATCAGGTGCGTGCCTGGGTGATCAACCGCTACTACTACCAGATCTCGATCCCGATGAAGGACGCGGCCTTCATGTCCCGCGTCGAGGATCCCGACCTGCGGCGGCAATGGCGGTCGCGGATCGAAGATCATGACGGCACCGACGACAACGAAGGCGGCATCCGGCGCTGGCTGCGGCTCGCCGAGGCGGTGGGGCTCGACCCCGACTATGTTGCGTCGACCGATGGTGTGCTGCCGGCGACCAAGTTCGCCGTGGATGCCTATGTGCGCTACGTGCGCGAAAAGACCCTGCTGGAGGCCGTCGCGGCATCGCTGACCGAGCTTTTCGCGCCCAAGATCCACGCCAACCGCATCCAGGGGCTGCTCAAGAACTACGATTTTGCCGACGACAGTTCGCTCGCCTATTTCAAGAATCGTCTGAAAGAGGCGCCCAAGGACGTGGCTTTCGGCCTGGGCTGGGTGCTGGACCATGCCGACACCGCCGAAAAGCAGGACGCTGCCGCCAAGGCGCTGATCTTCAAGACGGACGTGCTCTGGTCCCAGCTCGATGCACTCTGGGGCGCCTATGTGGAGCCGGCGCGCATCCCGCCGGGCGCCTGGCGTCCGGACGAAGGACTCCTGCTGCAGAAGAGGGCCTCGTGATGCTGGCGACCGAAGTTCCCGCGATACCCCGCGGTGTCCGGCTGCATTTCGACAGGGTTCGGGATGCCTGGGTTTTGCTGGCGCCGGAACGCGCCGTGACGCTCGATCCGATCGGCCACGCCATTCTCAGCGAGGTGGACGGCCGGCGCAGCTTTGGCGAGATCATCAAGGAACTGGCGGCCAAGTACAACGCGCCCGCCGACCAGATCCAGGCGGACAGCGGCGGGTTTCTCGACGCGCTGTGCAACCGCCGTTTTCTCGACGTGGTCACATGACGGCGCCCCCTCCCATCGCGATGCTGGCGGAGCTGACCCATCGCTGTCCGCTGTCCTGCCCCTATTGCTCTAACCCGGTGGAACTGGCCCGGCTGGATCAGGAGCTCGACACCGAAACCTGGGCGCGCGTCTTTCGCGAAGCCGCGGATCTAGGCGTGCTGCAATTGCACCTGTCGGGCGGCGAGCCCGCCTCTCGCCGGGACCTGACCCATCTGGTCCGCGCGGCACGCGACGCGGGTCTCTACACCAATCTCATCACGTCCGGCATCGGGCTCAGCCAGCAGCGTCTGGCCGAGCTTGACGAGGCCGGCCTCGACCATGTGCAACTGTCGCTTCAGGGTACCAACCCGGAAATGGCCGACGAGATCGGCGGCTACAAGGGCGGGTTCAAACGCAAGATGCAGGTGGCCGAATGGATCGGCGCCATCGGCTTTCCTCTGACGCTGAATGTCGTGCTGCACCGGCGCAACCTGCACCAGTTGCCACGCGCGTTGGAGATGGCCGTCGAGATGGGCGCCCGCCGGATCGAAGTTGCGACCGTGCAGTTCCACGGCTGGGCGCTGCAGAATCGCGACGCGCTTATGCCGACGCGGGAGCAGGCCAAGGAAGCCATGGCGACCGTCGCCCAGGCACGCAAGGATCTCAAGGGCACGCTCGTCGTCGATTTCGTGCCGGCGGATTATCACGATGATTTCCCCAAGCGCTGCATGGGCGGGTGGGGCACATCGGGGCTCAACGTGGCGCCCGACGGTGAGGTTCTGCCCTGCCATGCGGCCCAGTCGATCCCGCACATGACATTCGACAATGTCCGGGAGAAGCCTCTGAAGGACATCTGGTACAAATCGAGTTCCTTCAATGCCTATCGGGGCACGGAGTGGATGCAGGAGCCCTGCCAGAGCTGTGACCGCAAGACCGTCGATTTCGGCGGGTGCCGGTGCCAGGCGATGGCGATCGTCGGCGATGCCTCTGCGACCGACCCTGTCTGCATCAAGTCTCCGCACCACGCGGCGCTGCAGGCCCAGGCTGACGCGCACTCGGCCAAGGTCGATGCGCCACTGACCTATCGTGTCGGGCCGGTCAAAGCCCGCGAGCCGGTCACATAGTACCTGCATCCCGGGCGGTCCCGTAAAGGGACAATTGCCGTACCGGCAGCGCCGATCGACCCAAGAGCGCACGACCAGCCCGAAAGAAAAGAGGCGCCGGTCAGGCGCCTCTTTCAGTCAATTGTGCTGCGGCTTACTCCGACAGCGTGAAGGGTGCCGTGTACTTGTCGATATTGTCCGGCGTGATCAGGAGGCAGTCGAAGAGCTGCTTTTCCTGGTCGACCATCGGCGTGCCGTTCTTGATGTAGTGATCGGCCTGGATGACGGCCTCGCGCGAGAAGACGGCGACCGGCTGGAGCACGGTGTAGGCCATCTCGCCATTGCGGACCGCTTCGACCGCGTCGGGCGAGCCGTCGAATCCGCCGACGATCACCCCGTCGAGGCGTCCGGCTTCCTTGAGCGCCGCGATCGCGCCCAGCGCCATTTCGTCGTTCCCCGAGATGACGGCGTCGATCTCAGGATTGGCCTGCATGATCGACTGCATCTTGTTGTAGCCCTGCGTCCGGTCCCAGTTGGCCACTTCTTCCGCGACCTTCACGAGGCCGGGATACTGGCCGAGAACCGTCTGATAGCCGTTCGACCGAGTAGCGGCGTTGTTGTCTGCCGGGTTGCCGAAGAACTCGACATACTTGGCCTCATCCCCCACCAGCGACTGCCACTGGACGGCACCGATCGCTGCGCCCTGGGCGTTGTTCGACACCAGCTGTGCGATGGCGATTCCGCTTTCGTTGATCTCGGCATTCACGAGGAAGACCGGGATGCCGGCCTCGGTCGCCTTACGGACCACGCCGACAGAGCCGTCTGCATTGGCGGGATCGAGGATGATCGCCTTTGCGCCGTTGGTGATCGCCGCGTCGATCAGGTTCGATTCAACGTTGGTGTCGCCCTTGTGGGCCGCGACGGTCGCCTCGTATCCCAACTCCTCGGCGGTCGCCTTGGCAACCTCGCCTTCGGTGAACCAGTAGGGGTTGGCCGGGTCGGTGACGATGATCGAGATGAGGCCCTCGGCCGAAACCGCGCCGGCCATCAGCGGTAGCGATGCGGCGGCGGCCAACAGCGTCCGTTTGGTGAATTTGATCATGAAGTCTGTCTCCCTTGGGTTAGTTTTTTTGCCGTTTCCGGCTGTTTTCGCGTCGCGGGCTCTTCGTCCCGGACAGCCGCGAATCTGGATGGGGTTGCGTCAGCCGGGCCGACCCTTGCCTCCGTATTGGATGGAGTTGAGCATCACGGCGAGCACGATGACTGCGCCGGTAAAGACGGTCTGCCAATAGGACGACACGCCGATAATCACGAGCCCCGCGCCGAGGAACACGATCACGAACGCGCCCAGCAGCGTGCCGCCAACCGTGCCCCGCCCCCCCATCAGGGACGCACCGCCCACGACCACTGCAGCGATGGCGGTCAGCTCATAGGTGGTGCCCGCCGTGGGGCCCGCCGAGGTCAGTTGCGAACTCAGCACGATACCCGCCACCGCGGCGCACATGCCCGACAGTACATAGACCCAGATATAGACGGAGCGGACCGGCACGCCCGACAGCTCCGCTGCCTTGGGATTGCCGCCCGTGGAATAGAGCCAGCGGCCAAAGGGCGTTCGGGTCAGCAGCAGATAAGTGGCGACGGCAATCGCGGCGAGCACGAAGATGCTGAAGGGCACGCCCCAGAGCCGGTTGAAGCCGAGCCACTCGAACCCGGTATTGCCCAGCTCCGGTCGACCGGCGAGGTTGTTGAAGGTCAGCCCATTGGTCATCAGCAGCGCCACGCCCCGCGCGACATACAGCGTGCCGAGCGTTGCCACAAAGGCCGGCACCTTGAGCCAGGCCACGAGGATACCGTTGACCAGCCCCACGAAGGCGCCCACCGCGAGGGTACAGATCACGACCGCCCAGACTGGCAGATAGAGGATGACCCCCAGGCTGGTCAGCTCGACCCCCTGCATCAGGAACCCGGCGAACACCCCGGCCAGCGCGAGGGTGGAGCCTACCGACAGATCGATCCCGCCCGACAGGATCACCAGCAGCATGCCGATGGCCAAAAGCCCGAAGATCGCCACCTGCGAACTCATGATCAGGAAGTTCGAGAGGCTGAAATAGTTGGGCGACAGGACGGAAAAGACCGCGATGATCGCGATCAGCGCAAAGAACGCGCGCCCCTCCAGGATCAGGTGGACGAGATTGACGCCACCGGACTTGCCGGGCTTCGCCCCGCTGGAGCCGGACGTGCTATCCGTCATGTTGGGATCTCCCTGCATCTCTGTCATGCCACGAGGCTTTCGCCCGACGCGGCCATGATCTGTTCCTTGGTGACGTCATGGGTGAATTCGGCCGCGATCGTGCCGCGGCGCATGACGATGACGCGGTGGGCGATGGCGAGGCATTCGCCTACCTCGGAGGTCGAGTATATGACCGCCATGCCATCCTTCGCGTGATCGGCGAGAATGCGGAACACTTCCGACTTGGCGCCGATGTCGATCCCGCGGCTGGGCTCGTCGAGCAGCACGACCGAGGGTTTCGTTGCCAGCATCTTGCCGATCACGACCTTTTGCTGATTGCCGCCAGACAACGACCCGATGGGGGCGCTCGCGCCGTCGGTCTTGACCGTGACCTCGCGGATCGCCTGATCGACGATCACGTCCTCTTCCCGGCGGTTGGTGAAGAGCCCCCTGGTGAACTGTCCGATGGAGGCCAGTGACAGGTTCCGCCCGACGCTCATCGTCTGCACCAGCCCGTCGCGTTGCCGGTCCTCCGGGACGAGCACGAGGCCGGCACCGATCTGTCCGGCGATGGTCGGGTTGGAGACTTCCTTGCCGTGCAAAAGGATCTGGCCTTCGCTCGCGGGCAGCCGGCCGGCGACGCATTCCATCATCTCGGTCCGGCCCGCGCCCATGAGCCCGTAGATGCACACGACCTCGCCCGAGCGCACGGTCAGGTCGAGACGGTTCACCGCATAGCCCGATCCCGAGGCGGCCGGAACGCACAGGCCCTTCAGTTCCAAGGCGGGCGGGCCCATTTCATGGCCCTCGGGCGGGGTGCCGAGGTCGAAATTCTCGCCGACCATGTTTCGCACGATCCACTCCAGATCGATCTCGTCGCGTGGGGCGTAGGCGGTCATGATCCCGTCACGCAGCACGACGGCGTGGTCCGTGATCGTCAGTGCCTCTTCCAGATGGTGTGAAATATAGACGATGGAGACGCCCTTCGCCTTGAGATCGCGAATGACGCCAAACAGTACCTCCACCTCGGACGCCGACAGCGCCGAGGTCGGCTCGTCCATGATCAGGATCCGCGAGTTCACCGACAGGGCGCGGGCGATTTCCACGATCTGCTGCTGTCCGAGCCGCAGGTTTTCGACCAGGGTCAGTGGGTCGATATCCTCTTCCAGCTCGCGCATCAGGGCGCGGGTTTCGCGTTCCTCGGCGGCATAGTCGATGCCGGTCCGGCCCATGATCTCGCGGCCCATGAAGATGTTGTCGCGCACATTCATGTTCGGCGCGAGGCTGAGCTCTTGATGGATGATCGAGATGCCGCGGTCGCGCGCCTCTACGGTGGAGCGGATCTGAACCGGCTCACCGTCCAGGATCAGTTCGCCGCTTGTGGGCAGCTGCACGCCCGACAGGATCTTCATCAGGGTCGATTTTCCGGCACCGTTCTCGCCGAAAAGCGTCGTTACCTGGCCCCGGTGCACGTCGAAATTGACCCCTTTCAGGGCATGGACTGCTCCGAACGACTTGGCGACGTTACGGGCCGCGAGCACAACCTCCGCAGTGTCGGGGCGGCCTTCGGGGGACTCGTCGGTCCGGGGCGCCTTCATTGCACGACCTCGACCGCAACCGGCGTCACCAGCCAGTTCTTCGGATTGATCAGGGTGAAGGCGCCGGTGACGCTGACCGTCTTGCCGGTCAGGCTGTCGCGATCCAGGTCCGACAGGGTCTCGGCGGCCATGGCGCGGTTGATGCCCGATCCGGCGTCCTGATATTCGATCTGATTGGTGAACGCGTTGAACTCGATGTCGCCGGTGACGTCGCGCAGTTCGGTGCCATTGATCGCTGGCCCGGTCTGAATGCGGACCACGACATCGTCGGGCATCCCGTCGACGGCCACGTTGAATACGCCTGAGTTTCCGTCGCCGACGGTGCCGGTCAGCGCTACGGTCATCACCGGAAAGGCGCCGGCCATGGTGCCGTATGCGGCAACCGCTGCGGCCTTGTCGGCGGCCAACTCTGTAGCCAGAGTCGGCGCATCGGGCGCGCGGTCGGTCACGAATTCCCGAATACGGGGAAACTCGGTTGTCCCGAACCGATCGGGATCGAAGGCCTGCTGGCGAAAATCCTCGGTGGAGCCGATGCGCACCACAGTTGTGTCGAAGGCCATGGCGCCGACGAGCACCACCAGAGCACCCGCGAGGATCAGCTTGCGCCTGTTCGGTCTGGTTGCGCTACCAGGCATGCTGCCGGTGCCGGCCATGTCGTGTCGCCTCCCTGTCATGCCGTTTCCGCGTGGCGGTTGCGGCTGTATCCTCCCCGGCGCGTCCGGGTCTTCCGTCATGTCCGTCCGTCGACCGGCTGGCTTGCGCGAGACATTGCACGGTCTCCCCAGCCATCTTTCTGGGAGTCCACTCTCCCGCCGTTCGCTCAGCAAGTCGATATGCAGTCTGCGCTGCGTTCATTCGGACCTTAAGTGAAAAAAAATACGATGTCTGCAAAAAAAATCACACCAGGAATATTTCTGTGCTACATCAGACCGTGCCGAGGGTGCTGGACGGCATGACGCCCGTGGTGCCTCGGCGCTGCACGCGCGGCACGAGACGAGAGATGCACAAGGGGGGCAGGGTGCCGGAACGGGTCATCAGAACTGCGATCGGAGGCGCTGATGGGCACTCCGTCTGACCTGATCATCGGGGTAGATGCGGGAACGTCCGTCATCAAGGCTGTGGCGTTCGACCTCTCCGGTCGGCAACTGGCCACGGCGTCGGTGCGCAATGCCTACGATACCGGCGCGGACGGCTCTGCAACCCAGTCCCTGCCGCGGACATGGGCCGATTGCGCAGCGGCGCTACGCGGGCTTTCCGACAAGATCGAGAACCTCGCCGCACGCGTGGCGGCAGTTGCCCTGACCGGGCAGGGTGACGGCACCTGGCTCGTCGGAGCAGGAAATGAAGCCGTAACGGATGCGTGGCTCTGGCTCGATGCCCGCGCCGCGCCGACGGTGACCCGGCTGACCGCCGGTGCCGGCGAGCGGGCGCGCTTCGAGGCGACGGGAACCGGGCTGAACACCTGTCAGCAGGGCAGCCAGATGGCCCATATGCAGGCCGAGTGTCCCGAGTTGCTCGACCGGGCCGAGGTCGCATTGCATTGTAAGGATTGGCTCTTTCTCAACCTGACGGGAGTGCGGGCAACCGACCCGTCGGAGGCGAGTTTCACCTTCGGGGATTTCCGGAACCGTGCCTACAGCGACACCGTGCTGTCGGCGCTGGGGCTGGACGGCCGCCGTCAGCTTTTGCCGGAGATCATCGACGGCTCCCAGCAGACCCGGCCCCTCACCACCGAGGCCGCTGCTGCAACCGGGCTGCGCGCCGGTACGCCGGTTTCCCTGGGCTATGTCGACATGGTGATGACCGCGCTCGGGGCCGGGGTGCATACCGGCGACACCGGCGCCGCCTGCTCCACCATCGGCTCGACGGGCGTGCATATGCGCGCAGTAGCCTCGGACAAGGTGCATCTGAATGCCGAAGGCACCGGCTATGTCATCTGCCTGCCGGTGCCGGGTCTCGTCACACAGGTGCAGACCAACATGGCGGCGACCCTGAACCTCGACTGGATACTCACGCTGGCCGGGGATCTGGTCGGCTCGTTCGGCGCAGCTCCCACCCATGCCGAGCTGGTGGCACGGGTCGATGGCTGGCTGGCGGACACTACCCCCGGCGCGTTGATCTATCACCCCTATATCTCCGACGCCGGCGAACGCGGGCCCTTCGTCGATGCGAACGCGCGGGCGAGCGTCATCGGCCTCAGTGCCGCGCACCGGTTCCCGGATCTGGTCCGCTCCGTCGTCGATGGCCTCGGTATGGCGGCGCGGGATTGCTACGCCAGCATGGGCGCGATGCCCGGCGAACTGCGCCTGACCGGCGGCGCGGCCCGGTCGGCGGCACTGCGAAAGGTGCTGGCGGCTGCGCTCGACACACCCGTGCGTGTCTCCTCGCGCGACGAGGCAGGCGCCGCGGGTTGCGCCATGATGGCGGCGGTCGCCATCGGCGCATACCCGGACATGGATGCCTGTATTGCCGAGTGGACGACACCCCTGCTGGAGCCCGCCGAATCGCCGGATCCCGCGCTTGTCCCGGTCTACGACCGTCATTTCACCTCTTACCGAAGTTCGCGCGCAGCCCTGGTGCCCGTCTGGGACGGTCTGCGCGCCGCACAGGGAGCGACGACATGACAGACATTCCCACTGTCGATCTGTTTGTCATCGGCGGCGGCATCAATGGTGCCGGGATCGCCCGGGATGCCGCCGGCAGGGGGCTGAGCGTGGTGCTGTGCGAAAAGGACGATCTGGCCGAGGGCACGTCCTCGCGCTCCGGCAAACTCGTTCATGGCGGGCTGCGTTACCTTGAATACTACGAGTTTCGGCTTGTCCGCGAGGCCCTGATCGAACGGGAGGTGCTGATGCGCAACGCGCCGCACATCATCTGGCCCATGCGCTTCGTGCTGCCCCATTCGCCCCAGGACCGGCCCGCATGGCTCGTCCGGCTGGGCCTCTTTCTTTACGACCATCTCGGCGGGCGCCGGAAGCTGCCGGGGACCCGGACGCTCGACCTGCTGCGCGACCCCGAAGGCGCGCCGATCAAGGACAGCTACACGAAGGGATTCGAGTATTCCGACTGCTGGGTCGACGACGCGCGGTTGGTGGTGCTGAACGCGGTCGACGCGGCGGAGCGCGGCGCAGTCGTCCTGACCCGGTCGCCGTGCACCTCGGCCCGGCGCGAAAATGGCGCGTGGCGGGTGAGCACGACCAATAGCCTCACCGGCGAGAAAACGGAGTTCGCGGCCAGGGCGCTGGTAAACGCTGCTGGTCCCTGGGTGACCGATATCGTGACGCGGGTCGCGGGCTCCAACTCCACGCGCAACGTCCGGCTGGTCAAGGGCAGCCACATCATCGTGCCGAAGTTCTGGAAGGGCGAACAGGCCTACCTTGTACAGAACCACGACAAGCGCGTGATCTTCATCAACCCATACGAGCGCGACAAGGCCCTGATCGGCACCACCGACATCGCCTATGAGGGCCGTGCCGAAGAGGTGACGGCGGATGCAGCCGAGGTCCAGTACCTGATCGACGCGGTGAACCGCTACTTCAAGGAAGAGCTGACGCTGGCCGACGTGGAAACCACCTTCTCCGGCGTCCGCCCGCTCTTTGATGACGGCAAGGGCAACCCCTCTGCCGTAACGCGCGACTATGTCTTCGATCTCGATGAGACGGCGGGCGCGCCCTTGCTGAATATCTTCGGCGGCAAGATCACCACCTTCCGCGAGTTGGCCGAACACGGCATGCACGAGATTGCGCGGTTCTTTCCTAAGATGGGCAGGGACTGGACCGAAAGCGCGCCCTTGCCCGGCGGCGATATGGCAGGCGCGGACTATGAGAGCTTCCGCAACCGGATCAAGAAGGACTACCCCTGGATGCCGCGCAATCTCCGGCGGCATTATGGGCGTCTGTACGGAACCCGCATCGACATCATCGCGGGTTCAGCGGACGGGATCGAGGGGCTGGGACGGCATTTCGGCGGCGATCTTTATGAGGCCGAAGTCACCTACCTGATGAAATACGAATGGGCGCAGACCGCCGAGGACATCCTGTGGCGCCGGACGAAGCATCGCCTGCATCTCAGCGAGACGGAGCAGGCGAGTTTTGCGGCCTGGTTCGAAGACGTCCATGCCGTGGCCGCCTGAGATGGGGCTGAGCCTGTCACTGAATACCAACCCGCTGGTGAACCGCTTTGCGGAACCGGATGATCTGATCGACACGATCGCGCGCGACATTCGGATCCGGGACATTCAGCTGACCCACGAGTTTATCAACCCGGGCTGGCCGGCGCCCGTCATCCGGCGCATGACCCGCGACATGGACCGCGCGCTCCAGCGCACCGGCGCGCGGGTGACCAGCGGCATGACCGGGCCTTACGGTCGGCTCAACCATTTCGGGCATCCCGACCGGGAGGTGCGGCGCTACTATGTCGACTGGTTCAAGAGCTTCGCCAGCATTATCGGCGATCTCGGCGGCGTGTCCGTCGGCACGCAGTTCGCGATCTTCACGTTCAAGGACTTCGACGATCCGCGGCGCCGCGAGGAGTTGACCGGGATCGCCATCGACTGCTGGGCAGAGGTTGCCGACCATGCCAAGGCGGCAGGCCTCAGCTACGTCTTTTGGGAGCCGATGAGTGTGGGACGCGAGTTCGGCCACACCATCGACGCCTGCCTGGCGCTCCAGGACCGGCTGACCGGGGCTGGAATGGCGATCCCGATGTGGATGATGGCCGATATCGACCATGGCGATGTCATCTCGCCCGACCCGGCCGACACCGATCCCTACGCCTGGGCCCGCGCCGTGCCGAAATTCAGCCCGATCATCCATATCAAGCAGTCCATGACGGACAAGTCTGGCCACCGGCCCTTCACCGCGGAATTCAACGCCAAGGGCGCAATCCAGCCCGAGCCATTGCTTGCGGCCTTCGCCGAGGGCGGCGCGCTGGACAACGAGATCTGCCTGGAGTTGTCCTTCAAGGAACGCGAGCCGAACGACCGCGAGGTGGTGCCGCAAATTGCCGAAAGCGTCGCGTTCTGGGCGCCCCATATCGACAGCGGCGCTCAGGATTTGCGTATCTGACGGGGCCCTGGCTGGTCCCGGCTGATCTTGCAGGACGCGCTGTAGGGCATGATTGAGCGGGCCGGTTCGAACGGCTCCTGGAGGGACTGATATGGCCAAGGATCGCAAGACCGGCGACGCGGAGCGGTCCCTCGCGATCCGTGCCGCGTGGCTCCACTATGTCGGCGGGTTGCGGCAGGCCGAGGTCGCAAAGAGGATCGGTGTGCCCCTGGCCAAGGCCCACCGGCTGATCGCGCGCGCGGTGGTCGAGGGCGCCGTGAAGGTCAGTATCGAAGGCGAGACCATCGAGTGTATCGAGCTGGAACAGGCGCTCTCCGTGAGGTTCGGGCTGGAGACGTGCGAAGTTGCGCCGGACCTCGATGAAGAGGGTCTGCCGTTGCGTGCGCTCGGCGCCGCCGGAGCATCGCGGCTGCGGCGCTGGCTCGAAAGGGGCAAGGATACGACGATCGGGATCGGTCATGGCCGCACGCTGGCCGAGGCGGTGCGCTCGATGCCGCGGTTCAGCACCAAGGGGCTGCGCTTTGTCTCGCTGCTCGGGGGGCTCACCCGGAACTTTGCGGCCAACCCCCACGACGTGATGCACATGCTGGCCGAAAAGACCGGGGCGCAGGCTTATGTCATGCCCGTGCCGTTCTTTGCCAACACGACCGAAGACCGAGAGGTGCTTTTGTCCCAACGCGGCGTGGCCGAGGTGTTTGAGCTGGCTGAAACCGCCCCCCTGAAAATCGTCGGCATCGGCACCGTGGAGGCCGAGACGCAGCTCGTGACCTCCGGCATGATTGAGCCCTCGGAGATCGACGCGATCTCCCGGGCAGGCGGCGTGGGCGAATTGCTCGGCCATTTCTTCGACCGTGACGGCCACGCGCTGGAGACGCCGCTGACCTCGCGCACGTTGGCCGTATCGCTCGACGAGACCCGGAACGACCGTATCATCGCCCTGGCCGGCGGGCCCGACAAGGTCCAGGCGATCGGGGCGGTTCTGAAGAGCGGCCGTTTGCAGGGTCTGATCACCGATGAGCGCACTGCCAGAGCGCTGCTGGCCCCCTGACCGCGCCGGGTCAGTAGGCCAGAGCCATCGCCGACAGGGGTTTCTCGCGGATCCGTTCGGCCTGGCCGGCCGTCCCGAAGGCGTCGAATTTCTGCAGGCACTGGACCTTCACGGCTTCCATCGCCGGTTTGAGGTATTTGCGCGGGTCGAATTCGCCCGGCGTTCCGGCCAGAGTGCGCCGGATCGCAGAGGTCGCGGCGAGGCGCAGGTCGGTGTCGATATTGACCTTGCGGACCCCGTGGCGGATGCCCCGCCGGATCTCTTCCAGCGGTACGCCCCAGGTCGGTTTGATGTCACCGCCATGGGCGTTGATCTCCCGGCGCAGTTCCTCGGGCACCGAGGAGGATCCGTGCATCACCAGATGGGTGTTCGGCAGCCGTTTGTGGATCGCCTCGATCACCGTCATCGCCAACACATCGCCATCGGGTTTGCGCGTGAACTTGTAGGCCCCATGGCTCGTGCCCATGGCGACGGCCAAGGCGTCCACGCCGGTGTCCGCGACAAAGCGCTCGGCTTCCTCGGGATCGGTCAGCAGCTGCGCCTGGGACAGCTTCTCCGTCGCCCCATGCCCGTCCTCCTGATCGCCCATCCCGGTTTCCAGCGATCCGAGCACGCCCAGTTCGCCCTCCACCGACACGCCCGCGGCATGGGCCATGTCGACGACCTGCCGGGTGATCGCGGCATTGTAGGCATAGTCCGCCGGGGTGGTGCCGTCCTCGCGCAACGAGCCGTCCATCATCACCGAGGTGAAGCCGTGCTGGATCGCGGTCACGCAGGTCGCGAGGTCGTTGCCGTGGTCGAGATGCATGCAGACCGGGATATGGGGATAGATCTCGACCAGCGCGTCGATCAGTTTCGCCAGCACGACATCGTTGGCATAGGCGCGCGCCCCGCGGCTCGCCTGCAGGATCACCGGCGCCCCCGCTGCGTCCGCAGCCGCCATGATCGCAAGCCCCTGTTCCATGTTCGACATGTTGAAGGCGGGCACGGCATAGGCGTTCTCGGCGGCATGGTCGAGAAGCTGGCGCAGCGTGATGCGGGACATGGGCGGTCTCCTATCGGTCCGGTTGTGCGAGATGGTCGAGCAGCACCGCCATTTCCCCACGGCTGCCGAAGAAAAGCGGCACGCGCGCATGGGGATGGAGCGGGGTCAGGTCGAGGATGGGGGTCGTGCCGTCGCTGGCAGCACCGCCCGCCTGTTCCATCAGGTAGGCGATGGGAAAGGCCTCATAGGCGAGGCGCAGAAACCCGTGCTCATAGCCGGGCCGCGCGTCGGCGGGATACAGAAACACACCGCCCCGGCGCAGGATACGGTGCAGATCGCCCACCGCGGCGGCGATCCAGCGCATGTTGAAATCGCGACCGCGCGCGCCGTCCTTCCCGGCGATCAGACCATCGATGTAGTGGCGCAGCCCCGGCGGCCAACGCCGGACATTGGAAGCGTTGAAGGCGATGGAGGACGTGTCCCGAGGGATCATCACATCTGAGCTGTCGATATAAAACTCTCCATCGCGCGGGTCGAGCGTTGCGATGGCGACCCCGTCGCCGGTGCTGAAGCCGAAATCGACCGTATGCCCGAAGGACACATAGCCCGCCGCGATGATCTCGCGTCCAGAGCGGGCAAAGCCAGAACCGGCCGGAAAGACGCAGAAGAGCACACCGAGCGGCGCGCCGATGCCGATGCTGCCCGACCCGTCGATCGGGTCGATGGCAATGTCGAAACGCCCTCCCGGATCGAGAATGTCGATCTCGTCGGCCTCTTCGGACAGAAACTGTGCGACCGACAGTCCCGCGAGCGCGCGGATGTAATGGTCGTGGGCGCCGATATCGAGCGCCTTCTGCCGGTCGCCCGACTGGTTCGTGCCGGTGACCGCCGCCGGATCTCCGGGAAGCCGCCCCAGCGCCAGCCGCTGCGCCAGTGGCACCGCCGCCTCCGCGACCCGCTGAACGAGGGCGGCGAGGGCGCGGCGCCCGTCTTCATCGCCGGCCCAGTCCGAGAGCTTTGTCGACAGAGGACGGGCGTTGATGGCCGTGTCGCATGGCAACGAAAGCTGGCGCTGCATGTCAGCTTCGCCTTGCGGTGAAAGGGCGGCCCGATCGCGGGAGGGTACCGATGCCAGGGACTGAGAAAACCGCCGTACAGCTTTCGGCGTTCCGCATGATTTTGCAGGGGGCGGGATCGATATCGAGTTTCAGCGTGTTGGTGCGCATCGGGTCCTCCGGTCTACCCTGTCGATACCCAAGATCGCTCAAAATCACAATAAAAAATCACAAATTAACATGATTGACGTGAAATATGTGATATGAAATGTTACGCAGGAGGAGGCGACGGGATGAAGAGAGATGAACGGCAACAGGCCATCATGGATCTGCTCGTCAGCGAGGGCGCTGTCGCGCTCGACGCGCTCGCCACCCGGTTCGCTGTGTCGAAGATGACCATCCACCGCGATCTCGATGAGCTCGAGGATGCGGGCCTTCTGCGCAAGATCCGCGGCGGTGCCACAATCGAATCCGGGACGCAGTTCGAGAGCCATTTCCGCTTTCGCGAACGTCAGGGCAGCGCTGCAAAGACCGCCATGGCCGACGCCGCGCTCGAACTGATCGAACCGGGCATGACCGTGATGATCAATGACGGCTCGATGGCCGCGCTGCTTGGGCAGAAGTTGTCGGCGCGCCGGCCGCTGACCGTGATCACCAACAATGCGGCCATCATCGAGTCGCTAAAGGATCAGGCCGGGATCACGCTGATCGCGCTGGGCGGCATCTATTCGAGCAAGTTCAACGCCTATCTGGGCAAGATCACCGAAGATGCACTGGGCGCCCTGCGCGCGGACCTTGCCTTTATCTCGACGCCCGCCGTGGCCGGCATGGAGACGTTTCATATGGATGAGGCGGTCCTGCGCGCGAAACGGCTGATGATGGATGCGGCGCTGTCCTCCTGCCTGCTGGCCAACCACACGCGGTTTGGCCACACGGCGTTGCACAAGCTGGCCGATCTGTCCGATTTCGACCATATCATCACGGACAAGGCCCCCGAGCCCGAAGCGCGCGCCGCGCTCGACTGGGCGGGCCTGTCGCTCACCATCGCGGACGGGACGCAGGCAGACCCATGACACACCCCTCCCTCTGGATCGGCACAAGCTGGAAAATGCACAAGACCCTGGCCGAGGCGCAGGCCTTTGCCGTCGCGCTTGCCGACGCGGACGACGCCCGCGACCCCCGCATCCAGCGCTTCGTCATCCCGCCCTTCACCGCGGCGCGCGAGGTTGCGTCCATGCTCTCCGGCACCTCGGTCAAGGTCGGGGCGCAGAACATGCACTGGGCCGATCAGGGCGCCTGGACCGGCGAGATCTCACCGCCGATGCTGACCGATTGCGGGCTCCAGATCGTCGAGCTCGGCCATTCTGAACGCCGCGCGCATTTCGGGGAAACCGACGAGACCGTCGGGCTCAAGACCGAAGCCGCCGTCCGCCACGGTCTGATCCCGCTGATCTGCGTCGGCGAGACGCTGGCCGAGCGTGAGGCCGGCCGCGCCGCCGAGGTTCTGGAGGCACAGGTGCACGGCGCGCTGGGCGGGCTGTCGTCCGACCAGAGAACCGCGCCGATCCTCATCGCCTATGAACCGGTCTGGGCCATCGGCGAGGGCGGCATTCCCGCAACCTCCGACTATGCCGATGCCAGGCAGGCCGAGATCATCGCCGTCGCCGCCAGCGTTCTGGGTCACACTGTCCCGTGCCTCTATGGCGGCTCTGTCAATCCCGGCAACTGTCAGGAGCTCATCGGGTGCCCGCATGTCGACGGGCTTTTCATCGGGCGATCGGCCTGGAATGTCGACGGCTATCTCGACATTCTCGCCAGATGCGCCGCCACCCTCTGAACCAGGAAAGGACGACCATGAAGATTGCAGTCGCAGGGGACAGTGCGGGCGAGGGGCTCGCCAAGCTCCTGGCCGAACACCTGAAGGACAGCCATGAGGTCGCGGAGCTCTCGCGCACAGAGGCCGGGCCCGATGCGTTCTATGCCGACCTGTCCGAACGCGTCGCCTCCGCCGTCATGGCCGGAGAGTATGACCGCGCCATCTTGGTCTGCGGCACCGGCATCGGCGTTCAGATCGCCGCGAACAAGGTGCCGGGCCTGCGCGCCGCGCAATGCCACGACACTTATTCGGCCGGCAAAGCGGCGACCTCGAACAACGCCCAGATCATCACCATGGGCGCCCGCGTCGTCGGGCCCGAACTGGCCAAGGACATCGCCGACGCGTTCCTGTCGGCCTCCTTCGATCCCGAAGGCCGGTCCGCCGGCAATGTCCGGGCCATCGACGCGGTGGATGCCAAGTACAGTAAGGGCTAAACCGGAGTTGCGCGGGCGCAGGACCGAGCTTCAGGTTACGGGAAGGGCAGGCGCATGAGCCGCATACTGGCCATCGACAGCGGTCTGACCGTGACCAAGGCGGTGATCTTCGACCTCAAAGGGCGCCAGATCGCGGTCGCCCGCTGCAACGTCCCCCAGCTGATGCCCGCGCCGCGCATGGTCGAACGCGACATGGACGTGCTCTGGCAGGAGACCGCCACCGCCATCCGCACCGTGCTCCACCAGAGCGGCACCGATCCGGGCGAGATCCTCGCCGTCTCCGCCACGGCCCATGGCGACGGGATCTATCTGCTGGATGCCGAGGCACGCCCGCTCGGGCCGGGTATCCTGTCGCTGGACAGCCGGGCGACCGACACCGTGGCCGAATGGGACGCCACCGACCTGCCGGGGCGCAGCCTCACGCTCACCGGTCAGATCCCCCATGTGTCCGCACCCTCCGCACTGCTGGCCTGGATGCGGACCCATGAGCCCGAACGCTACGCGCGGATCGGTCATATCCTGGCCTGCAAGGACTGGCTGCGGTTCTGCCTGACCGGCGAGATCGGTACCGACCTGACCGAGGCCTCCACCTCCTTCACCGATGTGCGCACCCAGGCCTATTCCGCCGAGGCGCTGGATCTATTCGGCCTCTCGGATCTGGCCCATGCGCTGCCCCCCGCCAGCCCGTCCGCGCAGGTCGTCGGGACCCTCTCTGCGGCCGCGGCGGCGCAGACCGGACTGAGGACAGGCACACCCGTGGCAGCGGGGCTTCATGACGTGACCGCCTCCGCGCTGGGCATCGGGGCGCACGAGGCGGGCTGCGTCGGCGTGATCGCCGGCACCTATTCAATCAACGAATGCGTCTCGACCGAGCCGCGCACCGATCCGCGCTGGTTCTGCCGCAACGCGGTGGAGCTGGGGCGCTGGAACAGCATGTCGATCTCACCCGCCTCGACGACCAACTACGACTGGTTCCTCGACACGTTCTGCGCCGCGGACCGCGCCCTGGCCGAGCAAGGCGGCGGCACGATCCATAGCGCGCTGGCCGGCGAATTGGAGGACGCTCTGACTCGCGCCTCATCGATCCTCTACCATCCCTATCTCTTCGGGTCGCCCATGGGGGCTGGGCCGAGTGCGGGGTTTCTGGGGCTGCGCGGCTGGCACGGGCGCGGCGATCTGCTGGCCGCCCTGCTCGAAGGCGTGGTCTTCAACCACCGTCAGCACATCGACGCGCTGCGTGACGGGTTTGCGCCGACCGAGGCGCGCCTGACCGGCGGGGCCTCGCGCAATCCGGCGGTCGCGCGGCTCTTTTCCGACATCCTGGACATGCCCGTGACCGTAACCGACACCGATGAGGCCGCGGCCTGGGGTACGGCGCTCTGCGCCGGGGCAGCGGTCGGGGCGTTCGCGCGGTTCGACGCCGACCCGCGCGATCTGGTGGTGACATCGACGCGCTATCACCCCGACCCGGACCGCGCGGCGCACTATGAGGCGCGCTACCGGCTCTACCGTGAGATCGGCGACGAGATGCCGGATATCTGGCGGCGCCTCGATGCGCTGGGCGACCGGCCGCGCGGGTCCGTCCATGACTGACGCGGCGCCTGAGCCCTATGACGTGCTCATCATCGGCGCAGGCATCAACGGGGCCGGCCTCTTCCGCGACCTCTGCGAACAGGGGCTGCGCTGCCTGATCATCGACAAGGGCGACTTCGGATCCGGCACTAGCGCCGCGCCGTCCCGGCTGATCCATGGCGGGCTGAAATACCTTGAAAACGGCGAGCTGCGGCTGGTGGCGGAGTCCACCTATGAGCGCAACCTGCTGCTGCGCAACGCCGCTCATCTGGTCAAGCCGCTGCCGACGATGATCCCGATCTATTCCTGGACGCGCGGGGTGGGCGCTGCGATCCGGACGCTCCTGGGCTCGACCACGGCGCCGCGCAGCCGCGGCGCGCTGCTCGTCAAGATCGGCCTGCGCCTCTACGATTTCTACGGTGCCCGCGCCCGGGTGATGCCGCGCCACCGGATGGTCGGACGTGCCCGCGCCATCGCCGATGTACCCGCGCTAACGCCGCGCATTGTAGCGGTCGGCACCTATCATGACGCGGTCGTCACGGCGCCCGAGCGGCTCGTGCTGGAACTGGTCCAGGACGGGCTCAAGGCGATGCCGGGCTCCGCCGCGATGAGCTGGACCCAGGTGTCGGGGCGCACCGGCGGCGCCGTCGAGATCACGGGACCGGAGGGGGCGGTCGCACGCGTCGCCCCCCGGCTGGTCGTGAACGCCGCCGGACCCTGGATCGACGGCGTAAACCGCCATTTCGGGCTCGAAACTCAACTGATCGGCGGCACGAAGGGCTCGCATATCCTGCTCGACCACCCCGACCTCGTGCAGCAGCTCGACGGCCGCATGATCTATTTCGAGGCCGATGACGGCCGGATCCTGCTGGTCTTTCCCTATCACGGGCGCGCGCTCGTCGGCTCGACGGATATTCCCGCTGACGACCCCGATCAGGTCACCTGCGACGCGGACGAGATCGACTATTTCATGCAAGGCCTCAGCGCACTTCTGCCGGGCCTCAGCTTCGATGTCTCGCAGATCGTCTATCGCTATTCCGGCATCCGGCCGCTGCCCAACTCCGAAGGCACCGCGGTCGGTCTCATCAGCCGCGATCATTCCGCCCCGGTGACAGAGCCCGAAGGCGACCGGTCCTTCGCGGTCATCTCGCTCGTGGGCGGCAAATGGACGACCTTCCGCGCTTTCGCAGCAGAGGTCGCCGATGTGGTTCTGGACCGTCTCGGAAGTGGGCGGCGCGTTTCCACGGCTGAGCTCGCCATCGGCGGCGGGCATGACATGCCCACCACGGACCCGGCCCGCGCCGCCTGGATCGAGACGGTCGCGCAAGAGACCGGCGCCGCCCCCGGTAGGGTCGGGACGCTACTCGACCGTTACGGCACGACCGCGCGCGGGGTGCTCGCCCATGAAGGCAGCGCGCCGGTGCCGCTCCGGGACCTGCCCGACTATAGCGAGAGTGAGATCGACTGGATCGCGCGGACCGAGCAGGCGCTCCGTCTGGAGGATGTCCTGCTGCGCCGCACCCAGCTCGCCGTGACCGGGCGCCTGACCACGCCCGCGCTTCTGCAGATCGCCGCGCTGATGGCCGAGGCCCTGGGATGGGACGAGGCCCGGCACCACGCCGAACTCGCCGCGGCCCGCGAAACGCTCTCGGCGCGCCATGGCGTCGTGCTATGACCGCAGGACGGGCGGCGTGGAGGATCCTGCCATGGCCAAGAGCAGCAAACTGATCAACGATCCCGACCATCTGATCGAGGATCTAATCGCAGGCATGCTGTCCGCCCATCCCGGCCACCTGCGCGTCGAAGGGCGCACCGGCCGCGCCATCGTCGCGGTGAACGGGCCGCGGGACGGCAAGGTCGGCATCGTGATCGGCGGCGGATCGGGCCACGAGCCGGCCTTCGCGGGCTATGTCGGCCGCGGGCTCGCCGATGCGGCGCCCCTGGGCAACATCTTCGCCTCGCCCTCGCCGCCCCAGATCGCCGATGCTGGCTTTGCCGCCGACGGAGGTGCGGGCGTTCTCTTTCTCTATGGCAACTATACCGGCGACGTCATGAATTTCGCCATGGCCGAAGAGATCCTGACCGACGCGGGGATCCCGGCGCGCTCCTTTCTGGTGACCGACGACGTGGCCTCGGCCCCGCCCGAACGGGCGTCGGAGCGGCGCGGCATCGCAGGAGACTTCTTCGTCTTCAAGATCGCAGGCGCCGCCGCGGATCTGGGCCTGCCGTTCGATGCGGTCGAAGAGGCCGCCCGCCGCGCCAACGCCGCGACCCGCACCATGGGCGTTGCGCTGTCCGCCTGCGCCATGCCGCAGACCGGCACGCCGAATTTTCACATCCCCGAGGGCGAGATGGAGATCGGCATGGGTATCCATGGAGAACCGGGGATCGAACGTGTGCCCGCGGCGCGCGCCGATGCCGTGGCGAACCGGCTGCTGGAGCCGCTCTTGGCCGAGCTGGACCTGACGGCCGGCGACCGGGTCGCGGTTCTGGTGAACGGGCTCGGCTCCACCATGCTGCTGGAGCTCTACCTGCTGCACCGGCGCGTGGCCGAGACGCTCGGTTCGCGGGACATCGCCATCCATCACAGCTGGGTCGGCGAATACTGCACCTCGCTCGATATGGGCGGCGCGTCGGTGACGCTGATGAGGCTTGACGACGATCTGGTCACCTGGCTCGACCATCCCTGCGATACCCCCGCGCTCCGCGTCGGCGCAGCGGACAAGCCCACGGAGATGGTGCGCCGCGCCCGATCCGGCAGCGCTGTCGCATCGCGACCTGACGCTGTGGACCGTGTAACGCTCAAAACCGAAGGCCCCGTCACACCGGACCTCTTTCGCGGGATGATGCAGGCCGCTGCGCAGATGATGTTTGCCGAACGCGATGCGCTCAGCGCGCTGGACGGGGCGATCGGGGACGGCGACCACGGCATCACCATGGAAATCGGTTGGAAGGCTGTGCTGGCAGCACTGGATAGTGCGGACCCCGACGCGACAATCTCAGAGCTCTGCCAGCAGATCGCGGACGCCTTTCTCGAAGCGGTGGGCGCCTCCGCCGGCCCGCTTTATGCGACTGGGTTTGCACGTGCCGGTGAGGCCGTGTCAGACCGGCTCAATCTCGATGCGGGCGCGCTCACCGCATGGCTGGAGGGCATGGCCGCGGGCATCGAGACGCGGGGTGGTGCGCGCCCCGGCGACAAGACGATGGTGGATGCCTGGCGCCCGGCTGCCGACCGGGCGGCACAGATCCTGGCAGATGGCGGTGATGCTGTAGCCTGTCTCCGCGCGGCAGCGGATGCCGCTGCGGCCGGCGCAGAGGCAACGAAAGCGATGCAGAGCGCGCGGGGCCGATCCAAGACACTCGGCGCGCGCTCGGTCGGCCATGTCGATCCAGGCGCCCGGTCCGCGGCGCTGCTCATTGCGGCTTGGGCGACGGCCCTCTAGCGCCGCGCCTCCGGGGGCTCTGTCGTGTCATGCGCAATTGCGAGACAGGTTATCGCAAATGGAGGAAAAACAGGGTATCGGAATGTTTTTTGCGCCGCAGGCCCGCCCGCAGAGCCTGTCGAAGATGCAGAAATCGACCTTGGATCAGAGCGCCCGCTTGTCCGTTGCCCCAACGTTGGACAGGATTTATTTTCTATGTATTTCAATCGCCTACAGGCTAACGTGTGCAATTCATGTTCATTTGTAATCGCGCTGTGTCGTGTAAAGCCCCCTTCGATGGGACTGTTGCACTAGTCTGAGCGCACGGCGAGGCTGGGATCTCTTTGAGTTCGAGCATGTCGCGTAGGTCCCCGTTCAAACACCACCGTTTCCCTTGCGAGATCAACCACCGATACGACCCGCATTTTGACAGGATCCGGCATATCGACCGAAAATGGCGCAACAATTTGATCGAGAGCGACCACGCCGCAATGAAACGGATCCTCGGGTGCCGTCAAAGCTTCCGTTCGCTCCGAACCCCCAAAGCTACCTCAAGCAGGATAGAGACAATCCACACCATCAAACGCGGCCATATCCACTATAAGCTACCAGGCGTAAGAGGCGAGATCGCGTTCGTCAGAACGCCGTTTGAGCCCGCGGCATGACCTCAAGGTGGGGCCCGAACTCAGGGTCTTCCCGAAAAGCAATAACGCAACAGTCTCGTGCAACACGATATTCGCTGAATTCGAATTCTTTTTGGGTACAGTGACAGCATATGACACAGCAAACCGATACGAGTATCCGCGAGGGCAAACCCGGCGACGCCGAAACGCCGCCGGTCAAGAAGCTTGGCCTCTTTGCGATGACGCTTCTGGTGGTGAGCGCCATGTTTGGCGGTGGCGTCTTCAATATACCGCAGAACATGGCACAATCGGCGGCGCTTGGGGCGATCCTCATCGCGTGGCTCATCTCGGGACTCGGCATCTTCTTTCTTGCGCGCAGTTTTCAAGTCCTCGCCGATGTCCGGCCTGAACTCACGTCCGGCATCTACATGTATGCGCGGGCCGGGTTTGGCAGACTTGCAGGGTTTCTCATTGCGTGGGGCTATTGGCTTTCTGTTGCTTTCGGCAATGTCGGTTACGCGGTGCTGCTGATGGATGCGCTGAACTATTTTTTCCCGCCTTACTTCGTGGGCGGTAACACGTGGCAGGCCACATTGGGCTCGTCAGCGATCATTTGGGGGCTGTGTTTTCTGGTGATGCGGGGCGTGCAGGGCGCCTCGCTTCTGAACAATATCGGCACTTTGGCAAAGCTCGTGCCGATCACGGTATTTCTGCTGGTCGTGGTCTACTTTTCCTTTAGCCGGGACCTCTTCGGCTCGGACTTCCTCGGAAACGTCACGGACCAATCGCTTCAGGACAAACCTCTCGGTGGACTGGTCGATCAAATCAAAGGCACGATGCTCGTCACGCTATGGATGTATATCGGCATCGAGAGCGCCGTGGTGATGTCCGACAAGTCGGATGCGCGAACGGTGAGCCGTGCCACGCTCTTGGGTTACTTCCTGGTTACGGTGCTGTTCGTTCTCGTGTCGGTTCTGCCGTTCGGGGTGATGTCGCAGGGTCAGCTGGCATCCATGGCGCCGCCCTCCACCGCAGCGATCCTGGGATCTCTGGTCGGTCTTTGGGGCGAGATCCTGATCAATGTCGGTGTGATCATCGCGTTGCTCAGTTCATGGCTGGTCTGGACGCTTTTGGTCGCGCAGTTGCCTTGGGCCTGCGCCAAGGACGGAACCTTTCCAAGGCTTTTCGCCAGGACCAACAGGGCCGGGATCGCTTCTGTCTCTCTGATTATCTCGACCGCGATCATGCAAGCGGCGATCATTCTGGTCTATTTCTCCGACAATGCCTGGAACCTGATGCTCTCGATCACGGGAGTGGTGATCCTGCCGGCCTATATCGGCTCAGCAGCTTTCTTGTGGAAAATCATCGCCGTCGGTGCATACCCGTCGACGGCTCGCGTTGGGCGGGGAACGGCGCTCGCGGTTAGCCTGATGGCCACGGCATTCGGCTTCTGGCTTGTTTATGCCGCGGGCGTTCAATTCATGCTCGCCGCCGCGGTCATCTACGCCTTGGGCGTGCCGGTCTTCGTCTGGGCGCGCAAGTCGGGTGCGCCCGAGGAACCCGTGTTCACCGTGGTCGAAGGGGCGTTTGCGGCCGGCCTCGTGCTTCTCGCTGGCCTGGCACTGTGGATGTTGTTCAACGGGTGGCTGCCACAGGTCTACGCGGGCTGAGCAGCTGCGCTCATCTTCGGGGACCGACTTTGGCGATCCGTTGGTTGACGAGGATGTTGCCGCTGTCGAGTCCCGGCGTCTGACCATGCAGGTCGAATTCTATGTCGACTTCTGGCGCAAAGACCAAACAATGGGTCGAGCCGCCGAAATGGAACATGCCGATCTGGTCGCCCTTCGTCACGTGCTGCCCTTCGTAGACAGTGACGTCGCAGGTCGACACCTCCGCCATTCCGATCGCGACGAAGCACATCAGACCGATATCGGGATTGTCCGCCTCGATGAAGATCAGTGCCCGTGTGGCGACCTCCGCGATGTAGCCTTGTGAAGCGTTCGGTCCCGACGGGTCCAGGCCTTCGGCCATGATCTCCGAATAGTATGTCCCCTCAACGAGCCGTGTCTTGACGATCCGGCCGGAAACAGGCGCGTGCCAGCGATGGTAGCTCAACGCACTGAGGAAGGCCTGATAGACTGTGCCGCCGTCAAAGTTGGCGGCGTAGGCGTCATTATCGAGCATGAACTGTAAAGCGTATGGCTGGGCTTTGATCCAAAACTCGTCGCGCAGTTTCACGTCTCGCGCGACGCGGTAGGGCGCGGACTCGCAGGCATTCGCGACAACGCTTTCGTCGCCGGGTCCTGCGATAGGGCGCACACCTTCGCGAAAGCGGCGCGTAAAGAAATCGTCCCAGGACGTGAACCCGTAGTGCGGCAACGCGGGATCGCAGATGAACTCCTCCACGAAGGTTGGCATCGCCTTCTTCGCATCCGCCCCGAACCAGCCTGACTTTGGGTCGTCATTCAGGACGGACGTGCTTTCTGGGGATTGCAGAAACACCGCCCACTCGTTCAGCATCGCACGCAGATGGGCATCGACCTTGTCGTCTAGAAATCCGGCCCAGCCTCCGACATTTGCCATCGACCAATCGAGAATTGCGTTGAAGGGAAATCCGACCAGACCGCTTTCGTTGAATTCCGGAGAGTGGGTCATGATCGTGTTGAACAGACGCAGCATGTGTTCGTAGTCACGCACCTGCGGCCGGCCGGAAGGCGAGGTCTTCTTGCTCTCCGGCACATCCTGAAACATCTGCGTAAAGAACATGTAGGCTTTCGCGTCTGTTTCGATCAGCGTCTTGAGGTTCTGAACGGCTGGCAAAAGCGGGCTTTTGTCCTTCTCCGCCTTCTCAGCGATCTTTGCCGACCACGCGTCGAGCACCCTCTGGTCCGATGGCAGCCACTTGCCGACCTTGTAGTGTTGGTTGATCGAGGAACCGCCAGAGGACATCTGTTTGACCCATTTGATTTCATTGAGTTTCGCACTGAACCTAAGCTAGCACGACGTAGACCATCTGTCGCAAGGTTTGCGCTGAATCCGTGTGTCTTGGCCACGCTATTGTTGAAACGGGCGTGGAGATACCGGACATGCGTCTCCGCCAGCTCGCGGACGCGCTTCCTCTGCAAGTCCTGTGGCGGCCGCCGAGCGACGTAGTGATAGGTGGAGCGCGGCGCCAGAACCGCGCGAAAAGCTCAGCGGATGGACACCCCGAACACGGTCTTCAAAAAGGCGATCATCTCACGACACCGCGCCGGGGCTAGAGCTTTTTCTGAAAGACGTCAGTCAGCATTTCCTTGTCGAGGCTCAGATCCGCGACGAGCCTGCACAGCCGCGCATTCTCTTCTTCGAGCTTCTTCAGGCGCCGAACCTCCGAGCGCATTGGTGTCAATCGGCACCGACTATTGACCCCCTATCGGCGTCCAAAACTGACCCCCTTCTGCGCACATGGGTAGTTGGCCCGATGCGGTGTAGCCCTCATACGGCGCGACCGGATTGGGCCAGCGGGGGCTTGGTCATTCGCGGGTCTTGAAGCGCCAGCTTTCGCCGCCGGTTTCGACGATGTCGCAGTGATGTGTAAGGTGGTCGAGTAGCGCTGTCGTCATCTTGGCGCCCCCGAAGACCGATGGCCATTCACCGAAGTCGAGGTTGGCCCAGTTCTAAGGGGGAAGGACACAGGGCGGCATCCCGCAGCCAGCCGCCATCGTCCTGCTGGAACAGGTCGCGCAGCATCTCGCCCCCGGCTTCGGCGTAGTCGTCGAGCCCGACGAATTGCGCCCGCTTGTCCGAGGCCCGCACCGCGCCTTCGGTCAGCATGCGGCGGATTTCGTAGGGCTGCCGCGAATAGTGCCGCTGCAGCGCCTCCCAGACCTGCTCCTGCCGTGGGTGATCAGGGTTGACCGTGAAGGCCATGAGCTGGTCGAGCGTCATATCCTCCTCGGCATAGGCGTCGAGCAGCGAGTGCGCGACCGCGGCGAGCTTCAGCCGCTGCTTGACCACGCTGGCCGAGACGAAGAAGGCCGCAGCGATCTCCTCCTCGGTGTGGCCTTTCTCGCGCATCGCGTGGAAGGCGCGGAACTGGTCGAGCGGGTGCAGCGGCGCGCGCTGGACGTTCTCGGCCAGGCTGTCTTCCTCTGCGAGCCCATCTGTGCGCACGATGCAGGGCACCAGCGCGGTCTTGCTCATGCGCCTCGAGCTGACAAGCAGCTCGAGCGCGCGGAACCGCCGCCCGCCGGCAGGAATCGTATACATTCCCGTCTCGGCGCCGTTGTCGTCCAGCACGGGCCGCACGGTGATGGAGCTGAGCAGCGTCCGCCGCGCGATGTCTTCGGCCAGTTCCTCGATCGACACGCCCGCCTTGACGTGGCGCACGTTCGACTGGCTGAGCATCAGCTTGTTGAAGGGAATGTCGCGCGAGGCGCTGAGTGTGATCTTCTGTTGCTTGGTCATCGGGATATCTCCGCGACAGGCCAGCCGGGAGCCACTCTCTCGACCTCCAAACCCGTCATGGAAAACCAGGCACGCCTCTCACTCTAGGTATTCCCAGAAAGATCATATGACCTTGCAAATAAATCCATATGGCCGTACTTGTTATGTAAGTTACTAGGGAGCGCCAACACATGGAAAACGTTGTCTTGGACCGTGCCGCACCGGATCGGCAGGGGGTCGCGCTCAAGGCCTTTGCGCGAATCGCGGATGCTTGGTCGCTCACCTTGCGGGAGGCCGCGGCGCTGGCGGACATGTCGGAATCGACTTGGAAACGGGCGAAGAAGCCCCGTTTTGCCGGTGATCTGACGCGCGACCAGATGCTGCGCCTTTCCGCGATCATTGGCCTCTACAAGTCGCTCGAGCTCTATTTCAATGAGCCGATCTCGCGGGATTGGGTGAAACTTCCCAACCGGGGTCCGGAGTTCGACGGTGCGCGGCCCGTGGACGCGATGATCGCAGGAGGACTGCCCAAGATTCTGCGCGTGCGGGGCTATGTTGACGCACTGCGGGGCGGGATTTGAGAATCACCTCCGTCAACGACCGTGCTCTTGTCCGACTGATCTCCGAGACCCACCACAAGCCGCCCGTGCTGCGGGGACTGGTGGACAGCGACGAGGAGGCGGACATCCTCGCCGAGATCGAAGGCGAGACGAGTGCCCGCCTGATCGCCGAAGCGCAGGGCAGCCCCGCGCTTGACCGCCGCGAGTTGGCGTTCGCGCGGCGGTCCCGTGACCTGACCCTCTACGGGCAGAGCCATATCAATGCGGCCTTCACCTACACGAGACCCTCGGGCAACCGGTTCAACACCGGCGACCGCGGTGCGTGGTATTGCGCCTGGGAGATGCTGACGAGCGCACAGGAAGTGGGGTTTCACCGGACCCGCGAGCTAGGCTTCATCGGCCGTTACGAAGACGAGGCGCGCTACGTGGAACTCCTGGCGGATTTCATCGGGGACTTCCCCGATCTGCACGGGGAAGCGCATCCGGCGCTCGATCCGGTCCCCGAGCGGGGCTACCCGGCTGGGCAGCGTCTCGCGGCGGACTTAAGGGCAGAGGGGCACCGTGGGCTGATCTACCCATCCGTGCGTCACCCGGGCGGACGTTGCTTCGTCGCCTTCGATCCCGGCATCATCCAGAATGTCCGCCCCGGCGCGAGCTGGAACCTTGTCTGGCAGGGCGCTCCCGAGTTCACGATCGAGGGGCTCTGACGCCCCTCGATATCCTCATGCGGCACTTCATCTCTTGGCATTAAGGCGCTGATAAAAAGATAATTCACGTCTGTCAGACCTTCTCCAGCAAAGCCTTGGCCTTCCCCTCCATCACCAAGCGGGCATCCTGCTGTGGCTTCGACCTGGCGACAGCGGTTATCCCCTGCACGAAGTCGAAGACGCTCTTGGGCGGGCGGCCTTCCTCGGCCAGTACCGTCTCGACGATCCGTCCCGTCTCCGCCTTCGAAAAACCGCGCTTTCGCAGGAAGTCCTGACGGTCCTCGTCCGACCGCGCGACGATCTTCTCCCGCGCCGCGCAGAGGCCGTCGATGAAGGGTGCGGGTGAGACTCGGCGAAACGGCTCAGCGCCGAGGCGGCCTCGCGGGCAAAGCGCGAGGCTGCGTATTTCGAATGCCGGATGGTGATCTCCTGGAAGTCCTCGACGCCCCATAGGTTGCGGTTCTGGCAGACAGCGCGCAGGTAGAAACTGGCGATGCCGAGCGTCTTGGCGCCAACCTCGGAATTCCAGCAGTAGAAACCCCGGAAATAGAGGTCGGGCGAGCCGTCGGGCAACAGCCCCCCTCGATCGGTTTGAGGTCATCGACAAGGAACAGGAAGACGTCGCGGTCCGAGGCGTAGAGCGTCGTCGTCTCCTTCGTCACATCGACGCCGGGATCGTAGATGCCGGTCGACCAGTCGAGTACACCCGGCACCTTCCAGCGCGTGTCGCCCGTGCCGTTGCCCGCGATGCGCTGAACGGCGGAGACTAGTTCATGGTCGTAGATGCGGCCATAGTCTGGGCCGGTCGCGGCGCGCAGTTCGGTGCGGCCATCCGCGACCTCCATGGTCTTGATCTGCTCGGCCCGGTGGTTGGTCAGCCCGTACTGCAGGTTGATCCCAGCCTGTCGCTCTAGCTGATTTCAAGCAAGCTGTTGCTCTCAACGTATCTCTGTCCTGGCGGCAGAATCTGCACAGTGTCGGCCTTAGGATCAAAGTGAATCCAAGCCTTCATGTGCAGCTTCTTCAGGACTTCTCGACGCAGGCGTGAACCGTTAGCGTACTCGGACCATTTCAGCAGATCTACCACCGCGACGGCAGAGGATTCCGTATAAGCCAAGATCAACATCTTCTCGTCGGCGGACTTGGCTGGGTCAAGCACACGTCGAGTATTCCCCGAGCGCCAAACTACTGGGAGTGAGCGCGCTGTCACGGCTTCGACAAGGTCTCGGGAGTCGTCAACGGCCAGGCTAGAGAAGAATCGAATGAACTCAGCCATTACCCACTTCATCCCACGAAGGAAAAATTCGGCATCCATGTGGTTTGGATCGATTTCACTGCTCACATGGCCGATGGCTCGATTGTTCCGGAGTTCATACAGGCTCATCAACACGCGCGGTATTTGAATGCAAACCGAACGGCCTCTCGTCCCGTTGTGTTTCTCAAGCGCACGGCAGGCGTCGAATATGTTTCGTGGCTTGCTCGGTGCGTTGGCGTAGCTACGGGTCGCGTGCCCTTCGCAAATGCAGTAGGCTAGCTCGCAGAACTTCCCGGCTTTCATACCTACCTTTTCCCAATCCCCGGCGCGATACTCGGCGAGAGCCGCCTCGAATTGCTCGATCAGAGGGCCCAACAGGGCCGGGGGGATGGCCGAAAGGGCACTTCGGAGATTGGCGACTGTCATTCACGATCCCAGTAGTAGGCAAAGCCGTTGCCGGCTTTCGTGCGTTGGATGGCGCCTCGATTGAACATCTGGCCGCCGGCAGCGGAAACCTGGTTCGATGTGTGCGTCCAACCCTTGGCCCCAAGGCCTTCGACGATTTGGGCAGGGGTTTTTTGCTCCTTGAAGAATCCATCCGTTATAAGCGTCATCATCCGATCTGCGCAGGAATGGCCTTTAGGTGGACGGGTCCCCGTTCCACGTTTGCTCTTCTTGGTCCCGTTGGTCTTCGCCTGAGACTGAACGTCCTGCGGAGTTTGCTGTGGAGCCTCGAACGTCTCTTCTTCTTCTTTTGTGTTGTCGGGCTTGGGAAAGCCACCTGTCTTTACGATGGGTAGAAGCTTGTCCAGTTGTGCCGAAACGAATTCGGCCTCACCTTCGAGTTCGAACACCCCGGCGGCGGCATCGATCATAATTCGATTGGCGGTCATCTGAGTCTCCACGAGTTAGCGCGTCTTGGGGCCAAGATAGTCCTTGACCCCAAGACCGTCAAGATGAGGCAGCCTCTCGACCTGATGGCGCTATATGTCGTGGTCAAGAGAAGCTGAGCACTTACCTTTCTCCGCGCCCATCTTGCCGTAGTCGATCAGCTTCTGCCGGTCGAGGTGGCCGATCCTCTCCTTCCCAAGATCGCGCTTGAGCATCGTGAGCGTTGCTGCCTTGCTGCGACGCGGCGGTTTCCCTACCTCGCACATATCGGCTATAGGGCGGTCGATGAGGTCGCCAAAGGTCTGGAGGCGGGGAACGGACGCGCTTGTAGGCGCCAGCCCCTGATCCACCCGGGTCTCCGCCTGGTGGGCTTGAGCGTGCGGCGTCGTCGCGGCGGAGGAAGTTTCGCTCGCGTAGTGACCCTATCGTCTGATCCGGACCCGGTATGCACCGGAAGGAAGCTTGGTGATGGTGGCCATTTTTGTGTGCGCGGTGTGTGCAATGAGTCGTCGTAGAGGGGCAAATTCGGGGATAATGGGGCGTATTCCAGCGTAGCAACCGTCGTCGCCAACAGTTTGAAGATACAAAAAAAATGCAAATAAACCAACACGCTAGATTGTCTATTGCGCCTATGATGGATTGGACGGACCGGCATTGCCGCTTCTTCCACCGCCAGCTGTCGCGGCGGGCGCTGCTCTACACAGAGATGGTGACCGCGCCGGCCTTGGTCCGGGGCGATGCGCGCCATCTTCTGGACTTTGATCCTGCGGAGCATCCCGTGGCGGTGCAACTCGGCGGCTCCGATCCCGGCGAGCTGGCGCAGGCTGCGCGCATGGCTTCCGATCACGGCTATGACGAGATCAACCTCAATGTCGGCTGCCCGTCCGATCGCGTGCAGTCGGGGTGTTTCGGCGCGGTGCTGATGCGCGACCCCGATCTGGTGGCGGCCTGCGTAACGGAGATGCAGGCGTCGAGCGATGTCGAGGTCACGGTCAAATGCCGGATCGGCGTGGACGATCAGGAACCCGCCGAGGTCCTGCCCGCCTTTCTGGAGCGTCTGCGCGCCGCCGGGCTGCGCCGTGTTGCGATCCATGCGCGCAAAGCCTGGCTTCAGGGGCTCAGCCCGAAACAGAACCGCACGGTTCCGCCGCTCGACTACGAGCTCGTGCATGCCATGAAACAGCGCTTTGCGGACCTGCATATCTCGCTCAACGGCGGGATCGAGACCCTCGATCAGGCCGAGCACCATCTGGCGCGCGGCCTCGACGGTGTGATGATCGGGCGCGCCGCCTACCATGACCCCCTGACGGTTCTGGGCGATGCGGACCGGCGGATCTTTGGCGACACCGCGGCGCCGGCGACACCTGAGGAGGTGATCGCGACCATGAGCGCCTACATCGCCCGCCAATGCGATACAGGCGGCCGGGTGCATGACGTGACCCGGCATATGCTCGGTCTCTTTGCCGGTCAGCCCGGCGCGCGTCTCTGGCGGCGGCATCTGAGCACCCATGGGACGGCGGCGCAGTCCGGTCCGGAGCTCTTGACCGAAGCCTATGGGCTGGTGTTGGACGCCCAGGCGCGCAGCGCGGCCTGACAGTCAGCCAACCGGACCCGTCGCACCTAACGCAGCCCGACGCGCCGCCCGCCACCCTCCCGGGCCAGAAGCCGTCGCCGTGCGCCGGCCTCCTCGGGCAGCACCAAGCCGGTCTCGACACGGAAGGTGCTGCGATAGGGACCCTCGAACAGCACCCGCTCGCCCGCCACCGGGGCAAGCCGCGCCGCCCGGTCGAAACTGTGGCCCAGACCCGATACCCGGTAACCCGGCGACCGGTCCGCGGGCTCCAGATAGCCCTCGACCAGCAGGGCGCGCAGGCTCCGCGCGCCTTGGCCCTGGAACCGACCGGCAGAGACCTGAGAGACCGCAAAGCGCCCGTCATCATAGCGTCCGATGAAGGTGCCGAAACCGTGATCGGGCACGCGCATGGCGCCGGAGACACGGCCAATGGGTACGCCGGCGATGCGGTTGCCGGTCAGGCTGCGCTCCAGCGTGCCGGCGATGACATCCGGGCTGCCCTCCGGCGCGGGATCGATGCGGGAGGCAACGACCGCGTCGCCGTCCCACAGGCCCGAGACGGCGACGCGGGTGCCCGCGGCCGCGCCGGGGCGCACGCCTGGCTCGGGGCGTAGCGCCACGCCGTTGACGGCAAACCCCGCCTCGGTTCGCTCCAGCTGGCCGATCAGCGGCGTCGTGCGGTCCACGAGCACCGCGCGAGGCGGGGCGTCCCCGACCGCACGCGCCAGAATCGTGACGCTCTGCCCAGGACGCAGCGAGGCGGAAGAGATCTGGCCGAATGCGTCGCGGAACAGCGTGTCGGACCCCTCCGCCAACACCAGCCCGTTGATGCTCAGCGGCTGTACACTGGTCAGCAGCCCGACGATCCCGGTGCCGCCGATGCCGCCTTCGGGCGGAGGCAGGTCGTCGCGCGCCTGGGCCTGAAGCCGGCCGGGAATCGCGGCGCTCAGCAGGAGCGCCGCCGCACCAACGGTCACCTTCCTGCGATCCGGTTTGTCCGCCGTGCTCATTTCAGTCTTCGGTCTCGTCGCCGGGGGCGCGCGCCGTACCGTCGGAGCGGTAGTGGAATACCCCCAGGCGGAACCGTTCGGTGGCTGTGGCGTCGTCCTTGTCGGCGGCTTGGCGCGCGGCGGCCAGCGCGTTGATACGCACCAAAAGCTCGGCCGACAGAGTACGCGCTTCCTGTTCGATCTCGTCCACCGATGCGTCGGTCAACCGATTGTAGAACACCGCGCGCTCGAAGAACGGGGGATCTACACTGTCGAGATTTGCCGCCGCCGCCGACAGGTGATCGCCAAGATTGTCTGCAAAAAACACAAGCTGGCTTTCGGAGTCACTGGGCCCGACAGCCGCATCGGGCCGCAGGCTCAGAAATCCGCCGGCGCTCTCGGTGACAAGCTTCTGGCGCACCAGTTCATCCAGCACCGTGCGGGGCCGGACATCACGGTTCACGGACTGTACCAAGGTTTCGAAACTGGTCCCGCGGGGTGACTTGCGCGGTAGTGCGCGGGGCCGGCCTTCGGCATCGGTCAGATCGGGATCGGCCAGCCAGCGTCCGACAACGCTTGCCACCAGTGTCGTCGCCTGGCGCGCCTCGTCAGTGTCGCGTTCCCCGGACCGGATTTCGCGAACATCGCGCCGATGCACACCGGTCAGCAGGCTGATGCGGCTGTCGGTCGGCGCGGTCGCGCTGATCCGAAAGTCGCTGTCGGCGCAGTCGACATAAAGCGTCTTCAGCATTCGCTGGAGCATCGGAAACGTCACCCCACGCGAAATCAACAGCCGGACCAGCGGCCGCAACAGCGCCGGGAGTACACCCGCGAGCTTACCTGTGCCCAACTCTGACTCAAACCTCGACATTACCGTAGGATATGCCGGGTGGGAAAATTTTCCACGCTTTTTTGCTTCCGCACTGACAGGACGTTTGGCCAATGGGCCACATGCAGAAATTCATTCGTTCAAAATAGCACAGCCGTTCAATCGCTCAGGCTTGGCGGCGTCGAAATCCAAACCGGGTCCCCCAAAGCAGGAGAAGACCCGAACCAAGTAAAACAATGGGCAACGGAACCGGAACACCTGCGATCGGCTCCTGCCCGATCGGATCGCCGTCGAACAACTCGAAGATCCGTGCAATTTCCGACGGATCCAGCGGCGTGGTGTTGTTGCTCGCGATCGCAAAGCGGCTCTCGGGGATAAGCCCGATCAGCCGGATCCGGAACAGGCGTTCGACCTGGAAATTCAGAGCGGAATACACGACCTCGTTCACGTCGGCGTGCTGAACAGTGCCCCCGATGACATCGGGATCCTGCTCCAGCGGCATCAGAAAAATCATCCGGATCGTATCGATAATCCCGCCGGTCATGTTTCGGAAGATCTGCGAATAGTCCCCCGACTCATCGACTGCGACGGGGATGAACTGGTCGTCAAAAATGTCGATGACCGACTCGCCGTTATAGGTGATGGACGCAGCCTTGGCGGCTCCGCCGGACAGTCCAACAGTGCATACTATTGCAAACACGACCATAAAAATCCGCAGCCACGCGGTACGCGATCTCATCAGAGTGTTCCACATTCGACATAACAGGGGGCCGGGCATCCCATCAAAAAGCCGTCCCAGCCGGAGATTGTGTATCATCGGCAAACCAGTTTGCCCAGAGGTGCCGGACTGCCGGTTACAGTTCTGTAACACATTTTTGCATCCTGAGTCGGGGCGCGCTTGGCGGTCTCGGCCTCCACGCACGTTCCCATCATAGAGGCTCGATGATGATGATCGGGGGATCGCCCCCGTCATCCGGATCGGGAAGCTCGGGTTCCGGCTGCGGTTCGGGTTCCGGCTGCGGCTCGGGTTCAGGTAGCGGTTGGGGTTCAGGTAGCGGTTGGGGTTCCGGCATGGGCTGGGGGTGCGGCGGTTCGGGGATGGGGTCCGGGATCGGATCGGGCGTCGGGATCGGATCGGGAGCCGGAACGAAGGGTTCGGGCGCCATCGGCTCGGGTTCCATGGCCGGCTCGGGGAGCCTCTCCAGCGGCGGCAGGTCGGCTCCGCCCGACGTGATCCCGACAATCGCGTCGGAGCGGGCGTCGTCGTCGAAGACCTGAAAATCGCGCAGCGCGCCGCGACTGGAGACCGGGTCGCTGTTCGGACCGGTCACTTCCGCGATGCCCGTGCCACCATCGAGCCCCAGACCGGTTGCGCCGTCTCCGCCGCCGTTCGATTGCGACGCCGCAAAACTCGCGCCGCTCTGGGGCGGGCCGTCGATCTGGCCAAGGGTCTCGGCCATCTGGGCTTGCGTGACCTGACCCTGATAGCCGTTCTCGGTCATGATCGCGCCCTGGCGGTTGGTGCAGGTGCCGCTGACGCACAGCCGGTCGCCCGCGATCAGGATCGCTTGGGTCTGATTGTTTTTGTAGCTGATTAGCGCGCTGGAGCCGCGCACACCGATGATCGCCGTGGGCGTGCGGATGATCGCCTCCTGCTCCCGGCTGTTCAGTCCGCCGATAAAGCGCAGCGCCCCGCGGGTCAGGCTGAGCCCGGTTCGCCCGCCGCCCGCAGGATCAAATACGAACCCGTCGAGCACGATCTCGCTGTTGGGCGAGACCGAGAGGGTTGTCTGGTCGCGAAACAGCAGCTGTCCGCGACCCGAGGCCGACGTCACGATGGTCTCGTCGGCGACAACGGGGGATCCCAGGGACTTCACCTGCGATCCCCCTGCGGGCGGGCTGCCACGCATGTCCGGGCTGACCGCGGCGACAACGCCGATCTGCTGGGCCGCAGCCCCGCCCGCCGCCAGCAGGGCCGTCGCCAAGGCGATGCCGCAGACCGCCGCACGTATCATCGCACGCCCCCTCAAAAGTCCCGCCCGAACACGATGCTCATCACCTCGCGCGAGGTCGCCGCCCCGGGCACGTCGGTGTCGCGCTTCAGGATGTCGGCGCGGCCCTCGATATAATAGTCGTCCTTCACATAGGCGCGCAGCGACGCGCCAAAGCCGTAGATCAGGTCCTGGCGCTCCGGCGTGCGCGCCGTGAAGCGTTGCCAGTCCAGAACGGTGTAGGCGCCGACCTTCCAGAGCCGGTCCGACCGTGCCCAGGATGGACGGAAACTGTATTGCAGATCCAGCCGTCCGCCCCAGCTCAGGATATCGGTCAGCTCACTGTCGGTGTCGTCCTTGCGCGCCCGCAGGGCGAGGCGGACCAGCGTGTTGCGTGTCGGAAAATAGGTGGCGCCGACCTGCGCCGAGATGAACGAGCCCGTGATGTCCTCATCATAGTCCGTCCTGCGCAGCGCTCCGCCTTCGATCAGGGCGAACCCTGCCCAGTCGGTGCCGAACGTGTCGCTGTATTGCAGACCAAGGCCGGCCGTACTGCGGTTGTCGAGATCGAAATCCACCGAGGAGCGCAGCGCGAGATAGGGGCGCAGACGGGCACCATAGGCCGTCCCGTCGAGGCTGAACTCCGGACCCGTCCGCAGCAGGAAATAGGTGAAGGTCTCGTCATCGTCGTCGGGAAAATGCAGCGACGTGCCCCGCAACTCCGTCAACCAGCTCAGATCGTTCGCACCCTCGAACCGGTAGCGCCAGGTCAAACCGAACCCGACCTCGACCCCCGCGCCGCCATCCACGAACCCATAGGCGGGGCCGGCCTCCAGAAACCCGGTCACGGTGTTCTTCGACGCCCGCTGTTCGGCGGTGTCAGTGTAGCTTTCGATTTCGGCGATTATTTCGGGCGGCGCATTGGGTGCGGCGCGCACGATGTTGAAATGATAGACCGCAATCTCATAGGCGCCGAGCGCGTAGTAGGCGATGGCCAGCTCCAGCCGCGCTTCGATCAAATCGGGGCGCTGGGCGACGACCCGCTCCAGCGTGGCCACCACCTGTTCATAGTCGCGCAGCTGCACCGACAGCCGCGCATAGCCCAGCATCACATCGAGATCTGTAGGCGCCGCGAACATCCGGTCGAAGAGCGCATCGCGCTGGGCCTCAAGACTGGATTGCGCGCGTGCGGGAGCGCTGGCCGCGGCAACGACGGCAATGCTGAGAACCGACAAAATGGCGGTACGCACGGGAACGTGAAAACAAGAATACATCGATATGGCGGAACCTGCGCTGCCCATTGTTTATGGTAAAGAAGAATTTAACCTGTTGACGCAAAGACATTTTTGATTCGCGTGAAAAAAATCCCGGTCTCGATCGCGGCACTTTGCGCGACGTCAGCGGGGGTGACTTGACGCTAGGGCATAATCTCAATGTCGCAGCGCATCCCCGTGAATCCGTTCAATCATTGGACTTTCCGCTCTAATTCCGCCCGACCGTGGATCGCGCGCGCGGCGCCGCAAATTGCTCCGCGGGGTCAATTCGCCGTCACCGTCACGAAACCGATCTCGCCATCGGGCATCACGCGCGCCATGCTCAGACGCCCGGCCGCAAAAGCCCCGGTATCGACAGCGATTCGCCCCTCTTCGGCATGGGCTTCGCTGACGATGATATGTCCGCGGGCGATCCAGATCCCGTCTCGGCGTGGCACGCGCGTGAAGTTCGGGTGACCCCACAGCAGGGCCCGCGCTGGCTGATCCGCGATATCGGTTTCGGGATCTGCCCCGGCATGGGTGACGACCAGATTGCCGCTCTGCCAGAGCATCGGTCGGGCGCGCAGCCAGGCCTCGGTCGGCGCGCCAAGCGCGGTCCGGAACGCATCGCGTGCCGTCTGCAGCACCGCCGCATCGGCGCGTGGATCCTCCAGGGCGACGCCGAAGCTCAGCAAGGTCTCCAGCCCGCCATTACGCAGCCAGTGCTGTCCCGCCGCGACCGGATCGTCCAGGAACTCCAGCATCATCGTTTCGTGATTTCCCATCAGACAGGTCCCGTGCCCGGCCAGTTCGTGGGCGCGGACCCGCTCGATCACGCCCCGGCTGTCGGGACCGCGGTCGACGAGATCGCCCACGAAGATACGCGGGCAGCCGGGTTCCGGCGCAGGCAGCGCATCGAACAGCGCGGCGCAGCCATGGAGGTCGCCCACGATCTCCACCGGTGTGTCCGGGTGCGGTGGCGGAAACGGCGCTGGCTTGCCTCCGCCGAAGAGCTTTGAAAAGACCATGGAGCCCCGCATGGCAGAGCGGGCGGGGCTTAGGCAAGGGCGGAGGAGCAATGGCGCAGGACGAAGACGCACCGCGCATCGGCCTGTTGCTGGCCGCGGGTCATTCGCGCCGGTTCGGCGCGGCGGACAAGCTGCTCGCGCCGCTCGAGGGCGCGCCGCTGGTCACCCATGCTGCCAGCGCTCTGCGCGCCGCCGCCCCCGACCGGTTGATCGCCGTGGTGCGCAGCGCCAAGGTCGCAGCCTGCCTGCCGGAGTTCGAAACCGTGGCTCTGTCGGACAGAGATGCGCCGCAGTCGGCCAGCCTGCGCGCCGGAGTCCTGCGCGCGGCGGAGTTGGGTGCCGCGGGCGTGCTCGTCGCGCTCGGCGACATGCCGCGGGTGCCGGCCGTCCATTTTTCGGCGCTGTTCGAGCTTGGCCGGACCCAAGCGCTCGCGGCGACGCAGTGCGGCGCCCGTACGATGCCGCCGGCCTGGTTTGCAGACCGGTATTTCGGCGCGCTCGCGGATGTTTCGGGCGACAAGGGCGCCCGCGATCTGCTGCGCCGGACCCCGATGGCGGCGCGGATCGCCTGCCCTCCGGAATGGCTCGCCGATATCGACCGGCCCGAGGATCTGTCCAGAGTTCCGCCGGAAGGCTCCTAGAATTTTGCGCTAAACGTCCCGGAATGGCCCGGAATCACCACGATTCCGCCGCATTTCATCAAGAAATCCCTATTTGCGGGTGTTTACCTGTGGTGCCGGACTTTCTGAAGGGGACCGGCCATGGAACGGAAGACACATCCAATCACCGCAAGCGCGGTGGCGCGCCTGTGCGCCTGGCCCGTTCCGGCGATGCTGCTTGCGCTCTGCCACACGTCCGGTCCGGCCCATGCGCTTCTGGAGGGTGGCAGCTCCGCGCCGCTGCCTGGGATCGGGTCCGCTGCGGCGCCGTCGGTGCCGGAGCCGGACCTGTGGCTCAGCCCCACCGACCGCGCCCGGGGCGACTGGCGCCGCGCGGTCTGTGCCGGGCCGGACTATCCGATGGGGGACACGTTCTTTGGCGACTATGCGCGCTCCGCCAACGGCACCCTCGTCCCGGCGGCGATGGCGTCCATGGTCCTGTCCGATGCGCGCGCCAAACGGCTCCGCCCGACCCGCCGCCCGAGCTACATTCTGGCGGCGCACCTGATCCCGCGCGATCCCGCAACCGTCCGCCCGATCAAACGTCCGCTGCCCGACCCCGTGCTGATGGCCAGGATGTGGCAGGGCCCGGCGGTGCGCACCGCCGCCTTTGGCGCTCCGGGTGTCGTGGATGGACTGTGGGGCGGCAGCAGCGGGATCGCCCTCTGGCGCGCCTATCTATGCAACGACGCCGACGGCACACTGGCCATGGCCGGCACCGGGTTCGGCACCGGTGCGAGCCTCACGCCGGCTGCCGCCAGATCGGTGCCCGAGCGCTACATACGCCCGGTCCGCCGCGACCGCAGGCCCGCGATCACCCCGACGGTGCTGGGCTGGTCCGGCGGCGGGGGCGGGGCCCCCGGTGCCCGGCCCCTTGTACTGGTCCCCCCCGTCGGAGCCCCGGGAGGCCCCCCGCCGGGCGATCCGGCCTTTACACCGTCCGGGGGTCCCGGTGACGCCGGGGGCCCCGTTGCCTCGCCCTGGCCGCCCGGCCCGGGGACGCCGCCCGGCAGCCCGCCGATCGATCCGGGAAAGCCGCCGCCCGCGGCAGACCCCGCCCCGGTGCCTCTCCCCGCGTCGCTGCTGCTGTTGCTGACGGCCTGTGCGGGGCTGGTCCTCGGACGCAGGGTCACGTCCTTCCGGCGCGCATCCTGAGCCGCAACGGCGCGACGGATCCGCCCGGGCGCTATTTCGACGTGGCGGTGGCGTGTCCGTCCCAGCCGGGGGGCGGGGGCGCGGTGCGCCAGGCCGCGATCCGCGTCCGGTAGGCACCTGCAAGCCCGCCCAGATCGCAGCCCGGCAGCGTGATCGCCGCGATTTCGGCAAACCCCTGCTCCGCGGTGTCCCAGTCCTGTCGTAGATACGCGGCGCGCGCCGCTGCCAGCGCGGCGGCAAACCCCCGGGCGGTCTCTCCGTCGGGCAGGACGGCAAAGACCGGCTCCGCCTTAATGCGGCCCTTGACGGCGATCAGGTCCAGTTCCACCGCCAGCAGGTCCCCGGGTAGTCCGGCCAGCGCGCCGCCGCCGAAACAAGCCGGCACGCCATAGACCCGCGTCAGCCCTTCGAGCCGCGCGGCCAGGTTCACGCTGTCACCGATGCAGGTATAGCTCAGCCGGTCGCTCGACCCCATCAGCCCGACGAAGCAGGGCCCCGTATTCACGCCCACGCCGACGCTGACCTCGGGCAGGCCCAGATCCGAGAGCCCTGCATTGACCCGCGCCAGCGCCTCGGACACGGCAAAGGTCGCGGCGACCGCGCGCGCCTCGTGCCCCGGCGCCTCGATCGGAGCATTCCAGAACGCCATCACCCCGTCGCCCATGAATTTGTCGATGGTGGCCCCATGCGCCAGCAGGGTACGCGTGATCTCGGCCAGAAAGCGGTTGACCAGGGTCACCACCTCGGTCGGTGTCATGGGTTCCGTGATCGTGGAAAAGCCACGGATGTCGATGAACATCACCGTCAGCACCCGTTCGGCGCCCTCCGGCGTCAGCGCGTGGTCCGGATCGTCGGCGACCTGAGCGATCAGATCGGGGGGCAGGAAATGGGCGAACCGCGCCCGCACCGCCCGTCGGGCGCGTTCCTTCTGCACAACGCCGGCTGCTGCGCCGGGCAGAAAGATCAGTACGCCGGTCAGCGCCGGTACCACCGGATCAAAGAGCAGCCCGCGCGCCTCGAAGGCCCAGAACCCGCCCAGCACGGCGCCCCCGACCCAGGCCGTCATCAGCGCGAGGCCGATGATCGGCCGTTCGAAGACAAGGCACAGGGTCAGCGACAGTCCGGCCAGCAGGATGACCAACCGCTCCAGCCCGGCCATCCAGTCCGGCCGGGTCAGGAATGCGCCCTGCAGCACCTGTTCGATGATATCGGCATGTATCGTCACGCCCGGAATGCCCGCAGCCAGGGGCGTGGCGCGGATGTCGAACAGGCCCGGCGCGCTGGAGCCGACCAGGACCAGCCGGTTCTCGATCCGCGCGCGCAAGCCCGGGTCCGGCCCGTCCGGCGCCAGGATGGCCGCCGCCGGGGTGAGAAGCGATGGCTCAGGACGCGAGAACCGCACCGTCATCTGCCCGGTGCCGTCCAGCGGCACGGTCGCCGCCCCGATCCGCAGGGCGACCGGGCGTGCGGTGCCGCCGGAGGTCTCGCCCTGGGCCTCGCTGGTGCGCAACGTGTAACCCCCTGCGTCCTGGACAACGCGCAGCATTTCGGCCGACAGCGACGGGACGATGGCGTTCCCCATGACGCTGAGCATCGGTACCCGCCGGATGATCCCGTCGCGCGATGACGCCAGGCTGATACTGCCCAGCCCATGCGCGGCGTCGGTCAGAACCGGCAAGTTGCCGACATGGCCGGGAAAGACTGTCAGAGCCGCCGCCGGATCGCCCCCGGTCCAGGCGATGCCGGCCTTGACGGGCGGGCTGCCCCCGGCATCGGCGCCCACGACGCTCAGCACCGTGGGATGATCGCGCAGCGCGGTCGCGAACAGCGCGTCGCCCTCGGTGGCCGTTCCGACACCGCCGGCCTGCGGGGGCGAGCTGCGGTCCGGCTCCGGAAAGATCCCGTCGAACCCCACCGCCAGTGCGCCCAGATCGAACAGGCGCTCGGTCAGTTCCGCCAGCTGCTCGCGCGGCCAGGGCCATTGTCCGATCTCGGCCAGCGACGCGTCATCGACATCGATGACATGCACCGGGCGGTCGGCCTGCGGCTCGAGCGGGTCGGCGCGCAGATAGGCGTCGGTGATCGCATCGCGTGCACTCAGACCCAAAGGCGTTGCCGCCCCGTGCAAGACCACCATCGCCAGGGTCAGCAGAACGCCGAGGGAGAGGGGAACAAGGCGGGTCTTGCGGTTTTTCAACGCTGTCGGTCTCGGTCTCTCGGCCCTGCCGGGCGGGTCGCGGCCAGTCTTCCCGGAACCGCTGCGAATGCCAGAGGTTTTTTCGACATGTCCTATTGCGATGGCTCTCGCGGGTTTATTCTGCGCCCGGGCGGCTTACCTCCGTGACAGAGCGACAGGCGGAGGCTGCAGGCCATGAAGATACTCGTCATCGGTGCGGGCAAGGGCATCGGAAAGCAGGCCGTTCTGCGCGGCGCGGCGGCTGGCCACCAGATGCGGGCGATGTCGCGCAGCGGCAGTCCGGACCTGCCCGAGGGCGCGGAGGAGTTTCGCGGCGACGCACTGGTCGCCGAGGATATCGCGCGTGCGGTGGACGGTGTGGACGCCGTGATCTCGGCGCTGGGGATCAAGGAAACGCCCGCGATGCTCTGGCAGGAGGTCACGCTGTTTTCCGAGTCGACCCGGTTGCTGATCCCGGCGATGGAGGCCGCCGGCGTGCGGCGTCTGGTCGTCGTCACCGGCTTTGGTGCGGGCGACAGCCGGCAGGCCATGAGCTGGGCGGAGCGCACCGGCCACGGGCTGTTTCTGGGCAAACCCTATGCCGACAAGGACCGCCAGGAAGTGCTGGTGCGCGACAGCGGGCTCGACTGGACCATCGCGCGCCCGGTGATCCTGACCAATGGCGGCTATACCGGGCGCATCGGTGTGCACACGGACCCGGCGAACTGGCGCAACGGGCTGATCTCGCGCGCCGATGTGGCCGGCTATCTGGTCGACGCCGCCGAGAGCGGGCGCGACCTGCACCAGGCCGTGGTGCTGCGCCGCGAGGGGTAGGGCGGGCTTCCAGCGTCCTGGCGCGGGCGACCAGCCCGGGCCGCGCCCGCCCCTTCCGGCGGGTGGGCGCATTGCGGCGTTACACCCTGGCGCGGCGCGTGGGAGGTCTTGAGGCATAAACGATGGTAGCGGCAGCATTGCGCTGCGCCCACCCAGGGGCGATCCCGTCCCTCCGCACATTTCGGTTAGGACAACTCCGCTCCATCCGTCACGCCACTGATCAACTGGGCGCTTAACAGATCGGCCATATCCGCGGGATCGCGGTGCAGCGGCGCGCAGCGCTCCGGCAGCGCGGCCAGATCCCGCAGCCAGCGGCGGTGCAGTTTCAGCGCCTCGCCGGCATCGACAAAAAGGAACCGCAGCGCCGCGCCCGGCGCCGCCTGGGCCGCCCGCGGCAGATCCATCGGCAGGATGCAGGCGATGCGCGGATAGCCCCCCGTGGTCTGGCAATCGGCCAGCAGCAGGAACGGCGTGCCGTCGCCTGTGATCTGCACATCTCCGGCCACCGTCACCTCGCTCAGCAGGCTCAGCGCATCCGGCAGGGCAAAGCCAACTCCCGCGCCCGACAGCGCGACCCCCAACCGGCTGCCCCGGGCCGCGCGGGCAAATGCCGTCGTTTCAAACCGGGCACCCGTCTCGGGGGGATAGAGCCGGGTCTGGGCGCTCGGCAGTACCCTCAGGACGCCACCCTCGAACCGGTCGCCATCGGGCAGGCAGAGCCCCACCCGTGCCATCGCCGGATCGGGGCCGAGTTCGAGTTGGTCACCCGTTCGCAGCGGCGCCCCGATCCCGGCCCGCGTATGAACGGACCGCGATCCCATTACTTCCGGCGTCGCGATCCCGCCGCCGAGGCTCAGATAGCCGTACTGACCGGCCAGACAGCCGCCGACCTCCAGCACCGCGCCCTCGGTCAGCGCGTGCACCGCGTTCCAGCGCAGCCCCGCGCCGTCTGCGGTCGCCCGCATCGGCGCCCCGGTCAGCGCGACCCGCGCTGGCGCCGTCAGCCGGAAGCGCCCACCCATGCCGCCCATCTCGATCACCGCACCGCCCGGCGCGACCCCCAGAAGCGCCGCGCCCTCATGCAGCGCCACGACATCCATCGCCCCACCCGGCGACAACCCGTCGGCCAGATGCCCCGGCCGCCCGAAATCCTGTACCGTCACTGCGGGACCAGCGGCCTCGACGATCAGCGCGCCGCTCATGGCAGCGCTTCGCTGGTACCGCCCGGCGGGTCGAGACCGTCCAGGGCGCCGGGATCCACCGGGATCAGTTGCACCTCGTCGCCGGCGCGCAGGAGGATCGGCGTCGGGCTCTGGGGCTGAAAGCCGCGAAAGCCGGTCTGGCCGATATGGCGCCAGCCCGTGGGACTCGGGGCGGTGAAGATGATCAGCTGGCGCACCGCGACCACCAGTGCGCCCACGGGCACCTCGCGGGTCAGTTCGGTCTGGCGCGGGATGTCCCAGGTTTCGGGCAGCGTGCCCATGTAGGGCTGGCCGGGCGAAAAGCCCAAGGTCAGCACGCGTACCGGCGCGGCGGTCAGCTGCGCGATGGCCGCCTCCGCCGACACGCCGGCGAGGTCCGCAGCCTCCGCCAGCTGCGGCCCGGCCGTCCCGCCGAACGCGCACGGCACGCGCCAGAGCCGCCGGCCGGCGGGCAACGGGGCTGCCGTCCAGTCGCGCGCTGTAGCCAGCGTGCGCAGACGGTCCTCGATCTCGGCGGGGTCCGTGACCTCCGGATCGACCCGGACAAAGAGCGAGGCGAGCGATGGCGCGGTCTCGACCACACCGGGCCAGGCTTCGGCCTCCACCGCCGCGCGCAGGGCCAGGGCCGCCCTGTTGGCGGGATCGCTCAGCCGGTCGGCGAAGCTGACCAGCAGGCCCGACAGGCCCAACCGGGCAATGCGAGGCGCAGGATCGGACATCTGGCGCGCTCCTCAGCTTGCGGTGCCGTCAGCCTCACTCACTGCGGGGCGCGAGGCAAGCGATGCCCCTCACACCCCGCGGAACTCCGGCTTGCGCTTTTCCAGAAACGCCCGCCGTCCTTCCTGGTAATCTTCGCTGTCGAAACAGACCTTGACCAGCCGCTCGACCTCCGCATCCGCACCGTCGTCACGCCGCTGGGCCGCCCGGATCGCGGCCTTGGAGGCGCGCACCGTCAGCGGCGCGGCCTCGGCGATACGGCCCGCGATCCCGTCGGTCACCGTGACCAGATCCTCGACCGGCACGACATGGCGCAGGATACCCATGGCGCGGGCATCGTCCGCATCGAAAATCGCCCCGGTATAGAGGATCTCCGCCGCCGAGGCCGGCCCCACCGTGTTCACCAGCTTGCGGATGCCCGTCGCGTCATAGCCCAGCCCCAGCCGCGCCGCGGTGATGCCGAACCGCGCATCCTCCGCCGCGACCCGCAGGTCGCAGGCCAGCGCGATCCCCATGCCGCCGCCCACGCAGGAGCCGCGGATCATCGCGATCGTGGGTTTGGGGCAATGATAGAGCGCCAGATCGGCCCCCTCATGGATGGAATTGTACCGTGCCACGCCCTCCTCGGTGGCGCGCAGCGCCTCGAACTCCGAGATGTCGGCTCCGGCCACAAACGCTTTGTCGCCCGCCCCGGTCAGCACGATCACCCGGATCGCGGGGTCCGCGGCGAACCGCTCCACCGCGTCCCAGAGCCCCTGCCACATCGCCAGGGTCATCGCGTTCCGTCGCGTCTGGTTGTCGAAAGTGATCCGCCCGACCGCTCCGTCGGCCTCCGCGATCACACGCGCTTCCGGCGTCATCCCGTCCATGAACTGCTCCCCTGCGGTTTCGGCGGCACCCTAGACCGGGCGCGTCCGGGCGAAAAGCCATCGGCGGCTCGCTTTCCGGTGAAGCGGCGCGTATCTCCGGACCAGAACAGCGCCGCCCGAGCGGCCAGCGGGAGGAAACCGATGCGCGACGATGCCGGCGCCCAAAACACCCAGACCGACGCCCAACCAGGCGCGCTCGGCCATATCACCGTGCTCGACCTGACCCGCGTGCGCGCCGGGCCCAGCTGCTGCCGTGTGCTGGCCGATTTCGGCGCCAATGTGATCAAGATCGACGCGCCCGAGGGCATGGACCGCAATACCGGCGTCGCGGGGTCGCAGCACGGATTCGACATGCTCAACCTGCACCGCAACAAGCGCTCCATGACGCTCAATCTCAAAACGCCCGAGGGTCGCGCGCTCTTTCTGGAGATGGCGGCCCAGGCCGATGTCGTGGTGGAGAATTACCGCCCCGGCGTGAAGACGCGGCTCGGGATCGACTACGACGCGCTGAGCGCGGTGAACCCGGGCATCATCCTGGCCTCGATCTCGGGCTTCGGGCAGACCGGACCCTATGCCGAGCGTCCCGGCTTCGACCAGATCGCCCAGGGCATGGGCGGCTTCATGGGGGTCACCGGACAGCCGGGCCAACCGATGCGGGCGGGCACCGCGGTGGCCGATCTGTCCTCGGGCGTCTATGCCGCGACCGGCATCCTCATCGCGTTCGCCGAACGCGCGCAATCGGGGCAGGGGCAATGGGTGCAGGCCTCGCTGCTCGCCTCCCAGATCGCGCTGATGGATTTCCAGGCCGCGCGCTATCTGGTCGAGGGCGAGGTGCCCGAGGCCACGGGCAACGATCATCCGACCATCACGCCGATGGGCGTCGTTGCCACGGCGGACGGCCATATCAACCTCGCCGTGGGCGGGAACGGACAGTGGCAGGCGCTGGCCGAGGCGATGGGCCATCCCGAATGGGCCGAAAACCCCGACTATGCCGAGATCGACGCCCGCACCGGTCACCGGGACGAGATCTGGGCGCTGCTACGCCCGGTCTTTGCCGAAAAACCCTCCGCCCACTGGATCGAGCTGCTGAACGCCCACGGCATCCCCACCGGGCCGATCTACCGGATGGACGAGGTCTTCGCCGATCCGCAGGTCGCCCATCTCGGCATGGCCCAGCCGGTCGAGCATCATGCGCGCGGCGAGGTCCATGTCGTCGGCCAGCCGGTCCGGCTGTCGCGCACGCCCGCCACGATGCGCCGCGCCGCGCCCGATCCCGGCGAGCATACCGACGATCTGCTGGCGGAGTTCGGCCTCTCGCCCGAGCGCATCGCCGCCCTGCGCGCCGCCAAGGCGATCTGAACCTGACTCGCCGGGAAGCCCTTAGGTTCGGCCCTTACAGCGCATTGCGACGGCGCGTCCGCATCGGCACTCTGGCGTGACCGGGCCGGCGTCTCCTGTGCGTTCGGTGTTCCAAATGTCCCGCACAAGGAAGCGTGCCATGCCACTGCAAAACAGGGTCGACCCGTTTTCCCGCATTCACGCCTATCCCGCCCGGGGGCTCTTCGTGGGGAACCGCGGCATCCTCCACGATCCCGAGACCCGATCGCTCAAACATCAGCGCTGGGCCACTGAAGGCTGGGTCATCTGCACCCTGGAACCACGCCCCAACGCCGCCCCGAGACCGGGTCTCATGCTCCCTAGCCGCTGGACGGAGCTGTTTTTCCTCGATGAGGCGGTCGGGCTCGCCGCGGGGCATCGACCCTGCCACAGCTGCCGCCGGGCTGCGGCCCGCGCCTTTCGCGACGCCGCCGGGGTGGAACGCGTGAGCACCCTGAACAGAGCGATCAACGACGAAATGAAACGCTATCTCCGCGCGCGGTCGCCGGAGCCCCGTCCAACTTGCGTCCCCCGGACCCTACCCGATGGGGCGTTCTTCGCGATTGGCGACCAGGCCTATCTGAAATGGGGGGATGCCGCCTTTGGGTTCGGCTTCGACGGCTATGCGCCGCCGACGCCGCTCCCCGAAGAGGCTCAGCGGCTGACGCCGGAGATATCCTGCCTTGCGCTGAGGAATGGATACCGGCCCACGTTTCATCCCACACTGGAGCGGATGCGCGGCCGCAAGTGACCAGCGCCACCACCTCGGGTCCAGCCGGGTGCCGGCCTTTCAGACAAACACGCGCCCGTCCAGCACGTCTCCGGATGGCTCAGGGCCATGCCGCAAGCCACCCGAAACTGTTTCAGTCAGAACGCTCCGGCGCTCACGGCCGAACGCGTTCCTGATCCGCGTCAGCAGGGACGCACGACGACCTCGTCACCCCGGCCGGTGTAGTAGGCGCACTGGTCGGTCCGCCGGTTCTGGGCATAGAGCGCACCGGCCGTACCGGCTGCGATCGCTGCCGCGGCGGTCCATCCGGCATCGGCGCCGAGCGCATTGGCCGACAGCGCACCGAGAGTTGCGCCGACAGCGCCGCCGACAGCCGTGTCCTGCTGCTGCTGGGTCGCGTCGCAAGCCGCAAGCGCCAACAGCGCGGCCGCGGCGAAAGCTGTGAATTTCCGGGTCATCTGTGATCTCCTCACTTTGGTAGGTCGTGGTGTTTTGAGCCGTATTTGGCTACCTAAGAACGTCCCACACGGCAGTATATTCCATTGTTCCCCGCAATGATGCCATCACATGCGCACACAAATCGTGACGATGCGCAATGCATCGCCGGTTTGTGATCGGTCGGGCTGCGCCGAGATGCGCCCTCCGCAGCGGAGCAAAGACCTCAGACAGCGCCAGCCCGCGGTGCGAGCGCATCGGCTATCCCTGCGGGGGCTCGGCTCGCGCCTGCAATGCGCTCGCTATCTCTCAGGCACGCGTGGCGCTCAGGTCTTCGACCTTCCAGGCGAACCGGGCGCCTCCCGCGCCCATTGCGCGCGAAATGCCTGCGCCGCTTTGGTTTCGGAGCAGTCCAGTGCGGCGGTGTTGGGTCACCCTTCCACGCTTGGAGCACCATTGCTGCGCATCCAATCGCGTAACACCGCCATCGAGGCGCGCTGCCGGCCTGCGCAACGCGGGTCCCGCGCGGCGGATCGTCGGTGCTTCCACTGGGTCCGCGTCAGACGTTCGGTGATCTGGTCGGCACAGTCCGACCGCAGGCGGCGCCCCCGATCCCCGGCTTGATCCCCGCCGCGATCCCGGTCATCAGCCCGGGACGGCAGCGGGGCAGGGCGCATGGGATCGGCAATACAGGGCTTCATCACCGGCTTCGGGCTGATCCTCGCCATCGGCGCCCAGAACGCGTTCGTGCTGCGCCAGGGCCTGCGGGGGGAGCATGTCTTCTGGATTTGTCTGACTTGTGCACTGTCGGACGCGCTGCTGATCGTTGCCGGCGTCGCGGGCCTGGGCGCGCTGACTCGGGCCGCGCCCTGGATCGAGCCCGTGTTCCGCTTTGGCGGGGCGGCGTTCCTGATCGCATACGGTGCGCGCGCGGCGCTCGCGGCCTGGCGCGGCGGGGCCGCGCTGATGCCCACCGCGGACCGTGCCACCCGGCTCGCCCCGGCGCTCCTGACCTGTCTCGCGCTGACCTGGCTCAACCCCCATGTCTATCTCGACACGGTGCTGCTGATCGGCTCCATCGCCGCCCAGGCGCCGAGCCCCTTTCACTTCGGGGCCGGGGCCGTCACGGCGAGCTTCGTCTTCTTCTTTTCGCTGGGCTACGGCGCGGCCTTCCTGCGCCCGGTCTTCACCAGTGCCGCCGCCTGGCGCGTACTCGAGGGGCTCGTCGCGCTTCTGATGTGGGCCATCGCGCTGAGCCTGCTATTGGGCGCCTGAGGCCGAGCTAAGCCCCCCGCGCCCTGACGGCGACCGACGTCGCGGCGTTGCATCGGTGCCGCATCAGCTCGGCTCGGCGCAGCGCGGACATATCACGCGCCACCCCATCCCCACTATAACCGCCGGAGGCGCCGCAGACGCGCCGCGGATCAGGATGGTGCATATGTTCAGGGGGCCGATCTCTGCCCTGGCGTTTCTGACGATGCCGCTCGCGCCTCTGGCTGCGGCCGAAATCACCGAGCGCGACCACACCGGCACCTCCTTCGAACTCTACGGCCATGTCAGCCCTGCTGTCACATCCGTCGATGACGGTGTCGCGCGCAAGAACAGTTTCGCCGACAATTCCCATTCGAAATCGCGGATCGGGTTCCGGGCATTCCGCGACCTCGACAGCGACTACCGCCTTGGCTTTCGCTTCGAGACTGCGCTCGGCTTCCGCACGACCGAGGACATCTCGCAGGATGATACGCCACCCCTGATGGACCTGAGCCAGGAAGACATCCGCCGGGTCGATCTTCAGCTGCGTACGCCCCGCTACGGAACCGTCTTTGTCGGTCAGGGCTCGATGTCGAGCGACGGGGTCGGACAGATCGATCTCTCGGGCACGCGCCTCGTCAACGATGTGTCCAGCTCCGGTGACGCAGCGGGTGGATTTTTCTTCCGCAACGCCGACGGCACCCTGTCGGATATCACCGTCTCCGACGTGCTGGGCGATTTCGACGCCTCGCGGAGGGGCCGGATCCGCTATGACACGCCGGAGTTCGCCGGCTTCATACTCTCGGCCTCCTACGGGAAGGAAATCCTGGAAACCGATACCGACGAGGAGGATTTCTACACCGGGGTGGCGCTGGCCTACAGCAAGGTCTTCGACAACGAGGTCGAGTTTGCCGCCGGCATCGCCTTCAACCGCCGCGACCGCCGGCCGGACGATGACGACCCCTTCACCCGGGATGATATCTACGGGTCCGCGTCCCTGCGGCTGAAGTCCGGCTTCAGCCTGGGTCTGGCGCTGGGCCATCGCGACACCGAAGGCGTCGGTTTCACCTCCCGCTACCACTATCTGAAGGCCGGATATGAGACCCACTGGTTCGGCTTCGGGGCCACCGCCGTCTCGATCGATTACTTCTATGGCAGCGACTATATCGAGGATGGTGACAACTCCCGGGCCTGGGGGTTCGGCATCGCTCAGAGAGTCGATGCCATCCATGGCGAGTTTTCCGTGGGCTTTCTCAGCAACCGCTACGAACAGCAGCTCGCGAGCTTCAAACCGGTCAACGCCGTCATCGCCGCCGTGCGGTTCGATTTTTGAGCCTGCTGTCGGGCGTCTGAGCGCGGCCCCCACCCCGTTTTTTTCGCGCCGCAACCGACCGTTAGCGTTCAATCGCGTGCAGAAAGCCAAAATTGTTCCGCGATCCGTGATAGGCCGGGGGTCAGCGCCTCGGGGAGGATCGGTGCGATGGGCTTTCTCACACGTCACAGTCTCGAACTTCAGTTCTGGGGCTATGAGACCGGCAACGTCGTCGCGGCTGTCGCGGGGGCCGGCGGGTTCTCGCACCTCGCGCACAGCCTGCAGCAGGCCTTTGCGGCGGGGACCGGCCCGCTGGGCGACCTGCAGTCGCTGGTTCTGCTCTTTCCCGAAGCCGCGGCAACGCTCGGCGTGGTGGCGCTCGTTGTCTTTGCCTTTCCCGTCGCTGCGCTGGCCCGGTGGCTCGGCGGCGCGCATTGCGCCGAGCTCGTCCACGCCGCCGCTGTCCCGCTCGCCTTTGCGCTTCTGATCTTCGCCGTCACTGTCACCGCAAGCCCCTTTACCGTGGCGGCCTGCGCCTTTGTCGCCGGCTCTTGCCTGCTGCGCGGTGCGGGCGGCTTTCCGATCCTTCTGAAACTCGGTGGGCTCTGCCTGGCGCTGGGCGGCGTGGGGCTCAGCGCCGCGGCGCTGACCGTTCCCATGGGCAATCTCGCGGAAACGGGCCTTGCGGTCTCGACCTTCCTCGCGGGGACCTATGTCGCCGGCGCGGGCCTTCTGACCTATCGCGGCGGGCTCTTCGTGATCGCCAAGGGTGCGCGGATGCCTGCGGGCGCCACCCCGATCGCGTCGCTGCTCCATCCCACCGACGGCGTCTTCGCCCGGATCCTTGCCCGCGGTCCGGACGCCGTTGTCGAACGGATCTGTACTGGCGTGGTGCTGCCGTCGATCTTCTGGGCGAGCGACGAGACCAAGGCCAGCGGGCCCTTCCATCTCTCCATGGTCGCGCGCCTGCCCTGGCGGGTGATCGCGACCGGATTTGCACTGGCCTCGGGGACAGAGATCGGACTGGCCTTCGCGCTGGCCAACATGCTCTGGGCCCTGGGCGATGTCGCCATCGGCGCGCTCGATGCGCCGGCGCGCGTCGCCGTCGCGCCCGCGGCGTCAGAGGGCGGTGACGAACTCTGATCTGGCGTAACCCTGCAGATAGAGCAGCGCAGTCAGGTCCCCGTGGTTGATGCGCAGATCGGCCTGGGCCGCGACCGCGGGCTTGGCGTGGAGCGCGACGCCCGCGCCCGCCCGGTGCAGCATGCCCAGATCGTTGGCCCCGTCGCCCACCGCCATCGCGTCGGCCTCGCTGATCCCGAGCCGCGCGGTGATCTCTTCGAGCGCCGCGACCTTGGCCGCGCGCCCCAGGATCGGGCGGGTGACGTCCCCGGTCAGCCTGCCGCCCTCTTCCAGCAGCACATTGGCCCGGTTCTCGTCGAACCCAAGATGGTCCGCGACTTTCTCGGTGAAGGCCGTGAACCCGCCCGAGACAAGCGCCGCATGGCCGCCCGCCGCCTTCATCGTCGCGATCAGTGTGGCACCCCCGGGGGTGAAACTGATCCGCTCCGCATAGACCCGGTCGATCACGCCCGCATCGAGCCCCGCAAGCAGCCCGACCCGCTCCAACAACGCGCCCTCGAAATCGAGCTCGCCATTCATCGCCCGGGCGGTGATCTCCTTCACCCGGTCGCCGACGCCCGCCATGTCGGCCAGCTCGTCGATGCATTCCTGGCCGATCATCGTGCTGTCCATGTCGGCCAGCAGCATGCGTTTCTTCCGTCCCGCCGCGGGCTGGGCGGCCAGATCGATTCCGCGGGCCTGCAGATCGGCCCAGACGTCCTCCACGTTCTCCGGCAGGCCTGCCAACGCGAATTCGGCCGCCTCGCCGGGGCTCAGCCATTGGGCGTCGCCCCCGCCCCAGGCGTTTCGCAGCGCCTCCACCGTCTCTCGGTCGAGCGTCGGGCGGGCGGGATCGGTCAGCAGGGTCACGATGAACATGGGCAGTCTCCGCAGGGGCAGGGCCCTATCCCACGAGCCGCGAGCGAAGGCCAGACGGCCCCGCGCGCGGCGGTGTTGGTGGCAAGACAGTTCATCGAGGGCCCAAAAAAGCGGCAGACCACCCGCGATCCGCTCATTCGCCCGGCAAACCCCCGCACTCCGCAGGCAGCGAGCGGTCCTTGGCCCATCACGGCCATATCCAAACGAGGCCGATCTGGCATGGTCGGCCTGGCAGGGTGCCTAGGGTTCCGCCTCACATGAGGGCTGGTCCGAGAGGCGCCGCCGGGCTGGCCAATTCCACCCGGTACACGGCGGGACAAAATCCCGGGAGAGCACTGCAACCGGCCTGGCCGCGCTCTCTTCCCCCTTCCTTGGCGCGTCCGGCCATCTACGGACCGACAAGGAGCCGACCGAATGAAACGCCTTCTTCTCGCCGCCGCCGCGGCCCTGACCCTTAGCGCGCCCGTCACGGCGACCGCCCAGGAAAAGACCGACTTCCGCATCGCCTGGTCGATCTACGTGGGCTGGATGCCATGGGGCTATCTCGAAGAGTCCGGCATCATGGACAAATGGGCCGAGAAATACGGCATCACCGTCGAGATCGTGCAGATCAACGACTACGTCGAATCGATCAATCAATACACCGCCGGCGCCTTTGACGGGGTCAGCGCCACCAACATGGACACGCTCTCCATCCCCGCGGGCGGCGGCGTTGACACCACGGCGCTGATCATCGGCGACTATTCCGACGGCAATGACGCGGTGATCCTCAAGGGTGAGGGCACGCTGGAGGATCTCGCCGGCAAGCCCGTGAACCTGGTGGAGCTTTCGGTCTCCCACTATCTGCTCGCCCGCGCGCTCGACAGCGTCGGTCTGGCCGAGCGCGACCTCGCCAGTGTCATCAACACCTCCGACGCCGACATGATCGCGGCCTATGCCACGCCCGATGTCGAGGCCGTCGTGACCTGGAACCCGCTCGTGGCCGAGATCCTCGAACAGCCCGGCGCGACGAAGCTCTTCGACAGCTCCGACATCCCCGGTGAGATCATCGACCTGCTGGTGGTCAACACCGACACGCTCGAAGCGAACCCCGATTTCGGCAAGGCGCTGGTCGGCGCCTGGTACGAGGTCATGGGGCTCATGGCTGCCAATGACGAGGCCGCCCTGACTGCGATGGCCGAAGCCTCCGGCACCGATCTGGCCGGCTACAAGGCCCAGCTCGCCAGCACCGCGATGTTCTACGAGCCCGGCGCCGCGGTGAATTTCGCCGAGGACGAGGCGCTGAAAGAGACCATGGTCAATGTCGCGGAGTTTCTTTTCGACAAGGGCATCCTCGGTGAAGGCGCGCCCTCGGCCGATTTCGTCGGCGTCCAGTATCCCCATGGCGCCACGACCGGGGATGCGAACAACGTCAAGTTCCGCTTCAACACCGAGTACATGCTCATGGCCGCGGATGGGGGTCTCTGAGGCCGCGGGTGCGGAGACCGGCAATGGTCCGGGTGGGCTCACGTGGCATTGGCGCTGTGCTTCAGCACCGCGCAGCCACCTCGGGGGCGCACTGAGCCATGGCGCTGCGATGGATCAACCGGCGCCCCTCCCGTCCGCTGAGCGTGTTTCTGGCGCTGATCCCCTTCGTTCTGGTGATCACCGCCTACACGCTGGCCTCGGACGCGCGCCGCGCCGTCAACCCGGCCGACAAGCTGCTGCCAGCGCCCGCCCAGATCGCGGCCACCGCGGACCGGCTCCTGACCGAGCCTGACCGCCGCTCGGGCCGGATCCTCTTCTGGGTCGACACCGCGGCAAGCCTGCAGCGGATCGCGATGGGCGTGGTCATCGCCGCGGCGCTGGCGCTCGGCTTCGGGCTGCTGATCGGGCTCGCGCCCACCGCGCAGGCGGCACTCGCGCCCTTTGTCGCCACGCTCTCGCTGGTGCCACCGCTGGCGCTCCTGCCGATCCTTTTCATCGTCTTCGGGCTGGGCGAAGTATCGAAGGTCGCGCTCATCGCCATCGGCATCACGCCCTTCCTGATCCGCGATCTGGCCGCGCGTACCGCAGAGCTGCCGCGCGAGCAGATCGTCAAGGCCCAGACATTGGGCGCCTCCTCCTTCGTGGTGGGCCTGCGCGTGGCGCTGCCCCAGATCATGCCCCGGCTCATCGGCGCGGTCCGGCTGGCGCTGGGGCCGGCCTGGCTCTTCCTGATCGCGTCGGAGGCCATCGCCTCGGAAAACGGCCTCGGCTATCGGATCTTCCTCGTCCGCCGCTTCCTCGCGATGGATGTGATCCTGGTCTATGTCATCTGGATCACGCTCCTGGCTTTCCTGCTGGATCTGCTTCTGCGCCAGCTCTCCCGCCGACTATACCCCTGGGCGGAGGCAGGGCTGTGACGGGCTTCACCCAGAGAGCAGTGGGCCGCGCCCGAGCCTGGGAGGGCTCCGCTTCTCCGCGGCACTCGGCGATCCCAAAAGCTCTTCTGTTCTGCCACTTGCTGTCGGCCCAACGAGCGCCCTCCCGGGGGGGTCGCCTTTGGAGCGCCATTGGTCTGAGCGACAATGGCGACCGGGCGCGGCCCGGCGTATCCGCCGCGCCAACCTCGTGGCAGACGCTTGCACAAATGCCCCAACCGGAGCCCGCCCGATGAGCTTCGTCACTGTCCAAAACCTGTTCCAGTCCTACGGCACCCGTCCGATCCTTGAACGGATCAACCTCACCGTCGAGGAGGGCGAATTCGTCTCCATCGTCGGCGCTTCGGGCTGCGGCAAGTCCACCTTCCTGCGCCTTCTTCTGGCCCAGGAACAGCCCTCTCGCGGGGCGATCTCCATCGACGGCGCGCCCCCCGCGCAGGAACCCGACCGCGACCGCGGCGTGGTGTTCCAGCGCTACTCCGTCTTTCCGCACATGACCGTGCGCGACAACATCATCGCCGCCACCGCACTCAATCGGCCCTTCGGCGCGCTCTGGGGCGCGGCCCGGCTCAAGGCGCGCGCCGAGGCGCTGGAAGTGCTCGACCGGATCGGGCTCGCCCATGTCGCGGGCCAGTACCCCGCCAGCCTCTCGGGCGGGATGCAGCAGCGCCTCGCCATCGCCCAGGCGCTCGCCGCCAAGCCCAAGATCCTGCTTCTGGACGAGCCCTTCGGCGCGCTCGACCCCGGCACACGACTCACGATGCATGATTTCCTGTGCGAGCTGCGCGACGAAACCAACATGACGATCTTCATGGTCACCCATGACCTGCCCGAGGGCTTCAAGCTCGGCGACCGCGTGCTCGTCTTTGACAAGCCGCGCTGGGACCCGACCGATCCAGAAGCTTACGGCGCCACCATCACCTACGATTTCGACGCCCGCGACGGCGGCATTCCCTATCAGCGTCTCGTGGAGGAGACCCATGTACCCCTTACGCTCTGAGCGGTCCCGCTCGCACCACCCCGCCGACCGCAGCACACCCGACCGCCGCGCTCATCATCCCGACCTGTCGAAGCTCCAGGGCTGGAAGTCCGCCCGCGCCGAGGCCGACATCCCCGGAACGGAATGGGAGCGCGAAAAGGCCTGGGCGCTCAAGATGGGCCTCACCGGCGCCGACAGTATCGAGGACCGCTCGATCCCGACCTTCGCGCGGGGCGAGCTGCCCCACTACGCGGGCATCAACACCTTCCTGAAGGCACCCTATACCGAGGACGTGGATGAGGTCGGCAACTATGATGCGACCGTGCTCGGCGCGCCCTTCGACGGCGGCACCACCTACCGGCCCGGAACACGCTTCGGCCCCCAGGGCGTGCGCAAGATCTCGGCCCTTTACACGCCGTACAATTACGAAATGGGCATCGACCTGCGCGAACAGATGAGCCTCTGCGACGCGGGCGATATCTTCACCATCCCCGGCAACATCGAAAAGACCTTCGACCAGATCAGCCGCGCGGTCAGCCACGTCTTCAGCTCCGGCAGCCTGCCGATCATCATCGGCGGCGACCATTCCATCGGCTTTCCTTGCGTGCGCGGAATCGCCGAATGCACGTCGAAAAAAATCGGCATCGTCCATTTCGATCGCCATGCCGACATCCAGGAAAAAGACCTCGACGAACGCATGCACACCACGCCCTGGTTCCATTCGACAAACCTGCCCAACGTGCCGGCCAAGAATCTCGTGCAGGTCGGTATCGGCGGCTGGCAGGTCCCGCGCGAGGCCGTGGCGGTGGCGCGTGAGCGCGAGACCAACATCATCACCATGTCCGACATGGAGCGGATGGGCGTGGACCGCACCGCCGAGATGGCGCTGGAGATGGCCTGGGACGGGGTCGACATGGTCTATATGTCCTTCGACATCGACAGCATCGATTGCGGCTTCGTCCCCGGCACCGGCTGGCCCGAACCGGGCGGGTTCCTGCCACGCGAGGCCCTGGCACTGGCCTCCAAGGTCGCGGCCGAAGGCATCTGCGGGATGGAGCTCGTCGAGGTCTCGCCGCCCTATGATACGTCCGACATCACGGCGCTCCTCGGGACCCGCGTGATCGTGGATGTGCTGGGCTCGCTCGTCAGCGCGGGCAAGATGGGCGCCCACCGGGCCCATATCGACAAGCCCGTCAGCATTCCGCCCGGCGAGGGCTATGACGGCGCGCCGCGCTGGCAGACGCGGGCGAAGACGTGATGGCCAAGACCGCTCCAACCTTCCGCCCGTGGCGGCGCCACGGGCAGCGCCCGCCCGCCCCCACGGCGGGCGCTTTTGCGCCCCCCTCGGTCGGACGCCGCCCGTTCTCCGCTTTCAATCAGACAACCCGGGGGACTCATTTGCATGCCCCATGACATCGTCAATGGCGCCATCGGCCATAACCACGCCCATGACCATCTCGACAGCCACATGGATCCCGGCGACGCCGCGGCAGAGCTGCAGGTCCTGACCGACCAGTTCATCGACGGCTGGCGTCAGGCCGCCGACAAGACTGCCTATCTGCGCCTCGCCGGTGTGCCCTTCGAACGTCCAGGCAAGGGCGGGCCGAAAGCGCTCAAGCTCGTCGATGTCCGCCTGACCACCGAATGGCAGGTCGGCACCGCCAGCCCCGGCTTCGGCACCCGCGAACTCAGCTACCTGCCCTTCCCCGGCGCCATGGTGGCCGAACGGACCAACATGGAGTTTCTCTATGTCTCCGCCGAGGAGGCCGACAGCCTCGACCTGCGCGCCTTTCTTTCCGCGCGAACGGGCGATCATCCCGGCGATTGAATTCGCTGCAGACCGGCCGATCTGTTATGGCCAGTCCACCGGAGATCGCCATGACCGATACGACCTGGGCAAAGACCCAAGCCGCCCTCGACCGCCTGACACCCGAACAGTACCGCGTCACCCAGAAGGACGGCACCGAACAGCCCTTTGCCAATGCCTATTGGGATAACAAGGCGCCGGGCCTCTATGTCGACATCGTCTCGGGCGAGCCGCTCTTTGCAAGCGTCCACAAGTTCGACAGCGGCACCGGCTGGCCCAGCTTCACCCACCCGGTCGACGCAGACGCCGTGACGGAGCATCGCGACCTGGGGTTCTTCACCGTTCGCACCGAGGTCCGCTCGGCCCATGCCGACAGCCATCTCGGCCATGTTTTCCGCGATGGACCGCGCGACAGGGGCGGCCTGCGCTACTGCATCAACTCGGCGGCCCTGCGCTTCGTGCCCCTTTCGGATCTGGACGCCGAAGGCTACGGCGCGTTCGCCCCTCTCTTCGAGGACCTCTCCGCGCTCTGATCCGCACCAGACCGCGACGCTGCCCTCTTTTGAAACACCCCTACCGCTCCGTGCGGCAGGGTAAATAAATGTTTCAGCGGCAACAATATTGTGTTAACTGCATTTTGAGCGCAACATAGTTCTGCTATGCTCAAATAAGAAACGTGAAAGGGCAGGAAATGATCGTTACGAGAATGATGTACGAGAGTATGTGCAAGGTGTATGGCGAAGCGCTGGTCAGCCGCTATTTCGCGCCATTCAGCGTAGTCCGCCGCTAAACTCGCCAAATTGCCGTGCGCATCGCGCGCGCGGCCGCTTTTCGCGGAGAGGTGACCGCCCCTCCCACGGGCCCGCTGTGACCCGCCCCTTGGAAAGCTGTCGCGTGCCGCTAAGGTCGGGGCACAGACCCCGCACTCAAAAGGCATGTTTCATGATCCACATTCGCTCCCTCGCGCTTGCGCTCTCGCTGGCTCCCCTGCTGGCAGCAGTTCCCCTCGCCTCTGCCCAGGCCGCCGGAACGCTCGACCGCATCGCGGAAACCGGGGTTTTCACCATCGGCTACCGCACGGGCGAGCCGCCGATGTCCTATGCCGATGCCGACGGCCAGCCTGCGGGCTACTCGGTGGATCTCTGCCGCGTCGTGGCCGAGGAAGCGCGCCTCGATCTGGGTCTGGAGAGCCTCGATATCCGCTTTCTGGCAGTGACCGCCGAGGACCGGTTCGACAAGATCGCCAGCGGCGAGATCGACATCCTCTGCGGGGTCACCACCCGGACGCTCAGCCGCGCCGAAACAGTGGGCTTCAGCCAGCTCACCTTCGCCACCGGGGGCGCTCTGCTCAGCATGGACGATGGAGACCGCGTCGAACGGCTGGCCGATCTCGCGGGCCGCAAGGTCGCCGTGGGCGCGGGCACCTCGACGCTGGAAATCCTCGCCGGCAAGCTTCAGGCCGGCGGCATCGCCGCCGAGATCGTCGAGATGGACAGCGCCGACGCCAGCATCGCCGCCCTGCTGGCCGGCGAGGTCGACGCCTATGCCGCCGACCAGGTCGTGCTCGTGGGCAAGGTGCTCAGCCAGACCGATTCCTCCCTGAGCTACTTCATCGCCGGGGACCTCTTCTCCTTCGAACCGCTGGCGCTCGCCCTCGCCCATGGCGACGCGGAGTTCCAGCTTGTCGCCGACCGCGCGCTCAGCCGTCTCTATCGCTCCGGCGCGGTGCTGCAGATCTACGAGAAGTGGTTCGGCGCCTTCGGCCAGGCACCGACCGCCGCGCAACGCGCGCTCTGGCAACTGGGGTCAACCCCGGAGTAGCCGGGCCGCCGACCGCTCAGGCGCGCCTGCCGAGGATCGCTAAGGGTGTTGCTCCGAACATGGGCCTTTGGACCTGGGCGACCTGGCCGGGCCCGCGCCGCGCCACCCCGGCGTCCAAGGCAGTCCGGTCCGGGTTCCTGGCCGCAGGTCTCGGCGGGCCTCCGACAGGCGCTGGGCTTTCCCGGACGCGGTGGCCCCGAGACCAAACCGGCCGCCGAGCGCATACACCAGACCGCGGCGGCACCGCAGAGCGCCCGAACCGATAGCGGTCGGCCATAGCGATCCGCCATCAGGCCAAAGCCATGCGCATCGCACGCGCCGATGCGCGGCCGGCTCGTCCCGAACTGGCGCAGCCGCCATGTCGGACAGCGCGGCCTCGGCCGGCCCCGAATGATGGTTCCCGTAAATCGCCCAGAGCCGTGCGCCAACCGGGGGCATCGCGGGCGGGTTCCGGGCAGAGGGTCTGCTCTTTGAGGGATCGGGCCGATGGATCGGCCCAACTCGAGCTCCAACCGGTTTCCCGGCACCGAGGACGTCGAGACGGGCACGATGCCCATCATCTCCATGGGGACGTCGCCGACGATCCGCCCGGACCAGATGACCACCTCCATCCTGGTCCGACTCGCCGAAGGCGCGGTGGCCAACTATGCCGCCTCCAATGTCGCGCTCAACGCGTTCGGCCCGGAGCTCTCCTATCCCAAAGGCTGAGCGCCCGAGCTGCTGACCGAATGGCCGACCGGCGACCGCGACCCGGTTGTCGATGTCGACGACCTGCCACCGTGTCTGCGCGACTGTACGGGCGGCACCTGGCGCGAACGTCGGGCCAACCGCAAGGCGTCGAGCCCGGAAGGGCCGAAGGCGCCGGACCCGTCACAGCCGTGTGGTGGCGCGGCCCGGCGGCTCGGACGCGCCGTGCCCGGGGGGGGCGGGGCAGGGCGGCACGCGTCGGGGGTCTTCTGCGGCGCAAAGAGCTTCTACCATGAACCCGGAGCAACTCGCTCTGAGCTCTTTGCGCCTGGACATCGGAGGGACCAGTTGCCTGGCACGCCCCCGATGCCGTCTCGGTGATCTGTCGGTGTCTGCCTCAGCGGGCGCGGGTCACAATCCCGCCGGATTACCGCGCAGCAGGACGGTATGATCGGTGACCTCGCCGCGGCGGACCCAGACGATCTTGTTGCCGTGGCGGTGGAAGGTCACGCAGCGGGTCTTGCCCTTGCCGAGCCGTTCCCAGCGGCGGCAATAGCGGTTGCCCAGCACGCGCCAGACGCCGTTTTCGACCCGCTTGCCGCGCTTTCCCTGGTAGACGATCCTCATCCGGTTATCGGACTTGTAATGGATGGTGTATTTGCCCGAACTGTCCACGCCGCGCAGCGAGTTGCCGACGAGCGCGCTCTTGATCTCCTGCCCGCTCATGTTGGTGTAGCGGTTCTGGGCGGCGCTCTCGGTGACGGCGGCGCTGCTCAGCACAAGGCTGGCCAGACCAGCGATCAAAAAGGGTTTCATGTCTCTCTCCATCAAAGCGTGTATGTGAAGAGAACGGGCAGGCCGGGCGCTTATTCCGTCACGCCCTCGAAAACCCTGAACATGGTTTGGTCTCTAGGGCAGACGGCAGTTCAACCGCACGGCGCGGTCGGATGCGTCTTCGAGTTCGGCAAAAAACGCCAGCACCGCGCCCACTTCCAGGGATGCCAGCCGGTCTGCGGCCGAAATCGGGAACTGACAGAACACCGGGCGCCCCCGTCCACTGCCGGCGGTGTTGACGCGATCCATCCAGGCATCCCATCCCTGAAACTGCCCGGTATTGATCTGCAGAATCGGCGAAATCATTCCCGCCTTCACGGTGATCGTGTCGCCTGAAACCGCCAGTTCGCCGACCGTCATGAGCATCGGATGCGTGCTGCCCTTGATCGCCGCCACCACCTGCAGTGCATTCTTGCCTGCCAGCATGTCCGTGACCTCGAAGCCCCGATCGTAACGCCGGCAGGTGTCTCCGTTCTTGAAGAGCGAGCTTTGCGGCGCGCCCCCCATCATCTCCGCAGAATCGCAGAGAAGGATTGAGCGCGACAAAAGGTCGTCAAACGGTGTGATCACGCGAATGACGATTGGCGCGGCATGGGTGGCCGGGTCCCAATCTGCGTAGGTCCAAAGCAAGTGCGTATTCATCACCGCCCAGTGCTTGGGACTGGCGAAGCCTTCGGAATCCGTCGCAAGATCGATGACACCAGGGGTCGCCTTCGAAAGATCGAGTATGTCGTCAGCGTTGCTATGGAGGCCGAACATCGCCTCCCAGGTCCCACCTTCCATGGCGAAGCTGTAGAACGCGGTCGCACTGCCCTCGGGCTGGTGCACGCGGATCAGATTGCCCACCATGCGCCGATTGTCCCCGCCGCGTCGCCCGGTGGAGAAATCCTGGGCGACCAGGTAATCGTCGATGATCGGGCCGTCCGATGCGCCTTCGGCAATGTAGATCCCGTTGAGCCCGGCGAGCCCCCGGAACGCGTCGGTTTCCGCCATGGACCAGTCCGCAGCCGGGGCAATTGCGGAAATGTCGTAATCCGGCTTGGGGGACACCGAGACGACAGGCATGTCGGCGCGCGCGGCGACGGGGTCCGGGGTAATGCTCGTGAGTTCCCGCGGCGAAGCTTCGTCGCCGACAAACCAGGTCACGAAGGGCACGGTGCCCTCGGTGCAGTGCGCGATCTGCTCGCACTCCTCGAAAGACAAACCCGCGCAGACCCTATCCCCATCGATCCAGTAGCGGTATTTGCTGACGGCATCGCCGCTCGAGAAGGTCATAACGCCCATTGCGTCCGCTTGATCCAGTGGGCTGTAGGTCTTGGTGAAGCTTCCGCCAAGCGCCGTGGGCCCGGCGACAATCTGACCGGAAACGGTCTTCAACAACTCATCGCCGCTCAAAGGTGCCGAGATTTGTGAGCAGCCGGGAACCCCGTCAAGCGACACGGGTTGGGCAAAGGCCGCGGAACCTAGGGTGCCGAGCACCGCAAATGGCAAAATCAGGATTGAATGTGCAAGACTTGATGTCATTGATTTTGTTTCCTTAACAGTCACTGGACCACATCACACGGTTCCGTGAAGCGCCTGTCAAGCGTGATGCTTTTGGGGCAACTGGCCGCTGGAGTGTTGTCCTTCGCCAAGGTCCAGGCCGTGGGCTGCGATTGCCTGCGCCCGATCGGCAACCGTCAGCCGTCAAGCGTGCGCAGACGCTTGGTCGAGCCAGTCCGGAAGAGATGGGATCGGCGCAATCGGCGCACCGTAAGGTTCCGAACGGTGTCGCAAGGATCAGCGCCGAACGCCCCGTGCCGGACAGCGCCACCTTCCCGAAAGGCTCCGGCGTGACACGCTGTTCGAACGCAACGCAAAGACCAGGAAGGGTGCAACCGATGGCAGTCCTGCGTCGGCTGCGTCGGCAGTCACTCAGCTTGCCGCCGCCGGACCCTGCGCCAAACCCCCGACATTCACGCGCGTTGCGCTTTCCGGCGCTGCCGCTCGCCCGGCGCCCTCGCGGTCAGGACCTCGCGCAACATGTGCACGCATCAGAAGAGGAATTCGTCGACCCGCCCTTCTGCGAAGCCGTCGGTGATGTAGTGCGCGGTCGCGGCGTCCAGATCAGTCCCGAATGCAACCCGGAGGTCTGAATAGTTGGCGAGGTACTGCTGCGCGTCGAAACCGTCGGCCTGACGTCCCTCCTGCAGGCCTCTGTTCAGGTAGTGCGCAGCGCCCGTGTCGGGGTCCGCTTCAAAGGCCTGGATGAGGTCGGCATAGGATGCGATATATTCCAATCCGTTGAAGGTCGTGTCCCGGCCTTCGAGTGTTCCGGTGAATATGAAATGGGTCGCGCCGGCCTTGGTGTCCGCTCCGAAGGCCGCGATCAGGTCGCTATAGGATGCGATGTATTCCAATCCGTTGAAGGTCGTGTCCCGCCCTTCGAAGGTTCCCGTAGAAATGAAATGGGCGGCACCGGCCTTGATGTCGGCGCCGAACGCCGCCGCCAGATCGCCATGGGACGCGATGTATTCCAGGGCCTCGAAGGTGACCGCCCGCCCCTCGAAATAGCCGTCCTGGATGAAATGGTTGGTTGCCGTCCGGCCGTCTGTCCCGAAGGCCGACATGAGGTCACTGTAGGACGCGATGTATTCCAGACCCTCGAACGTGATTTGCCGCCCGGCTTCGAACAGCCCGGTCTGCCAGAAATGCTCCGACCCGGCGGCCTCGTTGGTTCCGAAGGAGACAATCAGATCGCCATGGGAGGCGATGTAGGAAAGCGGGTCAAACTGATCGATCTGACCGACGTCAACGCCGGAGTCATCGGCACCGTAGATCTGTTGAGCGCCGTAGATATCCCAATAGGTTGGGTTCGGTACGTCATTTGCATATGCGTACATGATGACATTCGGGTCTTCGGGGTGCCCCAGACCGATCGTATGTCCGATTTCGTGAACGGCGACGGGGTAGAAACGGGTCCCGTTCGCCGGGGCCTCGCCGCTATTAGACAGAATCCAGCTTTCCGCAGGGTCAAACGTAATGACTGAAGAGATTATCTCGCCGGATGATTGAAAAAAAAGCGTATTCGCGTTGCCAAGCGTCCCGGAGGGTCCGTCAATGGGGCTGAATCCCAGAAAAATGTCGGATTGTACGGTCGGTGACACCTCGACAAAGTCGAGCGCAATCAGGTTGTCCCAGGTTGAGAAAGCCTGCCGAATCTCATTGTGATATCTGGGGTCGCCCGAATAGGACCAGGAGACAATGTCCTTGGCCCAGGAAAACCCTTCCAGAATATAGCTATACATCGCAACGCCTCTTATTTCGCCAGGCACTTCATTGGAAAACTGTTCTGCACGGAAGCTTCGAGGTGTCTCGGGAGGATTACGTCCCGGAAACTGGTGGCACTCATGCCCGTCCTCTCCCCTACCAATACCGAAACCCTCTCTTTCGAATTGTGCAATTTTCGTTAACGCCGATCAAACCGGGCGGCAAGACTGCGTCAATGTGAAGTGATCAACGCAGGTTTCATCCCGGTGGCGCGCATCGGCTCCACATTCCCGATGTCCCGAACCTGCGTCACAAAATCCTTGGACCAGATCCCGCTTGCCAGACTGTTCTGCCGTCCCTAGACCCGGCGGCGGGACACGCTGCCCCAACGCAGCGCAGATATCTGTAAGGGTACACATCATGGCACTCCCCGCTCCGGCCGCGCGGCCGGTCAATCCGCGTTTTTCCTCTGGCCCCTGCGCCAAACCCCCGACATTCACGCTTGATGCGCTCTCCGGCGCCGCCCTGGGCCGTTCGCACCGCGCTGCCGTGGGCAAGGCCAAGCTGAAAGATGCGATCGAAACGACGCGCGCCATCCTGGGCGTGCCCGCGGACTACCGCATCGGCATCGTGCCGGCCTCCGACACCGGCGCCTTCGAGATGGCGATGTGGTCCATGCTCGGCCAGCGCCCGGTCGAGATGGTCGCCTGGGAAAGCTTCGGCGCGGGCTGGGTCACCGATGCGGTCAAGCAGCTGAAGCTCGACGCGACCGTGCACACCGCCGAGTATGGCGAGATCGTCGATATGACCGCGCTCGATTACGACCGCGATGTCTGCTTCACCTGGAACGGAACGACCTCGGGCGTCCGGATGCCGAACGGCGATGCGATCCCAGCGGACCGCGGCGGGCTGACGCTCTGTGACGCAACCTCGGCGGCCTTCGCGATGGAGCTGCCCTGGGACAAGCTCGATGTGACGACCTTCTCCTGGCAGAAAGTGCTCGGCGGAGAGGCCGCCCATGGCGTCCTGATCCTGAGCCCCCGCGCCGTGGCGCGGCTGGAAAGCTACACGCCCCCCTGGCCACTGCCCAAGATCTTCCGCCTGACCAAGGGCGGCAAGCTGATCGAAGGCATCTTCACCGGTGCCACGATCAATACGCCCTCGATGCTCTGCGTGGAGGACTACCTCTTCGCGCTGAACTGGGCGCAGGAGATCGGCGGGCTGCCCGCGCTCATCGCGCGCGCCAACGCGAGCTTCGGCCATATCGCCGATTTCGTCGGCGCGAACGACTGGATCGATTTCCTCGCGACCGACCCCGCGACGCGCTCCACCACCTCGGTGTGCCTGAAGTTCACCGATCCCCGGATCGCGGACGGTGCTGCTTTCGCGAAGGCGGTCGCAAAGCGGCTGGAGTCCGAAGGCGTGGCGCTTGACATCGGCGCCTATCGCGACGCGCCTCCGGGTCTGAGGATCTGGTGCGGCGGCACGGTCGAGCCCTCGGATGTGGCCGCGCTGATGCCCTGGCTCGCCTTCGCGTTCGAGGCCGAAATCGACGCGCTGTCCGAAGCCGCCTGACCGGCCGGTTGCTTGCTTCGCGCAGGGGCCCGCTCCCCTGCGCTTCACCCAGAACATCTTATGAACACAACTGTACGAAACGTCCGTTTGGACAGTTCGTACGTTCCTGAACAAAGGGTAAATTCCCATGGCACCCAAAGTGCTCGTCTCCGACAAGCTTTCCGAGACCGCCGTCCAGATCTTTCGCGACCGCGGCATCGAGGTCGATTTCGAACCCGGCCTCGGCAAGGACAAGGCGAAGCTTATCGAAGTGATCGGCCAGTATGACGGCCTCGCGATCCGCTCCGCCACCAAGGTCACCGAAAACGTGCTGAAGGCCGCAACCAACCTCAAGGTCATTGGCCGTGCCGGGATCGGCGTCGATAATGTCGATATTCCAATGGCTTCGAAGAATGGTGTGATCGTGATGAACACGCCTTTCGGCAATATGATCACCACCGCCGAGCATGCGATCGCGATGATGTTCGCCGTCGCTCGCCAGATCCCCGAGGCCAGCGCCTCCACCCATGCCGGCAAATGGCAGAAGTCGAAATTCATGGGGGTCGAACTGACCGGAAAGACCCTCGGCGTGATCGGCGCGGGCAATATCGGCGGCATCGTCTGCGACCGCGCCGTGGGCCTCAAGATGAAGGTGCTGGCCTATGATCCGTTTCTGAGCGAGGACCGCGCCGCCAAGCTCGGCGTGACCAAGGTCGATCTCGACGAACTGCTTGGAAAGGCTGACTTTATCACGCTGCATGTGCCGAAGACCGACAAGACAGCCGGGATGATTTCGGCCGAGGCTATCGCCAAGACGAAGCCCGGCGTTCGGATCATCAACTGTGCCCGCGGCGGTCTGGTGGACGAGGTTGCCCTGGCCGAGGCGCTCAAATCCGGCCATGTCGCCGGGGCGGCCTTCGACGTCTTCGCCGAGGAACCGGCGACCGACAATCCGCTCTTCAACCTGCCAAATGTGGTCTGCACCCCGCATCTGGGCGCCGCCACGACCGAAGCGCAGGAGAATGTGGCGCTCCAGGTGGCGCAGCAGATGTCGGATTATCTGCTGACCGGTGCGGTCCAGAACTCGCTCAACATGCCCGCCGTGACCGCCGAAGAAGCCAAGGTGATGGGCCCGTGGCTCAAGCTCGCCGAACATCTGGGCAGCTTCGTCGGTCAGCTGACCGATGAGCCGGTCAGGAAGATCAACGTGCTCTATGACGGCGCGGCCTCCGCGATGAATGTCGAGGCGCTCGATTGCGCGGTGCTCGCAGGCTTCATGAAGCCGATGCATCCGGAGGTGAACATGGTCTCGGCCCCCGTCGTGGCCAAGGATATCGGCATTCAGCTCAGCCGGACCACTCAGGACAAGGTCGGCGTGTTCGAGGGCTATATCAAGCTGACCGTCGAGACCGAAACCCGCACCCGCGCCATCGCCGGAACGGTGTTTTCCGATGGAAAACCGCGCTTTATCCAGATCAAGGGGATCAATATCGACGCCGAGGTCGGACCCCACATGCTCTATACCACCAACAAGGACGTGCCGGGCATCATCGGCACGCTGGGCATGACCGTGGGAGAGACCGGCTTCAACATCGCCAACTTCACGCTGGGGCGCACCGGCGCGGGAGAGGACGCGATCGCGCTGCTGCATCTGGATGCGCCGGCCGATGAGGTGCTCGTGTCGCGCCTGACCGAGCTGGGCAAGTTCCAGCAGGTCCGGCCGCTGGAATTCGACGTGGCCTGAGCGCCGCACCCGACAGCCTTTGCCACGTCCCGCTTTGCCAAGCGGGACGTTTTGCGCCATCCGGAACCCCTTGTGCCTCGGATCGGAGCCGCCCGATGGTCAGCGATGCCCGTGTCACCCGCTACGAGGTCGCCAGCCCGCGCTGGACGGCCCCGCCGATGAGTGTCGCCGTGCTGAGTGATGTGCATCTGGGCAATCCCTGGACCTCACTGGAACGTCTCGACCACTGGGTCGCCCAGACCAATGCGCTGGCCCCCGATCTGATCGTCCAGGCCGGGGACCTGCTGATGGACCGCAACATGTGGCACTTTTCGCGGCCCGCCAGCGCCGCGGAGATCGCCGAACGTCTGTGCGGGCTCAGCGCTCCGCTCGGCGTCTGGTCGGTGATGGGCAACCATGACTGGCAGGATTGCAACCTCGCCCGCGACACGGACGGCGCGCGCAACAGCGTCGTGGAGGCACTCGGCGCGACCGGTCTGCCATTGCTGGAGAACCGGGCCGAACCTGTGATCCATGGCGGTCAGGAGGTCTGGCTGGTCGGGCTGGGCAGCCGCAGCGCCCCGCGGCTTGACCGGTCAAGCCGGCGGACTGGCCATGACGACCCCGACCGCGCCTTTGCCGAGGTGCCCGACGGCGCGCTGTCGGTGCTGATCGCGCACGAGCCGGATATCTTCGCTGAGCGCGAGGGGCCCGAGGCGCTGCAGATCAGCGGTCACACCCATGGCGGCCAGATCGCGCCCTTTGGCTGGCGCCCCGTGGTGCCGTCGAAATACGGTGCGCGATTTGCCTACGGCCACCATATCATGGGGGCGCGGCATTTGGTCGTGTCCGGGGGGCTGGGTTTCTCGGGCCTTCCCTTGCGCGTCGGCGTACCCCCTGAAATCGTGATCATACACATACGACACTCTTTCGGGGAGGGAACCCAATGACCGATATCGTGATCCTGGACGGCGCTCGGACTGCCATAGGCACCTTTGGCGGAGCGCTTGCCGGAACGCCCCCGATCCAGCTGGGTGCCGTGGCCGCACAAGCGGCGCTTGAACGCGCCGGCGTCGAGGGCAAGCAGATCGGCCAGGTCGCGATGGGCCATGTCATCAACACAGAGCCGCGCGACATGTATCTGTCCCGGGCGTCCTCGATGGAGGCCGGCGTGTCCGAGGAAACGCCGGCGATGAACGTCAACCGGCTCTGCGGGTCAGGCGTGCAGGCGACGATTTCGGTGATCCAGGGCCTCGCCCTGGGCGATGCGGAGTTCGGGCTCGCGGGCGGTGCCGAGAGCATGAGCCGCGCGCCTTACACCTTGCCCGCGGCCCGCTGGGGTCAGAAGATGGGCGATGCCGGCGGCGTGGACATGATGGTCGGTGCGCTGACCTGTCCCTTCGGCACCGGACATATGGGTGTGACGGCCGAGAATGTCGCCGCCGAGCACCAGATCTCCCGCGAGGATCAGGATGCCTTTGCGGTCGAAAGCCAGGCGCGTGTGGCCGCGGCCCAGCAGGCGGGGCATTTCGACAGCCAGATCGTGCCCGTCGAGGTCAAGGTCAAGCGCGACATGGTCGAGTTCAAGACCGACGAGCACCCCAAGGCGACCACGCTGGAAACGCTCGCCGGTCTGCGCACCGTGTTCAAGAAGGACGGCACAGTGACGGCGGGCAATGCCAGCGGCATCAATGACGGGGCGGCGGCCATCGTTCTGGCCACCGCCGATGCGGCGGAGCGCGAGGGGCTCAAGGCCAAAGCGCGCATTCTGGGCTATGCCCATGCCGGCGTGCGCCCCGACGTGATGGGCATCGGCCCGATCCCGGCGGTGGAGCGTCTGCTGGAGCGGACGGGGCTGACCGTCGGCGATTTCGACGTGGTCGAGTCGAACGAGGCCTTTGCCGCCCAGGCGGTCGCGGTGTCCCGCGGGCTCGGCTTCGACAGTGCGAAGACCAACCCCAACGGCGGCGCCATCGCGCTTGGCCATCCGATCGGGGCAACCGGCGCGATCATCATCATCAAGGCGCTCTACGAACTGGAGCGGATCGGCGGCAAACGCGCGCTGGTGACGATGTGCATCGGCGGCGGTCAGGGTATCGCGCTCGCATTCGAGCGGATCTGACCTAATCTGGCACGATCTGGCTGGCGTGCCTTCAGCGTCTGTTTACGCCTCTGCCCCAAGGTTGCCCCCGGGCGACCAGGGCAGAACGAATGAGCAACACAGCAGGCCAGAGCTTACAGGAGATGCTCGCGCAGGAACGGCGCGGGCGTCTGGCGGCCGAACGGCTGCTCGACCAGAAAAGCCGCGAATTGGTGCAGGCCAACCGCAAGCTGGCCGACCATGCGCGACTGCTGTCCGACGAGATCCTGGAACAGCGCGAAACCGTCAAGACCGTGCTGACCGAATCCGAGGATCTCAAGGGCCGCAATACCCGCGCCCAGGCCGATCTGGAACGCGCCAACCGGATGGCCGTGACGGCGGAGCGGCGGCTGTGGGATGCGCTGGAAACCATCGAAGACGGCTTTGCCGTCTTCAATACCGAAAACCGGCTGGTGATTGCGAACCGCTCCTATCTGGAGCTGTTTGAGGGGATCGACGGCATCGTGCCGGGGATCACCTATGACGCACTGCTCGATCTGATCCTGCACGAGGGGATCTTTGACATCGGCCTGCAGTCCCCCGGCGACTGGCGCGCTCGCATGCTGCAGCGCTGGCGCGACGAGACGATCGATCCGCTCACCGTAAAGCTCTGGAATGACCGTCATATCAAGCTGGTCGACCGGCGCGGTCAGGATGGCGACATGGTCTCGCTCGCCCTCAACATCACCGACACGATGCGCTACGAGCAGCAGCTGCGCGAGGCCCGTGACAAGGCGGAATCCGCCAACCGCGCGAAATCGGCCTTTCTGGCCAACATGAGCCACGAGATCCGGACGCCGATGAACGGCGTGGTGGGCATGGCCGAACTGCTCTGCGACGGTGATCTCGAAGAGGAACAGCGCCTCTATGCCGAAACGATCAAGAGCTCCGGAGAGGCGCTTCTGGTCATCATCAACGATGTGCTCGACTACTCCAAGATCGAGGCCGAAAAGCTCACGCTGCACCCTGAAGCCTTCGATCTGGAACGGGCGATCCACGAGATCATCGTGCTGTTGTCGCCGTCGGTGCAGGAAAAGGGCATCGTGCTGCTGGTCGACTACGATATCTTCCTGCCGACGCGGTTCGTCGCTGATCCGGGGCGGCTGCGGCAGGTGCTGACCAACCTGATCGGCAATGCGGTCAAATTCACCGCGCAGGGCCATGTCCTGGTCCGGGTGACCGGCTTCGCCGACGAGGAAGGGTCGAACAAGTACCAGCTGCATGTGTCGGTGGAGGACACCGGGATCGGCATTCCCGAAGAAAAGATCGATCACGTCTTCGGCGAGTTCAATCAGGTCGAGGACGAGCGCAACCGCAAGTTCGAGGGCACCGGACTGGGCCTTGCGATCACCAAGCAGCTGCTCGAGCTGATGGGGGGCGAGATCTGGGTCGAATCCGAAGAGGGCAAGGGATCCTGTTTCGGCTTCCAGGTCGAATTCGAGGCCGCCGAGGGCGCGCCGCTCAACCCGCTCAAGGCGCCTTCGCGTCTGCGTTCGGCGCTGGTGATCGACGACCAGCAGATCAACCGCATGATCCTGCAGAAACAGCTCGATGCGATGGGCCTCGAAGTGACCACTTGCCGTTCGGCTGCCGAAGCGCTGGCCCGGCATCCGGAAACCTTCGATCTCATTCTGACCGACCACCAGATGCCCGAAACCTCGGGGCTTGAGTTGGCCGAGGCGCTGCGTTCGGACGGGATCACCGCACCGATCCTGCTCTTGACCTCGAACCCCGCTGTCCTGCGCTCCCCCGCGGCACGGTCGATGCTCGACGGGGTGCTGCAAAAGCCGCTTCTGCGCCGGGATCTCTATCAGAAGCTGATCGACATCGGCGGGGATGTCCCGGCACCGCCCACAGAGAACATCGCAAAGGTCGTGCCGGCGCGGTCGCGCAAGATGAAAGTGCTGGCGGCGGAGGACAATCGCACGAACCAGCTGGTCTTTTCCAAGATGGTCAAGACACTCGACCTCGATCTGCGTTTTGCCAACAATGGCCGCGAGGCGGTCGCGGCCTTCGAGGAATTCGCGCCGGACCTGATCTTCATGGATGTGTCGATGCCCGAGATGGACGGCAAGGAAGCGACGCGCGCCATCCGCACACTCGAAGCCGAGCGCGGCGGCCATGTCCCAATCTGCGCGCTGACGGCCCACGCAATGGATGGCGACGGGGACGAGATCATGTCGTCAGGAATGGACCATTACCTGACGAAACCGCTGCGCAAGGCGGCGATCCACGACATGATCGCCCAGCACAGGCCCGACATGGTGCCGGCCCAGGAACCGGTGGAGTAGCGGTCAGGCTGCCGCAGCGGCCTCGACACTGCGCCGGAAGACCGGGGCCTCGGGACGGCTGCGCGCCGGATCGTAGCGGTAACCGCCCAGATCGAAGTCGCGCAACCCGTCGGGGTCGGTCAGACGGCGCTGGATGATGTAGCGCGCCATCGCGCCGCGAGCTTTCTTGGCATAGAAACTCACGATCTTCGCGTCACCATCGCCGCGATCTTCCAGAAAGACCGGGGTAATGACCCGCAGGTTATGGGACGCGGGATCGACCGCGCTGAAATACTCGGTCGAGGCGCAGGCCACCAACGTGTCGGTCCCGAGCCGCTCGGCCTGCGTCGCCAGCGCTTCGGCCAGGCGCGGACCCCAATAGGTATAGAGCGTCGGTCCCTTTCGCGTCTTCAGACGGCTGCCCATCTCAAGCCGGTAGGGCTGAATGCCGTCGAGGGGACGCAGCAGACCGTATAATCCCGACAGGATGCGCAGATGGTCCTGTGCCCAGGCCAGTTCCTCCGAATCGAGCGAGGCCGCCTCAAGCCCTGCATAGGTGTCGCCGGCAAAGGCCATGGCCGCGGGGCGCAGCAGATCCGGCCCTGGCGCGTCCGAAAAGTCGCGAAACCGGGTCTGGTTCAGCTTTGCCAGATCGGCACTGATCCCCATCAGCTGCTGGAGTTTCGGTTTCGACAGGCGCCGCGCGACCCCGGCCAGATAGACGGCATCCTCCCCGAAAACGGGCTCTGTCAGCGTGGTGCCACGCCGGTCGGCCCAGTCGAGCCGTTTCGCGGGAGAGATCGTCACGAGCATGGGGTCGGCCCTCTGTTGCTGTCCCAATGGTATTTATGCGTCCGGCGCGTCGGATCCAGACCCGTCCATGGCGCGCAAAAACGCAGGTCCGAAGCGCTCGGCCTTGAGCGGACCCACTCCGGGGAGCTGTTCCAAGGCTTCAAGGGTCGCCGGGCGGCGTTCGGCGATGAGCCGCAGGGTCGCGTTGGTGCAGGAGAGCGGTTTGAGCGTGCCGCACGCGCCGCGCGCGAAGTCGCGCTGGGCCGCCAAAAGGGCATCGAAAACCGGCCCGGCCGGCCCGCCCGCCAGCTTGCGCCGCACCGGATGAGCCTGAGCCGCGGGGGCGCCGAGAATCACCTCCAGGAAGAGCGCGCCATACCGGTCGAGCTTTTTCGCGCCGACGCCGCCGATCCCGGTCATCTCGTCGAGCGATCGTGGGCGGCGTTCTGCCATTTCGATCAGTGTGCGGTCCGGGAAGATCACATAGGCTGGCACCGATTGCGCTTCGGCCAGAGCGCGCCGCTTTGCCTTGAGCGCCGAGAGCAGGGGCGCATCCTCGTCGCTGACGAGCGCGCGCGCCGCGGGGCGGGGGGCGCTGCGCGCTACGCTGTCCTTGCGCAGGGTCACGGATTGCTCACCGCGCAGAACGGGGCGTGCCGCTTCGGTCATTACCAGTGCGCCGTGACGCTCGGCATCGGGGCGCATCAGGTCGTGGCCCATGATCTGGCGGAACACCCCCTGCCACGCATCCTTCGACAGATCGCGTCCCACCCCGAAGGTCGGCAGGCTGTCATGGCCGCGCGTGGTCACTTTCTGCGTGGTTTTTCCGGTAAGGATGTCGATCAGATGGCCAGCGCCAAAGCTCTCGCCCGTGCGTAGCGCGGCGGAGAGCGCCTTGCGCACCGCCTCTGTGCCGTCGAAGGTTTCGGGTGGCGTGTCGCAGAGATCGCAATGCCCGCAGCGTGCGGCCTCTTCCCCGAAATAGCCCAGCAGCGCCTGTCGACGGCAAGTCAGCGCCTCGGCCAGTCCCAGAAGCGCGTTAAGCCGCCCGTGATCCGCATCGCGGCGTTCCGGGGGAGCGGCGCTTTCGTCGATCTGGGCGCGGCGCAGGCGGATATCGTCGGCGCCATAGAGCGTGAGCGTCTCCGCAGGCGCCCCGTCACGCCCCGCGCGCCCGATCTCCTGATAGTAGCCCTCGATCGACTTGGGCAGATCCGCGTGGGCCACCCAGCGGATATCGGGCTTGTCGACGCCCATCCCGAAAGCGACCGTTGCTACGACGATGAGCCCATCCTCGCGCTGGAACCGGGTCTCGACGGCGCGCCGCGTCTCGGCCTCCATGCCGCCATGATAGGCGCAGGCGGTGTGGCCGACCTCGCCCAGAGCGCGCGCCAGGGTTTCGGTCTTGGCCCGCGTTCCGCAATAGACGATGCCCGACTGGCCGCGGCGGGCCGCGGCGAAATCGAGGATCTGGGCGCGCGGGCGGTCCTTTGGCGCGAAGGCCAGATGGATGTTGGGTCGGTCGAAGCCGCGCAAGAAGGTTTCGGGCTGTGCCCCATCGAAGAGTCGTGTGACGATTTCGGTGCGGGTTTCGGCGTCGGCGGTGGCGGTAAAGGCGGCCAGCGGCACACCGAGCGCCGCGCGCAGGGCGCCGATGCGCAGGTAGTCGGGGCGGAAGTCATGCCCCCACTGGCTGACGCAATGCGCCTCGTCCACGGCGATGAGCGATACGCCGATCCGGCGCAGCAGCGCTTGGGTGCCCGAGGCCGCGAGCCGTTCCGGCGCCATGTAGAGCAGCTTCAGCTGCCCGGCATCGAGGGCGGCAAACACGGCTTCGGTTTCTTCCTCGGTGTTGCCGGAGGTCAGCGCACCCGCTGTGACGCCGGCTTCGTGGAGCGCGCGGACCTGGTCGCGCATCAGCGCGATGAGCGGCGAAATGACCACCGTGACGCCCTCGCGGCACAGCGCCGGCAGTTGAAAGCAAAGAGATTTTCCACCGCCAGTGGGCATGATCGCCAGCGTGTCGCGCCCGGCGGTGACGGCGGCCACGATCTCGCCCTGTCCGGGGCGAAACTCGGCAAATCCGAACACGGAGGCGAGAAGCCCTTCCGCCGTGGGCAGCGACCCGTCTGGCATGGCACCTGTTATTGTCTGCTCGTTTTTTTGCAGACTCCCACAGGACCTGACCGGCGGCAAGCCTGCGAATGGGGTCTGAGGCAAAAACACAGGCGTGCGCGGGGCCGGGTCTGCGGTCAGGTGTCGAGGAAGGCTCTGGCCAGGTGCACTGCGCGCGCGGCATAGGCGCTCTGACGCGGATCGTCTGCGGGGGCGCGGTCGATGATCCAGCCGGCCGACGCCATCGCCCGCAGCATCACGAACATTGGCAGGTCCGCGCGGGCACCGTCGGGCAGGGGGCCGCCAGCACCGACATATCCGGACCAGAGTGCTGTGGTCAGCGCCTCGTAGGCGGGACTGTCCACATGCTGGATCAGGGCGGTGGCAAGGTCGTAGTGGCGGTAGCCATGGCCGCAATCGTCGAAGTCGATCAGGTAGAGCTGGTGATCCTTGCGCAGAACGTTTTCCTGCAGCACGTCAGCATGGATCAGGCCGGTACCCTCGTTCCCGAGTTCCAACAGCCTGTCGCGGGCGGCGTCGCGGGCGGTGCAGAGCAGCTCGGCTTCGTCGCTGTCAAGCGCAGGGTGGGTCCAGAAACGCCCCCAGAGCGGGGCCTCGCTGCAGCAGAGCGCACGGGCGTCCCAGGACGGGCGTATCAGATCGCGCGGCGCCGTCAGATCCGCGGTCAGATGCAGGTCCGCGAGCAATTCGCCGAGATCCCGGTAGATCGCGACCTGCGCGTCGGCAGTGTTGGCGCAGGTCTGATCGAGCGGGCCGATGGGCGGGGCATCGAGCCACTGCAGCATCGAGACGACCTGCCCGGCCTGGGTGTGGTAGATGAAATCCTCGTCCTGCGTCCGCAGCGGCCAGGGGCAGGCAAAGCCGGCGTCGGCCAGGCTCTCCATCCAGCGCAGTTCCGACCGGATGGCCTCGCGGGTCTGGTAGCCAGGACGATGCAGCCGCAGCGCACCGCGCCACCCGGTTCGGAGCCGCACGTCGAGCACCGCGTTCTCGCGGTTCAGCACCAGCCGGGGTGTGCCTTCAGCGCCACCCCATGCTTCGGCAGCCGTACTGGCGGCTTGCATGACGGTCTGATCATCCATTGTCGGGCCGCGTATCCGGTAGCTCGGAGAATGCCGCAGTCAGCCCGTCCAGCGCAAGGTCGGCATGGGCGCGGGAAAAGGGCATCGGCGGTCGCATTTTCACCGTGTTCATATGCCTCCCGATGCGGTTCAGCAAGACACCGCGGCTGCGCATGGTTTCCACCAGTTGTGCCGCACGGAGGGTGGCGGGGCTGCCATCACCATGGATGAGCTCCAGCCCGAAGAAGAGCCCCCGCCCGCGGGCCTCGGCGATGAGCGGATGGTCCAGCGCGCGGAGCCGGTCGAGCGCGTGGGCACCGCTCGCCTTGGCATTCGCCTGCAATGCCTCGTCCTCCAGCACATCGAGCACGGCCATGGCTGCCGCACAACTGACCGGGTTGCCGCCGAAGGTGTTGAAGTAACCGAACGCTCCACGAAAGGCCGCCATTACATCGGGCCGCGCGATCACGCCTGCAACCGGATACCCATTGCCCATGGATTTGCCGACCGTGACCACGTCCGGCGCTATGCCGATCCAGTCATGGCCCCAGAAATGGCTGCCGCAACGTCCGAACCCCGGCTGGACCTCATCGCAGAGCAACAGCCCGCCCGCGTCCCGGACAACCTTTGCGGCGGGGTCGAGAAATCCCGGGGCGAGCGTCGGCAGGCCCTCATTGGCAAAGATCGGGCAGATCATCAGGGCGGAGAACCCGACGCCGGCAGCCTGCAGATCCGCGATGGCGCCGGCGACATGTGCCGCAAAGGCGTCGGCCTGGCCCTCGCGGCTGCCCCCCACCGGATGCAGGCTGTCGGGGGCCGGCACGCGCCTTACATGCGCCGGATAGCCCCCGATCGGCGGGCGCCGGGTGGAGAGTTGCGCCGTCGCCGTGGTGTTGCCGTGATAGGTGTTGTCGGTGGCGATCACGCCGGTCTTGCCGGTGACCGCCTGGGCCATGCGAAGCGCGATGTCGTTCGCTTCCGATCCGGTGCAGGTCAGGATCATCTGGCTGAGATCGTGGGACAGGGTCGCCGTCAGACGCTCGATATAGTCGAGAACCAAACCGTGCAGATAGCGGGTGTGGGTGTTCAGTCGCGCCGATTGCGTCGCGATGGCTTCGACCACGCGGGGGTGGCAGTGACCGACATGGGGCACGTTGTTGTAACAGTCGAGATAGCGCCGTCCTTCGGCATCCCACAGCCAAACGCCCTCGCCGCGCACGATATGGACCGGGTCGTCGTAGAATGTCGGCACGTTCGGGCCCATCAGCCGCGCCCGCCGGGCCATGAGCGTTTCAGTCATCGCCTGTTACGCGGCTGCGCAGCGCCTTGACCTGCCCCTTGCGTGTCTTTGACTCCAGCCGGCGTTTCTTGCTGCCAAGGGTGGGTTTGGTTGGGATCCGCCGTTTCGGAACGACCAGGGCGGCGCGGATCAGCTCGGCCAGGCGGTCTTCGGCGATCTCGCGGTTTCGGGCCTGGGATCGTGTTTCCTCCACCCGCAGAACGATGGCGCCGTCGCGGGTCCAGCGCCGCCCAGCCAGCCGTTTGAGCCGGGCTTTGACCGCCGGGCTCAGGTTGGGGCTGCGCGCGGCCTCGAACCGCAGTTCGACTGCGGTGGAGACCTTGTTCACGTTCTGACCGCCCGGTCCCGAGGCCCGGCTGAAGCTTTCGCTCAGCTCCCAGTCCGCAAGGGTGATCTGATCGTTGACGCGCACCATGGGCGCAGGCCTACACCGCGGCGCGGGCTGAGCAAAGTGCCGCTTTGCCGGTATTAACCATGACTTCAGACCGTCGCGCTATGCAGGGGATGTCTGAAGGGCAGGTGACGGCGAGCGGCACAAAACGTGTCTGGAGCCGGCAGGCGCCGGAAAACCCGGCCAAGCGACATTCAGGCTGGCGCGGCGGAAAACCCCGCGTGCGACCAGGTGATGAGTTCTGACCCCGGTGCTCCCGAAAGCGGCGCATCGGGGTCTCTTGCTTCGACCTCCGCGGGCTCGATGCCCGATTTCGCACCGCTTGCGGTCAGGGCAGCTGGGCTGCCAGCGCCTCAAGCGAGGGATCGCCCGGATTGGCGGCTTGGGCCTCGGACAGCCGGGCGCGCGCTGTCGCCTCGTCGCCAAGTGCCGCTGCGATTCGGACCAGCATGCTCCAGGCCTGCACCTGTTGCGGATCGAGGCGCACGGCTTCGGCAAAGGCGGCCGTCGCCGCATCCATGTTGCGCATCACCAGCGCACCGCCGCCGATGGCCATGTGGGCTTCGGGGAAATCGGCTTTCGCCTGCAAGCTGTCCTGCCACTCACCATAGGCTACGCGCAGAGCCTCGATTTCGGCCTGGTTGGCCTGTCCGAGCGGTGCGTCGAGCATCTGGCGCGCCGCGGCGATGCGCACTGCGCGCACCGGATCGCTCACCAGCGGCATCAGCCGTGCCGTGCGGTCGGCCGGAGCGGCGCCGCGCTGCACCGGGGCCGCGGCGGCGCGCACCAGCGGGTCGGGGTCGGCGAGCAGATCGGCCAGCGTGTCGGCGAGGGCCGGGGACGTCGTTTCGGCGATCTGGTCGAGCGCGGTGGCGCGCACGATGCCGGGCCGGTCGGGATCGCGCGCCAAGGCGGCCAGTGCTGCAGTTTCCACCCCCGGTCGTGCGCGGGCCGCGGCCAGGATCCGGCCATAGTGCGGCGGCGAACTGGCCGGCGGTCCGAATCGTTCGGCGATCTCGGCGGCGGCCCAGGCCGCGTCACGGTCGGTATGGCAGGCGGTGCATGTGTCCGGTGCGCCGGTTTCGGTCGCCAGATCGGGCCGCGGGATGCGGAAGCTGTGATCGCGCCGCCCATCATTGCCCATATAGACCTGCTCGATCATGTGGCAGTTGCGGCACTGGGCGCCCTCGCTGCCCATCGGGTGGAAATGATGGGAGGGGTCGTCATAGAGCCCGGCGGCCTGCGGGAACCGTTCGTCGCCGACCGGGGCATGGCAGCTTGTGCAGATACCCGTGCCCTCGGCGATGCGGGTGGCGCTGTGGGCGTCATGACAGTCGGTGCAGGTGACGCCCGCGGCATACATCTTCGATTGCAGGAACGACCCGGTGACGTAGACCTCTTCGAGGATCTGCCCATCGGCATGGTAAAGGCCCGGGCGCAGGGTGGCGAGCCGATAGCTGTCATGGAACGGTGTGCCGGGGACGGGATTTCCGTCGCCGAACGCTTCGCGTCTGGCGTGGCAGCCCGCGCAGCCGTCGATCTGCGACTGTTGTCTGCCGGAATAGTCGATCGTCAGGCCCGTTGCGCTGAGCCCTGCCGCGTCAAAACTGCGGCCCGCGGCCCAGTCGAGATGCGCGGCGCCGGGGCCGTGGCAGGCCTCGCATCCCACCCCGATCTCGGCCTGGGTGGACGCATAGCTGCGGGTCGCCGGATCATAGGCTTTTTCGTAGCCTGTCGCGTGGCACTCGGCGCAACGGGCGTTCCAGGTCTTGAAGGGACCGGTCCAGTGCAGCCCGTCCCCGGGTGCCAGCGTCTGATCAGGATAAAGGTGGAACCAGCCGCCTTTTTCGGTGTCCCAGACCACGTCAAAGCTCTGCAGGCGCCCCGGTTCCGTTTCCAGAAGATACTGCTGAAGCGGCGCGACCCCGGCGACGGAATGCACAGGGTACACGCGGTTGCTGCCGTCGGCTTCGGTCACGGAGATGTTGTAGCCGTCGTCTTCGGAGTGCGAGAAGCGCACCGACATGCCGGCGCCGTCGAACTCCGTGTCGTCAAAATCCGCCAGCACGCGCTCCGCGGTGGGCTCCGTCCAGGCCCAGGCATGGTGCGAGTCCTCCCACGCCGCCGTTGCTTCGGCATGGCACGGGGTGCAGGCGGCGGACCCGACATAAGCGGGTGCGTCCTGCGCGATGGCCACTACAGGTCCCAACGCGGCGATGATCCCGAAGACGAGCCCGCGGGCCAGGGACCTCACGCGGCGGCTCTCTGGTTGGCCAGTCCGGGCAGCCAGTCCAGAATCGCGTCGGCTGCGCGCGGCCAGACCGGTTCGGACACCAGCATGTGCCCACCGCCCTGCACGATCACCGGCAGTGTCCCGTAGTAGGTGCCGGTGAACATGACATCGAGCCAGGGCACGAACCGATCCTCGGTCCCGCCGATCACCAGCACGTCACCGCGCGGGCCGGGCAGCGGTGCGAAGGGCGGAAACCCATTGGCCTGGGCCAGCGCCTTGAAGGATTCGTCGCGCAGACTCCCGACCATCTCCGCATAGTCGCCATTGCTGACGCCTCGCGGAAAGAGATTGCGTCGCATGACGTCCATGTCGGTGCCGCGCTGCCCGAACAGGCTGAAATCGAAGAGCGCCCGCCACAGGTCTGGGTTGGTAAAGGCCATCTCGACCGAAGACCGCCAGAAGCCGTAAGGCGGCGTCGAACAGAGCAGCACGGTGCCCGCCGGACTTTGGCCTCGGCGCATGAGGTTCTGGGCGACCGCACCGCCGAGCGAATGGCAAACGGGCACAGTGGGGCGCCCGATACGCTTCAGCGCTTGCGCCAGTGCGTCGGTGAACTCCGCGATGCCCGGCCCGTCGAGGGTCGAGGCGCCGGGCATCGCCTTGGCCAATGCCGCAAGGGCCGCTTCGGGGTCGTTCTTGTGAAAGGCGATGGCCAGCGCGCGGTCCAGCGCCTGGGGGTTCGTGGCGATCGTCTGCCCGCCGGCGCGGCCGGGCAGGGTCAGCGTCCAGCAGCGGTAGCCCTGATCGGTAAAGGCCGCGAGCCAGTCGGCGGACCACATCCAGCCGCCCGCCGCCATGCCATGGACAAAGAGCAGGTCCACCGCCTGTCGCGTCCCGCCGGTGGGGGCATGTTCGGACATGGCCCAGCCCTGATGGGCGTCGATATCTGTGTCATAGACCTCGTCCGGGGCCATTCGGGTCACGGTTGCGGCCTTGCCTTCGCCGGTGCTGCTGGCTTTGTCCATTACGGTGCTCGCTGCATTGCTGGGCGCATCAGACGCCCGTGTCGTTTGTCTGTGAGCTTACACCCTGCGGCACGCGTAATCGCCGCGACACCGTGCGCGTCATCGTTTGGCCACGAGCGGCGCCCGTTCGGCGGCGCGGATACCGAGCCATATCCGGGCGGGCAGCCGGAACAGCCAGACCACGAAGCGCGGCAGGCCGGCGAGAGCGCAGACCAGAAGGAAGCGGATGTCGTCGAGTATGTCGGACAGGGTGCCGCGCCTGCCTTCGGCGGCGCCGCGGCGGTTGCGCTCCCGGTCGAGCAGCCAGATCACACTCGTCAGCACACCCGGCACGACCACCGCGGCGCAGAGCACGATCCAGAGCCCGGGGCGTGGCAAGGTCATGTTGGCCCAGACCACGCAGCCAAAGCACAAGGTCGCCGCAGCGACGGCGAAGAGAGCAAAATCGTAGCGTTTATGGCTAACGCCGCCCTCAGGCGGATCCGCACGGCCAAGCACCAGATCGCGCAGCGATGGCAGCGGGGGCAGTGACGGCGCGGGCTGTCCGGGCTGGCGGGTGTCGCTGAAATCCCTTTCACGAAACACGGCCATGGCGATGTAGAGCCCGTAGAGCCCTGTGACGGGCGCGAAGCTGAGCGACAGTGCTTGAGTGCCGGGATAAAACTGTCCCAGCAGGACCACCGCGAGCGCGGTGAAGAATACCGCGCCCACAAAGCTCGTCAGGCAATTGCGCAGCCGCATCACGCCCGCGCCCTTGCGGCGAAAGAGCGGCTCGGCCCCGATGATCATGTTGGCGATCACGAAGGCGCCGAAGACCGCGCCGCCGACCATGCCCAGCGTATGGGTCAGGATCAGCATCGCGTCCTGGGGCGCGATCCAGGACAGCACGGCCGTGACCAGCAGCGACAGCACAAACACGCCCACCACGAGCGAGGAGCCGACCTCCATCGGGTCGGCCTCGCCCTCGGTCAGATCGAAGCCGAGATGGAAGAGAAAGTTCTGCGGAGAGCCAACCCTGAGGGACATCAGCACGATGATCTTGAGCACGTCGGAATAGACCGCCTTGCTGCGGGCGCTGATATCGCTGAGCTGTTTCAGCATGAAGCCGCGCAGCACCTCGTCACTCTCGTCGAACGCCTCGTCGGTGGCTTTCAGCGCCTTGAGGATGTCGTCGAGCTTTGTGATCGCGTATTCGTCGCTGCGTCGACCCGCGAAATCGCTCGCGCCCTCGTATCGCCGTGCCTGGCGCTGGGCCACGCGGCTCTCGGGCGGCGGATCGCCTGCTTCCGCGATCGCGCGGGCAGCGGACCCGATCTCGGCGCCCTGATGGACCTGCCGGATCTCGCCCGCGAACCGGCGGCCCAGCGTCTTGTCGAGCATTTCATGAAGGCCTGCGACATCCTTGCGGATACCGGCCAACTCGGCGCGCAGTTTCGTCAGGGTTTCGGCGAACTCCGCCATTCCCACGGTACGGCGGGTTTCGTCCGACAGCCCGTCGAGCCGGTGAAAGATGAACTCGCAGCGCGGATAGCTCTCCAGATACCCGTCATCGCGCGGGGCATAGAGATCGCCGTTAAAAAGCCGCGGACCGCCCGGGGCACCGTTATAGTCGGCCAGGAACCGATCGATCTCGTCCCGCTCGGCGGAGAAGAGGTCGAAATTGCTCAGCAGCGTCTGTTCCAGGCTCGTGGCACGGGCCGGGATCTGGGCAGCGCGCTGCAGCGACGCCCGCCAGCGCGCATCGATGGCCGGCAGGCCGAGCAGCGCAATCGCCACGGACAGGCCCAGGGCCAAAGCCTCGATCGAGCGCGGATTGACATTGCCGATCGCGGTTTCGCATTCGGTGAACGCGTTGCCGGGGATCTGACAGAGCAACGCAAAGATGTATTGCGGCGCCACATAGATCAGCAGAAGCGCCAGCATGCCCGCGCCGGCATAGGCCAGTACAAAGAGCATATAGCGCAGCCGGGTGGTGAAATGGCTCGTCGGTCCGGTGGGAAAGCCGGCGGGCGGCGTGTTGCCCGCGGCCCATTCGGCAAAGCGCGCGCTGTAGAACCACAGCACGATGCCGAACGCCACGAGGATGGGCAGAATCTGGTCGCTCTCGCCGACCAGCTGATAGCTGACTTCGGTCACGTCGAGCGACAGCCCGATCCAGCACAGCAGACCGATGACAAAAATGACGACGTAGTGCATGGTTATCACCGGGACCGCGCGGATAGGATCGTGCCATGCTAGCAAGAAGCTGTCGCTTTTCCATCCTCTTGGGGGTCACGCTGCTGATCGGGGCCTTGGTCGGGACCGGGGCCGCGCGTGCCGAAGACAGCGTCACACCCAAAAGCGAGGACATCCCGGTGCGCATCGGTGTACGCGCCGACGCGGCCCCGTTTTCGCGCTTGGTGCCCGCGCGCGGTGCCGGAGAGGCGGGTCTCTGCGATCCGGGACCTGATGGTGCGGCGACGGGCTTTCGCGGCTACACCGTCGAACTCTGCATCGATTTCGTCAACGATCTGCGGGCGTCAACCGCGCGGCCTTTCGAGGCCTGCTTCGTGCCGGTCGTCACGGCGGTGGACGATCCCGCTGCACCCAACAGGTTCGAAGCGCTCGACAGCGGCGCCATCGACATGCTCTGCGGCGCAACCACGGCCACGCTGGAGGTGCGCAGCCGCTACCGCGCGTCGCTGCCGACCTTCATGTCCGCGACCGGTTTCTTGCAAAACGACGCCCGCGTTGCCAGCCGGCTCGCTGCAGGGGCGCCGCTGCGCATCGGGGTTCTGCGCCACACCACGTCGGATGTGCGTGTCAGTGCCGATGCCCTGGCCCAGCGGCGCGAGGTGCGGGCGCGGCTGGGCAGCGCGCGGGTGCCTGACACCGTGATCATCGACAGCCATGACGAGGTCGCGCGGCTGATCTGTACGCGCAACGGCACCGGTACGGGCTGCGCCGTGCACCAGCCGGAGGTCGCCCAGGGCGAGGACGATGTCGAAGCGCCACTGACCGATCTGTGCCTGCGGTCCGACCTGACCCTCGCCGAATGGCTGCAACGCTCCAACATGAACTGCCAGCAAGAGGCCGGTGCGACGGTACTGGATGCGGCCGCTGTGCCGGAGGCGCCGGACGCGCCGGCCCCCACACCGGCGGATGCCGCGGGTGCCGCCCCCGCGCCGGTGCTCGAGGAGATCGATATTTATATCGGCGACCGGCCGATCCTCGATGCGCTGCTCGCCCGGATGGCGGCGCGCGGATGGCAGGACGGGCTGTCGATCGATGTCACACCGCTCACGCCGCAGCCCTATGCGGTCATCTTTCCGCCACGCTCTCTGAACGAAGCGGCGGCGGACCTGCGCGGGCTCCCGGATCTGCATTTCGCCTTCAACCGGTTCCTCGTCGAGCACACCTACAACCCCGGCAACCTCGCGACCGTGCGCCAACGGCTGGCGGCGCATTTTGCCGGCGGAACGGAGGCGAGCTTCCTGCGTCTGATCCCGCTGATGGGCCAGGTGCCGGTCGGGCAGGAACCCCCGACCGTCCCACCTGCTGACCCGGACGAACAGCCAGCGCCCGCGGCCGTCGCCGAACAGTCCTTCGGAGAATAGGCTCGCGCCGGCGGCAGGCGGCGGATATGGCACGCCGATGACATTGCCTGCTCCGCTCGACATCTTCTGTGCCTGCCCGCCGGGGCTGGAGGACACGCTCGCGGAGGAGATGCGCACCCTCGGGTTCGCGGGCGTTGCGGCGGTTCCCGGCGGCGCGCGCTGCGATGGCGGATGGGATGTGGTGATGCAGGCCAATCTGTGGCTGCGCGGCGCCACCCGCGTTCTGGTCCGGATCGCGGAGTTTCGGGCCCTGCATCTGGCGCAGCTCGACAAGCGGGCGCGCAAGGTCGGCTGGGCGGCTCTTCTGCGCCCGGACGTGCCCGTGCGGGTAGAGGCCACCTGCCGCAAGTCGCGCATCTACCACGCCGGGGCTGCCGCGCAGCGGGTCGGCCGCGCGATCGCCGAGACCACCGGGGCGCCCGTATCGGACCCCGCATCGGAGTCTGCCACTCTGCGTGTGCTCGTCCGGATTGACGACGACCTCTGCACGATCAGCATCGACAGCTCCGGCGCCGCGCTGCACCAGCGCGGGTTGAAACAGGGAATGGGCAAGGCTCCTTTGCGCGAAACGCTTGCGGCGCCATTTCTGCGTCAGTGCGGGTTCGACGGCGCCGAGCCCGTCGCCGACCCGATGTGCGGCTCGGGCACGTTCGTGATCGAGGCCGCCGAGATCGCAACCGGTCTTGCCCCGGGCCGGGCGCGGCGCTTTGCGTTCGAGCAACTGGCCTGGATAGACGCCACGCGCTGGTCGGCGCTGCGCGACGCAGCGTCCACAACGGCCCGCGCGTCCAGGTGGCACGGATATGGCGCTGATCGTGACGATGGGGCCATCCGCATGGCGCGTGAGAATGCCGAACGGGCTGGTGTTGCCGATATGCTCAGCTTCGAGCGGCAGGCGATCAGTGCGTTTGCGCCGCCGGAGGGACCGCCCGGCCTCGTGATGGTCAACCCGCCCTACGGGGCCAGGATCGGCAACCGCAAACTGCTCTTTGCCCTCTATGGCAGCCTTGGCCAGGTGCTGCGCGACCGGTTTTCCGGCTGGCGTGTGGGTCTCGTAACCAGCGACGGTGGTCTGGCGAAGGCGACTGGTCTGCCGTTCCTGCCCTCGGACCCTCCCGTTCCCCATGGCGGGTTGAAGATCACGCTTCACAGAACGGCTGAGCTGCCGTGATTTTTGGTGAATCTGCCCAAAAACCCGGCAAAAAATGAGCAGTGCGATGTGAAAATGCGACGTTAGTCGTAAAAAATGCGGCAAAGCCCGCAGGCGGAACGGGTCATTACCGCATTCCGCGCCATGCTTAGAACATTCAGAGTTGGAGTTGATGTGATGTTCGACGATCCGCATGCTGAAAGCTTGCTGCAAACCGCAGCGCCTGGACGCTGGCTCATGGCCTGCGAACCGGTGACGGGAACGGCCCTGCCGGGCGGCGGGCGCAGGAATTATGTCCCTGGGTCGCGTTTCAAGATCCGCGGTGTTGTGGCCGGCGCGATTGCCTGTGCCGATGACGGTCTGCGCCACGTGGCCTTTCCGCTCGAAGCGCTGGCAGGCCTGGAATTGGCGCCGGCCGGACGCTGAGGGTTATTCCGCCGCGAACCTGCGGCCCGCCGCGGCGCCGGTCCAGAGGTCCGGCCAGTCGAGCCGCGCGGTCCCCTCTGCGACCTCCAGCACGACGCGCGTGCCGAGCGGCAGTGTGATGTTGCGGCGCAGGTGCCCGACCGGCAGCCCGAAGGCCACGGGCCCAGAAATCCCGGCAAGATGCGGTGCGGCGATCTCTGGCAGGGCAATGTCGATGGGTCCGGGCGCCACTGTGGTTTCGCCGAACAGCACCGCTGCGCAACGTTCCAGCACACCACTGCGGGCAAGTTGAACCAGGGCGCGGTCGAGCCTGTAGTCCGGCTCTCCCACATCCTCTAGCAGCAGGATCGCCCCATTGGGGATGTCGAACTCCGGCGTGCCGATCAGCGAGGTCAGGACTGATAGGTTGCCGCCCACCAGCAGCCCTTCGGCACGGCCGGGTTTACCGTGGTTTGGCAGCGCGGTCAGGTTGACCCCGCTGTGCGCACCGGTCAGCGTATTCAGCAGCGCGTCGAGGCTGTCGGCGTCAGCATAACCGGCCAGATCGCCTGCCATTGGCCCGTGAAAGCTGACAAGTTCCGCCTGGCTGCGCAGTGCCATATGCAGCGCCGTTGCGTCCGAATAGCCGATAAACGGCTTGTCCGCTGCACCGATCGCCTTGAAATCAAGCCAGTCGAGCAGCCGCGATGCACCGCAACCGCCGCGCAGGCTCAGCACGGCAGCGACCCGCGGATCTGCGAATGCCGCGTGCAGATGGGCAGCGCGTGCCCGATCTGACGCGGCCTGCCGTCCGTCGGGGATTGCCTCCTGACCGAAGAAAATCACGTCAAAGCCACGCGCCTGCAGGAGTGCGCGGCAACCGGTCCAGATGGACGGGTCTGCGGCGAAGGAAGGGGCGACCAGCCCGAAGCTGTCGCCGGGGCGAAGGGGTGTCATCGGTCCTGCCTCATCATCTGCGCCCTTCGTCATTCTGCCGGAAGGGTTGACCTCAGGCTGCCACAACACCGCGTACTTGGACAGGTTTTTCACGAAACCCGCGCGTTAATGGCGGCGGCGTGCTGCTATCGCTTTGGGCTATTAGATGTTAAAATCATCCCTATTGATCGGGATTGTCCGCCTGCGAGGTCTGCCATGTCCAATACCTATGACTGGGACCGTGTCGCCCACCGGTTGCGCGAACATCTTTCTTCCGAAGGCATGCCCCGGGTCGGTTTTGCCGGGCGCGCCCGGATCACCGTGATCGATCTCGACCGGCTCCTGACGGGAATGCCTGTAGCGGGCGCGGTGCTCGCAAGCATCGAGGCGAACACGGACCTGAGCTTTGCGGATCTGAGCCTCGAGCCTGCAGCGGAACCTGCTCGTTTCGAAGTGCCCAAGGTGGCCCCGTCGGATTTGCTGCTTGGTGCATTCACCATGTATCGCTGGTCCTTCGACTACCCCGACCGGATCGTGCGCTCGCGAGTCGAGTTTTTCGACTGCGCCCAGACCGGACGCCGTCGTTTCGCCTCGCAGCAGAGCAACCGTGCACCCGGCGGGCAGGCCTATGCCTATGACCATGCCGGGTTCGTCTGGCCGGGATCGCGTATCGGGATCAGCCAGCTTGTCAGCGAGGATGAAGGTATCCTTCGGGTAATCACGCTCGCCCGTCCGGTGTGCCATGACGATCACGGCGGCTGCGGGCATGTGACGGTCAATGGCACGCTCCAGACCGTTTCCGAACAGGGCGATGTCGGTCATTATCCCGCCATCAGCCCGGTGTTCTTGGAGACGCGATCCGAAGAGGCGGCCAATCAGGAACCCCTTGGCAGTTATCGGGCCAGCGACCCCGAGATGGTCCAGACGCGCCCGCCGCTGGGCCAGAGCATCGCCGACCGGCTCCTTGCGCTCGGGCCTCGCGTGCTGCCCGCGCTCGGAACGCCCCCGAGAACGGCGGTTCGAGGACCACGATCCGTGACACCCCTCGCCGGGTGAAGCCGCTGCCCTTCGCGGCCGGCACATCGCGGGGCCGCATCCGGCGCCGTTTTGTCGTCAGGCAGACTCGAGCAGTGCCTCGCCGCCGGAGACCGTGCATTCGCCGAGCTGTTCTTCGATGTTCAGCACGGTGACCACGCCGTCCTCGACCAGCATCGCATAGCGCAGTGACCGGTCGCGAAAGCCCACGGCCGGCACGGTCAGCGCGAGGTCCAGGGCCAGCACGAACTCCGACATCGGATCGCCGAGCAGGGTGACGCCCGCCGCGCCCGCCCCGGTCGACTCGTCGAAGGCGGCGATCACGAACGGGTCGTTCACGGTCACGCCGATTACCTCGTCAATGCCCTTGTCGGCAAAGCCGTCGCGCGTGCGCATGAAGCTTGGAACATGGGCGGTCGAGCAAGTGCCTGTAAAGGCGCCCGGAAAACCGAAAATCACGACTTTCCGGCCCGCCGTGAGGTCCGAGACCGTCACCGGTTCGGGCCCGTCCTCGCCGAGCCGCAGCAGTGTTGCCTCCGGCAGTTTGTCACCCACCGCAATCGCCATAGTTGCAGCCTTCCTTGTTTGCGTACCCGATGGACGGACTATAGGACTGCCCCCGGTAGAGACCAGTGAAGCAAGGCAGTTCCATGCAGAATATCGTCGTGATCGGAGCGGGGCAGGCGGGGGCTGCGCTAACAGCGAAGCTGCGCGAGCTTGGGTATGCGGGCACGCTGACCCTGGTCGGGTCCGAGCCTGAACCGCCCTATCAGCGCCCGCCGCTCTCCAAGGCCTATCTGCTGGGCGAGATGGAGAAGGACAGGCTCTATCTGCGCCCGCGGGAGTTCTATGCAGAGCACCAGATCGATCTGCTGACCGGATCCGAAGCGGTGGAGATCGACCGGCCTGCGCAGGTTGTGCAGGTGGCCGGGCGCGATCTGCCCTATGACGCGCTGGCACTGACCACGGGCAGCCGGGCCCGCGGGCTGCCGGCGGCGGTCGGCGGCGACCTGGACGGGGTCGTCACCGTTCGGACCTTGGCCGATGTCGACGCGATGGCGCCGCGCTTCCGGGACGGTGCGCGCGTCCTGATCGTGGGGGGCGGCTATATCGGTCTTGAGGCCGCGGCGGTCGCGGCCAAGCAGGGGCTGAAAGTTACCCTGGTGGAGATGGCTGACCGCATCCTCTGCCGCGTTGCGGCCTCCCAGACCGCCGACTACTTTCGTGCGCTCCACACCGCGCATGGTGTCGATATCCGCGAGGGTGTGGGACTCGAACGTCTCACGGGCAAATCCGCTGTGACCGGCGCCGAACTGAGCGATGGCAGCATGCTGGAGGTCGATTTCGTGATCGTCGGGATCGGGATTCTGCCCGAGGACCGGCTCGCGGCCGCAGCCGGCATCGAGACAGACAGCGGTATCCTCGTGAACAGCTTTGGCCAGACGTCCGACCCTGCGATCTGGGCGGCCGGCGATTGCACGCTCTTTCCGTTCCGGGGCCAGCCGACCCGGCTGGAAAGCGTGCAGAATGCGATCGATCAGGCCGAGGCCGTAGCCGCCAACATTCTGGGCGCCGAGACTGCCTATGCTCCCAAGCCCTGGTTCTGGTCGGACCAGTACGATGTCAAACTGCAGATTGCCGGGCTAAACCGGGGCTATGACCGGGTCGTCACCCGCCAGGGCGCGCGGGACGGAACGGAGTCCCATTGGTACTATCGCGCCGAGCAGTTGCTGGCCGTGGACGCGATGAACGACCCGCGGGCCTACATGGTCGGCAAGCGTCTGATCGATGCGGGACGCACGGCGGATCCCGGGGCCGTGGCCGATCCTGGGGTCGAGCTGAAGACGCTACTGAGCGGCTGAGCGCGTTCGAACGGGTTCTGCCAACGCCACAATACGGGGAGAGGACAGCCATGCGGATCATTGCCGGGCAGTGGCGCGGGACCAAGCTGGCCGCTCTCGGCAAGGGCGATGTCGCCGCGCACCTGCGACCGACAGCGGATCGGGTGCGCGAGAGCCTGTTCAACGTTCTGTCCGGTGGGACATTCGGCGATCCCCTGACCGACGCCGTGGTCCTCGACCTCTTCGCGGGCACCGGCGCCCTGGGGCTGGAAGCATTGTCGCGGGGCGCCGCGCAGGCGGTGTTTGTGGAGAACGGGCGCAAGGGGGCGGCTTTGGTGACGGAAAACATCCGGCTGACCCGGGCGGGCGACGCCGCGCGGGTGCTGCGCATGGATGCAACGCGGCTGCCGGTCCGCGCCGGTGCGCCAGCGACTCTGGTCTTTATCGACCCGCCCTATGGCAAGGGGGCGGGCACGCGTGCGCTGACCTCGGCGCGCGCCGGCGGCTGGGTCGCACCCGGCGCGCTGGTGGTCTGGGAAGAGGCGACGGCCCAGGAGGCGCCCGAAGGTTTTGCGCGGACCGACGCGCGGCGCTATGGTGACACCCATGTCACCTTTCTCGAGCACCTATGAGGCGATGTCCGATGGCGCGGCGGCGCGGGTCGGCAAGGACCACTCGCGCAGCGCTGCAAAACGCCCTGCGCCACCGGTCACCGGACCGGTTTTGATGGGCGACATCCACCCCGCGCCGGGCGGCCGCCCATTGCTTTTGAGCTTGTGGGCGCAGTGGGAGGAGGCGGCGCGGGAGCGCTGAGCCTCAGTTGGACGGCGGCGTTGCGCTGCCGGCGAATTCTGCCACAGCCGCTTGCGCGTCCGAGACAAGCCCGGCCCCGTCGAGCCCCTTGGCCGTCACTTCGTCGATCCACTCCGCCGTCACCTCGGCACCCAGAGCACGGATACGGTCGGTTTCGGCCTCGCTCAGCACGGCGATCTCGTTGCCCGACGCGGCGATGACTTCCTTGCCTTCATTGTCGCCGATGTCATGGGCGCGACCGGCCCAGGCGGAGGTTTCCATGCCGGAATTCGCATCGATCACGGCCTTCAGATCGTCAGGCAGGCTCTCGTACTTGTCCTTGTTCATCGCCCAGATGAAGAAGAGGTTGTAGAGCGACTGGTCGCCGGCAATGTCAGTATGGCTGTCGGTCAGTTCATCGAGCTTCAGAGAGGGCGCGATTTCCCAGGGAATCACGCCCCCATCGACGACACCCTTGGCCAGCGACTCGGGAAAGGCGGGTACCGGCATGCCGACCGGAGTGGCGCCGAGCTTGCCCAGAAGAAGGGTTACGGGCCGCGACGGGCCGCGCAGCCGCAGCCCGGCGATATCATCCATGCTTTCCAGTGCATCGCCCTTTTTATGGAGAATCCCGCGTCCATGCATATGCGAGGCAATCAGATGCACATCGGCAAAGTCGTCCAGCAGGTGCTTTTGGGTGAAGTCCCAGGCGGCGCGGCTGGCCTCCTCGCCCGATTTCGTGGTCATGAAGGGCAACTCCAGTGCCTCGGCCTCGGGAAACCGCCCCGGCTGGTAGCCGGGGATCACCCAGCCGCCGTCGATGGCGCCGTCGCGCACCAGATCATACTGCGCCGGAGGTTTGCCGCCGAGCTGCATGAACGGATAGATCTCGACCTTGATGCGACCGTCCGAGTCCTCTTCGACCTTCTTGGCCCAGGGCTCGATGAAATGCTTGGGGTTGGCCGAGTTCGGAGACACGAAATGCTGGAAACGCAGCGTGACCTCCTGTGCGGCGGCCGGTACGGCGAGCACCGCGGCGAAGCCGATGGCCGAAAGAACACGGGGCACGAAGTGGCGGGTCATGGCGGAGGTCCATCCTGTCATGGGTCAAGGGCGGCTAAGGTTTACCACTCAGGTTGCTGCACGGCCAGACCAGGCTCAATGGCCGAAAATCTGCGCAAACCAGCGTTTCGAACACTGGCAAAGCGGGTGTGCCGGAGTAGATTTCCCTCATGGCGATGCGGATGCCCTGGGGCTTTGCGGCTGATTTGGCCAGAGCGACGTCGGTGCGAAGCTCTGATGTGGCGCCCCGTGGCGGCAATGCTGGTCCGTCTCGCGGAGTGCGTGCTTGTGGGACCAGCACCCCTTGACGGCGGTTGCACGCTATCCCGCAGCGCTCCGGTTGTTGCACTGGCTCGTGGTGCTGCTGGTCGCGTTGCAGCTCACATTGGCCCTGATCAACGCCATCTACTATGAGCGGACCCCGGGTCTCGCAGAGGCGGCGGTGCAGGCGCATATCTCGGTCGGTGTGCTGCTGTTCGGGCTGATGCTGCTGCGGCTGGGTGTGCGGCTTACGCGACCGGTGCCGCCCTTGCCCGAAGGTATGGGCCGGGCCAAGCGGCGGCTTGCCCACGCAACTCATGCCGCTCTCTATGTCATACTGGTCGCCCTGCCTGTGACCGGATGGCTGAAACTCGCGGCGCTCGGCTATCCGGCAAGCGTCTTCGGCATCTTGCCCTTGCCGGTCTTCGAATTCATGCCCGATGTGGCGCGCAGAGCGCGCAATGCCCATGAGCTTCTGGCCCTTGCGCTGGGCGGATTGCTGGTCCTGCACGTCGGAGCCGCGCTGTTTCACAAACGTCTGGCGGGCGCGGCGGTCCTGCCGCGTATGGGGATCGGTCAGACGCCGTAGGTGGGGTGAAACAGCCCGCCGGGCGAGAGCGTGAAGATATCCGCGCCGTCTGCGGTCACCCCGATGGAATGCTCGAATTGCGCCGACAGCGATTTGTCCCGCGTCACGGCCGTCCAATCGTCGCCCAGCACCTTGGTTTCGGGGCGCCCCAGATTGACCATCGGCTCGATGGTAAAGAACATGCCCTCTTCCAGCACCGGACCTGCCCCTGCGCGTCCGTAATGCAGCACATTCGGCGGCGCATGGAACACGCGGCCCAGCCCATGGCCGCAGAAATCGCGTACCACCGACATCTTGTTGGATTCGACATAACTCTGGATGGCGTGGCCGATATCGCCGAACGTGTTCCCGGGGCGCACGGCTTCGATGCCCCGCAGCAACGCGTTGTGGGTCACTTCGATCAGACGTTCGGCCTTGCGGGGCAGTTTTCCGGCGACATACATCCGGCTGGTGTCGCCGAACCAGCCATCCAGGATGACGGTCACGTCGATATTCAGGATGTCGCCGTCCTTGAGCAGCTTGGGACCGGGAATGCCGTGACAGACCACATGGTTGACCGAGATGCACGAGGCATGCTGGTAGCCCTTATAGCCGATCGTGGCGGATACGGCACCTGCCTCGGCCACCATGTCCTCGATGTAGGTATCGAGCTCGCCGGTCGTCACACCGGGCGCGATGCGTGGCACCAGCGCGTCAAGAATCTCTGCCGCAAGGCGTCCTGCCTTGTGCATTCCGGCGAAATCCGCCGATTCGTGAATACGGATACCGTCTTTCGTGAGCCGGCCCCGGTGGCGTTCGTCCAACTCAGTCTCCATCGCCGTCGATTGCGCGCGATGTAACGCAGCCGCGCGCGATGTTCCAGAGCCGCGCAGAGACGTGATCACAGCGCGACCGGGAGCCGCTTTGCCAGTGTCACTTCTTCGGGCGTGACCTGCGTACCGTAGCATAGCATTTCCACGCCGGCCTTTGCAGCGGCTTCGAACGCAGTCGCGTAACCGGGGTCGAGATCGGCTGCCATCTTCAACCGGGCACAGTCGGTGCGCTGCACCAGGTAGAGCATCACCGCACGGTGCCCGTTCTCCGCCATCGCGGCGAGATCGCCCAGATGCTTGGCGCCGCGGGTGGTGACGCTGTCGGGAAACTCCGCCCAGTCGCCATCGCGGCGCAGATGAACGTTCTTTACCTCGACATAGGCGTCCGACAGGCCGGAACCCGAGAGCAGGAAATCGACGCGGCTGCGCGTCCGGTAGGGGACTTCGGACCGGACGGTGCTGTAGGCCGCCAGTTCCGGGATGGCGCGGGCATTGAGCGCCTCCTTGACCACCCTGTTAGGTACCGCAGTGTCGATGCCGGAATAATGCCCGCCGGGAAGCTCGACCACGCGCCAGCCCCATTTCAGCTTGCGTTTGGGGTCGTCGTTCGGCTCCAGCCAGATCCGCAGGCCGGGATCCTTGAGACCCATCATGGAGCCTGGATTGGGGCAATGGGCGGTAATCTCGCGGCCATCGTCGAGTACCGCGTCGGCGAGGAACCGGTTGTAGCGGCGCACGAGCCGGGCGGGGACCAGCGGGGTTGGAAAGCGCATGGACGTTGGCCTATACCGACCCCTGCAGAGCCGCAAGGAGACGGGCGATGACGCAGACCGGGCCGGCTGGTTCGACCGATACGGCCAATCCGACCGCCGCGATGCTCGTCATCGGGGACGAGATCCTGTCGGGCCGGACACGCGATGCCAACATGCACCATCTTGCGGGTGAGTTGGCCAAGCATGGCATCACCCTGGCCGAGGCACGGTTCGTGACCGATGAGACCGGAGCGATCGCAACCGCCGTGCGCGCCCTGTCAGAAGCGCACGCCTATGTCTTTACCTCAGGTGGAATCGGACCGACCCATGACGACATCACTGCCGACGCCGTGGCCCAAGCCTTTGGCGCGTCGATCGATGTGCGCGACGATGCCCGCGCGCTTCTGGCGGCGCATTATGCCACGACGGGCATCGAGCTGAATGCCGCGCGGTTGCGCATGGCGCGAATCCCCGACGGGGCCACGCTGATCGAGAACCCGATCTCGGCGGCCCCGGGCTTCACGCTGGGAAATGTCCATGTGATGGCCGGGGTGCCGAGCATCTTTCGCGCCATGCTGGCCGGAGTGCTGCCGCATCTGGTGCAGGGGGCGCCGCTGCTGAGCCAGTCGCTCACCTTCGAGCGCGCCGAGGGCGAGATCGCCGGCCCACTGGGCGCGCTGGCCGCGCAATTCCCCGATCTCAGCTTTGGATCCTATCCGATGCATGACCAGAGGGGATACCGGGTGAACGTTGTCGTCCGCGGAACCGATGTGGCGCGCCTCGATGCCGCGATGGTCCGGCTTGCCGCGGATCTGTCCGTTGGCGCCTCGTGACCCCCACTATTGTGCGCCCTGATACTGCCCGTCTGTTCGAGGCGCTTGAGGCCACCTGGCCGCCGGCCGGGGGCGATCTGGTCGGCCCTTTCCGTCTGCGCCGGGGCGATGGTGGGGGTCAGCGCGTCTCGGCGGCGGTCTGGGACGAGGGGGCCGGCCCGGTCGACATCGCGCGCGCGCGCGACGGGCTTCAGGCGGCCGAGGCGCGGATGGCGGGCTGGGGACAGGCGCCGCTCTTCATGCTGCGCGGTGATCCGGAGGACGGGCTCGACAGGATGCTGACCGACCTTGGATACCGCCAAAGCGATCCGTCGCTGCTGCTGACTGCGCCGGTGGATGATCTCGCGCCCCGGGATCTGCCGCCGTTGCGCGCAATCGTCGCCGCGCCGGAGCTGTCGATCTGCCGTGAGATCTGGGCCGATGGCGGTGTCGGTCCCGCACGGCAAGCGGTTATCGCGCGGGCGCCGCCACCGGCCTGCGCGATCCTGGGACGTCGCGGGGACATGCCCGCGGGCGTGACCCTGGTCGCGGTGGATGGACCGATCGCGATGATCCATGCGCTCCATGTGGTGCCTGCTCACCGCGGCGAAGGCGTCGCGCGCACAATGATCCTTCGCGCCGCGCGTTGGGCGTCCGCGCGGGGCTGCACGACCCTGGCCTTGGCAGTCGTGGCCCAAAACACACCGGCGCGGCGTCTGTTCGAGGGGCTCGGGTTCACCCGGGCGGCGGGCTACCACTACCGAGCCGCCCCGGTGCATGCATCGTGATGCGGCACCTCGCCCTGGCCATTTTTCTTAACGGTTTGGCCGCGCCTCTTTGGGCCACGCCATCCGAAGAGTTGTTGGCCGATCTGCCACCTCAGGCGCAGGAAACGGCCTCGGTGAGCGATCCGCCGGGCCGGTACGGGGTTGCTTCGGGCATTTGGACAGGCAGCGACGTGCCGTTCGTGGAGATGAACGGGACCCGCCTCCGCCAAGCTTACCGGATGCCCAACGTGCCGGGCGCCATGGCAGATACGATCACCGCGCTCTCCCAAAGCCTGACGCGGCAGGGGTTTGAGATCGTGTTGTCCTGCATCGATCTGACATGCGGCGGGTTCGACTTTCGCCACCGGCTTGAGGTCCTGCCGCTGCCGGGCATGTACGTTGATCTGGGAAGCTTCCGCTATGTGTCCGGGATGCGGGGCGATGAGGATGGGGTGGAGAAGGCGATGCTTTCCATTCTGGCCAGCGCGAGCGGCGGGCTGGTTTACCTCCAGATCGATCTGATCACGCCCCTGACCGCCGCTGAGGTGGCCGCCGCGGAAGACTCCCCCGACTTGCCCGCCGTGCCATCTTCGCCACCGGTGGGGGGCATACCGCAAGCGGCGGAGGCGCAGGAAGCGTCCGAAACGCCTCCGGTCGAGGCGCCTTCTGGGTCGGAAAGCCCGGCCGCCTCCTTTGCCGCGACGGGCGAGATGGTCCTTGAGGATGTCAGCTTTGCCGTGGGATCGATGGCGTTGACGGGCGAAGACTATCCGTCGCTGACAGCCCTCGCGGCCTACATTGCCGCGACGCCAGATGTGCGGATCGTGCTGGTCGGACACACCGACACGACCGGAACGCTCGAGGGGAACGTGCGCGTGTCGCGTAGCCGAGCGCAGGCCGTGGCCAACCGTCTGGTCGAACAGCATGGGGTTGCGCGGTCCCGGCTGCGAGTCGAAGGCGCGGGGTATCTTGCCCCGCGCGCCGACAACAGAACAGAAGCCGGGCGCGCGTTGAACCGACGGGTTACTGCGGTGCTACTCCCGCCGTCCTAGCCTTAGCGGGCCGCGGACGAAGTGTTGCCGGTGAACCCGTTGGAGCCCGACCGGTCGAAAAGATCCAGAAAGGCGGAGACACGCGGGTTGAGATGCCGCTTCGGCGGCAGCGTGGCAACGATATGCCGCGTCTGGGTCGGAAGGCCCGGAATGACGCGGCGCAGCAGACCGTCGCGCAGGGCATCGCCGATCACATAGTCGGGCAAAAGGGCCATACCGATGCCCTGAAGCGTCATGTCTGCGACCACTTCGGAATTGTTGATAGCGATTCGGGGCCGTGCGCGAACCGTGCGCACCTCGCCGGTTTGTGCTGTCAGGCGCCAGGCGCCGTCGACCTCGCCGCCGCCGCCATGGAGCAGAACATGGGACACCAGATCCTCGACCCGGGCGGGGTGGCCATGGGCGTCCAGATAGGCGGGCGCAGCCACAAGTTCGAGTGCGAAACTGTCCAGAATGCGAGACTGGGCGTTGCCAGTGGTCGCGGCTCCCGGTGCAATTGAAAGATCGAACCCTTCCGAATTCAACTCCACCGGACGATCGATCAAAACCAGGTCGACGGAAACGGACGGGTAGGATTGCAGGAACTCCGAAAGCCGCGGCGCGATGACGGAGCGCCCGTAATCCGGCGTGACCGCAACCCGAAGCAAGCCCTCCGGTTCGCTTTGCAGCGCGCCGACCATGCCGTCGGCCTCCCGCGCAGCAACAAGAACTTCCTGTGCGCGCTCGTAATAGACCAGGCCGATTTCGGTCGGGTTCACGCGGCGGGTCGTGCGATTAAGCAGACGCACCCCAAGGCGCGCTTCGAGCGATGAGACATGCTTCGAAATCGCGGATTTTGACACTTGAAGCTTGCGTGCAGCGCCGGTGAAGCCACCTTGATCGACAACAGTCGCAAATGCCTCCATTTCTGTAAGTCGATCCATCTTCCCTCTCCAACCAATCACTCTGACGAAACGTAATATCCGTCGCAAAATCGTTCGAATTGTGGCGAATTAGGGGTAATATTTCGTCAATTCGCCGTCAATTTCGAAATTGTGGAAATATGTCAAACACGTTTATGGCCATCATGCAATCAACAATGACATTACGTTGCGTGCGGTGGTTCCAAAACGGGAAAATGACGGTGATCAGAGCGCCGCAGCGAGCCGTGTCCCTACGTCAATTGCCCGCTTTGCGTCCAATTCGGTGGCCAGATCTGCCCCTCCAATCACGTGAACGGGATATCCGTGTGACGTCAGAACGTCTGCGAGTCGGCGATTTGACAGCTGTCCGGTGCACAAAACAACCGTGTCCGCAGGGATATGCTCGACATCGCCGTCATCGCTGCGCCGGACAGCGACATAGTCGGGTCCGATATGGTCGTAGGTGACCCCGCCGATCATGGTGACGCCCTTCATTTTCAGGCTCGCCCGGTGGATCCAGCCTGTGGTCTTTCCCAAGCGCTTGCCGGGCCGTTCGGCCTTGCGCTGCATAAGCGTGATCCTGTGGGGTGAGGGCTCAGGCCGGGGACCTGTTGGCGCCAGACCGCCGCGCTGATCCGCGGGGTCGGATACGCCCCATTCGCGCAGCCAGGCCGGCAGGTCCGTCGTCGGGCTATGGCCGCGATGGGCCAGCGCGTGGGCGACGTCGAACCCGATGCCGCCCGCGCCCAGAATTGCCACATTCTGGCCGATGGGTGCACCGCGCAGAGCGTCGGCATAGCCGATGACATGGGGGACGTCTTGCCCAGGAACCCCGGGGTCCCGAGGCAAAACGCCAGTTGCAACGATGATCTCGTCGAATCCTGTCACGTCGGTTTCGGTCGCGGCCTGCCCGAGCCTTAGCGTGATGCCGGTCCGCGCGACCTCTTCGGCAAACCAGTCGACGAGCCCGTCGAACTCCTCCTTGCCAGGTACTCGGCGGGCGAGGTTCAACTGTCCGCCGATCACGTCGTCGCGCTCGAAGAGCGTCACCGCGTGGCCCCGCTCGGCCGCGGTGATGGCCGCTGATAATCCCGCCGGGCCCGCGCCGACCACCGCGATGGATTTTGGCGCGTTAGTGGGCGTTATGATCAGATCGGTCTCGTGGCAGGCGCGCGGATTGACCAGGCAGGAAGAGATCTTGCCCGAAAATGTATGGTCGAGGCAGGCCTGGTTGCAGGCGATGCAGGGCGCGATCTGGGCCGCGCGACCGCTTGCGGCCTTGGCGACGAAATCCGCATCGGCGAGGAACGGGCGCGCCATCGACACCATGTCCGCGCAGCCGTCGGCCAGAACGGCCTCGGCCACTTCGGGCGTATTGATCCGATTGGAGGTGATGAGCGGGATCGATACCTCGCCCATGAGCTTTTTCGTCACCCAAGTGAAGGCGCGGCGCGGCACACTGGTGGCGATTGTCGGCACGCGGGCCTCGTGCCAGCCGATCCCGGTATTGAGGATGCTGGCGCCGGCGGCCTCGATGGCGCGAGCAAGCTGGATGACCTCCTCCCAGCTCGACCCTTCGGGCACCAGATCGATCATCGACAAACGGTAGATCAGGATGAAATCGTCGCCCACCGCGGCCCTGGTGCGGCGGACGACTTCCACCGGCAGGCGCATGCGGTTGGCATAGCTGCCGCCCCAGCCGTCCTCACGCTTGTTGGTGCGGGTGACGAGGAACTGGTTGAGGAAATACCCTTCCGATCCCATGATTTCGATGCCGTCATAGCCGGCCTCGCGCGCCAGGGCGGCGGCATGGGCGATGTCGGCGATTTGCTTTTCGATCCCCTCCTCGTCAAGAGCATGCGGCGCAAAGGGCGAGATCGGGGATTTGATCGCGGAGGGGGCCACGGCCTCGGGCGAGTATGCGTAGCGCCCAGCATGGAGGATCTGCATCGCGATCCGCCCGCCATCGGCATGGACGGCATTGGTCACGATCCGGTGGTTGGCCACGTCTTCGGGCCCGTACATCCCCGCAGCACCCGGCAGAACCGCGCCCTCGCGGTTCGGGGCCATCCCCCCGGTCACCATGAGCCCGACCTGGCCGCGCGCGCGCTCGGCATAAAAGGCGGCCACCCGCCCCCAGTCGCCGGTTTCCTCCAGCCCGGTATGCATGGAGCCCATCAGCACGCGATTGGGCAGCGTGACATGGCCCAGATCGAGCGGCGCGAACAGATGCGGATAGTCGGTCACGAAAGCGGCCTCCTCACAGGTGAGGGTAGCGGTGCCAAGCCGGCTGGCAAAGGTCACCTGAAACGTCGCGTCATGAGATGCCGGACGCGGCGACGGTGGTCCGACAGGTCCGGGATTGACAGCGTGGCTCGCGCGCGGCTTGGTCCGGCGCAGCAATGAGGAGACGAATCTGCGCATTCTGGTCGATGCCGATGCCTGCCCGGTCAAGTCCGAAGTCGCGCGTGTCGCCGCGCGGCGCGGCGTGGCCGCGGTGATGGTCAGCGATGGCGGAGTGCGGCCTTCGGCCTTTCCGGAGGTCGAGATGGTCTATGTCGCCGAAGGTCCCGACGCCGCGGACAACTGGATCGCCGAGGCAGCGGCGCCCGGCGACGTGTGTGTAACCGCCGATATTCCGCTGGCGGCGCGCGCGATCGAGGCGGGGGCAACCGTGTTGACCTTTTCCGGCGAGGTATTGAACGCGCGTAATATCGGTCCGCGGCTGGCACAGCGCGATCTCATGGCATCCCTGCGCAGCGCGGATCCGTTTTTCCAGGGCAGTGGCGGCGGCTATACCAAAGCCGACAGGTCGCGGTTTCTTCAGGCGCTCGACCGGGCGCTGTCCTAGTTTGGAGTCCGTGGTGGGGATTGAGGCGGTTGTGTTCGATCTCGGGCGGGTGCTGCTGCACTGGGACCCCGAAGGTTTCTATGACTGTGAGATCGGCGAGGCGGGGCGACGCAAGCTCTTCGCCGAGGTTCCACTGCATGAGGTCAACGAGCAGATCGATCGTGGTGCGCCGTTTCGCGACAGCATCTATGCGCTGGCCAGCGCACATCCTGAGCACGCGTCCGCGATCCGCTTCTGGCACGACCGGTGGCTGGATATCGCGACCCCCGGAATAGAGGAGTCCGCAGTGTTGCTGCGCGCGCTGCGGGCGCGGGGCGTGCCGGTCTATGCGCTGACGAATTTCGGTGCGGGGCCACTGGCGCTGGCCGAACAGGCCTATCCGGTACTGCGGGAGTTCGACCTGCGCTTCGTCTCCGGCGAGCTCGGGGTCTTGAAACCAGACCCCCGAATTTACGAGATCCTCGAAGAGCAGACGGGCCATGCCCCCGGCGCGCTGCTCTTTACCGACGACAAGCCGGAGAATATCGCCACTGCGACCGCGCGCGGCTGGAAAACGCATCTCTTCGAGCATCCCGAAGGCTGGGCCGCCGAGCTGGTGGTAGCGGGTCTGTTGCCCGAAAACCCGCTCTAGGCCGGTGCCGCGACGACCATGGGGCGTTCGCGGACGGGCAGATGCACCAATGCGCTGAAGGCGCCGACCCCCACACCAACCCACCAGACGACCTCGTAACTGCCGTAGATGTCGTAGAGCTGCCCGCCGAGCCAGACGCCCAGAAAGCTGCCGAGCTGGTGGCTGAAAAAAATCACGCCATAGAGCGTCCCCATATAGCGCAGCCCGTAGATATAAGCGACCAGGCCCGAGGTCAGCGGCACGGTCGCAAGCCAGAGCGACCCCATCAGGAGCGCAAAGATCAGCACCGATCCCGGGGTCATGGGCGTCAGGATGAACCAGGCCGCGACGATGGTTCTGGCGAAGTAGATCAGCGCCAGCAGATTCTTGCGCGCATAGCGGTTGCCGAGCCAGCCCGCGGCCAGCGTGCCGCCGATATTGGCCAGCCCGATCACCGCAATTGAGACAGCGCCGAGCGCTGACGTCGTGGTGATGCCCATGCCATGGAGCAGCCCGCCCGGCGCAATCGGTCCGCAGACTTCCGTCACGAAAGCCGGAAAATGCGCGGTGATAAAGCCGAGTTGATACCCGCAGGAGAAAAACCCCACAAAGATCAGCGTGTAGGACGGGTCGCGAAAGGCACGGGTGAGGACCTGGCCAAGGCTCTCCTCGAGCTCTGTGCGACTGGCCGGGTTCGCGCTCGAAATGAAGGGCAGGCAGAGCAAAACCATCAGAATGGCACAGGCGAAGACGATAAAGACCGACTGCCAGGGCATGATGGCCATCAGCGCCTCGGCCGTGGGTGGGCCGATGACCTGTCCCATGGACCCGGCCGCCGTAGCGATGGCCAGCGCCATGGAGCGGTTTTCGTCGCTCGCCGCGCGCCCGACGATGGCAAGGATCACGCCAAAGCCGGTCCCGGCGATACCGAAGCCGATGATGAATTCAAGCGCCTGGTGGGCGAGCGGCGTCGTGGCAAAGGCCGATAGCACCAGACCGGCGGCGTAGAGCAGGGCCCCCAGCACGATGGCGCGCCGGTCGCCGAGCCGCTCCGCAATGGTGCCAAAGATCGGCTGACCGATACCCCAGGCAAGGTTCTGCAGCGCGATTGCCATGGAAAATTCGGCCCGCGCCCAGCCGAATTCTTCGGCAATCGGAATCTGGAAAACCCCAAAGCTTGCGCGAATCGCAAAGCTCGCCATGAGGATCACGCATCCGGCAACCAGGACCGGTGTGATGAGGCGCGCGTGGGTCATAGACTGTCAGTCGCGCGGCGGGGGGTATCGCGTCAAACGCGAATTATTGATGGAATAGTTAAGGAAAAGTAAACTGTCCGCGCCGTCTCGGGCGCAAGCGTTACCGGTTGTTAATCTCGCCAGACGAGCCTTTGTGCATCAACGCAAGGAGCGCCGTTATGAACCGCAAACTCTCTGCCACCGTCCCCCGCCGTCCGGCTCAGCGCCGTGTTTCGCCTCACGCCAAACGCCTGACCGCCAATAGTGCGATTGATGACAGCTTCGGCGACACGCTGTTGGCCCATTGGACGGCCATGCAACAGGCCATGGTCGCCACCGGGGCCCAGCGCAGCTGACGCCCACCGCGCGCAGGGCCTGATTTTCGGGTCCCGTGCGGCTCTGTCGCGCGTTCCGCTCACTGGGCGCAGGCGTTAGGCAAAAGCTATGACGCCACTGAAATACATATATGGCACACGCGCGGCCGAGGGTACGATTCGTCCCGATCCTGCGCAGGAGGCCGTACTGCCGGAGTTCGAGCGCATCCGTCAGGCGCTGGCACTGCCGCCGCCCAAACGTGGCTTTTTCGGCCGTGGGGCCAAGCCCGAGCAGATCCCGGGGCTGTATATTTGGGGCGGAGTCGGTCGCGGGAAGTCTTTCCTGATGGACCTCTTCGTCACCCATGTCTCTGCGCCCAAGCGACGGGTCCATTTCCACGCGTTCATGCAAGAAGTGCATGCGGGCATGTCCGAGGCGCGCAAGCGTGGGGTGGATGACGCGCTGGCCCCCGTGGCCAACCGGATCATCGACGAGGTCCGGCTGTTGGCATTTGACGAGCTGCAGATCACGGACATCACCGACGCCATGATTGTGGGGCGGTTGTTCGAGCGGCTTTTCGACGCCGGAGTGGTGGTCGTCGCGACATCGAACCGGCATCCCGATGCGCTCTACAAGGACGGACTGAACCGGCAGCTGTTCGTGCCCTTCATCGAAATGATCAAGGAAAAGCTGACTGTTTGGGAACTTGCGGGCCCCACGGACTACCGACAGGACCGTCTTTCGGGCGAGCAGGTCTACTTCTATCCGGCCAATGCAGACAATCGGGCCAAGGTCGATCTGATCTGGCAGGAGCTCGCCGGCGCCAAGCGCGAACAGCGCGGGCCGCTGTCGTCCGAAGCGGCGGCCAACGTCGTGCGTGGCCACGGCATCGCGCGTCAGGAGGGGCTCGTGCTCCATGTCAAGGGGCGTGAGGTCGAGCTGCCGCGCTTTCGCAACGGCGTGGCGCGGGTGTCGTTCTGGGATCTCTGCGGCCAGCCCCTCGGGCCTGCAGACTATCTGGCCGTGGCCGGTGCGGTGCGGGTATTGATCCTCGAGGACGTGCCGGCGCTCGACATCAACAAGTTCAACGAGGCCAAACGCTTCGTCACCCTGATCGATACGCTCTACGAAGCTGGTGTTAAGCTGATCGTCACCGCCGCGGATACGCCGGAACGGCTCTATCTGGAAGGCGCCGGGTCGTTTGAGTTCGAACGCACCGCCAGCCGTCTGCACGAGATGCAAAGCGCGGACTGGGGGTCGGAGCCGGAACAGTTGCGCGACCCACAGGTTGAATTGACGTCCTGATCCTGTGCAGAGGTTTTGCGACGTCGGTTCGCGGGGCTCTCAAGACTGGACCTTGCCGGAGATGCGCCGAGACCTTTGCTGGCGCGCGTTGGTAGTGAAGAACGTTGGCCGCGGCGCGCGCTGATCCTTTCTCCGGACCTGATGCGACGGCGTCACTCTGCCGGTGTGGCGCCGTTCTCATTCTCGACCCGCATTGCGGCAATGAAGGTTTCGAGCAGATCGCGGGCATCGCGGTCCTTCAGCGGCTCTTCACGATGGGCCGTGACGGCCAGAGAGACGAGCCGGTCGCGCAGGGTCAAAACCGCCCGCCAGCTGCGGTCCGACAGGCCCTCGGGACGGGCGCTGCTCGCATCATGCATCAGAAACAGCAACGTATCGCCTGCCACCCGGGTCTGATCGATCGTGACGGTTGCGGCGTCGCCGTCCAGTGACAGCGCCGCGCGCCCGGCCTCAGATCGGAAGAACCGTTCCAGTTGCGCGGGGCTTGGCTGTTGCGCCTGGTCGGACGGGCCGGAGACGAGCGCCGTGAGCACTGCGGACATCTCCGGACTGGTGGTTCCTGCACTGAAGAGGCGGGCGCAATCGCCGAGCATGACGAATACTCCATCCGCTCGGTCTCGCGTGGCCGTCGCGTCGATGCAATAGCCAGGCGGTCCCTTGATGGTCACGGTATCGTCTTGGACCAGCAGGTAGGTGACCGGCGGGCCGGCCAGTGGCGTGAAGCTGCGGCTGACCAGCGCCGGCGCGTCACCCGCACAGCCCGCAAGCCACAAGGTGACGGCGAGCGTCGCGCCCGCCGTTCTGTTTCCGCGTCGGTCAGATATCGCCATAAACGTGGCGTTCAGCCTTGCCGCCGGGGTGCGTCACGGCCCCCAACCGGGTCGCGCCGACCTGCTGGGCAAACTTCCAGATCGCCCCGGACGCGTAGATGGTCTCGCGCGGCCCGGACCAGTCGGCCTTGCGCGCGGCAAGCTCATCGTCGCTCAGTGCCACGCTGATCTCGCCCTTGATCGCGTCGATGGTGATCATGTCGCCGTCGCGCAGCATCGCGATCGGCCCGCCATGGGCCGCCTCCGGTCCGACATGACCGACGCAGAACCCACGGGTCGCCCCCGAAAAACGGCCATCGGTGATCAGCGCCACCTTCTTGCCCATGCCCTGGCCCGAGAGCGCTGCGGTGGTGGACAGCATCTCGCGCATGCCGGGTCCGCCTGCGGGGCCTTCGTTGCGTATTACCAGCACTTCACCTTCCTCGTAGCCGCGGGCCTGAACAGCCGCGAAAGCGTCCTCTTCGCATTCGAACACTCGCGCCGGACCGGTAAAGATTTGGTGTTCTTCGGCCATGCCCGCGACTTTGACGATGGCGCCTTCGGGGGCAAGGTTGCCCTTGAGCCCGACCACGCCGCCGGTTTCGGTGATCGGCGCGTCCACGGGGTAGATCACACGGCCATCGGCCTCGCGTTCGACCAGATCGATCTCTTCGCCGATGGAGCGTCCGGTGACTGTCATGCAGTCCTCATGGACCAGACCGGCGCGGCGAAGCTCTTTCATGACGACGGGGACGCCGCCGGCCTCGTAGAGATCCTTGGCGACATATTTTCCGCCCGGTTTCAGATCGACGAAATAGGGGGTGTCGCGGAAGATCTCGCAGACATCGTCGAGATCGAAGTCGATCCCGGCCTCATGGGCGATCGCGGGAAGATGCAGCCCGGCATTGGTCGACCCGCCGGTGCAAGCCACAACCCGCGCAGCGTTCTGGAGCGACTTGAGCGTCACGATATCCCGGGCCCGGATGTTCTTTTCCAGCAGGTTCATCACCGCGGTGCCGCTGGCCTCGGCATACTGGTCGCGGCTCTCATAGGGCGCGGGGGCACCCGAGGAGTTGGGCAGCGCGAGACCGATCGCCTCGGACACGCAGGCCATGGTGTTGGCGGTAAACTGTCCGCCGCAGGCGCCAGCAGACGGGCAGGCGACGCGCTCCAGCACGGTCAGGGCCTCTTCGCTCAGATTACCGGCCTGGTTCTGGCCGACGGCCTCGAACACGTCCTGGACGGTCACGTCCTTGCCGTCGAGCCGCCCCGGCAGGATCGATCCGCCATAGATGAAGACCGAGGCCACGTTCAGCCGCACCATCGCCATCATCATGCCCGGGAGGGACTTGTCGCACCCCGCAAGCCCCACGATCGCGTCATAGGAATGTCCGCGCATGGTCAGTTCGACGGTGTCGGCGATGGCCTCTCGACTGGCGAGCGACGAACGCATGCCCTCGTGCCCCATGGCGATCCCGTCGGTGACGGTGATGGTGGTGAATTCCCGCGGCGTGCCCTCGGCCGCCTTGACGCCGAGCTTGACAGCCTGGGCCTGGCGGTTGAGCGCGATGTTGCAGGGCGCGGCCTCGTTCCAACAGGTGGCGACACCGACGAAGGGCTGGTGGATCTCGGCCTCTGACAACCCCATCGCGTAGTAGTAGGACCGGTGCGGCGCGCGCGACGGGCCCTCGGTCACATGGCGCGAGGGCAGCTTGGATTTGTCGAACTGGCGCTTGAGCATGGCTGGTCTCCCGAGTGCTGTTGACATGGTCTAGGCGCGCCGCCCGGGGGGTGCAAGCAGCCGCGCCTTTTCAAGCGCCCGCCGCTGGACTAGGTGCCCTGCGAACCCCGCCGCTGCCGGACCCTGCCGATGACCCCGCGATTTGCCGCCTATATCGCCCCTGCGCAGCCGCGCGCCCAGATCTGGCGCACGGTGGTCGGGCTGTTTGTGACAGCGGTGGCTTATCTTGCGCTGATCGCCGCCGGGTTCGCCATTCACACGGTTCTGTTCGGCCCCTCGCAAACCCGCGATCTGTTGGCGTCCATGGCGGTGTCCTCGACCCCGCGGACATTGCTCTTGGTGCTGGCGACGTTCCTGCCGATGATTATCGGACTGGCTCTAGCCTGCCGTTGGCTTCACAAGCGACGCTTGGGCAGTCTGATCGGGCCCGGTCCGAGAGCCTTGAGGGATTTCAGCCGCGCGGTCGCGGTTTTCGGGCTCATCTACGGGGTGGGACTGGTCCTCTATCTGCTGTTCGGGGCCAGCGAGCGGAACTTGCCGCTCGGGATCTGGCTGACGCTGTTGCCGCTCACGGCACTGGGGCTTCTGATCCAGACCGGCGCCGAAGAGCTTCTGTTTCGCGGTTATCTGCAACAGCAGCTTGCCGCACGGTTTGCCCGGCCGCTGATCTGGGCCGTGCTGCCGTCGGTTCTGTTCGGGCTGCTGCATTTCGATCCGGCGCGGCTGGGCGAGACCGCGCCCTACGCGGTTGTGGGCGCGACGGTCTTTGGACTGATGGCGGCGGATCTGACGGCGCGGTCGGGCAGTCTCGGCGCGGCATGGGGCGCGCATTTCGCCAACAATTTCTTCGCTGTTGCGCTGCTGTCGGTCGATGGCACGCTGACCGGTCTGGCGTTGCGGGTCACCGACTACAGTATCGACGAGCTGACCCCGAGCCCCTGGCTCGCCGCGACCGACCTGCTGCCAATGCTGCTGGCCTGGTGGGTGCTGCGGCGTTGGATCGTAACCTGAACGTCGCGACGCATTTGCCCGGTTTCCACCAGCCTCGGGCGCGATACGGAGAACCAGACGCGGCACCCGCTGACTGAGACGGTGTGATTGCAAATCCGCGCCGCCCCCCCTATTTCGGCCCCACGCATGCCGAGGCGCCGATGAACTGGATCTCCAACTACGTCCGTCCCAAGATCAATTCGCTCTTCTCGCGTCGCGAGATGCCGGAGAACCTGTGGACCAAATGCGACGAATGCGGAACGATGCTGTTCCATCGAGAGCTGCGCGAAACGCTCAATGTCTGTTCCAATTGCGGCCACCACATGACGCTGGTGCCGCGGGACCGGTTCATTTCGTTGTTCGATGGCGGGGTCTTTACCGAAGTTCCGGTCCCGCCCGCCACGCCCGATCCGCTGAATTTCCGCGACGGCCGCCGGTATGCCGAACGGATGAGGTCCGCACAGCGTGACACCGGCGAGGCCGAGGCGATGCTGGTGGCCGAAGGAGACATCGGCCGCACACCGATCGTCGCCGCGGCCCAGGATTTCAGCTTCATGGCGGGCTCCATGGGCATGTATGTCGGCAATGCGATCATTGCGGCGGCGGAGCGTGCGGTGACGTTGGGCCGCCCGCTGATCCTGTTTTCGGCCGCCGGAGGCGCGCGGATGCAGGAAGGCATCCTGTCGCTGATGCAGATGCCGCGGGCCACCGTGGCGGTGCAGATGCTCAAGGACGCGCGGCTGCCCTATATCGTCGTGCTGACCCACCCGACCACCGGCGGGGTGACGGCGAGCTATGCGATGCTGGGCGATATCCATATCGCCGAGCCGGGCGCGCTGATCTGCTTTGCCGGGCCCCGGGTGATCGAGCAGACCATCCGCGAAAAGCTGCCCGAGGGGTTCCAGCGCGCCGAGTATCTGCTGGAGCATGGGATGCTCGACCGGGTCGCGCCGCGCCAGGATATGCGTGAAGAGCTGATCACGATCACGCGTCTGCTGATGGGACTTTCGCCCGAGGTGAAGGGCGAATTGCCGGCGCCGGCACCCCCTTCGGCGCCGGAGACGAAACCGGCCGCGGACCCCCAGACGTGAGCCAGCGCTCCTCCGACCTTCTGTTGGAGCGGATGATGACGCTCCACCCCAAGATCATCGACCTCACCCTGGGCCGGGTGCAGCGGCTTTTGGCTGCGCTCGACCGTCCCGAGGCGCGGTTACCGCCGGTGGTCCATATCGCGGGAACCAACGGCAAGGGGTCCACCCTGGCGATGATCCGCGCGGGGCTGGAAGGGCGCGGGCAGCGCTGCCATGCCTACACCTCGCCGCATCTGGCACGCTTTCACGAACGTATCCGGCTGGCGGGCGAGCTGATCTCGGAACCTGCCCTGATCGATGTGCTGGACGAATGCCTGGCAGCGAACGGACCCGAGACGATCACCTATTTCGAGATTACAACCGTGGCCGCGATCCTGGCCTTTACGCGGGTTCCGGCGGACTGGACGCTGCTGGAGGTGGGGCTCGGCGGGCGGATGGACGCAACCAATGTGATCGATGCGCCGCGGCTGACGCTGATCACGCCGGTCAGCTTCGACCATGAGCAGTATCTGGGGGATACGCTGGCCAAGATCGCCTTCGAGAAGGCGGGGATCCTCAAACGCGGTGTGCCGTGTGTGGTCGGGCGTCAGGGGGACGAGGCGCTCGATGTGATCGAGGCCCAGGCCGCCAGGATTGGCGCGCCGCTGCTGGTCCATGGCCAGCATTGGCATGCGTGGGAGGAGCGTGGGCGGCTGATCGTGCAGGACGACACCGGGCTCGCCGATCTGCCACTGCCGGTGCTGCCGGGCCCGCACCAGATCGACAATGCCGGCGCTGCGGTCGTCGCCCTGCGTCATCTGGGTGCCGAAGCTTCGGCGCTGGAGGCGGCGGTAACTCAGGCCGAATGGCCGGCCCGGATGCAGCGCCTGCGGAACCATCCGTTGCAGGCAATCGCGCCCGAGGCTGAGCTGTGGCTCGATGGCGGGCACAACCCGGCGGCCGGCGAGATGATCGCCCGGACACTTTCCGCCTTGCCACCCCGCGAAACCCACCTGATCTGCGGCATGCTCAACACCAAGGATGTCCAGGGCTACCTGCGCCCGCTCGCTGCCGAAGCCGCCAGCCTGACCGCGGTGACGATTCCGGAGACGACTGCCACCCTGTCGGCCGAAGAAACCGCCGCGCGTGCCGGCGAAGCCGGGCTCGCCACGGTGACGGCACCCGATGTCGCGACGGCTCTGGCCGGGATCGCCGAGGCCACCCCGGCGGCGCGGGTGCTGATCTGCGGATCGCTGTACCTCGCAGGCGCCGTGTTGCGCGACGCGTGACCGGCGCATGACCGAGGTATCGCCGCTGTCCCATTTCGACCGGTTGTCCCGGCTGGTGCCGCTCTCGGGGTGCGATGTGCTCGATATCGGTGCGGGTGATGGCGCGACGGCCGCGCGGATGGCTGATGCGGGGGCACGGGTCACCGGGTTGGAGGTCGATGCCGCGCGCGTGGCGCTGGCAACCGCACAGCACGGCAGCAAGATCACGATGCGGGAAGGTCGGGCCGAGGCGTTGCCATTTCCCGACGCGGCGTTCGATCTGGCGACACTCTTCTTTTCGCTGCACCACGTTCCGGTGCCCGTCCATGGCGCGGCGCTGGCCGAGGTCTCGCGCGTGGTGCGCCCGGGCGGGCAGGTTTTCATCGTCGAGCCGCTGCCCGAAGGGCCGATGTTCGAATTGGTCAGACCGCTGGATGATGAAACCGTGGTGCGCGAGGCGGCGCAGGCCCGTCTGGCGGCGATGGCCGGGGGGGACCCGCGTTTCGCGCTGATCGTGCGCGAGGCCTATACCACCGAACGGCGCATCCCGGAGCTGCAGGGGTTCATTGACCGCCTGGTCGGGGTCGATCCGGCGCGCGCCGCGCGGTTGCCGGCGGTGCAGGACGCGCTTGCCGCCCGCTACGCCGCGGCACCTCGCGACGCGACGGGCACCGCCGTATTGACGCAGCCCTGCGTGGCTTGTCTGTTCGGGCGGGTCTGAGCACGGCCTTCCTGTGCGGCTGACGCGCATGACGGGGGCGGGCGGCAAAGCGCTTCAGAATGCGTGGCGCAACATCAGGGTGATCTCCTGAACGTCCAGCCGGTCGCTTTGCCCGCCGAACCCGATATCGAGCCGTTGTTCGTCAATCGAGATGCTGGCCGGCCCGTCGCCGTTCCCGGCCAGCCGGTAGGAGCCGAGCGAGGCATAGCGGTAGCCGAGGCTGATCAACCACCCGGGGCTCAGTTCGTGGGCGACTCCAGCCGAGATCTGCCAGGCGAACCCGTCTGAACTGCTCTGCGCGACGCTCTGGGTCGCATCCGAAATGCTGCCGCTGGCGATTTCTCCGGGGGCGACGAGTGCCAGATCGGCGCGGTAGGAGATATCGAACGCATCGACCCGGTTGCGGGCCCATCCCGCACCGGCCCCGATCCAGGGGTACAGGCCGAACCGTTCGCCGATGCGGCGGGCGTCATAGCGGATCACCGCCATGACCGCGGTGCTGCTGACCTCGGTGCCTGTCAGCGCAGCCCCGTCCGCCGTGAAGAGACCGGTGTCTCCGCGAATGCCGCTGGCCACGGCGAACTGGCTCGCGGATCGTACCGAATAGCCGTCCCGAAAGGTCGCGGCCAGTCCCAGCCGTGCGCTGTCGCCCCGTATCGGCGCCTGGACGCCAGCCTCAAAGTCCAGGAAGGGCGCGGAGCCGATGCTCTGAGACGAGCTACCGGCCAGAGGGCGTCCGTTCAGGCTGAATCGTGTCACTTGGCCCGGCGCGGAGAGCCCAAAGCTCTTGCCGGCCCCGAAGGCCACATAGGGGCGAAGGTCCTGCGACTCGCCGGGGTCCGAGAGCACAATTGTAGCGATAACAGCAACAACTGTGCCGTGGAACACAGAGCGAATCGAACGCCTCAATTAGGTTCATCCCTACGGATCATATTTTAAACTCAATGTGTTGTGCTTCATCACAATTTCGAGCGGAGCGCGTTTTTGCAGCATTCGGTCCGCGTTAATAGTTTCGAGTATCGATTCAAATGCCCAGTGAAATCTGTACAAAAGTGAGGATACCCAAATGTCTTACATGCATCTCCCGACCGTCATGGCCGCTCAAGCCGGTGCCGCAACCAACGGCGTCAGCGTCACGTCCTTCGGTCAGGGTCAGGTCACTGGTGCCACTTACACGGTGCCCGCCCACGGCAAGATCAAGGTTGAATTCGATCTCCAGCTGCTCGCTGTGACCGGCTCTGACATCGAGAACCTCAACAACCTGATCCGCGGTATGCTCAACGCCTCCGAACAGAAGCGTTTCGACAGTCTGAGCAAGTCAGAAGCCAGCGGCGGCTCCGCCGGCTTCCTGTTCTTCAGCGGCGGCTATTCGCACCGCAGCTCAAGCGAGGTGACGCAGTCCATGGACAGCTGGGGCCTGACCCGGGCCGACCAGGACAAGATCATCACCCAGATGCTGACGCTCACCAACAAGACCCAGAAATTCAAGTACAAGGGTACGATCTTCAACAAGGACTACGATTACGATGTGACCGGCAATCTCTTCGGCATCGTGATGGACGCGACGATCCAGCAGGGGACGGCATCAGCGCAGGTGCGCATGCTCGCCCCGGATGTCCACATGCAGGATTCCAGCACCGGCGCGACGATCCCCTCGGTCGGCAAACTCTACTGAGCATTTGTGACCTCCCGGATGCTCTGGATGGCGGCCCCCCAGGGACCGTCATTCCGTCGTCGGGGTGCGTTTGCGGGGTTCAGCGGGCGTCGCGCCAACGGTTGACGATGGGATAGCGCCGGTCGAGCCAGAAGGCACGTTTCGACAATCGGACGCCAGGCGCGGCCTGATGGCGTTTGTATTCGCTGATGTAGATCAGGTGCTCCACCTTGCGGACGGTCTCGGGGTCAAAGCCACGGTCTGCCAGGTCCTCTACACTGGCATCCTCATCCACGAGCGCTTCGAGGATCGCGTCCAGCACCTCATAGGGTGGCAGGCTGTCCTCGTCCTTCTGGTCGGCGCGCAGCTCCGCAGTGGGCGGTTTCTCGATCACTCGCGGAGGGATCACCTCGCCCTCGGGCCCCTTCATCCAGTCCCGCCAAATACGGTTCCGCCAGCGGCAGGTCTCGAACACGCGGGTCTTGTAGAGATCCTTGATCGGATTGTAGCCGCCGGCCATGTCGCCATAGATCGTGGCATAGCCCACCGCGACCTCGGATTTGTTGCCGGTGGTCAGGAGCATCTCTCCGAGCTTGTTCGACAGCGCCATCAGCAGCAGCCCGCGCAGGCGGGACTGGATGTTTTCCTCTGTGATGTCCGGGGCGAGCCCCTCGAACACCGGCGCGAGCACCTCCGTTACCGCCGCGCGCGGACCGCTAATCGGCAGCGTGTCCAGGCGGCAGCCAAGGCGCGTGGCGACGCCTGAGGCATCCTCCAGGCTCTCGGTGCTGGTGAACTCCGAAGGCAGCATCACGCAATGCACCTTGTCGGGGCCGAGCGCATCGGCGGCAATCACGGCGACCAGCGCGCTGTCGACGCCGCCCGAGAGTCCCAGCACCACCCGGTCGAACCCGCTCTTTCTCAAGTAGTCTCGCAGCCCGGTCACCATTGCGTGGTAGTCGAGTTCCCAATCGTCGGGCCGCGAAACGACCTCTCCGGGTGCGATCCGCCAGCCTTCGCGCGTGTCCTCCAGGTCGATATGGACGGTCGCGTCGGCAAAGGTCGGAAGCTGCAGCGCCAGCGCGCCGCCGGGGTTCAGCGCAAAGCTGCCGCCGTCGAACACCTGATCGTCCTGTCCGCCCCACATGTTGAGGTAGATCAGCGGCAGCCCGGTCTCGACAACGCGTGCGACCATGCGCGACAGGCGTTCGTCATGCTTGCCGCGGTGATAGGGCGAGCCATTGGGGACAAACAGCGCGCCTGCGCCGCTTTCACACTGCGCCTCGGCCACGTCCGGGTGCCAGGCGTCTTCGCAAACCGGAACGCCGAGCCGAAGCGGACCCAGCCGGACCGGGCCCGACAGCGGTCCTGGCGTGTAGAGCCGGACCTCGTCGAACACCTCGTCATTGGGCAGTTCATGCTTGAGGATCCGGGCGGTGACCTCGCCGCCCTCGCAGAGATGCCAGGCGTTGAAGAGCTGGCCCGCCTCATCGAGCCATGGACCGCCGATCCCGAGCGCGGGGCCGTCGGCGCACGCCGCGGCGAGCGCGTCGATGGCGGCCACCGCATCCTCGACAAAGGCGCGTTTGCGGATCAGATCCTGCACCTGATAGCCCGTTATGAACATCTCCGGCAGGGCCACCAGCCCCGCCCCGGCGTCGCGTCCCATCTCCCAGGCGTCGCGGGCCAGTGCCGCGTTCGCGTCGAGCGCGCCAACAGTGGGGTTCAGCTGAGCGATGGTGATGCGGAAGCGTTCGGCCATGGTGCTCTTCCCTAGGGGTCCGGAGCGGGTTCTAGCCCTCTGCCTCGCGCGGGGAAAGACGCGATCGATGATGGCTTGGTGAATTGCGCCGACGCACCCGTTCGGGTTAGGGGAAAGCATGCAGCAGTCTTCTTTGCCGGGCCTTCCATGACCGCCTCACGACTTGCCATTCTCGCGCTCGCGCTTTCGGTCGCTGCCGCCGCAACCCAGATCGGGGCGCAAAGCGGCGGGCAGGTGACGAAGCAATATGCCAATGGCGGGGTTTATGTCGGCGCGCTTTCGGGTGGCGAACCCCACGGGCAGGGCCGCTACACATTGCCCAACGGCTATGAATACGAGGGCGACTGGGTCAATGGCACGCGCGAAGGCGAGGGCCGTGCGCAGTTCGTCGACGGATCGGTCTATGAGGGCGCCTTTCTGGACGGCAAGCCCCACGGCACCGGGCAGATCGTGCTGCCGGATGGTACGGCCACTGTGGGCGACTGGGTCGAAGGCAAGATGACCGGAGACGGGGTGGCCACCTATCCCGACGGGTCGGTCTATACCGGCGCGTTCCGCGAGAACCTGCGTTGGGGGCAGGGGGTTTACACCGCGCCCGACGGCTACCGCTATGAGGGCGGATGGGAACAGGGGCTGCGCAACGGCACTGCCCGGATCGAGATGGCCGACGGCTCCGTCTATGACGGCGAGATGCGGAATGACCGCCGCAACGGGCAAGGCAAGCTGACCATGCCCGACGGGTTCGTCTATGAGGGCGCCTGGTCGGACGATCAGATCAGCGGCTTCGGACGCGTGGCCTATGTCAATGGCGATGTCTACGAGGGGGTCCTGGTTCTGGGCCGCCGCAATGGCAACGGTACGATGACCTACGCCAACAGCGATCGCTATGAGGGCGCGTTCGTCGATGACCGCCGTCAGGGTCAGGGGCTTTTCGTCGGCACCGATGGCTATCGCTACGAAGGTGGCTGGCAGAACGGCCTGCACCATGGCGAGGGCGTGCTGACCTACCCCGACGGCGCGATCTACACCGGGGCCTTCGTGGAGAACCTGCCCGAAGGCAGGGGCAAGATCGTCTATGCGAATGGCGACAGCTATGATGGTGAGTGGGTCGCGGGCGTGATCGAAGGCGAGGGCACGGCCCGCCGGGTCAACGGTGTGGTCTTTGTCGGCGAGTTTCGCGATGGCGAGCGACACGGGCAAGGCCGGATGGAAGCGTTGGACGGCTATGTCTATGAGGGCGGCTGGGACCGCGGCGTGCGCGATGGACAGGGCCGGGCGGTCTATCCCGATGGCACGGTCTACGAGGGTGGGTTCCGCAATGACGCGTTTCACGGCGAAGGCACCGTCGAGATGCCCGGAAAGATGCGCTACGCCGGCACCTGGGTCGATGGCCGGATGGAAGGCCCCGGGGTGGCCACCTACGCGGGCGGCGATGTCTATGACGGAGAGTTCGTCGACGGACGGCGCGAGGGCCAGGGAACACTGACCTATGCCTCGGGCGAGGTGCTCAGTGGGCTGTGGAAAAACGGCGCTCTGGCGGAGCAGGTACAGGCACCCGAGTCCGACGACGATCCCGACCCGGCGATCAGCGACCCCTGACCGTGGCCGCCCGTCACAGGAGCGGTGACCAAGAAAAACAGCCGACACAAGGCTGAGCGTGAGGAGGAGAGAGCAGATGCAGACACGGGACCGCAGCCCGAATCCTAGTATGGCGCGAAGATCGGTCATGCTGGGCACCGGAGCCGCGCTGTTGGCTGGCGCCCTGCCGGTGCGTGCGAGGGACGTCGTTTTCGATGATGCCAACATGCTGCCAGGCGAGTTCACCTGGCATCCCGACCGGGAACCGGAGGGGGCCGTCGCGGTCATCGTGTCGCTGCCCGAACAGCTGGTTCACGTCTATCGCAACGGCGTGCGCATCGCGGTTTCGACCTGCTCGACGGGGCGTTCCGGGCATGCAACGCCCACCGGGGTCTTCACGATCCTGCAGAAGGACAAGGATCACCGCTCCTCGACGTACAATAACGCGCCGATGCCGAACATGAACCGGCTGACCTGGGACGGGATCGCGCTCCATGCCGGGAACCTTCCGGGTTATCCGGCTTCCCACGGTTGCGTACGCCTGCCGCTCGCCTTTTCCGAGAAACTCTTCACCGTCACCCATGTCGGGACCCCTGTGATCATCGCCGGCGCGGCCTCCGATCCGTGGGAACTGGTGCATCCGGGCTTCGTGCTGGGCAATTTCGCCGAAGACGAAATGGTGGGCGCGGTGGCGGCGCTGGATGCCAAGCACCATCCGTCAGACTGGACCGACGGGCAAAGCTATCCGGTCACGACCGTGCTTGCCACGGGCGCCGACCGGCGGCTTGTGCTGATCGAGGATGGCGCAGAGATCATGGACAGCGCGCTCGATCTGACTGGCGACGGGCCGCTGGGCGAACATGTGTTCGTTCTGCAGGACGGAGGCGATCAGGGCCTGCGGTGGGTCGGGCTGACCCACCATCCCGACCCGACCCAGCCGCTGCGCCCCGAACGCGCGGTGCTGGAACGGCTGAATGCACCCCATGATTTCAACAGCGCGCTGAAGGAGAGGTTGCATCCGGGGCTGACGATGATCGTTTCCGATCTCGCTGCAACGCCGGATCGGCGGTCAGGCGAAGACTTTGTCATCATGACGGGGGGTACCGTCTCCTCTCCAAGGCCCGGTCACCGTCCGACCTCGCCTGCGGCGGATCGCGGGTGATGCGCGGCGCGCTTGCCGTTGCGGTCTTGGTCGCTCTGCCGTCCGGTCTCTGGGCCGATGCGGATGGTCCGGACTATTTCCAAGTGCGGGACCTGGCCGCGGGCCAGGTGCTCCCGATCCGGGCGGCACCGGAGGCCGATGCCGCTCTTCTGGGCACCATTCCCCATGACGGGGACGGGGTCCGCAATCTGCTCTGCGAGGGGCGCCTGAGCTTTGCGGAATGGGAGGCGGCATCCGAGGCGGAACGTGCCGCGGCCGCAGAGCGAGTCTGGTGCCAAGTTGAATTTCGCGGCATTACCGGCTGGGCGCAGGGGCGCTATCTGGCGGAGGGCAGTGCGCCATGACCGAGAGAAATCCTGCGCGATGCAAACGGTCCGCGACGTTTGTTCGGCAGGCCCCATGCCCTGAGTCGCGATGACCGGGCATCTTTTCGTTTTCGGCTACGGTTATTCGGCGCAGGCGCTCGGACAGCGCCTGATGGCCGAGGGCTGGCGTGTCACAGGCACAACCCGGAGTGCTGACAAGGCCGCGCAGTTGGCCAAGGATGGTGTGGAGGCCGTGCTCTGGCCTGGTGAACCCCCGGATCTGACTGGTGTCACCCATCTGTTGGCCTCCGCGGCGCCGGGACCGGAGGGCGACCCGGTTCTCGTCGCGCTCCGCCCCGCGCTGGCCGCGGTCGCCCCAGATCTGTCCTGGGCAGGTTACCTCTCCACGACCGGCGTTTATGGCGACCATGGCGGCGGCTGGGTCGATGAGATGACGCCGCTCACCCCGGCAACGGCGCGGGGCCGCGCCCGCGTGGCGGCGGAGGCGGACTGGCAGGCGATGGCCGCGGAAACGGGCCTGCCGCTGCATATCTTTCGGCTCGCAGGGATCTACGGGCCGGGGCGCGGGCCCTTTGCCAAGGTGCGGGCCGGTACGGCGCGGCGGATCGTCAAGCCCGGGCAGGTTTTCAGCCGCACCCATGTGGAGGATATCGCCCAGGTTCTGGCGGCCTCGATCGCGCAGCCCAACCCTGGTGCGGTCTACAATGTCTGTGACGACGACCCGGCGCCGCCGCAGGATGTCATTGCCCATGCCGCGGAACTGCTGGGCCTGCCCTTGCCGCCGGAAGTGTCCTGGGACGCCGCGGACATGACGCCTATGGCGCGCAGCTTCTATGCAGAGAGCAAGAAGGTCCGCAACGACCGGATCAAAGACGAGCTGGGTGTGCGGCTACGCTATCCGGACTACCGTTCGGGGCTTGCTGCCCTGCTGGCCGACGAGGGCTGAGCTCGGTCGCGGAGCCAGGCCAGTCCGCGGAAGAGCGCGACGAAGACCAGCCCGGTCAGGAAGATCGAGCCGTAGAAGCGCAAGCGCTGCGGCAGCGCCATATCGTTCATGAACGGGTAGGGCAGGCCGGATGTCACTGTGCCAACGGGCGCATCGTTCAGAGGGCCCACGAGTAGCTCGGCCCAGAGCGTGTAGGCCAGGATGAGTACCGACAGGCCGGCAACGGCAGGCAGAACGCGCCGGAAGCCGCGCTTGATCAGCATCAGATCGATCCACATCAGCGCAGGCCCCAGCAGGTGGAGGTAGTATTCGCGGTAGGCGACGATCTCGTTGGACCCGTTCACCAGCGCGGGGTTGATGAAATAGAGCCGCCAGTAGGAAAAGACGACGAGCGCGTTCAGGATGGCGAGTGTGGAAAGCCACCCGTCGGCGCGCCCGTCTGGTCGGCCGTAGCGGGGTGTCAGCATCGCCGCGGCCGCGATCAGATTGCCGGTCAGAGCCCAGATCGTCAGATAGCGGAACATCGCGCCGAACGCATCCCAGTTTGCGATGAACGCCCGGTCGACGAAGAAAAACAGCGCTAGCGCGAAGATGGCGAGGCGGAAGAGGCGCAGCCGCGTCATCGCGCCGGCTAGCCTTGTCCGGCGCCGGCGATGCGTTCGACGCCCAGAACCTCAAGCACCTTCGCTTCGATATCCGGCGCGTTCATGGCGGCGCTGGCATACATGTCCGCCGGGCTCGCCTGGTCGATGAACGTGTCCGGCAGGACCATGGAGCGGAACTTGAACCCGCGGTCGAAAACACCGCCCTCGGCCAGTGTCTGTGCCACGTGAGAGCCGAAGCCGCCGATGGCGCCTTCCTCGATGGTGATCAGCGCCTCGTGTTCTGCCGCAAGGCGCAGGATCAGATCCGTGTCGAGCGGCTTGGCGAAGCGCGCATCGGCGACGGTAGGGCTGAGCCCATAGGCGGCGAGCCCTTCGCAGGCGGTCAGCACTTCGGCCAGCCGTGCGCCGAAACTCAGGATCGCGACGCCCTTGCCCTCACGGATCATCCGGCCGCGGCCGATCTCCAGCGCTTCGCCCCGCTCCGGCATCTCCACACCCACGCCCTCGCCGCGCGGGAAACGGAAGGCCGAGGGGCGGTCGTTGATCGCTGTCGCCGTGGCGACCATATGCACCAGCTCGGCCTCGTCTGCTGCGGCCATAACCACGAATTCGGGCAGGTTCGCCAGGTAGGCGATGTCGAAGCTGCCCGCATGGGTCGGCCCATCCGCGCCGACAAGCCCTGCGCGATCGATGGCGAACCGCACCGGCAGCCGCTGGATTGCCACGTCGTGGACGACCTGGTCGTAGCCGCGCTGCAGGAAGGTCGAGTACATCGCGCAGAAGGGCTTCATACCGCCCGCCGCCAGACCGGCGCAAAAGGTCACGCCGTGCTGCTCGGCGATGCCGACGTCGAAACAGCGCTCCGGGAAGCGTTCGGCGAAGAGGTTCAGCCCGGTCCCGTCCGGCATCGCCGCGGTGACGGCAACGATGCGGTCGTCGCGGCTGGCCTCGTCGATCAGCGCGCGGGCGAACACTTTTGTGTAACTCGGCGCGTTGGACGGCGCCTTCTTCTGCTCGCCGGTGATGACATCGAATTTCGCGCGCGCATGGCCGCGGTCGTCGCTGTCTTCGGCAGGTGCGTAGCCCTTGCCCTTTTTGGTGATCGTGTGGATCAATACCGGCCCGTCGGCGCGCGACCTGACCGCACGCAGCACGGGCAGAAGCTGGTTCAGGTCATGCCCGTCGATGGGGCCGATATAGCTGAACCCGAGCTCTTCAAAGAGCGTGCCATGGCCGATCACGGTCTGCTTGAGCAGGTCCTTGGCGCGTTTCGCTCCCTCCTGCAGCGGTGGCGGCAGAAAGCGTACGGCCTCCTTGGCGGCGGCGGCGAGGTCGTGCAGCGGCGCACCGGCATAGAGCCGCGAAAGATAGTTCGACATCGCGCCCGTCGGCGGGGCGATGGACATCTCGTTGTCGTTCAGGATGACGATCAGCCGGCTGCCCATGTGGCCCGCATTGTTCATCGCCTCGTAGGCCATGCCCGCGCTCATCGAGCCATCGCCGATCACCGCGATGCTGTCGCCGACGCCCGGCGCGCCGAGATCGCGTGCCGCGGCAAAGCCGAGCGCGGCGGAGATCGATGTGGAGCTATGGGCCGCGCCGAACGCGTCGTAGGGGCTCTCCTTGCGCTTGGTGAAACCCGACAACCCGCCGTCCTGGCGCAGGGTGCGGATGCGGCTGCGGCGCCCGGTGAGGATCTTGTGCGGATAGCACTGGTGGCCGACGTCCCAGATCAGCTTGTCGCGGGGCGTGTCGAACACCGCGTGGATCGCGACGGTCAGTTCGACCACGCCGAGGCCCGCACCCAGATGTCCGCCGGTGACCGACACCGCGCTGACGGTCTCGGCGCGCAGTTCGTGGGCCAGCTGGATCAGCTCGCTGTCCGACAGGGACTTCAGATCGGCCGGGATATGAACCCGGTCGAGTGTGGGGGTCTTTGGACGGTCGGCCATAGCGGTTGCTCCGGGACAGTCAGTGATCGCGCGAAATAACGAAACGGGCGGCGTGCCGCAACTGTTCCGCGTCGGGGCCAAAGGGCGCAAGGGCGGCTTCGGCCTCTGCAACCAGCGATTTGGCGCGGGCGCGCGCGCCGTCGAGGCCCAAAAGCCCGACAAAGGTGGCTTTCCCGGCTTCTGCGTCCTTATGCAGCTGCTTGCCGGCGGTCGCTGTGTCCCCGGTGACGTCCAGAATATCATCGGCGATCTGAAACGCGAGGCCAAGCGCGCCGGCATAGGCCGACATCGGCGCGGGATCGGCACCGGTCAGGCGTGCGCCTGCCTCGGCCGACCAGCCGATCAGCGCGCCGGTCTTGTTGCGCTGGAGGGCGATGACCTGATCGAGCGTCAGGGGCGTGGCGGCGGTTTCGGCGGCGATATCCTGGGCCTGCCCCAGGACCATGCCGGTGATCCCCGCTGCGCGTGCGAGGCTCAGCACCAGATCGGCGCGTACGGCCGGATCCGGGGCGCAGCCGGGACGCGCAAGCAGATCGAACGCCAGGGTCTGCAGCGCATCGCCCACCAGCACGGCGCTGCCCTCGTCCCATTTCACATGGACGGTCGGGCGCCCGCGGCGCAGCGCATCGTCATCCATGCAGGGCAGATCGTCATGGACGAGGCTATAGGCGTGCAGCGCCTCGATCGCGGCGGCGGCATGGTCCGCACGCTCCGGGGGCAGGCCGTGGAGCCGCGCGCTTTCCAGCACCAGAAACCCACGCAACCCTTTGCCTCCCTGTAGCGCATAGCGCATGCCCCGGGCGATCGGGCTGTCTGGCAGATCGGCGAAAACAGCGTCGAACCGCGCCTGAACCCGCGCGGCGGCGTCGTCCAGGGCTGCGGCGAACATGTGCCTCAGAGGCCCTCGACCGGCGTTGTGCCCGTGGGCTTGCCATCGGCATCGAGCGTGATGGCGTCGACTTTCTCCTCGGCGGCCTTGAGCTTGGCATCGCAGTGCGCCTTGAGCGCGGCGCCGCGTTCATAGAGCGCGATGGACTGCTCGAGTTCGACATCGCCGCGCTCGAGCTGATCGACCACGCCCTCCAGCGCTTTCATCGCCTCTTCAAAGCTCATCTCGGCGACAGGTTTTTCTGTTGAGGGCTTTTCGGTGGGCTCGGTCATGGCGTGGCGGCTCCCCGGCGCATCAGGACGGACACATGGGCGGCGGTCGAAGCCGCAAGCGCGTCCAGATCATAGCCGCCTTCCAGAGTCGAGACCACGCGGCCCCGACAGACCTTGTCGGCGACGTCGCAGATCCGTTCGGTGACCCAGGCAAAGTCGGCTTCGCCCAAGCGAATGTCGGCGAGCGGGTCGGCGCGATGGGCGTCGAAACCTGCGGAAACGAGGATCAAATCCGGAAGGTATTCTTCGAGCTGGCGCAGGATGACCGTGTCATAGACATGGCGGAAGGCCTCGCCGCCCGCACCCGGGGCCAGCGGGACATTCACGATCTGCCCGTGCGCGCCGCGTTCCTTCGGTCCGCCACTCCCGGGATAGAGCGGCATCTGGTGGGACGACGCGAAAAAGACGCGCTCCTCGTTCCAGATCAGATCCTGCGTGCCGTTGCCGTGATGGACATCGAAATCGACGATCGCGACGCGCGACAGGCCGCGGTTTTCCAGCGCATGCTTTGCCGCGATGGCGGCATTGCCAAAGAGGCAAAAACCCATCGCGGTCTCGGTTTCCGCGTGGTGGCCGGGCGGCCGCCCGGCGCAAAAGGCGTTGGCGTTCCGACCGTCCAGCACCCGGTCCACCGCGGCGACCACACCGCCGGCGGTATGGCGGGCCGCGTCGGCCGATGCCTTGACGACATGGGTATCGCCGTCCAGCGAGCTCCAGCCGGTGTCGGGCGCCGCGGCCTCGACCCGGTCGATGTAACGCTGCGGATGGCACAGGGTGAGGGTCGCGTCATCGGCGCGCGGGGCGGCGACGCGCTCCAGCGGTTCGAACTCGGTTGCGGTCAGTGCGGCATGAATGGCGTGCAGGCGGTCGACCCGTTCGGGATGGCCGGGCGGCGTCACATGCGCGAGACCCGAAGGGTGGCTGATCAATGCTGTAGACATGACAGATGGCTATGCCATGGTGTCGCCCCGAGCAAGGCCAAGGTCCCCGTGATTCGATTTCTTCTCCTTTTGATTGCGACGATTTTGGTTGTCGCGAGCCCGGGTGCGGCTCAGATTCAGATCACTGCAGATTTCAACGGCGATGGGGCCGAAGACCTTGCAGAACTGGTGTTCAATTCGCAGCTTTTCAGTGCCGATCTCCTGATCGCGACAGCCACCCAGACCCACCGATTTCCACAGATCGCCTATAGCGGCGCAATGGAGGGGCAGGAGGCGAGTCTGACGCTCGCCCAGGACGGGGCTCTCGAGGTGCATTCCGGCAACCGCTCGATGGGCCGCGACCGGTGGGATCAGACCCTGACCATCGTCTGGGGTGGTGAGGGTTTTCTTCTGGCCGGCATCAAACGGGCCTGGTGGGATACGCTGACCCCGGACAGCGACGGCAATTGTGACGTCAATCTGTTGACCGGCAAAGGCCTGGCCAATGGACCAGAGGGCGCGCGCGAGATCCGGCTCGAAGCGCCTGCGCCAGCCCTTGCCGACTGGGACCAAGCGCTGCCCGAGGGTTGCGAAGGCTGAGCCTCGCACCCCGCGAATCACCGATGGGCGGCATGCTGACATCGTGACTCGCTGCGGCGGGAAAACGGCCTACGCGCCTTGCCGCATCCCGTTGCGTTTGTGTCAGAAAGTGTCGCCTGAAAAGGGTAGAGGCGCGAACTGTGCCGCGCCTCATCCACATCATTCCTCCGAGTCGAACGGCGAACCACGAAGATCACACGCAGGTAGACCCTGAGAATGAACCGTAGAAAGATACCGCAGACGATCCAACGACCGGGTCTGATGCCTTAATGCTATACCGAGGACGCTGACCGGCCAAGTCTTTTGATCAGGCCACCAGCACATTTCCGGCCACGGCATAGGGGCGGACCACGCCCGAGGTCGCGTTGTGCAGCAACCGCCAGACGCCTGGGCTGGATGGATCGATCTCGGGCAGCACGGCAAAGCCGAAATGCAAGTCGGCGACACTGTTCGCGCTCACCGTCAGACGTGGACCGCGCCAGCCGTATTGATAGAAACCGAATTGCGGGACCGCCCGCTTTGCGTCGGGGGCCGGACCCTGGCCGGTGATGTCGCAGCCTTCGATACGCAATGCATCAACATGGCCGATATAGACGCCACGCGTGCGGGTCCCGCTGGCCGCGGGCAAAAGGGTGATCGCACAGTCCAGGATGCTGGCGCGCGCGACGGTATTGCGGGGCCGTCGGGTCTGCCAGACCGGCGGGCGGGCATCGCGATCCGAACTGGCCGCGATGCGGACGCCGTCCACAGCCGCATCGATCCGGCAGCCGGTCACCCGGGCTTCCTCCACACTGTCGCCGGCGATCACGATCCCCTGGGCGAGGAAGGGGCGCGTCGCCAACCCAAGGCGGTTCGCCGGGATGATCCGCCGCCGTGTCCGGCCAACCATGGCAAAGCCGTTCCCACGCACCGCTTCGGTCAGCAGATTGGTGATATGGCGCCGGAACTCCGCCGGATCGGCGATGGCGCTCGGCTGGTTGCCTTCCAGCGCGGTTTGCAGCCGCCCGGCGACCGCGGGGTCGATACGCATGGCTATGGACCGGTTGGGATTGCCCGGAAGCGTCAGCCGCAGCGATGTCCGGCTGTCGTCGAAGCCTTCGGCGGCCACCGGGTCGGTCGCTGCGGTCAGGGTCGAAAATGCCCGGGCCGGCGCCCCGGCACCTCCGCGGTCGGCATCGAAGAACGCCACATCACCGGGTCTGCGGGCCGCGCCCGCGCTGCGCGCGAAACCGGCGACGCTGCGCGCGATCGCATTGACCAGGACCGGGTCGGCCGCGGTCCGGGCCTGGACAATGGTGGACGAGGCCGGCACCGGCGCGATGGTCGTGTTCTCCACCAGCGCACGCCGGGCGCCGATGATCTGAACGCCGATCTGGGCCTGTCCGACGCGCAGCGTGCAATCGCGCACCAGCACATCGGCGCGCGGCCGCGGGTTGCCCACCGCGATGCAGGCCGCAGTGCGCTCCAACCCGTTGCGGCAGCGGGCACGGACGCGTTCGACCTGCACATCGCCGCATTCGACCATGGAGAGCGCGCCGCGTCTGCCTTCCTCGAAGGGTAGGGTCCGCACACCGGTCGGCCCGCCATTGACCGACAGATCCACGACGCGCACCGAGGCGCAATTCGCAAACAGAAGCGCTGGTTCCCCGGCCGCGGTGCTGAGCACGGTGTTCGGCCCCATGCCGGTCACCGTGACATGGCCGAGATCGCGCAGAACCAGCGTACGGGGCAGGGCAAACACCGCGCCGCGCAGGCAGATTCGCACGCTCGCGCCGCGCGGCAGGGCGGCGACACCGGCGCGCAATTCGCCCACCGTGCCGGCAACGAAGCTGCACAGACCCGTCGAGGTCCGCGCGCAAAGCGCCTCGATCGCCTCCTGTACCGTGTCCGCGCCGAGGTTGCATGCATCGTCATCGAACTCGACATCCTCGGCATGGAGGCAGGTGAGCGTTGGAAACTCGGCCCGCAGATCGGTGATCGCGCTCAATTCCTCGCCGTCCCAACGGGCGAGCGCCAGCGGAGCCCGGCGGCGGCCCCAGCCCATGGGCGGGATCGCCAGATCGCTGCCCTCGACCGGATAGGGCGGCCAGGCAGGCTGGCCGGTGGCGGCGCGGGCCTCGAAGACCCAGAAATCGCCCTCGCGGTATGTGCCGGCGGTGAAGCGCACGGTGAGTCCACGCTCGAGTTCGACCGGCGTGGTCGTGAGCGGCAGCCCCTGGGCGCTGAGCCCGCCATGGTCCCAGCGGCGCACGCGGGGGCGCACCATACTGTCGAAAGTGCCGATGCCGGGGACGAAGCTCGCGATCTCGCCCTCCAGCGTAAGGCGCGTGAGTGTCCCGCTGCGCCCGTGCAGCCGGTCGGCGGCGTCATAGACCTCCACCCAACCGCCAGACACGAAGCCGAGCGCCTCGTCGTCGCGTGCGCCCGTCAGGATGAAGTTGCCGTCGGGATCGCGGTCCAGCACGGCCTCGACGGAGCCGTTTTCCCGAGACCAGACAAAGCGTGCTTGGGATCGTGTGCCGCCGCGGACGATCTGGACGCGGTAGAGTTGGTTTTCCTGGCTGAGATAGCCGGCTTCCGGCGGGATCAGGCAATCGGCATCCTCGGGCAGCTCGCCCGCGGGCAGGGTGCCGGCTTCCATCCGTCCGGTCGGTGCGCCCCATCCCGGCAGATCCGGAACTCCGCCGCAATGCGCAGTGTCGATGAGCGCCGCGCGCGCGTCTTCCGACAACTCCACCGGTTCAACGCCCACGCGCCAAGCAGCCTGGATACGTACCGCCGTATCGACGCCGCCGAGCGCGGGATCGGCCAGCCTTGTGTCTTCGCGGGCGGTGACGGTCGGGCGCGTCGCCTCGAGATAGACGAGCACGTCGCCTGCATCCTCCAGCGCGTCGTCGAGCGGCGCCACGGCGACATCCCCGGCCTGCCCGTCATAGGTCGTGTCGGCCGGGTTTTCGACCATCGCACCATCGAGGAAATAGCGCCCCGCCCCGATGGCGAAACCGTCCGCCCCCGAGGTGATGCGGAACCCGCCTTCGGATTTCGGCGTTCCGGCGCGGCCGATCATATCGCCGAGCGCGGTTTCCAATCGCCGAGCCGCGATGTCGGTGGCCTCGTTCCAGTCGGCGTCGGTCTGCAGCCGTCCCTGCTGCATCAGGACCCCGGCATAGTGACGGATTGCAGCATTCGGGCCCGTCCAGCGCGAGAAATCTCCGCTCATGGTCCTGTCCCCCCTTTGGGCTTTTTTTCTGTCTCAGGTCTCATGGAACACCCCTGCTTCGTGGCCGAAGCGCAGGAAGTCATCGATGGATCGGATGATGTTGTCGCCGCGCGCGGCATGGGCGGCGCGGTTCCAGATCCCGATCTGGTCGCCGTTCTCGGCACCGCGCGTCAGAGCCTCCTGCGCGCCGCGCACCAGCGTCAGGTAGTCGGGCTCTGCTGGCCGAAGGCTGGTGAAAACGGGTGGCGGCGTGCGCGTACAGCGATAGAGCCGCGGCGTGTTGCTGCCCGGCGGCACATGAGAAAAGCGGATGCAGCCGGTCTGGCGCTGTTCGGCCTCGACCAGCCCGGTGAAAAGCGTGTCGCTGGTAACGAGGTCCGGGTCGGTGTCCACGGCGAGCCCGAAATCCTCCGGCAAGGTGGTTCCGCGGCCCGCAAAGCGCCCGATCCGCACCTGTCCGTTGATGGTGCAGCGCAGCAGGTAGAGCACCGTGCGGCGGGCGTTGAGCGCAGGCTCGATCGCCGCAGAGTCCATGCTGCCCGCATCGACGACACAATCAATCAGCCGCGCATCGACATCGGTCGCCAGGCGGATCGGCCCTGTGATCGTACGGGTCAGGCGCAGCTCGGCACCGGTCGCGGCCATCGTGAGGCTGACCGCACCGGGATTGCGCATCGCGCCCAGGCGTGTCAGCGCCAGGCCGGGCAGCAGGGTGCAATCGGTGAAAACCGCGCCGGCGCCGGGGCCTTCGATGCGCAGCGGCCCGCCAAAGATCCGTACCCCGTTGAATTCGACCCGCGCCCGGCGCCCCAACCGGATCGTCAGCCCGGTCGCAGGCAGCCGCCAGGTCGGCATATGCCGGTCCGTCGCGACGAGCCGCAGCACGCCATCCGCGGGCACATTGACCGTTCCGCCTCCGCGATAGAGCGTCGTTTGTTCGAAAGTGAAGGTGCCTTCCTCCCCGGCGCCCGTCACGGCGGTCACGACATTGGCCGAGGGCGCGAGCACGTTCGCCTCCTCCAGCGATCCGGCACTCAACGCGCGGTCATGCTCCCCGCCGCCGATCTCCAGCGGACGCGCGAAATGGCAGGTCACGCGCACCGGCCCGGTGAGCGCGGGGTCGACGACCAGCCGGCCGAGTTCGGGGTCGATCAACACCCGGCCCGTGGCGGGTCCGGCCCGCGTGCCGTGGTTCCAGTCGGGCTCTGTTCCGCCGCCGGGCAGATCGCCCAGATGCGCGGCTTTCACATCGCCGGCGGCGACGGGTGCGCCATCGACGGTGACGAAGATCGCGCCTCCGGGTCCGTAGAACCGCCCGACATCCTCGGCAAAGATCGCGCGGCTGATCGGGTTCGGCATGTCCGCTTCCTGCGCCGGCTCGCTCACACCACCGTCCACGCCCTGGGGCGCAAAAAGCGCGGCATCGCAGCCGAACGGGTTGAAGCGGAAATGGCGTCGGCCCGCGGCCACGGGCTCGACCCGGTGCTCGCGGATGCTGTAAGGGCGCATGCGCCAGACATGCAGGCCGATATTGCCGAGGTTCCAGCGCCCGCCCGCCGTGGCGATCCGGCGGACCTCCACATTGCGCGCGTCGCGTTCGAACGGCGTAGCGATCCGCGCCAGCCGGGGCCGTACGCGGACATCGACCGTCCTTCCCATCTCTGGATGGGGCAGGCGCATGGCCTGCACATGGCTCGTGCGCTGCCAATACTCGACCGCAAAGACCGGCCAGCCGCTGAAATCGGCCGCCGCCTGTTCCAGCGCCCTGAGCGTACCCTTACGCGCGCGAAGTTCCAGCGCATTGGCGACGCGGGCGCGCATGTCGAGCCCCTCGGGCAGATCGGCGAGCCCGCGGACGCCCAGAAGCTCCGCGATGTACGGGATCGCCCAGGGCGCGCAGGTCTCGATGAACGCGTCGTCATAGAGCCGGTCGAGGCTTTCATCGACGATCTGGCCTTCGCGCGCGACGAGCGAGGCAAGCGTGCGCAGCGGCCCGAAATCCTCGATCGACCGGGGATCGGTCGTGCCTGGTGCGACACGGCCCTTGATCGCACGGCCTTCTTCAGCATCGCGCAGGCGCAGGTAGGCGGGGAGCAGATCAAACAGCCGGTCGGTCGAAAAGCTCATGGCAGAACCTCCACACTGCTTGCGGCCATGTCGATCAGCAGCAGTTCCGCGGGTTCGGGGATGCCACGCTGGCCAGGTCGAGCGACGGCGGCTGGCAGGCGCGGCTCCAGCGCGACCGGGTCGCCCGCGCGGTAGAGCGCGTCGAGATCCACGCCACGCACACCAGGCACGGATTGCAGGACGGCGATGATCTGGGCGTGGCTGACGCCCTGGCCGAGAGCCCGCGCCTCGAACCCGAAGGCCAGCGCAAGGGCGGCCTCCGCCGCCGCTTTCACGTCGTCGGGCAGATAGGCCGGATCCTGCCAGAGCCGCGCGGCGATGTGGAACCGCGCTTCGGTATAGTTGCGTACGCTCACCCGCTGGTCGGCTTCTCCGGCCTCGGCCAGTCGCGCGCGCAGGTTCTGCATGTCCGCGCCATCGGGGGGCAGCACTGCGCCTCCCGGTCCCGCGACGGTCAGAAAGATCGGCCGCGCGAACCCGTCGAACGCCCAGTCGGCGCGTGCCTTGGCGACCGAGGCGAAGGCCCGGGCGAAATCCTCATAGTCCCGCAAGGAGACGACCCGGCCGAGGGTCAGAACCCGCAACGGCGCGTTGGTGCGGGCGTCCTCCAGCGTCTCGGCATCGTCCCCGGCGGCAGATGGCAGCGGGTTTCGCACGCCTTTCAGCCCCACGGGTTTCGTCGCCAGTAGCGCGAGTTGCCCGGCCGCGAGCATGCCTGAGACCCCTGCACCCTTCCGGTAGATCGCCTCGATATTGCCCAGACCTGTAGACGGCCTTTGCCCGGTGATCCCGTCGCCGAAGACGATCCGCGCCGTACCGTCCTCCTCGGTCCTCAGCAGATAGACGCGGTCCTCCGGGCCCGTGCCGGCGAAGTCCGCGACCAGATCCCACCGGACGCCATCGACGCGGATCTCCAGCGCCGGGGCGATGCCGGACTCGGTCGCCGCCGAGACATGTGTGAGCGGCCCGGATTTCAGCGCGAAGCTGGCGAATGGTTTGGTCGCGTCGCCATCGCCAAGCGCCTCGGCGACCGTCTCGCCATGGGTGGCTTCGGCGACATTGCCGTTCAGCGTGACGGTCTCGCGCATATAGCGGTGCGCCAATGGTTGCGTGAAGGTCAGGACCGTGAAGCCGCCCGTCAGCGCCGTCTCCGCAATGGTTCTGATTTCCGCCGCGGTGACGCCCGGCAAGTCGGCGCGCTCGCCCTCGATAGCCACGGACTTGCCCGGCAGCAGGTCGAGCACCGGGACCGACAGTTCGATTGCATCGGCGCCAGGCGCGCTGCCGCCGTCGCCGACATCCGTCGTGATCGGCAGATCCGCCAGCGGCAGCATCTCGGGCGCGCCGTAGACGGTCGTGGTCCTTGTGCGAAAGCCCGATGCCGCGACCTTCTGCAGACCGCCAGAGCCGTCATTTTGCGAGCCGGTCAGATTGGCGTCGATCTCCAGACGCGTGACCTTGGCGCTGAGCGCATAGGCGGCGACGGACACGGGCTCTACTCCATGCACAACGCTCCAGCCTTCGCGCGTCCGGTCGCGTAGCAGCACAGTGGAGCCGGTCACGATCTCGGGCACTTCGCGGTCGAGATAGACATAGGCGCGGTTGCTCGCCAGCGTGGTGTTGTCGCCGATGTGCTTCTTGGTCTTGGTGATCCGGCCGGGATGTTGTCTGGAGGCCGAGGCCCTTATCGCCTCCTTGTTGGCGATATTCCCGAAGCACCCCGCGACGGCGCCGAGCCGCGCCGGCAGGATCGGATCGAACAGGGTCTTGGGCAGCGCCAGGATCGCCTTGGCCAGATTGACCGGTCCGATCTTGTTGAGCGCTGTCGTTGTGCTGAGCGCGGACAGGCTCCAGGTCTTTTGCGCGACATTCGACAGCAGGCTGCCCGAGTTCAGCACCTGTCCGCTTTGCCAGCCGAAAAACCCGATATAGCCGATGGCGAACGTGTAGATCGGGCTGCTTGCCGGTTTCGCCGCAAGCGTCACCTGACGCGTGCCGTCCTCGGCCTCTTCGATGTTGGTGATGCGGCGGAGATAACCGCGCGATCCGTCGCTGTTGAACCGCTCGGGAGTGTCGCCGCGCAGGAAGATCACCGGGTCACCCTGCCGGATCGGCGGCCCGCCCGGCGCGAGCGTCAGCCTGTCGCTGTTGCCGTTCAGGACCTGCGGGTGGTGCAGCCGCGGGGTCAGGGCGGTCCACTGCTCGCGCGCGGTGAGCGGCTCGATGGTCTCGAAGATCTGCGGCAGCTCGCCATCGCGGGGGATGGAGCGGACCTGCAGCCCGGCCTCGTATTCCAGCGGGGCCTCGCCATCGGCCTCGGCTTCGACCTCAAATGTCAGATGCACCGTGGCTGCCTTGGCCGGGCGGAGCTCATAGCCGATCTGGCGGGCATGGGCGCGCAGGCTCGCGCGCTCCGTGGCGGTGCGCAAGTATGCCTCCTGCGCCGCGCGTTCGCCATAAAAGGTCAGGGTATCGCAGACCGCGGCCCAGCCATCGAGCATCGCCAGCGTCGGGTCGCCCGCCGCGCGCGTGCGCAGATCGCTTAGACCCGGGCGGTTGGCATCAGCCAGACCGCGCTGCATCGCCTCCAGGAACATCGAATGGGTGCCCACGCGGGTGGCGACCTCATTGAGGCCGGGGCGATTGTCCACGGCCGCCGGGGTCGGTTTGCTGCGCGTGCCGGTCATCGCCCGCCCTCCGTCGTGATGGTCAGCGTGCCGGCATCGGGGCGGTTGGGATCGTCCGACAGCACCGGGATCTCGCGCGGGCCAAAGCGCAGGACGCCGTCCTCCAGCGCCGAGCGTGTCGTGGCGGAGGCGACATCAAAGGCCGTCACCGTTACGTCGCTCACGCCCGGCACGGCCAGGGCGGCCTCATAGATCCGGCTGAGATAGATCACCGCGCCGAAGCTCAGTGCATCGGGGTGGAAAAAGCCCGGCTGTCCGGTCTCGGTCAGCCCGGCGGAAAAGCGGCGCTCCAGCGCGCGCTGCACATCGGCGGCGAAATGGTCGGGGTCGACGCAGACCGCCATGGTTAGCCGCAGCGGGACGTGAATGGGCGCGTCGATGGTCAGATCGTGGCCCATCATCCGGAAGGGCTCCAGATAGCGCAGCATCTCGGTGCGAAAGGCGTCGTCCACCTCCAGCCCGCCGGTGCGGTCGACGGACAGGAAAATCGCCGACCAGCTGCCGAGCCAGCGTTTGCGGGCGAAGGCGCGCTGCACCTTGGGATGGGCAGTGAGCAGGGTTTCGTAATCCGCGAGCGTCACGGCGCGGCGCTGCTCGCGGAAGGCCACGGGGGCGCGTTGACGCACTTCGGCGATGGTCTCGCGATCCATACCGCCGGTGGCGGGCAGCGGGTTGCGCACGGCCAGGATATTGGGCGCGACCGCGTCGGTGGCCAGATGCGCCAGCGCATCGGCCCCGATATTGCCGCGCCGTCCCGTGCCGACCCGATAGCTGGCCGTCACCGCCTTGTCCGCAGGCGGCGTGCGCCCGTGGGGGCTGCGCGCCTCCCCATGGCCGCGGCCGAAACGCAGATGCGTCTTTCCGTCCGCGGCGACCTCGGCCACGAAGACCGGCGCCTCGGGACTGGCTCCCAGCAGATCGGGCAGCGGCGTCCATGGTGCGGCATCGTCCGCCACGTTCAGCGCGATCTCAGGCTTCGCTTCCGCCGGGTCGACCTCTTGCAGCGCCGTGGCGGAAGCCGCCGGGTCGGGAAGGCCCGCGGAGAAAGTCAGTTCCCTCTGCGCCAGCACCGGGGCGAAGGGTTTCGGCCGGTCAAGCTCTGCCAGCCCCTTGCGTTCGTCCGGCTCGCCCGGCGCGGGAGGCGCCTCGGGATCGATCGGGGAGGCCGCGGCACCGAGCGGTTCGGGCGCGGCCAGTCCCATGCCGTGATCGGCCAGCACGAGATTGCCGCGTGCCATCGCCAGCGGCCCCTCCTCCGCCGAGCGCGCGCCGATGCAGAGATCGAAGCGCAGCGCATCCTCGGGATGCCATTCGATCCGCAGCACTGGCAGCGGGCCGTCCTCTTCCAGCGCATCGACTTCCGGCACGGGGTCCGCGACCAGCCGCACCGCTTGCCGGTGCGCGGGGTCGGCGTCCGCCGCGCGCCCCGTGTCAGGGCTGCGGGTTTCTTCCAGGACCAGCAGATCGCCCGCGGCGAGCGTCAGCGCGCTATCGGGGTCCTGCAGCCAGGCGGTGGTGCTGCCGGCGCGCAGGATCGCGTCGGGATCGCCCCAGGCATGGAGCCCGATCTCGTTATGGGCCACCCGCAGCTGAGTGTCCTCCAAGGGCTCAAACACCACCGCGCCGGTCTGGGCGGCCCGCGCCGCGGCCGTGCGACCGACGATGGTGGCGTTGAGCGCGGCGCTGCCGGTCACAAACGCCGTCTGGTCCGCCACCAGCACGAAGTCCCCGCCGGTGGTCAGTTGCGCCAGAACGCGCGCGCTGGCCCCGTTGTGCATCCGGTAGCCCGTGAGCCGGGCATGACGCGCCGCCGAGGGGCGCAGGCGCGCGGTCTCCAGACTGTACTCGGTCTCCACCGCGTCGAGCTTTTGCGCCAACGCATCGCCGAGATAGGCCAGCCATTCGACCAGTGCGATTTCCATCGAAGCCGGGTTGCGGTCACCCAGCTCCGGCGCCGTGACCGCGAGCCGGTCAAGCAGCATCCGGCGATAGCTGTCATAGTCGCGCGCCAGGTAGTCGAGCCGCGGCTCATATCGCACCTCCCCACTGTCCAGATCGCCGGGCGCGCAGTCGCTGCCGGTGTCGCAATGGACCTTGAAGGAAAAGACGATCGCCCGGAGCGCCGGATCGAACCCCGGAACATCTGCGTCGATGGTGAGCGTGTAGGGGCTGAAATCCCCCGCCGCGCTGACCGTCAGCACCAGCGCATCGCCATCCGTCGCGACCGCCGTCACGCCGATCCCACGGATCCGGTCACCGCCGGTGATCGTCAGATCGCCGGGCTCCAGCGGGGTCGCGGGGATGCCGCCAGGCCCCGGCAAAGCCTTGACGAACCGCAGCCTGAGCCGGGTCTGGTCATCCGGATCGACCTCGATACCGGCGATGCCATTCAGGTTCGCGTCCGAGGCCGCGAGCCGCTCGCGGCGTTCATCGAGGAAAGAGCGCAGCCGGTCCATCGCGTCAGTCCCCCGCTCGCGTGAAGACGTCCGAGAGCCGCTCGTCACCGCCCGCCAGCACGTAGGTCAGCGTAATCTGAAGTGTGCCCTCATCGCGGCTGACCTCGAGCGCCTCCACCGTCAGCACGTCCGCCAGATGCTGCTGGACCGCCGAGCGGATCAGGAAATCGGCCGCGGTTTCCAGCGCGTCGCTGTTGGCGTCGAACAGCATCTCATAGATGCCCGAGCCGAACTCGGGCCGGTTCACGCGTTCGCCCGGCGCGGTGAAGAGCACCGCCTCCAGCAGGTTGCGCGCACGGCGGCGGGCGTCCTGGGTGGTCGCCGTGCGGCCGGTGCCGTCGATCCGGTAATTCTGGTCGAGATACATCAGCGCCTCTCCCTCATTGCCCACCCAAGCATCATTGGCCCCGCACCCGCGCCTGCTGCACTACGGCCTGCGGCGCCCCTTGCGTGCCGAGCGGCCCGATGGTGATCCCTGCCGAGCTCGACAGCAGCGCCGGCGCCCCTTCGATCCGCACCCGGGTCGCCGGCGCCGTCCAGGTCACGCTGGCGCAGGGTTTCGGGCCGTCGCCGGTCGAAAACGGGCACCCGGCGATGGTGAAGCTGTGCGCCGCTGTCACCGCAGGTTGCCCGCCGAGCTGTACCCGCGTGCTTGTTGTGCTGGGCAGCGCCTGGCCGCCATGGGTGCAGATCACCGTCGCGCCGAGATGCAGAAGGAAGCTCATCAGATCACCTCCAATGCGCCGTTGTTGATGCTGACCTTGGGGCCGCTCAGTTCCACGCTCGCGCCGGTGGAGGCCTCCAGCGTGATACCGCTCTGGGTGATCACGATCCGGCCCGAAGGCGTTTCGATCACCACCGGGGCGGCCGGGTTCGCATCGTCGAATGTGAGCGTCGCGACGCTGGTCACCAGCAGTTTTTCGGTCGGCAGGCGCGAGGGGCATTCGCCCTGCCCCCAGAAGGCCCCGGCCCAGATCGGGTAGTCGATATCGCCACCTTCGAACTCCACCCAGACATTCGCGCCTACCGGGGGGATCAGGTGCAGTCCGACGCCCGGGCCCGCGTAAGGGACGCATGGCATCGCCCAGTTCAGTGTGTTCGTCCCGTAAATCGCAGGGACGGAGACCTGTACCCGTCCCTGGCCCTGGGGGTCGATATTGTTGACCACCTGCCCGCGATACTTGCCAAAGGCGCGCATGTCGTCGTCCGCGATGCTCATGGCAGCACCACCGGGGTTGTCGTGCCGACCCCCTCGCGGTTGAGCTTGAAGCTCTGGACCCACTTGCCGCGCCCGATCTTCTGCACAACGCTTTGGACATAGTAGAAGCCGTCATTCTCAACACCTGCGCCGCGCAAACCCACCAGCCCGCGGGGCGTCAGGATGTGCCCGTACTGCGCGGTATCGAGATCACCGGTCACGGTCACGGTGTCGGTCGTGGCGTCCGACTGCGCCTGGGCCTGACCGAGCGCGTCGGCGGCATTGGGCGCGCCGCGGGTCTTGAAAAGCTTGGTCTGCGCCGTCGCGCGGTTGGCGATCGCGGGTTTGGCCGCCAGCGGCGGGCGGAGCGGCACCGTTGAGCGGACCGGCATGCTCTTTCCGGTCTGGCGATCCTTCACCTGGCCGGTGACCTGCGCGGCGTCGGCCTCGTTGTTCTCGAAACTCAGGCCAGAGACGTTGGTCTCCGGGCCCATATCCGTGGTCACCGCCGGCTGCGGCACACCGAGCCGCGGCAGCGGTCCCCAATAGGCGGTGGATGTCAGCGGCGCGGGGCCCGGGATCATGGTAAAGATCCGGTCGTGGGCCTTCGCCAGTTCCGTCAGATAGGCGAAATCCGTGCCGCGTTGCATGGGCACGCGGTCGGTGGGTGCGGGCCGCTCCGCGGTGGGCGGGTCGATCACCATGGGCAGCACGCCCAGCGGCGCGTAGCGCAGCAGCACCAGCCGCGCGATATCGCCGGGCCCTTGCGCGGGATGAGCGACCTCGCGCTCCTCGCGGTCCATGGCGAAACTCAGATCCTTGCCGCGGACCTGCAGCCTTGCGGGTCCACCGCTCTCGGTCGGTTTGAATTCGGCGGTTTCGATAATCCCGTCCATCAGCACCGTGGGCCGGATCCCCAGATAGGCCGTCAGCACCACCCGCGCCCCGGCCTTCAGCCCCGGCTCCGTCATGATCGGAAAGACCCCGGCCAACTCGCCCGCGCGCACAGCCTCGAACACCAACTCGAAGCCCGACCGCTCCCGGTCCGACACCGCGATCTCGGCCGAGACAAAATGCTCCATCACCTCCAGTGAGGCCGGACGCGGCACATCCTTACCGATCAGGATGTTCAGATGCGCGGTCTGGAGCAGGTCGAACATTGCGCTCACTCCGGCTCGATCTGGGTCAGCTTCAGCCGCGTGTCCACCGCGTAGGGCGGGCCGCGTTCGGGATCGCCCGGCTCGGGCGGCGCGACCGGTTCGGGCAGCGGCAGATCGGGCAGCACATCCATAGACGGGTCGGGGTTGGCGTCGCGGATGCGCCAGTTCTGGCGCGGGTCGCCATAGACCCGGTTGGCCAGCAGATCGAGCCGGTCGCCCGGCTGGACGTTTACCTCCGCCGCCGGGGTCCGGTCCGGCACGATCCGGCGCCCGACATAGGCCACGGTTCGGCCTTGCGCGTCGGTCGTCTGCTTCACGGGCAGTTTGGCATAGCGGCTATCGCGGTCGAACATCGCTTTCCCTCACAGAAGCCGGACATCGGATCCCAGCACGCGCCCCAGGCTCTGGGCGGTGCCGATCGCGGCCATGGTTTCCTTGATCACGTGATGGGCCAGATACATCCCGTAGCCCGGATGCGTGGCCTTGAGGTCCTGGGTCGTCAGCACCTGCAGCTCCATGCCCACCTTGGCGCGGATCGGGTTCAGCGCAGGGTCATAGGCTTCTTCGGTGATCGACAGGTTCGATAGGCGCACCGGCAGGATGCGGTTCTTGCCCCAGATGAAGATCGTGAAGGGACTCTTTGCCGGCAATACCTCGATCGTGCCGAGATTCATCAGCACGGTGTTGGCGATGGTCGTGGCATATTCGGGGTAGAGCAGCGTCTCCAGCGCCGCGAGCCGCGGGCTGAGGCCGGTGGTCTCGGCCACGCTGTCCCCGCGTTCCAGATCATCGGCGGCATCGAACATCGCATCGACGGCGATCTTTTCCTTGGGCACTCCGGCCAGCCGGAAGGTCTCGGTCCCGCCGTCGCCCTCCGCGGCGCGTGCCTCCACCGTCCGCGACAGCGTTTCGGGATTGTACTGAAACGGGATCACCGACGGGATCGGCAGCGGCGGCCGGAAGGCGACGATGGCGCCCTTGGTCAGGCGGGGAGAGCGGGAATAGCCGGTCATGTCAGTTCGCAATCACCTTGTTCATGGCCGTCTCCAGCTTCTCTAGGGTCTTGTCCGTCGTGGCATCGAACTTGGTTCTGAGGTCTTCATAGCTCAGGGGACTGCCTTCGGACCGGCTGTCGTAATAGTGGCGGAACGCCCGGCTGTCCGCGTCGAGCTGCGCCGAGCCTTGCCAGATGGTCCGCTTGAAATGGCCAAGAATGGCTTCTCGCAGCGGGATCGCCTTTCCCGTCGCCGGAAGCTCGTCGATGGCCTTGTCAACCGCGGCCTCCAGTGTCTTGTGCCATTCGGTAGAGCCCTGGTGCTGCTGCACCAGCGCGTCCTCGTGGGTACCGCCCTGGGCCCGCGCGAAAATCCCTCCGGAATGCCCCTGCAGGATTGTGATTTTCCTCGATGCAGCCGGCAGCCCCCTCGGATACCACGACTGCTGCTGCTCCTCGGGAAGCGCATCGGGCGCCGTCCCGCGATGCTCGCTGCTGTCCAAATGCTCGGGCGCGCGGTAGCCGACCTTCACCTTGTCAGGCTTGCCATAGGCGAAATCCTGTTTGGGCTTGAAGACCAGGCGCGTCGTAGGCGTGCGGACGTAATGCTGGAACTCGATCAGTTCCGTGGCGCCGAGCAGCGCCGTCCGGCCATTGCCCGTTTTCAGACCGTCCGCGGCGCGCTGCAGGAGCTTGGTGACGCTGGCCGACTTGATCCATTCATGCGGGCGGTCCACGCCGGTGTTGGCCGCCGTGCGGACCATCGAGGCGAGATAGGTCGCGTTCTTGGTTGGGCGGAAGCTTTGCGTCTTGGTAACCGTCAGCAGATTGCCGGTCTTCTTGGCCCCGGTTCCGGGCTTGTTCTTTTCGGTCGCGTTGGTTGCCCAACTGTCATAGCTGCCCTTGTCCGTACCGTTTGCGAACGCCAGAAGTTTCTTGCGGATATTGCTCGCCTTGACGTCGTCAAAAAGTGACCGGTCCGGTCCGTCCGCGCTGTCATTTGCATAGCGTTCCGTGGCGCGCTCAATCTCGCTGGTAAAGGCGGTGGCAACATCGGCCATCGTGCGCTTGGTCAGCATCGCGGCATAGATGGCCTGGGACTTGTCGCGCAGATCGCCTGCGAGATAGCCCTTGAAGAAGGGATTGAGTTTTTCGTCTGGGTTCGCCTCGTCGAACTTTTTGCTGGCATTCGCCGCTTTGATCCGGCCGTTCGCGATCTTTGCGACGGCGATACGGAAACGTTTGCCGACGGTTTGATCCCGCAAAATCCCGTTTCCGAGCGAATGCACCGGCTTGACCCAACGCTGGGTCAAGTCGCTGTCCGCATAGGACGCGGCGATGAGCTCTTGCCAGGTCTTTCCGCGGTATCGGGACTCCTGGAGGCGCCGCAGGATCTGCTTGCGCACGGGCTCTCGCAGTTCCGGGCTGAGATTGGCGATGTTCTTGACGAACTTGATCTCCAGCTTGCTGGCCGAACCGCTCACCTGCTGCAGGATCGCTGACAGGAGCGTTCCCAGCTCCGCCCCCTCGGCCTTGAGTTTCGAGGCGCCCTGAGGCGTGGGGCCGGGGCTGGCGCTGCCCTTTCGCGCCAGCCGCGCGTCTTCAGACAGATTCTCGGCTTCGGCTACGGCTTCGAGCTGCGCTTCCTCGGTCAGCGCGCGCGCAACCAGGGGCTTCACCCGGCCCAGCAGATCCGTCAGCGTCGCCGCATCCTGGCCGGGATAGAGCGACTTCAGCCCTGCCTCGGTATGGTGCCGTTTCAGCCAGACCTCGACCGGCGTTTCGACCGAGCGCATGACCGGGACGGCCTTCTTGCCCTTCTCGCGAATAAAGAGTGTATGGCGTTCCCCACCGCCTTTCACCGTGATCGGCTTCATCAGATCGTCGGTACGGTCCTTCTTCTTCTTGTCGGCCTTTCCGCCCTTCCCCTTGCCGCGCCCCACGATACGCTTGATCAGCTTGACGATGGCGTCCTCGATCTTCTGGCGGACCCCGTCGATGATCTTCTTCACGCGCCCCGCCACATTGCCGAGGCCCAGAAGCCGGGCGAAGAGATCGATGACCAGGGGCAGGGTGCGGCCCAGCACGGCCTCCACGCCTTTCTGCGCGGGTTCCAGAACGCCGGTCGCGATCTCGTAGAGCGTGCCGAAGACCTTCTTGACCAGGTCGACCATCCGCCCGAGCTGATCCTTGATGAACATCAGCACGTTCCAGGTCATCATGATCAGCTTTGCGATGGCACCGGCGGGATTGAAGAGGCTCGCCAGCCAGGTGACCGAGGCCAGCAGCACGCGCTCGAACAGGAAGCTCTTGATCTGTTCCAGCACGAGCGACTGGATATTGCCGACCGCACCCTTGATCTGCTCCCAGAGGGCGGCGAACCCGCCTTTGACGAAGGTTGCGATGGTGCCCATGACCTGCTCGATCACGGTGACGGCCTTCTCGCCCAGCACCCGCACCGCGATGCGCCGGATGAAATCGAGCGTCAGGCCCATGATCTGCCGCGCAAGGTCCAGAACGCCGATCACCGTCCAGGTCTTGGGGATCTTCAGGTCCGATCCGAGCGCGCCGGTCAGCCAGCCGATGATGCCCTTCTGGAGATGCTCGAAGAGCTTGCCGCCAAAGAGCTTCAGCCCGCCGACGACGGATTTCACCAGGTTCTTGATGAAGCCCGCCGGGTTCTTGACGATGATGTCGAGCGCATCGATGGCCTTGCCGATCAGCGCATAGAATTCCGCCGGTTTGATGCCGAAGGCGAGCAGGATCGGCTCCAGCACCATCTTGGCCAGCGCGCCCCAATCCGCCGTCAACGCGATCTTGGCGAGGTTCAGCGCGGCGTTGATCGCTTTCTGGTAGAGCGCAAGGATCGCGTCGATCCCCTTGGCCAGCGTGTCGAGCACAGCGGCCACCGCGGTCTTGAGCCCCTCGGCGACCTTGTCCACGGCGGTTTTGGCCGCCGCGACGGCGGTGTCGATCGCCTCGTTCAGCGCTTTCGCCACCTCCGGGAAATGCTTCTCCAGCAGCGCGCTCACTGCCGCCTTGAGCGCGGTCCCCAGCTTTTCGATGGCCGCCTTGATGGCTTTTGCGGCGGCATCGATCAGCTTCAGCGCCGCGGTCTTCACCGCATCGATCAGCTTCTTGACCGCCTTGCGCACCGCGTCGAAGACGCCGTTGATGAAGGTCGTCAGCTTGTCGAACTGCTCCTGGACCCAGGACTTCGCCCGGTCCCACCAGCTCTGTTTCTCGGCATTGGCCTTCTGGCGGGTGCGCTCGGCCTCGGCCTTGGCTTCGCCAGCGGTCACTTCGGCCTGCGCATCGCCCTCGGCCTTGGTGAAATCCTTGGCTACCTGCGCGTCCGTGGTGGTGATCTGGAGGTCGACCTCGGTCTTCGCGGCCTTGCGGTCCGTCTCCGCTTGCGTCTTCAAAGCGTCGACATGGCCCTTCTGGTCGGCCACGGCCTTGCCGCGGGCGGCCTGGATATCCTTGCGCCGGGCGAGCACCTCGGTCCGCTGCCCCTCATCGGCAGTGCGGTTGAGCTTGTCGGTTTCCGCCTTGGCCTCGGTCAGTTTCGCGTCGCGGTCACTATTGCGCTTGGCCACCGCTGCGCCGGTCTCGGCCTCCGCCTGGGTCAGGCTCTCGGCCATTGGACCGCCATGGTGCGCGTCGAACAGCGCCGTCACCTCGGCATCATGGCCACCTTCGCGGAAGGCCACCGCGCCGGGGGCGGTCGTCTCCACCGCCTCGGTCTCGGGCAGCGAGCGGGGCGCCACGGGCATCTCTTCGCGCAGGGTTTTCAGCCCGGCCTCTTCCGGACCGCGCCCCTCCAGCACCGCTTTGCTCGCGGCCTGCGCTTTGGCATCGGCCTGTTCGCGCGCTGCCTTGTCCTGCGACGCGACGCGGCCGGGGTCGGTCTCACCACTGGTCGGCACGCTGGGCCGCGTGCCGGCGGATGTCTCGATCCGGTCGTCGTTCGTGGAGAGCTTCGCAAAGGCCGAACCCATGCTGGCCGCATCGCCAGGCGTCGCGAGCCCGGCAAATACGCTGCCGCCGGGGTTCAGCGGCGGCGCCGTCGTTGCCGGCGTGGGATCCACCTCGGGCAGCGGGGCGGGGGCCGGCGTGCCATCCTCCAGCGCCGGAGCCTCGGGGGTTGGTGCCCCGACCGGGGGCAGGGCGGCAAGATCGTCGGTGCCGGACAGTTTCGCTTCGAATTTGGGAAGGTCTTGGTCGAACTGCGCCTGGTCCTCCTCGGCAAGCGTCCGGGCGTTCCCGGACAGCTGATCGTGGCGCAGCGCCTTGACCGAAGGCGGCGCGGTCCGGAAGGCCGCCATCATGCCGCCCGCATCCCTCGCCGCTTCGATCTGGGCATCGGCGGCGGCCGCGGCCTCCTTGACCGCATCGGTATCGACATCGAGTTCGGGAATGCTCGGCGCGGCGAAGGTTGGCACCGGGGGTTCTCCGGCATCCGCTCCGGATGCGCCCGGTGTGTCGCCTCGGGCCGCTGATGTATCGGGCGAGGCCCCCTGCGCTGTCGGTGCTACCGGCTCAGCCTGTGTTTGTGCGGGAGCCTGCGCGTCCTGCTGCTGCGCATCCGGTGTGCGTTCCGCCTCCCGGAAGGCTTTCGTCGCCGCTGGGTCGGGCTTTGGCACCACTCGTGCCCCGGCCAGATTGTCGGGCGCCTTGAAGGCGACCATGCCCGGGACCCGCGCCGCGCGCACCGGCGCGACGGGCGTGCCGGACGTGGTTTGGGCCTCGACGCGCTGTGCCTCGGCCTCCGCTCGGTCCGAATCGCCGCCTTGCGCTTGCTCGGGCTGTAGCGCGTGGGCCGCCTCGTGAGCGACCGTGCCGAGCGGCGCCTCAGGCCGCAGCAACACGCGATCGCCGACGGTCGCGGCCTCGGCACCGGCGGCGTCGAGCGCCCGTGTCACCACCGGTCCCTGCGCCACACGGATCTGCCCGAGCCCGCGCCCAAAGCGCTGCTCCAGAGCGTCGCGGTGCGGCAGGACGCGGGTGGGCTGCGCCGCCGCTGCCGCGAGCGCTGCGGCAGATGGGGCGGGGGCCGCTGGAGACGTCTTCGCGGCCTGACGCACCGCGGCGCGCGCCCGACCTTTGCGGGCCTTGCTCTCCGCCTTCGCCGGTTTCGGCGCGGCCAGTTTCACCGACGCCCGGCTCATGTCCCGAGCTCCGCATAGAGCGCTGTGGCCAGCGCGCGGCCCAGCCCTTCGGGCGTCTGGGCGCTGACCGGCAGATCGCCCAGATCGATCTCGCCGATCTCGGCGATCTCCGCCCCCTCGGGCAACCCGCGCGTGCGGACCAGAGTTGACAGCGCGTCGGTGAAGGCGGCGGTGGCGCGCCGGCTCTCCTCCGCGCCCATCCCCTCAAAACTCAGGGTCTCGATCTCGATGACCGGGCCTTCGGGGGCGGCAGGCGCGCTCATGCCAGCCCCCGCAATTCGGTTTCCGACAGCGGCTTGCCGATCTTGCTGTATTCCTGCCGCACGGCCTGGGCGATCAGCGCCATGGTGACCGGGGTGCCCTCCGCCGCGGCCATGAAGGCCGCACTCAATGCGACCGACCGGATTGTGCCGCCGGCAATGGCGAGGCGCGCCAGCGCGTCATAGTCCAGGTCCTCGCGCGGCACCGCCTCGGGAAAGACCTGCCGCCAGATCCGCGCGCGCAGCTCCGTGCCCGGAAAGGGAAACTCCACCGCGACCCGCAGCCGGCGCAGAAACGCCTCGTCGATCCCGGCCTTGAGGTTCGTCGTGACGATGGCGCAGCCGGAATAGGCCTCCAGCCGCTGAAGCAGAAAGGCCGTTTCCATATTGGCATGCCGGTCGTGGCTGTCCTTGACGTCGCTGGTGCGCTTGGCGAACAGCGCTTCGCCCTCATCAAAGATCAGCACCGCACCCGAGCCCTCGGCAGCATCGAAGATCCGCGCAATGTTCTTTTCGGTCTCGCCGATATATTTCGACACGATTGCCGACAGATCGACCCGGTAGAGACCCGCGCCCAGATCCCGCGCGACGATCTCGGCCGCCGTGGTCTTGCCCGTGCCGCTCGGCCCGGAGAAGAGCGCGGCCATGCCGAGGCCCCGCGCCGACTGCTCCCGAAAGCCCCAGTCGCCCAGCACTTGCGCCTCGTGGCGCTGATACTCCGCGATCAGCCGCAGCTGCGCCATCTGCGCCTCGGGCAGCACCAGATCGTCCCAGCCAGCCTGGGGTGTGATCGGTTGCGCGAGCCCTTCGAGCCCCTCGGCAGCGCGCCGCCGGGCAAGCGCGCCCTCGGGCGCCAGACCGAGCGCCACGGTCGCCGTCTCATCGCGCCGGTCGGCCTCGCTCAGCAGCAGCCCGTCCGCGGTGGCGGGCGCACGCAGGCGCAACTCTGCCACCGGGCGGCGGCATCCCCGTGGAGCGGCGCCCGTCAGCACCATCGGCGCGGTGATGCGCTCGGCCAGCCGGGCGTGGCTGGCCGGCAGCACCAGACCCGCGCCCAGCAAAACCATGTCCCGGGTTGCAGCACGCGCGATCTCGGCCTCTCCGAGATCCAGCCGGTCGGGGTCGAGCGCATAGCAGCGCAACCCGTGCAGCGCGAAGGCGCTGGCCGCCAAACCGGCCGCATCTGCTCCCGGTCCGGCATCGAGCGCGACCAGCGCATCGCCCTCCCGCGCCCGTTGCAGGCCGGTGGCCAACGTTGCGCCTTCTGCGTTCTCCGGCCCGGGCGCCACGGGTGTGAGCGCGGGCATCAGCGCCTCGCTGGGCTGTGGTGTCCCGCGCAGCGCATGCACGACGGCCGCATCGATCGACAGCGGACGGTGCGCCAGCACCGGACCGGGCGCCAGATCCACCAACCCCGCATCACGCAGATGAGCGACCGGCCCCAGCCTGTCGATGGCCTCCGGTCCCAGCACGGCTTCGGCCATGGACGGCGTGGCACGGCCGTCCACCGCGAGCGGATGGATTGCGAGCGCCGCCGCGGCCTCCAGCGACAGCTCCGGACCCGCCGCCAGCAGGAACAGGTCGCGCTGCAGACCCGACAGTCCGAAGCGTGCGCAGACCTCCTGAACCCCCGGAACGGCGAGCGCCGACAGCGGTGCCAGCGCGGCGTCGAGATCCGGCTCCGGCCCCTCGCGGGCGATCAGCCAGATCACCCGCGCCGCCGCGTGGTCGAGCGCCTGGCGCTGCACCAGCGCCGGGGGGATCTGCGCTGCCTCGGTCATGGGGCGAGATCCACAAGCGGGCCGTCGAAGCCGGTCGGCCCCATCGTCAGCGCGCTTGCCGCGCCGCCGATCTCGGCGCGGAGCAGGAAGGTTGCGGCGGGTACGTCGCGCAGGTCCGCGACCACTTCGGTCCCATCGCTCGCCCGCGCCCGGCAGCGCACCGAAAACGCGTCTTCGACACTGCCCGGCACAGGGTTGAAGAGCAGCGCTGCCACCTGGTCGGCCCCCACCGGATGGCTGAGCGTGACCGTCACGGTGCCGGAAAAGCGCGGCCCGGCGCCATCGCGCGCAACCACTTGGCCGGCCATGATCGGGGCGATCACCAGCGGCGCGGCGTTCGACATCTCCCAGAGCCGGTCGGCCCCGCCGCTCTCGGGCGTGAAGAGATGCTCGATCTGGATCGCGGTCAGCCCCGCGCGGATATCGCCGGGCAACTGCACATCGACGCGCGTGTTCGCCGCGTTGGCCGCCACGACCGGCAGGACCCGGTCGCCCAGCCGCACGCGCATCCGGTCCGATGCCAACGCCGTACCGGTCAACGCAACCCAGGCGCCGGGCGCGATCGCGCCGAGCGGGTCGGGCGCACCGCCTGCGCCCTGGGGCAGGACATGCACGCGGGTGATCTGCGGGTTGCGGATCTGAGCGGTGCGCCCGCCCAGCGTCAGCACCGGCAGCGAGGAGCGCACCGGGGTGCTGCTCTCGATCAGCACGCAGGAGGCATGGTAGAGCGCCGACGGCCTCAGCGGCGCCGAAAAGGCCGACCAGAGATTGCTGATCCCCTCCAGCTGCATGGCGTGCTCCTTGTCGGGCACGGCGGGTGTGATGCGGATCTGCTCGAACTGATCGGCCAAATCGCTGGCGATGATGAACTGCTGTGCCGCAGGCAGGAGCGAGGCATCCACCGGCCCGCCCGCACCGCCGAGCGCCGTGCGGATCGCATCGCGGGTCAGCACCGGAGTCTCGTGCAGGATCTGCATGCCGTAGCCCAGGAGGATCTCCGCATGCAGCTCTTCGGAGCCGGTTGCGGTCAGGATCAGATGCAGATCGAGCGCCAGATAGGGGCTGTCGATCCGCGCGCCGTCGGCATTGCGCGCGGGCAGCCGCTGGCTCGACCAGGCCGCGTTCCGCGTCGCATGCCACATGTAGATATTGAGCCGGTTGATCGGGTCGGCATCCCCGTTGGTCACCTCGTCGAGCGGCAGCGACGTCACCGAAAACTGCCCGATCGCGTCGAGATTGGCGTTGGCCAGCCCGTCATTCAGCAGATCCTTCAGGACCGCCGTGACCGAAGCGAGGGCGAGCGCGTTGGCCATCTCAGCGCCTCCAGCCGAGATAGTCGGTCAGGCCAGAGCGTGCCGGTGCAGCAGGCGCCGGGGCGGGCCGCGCGGTTTGCGTCGAAGGCGCCGGTGCCGGACGGGGCGGCGCAGGAGGCGGCGCAGGCTTGGCCGGGGCGCGCACCTCGATCCGTCCGATCCGGATGCTGGGCGCCGGCGAGGCGGGCTCTGCGATCTCTTCCGGTGCCGGCTCTGCTGGTGCATCCCCTGGAGACGAGTTCTCCGGTGCTGCCGGAGACCCGTTCTGCGGTGAACCGGTGCGCTCCGCCGGGCCAGGCGCGCTTTGGGCGATCCGAACGGTTTCGATCCGTTCGAGGAACGTTTCGTGGGTGACAGCCCGTTCGACCTTTGCTTGCGGGGCGCGCAGGACGTCTTCAGCGGTTGGCGCTGCGCTGTCGGGCTCCGGTCCCGGGCGCGCGTCCTGCCCGGGGGCCATCGTCCCCGGCCGTTCTTCTGTCGCCGGACGCGTTTCGTGAGAGGCCGGCGCTGACGGAGCTTGCGCGCGTGTCACCATCGGCGCCGCCTCGGAGGCCGGCATGATCTCCGCACGGTTGGGAGGGGCGGTAACGCCTCGTTCCGGTCCGTCGGTGCGCGGCCGGGGCGCCGGCGCGCGCGTTTCCCCAGCGATCTCCTGAAAACCTTCCGCCTCCCCCTCGCCTTCGAACCGGAAGGCCGGGCGCGGCTGGATCGGGGCCGTCGCTTGCGGGGCGAACCGCGCGGCGAGGTCTTTCAGCAAACCCGTCATTGCGCCGCTGCCTGGAGATAGAGAGCCCGGCGCGCCGGGCTCAGCGACAGGATCGCGGCTTCGGACCAGCCGAAGGCGCGGGCCAGCCGTGCGACGTCGTCGATCAGGCGGGGGCCGGTAGCGGCCAGGCGCGACCAGAGCCAACCGGGGATGTCGAAGGGCAGGGCGGAGGCTGTGCCGCAGCCCGCGCAGGCGAGCTCCAGCTGCAGCCGCATGCCCGGATCGGCGGCCTCCAGTGCGGCCTCGGCGGCCTCGGCAAAACCCGGCGCGTCCCAGGGGGCGTCCGGGCCGATGGCGGTCAGATCCGGGGCGCCGCCCGCGACATCTGCCAGGCGCGGCAGGCGCAACGCAAAGCTCTGTCCACCGAAGGCAACTGCGATCGTCTCGCCAGCCGTGCGATCGGGCAGAGACAGACCTTCGGGCAGCTCGAACTCCGCCACCTCGCCGCAGTGCGGGCAGGTGGCCGTGGCGGCTCGCGTCGTCCCGCCGAAAAGCCGCTCGTGCAGCGCCCAGACCGCGCGGTCTACATCGCCCAGCGGTGCTGCATCGGGGTCACCCCCCGCCGCCGCGCAGAGCAGCCGTGCCCGCCCGGCCGGGTCCGCCGTCATCCCCTTCTCGTAGAGCTCCAGGATGACGGCCGCTGTTGGGCCGTCCTGCACCGCTTAGCTCGCGGGTTCGAGGAAGTCTGGCTCGGCCGGCTCTGCGACGTCGTAATCGCGCTCCCAGCCCTCGTTCTCCAGCTTGATCGACTGGATCGCCACCGCATTGGCGTTGGCGTCGAGCTCCGGCATCGCGGTGAATTCCGACACCCAGCAGCGGAAGATCCGGTAGCTGATGGCGATCTGGCCGGCCTCGTTCATCAGGTCGATGACGATATCCTTGCGGAAGTCCTGCAAGGAGACCTCAGCCCCCAGCCCTGCGCCATAGTTCCAGACCTTGTTGGCCCATTGCTCGAATTCGACGTCGTGGGTCACGCCACGTTCCAGCATGATGCCCTCGAACATCGTCCTGCCCGGGCTCTTGCGCGGGCTCGACGGATCGCCGCCCTCGCGATGCTCGACGATCTCGGTGGTGCGCTTGAGCGCGCCGACCTTGGAGATACCGGCCACATAGCGGCCTTCCCATTTTACGCGGAACTTGAAGTTCTTGTAGGGATCGAACCGGTTCGCGTTGACCGTGAATTGTGCCATGATCCGTCCCTCCTCAGGTGGCGCGCTGGATGCGCTGCTGAATGCGCAGCACGATGAATTCCGCCGGGCGCACCGGGGCGAAACCGACATAGATGTTCAGGATGCCGAGGTTGATATCGGCCTGGGTCGTGGTCTCGCTGTCGCATTTCACGAGATACGCATCGCGCGCCGAGGCCCCCTGGAACGCGCCCTGGCGGTGGAGCTGGCTCATGAAGGCATTGACCGACAGCCGGACATTGGCCCAGAGCGGCTCGTCATTGGGCTCGAACACCACCCATTGCAGACCGCGCTGGAGGCTGTTCTCGATGAAGAGCGCCAGCCGCCGGACCGGCACGTAACGCCATTCGGAGGCCCGCGCGTCCGCGCCGTCGAGCGTCCGCGCGCCCCAGATCACGCTGCCATAGACCGGGAAGGTCCGGATCGTGTTGACGCCCTGGGTGTTGAGCGGGCCCTGCTGTCGGTCGGTCATCGGGTCGGACGGCACGCCGCCTGCGATCCGCGCCTCGGTGCCTGCGGGCGCTTTCCACACGCCGCGGGCGGCATCGGTGCGGGCGTATTGACCGGCGGCGATCCCGCTGGTCGCCATCTCGCGCAGCGCGCCGCCATTGAGCGGGTCGGGGCCGTTCACGCGCGGATAGTACATCGCCGCATCGGGCCCCGCGGCGGCGCCGAGCGCTCCGAGCCAGGTGCCGAAATTCGACCGGTCCACATCGGGCGGCACATCGACGAGCAGAAACGCGAAATTTCGCCGGCAATAGGCCGCGGCGGCCTGGTAGACACCGGCCATGTTGGCCAGCCGCGTCCCATCGGCCTGGTTCATCACCGCCACGTCCGGAAGACAGAGCAGGTTGAAGACCTCCGGCGCGATGGTGTTGAGCGCGAACATCCCCGTGGGCGGGTTCGCGGCGCTGCCGTCGCCTTCCTCGCCGACCATCGTGGCGACGACTTCGCCCTCCCATGCGTCGGTGTTGCCGGGCAGAATGCCATCGTCACCGCCGTCGAGCTGGGTCAGCGCGTCGGCGGGCGCCTCCAGCAGCGCGTCGAGCGTCGTGGCCGCGGCGGCGGGCGTGCCGATCATCGTGCGGTCGGGCAGCGCGCCATCGGTGTGGGCGACGGTGACAAGCTCGCTCTCGGCGGCCACAACCGTCTCGACATAGCGGGGATCGGCCTCGTTGATGGAGACGTCCAGAAACGCCTCTTCGCGGACCACGCTGTCGCCTTCGTACTCGCGCACCAGCATGGTGAACCGCGTCGCACCGGCCCCGGCATGGGCGATGCCCACGCGCAGCTGGTCACCCCAGACGCCGACGGAATTTGCCGTCACGTCGATGGTGGTCGTGGCAGCGGGTGTGAGGACCGGGACGCTTTCGGTGGCCGCCGCAGGGGCGTTGCCGCCATCCCCGGCCGTCACGCGGACGATAAAGGCCACCGACCCGCCATTGAGGAAATAGTTGCGCACCGCGTAGGTGCCCTGAGTGCCGGCCATCAGTCCGCCATAGATGCGCTCGAACTCACCGTAGGAGGTCACGCGCACCGCGCGGTTGACCGGGCCGCGCCCGGTGACGCAAACGAAGGCGGTGGTGGAGGTCGCGACCCCCGAAATGGGTCGGTTGCCGCTGGGAATCTCGCGGACATAGACGCCGGGTGTGTCGAACATGGTGGCCCCCCTTGCCGTTGCTCGGCCCGTCCGTCGGTACGTCCTAGAGACTGCGATCCCGGACGGGCCCGCAGCCAAGGCTTGTCGCGACGACAAGGCCGGACGCTTTAGAGCGCCCATATGTCTTGATGGTCCGGCGCTTTGCGCGCCGATACCCGTCCCTCAGGAAGGCATCTGGTGGAGACGCCTTACCTTGAGGAAGGTTACACACAAGATTGTCCACCGATCAACTGTTGCGTGCCGGTGAACAGTCGGCCGGTCCGTGAATTCGGTCACCGTTTGGCGACGCGGGCACCGTTGTCACGCCAGGCGATCCATCGGTCGGGCGATCCCGCGAAGGCGTTGATATCGACCCCGCCGCGGATGCCCGGGACCAGCCCGGTGCCGGTATACTGCCAGAAGGTCCAGTGCGCGCCGGGATGAACCTCGCGCGGGTGTCCGGCGACCGAGCGCAGCCAGAAATCGGCGCCCTTGACCGTACCGATGGGCGTCTCGCGAAAGAAATCCACGGTCGTGTAGATGATCGGGCGCTTGCCGTAATGCCGGGTCAGCAGCGCCACGAACCGGTCGGCCTTTTGTTTAACGGTCGCGTCATCGGGCCGCCAGGTGCAGGTCCGCGAGGTATGGGTCCATTCCATGTCCAGAACGGGGGGCAGCGCGCTGCGGTCCCGCGGCACGTTCTCAAAGAACCACTCGGCCTGCTCTTCGGGGGTGCGGCAGAAATAGTAATAGTGATAGGCGCCCCGCGGCACACCGGCCGCCCGCGCGGCGTTCCAGTTGGTCTCGAACATCGGGTCGAGGTGATCGCCACCCTCGGTCGCCTTGATGAAGGCAAAGGACACGCCGCTGCGCCCCACCGTCTCCCAGTCGATGTCGCCCTGCCAGCGGGACACATCGATGCCGTGCACCGGATAATCCTCGGGCGCGCGGCCGTCCCAGGGGTGCGGATCGTGGTCGCCGAATTCCGGGAATGAAACGACACCGGCCACGCGCGGCGTGTCATAGACCCCGCCGGGGGCCGCGCGCTCCGCGGGCGTGCTGTCGCGACCGCCGCCGCAGGCGGCAAGGCCAAGGGCCAATAAACTCAAAAGGACGATACGAACCATGCTCTGTCTCCGGATGGGCCTGCCTCAGGCGGGGCGCCGTTCGCGGCGCCTCAGTTATCGGCAACGCTTACCATGTTGCGGGACGGATTTCACCCCGCCTCGGGACAGTGTTTCGCATTTGACATTCCGGGCACAGCGTCGGTTCTTGGCTCCGAGGGAGATCCGCGCATGACCTATACCCCTGCACCCGACCGCTATGACGCCATGCCCTACCGCCGCTGCGGCCGGTCGGGGCTGAAGCTGCCCGCGATCAGCCTCGGGCTCTGGCACAGTTTCGGCGGCGACACGCCCCGCGACACCGGCCGCGCAATCTGCCGGACGGCCTTCGATCACGGCATCACCCATTTCGATCTGGCCAACAATTACGGACCGCCCCCGGGCAGCGCCGAAGAGGCCTTCGGAGAGATCCTGCGGACCGATTTCCACAGCCATCGCGACGAAATCATCATCAGTTCCAAGGCGGGCTACAATATGTGGCCCGGACCCTACGGCGAATGGGGCAGCCGAAAGTACCTGATCGGCTCCTGCGATGCCTCGCTCAGGCGCATGGGGCTCGACTATGTCGACGTCTTCTATAGTCACCGCTTCGATCCCGACACGCCGCTGGAGGAAACCATGGGCGCGCTCGACCAGATCGTGCGCGCGGGCAAGGCGCTCTATGTCGGGATCTCCTCCTACACCAGTGCCCGCACGCGCGAGGCGGCGGCAATCTTGGCGGATCTCGGCACGCCCTGCCTGATCCATCAGCCGTCCTACAACCTCCTGAACCGCTGGGTCGAACGGGACGGGCTTCTCGACGCTCTGGAGGAGCTCGGCATCGGCTGCATCGCCTTCACGCCGCTGGCCCAGGGTGTGCTGACGCGCAAATACCTCTCCGGCGTGCCCGAGGGCAGCCGCGCCGCCCAGGGCGGGTCCCTCAAGGCCGACACGATCACAGAGGAGGTGCTGGCCAAGGTCCGTGCGCTCGACGCCATCGCCCAGCGGCGCGGCCAGAGTCTGGCGCAGATGGCGCTGGCCTGGGTGCTCCGCAGCGGCCGCGTGACCACCGCCTTGATCGGGGCCTCGCGGCCCGAACAGGTCACAGATTGCGTCGGTGCCGTGGCCAATCTGGAGTTCACCGACGCCGAACTGGCCGAAATCGACGCCATCGCGACCGAGGAGCGCCCGGTCAATCTCTGGGAGGCGTCGTCCGAAAAGGTCTGACGCGGTCAGGACAGGACCAGCCGGGCCTCCGCTGTCACGGCTGTCGCGCCGGCGTCCGTCTCGATGCGCAGCGCCAGCGTCAGCAGTCCGCGCCGCAGGCCCACAACTTCATAGCGGCCGCGAACGCGCGTTCCGGCCCGAACCGGTGCCTCGGGGCTCACCCGCCATCCCCGCAGCAGCTCCGCCGCGATCTGCACCGGCCCGGACTGTTTCGCGCCTTCGACGAGGGCCAAAAGCAATAGCGGGGGCACGGTGTCCCCGGCAGGAATGCCGGTAAGCGCCGAAAACCGCGCCACCGCGTCGGGCGTCACATCAACCCAAACGGTGCTAAACCACGCGCCCGGTGTCAGATCGTCAAAGCCATAGCGGCCCGGTCCAAGTTCCATGGCGCGACCTTGCCATTCCGACGCGCCGGTTGACAGACCCCGCGCCGCGCGCCAGAGGCCGCACCAAGGAGACGCTATGCTCGCCACTATAGACCACGGAGAGACCCGGCCCGGTCAGGTGCCGCTTGTCATTGCCCACGGGCTCTACGGCTCGGCGCGCAACTGGGGCGTCATCGCGAAACGGCTTTCGGACAGCCGTCCTGTCATCGCCGTGGACATGCGCAATCACGGCGCCAGCGCCTGGACCGACAGCCATAGCTACCCCGAACTCGCCGCGGATCTGGCCGAGGTCATCGATGCCCATGGCGGCCGCGCCGATGTGCTGGGTCACTCCATGGGCGGCAAGGCGGCGATGGTGCTCGCCTGCACGCAGCCTGCGCGCGTGAACCGCCTGATCATCGCCGATATCGCGCCGGTCGCTTATGAGCACAGCCAGATCCAGTTCGCCGACGCCATGCGGGGGCTGGACCTGACCGGCGTGACGACCCGGACCGAAGCCGACGCGCGGCTTGCCGAGACGGTGGAGGACAAGGGCATCCGCGCCTTTCTTCTCCAGAGCCTCGATGTCGCCGGGGGGCGCTGGCGGCTCAATCTCGATGTGCTGGCTCGCGACATGCCGGGGATCGTGGGCTTCGTGCCACTCGATGGTGCCTTCGACGGCCCGACGCTCTTTCTCTCGGGTGCTGCCTCCGACTATGTGCTGCCCGCACACCGGGCCGAGATCAAACGGCTCTTCCCCAAGGCCCGTTTCGTCAAGATCCCCGGCGCGGGTCATTGGCTCCACGCCGAAAAGCCGCGCGAGTTCGAGGCGGCCGCGCGGGTCTTTCTCGACGCCTAGAGGCGCCGGGCGTCCGCGCACCGGTTGTCCCGCACGATCGTAGCGGCGCGGCGCCCGGGATCACCGGGTGTTGATGTGGGTGTTTCCTGGGGGCGCGCCCTCACACCCCACGGCCCCGCTTGCCCGGCGCTGAAAATCGCTGTAAGCGGCAGCCTTCCGGTCGGGCAGTGACTCGACCCTCACGCCGTGGCCGTCCCTTTTCGTCGCTGACGGGGCGCGTCCGGCAATAGGAGAAGCGACATGAAATTACATGAGTTGCGGGACAATCCCGGCGCCACCAAGAAACCCAAGCGAGTCGGCCGCGGCCCGGGTTCGGGCACCGGCAAGACCGCCGGACGTGGCATCAAGGGTCAGAAATCCCGCTCGGGTGTGGCGATTAAGGGCTTCGAGGGCGGCCAGATGCCGCTCTACCAGCGTCTGCCGAAGCGCGGCTTCAACAAGCCAAACCGCAAGCAGTACGCCGTGGTCAACCTTGGCCTGATCCAGAAATTCGTCGACGCGGGCAAGATCGACGCCGCCCAGCCGGTGGACGAGGATGTGCTCGTCGACTGCGGTCTGGTGCGTCGCAAGCGCGACGGCGTGCGGGTGCTGGCCAAGGGCGAGATTTCGTCCGCGCTGTCGCTGACCGTGACCGGTGCGAGCCAGGCCGCGGTCGACGCTGTGGCCAAGGCGGGTGGAACACTCACGGTCACGAAGCCGGCAAAGGTGGCCGACGCGACCGCGTAACCGGTTGTGAGCGGGCGCGGCCCGGCTTACATCTTCCCTTAGGTTCAGCGCCGTCGGTCGGACCCCCGCCCGGCGGCGCATTTGCGAAAGAGGATGCGCATGGCATCGGCAGCGGAACAGATGGCCGCCAACATGAGCTGGGGGGCCTTTGGCAAGGCCACCGAGCTCCGGCAGCGGATCATTTTCACCCTCGGGCTCCTAATCGTCTATCGCCTGGGGACGTACATTCCCGTCCCGGGCATCGACGGCGCCGAACTGCGCGCCTTCATGGAGCAGGCGGCGGCCGGGATCGGCGGCATTCTCAACATGTTCACCGGCGGCGCGATCAGCCGCATGGGCATCTTCGCCCTCGGGATCATGCCCTATATTTCGGCCTCGATCATCGTGCAGCTTCTGGGCGCGATGTGGGAGCCGCTGAAAAACCTCAAGAAAGAGGGCGAGGCCGGTCGCAAGAAGCTCAACCAGTACACCCGCTACGGCACCGTGTTCCTGGCGACCTTCCAGGCCTACGGGCTGGCGGTCAGCCTCGAATCCGGCGGGCTCGTCACCGATCCGGGCTGGTTCTTCCGCGCAGCCTGCGTGATCACGCTGGTCGGCGGCACGATGTTCCTGATGTGGCTGGGCGAACAGATCACCCAGCGGGGCATCGGCAACGGCATCTCGCTGATCATCTTCGTGGGCATCATCGCCGAAGTCCCCGCCGCCCTGGCGCAGTTCTTCTCCCAGGGCCGTTCGGGCGTCATCAGCCCCGTGGTCATCCTCGGCGTGCTGGTCATGGTCGTCGTGACCATCGGCTTCGTGGTCTTCATGGAGCGGGCGCTTCGAAAGATCACGATCCAGTATCCACGCCGACAGGTCGGCATGAAGGTCTATGACGGCGGCTCCAGCCATCTGCCGATCAAGGTCAACCCCGCAGGTGTGATCCCGGCGATCTTCGCCTCGTCACTGCTGTTGCTGCCCACCACCCTGGCCACGTTCAACGCGGGCCAAAGCGGGCCGGTGATGTCCACCATCCTGGCCTATTTCGGGCCCGGTCAGCCGCTTTATCTGCTGTTTTTCGCGGTGATGATCATCTTCTTCACCTATTTCTACACGGAAAACGTCTCCTTCAAGACCGAGGACGTGGCCGAAAACCTCAAGAATCAGAACGGCTTCATCCCCGGCATCCGGCCCGGAAAACGCACGCAGGAGTATCTCGACTATGTCGTGACCCGGATTCTCGTCCTCGGATCGGGCTATCTGACGCTCGTCTGCCTGCTGCCCGAGGTCTTAAGGTCGCAACTGGCCATTCCGTTCTATTTCGGCGGCACCTCGGTCCTTATTGTCGTCTCCGTTACGATGGACACGATACAACAGGTCCAGTCACACCTGCTCGCGCACCAGTACGAAGGGCTGATCGAGAAATCGCAGCTCCGGGGCAAGAAGCGGGGTAAGAAGGGGACAGCACGACGATGAACATCATTCTGCTTGGACCGCCCGGCGCGGGCAAAGGCACCCAGGCCGAGCGCCTGATCGACGCCCACGGGATGGTCCAGCTTTCCACCGGCGACATGCTGCGGGCCGCGGTCAAGGCGGGCTCCGAGGTGGGGCTCAAGGCCAAGGCCGTCATGGAAGCCGGCGATCTGGTCTCCGACGAGATCGTGATCGGTGTGGTCTCCGAACGGCTCGATGCGCCGGACGTGAAGGCGGGCGTGATCTTTGACGGGTTCCCGCGCACCACGGCCCAGGCCGAGGCGTTGGATGCGCTGCTGGTGGACAAGGGCATGGCGCTCGACGCCGTCGTCGAAATGCAGGTGCCCGACGAGCTTCTGATCGGCCGTATCGAGCAGCGCGCCAAGGAAACCGGCGGCACGCGGGCGGACGACAATGCCGAGACTCTGAAAAAGCGGCTGGTGAACTATCACCGCGATACCGCGCCGCTCGTCGAGTATTATGACGGCACCGGAAAGCTGCGTACGGTGGACGGTGCACAGGATATCGACGATGTCACGTCGGCCATCGCCAAGGCACTCTCCGTCGACGCCTGAGCGGACATCTTAAAAAACTCTTGACAGGGCCCGTTCGGGCCCTTGACGCTATTGGAACTTAGCCTTATCTCGCATGCTCCGATGGGAATCGGGTCGGGCGCGGGTTCCCCCTCACCAACGACGCATATCTGACCGAACGCAGCCCACGGCGCGCGCGCCGAGGGCTTTGTTGTGAAAAAAGGTTCTGGGGCTACGGAACCGCAACGATAAAGGAAAAGCCACGTGGCACGTATCGCCGGCGTCAACATTCCGACGCACAAGCGCGTTCCGATCGCGCTCACCTACATCCACGGGATCGGTCCCGCCGCGGCCAGCAGCATCTGCGAGTCCGTGGGAATCGACAGCGCCCGCCGGGTCAACGAGCTCAGCGACGCCGAGGTTCTGAAGATCCGCGAGTATATCGATGCCAGTCTGACGGTCGAAGGCGATCTGCGCCGCGAAGTGCAGATGAACATCAAGCGTCTGATGGACCTGGGCTGCTACCGTGGCCTGCGCCACCGTCGCAACCTGCCCGTGCGCGGCCAGCGCACCCATACCAATGCCCGCACCCGCAAAGGCCCTGCCCGCGCGATTGCCGGCAAGAAGAAGTAAGGGAGGGCACAGGACATGGCACGCGATACCCGCCGCGCGAGCGGCAAGAAAAAAGAACGCAAGAACATTGCCGCCGGCGTGGCGCATGTGAACAGCTCGTTCAACAACACCAAGATCCTTATCTCCGACGTGCAGGGCAATGCGATCGCTTGGTCGTCCGCCGGCACGATGGGCTTCAAGGGGTCCCGGAAATCAACGCCTTATGCGGCCCAGATGGCCGCAGAGGATGCCGGAAAGAAAGCGCAGGAACATGGCGTCAAGACCCTTGAGGTCGAGGTGCAGGGGCCGGGTTCGGGCCGCGAAAGCGCGCTGCGCGCGCTTGCCGCGGTCGGGTTCAACATCACGTCCATTCGCGACGTGACCCCCATCGCCCACAATGGTTGCCGCCCGCCCAAGCGCCGCCGCGTCTGAGGCTAGCCAATTAGGTCGGCCGGTGTCCCCCAGGGACCGGCCAGCCCATTGATTTTTTTCCCTCGGGAGTTCCCGCCTTCCGATCATGGGACGGGAACGGGCATGGAGGCGCACACGCATGATCCAGAAGAATTGGCAGGAACTCATCAAGCCCACGCAGCTTGATGTGAAGCCCGGCAACGATCCCACCCGCCAGGCGACGGTCGTCGCCGAACCGCTCGAGCGCGGCTTTGGTCTGACCATGGGCAATGCCCTGCGCCGGGTTCTGATGAGCTCGCTCCAGGGCGCGGCCATCACCAGTGTCCAGATCGACAATGTGCTGCACGAATTCTCGTCCGTCGCCGGCGTGCGGGAAGACGTCACCGACATCGTCCTGAACCTCAAGGGCGTGGCGATGCGCATGGATGGCGAAGGTCCCAAGCGGGTGACCGTCCAGGCCGAAGGCCCGGGCGTTGTGACCGCGGGCGACATCTCGGAGACCGCCGGGATCGAGCTGCTCAACCGGGACCACGTGATCTGCCATCTCGATGACGGCGCGAACCTCTACATGGAGCTCACCGTCAACACCGGCAAAGGCTATATCGCGGCGGACAAGAACCGTCCCGAGGACAGCCCGATCGGTCTGATCCCGATCGACGCGATCTACTCGCCGGTGCGCAAGGTGTCCTACGACGTGCAGCCGACCCGCGAGGGCCAGGTTCTCGACTATGACAAGCTGACGCTGAAGCTGGAGACCGACGGCTCGGTCACGCCCGACGACGCCGTGGCCTACGCCGCGCGCATCCTGCAGGACCAGCTCCAGATCTTCGTCAACTTCGAAGAGCCGGAGCAGGCCCGCGCCGAGACCGAAGAGGACGGGCTGGAGTTCAACCCGCTCCTTCTGAAGAAGGTCGACGAGCTGGAACTGTCTGTGCGGTCCGCGAACTGCCTGAAGAACGACAATATCGTCTATATCGGCGACCTGATCCAGAAGACCGAGGCAGAAATGCTCCGGACCCCGAACTTCGGACGCAAGTCGCTCAACGAGATCAAGGAAGTGCTTTCGGGCATGGGTCTGCATCTCGGGATGGATGTCGAGGACTGGCCGCCGGACAATATCGAAGACCTGGCCAAGAAGTTCGAGGATCAGTTCTGATCTGACGGGCGCGGCGGGACTCCCGCCGCCTCCACCCCCCGGCCGATCCGGGTCTGCGGTAACCACCGACGTTTTACCGACGTGATACCGACGCTTTGCAGACACAGGATTTTGGGCCAACAGCCTGGGCAATCCCGCCCCACCAAGGAGCGCGGTTCCAACGCAGGACCGCCGGACAAAGTATGAAATTCGGAGAAACACCATGCGTCACGCTCGCGGCTACCGCCGACTGAATCGCACCCACGAACACCGCAAGGCGCTGTTCGCCAACATGGCCGGATCGCTCATCGAACATGAGCAGATCAAGACCACGCTGCCCAAGGCCAAGGAATTGCGCCGGGTGGCCGAGAAGCTCATCACGCTGGCCAAGCGCGGCGATCTTCATGCCCGCCGTCAGGCTGCAAGCCGGCTCAAGCAGGACGCCTACGTGGCGAAACTGTTCGAGGTCCTCGGCCCACGCTATGCCGAGCGCAATGGCGGCTATGTCCGTGTTCTGAGGGCGGGTTTCCGCACCGGTGACATGGCGCCCATGGCCATCATCGAATTCGTCGACCGCGACCCGGACGCAAAAGGCGCCGGAGACCGTGCCCGCGTAGAGGCCGAGGACGCCGCCGAGGCGTGATCCTCCGCCAAGGTGACAGGTTCGGGGCCGTAGCGATCCGCTGCGGCCCTTTTTCATGGCACTGTCAGCCGGCGTAGGCGCCCGCGGAATAAGTCAGCTCGTAGCTGTGGCTGTAGATCTCAAACACGATCCCGAACGGGTCTTCGACATAGACCATCCTGTAGGGTTTTTCGCCGGGGTAATACTTCCGGATCGGCATGCGCTGCTTGCCCCCCGCCGCGACGATCTTCTCGGTCAGCCCTTCGATATCCGGGTCCTGAATGCAAAAATGAAACGTCCCGTGCCGGCGGTGATCGAGGTTCGCGTCGGGGCTGCGCGCGTCGGCGAACTCGAACAGCTCGATCCCGATGCGATCCCCTGTGGCGAGATGGGCGATGCGGAACTTGCCCCAGTCCGATCCGAAGACATCGGTGCACATCTCACCGATCGCGCTTTCGTCTTCGCTGACATCGGTTGGTGGCATGATGACGTAGAAGCCTAGGACTTCTGAGTAGAACGCCACGGCGGCATCCAGATCTGGCACCGACAGCCCGATATGCGAGAACGTCCTGGGGGTGGTGGTCATAAAGCAGTACTCCTGAGATTTCGCGGCGAGGGTGGCAACGCGCGTCGCCACCCTATTGCGTCTGCGGCCCGGCTGTACAATGCCGAGCCTTGCCTACGGCCCCCATTCAACGTCATCGCAAAGCGGACTAAGGTGCGGGAATGGATCTGTTCGATACGCATGCCTCCGGCACGCCGAAAGACACCGCAACCGAGACGCAGGGGCCCCGCCCGCTGGCGGACCGGTTGCGCCCCGCCACTCTGAAGGACGTGATCGGACAGGACGAGGTGCTGGGTCCGGATGCGCCGCTCGGCGCGATGCTGGCGTCAAAACGGCTGTCGTCGATTATCCTCTGGGGACCGCCGGGGGTCGGCAAGACCACCATCGCGCGGCTGCTCGCGGCGGAAACGGACCTCACTTTTGTGCAGATCAGCGCGATTTTCACCGGCGTTTCGGACCTGAAGAAGATCTTCGAGGCCGCCCGCCTGCGCCGCGCGAACGGCCGCGGCACGCTGCTCTTCGTCGACGAAATCCACCGCTTCAACAAGGCACAGCAGGACGGTTTCCTGCCGCACATGGAAGAGGGCACCATCGTGCTCGTGGGGGCCACAACCGAAAACCCGTCCTTTGAGCTCAACGCCGCTGTGCTGTCGCGCGCTCAGGTCATGGTGCTGCAACGTCTTGACGACATGGCCCTTGGAAAGCTGCTCGACCGTGCCGAGACCGCCATCGGTCATAGCCTGCCGCTCACTGATGCTGCGCGCGCGGCGTTGATCGGGATGGCCGATGGGGACGGGCGCGCCATTCTGAACCTCACGGAAACCGTGCTCGACTGGGGGCTCACCGAGCCGATCGGGACCGAGGCGCTCTCGGCCCGGCTCTCCCGCCGGGCAGCGCAGTACGACAAGTCGGGCGATGCGCATTTCAACCTGATCTCCGCGCTGCACAAATCGGTGCGCGGCTCGGACCCGGATGCGGCGCTCTACTGGCTCGCACGGATGCTCGAAGGCGGCGAGGATCCTCGCTATCTGGCGCGGCGCATCACCCGCATGGCCATCGAAGATATCGGGCTCGCGGACCCGGATGCGCAGCGCCACTGCCTGGATGCCTGGGCGACCTACGAGCGGCTCGGCAGCCCGGAAGGCGAGCTGGCACTGGCTCAGGCGATCATCTATCTTGCGCTCGCGCCGAAATCGAACGCCGCCTATGCGGCCTACAAGACCGCGCGGGCCGCGGCGCGCGACACAGGTTCACTGGCGCCACCCAAACACATCCTGAACGCGCCGACATCGTTGATGAAAGACCAGGGTTATGGCGCAGGCTATGCCTATGACCACGATGCCGAGGACGGGTTTTCGGGGCAGGACTATTTCCCCGATACCATGGACCGCGCGACCTTCTATGCCCCGGTGGAGCGGGGCCACGAACGCGAGCTGGCCAAGCGCGTGGCCTATTTCGCAAAGCTTCGGACGCAACGGCAGGGCAGTTGACAAGCCCCGGCGCCCACGGGAAAGAGCCGGCATGCTTGCCACCCTCGCTCAGGTCGCCCTCGGCGGCGCGCTCGGCGCCTGCGCTCGCCATCTCACGGGCGTCGCGACACGTCATCTGTTCGGCCTGGGCTTTCCCTGGGGCACACTCACTGTGAACATATTCGGATCGGCGCTCATGGGCCTGCTGGTCGTGGTGCTGGCCAAGAAGGGCGGGATGCATTTGGCACCCTTCCTGATGATCGGGGTCCTGGGCGGCTTCACCACCTTTTCGAGCTTTTCCCTCGACGCCGTTGCCTTGTGGGAGCGGGGCGAAACCGGGATCGCCGCGGCCTATGTGCTGAGCTCTGTCGTGCTGTCGATCCTCGCGCTGTTCGCGGGAATGGCACTGATGCGCTGGTGGCTGGCATGAGCGGCGGTGTCCAGACGCGGCAGGTGGGTGTGGACGAGCCGGACCAGCGGCTCGACCGATGGTTCCGGCGGCATTTTCCCCATGTCGGGCAGGGCCGGATCGAGAAGATGTGCCGCAAGGGCGAGATCCGCGTCGATGGCGGCCGGGTGAAGGCGTCGACCCGGATCACGCCCGGCCAGACCGTGCGTATCCCGCCGCTGCCCTCGGCCGAGAGCCGGCCACCGCCGCCGCGACTCCCGCGCGACACTCCCTCCATGACCGATGCAGACATGATCCGCAGTGCCGTGATCTGGCGCGACGACCATTTTCTGGCGCTGAACAAACCACCGGGCCTGCCGAGCCAGGGCGGCAGCGGGCAGGGCAACCGCCATGTCGCGGGGCTCGCCGATGCGCTCTGCTTCGACCGCGATGAGCCGCCGCGGCTGGTTCACCGGCTGGACAAGGACACCTCGGGCGTCCTGCTGATGGCGCGTACCGGGCGGGTGGCAAGCGCCCTCGCCCGCGCATTCCAGGCACGCCAGACGCGCAAGATCTACTGGGCCGCCGCGGCAGGTGTGCCAAGTCCCGCCATGGGCACCATTCGTTACGGGCTGATCAAGTCCGGGGCACCGGGCGGGGGCAGCGAAAAGATGCGCTGCGTCCTCCCGTCTGAGGTCAACGCCACTCCGGGCGCCAAGCGCGCCACGACCGATTACGCTGTGCTGTCGTCGCTGGCCAAAAGAGCCTCATGGCTTGCACTTGTGCCGGTGACGGGCCGGACCCACCAACTTCGTGCCCACATGGCCGAGCTGGGGCACCCGATCGTCGGAGACGGCAAGTATGGCGGCTCGGGCCAGGACAATGCGGGCGACGGCTGGGGTGCGCAGCTGGGCGGAGAGATCTCGCGCAAGCTGCATCTGCACGCGCGATCCTTGCGGTTCGTGCATCCAGTAACCGGGGCCGTCGTATCGCTGACCGCGCCCTTGCCCGATCACATGGCCCGGACCTGGGACGCATTCGACTGGCGGGCCTCGGACGTGCCGGCCGATCCGTTCGAGGACATCGAATGACACGCTCCGAAACAACGCCGCTCAAGCTCGCGATTTTCGATGTCGACGGGACGCTGGTGGACAGTCAGGGCCATATCCTTGCAGCAATGACCGCTGCCTTTGAGGGCGAGGGGATGGCGCCGCCGGACCGGCCGGAGGTCTTGGCTATCGTCGGGCTGTCGCTCCCCCAGGCGATCGGCCGGCTTGTTCCGGATCAGCCCGAGGCGCGCATCCTGCGCCTCGTGGCCGGTTACAAGGATGCGTATTCGCAGGTGCGTGCGGCGGACAGCGCGGCTTCCTCGCCGCTTTATCCGGGCATTCAGGCGGTACTGGACGCGCTTTTTGCGCGCGATGACCTGCTGGTCGCGGTGGCGACCGGCAAATCGCGGCGCGGGCTCGACCACGTGCTGGCGATGCACGGGCTGACCGGACGGTTCGTGTCCGAACAGGTCGCCGATCACCATCCGTCCAAGCCGCATCCCGCGATGCTGGAAGCGGTCCTGTCAGAAACCGGCGTGCAGGCCCGCGACGCTGTCATGATCGGCGACACCAGCTTTGACATGGAAATGGGCCACGCCGCGGGCTGCCGCACGCTGGCGGTGAGCTGGGGCTACCATCCGACACCGGTGCTGGAACAGTGCCGCCCCCATGGGGTCGCCGAGACAGTCCCGGCGCTGGAACGACATGTGCTGGATCTTCTGGAGTTGCGGGCATGAGCGAATGGACGGCGAGGCGTTTCTGGGACGACGTGACCGTTGCCCCCGACGCAGTGGGGCACGCCATTCTTCTTGACGGCAAACCGCTGCACACCCCGGCCAAGGCGCCTCTGGTCCTGCCAAGCCGTGCATTGGCCGACGCCGTCGCCGCCGAGTGGGCGGCGCAGGAAGACATGGTTGCGCCGCACACCATGCCCTTCACCCGCACGGCGAACTCCGCCATCGACAATGTCGCGCTGAACCATGCCGAGATCGCCGCCATGATCGCCGAGTACGGAGAGACCGATCTGCTGTGCTATCGCGCCGAAGGGCCGGCGGAGCTCATCGCCCGCCAGTGCGCCGATTGGGACCCGCTGCTGGATTGGGCGGCCGAGGCGCTGGACGCGCCACTGGCGACCGGCGTGGGCGTCATCCATGTGCCGCAGCCGCACGAGAGCCTGGCGCGCATGTCCGCGCGGGTGCACGCGCTTGATCCGTTCCGGCTGGCGGCCCTGCACGATCTCGTGGCGCTGTCGGGGTCGCTGGTCATCGGATTGGCCGCGCTGACGCGTCATCGGCCGCCGGACGCCTTGTGGGCGCTGTCGCGTATCGATGAGAATTGGCAGGCCGAACAGTGGGGCGAGGATGACATCGCGGCAGCGGACGCTGCGGCCAAGCGGACTGCCTTCCTCCATGCGGCGCAGGTTCTGGAGCGTCTGGAGTCGACGTGATTCTCCAATATCGCCCGTTTGGGGTGCAACTGACGATAATATCAGCGTGCCGTAGCGTAGATCGGCATAAAACCGCTAGAACCGGCCTTGACCTGACCAGCCGGATTTGTCCACCCTCCGGGTGGTGAGGGGTTCACCAGACATTTGGCGCAACTCCGTGGCCTAGAACTGGCCGGGAAAATAACGCTGTAACCAGCTATCCAGCAGGATGAGGTAATCATGAAAAATTCGCTACTCCTTGGCGCAATCGCCGTGACCGGCATGGTCGCTGGCGCGGCGACCGCCGACACGCTTCAAGAGGTCAAGGATCGCGGGGTCCTAAATTGCGGTATATCGACCGGTTTGGTCGGCTTCGCATCCCAGAACGCCAACGGCGATTGGCAGGGCTTCGATGTGGCGATCTGTCAGGCAGTCGCCGCCGCCATCTTTGGCGACGCGAACGCGGTCGAGTACAACCCGGTGACCAATCAGGTCCGGTTCGAGATCCTGAACTCCGGCGAGATCGACATGCTGTCGCGGAACACCACCTGGACGTTCTCGCGCGATGTCGACCTCAAGCTCGATTTCCTGGGCGTGAATTACTATGACGGCCAGGGCTTCCTGATCCCGACAGAACTGGGCGTGTCCTCTGCCAAGGAGCTCGATGGCGCAAAGGTGTGCATCCAGAAGGGCACCACGACCGAACTGAATGTCGCGGATTTCTTCCGCGTCAACAATATCGAGTACGAGCCCGTGCCGATCTCGACCGCTTCGGAGGCGCAACAGGCGTATCTGGCCGGAACGTGCCAAGTCTATACCACGGACGCGTCGGGCCTTGCTGCGACCCGTGCCTCGTTCGAGGATCCCTCGGCGCATGTCATTCTGCCCGAGATCATTTCCAAGGAACCGCTCGGCCCGCTGGTGCGCCATGGCGACGACGACTGGGGCGATGTGGTTCGTTGGAGCCTCAACGCGCTGATCGCGGCCGAAGAGCTCGGCATCACCTCGGCCAATGTCGACGATCTGGCCGCCGCACCGACCGACAACCCCGAGATCAATCGCCTGCTCGGCACCGAGGGCACGCTGGGCGAGATGCTCGGCCTGCCGGCGGACTGGGGCGTGAACGTCATCAAGGCCAACGGCAACTACGGCGAGATCTTCGAGAAATTCATCGGAGAGAACACCCCGATCGGTCTTGCACGGGGCCTGAACGCCCAGTGGACCGACGGCGGACTGCTCTACGCACCGCCGTTCCGGTAAAACACAGGAGGGGCGCGGACCTGGGTCCGCGCCCTCACTTCATGGCGAACAGCCATGACCAGACGCCCAGCCCGCGCCGCGCCCCCCATCTGACGCGAAAGAGGAACTCCCCTGCATGAGCACACTGAGCGAGCCCCCGAAGCAGAGTTTCCATATGGGGATGCTGCTGAACGATACGCGCTACAGGGGATACACGTTTCAGTTCATCGCTCTGCTTGCCCTCGTGGCGCTGTTTGGCTGGATGGTGTCGAACGCTGTCGCCAACCTCGCGGCGCTTGGTCAGGATATCAATTTCGGCTTTCTGAGCGATCAGGCCGGCTATGATATCAACCAGCAGATCATTCCCTACGAAAGCACCGACACCCATATGCGCGCGGCGTTTGTGGGGGTGCTCAACACCCTGCTCGTCGCCGTTCTAGGCTGTATCCTGGCGACCATCGTGGGTGTGGTCGTCGGCGTGCTGCGCCTGTCCAACAACTGGCTGATCGCCCGGCTGATGTCGGTTTATGTCGAGATCTTCCGCAATGTCCCGGTTCTGATCTGGATTCTGATCGTTTTCAACGTCATGGCCAACGCCCTGCCATCGCCGAGCACCTTCCGGGGGGATGATGCCACGGCGTCGATGCTGTTGGGGGCCTTCGCCTTTACCAATAGCGGGGTCTATCTGCCGCTCCCGCTCTGGCTTGAGGGGTCGATTGTCGTCGTGGGCGTGTTTGTTGTGTCTCTCATCGCGATCTGGGCGCTGCGTCGCTACGCGCGTCACCTGCTCTATTCCGAAGGCCGGGTGATCCCGACCCTCCCGATCGGCCTGGCGCTCTTCGTGGTGCCGACACTGCTGGCCTTTTTCATAATGGGCCGACCGATTGCGCTGGAGTACCCGGAAATGGGTCGCTTCAATTTCCAGAACGGTATCCAGGTGCGCGGCTCGTTCATCGCGCTCTGGCTCGCTCTGTCGCTCTATACCGGGGCCTTCATCGCCGAAAACGTGCGCGGCGCGATCCAGGCGGTCAGCAAGGGTCAGACCGAGGCCGCCGCGTCGCTGGGGTTGCGCCCGGGCCGGATCATGAGCCTCGTCGTGCTGCCCCAGGCGCTGCGCGTGATGATCCCGCCCAACATCTCGCAATATCTCAATCTGACCAAGAACAGCTCGCTTGCTGCCGCCGTGGGCTACATGGACATCACCGGCACGCTCGGGGGCGTCACGCTGAACCAGACCGGCCGGAGCTTTGAGGCGATCCTGCTGCTGATGGCATTCTACCTCGCCATCTCGCTCGCGATCTCGGGGATTATGAACCTCTACAATAACTCCGTGAAGCTGAAGGAGCGCTGAGATGTCCACGCATCCCGATACCGCCGCCTTCGTACGTCACGACGCGCTGCCGCCACAGGATCCGCCCGCCTCCGAGGTCGGCATGGTCCACTGGCTCCGCGTCAATCTGTTTTCCTCGATCGGCCACGGCATCATGACGCTGGTGGCGCTCTACTGCATCTATGCGCTGCTCGCCGCGGTCGTGCCCTGGCTCGTCAACGGGGTCTGGGACGCCGACTCCATCCGCCAGTGCCGCGAGAAGCTCGACGGCGCACGCGGGGGGTGCTTCGCGGTGATCGCGGAGCGTTGGCCGCAATTGCTGTTCGGCAACTACCCGTCAGAGCATTATGACCGCGCCTCGCTTGCCTTCGTGCTGCTTTTCGTGGCGATTGCGCCGGTGCTGTTTTTCGACCTGCCGCGCAAGATGCTGTGGTTCACCGGTCTGTTTCCCTTCATCGCCTACTGGCTGATCTGGGGGGGATCGATCTGGGTCCCGGTTCTGGCGCTCGCCGGGGTGGTTTTGGGATTTTTCGTGTATCGCGCGTTGGCCGGCCGATCTTTCTTCGGAGCGATCATCGCAGGCATTGCCGCGACGATGATCTTCGGGTTCGTGATGCTCGGTCCGATCGCCGGCCTGCTGAACTCGGTGCTCAACATCTCGCTCGATCCGGTGGAAAGCCGCCAGATCGGTGGGTTCATGATCAACTTCATCCTCGGCACCACTTGCATCGCCCTTTCGCTGCCACTCGGCATCGCACTCGCGCTCGGGCGTCAATCCAACCTGCCGATCATCAAGACGATCTGTGTGGTCTTTATCGAGTTCATCCGCGGCGTGCCGCTGATCACGCTTCTGTTCGTGGCCTCGGTGATGCTGGCCTACTTCCTGCCGCCGGGCACGAACTTCGACCTGATCCTGCGGGTGATCATCATGATCACGCTCTTTGCGGCCGCCTATATGGCGGAGGCGATCCGTGGGGGGCTGGCCGCCCTACCCACGGGGCAGTACGAGGCCGGGGCATCGCTCGGGCTCGACTACTGGCAGTCGATGCGGCTGATCATTCTGCCCCAGGCGCTCAAGATCTCGATCCCGTCGATCGTGAACATCGCCATCGGGCTCTTCAAGGACACCACGCTGGTGTCGATCATCTCCATGTTCGACATGGTGGGCATGATCCAGGGACCGATCCTGTCCTCGACCGAATGGTTCGGGGTGTACTGGGAACTGCTGGGCTTTGCCGCGCTGCTGTTCTTCGTCTTCTGCTACGGGATCAGCCAGTATTCCCAGTATCTCGAACGCAAACTCGCCACAGACCACCACTGAGGACGCTTGACATGACTGACGTGAGCCTTGAGACCACCGCCCCCAAGCCGTCCCAGATGGAGGTTTCCGACGAGGTCGCCATCGAGATCGTGAACATGAACAAATGGTACGGGGCCTTCCATGTGCTCCGCTCCATCGACCTCACGGTTTATCGCGGCGAGCGGATCGTGATCTGCGGCCCATCGGGATCGGGCAAATCCACGCTGATCCGCTGCATCAACGCGCTCGAGGAACATCAGGAGGGGCGGATCACGGTCGACGGCACGGTGCTGTCGTCGGACCTCAAGAACATCGACAGGATCCGGTCCGAGGTCGGGATGTGCTTTCAGCATTTCAACCTCTTCCCGCATCTGACGATCCTGGAAAACTGTACCCTGGCGCCGATCTGGGTGCGCAAGACACCCAAGAAAGAGGCCGAGGAAACGGCGATGCATTTCCTCACCAAGGTCAAGATCCCGGAACAGGCCGACAAATATCCCGGCCAGCTTTCGGGCGGGCAACAGCAGCGCGTGGCCATTGCCCGGTCGCTCTGCATGCGGCCGCGGATCATGCTGTTCGACGAGCCGACCTCCGCGCTCGATCCCGAGATGATCAAGGAAGTGCTCGACACGATGATCGAGCTCGCCGAGGAGGGCATGACGATGCTCTGCGTCACCCATGAAATGGGGTTCGCCCGGCAGGTCGCGAACCGTGTGATCTTCATGGATCAGGGACAGATCGTGGAGCAGAACAAGCCCGAGCCGTTCTTTGACAACCCCCAGAGCGAGCGGACCAAACTGTTCCTCAGCCAGATCCTGGGCCACTGATACGGGCGGCCGTGGCGGCGGCGCGTCGGCTCAGAGCCCGGGCAGGTCCCTCGGCACCACGAAATCCACCACCGTGCCACTGGAGGGTGTGACAGCACCCCAGTCCTGCACCTCGAAATCGAGCACCGCCGTCGCGCCGGTCGGGTAGTTCTCGAACCTCGGATGCGCCGGAGCGGCCATGGCCATTCGTGCGGCGAATGCGGCGATGCCCGGATTGTGGGCGATCACCATCACACATCGCCCCGTTGCCCGGTCCAGGGCAGCCCTCAGGGTTTCGGGCTCGGCCAGGTAAAGCGCGCGGTCGTAGTCGACGGCGGCCTCCGGCAAGTGGGGCGCGATGCCGTCCCAGGTTTCCTTGGTGCGCAGCGCACTGGAGCACAGCACCTGGTCGGGCGTGTATTCATTCTGAGCCAGCCACTTGCCGATCACGTCGCAGGATCTCCGGCCGCGGTCGTTCAAGGCACGGTCGTGATCGCTGAGCGACGGATTTCCCCAGGCGGATTTGGCATGACGCATCAGGATCAGGCGCAGGGCTGACATCGTCGCAGGCTCCGGTCTGTGTCACGGCCCTTTCAGCCTAACCGGCAAAACCACTCCCGGCCAGAGCGGTGCGCGCTGTGTCATGGGACACGGACGATCCAATTCGCAGGGCCATTCTGGTAAACAGTCCGCACCTCTCTTTCGTGAAAGGCCAGATCTCATGAGCTATCCCGCTGAAATCGCCGCGCGCGCCATGTACGCATCGGTGTGCGCTTACCAGATCCACGCCAAGGGCACGACCACGACCCCCAAGGTTCCCGTCCAGCGGCGCGCAGAGAGCACCGATGGCAGCTTCTTCTACGATGTGGCGCCGGACTACCAGAACCCGGTCGGGTTCGTGCAGGACGCGGCGGAGTTCACACCGGCCTTTTTCGCCACTGGTCCCGATCTGATCCACGCAGCCCTCATCGGGCTGACCGGCGATGGTTATGTCGTCGTCGCCCTGCGCGGGACGATTGCGCCGAACATGACCGGCAACGACTTCCGCGGCTGGGTGGCCGACTGGGCCAACGACGCCGATGCCGAGCCGGTGAAATGGACGCCCTACGGCGGGGACTGGGGCCAGATCGCTACCGGCTTTGGGAAGGGTGCGATACTGCTCTGGTCCTGGATCGAAGAGACACTGGCCGGGCTGATCGGCCGCGCCCCCAAGGGGATCATCATCTGTGGTCACGGCAAGGGCGCAGCAATGACCTTTCTGATTGCGTCCCTGGTCGCAACCCGCTGGCCCAAGCGCGCCGATGACATTCAGGTCCACGCCTTCGCCGCCCCGGTCATCGGCGATGCCGGGTTTGTGGCGGGCTATGAGGCGGTGGGCCTCGCGCCGAACACCTATCGCTACCAGGTCGAAAATGACCTCGTGCCCTTCCTGCCGATCTGGAACGGGGCCGATGTCTGGCAGGCGATCACCTTTTCCAAGATGTCCGATGAGGTCGCGTGGCTGATCTTTGTCGAATCGATCCGGTTCGGCTGTCTCGATGGTGGCTACTTTTCCGTGGGCAGCTTCCACTATTTCACGTCGGCCCATCGGGGCGTGCCGGGTGCAAAGGTCGGCGGCTCCGCACTGCCCGCTGTGGTCGCCAAGATTGAAGCCGAGGATTTCGAGACCGTGGTTTCGGCCCACAGCGCAGTGATGAGCTATCTGCCCTGTTTCGCGCCCACCCCGGCGCCGTCGCAAACGCGGGTGAGCTGAGCCGGCCTAGTTCTTGGCATGCGCCGGCGTCAGCCGTTTGCGGGCAATGGCCTCGCGGCGGCTGTCGTCATGGCCCTTTCGGAACGAGGCCTCGACGAAATCGAGATGTGCTGTGGCCGCGTCGCGCGCATCTTCCGCGTGGCCTTCCAGGATCGCTGATCCGATGGCGATATGCTGGTCGAGCAGTGCGCGGCCGGTGCCGTCGATGGTCCGCAAGTAATGCCGATTGTAGAACAGGCCCTGCTGGGTCAGGTCGTAGATCGAGCCCATCATATGGATCAGCGTCGCGTTGTGGCTGGCATCGACGATGGCCGAGTGAAACCGGATATCGGCCTCGCGCGAGGTCATATCGTCGCCCAGATCCCAGGCGGTCTGGAGCTGGTCGAGGAATTTCGTGATGCGTTCCCGGTCCGACGGTGTGGCCCTCTGGGCGGCAAGCCAGGCTGCAAAGGCCTCCTGCGCGCGGCGATATTCGAGGTAGTCGAAGAACGCTTCACCATGGCGCGAATAGAGGCTCATCAGGGCCGGTGACATGGCAGCGCCCGTCAGGCGGGCGACGAACGAGCCCTCGCCATGGCGGACCTCGACCAGGCCGCGGGTCTCCAGGGCTTTCAGCGCTTCGCGAATCTTGGGGCGCGACACATCAAGCGCGTCGGCCAGATCACGCTCTGACGGCAGCCGGTCACCCTGCTTGAGAACTCCGGCCACCAGCATGTCCTCGATCTGGTGCACGACGGCATCCGCGACCGAAATATGATCAATGGGATCGAACAGAGGAAGGGTGGCGGTCATGACATAAAGATAGTGTCGTGCCCCCATAGTGGTCAATAAAATGCGCCAATTCTAGGCGAGACGCAGTTTTCGTAATGCGCATGCTGCAGGCGCAGCGTTCTGATTAAGTTGGAAAACAAAGCGATCAGCGCCGAAATCCGCGAATTTTGCACGCGCAGCATTGGTTGGCTTGCCGCAGCCGCATGGCCGGTTTGCGCTGAGAGAGATTGTCGCACCCTTAAAGGAATCCTAGCCGGATGGCGTGGTCAACTTTATGAACCACTCCTGTAAGCGGGTGCCCAACACGCTCGCATCCCCGCCTCTCTGGCCGGGACATGCTTTGGAGGAGCATAATGAAAACCACGATTACTGGCCTTGCTGTTGCTGCGACCCTTGCAGCCGCGGCGTTCCCGGCAGCCGCCGACGACCTGCGTTGGAAAATGCCGATTGCGTTTTCCTCGAACCTGCCCGGCCTCGGCTCGCCGGCGCCGTGGGTCGCTGACAAGCTCACCGAAGCCTCTGACGGCAGCATCCAGATGCGGATCTACGAGCCCGGCAAGCTGGTCCCGCCGTTCGACATCCTGCAGTCGGTCAGCGACGGCAAGGTCGAGGCCGGCTACACCTGGATCGGCTACGACCAGGGCAAGGTCCCTGCCGTTCCGCTCTTTGCGGCCGTGCCTTTCGGGCTGAAGCCCTGGGCCTTCACCGGCTGGTACTATTACGGCGGCGGCCACGACATGCTGCAGGAAGTCTATGCCAACAAGGGCTTCAACGTGCACGCTCAGCTCTGCGGGATCATCGGGCCGGAAACGGCGGGCTGGTTCGCGGAGCCGATCGAAAGCCTGTCGGACTACGAGGGTCTCAAGATCCGTTTCGCCGGTCTCGGCGGCAAGGTGATGGAGCGTCTCGGCGCATCGGTCACAATGATGCCCGGCGGCGAGCTATTCCAGGCGCTGGAAAAGGGCACCATCGACGCGACCGAGTTCTCGATGCCCGCCATCGACCAGATCCTCGGCTTCGACCAGATCGTGAAGTACAACCTCTTCCCCGGCTGGCACCAGCCCTTCACGGCTCAGTACATGCTGATCAACAAGGACGAATGGGAAAAGGCCACCGCCGCCCAGAAAGCGCTTGTCGAAGCGGTCTGCACGGCTGCCGTAACGCGCGCCCTGGCTGAGGGTGAGTACAAGAACGGCGCCGTTATCGCGGGCTTCCAGGAAGGTGGCGTGAACGCGACGCAGATCCCGGAAGAGATCCTTCTAGAGCTCAAGGCGATCACCGCCGAAGTTCTGGCCGAAGAGGCGGCCAACGACGAGGACTTCGCCCGGATCTACGAGAGCCAGCAGGCGTTCCAGAACGACTACGCCATCTGGGACACGCGGGCCTATCTGCCCGCCGATCTCGGCGCGGAATAATCCGCACCTCATGACACAGTAGCCGGCCTTTAGCGGGCCGGCTGCCAACAGATCAAAACATGCGACCGGACCCGCCGGCGCGAGGGACATCATACAGGGAGGGCACGGGATGCAGGGACCGGACTTCAAAAGCTCGGAACAAGACCAGATGCACATCGCAGACGCCGACGAGCTTCTGCATCATCACACCGAACTGCCGCAAACCGCCATCAGCCAAAAGATCGACGCCGGGCTGGCCTTCATCGGCAAATCCGTTTCCTGGCTCTGGGTCATCACCGTAGGCGTGATCATCTATGCGGTGGTCGGGCGCTATGCCTTCGGGCAGGGCTCGGTCACGCTGGAGGAATGGCAATGGCACATTGCCGGAGCCGCATGGCTCATCGGGCTGTCCTACACGCTCTCCGTCGACGACCATGTGCGCGTCGACGTGATACATGAGCGTCTGAGCGTCAAAGCCCAGGGCTGGATCGAACTGCTCGGAATGCTTTGCCTGCTGCTTCCGTTCCTCGGCTTCGCGCTTTGGGAGGCCATCCCCTACGCCTACAGCTCCTTCACCCAGGGTGAGACGAGCCAGGCACCCGCCGGTCTCGCCAACCGCTGGATCCTGAAATCCATTGTCGCGCTGTCCTTTGCCCTGCTGATCGTCGCTGCCCTGTCGCGGCTGTTGCGCGTCACGGCACTGCTGTTCGGCGCGCCCCATCCCATCAAGATCAAGAAGTCCGAGGAAGCCGCATAATGTCCACCGAGCAGATTTTCGTCATCGGCATGTTCGGCACCTTCGGTGCGCTGCTAATGACAGGTTTCCCCGTCGCCTGGGTTTTGGGTGGCACGGCAGTGATCTGGACGCTCATCGGGGTCGTCTCGGTCGAAAACTTCGGCGCCGACCTGTGGTTCGACTATCCGTCCTCACTGGCCCTGGTGCCCGAACGTGTCTGGGACCTCGTTCAGAGCGAGACGCTGGTCGCCCTGCCGATGTTCATCTTCATGGGCATCATGCTCGACCAGTCCGGCATCGCCGAAAAGCTGATGAACAACATGGTCAAGCTCTTCGGCGCGGTGCGCGGCGGCTATGCAGTGACCGTGATCATCATCGGTGTCCTGCTTGCCGCCACCACCGGCATCATCGGGGCCTCGGTCGTCCTGCTGGGTATGCTGTCGCTGCCGGTGATGATGGAGAACAACTACGACAAGGGGTTTGCTGTGGGGACGGCCTGTGCCACCGGCACGCTGGGCATCCTCATTCCACCCTCGATCATGCTGGTGCTGATGGCCGACCGTCTGGCCGTGCCCGAGGCGAGCGTGGGTGACCTGTTCATGGGCGCTTTCTTTCCCGGGCTGATGCTGGGCGCACTCTATGTGTGCTACGCGCTGATCCGGCCGGCGTTGCAGCCCTCCATCGCGCCGGTTCCCAAGGATCTGCCCAAGATCGACGGGCGCGTGATCTGGGACGTCATCATGGCTGTGATTCCGACCGCGGCACTGATCCTCGGCGTGCTGGGTTCGATCTTTGCAGGGCTTGCCACCCCGACCGAAGCCTCCGGTGTCGGCGCCCTGGGTGCGATGATGCTGGCGGCGGCGGCGGGGCGACTAACCCTGCCGGTGATGAGCGAATCGCTCTACTCCACCACGCGCACAGCGTCATTCATCTTCGCGATCTTCCTCGGCGCCACTGCCTTTTCGGTGGTGCTGCGGGGATTGGGCGGTGACGAGGTGATCGAAGAGATGCTCCTGGCGCTGCCTTTCGAGGCCTCGGGCATCGTGATCGCGATCCTCGTCGGGGTGTTCCTGCTGGGCTTCTTCCTCGACTGGGTGGAGATCACGCTGATCATCCTGCCGCTGGTCGCCCCGGTGGTGCAGACGCTGGGCTTCGATCTGGTCTGGTTCACCATCCTCTTCGCGATGTGCCTGCAGACCTCGTTCCTGACCCCGCCGGTCGGCTTCGCGCTCTTCTACATCAAGGGCGTCGCACCGCCGGAGATCAAGGTGACCGACATCTATCGCGGCGTGGCGCCCTTCATCGCGATCCAGCTTCTGGCGCTCACTCTGGTCTTCTTACTGCCGGCGATCGCACTCTGGCTGCCATCGGTCGCCTACTGATCCGAATCCGCACGGGGAACGCTTGTCATGACCGACAAAGATCTGATCGCAGAACTCAGAACCATCGTCGGCAAGAGCCATGTTCTGACCGGCGAGAGCGAAACCGAGCGGTTCCGGAAAGGGTTCCGCTCGGGCGAGGGGGACGCGCTCGCCGTGGTGCGACCCGGGTCCCTCCTGGAGCAGTGGAAGATCCTGGAGGCCTGCGTGAAGGCCGACAAGATCGTCATCATGCAGGCCGCCAATACCGGGCTGACCGAGGGCTCCACCCCGAGCGGCAGCTACGATCGCGACGTCGTACTGATCAATACCAAGCGGATGGACGGCATCCATGCCATCGATGGTGGCAAGCAGGTGGTGGGGTTTCCGGGCGCCACGCTATTTTCTCTGGAAAAGCTGCTCGCGCCGCTCGGCCGCCAGCCCCATTCGGTGATCGGTTCGTCCTGCATCGGTGCGTCGATCATGGGCGGCGTATGCAACAATTCCGGCGGCTCCCTGATCGAGCGGGGGCCGAGCTATACCGAATTGTCGCTGTTTGCGCGGATCACCGAGGCGGGCAAGCTGGAGCTGGTCAACCATCTGGGCATCCGCCTGGGCGAAACGCCTGACGAGATCCTGACACGCCTGGAAGCGGGCGATTTCACTGACGCGGACCTTGAATCCAGCAACCGCAAGGCCTCCGACACAGACTATGTCACCCGCGTGCGCGACATCGATGCCGACACGCCGGCGCGGTTCAACGCCGACAAATCGCGTCTCTACGAGGCTGCGGGGTGTGCGGGCAAGCTTGCGGTCTTCGCCGTCAGGCTGGATACCTATCCGATGAACAACGCTGAACAGGTGTTTTACATCGGAACCGACGATCCCGCGGAGCTGACCGATTTGCGCCGGCATGTTCTGGCCAACTTCGAGACCTTGCCGGTGAGTGGCGAGTACATCGAGGCCGAGTGCTACGACATCGCCGAACGCTACGGCAAAGACACGGTGGCGATGATCGACAAGCTGGGTACCGATCGGCTGCCGGGGATCTTTGCCCTGAAAGGCGCCGTCGATGCGCGGCTGGGCAAGATCCCGGGCCTGCGCCACTTCACCGACCGGTTCATGCAGATCGCGATCAAGGCCTACCCGAACGTTCTACCCAAGCGCATGACCGCGTTTCGCAAACGGTTTCAGCACCACCTGATTCTGAAGATGCGCGACGGCGGCATCGACGAGGCGCGTGCTTATCTGAGCGAGCATTTCTCGGACCGAGGCGGCGACTTCTTCGAATGCACGCCGCGCGAGGCCAAGATCGCGGGGCTGCACCGGTTTGCCGCCGCAGGGGCCGCGATCCGCTATCACGCGGTCCATTCCGACAAGGTCGAGGATATCCTCGCTCTCGACATCGCGCTGCGCCGCAACGACCGGGACTGGCTCGAAGTGCTGCCGCCCGAGATCGAGGACAAGCTGCTCGGCAAGCTCTACTATGGGCATTTCTTCTGCCATGTCCTGCACCAGGACTATATCGTCAAAAAGGGTGAAGACCCGAAAGCGATCAAAGCCGCGATGCTGGCCCTTCTAGATGAACGCGGCGCCGAATATCCCGCCGAACACAATGTCGGGCATCTCTACAAGGCCAAGCCCGACCTCGCGGCGCATTACAAGGCCTGCGATCCGACGAACAGCCTGAACCCGGGCATCGGCAAGATGTCCCGCGAGAAATTCTATGGCGTAACCGGTGGTGATACCGCCGGCCATGCAGCAGAGTAGGGGCGGTTATGCAGGGAGACCTGTAGGCAGGGCCCTGGGGATAAGGTAGGTAACAAGTGCTGACGCGGATGTCCGCAAGACGCTGAAACAACGGAAGAAATAGGGAGAGAGACGGTAAGATTCTTGCGCGCACAATCCTGAGCAGAACAACAAGAAGCGCGCAATTTTCTGACCTACTCGTGAAACTGAGGCCGCGGATGTCAGGCGATCTGACCTGCTCCGGGGCGATCTGCACGGAGAGACCGCCAGCGGTGCTTCTCTGCGCGCCTGAGTGACGGGAACAGACGCAATGAAAGACCAACCAGACATCGATCCGGTAGAAAGCCAGGAATGGCAGGAGGCGGTCGCCGACGTGATCGAGCGCGATGGCGCCGACCGGGCGCACTTCCTGCTCGACAAGGCCGTGCAACAGGCCCGCGCGGCGGGCGCCATGCTGCCGTTTTCGGCCACCACTCCCTACCAGAACACCATTCCCGTCGACGATCAGGCGGAGTTTCCGGGCGACATGGAGATGGAATGGCGGATCCGCACCATCAACCGCTGGAACGCCATGGCCACGGTCGTCCGCCGCAACAAGGAAAGCAGCGAATATGGCGGCCATATCGCCAGCTTTGCGTCCTCCGCCGCGCTCTATGACATCGGGCTGAACCATTTCTGGCGCTCGCGCTCGTCGATGCATGGCGGCGATCTGGTCTTTTTCCAGGGCCATGTGATCCCGGGCATCTATGCGCGCTCCTTCATGGAAGGCCGCATCAGCGAGGAAGAGCTGGAAAACTTCCGCTCCGAGGTTTCGGGCAGCGGGCTGTCCTCTTATCCGCACCCTTGGCTGATGCCGGACTACTGGCAGTTCCCGACCGTCTCCATGGGGCTCGGGCCCCTTTGCGCGATCTACCAGGCGCGCTTCATGAAATACATGCACAACCGCGGGCTCATCGACATGGGCGACCGCAAGGTCTGGTGCTTCCTCGGCGATGGCGAGATGGACGAGCCCGAGAGCCTCGGCGCCATCGGGCTGGCCTCCCGCGAGGGGCTCGACAACCTGATCTTCGTCATCAACTGCAACCTGCAGCGGCTCGACGGGCCGGTGCGCGGCAACTCCAAGATCGTGCAGGAGCTCGAAGGCGAGTTCCGCGGCGCGGGCTGGGAAGTGATCAAGCTGCTCTGGGGCCGTGGCTGGGACGAATTGCTCGAGAAAGACACCTCGGGCCGGTTGCGCCAGCTCATGGATGAGACGCTCGACGGTGACTATCAGACCTTCAAGTCCCGCGATGGCGCGTATATCCGCGAGCACTTCTTCGGCAAGTATCCCGAAACCGCGGCACTGGTCGAAGACTGGTCGGACGAGCAGATCTGGGACCTGCGGCGCGGCGGGCATGATGTGCAAAAGGTCTATACCGCTTTCAAGCGCGCGACCGAGATCAAAGGCCAGCCGACATGTCTGCTGGTCAAGACGGTCAAGGGTTACGGGATGGGCAGCGCCGGCGAAGGCCAGAACACCACCCACCAGCAAAAGAAGATGGCCGAGGATCAGCTCCGTGCCATGCGCGACCGGTTCCAGATCCCGGTCAGTGACGAGGACCTGCCCAAGGCGCCCTTCGTCAAGCTCAACAACGCGCAGAAGGCCTATCTGGCCGACCGGCGCAAGGCGCTCGGGGGCGAGTTCCCGAAGCGCCACTGGCGCGATGCGCCAAAGCTGGAAATCCCCGCGCTCGACAAGTTCGACAAGGAGCTCAAGGGTACCGGCAAGCGCGAAATCTCCACCACCATGGCCTTTGTGCGCATCCTGACGACGCTCTTGCGCGACAAGAATATCGGCAAGCAGGTCGTGCCGATCGTGCCGGACGAGAGCCGCACCTTCGGGATGGAGGGGCTCTTCCGTTCCGTCGGCATCTACAATCCCAAGGGCCAGAAATACGTGCCCCAGGATGCCGACCAGATGATGTTCTACAAGGAAAGCGAGACCGGCCAGGTCCTGCAGGAGGGCATCAACGAGGCCGGCGCCATGGCCGACTGGATGGCTGCGGCCACCAGCTATTCGGTCCACGGCGTGCCGATGATCCCGTTCTACATCTACTACTCTATGTTCGGCTTCCAGCGGATCGGCGATCTGGCCTGGGCGGCGGGCGACAGCCGGGCGCGCGGCTTCATGCTGGGCGGCACTGCGGGGCGCACCACGTTGAACGGCGAGGGGCTCCAGCACGAGGACGGGCACAGCCATGTCCTGGCCAGCACGATCCCGAACTGCATCACCTACGATCCGACCTTCCAGTATGAGGTCGCGGTGATCGTCCAGAACGGTCTGCAGCGGATGTTCGTCGATCAGGAAGACGTGTTCTTCTACCTGACGCTGATGAATGAAAACTACAGCCACCCCGACATGCCGATGGGCGTCGAGGAGGACATCATCAAGGGCCTCTACAAGCTCTCGGGTCCGTCCAAGCCGCTGAAAAAGCATGTCACGCTGATGGGCTCGGGCACGATCCTGGTGCAGGCGATGCAGGCGGCCGAGATGCTGAAGGAAGATTTCGGCGTCAGCGCCGAGATCTGGTCGGCGACCTCGCTCAACGAACTGGCCCGCAACGGTCAGGACGTGGCGCGGTTCAACCGGCTCAATCCGCTGGCCGAGCCGCGCAAGGCCTTTGTCACCGAGCAGCTGGAGAAATCCACAGGCCCGATCATCTCGGCGACCGACTACATGAAGATCTACTCCGACCAGGTGCGGGCCTTCATCCCCGAGGGCCGCAGCTTCACCGCGCTCGGCACGGACGGGTTCGGACGATCGGACAGCCGGGTGAACCTGAGGCGCTTCTTTGAGGTCGATGCCAATCACATCGCGGCGACAGCGATGGTGGACCTCTACCGGGACGGCAAGGTCACCAAGACCGACCTGACCAAGGCGCTCAAGAAATACAACATCGACGGCGACAAGCCGAACCCCCGGTTGGCGTAAGCAGCGGGACGAGGAGACAAAGACATGGCACTAGACGTAACGGTCCCCGATATCGGCGATTTCACCGATGTTCCGGTGGTCAGCATTCTCGTCAGCGTGGGCGACACGGTCGCCGAAGAAGACCCGTTGATCGAACTGGAGAGCGACAAGGCGACGATGGAGGTCCCCTCGCCCTCTGCCGGCGTGGTCAAGGAGATCAAGGTCGCAGAAGGCGACTCGGTCAGCGAAGGCACCCTGATCATCGTGCTGGAAGCGGACGGGGCAGGCGATGCGCCTGCCGCAGAGGCCGAAAAGCCCGCCGAGGCCGCCGCTCCGGCTGCACCGGCAGCAGCACCGGCGCCCGCTGCGGCCCCCGCTCCGGCGGCAGTCACCGATGCGGGCTTTGGCAAGGCCCACGCCTCGCCCTCCGTGCGCGCCTTCGCGCGCAGCCTTGAAATCGACCTGACCAAGGTGAACGGGACCGGACGCAAGGGCCGCATCCTGCGCGAGGACGTCACCAAGTTCTTCAAATCGACCCAGGCGCCGGCGGCGGCGTCGGGTGGTGCCGTCTCGGGCGGCATGGGCATCCCGCCGATCCCGGCGGTGGACTTCTCCAAGTTCGGCCCCATCGAAGAGGTGGAGATGAGCCGGATCAAGAAGATCTCCGGCCCCGCGCTGCACCGCTCCTGGCTCAACATTCCCCACGTCACCCACAATGACGAGGCCGACATCACCGATCTGGACAAGTACCGGAAGGAGATGGACACAATGGCCAAGGAGGAGGGCTACCGCGTCACGCTGCTGAGCTTCGTGATCAAGGCGTCCGTTTCCGCACTGAAGACCCACTGGGAGTTCAACAGCTCGATCCATCCCGACGGCGACAAGCTGATCAAGAAGGACTACTACAATATCGGCTTTGCCGCGGATACGCCCAACGGCTTGATGGTGCCGGTGATCAAGGATGCCGACCGCAAGGGTCTGGTAGAGATCTCCAAGGAGCTTGGGGAGCTTTCGGCAAAGGCGCGCGCGGGCGAGCTCAAGGGCGGCGACATGCAGGGCGCGACCTTCACGATCTCGTCCCTCGGCGGGATCGGCGGGACCAGCTTCACCCCCATCGTCAACGCGCCCGAGGTGGCGATCCTGGGCCTGACCCGCTCCAAGATCGCGCCGGTCTGGGACAAGGCGAGCGAGAGCTTCGTGCCGCGCATGATGCAGCCGCTGTCGCTGAGTTACGATCACCGTGCCGTCGACGGTGCCTTGGCCGCGCGCTTCTGCGTGACGCTCAAGACACTGCTCGGCGATATGCGCAAGTTGATGTGGTAAGGAGACGAACGGATGGACGTCAAAGTACCCGATATCGGTGATTTCACCGACGTACCCGTGATCTCGATCCTCGTCGCCGTTGGCGACGAGGTGGCCGCAGAAGACCCTTTGATCGAGCTGGAAAGCGACAAGGCCACGATGGAAGTGCCGAGCCCCGCCGCGGGCAAGGTCACCGCCATCACTGTCAAGGAAGGCGACTCGGTTTCCGAAGGCTCGGTGATCCTGTCCCTTGAGGCCGCTGCGGACGCGGACGATGGGGCCGTTGAGACCCCGGCGCCCGCGGCTGCGCCGGCGGCACCAGCCGCCGTCGCAGCCAGTGGCACCGCAACCGGTCCCGGCGATATCCATGCCGAGGTGGTCGTTCTGGGCTCCGGCCCCGGCGGCTACACGGCGGCCTTCCGCGCCGCGGATCTGGGCAAACAGACCGTGCTGATCGAGAAATACTCGACACTGGGCGGCGTCTGCCTGAATGTCGGCTGCATCCCGTCCAAGGCGCTCTTGCATGTCGCCAAGGTGATCACCGAGGCCGAAGAAATGGCCGGTCACGGGATCAGTTTCGGCAAGCCCAAGATCGACCTCGACGGGTTGCGCGACTGGAAGAACAGCGTCGTCGGTCAGCTTACGGGCGGACTGACGGGGCTCGCCAAGGGCCGCAAGGTCCAGACCTTGGAAGGCTACGGCAAGTTCACCGGACCCAACATGATCGAGGTGGAGACCGCCGACGGCACCAAGACCGTGAGCTTCGACCAGTGCATCATCGCGGCGGGGTCGGAACCTGTGGAGCTGCCCTTCCTGCCCCATGACGACCCGCGCGTGATCGACTCAACCGGCGCGCTCGAACTGGCCGATATTCCCAAACGGATGCTGATCCTCGGCGGCGGCATCATCGGATTGGAGATGGCCTGCGTCTATGACGCGCTCGGCGCCAAGATCTCGGTCGTCGAATTCATGGATCAGCTCATGCCCGGCGCCGACAAGGATATCGTCAAGCCGCTCCACAAGCGCATCGAGGGCCGCTACGAGAACATCTGGCTCAAGACCAAAGTGACGGCAATGGAAGCCCAAAAGAAGGGACTCAAGGTCACTTTCGAGAAAGAGGGCGGCGAAACCTTCACGGACACGTTCGACAAGGTCCTGGTTGCCGTGGGCCGCAAGCCCAACGGAAAGCTGATCGATGCCGAGAAGGCGGGCGTCGCGGTCGATGAGCGCGGCTTCATCGCCGTGGACAGCCAGCAGCGCACCGGGCAGGCTCATATCTATGCCATCGGCGATGTGGTCGGCCAGCCGATGCTGGCACACAAGGCCGTGCATGAGGGCAAGGTCGCGGCCGAGGCCGCCGCCGGGCAGAACCGCCATTTCGATGCGCGGATCATCCCCTCGGTCGCCTATACCGATCCGGAGGTCGCCTGGGCCGGCGTGACGGAAACCGAAGCCAAGGCCAAGGGCATCAAGATCGGCAAGGGCGTCTTCCCCTGGGCCGCCTCGGGCCGCTCGCTCAGCAACGGGCGCAGCGAAGGGATCACCAAGGTCATCTTCGATCCCGACGACGACCGAGTGATCGGCGCGGCCATTGTCGGCACCAATGCGGGCGATCTGATCTCGGAAGTGGCGCTCGCCATCGAGATGGGGGCGGACGCCGTGGATCTGGGCCACACGATCCACCCGCACCCGACCCTGTCTGAGACGGTGAACTTCGCCGCCGAAATGTTCGAGGGCACCATTACCGACCTGATGCCGCCGAAGAAAAAGAAAGCCTAGAAATCAGATTGCCCGGGCCGGTGTACGCGCCGGCCCGGCGCATTCTAAGCGGCTGTGACCCGCCAGATCACGTCGCCCACATCGTCGGCCACCAGCAGCGATCCATCCGGTCCGATGCTCACGCCGACCGGCCGCCCGTAGGAGACTTTCTCGTCGGGCGCGAGGAAGCCCCAAAGAATGTCACGCATCGGCCCGGCGGGTTTCCCGTTCTCGAAGGGCACGAACACCACCTTGTAGCCGCTCAGATTGCTGCGGTTCCACGAGCCATGCTGGCCGATCACCATCCCGTCCGAAAAACCCGGCAGCGTTCCCGCCGGCATCCAGCAGAGGCCGAGCGACGCGGTGTGCCCGCCGAGCGCATAGTCCGGCTTGATCGCGCTGGCCACGAGGGCGGCATCCTGCGGCACCCGGTCATCGACGATCTGGCCCCAATAGCAGTAGGGCCAGCCATAGAAGCCGCCCTCCTGCACCGAGGTGAGATAGTCGGGAGGCGTCTCATCGCCCAGCCCATCGCGTTCGTTGACCACCGTCCAGAGCGCCTCGGTCGTGGGCTCCCAGGCGAGGCCCACCGGGTTGCGCAGCCCGCCGGCAAATATCCGGCTGTCGCCGCTTGCAAGATCCACCTCGTAGATCGCCGCGCGGCCCTCTTCCGCCGCCATGCCCTTGTCGCCGATATTGCTCAGCGAGCCGACACCGACATAGAGCCTTGTGCCCTCGGGGTTGGACAGCAGGCTGCGCGTCCAATGCCCTGCGGGTTTGAATTCCACCAGCCTCGTGCCCTCGCCGGTGATCTCGTTCGCGCCCTCGGCGTAAGGGTAGGCCACCAGCCCGTCGGTCACGCCGACATAGAAGGTGCCGTCGAGCATGGCCATGCCGAACGGGTGATTGAGCCTCTCCATGAAGGTGTGGCGCTCTTCCGCCACGCCATCGCCATCCCTGTCGCGCAGCAGCGTGATGCGGTTCGGACTGTCGCCGATAGCCGCCGCCCGCTTCATCGTGCTGTACATCGCATAATCGAAGGGTGTCTCGATGCGCCCGCCGGGCACGCCGAGGGCCTCGGAGGTCAGTACATCGCCGTTGGGCAGCACATGGATCCAGCGCGGATGTTTCAGCCCCGCGGCGAAGGCGTTCACCTTCAGCCCTTCGGCGGCGACCGGCATATGCCCTTCTGGCCAGCCCTTCGCGGTGGGCATCTTCAGGGTCATGATGCCTTGCGCCTTGGCCTCGGGCACCTCGGGCGCCGTGCCCACGGCGGGGGCCTCGGGGGTTTTGCCCCAACGGCGCATCAGGATCATCGCCGCGCCGATCATGGCGACGATCCGCGCAAAGATTGCGGACATGTCTTGCTCCCACCCTAGAGATTTGCGCGGACAATACCTGTTCCGCGCGTCGGGTATAGGTGCAAACGCCCGGCGCGCGGGGCGCCTATCTACACCCGTTCGACAAGCGCCGAGCCAACGGAGTAGCCCGCACCAAAGGAACAGATCAGCCCCATCGCCCCGGGGGCGAGATCGTCCGAATGCTGGGCAAAGGCGATGATAGAGCCCGCCGAGGAGGTGTTGGCATAGTCCTTGAGGATATTGGGTTGCTCCTCGGGCGCGGGCGTCCGGCCCATCACCTTGCGGCCGATATAGTCGTTCATCGTCTGGTTCGCCTGGTGCAGCCAGAGCCGCTTGAGGCTATCGGCTGCGACGCCCTCGCTCTCCAGATGGTTCTGGATATGGGCGCTGACCATCGGCAGCACTTCCTTGAAGACCTTGCGCCCGTTCTGGACGAACTGCATGTCGCGCCGGTCCTCCATCTGGTCATGGGTGCGGCGCAGGAACCCGTCATTATTGCGGATATTGTTGGAAAACTGCGTCGCGCAGCGGGTGGATTGCAGCCTGAAGTAAGGCGCCGCGGCCTGATCGGCGTCTTCCAGCACCACCGCCGTCGCCACATCGCCGAAGATGAAATGGCAGTCCCGGTCGCGCCATTCCAGATGCGCCGAACAGATCTCGGGGTTCACGACCAGCGCCCGCCGCACGCTGCCTGTTCGGATCATGTCGGCCGCCGCCTGAATTCCGAAGGTTGCCGAGGAGCAGGCGACATTCATGTCGAAGGCAAACCCGCCTGCGCCGAGGAGCTGCTGGATCTCGACGGCGATTGCGGGATAGGCGCGTTCATGGTTCGACGCGGCGCAGAGCACGCAATCGATATCGCCGCCTTCCAGCCCCGCCATCGCCAGCGCCTCGCCCGCGGCGGACAAGGCCATCTCGGCCATGATGCTCGGCTGGTCATCGGGTCGTGGCACGAGACGCGGAAACATCCGGTCGGGATCGAGCACCCCGGTCTTGTCCATGACATAGCGCTGTTCGATGCCCGAGGCCGAGGTGATGAACTCCGTCGAGGACGGTGCCTTGGCGGCGATGGTCCCGGCCGCGATCTCTTCGGCATGGGCGGCATTGAACCGCTCCGCATAGGCATTGAAGGTGGCGACGAGCTCGTCATTTGTCACGATTTGCTGCGGCGTGAACACTCCGCAGCCGCTTATCACCACGTTTTTCATCTGCCGCCTCCCGTTGCGGCGCAACCTTGGGCGGGCGGCGCCCGACTGTCCAGTGCGCCGCCGCGTTGCGGGGTGGGTTCAGAGGCTGATCGGCTCCATCACCGCCGGTTCGATCACATCGACGTCGGGCAGGCCCGCGATCAGCGTTTCGGCCGACTGCTCCAGGATCGGGAAGGTCTTGTAGTGGCAGGGGATCACCGTCTTGAAGGTGAAGAACCGCTTGGCCGCATAGGCCGCTCGCGCCATGTCCATGGTGAAATGCCCGCCCGCGCAGAGGATGCCGATCTCGGGGCGGTGAAGCTCCTGGATCAGCTCCATGTCCATCATCACGTCTGTGTCGCCGCTGACATAGATCGTGCGTCCGTCATGGCTGATGACAAAGCCCGCCTCGCTGCCCGTGTACATCGGGCCGTGGTCCGTGACGATGGCGGAGGAGTGCACCGCGTTGACCATGGTGACCGCCACATCGCCCAGCATGACCGTGCCGCCCTTGTTGAAGCCGACAACCTGGATGCCCTCGGACGCTTCCCAGTAGCTCATGATGTCGAACATGCCGACCAGCGGCACATCGCATTCCTTCGTCAGCCCCACCACGTCGCCGGCATGGTCGAAATGGCCATGGGTCAGCAGGATATGGGTCGCACCGGCGATCGCCTCGGCCCTTTTGCCTTCCGGGAAGAGCGGATTTGTCAGCCAGGGGTCCAGCAACAGAACCTGATTGCCTATTTCGATGCGAAATCCCGAATGTCCGAACCATGTTATTTTCATGTGTCACTCCCTAGGTGAATCCAGTGGCAGGGTAGTAGGGGCAAAGGCCAAATGGAACTCACGCAATATATCGACGGCTACTGCGAGCGGACCGATTTCACGTATTGGGCGGAGCCCGTGAACGCGGTGACGAACGCGGCTTTCTTGATTGCCGCCCTGATCATGTGGCGCCGGACTGCCGGCCTGCCGCTCGGGCGCGCGCTGTGCGTCGTACTGGGGATGATCGGGGTCGGAAGCTACCTCTTTCACACCCATGCGCAGGTCTGGTCGGCCATTGCCGACACAACGCCGATCGCCGCGTTCATCCTGCTCTATGTCTATGTCGCGAACAGGCATTTCCTCGAGTTCCGGACCTTGCCCGCGCTCGGTCTGACGGCGATGTTCATTCCTTACGTGCTGGTGACCTACCCGGTGTTTTCGCGTCTGCCGTTCTTCGAGGTTTCGGCGGGCTATTGGCCGGTGCCGTTGTTGATCGCGATCTATGCGGTCCTGCTGCGCAGCCGGGCGCCGGACACCGCCCGCGGACTGGCCATCGGCGTGGGTATCCTGGTGCTCTCGCTCACTTTCCGCACCGCGGACATGCCGGTGTGCGAAAGCTTCCCGCTCGGCACTCATTTCCTGTGGCATATCCTGAATGGGGTCATGCTGGGCTGGATGATCGAGGTCTATGCCCGCCATCGCCGCGGTGTCCGGTCCGAGGCGGTCGCCTGAAGGGTGGCGCGGCATCCTTCGCGGTCCTGGCTCGGGCGGGTGTTCGAAAACGGTCCGGAAAACGCGATTGGCGGCGCGAAGCCGGGGCGCCGGCACAACCCGTGATCTGCGACCGGTGCGAAAGGCGGGGGCCGCCTCTCGCGCAATTCCCTTTGCCCGGGTTACTGCGGTAGGACCTCGGCGGTCGGCCGCGGCGTGCTGCCGGTTTCCGGGGGCAGCAACGGGTACTCAATGCTCGGCAGGTCGCCGGTCAGGCTGTCGAGGAACGCGACGATCTGATCGGCGGCTTCATCGGAGATCTCTTCGCCGAGCTGGCTTTCCGCCATGATCTGCACCGCGACTTTGAGGTCCCAGACCTTGCCGGAGTGAAAATAGGGGGCCGTGACCGAGATGTTGCGCAGTGGCGAGGCGCGGAACACATACTCGTCGTCGATCGTTTCGGTGACGGCAAACCGTCCCTTGTCGCCCTCCGGCAGGATCTCCGCCCCAGGCTTTTCGATCAGACCGAACGGATAGTAGCCATGACCGCCGACATTGACGCCCGAATGGCAGGCGGCACAGCCGAGATCTATGAACTGCTCAAGTCCGGCGATTTGCTGCTCGCTCATGGCGTTGTCGTCGCCGTTTAACCACGTGTCGAAGGGCGCGGGTGTGATCAGCGTAGCCTCGAACGCCTCGATCGCCTTGGCGAAATTGTCGAATGTGACCGGATCGTCCTCGCCCTCGAAGGCTTCGGCAAACCATTCTTCATATTGCGGCATGGACTTCAGGGTGGCGACCACATTTTCGGGGGTGTTGGCCATTTCCACACCGGCCTGTACCGGGCCCTTGGCCTGCTCGGCCAGATCGGCGGCACGGCCATCCCAGAACTGCGCTTCATTGAAGACCGAGTTGAGCACCGTCGGCGAATTGCGCGGACCCTTTTGCCAGCCATGCCCGATCGACGTCTCCAGGTTGTCATCGCCCCCGGTCGCCAGATTATGGCACGAGTTGCAAGAGAACACGCCTGAGGCAGACATCCGCGGATCGAAAAACAGCGCCTTGCCCAACGCGATCTTCGCGTCGGTGATGGGATTGTCATTCAATGAGGGAATGGTGGAGGGCAGGGGCGTGAACATGTCCAGGGCAATGTCCCGGAGTTCGCTTGCCAGAGTGGTGTGCGCTGCTGTGATCAGCAGGGCGCTCGTCAGCGCCAGCTTGCATGGCATCATTTCATTCTCCCGATGTGTGTGTGCGGCCAGATCCTAGAAAACGGGGTGCTCACGCAGCTTTGATTTATATCAATTCTAAGTCGCATGTGAGCCGAAAAACGTAGACTGTTGCACGATACCGCTCGAAATCGGCCGCGCTGGAATGCGCCGCCGCAAGTCCTCGCGTCCAGTTGGTTGCAGGCGCGGGGGTGCGGGGGTAAATCGGCGACCATTCTGATCCACGGAGGGGCAGTCTGATGTCCATCGATTCTGAGACTGCCGCCAAGGTGGCCAAGCTCGCGCGGATCCGCGTCGAGGACGACGCACTGCCTGCGCTCGCGGCGGAGTTCAACACGATCCTGGGTTTCATCGAACAGCTTGGCGAGGTCGATGTAGATGGGGTCGAGCCGATGGTCAGCGTCACGCCGATGCGGCTGAAACGGCGCGAGGATGTCGTCACCGATGGGGATATCCAGGCCAAGATCCTGTCGAACGCGCCGGACGCGCGCGAGGGGTTCTTTGCCGTGCCGAAGGTGGTGGAGTGATGGCAGATCTGGGCACCCTGACCATCGCCGAGGCCCGCGACCGTCTGCGCGCGGGCGACCTTACGGCGGCGGATCTGACCGAGAGCTGTCTCGCGGCCGTCGAGGCGGCGGGCGCACTCAACGCATTTGTCCACCATACGCCTGAGATCGCGCGCGAGCAGGCCGCAGCCGCCGATGCGCGGCTGCAGGCCGGCGATGCGCCGGATCTCTGCGGCATTCCGCTGGGGATCAAGGATCTCTTCTGCACGCGGGGCGTGGCAAGCCAGGCGGGCTCGCGCATCCTCGAAGGCTTTTTGCCGGAATACGAGAGCACCGTGACCACCCGGCTCTGGGATCAGGGCGCGGTGATGCTGGGTAAGCTGAACATGGACGAGTTCGCCATGGGCTCCAGCAACGAAACCTCGACCTATGGCGATGTGGTCAGCCCATGGCGGCGCGGCAACGACGCCACGCCGTTGACACCCGGCGGCTCTTCGGGCGGCTCTGCGGCCGCGGTGGCGGCGGACCTCTGCCTTGCGGCCACCGGAACAGACACCGGCGGCTCGATCCGCCAGCCCGCGGCCTTTGTCGGGATCGTCGGGCTGAAGCCGACCTACGGGCGTTGCTCCCGCTGGGGGATCGTGGCTTTTGCCTCGTCGCTCGATCAGGCCGGGCCGATGACCAAGACGGTGCAGGACGCGGCAATCATGCTGGGGGCCATGGCCGGTCACGACCCCAAGGACAGCACATCCGCGGATCTGGCGGTGCCGGACTTCGAGGCGGCACTCACCGGCGATGTCCGCGGCAAGCGCATCGGTCTGCCGCGCGAATACCGCATGGAAGGCATGCCCGAAGAGATCGAGACGCTCTGGCATCAGGGCGCCGAGATGCTGCGTGATGCGGGCGCCGAAATCGTCGATATCACGCTGCCCCACACGAAATACGCGCTCCCCGCCTATTATGTGATCGCACCGGCGGAGGCGTCCTCGAACCTCGCGCGCTATGATGGGGTGCGCTACGGCCACCGGGCGGCGCTCTCTCAGGGCGACGGCGTGACCGAGATGTATGAAAAGACCCGTGCTGAAGGCTTCGGCCACGAGGTCCAGCGCCGCGTGATGATCGGCACCTATGTGCTCTCGGCGGGGTTCTACGACGCCTACTACAACCGCGCCCGCAAGGTTCGCACGCTCATCAAGCGCGACTTCGAGACGGTGTTCGCCGACGGGATCGACGCGATCCTGACCCCGGCGACGCCGTCTGCAGCCTTCGGGCTGGGCGAGATGGGCCAAGCCGATCCGGTGCAGATGTATCTCAACGACGTTTTCACGGTGACGGTGAACCTGGCCGGGCTGCCCGCGATTTCCGTGCCCGCCGGGCTCGACCGGCAGGGGCTGCCGCTGGGCCTGCAGCTCATCGGCCGTCCCTGGGAAGAGGCGGATCTGCTGAACGACGCCCATGTTCTGGAGCGGGCGGCGGGCTTTGACGCGAAACCGGCGCGGTGGTGGGCATGAGCCTGCTGCCGGTCGCGTTGGCCCTGATCGGTGCGCTGGCACTCGCCGGCTGCGATCCGGCAGGGCCGGCGGGCGTACGACTGATCCCAATCGGTACGCCCGGCGACGCGGGGGAGGCCGCTCCGACCGGCGATGGCGCGCCGCTCGATGCGATGCGGCCCGACGCCTCGCCGCTGGCTGGGCCTACACCGGAGGCTGCGGCTGTGCCCGCCCCCGAGTCGGACGGCTCGGTCGACCTGGCGGCGGCGGCGACCGCCGCGGTGTCGGATGCGCCCGCAAGTACCGCGGTCACCACGGATAGTGCGGCGCTCGCTGCCTATGCTCAGGCGAACACCCACGCGGTTGGCACATCCGTTCATTCCCGCGACTTTGCCTCGCCCGAACGGGCGGCGCGCGCCTGCGCCCGCTACGCCAGCGCCGACCAGGCACAAAGCGCGTTTCTGGCTGCGGGCGGCCCGGCACAGGATCCCCGCGGGTTGGACCCGGACGGCGACGGCTATGCCTGCGCCTGGGACCCCGCGAGCGCGCGGGGCGGAAGTGCAGGCTGAAACATCCGGGGCGCTCTGGCACCCGTCTCCCAATTTCGGTCCGCGCCGGAATGGGGCGAAGGCCTCTCTGATCGTGCTCCACTACACCGCAATGGAAAGTGCCGAAGCCGCGTTGGAGCGGCTCTGCGATCCGGCGTTCGAGGTGTCGGCGCACTATCTGATCGGCGCGGACGGGACGCTCTGGCAGATGGTGCGCGAGGCCGACCGTGCCTGGCATGCGGGACAGGGCAGTTGGGGCGGGCTTGGGGATGTGAACTCCCGCGCCATCGGCATCGAGCTCGACAATCTCGGCGACCGGCCCTTCCCGGTCGCCCAGGTGGCTCGGCTGCGGGAGCTTCTGACAGAGCTGGTTGTGCGGCACGCCTTGGCACCCGAAACGGTGATCGGCCATTCCGACATGGCGCCGGGGCGCAAGAACGATCCCGGGCGGCTCTTTGACTGGCGGTCTCTGGCGGTGGACGGACTTGCCGTCTGGCCGTCGGAGCACTGTGCGCCGGCAGAACCCGACCCCGATCGTTTTCTGGCCGATGCGCAGGCCTTCGGCTACCCGGACACGGATCTGACGACGCTTCTCGATGCCGTGCGCCAGCGCTTTCGCCCGCAGGCCGAGGGACCTCTCCAGGCCGAGGATATGGCCGTAATCGCCGATCTCGCCCGGCGCTTCCCCGTTGACCGGGCGGCTGCGACGTCCTAGGCCGTGCTCCGCGCGGATGGCTGGATGGCCGCGGTCTGGCAACAGGTCGAGGAAAGTCCGGACTCCACGAAGCAACGGTGCCGGGTAACGCCCGGCCGGGGTAACCCGAGGGAAAGCGCCACAGAGAACAGACCGCCCGTCACCTGACGGGTAAGGGTGAAACGGTGGGGTAAGAGCCCACCGCGGGACTGGCAACAGGACCGGCAAGGCAAGCCCCACCTGGAGCAATGCCGAATAGGGATCCCGCGCGTTCGCGCAGGCCGCTTCAGCCCAGGGATCCGGGTTGGCAGCTAGATCCCGTCAGCAATGGCGGGGGCAGAGGAATGGTCATCCAGGGGGCGCAAGCCTCCGGACAGAATCCGGCTTACAGGCCATCCGCGCATCTCGGCCCACACTTCCGGCTTTTCGCGTTGCGACAAGGCCCGGCCTGGGACACGCTCTTGGGGCCTACGGGCGTTCGAGCGGAATATGTCGCGCGCGCGGCCTGTCCTGCCCGGGCCAGTCCGCGACCATACGAGGTTCAAAATGAACGCCGCAAAGCCCCTTCTTTTTTCCATGCTCACCAGTCTCGCTCTAACCGCCAGTGCCTGGGGCGACATCGCCGCCGGCCCGGAGGGTATGGTGATCCTGACGGTCGGCGGGGATGTCGCCCACCCGAATCGCGGTGCTGCCAGCGAGGAGGACGCGACGATCCTGGGCAAGCTCGGCGTCTCCTTCGACAAGGCGGTGGAGTTCGACCTCGCCGGGCTCGACGCCCTGGAACAAGGGTTCTTCGAGCAGTCCTACAACGATGGCATGTTTGCCGGCACGTTCACTGGCCCCAGGATTTCGGCGATCCTCGACGCCGTGGGCCTGCCTGGTTCGACGGTCTACGCCATGGCGCTTGACGGATATGAGGCCGAGATTCCCGGCGCATATATCGCAAGATATGAGCCGATCCTGGCCACGCATCTGAATGGACGTCCGCTCGGGCTCGGCGGTTTCGGTCCGACGACGGTGGTGTTCCCCGAGGTGGACGATCCGGACGAGACCGAAGCGATCAACAGCATGCTGCCCTGGGCGACGATCTATCTGGACGTGGAGTAGCGCCGGGAGACACTTGACAGCACCCCTAGCATCCCTGATAGACGCCGTTCATCGATTTTCCGGGCGGTCTGACCGACCCGTGTCAGGAGTGACCCATGGCGAAACCGACCACGATCAAGATCCGCCTGAACTCGTCCGCGGGCACTGGCCATTTCTATGTTGCCAAAAAGAACGCCCGCACCATGACCGAGAAGATGGTGGTGAACAAGTACGACCCCGTCGTGCGCAAGCATGTCGAGTACAAGGAAGGCAAGATCAAGTAATCTGCCGCGCCTGTCGCGATGATCGAGGGCCGCGCCACCAGCGCGGCCTTTTGCTGTTTGGAGGGACGGATGAGCGGGTTTTCCGTGCGCCTTGCCGGTCCGGGCGATCTAGGTGCCGTCGATGCACTGCTGGCACGGGCCTATCCGCGGCTGCTCAAGGCCGACTACCCGCCCTCGGTTCTGGTGACGGCGCTGCCGCTGATCAGCCGCGCGCAGCCCGGGTTGGTGACTGGAGGCAGCTACTATGTGGCCGTGACGGACGTGGGCGACATCATCGGTGCGGGCGGCTGGACGCAGCGGCGCGGGGCGCCCGGGCTCGGTGATGTGCGCCACCTGGTGACCGACGACCGCCAGATACGCCGGGGCGTCGGCCGGGCGATCATGGCGGCAGCCCATGATCAGGCGCGGTCCGCGGGCGTTCGTTTGATGGATTGCAAGGCAACCCGCACGGCAGAGCCGTTCTATGCCGCCATGGGCTATCGCCGGCTGGGCGAGATCACGGTCGCCCTGCGCGCAGGGATCAGCTTTCCCGCGGTTCAGATGCAGCGACGGCTTTGACGAACGCGCACAGGGCTTGGCCGGAGCGCGCCATTGCGTCCTAGAGCCTGCCTTGGGCAACGAAAAAAGGGGCCGCCTGCGGCCCCCTTTAACATCCGGAACACTTGCGCCCGTTAGGCGGTCTGTCTGCGGCGCACCAGTACGAGCCCGCCAAGGCCGGTCAACAGAAGCGCCCCCGCGAACGGGAGCGGCACAGGCGACACGGCGACTTCGATGCCGAAGCCGGCGCCGTCGAGAGAGTTGAGCCAGGACACCTGCAGGATCTGACTCAGTGTCCCCGGGGCCAGAAAGACCGAGCTCAGCGAGGTCTCGGTCGGAAGGACCGGAACAGAGGCCAGCAGGCTGTTGTCGGCAGCGTTCAACCAGGACAGGGTCAGGCCTTCGAATGTGCTGGCCACTATTCCGCCGATCGTCACGATCGCTTCGGCCGTCGCGTCACGGTTCGCTTCAAACGTCACGCTCCAGCTGCCGGGCCCGCCGAGCGCAGCTATGTTCCCGATGAACTGGGTTTCGAGTCCGGCACCTGTCGCATAGACACCGCCATCCGAAATCACGGTCACGGCGCTGGAGGCCGAGGCCGACAGGCCAAGCGCCAGAAGCGCAGCAGCGCCGAATTTCATGAGTGTGTTGATTACCATAGAGGGAAACTCCATTTACGATTAAATCTTCGTGCAAATCAGGCGCAATAGTCTCGCCTGCGTGGTTTTGAATCTTATTGCGCAACAATCGTCAATTGGATTTCGTGGTTCCTGAGGGTGCGTTGCGAAACTTTCACTGCATTGCGCGGAGAGGAGGGTTTTGGGGCGAACCTCTCGGATTTCATAAAGAATCCATCACACACGTTGGCGTTGACTTAGGCATCGCGCTGCCCTGTCCGACGGGCCGCGGCGGCGCGCGCCGGCCCTTGACGCCGCCTGAGTCAGAGGGCGTCCGGACGCGCCCGCATCTGCATCCTTTCACGGCGTGCTGCCAGTAGACCTGAAGGTCCTGTGGCAGAGTGTGGCATTCGCACGAACGAAAGACCGCAGCGGTCCGCGATCACGCTTTCTCCTTCCCGGCTGTCGGTGCCGACAAGACGCATGATCTGATGATCTTGGGCGGTCCACGAAGGGCGGCGTGCCAAACGCTCTGTGAGCGGTTTCCGGGGCGGGGTCGAATGGGGAGCAGTATTCGCGCCTTGGAGGCTCGGGGCAAGCCTTGAGGCGTCCGGGACCGCTTCGTCCAGGCCCCTCCAAATGCAAAGGGGCCGGCGTCTCCGCCGGCCCCCTTGGTCAGTTATGCTGCTTCAGGTCACTCGCGATTGCCGAGAAACTGGAGCAGGAACATGAACATGTTGATGAAGTCGAGGTAGAGGCTCAAGGCACCCATGATGGCGGCCTTGCCCAGCCATTCCTGATCGCCGGCGCTGGCCATCTGGATATAGGTGGTCTTGATCTTCTGCGTATCATAGGCGGTGAGGCCCGCGAAGATCAGGACCCCGATCACCGAGATCGCGAATTGCATCGCCGAGGAAGCGATGAAGATGTTGATCACCATCGCCACGATCAGCCCGATAAGGCCCATCATGAGGAACGTCCCCATCGCGGAGAGATCTTTCTTCGTAGTGTAGCCATACAGGCTGAGCGACGCGAACGCGATCGCGGTCACCAGGAAGGTCGTCACGATGGAGGCACCGGTGAAGACCAGGAAGATCGAGCTGATCGACAGCCCCATCACGGCGGCAAAGCTGTAGAATACCGTCTGCGCGGTCGCGGCCGACATCCGGTTGACGCCAGCAGCAAAGCCAAAGACGAAGAGCAAAGGCGCAAACATGATCAGCCATTTCAGCGGGGATGCGTAGATCGCTGCCCCGAGACCGGTCAGATAGGTGTCAGCGCCGATCTGAGCCGCGGCGCCCGACGGATCGGTCGTCACTGCAAGCCCGGAAATCGCCCAGGACGTTGCCGCCGTGATCAGCATGCCCACAGACATCGTGCTGTAGACTTTGTTCATGTGGGCGCGAAGGCCCTCGTCGATCTCTGCCGTCCGGACGCCGGACCCGGCACGGATCGTCTGATAGTCAGCCATAGGTTGCCTCCAAACAATGATTGCGGCGGAGCCCGAAGGGACCGCCGCCGTTGCAGTGAATATCGGCAAACCCTAGCAGTATTTCAAGCGATTGACCTCGCAGTTTATGTCAGTTTTTCGTGCTTAGTGTCGCCAATGGTCCGGGACATCCCAGATTGGGCGGCCCGCTTCGCGCCTTGCCGCCTCTTCCGTCAGGCCGATATCGCGCAGCTGGTGCGGGCTGAGATCGGCCAGCGTCCGGCGCTGACGCCTCAGTTCGAGATAATCCAGCAAGCTCCGCACCCGGTTGCGGGGACGCCCGAACGCCGCCGAGAGCACGCGTCTGGACCGCAGATCGAAGACAGGCATGGCAAATCCTTTCGCATTTCGTGATGGTTTTTTCCGTTTTGATCGCTTTGCTTGATATGTATGCCGGGAGCTGATAGATTTTTAAAACGAATGATTTTGAAGTAACACATCAGGAGGCGTGATGCGGACCCTTGATCTTACGGCCCTGCGCGCGTTGGTCGCCGTAGCCGATTCCGGCGGCGTCACTCGCGCGGCCAATCTGCTGAACCTCACCCAATCGGCGGTGTCCATGCAGATGAAGCGGCTGGAGCAGGCCGTGGGGCTGCCCCTGCTTGAACGTGCCGGGCGCCATGTCATCCTGACGTCGGCCGGGGAGCAGCTGCTGGGCTACGCACGGCGGATGATCGCGCTGAATGACGAGGCGGTGACGCGGCTGACCGAGCCGTCCTTTGAGGGCGAACTGGTCCTCGGTGTGCCCCATGACATCGTCTATCCGCACATTCCGAGTGTTTTGAAGCGTTTCTCTGCGGAGTTTCCACGGGTGAAGGTGAACCTGCTGTCGTCCTATACGACGGCGCTCAAGGCGCAATTCGAAGAGGGCAGCTGCGACATCATCCTGGCCACAGAAGACACCCGGCCCGAGGGTGCCGAAGTGCTGGCAACGCTGCCGCTGGTGTGGGTGGGAGCACCGGGTGGCACGGCCTGGCGCGCGCGGCCCCTGCGGCTGGCGTTCGAGCGCAACTGCATGTTCCGGCCCCTGTCGCAAGCCGCGCTGGATCGCGTCGACATCCCTTGGGAACTGGCCGTGGAATCCGACAGTTCGCGCAGCATCGCGGCAACGGTCAGCGCGGATCTGGCGGTGCATGTGGCGATCGCCGGCACGACAGACGTCCATTTCGAAGAGATTTGCCATGGCGATACGCTGCCGGACCTGAGCAGCACCCACATCAACCTCTATGTGCGGGATCTGCCGGACGTGAAGCGGGCTCCCGGCCAGGAGCGGATGGCAGAAATGATCCGCGGGGCCTACCTGTCGCGCCCGCTGCAACGCAGTGCGGCGCCAGGGCAGTCCGTGACGGCCGCGGCTCTGGCGAGCTAAGGCGGGTGCCCGCTAGGGGGTCACGACGACCTTGCCTGTGGATTTGCGGCTGCGGATCAGGTCGAGCGCCTCTTCGGCACGCGACAGCGGCAGGCTTTGGCTGATATGGGGGCGGATGCGGCCGTCTTCGAACCAGTGCAGCAGTTCTTTCAGGCTGCCGGTCAGGACCTCGGGGGCGAAGTTCAGATACCCGCCCCACCAGAATCCAATCACATCGATATTCTTGACCAGCAGGATGTTTGCCGGGATCTGGGGCACCTCGCCGCCGGCAAAGCCGATGGTCAGGTAACGGCCCTCCGGCGCGCAGGTACGCAAGGCGGGGGTGAAGAGCGGCTCGCCGATCGTGTCATAGACGACATCGAGGCCGCCAAAGCCCTTGAACGCGGCCTTGAGCGCTTCCGGGTCCTGATCGCTGTCGATCAGGTGATCGGCACCCGCAGCTTCGGCCACCCGCAGCTTTTCTGACCCTCGTGCGCTGGCGATCACCGTCGCCCCGCAGGCTTTGGCGACCTCCACGGCGGTGAGCCCAGCGCCGCCCGCCGCGCCCAGCACCAGCACGGTCTCGCCTGCGGCCAGCCGCGCGCGGTGCACCAGGGCCAGATGTGCGCTGCCATAGGTGATCTGAAACGCGGCCGCCTGCTCGAAACGCATCGACTCGGGGATCTTGAGGCAGCGCGCGGCCGGGGCGCAGGCGATCTCGGCCATCCCGCCATGTCCCGCGTAGGCGGCCACGCGGTCGCCGACCGCAAACCCAGTGACACCGTCGCCTAGGGCCGTGACCGTTCCGGCGATCTCCATGCCCAGCGTCATCGGCGGCGCCGGCATCTCCTGATACTTGCCGCGGATCATCAGCGTGTCGGCAAAGTTGAGCCCGCAGGCGCCGACGGCGATCTGGACTTCCCCCGTGGCCGGGGCGGGCGCCGGACAGTCGATCAGAACGGGCGGCGTGTCGAAGCTTTGCAATCGGTAGGCCAGCATTCATGTGCTCCTGTTCACTCATGGCGCCGTGTGGTTATGCGCATGCCGCAGAGCGGCGTAAATGTCGTTCGCCTTTGCAAAATGCGAAAAGCGTGCAAAATGATCGTGGCAAATTGCAAAATCCCGTACATGGACACGCTCAGGGATATGTTGCAGCTGCAGAATGTGACATAAATCTTACCGAGACGCGTCACAAAGCTTGGTTTTTTCGTAATAATTAACAGAGTATTGAGAGGTTGAGAAAAAAATCGCGTGGCTGAATTCGCCGGTCTCCCCGACTTGGCACGGTTATTGCTTCTCTCAACCGTAAGATAGAACGGAGTCCGACCATGAAACATCCCGTCGATATCCATGTTGGCAAGAAAGTCCGGCATCGCCGCTGGATGGTCGGAATGACCCAGCAACAGCTGGCCGATCAGGTTGGCATCAAATTCCAGCAGATCCAGAAATACGAAACCGGCATGAACCGTATCAGCGCCTCGCGGCTGTGGGACATCGCCGAAACGCTGGCCGTGCCGGTTAGCTACTTCTTTGACGGTCTCGACCAGAAAGCGGTCGCGCACGCCGCAGGTGATCCGATGCCGGGCGACCTGCTTGCCGACAAGGAGGCGCTGGAGCTCGTGCGCTCCTACTATGCGATTCCCGAAAACCAGCGCCGGCGTCTGTTCGAACTGGCCCGGGTATTGAGCGACGCGGCGTAAGACCGCCTGACAGGGCAGGGTGACAGGGGCGCACGCCACGCCTAACGTCCCGGCCATGAGCACAACCTCCAAGACCCGTGAGGACATGAACGTCCTCGGCGCCGAGATCCCGCCGATCGCCCATCGTCTGGCAGACGTCGCGCGCAAGGTCACGCTGGCCGGCTTTCGCGATCCCGACCTCAGTATGGACAATAAGGCCCGGACCGGGTTCGACCCGGTGACCGAGGCCGACCGCGCCTGTGAACGGGCCATGCGCGACATTCTCGACGACATTCGCCCCCATGACGGCATACTCGGCGAGGAGTTCGGGCCCAAACCGTCCCGGTCGGGGCTGACCTGGGTGCTCGACCCGATCGACGGCACCCGCGCCTATATGGCCGGCGCGCCGACCTGGGGCGTGCTGATTGCGCTGCGCGATGCCACACGCCCGGTTTACGGCATCATCGACCAGCCCCACACGGCTGAGCGGTTCGAGGGGGGACTCGGGCGGGCCTGTCTGACCGGACCCCGCGGGACACAAGCGTTGCGCAGCCGCCCGGGCCGTCCCTTGTCGGAGGCGATCCTGTTCTCGACCTTTCCCGAGGTCGGCAGCGCGGCCGAGCGCGCGGCCTTCGAGCGGGTCGCGCGGCAGGTGCGCCTGACGCGGTTTGGTATGGACTGCTATGCTTACGGGCTGCTGGCGCTCGGCCAGATCGACCTGGTGATCGAGGCCGGGCTGCAGGCCTACGACATTCTCGCACCCATTGCGGTGATCGAGGCGGCCGGCGGGATCGTGACTGACTGGCAGGGTGGCCCGGCGTTCCACGGCGGCGCGGTCGTGGCCGCGGCGAACCCGGAGGTCCACGCCGCGGCGCTCGATCTGTTGCAGGGAGTGGAGCGTGCCTGAGACGCTGATCCGCAATGCCGACGTTGTCGTGACGATGGACGGGGCGCGCCGTGAACTGCCCGGCGCGGATCTCCGGTGCCGAGACGGGGTCATTGCGGAGGTCGGGACCGGTTTGCCATCGGGCGACGCCCACATCATCGAGGCATCCGGCTGCGTCGTCACACCGGGGCTGATCAACACCCATCACCATCTCTTTCAGTCACTGACCCGCGCGGTGCCCGGCGGCCAGGATGCGCTGCTCTTTGGATGGCTGCAGACGCTCTATCCGATCTGGGGACGGTTCGGACCGGAAGAGATCCGGGTCTCCGCTGCGCTTGGTCTGGCCGAGCTGGCGCTGTCGGGCTGCAGCTTAACCTCTGATCATCTGTACCTTTTTCCCAACGGTGCGCGGCTCGATGACAGCATAGACGGGGCCCGCCAGATCGGGGTCCGGCTGCTGGCCACCCGCGGGTCGATGAGCATCGGCGAGAGCGCCGGAGGCCTGCCTCCGGACGCGCTGGTGCAGCCCGAGGCCGCGATCCTGGAGGATTGCATTCGGGTGATCGACACCCACCACGACCCCGCACCGGGGGCGATGATCCAGGTCGGTGTCGCGCCCTGTTCGCCCTTCTCGGTGAGCCGCGAGCTGATGCGCGACGCAGCCCTGCTGGCGCGGGACAAGGGCGTCCGGCTCCATACCCATCTGGCCGAGAATGACGAGGATATTGCCTATTCCGAGGCCCAGTTCGGCTGCCGGCCCGGGCAATATGCCGAGGATCTCGGCTGGACCGGTGATGACGTCTGGCATGCCCATTGCGTGAAGCTCGATGGCACGGAGATCGATCTGTTCGCGCGCAGCAGAACCAGTGTAAGCCATTGTCCTTGCTCAAATTGCCGGCTGGGCTCGGGCATCGCGCCGGTGCGGGCGATGCGCGATGCGGGCGTGCGCGTCGGGCTCGGCGTGGACGGCTCGGCCAGCAACGATGCGGGCAATCTGGTGCTGGAGGCGCGTCAGGCGATGCTTTTGCAGCGGGTGGCCAATGGTGCTGACGCCATGTCGGCGCGCGAGGCGCTGGAGATCGCCACGCGCGGCGGGGCGGACGTGCTTGGACGATCAGGGGATCTGGGATCGCTCGAGGTCGGCAAGCGCGCCGATATCGCGATCTGGGACGTCTCCGGCGTCGATGGAGCGGGGGCCTGGGATCCGGTGGCCGCGCTGCTGCTCTGCGGCCCGTCGCGGGTGCGCGACCTGATCGTCGAAGGGCGCCCGGTGGTCTCCGGGGGGCGGCTGGCGACGGCGGACCTGGCCGCGCTGGTGGCCGAGGCGGGCCGGCTCACCGCCCGTCTGATGGTCGGTTAACGATCCGGTCAGGAACGTACGAAACGTCCAAACGGACATTACGTACAAGTAAGTTCATGTTTTGATCTGTTTCGTGGCGGATACGTCGCCGCTACATCATCGCGGCCGGCGAGAGCGCGGTGAAGACGCGGATGTAGTCGCCGGGCGAGGAGCCCGCCCAATAGACCCAGAGCCGGTGGGGATCGTCCTCGTCGATCCAGACGCGGTCGCCGCGTTCGAGCCCGCGCAGCTCTTCGCTGATGTAGGTGACGTCCGTGTTGGCGAGGAAATCGGTCGCCGCCATCGTCTGCTGAAACGCCGCGATGCCGAGGATCGGCGCGTCGAACATCACATAGCCGTATTGGACCCCGTTATAGCTGTCGAAGAACACGTAGTGGGAGGCCACGATCGAGCCCGCGGGGATCATCGGTTGAGCCCCGATATCGACGCGGATCGGCTCGATCAGCTCGATATTCTGGTCCTCGTCGAATGCGTAGAGATGGTCGGTGTTGAACGTGTCGTATCCCACCGAGAAGGGCGGGTCGGTGTCGAGCTTCACGAACTCGCCATTGCCGGTCTGGCGCAGGATCTCGCCGTCGATCACGGTCGCGGCGGCGGGGCTGTGCAGTGCGCCCAGAGTGGCCAATAGCAGGATCATGCGCCGCATCCGGGAGCTCCTCATCGTCAGGTTGACGGCAGCCTAGCGTGAAGCGGCGGTCAAGGGGGCGGCGAAGGGACGGGGATGACGCAGTCGTGACCCCTCTGAGGCCGTCAGGGGAGGTCCGGGGCGGAACCGGTACTGCACCGAACCCAGTGCCGGGTCGCCGGAGCTAGGGAAGCGTTAAGTCACGTCCGCTATAGCAGGGCTGCGCCAATGGCCCGGGTCGGGCCGAAGGGAGTGTGCATGACGTTCTCGCCAGTGATCATCGGAGGCGGTCTGACCGGTTACAGGCTGTTGCAGAGCACGCAGGATGCGCAGATGCAGGCCTTTGCAAGGTCGCCGCAGCCCGCGCGGGACACCGAGTATTTCCAGCAGAAAATCGGGGGTGTTCAGACGGTTGACCAGTTGATGAACGACCGTGCCCTGCTCCGGGTGGCTCTGGGCGCCTTTGGTCTGGACGAGGATATCGACAATACCGCCTTCGTCCGGAACGTGCTGACCTCGGATCTCAACGATCCCGGCTCGACCGCCAACCGGCTGAGCGACAAGCGCTATCTCGCATTGGCGCAAACGTTCAATTTTTCCGGAAACGAGGGGGCGAACCTGCCGGGCGCGCGCGCCGCCGACACCATCCGCGGAGAGCTGAGCCAGGTCGCCAGCGTCGACGCGCTGCTGCAGAGCTCCAACCTGCTGGACCGGACGCTGGAAGCCTTTGGGCTGTCGCAATACAAGGCCCAGCCGGTCCTGCTGGAGCGGGTGCTGACATCGGATCTGAACGACGCCGACTCGCTCGCCAACCGCCTGGGCGACGCCAGTTTCGTGGATCTCGCACGCGCGTTCCAGGGTGGTGACAGCCATCTGTCCGCCTCGCTGATCTCTCGCGTCAGTCAGGACGTCGCCGCGCAGCTTCAGGCGCTGCAGAGCTCTGACGATCTGATGGCCGACCGGCGCCTGCTGGAAAGTGTGCTCAGCGTTTACGGGCTTGAGGACGATATCGACAACAGCCAGCTGATCCAGCGGGTGCTGGACAGCAATCTCGACGATCCGACCTCGCTTGCGCGCAGCCTGCCGGACCCGCGCTATGCCGAGCTGTCCGAAGCGCTGGGCTTCGAGAGGTTGGCCGCGAACCAGACTTCGATTTTCGGGTTCGCCGATGCGTTCGATGGCAAGCTGGAGGGGCTGCGGAGCTCCGACGATCTTCTGGACGATCCCAGGCTGCTGCAGTCGGCGCTCGATGTGTTCGGGCTCCAGACGGAAGATCGCGATTTTCTCCAGGCGGTGCTCGATTCCGATCTGACCGATGAGACCTCTGTCGCCAACAGCGAAACGGATCTGCGCTACCGTGCGATGGCCGAGGCGTTCGGGTTCGGCGCGATGTTGACCGGAACCGCGCAGGAGGACGCCCAGGACCAGCTGTCGGCCCTGGTCGACGCGGCCCAGTCCCGCCGCGGGCCGGTCACCGATGTGGCCGATTTCTTCAACGACATCAGATTGATGTTGGCTGCGACGGCGTTTTTCGACATCCCGCTGGGCGAAGATGAGGCGCGCTTTACCGGCCGCGTGCTCGAAGCCTACGGCACGGATCCCGACGCGCCGCTGCTGCAACTGAGCGACACGCGCTACGAGGCCTTGTTCAATGCGCTGAACTTCCGTCCCGAGAGCGACCAGCGCACCTATCCGTCGGGCTTTACCGAGGCGGTGACCGAACGCTACCTAGAGCGTCAGTTCGAGATCCGGGTCGGCGATATCGATCCCGACCTGCGGATTGCCCTGTCCTTCGAACGGGAGCTGGGGGATGCGGTGGCCAGCGCGTCGAGCAACGATGCGCAATGGTTCAAGGTGATGGCTTCGCCACAACTGCGCACGGTGTTCGAGACTGCCTTCAGCCAGCCCTCCGCCTTTGCGACCCTGGATCTCGACCGGCAGCTCGCCGATTTCAAGAGCCGGTCCCAGAGCATGTTCGGCACCTCGGAGCTCGCGGAGCTCCTGACCCCCGACCGGATCGAGCAGATGCGCGAGCGCTTTCTGACGGTGGCCACGATCAACTCGACTGCCGGCTCCTCGCCGCTGGCCCTGCTGGCCAATGCCACAAGCTCGAACTCTCCGGTGCTGAACCTGTTGCTCTGACTGATGTCGGCGGCCGGCCGGGCCGGCGAGACATGCAAAGGTGCGGGAGGCGCGGCCGGCAGGAAGCGCAGGTCAGGCTCGTCGCTGCATCTGATCCCGGATCAGTGCGGCGAACCGCGCCATGTCCGCACTTGCCGCATCCGTGCTCCGGTAGAGCGACAGGGCGACGCTTTTCAACTTCGGCAGGGCCGCGGCCTTGTCCAGTATCTCGAGCGGTGGCTCGACGGTGATCCGGGGCATCACCGACAGCGCCAGACCGGCCTGCAGGATCGATCTGACCCCGATCGGATGGGGGCTGAGATGGGCGAGATAGCCCCGCCGCCCGGCCCGGTCGAGCGCGTCGAAGGCATAGCCGCGCAGATCGCGACCGTCGGTCAGGAAAACGAGCGGCAGGTCGCCCCGGAGCGCCTGCGGGTCGAGCCCGGGACCCGCCACCCAGACCAGATCCGTGCTTTCGACGAACTCGCGCCCGGGGCGCCGGCCCTGGTCCATCATGAAGGCAAGGTCGATCTCTCCGGCATCGAGCATCGCGAGAAGCGCATCGCTGCGGTCGCACTGGATCTGGATCTGCACCTCCGGGGCGGCCGCCGCGTAGCGGCCGAGGGCCCGGGCGACGACGGACATCGCCAGTGTCACCGTCGTTCCTAGCCGGATGGCGCGCCGGCCGCGCGCGCCGCGGATGGCCTTCACGGCCTCGTCGGACAGGCCCAGAATGCGGCGGGCATAGACGACGAAGGCGGTCCCTTCGGGGGTCAGCGTCATGGACCGGCCCCGGCCGCGGGAAAAGAGCAGGCAGCCCAGCTCCTCCTCCAGTTTGCGGATATGAGTGCTGATCGCCGACTGGACGGTATTGCGCCGCTCCGCGGCCACGGAGAAATTCAGGGTTTCCGCGGCAATGACGAAGCTTTCAAGCGCATTGAGGTCCCGCATCAAATATCTCGTTTTGGGATTTATAAAGCCGTTATAAATCGTTTCACCGATACAGGCCAGCGCGATAGATCCGGTCGGACGAAAGTCCGGGACACACCATGGATCTGACGATTTCCTTCTTTCTGGTCGCCTCCTGCGCCGTGCTGGTGACCGGGATCTCGAAGAGCGGGTTCGGCGGCGGGCTCGGCGTGATGTCGGTGCCGCTGATGAGCCTCTATATCGCGCCGCAGCTCGCCGTCGCGATCCTGATGCCGATCCTGCTGGCGATGGATCTGCTGATCGTCTGGCAGTACCGCCACCGCTGGAGCAAGCCGGTCGTCACCGCATTGCTGCCGGGAGCCGCCGTCGGTCTGGGCCTCGGCGCGCTGGCATTCCAATGGATGAGCGCGGACCTCATCCGCTTTTGTGTGGGTCTGCTGGCGCTGTTTTTCGTGCTCCAGTATGTGCGAGGCCTGCGCCGCACCCAGACGGTGCCCGCCCCGGCCCGCGGGGTGGTGTTCCTGCTGGGTGGGCTCTCGGGTTTCGCGAGCTTCGTGGCCCATGCGGGCGGTCCGCCGGTCAAGGGCATCCTGCTGCGCGAGGGGCTGGAGAAGTCGGTCTTTGTCGGCACCAACACGATGTTTTTCTTTACGCTGAATGCGACCAAATCCGTGGCCTACAGCGCCATGGGCCAGCTGACCGCAGACAGTTTGCGGATCAGCTTGATGCTGGCGCCTCTGCTCTTTGTCGGGATCGGTCTGGGCCTGGTGCTGCACAGGACCGTTTCCCAGGCGATATTCACCCGGATCGTCTATGTGTTTCTGTCGATGGCGGGGTTGAAGCTGCTGTGGGACGGCCGGTCGGTGATCCTCGGCTAGCACCCGACGCGGCACGAAACCGGGCAGCGCACGCCCTCGGGGCAGCTTGTCGCGGGTTCCGTCGGGTGCCGCGGATTGTGCAGAAATTTACCGCCTGCGTCCGGTTGACACAGAATTCCCGCCCCCTTATCTGCCCGGTGTTGGCACTCGCTCCGGCAGAGTGACAACACAGGGATAACCTACAGAGCTAAGGAGACTCTGAGATGTCATTCAAACCACTCCAAGACCGTGTACTGGTTCGCCGCGTCGAAGGCGAAGAGAAGACCAAGGGTGGTCTGATCATCCCCGACAATGCCAAGGAAAAACCCGCAGAGGGCCTCGTGGTATCCTGCGGCGACGGCGCCCGCAAGGACAGCGGCGAGCTGATCGAGATGTCGGTCAAGCCCGGCGACAAGATCCTGTTCGGCAAATGGTCGGGGACCGAAGTTTCGATCAACGGCGAAGAGCTGCTGATCATGAAGGAAAGCGATATCCTCGGCATCATTGAGGACGAGGCCGCCGCCGCCGCTGCCTGAGAGGCAACTGCGCAGGTTATTTCTTTCCCAAATCCCAATTCCTGAGGGAGTAAGCCAACATGGCTGCAAAAGACGTCAAATTCGACACCGACGCCCGCAACAAGATGCTCAAGGGCATCAATGTCCTCGCCGACGCGGTGAAGGTGACCCTCGGCCCCAAGGGCCGCAACGTGATCCTCGACAAGTCGTTCGGTGCCCCGCGCATCACAAAGGACGGCGTGTCGGTCGCCAAAGAGATCGAGCTGGAAGACAAGTTCGAGAACATGGGCGCGCAGATGGTCCGCGAAGTGGCCAGCCGCACCAATGACGAGGCCGGCGACGGCACCACGACCGCCACGGTCCTGGCCCAGTCCATCGTCAAGGAAGGCATGAAGTCGGTCGCAGCGGGCATGAACCCGATGGATCTGCGCCGCGGCATCGATCTGGCCACCAAGGCCGTGGTCGAGTCGATCAAGGCCGCCGCCCGTGAGGTCAAGGACAGCGACGAGGTTGCCCAGGTCGGCACCATCTCCGCCAATGGCGAGCCGGAAATCGGCCAGCAGATCGCGGACGCGATGCAGAAGGTCGGCAACGAGGGCGTCATCACGGTCGAAGAGAACAAGGGTCTCGACACCGAAACCGACGTCGTCGAAGGCATGCAGTTCGACCGCGGTTACCTGAGCCCCTACTTCGTCACCAACCCTGACAAGATGATCGCCGAGCTCGAAGACGGCCTCATCCTGCTGCACGAGAAGAAGCTCTCCTCGCTCCAGCCGATGGTGCCGCTGCTCGAAGCCGTGATCCAGTCCGGCAAGCCGCTCCTGATCATCGCGGAAGATGTCGAAGGCGAAGCGCTGGCGACACTGGTCGTCAACAAGCTGCGCGGCGGCCTCAAGATCGCAGCCGTCAAGGCACCGGGCTTCGGCGATCGCCGCAAGGCCATGCTGCAGGACATCGCGATCCTGACCGGCGGTCAGGTCATCTCCGAAGATCTCGGCATGAAGCTGGAGAATGTCACCATCGACATGCTCGGCTCCGCCAAGAAGATCTCCATCACCAAGGACGAGACCACTATCGTCGACGGTGCGGGTGAGAAGGCCGAGATCGAAGCGCGCGTCGCCCAGATCCGTCAGCAGGTCGAGGAAACCACCTCTGACTACGACCGCGAGAAGCTGCAGGAACGTGTGGCCAAGCTCGCCGGTGGTGTGGCTGTCATCCGCGTCGGCGGCATGACCGAGGTCGAAGTCAAGGAGCGCAAGGACCGTGTCGATGACGCGCTGAACGCGACCCGTGCCGCGGTTCAGGAAGGCATCGTCGTCGGCGGCGGTGTTGCCCTGGTCCAGGGCGCCAAGGCGCTCGACGGTCTGACCGGCGCCAACAGCGACCAGGACGCCGGCATCGCCATCGTTCGCCGTTCGCTGGAAAGCCCGCTGCGCCAGATCGCCGAGAACTCCGGCGTCGACGGCTCGGTCGTGGCCGGCAAGGTCCGCGAAAGCAACGACATGGCGTTCGGCTTCAACGCCCAGACCGAAGAGTATGGCGACATGTTCGCCTTCGGCGTGATCGACCCCGCAAAGGTCGTGCGTACCGCGCTGGAGGATGCAGCCTCCGTCGCCGGTCTGCTGATCACCACCGAAGCGATGGTGGCCGACAAGCCCGAGCCGAAGGGTGCTGCACCCGCCGGCGGCATGCCCGACATGGGCGGCATGGGCGGCATGATGTAATCATCGCCATCCGGCTTTGGATGTTTACGGAAGGGGCGGTCCATCGGGCCGCCCCTTTTCTTGTGCCTGCCTGCGAGGAGTGTTCGGAATGTCAGCCAAGGATCCGCGCCGTGCCATCCTGTTGCGGGTGCCGCCCGCGCTGCGCCCGGCGCTGCGGCAGGTACGGGCGCACCAGCGCCGCCCGAGCACGGCGAACGCCCTGCGCCATCTGGTCATTCTGGGCCTGCAGGCTCTGGTCCTGGCACGGGTAGCGGACCAGCCCGCCGCGGGGCGGCTGCTGCGGCTGCAACTCGATCCGCGTACGCGCGCCCGGGTCGCAGCCCTTGCGGCGGCCCATGGGCTGTCATCCGCCAGCGTCGTTTTGTGCCTCGCCGCGGAAGCGGCAGCCACCATGCCGCTGGACAGATCTACGCCGGCCCCGCTACCATCTGCAGAGCGCGGCGGGCCGGGGTCCCAGACCGCGCAGCCGACAGACCGAATTTGAATGCACTCCCGAAAGCAAAGCCGTGATCACGATCCGCAATGTCGCCCCTGAGGATGCGACAGCCATCTCCATCCTCCTCGTCACTGCCTTTGACCAACCCAACGAATCCCGCCTGATCGATGCGCTGCGCGCCGAGGGCAGCGTCGCCCATGAACTCGTGGCGCTTCGCGATGGCGAGATCATCGGCCATGCCTGCCTGTCACATCTGCGCCGGCCCGAGGGCTGGCTGGCGCTGGGACCGGTCAGCGTGCGGATGGATCTGCAGGGGCAGGGCTATGGCGCGGAACTGATCCGCTATGGGCTGGACGCGGCGCGCCAGAACCATGCCAAGGCGGTCGTGGTGGTGGGCGATCCGCTCTATCACCACCGGTTCGGCTTTGTCTTCGACGGTCCGGCGGAGCTGAGCTCGCCCTACCCCGCGCAATATACCGGGCTCTACCCGATCGCGCCGGAGACGGCGGTGGCGCGCGTCGAACTGGTTTATCCGGTTCCCTTCGCCGAAGTATGACACTCCGCCTGCTGCCCCCGCTCATCGTGGTGCTGATCGCATTCGCGGCCAATTCGGTGCTCAACCGCATGGCGCTGGCCGAGACGGCGACCGGGCCGGCGAGCTTTGCCGCGCTGCGGCTGGCCTCGGGCGCGCTGGTGCTGGGACTGCTGGTCGCGGCACGCACCGGGACCCGACCGAGCCGGGCCGATCTGCGGGGCAGCGTCGGGCCGGCGCTGGCGCTGCTGACTTACATGCTCTTCTTTTCCTTCGCTTATCTGAGCCTCGATGCGGGGATCGGGGCGCTGATCCTGTTCGGGGGCGTGCAGGTGACGATGTTCGCCGGCGCGCTTCTGGCCGGTGAGGCGATGCCGCAGCGCCGCTGGCTGGGCGCAGGGCTGGCCTTTGGCGGGCTGGCCTATCTGCTCTGGCCGGAGGGCGCCCATGCGCCGGCGCTGCTGGGCTCGGTGATGATGCTGGCGGCGGCGGCGGGCTGGGGGATCTATTCGCTCCAGGGCCGGTCGCGGTCCGATCCGCTGCTGAGCACGGCGCTTGCCTTTGCGCTGGCGCTGCCGGCGAGTGTGCTTCTGTGGGCGGTCCTGCGCGACGGGATGGACGCGCGAGGCGCGGTGCTGGCGGTGCTGTCGGGCGGGGTGACCTCGGCGCTGGGCTATGCGCTCTGGTACAGGTTGCTGCCATCGATGGCGGCGAGCACCGCCGGTGTCGCGCAGCTCACGGTGCCGGTGATCGCGCTGTTGGGCGGGATGTTGTTGCTGGCCGAGCCGGTCACGCTGCGCTTTGTCATCGCCGCGGTGCTGGTGCTGGGGGGCGTCGGCTGGGCGCTGGTGCCGCCGCGCGTGCCTGTGCGCTGACCGGGGCGCCGACCGGGTGGTCAGGGCGGGGCGATCCGCTCCAGCCCGCTCAATGTCACCAGCGCTGCGGAACCAAAGGCGACCTCCGCAAGCCGGTCGGGCTTCAGCCGCAGATCGGGGAGCGTCGCGCGGGGCACGAAGCGCTGCTCGGTCACCACGCCGGCGGGATCGGTCCAGGGCCCGGCGGGCGGCGGCGCCGTGAGCCGGGCACGGAAGAACAGATCGACCTGGTGAAAGCCGCGGTCCGGGTCGTGAAACTCGTTGATCAGGCAGAGCGCGCCGACCGAGATGGCGCAGCCTGTCTCCTCATGGACCTCGCGGACGAGATTGTCGGTCAGGCTTGCGCCCGCATCGACACCGCCGCCCGGCGCGCACCACAGATCGCTGATCCCGCCGGGATAGGCATTGACCAGCAGGAGCCGCCCGTTCTCCACGATCACGGCGCGGACGGCGAGCCGGGGTCTGCTCACCCGGCCGGTCCAGTGATCCGGTTCACATGGCCCATCTTGCGGCCCGGGCGGGTCTCGGCCTTGCCATAGAGATGGAGTGCGGTGGCGGGCTCGGACCGGAGCCCTGCCAGACGGTCCATATCGTCGCCGATGAGGTTCTCCATCGTCACGTCGCTGTGGCGCGTGCCGTCGCCGAGCGGCCAGCCTGCCACGGCGCGGATATGTTGTTCGAACTGGCAGATGGTGCAGCCGTTCTGGGTCCAGTGGCCGGAATTGTGCACCCTCGGCGCGATCTCGTTGACGATGAGGCCGCCGGGCGTGACGAAGAGCTCCACCCCCAACACACCGATATAGTCGAGCGCGTTCAGGATCTTGCCGGTGAGCAGTACCGCGTCCGTGCGCTGGGCGACGCTGAGCCGGGCAGGGATGGTGGTGGTGCGCAGGATGCCGCCCTCGTGGACATTCTCGCCGGGGTCGAAACAGGCGATGGCGCCGTCGAGACCGCGGGCGCCTATGACGGAGACCTCACGTTCGAACGCGACATGGCCTTCGGCGATTGCGGCGGCGCCCTGCAGGCTGGCGAGTGCGGCTTCGGCGACGTCTGGGTCCGCGATGCGCGCCTGGCCCTTGCCGTCATAACCGAAGCGGCGGGTTTTCAGGATCGCGGGGACACCGGTTTCGGCGAGTGCGCCGTCCAGATCACCCGGCCCGTCGATGGGGGCGAACGGCGCGGTGGCGAGGCCGAGGTCGCGCAGGAAACGTTTCTCGGTCAGCCGGTCCTGGGAGACTTCCAGCGCGCGGCGGCCGGGACGGATCTGGCGTGCGGCCCCCAGCCGGTCGAGCGTGCCGGTGGGGATGTTTTCGAACTCGTAGGTGATGACGTCGACGGAGGCCGCGAAAGCGTCGAGGGCCGCGGCGTCGTCCCAGGCGGCAGTGGTCGCACTGTCGGCGACCTGGGCCGCGGGTCCGCTTGCGGCGGCGGGGTCGTAGATATGGGCGCGCAGGCCGAGGCGCGCGGCGGCGAGAGCGAGCATCCGGCCGAGCTGTCCGCCGCCCAGAATGCCGATGGCCGCGCCCGGGGCGAGCGGGTCACTCATCCTTGGGGGCCTCCGGGATGCTGTCGCTGAGCGCGCTGCGCCATGCGTCGAGCCGGTCGGCCAAGGCGGGGTCCGAGAGCGCGAGGATGCCAGCGGCCATGAGCCCGGCATTGGCGGCACCCGGTTCGCCGATGGCCATGGTCGCGACGGGGTAGCCGCGGGGCATCTGGACGATGGAATAGAGTGAATCGACGCCTGAGAGCGCACGGGTCTGGACAGGCACGCCGATCACGGGGATGCGGGTCTTGGAGGCCATCATGCCGGGCAGATGCGCCGCCCCGCCGGCGCCCGCGATGATGCATTTCAGTCCGCGTTCGGCCGCGGTCCGGCCATAGTCCCAGAGCCGGTCCGGGGTGCGGTGGGCCGAGACGATGCGCGCCTCGTGGGCGACGCCGAGCTCATCGAGGATCTCGGCGGCCTTTCGCAGGGTGGGCCAGTCGGACTGGCTGCCCATGATGATGCCGACGTCTGCCATCTCTTCGGCCTCGCTTGCCGGGGGATCCGCGGCCCGCTGCCGCAGAGGAAGCGGTGTTATAGCGATTGGCGAAGGCGAGGCAATGGCGGCGCGCGCCAACGGGCGGACAGGGGGGTGGGCGCGTTGGAGCGGCCCGGCCGAGAGGTTGCCCGGTGCGGTCGAGGAGGCGCGCTGCGGATCGGCGACGCGCAGGACGTCGGGGCTCAGGCGATGATGTCGGGCGTCAGCCGGTCCTCGATCTGCCGGATACGGTCGCGCAGCTGGAGTTTCTGCTTTTTCAGCCGCCGCAGGGTGAGCTGATCGGCGCGGCCCGTATCCTCGAGCGCGTGGATGGCATCGTCCAGATCACGATGTTCGCGCTGCATGACCTTAAGCTCGACGCGGAGCACTTCCTGGCTGTCCATCTCGAACTTTGCGTTCATGGAAATCTGGATCCCTCACCCGTAACCAAGGCGTGAAACCTAGCAAAACCGCTTCAAGCTGCAAAGAGATTTCGAAGGCGATTTCTTGTAAGTGCCATCTATCGCCACCATGTTTCCTGTGAGGGGTGCCTCAAGGGGCCCCGCACACAGTCGCTTGTTCAAGGACGTGTCGATGACGAAACTGACTTTGGGTGCCCACCCCTATCTGCTGGGCTTTGATCAGCTTGAGCGTCTCGTCGAGCGCACCGCAAAGAGCGGGAATGAGGGCTATCCGCCCTACAATATCGAACAGACGAGCGAGACATCCTATCGCATCACCCTCGCGGTGGCAGGATTTCGCGAGGGCGACCTGGATATCACCGTGGAGGACCGCCAGCTGGTGATCCGCGGCGCCCAGGCCGAAGAGGCCGGCGACCGGGTGTACCTGCATCGCGGGATCGCAGCGCGGCAATTCCAGCGCAGCTTCGTTCTGGCCGAAGGGGTCGAGGTCGAGGCCGCACAGCTCGAAAACGGCCTGCTGCATGTCGATTTGCGCAGATCCGCCCCGGAAACCGTATTGCAGCGTATCGAAATCAAGACGGGAGAGGCATGATGGACCAGAAATTCAGCCCCGACACATCGCAAGAGGCCGAAAACGCGCGCCAGATCGTCTATGTGCGCCCGGTCAGCCCCGATGATTTGCCCGACGAATTGCGTGCCCAGGCCGAAGGGATCACGGATCTCTATGCTGTGCATGCGCCCGACGGGCAGCGGCTCGCGCTGGTGCAGGACCGCAAGCTTGCCTTCACCCTGGCGCGGCGCAACAACTTTGCGCCCGTGTCGGTGCACTGACCTCCTTCCGTCCGGTACCTCGTTCCAATGCATCGTTCGGATGCGCCCAGCAGCCTTAAGCTATCGTATGATGTGACCGCGCCCGCGGGCTCCCCCATCTGGAGGGTCCCGCGGGCGCAGCCCATTCAAGAGCGGGCAAACTGAAAAGACGCCCTGGTCGGGTTCATGATGCCGGCACGCCCCCCGCGGGCCGGGTCGGTTTGCCCCGGGCCTCCTTAGCGGATCGTCCCTTCGACCGGCGGAATGTCCAGTTCCGGTGTGGGGATCTCCGCCTGGGGCAGGTCGCCGACATCGACCGGGGGGCCCAGAAGCTCGTTGAGATAGTCCAGCAGGCTCGTCCCGGCGGGCGACAGCGCTTCGGGCGAGGTCGGCGTTTCGAGGGGGGTGGCCTCCAGCGGCGCGGAGTCCAGTGGTGCGATCAGCTCCCCCATGTCGCAGTCCGGATGGCAGTTCGAGAGCGACGGCGAGAGCGTCGCCGCCCCGGCCCCTGCCGCCCACAGCACCCCAACCGCTGCAATCGGCCAGGCGGACCGATATCGCAGCGGCCGGCCGGTCACCGGGTTTCCCTTCGAGGGGCCGCGTTGTGCCGGGATCTAGGCCGTCGCACGGGCCGCAACGGGGGTTTCGGGCGCGCTGGCCGTCTCGGCGAGATATTTTTCGGCCTCCAGCGCCGCCATGCACCCCATGCCCGCACTGGTCACCGCCTGGCGGTAGATATGGTCGGTCAGGTCGCCCGCCGCGAAGACGCCCGGGATCGAGGTCGCGGTACTGTCGGGCGCGGTGACGACATAGCCGCCCGAGTGGGTTTCGAGCTGATCCTTGACCAGTTCGGAGGCCGGGGCGTGGCCGATGGCCGTAAAGAAGCCCGCGCAGGGCACGGTGCGGGTCTCGCCGCTGGTGACATGGCGCAGGATGACGCCCTCGACGCCGAGCGGGTCTTCGGTACCGATGATTTCCTCGACGGTATGGTCCCAGATCACCTCGACCTTGGGATTGTCGAAGAGGCGCTTTTGCAGGATCTTCTCGGCCCGCAGGCTGTCGCGCCGGTGCACGAGCGTGACCTTGGAGGCGAAGTTGGTCAGGAAGAGTGCTTCTTCGACGGCCGTGTTGCCGCCGCCGATCACGACGACATCCTTGCCGCGGTAGAAGAACCCGTCGCAGGTCGCGCAGGCCGAAACGCCGAAGCCCTTGAACTTCTCCTCTGATGGCAGCCCGAGCCATTTGGCCTGGGCGCCGGTGGCCAGGATCACCGCGTCCGCGGTGTAGGTGGTGCCGCTGTCGGCATAGGCGGCGAAGGGGCGCGCGGACAGATCGAGCCGGTTGATATGGTCCGAGATCACTTCGGCCCCCATCTCGCGGGCGTGGGCCTCCATCCGGACCATCAGGTCGGGGCCCATGACGGAGCTGTCGCCGGGCCAGTTTTCCACGTCCGTGGTGATGGTGAGCTGCCCGCCGGGCTGGATGCCCTGCACCAGGATCGGCGAGAGCATTGCGCGGGCCGCATAGACCGCCGCTGTATAGCCGGCGGGTCCCGATCCGATGATCAGTGCCGGCGTGTGTCGTGTGGGCGCCATTGGAGTGTCCCTTCTTCTGGTAGGCTCGACATAGTCCTTTGCCGAGACCTGCGAAACCCTGTCCGACAATGCCGGCGGATCGCAAAAGCGCGAGATTTTTTGCAAAGCCTCCGGGTGGTTCTTGAAAGAATATTGCGCGAGATGCCGCGACCGACTAGGGTCCGCTGAAAGTTCGGAGTATCCACATGGCAGGCGCAAAGCTCGATCCGATTGATCGCAAGATCCTTGCGGAATTGCAGCGCGACGGACGCATGACGAATGTGGAGCTTGCCAAGCGCGTGGGCATCTCCGCGCCGCCCTGCCTGCGCCGGATGCGCACGCTCGAAGAGCAAGGCTATATCCGCGGCTACCACGCCGATGTCGATGTCCGCGAGCTCGGGTTCGAGGTTCTGGTCTTTGCCATGGTCGGGCTGCGCAGCCAGGCCGAGGCCGATCTGAGCGCGTTCGAGGAACAGTGCCGGAACTGGCCGCTCGTCCGCGAATGCCACATGCTGAACGGCGAGGTTGACTTTATCCTGAAATGCGTGGCGCCGGATCTGTCGTCGTTCCAGAATTTCCTGACCGGCGATCTGACCGCGGCACCCAATGTCGGGAGCGTTAAGACTTCTTTAGTAATTCGTGCGGCCAAGAATGAAGCCGGCGTACCCTTTGAGGTTTTGGAGGACAGACTGAGCCAATCGGCTTGATAGAATGAAAAAACGGCCGGGAGGTGCCGCACACCGCCCGACCGCGAACCACTTACTTTTACACAGAACTCGCTAATCTCACGAACAATACCGATATGGCTTCGGAAATGGATCGAAGCCATCGGCAGAAAAGCGCCTATTCGCGTAAAATGGAATCAGAATACGCTCCGACGTGGCGGAAAACCGCCTTATAGACGGATGAGTGAGATCAATCTGCCATAGTCTGCCTCTTTTTTGTGCACACTTCGGCGATATGAGAAGAATCTTTGGGGGTCAGAGTAGGTGCAGTGGCGTGTCCACTCCGCATGACTGATTCGCGCCTCGCGCAGCCGGTGGAGAATGAAGGCCGGAAGGTCGAAATGAAGACGGTCGCCGCTGCCGTTGGCAAAAAACCGCCCATTGACCTGATCTTCGGTCAGGAAGGTGTCGAGAAACTCCGGCCCGACCTCGTAGACGCGCTGGCTGATCGTCGGGCCGATCACGGCGTTGATCGCACCGCGGTCCGCGCCGAGCGTCTCCATCGCGTCCAGCGTCGCCTCCAGTACGCCGGCGAGCGCACCGCGCCAGCCGGCATGGGCCGCGCCGATCACGCCGGCCTCGGTGTCGGCGAAGAGCACCGGCGCGCAATCCGCGGTGAGCACCGACAGGACCAGATCCGGGGTGCGGGTCACGAGCGCATCCGCATCCGGCCAGGGCCGGTGGATCGGCGCATCCACGGTGATCGCGTGCGGGGAATGGGTCTGATTGATGCCCACTAGATGGTCCAGCGGGCTGCCCACGACATGGACCGCGCGGGCCCGGTTTATTTCGACGATATTGGCCTGATCCGACGAGCCATAGCCGCAGTTCAGCCCTTCGAAAATACCCGAAGACGCGCCACCCTTGCGGGTGAAGAAACCGTGGCGGAGAGGCGTCAGCGCATCGGCGGTGATCGTCTCTAGGGTCATACTGACAATCCGGCAATCGTGGCGGCCGCCGACGGGGCGACACCTAGGACCTTGAAGACCGTCCCCATTTCGTCCGCGTGGGTCAAGCGGCGATGTGCGCCGACAAGGTCTGTGAGGGCCGCGCCGGAGAGCCGTCCGGCCAGCGCCTGGGCCCGTGTCGTGATGCCCAGACGCTCCAAAAACACGCCTTGGGGCGTCATCGGGCTGATGTGGAGCGTCGGCGCGGCGGTTTTGGCGGCCCGTGCCAAGGCTTCGAAATCGACATGGGCGGTCAGGTCGGCCTGCCCGGGCTGCGTCAAAAGGTCGGCCGGAGCGTGCGCCCTGACCGCCTGCAAAGTGTCGCCGAGCGAGTGCCAGCCGCCATAATCGACGATGAGCGCAGCACCGCCATGGGCCGCGATGCGCATGGCGAGAACTGCCGCGATGGGGCCGGCGGCGGGACAGATCTCCACGATATCGCCGGGGCGCGTGTCGGTGAGACGCGCCTGAAGGTCGGGGTGGTCGGCGGGACCACCGAGCCCGAAGCTGAGCGCGCCATTCGCGGCGCCGACCATGCGTTCGTGCCAGCCGGCGCCCTCGCGCTGGAACTGGCGGATCGGCAGCGCGTCGAAGAACTCGTTGGCCACAAGAAACAGCGGCTGTTCGGGCAAGGTATCGGCGCTGTCGTGCCACAACACGGGGGCGGCGGGACCGAGCCGGTCCGCCTGGACCGCGCGCAGCGTAGGAGAGGCCTCGACCAGATGGAGCTCCGCGGCCTCTGTGAAGCCCGGGACCCTGGCTGCTGCGCGCAGGATATCGGCCATGAGCGTGCCGCGGCCGGGGCCAAGCTCCGCCAAGGTGAAGGGTGCGGGGCGGCCCTGGTCGCGCCAGGCTTGCGCCAGCGCGAGGCCGATCAGCTCGCCGAACATCTGGCTGATCTCGGGCGCGGTGGTGAAATCGCCGGCCGCGCCGAAAGGATCGCGGGTCGCGTAATAGCCATGCTCGGGATGGAGCAGGGCCTCTGCCATATAGTCCGCCACCGTGATCGGTCCCGCGGCCGCGATGCGCCGCAGCAGGATCTCGGTCAGCGGGGTGGTCACGAGGTCTGGGGGAGCGGTCTGCGCGAGAGCGCGATGAGCACCAGGCCGAGCACGATCATCGGCAGCGACAGGGTCTGGCCCATGGTGATGCCGAATTCGGCGCCGCCGAGCACATGCCCCCAGGGATTGTCGGGCGTGACGAATTGCGGATCCGCCTGGCGGAAGAGCTCCACGACGAAGCGTGCGAGCCCGTAGCCGAGGAAGAAGACCCCCGCGACGCGGCCCGGGAACTGCAGCGCGCGGCCACGATAGACCATCCAGAGCAGGACGAGGCCGAGCAGCAGCCCTTCGAGCCCGGCCTGATAGAGCTGCGAGGGGTGGCGGGCGCAGGGCACGGCCTCCCAGCCGGGGCAGTCCTGGGCGCGCGCGCCGGGAAAGATCACGCCCCAGGGCCGGTCGGTCGGGCGGCCCCAGAGCTCCGCGTTGATGAAGTTGGCGAGCCGCCCGAGCATCAGGCCAGGCGGGGTCGCGAGGGCCATCAGGTCGGCGAGCTGCAGCCGGGGGACGTTGTTCTTGCGCGCAAAGAGCCAGGCCGCGACGACCACACCCAACAGCCCGCCATGGAAGGCCATGCCGCCCTGCCAGACCTTGAGGATGTCGAGCGGGTGGGCGAGGTAATAGCTCGGCTGGTAGAAGAGCACGAAGCCCAGCCGCCCGCCGACGATCACGCCGAGGATCGTCCAGGTCAGAAGCTCGTCGGCCTGGGCGGGTTTGAACGGGGCCTGGCCACCGGGGAAAAGCGCGGGGCGCGCTAGCGCGTGGCGTACCAGGCCGAGCGCGATCAGCAGCCCCGCGATATAGGCCAGCGCGTACCAGCGCAGGGCGAAATCGATCGGGCCGAGCTGGACCGAGAAGAGTTCCGGCGAGAAGTCCGGGAAGGGGATGGCGAGGATCATGGCCCTCTTGTCCGCGCTGCGGGCCCCAAGTCAACCTTGAGCTTTCACCGCCCCGCCGCCATATGTCATGGCACAGCAAACGAGGTGTTCCATGCCGAACCAGAACAAACTGGCCGACGATCTTTCGCAGCTGCTCACCAACGCCATGGGCGTGGCGCAGGGTGCGAAGGACGAGGCCCAGACCGCCATGAGCGGCATGATCGACCGCTGGCTCGCGGATCGCGATTTCGTGACGCGCGAGGAGTTCGATGCGGTCCGCGCCATGGCTCAAAAGGCGCGCGAAGAGAACGAAGCGCTGAAGGCGCGACTCGACGCGCTGGAGGCCGGCAAGGCCTGAGATCAGGGGGGTTGCGCCCGTGGCGGGGGCGGGCAGCGCCCGGCCGCCCCGACCACCCACCCGCGTCCGGGCGCTGCCCGCGGGACACCGGGAGCTAGGGCTGCACGGAGTTGCGGGGGGCGAGACGTGTGATCCCGTGAGGACCGGGTCCGTCGGGAAAGGCGGACTGGATGGCTTGGCAGCTTACCGACAATGTTCAAACACAGGCGGGCCGGGTTTCGGCCGGGTCGGCGGGGGCGGGGCCTCCGCTGGTGCTCGCCCATGGCTGGCCCTGGTCGTCCTATAGCTGGCACCGGGTGATCCCGGCGCTGGCGGAGCGGTTTCGCGTCCATTGGTACGACATGCCCGGCTATGGCCGTTCGGAGATGCGCGCGGACCAGCGGACCGGGCTGGATGTCCAGGGCATGGTTTTCGCCGAGATGCTGGAGCATTGGGGGCTGGAGGCACCCGCGGTGCTGGCGCATGATTTTGGTGGGGCGACGGTGCTGCGGGCCCATCTGCTCCATGGCTGCGACTACGCGCGGCTGGGTCTGATGAATGTCGTGGCCTTGCGGCCCTGGGGGTCGGAATTCTTCACCCATGTCGGCCGCCATGTGGAGGCCTTCACCGGGTTGCCGCCCCATATCCACCGCGCGATTGTCGAGGCCTATATCCGCGGCGCGTTGGGCGGCGAGATCGCGCCCGAGGATGTGGAGGCCCTGATGGCGCCCTGGCTGAGCGAGGCGGGCAGCGGCAGTTTCTACCGGCAGTTCGCCCAGGCCGACGAAAGGTTCACCGCCGAGATCGAGCCGATGTTTGGGGAGATCCGCTGCCCGGTGCGTATCCTGTGGGGGGAGGACGATCCGTGGATCCCGCTGGAGCGGGGCCGGGCGTTCCACGCGCGCATCCCGGGGTCCGACTTCGAGACACTGCCGGGCGTGGGGCATCTGCCGCAACTGGAAGCGCCCGAGCGGGTGCTGGGCGCGGTCGGCGGCTTTCTTTGATGGGCCGGGGCACGGCGCCCGGAGTGGGCGCCGTGTCTGCGATCAGGCGCGCATCCGCTCTGATTTCGGGTCGTAGAGCGGCTTGAGGCTGGCCTCGGCGCCGACCCGGCGGCCGGCGACTTCGATCTCGTAGGCCGAGCCCAGCACGTCTGCCGCTTTCTGACCTTCGCAAGGCACATAGCCCAGACCGACCGCGGCGCCGAGATGGTGCCCGTACGCGCCGGAGGTCAGGTGGCCGACCAAGGCGCCGTCACGCAGGATCGGCTCATTGTGATAGAGCATGGGTTCGGGGTCGCTCAGCAGGAACTGCACCAGCCGGCGGTGGGGGCCGGTCTGCTTGCGCCGCAGCACGGCCTCGCGCCCGATGAAGTCCGGCTTGTCGACTTTGACCGCAAAGCCCAGCCCTGCGTCAATCACATGGTCCTCGCAGGTGATGTCATGGCCGAAATGGCGGAAGGCCTTTTCGATCCGGCAGCTGTCCATGACATGGAGCCCGCAGAGTTTCAGCCCCATCGGCTGGCCGGCCTCCACCAGCGTCTCGAAGACGTGGGCCGCCATGTCGGAGGAGATGTAGACCTCCCACCCGAGCTCGCCCACGTAGGAGACGCGGTGGGCGCGGGCGATCCCCATGCCGATCTCGACCTCGCGCGCGGTGCCGAAGGGGAATGCGGTGAAATCGTCAGGGCTCACGGCGGACATCAGCTCGCGGGCGCGGGGGCCCATGACGCAAAGGACGGCCTCGCCCGCGCTGATATCGGTCAGCACGACGCGCTCGTCCCGCAGATGCCGCCGCAGCCATGTCTGGTCGGCGAGCCGCGTGGCGGCGGGGGTGACGACGAGATAGGCGGTCTCGGAAAGCCGCGTGATGGTCACGTCGGCCTCGATCCCGCCGGCGGCGTTCAGGAACTGGGTATAGACGATCTTGCCCGGAGCGACGGCCATGTCGCCGCCCGCAATGCGGTTCAGGAACGCCTCGGCATCGGGGCCTTCGACGCGGATCTTGCCGAAGCTCGACATGTCATAGAGCCCGACGCCGTTCCGGATCGCGCCATGTTCCGCCGCTGCGTTGGTGAACCAATTGGGCTTGCCCCAGCTGTCGATATAGGCCGGGTCCTGGCCCGGATCGGCGAACCAGTTGGCCCGCTCCCAGCCGCCGAATTCGCCCATCACCGCGCCATGGTCCAGCAGGTGCATGTGGAGCGGCGAACGGCGGAGGCCCCGCGCGGTCGCCTTTTGCCGGAACGGATAGTGGTCGGCATAGAGAAGCCCGAGCGTTTCCTTGACGCGGCTGGCGAGGTAGGTGCGGTTGCCCTGAAAGGGCTGCATCCGCGCGATGTCCACATCGCCGAGGTCGAAGGGGCGCTCGCCCGTATCCATCCAGGAGGCCAGCGCCATGCCCGCGCCGCCCGCGGACTGGATGCCGACGGAGTTGAAGCCCGCCGCGACCCAGACATTGTCCATCTCGGGCGCGAGGCCCAGATGGTAGGCGTCGTCCGGCGTGAAGCTTTCGGGCCCGTTGAAGAAGGTGTGGATGCCCGCCTCGGCCAGGATCGGCAGGCGTTCGCAGGCGGCCTCCAGGATCGGCTCGAAATGGTCGAAATCTTCGGGCAGCTGGTCGAACTCGAAATTGTCAGGGATGCCTTTCAGCGCCCAGGGCTTGGCCACGGGCTCGAACGCGCCGACGAGCATCTTGCCGGCATCTTCCTTGTAATAGGCGCATTCGTCAGGAACGCGCAGGACCGGCAGCTGGGTCAGTTCCTCGATCGCTTCGGTGACGATGTAGAAATGCTCACAGGCCTGGAGCGGGACGTTCACGCCGAGCATCTTGCCGACCTCGCGGCCCCACATCCCGCCGCAATTGACGACGTGATCGCAGGCGATCTCGCCCGTGTCGCCATTTTCCTGGGCCCATTCGACACCGGTGATGCGGCGGCCCTCGCGGGTCACGCCGGTGGCCTTGACCCCTTCGATGACCTTGGCGCCGCGCTGACGTGCACCCTTGGCGAGCGCCAGCGCGATATTGGCGGGATCGCCCTGGCCGTCCTTGGGCAGATAGACGCCGCCCTGCACGCCGTCGAGATTGATATGGGGGTAGAGCCCGGCGATCTCGGAGGGTTCGATGGCATCGACCTCGACCCCGAAGGCGCGAGCCATGCTGGCCTGGCGCAGGATTTCTTCCTGCCGGGCTTCGGTCAGCGCCACGGTGATCGCGCCGTTACGGCGAAAGCCGGTGCTGATGCCGGTTTCGGCTTCCAGCTCGCCATAGAGTTCCTGGCTGTATTTCGACAGGCGCGTCATGTTTTCCGACGCGCGGAGCTGCGCGATCAGCCCGGCGGCGTGCCAGGTGGTGCCGCTGGTCAGGCGCTTGCGTTCCAGCAGGACCACATCGGTCCAGCCGAGCTTGGTCAGGTGGTAGGCCAGCGAGCAGCCGATAACGCCGCCGCCGATGATCACCACGCGGGCTGAAGAAGGAGGGGTCATGCGCGCAACCTTTGGTTTTCAGGGTCCCAGAGGGCGAGGCTGTCCGACACCGTCGCGGGCACCCGCTCGCCGAATACTTCCACGTCGAGCCCGTTGCCGGGCGCGGCATCCTCGCTGCGCACCATGGCGAGCGCGATGAGCTGGCCGGCGCGGTGGCCGAAGGCGGCGCTCGTCACCTCGCCCACGATCTCGCCGCCGCGCCAGACCGGCGACATCGGCAGCGGATCGCGCGGGTGATCGTGCAGCGTGAGCGTGACGGCCTGGCGCTGGGCGCCCTGCTGAAGCTCGGTCAGCAGCGCGGCACGGCCGGGGAAATCCTGGGGCTTGTCGGGTTTGACGAACCGGTCGAGGCCCATTTCCAGCAGGGAGTAGTCGCTGGAGAGATCGCCCTTCCAGGTGCGGTAGCCTTTCTCGATGCGCAGGCTGTCGAGCGCCAGCATGCCGAAGGGCTTGGCCCCGGCAGCCGCGAGCGCGTCCCAGATCGCGGGCATGTCGGAGGGGGTGGCGATGATCTCCCACCCCAGTTCGCCGGCAAAGCTGACGCGGGCGAGATGGACGGCGGCGCCGGCGACCTTGGCCGCCTGATGGGTGAGCCAGGGCGTGGCCAGATCGGCATCGGTCAGGGGTGCGAGCAGGTCGCGGGCCTTGGGCCCGGTGAGCAGGATCGTGCCCGTGGCGTCGCTCTGGTCGGTGAGGCTGACGCCCTCGGGCAGTTCGGCCGTCAGCAGGTCCAGATCGTGCCACTGTGCGACCGCGGCGGTGGTCAGGGTGAAGCTGTCCTCGCCATGGCGCATCACGGTCATCTCGGTCAGGAAACGGCCGCGCGCATCGGAGAAATAGACGAGGTTCAGCCGGCCGACCTTGCAGAGCGCGCCGGTGATGCGGCTGCGCAGGAACTCTGCCGCGCCGGGGCCGCTCAGCTCGAACCGGGAGAAGCCCGAGAGGTCGATCATGCCGGCGGCGTCCTGCACCGCGGCGCATTCCTCGGCCACGCGCGCCTGCCAGGGCCCGTCGCGGTCCCAGGTCTGGGTGGCATCGTGGGAGGTGTCGTCGCCCGCTGTCGCGAACCAGAGCGCGCGTTCCCAGCCGTTGAAGGCACCCATCTGCCCGCCCGCGTCGAGCACGCGGCCATGGAGTGTCGAGAGCTTCGACGGGCGTCCGGCGGGCCAGGCATGGCGGGGGAAATGCATTGCGAACTCGTGGCCATAGACCTCCAGCCCCTTGGCCTCGGCATAGGCGTCATCGGCATGGGCGGTGAAGCGGCGGGGATCGATGGCCCAGGCGTCCCATTCCGGGGCGCCTTGGGTGATCCAGTCGGCCATGAGCTTGCCCGCGCCGCCGCCCTGGACGATGCCGAAGGTGAAGGCGCAGGCCTCAAACGCGTTCGGAACGCCAGGCATCGGGCCCACGAGCGGCAGCCCGTCGGGCGCGTAGGGGATGGGGCCGTTGATGACGCGGCTGACGCCGGAGGTGCCCAGGATCGGCACCCTCTCCATCGCGTCCTCGATATACCATTCCAGCCGGTCGAGGTCGTCGGGGTAAAGCTGAAAGCTGAAATCCTCCGGCATCGGATCGTCCTTGGTCACCCAGTGGGCGCGGCAGTTGCGCTCATAGGGGCCGAGGTTGAAGCCGGTTTTCTCCTGGCGGAGGTAGTAGGACGTGTCGACATCGCGCAGGATCGGCAGCTTGGCACCTTTCTCGGCGGTCCAGGCCTCGAGCTCGGCGACCGGTTCGGTCAGCATATACTGGTGGCTCATGACGACCTGGGGGATGCGCCGGCCGCCGAAGGGCAGGAACCATTCGCTGACGCGCTGGGCGTAGTACCCCGCGGCATTGACCACGATATCGCAGCGCACGGAGCCCTGTTCGGTCTCGACGATCCAGCCCGCGCCATCGCGCGCGACCCCGGTCGCAGGGCAGTTGCGGATGATCTTGGCCCCGCCGTCGCGGGCGCCCTTGGCCAGCGCCTGGGTGAGCTGGGCGGGGTCGATATCGCCGTCGGTCGGGTCCCAGAGCGCGCCGGCCAGATCGTGCAGTTCGAGGAAGGGATAGTGCGCGCGGGCCTCGTCGGGTGTCAGCAGGTCCATCTGGACGCCCTGGGCGCGGGCCATGGCGGCGACATGGGCGAACTCGCGCATCCGCTCTGCACTATGGGCCAGCCGGATGGAGCCCGAAACGTGGTAGTTCATCGGATAGTCCACGGCCTCGCCCAGTCCGCGATAGAGCCGGTTGGAGTATTCCTGCAGCCGCAGGACCGCCGCGCTGGTGGAGAAGTTCGGGCAGTTGCCCGCGGCGTGCCAGGTGGAGCCCGCGGTCAGCTCGGTCTTTTCCAGCAGCAGACAGTCGGACCAGCCGGCCTGGGCGAGATGGTAGAGCGTGGAGACGCCGACGGCGCCGCCACCGATGATGACAACGCGGGTCTGGGAGGGCAGGTCGGCCATGGCGGTTTCTCCGGGCTGAGGCGGGTTTGGGGCGTGGGTCTGTTCAGTAAACTGGGGGCGCGATCACCCAGATCGCCGTCGCGGGGTCGGGATGGGGATTGGCCCAGCGGTAGGGTTCGCCGCGGATGCGGAAACTGTCGCCGACAGCCAGGCTGAACCGGTGGGGGCCGATTTCCAGATCAAGCGCGCCGGAGGTCAGCACGGCGACCTCCTGCGTGTCGCGCTGCACCGGGGCACGCAGCTTCGAGCGGGGCGCGAAACTGCAATGCAGAAGCTCGAAATCGTCGGTCAGGTCGGGGGAGAGCAGCGCCTCGGTCAGGCCCGCGGTCTCGGAGCCAAGCACGCGGCGGTCGGCGGCGCGCACGACGTAGCCGGTTTCGCCGGCACGCGCAGGCGCCGGGCCGAAAAAGAGCGAGACCGGCACGTCATAGAGGGTGGCGAGCTCTTTCAGCGTGTCGATGCCGGCGCTGGACTGGCCGCGTTCGACCTGGCTGAGCCAGCCCACGGAGCAGGCGAGATGGGTGGCGACGTCGGTGAGCGTCAGCCCGCGGGTCTTACGCAGCGCGCGCAGATCATCGCCAAGATTGGGAACGGTGCCGGCTACGGTCATGGTCTCGGGTCCGTGAAATTATCGCATGATTTTTCACGGACCCGAGTGAGTCTGTCAAGCGGCGAATTACACCGCTTCGGGCTCGCGCATGTCCTCCTGTGCCACCCCGGCCACTGCGACGGGCGCTTTCATGGCGTCGCGGCGGAAGGGCTCTCCCAGTTCCTGGTTGATGAGCGCCTCGATGAAGGTTGTCTTGCCTTCGCGCATCTGGGCGCGGACGGCGGTGTTGAGCGCGTCGGTCAGGTCATCCATCGTGCGCGCGACCACGCCGGTGAGCCCGCAGGCCTGGGCGATCCCGGCATAGCTGACCTGCTCGTCAAGCTCTGTGCCGACGAAATTGTCGTCGAACCAGAGCGTGGTGTTCCGCTTTTCCGCACCCCACTGGTAGTTGCGGAAGATCACCATGGTGACCGGCGGCCAGCCGGCGCGCCCGACGCTGACCATCTCGTTCATCGCGATGCCGAAGGCGCCGTCCCCGGCGAAGCCGACGACCGGCACGTCCGGCTTGCCGATCTTGGCGCCGACGATGGCCGGGAAGCCGTAGCCGCAGGGCCCGAAGAGGCCGGGCGCGAGGTATTTCCGGCCGCTCTCGAAGGTCGGGTAGGCATTGCCGATGGCGCAGTTGTTGCCGATGTCCGAGGTGATGATCGCGTCCTTGGGCAGGGCGCTCTGGATCGCGCGCCAGGCCATACGCGGGCTCATCCAGTCGGGCTTGGCTGCGCGGGCACGCTCGTTCCAGCTGGTGCCGGGATCGTCGTCTTCATGGTCCATGGACGAGAGCTGCTGCGCCCAGGTCGATTTGGTCTGGGCGATGGTGGCGCGGCGTGCCTCGCGGCCCGCATCGCCGGCGCTGTCCGAGAGCTGGGCGAGGATGCCTTCGGCGACTTTCCTTGCATCGCCCGCAATGCCGACGCTCACCGGCTTGGTCAGCCCGATCCGGTCGGGGTTGATGTCGACCTGGATGATCTTGGCGTCCTTGGGCCAGTAATCCATGCCATAGCCCGGCAGGGTCGAGAACGGGTTCAGCCGGGTGCCGAGCGCCAGGACCACGTCAGCCTGGGCAATCAGCTCCATCCCGGCCTTGGAGCCGTTATAGCCAAGCGGCCCCGCGAACAGCGGATGGGAGCCCGGGAAGGCGTCGTTATGCTGGTAGCCGCAGCAGACCGGCGCATCGAGCCGCTCGGCCAGCGCCATGGAGCTGTCGATCGCATCGCCGATGACCACGCCTGCGCCGTTCAGGATCACCGGGAAGGCGGCCTCGGAGAGCAGTTTCGCGGCCTCTACGATGGCGCTCTCGCCGCCGGCGGGACGCTCGAACTCGACGACCTTGGGCAGTTCGATGTCGATGACCTGGGTCCAGTAGTCCCGCGGCAGGTTGATCTGGGCCGGGCCGCTGGCGCGCTTGGCCTGAAGGATCACGCGGTTCAGGACCTCGGCGACGCGGGACGGGTCGCGGACCTCTTCCTGGTAGGCGACCATATCCTCGAAGAGCTTCATCTGCTCGACTTCCTGGAAACCGCCCTGGCCGATGGTCTTGTTGGCGGCCTGGGGTGTGACGAGCAGAAGCGGCGTGTGGTTCCAGTAGGCGGTTTTGACCGCGGTGACGAAATTGGTGATGCCGGGGCCGTTCTGGGCGACCATCATGCTCATCTCGCCGGTGGCGCGGGTGTAGCCGTCGGCCATGAAGCCGGCGGAGCCTTCGTGCGCGCCGTCCCAGAAGGTGATGCCGGCGGAGGGAAAGAGGTCCGAGATCGGCATCATGGCAGAGCCGATGATCCCGAACGCGTGGCGGATGCCATGCATCTGCAGAACCTTGATGAAGGCTTCTTCGGTGGTCATGCGCATTGCGAAATCTCCTGTCGATCGCGGGCCCGACGGGCCGGTCCGGAGATCTCATTACAGGGGCAGCCGGGGGCCGGGTTAGGGCCAGTTCCATTCTGGACATATGTCCAGAGATCAGCCCGGCGCGGCAGTCTCGGACAGCGCCTTGGCGATCCGTGCGATGCCGGGTTCGATCCGCTGCTCGGGGATGGAGGAATAGGCCAGCCGGTAGAAATGCCGCGGCCTTTCGGGGCCCGCGAAAAAGACCTTTCCGGGTTCGATCAGCACCCCGTCGCTGCGCAGCCGGGCGGCGAGCTCGGCCGTGTCGCAGCCCTCGGGCGCGGTCATCCAGAGGCTCGATCCGCCGAGGCTGTCGCGTCCGGCGATGGTCAGCCCGTGGCGCGCGATGGCCTGTTCCATCACCGCCCGGCGGCGGCGGAGCACCGTCGACATCCGGCGCAACTGCGCGTCGTAATGGCCGAGCGACAGGAACTGGGCGGCGGTCCGCTGCAGATGGCCGGGCGGGTGGCGCAGCACCGTGGCCCGGAGCGCGCGGGCCTCCCGGATCACCGGGGCGGGGCCGACGAGATAGCCGAGCCGCAGCCCGGGAAAGAGCGCCTTGGAAAAGGAGCCGACATAGATCACGCGTCCGTCGCGGTCGAGGGCCCGGAGCGCCGGCGACGGGGCCGACAGGAAAGAGGTCTCGAACTCGTAGTCATCCTCCACGATCACCGCTCCGATCTCGGCCGCGCGGGCCAGGAGGGCGCGCCGGCGGGCCACGGGCATGGTCGCGGCGGTGGGGCATTGGTGGCTTGGCGTGGTGAAGATCACATCGGTTCCGCGGGCAATGGACTGGGGCGGCAGGCCGCCGCTATCGACCTGGACCGTCACCATCTTTCCCGCGCACTGGCCGAGGATCTCGCGCAGGCCGGGATAGCCCGGGTCTTCCATCACCGCCTTGCCGCCCTGACCCAGAAGGACCTGGGCGGCGAGCCAGAGCGCGTTCTGCGCGCCCATGGTCACGAGGATCTCGTCTGGCCGGGCGAGGATGCCGCGCCGGGGCAGGGAATGGCGGGCGATGAACTCCACCAGTTCCGGATCGTCGCGGTCATACTGGTCCGAGGTGAGCGCGTCGAACGCGCTCTGGCCGAGGGCCTGCACCGCGCAGAGCCGCCAGTTGGAATGATCGAAGAGATCCGGGTCGGCCTGGCCGTAGATGAACGGGTAGGAGAAATCGCGCCAGTCGGCGGGTTTCTCCAGCCGGTCGGCGTCGGAAAAGCGCGTACCGATGCGCGCACCCCAGTCGATGCTGCTGGGTGCGGGCACGGCCTGGGGCCGCAAGGCGGGAGGGCCGGGCGCGGTGTCGGACACGAAGTAGCCCGACCGGCCCCGGGCGCTCAGATAGTCCGAGGAGACCAGCTCGGTATAGGCCAGGGTGACGGTGATCCGGCTGACGCCCAGATGCTGGGCCAGCCGCCGCGACGACGGCAGCCGGTCGCCCGGCCGGAACCGCCCCGCCAGGATGCCCGTCGCCACCATGGTCTGGATCTGGCGCTGGAGCGTGCCCCGGGCGGCGGGGTCGAGGATGAACTGGGTTTCGCTGATCGGCATTGGGCTGGGTCCGCGGTCGGTCTTCTGGATATATCCAGAGTGCCCGCATCGGTCCAGCAGCACCTAGCCTGCCGGCGCGAATTCCCACCGGGTGCGGGAGGCCGGAGCGGTGGCGCAGTTCGCCATGAAGAGCGCGCCAGCGGTCGCGCGCGCCGAAGGTCCGCGCGGATTGCGGTCCCATGGCGAGGCAGAGGTCGGAGCCTTGCAGCATCATCCGCCCGTCCCCGTCGAGGTCCCAGCGCTGGAGCTCCGCCGTGGGCAGTAACGGCTCCGACGTGCCGCAGGGCCGGAGCAGGAGCGCGCTGCCCGGGAGGGCGCCGCGGTTGACGCCGAAAACGGTGAGGCAGGCGTCGAACGCCGGAAAGCGCAGCGTGCCGTCCGCGCCCAGCACCACGACACCGTCCGGCGCTGTCCCCGGCTTGCAGTTATGGGCATTGACGGGCAGGTCGGTGCGATAAGTGCCGCCCGCGGCCAGGACATCGAGGCAATAGCCGTCCGCCGGACGGTCCAGCCGGTCGATCAGGCGCAGATAAGTCGGCCCGTCCGCATCCTGGGCCATCGCGCCACCGCTGGCACAGGCCGCCATGCAGAGCAGTCTCAGCAGCCGTCGCATATCCGCCTCCAAATGCTCCCTGTCTTCTCAGATGGGGGGCCCTGCGGCGGAACACGTCACAGACGCATCAGCCGGGTGCGGGCGCCGCGCCAGCGGCGCACGGCCCAACGGGATGAGGCCCTTGGGCCGAAGACGGGCGGGAGCGCCCCCTTTCCGGTGCCCTAGCCCTGCAGCCGTTTCGTGAACCAGAGCCGGTCGAACCCGTCGCGCCTGGCCCGGTGCGTCTCGCGGTAGCTGAGCGCGCGGTAGAAGGCGATATTCTCGATCATGGCCGCGTTGGTATAGAGCCGCACCTCTGGCGTCCCGGCGTCCAGAGCGCGCGCCTCGGCCCAGGCCATGATTGCCCGACCCAGACCCTGGCCTTGCGCCGACGGCGCCACAGCGATGGCGTGGAGAAAGAGGTGATCGGTTGCCTGTTCCCACACCACCGCGGCGGTCGGGGCGTCAGCGGTACCCGCAATATGCACCCGACCTGCGGCGACTTCAGGTGCGAAATCCTGCAGCATCGGTGCGGGCGGGCGGTCCATGCGGGGCAGGTAGAGCGCGTAGGCCGCGCGCATCAGGGCGTGCAGCCCGGGCAGATCCTCCGCCCGGGCCGGTCTGAGCGTGGCGTCAGCCAAAGACGCGGGTCAGGGCCCCGTCGATGGCACCGGTGATCTGGTCGATCTCGTCGGCCGTCACGATGAGCGGCGGGCTGATGCAGAGCGTGTTGTTGTAGCCCGGCAGCGAGCGGTTGGTGGCACCGATGATCACGCCCTGCTTCATGCAGTCGCCCACGATTGCGAGGACCTTGGCTTCGGGGGCGGGCTCCTTGGTGTCCCGGTCGGCCACCAGCTCGGCGCCCCAGAAGAGCCCCATGCCGCGAACCTGGCCGATCACCTCGTGGCGCTCCTGCAACTCTCGCAGATTGGCCTCCAGCCGTGCGCCCATCTCCTGGCAGTTCTCCAACAGGCCCTCTTCCTCGATGATGGCCATGTTCTCGATCGCCGCCGCGGGGCCGGCAGTGCAGCCGCCGAAGGTCGAGACATCGCGGAAGTAATCCATCGGGTCGGACGGGTCGGCCTTGAAGAGCTCGAACACCTTTTCCGTCGTGACCATGCAGGAGATCGCGGCATAGCCGGAGGCCACGCCCTTGGCCATGGTCACGAAATCCGGCTCCACGCCCCAGTGCTGATAGCCGAACCATTTTCCGGTGCGCCCGATGCCGCAGACGACCTCGTCGATATGCAGCAGGATGTCGTACTTGCGGCAGATCTCCTGCACGCGGGGCCAGTAGCCCTCGGGCGGGACGATCACGCCGCCGCCTGCCGTGATCGGTTCGAGGCAGAGCGCGCCGACGGTCTCGGGACCTTCGCGCAGGATGACCTCTTCGATCGCGTTGGCGGCGCGCAGGCCGTAATCATCCACGTCGCCCCACTGGCTGCGATACTCCAGGCAATGCGGCACCTTCACGAAGCCGGGGGTGTAGGGTCCGTATTCGGCGTTGCGCTGCTCGTGCCCACCGGCCGAGATCGTGGCGATGGTCGAGCCGTGATAGTCGCGGTCGCGGTAGAGGATCTTGTGCTTCTTGCCGCCAAAGCGCTTGTGCGCGATCTGACGGACCATCTTGAAGGCCTTCTCGTTCGCCTCGGAACCGGAGTTGGCGTAATAGACCCGGCTCATCCCCGGCATCTTGTCGATCAGCATCTCGGCGAAACGCGCGCCGGGCACGGAGCCGAGCGAGTTGCTGAAGAAGTTCATTTTGAGAATCTGGTCGCGGACGGCATCGGCGATGCGCTCGCGGCCATAGCCCACATTCACGGTCCAGAGCCCGCCGGAGACGGCGTCGAGATGTTCCTTGCCGGTGCCGTCCCAGACTCGGGTGCCGCGGCCTTCGACGATGATCCGCGGGTCGGTGGTCTCGTGCGGCTTGTGCTGGAGCAGATGGTGCCACATGTGGGCGCGGTCGGCTTCGACCACTTCACTCAGGTCATTGGCGGTCAGAGTTCTGTTCATGGTCCGAAGCTCCCGATTTGGCGTGTGACAAGGGTCCGCACGGGGTTTGCACAGCGCCCGTGGATGACGTGGCATAGGTGCCCATTTGTTGGGCGTGACAATAGGGCCAGAACGTCCGGATTCATATATCCAGATGCGCGCGGGCTTGACCTCGGCCTTCGGGGCGGGTCGGCTGCGCGCGTATCGGACGCAATTTTGCCTCGTCAGCGGTGAAATTGCGGCGCATGGTGAGATCAACCCGGGCCGAAAGCGCGTCCGGGATCAAGACCAACAGTAGGGGAAACATCATAATGACACTGAAGACCACTCTGATGGGCGCCGTCGCGGGCGCCGCTTTGTTGGGCAGCAGCCTGGCTGCGACGGCCGAAGAGATCACGGTCGCGTACTTCCTCGAATGGCCGATGCCTTTCCAGTACGGCAAGGCCAAGGGCATCTATGAAGAGGAGATGGGCGTCGACATCAACTGGGTCGCCTTCGACACCGGGACGGCGATGTCCGCGGCGATGGCGTCGGGCGATGTGGATATCTCGGTCAGCCAGGGCGTGCCGCCCTTTGTGGTCGCGACCTCCGCGGGCCAGGATCTGCAGGCCGTCGACGTGGCGGTGAGCTACGCGGAAAACGACAATTGCGTCGTGGCCGAGACACTGGAAATTGACAAGGAGACCGCAAGCGAGCTGGCGGGCAAGCAAGTGGCCGTGCCGATCGGGACTGCGGCGCATTACGGCTTTCTGCGGCAGATGGACCATTTCGGCGTCGATATCGGCACGATGGATATCGTCGACATGGCGCCGGCCGACAGTGCCGCGGCCTTCGCCCAGGGCAATCTGGACATGGTCTGCGGCTGGGGCGCTGCGCTGCGCCGGATGAAGGACCATGGCAACGTTCTGTTGACCGGGGCCGAAAAGGAAGAGCTTGGCATTCTGGTCTTCGATGTGACCAGTGCGCCGGCCGATTTCATCGCTGAGAACGGCGAGCTTCTGGCGACCTTCCTGAAGGTGACGGCCGATATGAACGAGATGTGGAATTCGGGCGAGCATACCGACGAGATGCTGCCGGTGATTGCGCAGGATGCGGGCATGGATCCGGAGGCGACCGCGGCCACCATCGCCACCTTCGTCTTTCCTTCGGTGGAGGACCAGTTGTCCGAGAAATGGCTCGGAGGCGGCGCTCAGGAGTTCATGCTCGGCGTGGCGAACGTGTTTGTCGAAGCGGGCTCCATAGAGGCGGCGCGCGACAGCTATGACGATGCCGTGGATTCAGCGCCGCTGGCAGAAGCCGCCAGCGGAAGCTGATCCGGCACCAAGACCTCTTGCGCGGCGCGGGGCATCCCGTGCCGCGCCTCCCCATACACCGCGACCCGCTGCCAGGAGAGCCGCATGTCAGAGCTGAAAATCGAACACCTATCCATGCGGTTCGACCTACCTAATGGCAGTCATGTCCAGGCGCTGGAGAATATCAACCTGACCCTGAAAGAGGGCGAGCTGATGTCGGTGCTGGGGCCCTCGGGTTGCGGCAAGACCACGCTTCTCAACATCGTGGCAGGCTTTCTCGCCCCGACCGGCGGCACGATTGTGCTCAACGGGCACAATGTCACCGGGCCGGACGCGGAACGCGGCATGGTCTTTCAGAAGGGCGCGCTCTTCGAATGGATGGACGTGCGCGAGAATGTGGAGTTCGGACCCCGCATGAAGGGCACGCCGGAGGCCGAACGGCGCGAGATCTCGGACCATCTGCTGGAAGTCGTTGGCCTGCAGGATTTCAAGGAAAAGGCGGTCTATGAGCTTTCGGGCGGGATGCAGCAGCGGGTCGCGCTGGCGCGTTGCCTGGCCAACGATCCGGACGTGATCCTGATGGACGAACCGCTCGGCGCGCTCGACGCGCTGACGCGCGAAAAGATGCAAGGGCTGGTGCTCAAGCTCTGGAAGGAGACCGGCAAGACGATCATCCTGATCACCCACTCGGTCGAGGAGGCGCTGCTTCTGGGCGAGCGGTTGGTGGTGATGGCGCCGCGACCGGGACGCATACACAAGGAATACCGATTGCCCTTCGCCGAAATGGGCGTGGGCGCGGACCTGCGCGAGGTGAAGAAAGTGCCCGAATTCGGCCAGAAGCGCGATGAGATCCTGTCGATGATCTGGGAAATGGAAGAAGAGATCATGGGTCGGGCGGAGGACGCGGCATGATGGTTCTGCTTTTCTACGTGGCGCTTTTCATCGCCGCGTTTATGCTCGTTTCCCTGGTGCGGCGCCGGATGGAGGGCGCCCATGACTTCACCAGCTTGAAGACGGTGACCTTCGGCGATGAAAGCGCCGTGCGGCCGGACCGGGCGGCCTCGATCATCTCAGTGTTGGTGATTTTCCTGATCTGGGGCGCCTTCACCGGCTCGAAGATCGTGCCGATCCATGTGCCGGGGCCCTATTCGGGCACAACAAGTTTTGAATACACCGCGCGGAACGACGCCGGCGACGAGGGCACCGCGACCGTCACGGTCGTCGTCCATCCGCTGGGCGAGGATGTCGATCCCCCCGCGGTCGAACCGGGCGACGGCATTGCCAAGAATGACAGCGAGTCCGTCGCCGAATGGCGCACGACGCTGATCCGGGCCACCGCCAATGACGAGGGCGAGGGCCTGACGGTCGTCGCCGTCGACGGCAAACCGATCGCTCCGGGCGACACGGTGCGCGTCGACAACGGCTCGGTCACGATGACGCCGCGGGGCAGTCTGAACTTCGAGCCGAACAAGGGCATGCAGATGGAGCCGATCTGGCTGCCGTCGCCCGAGGCGGTCGTGTCCCGCTTTGGCGAGATCGCGCGCGACGGCTATCAGAACTTCACCCTGTTCGAGCATGTCGGCTGGTCCCTGATCCGGGTAGTCGTCGGGTTCATCCTGGGCTCGATTGTGGGCATTCCGCTGGGCTACGCGATGGGGCTGTCGGGCTGGTTCCGCGGCTGGTTCGACCCGATTGTGGAGTTCATGCGACCGGTTCCGCCATTGGCACTGATCCCGCTGGTGATCATCTGGTTCGGGATCTGGGAGACGGGCAAGATCATCCTGCTATTTCTCGCCGCGCTCTGGATCATGACCATCGCCGCGCGGGCGGGCGTGTCAGGCGTCAATATCTCCAAGATCCACGCGGCCTACAGCCTGGGCGCGTCGAAATGGCAGATCATGCGCTTTGTGATCATCCCCAACAGCTTGCCGGAGATCTTCACCGGCGCGCGCGTCGCGATGGGGGTCTGTTGGGGCACGGTGGTGGCCGCCGAACTGGTCGCCGCGCAGAAGGGCGCTGGCATGATGATCATTGCGGCCTCGAAATTCCAGCTCACCGACATCGTGATCATGGGGATCGTGCTGATCGGGATCATCGGCTACGGCATCGATATCCTCATGCGGATGGCGGAACGGTGGCTGGTGCCGTGGAAGGGCCGCGCGTAACACCCAATCGTCGGGCCATGCTGGGAAGCATGGCCGCGGCCACCGCTCTGGCGGGGTGCGCGCTGAACAAGACCGAGGTCGCGCGGGTCAAGCGCGACTGCGCCGAGCCGATCCGGTATGACGACGTCTTTCGCGTCGATGCCCATTGCCACTTGATGAATGTCCATGATGGCAATGCCGAAGCGTTCCTGCGCCGTCGGGAGTATTTCGGCTCCGAGAATGTGGGCATCCGAAACCCCATTCTGCGCAATGCGCTGGCACCGTTTGCGGCCAACCTCAGCACCGAAACCGAGTTCCTGTTCCGCCAGATCGTAGAAGGCGGCATGAAGGATGGGGGCGCCTTTTGCGAAGCGGCGAGCCGCAGGCAGCGCACGGTCCTGCCCTCGGGCAACGGGACCGATCCGGGGACCGCACCGCTGGGGTTCGTACGCAACCGGACGCGCAACGCGGCGATCATGATGGCGCGCTGGCCGGAGGTCGACCTCTTTGCGCCCTCGATGGTCGATTTCTACGAGGTGCAGGGGAACGATCCGTTCAATCTCGAATTGCAGGTGGAGTTCTATGCGCTGCTCCACCGGGCAACCAAGGGGCGGATGGTGCCGCTGGTGTCGTTCCACCCGGTGCGCGGGGCGCATGCGCCCGACGGCGGTGCGGGTCAGTTGGATCTGGTGCGCAAGGCGATCAGCTCGCAGGGGTTCATCGGGGTCAAGCTGCATCCCTCGTCTGGGTTCGATCCGCTGGACAACGAGAAATACGGCTGTCCGAACACGCGGCTGCCCAACGTCCTGGAGCGGCAGCCTCTGGGCGCGGCGGGTGCTGCGGTTCAGGCGCAGATGGACCAGCTCTATACGCTGTGCGATGCGCTCGACGCGCCGATCCTAACCCATGGCGGCACCGGTCTTTCGGCCAACAAACCCTGCATGCAGGACCGTCACCCGCCGCAGCAGACGCTGGCCTGGACCAACTCCTCCCGCCATTGGGGCGAGGCGCTGGAGGCGCGGCCGGAACTGACCAACCTGCGTGTCTGCCTGGGCCATTTCGCGGCCGGGTTTGCGCGCACCCCTGACGGTGCGATCGTGCCGCATCCCTGGCTGGACTATGCCACCCGCCATATCGAGGCCAAGGGCAGCCAGGGCCGTCTGTGGATGGACCTGTCCGCGATGCCGGAATTCGTCAGTGCCAGTTCGCCGGACCGTGCTGCGGTCGCGGTTCATCTCGCGCAGCATCCTCAGCTGCATCACCGGCTGCTCTATGGCACCGACTGGCACATGCCGACGCTGACGCCGAACGGCTATCGCCGGGGGATCGAGTCGCTCTTTCGCGGGCGGCAGCGGCGCGACGTGATGGGGCGTAATGCAGTGGCTTTCTTCGGGCTCGACCGGCCGAAGGTGCGCATGCGGCTGGAGCGGTTCTATGCGGTGCACGACATCGCGTTGCAGGACGTGCGCTGGCATCGCCGGATGCGCGCGCTTGGGCTCGCGTGACCTGACGCTTGCCGTATCGGCCGGTGGTCAGCCTATCGCGCGCAACCGCGCCCGGATGTATTTCGCGGCAGACCGGTAATGGCTCGGCCCCGCGGCTTCTGCCCAGCGACCGGCGGTCCAGGTATTGCGCGCGCCTTTCATCGGCCCCCCATAGAGATCGTCATCGGAGGCGGCGTCGATCAGCGCGTGCAGCTCCTGGCTCTTGCGCCGCAGAAGGTCCTTTGCCGCGGGCCAGTCCAGATCCGCCTGACGCGCGCGCAGGTCAGCATTGTAGCGCTTGAGCTCATTCCATTTGTAGCCCTTGGCCGGGAAATGAACCTCCCGTCCGGCCAGCCCGTCGCGGTACCATCCCTCGAAGAGTTCGATCCAGTGCGCCCTGTGCGCGATGATATCCTTGATCGAGGTGTCGTCCGCGTCCTTGAGCAGTGCACGGTCCGGCGCGATGGTCGCGACCAGCTTGTCCAGTTTCGCGAACTCGCTCTCCGTCAGCCGGAGCAGGTCTGCTTTCGATGTTGCCGCCATGATTTTCGCTCAACGCATCCCGTCCCTTTCAGATAGGCGCGGCGCCCTGGCGGTGAAAGGGTGCTCTCGCCTCACCCCCTGTGCGGAACGAAAAAAGCCCGCGCCAGTCGGGCGCGGGCTTGATCCGGGTACGTGAGGGTGGGGATTACTCCCAGCCGGCCTCGTTCAGGATTGCCTGGGCTTCGCCAGCATTTGCCGCGATTGACGACAGGTCGATCGTGTCGGGGCGGAAGATCCCAAGCTTGGCCACCGATTCGCTGATTCCGACGCCCGGGACAGCCGGGTATTCGTCATTGCCGGATGAGAAATACTGCTGCGCCTGGTCGGACGCGAGATACTCCAGGAAGGCGACGGCATTCTCACGGTTCGGCGCATGGGCCGCGACGCCGCCGCCCGAGATGTTCATATGCGCGCCGATGCTGTTCTGGTTGGGGAAGACCCAGCCGATCTTGTCGATGCTGTCGGATACACCGTCTACCGACTTCCGCACGGCGCGGGCGAAGTAATAGGTGTTCGACATGGCCACGCCGCACTCGCCGGAGACGAGACCGCGAAGCTGGTCGGTGTCGCCGCCCTGCGGCGCGCGGGCAAAGTTGGCCACGACGCCCGTCGCCCATTCCTTGGTCGGCTCAGCACCGAGATGTTCGATGAGCGCTGCGACGATGTTCTGAGTGTAGACATTGGTCGAGGAGCGGATGCAGACCATGCCCTTGTACTGGGGATCGGCCAGAGCCTCGTAGGTCATTGGCGGGTTTTCGACCGCTTCCTTGTCGTAGAACAGGATGCGCGAGCGCTGGGAAAACCCGAACCAGCGGTTCTGGTCGTCCTGAAGATAGGCGGGGATGCGGGCCTCGAGCACGCCGCTTTCGGTCGGCTGCAGCAGGCCAAGTTCCGCGGCGCGGGCGAGCCGCACGGTGTCGACGGTCAAGAACACGTCCGCTGGAGAGTTGGCGCCCTCGGCCTGCATCCGCGTGATCAGCTCGTCGGCATTGCCTTCGATGCGGTTGATGGTGATGCCGGTGGCCTCGGTGAAGTCCGAATAGAGCCGCTCGTCGGTGTCATAGTGGCGGGAAGAATAGAGGTTCAGCTCCCCTTCGGCCACGGCGACCTGCGGCAGCGCCATCAGCGCTGTGGCCGTCGCCAGAAGGGTTATGCGGAGCGTGGCGTTGGTCATAGTCAGAGCTTCCCTTTTGTTTACCAATTTAGTTGGTTTTAGACGCTGAGCGCCATTGCGCAAGTCTTTCCAGAGTTTTTTTGTCGGAAAATTAGCCGCACCCGGAGCGGACCGAAGCAGCCGCGCCGCCGAAGGGCTGCGCGCAGGATGGCGGGGCACCGGGCTGCAGCGGCGGTCAGGGTGTTTGCGCCCGGCGCGACCGAAACGGGCGTTTCAACATGGGCTTCCAACCGGGCGCGACTTGACGCTAGGGTGCCTCAATGACCCGTCGTGTGGATCTCAATGCCGATCTCGGCGAAAGCTTCGGACCCTGGCGTCTGGGCGACGACGCGGCGCTGCTCGACATTGTGACCTCCGCCAATGTGGCTTGCGGCTTCCATGCGGGCGACCCTTGCGTGATGGCGCATACGATGCGTGTGGCCGTTGCCAAGGGCGTCGGCATCGGCGCGCATCCAGGGTTCGCCGATCTGCAAGGGTTCGGCCGGCGCGAGATGCAGATGTCCGATGCGGAGCTGCGCAGTCTTGTGCAGTATCAGATCGGCGCGGCCCAGGCGTTGGCGCGTGCGGCCGGCGGCCGGGTGGGCCACATGAAACTCCACGGGGCGCTGTCGAACATGGCGGCCAAGGACGAGGACATGGCGCGCTGCTGCTATGAGGCGGCGCTCGATGTCGATCCTGATCTGGTGCTGGTGGTGCAGGCGGAAACGGCTCTGCACAGTGCGGTGCGCGCGTTGGGCTGCGCTTATGCGGCCGAGGTGTTTGCCGACCGCGGGTATGCCGAGGACGGCACGTTGTTGCCGCGGTCCGAGCCCGGTGCGGTGCTGCACGACCCGTATCTGGTCGCCGCGCGGGTCGTGGGGATGCTGCGCGAGGGCGCGATCGTTACGACGCAGGGTACGCGGATCCCCACCGACATCGACACGGTCTGCCTGCATGGCGACACGGCCGGGGCCGTCGAACTGGCGCGGGAGGTGCGCGCGGCGCTACAGGCTTCGGGGGTGCAGGTCTCGGCGTTCAAGGACCGTCGCCTGGCCTGATGGCATGCCGTTTCCTGTTTCGCGCGGAGTAAAGGTGCGGGCGCCGAGTGTGCGCCCGGACGGCGGGCTGCCGGTCCGGCAGCCCAGCCGCGATCACTGCGCATGTTGCACGGCACAGGGGCGCACCGAACCGAGGCGGACGCGCTCCCGGTCGAGCCAGTCCTGGGTCGGACCATCAAGGCGCGGGGCGTTTTCCAGAAACAGCGTCGGATCGTCCTTGCTTTCGCCCCAGTCGACAGCCGTGGCCTCGAGCCAGATATAGTCACGGTCAGCGCACAGGCAGACGCCCTGCGCCCCGAGCGCGTGGCGCAGATTGTGCAGGCACTGGCGCAGGCTGCTGAAGCCGTGGGCCGTGAAGGACCGGTGCCACAGGTGGCGCCGCAGCCAGTCGCGGGACCGTTTCATGCCCGGTGCACAGGCCAGCATCGCCAGCATCAGCCGGCCCTTCTTCTGCGACAGCGCGATCGGCTTTCCGTTCGCATCGAGCGCGGCGAAGGTCGCGCCGAGTTGGAGGGTGAGCGGTGCGTGGCCACCGTCGGGCCGGTCCACCACCCTGAGCGGGCGCGGAGTCTGGGTCCGGATCTGCAGAGACGGCGGCTGCGCCGGGGGCAGCTTGCTGGCGTCGCGGGTGTAGGATTCAGTGGGCACGAAACGTGTCATTGGTAGTCTCCTTCAAAAGGCTGGTGAACGAGGTCGTGGGGCAGGGACTCCCGCGACCAGGGGATGTAGGCGGCGTCGATATGGAGCACGCAGCCCACGGGGTTCGGGACATCGGACAAAGCGCGGGCGATCGCCTGGCTGCCGAAGCCGTTGTCAGTGCGCGCGGCCCAGGACAGGCGGGCCGCGCCGAAAACCATCAACCCGACCGAGCTGCGCGTGAGCCGCAGGAACCCGTCGGCCGGCAGGAACATCCCATGGAAGCGCGCGGCCTGGGGAATGTGGCGGTTGAGCAGAAAGGTCTCCGCCCCCGCCGCCGGTCCGCGTGAAACCAGCGTGCCGATCATCACGTGGCGCGGCTGCAGGTCGTCGGGCGCTTGCGCCTCGCTGGCGGCGCAGGGGCCGGCTTCGGACACAAACAGTTGCTCGTCCCGGCCGTGCTGCCGTTGGGCGATCAGATAGTCGTAGCTCTGATCGATGGTCTCGTGCGGACGGCACAGGCTGGATACAGTGCGCCTTGCTTGCATCGCGATGCGGAAGCTCATGGGTCTCGGCTCCTTGGTTGCAGCGTGATCGCCGGTGTTCTGCGACTCACCTTGACCTCACGGCATCATGCGGCCGTCATGCGGAGCGTTAGTCCTGCGTTAAAAACTCGTTGGCCAAGCTTGAAACACGTTAACGGCCCGCTGACGCGGGGCGTGAAAATTCAGTTTTTTCAGAAGTTTGACGTGGTTTGACGCCGACCTTTTCAGTCGTCGTTTTTTTTCCGAGACAGCACCGCGGCAAGCAGAAAACATGCGACCGCGACGCATAATCCGTAGGAAAGGCGGTCCCAACGGTACAGCGTGCCGCCATCCGGCAACGCCTGAGGGAACAGAATGATCGTCCCGACCAGTGCGAGCAGGCCGAGCGTGCTGATCATGCGTGAAAGGAATGTCATCGGTACAAAGCGCCCGTCAGCGATCGGGCGGGGGGTCAGCCGAGGCTTTCGTTGTACTCTTCTTCCAGCCTTGCGCGGGCCGCGGCGCGGCGGCGGTGCATTTTGGGTGTCAACGCCATGATCTTGAACCGGGCGTAGGTCCCCAAGCCCAGCCCGACGAGGCACAGGACATAGTTGATCGGAGCGTTGGTCCGGTCCCCGAAGAAGCCGGCCAGTGCGAGAAAGCCAAAGGTCCAGAAGGCCGTAAAGCCCACCACACAGATGATCGCCCAGGTCTTTTTCATGTCGTTTCCAACCGATACCGATGCTGCGGGACGTACCAAACAAGTATTGCGACAGCTTGTCCCAAGGGCTTGATACCGCGACTCACCGGGGCGGCGTCAACCTTAAACCTCCGGCCGATCCGGTGTCGGCGCGTGCTGGAGCGGTGCCCGATGTGTTGCGCCCGCCGACGCGCGGCGTTTCCGCCCGGTCATGCCCCGAAGTCATCCCTCGGGTTCTGGCAACGTCGGAGTAACAGGTCTGTTTTATGTAGTGAAATCGTCGGCATTTCACGAGGAAACGGGCATAAGATGGATGCGGAAGAGCCGAATGCTTGGTAGACAAAGTTGAGCAATTTTGACTCTGCGAGCCGGTTCCCGACGGGCAAGGCTCAGGATGTGGTGCGAGTATGACGACCGGTATAGCGCTTGTAGGAACGGGCTACGTTGCCGACCTCTACCAAGCAACGCTCGGGAACTGGCAGGAGTCCCTCACGCTGTGCGGCGTCTATGACCGGCGGCCCGAGCGGCTGAAGCATTTCGCCAAGAAGTACGCGCTGTCGACCTATGACACGCTGGATGCCGTGCTGGCCGATCCGGCGGTTGAGATCGTCGTCAATCTCACCAACCCCGACCAGCACTATGAGATTTCGCGCCGCTGTCTGGAGAGCGGCCGGCACGTTTATAGCGAAAAGCCGCTCGCGCTCGACGTGGGCCAGGCGCAGGAGCTGGTCGATCTTGCGGCCGGGCGGGGGCTTCACATCGTGTCGGCGCCTTCCAGCGTGCTGGGCGAGTCCGCGCAGACGCTGTGGCAGGCGCTGCGGAAACGCCAGCGCGGGGCGCCGCGGCTGATCTATGCGGAAATGGATGACGGCCGGGTCCATCGGATGGGTTACCAGAACTGGAAGACGGCCTCCGGGGCCTATTGGCCTGCCGAGGACGAGTTTCGCACCGGCTGCACGCTGGAGCACGCGGGCTATGCGCTGACCTGGCTGGTTGCCATGTTCGGCCCGGTCCGCCGGGTCGTGACCGTCGCCCATTGCCTGATCCCGGACAAGGGCCCGCATACGCCCGAAAACTACACCACGCCGGATTACACCTGCGCTTGCCTCGATTTCGACGACGGCGTCACGGCCCGGCTGACCAACAGCATCATCGCCCCCCATGACCACCACTTCCGCGTCTTCTGCGATGAGGGGATCCTGTCGGTCGAGGAGACCTGGGATTTCTCGTCGCCAGTCCGGTCGGTCCCCCTGGGCGATACGCGGCTCAAGCGGCAGTTGCACAAGATCTTCGGGTTCGATCTGGGCAGGAACCTCAAGCCTGTGCAGCGCCGCAAGGTCGCCAGCGCGCGGCGCGGCTATCCGATGGATTTCGCGCTTGGCGTGTCCGAGATGGCGACGGCGATCAAGGAGGGACGTGCGCCACGGTTGGCTGGGGCCTATTCGCTGCACATCACCGAGGTCAGCCTGGCGATCCAACACCCCGAGCGGTTCGGGACGGAGTACTTCCCGACATCCTCGCCCGATCCGGTGCGGCCGATGGATTGGGCCGAGAGCTGAACGCACCCGGGTTGGGGCGTCGGTGGCGGCGTTGAGGGTAGGTCCCTCGGGCGGAACGCGGGTGGCGCTATTGCGGGCCTTCTGTTTGATACGCGCAAGGGCTTCGCAGACGACGGCGCACGGCCTAGGGGTGCTCCCCTCGCGACCCTCCCGTGTCTACCATGGACGGTTGGTGCCAAGGCCGGGCTCAAAGCCCCCCAAGCAAAAGAAAGCGAGTCGCGCGAGAATGATCGCGCCACCTTGGGGGGCAGGCCGACAAACTGCGCGCGGTACAGGAGCGGTCCGCAGCGTATCGGAGGAGTTTTCAGCCGGTCGATACGCTGCGCGGGTTTCTCGGCACGCCGTCAGGCTAGGAAATTGTCGATATCGCCCACATAGGACACCAGAATGTCGTCCTCGGTCAGATCAAACGAACCGTCGCCGCGGTCCGCGCCCTTCAGCGATTCCGCACCGCTGCCCTGCACCAGGATCGCGCCGCCACCGCTGACGGTGAGCAGAACGGCCCCCGCGCCCTGGTCGGTGACAATGATGTCGCCCTCGAAGGTCGCGTCGAAGACGAACCAGTCCTCGGATGCGTCGAAGTCGGTGACGGTATCGACATCGCCGCCGGTGTGGCCGTCGGCAAAATCGGTGCCAAAGACAAACGCGTCCGCCTGGGCGCCGCCGGTCATCGTGTCGACGCCCGAGCCTCCGACGAGCCTGTCGATGCCATCGCCGCCGCTGAGGAAATCGTCTCCGCCTTCGCCACGGAGCACGTCGTTGCCGCCGTTCCCCTGAAGCTGGTTGTTCGCCCCGTTGCCGATGATCAGGTCACCGGCAGAGCCACCGGACACGGTTGACCCCGGGCCGAGCGCAAGGCCTGCATTCGACCCAAGCGTTCCGTCGACGATGCCGATTTCCTGAGCGAGGAACGTGGCCATCGCTTGCGCATAAGTCGCGTAGCCGGCCTCGGTGAAGTGCACATTGTCCGCTGTCAGATCGTCGACAGTCCAGGGGTTCTCGAACAAGTGCAGGTTCGGATAGAGCGCCTGTAGATCGGTGATCGCGCCCCGGATCCCCTGCTGGTAGGTGCCGTTTCCGACATCGCCCAGGACCCGGACATCATCGACGATGCTGAAGCCCTCGTTGATGAACTCGGCGAACTGCGCCTCCTCGGGGCCGGAAATGGTCTTCGGCGGGCTGGTCGAGATGACCATATGCTTGTCGAGTGTGCCGGTCGCTCCGTAGAACTGCTCGACCGCCAGAACCGTGTTGCTGACGATGCCTTCGAACCGCCGATTGAAATTGTTGGCGTCGTAGTCGTTCGTGCCGGCCATGAAGAGCAGAACGTCGGGGTCGTGCGCCGCGACGTTGTCGGGGATGTTCGCGGTCTCGCTGCGCCCGTCCAGGATCTTGGCCAGGGACACGCCGCCCTCCGCGGAATGGGCACGGTCGAGCATGCGCTCGGGGCCATTGGCCGTGCTGCCGACATAGTCGATCCAGACATCGTCCGACAGAAGGGTCTCGAAGAGATCCTCGCGCCAGCCTTCAAACGTCTCGAGGTCAAAGGGCTGCGTCGTGTCGCCGACACCGACCGACAGCGAGTCGCCAATCACCAGCACTTTCGACGCGGCCGTATAGGTGCCCGCGCCCATGTCGATCGACAGGGCCGTGGTGAACCCGCTGAAGTCGACGATGGGGCTGGTATCGAGTGTGAGGCCGGGTCCTGGGACGGTGGCTGTGTTGCCTGTGATGTCGGTTGCGGTGACGGAGCTGGTGAGCGGTCCGTCGGCGAGGGTGCTGAGATCGAGTACGACTGTGCCGTCGGCGGCGAGCAGGCCGGTGACCGATGCGACCCCGTCCGAGATGGTGATCTCGGCGGTGGCGTCGGCGTCGATGCCGGCGACGGTGAAGCTGACGGCACCGACCTCGTTGGCATCGATCGCCAGATCCGGCGCGCTGAGCGCCAGGTTGCCGTCGGCATCCGCGCTTTCGTCGGGGACCGGTGTGCTATCGAGCGTCAGGCCGGGTCCCGCGACTGTGGCTGTGTTGCCTGTGGTGTCGGTTGCGGTGACGGAGCTGGTGAGCGGTCCGTCGGCGAGGGGGCTGAGGTCGAGCACGACGGTGCCGTCGGCGGCAAGCAGGCCGGTGACGGAGCTCACACCATCGGAGACGGTGATCTCGGCGGTGGCGTCGGCATCGATGCCGGCGACGGTGAAGCTGACGGCGCCCAGCTCGTTGGCGTCGATGTCCAGGTCCGGCGCGCTGAGCGCCAGGTTGCCGTCGGCATCCGCGCTCTCGTCGGGGACCGGCGCGCCGATCGGCGCATCGGAGGCGACCAGTGCCAGGCCGGCGGGCACCGGCACGCTGGCGGAATTGCCGGTGTCGTCGACGATCGCGCCGCCGGCGTCGAAGCTGTAGGCGCGCAGCAGGTCGGGGGTGGTGCCGTCCAGCGTGTCGCCCATGGTCTCGGCGATCTCGCTGGCGCTGCGCTCCACATCCCAGATCCGCAGATTGTCGAGCTTGCCGTCGATCCCGCCGCCGGCGGGGCTGGCGGCGATGGAGCGCACGAAGAACGGCTTGTCCCACTCTGCGCTGCCGGTCGCGTCGAGCACGCCGTTGATATAGATGCGCGAGATGCCGTCGTCGTCGCGGGTGACGGCATAGTGGGTCCAGACGCCGGCGGTGGCCTCGGTGGTGGCCTCGACGCGGGTGCGGTCGCCCTTGCCCTTGGAATAGAGCTGCAGCGCGCCGCCGCTGAAATAGAGCCCCTGGTCGTCGCCGTTGCGCACGATGCCCGGCTGCAGATCCGACGACGCGTCGGGATCCAGGTAGACCCAGGTCTCGATGGTGAAGGC
>JANSYP010000009.1 GCA_024742405.1 Paracoccaceae bacterium
ACGAAGCGCGACGCGATCTCTTCGCCTACATCGAAGGCTTCTACAATTCACGCCGCCTGCATTCCGGGATAGGCTACCGATCACCGGCCGGCATGGAGCGCATGGCGGCCTAACCCCGTGCACTTTTTCGGGGCAGGATCACAGTGCTTTAAGAGTTGGATAGTGGGCGCGATGAAACCGGAAGTCTTCGCAACGGTTTTCAGTCAGGAGCGGAGCTAGCTCGTGCGGTTACTAGCGCTTGGCACACATTTCGTCGGTGAAGCACTTCATGTCGAGTACCGGGCCATAAGGACGGATCTTCCGGAACCGTTTCGCGCTCGCCCTCGACCAACTCGTCACGTTGTAGCTCTGCGGGCGATGGCTCGCTCCGCGCGACTGGCCTTCCGAATCCCGATCAATTGAACGGAAAACCGGGATCATCGGACCACAACGAATGGAGTTGGTCGGCCGTACGGTGCTCAAGTTAAAGATCCGCGCGTTGCGCCAAGCGTCATTCGCATCGCTGCTGAAGTGGCGCCGGTGCCTCTTCCCGCAACACTCCCGCTGCTGTTCGCAGGAATCGCCGCTGTCTTTGCTGTCTCCAGGCGTCGATGTCTCACTGCCAATGGTTAAATGTGAGTGTCGCTTGAGAACGCTTGATTGGCCTCTTTGCGTTTGGCAGTGAACAGCGTGACTTCTGCTGGAATCGGTTTTAATTCGCAGAGGTTCTCGTAACGCTCGACTCCGTAGCTTGCGCCCTATGGGCTTGTTATCGTCGCTGCGACGAAAGGTTGGAGAGCGTCATGAGAGTTGGTCTTGTGATAGCAGCGGCACTGATAGCGACTGGCGCAAATGCGGCGGATGGCCAGTGGTTTGAAAGCAGATTTGGCGAACAGCGTTCTTATTTTCAGGACTGGCTTGCCGTTTGTGACGACAGCGGCGCCGGCCAATGCCGCTTGGTCCAGGAGGCTGCGTCGGACGCCCCAGACAGCAGCTTTTACCGGGTCGCGATACTCCTTTTGGAGGCGGATCGAAGGTGGGTCATGGAAATCTCGTCGCGTTACATGTCGGCGGACCAATTGAACGACGTGTCCTTCACAATCGATGGCGATGTCATCGACTCGCCCGAAGGCTCCTGGAAGGTTGGTAGTAACGAGGTGGCCAACATCGCGGACACAATTACCGTGACCGATCCTGAGTTGATGGGCACCCTTATGACCGGGATGCGCGACGGCGCCAGTATGCAGATAGACTACCTACCGCCCGGGAACGGTTCGGGAGTGGTGGGCGTCTCTTTGCGCGGCGTGACGGCCGGTACAGAAGCTATTCTGGCCAACTACGCCGCGCGCTGAGGCCTAACGAGGAGGCGCGGCTTGCTCCGGTTTAGTGTCAGGTTGCCCGGCGACAACTGCGCGATGAGAGACGTGCAAGCCATGCTCAGGTCTTGGATCCGCTCAAGCACATCAAGACCAGGGCGAAGCGGATCCGGGATGACCTGAGAAACCACCGCTAAAGACACTCCCGCAACTCGCAACGCTTCCCCAACCAATGCACCCTAAATCGGGCACATGAGATCCGCCGTATTCGCCTTCGCCCTGGTCTTGCTTGCGGGCTGCGTGCAGACACCTAGCCGCGTCATCACCGCCACCGCCTATGACCGAAACGCGTTCAGCGATTGGGTCGACACAGACGATGACTGCCAGAACACACGCGCCGAAATGCTGATCAAGGCGTCGACCAAGCCGGTGGAGCTTCGCCCCAGTGGCTGCACGGTAGATTAGGGCGCTTGGGCCGACCCCTACACAGGCAGGACGTTTTAAAATGCCAGTGACGTACAGATTGACCACGTCGTGCCGCTGGCTTGGGCCTGGCGCCGTGGGGCGTCAGAATGGCCGGAGAGCAAGGCTGACCGGTTCGCGCTCGATCCCGACAATCTGCGGATCTTCTCCGCCACTCAGAACCGCGAAAAGAGAGCACAGGGACCGCTGGAATGGCATCCGCCGGATCGCTGCTAACACTGCACCTATGTCAGCGACTTCGTCGCTGTGGTGGATGAGTATGACCTGACTCTGTCGCCGACCGAAGCACGGCAACTAGCGCGGTTGCAGGCGAGAAAATGCGCGAAATTTCAGCACGTTAGGCCCGGCCTGCTCGGAAACTCCCAGGTTGGTTTCGTGACTTTTCGAGGAAGCACCCTAGCCTATCAGCCTTCCCGAAGAACCGTATCCGGATGATAGGCCGGAGCGTCATGCTTTCGCGTGTCGGGGAAGACGTCGTGGTCAAAAAGTCAACCGAGGAGGAAGTTCATGTCACCCGATAAAACTCCCTGGAACTCTCAGGAGCAACTCAAGACGCCCGAAGACGTGGCTGATTATCTGGAAGCAGCTTTTGACCTCAACGACCCCGCCGTGCTCAGAGCCGCGCTCCTTGATATCGCCAAGTCGCAGGGCATGAGGCAGACAGCTGTTAAGGCAGGCATAACACGCGAGGGCCTCTACAAATCCCTGAGCCCAGATGGCGACCCCAAACTGTCAACACTGCTCGCCTTGCTCAATACGCTTGGCCTTAAGGTCACTCTGAAAGTCGCCTAGTTGCGGCCACCCGCGCGCCAACAGACCGAGAGGATACACACGACAAGCCAACCTGCGATCAAGCCAGTGTTGGTTCAGCGTTGCCCTTCCGTGTTCCGGGCGTTCGCATGTGTGTTTTGACCTCTTCCAGTGAAGCCCTTAGCCTATTTGTATGGCAGCGACACGGAACTCCTGGCTTCAACGGATCGGCGAGATGTGCCGGACATGCGCGATTATGGTCATCGCGGGTGTATGGAGAAGGCGAAGCTTCTCCGAAGTCGAGGCACGCTTTCTTTCGCTGTCCCGCGCGGGACAAGCGGCCATAACCAGTGCCGTCTTGGGCTTTCTCTTTCTGCTCAGCCTCTTTGCGGCGCAATTTGGTTGGCCAGGGGTGCTGGCTTTTTGGCTCGCAGTGGTTGTGATCGCACGGTGAGCACTCTTCAAGCTGTATGCGATTGCACACGGTATACGGAGGTATTCTTTTGATTTTGCGAGGTTTTTTGGAATTCGAGTGATCCGGTTCGCGCGCTAGGGCGTACACTGTCTGTATCTTAGCTGCGAAAGGAAAGATCATGGACTTCGGACTTGGACTTCTGACTTTCGGCACGCTCGGTTTCGGCGTTGTCTTCGGCTATCTTAACATGCGCGCGACGGAAAAGCGCCGGGGCAGCAATGCACCGAAATCGTCTCTGTCACGTGACGGCATCGAAGAGCGTCGTGCTGCTATGCGCGCTTCCAGCTGACCCCTCGACGACTGTTAACGAAGCAACGTCACTCCATCCGAGTGACGTTGTTCGCATCTGCAACAAATGCGGCAACAGGACTGGTATTACTCTGGTGTCCGCGCAAACAGCTAAACGGGTTCGATCAGTTCCGGCCCTTCCGCCCGGCTGGAGTTCACCGCCCACCCGCCACGATAGCTCACCAAGTCCGCTCCGCGGTCATGTGACAGGAGCGCTTGGGCGTCCGACGCATCAACCCCATCCACATCTAACCAGCCGTCCCAGACCTCCCTGTTGAAGATGATGGGCATCCTATGGTGCGGATGCTCAATGGCAGGATCGGCGGCCGCGGTCAGAATCGTATACCTTAGCAGCCCCAGCTTCTCGTTCTTCGCCCAGAGCGCTGCGAAGCCAAATAGCTCGCTATCCTCCATATTGATCAGGTGAGGGTCCGTGCCGCCGTCCTCGGCCTTCGTCCACTCAAAATAGCCGTTCGCAGGGATCAGGCAGTGGCCCCATTTGAATGCGTCGCGAAAGGCGGGTTTCTTGGCGGCATCCCCTGACCGGGCATTGAAGATGTGTGTACTTCGGTATCTCCTTCGCCCAATGCGGCACCAGCCACCATCGACCCTCCTTCCGCGCCCTTCCTCCTTCGCCTTGGGTCACAAACAAGGCGTCTTGCGTCGGCAATCTATTGTAGCGGGCACGTAGGTTTCGCGCCGGCGTTCCGGGGATCAGGTTGAACCATTCATAGATTTCAGACCAAGTACCCTGGAGGATGAAGCGGCCGCACATGGCACCTCTGATGCCTGACTGTTCGTCCGCTCGTCAAATACCCTCACGTTGAAGAGGATGCCGGCGAGTTGCGGCGACGAGAGCTTCACAGGTCCAGCCAGCGGCGATTAGCTGAAGCGATCCCAGGCTTTCCGAAATCCTTCCGAGATATCCTTAGCGGCGGCCTCGGCGGAGGTGCGGTAGGATTCCCATGCGTCTTGCGAGGTTTTCATCGCTTCAGCGAGCTTCGCCTGGGCCTCCGCGCGAAACTTCGACGCTTCGGCGATTTGTTCCGCGTACTTGGCCTGGGCATCCGCGCTCGCCGCGTTCATCTTGGTTTCCATCTCACCGATTTGGGTATTCCACTCATCGATACTGGTTTTGAGGTTTTCGACAAATTCGTCGCGACTGGTCATGAGATCCGGTCCCCCTTGAATAGTTTTCGCTGTAGTAATTGGACCATCGCATATGCACCGCGCCCGGGCCAGTGCGCGGCTCCTGAGGTTTGGGCGCGTCAGCCCATTTGGCGGCGCATCAAGGTTGCGTGCCTGCGCGTACGGATGCCACTGACGACCTTAGAACCAGCCGCAAAAGTCCTCAACCTTGGACCTTGCGCGTCTTGAGCCGAACACCGGCCCCGCCCCCGTTCTCCTCGATGAACTCCACCCCGGCACCCTCCAAGGCGATGCGCAGTGCCTGGATCGTGTCCACGGAAGGGAATGGTTTTCCCGCGCCTTCTTATCTCCTGACGGTCATTGTTGACACACCGGCGGCTTTGGCCAGCGCCGTCTGAGACAGGCCTTTTAGGGCGCGTCCGGCCCTTATTTGATCAGATGTGGTCATTTCTCTTGTTCAAATTGGAACACCACCACACCCGAGGACCAAAGCAATGACCAATGAGAACGCCGCAACGGCGAATGGTATCGCTGTGCCCTTCGATGCGGGCCGGTTGCGCGCGCATCACCGAGCCGCGCCCTGTAGCCTGAAGGACTGAGCAATGGCACATGAATTCGCCACTCCGTGGGAGCGCGAACAGGCACCGGTGCGAATGCTTGCTGCCATGACTGACGACCACCTCAATCGGTGCATCGACGCTGTACTCGAGGAGTTGTTGGCGCTCCACCAACCCCAACCGCCGCGGAGGAGCCTCTCATGAAAGACTGCACCGAAACCCACCAAGAGAATGATGACCGCGCGGTAATCGAAGTGGAGTGAGACCTGTATCTGACCGGCGGGCTGCTCAAGTGCGCGTGGCACGCCGCCGATGTGGATCGGCCGTCCTCCGAGACCATCGCGAGCGTTCCGAGCACCATCGAGGTCACCGCAGAGAAGGTCGGGCATGCGCTGGAGCGGCTCGAACAGATGGAGATCCGCGCGCGCCTCCGCCCGCCGTCCTGACCGCACAAAGCGAAATCCCCCGGAAAGGGAACCAGACCGATGACCACCAAGACAGCCACTACCCTGCCAGCCGCTGAATTGGCCCTGGCCATGGGTGACACCGACAGCTCCCTGCGCCAACTGTTCCGAAGCTGGCGTGATGCCAGCGCCAATTACAACACCACCGCTGTCGGCGATGACACACCTGAGGCCGAGGCTCTGTTCAACCGCATCATGGAAATGGAACGGTGCGCGGCCGACTTCGAGCCTCAGAGACTTGAGGACTTGGCCTTTCAGATTATCTTTGCTGACGATGGAGGCGACCTGAGCGAAAGCCACAACCAGCGAGCGCTTGCTGCGTGGGCCTACGCCTTTGCTTGTATAGATCCAGACGAATGACCTGCCTCGCGCGCTGCCTGAGCATGGTTCACGTTCTCAAATGGGATGAATGCATTTGGATCTTGGGCGCCGGCTGGTCGGATGGCGCCTTCGAAATCCACGCCGGTAAGTGGGTCGTCCGCGTCAGCCTGTCCTCGCGCTGAGTTTCGTCACCTGATGTTTGTTTGTGGAATTGCGTAGTGAGTTACATCAGTAACCGGCTGTGGTCGGATCAGTTCTTGCCGGAGATCCAGGCCATTGTCGGCCGGCACCGTCTGCAGCCTTCTCCGGAGCCGCTGGATCAGCAGCACGCCACAGACCTGATGATGTTGGACGCCCGGGACATGCGCATCGCAGCGTGCGTCAGGCGGCCGGGATACGCCGGACGGTATCCCTACCAGTTCACGCTGCGCTCAGCGCTGCCGTCCGGCGCGCCCACAGAGCTGGGCAAGATAATCGAGGGCAAGGGCGACTGGCTGTTCTACGGCCACGCCAGCGACGCTGAACCGGGCCTGGGCGACTGGTGGCTGATCGACCTGCGAGCATTTCGAGCGGGGCTCATCAGAAGCCGTAGAAGCGGCCACCCGATACAGTGCGGCAGCAAACTCAACTCGGATGGCACGTCGTTCATGTGGTTCGATATCCGGTCGTTTCCGAAGCAGCCGCCGTTGGTGGTGGCGGCCGCGGGTGATTGGCCGGCGCCAGGTTGAGGCACCTGCAGTGGTAGGCTCGGCGCGCCAAGCTCCTCGCTAAGCCCTTAGTGCCAAGTGCTGAAGAGTGCGTTAGTGGTAGCGAAGCACTCAAAAAGGCTACCATCCACCACAGAAATCGCGGCTATGGTGCATTGTCTAACGACCCGGTCATTGCTGGTGCGTGAGTGCTTCCCTGAATACTAGTGTCCGCTTCATGGAAGCCGAACTGCGGCGTCGATGATTGCGATGTACGTCCAAACGTCGGCCGTCAGGATCAACGAGAATAACCTCCTTTCAAGGTCGCGGCAGGTTGGCTCTGAGCCCTTCCAGCTCATTCGACAAAGTGTGGCAGTGGAGCGGCCCTCGTCCCACACTGAAACAGATTAAGATTTCCCCTATGAACAAGGCGTTCGCGAACAGAGTTAAACGTGAAGCGCCAAATCGTCGCCAGTTCTTAATTCTAACTTGGAAAGTCGGGGCTTGTTTCCGTATCATAAAAAACATCAAACTGCCGGGGTAAATTGCAAATGCACCTTTTAAAAAAAACGCTTAGGCTAGCTTTTAAAGGTATGCTTGGCTTGGCAACTCTTGTAGTAGTCATGGCAATCACCCCAATTGCTCGATTGTCTGAAAATGCAAAATACATACAGATTGATGCTGAGGCATGTGATCAATTTCCGTTATCACTTTATCATGAGAGATTTCCGATATTGGCAGCGAAAACGCCGCCCGAGCACTACGACCGCGAGCTAGCAGCGCATGATTATGCGTTTGCGCTCGTCGCAGCTTGGGGGGCCTATGACTTTGAGCTCAACGAAGTTGAGGACACAAAAGAAGAGGGTGCCAATGAAGCAGCAAAAAAGGTAACGCTACCGCAACTCGATCCGACGTGGCAACCCCTGCCAATGGATGCTATCGACCAACCCTGGTGGAACGCCGGTATGAGCTACCAGGTTTTTGTCCGAGAGAGTGGAGAGTTTCACGACTATCTTGTAGCATACCGTGGAACTGAAGAAGTTACGCGAGTTAGGGGGATCACCGATTGGCTTCTTGGAAATTTTACTTATCTGACCCAGTCCCTCCCTATTCCAAACCAATACGACACAGCGGCTCACGCGCATGCCATTATTCAGCAGTATGCCGTCGACAATGCGGACGAAAAAAAGTAAGATTTCTGGCCGTTGGACACTCGCTCGGTGGAGGCCTCGCGCGCCATGTTTCTGACCGCTTTGTGTGCACCAGCGCTGTATTGGTAAACTCAAGCCCTGTTGAAAACGCGCACTTTTATCACTGGGCCAAGTACAACAACGATGTGGTGCATATATTTGACGTGGATGACATTCTTTCTTCAAACGCGCGCAAAGTGTTTCCCGAATACAACACAGCGAATTATAGAACCTACAATCAACAAGTCATCTCAGACGCAGATGACTATTTACAGCACGGCGCGTTGAAAATGGCTGTTGGTGTTGTTCGGTTAGTTGCCAACTGCCAACTTCGTGAGGAGCTATACTCGGGTAATCCCCAAAAAACATTTATGCCATATGTGCAAGACCATCAAAAAACAACTCAAGCCCGCGACCTCTACTGCCGGTCTTTTGGTGACAATTCAATTAACGACCGTTGGGATGAAGTAAAAGGGATCTGCCCATAGCGATGGAACGAGTTTAGGCGGCAGCAGTACAAATTCCGTGGCCGCTTCTATAATCTCAGCAGTTTCGCACGCTCACAAGTCGCCACCTCTCATTCAGAGGGCCAACGCGGCAGCCTTGGACGGCGGATATTGTGCGAATGACGGATTTGTCCGCAATGCGGTAAATTGCACTGGCGTGGGGCGCCTGCGCACGTTTACCTCCGCGTTTCGATTAGCCAATCCTTAACCAAGCATTCTGAAACTAGCGCTATCCGTATCTGGTCCTTCTGCATCAACGACGACCCGTCCCAACCTGACGTGGCGGCTGGGTTCGTCCGCGCAGGGACGGTCGAAGAAGCTCTGGCACTGATCGATGACCCGCGCTGCAAGCTCTACGGCATACCCGGTAAGGTTGAGGGCCTCCATTGGCTTAACGAAGGGCCGGGCGTGGTTCGCGAGCCGTCACCGAACGCTGGCTCAACTCTGCACTGACCAGCAATGCAAGCAGTTTAGCGCTAACGATTGGTGAACCTGCCCGGCACTCCCCTCGTAACTGCTCGCGCACTGTCGGAAGGGGGAACAATTGGGGAGACGATTACCTGGATACCCAGATTAATCTATCGTTTACAGGGCTTTATAGGGATAGTGTGGCGCGCTGCACCGGAGAAAGCTCGAACACCGTTGAAGAGGTTTTCGAGGTACTGGCGGAGTGGGAAGAAGAGCTGAAATCTCATGATCTTAGCCTGTTGGAGGTGGAACCGTGAGACATCTCGCGGACACATCCCAAAGCGCATCCGTCGATTTCGCGGCTGCGACTAGCCTCCCTCAGAAGACAGCGCGCAAGCGGCCCTCCCCGGTCTCGGTGCGGCTGAGCCCGGAAGAACGGGCGGAACTTGAGCGGGTAGCGGAGGGCCGCTCGCTCAACAGCTATATCAAGGCCCGCATCTTCGGAGCTGAGGGCAAAGCGCGGCGGGATCGCCGGGCGCTGCCGGTAAGGGATCATGCGGCGCTGGCCCAGGCCTTGGGTCTGCTCGGCGCGATGGAGCTGGCGGGTAGCCTGCGCGAGCTTTCCCACGCCGCCAAAACCGGAGCGCTTCCTGTCTCGCCGGAGACCGAAGAGGAACTGATAAGTGCGTGCGCCGCAGTGCTCGCGATAAAGGCCGAACTGATGCGGGCGCTCGGATATGAGGACAGCGAGGCGCCATGATCCTAGTCGGCTCCCAGCGGGGCAGCGGGCTGAAGCTCGCGTCCCATCTGACCAATGATCGGGACAATGATCATGTGGAACTGTATGCCTTGCGCGGGTTCACATCGGAGACTTTGCGCGGGGCGCTGCAGGAGTCCGAGGCAATCGCCAAGGGCACGCAATGCAAGCAGCCCTTCTTTTCTTTGAGCCTCAACCCGCCGGAGATAGAGCGCGCCAGTATTGCTGATTTCGAAGCCGCTATCGACGAAGCTGAGGCGCGGCTCGGGCTCAAGGACCAGCCGCGCGCGATCATCTTCCACGAGAAGAACGGACGCCGCCATGCCCATGCGGTATGGTCTAGGATCGATGTGCGCGAGATGAAGGCCATCAATCTGCCCTTCTTCAAGTCCAGGCTGAAAGACCTCTCCAAGGACCTCTTTCTGGAGCACAACTGGCGCTTGCCCAAGGGCTTGCGGGATCATGGCAACCGTGACCCGCGGAACTTCACGCTCGCCGAATGGCAGCAGGCCAAGCGCGCCGGCAAGGATGCCCGCGCCATAAAGCGAGTGTTCCAGGAGGCCTGGCAGTATTCGGACAGCGCGGCTGGTTTTGCCCGCGCGCTCGAGGAGAAGGGCTACATTCTCGCGCGGGGAGATCGTCGGGGCTTTGTTGCGCTGGATCTGCAAGGCGAGGTCTATGCCGTTCCCAAATGGGCCGGGCTTAAGACCAGGCAGGTGCGCGAACGCCTGGGCGATCCCAAAGCATTGCCCTCGGTCGCGGAGGCCAAGGCGGAGTTTGGCCGGTCGATGCGCCCCGCCGTGGCGCGCTGGAGGGAGTCGCTCGCAAAGGAAATCGAAGACCTGAAATCACGTCATACAACAGAGCACCGTGCGCTCGTCGAAAAACAGCGAGAGGCGCGGGCGCAGCTCAAAGACACTCTGGCAAAGCGCGAAAATGCAGCGGCGCTTCTACGGCAGGCGCGCTTCCGGACCGGAGTTCGCGGGATATGGGATCGCCTGAGCGGCACGCATAAGAGGATCCGTCACCAGAATGAGGCGGAGGCCTGGCAGGAGCACCTGCGCGATCAAACTGCCATCGATGCGATTGTGTTCGCTCAGCTCGAAGCCCGCCGTACCCTCAAACACAAGCATGGTCGAGAGAGATCGCAGCTCGCGGAAGAGGCCCGCGAAATGAGCCGCGATCGATCCCGCTTCGCCGAGATGCGCCGGACACATCAACAGAGTGCGCGCGAGGGACCTTTACCTACGCGGTAAATTTGATGCCGAAGCCTCTGCATTTGGCGCTTTCGGAGATGCGCGGTCGGCCCTTCTAGGGGCGACCGCGCGGATTTATCAGCTGGAAAGAAGCCCGACCGCGCCCCAAGGGGGCGGTCGGGCACGGACTAGACGCATTCCGCGTCTTGTTCGTTTAGAGCAGCCCAGAGATCGATTGCGCGAATGCCGCCTTTGTCGGTATAGGCCTCCATCGGAAAGCGCATATATCGGGGATGCCATGCCGCGTCCTTGGCCTCGCTTGTCCCGTCCAGGCAGGCCTTGATGATGGACTTGCTGGTTTTCGCGGTCGAAGTGATGTGGGCGGCGGCGGTGTCCTCGCCCGCGATCTCGGCGAGCATGGCGTTGATCACAGTCTTGTCGCGCGTTAGATCGAGGAAGGCCTGATCGGGCTGCCAGTGATCCTGCATGTTGACCTCCAGTTGCACGCCGAGGTTTTCAACCATGGCGCTGCCCGCGGGCAGGCATTCCGCCGTGACAAGGGCAAGGATGCAGAGCACCTCGTCGTCGCTCAGGGCCATCAGGCGCGCGAACAGAGCGTGCAGATCGCGGGAAGCCGCCCAGTCCTCCTTGCGCGGCACGAGGGTCTCACCGTCTTCGAGCGTGAGGCCCAGCAACTCAGCGACCGCCTGCCGCTCCTCACCGAAGCGCTTCTGCGCCGCGCTGGTCGCAAGGCTGTCACCGATGGTCTCCTTGCTGGCTTTCTGGGGGTCGGCCTGCACGGCCCAGAGTTCCGAGCCCGCGATGATCTGAGCCACGGCGAGCCGCAGGGCGGTCCCGTGATGGGCCAGCAGACACTGACGCACGGCGGCATGGCGGTGCAGATCGAGATAGTTCTGCATGGGCTTTGTCAGTTCGGGCGTCTCGGTTTTCAGAGCGCCTTTCCGTCCCTTCTCCCGCGCGCGGGCCTCTGCGCGGGAAAGCTGGCCCTCATGGAAGGTCACCTCGCCACTGTGGGCGATCTGGATATAGACCTTGCCGCCCTCCTCCTTGGCGGTCTCGACATAGTCGTAGCTCGGAAAGTACTGCCCGGTTTCCAGCAGGATGACCTCGCTCCAGCCCTCCGCGAGATAGGCCGCTTTGGCCTCGGCGATGGCCTTGTTCTGCAGGATCCAGAAAGCCTCGCTATCGGCAAAGTAGCTGTCCTCGCCAAAGAGGTCGGAGACGATGCTGCCGCTATAGTCCGCCAGATCGAAAAGGGCCGCATCGGTCGTGATCTCCGCCCCGCCGAACAGCCAGCATTTGAGGCGGTAGCCTTCGGGTGCCCGCTCGTTCTCGCTTTTGAACAGGGCGATCCATGCCTGCTGTTGTTTCTTCGTCGCCATGGTCAGAAGCTGGATCGTGGTGGCCCCGATCTCGCCCTTGCGATAGGCGGTGAGGATCGGCGGGATCAGGTTGGCGATGGCCAGCCGCTGCCGGACCAGGCGCTCGGTGATGCCGAACTGATCGGCGATATCGGACACGCCGAGCCCGTTGCGCACAAGTGCGGCGAAGGCCTTGAACTGGTCGATTGCATCCATCGGCAGGCGCAGGACGTTCTCGGCGAGCGAGGCCTCGATGGCCTTGGCATCGTCGCCCTCCGCCATGACGAGGCAGGGCACGGGATCGGCCTGTTCCTGCTCGTCCGAAAGGGCACAGAGGGCGTGATAACGGCGCTGTCCGGCGACGATCTCGTAGCCGTCTTCCTTGGGCCGTACGAGCAGCGGTTGCAGCAAGCCATGGGCGCGAATGCTGGGGATGAGATCGTCGACCGACTTGCCGCCGTGCTTGCGCACATTGAGCTTTGCGGGGGTGAGATCGGTGAGATTGATGTTTTGTAATTGCATGGGGGTCTCCATCGTTTGGCGGTGCGGGATTGCACCCCGAAGCCCCCGGCATGCGCAGAGGCTTGCGGGTGCAATCGCCTCACGATGCGCGATAGATCAGCGTCTCGCCTGCGATGGTGATCTCGGCGTAATCCATACCCAGATCACGGGCGATGGCGTCATAATCGATGTAGAATTGCACCTGTTCGGGGATCTCGCAGTACAGGCCCTCCTCCACGAACTGCTCTGCAAGCTCCTGCAGGCTGCTCACATGGTAGATGTCGATCTCGTAGTGATCGGGGTTGGCATCGGGGTCGAAGTCATAGCAGCACTCTCCGACCGCGATGACGGTGAGAATTTTCTCCCGCTCGTCCCACGCCTCGGTGCAGGTCAGATAGGCGCAGACATTTGCTTGGGTCAGCCCGATGGCCGAGGCAAGGGCACAGTCATGGGCATCGCCGTCGATGAACTGAATCTCGAACTCTTCCGCCGGATTGCCATCGTCGTTGCGCAGTGCCGCGGCTTTGCGGTCGTACTCCTCGGCGCTGTCGAAATAGAATCCGGTGGCTGAGATATCATAGGGCTGGGCATGGAGTTGGGGCATAACATATTCACTTTATTTGGGTTTTCCGGCGAAGAAGACGATCGACTCCGCGCTTGAACCCTTGCCCAGCGGCGAGCGTCCAAAAGAAAACCAAAGAAAGACACCGCTCCCGGCACGGGGGCGCCCCTGTTTGGACGCCTCGATCAAACTCCGGGGATGGGGCAACGGGTTTTGTGGGGGACCGTTTAGATGGTTCCAAAACCGCGCGTGGTTTTGGTGAAACCATCTTACGGGTAAAACCCGTTGCGCCACAGCCGGAGGCGTCCCCGGATTTGATGTAAGCTGGTTTACGGGTTCCAAGCGTGCGCCCCGCACGCGCCCAAAAGGTGCAGCGGCTCTGCCGCTTCCTTCGTCTTCGCGCCAGGGATGGACGCCCAAAGGGCCGAGACGCCGCCCTGGCGGTGGCTCGGTTCACGACAGCCCGGCCCGTCAGGGAGGCGCCTGAAACTTGAGGGAAACTCTATAGGCAACCAATTGCGTGACGAGCATTGACGATCGGCGGTTTCCCTTAGTGCAAGTGAGATCCGCAATTGCCTCGGGTCTCGAAGACGACGCCTGGGCTCTTTTTAGGCCAGTCTAGCCCTACAACGTCACCGGGGTCGGATAGAGATTGCAGCGTTGAGCCGCAATCAAGGCAAGCGCCTCGTCGGTCCCGTGCGCCCGCACGAAGCCGGCAGCGGTATCAAGCTGCTCAGGTTCATCAGAGGTGCAAAAGGCCCATATGCGCATGGTTGGATACTGGCCCTTGCATGGCCAACGGCGCGCAGACAATTCAGACAGCAAGTGTGCAGTAAAGGAAATCAGCCTGGACAAACAGCCAACCTGCCGGCGGTCTCATCGCGAAGTATACTCACATTCCTACATGGACGAGGCGAAGTGGTCTTCCTACGCGCTTGCAGGAGGGTTGTTGCCAACCACAGCAGCTGCAGTCTATGGGTGAAAATGGTTTCGAGCAACGATCGGTGCTGGCTATTGTAGCAATCGGAAAGGGTGCATAAGTCTTTTGCAGCGAAGACTTTTATGACTTTCAGGAAGGAGAAAATATTTCTGACTCGAGCCCAAGATCGACGGGACCAGCCGGATCGCAATTTGAAGCCAAAGTCGGCACTCACTATGCCTTGGCTTTACTAGCAAGCACAGAGCCCTTCGGGCTACCAGGTACTTCTGTAGATAGGATTGAGTTTCAACGGGGCGGCCAAGGATATCCGCTTGACGACGTAATTGTTCGAGGCAGAACGCCTGAAGGCGTGGGTCGCTGTCTGGAGATTCAGGTCAAACGATCGATGGCGTTCACGGAGAGCGACGCCAAATTTGCGTCGATCGTGGATGGGATCGTCAAGGCGCGAAAGATCGAGCCGGACCGCCACTTCGCGGTTGCCATAGAGCGCACGACCGGTGCGATCGACAACGGCGTACAGGAAGCTTTGGAACTTGCCCAGCAGACGATCGATGTCGCGTCTTTTTCGAAGCTCCTTGAGACCCCAGGGCGCAGCAACAAAGACATGCGCGCTTTCGTTGCCGCGTTCAGAACGCATCTCGTGACTAGCGGCGAAACTGGTGACGATGCTCTCTACGATATCCTTCGGTCATTCTCGGTTCTGACATTCGATTACGCCCGCCCCAACTCGATAACCGAGCAGCATGACCGTTTCCGTGCTAGGCAGTTGACATCCGCTAACGATGGTTCCGATCTCTATGGCGAGTTGTTCGGGCTTGTCCTACGGGCCGATGCCATAGGAGGTGAACTGAACCGGAGCGAGTTGGTCCGCAAGTTGAGTGCGGTCGGTATCAGCATCGGTTCAAAGCCGACGCTCGCTGTGGCGCGCCGCCATATCGAGGAAATGAGCCGCCATGCGCTCGATGACATAGGGCTTACGGTGAATGAATTTCGGCTCGCGCGGGAAAAGCCTCGGCGCGAACTGGAGGCGATGCTTCAGGCGGCGGAGACACAGGACGGTGTCGTTGAGATTTCCGGGCCTAGCGGCACCGGTAAATCCGGCCTTCTGAGAACTGTTATCGAGGGTCGCGGAGCGGTTTCGCGTATATTGGTGCTGGCCCCAGACCGGACCCCGCCTGGCGGCTGGCCCGCGCTGCGCTCCCTGTTTGATATACAGGCGACGGCTGACGAGTTTCTCAGAGATCTTGCCTGCGACGGGGGAGGTTACCTCTGTATTGATGGCCTCGATCGGTTTCGCGATTGCGCGCAACGCAATACCGTAATCGATCTCTTACGTGCAGGGTTGCGGTGTCCGGGCCTGATAGTGCTGTTCACTGCGCGTCCTGGATGGGAGGACGAGGCCGCTATCTGGATCGGCGAAGAGACCTTTGGGCACTTGTCTAATCGCAGACGATTAGCGGTGGACGGGCTCGACGACGATGAAGCCGAAGCGCTTGCGAAAACGTCGCCGCAGCTCGCCCACCTGCTAAGGCCGGACCATCCGGCAAAACCACTTGCCCGAAACCTGTTGAAGCTGCGACTGCTGCTCAGAACGCGACTCTATACTGCCGAAGCGATCAGCGAGGCGGAACTTGCGAACGATTGGCTGGCCTCCGGTGCGGGGACGGGCAAGCGTGCGAAGGGCGAGACTCGTTCTCGGAAGCGCGTGATTTACGCCGTCGGAAAGGGCCTAATCGAAGGCGCCGGTCTGGTCGACGTTGCGGGACAGAACGCGCAGGCGGTTGCAGGATTGATTACGGACGGTTTGCTTATCGAATTCCAGTCGGACCGGGTTCGGTTCCGGCATGATTTGTTTACGGATTGGGCGGTCGCCTGCGTCCTATCGGATAATCCTTACCTCATCGAAGATCTGGTGCTGGACGCGCCGCCGCCATTCTGGATGGCGCGCGGGTTTGAACTGGCGTGCCGGATGCTCGCTGAAAGCGCCTCGGACGATGCGTGGCCACTACTGCTCGCGCGACTGGAGAGGGTAAGCGCCTCCCCGGGATGGGCCGGCCTCGCATTGTTGGCACTTGTCCGATCGGAGCGCGCCGAGACTTTGCTAGACCGATACGATGCTCTCTTACTCGCGGATAGTGGGCTGAGGGCAGCGCAGCTCATTAAGTGGTTCATCGCGTCGCACACTCAGTCCGCAGCGCCCCTTTTGAGAGAGTTCCTTAAAGACGGAGCTGAGGTGCCGGAGGGCATGACCATTCCGAAAGGGCCGGAGTGGGTGCGTCTTATCCTGTGGTGTCTGCAGCGCTTTGACCGCTTGAAACCGGACGCGTTGTCAGCGGCCGTTGATCTCTTCCAGAACTGGCTAGTACTTGGAGCGTTCGGCGAGAAGTCCGTTACGCCAATCTTGCTCAATCGCTACGCGGACATTCTGGCAGCGGATATTGAGCAAAGAGGCCGTCCGCTCCCGCGGTCCCACGACTCTCTTCCGGAGGTGAAGTACGCGGTCACCGACGACGCACTTGAAACAGCTCGGCTCCAACTTGGGGTTTGGGCGCAGCTCTCTCCAGACGCCGCGGTACGTTTTTTGAATGCTGTAAGGGATTCGAAGCGGCCGGAAGCAGCGTTCAGCCAGATCCTTGAATTTCCGGGAAAGCTACCGTCGGCCGCTCCGGCCGAATTCGTGGACGCCTTCCTGCGCGCAATCGAAGAGGACGAGGAAGACCCCCACAGATATCCGACAAGTTCGGGGCGGAACCGTTCTTATGCACTATCGCGTGTCGACAGTCCGTTCGTACTCGGTCGATGTGGCACAGCAGTTTTCACGGAAACTCTTCAGGCGGCACCCGCTACAGGTACGTCCTTCATCAGGACGCTGGCATCGTTCGCATGCGCTCTTGAAGATGATGATCCTGACTTCTCTGTTGAGTTTATGGGCGAGTCACGCAGAGTTGTCGCTTCGTTCAGCTATGGCTGGTCGCGTGGACGCGCACCATCGGTAATGGTGTCCAAAGCACTGTTGGCGCTAGAGCACTGGGCGCATCGCAGAATTGACGACGGCGACACACTTGAAGCGGTGGTTGGCGATGTAATCGGTGAGGGGCCGATACTGGGGGCGCTATGGCTCGTCATTGTCGATCTCGTCTTGTCTCACTCATCGCTAAACGGAGCAATCCTGCGAGATCTTCTGGCGTCTCCGGAAACCCTGGCGCTGGACGCCGGCCGCGCCAATATCGACCGCGTGGATCGAATGGGAGGGGGGCTTCTGGGAAGTGACTGGTGGGCGGCGCCGGATTCTGACCGACCTGTCGAGGAAGATCTGGCGAACCGTGTGTCAAGAAGCCTTGCGCTGCACGACATCATCCCTCAGCTCGTCTTTAGTAGTTCTGAGCAAGAGCGCGCCTTACTGCGCGCGCGGCTCGAAGTGGCCGTAAGGCGGCTCGGGCTCTGGACGCAAGACGCAGTCGACTGGGCGTCACCTGAATTCATGGCGTCCCACGCACTCCGCCTATCGTCAAGGGAGAGCTACAGGCGGGTTAAGGAAGAGGATGCCGCGGGAAAGAAACGCGAAGGATGGGTTTACGACGGGCCACCCGGACAGAAGAAGTGGCTGGAAGAAGGGTTCGCGAAGGCCAGCTCGGAGCAGTCGGCGTTCACTCGGTCGCTCGCAGTCCGGATGGCGATGGACGATGAAACCAAGCCCGTCAGTGTAAGCGTCGCCGATGCGGAAGAAATCCTGATGGAAACATCCAATGCCGTGCCGGTCAAGGCCGACGAAGTCGTTCATAACCCAAACGATCCTTGGCTAGCGCGTGTCGCGGCCGCGGCATTCCTCGCCCGCTTTGGCTCGCCTGAAGATCTGGCGCGACGCCGATGTGAGATTGAATTGACTTTCGATCAGGCACTGCTGTCCAAGGATCGGTCGAGAGCACAGTCGCGCGACGATGTCATGTACGACGAGAGGTCGCTGGCGATTGCCGGTCGCCTCTATCTTGCCGCCGCTTCCGGCGATGAGGCGGACGCGGGTCGCCTCTCGCAGTCGGTTGTTGAATTTGTGACGAGCGCTGCGCCAGCCTTCCTGAGACACCGAACTGCGGTCGGAAAGATCGACCAAAAATTACTGATCTCGATCTGCCGTCTCGCCCTCCTCGCCTGCAGAATCCCTCGACGCGCGAATTTCGGCGAGTCCGAGGCCGCCTATGACACGCGCTGCGCTGAACTGGAGTCACGCCTTCTTTCCGCGATCGAAGCAGAGCGGTTATGGCGGGAGGGCGGCGCAGAGCCTGACTGGCCGACGCCGCCGCGGCGGCCGAGGCGTGCAAAACGGACTTTGACGATCCGCAGGAAGAGCGGTGTTGAGAAGAGCGATACGAGCGAACCGGATTGGCCAGACTACTACCTTGACGAGAAAACCGGAACGGCGTGGCTTCGAATTCTCGAACGTCTCGGCCCAAATGCCGGACCGATATCGAAGACACTCATGCATGCCAATCGGGCGTGGCTCTTAGCAACGAACGGGCCAGGCGAGGATGGCGCAGACGACGGCGATATCGAGCGCGTTTGGACGCGAGGCCTTATGGATTACGCCGCTGCGCATGCTCGCCACTGGCAAGAGGATACGCGCCAAGCGCTGGTGTTCGATGTCCTAAAGGCTTTTTCGGATGAAGCGTTCGTAGACGCTGCAGCGACGTTCATAGTGCAGAGCGATCTTCGTCGCATCGAAGGTGATGCGGAAGATCGAGCCTATCTAGTATCGGTGCGCGAGGCGCTCTGGCCGCGGCTCAAGCACACAAGCCATTGGCGCAACCATTTGTGGTCAAAAAGCGACGGTATGGAAATCCATCTGAAGGAGCTCATCAGCGCCTTTTTCATGCGGACGAGTTACGGGTTCGGCGAGGGGCAGGCCTATACGAAAGGTCTGTCTGATCCAGAATTAATGCCGTTCATACCACTGCTGTTTGAGATCACGGGCGAAGCGCCTTCGTGTCCGACAATCGCATACATGTTCTTGCATATTCTCGAATGCCTGGAGCCATCGACCGCTGTAATAGCGCTCGCCGCGGCAGCAGACCGATGGGCCGAGGCAGCGAACAGTCGCTTTTGGAACGAGCTCGGTATCGGGCGACGTGTCCTTTCGATCGGGCAGAAGGCGGAACAGCTATCCGACGTTTCTGCATGGAATGCCGCCTGCGAAGCGATGATGGCGGCGGGGGTAAGGATAGACACTGAATTTCTTGAGCGAGTTCACCGTTAGACAATCCGGTGTACGTTTCAGACTAAGTCCGCGCGAAGCTGTAAAGGGCATAAGGACTCGGAGTAACTATGGCGGGTCGGAAGCAACACTTCATACCAAGGCACTTCCTCAAGGAGTTCGTCATTCCAGATGGAAACGACAAGATTTGGATGTATCGACGCGGCCTGCCAAATCCTGTTCCGGTCTCTCGTGATGATGCAGCTGCGACAAGAGATTTTTATTCGAAGCCAGCTGCAAGTGGCGCGCCAACACTCGACGACCTGATCACAGGATACGAGCACGAGCTGCGGTTTCTTGTAGAAGAAGCGCGCGCAGTGCCCGCTGCTAAAAAACTGCCTGTGGATTTGATTAGCGAGATAGTGGCACATCTGACGATGAGAGCCGCGTACTTGCGCGAATTCATTGATGCAGGAGTGTCCGAACTAGCCTCGTCAATTGATACTCTCATTCACCAACCTTCTAAGTTTCTTGAAAACATTGAATTACCGACACATCGGGTTCCAACAAAGTTCGAGGCTGTAGCTATGGAGCGGCTCGAGCAGCATTTGCTTGGTTCGCTTTCAAACGTGACGCCCAAAGCGACTGTTCGCTTGCTGTATCAGGCGATCCGCGAAAACTTCGATCAGCTTCAGCGGGAAGCATCAAGTGAGCTTTTAACGTTCTTGGAGCGCTTCCAAGGGGAATTCCAGGGGACAGCTAGAAGTGTTCATGTTCAGGTTCTTGCCGAAGACCTGGTGCCTGCGAAACAAAAAGCCAGGCTAGAAGAATTTCATTGGCGCGTAGTACACTACCCATCCGGGGATGCTGTCCTACCCGATTGTGTAGCCATTGCCGAAGACCCTAATGGCTGGGGCCCATACTTGACAGCGGAATACAAAAGCATGACCCGCGTCGTCATTCCCTTGTCTCCTTTAAAACTGGCGGTCGGAAGTGCTGCGCATGACTTCGAGGAAGTTGCAGAAATCTATAACCAAGTAGCCTGTGATAGCTGCTTTACCTTCTATCTGGCGAACCGAAGAGAGGACGTGCCACAAACGCATCTTGCAAAACTCGGTGGCACTGCACGCCAAAGAATTGCCAACGTTACTTCGTCTGCACTGCGCGAAGCAGTGAAGGATTTCATCGGCGATGCGGCGAATGACATTGGAGGAGCCGGGCAGCCTGTTTCATGGAATGATTTGGCGACAGGAAGTGATTTTTCTTTTTCTGTCTCCTTCAGAGATTTCGGAGACGAGACATATGCGAAAAGAGTTGGTGAAAGCCTCAAGGATGCGGTCAAAGCATTTGGAGGCTATCTCCCCATACATCGCCTCGATGGCATCACGTTTGCGGCTGACTACGCGGCAGCGCTGCAAGAACTGGATCGAGGTCAGGGCACTTCTCGCGCCGTAGACCCCTCTGCTGGCACAAGCGCTAATGACGTTGCTATGCCGCTCGCGGTGCGAAGGCACGACGGGATTAAAACGCACATAGTTCTCAAGGGCTATATTGCCGAGCAGCTGACCTCGAAAGATGAAAGTCTGCACGGGGAAGCCATTTCGGTAATCTGCTACTGTTTGGGAACAGCTGCATTCAACACACTACTGGAAGGCAAATTTCCTGGAACACTTCTCGCACCACACACCGATCCATACGAGGGCTGGCTCTATCAGTACAATGACGCATTGCTGGCGACCTATTTCTCCATCCGTCTCCTAACCCCTAACAAGGAGATGGTCGAATTCTATGCTGAGCAAGCACTCTTGAAGACTGACCAGATGATTTATAGAATAATAGATGCGCACGCGCAGTATCAAGTGGACGGCGAACATGAACGCCTCTTTGAAATTTGCGCTGACCATGTTTCAGGTTTCATGATGTCTATGACAAGGTATTTCGCAGCGCGTGCTTCGTTGATCGGTCCGCAACGGCCAATTGGGCGATTCGAACAAAAGCTCTCGCAGATTGGATTCGCGAAATGGTCAAAACTTTTTCAAGCAGATCTTGCCGGGTTTTACGACCGACTAGATGATTGGGCGAGCTTGGACGACATGCACTTTCTCAACCGACATTTTGAACGCCTATTGCTCGAAGTGGGGGTGTTGCCGGATCAATTGAATGACGGTTCGCTCTATATCCACACCTCCGACGAACAAAATGTTGTCGCGCGCTTGAGATATTCCAAATGCCTATGAAAAAAGGTATTTGCTCGCAGTGATCGCCACTCTCATTCAGTCTCTTGCGGCAGCGCACGACTTCAATCGCAAATCCTACTACAACGGATCGCGTTCAATTAGCTGCGTTGATGGAGTCTGCGGCGTAGTACCTGAAGCCACCGCCGCCATTTGGTTTGGGCGTCAGCACCGAAACAGCTTATTATACTATGACCATTCCCTGAAAATCCGCCGAAATGTCAAAGCCAGTTCAGCGTCGCTTGCCTAAGTCGATACGGTCGTTCAGTTCGGAGCCGGAGGGATGCAACGGGGGCGCGCAGCGGGCCCCCTTGCCAAGATGTGCGGGTAGTACCCGCACACATCTTGCGTATGTTCTTCCCAGCTCAATTCCTTGCAACAGTTGGGCGGCTGGACAGACGTTCAGCGCATGATCTGGATCGAACACATCTTCGAGAACGGTCAGGTCGAACGTGAGCGACCTGACCTGTTAGCCACTTTTTTCGCTAGACCAGAGCTTCCATGGGGTCCTGTTTCTGACCGGCTCATATTAAACGAGCGATGTGTCTATACGTCCGTTTTTCAATCAGAGTTGACCATCATTTATGCGTCGAAACACATTTAGCAGTTGCACAGCAGTCGCAAAATGCAAAGAAGCGCCGGTTGCAACCGTAAAGATCGCGCCGAAGACCAGCCTTCTAGCGAAATTTCATTGACGCAGAACGAACTAGGCAATCTGCATTAAGGGAATTGATTTCGTTGGATTCGAGAAGGTGTTGCCCATGACCTCTCTCACGAACAGAGTTATCGACGCGGTTGATGTGTTTCAGCAAGCTCAGCAAGATGACACCGTCTGGTTATCCGCCGTCAGTCTATCCAGAGACCTCGGGTTCAAACACATTAGCGTCGCAGAATTTGGAAAGAACCAGTATCTGCCGAGCTGGTGGAGGACGTCACTGACTGAAACCGATGGTCACGAGGAGTATGCCGAGAAGGGCTATTTGGATGTAGACCCCACCCTGCACGCTCGCCGCGGCAAGTGGTATGGAGATGTGTCATACACCAACATCCACCAATATCCTCTCATCCCAGGAAAAGAGAAACAGAGCGTTGGGTTCAGGAAACTTGTCGAGAGCACTCGACTAACCAACTACTTCACTCAATACGGCTGCGGACAGTCGGCGGACGACGAAAGCTTCCTTCTCCTCGCTGCGGACTTTTCCGACTCTGCGATCAAATGGGACCGCCATGGTCCTGAGCTTTCAATACTCGGTGGTCTCTTCACGGCATACGTAACTCCGCCCCAAGCAAACGACAGCTCAGGGCACATTGAGTTCCTTTACCGTCTGCTTACCGCCCGGGAGCACGACGTTTTGTGCTTCCTGGCATCCGGCTTGTCCAATGATGAAATCGCATATCGTATGGGTCTCGCAGAGGTGACTGTTAGACTTCACATCAAGAAAGCTCGCGAGAAGATGGGCGCCAAAACGCGTGAACAAGCCATTGCCCTGGCTATGAAACGCGGGCTCTTGAGAATCTAGTTCGACCGAGCCTTTTGAAGCCAGTCGTTTCGCTTCGTTTGCAGAACACAACTCTGCCCAAAAATTGGTCTGAAGACTTTCTTCCTATATCGTAGGCTCAGTGTATCGTCCCGAAGCCACGCACTTTTTCGACTCTCTGCTATAGAAAAACGATTGGTTAAAACCTCAAAGGGTACGCCCGATGACCTCACTTGCGAACAAAGTCATAGACACAGTCGAGACCTTCCAACGAGCCGAGGAAAACGGCGACGTCTGGTCATCGGCGGTCGAGTTGTCCAGGGACCTCGGGTTCAAACATATCAGCATCGCAGATTTCGGAGCGAACCAGTATTTGCCGCATTGGTGGAGGACATCGCTCGTGGAGACCCATGGCCACGAAGAGTACATTGAGAAAGGGTACATTGACATTGACCCTGCCCTTCATGCTCGCCGTGGCAAATGGTACGGAGACATCTCATACACCAACATCCACCAATACCCTCTCATCCCCAGAAAAGAGCAAAAGAGCGTTGAGCACGCCAACTGGTTGGAAAGTGCGCGTCTTACCGATTACTACATGCAGTACTGCGCCGGGCGGTCCTCAGGGCAGGAAAGCTTTCTCCTGCTGATAACCGATCTATCCGACTCACAAATCAAATGGGATCGACATGGTCCAGATCTGCCCATACTCGGTGGACTACTCACCGCGTTTGTTTCCCCGCCCCAACAAGACGATAAGTCCGGCCATGTTGAGTTTCTCTACGACCTCCTCACCGTCAGAGAGCAAGACGCGCTTCGTTTTTTGGCGTCTGGTTTGTCCAATGATGAAATCGCCTATCGCATGGGGATCGCGGAGGTAACAGTGCGACTGCATATCAAGAAAGCTCGCGACAAGATGGGCGCCAAAACCCGCGAGCAAGCTATAGCCTTGGCGATGAAGCGTGGTTTGCTGCGCATCTAACCTTTCGTTTTGCCAATGCGAGCCAGGGAAGCTTCACTCGGATTCTTCAAATTGGGCCGGTCGCAGCTACATCCGGCCCCTCGGTCTGCTTCAGAACGCCGTCAGCGCCGTAACTTCTGACATTGATTGGCGTTTCCCGTATCTGGGCGTTTTCGGCGACCTCCAATCCGCTAAGATCCGATGTCACAGCCTTCTATGAGCAGCTGTTTGCGGCCCCACTGAACCAAGTACAATTCGGCGAGTAACCTGCGAGACCGGCGCAAAACCGCCCGTCACCTAGCCATAAGCCATTGCTTTCCTTCACACCGAGAGGAGTTCCTATCGGATTCGATATATTGCGCGCCTGCGTATCACTCCCCATCGTTCCGTAGCGTAACGGCTCGTCAGTTCCAAGGTTTCCTCACAATAAGCGGACATTATAGGAGTTCAAAAATGGGTGAAATTTCTGTATCAATTTCCGATCAGGTAGCTGATGACGCGATTGGAGCAATTGGTTTTCCTCTAGAGTTCAATATCCTTGGAGACTCCGCTTCTTCTACGGGCCTTTCACTTGATGTCCCAGTTCTTGGAGATGCAGAGCTTCTGAGTGTCGAACGGGATATGAATCCAAATGCGGATATTCCCTTGTTGAGTGAACTTGGAGAGTTGTTTGAAGATGCAATTACCGACGCATTAGAGCGAGATGATCGGGGAACGCTCGACCTTGAACGACTCACTCCAGAAGAACAAAATCTCATGAATCTCCTGAGGGGCTCACTCTCCGGCGGCTTGATTAATTTTAGCAAAAAGACAGAAGACGAGACCGAAATCGACCAAGCCATTACAGACGTCGTTACGAAAGGTCTCATCGATTTTGCGGTTCTTTGGGCGCAATTGCGTATTGTAAGCAGACCAGATTTGGATTTAGGAAACCCAATTCGCCTCTCAGGGTTGTCTACCCGGTCTAGAGCCAAAGCAGAAGCCTGTATCAAAGTCTTCGGAAGGCGGTTGTGTGCTAGAGTTACATCACCGTGGATTAGAGTTGATGGGGAAGAACTAACCCTACACTTCCTAACCTCAGGAAGTAAGGTTAGCATAAAGCCTCGCTTCAAAAATCTTGATTTTGTTATTACTATCAGAGTTTTTGGCAAAACTTTCACAATCCGAATTGGATTCACGACACTAGTTAACCGATATTTTGATCGCTTGCCACCAGCTGAAGTCGCAGATCTAAGTGTTTTTGAGCAGCCGATTCCATTCTCAGATAAAATAACTCGTATAAAGAGCGTTTCTGTGAGAGATGATCCCAAAGGTGTTAGGCTGATCGCTCAAACAGAAGTCGCATAGACATATCGGCATTATAATATAAATGCGATGAACTTGCACCCGATCGAAACGATTCGTGAAAGATTCTGTAGCTATAGCTAAGTACTGAAGGAGGCACAATTGTCAATTAGACCCATTACATGCAAGCTCATCGTAGCAGTGGTATTTTTTTCCTATTTTTCTCCGTCTTCGTCATTGGCAGCTCCGAACTCTGAAAATCTAAAGAAGGAAATCGCTTCTAATTTTCAAACCGAAATTTGGCTTGGTAGGACGTGTCTGACAAAGGTGCCAACTAGGAAATGGCCCGACCCAACACTTGAACCCGACCCCAACGTAGAAAGCTTATTACCACCATTAGTCGCCTTGATCGCTCCACAGGTCGTCGCCGCCTTCATCCAAGCCGGGATCACTACCGCAGGTGCGGCCATTACACGCGCCGGCGAAAGTCAGTCAGCGATACCAATCGTCGGTCGAAGTTTCGACTTTCTCCACTTTGGGAAACCCGCGAGTCCGAACCAAGGCGGGCATATGGGCTTGCAGATGAACCCCGACGTGCATTGCATCACCGTTGTGCACGGCAGCAGAGACGCAGAGCTCAAAAACCTTGGTCTAAGAGGTGACAGCCGTTTTACAGAACAGTATAGAATCAATCCAATCGACCGAGCCGGTGGTGCTGCTGATTTCTACATTCGGACCCCGGTTTTGTCAGGTTTCCGAGACAGAAGTGACCAGTCCCTTGCGGACTTCCTGAAAGTTCGAGGCTTTCGCCGAGAGCCGTACTTCTTTGCCGAGTTCGAGGTAGAATTCAACGAAGACCTAACCGACATTACTCAATCGAGAGGCGCACGAAACTACCGTTTGAAACCACTCGAGGCTGTCGTTGTCGGTGGAAGAAACGCACCCGTAGGGTGGTATCCAGTTGTAACCCTGTCCTTGGACTCTCCCAATGGGGCTGCGTCGGAAACCTGGGCTTTTGATCTCAAACCCGTGATGGAACGGTATTCCGCGGCGAGATTGGGCGCGGAGGGTCCTGGCGACAGGTTTCCCGAAGTGCGCATGGTCATGACTAGTTCACCGATAGGCACACCAATGTTTCGAAAACTACCAGCTCTCGGAAGTGATGAGGCGGCCCTATTCAAGCGCTACAACACTCTCGTCGCGATCGACCAAGCCTATGAGCTCAGCAAGAAGAAGAAGAAAGAAGCAGATGACGACGCCAAAGAGGAGAAAGAAGAAAAGTGCAAATTCTCGAAGCTCCCCTACGAGCCAGGGCCAGGCAAACCCGATGATGACCCAACGGGGTCTAAGAATCACAGATCCCAATACTACGAGTACATACTCAGGTCCGACCCGTCTGTAGTGGAAGTCCGGGGAGAGATCGCCAAGGCGAAAGCGGAAGGTAAGGGCGATGTCGTCAAAGCGCTTGAAGCTCAGCGCGAGGAGTTGATCAAAGCAAAGTGGGAAGCGCTTGAGATTCAGCGCCTTGTCGCAAGAGGAGCTGCTCAGACTGAGTGCGATGAGGTCGAGAACGTCGAGCCGGATGAGAAGGGAACCGCCGCGGCGGAGGGCAAGCCTCTTACACCCAGCGAAAAAGCCGAAATGGAGCGCATCGAGGCTATTTTCGCATCTGGCGTGCAATTCTCCGAGGTCACGGCGAGCGTAGTGTGGACCAAAGAGCCCAACCAGTTTCTCATCAATCTTGGGAAGGCTGTGAGCGCCAAGGCTGCCGAAACGGCTACAGCATTGTCCAGCGCGCTTCTGCAGACGGAGGCTGCGCAACTGCAAGAAGACATAGAGGCTAGTCTCAGCGACACGTCCATTGAAACTGAGGCATTGACAGCCGTCGCGGACTACCTTGCCGCGGTAGAGGCGGCACAACTGGATCCTACAAACGAGGCCTTGATCGTGAAGGCGGAGGCCGCTCTTCGAGCGGCGTCTGGGAAATGTGAGGTCGCATCTCTTTCAGGAATTAGTGTCTCGCGGTGCAGTCTTCCTTTTACGCCTCCATTGTGAGGCGCCACCCCAAGCACTACCGAACAAGCTGAAAACATATGAAAAGGGTTGAGCATGCTAAGCCGAACTTTATTGTCTGCAGTTCTTATTTTTGGATTTTCTCCAATTTCGCTAACGGCTCAGGAGCACTGTAATTCACTAATCTCACAAGGAATTACTAATATTGAGACTCAGTACGACCGATCGTACAGTTTTGAATATAATTACGACAAGTACTGCCGTCTTGATATGTCAAAAAGAAGCGACAGCTTTGTTGCTAGTGCTGAGGCGTCTATTTTTCTCCAGGGAAGTGGTTCTGGAAGCACAAACAGCTCAAGTAGCAGGGAAAGAATTACAAGTTGGTGCAAGGAAAACGAGTCACGCTTCGAAAACAACCGTTTAAAAATCTCAACTTCCCAGCGTCAGTCAAGAAGTTCTTTAGATGCTTGGACAAAATGCCTAGAATTGGACAAAAAAGGTGTCAAAGTCACTCTTAGTTCGACTTTAGCACATAGTGAACAGGTTGATATACAACTCGACTCGACACTAGACACAGGATTGCTGTTTCAGTCCATTGCACTTGAAGGGTTTGTTTGTGACATAAGCGGAACCCGGAAGCTGCCAAATTCAGTGCTTGATTTTAGCGGAGCCACTACTCGTGCTTCGACTAATGATGAAGGCGTTATTAGCGTTGGAGAACAGCAAGGGTTTAATACCTATCCGATCAACGTAAATCTTGAAGCATCTAACGTAAACATTAATTGTGATCGAAAGGCACCGACAATAAGTGATGATGGTGTTCTCATAAAAAAGAAGTGGGGGACTGGACAGATCACAATAAATACTGATAGCGTTCAATACCCTGTTTCCTTTCCGGAAATCGAGTCGAATTTCGTTTCGACTCCCCCGAACGCTGTTCTCGCATTCACGGAGGCCTGTCCCGCGGGTTGGCTGCCCTATGATGCTGCACGGGACAGGTTTGTTATGGGGGCTTCTGGAGTTGACACGGTGGGAGAAACAGGTGGTCGCGAGCGTTTGACACCGCAGGGAGACCATCGTCATCTTGCGCTGCTTAATGATTATCGAAACACACGTTTTGGCAACGATAATACTGATGATAGTTGGCACACTGGACGTGCGGGCAATCACGATCACGGCGAGGACGGTAGTATAATACCTCCATTTGTCCGCCTTAATTATTGTATCAAGAGCGCAAATTGAATTAAGAAAATCTGAGCAGGCGCGCTTGGACTACGCGGTCAACAGCTTGACAAGTCAAAATAGGTGTAAGTGTCTGTTGAACGTGCCCGTCCGGTGAAGGTGCTCTGGCAGGTCGCCGGCAGTTCGGGTTACGCTGCTTGCGCGGCGTAACTCCAGGGCAGCAACTCATTGAGACGATTGATCTTGTGATCTGCGATGCGTCCGAGCATCCAGTTCAGCCAGGCTTGCGGATCGAGGCCGTTGAGCTTGGCGGTCTCGGTCAGCGTGAAGGCGATGGCCATGGCCTTTCCGCCGCCTTCAGATTCGGCGAACATCCAGTTTTTCCAGCCTATGGCCACGGGCTTCATCGCTCGTTCGGCTGAGTGGTTGTCGAGCGACAGCGCCCCGTTGTCGAGATAAGGCCGGGCCTTCGGCAACCGGCCAAGGGCATAGCGGATTGCCTGTGCCAATGGCGACTTGCCCGAGATCCGGGGCAATTGCGCGTGCAACCATTCTTCGAGGTCATCGAAGATCGGTTTGGACTTCGCTTGCCGGAGTGCAACCCTTTCGTCAGGAGGTTTCCCACGTGCCTCTTTCTCCACTGCGTAAAGATCGGCGATCCGGCGGATGGCTTCCTCGGCAATAGCCGATCCCTGTGAGGCGAAGACATCCACGAACTTGCGCCGTACATGTGCCATGCAAGCCATCTCGCGGGCGTTGTCATCGCCGAACAAGCCGTTGAACCCGGAATATCCGTCGGCATGGACCCAGCCCTTGTAACCGGAGAGGTGGCTGACGGGGTGGGCACCCTTTCGATCCACTGTGAACTGATACCAGACACAGGGCGGGGACTGCCCGGACCAGGGCAGTTCATCCCTGACATATGTCCAGATCCGCGCGGTCTTTGTCTTCTTGCTTCCCGGCGCCAGCATCTTCACCGGCGTATCATCGGCGAAAAGGTGGCCTGCCCCCTGAAAAGTGGTCCTTCCTGAAGTAGGCTTTCGAGCCGGATAGAGGATCAAGGAATGCCCCAGAAGAAGCGCAAGCCTGAAGAGATCGTCGCGAAGCTGCGGCAGGTCGATGTGTTGGTATCGCAAGGCTAGTCGGTGGCCGAGGCGGTGCGAACGATCGGCGTCACGCAATTCACCTATTACCGTTGGCGCAAGGAGTACGGTCTCTTCGGGCTTGTGTCGCTTGGTTGCCATTCTGGTCCTCCGTTTCCCTAAACATAACGGCGGACCACTTCAGTGGGGGACGATCAGGGCGATTAAACTTTTTGGCTTTCGGATTCTGGTTAAAAGGCGCCGAAACCGTTAAGTCCCACGTCGCCGAAACACGTTCATACAGACCTTCCACGTATTCAAACGTTCACGGCCGTTATACCGTCACAGGCGCGGTTTCCCGTCAAGTTTCAGACCTCTTCGTGCACACTGTCATAGATCCTGTCGAGATCTTCGACCAGTCTTTCGAGGGTCAGGGCGAGGGTCGTAATAGTTTCAAGTAGCTGTTCTTTTTTCATGGTGGTCTCCTGGTTGGGGGTTGAGGGGGATATCTCCGGACGTTGAAGTGGTTCGGGCGATGAGCCGGGCGAACGGCTCGTAGGGGGAGTGCCGCGCGTAGCGTCGCCGGATTGATCGGCGCAGCGTCCATGAGGACACGTTCAGGTCCTTCGCGATACAATCGATCTTAGCACCGTCCCGAACATGTCGGATGGCGTCGTCGATTTGATTGCAGCTGAGCTTTGGGGGGCGGCCAAGCCGCTTGCCACGTTTCTTTGCGGCGGCCAGTCCTTCGCGTGTGCGCTGCGAGAGCATGCGGCGCTCGAACTCCGCAAAAGCGCTGAGCACGGTATAGATCAGCATGCCGCCAGGTGTCGTCGTGTCGATCTTCATGTTGACGATTTCGAGACCGATCCCGCGGGCTTTGAGTTTCTCGACCTCCAGGATGGCGTCGACAACCGAGCGGAAGGCGCGGTCGAGATCCCAGACGATCAGACCGTCGCCCGCCGAGAGTTCCTTGATCACCTGATCGTAGACGGGTCGTTTTCGGGCCGTTGCGGAGATATGCTCAATGTAGAGCGCGTCGCAGATCTCGCGCAGGCCGTCGATCTGACGGTCGGGGCGCTGGTCCTGTGTCGAGACGCGTAGGTATCCCAGTTTGCGCATATCAATTCTCCGATGGTTGCTCCTGCAGGCAGAAGCACCAAAACGACCCTTTCTGAGTGTTGAGCCTTGGTCTCGAAGTCCGGGCATTCCGCCGGCGGAACCGCGAGGATTACCAAAGGTTACGATTATTGTACCTTAATTCCGTTCGAAGTACAAATTTATGTGCAAAAACGGTCGTTTATGTGGAGTACATACACAGGTGTGCGGGGCGGGATTGCCGCCATACTCGCCGGGTTTTTGGCCGCAGTTCCGACGCAGGCCGAGGATCTCTCCGCGGGCGTGGTGCTCACCAAGATGGATGCGAATGAGCGCTACACCTACGTGGCTGGGATCATCGAAGGCCTCGCCTATGCCCGCTTCGTTTCTGACGGCAGGGAAGAACAGCCGGGCATGGCCTGTATCTATGGCTGGTTCTATGAGGAAGACGGTGCCGTTGATCAGATCTGGGCGGCCTTCGAACGGTTTCCCGATCATCTGCCGGGCGCCGTCACGGCTGCACTGATTGAACGGAGATGCGGCGGATGATCCAGAACCTCCTCCCCGATTTCGTCATCGCTGCTCGGATTGATGCGCATTACAAGCTCAAAGTCGAGGAGTGGGAAGCTGCGCGGCGTGTCGATGAGCGTGTGGAGAAGATGAAGGAAGAGCAGGCCAAGCCGGCAGAGGACAGTGCTACGGTCCTGATCGCGCGGATCGTTTCCGGTGTCCCAGCCAGAGAGCTGGCCCGGATGGAGTCCCGCCTCGGGGACCACCAGGAAGCGCTGATCGACGCGCTGCAGGACAACCGCGAGCGCCTCGACCGCGCGGAGCAGCATATCGATGATCTGCTTTCAAAGGCGCATGTGTTGGAAGATGGCCGCCGCGTTTTCGAGACCGAGGACGGCACGCTGGTCTATGACGAGTTCGGCCACGAAGTTGCGGATGAAGAGATTACGCCTGAAGAGATCGACGACAGCCGCCCCAAATGGGAAGCCTATCAGCAGGGCACCTCACGCCATGATTCGTTGGTACAGGAGCAGTCGGAATTGCTCGAGTATCAGGAGCGGCTGGATGAAGCTGAGACAAAGATGCAAGCGGGCGCATTGAGCCGTGGAGACTATGACGCCCTCGACGATCTTTTGAATGACGCGCCGTCAGCAGTGCGCGGGCGTCTCCCCAAAACCGATACCGCGCACACCACACTCGATAGCAATACGCCGGACAACGCCCTGGACGACGCCACTGCGCATACGGCACCTGGGCCGTCTTCGACTATCTCAGCCAGCGCATTCCAATAGGGCGAGATCGATCGCTCCAGCCCCTTGACCCCAGTGCCGCTAGGCCGCCCAATGCCGTGACCGGAGATTGGCGTGGGGGCCGCGATGGCGTTCGAAGAGTTCGTGCGGAAGGAGCTCGGTGCAACCACATTCGCAACCTCGCTCGACGATCCCAAGACCCAACTCTTTCATCTTTCCCGCCAGAGCTTCGAGGACCTTTCCGCGTGGACCAAAGATGCGCGGAACGCCGCCGGCGAACCGGTGGCGCTTCTTAGTGGCTATGTCGATGTGATGCGGCCGAACGCCTTTGCGGATCGTTGGCAGGGGCATCAGATCGTAGCGATGAATTCCTCGCTCTTCGCGGCGGCCAGCGAGTTCGCGCTGTTCTGCTTCACCCAGCCCAGCTTCTTTCCCGACATTGGCGATCCCTCAAAAGAGACCGGTCCTAGTCCCATCGACGACCGCGTTCCGGGGATCTGGCTGCTCGACTACACAGCGGGCGGCGGACATGTCGGGGACGCGCATAGCGACCAGGTCATTCCAAAAGACACGGACCGGTATTTCGCAGGGCTTTGGCTCGGACAGTTGATGGCGCGCTTCGTTTGGCTCCACGAGCTCGCCCATGCGGTCAATGGCCATGTCAATTACGCAGGCCGCAACGGTCTCTCAACCCGGCTCTATGAGCTGCCCATGGACGCGATTGAGACTTCGGGTCCGCAACCGATGCCACTGGATCCCGAGACCTCCAAGTGCCTGGAGTTCGATGCGGACCAGTCGGCGTTCTATGGCAGTCTCAACATTCAAAAGCACGACATAGAGAACATCGAGAGCATCGCGGCCTTCGACCGGCCAACACGGACGCAACTGGCGCTCTTCGCGGCCTACGCGATGATCTGGCTGATCGAGCAATTCGAGGGCTGGTATTCGGCCAACGCCCGCGACAGCCACCCCGAGCCGTCGCTCCGGCTGCAAAACCTCTTCCGCACACTGGCTACGACAGCCGATGAGCTTGGCGCGGAGATCGTCACGCATAACTCAATGGTCATCGACGCTTTCGATGCCGTTCAGGCGGCAATCCCGAAGCTCTACGTGGCCCGCGACCTGCGCGCTCGGATACAGGATGCCGAGTTGATGGATGCATTGAAAGCCTATGATCCGCGCCTTGACGTGCTGAAGGCGGAACTGAAGACCGATCAGTTCTCGGCCAGGCCCTGAGCCGGTGGCGCATCGATCACGTCCACATCCATCGCAAAGAGCCAGCGGCTGGATTTCGGGAGCGCCTCGAAATGGCGGACAAAGTGCCGTATCAAGACTGCATCGAAGATCGACCTATCTCGGAGCGCCGCTGTGAGCTCCGCCGGAAAGGCTTGCGTGGCTTAGGCCGCAACAAAGACATGCCGACCTGTCTCAACGCGCTCCTTCATGTAGGTAAGACCTCCTTTAATCAGGCCGGGCAGATGGATCATTCCGGCATCTCCATCGAGTGAACAAGGCACCACGCCCCAACCACTCGGTGCTGACTGCAAAGCCACCACAAAGCGCCCACGCCCACGCGTCCTGAAGGCGATGCGGAAGTCATGGCCACGTTGAATGACGGCGTCCGAAGGTCTCTCGGGTGGCTCGGACAGCTCAATCAGATCCCGCCTGGCGCGGCGCGCAGGAATGAGTTCCCCAACATCGCGTTGCGCCTCGTTTTCGACCAACCGCATGAGGGAGGGCACAGCGCCGGTATCAAGTAGAAGCTCCAAATCCTCCATAGGACCCCTAAGCAGGCTCGGGATCTGCGCCGGATCAAGATCCGGGAGTGCCGCTGCAAAGACGGCCAGAACCACCGGGACGGCATCCTCGGCTATGGTCTCCGGCGCACGCGCCGCGGAACCATTGATCCACCAGCGAATGGTAGCAGGTTTCCGGCCAATCGCGGCGGCCAGAGCCTGCTGATTGTGCACATGCCCGTGCTCTATGAGGAGTGCGAGTTTACGCTTCAGCTGGGGGACTCTCAACGGGCCCATCAGTGATTGAGGCCGGCCAACGCTTCCGTGGATCGGTGTTGGCTACGCGGCGCGCGCTTTCCGTCAGACCGAGCGAGAGGGCACCCCCAGCAGGGCAGCCCGTTCTCGAGACGGAGCGCAGTCAATGACACAGTCGAACCCATCATTTCGCGATGATACCACGGGCCAATCGCTACCGGGACCGGTCTTTGACACCGGCCTGACAGCTATGTTCGCGCACGCGAGGTCGCACATCGCAGAGGACTATGTGCGGCAGCTGAGCAAGACGGCTCAAACACCCGACGGCCAATATCTCTTCAACGCGTCCGTGGAAGATCTGATCCGGCGCCGCGCGCGCGTCGCCGTGATCTACGCCGAGTCCCGTGATGGCCCGGTCCTGATTGCCGGGCGCCACTCCTATTTTGACGCAAGCGGCAGGCTGCGCCTCCGTGGCGCTTTTGTTGCTCCCAACTGGTGGGGGCGGAGTCTCGGCCCCGCACTTCTGTCTCTCGTCTTGCGGGACTGGCAGCACCTCGGGCGCCCGGTGCGCGCGGCCTCGACCAGCATCATCGTCCAGCGCGGCGTGGCCAACCCTGCGTCCACGGCCGCGCTCGCAAAACTCGGGTTTGAGCCCAAGGGCGAGGATTTCGCCACCGCGATCCGCGGGACCCATCGCGACGGGCATCTGCTTCCCTTTGCGGAGAGCCACAACGGCCAGCCGGTCGTCTGGCGGCGGCGCATGCATCTCCGCCCCGACGCGGTTTCGCGCGCGATCAGCTTTTTCGACCGCTGGCGCGCTGAGCAGTATCGCCCGGAACGCGCGTGGCCCGTCAGCCGTTCCGTGCCGCGCGGAGCCGAAGCCAATGCGCCGCTCGCGGCCCGGAAGGGAGCTTCCCATGCATGATCCCTTCGCCAACAAGTATGCGGGCGAGATGGACCGCCTGCCGCGCCGTCCGATGCCGTCCTACGCGCAGATTATGTTGCCGGTGCTGGCTGTCATCTCGGGTCTCTTGCTGTTTTTCGCAACGCCCCCGCTCATCGGCGCCGAGACGCTGTGGGACTACGCAAAAGCGGGCCTGCTCGCTTTCGGCGCCGCCTTCGTGGCCTATGGCATCAACCGCTTTGCCGTCCAGCAGGGCGCGCCGCTCGCAGCCATCGGGTCGCGGGCAGCGATGGCCGCCAGCCTGATATCCGTTCTCGCCGTCGGCGCTGGCCTCTCGATCTCCACGTTTGCCGGTCTGACGCTGGCAGAAGTCAACCGGCTCCAACTCAAGGCCTACGCCCAGGATCAATCCGAGGCCATCGCGGCGGCCACGACCTCCGCCCAGGACGCCGAGACGGTCCTTCCCAGCCTGCAGGCCATCACCGAGACGCTGAGGACTACCGCGGCCTGTGAGGCGCAGTCGTCCTGTTTCAGCACGCTCGGCACCGGTGGGCGCGGAGACATTTTCCAGTCGCTCAACACCCTCGCCACCAGGGCCACAGCCGTGACGGCGCAGGCGGAAGCAAGCCGCGTCGCATCCACGGGGGCCCGCGAGGCGCTGAACCGACTACAGCAGGAGTTCGTGGCAGCGCTCGATGACGAGACGCTGAGTCTAGCCGGGCAGCGCAGGTCCGCACAGATCATCGCCGGCCAGATCGCGCAGGCCCTGGGCGACCTGAACGAGGCGACGCCTGTGTCGCTTGCCAGCACCTATGCCGATGAACTGCGCACGCCTGTCAGCATCCCGGCTCACCCCGAGATCGCGCGGCGGCTGGAGGGCTTCCTGGCGTCACAGGCCGATCAGCTCTCGGCGGTAATCGCTGGGCAAGATGCGAATACGGTCACCTTGCCCCCGTTCCCGGACCAGGCCGGGGTCACCGATGCGCTCAAGATGATCGGGCATTTCGCGCCGATCGCCATGATCGTGGCGGTGGTCGAGCTGATCTTTCCGGTCGTCATCTGGATCTATGCCTATGTCGCGCTGGCGGTGCCCATTTGGCGCCAAGAGGCCATGCCCGCACCCGTGGCGGACGAGTCTGTGCCCAGTGCGCCAACCGCAGCGAAGCGTCCTAGAGCTTCCAGAAAGAAGGGGTGAGCGACATGGAAAGCTCCAAGCTTCCGATACCCGGCGCACTGCTGCTGGCTGGGCTTCTCTACGCCGCTGCGTCCATCTTCGCAGGCCAGTTGATCGGTACTAGAATGATCGACAAGTCCGGCTGGCACATCACTTGTCCCGAAGGGATCAAGGCGGCGGCGCGCCCGGAGCGCCCGCGCCGCCCAGTGATCAAGGAGAGACGCTGCTCGGATGTCGCCACCTTTCTCGGGCCCTTCGCTTTTGACGCGATGCGCGTCTGTCACGAGTTCAATGACCCCGTTGTGAATGGCGCTGAGATTAGGGCTGAGCGGGAAGTGCGAGCGCAGCAGGAACGGCTCGATGAGGCGCGTGTAAGGCAAGCTGCAAGATCCGCCGCATCTCAATGCGCCTGCGCGGGTCAGGTCTATCGCAGTGACCGGATGATCGCGCTCGGCGTCTATGCCGGCACGGCGCGGCAGATCAGCCTGCCGGGTGTGGAAGATATGCAGACCGGGCTCGAACAGGCCCTGGGCACACCGCAATGCCAGGCCATTGGGGCGAGCGGATGACCCTCGGCAGCATCTCCGTCACCGACCGCGCGGTCGAGACCCACCGGGACAGCTATGTGCTCGACCGTATCACCGTCGTCTCAGTCCGCCGGCCTTTCTTTGTCCCCGGACTGCTCTTCGCCGCCGGGATCGCAGGGTTCACCATCGCTTTCGTGGACCTGCTCTATCCGGGAGAGATCCTGGGGTTCGCGGGCGTCACCCTGGCCTGCCTGATCGTCGGGCGGGTCACAGGACAGCTCCAGCTTCTGAGCCGCGATCTCCGCGGCAGCGAGCTCTCCATGGCCATGCTCGGCACCTACGGGCATCTCAACCGCATTCGCCGCCAGATCACAGCGGCCATGCGAGATCAAGCGGAGGCACCATGAGCGGGGCTATGGACTCCGCCTTCACCCGCGCGCTCGGACTCGTGACCTTCACCTCCGGCGTGCTTGCGGCCTATGCGGCGCTGCCCCATGTCTTTGGCGCGACGGAAGCCTGGGTGACGAGACATACCCTGCGCGCCTATGGACCGGAGCATCTCGACTGGCTCCTGATCGCCTGGCAGGTGGTGCTGGCGCTTCTGATCTACGCGGTGGTGCGCGGAATCCTCTATGCGGTGCTCTCGCTGGTCGGCCTCGCGCTCGCTCTCCTGCTCATCCGACGGCGGGGGCGCGACTGATGCCAGACCCGTCCGAGAACGACTTCTACCGCTACGGCTCTGCGCGCTTCGTCGACGAGGCAGAACTCGAAGAGGCCGCATACTTCACCCGGACGCCCACCTCAATCTTCATCGGATTCTTCAGGGGCCGTCCGCTCTGGTGGTCGGGGCAGGCTGGGATCTGCTTTACGGCTGGGGCCCGGGCTGGAAAGTTCCGGGATGTGCTCGCTTACACGCTCTGCGCCGGCATTCATGAAGGCGGCCATCTGGTGATGCTCGATCCCAAGGCGGAGGGCGGCTATGTCAGCCAGAACCAGACGCCCGATGGGAAGCATTGCCGCTTCTGGAACCCGCTGGGTCTACTGGGCTTGCCCCAGGACCGGCTCAACCCGCTCTCCTATCTGATCTGGTCGAGCCCGAGCCTTTTCTCAGACATGAAGGTTACCGCGGAGGGGCTGCTCATGAGCTCCGGCTCCTCCAATGCGGTCTATTTCGAGCATAATGCGCGGCGCTACCTTGAGGCGATCGGCATCATCCTGACCAAGCTCAACAAGCGGCTGACCTTCCCGGACCTCTATAATGCCACCCTCGCCCTCGTCCGCGGCGACCAGACCTGGCTGGATCTGGCCTATGAGATGCACTGCTCCGGCATTCCCTTCGTCGCCAGCGTCGAGGAGGAGATCGCCGCGGCGCGCGAGGACAGCTCGGGCGGCTTCAAGGGCATCGTCGGCGAGATCCAGAAGGCATTCTCCTGCCTCTCGGACCCCGTGCTTCTGGACTCGGTATCGCCGCCCTTCGATTTCGACCTCGCTGACTTCTGCCGCGAGACGCCCCTCATCCAATTCTACATCCAATGTCCGGCGGAGCTCATCGCGCCTTGGGCCCCGGTGATCAAATCGATCTTCACCGGCGCGATGATCCACAAGTCCCGCAAGCCGTCTGCACCGGGACAGACCTGGATGCTCGATGAATGTGGACAGCTCGGCATTGAGGGCGGCTTCGATCTGGTGCCGCGTATGTTCACCTATGGCGCCGGCATCGGCATCCGCCCGGTCGCCGTCTTCCAGCACGAGGCCCAGATGAACGCGCTCGGCAAGGATGCGCGGAACATCATCAAATCGAGCGCCGGGCTTCAGATCTCCTTCGGCATCCGCGATCTGGAAAGCGCACAGGTCACGTCCAAGACCATCGGCCGGGAGACGCTCCACTATGATAGGCCTGTGTCCCAACGCCAAGCCCATCTCAGGGCGCGTCAGATCCTGGGCTCAGTGCTGGGCGGCGCCGATCCGTTCCGTGTTGCCCGAGAGCTTGAGGAGCAGGCCTATGAGACAAACTTCCGCGAGCAGCTGGGCCGCGATGTCCGCACACCCGATGAACTGCTGAACGCCCCCGCAAACCGGATGCTCATCCGGGGCGACGGGCTCACCGGGCCCGCCTGGGTGGAGCGCCTTGCCTACTACACCGTCCCCTGGATGGCGGGGCTCTTCCACCCCAACCCCAGCTATCCGCCATATGATCGCGTGGAGGTTCAGACCCGCTTCGGTCCACGCCTCTACCGCGTGGTCGTCGAGCCGGTACCCGAGATCTACGCCCATCTTCCGCAATATCGCCACGGGCTCTGGTCCCGTCTGGAAGGTCCCCTATGACAAAATCTTCTCTTTTCGCGAGCCCCGTTTCGGTCAGCTTCGCGCTCCGCGACAGCCTGCCGGACCATGGCTTCGCCGACTTCTATCGCCGGTCTGGAGAGCCCAAAGCCGCTTTCACCAAGGCGGTGGCCGCCCAGATCGAACCGCCAAAGCCTCCGCGTTTCATCTGCCCGGCGACGCGTTTGCCGCAGGCCGTGCTGCCCGACCCACGGCCGAGCTACGCCCGCAAGGGCACGCGCGACGCCGATTGGTTCTTCCCCCTAAAACCCGAGGCGCCGAAGCGTCCACTGACGAAGGATGAGTTCGTAAAGGCAAGAGCGCAGCAGACCACGAGGTCACGGTCGCGCAACTATGGTAGGTAGGAATTAATTCCTTGCAATCAAACGCTTAAATATAATATGTTCGCTCTTTGTTCCTTCGCCGCACGGGGTCGGCGAGGAGCAATTCCCTTCACCCAACCCCAACAGAAAGGAGGTCCAACATGGACCAAAACACACCCCTCGACACCCTTCGGGACGGTAGGCTCAAAGCCACCATCTGGGAGAACGTCAACGAAAAGAACGAGACCTATCACAGCGTCACGCTCGCCAAGACTTATGAGGACCGGAACGGCAATCTACAGGACAGCCATTCCTTCTCCGGCGGCGAACTGCTGCGGATCGCGAAGCTCGCTGACAAGGGTCACGACGTGATCCTCGAGCGGCAGCGTGAGCTCAAGATGGATCGTGAGGCCCAGCAGCAGCCGGTGCAGGAGAACCGGCCACGCCGGTTTCAGGGCCGCGGGCAGTCCCAGTCTCAAACACGGTCTCAGCCAGGTCTGGAGCGCTGAGCTCTAGGCAGAGTGCGGGTGGGCCGCCCAATGGGTCTCGCCCGCGCTTTGGCCTGTTTGGACGCAAGAAGAGGAGCCCGCAGAAAGGACAAGACATGACAAAACATGAAGACCCCAAGGCTCCCGAGAGCGGGCTGTCGCACAGTCCCGAGGCCCTTCTTCAGCGCTACGGGGATCACCTTGACGAAGCTGCGCTCACTGACGCGCAGAAACAGGAGTTTCTTACCGTGCTCTGGCAGATCATGGTCGTATTCGTCGATCTCGGCTTCAGCCTCAAAGCTGGGGATAACTTCACCCCCAACTGTGACCATGGCATCAGTGATGTGCTAGAATACCTGCACATTGAAGAGACAGCGCCTGAAACAGTGGCTCCGAAAAAATCCAACAAGAACAAGGAGACCACATGACCTCATCCCTCGCCATCCATCAAGACGACACACCCCAACGCGCGGTCATCTATTGCCGCGTCTCGTCGGCAAAGCAAAAGGCCTCGGGCGCGGGCCTCGAAAGTCAGCAACACCGCTGCCGCCAATATGCCGATGCCCGCGGTTACACTGTGGCGGCGGTGTTTCCAGACGATATCTCTGGGGGCGGCGATTTTATGAAGCGGCCCGGCATGGTGGCGCTTCTGTCCTTCATCGACGCCCAGCCGGACGAGAACTTCGTCGTCATCTTCGATGATCTCAAACGCTTCGCCCGTGACACAGAGTTCCACATCAAGCTCCGCCGCGAGTTCGATCTCCGCGGCGCTCAGATGGAATGTCTCAACTTCAAATTCGAGGACACGCCCGAAGGCAAATTCGTGGAAACGATCGTCGCGGCCCAGGGCGAGCTCGAACGCGAACAAAATCGTCGCCAGACCATCCAGAAAATGAAGGCCCGGGTCGAGAAAGGCTACTACATCAACAACAAGCCGCCCCGGGGCTATGTCTATGAGAAGCGCCGCGGCGATGGCAAAGTGATCGTTCGAAATGAGCCGATTGCAAGCATTCTGCAGGAGGCGTTCGAAGGATACGCATCAGGACGGTTCCAGACCCAAGTCGAAGTAAAACGCTTTCTCGAAAGCCACCCCACCTACCCCAAGGATCTGCCCGACGGCACGATCCGCAACCAGCGCATCAAGGACATTCTGACCAACCCGACCTATGCGGGCTGCGTACAGGCCCCTGGCTGGGGTGTGAGCCTGCGGGACGGGGTCCATGACGGGCTCATCAGCTTAGCCGCCTTCGAACGCATTCAGGAGCGCCTGAACGGCATCGCCCGGGCGCCCATCCGCAAAGACATCAACGAAGACTTTCCGCTGCGCGGCTTCGTCCTCTGCGACGACTGCCAAAAACCCATGACCGCCTGCTGGTCGACCTCCAAGTCCGGCAAGAAGCACCCGTATTACTGGTGCAAGACCAAAACCTGCGAAAGGCATCGCAAGTCGATCCCGCGCCAGAAGCTTGAGGGCGCATTCGAGGTTAGGCTTCGCAAGCTGCAGCCCTCAGCCAATCTGGCGGCGCTCGCCAAAGACATGTTCACCGACCTCTGGGACATGCGTCACGCGAGGGCGGAGCTTGAGCGCAAAACGCTGGAAGCCCAGGCAGCAAAGATCGACAAAGACATCGAAGCGCTCGTCGACCGGCTCATTGAGACCGCCAGCCCATCGGTCAGCCAACGGATTGAGGCGCGCGTCTCTCAGTTGGAAAGGGAGAAACTTCTGATCGCCGAGCAGATCGAGAAACCCCTTCCGAACTCCGGCACTGCGGCGGAGCTGTTCGAACACGCCCTGCTGTTTCTGGCAAACCCTTGGAAAATATGGGAGAAAGGAAGCCTACAGGTACGCCGAATGGTGCTCAGATTGGTCTTCGCCGAGCCGATTTCCTACTCCCCGGAACAGGGAGTTCGAACACCAAAAACTACCATACCATTCAGATACTTAGGGGGGTTGGGCGGAGAAAAAATGGGTATGGCGCGCTGGGGAGGATTCGAACCCCCGACCCCTTGATTCGTAGTCAAGTACTCTATCCAACTGAGCTACCAGCGCGTGGGATCGGTGGTTAGTGCGAGCCTGTACGGACTGCAAGAGGAAAGTCGTCCGCCACCTCCGTCGGGATCGCCTGACCCTTGGGCAGACTGATGGTGAAGACAGTCCCGGTCCCGTCAGAGCGGGTCAGCTCCAGCGTGCCACCATGGCCGCGGATCAGCTCGGCCGAAATCGCCAGCCCCAGCCCGGTACCGCCCTTGCGCGTACCCCCCTGGAACGGCGTGAAGAGATGCTCCAGCGCCTTTTTCGGCAGGCCCGGACCGGTGTCGCGCACATCGACAACCCAGGCGGCCTCATCCTCCCGCGCCCCGATCACGACCTCGCCGGGCTCTTTGCGCGAGGCGATGGCCTGGCGGGCATTGCGCACCAGATTGCTGAGCACCCGGTGCAGCTGTTCGGGGTCGCAGCGCACGACCATCTCCGGCGGGATCTCGGCGCGGTACGTGACCGGAACCTCGCTCTCGGCCAGCCGCTCGCTGTCGAGCACCTCCTCGACCAGCCCGGCGAGCGGCAGGCGGGTCAGCGCCGGGGGCGGCTCCTCGGAACGGCCGAAGGTCAGCGTGCTTTCGCAGAGCGTTACCGCCCGGCTGATCGAGTTCACGAGCTTGGGCGCGGCGCGCTTGACCTTGGGATCCTCGCTCATCTCCATCCGGTCTGCGATGAGCTGCGTGGTCGTCAGGATGTTGCGCAGATCGTGGCTGATCTTGGCCACCGCCGCACCGAGCTGCGCCAGCCGCTCCTTCTGACGCAGCAGCGAGGTCAGTTCCGTCTGCATCGACTGCAGCGCATCCTCGGCCTCGCGCAGTTCGGTCACGTCCGCCTCGGGCGTGATGATCCGCCGGGCGTCCTCCGGGGCTTCGGCATAGCTCTTCATGTGCTGGACCACGCCCTTGATCGGCACGACCAGCAGCCGCCGCACGGCCAGAAACAGCAGCCCCGCCGTGACGATGGAGATCACTGCCGACAAGACCAGGATGCGCATGCCGTAATCCAGCATCGCCATGCGCAACGGCCCCGTCATCATCGTGACTTCGATCAGCAGGCCTGCGTCGCGGGTCGGACTGCCGATCACGCGGATGATCTCGTCTTCCGAGCGGACCAGACGCATCAGCGCGTCGCTGATCAGTTCATAGGCCGACGGGTCGCGCAGGTCGTAGGTCGCGGTGATCGGCGACGGGATCGGCGAGGACAGCATCAGCTGGCGCATCTCGTCGCGCCGCAGCACCACGTTGAATACGCCCGCATTCTCCAGAAGCTCGATCTCCAGCGTCTGGTCGATCATGTCGTCGGCCAACAGCGCCAGCGACGCGATCTGCGCGCGCTCCAACCGCGCCAGCAGGTAATCCTCGCGAAAACGGGCCACCGACGGCACGAAGATCAGCACTTCGGCCAGCATGACGAAGATGATCGTCAGAATCAGAAAGCGGCCGGAGAGCGTCTTGAACATCGCAGCCTTTCGTCCGCCTAAGGCAGGACATGTTGCACGAACCCGACCACCCGCTTCACGATCGGATTGTCGAACAGTCTGGGAGAGAAGTAAGCACCCGCTGCCCGTTTGTTAATCTCCCCCAACGTCGGATAGGGCATGACACTGTTTGCAATAGCACTCATTTTCAAGCCATTGGCGATAGAAAGCGCCCAAATACCGATCAATTCCCCGGCCTGCGCCCCCACGATCGACGCGCCCACCGGTTTTCCGCCCACCACCATGACCTTGATCAGCCCTGTGGTCTGACCGGTGGCGATGGCGCGGTCATTCTCGGCATAGTCGAACCGCGCCACGGTCAGCTTGCTGCCATGGGCGTCGCGCGCCTCGGCCTCCGTCAGGCCGACCTGGGCCAGTTCCGGCGCGGTATAGGTCGCGCGCGGGATGTGATCGGTGCGCGCCTTGGCGGGCAGTCCGAACAGGATCTGCCGGATCACGATGCCGGCGTGATAGCCCGCCAGGTGGGTGAACTGCAGGCCCCCTGCCGCATCGCCCACGGCATATACCCGCCGGTTGGAGCTGCGCAGATCCGCCCCGACCTTGACGCCTTTCCGGTCGTGATCGACCCCGGCCGCGTCGAGCCCCAGATCGTCGGTATTGACGGTCCGCCCAAGCGCCACCAGCAGGTGACTGCCGGTGACCTCTGCGCCGGTGGACGTCTCCACCGTGATCGCCCCGGCACTCCCGCCGACCCGCTCGGCGCGGGCGCCCTCGATCAGCTCCACGCCCTCGGCGCGCAGCGCGTCCCGCACGATTTCGGCCAGCTCCGGATCCTCGCGGTTCAGCGTCTCCTCGGCCTCGATGACGCTGACGCGGCTCCCGAGGCGGCGATGGGCCTGGGCCATTTCCATCCCGATCGGGCCGCCACCCAGGACGATCAGATGCTCGGGCCGGTCGCGCTGGTCGAAGAGCGACTCATTGGTCAGGTAGGGCACATCGGTCAGCCCCGGGATCGGCGGCACCAGCGGGCGCGAGCCGGTGGCGATGACAAACCGGCGCGCGGTGATCGTGTCGTCGCCCGCCCGAAGCTCCGTGGGCGAGGTGAACCGACCGCGCGCGCGGATCACCCGCACGCCGAGGCTCTCGAACCGCTCCTGACTGTCCACCGGCGCGATGGCGTCGATGGCATGCCGGACATGGTCCTTGGCGGCGCCGAAATCGACGCGCGGTGCCTCGGGCGCAACCCCGAAGGGCGCGCCAGTGCCCATCGCATGGGCATGTTGGGCCGACGCGATCAGCGCCTTGGACGGCACGCAGCCATAGTTCAGGCAGTCGCCGCCCATCTTGTGATCCTCCAGCAGGATCACGTCGGCGCCCATCTGGCTGGCCCCCGCCGCCACCGACAGCCCGCCGGAACCCGCGCCGATCACGCAGACATCGCATGTGAGATCAGTCATGTGCCTACACCGCGCCCCGGCCACGGATGGCCTTGATCACCAGCGGCAGCGCGGCGAGGGCCGCGAGCCCGAGGATCGGCAACAGAATGTGCGGCTCGAAGATCACGCCCAGGTCCGGCGCCTCGCCCGCGGCCAGCACATCGCCGAGCCCGGCGCCGACCGAGGTGTAGACCACTGCGCCGGGAATGATCCCGAAAAAGGTCGAAATCGCGTAGCGGCGCAGCGGCACCCCCACCAGCGCGGGCACCAGATTGGCCACGAAAAACGGCACCACCGGCACCAGGCGGATCAGAAACAACATCTCCCATTGCGATGTGTCGATGCCCTCCTTGATCCGTTTGACCGTGCCGGTCGACGCATCCATCCGCGCGGCCAGTTGCTCGCCCAGCCCCCAGCGCGCGGCCATGAAGATCGCCACCGCGCCGGTCGTGGCCGCAATGACATTGTAGAGCGCGCCGGGAAAGGTCGCGAAGAGAAAGCCGCCGGTCAGCGTCGCCACGGTCGCCCCGGGAAGGCTGAAGCCCACGATCAGCGCATAGGCGGCGATGAACCCCACGACCGTCGCCGCATAGTGACTGTCGCGCCACGCGATCAGCGTGTCGCGATGTGCCGCGAGCGCAGCGAAGTCAAGCTGATCCGACAGGGTGAACGCGCCGACGATGGCGACCGCCGCCACGATCAACAGCGGCAGGCGGCGCATGGCGGGGCTGCTTGAGGTTTCGGACATGTCACTCATATGCAGGGCCTTTCGGACTGGGGGAACCGCTGTCCCTAGACATGCCCTGTGGCGTGGCGTCCGAACAGCGGCCTCACGCCGCCTTGATGCCAGGTGACTTCTGGGGCCTGTCAGGGGGAAAAGGGGCTGCATTTCTGTAACAACCAGCCGGTTTTCCGGGGCAACTGTGTCAGAGACGCCGAGGCGATTGACAGGCGCCCGCCACGGCCCTAAATGCCGGGGTTCGAATTAACCCGAACCCGCGCGCCGCACAAGGCGCCGCCGCGAGCGGAGAGAACGACGATGAAACGTACATTCCAGCCCAGCAATCTGGTCCGCAAGCGGCGCCACGGCTTCCGCGCGCGCATGTCCACCAAAGCGGGCCGCAAGATCATCAACGCCCGCCGCGTCCGCGGCCGGAAGTCGCTGAGCGCCTGACCGGCACCGCGGCAGATGCAGGCCCGCTGGTCACTCTGACCCAGCGCGCCGATTTCCTCGCCGCGGCGCGGGCCCGAAGGTCTGCGCAAACCGCCCTGACGCTCCAGGCGCGCCATCGCGGAGATGGCACCCCAGCCGTGCGTGTGGGCTACACTTGCTCGAAGAAGGTCGGCAACGCCGTGGCCCGCAACCGGGCCAAGCGCAGGCTGCGTGCGGCTGCGCGCGACATGCTCGCAGCCCAGGGCCGGCCCGGCTGGGACTATGTGCTGATAGGGCGGCCGCGCGTGACCGCCGAACGTCCTTACGCGCAGCTTTGCGACGACATCGCCGCCGCTCTGGCCCGCGTCCACGCCCCCCGCAACCAGCGCAAACCCGCGCCATGAGCCCGCTGGCCCGCATTGCCGCCCTGCCCGTCCATGCCTACCGGCTGGTGCTCTCGCCGCTCCTGGGCCTCAATTGCCGCTACCAGCCCACCTGCTCGGCCTATGCGCTGGAGGCGCTCGACCGCCACGGCGCGTTCAAGGGCAGCTGGCTGGCGCTGCGCCGGATCATTCGCTGCCACCCCTGGGGCGGCTCGGGCATCGACAACGTGCCGGACTGACACGCAAGGCCGAAACGCCGGACCGCTAGCTGCGCTCGAACCAGATGATCACATCGCCGATATAGACGCCCGACCGGAACACGTAAGCCCGGTTGAGCAGCCGATCCTCGCCCACGAGCCACATCCAGTCGTCGAAGCGCACGCGCAGCGTCTCGGTCTCGCCCGTGGCAGACGGAATCGGCAGATCGATCAGGTATTTCCAGTTGAACGCATCGCCGCGCTCCTCGCCGGTGGCCTCTCCGATCACCCCCGGCGCGGTGCCCCGCCAGCTCCGATCGCCGGTTTTCTCCAGCGTCCAGATCCTCTGCTCGGTGCTGCCGTCCTCATAGGTGAAATCCTCCACCAGCCGCAGGATCCGGCCGTCCCACTGCCCGTCGATCTCCACATGGAACCGCCGCCGCACTGTGCCGAACACGTCCTGGAACTGCCCGGCCGCGACGCTTTTGCCGGCAAAGAACTCCTCCAGCCGCAACTGCCGGTCGCTCAGGGCCGCATCGTCCAGCGACGGCCGCCCCGCGCAGCCCGCCAGAACGAGCAGACATCCAACCGCTATGATCCACCGCATCACATGCTCCTCTTCGAAAGGCATACGCGCGGGTGGCGCGGTTGGGTCAGTCTGCGCCGGGCTGCTCCGCCTGCCCGGCCCGGCCCGGCTTGCCCCAAACCGCCGGCTCGGCTAGGCCCGACCCATGCTCGACGACAGCGACGATATTCATCCGCTCTTTGCCGGTGCGCCCGGCAGCACCGCCTTTCGCAAGCTGCGCAAGCGCATCGTGCGCCAGACCCGCGAGGCGATCGACCAGTACGGGATGGTGGAGCGCGGCGCGCGCGACAGGGACGCACCGCCCGTGCGCTGGCTCGTCTGCCTCTCGGGCGGCAAGGACAGCTACACGCTGCTCGCTGCGCTGACCGAACTGCAGTGGCGCGGCCTGCTGCCAGTAGAGATTCTCGCCTGCAATCTCGACCAGGGTCAGCCGGGCTTCCCCGCGACCGTCCTGCCGGACTTCCTGCAGCGCATGGGCGTGCCCCACCGGATCGAATACCAGGACACCTATTCCATCGTCATGGACAAGGTGCCCGCGGGCCGGACCATGTGCGCGCTCTGCTCGCGGCTTCGGCGGGGCAATCTCTATCGGATCGCGCGCGAGGAGGGCTGCTCCGCGGTCGTGCTCGGCCACCATCGCGACGATATCCTGGAAACCTTTTTCATGAACCTCTTCCATGGCGGGCGGCTGGCGACGATGCCGCCCAAGCTCGTCAACGAAGAGGGCGATCTGTTCGTCTACCGCCCGCTCGCCCATGTCGCCGAGGCCGATTGCGAGAAATTCGCCTCCACCATGGGCTATCCGATCATCCCCTGCGATCTCTGCGGCAGCCAGGACGGGCTGCAACGCCAGCAGGTCAAAGCGATTCTCGATGGCTGGGAATCCAACAGCCCCGGCCGCCGTCAGGTGATGTTCCGGGCGCTGATGAATGCCAGACCGTCGCATTTGCTCGACCCAAAACTCTTCGATTTTCAGGGGCTTGAGCTGAAGCCACGCGAATCAGGCGAAATCTAGCCGACGATTACCCGGCCATTAACGGTCCGCTCAGGGAATGGCGTCTAGGGTGCGGCCACGACAACCCCGAGCGGGAGAGAGCAATGGCACGAGGTGTTTCGCAGGCGATGCGGGCCCTGCCCGGCGGCATTACCGGCCTGCTGCGCCATCCGGGCTTCGCCATTCTGCTGCCCGCAATCATGGTCTGCGCCTTTCTGGTCTGGGGCGAAACCGGCCTGACCGCCGCCGCCCTGTCGCTCACGGTGCTGCTCGCGCTGGTTCCGACATTCGGGGCACGGCTCGGCGCGCGCGCCGGGACGACGGAAGCACCCGTGGGCCGCGACGGCCTGCTCGGGCAACTCGCGGCACATCTTTCGGTCGATGGCCGGGTCACGGCCTCCATCGTGATCGGCCTCGACGATGCCGACGATCTTGCCGAACGGCTCGGGCATCGCGGTATGCAGACCGTGCTCGACCGGCTGCGCGACCGGAGCGGATCGGTCCTGCGCGCCCAGGATACGATCGTCGCGCTCGATGACACCACGCTGGCCATTGCCCTCGCCCCGGCGCCGCGCTTCGATCTCGAAACGCTGCTGCGACTCGCAGGACGACTGCAGACCGTGATGGCCGATCCCGTGCTGGTCGATTCCGCCTCCGTCTATGTCTCCGTCTCGATCGGGTTCGCGGCCTCGGACCGGCCGCACAGCAACGGCGCCGAAACGCTTCTCGATGCCGCCGAAGCCGCAATGATCGAAGCCCGCCGCAACGGGCCCGGCTCGATCCGGGCCTACTCGCGCGAAATGCACCGGATCAAGGTCGCCCGCCACGCCCTGATGGAAGAGGCGCGCGATGCGCTGGAGCTCGGTCAGCTCCTGCCCTGGTTCCAGCCGCAACTGTCCACAGACACCGGCGAGGTCAGCGGGTTCGAGGCGCTCGCGCGCTGGCAGCACCCCGAACGCGGCACCATCAGCCCGCAGGAGTTTCTGCCCGCGATGGAACGCGCCGGACTGATGGACCGTCTGGGCGAGGTCATGCTCTATCACGCCTTCACCGCCGTGCGCGCCTGGGACCGCGCCGGCATGACCGTGCCGTCGGTCGGTGTGAATTTCAGCGCGGTGGAGCTGCGCAACCCCGCCCTGCTCGACAAGGTCAGCTGGGAGCTGGATCGCTTCGGCCTCACACCGGACAGATTGACGGTCGAAGTTCTGGAATCGGTGATCGCGAGCGCGGACGACGATATGACCCAGCGCAACATCGCCGGTCTCGGCGCTTTGGGCTGCCAGATCGACCTCGATGATTTCGGCACTGGTCACGCCTCGATCACGAACCTGCGCCGCCTGTCCATCTCGCGCATCAAGATCGACCGGTCCTTCGTCGCCAAGGTGGACAAGGACCGCGACCAGCAGCGCATGGTCTCGGCCATCCTGACCATGGCAGAACAGCTCGATCTCGACACGCTCGCCGAAGGCGTGGAAACCGGGGGCGAGCACGCAATGCTCGGACAACTCGGCTGCCGTCATGTCCAGGGCTACGGCCTTGGCCGGCCGATGCCTTTTGCGGCCACGCTCGACTGGCTGCATGCCCACCGCGCAAAGCTCGCCCGAACCCCTCAGATCGGCCGCACCGAAAACGGCTGACCCCGCCGGACGTGCGTGCCAAGCCGCGCACAAGACCTCCCCTCCGCGCCGAACCACCGACCTCTTGGCCCCGTGCCCCGAACTGCGCCGCATCGGGGCTGCATCGGGCCGAGTCAGCCCGCCGCCCCTGAACCAACGCCGCCCGAACGCGTCTCGCGCGCTGTATCGACGCCCACAAGAGGCCGGTCCGACTCCCGCGCAGATCCCGAACAACCCGCGCCCCTCGACATCGTGACGGGCGAAACCGCTTGACCTTCACTATGGCTGCCTGTTGAACCCCGCCATCCTGAAACTTGCGCCCAGGGGGCTCCCATGGACGATCAGAACAAGAACCTCATACTTGCGACGGCCCTGAGCTTTCTGGTCATCCTCGTATGGTTCCTGTTGTTTCCGCCCGAAGAACCCCAGACGCCGGTGGCGACGGACACCCCGACGACGGCCGCTCCGGCGGACGGCCTGGCCCTGACGCCGCCCGCGGCAACCGACGGGGTCGCCCCTGCACCGCCGACTCTGATCGACCCGGACGCGGATCCAAGTGCCGCGCGCGAAACACTTCTCGCCGGCGTCGACCGGCTCGATATCGATACCGAACGCCTCGAAGGGTCCATCTCGCTGATCGGCGGGCGCATCGACAACCTGTTGCTCAAGGACTACCGCGAGACCCTGGACCCCGACAGCCCGATCGTCACGCTGCTCTCGCCCGTGGGCTCCTCCGCCGCCTATTACGCGCTCTACGGCTGGGCCCCTGGCGGCGATCTCGCCTTCGATGCGGTGCCCGGCGCCAACACGCCCTGGGCGCTCGAATCGGGGGCAGCGCTCGATGTCGGCGCCCCGGTCACCCTTGTCTGGGACAATGGCGACGGCCTGATCTTCCGCCGCACTTTGTCGATCGACGAGAACTACCTCTTCACCGTCACCCAGTCGGTCGAGAACACAACCGACCGGACCGTGCGCATGGCGCCCTACGGTCTCGTCGCCCGCCACGGCGAACCCGAGACGGTCAATTTCTTCATCCTGCATGAGGGCGTCGTGCGGATGTCCGACGGCGAGTTGCAGGAGATCGACTACAACTCCATGCCCGACATGGAGTTCGTCGAGCGTGAGGGCGCCCTTGCCGATGTCGTGCCGGTGGCTGAGAACGGCTGGATCGGCTTTACCGACAAATACTGGATGACCACGCTCATCCCCACGCCCGGCCAGGCCTTCACCTCGGTGGCGAAATACGTCCCCGGCGCCGGGATCTACCAGACCGAAGCGCGCATGCCGACCATGACCATTGCGCCGGGCGAGACCGCGGACAATTCCAGCTATCTCTTCGCCGGCGCCAAGGAATGGGAAGCGATCCGCGACTACCAGCGCGACAAGGGCATCGAACGGTTCATCGACAGCATCGACTGGGGCTGGTTCTTCTTCCTGACCAAGCCGATCTTCTGGCTGCTGCACGAGATCAACATCCTGATCGGCAACATGGGCTGGTCGATCATCGTGCTGACCCTGATCCTCAAGGCGCTGCTCTTCCCGCTGGCCTACAAGTCCTACGTCTCCATGGCCAAGATGAAGGAACTCCAGCCGCAGATGGAGAAGCTCAAGGAGAGCGCCGGCGACGACAAGCAGAAGATGCAGCAGGGCATGATGGAGCTCTACAAGAAGGAAAAGGTGAACCCCGCCGCGGGCTGTCTGCCGATCCTGATGCAGATCCCGATCTTCTTCTCGCTCTACAAGGTGATCTTCGTAACGATCGAACTGCGCCACGCGCCCTGGCTGGGGCCGTTCCAGGACCTCTCGGCGCCGGACCCGACCTCGATCATGAACCTGTTCGGTCTATTGCCGTTCCCCGGACCCGAGGCCGGCACGATCCTCGCCATCATCTTCATCGGCATCCTGCCGCTGCTCCTGGGCATCTCGATGTGGCTCCAGCAAAAGCTGAACCCGGCGCCGACCGATCCGACCCAGGCGATGATCTTTGCCTACATGCCCTGGGTCTTCATGTTCATGCTCGGCACCTTCGCCAGCGGGCTGATCATCTACTGGATCGCCAACAACGTGATCACCTTCGCCCAGCAGTATTTCATCATGCGGCGGAACGGCTACACACCGGATCTCTTCGGCAACATCAAGAGCAGTTTCAAACGCAAGAAACCCGATGCCGAGTGACCCGGACGTAGCCGCGCGGCTGGCCCATATCTGCCGCCACCCGATCAAGGCAATCGGGTGGGAGATGCTGGACGCGGTCACGCTGAGCCCCGATCGGACCCTGCCCTGGGACCGGCACTGGGCGCTGGCCCATGAAGCCGCGCGCTTCGATGCCGCCGCCCCCGCCTGGCAGCCGAAGCGCGATTTCGTCCGCGGCGTCGCCGCCCCGCCGCTGATGCCCATCCAGGCCCGCCTCAGCGACGACGGCAGCAGCCTCGAACTCACCCATCCCGAGCGCCCGGACCTGACGATCGACCCCGACAACCCGGCAGACTCCGCCGTGCTCGTCGACTGGATCGCACCGCTCTGGCCCGACAGCCGTCCGGCACCGGCCCGGCTCGTCAGCACCGGCACGGACCAGGCGCTCACCGACCAGGAACGCCCGCTGGTCTCGATCCTGAGCCTCGCCTCGCTGCGCGACATGTCCGACCGGCTCGGCCAAGCGCTCTCGATCCACCGGCTACGCGGCAATCTCTGGATCGATGACCTGCCGCCCTGGGCGGAGTTCGACTGGGTCGGACAGACCGTCGCCGTCGGCGCGGCCCGGTTCGAGATCGTCGAGCCGATCGAGCGCTGCCTCGCGATCAATGGCAGCCCGGAAACCGGCACCGCCGATGCGCAGTTCTTCGAAGGGTTGGACCGGGAATTCGGCCATAGCGATTTCGGCGTCTTTGCCCGCGTAACCCAAGGCGGCACGGTCGCGCTCGGGGATCGCGCAGCGCCGCTTTGATGGGCGCGCTCTGATGGGCCCGGACCCGACCGTCCTGCACCCGATCCCGGCGGCGCCCTCGATCGTGTGGCTCGCCCCGCTGGCCGAAGGCCGCGCCCGGGTCGAGGTCGGCCCCTACAGCTATTATGACGACGCCGACGCACCTGAGCGCTTCTTTGACCGCAACCTGCGCTACCATTTCGATTTCGGCACGTCCTGGCTTCGGATCGGGCCGTTCTGCGCCTTTGCCTCGGGCGTGCAGATCCTCATGGACGGGGCCAACCACGCCATGGACGGGCTCTCCACCTACCCGTTCGACATCTTCCACACCGATTGGAGCCAAGGCTTCAGCTCGCTCGATCCCCACGGCCAGCGCCGGGGCGACACGGTGATCGGGGCCGATGTCTGGATCGGCGCCGAGGCGATGATCCTGCCCTGTGCCACCATCGGTCCGGGCGCGATCATCGGCGCGGGCTCTGTCGTCAGCGGTGACATCCCGCCTTACGCGATCGCCGCCGGCAACCCCGCCCGCGTGGTCCGCGACCGCTTCCCCGAGGACCAGATCGCGCGGCTCATGGCCATCGCCTGGTGGGACTGGCCGGTGGAGAAACTCACCGCCCATCTGGGTCTGATCCGCAGCGGCGATCTCGACGGGCTGGAGCAGGTGGCATGAGCCTGCCTTTCCCCCTTGCCGAGCCTCCCGACGCAGTCGCCCTCGAACGGGGCCGCAAGCTCTTCGCCGGCGACACGACCTTTCTCAAGGGCGTCGTCGCGATGGACGGCCTGCCCCCCGCCGACCGGCCCGAGATCTGCTTCGCCGGACGCTCCAATGTCGGCAAATCGAGCCTCATCAACGCGCTCACCGGACGCAAGGCGCTGGCCCGGGCCTCCAACACCCCGGGCCGCACGCAAGAGATCAACTATTTCATCCGCGGAGAACTCTACCTCGTCGACCTGCCCGGCTACGGCTTCGCCAAGGCCCCGCCTGCCGTGGTGGCGACCTGGCAGGCCCTAATGAAATCCTACCTTTCCGGCCGCGCGACCCTCCGCCGGGCCTTCGTGCTGATCGACGCACGCCACGGCATCAAGCCGGTCGATGCCGAAATCCTGACCCTGCTCGACCGCGCCGCTGTCCCCTTCCAGGTGGTGCTGACAAAAGCCGACAAGACCGCCGCGAAGGACCGTGAGACCATGCTGGCGGACCTCCGCACCGCGCTCGCCAAACATCCCGCCGCCTACCCGGAACTGATCCTGACCTCGTCGGAAAAAGGCACCGGCATCGCCACCCTGCGCAGCTCCATCGCCGCGCTCGACTGATCCGCCACGACGCTACACAGCGCCGGGGCGTCCCCCTTCCCTCGCGGGAAGGGGACAGGGGAAGGGGTCGGGGCGCCAGCGCGCGTCAGCGCACCGCAAGACACGCACAAAGCATGAACAAAATTGTACAGAATGTCCGTTTGGACGTTTCGTACAGATCTTGCCGCGGCCTTAACGGCGCCCCTCAGACATGCTGGCCGCCATTCACCTCGATCTCGGTTCCGGTGACGTAGGAGGACGCGTCCGAGCAGAGGAAATAGATCACATCGGCCACTTCCGAGGGCTGGCCCAGCCGCTCCAGCGGCAGGGTCTCGACGATCTTGTCGGTGCCCGGGCTCAGGATCGAGGTCTCGACCTCGCCCGGCGCGATCGCGTTGACCCGCACACCCAAAGGCCCGAAATCATGGGCCATTTCGCGCGTCAATGCCGCAAGCGCCGCCTTTGATGTGGCATAGGCCGCGCCTGCGAACGGGTGCACCCGGCTGCCCGCGATCGAAGTCACGTTGACCACCGAACCCTTCGCCGCGACCAGCTCATCCTTCAGGCCCCGCGCCAGAACGACGGAGGCGAAGAAGTTGACATGAAACACTTTTCCCCAGACCCGCAGGTCCGTGTCGAGCGTGTTCAGCCGCTCCCCCTCATGGCCCTTGGGCGACACCCCAGCATTGTTGACCAGCGCATCGAGCCGCCCGTCCAGCTTTTCGCGGATCACCTCGATCGCGGCGATCGTGGTCTTCGGATCGGACAGATCGATCTGGATATGGTTGTCCTCCCCCCCCGGCCAGGGACAGCGGTCATCGAAGGGTTGGCGCGAGCAGGTCAGCACCCGCCAGCCTGCGCCGGAGAACCGCTTGACCGTGGCATGCCCGATCCCCCGGCTCGCTCCGGTCAGAACGATCGTCTTCTGTCCGTCCGTCGGTGCCATGGCACGCATCTCCCAGGGTTGCTGGGAGGACCCTAGCAGCGCGCAGCCATCAGGCAAGGCGGGCCTTGGCACGGGACGCCCAACCGCTTAGGACGCGCTGACCCGAAGGTGACTGCAATGAGACGCCAGACCATGAATCGCGACTGGATCGCCACCGCCCGGACCCTGTCCGAGGCGCTCCCCTATCTGCAGCGCTACGAGGGCGCCACCGTGGTCATCAAGCTGGGCGGCCACGCGATGGGCAGCGCGGACGCGATGGACAGCTTCGCCCGGGATATCGTGCTGATGCGCCATGTCGGCGTGAACCCGGTCATCGTCCATGGCGGCGGCCCGATGATCAACGAAATGCTGGGGCGTCTCGGCGTCAAGTCCGACTTCGTCGGAGGTAAACGCGTGACCGATGCCGCAACGGTGGAAGTGGTTGAAATGGTGCTGTCGGGCGTCGTCAACAAGCGCGTGACGGCCGCGATCAACCGCCAGGGCGGGCGCGCGGTGGGCCTGTCGGGCAAGGATGCCGATCTGATGCACTGCCGTCAGACCGATCCCTCCCTCGGCTTCGTCGGCACACCGGAACGCATGAACACGGATGTGCTGCGCACGCTCTTTGCCGCCGAAATGATCCCGGTGATCGCGCCCCTCGGGGCGGGCGAAGACGGTCAGACCTACAACATCAATGGCGACACGGCCGCCGGCGCCATCGCCGGCGCGCTCAAGGCCCGCCGGTTGTTGCTTCTGACGGATGTGGATGGCGTCAGGGATGCCGCCGGCGAGGTGGTAACCGAACTGACCTCCGGCCGGATCCGCGCCATGACGGCGGAAGGCACCATTGCCGGGGGCATGATCCCCAAGACGGAAACCGCGCTTGCGGCCCTGCGCGAAGGCGTGCGCGCGGTCGTGATCCTCGATGGCCGCGCGCCCAACGCGTGCCTGTTGGAGCTTTTCACCGACCACGGCGCGGGATCGATCATTCGCAGCGCGTGATACCGGCCTAAAGGGCCGCGCCGCGTGGCACCACAGACAATCGAAGATGTGGCGATGCGGCGACGCCCGCCTGTTTCGAGCCGGACCGGGTTGAACGCTTTCCGAACAAGGCCTACCTTTGGGCCATCGGAAACGGAGCTTTTATGTCCCGGTAAGGTGGGGAGGCAGCGTGCCTCCCGATGCAAATTCAACCCCTGAAACGCGCGCCAAACCCGTTTGGCGGCTCTGTTGAATTGCGATCTCAGACATCACTGACCCTTTGAGCCCGAGCTCTGCTCGTGGCTGAGACATGAGAGTTTCCCCACAATGACACGGGACTATTCCGAATTCCTTCCGCCCAGCACGATGGGCAAAAAACCGCAGCGTCCATCGCCGCTGGAAACACTGGGCTGGCAGCCCTTTTTCGCACAACAGACGAGCCTTGAGGAGCTGGCAGCGACGCCTCCCGCCCGCGTGGTCGAAGTGCATCGCAATGCGCTCCATGTAATCGGCGACGGCATCGACGAGACCCTCCCGCCCCGACCGGACGCGACGGTTGGCGACTGGGTGCTGCTGGAGCGCGCGCATCCAAACGCAAGCCGGGTTCTTGAGCGCAAGAGCCTCCTCAAACGCCGCGCACCGGGAACGGATCGACAGGTTCAGCTGATCGCGGCGAATATCGACACGGCCTTCATCGTGTCGTCCTGCAATCAGGATTTCAATCTTGCTCGTCTGGAGCGCTACGTCGCTCTGGCGTTCGACGCGGAGATCACGCCGGTGATCGTTCTGACAAAGGCCGACCTGGCCGTGGCGCCTCAGGGCTATGTCGATGCGGCGCGCGCGATTTCGGACTGGGTCGATGTCGTTTTGCTCGATGCGCGCGGAGACCAGCCCCGGAACAAGCTGGTGGACTGGTGCAAACCAGGCAAGACCGTTGCCTTTCTGGGATCCTCCGGGGTGGGGAAATCGACACTGACCAACGCCCTGGCCGAAACACATGCCATCGCGACGCAAGCCATCCGCGAGGACGATGCCAAGGGCCGCCACACGACGACGCGGCGGGAGTTGCACCTTGTTCCCGGAGGGTGCCTCGTCCTCGACACACCCGGGATGCGGGAGCTGCAGCTCACCGATGCGGCGTCAGGCATCGACGACGTCTTCACGGATCTTGCCGACCTCGCGACCCGGTGCCGGTTCAGCAATTGCCGGCACAGGACGGAACCCGGATGCGCTGTCCTCGGGGCGGTCGAAAACGGCGAGGTCGACGTGGCGCGGCTTTCCCGGTGGCGCAAACTCGTGGCGGAGGAGGCTTTCAACTCGGCCAGCCTGGCGGAGCGCAAGACAAAGGACAAGGCGTTCGGCAAAATGGTGCGCGAGGTCAAAAGACACTCCAAGCGAAAGGACTGGTCCCGGGATCAGGGATGACGTTCCGACGCCGTGGCGTTCGGGAGCCCAATCTGCCGGCCGCGCCCTTCGCGCTGCGTTGCCGGTGGTCAGCCCGGCGGAACGCATTATAGTCCGTCTTCAATCCAGGGGCCTTGCGATCGGGCGCCGCGCACCAGACCCGCGCGCTGCCCGACGCCCCCCGGAAGAAAAGACGTGCGGTCTGGCGGGGAGGCTACCAATGAAATCATCGATGCTTGTCATCATCGGCGCGGCACTGGCACTGAGCGCGGCGCAAGCGCACGGCGCGGAACCGGCGGACGGAGAGGAAATCTACGCATCCGTCTGCAGGAACTGCCACGGACCGACAGGTAAAGGCATGGCGAGCTTCCCGTCCCTTTCGGGGAATGACGCGGACTATATCGGAACCCGTCTCACACAGTATCGGGCCGGGGAAACGGTGGGTCCCAACACGCCGCTGATGTCGCCCATGGCAGTCGATCTGTCCGACGAGGATATCGCAAATCTGGCCGCCTACATCTCGACGGAATTCCAGTAACACGAAAATGGCGCCCGCTGGGGTCCCGGCAAACGGGCCGCGCGCCCGCGCGACATCGCAATTGGAAAGAAACCGGGAAAGGATGACGCCGCTAGATCGTGATTTACATACACAGCGGAGACAGTAGTCTCGCACTACAACAAATGCGCCCGGTCAACGGGCCAGCAAAAACAATGTTCTAAGGGAGGAACACCATGTCTCAACATGTATCTGTACTGTCTGCCTGTGCGCTCGTCGCATCAGCCGTGACCTTTGGGATGACGTCCGCGGCGCACGCCGCCAACACGACCAGCCTGACCCATACAGCGGTTCTGTCGGGCCTCGACAACCCCTGGGACATGGCGTTCCTGCCCGACGGCACGATGTTCTACACCGAGAAGTGCCGCGGTCTGTCGGTGCGCATGCCCGACGGCACGGTTCACGCCCTGCTCGGCATGAAAGGCACCGACGACGATTTCGCCAGCACCGCCGAGGATCTGTTCTGCGAAGGCCAAGCGGGCATGATGGGCGTCGCCGTGGATCCGGATTTCGAGCAGAATCGGCAGATCTTCGTCTACTCGACCTCGGACATGACCGCGCCCGGCACGAACCGTCTGATGCGCATGACCGTGGGTGATGACTTTACCAGCGTCGCGGACCGTACCGATATCGTCGATGACGTACAGTACAAGCCCAAGGCCACCGACCATCCCTTCGGCGGTCCCGGTGCCCACAATGGCGGGCGCGTTCGGTTTGGCCCGGACGGCTATATCTACCTGACCACCGGCGACACCCATAACGGCGAGGTGCCGCAATCGCCGACGCTGATCGGCAGCAAGGTGCTGCGCATCGACCGCGACGGCAACGCGGCGGCCGAGAACACGCCGCCGGAGGGGTTCGATCCGCGGACCTACACCTATGGCCACCGCAATGTGCAGGGCATCGCCTTCCACCCGACGACGAACACACCGATCGTCGCCGAACACGGACCCTGGCATTCCGATGAGATCACGGTGCTGGTCAATGGCGGCAATGCCGGGTGGGACCCGCGTCCGAACATGGCAGGCCGCGGCGATTGTCCCGACAATTACTGCGGCTACATGCCGAACCAGATGGAGGGGATGAACCGCTTCGAACGCGCGGCCTTCATGCCGATGACGGATTTCGACACCTATCCCGACGCGATGCCTCCGCTCTGGGACAACAACGGCTGGTCCCAGGGCACCTCCTCGGCGGCGTTCCTGACCGGCGAGGCCTGGGGCGACTGGGAGAACGCCATGGTCGTGGGGATCATGGGGATCGGGTTCGGCGGCACGCCGATCGGTCAGCGGATCGACGTGATCCAACTGTCCGAGGACGGCACCGAGCTCGTCGACGTGACCGAGATGACCCTGCCCATGGAAGCCGGGCGCTTCCGCTCGCTGGTTCTGGGACCGGACGGCGCGCTTTATGCCTCCGTGGACGAAGGTGAGATCCACAAGCTCGCGCCGTAGAACTGAGCCAATAAGGCTGCGCCGCCTCAGGGTGGCGCAGCCTTTACACGCGTTGTTTCCCCGTTCTTCCTCTTAAGCCTTGCGCCTCAGTCGGCGTCCTGCCAGCGCCAGGGCCGGGTATAGGTTCCGAGCGTGTGAGCCAGTGCATCCTCATCGACATCGCCACTGCTCGCCAGCACAGCCGTCAGCCCGAGCTTCTTGTCCTCGACAACCTCAGTGACCGTAACCGGCAGGCCCGCGCGCGAGAGCGCGTCATTATACACCCGCGCAATGGCCAGACGGCGCAGATCGGGCTTGAAGACTTTGCCGACGGCCGTTTTCGGCAGCACGTCGATGATCTCCAGATGCTTGGGGATGGCGGCCCGTTCGTGGATGCGGGTGCTCGCAAACTCCATGAGATCCCGCTGCGAGACATCGCCGCCTTCGACCAGCTCCACATAGACGCAAGGCAGCTCTCCGGCCTTTTCGTCAGGCTGGCCGATGGCCGCGACCATCGCCACGGCCTCGTGACCCATCAGCGCCTCTTCGATCTCGGCGGGATCGATATTGTGGCCGCCGCGGATGATGAGATCCTTCTTGCGCCCGGTAATCCAGAGATAGCCGTCCTCGTCGAGCCGTCCCAGGTCGCCCGTACGCAAATAGATCCGGTCGGCAAAGAGCCCGAGATTCTTGCCTTCCTCGGTATAGGTCGAGCCCTCATAGACGCCGGGGTTGGCGATGCAGATCTCGCCGACCTCATCGGGCTGGCACTCATGGTTGACGGAGCCGTCATCCTCGCAATGCAGGATGCGCACATCGGTGTAGGGCAGCGGGATGCCCACGGAGCCCACCTTCTTCACTCCCTCGATCGGATTGCATGAGACCAGACAGGTGGCCTCGGTCAGTCCGTAGCCTTCGGTGAGCTGCACGCCGGTCGCGTCCTGGAACCGGTTGTAGAGCTCCACAGGCAGCGGCGCGGAGCCGGAGATCCCGACCTTGAGCGTGGAGACATCGGCGTTCACGGGGCGCTGCATCAGGGCCGACAGCGCCGTCGGCACCGTGATGAGGAAGGTCACGCCCCAGCGTTCGATCAGTTTCCAGAAATTGTCGAACACACCCTCGCCACGGTAGCCTGCGGGCGTTGGAAAGACCACATGGGCGCCTGCCTGGATCGCCGACATCAGGATCGGATAGCAGGCGAACACATGGAACATCGGCAGCGGGCAGATCAGCACGTCCTCTTCGGTGAAGATCAGCCTCTGGCCGAGCCAGCCGTTGTAGATCATGCCAGACTGCTTGTGCTGGGCGACCTTGGGCGTGCCGGTGGTGCCGCCGGTATGGAAAAAGGCGGCAACCCGGTCGCCTTCGGGTTCGGCAAAGCTCAGGGCATCCCCGGGCTGCCTGTCGAGTTCCGCGTTCAGGTCCAGTACCTTGGCATGGTGCTGGACAGTCACCTTCGGCCGGACCAGCGGCACGATCCAGGATTTCGGCGGCGCGAGGTAGCGCAGCAGGTCAACCTCGAGCACCGTCTTGACAGACGGCGCGAAGCGCACCGCCTCGGCCGCCTTTTGAGCAACGTCTGTCTTGGGAAAGGACTTGAGCGTAACCAGCACCTTGGCCTTGGTCTCGTTCAGGATGCCGGCGATCTGCTCCACATCGAGCAGCGGGTTGATCGGATTGACGATCCCAGCGGTCATCCCGCCCAGCAGAACCACCGCGGTCTCGTTGCAGTTTGGCATCAGGAAGGCCACCACATCACCTTCTTCAATCCCGAGGCTCCGAAACAGGTTCGCCGCCTGGGTCGCGCGGGCATGGACCTGCGCCCAGCTGAGCGTCTCGGCCTTGGACTTCGGGTCTGACAGGATCTGAAAGCTGATGGCGGGACGCGTGCCGTGGGCGTCGGAAACCGCCGCAAGCGCCTGATAGACTGTCGGCGGAAGCGGGCGCGCCGGCCACGGCATTTCGGCCTCGACAGTGTTACGCGCCTCCATCGACGTGAATGCGGTCATGATGTGCCTCCCTTGTGGCCCCTTGAGGGCATTGGAGCCCAAATGGCCATCGCACCCCTCCGCGGCAAGCGCGACGCTGCGCCATTTCGCGCGCCTCTTCTCAGAGACGGTACGTCAGGACCATGCGCAATTGCAAAACCGCGCGCGCCCGGATCCGGATCGGTGCCGGCCGCGCAAGACCGACGTCCTGGGATTTGCCAGTCGCGCATGCCGCGATGCCGAAAGCGGTGGCGACGGCAGTGTCCGTTCGCATCCCATCGAGGACCCGTTTTCGGGCGCTCCGCGGTGTGGATTCTGATGCAAAGGCCACGGCACAGCACCCGTTTCCTGCCAATGGTTGCAAAAAAGGGGATCACGGCGCTAAACCGGATATGTCGGAGGTGTTCTATGCGTCTATTTTCTGTGTCTTTAGCTGGTCTTGCGATCATTTTGTCATCCTGCGCGCCGCCGCCGCCCGGTCAGGTCGGGCTCGAACCGGCGAACGCCCAGAGTGTTTCCGCAGTTGCGGAGGTCGCTGACGGGTCTTGCAATGCCGAGATTTACAAGAACCTGATCGGTGAGCCCATTTCGGTCGTGAACTCGCTGAACCCAGGTGTACGGGTACGGGTCCTTGCCGCCGATTCGTTCGTGACCCGGGATTACAATCCCAACCGGCTGACCTTCACCACGACACGGCAGGACACCGTAGGCCGCGTTTTCTGCGGCTAAGCAACTGCATTTAATATAAAAAATATGAGTGATGCCTTGCGCTGCGAAGTAGCGCACCGTGTCCACCTATGGTCGCGCAAGCAGAGCGACGCGGCCCCGCCGCAATGGCCAGACGTCTGCGAGATCAGCCGCCTCAGCTGCTGATGCGTGTGCGAATGGCCCTGCGCTGAAAGGGCGGCATGGCCCGCATAACAGGAGGCGGGCCGGAGCGACGCCTCGGCCAGGGCGGCGGGATCACCAAAGACGGCGGCGGCGACGGGCGACTCGACTCTCCGGTTCAGAAATCTGTAGTCTGGAACATAACCGGAACATTGTGAGTCGCCGCGCGATGCCCAATCGCCGTATTCTGTCGCTCTGGTTTCCGCGTCTGGGAGCCGAACGCCTGCTGCGCCGGGACGGTCTGGGCCCGGACACACCCCTTGCCGTGGTGCAGGAGGTGTCGAACGCGCAACTGCTCTGCAGTCTCAGCCACGGGGCCGAAGCCGCCGGGCTCCGCCCGGGCCAGCCGTTGCGCGACGCTCGCGCGGTGTGCCCCGACCTGCTGACCCGCCCCCACGACCCCCAGGGCAGCGCGGCCATGCTGGCCGCCCTGCGCCGCTGGGCGGGGCGCTATTCACCCTGGGTGGCCGAAGAGGCGCCGGAGGCCCTGACCGTCGATCTGACCGGCTGCGCCCATCTCTTTGGCGGCGAGGCGGCGCTGCTGGAACAGGTGACACAGGATTGCGGCGATCTGGGGCTGAGCGTGCGCGCGGGCATTGCCGACACGCTCGGGGCCGCCTGGGCGCTCGCGCGCTATACCGGGCGCAGCGCGCAGGGCCCTCGCAGCGGCGACGCCATCGACCAGGAGGCCCGTGCCACCAGGTCCCGCGCCGCCAAACGTCCGGGGCGTGCGCCACCGCCGCAGGGAAGCCAGCCGGGTCCGGCCGGCCGCATCGCCCCGGTCGGGCAGACTCGGCAGACATTGGCGCCGCTGCCCGTGGCGGCGCTGCGGCTGAGCGCCGAGGATGCTGCTGGGCTGGCCAAGCTCGGGGTGCGCCAGATCGGCGATCTGGCCGGACTGCCCCGCGCCGCACTGGCCCGCCGGTTCGGACGGTCGGTGGTCCGGCGGCTCGATCAGGCGGTCGGGCTGGAACCGGAGCCGGTGTCGCCCGCCAAACCGCCGCCGCGCTTTGCCCTGCGCCTGACCCTGCCCGACCCGATCGGCCTGCAGGAGGACGTCGCTGCCGGGATCGACCGGCTGTTGCCGCCGCTCTGCGCCCGGCTGGAGCGCGCGCGCCTGGGGGCGCGGCAGGTCCGGCTGCAGGCGATGCGGTGCGATCACCGGATCGAGACCGCCGAGGTCAGCCTGACCCGGCCAAGCGCCGATCCCGACCGCATCCGCCCGCTGCTGATGCTGACGCTCGACAAGCTCGACGCCGGTCCGGGCATCGACGCGCTGCGGCTGGAGGTGGTGCGCACCGAGCCCGTGCATGCCCGCCAGCACAAGGGTCATTTCGATGCGGCAGCCCAGGCCGGAAGCAACGCGGGCAGCGCGCTCGACGATCTGACCGGGCGGCTGGGGGCACGGATTGGCAGCGAACGGATCACCCGGCTGCACCCGGCCGAGAGCCATATCCCCGAAAAGACCGCCCAGCTTCTGGCCGCCGCCTGGTCGGAACCCGCATCCGGCTGGCCGGCCCCGGCGGCGCCGCGTCCGCTGCTGCTCTGGCCGCCGGAACCCGTCAGTTGTGCTGATCCGCCAGGACGGCCGACGCAGTTCCGCTGGCGCCGGCAGGAGCTGAACTGTGCGGCGGTCCGCGGACCGGAGCGGATCGCACCGGAATGGTGGCTTGACGATCCAGCCTGGCGCAGCGGCACGCGGGATTACTGGGATGTGACGACGGAGAGCGGGATGCGGCTGTGGCTTTTCTATGCCCATGGCCACGAGATGCCGGGCGGCTGGTTCTGTCAGGGACTCTTTGCCTGACTGAGGGCCTGAAAGCGTCCCGGCGCAGCCGGTGTGGGGGCTATAAATGGCTGCGCCGGGGCGATAGCAACGTTGCTATGGGAACAATATCCTCCCCGGATCGGGCGATGTTGCGACCGCAGCATGGTCATTCATGGGAAAACTGCCGGCGAAAATGGGGCAATCCGCCGGCAATGTGTCGAAACCGCGACGACGAAGCCGCCGTAACGGTCAAAGGCACAATAAACACCCCGGCGAAGGACCGCACATCCCCCGCTCTCCGGGTGCCCCGGCTGGCGCACCCGAAACACGGGGCTACGGGCGACCAAAGCGCAGGTCGTGTAGCGAGAATTCCGCCGCAAGGGGCCGCCACGCTTGATTTGCCGTCGTCGGCGCCTCAGTGTTGTTCCATGACGATCCAAATACCCGCCCCGATCCATCGCTCGGTTCCCGAGCAGGTTTCATTCGATCGGCGCGAACTGGGCGCGATCCTGTCGCTCTACGGCCGCATGGTGGCCGCCGGCGAGTGGCGGGACTACGGGATTTCCTGCCTGCGCGACAAGGCGGTGTTCTCGATCTTTCGCAGAACCGCGGAAACGCCGCTTTACCGCATCGAGAAATCCCCGCGCCTGCGAAACCGTCAGGGCCAGTACAGCGTGATCACGATGGACGGGCAGATCCTCAAGCGCGGTCACGACCTGCCGACGGTGCTGCGTGTGCTGGAACGCAAACTGATCCGGGCCGTCACCTGAGCCGCTGCTGACTGGTCTCCGGCCGCACCGCCGGTATTACTCGGCACCCACTGTACTGGGCCGCGCCCGCGCAAGGACCGGGCGTCGGCGCGCCGTCACCGGGCCGTCGCCCGCCGCCTCGATGCGCGCGGCGGCATCCTCCAGCGGTTCGAACACGGTGGCCATATGGTGCGCGTTGGCGTGGATCATCAGCGTGTGGTTCACCATCATGCCGACATGGCCGTTCCAGAACACCAGGTCCCCGCGTCGCAGCGGGTCGTCGGGATCGAGCGCCTCGCCCACGTCGCGGGACTGATCTCCGCTGTCGCCGGGACATGGCACTCCGCAGGCCAGGCAGGCCGCCTGGATCAACCCGGAGCAGTCCAGCCCGAGCCGGCTGTTGCCGCCCCACAGATAGGGCGTGCCGAGAAAGAGCTCCGCCACCGCGGCGAGATCGTTGAATTTCAGAGAAGCGCGCGCGACATGCATCGTCGGCACGAAATGGCCGGTATGGGTCGCGTGGAACGCCCCCTGCTCGTCCCCAAGGCGCAACAGTGTCCCGAAAGACAGTGAGACCACGTCACGCGATTTGAAATCCGGCGCCTCATAGAGGTGCGTGGCCAGCCCGATGACACGGTGGGTCGGCGCGACCGCATCGGTCAGTGCCTCACGCACGACATAGCCGACATAGCCGTCGCGCTGCGCCTTGATCAGTACGTGGTCGCGCATCTCATCCAGCGGCACCACGATGTCACCATAGAGCAGCTGCCGCGCCCGCGCCCCGCCCGGATGATCCAGCAGATCGGCAACCGCGACGCCGATCTGACGCGGCTGTCTGTCCTTGAGATAGGTTCTCGCCATCGCCCGCCCCGCAGCCCTCTTTTCCGGTCAGTTGGTCACGCTCGGCCCGGCAGATCAAGCAGCCTTGGCAAGGCGTGATAGATTGCGCGCACCCCCTGGCCGACGCCGCCCTTGGGTCTGCCCGGCGCGGCCGTGGGCTGCCAGCCATAAATGTCGAAATGCACATAGCGGTGTGCGTTCTCGACAAAGCGGCGCAGAAAAAGCGCGGCGGTGATCGCCCCGGCGAACCCCCCCGAGGGCGCGTTGTCCAGATCGGCAATGCCGGGTTCGATCATCGCCTCGTAGGGCGTGTGAAACGGCAGCCGCCAGACCGGATCACGCACCGCCAGGGCGGCGTCGGTCAGCCCGTCGGCGAGGCCTGCGTCATCGGTGAAGTAGGGCGCGATATCGGGGCCCAGGGCGACGCGCGCTGCGCCGGTCAGCGTGGCCAGCGACACCATCAGGTCCGGGCGCTCCTCGTCGGCGAGACTCAGCGCATCGGCCAGCACGAGCCGCCCCTCCGCGTCGGTGTTGTTGACCTCGACAGTGAAGCCACGGCGCGATGTCAGGACATCCTGGGGCCGGAACGCCGCGCCGCCGACGGCGTTTTCCACCGCCGGCACCAGAAGACGCAGGCGCACTGGCAGCCCGGCCTGCATGATCATCTGGGCCAGCCCGATGGCATTGGCGGCCCCGCCCATGTCCTTTTTCATCAGGCCCATGGAGCCGCCCGGTTTTATGTTGAGCCCGCCGGTGTCGAAACACACGCCCTTCCCCACCAGCGTCAGCCGCGGGCCGGTATCGCCCCAGCGCAGATCGACGAGGCGCGGCGCCCGCGGCGACGCCCGGCCCACGGTGTGGATGAGAGGAAAACCGGTCTCGAGTGCGGCGCCCTGGGTGGTTGTGACTTCGGCTCCGCACCGCTCCGCGAGGTCCCGAATCGCGGTCTCCAGTTCCTGCGGCCCCATGTCGGACGCCGGCGTGTTGACCAGATCCCGGATCAGCGCCTCGCCCGCCGCGATCTGCTCGATCCGGGCGGCATCGATGCCCTCCGGCGCGACGAGCAGCACTTCGGACGCTGCCGCGGTCTTGTACCGGCCGAACCGGTAGCTTGCCAAAAGCCAGCCAAGGGCGGTTTCCGCGGTGCGCTCGGCGCTCAACGGCGTGGCGATACGCCAGGTCCCTGCCGGCAACCGGCTCTGCGCATCGGCGGCGAGAAAACGGCCGCGCGACTGAACCTCCGGGCTGCCCAGACCGAACGCGGCGCCGGTGCAACCACCGGTCTCGGAAGGCAGCAGGCAGAGCTGGCCGGGCTTGCCCGAGAACCCGGTTTCGCGGACCCAGGCCCGTGTCCGGTCCGAGCGGTCGGCCAGCCAGGCCTCCACCGCGTTGGGTTCGAGCAGGTAAAGCGGTCGTGCCGCGTCCGTGTCGGGCGCGAAGCGAAGTGTCATGGGCATCCTCTGGTCCGGCGGCCGCGGAACTGGCGGCGACGCGGACCCTAGGGCAAAGCGCCATGCGCCGCCAAGCCGGTATCCCGCACGTTCACGAACCCGCGCTCAGAAAACGCCGTTCGAGACCCGCGATGGGTGCCGGCCGACTGTCACAGTGACGCATTGGCCGGCCCCCAGATCGCCGCCAGCGACCGGTCACCGACGCGGGCCAGCCGCGCCATCGTCGCGCCCAGGGCCGCAAGGTCGATCTGTGCTGCCGCGCCGCGCACGTCGCCCGCAACGCGCGCCAGATCGATCATGCCGCAATGCTCGGCGCGCCGGGCCAACCCGTCCGCCACATCGGCAATATCGGTCAGCGAGCCGTGCGGTCCGAGCTTGGACAGGCGCGACAGCGCCACGGCGACATCCTCGACCGCGTCGCTGATAAGCTGTTCGGCCTGATCCTCGCCAAGCTCCATAAAGATATCGGCCACGCGGCCCGGATCGAACCGGACCGGTTCGCTATGTGTCAATAGAAAGACAGCCACCACTGTTCCCCCTGTCTGCCGTTAGAACCCTCACCTCACGGCGTTTCGCACGGGACGATTCAAGAAAGCGTTGTCGCAGGTGCAGAAAATGGCTCGAATTGTGATTGCATTGCGCTTATCAGGACGGGTCATGCGGACAGCAAAAGATCCGCGACCGGTTGGGCGACGATCGATGCCCCCGCGAAGCAAGGGACAGGGCCATGCCCAAGGACCAACTCACGCCGAGCTGGATCAAGCCGCTTCCGACGCCGCTGGTCCAGCGCTACAAGGCCTGGAAGGCCACGGACTATCCCCAGAACAAGGTGTGGTACAAGCGCCTTGCAGATGAGGGACAGCGCCCGCGCTATATGGTGATCTGCTGTTGCGACAGTCGGATCGACATCATGCGCCTGCTGGTTGCCGAACCGGGCGAGATCTTCATCCACCGCAATATCGCCAACCTGGTTCCCCCTTGCGAACCCGACGGGGAGCACCATGGCACCTCCGCAGCATTGGAATATGCGATCACAGCGCTGCATATCACCAATCTGATCGTGTTGGGTCATTCGCAATGCGGCGGCGTCAAGGGCTGCCACAACATGTGCACCGGCAAGGCACCGGAGCTTGAAGCGCCCGAAAGCTTCGTGGGGCGCTGGATGGACATCCTGAGACCGGGGTTCGACCGGGTTCAACACATGAATGACGAGCCCGCACAACTGCGCGCGCTTGAGCAGCAGACCGTCGCCATTTCACTGGAGAACCTGATGAGCTTTCCGTTTGTCGCCGAGGCGGTCGACAAGGATGAGCTCAGCCTGCACGGGCTCTGGATGGATATCGGCTCGGGCGAATTGCACTTTCTACAGTCAGACACCGGTAGTTTCGCTCCGATCTGACGATCTGTCTGAGTTACGGCCCCCATGTTGGCGCCGAGTTTGGGGGTTTTGAAATGCTGTCGCTTGCCGCCGAGAACCTGCTGTCTCCGATCATTCTGAGCTTCGCGCTCGGGCTGTTCGCGGCGCTGGCCCGATCCGACCTCAGCGTGCCCGAGGCCGCCGCCAAGGCGCTATCGATCTACCTGCTTTTCGCCATCGGCTTCAAAGGCGGGGTGAGCGTGGCCGCCCACGGGCTCGACGCCACGCTGCTTTTGACACTTGCCGCGGGTTTCGTGCTGTCTGCGTCGCTGCCGCTGATCGCGTTCGTTCTGCTCCAGACGATGACCGGGCTCTCGCGGATCGATGCGGCGGCGGTCGCGGCGCACTATGGTTCGATCTCGATTGTCACCTTCGTCGCGGCCTCCTCGGTTCTGACCAGCCAGGGACTGGTGGCCGAAGGGTACATGGTCGCGGTCGCCGCGGTCATGGAGGCGCCCGCCATCGTATCGGCCCTGTGGCTCGTGTCGCGTGGGGGCGGCAACGGGGAGACGGCGACGCGCATGGATGCAGAGCTCTGGCGCGAGATCCTACTCAACGGCTCCATCGTGCTGTTGGTGGGGTCTTTCGCCATCGGAGCCATCACCGGAGAGGACGGGCTGGAGAGGATCTCTTCCTTTGTCGTGGCGCCGTTCCAGGGCGTCTTGTGCCTGTTCCTGCTCGATATGGGGCTGGTCGCGGGCCGCGGCCTGCGCCAGGGCGGCAAGGTGCTCCGCCCCGGTGTGCTGGGCTTCGGTCTGTTGATGCCGCTGGTGTCGGCCTCGATCGGGGCAATGCTGGGGCTGGCCATCGGGCTCAGCACCGGGGGCGTGATGCTGCTGATGACGCTGTCGGCGTCGGCCTCCTACATCGCCGTGCCGGCGGCGATGCGGGTGGCCCTTCCCAAGGCCGACCCGTCGGTGTCGCTGACACTGTCGCTTGGCGTCACATTTCCGTTTAATCTGACCATCGGCATCCCGCTCTACCTGGCAGTGGCGACGATGTTGACCGGAGGTTGACCCATGAAAACCCATGCCGCGAAACGCGTCGAGATCACTATCGAGGCCCCGATGGAGCGCCGCTTGCGGGCCGCGCTCGAAGGGGCGGGGATCACCGGCTATACCGTCATGCCTGTCCAGGGCGGTTCCGGTCGCTCCGGCAGTTGGAGCCGCGAGGGCCAGGTGGGCAGCGCAGGCGGCATGATCGCAGTGATCTGCATCATTCGTCCCGACAAGCTGGATGGTTTGCTAGAGGCCGCCTTTGCCGTCGTGGAGGACCATATCGGCGTGATTTCCGTCACCGATTGCGACGTCCTGCGGGCTGAGCGTTTCTAGGACGGCCATCATCTGCGGACTCGATCCCGGCGAAGTCTGGGCCAGATGGGTCATGATCGCGGCAAAGAACACCACGCTCGCGACCATGACGAAGACATGCCAGATGGTGTTGTGAAACTGCAGCCCTTCGGCCATCAGGAACACGATCCCGGCGGTGTAAAGCAACCCGCCGGTGACCATCATCGTGACCACGGCGGGGGACAGGACGGCCAGCAGATCGCCACCGCCGATCAGGATCGCCCAGCCCATGCCCAGGCACAGCGGCACGCCCAGCAGAAAGGCGCGGCGCGGCGCGATCCAGGTGATCCCGGTACCGGCGACCGCGGCCCCCCAGATCCCCGCCAGCAGCGTCAGTCCGGGTCCCCCCGAAAGTGCTGCGAACGGCGTGTAGGTGCCCGCGATCTTGAGATAGATCGCCGAATGGTCGAGCCGGCGCAGAAAGGTCGTCCAGTCGGGATGGGGGACATGGTTGTAGAGTAGCGAGAAAAAGATCATCGCGATCAGCGCGACACCGTAGATCGCGACGCCCAGCAGAACCGACGGTTCGCCCCGCCAGACGGCGGCCAGGGTGATCAGGACGGGAACGGCGATGAGCGCTGCGACGAGAGCAGCCAAATGAACCGCTGCGTCGCTAAGTAACTCTGCGCGACTGTACCCTTCGGAACGACTAGCAAACAACCACATGGCTAAAGGTTAACACAACATTACCTAAACCTGTTCGAGTTTTTTCGAGTATGGTCGTGAATTCACTCTTTAGTGTTAATAAAGTCAGCGTGGATGATCTTCTTGTCACAATAGGGGCATTCCACCCAACCGCGGTCGCGCGGGATCGACAGCCAGACCCGTGGATGCCCGAGCGCGCCCTCGCCGCCGTCGCAGGACACCCGCCACTCGGTGACCGTTTCGGTTTCAGGCGGTTCGATGGGCATGGGGGAACTCCGGCTATTGTCGGCACGTGCGACGCGGCTTAGGTCACGGCTGCGACAATAGCCATCGCCCGCAGCCGGGCAAGAGGCGGAAGGGGACGGCAATGTCACAGCATGCCATAGAGATCTCGGGCCTGCGCAAGACCTACCGTGCCAGCGCCGGGCAGCAGCCCAAGGAGGCGCTGAAGGGCATCGATCTGACGATCCCGCGCGGCGCGATCTTCGGTCTTCTGGGCCCCAATGGTGCGGGCAAGTCGACACTGATCAACATCCTCGCCGGGCTGGTGGTGAAAACCGAGGGCCGCGTGTGCATCTGGGGCTTCGATCAGGACATCAACCCGCGCCAGTCGCGCGCCGCCATCGGGGTGATGCCGCAGGAGTTGAATCTCGACCCGTTCTTCACGCCGCGCGGCGCGATGGAGGTGCAGGCGGGGCTCTACGGTGTCCCGCGCCGCGAGCGGCGCACAGCGGAGATCCTGGAATTGATCGGGCTCACCGACAAGGCGGATGCCTATGCGCGCACGCTCTCGGGCGGTATGCGGCGGCGCCTGCTGCTGGGCAAGGCGCTGGTGCACCGCCCCCATGTCCTGGTGCTCGACGAGCCCACCGCGGGGGTGGATATCGAGCTGCGGCAAATGCTCTGGCGCAATGTCCGCCGGCTGAATGCCGAAGAGGGCATGACGATCATCCTGACGACACACTATCTGGAGGAGGCCGAGGAGATGTGCGACGAGATCGCCATCATCCACCAGGGCGAGAAGATCGTGCAGGACAGCACCGGCGCCCTGCTGTCGCGGCTGGATGCCAAGACGCTTGTGATCACGCCAGAGGTGCCTGCGGACGGACCGCTGCCCGAGATGCCGGGTGTGCAGACCAGCACGCGCCCGGGCGGGGCGATGGCCTTTGCCTACCACCGCTCGCAAACCTCGCCCGGGGCGATCCTTGACGTTGTGCGCGGCGCAGGGATGGTGGTGCGGGACGTGGCCACGGAAGAACCGGATCTCGAGGACGTGTTTCTCGCGCTGACCAAATCTACTGCCTGACCACTGAGCTTGAGGTTTCGCGCGCCCCGCGAGCGCTTCACATCGCGGGCAGCAGCCCCCCGAGCGCGCGGCCACCGAGCAGGTGGATATGCATGTGCGGCACCTCCTGATGAGCATCCGCCCCGGCATTAGAGATCAGCCGGTGCCCTCCGCCGCCAGGCGACGGGACCAGGTCGAGCTCTTCGGCAAGCTGCCCCACGAGACGGGTGAAATCGACGATCTCGGCCTCTGACGCGTCGCGGGCAAAATCGGCATAGGTCACATAGGCGCCCTTCGGGATGACCAGCACATGAACCGGGGCCTGTGGACGAATATCGCGGAATGCGAGGCTATGCTCGGTCTCGGCGATCGGTTCGCTGGGAATCTCGCCGCGTAGGATCTTGGCAAAGATGTTCTGGTCGTCATAGGCGATTGTCATGGCCTCTCCTTACACCGGCGGCGATTAAAGGTTGTGCACAGGGAAGACCTCTGTGCGCAGGACATGTCAAGCAACGCCCCTCGCACCGTGGTTCGGATCAAAGCGGGTTGAAATCACTACTGCCGCAGTCAACTTGCAGAGGAAACGCACCGTCACCGGAGCACACCGCGACAATGCAGGAAATCGGCCAAGACCCAGAGATGCGTGCCCAGCTCGGCGCGACCAACCCCAGAATGACCGTCCGCGGCCTGTCGCTGTGGTACGGTGCGAAACAGGCGCTGAAGGATGTCAGTTTCGATCTGCACCAACGCGAAGTGCTCGCCTTCATCGGACCTTCGGGCTGCGGCAAATCCACGGCCCTGAAATGCCTCAACCGGATGCATGACGGGGTGCGCGGCGTGCGTATCGATGGCGAGATCCGGTTCGATGGCAGCGAGATCTACAACGATGCAACCGACCCGCCGGTCTATCGCCGGCGCTTTGGCTGGGTCGCGCAGAAGCCGAACCCCTTTCCCTGGTCGATCTACGAAAACATCGCCTATGGCGCGCGCATACACGGTCTGGCCGCGGGGAAAGCGGCGCTCGACGACCATGTGGAGGACTGTCTGCGCCGCGCGATGCTCTGGGAAGAGGTCAAGGAGTCGCTCCATGCCAAGACCGGGCTGGACCTGTCCGGGGGCCAGCAGCAGCGGCTCTGCATCGCGCGCGCGCTCGGCACACAGCCCGACGTGCTCCTGATGGATGAGCCTACGGGCTCCATCGATCCGATCGCCACCGCGCGGGTTGAAGAGCTGATGGTCGATCTGGGCCGGACCCATTCGGTCGTGGTCATCACCCATTCGATGATGCAGGCGCGCCGGGTGGCCGACCGGGTCGCCCATTTCCACATGGGTGAACTTGTCGCCATCGGTACGACAAAAGAGATCTTCACCAACCCGCAGGACAAGCGGACGATGGATTTCATCACCGGCGCCGTGGGATGAAGCTCAGCGGCGTGCCTGACCGACGATCTGGCCGATCAGCACCGCCACGTACAGAGTGCCGAGCGCGGCCTCCAGTGCGGCGAGGATTCGGGGTATGGGCAAAAGCGGTGTGATGTCGCCATATCCCAGCGTCGTGAGCGTCACGAGGCTATAATACAGATAGGCCGAGCCGCCCCCTGCCCCCACATCTGGGAAATTCATCGCACCGGGCATGTATGTCTCGATGCGCCAATAGAGATAGGCCCAGAGCCAGGCGACCAGGAAATACCCAAAGACCGCGCTGAAGAGCTTTTCGCGGTCCGACCGCATCGGCTCCACCAGTTGCATGAACACGATCACCAGCCCGCCCAGCAGCACCAGGCTGCTCAGGCTCAGAAGCATGTTGTCGATCCACGCCGCCCGCGTGAACACGTTCAGCACGCCCAATGCCCCATAAAGCAGCAGGACCGCCACCGAGCCTGCCACCACCGGACCAGGATGGTTTACGGCGAACACCAGCCCGAGCAGAATGGAGATACCGAAGATCAGGGCGAGCAGTTCGGCGAAGGGTGTGGGCCCTACCGTCTGGGCGATGAAGGCTTCGAGCAGCATGCTGAATAGCATCAGACACAGCAGGATTGCCCAGCGATTGCCCCCGATCACCTTGCGCAGCATGCCCACTCTCCGTCGTGCGTTTCGATGCGAGGGATCAGGTGACACAGCCGGCTGCTGCGGTAAACAGGATGAACGCAGCGCAAGGGAACGGGCCCATGAAGGACAATCTCGACGCACGCATGATCGACTTGCTGATCCGCATGGGATTCGTGGCACTCTTCATCTGGGCCGCGCTGTCGATGATCGCACCGCTTGCCGGGCTGATGCTGTGGGCCGTGATCCTCACCGTCGCCGTCTATCCGGTCTATTCCGGGCTTTCCCGCCTCCTGGGAGGCCGCGAAACGCTGTCGGCGGTGCTGGTCACGCTGCTCGGACTGGCCATTGCCCTGGGCCCTGTTGCACTTCTCGTCGGCAGCGCGATCGAAGTGGCCGTGCTGGCAAAGAAACGTCTGGCCGCGGGCGAGTCGCTGTTCCCTGCGCCGCCAGAGCAGCTCATGAACCTGCCGATCGTCGGCGAACCGCTGCACAGTCTATGGACCCAAGCCACAGCGCAAGTCGGTCCCATGCTGACCCAGCACGGATCGACGTTTCTGGCGGCGAGCGGTTCGATCCTCGACCGTATTGCCCACTACGGGCTCGATTTTCTTATCATCGTGGCCTCGGTGGTCCTCATGGGGTTGATGTTCCGCCCCGGACCCGCGCTGGCGCTGGAGTCGCGCAAATTCGCCAACCGCGTCTTTGCTCCGCGCGGCGGCTACATGATCGATCTGGCCGGAGCGACGGTGCGCAACGTCTCGCGGGGGATCGTGGGGGTGGCGATTCTTCAGGGCATTCTGGCGGGTCTGGTCCTGATGGCCTTCGGCATCAAGGCCGCCGGGCTCATCGCCCTGGCAGGCATCTTTCTGTCGATCATCCAGGTGGGTCCGGGGCTGATCCTGACCCCGACGATCATCTGGGCCTGGACGGCTATGCCTCCCGGGAAGGCCGCGCTTCTGACCGTGATCCTGGTTCCGCTGATGGTGGTCGACGATATGCTCAAGCCGGTCTTCATGGGCCGAGGCCTGAAAACGCCGATGCTGGTGATCCTGGTCGGTGTGTTGGGCGGTATCGCGGCCCATGGTCTGATCGGGCTGTTTGTCGGACCCGTCATTCTGGCGGTATTCTACGAGATGTTCCTGATCTGGGTGGACTCGGACAAGCCCGACGCCCCGGAGGATCCCGACTCACCCGAAGACATAGCCCCGGCGATCGCGGCAACGACACCTCCTGCATCGCCGACCAACTGACGATACAATTCAACGAAGACCGCAACCCATGATGGCGCGCCTCCGAGCCGCCTACCCCTGCCGCTAGGTGCCCAGCACGATGGACGAGACCCCCAGCCCGCCGACAGACCCTGCGTCGCAAGCCGCCGCCAAGCCGCGGCGCAAGCCCCGCCGCAGCCGGTCCATGCCCGCGACCTCCGCCCCCTCGGCGACGCCAATGAGCCCGCAGGCGGACTATACCACGATCCGGGAGGCGTTTCGTCGCTTCGAGGCGGCGCAGCCCCATCCTGAAGGCGAGCTGAACCATGTCAACGCCTTCACGTTGCTCGTGGCCGTCGCCCTGTCGGCCCAGGCCACCGATGCCGGGGTGAACAAGGCGACAAAACTGCTCTTTCAGATCGCGGACAGCCCGGACAAGATGCTTGCCCTCGGCGAGGACAGGCTGATCGAACACATCCGGACCATCGGGCTCTACCGCAACAAGGCGCGCAACGTGATGAAGCTCAGCCGCATCCTGGCCGAGGACTATGGCGGCGAGGTCCCGTCCTCGCGCGCGGCTCTGCAGTCTCTGCCCGGCGTAGGGCGCAAAACCGCCAATGTCGTGCTGAACATGTGGTGGAAGCATCCCGCGCAGGCCGTGGACACCCATATCTTTCGCGTCGCTAATCGGACCGGTATTGCCCCCGGCCGGGACGTGGATGCGGTGGAACGCGCTATTGAGGACCAGATCCCCGCAGAGTACCAGCAGCACGCCCACCATTGGATGATCCTGCATGGGCGATATGTGTGCAAAGCGCGCAAACCGGACTGCGGCCTGTGCCCGATCCGGGATCTCTGCGCCTACAAGGAGAAGACCGCGTGAGCAAACGCTACAGCGTCGTGGGTATCGGCAATGCCGTCGTGGATGTGCTGACCCGCAGCGACGACAGTTTCCTCAACCATATGGGGATCGAAAAGGGCATCATGCAGCTCGTGGAACGCGAGCGCGCCGAGGTACTCTATGGCGCGATGGACGAGCGTACGCAGGCACCGGGCGGATCGGTGGCCAACTCTCTGGCAGGCGTCGGGCGGCTGGGGCTGTCGACAGCCTTCATCGGGCGGGTGCATGACGATGCGCTGGGGCGGTTCTATGCCGATGCCATGGCCCGCGGCGGCACGGATTTCGTGAACCCGCCGGTGCAGGAGGGAGAGCTGCCGACCTCTCGCTCGATGATCTTCGTGTCACCCGATGGCGAGCGGTCGATGAACACCTATCTCGGGATTTCCGCCGAACTCGGGCCTGCGGATGTGGCCGAGGATGTCGCCGCCGAGGCCCAGATCCTGCTGCTGGAGGGGTATCTCTACGACAAGGACAAGGGCAAGGCCGCGTTCGAGCGGGCCTCGGCGGTGTGCCGCGAGGCCGGTGGGCGCGCGGGCATCACCTTGTCCGACCCGTTCTGCGTCGACCGACACCGCGCCGATTTCAAGCGCATGGTCGAAAGCCAGATGGACTACGTGATTGGCAACGCCCAGGAATGGGCCGCGCTCTATAAGACTGACGATCTGGAGGCCGCACTGGCCCAGGCTGCAGCGCATTGTCCGCTGGTCGTGTGCACCCGCTCCGGCGATCCCGTGATCCTGATTGAAGACGGCGCAGATCGGGTCGAAATCCCGGTCACGCCTGTGGTGCCCGTCGACGCCACCGGCGCAGGTGACCAGTTTGCGGCCGGGTTGCTGTTCGGTCTGGCCAGCGAATGCGATCTGGAGACCAGCGGCCGGATGGGCGTGATTGCAGCGGCTGAGATCATCACCCATTTCGGCGCGCGGCCGGAAACCGATGTTGCCGCAGCCTTTACCGCCCGTGGCTTGCTAGCCGCCTAGTACAGCCGCGAAGGCTGATCGGGAAAGGCGTCCAACTCCGGCCGAGAGGACCGCTCCGGGGGGGCTCCCGCCCGTCGGCACGCCCCTGCCGGGGCGCGCCGCCCGTTGGGCCGCGCAGGTGCGTGCGCCTGCTCCCGGGGCGGCCCGCTCCGTACCCGCAAGCCTTGAGCCGCTTGCGCAAGTTCCGGGTCGCCGCAGCCCGCCGGGGCGCCTACATTCAAACAAACCGGAGATATCGGGGGATCGAGCAATGGCGCTGGACACTCAGGACAAGAGCGGCAGCTACCACTACCAGGTCATCGCGCGGGCGATCGACATCATCGATGCGGCAGCACCGGCACAGGTACCACTGGCTGATCTTGCCACCCGGCTGGGCATGAGCGAGGCGCATTTCCAGCGGGTGTTTTCCGCCTGGGCCGGGGTATCGCCTAAACGCTATCAGCAATACCTCGCGTTGGACCACGCCAAGGCGCTGCTGGCAGAGCATTGCACGGTTCTGGAGACTGCAGACCGTGTGGGCCTGTCTGGCAGCGGGCGGCTGCACGATCTGTTTGTCCGCTGGGAGGCGATGAGCCCAGGCGATTACGCACGGCGTGGGGCGGGGCTCGAGCTGGCCTGGGCCTGGGACAAGACGCCGTTCGGGCCGGCATTGGCGATGGCGAGCGACCGCGGTCTCTGCGGTCTGGCCTTTTCCGCGGAGTGTGGACCGGAGGCTGCAATGGCCGATCTGACCGGCCGCTGGCCACAGGCAACCTTCCATGAGGATGCGGGCGCGGTCCTGCCGCTTCTCGACGCGGCACTGCAACGCAGTCGGACGGCGGAACCGGCAAAGCTGCACCTGATCGGTGCGCCGTTCCAGATCAAGGTCTGGGAGGCCCTTCTGGCAATCCCAGAGGGCACGGTGACGACCTATTCGAACATCGCGGCGGCCATCGGGCACCCCAAGGCGGTTCGCGCCGTGGGGACGGCGGTCGGACGCAACCCCGTCAGCTGGCTGATCCCCTGTCACCGCGCATTGCGAAAAGGCGGTGCACTTGGCGGGTATCACTGGGGGTTACCGGTCAAGCGTGCCCTTCTTGCCCGTGAATCTGCACGTCAGGAGGCCGGCGTCACAACGCCTGCTTGATGCCGGCCGGTACTGGTCATATCGTTTGACCAGTTCCGGGGGTTTGAATGGCATTTCGCAAGATTGAACAGGAAAAGCTGGCCGAGATGGTGGTGCGCCAGATCGAGGATCTGATCCTCCAGGGCGTGCTGCGTCCGGGCGAGCGGTTGCCGTCGGAGCGGGAATTGTCAGAGCGCTTGGGTGTATCGCGCCCGTCGCTTCGCGAGGCGGTGGCGACGCTGCACAACAGCGGCCTGCTGACGAGCCGTGCGGGATCAGGGATCTACGTGGCCGAAGTGCTGGGCTCTGCCTTCTCGCCGGCACTTGTGGACCTCTTCAAGAGCCATCCGCGGGCAGTGGACGACTACATCACTTTTCGCCGCGATCTCGAGGGCCTCGCCGCGGTACGCGCGGCCCGGCTGGGATCGGACACGGATCTGGCCGTCGTGAACGCGATCTTCGAGAAGATGCAAACCGCCCACCGCAAGCGGGATCCCTCCGACGAGGCGAAGCTCGATGCGCAGTTTCATCTGGCAATCGTCGAGGCCAGCCACAATGTGATCATGCTGCACATGATGCGCTCGATGTTCGACCTGCTGGCCGACGGCGTGTTCTACAACCGCCAAATCATGTTCCGGCAGCGCACGACGCGGGACACGTTGCTGGACCAGCATGGGTTGATCAATACCGCCCTGCAAGCGCGGGACCCGAAGGCCGCGCAGTCCGCGGTGGAAACCCATCTGGACTATGTGCGCCAGTGCCTGACCGATCAGCGGCGGGCTGATGCCAACGAAATGGTGGCGCGTCAACGGCTCGAGCACGAACAGGATCGCCGTCTTTAGACCCCGCCAACCAGGGCGGGCGCAGCACGGGGAACACCGCCCCCGTGCGACGCGCGCGCCCCGAGCTTTCAGTGCAGCTTCGCGCCGACCTCCGCGATCGCCTGGTCGACAAGCTCCCCGGCTTTGTCGGGGCTCATGGCGTCGGCGATGACATCTCCGGCAGCAGCGACGGCAACCGTGACTGCCTGGTCGCGCACCTGCTTGACCGCTTTTGCTTCGGCTTGGGCAATCTGGTCGTCGGCGGCGGCAAGACGACGTGCGATGGACTCTTCGATGTCCTTCTTGGCCTCTACGGCCGCGGCGGCGGCTTCCTTCTTTGCCGCCTCCACGATGGTGTCCGCCTGCGCCTGCATTTCCTTGCGCTTCTTCTCGTAGGACGCCAGCAGGGTCTGGGCCTCGTCCCGCAGCGCACGGGCCTCTTCCAGTTCCGCTTCGATTCCCGCGGCGCGCTTGTCCAGCATCCCCGAGATCAGCGTCGGAACCTTGTAGTAGACAAGGATGCCGATGAACAAAAGAAAGCCCAGCAGCACGACGAAATCCGTGTTCGAGAGCGAGAAAAACGTGTCGCTCTTGGCGGCGGCCGGACTGGCGGCAAGTGCGGCAACCGCGGCGAGGCGTAGCGTGGTCATGGCTCTCATCCTTTCAGCCGGGCAGCGACGGCCCCGTCGACTGCAGCGCGGTCGGCGCTGAGCCCGAGCGCGGAGACGATTTCTCCGGCGGTGGACTTCGCAACGGCTTCGACGCTTTCCATCGCACCGGCCTGGATTTCGCCGATGGCCTTTTCGGACTGCGCTGCGCGTTCCGAAATCTCGGCGTCGGCTTTGGCGATCGCCTCGTCGAGTTCGACCTGAATCTCCTGACGCGCGGCGGCGATGATTTCGGCGCTTTCGGCGCGCGCGCTGGCGAGCGCTTTTTCATAGGCCGCTTCGGCCTCGACCGCTTTGAGCTTGAGCTCTTCGGCAGCGGCAATGTCGCTGGTGATCGCGCCCTGACGGTCGGCCAACACGCTCGCGATACGCGGCAGGGCCACCTTGTTCAGGATCATGTAGATCGCGATCAGCGCGACGATCAGCCAGAAAATCTGGTTCGGGAATGTGGAAAAATCGAGCTGCGGCATACCGACCGCTTCGGCACCGCCATGGGCCGCGTCGGCCGCGCCGTGGGCGGCGTCGGTGGCGCCATCCGCGCCGTGGGACTCTGTTGTGTCCGCCATGGTCGTCTCCTAGGAAAGCCGCGCGGGCGAAACCCGCTCATTACACCGGTCGGACGCGGACGCGCCGCCCCCGACCGGACGTAAGGACGAAAGGGCTGGCTTAGACGGCGAACATCAGCAGAAGAGCGACGAGGAACGCGAAGATGCCGAGCGCTTCTGCAAAAGCGATGCCGATAAAGAGCGTGGCGGTCTGCTCGCCCGCTGCGGACGGGTTGCGCAATGCGCCGGCCAGGAAGTTCCCGGCCACGTTGCCCACACCGATGGCCGCGGCGCCGGAGCCGATGGCGGCCAGGCCGGCACCGATGAATTGACCCATGTTTGCGATATCGCCTTCCATGTCGTGTTCTCCTTACGTTGGAAGTTGGCGTTGGTATTGTCTGCTGTGTTGGCGGGGTGATCCGGTCCGCGATCAGTGATGCGGATGCAGCGCGTCCTTGAGGTAGACGCAGGTGAGGATCGTAAAGACGTAGGCCTGGATGAAGGATACCAGCACCTCCAGCCCGTACATGGCCGTCACGGCCAGCACGGAAATCGGCGCCACCGCGGTGATCGCAGCAAAGCCCGCGAACACCTTAAGCACGGCGTGGCCGGCCATCATGTTGCCGGCAAGTCGGATGGAATGGCTGACCGGGCGCACGAAGTAGGAAATGATCTCGATCACCGCGAGCACCGGGCGCAGCGGCAGCGGCGCGCTGCTGACCCAGAAGAGCCCCAGAAAGCCCGCGCCGTTCTTGACGAAGCCCAGGATCGTGACGGTTAGGAAGACGCCCATCGCGAGCACCGCAGTGACCGCGATATGCGAGGTCGTGGTGAAGGCCATCGGGATCAGCCCGAGGAAGTTGGCGAAGACGATGAACATGAACAGCGTCATGATATAGGGGAAGAATTTCAGCGCATCCTTGCCGGCGACGTCCTCGACCATCTTGTGGATGAAGGTATAGGCCAGCTCCGCGATCGACTGGGATTTCGAGGGCACGGTCGCGCGCCCCCGGGTGCCGAACACCATCATCGCGGCGATCGCTGCGACGGCCAACGCCAGCCACAGGGTGACGTTGGTGATCGTGTACCAGTGCACTTCGGTGCCGCCGAACAAAGGCGTGACGATGAACTGATCCATCGGGTGAAACACCAGACCGTCATCTTTGTAGACTTCGTCAGCCATCCTGCGCCCTCTTCACTCGTCGCGCTCGTCCGGCGCTGTGTCCTGCTGGCCCGCCTGGGCCTGTTTTTTCGCCTGAACCTCCTTGGCGGTGCGCAACATGGTCTGCACGCCCGCCGCGAGGCCCAGCAATGTGAACAGCACCAGAAAGATCGGGATCGTCCCCAGAAGGACATCCAAGCCGTATCCGATGCCGAAGCCGATCCCGAGACCGGCTACAAGCTCTATCACCATCCGCCAGGCCATCTGCGCCTGAGAATAATGCTCCTCCTGATGGGGCTTGGCCGGTGCGCGCGCGGATTTCGCCGCCGCGATCTTGGCCTCCAGCTGCCTGAGCCGTTCTTCGTCCCGGCTGTCGGCCATTCCGCCCTCTCAGAAAAGTTGGAGGACCCTAAGCCGCGCACGGGATAAGAGTCAATCAGTCCTGTGTCACGTATATATCTGTTATTGCGGCGAAAATTAATGATGCGACACCCTGGACCGGGCCGGCAGCCAGGGGCCGTAATTCAACCGTTCGGTTGACCATCCTACGGGGTCGCGTCGGCGCGGGCCACGGGACGCCTTGCGCAGGCCGGGCTTCCCATCGTCTTTCCGAACGCCTAGCGTCCCCCAATGAGCCACCCGCTGGACAGCGTCTTTGCAGCGCTCGCGGATCCGACCCGCCGCGCGATCCTCCAGATGCTTCTGGAGGACGACATGGCCGTCACGGACGTCGCTGCGCCGTTCGAGATGTCGCTGGCGGCGATCTCGAAGCACCTGGTCATCCTGAGTCGCGCCGGCCTGATCAGCCAGGAAAAGCGCGGCCGGGTGAAGTGGTGCAAACTTGAGCCCGACGCGCTGCGGGATGCTTCGGTCTGGATGCAGGGTTTCGGGCAGTTCGAACCGGTGCACCTGGATGCTTTCGAACGGTTTCTGGCCGAGGAACTGCGCGACATTGACACGCGCCGCGCGGAGTAGGCCCGGCGGCCGAGTTTTCGCGAAGCCAACCTCCCGCAAGGGAATCGCAACACTTTTTCCCTAACGCTTTGAAAAGAAGACGGGCTAGGGGACGTCGCGATGAAAGCTACCCTTGCAGGGCTGGTCATGATCGGAACGGCAGGAAGCATCGGGGTTGTTCTGCCCGGTCCGAATGCGCCCTACCGTATCGGGCATATTGCCGTCCCGCGCGTGGACGATGCGGGTATATCCGACCATGTCATGACCTATGCCGCGTCCGCGCCGATGACGCGGGCGGAGGTCACCGCCTGGGCCGGGAAAGTCGCCTGGTCGCGCAGTGGCCCTTCGATCGTGCTTGTCTATGCGCCCGGCCTACCCGTACCCGACCCGTCCCGTGCCACCAGCCTGCGCGATGCGCTCTGGATTGCGGAACGGGGACCTTTGCACTGGCGGGTCGACATAGACGCAGGCGGCACACGCGAAATCACACAGATCTCCGGGGGATGAATGGCACCGCCCACCGGCCCCTCCTCGGACCGGCGGGCGGGCCCGACAGGCGAACGCGTTCGGACACCTGTCCGAGACCCCTCCAGGCTCCCGTCCCCATATGTCGCAGGACCGTGATGCCCGCACATTGACCTAAGTCATTACGCCGGCTCAGAGATCGGTCCAGCCTTTCGCCTCGGCCTTCAGATGCGTCAACAGCGATTGCACCTTGGCGGTGCGATGCAGATCGACGTGAGTGACCAGCCAGATCTGAGCGGACCAGTCGTCCCGTGGCGGCAGCACCTGGACCAGCTCAGGATGGTCGCGAGCCTCCCAGCACGGCAGAAACCCCAGCCCCGCGCCTTGCAGGATCGCGTACTTCACCGCACGCGAGTCTGTCGCACGAAACACCACTTGGTCGCGCGAGACGTTCTCGGTCATCCAGCGATAAAACGGCGCTCGGGACTTTTCGACATCGAACCCGACAAAGACATGGCCGTCGAAGCGACCTTCTTCGGGCATCCCGCGCGCCTCCAGATAAGCCCGCGACGCGTACATTCCGACCTGCTGGACCGCGAATTTCTGAACCACATTGTCGGGCTGGTCAGGCGCGGGTCCGGCGCGGATCGCGACATGGGCCTCTCCGTACTCCAGACGGAACACCCGGTCATCGGTCAGGAACCGGGCAATCACGCCGGGGTGCGCCATCTGAAACGACGCAATGGACGGGGCGAGCAGCGGCGAGAAGCTCGCGAGACTCGTGACAACCAGTTCGCCGGACACGCTTTCGCCGCGGCCCTTGAGACGGCTGACAAGCTGTGTGAACTGGTCATCCGTTGCCTGAGCGACCTGCAGCAGATCCTGCCCCGCTTCTGTTGCGGTGTAGCCGCGGGCGTGCCGCTGAAAGAGCTTTGTACTCAGCCGCGCCTCCAGCGCATCGATATGGCGGATGACGGTGGCATGGTGGACACCCAGCACTTCGGCCGCCCCGGAGACCGTGCCCATCCGCGCCACATGATAGGCCGTGCGAATCTCGTCCCATGCATCGATGGACAAGGCGTGTCTCCCTCATTGGACAGGCGCCATGCTGCGACGCATCCAGAACCTGCACAGAAATCACCCGGCCGTGCAAGACGCCCGCTGCGACCGGAAAGCGAAGCCGGGCGGGGAAGCCAAAACCCGACGCCCTGCGTCAATGGAGCGGATCGCGCAAAGCCCTTGTCTCACCGGGTGACGCAAAAAAACGGCACGTCCGGGGGTACCGAACATGCCGTCATCGAGGTCAAGTTCCCTGCCCGGCAGCAGCCCGGCGCGAAATCTCAGTTCGACAGTTTTTCGTCCAGAATCTCCGCGAAATCATCATAGCTCATATTGCTGTGCTGTACGCCGTCGATGATGAAGGTTGGCGTGCCCTGCACACCGTCCGCATCGGCATTTTCCTGGTACCAGGCAACCAAAGCCTCGGCCTTTTCGCCATCGGCCAGACAGGCGTCGAGCTCCGCGTCCGAAAGGCCCGCCGTTTTGCCGATCCGACGCAGATTGCCGACAACGGTGGCCGGATCGCCACCGGACGTCCATTCGCTTTGCGTGCTGTAGACCATGTCGGTAATCCCGAAATAGCGCTCCGGACCGCCGCAGCGCGCTACCATCCCGGCCCAGAGGCCGAACCGGTCGAAATAGACCTCGCGATGGACGAACTGCACCTTGCCGGTGTCGATGAAGTTTTCCTTGAGCTCCTTGAACACCGTTTTGTGGAACGTCGCGCAATGCGGACAGGTGAACGAGGCGTACTCCACAACCGTGATCGGCGCGTCGGGATCGCCAAGGGTCATCTCGACGATCTCGGTCGATCCGGTGTCTTGCTCCGCCTCGGCGGATTGCGCATGGGCCGCGCCGCCATGGCCCAGGCTGGAGTGGGCAGAGGGCAGGCCAAAGATGCTAAGCGCTGTTGCGCCTGCAAGAAGGAAGAGAAAACGGGCACGGGTCATGGAAGGCTCCTTGTTCGGCCTCAATCGGAAGACAGACGGGGTAGATGCGCCGACAGCGAGGTCAGCGCGGCGCGAAGCTCCGGATCGCGCACCGCGTCGAGCGCGTCGCGGGCGACCGGGGGATGCTCGGGACGGGTCTGCGGCGCGGGCTCAAAGGGCGCAGGCGGTTCGCCGAACCCTTCCGGTGCGGTCTGGGTGATCTTGATGCGCGAAATGGCGGTGTAGCCGTAGCAGGCATTCACGCGTTCGCGCAGTTCGGGCAGACGGGCCTGGACGATGGGTGCGGCGGCGCCGGAGGCCAGAACCGTGAGCGTCGCCCCGAAACTGCCCCGCCCATAGGCCGCGCGCACCGGGCGGCAGAGCAGGGCGAGGTCGGCCCCGACGATCTCTGCCCAATGGGTGAGAAGACGGCTGACGGCAAAGCCACGGCTCTCGCCCACCTTGCGGATCTGGGTCTCGACCAATGCGCCAGCACGCTTGAAACCGCGACGGCCGGTCTTGCGCGTGGGTGGTTTTTTTGGTGTGCGTGAAGATCCGGTCATTGCCGTTCTGGGGTGCCACTCTCTTGTCTGACGCTGCGCCACACTAGCTGTCTGACACCGCGACACCAGCCCTGCCCGCGTTCTGGAGAATAACTCTTGTGTGAAACCGCCGCGACGTCCCAGCCGCTGCCCGCCGCCCGGGCCGAGGATCTGCTGGATTGGTATGACGCCCATGCCCGCGATCTGCCCTGGCGCGTGCCGCCCGCCGCGCGCAAGGCTGGCGCCCGTCCCGATCCCTACCGGGTGTGGCTGTCGGAGATTATGTTGCAGCAGACCACGGTCGCTGCCGTGAGGCCCTATTTCGAGCGGTTCACGACGCGCTGGAAGACAGTCGAGTCCCTCGCCCAGGCCGAGGATTCCGATCTCATGGCCGCGTGGGCGGGGCTGGGGTACTATGCGCGGGCGCGCAATCTGATGAAATGCGCCCGCGTGATTGCAACCGAGCATAACGGGATCTTTCCTGGGACGGAGGACGCTCTGCGTGCGCTGCCCGGTATAGGCCCCTATACCGCAGGGGCTATTGCGGCCATCGTCTTTGATCGGCCGGCAGTGGTTGTCGACGGCAATGTGGAACGGGTGATGGCGCGGCTCTATGATATCGAAACGCCCCTGCCCGATGCCAAGCCCGAGCTGACCGCGCTTGCCGCAGGGCTGACCCCGCAGCACCGACCCGGCGACTACGCTCAGGCAGTTATGGATCTGGGGGCGACCATCTGCACGCCGCGCAATCCCGCATGCGGGCTTTGCCCCTGGCGCGCCGCCTGCCGTGGCAGGCTGACCGGCGATCCCGTCCGACTGCCCCGCAAACGCAGGAAACCGGCAAAACCGATCCGCCACGGCGTAGTGTATCTGGCCCGCCGTGCAGACGGGGGCTGGCTGTTGGAGACGCGTCCCGAAAGCGGGCTGCTGGGCGGCATGCTCGGATGGCCCGGCACGGACTGGACAGATGGCGCGGCGCCGGAGGCGGCACCACCCCTCGCCGCGGACTGGCACGCCCTGCCCGGCGAAGTGCGCCACACCTTCACCCATTTCCATCTGAGGCTGGCGTTGCGCGTTGCCCATGTCAGCATGGATGCGGCTCTGCCCATAGGGAAAGTAATCGCGGCTGCCGCGTTCGACCCAGCGGACCTGCCCACCGTAATGCGCAAGGCCCATGACCTGGCGCGGCCATGGTTCGATCAAGCGGGCGACTGAAGGCGCGGGCGAGCGCCGATCACTCCGCCGCCATCGCCTCGGTGAATTGTAGCCGGGCCAGCCGGGCGTAGAGACCGCCCTCGGCCACCAGGCTATCGTGTGTGCCCTCGGCCACGATCTGGCCATGGTCCATGACAATGATCCGATCGGCCTTTTTGACCGTCGCCAGGCGGTGGGCCACCACTATGGTCGTGCGTTCTGCGGCAAGCCGGTCCACCGCATCCTGCACCGCGCGTTCGCTTTCGGCATCGAGCGCCGACGTCGCCTCGTCCAACAGCAGCACCGGCGCATTGCGCAGGATCGCCCGTGCAATCGCCACGCGCTGGCGCTGTCCGCCCGACAGCATGACGCCGCGCTCGCCCAGATAAGTGTCAAAGCCCTCGGGAAGCGCCGCGATGAAGCCGTGGGCCGCCGCGGCATGGGCCGCGGCCTCGACCTCGGCGTCGCTGGCCTCAGGCCGACCGAACCGGATGTTTTCGCGCGCGGTATCGGCAAAGATCACCGCCTCCTGCGGCACCAATGCTATGGCCTGCCGGAAATCCGCGCGCGCCACTTCGCGCAGATCGATCCCGTCGAGTTCGACCGCGCCACCCGCGGGATCGTAGTACCGCAGCAGAAGTTGCAGGATGGTGGTCTTGCCCGCCCCGGACGGGCCGACGACCGCAACCGTTTCGCCCGGGCGCACGTCGAGGGTGATCCCGTTCAGCGCGGCATCTTCGGGTCGGGTCGGATAGTGGAACGTGACGTCCCGGAACTTCACGGCACCGCGCGCGGGCTGCGGCAGGGGCACCGGCACAGCAGGATCCTGGACGCTGTCAACCTCGTGCAGCAGTTCGACGAGTCGCTCCGTGGCGCCGGCGGCGCGTTGCAGTTCTCCCCAGATTTCCGACAGCGCCGCGGTGCTGGCCGCCATGATCGCCGCATAGATGACGAACTGCACCAACTCGCCGACGCTCATGACATCCGCACGCACATCCCGCGCGCCGATCCAAAGCACCCCGACGATCCCGGCAAACACCAGAAAGATCACAATGGCGGTCAAAAGGGCGCGTACCGCGATCCGAGCCTTGGCACTGTCAAAGGACCGTTCGGTCACGAAATCGAACTGCGCCCGCGACCTGGCCTCGTGGGTAAAGGCCTGAACGGCCTGGACCGACAGAAGCTGCTCGGAGGCCTTGCCGGAGCTCTGGGCGATCCAGTCCTGGTTGTCCTTGCTGAGCATCCGGACGCGGCGACCCAGAGCGATGATCGGCACGATCACCACCGGTACCAGCAACAGCACGAGGCCCGTGAGCTTCGCGCTGGTCAGCAGCATCATCGCCAGACCGCCCGCGAACAACAGCACATTGCGCAGGAACCACGAGACCGAGGAGCCGACCACCGAGAGGATGAGGGTCGTGTCCGTGGTTATGCGGCTGAGCACCTCGCCGGTCATGATCTTCTCGTAAAAGGCCGGGCTCATCCCGATCATGCGGTCGAAGACCGTCTTGCGAATATCAGCGACGACCCGTTCGCCCAGTCGCGTGACAAGGTAATAGCGCACCGCCGTACCGATCGAGAGCAGCGCTGCAATCCCGAGAGCCGCGAAGAAATACTGGTCGAGCAGTGCGACGGATTCGGTCTCGAACCCGTCGACGACCCGCCGAACGGCCATCGGAAGCACCAAAGACACCGCGGCCGTGAAAACCAGCGCGAGGACGGACAGAGCAAGAAGCCCGCGGTAAGGCAGGACAAAAGGGACCAAGCCTCGTAGCGCACCGACTCTCTTCGATGTGCCCCGATCCGCATCTCCGGATTGCGGTTTACGCGCCATGACATCTCCCGTTTGTTCAACCCGGGATATTTCAACCTCCGAGGTACAACAAGCGGACAGTCGCGCGCAGGGGGACCGGCGGGGCCGCGGGCTCTTGCGGCACGGGCCACCTGGCTACTGCGAAAGGCCGGCAGTGTTAGGCGCGCACGGATGGCAGTGGATCGATCGCAGGAGGCGAATGCTCATGCTCCCCCGCGAAATGACACGGGTCGCTCACGAGGAAACTGCGGTGCGAACGAGGCCATTCTCGGGATCCGCTGAGTTTGAGGAGTAGACCGGGTGGACAGAGAGCCCGCAAGATCAACCAGGTACCGTGGTACACTCTTGATTTTATTTATTTACAGGCACTTCTTCGGTCTGCAGGGACATCCGAAACGTTCAGGTAGTGGTCAATTGTCTTGGTTTTTTTGTCGAGTGACGCGCCCCCCGGAAATCGCATGCTGACGGACGCTGTGATCTGAGGCCTGCTGCTCTTATGCGAAAGAGACAGAAAGGAAGCCGAAATGAGGTCGCGGTTAAGGCGAAGATCTCCGTGGAAGCCTGGAAGAGCGATAGGACGTCTGTCGGACTGGTGACAGGTTTCGAGGTTGGCCAGACGCTGATGCACCAATGGAACGAGCCATCGGCCCGAGGGTGACGGTACGCTCTTTGCTGGATGGGCCTTCAGGCGCAGGACTTCCGGGCGCGAAAGCGCAAGCTCAGTGGCAAGATGTGAGACTCAGGATTGTCGGCAAGGACCCCCCGTTGTCGGTCCGCGCGCAGTGTCGGGGCGCTCGATGAAGCGATCCGATGCCAGGGCCCGCGAGAGATTACGAAAACCGATCAGGGGGCTAGTCCACAGTATTGGCCTGGACGGACCGGCTGCGCATTCCGATGGACGGCAAGATATGCAACCTGAACACCGTCTACATCCGGCGGATCCGGCGACCGCCACGGCATGAGAGCGTCCGCCCGCAGGCCCGGCGGACATAAGTACGTGGGTCAGCTTCCACACCCACAAACGGCCTAACTCCGCCTTCAACTGACAGACGCCGCATCTGGCTCGCCGGCGCGCGGCACTTTGATCATGGGGCCCGGACGGCAGCTTCAATCCCGCCAGATCCCACCCAAGCGTCGAGACGCATTTCAGAGCGAGTGGCAAGAACAGAACCCGACCCTATTGCCTGCAAGACACGTATCTTTTTGTATTGAGTACGTCATTTCTGGAAATCACGATGCAACATAGAGTGATTTTTGGGGCAAGGCATCGGGGCGTTTTCCTGGAGCGGGTAGCGGGAATCGAACCCGCACGACTAGCTTGGAAGGCTAGGGCGCTACCATTACACCATACCCGCACCGCATTTTCGGGGTATATGTGGCAGTGTATTTGCCGTCAAGGAGTGCCCGGAGAGGGCCACACCAACTACAGGGTGTCGGCACGCACGGCTTTGGTTCACACATTGCGCCGAGAGGATTCACTTCGCAAATCCAGCAAGATAGCTGGAATAGGCGAGCGGTTATTTCTCCGACGAAGTACTAAGCCAGGAACTGGTTGAGCAATTGCGACGCGCTGAGGCGTCGCGGATCGCTGCCAATTTGGTTTGATCCGGAGATGATCTGGACACCTCCAATGACCGGCAAGCGCGGTCGGAATCAACACTTCAGCGGCGCCGCAATCGCGACTTGCCTGACTGTGAATGTGCGGTTCACGATGCCTCTGTGGCAGACGCCCCGGTACATCGAAAGCCTCTTGCCTTGATCGGGCTGGATTGGACGGTTCCCGACTTCGGCGCCCTTTGCCGCCACCAAAAGACGCTGAAGGTAAACCCTCCCTATGGAGGCGCCATTGGCCCTCTCATCCTTCCAATTGTCAGCACACCCATCACGGCAGATGGACGTGGCGAATGGAAGGCGCGCAACCTTGGCCGCCCCAAGTGCCGGGTATGGCATAGGCTACATATCGGGACCGACGGGAAAACGCTTGGGGTGAGGGCCTTGGAGGTCACGACCAGCAATGTGGGTGACGCACCGATGTTGCGGGAGTTGCTCGACTGATTTTTCCAAAGTGAAGTGGTCCCCAGCTCAGATCAGGAGAATTGAGCACCGCTTCAGTGACGTGGATAACGAGCTTCACGGTAATGGATGGCCAACTTCCAGTGCATCCAGGACGCGGGCAAGGAAGGCGTCACGTTCCAAGAGTTCGAAAAGCATGATGTGCTCATCGGCCCCTGTGAACACGCGCGATATCGCCCGGACCACAAACGATGGTCGGCCCCCTTGGGCCGCGATGACGCCACCGTCCGTGCCGAAATCCACCGTGCCAAGCGGTAGCCGTGCGCTGGCAGGCTCGACAAAGGCGGTCTCCGGTCCTGTTGCGAGCTCGAAGCCCGGATAGCGATTGATCTCGGTGATCTCCATGGCAGCATCGGGCCACGTATTCTGCGCTTTCGACGAGATCTCCTGTCAATCCGGGCAGTGAAACGCACAAGGTCTTCTCCTCCGAAGTGTCGAATTTCGAACTCCAGAACTGTCCTTTCGGGGATCATGTTGAGAGCATTACCGCCCGCAAGGCTTCCGATATGGCTCGTGGCTTGGGGGACGGAATACCCCTTGCGTGCAACCCTGTCTCGGCAGTTTCGCTCTGTAGCCGCCTGAGCGATCCGATGACGTCGCAGGCAAGATGCAGCGCGTGGACCTGGCTTGGCGCACTGGCGAAAAGGCAGTCACGCCACCCGCCCGGCGCCTCTATCCGATGGCAGCAGACGCCAAGCGGCGGGAGGATCGAGATCGCGTGGGGCGTGATCGCGGTGTAGTCCGCTGCAGTGAAGTCCGAAAGAAAGGCGACCAACCGTTCGAGGACTTTACAGGTCTCAATGTCCTTACTCGAACAGCGCACAAGGGATGCGAAACTCGGTTTGTCCGCCCAGGCGCAGTACCCGGCCGTCTTCGACGAGCACATTCGGCTGCGCGACCGTCCTGCCTATCACTGTTCCGTTCTGTACGGCCAGCGCTCCGAGGTGGACCGCGGCGCAGGCGTGCAGGCCGGAAAGGATGCCCGCATCCAGCGTTTCGATCAGTATCGCGACACCGTCGGGACCGAGCTTCACCCGATGTGCGTCGGCGAGGACGACCGGTGTCCCGGCACGGACGACCGCGTCGCCCGTAACGAAATGGGACGGTGCAAGGACCTCAAGTGTGACGGCGGCGACAAGGGGCGCGCGTTCGGCCGCCGGGTGGATCGCGTTGTACAAAACGGGGACCGCGCAATTTCTCGAGGCCAAGGTCGCGCTGCCGAGAACCGGGCAGGCGGCCAAGAGACCGCTGTTGCGTGCGGAGGGCCCCCGGCCCGGTTCGAACGCGATCATGACTGCATCGATACTGGGATCCGCGTAGAGTACAGCGTCGAGCGTCTCGGCCGCGCGTCTCCCCTCAGCCAGTGCGGCGACGACCGCCTGATTGCGGTCGGCCTGCGGCGCAGCTCGGCCCAACTTGGCCGCGCGGTGGATCTCTTCCGAAACCGCGGCGTGTCGATTGCCTATGTCACAGACCGCAGCGAGGTCCGGACACGGGAGTTTGCCACTTGCGTCTTTGCCAGCCAGGTCCGCGGCACGTCGCTGTTCGACTCCTAAGTCGGTGTCATCAGCCTCCTGAACTCTCTCGCCACGCGCACCTACCACATCTCCGGCCGCACGGGGCGCGAGCGTCTCAACGAGCTCGAGGAGATGCTCGAAGCGCTTGGCGAGCTTGATCCGGAAGCATGAGCGGAGCGTTTGAGACATGGCGACCGACGAGATTAGCGCCTTCCAAGTCTCGCTGCCGCTCAAAGCCCGCTGGAAGACCTCGTTGAGCGTGGAAACCGCGATCGACATTGTGCTCGTTCGGCTCAGAAGCGGTAGCATAGAGGGATTGGAGAAGCTGCTCCCTACGCCGTTCCGCAACTCTACGCCGAATGGGCTGCTGGCATCTTCATCCTGATCCGCGACGTCTTCGGGCCGCTGGCGGCGGGTCGCGAGGTTGGCAGCGGCGCAGATCTCCAGGGAAACCTCGCTCCTTTCAAGGGCTATCATGTCGCCAAGGCTGCGATCGACCCGGCCTGGTGGGATCTCGCCGCACGGATCGAGAATAGTCCGCTCCGGGAGATGATCTGCAGCGTGGCGCAGCAAGTCGCGGTGCGGGCAGACATTCCCGTGCAGGAGAGCATTGCCGCGTTCCATTGCGGCATCCGGGCAGCGGTCGATGGCGGCTTCAGCCGGACAAATCTGAAATTCCGCCCGACAGTGAATTCGAAATGATCGTCGCCGCCAGAGAGGCGTTTCCGGAGATGGCCCATCCACATCGACTGCAACGCGGGCTTCACGCTCGACGATGTCGATCTGTTCCGCCAACTGGACCGCCTCGGCCTTGTGATGCCCGAACAGCCCCTCGCCGGACGGACCTTTTCGACCATGCGAAATTCCAGCGCGAATTCGACACGCCGATCTGCCTCGATGAGACGATCACCGCTCCGGCCATTGCCAAACGAGCGATGGCCATCGACGCGACGCGGTGGGTCAATATCGAGTTTCGACGCGGCGGCGGGCTCACCAACGCCATCGCGATCCAGGGCTACTGCATCGACCTGCCGTGCTGGGTCGGCGGTACGCTCGAGTCCTTCGTTGGACGAAGCGCTTCGCCCGCGTTCGCAACTCTTTCGGGCATGGCTTGCGTCGCCGATATCTTTCCCGCGGGTCGTCTCTACGAAAAAAAACCTCGCGACCAGCGGCTCCATCCACAGGATCATGGCTCGTCAAAGGTGAGGCAGCCGGCGTCGACACTCGTTGCAGAGGATCGCGGGCCAACTGCGTCTACGGTTCTGCTTTGCTCTGTTATCATGGAGGCGCTTACCTCCACCTACCCCATCGATAGCCGTGCGTTTCGGCTGCTGTCGCGCCCCCGCCGGGAGCATGGACCCCTCCAACTAGGCGGCCCATTTTCTCCGCGCACGCCGCACCCGCGCGAGCCGTTGCGGTGAACCATGGTTCGCCGGGAAAAGGATGCGGCCCCGACAGGAGTCGAACCTGTGGCCTACCGCTTAGGAGGCGGTCGCTCTATCCATCTGAGCTACGGGGCCGTCTGGGCACCTTCTAGCAGCCGGCAATCACGCGGACCAAGGCAAATTCGCAGCCGCACGCCGGCGCGTATCGCTACAGCACAGTGCTCAGCGGATCGGCGGGAGCCGGCAGGTCGAGCACCTCTCTCAGCGCAAGGGTGATCCCTCCGGGCACATCCGCCCCGAGGCCCAGAAGCCGTGCTGCACCGATCTCGGTGGCAAGCCAACCGGCCTGTTCGGATGGTGCCTCCAGCGCCCGACCAGCGGCTTCGGCCGCGCGCAGGATCATCCGCGAGGCGGCCCACACCGCCACGTCGCCAGCGCGCAGCACAGCCTCGATCTCCGTCCGGCTGGCAGCGGCGCGGGCCGACGACAGACGCGCGTCGAGAAGCCAGGCCGCCTGATCCTGGGACAGCAGATCGATATGGCGCTGCGCGGTGGACGCCCCCGGCACACGGGGCCGCTGAAGCAAGGGCGACGGGCTCAAAACGATAGGTGCTCCGGCCTCGGAGAGTTGGGTGATCCAGCCCGGCAACTCGGGCGCGTCCAGCAGGGCAGTCGGCAGATGGACGACCCAGGGTGCAGCTGTCTGGGGTACAAGTGTCGCAGCAGGGACGACGGACGGCCGGTGTCGAAGGATGTCCACGCCCAGAGCAAAGGGACCGCGGTCGAGCTTTTCGATGGTGACCCGAACCTGCGCCGCGCGGTGATGCTGCAGGCTGCGCACGGCGATGCGTTCGGCCAAGGTCTCGAGCAGCTCCACCCGTTCTTCGGCCAGAGTCGCGTCCACAGCATCGACTAGGCTGTCATAACTCAGTATATCGTCGACCTCATCTGCGCCGGCGCGCGCCGCTGACGCCACGATCAGCTCGATCCCGAAGCGCAACCGCTGGGGCGCGCCGCGCTCTTCGTGGAAAGCGCCGATATCGACGGTGCGGACATAGTCCCGCAGAAGGATCCGGTCCTGCCCCGTTTGCCCGGGCGCCGCTCGGGCCGCATCACGCTCCATCAGGGCGCGAGCAGGATCTTGCCGCGATGCCCGGCGGATTCCATCAGGGTATGCGCCTCGGCCGCTTGATCCATCGGCAGGACGGTGTGAGTCACCGGGCGCAACTTGCCCTCGGCAAAGAGCGGCCAGACGGTTTCGCGCAGCGCTGCAGCGACCTCAGTCTTGAAGGCGTCGGGGCGCGAGCGCAGGGTTGAGCCGGTCAGGGTCAGACGCTTGAGCATCACCGGCATCAGGTCGATCTCCACCCGGGAGCCCATGTTGAAGGCCAGCTGAATGATGCGCGCATCGTGGCGTGTGGACTTGATGTTGCGGGCCACATAGTCGCCGCCGATGATGTCGAGGATGATGTCCGCGCCCCCCGCCTCGCGCAGGATGGCCACGAAATCCTCGCTGTTGAAATCGATGGCACGGTGGGCGCCGAGACCGGTGACGAACTCGGCTGCCTCGGGGGAGTCGACCGTCGTGAACATGGTCAGGCCCATCGCCGCACCAAGCTGGATTGCCGTCGAGCCGATCCCGCCGGAACCCCCGTGGGCGAGGAAGTTCGCGCCTTCGGGGATGTCATGTCCGTGGAAGACATTGCTCCAGACGGTGAAGTAGGTCTCCGGCAGGCCGGCGGCGTCCACCTCGTCCACGCCTTGCGGCACCGGCAGGCAATGGCTCGCATCGACAGCGACGACTTCGGCATAACCGCCACCATTGGTCAGCGCGCAGACACGGTCGCCCACTGTCCAGCCGGTGACCCCGTCGCCCAGCCCGATCACCTCGCCCGACACCTCGAGCCCCAGCAGATCCGAGGCGCCCTTGGGCGGCGGATAATGCCCGCGGCGCTGGACCAGATCAGGGCCGTTGACGCCCGTGGCCGTGACGCGGATCAGGATCTCTCCGGCAGCTGGTTCAGGCACTGGCCGCGTTGCCGGCACGAGCACGTCCGGACCGCCGGGTTCGCGCATTTCGATGACGCGCATCTCTTGCATGGGTCGTCTTTCGGTTAACCTATCGTTGTCACGCGGTCTCCAACGTGGCGGTGACAGAGTCAACGACATCGCTGGCGTCGCGTGCGATCACGACCCCGGCCTCGCGCAGCCGCTCGATCTTTTGCTCCGCGGTCTCCAGTCCAAAGACCGACAGGGTCCCTGCATGCCCCATGCGCCGCCCCGGGGGAGCGTGGCGTCCGACGACCAGCGCGATCACCGGCTTGCCGTAGTCGGTGGCGGCGAGGTAGTCGGCGGCTTCCTCCTCTTCACGCCCGCCGATCTCTCCGATCAGCACGACGCATTCGGTGTCGGGGTCCTTGCGGAACCGTTCCAGGCAGCCAACGAACCCGATCCCGTGCAGGGTGTCGCCGCCGATGCCGACGGTGGTCGACTGGCCAAGCCCCGCGCGGCTGCAGGAGGCCAGCACCTCCGACGTCAGAGAGGCGGAGCGCGAGGCGATGCCGACACCGCCGGGCGTCGCATCACGCGTCGGCATCACGCCGATCTTGCACTGACCCGGAGTCAGAATACCTTGGGAATTCGGGCCGATCAAAACAGTGTCGGTGCCGCGCAAAGCCTGTTTGACGCGGCCCATATCCTGCTGCGGCACCCGTTCGGTGATACACACGATGGTGCCGATCCCGGCCTCGATCGCCTCGATCATCGCCGCCGCGGCGTGGGTTGCCGGCACGCTGACAAAGCTTGCATTGGCGCCGGTCTCCGCGATCGCCTCGGCCACGCCATGGAAGACCGGCAGACCCAGATGCTTCGTCCCGCCCCGGCCAGGACGCACGCCAGCGACATAGGTGGGCGTGTAGCGCATCGCCTGATCGGTGTAGAAGGTTCCCGCCCTCCCGGTCATGCCCTGCACAAGCACGCGGGTGGATTTGTCGACGATAATGGCCATCAGCGTGCCCCCCCGGTCAGTTCCACGACGCGCGCGACCGCGTCGGGCATCGTGTCGAACACCTCCACTGGCACCTTGCGGTCCTTCAAAATCTGCAACCCCCAGGGTGCGTTCTGACCGGCCAGCCGAGCGATGACCGGCGGGCGACGGTCGGCTCGGGAATAGGCGAAGGCGACACCTTCGGCGACGGTATCACAGACGGTCATCCCGCCGCCATGGACATTGAGCAGGATCGCCTTGACTTCGGGTACCTCGAGTAGAAGCTCGACCCCCTTGGCGATGTCGAAACTGCTCGCCGTGGTGCGGATATCCATGAAGTTCGCGGGCCGCCCGCCGGCATCGACCAGCATGTCGTTGGTCGCCAGGCCCAGCCCCGCTCCGTTCACCACGACCCCGATATTGCCGGTCAGTGTGACCAGGTTGATGTTGTTCTTTTGTGCCTCCGCATCGCGCAGGAAAACGCCCGGGTCCGTCGCCAGTGCCTCGAATTCCGGGTGGCGGAACAGCGCGCTTGCATCGAGCGCGACTTTGCCATCGACCGCGAGCCAGCCGCCGCCGGCAACCCGTGCGAACGGGTTGATTTCCAACAGCGTCATATCCGCAGAGACAAAGGCCAGATGCGCCGCGAAGACCTGGTCCACCGCGGCGGCACCATCGATCCCGAGCCCGGACAGAAGATTCGCAACCTCCGCGCGCGCCGCGTCATCGTCGTGCTCCACGACCAGGGTCCGCACGAGATCCGAGTCCGCCCTTGCGCGCTCCTCGAATTCGACACCGCCCTCGGCGGCCGCCAGCAGCAGCGGCGCGCCGCTTTCAGGATCGCGCGCAAAGGCCAGGTAAGCCTGCGACTCCAGATCGAGCGCGGCCTCCACGGACACGGTGGTCACTTTCTCTCCTTCAGGGCCGGTTTGTTCGGTGACCAGCGAGCTGCCGAGCAGCCGACGGGCCTCATCGGCGACGCCGGATGGCGTCGCCGCAAAGCGCACGCCGCCTGCGAGCGCACGGCCCCCGGCAGCGATCTGGGCCTTGACCACATATTTGCGGGCGTCGAGGTGTGCGCAGGCGGCTTCGGCCTCCTCCACGCTGCGGGCCAGGCGCGCGGGCGGCACACGCACGCCGTACTGCGCCAGCAGTTCCTTGGATTTGAACTCGGACAGCAGCATGGACCCCCTCCCCATTTGCTTCATACACTGGTATGTGGTATACCAGAGTGCTCCAGCTGTCAATCTCACCGACGTGCCGGTATGGCATCGGCGGCACGTCCATCGGGAGGAGGATACACGTAGCCATGGTCGATCTTCGGGACCTGCAATGCCTGGCGGCATTGGCGCGCCACCGCCACTTCGCGCGGGCGGCCTCGGATTGCGGCCTGTCCCAGCCAGCGTTTTCGATGCGCATCCGTGGCCTCGAGGAACGGCTCGGAACGACAATCGTCCGCCGCGGCAACCGCTTCCAGGGCCTGACGCGCGAGGGCGACACGATCCTCACCCATGCCCGCCGGATCCTCGACGAAGTGCGGGCCTTGGAACAGGACGTCCGGGCGGCGCGCGGCGATATCGCGGGCAACCTCACCCTCGGCGCGATCCCCACCGCGGCAGCTTATGCCGCCCACGCCACAATCTGGCTCAAGGCTGCCCATCCGGGCATCACGGTGCGGATCGAGACGACCAACTCGCTCGCCATCCAGCAGGGCGTCGAGGCCGGCAATTTCGATGCCGGAATTACCTATACCGAAGGTGCCTCGCGCGATCTGTTGAATGTCGAGCCGCTCTATGACGAGACCTATGTGCTGGTCTGCCCCGAGGGGCAGGCGCCGCATCGGGACGGACCGGTCACATGGGCCGAGGCCGCGGCGCTGTCGCTGAGCCTTCTGGAGCCTCAGATGCAGAACCGGCGGATCCTCGACCGCGTGTTCCAAGAGGCCGGCGCGCTGCCCAATGTGAGCTCTGAGACGGACGGTCTGACTGCGTCGATGGTCCTCGCCGTGCAGGGGTTGAGCGCGACGGTGCTGCCGCAGGTGATGGTGGACTCGCTGGGTCCGCTCGAAGGCACTGTGGTCCTGCCCCTTGTCGATCCGGTGGTGGAGACCTCCATCAGCCTCGTGACGCCTCTCCGCCAGCCGCACATCCCGACAGTCGAGGCGCTGAGATCGACACTTGCCGCGCATCAGCATTAAACATAGCTTATCACACCTTCTGCAAACGCGATTTGATGTTCCAATGATCTGAAGGCACCGTCACCGAAAGGGGAGGACATCATGGCACCTTTGGATGCACGGACCGGGGTCTGGAAGGGCAAGGAGCCCCGCAAAGGGCGACGGACGCCAAAGGGGCGACAGGTCGAGGACAGCGCACAGGACGAAATTCGCGCGCTGCTGGGGGACAGGCTCCGGCGCCGCGACCTGCTGATCGAGCATCTGCATCTGATCCAGGACCGCTACGGCCATCTCTCTGCTGCGCACATCTGCGCGCTCGCTGACGAAATGCGCCTGGCCCAGGCCGAGGTTTATGAAGTCGCCACCTTCTATGCCCATTTCGACGTCGTGCGCGCGGGCGAAGCCCCGCCGCCTGCGCTGACAATTCGTGTCTGCGACTCGCTCTCCTGCGAACTGGCCGGATCGGAAGCGTTGCAGAAGGCACTGGAAGACGGGCTCGATCCGACCGAGGTGCGCGTTGTGCGCGCGCCCTGCATGGGCCGCTGCGACACGGCGCCGGTGCTGGAACTGGGGCACCATCATATCGACCATGCCACGCCGGAAAAGGTCACGGCGGCCATCGAAGCTGACCACACGCACCCCGACATTCCGGACTACGAGGACATTGAAGCCTACCGCACCGCCGGTGGCTACGAGACCCTGATGTCACTGCGCGAAAACGGCGATTGGGAGGCGGTGCAGGAGACCGTGCTGGCCAGCGGCCTGCGTGGGCTCGGCGGAGCGGGTTTCCCGTCCGGCAAGAAGTGGGGCTTCGTCCGCGGCAATCCCGGGCCGCGCTATCTGGCCATCAATGGCGATGAGGGCGAGCCGGGCACGTTCAAGGACCGCTACTATCTCGAACGCACGCCGCATCTGGTTCTCGAAGGCATGCTGATCGCCGCGTGGGCGGTCGAAGCCGAGACCTGTTTTCTCTATATGCGCGACGAATACCCCGCGGTGCTGGAGATCCTGGCCCGCGAGATCGCAGCGCTGGAAGAGGCCGGTATCGTGACTCCGGGCTATATCGACCTGCGCCGCGGCGCGGGCGCCTATATCTGCGGCGAAGAAAGCGCGATGATCGAGTCGATCGAGGGCAAGCGCGGCCTGCCCCGTCACCGGCCTCCTTACGTGGCGCAGGTCGGCGTCTTCGACCGGCCGACGCTGGTCCATAATATCGAGACGTTGCTTTGGGTCGCCCGGGTCTGCCGCGAGGGTCCCGAAATCCTCAGCGGCGTGGAAAAGAATGGTCGCATCGGCCTGCGCAGCTATTCCGTCTCGGGCCGGGTCAAGGCGCCCGGCGTCCACCTTCTCCCTGCGGGTTCGACGATCCTGGACATCATCGAGGCGGCAGGCGGCATGCTGGAAGGCCACACGTTCAAGGCATACCAGCCGGGCGGGCCGTCATCGGGGCTCCTCCCGGCCTCACTCGATGACGTCCCGCTCGATTTTGACACCCTGCAACCCCACGGGAGCTTTATCGGCTCCGCCGCCGTGGTTGTTCTGTCTGAGCAAGACAGCGCGCGGGACGCGGCGCTCAACATGCTGAAGTTCTTCGAGGACGAAAGCTGCGGGCAATGCACCCCCTGCCGGACCGGCTGCGAAAAGGCGGTCAAACTGATGCAGGCCGATCGATGGGACACCGAGCTTCTCGACGATCTCTGCGACGTGATGGCCGACGCCTCGATCTGCGGGCTCGGGCAGGCGGCACCGAACCCGATCCGCCTGACCATGAAACATTTCGCCGAGGAGATCTGAAATGGCCGACGGCGCTCCGTTCCACACGCTTACCTTCACGCTCAACGGCGAAGAGGTGACCGTGCCCGAAGGCACCACGATCTGGGAGGCGGCCCACGGACGCGGCCTGGTGATCCCGCATCTGTGCCACAAGCCCGAACCGGGCTATCGCCCCGATGGCAATTGCCGCGCCTGCATGGTCGAGGTCGAAGGCGAACGTGTGCTCGTCGCCTCCTGCATCCGACCGGCGACCGAAGGTATGGTGGTGCGCAGCGACAGCGCGCGCGCCGAGAAGTCCCGCAAGATGGTGGTCGAACTGCTGCTGGCCGACCAGCCCGAGACACCCCATGACGCGTCCTCGCACTTCCTCGACATGGCAGCACTCAACGATGTCGAAGAGAGCCGCTTTCCCGCCCAGGCGCCCTGCCAGGTGCCGCTGCTCGACGACAGCCATGTCGCGATGCGAGTCAATCTGGACGCCTGCATCCACTGCAATCTCTGCGTGCGCGCCTGCCGCGAGGTTCAGGTCAATGATGTGATCGGCATGGCCGGGCGCGGCCGCGGGTCGGAGATCGTGTTCGACCAGCATGACCCGATGGGCGAAAGCACCTGCGTGGCCTGCGGCGAGTGCGTCCAGGCCTGCCCCACGGGCGCGCTGATGCCCGCGACCGTGCTCGACGACGCACAGACCGGCGACAGCAAGGACTATGACCGCGAGGTCGAGAGCGTCTGTCCCTATTGCGGTGTCGGCTGTCAGCTCTCGTTCAAGATCAAGGACGACAAGATCAAATATGTCGACGGGATCGAGGGCCCCTCGAACGAGAACCGGCTCTGCGTCAAGGGCCGCTTCGGCTTCGACTATGTCGCCCATCCCCACCGGCTGACCAAACCGCTGATCCGCCGCAAGGATGCGCCGGAAAAGGGGCTGAACGTCGATCCGTCGAACCCCTTCACGCATTTCCGAGAAGCGAGCTGGGAGGAGGCTCTGGATGTGGCCGCCAATGGGCTGGTCGATTTGCGCAGTTTCTATGGCGGCAAATCGGTGGCCGGTTTCGGGTCCGCCAAATGCTCCAACGAAGAGGCCTACCTCTTCCAGAAGCTGATCCGGCAGGCCTTCCAGCACAACAATGTCGACCATTGTACCCGACTTTGCCACGCCTCCTCGGTCGCTGCCCTCATGGAAAACGTCGGCTCCGGCGCGGTCACGGCGACCTTCAACGAGATCGAAAACGCCGATGTGGCGATCGTGATTGGCGCCAACCCGACCGAGAACCACCCTGTCGCCGCGACCTACTTCAAGCAGTTCGCGGACCGCGGCGGCGACCTGATCGTCATGGATCCGCGCGGCCAGGGCCTCAAGCGCCACGCCACCCGGATGCTAGAGTTCCGCCCAGGTACGGACGTTGCGATGCTCAACGCGATCATGAACGTGATCGTCGAAGAAAAGCTCTATGACCGGCAATACATAGAGGGCTTCACTGAAGGCTTCTTTGAGTTCCGGGACCATATCCGCGCCTTCCCGCCAGAGCGGATGGCGGAGCTCTGCGGGATTGAGGCCGAGGTTCTGCGCGACGTCGCCCGCCGCTTTGCCACAGCCTCGCGCGGCATGATCTTCTGGGGGATGGGCATCAGCCAGCACATCCACGGCACCGACAACTCGCGCTGCCTGATCAGCCTTGCGCTGCTTTGCGGCCATGTCGGGCGGCCCGGGACCGGGCTGCATCCGCTGCGCGGTCAAAACAACGTCCAGGGCGCCTCGGACGCCGGGCTGATACCGATGGTGTTGCCCGACTATCAGTCGGTGACCGACCCGGAAGTGCGCGAGCTCTTCCGCCATATCTGGCATGGAACCGAGATCGACGCGACCCCCGGCCTGACTGTGGTCGAGATCGTGGACGCGATGTATCGTGGTGAAATCAAGGGGATGTACATTCTGGGCGAAAACCCGGCGATGTCCGATCCGGACGTCGAACATGCCCGGGCCGCCATCGCCAAGCTCGACCATCTGGTGGTGCAGGACATCTTCCTCACCGAAACCGCGAACTATGCCGATGTGATCCTGCCCGCCTCAGCCTGGCCGGAAAAGACCGGGACCGTGACGAACACCAACCGCCAGGTGCAGATGGGCCGCAAGGCGCTGAACCCGCCCGGCGAGGCGCGGGAGGACTGGGCGATCATCGTGGATCTGGCGAGACGCCTGGGGCTAGACTGGGACTATGACGACCCGCGCGAGGTATTCGACGAGATGAAGATGTCGATGCGCTCGTTGCATCACATCACCTGGAACCGGCTCGAGAACGAAAACTCCATCACCTATCCGTGCCTCTCCAACGAGGATCCCGGTCAGGCGGTCGTTTTCGGCGATGGTTTCCCGCGACGTGCCGGGCGCGCCAAGTTTACGCCTGCACGCGTCACGCCGCCTGCCGAGATGCCGGACGAGCGCTATCCGTTCATCCTTATCACCGGCCGGCAGCTGGAGCATTGGCACACCGGCTCGATGACGCGGCGGACCACGGTCCTCGACGCTGTGGAGCCGGAAGCCAACTGTTCCATGCACCCCAAGAGCCTGCGCAAGCTCGGCATCGAGCCCGGCGACATGGTCCGGCTGACGACCCGGCGTGGGAGCGTATCGGTGATGGTGCGGGCCGACCGCGCCGTGGCCGAGGACAATGTGTTCCTGCCCTTCGCCTTCGTGGAGGCGGCAGCAAACACGCTGACCAATCCCGCGCTCGATCCCTATGGCAAGATCCCCGAGTTCAAATTCTCAGCCGTGCGGATCGAAAAGGACACGGCCGTGGCGGCGGAATAATGGTTGTGGCCCCGACCATCATCGGGGCCGCGATCACTTCACGAGCGGCAGCAGCTTCTTGAATGCAGGCGTGCCGGCCCGGTTCAGCCATTCGAAGACGACCATCTCGGTCGTCACAATCCCCGCCCCCATGGCGCTCAGCCGAGCGATACAGGCGCTCTCGCTTTCGGCGCTGCGCGACGCCGTAGCGTCTGAGACGACGAACACATCTACTCCCTCCTCGATCAGGCTGGCGGCGGTCTGCATGACGCAGATATGCGCCTCCATGCCTGCGATGACCGCCTGCTTGCGGCCCAGGCTGCGAAAGTGCGCTGCGAAACTGGGTTCTTCCATGCAGGAAAAATGCGTCTTTGAGATTACCGTTGCGCCGGGCGCCCTGCCCAGTTCGGGCACTGTGGCGCCCAGACCCTCGGGATACTGTTCGGTCACGATGACCGGCACGTCCAGTTCTGCGGCGGCGAGCAGTAGCGTCTTGGTGTTTCGGATCGTGCGCGCAGGTGCCAGCATCGCGGGTACGAGCCGTTCCTGCATGTCGATAACGAGCAGCGCGGATTCACTGGACCGGATGAGCATGGTGGATTCCTTTGTCAGGTGTCTGGGATACCAGATACAGAAGCCGCTGTCACGGAACCCCAGTTCAACCCCAGACGATGATTCGAATCGGATCTCCGCCCAACCGTGTCAAAGCTGACGATATCGGAGAATCAGCAACGCTGCGCCGCGGCATCAGCATTGACTATCATGGTTTAGTTTCAGGTAGTTGGGTTGATACCTCAAAATACAGAGCTTCCGCGATTCGGCTCTGCACTCCGATGGCAATCGCCATGAATTCAAGGGGAAGACGCGCTGTATTCCCCACCTCGCACCGCGGCACCACGGGAGGCGCCCACCGAATTCTTGCCAGCTCAAAGGCCGTGGTTTATGGTATACCACAGGACCAGAACTACGGTGGCATCCCAAACGAGGTTCCCGACCGGATGATGAAGCTGAGCGCCATACCTTCGAACTTCACTCTGAAGGATCATGTCTACGACATGCTGCGCGACGCGATCACGGAAATGGACATCTACGCGGCCGATGCCGATCTGCGGCTGGACGAACGGTCCCTGGCTGAACAGCTTGGGATTTCGCGCACACCGCTGCGCGAGGCAATTGCGCGGTTGGAGCGTGACGGCCTCGTGTCGGTCGCCCCGCGCAAGGGCGTCTTCGTACAGCGCAAGAGCCTGGAAGAAATCCTCGAGATGATCGTCGCCTGGGCGGCGCTCGAGAGCATGGCGGCCCGGCTGGCCACGGTTCAGGCGAGCGACGCCGAGATCGCCACCTTGCGCAAGATCGCGGCCAAATACAGCGATGGTGCGCCCGGCGCGCGGATCTCGGAATACTCTGACGACAATATCCGGTTTCACCAGCGCATCCTCGAAATCTCCAAATGCAGCCTGCTCAAGGACCTGGCGGACGGCCTGTTCCTGCACATGCACGCGGTACGGCTGCGCGCCATGGGCGAAGGCGACCGGGTGCGCCGGTCGGTCGTCGACCATGAAGAGATCATCGAGGCGCTGGAACGCCGCGACGCCGACGAGGCCGCGCGGCATGTCCGCGAACACACGATGCGCTTGCACGACCACGTCAGACGCACCTGGACGCGTCTGGAACTGGACCGCCAGACCACCGAAACGAACATCAAGAACCAGGGCGCAGCTTAGAAGATCCTGGACGGCTAATCAGTAAAGGGAGAGACCATGGGGATCGCTGAAACCAGTGAGAGCCTTAAGGCCCGTGCCGAGACGGCACCGGAGACTTTGACCGACGGATTCCATCTGTTGATCGACGCACTCAAGGTCAACGACATCACCACCATCTACAACGTGCCGGGCATCCCGATCACTGATCTGGGCCGCTATGCCCAGGCCCAGGGCATGCGCGTGATCTCGTTCCGGCACGAGCAGCATGCGGGCTATGCGGCGTCGGTCGCTGGGTTCCTGACGAAAAAGCCCGGCGTCTGCATGACCGTTTCGGCACCGGGCTTTCTCAACGGCCTGACGGCAATGGCCAACGCCACGACGAACTGCTGGCCGATGATCCTGATTTCCGGCTCGTCGGAGCGCGAGATCGTGGACCTCGCCCAGGGCGACTATGAAGAGATGGACCAGCTCGCCATTGCGCGCCCCTTCTGCAAGGCGGCCTACCGACTGAACCATGTCGAGGATATCGGCATCGCCATCGCCCGCGCCATTCGCAGCGCGGTCAGCGGCCGCCCTGGCGGGGTCTATCTGGACATTCCCGGCGCAGTTCTGGGCCAGATCATGGACGCCCAGGAGGGCAGCAAATCACTGGTCAAAGTGATCGATCCGGCGCCGCGCCAGAGCCCGGCCTCCGATGCCGTGGCCCGCGCAATCGAGGTGATGAAGGGCGCTGAACGTCCTCTGATCGTGCTCGGCAAGGGCGCGGCCTACGACCAGTCCGACGATCTCGTCCGCGAACTGGTCGAGAAGACCGGCTATCCGTTCCTGCCGATGTCCATGGCCAAGGGTCTCCTCCCGGATGTACATCCGCAATGCGCCTCGGCAGCCCGCTCCATGGTGCTCAAGGACAGCGACGTCGTCATCATGGTCGGCGCGCGGATCAACTGGTTGCTGAGCCACGGCAAGGGCAAGCAGTGGGGCGAGCCGGGCGGCAAGCGCTTTGTCCAGATCGACATCTCCGCGGAAGAAATGGACAGCAATGTCGAGATCGCAGCGCCACTGGTCGGCGATGTGGGGTCCTGCGCCAAGGCACTGCTTGACGCTATGGAAGGCGAAGGCATCGCGCCACCGACGGACTGGCTCGATGCGGTCCACACCAAGGCCGAAGCCAACATGGCAAAGATGGCCAACCGTCTGCGCAACAACAACAATCCTATGGATTACCACGCCGCACTGGGGGTTCTGAAGGACGCAATCACCGAGCGGCCCGACACGATCCTGGTGAACGAAGGGGCCAACACGCTCGACCTCGCGCGCTCCATCGTCAATGTGCACAAGCCGCGCCACCGGATCGATGTCGGCACCTGGGGCGTGATGGGGATCGGCATGGGCGCGGCGATCGCAGCGGCCATTGAAACCGGCAAACAGGTTCTGGCCGTCGAAGGCGACAGCGCCTTCGGGTTCTGCGGCATGGAGGTGGAAACCATCTGCCGCTACAAGCTGCCCGTCTGCGTGGTCGTCTTCAACAACAACGGGATCTATCGCGGCGATGGCGAAAACTGGGGCGGCGGCGAAGACCCGTCGACGACTGTGTTCGTGCCCGATGCGCGCTACGATAAGATGATGGAGGCGTTCGGAGGGGATGGCGCGTGGGTGACCACGCCCGACGAATTGCGCCAGGCCGTCACCGCGGCGCTGGACAGTGGCAAGCCCACTCTGATCAATGCCGCCATCGACCCCGCCGCCGGCAAGGAAAGCGGGAATATCGGGAACTTGAACCCGCAATCGATTGTGGCCCAGGCGCGATATCCGCAGGTTCACAAGTGATAGGGGTGAGAAGGAAAACTACATGAAGGCTCTTGAGGGAATAAAGATTCTCGACTTCACCCATGTGCAGTCGGGACCGACCTGCACGCAGCTGCTCGCATGGCTGGGCGCCGACGTGATCAAGGTCGAGCGGCCGGGGGTCGGGGATGCGACGCGCAAGCAGCTCGTCGATGTGCCTGGGGCCGACAGCCTCTATTTCACGATGCTCAACCACAACAAGCGGTCGATCGAGCTGAACTCAAAGAACGACACGGGCAAAGAGGTTCTGACCAAGCTCATCGAGACCTGCGATGTTCTGGTTGAAAACTTCGCGCCCGGCGCGCTCGACCGGATGGGGTTCAGCTGGGAGCGGATCCAGGAGATCAACCCGCGCATCATCATGGCCTCGGTCAAGGGCTTCGGCCCCGGCAAGTACGAGGACTGCAAGGTTTATGAGAATGTCGCGCAATGCGCCGGCGGGTCGGCCTCGACCACCGGGTTTCTCGACGGACCGCCACTGGTGACCGGCGCGCAGATCGGCGACAGCGGCACGGGGCTTCACCTCGCACTCGGCATCGTCACCGCGCTTTATCAGCGCGAACAGACGGGGCGCGGCCAAAAGGTGCTGGCACCGATGCAGGACGGCGTGCTCAATCTGTGCCGCGTGAAGCTGCGCGACCAGCAGCGGCTCGAAGCCGGACCGCTCAACGAATACAGCCAGTTCGGCGAAGGCATCCCCTTTGGCGATGCGACGCCGCGAGCGGGCAATGACAGCGGTGGCGGCCAGCCCGGCAAGATCCTGAAATGCAAGGGCTGGGAGGATGATCCCAACGCCTACACCTACTTTATCATCCAGGCCGCGGTTTGGGAGCATGTCTGCGATGTGATCGGCGAGCCCGGCTGGAAGACCGCGGAAGGCTACGCCAAACCGCCTGAGCGGCTCGACAAGCTCACCGCGATCTTCGACCGGATCGAGGAGTGGACCAAGACCAAGACCAAGTACGAGGTCATGGAGATCTGCAACCCGCTCAACATCCCTGTCGGACCGATTCTGTCGATGAAGGAGATCATGGAGGACGACGGGCTGCGCAAGACCGGCACGATCGTGGATGTCGAGCATCCCGAACGCGGGACCTATGTCTCTGTTGGCTGCCCGATCAAGCTCTCCGACAGTCCTGTAGAGGTGACACGCTCACCGCTTTTGGGGGAACACACGGCCGAAATCCTGCAACAGGTCCTCGGCTATGACGGAGAGGATCTCGCCCGCGTGCTCGACAGCGGCGCGGTCGGCGACAGCAAGAAAGTCGCCGCAGAGTAACAACGAGGTAAGAGACCAGAGCCCAGTGCCGGCAGCAGAACCGGCCGGGCTCTTTGGGAGGGACGAATGCGATTGATCGTAATGGGCCAGCAGGCCTTCGGGAAAGACGTGCTGGCAAAGCTTCTGGATGCTGGGACCGATGAGGTCGTGGCGGTCTACTGCGAGCCGGACAAGGACGGTAAGCCGGTCGACCCGATAAAGGCGTTTGCGCAGGAACAGGGTCTGCCGGTCCACCAGCCGGCGAATTTCGACGATCAGTCGACGCTCGACACTCTGGCCGGCCACAACGCCGATCTGATGGTCATGGCCTTTGTGAATGTCTTCGTGCCCGAGGCCGCGCGGGACACGCCTACCCATGGCTCGATCTGCTTTCATCCGTCGCTCCTGCCGAAATACCGCGGGCCCTCGGCGGTGAACTGGCCGATCATCATGGGGGACACGGTGTCGGGCTTTTCCTGGTTCTACCCGTCCGACGGGCTCGACGAAGGCGACTGCCTGATGCAGTGGGAATGCGAGATCGGACCCGACGACACGGTCATAGACCTCTACTTCAAGAAGATTTACCAGCCGGCCGTCGAGTCCGTGCTGGACGTGGTCGACCACTACCGCACCGGCACGCCGCCCCGCATCGTCGCCGACGAGAGTCAGGCCAGCTACGAGCGCCGTTGTACCGCGCGCCACGCCAAGATCGAGTGGAACCGGCCCGTCGGACAGGTCTACAACCTGATCCGCGGCACCAATCCCGCGCCGGGAGCCTACACAACGTTCAACGGCGCCAAGCTCGGCATCTTTGACGTAGCGCGCGTGCCCGGCGACGGGATCTCAAGCCGCGTCCGGGCCATCACCGATGACGGAATTGAGGTCCAATGCGTCGGCGGCCGGGTGCTGCTCAAACGCGTCCGCCCCGATGGTGGCGACAAGGTCCCTGCCACCGACTGGGCCCAAAGCGTCGGACTCAAGCCCGGCGACGAATTCGGCACCTGACACGTACTCTGATCTGGAAGACCCCATGACCGATATTGAAATCGCCCGCGCCGCCCAAAAGAAACCGATCCAGGAGATCGGCGAGAAGATCGGCATCCCCTCCGACGATCTGCTGCCCTACGGCCATGACAAGGCCAAGGTGTCGGAGAGCTTCATCAAGTCGCTGAGCAGCCGCGAAAACGGCAAGCTGATCCTGGTCACCGCGATCAACCCCACACCCGCGGGCGAGGGCAAGACGACCACCACCGTGGGGCTCGGCGACGGGCTGAACGCGATCGGCAAGAAGGCCGCGATCTGCATCCGAGAGGCGTCGCTCGGTCCCTGCTTCGGGATGAAAGGCGGGGCGGCCGGCGGCGGCCACGCACAGGTCGTGCCGATGGAGGACATGAACCTCCACTTCACCGGCGATTTCCACGCCATCACCAGCGCGCACAACCTGCTCGCGGCGATGCTAGATAACCATATCTACTGGGGCAACGCGCTTGAGATCGACATCCGTCGCGTCGCCTATCGCCGCGTGATGGACATGAACGACCGCGCCCTGCGCCAGATCGTGTGCAACCTCGGCGGCGTCGCCAACGGCTTCCCGCGCGAGGCCGGGTTCGACATCACCGTGGCCTCCGAGGTCATGGCGATCCTGTGTCTAGCCACCGACCTCGCCGACCTGGAAAAGCGCTTGGGCGACATCATCGTGGCCTACCGCCGCGACCGGAGCCCCGTGTTCGCGCGCGACATCAAGGCCGATGGCGCCATGGCGGTGCTGCTCCAGCAAGCGATGCAGCCCAACCTGGTGCAGACGCTGGAAAACAACCCGGCCTTCGTCCATGGCGGCCCGTTCGCCAATATCGCCCATGGCTGTAACTCCGTCGTGGCCACGACCACGGCGCTGAAGCTGGCCGACTATGTCGTGACCGAAGCCGGGTTTGGTGCGGATCTGGGCGCCGAGAAATTCATGAACATCAAATGCCGCAAGGCCGGGCTCGCGCCGGATTGCGTGGTCCTCGTCGCCACGATTCGGGCGGTCAAGATGAATGGCGGTGTGGCCAAGGACGATCTGGGTATCGAGAATGTCGAGGCCGTGATCAAGGGGTGCGAAAATCTCGGCCGTCATCTGGCCAATATCAAGAGCTTCGGGGTGCCCGTGGTCGTCGGCATCAACCATTTCCTGGGTGACACCGAGGCCGAGGTTCAGGCGATCAAGGATTATGTCGCCTCGCGCGGGTCGGAGGCGTTCCTCTGCAAGCATTGGGCCGACGGATCGGCGGGTATCACCGATCTGGCCACCCGTGTGTCCGAGATCGCCGATGCCGGTACCGCGAATTTCTCGCCGCTCTATCCCGACGACAAGCCGCTCTTCGACAAGATCGAGACCATCGCCAAGCGCATCTATCGCGCCGACGAGGTGCTGGCCGATGCGAAGATCCGCAAGCAGCTCAAGGATTGGGAAGAGCAGGGCTATGGCCACCTGCCGATCTGCATGGCCAAGACGCAGTATTCCTTCACGACCGACCCGACGCGTCGTGGCGCACCTGAAGGCCATTCGGTCCCGGTTCGCGAAGTCCGGCTCAGCGCCGGCGCCGGGTTCATCGTGGCCATCTGCGGCGAGATCATGACCATGCCCGGCCTGCCCCGCGTGCCGTCGGCCGAAGCCATCCGCATCAATGATGCGGGCCAGATCGAAGGACTGTTCTGAGCCATGACCGGATCCGCGATCCACACCATCATGCTGCCTGTCCGCGAAGACGGAATGGGCGGCAATGTCCTCGCCCATGCCGCGGTAGTGGCCCGGCAGTTCGGCTCCCGGGTCCGGATCATTCATTGCCATCCGCGCCCCGACGATCTGATGCCCTATGGCGTGGTGATCCCAAAAATCCTGCGCAAGCAGATCGAGGAGGCAGCCCGCGCCAATGCCGACACGACGGCCGACCAGCTCATCGCGGAGTTCAAGTCACGTGCCGCAGACCTGGGTCTGGCCGAGGAGAGCCACGCCGCCGGCAAGGCCACGGCGCGCTTTATCGAATATGAGGGCAAACAGGTCGACGCCGTGCGCCATTTCGGGCGTCTGGCCGATCTCATCTGCGTGTCCCAGCCGGACCGGGAGAGCAACCTCGGCGCCAATACGCTCAAGACTGCGCTCTTCTCCTCGGGACGCCCGGTGATGATGTGCCCCCATGCCGACACGGTCGAGGAGGGTTTCTGTCGCCATGTGGCGATCGGCTGGAACGGCTCGCTGGAAGCCTCGCGCGCCGCCGCGCTGGCAATGCCCCTGATCGAGGCCGCGGACAAGGTCACCATCTTGACCACCGGAGACACCGAACACAGCGCGACCGCGGACGAGTTCCGCCGCTATCTGGAACTGCGCACAGTCGACAGCGAGATCCGCGAATTCAAGGGCCGCGGCAATGTCGGTGACAAACTGCTGGGCGAAAGTACGGCCTCAGGCGCCGGTCTGCTCATCATGGGCGCCTATCACGAAAGCTACGAACGCGAGACTGTATTCGGAGGAAATTCTCAAACTGTCGTCGACCGGGCAGAAATGCCCATCGTGCTCGTGCACTGACTTGGAAAATATTGGAAAAACCGCTAGGTCAGAGCGACGAGTTGTCGCAGGATGCCGAAACCGCGGCGCAAGCCAGCGCTACGCCTTAGGCGACATCGCCGAAGATCATGGACACACAGGGAGGTATACCATGACAGTACTCAAGACCCTCACCGTCAGCGCACTCGCGCTCGCGGTCTCGGCCCCGGCGGCGTTCGCCGAGTGGCAGCCGCGCAAACCGGTCGAGTTCATCATTATGGCCGGCACGGGCGGTGGCGCGGACCAGATCGCGCGCCTGCTGCAGGGCCTGATCGAACAGAAAGACCTGAGCCCGCGCCCCTTCATCCCGATGAACAAGCCCGGCGGGTCCGGCGCGGAAGCCATGCGCTATCTGCAGGACAAGGCCGGTGACAATCACACCTTGATGGTGACGCTGAACAGCTTCTACACCACGCCGATCATCCAGGACGAGCTGGGCGTCGACATCACCGAGTTCACGCCTATCGGCCTGATGGCGATGGACACGTTCCTGCTCTGGGTCAATTCCGACCGTGAGGACATCATCGACCTCGACAGCTATGTCGCGAGCGTGAAGGAAGCGGGCCTCGACTGGAAAGTCGGCGGCACCGGCTCGGGTCAGGAAGACTCGATCCTTACCGCGATGATGGAGAACGAATTCGGCTACGAAGTGACCTACATCCCGTTCTCGGGCGGTGGCACGGTGGCCAAGAACCTCGTCGGCAACCAGATCGATAGCACCGTGAACAACCCGGCCGAACAGATGGAATTCTGGCGCGCCGGCAATTCCAAACCGCTGGTGCAGTTTACAGCCGAACGCATGCCGGCCTTCCCGGACGTACCGACTGCCAAGGAACTTGGTGTCGATATGGAGTACTACATGCAGCGGTCGGTCAACGGCCCTCCGGGAATGGATCCCGAAGCGGTGGAATGGTACACTAATCTGTTCCAGACGCTCTTCGACAGCGAAGAGTGGCAAGCTTTCTGCGAATCCGACGGCCTTACCTGCGACAACATGCTGAAGGGTGACGAACTTGCCGCCTTCCATGCCAAGGCCGCCAAGGATCACGCCGACCTGATCGAAGCGGTTGGTGCCGACAAGATCACCGGCGAATAAGAACACCGCGGGTCCGCGTTTCGGCGCGGGCCCGCCCACAACCAGCCCAGAGCATCAGACAGCGCTTTCCCCCGTCGTGCCGCGCGCCGGGACAGTTGGCCTTTGCCCGCCATCGGGCGCAAACGGAGACATTGGCTCATGACAGTTCGAACCGCAGAGCTTCTGATGGCCATCGCGACGCTTTTGCTTTCGCTTGGCCTTATGATGAAGGTTTATTTCGACGGCCTGACCATCGGCTGGGTCGACGGCCGCGGCCCCGGCGCCGGGGTCTGGCCATTCTGGCTATCGGCAGGCATGGCGCTCGCCTCGCTGGCAACGCTGATCCGCTGGTTCATGGGCGTCACACCGGAATCGCGCTCCACCGAGGACTACATCTCGCGAGATACGCTCTTCATCGTCGGCGTGTCCGCAGCCGCCCTGCTCGGCCTGCTGATCTCGATCACCATCATCGGCACCTACCTGTCGCTGATGCTCTTCATGCTGCTGTACGTGCGGTTCCTGGGCGGGCACAGCTGGGGCATGACCATGGGCATGGTCATCGGGACCCCGGTCTTCATCTACCTGCTGTTCGAGGTGGCGCTGACGAAATACCTGCCCAAAGGACTGCCGATCTTTGAGGAAGGTTTCCTCTGGCTCGACAATTTCCGCTACGAATGGTTCTACTGAGAGGCCCGCACCATGGAAACCATCCTCATTCCCCTTGGCGCCGGCCTGCTCCAGGCCTTCGAGCCTCTCAATCTCTTCATGATCATCACCGGCTGTCTTGCGGGTCTCTTTGTCGGCTGCATGCCCGGCCTGGGATCGGTGAACGGCGTGGCGATCCTGCTGCCCGTAACCTTCCTGGTGCCGCCCACAGCTGCAATCATCTTTCTGGCCGCGCTCTATTACGGGGCGATGTATGGCGGGGCGATCAGCTCGATCACCCTCGGGATCCCCGGCGCGTCGACGGCGGTGGCGACGGTTTTCGACGGCAGACCCATGGCCCAGAAGGGCAAGGCCGACAGCGCGCTCATGGCGGCGGCCATAGCCTCCTTCATCGGCGGCACCGTCTCGATCATCCTCTTCACCCTCTTCGCCCCGCCGCTCGCGGCCTTCGCGCTCAAGTTCGGGCCACAGGAGGAGTTCGCGTTGATGCTGCTGGCCTTCGCCACCTTCATCGGGCTGGGAGGCGACGACATACCAAAAACGATCTTCTCGATCCTGCTGGGGCTGGTACTGGCCGCGGTGGGGTTCGACATCATCTCGGGCCAGCCGCGACTGATCTTCTTCGACATGGTCGAATTTCAGCGCGGCATCGGGTTCCTTGTTCTGGCCATCGGCGTCTACGGCATCGGTGAGATGCTGTGGACGCTGGAGAGCACCAAGGGCAAGGTCCAGATGCACAACGTCAAGATCACCTGGGCGCGGATGAGGTCCAACTTCGGGCAGATCCGTGAATACATCAATTCCACCTGGGTCGGCTCGATCCTCGGCTTCTTCGTGGGCACCCTGCCCGCTGCAGGCGCAACACCGGCGGCGCTGATGTCCTACGGGCTGGCCAAGACCTTTTCCAAGGACCCCGACAGCTTCGGCAAGGGCAATGTGGCTGGCGTCGCCGCCCCGGAGGCCGCCAATAACGCCGCCTCCACCGGCTCCATGCTGCCGATGCTGACCCTGGGTATCCCCGGCTCGCCCACCACCGCGATCCTGCTGGGCGGCATGATCATCTGGGGCCTGCGCCCCGGGCCGCTCTTGTTCACCGAGAGTCCGGATTTCGTCTGGGGGCTGATCGGCTCGCTCTATATCGCCAATGTCGCCACCGTGCTGCTCAACATCGCGCTGATCCCGGTCTTCATCCGGGTACTGGCGATGCCCTTTACGCTGCTGACGCCGATCATCTTCGTGCTCTGCGTGCTCGGCGTGTTCGCCACCACGGACCGGATGTTCGACACCTGGATCATGCTGATCATCGGCGTAACCGCCTATCTGCTGCGCAAGCTCAACTATCCGGTGGCGCCCGCGGTTCTTGCGATCGTGCTGGGCCCCCTTGCCGAACGGTCGATGCGCCAGTCGCTGATCTCCAGCCAGGGCGATGCGATGACATTCCTGGAACGGCCGATTTCGCTGACCTGCGTGTTGCTTGCGGTCGCCCTGGCAACCTACCCGATCATCCAGAAAGCCGTGCGCAACCGCCGATCACGCCGCGCTGCCTGATACAGGTCTGACTTGAAAATGCTGGGGTCCGCTCACGCGGGCCCTAGTTCAGTATTGAAACAGAAAGAAACGAGGGAGCTCTTCCATGGCCCGCAAAATCCTGATCCTCGGCGCCTCCTATGGCTCGCTGCTGGGCACCAAACTGCTGATGGCTGGCCAGGATGTGACCCTGGTCTGCCGCCAGGCAACCGCCGACCTGATCAATGCCGAAGGCACCGAGGTCCGCATCAAGTTGCGCGGCGAAGACAACCACCGCGCCTTCAAGTCGGGCGACCTGCCGGGGCATCTCGACGCCAAGGCGCCCGCCGATGTCGATCCGTCCGAGTACGATCTCGTCGCGCTCGCGATGTCCGAACCGCAGTATGGCAGCGACGACATCCGCGATCTGCTGGCGCGGATCGCCGCGGCCGGCGTGCCGGCCCTGTCGATCATGAACATGCCGCCCCTGCCCTATCTGCGGCGCATTCCCGGGCTCGATGCCGACGCGCTGGCGCCCGCCTTTACCACCGCCGACGCCTGGGCCGGGTTCACGCCGGGCCTCGTGTCGCTCTGCAGTCCGGACCCCCAGGCCTTCCGCCCGCCGGAAACCGGAGGCAACGTCCTGCATGTGGGTCTGCCGACCAACTTCAAGGCGGCGCCCTTTGAAGATCCCGCCCACACCGAGATGCTGCGCGAACTCGAAGCCGCGATTGATGCCGTGCGTGTCGACGACAAGGAGGTGCCCGTTAAACTGCGCGTCTACGACTCCCTCTTCGTGCCGTTCGCGAAATGGAGCATGCTGCTCACCGGCAATTACCGCTGCATCCTGCCCGATGGCGTCCAGCCGATCAAAGAGGCCGTCCATGGCGACGTGGCCCAGTCCCAAGATATCTATAGCCGGATCGCCAAGATCGTCGAAAGCCTCGGCGCGAGCCCGTCCGACAACGTGCCCTTCGAGAAATACGCCAACGCGGCCCAAGGTCTGTTGAAGCCATCGTCGGCCGCGCGTGCCATCGACGGCGGCGCCGATCGGATCGAACGGGTGGACATGCTGGTCAAGCTGATCGCCGACCAGAAAGGCCAAAGCATTGCAGCGCTCGACGAGACCGTGAAGACCGTCGATGCGCGGCTCGATGCCAACCGGTAGGGCGCGACCCGAGGCGGGCCTGGGCCGAGGGGGTGACATATCCCCTTCGTCCCGGCCCCCTCTCCTAGGGTTGCGATAGCCACTCCAACGCTGAATCGCGTTCGGCATACGGAAAATGCCGGATGTTCTGGTGCATGAAATGTTTGGCCATGAAGCCCGCGGCTTGCGGTATCTTGGCATCCGTCACCAGAGCCACCTTCGCGATTTGCTTGTGGAACTCCGCAACGAACTTGACGTGACTGACGAACCCGGAAATGTCCTCGTAGCCGGGAAAGCTCTGTGCATCGATCAGCAGGCCGTGGATGTCCTTGTGATCGGCCAGGTAGGTCTCGACCGCCTGGCGCAGATCCTTGATTTCGGGCGCCGATAGCTGCCCGTCGGATGTGAGCACGAGGACCCCCGAGCCGTCGATAAAATGATGATCCAGCATGGGTCTGTTCCTCCTGCATATTTCCCGCAGTATGGCGAAGATCAGTTGATTTGTCGTCGAGTGTGGTAAGCGCAAACCGTTTCAACGCTATACGACAGACGACCTGGGATCCGACTGCGCGGGGGACCTCGTGCTCGGCGCTAAGCTTAAGGTACAATCAAAACAAGGTCTTGACGGGCTCGGCATCGACAGTGACTGCGTGCCGGGTCGGGGTCACCAAGACCACGATCTACCGCCGCTGGCCAACCGAACCGAACCGCATCCCGCCGTCCAGTTCACCGGGTCGCGACCGTTTTCGAGCGTCTGGATACCAGATGTATGCTTGAGAATCCTTGCCCGGGTCATCGCGCAGGGAGCCGGATCGCCGCCGGAAGCGATGGTACTGCTCAAGAGTGGCACCCCATGCTGCGCATACGGTCAGCCGTCCCTGCCATGGCAAGCCCCGCGCATTTCGGCTAGCCACATAGCAGCGGTCCAAAATAGCCGGCCGATCGGTCCCGGCCCGTGGCACCTTCGGAGTCCCCATGTCACTGACAGAACTTCTCGTCCCGACCTACACGCAAATGCTCAATGCCTTGTCGGGCTGGCTAGACAAGGCCACGGCGCAGTTGCCTGAAGCAGAGGCTGAAGCACTGCTTTCGCGGCGGCTCGCCTCCGATATGTACCCGCTCGCCACCCAGGTGCGCTTTGCCTGCCTGCAGGCGCAGGAAGCGACTTTCCGGCTGCGAGGGTTGCCCTTGCCCGACGCGCTCGGCGCACTGGCGCTTGAAGGGCAGAATGCCGGCGAGCGCCCGGGCTCTATCGCCGATGCTCAAGCGCGCATCCGCGCCGCGCTCGCGGCGCTGGCCGATCTTGGACCGGATGCTCTCGACACCGGTGCCGAGCGCAGGATCGCGCTGGAGCTTCCGACCGGCATGATCTTTGATCTGACCGGGGAACAATATGTCCGCGATTGGGCCTTGCCGCAGTTCCATTTCCATATGGTCACCGCCTACGCCATTCTCAGAAATCAGGGCATCGCGATTGGAAAAGCAGACTATGTCCCGCACATGTTTACCTATCTTCGGCCCGGAACGATGCCGCAATCATGACGGTGCGCGCCCTGCGCTTCGGCGACAAGCGGACTGCGCATGGACACTGCCCGCCCCAACCCGTTACGCTGCTGATATGAGTCACACCGGTAGACCTGCCCCATGACCGCCGAACCACCCATCGCACCAGAAAACTCTGATCCGCGCCGCCCGCTGACCCTGCGGGACGTATCGGAGGCCTCGGGCGTCAGCGAAATGACCGTCAGCCGCGTGCTGCGCAATCGCGGCGATGTCTCCGACAAGACCCGCGCGAAGGTGCTGGAGGCAGCCAAGCGGCTCGGCTATGTACCCAACAAGATCGCGGGCGCGCTCGCATCGCAGCGGGTCAACTTGGTCGCCGTTATCATCCCGTCGATGTCCAACCTGGTCTTTCCCGAGGTCATGACAGGGATCACTTCGGTGCTCGACGACACGCCGCTGCAGCCGGTGATCGGGATCACAAACTACAAACCCGACAAGGAAGAATCGGTGCTCTACGAGATGCTCTCCTGGCGCCCTTCTGGGGTAATCATCGCCGGACTGGAGCATACGGAGCCCGCCAAGGCGATGCTCCGCAATGCCGGCATCCCTATCGTGGAGATCATGGATACCGACGGAGAGCCGATCGACGCCATGGTAGGCATCTCGCACCGTCGCGCAGGCCGCGTGATGGGCGAGGCCATTGTCGCCGCAGGCCATCGCCGGATCGGTTTCATGGGCACGAAAATGCCGCTCGATCACCGCGCGCGAAAACGCTTCGAAGGGTTCACCTTCGCACTCGCCAAGGCCGGGATCGAGATCGAGGATCGCGAATTCTATTCCGGCGGCTCGGGTCTGGTGAAGGGCCGGGAGCTTACCGCCGAAATGCTCAAGCGCAGCCCGGATCTGGACTTCATTTACTATTCCAACGACATGATCGCGGCCGGTGGGTTGCTCTGGTGTCAGGAGGCCGGCATCGACGTGCCCGGACAGATTGGGCTTGCCGGATTCAACGGGCTCAATCTGCTCAAGGGTTTGCCGAAACAACTGGCCACGACCGATGCCTGCCGCGCAGAGATAGGACGTGCCGCGGCCGAGATCGTCGCACGCCGCAGCGCCAACCCTGATCTGCCCGGCGGCGACCGCGTCATGCTAGACCCGCCCTTGGAGCCAGGCGATACACTGCGTCCGATCCTGTAGCGCTCTCCTACGACCGGCACCGTTCGGTCCTTGACGTCTCCTGCTCGCACACATCGAGAAGATCCGGTTCGATGATTTCACCTTGTCCCCCCGCGGAATGAGTAGTTGCGCCGAAAGCTCCGTTGGCCGGATTGCGTCGGCTTGGCGACGCTGCATCCCGGGAAAGCGAAAGCGTGGCACTTAATGGCCGCGCACGAGTCGGTCGGACTCCTCTGAACCGTCCCACGAATATGCGTATCTCGAGTCAGTCGAACCCCGCCGGTCAGCGGATGGCGAAACCGGCGGGGTCAAGCCTGCATGTTGCAGGATGTCTCGCGACTTAGGCGATGACGAAGTCGTCGGCCGAGAAGCTCTCGACGAGCGCGTTTTCGATGGTGATCTGCTTGTCCGAGATTTCGAACGTCACGTCGTCTCCATCCTGCACCAGCGAGTCGACGATGTCGGTTCCGGTCAGGTTCTTGTCTGTCACAAACAAGAGGCTATCCAGCTCGAAGTCGAAATCTGCGATGACTGTGACCCCGACATCGGCCTCCGCAAAGACAAAGACGTCCGCGCCACCGCCGCCGGCGAGAAAGTCATTGCCTCCCCCGCCACGGATAACATTGTTGCCCTCATCGCCGACGATCCTGTCGTCGAACGCAGAGCCGATGACGTTTTCGAAGTTCTCGACATGGGCCGAGCCCGCGGTGCCACCGGCCAGGTTGACGTCGACCCCGGCCGATGCCTCGGAGAAGTCCAGCGTGTCGATGCCGTCGCCGCCGTCGAGGTCCAGCTTGATCTCC
>JANSYP010000012.1 GCA_024742405.1 Paracoccaceae bacterium
GCCGTCGATCTGGTCATACGCCTTGAAATCGCCGAAATACTTCGTGATCGCCGCCGTCAGCGTCGTCTTGCCATGGTCAACATGGCCGATCGTGCCAACATTCACATGCGGCTTGTTACGCTCAAACTTTTCCTTTGCCATAATGGCCTCCTGTCGTTCAGGCGCTGCGCGAACGCAGCCTTATCTGTGGATGTGGCGGATCAGGCGTATTTCGCCTGGATCTCTTCGCTGATGTTGGCGGGGACCGGGTCGTAATGGTCGAACTGCATCGTGAACTGCGCGCGGCCCGAGGACATGGAACGCAGGTTGTTAATGTAGCCGAACATGTTGGCCAACGGCACGAAGGCGTTGATCGCGATCGCGTTGCCGCGACTTTCCTGACCCTGCACCTGTCCGCGCCGCGAGGTCAGATCGCCGATGATGTTGCCGGTATACTCGTCCGGCGTGACCACCTCGACCTTCATGATCGGTTCCAGCAACTTGGCACCGGCCTTCTTCAGACCGTCGCGCATTGCCGCCCGCGCCGCGATCTCGAACGCGAGAACGCTGGAGTCCACATCATGGTAGGCGCCGTCGATCAGCGAAACCTTAAAGTCGATCACTGGGAACCCGGCAAGCGGGCCGCTGTCCATGACAGAGTTGATGCCCTTTTCGACCCCGGGAATGTATTCCTTGGGAACGTTACCGCCGACGATCTTGGACTCGAAGCTGTAGCCTTCGCCCGCTTCGGTTGGGGAGATGACCATCTTGATGCGCGCGAACTGGCCAGAGCCGCCCGACTGTTTCTTGTGGGTATAGTCGATCTCGGCCTCGTGGCCGATGGTTTCGCGGTAGGCCACCTGCGGCGCACCGATATTCGCCTCGACCTTGAACTCGCGCTTGAGCCGGTCGACGAGAATGTCGAGATGCAGCTCGCCCATGCCCTTCATGATCGTCTGTCCGGATTCCATGTCCGTCTCGACGCGGAAGGACGGGTCCTCCGCGGCCAGACGCGCAAGGCCCTGGGACATCTTTTCCTGGTCGGCCTTTGTCTTGGGCTCGACCGCGATCTCGATCACCGGATCCGGGAACGTCATCGTCTCCAGCACAACCGGATCCTTGGGATCGCACAGCGTGTCGCCGGTGGTTGTATCCTTCAGACCCGCGAGCGCGATGATGTCGCCGGCAAAGGCCTCATCAATCTCCTCGCGGTTGTTGGAGTGCATCATCATCATCCGTCCGATGCGCTCTTTCTTGCCTTTGGTGGAGTTCAGCAGGCTGTCGCCCTTCGTCATGGTGCCCGAATAGATCCGGGTGAAGGTCAGCGAGCCCACAAACGGGTCGTTCATGATTTTGAACGCCAGGCCCGAGAAGGCCATGTCATCGTCCGCGCGGCGCGGCACATCGCGGGTCTCGGTCTCGTCGCCCGGGCGGAAGCCCATGTAGTCGACCACATCGAGCGGCGTCGGCAGATAGTCGATGACCGCGTTCAGGAGCGGCTGAACGCCTTTGTTCTTGAACGCTGAGCCAGCCAGCACCGGCACGAAATCCATCGCGATGGTACCCTTGCGGATCAGACGGCGCAGGGTGGCCACATCGGGCTCTTCGCCGTCGAGATAGCTCTCCATGACATCGTCGTCCTGCTCGACGGCCATCTCGATCATCTCGGCGCGCATCTCTTCGCACTTGTCCTTGAGGCTGTCGCGGATCTCGCGCAGCTCCCACGACGCACCCAAGTCCTCTCCGGCCCAGACCCATTCCTTCATCGTCACCAGATCGACGATGCCCTCAAGCTCGGTCTCGGCCCCGATCGGACACTGGATCGGCATGGGACGGGCGCCGGTGCGGTCGGCGATCATGTGCACGCAGTTGAAGAAGTCGGCGCCGATCTTGTCCATCTTGTTGACGAAGACGATGCGCGGCACCTTGTATCGGTCGGCCTGGCGCCAGACGGTTTCGGTCTGCGGTTCAACCCCGGCATTCGCGTCAAGCACGGCAACCGCACCGTCGAGCACGGCGAGCGACCGCTCGACCTCGATGGTGAAATCCACGTGGCCGGGCGTATCGATGATGTTCAGCCGGTGCTTTTCGCTGTCCGGTGTCACGCCGTCCTCGGTCCGCTCCCAGAAGGTCGTCGTGGCCGCCGACGTGATCGTGATCCCGCGCTCCTGCTCCTGCTCCATCCAGTCCATGGTCGCAGCGCCATCATGCACTTCGCCGATATTGTGCGACTTGCCGGTGTAGTACAGGATCCGCTCCGAGCAAGTCGTCTTGCCGGCGTCGATATGGGCCATGATGCCGAAATTGCGGTATCTGGCGAGGGGATAGTCACGTGCCATGGGGTGGGTCCTTGGGCAGGAGGAAACTTACCAGCGGTAGTGGCTGAAGGCCTTGTTGGCTTCGGCCATCTTGTGGACGTCTTCGCGCTTTTTCACCGCAGTACCACGGGATTGCACTGCGTCGACCAACTCGCCGGCCAGACGCTCTTCCATGGTGTTTTCGTTGCGCTTGCGGCAGGCAGAGATGAGCCAGCGAATGGCCAGCGCCTCGCGACGTTCGGGGCGCACCTCGACCGGCACCTGATAAGTGGCACCACCCACGCGGCGCGAACGCACCTCGACGGCCGGCTTGATGTTTTCGAGCGCCTCGTGAAAGACCTCGACCGGGGCTTTCTTGAGCTTGGCTTCGACGCGATCGAACGCGTTATAGACGATCGTTTCGGCCACGGATTTCTTGCCGTCGATCATCAGGTTGTTCATGAATTTCGTCAGAACCTTATCGCCATATTTGGCGTCGGGCAGGATTTCGCGCTTTTCGGCAGCGTGACGGCGGGACATGGGCGTAGCCTCTTATTTAGGGCGCTTGGCGCCGTACTTCGAACGGCGCTGCTTGCGGTCTTTGACGCCCTGCGTGTCGAGCACGCCGCGCAGGATATGGTACCGGACACCGGGAAGGTCTTTCACCCGGCCACCGCGGATCAGGACCACCGAGTGCTCCTGCAGATTGTGGCTCTCGCCGGGGATGTAGCTGATCACCTCGAAGCCGTTGGTGAGACGCACCTTGGCCACTTTCCGCATGGCCGAGTTCGGCTTTTTCGGCGTGGTTGTGTAGACGCGGGTGCAGACACCGCGTTTTTGGGGGCAGGATTCCAAGTGCAGAGACTTGGAGCGTTTCACTTTGGGCTGCCGCGGCTTGCGGATCAGCTGCTGAATAGTTGGCATTCCTGTCGTGTCTCCACGTTGCGCGTCTATCTCGTCTCGGTCCGGCTGCGGGCCGGGGCCCGAAACCTCGATTGGCGGGTGCGCCAGGCCAGACGGCAAAGCGCAAACACCGCGCCAGTTCCGGGACGTCCGGGACCGATGCGGTGGGCGTTCAGAGGATCGGAGGACATGCCCCGGATCATGATCACTCAAAAACCTAGAGCCGGCCGGGGGTGCCCCGGAGCCGGATTTCGCGGCGTATATGAGGAGTCGCCCGGGTTGTCAACAGCCCCACCTGACGCTGCCGGTCCACCGCGGCGTCACCTGCCTGGTTCCCGGTTCAGTCGCGTAATGCGAAGCGCATAGAGCCCGGAGACCACCACGAGACCGGCGCCGAGCAGCGTGATGGGGTCGGGCCAGTCGCCGAAGACAAAAAACCCCAACAGGAGCGCCCACAGAAGAGCACTGTAGCGGAAGGGCGCCGAGGCGACCGCGCCGCCCGTCCGCATCGCCGCGACCGAGAGCAGATACGCCGCCAGAATGGTGACGCAGGAGCCGGCGACCAGCAGCCATTCGATCAGACCCGGCCAGACCCAGATCTCGGAAAGCCCCATCACTCCACCGAAAACCGTAACCGCCAGTGCACTCCAGACCGCCGCGGTAAGAGAGGGCAGATGCGCTGGAAAGGCCCGAGTGATCAGATCGCGGGCGGTCAGACTGACGACTGCAGCAAGCGCGCTGAGAGCGAAAATGTTAAATCCCTCGGATCCCGGGCGCAGCATCACCAGCACACCAAACAGCCCGAGCGCTATCGCCGCGAGTTGCCGGCGCCCCAATGCCTCGCCAAAGATCATGGCCGCGGCCACGGACACCACCAGCGGTGAAGCCTGAAGGATTGCGGTGGCGTTGGCGAGTGGCATGTTGAAAACGGCCGTGAGGAAAAAGAACCCCGTCGCGGTTTCTGCCGCGGCGCGCGCCGCGATCAACCGTTTGGCCCGCCCATCGAGCCTCAAGAGCAGCACGCCCCTCTGCGCCGCCCAGAGCCCGACCAGCAGCGTCGAGCCGGCGCCGCGCAGGAACAGCGCCTGGCCCAGCGGCATACTGGCACTGAGCGCCTTCATGAGCGCGTCGTTGCTGCTGAACGCGGCCATGCAAAATGTCATCAGTAGCGCCGCGCGCGTGGCGTCGGTCATGGCGGGTCTCGTGGTCCGTGCGCAAAAAAGAAAGCCCCCGCCAAGGGCAGGGGCTTTCGCATGCTGTTGCCTTGTACGGGGTCAGGTCTCTTCGGGCGTCTCTACCAGCACGTCCGGAGCCTCTTCGCCGAATACATCGCCCAGCCCTTCGCCTTCGGGCGAGGCGAGCGCCAGGGCCGCTTCGGCCTCGGCCTTCTTCTCCTCGATGACCTTCTGGTCGCGATCCGAGGCGATCTTCTGGACGCGGTGGGTTGCCCCGCCCGTGCCCGCCGGGATCAGACGGCCGACGATCACGTTCTCCTTCAGGCCGACCAGCTTGTCGCGCTTGCCCTGCACCGAAGCTTCGGTGAGAACCCGCGTCGTCTCCTGGAAGGAGGCCGCAGAGATAAAGGAGCGGGTCTGCAGCGAGGCCTTGGTGATCCCGAGAAGGATCGGCTCCGCGGCCGCCAGACGGCGCCCCTGGTTTTCGGCCTTTTCGTTGGCCTGCTCCAGTTCTTGCTTGTCGACATGCTCGCCCTTCAGCAGCGTCGTCTCGCCGCTGTCGAGCACTTCGTATTTCTGCAGCATCTGCCGCACGATGACCTCGATATGCTTGTCGTTGATCTTCACGCCCTGGAGACGGTAGACGTCCTGAACCTCATCGATCAGATAGTCGGCCAGTGCCTCGATCCCCATGATCCGAAGGATATCGTGGGGCGCGGGATTCCCATCCATGATGTAGTCGCCCTTCTGGACGAAGTCGCCCTCCGCGACCGGGATGTGCTTGCCCTTGGGCACCATGTATTCGACCGGATCCTGGCTCTCGTCCGCGGGAACAACCGCGATGCGGCGCTTGTTCTTGTAGTCGCGTCCGAAGCGGACATAACCATCGGCCTCCGCGATGATCGCGTGATCCTTGGGACGGCGTGCCTCGAACAATTCCGCCACCCGCGGCAGACCGCCAGTGATGTCCTTGGTCTTGGCGCCCTCACGCGGAATGCGCGCGACCACGTCGCCGGCCTTGATGTCCTGACCCTCTTCGACCGAGAGGATCGCATCCACGGACATCGGGTAGCTGGCCGGGTTGTTGTTTGCCAGCCGTGCCGGTTCGCCGGTTTCAGGATCGACGATGATCACCTCCGGTTTCAGATCGCTGCCCTTGGGCGCGGACCGCCAGTCGGATACGATCTTCTGGGTCATGCCGGTGGCATCGTCGGTATCCTCACGGACCGACACGCCCGAGACCAGATCCACGAACTTCGCCACACCGGCCTTTTCGGCGATAATGGGCAGGGTGTAGGGATCCCACTCGAACAGCTTGTCGCCGCGGGAGACCTTGGTCCCTTCCTTTACGAAGACCTTGGAGCCATAGCTCAGCTTGAAGCTCGCCAGTTCCTCTTCCTGATCGTCGATGATGACAACCTGCATGTTGCGGCCCATCACGATCTGGTCGCCGTCCGCATTGGCCAACAGGTTGGGGTTGCGGAAGGTGATGACACCTTCCTGACCCGCTTCCTGGAAAGACTGCTGACCACCCTGCGCGATACCGCCGATGTGGAACGTCCGCATCGTCAGCTGCGTGCCCGGTTCGCCGATCGACTGGGCCGCGATGATGCCCACGGCCTCGCCGATATTGACCAGTGTGCCGCGTGCAAGGTCCCGACCGTAGCACGTCGCGCAGACGCCCTCTTCGGCCTCGCAGGTCAGCGGGCTGCGGATCCGCAACTTCTGGACCCCCGACTGATCGATCTGATCGGCCTTGCGCTCGTCGATCAGATCGCCCCGCGAGATCAGCACCTCGTCCGTGCCCGGCACGACCAGATCCTCTGCCGAAACCCGGCCCAGAACCCGTTCCGCCAGCGAGGAGACGACCTCACCGTCATTGACCGCCGGTTCCGCCGTGATCGACTTGTCGGTGCCGCAGTCATGAACGCGCACAATGCAATCCTGTGCGACATCCACGAGACGACGGGTCAGGTAACCCGAGTTTGCTGTCTTCAGAGCGGTGTCTGCCAGACCCTTCCGGGCGCCGTGGGTGGAGTTGAAGTACTCCAGAACGGTCAGACCTTCCTTGAAGTTCGAGATGATCGGCGTCTCGATGATCTCGCCGGACGGTTTGGCCATCAGGCCGCGCATCCCGCCGAGCTGCTTCATCTGGGCCGGGGAGCCCCGGGCCTTGGAGTGGGCCATCATGTAGACCGAGTTCGGCTCTTGCTCGACCCCGTCCTCGACCCGCATCGCGGAGATGTCCGACATCATGGAGTCGGCCACCTGATCCGAACACTTGGACCAGGCGTCGATCACCTTGTTGTACTTTTCGCCCTGGGTGATGAGCCCGTCCATGTACTGCTGTTCGAATTCCTTGACCTGGTCGCGGACGCCGTCGACGATCGTCCACTTGTTGTCGGGGATCACCATGTCGTCCTTGCCGAAGCTGATCCCGGCCTTGAACGCCTCGCGGAAACCCAGCGTCATGATCTGGTCGCAGAAGATGACCGACTCCTTCTGACCGCAATAGCGGTAGACGGTATCGATGACCTGCTGCACCTCGCCCTTGCGCAGCAGCCGGTTGACCAGTTCGAAAGGCGCCTTGGCGTTGAGCGGCAGCAGGTTGCCCAGACGCACCCGGCCGGGCGTGGTCTCGAAGCGCTTGTAGACCTCCAGACCTTCGTCATCGATCTGCTTGATCCGCGCGGTGATCTTGGCGTGCAGATGCACCTCGCCGGCATCGAGCGCATGCTCGACCTCATCGACGTCGGCAAAGACCATGCCTTCGCCCTTCATGCCCGTGCGCTCGAGCGTGACGTAGTAGAGCCCGAGCACCATGTCCTGCGACGGCACGATGATCGGCGCACCGTTTGCTGGCGACAGAACGTTGTTCGTCGACATCATCAGCACGCGGGCTTCGAGCTGCGCCTCCAGGCTCAGCGGCACGTGCACGGCCATCTGGTCGCCGTCGAAGTCCGCGTTGAAGGCCGAACAGACCAGCGGGTGCAGCTGGATCGCCTTGCCTTCGATGAGGACCGGCTCGAACGCCTGGATGCCCAGCCTGTGCAGCGTCGGCGCCCGGTTCAGCATAACCGGGTGCTCGCGGATGACCTCGTCTAGGATGTCCCACACCTCGGGACGTTCCTTTTCCACCAGCTTCTTGGCCTGCTTGACGGTGGAGCTGAGCCCCTTGGCCTCCAGCCGCGAGTAGATGAACGGCTTGAAGAGCTCGAGCGCCATCTTCTTAGGCAGCCCGCATTGATGCAGCTTCAGCTCCGGCCCCGTCACGATGACGGACCGGCCCGAGAAGTCGACACGCTTGCCGAGCAGGTTCTGCCGGAACCGGCCCTGCTTGCCCTTGAGCATGTCGCTGAGCGATTTCAGCGGCCGCTTGTTGGCCCCCGTGATCACCCGGCCGCGGCGGCCATTGTCAAACAGCGCGTCGACGGATTCCTGCAGCATCCGCTTTTCGTTGCGAATGATGATGTCCGGCGCGCGCAGTTCGATCAGCCGCTTCAGGCGGTTGTTGCGGTTGATCACCCGGCGATAGAGATCGTTGAGATCCGACGTCGCGAACCGGCCGCCGTCCAGCGGCACCAGCGGACGCAGTTCCGGCGGGATCACCGGCACGACCGTGAGGATCATCCATTCCGGGCGGTTGCCGGATTCGATGAAGTTCTCGACGATTTTCAGCCGCTTGATGATCTTCTTGGGCTTCAGCTCACCGGTCGCCACCGACAGATCGTCGCGCAGCTGGGCGGCTTCGGCCTCCAGATCGATCTGGGACAGCATCTCGCGGATGGCCTCGGCGCCGATATTGGCCGTGAACGCGTCCATGCCATAGGCGTCCTGGGCGTCCATGAATTCCTCTTCGGACATTAACTGCCCGTAGGTGAGGTCCGTCAGGCCCGGCTCGATTACGACATAGTTCTCGAAATAGAGGATCCGCTCAAGATCGCGCAGCGTCATGTCCAGCATCAGACCGATGCGGGACGGCAGCGACTTCAGGAACCAGATGTGTGCCACCGGCGCGGCGAGCTCGATATGGCCCATCCGCTCGCGGCGCACCTTCTGGAGCGTCACTTCGACGCCGCATTTCTCGCAGACCACGCCGCGATACTTCATGCGCTTGTACTTGCCGCAAAGGCACTCGTAGTCCTTGATCGGCCCGAAGATGCGCGCACAGAACAGACCGTCGCGCTCCGGCTTGAACGTGCGGTAGTTGATCGTCTCCGGCTTCTTGATCTCCCCATAGGACCAGCTCAGGATGCGCTCCGGGCTGGCGAGGGACACCTTGATCTCGTCGAACTGCTTCGGCGGGGTCAGGGGATTGAACGGGTTGTTGACTAGTTCCTGGTTCATTTGGCGACCTCGAAAAATCTGGCGGAAAAGATGGGATCTGGCACTGCTCCCCGGCAGGGAAGCTGCCCGGATTCACGGGGAACCCGGGCACCGCGTCAGATGTCTTCCTCCGCATCCAGGAGTTCCATGTTGAGGCCCAGACCCCGGACCTCCTTGACCAGCACGTTGAAGCTCTCCGGCACGCCGGCCTCGAAATTGTCCTCGCCCTTGACGATGGACTCGTAGACCTTTGTCCGGCCGGCGACGTCGTCGGACTTCACCGTCAGCATCTCCTGCAAGGTGTAGGCGGCACCGTAGGCTTCGAGCGCCCAGACCTCCATCTCGCCGAAACGCTGTCCGCCGAACTGCGCCTTACCGCCCAACGGCTGCTGGGTGACGAGGCTGTAGGGCCCGGTTGAACGCGCGTGGATCTTGTCGTCCACCAGGTGGTGCAGCTTGAGCAGATACTTCACACCGACCGTGACGGGGCGCGAGAACTTCTCGCCCGTGCGCCCGTCAAAGAGGTCGGACTGCCCGGACTGGCTGAATCCGGCCCGCACCAGTGCGTCGTTGACGTCAGGCTCCTTGGCACCGTCGAAGACGGGCGTGGCGATTGGCACACCGCGCGTGACGTTCTCGGAGGCTTCGATGAACTGCTCCGGGGTCATGGTTACCAGCCCGTCATCGTAGACTTCGTCACCGTAAGCGATGCGCATGGCGTCCTGCACCGGGCTCAGATCGCCGGTGCGCCGATAGTCGTCCAACGCCTCGTCGATCTTCACGCCCAGACCGCGCGCGGCCCAGCCCATGTGCGTTTCCAGGATCTGACCGACATTCATACGGCTCGGCACGCCGAGCGGATTGAGCACGAAGTCCACCGGCGTGCCATCGGCGAGGAACGGCATGTCCTCCATCGGCACGACCTTGGAAATCACGCCCTTGTTGCCGTGGCGTCCGGCCATCTTGTCTCCCGGCTGCAGCTTGCGCTTCACCGCGACGAAGACCTTGACCATCTTCATCACACCCGGGGGGAGATCGTCTCCGCGACGGACCTTTTCGACCTTGTCCTCGAACCGCGCCTCGAGCGCGCGTTTCTGCGCCTCGTATTGCTCGTTCAGGGCCTCGATCTGTTGGGCGTCGATCTCTTCCGCGAGAGCGAGCTGCCACCACTGACCTTTGGACAGCATGCTGAGCATGTCTTCGGTGATCTCGGAATTGGGGGTCACGCCCCGCGGACCTCTGACGGCCATCTTGCCCAGGATCATGCCCTTGAGACGCGCATAGATGTTGCGGTCCAGGATCGCCATCTCGTCGTCGCGGTCACGCGCAAGGCTTTCGACCTCTTCGCGCTCGATCTGCACCGCACGCTCGTCCTTGTCGACGCCATGACGGTTGAAGACCCGGACCTCGACGATCGTGCCGTAGTCCCCCGGCGGTAGGCGCAGCGACGTGTCGCGCACATCGGACGCCTTTTCACCAAAGATCGCGCGAAGGAGCTTTTCCTCCGGCGTCATCGGGCTTTCGCCCTTGGGGGTGATCTTGCCCACGAGAATGTCGCCCGGGCCCACTTCGGCGCCGATATAGACGATGCCCGCCTCGTCGAGATTGCGTAGGGCTTCCTCACCGACGTTGGGGATATCGCGGGTGATCTCTTCCGGCCCGAGCTTGGTGTCACGCGCCGCGACCTCGAACTCCTCGATATGGATCGAGGTGAAGACGTCGTCGCGCACGATACGCTCGGAGATCAGGATCGAGTCCTCATAGTTGTAGCCGTTCCAGGGCATGAAGGCGACGACGACATTCTTGCCGAGTGCGAGTTCCCCCAGATCGGTCGACGGACCGTCCGCGATCACCTCGCCCTTCACCACAGGATCACCCACCTTCACCAGCGGGCGCTGGTTGATGCAGGTATTCTGGTTCGACCGCTGGAACTTGCGCATCCGGTAGATGTCAACGCCCGGATCGCCCGGTTCCAGATCGGCGGTCGCCCGGATCACGATCCGGGTGGCGTCCACCTGGTCGATCACGCCCGCGCGCCGCGCGGTGATCGCAGCGCCGGAATCCCGTGCCACGATCTCTTCGATGCCGGTGCCGACGAACGGCGCCTCGGCCTGCAACAGCGGCACCGCCTGGCGCTGCATGTTGGAGCCCATGAGCGCGCGGTTGGCGTCGTCATTCTCCAGGAACGGGATCAGCGAGGCCGCGACCGACACCAGCTGCTTGGGCGAGACGTCGATCAGATCCACGTTCTCGTTCGGCTGCAGCATGTATTCGCCCGACTGACGGGTCGAAACGAGGTCGTTCTGGAACCGCATCTCGTCATCGAGCTTCGCGTTGGCCTGGGCCACGGTGTGCCGCATCTCTTCGGTGGCGGACATGTAGTGGACCTCGTCGGTCACCTGTCCTTCGTTCACCTTGCGGTAGGGCGTCTCGATGAAGCCGTACTTGTTCACCCGCGCATAGGTCGCGAGGCTGTTGATCAGGCCGATGTTCGGACCTTCCGGCGTCTCGATCGGGCACATCCGGCCATAATGGGTCGGGTGCACGTCGCGCACTTCAAAGCCCGCACGCTCGCGCGTCAGACCGCCCGGCCCGAGCGCCGAAAGACGTCGCTTGTGGGTCACCTCCGACAGCGGGTTAGTCTGGTCCATGAACTGCGACAGCTGGCTGGAGCCGAAAAACTCGCGCACCGCCGCGGCCGCCGGCTTGGCGTTGATCAGGTCCTGCGGCATGACCGTGTCGATCTCGACCGATGACATGCGTTCCTTGATCGCGCGCTCCATGCGAAGCAACCCGACGCGGTACTGGTTCTCCATCAGCTCGCCGACAGACCGGACCCGGCGGTTGCCGAGATGGTCGATATCGTCGATATCGCCGCGCCCGTCGCGCAGTTCGACCAGCGCCTTGATGCAGGCGATGATGTCTTCCTTGCGCAGGGTCCGCTCGGTGTCCTCGGCCTCGAGAGCGAGGCGCATGTTCATCTTGACCCGGCCGACGGCCGAAAGATCATAGCGCTCGCTGTCAAAGAAGAGCGTGTCGAAGAGCGCGCTCGCGGCCTCGACGGTGGGGGGCTCGCCCGGACGCATGACCCGGTAGATGTCCATCAGCGCAGTGTCGCGGTTGAGGTTCTTGTCCACCGCCATGGTGTTGCGGATGTACGGCCCCACCGTGATGTTATCGATGTCGAGCACGGGGATTTCTGTGATACCGGCGTCGAGCAGCTCTTTCAGCGTGCCGCCGGTTACTTCGCCGTCCTTGTCGAGTTCCCACGTCAACTCACCGCCGGCCTCCACGTAGATGGCCCCGGTTTCCTCGTTGATGATGTCGCAAGCAGCGAACCGCCCGATGATGTGGTCGAACGGCACCAGAAGTTCGGTGACGGTGCCCTCTTCGATCAGTTTCTTGACCGCACGCGGCGTGACCTTCTTACCCGCTTCGGCGATTACCTCACCAGTACCAGCATCGACCAGATCATAGGTCGGCCGTGTACCGCGGACGCGTTCGGGAAAGAACTTGGTGACCCAGCCGCGCGTGCCGTCCTGCTTGAAGCTGACGGTGTCGTAATAGGCGTCGCAGATGCCTTCCTGGTCGAGCCCAAGAGCATAGAGCAGCGTCGTCACCGGCAGCTTCCGGCGGCGGTCGATCCGCGCGAACACGATGTCCTTGGCGTCGAATTCGAAATCGAGCCAGGACCCGCGATAGGGGATGATCCGGCAGGCAAAGAGCAGCTTGCCGCTGGAATGGGTCTTGCCCTTGTCATGGTCAAAAAACACGCCGGGGGAGCGGTGCATCTGGGAAACGATGACCCGTTCGGTGCCGTTGACAATGAAAGTGCCGTTGGGCGTCATCAGGGGCATGTCCCCCATGAAGACTTCCTGCTCCTTGATGTCCTTGACAGACTTCGCGCCGGTATCCTCGTCGATATCGAACACGATCAGCCGCAGGGTGACCTTGAGCGGCGCGCTGTAGGTCATGTCGCGCTGCTGACATTCCTCGACATCGTATTTCGGCTTCTCGAGATCGTACCGCACGAACTCGAGCACAGCCGTTTCGTTGAAATCCTTGATCGGGAAAACCGACTGGAAGACACCCATGATGCCTTCGCCCTCGGTGGGCGTGTCGGCCTCACCGGAGCGGAGGAAAAGGTCGTAAGAACTCTTCTGAACCTCGATGAGGTTCGGCATCTTCAGAACTTCTTCGATCTTGCCGTAATACTTGCGGAGCCGTTTCTGGCCGAGAAATGTCTTTCCCATGCGCTTGGTCACCTTTCGCTATCTCGCGGACGCATCCCGCCGCCGGGCTTCGGCGGGGCGTCGGTGAGAGAGGGACACGGTCAATACCCGGCGCCCGTCCCACGGGGCGCCTCCCGACCAGTGCCGCCCCCAGGAGAGCCCCCGCGCGCGGGGGCTCTCCTGGATGCGGTGGTCTGGCCCCGCACGGGGCCAGACTTGCTTTTCAGCGATGCGGACCGGCGGCCCGCCGCCGATCACTTCAGCTCGACTTCCGCGCCAACGGCTTCGAGCTTGCCCTTGATCTCTTCGGCTTCGGCCTTGTCGACGCCTTCCTTGACGGCTTTGCCGCCGGCTTCGACCAGTTCCTTGGCTTCCTTGAGGCCCAGACCCGTGAGGGCACGGACCTCTTTGATGACCTTGATCTTCTCGCCGCCAGCGGCCTTGAGGATCACATTGAACTCGGTCTGCTCTTCTTCAGCGGCAGCACCGGCTCCGTCGGCCGGTCCGGCCATCATCACAGCGCCGCCGGCGGCGGGCTCGATGCCATACTCGTCCTTGAGGATGGTTTTGAGTTCCTGGGCCTCGAGAAGCGTCAGACCAACGATCTCTTCGGCAAGTTTTTTCAGATCAGCCATGGTTCATTTCCATTCTGTAAGGTGTGTTCCAACGCGCGTTTCATGTCTTGCGCGGTCCCAGCGTCACGCGGCCTCGCCGCGCTCCTCGATTGTCGAAAGAATGCTCGCGATGTTCGAAGCAGGTGCGCCAATGGCCCCGGCGATGTTGCTGGCGGGCGCCCCGATACAGCCGACGATGGAAGCGATGAGCTCCTCGCGCGACGGCATCGATGCGACCGCTTTCACACCAGCGGGGTCCAGGAACGTCTCTCCCATCGCCCCGCCGAGGATCACGAACTTGTCGTTGTCCTTGGCATAGGCCTCCGAAACCTTGGCCGCAGCCACAGGATCTTCGGAGAAGGAAAGAACGGTCATGCCCGTCAGCAGGCTGCCGATGCTTTCGCATGGCTTGCCCTCTAGAGCGATCTTGGCGAGCCTGTTCTTGGCGACACGAACGGATCCCCCCGCCTCGCGCATGCGCGCGCGGAGATCCTGCATCTCGGCAACCGTGAGACCGGCGTAGTGAGACACCACGACGACGCCAGAGCTTTCGAAGATCTGGGCGAGTTCATCGACCAGTTTCTCTTTTTGGGCTCTATCCACAGTTTCACTCCAAGTTTGAGGGGTCTCCCCCTCGGCTCACTTTGCGCCGAGCAAGCCCGGCGTTCGGGTCCAATTAGGGTCCCGAGATCGCCCGAGGGCGTGACGAACACACCCCAGAGAAATTTCTCGTTCCCCATCTCAGGAAGGATATTAAGCCCCGGTCTCCCGACGCCCCCTCCGTCTCGGACAGGACGGTGCCGGTTGCCCGGCCCCGCCATTCACCGAGGCGCAAACCCCGGCAAATCTCTTGTGGGTGGATGGCTCCACCCCTGAAGTCAGCTCTCGGCGGCGGCCGAGTCCACGCTGATCGAGACACCGGGCCCCATGGTGGAGCTCAGCGCGATCTTCCGCAGATACGATCCTTTCGCACCCGAGGGCTTTGCCTTGGCAACGGCCTCGACGAAGGCACGTACATTCTCGACCAGCTTGGCCTCGTCGAAGGATGCCTTGCCGATCCCGGCATGGACGACGCCAGCCTTCTCGGCCTTGAACTGAACCTCGCCGCCCTTGGCCTTGGTCACCGCATCGGCGATGTCCATGGTCACCGTGCCGACCTTGGGGTTCGGCATCAGGTTGCGCGGGCCCAGGATCTTGCCAAGACGGCCGACGATCGGCATCATATCCGGCGTGGCGATGCAGCGATCGAACTCGATCTTGCCGCCCTGGATCGTTTCCATCAGCTCTTCGGCACCGACGATATCCGCGCCGGCTTCCTGGGCCTCGTCCGCCTTGGGGCCGCGGGCGAACACGGCCACGCGCACGGACTTGCCGGTGCCGTTGGGCAGGCTGACCACGCCGCGGACCATCTGGTCTGCATGGCGCGGATCGACGCCGAGGTTCATCGCGATTTCGACGGTCTCGTCGAACTTCGCCGTGGCAGCACCCTTGACGAGGCTCACGGCCTCCTCGACGCTGACATTCTCCTTGCCGTCAAAGGCGGCGCGGGTCGCTTTGAGACGCTTTCCGATCTTGCCCATGACTTACCCTTTCACCTCGATGCCCATCGACCGCGCCGAGCCGAGGATGATCTGCATCGCCGCCTCCACGTCGTTGGCCGACAGATCCTTCATCTTCGCTTCGGCGATCTCGCGCACCTGCGCCGCGGTCACGGTGCCGACGGTTTCGCGCGACGGCGTCTTCGCCCCGGACTTCAGCTTGGCCGCTTTCTTGAGGAAGTAAGACGCCGGCGGCGTCTTGATATCCATCGTGAAGGACTTGTCCTGGTAGTAGGAGATGATCGTCGGGCAAGGCGCCCCCGGCTCCATTTCCTGCGTCTTGGCGTTGAACGCCTTGCAGAATTCCATGATATTGATCCCGCGCTGACCGAGGGCGGGGCCTACGGGCGGCGAGGGGTTTGCCTGACCGGCAGGGACCTGAAGCTTCATCGTCCCGGCGAGTTTCTTGGCCATCTGGCCTCTCCTTCTTTCCAACACCGGCGCAACGCGTCGCCCCGGCCTTCGTTGTCGTGGTCCGGCGTGATGGGCGCGCCCACCGTACCTCCCACGCACAGCACATCAGGTCTGTTTGGTGACCTGCGTGAATTCCAGCTCGACCGGGGTTTCCCGGCCGAAGATCGACACCATCACCTTCAGGCGCTGGTTGTCGTCGTCCACTTCCTCGACCATGCCGTCGAAATCCTCGAACGGCCCGTCGGTGACTTTCACCTTCTCGCCGATCTCGAAATGAATCAGCGTGCGCGGCTGGCTCTCGCCTTCCTCGACGCGGTTGAGGATCTGGTTCACCTCGGCGTCGCGCATCGGCATCGGTTTGCCCTGAGGGCCCAGGAACCCGGTCACACGGTTGATCGAGTTGATCAGATGATAGCCCTGATCGGTCATCTCCATGCGGACAAGCACATAGCCGGGCATGAAGCGGCGCGGCACGGTCACTTTCTTGCCACGGCGGACCTCGATCACTTCCTCTTCGGGGACCAGAACCTCTTCGATCTCTTCGCCGAGCCCCTTTTCAGAGACTTCGGTACGGATCTGCTCGGCGATCTTCTTCTCGAAGTTCGACAGCACGCTGACCGAATACCACCGTTTCGCCATTCCTGCCGTCCTTGCCTCAACCGATTTGTTTTTGTGACCCACAAGGGTGTTGCCGCACGCAGCCGAACCAAAAGTGGCGCGCAAACGAATCGTTGCACGCCCCTCATCCGACCGGAGTTGGCGGCATAGCGCCTCAATCCCGGAATGACAATGGGTGTGCTGCCCGCTGCGCCTAGCTGCCGAAGAAGTTCAGCGTGAATTGCAGCCCCGACCGAATGATCCAGTCCACAAAGAAGAAAAAGATCGCCGTCAGCGTGGCCATGATGAAGACCATCACGGTCGTGACCAGCACCTCGCGGCCGCCAGGCCAGACGACCTTGGCAACCTCGCCGCGGACCTGCTGGATGAATTGTAGCGGATTGATGGTGGCCATTGCGGCGCTCCCGGCTGTGTCGAGGTGAGCACATACGCCTCGCACGGCCCAGTTTCAAGTCCGCGCCGCCGGCGAAGTCGGTGTTCGCGTTTTCGGGGAAGGCGACATCCCTTCCGACGGACGCGGCGATGGCCTGAATGCTTGTCAGCGCGGCAATGCCGGCGGCGGCGCGCACGGCAAAATGTACGCGTCCGGCGAGACCCGGGAGCGGCGCCCTTCTCAGTCCGACTCAGGCACGCCGGCAACAGCGAAGCCGTAGCCTGCGAGGATCTGTTGGGCCGGCGGCGACAGGATGAAGAAGGCCAGGTTCCACGCGTCCTGCGATGATCCGTTCATGACCGTCAGCCCATACTCTGCGCCGACGGACAGATCCTCCGGCAGGCCGACGATCCGGAGGCCGGGCGTGTCGCGCTCCGCGAGAACCGCGTTGGTGCAGTAGGTCAGAAACACATCCGCCCGACCTTCGCTCATCACCCAACCATAGAGGTTGCGTCCTTCGGGCGGCGCCGCACTGTCCGCGCCACCCGTAAGTTGCAGGGCCTTGGCCTTCAGGGCACCGGTCGAACCAGACCGCAGCGCGCCCGCCCTCTCGAACACCTCGAAGGCGTAATCGCCTGCCGGATCGGCCTTCGGTGTCGATGTTCCGACCCGGATCTCAGGGTCGAGCAATGCGTCGAGCACTGTACCGGTTTCGATCTCGACCTCCGGCTGCGACAGCACGCAAAGCCGGTTGCGCGCGAACATCGCCACTGGCGCGGCCAGCCCCGCGTCCGCGAGGGCGGTCGGATGACGCATGTTGGCCGAGGCGTAGACCTCGGCCGCCTCTCCGCCTTCGATCCGCTCGCGCAGGAGTCCCGACGGCCCGAACGCGCGCTCTACACTGCCGCCATGCACGGCCTCGAAGACGTTGGAAATGTCGGTCATCGCCGCGCGCAAGCTGCCTGCCGCGTGTAGCTGGACCGCTTTTTTGGCATCGGCCGTTCCCGCCACCATGGTAATCGCTAAAATCGCAACGAAAACCGCCCGCACGATCATTCCTTCTTCGTCTAGGACCAACTTTTGCGCCACGCGTCAGCGACGCCGGGACCGTCGGCCGGCGTCAGCCCCCGGCATTCGGGAAGAACAGCTGTTGACCATCAACCTCATAGGCCGCGATCGCCGCCTGGCCGTCGGCGGACAGGATCCAGTCGACGAACTGCTGGCCCAGATCGGCCTTGATATGCGGGTGCGCGTCGGGGCTGACCAGGATGATGCCATACTGGTTGAAGAGCCGCGGATCGCCTTCGACTACGATCCCATAATCGCCCTTGTTGCCAAAGGCGATCCAGGTCGCGCGGTCCGTCATCACATAGGCGCCCATGCCTGTCCCGGTGTTGAGCGTCGCGCCCATGCCCGAGCCGGTTTCGCGGTACCACTCCCCCGACGCCGCCGCCGCATCGACACCCGCAGCCGCCCAGAGCCGCATCTCCGCCTTGTGAGTGCCGCTGTCATCGCCCCGCGATGCAAAAGGCGCCTCCGCCGCGGCGATCTTGGTCAACGCGGCAGTCACATCCTCCATACCGGCCACGTCCGCCGGGTCCGAGGGCGGGCCCACGATCACGAAGTCATTGTACATCACGTCCGCGCGCGACACACCGTTGCCCTCTGCCACGAACGCCTCTTCGGCCGGGGTGGAATGGACGAACAGCACATCACCGTCGCCGTTTCCAGCATTGCGGATGGCCTGGCCGGTGCCCACAGCAACCACCCGAACCTCGATGCCCGTGGCGTCCTGAAAGATCGGCAGAATATGGTCGAAGAGCCCCGAATTCTGCGTCGATGTGGTCGACTGCACGGTGATGAAACGGTCGTCATCGGCCGCAAGCGGACCGGCCAGCCCGACCGAAAGTGCAACTGCCGCGGCGGCCCCGGTGAAGGCGCGTCTGTACATCTATATCTCCCCTGAAGGCTAAATGACTTGGTGGACGGGCCCCGCACCCGGTGGCTCGAGATAGAGCCGCCCTTCACGCCAGGCCCGGGCGGCGGGCGCGCGGGGGGCCTCCAGCAGCCGGGCTGCCGGGCCCGTTTCAGCAACCCGTCCGCCGTGGAGAAACACGGCTTCCTGGCCCAGCCGGCGCGCCTGCCCTGCATCATGGGTGATCATGATGATCGTTACGCCACTGGACTGCGCGGTACGGATCAGATCCTCGATCGCCTGGGTGGAACCGGGATCGAGGCTCGCCGTCGGCTCGTCGAGAAACAGCAGCTCGGGCCCGCAGGCCAGCGCCCGGGCCAGCGCCAGCCGTTGCTGTTCGCCCCCCGACAGGACCCGCGCCGGACGGTCGGCCAGATCGCTCAGCCGCGCCAGATCCAGCGCCTCGGCCTCGCGCCGCGCCCGCTCGCGCCCCATGACCCCGCGAACCGACAGCGCGAAGCGCAAGTTCGCCCGCACCGATCGGCGCAGCATGACAGGGCGCTGAAAGACCATCGCCTGCGCCCGGCGCGCCGCCCGGTCGAGCGGCCGGCCCTGCCAAAGAACCTCTCCCTCGGTGGGGTTGAGCAGCCCGTGCATCGCCCGCAGCAGCAGGCTCTTGCCGGCACCGTTCGCGCCGAGCACGACCGTCAGCCGCCCCGCTCGAAGTTTCAGATCTATATTGTCCAACAGGCGCTGACCGCGATCCTCGAAACAAAGGCCCCGCGTCTCGATCAGAGGCGGGCGCACATCGTTCGCCGAGATCGCCGGGCCAAGCGGTGTGAATTCGGAGGCCAGATCACGCATAGGCAGACCTCACCGCCGAAGCGCGCAGCGCCATCACGGCGCCATTGACCAGAACCGCCAGCGTCAGCAGCACCACGCCCAAGGCAAGCGCCAACTGCAGATTGCCCTTGGAGGTTTCCAGCGCGATGGTCGTCGTCATCACGCGGGTGACATGGTTGATATTGCCGCCCACGATCATCACCGCACCGACCTCGGCCACCGCCCGCCCGAAGCCCGCAAGCGCCACGGTCAGCAGGCTGTAGCGCGCGTCCCACAGCAGGGCGCCCACGCGGTCCGCCAGACCGACCCCGAGCGAGGCGAACTGATCAGCATATTCGGCATAGAGATCCTCGACCACCTGCTTGGTGAGCGCCGCGATGATCGGGGTCACGAGGATCGTCTGGGCGATGATCATCGCGGTGGGCGTGTAAAGCAGCCCCAGCACACCCAGCGGCCCCGAGGCCGACAGCATCAGATAGACCATCAGGCCGACGACCACCGGCGGCAGCCCCATCAGTGCATTGAGCATCAGCGCCACGGCGCCGCGTCCGGGAAAGCGAAAGGCGCCGACGACGGCCCCGAGCGGCAGGCCGATCAGGCAGGCGATCCCCACGGCCGTCAGCGTCACGCGCAGCGACAGGCCGACGATCTCGACAAGATCCGGGTCCCAGCTCAGGACAAGCGTGAAGGCCTCCGACAGGATGCCCCAGAAGCTCTCCATTTATGCGTTTCCTCCCTGCACCGGGAGAAAATAACAAAGAACGACACAGAATCCACCCCTATCTCCGTCGATTTAGACAAAAAGGGACCCCGCCCAGGCGCACCAGGGCCGAAAGCACCTTACAGTCGATGAGTTGCGGACAGAGCAGCGCGGAGGGTTGACCGTCAGAATGAGCAGTCGGCCCGTGTCAGACCAGTCCGTCGCCGGCATCCGATCCCGCCTTGGCGCGGCGGCGCGAGATGCCTCCGACGATCAGGAAGAACACCCCAATCACCAGAAAGCTGAACATCGTCGTCAGTGTGCCGAGTGCATAAATCACCGGGGTGGTGACATTCGTCGTCATCCCGAAGATCTCCAGCGGCAGCGTGTTGTAGCTGCCCGCGGTCAGGAGCGTGCGTGCAAACTCGTCATAGCTCAGCGTGAATCCGAACAGCGCCACCCCGATCAGCGACGGCGCGATGATCGGCAGCACGACATGGGCAAAGGTCTGCCAGGCTGTCGCGCCCTGGTCGCGGGCGGCCTCCTCATAGGATTTGTCGAACCGGTTGAAGACCGCGAACATGATCAGCAGCCCAAAGGGCAGCGTCCAGGTCAGCTGTGCGCCGAACCCCGAGGTCGCCCAATAGACCGGAAGCCCGAGCTGGTTGAAGATCAGTCCCACGCCCAGCGAAATCAGGATCGACGGGATCACCAGCGAGGCGACGGTCAGGTAGAAGAGCGCGCCAGACCCTGCAAACCGGTGACGAAAGGCGAGCCCCGCGGCGACCGACACGATCACCGTCGTCACCATCACCATCAGACCCAGCATGAAGGAGCGCCAGAAGCTGCCCCATATGTCGCCCACAGCCTGTTGCTCGAAGAGATCGAAGAACCAGTGGACCGACACGCCGTTCATAGGAAAGGTCAGCCCGCCCTGGGGCCCCTGAAAGCTCAGGATGCCGATGGTGATGATCGGCCCGTAGAGAAAGAGGATGAAGAGCGCGAAAAAGGCGGAGAGCGCGTAGAAGCTCTTGGGGCGCGGTTCCATCCTAGAGCTCCTTCCTGATATCGACGAACCGCATCAGTATCGCGATCACAAGCAGAACGGTACAGAGCAGCACCACCGCCGTGGCCGCAGCGGACGGGTATTGCAGCAGACCGATATCGTTGGAGATCAGCCGCCCCACATTGGCCGACTGGCTGCCGGACATGAAGCGCACCGTGATGAAATCGCCCATCACAAGGGTGATCACGAAGATCGTCCCGATCATGATCCCGGGCTTGCAGAGCGGGATGACCACATTCCAGAGCGTCTGCCAACCGCTCGCGCCATTGTCGCGCGCCGCTTCCAGAAGCGAGCGGTCGATGCGCATCATGGAGTTGAAGATCGGCACCACCATGAAGAGCGTATAAAGATGTACGAAGGCCAGGATGACGGCGAAGTCGGAATAGAGCAGCCATTCCAGCGGCTCATCGATGATCCCGGCATTGATCAGGGCGGTGTTGCCGATGCCGTTGCGTCCCAGAAACGGGATCCAGGAAATCATCCGGATGATGTTCGACGTCCAGAACGGGATCGTGCAAAGCAGGAAAAGCGCGATCTGCCAGTTCAGACTACGGATGTGGAAGGCCAGGAAGTAAGCCACCGTGAAGCCGATCAGCAGCGTGCAGACCCAGGTGATCGCGGCATACTTAAAGGTGTTGAGAAAGACCGTGTAGGTCACTGGTGAGGAAAACAGGAACTCGTAATTGTCGAACTGAAAGGCCGGATAGATCGAGAACTCGGTGGCGCCCCAGAAGCTGACCACCACGATCGTGATGATGGGCAAGATCAGGAACGCCGCCAGGATCACCGTGAGCGGCGAGGCCAGCAACCAGCCGACGACATGGCGAGACATCCGCCGCGGCGCGCGCTCGGTACGCTCCGCAGGATGGCTATCGGAAAGAACCTCTGTCTCTGCGGTCATTGCGTTGTCCAGTCGGCGGGCATTCAGTCACGGAAAAGCCCCGGCCCGAGGGCCGGAGCAAGGAGGTCACCGGCCCGAAGGCCGGCGCAGAGCCTCACGCAGGATCAGGCCGCGATGAACTCGTTCCACTTACGGACCATATACTGGTTTTCGTCCATGACGGAATTCCAGCAGGCGACACGGCCCATGCGCTCGTAGAAATCGCCGCCGTCGCGGGTGTCGCCCGCCTTGGCCAGTTCGTCGCCGAAGGGGCTGGTGATCACGTCGGACGCGGGCTTGCCCTCGAACCAGTAGCCCCATTCATTGTCGCTCATGTATTCCTTGGAGGTCGTGGGCACCGCAGAATAATAGCCTTGGCGCATCAGGAAGCCGCCGACCCAGCCCGACAGGTACCAGTTGATATAGTCGTAGGCCGCATCAAGCTCCATGCCCGAGAGCGACTTCGACAGGCCGATCCCGCCGCCCCAGCTGCGATAGCCTTCCTCGAGCGGCTGGTAGACGCAGGGAATGCCGCGGGATTTGACTGCCGTGATCGCGGGCGACCACATCGACTGGATCACCACCTCGCCCGAGGCCATGAGGTTCACGCTCTCGTCGAAGGTCTTCCAGAAGGCACGGAACTGGCCGTTCTGCTTGGCCTCGGTGAAGATCGCAAAGGTCTTGTCGATCTCCTCGCGGGTCATGTTGCCCTTGTCGCCATAGGAGATCTCGCCCATCGACTCGCAGACCATCGCCATGTCCATGATGCCGATCGACGAGATGTCGAGGATCGAGGCCTTGCCGTTGAACTCCGGATTGAGCAGTTCGGACCAGTTGTTGATCGGGCGCGCGATCAGGTCGGGGCGGATGCCCAACGTGTCCGCGTTGTAGATCGTCGGCACCAGCGTCATCCAGCCGGTTTCCTCGGCCGCAAAGCTCGTCCCGTCCGGCCCGTCGACGAAACCCACCGTGTGGGGCGCGGTGCCCTGGGCGATGTCCGTTTCCGGCGTCAGCTTGCCGCTGCGGAACAGACCGACGATCTGGTCGTAATTGTCGATCTTGCTCGTATCCATCGGCTGCAGGTTGCCGGTGGGCCAGACCTTCTTGCAGATCCAGTACTCGATATCGGCGATATCGAAACTGTCGGGCTGGGTCGCCGCCCGCTGGGTGACGCTGTCGCTATCCAGCGCCGTCATCTCCAGCGTGAAGCCCAGGTCTTCCTTCACCTTCTGCGCCACCTCGTTGAGGTTCGAAACGCCGGTGCCGAACTGGCGCAGGGTGATTTCCTGGATGTTCTGCGCCCAGATCATCGGCGCGGGCAGCGTGCTTGCCGCGACGCCGGCTGCGGCGCCCTTCAGAACGCTCCGGCGATTGAGCTTGGATGTGATGGTCATGGTGGTCTTCCCCCTGTTTTTTGTTGGGTTTGATCAGGCGTCCAGCCGGTGGGCCGACGCGTCATCCCAGTCGATGCCGATGGCATCGCCGGGTTGCTTGGGTGCCGCGAAATAACGTGCTTCGGGCACGAGGGCGGTGATGTCGCTCTGCCCAGGCATCTGAGCCGAGATCGCGACATGCATGCCTTGGAATTCCACACCGGTGACCTGGCCGGACAGGCGTGCCGCGCCGCTGTCGTCCAGACGGATCTCATCGCTGCGCACCGTGATGTCGCCCCCGGGCTGGGTGATCACGTTATGCCCACCCAGAAACCGGGCAACAAAGGCCGTGCGCGGGGCATTATAGACGTCACGCGGCGGTCCGGCCTGCTCGATCCGGGCCGCGTTCATCACGATGATCTCGTCGGCCAGTGCCAACGCCTCGTCCTGCCCGTGGGTGACATGGAGAAAGGTGATGCCAAGCTCTCGCTGAAGCCGCCGCAGTTCCGCGCGCATCCGCACCCTAAGGAAAGGGTCAAGCGCCGAAAGCGGCTCGTCCAGCAGCAGAACCTGGGGCCGGGTGATCAGAGCGCGCGCCAGTGCCACGCGCTGCTGCTGCCCGCCCGAAAGCTGCGCCGGCATCCGGTCGGCGAAAGCGGTCATATCCACAAGCTCCAGCATCTCGCCGGCTTGGGACCGCCGCGCGTCCTGCGCCACGCCCTTCATCTTCAAGCTGAAGGCGACGTTGTCTACGACGCTCAGATGCGGAAAGAGCGCGTAGTTCTGGAACATCATCGCGGTGCCGCGCTTGGCCGGCGCCAGATAGGTCACATCGCGCTTGTCGAGGAGGATCGCCCCCTCGCTGGCAATCTCGTGACCCGCGATCATCCGCAGCGTTGAGGATTTGCCGCAGCCCGACGGACCGAGCAGGCAGACATAGGTGCCGCCGGGGATCCTTCGGTCGATCCGGTCCACCGCGACGGTCTCGCCATAGCGTTTGGTTAGGTTTACAAGCTCGAGGTCTGCGGTCTGCATCGGGCGCTCCGGGACGATGGCCGTGCGATAAAGCGCAGGAGCGGCGCACACGGCAAAGACTTCGGGGGCAAATTCGGCAACAAGACAGCTTCTGCCTAATTTGCAGGCAATGCATAGGGCCAATACGCCGGAATTAGAAGCAGTTGCATGCAGTATGTCCAGAATTCGTGCACTGCGGCGATCAGCGGCGCCTGGTGGCGTCGAACAGGGCAGCGTGAGCGCACCGTATCGAGTGAACGGGGCCAGAATGTCGTGCCGACAATACAGAGTGCAACAGGGGCAGGAAGCCGGAGCCTCGCGACGTCACGGTCTACGGTAAAGCTCTCGGCTTCGCCGATGTACGGTTGGTAGGGGCAATGGCGACACGAACAGCATCATTTGCTCTTCGCCCGGGGCTGCAAACCCGCATCGATCCTTCTATAGATGTTCGCCAAATTGGATACCCGAACGTCCATCGGCCGATATGCGTCGGACAAGCCGCGCTCAGACGGCTCCATTGTGTTCGGGCCGGAAAAGACGGCGGTCACCTAGGTGCCGCCTGGAAGGGAATGACGTGGATCAGATCGAAGCGATGACCTTGCAAGAGCTGGAAATGGTGCTCGACTGGGCCGCGGCCGAGGGCTGGAACCCTGGCTTGGGGGATGCCGAGGTTTTCCATGCGGCCGACCCCGAAGGTTTTCTGATCAAGAAGGTCCAAGGACAGCCTGTTGCTGCGATTTCCGTCGTCAATCACAGCCCCGATTTTGCCTTTCTCGGCCTCTATATCGCAGCCCCCGATTTCCGCGGACAGGGCCACGGTTGGGATGTGTGGCAAGCCGGGCTCGCCCATGCGGGCAATCGCACTGTCGGGTTGGACGGCGTGCCAGCTCAGCAGTCGAACTATGCGCGCTCCGGCTTTGCGCCTGCGGGTCGGACGATCCGGTTTCTGGGGCATCTGAAGTCTGAGGCCACAGCCAGGGTGCGGGAGTCTTCCGAAAACGATCTGCCGGCGTTGCTGCGCCAGGACGCGACAACGCACGGCATCGCCCGGACCAATTTCATTGGCCCCTGGCTTCGGGGCACCACGAGCCGTCGTACAGCGATTGTCGACGAGGTCGACCAACTCGCCTACGCAACGATCCGACAGTGTCGCGAGGAGCTCAAGATTGGTCCGCTTGCTGCAGAGACCGAGGAGGCCGCCCGCGCGCTGATCGGGCAGCTCTCGAACGGTGCTGATGTTCTCGTCGATGTGCCCGAGAGCTCGATTGACCTGATTGCACTGCTGGAGCGGGAAGGTTTCAAACCGGTCTTTGAAACCGCTCGAATGCATCTGGGGCGTCCACCGGTCGCGGCCCCGCCCAGACATCATGCCGTCGCCACGCTGGAACTGGGGTGACCGGACAACCGGCGCTTGGCTTGCTAGCCAAGGTGGTAGGCATCGGGCAAACCACCAGTTTAGATTAATGCCTAGTTAACAAAGGGGGGACATCGGCCGCATTGACCCCAAATCGCGCATATTGGGTCGGTCTGCACTCTGTCTGAATATTGCGATTCAGGCGAAGTGTGATTCCCCAAAGCGAAGGAAATATCATCGACTTTCGACTTTTTTAACGCGCCCTTTTTAATCCGTCGAACCGGTGCGCCGTGAAATCCCGGCACATTGTCGCGGTACACGATGCCCTAGCGTAACTTCGACGGCTCTTGCTGCAAATGGTTAACGGAGAGTCCGCATGCACCCCTCGCACTCGCATCTTGGTTAAAACCCGCGCTCCCTTGAAGTCTTGACGCTGTTTCGTTGAACTTTGTGCGATTTCACACTGAATTCACTATGTGTATGTCTTAAACCCAGCGTATCTATGCTGCTAAACCTTGGTCAACATCCATCTGTTGAGCATCGCTGAACGGAGCTACACAAGGCGCAGGGCACAGGGGTCAGCGAATTAACTACAGCCAACGTCAACAACGCATGACACGAAATCTTTTCTGGAAGTTTCGAGAGTTTGGCATTAATGTTTCGTTAAGAGGTACGCAGTTGTGATGAACGAGGGTATTTGTATGCCTACCACTGATTTCAAAAGCGAAGATGATTTGAATGCCTTCGCAAAAGCGCGTGCCGACGATCCGTCACCGCTTCCGCTTGGTGGCTATTCCAAGAGATTATTCGACATTGTCTTTGCGTCTTTGGCGCTGTTGATGTTTGGCGGCGTGATGATCGCGATCGCGATCGCCCTCAAGCTGATCGAAGGTGGTCCGGTCTTCTTTGCACATCAGCGCGTCGGCGCGAACGGGAAAAAGTTTCCGTGCTGGAAGTTCCGCACCATGGTGCAGGACGCCGAAGAGCGGCTGGCCTACATCCTTGCAACGGATCCCGTGGCTGCAGCGGAGTACATCAGCACGCGTAAACTCCGGAACGATCCGCGGATCATCCCGCTGATCGGTGTGTTCCTGCGCAAAACGAGCCTCGACGAACTCCCGCAGTTCGTGAACGTTCTGATGGGACAGATGAGCATTGTCGGACCCCGGCCCGTCACGGAAGACGAATGGGTGCAGAATTTCGGCCGCCAGCATTGCTACACGTCAGCACGCCCTGGGATCACGGGGTTGTGGCAAACGTCGGGACGCAATGATGTGAGCTTTGCCGAACGCGTACGGATGGATGCCGCGTACATCCGAAACTGGAGTTTCGTCCGCGACCTCCAGATCATTCTGCGTACGTTCAGCACCGTTTGCGTTCAGCGCAACGGGTATTGAACCAGCGTTTCACCGCGTAATCGGCTGATTCCCGCACATCCTCGATACATTTTTCCTGCGCTACTGGCGACAATGCCCCTGCCGCCCTACATTCCTTTTACGATGGCTTAACCTTTAATGGGCTACCGTTGGATTGGCAGAGAGCATGAGACAAGCATTGATCAGCGCACCAATCTTCGCAATGTTTCTGACGGCAACCCTGTGGGTGTCTGGCGCAGGGCTGTGGATGATACTTGCCAGCCTGCTCTTGGCGGCTCCGCTCTATGTAATGGCTGTATACGGCTTTAGTATCGTCCTTGACCGTAGTCGGAGCAGTGGTGGACCAGTGCAAAAACCGTATCGTCCCGGCAGTCTCAGCAAGACGCCGAGCCCTTGCGTGTCGGACGTGCGCCGCTAAACGACCGCCTGAAATGCACTCTCTGACCACACGGATCGACGAAATCATTGGATGTGGCTGACGTTGTCGCCCCCTACTCGGTCCACTTGGACGTGTACCAGCAACTGCACCTGACTCATCTGTGTCGTTCGAGTTCCGATCGACTTCTGAACATCCAAGACCATCCGGCAGTCGTCCCGCTGCATGTGGGACAAGCTAAACTCAGCTGAGTTGCGCCCCGCTAGGATCGTCCGGCAGATCGCCTGTCTGGCGATAAGCGGCGATTATCTCGCTGACTTCATCTCGAAAACTCTGCCTCGGAGAAAAGCCCAACATTTTCCGGGCCTTGGATATGTCAAACGCCCGGTTCTTCAGGAAAAACGACACCCGGCGCGGGAATAGAGGCGGCTCCACACCGAACGGTTTGCAAACTGCCTCCACAACATGCGCCAACGCCATAACCGGCGCGACAGGTAAATGCAGTTTCGGTTCGGGGACCTCGAGCTGCTCGGCGATCTCCCTGACGCTTTCCTGCAGCGTCCGAAATTCCTCCCCTGCGATGAGGAACGCCTCGCCATTCACATCCGTCGCGTCCATCGCGAGGTGAAAGGCATTGGCCAGATCCCGAACATCGAGCCAGTGCGTGTACGCATCCCCACGCCCGATGTAGAAAAACTGGCGCTTCGCAATCATCCGAAATAGCTTCAGCGTCCGCGCGTCGCCCGGTCCGTAAATCATCGCGGGGCGGATCACGGCGCCATGGATCCGACCGATGTCGAAATACTCCATGACGATCTCTTCGCCGACGAGCTTTGACTTTTGATACACATCGCTTGGATTGAGCGGAGCGGTCTCATCGGCTGGCGGGTGCTCGATATGGCTGTGCACGCCGTTGGTTGAGCAATGCACAAACCGCGGCACGCCCGCCGCGATGGAGGCGTCGAGCATGCGCCGAACCCCTTCGGCATTGATATCATAGAAGACCGAATCCGGAATGCTGTCCTGCCGGAAAACGGCGCCGATATGGTAGACGCCCGCCACGCCTTCGACTGCGGCCGGGAGCGTCTCTGCCTTCTGCAGGTCGCCAATGACGACCTCGTCCACGAGTTTTTTGAGAGGCTCGACCTGTTCGGGCCGTCGCACCATGGCGCGGACGCGAACATCGCGGTCGACCAGGTGTTGAACGAGATGCTGGCCGACAAAACCGGCGGCTCCTGTGACCAAGAAAACTGGTTGAGACATGGCGGGTTCATATCCTGAAAATCTAGGGGAGATATCCGTTTTGCCGGTTACATACTGGCCAAGCCACCGCTCACATAGCACAGGCGCGCCAATTCTCGGGAGGCGGTACAAAGACCTCCGGAACGAGCCTTTCTGACCCCGCTCTGCTGGGCTGGCTCACAAACTCGCGGGACGGAGCGCATTCGTCCCGGATACTGACGCCCTAAAGACAACGGAAGCTGACCTTTGCGGCCGGCGCCTCTTGCGCCAAAAACCCGCTCCTCATCACGACAGCAGAGCCAAGCACCTATGTCCCGCCCCCCGGTTCCGAGGTTGCAGCCTCTGTGTCGCTCGCTTCGCGCCGTTGCCGCAAGACGCGCGCCGGCAATCCTGCCGCGATTGACATTTCAGGGATGTCCGCATTGACGATGGACCCGGCTGCAGTTGTCGCGCCGCGCCCGATCGTGACACCATCGAGCAGCACGGAATGTGTCCCGATCCAGACATCGCTGCCAATCCTGATCCCGCGCGCCCGATCCTCGCGCACCGACTGGTTGATCGGCACTGACAATTGATCGATATCGTAGTTCCCGCCGCCGACCACATAGGTGTACGCGCTCAGGAGCACATCTTCACCGACATCCACCAGGCTGGAGGAGAAGACCTCGCAGTTGAAGCCGACATTGGCGCGATTTCCGAGAACAATGTTACCGTTCTTGCAGCTCAGGATGGAGTTGCGACCGACGAAGCACTCGTCTCCAATCCGGATGCCGGTATTGGTCTCGCCCTTCGCGTCCAGCATCACGTTGTCATCGATCAGCGCGCCATCGCCAAGTTCGATCTTGTGAGGATGCCGCAGTGTCACGCCAACGCCGAAGACAACCCCGCGTCCCACCTTGCCGAGCAACCAGGGATAGGTTTTGGACCGCAGGAAGAGCCCCAGAGCGCCGGGCAGGCGCGAGAAGAAAAGCACGACGAATTCGTACTTTATAAGTGTCCAGAAATCTGTCTTGCCGATCACCATTTCTTGGTATTTTCGAAAGGCGGACCCACGGCGCTTGCTCACGGAATCCTGGACCTTAAAGGCGGCTTCACCCATCTTTTCCTCCTGGCATGGCTGCCTCACGTGTACTTGGCGCGGTCTTTGCCCGGCGCTGCATGTTCTTGCTGTCCGCAAGGAAGATCACCCCGCCCGCCAGCGATGCCGCAAATGCCTGGGCGCGCAAGAGCAGGGCAATCGCCAGACCTTCGTCCAATGTCGCCCCCGCAGGGATCAGGAACAGCGAATAGGCCCACTCCATCACGCCGATGCCGCTGGGGGTGATCGGAACGGATGCGAGCACCAGAACGACCGGCGTCACCGCGCAAAGCACGAGGAAGTTCACATCAACATTCAGCGCGAGCGCCGCAACGTAGACATTTACAACCGCCAAGGCATGGAACAGTAGCGAGTAGGCGATCGTCTTGAGCGCCAGGGTCCGGTTCACCCAGAACCCCGCCAAGGACCCCCGCAGCTCTGCGAATTTGGCAAAGGCGCGGGAAGCATAGGGAATGGCCTGCAAACGCGACGCCACGCGCGGCCCCCCCAAGGGCGACCACATCAGCAATGTCAGAAGGATGCAGCCGCCGGTCAGGGCCAGAATCGAAAGAGAAACAACAGGCTCGCTGCGCAGAGCGGGGGTGACGACATAGGCTCCGGCCGCAAGAACCGCGAGCGTAATCAGACCGGTCAAGCGCTCCAGGAACACTGCGGCAAAGGAATGTACCTGCGAATTGACCCGTTGCCCGACGATGTAGGCGCGCGCGAAATCGCCACCGAGGCTTCCCGGAAGGAAGTTACTGAAGAAATACGAAACGATGTAGACCTTGCACAGATGCCAGACGCCAATGTCGCGCTTCATGTACCGCAAGATGAGCCGCCATTTCACACAACTCGCGAAGATCAGAACCAACGGCATCAGGAAAACCGCGATGAGCCAGGGTGCGGATACATCCTGGAACGCCGCAATCATGCCCTTCCAGACGCCCTTCTGTGTCACCAGCAGAACGATGAGCCCGATACCGATCAGCAGCTTCACTAGGAAGAGAGCATTCGATCTGGACATGTCGCTAGCCTACTCCCCCCGCACTGCGCCGCGAATGGTATATCTGCCGTGGACGTTCTGCCGGTCGGGCGCATGCAGGACAGGCTTGTGAGTCACGCGCGCACTTTGACAGGCTGGCGTCTTATCCCTCTCCGTGCGGGTTTCCGCGCGGTCCGTAGTCGGTGGTTCGACGGCCTTTTGCCAGGGGCACGAGCGCAAACACGCGAGGTCCGAATTGCCATGAAGATCGGTCCACTGCTGTAACGGACCCTTGGAGGCGTCCCCGATCAGGTTCGAGAATGGCGTCTTCGGCTCGACTGCTATGACCCAATACATTCAACTACACTCGCCGGATGGCCACACGAAACCGCGTATGGCGCAAAATTCCTAGCAGAATAAGCACAAGCCTCATGTTCGCTCCAAACGAAATGTCGCCTTTGGCCCGTGACGTCGCGCAATCCCGGCACGTCCGGTTCATTCTCCCGACCCGACGAGAGCGTACGTCAAGGCCCGTTCTGCGACAAAACTGGGCGCCAAACCGAGTCTTGAATAGATGCGAAGACACTCTGCGTCCCGCAGCACGCTTGGTGATCCGGGATCTGCAGGGGCGCGGCCAGTGACCCACTCACCGCATATCCAATGGATCTTGCCAAGTGATGACCGGTCAGCGATGGAGCCGTCCCACCGGGTTTGAGGAAAACGCGCCCAAGACCGGCGCTCGCGACACGCCATCCGACCGCAAGCGCAGACCTGTCCGCTCTAAGCCGAGCGTATCGCGCAGCAGATTGCACTTGATCGCCACGCGTCGCTGCCGATCGGGGTCACATTCACGCGCAGGACCGAAAGACCCTTTTAACAACCGTTCCGCCACTCGCTAAAATCTGGCCAAATGCCCCTCGCGGCGCTAACGCTTTCGTCGCGAATGCCGGCCTCTTTGCGATGCGGGACAGTATAGGGACGCGTTATGGTGACCAAGTCTGATCTGGACGAGCGTGAGGTGTCGCAGAACGGCAGCCCGGCCAAGGAATTCGGCGACGAGGCCGCAGCGACCGACGACTACGCAAAGCGCTTTTCGGGTCCCGCGGGCGCGTATTTTCTGCAGGTTCAAGCAGATTACCTGAAAGAGCTTTGCGCACCCTGGCCCGATGGGACCGTGCTCGATGTCGGTGGTGGACATGGTCAGGTGGCCGAGGCGTTGCTGCCGAGCGGGCGCCAGGTCACCGTGGCGAGCAGCCTGGGTCTGGGAGAAACGCAGGCCGCCCGCTTCGGCTCGGTGGGCAACATGTTCTTCAAGACCTGCGACCTCGGCGCTTTGCCCTTCGACGACCGGTCTTTCGATGTCGTCGTCTCGATTCGCATGCTGGCCCATGTGGATGACTGGCCCGGGTATCTGGCAGAGCTGGCCCGCGTGGCGCGTCACGCCGTGATCGTGGATTTCGCCGAGAAGAGAAGCGTCAATGCGATCTCCGGCAGTCTCTTCGGCCTAAAGAAAGCCATCGAAAAGAACACGCGTAGTTTTCACATGCACCGACGCGCGGAGATCACCGAAACCCTGGCGAAATGCGGCTTCGAAGATCCGACGGCCTGTCCGCAATTCGTGCTGCCGATGGCACTGCACCGTGGCGTGGGCAAGGGGTCATGGTCGCGCGCCGCCGAAAGCGGCATGGGCGCATTGGGGCTGAAACGCTTCGGCTCACCCGTTCTACTCCGCATGACCAGGAGTGCATGAATCCGGTCTCTTCGGGACTCTGGCACGGCGCGGTCCGCGAACAGATGCCGGCATAAGTCGTCAGCAGACGGGACGCGCGTGAAATGCCCAACACTCTTGCCCATATGGGAGCACAGGCGCTCATCACGCGCGGGCTGATCGCGCGGGCGGACCTGGGCTGGATCTGGCTCGGTGTCCTGCTGCCCGACCTGCCTTGGATCGCGCAGCGCGCCATCAAGCTGCTACCGGTCTCCATCGATCCGATCGACTTGAGGCTCTATGCCGTGGTGCAAAGCACGCTACTCTTTTGCCTGGTGGCCGCGGCAGGTTTCGCGCTGCTGTCCGCACGACCGGGCCGCGTCTTTTCCATTCTCGCCCTGGGCTCGGTCCTGCATCTTCTGCTCGACGCGACCCAGACGAAATGGGCCAACGGTGTTTTGCTGTTTGCGCCGGTCGACTGGCATGTCTTGAATTTCGGGCTTTATTGGCCTGAGACTTGGCCGAGCTATGCGCTGAGCCTTTTGGGCCTGTTCTATGTTGCCTGGGCCTTTGCGGGCAGCCGGCCCAGCGGAATGACGCGCCCGCATCTCGCGGCATCGCGCAAAGCTGCGGCGTGCGCCATCTTTGGTCTCTATGCCCTCGGGCCACTCACACTGATGCCGCAAGCCCAAGCGGCGGATGTGCATTTCACCGGTACGCTGCGCGCGGAAGCCGACAGGCGGGGTAAAGCAATCGAATTTGACCGCGCAAGGATCGAGCACCTGTCCGACGGCTCGCCGGTTCTGGCGGTCTGGACCGGCGAAACCCTCGCGGTGACGGGCGTCGCGATCCCTCCCGATGCGCTGCTGGCATCGGTGAAAGGGCGCTTTGTCGATGCCAAAACGGTCGAGGTCACGGCGCTATACACCCACGCCCCGGGACGGCGGGACCTGATCACATGGGTCGGGCTCGGCCTCATTCTCGTCTGGTGGTTCTGGACGTTGACCGCCCGCCGTCGGAAGTCTGGTGTATGATCGGCCAAGCCCAGTTGGGTAACCCTGCCAGGCGCGAGGGCACAGGGTCAAACTGCAGTAAACTGTATGTTGGGAGACGCACCCGCCCTATCGGTGTATTTGCGGACGTGGATTTCATGGTTCAGCGGAGTTTTTGACATGCTGCTCACACACCCAAAGCCGCTTCTGACTTTGGCGCTTTCGGTGTTTGGGACGCTCGCGTCCGCCGCCTCCGCAGCGGAGCCTCCCAACATCGTGCTGCTTCTGGTTGAAGACCTCAGCCCGCGCATCGGTGCCTTTGGGGACCCGGTCGCAAACACGCCGAACCTCGATGAACTCGCCGCCGAAGGGCTGCGGCTGACGAATGTCTTCACCGCGGCACCGGTTTGTGCGCCGAGCCGCGCGGCACTTTTCACCGGTCTCTATCCGCAAACTTTCGGCGCACAGCACATGCGCGCGCGCCAGTCCGCGGTGCCGCCAGCCGGGGTCATACCCTTCCCCGAAATCCTGCGCGAGCACGGCTATTACACGATCATGCAGGGCAAGAACGACTTCCAGTTCGATGCGCCCTCCACGATGTGGGACGTAAACTCTCCCGACGCATCGCTGAAGAACCTTCCCGCCGATCAACCCTTCTTTGCAGTTCTCCAGAACGGCGCGACTCACGAGAGCGGGCTGTGGCGGGACTGGGGCGTGCAGCTCAAGCGCTTTGCCAAGACCGCGACCAACTGCGTGTCCTGCGCATTGGCGATGCTCAAACCCGCCAGATGGAACGACGCCGAGGTCCCGCCTTACCTGCCCGACACGCCCAAGGTGCGGGCGGAAATGAACCGGCTCTATGCCAATGTCCATGTCATGGACGCCTGGGTCGGTCAGCAGATTGCACAGCTCGACCGCGCCGGATTGCTCGACGACACTGTCGTGATCTGGACGACAGACCATGGCGATGGTCTGCCGCGAGCCAAACGCTCTCTTTATGACAGCGGCATCAAGGTCCCGATGATCATCCGGTATCCCGATGGCAGTCGCGAGGGCCAGATCGACGAGAGGCTCGTATCCTTCGTGGATCTGCCGGCCATGATCCTGACCCTCGCAGGGATCGACCCGCCAGCCTATCTAACCCACGTCCCGCGCACGTCCGACGGACTGCCAGAACGCGAGGCCATCTTTGCCGTCAGCGACCGTATGGACAACGCCCGGGACCGGGGCCGGGCGGTGCGCGATACCCAGTACAAATACATCCGGAACTACGAGCCCGACGCTCCTCTGCTGGCCGAGATCCCCTATCGCGAACGCCTCGACTCGATGTCCGAGATGCGCAGACTGCAATCCGAAGGCACGTTGTCGCCCACGCTGGAAGCCTATCTCGCGCCCGAACGCGCCCCTGAAGAGCTCTACGACACCCAGGCCGATCCCCATGAGATGATCAACCTCGCGGCGGACCCCACTCAGGCGGACATTCTGCAGGCGCTTCGCGACACGCTCGATGCCTGGCTCGCCGAGACCGGAGATCTGAGCGACATCCCCGAGGACGAGATGAGTGCGGTTCTATGGGAAGGCGAGGCGCAACCGCGCACTGCGCCACCGCGGTTTACAGCCATCGAGACCGACGCGGGCCTGGCCCTGGCGATCACGTCCGACAGCGAAGGCGCGTCGATCGAATTTCGGCAGGCGGACGATCCGGATGCTCGCTGGCGCCTCTATACCGGACCCCTCGCGCTGCCCGTCGCAGGCCCCCTTGAGGCTCGGGCCAGCCGCTACGGGTTCAAACCCAGCGATCACGCAACCAGCACTCCGGAGGACCTCCAGGTTCGGTAGCGAAAGGTCAGAGGCGCGAACGCCATGCAAGACGGCGGATCGACGGGACGCGCAGCCGGTGGAATTCCCAAGAAAGGATTTCTGTCCTATGCTCCCGCCAGATTTGGTTTCAGTGGGCAACGAGCGTTCCGACGTCGCTCGCTGCCTCCAGGTTGCAGTGCGAAGATGGGTTTGAGGGTTTTGTCATGCGTCCAGGAGTAATCGGAATCGGCGCGCAGAAATGCGCCTCCTCCTGGCTCCACGCGGTGGCCGGAACCCATCCCGAGATCGGCACCTCCGAGCCCAAGGAGGTCGACTTCTTCTCCTACTATTTCGACCGGGGTTATCGCTGGTACGAAGGGCATTTCGCCCAAACTCCCAAGGCAAAAGTCTATTTCGAGAGCTCGCCCTCCTATTTCTACGATCCGCGCACGCCGGGGCGTGTCCATGCCTACGGGGCCGACCTTCGGGTGCTGGCGATGCTGCGCGACCCGGTCAAACGCGCCTTTTCGAACCACATGCACGAGATCATCCAAGGCCACATACCGCCCTGCCCGTTCGAGGACGGACTCGCCAACAATCCCACCTATGTCGATCAGGGGCGTTACGGAACGCATCTGGCACGCTGGTACGACGCGTTCCCGGCCGATCAGATGCTGGTCCTGTTTGCCGAGGATATCGCCGTCGATGCCGGGGCATCGGCCCGTACGGTGTTCGGTTTTTTCGGCGTCGATCCGGAGTTTGACAGCCCGATTCTGCTTGAACGTCGCAACGAAAGCGACCGCGCCCGCCTGCCGGCTTTGCGCGCGGGCCTGCGGGCGGGTGGCGACTGGATGCGCCGCCGCGGGCTTGAACCTGCTCTGGCCCGGATCAAACAGGCGGGACCGGTGTCCTCGCTGCTCAACGCGAACAAGGTCGAAATCCGCGACGAGATCCCACCGATGCGCGCCGAGACCGTCGCGAGGCTGACCGAGACCTTCGCGCCTGAGATGGAGCGCCTCCGGCAGATTCTGGGACGCGACAGTCTGCCGTGGGACGCAAGGCCTGTGGCCGCCGCGCAATGACGCCCGGCGCGACCGGCGCACAGACGTTTGCGCCCCCCACAGAGACCGGCGCGACCGAGCATCCGCTCAAGCTGCTCGTCTTCGGCTTCGATGCCGCCGAAGCCGCACAGATCCGGCGGATGCGCAGCTACCTGGACTGCGGTTTCGACGTCACCGGCTTCATGATGCGCCGGGCCAACATGAATGCCGACTTCGTGCCGTTCTGGGACAATGTCCATCTCTACAACACCGCAAACGAGAGCCCGGCCCGCCGTGCCGCCGCGGTCGCGGGTTCGGTGGGCAAGCTCCTGGCCCATCGCGACAAGCTTGCCGGCACCGATGTCATCGTGGCGCGCAATCTCGACATGCTGGCCATCGCCGCCGCGGCGCAGGCCATGATCCGGCCCCGGCCGCCTCTGATCTACGAATGCCTGGACATCCACGACTTGATGACGTCGTCGGGCGTCAAGGGTGCCGCCCTGCGTCGGGTGGAGCGGGGGCTATTGGCGCGCTGTGCGTCGCTGATCGTCTCCTCGCCAGCTTTTGTCCGCGAGTATTTCGCCCCGGTGCAGGGCTGGACTGGGCCGGTCACGCTTTTGGAGAACAAGCTCCGCCTCGGCGACACTGACCCGACGCGACCCGACCCAGCCCCGCCAGCCACCGAGATGCCCGAGACCTGGACGGCGGAGCGTCCGCTGGTCCTGGGATGGGTCGGCACCTTGCGCTGCGCCCCGAGCCTGGCCTTGCTCGCGGCGGTCGCAGACAGGCTCGGCCCGCGAGTCCGGGTCGCGCTCCATGGCATCGTCCACAGCCACGCGGTGCCGGATTTCGACAGGATCGTCGCTGCGCGAGACAACATGACCTGGTACGGCGCCTACAACTATCCCGGTGATCTGGCCGAGATCTACAGCGACTGCGATCTGGTCTGGTCTCAGGACCTCTGGCAATGGGGCACGAACTCCACATGGCTGCTGCCGAACAGGATCTACGAAGCGAGCTACTACGGCTGCCCCTCGCTCGCCGTCGCGGGCAGCGAAACCGGTGTGCGGGTTGCAGACGGGCTGGGCTGGACCATCCCAGCGCCCGAATCTGCAGCCCTGGCCGACCTGCTGGACCGGCTCTCGCCGGTGGACGTGGCCGCGTGCCGTCGCGCTTTGCTCTCTCGTCCCGAAACAGATTTCCGCCAGACACGCGAGGAGGTCGCAGCCGCAATACGCCTCCCCCTCGGCACCGTGCCAGTGACCTGAACGGTCGCGACCAAACCAGCGTAAACCGCTTTATTAAACCGGGTCGGACGCGACCTGCGGCGACCGAGGCACAGCCCGCGGGATTGCACTCAGAAAGCCCAGCCCCCAGGCAAGATGCATGATGGCAAGGGCGGGCGCCCCCATGAGCCCGCAGACAGACCGGTGCCGCAGCGCCTGGGACGCAGCGGCAGCCCCGACGAGCACCAGATAGAGCAGCGGCCACAGGAGCGGCAGCCGCGTCCAGGGCAACGCGAGGATCGCTACCACCACGAGCAAAGTGTGGAAAACGGGGATCATCTGCCGCGGCGCGGGGCGTACGGCGTGCTTGCGGCAGGTGCGCGCCCGGCCAGCGCCATACTTGAAGTACTGCCGCCAGAGACCCGGCGCGGTGCTCCGGGGGAAATAGCCGATCCGAATATCCGCATCGAGCCAGATCCGATGGCCTGCCGCGATCACCCGCCGATCGTATTCCGCATCCTCGTTGGCCGCAAAGCCGGTGTCGTATCCACCGAGAGCGCGGAACACGTCCATGCGGAACGCCGCGTGATGGCCGTGCTCGACGAAGTGCGACCGGACGCCGCCGCGATGGGGCGAGCCGCCGGCGCCAAGCTTGCTGTCGGCAATCCAGGTCAATCCGCGCTGAAAGCAACCCTGCAGCGCCACCGCGTCCATCGGGACAACGACCGATGCCGCGCCGCTCGCGTCGAGGCTGCTCACCAGCGCGCTGACATAGCCCGGCGGATAGGCCGCGTGGGCGTCGCAGCGGACCAGAATGTCATAGCCGTCATAGTTCGGCGCGAGAAAGAGGTTCAGCGCTGCCGCCTGAATGCGCCCGGGGTTATTGATGAGGCGCAGATTGGGGTAACGGACCGACAGATTGCGCACGATGGCCTGGGTGCCGTCGGTGCTGCCGCCATCGGCAACGACCACGGGGCAGATCGCGGCAATCGGGTCACCGTCCATCAGCGCCGTGAGAACGTCCGCGATATGGTCCGCTTCATTCAGCGTGGGGATCGCCACGATCACAGCCGGCGCGGCCGCGGTTACCATCTGTAGGCCTCCGCGGGCAGTGTGCGGCGCTCTGACAGGCCTGTCGGGGGTGGTGCGGCGCCGCCGACCCGACCGCGTGAGGTTTTCCAGATAAACCGCGCGATCCGTGCAGCCTCGGCCGCATCGCGACGGGTCAGCGCCGCGCGCAACCGCCATTGCGCCCCGTGGGCCAGCGCCTGCGCCATCTCTCGGCCCGATACCCCCAATTGCCGCAGCTCTGCCAGCCGTGCCGAGACCGGGGCCTCGAATGCCTCGTGTGCGCCATGCTTGCCAGCCATGGCGCGCAGCAGGATCGCCCGCTCGACCGGACCGATCGGCCCCGCATGCGCCATCGCTGCCGCGTCGCCGAAATCCTCGCGTGCGGCGTCCCAATCCCGGCGCCTTGCGTAAACGCACCCGCGCTCCAGCAGGCCGGCCCGGTGCTGTGCCGCCGCGCTGGCTCCCTCAAAGAAGGCCGCATAGAGCGAGAGTGGCAACAGCGCGCGAAACGCCGCGAAGATCGCCCGGTCGTTTTCCAGCCAGACCGTCTCGGATGACCCCGCGGCATGACGCGCGCTGGACGGGCCGCGCGCCCCGTCATGTTTACGTTGGTGAAACATCACCTCGTCGACCATCGCCACGGGCGACCGCGCGGCCAGGCGCACGAACATCTCGTAGTCGATAGAGCGGGCAAGATCCTCGCGAAACCCGCCGACGCGGTCATAGAGATCACGGCGCACCAGTGTGGCATTCTGAAAGAAGAAGATGTCCTCCAGCAGATGACGCAGCACACTGCCTTCGGACAGATCGGGCCAATAGCCGGTGCCGTCCATGATCCGCTCACCGGTTCCGCTCGCATCACGAAACCTCAGGTGCCGCCCGGCGGCGATGCCATACCCCGTTGTCTCCAACGCCTGTGCCAGAGAGCGTCCGGCCCCCGGCAAGGAGATGTCATCATCGTCGCAGATCCAGATATAGTCCCCCGTCGCCTCGTCGAGCGCGGCATTCAGGGCGCGCGATTTGCCGCCATTGGCGCTGCGCCGGTAGAGGATCGGTATGGGGCTTGCGGCGCGGCGCTGAGACACGACCTCGGGGGTGCCATCGGTGGATCCATCGTCCCAAACGATGATTTGCGATGGTGGCCGCTGCTGCGACTCGAGCGCAGAGAGCGCCTCGTCCAGAAAAGCGCTGCGATTGTAGGTCGGTACGATCGCAGAGATTTGACCCGGCAAAACACAACTCCACCAAAGAATTTGAAAACAACGCCTTTCGCCAGTATAAATCCAAGGTACGCCGCGATGCCAGCATGGTCGTCATTCTGCCGCGGACTTGCCCGATCCTTGTATTTGGAGTGTGTTTTGCTTTTCGGTTGGTCTACCCGCATTTTCGCTCTTTTGACTGTTTTCTCGATTGTCCTGTCCATTATCGCCGATCCACTGCCGGCCGACGAGCCGCGCGAGGTCTATCGGCTAGGCGTGGATGAACGGCTCTCGGTCAAGGTGCTCGCCTGGAGCGAGACGGAACGCCGGTTCGATATCTGGCCCGCGGTCAGCGGAGAGTACCGGATCCAGGCCGACGGGATGATCCTTGTTCCGCTCGCCGGCCAGATCGTCGCCGCTGGCCTGACGACCGCCGAACTGTCCGCTCAGATCGGAAAAGCCCTGCAAAGCTCGCTCGGGTCTCTGGAACCGCCGGCCGCGGCAGTCGAGGTCGTCGAATACCGCCCCTTCTACATCGTCGGCGACGTGGCCCAGCCCGGTGCCTTTCCAGCGCGTCCGGGTCTGTTGGTGGCGCAGGCCGTGGCACTGGCCGGCGGCACCGGTTCGGCGTTCGATCCGGGAGCGCAGGACTCAAGGACCGTCCTGAACGACACCGAAGGCCTCCGGTCGGTTCTTTTGGATCTTGCGCGTTTCAACGCACGCAAGGCCAGGCTAGAGGCGGAGCGGAACGATATCTCCAGCGCTGATGAGATTGCGTTTCCCACCAACCTCTATCATCCCGACGGCGCGGACGCCCTGACAGCGCTGATTACCGAGGAGAAAGCGGTCTTCGAAGCACGCGCGCAGGCGTTCCAGCTTCAGGCGTCAACGCTCACCGATCTTCAAGCGCTGCTGCGCACGGAAATCACCAACCTGCAAGCCCGTCTGAAGGGTCAGGGCGAACAGGTCCGGCTGGCTCGCGAGGCGCTCGACAGCGTGGCGACGCTTGCAGAGCGCGGGCTTGCCGCCAACGCTCCCCTGGCCAACGCCCAGCGACAGCTGATCGAGACCGAAGGCCGCGAGCTGGATATGCAAACCGGTCTCTACCGCGCGCAGCAACAGGAAAAAGAAGCAACCCGCGACATGATCGAGCTGCAGACCCAGCGCCAGACACAGGTGACGTCAGAACTGCAGCAGACCAACGCACGGATTGAGGCGCTCAATGGCAGGCGCGCCCTGCTTCGGCAGTTCCTCGAGGATGCCGGCGCTCAGGTGGACACACCGCTGATGCCCGAGAGCATCATCACCTACGACGTCCTGCGCGAAGGCGCGACGGAGTCTGTTCCTGTCGAGGCCACCGCCCGGGTCGGCCCTGGCGACATCGTCACGGTGACCCGCGTCCTGCTGGAACAAAGCGTCGAGCCTCCGGCGCCCAGCCCCGCGTCCGAGACCGCGACCCCTGCCTCAGACAGCGAGAGCGGAGCGCCGGGGTAAGCGCGGCTCGATCTCCTCGGCGAGAAAGCGGTTCAGCTTGCGGGTATAGGCCTCGGGACTGAACTCGGCCGCGACGCGGGTCCGTGCGGCGGCTGCCAGACGGGCGCCCAGATCGGGATCCACCAAAAGCGCCGTCATCCCACGCGCCACATCGTCGGGCTCCGGGTCCACCAGCATGGCGATCTCATCATCCAGAACCTGGGTGTGGGTCAGAAGCCGGGTCGCCAGAAGCGGCTGTCCGCTATCCAGATACGAGTAGATTTTCATCGGTGTGTTGCGCCCCTGAGTGCGCGGGGAACAGGTGATCGCGGCCGCCCTCAGATAACGGCCCAGATCAGCGACGGGCTTTGGCCCCAGAAAGCTTACCCGATCAGCCAGACCGAGGTCATCGGCACGGGTGCGGTACGAGTCGATATGCACCCGTGTGCCCCCGATGATGACGAGTTGTGCCGGCGTCGCGACCGGATCGACGCGCGCGAAGCCGTCGAGCAGCAGATCGATGCCCTGGTAGCTTTCGAGATTGCCCACATACATCATCACCGGCACGTCGAACCGGCAATCCTCGGGCACCGGCCCGCCCGTGTCCGGCTCCAGCATGGGCACATCCTCGAGCGTCTGGACCGGCAGATCCGGGGCATGGTGCCGGACGAGGTCCTCCAGCGCCCTGCAGCATGTCATGGCGCCAGATGATCGCCGCAGGGACAGTCTTTCCGAAGAGACAAGAAACCGCTGGAGCCAGCGCGGCGGCGAGAACTTGTCGTCGATCTGCTCGGGGATTGAGCTGTCCACGTCACACAGGTAGGGAATCCGGAAGAACACCCCGAGGACCATGGCGATATAGGCCGATTCCTCGACCGCGATCACCAGATCGTACCGGCCTCGCAGCATCCGCCAGCCTGTCATCGGGACCATCAGCATATCGGCCAGAATCTTCTTCACCGAGAAACCGGGCGGCATCGAAGACAACGCCGGCACATGGAAAAAGCGAGTGCGCGCGATCTCAACCGGTTCGCCACCGGTGAACACCAACGCGTCGATCTCGTCACCGCGCGCAGACAGCGCCTCGAGCAGCATTTTGACCGCAATCGGCGTTCCGCGTTGCACCATGAATGGTTGCGGAGCGAGAACCAAAATCCTCATAAACGAACACTCCTCGTCAAAACCTCGTGGGGTATGGGCATTCTACGCGGGTCAAAACGGGTCGTGGGCCATTTTTTAGTGTGCAAGCCGCAGCGCGGAAAGTATCCTTTCAACATCGCCGCACCGAGGTAGTCATAGAGTTTTCGTCCAGTCCAAGATTGGCGTGCAGGTTACGGATGTTTCGCAAAAATCAGTTTTTTCCGCAAACCAGGGTTTTCTTTTGGATCTGCAGCGCGCGGTCTCGTGCTGTGCCTCAAAGGAGTTTGGTCCATGGGATCGGGGCGACCCGCCCCTGCGATCGATCGCCTGTACCCGGCCATCGTAAGGTGTGCGTTAATCGCAGCACCGCTCGGCTCAGGCCGATCGTCAGAGCGACCGCTCCTGAGCGTATCGAAGGATATCGGTCTGCGGTGAGCAGCCCAACGTGCGCCGCACGCCAAGTGATGCGGCCGGAAGGAATGTCCCATGCGCCGGGTTGATCTGTCCGCAGCCAGCGGTCGGGCTTGGGACGTGGTGATCGTCGGGTCGAGCTTCGCCGCATTCTTCTTTGCCCGGCAACTGCGCGGTCGCGACCTCGATGTGCTCTTCGTCGAGCGCGGGCCGTTCATCGACCGGGAAACCCAACTTGCCACGCGGCACGAGGAAACTCCCCCCGAGGTTGCGCAGGAGAACAGCTCCGGCCAGCGCAAGGACTGGGCCGTGCGCTATCAGTTCGGTGGATGCTCCAACTGCTGGTGGGGCAACACCCCACGCTTTCATCCCAGCGATTTCAACCTCCGAAGCCGCTATGGCGTGGCCCAGGACTGGCCGCTGTCCTACGATGCGCTGGAGCCCTACATGGCCGATGCCGAGGACATCATGGAGGTCGCGGGTGAGGACGTCGTGGACGGCCTGACCCGGTCGCGCCCCTACCCTTATCCGCCCCATACGCTGACGCGGGCCGAACGACGGCTGCGCGCCCACGATCCGTCCTGGGGCCCGATGCCATCGGCGCGCGCGACGGGGGGCTCCCGCGCCCATTGCTGCGCGTCGGGGACCTGCTCGCTCTGTCCAATAGATTCGAAATTCACCATCCTGAATGGCCTCGAGAGTTTCGACGATGAGCGGTTCGCTCTGCTGACCGATGCCGAGTGCCGCGAAGTTCAGACGGCTGCCGGTCAGGCGTCGGGTATTACCGTGCGCACTCCAACAGGGACGAGCGCCGAAATCCGGGGCGACTTTATCGCACTCGCCGCCAACCCAATCTCCAACGCCGCGATCCTGCTGCGCTCCGGTATCGGCGGCGAGGGTGTCGGCCTGGGCGTCCATGAACAGGTCGGGCAGTTCATCTGGATCGATATTCCGTTCGACAATTACTATGGGGGCACGTCGATTACGGGGCTCGGGTACGCGCTCTATGACGGGCCTTTCCGGTCAGACGCGGCCTCGGTTCTGATCGAGAGCTGGAACGCGCCTCCATCGCTGCGGCTGGAGCGCGGAAAGTGGCTCCAGCGGCTCAAGCTCAAGTTCGTCGCCGAGGATCTGCCCCTGACGGAGAACCGGGTGGTGTTGCGCGACAATGATCCGGTGATCGTCTGGACCGGTCACAGCGCCTATGCCTATCGCGGTCTCGAGCGCGCGCGGGACAGTCTGGACGGGCTTTTGCCCTTTGCCCACGACACGCCGCGATTCGGAAAGTTCGAACCCACCGAGGCGCATCTGATCGGCGGCACGCCCATGGCGGCGAGCGCAGAGCAGGGTGTCGTCGATACGCAATGCCGCGTCTTCGGTCTGTCCAACCTCGCCTGTCTTGGGGCGAGCAGTTTCCCGACCGGCGCAGCGGCCAATCCCACCCTGACCATCGCAGCACTGTCGCTCTATGCCGGAGACCAGCTATGACCCGATTGACCCGGCGTACGATCCTTTTCGGCAGCGCCGCCGGCGTCGCCGCCATGTCGGTGACCGCAATCGTCTTGGCACCCGGCATGACAGGCTTTTTACGCCGCGTGGTGGCCCAGCATTTCGGACCGGAGACGGTGAAAATCGACGGGGTCGAAGATTTCATCACCGACTACGCCGAGCAGGCGGGCTCTGGAGACTGGAAAAAGCAGGTTGCCTCGCGCCTCTACTTCTCGCTGCACGGCGACGAGATTTACCGGATCTCTGCAGCCGATGAGCTTGAAAACCGCTTTCTTAACACGTTTCTTACCCGTTCCAATATCATCGCGATCTATCAGGAGACCGCGACCGAGTTCGAATACACTGATGTGGATCCGTGGGAGCCCTCCTGCGGGCTTTACCTGTCGAGTCTGGCTGAAGCGGGCAGTTGAGGGCGCGACGCTCCGGACAGTATCCGCTCGGCCGCTCCGGACAGGCCCTCCAGATCCTCGCACTCCTCGGACGCGATATCGGTCGGTGCGCTCCGCCATCCGATCATAGACATGTCGGACCCTTGGCGGGACACAACCTCCGCGCCCAGCGCGGTCGCCATCTGCGCGACCCTGCGAGCGTTTTCACCGTCGACCCAGGGCGCGTTTGACAAAACGATGCCGACCGGGTGGCAGGACATCACCCGTTGGAGACTCGCAAGATCCCCGATAACGGGGCGCCCAAGACGGAAATCGGTCGTGAAGGGCGGCGTCTCCGGGCCGAGCACGAACTGCATCTCCGAGAACCGAGGCCTGTTGTATCCTAGGTCGTAGTCTCCAAGCCAGGACAGGGCCAGCAGTTCTTCGGTCGAGACGATCACCGCGCCGTCCTCAAGCCAGGGGCGGGTAAACTCCTCCGCCTCCTTCCAGGCCCAGCGGCGCTTGCCGAGAAGCATCTGCTGCTCGGCGCCCACCATCAGCCTTGTGGAACGCTCGAAGGCGGCATTCGCCGCGATCAGCCAGAGCACGCACAGCCCGAGGATCGAAAAGACAACCATATCGCGCCCGCGGACCGGCAGAGTATCGGGAAGCAGCTGTTGCGTGGTTCGGCGCAGATAGCCCAGGGCCGGGACCAGCCCCGCCTGGAGAACGATCCCCCAGGTTACAAAGAAAAACGGCATCGTCGGATAGAGATAGCGGATGTTCTTGAGCCCGCCGAAGGACTGCAGGAAAAACGTGACGGTAAAGAGAAGGATGCAGAATGACGCCGGCACGAAGCGGACGCGCAATGCGATCACGGCAGCGAGCGGAAAGAGCGGCCACATCGTCGGGTAGTTGTCGCGAAAATGGCGGTGGTAGAATGTCCGGTCGTCATGCGCCGGCCATGGCTCCCACCGGTAAAGCCGCCAAAGGTCGGCAAGACTGTCCTGGAACAGGATCAGGATCGCGGCCGCCGCGGTGAGGCAGGCAACGCCCAGCACCATCAGGATCCTGCCCCGATCGGTCCGGTGCCGCAGCCACCCCCATCCGGGCACCAGCACCGCCCAGAGCAGGATTGCCGCAATCCCGAGAAACGTCATCTTTTGCAGATGCACCGCAAAGGCGAAGAACGGCAGCGCGAGCAGCAGACAGGCCAGGCGAGGTGCGCGCCCCATGTCCCGGGTAAGGCCAAGATACACCAGAAGTGCGCCAATGACGAAGACCACGCCCTGCAGCGAGTAAAACCGCAGGTATTGGGAAACCTCGATGCCGTTCGGCCAGAACACCAGAAAAAAGGCCGCCGCGACGGCAGCGGTCCAGCCGACGACAAGCCGCGCCCACAGAAAAACGATGGCAACCAGCAGGGCCCCCGGCACGGCCGACGGCAGAAACCGCGCCGCAGCCATTGTTTGATCGCCCGCCAGCTCAAAGCTCAGGGAAATGAGTCGCGTGTAACGCCATGCCCGATCGTAGATGCCGTCCAACAAAGAGTAGTCCTGGTGCGCCTGCCAGCTGAGCGCCGGGAGCATCTGGTACAGTTCGTCATAGATCGGAGGCAGCCCGACCATCGCGAGCCGCGATCCAAGAGCAATGCAAAAGACCAGAATGACTGCCAAGCCGGTCCACACCACAGACATTGCATCCAGACCGTGCGATGGAGCCGTTCGAGAAGAATCTTGCCTCGTCAAATGCCTCGTCTCATTTGCATTAAGGCGACAATCCGGAAGCGCCAGTTACGACCGGACGTGTCACTCCGTCGGTTTCGCGCGCGACAGCAGAAAAAAATCTACCTGTGTGCGCCGCAGCCGACGGTACTTCGGTGAGTCAAATCGGTACAAGCAAATCATTTACGCGAGATATAATCGGAACATGTCGGTCCATCGTCGTCAAAGGGACGGTATGACACGCAGTAATACTTTGCCTCACCGGATATTTCGGGGGACACCTCTCCGAGCCAACGCTGCTGTCGCTCGTTGCCGGCCCAGAGGTTGAGAATCACCTTGCTGGGCGTCTGCGGAATCTCATGCGTGTCCGAGGTGATCCGGTAGATCTCGGTCTCTCCTGCATACCAGACGATTTTGTCCTCATGCCATTCGAACCGGTAAAGATGCGGTGCGGAGGCCGCGTCATAGCCGAGATCGATCCATTCGCCCGGCATCTGCTCGCCATCAACGAACTTGTTGATCCAGATCTTCGTCGTGTCGCGGCCCAGAAACTCCAGATCGATCTCATCATGGGGATCGCCGAAATACGGACCGGTATAAGTGAACATCGATGACACCAGGCCCGATCCCTTTGCCGGCTGCATGAAGACCTCGTAGGTCCCAAAATGGCGAAAGCCAGGGCGCTGTATCTCCGCACCCACGAACGGTTTGGGCGCGCCCCACTCGGCAGGTGCAAGGCTCAAACTGACCAAACCGCCGCCCCTGTGTCGCTCGGCCGGGATGGAAAGCGCGACCGCCTCCCGGCGCCAGGAGGTTCTGAAACTCTCCCGGTTCTGGTCGAAATGCGCGATGTACCAGCGGTCGAGATAGCCGATGTCGTCGAACGTCTCGATGAACCCTGTTCCCTCGGAGCCGCGCGCGGACTGAACCGCGAACAGGGTCAGGAAAACCGCCGCAAAGCACGGCAGCCATCGGATTGAAAACTGTCTTGAACGATAAATCACTGTTGACCACGTCACGTTGAATCACCCTGTTCGTTTAAACCAGTCGTCGGGGAAATACCGGCAGAACATTGCCACAAGACTTCATATCTTGAACACAGATTTTTTATGATCCGCGTGAATTACGCGAATGTTAACCTGAACACTTCACTAAGACCCGTGTCCGAGCGATGCGCGACACCTCGTCGTTGCCCCGGTGCCTCCTTCGCGCCACTGAATCGACGCAGGCACGCGCAGTTTGCCGCCTTGACCGATTGGTCGTCGCCGCCAATGCTGCACAGGCGGTAACGTTGATTTGGTGAAAACTGCGCAATCTGTGTAAAACGAGGCAGACCCGCGTAAGTACTATCTGTTAGAATATCCACTGTCTGTTTCCATAATACGAGTATCTGAATTTCCAATGGACGATTTTGCAAACCGCGGCAGCGCTTGGAGCGACTTTGCGCTTGCCCTGCTCATCACACTCGCCGGTGCGACGATTGCATGGTTCCTGGCCACGGGCCTGCCGCCCATCGGCATCGACGACGCCGCGATCACCCGGTCTTACGCTGACAATCTCGCGCGTGGCCTGGGCTATGTCTACAACGCCGGCGGCGAACGAGTCGAAGGATCGACCGCGTTTTTGTGGGTTGCGATACTGACGGCCGTCTACAAGATGACCGCCGCGCCAGAGGTTCCAATTCTCGTGCTGTGCGGGGCGATGGCGGTGCTCGCCGTTTTTGCGACGTTGAGATACGCGCGGTTTGCGGCCGAACGCCTCGATCTCCGCGAAGATTTCGCCATCGCCTGCCTGACAGTCTTTTTGCTGGCCAATCCCGGATATTTCTTCTGGTCGGTCTGGTCGATGATGGAGCTTGTGCTCTGGTCAATGACCATGCTGTGGCTGCTCTATGGCCTCACGGTGCAGGCCGAGGCGCGCACCCCGAAGCGCGGTGCCGGGCTGATAGTCTTCGTCGCCGCGCTGGCCCTACCGCTCGTGCGCCCAGAGGGTATTGCGGTAACCTTGGGCCTTCTGGCGCTCGCCGTCTTACTCGCCCCGCCGATCTGGAAATCCGTGGTGCCCGCCATGGTCGGAGCGGTCGCAAGCTTTGTTGCCGTCACGGCCTTCCGCCTGTGGTATTTCGGGCAACCGTTCCCGAACACCTTCTATGCCAAAGTGTCGTCCGACCGGATGCAGGATCTGACGGACGGACTGAAATACCTCGCCGGTTTCGTGCAGAGCATGCCGCTTGCAGAGGTCTTCGTGGGCCTTTGGATCGCGGCGGCCGTCTGGGCGCTTCTCGGGCTCGGCAGCCGACGGGCCGGGGCCGCCGCGCTCATTCTTGGCGGCGCGTCCGTCGCTGGGATGCTCGCAGTCTATGCGGTCTTGGGCGGCGATCACTTCGTGCTGTGGCGCTTTTACCAGCCAATCGCGCCGATCCTGCCGGTTGCAGCCGCACTCGGGCTCGCTTGGGCCGCGGGACTGCTGGCGACGCCGGGAACGCGGCGTGCCGTTCTTTGGCTACCCACCTTGGTCGGGTTGGGTGCGGTCACGCTGGTCGGCTGGCTGCATTACTACCAATCCCGCTTCGATATTCTCAAGGAGTTCGTGCTCGTCGAACGCGGCATTGAGTTCGGAACGTACCTCAACGGTCTCGAGCCACGCCCAAGCGTCGGCACGGGCCCCGCGGGCGGTATCGCCTTGGCCTATGAGGGGCCGATCCTGGATCTTCTGGGGCTGAACTGGACCGAAATGGCTCACGCCAATCCGGTCAAGGTGGGGATGCGCAACCATGCGAGCTTTGACAAGGGCGTGTTCTGGTCTCACCAGCCGGAGGTGCTGACCATCTTCAACCGGCCCTGCGGCGAAGATGGCGGGATCACCCTGTGGGCCAGCAATGACGATGCGTTCGACGGGCTCTTCAGCGACGCCAGGTTCCGAGACGCGTATCAGCCGGTCACGTTCCACCAGGGCGACCAGTGCTGGCCGGCCTTTGCAGAGCCCTCGTGGCTCGACAGCGTCTCCGGGGACGGAGTCGAACCCCTGGAGTGGTCGCAGCTTCAGGTTCTGAACTGAGCGGATGAGCGAAAGCTCCTCCTCGGTGGCGCGTTCGGCGCGGAGCTTTTTCGTCAGCGTCGGATCGCTGGTGTCGGCACGCATGGTCCTGGCGCTGTCACAGATCCTGGTTCTGCCGATCGTCGCGCGGCTGTTGAGCATCGAGGACTTCGCCCTGATGGCCATGGCGATGAGCGTCGTCGTCTTCAGCAGTGTCCTGTCCGATGCCGGGCTGGGCCGCTCGCTCATCCGCAGCAAGAACATGTCGGACGATGACTGGTCGAGCGTCTTCTGGCTGCTCGTGGGGATCGGGGTCGGGCTGTTTTGCGCGGTTCAATTGATCGCACCGCTTGCGGCCCATTTCTATGGCGAACCCGCAGTCTGGCCGCTTCTGTCCGTTCTCGCGATCGTGCCACTCTGTCAGGCGATCTCAGCCGCCCCGAATGCCGAAATCGAGCGGCGGGAGAACTACACGGGCATCGCGCGGGTGCAGATGATCACGACGGTCGTCAGCTTCAGCGCCGCGATCGCCCTCGCCTTTGCCGGCGCCGGCGTCTGGGCGCTCGTCGCACAGCAGGTGATGCTCGCCGTCGTTCGCTTGATCGGGATCCTCTCGCTCAGCCGCTTCCGACCGAAGGCGGTCTTTGTGTGGTCGTTGCTCGGGCCGCATCTCGTCTTTGCCCGCGACGCGCTGACAAGCTCTGCGATTTCGGCGGCCAGCGCGCAGGCCGGGGTGGTCGCCATCGGCAAACTGCTCGGCACGGCACCATTGGGCCTTTACGCCATGAGCCAGCGGTTCTCACGGCTGCCGCAGTTCGGTCTCGCCGGTCCGATGTCGGTGGTGGTCTATGTCCGGATGTCCAAGGCACAGGACGACCCCGCTCGGCTGATCGACATCTACCTTGGATCGATGCGACTGCTGGCGCTCCTGCTCATTCCGCCGCTCGCCTTCATCGCGGTGGCAGGCGACGCGGTCTTTTCGGTGTTCCTGTCCGAGGAGTGGCGCCATGTCGCCCCGGTCTTTGCGCTCTCCATTCCTGGTCTGGCGTTCGAGGCCATCACCATCGTGTGCCTGGCCTGCCTGTTTCGCGCGTGCGGGCGGACCGATCTGCTGGTCCGCCTGACCTTCGAGGGCGCTATCCTTCGCATCGCGCTGGTTTTCATCGCGGCGCATATCAGCCTGCAGGCCGTGGCGGCATCGCTGACGATCTGGGGGCTGCTTTATGTGCCGCGCGGCTGGGCGCTGGCCCGCCGCGTCGTGCCGCTGCGCACCCGTGACTGTCTGCGGGTGCTGGCGCTGCCCGTTGGGATCACAGCGCTCTTCGTGGTGCTGTTTGTCATTCTCATCGGCGTGTACGCACCGGGCGAACCGGTTGAAGTGCTGATCGCGATCGCGTTTTCGCTGATGGCCATCGGCGCCACCGCGCTGATCGAACGAAAACCGCTCGGGGCGACAATCCACATCTTTAAGGACTGACTGGTCAGGCGTACGCCGCGCGCTCCAGCAGCGTGAGATAGCGCCGCCCACAGGCTTCCAGGCTCAACACCTCATGGACGAACTGCCGTGGCCGGTAGTTGGGTAGATCCGTCCAAAACCGGTCGAACGTCTCGGCAAACTCGCCGGATCGGAAGCGTGCACCGCATCTTTCATCGAAGTAAGGCACCGAAGAAACGACGAGCCCCTCGGGTGCAAAACGGGACTGGTGCGGGTCGATCAGCTTGCCGTCGTCCCAGGCCAGAACCGGCACGCCGGAGGCCATCGCCTCCTGATAGGCCAAACCCTGGGTCTCATGCTCGCATAGAAAGACGAGACTGCGTGCGCGGCGCAAGGCATCCCGAAATCCGCCGAGATGGTGATCGCCGTAGCGCAGGTAGATGCTGGACAGGTTCTGCGCTTTCAGATGCGCCTGCACCGGTGCCAGCACGTCGGCCTCGCGCGCGGGCCGGTTCCATCGGATCTTGTCATAGACGATCACATCGATGTCTTTGGCCTCACCCGACTGATCCGGCCAGGCATCCAGATCGATCCCGACGAATAGCGGCGCAACCTTGTCGCCAAGCGTCGGACGCCAGATCTTGCAGGGCCATTCCGAGGGAAGTGTCACGACCTGCAGATTGTTTTTGGCGATCGTCTCCTCGATCTGGTCCGGTGGCGGCACGAAACCGGGGCCGAACACACCGGGATTGGGCAGCTGCACACGGTCGAACACGGTGGGATAGCCCGACAGGCCGATCGGGGCTTCCGGATTGCGGCGGGCATAGCCGAAATCGTTGATCCGAACCTCGACGCCAAGCGTTTCAAGGCTGCGCTGCAGGTTGCGAAACGCCGTGTAGTACCCCGTGAAGGGCTGACGCTTGCGCGCGGTGCGGTACGCATAGCGCAGAGTGCCGCGACAGGACGAATAGAAACGCCCGAAGGGACGGTCGAGCGCCTTCGCTTCGAACCCGTCAAAGAACAGCGGGACTGTCTTGATACTACTACTCGCCATCAACTCATTCCGTCTTTGTCATGCGCCGTGCCCGGCAAAATGCACGCTGTCAACAAATCCCGCACCTCAACAGTCATGCCGTCAGGGCCGTCATGTACCCGCTCATGTGCCCCCACCCGTCCACGTCCGAGGCGCAGGCCACCGTCAGCCGGCGCCATAGACCTCGCGCCGCGGCGGCGAGAGACAGCCCAGAAACACCCCGGTGTGAAAGCTGCCGCGCATCAGCCAAAACGTGCATCGCGTACGGTCTGCAAACGCAACGAGTGCCCTGAGGCCGCAGTAACCTATCTTGGCAACGGAGCCGCAAAGGAGCTTTACCCGGCTCAAGGTGTCACCATTCACTGCACAGTGACTATAGATCGCCCCGGTCATCCGCTTGCGGCGCAACAGCCACTGAAAGCTCATGCGGCTCGGTGCCACCGGTTCATGCACGATCGCATCGTTGTCGATCACCATCAGCACACCCTTACGGTGCAGCCGGAAAAAGAAATCGACATCTTCGCCACCGGTGCGGCCGAACGCAGGGTCGAACCGCTCCTCAGCGATCCGCGGATCACGCAAATCGAGCAGAACATTGCTGGAAAACCCGGTTTCGACCACGTCGCCCCGGGGCGTTGGCCGATTGGAGTGAAAATCGTTCTCCCGCATCCAGTGCGGCGCCGTGTCCGGGTACCGCGCAACGGCAGGGCCGAGGACCACGCCCGCCCCCGTATGCTCAGCTGTTTCCAGAAGCCGGACGATCCAGTTTGGGTCCGCAACCTCGTCATCGTCGAGACAGGCCAGAAGACTACCCTGTGCCGCTGTCAGGCAGGCATTGCGCGCGATCGAGATGTTCCGCGCCGGCGCATGGACATAGGTGATCGTCAGTCCGCTGCGTTCCGCGTAGGCCGCGACTTCGTCGGCGAGCGCGGGAGTTTCATCATTGTCGGACACAACGACAGTCAGATCCGTTTCGGGGGGCCGGGCAAGACGTTGAAGACTGTCCAACGTCTGAAACAGGCTCCGACGGCGAAAGGTACACACGCCGATATACACACTCTTGGTCACGCAATGCCCTCCGAAGGACCGGACTGAGACTGGCTGCAGCCTCGCTCCCTCAAGACCGTTTTTTCACCGCCGGGGATCGCTCCGGCCTCGTGTCAGTAACTACCGCAAAACACACCCGTGCCGCTACAGGGAAACCCTACGGAAGGAAGGGTTGGAGAACTCTCGAAACAACAAATGCGTGACCGGTTTTTCATCCCGTCACGATCTTGGAACTGCACCGAATACGCAACTTTTTCAGGACTAACTGGCATTAAAACATCGACTTACTGAAAGTTTGCGGCCGCGTTCGATAGCACGGCGCAGAAACGGCGTCACGCGATTCACTCATTTTTCACTGTGTTCCAGCACGTGCCGGATTAACCGTGGGGCTTGTTTCCGTATGGGAGTTGCAATACAATTATGTCAACAGTGCTGCAGTGTTATTAAGACTTGATTAGGTCGTGTTTTTTTGACCGAATTTGTAAGGGGTTTGCGTTTGGCACAGGTTGGAAATGTTTCCGCGCCCGGTCCCGCGGACAATGTCGTTCCGCTCACCGGCGAAGACGCGACGATAGCGCTGGTCGTCGATCTCGACGGAACCCTTGCGACAGTCGACACGCTACACGAGTCCGCGATGGGTCTCATTTCGCGCAATCCCATGCGCCTGCTGAACATGATCGGGTGGCTCCGCCAAGGCAAAGCCGGCTTCAAGGCCTGCCTCGCGGCGGAGGCCCTTGCCGATGCGAGCAGCCTTCCGCTGCGCGACGGTGTTCTGGACCTGATCCGTCAGGCCAAGGCAGCGGGCCGCCCCGTTCTCCTGGTGTCTGCGGCGGATCAGCGGCAAGTCGATGCGGTCGCCAAGCATGTCGGGCTTTTCGACGAGGCGGCGGGATCAGACGGCGATCGCAATCTGTCCGGCCGGGACAAGGCGGATTTCCTCGTGTCGCGCTTTGGCGAGCGCGGGTTCGACTATGTCGGCGACTCTTCTGTCGACCTCGCAGTGTGGCGCAAGGCGCGCCGGGCCATCACCGTCAGCGCATCCGAAGCAACCCGCCGCCGTGTCGAGAGCTTTCCGGTAGACGTCGAGCATCTGATAGACCGGCCCAGCGGTCTCGAAAAGACCCGCGCCCATCTGCGCGCAATGCGACCGCACCAATGGCTGAAGAACCTGCTGGTCTTTGTCCCGGCCGTGGCCGCGCATAGCCCAGGCGCCCTGTTGCCCTCGTTCGTGGCTTTTGTGGCATTCTGCCTGGCCGCGTCGAGCGTGTATCTGCTCAATGACCTGCTGGACATCGAGGCGGACCGGAACCACCCGCGAAAGAAACTGCGTCCGTTTGCAGCGGGTCTGATTCCCGTCTCTCACGGGTTGGTCCACGCTGCCATTCTGATCATCGCGGCCTTTGCACTGGCGCTGACGACGACGCCGCAGTTTCTGGCCGTGCTCGCCGGTTACCTCGTGCTGACATTCGCCTATTCGCTTTACCTCAAGCGCAAGCTGATGATCGACATCTGGATCCTCGCGACGCTTTATACGACCCGGATCATCGCCGGCGGTGCCGCCAGCGAGGTGCCTATCTCGGAATGGCTGCTGGCCCTGTCTATGTTCATCTTCCTGTCGCTGGCTGCGGTCAAACGCCTCTCGGAGCTGACCGACCTGGTCAAACGCGGCGCGACCGAAACCGCGGGCCGCGGATATCGCACAAGCGATATTCCGGTCATTCTCGGCGTGGTGCTGGCCGCGGGCTACAGCTCGGTCCTGGTTCTCGCGCTCTATATTTCCAACGACAAGATCACCGCGCTCTATGCGCGGCCCGAGTTGCTTTGGCTGATCTGCCCACTCCTGCTCTATTGGGTCAGCCGCGTGGCGATGATTTCCTACCGCGGTGAAATGCATGACGATCCCATCGTGTTCGCGGTCAAGGACAAGGTCAGCCTGGCGATCTTTGGCTTGGCCGGGGTTCTGGCGGTGATGGGAGCGGTGGCATGACCCTCGAACAGCTGGTTATCCGCTATTCGGCCTTCGCCGCGATCGCGACGCTGGCGAACCTGGCAATGCAAAGGCTGAGCCTTGCCGTTTATGACGGGGCTGGCGGTGTGCCCTTTGCCATCCTGATGGGAACGGCAGTGGGGCTGGCGCTCAAGTACATCCTCGACAAGCGATGGATCTTTGCCGACCGCCGCGGCGGGCTTGCCGTCCACGGGCGTCTTTTCGGCCTCTACGCCGCGATGGGTATCTTCACCACAATCATCTTCTGGGGCACTGAGTATGCGTTCTGGGTGATCTGGGAATCCCACCAGATGCGCGAACTGGGCGCGATCATCGGCCTCGCGATCGGTTATGTCACCAAGTATCATCTCGACAAACGATTTGTCTTCGCGCCGCAGCCGCAACCCCAATCGCTCGGGACCGCCGAGTGACCTCTCAGGCAACGCTTTCGGGCTGGGGGCGCTGGCCGCGGCGGACCTGCCGCACCGCACCGCTGTTGGCCGAAGCACCGTTTCCGGGTGGTCCGACCCTGGGGGCAGCATCTGCGATCACCCGCGGCAATGGCCGATCCTACGGCGATCCCGCGCTCAACCCGGACATGACCCTGACCGGGACACGCGCCAACCGTATGCTGTCCTTCGATCCCGGAACAGGCGATCTGGTCACCGAGGCCGGCGTGCTGATGTCGGAGATTCTCGACATCTTCGCGCCGCGAGGCTGGTTTCCGCAGGTTGTGCCGGGCACGAAGTTCGGCTCGGTCGGCGGCATGATCGGTTCGGACGTGCATGGCAAGAACCACCACTGCGCCGGGAGCTTTGGCGACCATGTCAACTGGATCGATCTGCTCTGCGCGGATGGCGAACTGCGGCGCTGCTCCAGCGAGGAAAACGCCGAGCTTTACAACGCGACCTGCGGCGGGATGGGGCTGACCGGGCATATCCTCGCAGCGTCCGTTCGTCTGCGGAGAATCGCCTCCGCCTGGATCGCGCAGGAGACCATTCCGGTGCCGGATCTCGACACCGCGATGGGCGTTTTCGAGGCCAACCACGACACCACTTACTCCGTGGCCTGGATCGACTGCCTGGCGCGCGGCGACAGTCGCGGCCGGTCGTTGATCTATCTGGGGGACCATGCAGACCCCGAGGCTCTGGATCGCGAAAAGCGCGCCGATCCGTTCAAGCTGCCCGCGCGGCGCAAGCTGGCAATGCCTCTAGACGCACCAAGCTGGGCCCTCAATGCACTGACGTTGCGGGCCTTCAACCAAGCCTACTACAAGGCGGGATGCCGAAAGGCGGGGCACGGGGTTGTCGACTATGACAGCTACTTCTTTCCGCTCGACAGCATCGCCAACTGGAACCGTCTCTACGGGGCGCCCGGCTTTGCCCAATACCAGTGCGCCTTGCCGCTCGCGACCGCGCGCGACGCGCTGCTCGACCTGCTCGAAGCGATTTCCGAGGCCCGGCTCGGCTCATTCCTGGCTGTCCTCAAACGCATGGGACCGGGCGCGCCGGAACGACCGCTGTCCTTTCCGATCGAGGGCTATACACTGGCCCTCGATTTTCCGCTGTCGTCCCGCGCCTTGACGCTACTCGACTGCCTTGACGAGATCACTGTCGCGGCCGGGGGGAGGCTCTATCTGGCCAAGGACAGCCGCATGACCCAGCGCACCTTCGAAGCCGGCTACGGTCCGGCTCTGGACCAATTCCGCGCATTGCGGGCCGAAACCGGCGCAACAGACGTCTTTCAATCCGTTCAATCCCGAAGGCTTGCGATATGAGTGCCCAAAAGAAATCCGTCCTCGTTCTGGGCGCCAGATCCGACATTGCCCGTGCCATCGCCGCGGAATTCGCGCGCAAAGGGTACAACATTATGCTGGCGGGCCGAGACACCGGCTGGCTCGACCGCGATGCCAGCGACATGAGCCTGCGGTTTCAGATCGAGACGACCGTTCACAAGTTCGATGCGCTCGACCTGGACGGTCATGAGGCGTTTTTCGACGCTTTGCCGACTGTCCCGTCGATCGTCGTTTGCGCCGTGGGGTTGTTGGGAGACCAGGAGGCAGACGTTCAGGACCCCGCGGCGGTGCGGCGGATCATCGACACGAACTTTACCGGCCCCGCCCACGCCCTTGAGGTCGCGGCGCGTCGACTGGCTGCGACCGAGGACGACACGGCCATTGTCGGGATCGGGTCCGTCGCCGGCGACCGCGGCCGCGCCAAGAACTATCTCTATGGGGCCGCGAAAGCGGGTTTCGGTGAATACCTGTCCGGAATGCGGCAAAAGTATGTCCAAAGCAGGCTGCACGTGATGACCGTCAAGCCCGGCTTTGTGGCCACGGCGATGACCGAAGGCATGGACCTGCCCGGCCCGTTGACCTCCACACCGGAGAAATTCGCCAAGAACGTCGTTCGCGCGCTCGATAAGCGGCGGATGGTCTACTACGATTTACGCTGGCGTGTGTTGATGGGGGTGATCACCCATTTGCCTGAAAGAATCTTCGTGCGCACGAAGTTCTGAGATTCAGCGCTGGACGCGCGAGTCATCCCTCGCGCGAGCGCTACTCTTGACCGGGATTCGGGCTGGCACGGTAGCGGCGCTGAAACTCCGCCCAGCCGTCCCGGAACCGGTCTTCCAGCCGCGCGCGGGCGTCCGGGCTCAACCCTCCATCCACGTCGATCTTTTTGCGCAGGACGCGTTTGCCCCGTTCGATGAGCCCCCTAGGGACCATCATGTTGAGGCGGTTGTAGTACCGGGATCTTCGCAGCCAGGCCAGAAAATCGCCGTCGATGCCCTGGTTCTCGCGGGTATGCGACCGCTCCTGCGCATTCATCTCTGCAAGGCCTTCACCGTCGGGCTGCAGCCCCAAAAACTCCAGTACCCGAGCATGAGTGCCGCTTTTGTCCGCTGCGTAATCCTCGAGAAACAGCACCTGGATGCGATCTTCCGGCACCTTCGCCAGCAGACGCTCCATGATCATTGGATAGTCGCTCGTCTCGACGATTTCGGGCCAGCGGCGGAACGCTTCTTCGTAGGGAACCACCGTGCGGACGTTCGAAAGCATCTGAATGTAGTGGGATTCGACCCGGGCGACAGGTTCCCGCACCATGTAGATCAGCTTTACATCCGGCAGCAGCGCAACCATTCGGTCCATCGCGACATCCACATGGTTCGACATCGCATAGTCGGGTGTGCCTTCCATGACGATCTGCCCGGTCCTCGCGCCGCGGAACAGCCCCGCATACCAATCCAATCCCCGATCGAAGTGATGGTTGAAATAGTGCGTCTCTTTCTTGGGCGCCATGAAGACATCCGGATGACGTGCGAGCGCATTGCAAAGCGTGGTCGTCCCCGCTTTCGGGGCGCCAACGACGATGCAGTGTGGAAGATCGCTCGACATGGGCACACACCTTTCACTCGCTCTGCACACGCTGCGAGAGGAAGCGTATGCGCCTGCCCCCGACATCGACGCGGCCAGGACCATCACCGTCGATGTCCGCGCCGCGCAGGATGGCGCTTTGCCTGTTTTATCGCGCGATGTCCGGGTTGAACATCGCCGCCGTACCTTGCCATCGCGCTTTTGCGCTTAGTCCGAGCTTTGCGCTTTTCGCAATGACATCGCCTCGCGATCTGCCACACCGATATCTGAAACACCGCGGTGGGTCAGATCCGCCATCGACTGCAGCACCGACAAGATGGCCCCGTTGTCCAACCTTTGGGCAAGCTCCGTCACCCCGCGGGCAGCGCGGGTCCGTCGCAGCTCCTGGTTGCGCAAAAGCTCCACCAACTGCGACGCAAATCCCTCCGGATCCGGAACAGTCATGACAAGATCCGAAAGCGTGTCGCGATACCCGGTCAGCGCCTCTGGAGACGCCAAGACGCTCATGCCGAGCCGGATGTAGCTTGTCACCTTGATGCTGATCCCGCTTGCCGCGCGCACAGGGGCAAGCCCGATCGCGTCCGGTCCGCCGATGCTCTCCAGATCCGGGATACGACCCAGCAATTTCACTCCCGGCGGCGCAGGGAGCGAAATCTCTTCGCAAATCTCGCCCACGACCTTCAACTCAGCACCGGGCAGCTGTTCTCTGACCAACGGCCAGATCTCCTCCAGAAGCAGCTTGAGCGCATCGAGGTTCCCGCCATGGCGGACGCCGAGGAACACCGCATGGGGCGGCCCGGGGCCGGCATTCCGCGACGGTGGCACCCGCGGCGGCAGCCAGACATGGCGGCTGTCGACGAGTTCCCTGGACATCACGTCGAGCTCCTGCAGCGACGCGTAGATGCACAGATCCGCGTCGGCGAGACGCTCCCGCTCCATCTGCAAGGTGATGGCCTCATGGTCCGGCGCGATGCCGTGCTCCTGAAAGGTCTGTGCTCTCAGCGCGAAAAGATCGTGGAGCAATACGGCCCGATATCTGGTTTCGCATGCGCTGAGCAATGGGCCCGTGGAGCTGTATTCGGCGACGACGAGCGTCGGTTCCAACTGATTGACGGCCTCGATCAGCCGGTCGCTCTCGCGACATCCGGGGGTCTCCGCAAGATTGCTCGGGATGGCCGGACTCCGGGCACTGTCGCGCCGGATGAGCCAGGTCGCGTGCCGGAAGAGACGCAGAAGGCTGCGTTTCCATACCGACCCGGAAAGCGAGACGAAAGTGTTCCCGACCCGAACGGTCTGCGGCCAATGCGTGTCGAGTCCCCTGCCGGTCAGCCAGCGACTTGGCCTGGAATAGACCCGGCTGCCGAACCCCGCGACCGGTGCAACCACGATCTTGACCTGAAATCCGGCCCGCTCGACCGTCTCAAGGCAGGTCTTGAGATACTCGCCGCTGCCGCTGAGCAAATCGTCGAGCCGGCGCTTTACGACCACGACGCAGACCGGCTTGGCGCGGCCGGCAAAGGCATGGCCCGCGGAAATTCCGTCACCCGGTCCGGCGCGGGTTGTGGATGCCATGCCACGCTCCGTGGCTTCGATTGAAAGCTGACAGCCTTTGAACTGCTCCATCGGCTACTCGGGAACTCTGCGCGGCAAAAGTCGCGCGCCCAAACGGTTTCGCAGGCTTTCCGTCAGTTGGCGCAGGACCCGTCGTGCCAATCGCGGTTGCCGGCGCAGAGCGGACAGACCGTCCGCGACATGCCCATCGCGCAAGGCATGCATAACGCGTTCGGTTTCGACCATGTCCGACAAGTTGCGCCGACGCGACCGAAAGAGAGCGCGTTCGGCCTGCGAAAGCCTAGCACCATGGCGTGCCACCAATGCATCGTCCGCCGCGATCAGGGCGTCGATATGCGCGGGCGTTGCGCGGTGCGAAACCGATCCCGGACGCACCGTGTAGAAATAGTCCGCCTGCGGGTCAAAGAGCACGCGCGCCCCGGCCAGCAGACACTCGAAGATCAGGTGACAGTCCTCGCCATTTCTCAACGATCTGTTGTACCGGATGCCGTTTTCCTCAAGGAACGCGCGGCGGATGACAGGCTTGAGATAGCCCAAGCTGCGGCTGCGGCGGGAGACTTGATTGCCTGACAGGTAACGTTCCAAGTCCCACCGAGTTGCGTCTCCGGACGCAACGGCCGAGAGAAAGGGCGCTTGTTCCGCGGGCTGACCTTCGGGCGTCACCTTGCGAAAGTTCCCCAGCACCACATCCGCCTGCTCCGACTCGCCCAGATCGATCATGCGGCGCAGGCGCCTCTCCGCCATGGTGTCGTCGGAATCCAACACCGCCACCCAGTTTCCGGTTGCACAGTCGAGCCCGCGGTTGCGGGCCGCGGCCGGGCCACCATTTTCAGCGAGCCGTTCCAGGACGAGGTCAGGATGAGCATCAAGTGCGGCCAGTGTCCCATCGCTCGAGGCGTCGTCGACAACGATCGTCTGCGCACAAATGCCGTCTTGCGAACGGGCACTCGCCACGCTGCGCCCGACCGTGTCCGCCGCATTCCAGGCGGCGATGATGATTGTTGCCTCCACCATCTAAAAAAGCCTACCGTTAAAGGTGTGTGCTGATTGGTTTCATTTCGATGAAGGCGACTCCTTAACCAATGGTCTGAATGTTGCAGGTCTCATGCAAATGGTTCGTTTCATCGCCTTTGGACTTCTCCGGTTTCCGTGGCAAATGAGTTTAAAACTTGCGGTCTCAGGTAATATCCCAACGCCTTGGGACGGTAGCCACACTCTGCTCAAAAATAAAGAACTTGGCGGCGTTATATCGCCTGGCAGCCGATGAAGAGCACTGACTAACCCTGTGATGTGAGCGTCCTGATCGCCGCCTGGCAGGCCGAGGCCACGTTGGCCAGAGCGATCGAAAGCGTTCTGACGCAGAGTAAAGTAAGCGCGGAAGTGATTGTCGCTGATGATGCATCGAGCGATGGCACAAGCGCGGTTGCACAAAAATTCGCCAAACGACACGCGCAGGTTCGATATCTGCGGCTGGACGTGAATTCCGGTCCTTCCGCCGCGCGCAACGCGGCACTCGCCGCGGCACAGGGCCGCTACGTTACGCCGCTCGATTCGGACGATCACATGGCCCCGGGCCGGCTGGCGCGCTTGGTCGAAACCGCCCAGAGCGGCGCATGGGACATGGTCGCGGACGACCTTTTTCTGGCTGACGAAGCCACACCTGAAACCCCCCGATGCCGGCTCTGGTCGCAGATCGATATTGGTGTTGTTCCCCTCGATTTCGAGGGTTTCGTGCGCGGCAATCTTTCGAGCCTCCATGGCGGTCGGGGAGAGCTCGGATTTCTCAAGCCTCTGATCTTGAGAGATTTCCTGACAAGAGCCGGATTGAGCTATCGCGCAGACATGCGACTTGGCGAAGACTATGATCTTTATGCGACGGCGCTCAAGGCCGGCGCGCGCTTCTGCCTGACCGATCCGGCCGGGTACTATGCCATACATCGCGATGCGTCGCTCAGCGGTCGCCATTCCGCCGCGGATCTGGCCGCGCTCGTGGATGCAGATCGCCGCTTGCTCGGACGGAGCGATCTGACCGGGCCCGAACGCGCCATCCTGCGGCGGCACCTGATCGAGACCTTGAAACGGGCCAACTGGATGGCTCTGATTGACGCGGTCAAAACGCGCGATCCTGCCGCGGCACTTCGCTGTTTTTCCGCGCCGCCCCAAGTGGGCCTGACGCTGATGGGCAGACTCGCCGAACAGGCCGTGATCCGCAGCACCCGGCGCCTGTCGGGACGGCCGGCGTCCGGGACCAAGGACCTGACAGACCCCAAGGATCTGGAGAGCCGGCCATGACAATAGGATGGGGCCTGCTGGGTGCGGGCATGATTGCCGAACGGTTTGCGCATGACCTTGCGTTCTCGACCGAAGGCCGGCCCGCCGTTGTCGCCTCACGAGATTTGGCTCGGGCCACAGCCCTGGCAAATCGAATCGGGGGTATGGAGGCGCTTGACGACTATGAGCGTCTGGTCAGCCGTGACGATGTCGATGCGATCTATGTGGCAACCCCCAACAGCTTGCACAGCGCGCACTGTCTGCTGGCCATCGCTGCAGGCAAACCGGTGCTCTGCGAGAAACCCCTGGCGACCACCGCGGCGGAAGCACGCGAGATCGCCATCGCCGCCCAAACCGCCGGCGTGACCTGCATGGAAGCGCTGTGGACGCGGTGCCTGCCGCTCATGTCGCAGGTTCAGGCAGAGATCGCGAACGGATCGCTCGGTCGGATCACACAGATCCAGGCGTCGCTCGGGTTCGCATGGGAGGAAGCCACGGGCGACCCGATCACCGATCCCGCGCTTGGCGGCGGCGCGCTGCTCGATCTGGGCGTCTACGGGCTTTCGCTTGTCCACCAGTTGCTCGGCATGCCCGACAGCGTGACCGCAGACCTCACCACATCCGCCACCGGCTCCGTCCGCGACGCGGTGATCCTTCTGCGCCACGACCGCGATGACGGCACAGTCCTGTCGACCGTTCGTGCCAGCCACAGCACGGTCCTGCCCAACAGCTTCGAAATTCAAGGCACACAGGGCACGCTGAAGATCGATGCGCCCTTCATCGTCGCAGAGTCTGCCCTCATCGGCACCGTGTCGGCGCGCCGCCGCAGCTTAGCTGACGCGCCGAACCCGGTCATGGCGCGTCTTCAAAACACGCGGCACTGGTCGACGATCAAGCGGGGCCTGCGACGGATCAGAGGCGAGCGCGGCCGAACGATCTCCGAGCCCTATGCCGGCAGTGGATTGCAGTTCGAGGCCGACGCGTTCGCCCGATGCCTTGCCGGCGGCCAACTGGAATGCCCGTCGGTTCCGCTGGACGCATCAATAGGTGTCCTGGAAATTCTGGATCAGGTCAGAGCGCGTTAGCCGTACCGAGATATGACAGAGCAGTAACCGCAGATAACGCCTGGATGTCGCCGCCCACGCCACGCCCATTGAACCCGCCATGTTCGGTCTGCTCACCAAACGCCCGGCACGGTTGCTGCTTCCACGATGCCGGACCCTTCGCCGCTCGCCGAACGGCCGCGGTCAGCCGGAGCCATTTCGCGCTGCCCGGACAAGGGCACGCCGCCTCTTGATCTCGAACAAAGCGCCGATCGTGAACAGCATCGGCAGTATTGCAAAGGGCCGGTTCAAGCCCGGCTCCGTCATGCTCCGCACGAGTGTGACGCAGGCCAGGCAGAAGAAGAAGACCGTCGGCATGCTGTTGCTGACAAGAACCCCGCGCATGACCAGGTAGAATGCCCAGACCACGAAAAGAACCGTAATCGCGGCGCCGATCAGCCCCTGATGCACCGCAATTTCGAGATAGGAATTGTGGAACGAGAACTTCGCATATGGCGCCTTGTGGAACTCCGCATAGATCTTTTTTGCGGTCGAGAACGGCTCGTAGGGTTTCCAGAAGCCGCCCTCCCCCAGACCCAGGAGGGGGCGTTGCCGGATCTCTTCCAGCGCATACTGCCAGAGCACCGTCCGTCCGGTCAGCGTCGTATCCTTGCCGAACGCACCCAGCACGGAATCGATGGGATTGACGTCATCGAATGCAAGAATACCCGCCATCAGGAACGCGCCAACGGCGCACAGCATGAAGCAGAACACGTAGAACCCAGGGCGCTTCAGCAGACCGCTTCGCGGGATGATGCCGATCCCGATCAGGATGCCGGTCGCGCCAAGGATCAGCAGAATGGCGGTGGCGGAGTCGCTGCGAAAAGCCTGGAACAGGGCGAGCATGGCCGCACCCACCGCAAAGACACGCAGATAGCGCGAAAAGGCCGAGTCCAGTGCCACCGTGAGCGCCGTCGTCCAGAGCAACGCCATGGCCGCACCCATGGCATTCTTGCTGGCAAACACCCCTCGCGCGGCCTTGTCCGCGGAAAACCCCTCCAGAAAGCTCAGCACCGCGAAAATCGTGCCTGCGATCAGAAAGGACAGCATCACGTCTCGAGGGTTGAGCCGCAACACGACGCAGTAGCAGATCATCACCGTGAGTACGATCTGCAGCCCCGATCTCAGGATCAGCCAGGTTTCGGCACCCCAAAATGCCGTTAGAAAATACCAGATCGGGAACAAGAACAGGATGAAGCTGCGCGCGATCAGATCCGTGAGCTTCGGAAAATCGCGGATGAACGCCCAGCCGAAATAGAGCGCGAGCGGATAAAGGATCAGCTCGTCATACTGGAACGTCTTGAAAGTACAGATGAACCACAGCGTCGCCAGCACATGGTCACGCAGCTCAGGCCGGATCTCGATCCGGTCGAGCCGCGGCAGCGTCAGTACCAAGCCTCGTGTTTGCTGCATCAGACCTCCTTGGGCAGCTTAGCAAGATGTGCGCCGAGACGCAGCGCAAAAGCCACCACCGACAACGTCGGGTTGGCCTGGCCCGATACCGGGAAGACGCTGCCGGACGCGACAAAGAGGTTGTCCACCCCGTGCAGTTTGCAATCGGCGTCGACGACGCCATTGGTCGGATTGGCAGACATGCGCGTCAGGCCGATCTGGTGATAGCCGTCCCGCGCCTGAGCGATCACCTGTTCCTTGAGCGCAGCGCCGTCGCCCGCAGGCACGACCGTGGCGAGCCCGGCGCCGGCGAGGGCGTCGCTCAATTGCCGATGGGCCGCAACGACGCCGTCGACGGTTGCGTCGCCATAGACGAAATCGATCCGGAGCTTTGGACGGCCGAACCGATCCTCGGTTTCGGCGAGACGCACCCGGCTGTCCGACAGTGGCAGATGCTCGGCATGATAGGCAAGGCGCAGGTCGCCGCCTTTGGCGGTCAGGCGGTCCGGATGCCGGCGTTCGGGATGTCGCCGCCGACGCAAAGCCGCGCCGAGGCCTTCCAGCATTCCCTTCGGGTCGGCGACGATGTTGCGCAGGTGCCCGCCGAAGCCATGGAAACGGTCGCCGCCGCCAAGGAGATGTTTCGCCGAGAGTTCCCCGGACCGGTGGCGCGGGTCCTCGATAGCGGAGTTTTCGAGCCAGAAGGCAACGCTGGGCAAATCCGCTGTGGTCAGCATGATCCGCCGCCGCGCGGGCGAAGCGAGGCCGTTTTCCGCATACCTGAAGGCGGCGATGTCGGCGGGGTTCTGGAAGGTGAACCGCGCCACCGATCCCGTCAGATGGCCCATATAATACCGCCCGAGCGCCCCGTCTTCGCCGCCGAACGCCTCAGGATGGGCGCGGCGTGCCAGCAATAACAGCCGCGTCGTTTCCAGCCCGCCACAGGCCAGAACCACTCTGCCGGCGCGCAGCCCGAAGCGTGTGGTCCCGTCAGAGGCGGTGAGCCCGGTGAGCTTGGCCCGTCCCCCGCCGGTTTCGACAAGGAGCTCGACGACCGCAACCTTGGTCAAAAGCGCGATTCCGGGCGCCGAGAGCGTGTCCTGCAAATGCGAAAGCTGGTGGAGCGCGTTGAGCCGCTCGACCCGGTCGGCACGCAAATGGTCTTGCCCCTCCCACCCCGCGGGCGGTGGTGTGGTAAAAACGGGATCGGTTTCCAGAAACTCCGCGGCCGGCGCAACCCAGCGCGCATAATCGTCATAGTCGATCGGCCAGCCCGGTTCCGACGTGAGCCGCCGCGGCCCGAAATCCTCCGGATCGAACGGCACGCAGCGCCCCCCCCAGCGGTGCAGTGCCCCACCAACGGCGATGCAATTCGTCATCGCCCGGGGATCGTGAGGCGATGACGAGGGGATTTCGTGTTCCGCATTCGGATCCGGTCCGTCGTTGGGCAAAGACATCCCGCCCTCTTCGACCAACAGGACCGAATGCCCCGCTCCGGCACAGGTCTGCGCGACGGCGGCGCCCGCGGCGCCCGCCCCGACGATGATCACGTCAAAGACACGATCCCGCGCTTCACCCGGAGAAATCACTGCCATCCTACCGTCCCGCATAAGGCGGCGCGCTGCACGCCGCGGCCATCATGTCATTTTCGCCCGCCGCAGCGCGAGGCCAACCGTCTTCCGCAACGCCACCAGCGGTGACGCCGACTTCGGCCCGGTCCGCGAGCGCGAGCCGGGATCCTTGAGCAGTCGTTCGAACTGACGCGGCACCTCGGCGCTCGCGAAGCTCGTTGCAACGCGCTCGCGCACGTCGCGGCATTGGCTCTGCGTCGCCTCCGGCGTCTCGCGCAATCGCCGAATGAGCGCCGGCGCCTCCTGGGGTTTGCAAAACCGAGCATGGGGTCCGAACGTCGGCTCCAACCTCGGATCGAGCACGCAAGGCCGTTCCATCAGCATCGCTTCAAGCACAGTACGACCAAAGGCTTCGGCCCAACGATCACTGTAGAAATACGAAAAGACATCGAGACCCTGAAGGTACTCCTGCACCGGAACGCTGCCAAAGGGCACGCAATCCCAGGCCGAAGGATCCGCGCCACGGGCGCGCAACTCCGCCTCGGGGCACCCCAGCACCCGTGCCTGCCAGCCCGGACCGGGGTCGAGCGGTGCCTCGATATCGCGCGCCCGGTCCGGCCATTTCAGCGGGTCGGCCCGGCCATGGCGACCAACGATGGCTGTCTGATTGCTGAAAGCCGGGGGACCCGGTTGCCAGTTTTCGGGGTCGAACCGGTTGACCCAGTCTTCGCTGGAGAGCCGGATCAGCGGGGCGAAGCTCCGCAATTGCTGGCGCACGACGCCCGAAACCGGCGCCCACCAGGGGCGTACGCCAAAGCTGGCATCGATGAGCCGGACTGTGCGCAACGGATCATACTCCAGCGAGCCGTCGCCGCGAAATGGCGGATGGTGCGCGACGATCACGGCGCGCTCCGCGCGCAGCGCGATGCGTTCGGCCACCCCTGCGTAGAACGGCTGCGGCTGATGAAAAAACGCAGCCCGGGCGGTGATCTGCTGCGGTGCGGTCAGAAGGCTCACACCTTCCAGATCCGCCAGCGCCAGCACCGCGCTGTTGGGAACGTCTGGCGCACCGTCGAAAAACCGCGACGTCACCGGCACAAGGGCGACCGTTGCGCCGGCTGCAGACATCGCCGAGATATCCGCGATCACAGCCGCCGCACTGCCCCCGGAAAAACGGGTCTCAGCAAAGACAGCCATGTCGTACCCGGCCATGCCCTACCCCTCGAACCCGCGCCAGACCAGGGACAGATCGCGCCCGAGAAGGTCTGACAGGCCCGCGTTGCGCGCCGAAAGATGCTGGGCAAGGTAGTCTGCCGTGTCGTCGCGCATCGGCGGAGATTTCGGCTCCGTCAGAAGCCGGGGGTTCACATACTGAAACCAGTAATAGTGGATCTTGTTGTGAACGCGTTCGCCAACGCTTTTGCGCTGGCCCATATGGTTGCGGTAGCGGCGGCGCACAATGCGGCTGCCGACGCGGTTGGCCAGACGCAACAGGCCCGGATTACGGGGATACAGCGTACGGTTGAACCACGTCTCCGCCGTCTCGAGCGACATGCGCGGCACGCCGATGTAGTCTGTCATGGTATCGACAAATCCCTGCTGGTCTTTTAGGAAGTCCTCGAAAACCGCGATATGGACCTGGTCGGGTCCGAACAGGTCGAGATAGCGTTTCAGGGCAGGTACGTAGGTCGATCCAAGGATGATCGAACTGTGCCGGGTCAGCGCCTCTTCGAAACTGCAGGCAAGCCGCGCGGTGCGCATCAGGTGCCAGTATTGCGAATGGGCGCGTTTGACCGGATCGCGCAGCAGGAAGATCAGCTTGACCTCGGGAAGTAGCGCCTTGATCCGCGGCGGCGCGGACTCCGACAGCAGATAGGTCGTCGAATCCTCGCCAATAGCGCCGGCATCCTGAAAGGGCGCGAACCGCGAGGCATACCAGGCCAGATTGTCGGCGTTCCCCGCCCGCGCATCGAACCAGTCGAGCCGATCCTTTTCCACGAACAGGAAATCGGGGTGGGCCACCGGATCGTCGGCATCGAAATAATGGATTTCGTTGTCCGGTATCCCGACCGCGGGGTTTTGCGCGAGAATGAAGTGCAAGGACGTGGTCCCACATTTTGGCGCCCCACCAATAATGAAATCAGGCAGCCTTGCCTCTTGTTCGATCATAACGCTACTTACCCGAAACCAAATTGACGCGCCCGCCCAACGCAGGCCAGAGAGTTGCGGCGCCGGCGAAATACCCGTGCCCCGGCAGCGCAGTCAGGCGGTTGGAGAATGCACAAACACCATGCGCCAGCATGTTTTTAATGCGTGACCCCCGGCAAAAAAACAACTGGCGCGCATCCTTTTTCACCACGATTACCTCTGCACTTCAGCCAGATTAAGTACCCGCTGCGCGAGAACCGGCGCAGTGGTGTACTTGATAACGCGCATGGAAAAGAGACCGCGCGGCCCGCCCACACGCCCATGATCGACGATCAGGTCCCGCTTGGCGAGCGCGACGGTTCCCGGCGCCGTTACGGGCAGCAGACCGTAGGTTACGCCGGCGACATCATCGGGGCGTGCTTCAAAACCGGGGATCGCCGCGTTCAGCATCTCGATGAACTCGGCGACGTGTTTTGCCGAAGGGGCGGGGCATCTCACGCCCGGCGTGCCCTCGAAGGGCAGATAGCGCGTCCCGGCGAGGCACCGCTGCCCATCGGGATAGAGAAAGAGCATGTCCCCATTGCCGCCCGGCGGCTGGACCGACAGGCCGACCTCGGACGGCGCGGGCCTGTCGAGCAAGAGATTGAACGCCAACGCCGTGTCGCCGGAGAAAACCGGCGCCCCGCCAAATGCTTCCGCCAGCGCGGCACTCCACGCCCCGGCCGTGTTGATGACGACCTGCGCCTTCACGCGTGCGGTCGCACCGCTGTCGCGATCGCGGCAGATCAGTCCCCGAACGGCTCCGCCCTCTTCGACGAGGTCCTGCGCCGCGCACCCTTCGTGCAGCGTGACGCCAAGATCCCGCGCCTGGCGGGTGAGCGCCCCGATCAGGCTGGTATCGTCGGGGACTACGGCCTCTTCCCAAAGGGCGCCGCCCGAAAGCCCCGGTCGCCGCGCGCCCGGAAACAACTCAGCGACCGCGTCCGAGCCCAGAACTCGCCCCGTGGCCAGCCGACGATCCACCGGCACACCACGATTGCGGTCCGCGGCCAAAAGCGCCTCGACCAGAAAGGCGCCGCGAAAGGCCCCGGGCCGTTTCAGACCCTGGTTGTAGAGCGGCATGAGAAACCGCTGCGCGCGGATCAGATCAGGATGGTTGCGCAGGAACCAGCGCCTGGAGACAACCGATTCCCGGAGGCGCGGCACATCGAGGGTCTGCAAATAGCGCAGTCCGCCATGGAGGATACGCAACCAGCCGCTGGTTGCGCCGCTGCCGATCCTGTCACGTTCGACCAGCATCACGCGCCAGCCGCGCTCACCCGCGCGAATTGCGGTAACCAGACCGTGGATGCCCCCGCCGATCACAATCAGATCGCGCTCTGACGTCGTGCTCATCGCAGGGCTCTCTGCCGAAAGCGCGGAGACCCCTGCCCTATGCCCCGGGCCTTGCCGCGCGTTTTTTCTGGCGGCCTGCCGGAAAATGCCGTTCGTATCGAAGTGCGGGAATCAAGCTGCGGGATCATGGCACATAGCGGTGACAAGTATTGCGTGGACGGCCATGTCCACCTTCAAGACGGGTTTGGCATCGACGCGGTGCTCTCGGCCGCGGCCGGCCATTTCGCCGCTGCATCGGCGACGACCGGAGCAACGCCGAAGGGCGTATTGCTTTTGTCCGAGATCGCCGGGACGGATCGCTTCGCCGAGCTGCTCGGCACCACCGGTGACTGGCAGTTCTCGGAAACCGGTGAACCGCAGAGCCGCCTCGCTCAGCGTGGACCGGACGGGGCGCAGATCGCTGTCGTCTCCGGCCGGCAGGTGATCAGCGCCGAAGGGCTGGAAGTGCAAGCGCTCGGCACGCGGGCGCAGTTCGCCGATGAGACCCCGCTTGATCAGCTGCTGGAAGAGATCCCTGCGTCCGGCGCATTGGCGGTTCTGCCATGGGGTGTGGGGAAATGGTCCGGACGGCGGGGTGCACGGATTGCCGACCTTGTCGCCGAGGGTCCGACGCGCCCGGGGCTTTTCCTGGCAGACAGCGGGGTGCGGCCAGCCGCGCTTGCCCGACCCGCGCTGCTCGCGCAGGGCGAGGCCACAGGTTGGCGGGTTCTTGCGGGCACCGATCCGCTGCCCTTGTCCGGCGAGGACGGCAAGCCGGGGCGTTTCGGGTTTCGCGTGGATGGGCCTTTCGATCCGCGGCGTCCTTTCGCGGCCCTGGCCGCGTGGCTCGGTGCATTGTCGATGTCGCCCCCGACCTATGGGCAGCTTGAACGTCCGCTGACCTTCTTGCGCCAGCAGGTTCAGATGCAGCTGCGCAAGCGCCTGCGCTAGCGCACACGGCTCAAGACCCTGACCTTTGGTTGGAGCGCACATTTCGTTTTTCGCAAACGGCCGTCGGCGCCCCTTCGCTAACTCGGAGGTGTCGATGGCGCGGCCTCGCTGGGATCGGGCGCCGGCGGCAGGTCCGCCGCGTCGTCGGGCAGGCGACCCCGGATGATCGTGTCGATTTCATAGGTGCGCAAACGTCGTGTCGACGCAAAGATGATGATCTCGCCCACAAGACCGAGCGCCACGATCTGAATGCCAAGCACCAACAGCAATACCGCAAAGACCAACGCAGGCCTGTCACCCAGCGGGTACTCGAAAAAGAGACGCTGGATCACGAGGAAAAGCGTCATCAGTGTCCCCACCGCGATCAGAGGCACACCGACGGAGCCGAAAAAGCGCAGCGGGCGCTTGAGAAACTTCAGCCCGACAAAGAGCGTCAGCAGATCGACCAACGCACTGACATGGGCGAAAGGCTTGAATTGGTAGAGCTGCGCGGTCGCAGCTTTCGGAGCGGCACGCACCGGCACCTCCTGAACCCGGTAGCCCTCTGTGGCGGCGACCAAGGGCAAAAAATGCTGCCGCACGCCCAGTTCCGCGACGTCCCGCAGCACTTCGCTATGCCCCGCGCGGGCTCGGCAGAAGATGTCGGCGAAACGCTTCTTGAAAAGCATGCCCACCATACCCTGCAGTATGCGCGCCCGGAGTTTCTGCAATCCCGACAACGTCAAATTCGTGCGTTGACCCGCCGCGACATCGGCAGTGTCCAACGCCGCAACCAGATCGCCGATGCTCGACGGATCGATCTCCGGCCATCCGGGCAGTGTCAGGATATTCGCCCCCGTTGTCCGTTCGATCGCGAACTTGAGGGCCGCATCCTCGTCCACCCAAGGGCGTTGCGGGCTCGTCGTGAACTCCGGCCAGTCCGCGGCAATCTCTGCCGCGGTAGCGGCAAGCGGCTTCGACGCATGGTCGAAGACAAAGAGCAGCTCATAGGTTTGACCGAGCGCATCAATGGCCGCGCGATACCCGGAGAGCAGATCCGCAAGCCCCTTGCCATCACCTTCGGCAATGACAATCACCGACAAGTCCGGCGCGATTTTGGTGTCGCCACTATCCACGGACGTATGCATCGTCATCACTCACTCCACCATTCCGCAACGCCACGGAACTCTCGCCAAGCCAACTCACATCGCTTTCCCGCTTGCGCCGGTAAGCCAGCGAACAGACCGTGCCCGCCATGAACAGGAACACTGCCAGGGAGCCGAAGAGCATTGTCACCGTCGTCGCCACCACGACCGGCTCGCCAGACGAGGCACCGGTTCGCCAAAAGACGGCCACGCCGCCCAAAAGCGAGAGAACAAGAGCAAACGCCCCGATCCCGACAAAGCGGCGCAGCGGGCGCCGCGCAAAGAGCAGCACGGTCTTGATCGCGATCAGATCGAGAACGACTTTGAAGATACGCGAGAGACCATATTTCGAGGTCCCGAACTGTCGGGCATGGTGCCGGACGGGCACCTCGGCGATGCGCGCGCCATAGGGTAGCGTCATCGCGGGGATAAAGCGGTGCATGTCGGAATAGAGCGGCACCCGCTTGATCATGCTGGCCCGGTAAAGCTTGAGCGAACATCCGTTGTCCTTGACCGGAATGCCGGTGACCCGACCGATCAGGCGGTTCGCGATCATTGAGGGCAGCTTGCGCGAGAGCCATTTGTCCTGCCGCGCCATCCGCCAGCCGATCACCAGATCATAGCCCTCGTCGAGCTTCTCCAGCATCATCGGGATGTCCTGGGGGTCGTTCTGCAGGTCGCCATCCATGGTGATCAGAACACGCCCGCGCGCATACTCCATGCCCGCCGTCATCGCCGGGGTTTGCCCAGCGTTCTTGCGGAACTTGAGCACCACGAGCCGCGGATCGCTTCGGGCCATTTCGGTGAGGTAGGCAAAGCTTGCGTCGGTCGAACCGTCATCGACGAAAATGATTTCAAACGGTTTTCCCAGCGGACAAAGGCTGTCGAGAATCTTCCGGTAGAGATGATAGACGCTCTCTTCCTCGTTCAGGATTGGAATTATGACGGATAACTCGACCATCATTTCACTTTCAAAAACCGATCCCGCCGTGACAAGATCACCATACGCTATTGATTGTTCAAATCTATCGGACTTATTGCAGCACTGGCACAGAAAAAACGCACCTCTCCGGGTGCTGCGAACCTCAATGGTTAACCTAGACTATCTTGCCGGGAAGGCCTGACAAAATCGCGCCGCGCTTGCTGGCTTCGGTGCGCCGGAAATAAGGCAGGTTCTCGGACAGCCACGCATCGTCCATGGTCTTGCAGTCGATGTTGAGCAGCGCGATGTCGAGCACGATCGGTGGGGCGAAGACATCCGACGCGCCGCTCAACGCCGGGGCCAGAAAGACAACGACATCATAGCGCTCGATCAATTCGTTACAGATCGCACCTGAGCGCTGCGTGCTGAATATCATTTCCGGATCTGCGCTGGACCGCGCGGCGGGCAGGAACGGCACGCCCAACGGGGTTTTGTCGATAATGCAATCCGACACCGCGCGTTCGCCATAAAGCGCAGAGACAAAGCTCACGTCCTCGGGAACATCAAACCGGCTCGACAGCGAAGCGGTCCGGATGTCGGTATCAACCAGAAGACATCTCTTGCCGGATTGGGCGTAGGACCAGGCCAACAGCATCGCAATGCCCGGCGCCGATCCGTCGTTGGCGTTGCTCGCGATTACGATGGCTCGAGCCGGTTGGTCCGCGACCAGACTGATGTTTCGCCTGAGATCCCGGGCAGCGGCCGCCATTTTAGAGTCGGGCCTGCTGTTCAGGCGCTGCGCCAGCCGCTGGGCCGAGATACTGTGCGGCAAGGTCGGCAAATGCGCCAGAACCGTCATCCCGGTTTGCCGGGCCAGGGCCGTGTTGTTTCCGATGGCGCGGCGGCGCAACTCGAGCAGCATCGCCACCCCGATACCGGCGAACAGCCCCCCCGCGCCTGCCAGAACGAGCGTCACCTTCTTGCGGGGCGTATCGGGCGTACCCGGGGGCGATGCAAAGGTGATGATCTCGGCGTCGCTACGCTGCAGATTCTTGATTTCACTCGTTTCCTTGAAGCGACCAAGGAACTCTTCATAGACGCGGCGATTTGCGTCCGAGACCCGCATAAGCTGATCGAGGCGGATCTGTTCCTTGGACCCGGCCAGGGTCAGGCTTTCGAGGTCCCGCAGGCTGCCCCGAAGCGCCGTGACATTGATCCGTTGCTGCGCTGCGGAACTGGAGAGTTGGGCCCGGGCGCGGACGACCTCGCTCTCGATGTTTTCCATCGTCCGCTCGACGGCCCGCTGCATGGCCTGGACCTGAGTGGAGTCTTCGCCGAAATTCCGCACCAGCTGCATCTCATCGCGCTGCAGCTCCAAAAGGTCCTGGCGGAAGGTCTGGATCGCGTCGGTCGACAAAAGGTCGGCCGCGGCGAGAACCCCGTTCCTGGCGACGGCGGCGTCAAGCGTTTCGAGTTGTGCCTCGAGCTCCGCCAGAGACGCCCGCGCATCGACGAGCTTGGACGTCATTTCGGTCATCTGCTGGTCGAGCCGGACGCTGCTGTCCGCTTCGCCTTCGATCCGCGTCTGATAGGCGAGCACGTCATTCGCGGACTCCTCCCATTTCAACGCAAGATCGGTCACCCGGCTCTCCAGCCAGTTTGTAAATCTCTGGGCGGCTGCGAAGCGCTTGTCGGTCAGAAAGGCGATATACTCTTCCATCACCGAATTCGCGATTGCCGCGGCCATGCGTCGATCCTCGGACCGCGCCGTGACCGTCACGACAAACGAGCTTCCCTGTTGCCTGACGGAAACCGCACGCCTGAGCCGTTCGACCGGTGTCCGGTACTCCCCAAGCACCTCTTCGTTGGCATTGGACGCCGCATCGACGGCGCCGGAAAGCTCCCCGCTGGCGTCGGTGACCTCGGCACTCGGCTCCGGGCCGAGCAGAAGAGTTTTCGCCCATGTCGTGACGGTGTCGACACCATCTTTTACATCGTCGACAATCGGGGTGCGCGCCGGAGGCGGCAGCAGCGATGGATTGAACTCCGGGCTCTTTTCCAATTCGAGCCGCTTGACCACCCGCAAGAGCAGGTTGGTCGACCGCAGAATTGCCAGTTCACCCTCGATCACCGACGTGCTGATCGCTTGCGCCTCGACAAGATCGAAACTGTTGCGATCACCAAGCCCCTGATCTCCCAAGAGCATCTGTGCACTTGCAACATAGGTGGGAGTAGTCCGGACCAGAGACACAACCGCAAAAGCCACGATGATCGCCGCGACAGCGCCGATCAAAAGGACCCAGCGTCGCAGAAATGCGATCAGATCCTTTGGCCGCACGACGATGGACTCAGTGCCATCACCGCCTGCCGGTGGATTCGCTTGAACGGGTTGCGGGAACGGAACACCCTCGGCGAACTTTGGTGTATTGCTCGTCACTCCGCGATCTCCTGTTCCAAAACGGAATCCCTCGTCACCAACACCCATGTAGACATTTCGTGCTCACGCGAAGTTATCGAAGCAAAAATGCGTGCGCAAAGCCATAGTTTATACGACAAAATTAACACAATTCATGGAAAATCTCCATGATTTTAACGAAGTTAGTGAACGATACGCTCTCAATACGCGATTCCGAATTTCTCATACAATATGATGGCAAGGATTAAAATCCATCTCTGATTTATGCGTTTTTGTAACGGACCCGACAAGATCGCGTGCGCTCGCGTCGAGAAACCGCAGAGCCGAAAGCACACAGAAGCCCAGAGGCCGATCGTTTTCTGCCTGCCCGCTTCGCCGAACTGCCCCCGACCGGAGTAGGTCTGTTCTTCGCTCAAAGAGAGAGGCGGATGACACGACCACAGTACAGCGTAGTCGGAGTCACGGGCACATTGACTGAGCTTCAGACCGGTTCGAGCACCTTCTCACTCTGCCGGAACGTTCAGCGCCGGCGCAGCGATCACACGGAGATCGAACCGACTCGCGGCACCGTGCTGGCCCTCCTGCGTTATCGCAGCGGGCCAGATGATGAGTCCCACTCCGCACGGCATTCTCAGACGCAGAGGGAACACCCGGTCAGGTGGCGCGGCAACGCTGCCAAGCCGACGTGGAACTGTCTCGCCGACAGCGAGGCCAACCTACCTGGAAACGAGTTCCGGACTGAACACCCGCTCCCGGATATACGCCATGCCGGCCTCAGAAGGCCCAGGCCGATATCCTTTGGTCCTATCGCTTTAGAAGAGGTGCTTCGCGCAAAGACGAAACAGGTTCTCCCTTTGATTGCCATATATCCAGGAAACCAGGCACAATCTGGAGACTTCTCACCCACTGGACGTTGCCGAAGGAGCGAAGGGGAACGCTTCGCAATGTCGCCGAGACTACCCGAGCGAACATCCCGGGTCGACGGTTCGGCGGGCGACCCGCAGCAGCTAGGCTAGATCGACAAGGCCGCCGACAACTCGTTTGGCGACCCGCACAATCACCAAGACTGTGAGAGGTCTCCACCCCAAAGAGCACAATGAAATTCGGGGCGATGACGTGCCATGTCGAAAGCGAAGGCAGGCGGATTGCGTGCCGGACAATCGGCACGCAATCCAGTAGCCGATCTACACGAAGTCGAACCCATCGCTCGAGGTCGTCCCGGCAGCAGCCAGCGTATCGAACTCCAACTCGACGCTGTCGATGCGGATTTTGGCAATCTCATCATCGTGGGTCTTCTTGTTCAGGAACCCACCGATAGTGAGGGAATGCGTTCCCGCCTCCAGCGTACCCAAGTCGAGCTCATAGTCGTTCAGCGAGATCGTGTAATCGGCAATACCCGATCTGTTCGTGCCTTCGATGCGCGCCAGAGCGTCAAACTCAACACCGTCCAGAGAGACAAGCAACTCGACAATTTCTCCAGCCTCGAACTCGTTGTCCAGCACCATTTGGGCATTGATCGTCAAGGTTGCGCTTTCGCCGGCTGCACTCTCGAAGGTTGTCGTCCACCCGCCCGATATCCCGAAGACATCGCTCCGATCGACACCACCCAAGCGCGTCTCAAGCATACCGTTTGAAACAAACCCCCTGGAATAGGCCGCCTGATCAGTGTTGCCGAAGGGATCGTCCACGAACACGAAACCGTCGGCTCCGTTGTTGAAGTCGGCCATGAAACCGCTGGAAGGCGTCCCGCCTCCACCAGACCCGCCGTTTCCGCCACCCCCTCCGGACGGCACCGCGTCGAGCGCGACAACCAGTTCTCTCCCGTCATCGCCCCTCAGCACAAACCCCTCGCTGTTGCCGGTGACACCTCTTTGCGAAAGGAACGCAGCATAGCTTTCTTCACTGTTCAGCACAGTTCTTCCCGTCGGAAGCTCCCGGATGACGATGCTGTCCCCCTCCGAGAAATCCAGATCCGTGATCCTATGGGCTTCGCCAGCTTCGACAAAGCGCCAGTCGAACGTGAACCTGTCTGCGCCCGCGCCACCTGTGGCAGTGTCTGAGCCCTCACGCAGCCAGAAACTATCGTTGCCGGAGCCGCCGACAAAGACCTCGTCCCCGTTTCGGCCGACGAACGACAACCGTTCCGATGACCCGCCAGTGTCTCCACCGCCAGTGTCACCGCCGCTGCCACTGTCACCACCGCTGCCGCTGTCGCCGCCGTTGCTACTGTCGCCACCGCTGCCGCTGTCGCCGCTGCTGCCACTATCGCCACCGCTGCCGCTGTCGCCGCTGCTGCCACTATCGCCACCGGTGCCGCTGTCGCCGCCGTTGCTACTGTCGCCACCGCTGCCGCTGTCGCCGCTGCTGCCACTATCGCCACCGGTGCCGCTGTCGCCGCCGTTGCCACTATCGCCGCCGCTGCCGCTGTCGCCACCGGTACCACTGTCGCCACCGCTGCCGCTGTCACCGCCGTTGCCACTATCGCTGCCGCTGCCGCTGTCACCGCCGCTGCTATTGTCGCCGCCGCTGCTGTTGTCGCCGCTGTCAGAACCGTTATTTGGATCGAGCTGATTTCCGCTCTTGCCGACTTCACGGACGTCCACGATCGAGAATTCGCCGACACCGTTTTGATCAAGATAGGACGGAAGGGCGCCAAGGTTTTTGGCGCCATTCAAAACACTGGAATCCGATTGCGCAAACCCCAGCTCAATTGCGACTTTCATTGCGCCAACCGAACCAACAACGCGATCGCCGACAACCACCTCCACGACGACGAAGTATTTCCCGCCCTCCGTGTAGTATCCATTATTCTTTAGGGAGTCTTCCCAGCCGTATCTCGGCGTTTCAAATCCAATCTCCATTTGGCCAATGGAGTCGGTTTTGTTTACGACGATCCTACCCTTATCCCAGATCTGCTCCAGAACAAGAGTAGACTTTCCGACATTCACACTGGCCTTCAGAGTTCCCAGGTCGAGGTCAGATGCCCAATCGCTTGAATTGTCGTTTCTGATGAACCCAGACGGCATTCCGTCTACGCCCAGAGCAAGATCCTTTGCATTACCCACAAAGTCATTTCCGAGAACAATGTAGATCCCCGGAATCTTCAGATTGTGACTCTGCTCCCAAACACCATAGTCGAAATTCTCGATATGGTTATTGACCAATGCCAACTCGTGGAACTCGCGAGACATTACGCCAACACTATTCTGGCCGGCCGGCGTATTTTTCAAGGATTTGGTTATTCCACCTTCCACACCAAGTAGCAGACTGTCCTTCAGAATATAGTTTTCTTGGTAAAAGCCTCCAAAGCCCTGCGTGACTTCCCAAGCCGTGAAATCCTCGATAACAGTCATGACGTCTGTGCCGGTCGGGCGCTTGTCCGCGCTCGTATTGAAACCGACATGTGCGACAATGGCTTCGTTGCCGGTGAAAAACCGTATCGGGATACCGTTCTTGGACGTGGTGTCCTGCTCGAAAAACGGATCGTAGCCATTCCGGTCTTCATAGTCAGACACGTTGGGATCGATATTAGAGGGCGAACCACCTTCCTTTCCCATCGGCCAAAACGAATAGGCGGCTCCGTTCGAACTCACCGCAACATTGTCATGCGATTCAATCAGGCGTGATTTGAAGCCATATCCGATGCCCTGATGAAAAGAATCGTCGAGCTCTTCCTGCCGCCATGCCGGATGCGTGGACTTGCCACCGTCCTCGGAATTGAACGTGATGTATTCGCCGGTCGTATTGATCGTGATATTGTCTTTCCAGACGCCGATTTCATTACCCGATTCCGCGATTATCGCGCCGCCGTTTACGCCATAAACTGCGTTCGAAATCACATCGAGATTGGAGTCGTGGTGGACGAGTCCCCAACCCGGGCTGCCCCAGACCGCATTGCCTTCGGCCAGAGCTGCTTCGCCATCTGTTCCCGTCCGGTGAAAGTGCAAGGCGTAACGTCCAGCAACATTTCCACCATCAGAATCAAGAATTTGAGACTTGTCTGTCCGTCCAAGCTCGAAAAACTCCGCATTCTCCACAATCACATCGTCGTTGTGCATGAACATGACATGCCCGCGCTCGCCGATCGGCACTGTCTTACCGTCGGAAAGGTACTGATCTCCATCTGTTTCCGTACCAATGAAGACGTTGCGCGTGTAGTTGGCGACTGGAACGGAAAAATCGACACCGGCAGAGTTCTCAGGCGGGATATGATCGTATTTCAGGGCCTGATCGATCTTCACCGAATAGTTTCCATTCGAAAGCTTGGAAATGCTTTCAATGGTAACGATTTCGTCCTCAAACTCGTTTTTGGCAACTAGCGTGGTGCCGGCGACGACAAGCTTATCCCCGACTTCCCAGCCAGCCGGAAAGTCCTCGAAGATCAGAGCCGTATCATTTGCTTTCGGATCGACGGCCGTTCTCAGGAAATCTTCCTTGTCTTGTCCCGCGATACGCACCGCTCCGTGGGTGACAATCCCTTTTTCAAGCTGAGACGTGTCCGACAGATTGACCGAACCATTGTCGCGGTGAATTATAATCTCGGCAGTTACGCCTTTCTGAATGGGATTTCCATCTTCACCAACAGTGAATTCGGATGTTGCTCCGGTCACGAGCGTATCGACCAAAAGACGCGTATCCGTGTTGACCGCAAAGTGCAGACCGCCATCTACGGCAACGGTGTCCAGGCGGGCGTCAATGACATCATCATAGACGACCGAAACTCCGCGCGGGATATAAACTGTGTCGCCGTCGCCAGGCACTTTACCGGTGGACCAGGTGCCCGGATCCGACCATTTTCCCCCATTGAGCGCGTAAACAGTGTCGGAGCTTCCCACCTCCGGAAACAGCGCACGCAGACCCATCATGTCCGCCATCATTCCGCTGTCGCCATGGTTGCCCATTTGGCCCATGCCGGATTTTGTCATTGAAAGCGAGTTTTTCGCTTCCGACAAAGAAACGGATCCACCGCCTTTTAGGTCTTGAATTGATGCCATTTTAGACACACGCCTCCTACGCTGTGAATCGGGTTACCGAATTCACTGCGATTACTACTGCATTATGGAAACGGGTTTACCGTCTCCAAGTTTGAGGGGATTCTTGGAAGGACCTTTTTTCGGCGATCAACTCTTCACATCGCCGGTCGCGCCACTTACCTCGTTCGTATTGTTGTTTTCGTCACACTCTGACTGCCACCTCACCTGCTCGAGTTAAACTGCATCAGCAAGATGCCGCATTAAAATGGCGGGTTCCCGCCGAGGAATGATCTGGCGCCAGAAGCATCACTTTGCCGCATTGCCGGAAGCTCTTTTTTTGTGGATCGCTAGGAGACGCTACGTAAAGTTCCGCACTGTGGACAATCACTGCTTGATGTCGCGAACTTTTTTCCGAACGTGCCGCCTTGCATACGCACTCACGCCGGAATCTGAGCAACTCTCCAGAGACCTGCATCGGCGGGATATCGCCTGAGCGTCCCGGCGTGTGTTTCGGCGGTTTATTGCTTCGATCCAGGCCCCACAGGCGCCTAGCCTGCAACACGAACATCATGAGGCGCGTGCCAAAGCTTCGGAAGGCGAAGCGAGCCGTGCCGAGAGAGACAGGCCCGGTCATACAAAAGCCACAATGTGGGAACACCAGTTCATCGTTCGACACCTGAGCGGACACTTGGTCGTTGGCGCAAAATTGGGCTCTATGATGAATTTCAAGTTAACCGAGCCCCGTGGCACGCCGGCGCTTTTGTCCGGGTGTGCGCGAGCACCAAGACCGGAGCGACGGACCAATCGGCCCGTGCGCAGCACCCGATTTCCGGCACCGGCGTCCGGCGAATGAGGTGAACGACTGAGCGTGCGCCGATCAGTTGCGACGCGCTCAAACGACTCGAAGTTCCAGCGATCGCTTTGGCCCCATTCGTCCGTCGGAAACCTGCGCCGATGCGGGACGCCCAACTCGAGCTTGAACTGTTATCCCAATCAGACGTTGCGCCGAGACCCCACCAAGAGCTTTGAGCGCGATTTCAGCGTCTCGCGCAATTTGCCCCGCCATCAGGAAATGGCTTACGCCAGAGTAAGGCCAACCCGCAGCTGCCGAACAGAGCCGCTGGACCTCGCCAACCGCCATGACGCCCACATGCAGGAACCAATTGCGTCACACCGCCTCCACGAAAACAATCAGAGGCATTCCTGGCCTACTATCTCAAAACGCAAATCGAATACTCGACCGGAGACGTCCGCTTTCTCTTGATTTGACGGGGAACTGACTTGGCCCCCAGCAGCTGGCTCATGGGTAGAAATGCCCGTTCGAACCGCCGAATCCGGACGATCGCGGAGGTTTTTCACGCAGGAGCAACAATTGATCGTTAAAAGAAGAGTTGCGACCGGAATGCTTTGGCCACGACCAGCTTCTGGAACAAGTCGACGCAGCCTGCGTCAATTCTTCGGCAGTTGCGTTAACCCTAAACAAACTTACTCGAACAATCGCACCGACGCTCGACCGCGGCGCGAGCTTTCGCTTTAGCGGGCAAGACCGCCGCACGCGAAGTCCGACTGAGTTTCTCCGCATTGTCGCAAATGCCGTGCTCCGCCGGCCTCTGCGGATTTCACATTCACTAACAGCGCCTTACTGAGGTAGCAGACACACTACGCGGCATCGAGCACGGACAGATGACCAGAACGTTTGGCGGTCAAGTTACCACTCAGTGACTCCGGCCGTCACGCACCAACGGCCCACCGCTTCGCCTCCTGGCACTTGCCACCGACCCCAAGAGCCACCGGTTTGCAGAGTAAACGGATGGGAAATTACCCTAGGGCAGGCGGACATCTGCCTTTCCAAGCAGCGCCATATGGGTTAATGAAAAGTAAAAGTATCGGAAGAGTTTCTTTCTGTTCTCATTGCCTAACCAGTACGAGGTGGTTTCATGCCGAATGTTGAGTCGTTTTCGGATACATTTGATGTTTTTAATCAGGATTTGTGGTTCATTGCTGATTTTCCGATCGACGAGGACTGGATCCAAACCGCCTGGGTGGCTCAGAACGTCAGTGATTCCCTCGGCAATGTGACGCTCGCCTTCTCGGATGACGATTCCTACGGAGAAGATTACTCCGGCGCCGAGATCCGCAGAAATCAGGAAAGCTACTACGGCCGGTATGAGGTGACGATGCGCCCTGCCGACGTGGAGGGCGTGATCTCTTCGTTCTTCGTCTACACGGGTGGGCCGTTCGGCGATCCGACCAGCGAGATCGATTTCGAGTTCCGGGGGGACGACACCAGCCGGGTTCTTCTCACCTACCACACGCCGGATGGCAGCGACGCAGAATGGGTCGACCTGGGCTTCGATGCCGCTGCTTCCGACCACACCTATGCCTTCGAATGGGGGCCGGACTCGATCAGCTGGTATGCTGACGACGTGTTGCTGCGAGAGGTGACGGAGTCCGACATCGGCATTCCGGCCGAAATCGGCCGCGTCTTCATGAATATCTGGACCGGGGAAACTAATTTCACCGGAACCCCGCCGGCGGGCGCATCAACCTCGGCGACCTATTCCTCGGTGTCGTACACGGTGTGGCCGGCGCCGGTGACACTGGAGGATCACGCCGCAACGGCCCCCGGCGAGGCGGTCGCGATTGATGTCATGGGCAACGATTTCGACCTCGATTCGGCCCTTCTGCCCGGTAGTCTGCAGATCGTCACCGGTCCGACCTCGGGGCAAACCTCGGTCGATCCGAACACCGGAGCCATCCTATACACTCCGAACGCAGGCTTCGTGGGGCTAGATACCTTCTCCTACACCCTGTCGGAGGGTCCCGAAACATCGAACGTCTCCACCGTGACCGTGGCCGTGGGCGACGCTGGTTTTGCGTTGGAGTCTGACGGGACGGCTGTTGTTTCGGATGTCGCGGACCTGCAACTGAACGGCGCCTTCACCATCGAGACCTGGGTCTACCTGGATCCCGACGCGTCGTCGGATCTGCAGCCGGGCATCGTGCGCAACGGCGACGACCAGGGGCTCTATTTCAGCGGCGGCGCGCTGCAGCTCTATTCCAAGGGCAAGGGCGAC
>JANSYP010000001.1 GCA_024742405.1 Paracoccaceae bacterium
GCTCGTCCCGGAACCGGGCGTCGAAGCCCTCGACGTCGCCGGTCTCCCAAGGCTGCCTGGTTCGATGAAGGCGGTTCTGGCGCCGGCCGCAGTGATCCAGGCCCGAACGTCCATGGCCACGAACGCGGGGCCGCCGTCCATTGTGCTTGAACCAATGGCGCTCAATGGACTTGCCCTTCTTCTCCGTGCGGATCCACTCGATGCACGCACGCCGCCGGGCGGGGTGAGGAATTGTGCGCCATTGGTTCAAGCACAATGACGCATGAAGTTTCCCCGGGCAGCTTGCTTCAGAACAAGGGCGTCCAGCGTCAGGTCTAGAGACGCGCAGCCGCGTGGGCCGGTGTCTCTCGGACCCTTGGCGTTCCACTGGCAAGCTTTCCTTCTGAAGCCGCTTGAGGTCCTTCCGCTGGTCGGTTCCCATCCCGCCATACTGCTTGCGACACCGGTAACAGGTCTGCTCACCCGCCCATTGTTCTCGGACCGTCGTCAGCGGCGCTCAAGCCGGTGGCGCGCCCGCTGCCACCCGGACAGCGGCGGGTTGCGGACCTCGCGGATCGCATCCACCCGCGCCATGCCCTGGCCGACAAGCGCATGAACATGCCGCAACGTCCGAACGATCTCCGCGGGCTCGTGCCGCTTGTTCGCCATTCCGGGTCCTCCGTTTCCTGAACATAACGGGGGACCAATCCAGATCATGAGGCGCAGCACCCGTTCGCATGGGGCGACACGCACACCGCTGGGCCGGGGCCGACCAAAAGCGGCATCGACTACAGCCGCGGGGACTGTCCGGTCGCTGCATGAATCGCCCAACCTTCTCGCTGGCCGCCGAACAAGTCCCACATATACTTTGATGCTACTCCGAACCAAAAGGTGTCTAGACCCCTTCTCCTGGGCCACTGATTGGCTACTTCTCTAATTTGGTTTCCGGAACTGGTGGCCGCATGTTGAGTGCCTGATGCGGACGGGTGTGGTTGTACTGTCTAAGCCAGTGATTGATGACGACCTGAGCTTGCTTGGTCGTCGTGAACCACTCCGCGTTGAGAACCTCCCGTCGTAATGTCCCATTGAACCGCTCGTTGTATCCGTTCTCCCAGGGTGATCCCGGATAGATGCGGATCAGCTTGATGCCAACGCGTCGAAGCCAGCCCTGCATCGCCTCTGCTGCGAACTCGGGGCCGTTATCGGATCGGATATACTCTGGCGAACCGTGCCTCAGCAGGAGCGGATAGAGTGCCTCGAGAACGTCGTCGGCTCCCATCTTGGTGCGGACCACAATAGCCAAGGCCTCCCGCGTGAACTCGCCTAGAACCGTGAGCATCTTGTAGCTCCGACCATTGCTGAGCTTGTCGTGCACGAAGTCGTTCGCCAATGTCACTCGGACCGGTGGCGTGACTTGGCTCACCCCAAACATGGTTCGGATGGGTGGGCCTCAAGCAGATGATAGAGCGATCTTTGTGGTAGAGCTTGTGTCGCTGAGGGAGCAGCAGCCCTTCCTCACGCCGCTCGCCATTTTCCTCGGACCAATGGCGGATCAGTGGCTCTCCGTTCGACTTTCTTGTGATTGACTTTCCAGCCCTTAACGCGAAGCAACTCGTCGTCCATTGGTTGCTCGAACCAATGGCGCAACCAGGACGACCTTGCGATAGCCGTACCGACTGTACTGCTTTGCCAAACGGATGATCGCCAGCCGCAGGGTATCGTCATCTCTCAGGGCTGGTTGATATTTAGGGAGCTTCGCGCCAGGCCAATCACCCGGCACGTCCGTCGCTCAGACGTGGCGAGCTTCTGGCGTGTGTGAATGACGGCCGGACGGAGCTCCTCTGTGGTCAGGCCCTGGGCTTTGGGTGGTTCAAGCTTTCCTTGAGGATGAGCTTGTCCAGTTCAAGCTCGGCGACGATTCTCTTCAGCCGGGCGTTCTCTTTCTCTAGGCTCTTCATCTCCGACAATTGCGCGCATCCCATACCGCCAAACCGCTTCCGCCAGTTGTAGTTGGTCGCATCGCTGATCCCGACGCTACGACAAGCCAACGCTACGTCATCGCCCGTTGTCAGCTTAAGCTCGATCTCACGCAGCAGCTTCAGCACGTCTTCGTCTGAATGTCGCTTCCTCGCCATGCCCAATCCCCCTCTCGCGCCCAGTCTAATGGCCCAGGTTTAGGGGGGAAGGACAATCTCGGACCTGTTCCGCGGCGGGCATCTGCTTGTGTTGTTGCTCGCCCTCACATTGGCGGTCATGGTCCTGCGAAATGTCATTGGACTGATCAGTGTGACGCTTTTCGGCCTGCCAAGCGCCACCTTTGTCCTTGTGTGCTCCGCCTCATTGATTGGGGCCACGGCGCGGCCACAGCCCGGGGACCGCAGGTTTAAGATCAGGAAAGCCCCGACAACCTGATCAACCATGTGAGCCCTATGCGAGGCATGTTGGCTGTGCGTGTCGCTATTTTGCTGGGCTTTATCTGGCGTCCCGCTATCATCGACGCGGGCCAGAAGCTTCCGCTCTTCGTCCCCTGTCCTCTTTTGGGCATCGCGGCGTCCAATGCCGTTCCCTTTGTTCTCCCAAGGTTTACATGGCCTGCGCGCACCAGCGCGCTGGCCGTCATCTCGGACTGCTGCCTGTAGGTTTTTCTCGCGGTGTCACTGATGAGCCTGCAGCTCTGGACGCTCACCGAACTTGGCGGTCCCATCCTCGCGGTCCTCTTGATGCAAGCAGTCATGACCGTTGCGTTTACTCTGCCGATCTTTTTCCGAGTGATGGGCAGCAACTATCAGGGGGGCGTTTTGAGTGCAGGCTTTACGCTCGTAGCCAGACCGACAGCAATTTCTAGTATGCCCTCAGTCACAAAGCGCTATGGTTCCGTCCTACTCGCCTTCATAGTGCCGCCACTGGTTTCTGCGTTTTTTTGGATCTCGCCAATGCGGTCATCATCCAGATCTTTGTCGGCCTCTAGATGACACGCGCCCGCAGCCTCCTTGTTGCGTCGCTCCTGACCATCTCGGTTGTCGGGACCTGGGGTGTATTGGACTCGGCTGGCCTTGTCCGCTTTGCCTCGGATGTTGTGAGCCGGTATTTCGAAAGCCGCGGCTGGTTTGTGATGCTTTCGGTCTCGGGCATGTTGTTTCTGTGCATCTGGCTGGCGTTTTCCCCCTATGGCGATATTCGGCTGGGCGCAGATGACGACAGGCCGGAGTTTTCGACCCCCTCCTGGATCGCTATGCTGTTTGCAGCAGGCATGGGCGTTGGGTTGCTGTTCTGGGCAGTAGCGGAACCCCTGACGCACTACGCCTTTGCAAGCGAACTGATGCCGCCGCCCATCGCCGCTCAACAGGCGCTGCTTGCCACGAACTTCCATTGGGGCATCCACGCCTGGGCGATCTACGGCACAACTGCACTGACCATCGCCTATTTCACTTTCCGCAGGGGCGCTCCAATGCTGGTGAGTGGGCCTATTGAGGCGCTGTTTCCGGAGGAACGCTGGGCCAGGATCGTCGGGTGGCTCTCGGATTTCATGGCGATCGTGGCCATTGCGATCGGTGTCGGGGGGTCGATTGCCATGGGGGTGTTCCAAGTCGCCGATGGTGTCGATGTGATGCTCGGGGGCGAGAAAGCGTCGAACGCGTTGGTGGCCGTGATCTTTGCGATCATGGTTGCAGCCTATTTGCCGCCGCTGCTGGTCGATCTCGGCGCAGGCATGGCGCGCCTGTCGAGTACGGCGATGATCATCGCAATCGCTCTTGTCCTTTACACGGTTGTCCTGGGCCCAACTGAGTACCTTCTCAATTCGGTTCTCAACAGTTTCGGCGATTACGCCTTTGCGGCGATCCCAAGAGGGTTCCAGACCCTTACGTTCTACGGAGACGATCTGACGACCTGGTTCCAAGACTGGACACTGACCTACATGGTTTGGTGGATTGCATGGGGCCCATTTGTCGGGGTCTTCATCGCGCGCATCTCCAAAGGCCGAACGATCCGCGAGTTTGTCTTGGGTGTGCTGATCGGACCAACACTGTTCTCGCTGATCTGGTTCGGCGCGTTCGGCGGCATAGGCCTCTTTGATGCTTTGAACGGAAACGGCGAGCTTCTCGCCTTGACTGCGAGCAATGTCGAACGGGTGACATTTGCGCTTCTGGAGCGCCTCCCACTGCCCGCGGTGACGACACTCGCCACCATCCTCGCCGCTTTCCTCTTTATCGTCACCAGCGTTGTCAGCGCCGCTTTCGTTCTGGGCACGTTTTCATCCGGCGGCGATCCTGACCCGAGCCCGAGGATCCGCTTTATCTGGGGCCTTCTGCTTGGTCTTCTGGGGGCAGCGATGATCCTGTCGGGTTCCATCGACGCGATCAAGAAACTGATCGCCATCGGCGCGCTGCCCTTTGTCTTTGTCAGCGTCTTGCTCTGCATCTGTTTGATCCGAGGGCTGCGCCAAGAGGTCCGAAATGCTGGTCGGTGAGGCGATTGATACGGTTCTGAACCTTACGACCTTCGCCTTTGTCGGGGCGATGGTCTGGCTGCTCATCCGGCGGTGACCAAGTGCGCCGGATCTAAGCTGTAGCGAAGGTCTGACATCAACGGGGCTTCGTTGATCTGTTGCGACGGTCCGATACCCTAAGCGATGCTTCGGGACCCCGCATGAAATGCCAATAAAGATCCTCCAGGCCGTCATTCCGAGTGTCTTGAAGCTGCCTCTCGACCAACGTCCTGCGTGGATGGCTCCTGCATGGCAAGGGGTGAACGAGGATTGGCGCGCCATTTCAGAAGCGGTCTTGTGTCCGGCCTGTTCGCGCGGTCATGACCTCTGGCCCTGATGGCAGCCGCAGATCAGGGTCCTGACTGCTGTGCGGGCAGCGGTGCCCGGGACGTTCGGCGGAGTGTCCTGATCGTTGCGGCTGAAGGGGACACCATCACACCGTGGGTCCCGCTGTCTCTGGTGCCCCGTCGCGCTCAGGCTGCGTGTCGCTTGCGGGGTCGCCTTTCGTCGGCACGGCCCACATGATCCTGGCGGTTTTGTGCGCCATGGCGGTTGTGGCGAGACGGGCCGGTTTGCGGTGCAGCAGGTCGGCGCGCCGGGGATCGGCGTGGTCGGGGCGAGTGGTCACCTGCCCGACCCGTGATGTCATGCCGACCACGATAAGCTGGCGCGGACAATGATCGCCCTTCATCGTGATCTTGCCCAGCCGTTCCTTGCCGCTGGAGTGGTTGCGCGGCGTGAGCCCCAGCCAGCCGGCGAACTCGCGTCCATTTCGGAACGGCCGCCCTGAGCCGACTGTCGCTGCCACTGCCGACGCCGTGACCGGCCCACCGGGAGGGGCCTGCAAAAGCTGCGCCTGGCGGCCGAGACATGCCTGAATACGCATCGTTTCCCGTACCATCCGAGCCGGTTGTGCCGGTCGACCAGCTGTTGGCTGAGAACGCGCAGAGCATTTTGGGCGAGCTCGGGCAGGTCTGGACCTGAGCCTGCCGCAACGGCCGATTGAACAGGACCTCGCCGTCCTGCGCGACACCGCGCGCACGGGCAACGGTCTCCGCCGCATCCAGGCCGACGGCGGTAACCTGCATGGGGTGGCTCCTCTCGATCGCAGACTATGGCACCTGCACCATCGCGCATCGCGACGCCGGGGAGAGGGAGTGTGTTGCAGCCAAGTAGAACTGTCACCCGCTCTGCAAAGTAGAAGTGTCACCAAGAGCGCTGACAGTTGCAAAGCCTGACACGGCGGAGTCCTCGAATATCGCAGCCCTGGCTGGCTTTGTGGGGGAGGGAAATGGATAGCTTTCAGAGCGGTACAACTGACAGGGCTGAGAGTGCCGCTTTGCTCATCCGATTGAGCACCAACAGCGGCTTGGCATCTACCGGCCAGGGCTCTCGCTACACTGAACGGGAAAAACACGCTTGGGGTATGGGGTGGGTCCAGATTGGGAGGGACCTGACGGATCACTCCAGTAAATCTGGTTGTTTTGCTAGAACGAGGCCATGCTCCGACAGGTCACAGCGAGCGATCACGAAGCCTGGCTGTTGGGTGTCCGTCAAATCAACGCTTCCAGGTACCTAAAGACTATTTTGGTGCCAGTTTCTCGCCGCCTGCTCGGCTTCTTCCCACTCGACCCAGTCTTGCCACTCGTTTGCGAACCTGGCTTCAGAGTCGGACTGGCTTCCCCACAAAATGCAATCCAGCACATTGCCAAATGGCGGCGGGAAAATCGTGGCGACAAGCACTCCTGCATCGGAGTTCATGCGGATACGTTTCTGCCGCTCACATTGGTCGATGACTTCGCCTAGATTCAGTAGCGGCGAGTTCGCGCTCTGAACGACTCTGGCTTCACAAGCGGCAAATACATCGCTGAGCGAAACGTCAGCGTATGCTTTTGCGGGCAACAAAACTATGGCAAAAAAACCAGCAGAAAGAACAAGATGCCGCAACAAGGTCCTTTTTCCTTCGTTCAGTTCGGCTACCGAAAGTGGAGAGGTGAAGCAACAAAGTGGTCCCGACGGTTCCGACATTATCGAACTGAGCGAACAACAAGATGTCTGTTGTTTGCGTCACAACAAAGGTGTTGAAGTCACACTCTGCGGGGCAAAGCTTTACGACGCTAGGGTTAGGTCCGCTTGGTGATGCACTTGGTTTAAGGCTACGGGGATTGCATCCCAAGCCGGTGCTGGCTCCACTTTTTGCAACTTCCGGAGACTTTGGGCGGTTGCAGCGAGTTGGAGCTGTTCGTTTGCACCTTTGCATCCTGGCAGCCGCATCACTATCACGCCTATGTGTCGCCTCAGGTGGACGAGGAGAGTCTCAGGCTCGGGTTGTCAGCTGAACTCGGTCTGTCGATCACCAAACGAAGTGGTCCGATCACGCTGGACCGCTCGGATAAGGTCGCCCAGGACCGGAAGCGAATTGCGGCCTCCGGCGGTCCGGCCAGTACACTCCTTCGACGTCACGGGGTCGCTCTGACCAGCGCGCTGCGCTGCGTAACGGGCCCCGCGACGGCCATTGTCGGGAGCGCCTCAGTTCATCTTCTGCCAGTCGACCAAACCATATTGCGCAAGGATACCGTCTAGCCGCCCATCCTCGCGCATGGCGATCAGCCCACGATCCAGTGCATCGGCATAGGTCTGAGAAGTCTCTAGCACCGGCGAAAAGGCAACGAAGAGTGAAATCGGGTCCAGGTAACCGGCAAAGCGAAACTGTTCGGACAAACCTTCCTGCTTGAGCAGGAATGCGATGGTGTCGTGATTATCAATAAACGCATCCATCCGGCCCAATGCGACTTTCTGGAGATTGCGCAGGTCGGTTTTGTCGCCACTCAGATACTCGACAGTGCGCCGTATTCGTACCCGGCGATCGCGCCGATGGAGACGCCCTCCAGACTGTCCATACCGCTATAGGTCCAATCGTTGTCCTCGCGGACGACAAAGCACTGCTGATCGGTCCCAGTCGGGACGTTTGGCCAGACATAATTGCGGTCTGGGGCCCGCTTGATGTGCAGCACCGCATCCTGCCGCCCAATGCTGACCTCCTGCAATTGGCGGCTGAAGGGGAGCGGCTGGAAGACGACATCGAACCCCTGATCGGCCAACGCGTCACGCACCAATTCGACCGCAAAGCCCGGGCGATCGGGCAGCAGCACCTCGTCGGCATCCGTACAGATATGAGGACACCACGAGGAGTAGGCGACGCGCACTGGTTCGGCACCGGCAACGCCGGCCATCAGGGACAGGCCTGTGAACGCAGTCGCACTCAGAACGGCTCGGAATGGGTCAGGCATTGCATCCTCCAGTGGTGGTTTTCACAAAGCGCCGACCCGCCTGGGCAGACACTCGGCCGAGGCCTCACATCAGTCCGACCCGCGCGTCGTCTTCGTTCAGACGCACATCCTGAATTGACGTGAAGCCCGAGATCTCGACGGTTTCCCGAACGAGACCATTCAAGCCGAACACACGCAGGGCGCGGCCCCGGCGGCTCAATTATTTTGCGATGTTCAGCATGACACGCAGGCCGGCGCTGGCGACGAAGGTCACTTTGCCCAAATCGACCAGGACATCCGTCGGGTTATGCTCGATGAGGCGCGTCATCGCCTGCTCGAAGACCTGGGAGTTGGTGGAATCTATCTTGCCGACCGGGCGGATCAGCGAAAGGCTGTCCTCTGTCGTGATCTCCATGCCTGTCATGTCCATGTTTGCGTTTTCCGTTTTGCGCCGGCCGCCTCGGTGCTGACCGGTTCTTCGGATCCGCACAGCACGAGGCGGTAAACGTCTTTGTCGCCTTCGCGAGCATAGCGAAAGCCGTCACTCAGCCGCTGGATGATGTGCAGGCCAAGTCCGCCCACGCGCCGCGCGGTCAGATAGGATGTGACATCGGCAGGGGCTATCGTGGCGGGGTCGAATGGGCCGGCGGTATCGCTGATTTTCAGCCGCAAATCGGGCTGCACGACACAGGCGGAGACCTCTATTCCTGCCGCCTCCGGAGTCGTCCGATGCAAGACGAGATTCGATCCGAGTTCGTCCAGAGTAAGCCGGGCCTTCGCGACAAGCTCCTGATCGAGCCCCGACAGCGCCCCGGCCATCTCATCGCTCAGTGCCCCGATAGCGTCCGGAGATGCCGTGCAGCGCCCCGACCAGTCGACGCGGAACGCCCCGCCGAAATGAAACGCGAGCATCGTCACATCGTCCGAATGGAGGCCGTCGGCTTCATGGGTTCTGGCGGCGTCGGCGACGTGTCCTATGAGCTGAGATGGCTGTGTGCGCGCATGTCGCGTTAGAAGCGCCTCGAGCCGGGCGACCCCGAAGAACGCGTTTTCAGGGGCGACGGCCTCGGTCACGCCATCGGTATAGAGAAACAGCGACTCTCCGGCGACGAGCAGCAAGGACGATTCGGTGAACTCCATCTGCGTTTCCGCGCCGATAACCGGCCCGTTCCGGTCTTCGATGGGTTGGACCTCTCCGGTCGCGCGGATCAGGAACGGCGGGTTGTGACCGACATTGGTATAGACCAGCTTGCCGGTGCGAAGGTTCAGGATCGCCAGGAACACCGTCACGAACATGCCGCCGGTAGCGCTCTGGCAAAGCTCTGCGTTGACACGTGCGACGATCTGGGCGGGCGAGCTCTGGCCCTTGGTGAGCGCGCGGATGAGCGTCTTTGTGACCGACAAGAAAAGCGCGGCAGGCACGCCCTTGTCGGCGACATCTCCGATGCAGAGGCAAGGAAGGTCATCCGCAAGCAGGAACGCGTCGTAGAAATCGCCGCCGACTTCGCGCGCGGGCTCCATATCGCCCGACATTTCGATGGGTCGTTCTGCCGTAATGTCTGCGAAGTCCCGCGGCACCATCGCCATTTGCAGCGCATGGCTGATGCTCATTTCCTGATCGAGCCGGGCGCGCTTGGCCAGCTCGGTTTCAAAGACTTCCTGCTACTGCAGCATCTCGTTGAAAGAGGCGATGACCTGTCCCATCTCGTCCATCGTCCCGATGGGGATCGGATCGCGGATCCCGCCGGCCTTTTCAGCCGTGATCGCATCCATCAGGCGGGAGAGCGATACTCCGACAATCTGGCGGAGCGCGAACAGCGCGGCCCCGACCTCCATCAAGACCGCCAGCAGGGCGATCGCCATGTCCAGGATGATCCGGTTGCGCGTCTTCTGCCAGATGTCGCGCGCAGTGACGACGACCTCAAGCGCACCGATCTGGCGGGCGGTGTCGACAGGACCACGCAGAACATCCGTACAGTGTATGCGGGCTGTCGGGTCCGTGGCGTCCGCGCGTCCGGCATGGGCTATGAACGTGCCGGTTTCGTCAAAGGCACTTGCGGTCAGGACTTCGCTGTTGGCGACGATGGCCGCCAGCGTGAGCCGTATCTGCGTGGTGTCGAGATTCCACATTGGCATGACGAGCGATGCTGCTTGTGTGCGCATCATCAACGCGACAGGGCTTTGCAACTCGGCCATTTTGTTTCGGTACGTCTTGTATTCGATCACGCCCAGCACACCCATGACGCTGGCAAAGATCAGCGGGGCGGTGATCCGCAGAAATCTGGTCCTGACCGATTGCGGCGGGGTCATCGCGCCCATCCTTGGGCAGGGTATGGACGCCGCTCAGGCAAGTTTCAGCCCCCGATAGGCATCGCAGACTTCACCCGAGATCCAGATCAGCCGCTCGCAATAATTGACCGCGGCAAGCAGGTGGATCCGCTCGGCCGAGGGCAGAGCATCCTCATTGGAAGAATAAGCGGCCCGCACGGTGCGCGTGCTGTCGGCCTTGGTCGCGGTCATGCGCGCCAGAAGTTCGATATCGTCATCGTCGCGATTGAGCGCGACATCGGCCAGTACCGATAGGATAACATCCAGACCTTCTGTGTCCGTGGTAGGAAAGGAGATCCCGCTCGCGGCCTGGCGCAGCGTAAGCAGCTCTACCACAAGGCCCGATATGGTGGCGCTGGCGGCTTCCAGATTGTTCTGGATGCTCAGGATCTTTTCCAGCCTGTCGTAGTCTTCCGCGTTCAGGGCGCTCAGCTTGGTGGTGTCGTCGATCGCGGCGTTGATCGCTGCCGCCAGGGACCTGAACGCCTCCTGCGTTTCCGCTATGGCGCGTTCGGTTTTGTCATAGCACTGTGTCGAGGCCGCAGATCAGCAGGGCGATAAGACGTTTCTGCTCTAGCTCGATCAACCGCAGCGCGGCGCCCGGATCGGTGGGAAGAAGGCCGGTCAGGTAGCGCGGCTTGGACCCCTGCTCGATCACCGTTTCGGGCGCCAGCGCCTTGAGCGGCCTGGCGCTTGGCCCCAGGCACAGCAGCAGGACGGGAAACGGCACGAGGTTGAACGGCAGGTAGAACAGGGCGACCTGCTGTGCGGGATCCGCCGTGATCCCGTGGATATGCGCCGCCAACGGCGGAGTATTCAGGAACGCCTCGGCATAGAGAAACGGCACAGCGATCGTCGCGGCCAAGAAGTTGTAGGCGACCTGATAGAGCGCAGCCTGCCGCGCCACACCGGTCAGCCCGGACGACATCAGATATGTCAGAACGGACGCGCCGACATTCGCGCCGGCGACAAACATCATCGCTTCCAGCGGGGCCGGAGCCTGCGGATCCAGCAAGGCGGTCATCAGGATGACGACCGCCAGGGAGGATTGCGAGACCACCGTCAGCAGGACGCCAACGCAGAAGCTGACGATCGGCTGGTCAAGGATGTGGGCGATGACGCCGTCGAACCAGGGCTGGTCCTGGGCGATCGACGCGCCCTCGCGCATCAGATGCAGGCCCAGAAAGAGCAGCCCGATGTCAATGCCTGCGCTCGCAACCCGGCGGACGCGCGGTGTGCCATAGACATAGGAGATGCCCGCGACGGTAAGGACGGACATCACCACCGGGTGGATATCAAGGGTCAGGAACAGGACGGTCAGCCCGGCGGCGATGTTAACACCCAGAAGCACCGGCTGGGCCTGACGTAGCGTGAGCATGCTGCACGCGCCAGACCGACCAGCAAAAAGACCGACGCCGGCCCGCTTTGCGTGACCGTGATCATCATCGCACCGACCAGGATCCCAATGCCGCTACGTTCGGTCAGTCGCGCGATGCGCTGCCGCAGGCGCTGGCTTGATAGCTGCTTGAGGGTCTCGCCCAGAAACTGCAGGGCGAAAAAGAAGATCCTGAGCGCGCCGAGGACTTCCGTGGCTGTGCTGACGACGACAGGCATGGTCAGGGGCAGGGCGGCCATGGGGGATGCGCCGCGCAACCGCCGTTGCGACTGCGGGGTTTTGCGTCGTCCGGCATCCGCGATCCTTCCCCCTGAACTTGGTCGCGCTCTCAGACACGACCCGGTGCCACCGTTTCGCAGCCGGGGCGTTGCCTTGTGAGGGTGAAGCGAACGCACGAACGTGACTATCTCATGATCATGGGATAGAGTGACTGCCTCAAAGATGATGACGCTCCAGGAGGCAGCCAAACCCGGGCGCGGGACTGCGTCGCCACCGGGCGCACAGGACCGCCTGCGCCGGCACGGATGACGGAGCCCTGGGAAGAAACAAATTGACCATGGTCTCAAAGATCCGGATCACGCTTGTTGAAGATGACCCTGTGATGAATGCGTCTCTGGTCAGCAGCCTGACATCCAGTGAGGACTTCGAGATCTCGGCGAATTGCACGACCTAAGCCGAGGGCGCCGCGGCCATTCAGGAGGCGCCTGCCACAGTTCTGATCACAGATCTCAAATTGCCCGATGGGCACGGGCTCAACCTGATCAGGCAGGCTCGCAAAGTCACGCCCGCGACGGAGATCCTCGCCATCTCGGTGCTGGGCGATGAGGATAGTGTCGTTTCGGCCATCGCATCGGGCGCGTCCGGGTTTTTGCTCAAGGACAGCAGCCCGATCGATACGGTCAAGGCGGTTCGAGAGCTTCTGGCGGGGATGTCGCCGATCTCGACCTCCGTGGCGCGCCATATCATCAAGGTGGTGCATGGCGCCGAGCAGTCCCAGCAGTCCGAATTCACCCTGACAAAGCGGGAATGGACATTCTGTGGGGTATCGCCAAAGGATACACCTACAGCGATGTCGCCGAAAGGTTGGGGATCTCGGCCAACACGGTGCCGACAGACATCAAGAACATCTACCGCAAGCTCGAAGTGAATTCGCGCGGAGAAGCCGTGTTTGAGGCCATCCAGCGTGGTTTGATCCGGATTTCCTGAAGACGGCAGGAAGGTGACCAAGAGTATGACGAGGCGCTTTCTGACGGGCGTGTGGGCGGTCTTGCTGGTCGGTGTGACCGTGGTTCTGGCTTTTGATCTGCTGCCCCTTCCAAAGGCGGTCGCGCCGCTGGACGTGGCGCTGTTCGCCCAACCCCCCGGACGGCGACGTCACCGCGCTGAGCCTGCCGGACAACTGGCGCTCGGACAGAGATCGCCACCCGGATCAGGCCGGAAAGTACCAGGTCACATTTGCCGCCGGAGGGGACACCCGCACGCAGGCGGTGTTTGTCCCAAGCTACACCGGCACGCTGCGCATCCGGCTCAACGGGCAGGATCTGCAGGCATCCGGAGAGCTCAACAGCGGGCCGAAGATTTCCCGGGTCGTGCCGCCATTTACCGTGCTTCCAGACAGCATCCTGCACGTCCAGGACAACAGCCTGGAATTTTTCCTTCAACCGGGCGGGCCGCTGACCGGATTTCTCGGCCAAGTGTATATCGGCGCAGCCCGTGATCTGCAGGGCAGCTTTGCCTGGCACCAGTTCCGGGCAGTGCATCTGCCGTTGATCGTGCTGATCTGGCAGCTCCTGCTGATGGCACTGTTGCTGGTGCTGTGGGAATTCCGCCGGCACGAAAAAGCCGCCCTCTATGGCGCTTTCATGATGGCTCTGAGCAGATTTTCACGGTCTTCCATTTTTTTCCGCAATCCTCAATGCTCTGGGAGGTGGCAACCTCACTGGGTCTGGTCACCAATTTTTGGCTCAGCGCGGTCGGCCTACTCTTTGCCGCCTATTTCACTCAGACACGCCTTCCCATCCGCGACGCTGTCATTCTGCTGATCCCCCTGATCGCGACGGTCAGCTACTTCCTGCTGCCCGCAGAGGTGTTCGTCTGGGTCAACAAGGCGGTCGTCGTGCCCTTCAGCCTAGTGGTTGTTGTCGCAATCTTCGTTGTGTTGATCCGAGACGTGATGAGACACCCGCTCTCGGACAGCACGGTCATTCTGGTATCGATCTGCGCGGCCGTGGTGTTGGCCGTTCGCGACAGTCTGGTGATCGCCAATCTCAGCCCCGATCACGATTTCCTGCATTTCCGGATTGCCTACATCGTGATCCTGCCCGGTCTGAGCCTGGTGTTCATCAAACGGTTTCTCAGGTCGTTCGAACAGGTCGATCATTTGCTCAAGACCATGGACAGCACGATCGAGCACAAGGAGCGAGAGTACCGCGAAACCTATCGGCAGCGCGAATTGCTCGAAGAACGGCAGCGCATCATCCGCGATGTCCATGACGGGCTTGGCGGGCAACTGATGTCGATCATCGCGCTCGCCGCCAACAAGGGAGAGAGTTTTAAGCCGGTCGAGGACTCGGCCCGGACCGCTCTGGAAGACCTGCGCATGGTGATCAACTCGCTGGCTGTGGATCAAGATATCACGGGCGTATTGGGCACGTTCCGCGAGCGCGCCGAGATTCAGCTCACCGCCCATGGGATCGCACTGGAACGGCGGATGGTCGATATTCCGCCGATCAAGAACCTGTCCCCGACCCACGCGCTCAACGTTCTCCGTGTTATGCAGGAAGCGATCACCAACGTTATTGAGCACTCCGGCGCGGACAAGGTCATTTTCGATTTCGTGTTGGGTACCGAACAATCGCGTTTTCTGCGGATCGATATTTCCGACAACGGCCGAGGGCTGACCGCCCCGGAAGGCAACGAAGGCTATGGCCTCAAAAACATGCGCAGCCGCGCGGAACAGATAGGCGGAGATCTGGAAGTGACATCCACGCCCAACCACACGCGAGTCGGTCTGACCATCCCCATCCCGTGATCGCAATTTGTGCGTGGAACTACGAACCCGAACGCACCCAGGCGCTCTCGCCTCGAAAGGATGACCGTCAGGGAGTCATCTCGGAAATGCCTCACCGACAACGGCATTCGACCACTGTCCTCGGACCAATGGCGGGGATAGTCTCATCGTTCCGCACGTTGAATATCCTGGATGAGTTCAGCCGGAACTGTCTGGCGATCCGGGTCAGGCACAAGCCGAACCCGACCGATGTGATCGAGGCTCTGACCGACTTGTTCATCCTGCGCGGACAACCAGCGTTCGTCGCAAGCGAGTTGCCCGTTGAAGGCGCCGATGGTCCGCGCCCAATGGGCGAAGGCCCCGCGTTCGTGGCCATGGACGTTCGGGCCTGGGTCATTACGGTCGGCGCCAAGACCGCCTTCATCGAACCGGGATCGCCTTGGGCGAACGGCGACGTCGAAAACTTCAACGCCCGGTTCCGGGACAAGCTGCTGAACGGAGAGATCTCTTCCTCGCTGAGAGAAGCAAAGATCGTCATCGAAGGTTTAGAGGAACCACTACAACACGAAACGCCCCCAAAGCGCCCCGGGACACAGGCCGCCGGCGCCAGAGGAAATCATCCCGATGGAACCAACGCGGATCATGCATCAACACTCAAACCGGACCTGCCAGATCGGGCTGCTAAGCGGTCCCAGTTCATTAGCTGAAGAGACAACTACCTACGAAGCAACCGCCAAAAAAGCTCGAGATAGCGAGCAAGTATGCCTGCTTTTGTTCAGCAACTGCAGTACTGGCGACCTCTACTCCCAAATCGGACAATGACTAGATGAGATCGGCTACCTCTGGTGTCGTTTCGGACGCTTCGCAGCATTCAAGCCGGTTAATTCGTAGCCGTAGTTTACCCAATTTCTTTGCGATCACTGACATCTTGTGCGGCTCCACAAACGGTCCAATGAAATCTATTCAATCGATTGGATGCGATGAAAGTCTTGAACACACGATTCCGAGCCCCGATCCGGACCGTATGATGATTTCGGCTGCAATGTCGGTAGGATGGGAGCGTCGCGAAACCTAAACCGACATCACCTATGCGCGACCTATGCGCATCGCCCCGAGGGCCACCTAAACAGCATCTGCAGGTTCGCCGTACATGAGCTGCGCCTGCTGGTCGCGGAGCTGGACCGATGCGCCCTGGATCAGCGCCCCCGAGACCGAGCGCACGATCGAGCAATTGCGCGAGGTCATCAGCGGGCTCGAGTAGCGGGGGGCTTAAACGACCCATTCAAGCGAAAATCAGTTCCCAGTTCCGCTCAAGCTGCGTTCCAAACGCCGAACCTCCACAGCCATGTTTCAAAGGGGTTTTGTAAACTGGGAACTGGGATCGAAACCGTGAACTTCGGTTCACAGTTCGGACGTGGTGGCCCGTCGCCCGTTTCGTTTAAGCTGTTGTTTTTTTGCTTGAGGTTGGAGTTTAGCGCTGTCGACCGAGCATCAGGCGGACACGCGCCATGCCATACCGCCGGCTACGTCCGACAACTGACACTGGCCACGACAAGCGCACACACGCTCGTCAGCGCGTTGTTTTCGAAGCACCCTTCCGAGGTCTTCCAGTATTACACGGTGTCTTCCGCTTGCTGACAGTCTTGGTGTCGGATCACATCGGTCAATGGGCGCCGGCAAGACTCTGTTAACGACATTTCACTTTACAGACTCGGGCGCGTGTTACACCATATCTAGTAAGCGAGCAGGGCCAACCCCGCCGCTTGTAGAGCAGGCGCCAAGCCCTTGTTGTCGGTTCCCGCGCGAGGGCATCAGTTTATGAGGCCGAGCATGTCACTTTCCGAACACGAGCTGTATAGCGACGAGATCCACCCCATCGATATCGTGGAGTCCCTCGCCGAGCATTATGACTGGGAGTTCGACCGCGTGGGCGATGATCAGATCGCCATGGCTGTCGAGGGTCAGTGGAAGACCTATTCCATCACGCTGGCCTGGAGTGGCCATGACGAGATCCTGCGCATGATCGTCACCTTCGACATGGACCCGCCCGCCGCGCGGCGCCCGGAATTGTTCGAGGCGCTGAACGCGGCCAATGACAGCTGCTGGACCGGGGCGTTTTCTTACTGGGAAGAGCAAAAGCTGATGGTGTTCAAGTACGGACTGGTGCTCAGCGGGGGACAGGTGGCGTCGAGCGACCAGATCAACACGCTGATCTCTAACGGGGTGTCGGCCTCTGAACGGTTCTACCCAGCCTTTCAGCTGGCCACTTGGGGCGAAGAGCCCGTCGCGCGCGCCATGCAAGTCGCCATCGCAGAAGCCTACGGCCGGGCCTAGGCTGCCGATAAACCGGCATACCGCGCGCGTCGCGGAGCGTCGGACCCGGACCTGAAAGCTTGAGCGAAATCAAGGGATCAAACTGGTTCAGTTTGTTGTGGTTTCGCTCTAGTCTCGGCCCCCGATAACGGGGGACAATCACGTGTTCGAAGATCTCAACCGCCGCGGGCTGGTCCTGCTGGGCTGCGGCAAGATGGGAAGCGCCTTGCTGAAGGGCTGGCTGAAGGGCGGGCTCGCGCCCGAGGCGGTGACGGTGCTCGATCCCGCGCCGCCGGCCTGGCTGGGCGCGGTCGCGGGGATCCGGGTCAACGCCGATCCGCCCGCGCCGCCCGGCGTCGCCATTCTTGCGGTCAAACCCCAGATGATGGAAAGCGCGCTGCCGCGTCTGCAGGGCTATGGCGGCGGCGGGACGCTCTTCGTGTCAATCGCCGCGGGCCTGAGTCTGAGGCGTCTCTCGCGCTGGTTAGGAGCCGACACGCCGGCAGTGCGCGCGATGCCCAACACGCCGGCGGCGGTGGGGCGCGGGATCACGGCGCTGATCGGCAACGCGGCGGCGGACGTGTCGGCGCTGGTGCTGGCCGAGCGGCTGATGGGGGCGGTGGGCCAGGCCGTGCGGCTGGAGGACGAGGCGCAGATGGATGCGGTCACGGCGGTCTCGGGGTCGGGTCCGGCCTATGTGTTCCACCTGATCGAAACGCTGGCGGCGGCGGGCGAGGCCGAGGGGTTGTCCCCCGATCTGGCGCTGGCGCTGTCCCGTGCGACGGTCGGAGGGGCAGGGGTGCTGGCCGAGCAGGCCGACGAAGATCCCGGCGAGCTGCGCGTTCATGTCACCAGCCCGGCGGGCACGACCGAGGCCGGGCTAAAGGTGCTGATGGATGCCGAAACCGGCCTGCCGCCCCTGATCCGGCGCACGGTGGCCGCGGCGGCAACGCGGTCGCGGGAGCTGGACCAATGACGCAAGAGATCGGGTTCGAGGACTTTCTGAAGGTCGATATACGTGTCGGGCAGGTGACACGGGCGGAGCCCTTCCCCGAGGCGCGCAAGCCGGCGATCAAGCTCTGGGTCGATTTCGGGCCGGAGATCGGCGAGCGCAAGAGCTCCGCCCAGATCACCGAACACTACACGCCCGAGGCGCTGATCGGGAAACAGGTCATGGCGGTGGTCAATTTCCCGCCCCGTCAGATCGGCAAGTTCATGTCCGAAGTGCTTGTGCTGGGCGTGCCGGACGCGGCCGGCGAGGTCGTTCTGCTGACGCCGGATCTCGAGGTGCCCATCGGCGGGAGGATGTATTGATGACACAGAAGGTACTGATCACGCGTCCCCTGCCGGAGAGTGTCCAGACGCGGGCGGCGGGGCTTTTCGAGGTCGAGCAGCGCGAGAGCACGGGCCCGATGAGCCGCGCGGAGATGCTGCGGTCGCTGGCGGAGTTCGATGCGGTGCTGCCGACCCTGGGCGATCTCTATTCCGCAGAGATCTTTGCCGAGGCCGGCGCGCCGCGGGCGAAGCTCCTGGCTAATTTCGGCGTGGGCTACAATCATATCGACGTGGAGGCCGCGCGCGCGGCGGGCATCGCGGTCTCCAACACGCCCGGGGCGGTGACTGATGCCACGGCCGATATCGCGATGATGCTGGTGCTGATGGTGGCCCGGCGCGCGGGCGAGGGCGAACGGCTGGTGCGGCGCAGGGACTGGCAGGGCTGGCATCCGGTGCAGATGCTGGGGCTCCATGTCACGGGCAAGCGACTGGGCGTCATTGGCATGGGCCGGATCGGCAAGGCGATTGCGCGCCGGGCGCAGCGCGGCTTCGACATGGAGATTGTGTTCTACAACCGCTCGCCGGTGGCCGATGCCGGCGTGCCGGCGACGCAGCTGGGCAGCCTCGCCGAGGTGCTTGCCAGCGCCGATGTGACCGTGCTGGCCGTTCCTGGGGGCGCGGCGACGCACCATCTGATCGGCGCGGAGGCGCTCGCGTCGGTCAAACCGGGCGCGTTTCTCGTCAATATCTCGCGCGGTGACGTGATCGATGAGGATGCGCTGATCGATGCGCTGCAGGCCGGGCGGCTCGGCGGCGCGGGGCTCGACGTCTATGAGCGCGAGCCGGAGGTGCCCGACGCCCTCGTCGCGATGGAAAACGTCGTGCTGCTGCCTCATCTTGGGACTGCCGCTCTGGAGGTGCGCGAAAACATGGGTCACATGGCGGTGGACAATCTGGAGGCGTTCTTCGCCGGGAGCCCGCCGCCGAACCTGCTCTAGACGAACCAACTCGAGAAATCGCGCCCAGCTGGGGAGAAGACACATGCAAAAACGCGTCTCGTCCGGGTCGCCCTTGGAGCCGAGGATCGGTTTCAGCCGGGCGGCGCGGATCGGCCCCCATGTCGCGGTAGCCGGTACGGCGCCGATCGGCGCAGAGGGTGGCACCGTGGGTGTGGGCGACGTCTATGCCCAGACGCACCGTTGTCTGGAGATCATCGAGGCGGCGCTGGCCGAGGCCGGCGCGGGTCTGGAGGATGTGATCCGCACCCGCGTGATGCTGACCGACATCGCCACCTGGGAGGATGCGGCGCGGGCCCATGGCCGGCTCTTCGGCGCGATCCGCCCGGCCTGCACCTTTGTCGAGGTGTCGCGCTTCATCGATCCCGACTGGCTGGTGGAGCTGGAAGCCGACGCCGTCATCGCATCCTAGGTCAGTGCCCTATGAAGGCGCGGGGGCGAGCACGGCGCGGACATGCCCGGCGAGGCCGGCGCGCAGGTCCTCGGGCGCGCAGCCGGCACGAGCGCGAAAGACCAGGCCCTGCCGCAGGTCGAACTGGAGCCGTGCGCGGTCGCGGGAGGGAAAGTCCGGTGGCAGCGTGCCCCGCGCCTTTTCCTCGTCGAAGCGGGCGGCGATCCGGGTCTCCGTCGTCTCGATGGCCTGGCGCAGCAGGGTCGCCGCGCCCTCGACATGGCCGGCGCTGGTCGACACGCAGGAGGCCAGAAAGCAGCCCCGCGGCGCGCCTGACACGTCTGTGGCATCCGTGACCACGGCCTCGAAGAACCCCAGCACGGCGCGGACGATGTCCGGTTCGGCCTCGAACCGGGCGATCGGCGCGCAGGCATCGTCCTGAGTGTAGCTCCGGATCGCATCGATATAGAGTGCGTGCTTGTCGCCGAATTCGGCATAGAGGCTGGGGCTGCTGATTCCCATCGCATCGGTCAGACGCTTCACCGACGCGCCCTCGTAGCCATGTTTCCAGAACACCGACACGGCACGGGCAAGGGCGTCGTCACGGTCGAACTGTTTCGGACGGCCGAGCTTTTTTGTGTCGTTCACTATAAAATCCTTGACCAGCAGCTCCGTCAGTTTTTATATCGATCGTCACAAAACACAAGGAACCTGTCATGAGCTCTGAGAAACTGCCGGCCGGGGCCACGTTCCCCGACCTTACCGTGTCGCGTCTTGGCGGCGGGACCCTCACCCTGGGCCAGGGCGACAAGGACTGGCAGCTCGTCATCGTCTATCGCGGCAAGCACTGCCCGCTCTGCACCCGGTATCTCAAGGAGCTGAACGGGCTGATAGATGAGTTCGCGGAGTTGGGCGTCGGGGTCGTGGCTGTGTCTGCGGACCCCGAGGAGAAGGCCACCGACCATATGGCCGACATCGCGCCGCGGTTTGACGTATGCTACGATCTGAGCCTCGATCAGATGGCGGCGTTGGGTGTCTATGTGTCCGAGCCGCGCTCGCCGAAGGAGACCGACCGCCCGTTCGCCGAGCCGGGGCTGTTCGTCGTCAATGGCGACGGCCGGATCCAGATCACCGACATCTCGAACGCGCCTTTCGCGCGGCCCGACCTGCAGACGCTCCGCAACGGTGTGAAGTTCATCCGAGACCCCGAGAACAACTATCCGATCCGCGGCACCTACGCCGCCTGATGATCCTCAGGCCCGGCAAACCGGTCTGCATCCGCGTGATGCGGACCGGGCCGTTTTCGGGACGGCGGGCGTAGCACCGCAGCTTGGCCGACCCGCTACGCGCCCATCGCCTCGAGCCAGTGGCGGCGGCAGAGCGAGAGGTAGGTCTCATTGCCGCCGACTTGAACCTGCGCGCCTTCGCTGACCGCCTTGCCGTCGGCCCCGAGGCGGACGACCATGGTTGCCTTGCGACCGCAATGGCAGATCGTGCGCACTTCGCGCAGTTTGTCGGCCAGGGCGAGCAGGGCGGCGGAGCCGGGAAAGAGACCGCCGCGGAAATCGGTGCGCAGACCGTAGGCCATCACCGGCAGGCCGAGTTCATCAACGGCGCGGGCGAGCTGCCAGACCTGAGATTCAGTCAGAAACTGCGCCTCGTCGATGAACACGCATGCGCAAGGTCCGGTGCGCAGCCGTGCCTCGATCAGCGCAAAGAGATCGTCGCTCTGGCCGAAGGGACGGGCGATTGCGGAGATGCCCAGGCGCGATACGATCCGTCCGACGCCGTCGCGGTCGTCGACGGCCGCGGTCAGGCGCAGCGTCTGCATGCCCCGTTCGCGGTAGTTGTAGTCCGACTGCAGGAGCGCGGCCGATTTGCCCGCGTTCATCGTGGAGTAGTGGAAATAGAGATCTGCCATCGCGCCGCTGCTACCGCGCCGCGGCCTGCGGGATCAACCGTCTTGGGGGGCGATACGGGGTCCGCTGCTGCGCGGACCCCACTCTCCGGAGCCAAAGCCCCGATACTCGCTACCCGCCGGTTGCCCGGCAAGGGGACCCTAGACATGAGTGTCTTGCAGGCTGCTTAACGCGTGGCGCGCGCAGCGGGCCGCGTCTCAGCCTGCGAGCCCGACGCGTTGTTCGTAGGACGGCGGAATCGGGAAGCGCGCGACATAGGTCGTGCTCGGCCCCCGCCCGCCATTTCGCGTGACGGTGAAGGAATTGCCCCGCACGGTCCAGATCTGGCAATCGGTCGGAGTCGGCGCGGGCGCGGTGCGGGTCGCGCAGAGCTGACCGTTGGCAAAGGTCCAAGTCCCGGCGATGTCCTGTCCGTTCTCGCGACCTGAAAACGTGCCATTGGGCCGGATTGCCAGTTCGAGATCGCGGGTTGTGAAGAGCTTTCCGGCGGCGGTGACCTGAAACTGCTCGGCGGTCAGGATCCGGCCGTTGGTCACCGGCAGGCGCGTGTCGGTGCAGGCCGCCAGGGCAAGAAAGACAACGAGGAGGTAACGCATGGGCAGAGCTTTGCTTTTTGTCCGTTGATCCGACAGGACGGCACCGATGCCGCGCTGTCAAGCGTCGCCCCTGTGCCCGAAGCCCATTGCCGCGCCGCGCGGGATGCTTTCGGCGCCTGCCGGCCAAAAGCGCCTCATGGGACGCCGCGGTCGGCGCGCGGGGTTGGGAAACGTTCCGGTCCGGGGCGAGAAGGGGGCTTCAGTCCGCCATGCGGCGCAGGGTGTTCCGGCTGGGGGCGTGGAAGTACTCCCCACCGCGCATGCGCACCACGTCGTCGAACGTATAGTCCACATAGTCGGGCGTGCTGGCGTCGTAGTTGCCGGCGAGGCTGCCCGACGGGATGCCCCAGCGGATCGGCCAGCGCTGCGGGGCTGCGGTTTCGCCGACATTGGCGACGCCGCAGATCGGGTCGAGACCGGAACCCCGCTCGATGAACATCTGGTTGTTGCTCCAGGCGTGCTGCATGAAGATGAACTGATACTCTATGCTGCGCTGGCAGGAGAGAAACAGCAGGCCCGCGTCGGTCCAGTCGTCCGTAGGATTGAGGTCCTCGGCGCCGTAGGAAATCCCGCGCCGCACGATCCGGCGCGAAAACTCCACGGTCTGCGGGGCGCCGAATTCGCGGTGGGTATCCGTGCGCGGGTTGGTTTTTCGGATATGAGCCTGGAACGGGCAGCGCATGCCACGCACATCCAGGTCGAAATTGAAGTTGTTGGGCAGGTTCGTGGTGCCCGGCGCGGCATAGTCGCTGATCGGCGTGCCGTCGCGGAACCTCCCCACGCAGAGCGCGTTGGTATACTCCTCGTCAAAGGCCGGCGGGTCGGTTTCGACCTCGCCGGCGGCCTCGCGCAGCACCGTCGCGGCCTCGGTCATTTTTTCGGCCAGCTCGCGGCATTTGCGACGGTAGCCGGCGATGTTCTGCTGCAGTTTGCGGTAGACGAAATAGCTGCCGTAATCCGTATCGTCGTCGCCGCCCGGATCGCGCAGCAGCACGAGGCCCAGGGGCGCGGAGCCGTCATACGCGTCAAACCCGCCGCGCAGCCGCCGGATCCGGTCGAGCTCGGGCCGCATGAAGGCGGGGTTGCTTACGCCGTCGGGATTGCCGAAATGCTCAATCACCTGGCCCAAATCGTTGCGCATGGCGTGGCCCTTTTCGACATGCACGACCTCGGCAATGCCACGTGCGCCGTCGGTGAGCTTGCCGAGGTCCTCCTCCAGCAGTTCTTCGGCCCCGTCACTGTCTGCCTTGCGGCCCGAGGCGAGGATCACGAGCGCGTCGATGCGGGTCTGAAACCCGTCCTCCCACTCGTTGGGCGCGTCGTTCAGCGGGTTCGGGGTGCGGTGGTGATCGCCCCTAGGGCGCGTGTCATAGTCAGTGGTGACATCCTTCATCCCGGCCTGGAATGCCGGATCATTGGGCTGATCGGGGCGCGCGACCCCGAGCGCGTCATAGCCCGTGGCGCTCAGCAGGAACCCGGTAAACAGGCTGCGCGTGCCGCTGTCGCGATAGGCGCAGGTCTGTGCGTACTGGCCGGCGACGCTCGTGACCTGATCGGCAAAGCCTGCGACCCAGGCGCGGCAGGCCTCCGGCGTGGCGGTGAAACGCAGGAATACATGGCGCGAGTGGTCCCGGCCGTGGCTTTTGAGGATGTTGCCCTGAAGCGCGTCGAACAGCCCTGCGAGATTGGGGTCGCCATGGTCGAGATTGGACATGGTGAGGTTCAGGGTCATGAGAAAACATCCCGTGTTGTGTTTCCGCGCACAGTGATATGCTGGGTCAAACTGCTAATACTGTCCACGGATCGAAGACGGCTTGTAAAGCCCTTTCAAAGGCTTGGGGCGAGCTTTGTTGCGTGGTCCACCAGATCCGCCGCGGGCGACATGCCCTTACGTCACCTTGCGGGTCGCTCAAGGAGTGCGCCGATGCGAAATGGTTTGCGAAAGAGCCGCGGCCTGGTCCGTGCCGGGAGACGCTTTCACCTTTACGCGGGTCTGCTGGCGGGCCTCCTGTTGGGCGGTTTGGGTTTCTCGGCCTCTGCCACAGAGCTTCGCATGGATGGGGCCAGCCTGACCCCGGCCGGCCTGGTCGCGGCGGCCGCAGCGCCGGTGCGACCCGTGATCGGTGAGGCGGTCTGGCAGCGGGTGCGCGACGCCAATGCGGTCCTGCTGGCCGCGGCTGCGCAATGCCAAAAGATCTATGGTCTGACCACCGGGGTCGGGGCCAACAAGGACCAGGGCGAATTGAGTTGCGAGAACCTGCTGGGGCCGGACGGCCACATGACGGTCGACGCAGCTGCGATTTCGAGCGCGTTCAATACGGCACTGCTCCACGCCCATGGCGCAGGCGTCGATGCGGCATCCCCGCCGGCGCTGGTACGGGCCGCGATGATCGCACGGCTGAACACGGTGCTGACCGGCGGGTCGGGGATGGAAGAGGCTGTGGCGCGCCAGCTCGCGGCGCTGCTGGAGCATGACATCCTGCCGGTGATCCCCGAGCGCGGGTCGGTGGGCGAGGCCGACATCACGCTTCTGTCCCATATCGGGCTGGTGATGCAGGGGCTCTGGTGGGCCGATCACGGGGGCGTCCGAAAGACCGGCGCCCAGGCGCTGGCCGATGCCGGGCTGGCCCCGATCACGCTTCTGGGCAAGGACGCGCTGGCGAGCTTCAGTTCCAATGCCTTTTCCGCAGCACTCGCGGCCCAGGCGCTGGCCGATCTGCGCGCCGTGCGGGCGATGCTGGTGCCGGTCTACGGGCTGAGCCTGGAGGCCCTGAACGGCAATGTCGCGCCGCTGATGGCCGAGCCAGCGGCGCTGCGCCCCTATCCCAAGGTCGCTGGCGCCGCGGCCGAGCTGCGCTCGACGCTCACAGGCAGCTATCTGTTCCAGCCCTCGGACGACCGGCATCTGCAGGATCCGCTGAGCTACCGCACGGGGATCTACCAGATCGGCGCGCTCGATCGCGCGCTGGATGAGCTGGACGCGATCCTGACCATCCAGCTCAACGGGGCCGACGACAACCCGGTGGTCTATGTCGGTGCGGTCAGTCCCATGACCGCGGCGCTGCCGGGGCTGAAGATCGTCGATGAGCCCGGACTGCAGGGCGCTGTGGTGCCCTCGGCCAGCTTCTCGCCGCTGCCCCAGGCGATCGCGCTGCAGACGGCGGGGATCGCCGCGGCCCATATCTCCGAAGGGATCCTGAACCGCACGCTCGTGCTGATGAACCCCGACATCACCGGTCTGCCGCGGTTTCTGGCCGGGCCCGACGCGGTCCATGCCTTTGGCGCCATCCACAAGCCCATCGGGGCCGTGGCGGCCCAGAACCGCAGCCTGGCCGATCCGGCATCGCTCGATTTCGCGTCCCTGGCACTGGGGATCGAGGATATGGGCACCAACGCGCCGCGGGTGGCGCGGCGGCTGTCGCAGATGGCCGGCAACCTGGACACGCTGCTGGGGTTCGAGATGCTGCTGGCCGCCCAGGCCATCGATCTGCGCCGGGCCGCGATGCCCGATCTGGTTCTCGCGCCGGAGACCGGTGCGCTTTACGGCCAGTTTCGCGCCAGCGTGCCGTTCCTGTGCGGCGACACCACGGTGCTGAGCGGGATCATCGCCGCATCGACCGCCTTTGTCGAAGGCACACCCCTGACCCCGATCCCGCCGGTGCCTTGTGCGCCCGCGGCTGAGCTGATGACCGAAAACTGAACCACCAGGAAGGCCGATGCCATGACCCAGTACCGCCCGAACCGCCGCCAGATGCTCGCGTTTCTCGCCGGGAGCGTGGCGAGCCTGCACCTGCCGCTGAAGCCGGCCTTTGCGGACCGGTCGCTGGACAATGCCGCCGCCCTCAGGTCGCTGCCGCCCGATCTGGGCGCGGGCCGCAGCGTCGCCGTCGTGGGCGCGGGCATCGCCGGGCTTACGACGGCCTGGCAACTGGCGCGGGCGGGGTTCGACGTTACCGTACTGGAGGCCGATGGCCGCTATGGCGGGCGCAGCCTGACGGTGCGCCCAACCGATCCAGCCTATCGCAAGTTTTTCCAGGACCGCTATGGCATCACCGAGGCCAGCTATGAGGACCGGTTCGCAGAGGTCGACGGGCCCGAACAGGTCTGCACCTTTTTCGACGATGGCTGGGACCCGGAGCGCGAGGAACATCCCCAGGAGCTGTTCCTGAATGCCGGGCCTGGCCGCATCCCGAGCTTTCATGTCGCCGTGCTCGATCTCTGCCGCGAGATCGGGGTGGAGCTGGAACCCTTTACCTTCGCCTCGCGGTCGAACCTGGTGCAGTCGGACGCGTTCAACGGCGGGCAGCCCGTCCAGATCCGCCAGGTCAAGCACAACCTGCGCGGCGAGTTGTCCGAATATCTGATGCAGATGCTCGACAGCGGGGCCTTTGAAGAGCGTTTTGGCGGCGCACAGTCTGAGGTCTTCCGCAAGTTTCTGGTCAATTTCGGGGATCTGACCGCGGAAGCGGGTCAGCCGGGCTACAGAGCCACGGCTCGCGCGGGCTATGAGGTGCAGCCGGGCGCCTGGCAGAATCCGGGCAAGCTGAACCCGGTCTTTGAGTTGGAGGACATGCTGGCTTCGGAGCTTTGGATCGAGGACCCCGAGACCGGTGCGCTGAGCTATTTCCACTATAATGACATGCGCGAATACTGGCAGGCGTCGCTGATGCAGCCGCGCGGCGGCATGGACATGATCTGGCAGCACCTGTTGCGCCAGCCCCTGCCGGCGGGCGGCACGGTGATGGATCTGGTCACGCTGAACGCGCCGGTCAGCCGGATCGCCGAGACCGAGGGCGCGGGCATTGAAGTAAGCTGGACCGAAGACGGTGTGGCGCGGACCGGGAGCTTTGACTATTGCGTGTCGACCATGGCGCCGAACCTGCTGGCTGCCGTCCTGCATGGCTATGATACCGGCCTGACCAACGCGCTGGCCGCGGTCGCGCAGACCCCGGCCTGCAAGGTCGGCTGGCAGGGCAAGAGCCGGTTCTGGGAGGAGGAAAACCAGATCTATGGCGGGATCAGCTGGACCCACGATATCATCAGCCAGATCTGGTATCCGGCGGATGGCTATCTCGGCCGTACCGGTGTGCTGACCGGAGCCTATAACCGCGGCGCGCCGGCCAAGGCCTTTGGCTATCTGTCGCATGAGGAACGGCTGGAGGCGGCGATTGCGGGCGGCGAAAAGCTGCATCCGGGCTTTGCCGACAAGGTCCATACCGACCGGGGTGTCTCGATCGCCTGGGAGCACATGCCCCATCAGGTTGCCGGCTGGGCCGACGAGACCTTTGAGACGCAGCCCGACATCTATGCGGTGATCACCGATCTGCCCAAGGGCCGGCTCTATCTGGCGGGCGATTTCGCGTCCTACACGCCGGGGTGGATGGAAGGCGCCGTACGCTCGGCCCATCTGTCGGCCAAGCATATCGCCGAGCGGGTCGCTGGAGGGGAGACTGCCCTTGCGAAGTAGGCTTGCCCCAAACGGGCCGGGCGGGTCACTTCGTGCCGGTCGCGTACCACATGATGTTGTTCATGTGGATGCTGCCGTCGGGTCTGGCGAACCGCGCGAAGGCGCCCTTGACGGCGGCCTCGACCTTGTCGGCACCGACCTTGTCCATCGCCTCCTGGATCGATCCGGCGGAGCGCTGGCCCCGCCAGCCGATATCGGCATCGGCATAGACGAAGGGGGTGTTCACCTCGGCCATCGCGACATCCCTGAGGCCTGCGTCGGACAGAAGGGATGTGAGCATGCCCGGCTTTGAAAAGCGGTATTCGGGGAATTGCGCGTCCGGCGTGCCGAGCAGATCGGTTATGGCGGTGAAGACGGCGTTCTCGTCGACCTGGTCCGGCGCGCCGAAAATCGCGACCGAGAGCTTGCCGCCCGGTTTCGTCACGCGCACCAGATCGGCGAGCCCCTTGGCCGTGTCGGGAACGAACTGGATCACGTTCACGCAGAGCACGGCGTCGAAGTTGTCCGCGTCAAAGGGCAGATCGCCGACGCTGGCGACCTGCACATCGGCGCCGGGCAGGCGTGTCTCGGCCACCGCGACGGAGTTCGCCGCGACATCGACCGCCGTGACCTGCGCCCCACGCTTCTGCGCCAATACCGACGCCCCGCCGGCCGCGCAGCCGGCATCGAGAAGCGCCGTGCCCGCACCGGTGCCGGTCGCATCGAGCATCGCATCCCAGAGCGGGATAGAGGTGGGTTCCTGGATTTCGGCCCAGTCCTTGGCCTCTGCACCCCAGAGATCCCCCGTGGATTTTGTATCCGGCATGGCGACTGTCTCCCGAAAATCCAGATTAATTTTCATAATCTTTGCCCATTTACGGTCGATTAGTGTAGTCAATTCCGTGGCGCTAGAGAAATTGTTGGGTGTTAGAAGGTCGGGAGTTGTCGGGCCCTTGGCTCTGACGGGACGCGCTCTGGGCAGGGGATGGACGCGATGAGTGTGGAAGACTGGCTCGAAAATCTGGGTCTCGCCAAATACGCAACCGTTTTTGCCGCCAATGACATCGATCTGGAGGTCTTGGCGGAACTGAGCGATGCCGATCTGGTCGAGATGGGGATCGCCTCGCTGGGCCATCGCAAGAAGATCCTGAAGGCCGCCAAACAGCCCGCAATTCCCACAGTGCCCGAGCCACAGGCCGCTGCAGCCCCGGCGCCCAAGCCGCGCGAAGCCGAACGGCGGCAGCTGACGGTGCTCTTTTGCGACATGGTCGGATCCACCACCCTGTCCGCGCGGTTCGATCCCGAAGAGGTCGGTATTGTTTTCGGGAAGTACCAGGATGCCGTCGCGGCGGTGGTCAAGAAATATGGCGGGTTCGTCGCAAACTATCTCGGCGACGGGATCGTGGCCTATTTCGGCTATCCCACCGCCCACGAAAATGACCCCGAGCGCGCGGTGCGCGCGGCGCTGGAGATTGTCGAGGCCGTGGACGCGCAATCCGACCCTGTGGGCAAGCCGCTCTCCTGCCGCGTCGGTATCGCCACGGGGCTCGTCGTGGTGGGCGATGTCTTTGGTGCCAGCGATCAGCAGAACAGCGTCGTGGGCGAAACCCCCAATATGGCCGCGCGGCTCCAGGCGGTGGCGGCACCCGGCCAAGTCATCGTGAGCCCTGTGACGCGCAACCTGCTGCCGTCATCAGTGCGCTCCGACAAGCTCTATCCGATTGAGCTTAAGGGGATCGCGGATCCAATCACGCCCTTTGTCGTCACCTCAGTCGTGGAGACCACGGCCACGACGCTCGATGCCGGGGACGGGCCGATCTTTGGCCGCGATCCGGAGGCCGCGCTGCTGCGGACCCGCTGGGAGGCGGCGCGGGACGGAGACGCGCAGCTCGTGCTGCTGTCGGGACAGGCGGGGATCGGCAAGTCTCGGCTGGCGGCGGCCTTCATCGACGAGGTCTCGCGCGAGGATGCGCGGGTGAACGAGTATTTCGGCTCCAGCTTCCACACCGCGTCGGCCTATCACCCGATCGCCATCGCCATCGAACGCGCCGCCGAGATCGCGCGCGAGGATGACCCCGAGGCCCGCCTGGACAAGCTCGACACGCTGATGGTGGCCGCGGGGCTCGATCCCGACGAGGCTGGGCCCTTCATCGCGCCGCTTTTGGGGGTGGAGCCCGGTACCCGCTATCCGTCGCCGGGCATTGCGCCTTCGGCCATGAGCGACCGCGCCTTTGAGCTTTTGGCGGACATGCTGCTCTTCCGCTGGCGCGACAAGCCGCATCTGGTGCTGTTGGAGGACGCGCACTGGATCGACCCCACCACGACCGAGCTGCTGCACCATCTGTTCGCGCGGGCCGAGGGGATGCGGGTGCTGTTCCTGGTGACCTTCCGGCCGGACTATGAAGGCCTGCGCCGCGAAACGCCGGTCAACAAGACCCTGATCGAGCTGACGCGCCTGCCGAGGGCGCAAGGGTTGGAGCTGATCGAGCGGGTCAGCGGCGGGCGTAAACTGCCCGAGAAACTGATCGACCATATCATCGATCGCACCGACGGGGTGCCGCTCTATGTCGAGGAAATGACCAAGTCGATCCTCGATTCCGTCGATCTGGTCGAACGCGACGGACGGCTGGAACTGAGCGCGCCGCTGTCATCGCTGGCGATTCCGTCGACGCTCAAGGACTCGCTGATGTCGCGGCTCGACAAGCTGTCACCGGTCAAGCAGATCGCGCAGGTCAGCTCGGTGCTCGGCCGGCGGTTCACGCGCTCGCTGCTCAACACCGTGGCCGAGATCGGCCCGGCGGAACTCGACTTCTCACTCAAACAGTTGGTCGACTCCGAGCTGCTCTATGTCAGCGGCGGCCAGGAGGATCCGATCTATACCTTCAAGCACGCCCTGATCCGTGACGCGGCTTATGAGAGCATGCTCAACAGCCGGCGTGCGGAACTGCACCGCCGCGCCGCCGAGGCGTTGATGACGCACTTTCCCGAACAGACCGAGGCCCAGCCCCAGGTCGTCGCCGCCCATTTCGAACGTGCCGGCAAGGCCGAGCGTGCGGCCGCGTACTGGCTTAAATCGGGGCGCAAGGCGATGGCGGCGAGTGCGATGACCGAAGCGCTGAGCCATCTCGAGCGTGGGCTGGCGATGCTCGACCGCGTGTCCGACGAGGATCGCCGCAAGGTGCTGGGCTTCGGGCTGCACAGCGCGATGGGGCTGGCGCAGATCTCTCTCAAGGGCTGGCACGCCATGGAGGTCGAACAGCATCTGCAGCCGGCCTTCGAGCTGGGCGAGCAGGTCGGCCAGAACCAGGACCTTCTGATGGTGATCTACGGGCTCTGGATCCATTGGCTGAACCGCGCGGATTTCGACCGCTCCGCCGCCTGGATCGAACAGGCCGAACGCCGTGCGGTCGCCGGTGACAACGAAGGCTGGCCGCTGGTCATTCACACCATGAAGCTGGTGCAGGAGCGCTGGTGCGGCAGCCATGCGGGCGTCCATGAGCAGGCCGAGAAGGTCTTGTCGCTCTACGATCCGGCGGCCCACGGCCATTTCGTCCATATGTTCGGCAACGATCCCAAGGTTCTGGCCTACGGGTTCCGATCCTGGTCGCAATGGCTGGAGGGCGACAGCGCCGCGGCGCTCGCCGATACCGCCGAGTGCGCGGCGGCGTCCAAGGCCGTGGCGCATCCGTTCGACCGCTGCTGGCAATTGCTGGTTGGCAGTCTGGCGTTCTATTTCACAGGGGATCGCGATGCGCTGGCGCGTAACCTGGCCGAGGCCAAGGAGCTGGGCGAAACGCAGAACGTGGACTTCGTGAATTATGTGATGGGCCCTGTCTGGACCGGGCTGCTGCATATTCTCGACGAGGAATGGGAGGACGCGATCGCCGCGATGACGCCGGGCGTCGAGATCTGGAAAGCCACGGGCGGCGGTGTGATCCTGCCCTTCTGGGAAGGATCGCTGGCCATTGCCCATGCCGGTGCGGGCCGATGCGAGGTGGCGCGCGATCTTCTCGAAGGGGCCATCGCCCGCGCCGAAGAAACCGGAGAGACCTGGTACCTGCCGGAGCTGCACCGCCTTCTGGGAGGGGTCCTGGCGGGGGCCGACGAAAGCGGCGCGCGGCAGAGCCTGGCCAGGGCACGCGCGCTGGCCGAACAGAGCGGAGCGCTCGGAGTGGCGCGGCGCGTCGATGCCGATTTCAGCCAGTTCGCGGCCTGACCGCCTGCCCGGCCGGTGCGGTCCCCCTGTGATCGCAAGCAGCACGGGTGGCGCGCGGTCTGCGCGGCGTCTGTCGGGCGTGGTGCACGTGCGCGCAGAGTTTGGCTGCGTGGGCAAGGTCATTAGGGCAGGGCGTTGTCCCGCCTCCGGGCGCGGACCGGATCGTATCTAGGCGGTTCGGGGGAGCGGCGCGGCGACATGTCCAAGCATTGGTCTTTCAGCACGTCCTATGGGGCACGCGCCGATCGGAGCGGAGGCCGCGGGATGGTCCCTCTGGTCTTGCTCGCGGCCGGCTGCGGGCGGCTCGCAATCGCGGTGCCGGTGACCGGGGGCGGATCGTGATAGCCCTGTCGCGCTTTGTCTGGGCCGTCGCGCTGCTCACCCTCGGCGTGCTGCTGCCGGCCCTCAACCCTGCGGCGGCCCAGACCGCGGCCGCGGCAGGCTATGAGGGCGAGGTGTCGGGGCGGCTGGAGCGTATCCTCCAGCGGGAACGACTGATCATTGGTGTAAGGACCGATTATCCACCCTGGGGGATGATCGGCGAGGGCGGCGCGATCGTCGGGCTGGAGCCGGACCTGGCCCGGGATCTGGCCGCGCGCCTCGGCGTCGGTCTGGAGCTCGTGGCGGTGAGTGCTGCCAACCGGCTGCAATGGCTCGAACAGGGCCGGGTCGATCTCGTGATCGCGACCGTCGGCGACACCGAGGAGTGGCGGGGCATCTCGGACCTGCTGCAGCCGCACTACTATGCCAGCGGCGTGCGGCTGCTGGCACGAGAAGGCAACCTCTTCTCCGACTGGGGTCAGCTGCGCGGCCGGACCGTCTGTTTCGTCGACGGGACCCAATTCAACCGCACGCTGGTAGAGCGGTTTCTGGTGCGGCCGCTGGTGTTCACAGGCAATCGCGAGGCGATTCTGGCGCTGCAGAATGGCCGTTGCGTCGGCTGGGCCTTTGACGAGAGCATGCTCGCGCAACTAGTGCGCGCCGGCGAGGTGCCGGGCTACGCGCCGCACTTGCCCGCCATCCTGACGACGCCCTGGTCCATCGCGGTCGCAAAGGGTGAGGGCACAGCGCCGCTCGGCCGGATCGTCTCGGACAGCATCGCCGACTGGCACCGCAGCGGCGCGATCGCCCGAGCCGAGGCCGCCTGGGGCCTGCCGCCCACGGGCTTCGTCGCCCGCCAGAGCGCGCTCTGGTCGGCAAAGGATGCCGACGGCGCGCCGGTCTGCCGGCGGGGCGTCGATGGCCGCTTTCCCGCGGAGTGCCTGTCCGACCGCATCGCCCGGAGCGCCAGCAGTGGGGTCGAGGTGCCGCCCTGGGCTAAGCATCTGGGCGGCTGGCTGGGCCTCTCGCCCGATCTGCTCTTTGACAGCTACACCCGCAGCCGGTTCGCCGGCGGGCTCGGCGTGACCGTTCTGCTGAGCGCCGTGGCGATCGTGGGTGCGCTCATCTTCGGTGTCGCAGCGGGCTGGCTCGACACCGCGCTCTGGCGGCGCGGTGGGGTGGCCTGGCTGCTGCGGTTGCCGCTTCAGGCGGTCTTTGCCGTCGCGCGGATGACGCCGCCGATCCTGCAGCTCTACATGGTGTTCTTCGGGCTGGGGGCTTTGATGGCGAGCTCCTACGCTGTGACGCCGGGCGCCTTTCTGACCGCGGCGGTGGTGTTTTCGGTCTATGTCGGGTCGGCCAACGCGGTGCTCGTTGCCGCGAGCCTGCGCCACATGCAGGCGCGCCACCCACAGCGGTCCCTGACCGCGTTGCTGCCGGGGGCGACAGAGCGGGTCTCTGACGGGTTGATGGCCTCCTGCGTCACCATCGTGAAGGCCGCGGGCCTCGCCAGCACCATCGCCGTGACCGAGGTGATCTCGGTCGCCAACGCGCTGATCGCCGAGGGTGGCGATGCGCGCACGGTGATGAACCTGTTGCTGGTCTTTTACCTGCTCTTCGTGCTGGGGGCGGTCTGGCTCTTTGGGGCGATCCGGCGCCGGCTCGTCGCCCATCGTGCGCGGGTCGGATCATGATCCCGGAGCTTCTGTCCCAGACCGGCCTGCTGGCGGGGGGGTTCGTGATCAATGTGGCGATCACCGTCATGGCCATGGTGCTGGGTACGGCGCTTGGTGCGGTGCTCGGGCTGGTGCGTTACTCAGGCGGGGTCGCGGCGCGAATCGCGGGGCTGCTGACCGGCCTGTGCAGCAATCTGCCGAGCTTCGTGCTGCTGTTCTATCTGGCCTTCATGCTGCCGGTGGAGTTCGAGTGGGACGGGGCGTTCTATCTGTTCCCGGTCTGGGTCAAGGCGGCGATCGCGCTGACCATCCCGGTGATTGGCTTCGCGTCCGACCGGTTTCTGGACTTTCGCCGCCAGCTGGCCGATGGCGAGGCTGGGGCGGACCTCGTGTTCCTCGCGGCTTGGATGCAGTATGCGCTGTTTATCCTGATGGCGTCGCCCACCGCGTCGGTCATCGGCACCGACGAGATCCTGGCGCGGGCCAACCGGATCGCAGCGCAATCCCTCGATCCCGGTTTTCTGATGCTGATCTATGGCTACACGTCGCTGTGGTTTCTGCTGGCCGGTCTGGCCGTGACGGCGCTGGCCGGCTGGATCGAGCGGCGCAGCGGGCGGTCGCGCGACCGGGTCCTGCGGGCCAATCGCCGCCGCCGCCGCCGCCGCCAGCACCCGGGTCACGCGTCTCAGAAAGCGGGTACGATGACACTGGATCCGGGCGGGAAATAGGCGCGCGGCCGCCCCGTCAGCCGGGCCAGATCTTGCCGGGGTTCATGATGTTCTGCGGATCAAGCGCCTGCTTGATCGCCGCCATCGTGTCGACGGCTGCGGCGCCCAGCTCGGGCTCCAGATAAGCCTGTTTGCCCTGGCCGATGCCGTGCTCTCCGGTGCAGGTGCCGCCCGCGTCGATGGCGAGTGCGCTCAGCCAGCCCGCATAGGCCACGGCCCGGTCGCGATCCCCGGGCCGGTCGGGGTCGATCAGCAGGCTGGCATGGAAATTCCCGTCGCCGACATGGCCCAGGATCGGCGCGATGAGACCCTGGCTTTCGGCTTCGGTCTGGGCGGCGACGACGACCTCGGCCAGTCGCGACACCGGCACGCAGACATCGGTGACGAAGATATCGAAGCCCGGGCGGAGGCCGCGCAGCGCCCAGTAGGCGTCGTGGCGCGCCTGCCAGAGCCGGCTGCGCGTCTCGGCATCCGCGCTCCAGTCAAAGCCCGCGCCGCCATTGCCGGAGGCCAGCGCGCCAACGGTTTCGGCCTGCTCGGCCACCGAAGCGGGCGAGCCGTGAAACTCCATCAGCAGCAGTGGCGCGACCGGTAGGTCCAGGTTCGAATGTGCGTTGACGGCCTGGACCGAGAGCGGATCGAGCAGTTCCATCCGGGCCACGGGCACGCCGCATTGCACGGTCTCGATCGCGGTGGTGCAGGCCGCGCCGATATCCGGAAAGGAACAGGACGCCGCCGATATCGCTTCGGGGATGCCGTGCAGCCGCAGCGTCAGTTCGGTGATCACGCCGAGGGTGCCTTCGCTGCCGACGATGAGCCGGGTCAGATCGTAGCCGGCGGAGGATTTGCGCGCCCGCCCGCCCGTCACCAGCATCTCGCCCGAAGGCAGCACGACCTTCAGCGACAACACTGCGTCGCGCATCGTGCCGTAGCGCACCGCGTTGGTGCCCGAGGCGCGGGTCGCGGCCATCCCGCCCAGCGACGCGTCGGCGCCGGGATCGACCGGAAAGAAGAGGCCCGTGTCGCGCAGGTGGATGTTGAGGGCGCTGCGCGTGACGCCGGGCTGGACGACGCAGTCGAGGTCCTCGGGATGCACTTCGAGCACCCGATCCATACGCGATAGGTCGATGGAGATCCCGCCCAGCGGCGCGTTGACATGGCCCTCGAGCGAGGTGCCGGTGCCGAAGGGGATGATCGGCGCGCGGTGATCGGCACAGATGCGCACGATCTCCTGCACCTCCTCGGCGCTCTCGGCGAAGGCGACGGCGTCGGGCAGCTCGGCCGGCAAAAAGGTGGTCGTGTGCGCGTGCTGTTCGCGCAAGGCCGTGCCGGTCGTACAGCGGGGGCCAAGCCGCTGTTGGAGAACGGCAATCGCGGTGGCGATGTCGGCGGAGACGGTCGGATCGTGGGCGGTCATGGTCATGGTGTGAGCATACACGGGTTGCGGGCCGGGCAAAGCGTAGGGTAGCGTCGCGCGGTTGGAGGCCACCAGTGATGCCTCCACGGGGGAGGAACCATGGAAGAGTTTTCCAACCGGGCCGACCGCCGCAAGGCCGAGGCCGAAGGCGCGATGACCGAGCAGAAATTCCTAAAGCTTGCAGACCGGTTCATCGACCTTGCCAACCGCGAGAACAAGGATACGAAGGCCACCGATCTGCATATGGCGATGCTCTATGCTTCGGCGCGCTACAGTGCCCATGTCGGAAAGAATGTGCTGTCGGTGGAAGAGCATGAGCAGTTCGTCCAGGATATGCTCAAGGCCTATGCCGAGATGCTGCGCAACCACCTCGCGGATCCCAACCTCTAGGCCGATCCGCTACTAGCTCTCGTCGGTGTCGCGGGCGAGGCGCGCGCGCAGAGAGCCGCGTGCCGAGCGCACCGGTCCCGGGCGAACTGGTGCAGCGGCCGGAGTGTCCGGTTCGGGTGCCTCCGCGAGCGGTTCCGATGCGGCGGGTTCTGCGGCGGCTACCGCCGCAGGCGTATCGGCCGGCGGAGCGGCTTCGGCGGTCTCGCGCGCGTAATCATCTGGCGGAGGCGATGTCTGCGACTCTGCCGTCTCGAGGGGGGCGGGTGCGTCGGAGGACACCTCCTCCACTGCGTCTTCGACTTGCTTGAGATAGCCGCGCCCGGCCTGCCAGGCCGAGGTAAAGGTCTCCATGATCAGGTCCTTGCGGCCGAAATCCTCGCCGTAGTCGACGAGCTCGTCGAGATTGGCGAAGACAGGGTTCGACCGCCAGACTTTTTGCAGTGCGGTCTTGCGCAGCAGGTCTGGCACGCCCTCGCGCAGGAAGACCGACATGTCGCTGTCCTTGTCGAGCGTCTCGAGATCGACTGCTTCGGCGGCCAAGCGGTTGGCCTCAAGCTCTGCGTCGCGGGCCTCAAGCTCTGCGTCGCGGGCCTCACGCTCTGCGTCACTGGGCGTGTCCTGAACCGGCGGCTCCGGGCTCTCTGCCTCAACTGCGCGCTTGCGTGCCGACCAGCGCGACAGGATCGAGCGCTCGTCGCTCATTGCTGCCTCAGGGGTTTGAACACCGGCATCTTGCCGAATTTCTGTTCCTCGACATCGAGCTTGTCGCGGCGGCGTTTCTTGAACGGCTCCTCGTTATGGTGCAGTTCGACGAAGGCCTGGATGAAGGCGGCCACCGGTTCCGGCATGGGCAGTTTTTCGATGATATCGTCGCCGGAATCGTGAAAATCCTGCGCCTCGTAGGACGAGGCCGTGAGCGCATGGGGCAGAAAGGGAAACGGGCTGTCGCGTTCGATGTTTTCCTGCAGGATGGCGTAAAGCTCCGGCTGGTCCAGCATCAGGTTCAGGCGCAGCGCTTCGGTGTCCTTGCGGTGCAGCGTGAGCAGCAGCGTTCCGGCATGGTAGCGCGTGACGCCGTCCGCCTCGCGCAGCACGGTCCAATTGGGGATGGTCGGATCGCTCACAAGATACGCCGCGACGGGACGCCAGATCGCATCGGCCCACGGGTGAGACGATGGCCGCCGTTCGACGACGAGCCCCATCGTCAGGCTCACCTCGGTCTGTTCGATGCCGGTCATGAAAGTCCTCCCGCAAATCTATTTATAGCCCCAGCGGGCCTGTGCAAGTTGCGGTTGTACTGCGGCGACAGGCACATTAGCTTTCCGCGGTGCAATTCCGCGGGAGGAGTGGTCAATGGCCGACGCACAGACGAAATGTCTGATCTGCAACTGCGAAAAGACCATGACGCCCGATCTGACGGCCATCGAGGCGGGGCAGGAGGCGGGGTTCAGCCCGGTCCACACCCAGCTCTGCCGATCGCAGCTGAAATCCTACGAGCGCTATCTGGCGGGAGGCGACACGCTACTGGTCGGCTGTACCCAGGAGGCGCCGCTTTTCTCCGAGATCGCCGAAGAGGCCGGAGCCGGGGACCGGGTGCGGTTCGTCAACCTGCGCGAGACGGCCGGATGGTCGGACGAAGGCGCGGCCTCGGGGCCGAAGATGGCGGCCCTTCTGGCAGCTGCCCAGTACGCACCCCGGCCCGCGCCACTGCGCGAGATCACATCCGACGGTCTGTGCCTGGTGATCGGAGCGGGTCAGCCTGCGCTGGAGGCGGCCGAGCTTCTGTCCGCGCGGCTGTCGGTGAGCCTGTTGCTGACCGGCGGGGTCGAGGATCTGCTGCCGCCGCGATCGGGCGAGATCGCGATCTATAGCGGTGCGGTCGCGGCGGCGACGGGCGCTTTCGGCAGTTTCGATCTGACCGTCGACGGGTTCGCGGCGGCCAGCCCGGCCTCGCGCGCGGGCCTGAGTTTCGAGCCGGCCAAGGACGGGGCCAAGACCTCCTGCGCGGTGATCCTCGATCTGACCGGGGGCACGCCGCTTTTTTCCGGGCACCGCCACCGCGACGGCTATCTGCGGGCCGATCCCGGTGATCCGGCCGCAGTGCTGCGCGCGGTGCTGGAGGCGGGCGAGCTCTCCGGGACCTTCGAAAAGCCGCTTTATGTCGATTATGTGGCCGAGACCTGCGCCCATTCGCGCTCCAACATCACCGGCTGCTCCAAGTGTCTCGATGCCTGCCCGGCAGGCGCGATCGTGTCGCTGGGCGACGGGGTCGAGATCGACCCGCTGATCTGCGGCGGCTGCGGCTCCTGCGCCTCGGTCTGCCCCACGGGCTCGATCAGCTACCGCTATCCTGACCGGCCCGACATGATCGGGCGGGCGCAGGTGATGGCCGAGGCCTATGGCGCGGCGGGGGGCGATGCGCCGGTTCTGCTGCTGCATGACGGCACCGACGGGGCGGATCTGGTGGCGGCGATGGCGCGTTTCGGGCGCGGGCTGCCGGCCCGCGTGATCCCGCAGGAGATGCATGCGCCCACGACGCTCGGCCATGTCGAGATGGCGGGCATCCTCGCGTCGGGCTTTGTCGGGGTCGTGGCGCTCGTCAGCCCAAAGAACCGCGATGAACTGGCGCCGCTGGAGACTGAAGCGACGCTCGCCCGCGCGATCCTGGACGGGCTCGGCGCCGGGGCAGAGCGGCGGATCGAGGTCATCTGCGAGGCCGATCCCGATGTGGTCGAGGCCGCGCTCTGGGCGCTGGAGCCCGGCGCGCTGGAGGCCCGCGCCTTTTCCGCCGTGGGCGCCAAGCGCGACATTGCCCGCGTCGCCTTTGGCGCGCTGGCCCAGACCGTTCCCGATACGCCGATCCCGCTGCCGGACGCAGCGCCCTACGGACGCATCGATATCGACCCGGCGAAATGCACGCTCTGCATGGCGTGCGTGTCGGCCTGTCCGACGGGCGCGATGATGGACACGCCCGGCGAGCCCACGCTGCGTTTCACCGAAGCGGCCTGCGTGCAGTGCGGGCTCTGTATCGGCACCTGTCCGGAGACGGCGCTGGGGCTGCACCCGCAACTGAACCTCGCGCCCTCGGCAATGGAGCCCGAGACGCTCTATCAGGAGGCGCCGTTCGAATGCGTGTCCTGTGGAACGCCCTTTGCGACGCAATCGGCCATCGCGCGAATCAAGGAGCAGCTGGCGGGCAAGCACACCATGTTCGCCACGCCCGAACGCGCGCGCCTGATCGAGATGTGCGACGATTGCCGGATCAAGGAGCAGGCCGACAGCCCCGACGATCCGTTCGCCATGGGCGCGCGGGCCCGGACCCGGACGACCGAGGATTACATCCGCGTCCGCGAAGGCACGCTCAGCCCCGACGATTTCATCATCGACGACTGAGGCTCGGCGGGGCCGCGAGCGCGTCTTCCCTAGTTCGGGTGGAGGCCCCAGCAGAGCTCCGTCGCGCGCTGGCTGAAGCCGGCGACTTGAGCCTCCGAGATCACGCCTTCGCTGGCCATCGTCTGGACATCGCCCAGCCGCTTGTCGAGGCAGGCCTGAAGCTCCGGGTTGAGGCTTTCCTCAGCGGGAAGTTGGGGCTGCTGGGCAATCGGCAGCTGCTCCGGGCCGCTTTCGACCATAGCGGTGATTTCCTCGGACCATGTCGACCAGAAGGCCCAAGCCAGACCCACGGCGATCACCAGGGCGATCAGCCGGGCCCAGATCGTGTCGCCGAAGCCTCGCGGCGCCGTATCGCCGCCATGATGTGTACCTGCCATGTCGTGCTCCTTGCGTCCTCACCCCGTGCGCAGGGGTAAATTGGTCAATAGGTTCTGTGGTTTGAAACTGAACACGCTATTCGCGTCGATGGCGCAGCCCAGATAGACCGGCTTGCCGGCCATGCTGTCGATGGCGACGCCCGTGTCCTCGAACTCCAGCCGGTAGAGCGCGATGATGCGGTAAAGCTCGTCCTCGGGCAGCTCCTGCCCGGCATAGAGCGCGTTCAGGATGCGGGTGGATTCCGCGTCGCAGCCGACATGCCAGGACCAGGCCGTGTCCTTGATCGAGGCCATGGCCTGGATCCGGGTCTCGACCCGCAGGAAATGGGCGATCCAGCGCGACATCACGGTGGCGAGCCCGTCCGAGGCCGGCTGGGTGAAGCGGAAATCCACCGCCGTGTCGAACCGGTCCGAGCGGGCCCAGTATTCCTCGGCCGTCTCGGTCGTCAGCACGTCGATCTGCGCCTCGCGCGGGCCGACGCCCGGCAGCTTGAACTGTCCCGGCGCAGCCACGCCGCGCTCGGCGGTCATCTCGACCATTTCCTGGTCGGCGAGCATCACCTGATCCTCGCCCAGGGTCGCGACCTGGGGCCGGAACAGGATCTCAGCGGCGCGCAGGACCATCGGGTCGCGTTCCGCATCGAGGATATTGCGCAGAATCAGATGTACCATCTGGTCGAGGAACACGGGCGGGATGGTGATCGCGCCCTTGCGGAACAGCCCGGCATAGGCGGCCTCGATGCTGCCTGCGGCCAGAAGATGGTCGCGAAAGCGTAGCAGGATGCGGTAGTTCCCGGCGGTGTCCTTGTCGGCGATGGCGTTCAGATCGGCATCGGTCACCTGCAGAGCGGGATCTTCCATCAGCCGTTCGAAAAGCGCCACCTCGGCGGGGCAGCTTTCCTCCATGGGATGGATCTCGGGGCGGGCATAGTAGGCGCGCAGCAGCTCGGGCGTGACGGTCAGCCAGCCGTCGGCATCGCGGGAGACGAGGTGAAAGCCGGAGGATTTCCAGAAGTCGCGCGCCTTCGGCGCGTCCAGCACGTCGTTCATGTCTCGGCCTCCACGATCTGCCAGGCGCCGCCCTCGGCGCAGCTCGTCGGTTTGTCGATGGTGCGGAACGCCTCGCGCAGCTGTCCGGCATCGTCGATCTCGCGGCTGACGGCGACGACCTTGCCAATGGGCAGACCGGCGCAGAGATCGGCGATATAGGCGACCTCTTCTTCCGCCGCGGGGCGTGCGGCGGCGCGGTCGGGGGCGCCGTAGTGGGCGACGAAATGATCGGCCAGCCGGTCGGTGATGCGGTCGCGGTCGGCGTCGGTGATGCCGGTGACCGAGGTGAAGGTGGAATGTCCGAAACTGTCGAGCGACAGGAAGCCGTTGGCAAAGGCCTGCCGGGTCTTGCCCGTGAGCGCCTCGGGGGCCAGGGCTGCAAAGGCGAACGCCCCGCTGACGGCCCATTCGCCTTCGTCGGCGGCCAGTTCGAACACCTGCGCGTCGGAGGGATCGAAGCGGATCGTCGTGAGAAACTTCATGCCGGCACGGCCGATGGCATCTGGTCGAGCGTCTTCAGCATGCCGCCGCCCTTGAGCAGCGCGTTGCCATGCTCGTCGAGGCCGGTCAGTTCGCCCGTGAGACCCCGGGCCAGCGGGGCGGCCGTGTCGCGCCGGCCCCACCATTGTTCGTGCACGGGGCGAAAGCCGTCATCCTCCCAGCGGTGGAGCCAGTTCACGAGATGCTTGGACAGGCTCTCGACCAGCGCGCCGGGATTCATGTCGCCGCAGCCTTCGTCCCAGAAGGTCGTGCGGTCCATCTCCTGACCCGGCTCGGGCCGGTTGCGGGGCGGCAGCAATGCCGCGTCGAGCGTGAGCACCATCCAGTCGGGCGTCGCCGCGCCGGCATCGTCGGGCAGGATAAGCTCTGCCTTGCCGACGAGCGCCCCGTTCAGGCGCAGACCGCCGGGCCAGCTGTAGGTGATGGCGACCTCGGGCGGGATGACGGCGCCCGCGGCATCGCCGAAGGCTACCGCGCCGAGATAGAGCATCTCGCCGCAGCGGTCGCGCGGCACCTCGGGCTCCAGCACCAAGGCGAGTGCCGCCTGTTCGCTGTCGGCGGCCCAGATCAGATCGCCCGCCCCGTAGCGGTGTGCGGCGGCACCGCGCAGCGCCGCGGCGGGCACCTCGGACGCGCTGTCGCGGCGATGGCCGCTGAGCAGGGGCGGAAAGATCGGGTCGGTCATCCGCCAGCGTCGCTCAGGTCGATCTTGCCGGTCACTGTATGGTTCAGATCGGTGCCCTCGGCGGTCAGCGTGGTCGTGACCGTGAGCGTGTTTCCCGATACAGCCCCGCTGCGCACCAGTGCTTCGATCTCTTGCTGGCTGGTGACGCCGACCTGCTTGAGGAACTTGCGCATCGACATGTTGAAGCCTTCGGACATGGCTCTTTCCTTCTTGTCTGGATCGTTGTGGCCCTGATGGGGCGGTCAGTCGAGGCGGACGGAATTGTTCGGCGAGGTGAAGCGGTCCTCGGAAGCGATATTGAGTTCGCCAGTCACGTACCACGCGACAACAGACAAAAGGACCGCGGCCGCAATCCCCAAAAACACCGATTTCATGTCTCTCCCTTCGGGTGCATAGGCACCCCTTTTAGTCTACTACCGCGGTTGCGGTTTTCAAGAAGCGGATCAGCTCGTCACGGCGCGTGACCTGCTTAAGCCGCTGTACGGGCATGGTTGTTCCAGGCACCATCACGTCGGGGCCGTCGTCGAAAAGCTGCGCGACCGTGTCTTCGGTCCAGACCACGTCCAGATTGCGCAGCGCCGGGCTGTAGGGGTAGTCGGGCAGGCTGCCGGCTTGCCGTCCGAAGAGCCCGTGCAGCGTTGGCCCTGCGCGGTTGCCGTCATCGGGGGTCAGAGTGTGGCAGACCGAGCATTTGCGCAGGAACTCCAACTCGCCGGGATCCTCGCTGTCGCGGATCTGGAAGCGGCGGGGAAGCTCGGCCTGGATCGGCGCGAAATCCCGGGGGCTGATCCGCCAGAGGGCCGCGAAATCATCGAGCCCGACATGGTAGATGTTTTGGGTGCCGGGGATGAAATCGAAGTCCCAGACCGGGCCATAGGTCACCGCGCCACGCTCCAACAATGCGCCAGAGTCGGTTGTGAAGATGGCCACTTCGCCGGCGCCGTCGCCAAATCCCACGAGCGCGCCATCGGCGCTGGCCCGGACCGTCTGGATCGGACGGTCGGATTTGGCCAGGTCCTGAACAGTGTCGGCGGTTCCGTCATTGGCCAGGTCGATTACGCCGAAGCTGCCGTCGAGCCCGCCAAAGGCCAGCCGGTTGCCGGGCAGCATGGCGATCGAATTGACACCCCAACCGTGGGAATGGACCGGGCGGAGCGCGCGCTGGCTGGCCACGTCCCAGGCCGTGATCTGACCGTCATAGGCGGCGGTGTAGAGCATCGCGCCATCGTCGGAAAAGGCCACGGCGTTGACATTGGCGCGGTGGGGCAGGCGGGCGATCTCGACCATCTCTGTGAGGTCATAGAGCCGCGCGGTCCCGTCCCAGGCCGCGGCTGCCGCCAGCCGGCCATCGGGGGCAACGTCGACATCGAGCATCTTGATCGGATCCGAGGGCACGGCGCCGAGCGGATCGCCGGTCGCCAGGTCCCATTGGATCAGTGTCCCGTCATCGCCCACCGACACCGCAGTGTTGCGGCCGGGCACAAAGGCGGCGTCATTGGCCGCCCCGCCATGGCCGCGCAGCCTGTGCACCAGATCGGGATCCGGGTCGCTCACGTCCCAGTAGATCAGCGCATAGTCGAAGCTGGCGGTCAGCACATGGGTGCCATCGGCGGACACGGTCACCGACTTGATCGGTCCGCCGTGGCCCTCGAGCTTGTCGGGCAGCGAGGTTTCGGCACCGGCGGAGGCCGCCGCCTGCGCGATGACGCTGGCAGCGGCTGCGGCACGCAGCAGGCGAGCCATGGGCTATTCGGCAGGGGTTGCCGTGGGGCGCTTGCCATCCGCGGATTTGCTGTGGACATCCTCTAGATGCTCCTCGACCCAAAGCGAATGATGTTCCTTGGCCCAGTTCAGGTCCACTTCGCCTGTGGTCATGGCGTCGACGGCGCCCTCCATCCCGATCGAGCCGATGTAGATATGGGAGATAATGATGACCATCATCACCACCGAGACAGCGGTGTGCCAGATCTGCTGGTACTGCTGCTCCTGGATCGGAGAAATGTCGGTGGCCAGCGAAAGGCCGAGCCAGGCGTTCGCCTTTTCGAACGTGGCTCCCATCATGGAGGTCTCGAACGGGTTCATCAGTGCCCAGCCCGACGCAAAGAGAGATCCGCCGCCGATCACGACGGTCCAAAAGATCAGTTTCTGACCGGCATTGAATTTGCGCGCTGGGGGATGGCCGCCGCCAAACAGCCCACCTCCCCGCACGATCCATTTCAGATCGAGGAAATTCGGGATGTTGTAGCGCACCCAAAGCAGGAACACGATCACGACCGACGCGGTAAAGGCGAAGCCGACGTAATTGTGGATGTACTTGCCGTACATGGCCATGACGGCGAAGGCCTCATGCCCGATCAGCGGCAGCAGCACGGTGCGTCCGAGCAGCAGGTTCAGGCCGGTCAGTCCCAGCACGATGAAGGTCGACGCGAGCAGCCAGTGAGACGCCCGTTCGAGCAGTCCGAACCGGGTGATCGTCTGGCCGCAGGGCCCGGCATCGATGCGCACACGGCCGCGAAGCGCGTAGAAAAGCGAAAGCAGGATCAGGATGCCCGTCAGTGCCCAGGCGGTGTACATCGCGAGCGGGCCATTGCGGGTGAGCTCCCAGCCATGGCCTTCGGCCTGGATCAGCTGACCGGCCAGCGGGTCCTGCTTGGCGCTCGTGAAGGTATCGCCCTGCCGCACCGCGCGCCACAGGTCGGAGTCCGCCGACGACCCCGCCGTGGTATTGCCCGGAACCGCACCCGCTGTCGGGCCGTCCGGCGATGCGGCGGTCTGGGCGGAAAGCTCTGCCATTCCCCCGACAAACGCGAGGGCAATCAGTACGACCAGCAGCCGGAGCCGCGCCAGAACGCGTGTCATCTCGTGTGTCTCCCTGTCTCTTTGGGACATTGTTATCTTGGACATCATAGCAGCTCAAAAGGGAATGGCCGCCCGAAAGCGGCCATTGCCAGATTTGGTATCAGGCGCGCTTATCCGCCTTGTTCGCCGTAAGCTGCACCCCAGCCCCAGGCGCCGGCGCCGAAGCCCCGGGCCACGACGCGTTCGCGGTAGATGTTGCTGACGCTGTCGCCGTCACCGGCCAGGAGCGCCTTGGTCGAGCACATCTCGGCGCAGATCGGCAGCTTGCCTTCCGCGATCCGGTTGCGGCCGTACTTGACGTACTCGGCATGGGACATGCTTTCTTCCGGGCCACCGGCGCAGAAGGTGCATTTGTCCATCTTGCCGCGCGAGCCGAAGTTGGCTGCCTGCGGGAACTGCGGCGCGCCGAAAGGGCAGGCGTAGAAGCAGTAGCCGCAGCCGATGCACAGGTCCTTGGAGTGCAGCACGACGCCGTCATCGGTGTCGTAGAAGCAGTCCACGGGACAGACGGCCTTACAGGGCGCGTCGGAGCAGTGCATGCAGGCGACCGAGATCGATCGCTCGCCGGGTTTGCCGTCATTGATGGTGACCACGCGACGTCGGTTGACGCCCCACGGCACCTCGTGCTCGTTCTTGCACGCTGTGACACAGGCGTTGCACTCGATGCAGCGCTCGGCGTCACACAGGAACTTCATTCGTGCCATTGTGATTAGCCTCCCTTATGCCCGCTCGATTTTACAGAGCGTGGCTTTGGTTTCCTGCATCTGGGTCACCGAGTCGTAGCCATAGGTCTGGGCGGTGTTGGTGCTTTCGCCCAGCACGTACGGGTCGGCCCCGGCGGGGTACTTGTCCCGCAGATCGACGCCTTCCATATGCCCGCCGAAATGGAACGGCATGAAGGCAACGCCCTCGCCGACCCGCTCGGTGACCATGGCCATGACCTTGACCCGACCGCCTTCCGGGCCTTCGACCCAGACCTGTTCGCCGTCCCGAACACCGAGCCCATTGGCATCGCGCGGGTTGATCTCGACGAACATGTCCTGCTGCAGTTCGGCCAGCCAAGGGTTGGACCGTGTTTCGTCGCCGCCGCCCTCATATTCGACCAGACGGCCGGAGGTGAGGATGATCGGATAGTCCTGGCTGAAGTCCTGCTGCTGGATCGACGCATAGGCCGTCGGGAGCCGGTAGAACTTCCGGTCCTCGTAGGTGGCGTACTTGTCTAGCAGATCGCGCCGCGGCGTGTAGAGCGGCTCGCGGTGCAGCGGCACCGGATCCGGGAAGGTCCACACGACCGCACGGGCCTTGGCGTTGCCGAAGGGGGCGCAGCCATGGTCGATCGCGACCCGCTGGATGCCGCCGGAGAGGTCGGTCTTCCAGTTGGTCTTTTCGCCCGCAACGGCCTCGATCGACGCGCGTTCGTCGTCGGTCAGATCGCCGTCCCAGCCGAGCGACTGGAGCATGGCCATCGTGAACTCCGGATAGCCGTCCTCGATTTCCGACCCGACAGGGTAGGAGCCCTCGGCGAGCAGGTTCACACCGTCGCGTTCCACCCCGAAGCGGGCGCGGAAGCACAGACCGCCATCCGCCACCGGCTTGGACGTGTCATAGAGATTCGGTGTGCCCGGATGGTTCATCTCTGCGGTGCCCCAGCACGGCCACGGCAGACCGTAGTAGTCGCCATCGACCGGACCGCCCACAGCCTGCAGCGTGGTCTTGTCGAAGGTGTGCTGGTTCGCCATGTGAGCCTTGATCCGCTCCGGCGACTGGCCGGTATAGCCGACGGTCCACATGCCGCGGTTGAACTCGCGGGTGATGTCTTCGATCACCGGCTCGTCACCCACCACTTCGATATTGCGGAACAGGCGGTCGGAGAACCCGAACTTGTCCGCGAACTTCTTGATGATGATGTGATCGGGCAGGGAGTCGAAGAGCGGCTCCACGATCTGTTCGCGCCACTGGAGCGACCGGTTCGAGGCGGTTGCCGAACCGCTGGTCTCGAACTGGGTCGAGGCCGGCAGCAGGTAGACGCCATCGGTGCGGTTGTTCATGACGGCGGACACCGTCGGGAACGGATCGATGATGACCAGCGTGTCGAGCTGATCCATCGCCGTGGCCATCTCCTTCATCCGCGTCTGCGAATTCGGAGCGTGGCCCCAGAACACCATGCCCTGGACCTTGTTGGGCTGGTCCATGTTCTCGGCATCTTCGAGGACACCGTCGATCCAGCGCGACACCGGAATTCCGGTCTCGTTCATCAGCGGCTTGTCCTTGCCGTCCGCGCCCTTGATGGTGGCGAACTGCGCCTTGAGCCAGTCGAGATCCTCGTCCCAGACCCGTGCCCAGTGGCCCCAGGCACCGGCCTTGAGGCCATAGTAGCCCGGCAGGGTGTGGCTGAGAACGCCGAGGTCGGTCGCGCCCTGCACGTTGTCATGGCCGCGGAAGATGTTCGTGCCGCCGCCCGACACACCCATGTTGCCGAGCGCGAGCTGAAGCACGCAGTAGGCGCGGGTGTTGTTGTTGCCGTTGGTGTGCTGGGTGCCGCCCATGCACCAGATCACGGTGCCGGGACGGTTCTGCGCCATGGTGCGCGCAACCCGCTTGAGCTGGCTGCCCGGCACGCCGGTGACGCGCTCGACCTCTTCGGGGTCCCACTTCGCGACCTCGGTCTTGATCTCGTCCATCCCGTAGACACGCTGGCGGATGAACTCTTTGTCCTCCCAGCCATTGTCGAAGATGTGCCACATCAGGCCCCAGACCAGCGCAACGTCGGTGCCCGGACGGAATCGGACGAACTCGTCGGCATGGGCCGCGGTGCGCGTGTAGCGCGGATCGAGCACGATCAGCGGTGCGTTGTTCTCTTCCTTGGCCTTCAGGACATGGAGGAGCGACACCGGGTGCGCCTCGGCGGGGTTGCCACCGATGATGAAGATCGCACGGCTGTTGTGGATGTCGTTGTAGGAGTTGGTCATGGCGCCGTAGCCCCATGTGTTCGCAACGCCCGCAACCGTGGTGGAGTGGCAGATCCGTGCCTGGTGATCCACGTTGTTCGTGCCCCAGTAGGCAGCGAACTTGCGGAACAGGTAGGCCTGCTCGTTGTTGTGCTTGGCCGAGCCGAGCCAGTAGACCGAGTCCGGGCCGGCATCTTCGCGGATCTTCAGCAGGCGGTCGCCCACCTCGTTGATCGCGTCATCCCAGCTCATCCGCTCCCATTTTCCGCCGACGAGCTTCATCGGGTACTTCAGGCGGCGTTCGCCATGGGCGTGCTCGCGCACCGCCGCGCCCTTGGCGCAGTGGGCGCCGAGGTTGAACGGGCTATCCCAAGCGGGTTCTTGCCCGACCCAGACGCCGTCGCTCACCTCTGCCAGAACGGTACAGCCGACCGAGCAGTGGGTGCAGACGGTTTTCTTGATCGTCACGTTGCCGACACCGGCCACGGCCGTTGCAGCTTGCGTCGCCTGCGGACCCGTCAGGGCCGCGGCGCCGGCAAGACCGCCAACGGCGATGCCAGAGCGCTTGAGGAAATCGCGGCGGCTGACGCCTTCCGCGGATCCGGTCGCGTTGGTCGACGACAGACGGGGGCCTCTCGCAACCCCACCAGCCTTCTTCCTGAGCATTGTTGTTCTCCTGGTTGCTGCCGCACCGCGGGCATCGCGGCGTCGGTTGCTGCCTCGGACCGGTTTTGCCCGGTCCGGTGCGGATTATCCGGCCATTTCGGCCGCTGTGCGCCTAGAAGCGGGCGTGCGCGTAGTACGTTTTGACGTGGTCGGTCTCGCGATAGCCGTCGGTCGCCGTCTGCACTGGCGCTGCCTCTGCCTCGTCACCGATGACGAGGGCTGCGCCCGTTGCGACGGAGCCGAGGCTGGCGAGCTTCAGGAACCCGCGGCGATCGGTGCCGCTGTCGTCCTGCTCGTGTCTGGCCATGGCCGTCTCCTTTATGCCCTGCGTCACTGTGCGGCCGGGGCCGCGATCGTGCCGGAGCGCAGGGACGCCTCCAGCACGCTCATCCTGCTATTCCATTTCGAAGGCTTGACCCTCGATCCGGATGAATTCCGCGCCGATCCTGCCCAGAGGGGCATAGAACCGGGCCTCTTGAGCGGTTGCAAGGTCGGCAAAGAAATGGCCGGCCCAGGGCGCGATATGCTCGGTGAACACCTGTTTCTGAGTGGCGGCATCGGCGGGGCTGCCATAGCTGCCGTCGATCAGGCCCGCCATGACCTCGCACAACGTGCCGATATGGTCCTCGGGCTCCTTGACGTCCTCGCGCCGCTCGATGCCAAGCTGGCCGAGGGTCTGGCGCAGCTTTGCCAGGGGCTTCTCGTTCAGAAAACCGGTGAGATAGTAAGAGCCGAAGGGTACCAGTTCGCCGCGTCCAAGGCCGATGAAGAGCGCCTCGTATTCCTCGGACACCTCCTTGGCGTCGGCGCTGCGGGCGACCTCGGCAAGTTCGCCGATCGCGCTGCCCATCGTTGTGCTGTCAGGGGACAATTGGCCGATCCCGGCCAGAGCCTGAGACTCCGGGGCATGCAAAAGCAGGCCGGCAAGAAACCGGTACATCTCAGCGCGCAGACGATCTTCGTCTGCAAGTGCTGCATCTGCAGCGTGCATGTGGTGCCTCTCCCTGACGTGTAGGTTGTTTGCAAACCTATTCACTAGATACATCTAAACAGCCGCTTTCCGGCAGTGTCAAACGTATCACCATGCTAATGCGTCCAAAGTCGTACTGCCCGGCCACAAGTGTCGCAGTCGGTCAGACCCCTAGGAAAAGACTTTGGAAATCAGGGACAGTGAGGATCAGGCTGCCGCTTCGGCCTTCAGCCGGTCGCGCACGCCGCTGGCGATGTCTCCATAAGCTTGCGAATGCAGGCTTTTAGGGTCCGCCACTACGATCGGAGTACCGCCATCGGAATTGCGGCGGATGTCCATGTGAAGCGGAATTTCCCCGAGGAAAGGGATGCCCAGCCGCTTGGCTTCGTCGCGCGCGCCGCCATGGCCGAAGATATCGGACCGATCGCCGCAGGAGGGGCAGAGAAAGTAGCTCATATTTTCGATGATGCCGAGAATCGGTACCTCGACCTTACGGAACATATTCAAGCCCTTGCGGGCATCGATCAGCGCAATATCCTGCGGAGTGGAAACGATCACGGCGCCGGCGAGGGGAACGTTCTGGCTGAGTGTGAGCTGCGCGTCGCCCGTGCCCGGCGGCATGTCTACGATCATCACATCGAGCGGGGCCCAGTCCACGTCGCGCAGCATCTGGGTCAGCGCCGAGATCACCATCGGGCCGCGCCAGATCATCGGGGCGTCCTCGTCGACCAGAAAGCCCATGGACATGACCTTGAGCCCGAACCCTTCGAGCGGCTGCATCCGGCCTTCGATCGCTTGCGGTTTCTCGGCCACGCCAAGCAGGCGGGGCATCGACGGGCCGTAGATATCCGCGTCCAGCACGCCGACCTTCATGCCCTGGGCCTGGAGTGCCAGCGCGAGGTTCACGGAGGTGGTCGATTTGCCGACCCCGCCCTTGCCGCTGGCCACGGCGATGATCGCACCGACGCCGGGGATTTCCATCTTGGGTTTGATGCCGCCCTTGGGCGGGGTGACCTTCTGGCTGACGGGTTTCAGGCGCGGCGGCTCGGGCGCGGGGGCCTGAGACGGGGCGGCCTGGCCCTGGGCACGCTCGGCGGTCAGGATGGCCATGACCTTGTCGATGCCCGCCAGCTCGCTGACAGATTTCTCCGCGGCCTGACGCATCGGCTCCAACTCCGCAGCGCGCTCCGCCGGAACCGAGATCGAAAAGCTGACCTTGTCGCCCTGGACCGACACGCCGCTGATCAGGCCGAGCGACACGAGATCCCCGGTCCTGTCCGGGCCACGCACCTTGGCGAGGCGGTCGAGAACATCCTGCTGGGTGATCGCGGTCATCTTTGGTCTCCGAGTAAAACTGCAACACTACAGGTATAGCGCCCTGCGGTGACTGCAAGCGCAACAGATGGCGGCCGCGTGTCGCTGCGGGCTGGTTTTATTGCGCGGCGAGGCGTAGGCGGGCGCAATGTTTTGAGGACAAGTGTGGAGTGTGCAGCGTGCAAACCAACAGCCTGAGCGGCCTGAAGGCCGAATGGTTCGGGAATACTCGCGCCGATCTTCTGGCCGGGCTCGTGGTGGCCCTCGCCCTGATCCCCGAAGCCATCGCCTTCTCGATCATCGCGGGCGTCGATCCTAAGATCGGGCTTTACGCATCCTTTTCCATTGCCGTGATCACGGCGATCGCGGGCGGGCGTCCGGGGATGATCTCGGCCGCCACCGCGGCCACGGCCGTCCTGATGGTGACGCTGGTGCGCGATCATGGGCTGGAATACCTGCTGGCCGCGACGGTGCTGGCTGGGCTGTTGCAGATCGTGGCGGGGTTTCTGAAGCTCGGCACCGTCATGCGATTCGTGTCGCGTTCGGTCATGACGGGGTTCGTCAACGCGCTGGCGATCCTGATCTTCATGGCGCAGCTGCCGGAGCTGACCGGCGTGAGCTGGCTCACTTACGTAATGGTCGCGGCCGGGCTGGCGATCATTTACCTCTTTCCGCGGATCACCACCGCCGTGCCTTCGCCCCTGGTCACCATCGTCGTGCTGACGCTGCTGACGCTGGCGCTCGGGCTCGATGTGCGCACCGTGGGGGATATGGGCGCGCTGCCCGATACGCTGCCGGTCTTTCTGATCCCCGACATTCCGCTGAATTTCGAGACGCTGCAGATCATCTTTCCGGTGTCTGCCGCCGTCGCTGCGGTGGGCTTGCTGGAGAGCCTGATGACGGCTCAGATCGTCGACGACCTGACGGACACGCCCAGCGACAAGAACCGCGAATGCGTGGGCCAGGGCATCGCCAACACTGCCACCGGCTTCATCGGGGGCATGGCGGGCTGTGCGATGATCGGCCAGTCGATGATCAACGTGAAATCCGGCGGGCGGGGGCGTCTGAGCTGCTTTGCCGCCGGCGTGTTCCTGCTGTTTCTGATCGTGGTGCTGGGCGATCTGGTGGCGCAGATCCCGATGCCGGCGCTGGTGGCGATCATGATCATGGTCTCGATCGGGACTTTCTCCTGGTCCTCGATCGCCGACCTGCGTCAGCACCCGACCAGTTCGTCCATCGTGATGCTAGCGACCGTGGCCACGACCGTCTTCACCCACAACCTCGCCATCGGCGTGCTGACCGGCGTGCTGCTCTCGGGCGTCTTTTTTGCGGGCAAGATCGCCCAGATCTTCCGCGTCCGGTCCGAGCTTTCCGAGGACGGGTTGAACCGCACCTATTATATCGAGGGGCAACTCTTCTTTGCCTCGGCGGATGAGTTCACCAAGAGCTTTGATTTCGGCGAGGTGCTGGAACGGGTCACCATCGATGTGAGTGGCGCGCACATCTGGGACATCTCGTCGGTTTCCGCGCTCGACATGGTGATCCTGAAATTCCGCCGCGATGGTGCCGAGGTCAAGATCGTCGGCATGAACGAAGCCAGCGAGACCATCGTGGACAAGCTCGCCGTCCATGATAAGCCGGGGGCTCTGGACAAGCTGATGGAGCATTAGGGTGATGGGGCGGCTGCTGGCACTGGTGGACGGCTCCACCTATTCCGAAAGCGTTTGTGATCACACGGCCTGGGGCGCCAAGCGGCGGGGATCGGGCATTACGCTCGTCCATGTCATCGGACACCGGCAGGGGGCGAAGTCCGATCTGAGCGGCAATATCGGGCTGGGCGCGCGCACGGCGCTGCTCGAAGAACTCGCCGATTTGGATGCCGCCCAGGCCAAGCTGGCCCAGAAGCACGGACGCGCGATCCTCGAGGATGCCAAGGCCCGGATCGAGGCGGCGGGCGTTGACGATGTGCAGGTGCGTCTGCGGACCGGAGATCTGGTCGAGACGCTCGGCGAAATGGAGGCCGATCATGACATCGTCATCATCGGCAAGCGCGGCGAGGCTGCGGATTTCGCGAAACTGCATCTGGGCTCCAACCTCGAACGGGTGGTGCGCGGATCGACCCTGCCGACGCTGGTCTGTTCCCGTGCGTTCCAGCCGATCAAGCGCTTCATGGTCGCTTTCGATGGCGGGCCGTCGGCGATGAAGGCGGTAGAGCATCTGACCCGCAGCCGGGTCTTTCCGGGCCTCGCCTGCACGCTTCTGTCGGTCGGCTCTGGCGCGCCGCTGGCGCGCCGAGCGCTGGACGGGGCGGCGGCGAGCCTGCGCGAGGCGGGCTATGAGGTGACAGCGGAAATCGCGCCGGGCCAGCCCGACGAGGTGATCGCCGAGCGGATCAAGGACGGGGCCGCAGATGTTCTGATCATGGGGGCTTACGGGCATTCGCGCATCCGCAACCTCATCATCGGTTCGACCACCACGGAGATGGTGCGCGGCTGCCAGATCCCGCTGCTGCTCTTCCGCTGAAAATGCTCACCTGGCTTGGCGAAAAGCACGCCTTTCCCAATGCGTCCATGGCCGCAGTCGCCGAGGTGGCTGGGGCGCAGAAGCGGCTCGGTCTGGCGCCGCTGTCGCTGCGCGGCTGGCCGGAAAGCGGCGCGGTCGCGGACGACGCCCTGACCAGTGCCCGCAAACGCGCGGGCGGGATGAACGGTGCCGCCAAGCGGGCGCTCTACGGCGCGCAGTACAACTGGGCGCGCCGGCATTTCGAGGATCAGGGTGGGAGCGCGCTGGCCTGGAACGCGCTCGGCAGCACGCGCTACGCGTTCCTGCAGGGCGCGCGGGACGCGGGCTGCCCGGCCTTTGCGATGGAGCTTGCGCCCCTGCCGGGCCGGGTAACGCTCGATGCGCGGGGCGTGAACTGGCGCAATTCGGTCCCGCGGGATGCCCTGGCGTTCGAGGCCTGGGCCGGGGGCGACCCCGCGCGGCGGGGGCAGGACTGGCGCCGGCTGCGCGAGGATCTGAGCGCGCGAGCGGCGCGACGGGCCGATGTCGGGCAGGAGGCGGGCGATCTGGGCGACGACCCGTTCATCTTCGTGCCGCTCCAGGTGCCTGCGGACAGCCAGATCAAGCTTTTCGCCGGCTGGGCGGAGAGCGTCGAGGGGCTCATCGTCGCGTTGGGCCGTTGCGCGCCGCGCCTGCCGCTGGGCTGGCATCTGCGGGTCAAAGAGCACCCGTCGGCGCGGGAGTCGCTGGGTGCGCGTCTTGCGGCGGTCGCGGCCTCGTCGGGTGGGCGGATCATCGTGGACAACGCCACCGACAGTTTCGCGCAACTGGCCGCATCGCGCGCGGTACTCACGATCAACTCCTCCATGGGGCTCCAGGCGCTCTTCTGGGACAAGCCGGTGCTCGTCACGGGACAGGCGTTTTTTGCCATTCCCGGCATAACTACGCCGGTGGCCTCCGAGATTGCGTTGGCCGAGGCGCTGGACGATCCCGGGGCGGCGCGCTTCGATCCTGGCCTGCGGGATGTCTTCATGTCATATCTCGACCAGTACTACTATGTCCCGGCCGAGACCCAGCCCGATGGCACGGTGCAGGTCGATGCTAGCCGGGTGCGCGAGCGCCTCGCCGGGCGCCCTGCGACCTGAGCCCCCTTTCGCTGCGCCCGCGAACCCGCTAAAGCCCGTCCGTCACGCCACAAGGAGACCCCGTCATGGGCTACAAGGTCGTCGTCGCGGGCGCCACGGGCAATGTGGGCCGCGAAATGCTGAACATCCTGGCCGAGCGCCAGTTCCCCGTCGATGAGATCGCGGTGCTTGCGTCGCGCCGGTCGCTGGGGACCGAGTGCAGCTTTGGCGACACCACCCTGACGACCAAGGATCTCGACACGTTCGATTTCTCGGGCTGGGATATTGCGCTCTTCGCCATCGGCTCGGACGCGACGAAGAAATACGCCCCCAAGGCGGCCGCCGCGGGCTGCGTGGTGATCGATAACTCCTCGCTCTACCGCTATGATCCGAAGATCCCGCTCATCGTGCCGGAGGTGAACCCCGAGGCGATCGAGGGCGTGCGCAACAAGAACATCATCGCCAACCCCAACTGCTCGACGGCGCAGATGGTCGTGGCGCTCAAGCCGCTCCATGACCGCGCGCGGATCAAGCGGGTGGTGGTGAGCACGTACCAGTCGGTGTCGGGCAGCGGCAAGGACGCGATGGACGAGCTCTGGGACCAGACCAAGGGCATGTATGTGCCCGGCCAAGAAAAAGAGCCCGAGGTCTATCCCAAGCAGATCGCCTTCAACGTTATTCCCCAGATCGATGTCTTCCTAGAGGACGGCACGACCAAAGAGGAATGGAAGATGGTCGCCGAGACGAAGAAGATCATCGACCCGTCGATCAAGGTCACCGCGACCTGCGTGCGGGTCCCCGTTTTTGTGGGCCATTCCGAGGCGATCAATATCGAGTTCGAGGAGTTCCTCGATGAGGAAGAGGCGCGCGATATCCTGCGCGCCGCGCCGGGGATCATGGTCGTCGATAAGCGCGAGCCCGGCGGCTACGTCACGCCGATCGAATGTGTGGGCGATTTCGCGACATTCATCAGCCGCATCCGCCAGGACAGTACGATCGAGAACGGGCTGAACCTCTGGTGCGTCAGTGACAACCTGCGCAAGGGCGCTGCGTTGAACGCGGTGCAGATAGCCGAGACGCTTGGCAACAGGGTGCTCCAGCGCGCCTGATCCGGACGTAAGCCGCCGGGGCCGAAATCCCGGCGGCGGGCCCGACCTGCTGGCCTAGGTGGCGGGGACGAGCCCCGTTTGCGCCGGGCTCTTCGCGGCAGAGGCGCAGAGGCGCGGCGCGAAGCGCAGCATGACCGCACTGCGAAACGCCCAGTCCATAAGCGCGGGGCCGAGGGGCACGGTGAAAATCGTCTCGCCGCTGCCGTCACTGAGACGCCCGCTCACGACATGGAGCGCCCCATCCACGCGGATCTTGTCCCCGGCGTTGAGCTTGGCCAGCATTGTCCCGCGAAGGTCCACGTCATGGTCGCGCCCATTGAGAATGTCGTGCAGCAACACACGCTGTGCTTTGGCCTTGCGCGCGGCGTGGTCGGCGCCAAGGACGAAGACCGGTCCCTGATGCGCAATGACGCTGCGTTCGACCAGATCATGGTCGGTGCCGTTTATCGTCAGCATGTCGCCGATTTCCAGATCGTCCAGATCCGCGCCGCGATGATCCAGCCGGAGTCGATCACCGGAAAAAGCGTCGCTCGTGAGATATCGGGGCGCACGGCGGTCCTTGCAGTGAATGATCGTGGGCTCGGCCCAGGACCCGCGCGCTGCGCCGAGGATGCCAGACTCTTTCAGAGCGGGTGTTAAACGGCTGACGAACATGGTGTTTCCTCCCTTCGATGCCCTCTAGAGATGGGAAGTGCGACGTTCACGATTAACCTACATGCCCGTGAGGTTGCGCGAGGGAACCGGGAGGGCGCGTGATCGAAAGCCTAGGGACTTTGCGTCCCGTAGGACCATCTGGCCATTTTCCGTCCGTTTTCCTGTCGGTATCCCTTGGGGACGGAGCGCATCGCCCCATTTTGTTGGCCAGGAGGTTTGCAATGGGTCAAACGCAATTGTTCGGATTGGTTTTATCAAGTTCCCTTTTTCTCGGCGGGGCCGGTCCCGCATTGGCCGAACGACAAGCCAGCCTGCAGTTTTCCATCGGTCAGATGACCGACAACGAGTGGGGCGATCTGTTCACCGACTGGGGCAGTGTCCGCTTTCGCGACGCCACCTCCTTTGGCTTTGGCGGTCAGCTCGAATGGCCGGTCTGGCGGATCGGTTACATCGGCATCGAGGGGCAGGCGCTGCTCTGGGTGGGCGAGCAGAACCATGTCGAGTTCACGCTGCCGGTCTTCATCCGGACGCCGCGGCCAGAGCAGGTCTGGCTGCCGGCGCTGTCCTACGGGCTGGGCCTGTCCTATGCCACCGAGCCCTCGGAGTCCGAGATCGCCCGGACCGGCAGCAGTACCGAACTGATCGCCCATTGGTTCGTCGAGCTGGAGTTCGGCAATGCAGAGACCCGGTTCCGCCCCTATCTGCGGCTCCATCATCGCTCCGACGCGGGCGGGTTTTTCGACGCTGATACCGGGTCGAACGTGCTGATGGTCGGGTTGCGCCGCCCGTTCTGACGAACGCAGGCACTGCCAACAAAAAAGGGCCCGCAGCATTGCAGGCCCTTCGCGTGAGTTGTGGCGGGTTCAGCCGCTCACGGGACCGATGGAAAAGAACATCGTCTCGCCGGAATGGTCGTCCACGCCGTCATTGTCGGTGCTGATCCACATCGCGCCATCGGGCGTGATCGCGAGGCCTTCGACCTTGTCGAGCACATAGCCGCCGGTGGAAGTCAGATCCGGGATCAGATCGCGGACCTCTTCCTTGCTGACCACGGGCAGGGCGTCACCCCCGATGGAGGCGGGAACCATCTCAGAGAGCGGCACGCGGTAGACCTTTTTCGTGACCGCCTCGGTGCCGTGCTGGTTGTCGCGTTCCACGATGTAGATGTGATCGCCATGGGCGTTGATCTCGCTCAGGCCCACCCAGCCCTTTGTGGGTTCGGCCTTGGGATAGTGCACGGCGCCCCATTCCTCGCTGTCGAGATTGTAGGCGACGAGCTTGGAGTGGTTCGCCGGATCGTCGTCCCATTCGCGCTGGACGGCCATCCAGAGCGTGTCGCCCACCAGCGTGATGCCCTCGAAGCCGAAGCGCTGCTCAGACGCCATCAGTTCCTTGGGCAGGCCGATTTCCGCTTCGATCGCGCCGTCGGGGCCGATCTTGTAAATCGCGTGGGGGATCACCCGGTCGGTGCGGCCTTCGGAAGCGACCCAGAAATTGCCCTCGCCGTCGAGCGTGATGCCTTCCATGTCGAGCTTCTGGGCCGGGGCGCCCTCGCGGGTCACGGCGATGGCTTCGACGATCCGCGCCGGGGTCTGGGTCGGATCGATCTTCAGGATCATCGGCTGCATGCCGTAGAAGCTGTCATTGACGGCATAGATCATGCCGTCCGCGTCGGCGACCATGCCGGAGTTTGCACCCCAGCCCAGTAGCTTGTCCTCGCCATCGACCTGGAAGCCTTCGGAGGTCAGGTGCGGGTAGGATGCGGGGGCCTCCTGCAACTCGAACAGCATCACGTGGGCGTGGGGCCCGGCGTCGGCGACCTCATTGGCCGAGGCGATCAGCCCGCGTTCGGGGATGAGCGCGAAGCTTTCCGGCCCGATGCCCGAGGGCAGCATCTGGCGCAGCACCGGCGCCGCAGGATCGGTGATGTCATAGACTCCGATAATGGAGCCGCGTTCGGAGCCGACGAAGACCATGGGCGTGTCGTTGAAGACGGCGAAGTTGATCGCCTCGGGTTCGACGCCCTTGTTGCCGGAGCGTGCCTCCGGATAGTGGCCGATCTGGATCATCGCGTGCTCAAAGGATGGCCCGCTTTCATAGACGACGGTGCCGTCCTTGTTAAAGATGGTCCAGCCGCGGGAGCCGCCTTCATAGTCGCCTTCGTTTGCGGTGGCGAAATGCTGGTCGTCGATCCATTTGACCGAGTCCGGCTCGCGCACGCGTCCGGGCTGGCTCGCGGTGAAGTCGAGCGCGCCTTCCTCGCTGGTGTCGATGCCTTCAAGGTCGACCGCACCGGCGGAAAAATGGCTGATCACCTCGCCTTCGGCCGAGACCACGGCGATATGGTTGTTTTCCTGCAGCGTGACAACGATCTCGCCCAGCGAATTGATGTCGACATATTCGGGCTCGGGGTCGCTCGGGGCGACCTCGGCCAGACCGGTCAGATCGACCACTCCGAGGCTGTCGCAGTCGAGACCGCCCTCGGCGGCGTTGACCAAAACAAGGGAGCCCGCAGGAAGCTGCGGGATCACTCCGTCATTCAGGTCCTCATCGCGCTCGTTCTCGATGGCGACGGCCAGAAAGGCGCCATCGGCAGATTTCGCGACGCTGTCGGGCTGGCCGGGCAGATCGCAGCTGGCGACAGTTTCGCCGGTGGTCACATCGATGGCCAGGAACTGGCCCGACGGCGCTGTGTAGCTGTTCGAGGTGTTGATCGCGACATAGGCCGTGGAGCCGATCACGGCGACGGAGGTCGGCTCGCCCGGCAGGGCGATGTTGCCCAGAGGCGCGGGGTTGGCCGGGTCCGAGATGTCGACGCGGCCAAGCGCCCCGAGCGGGCTGTCGGTATAGACCAGCACCATCCCGTCGGCGGTCGCGGCGATGATCTCGGGCGAGGTCTCGCGGCTGGTGTCTCCCCCTTCGGCCATGTTGGTGACGACCGGAAAGGATGCGATGCGGTTGAAGTTCATCTCCTGTGCGGCGGCCGACCCGGCGGTCAGGGCAAGCATGGAGGTGAGGCAGACGAGACGTGTGCGCATGGGGCTCCCCGTTGTTCTTGTGCGCCCCGTGCTTGTCTGCGGTTCGCGACAGTAAAGTCACAGGTTCTTGGCGATTTTGTGAAACCGCATATGAGTTCCCTGCCTTGGAACGAGGCAGACATTCGGTGTTTGCGTCATGCGATTGCACCAATCCCCACGCATGCTATTCTGGCGCTTCCAGCCTTCTGCTTGGAAACTCAGGGGTGACTTGGGAGCAAAACGCAGAAGGCTTCTGCTGCGGCCAATCCACTGCCGGTGGGGAACTTGAAGTACCTGGAGCCTAGCTCACGCTGTACGGACAGAGCCGCCCTTGATCAAAACTGTCAAACCACAGAATGTATGAAAGATATGAGAAAAGTTTTATGCCATGCGGCGTGGCGATAAGAAAGTTTTTAAAATGGCAGAATCTGAATTGAGTGTTCGGATGACTAAGATTATCAATGTCTTCGAACAAAAGATATATTCTGATGTTAATTGGGAAGAAGTACAGGAGTGGTTAGAAAAGGACTTGCAATCCTTTTCACTTGATGAAGTTGCAATAGTTGTAGCTCAAAAATTCAACTCAGGCGAATGTTCATTTATGGCAGCTGATAGTTTCATGAACGCATTTTACTGGCATTACTTAGAGTCCTGCAAATTCCAACCCGCAGGAATTTTTTTTGATGTTTACTTGGCATTTGATGCTGGAGAGTTTCATAGAAAAAGTGATCGTACAGATGATCCGGTTCAAGACCACACAAAACCTCAAATACAGGAAATCTTAGGTCGGCTTAAGTAGGGCAATAGCAGCAACAGTTCGACTAATAACTGAGTTTAGAGCTTGAGAGCTGTGTCGAATGTGCGCGCGGTAATGAACTACATCTTTGCAAGGCTTCGAACTCGGCATTTCGATGATGATTTTGCTAGGCTCGAGTTTAGCGCACACTAAGTAACTACATTGCGTTCCGCGTTGCAATTCGCTGTATTCAACGCCAAGGTTTGATCTGGGTCAGATATGTATGACGCCCGGCTCGGAACTGCCTGACGCGCCACACTGAGATGCCGCAGAAAACCGATCGCATCGCGCCAACGATGCGTGGCGTTCCACGGCTGCCTTGGGGAAGCTGCCGGCATGCCTCGCAACACTGCGGCCTATGGTCCGACCTGTCCCGGCAGGGCCGATCAGACGCCGCTTCGCATCAGCTCAGACCGACATGCAGATATACTTGGTCTCAAGGTACTCCTCGATGCCCTGACGTCCGCCTTCGCGGCCGAGGCCAGACTGCTTGATCCCGCCGAAGGGCACGCTTTCGGCCGAGATGATACCGGTATTCACGCCGATAATGCCATATTCCAGCGCCTCGGAGACCCGGGTCACCCGCCTGATATCCCGGGCATAGAAGTAGGCGGCGAGCCCGAATTCGGTGTCATTGGCATAGGCGATGGCCTCCTCGTCGCTCTCGAAGCGGAAGATCGGGGCCACGGGCCCGAACGTCTCCTCGCTGGCGATGCGCATCTCCTGGGTGACCCCGGTGACGAGGGTCGGCTCGAAATACGTGCCGCCAAGGGCGTGGCGACCGCCGCCGGTGACGATCCGGGCGCCGTGGTCGCTGGCATCGGCGAGATGGCTCTCGACTTTTTCGACGGCTTTGGGGTTGATCAAAGGACCGATGGTGATCCCGTCCGCGAGCCCATCACCCACCTGCAGACCGGCGATCGCCTCGGCAAGCTTCGCAACAAAGGCGTCATGGATGCCGGCCTGCGCGTAGATCCTGTTGGCGCAGACGCAGGTCTGGCCGGCATTGCGGTATTTGCTGGCCATCGCGCCGGTGACCGCGGCATCGAGATCGGCGTCGTCAAAGACGATGAAGGGCGCGTTGCCCCCCAACTCCATGGAGCATTTCATGACCTGATCGGCGGCCTGGCGCAGCAGGATGCGGCCGACGCCTGTCGAGCCGGTGAAGCTGAGTTTGCGCATGGCTGGGTTTTCGCAGAACTCCTTGCCGATCGCCGAGGAATCCGTCGACGGCACGACCTGGAACACGCCCCCCGGCAGCCCGGCGCGTTCGGCCAGAACCGCCAGTGCCAGCGCCGAGAGCGGCGTTTCCTCTGACGGTTTGGCGATGAAGGCACAGCCGGCGGCCAGGGCCGGGGCGGCTTTGCGCGTGATCATGGCGTTGGGAAAATTCCAGGGCGTGATCGCCCCCGCGATGCCCACCGGCTGGTGGATCACGGTCACCCGTGTGTCAGGGGTATGGCCGGGCACGGTCTCGCCATAGACCCGCTTGCCCTCTTCGGCGAACCATTCGACGAAGCTCGCGCCATAGGCGACTTCGCCCCGCGCCTCGGCCAACGGCTTGCCCATCTCGGCGGTCAGGATCACGGCGAGATCTTCGGCATGCTCCAGCATCAGCGCGAACCAGCGTTTGAGCACGGCCGCCCGGTCCTTGGCCGTGCGTTGGGCCCAGGCAACCTGCGCAGGTTCGGCGGCGGCGATGGCGCGCGCGGTCTCGGCCCGGCCCAGATCGGCGACCTCGGCGATCACATCGCCGCGTGCGGGGTTCGTGACGGCAAAGGTCGCACCGCCGTCGGCGGCGATCCAGGTGCCATCGATCCAGGCGCGGGTTTCCAGCAGCGCGGAGTCGCTGAGCCGCGCCTGCAGATCGGTGATGTCAGTGTCGAGCATGTGATGTCCTTCCCGCTGTCCGTCCTGGCCCGCTAACGGCCTTGGCAACTCCTGACGCCTTCTCCAAGAAAGATCCACCCGCAGCAGGAGCCGCCCGCCATGGACATGGACCTCGCCTACAACAATGTGGACTTCATTCCCGACGGGGAAAGCTTTCCCGACCGATGGGCGGCCGACGCCGAAGCCCACCGCGCGCTGGAACACGGGCTTGGACGGGCATTTCTGAACCTCCCCTACGGTGAGACCGAGCGGCAGCGCTATGACCTCTTTTATCCCGCGGGTCGGCCTGCGGGGCTGATGGTTTTCGTCCATGGCGGCTACTGGCGGCGATTCGACCGCTCGTTCTGGTCGCAGTTCAGCGCCGGGGCGACCGCGCGTGGCTGGGCGGTGGCGGTGCCGAGCTACACGCTGGCACCCGATGCGCGAATCGCGGCGATCACCCAGGAAATCGCGCTTGCCGTCACCTCAGCCGCGGGCAGGATCGCGGGACCCATCGTGCTGACGGGGCATTCGGCGGGCGGGCATCTGGTGGCCCGCATGGTGCAGCAGGGCGGACCGCTGCCCGAGGCCATCGCGGACCGTGTCGCACGCTGCGTGCCGATTTCTCCGGTGTCGGATCTGCGCCCCCTGCTCGAACTGGAGCTCAATGCCGACCTGCGTCTCGACAGGGACGAAGCCGAGGCCGAAAGCCCTCTGCTCGGGCGCCCGCTGTCGAGTGTGTCGCTGTCGGTCTGGGTCGGTGCCGACGAGCGGCCGGTGTTCCTCGATCAGGCGCGATGGCTGGCCGAAGCCTGGGACGCGCCGCTGCATGTCCCCGAAGGCCTGCACCATTTCGATGTGATCGACGGTTTAACGGCGCCCGACTCCGATCTGCTGCGGGATCTTTTGGGGCCGGTGGACCGGGCGGCACAGGGCGATCACGGCGCGTAACCCGCCAACCCGTCATAGTCGATCTGTTCGAGAACCTTGATCACCGCCGCCTCGTTGCCGCCCGAGGCCTGAACGAGGATGCGGTTGGCGACCATGCCGGTATATTCGGTGTCGGTCTGGGCAAATCGCTGGTCGCCGACCGTCACCAGTTTCCCGCCCGAGGCCATCAGCATCGCAGGGTTCGCGAGCATCCCGGCCATACTCGCGACCATCGGACTGTCGGCAAGCAGCATCACGCTCACACTCTCCGATCCGTTGGTATAGATCGCCTCGGCGCCGGTGCCGCCCCCGAACATCGCGAGGCCCGCCGCGACATCGGTGTCGATCTCGCGCCACCAGCCCTCGGGGGCGTCGGGGAGATAGGCCACAAAGCTTTCGGTCTTCTGCTGCTGCATCAGGGCCTGCGCGATCGACAGCTCCTGCAGGGCTGTGCCGACATTGCCGGCCTCATAGGCAGTGCGGCTCGCATCGAGCGCGTCGAGAATGTCATCGGCCTGTGCCGGGGACAGGCAGAGTGCGAAAGCTGCGGCAAGAAGCGGGGCGGTGACGTTTCGGGCCATGGGTGTGTTCCTTGGTCAAGTGATCGCTAAAGTGGCAGGTTGCATCCCACCCTCATGGCGGGAAGCGGTCCGCCCAACAGGGTTTGACGTCGCCCGGCGCTGCTGTCGCGGCATAGAGGCCCCGGGCCACCGCTCGGGCCAGACAGATCGCGCCGGCGTGGCCCAGGCGCATCTGATCGCGCACCGGATCGCCCAACGGCACCGCCCCGGTGGCGGCGGCAAAGACCGTATCGCCATCGAGCAGCGTGTGCGAGGGCACTAGTGACCGGGCCAGCCCGTCATGGGCCGTCACGGCCATGCGCAGAGCCTGGGATTTGTCGAGCGCCGCATCGGTCGCGACGATGGCGATGGTGGTGGCGGTGCCGGGCGCCACCGGACTGTCGGGGAGGGACGGTGCGGGGTAGGCCGGCGGGGCCCCCCGTCCGCCGAACTCGTCGCCGATCTCGAAGGGGGCGGCCCAGAAATGCGGCCCTTCGCCCACAATCGCCGAACCCAGGGCGTTGACCGCTACGATGGCGCCGACCGTGAACCCGTCGACCCGCAGAGACGCCGATCCGAGCCCGCCCTTCAGCGTCGCCGTCGTCCCACCCGTCCCGGCACCGACGCTGCCGAGTTCGAATTCCGCATCGACCGCATCGAGCGCAGCGGCGCCAAGCGCGGCATAGGGGTTCTCCTGCCAGGTCTTGTCGCCGCCGTTCCACAGATCGAACAGGATCGCCGAGGGCACGATCGGCACATTCTGATCGCCCAGTGCAAAGCCCCGCCCCGTCGCGCGCATCGCATCCGCCACGCCGGAAGCCGCCGAGAGCCCGAGCGCGGAGCCGCCCGAAAGCACCAGCGCATCGACCTGCGAGACCAGCTTGTCAGGCGCCAGAACTTCGGTCTCGCGGCTCCCGGGTGCGCCGCCCATCACATGGACAGCCGCCGTAAAGCCGGTCTCGGAGGTCAGCACCGTCACACCGCTTTTGACATGGGCGTCCGACGCGTTCCCGACCTGCAGGCCCGCGACGTCGGTGATGAGGTTTCTTGGTCCGGTCTTCAGCATTCACGACTCCAGTCATTGCACCGACAGATTGCATGCGTAAGTAACGGGGGCAAACATCCGTCGGAGTGCGAATGGCCTTTCTACGTCTGCTCGCCATGCTTCTCGTGGCACTCACTGTCGTCTATATCAGCATGTTCTTCTATCTTCGGGAGGCCCATCGCGAAAAGCTCGAACGCGAGTTTCGTCCCGAAGCGACGGAACTTCAGCGCACGGCGTTTGTTAAAGCCGGTGTTGATGCCTATGCTGCGCGCATGGGGCGATTGCTTGCGCTGGCGGTCTATGGCGTCCCGCTGACGATCTTTGCCGTACTGATTCTGACGTCGAACGTGTCGTAGGGGGCCGGGGACATGAAATACATCAAATGGACCTTTATCGCGGCGCTCGTGCTGATCGTCGGCGGGTTCCTGAACTATACGCTGCCCCGCCACGATATCGTTCGTATCGTCGAAAGCGAGGTTCGCCGCGTCGAAGTCGGCGCGACCTCGATCTTCTGGGGCTCGGCGGAACCGGTCAACGCGACTTCCGGCAACCGCGAGGTCAAGTTCATCTCCGCAATCCGCGAAAACGGCAGCCCGATGGTTTATCGCAACGAGGATACCGGCTGGGGCTGGCCGCCTTATTTCAAGCTGAATTCCAGCGACGTTCAGGCCCGGGCCGCCGATCTGACCTCGACGGCGGAGAACCCGCAATGGATCGATGTCAAACGCTATGGCTGGCGCAACCAATTCTTCTCGATCTACCCCAACGCGGTGCGCCTGACCCCGGTCAGCGGTCCGGACGTGTCCATCATCCCGTGGTTCAACATTGTCTTTCTGACCCTTTTCGGCGGTTTGATACTTTTCCTGTGGCGGGTCTGGTCGCGGTTCCGAAAGCGCCGGATCGAGCCGATTTTGGACGATGTGGGCGAGGCCCTGGGATTGGACGATGAAGACGCGCCCGCGCAGACGGCAGCAGAACCTCAGGCCGTCCGGTCCGACAGCCGCGGACCCTGGCAGCGGGTTCGGGAAATGGTCATGGGGAAATCCGGCCGCTAGAGCCGGATCGCGCAGCCATGCTTGGAGAAATTGCCGACCGGATGACCCGTGGGGTCGAGGCCGCCGCGACCACCGTATCGGAGGCGTTTTTCGAGCCCGCGCTGCGCATCGGCGTGACCGGGCTCAGCCGCTCGGGAAAAACGGTCTTCATCACGTCGCTCGTGGCCAACCTGATGAACCGGGGCCGCATGCCGCAGCTCACCGCGGCGGGCGAGGGGCGGGTCCTGGCGGCCTTTCTGCAGCCGCAACCCGACAATACCGTTGCGCGGTTCGCCTATGAGGATCACCTCGCGGCGCTGACCGGCCCCGCGCCGTTCTGGCCTGAAGGCACGCGGTCGGTGTCGGAACTGCGCCTGTCGCTCCGGGTGCGCGAAGGCGGGCTGCTGGCGGGGATGACCGCCGGGCTGCTGGGCCCGAAAACCATCCATATCGACATCGTGGACTATCCCGGTGAATGGCTGCTGGATCTCGCGCTCCTCGACAAGAGCTATGCGGACTGGTCGGAGGAAACCCTCGCACGGCTACCCAAGCGGCCGGGCGGGGCGGTGTTTCTGGAGGCTCTGAACGGCGTCGATCCCAAGGCGAAACTGCACGAGCCGGCGGTGCAGGGGCTCGCGGAGGCCTTCACCACCTCGCTGCACGCTGCGCGCGACGCCGGCTTTTCGGACTGCACGCCGGGGCGATTTCTGTTGCCGGGCGATCTGGCCGGTGCACCGGTGCTGAGCTTCGCGCCCCTGCCGGACGCGCGCGGGGCGAAGCGCGGCACCCTCGCCGGCGAATGTGCGCGCCGGTTCGAGGCCTACAAGCAGGAGGTGGTCAAACCATTCTTCCGCGATCATTTCGCCCGCATCGACCGCCAGATCGTGCTGGCCGACGTTCTGGGCGCCGTCGCCGCGGGCCCGGCAGCCCTTGAGGATCTGCGCCGCACGCTGGCCGAGGTGCTGTCGGTCTTCCGCCCCGGGCGCAACGCCTTTCTCAGCCAGCTTCTGTTGGGCCGGCGCGTTGAAAAGATCCTTTTTGCCGCGACCAAGGCCGACCATATTCACCATCTGCAGCACCCGCGCCTGACCGCGCTGACCGAGGCGCTGCTGCGCGAGGCGCGCGACCGGGCCGATTTCCGCGGTGCCGCGACGGCGGCGATGTCTCTGGCGGCCCTGCGCTGCACGACTGAAGAGACACGCGAGCACGGCGGCCGGCAGCTCGACATGGTACGCGGACGGCGCGCCGAAGACGGACGCAGCGCCGCCTTTCACCCCGGCGATCTGCCCCAGGATCCCGCCCGGCTGCTCGCGCCGGCGCGCAATGGCGATGATGCCTGGGCCGAGCAGGCCTACAAGGTGCTGGAATTCGCGCCCGCGCCGCTTGAGCTGGCGCCGGGCGAAGGGCCACCACATATCCGGCTCGACCGCGCGGCGCAGTTTCTGATCGGGGACAGGTTGTGACCCAGGACCACCCATCTTCAAAACCGCCCTCCGGCGCTGTTCTGATCGAGCTCGATGACGAGGCCGAGGCGCCTCACACCCCGGCCACGGCCCCCGCGGTGCCCGAGGTCGAGACCGAAGCGACAAGGCCTGCGATGGCGCGCCTTGCCACAGCGGCCGCACGGCCCGGTTCGGCGCTGGCCCGCTGGTTCTGGGGACTCGCCGCGGCACTGATCGGCGTGATGGCACTGGCCGCGCTCTGGTCGGCAATCGACAGCCTGCTGGTGCGGGCGCCGGCGCTTGGCCTCGCCGCGGGTGTTCTCGCAGCCGGTTTTGGCCTTGTTTGTCTGGTGATCTGCCTGCGCGAGATCGCGGCGTTTTCCCGGCTGCGGCGGATCGACCATGTCCAGAGCGCGGCGGCAACAGCCATCGCTGACGGGGACCTCGCCGCGGCGCGCAAGATCACCGAAGAGCTCGCCACGTTCTACGGGTCGCGGCCCGAACTGCGCTGGGGCCGGGACCGTATCGCCGCCAGGCTGGCGGAAAGCTTCGATCCCGACGCGGCGCTGGCGCTGGCCGAGACCGAACTGCTGGCGCCGCTGGACGCGGCCGCGGTGACCGAGGTCGAGGCCGCGACGCGCCAGGTCGCAACCGTCACCGCGCTGGTACCGCTGGCCTTTGCAGATGTGATCGCCGCGCTGACCAGCAATCTGCGGATGATCCGGCGGGTGAGCGAGATCTATGGCGGGCGTTCGGGTACGCTGGGCACCTGGCGGCTGACCCGCGCGGTGCTCTCGCATCTGGTCGCCACCGGCGCGGTCGCAGTCGGCGACGATCTGATCGGATCGGTGGGCGGCGGACATCTTCTGTCCAAGATCTCGCGCCGGTTCGGCGAGGGGATCGTCAACGGCGCCCTGACGGCCCGAGTCGGCGTGGCCGCCATCGAGGTCTGCCGTCCGTTGCCCTTTGGCGCGGGCAAGCGGCCCTCAGTCTCCGGCTTGGTCAAACGGGCTCTGGCTGGACTGTTTTCTACCCAAAACTGATCGAAGGAGCGTCTATGGAAAGTCTCGCTGCCGATCTGCGCACCATGGTGCGTACCCCGCTGGAGCCGGAGCATGTGCGCGCCATGCGCAAGGTCGGAGAGACGATCAGCGTCAAGGCCGGGGAGATGCTGGTCCCGCTCGGCGCCCCAACCGATGCATTCTTCTATCTCGAAGAGGGCGAGGTCGAGGCGATCGACCCGATCAGCGGCGAGCGCTACGGCGCTGGTACCCTTGGCCCAACTCAGTTTTTCGGCGAGATCAGCTTTCTGGCCGGCGGCTATGCGCTGCTTGGCGCACGCGCGGTGACTGACAGCAGTGTGCTGCGGGTGGACCGCGAAGAGATGCTCCGCCTGATGTCACAGATCCCCGAGATGAGCGACATCATCGTCACCGTTTTTGCCGCCCGGCGGCGACGGATGCTGGAGGCTCCCGACGCCGGGATCACGCTTCTGGCGACCGATGGGGACCGGGAAATGCGGACGATCGCCGCCTTCGCGAGCCGCAACCGCATCCCCTATCGGGAGATCGACCAGAATTCGGACGAGGCGCACAGGCTCGCGCAGGCCTGCGGTGTGGCGCCTGACACGCCCGCGGTGATCTTTGGCATGACCAAGGCGCTGGAAGCACCGAGCCCGCGCGCCGTCGCCCGCGTCTTCGGGCTCGACGCCACGCTGGGTGCAGATGCCATCTACGACGTGCTGATCGTCGGGGCGGGGCCCGCCGGGGTGTCGGCAGGGGTCTATGCCGGCGCCGAAGGCATGCGCGCGCTTGTGATCGAGGATCTGACCATCGGCGGCCAGGCCGGCACATCGAGCCGGATCGAGAACTACATGGGGTTTCCCACCGGCATCGCCGGGGCGGACCTGTGTTGGCGTGGCGAGGTCCAAGCGATGAAATTCGGCACCCGCTTTGCGATCCCGCGCCGCGCGGTTTCGGTCACGCCGGAGCCGGACGGGAGTTTCTGCGTGGCGCTGGAGGATGGCGAGATCGTGCGCGCCCGGTCCATCGTGGTGGCCACCGGCGTGCAATATCGCCGCCTGCCGATCGACAGGCTGGAAGAGTTCGAAGGCTCGGGGATCTATTACGCGGCCACGGATGTGGAGGCGCGCTACTGCCGCGAGACCGACGCCGTGGTGATCGGCGGCGGCAATTCGGCAGGCCAGGCGGCGATGTTCCTATCGCGTACTGCCGGTCATGTGCACCTGCTGGTTCGCAAAAGAACCCTGGCCGCGTCGATGTCGGATTATCTCGTCAGCCGGCTCGAGAGCCATCCGCGAATCACGATCCACTACGGCACCGAACTGACTGGCCTCGCCGGCGACACCCGGCTGGAAAGTGTGACGGTCCATGACCGGGTCTCGGGGATGGACTGGTCGCTTCGCACGGGCGGCGTCTTCGTCATGGTCGGTGCCGCTCCCAACACGGATTGGCTTTGCGGGCTGGTCCAGCTGGACGACAATGGCTTCGTTTGTACCGGGCCAGCCGTTGGAGGCCGGTCGAGCTACGAGACCTCGCATCACGGGATCTTTGCGGTGGGCGATGTGCGCGCAGGCTCGGTCAAACGGGTCGCCAGCAGTGTCGGCGAAGGCGCGGTCGTGATGTCAAAGGTCTGGGACCATGTGAATACCGGCTGAACTGCGCTACAAGGAAGGTCAATGGAAGGCCTGCCGGAACATGGCCACAGCCGGGCCGAGATCGCAGCCAGGCTGTCTTCGCCGCGCCGCCGGAACGATCTGAAGGACGCCGTCTATGGCGGGATCGATGGTGCCGTCACGACATTTGCCATCGTCGCCGGGGTCGCCGGTGCGGGCCTTTCGACCACTGTGATCATCGCGCTCGGCGTCGCCAATGTGCTGGCCGACGGGTTTTCCATGGCGGCCAGCAACTATTCCGGGACCAAGACGGAGCTCGATGAGCTGGCGCGCCTGCGCGAGGTCGAGGCGCGCCATATCCGGCTGGCGCCGGAGGGCGAGCGCGAGGAGGTGCGCCAGATCCTCGCGGGCAAGGGACTGTCCGGCGAGGTGCTCGACGCGGCGACGGATGCGATCTGTGAAGACCGGGAGCGCTGGATCGACATGATGCTGGTGGAGGAATACGGGCTCGCCCCGGTGGCGCCGCATCCGTTCCGCTCCGCGCTGGTCACGTTCGTCGCGTTTATTCTGGCGGGGTTCGTGCCGCTTGTGCCGTTCCTGCTTGGCATGGCGGGCGGCTTCTGGCTGGCCAGTGTCATCACCGCGGGCGTGTTCTTTGCCATCGGCGCGGGCAAGAGCCTGTGGTCACTCGCGCCCTGGTGGCGGTCGGGGCTGGAAACGCTGGCCATCGGTGGCACCGCGGCGGCCATCGCTTTTTTCGTCGGCAGTCTCTTTCACGCCTGAGCGGCGCCCGAAGCTCGCCCGTTCAGCCGCGCAAGGCGCCCGCACCCGCCTGCACCAGCCGGTTGACCTCGCCGAGGCGGGCCAGGTGCCGCTCGACCTGCATCTGGAACCCGTCGAGTTGCCGGATGATCTCGTCCAGCCCATCGCCGTCCTGCGCACGCCGGGCGCCTTCGATCTTGCACAGCATCCTGGTGCTGCTCAGCCCGGTCACCAGGCGCTTCATCTCCACGATCGCGCGCGCGAAACCCTCGGCTTCCACCGCCACGCGGTCGAGGCTCTCTCGGGCGCGGTCGCGAAAAACGGCCGCCTGATGTTCCAGAAGCGCGATGTCGGTGGCCGTTGCCGCGTCGCCTCCGGCCGGGCCGCGCCGTCGTTCGACGCGAAACTGCGCCAGCGCCTCATCCTGGATCTCCGCCGCCCCCTGCAGGAAGAGCGCCGCGTCCAGAGCGGTTCGAGTGCGGCCGAACGCGCCATCGCCGTCTTGCAGAAACCGGTCGGTCCAGGCGTGGATCTCGGCAGAAATCGCGGCGTAATTGGTCGAAATCACACTGATGGGGCCGCCGGCCGCCTCCAGCCGGGTGGCCAGGATGCGCAGATTTGTGGGCACATTGCGAATCGCTGCAAAACTGTCGGCAACCTCGCGGGTGATCTCTTCGACCAGAGCGACCTCTTTTGCGAGGGTGGTGAACTGCCCGAGGGCCGGGTTGGCCGGTCGGGTCACCGCGTCCGCGCGCGCCGTGATCTCTGCCGCAAGCGCATGGGCCATGAAGCTGTCGTAGCTCGGATACCCCAGATCGCCGAGGCGGGTCAGATATGCGGTGCCGGCCGCTTCGGGTGAGAGCGCCTGCTCCCCTTCGAGCGCCAGCTGATCGGCATAGTCCCGGCGCACCTGCGCCAGACCCGCGCTGGTGGGTTTGAGCTGCACCGACAGGTACCCGCCCTCCACCGGCGTGACGATGGCAAATACCCAGTACCAGAGCCCGTCGCGCGCCCGGTTCTTGAGATACACTCCGGTCGGCGTGCCGCGGGAGAGCCTCTCCCACAAGAGCCAAAAGATACCGCGCGGCATGTCCGGGTGGCGGGTGAGCGCGTGGGGCGTGCCGATCAGGGTATCCCAGTCATGATCGGTGACCCGGCGGAACACCTCGTTGCCCGACAGGATGAGGCCACGCGCATCGGTGCGTGAGAAGAAGACTTCGCTGTCTCGCACCGGGGCCTCGCCGCGCTCCGGGCGCGGCTCTCCGAACCGGCGGCGCGGCGGGGATGCGGACCGCGGATCTGGTGCGGCTAGGGGGTGGGGCGCGGCCATCGGCGCGACCTCCGCTTGGAAAGGCTCGGCACAGGCTGGCACAGCTGCGGTTGTGGCCGCGTTAATGCCATCGCCGCGACGGGCAGAACTGGCCGCGCGCGGGCTCCCTTTACGCCCGCCGCGCCCCTGCCTATAACCGCGCCATGGCTTGGCAGGGTGCACGCATTGCTCGAATTACAGGCCCGGCGCTCTGATCCGATGAGCCGCCGGGTATTGGCGCATGGCGCCGCGCACCGCCCCTTTCCCCGTATTCCGCGAAGGATGTCCCGATGTCGTCCGACACGACCGCACCTGTGACCTACAAAGACACACTCACTCTGCCCAAGACCGATTTCCCCATGCGCGCGGGCCTGCCCAAGCGCGAACCCGGCTGGCTCGCCCGCTGGGAAGAGATCGGGGTCTATGACCGGCTCCGCGAAAAGGCGGCCCAGGCAAATGGGGCGCGGCAGCCCTTCACGCTCCATGACGGCCCGCCCTACGCCAACGGCCATCTCCATATCGGCCACGCGCTCAACAAGATCCTCAAGGACATGGTCGTGCGCTCGCAGCAGATGATGGGCCGCGACGCGCGCTATGTGCCGGGCTGGGACTGCCACGGCCTGCCCATCGAGTGGAAGATCGAGGAGCAGTACCGCGCCCGCGGCAAGGACAAGGACGACGTGCCGGTCGTCGAGCTGCGCCAGGAATGCCGCAAATTCGCCGAAGGCTGGATCGACGTGCAGCGCGAGGAGTTCAAGCGCCTGGGCGTGACCGGCAACTGGGCCGATCCCTACCTCACGATGGATTTCCATGCCGAACGGGTGATCGCCGAGGAATTCATGAAATTCCTGATGAACGGCACGCTCTATCAGGGGTCCAAGCCCGTGATGTGGTCGCCGGTGGAAAAGACCGCGCTCGCCGAGGCCGAGGTCGAGTATCACGACCACCAGAGCCACACGATCTGGGTGAAATTCCCGGTCACCCGCGCGGTGGAGGAAACCGGCTCTGCGAGCGATCTGCTGGGCGTCAACGTTGTGATCTGGACGACGACGCCCTGGACGATCCCGTCCAACCGCGCCGTCGCCTTCAACCCCGCGCTGTCCTACGGGCTCTATGAAGTGACCGAGGCGCCCGAAGGCAACTGGGCGGCAGTCGGCGATCTCTACCTGTTGGCCGACAATCTGGCTGAGGATGTGTTTCGATCCGCGAAAGTCGAGGCCTACGAACGCAAGCGCGACGTCACCGGCGCGCAGCTCGACCTCTTGTCCTGCGCGCATCCGTTCCGCGGGATCGCGGACGGGCAGGGGGAATGGGACTATCCCGTGCCGATGCTGCCGGGCGACCATGTCACCGACGAGGCAGGGACCGGTTTCGTGCATACCGCACCCAGCCACGGCGCCGACGACTATGTGTTGGGCGTCCGCCACGGCCTGGTAATGACCCATAACGTGCTGGAGGACGGCACCTTCCGCCCCGATCTGCCGCTTTTCGGCGGCACGGCGATCCTCACGCCCAAGGGCAAGGAGGGCGACGCAAACAAGGCGGTCATCGACGTGCTCGCCGCCCATGGTGCGCTGATCGCACGCGGGCGGCTGAAGCACTCCTACCCGCATTCCTGGCGCTCCAAGGCGCCGCTCATCTTCCGCAACACGCCGCAATGGTTCGCCGCCATCGACCGTCCCGTGGGCGACGGGCTGGACCAGTATGGCGACACGATCCGCAAGCGGGCCCTGACCTCCATCGACGAGCTGGTCACCTGGACGCCCCAGACCGGGCGCAACCGGCTTTATTCGATGATCGAGGCGCGGCCCGACTGGGTGCTGAGCCGCCAGCGCGCCTGGGGCGTGCCGCTGACCTGTTTCGTCAAGAAAGGCGCTAAGCCCACGGACCCGGACTTCCTGCTGCGCGACGCGGCCGTGAATGCCCGCATCGCCGATGCGTTCGAGGCCGAAGGCGCGGACGCCTGGTACGAAGAGGGCGCCAAGGCGCGCTTTCTGGGCAACGACTACAGCGCCGATGAGTACGAGCAGGTCTTCGACATCCTCGATGTGTGGTTCGACAGCGGCTCCACCCATGCTTTCGTGCTGCGCGACCGGGCGGACGGCTCCGCCGACGGGCTGGCGGACCTCTATCTCGAAGGGACCGACCAGCATCGCGGCTGGTTCCACTCCTCGATGCTGCAGGCTTGCGGCACGATGGGGCGTGCGCCCTACCGGGGCGTTCTGACCCACGGCTTCACGCTGGACGAGAAGGGCAACAAGATGTCCAAATCGCTCGGCAACACGGTCGCTCCGGAAAAGGTCGTCAAGCAGTACGGCGCCGATATTCTGCGGCTCTGGGTGGCACAGTCGGACTATACCGCCGATCTGCGCATCGGTGACGAGATCCTGAAAGGGGTCGCCGACAGCTATCGCCGCCTGCGCAACACCATGCGTTTCATCCTGGGCAATCTCGACGGGTTCGATCCGGCCGAGCGGCTGCCCTATGCGCAGATGCCGGAACTGGAGAAGATCGTGCTCGACATGGTCGCCGAGCTCGACGAGGTCGTGCGCGAAGGCTATGCGAGTTACGATTTTCAGGGCGTCTTCAGCCGCGTCTTCACCTTCGCCACGGTGCAGCTGTCGTCGGTCTATTTCGATATCCGCAAGGATGCGCTCTATTGTGACGCGCCTGACAGCCTGGAGCGCAGGGCCGCGCGCACGGTGCTCGACATCCTCTTTCACCGGCTGACGACCTGGCTCGCCCCGGTCCTGGTCTTCACCATGGAAGAGGTCTGGCTGGAGCGGTTCGGCGATGCGGATGCTTCGGTGCACCTGCAGGACTTTCCCGCGCCCAACCCCGAATGGCGTCAGCCGGGGCTTGCGCGCCGCTGGGACGCCCTGCGCGGCGTCCGCCGGGTCGTGACCGGCGGGCTGGAACTCGCGCGTCAGGACAAGGTGATCGGCTCGTCGCTGGAGGCAGCCCCCATCGTCCATGTCCCGGCCGAAACAGCCGCGTTGATCGAGGCGGACAAGTTCGCCGATATCTGCATCACCAGCGGGCTCACGGTCTCCACCGATCCCGCGCCCGACGGCGCTTTCACGCTTGAGGATGTGCCCGGCGTCGCGATGGTCTTTGCCCGCGCGGAGGGCGCGAAATGCCAGCGCTGCTGGAAAATCCTGCCCGATGTCGGCACGCACGCGCACCCCGAGACCTGCGCGCGCTGCAACGCCGCGCTGAGCTGAGACCGGTGCGACCTCGGCGCGGGATGTGTGCGCCGGGGGACCCGCCGCCGGTGGAGGAGACGTATCGTGCAGCCCCACGCGGTTCCCAGGGCGATGAGTGACGCCTCCGCGCCCACGGACGCCGAGGTTGCCGCCTGCATACGGGCCTTGATCGCGCGCCGGGGGCCGGGCAAGACGATCTGCCCCTCCGAAGTCGCCTCCGCGCTGCGGTCCGACTGGCGCCCGCTGATGCCGACGGTGCGTTCTGTCGCTGGCGAGCTTGCGGCATCGGGCGAACTGGCCGTCACGCAGCAGGGCCGTCCCGTCGACCCGCTGCGTGCGCGTGGTCCGATCCGCCTCGGGCTGCCATCCGACTGACGCTCACGCCCGCGGATGGGCCTTGGCATAGACTTCCATCAGGCGTGCGGTATCGACGCTGGTATAGGCTTCGGTCGTGGAGAGCGAGGCATGGCCCAGCAGCTCCTGAATCGCGCGCAGATCCCCGCCGCGGGACAGCAGATGCGTAGCAAAGGAATGGCGCAGCGCATGGGGTGTGGCCGTGGCCGGCAGGCCAAGCTGCATCCGTGACTGCCGTATGGTTTTCTGGACAATCGACGGGTTCAGCGCCCCGCCGCGCACACCGCGGAACAAGGGCGTGCCGGGGCTCAGGTCATGGGGACAGAGCGTCGCATAGTGCGCCACCGCCTGACGGGCGACGGGCAGCACCGGCACGATGCGCTCCTTGCCGCCCTTGCCCGTGATCCGCAGGCTCTCGCCCAGCGGCACGACATCGGCCTTGAGCCCGAGCGCTTCGGAGATACGCAGCCCGCAGCCATAGAGCAGGGTGATCACGGCCTCGTCCCGGGCCTGTGTCCACCCGTCATTCGTCTGCAACCCGACCGTGTCGATCAGCGCGCGCGCCGCGTCCTCGCTCACGGGGCGGGGCAGCTTGCGGTTGAAGCGCGGGCTGCGCATCGACAGGACCACGCTCGCGTCGAAGCCGTCGCGCTCTGCCCACCAGCCATAGAAGCTCTTGACCGCCGACAGCGCGCGGGCGAGCGAGCGTGCCGCCATCCCTCGGCTTCGCTCCCGCGCCATCCAGGCACGCATGTCGGTGATGGTCAGGCTGCGTAGTGCTGGCGGCCCCGGCGGCGCGCCGAAATGCAGCGCCAGAAAGCCCAGAAAACCGGTCAGATCGGCGCGGTAGGCCTCGACCGTACGATCGCTGGCGTCGTCGAGCGCCGCGAGCCCCTCAAGCCAGTCCGCCATGAGCGCGCCCATTGCGGGGGAGGGCGGCGGGGCGGCCTCCGCGCGCCGAGGTCGGGTCACGAGCTCCGGCTCATCGGGCGCGGCTCACAGCCAGCTGCGCAGCAACCGCTCGAACACGGCCGCGAAGACCTCCAACAGATCGGTCGCGTCGCCGGGGCGGTAGGCGTCTGGCGATGCCGCCCCGATGGCCAGCATCCCGGGCAGGCGCGACGGCCCGAGATCGAGCGCCATTACCGCCTCCGAGCTGATCTGGCTGGCAAGATCACCGTAGACCTCCGGCGCGCCCGCCTGCACCCGGCGCAGGATCAGATCCTGGGGCTTGGCCTTGCGGCCGCCCCCGCGGTAGCCGGTGGTGTAACCTTCGGGAACTGTGGCAATCGCGTCACAGCCAGCCGCCGGACTGGCCAGCTTTTCGCCGGTCCGCGTCTCGATCACCAGCCGGATGGCGCGGGCGCGTAGGCAATCGGCCACCTCGCCGTTGAGCCCGGCGAGAAACTCGTCGAACTCCAGAGGGGCGATCATGGTCAGGAGCGCGCGGTGCACCTGCCGCGTGACCGCGACACTGTCATAGGCCGCCGCGATCACCGTCTGGTGAGTCTCTTCCAGCCGGTCCAGCCGCGTTTCCAGCCGCGCCATGGCCATGCTGCGCATATCGACGACATTGCCGCCATGGTTGGCGCTCTGGGCGCTGGCCAGCGCCTCCATTATTTCGGGATCGTCCAGCACCACGGCCGGGTTCGATAGGATGCGCTTGCGCAACGCCGCGGCGACGCCGCTGGCGGGGGTGTGGGTGGTCATGCTCTGCCTCGTTCTGCCTGTTTCCGGCGATTGGGACCGAGGCTAGCACACACCGATTCCGCCTGTCGCGCGTTTTTCGCGGACAGGCGGGATTAAAGGATGCGAGCGCTACAGGATGCTCTGGCCGGTCTTTTCCCAATCGGCAACAAAGGCGGCGAGCCCCTTGTCGGTCAGCGGGTGCGAGGCGAGCTTGCGGATCACCTCCGGCGGCGCAGTGATCACGTCCGCGCCGATCTTGGCCGCGTCGGAGACATGGTTCACCGCGCGGATCGAGGCGGCGAGGATCTCGGTCTGGAACCCGTAATTGTCGTAGATCTCGCGGATATCGGCGATCAGCTCCATCCCGTCCATGTTGATGTCGTCGAGCCGCCCGATGAAGGGCGAGATGAAGGTCGCCCCCGCCTTGGCCGCGATCAGCGCCTGATTGGCCGAGAAACACAGCGTGACATTGACCATCTTGCCTTCGCCCGACAGCACCTTGCAGGCCTTCAGCCCGTCCCATGTCAGCGGCACCTTCACCGTCACGTTGGGCGCGATCTCGGCGAGCTTGCGGCCCTCGGTGATCATCTCGTCGGATTTGAGCGCCACAACCTCGGCGCTCACCGGGCCGTCGACCAGCGCGCAGATCTCCTTAGTCACCTCCAGGATATCGCGTCCCGATTTCAGGATCAGCGAGGGGTTCGTGGTGACCCCATCGACCATGCCGAGATCGTTCAGCTCGGCGATGGCGTCGATTTCGGCACTGTCTACGAAGAATTTCATGCGGGCGCTCCGGCGATTGTTTGCGCTCACAGCTTTAGCAACGACCGCGCCCGGCGGAAAGGCCGGACGGGTGGGTTTACGGCGCCGAACCGCCGGACGAGATGCAACGCCGGTCCGCAGGCTTGTGCGCTCCCGTCACGAAACGGCGCCGTGCGTGGCGGATCCCCTTTTCGGCGCCTGGCCTGAGGTCTATCCAAGCCTCATGACGCGCTCTTCGATTGCCGCCGGCCTGCCTGTGGCCGTGCTGACGGCCCAGCCGCTCGACGGTTGCCTCGATTACCGCGCGCCCGACACCGGGATCGCGCCGGGCGCCTATGTCGAGGTGCCGCTGGGCCCGCGCCGCGTGGCCGGCGTGGTCTGGGGGCCGGGCAGCGGCGAGTGGCCGGTGGAAAAGCTCCGCGCTATCGGTCGGGAACTGGACCTGCCGCCCATGCGCGCGGAGATGCGGGCTTTTCTGGAGCGTGCAGCGGCCTACACGCTCACCCCGCTGCCGGCGATGCTGCGGCTGGCCACGCGCGTGCCGGGGCTGCTCGACGGCGCGCCGATGCACCGGGTGCTGCGGCCCGGCGGCGCGCCGCCCGCGCGGATGACCGACGCACGGACCCGCGTGATGGACGCGCTGGACGCGTTCGACGGCCAGCCGGTCAGCGCGGGCGAGCTGGCCGAGGCGGCCGGCGTCAGTGGTGGGGTCATCCGCGGTCTGATCGACGCGGGCACCATCGCTGAGGACGCCGCGCCGCGCGACACGCCGTTCGCCCGGCTCGACCCCGATGGACCCGGTCTGGCGCTGACCGACAGCCAGGCCGAGGCCGCAGCGGCACTTCGCGCGAAACTGGTCGCCGGCGGCTACGGCACGACGCTCCTGCAGGGCGTCACGGGCTCCGGCAAGACCGAGGTCTATCTGGAGGCCGTCGCCGAGACCCTGCGCGCCGGGCGCCAGGCGCTCGTCCTGTTGCCAGAGATCGCGCTGACCGGTGAGTTTCTCGCGCGCGTCGAGGCGCGCTTCGGCGCGCGGCCCGCGGAATGGCATTCCGGCGTGACTCAATCGGCACGGCGCCGCTGCTGGCGCATGGTGGCCGAGGGCAACGCGAGCCTGGTCATCGGCGCGCGCTCCGCGCTCTTTCTGCCGTTTCAGGATCTCGGCCTGATCGTCGTCGATGAGGAGCATGACAACGCCTACAAGCAGGAGGACGGGGTACTCTACAACGCCCGCGACATGGCCGTGCTGCGCGCCTCGCTGGCTGGTGCCCATGTCGTACTGGCCTCGGCCACGCCGTCGCTGGAAAGCTGGGTCAATGCCGAGAGCGGCAAGTACGACCGGCTGCGGCTGACCGCGCGCGTGGGGGCCGCGCGCCTGCCCGAGATGCAGGCCATCGACCTGCGCAGCCAGGACATGCCGGCGCAAAGCTGGCTCTCGCCACGGCTGAAGGCCGAGACCGCCCAACGGCTGGAGGCCGGGGAGCAGACGCTCTATTTCCTCAATCGCCGCGGGTTCGCTCCCGTCACCGTCTGCCGAGCCTGCGGGCATCAGCTTGGCTGCCATCAATGCGACGCCCGGCTGGTCGAACACCGCTTCCTCAAGCGGCTGATGTGCCATCAATGCGGCGAGACGCAGCCCATTCCCAAGGCCTGCCCGAACTGCGGCGTTGAAGACCGGCTAGCCCCGGTCGGGCCCGGCGTCGAACGGCTGGCCGAAGAGGCGCAGGCCGCCTTTCCCGACGCGCGCCTTGCGGTGCTCTCCTCCGATCTCTTCGGCTCGGCCCGCGCGTTGAAGGAGCGCATCGCCGAGATCGCAGAAGGCGGGGCGGATATCATCCTTGGCACGCAACTGGTCGCCAAGGGTCATAATTTCCCGCTGCTGACGCTGGTGGGCGTGATCGACGCCGATCTGGGGCTGCAGGGCTCCGATCTGCGCGCGGCGGAGCGGACGTTCCAGCTCGTGCGTCAGGTCGCAGGCCGGGCAGGGCGGGCGGAACGGCCGGGCCTTGCGCTCGTCCAGACGCTGCAGCCTGAGCACCCGGTGATCCGGGCGATCCTGTCGGGAGAAGAGGAGGCCTTCTGGCGCGCCGAGGCCGCCGAACGCGAGGCCTATGGCATGCCGCCTTTTGGCCGAATGGCCGGTATCGTGCTGTCGGGGCCCGATGTGGGTCAGGTGTTCGACCTTGGCAATGCGCTGGTGCGCCATGCTGGACCCCTGCGCGAGATCGGGGCCGAGGTCTGGGGGCCGGCGGCCGCCCCCATCGCGCGGGTGCGCGGGCGTCACCGGGTGCGCGTTCTGGTCAAGGCGCCCAAGGGCGCGCCGCTGCAGGAGGCGCTGCGCGCCTGGCTCGCGCCGGTCAAGTTGCGAGGTCAGTTGCGGATGGCCGTCGATATCGACCCGCAGAGCTTTCTCTGAATGTCGGCGGTCAGGCGGGTTGCGCCGAGGGCCCCTGCTGGTCGACCAGCATGTCGGTCACGGTCGCCCCGAGCCACATCGCACAAAGCGCCAGCCACGCCGTGCCGACGAAGATCGACCCGCCGGTCACGCCCGCGCCGATGGCACAGCCGCCGGCCAGCATCGCGCCGAAGCCCATCAGCGCCGCACCGAGGATCGACCGCCGCATCGCGGCCGCGCCATCGAACCCCTGCCAGTGCACCTCGCCCGCAAGCTTCGCCGCAATGAACGCCCCCAGAAAGACCCCCGGCACCAGGCCGATATCGAACTCCAGCACCGCGGTCCGGTCGAGTAAGAACATCAGCGTGTGCGCCGAAGGCCCCGAAAAGGTGGCACTTTCCACCTGTACCGGATCGAAGGCGATCTGGCTCAGCGCAAAGGTCAGTACCCAGCCCACCGCGACGGCGAACCCGACACCCGAAGCAAAGACCAGCGTGCGCAGCGGCACGGCATTGCGGCGCACCAGAACGAAGGCCAGCGCCGCGAAACCGAGCCCGATCACGAGTCCCGTCCTCTCCGGCAGCCCCGCGGTCTCGATCAGGTTGACATTGACGCCGCCCTGGGTCGTCCAGAGCCGCGCCAGCCAGTCGCGCAGAGGCGCCAGATGCCCGGCCAGGCTCATCTGCGCGACAACGGCAAAGATCAGCCCCGCGATCAGCGAGCGCAGATTGCCCGTCGCGGCGAGAACCAGCAGACGCCCCGAACAGCCGCGCGCCAGTACCATGCCGACGCCGAAGAGCAGCCCGCCGATCACCGCGCCCGACCAGGAGCCGGTCACTGCCATCATCCGTGCGTCCTCGGGCCGCATCAGCCCGCCGAGGCTCGCCGCCTGCACCCAGATCAGCGCGGTGGAGAAACACAGCAGCCAGACCGCGACGCGCTCGCCAAGCTGACCGCGCGCGAACTCGACCGTTGCCGCGCGCAGGCAGAACCGCGACCGTTGCGCGGCGACGCCAAAGATCACGCCGGTAATCAGGCCGAACAGCGCCGCGGCCGGCGCCTCGCCGATCCGCTCAACAAGGCTGAGAATATCCATGCCGTCCTCCCGCGATCACATTCGCGTATGTGCATGGAAGTACCGGGCGCGGCTTTGATCTAGATCAGCGCAGGAAAGATGCGCGGCACTGCGTCCCGGTACGGGGGCAGCAGGCAAAGGGGCGTATCGCACGGCCGACTGGCAGACTCGGGCGATGCGATCGCCGGTCCCGGCGGGATCCGGAATACATCACGATATGCGATATGATCTACAACAACCATTCGTTTTTCTTATTCAATGCGTTTGCGTATCTTGAAGCCATCGAAACCCATCAGGCCGAAAGGAGAGTCCCATGGCCATGCATGATATCCATTCAGACTGGCACGCAGAAACAGGACGCGCCCGCCCGACCGGTGAGGGGGTGGCGCTGGGCGCCGTCGCCGTCCTGGTCGTGCTCCTGATCAGCCTCGCGCTGTACGGCGCATCGACCGGGGTCAGCCTGGACATGACCGGCGCAACCGGAACGAATGACTGGCACGGCAACGTGGCGGCTTCCGGCTGGGCGCGCTGATCGGCAGGGGCGGCGCCTCTGCGTCGTCCCACCATCGCCGACGATATGTGGGTGGTCGCGCGACGGAGCTCGGGCGCCCAGGTCAACGATAGCTTCAAGGGCGGCGTCACCGATGGGACAGAGCCGAGCGCCTGTCTGCCCGGTGAGTCCCGCAATTGCGTCCGGGTCCCGGTCTGCCGTCCTTGCCGCTGCGCGCGTCGGCATGATCGTCCCGCACCGTATCCGCGAGGACCAGCGGACCGTGGCCGTGCGACATGCGGTCTGGCGCACACCGAGATCAGCGCGCTTCCATTAAAAAAGACAAAACAGGATGCCGAATGCTTGAGGCAATCTGGTCTACGACGAAAGATTTCCCATATCGGGCCCACCATCGGCATCTGCGCCTGAAACACGATCGTGAAAGGAGACATACCGTGTTGAGCCATCATCTGGATTTGGATTGCCCGAACGCCACGACGCGCCGCACCACGCGCGCGGAACGCGGTGCCATTGGCGCAATGATCGGGTTGAGCGCCCTGATTGTGGTCCTTGCGCTGCAGAGCGAAAGAACCGTGTCCGGTCAGGGCCTGACCGGCATCGTCGAGAGCGACGCGACCCCTCGCGCCGTCAGCGTAACCGGTCAATAACAGGGCGCCGTCAGTGGCACGCCGGAGCCTTAGTATTCTCAGACCCTGACCGCACAGCGTACCGCGGATCCGCGATTTCCAAGGGTACGCTGTGCATCGCTGCAAGCAAAATTCACATGCAGAGGACGGACCCGGGTGTTATGGGCAGCCGATGAAGCTGTCCATCGTCCCCCTTGCGCAGGCCGCCGCCCTGCCGGCCTGGCGGTGCCCCATCGCGCTGCTGCTGCTGATGGCCTTCGCCATGCCGATCGCCTTTGCGACATGGTCGGCGCTGCTCAACAACTTCGTCATTGAGAAGGCAGGCTTCGACGGTGCCGATATCGGCTGGCTGCACACGGTGCGCGAGATCCCGGGCTTTCTTGCCGTGGGTGTGATCGCGATCATCATCTTCATGCGCGAGCAGGTGCTGGGGGTGGTCGCGCTGATCCTGCTGGGGGTTGCGACAGCGCTGACCGGCTTTTTCCCCGACATCGGCGGCATTCTGGTGCTGACGATGCTCAGCTCCATCGGGTTTCACTATTTCGAAACGGTCAACCAGTCGCTGCAGCTGCAATGGCTGCCCAAGGATCGCGCGCCCCAGATCCTCGGCTGGATCGTCGCTGCGGGCTCGGCCGCGTCGCTGCTGGCCTACGGACTGCTGGTCGCGACCTGGCAGACCTTCGATCTGAGCTATGCGTTCGTTTACGTCGTGGCCGGCGGGACCTGTGCGGCCATCGCGGTCTTTTGCCTGCTGGCCTATCCACAGTTCGAGGCGCCCAACCCCCAGGCCAAGCGGCTGATCCTGCGCCGGCGCTACTGGCTCTATTACGCTCTGCAGTTCATGTCTGGCGCCCGGCGGCAGATTTTCGTGGTGTTCGCGGCCTTCATGATGGTCGAGCATTTCGGGTTCGAGGTGCAGCAGGTCACGGCACTCTTCATCATCAACTTCCTCGCCAACATGCTCTTCGCGCCGCTGATCGGGTTCGCGGTCGGCCGTTTCGGCGAGCGCAGGGCGCTTTGTTTCGAGTATCTCGGACTGATGCTCGTCTTTCTGGCCTATGGCGGGATCTACTGGTTCGGATGGGGCGCTCTGCTGGCGGCGGGGCTCTATGTGGTCGACCATCTGTTCTTTGCGCTGGCCCTGGCGTTGAAGACCTATTTCCAGAAGATCGCTGCGCCCGAGGATATCGCCCCGACTGCGGCGGTGTCCTTCACGATCAACCATATCGCCGCCGTCTTCCTGCCTGCGGCGCTGGGCTATCTGTGGCTGGTCTCGCCGGGGTCCGTCTTTGCGCTGGCGGCGGGAATGGCGGTGGTCTCGTTCAGCCTGGCGCTGATGATCCCGCGCCATCCCGTCCCGGGTCATGAGACCGTGTTCGCCGGCATCAAGCCACGCGCGGCGCCTGCGGAGTAACGTTTCGGTAACGTCTTTTTGGCCTAGCCTGCCGTGGAAACAGCCTAAGAATTGTGTCCATGATCGTGAGGTTCAGAGTGGGTAGGTTCATGAGTGTGCAGGGCGGCGGGTTCCGGGGTCGGCTCCGCGCGAGATCCGCGGGCAAGGTCCTGGCTGCCGGTATCGCGGTGGTGCTGGGCTTCGGTCCCGCCGCGGCAGACCGGCTTCTCTTCATCGGCAACAGCTATCTGCAGGATGGCGGCGGCGTGCATGTCCATGCCGCAGCCCTTGCCAGCAGTGCCGCGCCCGAGCGCCGGATCGAGGTGGCGGCCTCCACCGTCCGGGGCAGCCGGTTGGACGAACAGGATATCAGCGCGACGCTCGCCCGGGCGCCCTATGACACGGTGGTGTTGCAGGGGCACAGTACCGCGGCACTGACCGAGGCGGCGCGGGAGCGGTTCCGGACCGCGGTGCGCCGTGCGCATCGCGAGATCGCGGCGAAGGGCGGGCAGACGGTGCTCTACATGACGCCGGCCTACAGCGCAGCCCACCCGCGGCACGAGCCGGAGATGTTTTCGCGGATCTCCGAGGAATACACCACGCTCGGCCGCGAGATCGGCGCGGCGGTGATCCCTGTCGGTCTGGCCTACGAGATCGCCTATGCGCGCCGGCCGGATATCGGGCTGCACCAGCCCGATGGCAGCCATGCCACAGCGCGGGGGATCTACCTTGCGGCGGCGACGACGGCCGCTGCGCTCTTCGACATCGACCCGACGGCCGCGGCCTACGCGATGGATGGGGCAATCCCGCGCGAGGACGCCGCATTCCTGCGGACGGTTGCCGCCGATGCGGTCGGGCGCGCGCAGGGTTGCGGTGGGCGTGGCCCGCTCGCTGAGAGCGCTCCCGCTCGCGGCGCGCGTATTCCGGCGGACGACATCGTCGCATCCGGCCGCTGCTGACGCGCCGCTGCCCGCCGCGACCGGTTGCTCGCGCCTGACGTCGGCCGTGCGTCCCGCGTCCCTGCACACTGCGATTTCTGTGGAGGCGAGACCGTGTCCTTGGGATGTCACCCCCTCTCAGGCCCGACACATCCGGGTCGGACGCGCTTGCGAGGATCGGCAGCAGGCGAGGAACGCATCGCGGGCGACCGACGGCTCCGTCACAGGGGGCTCTCCCGCCCGTCTTCGCCCCTGCCGGGGCTCATCCCGTTGGGCCGCGCAGGCGCGGTGCCGCGCCTGCAGTCCGTGGCAGCTGCAGTCCCTGCCATGCTCGAGCTGGTGGCACCCGGAGAAGGAGGCGGTCGAACCGGAACGGCGAAACCCTGCGGCCTGGACCCGGTCCCGGTGCGGGCCGGGTCAGTTGACCTTCGGCTTCAGACTGGGCAGGTGCCGCGGGAGCTGACCGGAGACGCACAATGGCCACCTGGACCGCCCTGACCACCTTGCCCGGAAAACCCGCGGCCGACGCGCTTGGCCAGGCGCTCGAGGCGCTTGACCCTGTGCCCACAGGCGTGGGGGTCTTCGAGATCGAGGACGGCTCGGGCCTCTGGGAGGTGGGCGGCTATTTCGAAGCCCGGCCCGACGACACCGCGCTCGCGCTGCTGGCCGCGGCCTTTGGCGCAAAGGCGTTCGCGGTGTCCGAGCTGCCCCAGACCGACTGGGTCGCCCATGTCCAGCGCGAGCTTGCGCCAGTCGCGGCGGGGCGGTTCTATCTCTATGGCAGCCATGACGCGGACAGGGTGCCCGGGGACCGGGTCGGGCTTCTGATCGACGCGGCGATGGCTTTTGGCACTGGCCATCACGGCACCACCGCGGGCTGTCTAGAGGCGTTCGATGCACTGCTCGCCGGAGACATGGCACCCGGTGCGGTTGCCGATATCGGTTGCGGCACCGCGGTGCTTGCCATGGCGGCGGCGCGTGTCTGGTCCGGCGTGCAGGTGGTGGCCGGTGATATCGATCCGGTCGCCGTCGAGGTGGCGCAAGCCAACCTCGCGGCAAACGGCCTGAATGGCCGGGTGTCTTGCGTGCAGGCGGCGGGCGCCGACCACCCCGAAATCGCGGCGGCCGCGCCCTATGCGCTTGTTTTTGCGAATATTCTGAAGGGGCCACTGATCGAGCTTGCGCCCGACCTGGCCCGGATCACCGCCCCGGGGGGGCGGCTCATCCTGGCGGGTCTTCTGAACGATCAGGCCGACGATGTGTCATCTGCCTACGCGGCGCAGGCCTGTTTCGAGACAGCGCGGCTGATCCGTGGGGACTGGACGATCCTCACGCTGGCCCGCGCCGATTAGTGGAAACGCGCGCGGCTTGCGATATCGTCGATTTCGCGACGCGACAGGCCGATGTCCGCAAGCTGCCGGTCGTCGAGCTTGCCCAGCGCCCGGCGCGTTTGCGACACCACGAGAGCATGACGCAGCGACGCGAAAAAGCGCTGGAGGTCGTGCAGAATCTCGCCCTCGGGAAGCGGGTGGACCGGTCGGTTGGCGGTGTGGGACATGGCGGCCATGGTACTACTCCTGTGATTCGTAAACTGCCCAAAACCTAGGCATCCTGCGCATCAATTGGGACGAGAACGCCTGCCGCACAAGCCGGGACAACTGCATTCCGCCTATGCGTTTTCTGCAAGGCTCCTTGGCAGATGTTCGCGTTTCGTGCTAGCGATGCTCAACACAACGGCCTACGAAAAGGCCAGCATAATGGATCGAGCAGGATCATGCGTGTTTTGGGACTGGATCCGGGGCTCAGGCGCCTCGGCTGGGGCGTCATCGAGACCGAGGGATCGCATCTGCGGCATCTCGCGAACGGCACCTGCCGGACCACCGACGGCACGCTTGCCGCACGTCTGCTGGAGCTTCACACGCAGCTGAGCGCCGTCGTTGCCCGCTGGGAGCCGGATGAAGCGGCAGTCGAGCAGACCTTTGTTAACCGCGACGGGGCAGGGACGCTGAAACTCGGCCAGGCCCGCGCCATTGCGCTGCTGGTCCCGGCTCAGGCCGGGCTGGAAGTCGGCGAATATGCCCCCAACGCGGTCAAGAAGGCGGTCGTCGGCGTCGGACATGCCGACAAGGCCCAGATCGCCCACATGATCGGATTGCAGTTTCCCGGGATCAGCCCGGATAGCGCCGATGCCGCCGATGCGCTCGCCGTTGCGCTGGCGCATCTTTTCCACCGCCGGACCAGCGCTCGCTACACGGCCGCCCTACGGCGGGCGGGCGCATGATCGGGCGGATCGCAGGCCGCGTGGTCTACCGCGCCGCCGATCATGCGATGATCGATGTCCAGGGCGTGGGCTACCTCGTGCATTGTTCCGAGCGGACCTTGGCGAGCCTGCCTGGCGAGGGCGAGGCTGCCGCACTCTTTACCGACTTGCTGGTCAAGGAGGATCTGCTGCAGCTCATGGGCTTCACCACGCTGGCCGAAAAGGAATGGTACCGGCTGCTCCTGAGCGTTCAGGGCGTGGGCGCCAAGGCCGCGCTCGCGATCCTCGGCACGCTGGGGCCGGATGGCGCCGGCCGGGCCATTGCGCTGGGCGACGCGGCCTCGATCAAGGCCGCGCCGGGGATCGGGCCCAAGATCGCCCAGAGGGTGGTCAACGAACTCAAGGACAAGGCGCCAGCCGCGATGGCGCTGGTGGGTGATCTCTCTGCCCCCGCCGGCGCCCCGACGTCGATTGTCCCGCCGTCAAAAGCGGCAGCGCCTACTGTCCCCGGCGCGATGGCCGAGGCGCTCTCGGCGCTGGGCAATCTCGGCTATGCGCCCGCTGACGCAGCAGCTGCGGTGGCGGAGGCCCAGGGCGCTGATCCCGAGGCCGACACCGCGGCCCTGATCCGGGCGGCGCTGCAACTGCTCGCGCCGAAAGGCTGAGGCGATGAGCGATACGCCCGACCCGATCCGCGATCCAGAGTCCCAGCCCGAGGATCGCGACCGCGCGCTGCGCCCCGAGATGCTCGGCGATTTCATCGGTCAGGCCGAGGCGCGCGCGAATCTGTCGGTCTTCATCGCCTCGGCCCGCCAGCGCGGCGACTCGATGGACCACACGCTGTTTCACGGCCCCCCCGGGCTCGGCAAGACGACGCTGGCCCAGATCATCGCCCGCGAGCTCGGTGTGAACTACCGCATGACCTCCGGTCCCGTGCTCGCGAAGGCCGGCGACCTGGCGGCGATCTTGACCAATCTCGATGCGCGCGACGTGCTTTTCATCGACGAGATCCACCGGCTGAACCCGGCGGTTGAAGAGGTGCTTTACCCGGCACTGGAAGATTTCGCGCTCGATCTGGTGATCGGCGAGGGGCCCGCGGCGCGCACGGTGCGGATCGATCTGCAGCCCTTCACGCTGGTCGGCGCGACGACCCGGATGGGCCTGCTGACCACGCCCCTGCGCGACCGCTTCGGCATCCCAGTGCGGCTACAATTCTATTCGACCGATGAGCTGGACGAGATCGTGCGCCGCGGGGCGAGACTGATGGGCATTCCGGCCGAGCCCGGCGGCACACGCGAGATCGCGGCCCGCGCCCGCGGCACCCCGCGCATCGCCGGGCGTCTCCTGCGCCGGGTCGTCGATTTCGCGCTGGTCGAAGGCGACGGGCACCTGACCCGCGCGCTGGCCGACAGTGCGCTCACCCGGCTGGGCGTCGACGGGCTCGGCCTCGACGGGGCGGACCGGCGCTATCTGAAGCTCATCGCGGAGGCCTATGGCGGAGGCCCGGTGGGGATCGAGACGATATCCGCGGCCCTGTCGGAGAGCCGCGACGGCCTGGAAGAAGTGATCGAGCCCTATCTGCTGCAACAGGGCCTGATCCAGCGCACCCCGCGCGGCCGGATGCTGGCGCGCCGGGGTTGGGAGCATCTGGGGCTGGCAGCCCCGCGCGCGCCGGGGCAGACCGAACTCTTCGATCCCGACTGAACGGCTCGCTCAGCCCGCCGGCGTGTACCAGATCGGCGAGGAATAGGCGCGCTCCTGATGGGTCAGCTGCGCGTCCTCGGGCAGATCGACCCCGAACCGGACCTTGTCATAGACCACCCACCGCGGAGTCGGGATCTCGAGCACCCGCACGTAATAGAAGGCCCGTTCCGCGGGGTCGAAATCGGGATCCGTCCAGACCGTGGCGAGCTCCGACGCGCCGATCGTGTTGGACCAGCTCGCGGTCTCCAGATCGACCGTGTTGCCCACCTCGGCCAGCTTCCCGTCCGCGCCCGGCGTGCGGTCCCCGGACCAGGCGACGTCATGCACCTGCTCGTGCAGCTCACCGTCGGCATCCATCCAGCCCTTCACGACCTGGACGCGGTCGAGATTGGCCCCGATCGGATCGCGCAGCGCGTAGATCATGAAGGACGGCGCACCGTCGCCCTCGCGGGGACGCAGATCCGCCCCCATCGGCACGCCCTTGCTGTAACCGATTTCGGCGGGCATGCGCGTGCGCAGATCCTCGTCGCTGAAGTCCCAGCCGCCGAAAAAGCGCAGCGCGATCCTCGGTCCGGTTGTGGCGTAGGTCTCCTTGCGCTTGAAGGCGTCGAAGATGGCGGAGCGTGTGTTTTCGGTGGCCCAGACCGCCGTATAGCCCGAAGCGACCAGCGTGTGTCCTTCGAACGCGCCGAGATCGCTTTCCACGAACGGGTGAAGCACACGGGTCGGCGACGGCTCCGCGCTGACGGACTTGCCGAAATAGTTGTCCTCTTCCGCCGTCGCCAGCGAGGTATGGCTGTCGGTCGCGCCACCCATGCCGAACTTGTAGGGGTTCACGCCGAACTTCGCCTCCAGCGCGAGGCCTTGTTTCAGCGCCTCGCGGGCATATTCCCCGGCGAGCATTTCGGGCTGCTTGAGCTCCGAAATATCCAGATTGCCGACATCCCAGTTCTCGTAATCGGCGAAGTCGTCCTCGGGGCTCAGGAACGGATGGGCCTCGCCATCGCCCTTGATTTGGGTGACCTCATATTGCGGTTCCCACCGTGCGCGCTGCTGGACATAGGCTTCGTCCACCTGGCCGCCATGGTAGGTGACCTCGGTCGGGAACATCCAGCCGTTCGAGAGGTTGCCGTTATGCGCAAATGCGATCGCGCGGCCGCCGGTCTTTTCCTCATAGGCCTCCAGCCAGGCGTAAAGCGACTTGGGATCTGTGTCGCCCATCGGCGGCTGCGTCACCGGCGGGACCACCTGCAGCGCCCGCATCGCACCGTCGCGCAGCATCACGTTGCGGTGCAGGTTGAAGCCCTTGGGAACCGAGGTCCACTCGAAGCCGACAAAGGCGGTGAACTGGCCCGGCGCGTTGTGCCGTTCGGCCGCCTCCACGATATGCTCCCAGGTAAAGGCGAAGGCATCCGCGCCGGGGCTGTAGGACTCGAGCAGGACCTCTGGCAGCGTCATCTGCGAGAAGTTCCCGATGATGTCAAAGGCGGCTGCCGCCGCGGCCTCGCCACCCTCGGAATAGCCCTCGTACCATTCCAGCCCCTTGGGATCGGCCAGAACGCCGGGCTTGCCCGCCTGCAGGTCCGGGGCAAAGCCCATCAGGTCGGTATGGTCGGTCAGCACCATCCAGTCGAGCGGACGGGCGAGGCGCACGGGCTGCCCGGTCGAGGACACGACCTGTTCGCCCTTGGCAAAGCGCCAAGCCTCGTCGGGCAGCAACGTATTGCCAAAGGCGCCGGCATCGAGCGACAGTCCGGTATGAAGATGCGTATCGCCCCAAAGTGGCCGTTCCGGAATGGTGCGGTTGGCATAGGGCGAATAGGGCTTCCCCGGAAAGGTTCCCTCGGCAGCCTCCCGACTCGGAACGCCATCTGCCACCGCATTCGTACCCGCAGCCACCAGCGTTGCTGCAGCAACGACAAACAAGTGCCTATTCATATCCGTCCCTCTCGTTCGCGATTCGGCTTTCGCTCTTTGGCGCGCCTGTTTTTTCGGTCTGCGCCAGGACAATGAGACCCGAATAGCGCGATTAGATCAACCGCACCTGCCGCTGGGTCATGCACAGGTTTCAGCCCGAAATGCATACTGAAAGGCTCCCGAGCCGTGGGTCCCGCCAGAACGGCAGCGATCGGGATTGGCGCCGGCGATCGGCAGGACCCACAGGATGACCTGTGGCCCCGAGCCGGGCAGGGCCGGTGGCCGGGCTGGATGGGCGGCTTTATCGGCACCCGTACCAACCCAGCGAGCGTCGCGGCGCCGGCGGACGTCTCTGCCGGGGAGGGCAGCGTCACCCCGATGCCGGTCCTAGTGACTGAACAGTGCGCGCAATCCGTCATGATCCGTGCCGTGATGCATCAGCCCGACCATCAGCAGCAGCCGCGCCTTCGGCGCGCTGAGATCCCCCGCGAGGATCGCACCGGCGTCCAGCAGGGTCCGGCCGCCGCCCTTGTCGCCATAGATCGGCTCCACCGCGCCATGGGGCACGCGCGTGGAGATCACCACGGGGATCCCCTTGTGCAGCGCCTCTTGAACGGCGGCGAATGTCTCGGCATCGACATTGCCTGCGCCCACGCCCACGATCACGAGCCCTGCGGCCCCGGTTTCCACCGCGTGGCGCACCAGCCGACCGTCGGACCCCGCATAGCTGGAGATGAGAGGCACGTCGGGCAGGCTGTCCGGCAGCGGCTCCGGCAGGGCCAGATCCGTCCTGCGCCCCCGGTCGTTGAACCGTTGCACCATGCCGCCGTAAATGTAGCCAAGGTAACCCTTCTCACCCGAGGTGAAGGTCTGCACATTCGTCGTCTGGGTCTTGCGGACATCGCGGGCGGCATTGACATAGCCGTTCAGTGTCACCGTCACGCCCCAGCCCTGCGCCGAGGGCGACAGAAGCTGGGTGACCGCGTTCAGCAGATTGCCGGGCCCGTCCGGGCTGGGGTCCGACGCATCCCGCATGGCGCCGGTGACAACGACCGGCTTGTCCGATCTCAGCGTGAGATCGAGGAAATAGGCACCCTCGGCCATCGTGTCGGTGCCATGGGTGACGACCGCGCCGACGATATCCTCCCGGGCGAGCACCCGGTCGACGGCACCGCTCAGCCGCGCCCAGAGCGCCGGGGTCATCTGCGACGAATCGATATCGGAGAAGTTCAGCACGCCGATATTGGCGAGGGTCGACAGACCGGGCACCGCCTTGATCAGGTCGTCACCGCTCAGCGCGGGCACCGCGCCCCCGGTTGCGGGGTCCGTCCGCTCCGCGATGGTACCACCGGTGGCGATGATCGCGACCAGGGGCAAGGCGGGGTCGATGGTGCCAAAGGTCAGCTCTGGAGCGTCCCGCGCCGCCGCGATGGACGTGCTCAGAACGAGAGTCAGAACGGTCAGGATCGTCCGCGGCATCGGGGCCTCCCATCGGGTCGTGTCGCCAGAGCCTAGCAACCCGGCGGGAATTTGGCAGGGTGACGGCGCCATGACGCAAGGGCAAGTCTGAGCGAAAGCTGACCGGACCGCGCGCCATCCACCGACGTTTTACCGACGTGATACCGATGCGCTGCAGACACGGGATTTGCCGCACCCCGGGCCGGTTGCAGGCGCCGTCTCGGGCGGCATAATTCGGCGCCATGTCCGACCTGCTCAGCCCTGAAACCGTCACCGCACTCTTCACCCGTTCCAGCGGCGACTATGCCTTTGCCCGCTGGGGCCGGCCGCTAGCGCCGATCGTCTTCGGGGTGGAGGACAGCAGCCTCGGCGTGATCAAGGGCGCGATCGAGGCGGTGGCGCAACTCGCCGGGCAGGAGGTCGCCGAGACCGACCCGGAGCTCGGCGCCAACCTGATGGTGTTCTTCTTTCGCGACTGGGCGGAGCTGCCCGAGGTGCCCAATCTCGACCGGATGATTCCCGACCTCAGGTCCTTGACGGAGCGTCTGAATTCCGCCGGCGCAAACCAGTACCGGATCTTCCGCTTCGATGAGGCTGGCGCGATCCGGGCCTGTTTCATCTTCCTACGCATGGACGCGGAACTCGCCGCAGTGCCCGCCGAGACCCTGGCGCTGAGTCAGATCGTCCAGTCCATCCTGCTCTGGTCCGACACGGCCTTCACCGGAACTTCGCCGCTGGCCCAGCTGCCCGAGACCGGCACGACGGTCCTGCGCCCCGAAATCGGCGCCCTGATCCGCGCGGCTTACGACCCGGTGATGCCCGCCGCCGCGCAGGACCCAAGCCACGCGCTGCGGCTCTACGCACGGATGGGGGCCCACTAGGTCTCGTCACCAGCCGCCGCCCTCTTTCTGCGCAAAACCGCCGTTGCGCGACCTTCCTGCATGGTTGGCGTGTCTGACCAGAGCGATCGGACGCCCGACGGATGTGCCACAACATCCGTTGCGGGCACATGGGCGTGGACACAGGGTGGGGCTGCGTTTCATTGGCAGCGATTGTTCAAAAGCTGGCAGATTGGGTCAATACCGAGGCCCGGCTCGGCACATATCCCTTGGCTGTTTAGTCATCCAAGGAACATGACCATGCAACTCTCTCGGCTTCAAAAGCTCACACTTGGCCTGAGCGGCCTCGTCGCTTTTACCATCGGCGCCTTCATCCTGGTGTCTCCGCAAGCGTTCTACGCGAGTTATGGGATTACCCTAAACCGGGACCCCAACCTGCTGAGTGAACTTCGCGCACCCGGCGCGGGGCTTGCGACCCTTGGCGCGATCATGCTTCTGGGCATCGGTCGTCGGGCGATGACTCAGGTCGCGGTTGTTGCGGCATTTACCGTTTATCTGGCGTTCCCGCTCGGCCGCTTGGTCAGCCTTGCGGTGGATGGGGTACCGTCCGGTAGCATCCTCGCGGCCTTGGCAATCGAAATCGTTATTGCTTGTCTGCTGCTGACCGCGTTCGGACAGCGGCGCGCAAGAGCCCCGGTCGCGGAGAGCATCGCGGATCTGCCTAGTAGATCCCAAGGTTAAGCCCTGCAAGGCGGCGTTGCATGCCAACCGCCGCCCGCGTCTTGAATGTTGGAAAGAAGGTCATGCCGACACGAACTGCCACTCTGCACCTGCTCTGCGGGAAGATCGCATCTGGTAAATCGACGCTCGCCGCGAAACTGGCCGCTTCCGACGGGGCCTTGCTGATCGCCGAGGATGACTGGCTCGCCGCTCTCTTTCCAGAAGAGTTGGCGAAACCAAAAGATTACCTGCGCTGCTCGACAAAGCTGCGACGCGTGATGGCGCCACATATTCGGTCGATATTGAAAAGTGGCCTCTCGGTTGTTCTCGATTTTCAGGCCAATACAGTGGAAAGCCGTCTGTGGATGCTTGGCCTGGTCGAAGGAACTGGCGCAGCCCATCAAATGCATGTGCTGACTTCGCCGGACGAAGTCTGCCTCGCGCGTCTGCGCCAGCGGAATGCTGATGGCGATCATCCGTTCTCAGTTTCTGAAGAGCAGTTTCATCAAATCACCAGATTTTTCGTGCCGCCTACGGCAGAGGAGGGGTTCACCCTGGTGTTCCATGACGGGCAGTTGCCGGGCTGAAAGATCCTCTGCCGCGTCGATCCAGTTGCGCTCACTGCATTGTTTTGTGTCCCCCTTGGGATGTCGATTGCCCCCCTGTCTGCAGGCATCCAGCCGTCGTTGGCGTGTGGTTTGTCCGATGCGCCCAAGCTTTTGACGGTTGCGGGCGTCTCCGGTCTGGTGAAGTCTGACTGACATGCACCGGTTCGAGACACGCGTTTACTACGAGGACACCGACCTCGCCGGGATCGTCTATTACGCCAACTACCTGCGCTATATCGAACGGGCGCGGACGGAGTTTGTGCGCACCCTCGGCATCGACCAGACTGCGCTTCGCGACGAGGCGGGCATCGTCTTTGCCGTCCGCCGGGTCGAGGCCGACTACCTGACGCCTGCGTGTTTCGACGATGAGCTTGTGATCACAACCGCGCCCACGGCGGTGTCCGGGGCGCGGCTGACGCTCCACCAGCAGGTCTTGCGGGGCGAGGTGCTGAATTTCGACGCGCTTGTGACCCTGGCCGCGCTGCGCCGCGACGGCCGACCGGCGCGGCTGCCGGCGGATTTGCGCGCGCAGCTGACGGCTTTGGTCCGCTGACGGGCTTGTGCACGCAGGCTCCATGGCGCTCTGTCCCGCGATAGGGTAGATTGCCTGCAAAACGGTGAAAACACCGCAGAGGCAGGCAGCATGGACCCATTGGATTTCTCGATCTGGGCGCTCTTCGAGCGCGCGACGCTGACGGTCAAGGTCGTCATGGTGCTGCTGGTAGCGGCATCGATCTGGTCCTGGGCGATCATCATCCAGAAGCATCTGGGATTTGCCGGCGCGCGGCGTCGGTTTCGCAGTTTCGACAGCAGTTTCTGGTCGGGCACGCCGCTCGACCGGCTCTTCGACAAGATCGGGGACCGTCCCGGCAATGCCGGTGAGCGGATTTTCGTGGCAGGCATGGGCGAGTGGCAGAAATCCCAGGATGCCCAGGGCGGCGCGATCCCCGGCGCGGTGACCCGGATCGATCGGTCGATGGATGTCGCCATCGCGCGCGAGGCCGAGCGGCTCAATGACGGGCTGTCGTTCCTGGCCACAGTCGGAGCGACGGCGCCCTTTGTGGGCCTCTTTGGCACGGTCTGGGGCATCAAGCATGCGTTCGAACAGATCGCGCTTCAGGGCAGCACCAATCTGACGGTCGTAGCGCCCGGGATTGCCGAGGCGCTCCTGGCCACGGCGCTTGGGCTTGCCGCGGCGATCCCGGCGGTGATCTTCTACAACAAGCTCACCGCCGACAGCGCACGGCTGGTCGGGAACTATGAGGTCTTCGCCGACGAATTCGCTACGCTCCTGTCGCGGGATCTGGAGGCCTGAGATGGCGATCGGTACGCAAAGCGGCGGGTCGGGGCAGCGCAAGCGGCGCCGCCGGTCCGGCGCAATGGCGCCGATGTCGGAGATCAACGTCACCCCCTTTGTTGACGTGATGCTGGTGCTGCTGATCATCTTCATGGTGGCAGCCCCCCTGATGACCACCGGTGTGCCGGTCGACCTGCCTGAAACCGCCGCGCCGCCCTTGCCTGCGGAGGAGGAGACTCCCCTGACCGTCACGCTCGCCGCCGATGGACGGATCCTGATCCAGGAGACCGAGGTCGCGCCCGACACGCTTGTGGCGCGGCTGGACTCGATCGCGGCGGAGCGGCGCAACCGTCAGATCTATCTGCGGGCCGATGGCGGCATTGCGTATGCTCAGGTGATGCAGGTGATGGGCGCGTTGACCGCCGGCGGCTTCAGCTCGATCGGGCTGGTGACCGAACCCGGCGGACCCGCGCTCGACGCAGAGATTGATGGGGGCATCGAGTGAATGTGGGGCTGGTCATTTCCGGGCTCGGCCATGGGGCGCTCTTGATCTGGGCGATGCTGGACCTGAGCCCCCGGCCGGATCCGGCGATGGCGGTGCCCGAGTCCGTGCCGGTGCGCCTAGTCGCTCCGGAAGCTCTGGAGGTCGCGGCCCCGCCACTGCCGGTATTGCCACCCGCGCCGACGGAAAGCGCGGCTCCCGATCCCGTGGCGCCGCCGCCGCCTGCCGACCGCGTGGCGCTGCTGCCCGCGCCGCCGCCTCCGGACCGGGCGGTGCGCTCCGACCTGCCGCAGGAGGCCGTGCGCCCGGACCCGGTCCCGCTGCCCGAGGCCCCGCCAGAGCCGCCGCGGCCCGCCGAGGCGCCCCCTGCGGCGGCCGAGCGCATTGCGCCGGAACCCGAGGAACCCGTGGCGACCGACCCCGACACGGCGCTCGAAGCGCCGCGCCCGGGACGGCGGCCAGAGCGCAGCGCCATTGCCGACGCGCTGGCCGAGGCCCTCGAGGAGCCGGTGGTCGAGGCGCCACCCGCGGATGTGCCACCCGCGCCTGCACCGCTTTCGCCCGCCGGCCCGCCGCTCACGGGGACGGAGCGAGACGGGCTGCGTGTCGCGGTGGGACGGTGCTGGAATTTCGGCGCGCTCTCGACCGAGGCGGCGCGCGTCACAGTGACCGTCTGGATGCGCATGTCGTCCGACGGGCGCCCGGACGCGGGCAGCCTCCGTCTGGCCGATTTCGAGGGTGGCTCGCAGGCCGCCGCGCAACAGGCTTACGAGGTCGCCCGGCGCGCGATCCTGCGGTGCGGCGGTGAGGGTTATCCCCTGCCACCCGAAAAATATGCCCAATGGCAGGAGATCGAAATGGTGTTCAATCCCGACCGGATGCGGGGGCGCTGACATGCTGCGTGTTGTCCTGGCCCTTGTATTGCTTGCAATCGGCTCCGCTTCGGTCGCGCAGGAGCGCGGGCCGCTCCGTATCGAGATAACCGAGGGCGTGATCGAGCCGGTGCCGATCGCGGTGCCCGACTTCCTGACCGACGATCCTGCGCTGGCCGCCCGCGCCGCCGAGATCGCAGGCGTGGTCCGCGCCGATCTGGCGGGCAGCGGGCTGTTCCGTCCGATCCCGGCAGACGCCTTTATCTCTCAGGTCACAAATCTCGACAGTCCTGTGCAATATGCCGATTGGCAGGCGATCAATGCCCAGGGGCTGGTGACTGGCAAGCTGATCGGGGCCGATGGGAAATACACCGTCCAGTTCCGGCTCTTCGACATCTTCGCGGAAACCACCCTCGGGGAGGGGCTGCAGTTTACCGCCGCCGACACCGCCTGGCGGCGGCTGGCGCACAAGGTGGCCGACGCGGTCTATTCACGTATTACGGGCGAGGGCGGCTATTTCGACAGCCGGGTGGTGTTCGTGGCCGAAAGCGGTCCCAAGGACGCCCGCGACAAACGCCTTGCCATTATGGACTATGACGGGGCCAACACGCGCTATCTGACGCAACCCGGGGACATCGTTCTGGCGCCGCGCATCTCTCGCGATGGGGGGCAGGTACTCTACACGTCCTATGCCACGGGCCGGCCGCGCGTGACCCTCATCGAGACCGAGACGCTGGCCACTCGCGTGCTGGACGAGCAACCGGGGTCCATGACCTTCTCGCCGCGCTTCACGCCGGACGGACAGGGGGTGCTGCTGTCGCTGTCGGAGCGTGGCAACACCGATCTCTACCGGCTCGATCTGGCTGGCGGGGCGCGCACCCGGCTGACCGAAGCCCCGTCTATCGAGACCGCGCCGAGCTTTGCCCCCGATGGTGAGCGGATCGTGTTCGAGAGCGACCGTTCGGGCAACCAGCAGCTTTATGTCATGGCGGCTGACGGTAGCGGCGTGGAGCGTATCAGCTTTGGCCCTGGCCGCTATGGCACACCGGTCTGGTCTCCCAAGGGGGATCTGATTGCCTTTACCAAGCAGCATCGCGGCCGTTTCCATATCGGGGTGATGCGCCCCGATGGCAGCGAGGAACGGCTGTTGACGGCGTCTTTCCTCGATGAAAGCCCGACCTGGGCGCCGAATGGACGGGTTCTGATGTTCACCCGCGAGACCCCCGGCGCCGCCGGCGGTGCGCAGCTCTTTTCCGTGGATGTCACCGGACGCAATCTGCGCCCCGTACCGACGCCCGGCCCGGCCTCCGATCCGGCCTGGTCGCCGCTGCAGGAGTGAGCCATGGGCAGCCGTACCGATCCATGCCATGCTGACCTGCCCGGTTTTTTCCCGCTCCATCTGGGGCGCCTTTCAGGACTAGAATCATGACCCGCCTTGCCGTTCTCTTCCTTGCCGCGGTTGCCCTCGCGGCCTGCGAACCCACGAACCGTGCGCCCGCGGCCCTGCCCGGGGTGGCGGGCGATCCGACAAGCGCGGCTTTTTTCCGCGCGGCGGTGGGCGACCGGGTGCTCTTTGCGGTGGACGAGGCGACGCTCGGCACCCAGGCGCGCAACACGCTGGAGGCGCAAGCGCGCTGGCTGATCGAAAACGGCGGCTACAACGCCGTCATCGAAGGGCACGCCGATGAACAGGGCACGCGAGAATACAATCTCGCGCTCGGGGCGCGCCGGGCGGCAGCGGTCAAGGAATTCCTGGTCGCACGCGGCGTCGCCGACGGGCGGCTCGACACCGTGACCTTCGGCAAGGAGCGGCCCATCGAGATCTGCTCGGAAGAAACCTGCTATGAGCGCAACCGCCGCGCGGTGACGGTGATCGCGGCGGGGGCGGGCGCATGATCCGGCTTGCGCTCTTGCTGGTCGCGCTGGCCCTGCCGGCCGCAGCTCAGGATCGCGATGATACGCTGGCGGATATGCGCCGGGAGCTGACTGCGCTCCGGGTCGAGTTGCAGCAATTGCGCGGCGAACTGGCACCCAGCGATGGCGCGGGGGGCGAGAACGCCATTGCCGATGCCACCGGGCCTCTGGAGCGGCTCGACGGGTTGGAGCGTCAGGTGCGCGGCCTGACCGCGCAGACCGAAGAGCTGGCCTTTCGCATCGACCAGATCGTGCGCGACGGCACGACGCGGCTGGGCGATCTGGAGTTTCGGATCGTCGAGTTGGAAGGCGGTGATCTGGGGCAGGTCGGCCAGACAGCCCCGCTCGGCGGCGGCACGCCACCGGCGCCCGAAACGCTTGCGCCCCCGCAGAGTACCGAGAGCGCCGACGCGCCGGTGCAGTTCGCCATGGCCGAGACCGCCGACTTTGAGGCCGCGCTGAAACAGCTCGATGCCGGGGATCATGCCGCGGCTTTGGCATCGGCCGACAGCTTTCTGGTGGCCTATCCGGGCAGCCCGCTGACCGCGGAGGTGCAAATGATGCGCGGCGCCGCCCTGCGCGGGCTCGACCGGCTATCCGACGCGGGCCGGGCCTATCTGGAGGCCTACACCCTGGCCGAAACCTCCGATCCGGCGCTCTCCGCCGACGGGCTGGTCAGCCTCGGCGAGGTTTTGCGCGATCTCAACCAGACGACCGAGGCTTGCCTGACGCTGGGCCAGGCGGTCAGCACCTTCCCCGACACCGCCGCGGCGGCACGTGCCAAGACGGCCCGCGCGGACATGTCCTGCTTCGAGTGAGCCCCCGGACCGAGCTCGCTGCCGCGGTCGACGCTGCCATGGAGGCGGCGCTGCCCGATGCGGACGGCGCACGCATCGGGGCGGCGGTTTCGGGTGGCGGCGACAGCATGGCATTGCTGGTGCTGCTGGCGGACTGGGCGCAGCGCCACGGCGCGGTCATCGAGGTCGCAAGCGTCGACCACGGTCTGCGCGCCGGCGCGACCGAGGAGCTGGCCGGTGTCGCGGCGCTCACCGGCCAGCTGAAGCTGCGCCATGAGACGCTCACCTGGACCGGCTGGGACGGGACCGGAAATCTGCAAGCCGCGGCGCGGGATGGGCGGTACGATCTGCTGCGCGGCTGGGCCTCTGCGCGCAGGCTCAGCCATGTCTGCCTCGGCCACACACGCGACGACCAAGCCGAGACGCTTTTGATGCGCCTGGCGCGCGGGTCGGGCGTGGATGGTCTGGCGGCCATGGCACCGGCGCGCCGGGATGGGGATTTGACATGGGTGCGGCCTTTGCTGGAGGTTTCGCGCGCCGATCTGCGACAGATGCTAGAAGATCGCGGTCTGGCCTGGGCCGAGGACCCGAGCAACGACGACATCCGGTATGACCGGGTGCGCGCCCGACGGTTGCTGGCAGAGATGGCGACCTTGGGGCTCTCCGCCGAAGATCTCGCAAAGACGGCGCTGCGGATGCGCGCGGCACGGCGGGTACTGGCCGAGGCTGCCGCCCAAGCGGCCGATCGCTTCGTCAGAATTGAAGCGGGTGATATCGTGCTGGATCGTGAAGGGTTTTTCGCGCTTCCCGACGAAACCCGCTGGCGACTCTTTGCCGGGGCGCTCTGCCAGGTTTCCGGTGCCGCCTACCGACCGCGATTCGAGGCACTCAAGCGGACTCTTGCTGACCTGGAAAGCGGCGCGCGCGCAACGCTCCATGGTTGTCTGTGCCAAGGAGATGCGGCCACCTTGCGCGTCGGACGCGAACCCGCGGCGGTTGCTGGACCTGTGCCGGCGCCGGGGCTCTGGGACGGACGGTGGCGGATCACCTGCCCGGCGGGCTCAGGCCTGACCGCAGACGCGCTCGGTGAGGCGGGGCTGGCCGAGCGGCCCGGCTGGCGCGAGACCGGGCTTGCTCGAACCACGATGCTGACCAGCCCGGCACTTTGGGAGGGGCCTCGATTGCACGCGGCTCTGATGATTGACGACAACTCGGACTCCCGGGCTGAACTGATCTGGGGTAAGAGTGAATTCAGGGCTTTTCTGCTATCTGATTGAACTGTGCTCGTGCATGGCTATCTTTGGTCCAACTGCGGTCGTGTTATGCACCGCACCCCTTTGTTAGGAGTGTCCTCTTGGGCAACGCGCGTAATATCGCCTTCTGGGTTGTTCTGTTCCTTCTCATACTGGCGCTGTTCAACCTGTTCAGCGGCGGTCAGTCGACCATGTCGTCGCGCTCCATCAGCTATTCGGAGTTCGTGACGGCCGTCGAGGATGGCGAGGTCAGCAGCGCGACGGTGGACGGCGAAAAAGTCACCTTCCGCGGCAATGACGGCAATGACTACGTGACCATCGTGCCTCAGGGCTCCGAGGTGACCGAACGGCTGATTGCCAATGACGTGGTAGTCAATGCGCGTCCGCAAGAGCAATCAGGCTTTACCACGCTACTGATGACCTTCCTGCCCTTCCTGCTGCTCATCGGCGTCTGGATCTATTTCATGAACCGGATGCAGGGCGGCGGCCGCGGCGGGGCGATGGGGTTCGGCAAGAGCCGTGCGAAGCTGCTGACCGAAAAGCACGGTCGGGTCACTTTCGACGATGTCGCCGGTATTGACGAGGCCAAGGACGAGCTCGAGGAAATCGTAGAATTCCTGCGCAATCCGCAGAAATATTCGCGCCTCGGCGGCAAAATCCCCAAAGGCGCGCTGCTTGTCGGTCCTCCGGGCACCGGTAAGACACTGCTGGCGCGGGCCATCGCAGGCGAGGCCGGCGTGCCCTTCTTCACCATCTCGGGCTCCGACTTTGTCGAGATGTTCGTAGGCGTGGGCGCAAGCCGGGTGCGCGACATGTTCGAGCAGGCCAAGAAAAACGCGCCCTGTATTGTCTTCATCGACGAAATCGACGCCGTCGGCCGGTCCCGTGGCGTGGGCTATGGCGGCGGCAATGACGAGCGTGAACAGACGCTCAACCAGCTGCTGGTCGAGATGGACGGCTTCGAGGCCAACGAAGGCATCATCATCGTCGCGGCCACCAACCGTCCCGACGTGCTGGATCCCGCGCTGCTGCGCCCGGGCCGCTTCGACCGCCAGGTCCAGGTGCCGAATCCGGACATCAAGGGCCGCGAAAAGATCCTCGGCGTCCATGCGCGCAAGGTGCCGCTGGGACCGGATGTCGATCTGCGCATCATCGCGCGCGGAACGCCGGGTTTCTCGGGGGCCGATCTGGCTAATCTCGTGAACGAATCGGCGCTGATGGCGGCGCGTGTTGGGCGGCGATTCGTGACGATGGAGGATTTCGAGAACGCCAAGGACAAGGTCATGATGGGCGCGGAACGCCGCTCCATGGTCATGACCGAGGACGAGAAAAAACTGACTGCCTATCACGAGGCCGGGCACGCCGTTGTCGGGCTCCATGTTCCGCAGCATGACCCGATCCACAAGGCGACGATTATTCCCCGCGGCCGCGCGCTCGGCCTTGTGATGTCGCTTCCCGAGCGCGATCAGCTCAGCGTCACCTACACCAAATACAAGTCCAAGATCGCCATGGCGATGGGCGGAAAGGTGGCCGAGGAGCTGATCTTTGGGAAAGAGAACGTGACCTCGGGCGCAGCCTCCGACATCCAGCAGGTGAGCAAGATCGCCCGCGCGATGGTCACGCAATTCGGCTTTTCCTCCGAGCTGGGCAATATCGACTACGCAAACGAGCAGCAGTCGTTCCTGGGCAACTACCAGGGCCAGGCCAACGCGTCGCCCGAGACCCAGGAAAAGATCGACGCCGAAGTGCGCAGGATCGTCGACGAAGGGTATGAGGTCGCCAAGCGGATCCTGACGGAGCACGCCGATCAGCACCACAAGCTGGCCGAGGCGCTGCTGGAGTACGAGACGCTTACCGGGCCGGAGATTCTCAAGGCCATGAAGGGCGAACCGCTCGATCGTGGCGATGATGAGGATGACACACCGTCGGGCGACGTGCCCTCGATCACGGCGATCCCGAAGACCAAGCCGCGCACCAAGCCCGGCGATGATCCCGACGGGATGTCGCCCGAGCCGACCTGACGCCCGGTCCGCTCTGACGCAACAACGCGATGACCTTAGAACCGAGCCTCGCCCCCCAAAGGCGGGGCTCGGTGTCTTTTCTGCCGCATTCCACGTCGGGGCCGGCTGACCTACCGGTGACAGGATGACCACGCGCTCCAAGATAGAAACCGATCCCAAGGCCTGCGCTTCCATGGCCGAACTGCGCCTGCTGATCGATGCTCTGGACGCCGATCTTGTGGGGCTCCTGCGGCGCAGGCAGGCCTGCATAGACCGCGCGGCGGAGCTCAAACCCGGCGAACGGCTCCCGGCGCGCATCCCCACCCGCATCGACGATGTGCTGGCCAAGGTCCGCACCCGGTCCGAGGCGGCGGGTCTGGACCCTGCATTGTCGGAAGCGCTCTGGCGCACGATGATAGAATGGGCCATAGCCCGGGAGGAGCGGGCACTGGCTCGCGCGCCAGGACCAGAGACCGAGTAAGAACCGATGATAGCCACCCTGATCGACGGCAAGGGATTTGCCGCCCGCCTTCGCGCCGACCTCGCCGCCCATGTCGCGCAACTGAAAGAGCAGACCGGCGAAGCCCCTGGCCTTGCCGTCGTGCTCGTTGGCGAAGACGCTGCCAGCCAAGTCTATGTCCGCTCGAAGGAGCGTCAAACCGTAGAGGCGGGGATGGAGAGTTTTTCCCATCGTCTGCCGGCGGACGTTTCCGAAGACGTGCTGCTGGGATTGGTGCGAGAGCTGAACGCCGACACCCGCGTGCACGGGATCCTGGTGCAGTTCCCGCTGCCCGGGGGGCTGAGCCAGCAAAAGGTGATTGAGGCGATCGATGTCGACAAGGATGTCGACGGCTTTCATGTCGAGAATGTCGGCCGTGTTGCCGCCGGGTTGCCGGGGCTGGTGCCCTGCACGCCGCTGGGCTGCCTGATGCTGCTGCGCGACCATCTGGGCGATCTGACCGGGCAGGAAGCCGTGGTCGTGGGCCGGTCGCACACCGTCGGAAAACCCGTCGCGCAATTGCTGATCAATCAGTCCTGCACCGTGACCGTAGCCCATTCGCGGACCCGCGATCTGCCCGACGTGGTCAGACGTGGTGACATCGTGGTGGCAGCGGTGGGACGGCCGGAGATGGTCAAGGCGGAATGGCTGAAGCCAGGCTGCACAGTGATCGATGTCGGGATCAACCGGATCGATGCGGGTGAGGGCAAGACCCGGCTGGTCGGCGATGTGGACGCCGCCGCCTGGGACGTCGCAGGTGCCATGACCCCGGTGCCAGGCGGCGTCGGCCCGATGACCATCGCCTGCCTGCTGGCCAACACCGTCACGGCGTTTTGCCGGCAGAAGGGTCTCACGCCACCCGCGGGGCTCGGGCTCTAGACCGAAGCCAGCCTTCTGAAAACGGCCTCTGACGGGTCTCAGGAAGCCGGAGCGAAGCGTTGGGATCGGACTGCGCCAGTCTGGCCCGCCGGCGTCTCTCTAGCCGAACCGCCGGGGCGGCGAGGGCGACAGCTGCGGCGCCAGTGGATGGCGCGGCATCGGCACGGGCAGGGCCTTTTCCCCGGTCAGAATGGCGATGGCATCCGCTTGCATGAGCGTGGTCAGCGCCGGGTCACAGCAATCCAGCCCACCGGTGTAGGCCCCGAACGCCGGCAGGATCATGCGGGCGCGATCAATCAGAAAGGCGGGGCGTGACAGGCGGGTGCCGCGCAGGGAAAGGCGCGCCTTGGGGTGGTAGTGCCCAGAAATCTCGCCACAAGCGGCGGGATCGGCGATATGGCGCAGCACCATGCCCTCGATCTCCAGCTCGTGCGTGCAAGTACCGCCAAAGGGCGGGGGCGCGGGATCGTGGTTGCCGCGGATCCACACCCAGTCGCGCCCGGACATGATCTGTTCCAGCGCCGTTCGTGTGTGACCGGGCAGATCGCGCGCGGCGCGGTCATCGTCGAACCCGTCGCCGAGCGATACGACGCGTGCCGCGCCTGTTATCGCGACCTCGCGCTCCAATCGGTCGAGAGTCTCGGCATCGGCATAGGGCGGCAGGGTTGCGCCGCTGCGCCGAGCGATGCGCGCGGGCTTGCCAAGGTGCAGGTCGGACAAGATCAGCGTCTCTTGCTGCGGCCACCACAACGCGCCGCTCGGGCGGGCCTCCAGCCTATGGTCCGACAGGGTGACGGTGAAAGAGTTCATGCTTCGTTCACACACGATTCCGGTGATCCGCGCAAGGTCTCGATGCGCATTCGCGGTGCCTGCCCCGGCGCGGTACCGGTTCGTGGGCTGGGCCGGTCAGCCGGATTTGGGCGCCTCAAGCTTTGCCTCGTCCAGCGCGAACATGAGCACCAGACCGATGGCGGCGGGGATCAGCGCGCACCAGAAAGCTGAGCTGAGACCGGCGGCGAACGCATCCATGAGGATCTGGCTCACCGTGTCGCTCTGCTCTGGGCTGAGCGCGGACAGGACGGATTTGGCCTCGGGCGAGTCCGGGTTCGTGCCGGTCAGGGTCCGCTGGTCGGCCAAAGACAGACTGATGCCGGCGGCCGTCAGCTCGCGCGCCAGCGTCGCCGCGCTGATCGAGAACATCAGCGCCGTTGCGACCGCCACGCCGACAGCCCCACAGACGAGATGCGCCATGAAGGAAAGCCCGCCGGCCAGCCCGGTGCGCGACGGATGGACCGAGCCCACGGCAGCGGCCCCGGACGTCGTCACAGTCAGCGTCGCGCCGAAACCGATCAGAATCAGCACGGGTAGCAGCCCGTCATATCCCCAACCGGGTCTGAGAAAGATCACAAGCACGCACGCGAGGGTGCTCAACGCGTAGCCTGCGATGAGCAGGCGTTTGGCGCCAAAATCCTTGTAGAGAACACCGGCGAGGACCGAGCCAACCGCTAGCAGAACCATGAGCGGCGTCATTCCGATAGACGCCTCCATCACGGTCCATCCCAGCGTTTTCGTCATGAATTGCGGGAAGTATAGAAAGGCGATGAAGAGTGTGGGTACGTTCAGCCCGTTAGCGCAGAGCGCGATCACGAACCCGCGGTTGCGAAGCATGTCCAGTGGCAGGAGCGGATCGTTCGCGCGCCGCTCTGCGAAAGGGAACAAGACGAGGAGAGCAAGGGACGCGCCGAAAAGCGCAAGCGTCGGCGACGCCTGCCAGCCCCAATTGCCACCCTGATCGAGCGCCACCAAAAGAGAGAGCACCGAGCCCGACAGCACCGCGATGCCGAGGAAGTCGATGCTCTCATGGACATCCTCCGGATGCTCGCGTTCCAGCAGCAGTGCGACAATCGTGAGCGAAATCAGCCCGATGACACTGTTGACGAGAAAGAAGAGCCGCCAATCGCCGAAGGACACGACCGCCCCGCTGATCAGCGGGCCGATGACATTACCGGACGTGACGCCAGCCAGGACAAGGCCCATCCCGAGGCCGCCATTGTCTTCCAGTACCGTGGCGCCCTTGGCGAGCATGCAGGGCCAGATCAGCGCGGCACCGACGCCCTGGATTGCGCGCGCGGCGATCAAGACCTCAATCGAGGGTGCCATGTAGCAGGCAAAGGAGGAGGCGATGAAAATGGCGAACCCGACCAGCATGACGCGCCGATGGCCACGCAGATCCCCCAAGCGTCCACCGGAGACCATGAACATCGCAAAAGTCAGTGCATAGATGTTCAGCACCCATTGCGTCGTAGTGATATCTGCGGAGAATTCGGTTTCGATGCTCGGTACAAGCAGCAGGGCGCCTGTGAAATCCGTCCCGACGACGAAAGCACCGCACATGAGCCCGGCAAGAGCCAGGGTGTTCTTCGCAGCCATCTGGTGTGTCCCTCGAGGTTTTCTCAAAGTCTAACACCACGAGGACAGTTGCAGGCAACGCTTGGCTCAGGAGGCGAGAACCCCGTCGGTTAGACCGGCGGCCTGCAGGAGTTTTTCGGTTTCCTCTGCAAGCAGCCGTTCCTGCGCGGCGCCTTTGACGGGCACCCGTCCGGCCTCCAGAAAGAGCGGCGCGGCCAGGGGCGTGACGCGGGGAAGGATCCGGTGATCGACACGTCCGCGGGTGCGGGCCAGCATCTCTTCGATCCTCCCGAAATCGACCAGCCCGCGCAGGGCCTCTTCGCGGGTGATCTGCAGCAGCAGATGGTCGGGATCGTATTTGCGCAGCGTGTCATAGAGGATGTCGGAGCTGAACGCCGCCTGCCGCCCGCTCTTGCGCGTCCCGGCGGTCTGGCGGTCGATCAGCCCGGCGATGATCGCGCTGGCTTTGAAGGTCCGCTTCATCACCGCGTTGCCCGCCAGCCAGGTTTCGAACGCCGCGCGCAGGTCGGTCGCCTCGAGGAGCGCTGCCGGATCGACGACCGGGTCGAGCGACCAGATCAGCACCGCATAGTCGGTGGAGACGAACCCCATGGGGCCGAGACCGAGTTCCTCCATCCTCTGGGTCAGCAGCAGGCCGAGGGTCTGCATCGCGTTGCGTCCGGCAAAGCCATAGACGCAAGTGTGGGCGCGCCCCTCGTGGGGGAAACTCTCGATCAGCAGTCGGTCGGCCTCGGGCAGTTTGGAGACCTCGCGCTGGAGCCGCAGCCAGGCGTCCGTGTGATGGGGCAGGGCGGGCCAGTCGGGCTGCTGGAACATCGCCAGAATGCGGCTTGATAACTGGGTGGAGGTGGCGAATTTCGTGCCCATGAAGGTCGCGATGCGGGGCGTCTCTCCGCTCCTGCGGCTGACCTCCACCGTCAATTCGCGCAAGCCCTCGTAGCGCACGACCTGCCCGCCGATCAGAAACGTGTCGCCGGGGCTGAGTGTGGCGGCAAAGGCTTCCTCCACCTCGCCCAGCGGCTTGCCGCCGCCGCGGTTCCGGAGCCGGACCTTGAGCGTGTCGGTGTCCTGGATCGTGCCGATATTCATGCGGATCTGCCGCGCGGCGCGCGGGTCGCGCAGGTGCCAGCGCCCGTCGGCATCCTGCTTGAGCCGTTGCCAGCGGTCATAGGCCCGCAGCGCGTAGCCGCCCGTTGCACAGAACTCCAGACAGGCGTCGAACTCCGGCCGGGTCAGATCGGCATAGGCGCCCGCGCTTGTGACCTCGGCATAGAGCGCATCTGCTGCGAACGGTCCCGAACAGGCGGCGATCAGGATTTGCTGGCAGAGCACGTCGCGCGGGCCCCGTCCGCGTGGCTCGCCATCCAGATCATGGTCTCTCACCGCCGCCAATGCCGCCTGGCACTCGACGACCTCGAAGCGGTTCGCCGGGACCAGTAAGGCTTTGGACGGCGCATTATAGCGGTGGTTCGCACGTCCGATCCGCTGCACCAGCCGCTTGACGTTCTTGGGCGCGCCGACCTGGATCACCAGGTCCACATCGCCCCAATCGATCCCGAGATCGAGCGATCCTGTGCAGACGATGCCGCGCAATTGTCCCGCAACCATGGCCTGTTCGACACGCGCGCGCTGCTCGCGCGCCAGTGAGCCATGGTGGATGCCGATGGGCAGCTGATCCTCGTTTGCGAGCCACAGCTCGTGGAAAAAGATCTCCGCCTGGGCACGCGTGTTGTGAAAGATCAGCGTCGTGTTGTGGCGTCTGACCGCATCGAGCACGGCGGGGATCGCATAGCGCCCGCCGCCCCCCGCCCAGGGAGGGTGCGTTTCGGTTTCCAGCATCGCGATATCGGGGTCCGGGCCGGGATCGGCTTGCAGGATCTCGCAAGGATCGGGGTGCCGGGCGAGGAACCGCGCGATGGCTGCGGGGTCTTCGACGGTGGCAGACAGCCCCACCCGGCGCATGTCGGGGCAGAGCGTCTGTAACCGCGCGAGGCCCAGCATCAGCTGATCGCCTCGCTTGCTTTCGGCCAGCGCGTGGATTTCGTCCACCACCACCCGCTGCAGCCCGGCGAAAATGCGCGGCGCATCCTCGTAAGACAGCAGCAGTGCGAGGCTTTCGGGCGTTGTCAGCAGGATATGGGGCGGATCGGCGCGTTGCCGCCGTTTCTTCGTGTAGGACGTGTCGCCGGTGCGGTCCTCGACGCGGATCGCCAGCCCGGCTTCTGCGATGGGCGTGCCGAGATTGCGCGCGATGTCCGCGGCCAGCGCCTTGAGCGGCGAGACATAGAGCGTGTGCAGCCCGTCGGGGGGGCTGTCGCCGAGTTCGCAGAGCGTCGGCAGAAAGCCTGCGAGAGTCTTGCCGCCCCCCGTCGGTGCGATCAGCAGCGTCGCAGGATCGCCGCTGCGCGTCAGCATGTCGACCTGATGGGGATGGATCTCCCAGCTGCGGCTGGCAAACCAGTCGGCAAGGGCGGGCGTGAGTTGGGTCATGGGGCGAAAGATAACATTTGCATCATTCCGGCAAGGCCGGATCCCGTCGGATTAACCAGGCTTTGATCGACTGCGGGCGACTACTGGCGCGTTCAATCGCCGCCGAAGGTCCATGGTCCAGCCACCACGCCTCATTCGAAGCACGCCGCCGCCGCTCGTCGTGGATGTCGATGGCGGTCTTCTGGCCTGCGATCCGGTGCGCACTGCGTTGCGGGACATGCTGCAGCTTCGCCCTGGGGCCGCGCTGGCAGCGTCCCGTTCGGCGCCCGACACCCGTCCGTTTGCGTTGCAGGCGCTGCTTGCCAAGCCCGGTGCCCCGCTGCCCCGGCTGCCGGTGCGCCGAGTGGCGCTGGACGCAATCGCCCTTTGGACCCGGTTCGGAGCGCCGGTGGTGCTCATCTCGAAATTGCCTGAGGATATGCTGGCCCACCTGCGCGATACGCTCTGCCCCGGGGCGCGGTTGTTCGGAGCGCGCCCACCACGCCCCTTGAACGCCAGCGGGAAGGCGGAGCTTCTGTGTGCGGTTTTCGGCTCACGTGGTTTCGACTTGCTGGCTGATGCAAAAGGTGCCGATGCCTGCGCGCGCCTCGCCCGCCGGGCGATGCTCGTTGGTCTGGCGCTCCAGAACAAACGCAGGCTGCTCACCATGGGGGTGCAGGCGACGGCGCTGTCCCCCGAGAACCGTTCGGAGCAATACGTGAGGTTACGGGCTGGGGCCGGCTGGACCGTGGAATGGGGCCAGGGCGCGCCGGAGACCGATGCGGTGCCTAGACCTGGAACGCGTCTGCCCAGTCGGGATGTTTCCGCCGCTGTGCATTCACGAAGGGGCAGAGCGGGACGATCTTGAAGCCGTTCGCCTGCGCGTCTTCCACCATGTATGCGACGAGCGCCTCGCCCGCACCGGTGCCGCGCAGGACCTCCGGCACATCGGTGTGATCGGCGATGATCGTTTGTGGCGACAGGACCGAGAAGGTGCTTTCGGCCTCGGCCCCGTCGCGGGTCAGCACATAACGGCCCTTGGTGCCGTCGAGCTCTTTGGTGATCGCCTCAGACAAGGGTCGCTTCGGTCGCGGCTTCCAGATCGGCCCGGGTGACGCCCGGAGCCAGTTCCACGACATGGAGCCCCTTGTGCGCGACGTCGAGCACGCCGAGATTGGTGATGATCCGGTCGACCACGCCCTTGCCGGTGAGCGGCAGGGTGCAGGATTTCAGGATCTTGCTCTCGCCCTTCTTGTTGGTGTGGTCCATGACCACGATCACCCGGCCGACGCCGGCGACGAGGTCCATCGCGCCGCCCATGCCCTTGACCAGCTTGCCGGGGATCATCCAATTCGCCAGATCGCCGTTCTCGGCCACTTCCATCGCGCCCAGGATCGCAGCCGCGATCTTGCCGCCGCGGATCATGCCGAAGCTTTGCGCGCTGTCGAAATAGCTGGTTCGGGCAAGTTCCGTGATCGTCTGCTTGCCGGCATTGATCAGATCGGGATCCTCTTCGCCCTCATAGGGGAAGGGTCCCATGCCGAGCATGCCATTTTCCGACTGAAGGGTGATGTCCTTGTCGCCGACATAGTTCGCGACCAGCGTGGGGATGCCGATGCCGAGATTAACATACATCCCGTCTTCCAGCTCCTGCGCGGCCCGTTCGGCCATCTGATTGCGGTCCCAGGGCATCTCAGGCCTCCTCGCGTGTGCGCACGGTGCGCTGTTCGATCCGTTTCTCGTGCGCGCCTTGAACCAGCCGGTGCACATAGATGCCGGGCAGGTGGATGCAGTCGGGATCGAGGCTGCCGCGGGGCACGATCTCCTCGACTTCGGCCACGCAGACCTTGCCGCACATCGCCGCCGGCGGATTGAAATTACGGGCTGTCTTGCGGAAGATCAGGTTGCCGGTGTCGTCGGCCTTCCAGGCCTTGACGATGGACAGATCCGCAAAGATGCCCTCTTCGAGGATGAATTCCTCGCCGTTGAACATCTTGCTTTCCTTGCCCTCGGCGATCACCGTGCCGACGCCCGTCTTGGTATAGAAGCCCGGGATGCCGCAGCCGCCGGCGCGCATACGCTCGGCAAGTGTTCCTTGGGGGTTGAACTCCAGCTCAAGCTCGCCGGACAGATACTGGCGCATGAATTCGGCGTTTTCGCCGACATAGGAGCTCAGCATCTTCTTGATCTGCTTGGTCTGCAGCAGCACACCGAGGCCGAAATCATCCACACCGCAATTGTTCGATGCGATGGTGATGTCCTTGGTGCCTGCGTCCTTGATGGCGTCGATCAGCAGTTCCGGGATGCCGCACAGGCCAAAGCCGCCCGCCGCAATGAACATCCCGTCGAACAGTAGCCCGTCGAGCGCCTCAGACGCGCTCCCGTAAACCTTCTTCATCGAACGCCTCTCAATCCATGGCCGTAAAGTCCGTGGGGTTCTGGCGCGGGGGTCGCGGGGAGTCAATCGCTGCGATGCGGCAACACGCCCGTCAGGCCGCGTCGTCGCTCGCGGTTTTCTTGGCCGGGGCCTTGCGTTTGGCCGTGGTTTTCTTGGCGGTGGGCTTTTTCGCGGCGGTCTTGCGCGCGGGTTTCTTCTTGCCCGCTTTGGCCTCACGCTCGGCGATCAGCTCCATCGCCATCTCCATGGTGACCTGGGCTGGCTCAACATCCTTGGGAATGGTGGCGTTGACCTTGTTCCACTTCACATAAGGGCCATAGCGACCGCTCATTACGGCAACCGGCCCGCCGGCCTCGGGATGTTCGCCAAGTTCGTGCAGCGGTTTGGCCGCTGCCGGCTTGCCGCGCGAGGCTTTGGCGGCGAGCACTTCGACCGCGCGGTTCATGCCGACGGTGAACACCTCCTCCACATCCGGCAGGTTGGCGTATTTGGAGCCGTGTTTCACATAAGGACCGTAGCGCCCGATCGCGGCGGTGATCATTTCACCATCCTCTGGGTGTGGCCCCACGTCGCGCGGAAGGTTCAGCAACATGAGCGCCTTTTCCAGATCGACGCTGTCGGCGGCCCAGCCTTTGGGCAGAGAGGCCCGTGGTGGTTTCTTGACTTCTTCCGTCGCCTCCCCGCGCTGGACATAGGGACCGAACCGGCCTGTGCGCAGGCTGATCGCATCCTCTTGGTCGTGGCCGAGCAGTTTGCCGTCCGGCCCAATGCCGGAGGCGTCCCCGGTTTCGGCACCCGGAGGGCCAAAAGCGCGTGTGTACCGGCATTCTGGGTAGTTGGAGCACCCGATGAAGGCGCCGCCCGACCGCGCGGTGCGCATCGACAGACGCCCGGCGCCGCAGTTCGGGCAGAGGCGCGGGTCCGAGCCGTCTTCCTTGGGTGGGAAGAGATGCGGCTCCAGAACCTCGTTGATCTTTTCCAGCACATCCGTGATGCGAAGCTCGGCCGTTTCGTCCAGGTGCGCCTTGAAGTCGCGCCAGAATCGGTCGAGCACGTCCCGCCACTCGCGGTCGCCCGCGGTGATATCGTCGAGCTCTTCCTCCAGTCCGGCGGTGAAGTCGAAACCGACATACTTTCGGAAGTAATTCATCAGGAAGGCCGTCACGAGGCGGCCTTTGTCCTCCGGAATCAGCCGGTTGCCGTCCTTGGTCACATAACCGCGGTCCTGAATCGTCGTGACGATGGAGGCATAAGTCGAAGGACGGCCGATACCGAGCTCCTCCATCCGTTTGACCAGGGTCGCCTCGGTGTAGCGCGGCGGCGGCTGCGTGAAATGCTGCTGGCCGAGTACGGCGCCGTTTGCATCCGTGATCGCGTTGGCCGCGCGGGTCGCGGCGTCGGTCCCTTCGACCACGGTATCGCTGCCATCGACCAGCTTGGCAAAGGCCGCGCGCTGGCCGCCGGAATGCAGCTTTGCCGACTCGCCCTGGGTGATCTGCGGCAGTCGTGTGTCATCGCCATCGGTGACCGGCTCGTCCCGACCTTCCTCGTAGACCTTGAGGAACCCGTCGAAGAGCACGACCTGACCGGTGGCGCGCAGTACGACCTGCCCGTCGGCGCTGGCCACGTCCACAGTCGTACGCTCCAGCCGCGCCGCAGCCATCTGGCTGGCCAGCGTGCGCTTCCAGATGAGGTCATAAAGCCTGCGCTGGTCCGAGTCGGTCAGCTTCAGGCTCGCCGCATCGCGCGTCATGTCGGTCGGTCGGATGCATTCGTGCGCTTCCTGCGCGTTCTTGGCCTTGTTCTTGTACATGCGCGGGCTGCTCGGCACGTAGTCGGCGCCGTAGCGGTCCTTGATCGCGTCCCGGGCGGCCATCACGGCCTCGGGCGCCATGTCGATCCCGTCGGTCCGCATGTAGGTGATATAGCCGGCCTCGTAGAGCCGCTGCGCGCTCGACATGGTCTGGCGGGCGCCAAAGCCGAATTTGCGGCTGGCCTCCTGCTGGAGGGTCGATGTCATGAAGGGCGCGGAGGGGTTGCGTGTGCCCGGCTTGGCTTCAACGGTTCGGACCGAGAGGTCCCGCGAGGCGACTGCCGCCACCGCGAGTTCCGCGGCCTCTGCCGTGGCGAGGTCGAATTTTTCGAGCTTCTTGCCAGCGAGCGTCGTCAGCCGCGCCTCGAAGGTCTGGCCGCGCGGGGTTTCCAGAACGGCACGCACCGACCAGTATTCCTGCGGCTTGAAGGCCTCGATCTCCATCTCGCGCTCGACGATGAGGCGCAGGCAGACCGATTGCACCCGGCCGGCGGATTTCGAGCCCGGCAGTTTACGCCAGAGCACCGGCGAGAGCTTGAACCCGACCAGGAAATCCAGCGCGCGCCGCGCCCGGTAGGCATCGACCAGTTCCATATCTACGTCGCGTGGCGCTTGCATCGCCTCGGTGACCGCGGATTTCGTGATCGCGTTGAACACGACACGGCTGACCTGGGTCGATTTCTTGATCGCCTTGCGCTTGGTCAGAGTCTCCTGAAGGTGCCAACTGATCGCCTCGCCCTCGCGGTCCGGGTCGGTGGCGAGGATCAGCGCATCGTCGTCCTTCAGGGCGTCGGCAATCGCCTTGATGTGCTTCTTACTGTCGCTTCCGACCTCCCAGACCATGTCGAATCCGTGCTCCGGATCGACGGCCTGCTCCTTGGGCAAGAGGTCCCGAACGTGCCCGTATGAGGCCAGAACGGTGTAGTCATCCCCGAGATACTTGTTGATTGTCTTGGCCTTGGCGGGCGACTCGACGACGACAACAGGCATAAACGGCCCCTTACACGATCAGACAGCAGGATTGCGGGCTAGATGTGATGGGGGTCCGGCAATTGTCAATGATGCGCGATGCCGGGGCTTTGACCTGCGCCCACGATTCTCGAGCCCGCGACTCACGCCCGGGACGACAGGAGACCGCCGGGTTGGCGCAGAACGCGCCCGTCGAGCTCCAGGTCGAGCAGCGCCGGGCTGACCGCGCCATTGGGCATCGCCAGATCACGCAACAGCTGATCCTCGGAGATCGGGCTCGGGCCCAGACGCGCCAGGATCATGTCATGCAGGCGGGCGGCGTCCTTTGGCCTCGGGGCCGAACGCGGGGTGGTCTGCTGGATGCTCCGCTCCGGGCTGTCTTGAGGTGCTGGCGACGTCCGGATCGGAGTGACCGTAGGCGTTTCGGCGGCGCCGAGCACCTCGAGCACATCGTCAACATTGCGTACAAGTGTGGCCCCATCGCGGATCAGCATGTTGCAGCCCGAGGCGCGCGCATCGAAAGGATGTCCGGGCACGGCCATGACGTCGCGGCCCTGGTCGCCGGCGTCGCGGGCCGTGATCAGGCTGCCGGAACGCGCAGCGGCTTCGACAACGACGAGGCCGCGTGCCATCCCCGAAATCAGGCGGTTTCGGGCGGGAAAGTGCCGCGCCTGGGGCGCCAGGCCCATGGGTTGTTCCGAAACCAGCACGCCGCGTTTTGCGATGTCGCCGTGCAAGGCGCTGTTTTCGCGGGGGTAGATGACGTCCACGCCGCCGCCCAAGACGGCGACGGTGCCGGTTTCGAGGGCCGCGCCGTGGGCGGCGCCGTCAATACCGCGGGCAAGGCCGGAGACGACGACGTAACCGGCCTCACCCAACGCGCCGGCAAGCATACGCGCCGTGCGTTCGCCGAGGCTGGAAGCGTTGCGCGCGCCTACCATGGCGACCATCGGACGACGCAGCTGCGCCAGATCGCCCCGCGCCCAGATCAGTGGCGGTGCATCGTCGATGCGATCAAGTTCAGCAGGGTAGTCAGGCTCACCGCGGCAGATCATGCGCGCGCCAAAGCGTGCGGCGGCCCGCATTTCGATCTGAGCCCGGGACTCATCGGTGGGGGAGTAATCGGTCACACCTGCGGCCGCCGCGACCCCCGGGAGAGCGGCAAGCGCCGCGCCGGCAGAGCCATGTTCGGCCATCAGGCGATAGAATGTGGCAACACCGACGCGGCGCGACCGCAAGAGGCGGAGCCACGATAACCTGTCTTCGTCCAGCTGTGGTGGGGTGAGGGGTGTGGGGCTGGAAAAAGAGGTTTGATCGGTCATCGCGGCTCCGCCCGAGGGGTGAAGCCACTCTTGGGGGATCGGGGTTAATCAGTGCTGAATCGCATCGGTATTTTTTTCCCTTAGGTCAGGCTGGCCCGGCTAACAGGGAATGCCGCGCCCTCAACCGGCCCCGCCGACGGTCAGCCCGCCGATCATCAAGGTCGGCTGGCCGACGCCCACAGGCACCCATTGTCCCGCTTTGCCACAGTTCCCGATGCCCGGGTCGAGCGTCATGTCGTTGCCGATGGCGCGTACCTGACGCAAAGCAGTCGGGCCGTCACCGATCAGAGTGGCGCCCTTGACCGGGGCGCCGACCTTGCCGTTTTCGACCTTGTAGGCCTCGGTGCAGGAAAACACGAATTTGCCATTGGTGATGTCCACCTGACCGCCGCCGAAGCCCACGGCATAGATGCCGTCTTTCAAGTCGGCCAGAATCGCGGCGGGGTCGCTTTCGCCGCCCAGCATGTAGGTGTTGGTCATCCGCGGCATCGGTGGGTGCGCATGGCTCTGGCGCCGGCCGTTGCCGGTGGGGGTGACGCCCATGAGACGCGCGTTCTGGCGGTCCTGCATAAAGCCTACGAGAACCCCGTCCTCAATCAGGACATTGCGCCCTGACGGGGTACCCTCGTCGTCCACATTGATCGAGCCGCGCCGGTCCGGGATCGTGCCGTCGTCGAGCACGGTCACCCCGCGCGATGCGACCTGCTGGCCCATCAACCCGGCAAAGGCGGAGCTTTCCTTGCGGTTGAAGTCGCCCTCCAGCCCGTGGCCGATCGCTTCGTGGAGCAGGATCCCCGGCCAGCCCGGGCCCAGCACCACATCCATGACGCCGGCAGGCGCAGGGACGGCCTCCAGATTGACGAGCGCGATTCGCAGCGCCTCGCGGGCCTGGGCTTCCCAATTGTCGCGCGCGATCACGCCGTCGAGCGTCACCCTGCCGCCACCGCCGGTGGAGCCGCTTTCGCGCCGTCCGTCCTGTTCGACGATCACAGAGACATTCAGTCGTGCCATAGGGCGGCTGTCGCTCACCGCCACGCCGTCGGGCCGGAGAATCACGACTTCCTGCAGGCCGGCGGCCAGCGTTGCGCTGACCTGCACGACACGCGGGTCGAGATCGCGGGTGAAGGCGTCGATCTCGCGCAGGGTTTCGACCTTGAGGCCGAATCCCGCGCCCGAAACCGGATCGGCATCGGTGTAGAGCCTTGTGTTGGTATGCCGCGGCGCCGGGGCAAGCGTTCCGCCCCCGTCGCCCACGGCCAGGCGCGCGGTGTCGACGGCGCGCGCCAGCGACGGCTCGGAGATCTCGCTGGAATGGGCATAGCCAGAGGTTTCGCCGCGGACCGCACGCAGCCCGAATCCCTCTGAGGCATCATAGCTCGCCGTGCGCAGGCGCCCGTCGTCAAAGCTCAGAACCTCGGACCGGCGGCGTTCCAGGAAAAGCTCTCCGTCATCGGCACCGGCGGTCGCGTCGCGCAGGCGGGTGAGCGCGGCATCTCGGTCGATATGGGTCTCAAAGGGACGAAAGGAGGGCTGGCTCATGGGGGATCGCTTCCTCGATACCGACTTAGGATGCGCGTCGGGATGACGCAGCGGCCATTCCGGCTCTGCTCTTCTAATATGGCGCGCAACCAAGCAGACACAATCGCAAGGGTCTGTCTCAGACTGCGGAATCGCGGATAAGACAGACACCACGGACAAACAACAGGACGCCCGCAATGCGCTTCAGACTGCCGCTTTATGCTGCGCTCGCCAGCATGACCGCATCGCTCGCCTCGGCCCAGCAGGCGCTGGAAGATCTCGAGGTGATCGGCAAGCCAGTGCCCGGCGGCATTGGGTTTCAGCCCGCCGCTACGGAACTTGCCAGCGATCTGCAATGGCTTGACGGTTTCATCCTCGTCATCATCACGGTGATCTGTCTCTTCGTGACCGGGCTTCTGGCCTGGGTGATCTTGCGCTTCAACCAGCGCGCGAATCCCACGCCGGCGACTTTCACCCACAATTCGCCGCTCGAGATCGCCTGGACGATCGTGCCGATCCTGATTCTGGTCGTCATCGGGGCCTTTTCCCTACCGGTTCTGTTCAAGCAGCAGGAGATCCCGGTTCCGGACATCACCATTAAGGTGACCGGCTACCAGTGGTACTGGGGCTACGAGTATCCCGACGAGGGCATTTCCTTCGACAGCCTGATGCTCGCCAAGGATGAGCTGGAGGAATACGGCTACGCCGAAGACGAGTATCTTCTGGCGACCGATACCGCCGTGGTGGTGCCCAAGGGCAAGACCATCGTGATGCTGGTGACCGGCGGCGATGTGATCCATTCTTGGACCGTGCCGGCCTTCGGTGTGAAGCAGGACGCCGTTCCGGGCCGTATCGCGCAACTGTGGTTCAACGCAGAACAGGAAGGCGTGTATTTCGGCCAGTGTTCGGAGCTGTGTGGCAAGGACCACGCCTATATGCCGATCACCGTGAAAGTGGTCAGCGAAGAGGCCTATGCCGAGTGGCTCGAGGGTGCCAAACTGGAATTCTCCAGCATACCGCCCGCGGTCCAGGTCGCGTCGCGCTGACGCCTGCAATCGGAGCGCCAGCACTTCCATGACGGATGCAAGCCTATACGACCGCACGGCCGAGCCCGAGTTCGGCGACTATGTGACCCTGCTGAAACCGCGGGTGATGAGCCTCGTCGTGTTCACCGCCTTTGTCGGTTTGCTGGTCGCACCTGTTCCGGTGCACCCGATGATCGGCTTTGCGGCGATCCTTTTCATTGCGCTCGGTGGCGGGGCCTCCGGCGCGCTGAACATGTGGTATGACGCCGACATCGATGCGGCGATGAAACGGACCCGCAAGCGTCCGATCCCCGCCGGTCTGATCGCACCGAACGAGGCGCTTGGCCTCGGACTTGCGCTTTCGGGCATCGCGGTGGTGATGCTCTGGCTCGCCTCGAACGCGGTAGCCGCAGGGCTGCTGGCCTTCACGATCTTCTTCTATGTCGTGGTCTACACGATGTGGTTGAAGCGCTGGACGCCACAGAACATCGTTATCGGGGGTGCCGCGGGCGCGTTTCCTCCGATGATCGGCTGGGCCGTGGCCACCGGCGGCGTGTCGATTGAGAGCCTGCTGATGTTCGGGTTGATCTTCATGTGGACGCCACCGCATTTCTGGGCGCTCGCGCTCTTCATGAAGTCGGACTACAATGATGCCGGCGTGCCGATGCTGACGGTCACCCATGGCCGTGACGCCACCCGCCGGCACATCCTGATCTACACCATCCTGCTTGTCCCGACGGCTCTGGCACTGGCCTTCACAGCGGTTGCCGGGCCGGTCTATATCGCCACGGCCCTCGTCCTGAATGCTATGTTCCTGCTTGGAGCCGTGCGCATTTGGCGGCGTGACGATGCGGCCTGCGATGCCGACAGCCATGCTGTCGAAAAGAAGTTCTTTCGTCTCTCACTGTGGTATCTTTTCCTCCATTTCGGGGCGTTGCTGGCCGACGGGCTGATCGCGCGCCTCGCACCGGGAGTATTCTGATGTCTACCTTCGATCGCGCTACTCACGAGATCCATACCCGCCGCTGGGGCCGCAATCTTGGCCTTGGGATCGTTTTGGTTGGCTTTGTTGCCGTCGTCTTCGGTCTGACCTTGGCGAAGGTTTCCACCGGCGCAAACATGGAAGCCTTTGACCACGTCGCGCGCCCCGCGCTCATTCCGGCCGAATGATGCAGCGGCTGGAGGGCAAATCCCGCACGGCGGCCCAGGCCGCGGGCGTTGTGGTGGTCATGGGCAGCCTCGCCTGGGCGTCAGTGCCGCTTTATGACTTGTTCTGCCGCGTGACGGGTTATGGCGGCACCACAAGTGTTTCGGCCACCGGGTCCGACACTGTGCTCGACCAGACCGTCACCATCCGCTTCGACGCCTCCAAGGAACGTGACATGCCGTGGGAGTTCACCCCGGTCGTGCGCGAGATGGAGATGAAGATCGGCGAGACCGGGCTGGCCTTTTACGAGGCCTACAACCCCACCGACGTGCCGATTGCCGGCACCGCGACCTACAACGTGACGCCCTATGCGGCCGGCGGATACTTCTCCAAGATCGACTGCTTTTGCTTCGAGATGCAGGTTCTTGAGCCCGGCCAGCGGGTGCAGATGCCCGTAACCTTCTATGTCGATCCCGACATCACGCGCGACCGTGAGGGCAAATTCGTCCACACGATCACGCTTTCCTACACTTTCTACGAGACCGACCTGCCCGAAGAGCAGGCCGCACTCGACTCATCAACAGCCAGCTCGGTCAACTGAGCGCGCGCGGAGGACAGGCGATGGCCCACGAAAAGAACCACGACTATCACATTCTCCAACCCTCCCTCTGGCCGTTCATCGGCGGCGTCGCCGCTTTCGTCATGCTGTTCGGTGCCGTGCTGTGGATGCATGGGAGCGGCCCCTGGCTGTTCGGTGCGGGCTTTATCGCGGTGCTCTACGTCATGTTCGGCTGGTGGTCGGACACGATCACCGAGAGCAAGGCAGGCGATCACACGCCCGTCGTGCAGATCGGCCTGCGCTATGGCTTCATCCTCTTCATCATGTCCGAGGTCATGTTCTTTGCGGCCTGGTTCTGGTCTTTCTTCAAGCACGCGATGTACCCGATGGGCCCCGAGAGCCCCCTCGTCGACGGGCAGTGGCCGCCCGCCGGGATCGAGACGTTCGATCCGTGGCACCTGCCGCTGATCAACACGCTGATCTTGCTCTGCTCGGGCGCGGCGGCAACCTGGGCGCACCACGCGCTGGTCCATGAAAACAACCGCAAGGACATGCGCACCGGCCTGATTCTGGCGATCGCGCTCGGCGTGATTTTCACCGCGTTCCAGATCTACGAATACAGCCACGCGGCGTTCGGATTCGCCGGCAACATCTATGGCGCGAACTTCTTCATGGCGACCGGCTTTCACGGCGCCCATGTCGTCATCGGGACGATTTTTCTGACGGTCTGTCTGCTGCGCCTCCAGAACGGCGATTTCACCCCGCAGAAACATGTCGGGTTCGAAGCAGCGGCCTGGTACTGGCATTTCGTGGATGTGGTCTGGCTTTTCCTGTTTGCGGCTATCTACGTCTGGGGCGGCTGACCGGCTTTCAGATCTGACGCGCGCATCGGGCCGCTGGGCCCGGCAAACAGGCAAAGGATGACGTCACCATGATCGCGTTGCTCTTCGTGCTTTTGACGCTTTCCATGGTGCTGTTGCTCTTCCAACGCAGCATGCCGGCCTATTTGGTATTTGGCGTGGCGATGCTGTTGAATGTGTATTGGCTCAATTTCCACATCACGAACGCGCTCGCGCTCAACCTGTGAGAGCGCCATGATCTCTCCCGATCTCTCCAGAACGCTGAATGCCCTGGCGCTGCTTGTCATCAGCGGCATCCTGACTGCCGCTTTCATAGATCAGATCGCGAATTTCGACCTGCCGTGTCCCCTATGCCTGCTCCAGCGCGTTGGGTTCGTTGCCGTCGGGTTCGGGCTCTGCCTGAACCTCGTCTATGGTCCTCGGCCTCAACATTACGGAATAATGATTGTCAGCGCGATCATCGGCGGAAGTGCCTCTGTCCGCCAGATCCTGCTGCATATCGTGCCGGGCACAGGCAGCTACGGAGAGCCGTTTCTCGGCTTGCACTTCTACACCTGGGCGGCGCTGGCGTTTTTCTGCATCACTCTCGGCGCGGCCGTGATGCTGATCCTTGAAAGACAGGTTTCGGATCCCGCCAGAATGCCAGTCGGTCTCGCCGGAAGGCCGCTCGCCAAGCTCGCAATCGCCGTGATCCTGCTTGTCTCGGCCGGCAATGCTGTCTCAGCACTTCTGGAATGCGGACCCGGCGTTTGTGCCGACAATCCCACAGGATACGAGCTGCTCGATGAGGCCGAAGAAGAGGTGGATCGCATGGAGCAGGCACAGTAATACCTCTCCGGTACTGGCGGGCATCACCGCCGAAGCTCATGGGACTGCATGACCTCTTCCTCCGAGCCCAGTTCTGACAGACGCGGCCCTGTCCTCTTCACCCTGCTCGTGGGCGTGCTGGGGACCGCGGCGCTGATCTGGCTGGGCGTCTGGCAGCTACAGCGCTTGGACTGGAAGGAGGGCGTTCTGGCCGAGATCGCGGGACGCATCGGCGCGGCGCCCGTCATGCTGCCCGACGCCCCCGACCCTGACCGCGACCGCTATTTGCCGGTGCGGGTGAGCGGACAGGTCGAGGCGCCCGATCTGTTGGTGCAGGCCAGCCTCAAGCGAGTCGGTCCGGGCTACCGTGTGATCGCGCCCTTCACGACAGAAGACGGCCGCCGCATTCTCATCGACCGCGGCTTCCTGCGCGCTGCCGGGAAATCCGAGCCGCGCCCGCCGCTCGCCATGACGGTCGAGGGCAACCTGCACTGGCCCGACGAGTTGGATGGTTTCACACCCGATCCGGATCCGCTGGAAAGGCTCTGGTTCGCGCGCGATGTGCCGTCTCTGGCGGCCTATCTTGAGACGGAGCCCGTTCTGCTTGTCGCCCGCGCGACCAGTGCAGAGCAGCCTGGAATAGTGCCGCTGCCGGTGGATATGGCGGGGATCTCCAATAATCATCTCCAATATGCGGTCACATGGTTCGGACTGGCTCTGGTCTGGGCGGCCATGACCGGCTACTTCCTGCGCGCCCGGCTCCGCGCCTCCGCGTGAGTCTCGTCCGAAAGGTATCTTCGATGCAGTATGTCTCCACCCGCGGCAGCGCGCCGGTGCTCGGTTTCGAGGATACGATGCTGACAGGTCTCGCGCGTGACGGCGGGCTCTATGTGCCCGAATCCGTACCGCAGCTCAGCCATGGGGAAATCGCCGCGCTCGCCGGGCTGCCCTACGAGGAGGTTGCGTTCCGCATTATGCGCCCCTTCCTCGGCGACAGTTTCGGGAGCGATCAGTTCCGCGCGATCCTTGCCCGGGCCTATGACGGGTTCGGCCATGCCGCCCTCGCGCCCGTCAAGCAGATCGGCGCGAACCAGTTCCTGCTGGAGCTGTTTCACGGGCCCACGCTCGCGTTCAAGGATTTCGCGATGCAGCTCATCGGCCAGCTCTTCGAGGAGGCGCTGAAACGGCGCGGCGACCGCGTCACGATCGTGGGTGCGACCAGCGGCGACACAGGGTCCGCAGCGATCGAGGCCTTTCGCGGGCTCGACGCCGTGGACGTTTTCATCTTCTTCCCGCTGGGCCGCGTGTCCGAAGTACAGCGCCGCCAGATGACCACGCCGGTCGAGGCCAATGTCCACGCCATGGCGCTGGAGGGCGACTTCGACGACTGCCAAGCCGCGGTAAAGGACATGTTCAACCATTTCGAGTTCCGCGACCGGGTGCGACTCGCGGGCGTGAACTCGATCAACTGGGCCCGGGTTCTGGCGCAGGTGGTCTATTACTTCACATCCGCCACGGCGCTCGGCGCGCCGCACCGCCCAGTCAGCTTCTGCGTGCCCACTGGCAATTTCGGCGATATCTTTGCAGGTCATGTCGCGCGCAAGATGGGATTGCCCATCGACCGGCTGGTGATCGCGACCAACCAGAACGACATCCTGCACCGTACGCTGGCAAGCGGCGCCCACACCAAGGAAACGGTGCGCCCGTCGATCAGCCCGTCCATGGACATCCAGGTCTCGTCGAATTTCGAACGGTTGCTCTTTGATGTCTACGACCGCGACGGGGCGGCTGTTGCCCGGCAAATGGCGGACCTGAAGGACCAGGGCGGCTTCACCATCTCCCAGGGCGCGCTGGAGCGGCTACGTGAGGGCTTTGCCTCGGGTCGTGCGTCGGAGGACGAGACCAGCGCCACGATCCGCGAGATTTTCGAGACGACGGGCGAGATCCTCTGCCCGCACACCGCCGTGGGCGTGAAGGTCGCGGGCGAGACCGCCGACCCAAAGGTGCCGATGATAACGCTGGCCACTGCCCATCCCGCAAAGTTCCCCGACGCAGTCGAGGCCGCCATCGGGATAAGACCGGCTCTTCCCAAGCGCATGGCCGATCTTTATGACCGACCGGAGCGGTTGCGCGAAGTGCCGAACGCGCTGCCCCAGATCGAAGCGGCCATCGAGGGAAGCATCCGCGCGTGACAGTCCAACTCCACCGTCTGCCCAATGGCCTTCGCGTCGTCACCGAACATATGCCGGGGCTGCGCTCGGCATCGGTCGGCGTCTGGATCACCGCCGGTGGCCGCCATGAGCGGCCCGAGCAAAACGGGATCGCGCATTTTCTCGAACACATGGCGTTCAAGGGCACGGCGCGTCGCTCAGCACTCCAGATCGCGGAATCCATTGAAGATGTCGGCGGCTACATCAACGCCTACACCTCGCGCGAGACGACAGCCTACTATGCGCGCGTGCTCGAGGACGATGTGATGCTGGCGCTCGATGTCATCTCGGACATCGTGCTCAACCCGGTCTTCGACGAGGCCGAGATTGAGGTAGAGCGTGGCGTGATCCTGCAGGAGATCGGCCAAGCTCACGACACCCCCGATGATGTCGTGTTCGACTGGCTGCAAGAGGCCGCCTATCCCGACCAGGCCATGGGCCGCACGATCCTTGGTGAGGCCGACCGGGTGCAGGGCTTCAGCCAGGGCGATCTCTTCGGGTTCGTCCAGGAGCGCTATGGACCGGGGCAGATCATCGTGGCTGCCGCAGGGGCCGTCGATCACGACGCCATTGCGCGCGAGGTAGAGCGTCTCTTTGGGCATCTCGCGCCGGCGCCGTCTTCCGCGCCTGACCCGGCGAAGTTTGTCGGGGGCGAGCGCTTGGAAGCGAAACCACTGGAACAGGTGCATTTCACGCTGGCTTTCGAGGGGCCTGGGTACGCCAGCCCCGAGATCTATGCCGCACAGATCTTTGCCACGGCATTGGGCGGCGGCATGTCCTCGCGCCTATTCCAGGAAGTGCGCGAAAAGCGCGGGCTCTGTTACAGCATCTTCGCGCAGGCGTCCGCCTATGCCGACAGCGGGATGACGACCATTTATGCGGGCACCAGCGCGGGCGATCTGCCCGAATTGGCACGTCTGACCGTGGACGAGATGCGCAAGGCCGCGGCCGGGATCACGGCCGAAGAGGTCGATCGCGCCCGCGCCCAGATGAAGGCCGGCCTGCTCATGGGGCTGGAAAGCGCGTCGTCGCGCGCCGAACGGCTGGCGCGGCTCCTGGCCGTGTGGGACCGGGTGCCACCGTTGGGGGAAACCGTTGCGCTGATCGACGCGGTCACACCCGAGGATATCCATCGCTACGGTGCCGATCTGGTGGATCGGGCGCCGGTTGCTCTGGCGCTTTACGGGCCGGGGGCCGAGGCGCCACTGTTGGGCGATCTGAGGGCGCGGCTCGCGGCGTGATGTTCGTCCGTCGCCGAAAGCTGCGGCTGGTGACGGACCGGCTTGTTCTCCGTCCGCCGCTGCATTCCGACTTTACCGACTGGTCGAACTTGCGCCGCGACAGTGCCGGGTTTCTGCAACCTTGGGAGCCGTCCTGGTCTTCCGATCACCTGACGCGCAAGGCATTCACCAACCGGGTTTACTGGGCGCAGCGGTCCGTCGCGTCCGGCACGGCACTGCCGCTTTTCATGGTGCAGGCAGAGGAACATACGCTTGTCGGCGCGGTCACGCTTGACAATATCCGCCGCGGGCCGGCCCAGGCGGCGACGCTGGGTTATTGGATCGGTGCACCTTTTGCCCGGCGCGGTTTCATGCGCGAAGCGATCGAGGCTGTGGCGCACCACGCCTTTACCGCGTTGGATCTCAGTCGGATCGAGGCCGCCTGCCTGCCGGAAAACACGGCCTCCCGCGGTGTTCTGGAGAAAAGCGGCTTCAAGTATGAAGGCGTGGCGCAGAGCTACCTGCAGATCAACGGACGCTGGCGCAACCATGTGCTCTACGCCAATCTGCGGCGCGACCGTCGGGGCCGCACGACCGTCGGTTAGCGTACCAGGCGCCTGCGCCCTTCCGGGCGCGTCCCATGCCTGCTAGGCTACGCTCAAACAGAGCAGAAAAAAGAGGCAGGCATGACGCTTTCAAGGCGAAGCTTTGCACTAGGGATCTCCGCCGTGGCGCTCGCGGGCTGCGCGGGTACGGGTACGCCGACGGTGACGGGTAGGGCTTCGCCCACACCAGGGATGACCCCGGTGCCCAATGCCGGGTTCGACGCATGGGTGGCCTCCTACCGGGGCCGGGCGCTGTCGCGGGGGATTTCCGAGAGTACCTTCCAGAACGCCTTCCGGGGCGCAGGCTATCTGCCTGGGGTTATCGAACGCGACCGCCAGCAGGTCGAGTTCACCCGTACGCTGGAGGACTATCTTGCGATCGCGGCCTCGGATGAGCGGGTGTCGAAGGGGCGCGCGAACCTGCGCCGCTATGACAGCACGCTCGCACGGATCGAACAGGCCTACGGCGTCGAGCCGGAGGTCGTCGTCGCGGTCTGGGGTCTGGAGAGCCAGTATGGCGAACGGCGCGGCGACATTCCGGTCGTCTCCGCCACCGCAACCCTGGCCTATGACGGGCGGCGCGGGAACTTCTTCGAACAGCAGCTGACGGCGGCGCTGAAGATTCTTCAGCGCGGCGACACGACGCCGGCCAACATGACCGGCAGTTGGGCCGGCGCCATGGGGCACACGCAGTTCATTCCGACCTCGTTCGAGGCTTATGCCGTCGATTTCACCGGCGATGGCCGCCGGGACATCTGGTCGAACGACCCGACGGATTCGCTGGCATCGACGGCCGCGTATCTCAAACGCTCCGGCTGGCGGCGTGGTCAGCCCTGGGGCGTCGAGGTGCGCTTGCCGGCGGGGTTCTCGGGCCCGTTCGGGCGGGGCAGCACCCGCAGCGCGGCCTCCTGGGCGGCGGCGGGCGTGCGCGACATGAACGGCGCGCCAGTGCCCGACTACGGACCCGCCTCGATCATCGTACCGCAGCGGGGCGGGCCGGCCTTCATGGTGTTCCGCAACTTCACCGTGATCACGCGCTACAACAATTCCGAAAGCTACGTCATCGGCGTGGGGCACCTGTCCGACCGGATCGCCGGGGGGGCGCCCCTGCGAAGCGGTTTCCCGCCGGATGCGACAGGTCTGACCATCGACGACCGCAAGGAGCTGCAGACCCGGCTGAATCGCGCGGGCTTCGATGTCGGCACGCCGGACGGTGTTGTCGGCAAGAAAACCGAAGCTGCGATCTCCGGCTATCAGCAGGCCAATGGGCTTGCCGTCACCGGAAAGCCGTCCCAGGCCTTGCTGCAGCAGTTACGCTAGGCGGAGCGTTCGTATCTATCGCCTATGCGCGACATCCGGGTGATTGCGCGCGGATCGAAGCAGTCGTCCGTTCTGTCCCATAGGCCGTCGCACCCAGGTCAGACCCGCACCAGTGTTCCGAAGATCCGGTCCTGATGCTCCTGCATGTAGATCCGCAGCCACGGCGTGAAGCGGGTAGGGCGGCGGGCAACTTCGGCCGCGAGGTCGTAGAGCCCGATCCACTCGACCTGCATCACCTCGGCAGGGTTGATCTGCACCGGCAACTGCTTGGTCGCATGGGCCAGGTAGATGTCCACAACCTCGTGTTCGATCAGCCCGTTGCCGACATCGGCGCGGTATTCCACCGTGTCGCGGAGCGCAGGATAAAGCCCGGTGATGCCGAGCTCTTCACGCAACCGGCGCACAGCGCAATCCGAGGAGCTTTCGCCCCATTGCGGATGGGTGCAGCAGGTGTTCGCCCAGAGGCCGGGGGTATGGTACTTTGACATCGCCCGCCGCTGGACGAGCACATTCTGCCCGTCCATCACAAAGACAGAAATGGCTTTGTGCTTCAGGCCGCGCTGATGCACCTCCAGTTTTTCAACCGGGGTCAGCGTGCCATCCACCCAAGCGGGGATCATTATGCTCATATGTTACGTCGTAGTAGCTGGGACGAGCCGAGTAATGTGCGCGATGTTCTTTACCGCGATTTTCAGATGAGCCAGCGGACGTGCCTTGACCAGCTCTTTATTCATGTAAGCCTCGAAAGTGAGCTTTTGCACGTCGACATCGTGACACAGGGAGACAAACCGCTCCCGGCGCTCGTCGCTACGGTAATAGGCGTCCTGCATGGACTGCAGGACCTTAAAGACAGTCCCATGTTTCTTGAGGAACATTTTTCTGGCCAATTTCAGGTCTTTGGCCCGTCCGCTGGACAATGTCGCCTGGGCCGCGGTGGCTGCCGCGCGCCCACAGGCCATGGCGTAAAAGATGCCTTCACCTGACGAGGGTGCGACAACGCCAGCAGCATCCCCTGCGACAACGACGTCACGTCCGTTGTCCCAGCGGTCCAGCGGCTTGAGGGGAATCGGTGCGCCTTCGCGCCGGATCGTGTCGCAGTCGGTCAGGCCCGAGGCCGCGCGGAGGTCTGCCGTGGCCTTTTTTAGATCGACCCCGTCGACGCCGGTGCCCATGCCCACAGAGGCGCTCTTGCCGTGGGGAAAGACCCAGCCGTAGAAGTCGGGCGAGATCGCGCCGTCATAGATCACGTCGCAGCGGGCCGGGTCGTAGGTGCCGACCTTGCCCGGCGCCTCGATGATCTCGTGATAGGCGATGACATAGGGGATTTCCTGCCCGCCGGGGATCTCGGCTCGGGCCACGCCGGAGCGCGCGCCGTCCGCGCCGATGATCAGCTTGGTGTCGAGTGTGACCTCTTCGCGGCTCTCCTTGTCGCGATAGACGACGCGCGTTCCGGCCTCGTCGCGCTCTACCCGCAAGAACGTGCCGGTGTGGCGGTCTGCCCCTGAACGCGCGGCGCGGGCGCGCAGGAATTCGTCGAAATGCTCCCGGTCGACCATGCCGACGAACCCGTCCTCGATCGGAATATCCACATGGCGCTGGGTGGGAGAGATCATCCGGGCAGTGTTGATCTTGGCCACAAGCTGGTCGTCGGGGATATCGAAATCCTGAATCAGCCGTGGCGGGATCGCGCCGCCGCAGGGTTTGATCCGCCCGGCGCGGTCGATCAGCGCTACCTTCTTGCCCGCACGGGCCAAATCCTCGGCGGCTGTGGACCCGCACGGCCCCCCGCCCACGACGACGACATCATAGATCATGGTCATTCTCCCGGAACGAGCGCCGCGCTGTGCGCGGTCGGTCTTGGTTGTGAGGTGAGCCGCAGCGCAAGGGCCGCGGCGATGAGAAACACCAGGCCTTCGGCAAAGAAGACGCTGCCATAGGCGGCCGCATCGGAACTCATCACACTGCGCATCACATCGGCGGCGGCGGTGCCTGCAAAGGAGCCGACACCAAAGGCAATCGCCTGGGCGGCGCCGAAGAGCCCCATGCGTGCGCCCTCGCGGGCCTCGTCGCCCTCCCGGGCGAGCCCCATCATCGCGCCGATCGCGGCCACGGCGAAGGCGCCGTTGGCGAGGCCCAGCAGAAAGATGTTGGGTCCAAGCGGCCAGGCCGGTGCGTGCAGCCCGCCAAAGGCCAGCCCGATAAGCGCGGCCCCCGACAGCAGGCAACCACCGGTGATCCAGACGCGGATCGGCACCGTGATCCAGCGGGCGAGTGCGGTGCCGGTGATCAGGACCACCAGCATTCCTACCAGCGCCCCGGCATGGTGCATGCCGCCAAGTGCTGTGCTTTCGCCCACGGTCAGGCCAAAGACATGGCCGGCGAAGGGCTCCAGGATCAGGTCCTGGAGGTTGTAGGCGAGCATCGATGCAAAGACGAAGATCGTGAAGCCGCGCACGCGCGCATCGCCCCAAAGCTCTCGCGCGACCTCCCCGAAATCGAGATCTCGTTTCGGTGCGGGGCGGGCGGCTTGCCGTTCCTGTCCCCAAATCCCGACCAGCGTGAGGGTTATCGCGACAGCACCGACCCCGGCCGTGACCGCCACTAGCCGCGCGGGCGTGTACGGGTCGAGAAGCTGCCCGGCCGTGATGCCGGTCACCGCGAGCCCGAAGATCATGAGGATCCAGACGGCCGACCCTGCGGCCGCCTGCCGTTCTTCGGCAACCCGCGTTGCCAGCAGTGCCAGCAGGTTGGTGCCTGCAGCCCCGATCCCGAGGCCGATCATCAGAAAGGACGGCACCGCCGCTGCGATGCCGAGCCACGTGCTCTGCCCCATCAGCCCGACCGAGAGCGCGGCGCCGATGGCGCCGGCCGCCAGCAGGGCGACTCCGCCGACGATCCAGGGTGTCCTCCGTCCGCCGCGGTCGGCACCATGGCCAAACCGCGGGCGCAGGAACTGCGTGCCGTAGTAGATCGAGACCAGCAGGCCCGGTAGGATCGCTGGCAGCGCCAGCTCCACCACCATCACGCGGTTCATCGTGGCTGTCGTCAGCACGACGATGGAGCCGAGAGCCATCTGAACGAGCCCGAGCCTCAGGATGCCGGGCCAAGTCAAAGGTGCGGGAGCGTTCATCTCAGCCTCCCATCCCACGCAAGGCGAAGGCGGTGACCATCATCCCCGTGATGTAGAGCAACACACCAGTGCCGTTGTACCAGGGCGCGCGTCCCTTGGGGTCCGACAGCAAGGTACGCATCGCAAGGAGCTGCGCCAGCAGGCTTGCGGTCACCACCGCGGCAAAGATGAGCTGCCCCCAGAGCACCAGAAGTCCGATTACGGCGAGCTGTGGGACCGCCATCACCCAGCAGGCCAGCCGCGCAGCGCGTTCCGGCCCGAGCGTCACAGGCAGAGAATTCACGCCCATCTGGCGGTCGCCTTCCAGCGCCTTGAAATCGTTGAGTGTCATGATGCCATGGGCGCCGATGCCGTAAAGCAGAGCGACCACCACGACTTCCCAGGTCGGTAGCCCGGCGGCCAGGACCGCGGCCCCGGTGAACCAGGGCAGGGACTCGTAGGAGAGCCCCACAAGACCGGGTCCCCACCAGCCCGACCGTTTCAGGCGGATCGGTTCAACCGAGTAGGCCCAGGCGGCCAGAACAGCGACGCAGGTCGCAGCAAAGCCCCAGGGGCCGAGGAACGTGCCCAGGATCAGAGAGAGCACCGACATGGCCAGCGCGATCCACAGGCCCCATCGGCCCGGGATGCGGCCCGAGGGAATCGGGCGCTGCGGTTCGTTGATCGCGTCGACATGGCGGTCGCACCAGTCGTTCGCGGCCTGGCTCATGCCGCAGACGACGGGGCCTGCGAGGATCATGCCGAAGATCACCGGCAGCCAGTTCCCGGCAGGGGACGCCCCGGACGACACCGCGCCGCACAGGTACGCCCACATCGGCGGGAACCAGGTGATCGGCTTGATCAGTTCCAGCATCGCTGCCGGTTGCGGCAGCGGTGATTTCGGGGCGGGGTGTAAACTTTCGCTGACACTCATGCTGTCATTAGGGCATTACATTTGCGAATCGACAAGCACAGATCTGTCAATCAGGCCTGAAAAAATGCCGCGGCCCACGGGTGCGGTGGAAAACAATGTGTCAGGCTGGGTTTACGGTGGTCGCGGCGGTTTCGGGTGGGGCGACTGGGACGCTCAGCTTTCACCGTTGCGCGCGATGAGCCCGTATTTGCGGAGCTTCACATAAAGGCTTTGCCGCGACAGGCCGAGCATCTCGGCCGCCGCGACCCTGTTATTGCGGGTCAGCTCGATCGCGGTCTCGATGCACATCTTTTCGACGACATCGGTGGTTTCGGCGACGATATCCTTGAGCGTGGCGGAGCCCACGAGCTCCATGACAGACCGCACCGCGTCGTTGGAGACCGCAGCGCCCGGCCGACGCACGGCTTCGGCGCGGCTGGCATCGCGGATCACAAAGACATAGGCCGGGTTTGCCCGGTCGTTGAGCAGCGTGACCGAGATCTCGACCGAGATCTGAGAGCCATATTCCGATTGAAGCTTGGTGGCGTACATCCGCATCTGGCCGGAGCGCGCCGCGTTTTCGAGCAGGACCTTGAGGTCGATATTGCCGCGCACAAGGAAATCCGCGAGCGACTTGCCCTTCGCCACTGTCAGATGCGCGACATCGATCAGTTTCAGGAAACTGTCATTGGCCGCAATCAGTGTGCCGTCGCCGTCCGTGAACGCAATCGCGTCGACGCCTTCCTGGTAAAGTGCGCCGAGATTCTCGGACAGCTCGTCGCTGAGCTGATCGACTTCATCGGTCGGATCGATCCGGCACAGCAGTATGCGTTCGCCCGCGGCGCGAAAGATCGTCGGTGTCAGCGTTACGGTCCGCCCGGTCCGCCGCGCCTGAAGTTCCACCGAGCCTGCGCCATCGGCCACCGCCGCGTTGGTCAGGCTCTCGATGAATTCGCTGCGCCGGCGGCCTTCGAACTCCTGCGCGAAAGCAGATCCCACCAGCGTTTCCTTGGCGGTCGCCAGCAGCTTTGCCGCCAGCCCGTTGCAATCCGTGATCCGGCCGTTGGACAGAGAGACAAAGACGAACGGGTCGCGCGTGGTCTCCAGAAGCACGCGGAACCGCGTGTCATAGTCCCGTTGGGCCTCGTAGTCCTTTTCCAGCGCGAGCTGCGCCTTGACCAGTTGCTGCTGCATTTCCGCGATCGGGCGCAGGTCGCGTCCGAGCATCAGATAGGCGCCATCCGGGCCGATGCAGTGAAACGTGTAGCGAACCGGAAACTCCCATTCCGCGCGGTCCACATGGTTCAACTCGACCGGGCGTGCCGAGTTGTTTTCTGCGGCAAGGGCCTCCAGTTCACGTTCGAGTTTCGGCTGGCTCTCCGCTGTCAGGTAGTCCCGCAGGTTGCGGCCCTTCCAGTGATCGAGGCGTCCCTCGTACGGGTGGTTGGGGTTGACCAGAACCGACAGCACCTGGGCTTCGGGGGAAATGACGATCGCGATGTCCGACGCCGTGGCGATGATGTCGCCAAGAAGATCAGGCGCAATCAGGGGGATCGCGCCTGCATTCCAGTATTTTGTGCCCCGTGATGTCATGGGCTCCAACTCGGCATATGCCGGACCCGCCGCATTCCCTAACCTGAGGTCGCGAGTAGGCGCGCGCCTTGATGAGGGATTTTCAGATTGCAGCGACGCAGCGCCTCGAGAGGGTCTGCCGTGGCAAAGTCTGCACCTGTCATAGCGGCGATGTCCGAACCTTCGTCTATTGCGGCGCCGCCGACGACAACCGGGACCGCCCATCCCGCGCGACCGCGCATACTCTCGACGAATCCGCCGAGAGATTCAAGTCTTTCCGTTCTTGAAGTTGACACTCTTGAAGTTGACACCATTACGATATCGAACCCCCGAGATGCGATCAGCGTCAGGACATCGCCATCGGTCTGTCCGACCGACATGTTCACTCCGACCCCAGCGCGCCGAAGCTGCTGGGTGGCGACCATCGCGCCGAGCGTGTGGTGCTCCTCATCGCGCACAACCATGAGCACCTGGGGCGCCATCGGGTCGCTGGCGTGGGATGGGGTCGTGCGTCTGACGAGATCCCGCAATAGCCCCTGGAGCCGTGCGGATCCAATCGTGACCTCTGCAAAACCCATCCCGTCGCGACACCAGGCCTCGCCCATCCGACGCGCGGCGTGGGGGATGTAGATGTCGATCAGATCATCGATGGCAACGCCATCCTTGATCAGCTTCGCGACCGCGCGATCGCGCTTCGCATCGTCGCGCTCGCACACGGACGAAATCAACCTGTCGACCAGCGCGTCTTCCAGTGTGCCTTTCGGCGCGGCAGAATCGCTCGGAGTCCGGGCCGCGAGAACCGACAACACGTTGCCCGCCAGAGCCTCAACTTGTTCCGGGCCGGGTCTGCTTGTGTCGTAACTCTGCCGAGTCTGGTGTTCGGTCATTGGCTCGTACACCTTTCAAGGGACCCCGTGTATTCGGGATCAGATGGGAAGGCCCCGCTCCGGTCCGGAGAGGTAGTGTAAACAGTCTGCGAGTCGGCTGAGAATGTCAAAGAAAATTGACACCAGCGGAATTCGTTCGGACCCCCTGGTCGTTGCGAGCCGGTAAAACCCCATGTTCTGTTGGAGGTTTCGGCCTCAAGCGCGCCACAGCCTTCCGTTTCTCTCGGGCTTCAGTGTCAACCTGAAAGTTGTAAGTTTGAGTTGACACTTTCTCCCTTCGCTTGCAATCTTCGTTCATCGGCGCGGTCAGGGAGTCGCTGAATGACACACCAAAACGAAGCGGGGGCAATGCCCGGTCGGCTCTATACCGACGCAGAGCGGGCCCGCAGGGATGCATCGGTCTGGACGCTCGTTCAGGGGATTCTCGCTCCGGTGCAGTTTCTGGTGTTTGCCGTCTCACTCGTGCTGGTGCTGCGCTACCTTTGGACCGGCGCGGGATACGAGATTGCGACTTGGTCGATCCTGCTCAAGACCCTGTGCCTCTACACGATCATGGTCACCGGCGCGATCTGGGAGAAGGTCGTGTTCGGCCAGTATCTCTTCGCCCCGGCGTTTTTCTGGGAAGATGTCTTCAGCTTCGGGGTGATCGCGCTCCACACCGCCTATATCTGGGCGCTCTTCACCGGCGGGCTGTCCCCTGACGGGCTGATGTGGCTCGCGCTCGCTGCCTATGCGGCCTATGTCGTCAACGCTGGACAGTTCCTGTGGAAATTGCGCATGGCGCGCCTTGAAGGCGAACGTCGGGGCGCGACCCGCGGGGTGCCGGCATGAACGATCATCCCGACCTGTCGCCTGTCGGTCGTCCGGCGCGCCCCGCCAAAGGCTGTGGCGATGCACCGGTTCTGCACCAGCGTGGCCAGCACGAGGTCTTTTGCGGGCTGACCGGAATCATCTGGCTGCACCGCAAGATGCAGGATGCGTTCTTTCTGGTCGTGGGCAGCCGCACCTGTGCCCATTTGCTGCAAAGTGCGGCCGGCGTGATGATATTCGCCGAGCCGCGGTTCGGGACGGCGATCCTCGAAGAGCAGGACCTTGCGGGACTCGCCGATGCCCACGAAGAGCTCGACCGCGAGGTGTCCCGGCTCTTGTCACGCAGGCCTGACATCCGGCAATTGTTTCTGGTCGGCAGCTGCCCTAGCGAGGTCATCAAGCTCGATCTCGCCCGCGCCGCGGAGCGTCTGACCAAGGTCCATGCGCCCCATGTGCGCGTCCTGAATTACTCTGGGTCAGGCATCGAGACAACTTTCACCCAAGGCGAGGACGCCTGTCTGGCGGCCATGGTGCCGGCGCTTCCTGAGACGAACGCCCGCCAGTTGCTCATCGCGGGCGCATTGCCCGACGTGGTCGAGGACCAGATGGTCGGTCTGCTGGAGCGGATGGGCATCGGCCCGGTTCGGGTCTTGCCCGCCCCGCGCGCCGACGGCGACCTTGCCGTCGGATCCGAGACAGTGTTCGCGCTGGCTCAACCGTTTCTGGGCGACACCCATGCCGCGCTGGTCCGGCGCGGCGCGCGCCACATCCCGGCGCCGTTTCCATTCGGAGAGGAGGGAACGACGGCGTGGCTGCGCGCGATTGCCGATGAGTTCGGTGTCGATGATGCGACGTTCGAGGCGGTCACAGCAGCGCCCAGGGCGCGCGCCCGCAAGGCTGTCGCTGCGGCCGCCGAAACCCTGCGCGACCGCTCGGTGTTCTTTTTCCCCGACAGCCAGTTGGAGCTGTCTCTGGCGCGGTTTCTGACCCGCGAATGCGGCATGACGGCGCTCGAGGTCGGCATGCCCTATCTGAATCGCCAGGTGATCGGGGCGGAGCTCGATCTGATCGCCGAGGGTCCGGTCCTGTCCGAGGGTCAGGATGTCGACCGGCAGCTCGACCGCTGCCGTGCCGCGCAACCCGACCTGTCAGTTTGCGGGCTCGGACTTGCCAACCCGCTGGAGGCCGAGGGGCTGACCACCAAATGGGCGATCGAACTGGTCTTCACGCCGGTGCATTTCTACGAGCAGGCCGGTGATCTTACCGCGCTCTTCGCGCGCCCGATCCGGCGACGCGACCTGCTGAAGCTGGGAGTGCCTTCGGGGGGCATCGAGCCGCCGTCAGTCGCGCCGGGACTGCGCCCGGCCGCCACCGGCGAGGTCGCGCGATGAAGCTGACCGTCTGGACCTACGAAGGCCCGCCCCATGTCGGCGCGATGCGCGTGGCGACGGGCATGCGCGATCTGCATTATGTGCTGCACGCGCCCCAGGGCGACACCTATGCCGATCTGCTCTTCACGATGATCGAGCGGCGCAACCATCGCCCGCCGGTGACGTTCACCACCTTCCAGGCTCGCGATCTGGGCAGCGATACGGCGGATCTCTTCAAGACCTGCGCCCGCGAGGCCTATGAGCGCTACCAGCCCCAGGCGATGATCGTCGGCGCGTCCTGCACCGCCGAGCTCATTCAGGACGACCCCGGCGGGCTCGCGGAAACCATGGGCCTGCCGGTGCCGGTGATCCCGCTGGAACTGCCGAGCTATTCGCGCAAGGAGAATTTCGGCGCGGACGAGACGTTCTTTCAGCTAGTCCGCCATCTTGCGCGCCCGGTAGACCGCACCGACCGGGTGACCTGCAATATCCTCGGGCCCACCGGGCTCGGCTTTCGCCATCGCGACGATGTCGAGGAATTGACGGGCATGCTGTCCGAGATCGGCGTCCAGGTGAATGTTGTGGCGCCCATGGGGGCGAGCCCGGTGGATCTGACCCGTCTGGGCGCGGCGCATTTTAACGTGCTGCTCTACCCGGAGACGGCCGAGACCGCCGCCCGCCATCTCGAGCGCACCCTAGGCCAGCCCTACACCAAAACCGTGCCGATCGGCGTTGGCGCCACCCGCGATTTCATCGCCGAGGTTCAGGAGATCACCGGCCTGACTGGTCGGCCGGACGAAAGCCGCCTGCGCCTGCCCTGGTGGTCGGCCTCGGTCGACAGCACTTATCTGACCGGGAAACGCGTGTTCATCTTCGGCGATGCCACCCATGTCGCTGCCCAGGCCCGCATTGCGCGCGACGAGATGGGGTTCGAGGTAGTGGGGATGGGCTGCTACAACCGCGAGTTTGCCCGGCCCCTGCGCAAGCTGGCGACGGAGTATGGCGTCGAGGCGCTGATCACCGACGATTATCTGGAGGTCGAGCAGGCCATCGAGGCCCTTGCGCCCGAAATGATCCTCGGCACCCAGATGGAACGCCATATCGGCAAACGCCTGGGGATCCCCTGCGCGGTGATCTCCGCCCCGGTCCATGTCCAGGATTTTCCGGCCCGCTACAGTCCGCAGGTGGGGTTCGAGGGGGCTAACGTCATCTTCGACACGCTGGTCCATCCGCTGGTTATGGGGCTCGAGGAGCATCTCCTGGCGATGTTCCGCGAGGATTTCGAGTTTCACGATGCTGCCGGTCCAAGCCACCATGGCGGCCACGCGCCGAAACCGGTGGCGCCCGCGCCGGCCGCGCAGCCGGCCCCGGCCGACGAGGGGTCGATCCCCTCGGAGGCCGGCGCCCCCGATGAAACCGCACCGACAAAACCGGTCGTACAACCCGACGGCAGCATCCATTGGCTGCCCTGCGCTGAGAAGGAGCTGAAGAAGATTCCCTTCTTCGTGCGGGGCAAGGCGCGCCGCAACACCGAGAAGTTCGCTGCCGAGCGTGGCGTTGCCGAGATCAGCGTCGACACCCTCTATGAGGCCAAGGCCCATTATGCGCGATAGCACCGATTTCCCCGGCTACCGCGTGGTGATCGTCACGCTGGACGCCCACGCCGCCGGGCCCTGCGCTCGTGTAATGGATCGCCTGACGGAGGATTTCCCCGGACTTCATGTCTCCGTCCATGCGGCCGCCGAATGGTCGGAAAACCCCGCCGCGCTCGAAGAGGCCAAGGTCGCGGTGCGGACCGGGGATATCGTCATCGCGAACCTTCTCTTCATCGAAGAACATGTGCAGGCGATCCTGCCGGCGATGCTGGAACGTCGTGACCAGTGCGACGCAATGCTGGGCGTCATTGCCGACACGCAACTCGTCAATCTCACCCGGATGGGCGATCTGGACATGTCGCAGCCGAGCTCCGGTGCGATGGCCATCCTGAAAAAGCTCAAGCCCAAGACCAAGCGGTCCTCCTCGGCCGAAGCTTCGATGAAGATCCTGCGGCGGCTGCCGCAGATCCTGAAGTTCATCCCCGGCAAGGCACAGGACCTGCGCGCCTATTTCCTGACCATGCAGTACTGGCTCGGCGGCTCGGACGACAATGTCGAGCAGCTGATCCGCTTTCTCGTCAGCCGCTACGCGCCGAACCGCAAGTGGAACCGGGTCCATGCCGAGGCGCCGGTCGACTACCCCGAGGTCGGTCTTTATCACCCCGATCTGCCGGGGCACGGGATCACGACGGAGAGCTCAAACTTGCCTGCGCCCGACAAGCCGATCGCGACGGTCGGGTTGGTGATGCTGCGCAGCTACATTCTGGCTGCGGACACGGCGCACTATGACGGTGTGATCCGGTCGTTCGAGGCGCGCGGTCTGCGGGTGATCCCGACCTTTGCTGGCGGACTGGACGCGCGCCCGGCAATCGAGCGGTACTTCAAGCGCGACGGCTACATCGTCATCGACGCGATGGTGTCCCTGACCGGGTTCAGTCTCGTTGGCGGGCCGGCCTACAACGACAGCGCGGCCGCGGTCGAGGCGCTGGGCGACCTCGACGTGCCCTACATTGCGGCCCATTCGATCGAGTTTCAGACGCTCGGCCAGTGGGGCAGCAGCGCGGGCGGGCTGGGGCCAGTGGAAACCACAATGCTTGTGGCCCTGCCCGAGATCGACGGTGCAACGAACCCCACAGTATTCGGCGGGCGTCACAGTGCCGATGGCTGCCATGGCTGTGCGCGCGATTGTGGCGGTGCTTCAGACTGCAAGGCAATGGCGCCCTGTCTGGAGAGGATCGAGGTTCTGGCCGAGAAAGCCGTGCGGCTGGCCAGGCTTCGCCGCCTGCAGAATGCCGAAAAGAAAGTCGGCGTCGTGCTCTTTGGCTTCCCGCCCAATGCCGGGGCGGTTGGAACGGCAGCCTATCTCAGCGTCTTCGAGAGCCTGTTCAATACGCTGCATCGCATGAAGGACGAAGGCTACGATGTCGAGCCGCCCGAGAGCGTCGATGCGCTCCGGGATGCGGTTCTGCGTGGGAACGCTGCGGACTACGGGCAAGAGGCCAATGTGGCCGCCCGGGTCGATGCCGACACGATCGTCCGAAATACGCCGCCGCTTCACGAGATCGAACAGGTCTGGGGGCCGGCACCGGGCAAGCAGCAGTCGGACGGGCGCGGTGTCTTTGTGCTCGGCGCGCAGTTCGGCAAGGTTTTTGTCGGCGTTCAGCCCGCCTTCGGGTTCGAGGGCGATCCGATGCGGTTGCTGTTCGAAAAGGGCTTCGCGCCGACCCACGCCTTTACGCAGTTCTATCTGTGGCTGCGTAACAGCTTCGAGGCCGACGTTCTGCTGCATTTTGGAATGCACGGCGCGCTGGAATTCATGCCGGGCAAGCAGGCGGGTCTGGGCGCGCGGGACTGGCCCGACCGGCTGATCGGCGAGATGCCCAATGTCTATCTCTATGCCTCCAACAACCCGTCCGAGGCGAGCCTGGCCAAGCGCCGCGCCAATGCCGTGACCGTCACCCACGTGACCCCGCCGCTGGCAGCGTCCGGGCTCTACAAGGGTCTGTCGGAGCTCAAGGACAGCGTCACCCGCTGGCGGGCGATGGACCCGACAGACGGGCTCCGCGCGGAGCTGGCTAATCTCATCGCCGACCAGGCCGAGGCCGTCGATATGGATGGCAGCGACCCCGATGCGCTCTGGCTGAAGCTCCTGGAGACCGAGGACGCGCTGATCCCGGACGGGCTCCATGTCGTGGGACGCGCCCCGGGCGAGGCCGAGATCGCCGAACATCTGTCGGTCATGGCCGAAACCGACGACACGGTTCGCGCCGATGTGGCCGGACATCTGCGCGGCGACGCGGAACTGACCGGTCTGATGCGCGCGCTTTCGGGCCGCTATATCACCCCGGTGCCAGGCGGCGATCTGATCCGCTCGCCCGAAGTGCTGCCCGCGGGCCGCAACATTCATGCTTTTGACCCGTTCCGAATGCCCACGGCTTTCGCGATGGCCGATGGCGCGAAGCAGGCGGAGCTGCTGCTCGACACCCATTCCACGCTGCCGCGTTCGGTGGCGCTGGTGCTCTGGGGCTCCGACAATATCAAATCCGACGGCGGGCCGATCGCCCAGGCGCTGGCGCTGATGGGGGCCACCCCGAGATTCGACAGCTACGGACGACTTTCCGGCGCCGATCTGGTCCCGCTGGCCGAACTGGGCCGCCCGCGCATCGACGTCGTCATGACGCTCTCGGGCATTTTCCGCGACCTGCTGCCGCTTCAGACCAAGATGCTGGCCGAGGCCGCCTACAAGGCCGCCACCGCCGACGAGCCCACCGACCAGAACTTCGTCCGCGCCCACAGCCTCGCCTATGCCGAAAAGATGGGCTGCGACATGGAGGAGGCCAGCCTGCGGGTCTTTTCCAATGCCGAAGGCGCGTACGGCTCCAACGTCAACGTACTGGTCGACAGCGGGGCGTGGGATGACGAGGACGAACTGGCCGACGCCTACCAGAGCCGCAAGAGCTTTGCCTACGGGCTGAACGGCAAGAGCCGGGCCAGCAAGGCGCTGCTGACCGAGACGCTCAAGGATGTCGAGGTCGCCTATCAGAACCTGGAATCGGTGGAACTGGGCGTCACAACCGTCGACCACTATTTCGACACGCTGGGCGGCATCACCCGCGCCGTCAAACGCGCCCGCGGCACCGATGCGGCGGTTTATATCGGCGACCAGACCCGCGGCAGCGCCAAGGTGCGCACCCTGCAGGAGCAGGTGGCGCTGGAAACCCGCTCGCGCAGCCTGAACCCGAAATGGTTCGAAAGCATGCTCAAGCACGGCCACGAAGGCGTGCGCCAGATCGAGGCCCAGGTGACCAACACGCTCGGCTGGTCGGCAACGACAGGCCAGGTCGAGCCCTGGGTCTACCAGCGTCTCAGCGAGACCTTTGTGCTCGATGATGAGATGCGCCGCCGCCTGGCGGAAATGAACCCGCAAGCCTCCGCCCGCATGGCCAACCGCCTGCTGGAGGCCTCCGACCGCGACTACTGGGCGCCCGACGCCGCTACGCTGGAAGCCCTGCAAAACGCCGCCGACGAACTCGAAGACACGCTCGAAGGCGTGCAGTTCGCGGCGGAATGAGGGGCCCGATGATGACATTCACGAAAGGACGCAGCTGATGAGCCCGCTCGACGACCAGACCAAGGCACGGTTGATGGACGCCGCAGACGTCAAACAGCCGCCCGCCGCGCGCAGCCAGCAGACCCCTCTGGTGCTGAAGGGCGAGGATGGCGACGGCTCCGTCCAGGTCCATCAGGACGCCAGCATGAAGATCGAGGGCGCCAAGGTGTTCGCGGTCTATGGCAAGGGCGGGATCGGTAAATCGACCACCAGCTCAAACCTGTCGGTCGCGTTTTCCAAGCTTGGCAAGCAGGTGCTGCAGATCGGCTGCGATCCGAAGCATGACAGCACCTTCACGCTGACCGGTCAGTTGCAGCCCACCGTGATCGATATTCTCAAGGACGTGAATTTCCATGCGGAGGAGCTGCGCCCAGAAGACTTCGTTACCGAGGGCTTCAATGGCGTCAAGTGCGTGGAAGCGGGAGGACCGCCGGCCGGGACAGGCTGCGGTGGATATGTCGTCGGGCAAACCGTGAAGCTCTTGAAACAGCACCACTTGCTTGAAGACACCGACGTGGTGATCTTTGACGTGCTGGGCGACGTCGTGTGCGGCGGCTTTGCGGCCCCCCTTCAACATGCCGACCGTGCCGTCATCGTCACGGCGAACGATTTCGACAGCATCTACGCGATGAACCGGATCATCGCGGCGGTTCAGGCCAAGGCGAAGAACTACAATGTCCGGCTGGCCGGCTGTATCGCCAACCGTTCGCGCGAAACCGACGAGGTCGATCGCTATTGCGAGGTGGTCGGCTTCAAGCGGATCGCGCATATGCCCGATCTCGACAGCATCCGCCGGAGCCGCCTGAAGAAAAAGACGCTCTTCGAGATGCCGGACGCCGAGGACATCGTTCACGCCCGTGCCGAGTACATCCGCATGGCCGAGACGCTCTGGGCCGGGACCGAACCGCTGGCGCCGGCACCGCTGCCCGACCGGGAAATTTTTGAGCTGCTGGGATTCGATTGATGGCGCTTGATACGGCGACATACGGCGATACGAGGGCACGGGTCGAAGACTATTTCGACCGTACCGCGACCAAGACCTGGGAGGCGTTGACGTCGGACGCGCCGGTCAGCCGCGTGCGCCGCACGGTGCGCGCGGGGCGCGACCGGATGCGGAACGTCATGCTGTCCTGCCTTCCATCCGATCTGAGCGGTGCGCGGGTGTTGGATGCCGGTTGCGGGGCCGGGCAGATGACGGCGGAACTCGCGGCGCGCGGCGCCGATGTTGTGGCGGTCGACATTTCGCCCTCGCTGGTGGAGATCGCGCAGACCCGCTTGCCCGAACATCTCCGCCACCGGGTCACTTTCGCGTCCGGTGACATGCTCGATCCGGCGCACGGACGCTTCGACTACGCCGTCGCGATGGACAGCTTGATCTACTACACCGCGCCCGACATCGCCGATGCGCTGGCGCGCCTCGGGCAGAACTGCACGCAGTCCGTCGTGTTCACGGTCGCGCCCCGCACGCCGTTCCTGATGGCGTTCTGGCTCGCTGGTAAGGCCTTCCCGCGCTCCGACCGCTCGCCGGTCATGATCCCCCACGCCGCCGAGCATCTCGACGCCCATGCCGATGGCCCGGTGCGCCGCGTCGAACGTGTGACAAGTGGATTTTATATCTCCGAATGCCTGGAACACCGGGCAGGAGGCGCCGCATGATCGTTACCCGCGGCATGGTCAAGAGCATCTCGACCAACTGGCTGCCTTTTTCGAACGCGGCGTCGGATGGTTTGCCCATGGGCCAGTTGCTGCGGCTGTCGCTGTTTCAGGTGTCGGTCGGTATGGCCTCTGTGATGCTGCTCGGCACGCTGAACCGGGTGATGATTGTCGAGCTCGGGATTGCCGCGACGCTGGTCGCGCTGATGGTGGCGCTGCCGGTCCTGGTCGCGCCTTTCCGCGCGCTGCTGGGGTTCCGGTCGGACACCTACCGCTCGGCCATCGGGTGGAAGCGCATTCCCTATCTTTGGTTCGGATCGCTCTGGCAGATGGGCGGGCTGGCGATCATGCCGTTCGCGCTGATCGTGCTGTCGGGCGATCAGGTGATGGGTCCGGCTTGGGCCGGTGAGGTTCTGGCCGCGCTCGCATTCCTGATGACCGGCCTGGGCCTGCACATGACCCAGACCGCCGGCCTGGCGCTGGCGAGCGACCGCGCGACGGACGAAACCCGCCCGCAGGTCGTGTCGCTTCTGTATGTGATGTTTCTGGTGGGCATGGGCGCGTCGGCGCTGATCTTGGGCTGGCTGCTGGCCGATTTCTCCCAGCTGCGTCTGATCCAGGTGGTGCAGGGCACGGCGGTGGCGACGATGCTGCTCAACCTTGTCGCGCTCTGGCGCCAGGAACCCGTGAAGCCGATGAGCCGCGCCGAGCGCGAGGCCCCCAAGCCCGCCTTCCGCGATGCCTGGGCTGATCTGATGTCCGGCGGCAATGCCGGACGGCTGCTCGCAGTCGTGTTCCTCGGGACGATGGCCTTCAACATGCAGGATGTGCTGCTGGAGCCCTATGGCGGTGAGGTTCTGGGCCTGTCGGTGTCGGCCACGACTTACCTGACCGCGCTCTGGGCCGCCGGAGCGCTGGCGGGATTCGTGCTCGCCGGCCGCTGGTTGGCGCGCGGTATGAATCCCTATCGCAGCGCGTCGCGCGGCCTGCTGGTCGGTCTCGCGGCATTCTCGGCCGTGATCTTTGCCGACCCGATGGGCAGCCCCGCGCTCTTCTTTGCCGGGGCCGGGCTGATCGGCTTTGGCGGCGGGCTCTTTGCCGTGGCCACACTGATGGCCGCGATGACGATGCCGGCCGGAGGATTGGCCGGACGGGGCCTCGCGCTCGGCGCCTGGGGTGCTGCGCAGGCCACGGCGGCGGGCGTCTCCATCGCGCTAGGCGGGGCGCTCCGCGATGCGGTCAATGCGCTGGCGCTTTCGGGGTCGCTGGGCGAGGCGATGTCCACCGCATCGGCCGGTTATTCCGTCGTTTATCATGTCGAGATCGGGTTGCTCTTCGTCACCCTGATCGCGCTCGGCCCGCTCGTACGGACCGGCGCTTCCCTGCAAACGCCCCCGACGGGGGACAATCCCGGCAAATTCGGCCCGACCAAGATCGGTCTTGCCGACTTCCCAACGTGACACGGAGGTAACCCATCATGGTTGGTGTAGAATTCTTTGGAAATTTCGATCTGGCCAGTGCCGCGATCTGGCTTTTCTGGCTCTTCTTTGCACTGCTGATCTACTATCTGCAGACCGAAAACATGCGCGAAGGCTATCCGCTGGAGGATGATGACGGCAACCCGGCGGCTAACCAGGGGCCGTTCCCGGTGCCGTCGCCCAAGACCATGATCCTTCCCCATGGCCGCGGTGAGGTCACCGTACCCAATGGTGAAAAGGAAAACCGCGAGGTTGCGCTGAAACGCTCCGGCCCCGCCGGACAGCCCTTCATCCCGACCGGCGATCCAATGGCCGATGGCGTGGGCCCGGCGTCCTGGGCGCCGCGGCGCGACGTTCCCGAACTGGACGGCAAGGGCCATCCCAAGATCCTGCCCATGGCCAAGCTCGATGAGTTCCGGGTCTCCGCCGGGCGCGATCCGCGCGGGCTGGACGTGATCGCTGCCGATGGCGTGAGCGTCGGCAAGATCAGCGACATGTGGGTCGACGAGGCCGAACAGCTGGTCCGCTATCTGGAGATCGAACTGGACGGCGACCATGGTACCGGCAAGATCCTCTGCCCGATGACGCTGACCCGGATCCGCAGCAAGGGCGTGCTCATCCATGCGCTGCAGGCCGACCAGTTTGCCGGTGTGCCGAAGCACAAGTCCGACGCTCAGGTGACCATGCTCGAGGAAGAGAAAATCTCCGGCTACTTCGCCGGCGGCAAGCTCTGGGCCGGTGACCGGGCCAACCCCGTCATATAAGCTGCGAAAGGTCAGACCAATGTCCCACGACGATTTCGCTTTCGAGCCGAAGCGCGGCCTTCCCGGTCCGCTCCCGCCGGGCGAAGAGATCCTGTGGCAAGGCGCGCCCGACCCGCGTGCCCTGCTGCGCGAGGCTTTCGGTTTGCGCTGGATCCTGATCTATTTCGGCGCGATCTCTGTCTGGCGGATCGCCGCCAGCGCGACGGAAATGGCGATCGGCCCTGCGATCCTGACAGCGCTGCCCTTTGCGCTGCTCTGCGCAGCGGCGGTCGTCCTGCTCTACGGCCTGTCGTGGGTGATGGCGCGCGCCACCGTCTACACTATCACCACCGAGCGCGTTCTGATGCGCGTCGGAGCCGCGCTGACGGTGACGTTTAACATCCCGTTCCGCTGGATCGGCAACGCGAATATGGACCTGCGCTCCGATGGCACCGGCACCATCGCGCTGCAGACCACCGGTGACAGCAAGATCAGCTATCTCGTCGCCTGGCCCCATGTACGGCCCTGGCGCATGGGGCAGACCGAACCGGCCCTGCGCTGCATCCCCGACGCCGAAAAGGTCGCTGCGATCCTGCGCGAAGCCGCCGAAGACCGGCTTGCCCGGCCCGAGGTCATGGCAGGCCCCGTCGACGCGCCGCGCTCCGCGGCGGCGTCCCCGTCCACTGTGCCGGCGCACACCGCCGCCATACCCGCCGAATAGGGAGACGATCTCCATGTCCGACCAGACCCACGGCCACGAACTGCTCAAACGGCGTGACCGGGAAATGATCCCCACCCGCCTGCTGATCGCGATGGGCGCGCTCGCGCTTTCGGCGCTGGCCCTGACCACCTACGCACGTGTAACCGACCGGCCGCTCGTCGGTGTGCCCCACGCCGCCGAGGTGACCGACAGCCGCTCGCTGATCCTGGATGGCAACCGCTATGGCGAGGTCATCGTGCGCGACGGCGACGGCATCGTGCTGATGGATCTCGACGCGTCCGAGGCCGGGTTTATCTCGGTGATCTGGCGCGGACTGGATCGCAAGCGGATGCTCACGGGCACCGATCCGCTCGCGCCCGTCAATCTGGTCGAATACGCCAACGGGCGTCTTTCGATCCAGGACCCCGCAACCGGCTGGTCGGCGGAGCTCGCCAGTTTCGGGGCGCTCAACGAAGCCGCCTTCGCCCAACTTCTCGACTAAGAATTCACCTCGGTGCGGGTTAGCCAGCCGCACCCCGAACACTCAGAAGGGAACCGAAAAATGGGATTGTTCACACGGGAGAGAGAGACCGCGCCCTGCACGGTCGAGATCTCCCATAAGTTCGAAAGCCTGCATGCCCACGTGCGCTTCAACAACGGCGCCACCGTCTACCCGGGCGACGAAGTACAGGTCGAGGGCCCCGAAATCATGGCGCCCTACGGCGAGATCGTATCCGAGGACCGCACCGCCACCATCATCCGCGCCAGCGCCGTCGAGCGCCTGTGGACCCGTATGACCGGTGACTTCGAGGTAATGGAACTCTGCGAGTTCTCCTTCTCCGAAGAGGTGACGCTATGAACGCCCCGACACGCCCCCACACCGCCGACGCAACCACCGTCGAGGAAGGCCTCGCGATCCAGGAGGAGCAGGCCAAGTTCGACAGCGAGGCCGCCACCGCCGTCGCTATGCAGAACACGCTGCTGACCCCGCGCTTCTATACCACCGATTTCGATGAGCTCGACGCGATCGACGTCAGTTCCCTCCGCGAGACCTGGGACGTGCTGATCGACGAGATGGTCAGCGACCCCAACAAGGGGCATTTCCGCAAGAACGAGGACTGGGACAAAGTCGACTGGGACGGGATGGACCCCGAACTCAAGAAGGAGTTCATCGATTTCCTGATCTCATCTTGCACGGCCGAGTTTTCGGGCTGCGTACTCTATAAGGAGATGAAGCGGCGCGGCGCCAACAAGGACATCACGCAGCTCTTCCAACTGATGGCGCGGGACGAGGCACGCCATGCGGGCTTCATCAACGATGCCCTGCGCGAGGTCGGCGTGGCGGTCAATCTGGGCTTCCTGACCCAGAAGAAGAAATACACCTACTTCCGGCCGAAGTTCATCTACTATGCGACCTATCTATCTGAAAAGATTGGATATGCGCGCTATATCACGATCTTCCGCCATCTCGAGGCGCACCCCGAGCACCGGTTCCACCCGATCTTCAAGTGGTTCCAGGAATGGTGCAACGACGAGTTCCGCCACGGCGAGGCCTTCGCGCTCCTGATGAAGACCGATCCCAAGCTGACCAAGGGCGGCAACGAATACTGGATCAAGTTCTTCCTCACGGCGGTCTACGGCACGATGTATGTGCGCGACCACCAGCGCCCGGCCTTCCACGAGGCGCTCGGCGTCGATACCGACTGGTACGGGCAGGAGGTTTTCCGCAAGACCTCCGAGATCTCCAAGCAGATCTTCCCCTTCACGCTCGATATCGACCATCCGCGCTGGATGAAGAACCTCAAGCGGCTGGAAAAGGCCTCGCGGGATATCGATGCGGCCAAGAAGGCCGGCGGCATCGGCGGGTTCTTCGGCAAGACCTGGGGCGGCATGCGCGCCGCGGCGGCATTCGTGAGCCTCTACACGATCCCCGCAATCCGCCATGAGGTGCCCGAAGATCCGCGCCTGGAGCCCTCCTACTGATGGGATTGGCCCCTCCGCATAAGGCCGGCGTCACGCCGGCACAACGTCGGCGGACCTCGCCGGCGTTCCGCGTCGCCGCGTGCGGCACGGGGTCGGGGCATGGCACAATCCGCGGGGGCATCCGATGAGTTCGCCTTGGATAGCCGCCGCGATCGCGCTGTTCCTATGGTGGTTTTCCACCGGGGTGATCCTGTGCCGGGTGCGCCTTGCGGACCGGGCCGGCGGCGGCGCCCATCTGCGCTCGTTTTTCTGGAGCCTGCCGTTTCTGGTACTCGGGCTCTGGGGCCTCGTGGAAACCGCCCAGGACGCCAGCGTTTTGGGTGTGTATCTGGCGTTTCTGTCGGCGCTGGCGGTCTGGGGCTGGATTGAGCTGGCGTTCCTCTCGGGCCAGATCACCGGGCCGAACCGCGCGCCCTGTCCGGACGACGCGCCGGAATGGAAACGCTTCCTGCGCGCCTGGGGCACCATCGCCTATCACGAACTGGCGCTTGTGGCCGTGCTGACGCTGCTGGTCTACGAGGTCTGGCGCGAGCCCAATCCCTTCGGTCTCTACACCTTTGCGCTTCTTTTCTTTGCGCGCATCTCGGCCAAGCTGAACCTTTTCTACGGCGTGCCGCGGATCAATACGGAGTTTCTGCCGTCCCCGCTGCGCCACCTGCCGAGCCATTTCCGCCGCCGCACGATGAACCGGTTCTTTCCGGTCTCGGTCTCGCTTTTGACGATTGCCAGCGGCTTCTGGATCGAACGCATGTTCACCGCGGGCGACCCAGCCCAGGCCGTGGGCTTTGCCCTCGTCGCCGCGCTCAGCCTTCTGGCGCTGCTGGAGCACTGGTTCATGGTGTTGCCGCTGCCGGATGCAAAACTTTGGCGCTGGATGCTGCCCGCGCCCAAACCTACAACAAAGACGCTATGACTAGGGAGCCAACCATGGATTACGACGCGCTGTTCCGCGAGCAACTCGACGCCCTCAAATCCGAGGGCAATTACCGGGTCTTTGCCGAGCTGGAACGCCGTCGCGGCCAGTTTCCAAAGGCTGGCAACCACACCGACGAAGGTGTGAACGAGGTGACAGTCTGGTGCTCCAACGACTATCTCGGGATGGGGCAGCACCCCGCCGTGGTTCAGGCGATGAAGGACGCCGTGGAGTCCTGCGGCACCGGCGCCGGGGGCACGCGCAACATCTCTGGCACCAACCACCACCACCTGCTGCTGGAGGCCGAGTTGGCTGATCTCCACGGCAAGGAGGCAGCGCTGCTCTTCACCTCCGGCTACGTGTCGAACTGGGCCGCGCTCTCGACCCTGGGCAGCCGGCTGAAGAACTCCGTGATCCTGAGCGACGAGCTCAACCACGCCTCGATGATCGAGGGCATCCGCCATTCCCGCGCGGACAAGGTGCTGTGGAAGCATAACGATGCCGAGGACCTCGACAGGAAGCTGTCGCGGATCGACCCCGACCGGCCGAAGATCGTGGCGTTCGAGAGCGTCTATTCCATGGATGGCGATATCTGTCCCATGGAAGAGATCGTCGAAGTGTCCGAAAAACACGGCGCACTGACCTATCTCGACGAGGTCCACGCCGTGGGGCTTTATGGCCCGCGCGGCGGCGGGGTGTCAGAGCGCGAGGGGTTGGCCCATCGGATCGACCTGATCGAGGGCACGCTGGGCAAGGCTTACGGCGTGATGGGCGGTTACATCACCGGATCGGATGCGCTTTGCGATTTCATCCGCTCTTTTGCCTCGGGCTTCATCTTTACCACCGCGCTGCCGCCGGCGGTGGCCGCGGCGGCCACGGCCTCCATCGCCCATCTCAAGCAATCGTCGTTCGAGCGGATGAAGCAGCGCCGGCAGGTGGCGCGGCTGCGCGCGAAGCTCGACGCTCTGGGCATCCCGCATCTGGACAATCCCAGCCACATCATCCCGGTGATGATCGGCGATCCGGTGAAATGCCGCCAGCTCAGCGACTGGCTAATGGATCAGTTCGGCATCTATGTGCAGCCGATCAACTACCCGACCGTGCCCAAGGGAACCGAGCGGCTGAGGATCACGCCCTCGCCGCTCCATAGCGATGCCGATATCGATCATCTGGTCATGGCGCTGGAAAGCCTCTGGAAGCAGTGCGCGCTCGCGCGGGCGGTCGCTTGAACGGGTTGTCGCAGGTCCACAATGGTAAGGCCGCCGGGAGGCGCGTCGCACGCCAAACCGCGTCACCGGACGGGGCATCCCGGTTGTGCGCCGGGGCGCGGGAGATAAACACAAGTATCACACCAGTTTTTTTGTTGACCTTGAGAGCCAGCTCGGCATTTCTGCGCGCAAGGGAACCTGCGATGGCGCTGATGCGTCGCGCAGGGGTTGCCAGAGCGCCGTCGCGCATCATGTCGCGCAGCACAGTCATCGTTCGGGGGTCGCCGGATCCCGTGCGTTGGCCGAGTTGCGGCAAGCGTTGTAAAGAGAAACCGCAGCTACCAATCGAAGTGTAAGGGAGCCCGTAATGAAACCAATTTTCACCGCAGCCGCGATTGCTGTGCTCGGAGCCGCGCCGGCGTTCGCCGAAGGCGACGCTGCCGAAGGCGAGAGCGCGTTTCGCCAATGCCAGTCCTGCCATGTCGTCGTTAACGATGCGGGCGAAACGCTGGCCGGTCGTAACGCCAAGACCGGCCCGAACCTCTATCAGGTCTCCGGACGTCAGGCGGGCTCGGTCGAGGGCTTCCGGTATTCGGATTCGCTGGTCGAGGCGGGCGAAGCCGGGCTCACCTGGGACGAAGACACCTTCGTCGAGTATGTCCAGGATCCGACCGGGTTCCTGCGCGAGTATCTCGACGAAAGCCGTGCACGCGGAAACATGTCCTACAAGGTGCGCAAGGAAGAGGACGCGCACAATCTTTACGCGTATCTGGTGAGCCTCGGCGGTGACGGCGGAAGCTGACCGACCAGGCAAAGATCTGCTGCAAGCGCCCGCCCTTCGGCGGGCGTTTTGCTGTTACGGGCGGCCTGGGCCCCGTTTCAGGCGGCCGCACTGCCCGATTGACGGGCGACGAATTCCTCGACGATACGGGCGATCCGCTCGGGCGCTTCTTCATGGGCAAGATGGCCTAGCTCGGGCAGGTGCATGACGGTGGCGTCGGCGAGCTTCCCGGCGGCGCGGTCGGACGTCTCGGGCGGTACGGCCTTGTCGTTGTCGGCGGCGATGAGCAGCGTGGGCACGGTGATCCCGGGCAGGGCGGCCTGCAGGCCCTCTAGATCCCACTGCGCCATCATGGTCAGCGCGCCCTCGACATGTTCGGCATCGGAAATGGCCGCGCGATAGAGCGCGATTCCGGGCTCGTCGAGCGTGCTGCCGGTCGAATTGATCAGACTGCGCACCGCCGCGGTCGTGCCTGCAGAAGCCGCAAAGACCGACGGCACCATCGGGTTGAGAGCGAGCATCTTGGCCATCACCGGAAAGGCCCAGGCGGCAGGGCCGGGGAAGGACTCCAGCGCCGCGTTCAGCCCGATCACCGCGCGGGGCCGCGGATCGAGCAGGTCTGTCAGCTTCAGCGCCAGCGCTGCGCCTGCGGAATGACCGATGATCGCCGTAAAGCGCCAATCCTCCTGCGCGGCGAGGGCGGCCACATCTTCAGCCATCTGCGGCAGCCCGGAGCGTTGTTTCGTGCCCAGATGGGTAAATCCCTGACCGGGCAGATCGAGCGCAATGACCCGGTGGTTTCGGGCGAGCAGGGGCATCAGGTCGCGCCAGCTGTGGGTGGCCCCGCCCGCGCCATGGAGCAGCAGCAGGGCCGGTACGTCCGCCGTGTTGGTTTCGGGGCCCATCTCCTGAATATGCCAGCGGTGGGGGCGGCAGGCGACGAGGCGCGAGGCCTTGCGATTGGGCCAGAGCAGGGCCTGTTGTCCCCATTTCATTCCGCCGTCTCCTGAGGTCTAGTCGGTCAGCGCGCCGGTGACGGCCTGACTGAGCCCCTTCGCATCGGCCCGGGGCAGCGGCACATATGGCGCGTCGAGGGTCTCGGCGAGCGCGCGCAGGCCGGGCTGGGGGCGCTTGGACATGTCGATCACCAGCGCGGGCAGATCGGACGCGCGGGCGGCGCGCGCCACACGCTGAGCATCTTCGGCGGCCTGGCCGCGGCTGGCGGTTCCATCCAGCGCGATGTTGGCCTTGCCATCGGTGAGCAGGCAGAGCGTGGGCGTCATGCCGTGGCTCTGGGCCTGTTCGGCCAGCGCCATCGCCGCCTGCAGTCCGGCGGCAAGCGGCGTGCCGCCGCCGCCGGGCAGCTCGGCGAGCCGGCGTTTGGTCTGAACCAGAGAGCGTGTGGGCGGCAGCAGCGTTTCGGCGCCCTCGCCGCGAAAGGCCACGAGCGCGACATGGTCGCGGCGCGCATAGGCCTCGGCCAGCAGCAGCTCCACCGCGCCCTTGGCCTCGGCCAGACGGGCCAGAGCGGCGGAGCCCGAGGCGTCCACGGTGAAGATCAGCAGCCGGTCGGCGCGGTCCTCGTAACGCTTGAGCCGGATATCCTCCGCCCGGACATGGAGCGTGCGGGGCGTGCGCGCCTGAGTGCGGCGCAGGCCCTGCCAGGGTGCTGCGGCGCGCAGCGTGGCGACCAGATCGAGCCGCGACGTGCCGTCGAGCCGTCCGGGCCGCGAAGGCAGCGGGCGGCCACGGCGATTGCCCTTGCGCTTGGTCCCCGTGCCGGTGCTGCTGGGCCCTGCACGCCGCGCCTTCTGGGCGGCCAGCCGTGCCAGCAGATCAGGGGGCAGGGCGGCGGCGACGGCCTCCAGCAACAGCTCGGCGGGGAGCTGTTGGGGCATTTCCTCTTCGGACGCGTCACTCTCGGGCGGGTCGTTCTGGTCCGGCGGCTCGGGGACCTCGTCCGGCTCCGGGGGATCGGGCGGGGTGTCTTCGGCCGTGCTTTCGGGAAGGACCGTGGCCCGTGGCGCCAGCACGAGTGCCGCGGCCTCGGCCAGATGCTCCGCACTGACCGTGTTCGCGCCGTCGAGCGCTGCAAGAGCCCGCGCGGCACGTAGGGTCAGCAGCGGCGCGCGGAGCCCGTCGATGCCCAGCCGGGCGGCCAGCGCGGGGATGTCGGCCAGCAATTCCGGCGAAAGGACGACTCCCTCCAGACCCGCGGCCGCGGCAGCGATCGCAGCCGGGTCGAGCTGCACCTGTGGGGCGTCCCCATGGGCCAGGCCGTCGAGTTCGACATGAAAGGCGAGCCGGTCAGTGAGGGTCTCTGGCGCAGCTTCCGCCGGTTCGGCGCCTTCGTCCATGACGATCAGGCTATGCCCCGGTCCGGTGTCGAGCGCCGCGGCCAGCCGCGCGGCGAGGCCCGGGGGGCAGCGTTCGGCCATGGTCAGAACCAATGCTGCGGGGTCCGCCAGCAGACCGCGCGCGCGCGCCGGGCGCCCTTCGGCCAGGGTGGCGGCAAGATCGAGCCCGCCGAAGAGCGCGTCATCGCCAATCGCGGGGTGCAGTTTGCGCAAGCCGAGGGGCAGGGCCGGGAGCGCCGCGACATAGCGGTCGCGCACGGGACCCGACCGGGCCCGCAGCCAGAGCCCGCCGAGGCCGGCCGGATCGACCGCCAGCAGCTCCAATGCCCGGACGGCGCGCTGCCAGGCTCCGGTGGTGGCCCCGTTTGCGGCCCCCTCCATGGTCAGCCCAGGATCTCGTCGACGGTGCGGGCAACCCGTGTGGTGGAGCCGGCCTCGTCGAGAGGGTCACGGCGCAGGCGGTGGCGCAGGCACGAGGCTGCGACAGCGCGCAACTGATCGGTCGTGACCTCTTCCAGATCCTGGTAGGCGGCGAGCGCGCGGCCGGCGCGCAGCAGCGTCAATTCTCCGCGCAGTCCGTCGGAGCCGAGCGCCACGCAAAGCTCCGCACAGGCGCGCAGGATCGGCTCGGGTGCGTCGACCTCGGGGAGCCGGACCTTGGCGGCGACGATCCGGGCGCGCAGGGCGGCGTCCTTGTCGTCCCAGTCGTCGAGAAAGCCCGCGCGGTCGGTCTCATAGGCGTCGCGGCGGCGGATGACCTCGATCCGCTCGTCGATATCGGTGGGCGAGGCGACCTCGACCGAGAGCCCGAACCGGTCGAGCAGCTGCGGGCGCAGCTCGCCCTCCTCGGGATTGCCGGAGCCCACCAGCACGAAGCGGGCAGGATGGCGGATCGAGAGCCCTTCGCGCTCAACGACATTCTCGCCGGACTGCGCCACGTCGAGCAGCAGATCGACGATATGATCCTCCAGCAGGTTGACCTCGTCGATATAGAGATAGCCGCGGTTTGCACGGGCCAGCAGGCCGGGCTCGAACGCCTTCACGCCCTGGGCCAACGCCTTTTCGATATCGAGCGTGCCGGTGACCCGGTCCTCGGTGGCGCCCAGCGGCAGGTCGATGACCGGCGTGGGCTTGCTGACGAGGGTCTCGTCGGCGATCTCGGCCCAGTCCGGGCAGTCCTCGGGGCGCGCTGCATTGACCGGGCAGCCCGCCACGGCCTCGATCGGCGGCAGCAGTGCGGCGAGCGCGCGCACGGCGGTGGATTTGCCGGTGCCGCGGTCGCCAAAGACCAGTACGCCGCCGATGCCGGGGTCGATGGCGGTCAGGACCATCGCCGTTTTCATCTCCTCCTGCCCGACGATGGCGGAAAAGGGGAACGGACGCTTGGCGGCCTCGGCGGTGCGATCTTTCGGCATCGTTGCAGCAAAGTCCTTCATGCGGCGGTCCTTTCAGATCTAGCGGTCAGGCCGGGCAGATTGGCAAGGGGGTTGCCGCCCTCCCACGCCCCGGCGGTGCCGAGCACGCGGAACCGGGCGTAGAGTTCCTCGCGGAACCAGCCCTCGCTCCGCACGGCGGCAATGGCGCGGGCATGGGGGCCGTCGCGCCGTGCGAACTGCGCCATGCTGTCGGCATCGGGCCAGATCGAAAAGGTGACCTGATGGAAGAGCGGCACCTCACCGATGCCGATCTTGAAGAGCACGTTGGGATCGGCACCGATCACGGCGGAGATGTCGGGCACCCGGCGCCAGAACCGTGCGGCTGCGCCCGGGCGCACCGTGGCACGGGTCAGCGCGGCGAGGGGACCGGTGGCGAGTTTGGCAGGGTCGGTGCCGTCGGACGCGAAGGGCGTCACGCCGGCCCAGTTGCCCCGCACAGATGTGGGCGACAGGAACACCGTCCAGGCCTCCGCCGCGCGGGCGCGGTAGCGTTGGAAGGCGGGCGCATTGGCCGTGGCGGCGCGGGCGGTCTCCGCGTCGGGCCAGGTGGCGAGCACAGCATAGACGGCCGTGTTCGGCACCGGCGTGAATCCTTCGCCGGTACCCGACCCGCAGAGCTTCCAGAAGCCGATATGGGGTGTTTTGGCGAAACTGCGCCGGGCCAGACCCATTTGCGCAAAGGCCCAGAGCCGGGCGCGGGCGCTGGCGAAGCGGTAAAGGCTGAGGCTGACCGTTTGCATCGATTGCCATCCCTCCGACCCGACTCTGTCGTCGGGTTGTCAACTTACCTTTACATAACGGCGCCCGAATGCAAGGTCGACATAAACCTTTCTGTCAAAGGCGTAGACAGGCGCGTCTCGGTGATTGTAAGCTAAACTAGACAGTCATACAGTGAGATCATGATGACACGAGTCGATCTGAACCTTGTGCCTGCCCAGGATGCCGGAACCGGCGCCGAAACCGACCCACAGGGACGGCCGCAGGCCTTGGTGATCGGCGCGGGGTTGGGCGGGCTTGCCGCGGCCATGCGGTTGGGCGCCAAAGGCTACCGCGTGACTGTGCTCGACCGGCTCGACACTCCCGGCGGCCGCGGCTCGGCGCTCTGGCGCGACGGGCACCGGTTCGATCTGGGACCGACCATCGTGACCGTCCCGCAAGTCTTTCGCGAGCTCTGGGCGGTCTGCGGACGCGATTTCGACGCGGAAGTGGATTTGCGCGCGCTCGATCCGTTCTACAAGATCCAGTTCGCCGATGGCGAGAGTTTCACAGCGCGTCAGGACACTGATGCGATGCGCGCCGAGGTGGCCCGGCTCAGCCCCCGCGACCTGCCCGGCTACGAGAAGTTCCTGCGCGACAGCGAGGCGCGCTACGAGTTCGGGTTCGAGGATCTGGGCCGCCGCCCGATGAACGAGCTGTGGGAACTGATCAAGGTGCTGCCGCGCTTTGCGATGCTGCGCGCCGATCGCTCCGTCGTCGGCCATGCACGGCGCCGGTTCAAGGATCCCCGGCTGCAGATGGCCTTCAGTTTCCACCCGCTCTTCATCGGGGGCGATCCCTGCCACGTGACGTCGATGTATATCCTGGTCTCGCATCTGGAGAAGGAATTCGGCGTCCATTACGCGATGGGCGGCGTCGAGGCGATTGCCAAGGCCATGGCCGGCGTGATCGAGGATCAGGGCGGCACCGTCCGCTACGGCGCCGAGGCTGATGAGATTCTGGTGGAGAACGACGCAGCGTCGGGCGTGCGCCTGAACGATGGTTCCGTGCTCAAGGCGCCTGTCGTGGTGTCGAACGCCGACGCCGGCCACACCTATGACCGGCTCTTGCGCAACCACACGAAGAAACGCTGGACCACACCGCGGCTCAAGCGGTCGCGCTGGTCCATGGGGCTTTTTGTCTGGTATTTCGGCACCAAGGGCACCCGGAGCATCTGGCCCCAGGTCGGACACCACACCATCGTCAATGGCCCGCGCTACGAGGGCCTGTTGCGCGATATCTTCCTCAAGGGCCATCTGGCCGAGGACATGAGCCTCTATCTGCATCGGCCCAGCGTCACCGATCCGACCTGCGCGCCGGAGGGGGACGACACGTTCTATGCACTCTCACCGGTGCCGCATCTGGGCTTCGACGATGCGGTAGACTGGACGGCGATGGCCGAAACCTACCGCGAAAAGGTGCAGGCGGTGCTGGAAGAACGGCTGCTGCCGGGGCTCGGCGCGCATCTGAGCGCGTCGGAGGTCTTTACGCCCGAGACGTTCCGCGACCGCTACCTCTCGCCCCACGGGTCGGGGTTCTCCATCGAGCCGCGGATTCTGCAATCGGCCTGGTTCCGGCCGCATAATGTCAGCGAAGAGGCCCGCGGGCTCTATCTGGTCGGCGCGGGCACCCATCCCGGCGCCGGTCTGCCAGGGGTGATTTCGTCGGCCGAGGTTCTGGGCAAGCTGGTGCCCGACGCACCCGGTGCCGCGGCGCCCGCCGCCCCGCTGCGGATGGCCGCGGAATGATCGCGCCGGGGGATATGGACGCCTGCCGCGAGGCGATCCGCCATGGCTCGCTGAGCTTTCACGCGGCCTCGCGCCTGTTGCCGGACCGGGTGCGCGACCCGGCGCTGGCGCTCTATGCGTTCTGCCGGCTCGCCGACGATGCGGTGGATCTGCACCAGGACAAGGCCGCGGCGGTGCTGCGCCTGCGCGACCGGCTCGACCGCGCCTATGCTGGCCGGCCGATTGATGCGCCGGCGGACCGCGCCTTTACCGCCGTGATCGAGGATTACGAGATGCCCCGCGCGCTGCCGGAGGCGCTGCTCGAAGGGCTCGCCTGGGATGCCGTGGGCACCCGGTATGCCGGCCTCACGGGTCTCTTCGACTATTCCGCGCGGGTCGCCGCAGCGGTGGGCGCGATGATGTGCGTGCTGATGGGCGTGCGCGACGCCGATGCGCTGGCCCGGGCCTGCGATCTGGGTGTGGCGATGCAACTGACCAACATCGCCCGGGATGTGGGCGAGGACGCCTTTCACGGGCGGATCTATCTGCCGACCGACTGGCTGGCGGAGGCCGGTATGACCGAGGACAGCTTCCTCGCCGACCCGCTGCCCACTGCGCCGGTGCGCGCGATGGTCAAGCGGCTGCTGGCCGAGGCCGAGCGCCTCTATCTGCGCTCCGAGCCCGGGGTGGCCCGGCTGCCGCTGTCCTGTCGGCCGGGGATTTTCGCCGCGCGCCACATCTATGCCGGGATCGGCGGGGCGGTGCGGCGCAACGGCTATGACAGCATCTCCTGGCGCGGGCGCACGACAAAGGGGCAGAAGGTCGGCTGGCTTGGGCTCTCCGCGGTTCGGGCGACGCTGTCGACGGTGTTGCCGGGCTCGCCTGTTCTCTTTGCTCCACCGTTGGCGGAAACCGCCTTTCTGGTCGAGGCCGCGGCACGGGAGCCGCGCCGGGTCGAAGGCTGGGGACCGGGCCGCTCCGGCGCGCTGCTGGAGATCTTCGCCCAACTCGAAGCCCAGGATCGGGCCCGCAGCGGCGGCGTGACCCCGGCGGAGTAGGGGCGGCAACGCTGGACGCGGCGCCGCAGCGTCGCTAGCCTTGCCGTAACCTCTGGAGGGGCGTCCGATGGATTGGTCTGTTCTTGCGATCTATGTCTGCGCCTGCGTCGCCGCGGGCGCCACGGGGTCGCTGTTTCCGCCGGGCCAATGGTGGAAATCCCTGAAAAAGCCGTGGTTCACGCCACCCGACTGGGTGTTTCCTGTCGCCTGGACGACGATCTACGCAATGAGTGCCGTGGCGGCGACGCGGATCTCCAGCGAGACTGGAAACGGGCTGGCTCAGGCGCTCTGGGCGCTGCAGATCGCACTCAACACGCTCTGGTCGCCGATCTTCTTCGGGCTGCACCGGATCCGGGTGAGCCTCGTGGTCGTCACCGCGCTCTGGCTGACCGTCTTTGCGACCGTGATCCACTTCTGGCAGCTCGATTTGCTGTCTGGTCTGCTGATGGCACCCTATCTGATCTGGCTAACCGTCGCCTCAGCATTGAACGGCGCGGTGATCATGCTGAACCCCAAGGAGGGCCGCGGCGGGGCGCCGACCGCCGCCGAGTGACAAGGCGGCTCACGCGCCGACCCAAGCTACGACCCAAGCTCCGGTCCAGGCTCCGAGAATGCGCGACGGACCGGGGTTCCGGCAACGCACCAAGGATCAGGACGCGGGCGATGCCGCAACGTTCCGGGCGGCGTCAGTTGTCCAGCGGGTCCAGGAACTGGCTCGAGATATAGACCGTTTCGCCGGTGTCGGGATGGCCGACAGCGGCCCAGCCGCCCGAGAACTCCCCGCGCAGTTCCAGAAGCTCGCCATTCGTTACCCGTCCGACCACGGCGTTCAGGGTCGATGGACCGCCGCGCAGGTTCACCGACGACGCGGTGACCGAGGCCAGCGGTCCGTCCGGCTCGGGCGCTGTGGGCGCCGCGGTCTGGGTCTCGGGCGTCTCGGCGCGCAGGGGCTGACCGCCGCCGGGCCGCGCCAGATCCGCGAGCGAGGGGCGCGCGGGAATTTCGTCCTGGGCCTCATCGAGCGCCGCATTGACCTGATCGCGCAGATCGAGCGCGCTGCCGAGCCCCAGCCCGCCGCCATTCGCGAACCCGTCCGGCAGGGCCTCCTCCGGTGAAATCAGGGTATCCGACGGGTTGCCGAACCCGTCGAGCGTGGCGCGGGTCGCCTCCGCCCCGTCCTCGAGCACCGGCTGGAGCGCCGGGGGCGGCTCCAGCACGATACGGGCAGGGGCCTCAGGCACTGGTTCCCGCCGAACCACGGCCTGGGTTTCGGAGGCGCGCTGGGCCCGGGCGGTTTCCGGCGCCGCAGGCTCCTGGGCCTCGGGCTCCGGAGCGATCACGACCTCTGGGGCGGGGGCTTCGGGGATCGGGCCGCCGCCAAAACGCATGATAAGAAATATGGCCACCAGTAATATGGCGGTCAGCCGAAGTCCCATTCCGTCCCCTCCTTCGATTCGCCAACCGTTAGCGCAGCTGCCGATTCGCCGCACGGCTATTTGCGGGCACCGAATATGCCCGTGGCTTCTTTACCGGGCGGTTTCGCGCGGCTAGACATCGCCAATGGACGACATCCCAAGCTCCGACGATCTGGACCCAGAAGAATTGGGCGAACCGCTGCGTCGTGCCCTGGGCTCACGTTACCTGACCTACGCGCTCAGCACCATCATGCACCGGGCGCTGCCCGATGCGCGCGACGGGCTGAAGCCCGTGCACCGCCGGATCCTCTATGCGATGCGGGAATTGCGGTTGAGTTCAACGGGCGGGTTCCGGAAGTCGGCCAAGATCTCGGGCGACGTGATGGGCAACTATCACCCGCACGGAAATCAGGCGATCTATGATGCGATGGCCCGGCTCGCGCAGGATTTCAACATCCGCTACCCGTTGGTCAACGGGCAGGGCAATTTCGGCAATATCGATGGCGATAATCCAGCCGCCGAGCGCTATACCGAGGCCCGCCTGACCGCCGCCGCCGAGGCCCTGATGGAGGGGCTCGACGAGGATGCGGTCGATTTCCGGGACAATTACGACGGCACCCTGACCGAACCCGTGGTGATGCCGGCGGCCTTTCCGAACCTGCTCGCCAACGGGTCGAGCGGGATCGCGGTGGGCATGGCCACCAATATCGCGCCGCACAATATCGACGAACTGATCGGCGCCTGCCTGCATCTGATCAAGGCGCCGGACGCCCGCGTGGAAACGCTGGTCGAGAAATACATCCCCGGCCCCGATTTCCCCACCGGCGGCGTCATCGTGGAGCCGCGCGCGAGCATCATCGAGACCTACCGGACGGGCCGGGGCGGTTTTCGGCTGCGCGCCCGTTGGGAGGTCGAGGATCTGGGCCGCGGCCAGTGGCAGGTCGTGGTCACGGAGATCCCCTACCAGGTCCAGAAATCGAAGCTCATCGAAAAGCTCGCCGAGCTCATCCAGACCAAGAAGCTGCCGATCCTCGCGGATGTGCGCGACGAGAGTGCGGAGGATATCCGCATCGTGCTGGAGCCGCGCTCGCGCAATGTGGCGCCCGACGTGCTCATGGGCACGCTCTTCCGGCTGAGCGAGCTCGAGGTGCGGTTTTCGCTCAACATGAATGTGTTGATCGACGGGCGCACGCCCAAGGTCTGCGGGCTGACCGAGGTTCTGCGCGCCTTCCTCGACCACCGCCGCGAGGTGCTGCTGCGCCGGGCACGCTACCGGCTGGGCAAGATCGACCACCGGCTGGAAGTGCTTGAGGGACTCATCGTCGCCTTCCTCAACCTCGACCGCGTGATCGACATCATCCGCTATGATGACGATCCGAAGGCCGCGCTGATGGCCGAGGACTGGTCGCTCAAAACCCCGCGCGCCGCCGATGAGGCCGCCTATGTCAGCCCGCTCGACGGTTCCGCCGTTGCCCCCGGCGCCGGGCTGACCGAAGTGCAGACCGAGGCGATCCTGAACATGCGCCTGCGCAGCCTGCGGCGGCTGGAGGAGATGGCGCTGCTCGATGAGCGCGACAAGCTCATGGCCGAACGCGCCGAGATCGAGGATCTGCTCGAAGACGGTGCCCTGCAATGGGCCCGTATCGCGGAACAGCTCCGCGAAACCCGCAAGGCCTTTGGCAAGAGCTCCGAGGGCGGCGCGCGGCGCACCGGGTTTGCCGAGGCGGTGGAGGTCGCGGACGTGCCGCTCGAGGCGATGATCGACCGCGAACCGGTCACCATCGTCTGCTCCGAAATGGGTTGGATCCGCGCCATGAAGGGTCATATCGACCTCGCCCAGGCGCTGAAGTACCGCGACGGCGACAGCGGGCGCTTCGTGTTCCATGCCGAGACCACCGACCGGCTGCTGCTTCTGGGCTCCAACGGCCGGGTCTATACGCTCTCGGTCTCGGCTCTGCCCGGCGGGCGCGGGCTGGGAGAGCCGGTGCGGCTCATGGTCGATCTGCCCAACGACGTGCAGATCGTCGAATTGCGCATCCACCGGCCGGGCGAACGGCTGCTGGTGGCGTCGGATGCCGGGGACGGGTTCCTGGTGCCGGAGGACGAAATCGTCGCCCAGACGCGCGCGGGCAAACAGGTGCTCAACCTGCGCGGTGCGGCCAGGGCCGTGGTCTGCCGCGCGGTGGCGGGGGACCATCTCGCTGTGGTGGGCGCAAACCGAAAGCTCTTGATCTTTGCCCTCGATGAGCTGCCGGAGATGTCCCGCGGCAAGGGTGTGCGGCTGCAGAAATACAAGGACGCGGACACTAGGCTAACCGACGCGCTGGTCTTTGTGCGCGCGGACGGTCTGTCCTGGCCCATGGGCGACGGGCGCACCCGCACGGTGCGCGATCCGGAGCTTGCCGAGTGGGTGGGCAAACGCGCGAGCGCCGGGCGCATGGCGCCGCGTGGTTTCCCGCGCGATAACCGTTTCGCGTAGCGTCCTCAGAACGGTGCCGCGGCGCACGACCACGCGGCCGGCAAAGGCTTGAGGTCCTTTCTCAGTGACGCAGGACACTTACCCCGTTAACTTTACCTTCCGTTAAGCTTTGAACTCGGCAGTCTTTTCGCTAATTGTTCCCGCATAGCAGGTTTCGGCGGCGACTCATTCCCGACCGTCCGGGCAGAACTGCTTTTTGTGGAGAGTGAAATGCGTATCAAGTCCTTCGTGGCCGTTGCCGCGACCGTAATGAGTTTTGCCGTCTCGGCAGCCGCCGCACCGCTCAGCGGCCTTTTCGAAATCGATATCTACAACTACAATTCGGGCGGAAAATCCGGCAATGCCGCTGCGACCGAGGACAATGTCAACGCCAGAGCCGGCGATTTCGTCGGCACGATCCTCTATGACGGCGCGCTGGATTTCCGTATCGACACCCGCCGTGGTGCCGACGGCGGCACGCCGCTGATTACCCAGTTCCTGGACACCGGCACGGGCAGCTACTCTGTCGACACCGGCGACATTTCCGGACTGTTCCTGAGCAGCGGCGGCGGCAGCGGCGATCCGAAATTCGGCACGACGACGCTGTTCGATATCGTGGCGGTGTCGCTCGACATGCCGTTCCGCAAATCCTTTTTCGGCGATATCAACCATGATGACGGCATGACCCTGCTTCAGAATGGCTCTGTCATTGCGGGCTACAGCAAGCCCACGTCGGAGCGCACGACGAGCTACAATTTCGGCGGCGGCGATTTCCGCCTGATCTATGCCTCGGCCAATGGCGACCCGTCGCTGCTGGAGGTCAATACCAACGTGGCTCCGGTACCTCTGCCTGCGCCTGCACTGATGCTGCTGACGGCCTGCGGCGCGCTGGGTTGGGCGGCACGGCGTCGCAAAACCTGACCCATTTGTCATCGCAATGCGGCGGCCGGTCCTTTTTCCAAAGGGCCGGCCGTTTGCGTTTTCAGGACCCTTTCAGTCTGTTGGGACAGCGTTTGGCGGGCGTGGTAGCGCCTGCTGCAGCGCGCAACCGGATCCCAAGGGCCCGTGACGCAGGCCCCGCGAGACCAGCGGACTGAAGATGACGCCATGGACCGTGCCGCGGCGCTCGAGCCCGCTCACCATGGCCCAATGCCGTTAGTTTTGCTAAACTAAGGGTTGAATCTTGGAGGGGAGGATATTCTTAATGGACGATTCCGGTCGTGGTCCCGTCGGGTCCAAAGCACCCGCCACCCGAGACTCTGGCCAGTCTTCGACCGAAGACGACACGCATGTACCTGAAAGTGCCGAGCATTTCGAACATGTCCTGCGGCGCTTGGTGATCGAGAAAGAAAAGTCCCGCGCTGTACCGCGGGCCCAACTGCGCTGAAGGGGGAGAGCGGATGGTCCCGGAACTGCACTTGCGCAAACGCATGCTGACCCGCTGCTACCGGCGGTTTCTCGCGGCGGATCTGGCGTGGCAGCGCGCCGCCGAAGAAGCTGCCGCCTGGTTTCCCGCGCCGTCGCACAGCCGCCATATGGCCCTGGGCAATCCCGGTTCGCGGATCCGGCAACTCTATGAGATCCGCGCCCGTACAGTCGCTCAGCTCCAGGTGGCCCGCGACAAGCTTCAGACGGCACAGCACCGTCTGGCGCGCCGCCGCACGCAACCGGTGCTGGTCCTGCGCCTGACGCGCGCGCCTTAAGACGTAGGCCGGGGCCCGGCTTTTTTCGCGCTATACCCATTGGACGCTGCCGATCATGGTCGGACTATGCTACCCGCTGGTCAGACTGACATGATCCGGTGACCGCCTATGACTGAAACTTCCGCGAAGACCAGCCACCGCTGGTTCCACCCGCTTGGCCTTTTCTTGGCCGCGCTTTTCTTCACCGCGTCCCTGACCCCGTCGCTGATCCCGCGCGAGGCCGTCATGCAGGGCGCGCTGGGCGGTGTCGTGGCGATCATCGGCTACCATATCGGGCGCTTTCTCGGCGTCGGCTGGCGCTGGCTGGAACTGCCTCGCCCGGCGGACCGTACCCTGCGGATCGGCGAGTGGCTTTTGCTGGCCCTCGGCCTCGGGGTTCTGATCTTCGGGTTGTCCCGCGTCGCGCAGTGGCAGGACGCCACCCGCACGGTCATGAACCTGCCGCCGCTGGAGGATGCGCGCCCGCTCGTGATCCTGGCCACAGGACTCTTTGTCTTCTTCGCGCTCTGGCTCTTCTTCCGCATCGTCGGGGCGCTGCTCTGGGCGATCGACGCGGCGCTGATGCGCGTCCTCCCGCGCCGGATCGCCATCGGGCTGGGCCTTGCCGCCACGGTCTGGCTGGTCTGGGCGCTGGTGGACGGCGTCCTGCTGCAGCGGGCCCTGCGTGCGGCGGATGCCTCCTTCGAGGCCGCCGATGTTCTGATCGAGCCCGAGATCCCGCAACCGACCGACCCGGACGTAACCGGCAGCGCGATGTCGCTGGTCGAGTGGGACAAGATGGGTCGCTGGGGCAGATTCTTCGTCACCCAGGGCCCAAAGGCGGAGGAGATCGGAGAATTCTACGGCCCCGGCGCGATGGACCCGGTGCGAGTCTATATCGGGCGGCGGTCGGCCGATGATGCCCAGGCCCGCGCCAACCTCGCGCTCGCCGAGCTGATCCGCACCGGCGGGTTCGAGCGTAGCACCCTGGTCGTCGTGGTGCCTGTGGGTACGGGCTGGATGGATCCGGGCGGTCATGACACGCTGGAATTCATGACCGGCGGCGATGTTGCCACCGTGGCCGTCCAGTATTCCTATCTGACCAGCGCACTCTCCCTGATGGTGCATCCCGAGTACGGGGTGGAGCAGGCCCGCGTCCTGTTTGACACGATTTACGACCACTGGACGACGCTGCCGCCGGAGTCCCGGCCCAAGCTCTATGTCCACGGGCTTAGCCAGGGTTCGTACAACTCGCAGCGGACCATCCGGCTCTATGACATGCTGGGCGATCCGATCTCCGGCGCGCTCTGGGCGGGCTCGCCCTTCCTGAGCCCGCTGTGGCAGAATGTACGCGACGGGCGGGAACTCGGCAGTACCGAATGGCAGCCGCAATTCGGCAACGGCTCGCTGGCGCGCGTCATCAATCAGGCCGGACGCGCATTGCCCAACCAGACGCAATGGGGCCCAGTGCGGATGGTGTTTCTGCACTATCCGAGCGATCCGATCGTGGCCTTCACCTTCGACAGTGCGGTGCGCCGGCCCGACTGGTTCACCGAGGCACGGGCGCCGGATGTCTCGCCGAAGCTGCAATGGTTTCCGATCGTGACGATGTTCCAGCTGGCGCTCGACATGGCGGTCTCGCTTCAGGTCGAAGGCCATGGGCACTACTATATCGGCGACGATTACATCGACGCATGGGCGTTGGTGCTCGACCCGCCGGGCTGGTCCGAGGAGCGCGCGGCCGCCCTGCGCGCGGCCTATGACAAGCGGGGCCCGGCATTTTGAAGCTACCGTCGACGCGGCGGGGGATCCTGATCTGGATCGGCGCGGCGTTGATAGCTCTTCTGGCACTCGGCATGGCCGGGCAGGCGGCCATGCGTGTGCTGGGACTGTCGCTGAACCGGACATCTCCCGAGGCCCTGTCCGCCTTGCTGCGTCCTGTCTATGGCGTGCGCCTGCCCGAGGGCGAAGGCCCCTTTCCGACCGCGTTGCTGGCGTCGGGCTGCGATGGGCCGCAGGATAATCTGGAGACCTGGGCCGACACGCTCAACAGCATCGGATGGGCGGCGATCATCGTCGACAGTCATGAGCCGCGGGGCTACGACGCCGACCCGACATGGCGCCTGGTCTGCACCGGTGCGATGTTGCCCGGCGGTGCCCGGGCGGGCGATCTCGCCGTGGCCCTTGCCGATGCCCGCGCCATGCCCTTCGTCGACCCGGACCGGCTGGCGCTGATCGGCGCGTCGCACGGTGGCTGGGCGGTGCTGGACCTGCTGGTGCTGGCTGATCTCGGGCGTCGACCGGAAAACCTGACCCGTTGGCCGGAGGCGCCCGGGGACGACCCGCTGGCCGGAGTCGTCGCGGTCGCGGCCATCTATCCCTATTGCGGCGAGGCAAGCCGCGTGAAACGGGCGGGCTGGGAGCGCAACGTCGCGGTGCTCCTTGTCCTGGTGGAAGACGATACAGTTGTTGATGAAAGCGATTGCCGGGCACTGGCGGAGCGCGCCCGCAGCGAAGGGCTGCCCGTAACGGTGGATGTGATCCCGAATGTGACGCACGGATTTGATCAAAGGAGCAAATCCTTCGCGAGTACACTGCTTTTTGATTCTGACGCGACCCAGCACCTGATGACGCAGTTTCGGCGGTTTTTCGCCAAGGCGGTCGACCCGTAAAGAGATGTGCTGGAAGGTTCTACACTTTCCAAATATGGTTAACGGTTTACAAGGTATCATTAAACCGATTTTGCGGGACGGCCTTTTCAATATGCCGCTTGCGCGCAGCTCCTCTCTCAAAATGTCTTAAGATATTCTTTTCAAAAACAGCTGTTTCTGTTTTGACAAAAACGTCCAGAGATGTATTTTTATGTTCACAAGTCAAAAAGAGAGCGGTCAAATGCAACAAATCAAACTAGACAAGCTGGACATGATGTCCCTCGAAGAACTCCAACAGCTTCAAAAAGCTGTCGGAAAGGCGATTGATACTCTGGACGAACGCCGCCGCCGCGAGGCTCTTGCCTCGGTGGAAGCGAAAGCGCGCGAAATGGGGTTCTCGCTTTCCGATCTGACCGGTGCTCCCGGACGATCAAAGCGTTCCTCGCGTCCGGCACGTTTCCGCCACCCGGAAAACCCCGAACTGACCTGGAGCGGCCGTGGTCGGCATCCTGCATGGATCAAGATCGCGATTGAAAACGGCGCTGCGCTGGAAGACTTCAAAATCGCAAGCTGAATACCGCACGGCGCGTGACGGCGAAGCTCCACCGGAGTTTCCGACCGGCGCCAGACGGCACATTAAAGACGGATTTGCCCGCCAGGCCGCGGGCGTCCGTCTTTTTTTGTTGAACTTGCACCCCGCTCCAGAGCTATGCTCCGCCGGTGTAGACCACAAACGGCGATGGACCGTAAGAGATTGAGTTATCAGCACTTTATTCTGCGGTATGCGCACCAGGTTCAGTCTCGTCGCCTGACTTTAGCAAAGGAGGGACGACCGGATCTGTGCAAGTCTCCCGAAAAGTTGCTTTGAGCCGAGCGAACGTACCTCAGATCTGCTTTTTAATTGGAATAGTGTTGTTCAAGTATGTTTCTTTTTTGGGCTTATCCTATCGTTCGGTGAAAGACCCTTGCTGCGACGATGTGTAAGTCACACGGTTTGTTCGTCGACCGAGGCTTTCCACAAGTCGTTTCGATGCGGGTCCGATCCAGCTTTGGCTGTTCGGGGCAGGTCACGTATAAGCAGCATTTCTTGAAATTTATTGTGTCACTGGCGCTGTCAGGCTGTGACGAAGCGGTTTTGCACTTTACGTCACGGAGAATCGCGCAAAACACTCACGGCGCCCGGGGCACTAGTTGACGTTAGGTTAATAAACGACTCCATTCGCGGATTGACGCTTGTAGGAAAGTTCCCACAGACATTGAGCCCAAGAATTGATCTGTAGGGACCTTTCACATTGCCCACCATGGCAATCCTGGACCTCGCGAAAACCGTGCAAGGGGCAAGAACCACGGGAAAATGACTGCTGGCTGCTTTTGACCCACCACCGTGACGGATCAGGCGCGCAGTGCGCTGTGTCCTGCCGCAGTGAAAAGGGCGCGGATTGCGCGGAACGCTTCCGTCGAAACAGGGCTCATTCCGACCGTATTGTATCAAGGATCTGCAATTTGTCGGGCCGCGCGGTGTTTCTTTCGCTGTTACCCATCTCGTCCGAGCACAGATTTTACCTGTGAGCGCAAAGCTGGGAGCAGGTCGGTTTCGAACCAGGCATTGCGTTTGATCCAGGCGTTGTTGCGCCAGGAGGCATGCGGCAGCGGAAAGATCGCGGGTGCGTGGGCGCGCCAGTTTTGCACCACGTGCGTGACAGGGTCTGAAGTGCCCAAATGGGACTTGTGAGCGTAGCCGCCCACCAGCACCTTGAGCGGCACGGGTCCCAGAGCCGCGCTCACCGGGTCATGCCAGGTGCGGCGACAGATCGTCGGCGGGGGGAGGTCTGATCCCTTGGCGTTGTAGCCCGGAAAGCAGAAGGCTGCGGGCACCACTGCGACACGGGCGAGATCGTAGAAGATCTCCTCATCGATCCCGAGCCAGTCCCGGAGCCGATCGCCGGAGGGATCGGTGAACGGGCGACCGGAGCCGTGCACCCGCAACCCCGGCGCTTGGCCAGCGATCAGGATCCGCGGCGAAGGGCCGAACCAGACGACCGGGCGCGGGGAATGGGCCGTGTGGGTGGCGGCGAACCGCTCCGCACAAAGGCGGCAGGCCCGGATTTCGGCCTGAAGGTCTGCGATGCTCTGGGCCATGAAGTGGTGTCGCCGCTTGCGTCCGTCCCGGCAAGGGCTTAGCGCGAAGCGATCCGCAAGGCGAGACCGGGCAGACAGATGGCAGAGACAACGCCGCTCGACGCGGCCCATAAGTACATGGTGGAGGGCGGCGCGGGGGACGCGGCGCGGCTGGGGTTCTATGCCACCCTGGCCGATGCGCCGCTCTGGCTGCTGCTGGAGAGCGCGCCGGAAGGCGACGCGATTGTTCCCAAGCTTGCACAGGCAGGCGATGGCGAGGTTGTGCTGGCCTTTGACAGCGAAGAGCGGCTCGCGGCCTTCGCGCAGGGCATCGCCCCTCAGGCCGCGATGCCGGGACGGGTGCTGGTTCAGATGTTGACGGGGCAGGGTATCGGGCTGGCGCTGAACATCGGTGTTGCATCGTCCGAGACCCTTTTGCCGCCTGAAATCCTGGACTGGCTTGCGGAGTTTCTGGCCGAGGCGCCCGAGGCGCATCTGGACGCCCGGCCCGAAGAGCTGGCCGCGCCCGATGGCCTGCCCCAAGAGCTGTTGCGGGCGCTCGATGCGCGGCTTGCCCGAGCCGGGGGGCTCGCGGATTGCGCATACTTGGCGGCCGTCCGCTATGCCGATGGCCGTCGGGGACATCTGCTCGCCATCGTCGGGGCCGCCCCTGAGGCGGAGCGCGCCATCGCTGGCGCCATGGCCGAGGCCGTCCGGTTCGGCGGCGAAGGGATGCCGGAGCTGGATGTCGCCTTCTTCGCCCCGGACGATCCTGTCGCGGCACGATTGGAGAAGGTGGCGTTGCGCTTCGATCTGCCGGAGCTTGCCGCCGCCGAGCCACCGTCGCCTGCGGCCCCTGGCAGCGACCCCGACAGCCCGCCGATCCTGCGCTGAAGCTCAGTATCCCGCGACGCGATCGACCAGATTCAGGAACGGCGCGCCCGACTCGCCGCGGCGGATATTCTCGGCGACGGCCCGACTGGCTGATCCAGCCCGGGTCGCCGAGGCGACATGGGGCGTGACGGTGACCTTCGGATGGGCCCAGTAGGGATGCTCGGGCGGCAGCGGCTCGGTACGAAACACGTCCAGTGTCGCGTGATCGATTTGGCCGGTTTCCAGCGCGGCGAGCAACGCGTCATCGTCGATCAGCCCTCCGCGCCCGGGATTGAGCAGCACCGCGCCACGCGGCAGCCGGGCGAGGGCCCGCGCATCGATCAGGCTTTCGGTCTGCGCCGTGAGCGGCAGCAGCAGCACGACGATCTGGGCGCTCTCCAGTGCCGCCGCGAGCCCGTCATCACCCCAGAGACAGCGCACGCCCTCCTGTGTCTTTGCCCGCCGGCTCCATCCGGTGACCGGAAACCGCAAGCTGGTCAGGGCTTCGGCGCAGGCACTACCGAGCTCCCCCATCCCGAGGATCGTAACGGGCCGGTCTCGCGCCAACGGTGGCACCACGGGCCGCCACGCCCCCGTCTGTCCGGTGATCTGAGGGTCCAGCCAAAGATGATGACGCAGCACGTGACCCGTCACCCATTCGACCATGCCCTCGGTCAGCCCGGGATCGACCATGCGGGCAAGCGGCTGGGTCAGCGTCTTGTTCGGGGCGATCGCCTCGACCCCGGCCCAAAGGTTCAGCACCGCCTTTGTGCGCGTGAAGGGGCCGAAGTCCGTTACCGACCCGTTCGGGGCGCAGACGATATAGTCGACCTCCTCGTCTGCGTGGGGCGGCGGGGCGTCCGCAACCCGTGTTGTGCCTGCGGCCGGGCGCAGATCCACGTCGAGCCCGGCGTCGGCAAAGGCCGCGCGCAGGGGCGCCTCATACTCGGACCAGCGTGGCGTCCGGGCGGAAAAAAGCACGTTGATCGGCATCATACGGGACTCAGCGCGGGCGGTGGACATGGGCCGACTGCACCAGTCCGAATCCCACGAGCAGCACCAGCATCGCCGAGCCGCCATAGGAAACCAGCGGCAGGGGCACGCCGACCACGGGAGCCAGACCCATCACCATCGACATGTTCACCGCGAAGAACAGGAAGAACGTCGCCGCGATCCCGAGGATCAGGAGCGAGCTGAACCGGTCTCGGGCCATCATCGCCGAGCCGAGGCAGAGCACCAGAACGCCCGCATAGAGCGCCAGCAGCGAGAAGGCCCCGACAAAGCCGAACTCCTCCGCGAGCGTGGTGAAGATGAAATCGGTGTGCTTTTCGGGCAGGAAGTTCAGCCGCGACTGCGTGCCCTCCATGAAGCCCCGCCCAGCCCAACCACCGGAGCCAAGCGCGATCTTGGATTGCGTGATGTGATAGCCCGCGCCGAGCGGATCGCTCGCCGGGTCCAGAAACGTGTCGATGCGCCTGTACTGGTAGTCCTTCAGCAGCTGCCATTCGGTCCCTCGCGAGCCCAGAACCGCATAGATCAGCCCGCCGCCCATCGCGATCACGGCCGCGAAATAGAGCCAGTGGACCCCGGCGAGAAACATCAGGATGCCGCCGCCTGCGACCAGCAGGATCGCCGTGCCGAGGTCGGGCTGTTTCAGCACCAGCAGCACCGGGATCATGATCAGCACCAGCGGCACCAGCACCCAGAAGGGGCGCGAGGTCTTGTCCAGGTCGAGCCAGTCGTAATAGGCGGCCAGCATCATCACGAGGGCGATCTTCATCAGCTCCGAAGGCTGCAGCCGCATGAAGCCCAGATCGATCCAGCGTTGTGCGCCCATGCCGGTGACGCCGACGAATTCGACCGCCACCAGCAACAGCACCGAGCCTCCATAGGCCAGTCCCGCCATGTTGCGCCAGAACCAGATCGGTACCAGCGCCACGAAAAACATCAGCGTCAGGCCCAAAACGAACCGCTTGGCCTGAGGCTCCACCCACGGGCTGAACGCGCCGCCCGCAACCGAGTAGAGCATCGCAAAGCCGATGCAGGCGATAGCGATCAGCAGCAGCACGAGCGACCAGTTGAGGTAGAGCAGCTTGCGCGCGCCGGTGGGCACGCTCTTGATCTGATGCTCCAGATAGCTCACGCGCGGCTCCGCAGGCTGGCCGGATCGGGGCGGTGGCGCAGCGGCAGGGCGTCGAGCCGCTCCTCCGCCGCAGGCCGGTGGCCGGCGGGATAGGCCTCCAGGTCCGGGTGCCCGTCCCCGAGGGCCGCCAGCATCACGTCGCGTGCGATCGGGGCTGCGGCCTTGGAGCCGCCGCCGCCATGCTCCACGACCACCGACACGGCGTAGCGCGGCCGGTCGGCGGGCGCGTAGCCCACGAAGAGCGCATGATCGCGCCGTTCCCAAGGCAGATCCTCGTTCCGGAACACGCCGCGCGCGCGCTCGGCCTTGGTGATGTTGCGCACCTGGCTGGTGCCGGTCTTGCCGGCCATGAGCAACGTGTCATCGCCGATGCGGGAGCGGTAGGCGGTGCCGCGGCGGCTGTTGCAGACCGCGTTCATCGCGCGCTGGATGCTCAGCAGATGAGATCGGCTCAGTCCGAGCGGCTCCGATTCGGGCGCGGGCGCCTCGACCCCGTCGATCGCCTTGACCAACCGCGGCGCAACATCGGTGCCGTTGGCCAGCCGCGCCGTCATCACCGCCAGCTGCAGCGGCGAGGCCAGCACATAGCCCTGTCCGATGGAGGCGTTGAGCGTGTCGCCCGGCCGCCAGACCTCGCCCCGGCGCTCGCGCTTCCAGGTCGTGGACGGCATCAGGCCCTCGGCCACGGCGGACATCGGGATGTCAAAGCGCGTGCCGAGCCCAAGCCGCCGCGCCATGTCCGAGATCTTGTCGATGCCCACCCGCTGGGAGATGTCGTAATAGTAGACGTCGCAGGACTGCACGAGGCTGTTGTGCAGGTTCATGTGCCCGTGCCCGCCGCGTTTCCAGCAATGAAACCGGCGCCCGCCGGTGGTCAGGTGGCCCGGGCACCAGACGGTGTCTTCGGGTCCGACGACGCCGGCCTCCAGCGCGGCAAGTGCCGTCACCATCTTGAAGGTCGAGCCCGGCGGATAGAGCCCCTGCACGGTCTTGTTGGCCAGCGGGCGGTACTTGTTGCCGGTCAGAAGGGAGTAGTCGGCACTGGAAATGCCGCGCACGAACTTGTTGGGATCGAAGGAGGGCGAGGACGCGAGCGTCAGCAGATCGCCGCTGCGGCAATCCATGACGACCACCGCGGCGCTTTCCCCGCTCAGCCGCGCCTGGGTGAAGTTCTGCAGACGCTCGTCGACGGTGAGCTGCAGATTGTTGCCGGTCTGGCCCTCATAGCGCGACAGCTCGCGCATCACGCGGCCGACGGCGTTGACCTCGATCTGGGTGTTGCCCGCCTTGCCGCGCAGATCGCCTTCCAGCTTGGCCTCGACGCCGACCTTGCCGATCTGGAATTTGGGGATCTGCAGCACCGGCTCGGGATCGTCGAGCTTGGACAGGTCATAGTCGCTGACCGGACCGACATAGCCCACGACATGGGCGAAATCCGGGCCCAGCGGATAGCTGCGCGATTGCCCGACCTCGGGCCGCAAGCCGGGCAGGGCCGGGGCGTTGACGGCCACGCGGGCGAGATCCTCCCAGCTCAGCCGATCCAGAACCGTGACCGGCACGAAGGCGCTGCGCCGCGAGGTTTCGCGCAAGGTCCGTTCGATGTCTTCGTCGCTGAGCGGGATGAGCCGGCGCAGACGCTCCAGCGCCGCTGTGACATCGCCGGCATCCTCGCGCACGATGACGACGCTGTAATTCTGGTTGTTCTCGGCTATGGGCACGCCGTTGCGGTCAAAAATCAACCCGCGGGTCGGCGGCAGCAGCCGCATGTTGACGCGGTTTTCCTCGGCCAGAAGCCGGTACTGGTCGGCCTGGTCGACCTGCATGTAGCGCATCCGCGCGGTCAGCAGTCCTGCGAATCCCAGCATCCCGGCGCCCAGCACGAAAGTCCGCCGCCGGATCATGCGGGCGCTGCGGTCGAGATCCTTGGCCTGCCGTTTCATATCCGTCTGCCCCCAAACCCGCGACCCGCCTCGGCCACCCTCCGGATGCCGAACAGTTGGACCAGCACCAGCACGACCAGCGGATAGGCCAGCACCGTCACCGGCACCTGCGCCAGCAGGCTCAGCAAGGGCGGGTGCGGCACCATGAAGAGCGCCAGCAGCAGCCAGTTCGCGCAGACCAGCGCAGTGCAGAGTGCTGCGAAAAGCGCGACCTCGCCGGTCAGCGACGGCTCTTGTCCCGGCTGGCTGCGTCCACGCATGTATTCCGTGGCGAGCACGATCAGCGCGGCCCAGAGCCCCGGCGGACGCTGGAGCAGCAGATCGCTCATCAGTGCGACGGCGGCCACCAGGCCGACCGGCAGCAGGTCGGGCCGGCGCAGCACCCAGGCGATTGTCAGGCAGAGCAGCAGATCGGGGCCGGGCCAGGCGCCGGGCCCGGGCGAGAGCGGCACCAGCCGCGCCACGATCATCGTGCCAGTCAGGGCCAGATAGAGCCCGGGGCCGAACAGAGAGCGGGTCAGCGGCGCGCTAGCCATCGGCGCCTCCTGCGGCCAGCGCGTCCTGCGGCATGGGCGGGATCGGGGGCGGGATCAGACTGCCCGGACCTTCGACCCGCTCAGGATCCCCGAACCGCAACACGCGCAGAAACTCCAGCCGGCCATAGTCCGCGGCGGGCCGGATCCGGATCCGCCCGTCGCGCCCTTCCACGATCTGGCCGACCAGCAGATCGGGCGGGAACACCCCGCCATCGCCCGACGTCACCACCCGGTCACCGGGGCGGACCAGTTCCGGGGTTTCGAGGAAATCGACGTAGGGCAGCGGCGAGTTGTCTCCCACCATCAGCGCATGCTGGGACGAGGGCTGGATGGTCACCGGGATGGTGCTGTTGGTATCGGTCAGAAGGATGACGCGGGCACTGTCGCGTCCAACGCCGGAGATACGGCCCACGACCCCGATCCCGTCCATCGCCGCCCAGCCGTCACGGATCCCGTCCCGCGCGCCGACATTCAGGAGCACCGATTGGCGAAAGGGCGAGCCGCTGTCGGCCAGCACGATGCCGGTGACAAAGGTCAGCTTGGGGTCGAGCTGCAGGTTGTTGAGCGCCAGCAGGCGCGCGTTCTTCTGTTCCAGCTGCAGCGCGGCTTCTTTCCAGGCGCGCATCCGCTGCAGCTCCCGCCGCAGATCCTGGTTTTGCCGGTAGAGCTGCTGGTAGGTGCGGAAGCTGCCGGCCATCTCGATCGTGGCGCTCACCGGCTGCAGGATCCAGGCGACCTGCGGTACCACCGCATCGACGACCGCGGCGCGCAGCCGCTCCACCCGGGGACCGTCGATCCGCCAGAGCACGAAGATCAGGCACAGGCAGAGCAACACGCCCCCGACAAAAATCCGCCGGAGGGGGCGGTACATCTCGCGTGCCGGATCGCGGTCCTGTGTCACCTGCTCTCCCGTTCAGGCCCGTTCTGGAGACCCTCAGCTGTCGTAGTCTATCACGTGTCGCAGCCGCTCTTCGAACTCCAGCGCCTTGCCGGTGCCGAGAGCGACGCAGTTCAGGCTTTCATCGGCCACCGAGACCGCCAGACCCGTCTGCTCGCGCAGCGCCAGGTCCAGATCGCCCAGAAGCGCCCCGCCACCCGTCAGCATCACGCCCCGGTCGACGATATCGGCCGCCAGATCCGGCGGCGTGGCCTCCAGCGCGGTCATCACCGCCTCGCAGATCTGCTGCACCGGTTCGGCCAGCGCTTCGGCGACCTGCGCCTGGCTGATCTCGGTCTCCTTGGGCACGCCATTGAGCAGATCGCGTCCGCGGATTTGCATCGAGGCGCCACGCCCGTCATCGGGCATCCGTGCGGTGCCGATGGAGGTCTTGATGCGCTCGGCCGTGGCCTCGCCGACCAGCAGATTGTGCTGCCGACGCAGGTAGCTGATGATGCCTTCGTCCATACGGTCGCCACCGACCCGGACAGAGCGCGCATAGACGATGTCACCCAGGCTGAGCACGGCGACTTCGGTGGTGCCGCCACCGATGTCGACCACCATGTTGCCCGTGGGGTCGGTGATCGGCATGCCCGCGCCGATGGCCGCACTGATCGGCTCCGCGATCAGACCCGCGCGCCGGGCGCCGGCCGACAGCACCGACTGGCGGATCGCACGTTTTTCCACAGGCGTCGCGCCATGGGGCACACAGACCACGACCTTGGGTTTGGAGAAGGTCGTGCGCCGGTGCACCTTGCGGATGAAATGCTTGATCATCTCCTCGGCGACGTCGAAATCGGCGATCACGCCCTCGCGCATCGGCCGGATCGCCTGGATGCTGCCCGGTGTGCGGCCCAGCATCAGCTTGGCATCCTCGCCCACGGCCAGCACCTTCTTGACACCGTCCTTGACGTGATAGGCCACCACCGACGGCTCGTTCAGGATGATGCCCTTGCCCTTGATATAGACCAGCGTGTTCGCCGTACCGAGATCGATGGCCATGTCTGACGAGAACAAGCCGGAGAAAAGGCCCATGATGTGAATTCCTGCGCGTGCCTTGATGTGTATCGCGAGTCGTTGCTGCCGCGTTGGCCAAGCTTATAGAGCCCGATCCAATCCGGTTAAAGCGAAACTGAGTTAATGGACGGTTTCCCGCGCTAGGGAAGGGGTGTCCGCGGCCGGACATCCCCTACATTTCGGGGACCTTGTCGCAAGGACCCGCTCCTTTGTTGTAGGGGGCGTGGTGTGGCGGACGCGTGCGCCGCGCGCCCTATCTCATGCTCTGTGCGAAATGCGTCCGAACAGGTGCCGCGATGGTGACAGTCACCGTTTCCAGACCCAAGACCAAGACCCGCGCGAAACCGGAACGCCCGCGGCTCTACAAGGTGATCCTGCTCAACGACGATATCACGCCGCAGGAGTTCGTCGTCAAAGTGCTCAAGGCCGTCTTCCGCATGACCGTCGACGAAGCCTATGGTGTCATGCTGACCGCCCACCAGAAGGGGGCCTGCGTCGTCGCGGTCTTCACCAAGGAGGTGGCAGAGAGCAAGGCCACGCGCGGCACCGACGAAGGCGCAAAGGCCGGCTATCCGTTGACCTTCACCACCGAACGCGAGGACTGACGCACCCCTTACAGGCGCAGCAGGCCGCGTGCGACGGCGAGCGCGACGGCCTGCTCCCGCGTGCGTGCCCGCATCTTCTTGCGGGCGTTGGCGATGTGGAACCGCACGGTAACTTCCGCCAGCCCTGTGCGATGGGCGATCTGGTCGTTGGTCAGCCCGTTTGCGAGGTAACACAGGATGTCATGCTCGCGCTCCGAGAGGAACTCGTAGAGGCTGGTGAAATGCCCGCTCGGATCACTTGGTGTGGGCGGCGCGTTGAAGGCTGAAACGAGATTGGCAAGCGTTTTCAGTTGGGTGGCGCCCAGGGCATGGATGGCCGGCGCATTCTGAAATTCGGTGAGCAGGACGATTGTCCGATCCAGCCCCGCCTGCGTTCCGCTCGCCCGGACGATAACCGTCTCGTCGTATCCGCCACGGACAATCATGTCCTTCAACTCGGCGCTTTTCTTCAGATCGACCGGCACCGGGGCAATTCTGTGCAGATCCATCCGCATGGCATCCACCAGTGAGCCATCCGCGCGCGCATGCAAAATGGGATCCACGTCGATAAAGCCGCCTTCGATATACTCCTGGTGATCTTCATGCTCGGCCATCGAAAGCCGGGCCCAGATCGGATAGAAGTCGTCGCTGGAAAACTCGGCGAGGTTGACATCCTTGAGGCCAAGGCTCCGGCAGAACGCGACCGTGCGCTTCCAGATTTCCTCGCTGTCGGTGGTAGAGGTGAGCAGCGCCACGAGGTCGGCAATTCGATTCGTTCGTCTATCCATCTGTTTTCAAAGACTCTTGGAAAAGACAAATTTTTGAGAATTCCCGTTCGCGCCGGGATACGCCACGCCGATACTCGTACGAGTCACCAGTCGTTGCGGGGTACAGCGAATAATGCTGGTCAATCCCCGCGGGGGAATGCTGCGGGATCGGTACGTGAAATGCAAGTTTCCGGCGCAGAGCGCGCAGGCACACCGCAAAATTTTTTTTTTAACGGTTACACGCGGCCCTCTATCGGATTCGATAGCTAGGCGAAAAGTTAACAGAACCCTACCATTAAATGCGGAACTTGTGGTGCGAACGCGGGTTTCGGAACCCTCCTCTAGGGTTTCGCGCTAAGGAGCCTGCTGTCGATCCGCTGCGGTTTCGACTTTAAAGCCCGCCAAGTCCGGACGCTGGCCAGATTTGGTTTTTCATCAGACCTTTACGAAAAGCCCGATGTATTACATCGGGCTTTTCCTTTGGGATCGCGCCGTCCCTCAGATGACATCCTTGTAGCTGACCGGATCGCCCGCGGCGCGGCGCACCATGAGCCGGTTGAGCGCCGCGACATAGGCCTTGGCCGAGGCCACGACCGTATCGGTATCGGCCGAGCTGCCGGTGACGATCCGCCCGTCCTCCTCCAGCCGGACGCTGACCGTGGCCTGCGCATCGGTGCCCGCGGTGACGGCGTGAACCTCGTAGAGCTGCAGCCGCGCCTTGTGCGGGACCAGCGCCTTGACCGCGTTGAAGGACGCATCGACCGGCCCGTCGCCCTGGGCCGTGACCTGGCGGTCCTCGCCGTCGATCGTCAGCGTCAGATCCGCCGATTGCGGCGCCTCGGTGCCGCAGATCACCCGAAGGAACTTGATCCGGATGCGGTCATTGCCCGCCTCGACGGAGGCATCGGTCATCAGCGCGATCAGGTCGTCGTCATAGACTTCCTTCTTGCGGTCGGCGAGCGCCTTGAACCGCACGAAGACATCGTTGAGCTGGTTGTCCGCCAGATCGTAGCCGAGGTTCTTCAGCTTGGAGCGCAGCGCCGCGCGCCCCGAGTGCTTGCCCATCACCAGGCTGGTCTCGCTCAGCCCGATGTCGGACGGGCGCATGATCTCGAAGGTCTCGGAATTCTTCAGCATCCCGTCCTGGTGGATGCCGCTCTCATGGGCAAAGGCGTTCTTGCCGACGATGGCCTTGTTGGGCTGCACGGCAAAACCCGACACCGCCGCCACGCGCCGCGACAGGCCGATGATCTTGGTGGTATCGATGCCGGTGTCATAGGGCATGATGTCGTTGCGCACGCGCATGGCCATCACGACCTCTTCGAGCGCGGTGTTGCCCGCGCGCTCGCCCAAGCCGTTGATCGTGCACTCGATCTGGCGCGCCCCGGCTTCCACCGCGGCGAGCGAATTGGCCGTCGCCATGCCCAGATCGTTGTGACAATGGGTGGCAAATGTGACCTCGTCGGCGCCGGGCACCTCGGCGATCAGCATCGCGATCAGGTCCGCACTTTCGCGCGGCGCGGTATAGCCCACCGTGTCGGGGATGTTGATCGTCGTGGCCCCGGCCTTGATCGCGGTCTCCACCACGCGGCGCAGATAGTCATGCTCGGTGCGCGTGGCATCCATTGGCGACCACTGGACATTGTCGCAGAGATTGCGGGCGTGGGTCACCGTGTCGTGGATGCGCGCGACCATCTCCTCCTGGGTGAGCTTGGTGATCTCGCGATGCAGCGGCGAGGTGCCGATAAAGGTGTGGATGCGCGGGCGCACGGCGTGTTTCACCGCCTCCCAGGCGCGGTCGATATCCTTGAAATTGGCGCGCGCCAGCCCGCAGATCATGCTGTTGCGGCTGGCCATGGCAATCTCGCTCACGGCGGCGAAATCGCCCTCGGACGCGATGGGAAACCCCGCTTCGATGATATCCACCCCCATCTCGTCGAGCAGGGCGGCGATCTCGAGCTTTTCGGCGTGGGTCATGGTCGCGCCGGGGCTCTGTTCGCCGTCGCGCAGCGTGGTGTCGAAGATCAGGACCTGATCCTGATCGGGGGCGGTGGGGGAAGGCATTGGAATTCCTCGTGCTCTGGGATCTCGGGGATGGCGCGGGCTACCTCTGAGCGGTCGCGCCGAAAGGCACGCTCAGAGGCGGCTAAGGAGGAGTCCGAGAGCCCGAAGCGGGCGGAATGCGAAAAGCGGTCCCATGGGCCGTCTATAGGACGGGCGCCGGCAAAAGAAAAGCACCCGTGTCACCGGGGGCCGGACGGGCCGGCCCCGGGGCGCATCAGGCCGGCGGCGTGCCGGGCGGCAGGGCCGAGATCATGCAGGTGCCGGGGCCGGGCAGGGACGGGGCAAGCCCGTTGTCCGACGGCACATACTGGAACGCCGCGATCGTATCGCCATCATCAAAAGCTACGAAAATCGTCTGGGTGTCCGGCTGAACAGTGATCCCCTCGGCATCGAGTGCGGCGAACTCCAGCGAGATCACGTCGAGCAGCCGGCCGTCGGGCGAAAACTCGAACAAGCTGTCGCTCGCGTCGGCATCGTCGACGGCCAGGATGTTACCGCTCACCGGATCGCGGGTGATCCCCTGGGGCTCCATCATTTGCGGGGTCTGCTGGCTGCCATAGACGCGCTGGGTGATCTCGCCATCGGCGCGCACCCGCAGCAGTTGGGACATCGTGTCGTCGGCCACCCAGTAATCATGGGTCTGGTCGTCGAAGAACAGCCCGTCGGTATCCGAAAGAACGCTCGACAGCCGGTAGGGCTGGCTCAGCGCCGTGCCCTCGCGGTCGACCTTCTGGTAGGTGCCGTTGCCGTCCGACAGCAGAAGCGCATCGCCCTCGATGGCAATCGCATCCACGCGGCCCAGTTCGGCCTCGAACCGGCGGATCTCATCGCCATGGAGATTGATCAACACAACGTCCCGGGTCTCGTTCGCGACCCAGATGCCACAATAAAGCCCGTCATAGGCAAGCCCCGAGGGACCGGGCATTTCAAAGGACCGAACAAGGCTCAGATCGGCGGCGAAACTGGCACTGGTGGACATCGCAAGCATCAGCGTCAGCGAGGCGGTTTTTACTTCACTCATCATAATGAGACAGCCTGCCTGCCGTTTTTTAAGACACGAATAACCAAGAGTGCCGCAGGCCAACGACAGATTGACACGCTGCACCACTGCCATAGGTGGCCCGTCTGTCGCAGGGACAGGGGCGCGTGCGGGCACTGGTGATCGGAGATAGCGGCGGCATCGGGGCCGCCCTGCGCGCGGGTCTGGAAGCGCGCCCGGAGGTGACCGAAACGGTCGGTCTGTCGCGGTCCCGCGACGGGCTGGATCTACGGGCGCCCGAGAGTTTTGCCGGTGCGTTCGCGGGCCTCGCGGGACCCTTCCACCGGGTCATCATCGCGACCGGCGCGCTGAGCGGCGCGGGGACCCCGCCCGAGAAGTCTCTGCGCCAGATCACACCCGAGGCCATGGCCGACCAGTTTGCGCTGAACGCGCTCGGGCCCGCGCTGCTGCTCCAGCATGTCGTGCCGCTGCTGCCGCGCCGGGAACCTGCTGTTTTCGCGGCGCTTTCGGCCCGCGTCGGCTCCATCGGCGACAACCGGCTAGGCGGCTGGTACAGCTACCGCGCGGCTAAGGCGGCGCTCAACCAGATCGTCCATTCCGCCGCGATCGAGCTCGCCCGGACCCACCGCCAACTGGTCTGCGTGACACTCCATCCCGGCACCGTCGCGACCCGGTTCACGGCCGAGTATCAGGACCGCCACAACACCGTGTCGCCTGCCGCGGCGGCGTCCAATTTGCTCGGCGTGATCGACGCTCTGACGCCTGCCGAAACGGGCGGATTCTTCGACTGGTCGGGGGCGCGGATTCCGTGGTGAGGCGGCTCGTTCTGATCCTCGGCGATCAGCTCTCGCCGGGCCTCGCCGGACTCCGGCAGGCGGACCGTGATAGCGATATCATCGTCATGGCCGAGGTCATGGACGAGGCATCCTACGTCAAACACCACCCAAAGAAGATTGCCTTCATTTTTGCTGCAATGCGGAAATTTGCGGCAGAGTTGGAACAAAACGGGTGGCGCGTTTCGTATACAAGGCTCGATTCAAAGAATAATTCCCATGGAATTGATTCGGAGCTTCTACGCCGCGCCGCAGAATTCGAGGCGAGCGAGGTCCTCGCCATCGAGCCCGGGGAATGGCGGCTCATTCAACTTCTGGAGGATCTGCCCCTCACCGTGCGGATGCTGCCCGACGACCGCTTCCTCTCCTCGCGGGCGGAGTTCGAGGCTTGGGCGGAGGGGCGCAAGCAGCTTCGGATGGAGTATTTCTACCGCGAGATGCGCCGCAAGACCGGCCTTCTCATGGACGGCGACAAACCCGCGGGCGGCAAGTGGAACTACGACCATGACAACCGCAAGCCCGCCGCCGATGCAGGCCTCTTTCGCGACGGCCCGCTCCGGATCGCACCCGATGCGGTCACGTCCGAGGTGCTCGATCTGGTCGAGGCGCGCTTCGACCACCATTTCGGCGATCTGCGTCCCTTCTGGTTCGCGACCGACCGGGCCGGGGCGGAGGCCTCGCTCGATCATTTCATCGCCCATCGGTTGCCGACATTCGGGGACTACCAGGACGCGATGCTGGCAGAAGACGGGTTTCTGTCCCACGCCGTCATCGGCCTCTATCTCAACGCCGGGCTCCTCGATCCGCTGGAGGTCTGCCGCCGGGCCGAGCGCGCCTATGCCGACGGACAGGCTCCGATCAACGCGGTCGAAGGCTTCATCCGGCAGATCCTCGGCTGGCGCGAATACATCCGCGGGATCTATTTCCGCGAGGGCCCGGACTACCCCAAACGCAACGCACTTGGTCATACCCGCCATCTGCCGGATTTCTTCTGGGGGGCGCCCACCCACATGCGCTGCATCGAGGCCGCCGTGGCCCAGACCCGCGCCGAGGCCTATGCCCACCATATCCAGCGGCTGATGGTGACGGGAAACTTTGCCCTGCTCGCCGGGATCGATCCGCAGGAGGTCTCGGACTGGTATCTTGCCGTCTATGCCGACGCCTATGAGTGGGTCGAAAGCCCGAACGTCATCGGCATGTCGCAATTCGCCGATGGCGGGGTCGTCGCGTCAAAACCCTATGTATCGTCGGGCGCCTATCTCGACCGTATGTCGGACTACTGCAAGGGCTGCCACTACAAGGTGAGGGGCAAGACCGGCGAGGCCGCCTGTCCCTTCAACCTGCTCTACTGGCACTTCCTGATCCGCCACCGCGACAGGTTCGCCGGCAATCCGCGTATGGCCCAGATGTACCGCACATGGGACCGCATGGATGAGGTGCGACGCGCGACCGTCCTGAAGGATGCGGAGCGCTTTCTGGCGCGTCTGGACGACGCCGAGCCGGTATGACCCGGCGTCCGTCCGCGGCCTTGCCTTATGCGGAGGAAGAGGATCCCCCGAACGCGCGCGACAGGGCGTTGACTTCGAGGTCGGTCAGACCCCGGATCAGATCGGACATGGTGGCAAGCCAGATCTGCTTTTGCGGGTCGGGCAATTCCGGCCACGCGACGTCCAGCGGGTCACCCTCGTGCCGCCTCAGATTTTCGTAGTGCTTTTGGGCTAACCGGGCGGATAAAAAATCCATTTGTGACTGAACTCCGTCAAGCATTTCGGCGCGTCTCCCCTGTGATGCGCCTTAGCATTCGCTTGCAGCGCGCGCACGGTTTCGTAGCCAGATTCTCTGACACGACAATCAGGGTTTACGCTGCACTAACACTTCTTAAGATTGCGTAAAACTCTCATCGTTGAATTAATAGAATATTGAAAATAAAGGAAAAAAATCCAATAAGCTGACTCCACGTAAAGCGCTGCGCGCCGGCTTGCCAAGCCTTTCGTTTGGTCCCCACCGCAAAAGCGCAGGGGGCGCCGGGACTGTCCGATTTGGACGCGCTGGAAGGAGCCTCGGCGCCAGCGTCTCCTATGGCGCGAAAACGCTGCACATTGTCCGCGCAGCCGGCACAATTTCGTGACGCAGAGGTCACACCGAAACCCGGCGATCAGCCGTCCTGGACGACCTCGGACCGTCCCTCCCGTTCCAGCACAGTGACGAATTGCGCGCGCGCGTCCAGGTCGCTGAACAGCTCCGGTCCCGTGCCGGTCATCCAGGCCTGAACGCCGAGCGCACAGATCTCATCGAAGAGCGCCGCCCGACGGTCGGCGTCGAGATGGGCCGCGACCTCGTCCAGCAGCAGGATCGGCGGCGGCGCGCCCTCGGACGCCAGCGCGCGGGTATTGGCCAGAACCAGCGAGATCAGCAGGGCCTTTTGCTCACCTGTGGAGCATTGCGCCGCTGGCATGTCCTTGGCCGCATAGCGCGCGCTCAGATCGGCGCGGTGCGGGCCGGTCAGACTGCGCCCGGCGTGCAGATCGGCCATGCGGGACGCTGCCAATGCCTCGGCGAGCATCTCGGTGCCCGGCGCCCGCGCCCGGTTTTCGCCCCGCTCCAATGCCAGCGCCGCGGCGGGAAACGCGCTTTCGGCCCCCGGTTGCGCCGCCTCGATCCGGCTCAGCGCTTCGGCACGGTTGGCCTCGATCTGCGCACCCGCCTCGGCCATCCGGGCCTCCAGCGCCGCGTACCATCGCGGGTCGTCGACCTGGTCGCGCAGCAGCCGGTTGCGGTCGCGCATGGCCTTTTCATAGTTCAGCACCGTGGCCCCGTGATCGGGCAGAAAACTCAGCGTCATCCGGTCGAGAAACCGCCGCCGCCCCTCGGCGCCCTCGGTCCAGAGCCGGTCCATCGCCGGCACCAGCCACAGCATCGGCGCGATCCGCCCAAGCGCGGTCTGCGGTGCCGCCTTGCCGTCGATGCGCGTCGTGCGCGCGCCGTCGGGCTCGGCGCCGGTCTCGATCTCGTGGAGCGCGCCCGCGCGGACCAGCTCTGCCCGGATCCGCCAGCCGAGCGCTTCGGGCCGGCGCGGCAGATCCGCGGCGGCCGCCCGGCGCAGGCCGCGGCCCGGCGACAGCAGCGACACCGCCTCGATCAGATTGGTTTTGCCCGATCCGTTGGGCCCGTGGATCGCGACCGGGCGCCCGTCGAGCTCCAGCCGCGCCCGGGCATGGGAGCGGAACTGCGACAGGGCGAGGCTGCGGACATGGAGCGACAATTTCCTTACCGTCCAAGTCAACTCATGGTGATCCTAGGGATCGGACATGCGATACGAAAGCTACTCGGTCGGGGCCAAACCATCACCGCCGAAGTTGTTTCGCTGATCACGTTAAGACCAGTAAGTTGAAGAGGGTCAATCTCCATGCGGGCGTCGCCGAGCATCACCCAACTGAACCTGGTTGTCACGACTTGCGAGTCGCAGGCAGGCTCGTCGAACCGCTGTATTCGTTGGGGTTCTCTTGAAGAAGCTAAGATGTGGGGCCAAAATCCGCGCCACCGCCAAGCTTACTGGGTCCCATCGTTTCGCCATTTTGCATACGTTTCGCTTGATCCGTAAGCGTTGGCGAAGTGTGCGGTTGATGCGTCTGATCACTTTGACGCTTTGGTTTCCGTGAAGATTTACGGCGAAAATCGAACGCAATCACTGCACATCCGATTAGAAGTGTCGCCAGCGGAACCAGGTATAGCAATTCTACATATGCCACGCTTCACAAACCTCTGAGGGCAAGCAATTTGGTGACCGCGAGAGGCACTTCCTAAACCCGCATCGGCATCACGACATAGACCGCCGAGGGATCATTGCCCTCGCGCATGAGGGTCGGATCGCCCGAGGTGTTGAACATGAAGACGGCGTTTTCGCGATCCACCTGGCTCGCGATCTCCAGCAGGTACTTGGCGTTGAAGCCGATCTCGAGCTGCTCGTCGCCGTAAGCGACGGCGAGTTCCTCTTCCGCGGCGCCGCTCTCTGGCGAATTGACCGACAGTACCAGCTTGTCTTCGCCCATGGCGAGCTTCACCGCGCGGGTCCGCTCCGACGACACGGTGGCCACGCGGTCCACGGCCTTGGCAAACTCAGACGCGTCGACCTCCAGGCGCCGCTCGTTGTTGGCGGGGATCACGCGCGCATAGTCGGGGAATGTGCCGTCGATGACCTTGGAGGTCAGGGTGATCGAAGGCGTGGCAAAGCGGATCTTGGTCTCCGACACCGACACCGCGATCTCGTCCTCGTCATTGTCCAGAAGCTTGCGCAACTCGCCCACGGTCTTGCGCGGCACGATCACGCCCGGCATCTCGTTTGCGCCCGCCGGCAGGTCCGCATCGATGCGCGCCAGCCGGTGGCCGTCGGTCGCCACGCAGCGCAGCAGCGCTCCGTCCGGTCCATCTGCGACATGCATATAGACGCCGTTGAGGTAATAGCGAGTCTCCTCGGTCGAGATCGCGAATTTCGACTTGTCGAAAAGGCGCCGCAGCATCCCGGCCCTGGCCGAGAAATTCGCCGTGTAGTCCGCCGAGGCCATGACCGGGAAATCCTCGCGCGGCAGCGACTGCAGCCGGAAATGCGACCGGCCCGCATTCACGTCGAGCGGTTCGCCCGGAGCCGCCGACAGCTGCACCAGCGCGCCGTCGGGCAGCTTGCGGATGATCTCGTGCAGGGTGACCGCGTTCACGGTAACCGCACCGGCCGACAGGATCTGCGCCGGGGCGGTCTCGACCACTTCGATATCGAGATCCGTGGCGCGGAACCGCGCCAGATCGCCCTCGGCCTCGATCAGTACATTGGCCAGGATCGGAATCGTGTTGCGACGTTCGACCACCGACTGGGCTTGCGAGACGGCCTTGAGCAAATCGGCGCGTTCGATGCTGAGCTTCATTGGGCCATCACCGTTTCAAAACAGGGACCATGACGTTAGCCGATCCCCGTCCCGGCACAAGCCCTTTTCCAGCACCGATGATTGTATCCGATCAGGCTTCAAGCGAACGGCGCAGAAGCTCGATATCCTCGGCGATCTGATTGTCCTGCTGGCGCAGGCTCTCGATCTTTCGGACCCCGTGCATGATGGTGGTGTGATCGCGCCCGCCGAACCGCCGCCCGATCTCGGGCAGGGACCGCGTTGTCATCTTCTTGCACAGATACATCGCCACCTGCCGCGGCCGCGCGATGGTGCGCACGCGGGTCGGCCCGATCAGCTCCGACAGCCGGATATGGTAGTGCTCCGACACCTGGCGCTGGATCTCCTCGATCGTGATCTTGCGCTCCGACGCGCGCAGCACGTCCGACAGGCAGTCCTGCGTCATTTCCATGTTGATCGGGCGGCCGACCAGGGACGCCATTGCGAAAAGCCGCATCAGCGCGCCTTCGAGCACTCGGACATTGGTCGAAATGCGGTGGGCGAGAAACTCAAGCACACCCGGCGAGATCGTCAGCCCGGGATATTGCTCGGCGTAGAACTCGACCTTCTGCTGCAGGATGCCGAGCCGCAACTCGTAGTCTGTCGGGTGCAGATCGACCACGAGTCCGGACTGCAGCCGCGACTTGATCCGTTCTTCCATGTCCTTGATCTCGCCGGGCGCCCGGTCGCCCGAAATGATGATCTGCTTGTTCTGATCGACCAGGGCATTGAAGGTGTGAAAGAATTCGTCTTGGGTGCTGTCCTTGCCGGCGATGAACTGCACGTCATCCACCATCAGCACATCGACCGACCGGAAGAGCTGTTTGAAATCCATCATCTGCCGGTCGCGCAACGCTTTCACGAAGCGGTACATGAATTGCTCCGCGGACAGATAGAGGATCGTCAGGCTCGGATCGCGCGCCTTCATCTCCCACGCGATGGCGTGCATCAGGTGCGTCTTGCCCAACCCGCAGCCGCCATAGAGAAAGAGCGGGTTGAACGTGACCGGACCGCCTTCGCCGACGCGGCGGGCGGCGGCATGGGCCAGCTCGTTGGGTTTGCCGACCACGAATGTGTCGAAGGTGCAGCGCGGATCGAGTGCGCCCCCCGGCAGATCCGAACTGTCGTTGCTGCGCGCGGCCGGTGCCGGCGATGAAACTGTCTGTGGTGTGCCGGCGCAGTGGGCGGTCTTGGCTGCGCGGGCCGGAACGGCCGCGGCCATCGCCACTGGTACCTCGAATTTTATCCTGCGGACCTCGGCGCCGACTTCGTGCAATTGGCTCAGGATCGTGTCGGAGTAATTCCTGCTGACCCAGTTTCCGATGAAATTCGTCGGCGCATCGAATGTCGCCACCCCGTCCGAACAGGCGCGAAATGCCAGTGGTTCAATCCATGTTCGGTAATTGTTTTCCCCTATCCTCTGCAGAAGTGAATCTTGAACCTTCCCCCAGGTGTCGTGCGTCATTCGCTTTTTTTCCATACTTGCCAGCGCGTTATTCACGCCGGACGGCCCCGCAAAGCGACGATCTCCCTGGGTGTGCGGCATCACGCGTCTTTCCCGTCCAAACGGGTGAGATCCCGGTGAAGTGAACCGGAATCCGGGACCTGCTGGAGGCCCCTACGTGAGTGCACTGGACGAGGAAACGCGTGCTAGCACGCACCCACCCGCCAAAGCGCCACCGTCCCCTGCGGCGCTCCGGCATTCGCGAAGCCGCTTCTATGCTCAATCAAACGCATGACGTGGCTGGTCCACGTCCCATACGTTCGAAGCGGTTTCGCAATGTCCCCAAGGCGATCTGAATCGCCTGCAGAACGTAGCAACCGGCTCCACGATCCCGCAACAGAACTTCGAGATTGACAGGAAGATTGCTGAGTGACGAATCTTTGTTACAATTTTTGTACTTTAATATCAGGCATTTAGTCTGTTAACTTCAACTAACAGAGCATTAATGACGGCATGAGCGCCCGCATAGGTTGTGTTGTAGCAAACACAGAAACAAAAAGGGCGCCCCTGATGTGAGCGCCCTTTCGGATAGGGAGTCTGGGCGGGGATCAGCCGATGGCTTTGACCCGCGATGCCAGGCGGGACATTTTCCGCGAGGCAGTGTTCTTGTGCAGCACGCCCTTGGTCACGCCGCGCATGAGCTCCGGCTGCGCCTCGCGCAGGGCAGAGGTCGCAACCTCCTTGTCACCGCTGGTGATCGCCTCTTCGACCTTGCGAAGAAAGGTGCGGATGCGCGAGCGGCGCGCCTTGTTGATGTCGAAGCGCCGCGCGTTCTGGCGGGCGCGCTTTTTGGATTGCGGCGTGTTGGCCATGCGTCGTCTTCCCAAGCTGGGGTGAAAGAGTGAGCCGCGTCTTTAGAAGCGACTCGCGGCCAAGTCAACTGGCCAACGCCGCCGCCGTGTCGGTTCCGCCATCCATGCCCCGACGTCGCTGCGGGCGCGCTACGTAGACGGACCTCGCTCCTCGCGCTGATGGTCCACGCCCGCGGTCCGATTGGCCGGCGTCAGCGGTCGCGGAACTGTGCCGCGCGCTTTTCCAGAAAGGCCGACATGCCTTCGGCCTGGTCCTGGGTGCTGAACATCGCCTGGAACAGGCGGCGTTCGAACAGCAGGCCCTCGCGCAGCGGCATCTCGAAGCTCCGTCCGGCGGCTTCCTTGACGGCCTTGGTGGTGATCAGCGATTTCTCGGCGATCTTCTGCGCGGTGGCGCGGGCCTCCTCGACCAGTTTCTTGGTCGGCACGACCCGGCTGACCAGTCCGGCCCGGTCGGCCTCGTCGGCGGTCATCGGGCGGCCCGTCAGCAGCATGTCCATCGCCTTGGCCTTGCCGATCGCGCGGGTCAGCCGCTGCGTGGCGCCCATGCCCGGCGTGATGCCCAGCGTCACCTCGGGCTGGCCGAACTTCGCGTTCTCCGCGGCAATGACGATATCGCACATCATCGCCAGTTCGCAGCCCCCGCCCATGGCGTAGCCGGCCACCGCGGCGATGATCGGCTTACGCGTGCGCAGGATCTGTTCGGCGGTGGAGCCGTAGGTTTCGCTGCAGTACATCTCGACAAAGGATTTCTCGGCGAGGGCCTCGATATCGGCGCCTGCCGCGAAGACCTTTTCGGATCCTGTGAGGATGATGCAACGGACCTTGTCGTTCTTCTCGGCCGTCCTCAGCGCGTCTCCCAGCTCGGCCATCAGCACGGCGTTCAGGGCGTTCATTGCATCGGGACGGTTCAGCTTGATCAGGGCGACGTGGTCTTCGACGTCGACGATCAGCGTGTCATAGGCCATCAGGAGGCTCGCTAGCTGCCACAACGACGCTCAGGCTTACCACCGTTAAAATCGGGTTCAAGCTATCTTTGGCAGGTTGCACAATAGAAGCTCGATCGCCCCGATTGGACGCGCCGCTGCACGGCGCCGCCGCAGTCCGGGGTGACGCAGCGTTCGCCTTCACGGCCATAGACCCGGAAGCTGTGTTGAAAATATCCAAGCTCTCCATCGGCTTGGCGGTAATCGCGCAAGGACGATCCGCCCGCCGCGATGGCCTCCTCGAGCACCGTGCGGATCACCGGCACCATCCCGGCGGCGCGGGCCGACGAAATGCGTCCCGCCTGGCGCATAGGAGATATGCGCGCACGGTGCAGCACCTCGCAGACATAGATGTTTCCCAGTCCCGCGACGACTCGCTGATCCAGCAGGGCGGCCTTGATCGGCGTTTTGCGCCCGCGCAGCGCCGCCGCCAGATAATTTTCGTGAAACGCATTGCCCAGGGGTTCCGGCCCCAGATGGACCAGCATCCGGTGGCCCTCCGCCGCCTGGGTTGCGACCAGATCCATCGCCCCGAAGCGGCGTGCATCGTTGAAGGTGACCCGCGCCCCCCCCTCCATGTCGAAGATCACATGGTCATGGCGCCCCGGCGCGGGGTGGGCGTGGTGGAACGTCCCCGGCCGGGTCTCGACGCCGTCCGCGCCCGCGATCAGGATGCGCCCGGACATGCCCAGATGGATGATCAGCGTCTCGCCCCGGTCCAGATCGGCCAGGATGTATTTCGACCGCCGGCGCAAGCGGACCACCCGCGCGCCGCTCAGTCGCTCGGCCATGCCCTCGGGCAGCGGCCAGCGCAGATCGGGCCGCCGGACGTGGGCCTTGGCGATGCGCGCGCCCTCCATCACCGGCAACAGGCCGCGGCGCACGGTTTCGACCTCGGGCAGTTCTGGCATGGCGGTCTCGCGGTTGGGGCGGCGGCGTATGGTCTGGGGCCGTTGTAGTCGCCCCGCAGCGGCCTATAAGAAAGTGCAATTGCAGCGGGAACAAGTCGGATGAGTGGCAGATGAGCGATAAGGACGGGCAGACAACGCATTTCGGCCGCCAGACCGTGGATGCGGACGCCAAGGCCGGTCTGGTGGAGGGCGTCTTTTCTTCGGTCGCCTCGCGCTATGACGTCATGAACGATGTGATGTCGGGCGGTGTCCACCGGCTGTGGAAGGATGCGATGATGGACTGGCTGGCGCCGCGGCCCGGCCAGAATCTGCTGGATGTCGCGGGCGGCACCGGCGATATCGCCTTTCGCTTCCTCAAGCGCGCGCCGGGCTCCCGGGCCACGGTCTGCGACATGACCGCCTCGATGCTGGAGGAGGGCCGCAAGCGCGCCGAGGCCACGGCGCTGGAGCATCAGTTGACCTGGGTTCAGGGCGACGCCATGGCGCTGCCCTTCGCCGACAGCAGCTTTGACGTCTACACGATCTCCTTCGGCATCCGGAACGTGACCCGGATCGAGGACGCGTTGTCAGAAGCCTTCCGCGTGCTGCGCCCCGGCGGCCGGATGGTGGTGCTTGAATTCAGCCAGCTCCCCAACCCCCTGATGCAATGGGCCTATGACCGCTATTCCTTCAACGTTATCCCGACCATGGGCCAGGTGATCGCGCGGGACCGCGACAGCTATCAGTATCTGGTGGAATCGATCCGCAACTTCCCCGATCAGGAAAGCTTCGCCCAGATGATCCGGCGCGCGGGCTTCGATCAGGTGCGCTACCGCAATCTTTCGATGGGCATCGCAGCGCTCCATTCCGGCTGGAAGATCTAGCCCCGGATGCGAGGCCCCCACAACATCTGGCGTCTGGTCCGGACCGGCGCCACGCTCGAACGCACGGGCGCCATGACGGTCGTGCTCGATGCGTTCAACGCCCCTGCGCCGCTGCGGCTCGCCGCCCGCGTCCTGGGCTGGCCCTTCAAATGGCTCGGCCTGCCGGGGGATCCGGACATGCCGCCCGCGACCCGTGCGCTGACAGCCCTCGGGCCCGCCTATATCAAGTTCGGCCAGATCCTCTCGACGCGCCCGGACGTGGTCGGCGAGGAGTTGGCCATGCAGCTCAAGGTCCTGCAGGACAAGCTGCCGCCCTTTCCGCTCGCCGACGCCAAGCGCGTGATCGAGCGCGAGCTCGAGGCGCCCGTCGAACAGCTCTTTTCGGAACTCAGCGAGCCCATCGCCGCGGCCTCGATCGCGCAGGTCCACAAGGCGCGCATCGTCGGCACCGGCCAGCAGGTGGCGGTCAAGGTGCTGCGGCCCGGCATCGAAAAGGCGTTCCAGAAGGATATCGACGCCTTCTACCTCACCGCGTCGCTGATCGATCTGCTCTCACCTGCCTCGCGCCGGCTGCGCCCCTCCGAAGTCGTCGCCCATTTCGAGGGCGTGGTGATGGGCGAGCTCGATTTCCGTCTGGAAAGCGCGGCCGCCGGCGAATTTGCCGCGACCACCGCCAAGGACGAGGGCTTTCAAGTGCCCCAGGTGGAATGGCTCCTGACCGCGCGCCGTGTGATGACGCTGGAATGGGTCGACGGCTTTCCGGCCAACGACGTGGCCGCGATCGAGGCCGCCGGGCTCGACCGGCAGGCGATCGGCAACCGGGTGCTGCAGCTCTTTCTCAACCACGCGCTGCGCGACGGCTATTTCCACGCCGACATGCACCAGGGCAATCTCAAGATCGCGCCCGACGGCGATATCGTGGCGATGGATTTCGGCATCATGGGCCGGATCGACGAATACACCCGCCGCGTCTATGCCGAGATCCTCTACGGCTTCATCCGCAAGGATTATCGCCGCGTGGCCGAGGTCCATTTCGAGGCCGGCTATGTGCCCGCCGACCGCGATATCGACGAATTCGCCCGCGCGCTGCGCGCGGTGGGCGAGCCGATCTTCGGCATGGATGCCAACCGGATCTCCATGGCGCGGCTCCTGGCCTATCTCTTCGAGGTGACCGAGCGCTTCGGCATGGAAACCCGGACCGAACTGATCCTGCTCCAGCGCACGATGGTGGTGGTCGAGGGTGTGTCGCGCTCCCTCAACCCCTCGATCAACATCTGGGACGTCGCGCAACCCGTTGTCGAAAGCTACATTTCGCGGAATGTCGGTCCAAAGGCGCTGGCGCGCGATCTGGCGGCCACGATCCAGGTGCTTGCCCGGTACGGGCCACGCCTGCCGCAGCTCGCCGAGGCCGCCTTGCTGCGCCACAACGAGCCGCCCGCTCCGCCCGTGGTACCGGGCTGGCGCGCGCCGCTGCTCTGGATGATGACCGGGGCGGCTGCCGTGATCCTGGGCGGGCTCTTGATCCACTTGATCTAGGGCAGGCGCCCGCGCCCCTCCCGGGCCAGCCGGTTCAACAGCGCGATCTCGCTCGCGGCCGCCGCCCGGTCGCCCCTTTGCGCGCAATGCATAGCGATTCGGGCATGGAGCGCCGGCGCGACCCGGTCATAGCGCGACAGCACGGCAGAGCGGCCATAGGCGCGCCGGAACCGGGATTGCGCCCCTGCGCTCAGCGGGCCGGCCCCATAGCGCCGCTGCATTCCCGGCGACAGGTAGATCGCCAGATCCGTCGCCGCATCACCCAGTGCGGGGCACTGCCAGTCGATCAGCACCGGCCCGTCGGCGGTCGCGAGCATGTTCGCCGGCACCGGATCGCCGTGGACCGGGGCAGGGGCCGGCCGATGCCGTGCAGCATCGCGAAGAGCGTTCCGGATCGCGCCGAGGGCGCCTTCCGTCAGCCCCCACCGGCGCAAACGGACCTGCGCGCCACGGGGCAGCCGCCAGCGCTCCGGCGCGGTCCGGGCGAGACCGGCCCAGGTCGCGGACCGGTGCAGAGCCGCCAGCGCGCGTCCGGCCTGCGCCGGCCGGATCGGATGAAGCGCCAGCAGATAGCGATAGACCAGCACCGGCCCCGCCGGGGTCGCGGCCAGATGCAGCGGCTGCGGCGCGCGCCCGGCCCGCCAGCCAGCGGTCAGCGCCGCCCATTCCGCCCGCGGATCGTTCGGAAAGAGCCCGCGCTCCGTGACCGGCCCATAGGCCTTGACCGCCACCGTGCCGGTCGCGGTCTCCACGCGCCAGACCCGGTTCACCCGGCCCCCCGGCAACGTCTGCCAGCGCGCGCCATCGGGCTCCAGCCCCGCCGCGGCCAGCACCTGCGCCTGCCAGGCAGGGCTTGCTATGTCCTTCATGGCGCAGCGCCAGTCCGGTTGCGGGTTCGCCGCGCCAGCGGCGCGCGGCCCAACGGGCGCGGCCCCGCCAGGGGCCGGCAACGGGCGGGAGCCCCCCTCACAGGCTCACGCCATCCGCCCCAGGTCACGGTGCAGCGCCCGGCAGGCGGCTTCCACCAGATCCAGTGCCCCGTCGAAATCCCGCGTGTAGTAAGGGTCGGGCACGTCGCGCTCTGGCTGTTCCGGCAGGTGATCCAGCAGCCGCGCCAGCTCGGCGCCTCCCGACGGCGGCCGCAGCGCCTCCAAATGGTGCAGGTTGGCCGTGTCCATCGCATAGATCCGGTCGAACCGGTGGAAATCCTCGGCCACGACCTGCCGCGCGCGCAGCCCGCTCAGATCATAGCCCCGCGCCGCCGCCGCGCGTTGCATCGGCCCGTAGGGCGGGCTGCCGACCTCCCAGTCGCTGGTGCCCGCACTGTCGAGCTCCAGCTCCGGCGCGAGGTGGCGCATCACGCCTTCCGCCGTCGGCGAGCGACAAATATTGCCCAGACAGACAAAGAGAATGCGGCTTGCCATGGCGGGTCTCCTTTGCCACCCGGGGGTAGCGGGCCGCCAGCCGCGCTGCAAGGCGCGCGGTCCAGGATCTGGGCAGGGCAGGAGACATCATGGAAGACCGGATTGTGATCCTCACCGGCGCCGGGCTCAGCGCGGAAAGCGGGCTCGGCACCTTCCGCGACGAGGGCGGGCTCTGGACGAAATACGATCTCGCCGAGGTGGCGACGCCCGAAGGCTTCGCCGCCGACCCGCACAAGGTGCATGATTTCTACAATGCGCGGCGCCGCAATTGCCTGGAGGCCGCGCCCAACCCCGCGCACCACGCCCTCGCGCGGCTGCAACAGGCCCGGCCGGAGAGCGTCTCCCTCGTAACCCAGAATGTCGACGACCTGCTGGAACGTGCCGGGGCGGCCGACGTGATCCACATGCACGGGTCGCTCACCCGGGCCAAATGCGCGGCCTGCGCCGCCTCATGGGACCAGCGCAGCGACATGGATCCGGCCGCCGCCTGCCCGGCCTGCGCGGCGCCGGCGACCCGGCCCGACATCGTCTGGTTCGGTGAATATCCCTACCATATGGAGGCGATCTGGGACCTGCTGCGCGCCGCCGATCTCTTTGTGGCGATCGGCACGTCTGGACAGGTCTATCCTGCGGCGGCCTTCGTGCAGGACGCCGCCCGCGCGGGGGCGCGGACGCTGGAGCTCAATCTCGAAGACAGCGACACCAGTCGCGACTTCCACGAGACCCGCCGCGGCCCTGCGAGCCGACTGGTGCCCGCCTGGGTGGCCGAAGCCCTGGGCGGCTGACGACGCGGCGCGCCGTCAGTCCCGTCGCGGTTCAGGTGACCGTCACATCCAGAACCGGCAGTCCCGCGACCTTGCCCTGCAACTTGTCGCCGCGCTCCACCGGTCCGACACCCGCCGGCGTGCCCGCCATGATGATGTCGCCGCCCGCGATGTCGTAGAAGCGCGACAGATAGGCGATCTGCTCGGCCACCTTCCAGATCATCATGTTCAGATCGCCGCTCTGGCGGGTCTCGCCATTGATCGACAGGCTGATCGCGCCCTCGTCCAGCGGCCCGGTCTGGCTGATCGGCACCAAGGGGCCCACGGGAGCGGAACGTTCGAACGCCTTGCCGATTTCCCAGGGCCGGCCCATCTTCTTCATCTGCCCCTGCAGGTCGCGCCGGGTCATGTCGAGCCCCACGCCATAGCCCCAGACATGGGACATCGCATCCGCTTCGGAAATGTTCTTTCCGCCGCTCTTCAGCGCCACGACCATCTCGATCTCATGGTGCACATCGCTGGTTTCGGGCGGGTAGGGAAACTCGCCGGAACTGTCGACATTCTCGGCATTCTTCTGAAAGAAAAACGGCGGCTCCTTGTCCGGATCATGGCCCATCTCGATGGCATGGTCGGCGAAATTGCGGCCGATGCAATAGACCCGGCGGACCGGGAACAGGCCGCCATCGGTGGTGGGAATGAAGGCACGCTTGGGTTCGTCAATGACGAGTTTGGCGGCTTCGATATCGCGTGCATGCTCCATGGCAGGCTCCTTGGTTGAGGTAGGGTCAGCGGGTCGCGGTGCGGGCGCCCCGGCAGGGATGTGGCCGCCGCATTGGCGGGCAGTGGGGCGGGGCGGAGTGTCCTCGGGCTGCGGGCGCGCAGCGAAGGAATACGGTCGCAGACCGGGCGCGGGCGGACCAAACGGCACCGGTCCTGCCTGGCCCGGCAGCACCCGACGGACGCTTGGCGCCCGGACGGGGCGGCATCCCGCCACCAACGAACCACGCGACCGTGGCCGGGGTCGATAGGGTCTTCAGCATGTCTCCCCCGGGTTCGGGCCTTTGCCCATGGCGCGGCCATCCGCCGCTTGATCCGGATTGGTAAACCAATGTGGCGATTTGGGCAAGAGTTTGGTCGAAATTGGTCAGCGGTGCCCTCTGCGACTATAAAAATACGTTAAATTACAGATGCTTGGACTTGGATAGGCGTCCGTTGGATCACCTTTTCGCAACCAAACGCGTTGAAAGGTTGGCATTGGATGACCATTATGCTAGGGCTCGGCCATGGAATTAATCGGTGAACTCGACGCGCCCCGGATCGGCGCACTCCAGTTGGACGGCGACGGGGCACTGGTGCAGTTGCGCGCTTTCATCGCGCGCAGCGATCTCAGCCCGTTGGACCGGCTGCCCCCCGAACGCGAGCTCTGCGAAACGCTCGGCGTGACCCGCAACGAGCTGCGCAAGGCCCTTACGATCCTCGAAGCCGAAGGCGCCGTCACCCGCCATGTCGGGCGCGGTACGTTCATCGCCGAAGGCGAGCGGCCCGCCGAACAGGGCATCGGCGCCATCGCCAAGCGCACCTCGCCCCGCGCCGTGATGCGCGCCCGCTTCCTGATCGAACCGGTGATCGCCGAAGAGGCCGCCCAGATGGCCACCCAGGAGCAGGTCGAGAACCTGATCGCGACCAACGCACAGGCCCGCGCCGCCGGGAGCTGGCGCGAATATGAGACGCTCGACAACCAGTTTCACCGCCAGATCGCCGAGGCCGCCGACAATGTCGCGCTGCTGGCGATGTTCGACCAGTTGAATGCGCTCCGCCGCACCGTGGTCTGGGGGCGAATGCGCTCCGACCGCCCCGCGCCGGGGCCCGATCACCACAGTTTCGCGCAACATGCCGCGATCCTCGGCGCGCTCTCGGACCGCGACGGGGCGCTCGCACGCAAGGCCATGCAGAGCCATCTGAGCGCCGTGGCCGACAGGCTCTTTTCCAATGCCGACTGAGCGCGAGATCCATAGGGACAGCGCCGGAGCCGCGCGATGTTGAATCTCAGTCTCGCGACCTGGGACCATGACCGCGCCATGGCGCTCCATGACGGGCGTGTCGGCGTGGAGGGTGCGGCGCTCGACGGCACTATCCTGCCCACGGGCAAGCTCTTTCCGATCGCCGTGCAGGAGGCGCGTTTCGACGTCACCGAACTGTCGCTGTCGAGCTACATGCTCCAGCTCTCCCAGGGCACCTCGGCCTACACCGCGATCCCGGTCTTTCTCAGCCGCATGTTCCGCCATAACGGCTTCTACGGCCGCACCGACAGCGATGTGCGGAGCCCCGCGGACCTCGCCGGACGGCGCGTCGGCGTGCCGGAATACCAGATGACCGCCGGGCTCTGGATGCGCGGCATTCTCGCCGACGAATACGGCGTCGACCCCGAACGCATCCACTGGCGCACCGGCGCGCTGGATGCGGGCGTGCGCCGCGAACGGCTCACTCTCGATCTGCCCGAGGGCATGGTGGTCGAGCCCATCACCGAGGGCGAGACGCTGCAGGATCTGCTGCTCGCCGGCGAGATCGACGGGCTGCTCGCGCCCAAGCCGCCCACGGCCTTTGTCGAGGGCGACCCGCGCATCCGCCGGCTGGTCGACGATCCCGAAACCGCCGAGCGCGTCTGGCACGCCCGCACCGGGTTCTTTCCGATCATGCATCTGGTGGCGCTGCGCAAAAGCCTGGCCGACGAACATCCCTGGCTGCCCCATGCGCTGTTCGACTCCTTCGTGCGGGCCCGCGACCTCGCCTTGGAGCGGCTCGATGAGATCTGGCTCGGCTCGGCCAACCGGATCAGCCTGCCCTGGTTCGGCCCCGCCATGGAACGCGCCCACGCGGCCTTTGGTGACAATATGTGGAGCTATGGTGTCACCGCCAACCGCGCTGAACTCGACACGCTCTGCCGCTATTCCCACGACCAGCATCTCGCCACGCGCCGGTTGCAGGTCGATGAGCTGTTCCATCCTTCGGTGCTGGCGACATGACCGGCGATCTGATCCACGCGGGCCTGGGCTGGCCCATCGCGCTGCTGGCGGGCGGGCTGAGCTTTGCCGCCTCCTTCATCACCGCCGCCTTCGGCATCGGCGGCGGGGCGATCATGCTGGCGATGCTGGCCGTCCTGCTGCCGCCCGCGGCGCTCATTCCGGTGCACGGGCTGGTGCAGCTCGGCTCCAACGGCGGACGCATGGCGATCCTCATGCGCTTCGTGCAGACCTCCGTGATGTGGCCCTTCGCCATCGGCGCGGGCATCGGCATCGCCATGGGCGCCGCCCTGCTGGTCGATCTGCCTGAGCATGTCATCCTGATCGCGGTGGGCAGCTTCATCCTCTACACCGTTTTCCTGCCGCCGCCGGGCTTCCTGCGCCGCTCCGCCGGGCTTGCCGGCGGCGTCGCCAGCCTGCTGAGCATGTTCGTCGGCGCCACCGGCCCCTTCATCGCGGCCTACCTGAAGGCGCAGCGGTTCGAGCCCACCGCCCATGTCGCCACCCAGGCCGGCATGATGACGCTGCAGCACCTGCTCAAGACCCTCGCCTTCGGGCTCTTGGGGTTCGCTTTCTCGCAGTGGGCTGGCTTCATCACGCTGCTGATCGCTGCGGGCTTTGCCGGCACCGTCGCGGGCCGCCAGGTGCTCGCCCGGATCGACGCGGCTCGCTTCCGCCGCATTCTCGACATCCTGCTGACCGTGATCGCGCTCAAGCTGATCTGGGACGGCGTGACCGGACTGACAGAGGGACACAGCCTGCCGGGCTGAGCCCCGGCCCCACCCCAAGGCCGGCGGTCCCGCGCATCCGACCGGCCCCGTAAAACCAGCGCCATATTCAACCGGGAGGACGACCCATGACCCTCAAGACCACCCTGAACCGACGCCGGTTTCTCGGCACGACCGCGGCCGCCGCGGGCCTGACCCTGGCGACGCCTGCGATTCTGCGGGCCGACGATGATTTCCCCAGCCGGAACATCTCGGTCTATATCCCGACCGCCGAAGGCGGCGGAGCGGACCGCAATTTCCGCGCCTTCGCCAGCGTGTGGAAGGACAAGCTCGGCACCGATTTCGAGCCCGGCTTCTACCCCGGCGCCTCGGGCCGCGTCGGCTACGAGCTCTACATGGGCAAGGCCGAGCCCGACGCCTACAACCTCATCTTCGGCAATATGGGCCCGGAGGTCCTGAACTGGGCGATGCAGGCGCCGAGCTTCAATATCGACGACTATCTCTATTTCGGGCGCGTGGACACCGATCCCGGGGCGCTCTTCGTGGGCGCCGAAAGCCCGCTGCAGTCGCTCGACCAGATCATCGAGACCGCCAAGACGCGGCCCCTGAACGTCGGCACCAGCCGGATGGCGCACCCTGCCTCCATCGGGGTTCTGTCCTTGGGCGAGGCCACCGGCGCGGAGTTCAACCTGATCCCGCTGGGCGGCGGCAAGAACACGGTCGCGGGCGCTGTCACCGGCGAGGTCGATTTCTCGGTCCTCACCTCGGGCACCGTGATCTCGGCGGGCGATGCGGTGAAGACCCTGCTCGTCTTTGGTGAAAACCGGGTCGGCGCGGCGCTCGACGATGCGCCCAGCATGAACGACGCCTTCGGCACCGATCTGCCCGAAATGCTGTCCTCGCGCGCCTTCGGCATCCATCAGCGGGCCGTGGACGACTACCCGGAGCGGTTCGAGACCCTGACCAGCACCTTCGCCGAGACCTTCGAGGATCCCGCGCTTCTGGAAAGCTACATCGCCGCGCGCGGCACGCCGGAATATCTCAACTATGGTGGCGTTGATGACTGCGCGGCCTTCAAGGCGGCGATGCTGGAACTGGGCGAGCGCTACAAGCCGCTGCTGACCGGAGCGTAAAGACTTCCCCGGCAGCGGATTGGCCGGGCGCGGACGAGGGGCCGCGCCCGGCCGACATAACCGGCACGTCTGAACAGACACAAAACGCACGACCCAAAAGGGAGAAGCACGGCCATGTCCGGGCGCGACTACGATCATCGCAGGCAGATGGGCGGGGAGCTGATCATTCCGGCGCTCGCCGTCTGTTTCACGCTCTATTACTTCACGACGATCTGGAATTCTCCCTGGACGGCCCAGGTCAGCGCCTTCTCCATCGGCGGCATCCTGTTGCTGCTCTGCGCCGCGTTCTTCATCAAGACCGCTCTGCTGCTGCGGTCGAGCGAGGCGTCGCTGGGCCTGGGCGGGCTGGTCGGCATCGAGGATGTGCGCAACGGTCGGCTGGCGCTGGTGCTTGCGACCATCGGCTATGTCTGGCTGATCGAGGACCTCGGCTTCACGCTGACGACATTCCTCTTCATCGCGATCAGCATCACGGCGCTCGGCCATGGCAAGAATGTCGGACGCGCGACCGCGACCGCGGCGGTCATGTCGCTGGCCGGCTGGGCGGTGTTCATCTGGGCGTTCGACACGCGCTTTCCGCGCGGATGGTTCGAAACCACCATGCAGGGGCTGATGGCCAATGGGTGATACCGCAGCCCTTCTGGCCACCGCCTTCACCGACACGCTCGGCTATTGGTGGATCATAATCCCGACGATCTTCCTGGGCCTGATCGTCGGCGGCATTCCCGGCTTTTCGGCCGCAAACACGATCATCATCCTGCTGCCCCTGACGCTGGCGATGGAGTTGCAGACCGGCCTCGTCTTCATGGTCACGCTCTACTGCGCCGCGCGGATGGGGGCGGGAATCCCGGCGATTTTGGTCAACATCCCAGGCACCGCGGGGGCTGCGGCCACGCCGCTGGACGGTTACCCGATGACCAAGCAGGGCCGCGGCCAGCAGGCGCTGGCCATGAGCTTCGTCGCCTCCTCCATCGGCGGGCTGCTGACGACGCTGGTGGCGCTGGCGGCGATGCCGCTGCTCGCCCGCGTGGGCTTTTACATGCATTCGGTCGAGATGGTCGTGGTGATGCTCTTCGGCATTTCGCTGATCGCCTCCATCGCCGCGCAGGACATGCTCAAGGGCCTGATCGCCGGCTTCTTCGGTCTGATGATCGGCGCCATCGGCACCGATGTCGTCTACGCCACCCCGCGCGGCACCTTCGGGTTCCTGGAGCTCTATGACGGCGTGCCGCTGATCCCGGCGCTGGTCGGGCTCTTTGCCGTGTCCGAGGCCTTCATCATCATCGAAAAGCGCGTGATCCTCACGGCCAAGGGCGAGGCCGCGATGCGCAACCCGACTTGGCACGCCACCTTCGAAGGCATCTCCATCGCGCTCAAGCGCTGGTGGCACATCATCTGGACGTCGATGATCGGGCTGGTGATCGGCGTGATCCCCGGCGCGGGCGCGGCCATCGCGAGCTTTGTGGCCTACCAGCAGTCGCGCACCTACTCCAAGACGCCCGAGCTCTACGGCACCGGCCATGCCGAGGGCCTGATCGCGCCCGAAGCGGCCAACAACGGCGTCACCTCCGGCACTCTCGTGCCGCTGCTGGTCCTCGGTATCCCCGGCGGCGCGACCGCCGCGATCATGCTCGTCGTGCTGCAGTTCCAGGGCGTGAGCTTCGGCCCCTCGCTCTTCATGAGCAACCCGGAGGTCGGCTACGGCATGTTCATGGCGATGGCCGTGGCGTACCTGCTGATGTTCCTCACCATCCTGCCGCTCAGCCGCTACATGTGCCGGGTGACGACGGTGCCGACGATCTATCTGGCGCCGATCATCATCTCCTTCACGCTCGTCGGCGCATTCGTGCCGCGCGAGTACATGTTCGACATGCAGCTCGCACTTGCCTTCGGCGTGCTCGGCTATCTGGCGCGGCGCACGGGCTACCATGTCGCCGCCATCCTCATCGGCGTGATCCTCGGGCCCTTGCTGGAGACCTACTTCATGCGCGCCCTGCAGAAATCGAACGGCGATATCATGACGCTCTTTTCCTCGACCCTTGGCAACATCCTGTGGCTCTGCCTCGTTGCCTCGCTGATCCTTCCGGCGTTTCTGGAATGGCGCCGCAAAACCAAGACGGAGGCCGCAGCATGAAGCGCGAGCTCGAATTTTCCCTGTCGCGCAACATTCGCCCGCTGGGGCGGCTGGAGATCCCCGGTGGCGGTCAGGTCGTGGTCCAGGGCAACTATGCCTATGTCGGCCATATGAAGCCGCCCATGGGCACCAGTGTCATCGACATCTCGGACCCGGCGAACCCCCATGTCGTTGCCCATCTGGACCCGCCCGACGCCTATTCCCACACCCACAAGGTGCGTGTCGCGGGCGATCTGATGGTCACCAATGTCGAACAGGACCGCCGCCACTTCCTGCGCAAGGGCGAAAAGATCCCCGCGCTGCGCCAGGAGCTCGGTGCCGGGGCCACTGATGCCGCGATCGCGGAAAAGTTGGGGGTCGAGGAGAGCGACATCCCAGTCCTCGAAGAAGCGCAGACCCGCGGCTATGACGGCGGCGGCTTCCGCGTCTGGGACATCAAGGACCCGACAGACCCGAAACTGCTCAGCTATGTGCGCACCCACGGCTTCGGCACCCACCGTTTCGATATGGACGAGAACTACGCCTACATTTCCACCGAGATGGAGGGTTATGTCGGCAATATCCTCGTCATCTACGATCTCGCCGATCCGACCGCGCCGCGCGAGGTCGGCCGCTGGCACAATCCCGGCCAGCATGTGGCGGCGGGCGAGACGCCCACCGGCAAGGGCTATTCCCACCGGCTCCACCACGCGATGCGCTGCGGCGATGAATTCTGGGCCGCCTACTGGCATGCCGGGCTGCGGGTGCTCGACGCCTCCGACCTGAGCCAGCCGACGCTGCTCGGCTCTTACCGCTGGCCCGACGCCATACCGGAGCCGACCCACACGGTCATGCCGCTGGAAAACCTCATCGACGGGCGCCGCTACGCCGTGGCCATCGACGAGGAGCATTCACACCGCCCCGGACGGCTCCATGGCTTTATCTGGGTGATGGACGTCACCGACCTGAACGCGATGGAACCCATCGCCGCCTGGGATCTCAGCGAACGCGCCTGTCCCTGGGCCGGCCAGCCCGGCGTGCGCTTCGGCGCCCACCAGTACCGCGAAAAGCTCGACAGCACGCGCCTCTACGCGACCTGGTTCGCCGGGGGCCTGCGCGTTCTGGACCTGTCGGATCCGTTCGAGCCCCAGGAGATCGCGCACTACATGCCGGTGCTGCCCGAAGGGGCTGCGCCCCAATCCAACGATGTCGATGTGGGCCCCGATGGCCGGATCTACCTGCTCGACCGCAATACCGGACTGGACATACTGGAGATGACGATATGAGCGACGCCACCCCGATCCGCTCGGAAAAACCCGTGCCCGCCGATCTGCTGGAGCCCTCCGTCGATCCCACCAAGAAGGCCATCGGCATCCGGCGCGTCTCTGCCCGGAACGAGGCCGGCACGCGCTCGGTGATGATGGTCCGCGACCATGTCGTGATCACCGACGAGAAGGAAAGCAACACAGGCCCCACGCCGCTGGAACTGGCGCTCTCCTCGCTCCTTGGTTGCGAAGGCGTCATCATCAACCGCTGCGCCGATGCCATGGGCTTCAAATACTCCGCCGTGGATCTCGATGCCGACGGGGAGGTCGACCAGCGCGGCTCCCGCGGGGTGGTGGGCGTGCGGCCCTATTTCAACTCGGTCAAGATGCGCATCCGCGTCCATACCGAGGAAACCGAGGACCGGTTCCAGCGCCTGATCCGCAATGTCGAATACCGCTGCCCGGTGATGAACCTCTACCGCGAGGCCGGGGTGACGCTCGACGTGACATGGGAGCGGGTCCAGCCCTCGTGAGTCTGACGCTCAACATCAATGGCACGGACCGGGTGGTCGACAGCGACCCCGACACGCCGCTGATCTTCGTGCTGCGCGACGAATTGGGACTCAAGGGCGCCAAGCTCGGCTGCGGGCTGGAGCAATGCGGCTGCTGCGCGGTTCTGGCCGACGGGGAAGTGGCGCTGAGCTGTGCCACCCCTGCCGCGGTGTTCGAGGGCAAGGAGATCGTCACCATCGAGGGGATCGGCGCCCGCGCAATGGGCGCCGCCGTGCAGGACGCGTTCGTCGCGGCGTCGGCTGCGCAGTGCGGCTACTGCACCGCCGGGCTTGTCGTCGCTGTGACGGGCCTTCTTGAGACCAACCCGGCTCCCACCCGCGACGAGACCGCCGAGGCGCTCACCCCCCATCTTTGCCGCTGCGGCTCCCACCCGCGCGTGTTCCGCGCCGTGGAGATCGCCGCGGCCGCCACCGACCGATGAGCCTCGCTGCGGCGCCGCTTGTCCGCGACTGGTTGGGGGTGGAGGGCGACCGGGCGGTGATCCGCACCGGCAAGGTCGATTTCGGCCAGCGCATCACTACCGCGCTCCTGCGCATCGCGTGCGAGGAACTCACCCTGCCGCCCGACCGTATCCGTGTCGCCCCCGTGCGTACCGGGGCGGCCCCGGACGAGGGCATCACTTCGGGCAGCAATTCGGTCGAACAGTCGGGCCATGCGCTCCGCTGCGCCACCGCCACCGCGCGGGAGGCCGCCGCTGCGCTCGCCGCCCAGGAGCTGGGCCTCGACCCCGCGCGCCTGACCCTCGCGGACGGGGTTTTCGCGGCACCGGGCGGGGCGAACCGGATCGACCTGCTGCCGCTTATCGCCCGGCTGAACCCCGCGCTCGCGGTCAATGCCAGCGCGCCCGCCAGCCCCCGCCGCGCGCATGACGCTCCGCTGGCGCCACGCGGTCTGCGCGCCATGGTCGAGGGCCGCTATGCGTTCCTCCAGGATCTGGACATGCCCGGCATGTGGCACGCCCGCGTCGTCCGCCCGCCCCATGCGCTGGCCCGCCTGAAGAGTTTGGACCCTGAGGCCGTTACCGCCGTCGAAGAGACCGGCCAACGCGTCATCCGCGATGGCAGCTTCCTCGCCGTCGCCGGGCCTGCCGAATGGCCGGTGCTGCGCGCCTCCCTCCGCCTCGCCCGCGGCTGCGACTGGGATCTTGGCGAGGGCCTGCCCGAGGGCTCGCCCTTCGACCGTCTCGACACCGACCCCGCGATCAGCCTGCCTGTCGCCCCCGGTGGCAAACCCGAAAAGGGATCATTGCCACCGCCGCTCGACAGCTTCACCCACCGGCTGCGCGTCGAACGTCCAAACACGCTCCATGGCAGCCTCGGCCCCTCCGCCGCCCTCACGGTCTGGGAGGAGGACGTGCTGCGCATCACCACCCACAGTCAGGGCATCTATCCGCTGCGCGACAGCATCGCCGACAGTCTGGGGCTCGATCCGGATACCGTCGAGATCACCCATCACCCCGCCGCCGGCTGCTACGGCCATAACGGCGCCGACGACGCGGCCTTCGAGGCCGCGCTTGTCGCCCGCGCGCTCCCCGGCACGCCGATCCTGCTGAAATGGGCCCGCGAGGACGAACATGCCTGGGAGCCCGCAGCACCTGCCATGGCCATCGACCTCGCCGCCCGCGTCAAAGGCGGCCAGATCACCGGCTGGTCCGGCGAGGCGCGCGGTGACACCCATCGCGGCCGCCCGCGCCCGGGCCCGGACCGCGCTGGCCCCCAGCGGCTGCTGGCCAACCGGTTCCGTATCGACCCGATGGCCCCCTATAGCGGCCAGCCCAACATGAACCGCCACGGCGGGCTCCACCGCAATCTCGATCCGATCTACGACTTCGCCAGCCGGCGGCTGGTGAAACACCTCGTCCCCGACGGCCCGATCCGCAGCTCTGCGCTGCGCTGCCTCGGGGCGGTTGCCAATGTCTGGGCCATTGAGAGCCTGGTGGATCAGATCGCGGGCGAGACCTTGCAGGACCCGATTGCCTTCCGCCTCGCCCATCTGGACGATCCCCGCGCCATCACCGTTTTGGAAGGCTTGCGGGACAGTCTCGGACCCGCGCCTGAGGGTCGCGGCATCGCCTATGCGCAATACAAGAACGCACAGACCCGCTGCGCGATCGCCGTCGACCTCACCGTGACCGACCATGCGGAACTCCGGCTCGACCGGATCGCGATCGTTGCCGATGCCGGGCGGATCGTCGATGAGGACGGGCTGCGCGCCCAGCTCGAAGGCGGCGCGCTCCAGGGGGCAAGCTGGGCACTCTACGAAGAAGTCCGCTGGGACCGCGACGGCATGCTGACACGCGACTGGGACAGCTATCCGGTGATCCGCTTCGACAATATCCCCGAGATCGCGATTACGCTGATCGACCGGCCCGAGGACCCCAGCGTCGGCGCGGGCGAGGCGAGCCCGCCCCCCACCGTCGCGGCCATCGCCAATGCGGTCCATGCCGCGACAGGCCTCCGGCTGACACGAATGCCCTTCACGCCCGACGCGCTCCAGAAGGCCGCGCTGGAGGCCTGAGCGCGGCCCTCGGCATGGGGTGGAGCAGCAGCGGGGCAAAGCACGAACATAGATGTACGAAATGTCCGTTTAAACGTTTCGTACGTTTCTTGCCAGTCCGTTGACCCGGCATGGAAAAGGGCGGCCGAAGCCGCCCCGGTCCGTCGTCTCTCAGCCCCGGATCACTCCAGGCCCATGCAGCTCGCATAGTAGCTGACCGTCGCCGGCCAGTCGCTGAAGATACCCACGACGCCCACATCCTGCGCGAGCGCATCGATATACTCATACATCACGCCATCGCTGTCTGTGATGTCCGCGATGGACTGGTAGTACCAGCCGCCGCCCAGGGCCAGCGGGCCGGAGCGCTCGATCGTCCAGGTGATCAGGGTCAGACCAGCGGCCTTGGCTTCTTCGGCGTAAGGGGACGGCACGATCTCGCCATCCTGCAGTGTGACCAGCATCCAGGTCGGCGGCGCGAGATACTTCACGCCCATGTCCGCGAGTTCCTGCATCGTCGGCTTGAAGGTCGACGGATCCATCGGATCGATCAGCCCCTCATCAGCGTCTTCGGCCTCGTAGCGGTCGTCGAGATAGACCGCCTGTGCGCCGAATTCCGGTTCGTTTTCAATCCAGTACTTGATGTCGTCAAGATTGAAGCTCTGCAGCCAGACATCCGATGCGGGGATCCCGGCGGCCTTGTACTCATCGACAAGCTTCTGCGCATAGTCGGCCTGGCTGAACCCATCGAAGGGCATCTCGACCGCGGCGGATTTGAGCTCCGGCGTGAACTTCGCGCCAAGGTCCTTGAAGAGCGCGATGGACTCCGCATGGGTCATCAGCGTCGCGGGCTCCACGGAATAGAGATCCGTGCGCCAGCCCGCCGTGCCGCCCTGATAGGCTTCGGCATCCGTCGCGCTCGCGTCGGCCGCGTCCATCTTGGGTGTCAGCGTCTGGAACTCTGCCAGAGTGATCTCGCTCGTGCGGCATTCCGCGGTCGCCTCCTGATCGCCGCTCGCAGGCGTGAAGGGCGTGACGCAGGTATCGGCCAGATCGGACACAAGGATATTGGTCGTGGTGTGCAGATCATTTTGCGCGTGGCGGCACACAAGTTCCTTGTCCTTGGTGAAGGTAACGTCGCATTCCAGAATGCCCGCACCCATCCGCGCAGCGGCGACGTTCGACTCCACCGTATGTTCTGGAAACTGCATCGGCGCCCCGCGGTGGCCGATAGAAAAAAGCGTGCGTTCAACGGGTTGGCCCATGCAGGAGGCCAGCTTGTCCTTGAGAGGTCCATCCTCCATGCGGTCGATCAGATAGAAGGGGCGGGGGCCCATCTCGATGATATCGGTGGCGGCAGCAGACGAGCCCAAAAGCGCGGCGACACCTGCCAGAATAAGTGCTGTTTTTGTCATAGTCCGTCTCCCGGTCGTTTGCTTCTGACCGCAGAGCCGTAGCATCGCGGCCGTGACGCTAACGTAACGGCAAGGTGAACAGCATGCGATAGATGTCTGCGTGATGAGCCATCCGCTCGGAGTGCGTGGATTGCCTTTTGGTCGCGGCTGGCGCGAACCGCGCGGCGCGATATTGCCGTTTCGCCGAGTTTCATGCCAAGAGACGGCAGCAGGATCTGAGGAGACGAAAGTGGGCATGCCCGACTTCGCCGCGCGGCGCACGACCATGGTCGATACGCAAATCCGACCGTCGGACGTCACGAAATTCCCGATCATCGAGGCGTTCCTGAGCGTGCCGCGCGAACGCTTCGTGCCGGCCGGACGTGAAGAAGCTGCCTATGTCGGGGGCAATCTGGATCTTGGCGCGTCGCGTGTCATGCTCGAGCCGCGGACGCTGGCCAAGATGCTCGACGCGATCAATCTCGGCCCCAAGGATCTGGTTTTGGTCCTCGGCGCGGGCCTGGGCTATTCCGCGGCTGTGATTGGTGCACTGGCCCAGGCGGTCGTCGCCGTGGAATCCGACGAGATGCTGGCCCAGGACGCCGAAACCGCCCTGGCGGAGCAGGAGATATTCAACGCCGTTCTGGTACGCGGGCCCCTCGCGGAGGGGGCACCGGACCACGGCCCCTATGATGCGATCCTGATCGAAGGCGCCGTTGAGACGGTAAGTGATGCAGTTCTGTCACAGTTGAAGGAAGGTGGCAGGATCATTGCAATCTTCGCGGACGGGGCGCTTGGCGTCGTACGGATTGGGTATAAGCTTGGGGATAACTTGACGTGGCGCTTCGTCTTCAATGCCGGTGCGCCGGTTCTGGAGGAGTTTTCCCAGGCCGAGGGATTTGTGCTTTGAAGCATGTGATCGGCTTGGCGCGTGTTTAGGAGAAAGATTGTGGGTGTGCGAAACGGGATTGCCGGTGCCCTGACTGCTGCATCGATTCTGGTCGGCGGTGCGGCGCAGCTTTCGGCTGAGACGCTCGCTGACGCGCTGGTCTCGGCTTATAACAACAGCAATCTGCTGGAGCAGAACCGCGCCGTCTTGCGTGCAGCGGACGAAGACGTTGCCACCGCGGTCGCAGCACTGCGCCCGACGCTCGACTATGTCGCTGCGGTCGACTTCTCACGGAACTTCGACGCGTCCTTTGTCCAGCAAGACGACACGGTGACCAACACCCTCGGCATCTCCGCGGATCTGACGCTTTATGAATTCGGCCGGAACCGCTTGTCGATCGAAGCCGCCAAGGAAGCGGTCCTGTCTACCCGTCAGGCGCTGATCCAGGTTGAACAGCAGGTGCTGTTCTCGGCTGTCGTTGCATATATGGACGTGATCCGGGCGATCGAATTCGTCGAACTGCGCCGCAACAACGTGCGCGTTCTGACTGAAGAAGTGCGCGCAGCCAATGACCGGTTCGAGGTCGGCGAAGTGACGCGAACCGACGTCGCCCAGGCCCAGTCGCGTCAGGCCGAAGCGCAAGCGAGCCTGGTAGCCGCCGAAGGTGATGTTGAAACCGCGCGGGAATCCTTCAATCTCGCCGTGGGCCGCTATCCGGGCACCCTTGCGGCGCCGCCGCCCCTGCCACGCACGGCCGACACGCTCGACAGCGCGCGCACCATTGCGTTACGTGGGCATCCGCAGATCCTGCAGGCGCAGCGCCTGGTCAGTGTTGCGGATCTGAATGTGGCACGGGCCGAGGCGGCCATTCTGCCCCGGCTGTCGGCGACCGCGGATTTGGGCTGGACGGACGGGACGGGCTCGGCGTCCGGCGATCTGGAGCCGACCGGAACCATCGGGTTGGAGTTGCGCGGACCGATCTACCGCGGCGGTGCGCTGAATTCGGCGTTCCGCAGCACGGTTGCCCAGCGAGACCAGAACCGCGCCAACCTGCTGCAGACCACCAAGGTCATTTCCGAGAATCTAGGTGTCGCTTGGTATCAGGTCGAGGTGGCCCGCGCGGTCCTGCGCTCGACCGTGCGCCAGATCGATGCCGCGCGGATCGCGTTCGAAGGGGTTCGCGAAGAAGCCAGCCTTGGCGCGCGAACCACGCTCGACGTGCTGAACGCCGAACAGGAATTGCTGGACGCCCAAGGTCTCAGGATCGATGCGAACCGTCAGGAACAGGTGGCCATTTACGGACTGCTGTCGGCCATGGGGATGCTGACGGCGGATTCGCTTGGGCTGAACGTCGTCGCCTACGACCCCGAGGCCTACTATAACAATGTCCGCACCGCTCCGGGTGTCGGCAGTCCGCAAGGGATCAAGCTCGACCGCGTGCTGCGCAATATCGGGCGGAATTGACAGGCGGAGCGCGCAGAATTCGGCCTGCCATGCCTGGATCGACCACATGACGCCCCCGAAGGATATCGAAGCGCTTATGACCGCCGTCCGCGCGTTGGTTTCGGCGCGCGTCGGAGAGGGCGCCGATCCACTGGTTCTGACCTCCGAGCATCGCATCGGCCCTGAGCCCCAGACCGCCCCGGAGCGCGATGACACCGCCTCGCCCGTTGGCGACGCGGTGCTGCGTGACTTCGCCCGCCTGACCCTTATTGCCGCGGCCGATGCGCCTGCAGATGACCAGGGACGTGGCGCGGCCGTGATCGAAGGTCCGGACCAGACAGACGCTGCGGCGCCGGCCGATCTGGGGCTCGGTGGCGGCCCCGGTCCCGACCTCACGGAACTGCGCGCAGTGATCCGCGACATTCTCCGCGACGAGCTGCGCGACGACATGGGACGCCAGATCACCGACAGCATTCACCGGCTTCTGCGCGAAGAGCTTGATCGGCGGGCGGACTCGGCGGGCTGAAGCCCCGGGCAGACCGCCTCCACCCCCGTCGTTCCGACCATCGCGCTTTGCGCGTCCCGCCTCCGGTCAGGCCACCGGCCCGGCCAGCGCGAGCAGCCGGGGCACATCCATATGCGTTTCCAGATGATCCGCCAGGCCGTCGAGGGCCGTCTCTACCGCCGCGCCATGGTCGCGTGTCGTCGGCATGGCGCCAAGGCGGCTGAGAAAGCTCTGGCGAAAGCCGTCTTCCTGGAACACCCCGTGCAGATAGGTGCCGCGGACGCGCCCGTCGGGCGAGGCTGCGCCTTCGCGCCGACCGTCGATCTCAATCCAGGCCCGCGCGCAGTCGGCCCCTGTCGTGTCGCCCAGGTGGATCTCGTAGCCCGATACCGTTTGCCCGCTGTCGCATTCGGTGCCCGAGACGCGGCTCAGCGTCTTGTCGGCCGCCATGACCGTGCGGATGTCGAGTAGACCGAGCCCCGCGGTCTCACCGGGCGGGCCTTCGAGCCCCTCCGGATCGGCAACGCTGTGTCCGAGCATCTGATAGCCGCCGCATACTCCAAGCACATGGCCACCGCGGCGCCAATGGGCCTGCAGATCGATGTCCCAGCCCTGCGCGCGCATGAAATCGAGATCGGCGCGCGTGGTTTTGGACCCGGGGATCAACACCAGGGCGGCATCGCCCGGCAGCGCGCGCCCGGGCGGCACTATATCCACGGTGACCGCGGGATCGGCGGCCAGCGGGTCGAGATCGTCGAAATTGGCGATGCGGGCTAGCTGCGGCACGGCGATCTTGAAGGCCCCGCCGGGGCGGCTCTTGAGGTCGAGAATGTCTTCGGCCGGAAGCTTCCAGGCCGCGTCGAACCAAGGGATCACCCCGAGGCTTGGCCAGCCGGTCCGGCGCTCGATCTCGCGCAGACCATCATCGAACAGGCTGGGATCGCCGCGGAACTTGTTGACCGCAAAGGCACGGATGCGGGCGCGGTCCTCGGGCGGCAGGATCTCGGCGGTGCCGACGAGCTGCGCGATCAACCCGCCGCGTTCGATGTCGCCGACCAGGGCCACGGGCAGGGCCATCGCCTCGGCAAAGCCCATGTTGGCGATGTCGCCACGGCGCAGGTTGATCTCGGCCGGGCTGCCCGCGCCTTCGACAACGATCAGATCCGCGCTGTCGGCCAAGCGTCGGAAGCTGTCGCAGGCCGGGCCGAGCAGGCCAGGTTTCTCACGTGCATAGTCGCGCGCCATGAGCGTGCCGTAGACCTGTCCCTGCACGATGATCTGGGCGCCGCGCTCGCTCTCCGGTTTGAGCAAAATGGGGTTCATGTCGCTGTGCGGAGGCACGCCTGCGGCCAGCGCCTGCAACGCCTGGGCCCGGCCAATCTCCCCCCCGTCTTCGGTCACGGCTGCGTTGTTGGACATGTTTTGCGGCTTGAACGGCCGGACCGCCAGCCCGCGCCGGCGCGCCGCACGGACGATCCCGGCCACAAGCATGCTCTTGCCGACATTGGAGCCGGTGCCCTGGATCATGATCGCCCGCGCCATGGGGCAGGGTCTGCCCCGCCATCCACCGGGCTGCAAACGAAAAGCGCGCCCCGAAGGACGCGCTTTTTTCGAAGGCCAAGGGGCGGAAAGGATCAGGCTGCTTCGGCCTGTGCCTGGTTGCGGCGTTCGCTTTCCTCGCGCGACAGCGCGACCGAGGTCCGTACGCCCTTGCCGACAAAGTCCATCAGTCCGGTGACCACGCGCTCGTTCGGGTCGATCCCGGCACAGCTCAGAACCTCGCGGCCGTCGCGCGACCGTGCCCAACGGGCAATCTGCTCGGGCCCATTGCCATATTTCTTGTCATCTGCGATGGCATCATCCAGCGCAGCCAGCACCACCGCAGCGAACAGTTTGCGCGCACGATTGCCCTGCTCGTGATTAAAAGCCGTGCCGTCCACAAATTCGCCCATCATCAGTCCTTGTTTTTGTTTCTTGTTGGTCAGAGAGCGCACTATGGCTGCTTTCACTTGATTCGGTATCCCGAAAAAGTCATGACAGCTATGCGCCCAGATCATAGCAAGGGGTCGATCAAAGGGGTATGTGCCCTTCTTGTCAGCCCCAAACCCGCCCGATATAGGTGCGGGGCTCAGCGATACAATAGATGCCAGTAAGATGACGTGAGGCCTGCCATGCCTAAGATTAACGGGAACGAGATCCGGCCCGGAAACATACTGGAGCACAATGACGGGCTCTGGACGGCCGTTAAGGTCGATCACGTCAAGCCGGGGAAGGGCGGGGCATTTGCCCAGGTCGAACTGCGCAACCTGCGCAACGGCTCTAAGCTGAACGAACGCTTCCGCTCCGCGGACAAGGTCGAACGCGTGCGGCTGGAGCAGAAAGATCAACAGTTTCTGTATGAAAGCGATGGGATGCTGGTGTTCATGGACACCGAAACCTTCGAACAGGTTGAGCTGCCCGCAGAGATCCTGGGCGACCGGCGGCCATTCCTGCAGGACGGTATGACTGCGGTCATCGAGTATTATGACAGCGAGGCGCTGAACGCGACGCTGCCGCAGAAAGTCACCTGCAAGGTTGTCGAAACCGAGCCGGTGGTCAAAGGTCAGACCGCCGCCAACAGTTTCAAGCCTGCTGTTCTCGATAATGGGATCAAGGTGATGGTGCCGCCCTTTGTCGGGCAGGATGAGGACATCATCGTCAATACCGAGACAATGGAATACGCGGAACGGGCCTGAGTCGATTCGCGGCGGCGCCGGACTGCGTCATCCCGACGCAGTTTGCGGCTCCAGCGGCCAGACGCTGGCAGACCCTGCCTGCATCTCGCCCTTGGCCCGGTCAAAGCGCAGATGCGCGAGGGCCGCGGTATGGCTCTGGGTGCCCAGGCGGCCGACGCTTTTGCCACTGACGGTGATTTCGGTGCCGGGTTCTGCGGTCCCGTCGATCCGCACGCGCGCCAGCCCTTTGCGCAGGGTCGTCTTGTGTTTCATGCGGGCGACGATTTCCTGGCCGACAAAGCATCCCTTCCGGAAGTCGACGCCGTTCAGCCGTTCGAAGCCGAACTCCAGGATATAGCTGTCGTCGGGGATCAGCTCGCTGCCCTGTTCGGGGATACCGTGTTCCACGCGAAGCGCGGTCCAGTCGATCCCGGCAGGGTCGGTGACCGCGGCGCCGTAGGCGCGCCATCCGAGAGCGGCGGCGCGCGGGTCGGCATAGGCGCCGTCGGGCGCATCGCCCAGCCCTCGGACAACGGGCATTTCCACGGCCTCGACGGTGACTTTCGCGCGCAAGCGATAAAGCGTCAGGCGGCGCAGCAGGTCGGGCGCCAGCGCGCCGTCGACATCGATCAGGATCGCATCGGGCTCCGGGACCAGGAAGAAATCGGCCAGATACTTGCCCTGGGGCGTCAGCAGCGCGGCATAGACGATCCCGTGCTGCAGCTTGTCCAGATCATTGGTGACGAGCGCCTGAAGAAAGCTTTCGCGATCCTCGCCGCCCACCCGGATCAGGCTGCGGGTCTCGTCCAGGTCTCCACGCATTCTTGCCTCCACGTCGCTGTTCATTCCCGATATAGGGGGCGACGCGTGCCGTTGACAGGACCTTTGCGATGCCAGCGCCCCTCTCGGTGGTGATCCCCACATTGAACGCGGCTGAAACCCTGCTCGGGTGTCTTGAAGCTCTGTTCGAGGGGCTGTTCGACGGGCTGATCCAAGAGGTGATTGTCAGCGATGGCGGCTCGGACGACGCCACTTGCGCGATTGCGACGGAGCTTGGCGCGCGCACGGTGTCCGGCTCGGCTGGGCGGGGCGGGCAGATCGCGCGCGGCTGCGGTGCGGCCCGAGCACAGTGGGTTTTGGTGCTACACGCCGATACGCGGCTGCAGCCAGGCTGGGCGCAGGCGGTCGCGGCGCATATGACGGATGCACCCGACAGGGCTGGGTATTTCTGGCTGCGCTTCGATGTGGCGGGGATTGCGCCGGCGCTGGTGTCCCGCTGGGCGAACCTGCGCGCGCGGGTACTAGGTCTGCCCTACGGGGATCAGGGGCTGATGCTGCCGCGCGATCTGCTGGTACAGGTTGGGGGTTATCCGGATCTGCCACTGATGGAGGACGTGGCGCTAGCCCGTGTGCTGCGAGGGCGTCTGCGCCCGCTGGGCCATATCGCGGTGACGTCGGCGGACCGCTATGTCGCCGAGGGCTGGGTCCGGCGCGGGGCGCGCAATCTGTGGTGCTTGGCGCGGTATGGGCTGGGGGCGGATCCCGAAACCCTGGCGCGGGCTTACCGGCGGCGGTGAGCGCTCAGCGGCGCGTCGCGTCCCAGCTTGCCGTCAACGCCTCGTGGTCGTACCGGGTCTCGAGCCACTCCAATAGGGGCATCGGCGTCTCCGCGGTGTCGGCCTCATAGGCGTCGAAGACATGGTCGAGCACACCGGTGTCGGTGCTCGACAGATGCAGGAACCGCCAGTGGAGCTGTCGGCGCGCCTCGCGCACCGGGCGCCCCTCGATCACGGCGAGATAGAGCGCGGCGGCCAGCCCCGTGCGGTCCGAGCCGGATTTGCAGTGGATCAGGAACGGCTTTTCGATCCGGCGCATCGTCTCGATCAGCTCCAGCATGTCGGCGCGGGGCGACAGGCGCCGCGCGCTGAAAGTCAGGCTGACCAGCGTGATCCCGTGGCGGGCGCAGGCCTCTTCCTCGAACAGATAGTGGCTATAGCGCCCGTCGCCGCGCAGGTTGAGGATCGTGCGGATGCCTCTTTCGGAATAACGTTCGATCTGGCGCGGCGAGGGTTGGTTCGCGCGCCAGGCGCCGGGGGCGAATTCTTCCAGGTTCCACCACCAGGTGCGCAGAAACGCGTGATCCATCAGCTGGTAGTGCCACCAGGCCTGACGCCGCGCTTTGGGCGTCTCGATGCTCACGCCGAAGCGCTGCCGCATCTCGTGCTCAAACTGCCGCAATCGGGATTTAATCGTCACGAGCATGGGGCCATGAACTGTTCCATGGCCCGGATGTAGCGAGCGGCGCCGGTGCAGACAACGAGATCGATCCGCGATGATTGACCGCTGTGGCCTTGGCGCCTAGTTCCCCGGAATGCCCCCGTCACGAGGATCCGACATGCTCAAGGCACCGCAGTCGCTGGCCCAGGGTCGCCACTACCTTGCCATTCCTGGACCGTCAGTGGTGCCGGACAGGGTTTTACAGGCGATGCACCGGCCCGCGCCCAACATATACACCGGCGAGTTGGTCGAGATCGTCGAAAGCATTGTGCCGGATCTCAAGGCAGTGGCCCGTACCCGTCAAGAGGTGGCGATGTATATCGCCAACGGCCACGGTGCCTGGGAGGCCGCGCTGAGCAACGTTCTGTCGCCGGGCGACCGCGTCCTGGTGCTGGCGACGGGACGGTTCGGCCACGGCTGGGGCGACATCGCGGCGCGGCTCGGGGCCGAGGTCGAGAGGCTGGAGTTCGGCAATGCGGCGCCCGCGGATCCCGATGTGTTGGAATCCGCGCTGCGCGCCGATACCGACCGGCGCATCAAGGCGGTTCTCGCGGTACAGGTAGACACTTCGACATCGGTGCGCAGCGATCTGGCGGCGCTTCGGGCTGCGATGGACGCCGCGGACCATCCCGCGCTCCTGATGTCCGACTGTATCGCGTGCCTGGCCTGCGACCGGCTTGAGATGGATGCCTGGGGTGTCGACGTGATGGTCACGGGCTCCCAGAAGGGCCTCATGACGCCGCCGGGGATGGCGTTCGTGTTTTTCAACGACCGGGCCGAGGCTGCGCGCGATCGGGCGGCCTGTGCGACCAGCTATTGGGACTGGCGGCCACGTACGAGGCCCGATGGGTTCTACCAGTATTTCTTCGGGACCGCGCCGACGCATCACCTCTACGGCCTGCGCGAGGCGCTCGACATGCTCGTCGGGGAAGAGGGGATGGAGGCGGTGTGGGCGCGCCACGCGGCTCTTGCACGTGCCATTTGGGCCGCGGTCGATGCCTGGGGCGCGGCCGGCCCGATGCGGCCCAACATCGCCGATCCGACCTACCGCAGCCACGCTGTGACCACGATTCTGATGGGGGCGCCCGATGGCAAGCGTCTGCAGGATTGGGTGAGCGCGCAGGCCGGCCTGACATTGGGGATCGGTCTAGGCATGGGCGACGCGACGGATCCGAATTCGGAAGGCGTGTTCCGGATCGGCCATATGGGACATGTGAACGCGCAGATGGTGATGGGGATGCTGGGCAGCATCGAGGCGGCGCTGGTCGCGCTCGAGATTCCGCACGGGCCCGGTGCGCTCTCGGCGGCGGCGACGGTGCTGGCCCGACAGGGGTGAGTTACCCGAGTGCCTTGAGGCTGGCCTGCAGGGCTTCGGCGAAGCAGGGCACGACCTCGACCGGGGGCAGGGTCACCCGGATGCAGCCATCGAGCGGCGGTGCGGCGGGTTTGCGGACAAACACGCCACGGGTGAGCAGATCGGCGAGCAGCGCTTCGGCGTAACCGCGGCCGCGGCCAGTCTCCGCGGTGACGAAATTCGTGGCGGAGGGCAGGAGCCGCAGCCCGGCGGCAGACAGTGCCATGCCCACCGCCTCGCGGGACTGCGCGATGTCTTTCAGCGTCTCGGCCAGCCAGGTTCGATCGCCAAGGGCGGCCTGGGCTGCCGCCATGGCAGGGCGCCCCATGCCAAAGTGGTTCCGCACGCGGTCCGCGCCCGCCAGGATGTCGGGATGCGCCAGCGCATAGCCGACGCGCAGGCCTGCCAACCCATAGGCCTTTGAAAAGGTGCGCAGGCGGATCACATGGGGCAGGTCGCTCAGATCCGCATCGGCGGTGTCGGGCGGGGCGAGCTCGGCATAGGCCTCATCCAGCAGCAGGGCGCAGTTTTCCGGCAAGGCCTTGGCAAACTGCCGGATTGCGGAGGCGCCATGCCAGCTGCCGCTCGGGTTGTCGGGGTTGGACAGGTAAACCAGCCGCGCCTTGTGCGCCTGTGCCTGCGCCGCCAGCATCTTCAGTGGCACCCGCCCGTCCGCATAGGGGACCTCGACGATATCACCGCCCGCCGCCCGGGCGTGGTAGGCGAAGGTCGGATAGCCCCCCAGCGTCGTGATCACGCCGGCCCCGGGCGCAGCAAAAAGCCTGGCGAAGATGTCGAGCAGCCCGTCGATGCCCGCGCCGATCAGCACGCAGTCCGCCGACACAGAGTGATGTGCCGCAAGCGCCTGGCGCAGGTCATGGGCCTCGGCATCGGGATACATCCAGACCTCCGGTGCCGTCGCGCGCAGCGTTGCGACCGCGGCAGGCGAGGCGCCGAACAGGCTTTCGTTTGCGCCCAGCCGCAGGGTGATCGGCACGCCGCTCCGGCGTTCCAGAGCTTCGGGTGGGACGAACGGGGTGGTCTTGGGCAGCCGGTCGATGGCGGCAGAGAAGGCAGGTAATATCATCGCGCGAGCACATCCGATCCCAGCCGGCATGGCAAGCCGTGCGATTGGCCCACGCGGCTGCCTCAAAAGGCGTCAATGGCGTGCTTGAAGTGCGGGCGTGGCAGGGCTGCCCTTTCAGGCCAGGGCAATCTGTGAAACCGTGTCTGAAACAGAGCTTCGGGGGACGGGCCATGTCGATCAAGGCGAGTATCTATCATCTGACGCATTATCAGTATGATCGGCCGGTCACGCTCGGGCCCCAGGTCATTCGGCTGCGCCCGGCACCGCATTCGCGCACCAAAGTACTGAGCCACAGTTTGCGCGTCAGCCCCGCCAAGCACTTTGTGAACCACCAGCAGGATCCCTATGGCAACTGGCTGTCGCGCTTTGTCTTTCCCGAACCGGTGCGGGAGCTGAAGATCGAAGTGGACCTCGTCGCCGACATGACGGTCTACAATCCGTTCGACTTTTTCGTCGAGGACAGCGCCTCTGAGTGGCCGTTCGACTATCCCGAGGATTTGGCCGATGATCTCGTAATCTACCGCCGGGCCGAGCCGGCCGGTCCGCATCTGCAGGCGTTCCTCGACTCCGTCCCGCGCGAACGACAGGGCACGGTCGACATGGTGGTCGGGCTGAACGCGCGCGTGCAGTCCATGGTTGGCTATGTGATCCGGATGGAGCCCGGTGTGCAGACGCCCGAGCAGACCTTTGAGAGCGGCAAGGGATCGTGCCGGGACAGCTCCTGGCTGCTGGTGCAGGCGTTGCGCCATCTGGGCTTTGCGGCACGTTTCGTGTCCGGCTATCTGATCCAGCTCAAGCCGGACCTGAAAGCGCTCGACGGGCCATCGGGCACCGAGGTCGACTTCACCGATCTCCATGCCTGGTGCGAAGTGTACCTGCCCGGCGCGGGCTGGGTCGGGCTCGACCCGACCTCGGGCCTGCTCACCGGCGAAAGCCATATCCCCCTGGCCGCCACGCCGCATTTCAGGAACGCAGCCCCGATAAGCGGCATGGCGAGCAGCGCCACGGTCGAATTCGACTTTGCCATGGACGTCAAGCGGGTGGCCGAACATCCCCGGATCACCAAACCCTTCAGCGAGGAAAGCTGGGAGGATCTGAACGCCCTGGGGCGCAAGGTCGACGAACAGCTCCAGGCCGGCGATGTGCGCCTGACCATGGGGGGCGAGCCGACATTCGTCAGCATCGACGATTTCGAGAGCGACGAGTGGAACACTGAGGCGGTCGGCCCGACCAAGCGCGCCAAGGCCGACAAGCTGATCCGGCGCCTGCGCGAGCGCTTCGCGCCGGGCGGGTTCCTACACTACGGGCAGGGCAAGTGGTATCCGGGCGAGAGCCTGCCGCGCTGGACCTTCAGCCTTTACTGGCGCAAGGACGGGGTTCCGATCTGGAACGACCCGGCGCTGATCGCGTCCGAAGGCACCGACACCGAACCGACACCGGATCAGGCTGAACAGCTGACCGTCGCGATCGCCGAAGTGCTCGATCTGCCGACCGCGAACGTGCTCCCGGCCTATGAGGATACCGGCGAGTGGCTGCTGCGCGAGGGCAACCTGCCGGACAATGTCACGCCGGAGAACCCCGAGATCGAAGACCCCGAGGAACGCCAGAGGATGATGTCGGTGTTCGAGCGGGGGTTGAGCAAGCCGGTGGGCTATGTTCTGCCCGTGCAGGCGTGGCAGGCGCTCGATCGGCGCTCGCGCTGGCGCTCGGAGCTATGGCGGACTCGGCGCGGCAAGATCTTTTTGATGCCGGGTGACAGCCCGGTGGGCTACCGTCTGCCGTTGGGCGCGCTGCCGCATCTGACGGCAGCGCAATACCCCTACATCAACGACGCCGACCCGACGGTTCCGCGCGAGCCCCTGCGCGACATACCCAAGGAGGTGCGCGAGCGACTCGGCAAGGAATGGCATGACCAGCCCATCGCGTCGCGCACCGTCGATCAGGGCGCGCAACAGCGGGTCGAACAGGTGGCTTCCTCGGAAATCGACGGCGCCGTGCGTACGGCGATCAGCGTCGAGCCGCGCGACGGCCGCCTGACAGTGTTCCTGCCCCCCGTCACCTCTCTGGAGGATTATCTGGAACTTGTCGCCGCCGCCGAGGCCGCTGCCGAGCGCCTGGGCACGCCCGTGCATATCGAAGGCTACGCCCCGCCGCAGGATCCCCGCCTCAATGTCATCCGCGTGGCTCCCGATCCCGGCGTGCTGGAGGTCAATGTCCATCCGGCTGCCAACTGGGACGAGGCGGTTGCGATCACCGAGACCGTCTATGAGGAGGCCCGGCAGGTCCGGCTCGGCGCCGACAAGTTCATGATCGACGGCAAACATTGCGGCACGGGCGGGGGCAATCATGTGGTCGTCGGCGGCTCCACGACCATGGACAGCCCGTTTCTGCGCCGCCCCGATCTGTTGCGCTCGCTGATCCTGCAATGGCAGCGGCATCCGGCGCTCAGCTATCTCTTTTCGGGGCTCTTCATCGGCCCGACGAGCCAGGCGCCGCGGGTCGACGAAGGGCGCGCCGATCACCTCTATGAGCTTGAGATCGCGCTTCAGCAGATGCCATCGCCGGAGGAGGGCACCCCGCCGCTGCCCTGGCTGGTGGACCGGCTGCTGCGCAACCTGCTGGTCGATGTGACCGGCAATACCCATCGCTCCGAGATCTGCATCGACAAGCTCTATTCGCCCGACGGGCCCACCGGGCGGCTCGGCCTGATCGAATTCCGCGGCTTCGAGATGCCGCCCAACGCGCGCATGAGCCTGGCCCAGCAGTTGCTGGTGCGGGCCATGATCGCGCGGTTCTGGGAGCGCCCGCTGAGTGGCAAACCGGTGCGCTGGGGCACGATCCTCCATGACAGGTTCATGTTGCCGCATTTCTTGTGGGAGGATCTGCAGGAGGTTCTGGCCGATCTGCGCGCCCACGGCTACGCGATGAAGCCTGACTGGTTCAAGGCACAGGCCGAGTTCCGTTTCCCCTTCTGCGGCGAGGTCGAGGCCGAGGGCGCGCATCTGGAGCTGCGCCAGGCGCTGGAGCCCTGGCACGTGATGGGCGAGACCGGTGCCATCGGCGGCACCGTCCGCTACACCGATAGCTCGACGGAAAGGGTGCAGGTCAAGCTCACGACGGAAAACCCGGAGCGCTATACCGTCGCCTGCAACGGACGGCTGGTGCCCATGCAAGCCGCTGCCGAAAACGGCGTCAGCGTCGCGGGCATCCGCTACAAGGCCTGGCAGGCACCGATGTCGATGCACCCCGAAGTGCCGGTGCACACGCCGCTCACCATCGACATTTTCGACCGCTGGTCGGGCCGTGCGCTTGCGGGCTGCACCTATCATGTCGCCCACCCCGGCGGGCGGTCCTACGACACGTTTCCGGTCAATTCCAACGAGGCTGAGGCACGCCGGCTGGCGCGCTTCGAGCCGCGCGGGCACACACCGGGCATGTATGCGCCGCCCGATGAGATGCCGCATCCCGAATTCCCGATGACGCTTGACCTCCGCCGGCCGCCGGGGCTGTAACATCGGGCATGGATAGCTCCGACATCTCTGACCGGAGGCCCTTCGACGATCTGATCGCGGACTACACTCCCCATCCCCAGGGCGCGGACGAGCTGATCGATGCGGGCGGGCGTGTCCGCACCGTCTGGGCGGGTCTGCTGACCGAGTTCGCGCGGCTCGGCCCCGACGGTGTGCGCCAGAGGACACAGCGCGCAGAACAGTATCTGCGGGATGCGGGCGTGTTCTTTCGTGTCTATGGCGAGGAGGGACCGAGCGAACGGGCCTGGCCGCTGAGCCATGTGCCGGTGCTACTGGCGGACAGCGACTGGCAGTCCATTCAGGCGGGGCTGACCCAGCGGGCGGATTTGCTCGAGGAGATCGTGGCCGATCTCTATGGCGAGGCGCGGCTGGTGCGCGAGGGTCATTTGCCGGCGTCGCTGGTGGCGCGGATGACCGACTGGTTGCGCCCGATGGTCGGCGTGACGCCGCGCTCGGGTCACTACCTGCATTTCATCGCGTTCGAGGTCGGGCGCGGGCCCGATGGCGGCTGGTGGGTGCTGGGCGACCGGACTCAGGCGCCGTCGGGCGCCGGCTTTGCCATCGAGAATCGCGTCGCCATGAGCCGGATGCTGCCTGAGAGCTTCGCCGGTGGCCGCATCGCCCGGATCGGGGGGTTCTTTCGCGATTTCCGCGATGCGCTGGAGCGTTTGGCGGCCAAAGGGCTCCGCGTGGGCGAAGCCCCCGGTGAGGTTGGCGTGCTGACCCCGGGTCTGCTGAACGACGCCTATTTCGAGCATGCCTATATCGCCCGCTACCTCGGCTTCATCCTTCTGGAGGGCGAAGACCTCGTGGTGCGCGACGGGCGGGTGATGGTGCGGACGGTGGCGGGATTGAAGCCTGTCAGCGTACTCTGGCGCAGGCTCGATGCGAGCTACGCCGATCCGCTGGAACTCGACGAGACCTCGCGGCTCGGCACGCCGGGCCTTGTGGGCGCACTGCGGCAGCAGGAGGTGACGATGGTCAATGCGCTCGGCTCCGGTGTGCTGGAGACGCGGGCGATGCTCGCCTTTCTGCCGCGCATCTGCCAGGCGCTGCGCGGTGAACGGTTGCTGTTGCCCAACATCGCGACTTGGTGGTGCGGTCAGGCCACCGAGCGCGAGCATGTCAAGGCACACACCGACCGGATGATGATCGGACCGGCGCTCTCGACGCGGCTGCCCTTTGACGCGGAAACCGCCACAGTGCTCGGCGGGCAATTCCGGGCGGGCTCGCAGGCATCGGTGAACGACTGGATCGATGCCGAAGGCGCGGCGCTGGTGGGTCAGGAGGCCGTGCGCCTCTCGACCACACCGGCGCTGGTCGATGGTCGCCTGGTGCCGCGCCCCATGAGCTTGCGGGTGTTTGCGACGCGCACCGAGCGCGGCTGGGCCTTCATGCCCGGAGGCTACGCCCGCATCGGCCGGACCGAGGATCCGACGGCGATTTCGCTCCAGCAGGGCGGCTCCGTCGCCGATGTCTGGGTGATCCGCGATCGGCCGGCGCGCGGAGCGACGATCGCCGAGGCACGTTATGAGACGCGCGCGCGGGGGGATCTGACGGTACTGCCCAGCCGGGCGGCGGACAACCTCTATTGGCTGGGGCGCTATGTCGAGCGTGCCGAGGGCACGATGCGCCTGCTGCGCGCGCACCATGCGCGCCTGAGCGAAAGTGCCGATCCCGATGCGCCATTGCTGACGGAGATCGATCTGGCGCTCTGGCGCAGCGGCGTGAGTACTCGGACGCCGATTCCGGAGGGGCTGCTGGACATGCTCGGGGCGGCGGTGAACAGCGCGGCCCAGGTGCGCGACCGGTTCAGCGAGGACGGCTGGATCGCGCTGACCGATCTGCGCCTTACGGCGCAGGAGGCCGCGGCAGAGTACGCGGACGCAGAGTCCGGAGACGAAGACGCGATCGCGCGGATCCTCAGTCTGCTGCTGCGTCAGGTTACCGGGTTTTCGGGGCTGGTTCAGGACAACATGTACCGGTTTACGGGCTGGCGGTTCCTGTCGCTCGGGCGGGCGTTGGAGCGGGCCACCGGCACCGCCGCGGTCCTGGCCCAGTTCACGGCGGACGACGTGCCCGAGGGCGGCCTGGATCTGGCGGTGGAATATGCAGACAGCGCCATGACCCATCGCCGGCGCTTCACCATCGCGACCAACCGCGAAACGGTCGTCGACCTGCTGGCGCTGGATGGGCGAAATCCGCGGTCCGTGCTTTATCAGCTCAACCGGATCCGGACCCTGGCCGCCCGCCTGCCGGGGGCCGAGGACCACGGCCATTTGTCGGAGTTCTACAAGGCCGTCATCCGCACCCAGACGGATCTTGAACTCAGCGATCCCGAGACACTCGATCCCGATGCGCTCTGGGCGCTCCGCAGTGCCATGTCCGAGATCTCTGATCTGCTGTCGGCAGCCTATCTGCGCTGAATTGCGGATCCGGGCATCGGTTCTTTAACCAATCGCTGTCAGCGTACGCGACGTTAGTGGGTTCGGAGAGTCGCGATATGTTCGGGATCATCGGGATAGTTCTGATCTTTGGGATGGTGTTCGGGGGGTATCTGCTCGCCGGCGGCAAGATGGGCATTATTCTCAAGGCGTTGCCCTTCGAGTTCATGATGATCGGCGGGGCCGCCGTGGGCGCATTCATCATCTCCAACGATCTGGGATCGATCAAGCATTCGCTCAGCGATCTGGGCAAGGTCTTCAAGGGACCGAAATGGAAATCTCCGGACTATCGCGATCTGCTGTGTCTCCTGTTCGAGTTGATCCGCCTGGCGCGTCAGAACCCGGTGGATCTCGAAGAACACATAGACACGCCCGATAGCTCGGACATTTTTGCGAAGTATCCGAAAATTTTGAAGGATAAAGAGGCAATTGCGCTGATCTGCGACACGCTGCGGTCCGCGTCGATGAACTACAACGATCCCCATCAGGTCGAAGAGGTGCTGGAAAAACGCATGGAGGCGTCGCTGCACAAGGCGATGCACTCAAGCCATGCGTTCCAGACCATGGCGGACGGGCTGCCGGCGCTCGGCATCGTCGCCGCGGTTTTGGGGGTCATCAAGACCATGGCCAGCATCGACCAGCCGCCCGAAGTTCTCGGCAGGCTGATCGGCGGCGCCCTGGTCGGAACCTTCCTCGGCGTGTTCCTCGCCTATGGGCTCGTCGGTCCTTTTGCAGGACGAATCAAGAATGTGACCGAAGAAGACGACCATTTCTATCAGCTCATCCGCGAGGTGCTGGTGGCGAACCTGCACAATCACGCCACGAATATCTGCATCGAGGTCGGGCGCCAGAATACACCCTCCCAGCATCGCCCGTCGTTCTCCGACCTCGAAGACGCGCTCAAATCGACCAAGCAGAACGCAGCATGAGACTGGCGCTGATCCTTTGCTTCTGCGTTGTGCCATCGCTGGTCGCCGCTGCCGGGTTTCAGATCCGCAGCGGCGAGCATGACGGGTTTTCCAGACTTGTGATCTACCTGGACCGTCCGCGGGAGTGGGACGTTGCCGCCACCGAAGCCGGATACGAAGTGGTCGTGCCGGACAGTCCACAGGGATTCGACACCGGCGGTGTTTTCGAGTTCATTCCGCGGCGGCGCCTGACCGACGTCAAGTCCGCGCCCGGCAGATTGACGCTTGATGTGCCCTGTGACTGCCCGGTTCAGGTCTTCGCCTATCGTCCCGACATTGTCGTGATCGACATCCATTCCGACAAGCCCGATCCGGACAGCGTGCCAAACGCCGAAATCGTGATGCCCTTCGATTCCAAGCCCGCAACGATTGTGGTGGAAGGCGAGAAAGACACCGATGTCCCCATCCTAGACGTGGCAACGTCCTCTCAGACCGCGAAGGCGCTGTCGGACTGGCAGGTTCGCGGTGGTACGGCCACACGCGCGACTCGATTGCTTGGGTTTTCGCCGCCTGCGGCGCTCCCGGACCAGCGCCTCGATCATTCGCAGCTTGTGGCAGGTATTGCTCAGGCCGCCTCCCACGGGATGGTTACACTGTCGGACCCCGGCGCGCGTGTCGAGGCGACCGACTTCCCCGCGGTTCCGGGGTTGCGCAGAGCCGGCAGCCAGGTGACCGTCCGCGATAGCCTGGTCCGTGGTTTGCCGCCGGGAGGGTTGCCAGCAGCCTCTCCGCACTGCCTTCCCGCGGAGCTTTTCGCTGTTTCGGATTGGGGCGATGCCGACGTGCCTGCCTCCATTCTGCTCAGCGAGCTGCGTGCGGAGGGACTCTCCGGATCGCCGGGTACGGCCAGAGCCGATGGTGCGATTGAAATGATACGCTCCTATCTATTTCTGGGCTTTGGCAGCGAAGCCGCGGCACTGGTCCGCACCTATCGCATGCCCAAGCGGGACGAGCATGTATACCGGGCGCTGGCTGAAATCGTCGATTTCCCGGGGCGCGCAGACCGCAACCCGCTTGCCGATCAGTTGCAGTGCGACAGTCCCGCTGCGCTTTGGGCGTTCGTCGCGTCGCGCAGCCTTCCTGCCGTCGGAGGCGACGTCAACGCGGACGTCGTCCTGCGAAATTTCCAACGGTTGCCATGGTGGTTACGGCTGCAGATCGGTGAGACCGCGGCGGCGAACTTCGATGCCCGGGGTGATGCGGTCTCGGCCGGGTCCGTTCGGGCATCGGTGGAGCGCGCGCGGGCCGCGCTGACTCAAGAGGCTGGACAGGGCTCCCAGGACGGTACTCCTGCAAGCGCGCTCCCGGACGGGGATGAGCATCATGCGTTGTCCGACCGTTCGCACCGCATGCGCTCCGCTCAGGCGATCCTGTACCGGCATAAAACCGCGGGGAGCCTGCCTGCGGCGGAGGATCGCGCTGAGATAACCGCTTTAGTGCTCGAGACTCGCGGCAGTGAAGAGAGCGTTGCACTGCTCGAAAACTACATCGACTTTGTCTCCGCACCGGACGACATTTTGGCCGCGGAGCAGCTGTTGACTGTCTTGTCGCGGTCGCGTTTTGCCAACGCTTATCCTTTGCGTGCGGCCTGGAACCAGCTTTTGGAAGCGGCTGTCGCGCAGCCGTCGCATGACGTCTTTCTCGGTGTTTTGGCCCGGAACAAGCGTGTGTTTGACAGGACTCCACCCGACCGCGCGACGGCGGATGCCGCAATCGCCCGCCTTGTCGCCACGGGGCTTCCGGAAAGTGCCGCAGACTTTGCGACGATTCTCGGCGCCTCGCCTCGCAGAGAGAATCCGGCGGCCAGGCCTGCAGCGTCGCTCTCCGGGTCGAGCCTTGAGGATAGTACGCGGCAAAGCAGCACAATGATCGCCGCCGTCGAGCCCGGCGGGCCAAGCCCAGCCGTGGTGGAGAGCATTGCGACGGGCGAGCAAGACGCAATGGCCCTCCGTCAACTTCTTTCGACGAGTATGGTTCCGGCGGCGGACGCTGAGCAAGATGAGATATCGACGGACACCAGCCTGCAGCCGACCTCTACTCCTCTCGAAGCCTTGCTGGCGTCAGAGGCCGCGCTGGAAGTGCTCGGTCGCGTACTTGGATCGACGTCGGGAGCGGACGGCTAGTACTCTGGACCCGATGAATTCACAAAAGGTCGTACGGCGCGCTGTATCAGTATCCTGTCGCTCGCGGCATACCGGCGTCGTCAATTCCATTCTGGTACATCTCCAAACTGTCCAGCTATCCCTCGTCCGACCGAAAAGAACTCAGCTCAAGCTGCACTGGTGTTCCCGCCCATGCAGGATAGTTTGGCCGCATGATCTACGACATCACGCTGAAGGTTTTCTACGAGTACGGGCGTCCAACGGATTTGGGGCGTCAGGTCGTGCGCGTGCTCCCGCGCCGCAAAACGCGCCATCAACGCCTCATCACGCACCATCTTGAGATACGGCCGGCTCCTGTCGAACGGCGAAGCACGCGGGATTTCTTTGGCAACGATCTCATAGAGCTTGGCTTCGACACGTTCAGCCCGGATCTCGAGTTATTGCTGCGCGCGAGGGTCGAGCGCAGCGGCGCAATGGGCGGACTCGACTTGTCGCCGACGCGGACTCAGCTCGCGGACGAACTGGATCAGGACCGCCGGCTCGATGCGACGTCACCCTTGCACTTTCTGGGCGAGTCGACCCGCGTGCGCAGTAGTTCCGCCCTCCAGTCCTATGCCAGTGAGCAGACCAGTGCGTGCGCCACGGTGCTGGAAAGCGTAGAGGCCCTCGGCCAGGGGCTCCATGCCGATCTGGAGTTCGTTCCCGGAACGACGGAGGTTGATACCAGCCCCGAAGACGCTTTCGCCGCGCGCCGCGGGGTCTGCCAGGATTTCAGCCACATCATGATTGGGGGCCTGCGCGCCATCGGGGTTCCGGCGGGGTATGTAAGCGGGTTTCTCCGAACGATTCCGCCGTCGGGACAGCCCCGCTTGGAAGGCGCGGATGCCATGCATGCCTGGGTCCGCGCCTGGTGCGGGCAGGAGCTTGGCTGGGTCGACTATGATCCGACCAACGCGATGCGCGCAGGGCGCGACCATGTCGAAGTTGCCATGGGGCGCGACTATGCCGACGTTTCTCCCTTGCGTGGAGTTATGAGATCCTATGGTGCAGGATCGAGCGGACATAGCGTCGATATGGTCGAGGTCGGCGCTGCGGAGTGAGAATTGCGCTTTCAAGCGCCGGTCAATTGAGGCACGTCTGTGCCACCCTCAGGAGACCGCAATGGCCAAGAAAAAGACCGCCCTGATCTACGAGCGTATCCAGCCCGTCACATCGAAGCGCTACGCCCGCCACTCCGTGGATGTCGGGCGCGACTTCCGCTTTGCGACCGGTCTGGAGGCCATCCCGGCGCTGGCCGAAGAGTTTCCATCCCTGGCGCGTATCTGCCCGATCGTGTTTGCCGGTTCCGCCGAGGCGCCGATGCCCAATGCGCTTCTGGGCATGAAGAAAGGCCAGAATGTGTTCATTGGCCCGAACGGTGGTTGGGCGGCCCCTTACATCCCGGCATTCTTGCGTCGTTACCCGTTTATCAGCGCTCCGACCAAGGAGGGTGGCAAGACCGTGTTGTGCGTCGATGATGCGTTTGTGGGCCTGAACACGGCCGGAAAGGGGCATGCACTTTTCACGTCCGATGGCGTCGAGACCAAGTTTCTGCGTGATGTGAACCTGTTCGTGAGCAATTTCGATGCCGGTCTGGAGGCCACCCGTGCCTTTGTTGGGCGTCTGGTCGCGCGGAATCTGCTGGAGCCGATGTCGATCCGGATCACCGATTCCGCTGGCGAGACGACCGGGGGCATCGGCGGTATGTTCGGCCTGTCACGCGCCAGGTTCGACGCGCTCGGTCCCGATGCGCGCGCAGAGCTCAAGGAAACCGGCGATCTGGAGCGGTGCGCCCTGCATCTGAAGTCGCTGGAGCATATCCGGCGCGCGGGACAGGGGGCTAAGCGGCCCGCTCCGCCAACACGGCACTGAGGTCAAAGGCCGCGCGCATCAACCGGCGGGTGTAGTCGGTGCGCGGCGTCGAAAAGACCTCTGCGGTCGGGCCTGCCTCCACGATGCATCCGTCCTTCATCACCATCACGCTGTCCGAAATCGCCTGGACCACCGAAAGGTCGTGGCTGATGAACAGGTAAGACATCCCGTGGCGGGTCTGGAGGTCGCGCAGGAGCGCGATGACCTGTTTTTGCACGGACCGGTCCAACGCCGAGGTCGGCTCATCCAACACGATGACATCCGGCGTCAGGACGAGGGCGCGGGCGATGGCGATGCGTTGCCGCTGGCCGCCGGAAAACTCATGCGGAAACCGGTTGCGCACGGCTGGATCCAGATCGACCTCCTGCAGGGCGCGCACCGCTGCGGCATCGCGTTCCTCCGCGCCGATCTCGGGCGCGTGCACCAAAAGACCTTCGGTGACGATCTCGCCGACGGTCAGCCGGGGCGACAGCGATCCGTAGGGATCCTGGAACACCATCTGGAGCTGCTTGCGGTGCGGGCGCATGGCGCGGCGGTCGAGCACCGAGATTTCGGTTCCCTCGAACTGGATCCGCCCCGTCGATGGCAACAGCCGCAGCAAGGCCCGCCCCAGCGTGGATTTGCCGGAGCCGCTTTCGCCGACGATCCCGAGGGTCTGGCCCCTCTGCAGGGTCAGACTGACGTCCTGCACGGCTTTCAGCTCCGGCGTCTCGGGGGTCAGAAAGCCCCCCACGCCGCCGCCGAAGGTGACGTTCACGTTCTGCCCGGCGAGCAGAACGGGCGCGCTTGCGTCCACCGGAGCCTTGCGCCCTTCGGGTTCGGCGTCGAGCAGCATGCGGGTGTAGGTCCTGGCTGGTGCCGCAAAGACCTGCGCGGTCGCGCCCTCTTCGACCATCCGGCCCGCGCGCATGACGTAGACCCGGTCCGCGAAGGCCTCGACGATGCCGAGATCGTGGGTGATGAACAGGATGGCCATGCCCAGCCGCTGCTGCAGATCGGCCAGAAGGCTGAGGATTTCGGCCTGGATGGTCACATCGAGCGCGGTCGTCGGCTCGTCGGCGATCAGCAGGTCGGGATCGTTGGCCAGCGCCATGGCAATCATCACGCGTTGACGCTGACCGCCGGACAGCTCGTGGGGATAGGCCTGCATTCGTGCGGCGGCGCGGGGGATCTGTACCAGCTCCAGCAGCTCCAGCGCGCGGGCCCGTGCCGCCCGCCGGCTGAGCCGGCCATGGACCATCAACGGCTCGGCGATCTGCCGTTCGATCCGGTAGAGCGGATCGAGCGAGGTCATCGGCTCCTGAAAGATCATCGTCACATGGCGCCCCCGGATCCGGTCTAGGGCGGTCTTGGGCATACCGACCAGTTCCCGGCCATGGTAGCGGGCGGACCCGTCGGCGCAGCCGTTGGCCGCCAGCAGCCCCATCGCACCCATCATCATCTGGCTCTTGCCCGATCCGCTTTCGCCTACCACAGCGACAGTCTCGCCACGCGCGACGTGCAGCGAGACGCCGCGCACCGCCTCGACCGGCCCGTCCGGGCTGTCGAAGCGCACGCGCAGGTCGGTAAGCTCCAGAACGGGCGTGTCGTCCATGTCAGCGGTCCTTGGGATCGAGCGCATCGCGCAGCCCGTCGCCGAGAAAGTTCAGCGCGAACAGAAGGATGGTCAGGGCGAGGGAGGGGTAGAAGAGCATGTAGGGCGCGCCGCGCATGTCCTTGGCGCCTTCGGAGATCAGCACGCCAAGCGAGGTCAGCGGCTCCTGCACGCCCAGGCCGAGGAAGGACAGGAAGCTCTCCAGCAGGATCACCTTGGGGATCAGAAGCGTGACATAGACGATCACCGGACCGAGCGTGTTGGGGATGATATGGCGGCGCAGGATGCCGCCCGACCCGACGCCGAGCGCATCGGCCGCCTGCACGAACTCGCGACGCCTCAGGCTGATCGTCTGACCGCGCACGATGCGGGCCATGTCGAGCCATTCCACCGCCCCCACGGCGATGAACATCAGGATCACGTTGCGCCCGAAAAAGACGACCAGCAAGATCACGAAAAAGATGAAGGGCAGGGCATAGAGGATATCGACAAACCGCATCATCAGCGTGTCGATCCGCCCTCCGAGATAGCCCGCGGTCGCGCCATAGGCGACGCCGATGACCAGCGCGACCGCGGTTGCGAGCGCCCCGATCATCAGCGAGATCCGGACGGAGATGAGCGTTCGGGCCAGCAGATCGCGGCCATTGGCATCGGTGCCGAAGAGAAAATGCACCCGCGCGACATCCGCCTCCATCACGACACGGGTGCCGTCGGGCGACGTCTCGGTGATGCGGGCATTGGAGAACAGGTTCGAGCGGTCAAGATAGCGGGTCACGCGGGGGTCGATTTCGCGGCTGGAAGAGGCTTCGATGCGCAGGGTCTCGCCGTCCAGCGCGATCTCGTCGAGGGTCAGACGGGCGCGGCTCAGCACGCGTTCGGCCTGGGGCAGGATAGCGTCGGGGCGCGGATAGGCGGTCAGGCTCGCGGGAACCTTGACGAACTCGCGATAAACCGTGGCGTGATTGTGCGGGCTGATCATCGGGCCGAAGATCCCGGCCAGGATGTAGAAGCCCAGCACCCAGAGCGAGACCATTGCCGCCCGGTTGCGTCGCAGCCGCAGCCAGGCTGTCGCCCAGAGCGAGCGCGAGACCGTCTGCGGTCCGGGGGCTGCTGCATCAGTCATAGCGCACCCGCGGGTCCAGCGCGGCATAGAGGATATCGACGATCAGGTTGAACAGCACCACGAAGACCGCGATCACCACCACCGTGCCCATCACGAGCGTATAGTCGCGGTTCAGCGCGCCGGTGACAAAATACCGCCCGATCCCCGGCAGGCCGAAGATCTGCTCGATGACGATGGAGCCTGTGAGCAGCGCCGCGGCCGCCGGTCCCAAATAGGAGACCGCCGGCAAGCACGCCGATCGCAGCGCATGGGTCACCACGACCATCCGCGTCGGCAGACCATAGGCGCGCGCGGTCCGGACATGGTCGGCCCGCAACGCTTCGATCATGCTGCCGCGGATCAGGCGCGCGACCACCGCCACCTGCGGCAGGGCCAGAGCGATCACGGGCAGCACCATGTTCGCCGGGGTGCCCCCGTTCCACCCCCCGGCCGGCAGCCAGCTCAGCCACACCCCGAAGATCAGCGCCAGCAGCGGGGCGAGCACGAAGTTAGGAACCGTGATCCCGAAGGTCGCCGTGGCGATCACCGCATAATCGATCCAGGAATTCTGATACAGTGCCGCGATGCAGCCCAGCAGCCCGCCGAGCAGCAACGCGGTCAGCAGCGCCAGGGAGCCCAGCGTCATCGACACCGGCAGCCCGGCGGCCAGCAGCTCCGCCACGGTGAAGTCGCGATAGATGAAGGACGGCCCGAAATCGCCCCGTGCGAGGTTGCCTAGATAGTGAAGGTATTGTTCCCAAAGCGGTTTATCGAGCTGGAAGATCCGGTTGAGGTTCTCCATCACCGTCGGCTCCAGCGTACGTTCGCGGTCGAACGGTCCTCCCGGTGCGATCCGGATCAGGAAGAACGCACCGGTGACGATCAGAAAGAGCGTCGGGATCGCGCCCAGGAGTCGCCGCAGCACATATCTCAGCATCGCGCGGGCGCACCGCGTCGGTCGGCTGCCGCGGCCCAGGCGGGCCTCATTCGGTCAGGGACATGAAGCGCGTCGGATGCGCGTTCTGGATATTGTCCGCCCAACCGCTCAGCTTGGGCGAGACGAGGCTGCGCGAGGAATAGAACAGCAGGGGGATCTGCGGCAGGTCCCGCAGGATCATCGCCTCGACCTCGGCCAGGATCTTGGCGCGCTCTTCGAGGTTGGCGGTGTTGGCGGCGGTGTCGAGCAACCCGTCATGTTCCGGATTGTCATAGAGACCGTAGTTGAACCCCGGATTGTCGGCGCGGTTCAGGAACAGGAAGTTTTGCGGGTCTGAATAGTCCCCGATCCAGCCGGCGCGGGCGACGTCATGGATCTTGTCGTCGCGCAGCATCGCATAGTGGGCGCTGATATCGCGGACATTGAAGGTCGTTTCGATCCCCAGTGGTGCCCACATATTGGCGATGGCCGTCGCGGTATTCTTATTGTTTTCCGAGGCGTTATAGCTGATCTCGACCGTGATCGGATTGTCGGGGCCGAAACCCGCCTCTTCCATCAGCGCGATGGCTTCGTCCTCGCGGTCGAGCATCGGGAGCGTGGCGTAGGCGAGCTCCGGCGCTGTGTCGAGATAGTTTCCGATCCCCGGCGGCACCCACGCGTAGGCCGGCAGCATGCTGCCCGACCAGATTTCTTCGGCGAGGAATTCGCGGTCGATTACCATCGACATAGCCTGCCGGACCCGCAGGTCGTCAAAGGGCTCGCGGCTGGTGTTCACGCCGTAATAGTAGACGCCGAGATAGGGGGCGATGCGGACCTGATCGCCCAGCCGGGCCTTGAGATCGGCGATCTGTTCGGTCGCGATGTCCGAGCAGGAATGCACCTCGCCCGCTTCAAACCGGCGCGCGCAATTGGCGAGATCCTCGAAGGGAATGAACTCCACTTGTTCGATCGCGACCTCGTCAGCACCGTGGAATTCAGGGTTTTTCGTGACCACGATCTTGTCGTTAGGCGTGAAGCTTTCCAACCGGTAAGCGCCGTTGCTGACCATGTTTGCGGGCTGCACGAAGGCATCGCCATGGGCCTCGACGCTTGCGGGGTGGAGCGGCAGGCCGGTTTGGTGGGTCAGCAGCTCGAGGAAGTAGGGCGTCGGCCTTTCCAACGTGATCTGAAGCGTCCGGTCGTCCAGCGCTGTCACGCCAAGCTCGCCCTCTTCGCCCTTGTTGATCGCTTCGGCGCCCTTGATCGGATAGAGAATGTTGGCGTATTTCGCACCCGTGGCCGGATCCATGATCCGGTTGAACGAAAAGACAAAGTCGCCCGCGGTGACCGGATCTCCGTTCGACCATTTCGCCGTGTCACGCAGGGTGAAGGTGTAGATCGTGCCGTCTTCGGACACCTCCCAGCTTTCGGCGACACCCGGTATCACCTGCGCCTCGGTATCGTAGACGACCAGCCCCTCGTAAAGGTCGCGCAGCACGTTGGCTTCGGTGACGGTCGAGGTCTTGTGCTGATCGAGCGTCTCGGGGTCGCCATCATTACCGCGCACATAGGTTTGCGCCGCCGCGGGCGCCATGGCGAGCATCGCGAGGGTGCCTGCGAGCATCGCGGTCGTGACCGTCTGTCGGATCATGGGGCGGGTCCTTTGTTCGGGGCATCATGCCGGTGATCGTTTCGATCATTAGAACGATGAAGTCGCCAAAGGGGCAATCACCAATGCGTGGGCTGGGCAGGGTGTCGCGCCAAACCACGCGTTTCACGGAGCGTCTCGACGATCTTTTGACCACTTTGCACGGCTTCGTGCCGGCGCAAGGCGCGGTCTGGGGCGAACCCCCGTCCGCCCCAGTGCTGCCGGAAGGTGTCGCGGTTTGGTCCGATCGGCCACGCTGTATTGTCAGGGGTTTTCACCTTGGGCCGAGGCGTTGGTGACAAGGTCACCGACGGCACAGTCGAGCCGACGTATTCTGGAGTCGGACCATCGAAAAGGAGAGCTGCCATGACTGCCAATGTTGGAACCCTGGACCGCATCGCCCGTGCCATCCTTGGGATCATCCTCGTCCTCGCCCCGTTCATCAGCGGAATGGCCATGTTCGCCAATCCGGTCTGGACGACCGTCTCGGTGCTCGTGGGAATCGTGCTGCTCGGCACGTCGGCGATCAAATTCTGCCCGGCCTATCGTCTGCTTGGCATGCAAACCTGCAAGATGTGAGCTCGGGTCCGTGGTTTGTGTCGTCCATCGTTCCGCGCGTCGCTGAGTGTCAGGGAACGCCGTCAGTGACCTGCCGGGCGGCCCGCCCGCCAGCCTGCCGGCTCAGGTCGTTATCCGGGTGACGTACGAACTGCGCAGGTCGGCGGGCCGGCTCTCATGGGGCCCGTGAACGCACTGCCAGCCTGGCTGTCTTGGATGGCGGTGGTTACGCGTTCTCCAGAGCGAGGATGCCGTGCAAGGCTTGGTTGCCTTCAGTCAGATCAGCCAGGCTGACCGGATCGAGCGTGCCGTAGAAGGCCTCCAGTGCTTCACCGAGCAGTCCACGGAGTTTGCAGCAGCCCTTGAGCGGGCACTCGTTTTCGGCCCCCTCGAAGCATTCCGCGAAGGGCAGGCAGGACTCGAATACCCGGATGACGTTGCCCACGCTGATCGCCTCAGGCGAGCGCGCCAGTCGGATGCCACCGGCGCGACCGCGCAAAGTCAGAATGAATCCGTGCTGTCCGAGCTGGTTGATCACAAGGCCGAGGTGGTTTTCCGACGCGTTGCAGGCGGTGGCGATTTCGCTTTTCCGGACCGTGCGGCCGTCATTGACGGCGCAGAACATGAGGGCCCGCATGGCCAGATTGGTGCGCATGGTTAACCGCATGGTCGGTCTCTCTCCCGTGAAAACCTGTCTCAGTGATGCATATTATCGTTTGATCTGACTTGATCTGTATCAGTTGTGCGGAAGGAGACAGCGCGTGCTGCATATCGTCTGTCCTGCCACGGTGCTCGGACGCGAGGGTCTGGTGCTGACCTCGGCCCCGCCGCGCCCGATGCTCTGGCGGGGACTGGGCATATGCCCGCGCAACCCGTTCGGGAAAAAGATCTTCTGGCGGCTGCTCTTTGAGCAATCGCTGCCGCGCTACCTGATCGCGCTGACACCGTTTCCGGTCGCGATGATGATCTGGCCGGATCTCGCGTTGCCGATCGCCCAGGCACCGCTGGCGATGTTCATCCTGGTCTACTGGGTCGAGGCCAATGTGCTGGCGGTGCCCACCAAGGAAAAGCGCGCAAAGCTGATGCCGCGGGAGGAGGCCGACCGGGGGCTCGATTTGCTGCGGGTGCGTCTGCGCGAGGTCCTGACCCGGATCGTTGCCGGGCGTCCCGAGGCCGCAGAGCGGATGCATCTCGTTGTCGAGCAATCGCCCCTGAAGGGAATCGTGCCGCTGACGCTGGTGTCGGTGCAGGTCGAAGCGGCGGGCGGTCCCCAAGTGCTGGATCTGACCGAGGCGGAGCGCGCGATGATCGAAGAAGGGATCTTTGACGACGCACTGCCCGAAACACTGCTGCTCCGGATCAACCTCACAGAGAACGAGTTCCTGCGCAGCAGCGCACTGGACCCGGCGACGATCTCGGCCCATGCGCGGCTCCTGGCGATGGCGGGGGACTAGCGGGCCAGACTGATCACGCGACCAAATCCGGGTTTGCGTGGCGGTGCCTCGGCCGGGATCGCCCAGAGCACGTCGAGCCCACGCGGGCAAGCGCCGGTCGGGCCATCGAGATCGGTGAGCAGGATCGCCAGCGCCGGGTTCAGGGTTGCGGCGGCGGCCAGCGGCGGGGCCAGGTTCGTGCCGCCGTCCCGCGCCAGGGGCGTCTTTTGCAGCGTGGCGCGCAGGGTTCCTGGGGCGAGCTGACACGTCTCGCGCACCGCATCGTCAAACAGGATCAGGTGCGTTTCCGCGCCGCTCCGCCGGGCGATGCCGTCGAGTTCGCCCGCGAACTTGGCCAACAGCGCGTCGGGGATCGAGCCGGACATGTCGAGCGCCACCGCCAGCCGCGGCACCCTGAGGTCGCGCCGTTGGCCCGGCTCGAACACCGGCTCAGGGCCCCTGGACGCGCGCGCCGCGGCGTCAAGCGCCAGCCAGCGCCCGGCTGGGCGCTGATAGCTGCGACGCGGCGCTTGCAACACGGCGCGGGACACAAGCCGGCGCAGGTGCCGCTCCCAGGGCGTGCGGCTGCGGGGGATGTCGCCCAACCGATGACCGATCGATCCCAGCCCGCGGCCGGCCTGACGGCCAGCCTCCAGCGCTTTGGCCAGGCGCGCCTGCCAGTCGGCCTCGTCCTGCGCCTCCTCGGCCTCGTCCCCGCCGCCGTCGGGGTCGAGGTCCTCTTTGAACCCCTGCTCCTGCGCGTAGGACCTGGCACGTTCTGCACTGGTGCCCGCGTCGGACGGGGCGCGGGTTCGGGAGGGCGCGTCGCCCATTCCAGCGCCACGGTCCTGGCGTGTCAGCGCGATATAGAGCTTTTCGGCATCCCACTCGCGCAGCGCCTGTTCGGTATCGACCGGAGCGGAAAACGCCCGGCCGACCAACTCGCTCAGCATCACGGAGGGGCGGGGCAGGGCGTAACCGGCGGCCTCCACCGTCGTGTTTGCAATCGCGTCCGCAGCCAGATTGAAGAGCCCGTCTTCAAAGGCCTCCCCGAGCCGCGCCCTGAGCGCGGACCCCCGAGCGCCGTGGCGCAGCGCGACATGGAGGATGTGGTGCGCGCAGAGCCCGACCTGTTCGGGCAAAGACAGATCCTCGAACCTCGCCCCATAGGTGATCCGGGTGCCAGCTGATCGGACGCGCACGGTGCCAGTGTCGCCGTCGCGATGCTCGCACCAGAGTGCCAGCGCGGCAAAGGCGGGGTCGTCTTCGGACAGTTTGCGCAGGGCCCGGGTGGCGCGGGCGGAATGAATACCCGGCGCGGCGTCAGACAAGGCCGAGCGCCTTGCGTTCCTCCGAATAGGACCGGAACGCGGGCGAGGCGAGGAACGCGTCTGCCAGCCCCAACTCAAGCCCGCGCCGGATCAGCGTCTCGAACCCGTAGGTCGCGAGCTCGCCCAGGGGCAGGGCGCGGAACCCCGGATCGTCCGAGAGGCTGTCGAGCTGGCGGATCTCGGCCATGATCTCGATGACCCTAGGTGCGCTCTCGGCATCGAGCGCGCCCACCAGACCGTAAACCAGCGCCGTCAGCCCGTGCAGGTTCGACGGGTAATGCGCCAGCCGCCCTCTTTTATCCATCGCCAGCATCTCGGTCACCTGGACCGTGGCGGCCACCTCGTCGGCGACGGTGGCGAACTCTGCCGCCACGGCCTCGCCGACGATCCCAGCCACCATGATGTTGCGCTGCTGGCGGTCCGGGATGGCCGCGCAGACCTGGGCGACGCGCTCCCAGCTGCGCGGCGTGCAGGCGATCATCTGCCCGGCCTCCAGCGCGGCTTCGGTGGTTTCCAGCAGATCGGGGCGCGTCTTGATGAAGGCGATAACCGCCGGGTGCAGCCCGCGCGGTGCGGCGAAATTGTCCAGCCAGTCGGGCGCGCTGGCGACGATGCGCATATGGATCAAACGGTCCGACAGCGCGGTGTTCATCTCATAGGCGACGGCGCCGTCTTCGACACTGTTGCCCGCTGCCACGACAAAGACGCTGTCGGGCAGGCGGTGCTGGCCGACGCGGCGCTCCTGCAGCAGCCCGTAGACCGTGGGCTGCAGATAAGGTGAGGCCGAGGTCAGTTCGTCGAGAAACAGGACTGCCGGCTGACCGGGATCGTCGGGCAGATCGTCGGGACGGTACCAGGTCGTCTTGCGGGTTTCATGGTCGTAATAGGGCAGCCCGCGCAGATCCTGCGGCTCGATCGTGGTAAGCCGCAGGTCGTAGAGCCGTCCGCCGATGCTGTCTGCCAGTTGCTGCACCAGTTGCGTCTTGCCGACTCCGGGCCGCCCATGGAGCATCCAGGACGCGGTCAGCTGGCCTGCCGCCTGCGCCATCCACCCCGCCCGCAACGTGGCCAAAGCCCGTCCCGCGGAAACCTGCATCGCATTGACGCCCATCGCCACCCTCCTGCCCGTGGCCAAGAGATGGGGCGCCGGTCGGCGCTGTCGAGCGCGTGCCTATTCGGCCGCCATCCCGTGCAGGTCGTCGCGCAGACCCATGAAGCGGTGCGCGGCCTCGCCGGACAGGAATGCCAGCCGCCCGCCACTGATCGTCGCCTCAACGGCGCGGGTACGGGCTTGGACGATCGTCAGGTCGGCGCGCCGTCCCGGGGCGATCTCGCCCCGGTCGGGCAGGCGCAGGATGCGCGCCGGGATCTCGGACACCCGTCGCCAGGCCTGTTCCAGCGGCATCAGACCGAGATCCACGAGCCGGAACGCGGCTTGCAAAGGGCTCGCGGAGTGCGCGCCGGAGATCAGGGCATCGCAGGTCCCGTGGCGCAACAGGTCGACGGGGTCGAGCTTGCGACCGCAGACCGCTGGGCGCAGCAGTCCGTCGGCGGAGAGTAAAACGGGATCTCCGACGGCGCGGGCGGCCCCGGCAACCTGAGCGGTTTCCGGGGCGACGCAGAGCCGCGCACCGATCATGCTCAGATGCTCGCGGGCTTCGGCGGTCCGGTCCCCGACAGAGCCATAGAGCACGCCGATCTCGTCGAACTGCTCGGCCAGGCGGCACAGATGACGCGGCATGCGCCCCGCGGCGGCCAGCATGTCGTCCAGTGCCGCGGACGTGGCCTCCGGCGAGCCGCCCTCCGTCTGGCACCATTGCACGAACCGCTCGGGATTATGTGCCCGAAGATCGCGTGCGGCGGATACGAGATTGCGAAACAGGACCAGAGACACGCCGTGGTCGCGCACCAACCCCATCAAGTCGCTGGCGCTGTCGATCATGTGCGGATCGGCGCGCAGTTGCAGGTGCAGATCGGTCAGCGCGCGGCTGCGATGGCTGTCCCAACGGCGGACGGTTTCGAGCGCCGCGGATGGGGCGACGGCGGAGCGTTCCCAGGACCAGGGCACCGAAATGCAGCGGGTCGTCACCCCATGGGCGGCGGCCTCCTGATCGACCTGGACCATGTCGCAATCGCCGGCGGTGTCGGGGCCGATGTGACGCAAGGCGCCGGTGTGGTGCAGATCGACGATGCCCGGAAGGATCAGATAGCCGCTCAGATCGACCTCCGGGAACGGGCCCGACGCGATCCGGCCGCCGGCAAGCGCCACGGTGCGCGCGCTCAGCTGGCCGTCGCGCAGGGCGACGGCGCCGGTCAGTCGAATCGGTGGCAGTGGCGCGGGCATCGGCGACCCCGGCAGGTTGAATGCACAATTCCAAGTGTCCTGTGGATAAGTGCGGCTCATGACCCGTCAGTGACAGTAACCTGCGGGTTTTATGACATCTGTTCAGCCAACATGCTGCGCGCACCGCTGAATCGCGGTTGTGTTCTGGACCTGCACCGAGCCGCTCCCTAGGATTCGCTACAAAATACAATCCGCGCGACGGGGAGCAGACCATGGCAGGATTCGCGATCACGGTGGCGCAACAAAAGGGCGGGAGCGGCAAGACCACGCTCGCGGCCAACCTGGCGGTGGAGTACCGGCGGCGCGGGCATACCGTGGCGGTGCTCGACACAGATCCACAGGGCTCGCTCGGCCGCTGGTTCATGGCCCGGCGCGACCGGCTGGCCGACGAGGATGGCCTCGATTTTGCGACCGCGTCGGCCTGGGGCGTATCCTACGAGATGGAAAAGCTGCGCAAGAACAATGAGATCGTCATCATAGACACGCCCCCGAAGATCGACAGCGACCTCAAACCGACGCTGCGCGCCAGCAATGTCATCATCGTCCCGGTCGCCACCAGCCACGTGGATCTATGGGCGACGGAGAGCATCCTGGACATGGCGCACCGGGAAAAGCGCCCCGTCCTGCTGGTGCTGAACAGGGCGTCGAGCCGGGCAAGGCTCACCGCCGAGGTGTCCGCGCAACTCGACACTCTTGATGGCGATCGCGCGGCAACCGTGCTCGGCAGCCGTGTCGTTTATGCCGAGGTTCTCGGACAAGGGCTCGGCGTCGCCGAGAAAGCGCCGAAGGGCCCTGCAGCGGCTGAAATAAGCGCCTTGGCCGATGAAATCGCCGACGTACTCAACGCGGGTTGAATTGGCCCATGTCCGGTTGGACCGGCTTGGCCGGTCCGGTTGAGACTGCCGCGTCCCCGATACCCATCTGGTTTCGAGGGCGGCGCCTTAGATCGCGGCCCAGTCCGTGAAGCGCACCGGCGGGTTCTCGGGCTGCGGCTTGGGGGCGGTGTCGGGTTTGGGTTTGGGTGTATTCGGCATCGTAACAGTCCTCCTCTTTACAAGTTCAATCTACCAACAGTTCAATCAGTTTTGTCCGTTTTCCGGATCTCTTGGTTAAAAGTATAAAGAAAATCCGGGTCTGTCTTTTCAAAAGTTGCGCCAAACACGTTTACGTAGCGTGAATATTGCGTGATGGTAACAATCCTCACCAGTTTGTCTGCGGTCGGGCAACAAGTGACGTAGGCGCTCTTGCATCGTCTCCAGAGCATGGCTCATGGGCGACCCGCGCGCAGTGCGCCGTGACACTGAAAGTCAACGAAAGAGTCGATGCCCGAAAGCTTTTTGAGGGTTCGCGCGCAAGTCGGAAGGACACTGGCGGGCCCACTGTCGCTTCGGGTCCCCGCCGTCTAGACTGGCGCGAAATCGACAGCGAGGGCGCGATGACCGACACTCCACAAGGCACGTTGTTGCTCCGGACGCTGGCCATGCCGGCGGACGTCAATGTGAACGGCGATATCTTCGGCGGATGGGTGCTGAGCCAGATGGACATCGCCGCGGGCATCATCGCCGGGGCCCGCGCGAAAGGCCGCGTGGCAACGATCGCGATCGACGCGATGAAGTTTATCGCGCCCGTAGCGGTCGGCGACGTGCTGTGTGTCTATGGTCAGATTGACCGGGTCGGGCGCTCGTCGATGGCTGTGGGTCTGGAAGCCTGGGCGCTGCGCGGCCGGCACGGTGACCGCGAGAAGGTGACCGAGGCCACCTTCACCTTCGTGGCGATCGACGTGAACAAACGTCCGCGTCCGGTACCGCCCGAGGATGGCGCGCCGGTCGCTGTGTGATCGGCGCGATTTCGTCTGTCAGAGCAGTTCGATATTTGCCGCGCTTTCGCGACCGTCGCGGCCGGACTGCAGCTCGAACGTGACTTTCTGATTGTCGGCCAGACCGGTGAGTCCAGAGCGCTCAACCGCGGAAATATGGACAAAAACGTCTTTGCCGCCGTCTTCGGGCGCGATGAAGCCGTAGCCTTTGGTGGTGTTGAACCATTTCACGGTGCCAGTGGCCATACCCCGTGTCTCCTTTGGTATTTGCCGATCGCGGTAGTGCATCGGCCCGGCGGTGTTCAGCGGATCGAAAGAACTGACAGCCGGATAGGAGGCAGGGATCGAAGGCAGAAAGGTCGCACGCGCGTTTATGGCAGCGGTCCGGCCCTTCGACAAGAGCGGCAAAGGAGGTCGAAACTCAGATCTGGGCCCAGTCCGTGAAGCGCACGGGTTTGGGCGGGCGGCTTGGTACCGGTACCGGTTTTTCGGGCGTCTTGGACGCGGGTTCCTGGGTGTCCATCACTGCTCTCCTGTCACGCTCCGGGCGGGGAAAGGGCGGCGGGCCTGTCCGCGCGCCAAATGCCGGGGCCTGAACCTAAGCGTAGATGAGACTGGTGAAAGGGCCCTTCACGTTTGGTAACGGCGTGTTGCATGTTGCAAATCCGCCGCGCCTGCCCCTGCCGCCAGAGCCGCAGACATGGTATGATGGCACCATTGCACAGCTGGGGGGAGGTGCCATGTCCTATGCCACAATCACCACTTGGGAGCTGCATGACGGCGCCGACTGGGGGCTCTTTCTGCGCAATGTCGAAGAGCACCGATTGCCGGCGCTGAAGGAGTTGGGGGCGACCCGCGTGACGGTGATCCGCACCAGCGACCGGACAGTGGCGGCGCTGTCGGAATGGCCCGACGCGCAGACCCGCGACGACGCTGTGGGGATGATCGAAGTGGTGCGCAAGAAAGTGCGCAGCGACGGCTCGCGCATGACCGGCGAGATGATGGGCGAGGTCGTCGCAGAGGCCTGAGGGGCCGTTTCCGGCTGTCTGCAACGCGTCGGTACCGCGTCGGTATCACGTCGGTGTCCGGCGCGCGCCGCGCTCGGAGCCCGTTAACCCGGCCGGGGCATGGTGGGCCCACGTGACCCGGAGAGTGCCGATGCTGCAAGAACTGCCCCACCGCAACTGGAGCTTCAACAAGGGCCTGAGCAAGACCCGCCGGCTCGCCGCCGAACGGCTGATCGCCCACCGCATCGCGGCGGAATTCGACGAGGGCACCGACTGGGACGTCCGCGAGAAGATCCCCGAGGCGTGGATGACGCTCGAACAGGACGTCGATGTCCGCGAGCCGAAGGTGAAGGTGACGCTCTATCTGGACGACAGCGTGGCGAAGTTCTTCAAGGCGACGGGGCAGGGCTGGCACGGCCGGGTGAACCGGGTGCTGGCGACCTATGCCCAGATGAAGATCGCCGACGTGCGGGTGGAGGACGCGCTGCTGTCTCGGGCGAAGGCGGCCTATGCGGAGGAGCAAGCGGGGTAGCGCGCGCCTGCGCTGCGGGGTGTCCGCTCAGACGCCCGCGCCGCTGACGATCGGACAATTCGCAAGCTCGCGGACCGGATCGTCGGGGCCACATTCTTCGCCGGTGACCGGATAGGTCGTGGCGGGTTCCGGATCGCAGCCCGGCAAGACCAGCAGGGCGGCGAGGGCGAGACAGGCAAGGAATGCGCGGCGGGTGTCCATGGGGGGCTCCTGAAGTTGGGGTCAGGCGGCACCATAGGTGTGGCTCGGACCGGCTCTTTGACCGGGGTCAAACCTCGCATCGTGAACACGGGCGCTCAGCCCTGACGCGGAGGACAGTCGCAGAGGGGTGACGCTCAGATCTGGTCTTCGACCAGGGGCGAGTCCTCAAGCTCCTGCACGGGATCGTCGGGCCCAACCTCGGCGCCCGTGACCGGATAGGTGGTGGCCGGCCCCGGATCGCAGGCAGGGCGCACCAACAGGGCGACAAGGGCGAGAGAGGCGAGGAGCGAGGTGCTGGGCATGGCGGTCTCCTTAAACTCAAATCCGATGGTACGGTTCGCCTACGGCGACATCGATCATACCTGCATTGCCGAGGATTGCGACGATCTTATGCGGTAGTGCGGGCGGCACCTCGCGATGCACGGGTTGGTTAAAGCACTGGAGGATTGGGCTAAATCGTCGGTGAATCGGGATCAGGCGTGCGGACTGCCCGGGTTCTGGAGCGGTGCGTGCGTAATACAGACACTACTTAGGTCAGTTACTCATCTGGGCCTTCAATCTGCTTAGGCTTTTCTTGTGAAACTTTCTTCTGCTTATTTTTAGCTTCAGCAATTTCTTTAATTTTCCCAAAACGAGCCTGCCTTTTTTCACGCTCAACATACCACTCGTCAAAAAGCGTTTCGACCAATTCAATGAGGGTTCGAGATTCGTCAGGGTCAACGTCAATAATGAGGTTAATGTCCTTTTCCATGTGAGCGCCAATATTTCCGATTTGGCGCACCGCGTCGATAGCTTCGACGCTATCGTCTGATACACCCTTTGGCGCATCGCCCTCTTCGACAAGCTCTTTAAGCCTTTTAATTTCATCGATAAGACGGCCTTTTGAGATACCGCAAAAGTCTCGGATCATTCCCTGTAAGCAGCGTCTTGCCAAAGTGGCCGAGGCTTTTGGACTAAGCTCAACGATCCTACACGCTTCAAGGTAATCCTCGCGCAGCGGCGCTGGAATGTAGTCTGGTTGGGGCTTTCCATTGTGCTCAGGCAAAAGCTGTTGCGAAAGGATTACTCTACCTTTCGCCCGCCTCATGCCGCGTTGGTCAACCTTCGCTTCAGCAACATGAACCCCTATTGTCGGTTTTTGACAGTCGGGGTTCGCGCATCCTATTGCCCAACCTTGAATTCCGACCTGTCCCGTCGCGACATCGCCGATGTAAAAGAGAAAGTCATCTTGGGAATATCGTTTTTCGACAACTGTTTGAGCTCGATTGCAATATGGACAAGTCCAGTTCAAGTTCACCTCGCAAACTTTTTGTATTTGATCCGTTTCGGCTCGACCGCGTCCGGGCCTAGCCTGCGCTTATTGTCTTCCTCGTAATCCTCGAAATTGCCCTCGAACCATTCCGCGTGAGCCTCGCCCTCGAAGGCGAGGATATGGGTGCAGATGCGGTCGAGCAAGACGCCGTTGCGGTGGATGGCCCGAGCGACTTCCAACTGTGCGTTTTCGACCCTGCGCAACAGTTCGGATCAGTCCTTATGCTGCGACTCCGCCTCGGGCATGAGCCAGCGGAAGCGGCGCTCGGCCCAGCCGATGATGATGATCAGCAGCATGAAGAGCGCCGTGGTGATGATGGCGGTCACGGGGTAGCCCAGACCGATGGTCATGCCGATGGCGGCCAGCGCCCAGATCAGCGAGGCCGTTGTGATGCCCTGGACTTGCCCTGCATTCGAGAAGATTACGCCTGCGCCGAGGAACCCGACCCCGGTGACGATGCCGGCCATGATCCGGGTCACATCGCCGTCCTCGGGGCTCGCGGCATCGGCCAGCGTGACGAAGAGCGCGCAGGTCAGGGTGACGATGATGCAGACGCGCAGGCCGGCGGGGCGGCGTCGGAGCTGACGTTCCAGACCGATCGCGCCGCCGCAGAGAATGGCGACGAACACGTCGATCATCATTGCGTTGAAGACCGGGCCGAAAATGTGATCCGTGAGCATGGGCGCGGCTCCGCTATCGGGCGAATTTCTTGTACTTGATCCGCTTGGGCTCCACCGCGTCGGGGCCGAGGCGCCGCTTCTTGTCTTCCTCGTAATCCTCGAAATTGCCTTCGAACCATTCCGCGTGGGCCTCGCCCTCGAAGGCCAGGATATGGGTGCAGATGCGGTCGAGGAAAAACCGGTCGTGGCTGATGACCACGGCGCAGCCGGCGAAGTCGACCAGCGCGTCTTCCAGCGCGCGGAGGGTTTCGACGTCGAGATCGTTGGTGGGCTCGTCGAGGAGCAGGACGTTGCCGCCGGATTTCAGGAGTTTCGCCATATGGACGCGGTTGCGTTCGCCGCCCGACAGGAGCCCGACCTTTTTCTGCTGGTCGCCGCCCTTGAAGTTGAAGGCGGAGCAATAGGCGCGGGAGTTCATTTCGGCGTCGCCCAGCTGGATCTGTTCGGCGCCGCCTGAGATCTCTTCCCAGACGGTGGCGTTGGCGTCGAGCGCGTCGCGCGACTGGTCGACATAGGCCAGCTGCACCGTGTCGCCGAAGCTGACCTCGCCCGCGTCGGGCGCCTCCTGCCCGGTCAGCATGCGGAAGAGCGTGGATTTGCCCGCGCCGTTGGGGCCGATCACGCCGACGATGCCGCCGGGGGGGAGGGCGAAGCTGAGGTCTTCGACCAGCAGCTTGTCGCCATAGGCCTTGGTCAGGCCCTCGACCTCGATCACCTTGTCGCCGAGGCGGGGGCCGTTGGGGATGATGATCTGGGCGCGAGAGAGCTTTTCGCGCTCCGACTGGTTGGCGAGCTCGTTATAGGCGCTGATCCGGGCCTTGGATTTGGCCTGGCGGGCTTTCTGGCCCTGGCGCATCCACTCGAGCTCGCGTTCGAGGGTCTTCTGCTTGGACTTGTCCTCGCGGCTTTCCTGTTCGAGGCGCTTGGCCTTTTGCTCGAGCCAGGCGGAGTAGTTGCCCTCGTAGGGGATGCCGCGGCCGCGGTCGAGTTCAAGGATCCAGCCGGTGATGTCGTCCAGGAAATAGCGGTCGTGGGTGACGATCAGGATGGTGCCCTTGTAGGCGATGAGGTGGTTCTGCAGCCAGGCGATGGTTTCTGCGTCGAGATGGTTGGTCGGCTCGTCGAGCAGCAGCATGTCGGGGGCTTCGAGGAGCAGTTTGCAGAGCGCGACGCGGCGGGCCTCACCGCCCGAGAGGGTGGAGACGGCGGCATCGTCCGGCGGGCAGCGGAGCGCCTCCATCGAGATGTCGATCTGGGCGTCGAGATCCCACAGGTTGGCGGCGTCGATCTGGTCCTGAAGCTCGGCCATCTCCTCGGCGGTCTCGTCGGAGTAGTTCATGGCGAGCTCGTTATAGCGGTCGAGGATCGCCTTTTTCTCGGCCACGCCCAGCATGACGTTCTCGCGGACGGTGAGGCTGTCGTCGAGCTGGGGCTCCTGGGGGAGATAGCCGACGCGTGCGCCCTCGGCGGCCCAGGCCTCGCCGGTGAAATCCTTGTCGGTGCCGGCCATGATGCGCATCAGCGTGGATTTGCCCGCGCCGTTGACGCCGACGACGCCGATCTTGACGCCGGGCAGGAAGCTCAGGCGGATGTTCTCGAAACACTTCTTGCCGCCGGGATAGGTCTTGGAGACGCCATCCATGTGGTAGACATACTGATAGCTGGCCATGCGCCGATCTCCGATTTTCACGCTGTTTCGACTGCATTTAAACGGGGGGTGGGCCCGCGTCCATGGGGCAGCGCGATTTCCGAATCGTGCCCGAACGGCTATGGTGTGATCACAAATCGGACATGCGCGCCCGGGGTCTGCCCGACGTCGAACGATCGCCGCCGCGCGGCGGCGGACGGCGTTTCGCATCCTCCTGTTCCGATGGCTCTGAAACTGCCGCAATGCCGGCGCGCGCGGTTGCGGTACAACCGGAGAGGCGCGTATGGCACGGATGAAGAAAGACCCCCCGAAACCGACGAAGAAACCCGCCGGACCGCGCAGCAAATCTGCTGCTGCGCGCGGGACAAAGGCCGACCCCAGGAGCACGGCAAAGAAGCGGGCGCGCGCGAAACCGGGACCGGAGACACGGCCCCCGCGCTTTACCGATTTCGAGGCGTTGCTGCCCGGATGCGGACGGCCCGACGACACTTCGATCCTGCCGGATCTGGGGCTTTCGGATCTCGAACCCGGCCGCGTGCCACCGCGGGAAGGGCCGTTCGGACCCGCGCTGCGCCCGGTTCTGGAGGGCAATGGCGAGGGCCCGCGCTTTTCCGTGCAGCGCTTCGCGGATGAGTTGCGGCGGCGGCTGCAGGGCAATTGCCGGGGCTGGGCTTTTGTCGTGAACCAGAACGGGCAGGTCGCGGCCGAGGATAGCGGCGGTGTCGCCGTGGCGGGCACGGACCTGGATGGCAGCGGCAACCCGCTGACGCAGCGCAACATGACCCCAGATGTGCGGCTCAACATCGCCAGTGTTTCGAAAACGATCACGGCGGTGGCGATCCTGCGGCTGCTGCGCGAGGCCGGGCTGGGCACCGAGGCGCGGATCTGGCCCTTTCTGCCTCGGGACTGGACGCTCGGGCCCGGGGTCGACGGGCTGCGGTTCCACCATCTGCTGACCCACCAGAGCGGGCTGACCAGCACCAACGGCAACTTCAGCCAGACGCTGAGCGATGCCGGACTGCAGACCGCTATTGCGGCCGGCGCGGATCCGGGCGCGGATTACAACTATCTCAATGCCAATTTCGCGCTTTTCCGGGTGATCCTGCCCTTGCTGTGGCGCGAGGCGGGGCTGACGACAGCCAACAATGACAATCCGGTGGCGTCGGCGTTTTTCTACGCGGTCTATATCATCGAGGAGATCTTTGGGCGCATGGGCGGCGTGTTCGGCGGCAATGCCTCCACCAGCCCGCTCGACAGCAATCCGACGCGCTACTACCAGGCGGCGAATTCGGCGATCGGCAGCGCCTATGGCAACTGGGCCATGATTGCGGGCGGCGGCGGCTGGCATCTGTCGGCGCGCGAGCTGGCGGCTTTCCTCGCCTTCATCACCTATACCGACGATATCCTGACGCCCACGCAGCGGATCGGCATGGACCAGCTGCTTTATGGCTGGCAGCCGCCGGTCGCGTCGGGTTTCGGCAGCTACCTGGGCCATGGCGGCAGCATCTCCAACAATACCAACGCGCCCTTTCCGGCGGTCCGCACGGGGATCATGAAGTTCAACCTGCAGGTCGAGGCAGCGGTGGTGGCCAATTCACGCATCACGGGTTCGGGGGATTCCGCGACGCGGCTGTTGCGGGAGGCCTATGACGCAGCTTGGGCCTGAGGTGGGGGCCTGAGATCGGGGCCTGTGGTTGAGGCCGGAGACCGGGGGGCCGAGATCGGGACCCTGGGCGGAGGCCTTGGGCGGGGCTTCCGGTCGGGCGGACAGCGATGCCCGTGGCGTGCGCCCCGCATCGGTGCCGAAGCCGTGACCGGAGGCAATCAGGGCACCTCGACGACGCCACGAAAAGGATTGGTTAAGGTTAACATGTTGCGCATTTGCACTGTGTTCCGGTTGCGGAGGCCTGCGTAATTGTTGGAGAATTGCCTTTAGATGCGTTTCAAAGGGCACGCGCAACGGATGCAGATCTTCACTCAAGTTTCATCTGACCTCCGCAAAGGTGTATGTGTATAGTTGCATTAACGAATTCGGGAGACCCCGCATGTTTTCACGACGCCGGTTCATCGCCACAGGCTCAGCAGCCGTGTCTTCAGCCGCTCTGGCCGCTCCTGCGCTCGCGAGCGACACGAGGATGAAAACCTTCGATCTGCCGGACCATCTGCAGCCGCGGCGCGTGAAGCTGCGTGCGGAACTGCCGCCGGGGCAGATCCATGTCGATCCGACGACCTTCAGCCTGTACCTGACGCGCCCCGACCGCGAGGCGTTCCGCTGGATGGTGGGGATCGGCAAGCCGGGGCTCTATGAGCCGGGGACCTACTATGTCGGGCGCAAGGCGCGCTGGCCGTCCTGGAAACCGACGCCGGCGATGATCAAGCGCGATCCCGCGGCCTATGAGAAATACGCTGACGGGATGCCGGGCGGCGTCAACAACCCCCTCGGTGCGCGCGCGATCTATCTCTATGACGACCGGCGCGGCGACACGATGCTTCGCATCCATGGCACCAACAAGCCGGGCACGCTCGGCCGGGCGGTGTCGAACGGCTGCGCGCGGATCGTCAATCAGCAGATCATCCCCTTCTACGACATGGTTCCGATGGGCACGGTCGTCTATCTGCACAACAAGCCTGCCGAAGGCAGCGTGCCGTTCCTGCAGGAGGCCGATCCCAAAAAGGATCCCATGGGCGAGTTCTTCCGCCGGCTCCGCGGCACCGCCTGAGCCGGTCACCCGTCCTGGGCCCGGGTCCCGCGAGGGTTCAGGGTCCGGCACGGCTGCGCCAGAAGACATGATCCGCGATGCGTCCGATGGCGTCCATCTGGCGGTTCCAGACCGGCGCAACATAGGTCGTATGGTAGTGGTCGGCGCCCTTGAGTGCCGGCGCCGGGCCGTCGCGCAGTACCTGGGCGGCGATGCGGACGGCGCGTTCCCACGCGTCATGTTCGCGGATGGGCGCAAAGCGGCGATCCGGCGTCAGGTAGGAAAACTGCACCGGCTGGACCACGGCGCAGGGGCTGTCGCCCCACCGGCCCGGCGTGGCGGCCCGGGTCAGGATGACCGATCCCACCGCATATTGACCGGCCGCGGGCTGGTCGCGCGCCTCATGATAGATCGACACCGCGATACAGCCGAGCGCGCCGAGCCCCGCGAAGCTGCGGGGCGGCGCGTCGATCAGCGTTTGTTCGTCCGGCCCGAGGCGCAAGGGCGGCAGCGACGGTGTGGTCTGTCGGGTCGGGCCGCCGATGAAAGGCCCGGCTGCACGGGGCTGCACGAAAGTCGCGCCCGTTGATGCCGCAAACAGGCTGCGCGGTGCGGTGCGCAGGATCGGGGCCGATCCGCCATTGCTTTCGGCCCATTTCACCGTGCCGGCGCCGGGTGTCGCGTGGGACGGGACAGCCATTGCGGCGCAGATCCCCAGGACAAGCGTCCCTTTGCGCCATGCGATTCTTCGCCGTTTTCGTCCTGCCATACCCACATCCTGCGGTGCGATTGTGCCGCTGGAATAGTCGCCGCGGGTTTACGTCGGATGACCAGCGCCCCGATTCTGTGTCCTGGGACACAGACGACGGCCCGGGTTTGTGTCCTAGGTCACAGACGACGGTTCAAGTTTGTGTCCAAAGTCACAGACGGGATGCGCAGACTGCGCGACACTGGTTTCACCAAGGCGCCGCAGATTGCGGCGTAACACTATTTTCCAACGACGGCCCCCGGGCTGGACGGAATTTTTATCACCTGTCTATTAGAAGACTTGGCGTGACGGTGCTGTTCTCTTGCTGGTAGGGCAGCACCGTCGCGTCAAACCAACTCCCCGGAAAACCAGGTTGCTTTTGTAAGTTGACGCAAGATCAACTAATGCGAGAATGACTTCACTGTTTTGCCTTGGGGGGCGGTTTTGTGATCCATTCCAGTGAGCTGGCGAAAATCGGTCTCTTCAAGAATCTGTCTTCCGCGGATCTGGGCAAGCTTGTGTCCGGTGTCGCGCCGATGCGGGTGCTCAAGGGCCAGACGGTGATGGACAAGGGCGACATGTCCACGGATGTGTTCCTGGTGCTCAATGGCCGGCTTGTGGGGGTTCTGATCTCGGACGAAGGCAAGGAAGCTGCCTATGCCGAGTTCCGCCGCTCGGCGCATTTCGGAGAGCTTGCCGCCCTTGACCACGGGCCGCGGTCCCTGACCGTGTTTGCCGCCGAGGAGAGCCTCGTGGGGCGGATCGCCGGGCCGCAGTTCCTGGAATGGTTGGAGAACTTTCCGGGGCTGGCGCACAACCTGATGGTCGATCTGGCGACGCGCAACCGGCGCCTGAACGATCGCATATTTGAGCTGGTCGTCCATGACGTGGAGACCCGGGTGAAGCTGCTGCTGGTGCGGCTGGCGATGGAGGCCGATCAACTCCATGATGGCGGGCTGCTGGACCCGGCGCCCACCCACAGCGATATCGCCTCCCATGTCGGCGCCAACCGCGAGGCGGTCAGCCGGGTGCTCGCCCGGCTCACCAAGACGGGGATCATCGAGTCCGGGCGCAAGCGGATCACGCTGAATTCCGTCGAGGACCTGGTCGACGGGCTCTGAGCCGCGCGCCGGCGCGCCGTTCCGACATCGCTGGCCCAAAAGGCGCGGACCGCTCTGGCCCGCGCCGGTGCCGTGTCAGTCGCCGAGCGCGATGCCTTCGCGGCGCGGGTCGGCGCCGCCGCGCAGCCCGTCCGGCCCGATCGAGATCGCCTGAAGGCCCGAGGTCAGGTCCCGGATTTCGGTCTCGTAGCCCAGTTTCGCAAGCGGGCCCTGGAGCGCTTCGGCGTCGGTCCCGGCCTCCAGATCATAGGTGCCGAAGCGGTTGACCAGGTGGGGCATGTCGATGGCGGCCTGCACATCCATCCCCCAGTCGAGATGGGCGATGATGGTCTTGGCGACATAGCCGATGATCCGGGAGCCGCCCGGCGAGCCCACGACCAGCACCGGTGCGCCGTCGCGCAAAACGATGGTCGGCGCCATGGAGGAGCGCGGCCGCTTGCCCGGTGCGATGGCATTGGCGATGGGCCGGCCGTCGACATGGGTGCGGAAGGAGAAATCCGTCAGCTCGTTGTTCAGCAGGAACCCGCCCGGCGCCATCAGCCGCGAGCCGAAGCTGTTCTCGATGGTCGTGGTCATCGACAGCGCGTTGCCGTCGGCATCGACGATGGAGATGTGCGAGGTCGAGGGCAGCTCCAGGCTCTCATCGGGTGCCCAGAGGCTTGCGTGATCGAAGCCGGGGTTGCCGGGGGCGACCTCCGGCAGGGCGTCGTCACCGCCCAGAAGCTCCGCCCGTTCGCCCAGATAGGTGGGGTCGACCAACCCGGTGACGGGGACGGCGAGGAAATCGCTGTCGGCCATGTAGAGACCGCGGTCGGCGAAGGCGAGGCGCGAGGCGTCGCCGATCAGGCGCCAGGTCTCTGGATCGTCGGGAGCGCGGCTGTGGATGTCGTAGCCCTCGAGCAAGCCGAGGATCTGGCCCACGGTGAGCGCGCCGGAGGAGGGCGGGCCCATGCCGCAGACATCATGGCCGTGATAGGCCACGCACACCGGCGGGCGCTCCTTCACGCGGTAGGCGGCCAGGTCGCCGAGCACCATCACGCCGGGGTTGTCGGTGAAGCCATGTACCGTTTCGACGATTCCCTCGGCGATGGGGCCGGTATAGAAGGCGGCCGCGCCGCCGGCTGCGAGGGTTTTCAGGGTTTCGGCATAGGCCGGGTTGGTCAGCGTGGTGCCTGCGGCGATGGGCGTGCCGCCGGGCAGGAAGTAATCGGCGGTGGGGCCGTGGCGCGCGAGCCGGTCGGCATCTCCGGCAATCAGCGCGGCCTTTCGGGGCGAGACGGCAAAGCCGCCCTCGGCCAGCGCAATGGCGGTGTCGAAAAGCCCGGCCCAGTCGCTCTGCCCCCAGCGGTCATGGGCCGCCTGCAGCAGCGCCGGGGTGCCGGGAACGCCCACCGAGCGTCCGCCGACGACGGCGTCGAAGAACTGCATCGGCTCGCCATCCCCGGTCTGAAAGAGCGTGGGTGTGGCGGCGGCGGGGGCGGTTTCGCGCCCGTCCAGCGTCGTGACCTCGCCGCTCTCCGCATCGTACCAGACGAGAAACGCCCCGCCGCCGAGACCGGAGGATTGCGGCTCCACCAGCCCCAGCACCGTCTGGACGGCGACCATGGCATCGGCCGCGCTGCCGCCGTCTGCCAGAACCGCGGCGCCGGCCTCGACCGCGAGCGGGTTGGCGGCCGCGACCATCCAGGTGGCGGCTTCTATCGGCGTTCCGGCGGTTTTTTTGGCGAAGGACGCGGCGGCGGCCTCGCTCAGAGCGGCGGCGCCGCCGGAGAACGCGGCCTCGGGGGCGACGGCGTCCGCGGCCTCCTGTGCCGGGGCGGCCGTGGCCAGCAGCAGGGCGAGACCCGAGACGAGGCCTGCGGCGAGGAACATCGAATGAAGCGACGGGCGGATCGGGGTTGCGATCGGGGGCATGGCGGTCTCCAGCGGTTGCGGGCGGTCCATTGGCACACGCACAGGATGACGTACCTCGCGCGCCGGTCCAACCCCTTGATGCGGCGCGCGGTCATCGGTTTGCATCCCGGCGGCGCTGCGCGCTATGCGGGGCAAGGCAGCGGCGGAAAGGGAGCCGGGGTATGCGGGCAGGCTTTCCGGCCGCGCGGGCGGGGCAGGCCATCGGTCTGCTCGGCGGGTCGTTCGATCCGGCCCATCGCGGCCATGTCCATATCACTGCGGAGGCGCTGAAGCGGTTCGGGCTGGACTGGGTCTGGTGGCTGGTCAGCCCGGGTAATCCGCTCAAAGCCGAAGGACCTGCGCCGATGACGCGGAGGATCGCGGCGGCGCGGGCGCAGCTGAGCGATCCACGGGTGGTGGTCACGGATATCGAGGCCCGGCTGGGCACGCGATACACGGCCGAGACCCTTGAGGCGTTGCAACGGATCTATCCGGGCGTGCGGTTCGTCTGGCTGATGGGGGCGGACAATCTGGCCGGGCTGCACCGCTGGGAGCGCTGGCCGACGATCATGGCGCGGGTCCCGGTGGGCGTGCTGGCGCGCCCCGGGATGCCGGTCTGGGCGCGCACCGCGCGGGCGGCGCGGTTGTTTCGGGGCGACCGGATCGCGCCGTCCGCGGCGCGTCTGCTGCCCCAGGCGGTGCCCCCGGCCTGGTGCTATCTGCCGGTGCCGATGATGGACATCTCCTCCACGGCGATCCGCCATAGTGGGGACTGGCGCCGGTAAGGGGGGGCGCCGGGCCGGGGCATCGAGCCCCGCCCCGGCGCGTCGCATCCGCTCCGGGCCCCGCATCCCGGCGGGCGAAAGGCCGGGCGGCGGCGCGGTATTTCGAATTCGCGGTTTCCTCGCGGCATCCTGTGCATGCAGAGCCTTGCGGAAGGGGCCGGGCTTGGGTCATCTGAGCCCATGTCCGATTTGACCCGACGCGCCGTTCTTGCCTCCGGCCTGGCCCTCGCCGCGACCGCGGCCGGGGCCAATACGCCCCGCTCCGCGGTGCCGCGCCTGCGCCCCGGCGCCGACGATCCGGGCCGGTTGGCCGACGCCACGCGGGCGCGGATCGCCGAGGCCCGGCTGGGCGGACGGGTCAGCTATCTGGTGGCCGATGCGCGGACGGGGGCGGTGCTGGGCCTCGGCCAGCCGCAGCGCCCGATGCCACCGGCGAGCACCGCCAAGTCTATTACGGCGGCTTATGCGCTGGACTTTCTGGGACCCGGCCACCGCTTTGTGACGCAGCTGATTGCGACGGGACCGGTGCGCGACGGACGTCTGGAGGGTGATCTGGTTCTCGCCGGCGGGGGCGATCCGCTGCTGACCACCGATCACCTCGCCCTGATGGCGGAGGCGGCCTATGATGCCGGGCTGCGCGAGGTGGCGGGTGGATTTGCGATCTGGTCCGGCGCGCTGCCCCATGTCTGGGAGATCGACCCCGCCCAGCCCGATCATCTGCGCTATAACCCGTCGATTTCGGGGCTCAATCTGAACTTCAACCGCGTCCATTTCGGCTGGCAGGCGCGCGGCGATGCCCATGATCTGAGCCTGGATGCCCGCACGAACGTGCATGTGCCGCCGATCTCGGTGATTCGGGCGCGGACCGACACGCGCCGCCTGCCGGTCTTTGCCCATGACTACGATGCGAGCGCGGGGCTGGAGCGCTGGTCGGTTGCCCAGGCGGCGCTCGGCGCGTCGGGGACGCGGTGGCTGCCGGTGCGCCAGAGTGCCGATTATGCGGCCGAGGTGTTCCAGAGCTTTGCCCGCGCGCGCGGGATCGACCTGCCAAGAGCGGTGGCGCTGGATGCCCCGCCGCGGGGAGCCGTACTCGCCGCGCAGGTCGGCGATCCACTGACGCGGGTGCTGCGCGGGCTGCTGCGCTATTCGACGAACCTGACGGCCGAGACCGTGGGCTTGTCGGCGACGACGGCGGCACAGGACGGGGTGCCGCCGGTCAGTCTGCCGGAGTCGGCGGCGGTGATGACCGACTGGGCGCGCGGCGCGCTGGGCATGCGCGACAGCCGGTTCGTGGACCACTCGGGCTTGTCGGGCCTGTCGCGGGTGACGGCGCGCGACATGGTGGCGGCACTCGTGACGCTCGGGCCTGAGGGCCCGCTGGCGCCGGTGCTGCGCGAGATCACCCTGACCGACGATGCGGGCGAACCGGAGCCGATGCGGCTGCGTGCCAAGACCGGAACGCTGAATTTCGTCAGTGCGCTGACGGGCTACATCCGGACGCGGCGCGGGCGTGATCTGGCCTTTGCGATCCTGACGGACGCTCCCGTGCGCCGGGCCGCCGTGGCGCCCGATGACCGCGAGGCCCCGGCCGGCACTGCGGTCTGGAGCCGGCGGTCGCGCGAGATGCAGTTCGACCTCTGCCGAATCTGGGCGGCGACGGCGTAAGGCTTAGGACGGTGTAACGCTCAGATGGTCACGTGCCGCGCCCGGGCGCCCCGTTCGATCCCCGCCGCATGGAGCCGGTCGATCGAAAGCTCATGGCGGATCTCTTCCAGCAGGCGCAGTTCGGATTCGTTGAGCGTGCCGTCCGCGGCGGCGACGTCGCAGGCCAGCGCATAGGCGGTCTCCCAGAGCCGCTCCGGCAGCCCGGCGCGGATGAGACCGAAGAGCGCGTCGAGTCCGTCCTCCTCCTCGAGCAGGTCAAAGACCGTCTGGCTGACGGTCTTGAGCCGATCGATATCGTAGCCCGAAAACACCGGCAGATGGTTTACGATATCTTCGATCTTGATCAGTTCGGCCGTACGGATGGTTTCGTCCGAGGCGGAAACGGCGACCATGATGGCCGCAAGGCTGTCCTGCGGCGTGAGCGAAGTCGGGGCGATGTCAGACACTGTGCGTTCGATCCTGGAGGTCATGCCGCCTGGTGCGGCGCCCGGACGCTACGGCACTGCGGCGGCGGCAGCAAGCCATGCAGGTGCAATCCGGGCGAGAATAACGCAGCGTTGTGCGGCGTCGCGGGGCGTTCGGTGCGTCGTCGCCTGGTCGGAGGATGGCGTCCAAGCAGGTGCCGGTGCGGCCGGCGGCGGTTGACCGCCGCGGACCGGCGCACTAAGCGACCACGGCCCGCCAGTGGAGCCGTCCCGATGTCCGATCTCACCGATGCCGCACTTCAGTCCAAGGCCTGGCCTTTCGAAGAGGCCCGGCGGATCCTCAAGCGCTACGAGAAAGCACCGCCCGAAAAGGGCTTTGTTCTGTTCCAGACCGGCTATGGGCCGAGCGGGCTGCCCCATATCGGCACCTTCGGCGAGGTCGCGCGCACCACGATGGTGCGTCGGGCGTTCGAGCTGCTCAGCGACATTCCCACCAAGCTGATCTGCTTTTCCGACGATATGGACGGATTCCGCAAGGTGCCGGGCAATGTGCCGATGCAGGCAGAACTCGCACAGGACCTGCACCTGCCGCTGACCCGCGTGCGCGATCCGTTCGGGACCCATGCGGGCTTTGCTCAGCACAACAACGCGCGATTGTGCGAATTTCTGGACAACTTCGGATTTGAGTACGAATTCGCCAGCGCGACGGAGTATTACACGTCGGGCCGTTTCGACGAGATGCTGCTGGTGGCGCTGGAGCGGTTCGACAAGATCCAGGAGATCATGCTGCCGACGCTGGGGCCCGAACGGCGCGAAACCTATTCCTGCTTTCTGCCGATCAGTCCCAAAACCGGCCATGTGCTGCAGGTCCCGACGCTGGAGCGCAACGTTGCCAAGGGCACGATCGTCTACGCGGAGCCCGATGGCGAGCGCGTCGAGGTGCCTGTGACCGGCGGGCACGTCAAGATGCAGTGGAAGCCCGACTGGGCGCTGCGCTGGGCGGCTCTTGGAGTGGATTACGAGATGTCGGGCAAAGACCTGATCGACAGCGTGACGCAGTCGAGCAAGATCTGCCGCGCGCTGGGCAAGCGGCCGCCCGAAAGCCTGACCTATGAGCTCTTCAATGACGAGAACGGCCAGAAAATCTCCAAATCAAAGGGCAATGGCCTGTCGATGGAGGACTGGCTGACCTATGCCGCGCCCGAGAGCCTGCAGTATTTCATGTTCCAGAAGCCGAAATCCGCAAAGCGGCTCTATTTCGACGTGATCCCGAAGGCGGTGGACGAGTATCACCAGCAGCTGCGTGCCTATCCCGACCAGGATCTCAAGGCGCAGCTCGCCAACCCGGTGCGCCATATCCACGGGGACACTGTCCCGGCAAGCGACATGGTCGTGTCCTTTGCGATGCTCCTGAACCTCGCCAGTGTGGCCTCGGCCGAGGACGCGGGGAGCCTCTGGGGCTTCATCCGCCGCTATGCGCCTGATGCGTCGCCCGAGACGCATCCCGGGCTCGATGCCGCGGCGGGGTATGCCGTGCAGTATTACAACGACTTCGTGAAACCCGCGAAGACCTACCGCCTGCCCGATGACCGCGAGCGCGCGGCGCTGACCGATCTGGCCGACAGGTTGCGCGGCTGGCAGGGCGCCCCGGACGCCGAAGCGCTGCAATCGGAGGTGTTCGCCGTGGGCAAGGCGCATGGGTTCGACCCGCTCCGGGACTGGTTCCGCGCGCTCTACGAGGTGCTGCTCGGGGCCAGCCAGGGACCGCGTTTCGGCGGCTTCGTGGCGCTCTACGGGGTCGACGAAAGCGTGGCCTTGATCGAAGCGGGTCTCTCCGGCGCCCTCGCCGACGGTGCGCCCGCGGATTGACCTTGTCCCGCCGTCCCCTACAGTTCTGTGCCGGACAGTTAGGGATGATTGTATGCGTAGAACGTTTTTGACCGCGGTTCTTGCGGGTTCGGCGACATTTTGTGCGGTGATCTCGGAGGCCGAAGAGGCTGACGCCACCGCTATCGCCCGGGTGATCGGCGATCAGATCGCCGCCTTCCAGTCCGATGATTTCGCCGCCGCGTTCGACTATGCGTCGCCAGGCATCCGCGGGATCTTCGGCACGCCCGAGCGCTTTGGCCAGATGGTGCGTGACGGTTATCCGATGGTCTGGCGGCCCTCGGATGTGCAGTTCCTGGACCTGCGCCAGGATGGCGGTTCGGTCACTCAGCAGGTTCTGGTGCGCGATGCGAAGGGTGTGCCCTGGCTGCTCGACTATCAGATGGTGCGCGGCGGTTCCGGCTGGCAGATCAACGGGGTCCAGATCCGTGTCGCGCCGGCCGTCGGCGCGTGAGCGTCAGGCGGCATTCAACCCCAGATCACCCGGCGTGAGCTGGAAGGCCTTGCCGAACCCGCCATTCAGATCGGCGCGCGCCACGCGCAGCACAGCAAAGCTGAAATCGGCGAAATCGATATAGAGCTTCGCCTTCGGGTGGGTTTGAAGGTAGTGGGCTCGCAGCGGCGCAAAGCCGGGGGCGCTGTGCGGGGTGAAGTCGGCACGGCAGACCAGCGTCATGCGCGGATGGGTCAACGGATCGCCCCGCGCGCCGGGCTCGCCCACCAGCAGCGAACAGACCGGATCGGCCTTCAACGCCCGGGTGTGGGTCGACAGATCCGAAATCAGCGTCAGCGGCTTGCCGTCGGGCGCGCGCGCCACGGCGATGCGGGTGACATGGGGCACGCCGGTGCCGGGCTCTCGCACCGCGAGCGCGCCGAAGCGGGCCTCGTCGAGCAGCCGGCGCCCAAGGGCGCGGGCCTCCGCATCGGTGTCGCGGATCGGGTTGATCTCGGGCATGGGCGGCTCCGTTGTCACGTCCCGCCCGACACTAGCGCTGTGCGTGGCAATGGAAACCGTGCGCCGGCTCAGGTCAGGATTGTTCCGAGCCGTTCGAAGCTTTCGCACGCGGGCTCCGGCCCTGTTCCGGCGAGGAACGCGTCGAGCGCCGGCCAGCAGGCGACCGCCCGGTCGATCGCCGGATCGGATCCCGCGGTGTAGAGGCCGGACTGGATCATCAATTCCGCCCGGTCATAGGTGCCCAGCAGCGCGCGGGCGTCGGAAATCAGCGTGTTCTCGTCCTCCGTGGCGGCCGCGGGCAGGCTGCGCGAGACCGAGCGCAGCAGATCGACGGCCGGAAAGCGGCCCCGCTCCGCGATGCGGCGATCCAGGACCGTGTGCCCGTCCAGCACCCCGCGCAACAGATCGGCCACCGGTTCCTGCATATCGTCGCCCTGGACCAGGACCGAGAAGACCGCCGTGATGTCGCCCATCCCCTCCACACCCGGCCCCGCGCGTTCGGCCAGCGACATCAGGCGGTGGGCGAGCGAGGGCGGATAGCCGCGGAAACTCGCGGGCTCGCCCAGGGTCAGGCGCAATTCGCGGTAGGCTTCGGCGTGGCGCGAAACGGAGTCGATCAACAGCAGGACCTGCCTGCCGGCATCGCGGAAATGCTCCGCCACGGTCATGGCGGAGAGCGCGGCACGCGCGCGCTCCAGCGGCGATTTGTCGGAGGTTTCCGTGATGATCACCGACCGCGCGAGCCCCTCGGGGCCCAGCACGTCCTCGGCAAAGGCGCGCAGTTCGCGCCCGCGTTCGCCCACCAGTGCCAGCACCACCACGTCGGCCTCGATATGGCGCGCGAAGCTTCCCAGGAGCGTGGATTTACCGACCCCTGAGCCGGCAAAGAGCCCGATCCGCTGGCCGCGGACCAGGGGCAGAAGCGTGTTGAACACGGCAACGCCGGCCTCCAGCCGAGGTCCGAGCGCGCGACGCTGACCGGCGGGCGGCGGGGCGGCCTGAATGGTGCGCGCCTCGGGCCCGCGTGGCGCCGGACGCCCGTCGAGCGGACGCCCCGCGCTGTCGAGGATGCGCCCGATCCAGGCGTCGCAGGGTGCGAGGCGGAAGGGGCCCTTGAGCACCGCGGGCGCCTGTACGGTGAAACCGTCGAGATCGCCTTCGGGCACGACATGGACGCAGTCGGGATCGATGCGCATGATCTCGCCCCGCAAGGGGGCACCTTGAGGGCCTTGCATTTCGACCTGATCGCCAAGCGCTGCGATCCCGTCGAGGCCTGTCACCTCCACCCGTCCGTCACAGATGCGCGCGACGCGTCCGATCTTTCGCAGCGGTGAAATCTCGCGCAGTCCGGCGCTCAGCGCCGTCAGGTCCAACGTGGTCAAAGGGGTTTCTCCAGATGAGAACAAGGCATGAACAACGCTTTCTTAAACGAATCACGGTTAAGCAGCAGTTGAACATAGTCGAGGGAGAAGCCCCGATGCACAGCGACCTGAGCATATTCAGGTTGGCGACGGCGAAAGCGGAACATGCTGTCGCTCGCCAGAACATCACCGCGCAGAACATGGCCCATGCGGACACGCCGGGCTACAAGGCGCGTGATCTGCCTCCGTTTGCCGAGGTCTACAGCGCACCGCGCGGGGACAACGGTCTGCGCACCGTGCACCCGGCACATTTTCGCACCGGGCTGAGCGGGTCTGCGCCGGATGCGCGCGCCGATCCCGTCGCCGGCAACGCCTCGCCCAATGGCAATACGGTGTCCATCGAAACGGAAATGATCCGCGCCAGCGAGATCAAACGCAGCCACGATCTCGCTCTGACGGTCTATGGCAGCGGCCTGAAACTGCTGCGCGCAGCGATCGGGCGCTGAGGGGAGCTGCGATGTCGGATCTCATGCAGAGCCTTGCGATTTCCTCCAGCGGGATGCGCGCCCAGGCCACCCGCCTGCGCCATGTCGCCGAGAATATCGCCAATGTCGACACGCCCGGATATCGGCGCAAGACGGTCGCGTTCACCACGGAACGGATGCCGGACAGCGACTCGTCGCGGGTCAGCACCGGGCGGGTGCGTCTGGACCGCAGCGAACTTCAGCTGGTCTACGATCCCAGCCATCCGCTGGCCGACGAGACCGGCCACTATGACGGCTCCAACGTCAATCTGACGGTGGAAATCGCCGACAGCCGCGAGGCGCAACGCAGCTACGAAGCCAACCTGAAGATGTTCGACCAGGCCCGGAAAATGTCCGGCGCTCTGCTTGAACTGCTCAAGCGTTAAGGAGGGTCCAGAATGGACATCACAACCGGACTAGCGAGCCGAAGCTACGCGACCGCCCAGGCGGCACTTCGCCCCGAAACGACCCCAGACGGTGCCGCGGCAGTCGCCGGCCGCGCGGCGGACAGTTTCGCGGCCACGCTGCAAAGGGCCGAAACGACCGCTGCCGCAACCCTCACCGGCGACGCCGACCCCCATGCCCTCGTCGATGCGCTGGCCCAGTCCCAGCTTGCGGTCGAGACGGCGGTGACGGTGCGCAACAAGGTCGTCGAAGCCTATCAGGAAATCCTGCGGATGCCGGTCTGAGCCATGACCGAGGTTCAGTTCTACGACACCCTCCGGCAGGGCCTCTGGATCGCCGTGGTGATCTCGATGCCGATCCTGACCGTCGCGCTGGCCGCCGGCCTTTTCGTCGGTCTGTTCCAGGCGCTGACGTCGATTCAGGAGATGTCGCTCACCTTCGTGCCGAAGCTGCTCGCCATCGTCGTCGCCTTCTGGATCAGCATGGCCTTCATGACCACGTCCCTGTCGGAGTTTTTCACCGACACGATCATTCCGCTCGTCATCGGGTCCTGAAATGGAAAATGCAGCCTACGCCACTCTGACGCGCCAGTCCGGTCTCAAGGCCGAACTACAGACGCTTGCCAACAACATCGCCAACGCATCTACCGTCGGGTTCCAGCGCGAGGGCGTCCTGTTCGCCGAGTATGTCACCGCGCTGGAGGATCCCAACACGTCGCTCTCCATGGCGCGGGCCGAAGGCCGTTTCACCGACACCTCCTTTGGCGGTCACCGCAATACCGGCGGACGGTTCGACTTTGCCATCTCCGGCGAGGGCTACTTCCAGATCCAGGCCGAAGACGGCCCCCGCCTGACACGGGCGGGCGCGTTTGCGCCGGACGCCAACGGAGATCTTGCGACGCCGGTCGGACATTTGCTGCTCGACGCCGGGGGAACGCCCGTTCCGATCCCGCCGGGCGCGGAGAGCGTGACTTTGTCCGGCGACGGAACGCTCAGCATCGACGGCTTTCCGGTGACGCAGCTGGGCCTGTTCCTGCCGACGGACCCCAATAGCCTGCAACGCGCCGGAGATACGAGCTTCCGGACCGAGGGTGGTATCGAAGCCATTGAAAACGGACAAATCCTGCAAGGGTTTCTGGAGGATTCCAACGTCGACCCGATCTCCGAAATCACCCGGCTGATTGAAGTGCAGCGCGCCTATGAGAAGGGCGGTAATTTCCTCGGAAAAGAGGATGAGCGCATCCGCTCGGTGATCCGAACTCTTGGCAGCGCCTAACGAAGGAGCCCCACCATGCGTCCCCTGAAAATCGCCGCCACGGGCATGGCCGCCCAGCAGATGCGCGTCGAGGTCATCGCCAACAACCTCGCGAACATGAGCACCACGGCCTACAACGCGCGACGGGCCGAATTTGCCGATCTGCACTATCAGCAGATGGAAAAACCCGGCTCGATCATTGCCTCGGACGGCACCGTGCTGCCGACGGGGATCCAGCTCGGGCTCGGCGTGCGGCCGACGTCCGTGGCGCCGATGCTCGCCCAGGGCGCGATGAAACAGACCGGCAACGATCTCGACATCGCGATCGAGGGGGAGGGCTATCTGGAGGTGACATTGCCATCGGGCGACTCCGGCTACACTCGCGACGGGGGTCTGCGCCGGAATGGCGAAGGGGTGGTCGTCACCGCCGACGGGTTCCCGATCGAGCCCGAGATTGCCATCCCGGAAGAGGCCGTTTCGCTTTCGGTGAATGCCAACGGCGAGGTCTATGCCTATTTCACCGGCGAGGCCGAGGGGGAGTTGCTGGGACGCATCACGCTGGCCACCTTCATCAATCCTCGCGGTCTGGAAGCCACGGGGAGCAACCTGTTCGCCGAGACCGAGGCGTCGGGCCCGCCGACGATCGGGGACCCGGGGGAGGACGGCGTCGGCATGCTCCGCCAGGGCTATGTCGAGGAGTCCACCGTCGATGCCGTGCGGGAGGTGACCGAGCTCATCGAGGCGCAGCGCGGCTACGAGCTGAACGCAAAGGTCATCACTGCGGCTGATGAGATGATGGCCGTCACGGCACAGGTCCGTTGATGATCAGACTTGGCATCTTTCTGGGCGTGGCGCTGGTCGCAGCCGGGGGTGTCGCCGCCGACACCGTGGTCGCCGCGCGCACATTGCGCGCAGAGACGCTCATCGGCCTGTCGGATCTGCGGCTTCTGGAAGACACCACCCCCGGCGCGCTGAGTCGGCCCGAGGATGCCGTGGGTCTGGAAACCCGCCGCAATGTCTACGCTGGTCAGGTCCTGCGGGCTCTCGATCTGGGCCCACCGGCCATCGTTTCGCGCAACGATATCGTTGTGCTGAGTTACTTCCGCAGCGGAGTCGCAATCCAGACCGAAGGCCGCGCCATGGGGCGTGCCGGGGTCGGCGACCGCCTGCGGGTGATGAACCTGACGTCGCGCTCGGCCGTGACCGGGACCGTTTTGTCCGACGGCACGGTCGAAGTCGCCGGGCCTCGCTGAATTTCGCTCCAAGGAGGACGCAACATGAAACCGCTTCTGGGATTACTCTGCGGCGCCGTCGTCGCTGTCGCGGGCTGCGGTCGACTCGACCATGTCGGCAAGCGTCCCGAGTTCACACCGTCCGACACTGGCCGCGAGCATCTCGCCATGGCCGTGCCGGGCATTCCGCGAACTCTGGAGCGCCGCCGCAACATCGACCAGGCATCGCTATGGAGCGGTGGGCGCAACTCTCTGCTGGGCGACCAGCGCGCGGGTGAACGGGGCGATATCCTGACTGTTGTTGTGGAGATCGACGAGAAGGCCGAGATTTCCAACTCTTCCTCGCGCGAACGCTCAGCCGAAGAGAAACTGGCCCTGAAAGAGCTGCTCGGTATTCCCCAACGCATAAACAACAGCCTGCCTGAAGGCGCCCTTGCCGCCGAGGCCATCGACATCGACACCGACAGCTCCCACGCCGGTGAAGGTCAGGTCCGGCGCAACGAAAAACTCACCTTGCGGATAGCGGCCACGGTCACCGACGTTCTGCCGAATGGTGTTATCCGTCTGCAGGGCTCTCAGGAAGTGCGGGTCAATTTCGAGATCCGCGAACTCCTCGTCGAGGGCTTTGTCCGTCCAGAGGATATCACGCGCCAGAACGAGGTCACATACGACAAGATCGCCTCCGCAAGGATCTCCTATGGCGGTCGCGGACAAATCTCGGACGTGCAGCAGCCGCGCTATGGCCAGCAAATCGCCGACATCATCCTGCCGTTCTGAAGGAGGCCTCCATGGCGAAACTGCTTCCGATCCTGCTTGCTGTCGTCGGAGTCGCTGGTGGGGGCGCGGCGGGCTATGTCCTGCGCCCCGACCCGGTGGACACAGTTCACGACACTTCAGTGCATCCCGATTGCCCACCGTCCGAGACGGCCATCGCCGCAGTTGCGCCCACGGTCGCCCAGGGCGAGAGCGCGTTCGTCAAATTCGACAATCAGTTCGTCGTCCCGGTGACGTCGTCGGACGCGGTGGTCTCTCTCGTCGTGTTGTCGCTGACGTTGGAGGTCGCCGAAGGGGCCCAGGACGGCGTCTTCGCCCGTATGCCCAAGTTGCGCGATGCATTTCTCGGGGTGCTTTTCGATCACTCTTCGGCGGGCGGGTTTTCAGTCGACTTCGTCAACGGCAAGGGGCTCGATACCCTGCGTGGACTACTCAGGGAAACGGCGGTCGGAACCGCCGGACCCGAGATTGTCGACGTCTTGATCGTTGACCTCGTCAAGCAGGACGTCTGAACCGCGAGTTTCCAGCCCTGCCCAGGTGACGGGCCTATTCCTGTTTGCAGATCTTTTCCAAAACGCGGCGCCGCGCTTCGGCGCGCGCATGGGTGCGGCGCGCGGCATCGGCGGCAAGCCGCGCCCGCGCCGCGAGAATGCCCAGCCGACGCCGCTCCTTAACCTGCCAGATGTGCCACAATTGCGCGGCGCCGCTGGCGGTGAACTGCAAGCCGCTGTTGTCCGACGACGGGAAGGGTTGGTCGAGCGCTGTGAGCCGGTCGGCCAGTTGAGTGTCCTGGGCCGTCTTGGTCCGAAGGTCAGCAGCACTTCGTTGTGCGGCCAGTTCTGCAAGAACGGCAAGCTGACGTAGGCGTTTGCGATCCGCGTCACTTGCCATGGCGGTGCCGCGCCGCGAGGCGCATTTTCTCGGCAAACCGAATGGCCGCGGCGACGGCGCGATAGTATTCCGGCGCGATCTGTTTGCCAATGTCGGTCGTCGCGTGGAGCGCCCGTGCTGTCGGCGGATCGCGGTGGATGGGCACAGAGGCCTCCGTCGCGATCTCTCGGATCTGCAAGGCGATGTGGTCGACCCCTTTGGCGATGCAAACAGGGGCTGATCCGGGACTGCGGTCCCAACTGAGGGCGACGGCGTAGTGCTCGGGATTGACTATCACCACGTCCGCATCGGGAACATCGGCAAGCATGCGGTTGGCCGCGATCGCCATGCCGCGTTGGCGCCGCTCCTGCTTGAGGAACGGATCGCCCTCGCTCTGCTTGGTTTCGTCCATCAGTTCCTGATGCGACATCCGGTGTTTGCGGAGATGCTCGGCGTACTGCCAAAGGTAGTCGACAAGCCCGATCGCCGCGCCGATCCCGATCACCGCGGCCAGAAACTCGACAGACAGCTGCATCATCACGGCAGCGCCGGACCGCGCCTCGAGCGCCATGGACTGCATCAGGACGGGCCAGCGAAAACTGAGAAAAGCCGCCAACGCCAGCGAAATCACAACGAGCTTTGCTGAGCTCTTGGCAAACTCGAAGAGCCCACTGCGTCCGAACTTGTTCTTGAAATTCTCCAGCGGCGAGATCCGCGACAGTTTGGGTTCCAGCTTTTCACCGCTTGGCGCGAAGCCGCGTTGAGCAAGGACGACCAGCAGCGCCATACCCGCCGGAAGCAAAAGCCAAGGCGCCATGGCAGCACCGATGCCGAGCATCATCGTGCCGGCAAGACTGCTGCCGCCATCATCGAGCAGGACAGGCCCAAGATCCGCACTCCGGTCGAGCATCACCGTGAGAGCCTGGCCGAAAAGCTGGAGGCTGGACGTTCCAAAGACAGACGCTGCCAAAAAAAACCCGCCATAGGCGCCTGCGGCGATCAGATCCTGCGACCGGGGGATTTCGCCGCGGCGGCGTGCATCTTCGAGTTTGCGCGGGGTCGCTTCATATGGCTTATCGCCGTCGTCTTCGGACTGGCTCATTACGGCGCACCGAAGGGGAAGGCGAGCGCCCGGTCCAGCCGGTCGAGCCAAAGCGTCAGGATGAGCGGCGCGGCCAGGGCAAGAAGCGCGAGGCCCCCGGCGGTGATGGCCGGCGCGCCCACGAAGGCGACCATCAGCTGCGGCATGGCGCGATTGATCGCACCGAGCGCCATATTGTAGAGCAGCGACGCGATCGCGAAGGGCGCGGCCAGCGAAAAGGCGAGGGCAAACGCGGACGTGACCTCATCCACGGCCCAGCCGGTCATGCCGGACGCCAGCGGGAGGGTTCCAAGGGGCACGAGCGTGTAGCTTTCTATCAACGCGGCGGCGATGCGTGTGTGAAATCCGGCCATCATCGCAAGGGCCAGACCCGCGACGGCAAAAACCTGGGCGATCGCGGGTTGCGGGTCGACCGCCGCTGCGCCGAGGATCTGGGAAAGTGATGTGGATTGCGCGGCGATCGTGCCCAGGATCTGCAGGATCCAAATCGTCAGCCTGACAACAAAACCGAGGCACAGACCGGTCACGGTCTCGCTCACCAACGCGGCGGCGAAAGCCCCGAAGTCCGCGTCCACGAAGGGCTGAGGAACTGCGACCGCCGGTGCCACGATGAGAGCCAGCGCGACCGTGAGCGCGAGGCGGATGCGCATCGGTACCGCCTGCGCGCTGAAGCCGGGCAGAAGAAACACCGCGGCGCCAATGCGCAGAGCGACCAGGGCCCCCGCCCAGAGCCATGGCGCCAGAAGCTCGGCAAGGGCCTGGAGTTCGACCGTCACGCGGGTACGACTCCGACGACGGCCGGGCGCGCATCCATGCCGATTTCCTCATAGGAGAGGACCGGCGCGGTTAGGCCACCGGCGCGCGCGACGGTGCGCAAAAACCGCCGCCTGTGGGCCCCGGTGACGAGTGCAGGAGATGTTTCGGCATCGGTAGATGCTGCAATGCGCTCCGCCAAGCCGCTGGCGAGGCGGTTGAATTCGTCTGGTGGCAAAGCCACGTCGCGGCGGCCCTGATCGGTTTCGACCTGATGCGCCTCGAAGCGGCGTTCCCACTCCGGGGCGAGCTGGACCAGCGGCAGACTGCCGTCTGAACGGGTGCATCCTGCGATGATCTGGAACCCGAGGCGCTGGCGGACATGTTCCACAATCGCCTCTGCACTACCCACCACGGGCTTCGCTTCAGCGATCGCTTCCAGGATCAGCGGCATGTTTCGGATCGAGACCCGTTCGTCGAGCAAGAGCCGGAGCACTGACAAGAGAAGATCCATCGGCACCTTGTCGGGGATCAACTCGTCGAGCAGGCGGCGGTTGGATGCCGCGCGGGTCTGGTCGCTCACCGACGTCATCTGATCGAGCAGATTGCGCAAGCTGCTGAGCGTCATCAGGCGCGACAGTGAGGTCTTGATCACTTCGAGCAGATGGGTGGAGATGACCTCTGTCGGGGTGACGACGGTGAGGCCCTCCAGCGTGGCCTTCTCGCGCATATCCGCGTCGATCCAGCGCGCGGGTGCGCCATAAACCGGCTCGCGCACGTCTTCGCCGGCGGGCAGACTTGCGTCCGAGCCTTGCAGCAAGGCCAACACATTGCCTGGCCGGACCCTGCTGCGCACGGCTTCGACGCCTTGGAGTTTAACCACATAGGTGCCTTCTGAAAGCTCGGGGTCGTCAGTGAGGCGGATCTCGCTGAGCAATACCCCGTAGCTCTCTGCCAGATGGGTGCGCATGTTCGAAATCCTGGCATCCAGACCGATCGCCGGGTCGAGCACCATGGGAACGAGATTAGGCGCAAAGAGCAGGTGGATCTCTTCCAAGGCCAACACATCGCCCAGGCGTTCCGCGGGAGGTTCATCCTTGGGTTGCTCGGCGCCGAGCGCTTCGTTTGCCCGGGTGGCGCGTTCGCGCCGCCAAGCTGCATGGGCGAAGGCGCCAAGGGCAAGCCCCCCGGCGAGGAAGGGCAGCATCGGCAGACCGGGTACGAACCCCAATAGCGCCATCAACATCGCAACGGTGGCAAGCGCTGCGGGATTGCGGCCGAGTTGTGCAGCCAAGGCTGTGTCTGTCGCGCCGGTTGCACCGCCTCGAGCCAGCAGGAGTGCCGAGGCGATGGATATGATCACAGCGGGAATTTGCGTCACGAGTCCGTCGCCGACGGTCAGAATGGCGTAGGTCGTGAAGGCGTCCGAAATGGGCATTCCGTGAAGCGTGAGCCCGATGACCAGGCCCATCACGAGGTTGAGCGCGGTGATGAGAAGACCGGCAACCGCGTCCCCTTTCACAAACTTGGACGCGCCGTCGAGGGATCCGAAGAAGGTCGTTTCTGATTGCTCCTGGGTCCGCCGTGCTTTGGCTTCTTCATGGGTGATCGCGCCTGCAGACAGATCGCTGTCGATGGCAAGCTGTTTGCCCGGCATCCCATCGAGAGCAAATCGTGCGCCGACTTCCGCCATGCGGGCCGCACCTTTGGTGATCACGACGAAGTTCACGATCAACAGCACGCCGAACACAACAAGACCGATGAGCACGCTGCCGCCCATCACGAACATTGCAAAGCCTTCAATCACTTCTCCCGCGGCGTCGGTGCCGGTGTGACCTTGCCCGATAATCAACTTGGTCGACGAGACGTTGAGCGACAGCCGCAACATCAACGAAGCGAGCAAAACAGTCGGAAAAGCGGAGAAATCGAGAGGGCGCTCGACGAAAAGCGTCGTTGTGAAAATCAGGATCGCGAGCGCAAAGGAGGCGGCAAGCCCGATATCGAGGACCCACGCCGGCATCGGCAGGATCATCATCACAATGATCGTTAACAGCGCCAGAGCGAGCAATACGGTTGGCTGAAACAACTGATGCAGGTCGATCGGCAGCGCGAGTGCTTTCACTGACTGAAACCCCTAAATTGCTGGCGATCTGCCAAAAAGGTGCGTGCAATACAGAGCGGTGTATGCGTTGAGCACGCGCCGTTTTTAGGACTTATCGGTTTAATTTTGCGTTATTCGGCATGGAGACAACGGTGCGTTCGACCATGCCAATCGGTCGGGTTACTGCGCCAACGCGTCTGCGCGATCGAAAACCATTGCTATGTCGCGCTTGCAGAGGCTGAAAACAGTCCTGTTGAAGAAAAGCGATGGCCGAATGGGACCGTGCGGCGGTCCGAAACGAAAAAAATCCGTCAAATTGTCGAGGCTTTTTCAAACAAAACGTGTTTCGAAATTGGTGCCGGCCGAAAAAGCGTGGCCTTTCGAGTTCTGTCGCTAGGGATCAAGCTTGGTGAACGGCTTTGTAAGCCTGCCACCATCCCCGAAACCTGCCGAAACGGAGCGGTTCCAGTACGCCGCGGTCTTTGACGACGTGAGTGGAGGAGCCCTGGGAGAGGTCGCGCTTGAACGCACGTCAAAATACGCCGCCACCTCGCCGCAATCCGCTCGCGCGGCTGACAGCCGCTAGACTTTTGCCATGTCTATGCCTGGTCTCCACCGAGCAACTCGGCTTCAATGGGAAGCAAGCCGCGAAGCGCTTTCAGCACCTGGTAGAACTGCCCGGATGCTAGGTGTTTTGCCGCCGACCGGAGACGCGCTGAACTGTCGTCATCACGAAGCACTTTGGACAGTTGCGCAATTCCACGCGCGATCTGACCACCGCCTTCCGCTGCATCCACATCTCCAGAGAGCACCAGCTGGGTGACATAGCAAACCCTGCGTACGGGCGTATCCGCCTCCTCGGGGTGGATTGCGTCCTTTAGCCGGAGTATATGCGCATTGGGCGTGACGATGTTCAAACGGGAGCGACGGTCGCCGTTTTCAATGACAGCGCCATTGATCAGGATCCGTTCCCGCGGACCGAGCTTTAGGACAAGCCCCGTCATTCGTCCGAGCCGCTGGTGCGCAGGCCCTCCATCACGGCGAGATTGATCTCGATGAGAATGTCGGGGTTGGCGTCCTTGCGCAGTACCTTGCTCGTATGTGCCGTACAGAAATCGGCGAGATATCCGAGCTTCGCGCGCAGTTCCAAAGGCAGTTCGTTGCCGCTGTCGGTTACGGTTGCGCCCAGCAGGATCCACAAACGACGGTTTTCGTGGAGGGCAGGGACCAGGGCGCTATAGCCCTGTTTGCCTTTAAGAGCGGCTTTTCTCAGGGCGCGTGTGGTTCTCGCCAGCGCTTCGTACTCGACGCTCCGCGGCGTACGAATTGGGGCGCGGACAGACCCATAGGCCGTTTGGGCCAGATCAACAGCGTTCACGTCATATCCTTCCGATGACGGTGTTCAGACACGGATTTCATCCGGGAACAGGGGGTGGGCGCGCCCTAAAACCGGGCGCACCCGATGTGTCAGATCAGCGGAAGAGCGACAGGATGCTCTGCGGCTGCTGGTTGGCGATCGACAGCGCCTGAATGCCCAGCTGCTGCTGCACCTGCAGGGCCTGGAGACGCGCGGAGGTTTCCTCCATGTCGGCATCCACGAGCGAGCCGATCCCGGATTCCATCGAGTCCATCAGCTTACCAACGAAGTTCGACTGAATTTCGATCCGGTTCTGGGAGGAACCGAAGGCAGCTGCGCTGTCGATGGAGTTCTGGATCAGGCCTTCGATTGCCCCGAGGGCTGCGGCCGCGCCGTCCTCGGTTGTCACATCGACCTGGCTGAGCAGATTGAGACCACCGCCGGCAGTGCCACCTGTGTTGGTCGCTACTGCGGACGTAAGACCTGCACCGGTGTTGTTGGTGATCGTGATGTCGGCGCCGGAAACGCTGACCGCCATATCCGTCACACCGTCTTCGGCGAGCTGGAATGCCATGCGATCGCCGAGAGCTTTCGCGATATCATTCACCGTATCGCCGTCGCGCGCGACATACTGCACATCAGCGGAAAGGCTTCCGAAGGCGTCGATCTGGTAGCTATCGCCTGCCAACACCGCGTTTCCACCACGTCCCGCTGTCGCGGTGTCGCCCGCCACTGAGAGTGTTCCGGACGCGCCATCGGCGATTGCGCCTGCTCCCGCAAACGCAGCGGCAGCAATATCGGTACCTGCGCCAAATGTCTGGTCGTTGACCCCGAGGTCCTGCTTGGCGACGCCAATGTCGCTCGCTGTGACTGTTCCGTTCGCTGCCCGGTCGAGGGAGGACAGAACGCTGACATTGCCGCTGCCGACATTGTCGACGATGTCCGCGATGGCGGTGCCGCCGGTCTCCTGATTTGACAGCAGGTTAAGGCCGTTGAACTGCGCCGCGCCGACGACCGACTCGATCTGATCGGTCAGGAATTCGATGTCGGTCTGGATTTTTGCGCGATCGACGTTTTCTTCCTGCGAGCCGACGATCTTCGACTTGATGTCTTTCAGCAGGTCGGTGACGGTTTCGGAGGCGTCCCGCGCAAGGGCCACGGTCGACTCTCCGAGCGACAGGCTGTCGGAGATCGCCTTGAACCCGGTCACATCGGCTTCCATCACTTTCGAGATCGCCCAAACAGCAGCGTTATCTTTTGCGCTGCCGACTTCCTTGCCGGTGGAGATCATCGACTGGGTCTTCTCGAGCCCGCTGTTGATCCCTTTGAGCGTCTGCAGCGCGACCATGGCGCTGTTGTTTGTCAGAATACTGGACATTCGTATTTCCCCAGAGAGGCGGACGCTTTGCGTCCGGTTGCGTCAGCCGCCTGACGGCGGCACCCTCGGCCTTTCTGACCTCCTGCGATTCCGAATTCCGGTATCGCGCCACCCGCTTGGAGTGCGCCTTGGGTTTGACGCGAGATCTCCTAAGCATCGCTAAACGCCAAAGGGTGGAATAGGGAAGATTCGACGCAAATCCCTCGGGTTATGCCCGCTTCTCCAGGGACGAGGCACGGAGTGGTGTGGGCCGGCGCCCTTCAGCATCGTAGCTTACGTTGCCCGTGCGGGCGTCACGAATCTCCTGCAGTCGCTGACGCACCGCGGCGATCCCGCGCGCCGCACCCGCGAGAAGCGACTGATTGCGCGCGGCTTTCTCGCTCAATTGTGCATAGGATTCAGGGCTCAGACCCGCCCGGTGCTCCAGAAGGCTGGCAAGCAACTCCTCCTTGCGGTCCTTGAGATCGCGAACCGCGTCGAAATCCCCCTCGAGTAAAGCGTCGCGCTCGGCGTCCAGCAGGTCTTCGATCTCGGCGGCATTGTCGTTGATCAGGTTATCCATGGACTCGTCCTTTCAGGCTCTCAAAAATCTGCTCGGCAAGTCCGATCCCGCCCGACTGCGCCATTTGCTCTGCCTGTTCTCTGCGCAGGAAGGACGCAAACTGCGCCTCGCCGGTGCCGCCCGAGAAGCTGCCTTTGGTTTCCCCGAGCCCGGCGGATGTAAGCATCTCCGCCAGAAAGGACGCTTCCAGAGCCACCGCGGCGGCGCGCAGTTTGTCGAGGTCTCCGGCATGCTGAGGCGCAGGGGGCGGGATCATTGCGTTCGAAGGGATCGCGGTCATGGTGGGTTCCTTCAATTCGATGCAGTTTCCCTGTCGTGCCCCGTGGGCCGTAAAGATTGAGTAACTCTGCTGGGGAATGCTGACGCCAACCGGAAGAACTCCGAGGGCGAGATGGATTTCGTGACGTCAGTAACAGCGGCCAAGACAGGCCATACAGCGTCGCCGGGAAGGGGCGGTTCGGAGGCGGATCGCGACGCATCAGCGCAAATACCTGCCTTTGAGGAAGAAATTGCAACGCTTCGCGATCTGGCGGTTGAAGCGCAGTCCTCGAAAGATGAGTCGATTCCGACCGCTCAGGCGGGCGTCACCGGTGACGATCAGGCCGAAGCTGACGTCGTGATCGAGCCCGACGCCGCCGCCGCGCTGGACTCTTCTGATTATGATGCGGCGGTTGCCGACGTCACGGAAAGGATGGGCCGTGACGCTACTGGTGAACTCGTTCCTAAGGGCGGATCGTCGGCAGAGGCGGTAGTGCCGCTGTCAGATGTGTTTCCGCATGCTGCATCTGTAAGCCAGGCCGGAACTCAGACACCCTCCCAAGCGCTGGGGTCGGCGGATGTGAACTCTGTTCCGGCTCCAAGCGCTGGAACGAGTGCTGTTGAGACACCGAAAACCGGAACAGGCGAGGCGCGCGATCCGGCATCCCACTCCGCCGTGGTCCGATCAGATACGTCGTTCGCTTCTGCCAACTCCGCTTCAGGGGCAGGGAATGCGCGCGCCGACCTGCCTGCCGCAGCAACCGTCGTGCGTGCCGAAGACGCGCCAACCTCTCCGTTCTCTGGTCAGCTTAGTGCAGCCGGGGTGCGCGGAGCGACCTCCGAGCAAGTCGCGTTGGCAACATCACAGCGTGCGTCGGGGGAGGGCGGCGCGGATCAGACCACGACGGCGTCGAAATCCGAACTCGCGACGCGGGCAAGTGCGGGGCCGGGCAACATGGCACCTGTGGTGCCAGGCGGGGTGCCTTCTGCTGCGACCAGTGTGCCGGATGAACTGCCTCCCGGCTCTCTCCCAACTGAGACTGCGCTTCGAACTGCGGCGACCGGCACTGGAGTGGGGCTTCAAACCGCGGCGGCACAAATGCTCGCGTTGCGAGACGGCCGTTCGGACGCACGGGGGACGGTTGGGCCTCAGTCTGTATGGACGCGGGAGAATGGCCTAGACGGTGTACCAATGCGGTCGAGCTCCTCTGCTCAGTCTGCTGAAGGCGTCGAATCTGCGACACAGACCAGCGGGTCACCGCTGCCGCCGGCCTTATCCGGCAATCCCGCACTGTCGCAGGCCTTTGTGCCTGCCACGCCAGCCATGACGCCGCTCTTTGCGTCACCGGGGGGCACCGCGCGGGAAGGTACAGGTGATGCCGCGTTCGTTGGCGCAGATCTTGCCGCGTTGGACACTGGACGTGCCCAGTCTGGTGCATTCCTGGCAGCAACGGCGGTTCCGGCAGAGCCCCGTGCGATCGTGCGCCAGATTGCAGACGCGATGATTGCGGCCCATGAGAATGGGATCGACCTGCAACTCAGCCCCGAAGAGCTGGGCCGGGTCAGACTGTCGATTACACCGGGAGAGGGCGGTTTTTTGGTCACCGTGAGCGCGGACCGCCCCGAAACGCTCGAGTTGCTCCGGCGCCATATCGACCTGTTGGGTGAGGAGTTTGCCGCGCTCGGGCTTGGCGATACGGCCTTCAGCTTCAACGATCCGCCAGGCCATCCGGCTCAGGACGATGAGCATCGCTCGCAGACCGATGCGACGCTCGTCGGTCTGGGCGAGACCGCTGAACCGGAGACCCCGGTGCCGCCAGCCCCACACCCCCGAGCGCAGTCCGGTTTGCTCGATATCCGTCTATAGTCTGTCAGGAGTTGCCAAATGGATGCCGTTCAATCCCCTGTCACCACGACTTCCCGCCCGAACTCTTTTACCAGCGACAGTTCGGCTGCCGAGGCTGAGGCCAGTGCCCAGTCCGGGCAGCCGGTCAGCTCGGATTTCGAGACCTTTCTGGTGATGCTGACCGCACAGATCCAAAATCAGGATCCGCTCAACCCGATCGACAGCACGGACTATGCGGTGCAACTGGCCACCTTCTCCAGTGTCGAGCAGCAGGTGCTCACCAACGAGTTGTTGGAAACCATGACGCCCGGAGGACCGGGTCTTGGAACTCTCACCGAGCTTGCCGGCTGGATCGGCATGGAGGCGCGCGTGGCCGGTCAGGCACCGCTGACGGGCGACGGGGTAGCCTTGTCCTTCGAGGTTCCACCGGATGTGAGCAAGGGCGCGGTGGAAATCAAGAACGCGTCCGGCGACATCCTGGCGAGCCTGCCGGTGGAAGCCGGCGACCGCTCGGTCTTCTGGGACGGCCGCAACGAGGCCGGCGCGCGCCTGCCCGACGGCAGTTACAGCGTCACCCTGACCGGTCCCGACGCCGACGGCGAAACCGTTACTGCCGATGTCTTTGCCTTTGTGCGAGTGGCCGAGGTTCGAATGGGCTCCAGTGGCGGAGAACTCCGCCTTTCTGATGGCCGTATCATCATGCCCGATACCGTGACCTCACTGCGCGAGGCGCAGTAGGACGGAGCGTTCACGCTGGATTTGACGATCAGGCGATCAGTCGATCTCGGGCGTTGTGGCGCCCCAAAGATCGCTCACACCCACCCACCCGCGATGGGATCCGGCCGACACGCGGCACCACTGGGCGCTGCACCGCGTGATCCTGACGACCGCATCGCGTTCCGCACGGGCGACGACCGGGGCCTGGGGGTCTGGTTGGCGGCGCAACTCCGTCATATCGGAGACGACAACGGCCGTCCGAGCACCTGAAAGCATCGCATAGTGCATCCAGCCGCCGATCCCGTCGCGGTCCCGGACTCGACGCCAATGGCCGTATTCGGCCGTCACCATGAGCGGCAGACCACGATGCCGGAACACCCAATCGACACGATGTGTCAGGGACGGACCACGACGCACATTCGCCTCGCCGGCCTTCATTGACACGAAACGGGGCAAGGGCCGCTGGGTTTCGGAACCGAGCGTTTCACCCAAAGCCGGTGCGGCGCCAAGCACCGCTCCCAACAGCATCGTAATCACAATTCGTCTCACCGGTCGCGGTCTACCTGCATCCTTGCCCAATGTCGCCCGGGATTTCTTTCGATCGCGCGGGGATGTCGCTTGTGCGACGCTGTTCTTTTCTACAGTTTGCCACCCGGACCGCGCCAAAGAAATGAGAAGGAAGAGCCCATGTCCGCTGAACCTCTGAGTGTTGTCGTTACGCGACGGTTGCCCGAACCCGTCGAGAAGCGGCTGGGCGATCTTTTCAACGTCACTTTGCGAAGCGACGACTCGCCGATGAGCCGCGCCGAACTGACTGACGCCATGCAATCCGCCAATGTGCTCGTCCCGACAGTGACCGACCAGATCGACGCCGGCATGATGGCGCAGGCCGGCCCTGACATGCGGCTGATTGCAAGTTACGGCGCCGGGGTCGACCATATCGACGTGGCCACGGCCCGGCAGCGCGGAATCCTTGTGTCCAATACTCCCGGGGTCGTCACCGAAGACACCGCCGACATGACCATGGCACTGATCCTCAGCGTGACCCGCCGCATTCCCGAAGGTTTGGCGCTGATGCAGGCGGGCGACTGGTCGGGATGGGCGCCCACCGCGCTTCTGGGCGGCCGGGTCGGCGGACGGCGGCTCGGCATCCTCGGCATGGGCCGGATCGGACAGGCGGTCGCGCGCCGGGCAAAGGCTTTCGGCATGCAGATCCACTATCACAACCGTCGCCGCGTCGCCGCCGAGATCGAGACGGAGCTGGGCGCCACCTACTGGGATGATCTCGATGCAATGGTCAGCCGCGTCGACATCCTGTCGGTCAACTGTCCGTCCACGCCGGAAACGTTCCATTTGATGAATGCGCGTCGCCTGAAGCTGATGAAGCCGTCGGCGGTGATCGTGAACACCTCCCGCGGCGAGGTGGTCGATGAAAACGCCCTCGCGCGGATGCTGCGCACGGGCGAATTGGCAGGCGCCGGGCTCGACGTATTCGAGTTCGGCACGGAGGTGAACAAGGACCTGCGCGATCTGCCCAATGTCGTCCTTCTGCCGCATATGTCCTCGGCCACGGAAGAGGGGCGGATCGAGATGGGCGAAAAGGTGATCATCAACATCAAGACTTTCGCCGACGGCCATCGTCCGCCCGATCTGGTCGTGCCCGGCGTGCTCTGATCCCATGGTCCGCCTGCGCCACTGGCCGCTTGCCGCAGCTTTGCTCTGCGCGATTCTGGTCTGGAAGCCTGTCTTCATCGGCGCGGCGGAGCATTACAACGCGGAGGTCTTCGGCAGCGCCATCCGGGTCTATGCTGTGCTGCGTGGCATCAATGCCGCCCTGTCGGTCGCCAAGGAAACCGAGATCGGCGTCGGCCTCGTCGGGTCCATCACCGCGCAACCTGCGATGGTGCTGGACCCCATAGACGAAACGGTGGCCCGGGTGTCGGATCTGGTGTTCGTGCTCGCGGCGACCTCCGGCATGCTGGAGATCGCCTTTGCCCCGCTCGCGCAGCTGGGCGCCGTCGCCGCGGCGATTGGCTTCGGGTTACTCTATCTGCCGGTGATCGCACCAGCCGCAGCAGGTGTCGTTTCCGGGTTGGGCCGCACGCTGGCGGGGTTCGGTCTGATGCTGGCTCTCGCATTGCCGCTGGGGTACGGGTTCGGTGGACAGCTTGGGGCCTATTGGACCGAAGACCTGCGGGCCGAGGCAGAAAGGACGTTGCAGGGATCGGCAGACACGATCGAAGCTGCCATCGAGACGGTGCCGAGCACACCGCCCGCCGAGATCGCCGACCCACCTGCCGGTCCGCCACCGGAAGAAGCTCAAGACGGGTGGCTCGGCAGTCTCGTCAGTCCGATGCTCGATGGTTATGATCAGGCCCGGGGCGCGGCCGCCGATGCGTTCGCCGGGGTTGCAGCCGGGGTCGGCTCCGCTGGTCAGGCCGTGAGCGACGCCGTTCCAGACATGGCGGCGGTTCAGGCGCGCGGAAGCGAAATCTTCGAGAGCTCGCTTACGCTTGTGGCGATCTACGGCTTTCGGCTGTTCGTTTTGCCTTTGGTGCTACTGTGGATCCTGACGGCGCTCGCACGCCGTGCAATTGCAAAGCCCTGAAGGACAATGACCATGGCAGATTTCGGCCCCCCCGTCCGCATCTTCGTCACCGGAGGCACGATCGACAAGATCCATGACCCGCGGTTGGAGGCGCTGATCTTTGCCAAGGACGGCGCCACTCAGATCCCGGAAATCCTTGCTATGGGCCGCTGTGATTTCCCCTCGGTGCAGCGGCTCATGCTCAAGGACAGCCTCGATTTCGTCGATGCCGATCGTGAGGCCATCGCCGCTGCCGCATCCGGCGCGCCCGAAGCGCATCTGGTCATTACCCACGGCACCGGCACGATGGGCCAGACCGCGCGTGTGTTGGCGCAGCATCTCGATGGCAAGACCGTCGTGCTGACCGGCGCGATGCGCCCGCACTCGCTCAGCGCGTCCGACGGCGGTTTCAACCTGGGCGGGGCGCTGATCGCAGCGCAGATCCTGCCGCCGGGGATCTACGGGGTGATGAACGGCCGAGTGATCCCGGCCGCGTCGCTGGACAAGGATACAGAGACCGGCCGGTTCGTGCCGGCCGGCCAGATTGCATAGTATCGCGAGGCCTAGCGGTAGACCTGATCCTCGGTCGGGAAACTGCGGGCCCGCACGTCTTCGGCATAGGCGCTGACGGCCTCTTCGATCATCGGACCGAGCTGGCCGTAAACCTTGACGAATTTCGGAGTCCAGGGATTGAGGCCCAGCATGTCCTCCAGCACGAGGATCTGGCCATCGCACTGGGCGCTGGCCCCGATGCCGATGGTCGGGATAGGGATCTGTTCGGTGATCTTCGCCGCCAGGGGTTCCACCATGCCTTCGAGCACGACGGCGAAGGCGCCGGCCTCGGCCACGGCCCGGGCGTCGGCCTCATGCGCGGGCCACGTATCCTCGCTGCGTCCCTGGGTCTTGAAACCGCCCATGACATGGGAGCTTTGCGGCGTGAGGCCGGTATGGGCCATGACCGGGATGCCACGCTCGGTCAGGAAGCGGATGGTCTCGGCCATGCGGGTGCCGCCTTCGAGCTTGATCGCGCCGCAGCCGGTTTCCTTCATCACGCGGGCTGCGTTGCGAAAGGCGGCGCCGGGGCTTTCTTCATACGTGCCGAAGGGCATATCGACCACGACCAGCGAGCGCTGCGTGCCGCGGACGACAGCCTTGCCATGCATGATCATCAGATCGAGCGGCACGCCGACGGTCGTTTCCATGCCGTGCATGACCATCCCGAGGCTATCGCCGACCAAGATGAAATCGGCATGGCGGTCCACGATCGCGGCAGTGTGCGCATGGTAGGAGGTCAGCGACACGATGGGGGCGCCGCCTTTGCGCGATGCGATCTGTGGCACGGTGATGCGCCGGACGGCGGCGGCTGGGCTGGGCTTTTCTTGCGCGCTCATGGGGTCTCCGGGTTGGCGGTCAGGCGGGCGATACCACCCGCTGGTCGATGAGTAGGACGGGCTCGAAGCGAACGGCAAGCAGGATCACGGCGGGCAGCGCGAGCGGACCGCTGAGATCGGCGAGCGTTGCGGCGTCCTGGATGTCGACGCTTTCGGTGCAGGAAAGTGGTTCGGTGGCGAGATGGGCCTCGATCTCGGCCTGCAGTGCCTCGACCGGCGTCTGCGGGTCAGCGCGCAGCAGGGACTCGGCGCGGGCGAGGGAGGCGGCAAGGACCGGAGCCGCGGCGCGCTGCGCCGGGTTCAGTCGGACATTGCGCGAGGACAGCGCGAGGCCGTCGGGGGCGCGCTGCGTCGGCACGCCGATGATCTCGACGGGCATGTCGAGATCGCGGACCATCGTGCGGATGACCAGAAGCTGCTGGTAGTCCTTCTCGCCGAAAAACGCGCGATCCGGCTGGATCAGGTTGAAAAGCTTTGTCACCACTGTCGCCACGCCACGGAAATGGCCGGGCCGGAGCGCGCCCATGAGCCGGCCGGCGAGATCGGTGGTCTCGACGATGGTCTGCGCCTGCGGGTGATACATGCTTTCCGGATCGGGCAGGAAGACTGCGTCGACGCCTTCGGCGCGCAGGAGTGCGAGATCGCGGTCGGTATCACGGGGGTACTTGGCCAGATCCTCGGCATCGCCGAACTGGGTCGGATTGACATAGATCGAGGCGATGACCCGGTCGCAAGCCGCGCGGGCGGCGCGGGCGAGGGCCAGATGACCCTCGTGCAGATAGCCCATGGTCGGGACCAGCCCGAGCGTGCCGCCCGCCCGCAGGTCCGGCAGGGCGGTGCGGAGCGCGGATTTCGTCTCGTAGAGCTCCATGGTGTGTTGTCCTCCCTCCGGTCAGGGGGTGCTCCCGCCAGGCTGCGTCCCCTGCCGGGGCCCCAGCCCGTTGGGCCGCGCACCGCGGGCGCGGTGCGCTCGTACCGCTGGCCGCTACAGGTTCTCCGGTTGCGGCATGCTCAGCACGTGGTAGCCGCCGTCCACCGCGATCACCTCGCCGGTGGTGCAGGCACCGTAATCGGAGGCCAGGTAGACCGCGGTTCCGCCGATCGCCTCCAGCGTCGCGTTGGCGCGCAGCGGGGCGTTGGCTTCGGTCGTGCGGTAGGTCTTGCGCGCTCCGCCGATGGCCGCGCCTGCGAGCGTCTTCATCGGACCCGGCGAGATTGCGTTGACGCGGATCCGCTGGGGGCCGAGATCGTTGGCCAGATAGCGCACAGCACTTTCCAGCGCCGCTTTGGCGACACCCATGACGTTGTAATAGGGCGTTACCCGGTTGGAGCCCTGGTAGGTCATGGTCAGGATCGTGCCGCCCTCGGGCATCAGCGGGGCCGCGCGCCGCGCCACATCGATCAGCGAGTAGCAGGAGATGTTCAGCGAGTTGGTGAAGTTCGCCCGACTGGTATTGATGAACCGGCCTGTCAATTCCGTCCGGTCGGAAAAGGCGATGGCGTGGATCACGAAGTCGAGGCGCCCCCAGCGATCGCGAAGTGTTTCGAAACAGGCGTCCAGGCTCGCGTCATCGGTCACGTCGACATCGACCAGCAGGTCCGAGCCGAGGCTTTCGGCCAGCGGCTGCACGCGCTTGCCGAACGCATCCCCCTGATAGCTGAAGGCCAGCTCCGCGCCCTCGGCCGACATCGCCTTTGCGATGCCCCAGGCGATGGAACGGTCGTTGGCGACGCCCATCACAAGCCCGCGTTTTCCGGTCATCAAGTCAGGCATCGGAATTCTACCCGTTGTAGCGGCTCATGATGAGCGATGCATTGGTTCCGCCAAAGCCGAAGCTGTTGGACAGGATCGAATCAATTTCGACGCCTTCGCGCGTCTCGGTCAAAACCTCGTCCGTCCGGATCGCCGGATCGAGTTCGGTGATGTTGGCAGAGCCCTGCAGGAAGCCGCCCTGCATCATCAATAGGCAATAAATCGCTTCCAGAGCGCCGGTCGCCCCCTGGGAATGGCCTGCAAGCGATTTCGAGGAGGAGATCGGCGGCACGTTGCCCTCGCCGAACACGCGCCGGATCGCTTCGACCTCGATCACATCGCCGACGGGCGTCGATGTGCCATGAGCGTTGATATAGGTGACCTTGCGGTCGCCGAGGGTGCCGATCGCCTGCTTCATCGCCCGCTCGCCGCCTTCGCCCGAGGGCGCGACCATGTCGGCGCCGTCCGAGGTCGCGCCATAGCCGGTGACTTCGGCATAGATCTTGGCGCCGCGCGCCTTGGCGTGCTCCAGCTCCTCGACCACGACCATGCCACCGCCGCCGGAGATCACGAACCCGTCTCGGGTGGCATCAAAAGGACGGGAGGCGGTCTCAGGCGTATCATTATACTTGCTCGACATCGCGCCCATCGCATCGAAGAGGCAGGAGAGCGTCCAGTCGACCTCTTCGCCGCCGCCGGCAAAGACCATGTCCTGCTTGCCCCATTGGATCTGTTCCACCGCGTTGCCGATGCAATGCAGCGAGGTCGAGCAGGCCGAGGTGATCGAATAGTTGATGCCCTTTATCTTGAACGGCGTTGCGAGACAGGCCGAGACGGTCGAGGACATACAGCGCGTCACCATGAAGGGGCCCATACGCTTGGGCGCGCCTTTCTCGCGAACCACATCGAACGCTGTCAGAAAATTCGAGGTGGACGGTCCCCCGGACCCGGCGATGAGGCCCGTGCGCTCGTTACTGACCTCCGCCTCGGACAGGCCGGCATCCTCGATCGCTTGCTGCATGGCCAGATAGGCATAGCCCGCGGTCGGCCCCATGAACCGCAACTGCCGTTTGTCGATGGCCTCCTTCAGGTCGATCTGGGGGATGCCGGCGACCTGGCTGCGAAATCCGAGCTCGCCATAGCGTTCCTCGCGACGAATGCCGGACCGGCCGGTGCGCAGGCTCTCGGAGACCTCGCCCGCGGTGATGCCGAGGGGCGAGATCACCCCCAGTCCGGTGATTACGACACGGCGCATGACGCTCCCTCCCGATCGGTCCCGATCATTCGCTGAACAGCCCGACCTTCAGGTTTTCAGTGGCATAGATCTGTTCGCCATCGGCCAGCATCCGGCCATTGGCAATTCCCATCTTCAATCGCCGGTCGATGACGCGGCTGAACTCGACCACATAGGTGACCAGTTTCGTCGCCGGGGTCACCATGCCGGTGAATTTTACCTCGCCCACGCCGAGCGCACGACCGCGTCCCAGCATGCCGCGCCAGCCCAGATTGAAACCCGTCAGCTGCCACAGGGCATCCAGTCCAAGGCAGCCGGGCATCACCGGGTCGCCCGGAAAATGGCAGTCGAAGAACCACAGTTCCGGCGTGATATCGAATTCGGCGACGACATGGCCCTTGCCGTTTGGGCCGCCGTCCGAGGAGATCTCGGTGACGCGGTCGACCATGAGCATCGGCGGCTCGGGGAGCTGCGGATTGCCGGGGCCGAATAGCTCGCCCCGGGCGCATTTCAGCAGCTCATCCCGGTCAAATTGCGTGGGAAATCCGGCCATTCAGCCCGCCCTCGTCGATTAGTATCGTGCAGCCGTGACCCTGTAACACTCCCCTTTCGCCGGTGGCAAGGGCAGGTCCGGAGCATGCGGCGAAACGGGAATTGCGCCTGCGACGCAATTCGCCCTATATACATAAGCATGGCACAGGCAGACAGCTATACCCAAACCGAGCGCACCAAGCGGGCCACGCACTGGCTTGCCGAGGGCGGATTGCGTCCGACCCGGCAGCGCGTTGTCTTGGCGTCCCTTCTCGTCGGCGACGGCAAGAACCGGCATGTCACGGCAGAAAGCCTTTATGCGCTGGCGATGGGGCGGGGCGAAAAGGTGGCGCTTGCTACGGTCTATAACACGCTGCGCGCCTTTTGTGGGGCCGGGCTGATGCGCGAGATCACGGTCGACGGGACCAAGTCCTATTTCGACACACGCACCGACGACCACCCGCATTTCTTTTGGGAGGACGCCATGCGGCTGACCGATGCGCCCGCCGAAGAGCTGGAAATCTCCCGCCTGCCCGAAATCCCCGAGGGGGCCGAGGTCGCCTCTGTCGACGTTGTGATCCGCCTGCGTAAAGTGTGAACGCGCGCGCTCAAGCCCCGTCGCGGTCGGTCTGACCCAACTCTCTGAGATGCAGCTCTGACATGACCCTGGCGGGCTTTCTGCTCTATTTCGGCACGAATATCGACAATGCGCTGGTGCTCATTGCGTGCTTGGCCGGCCATGACCATGGACGTCGCCGGGCGGTGATAGCGCTGTTTTGTGCGGGGCTCCTGGTCCTGCTCGTCTCGCTGGTGCTGTCGGAGGCGCTGGACGATTTCGGCGCCTGGCCGCTCAACCTCTTGGGCCTCGCACCTCTCACTCTGGGCCTGTGGGGTCTCTGGTCGGGGTGGGACGGGGCGCATGCCGCAAAGCACACCGGCACGCTGGCCATGATCGGGCTGACGCTGTCCAACAGTACCGACAGCCTTGCGACGATGGTCAGTCTTCTGGCCGAACGGCCCGATTACGTCCGCCTCCCGGTGGCGGCGGGATACATCGCTGGGATGCTGGCAATGATGGCCGTGGTCGGGCTCCTGCTCAATCGGCTGGCCGGCGCTGAACGGTTGAAACGCTGGGCCGGCCGCATCGGGCCACTGGTGATGATCGGCTTCGGGCTCTTTATTCTGGCTGACACCGCCGGGGATCGGCTCTAGCGGCATCTCCCACCTTGAACCGGGTCTCGCGCACCACCGCGCGGTCACCCGTCTTCGGCGCTGCGCGCGATCCATTGCACGCTGATCCGCGATCGGGTACGCGAGCAGGGTTCCCGACCTCTTATCGCAGGCTTTCCATGGCGGACGGCAAGAAGCTCTTCATCAAGACCTATGGCTGTCAGATGAATGTCTATGACAGCGAACGCATGGCCGAGGCGCTGGCGCCCGAAGGCTATAGCCAGACCCAAGACGCGTCCGAGGCGGACCTGATCTTGCTCAACACCTGCCATATCCGCGAAAAAGCAGCCGAAAAGGTCTATTCGGAGTTGGGCCGCCTGAAGCCGCTCAAGGCTGCCAATCCAGACCTGAAGATCGGCGTTGCCGGCTGCGTTGCGCAGGCCGAGGGCGAAGAGATCACCGCCCGCCAGCCGATGGTCGATCTGGTCGTAGGGCCCCAATCTTATCACCGCCTGCCCGAAATGCTGGCCCGGACGCAGTCGGGCCGAAGGGCTATCGACACCGAGTTTCCCGAAGAGGACAAGTTCGCCCGGCTTGGCGCCCGGTCCACGCGCGGCATGCCCACGGCCTTTCTGACGGTGCAGGAAGGCTGCGACAAGTTCTGTGCCTTTTGTGTCGTGCCCTACACCCGCGGTGCCGAGGTCAGCCGGCCGGTGGCCCAGGTGATGGCGGAGGCGCGGGAGCTTACCGCGCGCGGGGTGCGTGAAATCACGCTGCTGGGCCAGAACGTCAACGCTTATCACGGTGCGGACGAGAGCGCGACATGGGGGCTGGGCCGTCTGCTGCGCGCCCTAGCCAGGATCGAGGGGCTGGAGCGGATCCGCTACACCACCTCACATCCCAACGACATGGATGACGATCTGATCGCCGCCCATGCCGATTGCGCCGAGGTGATGCCCTATCTGCACCTGCCCGTGCAGTCCGGCTCCGACCGCATTCTCAAGGCGATGAACCGCAAGCATACCGCCGCCCAATATCTCGACCTGATCGCCCGCATTCGCAGCGCGCGGCCCGACATCCTGCTCTCGGGCGACTTCATCGTCGGTTTCCCGGGCGAAACGGAGCGTGACTTTGCCGACACGCTCGCGCTTGTCGAGGCGGTGGGCTACGGGCAGGCCTATTCGTTCAAGTATTCGCCGCGTCCCGGCACACCGGCGGCGGAAAAGCCCGAGATCGCCGCAGACGTCGCGAGCGACAGGCTGCAGCGTCTGCAGGCGCTGCTCGCCGACCAGCAGGCGGCCGCGCAAAGGGCGATGGTCGGCCGTGAAACGGCCGTGCTCTTCGAAAAGCCGGGCCGGGAACCGGGCCAGCTTGTCGGCAAGTCGGAATATCTTCAGGCGGTCCACGCCTTGGCGCCAGCCGATATGATCGGACAGATCGCGCGCGTACGGATTACCGCAGCGGCGCCCCATTCTCTGGCTGGTGAGCTTGTTGCGGTATCAGAACCTGTCTGAGCGCCGGCCGGTGGTCTTGACGCGGTCCGGCGGAGACGGTCGCGCGGGCGCTGGCCCCGTTTCGGTGTCACGCGTCCCGGCAAAGCCGTATGGCGCGGACGCAGGACAGCCCGCATTATCGCCCGGGCCGTACAATCTGCGTGAATCGCATGACAATCTCCACGCTGCGCTTGCACGCCGCGCGCGAAATTGGCACGGTTTTTGATGAACCTAGGGGAACGTGCTTGCCAGTCACACCATTGACGACCACCGCTCCGGCCGGCGACAGCGGCAGTGAGCAGCTAGAATTTCCGGATAATCGGCTCCTCAGCAGCCTTTGCGGTGAAGTTGGGCGTAACCTCGCCCAGATCGAAGCCGCGTCCGATGTTCAGATCGTACAACGCGGGAATCGGCTCGACCTGTTTGGTGGGCTCGAGGATCGGCGCCGCGCCGCAGAGGTGCTGATCGATCTTTATGAGCGGCTGGAGGCCGGGCGCGAGATCGAACCGGGCGATATCGACGCCGCCCTGCGCATGGGGCCGCGCCCCGTGCCGCCGGAGATGCGCGCCGGGATGACAAGCGGCGATCAGCTCGAGATGTTCAAGCCCGGCGCGGTGGAGATCAAAACCCGCAAGAAGCTGGTCGAGCCGCGCACAGCGGCGCAAAAGGCCTATGTCGACGCGCTTTTCCGCCACGAGCTGGCCTTCGGCATCGGTCCGGCGGGCACCGGCAAGACCTACCTGGCCGTAGCCGTGGCGGTGTCGAAATTCATCGGCGGCGAGGTCGACCGGATCATCCTGTCGCGCCCGGCGGTGGAGGCGGGCGAGCGGCTCGGCTTCCTTCCCGGGGACATGAAGGACAAGGTCGATCCCTATATGCAGCCGCTCTACGATGCGCTGAACGACTTCCTGCCCGGAAAGCAGGTGACCAAGCTGATCGAGGAAAAACGGATCGAAATTGCGCCCTTGGCCTTCATGCGCGGGCGGACGCTGTCGAACGCCTTCGTCGTGCTCGACGAGGCGCAGAACGCCACCACGATGCAGATGAAGATGTTCCTGACGCGGCTCGGCGAAGGCTCGCGCATGGTCATCACTGGCGACCGCAGTCAGGTCGACCTGCCGCGCGGGGTCCAGAGCGGGCTGCGCGATGCCGAACGGCTGCTCGGGAACATCGACAAGGTCAGTTTCAGCTACTTCACCGCAAAGGATGTCGTGCGCCATCCGCTGGTTGCCGCGATCATCGAGGCCTATGACGCTGACGCCCCCGCTGGTTGACTGCATGATCGAGGATCCCCGTTGGGACGCCACCGGCCTGGAGCACTGGGCCGAGGACAGTGCCCGTGCGGCGCTCGGCGCCGTCCTGGGGGACACGGGCGCTGCGACGGAGGGGTTCGAGATCAGCTTGCTGGCCTGCGACGACACACGGATCGCGGAGCTCAACAATGCCTTCCGCGGCAAACCCATGCCGACCAACGTACTCTCCTGGCCGGCAGAGACCCGTGCCCCCGCACATCCAGGCGCTGCCCCGGTACCTCCTGATCCAGGCGGGCCCGGGCAACCGGTGGAGCTTGGCGATATCGCCCTGGCCTTTGACACCTGCGTACGCGAGGCCGACGCGGCCGCGCGGAGCCTGGAGGCCCACGGCCGTCACCTCATCGTGCACGGCGTGCTACATCTTTTGGGATACGATCACGAAACCGATCCAGATGCCCTCTTGATGGAGCGGCTCGAGGTCGGGATACTTGCCCGGATGGGCGTCGCCGACCCCTATGCGGCTGAGACAATCCTCGCAGAAAGCGACAAGGCGGAAAAAAACGATGGCTGAGGCCACCCCCCCGAGCGATGGACGCCCCCCGATCTCCGAGGGCGCGGGGTCCAGATGGTCGTTCGGACTACGCAACCTATTCGGCGTCTTCCCGGGCAAGTCAAACACGGACGGCAGCGGTGCGGTTGCTGTCTCCGAACCCGCACAGACGGCGCCGGGCATCTCGAACCTGCGCCGCCTGCGGGTCGAAGACGTCGCCGTGCCCAAGAGTGAAATCGTCGCGCTCGAAGTGTCGACGCCCGAGGACGAGGTGTTCTCGACCTTCCGCGAGAGCGGCTTTTCGCGTCTGCCGGTCTATGAGGGCACGCTCGACATGCCGCTGGGCATGATCCACCTCAAGGACGTCGCCCTGCGCCATGTCTTCAACGGAAATGGCGACAGCTTCGATCTGCGCCCAATGGTACGCCCGCTTCTCTATGCGCCCCCGTCGATGCCGATCGGTGTGCTGTTGCAGAAGATGCAGAACCAACGGATGCATATGGCGCTCGTGATCGACGAATATGGCGGCACCGACGGGCTGGTGACGATCGAGGATCTGATCGAGCAGGTCGTCGGCGAGATCGAGGACGAGCACGACACCGACGAGGACGCGCTCTGGTCCGAAGAGGCGCCCGGTTGCTATCTGGCACTCGCGCGGACGCCCCTTGCTGAATTCGAGGCGATGAGCGGTGTGGATCTTTCGGGCGTCGATGTCGACGAGGAAATGGACACTCTGGGCGGGCTGATCTTTCTGCTGATCGGCCGCGTGCCGGCGCGCGGTGAGGTGATCCCCCACCCCTCCGGCGTGGAATTCGAGGTCATCGACGCCGATCCGCGACGGATCAAGCGACTGCGTATCCGCCTGCCCAAGACGGACGGCGATGGGCGGTGACGCGGCCAGCCGCCCGCGCCCGTCGATCCGCCGTGCTGTAGCCGTCCTGGCCGGGGCCGTCGCGGCGCTCGGTCTGGCTCCGTTTTCTCTGCCGCTGCTGACCGTTGCCGCCCTGGCAGTCTTGATCTGGCACCTTGCGCGGCAGGCGGCCGGCCCGAGCGGTGCGGCACGGGCCGGCTTTTTCTTTGGTCTGGGCTATTTCCTCGTTGCGCTGCACTGGATCGTGCAGCCTTTTTTCGTCGATGCCGCGCGCCATGGCTGGATGGCGCCCTTCGCCTTGGCCGGGCTCGCGGGCGGAATGGCGCTTTTCTGGGCGGCAGGCCTGTGGGTCGCGACGAGGCTTGCCGGGCGCGCCGGGCCGGTTTCGGCGGTGCTCGGGCTGGGGCTGGCTGAAATGGTCCGGTCGGGGTTCTTGGGCGGCTTTCCCTGGGCGCTCATCGGCAGTGTCTGGGTCGACAGTCCCGCCCGGGCCGCCGCCGCCTGGGTTGGCGTTCATGGGCTGACGCTGTTGACTCTGGGGCTCGCCGCAGGCCTCGCTGCGGCGGTCGGAACGCGCAGCCGGGCAGGGGGCGCGCTCGCGGCGTTTTGTGCCGCGACGCTTGCCGGGGCCGCGCTGATCGCACCCACGCCGGTCCCGCCGGAGCCCGACGCGCTCCGCGTGCGGGTCGTTCAGGCCAACGCCGCACAGCATCTGAAGTGGCGCACCGACATGATCCCTGTCTTCTGGGAGCGGCGGCTACAGCTTACCTCCGCGCCGGCGGACCGGCCCCCCGATGTCGTCGTCTGGCCAGAGGTCGCACTGCCCTATCTGGCAGGCACCAACCCCGACGCCGACCGCGAAATCGCCTTGGCTGCCGGGGGCGCGACGGTGCTGGCGGGCGCCCAGCGGCGTGGAGAGGGCGCGCTTTTCAACTCTCTGGTTGCAATCGATCCGGACGGGGCCACGACCGCCACCTATGACAAGCACCACCTTGTGCCCTTCGGCGAATACTTCCCCGGCGGCGCACTTGCCGCGCGTCTGGGATTTGCGGGGCTGGCCACCGATGCTCTGGGCGCCTTCACGCCTGGATCCGGGCCGCAGGTGTTGGATCTGACTGGGCTCGGGCTCGGAAGGGTCGCTCCGCTGATCTGCTACGAGGCGATCTTTCCGCGCTATGGCCGTGCCGCTTTGCCCCGCGCCGATTGGATCGTGCAGGTGACAAACGACGCCTGGTTCGGCAGCTTTGCCGGGCCTCAGCAGCATCTCGACCTCGCCCGGTTGCGCGCCGTGGAGCAGGGGCTGCCCCTGGTGCGGGCGGCCAATACCGGGATTTCCGCGGTGATCGGCCCGGACGGGCGCGTGCTGGGAGAGATCGCGCTCGACAATGCCGGCTTTCTCGATGTGGATCTTCCGAGGTCGTTGCCGCCCACGGGATACGCCCGCCTCGGGACGGCACCGGTCTGGGCGGTGCTTGCGGTTCTGGCTGGGCTTTTGCTGTTGCGCCGCAGACAGATGCGGTCTGCTTGAGTTTCGCGCAGCAATCGCCTATGGCGCGCTACCGCTGTCACAACGGCTTCCTGGCGTGACAGTTCACATCCAACGGAGCGTTTTCCAATGACCCGCCAGAATTACACCTTCACGTCGGAGTCCGTCTCCGAAGGCCATCCAGACAAGGTTTGCGACCGGATTTCAGATGCCGTCCTGGACGCGTTCCTGGCGGAAGAACCCGAGGCGCGCGTCGCCTGCGAGACCTTTGCCACCACTGACCGCGTCGTCGTCGGCGGCGAGGTCGGGCTCAGCGATCCCGAAAAGCTCGGCCAGTTTCTCGACAAAGTCCCCCTGATCGCGCGCGAATGCATCAAGGATATCGGTTACGAACAGGACGGGTTTCACTGGTCCAGCTGCCATGTCGACAATTTCCTGCACCGCCAGTCGGCCCACATCGCCCAGGGCGTCGATGCGGCTGAGGGCAAGGACGAGGGCGCGGGCGACCAGGGCATCATGTTCGGCTACGCCGTGGACGAGACGCCCGAGCTGATGCCCGCGCCGATTCACTATTCCCACGCGGTGCTGCGGCGGCTGGCCGAGGCGCGCAAGTCCGGCGCCGAGCCGACCCTGCGCCCCGACGCCAAAAGCCAGATTTCGCTGCGCTACGTGGACGGCAAGCCGGTCGAGGCGACCTGCATCGTGCTCTCGACCCAGCATGCCGACGAAAGCCAGGGCTCCGACGATATCCGCGCAGTTGTGGAGCCGTATATTCGCGAAGTTATGCCCGAGGGCTGGATCACGCCGGCGACCGAGTGGCACGTGAACCCCACGGGCACCTTTGTGATCGGCGGGCCCGACGGCGACGCCGGGCTGACGGGACGCAAGATCATCGTCGACACCTATGGCGGCGCGGCTCCCCATGGCGGCGGCGCGTTTTCCGGCAAAGACCCCACCAAAGTCGACCGCTCGGCCGCTTATGCCGCGCGCTATCTGGCCAAGAACGTTGTCGCCGCGGGACTCGCCACCCGTTGCACGATCCAGCTCAGCTATGCCATCGGCGTCGCCCATCCCCTGTCGATCTACGCCGACACCCACGGGACAGGCGAGGTCGATGAGGCCGCGATCGAGGCCGCGCTGGACCGCGTGATGGACCTCACCCCGCGCGGGATCCGTCTGCATCTGGGTCTGAACCGCCCGATCTATTCGCGCACCGCGGCCTATGGTCATTTCGGGCGCGCGCCCGAGGCCGACGGCGGCTTCAGCTGGGAACGCACTGACCTGATCGACGCGCTCAAGGCGGCGGTCTAGAAGGTATCCTCAGCACGTCCGTTTGAGGCGCGACCATCGCTTTGGGAGCACCACAGGCCGCACGGCTCTGGGGCTCGATCCGGTGGCACGAGCGCGCCCGCAGCCCGCAAAGCGGGCTGCGCGGCCCAACCCGATGACGGCGCCGCGTCAGCGGCAACGGAAGACGGGCGGGAGCGCCCCCTACTTGACCCCGGCGTCCTGCCGCGCCATCCCGCGACCCGATGACCAAGACCTCCCCCTCCGGCGCTCCGTGGCGCAATTTCTACGGCCGTCGCCGTGGCAAAGGGTTGCGCGACAGCCAGAAGGGCTATCTGGCCAGCGATCTCGCCGAACTCGCGCTCCGGAATGTGAGCTGGGCGGAAAACCCCGATCGCGCTCCGCTCGATCTGACCGCAGACTTTTCCGACCGGCCGGTGTGGCTGGAGATCGGCTTTGGCGGTGGTGAGCACATGGTCCATCAGGCGTTGGCCAACCCGCAGGTCGCGATGATCGGCTGCGAACCCTACATCAACGGCGTGGCGATGCTGCTGGGCAAGATCCGCAAGTCCGGTGCCAGGAACATCGCCATCCATCCCGGCGACGCGCGGGATCTCTTCGATGTGCTGCCTGTAGGCGCGATCGAAAAGGCGTTCCTGCTCTATCCCGATCCCTGGCCGAAGAAACGCCACCACCGCCGCCGTTTCGTCACACCCGAGCATCTTACCCCGCTCGCCCGGACCTTGGCGCCGGGGGCCGAGCTGCGCATCGCCACCGACACACCCGACTATGTCCGCCAGGCCCTGGAACAGGTTCCGCGCCATGGTTTCGACTGGCTGGCCGAGCGCCCAAGGGACTGGCGGCAGCCATGGGACGACTGGCTCTCCACCCGCTACGAGCAAAAGGCCCTACGCGAGGGGCGCACCCCGCACTACCTGACCTTCCGCCGGGACAGCACCACCTAACGGCTGGCGCATCCGGGCACGATTGGCGAAACTCGCGCCAGGCTTGGATAAATGGCTGAGTCGCAACCACAGGCTGTCCATCGTGCTCTACCTCATCGCCCTCCTGATCCCGCCGCTGGGCGTTTTCCTCATCGGACGGCCCATAACCGCGATCATCATGGCGTTGGTCTGGATCATCTCGCTACCCTTTACCTTTGGCTCATCGCATATTCTGTTCGTGATCATCGCCTGGCTCATCATCTTCCAGACCCGCGAAGACCGGCGTGCCAATCGCCTGATCCGGGAGTCTCAGCGCAACCGCGACGAGCTCGACTAGCGCTGCGCCCATTACACGCCATGGACGCTCCCGCAGGCTTGCTCTAGACGGGCCCCGCACAACAGGAGAGCCCAGATGTCCGCCCACGGAGCGCCCCGGACGCTTGCGTCCCACCCCGTCACCGGCCTGCATGGCACCGCCGACATTCCCGGCGACAAGTCGATTTCGCACCGGTCGCTGATCCTCGGCGCTCTGGCCGTGGGCGAGACCCGCGTGACGGGTCTACTGGAGGGCCAGGACGTGCTCGACACCGCGGCGGCCATGCGTGCCTTCGGGGCCGAGGTCACGCGCCACAGCCCCGGCGCCTGGTCCATCCACGGCGTGGGGGTCGGTGGGTTCGCGGAACCAGAAAACGTCATCGATTGCGGCAATTCAGGGACTGGCGTGCGGCTGATCATCGGGGCGATGGCAACCTCGCCCATCACCGCGACCTTCACCGGGGACGCGTCGCTCTGCAGCCGGCCGATGGGCCGTGTCACCGATCCATTGGCGGGGTTCGGGACGGCGGCCCATGGACGCGCCGGCGGCCGGCTGCCGATGACCATCGTCGGTGCCGCAGATCCAGTGCCGGTGCGATATAGCGTGCCGGTGCCCTCGGCGCAGGTGAAATCGGCGGTGCTGCTCGCCGGTCTGAACGCGCCGGGCCAGACGGTGGTGATCGAGCGCGAAGCCACGCGTGACCACAGCGAACGGATGCTCGCAGGATTCGGGGCTGAGATCGCGACCGAGGACACGCCCGAGGGCCGCGTCATCACCCTCACCGGCTATCCCGAACTGCGTCCCCAGCAGATCACCGTGCCGCGCGATCCCTCTTCGGCGGCCTTCCCGGTTTGTGCCGCCCTGATCGTACCGGGCTCCGACATTCTGGTCCCCAATATCGGGCTGAATCCGACCCGGGCGGGGCTCTACCAGACCCTGCGCGACATGGGCGCGGACCTCACATTCGAGGATCCGCGTGAGGAAGGCGGCGAGCCCGTCGCCGATCTGCGCGTCCGTTTTTCCGGCACCCTGAAAGGCATCGAAGTGCCGCCCGAGCGCGCGCCGTCGATGATCGACGAATACCCCGTGCTTTCGGTGGTCGCGGCAAATGCCGAGGGCACGACCGTGATGCGCGGGATCAAGGAATTGCGCGTCAAGGAAAGCGACCGGATCGATGCCATGGCCCGCGGGCTGGAGGCCTGCGGCGTGCGCCTCGAGGAAGACGAAGACACGCTCATCGTCCATGGGCGCGGGCCCGGCAGCGTACCCGGCGGGGCCACCTGTGCGGCGCGCCTCGACCACCGGATCGCCATGTCCTTTCTTGTGCTTGGCATGGCGGCACAAACGCCTGTGACCGTTGATGATGCCGGGCCCATCGCTACGAGCTTTCCCATCTTCGAGGATCTGATGGGCGCGCTCGGCGCCCAGTTCTCGGAGATGGCAGATGCCTGACCCGGTCACCGGCAGCTGCCTGTGTGGTGCGGTGACCTATGAAGTGACCGGGCCGCTGCGCCCCGTTGTGGCCTGCCATTGCCGTCAGTGCCGCAAGACCTCGGGCCATCATGTGGCGGCAACCAGCGCCGCGCGCGAACATGTCCGGATCAAGGGGGATGTCCAATGGTTCGCGTCGTCCGAGAGCGCGAAACGGGCGTTTTGCCCGATCTGCGGCAGCAATCTCTTCTGGGACGGTCCCGGCAGCCACCTTTCGATCTTTGCGGGCACCCTCGATGGCCCCACGGGACTGCAGATGGTGGGACACATCTTTTGCGCCGACAAGGGGGACTATTATGAGATCGCCGACGGTCTCCCGCAGATCGATCAGGACGATCCGGAACTGACGACGCAGGTGCAGCCGTGAACGACGCCCCCTTCACCGTCGCCATCGACGGGCCCGCAGCGGCGGGCAAGGGCACCATCGGGCGGGCGCTCGCGGCGCATTTCGGCTTTGCCCATCTCGACACGGGGCTGCTCTACCGTGCGACGGGCGCGCGCATGATGGCCGGCGAAAGCGCGGTCGCAGCCGCACGCGGGCTGCGCGCCGAGGACCTTGACCGGACCGACCTGCGCACCGCCGAGATCGGGCAGGCCGCCTCTCAGGCCGCCGCCTTGCCCGACGTGCGGGCCGCGCTGCTGCAGTTCCAGCGCGATTTTGCCCGCCGCCCGGCGGGCGCGGTCCTCGACGGGCGCGATATCGGCACGGTGATCTGCCCGCAGGCAGAGGTGAAGCTCTTCGTGACGGCATCGGATGATGTCCGGGCCGCGCGGCGCTTTCTCGAGCTCTCCCCAGGCAACCCTGGCCTGACCCTCGAAGCGGTCCGCGCCGATCTGCTGGCGCGCGATGCGCGGGACGCCAACCGGGACGATGCGCCCATGCGTGCTGCAGCGGATGCGATGGTGCTGGATACGACGGATCTGGGCATCGATGCAGCCGTGGCCGAGGCGGTCGAGGCCGTCCGGCACCGTTTGGAGCGCAGCGCCTGAGCGCGCTACTGGCCTCGCCTGCTACTGCATCGACGACAGGTGGTAGGCGACCGTCCCAGCGACCCCTTCAAGAATGAATTCGACCCCGAGCGCGCCGACGATCATCCCCAACAGCCGATTCAGGACCGTCTGCGCGGTCTGCCCGATCAGGTGACCGACCAGCGACACCATGAAGAGCCCGGCGGCAACGCAGGCGCTGACCACCAGAATGATGAGCGACACATGGGCGTCATGGCTGTCGCTGACATCGGCCTGGTGGGCATAGATCATCACCGCCGTAATCGCACCCGGCCCGGCCGAGAGCGGCACAGCCATGGGGAATATGCCGGTGGCGATGGCGTTCGGATGCTCCGCCACCCGGTAGCTTCCGTGGGGATCGCCGATGAGACCGAGCATTTCTAGCGCGATGAGCAGCATCACGATGCCCCCCAGAATGCGGAACGCATCGATCGTGATGCCGAGGGTGGACAGGATCAGTTGCCCGAAATTCGCGAAGACCAGCAGAACGGCCGCCGTGGCGACACCGGCGACAATCGCCGTAAGCCGTCGCGCGCCCGGGCTCATCGGCCCGGTTTGCTGCAGAAAGATCGGCACTGTACCGGGGATATCGATCACCGCGATGAGCGCGATTGTCAGTTTGATGAATTCCGGCCAATCCATGGGCGCCCCCGCGGTTCGTGACAGCCTTTTGGCCTTGAACCGACCTGCCGCGAACTGATCGTCCGGCGCAAGGCTGGTTGCGGTGTTCGGCGTTTCCGACCGGTCATGTGCGGCGGTCTTGCCACCGGGGCGTGCACAGTGTATGCCCACGCCGTCTCACAAAGGCACTGTTTATTGGTGAGCTGACCTGGGTCGGGGAATACCTCGGCCCTTGTTGTTTTCGTAAACGTGCTTCGACCAACCAACCCAAGACCGGCGGAGACAACCGCGTGGCCTGCATATCGTGAACCTGAAGGAAACTGACAGCTTAATGTCCGAGAACACATCCATGGAGGAATTCGAAGCCCTCCTGCAAGAAAGCTTCGAGATCGACACGCCCAACGAGGGCACCGTCGTCAAAGGCCGCGTCATCGCCATCGAGGCGGGCCAGGCCATCATCGATGTCGGCTATAAGATGGAAGGCCGCGTCGAACTCAAGGAATTCGCGAATCCCGGCGAAGCCCCCGAAATCGAGGTGGGCGATGAGGTCGAGGTGTTCCTCCGCCAGGTCGAAAATGCCCGTGGCGAAGCCGTCATCAGCCGCGAGATGGCCCGCCGCGAAGCCGCCTGGGACCGTCTGGAAAAGGCTTATGCCGACGAAAACCGCGTCGAAGGCGCGATCTTCGGCCGGGTCAAGGGCGGATTTACCGTCGACCTCGGCGGTGCCGTGGCCTTCCTGCCCGGCTCCCAGGTCGATGTCCGCCCCGTGCGCGATGCCGGCCCGCTCATGGGCCTCAAGCAGCCGTTCCAGATCCTCAAGATGGACCGTCGTCGTGGCAATATCGTGGTGTCGCGTCGCGCGATCCTCGAGGAGTCCCGCGCCGAGCAGCGCGCCGAGGTCATCGGCCGCCTGAAGGAAGGCGACGCCGTCGACGGTCAGGTCAAGAACATCACCGAATACGGCGCCTTCGTCGATCTCGGTGGGGTGGACGGCCTGCTGCATGTCACCGACATGGCTTGGCGCCGGGTCAATCACCCGTCCGAGATCCTCGCCATCGGCGAAACGATCAAGGTGCAGGTCATCAAGATCAACAAGGAAACTCACCGTATCAGCCTGGGCATGAAGCAGCTTCAGGACGATCCGTGGAACACGGTCGAAGCCAAGTTCCCGCTCGATTCGGTGCACAAGGGTCGCGTGACCAACATCACCGACTATGGTGCGTTCGTGGAGCTGGAGCCGGGCGTCGAGGGCCTCGTCCATGTCTCCGAGATGTCCTGGACCAAGAAGAACGTCCATCCCGGCAAGATCGTCTCCACCTCCCAGGAGGTCGAGGTCATGGTGCTGGAGATCGACACCGCCAAGCGTCGCGTGTCGCTCGGCCTCAAGCAGACCATGCGTAACCCGTGGGAGCTCTTCGAAGAGAAGCACCCCGTGGGCAGCCAGGTCGAAGGCGAGGTCAAGAACATCACCGAGTTTGGCCTCTTCATCGGGCTGGACGACGAGATCGACGGCATGGTGCACCTCAGCGACCTGACCTGGGAAGGCCGGGGCGAGGACGTGATCGGCAACTACCGCAAGGGCGAGCTGGTTCAGGCCGTCGTCACCGAGGTGGATACCGACAAGGAGCGCATCTCGCTCTCGGTCAAGGCGATGGAAGGCGATCCGTTCGAGGAAGCCACCACCGGCGTCAAGCGCGGCTCGATCATCACCGTGGCTGTGACGGCGATCGAGGATGGCGGCATCGAAGTGGAATATGAGGGCATGAAGTCCTTCATCCGCCGCTCGGACCTGTCGCGCGACCGTGGCGAACAGCGTCCCGACCGCTTCGGCGTGGGCGACAAGGTCGACGTGCGCGTCACCAATGTCGACCCGAAGACCCGCCGGCTCGGCCTGTCGATCAAGGCACGCGAAATCGCCGAGGAGAAAGAGGCCGTACAGCAGTATGGCAGCTCGGACAGCGGCGCGTCGCTGGGCGACATCCTGGGTGCGGCGCTCAAGGACAAGACCTGAGTCCGACGCCCGATATGAACGATTTGAAAGGACCCTCCGGGGTCCTTTCTTGATTCGCGAGACAGCGAGCCGGCTGCATTTCGCCGGGTCAACATGTAGGCGCATCGGCGGAAAGCTGTCACTTTCAGCACGTTAGACCGGGATTTCCTGTGGATCGGCGGGAATAGACCCTTCTCACGTCTCGGGCCTCGGGGTAGGCTGACCCCGGTGTAGCCGCACGGCAGCGGCGGGGGCGGGGGAGACTGGGTCGTGATCAGATCGGAATTGATTCAGAAGATTGCGGACGAAAACACGCATCTCAACCACCGCGAAGTCGAGAAGATCGTGAACACCATTTTCGAGGAGATCATCGAGGCGATGGCCCGCGGTGACCGGGTCGAGTTGCGGGGCTTCGGGGCCTTCTCGGTGAAACGGCGCGATGCCCGGGTCGGACGCAATCCGCGCACCGGAGACTCTGTCGATGTCGACGAAAAGCATGTACCATTCTTCAAGACCGGCAAATTGCTGCGAGAGCGGCTGAACGAAGAGTAAAAGGACACCAGACGTGCGCACCATCAGACTTCTCCTAGTGGTTTTGATCGCGATCGCGCTCATCATCATCGGGTTTGCCAACCGGGACATCGTAACCCTCACGCTTCTGCCGCCGGACGTGGCGCATTTCGCGGGCTACAACTATTCGGTGTCTGTGCCGCTCTATGTCGCGATCTTCGGTGGGATCGGGATCGGTCTTCTGCTCGGTTTCTTCTGGGAATGGCTGCGCGAGTCCAAGCATCGCGATGCCGCGACCCGCGAGCGCCGGCAGCGCGCGCAGCTCGAATCGGAGAACAAGAAGCTCAAGGCCGAGAAGCACGCCGACAAGGACGAGGTCCTGGTCCTGCTCGAGGACGGCGCGTCCGCGCGCTGATCCTCCCATGTTGGCCGCGACCTCCGGCCCGAAAGTCAAGATCTGCGGCATCACCGACAGGCACGCACTCGACGCCTGTGTGTCCGCGGGTGTGGCCTATGTCGGGCTGGTCTTTTTCCCCAAATCGCCGCGTCATCTGACGCTGCCTGCCGCCGCAGCGCTGGCCGCCGTGGTTCCGCCGGGGATCGCCAAGGTCGCGCTGACGGTCAACATGCCGGACGCGGATCTCGACGCGCTGCTTGGCGCCGTGCCGATCGATGTGCTGCAGCTCCATGGCGGCGAGACGCCGGAGCGGGTGGCCGAAATCAAGGCGCGGTTCGGTCTGCCGGTGATGAAGGCGGTCGGTATTGCGGGGCCCGGCGACCTGGCTGCGCTGGCGGACTACGGATCCGTCGCCGACATGTTGCTCGTGGATGCCAAACCGCCCAGGGATGCGGAGCTTCCGGGAGGCAACGGCCTGACCTTCGACTGGCGCCTGATCGCCGGGCGCCGCTGGCCGGTGCCCTGGATGCTGGCGGGTGGGCTGACAGAGGATACGGTCGCCGAAGCGGTGCGCCTGACCGGCGCGCCCCAGGTCGATGTCAGCTCCGGCGTCGAAAGCGCGCCGGGGGTCAAGGATCCTGACCTGATTGCCCGGTTCGTGGCTGCGGCGCGGGGATGAGCCTGACCTTTCGCGAGGCGACCGAGGCCGACATCCCGGAGATCGTGGCGCTTCTGCGCGACGATGAGCTTGGCGCGGCACGCCAGCCCGACATTCCTGCCGAATATGCGCGTGCGTTCGCGCGGATCGAGGCCGACCCGACCACGGCACTGATCGTCGGGCTGCAGGGCGGGCGGATCATGGCGACCTACCAGCTCGACATCCTCCATGGGCTGTCCCGCGCGGGCGCGACCCGAGCCCAGATCGAAGCGGTACGCGTGGCATCGGAACTGCGCGGACAGGGGGCGGGGGGCGTGCTTTTCGAAGACGCCCGCAAAAGAGCCGTTGCAGCGGGCGCGAGCCTGCTGCAATTGACGTCCGATATGTCCAGACAGGAGGCTCACGCCTTCTATGAGCGGTTGGGATTCGTCGGATCCCATATCGGGTATAAGTTGGACCTGAGGGAGAGGGAGTGAGCGCATGCCCGAAGATCTGATCAACAGCTACAAGACCGGCCCGGACGAGAACGGCCGCTTCGGCCTCTTTGGCGGGCGTTTCGTGTCCGAGACGCTGATGCCGCTGATCCTGGAGCTTGAACGCCAGTATGAGCATGCCAAGACCGACGACAGTTTCTGGGCCGAGATGCACGATCTCTGGACCCATTATGTCGGGCGCCCCTCGCCGCTCTATTTCGCCGAACGGCTGACCAAACGCTGCGGCGGGGCCAAGATCTATCTCAAGCGCGATGAGCTGAACCATACCGGCGCGCACAAGATCAACAACGTGATGGGCCAGATCATTCTCGCCCGCCGCATGGGCAAGACCCGTATCATCGCCGAAACCGGCGCCGGCCAGCACGGGGTTGCGACGGCCACGGTCTGCGCCAAGTTCGGTCTGAAATGCGTGGTCTATATGGGCGCCCATGATGTGGAGCGGCAGAAACCCAACGTCTTCCGGATGAAGCTGTTGGGGGCGGAAGTGATCCCGGTGACCTCGGGCCGCGGTACGCTGAAGGACGCGATGAACGACGCGTTGCGCGACTGGGTGACCAATGTACGCGATACCTTCTACTGCATCGGCACGGTCGCGGGTCCGCATCCCTATCCGGCGATGGTGCGCGATTTCCAGGCGATCATCGGCCAGGAGGCCCGCGCTCAGATGCAGGAGGCCGAGGGTCGTCTGCCCGACACGATCATCGCCTGCATCGGCGGCGGCTCCAACGCGATGGGACTGTTCTATCCGTTTCTCAACGACAATGACGTGCGGATCATCGGCGTGGAGGCCGGCGGCAAGGGCGTCAACGATCGGATGGAGCATTGCGCGAGCCTGTCGGGCGGGCGTCCCGGTGTGCTCCACGGCAACCGGACATACCTGCTGCAGGACGCGGACGGGCAGATCCTCGAAGGACACTCGATTTCAGCCGGTCTCGACTATCCCGGCATCGGTCCCGAACATGCCTGGCTGCACGATATCGGCCGGGCGGAGTATGTCGCCATCACCGATACCGAAGCGCTGGCGGCCTTTCAGGTCTGCTGCGAGGAAGAGGGCATCATTCCGGCGCTGGAGCCGTCCCACGCGCTGGCCCATGTGCTCAAGATCGCGCCGGAACTGCCGGCTGATCACATCATCTGCATGAATATGTGCGGGCGTGGCGACAAAGACATCTTCACCGTCGCCAAGGCGCTCAACTTCGACATCGCGGGGGACTGAGCGCGGCTGCAGGCCGTGCGCGGTCCCGGGATCAGAGAGAAAAGCCGATATCGTTGCGCGAACTGACGCTTAAGCCAGTGAGGCAGAAATCATGCTCACCCGTCTCGGACCGGCATTCGGCGACGTCATTGACCAGCACCCGGCTGATGCTCGCGCAGTCGCGGTCTTCAAGGACGAATTGAACGACCTTGGTCTTGCCTTCGGGGATGCTGCCGAATTCGAACAGGAGGAACCCGTCATCGGGCACGATGCCATCGGGGTCATAGAGCACGATCTCATAGGACAGCCCGGCAAGGTTCACACCGGTGCCGTTGGTCGCGACATAGGTCAGCCGGCAGGCGCCCTCGACATCGGTGGCGTTGTTGAGCTCCAGCGCCAGCGTCGCGCCGGCGTCCTGCGCCGCGGCCGGGCCGAAACTAACGGCGGCGGCGAGAGCGAGGATCAGGGCACGGGTCGGGGGCGTCGAGGCTGTCACGTTGGTCGTCTCCGCGGGGATCTGAAGGGATCGCGTTGTGGTTTCGGACTAAGTGCCAGAGGCGGTCAGACTGTCAACCGCCTTTGCGGAGGGGCTCGGGGTGGAGTGGTCGGATAGCGGCAGCATCCTGGGGCTGCGTCCCCACGGCGAAACGGCGGCGCTCGTTGAGGTTTTCACGGCCCAGCACGGGCGCCATGCCGGGATCCTGCGGGGCGGTGCCAGCCGGCGGCGCGCCGCCGACCTGCAGCCCGGCACGCGGGTGGTGGTGACCTGGCGCGCGCGTCTCTCCGAACATCTCGGCGTCTTCACGCTGGAGGCGGAACGTGGGCGCGCGGCGGCCTTGATGGGTGACCGGCTGGGGCTCGCCGGGCTCGCCGCCGTATGTGCGCTGGCGCAACGGGCCCTGCCGGAACGGGCGCCCTTCCAACAGTTGCAGGTTCAGACCGAGACCCTTCTCGACCTATTGCCACTCACGCCGGCCTGGCCGCTGGCCTATCTGCGATGGGAGCTGGCGTTGCTGGAGGCGCTCGGCTTCGGGCTCGATCTGCGCAGCTGCGCTGTCAACGGGACGACGGAGGACCTGGTCTATGTTTCGCCGCGCACCGGGCGTGCGGTGAGTGCCGCCGGGGCCGGGGACTGGTCCGACAGGCTGCTGCCCCTGCCGGGCTGCATGCTGGGCAACGGGAATGCGACGGATGCCGAGATCCTGCAGGGGCTGGACGTGACGGGACACTTTCTGGATCGGGCGCTCGGTCAAGAGGTCGGGGGGCTTCCCGGCGCGCGGGAGCGCCTCGTCGCGGTCCTGACGCGTCACTCCGACGGGGCGAAAACCATCTGAGCCCCATCCGGAGAGGACAGAACCAGCATGCCGTCCTGGATCTCGGCGCGAGTGATCAGTTCGAGCGCTGCCAGATAGGCCATTTCCGTACTCATATCAGGACAGAGCATCTGGGTTGCCGCCACAGGGCCCAAGAGGAACTCGGGCAGGGTCGCGCTGTTCGTGCCCGCATACTGGTTGCACGACGCGTTGCCGCTAACCGCACCATCGGCGCCGATCTGCAGCGTGACATCGCCATTGACGGGCGCCCCGGCAACGCTCTCCAGCTTCCAGACCGTGTCCGGCGGAATATCCTGGGCTATGACCGCTAGCGGCACCGCGCAGACGGATCCGGCCAGCAGGGCGGCGGTGAGGTAATTGCGGGACATCGGGTCATCCTCATCCATTGATGTCCCGGCAAGATATGTGCGTCGCGGCGGTGGAACCAGAGGCCGACGGCGTCTTGGCGGCATGTCGCCGCGTCAGGGCAGGATGCGGAAGGCGGTCACATCGACCATCCCGCGATCGGTGATCTTGAGCGCGGGGATCACCGGCAAGGCGAGGAACGCGAGCTGGAGAAACGGCTCTTCCAGCGTCACACCGAGGCTGCGGGCGGCACTGCGCAGAGACAGCAGTTTTTCGTGAACAATCTCAAACGGTTCTGGGCTCATCAATCCGGCGATGGGCAGGGCGAGGTCGGCCAGGATCTCGCCCCCCGCGGCCACGGCGAAACCACCGCCAAGTGTGCCGAGGTGGTTTGCGGCGAGCGCCATGTCATCGTAATCCACCCCGACCACCGCGAGATTGTGGTGATCGTGGCAGACGGTGGAGGCGATGGCCCCGCGCTTGAGTTCGAACCCGCGCACGAACCCATTGGCAATATTGCCGTTTTTGCCATGTCGCTCGATCACCGTGATGCGCACCAGATCGCGCGCGGCGTCGGGGACCTTGTCGCCATCGACGATGGGGATGTCTTCGGTCAGATGCTCGGTCAGGATCTTGCCGGGCAGGATGCCGATTACCGGGGTTTCGGATCGGTTGGAGCGGTCGCGGAAGGTTTCCGAAGTAATTTCAGGAAGATGCACGCTGTGACCGCCCGGGGCGGGCAGGGGCGCGGAGCGCGCGTCCGCGGTGGGATCGACGCGGCGCCCACCTGTGATCACAAATCGTGCATCGCAGGCCTCTAGGCTGCCGAGCGCCACGATATCGGCGCGGCGGCCCGGAGCGATCTGGCCGCGATCCTTCAATCCGAAGGCTTCGGCGGCCGACAGGCTCGCGGCGCGGTAGACAGCGAGCGGCGACACCCCGCGGGCGATGGCGGTCCGGATCATGTAGTCGAGATGACCGTGTTCTTCGATGTCGAGAGGGTTCCGGTCATCGGTGCACAGACACATGTAGGCCGAGGTGCGTTCGGTCAGCAGCGGCAGCAGCGCGTCGAGATCCTTGCTGACGGAGCCCTCGCGGATGAGGATGCGCATGCCGCGGCTGAGCTTTTCGCGGGCCTCTTCGGCGCTGGTCGCCTCATGCTCCGTCCGGATGCCGGCCGCGAGATAGGCGTTGAGCTCGCGGCCCCTCAGAAGCGGTGCGTGCCCGTCGATATGGCGGCCTTCGAATATCTCCAGCTTTTCCAGGCATTCCGGGATGTTATGGACGACGCCGGGGTAGTTCATGAACTCCGCCAGACCGATGACGGCAGGATGGTCCATCAGCGCACGCAGGTCGTCTGCCGTGATCTCGGCGCCCGCGGTTTCCATGTCCGTGGAGGGCACGCAGGAGGACAGGTTCACACGCAGATCGAGCATCGTATGGGCGCCGGCGTCGAGGAAATAGCGGATGCCGTCAGGGCCCAGCACATTGGCAATCTCATGGGGGTCGCAGATCGCCGTGGTGATGCCCCGGCGGGCGACGCAACGGTCGAATTCGAAGGGCGTGACGAGGGAGGACTCGACATGGAGATGCGTGTCGATGAAGCCCGGCACGAGGGTCAGGCCGGTCGCGTCGATGGTCTCGACGCCCTCGTAGCTTTCGCCGATCCCGACGATCTGGTCGCCGCAGATCGCGACATCCCCTGTGATCACATCGCCTGTGATCACATCCAGAACCTGCCCTCTTGTGATCACAAGGTCGGCGGCGCCCCGGCCCGCGGCCTGGTCTATCCGGGTGCTGAGCGGTCGGGACATGGGCAGTCTCCTCGACAGGGTTGTGCGAAGCGTATCGGCGCGGGAGGGGGCCGTGCAAGGGGCCGTAAAGGAACGTACGAAACGTCCAAATCGTCTTTTTGTACGTTCGTGTTCGCGGTTTGTGCGCGTTTCGCACCAAGCGCTCGGTGGTCGGAGTGCGGCGCGCATGGCCGAGCTTATATTGACAATAATAATGTCGGTATGACACTGAAGATGTCATGAAGCCCGCTGAGTCCCTCTATCATTTGGTCTGGTCCTCCCGGCCGCTGATGCAGCGCGCCGAAGCGCTGGTCGATCGCCACCTTGCGGGCACCGGCCTGACCGTTCGCATGCGCGCCGTGCTGGAGATCCTGGAGCGCGATGGAGACCTCACGGTCCCCGATCTCGGGCATCGGTTGGAGATCCAGCGCCAGTATGTGCAGGTCATGGTCAATGAGGTGATCGCCGTGGGATATGCCCGCAAGCGGAACAATCCGAGGCACAAATCCTCGCCATTGATCTCGCTTTCCGCAGCCGGCAACGACCTGATCCGCGGTGTCCTGGCACGCGAACGCGCGGTCGTCGCGCGGATGGCGAAGGCTCTGGACCCGGGCGACGTGGAGACGGCCATGGCGGTCGTTTCCCGGCTTCTGGACCTGCTGGACGATGAGATCGGGAGGGAGCCTTGATCGCGTGGGTGTTGGCCGGTTTAATTACCCTGCCGATCCTCTGGCTGGGCTTTGGGATCTGGCAGATCGGGCGGGTGAGCGCGGGCGCGCGGATCCCGGAGCGATCGGGGACGGCGGTCCTGATGATCGATCTTCAGACGGTGTTCTGGCGGGACGGACCCTATGGTGCGGCGGACAAGGCCAGGATCGAGGCCGCGGTCCGGGCCCATGTGGCGGCAGCGAAGCGCGCGGGCTATCCCATCATCGCATTGCGCCAGGAATGGTCGCAGCCGGCCACGCGCGCCGTCGCGCGGGTGATGATGCGTGGAAAGGCGATTGCGGGAACGCCGGGCACAGAGCTTGCCGCGCCGTTCCAAGGGCTGGCCGACCATGAGCTCGTCAAGCGGGTACAGGACGGGTTCGAGACCGGAGCGCTCGACCCATTGCTGGCCGATCTGGATGTCGGACAGCTCCGGATCATGGGGCTCGATGGCGAGTACTGCGTCGCGCGGACAGCCATCGCGGCCCTGGCGCGGGGTTATGAGGTTGCGCTGTGCGTGGACGCCATCGCGACGGCCCGACCCGGCAAGCAGGACGCCGTCCTTGCCCGGCTGACGGCGATGGGCGCCACGGTGTGTGACGCTTCTGCCGGAGCCCGTGGCTGTCGCTAGGTCCCGTCGGTTGCAGGCAACAGGTCGCCCGTAGCCCTTGTCACGACCGGAGTGATCGCGACCCTCGCAAGGGCGCCGGGCGCCGGGCGCCGGGCGCCGGGCGCCGGGCATCGTGGCGAGGGACGGAATGCCGTGAACTGCGTCCTCCGGCAGCCTCTCTGCACGGTGGTTGGGTTTGATGCGCCGCGATGTGCTCGACGGGAGGTCCGCGCGGTATGTGATGCGCGGTTCGTCCGTCCCGCCTGTAGGGTCCGGTGGATTCGGTGAGGCAGGACCGACAACCGGTCTGTCTGGGTGAAGCTTGTGACGCGCCGCCCCCTGACGCTACGCTGCGCCCATGATCAAAGAGACTGCGCTTTATGCTCCGGTGAAGGCCTTTCTGGAGGCACAAGGCTATGACGTGAAGGGCGAGGTCGGGGCCTGCGATATCGTGGGCTGCCGCGACGGCGACGATCCGGTCATCGTCGAACTGAAGCTGGGGTTTTCCCTGAGCCTCATTCAACAGGCCATCGCCCGCCAGTCGATCTGCGACGATGTCTATGTGGCGGTCCCCCGCAAGCCCGGAAAACCCTTCCTGAAAGCGCTGAAGGAAAACGCCACGCTTTGCCGCCGGCTCGGACTGGGGCTCATCACCGTGCGCCTGTCCGATGGGCTTGTCGAAGTGCATCTGGACCCGGCGCCCTACCGGCCGCGGAAGTCCAAGGTCCGCAAGGGGCGTCTTTTGCGCGAGTTCGCGCGCCGGGTGGGGGATCCGAACACCGGCGGACAGACCCGCGTGGGGCTGATCACGGCCTATCGTCAGGACGCCCTGAAATGCGCGCGCCACCTGGCCGTCGAGGGCGTCAGCAAGGGCGCGGCCGTCGCTGTTGCGGTGCAGGTTCCGACGGCGACGCGGATCATGGCGGCGGATCATTACGGGTGGTTCGAGCGGGTCCGGGTCGGCCACTATGCCCTGACGCCGAAGGGGCACGCAGCGCTGGACAGCTATGGAACCGGCGCGGCCCCGGAAGACGGCGGAGGGTAGGCGGCGCGACCCGGGTCGCAGGCCGGCCACCGGGCGCGGGCCGGTTTCTTCGGAGGCAGGTCCACGGGCATATGGGGCGCGCGGGTTCTGCAGGAGCATCATTCTGTCCGCGTCCAGCGTTCCGTGCGCCGCTGTCCGCGATGCTCGAACCTGCGGCGCAGTAGCCGGCGGCGCGCCCGGATCTGTGGCGGGCCGACGGCGGGTTCTCAGTTTCTCCACTTTGCCTCGGTCGCGATCATGCGCAGCGGTGCGCCGTTCCTGCCGCCAAGCCGCGCGCGCGGACGTTCGAACGCCGCCGCCATTGCCGAAGCAACGCGCGATCTCGAGACGCGTCGGCGTGGAAAGAACGTCCACATAGACTTTTTTGATGATGCACAAAAAAAATCATGATTGGAGCACTGTCCCGGTTTCATGAAACAGTTGCGGGATGGACATCTCCGGGAGTGACCCATGATCAAGAAACTCGAAGTGACGGCCATCGCTGTCGCCATCGCACTGCTTGGGCAGACCGCCTTTGCCGAGACATGGCGCATGGCCACCAAGATGCCCGTCGACAGCCCTGAAGGAAAAGTCTTTCAGGCCATCGCCGACAAGACCGCCGAGTATTCCGGCGGCACGCTCGAAATCCAGGTGTTCCCCAACGAACAGCTCGGCAAGGAAGACGCCGTTCTGGAACAGCTGCAGAGCAACGTCGTGCAGATCTATGCCGAAGGCTTTGGATTCCTGAAGAAATGGGTGCCCGAAACGACCTGGTTCAGCGCGGCCTTCATGTTCGACGATCGCGACCACTGGGCGCGTTTCGTCAATGGCGATCTGGGCCAGGAGTGGTTCCAGAGGGTCGAGGACGAAGCCGGCGTGACAGTGCTGGGCGATCCGACCAAGATCCTGCGCGGCCCCTATCGCGTCATGGTTTCCGGGCCGAAAGTGAGCGGTCTGGACGATATCTCGGGGCTCAAGCTGCGGATGCATCCCAACCAGCTGGCCATCGCCACATGGTCCCATCTCGGGGCCGAAGTGATCACGCTGCCCTGGACGGACGTCTATCAAAGCATCGACAAGGGCCTGATCAGCGCGGTGAACAGCCCGGTGGCGCTCGTGGAATCCATGCGCTTCAACGAGGTGGCCGAAAACATCGCCCGCACCGACGAGTACCATCAATCCATCGGGCTGATGGTCAATGCCGGGGCGCTCGCCGCGCTGGACGACCAGCAGCGCGACGCCCTGATGCGCGCCTATGACGAGGCGGCGGAGCTGAGCGTTCAACTCATGAACCAGGCGACCGAGGACAGCATGGCGCGGATGACCGCGGCCGGCATCGAGTATGTCGAGCTCGACACAGCGCCTTTCGTCGCGCGCATGGGCGAGTTCTACGACGATCTCGACGCCAAGGGCGAACTGCCCGAGGGCTTCCGCGCCGCGGTCGAGGCTGCGCGCCAATGAGCCAAAGCTCCCGCCCTGTCCCCAAGGCCATCGCGATTGCCGATGCCACCCTGCTGGGGATCGGGCGGGGGTTTTCGTGGATGTGTTCCTTCTGCCTGCTCGCGATGCTGGCGCTGACCGCCGCGACCATCCTGCTGCGCCCCCTGGGCGTCAGCTTCTACTGGATTTTTCCGTGGGTCATGGTGCTGTTTGTCTGGCTCAGCTTTTTCGGGTTTTTCCCGGCGATGATCTTTGGCCGCGACATCCGCATCGATTTCGTCGCGCGGCTGTTCGGAGACACCGGCATGCTGGTAACGCGCATCGTCGGACAGGTCGTCGTGCTGTTCGTGCTCTACTGGCTGCTGCTGGAATTGCCGGCCATCGTGGCGCGGCAATCGGGCAGCGTCGACGGCGCGCTCCTGCCTTGGGGCGGGGAGGTCAAACGGCGCATGCTGTCGCTGCCGCTGCTGTTGTCGTGCCTGTGCATCACGGCCGCCCTGCTGTTGGACATCGCGAAGATGCTGCTCGGCCTGCCTGAGCGCGGGTCCGATCGGCTCCCCGGCGAAGTCGGAGACGCGTAGTCCTTGGCCATCCTGCTCTTCACCGTCTTCATCGCGCTGATCCTGCTGCGCGTTCCGGTCAGCTTTGCCATCGGCGCGGCCGTGGTCGCGGCCTTTCTGACCTCGGATTTCTCGAACGCGATGCAGGTCATCCCGCAGCAGATCCTCGAAGGCGTCAACAAGGCGTCGCTGACGGCCGTGCCCTTCTTCATCATGGCGGGAAACCTGATGAACGCGGCGGGCGTCACCGACCGTATCTTCAATTTTGCCAATGCGCTGGTGGGCCATTTCAAAGCCGGTCTGGCGCAGGTCAATGTCCTGTCGTCGATGATCTTTGCAGGCATCTCCGGCGCTGCCGTCGCCGATTGCGCGGGCCTCGGCGCGATCGAGATCAAGGCGATGCGCGAACGCGGCTACAAACCCGAGTTCGCCGCCGCCATCACCGTCGCGTCGGCCGTGATCGGCCCGTTGATCCCGCCCTCCATCGGCCTGGTGATCTATGCCTTTCTGGCCCAGCAAAGCATTGACCGGATGTTCCTGGCCGGCGTCGTGCCCGGTGTGCTCGTCGGGCTGTCTCTGATGCTCTGGGTGCGCGGGATCGCCAGCTTCAAGAGCTTCCCGACCCAGCCGCGCGCGCCCGTCCGCGAGGTCGCGCGCACCGGGGTCGACGGGTTTCTCGCGCTCATGGCCCCGGCGATCATCCTGGGCTGTATCCTGACGGGCTTCGTCACCGCGACGGAGGCCGGCGTGCTGGCCTGCATCTACTGCATCGGGCTGGGTCTGTGGTACCGGGAGCTGACCTGGAAATCCTTCTGGGGGGCGTTGAACGAGACCGCCATGATGACCTCGGTCATCATGATCATCATCGGCTTTTCCATCGCGATGGGCTGGCTTCTCGCCATCGAGCAGGTGCCCCAGGGCGTCGCCGAGTGGGTCTTCAGCCTGACCGAGAGCAGGGCGGTGTTCCTCGCACTGATGATGGTTTTCGTGCTGCTGATCGGTTGCGTCGTCGAAGGTGTGCCGGCCAAACTGATCCTGGTGCCGACGCTCTTGCCGCTGGTCGATCTCTACGGCATCGACCGCGTGCATTTCGGCATCGTTCTGCAACTGGCGCTCCTGATCGGCATTGCCACGCCGCCCATGGGCATCGGGCTCTACATCGTGTCCGAAGTGGGGCGCGTGGCGTTCGACAAGGTCGCGCTGGCCACGTTGCCGCTGCTGATCCCGCTGATCGTCGTGCTGATCATGCTGGCCTATATTCCGGCGCTTTCGACCTTCCTGCCCAACCTGATCCTCGGGCCCGACACCACCATTCTCCCCTGACCGGAAAGGTACCGAATGTATAAGATGCGTCCTCTGCCCACTGCCGTGGATCAGAGCTATTTGGACCGCCTCGCCCGTCTGGAGACCGCCACGATCGGCCATACCCATCAGTTCGGATTTGCCGACCCGTCGCTGCAGTCGGTGATCCCCGGCACGACTGCCGTCGGCACAGCGGTGACGCTGGCCCTGCCCGGACAGGATTCCACCCTGTTGCACCACGTGATCGCCCAGCTTCGCCCCGGCGACTTTCTGGTCATCGACCGGCTCGGCGACATGCGCCATGCCTGTTTCGGCGGCGGTGTGGCGCTGGCCAGCAAACAGCAGGGGTTCGCGGGCGCGGCGGTCGACGGTGTGCATACCGACACGTCCGAGATCGCAGAGCACGGTTTCGCGCTCTGGTCGCGCGGGGCGTCCCCGATCACGACGCGGCTCTATGACATCGGTGGCGGTTTCAACATCCCCGTGTGCTGCGCCGGGGCCGCGGTCCTGCCCGGCTATGCGGTGCTGGCCGATGAAAGCGGTGTGCTCTTCATCGCCCCGGACGATCTGGAGGAGGTGATCTCCACCGCGGAGGTCAAGACCGAGCGCGGCCTCGCCACGATCCAGCGTCAGAAGTCCGGCGAAAAGCTCGGCGTGATCAGCGGCGCGACGGAAAAGGTCGAGACGCGACTGGCCGCAGCCGGGGGCTGATCCATGCCGGATCTGGTCTCATCGCTCGCGTCCGTTCTGGGCGACGCGGGTCTGATCACCGACCCGGCCGAGATGGCCCCCTACCTCACCGACTGGCGCGGCGAATGGCGCGGGCGCGCCCGGGCCATTGCGCGGCCCGCGACGGCGCAGGAGGCGGCCGGGGTCATCAGACTTTGTCGCGGCGCGCGTGTGCCGCTGTCGGTGCAGGGGGGGAACACGGGCCTGGTCGGCGGCTCGGTTCCCGGTGCGGACGCGGCGGGAGTGCTGCTGCAAACCGGTCGCCTGCTGGCGCCGCAAACCCTCGACCCGGAAGAGGCGACGCTGACCGTGGGCGCCGGCACGCCGCTGGCTGCCGCCGAAGCCCTCGCCGGCACCGCGGATCTGCGCATCGGCCTGCGCCTCGGGTCCGAAGGCACCGCACAGATCGGCGGGCTGATCGCGACGAATGCCGGCGGCAGCCACGCGATGCGCTTTGGCATGATGCGCGCACAGGTGCGCGGGATCGAGGCCGTCCTGCCCGATGGTACGATCCTTGCCAGCGCCGGCGGGTTGCCGAAGAACAATTTCGGCCCCGACATGGCGCAGCTCTTCATCGGCTCCGAAGGCGCGTTCGGCCTGATCACGGCGGCGACGCTTGCGCTGCATCCCCGGCCTGCGGCCACCGCGACGGCGCTGTGCGCCCTCTCCGGTCTGGCCGCGCTCCCGAAGCTCGTGCGCCGCGCCAAAGCCCTGGGACCCGCGGTGGAACGCATCGAGTTCATGTCGCGCGCGGGCATCGTGCTGGCGCAGGCGCATATCCCCGAGACGCACGTGCCGTTCGGGGCCCCGCCGGAATGGTGTGTCCTGATCGAGCTGACGGGATCCGATGCCGAAACCACCGAAGGCCAGCTTCTTGCCCTGTTCGAGGACGCGCTGGAGGCCGGCTGGGTCACCGACGGTCACCTTGCCGCCAGCCTCGCCCAGGCCGAGGCGTTCTGGCATTTGCGCGAAGCGGTGGTCGAAGGACAGCGGCGCCATGGTCCCCAGATCAAGCATGATGTCGCCGTGCCGGTCGCGCGGATCCCCGCCTTTATCGACGAGACGACCGTCGCGCTCGCGGCCGCACAGCCCGGCCTGCTCGTCAATCCGTTCGGCCATGCCGGCGACGGGAACGTGCATTTCAATGTCTCGCCCGGTGCGCATCACGACCCTGCGCGGATCACCGCGATCGTCCACGAACATGTGCGCCGCTACAGCGGCTCGCTGGCCGCAGAACACGGGATCGGCAGGCTGAAAGGCGCGCTCTTTCGCGATAGTCTGAGCCAGGCCGCGGAAACGCTGATCTACGGGCTGCGCCGGCATCTCGACCCTCAGGGGCTCTTCAACCCGCATATCCTTCCGCTTCCGCCACAGGAGGTTTCATGAACCACGACACCGAACAGTGGACAGTCTCCAAATCCGCCACCAGGCACGCGGACGGTATGGTCAGTGCGCAGCATATCCTTGCCGCGCGGGCAGGGGCCGCGATGCTGGAGCAGGGCGGCAACGCGGTGGATGCCGCCGTTGCGGCCGGTCTCGCGCTCGGGGCTGTCGAGCCGTGGATGTGCGGTCTGGGCGGCAGCGGTCTCATGGTGATCTGGCTCGCGGCCGAAAAGCGCGCGGTGACGCTCGACTTTCAGGGCGTTCTTGCCGAGGCGACGAGCTTTGCCGACTACCCCGTCGATCCCGATTTGCCGCAGACGCTGATGGGCTTTCCGACGGTCAGGGACAATGCCAATGTCGAAGGCTATCGCGCGATCACGGTCCCGGGGGCGGCGGCCGGGTTCGACCATGCCTTGTACAAATGGGGGAGCCTGCCGCGCGCCACGGTCGCGGAACCCGCGATCGCGCTGGCGCGGAACGGGGTCGAGGCGACCTGGTTCACCACCCTGCAGATCGCGCTGGCCAGCCCGGTTCTGAGCAGGGACCCCGCGTCCCGCGACATCTACCTGCCGGGCGGGCACCCGCTCGCGCCGGAAACGCCGATGGTGATCCCCGGCCTCGCGGACACGCTCGCGCGCTATTCGGCGGGCGGCGCGGCAGAGTTCTACGACGGGACGCTCGCGCAGGACATCGTGGCGGACCTTGTCGCAGGTGGCGCCCTGATCAGCACCGAGGATTTCGCGCGCTACGAGGTGCTGGAGGCGACCGCTCACACCCACGACCATCGCGGCGCCACGGCCCACGTGATGGGCGATGTGAGCGGAGGCACGCGGCTGCGGGATTTCCTCGCCTACAGTGCACGGCACATGCCCACGCCGCCGGACCGCCCGACGCCGGAGACCTGGCGGCACTATGCCAACGGTCTGAACGCGGCCTTCCGCGCCCACAACGCGCGCATCGGACGGGCGACCGAGACGGGCAGCTGCACCTCCCATCTGTCCGCCGCGGATCGCCATGGCAACATGGTCGCGCTGACCCACACGTTGCTCAATCGCTTCGGCTCCGGCGTGACCCTGCCGCGAACCGGGCTGCTGATGAACAACGCCGTGAGCTATTTCGATCCGCGCCCCGACTGGCCAACCAGCATGGCGCCGACGAAGCGGATCAACGCCTCCAACATGTGCCCGGCCGTGGTCACGCGCGATGAACAGCCCGCCTTTGCCCTGGGGGCCTCCGGCGGCAACCACATCATGCCCGCCGTGGCGCAGGTCGCGGCGCTGATGCTCGACTTCGGCATGTCTCTCGAGGAGGCGATGAACCACCCCCGCATCGACGCCTCGGACCGTGCGTCGGTCCGCGCCGATCCGGCGCTGGGGCAAGCCGTGATCGACGCGCTGGCACGGGACCACGACCTCGAGATCGCGCAGCGGCTGGTCTTTCCCAAGCTCTATGCCTGCGTCTCTGCCGTCGCCGCCGAAGCCGGCGGATGGTCCGGGCTCAACGATCCCTCGCAACCCTCCGGAGGCTCCAGCGGCCCCGCCCCCCTGTCCGTCAGCCGGGCGGACCCGTCACATCAGGACGTTCGTGCATGACCATCGCCATTTCGCTGCCCAACCCCGAAAAACTGATCTGGTGGACCGACCATCTGGGTGCGCTTCTGCCCGAGCACGAGGTCCTGGCCGCCGCCGACATCACACGGCCCAAAGAGGTGACCTATGCCGTGGTCTGGCAACCGCCGGCCGGGTTGCTGTCAAGCTACCCGAACCTCCGCGCGACGATTTCCATCGGGGCGGGGATCGATCATGTGGCCGCCGATCCCGACTATCCCGCGGCCATCCCGGTGGTGAAGACCATCGGCCCCGACATGACCCAGCGGATGTGCGAGTATGTGGCGCTCCATGTCCTGCGGCTGCACCGCCATCTGCCGGACCTGCAGGATGCCCAACGGCGCGGCGCATGGCACCAGATCGTCACGCCGACCGCCCCGAACCGCAAGGTTGGGGTGCTGGGCCAGGGCCATCTGGGCCGCCATGCCGCGCTCACGCTGCGGGGTCTCGGCTTCGACGTGGCGGGCTGGTCGCGCAGTGGCGCCGCCCCCGACGGGATCGACGGCTATGATGGCGGTGCGCTCGATGCGTTCCTGGCGCGCAACGATATCTTTGTCTGCCTGCTGCCCCTGACGCCGGACACAAGGGGGATTCTGTGCGCCGACGCGTTCGCGAAAATGCCCAAGGGCGCGTCGATCATCAATGCGGCGCGCGGTGCGCATCTGGTCGAGGACGACCTTCTGGCCGCGCTCGAAACCGGTCAGATCGCGCAGGCGACGCTCGACGTGTTCAACACCGAACCGCTGCCCGAGGCGCACGCCTTCTGGAGCCACCCCAACGTGCTGATCACCCCGCATGTCGCCTCGCTCATCGATCCGGTTTCGGGCGGAGAGGTCATCGCTGCCAATATCAGAACCCTCGATGCGGGCGAGGTTCCCGACGCGCTGACCCATGTCGGCCGCGGCTACTAGGCTCACTCGCCTTCGATATATTCGCACCAGTCGGGATGCGCCGCGCACCAGTGCCGCGCGGCGTTGGCGCTGACCCGCACGAGCCCGTCCACCATCTCGCCCCGCGCCATATTGGCGTAGGCGCAGCGCACCTTCAGAACGCGCGGCGTGACCTTGACCGGGATCACCTTCAGCGTGCCGGAGGCCAGATCTTCGGCGGCGACGACCGCCGGGATCGCGGCGATCCCCAGCCCGGCGCTGATCATCTTGGCAATCGTGCCCACCGCGTTGGCCGTGTGGCGGGGGCCGGCCTTGTAGCCCTTGCCCACCAGCGCATCCGACAGCGGAAACAGCGGCGAGGTGCGCGGGTAGTGGATCACCGGCATCGCGGCGAGATCGCGGTCGGTATAGACCTCTTTCGTGCTGTCCAGCAGATCGGCATGGCAGACCCAGCGAATGGCGTAATTCACCGTGAAGAGGTTCGAGATCTGCATCTTTGGCGGCGCGTTCGACAGGAAGGCGATATCCACGTCGGCCGCGTCCACATGGCGGGCCAGCTGGAAATCCGAGGCGCTGATCAGGTCGCACTGGGTTCCCGGCATCTCGATCGCGAGCTGGCGCATCATGTCCGGCACCCAGGTCATCACCGCCAGCGACACGGCCGCCACGCGCACCTTCTGTACGGGCGAGCGGCCCTCTTCGGCGCGCCGCATCATCGTGTCGCGCAGATCCAGCAGCCGTTCGGAATAGACCTGCATCTCATGGCCCCGCTCGGTCAGGGTGAAATGCGATTTGCGCCGGTCGACAAGCTCCGCGTTCAGATAGTTTTCCAACGCAAAGATCCGCGCCGTGACAGCGGGTTGCGTGATGTTCAGCTTGTCGGCGACCCGCTGGTGGGTGCCGAGCTGCGCCAGCCAGTAAAACGCTTCGACATGCTTGAGATTCATGCCGGCACCCTACGTGCCGCGGCGGCGGCTTCAAAAGAATTTCTTATGTAAGACAAAAAGATTTCGATTTTGCCAAGTCGCGGGAGGTGTCGCCAAGATCGGCGCATGAAAACATCCCAAGATCTGCGCCTGCAGCTCCGCCACGGCAAAACGCTCTCTGCCAGTTGGCTGTTTCTGGGCAGCCCGGTGACGACGGAAATTCTGTCGCTCGCCGGGTTTGACCTGCTCCTTCTGGACCGTGAACACGCGCCCGGGGGGCTCGATACGCTCTATCACCAACTGCGCGCGTCCAGGGTTCCCGTCGTCGTGCGGCTCGACGGTCCCGATCCGTCGCAGATCAAGCTGGCCCTCGATGCGGGCGCCGAGGGAATTGCGATTTCCAACCTGTCCACCGGCGATCAGGCGCGCGCACTGATCGCGGCGACACGCTATGTTCCCGAGGGCACGCGCGGGATCCAGCGCCTGAGCCGCGCTGCGTCCTATGGCCCCGGCTGGGAGGCTTACCGCGCCACGACCGGCGCGGCGCCGCTGACCATGGCGGTCATCGAAACGGTCGCCGGGCTGGAAAACCTCGATGACATTCTGAGCGTCGAGGGGCTCGACATCCTCTTTGTCGGCGCCGTCGATCTCGCCGCGGGTCTGGGCCATCTCGACGATATGGGCCACCCCGATGTGCAGGACGCCGTCCGGCGGATCGAGACCCGAACACGCGCGGCCGGAAAGGCGCTCGGCGGTCTTGCCAACGCCCCCGAGGATGCCGCGGCCAAGCAGGCGCGCGGGTACCAGGTTCTGAGCTTCGGCAGCGACGCGCTGTTCCTTCGTGACGGTGCCCTGAGCGCCGCGAGACACGCGAAAGACGCTCTCGCATGAAGCTCCGCCGTCTCATCAAAGAGCCTGATCTGCTGATCTCGATGGCATTCCTGCTGGGCTTTTTCATCATCTGCACGCTGCAGGTCGTGGTGCGTTTCGTGCTGACGGTGCCGCTTTCATGGACCGAGGAACTGGTCGCCGCCCTCGTCATCTGGATGACCTTCTTCGGCGTCATCGCAGTCGAGCGCAAACGGTCCCAGATCCGCGTCGAACTGCTTGAGGATCTGCTGCCGCCCAGGCCGCTCGCGATCCTCTACACGGTATTCGACGTCGCAATCCTGGCTTGCCTGATCGGCATCATCGTCGGCGGCTGGCATACAATCGCCGAGACCGGATACCAGCGCACTCCGGCGCTCGGCATCCCGATCAACACGCTGATCGCCATCGTCCCGCTCGCGTCGGTCGTTTTGTGCGTCATCGTTGTCCGCAACGCATGGGTGCGCCTGAAAGAGGCCTGGTCATGAGTGCCGATCCGTTCACCGTCACGCTGATCGTCGCTTCGATCTTTCTCATCATCGCAGGATTTCCGATCGCCTACGCGATGATCCTCTGCTCGATGGTCTATATACTGGTCAACGGCCTGCCCCTGTCGCTCCTGGTGCACGAGCTGGGCCTGTCGCTCAACTCCTTCACCATGATCGCGATCCCGCTGTTCATGCTTGCCGGCAAGCTGATGACGGCGTCCGGCATCTCTGACCGCATCTTCGATTTCACCGGCAATCTGGTCGGACGCGTGCCCGGGGGCCTCGGCCATGTGAACGTGACCTCGAGCCTGGTGTTCGCGGGCATGTCCGGCTCCACCCTCGCCGATGTCGCAGGCTTGGGCGAGATCGAGTACAAGGCCATGACCCGCAAGGGCTATGATCCCGATTTCACGATCGGCGTGACGCTGTCATCGGCCGCGATCGGCCCGATCCTGCCGCCGTCGCTGCCCATGGTGCTCTATGGCGTGGCCGCGGGCACCTCGATCTCGGGGCTGTTCCTGGGCGGTATCCTTCCCGGCCTTCTCATCGCGTTCAGCCTGATGGTCTACGTGTTCTTCGTCGGGCTCGCACGCGGGTACCGCGCCGAGGTCTGGGCCGGGTGGCATGCGCTCTGGGTGTCGTTCCTGCGCGCGGCCCCGCCTCTCTTCACGCCGTTCATCATCGTCGGAGGCATGGCGCTCGGGTGGTTTTCGCCGACCGAGGCCGCGACCGTCGCCGTCCTCTGGGCGCTCTTCATATCGGCCGTCGTCTACCGGACGCTCAGCCCGTCGGCCTTTCTCGACGTGCTCTATGACGTGGCGCTGTCCTCCTCGCGGCTGCTCTTCATCGTCGCTACCGCGTTTCTGTTCGGCTGGGTGTCGACCTATGGCGAGGTTCCGCAAATGCTGGCGCACGCCATCGAAGGCAACATCACCTCGCCGGTCGTGTTCCTGCTGGTCTGCATCGTCGTGAACCTGATCCTCGGTGCAGTCCTGGAGAACGCGATCCCGCTGCTGATCCTCGCCCCGATGCTGGCCCCGATTGCCGAGAGCGCCTATGGTCTCGACCCGATCCATTTCGGTGTCGTCATGGTGTTCAACATCATGATCGGCCAGTTCACGCCCCCGATCGGCCTCTCGCTCTTCGTGATGCGCGACATTACCGGCTTTTCGCTGGGCCGTGTCTTCAGGGCGGTTCTGCCCTTCCTCGGCCCGCTCCTCATATCCCTGCTCATCATGGCCTTCGTGCCCTCCATCGTGACGGCAATTCCCCGTGCTGCGGGCTTCTGAACCACCAAAACGGAGATCCTAAATGACTGTTTCAAGACGCGTTCTCGGCGGACTTCTCATCGCAAGCCTGGGCTTGCCCGGCATGGCCATCGCCGCCGATACGACCCTGCGCTTTGCCCATGTCGTGCGCGAGGGCGATCCCGCCTTCATCGGGGCCGAGGCCTTTTCCGAGAAGGTCACGGAGCTGAGCGACGGCCGGATCGAGGTCAAGCTGTTCCCCGCCGGACAGCTCGGCAACAACCGCAAGCTGTTCACCCAGATCCAGTCGGGCGCGGTCGATATGAGCTTCACGCCGTTCAACATGCTCGCCGACATCGTGCCCGAGTTCGCGACCATCACCGGTGGCTACATGTTCGAGGATCAGGCGCATCAGCGGGCCGTGCTCGACAGCCCGGAGATGGGCGGCGCATGGGCCGAAACCCTGCTTGAGAAGGGCGGCCTGCGCATCCTGTCGTCGTTTTTCTATGGCACGCGCAACGTCACGACCAAGGAAACGCCCGTGCGCAGCCCCGAGGACCTGGCGGGTCTGAAACTGCGTGCCGTGCCGAACGCGATGTCGCTGGCGACCGTCACTGGCCTCGGCGCGGCGCCGACCCCCGTTGCCTGGCCGGAGACCTTTCAGGCCCTGCGCCAGGGCATCGTAGACGGGCAGGAAAACCCGATCCCGGTGCTCCATGCGGCGAAATTCTACGAGGTCCAGAAATACCTCATCAAGACCGGCCACCAGATGTCCGCCCTGCCGTTTCTGATCCGCGAAGCCACCTGGCAGTCCCTGTCGCAGGCCGACCAGGCCGTCGTGATGGAAGCGGCGCTCCACGGTCAGGCTGTCGCCGAAGAGGCCATGGTCACCTTTACCGAGACGCTCGAGTCCGATCTGGTCGACCGGGGCATGGAGATCATCGAGCTGAGCGATGACGAGATCGACGTGTTTAGAACCTCGGTTCGGGCACAGGTCGCGGAAGATTTCGACGGAAGCGTCCTGCCCGCCGGACTGATCGACCAGATCCACGCGATGACCGAATGAGCGGGCCCGCCCGCGTGGACCGGGGCTAGGGCCGCGCGCCGGGCGCCAGCAGGGCGATCATGCGGGAGACGTCGCGCTCGCGGTCCAGCTGCTTGGCAAGGTCCAGAAACCGGCAGCGTTCGTCTTCTGTCAGCGTCGATGCCGCGCAATCGTGGAACTTGTCGCCCAGGTCCTGCCAGTTCAGCGGGTTGTCCGGGCCGCCGCGATACGCGTCGGCCGACCGCTGTGTGACGACGCGCCCGTCGCGGGTGGTCAGCGCGATCTCGAAGACGATCCGGTGCTTTCCCAGGGCTTCGATGGCAGGGTCGCGCACGGCGTCGATGCGCCGCTGCATCTCCTGACATGCCGATGAGCGCACGAAGGCGTCGCTGAATTCAGCAAGGCCCGCCTTTCGGCGCAGGATGATGGCGGCCATCTGGAACGGCACGCAGAATTTCGCCTGTAGCGCGGTCTCGGCGTGGGCGATGCGCAAGGGGCCCGGATGGAGGACGTTGGACCCGGTGCGCACGGTGACGCGGGCGACGTCCTCGGGCCGGATCCCATGGGTGGTCACCAGCGCCTTCATCGCGTCCATGCCCGGATGCCCGACGACGCCGCAGGGATAGGGTTTGGTCGATGTGCCGGGATCGAGAATGGCGAAGGGGCGTCCCAGGCGGCCGGAGATGCGCGCCGGGTCAAAGCCGCCGCCGAAGGCTTCGAAGAACCCCCGGCCGCCTTCGAGCGCATTGGCCGGCCCGTCAAAGCCGAGGCGCGCGAGCCCGGCCGCGGTCACACCGGTTTCCGAGGCGCGTCCCATGTTGAGCGGCTTGGACATCGTGCCGTGATTGATGCCCAGACCGCTCGACAGGGTGGCCGCGATCGCGATGGCGTTTCGCGTTTCGGTCACGGACAGCCCCATGAGCTTGGCCGCAGCAATGCAGGCGCCGAAAACACCGATGGTGCCTGTGGAATGGAACCCGCGCCCGCCGGTGAAATGCGCCGGATCGATAGCTTCGGCGATCTTCACCTGAATCTCGAAGCCGAGGACGAAGGCCGTGAGAAAATCCCGGCCCGCCACCGAGAGATGTTCGCCCACGGCTAACCCGGCCGAAAGCGGTTGCATCGTGGGATGGATCAGGACCGACCGGTCGTTTTCACGCGACAGGGCCGTATCGTCCCAATCGAGGGCATGGCCCGCGACCCCGTTGGCCAGCGCGGCGAGATGCATCGGGCCACGGAGCGATCCGGCCCCGAGCGTTGTGGCCTCCGCGGTGCCGCCGATCCGGGCCATGTGGGTTCGGATGATGCGCGCGCAGGGTTCGGTCGCGCCGGCCAGGATCACGGCGGCGCCATCCACGACGCAGCGCTTGGCGATCTCCAGCGCGTCGGCCGGCAAATCGTCATAGCCGGTCGCGCACACATAGTCCGCGATGTGTTGCGTGATGGCGGGCGGATCGGAGGGCAAGAGTTCCGACATGGCGCTATGCGGGATCGATCCGGCAGGCCGCCGCGAGATTGGCCGGCGTAAAGTCCCCGTCGAGGCAGAGCGCAATCAGGAGATCTGCGCGCGGTCCCATGATCGGGCGGAGGATGTCCCGGGCCTTGGTCGCGACGTCGTCGGACGTCATCGGGTCGTCGGGGGTGCCGCGGACCACGCGCGTGTGGTGCTGCCGGCGTGTGCCGTCGGCCATCTCGACGGTGACGACGGCCTGGCGTTCCGGACGGGCGCGGGACAGCGCCTCGTCGGGGATCAGCCGGACCTTGCGGCGCAGCGCGCGGATCTGGGGGTCCTCCATCCGGCCGCTGTCGTGGGACCCGGCGAAGCTCACGCGCCCGTCGGTCAGGGCCAACGCCACGAGATGCTGGCAGCAGACCGCGGGCATGGGGCGGTCGTCGATGACATGGATGCGGTTCGCGGGAAGGCGCACCTCGACCGACCGGATGGCGTCGCCGCGAATGCAGGCGCCGCCGAAGAGCGCCTCGATCGCGTCGAGAACGGACTGGATCGGGGAGCCGACCGACCATTTCTTGATGCTGGCCTGCAGGATTTCGAACCGGTCCCCGAGGCCCTGGGTGAGCAGCTCTGGGCGCGGGACCTCGGCGAAGGCCTCCAGATAGGACCGGTCGCCGGTCAGCGGCGCGTCCGGCGTCGTCATGCCGGCCTTGGCAAGCAGCGCCGCAAAGACCCCGTTGCGCGCGGCTTTCGCGCCGAAATCGAAGGATTTCTCCACATGGTCGGGGTCGCGGATCCAGTAGGCGAGGCCCGAGGCCTGCTGAACGGTGAGGGACAGGAGCGCCTCGGCCTCGCCCGGAGACAGCCTGAAGAGCGCGCCGGAGGCCGCCGCGGCGCCGAAGAGCGCCCCGATGGAATGGGTCGAGAAGACGGTCGTTCGGGGGTTTGAATAGCCAAGCGCCATGGTCGCCCGGGCGCCCACATCATAGCCGAGGGCGATGGATTTCAGCAGTTCGGGTGCGCTGCTGTCCTCGCGTTCGGCCACGGCAAGTGCGGCGGGCACAATGGCGCAGCCGGGGTGAAAGCGGCCGCCGGCATGGCTGTCGTCGGTCTCGTCGGCATGGGCGGCCATGGCGTTGGCGAAGGCGGCCTGTTCGAGGCCCGCGCGCATCGGCCCGCCCAGGAGCGTGGCTTCTGCGCCGGAGCTGGCGGTTTCGACGAACCGGTACCCGAATGCGCCCGCGGGCAGCGACCGGCCCGAGAGAATGGCCGCCAACGTGTCCAGCAGATGGCACCGGGCGCGAAGCAGGACCTCCTCGGGCACGGTGGTCATGCCGGCCTGCGCGATGTAGCCGGCCAGGGCGCTGTCGACCGAGAGAGTATCGGCGTCTTTCATGAGCGGGTCCTTCATTGAAGCGGCCAGGGCAGGGTGATCCAGGACTGCAGCAGCCCGGCGGGATAGCGCAGCGTGAGCTGGTCCGACAGAACGCCCAGGAAGAGCACGAACCCGCTCGCGCCCAGCAGCGCCTTCCACGGCGCCACCGCGCCCCGCCGCCACAGGAAGAGAAAGATGAAGGTCGCGATGCCGAGCACGAACCCGATGAGGGCGGAGAGCGCGAGCATGGCCAGCAGCAAACCGAGGAAATACTCGGCCGAGGGCCGGGCCGCGGCATCCTCGTCCGGCGCGGTCTCGGCATCGTAGAAGGTCGTCGCGGGCCGCCGCGTGCGTGCCATGTTCAGGGCGAGGGGCGCCAGGAACACCAGCGCCGAGGTCGCGGCCACGGTGGGGTAGAGCCCGGTGAGCTGGTTGTAGCTCTGCGCGTCCCAGAGGATGAAGCCGGCAAAGCCCATGACGGCGACCAAGAAGGCCCATTGGGGTCCCGTACGCCTATGGCTGAAGGGCGAGCTTTCGGTCAGGTTTCCGGGTGGCGAACGCTTGAAGAGGATGGCAGCGGTAACCGACAGGAGCGTCAGGATCAGCAGTACGATCACGATGGGGCGCTGCAGGAAGGTGATGCCGTAGAGCGCGACCGTCTGGTAAACGGAGGACTCGACGCGTTCGGCCAGCACGAACCCGATCAGGAGCGCCGGGCGGGGCCAGCCGAAACGCTTCATGTAGACGCCCAGGACGCTCAGCAGGAAGAGCGCGATCAGATCGCCCCAGCTTCGCGTGGCCTGGAAGGCCGCGAAGAAGATGATGCCCAGCATGAAGGGCGCGAGCAGCACATAGCGGATGGTGGTGAGCTTGGCGATCTGCGGCGAAAGCGCAAAGCAGATCCCGGCGCCCACGATGTTGGCGAGCGCGATCGACCAGATGATCAGATAGACCAGATCGAGCTGATCGGTGACCAGCTCCACGCCCGGCTCGATGCCGATCAGGATCAGCCCGCCGAGCAGGATCGCCATGCTGCCCGAGCCGGGGATGCCGAGCAGCAGGGTCGGGACGAGTGCGCCGCCCTCCTTGGCGTTGTTGGCGCTTTCGGGTGCGATCACGCCGCGCACGTCGCCGGTGCCGTAGCTTTCGCGGTTCTTGGTCGTCTGGATGGCGTGCCCGTAGGCGATCCAGTCCACGACGCTGCCGCCGAGGCCGGGCAGGGCGCCGATGATGCAGCCGATGGCCGAACAGCGGATCGACAGCCACCAGTTGCGCGCCCAGTCCCGCGCGCCCTGGAGCCAGCCGCCGCCGAGCTTGCCGCCTTGGGCGATCCGCTCCTGGCGCCGCAGCAGGTCGATGATCTCGGGCGTGGCGAACATCGCGAGCCCGACGATCACCAGCGGCAGCGGGTCGAGCAGGTAGGAGGTGCCGAGGGTCGTGCGTTCGACCCCCGACAGCGGTGCGGCGCCGAGTGCCCCCAGCATCAGACCCATGGAACAGGCGGCCAGACCCTTCCAGATGTTGATGCCGGTCAGGATGCCGACCATGGACAGGGCCAGCACGACCAGCATGAATTGCTCGCCGAAGCCGATCGAGAGGATGATCGGCTTTGCGGCGAAAACGGCAAAGGACAGAACGAAAGCGCCGAAGATGCCGCCGAAGAGCGAGGAGACAAAGGCCGCCGACAGCGCCCGGGTACCTTCGCCGCGCTTGGACATGGGAAAGCCGTCCATGACGGTGGCCTGCGACCCCGAGGTCCCGGGGATCCCCATCAGCACCGAGGGGAAGGTGTCGGAGGTCGTGGTGACCGCGGTGAGCCCGATCATCATCGCAAGCGCCACTGTGGGGTCCATGCCGAAGACGAAGGGCAGAAGCAGCGCGAGCCCTGCGGTGCCGCCGAGGCCCGGCAGAATACCCACCATCAGCCCGACGACGACACCGGCGATGAGGGCCAGAAAGGTCGTGGGGTTGCTGAGCTCTGCCAGGGCAAGAAGCGCGGCCTCGATCATCTACGGTCTCCGCTAGATGTGCCGGTCAGGCACCCGATGGGGGCAGGGCCCGGCAGGATCGGCCGGCGCCCGGACGGTGCCGGCTCGGGCCGCCCCGAACCGGCCCGGCCCATTCTGGCACTAGTCGAGCGAAGCGTCGTAGTTCTCCTGCAGGAACTGGTCGGCCCAGGCGCGGACCTCCGGATCCATGGCGGTGCCGCCGGCGATCGCGCGCTGCGTGGCCTCGCCGAAATTGACCGGCATGGAGCCGACCTCGCGCGGCAGGCCCGCGGCGACCTCCGGATCGGCGACGACCTTCTTCATCGCCTCGATATAGACATCGCGGATCTCGTCCGGGGTTCCGGGCGGCAGCATGATCGCCTTGGAGAGCATGACCTTGGCGTTCATCAGGTTCTTCTGCAGCTCATAGCCGGGACCGCTGGGTGCCTCACCGGTCACCGCCTCGTAGAACTCCGGAAAGGTCGGGACGTCGGGCAGATCGGGGTCGCGCTGCAGGCTGCCGTCCTCGGCGATCACCCCGTAGCTCCAGACCGGGTTCACCGCCGAGTCCTCGCCGAAATCCTTCAGGTAGGAGCGCGTGTTGTCGGTGTTGAGGTTCATCTCGCCGCGCTGGAAGGCAGCTTCGGCGTCGCTGGAGCTGAGCCCGAAGATGACCCGCGCATCGATGTCGAGCAGATCGAGCGCGACGAGATCCAGCATCTCCGCCGAGATCGGCGTCTCCAACCCGAAGCGGATGTTCGCGTTCTGCAGGGCCGCGTGGTCGGCGGCGGGATCGGTCCCGTCCACGCCGAGTTGCTCTGAGATACCGAACATCGTGGCGCCCCGGGCAAAGCCAGCCACCGCCACCCAGTCGTTCGGATCGTAACTCGCCACCGACGCGCCCAGCAGCGGCGGCAGCAGCGTCGAGGTCGACGCCATCGTCAGCATGGTGCCGTCCGTCGGTGCGTTGGCGTGGAAATCGTTCGACGCGGTGACCGACCCGCCCCCTGGCTTGTTCAGGACGATGATCTCGGGATTGCCGGGCAGATGCTCGGACAGTTTGGCCTGCAGCAGGCGGGTCAGGCGGTCGGTGCCGCCGCCCTCGCGGAACCCGACGATCCAGGTGACCGTTTCGCCGTCGAGCGTGAAATCGTCGGAGGCAAGTGCTGCCCCCGGGAACAGAGTGGCCGCGGCGGCGATGCCGAGCAGCGCGCGTTTGGTGGCTCTCATCATTTCGGATGTCCTCCCTGAAAGTGCGCGGCCGGTTGCTCCGCCCTTCGCACAGATCCTTGATGGTCCGAATGCTGCCACGCCGTCATAGCTGACACAAACTCAAAGAACTCATTGATTAATGATCTTTGTGAACATATCAGGACCTATGCAGATCAAGCTCGATGACGTGCAAGCCTTTGTGGTGATTGCGAATATGGGCGGGTTCGCCCGCGCCGCGGAGGAACTTGGCATAACGCAGTCGGCCCTGTCGCGGCGGATCAAGAAGCTGGAAGAGGCACTTGGGGCGCGGCTTCTGGACCGGACCACCCGTCAGGTTTCGGTGTCGCTGGTGGGCGAGGAGTTTCTGCCGGAAGCCGAACGGATCGTGGCGGAGTTCAACCAGTCGATCAGCGATATCCGGGAGCTGATCCAGGTCCGCACCGGCACCGTCGCGATGTCCACCAACATGACCGTCGCCGATACGCTGCTGCCCGAGATCATGGCCCAGTTCAGGCAGGCCAACCCGCGCGTCCGGGTGCGGGTCACCGAAAGCTCCAGTCCGGCGGCGCTGGAACGCGTGCTGCGGCGGGAATCCGAGCTTGCGATCGCCCAGTTCGGTGAGGGCCATCCCGATCTGGAGTACGAGCCGCTGTTCGACGACCGGTTCGTGCTGGTCTGTCACCGCGATCACCCTCTGGCGCGCGAAAGCTTGCTGCGGTGGAAAGACCTCCAGCCCCACAATTTCATCCGGATGCGCGCCGGCAGCGGGACGACGAACCTGCTGCAGCGCAAGCTCGGCGACCGGCTCCGCGTGCTGTCGGGCGATCTGGAGGTCGGTCATTTCAATGCGCTTCTGGCGCTGGTCGGGCGAAACCTCGGGGTCTCGGCGATCCCCACGCTGGTACAGTACAAGCGGACGGATCTGGATCTGGTAGCGCGCCCGATCAGGGATCCGGTCATCAGCCGCGATCTGGGGATCATCAAGGAGCGCGGACGGTCGCTGTCGCCGGCGGGCGAAGCGCTCCGCAAGGTCTGCCGCGAGGTGCTGACCCAGTCGGCATCCTCGTCCTTCGCGCGAAAAGGCATCGACAAGGACAGCTGTTGAGCGCGTGTTCGCGACATGCCCCGCGGGTTTCTTTGGCCGGGACCACGCTCGACCGGGCCGCGCCTGCGGTCGGACGGGTGCAGGGAGCCGACGGCGCCCTGTCCGGATCGGGCTGCTGGTTTACCGGAGCGGCGCGGGTGCGCTTTCCGACCTGGCGCGTTGCCAATTCGGCAATGCGCCACTGCCGCATCCGCACTTCCTGAGGAAAACCCCGCTGAGTACCGTCCGTGTGCATGTTTTTTGGGAGGGACCTGCACATGTTGGAGACCGTTGGAGAAGTGGAAGGGCGCCTTGCCGACATGGGGCTTGAGCTCCCGCCGCCGCCGCGTCCGATCGGAAACTATCTTCCTGCCGTTCAGGTCGGCAACATTCTCTACGTTTCCGGAACGCTGGGTACGGTGCGGGATGAGAATGACGAGGATATCATGCCGATCGCCGGAAAGCTCGGCGGCGATCTGACGATCGAACAGGGGTACGAGTCCGCCAAGTTGATGGCACTGAACCATCTCGCGCTGATGAAGAAGGTCATCGGGGATCTCGACCGGATCGAACGGATCATAAAGATGGTTGGGTATGTGAACTCCGCCCCCGGTTTCACCGAGGCGCATCTGGTGCTCAACGGGGCGTCGGACCTCTATGTCGAGCTCTTCGGAGAGGCGCGTGGCAAGCACGCGCGCGCGGCCCTGTTTCAGAACGAGTTGGGGCTGGACGCGCCGATCGAAGCGGAGATGACCGTGCAGATCAAGGACGGCTGAGCCGGTGCGCAGTCCGGGCGGATCACGCCGTCCAGGACCGTGTGCGAGCCTGCGCCAGCGCCACGCGGTCAAGCTCCTGCCAGGCGTCGAACCGGTCTCGGGCAAACTGTGAGAAGAGCAGTGTCGCGGGGGACAGGTCCCGTTGACGGCGCACCGCGATCGAGAGCTTTCTGTGCTCGAAGGCATCGCAATCGAGATTTACCGGAACAAGCAGACCGTCACGGATGTCCGAATAGGCCGCCTGCACCGGCATGAACACCACGGCGGCGTTGAGTATTGCGAACCGGCGCAGGAATTGCAGCGTGTTGCCGGTCACCTTCGGAGACACCGTCGCCCGCTCCTTCTTGGCAATGCGGTTGACCAGTTGGCTGATCCCGAAGCTGGCATCGGGCAGAACATGGTCGAAGTCCAGCAGCTCCCGAAGACGAATACGCTGCCCGCCGGCCAGCGGATGGCCGCGTGGAACGAAGGCATGGAGCGGCTGGAGGTAATGCGCGATCACGTCGACCGTCGGGTGCGAGGTGAAGTCGTAGACAAAGCCGATTTCGGTTTCATAGCGGTCCAGCGCGTCCACGATGCCGTCGCGGCTCGCGACCCGGATCTCAAAGGAGACGTCTTTGTAGATCTCGCCGAATTCCGTCATGATCTGAGGTAGATAGTTCTCGGTGATCCCTTCCACGGTGGCCAGACGGATGCTGCCCCGGTGCACGGCGCGAAGCTCATCGATGTCCGACCGGACCAGCTGTATCTGGGCGTAGATCTTGATCCCGTGGGCCCGCAGACGTTCCCCCGCGGGGGTCAGTGCCACCCCGTCGGACCGCCGTTCCAGGAGCACGCAATCCAGTTCGTGTTCGAGGGAGGAAATCTGACGGCTGATCGCCGAGGCCGCCACGTGAAGTCTCTCCGACGCGCGCCGGATGGAGCTGCACCGTGCGACTTCGAGGAAATATCTCAGGGCGCTCAGGTTCAAGTCCGGGGGGATCTTTCGTAAAAAAAGACGGCGCGACTTTCATATGTCTCTGTTGCCGATATGGCAACGCGAGCATCGCAAGTTGATGCTTCCGCCACCGCTTCCCGGGGTGCGACAACGACAGTCGAACACGCGGAAAGACCGGCGCCGCAGCGTCGGGATGTCCAAGTGTCAGCGTTTCGTGAACCCCAAAAGCGCCTCGTGAAGGGGCCGGACTGTCACACATCGTCCAGCGAGAGGAACTCAAGGAATGAAATTCACACCGTTCGTGACTTCTGTGGCGGCCAGTATCGTGCTCGCCAGTACGGCTTTCGCCGAAACCACCACGCTCAGGCTCGGCCATACCGGCGCGCCGTCGCATCACTACCAGACGATCTCCCAGCTTTTCGCGGACACGGTCAAGGAACGCACCGACGGTGCGATCGAGATCCAGGTGTTCCCCGCGGACCAGCTCGGCAAGCAGCTCGAAGCGGTCGAGGGCACCATGCTGGGCACGCAGGACATCTTTCTGGTGTCCGACACGGTGCTCTCGAACTGGGTTCCGGACATGGGTATCCTCAACCTGCCCTTCCTGTTTTCCTCGCTCGACGACGTGCATGAAGTCCTGGAGGGAACGGTCGGCGACAAGCTCGAGGCCAAGATGGAGGGCACCGGTGCGGTGGTCATCGGCTGGTGGATGGGCGGTCTGAGGCATGTCACCAACAACGAGCAGCCGATCACGAGTCCAGAGGATCTGGAGGGCGTGAAGATCCGGGTGCCCGAAGGCGAGGTCTTTGTGGAAACCTTCAAGGCGATGGGCGCCAACCCGGTGGTGATATCCTTCGGCGAGCTCTACTCCGCGCTCCAGCTGGGCACCGCGGATGCACAGGAAAACCCGCCCGCCCACATCCTGACCAAGAAATTCTACGAGGTTCAGGACTACACCTCCAAGACCGGGCATATCTATCTCGGCTCGCCGCTGATCATGAACGAGGCCAAGCTCAACGCGATCCCCGAGGAGCATCGACAGGTGCTGCTGGACACGGCCGAGGAAATGGCCGCGGTGCATCTGAAGATGGTCAATGATCTGGAAGCCGATCAGTGGGCCGAACTGGCAAATCTCGGCAATCAGATCAACGAGGTGGACACCGCACCCTTTCAGGCGGCGACGGCCCCTGTGATCGAGCAGTTCAAGGCAAAGCTCGATGCATCCATAATCGAAGAGATACAGACCACCCTGGCGAATTAAACGGACACGCGCAGCGCGCCGCGTCGCGCGCTGCGCCCCGGACGAGGATCGGTCGATGCGTCAGTTGGATTGGTTGGAGACGCTCGTAAAAGGGTTTGCGGGTCTGTTTCTGTTTCTCGTCTTCGCCATGGTCACGGCGCAGGTCGCCAGCCGCTACCTGCTGGACTTCTCGCTCGCCGCCGCCAGCGAGCTGTCGATCTATTGCATGATCTGGTCGGTGTTTCTGGGTGCCGCGGTCGCGTTTCGAAGCAACAGCCATATCGCGATGGACATCGTCAGAGCCAAGCTGCCTGCCAGGCTTGCGCGGGTGGTCACGCTCATCACCTTCGTGCTTCTGGCGGGGTTTCTCATTCTCCTGATTGTTCAGGGATATGATCTGGCACAGCGTGCGATGCGCCAGCTGTCATCCGCGTCGGGTTTGCCGGTGGGATATGTCTCCATGGCGATCCCCGTGGGCTCCGTGCTGGCCATGGTCTTTCTGATCGAAAGCACGGTCCAAACGCTGCGGCAAGAGCAGGATCATGACTGAGATCCTGTTCCTGACCCTTGTGGTGCTGCTGCTCCTCGGCGTGCCTGTCGCGTTTTCGCTCGGCATCGCGTCGGTGACGGCGCTCTATTTCGCCAGCACGATCCCGATGATCATTGTGCCGCAAAAGCTCTTCAACGGCCTGAACGGCTTTCCCTTTCTTGCCATCCCGCTGTTTCTTCTGGCCGGCAATATCATGGCGGCTGCGCAGATATCGGAGCGGCTGGTGCGGCTCGCCGGTCTCGCGCTGGGCCGGTTTCCGGGCGGGCTTGCGCAAATGTCCACAGGCGCGTCGGCCTTTTTCGGCGCGATATCCGGCTCCGCCCCGGCCACCACCTCGGCCATCGGCTCGATCCTGATCCCCTCGATGATGCGCGGTGGGTATCCAGCAGCCTATGCCGGGGCCGTCGTGGCGTCTTCGGGTGCCCTTGGCCTGATCATTCCGCCGAGCCTGACGATGGTGATCTACGGGACCATTGCCGATGTCTCCATCGGTGATCTGTTCATCGCGGGTATTCTTCCCGGTATCCTCATCGCCTGTGCGCTTGGCGTCGTGAATTACCTTCTGGCCCGGCGCAACGGGCTTGCGGGGGAGGCCCGCGGCGAAAGGAGGGCGGTCGCCAAGACGGTCGGAGAAAGCGGGCTGGCACTGATCATGCCCGTGATCATCCTGGGCGGAATCTATGGTGGCTTCTTCACGCCGACGGAATCCGCGGCCGTGGCCTGTCTCTACGGGCTGATCGTCGGCATGTTCATCTATCGGTCGATCACGGTGCGGATGCTCGGCCCGATCTTCGTCAATACGGCGGTGTCCTCGGCAATCGTGATGTATCTGATGGGCACGGCCAATGCCTTTTCCTTCATCATCACCTCCGAGCAGATCCCGCAGGCGGTCGCGGGCTATTTTCTGGAACTCAGCAGCAACCCGACCCTGATCATGTTCCTGGTGCTCGGTCTTTTGCTGGTCGCCGGGACCTTTCTGGACAATGTCGCAGCACTCGTCCTGCTGGTGCCGACGCTCGGCACACTGATCGCGGCACTCGGTATCGACCCGATCTATTTCGGCGTTTTCACCGTTGTGGCCCTCGCCGTCGGCAATTTCACCCCGCCTGTGGGCCTGAACCTGTTCATCGCGGCGGGTCTGTCCGGCGCGCGGATGGAGGAGATCTCGAAATCCGCGCTCCCCTATATCGGCGCCTACATCGCCGTGCTGATCGGGATCATCGTCTTCCCGCCCATCGTGATGATTTTCCTGTAGATCCGGAGGCGTCGACCGTGACCAGATGCATGACCGCAACCGCGATGGCGCGCGCGCTTGCCGATGGCGCGCGCACCGCGCGGGATCTCGTCGAACAGAGCCTGGACCGCGTCGACCGCCATGGCGACAGGGCCGTGTTCATCACGCTGACCGCCGACCGGGCACGCGCCGACGCGACCGCCAGTGACGCGCGGCGCGCAAACGGCGTGCCTCTCAGCGCCTGGGACGGGATCCCGGTTGCCTGGAAGGACCTGTTTGACGTGACAGGCACGCCCACCACGGCGGGCTCGGCGGTGTATGCCGGACGTGCGCCGTCCACCAGGAGCGCATCGGTCGTTGCGGCCTGCGCGCGCTTCGGTCTGATCTCGCTCGGCAAAACCAACCTTTCGGAATTCGCCTATTCCGGACTGGGCCTGAACCCGCATTTCGGAACGCCGGTAAACCCGCACTCCAGGGGCGATGCCCGTGCGCCCGGCGGGTCGTCGTCGGGCTCTGCGGTCGCCGTCGCCAGCGGCATCGTGCCGGTCGCGATCGGTACGGATACCGCGGGGTCGGTGCGTGTGCCCGCCGCGTTCTGCGGCGTGACGGGGTTCAAGTCGAGCCAGGAAAGATACGACAGGGGCGGCGTGTTTTCCCTGTCAACCAGCCTCGATTCCCTCGGGGCTTTTGCACATTCCGTAGAGGATCTGATCACGATCGACGCGATGATGCGCGGCGTGCGGTCTTCGCCACCGGTGACGTTGCGCCCGGATGACCTCGAGATTCTCGTTCCCGACACCATCGTGTTCGACGATCTGGAGCCGGGTGTCGCCGAGGCATTCGAGACTGCGGTGGGTAGGTTGCGGGCCGCGGGGTGCAGGATCGAACGATCCGCCTTTCCGATCTTTCAGGAGGTGTCGGACCTGTTTGCAAGGCATGGGACGTTGACGGTCGCTGAGGCCGCCACACGTCACGCGGGGCTTCTCGCCAGCGACGATACGGCGCGGATGGACCCGCGGGTGCGTGCGCGGATGATGACCGCCGCGAGCTTCACCGCACAGGACTACGTCACTCTCCAATGGGAGCGCGAACGCCTTCAGGCCATGGTGACTGCAGAGCTCGGATCGCGTTTCATGCTGTTTCCGACGGTTGCGATCACGGCCCCGTCGCTCGCCGCGCTCGAGGCCGACGATACGCATTTCGTCGCCACGAACCTCATGGCGTTACGCAACACGATGTTGGGGAATTACCTGGGCATGCCGGGGGTGAGCCTGCCGATTGGCACCGATGCGGCGGGGCTTCCCGTTGGCGCGTTGCTGTCAGGGCCGCATCGAAGCGACGACAAAGTGCTTGCTGCCAGTCTGGGGATCGAAGCGGCGTTCCGCGCCGACGAGTGGCGAGCTCCGGACAGTGCCAATCCGGTGCGCGCACGTCTGCGCTGAATGTGAGGCTCGGCAATAGCCACGGAGCCTCTGCCCCGCCAACTGCTCGCACGCTTTTGTCTCGTTCCGAGGCCGGGTCGTTTCTCAGGCGGCTCACGCCGCATGCATCGCTTCGAGCGCGCAGGCTAGGTCCGCAAGCGCGCCGGTTCGTCGGGGGCATTGGCCTGGCGGGTGGCCGCCGCTTCATGGAGGAGCGCGGCCAGACGATAGAACCCATGGGCCATCTTGGAGTAGGGCGTGAGCAGGAAAAAGGCGAGCACCGTGCCCAGATGGAGCGGCAGCAGAAGGGCCACCGCGCCCGTGCCGGTGGCCGCATAGAGCAGCAACCCGGTCGCGCTGACGACGAAGAGAAGGATGACGAAAGCCATCTCTCCGCCCCAGATCGCAGCTGCCGCGAGGTTTCGGTCGGCGCGGGTCTTGAGCCAGGCCAGCCAGGCCGTGCCGAGGCAGAGCAGGATACCGCCGGGCACGCCGAAGAGCTTGGGCAGGCTGAAGAGGCCATAGGGTGCCTCCGCGCCAAAGCCGTAATGCAGCACGGTGCCCGCGGAGGTGGCGGCAAAGCAGAGCAGGAACCCGTAGAGCGTCGCTTGGTGGGCATAGCGGCGCGCGTTGGAGTAGCGCTCCCCGTCCTCGAAATTGCAGCCCTCGCCATGCCCGCCGTCGAGGTTCTTCATCCGCCCCGCAGAGGTGAGCGCGGCCCGCAGATCCGCGAGGTGGACCTGTCCGCCGCCGATGCTTCGCCAGTAGGACCGCAGCGACAGCGCCATCGCGGCGAGGGGCAGCAAAAAGGCCGGCGCGAAGATTGCCACCATCAGGCCGTGGGACATGTAGGCATAGAAGCCCTCGCCGTTCGCCGGGCGCATTGCCTGGGTGAGCCCGAAGAGCAGAGCAAAGCCCAGCGTCAGGGCCGTGGCGATGGCCAGCCCGGACCGGTCGAAGAGCGCTGCGAACCCGCGCGGCCAGGCGTGGGTCTTCCAGCTCTCCTGGCGAACCTCGGCCAGCACCTGCGGCACGTTCAGCGCGAATGCGTGCGGTTCGGTGTACTGGCAGGCGTAGTAGCAGCCGCGGCAATTGTGGCACAGGTTCGCAAGGTGGGTCAGATCGCCGTCCGCGAACTGGCGGTTCCGGGTGATGGCGGGAAAGACCGCGCAATAGCCCTCACAATAGCGGCAGGCATTGCAGATCTCGATCTGGCGGCGGGCTTCCTGAAGGATGTCACTGGACATAGGCCGCGGCCTCCCTGCCTGCGATGCGCCCGAAAACTGTGCCGATGGTCATGCCGAACCCGGCGAGATAGCCCTGTCCGAGGATTGAGCCGGCCATGATCTCGCCCGCGGCCCAGAGGTTCTGCACTGGCGCGTCCGGTCCCTGGACCTGGGCCGAGCCGTCCACGCCGAGGCCCAGGTAGGTGAAGGTCACGCCGGGGCGCAGCTCATAGCCATAGAAGGGCGGCTCGGCGATCGGGCGGGCCCAGTTGGTTTTCGGCGGTGTGAGGCCGGTCGTGGCCAGGCCATCGAGTTCGGTCGGATGGAACGTGCCCGGCGTGCAGGCGGCGTTGAACGCGTCGATGGTGGCGCGGACCTTGTGGGCGGGCAGCCCGAGGCGCTGGGCCAGCCCTTCGATCGTGTCGGCCTTTTCGGGCGGGAAGACCGAGGGCATGAAAAGGTCCAGACTGCGGCTGTCGATGATGGCATAGCCGACCTGTTCGGGCTGGGCCGCGACGAGCCGCCCCCAGATCGCGTAGCGTTTGGGCCAGACATCCTCGCCCTCGTCGTAGAACCGTTCGCCGTCTCGGTTGAGGACGACCGAAAAGGGCACGCAATCCAGCCGGGTCACGATCCCGCCGTCATATTGCGGCGCGCGCCCGTCGATGGCGACGGCGTGGCACTGGGTCGGATCGCCCACGGACTGCACGCCCTGGTCGAGCAGATCCTTCAGCACGACGCCGCGATTGTAGGGGGTGCCCCGGATCAGAAAGTTCCGTGCCGCCGGCCCCCAGGCCTCGGCCAGCCAGTCCATGTCGGCCTGAAAGCCCCCCGACGCGACGACCACGGCCTTCGGCGCGAAGGTCTGCGCGGTGCCATCGATCTCGGCCGTCACCTGCGTGACCCGGTCGCCGTCGAATTCGACATGGGTGACCGGGGCCTCATAGGCGATATCGACGCCAAGCTCTTCGGCGGTCAAATAGTAGGCATTCACCAGCGCCTTGCCGCCGCCGAGGAAGAACGCATTCGTGCGCGAGAGCGAGAGCGTGCCCGAGAGCGAGGGCTGGAACCGCACACCGTGGGCCTCCATCCAGCTGTAGCATTCCTCCGAGGTCCCGATCGCCAGCCGGGCCAGCGCCTCATCGGTCTTGCCCTTGGTCACCTTGAGCAGATCGTCGAAATACTCGTCTTCGCCATAGGCGCCGGTCAGAACGCCCAGCGGGCCGGCATGCATGCAGCGGAAATTGCGCGTGTGACGGCTGTTGCCGCCGCGATAGGGGCGTGGCGCGGCCTCGAGCACCAGAACGCGCGCGCCGGATTCTGCCGCGGTGATCGCGGCGCAGAGGGCGGCGTTTCCGCCGCCGATGACGGCGATGTCGTACGTCTTGGCCATGGATGCCCGGTGTCTCGCCTTAAGTCTGCGGTCTCGCAATGCGCTAGCGCGCGAGATTTGATTTCACAAATGATCTGTTTTTTCAGATTAATGCGCCATGCTTATCAATTACGATTTCGCGGATCTCGAAACCTTCCTGGCGGTGATGGATACGGGCTCTTTCCATCTCGCGGCCGAGCAGATCCACCTGTCGCAGCCCGCCGTCACCCGGCGGATCCGCAAGCTCGAAGCGGCGCTCGACTCGCAGCTTTTCGAGCGCACGACCCGGCAGGTGAAACCGACGCTGGCCGCTAAGCGGCTCTATGCGCGGGCCGAGGCGCTGCTGGCGGATGCCGAGGAAACCGCGCTGGCCATGCGCGACGAGACGCTGCGCTATGCCCACCAGCGCAACGCCGTCGTGACGGTGGCCGCGGTGCCGACGGTGATCGCCTGCTGGCTGGCCCCGGCGTTGGCCGTGTACCGTGTGGAGGGACACCGGGCCCGGGTCCGTCTGCTGGATCTGGCCGCGAATGAGGTGGCCGAGGCCGTGGCCCAGGGTGAGGCCGATTTCGGGCTCTGCGCGATGCCGGCGCAGGAGCCCGGGACCCGGTTCCAGCCGCTCTTCGACGACCCGTTGATGGCGGTGGTCCCGGCGGGCCATCCGCTGGCGGAGAGCAGCAGCCTGTCCTGGGCCGCGCTGGCGGGGCACGAACTGATTTTGGCAGCGCGCGGTACCGGCAACCGGCTGCTGATCGACGACGCGATGGCGCGGGCGCGCATGGAGGTGGCCTGGTCCTATGAGGCGCGCCGGACGACCACCGCGCTCGATCTGGTGCGGGCCGGGCTCGGCATCGCGGTGCTGCCGCGCACCGCGCTCGGGCGGGCGGGCGCCGACGGTGTCTGCGTGCGTCCGATCTCGGGGCCCGACATCCTGCGGCCCATGGGAGTGCTCACCCGGACGGGGGTGACGCTGCAGAGCGCCGCGGAGCAGCTGCTGGCGCATGTGATTTCCGGCGCGGAACGGGTCGCGCCCGCGATCAGGCACGTGGCTCCAGAACCTCCGGATTGATCATGTGGATCGGCGCGCCCTGGTCGAACGCGTTCACCTGATCGAAGATGTCGGAGAACTGAAGGTCGAACTCATCCTCGGTGACATAGCCGATATGGGGGGTCGCGATGAGGTTCGGGTGGCTTAGCAGCGGATCCGTTGCATCGGTCAGCGGTTCGCTGTCGAACACATCGATCGCGGCACTGCCCGGGCGCCCGGCTTCCAGTGCGGCAAGAAGCGCGCCGGGCTGCACGAGGCCCGCCCGAGACGTGTTCACGAACAGCGCATCGGGGCGCATGACGGCGAGGTCCGCGGGTCCGATGATCCCGCGCGTGCCGGGTTTCAGCCGCACATGGACACTGACGATATCGCAGCCTGCGAAGAACGCCTCGCGGCTCTTGGCGACCGGTTCGCAATCGGCCTCTGCCCGGGCCCGGCCCTCCTCGGAGGCCCACCAGAGCACCTCCATCCCGAAGGCGCGCGCATAGCCGGCGACGGCCTGCGCGATGCGCCCGTAGCCATAGAGCCCGAGGCGCCGGCCGCGCAATGTCCGGCCCACGCCCATCTGCCAGTGGCCGGACTTGAGCGAGGCCATTTGCTGCGGCAGTTGGCGCATGGCGGCGAGGATCAGCGCCCAGGTCAGCTCCGCCGCGGCATAGGAGGGCGTGCCGGCATGCATGTTGGAGCAGAGCAGCACGCCGTTGCGGGTGCAGGCGGCGACATCGATGTGCGGATACACACTGCGCTGGCTGATCAGCCGCAGGTCTGGCAGCCGGTCGAGAAGCGGGGCGGTGATTGCCGTCCGCTCGCGAAAGAGCACCAGCGCTTCGGCCGTCGCCAGACGCTTTGCCAGCCGCGCGGGGTCGGGTTCGTGGTCGGTCCAGACTGTGACGTCATGGGCGGCGAGTCTGGCAAAGCAGGGCAGACCGCGCAGGGTGTCGAACCAGTCGTCTAGGATGTGCACACGCATCAGTGTGACATGAGTACCGGCAGATCGGCGCGGCGCAAGACCTCCGTGGTCGCGCCGCCCATAAGCTCGACTTGAAACTTGCTGTGCTCGAAGGCGCCCAGCACGAGAAGCCCGGGACGGGTTTCGTCGCAATAGGCGATCACGGTGTTGGCGATGCTGCCCTCGGCCGGGCGCGTCATCTGGCGCGCCTCGAACCCGTGCCGGGACAAGTGGGTCAGAATGACCTCCGGCGGGATGCTCGGCACCAGCGGCCCGACGGTCAGGAGCGTCACCCGGCTGCCCGGTGCCAGAAGCGGCAGCGCATCGGCAAGCGCACGGGCGGCGGCGCGTTTGCCGTCCCAGGCGATGACGGTCTCGGCCGGCGGGGGACTGGGGGATGCGCCGGGCGGGACGATCAGCAGGGGCCGGCCGCTGCGCAGTGCGATCTGGTCGGGATGCTGGAGCATGCGGATGTCGGCCTCTCCGGTCGGGCGGGGCGCGACCAGCAGGTCCGACGCCCGCGCCCTGCGCGCCAGCACGTCATCCACTCGTCCGGGCAGCGCCTCGAATGCGAGACGGTCCCCGAGCCTGAGCGTTGCTGCCTCTGCCTCGAAGGCGGATTTCGCCTCGACCACGATCCGGTCGTTCACCTCGCCGAGGATCTTGCGCACCTCGGCCGGAATCCAGTTGCCCTGGGCGGCGTAGCTTTCGGTTGCGGCGTGGGCGAGTACGGCGGTCACGTGACCCCCGCTCGGCCCGGCCAGCTCCGCGGCATAGCGCAGCGCGGCGCATGCGCCCCGGGTTCCATCAAAGGCAACGACGATATTTTTCATGGCGTTGCCATCCTTCCTAGCGGCTTTCGACGCCCGCACCTCGCGCAAGCGTCCGCGGTGTCGGTATGAAATGGTCGGTCCCCAGAGCCGAGAGCGCGGCGCTGACCTTGCGGTGCTCGCTCAACAACTGGGTGTAGTGCAGGTCGCAACCGCTCACCGGCGTGGGATAGTCCCGCAGTTCCGACGTGAGGACCTGTAGCGCTGTGCGGAGCTCGGACCGTGCGGCCTGAAGCGCGCGTCTGTAGATGTGATCCATGGTGGAGTCTCTCCTTCGGTTTTCCTCAGTCGGTCGCCAGAACCTCGTCGGGCACGAAGACCGTTCCCGATGCCAGTTTGCGGGCGGTGCGGACGATCCCGGCCGAGATGACTTCGACGCCAAGATCGGCGGGCGCATATTCCACGATGACCTCCATCGTGCCGGAGGGATGCTCCAGCGTCACGGTGGCCGGGCTGCCCTCCGGGCGGGCTGCCAGCCCGTCAGCGACCGTGCCGGGGGTGAGCGCACAGGTGGCAAGGCACTGGCCGCCGGTTACCGCCATCGTGGGGTGGCAGGCGCGGGGCATGAAATAGCGTGTGGCGATGGTGCCGCCGCTGCGGGGCGCGGCGAGGAGCGCGAATTTCGGCGTGACCGAGTCGGATACGTCGCCCATCCCCATCCGCGCGCCGGCCTCGCGGCGCAGCGGCTCCATCCGCTCGAAGAAGGCCCGGTTTGCGTCGAGCTCTTCGCGCGTCTCATGGCCGGTCAGCCCGAAATCGGCGGCCCGCGCGATCACGATGGGCATCGCCACATCCATGCAGGTGACCTCGATCCCGCCGATCTCGTCGCGCAGGTTGCCCGTGGGCAAGAGCGCTCCGGTCGACGACCCGGCGACATCCATGAAGGCCAGCTCGATGGCCGACGCCGCGCCCGGTACGCCATCGATGTGGGCGTCGCCCTGATACTCCACCGCGCCGTCCGGCGTGGCGATCCGCGCGATGACCCGGGCGCCGGTGTTCGTGGCGCGGATGCGCACCTCGGTGACATCGCCCGTGGGTTCCATCAGACCCATTTCCAGCGCGGCCGGACCCACGCCCGACAGGATGTTGCCGCAGGTCGGGCGGTAGTCCACCTGGCCGTCCTCGACGCTGACCTGGGCGAAGAAATAGTCGACATCGGCCCAGTTTTCAGCGGATTTGGAGAGCATCGCGACCTTGGTGGTCACCGCCGCACCGCCGCCGATCCCGTCGATGTTCAGCGGGTGGCCGGAGCCAACCACCGACACCAGAAGCCGTGAGAGCGCCTCGCGGTTCTCCGGCAGGTCGGCGCGGTTGAAATAGGGCCCGCGCGAGGTGCCGCCGCGCATGAAGAGAAAGGGTATGCCGGTCTGGCTCATGGGCTTGCCTCCTCGATCAGGGCGCAGAGCGTGTCGGTGAAGGCCTGCGTGCCGAGCTCTCCGCCGAGATCGCGGGTGCGGGTCTCGGGGCGCGCCAGGGCGCTGCGGATGGCGGTCCGGATCGCCGCGGCGGGCGCGGTGGCGCCGAGATGGTCGAGCAGCATCGCGGCCGACCCGATCAGCGACACCGGGTTGGCCATGTCCCGGCCTGCGATGTCGGGGGCGGAGCCGTGCTGGGCCTGCGCCACGGCGTGGGACGGGCCGCGGTTCAGCGAGGCCGCGAGCCCCAGACCGCCGGCCAGCTCCGAGCAGAGATCCGACAGGATGTCCCCGAACATGTTGGTCGTCAGGATCACGTCGAAGCGCGACGGGTCCCGCACCAGCAGGGCCGCGGCGGCGTCGACGAGGATCTCCTCGGTCTCGATGCCGTCGAATTCCGCGGCGACGGCGCGCACGGTGTCCAGAAAGAGACCGTCGGACAGGCGCATCACATTGGCCTTGTGCACCACCGCCACCCGGCGCTTCGGACGGCGGGCGGCAATTCCGTAGCCCGCGCGCGCGATCCGTTCCGAGGCGTGGGCCGTGACCTTGCGCGTCGCCAGTGCGACCCCGGGGACCGGCATGACCTCGCCCGGGCCGCTATACATGTTGCGGTCGGCGTAGAAGCCTTCGAGATTTTCGCGCACCACGACCAGATCGATCGGCCGGCCCGCCGGGTTCGGGACCCCCGGATAGCTGACCGCAGGGCGGATGTTGGCGAAGAGATCGAGCGCGCTGCGCAATCCGCCGGAGGGGTTGCGCCCGCCGTCGGAGACGGGCGGATAGGCATTGTGCGAGACCGGACCGAGGATGACCCCGTCGGCGGCTTTCGCCGCGGCGATGACGGTCTCGGACAGGGTGGTACCGTCGCGCTCAAGGGCGGCAAAACCGATCTGCGCCTCCTGCAAGTCGACCGGGGTTCCGTGCGCCTCGGCCGCCGCGCCGACCACAGCGAGGGTGGCCGCGGTGATCTCGGGCCCGATCCCGTCGCCGGGCAGACAGAGGAGCGAAAGGGCTGGGGTCGCCATCACGTTCATCCCAGCGGCCAGGGCAGCTCGACCACCGACTGCAGCAGACCCGGCGGGAAGTCGCGGTTCAGCGTCCCGGCGAGGAAGCACAGAAAGGCGATGCCGGCCCCACTTAGGAGCGCGATCCGCGACCATTCCAGCCCAGCCCGGAGCCGCAGGAAGAGGGCAAAGAAGATCGCCAGCGCCAGGATGAAGCCCAGGAGTGCCGACAGCACCAGCAGCAGCGCGAACCAGCCCAGCGTCGCCCAGAGCCCGTGCGGCGCATCGGCGTCCTCGCCCTCGGCCTCGCGGTCGGCAAAGACCGCGTCGGTCTCCGGGCTGCGGATCATCCGGATCAGCAGCAGCAGACAGCAGACCACCGCGACGAAGGAGATCGTCATCGGAAAGAGCTTGTCGGTGACCATGCTGATCGTCGTGGCCTGGAAGAAGCTCACGAGGAAGTAAGCCGAGACGGCGATCAGGAAGACCAGCGGCGCGCGCTTTGCGCCCGTGGGAACGTCGCCCTCGGGCATGATCTGCTTGGCCTGCTTTATGCCATAGTAGATCGAGAGTGCCGTGATCACGAGCAGGACCAGCACGATGGGCGTAAAGATGTACTCCAGCCCTTCGAACGTGCCCTTGCGAAACCGGCTGGAGGCGATCTGATAGGCTTGGAAGCTGTAGTTTTCCGCCTGGGTCGAGAGCACGAACCCGATCAGGAAGGCCGGGCGCGACCAGTCGAACCGGCGCATCAGGATGCCCAGCACCCCGACGCAGAAGAGCGCCACCAGATCGCCTAGCGATTGCCCGGACTGGAAGGCCGCGAAGGAGATCATCATGAAGAGGAACGGCGCGAGCAGCGTGAAGCGGATCGTGGTCAGCCGCGCAATCCCGCCCGAGAGCAGAATGCAGAGCCCCGCGCCGAAGACGTTGGCGAGCGCCAGGGACCAGACGATGGTGTAGGTGATGTCGAGATTGTTGGTGATGAGCTGTGGTCCGGCGTCATAGCCCAAAAGCGCCATGCCGCCGATGAAGACCGCCATGGAGCCCGAGCCCGGAATGCCGAAGATCAGCGTGGGCACCAGCCCGCCGCCCTCCTTAGCGTTGTTGGAGCTTTCCGGCCCGATCACGCCGCGCACGTCGCCCTTGCCGAACTGCGATTTGTCCTTGGCCGTCTGGACAGTGTGGCCATAGGCGATCCAGTCCACCACCGAACCGCCGAGGCCGGGGATCACGCCCACCAGCACACCGATGATCGAACAGCGGATCGACAGGAAGATGTTGCGCGCCCAGTCGCGGATGCCGTCATACCAGCCCGCGCCGAGCTGCGCGTCCTTGGCGATGGCGCGGTCCTGACGCAGCAGCGAGATGATCTCGGGCACGGCAAAGATCCCGAGACCCACGATGACCAGCTTCAGACCGTCGGTGATGTAGGGCACGTCATAGGTCGCCATGCGCAGGCTGCCGCCCGCGTCGCCCTCGCCGATGGTGCCGACCATCAGGCCGAGCCCCGCCGCCGCCACGCCTTTGAGCGGCAGGCGTCCGGCGAGGATGGCCACCATCGAGAGCCCGAGCACGGTGATCATCAGCATCTCGGGCAGCCCGAAGGCCAGCACGATGGGCCGGGCGATGAGGATGAAGAAAGTCAGGACCGAGGCGCCCAGAAGCCCACCGAAGAGCGATGAAATGAACGCGGCCGACAGCGCGCGGGCCGCCTGACCCTTCTTGGCCATGGGAAAACCGTCGAGCACGGTGGCCTGACTGGCCGAGGACCCGGGGATCCCCATGAGCACGGACGCGAACGTGTCCGAGGTCGGGATCACCGCGACGAGCCCGACCATGAGCGCCAGCCCCGAAACCGAGTCCATACCGAAGACGAAGGGCAACACGAGGCTGAGGCCCGCGATCCCGCCGAGGCCGGGAAAGACCCCGACCGACAGACCCAGAAGGACCCCGGCCAGCAGGAACATGATCTGTTGCGGCTGCAGGATGAGCGCAAAGGCTTCGTTCAGCGCCGGCAGCGCTGTGGCGAGAAGATCCATGCCGATGGCCTTCCAAGGTCTGAGGATGTGTCAGTGAGCGCCGCCACGCGGTGTGGTGCGTGGCGGCGCGGGCAGGATCAGTTGAGCGTCACGCCGTAGCGCTCTTGCAGCCAGGTGGTCACGAACGCCGTCGCCTCGTCAGACACCGTCGTGGCGCTTTGCAGCGCGCCCTGGGCTTCGTCGCGGGTCATCTGGGGATAGACGCCCAGCACCGGGGCCGCGGTCTGGCCGAAATCGTCGTCCGACTTGATCGCATCAAATGCCGCCGAATAGGCCTCAACGATCTCGGCATCGGTCGAGCCGGGCAGGAACACCATCTTCTGTGCCGGGAACCCGGCGACGAAGAATGCTTTCCATGCGTCCCAGGCCTCGCCGCTGGTCTCGCAGCCCTCGGTGGCCTCGCAGACCTCCTTGAAGGTCGGGATGTCCGGAAAGGTCGGATCGCGCACGATGTTGCCGTCCGCGTCCAGCGCGCCCCAGGTCATCATCGGGACGGCCTTGCCATCGTCGACCAGAGGCATGACGCCCGACAGGAACGAGGACGAGGTCTGGTAGTCGATATTGGCCTCGCCGCGCTCGAACATCAGGCGTCCGTCACCGCGGCCCTTGATGCCGAAGACCGGCTCGACATTCAGCCCCAGCATCTCCCAGGCGAGAAGCGGCACCAGATCCAGCCGTGTGGCGCCCTGCGAGCCGTAGATGAAATCCACGTCGGCAAGGTTCGCGACATTGCCGTCATACTGGGCGGCGAGATCGGGGGGCAGGTAGGCCACGCCTCCGGTGCCCGAGGCGAGCACAACCTGCCAGTCGTTGTAGTCGTAGCGCACGCGCGGATCGCCCAGCAGGTAGGGGAATTGCGTGGAGCCGGACGTCCCGAAAATTACCGTGCCGTCGTCGGTGCGGTTGTTCTGGAACCAGTTCGCGCCCTTGGTGGAGCCTGCGCCGGGCATGAACTTCACCACAACAGTCGGCTCGCCCGGCAGGGCCTGCGACAGCAGCGGCGCGTAGAAGTTGGCCCATTTGGCGGAGCCGCCGGACTCCGAGAAGGGGATGACGAATTCGATCGTCTCCCCGGAGAAATCGGCGTCGGCCCCTGCCTGCATCGGCAAGATTGAGGCGGATGCCAGTAGCCCGAACGCGACAGCGCCCGGGAGCAATTTAGTGCCCATAACGTCTCTCTCCCTTCGGTGGTGCGGTGATCCCGCCCGACCCTTGTTTGATTGGTAGCCGTGGCTTTTCGCGCCACGGTTGCGTTTGACAGGGTGTTCCTGCAACCTTGCATGAAGCTTGCGGGGTTTGGGAAAAGTTGCGCATCGCGCTCGTCGAAGACAATGAAGCCTTGGCCAAAGGGGTCGCATATCGGTTGCGGGACCAGGGACATGCGGTGGACATTCTGCCCGATGGTCTGACCGCCGATGACTATCTTCGGCAGGACGGGGCCGATCTCGTCATCCTCGATATCTCGTTGCCCGAGCTCGACGGGCTGTCGGTTCTGAAGTCGCTGCGCGCCCGCGGCGACGGAACGCCGGTGCTGCTCCTGACGGCGCGCACCGCGATGCCCGATCGGGTCAAAGGGCTCGATGCCGGGGCGGACGACTATCTGGGCAAACCGTTCGAGATGGAGGAATTGGAGGCGCGGGTGCGCGCGCTGGCCCGCCGCAGGCCCGATACTGTGCGCGAGGTGGAAAGCCTGGGCGATCTTAGCTTTGACCATGGCGCGCGGCAGGTCATCAGCGACGGCGCGCCGCTGGAGCTGCCCCGGCGCGAGCTCGCCGTGTTCGAATGCCTGCTGGAGTCGCGCGGCCGCATCGTCACCAAATCCGCGCTGCTTGACCGAGTCTATGGCGTCGGGTCGGAGACCGAGGACCGCGTGATCGAGGTCTACATCTCGCGCCTGCGAAAGAAGCTCTCGGGCCACGACGTCACGATCCGCACCGCGCGCGGGCTGGGCTACATGCTGGACGCGCCATAACCGGCATGACTGTTCCCAGTCTTCGAAAGCGGCTGATCCTGATCATCCTGCTGCCTTTGATCGCGATCTCGCTGCTTGCGGGCTACTGGCGCTACAATGTCGCGCAGGAGACGGCCGAGACGCTCTACGACCGGTCGCTGCTTGCGGTGGCGCTGGCGATCTCGCGGGACGTGGCGGTCTCGGGGGGCGATGCGCTGTCGCTGGTGACGCGCGATCTGATGCGCAACGCGGCGGAGGGCGAGGTCTTCTACCACGTACACGGGCCGGACGGGGTGTATGTCACGGGCTACGCGACGCCGCCGATCCCGCCCGCGGACCTGGCGAGCAGCTTTGGCGTTCCGACGATTTTCAGCGCCGTCTACCGGGGGGAGGATGTCCGGGTGGTGCAGCTGCGCGAGCCCGCGCAACTCGACGGGCTGTCGGGACTGGCGACCGTCACGGTGTGGCAGACGCTGGACAATCGCGAGAGGCTGGCCACGCAGCTGGCCCAGCGTTCGCTCGTCCTGATCGGGGTCTTAATCGTCACCGTTGCCGCGGTCGTCTGGTTCGGGGTCGCGACCGGCCTGCGTCCTCTGACCGACCTGCAGCGCGCCGTGTCGCAGCGCAGCTCCAACGATCTGCGCCCGATCAAGCGGCCCCTTCCCGAAGAGCTTTCCGGGCTCGTCGGGACGTTGAACACGCTCTTCGGGCGGGTGCAGGACTCCATGCGGTCCAAGGATGTGTTCATCTCCAACGCGGCGCACCAGCTGCGCAACCCGGTGGCTGGGATCCTCTCGCTCGCGCAGTCGCTGCAATCGGCGCCGGTGGAGACCGACCGCGCGGCGCGCGCCGAGGATCTGGTCACGGCGGCCCGGAATGCGAGCCGGCTGACCACCCAGCTTTTGTCCTACGAGCGAGCGCAGGCCGCGGAAGGCGCGGAAACCAGGCTCGATGTTGTGGCGCTGGTTCGCGGCGTCGTGGACAGCGCGGCCCCTGGTGTGTTGCGGCGCGGGCTGGAGCTCAGCTTTGATGCGGAGGTGGAGAGCGCGTGGATCGAGGCCGACGAGGTTCTCTTCGCCGAAGCGATCGACAATTTGATCGACAACGCGCTCCAGCATGGCGGGCCGGACATGACCAGGATCCAGGTGAGCGTGTCGTGCAGCGGGCCCGAGACCTGCATTGCCGTTTGCGACGACGGCAAGGGCATTGCCGAAAAGGACCGGAACCGGGCGCTGTCGCGGTTCGTGCAGATCGGTCCCAGTCGCGGTAGCGGCCTGGGTTTGCCGATCTGCGCCAGCGTCGTGCGCGCCGCTGAAGGCCGGATCGAGCTGGGCGATGCCGATCCGGGCCTGTGCGTGCGGTTGTACCTGCCTGTTTCGACGCTTTAGCGCGCCGCGGGCTTGGGCAGCGCCGCATGGCGCCCCGCAAAGGCCGCCAGCGCGGTTGAGACATCCTCGTGGGGCAGGCAGGTCCTGCGCGTCGCTAGATCGACATGCAACAGCACCGTTTCCACCGTCGCGGCGATGGTGTCGCCATGGCGGATACGGTGAAAGAGGTGCATCTTCTTGCCCGTGCCCGCCAGGACCTGGGTCGTAACGCTGATCCGGTCGCCTGCGGTCAGTTCCTGCAGGAAACGCAGATGGCTCTCGACCGTGAAGTAGGATTTGCCCGCGGCGACATAGTCCGGCCCGGCGCCGATCATCTCCATGAAGCGGTCGGTGGCCTGGGCGCCCAGCTCGCCGCAATGCGCCTCATTCATATGGCCGTTATAGTCCGTCCAGCTCTGCGGAACGGCGCGGTGCACGGTTTCAATCGGTTCGGCGCCCGGCTCTTCGGTGTGGTGGGCGGGTAGCAGCGCCTCATGGGCCGCGATCACCGCACCGGCGCCGGAGTCTGCTTTGCGGAGGGCGCGCAGCAGTGCCACGAGATTGTCGTCGCGCAACCGTTCGAGCGCGCGGACCGACAGGTGCCCCGATTGCGCGTCCGACTGCGCGGCGATCAGTTCGACGAGCTCGGGCGTGAACTCCGGCACATCCATGAGCTTGGTCCAGGGCCAGGCGAGCGCCGGGCCGAACTGCGCCATGAAATGCTTCATCCCGGCCTCTCCTCCGGCGATGCGGTAAGTCTCGAAGAGGCCCATCTGCGCCCACCGCAGCCCGAAGCCCATGCGGATCGCGTCGTCGATTTCGGCCGTGGTGGCGACGCCGTCGGTGACGAGCCAGAGTGCCTCGCGCCAGACCGCCTCCAGAAGCCGGTCCGCGATATGGGCGTCGATCTCCTGACGCACGCGCAACGGATACATGCCGATCTCGTGCAGGATCGCATCGGCGCGCGCACACGGCGTGTCGTCCCCCACCAGTTCGACCAGGGGCAGCAGATAGACCGGGTTGAACGGGTGCGCGACGATGGCGCGGGCGCCTTCGGCATTGAGCTCCGACGGTTTGAAGCCGGAGGTCGAGGAGCCGATCACCGCCTCCTCCGCAGCCGCTCGGCCGACCGCCGCCAGGACGCGGTGTTTGAGCTCCAGCCGCTCCGGCACGCTTTCCTGCACCCAGGCCGCCCCGTCGACGGCGTGCTCCAGCGCGGCGTGAAAGGTCAGCCGGCCTTCCGGCGGCAGGGCGCGGTCATAGAGCGCGGGCAGCGCCCGGCGCGCGCCGTCCAGAACCTCGCCGATCTTGCGCGCGGCTTCGGGGTCGGGATCATGGACCGCGACGTCCCAGCCGTTCAACAGGAACCGCGCGGCCCAGCCGCCGCCGATCACGCCGCCGCCGATCACCGCGGCTCTGCGGCTCATGCCGGCGCTCGCTTGGTCAAGCCCAATTTCTCGCGCACCGCGTCGGGGCCGATCACCTTCGCCCCCAGCCCTTCAATCAGACCGACCGCACGTTCGACCAACTGTGCATTCGTGGCCAGCTGGCCGGGGCCGAGCATCAGATTGTCCTCCAGCCCGACCCTCACATTGCCGCCTGCCAGGACCGAGGCCGCGACGAAGGGCATCTGGTGGCGGCCGAGCGCGAAGGCCGACCAGGTCCAGTCCGCGGGCACGTTCTGGACCATCGCGAGGAAGGTCGTCAGGTCGTCGGGCGCGCCCCAGGGGACACCCATGCAGAGCTGGACCAGCGCGTCCGGCGCGAGCACGCCCTCCTTCACCAGTTCCCTGGCGAACCACAGATGACCCGTGTCGAAAGCCTCGATCTCGGGCTTCACGCCCATCTCGGTCATCATGGCGCCCATGGCGCGCAGCATCCCGGGCGTGTTGGTCATCACATAGTCGGCCTCGGCGAAATTCATCGTGCCGCAATCGAGCGTGCAGATCTCGGGCCGGCACTCCGCGATATGGGCGACGCGCTCCTCGGCGCCGGCCATGTCGGTGGCCTGGTCGTTGAGCGGCAGAGGCGCGTCGGGGGGGCCAAAGACCATGTCGCCGCCCATCCCCGCGGTCAGGTTCAGAACGACATCGATATCGGCCGCGCGGATGCGGTCCGTCACTTCGCGGTAGAGATCGCGGCGGCGCGAGGGGACCCCGGTGTCGGGATCCCGCACGTGGCAATGGACGATCGCGGCGCCTGCGCGGGCGGCCTCCACCGCGCTGGCCGTTATCTCGGCGGGCGTGCGCGGCACATGGGGGCTGCGGTCCTGGGTGGCGCCCGAGCCGGTGACGGCGCAGGTGATGAAGACCTCCCGGTTCATGGCGAGCGGCATGTCAGCGTCCTTTCCAGACAGGGTCGCGTTTCTCGGCAAAGGCGCGGGCGCCCTCGATCTGATCCTCGGAGCGGTAAAGGCGTTCGACCGTCTCGAATTGCGACTTGGAGATCCGGTTCATCGCATCCTGAAACGCCATGGCTTCGGCCTCGCGGGCGATCTCCTTGATAGCGGCGAAGACGAGCGGCGGCCCTGCGGCGAGCTGATCGGCCAGCGCGCGGGCCTCCTCGATCAGTCCCTCGGCGGGCAACACGCGGTTGACGAGGCCCCAACGGGCGGCTTCGGCGCTGTCCATCCAGCGGCCGGTGAAGAGCATGTCCATCGCGATATGGTAGGGGATGCGGCGGGGCAGCTTGAGCGTCGCGGCATCGGCCACGGTGCCGGAACGGATCTCGGGCAGCGCAAAGCGCGCGTGCTCGGCGGCGAGGATCAGGTCGGCCGAGAGCGCCAGTTCCAGCCCGCCGCCGCAGGCAATGCCGTTGACCGCTGCGATGACGGGTTTGTTGAGCCCGCGCAGCTCCTGCAGGCCGCCGAAACCGCCCACGCCATAATCGCCATCGACCGCGTCGCCCGCCGCCGCGGCCTTCAGATCCCAGCCGGGGCAGAAGAATTTCTCGCCCGCCCCCGTTAGCAGAGCGACGCGCAGATCCGGATCGTCGCGGAACGCCATGAAGACCTCGCCCATGATCCGGCTGGTCGCCAGGTCGATGGCGTTGGCCTTGGGCCGGTCGAGCGTCACCTCCAGCACTTGACCCCGCCGCGCGGTGCGGATCGGGCCGTCGGTCCGGTCGGTCTGGGTCATGAGCGGTCCTCCATTGAAATCAGGGCGTCGACGGCGATGGCGTCTGTGGCGCGGCAGATCAGCGGGTTGATCTCGACCTCGGCCACCTGCCCGTGATGGGCGATGACGAAGTCCTGCACGGCCATGACCGCGTCGATGATCGCCGCGCGCGAGGCCGGTGGCGCGCCGCGCCAGCCATCGAGCAGGCGCGCCACCCGCAGCTCCGAGAGCGCCGCATCGACCTCGGCCCGCGTCACCGGCAGAAGCAGCGAGCGGCGGTCCTGCAGCAGCTCCGTCAGCGTGCCGCCCGCGGCGATGGTCAGCACATAGCCATGGGCGGGGTCGAGGAGCACGCCAATCAGCAGTTCCGCCAGGCCGTCGCCGATCATTTCCTCGACCAGAAAGCTTTCGGTTGGACAAGCGTCTGCCGCGTCTCTGACGGCTGAAGGCGTGTCCAGAGCCAGACGTACCGCTCGGGCTTCGGTCTTGTGGGCGAACCCCAGCCCCTTCAGCGCCACGGGAAAGCCGATCGCGGCCGCCACGCGCGCAGCCTCCTCCGCCCCGTCTGCGGTGGCCGCGTGCGGAACGCGCAGGCCTTTTTCGGAGAGCAGCGCCTTGGCCTTGGCCTCGCTTAACGTGACCGCGTCGGAAGGCGGGCGCGGGGGCAGCACCGGCGCCGGCGTGCGGTTCAGCGAAACCGCCTGCGTAGCTGCCGCAATGGCCTCGAGACCCTCTTCGAGCCCACAGAGCGGGACGAGCCCCCGTTCCGCAATCCGCTCCGCCATCGTTTCATCCAGCGTGTCGGTCAGGCTCGACAGAATGGCGATCGGTTTGCCGGTCCGGGCTTGCGCCTCCGCCGCCGCGTCGACGACCACATCCCAGAGCGGCGCCGAACAGCGATCCTTGCGGGGGAAATCCAGGATGACGGTGCCTATGGAGACATCGCCCGCGAGCATCGCGGCGAAGGTCTCGGCCATCGCGGCGCGGTCCCCCCAGATCCGCGTGTTGTAATCCAGCGGGTTGGTCAGGGCCGCGTCCGGGCCGAGTACGGTCCGCAGCGCCTCCTGTTGGCCTGCCGTAAGGTCCGGGAACGCCAGTCCCCGCGCCGCGGCGGCATCGGCCACGAGGCCCGCCTCGCCCCCGGAGCAGGACATCGACGCGATCCGGTGCGTGGCCAGCGGACCGACATGGTGCAGGAGCTTCAGCGTCTCCAGAAAGGCCGAGAGCGACGTGACCTGAGCGATCCCCAGACGGGCAAAGAGCGCATCCGAGCCCGCCCTGCTGCCGGCAAGGGACGCTGTATGCGAGAGCGTCGCGGCGCGCGCGGCCTCGGACCGGCCGAGCTTGATCGCGACTATGGGTTTGCCGCAGCTCCGCGACGTATGCGCGAGCGCCTCCAGCCCGGCCGGGCCGTCGATCCCCTCAATGTGCAGGCCGAGCGCTGTGACGCGGTCATCCGCAAGAAGGGCCGCGCCGATCTGCGTCAGGTCGGTTTGCGCCTGATTTCCCGCTGTTACGACATAGGCCAGCGGCAGGCCCCTGCGTTGCATTGTGAGGTTGATCGCGATGTTCGACGATTGCGTGACGATGGCCACGCCCCGCGGCACCCGCACAGCCCCGTGGTGGTCTGGCCAGAGGGCTGCGCCGTCGAGCAGGTTCAGAAAGCCATAGCAATTTGGGCCAAGGATCGGCATCGCGCCTGCCGCCCGGACCAGTGCGGCCTGGTGCCGCGCTCCGTCGCCATGTTCGGCAAAGCCGGAGGCAAAACAGACCGCGCCTCCTGCGCCCCGTGCCGCAAGATCCGCGACGACATCGATGGATGCGGCGCGGTTCACGCCGACAAAGGCTGCGTCGGGTGCATCGGGCAGGTCGGCCACGCATGCCTTGGCCGGGAGCCCGCCGACTTCGGGCCGTCGCGGATGTACGGGCCAGAGCGCGCCCTCAAACCCGATGCGGCGGCATTGCGCGATCACGTTTTCGCACCACGCGCCCCCGCCCACGACCGCGATGCGCCTCGGACTGAGCAGGCGCGACAAGTCCCCCATGGCTCAGGCGCCCAGCGGGCGGAAGAGCGCGCGCCCGATGATATGCCGCTGCACCTCGCTGGTGCCGTCCCAGATCCGCTCGACCCGTGCGTCGCGCCAGAAGCGCTCGATGGGAAAGTCGTCCATGAGCCCCATCCCGCCAAAGATCTGCAGCGACCGGTCCGTGACCCGGCCCAGCATCTCGGTGGCGTAGAGCTTGGCCGAGGCGATTTCGCGGTTGGCCGGCAGCCCCCGGTCGAGCCGCCAGGCTGCCGAGAGCGTCAGCAAGTCAGCGGCGTCGATCTCCGTCACCATGTCAGCCACGGGAAAGCTGACGCCCTGGAACTTTGCGATGGGCTGGCCGAATTGCCGGCGTTGCGCGGCATAGTCGACCGCATAGTCGAAACAGCGGCGGGCGCGGCCCACGGCCATGGCGGCCACCGTCAGGCGGGTGCCGTAGAGCCATTCATTCATCACGGCAAAGCCACCATCGACCTCGCCCAGCACGGCCGCGTCCGGCAGGCGGCACTCGTCGAATTCGAGGATCTGGTTCCTGTAGCCCCTGTGGCTGACCGAGGCATAACCGTCGCGCACGGTGAAACCGGGATGGCCGCGATCCACGAGAAAACAGGTGATCCGCTTTTTCGGGCCATGGGCGGTCTCATCGACCCCAGTGGCGACGAAGACGATAAAGAAGTCGGCATGGTCCGCGCCCGAGATGAAATGCTTGGTGCCATTGACGACCCAATCGCCGTCCGAGCGCGTGGCGCTGCATGTCATGCCGCGGACGTCGGACCCGGCATCGGGTTCGGTCATGGCCAGCGCGTCCATCCGTTCGCCGCGCACCGCGGGGAGGAGGTACCGCTCCCGCTGCGCGCCCCGGCAAGCCATCAGGATGCCCTGGGGCCGCCCGAAGAAATGCGTGAGCGCCATGGAGCCGCGGCCCAACTCGCGCTCTACCAGCGTCAGGTCGAGATGCGACAGGCCCGCGCCGCCGACCTCTTCGGGGAAGTTGCACGCATAGAACCCCAGCTCGATGGCCTTGCCTTTGATTGCTTCGGCCAGGTCGTCGGGAACCTCGCCGCTGCGGTCGACCGCGGCCTCATGGGGGAAGATTTCCTCTTCGACGAACCTGCGCACGGTGGCGACGATCATCTCCTGCTCGTCCGTCAGTCCGAAATCCATGCCGCGTCCCCCCGTCCCGCGCGAGTTTACGCGCGTTGACGGACGGTATTGTGCAGGTTTAGCAGTTCATCATGCAGGTTTTGCCGAAAGCGCCCATTGAGGTCAGCGTTCTGCTCTTCGAGCGCTTCTCGAACCACTGTCTGGCGAACGCGGTCGAACCTCTGCGCGCCGCCAACATGCTGGCCGGGGTCGAGCAGTATCGCTGGCGATTTCTGACACCCGACGGGGCGGCGGTCTGCTCGTCCAGCGGTCTGCCGGTGCAGCCGTCAGAACGGTTCGGGCGCGAGGCGGGCGGGGACTATCTGCTGCTGCTTCCGAGCTACGGGTTCCGCGCCCAGGACGGGCCCGGCATGCGCCGGGCCCTGCGCGCGGCCGTGGGCCGGTATGCGACGCTCGTCGGGCTCGACACCGGCGCGTGGCTGATGGCCTCGGCCGGGCTGCTAGACGGACGCCCGGCCACGATCCACTGGGACGAGTACAGCGCCTTCGCCGAGTGCTTTCCCGGCGTGGAGGTGCGGCCCGATCGGTTCGTGATCGATGGCGACCGCATCACCTGCGGCGGCGCCAGCGCGGCCTTCGAGCTGATGACCCAGTTGATCCGTCGCCATGTCGGCGCCGAACTGGCGCTGCAGGTCTCGACGCTCTTTCTGCAAGGCGATTGGCAGGGACCGCGTGTGCCCACCGGGCCGGGGCGGGCGGGGCGCGCCGTCGCCCTGATGCGCCGCAACCTCGAAGCGCCGCTCTCGATCCCCCAGGTGGCGCGGGCCGTGGGGACGTCGCAACGCGCGCTCACGACTGAAATGCGGGTGCAGTTCGGGATGCCGCCGCGCGAGATCTACCAGGCGCTCCGGCTCGAAGCCGCACGGCGATACCTCACCGGCAGCGAGATGGGCGTTGCCGAGATTGCCGCGCGCTGCGGCTGGACCGACCAATCCGCGTTTGCCCGGGCCTTTCGCCGCCACTTCGCGGCCACGCCCGTCTCTGTTCGCGGGCGCCCCACGTCCCAAACGGGCTATCTTGCGCGCTAACGCATCACTCGCGCAGATGTGCTTTCCCGGCATCGCGCGGCAGCGATTGCGCGCCTGAGTACCGGTTCTCTCGGGCGAGGGGTCCTGCTGGCCTGCCTGCCATGCAGAGCTGTTCAGCCCCGTATCAGCGCCTGTGTGGGGATCAGTGCATACACCGACCTCAGACCGGGAACAGCGGGGCAGAGCGTGGCGATCTGTCTGCGGCTTTCCGGTTCCTCTCTGGCAGGCTTGCCCCTATGCCTGCTGTGTGACGTTGCAGAAAGGAGCCGCCGATGACGCGGGCATTGGACTCGAAACACCGCCCCGCGGTGTCAGGCACGACGCGGTCGCTGGTCGTCTTCCTGCACGGATATGGCGCGGACGGTGCGGATCTGCTGGGGCTGGCCGATCCGCTGGGCCCGCACCTGCCGGACACGGCCTTCGCGGCGCCCGATGCGCCGGAACGCTCAACGATGAATCCCATGGGTTTTCAGTGGTTTCCGATCCCCTGGATCGACGGGTCGAGCCAGGAGACCGCCGAGGCCGGGATGATCGCCGCAGCCGGGGACCTCAATGCGTTCCTGGATAAACTGTTGGACGATGAGGGCCTGACGCCTGCGCAAATGGTGCTGTTCGGGTTCAGCCAGGGCACGATGATGGCGCTGCAGGTCGCGCCGCGCCGCGCCGAACCGGTGGCTGGTATCGTGGGGTTCTCGGGCCGCTTGATGGTGCCGGACGCGCTGGAGGATGAGGCGCGCGTGCGCCCACCGGTGCTGCTGGTCCATGGCGATGCCGATGAGGTCGTGCCGCCGCAATCCCTGCCCGATGCGGCCAATGCGCTGACCGGTGCGGGGTTCGAGGTTTACGCCCATGTCATGAAGGGGACCGGTCACGGTATCGCACCCGACGGGTTGAGCGTGGCGTTGGCTTTCATGCGCGACAAACTGGGCTATGATCAGGCGGATTGACGTCATACTCGCGTCACAGTGAACGGATAGGGGCTTGTGCAACCACTGCATATAGCGGGGGTTGCCGGGCGCGCCCCGCCATATATAGTCTATCGCACGGATAGATCCGACCATTGCCCGCCTGTGGCAGGAGAGTGAGGACAACGCAGCTTATGGATGGCGATTTCAGGACGGCTTTCGTTCGAGACCCCAACAACCTGAGACATCATCCGGCGCTTGTGTTGAATGCGGACTACCGGCCGCTTTCCTATTACCCGCTGTCGCTCTGGCCCTGGCAGGAGGCCGTCAAGGCCGCGTTCCTCGACCGGGTCAACATCATCGCCGAGTATGATCAGGTGGTGCGAAGTCCCACGACCGAGATCCGAATACCGTCGGTCGTGGTCCTAAAGGATTATGTCAGACCCCAAAAGCGCGTGGCCTTCACGCGCTTTAATTTGTTTCTGAGGGACGAATTCTCGTGCCAGTATTGCGGCGCACGGGGCGATCTGACCTTTGACCATGTGATCCCGCGGGCCCGGGGCGGGGTGACGAGCTGGGAAAATGTCGTTGCGGCCTGTGGCAAGTGCAACCTGCGCAAGGGCTCCAAGAGCCTCAAGCAGGTGGGCATGAGCGTGCGCAAGGCGCCGCGACAGCCTTCGTCCGAAGAGCTGCGCAATATGGGCCGGAAATTTCCGCCCAATTATCTGCACGAAAGCTGGCTCGATTTCCTCTACTGGGACGCCGAACTGGACGCATAGGCCGGCAAGGCGGCGGGGCGGAGCAGGCGCGCCAAGGGACGCGTGCCCGGTGCATCGAGCCGCGTGGCGCCCAGGCGAAGATCCTCTGCGCCCGCGCCGAGCTTGAACCGAGCCAGTCCCGGTGTCCCGACCGTATCGAGGGTGCCAAGCTCCAGCCGGAGGTGGCCTCTCGACGCCAGCCAGTCCGATGCGTGCCAGAGCAGCAGGTTGTGCGCGTTGAGGCGGCGGCCCTCCGGCCCGCACCAGCCGATATGGTAGCTGGCCGAAGCCCCGTGGCGCAGAAACAGCATCGCTGCAACGGGCGTGCCGCAGGAATGGGCCGTGAAAAGGCGCGTGGCGTCACGCCCACCGTGTGTCGTCCAGGCATGGGTGAAGGCGCGCGGCAGACGGCGATAGCCGCGGGTACGGGCCTGTGCCGCCTCCCGCAGCAACAGCCAGTGGTCGGGATCCTCGGGCAAGGGAGCGTGCCGCACGGTCAGCCCAGAGGCTTCTGCGCGCACCAGCCGGTTGCGCCATTTGCCGTGCAAGCGCGCGCGGCGCGCATTGCGCGGCGGGGTCAAGTCCAGGCGGGCGACATGGCCGGGGGTCACCATCGGCAGCAGGTCGCTGTCTTCGAGCGGATCGGGTGCACCATCGGACTCAGGGGTGCACATCACGCCGCGAACTTGGGTGCGCAACTGGCGGATCAGCGCCAGGGTGCCCGCGGCGCGGGTCTCTGCTGAAACGCCGGCGGCCCAGACCGGCCCGCGCGAAAGCAGCGCGAAATCACCAAAGAGCGGCCAGCGCCGGATCAGGACCAGCGCCGATCCGGCCAGATCGCCGCCACGCCGCAGTTGGAAATGCTGCGGACGGGCGCCAAGCGCGGCGCAGGCCTCGCCATAACGCCCATGCTGCTGCATCGGTGCGGCGCAACCTGCGGGCAGCGCGGCGCGGTCTGTCTCGATCCACTCCATTGCTCCGGTTAACCGCAACTTCAGTGAAATCGTGGTTAATCGTCGGGGATGAAACGGATGATCAAACCAAAGCTCACCCCCGTGCTCGGCGTCACCGCGCCGCCGGCCAAACCCACAATCGCCGGCGGGTTGTGGCTGGCCAGCGTCGCGACGCTGCCCGTCGCTGTTCTGGTGGGCGCCGGCTATCTGATCGGCTGGCTGACCTAGTCGGCCAGCTTCACCAGCGCATGGCGTTTCTTGCCCGCGCTTAGCTTCACCGGTGCGGCCAGGTCGTCGGGATGCAAAACCTTAACTTCCGCGATGACCACATCATTCATGCGGGCGGCACCCTCATTGATGAGCCTGCGGGCGTCCTTGCCGGACTTCGCCAGACCGGCTTCGACGAAGAGCGACGTGTTCGCGATCCCATGCTCGATCTCGGCGCGGTCCAGCATGATGGTGGGCAGATCGTCTCCAACGCCCCCCTTTTCAAAGACTTCGCGGGACGTGGCTTCGGCCGCAGCGGCAGCCTCGGGCCCGTGCAGCAGTGTCGTGATCTCGTTGGCGAGACGGACCTTGGCCGCGTTGATCTCGGACCCTGCCAGCGCGCCGAGGCGCTCGCACTCGTCCAGCGGCAGTTCGGTGTAGAGCTTCAGGAACCGGCCCGTATCAGCGTCGGTGGTGTTGCGCCAGAATTGCCAGAACTCGTAGGGCGACACCATTTCGGCATCGAGCCAGATCGCACCGGCCGCCGACTTGCCCATCTTCTTGCCGTCCGACGTCGTCAGAAGCGGCGAGGTCAGCCCGTAGATCTCGGTCTCCAGCACACGGCGCGTCAGGTCGATCCCGTTGACAATGTTGCCCCACTGGTCCGACCCGCCCATCTGGAGCCGACAACCGTAGCGGCGGTTGAGCTCCAGAAAGTCATAGGCCTGCAGGATCATGTAGTTGAATTCAAGAAAGCTCAGCGACTGCTCGCGGTCGAGGCGCGACTTCACGCTTTCGAAGCTCAGCATCCGGTTGACGCTGAAATGCCGTCCGATATCGCGCAGGAAATCGAGGTAGTTGAGCCCGTCGAGCCATTCGGCATTGTTGAGCATCAGCGCGTCGGTCGGCCCGTCGCCGAAACTGACATAGGCCGAGAAGACCTGCCGGATGCCCGCGATATTCGCGTCGATCTCGGCCGGTCCCAGCAGCGGGCGCTCCTCGGCGCGAAAAGACGGGTCGCCGACCTTCGTCGTGCCGCCCCCCATCAGGACGATCGGCTTGTGGCCTGTCTTCTGCAGCCAGCGGAACATCATGATCTGGATGAGCGAGCCGACATGGAGCGACTTTGCCGTGGCGTCGAACCCGATATAGGCCGGCACCACACCGGCACGCAGCGCCTCGTCAAGCCCTTGCAGATCGGTGCAATCGGCAAGAAAACCGCGCGCGATCATGACGTCGAGGAAATCGGATTTCGGCTGGTAGGTCATCTGCGTCCGGTCCAGTTTGGGCCTGCGCTGTATAGGAGGCGGAAGGGTGAAGGAAAAGGGGCCGCTGCGCGCGATCGGATGCATGTCGGGCACCTCGCTCGACGGAGTCGACGCGGCGCTGATCGAAACCGACGGTGAGACGATCACCGGGTTCGGGCCGACCGCCTACCGCGCCTATGGCAAGGCCGAGCGTGCGGTGCTGCGTGCCGCACTCGGGCGCTGGCCGGGCGAGACGGGGGTAGCCGAAGCCGCCGCGGTGGTCGAGGCCGCCCATGTCGAGTTGCTGGCGCAGATGCCTCCGGCTGATCTGGTGGGCTTTCACGGCCAGACCCTGGCCCACGAGCCTGCCGGGCGGGGCACCCACCAGGTCGGCAGCGGCACAAGGCTGGCCGAGGCGACCGGCCGCCGGATCGTCTGGGACATGCGCAGTGCCGATGTCGCCGCGGGCGGGCAGGGCGCGCCGCTCGCGCCGGCTTATCACTTTGCCTGCGCCCGCCGGTTCGGGGCGGACGCGCCGATGGCATTCCTGAACCTGGGCGGCGTGGGCAATCTGACATGGCTCGATCCGCGCATGGACGATCCATTCGCCCCCGGCGCGATGCTGGCCTTCGACACCGGGCCCGCAAACGCGCCGCTCGACGATCTGATGCAGGCGCGCCGCGGCGTGCCGCGCGACGAGAACGGAGCACTTGCCCGTCAGGGGACGCCGCGGCTCGACCGGCTGGCGGACTACCACGCGGCGCCCTTTTTCGAGCTCCAACCGCCCAAAAGCCTCGACCGAGAGGATTTCGCCATGCTGGCCGACGCGGTGGCGCCGCTGTCCGATGCCGATGCCGCCGCAACGCTCGTGGCCGCGATGGTCGAGGGCGTCGCGCGCGGCCTGGTATGGTGTCCGGCGTCCCCGACCGAACTGCTGGTCACCGGTGGCGGGCGGCGCAATCCGGCGGTGATGGAGGCTCTGGCGCGGGCATTGCCCTGTCCGGTCGCGCCCGTCGAAGACCGAGCTCTGGACGGCGACATGATCGAGGCGCAGGCTTTTGGTTTTCTCGCTGTGCGCGCCCTGCGCGGGCTGCCAATCACCGGTCCGAGCTCCACCGGTTGCCCTGCGCCGATGACCGGGGGGCAAGTCTCCGGCGGCTGAACGCCAAAACTCTGGCGAAACGCCCCGGTTTGCGGTAAGTCTGCAGCCAGACCCGGAAAACGGGCAGAGCAGATGCAGGCAGTCATATGACGGAAATGGCCCATGGCACGGCCCCTCATCGGGGTGCCGACCCGCTTTTGCCGCGCTGGTGGCGCACGGTGGACCGCTGGAGCCTCTCCTGTGCGGTGATGCTGTTCGGGATCGGGCTGCTGCTGGGCTTCGCCGCCTCGCCGCCGCTGGCCGAACGCAACGGGCTCGACCCGTTCCACTATGTCGAGCGCCAGGCGCTCTTCGGCCTCATCGCACTCGTGGCGATGGTGATCTGCTCGATGCTGTCGCCCACCGCGGTGCGCCGGATCGGCGTGATCGGGTTCCTGATCGCAGCCGTCGCGCTGGCCTTTTTGCCCGTCTTTGGGACGAATTTCGGCAAAGGCGCGGTGCGCTGGTATTCCATCGGGTTCGGCAGCGTGCAGCCGTCGGAGTTCCTCAAACCGATGTTCGTGGTGCTCTGCGGCTGGCTGATGGCGGCGGGGCTTCAGATCGGTGGCCCGCCGGGGCGTGTGCTGTCCTTCATCGTCTGTGTGGTCATCGTCGGCATGCTCGCGCTGCAGCCCGATTTCGGCCAGGCCTGCCTGATCGTTTTTGCCTGGTGCGTGATGTATTTCGTGGCTGGCGCGCCGGTGATCCTGCTGGGGCTGGTGGCCGGGCTCGTGATCGCGGCGGGCGTCTTCACCTATGGCGCGTCGGAGCATTTCGCGCGCCGCATCGACGGGTATCTCTCGACCGAAATCGACCCCACGACCCAGATCGGCTATGCGGCGAACGCCATCCGCGAGGGCGGGGTCTTCGGTGTGGGGCTGGGCGAGGGCGAGGTGAAGCAGAATCTCCCCGACGCCCATACCGACTTCATCATCGCCGTCGCGGCCGAGGAATACGGGCTGATCCTGGTGCTCTGTATTCTGGCACTCTACGCGACCATCGCGGTGAATGCGCTGGTGCGGTTGCTGCGCGAGCGCGACCCGTTCGTGCGCTATGCCGGCACCGGCCTCGTGGCGATCCTGGCCATGCAGGCGCTGATCAATATCGGCGTCGCCGCACGGCTGCTGCCGACCAAGGGGATGACGCTGCCCTTCGTCTCTTATGGCGGCTCCTCGGTCATCGCCGCGGGGATCACCGTCGGCATGTTGCTGGCGCTGACCCGGGCCCGGCCGCAGGGACGGATGGCCGACTATCTTGCGCGGGCGCGGGGCTGAGGTGACGGACGCGCCCCGCCTGGTTCTGGCCGCGGGCGGCACGGGCGGGCATATGTTCCCCGCCCAAGCGCTGGCCGAGGCGATGCTGGCCCGGGGCTGGCAGGTGACGCTCTCCACCGATGCCCGCGGCGCGCGCTATACCGGCGGCTTTCCCGACGCGGTCGATATTGAGATCCTACCATCGGCGACCTTTGCGCGCGGCGGCCTGCTGGCCAAGGCGCGGGTGCCTTTCACGGTTCTGGGTGGCATCGGACGGGCTGCGGCGGCGTTCCGCAAGCTCAAACCCGCTGTCGTCGTGGGCTTTGGCGGCTACCCGTCCATTCCGGCGCTTGGCGCGGCTTGGGCGCTCGGCCTGCCGCGGATGATCCACGAACAAAACGGCGTGCTGGGCCGGGTGAACAAGGCCTTTGCGCCCCGGGTCGATCTGGTGGCCTGCGGGACCTGGCCCACCGTGCTGCCCAAGGGGGTGGAATGCGAGTTCACCGGCAATCCGGTGCGCGCCGCGATTCTGGAGCGCGAGGGGGCCCCCTACATCCCCCCTGGCGACTACCCGATGAGCCTTCTGGTGATCGGCGGTAGCCAGGGCGCGCGGATCCTGTCGGACACCGTGCCCGAGGCCTTGGCCGCCCTGCCGGAAGCCTTGCGCCTGCGCCTGCGCGTCTCGCACCAGGCCCGCGAGGAAGACGTGGCCCGCGTCAGTGCCGCCTACCGCGCGGCCGGCATGGATGCCGAGGTCAAGACCTTCTTCACCGATGTGCCGGCAAGATTGGCGGATGCGCAGCTTGTCATCTCCCGCGCCGGGGCGTCCTCCATCGCCGATCTCGCCGTGATCGGGCGCCCGTCGATCCTGATCCCCTATGCCGCCGCCACGGCGGACCATCAGACCGCCAATGCCCGCGGGCTGGTCGAAGCCGAGGCCGCCGTGCGCATCCCCGAGGCCGCGCTGACCGCCGAGGCCCTGACCGATACCGTGAGCGCCATCCTCACCCAGCCCGACGCGGCGGTGAAGATGGCCCACAACGCGCTGGCCCATGGCCGCCCGGACGCGACCGAGCGGCTCGTGGACATCACATTGCAAATCGCCAACAAGGACAAAACGCCATGAAGCACTGGGAAGCCCCGATGAACGCCGCCACGAAACTGCCGATGACGCTGGGTGCGATCCATTTTGTCGGGATTGGCGGGATCGGCATGTCCGGCATCGCCGAGGTGTTGCTGGACCATGGCTACACGGTGCAGGGTTCGGATCTCAAGGCGAGCAAGATCACCGACCGGCTGGAGCAGCTGGGGGCGAAGATCTTCATCGGTCAGGCGGCCGAGAACCTCGAAGATGCGCAGGTGGTGGTGATCTCGTCGGCGATCAAGCCGGGCAATGCTGAGCTGGACGAGGCCCGCACGCGCGGGCTGCCTGTAGTGCGGCGCGCCGAGATGCTGGCCGAGCTGATGCGGCTGAAATCCAACGTCGCGGTCGCCGGAACCCACGGAAAAACAACGACAACCACGATGGTGGCGACGCTGCTCGATGCCGGCGGTATCGACCCCACAGTGATCAATGGCGGCATCATCCACGCCTATGGCTCCAACGCGCGGATGGGCAAGGGCGAGTGGATGGTGGTGGAGGCTGACGAGAGCGACGGCACCTTCACCCGGCTGCCCGCGACCGTGGCCATCGTGACCAATATCGACCCCGAACATATGGAGCATTGGGGCGACTTCGACCGGCTCCGCGAGGGGTTCCAGGACTTTGTCAGCAACATCCCATTCTACGGGCTGGCGGTCTGCTGCACCGACCATCCGGAGGTGCAGGCGCTGGTGGGCAAGATCACCGACCGGCGGGTCGTCACTTACGGGTTCAACGCGCAGGCCGACGTGCGCGCGGTGGATCTGCGGTATGAGGCTGGCGTGGCGTTGTTCGATATCGCGCTGCAGTCGGAGGATATGGTGATCGAGGGCTGTAGCCTTCCGATGCCCGGAGACCACAATGTTTCCAATGCTTTAGCTGCCGTTGCCGTGGCGCGGTATCTCGGCATGGGGCTGGAGGATATCCGGGCGGCCCTTGAGGGCTTCAAGGGGGTCAACCGGCGCTTCACCCGCGTGGGCGAGGTGAACGGGGTCACGATCATCGACGATTACGGCCACCACCCGGTGGAGATCGCGGCAGTGCTCAAGGCCGCGCGGCAGGCGAGCTCGGGCCGGGTGATCGCGGTGCACCAGCCGCACCGCTATTCGCGGTTGGATTCGCTGTTCGAGGAATTCTGCACCTGTTTCAACGAGGCGGATGTGGTTGGAATCGCGGAGGTTTTCGGCGCAGGCGAAGAGCCCATCGAAGGCGCGACGCGCGAGGGTCTGGTGGCCGGTCTGATCCAGCATGGCCACCGCCACGCCCGCGCGGTGGTCGACGAAGACGACCTGCTGCGGCTCGTGCGCGAACAGGCCCGGCCGGGCGACATGGTCGTCTGCCTCGGCGCCGGCACGATCAGCACCTGGGCCAACGGCCTGCCGGAGCGACTGACCGGATAGGGTTGTACGAAACGTCCAAACTGTCTCTTTGTACGTTTTCGTTCGCTTTTTGGTCCCGCTTTTGGCGGGGCCAGCGGTTGACCCTTGGACAGCGGCCCGATTTGCTCCGACCGACGTGATTTGAGCACAAGGCATTTCGGTTTGCAGATCGAGAACATCAAAGACGACGACAGTCTTCGCGCCTGGCTGATCGAGCAAGACAGCTATGAGGTGTCGGTGACTATCGCGGCCCGCGCGGCGCTTCGGGTGCAGCCCTGGCTCTGGGCGCGTCTCGCCCCCGCGCGTCCAGATGCGGAATTGACGGCCCTTCTGTTTGTCTGGTCCACAGTCACATCGGCGCTCGCGCCGGTTTCTTCGACCGCCGATGTGAGAAACGCCGCCCGCGCCGCCTTCGCCGCCTCCGACGCCGCCTTCGCCGCCTTCGCCGCCTCCTCCGACGCCGCCTCCTCCGACGCCGCCTTCGCCGCTCTTTGGGACGAGATAAGGCGCGATGCGCAACTCTTGCTCAAAGGCGACGGTGTCGTTTGGGGGCTGCCGCTCTGGCAGACACCACCTGAGAGACTTGCCGCGGACTGGGTTTTGACGGGCGACGCGTGGAGGGCCGCCGGAGCACCCTGGGATCGGTTCGCGCGCATCTTCGATGACTTCTGGGACGGACGCGCGCCTGACTGGGCGTATCTTGAGCAGATCGTTCTGATCGATCCTGAGGCCTGGAAGGCTGGGCCGAAAGCGATCGCAGAGGCGATTGCCAAGATCGATGCGAAAACGGAGGATGATGGTTCTACGTCTTCGACGGGCGATTTGACAGACGCGTTTAAACGGAGCGCCAATGCCGAGCGCGTCGTGTTTAACGAAGAGACGAAGAAGTTCCGTTTGGAACCCCTGTCCGACCTGTCCGACAGTGCAGCCGCCGATTGTATCGAAATCCTGTCGAACGTGTTGATGATCTTCGATTTTGAGGATCCCGCCAGCAACCAGTATCGTGCTGTTCAAGAGGAATGGGAGCTTATCCGGTTAGCCGTAGACCGGTATGCTAACAGGCCGCGTATGCTCTATTCGACCTGTATGCGTGTGTCTCGGCGACTGACGACAAAGTTTGCGTCAGGCGAGTGTCCAGATCCCGCACAAGACGCCAATATTGGGGACTTCCACCTAACCATCATGGGGGTTGCCACAGAATTGCGGAGCCGCGATCCCGAGGTGCAAGAAGCTCTTTTCAATGCGGAAAGGGTCAACCTCCAGCCTCTGCTCGCGAGGGACGAGGAGGTTCTCGAGAAAGCCGTAACGGAAGTATCCGAGATATCCGAAGGAGCTCTTGCGGACGAGTTGCCAATTGATCTGAGCATCACGCTTGATCCAAGTGCCAGTGCGGAGGATCAGCGAGACGCGCGGCTAGCGTTGGGTGGGCGTCTGATACGGGTCTTTGTAAGCTGCTATCGCGGTTTCAAGGCGTCACTGACTGAGGTTGAGCAAGTGACGAAATCCGCGGCGGGAATTGCCACGAATTCAGCCAAAGTCACCGCGGCTGTGGGTGGCATCACCATGCCGCTTTGGCTGGAAAAGGCTGTCGCCGTAGTTCAGCTCTGGTTTTGAGGTGACGAGTAGGGGCTTGCGTGCTTGCCCGGCGCCACCGGGCTGCGCCTGCCTGCCCCTCGGCAGGCGCAATTGCGCCCCGCCCAGTCAGGCGCAGCCCTCCGAGACAATGCGGCTTTCGTGAGACCTCAGAGCATCATCTGGTAGCCCGCGGGCACGTAGCGGAAGCCGTCGCTGCGGGTTTCGACAAAGCCCACTGCCGGGAAGGGCATGTGGTAGCCGATGAAGGGCATCCGTTCCGTCGCGAGCTTGCCCAGCACGCGGCGGCGGGAGGCGGCGGCGCCTTCCTTGTCCATGTCGAAGCGGACCTCCCAGTCGGGATAGCCGAGCGACCAGACCGGGTGGTTGGCGAGGTCCGCGATCAGCAGCAGCTGCTTGTCGCCGCTGTCGAGCATGTAGGTCATGTGCCCGGGCGTGTGGCCGAAGGCGGCCGCGGCGGTGATGCCGGACGCGACCTCGCCCCCATCCTCGAGGAAGGCGAACTGGTCGGCCAGCGGGCGCACATTCTGTTCGAACCGCTCGTTTTCGGCGGCGGCCCAATGATCGAACTCCACAGCACCGGTGTAGTAGGCGGCGTTGGCGAAGGTGGGCGCGCCGTCGGTCAGAAGCCCGCCGATATGGTCGCCATGCATATGGGTGATGACCACCTTGTCGACCTGATCGGGGCTGTAGCCGGCCTCGGCCAGCGCGGCGCCGGTGCCCTCGGCGTTCAGGCCGGTATCAAAAAGGATCAGCTCGGAGCCTGTATTGACGATGGTCGGCGTGAAGAAGAACTGCGCCACGTCGTCGGGGATGAAGTTCTCCTTGGAGACCTGGGCGAACTCCTGCGGCGAGACATTCATGCCGAAGATCGTCTGGATCTCGTCGCGGGGCATGGTGCCGACCAGCAGGGTGGTCACCTCGAAATCGCCGAGCTTGAAGCGGCGATGGTTGGCCATGGACGGGCCTTTCATCTCGGCGGCGGCATGGGCTGTGCCTGCGCCGAGCGCGGCGACGGGCAAGGCCGCGGAGGCCGCTAGTGCCTGGCGGCGGGTCAGGTTGGTCATGGATCGTCTCCCTCGTAGAATAACCCGCCCTAAACCTAGCAGCCCCTGCTGGCAATGCGAGGGAGGGGCCGTGCACAATTGCAGGAGCGCCCCCTGCGGGCGGAGGATCGCTGATCTGCGTGAACCGAGGGAATGCGCGGGGCGAGTTGGGGCCCTAGGGACAGGCGTGTTGCGCAAGATCTGTGCGAAAGCGCGAGCTTGCGGTTGCGGCGGGGCGGGGCTGTGCTGCAAGCTGCCGGCAGAGATCGCGCATAACGTCAGGGAAGGGCGAACCATGGGACTGAGAACACTCGCGGCCGGGGGAATCGTGGCCGCCCTGACCGCGTCCGCGGGCTTTGCCGAGGATTGCGCCTGCGGGAGCTACCCGTTCGCGCCGGAGGCCTGTTTCGATGGCTGCGCTGCCGAGATGCTGAACAACGTGCCGCTGGGCGATCTCTTCGATACGCTGGATCTGTCAGAGGATGCGCAGTCGGACATTCTGGCGCTGCAGACGAGCCCCTCTCCGCCGGCCTCGCTGACGGGCTATCCCGACGCGGTGCAGTCCGCGCTGAAGGGTGCGTTGTCGTCCGCAGATCCCGCGGACATTCAGGCGTTGCTCGACGAGAATTAGGCACGACCTGGGCGCGATATCGCCACGGCCCAGGCGCGGCTCACTCCCACCAGCGGTCGATGGCGGCGATATCGTCGTCGGACCATCCGAAATGGTGGGCCAGTTCGTGCACCGTGACATGGGCCACCAGATCCGACAGCGCGACGTTGCCCCGGGCGGCCCATTCGTCGAGGATCGGACGCCGGAAGAGCCAGATCACGTCGGGCTGCTGGGGCTGATCCATCACCGATTTCTGGGTCATGGGCACGCCGTCATAGAGCCCGGTGAGCCCGAACGCGTCCTCGATCTGCAGTTCGTCGAGCACATGGTCGGGGGCGAAGTCCACGACGCGCAGCCCGACTTCGCGCGCCGGTGCGGCAAAACCCGGGGGCAGCGTGTCGAAGACCTTGCGGGCCAGGGTTTCGATCTCTCGCGTGCTGGGGGCGGCGCCGTAGCGCGGGGTGTCTTCTGTCATGGGCGCTATATGGCGCGGGCGGCGAGGGGCTGAAAGGCCCTGTGCGCCGGGCCTCCGCGGCGTTAGGCTGGCGGGCAGGGAGGCTGGCGCATGTCCAAGGCCAAGACCAAGCCCAGCGGGACCGACCCCGAAGCGCTGCTCGCCGCCGTCACACCCGAGCGGCGGCAGGGGGACGCGCGGCGGCTCGATGCGCTCTTACGCGAGGTCACGGGGTTCACGCCCGTGGTCTGGGGCGACAGCATGCTGGGCTATGGGCGCTACCGCTACACCTACAAAAGCGGGCGGAGCGGGGAGTTTTTCGCCACCGGCTTTGCGCCCCGGACGCGCGAGCTGGTGCTCTATATCATGCCGGGCTACGGCGATTTCGAACCGATCCTCGACCGGTTGGGGCCGCACCGCAAGGGCAAGGCCTGTCTCTACCTGACCCGGCTGGACAGCGTGGACATGGCGGCGCTGGCCGATCTGATCCGGGCAGGTCTGGAGGATCTGGGCACGCGCTGGCCCGTCACGCCGGACTGAGCGAGGCTGGACCCGGTCTTAAAGCGGCCAAGGGGACCTTCGTTTTCCGAGTTTCAGAAGCATCGGTTGGCCCAAGCTGACGACGTGACTGAGGAGCGTGCAAGGACAACCGGTTTTCCCGGTACAGCATTTGGCACAATGGGCGCAGCGCATATGGGGTGGACGGTTCGCGTTCGGCGGCGTCGCGACGCGCCGTTAAGCAGGTGTGAGGATCTGTGGTTGAGAGGAGCCGCCCGATGCAAGTTACCAACGTGGGCTTTGATTTGGCGAGGACCGTCTTTTCACATGCACGGCGTCACAGAGAACCGACATGTTGCCTTCAGTCGTCTTTTGCGTGGGTCATAGATTTTGGTCTTTTTCCAGTGTCTTGCGCCTTGCCTGATTGGCGTTGAGGTGCGCGCTTCCGGGGTCAGGACCCGTTGATCTCCGGGACGCTTAGCAAAGACACGCGGCGCATCCGGTTGAACTTCTGCGCGAACGTGGTGCGCGACCAAGCGAACAATGCGCTCGCCGTCTTCGCGCGACAGTTCCGCGCCGGTATCGCACAGCCCTCCGCTACCGCCGCGCTGAGGAGAAGATCCGCCGCGTGATTGAGGGGCTTGGCGGCGAGGTGAGCATCGCGGGACTCTGCCAATACGGGGGGAAACGCACCTTCGCCCGTCGCGTGAAGACTCTGTCGGGTCTCACACTCTACAATCAGTTCTGAACAATGGGGACTTCAGATCCTGATCGATTCACCGTCGATCCAATCCACCAGCTGCCGAGACTGAACGCCCAAAACCGGAATGACCTCAAACACGCCCGCCGGTAGAGAAATCCGGTCATTTCGGATCCGCCGGGAACCCAGTCTTCGACCTTCGCGCCCGCTTGACTGCCATTCGTGTCGACAGAAGCAGACTGGTTTCACTCGTCGCAACGCCGTCCAGCTTCCGGATTTTGGCCAGCACCTTGTCCAGATCACCAAGCGTTTCGGTTCCCAGTTCGACAATCAGATCCCATTTCCCGTTCGTCGAGTGGATCGCCTGCACCGCAGCGATACCGGCGAGGCTGCGCGAAATCCGGTCGGTGCCCTTGCCTTCGATCCCCAGCATCATCAGCCCGCGCACCGGGTGTTCCCGGACGTCCTCGGCGAGGACGACGGTGAACCCGAGAATAACGCCCTCCGCCTGAAGGCGTGCCAAACGCGTGCGGACGGTCACGCGTGAGAGCCCTACGACCGATGCGAGATCCGAAAGGGAAATGCGCGAATTCCGCCGAAGCTCTGCGATGATCTTGATGTCGGAGCTATCCATTCTGGAAAAACTACCTTTCGCAGTGGAAAAATCGCTTCCCTTTTATCCTATCATGACCCTGTTTTCCATCACATTCCGGATAGAAACTGATGCCGTACAGCGACATCGCAGGACTGTGGAATGGAAAGGCGAAACTGCCTGTTGATTGGTGCCCCGGTCGATACCGGCAAGCGGCGCAAGGGCTGTGTGATGGGCCCGGATGCCTACCGCACTGCGGACCTTGCCGAAACCTTGGCAGCCCTCGGTCACTCCGTGTCGGACGTCGGCAACATCGTTCCCGCCGCGGAACGCGCCGTCGGATGTGCCAACCCCCTGGTGCATTCGCTGTCCGAGACAGTCGCCTGGGCCGAGGCGCTGGCCGCCGCCGGACGGGACGCTGCTGCCAGAGGATTTTCAATCTTCATGGGCGGCGACCACTCGCTGTCGATCGGGTCTGTCGCGGGCGTCGCGGCCCACGCTGCAGATCAGAACCGCCCGCTGTTCGTTCTCTGGCTGGATGCGCACACGGACCTGCACACGCCGCTGACCACCGATACAGGCAACTTGCACGGCACGTCTCTTGGCTACATCGCCGGAGCTGAAGGCTTCGACGCATTTGCCCCAATGCCGAATGTGGTGCCAGCCGCCAACATCTGCATGATTGGGTTGCGGTCTGTGGACGGCGCCGAAAAAGCGATGCTGCAGGACAGCGGCATGTCCGCGGTGGATATGCGGACGATCGACGAGCATGGCGTCGCCAGACCGTTGTCGGGTTTTCTGAAATCCGTCGCGGCTGCCAACGGATTTCTGCATGTCTCGCTGGACGTCGATTTTCTGGATCCTTCCATCGCACCTGCAGTCGGAACCACGGTGCCCGGTGGTGCGACATTCCGGGAGGCGCATCTGGTGATGGAGATGCTTGGCGACAGCGGACTCGTCACCTCGCTCGACCTTGTGGAGCTCAATCCGTTTCTCGACGAGCGCGGCCGCACCGCATCGCTGATGGTCGATCTCACGGCCTCGCTCATGGGGCGGCGCGTCTTTGACCGCCCGACGCAATCCTTCTGAGCCATTTGGCTGAAACCGGAGACCCAAGATGACCGCCCCGGAACCGTCCGAACTGGCCTATGTGCCCTTCGTCAGCGTCGAGAACATGATGAAGCTTGTGCACCACATCGGCGTCGAAACGATGCTGCACGATATTGCGGACTATATCGAAGCAGATTTTCACCGTTGGGAGCTGTTTGACAAGACACCGCGGGTTGCCTCGCATTCCGAGAAGGGGGTGATCGAGCTCATGCCCACCTCGGACGGCGAAGTTTACGGGTTCAAGTATGTCAACGGCCACCCGAGCAATACCAAGGAGGGTCTGCAGACCGTCACCGCCTTTGGCCTTCTTGCGGCGGTCGACACCGGGTACCCTGTTCTGCTGAGCGAGATGACAGTGCTGACAGCGCTGCGCACTGCCGCCACCTCGGCCATGGTTGCGCGGCATCTGGCGCCCAAGGGCGCGCGCACCATGGCGATGATCGGCAATGGTGCGCAATCCGAGTTTCAGGCGTTGGCGATGAAGGCGATCTGCGGGATCGATCATCTGCGGCTCTTTGATAGCGACCGTCGCGCCACCGAGAAAACGGTGCGCAACCTGGAGGGGTCCGGCATGACCCTGACCGCCTGCACCACGCCCGAACTGGCGATCGAGGGCGCGCAGATCATCACGACCTGTACCGCCGACAAGCAATATGCAACGATCCTGACCGACAACATGGTGGGAGCGGGTGTTCATATCAACGCCATTGGCGGTGACTGCCCGGGAAAGACAGAGCTGCACAAGGATATCCTCAACCGCGCAACCGTCTTTGTCGAATACCCGCCACAGACCCGGATCGAGGGCGAAATCCAGCAGATGCCCGGCGATTTTCCGGTGACTGAACTGTGGCAGGTGATCAACGGCTCGGCACCTGGGAGAGTCAGCGACCGACAGATCACATTGTTTGACGGCGTGGGCTTCGCGACCGAGGACTTTTCGGCTCTGCGCTACGTCCGCGACCGGCTGACCGATACCGGGCTGTACCAGAACCTCGATATGGTCGCCGACCCGGACGATCCGCGCGATCTCTTCGGTATGCTCATGCGGTCAAAAGGCTGATTTCAATAACAATTGCATGCAGGGGCGACGACCTCGGACAAGCAAGCGTTCGATGAAAGGGCATGTCCCGAAGCCGGACAGTCCTGGGGAGGGCGCGCGCCTTGTGCACGTCAGGCGCACCGTTCGCTTCTCTCGCCGGTCATCGCGATCAGCCACTCGACCGTGGTCCATGGGCTCGATGCACGGGCTCCGATGCTTCCGTGGGCCATGGTGTCGAGTGTTTTCGCACTGCGGTGCGGCCTCGGCTTTCCTCACATTCGGGACGGTATGGGCCAATGGACCACCAAAGCGGGGCGGGCGTGACCGACACGCCCACCCAATCGCCGAGGTCTTGATGGGTTCGTGAAACAGGGCGGCGTGCGTATCTCTGGCACTACGCATCGCAGCGACGTGGCAAGCCTGCGCACCCGGCCGCCCAAACCCGCAGAATGCGCCTCTCCGCCATCAGCGCGTTTGAGCCAAGCGACAGACTGGGGAGGTTGTCGCTGCGACGGTCGGCGCATCCGGCCGGTTCGGAGGCCCAGTTTCTCGGCTGGGTTCGCCGTCACGCCAGTCCCTAAGCCGGGAAATTTCATGGCGCACAGATCAAGCGAGGTACACTGCTCCACATCCTGTCCGGGAACCGGTGCGCGGATCGGTCTTCGACAGGGCGTCGGAGCAGAGCACCCGGTGCCGGATCTGCCGATCCGTTGCGAACCGCTGCTCAAAAGCGGGGGCTGGTTATCGTTGGTACCGGAGCTTTCCGTTGCACCGAGATATGCCAGAACAGCGTCGGGCACCTGCCCGCGGCGGGCCGCAGGCTCGCAGGCATGGATCTCGGCATGGATCTTGGCGCGGGTCGCGGAGGGCCGAAAGACCCTGTGCGCCGAGCCGCCGCAGCGTTAGGCTGGCGGGCAGGGGGCGGCGATGGCTGAGGCCAAGACCAGACCGAGTGGGATCGATCCCGAAGCAGTGCTCGCCGCGGTGACGCCGGAGCGCCGGCAGCAGGACGCGCGGCGGCTCGAAGCGCTGTTCCGCAAGGTCACCGGTTTTGAGCCGGTGGTCTGGGCGGAGTACATGATGGGCTACGGGCGCTACCGCTACACCTATGCCAGCGGCCATAGCGGCGAGTGCCTGGCGACCGGCTTTGCCCCACGTAAGCGCGAACTGGTGCTCTATGTCATGCCGGGCTACGGCGATTTCGAACCGATCCTCGACCGGCTCGGGCCCTACCGCAAGGGCAAGGCCTGCCTCTACCTGACACGGCTCGACCGGGTGGACATGGACGTGCTGGCCGATCTGATCCGTGCGGGGTTGGAGGATCTGAAAACGCGCTGGCCGGTGACGGCGGCGTGAGAGCGGCAGAACCCAGGCGTAAGGCGGAGAGGGCGGTCGTCGGTATCCTAAGCGCGAGACTGGTGGATGGCCCAGGTCGAGCGGATGATCGGATAGAGTCCAAACCTCGCTAGTTATTGCGACGCAGCAAATGACTGCTATTACTGCCATTCCTGCATATGACAGTCAGGATTTTTCTTCGAGAAACGCTATGATGGGGCCACGAACGAACCGCTTTTTTACGCCGCCAAACGTTCCGAAGGTGGATTTGCACGTTACTTCGCTTCGGGGCGGCGGCGCTTGCCCTTCCCAGTATTGGGGCCAAACGCCCGATGGTCGCGAAGTCTTTATTCGCTACCGGTACGGGTTTCTCTCAGTCGATGTAGCCGAAGAACCTGGCGAAGAGGTCCTTTACAATCGCGGTTTTCTTGACATCGAGCTGGGCCCACCGCTGGATGGAGAACTGTCGGCCAGACAGCTAATTGCTTTGACAGGGTTAAAGGTCGATGTGCTTGATGAAGGTCAGGTATCAGCAGAGACAGAGTCTGAACGAGACCTAAGCGGCGCTACAACCTTCTGGAGCGCCATTGGGATATCTGCGACCAACGCGGGGGCCGAACGGTTTCTGTCGGTGCTTTGGCGCGATTTTCCGGACTGTCGGTTGTTTGAGATCAGTTGGTCGCAGACTGGAGACCGCAAGAAGCGCGCACTTTTGTCCGGTGAAGCGCCGAAAGAAACCGTTCTCGAAGTCATTTTGGGAACGGGTTGTCCCAAAATTTCGTTTCAATATGCAAGGTTCAAGTACGATGTCCCCGGGTATGGTAGGCTAGAGGACAACTCCCGTTTCTCACAAGAGGCCCGACGTGAGGTTGAAACGGTCGGAAGCATTGGCTGTGAAGTCAAATACGACAGGTTGAGCATTTCGTCTGAGTTTCGCACAGACGACACCTTGGCTCGGACATGGATGGAGCGACTGGACGAAAAACTCGATGCTTGTTTTCCTGAGTTTGAATACATCCCATACGACCTCGCAACCGGCGAGATCACGGAAGGAGAAGCGCTCAAAACTCAGGACGACCCGGAGATCACCAAGTGGGTCCAAGCCGCTTCAAACCGCTTTCGCTACATTCGACGAGCAGCGCGTGATTTGCCATTGATCGGCTATAGGTAGACGTAAAGCGGCCATTCAATCCGAAGCGCCGGTCGGCGGCTTTGTCCGCATAGCAGCCTTTGCCGTTGACCATGCAGTAGCGGCTACAGGTGATCATCGGACGTTCGGGGCGCTCGCGGTCTGCTGGCCATGACCTGATCACCCGGCTTTCTGGACAAACCGCAGGCACTGTGGTTCAGGGGCGCGACAGGAGATCCCCATGACCACCACCCGCTTCGCCCCTTCGCCCACGGGCTATATCCATGTCGGCAACCTGCGCACGGCGCTCTTCAACTATCTGATCGCGCGCAAGGCCGGCGGCACGTTCATCCTGCGCATCGACGATACCGATCCGGAGCGCTCGAAGGAGGAGTTTGTCGAGGCGATCAAGGAGGATCTCGACTGGCTCGGGTTGCAGTGGGACCGGGTGGAGCGGCAGTCCGCTCGGCTCGACCGCTACGCCGAGGCCGCCGACCGGCTGCGCGCGGCGGGGCGGTTCTATGAGGCGTTCGAGACGCCGACGGAGCTCGACCTGAAGCGCAAGAAGCAGCTCAACATGGGCAGGCCGCCGGTCTATGACCGGGCGGCGCTGGCGCTGAGCGAGGCCGAACGCGATGCCCTGCGTGCGGAGCGCGGGGGGCACTGGCGGTTCAAGCTGGATCACGAGCGGATCGAGTGGGAGGACGGGATCCTCGGGCCGCAATCCATCGATGCGGCGAGCGTTTCGGACCCGGTGCTGATCCGGGGCGACGGGCAGGTGCTCTATACTCTCGCGTCGGTCGTCGATGACACCGAGATGGGGGTGACGGATGTGGTGCGGGGCTCGGACCATGTCACCAACACCGCCACGCAGATCCAGATCATCGACGCTTTGGGCGGGCAGTGTCCCCGTTTCGCGCACCATTCGCTGTTGACGGGACCCCAGGGCGAGAGCCTGTCGAAGCGGCTGGGTACGCTGGCGATCCGGGATCTGCGCGCCAAGGGCGTGGAGCCGATGGCGATCCTGAGCCAGCTGGCGCGGCTGGGCTCGGCCGATCCGGTGGAGCTGCGCGGCTCGGTCGATGAGCTGATCGAGGGGTTCGACATCTCGCGCTTCGGCGCGGCGCCGACGAAATTCGACGTGGGCGATCTCGATCCGCTGACCGCGCGGGTGCTGCACGGTCTGCCGGCGGAGGCCGTAGCCGGAGATCTGGAGGCCGCGGGCGTGCCGGTGGAGGCGCGCGAGACCTTCTGGGCGGTTATCCGCGACAATATCGAGACACGCGCGGATATCGCGGCCTGGTGGCAGGTCCTGGCCGAGGGCGCAGAGCCCGGTGCGGACCCCGAGGATGCGGCCTTTGTTGCCGAAGCGCTCGCGATCCTGCCCGAGCCCCCCTATGGGCCGGAAGCCTGGGCGGAGTGGACCGCGGCGGTCAAGGCGCAGTCGGGGCGCAAGGGCAAGGCGCTCTTCATGCCGCTCCGCAAGGCGCTGACGGGTCGGGCGCGGGGCCCCGAGATGGCCGATTTCATGCCGCTGATGCGGGCGCGACCGAAGCCTTAGGGCCAAAGCGCTGGACTGACGGCGCGCCCCGGCTCAGGGTCGGGGCGGTTGCCGCAGACCGGAGTTCCAGATGGCCGACCCAAGTCCCGCCACCCCTGCCGGCGCCCCGGCGAAATTCGTCAAAGGCAACCTCTTCGGCCATGTGACGGTGATGTCCTTCACCGCCTCGATCGGGTTGATGGCGGTCTTTGTCGTCGATTTCGTCGACATGATCTTCATCTCGATGCTGGGCAAGGCGGAGCTGGCCGCGGCGGTGGGCTATGCCGGGGCGATCCTGTTCTTCACGACCTCTTTCAGCATCGGCATCGCGATCGCCGCGGGCGCGCTGGTCTCGCGCGCGCTGGGCGCGGGGGATGCCGACCTGGCGCGGCGCCGGGCGACCAACGCGCTGGCCTTCGGAGTGGCGTTCGCGATCCTGTTTTCGATTGCGGTCTGGCTGGCGGTGCCGTGGCTGGTGGGCCTGCTGGGCGCGACCGGACAGACGGCGGATCTGGCGACGCTCTATCTGCGGATCATCGTGCCGAGCCTGCCGATCCTCTTGGTGGGGATGACCGGCGGGGCGATTCTGCGGGCCCATGGCGATGCACGCCGGGCGATGATGGCGACGATCTATGGCGGTCTGGTCAATGCGGTGCTGGACCCGATCCTGATCTTCGGGCTCGATCTGGAGCTGACCGGTGCGGCGCTGGCCTCCGTCACCGCGCGGGTGACGATCGGGGCCTATGCGCTGATCCCGATTTTCCGCCACCATGGCGGGCTGGAGCGGCCCAACGTGACGGGATTGGTGCGGGACTTCTGGCCCATTGCCGCTATCTCGGCGCCCGCGATCATGACCCAGCTCGCCACGCCGGTGGGGCAGGCCTATGTCACCCGCGCCATGGCCGAGTTCGGCGAGGCGGCCGTGGCCGGCATGGCGGTCGTTTCGCGGCTGACGCCTGTGGCCTTCGGCGTGGTCTTCGCGCTCTCGGGCGCCGTGGGTCCGATCATCGGGCAGAATGCAGGCGCGCAGGACTATGACCGGGTGCGGCGGGCGCTGCGCGACGGGCTGGTCTTTTGCGGGCTCTTCGTGCTGGCGATGACGGCGCTGCTCTTTGTGCTGCGCGGTCCCATTGCCGCGCTCTTTGAGGCCACGGGCGTCATGCGCGAGCTGATATTCCTGTTCTGCGGGCCCCTGGCGCTGGCGTTTTTCTTTAACGGGGCGCTGTTTGTCTGCAACGCGGCCTTCAACAATCTGGGCGTCCCTTTTTACTCGACCCTCATCAACTGGGGGCGGCACACGCTGGGGACGGTGCCGCTTGTGATGCTGGGGGCCTGGGGGCTTGGCGCGCCGGGGGTGCTGATCGGGCAGGCCGTGGGCGGGGTGATCTTTGCCACGCTGGCCTATGTGCTGGCGCTGCGGGTGATCGACCGGGCGCGTGCCGCGCCGGCGCCCAGCGAGGACCGGTTCACGCGCCAGATCCGGCTATTCCAGCTCTTCCACCGCCACCGCTAGCGCGGCCAGGTGGCCGTCCACAAGGGCCTGTTCCGCCGGGCTGAGTTGCTGGTGGCGGCTGTAGCGGGGGTCGGGGCGGTCGTTCAGGACGGGCCGGTCCCAGCCATCGGTGGTGGCAAAGAACTCTGCCACGCCATCCTTGCCGAACTCGGTCAGATAGCCCTGCACGACGACATCGAGATAGCTCATCAGGATAGGCCCGCGCGCGTCCGGTGCGCGGTGTTTCGCGGCCACGGCATAGACCTGGACCCGCGGGGCAGGGTCGAGACCGTGGCCGTGGGGATCCGCGTCATGGCGGTCATAGGCATATTCGCGGGCGTCGAGCGCGGTCCAGTCGCCGCCATCGACCTCGGCGATCAGGCCGGTGATCCGGTGGCCCGGGGCGGGGCGCGCCGAGAGAAACGGTACCGGGCGGATATTGGTCTGGCACCATTCCCGCCGCCAGCCCGAAAGCCGCGCGGGATGCGACCGCGGGGCCCCGTGGGAACGGCGATTGACGAGCGAGCCGTAGCCGAAGACGAACTGTCCTGCCATGGGATGACGTGGTGCCGCGTGCCGGGCGGCTTGGCAAGCCCCGGCGGGCTCAGATCGAGGGCGGTTTGAACCGGCCGAGCGGATCCTGCACGATCTGGAGCTTTTCGGCGGGCTCGCCCCCGATGCGCCGCAGCAGCAGATCGCCCAGCAGGCGTCCGACATCGCGGACGTCCTCGAACTGGGTGGCGATCTGCGGGCGGTAGAGCTCGAAGACGGGCGAGGCGCGCTTGGCGGCCAGGTAGACGCCGTCGCACGCGCGCCTGCCGCAATCGGTCAGGGCCGCGAGGGTGGCCATTGCGGCGACCTCGCCGACACAGACATGGCCGTCGGGCGGGTCGTCCTGTTCCTGGCGGCGGCGGACATAGTCGAGCACGTCGCCGGGCGCCGAATCGAGCGTCACTTCTTCGGGCAGCTCGTAGGCCAGCCCATATTCGCGCACCGCAGACAGAAAGCCGTAGCGCAGGTGCTGGGCAAAGGTGAAACGCTGCTCCGGCAGGATCATGGTCAGCCGGGTCGCGCCCTGGGCCACGAGATAGCGCACCGCGTCGCGGGCGAATCGCTCATTGTCGAAATCGACGAAGGCGTGGGGCTGGGTGAATTCGGTCCGCCCGTGGGTGACGAAGGGAAACTCGTGCTCCAGCAGCAGCCGCACGCGGGGATCGAAGCTTTCGGTGCGGGTGAAGACCAGCCCGTCGGCGAGGTTCTGGCGCAGGATCTTGCGCACCTGTTCGAGCCGGTCGCCGCCGACATAGTCGGGGATCACCGTGACCGCGTAGCCGGTGCCGCGCAGCGCGCCGGTGATGCCGGTGAGCAATTCGTTGGTAAAACCGAGAAACTCGTGGTCATGGTTCAGAAGCAGGCTGATCACCTTGGTGCGGCCGGTGCGCAGGCGCTGGGCGGCGCGGTCGGGGACATATCCCAGCTCGGCCGCGGCCTTGGACACGGTCTGGCGCGTGGCCTTGGCGATGCGCGGATCGTCCGAGAGCGCGCGGGATACGGTCGCCACGGCGAAACCGGTATGCTCCGCAATGGTGCGCAGGGTCGGCCTGCGCCCCGCGTTGGGCCCGGCCTTGGGCAAGTCGTCCTGGGGTGTTCGAGGTCGCACCATAGCGTGAAAACGGTCCTTTCTCCGGGCAGACCATAGGCCGGAAATTTCAATCGTTACAACTACTATGTTTTCTGCGGGCGCAATGCGGCAGCGCAGAAAAATGAGCTTTTTAAAAGGGTATCTGCGCGTAATGCAGTTGAACGATGAAATTTTATCGCTTGACACGACTCGTATTTATAACGTTTCAATCCTGCCAGCAGCAAAACCAAGCTGACGATTCCAGGGAGGAACAGAAATGAACATCCAAACCAAGCTCAAACTGACCGTTGCGGCTTTCGCCCTGTCAGTCGGAGCGGCACAGGCCAATGACGATCAGGTCGAGGTGCTGCACTGGTGGACTTCGGGCGGCGAGGCGGCGGCACTCAATGTGCTTAAGGAGGATCTGGAATCCCAGGGGATCGGCTGGCAGGACATGCCGGTTGCCGGCGGCGGCGGCACCGAGGCCATGACCGTGCTGCGCGCGCGGGTCACCTCGGGCACGGCGCCCACGGCGGTTCAGATGCTGGGCTTCGACATCATCGACTGGGCCAATCAGGGTTCGCTCGCCAACCTCAACGATATCGCAGCCGATCAGGGCTGGGACGAGGTCGTCCCCGAGGCGCTGCAGCGCTTTGCCAAGGTCGACGGCCAGTGGGTGTCCGCCCCGGTCAACGTGCATTCGGTCAACTGGGTCTGGGCGAACAAGGCCATCTTCGACGAAAACGGCATCGAGATCCCGACCACCTGGGACGAGCTGGTCGCCGCGATGGAAACGCTGAAGGCGGCCGGTGTCACGCCGCTCGCGCAGGGCGGTCAGCCCTGGCAGGAAGCGACGATGTTCGATTCGATCGTGATGGCGACGGGCGGGCCGGAGTTCTACAAGGCGGCCTTCATCGATCTCGACGAAGAGGCACTCGGCTCCGACACGATGAAGGAAGCCTTCGACCGTCTGGGCGTGATGCGCGAGAATGTGGATCCCAACTTCTCGGGCCGCGAATGGAACCTCGCGACCTCGATGGTCATCAATGGCGACGCGGCCTTTCAGGTCATGGGCGACTGGGCCAAGGGCGAGTTCGTGAATGCCGGCAAGGTGCCGGGCGAGGATTTCCTCTGCTTCCGCTTCCCCGGAACGACCGAACAGGTGATGTTCAACGCCGACCAGTTCGCGATGTTCGACCAGGGCGGAGAAGTTTCGCCGCAGCAGGCGGCGCTGGCCACCGCGATCCTGTCGCCGAACTTCCAGTCCGCGTTCAACGTGGTCAAAGGGTCCGTGCCCGCGCGCACCGACGTCAGCGATGAAGCGTTCGACGCCTGCGGCAAGCAGGGGATGGCGGACCTCGCCGCGGCGGCTGGATCCGGCAATCTGTTCGGGTCGATGGCGCAGGGCCACGGTGCCCCGGCGGCGGTGAAAAACGCCTATTACGATGTCGTCACGGCCTTCTTCAACGGCGAGTATGACAGCGAAACCGCGGTGGTGGAGCTGGTCGACGCGGTGTCGATCGCGCAGTAACCGCACGTCCGAGCTATCGGACCGGCCCTATCGGCCGGTCCGCCCCTTTCCCCGTACATCCCGAAGGAGACAGCCATGGCGCAGTCCTCGGTCGAGACGGATATCCACACATCCGTACAAGCTCCAGCCGAGCCGGATTTCAAAACCAGGCTCCAGTCCTGGTTGCCCAAACTGGTCCTGTCGCCCACGGTCGCGATGGTGCTGCTCTTCGTTTACGGGTTCATCCTGTTCACGATCTACGTCTCCTTCACCGACAGCCGCATCCTGCCCTTCGTCAATGCCCAGGGGGCGACGAGCTATGACCTGATCGGTCTGTCGAACTACGAAAAGCTGTTCCGCCTGTCGCACTGGGAAATCGCGATCACGAACCTCGCGATCTTCGCGTCGCTCTACATCATCATCTGCTGCGCGATCGGGCTGATGCTGGCGATCTTCCTCGATCAGAAGATCCGCGGCGAAGGCGTGCTGCGGCCCATTTATCTCTATCCCATGGCGCTGAGCTTCATCGTCACCGGGACGGCCTGGAAATGGTTCCTCGATCCCGGGATCGGGCTTGAGAACACCATGCACATCTGGGGCTGGACGAGCTTCAAGTTCGACTGGATCAAGAACGGCGACTACGCGATCTACACGCTGGTGATGGCCGCGGTCTGGCAGTCGAGCGGCTTCGTCATGGCGATGTTCCTGGCCGGCCTGCGCGGCATCGACAACGAGATCCTGAAGGCCGCGCAGATGGACGGGGCGTCGAACTGGCAGCTCTACCGGCGGATCATCATCCCGCAGCTGCGGCCCGCCTTCCTGTCGGCCTTCGTGATCCTCGCCCACCTCGCGATCAAATCATATGACCTTGTGGTGGCCCTCACGGGCGGCGGACCCGGACGGGCGACGGAGCTGCCTGCGACCTTCATGTATTCCTACACCTTCACGCGAAATCAGATGGGGATCGGTGCGGCCTCGGCCGTGATCATGCTGATGACCGTGGCTGCGATCATCGTGCCCTATCTGTACGCCGAACTGCGGGAGAAGAAGTGATGGCCGTCGCAACCCAAGACAGCGCCGTCCGCACGGGCCGCGCCACCCGCTTTGTCCTCTATACCGTGCTGCTGGTCTTTGCGCTCTTCTACCTGCTGCCGCTCTTCATCATGCTGGTGAATTCGGTCAAGCCGCTGGGCGAGATCACCGGCGGCAGCATGATCGCACTGCCCCAGACATGGACCTTCGAGCCCTGGGCCAAGGCCTGGTCCGAGGCCCAGGTAGGCGTCGAGGCGACGGGACTGAGGCCCTATTTCTGGAACTCGATCCGGATGGTCGTGCCGGCGGTGCTGATCTCGACCATCCTGGGCGCGCTGAACGGCTATGTGCTGACGAAATGGACCTTCCGCGGCGCCACGGTGCTCTTTGGTCTGATGCTGTTCTCCTGCTTCATCCCGTTCCAGATCGTGCTGATCCCGATGGCCCGCGTGCTGGGCGAGATCGGGCTGGCAGGCACCACCACGGGTCTGGTTCTGGTCCATGTGGTCTACGGGATCGGGTTTTCGACGCTCTATTTCCGCAACTACTACGCGGCCTTCCCGACCGAGCTCGTGCGTGCCGCCCAGATCGACGGGGCGGGGTTTTTCCAGATCTTCTGGCGGATCATGCTGCCCAGTTCGGGCCCGATCATCGTGGTCTGCGTGATCTGGCAGTTCACCAACATCTGGAACGACTTCCTTTTCGGCGCCTCCTTTGCCAGCGGCAGTGCCGCGCCGATGACGGTGGCGCTCAACAATCTGGTGCAAAGCTCCACGGGCGTGAAGGAATACAACGTCCATTTCGCCGGGGCCATCATGGCGGCCCTGCCAACGCTGCTCGTCTATATCGTGGCCGGCAGATACTTCGTGCGCGGTCTGATGGCCGGTTCAGTCAAAGGATAATCCGATGGGCTTTCTCGACATCAACAACGCCACCAAATCCTACGGCTCCGTCCAGGTCCTCCACGAGGTCGATATCGAGGTCGAGGAGGGCGAGTTCCTCGTCCTCGTCGGCCCCTCGGGCTGCGGCAAGTCCACGCTCCTGAACATGATCGCGGGGCTGGAGGAGATCAGTTCCGGCGAGATCGCGATCAAGGGGCAGGTGATGAACGGGGTGCACCCGTCCAAGCGCAACATCGCCATGGTGTTCCAGTCCTACGCGCTCTACCCGAACATGACGGTGGGCAAGAACATCACCTTTGGCCTGGAGATGCACGGGGTGGAGAAATCCACGCGCGATGCCGCCCTGGGCGATGTCGCGAAGCTGCTGCAGATCGAGCAGCTGCTGGACCGCAAGCCGGGGCAGCTGTCGGGCGGACAGCGGCAGCGCGTCGCCATGGGGCGCGCGCTGGTGCGTGATCCGGATGTGTTCCTGTTCGACGAGCCGCTTTCGAACCTCGATGCGAAGCTGCGCGTCGACATGCGCACCGAGATCAAGAAGCTGCACCAGAAGCTCGGCACCACGATCGTCTATGTCACCCATGACCAGATCGAGGCGCTGACGCTGTCGACCCGGATCGCGGTGATGAATGGCGGGTATGTCCAGCAGCTCGGCACGCCCAAGGAGATCTACGACACGCCGTCCAACCTCTTTGTGGCGAGCTTCATGGGCTCGCCCTCGATGAACCTCATCCCCGTGACGGTGCGGGTCGAGGGCAACGCGGTCTATGCCGACACCACGACGGGCGACGGCAGCCCCGCGGCGCTGGCCTTTGCGGCGCCCTCCGAGGTGCTCAAGAGCTATGACGGCAAGACCATCACGCTCGGCATCCGGCCCGAGGCGATCACCGATCCCGAAGGCGCGGACCGCAACTCCACCCATATCCAGAGCGTGGAGACGATGGTCGAGGTCACCGAACCGGCGGGCTCGGACACGTTCGTCACCTGCACGCTGGGCGGGCAGGAATGTATCGCGCGGATGCGGGCGGACGCCGATGTGCAGCCGGGCCAGAAGATGCCCTTTACCATCAACATGGAAAAGGCCGTGCCCTTCGACCCCGAGACCGAAAACCGGATCGCCTGAGGGCCGTGACGGCGCAGGACCGGTTCGATTTCATCATCGTCGGCGGCGGCTCGGCCGGTTGTGTGCTGGCCCGCCGCCTGATCGACACGGGCGATGTGTCGGTCCTGCTGCTGGAGGCCGGGCCGGACGACCGCCACCCGTTGCTGCGTATCCCGGCCGGCTTCACCCAGCTGACCGGGACCCGCTACACCTGGGGCTATGAGACGGCGCCGCAGGCAGGGCTGGCGGGCAAGCGGGTCTGGTACCCGCAGGCCCGCGTTCTGGGCGGGGGCTCGTCTATCAACGCGCAGCTCTACACCCGCGGCAACCGCTGGGACTATGACAACTGGGCGGCCCACGGCTGTTCCGGCTGGTCCTATGAGGAGGTGCTGCCGTTCTTTCGCCGCGCCGAGGACAACAGCCGCTATGCGGACGCGTGGCACGGGCAGGGCGGGCCGCTGAAGGTCTCGGACGTGATCCCGCACCCGCTGACCCAGGCCTTTGCGCGGGCGGCGCAGCAGGCCGGGATGCCCTTCAACCCCGATTTCAACGGTGAGACGCAGGCGGGGCTGGGCTTCTATCAGGTGACGAACCGGGATGGGCGGCGGGCCTCGGCCTCGGCCTGCTATCTGGGTCCGGTGCGCAAGGACGCGCGGCTGACGCTGCGCACCGGCGCCCATGTGGCGCGGATCGAGCTGAAGGGCGACCGGGCCGTGGCGGTTCAATGCGACGGGCGCCGCTATGAAGCGGGGCGTGAGATCCTGCTGACCGCGGGGGCCATCGGCAGCCCCCGGGTGCTGATGCACTCCGGGCTCGGGCCCGCGCAACACCTGCGCGAGGTGGGGATCGAGCCGGTACGCGATCTGCCGGCGGTTGGCGAGAACCTGCACGACCATATGGACGTGTTCGTGGTCAGCGAGTGCAGCGGGCCCTACAGTTTCGACCGCTACAAGCCGTGGGTCATGTCCGCCTGGGCCGGGCTGCAATTCGCGCTCTTCGGCACAGGCATCTTGGCCTCGAACATCTGCGATGGCGGCGGGTTCTGGTATGCTGACGAGGCTGCGCCGGCGCCGGACATCCAGTTTCATTTCCTGCCGGGCTCGGGGCTGGAGCATGGGCTGGCGCCGATCAGGAACGGGGTGACGCTGAACTCGGCCTATCTGCGGCCGAAGTCCCGGGGCCGCGTGCGGTTGCTTTCGAACGACCCGAAGGCGCCCGTCTATATCGATCCGGGCTACTGGAGCGATCCCCACGACGTGACGCGGTCCATCGCGGGGGTGCGGCTGGCGCGGCGGATCATGGCGCAGGAGGCCTTTGCCCCCTGGATCCGGGGCGAGGCCCATCCCGGCGCTGATGCGCAGAGCGATGACGAGATCAAGGAGTACGCGTTTCGCCACGCCAAGACGGATTATCACCCCGTGGGCACCTGCCGGATGGGCGCGTCCGAGGATCCTGCGGCGGTGGTGACCCCGGATCTGCGGGTCAAGCAGATCGAGGGCCTGCGGATCTGCGACAGTTCGACCATGCCCTTCGTGACATCCTCGAACACCAATGCGCCGACGATCATGATCGCGGAAAAGGCCGCCGAGATGATCCGCACCGACCATGGGCTGGGGGCGCCGGCGGCGGCGGCGGAGTGACGTCACGGTCAGGTCGCCAATCCGGCCCGAACGCGATAGGGGTTTGGTTTCCTTTGGGGTGACAGTTTGGTTCAGAGGGCTAAACTGGATTGCAACCACAGGTAACGCGGCGCGCCGCAACGAAAAAAGGAATGGCCAGCGCGCCGGGTGCCGGCGGAACGGTCGCAAAAACAGTGAAACACGTCGCGTCCATTGTCCTGCTGCTGCTGGTCTGCCTGGCCCTGCCGGTCGCCTTTGCCGTGTTGCTGTTTGGCAGTGCCGGCGGCGCGGTGGTGCTGCTGGTGCTCACGGCGCTGATCCTGATCTTTGCGCTGATGGCCGACCGAATCCTGCACCGGGTCTTCGGGGCGCGCATGGTGCTGAGCTCCAACGCGCCCGAACTGGTGATGATGACCGACCGGCTGGCGGCGCAATGCGGCATTCCCCGTCCGCAGGTGGGCCTGATCGACACTGCCCAGGCCAATGCCTTTGCGACCTGCCGCAACGGCCGCGGGACCGGCGCCATCCTGCTGTCACGCCCAATGCTTCATGCCCTGACACGGGAAGAGGCCGAAGCGGTCGTGGCCCTGCTGATCGCTCGGATGCAGCGTCCCGAAACCCGGGCGGCGCAGATCGCGGCGGTGCTCGGGGCGATGGTGACGATCATCCTGTCGGGGTCGTTGTTGCGCCGGCCGGGGGGCGAGGACCACCCGCCGGGACCGCTGGCGCGCGCGCTGGCGCTGATCACGGCGCCGGTGGCTGCGTTGCTGGTGCGCACGATCGCCGGGGCGCCGGTGTCGTTCGCCGCCGACCGCGACGCCGCAGCGGCGCTGGGCAACCCGATGGCGCTGGCCCGTGCGCTCACGCGCCTTGACGGTTTGGCCCGGGCGACGGAAAACGGGGACACGGAACGGCACCCGGCTACCGTTCACATGTTTCTGGTTGATCCGTTGCACCCATCGCGCCTCAAGCCCCTGTTCGATTTCCACCCGCCCGTGGAGGCACGCGTGTCGCGTCTGAAACGGCAGGCGGGCGTGGGCGACACATGATCCAGGAGCCGCCCCCGACAGTGCCAACCGGCGACCTGGCGGAGCTGGTGGCCTGTCCGCAATGCGATCTGCTGCACCATGTGGGGAACGTGTCCGAGGACGCGTCGTCGCGCTGCAAACGGTGCGGAACGGTGCTCTTTGCGCCGCGCACGGGCGCGATAGAGCGCCTGGTGGCACTGGCCCTCGGCGCTCTGGTACTGATGGTCGTCGCGGTGTCCTTTCCGTTCCTGCAGATGTCGGCCTCGGGTTTCAGCAGCAAGGCGTCGGTCTTCGACACGATTTCGGCTTTCACCGGGGGCCTGATGGCGCCGCTGTCGCTGGCCACGGCGGCCTTTATCATCCTGTTGCCGGTGCTGCGGCTCTGCGCGCTGATCTATGCGGTGGGGCCCTTGCTCTTTGGCCGGCCGCCGGTGCCGGGCGCGGCGACCTCTTTCCGGCTCGCATCGCGGCTAAAACCATGGTCGATGGCCGAAATTTTCATGATTGGCGTGGCCGTAGCCCTTGTAAAGATGATGGGTATGGCGTCGATTGGGTTCGGAACGGCATTCTGGGCGTTCGGGTTTCTGGTCATTCTGGTGACGGCGATGGACGCGATGATGTGCGAAAGGACGATATGGCGGTTGCTCGCAAAGAGGTGACGGGCCTCACTGCGCGGGCAGCGGGGCTTGTCGGCTGCCTGCATTGCGGGTCCGTCTGGCCCAAAGACACCTCCCGATGCGGGCTCTGCGGCAGCGCCCTGACCAGCCGCCGTAACGCCAGCCTGCAGCATGTCTGGGCATGGTGGTGGGCGGGGGCGATCTTCTACATCCCGGCAAATCTCTACCCGATGCTGAGGACGTCGCTCTTCGGACAGGAAAGCTCTTCCACGATCCTGGGCGGCGTTCTGGAACTGGTCAAACACGGGTCCTGGTTCGTCGCATTCGTGGTTTTCTTCGCCTCGATCATGATCCCGGTCGGCAAATTCATCGCCATCGCCTATCTGGCCACCGTCATTCGCCGGGGCGGCGCGATCGACAGTCATTCGCTGCACAAGCTCCATGAAGTGGTGGAGTTCATCGGCCGCTGGTCGATGATCGACGTCTTTGTCGTGGCGGTGCTGTCGGCGCTGGTGCACCTGGCCTTTGTCGTCAATATCGATCCCGGCGTGGCGGCGATCTGTTTCGCCCTGTCGGTGGTCTTCACGATGCTGTCCGCGCTCAGCTTCGATCCGCGCATCATCTACGACGTCGCGGAGGTGCGCGAATGAGCCCTCAGGACAGCCCGGCCGGCCCGGCGGAAATGGAGACCACGGCCCGCCGCTCCATGCTCAACGGGATCTCCTATATCTGGCTGGTGCCGCTCATCGCGCTGATCATCGCGCTCGGCATTGCCTGGCAGGCGATCTCGTCGCGCGGCCCGCTCATCGAGGTGCGGTTTCAGTCCGCCGAAGGGGTGCGCGCCGAAGCGACAGAGCTGCGCTTTCGCGACGTGCGCGTCGGCGTGGTGGAGCGCATCCGCTTTGCCACGGACATGGCCCAGGTCATCGTCTCGATCCGCGTCGACAAGGAGCTGGGGCCGTTTCTGGACGAGAATGCAGAGTTCTGGATCGTGAAGCCGCAGATCACGGCGCGCGGAGTGTCGGGCCTGCAAACGGTTCTGTCGGGCTCTTACATCGAGGGCAGCTGGGACGATCAGCGCGGCACACCGCAGCGCCAGTTCGAGGGCCTGGCCCGGCCGCCGCTCTACCTGGCCGGCGAGGAGGGGCTGGAGATCGTGCTGCGTGCGCCCCAGGGCGGGCAGCTCGCCAGTGGCGCACCGGTCTTTTTCCGCGGCGTGCGCGTCGGCCATATCTCGGAGCCCGGACTGACCGCAAGCGGCGATGCGGTGGAGGCCCAAGCCTTCATCATGGCGCCCCATGACCGGCTGATCACCACCGGCACGCGGTTCTGGGATGTGTCGGGCTTTTCGGTCGGTCTGGGCGCGGGGGGCGTGTCGCTCGATGTCGAGAGCATCGCGACCCTGATCGAGGGCGGGGTGAGTTTCTCCACCGTCAGCTCGAACGCCGAACCGGTGGCGCAGGGCGCGGTGTTTTCGGTCTATGAGAGCGAGGATCTGGCCCGCGAGAGCGTGTTTGCCGAGGTCGAGCCCGACGATCTGGAGCTGACGCTCTATTTCGAGGGCTCGATCGGCGGGCTCGAGGTCGGCGCGCCCGTGGAACTGGAGGGTCTGCGCGTCGGCAGCGTGTTGAATTTCGGCGCCTTCATCGACGAGGTCGATGGCGAGCCCGAGGTCCGCCTGCAGGTCGATATCTCGGTGCAGCCCCGCCGGCTGGAGCTGGAAAGCCAGGCGAGCCGCGAGGATGCGCTGGAGTTTCTGGCCAGCGCGGTGCAGGGCGGTCTGCGCGCGCGGCTGGCCAATCAGGGGATCTTCAGCCCGGCGCTCAAGATCGAACTGGTCGAGATCGAGGATGCAGCGCCGGCGGTGCTCGATCAGGGGCATCTGCCTTTCCCGGTTCTGCCGACGGTCCCCGGAGAGCTCAGCGACATGAACGCCACCGCCGAAGGGCTGGTCGAGCGGGTGCAGAACCTGCCTTTGGACGAGGTGATGAACACGGCCATTTCGGTGATGCGCGGCATCGAGGATTTCGTGAATTCCCAGGCGCTGCGCCAGGCGCCCGACGCCTTCCTGGGGCTGGTCAACGACACGCGCGAGGTCATCCAGTCCGAGGCGCTGCAGACGCTGGCCGAGGATCTGGGAACCGCGGCGGAAGAGGTCGAAACCCTCGTGGCCGAGCTCAACCAGGAAGAGGCGATCAACTCGCTGCTCGCAGCTTTGGCGCGCGCCGAAGGGGTCATGGCGTCCATCCAGAACACCGTTGACGGCTTGCCCGCGATCGTGGAGGCGCTCGTCAACCTGACCAACAAGGCCAACGATCTGCCGCTGGAAGAGTTCGTCCTGCAGGCCTCCGGGCTGGTGGAGACCGCCAACGGGATCCTGTCGTCCGAAGATGCGGCGCGTATTCCGGGCGAGCTGACCGATGCCCTGTCGGAATTCACCGCCGTGCTGGAAGACGTGCGCCAGGGCGGGCTGGTGGAGAACGCCAATAAGACGCTCGCCTCGGCCAGCGAGGCCGCGGATTCCGTGGCGACGGCGGCGCAGTCGCTGCCGGAGCTGACCGCGCGGGTCGACAGTCTGTTGGCGCAGACCGACGCGCTGCTGTCGACCTATGGCGCACGCTCGGAATTCAATGCGCAGACGCTCGGCACGCTGCGCGATCTGCGCGAAACCGCGCGCTCGATCTCGGCTCTGGCCCGCGCCATCGAACGGGATCCGACAGTGCTGATCAGGGGACGGTAAGTGACGGTTTGGAAAGCTTCTCTGCTGGCGGTCCTTTTGACCTTTACCGCCTGTGGCCCGCCGGTGGCGCAGTACCTCGTCGATCCACCGGCGTCGGAATTGCGGCTGCGCCCGATCGTGAGCTCGGTGGAGATCCGTGACGTGTCGCTGCCCCGCTATGCGGCGGCGGACGAGATTTCGTTGCAGGATGCGGATGGCGCCGTGCGTGCCGTGCGCGGCACCGCCTGGGCCGATCTGCCCCAGCGGACGGTGACGCGCACGCTGGCGCGCAATATCGGCATCATCCTGAACAACCGCGCGGCGGCGGAGCCCTGGCCCTTTGCCGATCCGCCCGCGGCCGAGGTCACGGTGCTGGTCGACCGGATGCTGGTGGGCAGTGACGGGCTCTTTCGGCTGTCGGGACAGTACGCCATCGCGCCGCGCGATTCCGATCTTTCCGACAGGTCGGGACGGTTCGACATCACAAAGCCGGTCCCGGGCGAGAGCCTGAACGCGGTCGCGTCCGCGAACGGCGCCGCGCTGGTGGATCTGTCGGAGATCATCGCCCGCCGCCTCGGGCGCTGAGCGACAGGAGTGGAAACAGGCCGCGCGCCTCCGGATCCGTCATGCGCCGAACGGGTTTTGCCGCTGGGCTAGGGTGAGGGCTGCAGACGCAAGAGAGTCCGCATGACCTGGGGGGCCATGGCATAGCTATTGCCGCGGGCCTCGATCCGGCCGGTGACCTCCAGGACAAGGATGTCGGAGGTTTCGCGGGGGCGCAGATCGGGGGACAGCACCAGCGTGAGGCGTTGCCCGGGGGGCGACGGCACGGGCGCAAGGTAGGGCAGGAGTGCGGGCAGTATGCTGTCGCCGGTTCCGGGAACGGGGCCGTGGGACAGGAACCCCGCGATCCGCACCGGGCGTCCGAGTGCCTCCGACAGATCGTCCCACCCGAGAAACCCTTCGGTGCCGTCCGCCCCGGGCCGCGCCGCCGGCCTGCCCGGGGTCCAGAGTAACGCTGCCGCCACGCCCGCGGCGAGCAGCGCCCGTCGCCGTGTCATACTATGGATCATGGGGCCAAGCCTGCGCCAGACGCGGCCCCGGCTCAAGTCCCTGCTGTTTTCGCGATCCGGTCGAGCCAGTCCCAGCGGTCCGGCTCCAGCCGCACCGGCAGGGTCAGGACCTCGCGGCGCAGCTCCTGCGGGAGCCGGACAGCGTCCTTTTCGGTGGTGACGAGCTGGGCGCCGCGCATGCGCGCCTCCTGCTGCAACCGGGTCATCAACGCTGGCGTCAGCGGCTGGTGATCGCCCAGCGGCACGGTGCGCACCGGAACCGCGCCGAGCGCGCGGAGCGTCGCGAAGAATTTCTCCGGATGGCCGATCCCGGCAAAGGCCAGCACCCGCGCCCCGGTCCAGTCGAATCCCGTCGCCAGGGGTTCCAGCCGCGCCGTGACATGGGGTGTACCGGCTGTCTCGACCGCCGCGCCCCAAGTTTCCTGAAAGGTGGTCTGTGCCTGGGAGCCGCCGATGCTGAGCACCAGATCGGCACGGGCAAGGCCGGTCGTGACCGGTTCCCGCAAGGGGCCCGCTGGGACACAGCGGCCATTTCCGAAGCCAATCCGTGCATCAACGACCACAATGGACAGATCTTTGGCCAATCCGGGGTTCTGAAGCCCGTCATCCATCACCAGGATCCCGGCGCCCTGCTCCAGTGCGAGGCGGGCCCCGGCGGCCCTGTCGCGGGCGACGATGACCGGGCAGAAGGCTGCCATCAGCAGCGGCTCGTCGCCGACCTCATCCGCGCCGTGGCGGGTCGGGTCGACGAGGGCGGGGCCCTGCAGGCTGCCGCCATGGCCGCGGGAGAGCACCGCTGGTTGCTGTCCCTGGGCCAGCAGCCGCTGGACGATGGCGATGGTCGCCGGGGTCTTGCCCGTGCCGCCGGCATTCAGATTGCCGACGCAGATGACCGGCACCGGGGCGCGCCAGGGTGTGCCCCGCGCCAGCCGGCGAGCCGTGCCGGCCGCATAGAGCGCGCCAAGAGGGGCGAGACAGCGGGCGTGCCAGCCCGGCGCGTCCGGCGGGCGCTGCCAGAAGCCCGGCGTGCGCATTAGCCCTGGGCCACCCGGGCCCCATCCGGCAGGTGATCGAGGATCAGAGACAGGGCGCGGTCGGTCACATTGGCGCCGCTCGAGGAGATCTCCCAGGCGGCGTAGGCGAGCGGCGCGCTGCCCTCGGGCTGGATCAGCCGGTCGACCGCCACGGCGAGGCTTTCGGCGTCGCGCACCTCGATCGCCGCAGAGGCGGCCGAGAGCCGCGCATAGACATCGGCGAAGTTCTGGACATGGGGCCCGTGGATGATGGCCGAACCGAGTGCTGCGGGCTCGAACGGGTTGTGCCCGCCGACCTCCATCAGCGAGCCACCGACGAAGCTGACCGGGGCGATCCGGTACCATAGACCCATCTCGCCCAGCGTGTCGGCCAGATAGACTTGCGTATCCCGCGTGATCGGCTCTCCTGTGCTGCGCCGCGCGACGCGCAAGCCGCTGGCCGCGATGATCCGTGCAACGTCGTCGCCGCGCTCGGGGTGGCGCGGCGCGAGGATCAGCAGCAGGTTGTGGGTGCTCCCGGCTGCGCGGGTCTGGGCGTCGAGCACGATCTCCTCTTCGCCGGCATGGGTCGACGCAGCCAGCCAGACGGGCCGCCCGCCGATCGCTTCGGACAGGGCTTGCCGTTCGGTCTCGTCGCAGGGCGGGGGCGGGGTGCCTTCCTTCAGGGTGCCGGTCACCGCGATCTTGCGCTCGGGCAAGCCGAATTGGCGCAGGGCGTTCGCCGTCAGATCGTCCTGGACCTGCACCGCGGCGAACCGGTCGAGCAGGGCGCCCGGCGCACGCCCCAGCCAGCGCCAGCTGCGGATGCTGCCCTCGGACATGCGCCCGTTGATCAGCAGCATCGGGATGCCCGCGTCATCGGTCTGCACGATCATGGTCGGCCAGAACTCGCTCTCGGTCCAGATCGCCAGGTCGGGATGCCAGTGGGCGAGGAAACGGGAGACGTAGGCCCGCACGTCCAGCGGTGCGAACTGGTGGATGCAGCGCGGCGGCATCCGTGCGGCCAGAAGCTCCGCCGAGGTACGCGTGCCGGTGGTGACCAGAAAGCTCAACGCCGGGTCGTGGGCGCCCAGACGGCGGATGACTTCGAGCAGCGACAGGCTCTCGCCGACCGAGGCCGCGTGAAACCAGATCAGCGGACCCTCGGGGCGGGGCTGGCTGGCCTCGCCACGGCGTTCCGCGATGCGGTCGGGGTCCTCCTTGCCGCGGGCCAGACGCCTTGTCAGCAGGCGGTTGCCGTAACCTTCGGCCCGCGTGGTGAGCGCGAGATAGGCTGACAGCAGGGTCGAGCGACGCACGGGACGGGGGCTCGCGGGGCTCAGCAGCCGGGCTCCCGGATCATCGCGGTGGATGGTAGGCACAGGTCTCTCCGGTCGCCTCCATGGATGCTGCAGGCCCGTGCCGGGGAGGGGATCAAAGGCGCTCCGCCTGGAACGGGATGCAGTCGCTGGGCCATGGAAATGCTCCGCTGTGTCGAGGGGGTCACGGAGTATTGAGGCATCTGCAGCATCGGGTCAAGAAACCCTCCGGCGCATAGGCTGCAATACGTCTGCACAACGTCTGCAAAGGGTCGGCAGCCGCAACGCTGCATGGGATGCGGCGGCGCAGCGGGTGCAGCCAGACCGGCGATCAGGAGGGGGTGGCGCGGCGGGTGTCGATGGCCCACTGAAAACCGTCGATGGTGTCGAAATACCCGTCGACGGCGCACGCGCCGAACGCCTCCGCCGCCGCGTCCAGATGTGCCTGGGCAGTGTCCAGGAGCCCATCGCCTTCGCCCATGTCGAACAGGGCAACGTCCAACAGTGCGAGGTTGGCCCGGGTCATGGCCCAGTCGATGGGCATCGCGTCCCTTTTGCGGACTGTGAGGGAGGCATCGTAGGCGGATGCAGATTTTCTCAGCATGGCGATGTCGCGCGAACGGCGGCCCAGAACGCGCCAGGCATTTCCGAGATTGTTCTGAGCCATGGCCCACCGCAACGGGACCTCGTCGCGTGTCCATTCTTGCAGCGCGGCGTTGAAGGCATCCACGGCGCCTTCCAGACAGGACACTTCGTCCGTGAGTTCGAACGCGGTCAGCAGCGTGTTGCCGACATTATTCTGCGTCGACGCCCAGTCCAGCGGTGCTTTTTCTTGTGTGCGCTCCTGCAAGGCCGCGTCGAAGGCCCGGGCGGCCTTTCGGAGCGTCGCGAAGTCCCTGTTTCGCCTTGCCAGGTTCTTCAGGACGATGCCGAGATTGTCCTGCGTTCTTGCCCAGTCCAGCGGGACGCGGTCCTGCGTGCGCTCCTTCAGCGCGTTGGAATAAGCCTCGATGGCCTCTTCGTGCTTTGTGGTACCGGCTGTGAGATCCCCCAGCTTGGCGAGCGTCGTGCCAAGATTGTTCTGCGTATTCGCCCATCGGAGCGGTGTGCGATCCCGGGTCCGCTCCTGCAGCGCCGCCTTGAAGGCCTCGGCAGACTGATGCAGCAGAGCCCTGTCGCCGCGCCGCTCTCCCAACAGCTGCAGGGCTGTCCCGATATTGTTGAGGGCCGCGCCGAGCTGGTCCGCTCCGACGGCGCGATCCCGCGCCAGACGGGCCAGGGCGACAGCGACCTCCAGATCGAGCAGCAGACCCTGGTCCCGGCCACGATAGAGCCACACGAGATACTCGGCACGCACGGCGTCAAACGGGTCGCCCTGCGCCTCGAGCACGACCCGGCGCGCGATCTTGGCGGCGGCACCGCTGGCGTCACGGTCAAGAAGGTGCTCGTCCACGGCGGCACTCAGCAGGCGCAGCGTGCGGGCCGTCGATTCGGCGGCTTCGCGGTCCAGCGCCGCGTCGAGCTCCGAGATCGCTTCCTTGTGCGCGCCCTGGGCTGAAAGATTCGCCCTCCGCCGCAGAACCTCATCCACGAAATCGCCGAGGTTTGAGCCGTGGCGGCCTTCGTCCTGGACGCGCGCGGCGATCTGGACCGCGTTTGCCAGTTCGATCAGCGCGGCCTGGGGGTCGGTCACGTCCTTGGCGATGGGCTCGACCAGCTTCAGGATCGCCATTCGCGAAACGCCGCCCTCCATCGCATGTTGGGTCTCGGCCATCTGATCGATTTTCGCGGTCAGCAGGTCGACCCGACGCAAAAGCTCGCTCTGGCGCGCGGCGGCTTGATCGGCCTTGCGGTCGAGCCGGTCGATCCCGTCCAACGTCGCGCGGTAGACCTCTAGGATCATGGCGGGCTCGGTCACGCGTTTGCTGAGCAGCGCGCGCAGGAACGGCGTGGTGACCCCGAGAAAGAAGTCGCGGTGGCGTGTGTGGCCGTTGGAGCGCGCGAAATAGGGTCTGAGGTCGGCCGGCGCGCCCTCATGGATGGCCGCGAGCCAGACATGGGCGATGCGATCGGCGTCAAGATTTTCGGCCGCAAAGAACGCATCCTGAAACTCGCAGAGCGGCATCACTTGGTCGAAATGTGCCGCGAGATCGGCGGCGTCGGCGGCAAATTCGGTCGCGAGCAACCCGTCAGCATGGCTCTTGAAGCTCTTGGCGAGGCGCCTGACCTCGAGATCGGGTGTGCGGCCCAGATGGTCCCGCAGCGCGCGACCATCCTTGATGAGCCCAAGCGCGGTTTTGGCATCGTCCAGACCGATCCCGTCCGGTCGGGCCAGCCCGCTCAGGCCAAGACCGATGCTGACGGCTGTCTGGGCGGCGGCGAGGGTGATCGGCAAATGGAGCGCTCCGACAAGTGACATGATCAAGCCGGAGAGGCCCGGGCGGGTCAAGCTTGCCGGAGTGCTGCGGCGGACCGCGGTCCTGCGCCGGAGGCGGGTGCGACCGCGCAGGTCTGCCCGTCACTGGCCGGTCTGGTCGCGCCCCATGCCGCTGTCGCCCATGCCGCTGCCGACCTGGGCGGTACTGTCCGCGCGGTCCCCGCCGAGGGCGAAGGAGAGCACGATCAGCGCGAGGCCCGCGGATGCGAACACCCAGACCCCGCGCGGGTATTTCTGGTCTCTGGGATTATAGTTGCCGGCGGGCGCGGTGCCTCCTGCGGCCTCGCGCTCCGCGCGTCGTTTCACCCGCATCGCCCAGATCGTGGAGATGGCCGCACAGACGCCGCCGGCGAGCCAGGCGACGAGCTCCTGGTTCTTTGGCACGCTCAGGAATTCCAAGATCTCGGCCATTCCGGCACCTTCTGTGATCGCGTGGCAGGAGCCTGCGCCACGCGGCGCCAAGCGTCAATTTTTCGGGGCATCACGTGCCGCGCGGGGTGGGGGGGTGGCGACGCCGAATGGTGGCGCGCGCTCAGGCGCTGCGGTCCACCACCTCGGCATGGAGCGTGGGCGAGGCGGCCAGCACACCGCTGCTGCGCGGTTCGGGCTGGTTGAAGCGCAGGGCCGCGCCGCTGCGGTCGGTGGCGGTACCGCCGGCCTCGGACACCAGCAGGCTGCCGGCCGCGCTGTCCCATTCCCAGACCCGGCCGAAGCTGAGCGATGCGTCGAACCGGCCTTCGGACACCAGCGCCAGCCGGTGCGCCAGCGCGGGACGGACATGGCGGTCGACCTTGGGCGCGCCGCCGGGCCAGTGGCGCGCGTCGAGCGCGTGCTTGTTGGCCAGCACCTCGGCGCCGTCGAGATCGCCGCGCGGGCTGACCGCGAGCGCGGTGCTGTTGAGCATGGCTCCGCCGCCCAGCCGTGCGGTGTAGAGCTCATCGCGCAGCGGCAGGAAGACGACGCCCGCGATCACCTCGCCGGCCTCGGCCACGGCCAGCGCGTGGGCCCATGTCTTCTGGCCTGCCACGAAGGCGCGGGTGCCGTCGATCGGATCGACGATGAAGACGCGGTCATGGTCGAGCCGGCCGGAATCGTCGGGAGTTTCCTCGCTCAGCCAGCCATAGTCGGGCCGGGCGGCGCGCAGGAACTCGCCCAGCATGTCGTTGACGGCGAGGTCGGCCTCGCTGACAGGGCTGTCGTCGCCCTTTGCCCAGACCTCCGGGTTCTGGCGCCAGTAGCCGCTGGCGATCCGTCCGGCCTCGCGGGCGGCCTCGACCAGCAGGGCCAGATCCGCGCCATGCAACGGGGGCGGCGCGGCGGGTTCAGGCGCCGGCAATGGTCAGCCCCTCGACCAGGAGCGAGGGTACGACGCGCGACAGGTGGGGGCGCGCATCGTTGGCCGGAACGATGCTGCGGAGCATGTCGTGCAGATTGCCCGCGATGGTGCACTCATTCACCGGGTAGGCGATCTCGCCCTTCTCGATCCACAGGCCCGACGCGCCGCGCGAATAGTCCCCGGTGGTCGGATTGATCGTCGCGCCGATCAGCCCGGTCACCAGAAGCCCGGTGCCCATGCCCGCGATCAGATCGTCGCGGCTGGCGTCGCCCTGCGTCAAAGCGATGTTCGACAGGCCCGGTGCAGGCGGGCCGGAGGTGGAGCGCGAGGCGTTTCCGGTGCTCTCCATCCCGAGCTTGCGCGCGGTGGCCAGATCGAGCGTCCAGCCGGTCAGCACCCCGTCCGAGACGATGGCGCGGGCCTTCACCGGCAGGCCCTCGGCATCGAAGGGGCGCGAACTGCCGGTGCGGGGCCGGAGCGGGTCTTCGGTCACGCTGAGACCGGCGGGCAGCACGGGCTCTCCGAGCCGGTCGCGCAGCCAGGAACCCCCGCGGGCCACGGCGGCGCCGTTGGCGGCCGACAGCAGATGCCCGATCAGGCCCGACGACACGCGTTCGTCATAGAGGACCGGGAAATGTCCGGTCGGGGGTTTCCGCGCACCGGCGCGCTCAAGCGTGCGCCCCGCCGCCTTCCGCCCGATCTCTTCGGGGCTTTCCAGGTCGGACAGGTAGACGCGCCCGTCGCCGTACCAGTCGCGCTCCATATCCGTGCCCTCGCCGGTGATGGCGACGCAGGAGACGCTGGCGGAACTCCGCGCGAACCCGGCCGAAAACCCGTTCGTCGCGGCCAGGTGAATCCGGTTGCTGCCATGGGTGGCGCTGGTGCCCTCGACCTTGGAGATTCCGGGGACGCCCGCGGCGGCGGCCTCGGCGGCCAGGGCGGCCTCGCGCAGGGCGGCGGGCGAGGGGGCGGGTGCGGGGTCGCAGAGGTCGAGCGCCTCCACATCCCAGATTTTGGCGAGCTGGTCCGACGCCGCGAGCCCGGCATGGGGGTCTTCGGGCGCCTCACGCGCCATCGCGACGGCGCGTTCGGCCGCTTCGGTCAGGGTCCCTGGGGCCGTGTCGGAGACCGACACGCAGGCCTGGCGACCGCCGAAGAGCACGCGCAGGCCCAGATCGGTACGCTCAGATCGTTCCGCCTGCTCCAGCGCGCCGGCACGGGTATCGATCGAGACCGACTGCCCTTCGATCACCAGAGTGTCCGCCGCCGCGGCGCCCGCACGGTGCGCAGCCTGCAGGAATGCATCCGCCAGGGCGGCAAGATCGCGGGTGGAATCGCGGTCCGGAAGGGGGGCGGTGTCGGCGGGTTGAGGGGCGATTGAGGTCAAATCAGGCTCCGTTTCGGCGCATCATGGGGAGGTAATCCCGCGGCGCGGGGGGCACAAGGGCCATGGCCGGTGTTCTGCGACACAGTTCTGCCCATCTCACCGGGCCAAACGTGCGAAGCGTCACAGAACAGGAATCGCGGAGGTGTCACTTATCCCACGACAAGAAGAGTAAGTGGGAGAAAACCAATGTCGATCTCTTTTACCCCTTCCGGGCCCAGTGTCCGAAGCGACGCGGCCCTCGCGGCCGTCAGTGACACGAGCGTCTACACGATCGAGCCAAGGCCGTCGCTACCGACCGCCAGCGCTGAAAGCGCCGCGCTCAATGCCGCGCTGCTGCGCAGCGTACCCTGGAGCGAAGCCGGTCAGGCCGGGCGTCTGATGCGCGGCGCGCTGGCCGAACGGTTCAGCGTGCCCTGCTACGACGTCTCGGCGCAGACTGCGGTCCAGCGTCCGGAACCCGCCAAATGTGGGCTCGCTCGGGACGCCCTGGGGGCGCAACCCCCCGTACAGGCCCCGGCGGTCCTGGGCGCCGCGACGGCGACGGTGGACATGACCACCGAGGCCCATCTGGTACGCCGTGGCACGGGCAGGGGCGAGAACGTCCTGTTCGTGACCTTCGATGTGCTCTTCGATCCCGCTTTCCGCGCTGTCGATCCCGATGCACCGGATGGCAGCCGTGCGGTGGCGAACTACCAGGATCTGGTCGGGTTGGCCGTTGCGCCCGTCAACGCCCCCGGCGACAGTGTCCGTCTGCTGCCCGAAGCTGCGGCGCCGCGCGGGACCAACGGCACGCCGCGCTATGCCCATGCCCAGACCATGGAAGAGGGCGGGCGCATCGCCGTGGGACCGGCCGGCGAATCCTATCTGTCGCCCTGCGCCGGTGGACGGTTGCTCTATGCCAACCGGATCGGAAGCTCCGCGGGCAGCAACGACTTCGACCTTTCCCTGCTGCTCGAGCAGCCCGGGGCCGCGCCAAACGCGACAGGGCGGCGCAACCAGACCGCCTCGCATTCCGGCGGTGGTGTGTGCTGGTTGTCGGGATTGCAGAAAGTCGGCGGTCTCAGCACGCCGGCGCCCTATGACGTGTCCCGTCCGGCATCCCTGGCCTGCACCGGGTCGGGTGGCAAACGGCTGCGCCGGCTGCCGGGCGAAGCGACCTCCGGCATCGACCTGAGCTATTGCACCGCCTTCGCGGTCGATCCCGCGCGCCTGTCCGGGGACGTCAAGATCGACGTTCTGGCCGCACAGCGCATGGTCAGCATAGAGGTTGGGCCGGACGATGAGACCCGGCTGGCAACGACGCTGTTCGTGACATCCTGCCGAATCGTGCTGCGTGGCGGGGCCGGCACGTCGCCGTCGCTCTTTCTGACGCGCCGCCGCTGCTGGGGCACCGATCTGCGCCACGAGAGCGATCCCCTTGGCAACACCACTAGGCCGCGCCCGATCCCGGGCAGCGCGTGGCATGGCTGAGACGGCGCGCGCCACATGCCGGCGCGTCCGCCCCCTGATGGGGGGCGATGGCAGCTATGGGTGCCCGTGGCGGGCTCCCCTGAGTGCCGGCGGCACAGGTCGCCGGCCTGATCCGGTGGCGTGCGTCGGTCTATCGACGTCGGCCGACGGCCCGGTGCCGACGCGTCCGCGTATCGCGGGCTGAAGCAGCGCTTCTCGCGGCGCCGGGTGCGGTTTCCGAGTGCAGGACTGAGGTCAGCGCAACTGGGTGCCGTTGACGAAGAGCGATCCGTCCGCGCGCGTTTCGATCCGGCTGGTCATCGTCCCGTCCGGCTGCGGCGTGGCAAACATCCCCAGCATCATCTGTGCCGCCATGAGCTGCTGCTGCGGCAGCAGGCCCGATTGGCTGAGCTGACCCAGCAGATCCCCGATCCCCGTCAGCGTCACATCGAGCGTGCCGACGGGTTGCGGCTGGGACAGCGGGACCGCGGCGTCCGACGGTCTGGGAAATGTGAACGCGCCCGTAGCCAGGGCACTGGCCGCGCCGTAGGTCAGATCGACCCCGTTCACAGCCAGTTCGGTCGGCGCAAAGTCCGCCGACGCGCCTTGCGGCAGCCCGGGCACCCGCGCGGCCGGGCCGAGCAAGGCCTGACCCTCCAGATCCGCCGTCAGTGTCAGAGGCTCCCGCGGCAGCATGCCGGCCGGGTCCAGCTGGGTCCAAAGCTCCGCAGAGGGTGCAAGCCCGATCACTTCGAGCGTCAGATCGAACGGCTGCGGCGTGTCGGCTTCCGTTACCGGGCCGACAAAGGCCATGTCGAGCTCGTCCAGTGTCAGCATGATCGGCCGCACCGGCAGATTGGGATCGTCGAGCGTTATCGCAATGTCCGCGCCGGCCCCGGTGTAAAAGGCCCGCTCCGGCGTCAAATCGGCCCGCAGGCTCGCGCTCTGGTGGCTGGTTTCGGTGATCTGGGTGGCGCCCTCGAAGCTCTGGCTGCTGCGGCTCGTGCCGCTGCCCGCGTCGAAGGCCATGCGGAGATGCGCATCGTCGCCGGGCGTGCCGTCGGGGGTCATGCCGATGCTTTCGGCCTGGATCACGACATCCTGCTGCGTCGCCTCGGTACTCATGGCCGCACCCGAGACCGGGTCGGCGAAGGAGACGGCCCAGGCGGTTTCGGCCGCCTCAAACACCGCCGTCACCGGCCCGTCGAGCTGGGCGTCGTACCCGGTCAGTCGCCCCGAGAGGTCGGTCGCGGTCAAGTTGAGGTCGGCCTCCATCGGGGCCTCGCCGGGTTCGAACTCTTCCAGCGTCACCGAGAGCGTCGGTGCAGACCAGACATAGTCGGTCTCTTCCGGTGTGCCGCTTGCGGTGACGGTCAGACCGCTTGTGTCGACGGCCAGTAGGGCGCTGCTGCTGTCGTCGCCGGATGGGGTGATGGTCACCTGCTTGCCTTCGGGGATCGCCAGTTCCACCCGGCCGTCGCCCAGTTCGGTCAGGGTGACCAGGGGCACGACGGCGGTGATGGTCGTGTCGTCGGTCTGGGTCATGCGTGTTTCCACACCGGTCAGCCGCAGCCCGTCCTCGGTCTGGGTCGTGGTCTGGGCGGTGACGCTCATGCCCTGGGCTCGGGCGGCGCTCTGCCAGTCGGCCCAGAGCCCGGTGGCGGTGAGATCAGCCAGCGCGGCGCCGGGCAGGGCAATGAGCGGCAGGAGCAGCGACGGCAAAAGGCGCGTCTGGGCATGGGGCATGGGTGAGAACCTCTCGGGGCGGGCACAGGGCGCGGGATCCGCCATTGCGGCGCGCGCGGGACTGGGCAAGGGTTGCGGCGTTTTGCGGGACAGTGCCGCAGCGGGCAGCAGGAGAAAAGGGGCATGGAGCAACTCGGCGGGAAAACCGTTGTGATCACAGGCGCGAGCCGGGGCATCGGCGCCGCTGCGGCGCGCGCCTTTGCGGCGGCCGGAGCCAATGTCGTGTTGGCCGCGCGGTCCGAGGCCGCCGTGCACGATCTGGCCGCGGAAATCGGCGCCCGGGCGCGGGCGGTGGCCTGCGACGTGGCCGATTACGATCAGGTGGCGGCCGTCGTGGATCTCGCGGTGCGAGAGTTCGGCGGGATCGATGTGTTGGTGAACAATGCCGGCGTGATCGAGCCCGTCGCCCGGATCGAGCATGGCGACCCCAAGGAGTGGGCCGGCGTCATCGCAACCAATCTTGTGGGCGTCTATAACGGCATGCGGGCGGCGCTGCCGGTGATGGTGGCGGCCGGGGGCGGCACCGTGATCACGATCTCGTCCGGGGCGGCGTCCAATCCGCTGGAGGGCTGGAGCCATTATTGCGCCTCCAAGGCCGCGGCGAAGATGCTGACCGACTGTCTGCACAAGGAAGCCGAAGCACAGGGCCTGCGCGCGATCGGTCTGTCGCCGGGAACCGTGGCCACGGAGATGCAGGTGCAGATCAAGGACAGCGGCATCAACCCGGTCAGCCAGCTCGATCCGTCGGTTCATATCCCGGCCGATTGGGTCGCCGATGCGCTGGTCTTTCTCGCCACGGAGGCGGCGGACGATCTGGTCGGCACCGAGGTTTCGCTGCGCGATCCCGAGATTCGCCGCCGTGTCGGTGTGGCGCCGTGATCGCGCTCGAGACCCGGGATGCGTTCTGGCGTGTGGTGATCGACCGTCCGGACAAGGCCAATGCGCTGACCGCCGAGATGCTGGGGGAGCTTGCGCGCATGGCCGAGGACGCCCATGGCCAGGCCCAGGTGCTGGTTCTGACGGGGCGCGGGCGTGTCTTCAGCGCTGGCGCGGATCTGGAGGCCGCGCGGGCGGGGCTCGCCAAGGATCCGGTCTGGGAGCGGCTTTCCGGTGCGCTGGCTTCTTTCGAGGGGCTGAGCATCGCGGCACTCAACGGCACGCTGGCGGGCGGGGCCTTCGGCATGGCGCTGGCCTGCGATCTGCGCATCGCGGTCGAGGGCGCGAAGTTCTTCTACCCCGCGATCTCGCTGGGATTTCTGCCCCAGCCCTCCGATCCGCCGCGGCTGGCCGCGCTGGTCGGACCGGCGCGGGCCAAGATGATCCTGTTGGCAGGCCAGAAGATCCCGGCGGAGGAGGCGCTGGCCTGGGGGCTGATCGACCGGCTGGTGGCGCCCGAGGCGCTGGAGGCCACTGTGGCCGAGCTGTCCGAAGCCGCGCTGGCGGCCCCGGCTGAACGCGTCGCGGCGATCAAGGCGCTGATCGCCGGACGGGACTGAGTCGCTGGGACTGACGCTGCGGGCCTGACGGCCGGCTCAAGCGTCCGGATCGGCGATCCAGGCTTTCGCGACGTCGAGCTCGTCCATGGAAAAGGTCCGCAGCTTGGTCGAGATCACCGCGCCCGCGGCCTTGGTCAGGGGCGACATCCAGCCGATATCGCCTACCACCGCGCAATGGGAGATATGGGGGAGCACCTTCATGTCGAGCTTCAGCCCTTTCCACACCAAACCCGAATCGAATCCGTCGAGGTTGTGGATGATCTCGATCAGCTTGATCGTGCCCACGGCGTCAACGAACGCCTCGAACTCCGGCGCCAAGGCGTCGAAATCCTCGCGCGTGACGCGCCCGTCCACCTCGATCGTGGCGATGGCGGTTGCAGCATCGGTTTTCAGGGTCGTTGGCATGGGTCTGTCCTCCGTTTTCTCTCAGATGGGGATCGCTCGCGCCGCTGTCACCTCTTGCGTCGGCCGCCGGGTGTCCTGGAGCGAAATTCCGGCGGGCGCTTCCGGACCCAATCGACGAACCGCGCGAGTCGCGGATGGGTTTTCAGTGCGGCGATGGTGCTGTAGCTGCGCGCGAGCTCGGTCTCGCTTAGGCTTGCATGGATTTCATTGTGGCAGATCTGGTGGAGCAGGACGGTAGGCCCGCCCTTGCCGCCGCGCAGTTTCGGGATCAGGTGGTGCAGGCTCTGGGGCACGTCCGGCGGGATCGGGCGGCCGCACAGAGGACAGACGGGCGGACAGGTGGGCGGAACGGTCTCGGTCATCGCCGCAAGAATGGCCCATGGGGCCGGACAGGCAAGGGATGGGCGTGGACGAGACAGCGGCACTTGTGATCGGTGGCGGGCCGGCGGGGCTGATGGCCGCCGAAACGCTGGGCCGCGCCGGGCATCGGGTGATCGTCGCCGAGGCGATGCCGACGCTCGGGCGCAAGTTCCTCATGGCCGGCAAATCCGGGCTCAACCTGACCAAGGCCGAAGACCGGGCACGCTTTCTGGCAGGTTATGGCGCTGCGGCTGGTTGGCTCGCCCCCGCGCTGGACGCGTTCGGGCCCGAGGCGGTGCAGGACTGGGCCCGCGGGCTGGGGCAGGAGGTTTTCACCGGCTCGACCGGGCGGGTCTTTCCGTTGGCGATGAAGGCCTCGCCGCTCCTGCGCGCCTGGGCAGGGCGGCTCGACGGGATGGGTGTGGAGATCCGGACGCGCTGGCGCTGGACGGGCTGGGATGGCGCCGCCATGCGATTCGAGACGCCGGAGGGGCCGCGCGAGGTGGCCGCGCGCGCCGTGGTTCTGGCACTCGGCGGGGCGAGCTGGCGGCGGCTGGGCAGTGACGGGGCCTGGGCCGGGGTGCTGGCCGCCGAAGGGGTGACGCTCGCGCCCTTTGCCCCGGCCAATGCTGGTGTTGCGGTGGGCTGGTCGGAGAAGATGGCGTCGCAATTCGGCACCCCGGTGAAGGGGATCGCTGTGACCGCGGGCCCCCTGCGCTCGCGCGGAGAGATCGTGCTGTCGGCGCGCGGAATCGAAGGCGGCGGCATCTACCCGTTGAGCCCGGCCCTGCGGGCAGGTGCGGATCTGGTGATGGACCTCGCACCGGACCGCAGACTTGAAGACGTGACAGCGAGGCTCAGCCGCCCCCGCGGCAAGGCGAGCTTGGCGAACCATCTGCGCCGGACGCTGGGTCTGGAGGCCGTACAGCGGGCGCTGCTGACGGAGTTTGCCCGGCCTCTGCCATCCGACCCCACAGCATTGGCCGCTCTGGTCAAGGCGCTGCCGGTCGCCCATGGAGGCTTGCGCCCGATCGACGAGGCGATTTCGACCGCCGGCGGCGTGGCGCAGGCCGCGCTGGACGACCGTTTCATGCTGCGCGCCCGGCCCGGCGTGTTTTGCGCGGGCGAGATGCTCGACTGGGAAGCACCGACGGGCGGCTACCTGATCACGGGCTGTCTGGCCACGGGGCGTGCGGCAGGTGCGGGCGCCGCGGACTGGCTGGCTCAGGCAGAGCGCGGGTGAAGGTCAGGAGACCTCGGGACGGCCGAGCGCGCGGCGATAGGCCGGACGGGTGCGCAGGCGTTTGAGATAGGCGGCGAGGTTCGATGGCGGTGCCAGCGCCACGCCGGCGGTGATCGCCCAGCCGCAGCAATGGCCCGCCATGATGTCGGGGATGGTCATCTTATCGCCCATCAGGAATGGGCGGTCGCCGAGCCTGTCAGCGAGCTTTGCGGCGTTGCGCACCAGTTCCTTTTCGCAGGTCGGCAGCACCTCGGGCACGCGGAGCTTTTCGGGCAAAACGAACGTGTGCCGCGCCATGGTCCAGATCACCGCATCGAATTCGTCGATCAGCCGCAATGTCAGCGCGTCCTGATGGGCGCGCGCGGGCGTGCCGGCGGGGTGGGTCAGCCCGCCGACGCAATCGGCACCACCGGCATCGGGGCTTCGGTCGCCCAGATAGGCCATGATCGCGACGCTGTCGGTGAGCACGGCATCGCCATCGCGCAGGACCGGGATGCGGCCGAGCGGATTGAGCGCTGTCACTTCTGGCGAGCGCGGCGATTCGGGCTGGTGATCGTAGGGCAGGCCAAGTTCCTCCAGCATCCACAGCACGCGCAGCGTGCGGGTCTTGGCGGTTCCGACAACGGTGATCATGGGCGGGCTCCGGGTGAGTCGCGGTGGGTCAGTCGGGCCGGCGGGCGAGCATCGCCAACCGGATCAGCGCACGTTCGACCACCGCCATCTGGGGTGCTGCGGCGGGCGAACGCAACGTGAGGTCGGTGTCGACCAGCAGGCCGATCGCCTGGTCGAGCCGGGCGGGCGACCAAATCTGCAATTGCTGCGCCATCCGGTCCCGGCGTGGGCCGAAGACGCGCGCCGCGGCAAGCCCTTTGGACGGGCCCTCGGGATGGCAGGCAGCGGCGAGCAACTGGCGGAAGTGGCGCGCCGCGGCGATGCAGAGTGCCACGGGCTGGGTGCCCTGGGTCTGCAGGCGCCGCAGGAGCGGGCCGACGGACGCGCTGTCGCCGCCGGCCACAGCGGCTGTCAGATCGTCCACCCCTGCTTCGGTCGAGAGCGGCGCCACAGCGGCCACATCCTCGGCAGTGGCCGGGGTGTCGCTGTCCCGAGTGTAGAGCGCGAGCTTTTCCACGGTCTGGCGGAAATCGCCCGGATCCAGCGCCGCGGCCAGAGCCTCGAGTGCGCCGTCGGCCTCGCGCGATGGCGCGGGCAGCCCGGCGTCGCGCAGCATGGCGGCGATCTCGTCACGCCCCAGCGGGTCGTCATAGACCGCTGCCGAGCGCGCGCTTGGGTGATCCTCGAACCGCTTGCGCAGCTTGGAGCGCGCCGGGAGCTGGCCAGCCGTCACCACGATCTGCGCGTCGCCGGGCTGCCAGCTGTCCAGGGCGGCGCCGATCAATGCCGTCAGCCCGTCCATTCCGCCTTCGATATGCACGGCGCGAGGGCCTGGAAAGAAGCCGCGGGCCTGCACGGCGTCGGCCAGCGCGGCAGGATCCTTACGCAAGTCCGTCGCGGCGAGGCTGGCCAGCCGCATCTCTTCGCCGGCGTCAGGCCCCAGCAGGGCGGCCAGCATGTCCTGTCGGTGGAGCGCGACGCGCATCGCATCCGCGCCGTGGATCAGCAATCCGGCGCTGTTCGGATCGGGCGCGCCGAAATAGGTCCGCGCCTGCCGGCCGGACAGTTTCACGGGGTTGCGCCGCCGGTGCCGGTCGCGGCCGCCACGGCGGGATTGCTGAGCACAAGGATAAAGGTGCGGTCGGCCAGGATGCGCGCGAGGCGCAGTTCGGCATCGTTGCGCGCGGCGTTGATGGCAACCGGTTCGCCTGCCGAGGAATAGCTGACAAACCCGTCCGAGGTCCCGGTGGTGACAGCCTCTCCGCCCGGCAGGGTGCGTAGGGTATAGCTCAAGGTGCCGATCAGGTTGACGCGGTCGATCTCCTGCCCGCTGGTGATCGCGGCCTCTTCGCTGGCGACAGACAGGCTGTAGTCGAGCCGGTAGATGGGGCGGGCCGCCGGACCGAAGGTGAGCTCCAGCTCGCGGGCCATGATATAGTCCCGGGTGGTCCCGGGAGCGGCGATGGCGACCTGACCGTTCAGTTTGCTCCCCGCGCCCTGCGGTCCGTAGAGCGGCTGGAACGCGCAGGCGGCGAGGCCGACGCAGGCGACGAGCGCGAGCACCAGAGCCCGCGCCGGGGCGTCGGCCCGGGAGGCGCGCTCAGACCACGACATTGACGATCCGACCCGGTACGACGATCAGCTTTTTCGGCGCCGCGCCATCGAGCGCCCGCTGCACGGCGGGATCCGCGAGGGCGCGGGATTCGATGCCGGCCTTGTCGAGATCCTTGGGCACCTGAAGCTCCGAGCGACGTTTGCCGTTGATCTGGATCGGCAGGGTGACGGTGTCTTCGACCAGCAGCGCCGGGTCGGCATGGGGCCAAGGCGTCGTGGCCACGAGACCCGCGCCGCCCAGCATCGACCAGATCTCCTCGGCCAGATGGGGCGTCATCGGCGCCATGAGCTGCGCCAAGGTGCGCAAGGCCCGCGCCTGAGCGGCCGGCGAGGCCTTGGATTTCGCGATCGCGTTGGTGAAGGCGTAGAGTTTTGCAACGGCGCCATTGAAGGCAAAGCCTTCGATCCCGGCCGTGACGTCGACGATCACGCGCGCGGTGGCGCGCGCCAGGTCGTGGTCCGGCGTGCCCGGCGAGGCCGCGGGGTCCTCGGCGGCACCCCCAGCCTGCCGGCAGGCCTCGGCTAGGCGCCAGACCCGGGCGAGATGCTTGTTGGCGGCATCTGCACCGGATGCGGTCCACTCGACATCGCGTTCCGGCGGGCTGTCGGAGAGCACGAACCAGCGCGCGGTGTCGGCGCCGAACTGGGCAATGATCGCCGCGGGGTCGACGACATTACGCTTTGATTTCGACATCTTGGCCGAGGGGATGACCTCGACCGTCAGGTCGTTGCCCTGGGCCAGGAGATAGAGCTCATCGTCGCTGGCACCCTCCTTGACCAGCAGATCGTGGCGCAGCACGACCTGACGTCCGCCATTGGCTGACAGCTCGATGACGTCCTCGGGCAGGTGGTAGACTGGCCGACCCTGGGCGTCGCGGGTCTGATAGATCGCGTGGGTCACCATGCCCTGGGTGAAGAGCGCGCCGAAGGGCTCGATCGCCTCGGCGGGCAGGTGGCCGCAGCGGTGCATCGCCCGGGCGAAGAAGCGCGAATAGAGCAGGTGCAGGATCGCATGCTCGATGCCGCCGATATACTGGTCGACATTCATCCAGTATGCGGCGTCCTCCGGATTGGTGGGCGTTGCGGCATCGGGCGCGGTGAAGCGGGCGAAATACCACGAGCTGTCCACGAACGTGTCCATCGTGTCGGTCTCGCGCAACGCCGGCGCGCCGCAGGCCGGGCAGGGCACGTCGCGCCATGTGGGGTGGCGGTCGAGCGGATTGCCGGGCTGGTCGAAACTGACATCGTCGGGCAGCCGGATGGGCAGGTTCTCTTTCTTTTCCGGGACGACCCCGCAGGTGTCGCAATGCACCACCGGGATCGGGCAGCCCCAGTAGCGCTGGCGGCTCAGGCCCCAGTCGCGCAGGCGGAACTGGGTGCGACCCTCGCCCCATCCGTCGGCCTCTGCCTTGGCGATGGTGGCCTCGATGGCCTCTTCGCCGGTCGCGACGTCCAGTCCGGCGAAATGATCGATCCAACGCACCGGTTCGGTCTTGGGTGGCACGAAGGCCGTGTCGGCGACCGGCGTCGGGTCGTCGAGGGCGAGGAACGTATCGCGCACGGGCAGGTCGTATTTGCGCGCGAAATCCAGATCGCGCTGGTCATGGGCCGGGCAGGCGAAGACAGCCCCTGTGCCGTAATCCATCAGGATGAAATTCGCGACCCAGACCGGCAGTTCCCAGCTCGGGTCGAGCGGATGTCGCACCCGCAGCCCGGTGTCGAAGCCGCGCTTTTCGGCTTTTTCCAGCTCTTCCTCGGACGTGCCCATGCGCCGGCACTCGGCCGCGAAGGCGGCCAGCTTGGGATTGTCGGCCTCCAACGCCCGGGCCAGCGGATGATCAACCGAGAGACCGACGAAGCTCGCTCCCATCAGCGTGTCGGGGCGGGTGGTGTAAACCTCGACCCCGGCATGTCCGTGGACGGGCTCCGTCAGCGGGAAGGCGAATTGCAGCCCGCGGGACTTGCCGATCCAGTTGGCCTGCATGGTGCGGACCTTCTCGGGCCAGTTCTCCAGCCCGTCGAGCGCGTCGAGCAGCTCTTCGGCATCGTCGGAGATTCGGAAGAACCACTGGGTCAGCTCGCGCCGCTCGACGGGCGCGCCGGAGCGCCAGCCACAGCCGTCGATGACCTGCTCGTTGGCCAGCACGGTCATGTCGACCGGGTCCCAGTTGACCACCGCATTCTTGCGGTAGACCAGACCCTCCTGCAGGAAGTCCAGGAAGAGCGCCTGCTGCTGGCCGTAATACTCGGGGTCGCAGGTAGCGAACTCGCGGCTCCAGTCGATCGAGAGACCCAGCGGCTTCATCTGATCGCGCATGTCGGCGATATTGGCGTAGGTCCAGTCCTTGGGGTGCCCGCCCGAGGCCATGGCCGCGTTTTCCGCCGGCATCCCGAACGCGTCCCAGCCCATCGGGTGCAACACGTTATGGCCGGTGGCGTGCTTGTAGCGCGCGATCACGTCGCCCATCGTGTAGTTGCGCACATGACCAATATGGATACGCCCCGAAGGATAGGGGAACATCTCCAGCACATAGTATTTCGGCCGGTCATTGTCGCGGCGGGCGGTGAAGGTGCCGTCGGCATCCCAGGCGGCCTGCCAGCGGGGCTCGATATCGGCGGGAGAATAGCGGGACATGGCAGCGTGTCCTTGAGGAGCGGAAGTCCGTGGCGTCTTACTGCGGCCACGGGGCGCCGTCCAGCAGCGGCGGACAGCCCAAGTGGGGCCGGCAGAGGGGCGCGCAACCTGGTGGCCCGGCGCCGGCCTGCCTCGGTTTGGACTAGAGCGGCACGCGCCGCGGGGCCGTTGCGCGTCGCGCACGACCGGCCGGCGGATCATGGGGGCTTTGTCGAAGAGGCCGGCGCCGGAATGGACCGGTTCGGCCGTCCGTCAGAGATCGTTGTCGGCGATCCGCATCTGGCGCGCTCGGGTGAGGATCGCGTCCTCGACGGCACGCACCGTATCGGCATCGACCGCACCCGAGCGGCTTTGAACAGACACGTTCAACGAGCGTGCATCGAGCGCGGGGTCGTCGATCAACACCGTCGCGCGGTAGGCGCGGCTGCCGCCCGGTGGCGTCCCGTAACCAAAGACGATCAGACCGGAAAACGGGTCGGCCGATTGCACGGGCATGAAGCCCAGCACATCGAGCGATGCCGTCCAGAGGTACTTGTTGACCTCCAGGGTGACGTTTGGGTCGTCGCGATTGTTGAAAAGATCAAAGAATGTCGATCGGTTAGCGCTGGCGCTCGGGCTGTCATTGAGGTTCGACGGCTGCCTGCCCTGCTGGTTCGGACCGCAGGCGACAAGCACCCCGCACAACCCGATGAGAGAAGTAATGGCAGCAACACGGGAGCGATGGGTCATGGCGGGCGGGATCCGAGAATTGGGCGACAAGTGTGCGCCACTGTCTCTATCCGGGCTCCGGGGGCGCGGCAAGCGCGGCTTGGCCGCCCGAGCGGGTCCAGGCCGGGCTGCCTGGATATCACTGTGGCAAAGCTGCATCAAATCTCAGTCGGCTTTGCGAGTGAAATCTCAGCAACTTGTAATCAAGAGGGGAAAGCGAGAGGAAGGATCAACTCAACCGGGGGGTCCCGCTTGAGGACGCCTTAATCTACGAGGGAAACTATGAAAAAGATCCTCCTTGCTTCCAGCGTGCTGGCCATGACCGCCTCGGTTGCCGCCGCTGAAGTCACCGTGGGCGGCGACGCCTACTACGGTGTTGTCTACATCGACACGGACGACGTCTTCCTGAACAACACCAACGGGAAAAGCCAGAACTACGCATTCGCGTTCGATCTGGACATCGACTTCACCGCTTCCGGTGAGTCGGACAGCGGTATCGTCTTCGGCGCGTCCATCGACGCCGACGACACACCCAAGGCACAGGGTGTGCGCGGGTTCGACGGTGAAGTCTTTGTGTCGGGCGCCTTCGGCCGTCTGGCCATGGGTGACACCGACGGCGCGGCAGAAGCTGTCGTTGGCGACCTTGACTTCGTCAGCCTGTCGGGCCTCGGCGACTTCAACGAAGTCCTGTACCTGCTCTCCGCTGGCGATCCTTCCTGTTCGCGTGTCCTGGACGCCAATGGCGACCCGATCCGGATCATCGACCCGAACACCGGTCTTCCCACCGGCAGCTTCGAGACCACCGGTCCGTGTCAGCAGGGTCCCCTGGCTCTCTACACCTACGACTATGAAGGCTTCACAGGCGCCATCGGCCTGAACGACGACGAAGGTTGGTCGATCGGTGCCGGCTACGACGGCGGCGCATGGAGCGTTGGTCTCGCCTACGAGCAAGTGCCTGAAGGTACCGAGATCACCGTGTTCGACGCCACCGACTTCCTCCGTGGCGCGGAACTGGTGGTGCCGGCAGAAAACGGCTCTGTGAACCACATCATCGGTCAGGCGTCCTACACGTTCGCCAACACCACGATCAAGGGCTACTACGGTCAGCTCGACGCAGGCGCCGGCGCGCCTGAGTTCGTCGTGGCTCCGAACGGTGTCCCTGTCCGGACCAATGGCGACGGCACGTTCGACCAGTACGGCATCTCGATCGAGAGCACCTTCGACGCGATCACCGTCGGCGCGTTCTACCGTGAGATCAACAACGACACTCCCGGTCTGAAGCGTTCGTTCTTCTACGGTGTTGGTGCGTCCTACGACCTCGGCGGCGGTCTCGCCCTCGTCGGCTCGGTCGGTGGCGGCGACGTCTACACGATGCCGGCAACTCCGTTCCTGACGGACACCTTCACCAACCAGGACAACAGCTACTGGGCCGCAGACTTCGGTCTGGACTTCGCATTCTGATTGCGAAACCCAACCACTACTCGGAAAGAGCGGGCCTTGTGCCCGCTCTTTTCTTTTGAGCGACATCGCAATATCCCGCCGCTGGCGATGGCAAAACCCGACCCGTGACTAGGGAGAGTGTGATGGGGCTGCAGGACATCAAGGACCGGATCGAAGCCGAAGAGGTCCGCGCAGGGCGTCCGCGCGGATCGGTCGAACTGATCGCGATCTCCAAGGTGCAACCGTTGGAGCGGATCGAGGCGGTTCTGGCCCAGGGTCATCGGCTGTTCGGCGAAAACCGGGTGCAGGAAGCCGCCGGCAAATGGCCGGATCTGATGGAACGCTTCGACGGCGTTCGGCTTCATCTCGTCGGGCCGCTGCAGACCAACAAGGTGAAACAGGCAGTGGAGCTCTTCGACGCCATCCATTCGGTGGACCGCGAAAAGCTGGCCCGAAAGCTGGCAGACCTGGCTCAATCTCGAGGCACCTGTCCGGAGCTGTTCGTCCAGGTCAATACAGGTGAAGAGGCCCAGAAGGCCGGGCTTCTGCCCGCCGATGCCGACGCGTTCGTGGCGCGCTGCCGGGACATGGATCTGCCGCTCACAGGTTTGATGTGTATCCCGCCGGTGGACGAAGAACCGAGCCTGCATTTCGCGCTACTTGCCAAGATCGCCGCGCGCAACGGGCTGAGTGGACTTTCGATGGGCATGTCCGGCGATTTCGAACGGGCCGTGGCGCTTGGCGCGACCCATGTGCGCGTGGGTTCCGCGATTTTCGGCGCGCGCGATCCAGCCACGGCGGTCTGAGATTCCGTATCCAACTCTTGCGTGGCGGGTCGGCTAACCGCTTACGATCAGACGTGTTTCATGCCGGATGCGCGGTGCGATCCAGCGCAGATCCTCCGGTGCAAAGGCGACGCAGCCCTCGGTCGGGTGACGTGGTTTGCGCCAGGCGTGCAGAAAGATCGCCGAGCCTGCGCCCCGGACCGCGTAGGGCCAGTTCCAGTCAGTGATCAGCACCATGTCATAGAGCGGATCGGCGCGGCGCAGCCGTTCGTGACTCGGAGCATAGGGCGCGCGCACCATCAGGTTGTAGTCTTCGTCGCCCGGATCGTCGGACCACAGATCGCCAGGCCGGATCGGCAGGGCCCAGTCGGCCGGGCGCGCCAGACGGTCGGGCCGCCAAAGCATACCCACGAGCCGGTGCACGCCGGCGGGCGTTGCCCCGTCGCCTTCGCGTTTGCTCCGGGAAATCCCGCCGCGCCCGATTGCGCAGGGAAAGCTGCGTCCGAGAAAACGCGCACCCCAACGGGTCACGGTGATGTCGTGGCGCCGGGCCGGCGTCACAGCAGATGGCCGGATTTCGCGGCCTTCGTGGCGAGATATGCCGCATTCTCGGACGTCTTTCCGGCGACGAGCGGGACACGTTCGGTTACGGTGATGCCGCTCTCTTCGAGACGCGCCACCTTGGCGGGGTTGTTTGTCATCAGGCGGGCCCGGTCGAAGCCCATCTGCCGCAGGATCTGCGCGCCGAGGCGGAAATCGCGCTCGTCATCCTCGAACCCCAGCCGGTGATTGGCCTCCACCGTGTCGAATCCCTGATCCTGCAGCGTATAGGCGCGCATCTTGTTGGCCAGCCCGATGCCGCGCCCCTCCTGATTGAGATAGAGCAGCACGCCGGCGCCTTCGGCCGCCATCTGCGCCAGCGCCCCGCGCAACTGCGGGCCGCAATCGCATTTGAGCGAACCCAGCAGATCGCCGGTGAAGCAGGCCGAATGCAGTCTGGTAAGGACCGGGGCGGCGCGCGCCGGGCTGCCGATCTCCACGGCGTAATGCTCTTCGCCGCCATCCTCGGGCCTGAAGACATGGAGCCGCCCCTCCGGCGAGACCGTCAGGGGCATCCGGGCCGATACGATCGGATCGAGCCGCGGCGTATCGGGCCGCTCCGCCACTTCCGCCAGGGTCAGAACGGTGAGCTGCTCGGGGGACGCCGCGGCGGCGTCTCGCGGCGTGACGACAAGCACGGCAGGCAGAAGCCGCGCCTCCTTGGTCAGCCGAACTGCCGCGCGGGCGAATTGCGCATCGCCATCGCGCAAGGCGGGCAGGGGGCCTTTCATCGGAGTGTCGAGATCGCGCCCCGGGTCGGCCAGGGCCTGCAGCCAGTCAAGTCCGGCCCAGTCCGGCAGCGGAATGCGGGCGACATCGCCGTCATAGGGGCGCGCCTTGAGCGTTACCGCGCGCCGGGCCGTCAGTACCACCTCGGCCACGCCGGCTGTGCGCAAGGCTGCCAGCCTGTCACGCGTCAATGTCTCGAGCGGTGCGGCCAGCACCCAGCCCAGCTCCGGGTCTGTCAAAACCACCGGCAGTCCGCTGCGCAGATCGACCCGCGCGCGCGCCAAACGCTCGGCCGCGCCAGGGGTCATCCCTGGTGGCAGTCCGGCACTTTCGGGAGCGTCATCGATCATATTGGACGGCAATCCTGAAACAAAGCCCGCTCCTGACACACGAGCGCGTGAGAGGATTGCAGCAAATCTTGTCGGTTGGCCAGCAACTACGCATCTGGTCCTTCAATAGAGGAGACCAACGATATGGGCGCATTGAAAAAAATCCTGCTTGTCGATGATGACGACGATTTGCGCGAGGCGCTATCGGAGCAGCTCGTGATGACCGAAGAGTTCGACGTTTTCGAGGCCGGCGATGGTCACGATGCGATGGCCAAGGCCAAGTCGGCGCTCTACGATCTTGTGATTCTGGATGTCGGGTTGCCCGATACGGACGGGCGCGAGCTCTGCCGGGTGATGCGCAAGCAGGGTGTGAAATGCCCCGTTGTGATGCTCACGGGCCATGACAGCGATGCCGACACGATCCTCGGCCTGGACGCCGGGGCCAACGATTACGTGACCAAGCCCTTCAAGTTTCCGGTCCTGCTCGCTCGGATCCGTGCCCAGCTGCGCCAGCATGAGCAGTCCGAAGATGCGGTGTTTCAGCTTGGGCCCTACACATTCAAGCCGTCGATGAAGATGCTGATCGACGAGGCGGAGAAGAAGATCCGGCTGACCGAGAAAGAGACCAACATTCTGAAGTTTCTCTATCGGGCGTCCGAGGGTGTCGTGGCGCGCGATGTGCTGCTGCACGAGGTCTGGGGCTACAATGCCGGGGTGACGACCCACACGCTGGAAACGCATATTTACCGGCTGCGTCAGAAGATCGAACCCGATCCCTCGAACGCGCGGCTTCTGGTCACCGAAAGCGGTGGCTACCGGCTGGTGGCCTGAGCCTGCGTTAAAAGCGCGTCAAGGGACCGAGACAAAAGTCCCATGTCGGAAAGTCGCATTGTGCCGAAGGGTCCATATTCGGCATGGTGCATGTGAAAGATCCCCTTGTGCCGGGGTTATGGCACTACCTCCCTGTTGGACTGGCCCGCACTTCGGTGCGGGCCTTTTTTCTGTCAGGTCTTGCGCAGATGCGCCGCGCAGATCGCTTCCTGCGCGTTGATCAGCTCCGTCAGTTTGGCCTGGGCGTCAGCCATTTCGCTCTCGCTCATCCGCGGCTTCGGGGTGAAGCCCTGACCCACCGAAAAAACGCCGCGGCACCAGGGCAGGGGCACGATCAGCCGGTCCCAGGTCCGCAGCCGGATCGACCGGGTGACGGCGTAGGCGCAGGGCGTCACGGGAAGCTGCGCCAGCGTCGCAATGACGAGCGCGCCGGGTTTGGGCTCACGCGCAGGGCCCATTGGGCCGTCGACGGTGATCGCCAGGGTTTTGCCGGCGCGCAGATGACGCACGGAGTCGCGTACGGGGCCGATATTCACGTCCGATGTGCCCACCTCGATGATCTCGATGCCAAGGCCGCGCATGTGTTCGGCCATGATTTGGGCATCGGCGTGACGGCTGACGACCGCGCCGCCGCCATGGTCGCTCCAGTCGCGCATATAGGCCATCATGATGAGCTGCTCGTGCCAGAAGCACAAAAGCCGCGGCACCCCGCGGGCGATGTCGGCTTCGTAGCTTTCCATTCCGAGCCGGTCCCAGCGGATCGTGCGGTAGCAAAACGCGACATAGCGCGCATAGAGCGCCTTGAGCACGTTTTGCACCCGGTCGCTTTTCTGCAGTCGAATCTCGAAATTGCGCCAATGGCGCTGCAACCTGTTCACCCGGCCGTCCCCGTATCGCCGTCGATGCGCGGGACATACGCCGCGGACCGGAACTACCCAAGATCGAAGCGCGCCAGGGCCGTCCGCTCTGGCCCCGGAGCGATGCAAGAGCGCCACAGTTTCGGGGGCGCGCGGGGGGACCGGCTGGCGGAATTTCCCTTTCAGCTTTTCGGGCTGCCCGCTAACAGACGCCATCCGAGTCTTGAAAGCGCCCCACTCATGTCCCTCACCGTGGCCACCTGGAACATCAACTCCGTGCGTCTGCGCGCCGATCTCGTGACGCGTCTGCTGCGCGACGAGGCCCCCGATGTATTGTGCCTGCAGGAATGCAAATGTACCGCCGACAAGATCCCTGTCGAGCTATTTTCCGCGGCCGGTTACGGGCACTGCGTGGCGCGTGGGCAGAAGAGCTATAACGGCGTCGCGATCCTGTCGCGTCTGCCGCTGGAGGATGCCGGCCAGCGCGATTTCGTCGGCAAGGGGGATGCGCGCCATGTCGCGGCCCGGCTGGAGAGCGGGATCACGATCCACAACTGCTATGTCCCCGCGGGCGGCGACGTGCCCGACCGCGAGGTGAACGAAAAGTTCGGCCACAAGCTCGATTTCGTCGCCGAACTGCGCGACTGGTTCCGCGACGAGACGCCCGAGAAGTCCATTCTGGTCGGGGATCTGAACATCGCCCCGCGCGAGGATGACGTCTGGTCCCACAAGCAGCTTCTCAAGGTCGTCAGCCACACGCCTGTCGAGGTCGAGGCCTTTGAGGAGGCGCGCGAGGCCGGGGGCTGGGCCGACGTGACCCGCGCGGATATCCCCGACGGGCAGCTCTATTCCTGGTGGAGCTACCGCGCGCGGGACTGGGACGCTGCCGACAAGGGCCGCCGACTGGACCATATCTGGGCCTCGCGCGATCTGGCCGGGTCGGCCCACGGATCGCGGGTCCTGCGTGATGTGCGCGGCTGGGAGAAACCGTCGGACCACGCGCCGGTTTTTGCGAGCTTCGATGTCTGACGCGCCGCTCTTCGGGCTCTGCCGCGAGGAGGGGCCGCGGGTCGATGATCTTCTACGCGCGATGGCGGGTGGATTACGCGCGCGCGGCTTGCCGGTGGCGGGGTATGTGCAGGAGCGGCTGAGCGCGCCCGATTGCAGCTGTCCGGGGATCCTGCTGCACGATCTGGCGAGCGGCGTTGCCCACGATATCAGCGAAAAGCGCGGACCCGGCGCGTCAGGCTGCAATCTGGACTGGGCGGCCCTGACCGAACGGGCCGGCGATCTGGAGCGGGCTGTCGCCGAGCGTGCGCCCGCGCTGGTGATCGTCAGCCGCTTTGGCAAGGCGGAGGCCGAGGGCCGCGGGTTCTGCGGGGTGATCGAAACCTGCATGGACCGCTCGGTGCCAGTTCTGGTGGCCTACCGGGCCGGCTTTACCGAGGCCTGGGCCGGGTACCATGGCGGTCTGGCGGCGGAACTCGACGGGCGCGACCCCGAGGCGCTGCTGCGCGGTATGGGGATGGCGCCCGAGGCCGCGCGCTCCGGCGATCAGCGCAGCCAGGCGCGGTAGGCCGGAACGTCCGGGCTCATATCGTCATAGAGCCAGACCATCCGATCAAGAAACCAGAGCTTTCCACCCACCGTCAGCAGCAGTCCGAACCCGACGGCCCAGAGGTCGAACGCCCACAGGCCCCAGACGAGCGGCACCAAGCCGAGGCCCGCACCGATGCCAAGGATTGTCGCCGCGCGCCGGTGATGCGTCGGGATCGGCACCGCAGCCCGGTTGAGAAGCACGCGCTCACCGAAGGTCGCCTTGGACCCCCACCGGTCGGTGTGCCGCGGCGGCGGAAAGGCCCGCGGATTGATCCAGACCCAGAGCAGCAATGCGGCCAGTGGTCCAAGCGCCGCCCAGCCGATCCACACCCTGCTCCAGATCGCCAGTGCCGCAAGGGGCAGGATCGCGACGCGGGTCCAGACACTCCACGGGTTCGCGTGGCGCGCCCAGACGGTTTCGTCCATCGCCATCGCCTGCTCGGTCGCTTTCAAAAACCGGCTCATCGGCCTCGGCCTCCGTTCTAGTCTTGGACTTTGCCCCCGTCACGAGCATATAGGGGCAAAACCAAGACCGATGGGGGACCAGGATGCTTGAGTTCGGTACAACACCCGCAGCGCCTGCCGCAGGTGATCTGATCAAGGACGGCACCGAGGCAACCTTTATGGCCGACGTCGTCGACGCCAGCCAGGAAGTTCCGGTGATCGTCGATTTCTGGGCGCCCTGGTGCGGGCCCTGCAAGACCCTCGGCCCGGCGCTCGAAGCGGCGGTGACCGCGGCCGGCGGCAAGGTCCGAATGGTCAAGATCAACGTCGACGAGGCCCAGGCCATCGCGGCGCAGTTGCGCATCCAGTCGATCCCCACGGTCTATGCCTTCTGGAAGGGGCAGCCGGCGGACGGGTTTCAGGGTGCTGTGGCCGGATCCGAGATCAAGGAGTTCGTCGACCGCGTTTCGGCGCTGGCGGGCGACGGCGGGCTGTCGGATGCGATATCGGCGGCCGAGGAGATGCTGGCCGAGGGGGCGGCCGTGGACGCGGCCCAGACCTTTGCCGCGATCCTGGGCGAAGAGCCGACAAATGCGGCCGCGTTCGGCGGACTGGCGCGGGCGCATCTGGCGATGGGCGAACTGGATCAGGCCGAGGCGTTGCTCAACAATGCCGAGCCCGAGATGGCCAAGGCGCCCGAGGTCGAGGCCGCGCGGGCGCAGCTCGATCTGGCCAAGCAGGCCGCTGATGCCGGTCCCGTGGCGGAGTTGCGCGCAGCGGTTGCTGCCAACGCGGACGATCTGGACGCGCGGTTCGAGCTGGCCAAGGCGCTCCATGCGGAGGGCAGCGTCGAGGAGGCGGTCGAAGAATTGCTCGCGCTCTTCCGCAAGGATCGCGAATGGAACGAGGGGGCGGCAAAGGCGCAGCTCTTCACGATTTTCGAAGCGCTCAAGCCCGATGACCCGATCGCGCTCAATGGCCGCCGGAAACTCTCGTCCATGATATTTGCCTGATCCGGTTGCAGTCCTAGCTGATAGCCATGATTCAATCGGCAGATCTTCCTGACTCGATCCCGCTCTTCCCGCTTCCCGGCGCGCTTTTGCTGCCGCGGGCGCGCCTTCCGCTGCATATTTTCGAGCCGCGCTATCTGGCGATGCTCGACGATACGCTGAAGACCTCGCACCGGCTGATCGGGATGATCCAGCCGCGCGAGGTGCCGGGCAGCAGCGACCGCAAGCTCCATGCCATCGGCTGTTCGGGACGGTTGACCGCGTTTTCGGAGACCGAGGACGGGCGCTACATGATCACCCTCAGCGGTGCGTCGCGGTTCCGCATCACCCGGGAGGTGGACGGGTTCACGCCCTATATCCGTGCGGACATCGCCTGGTCGGGGTTCGAACGGGACCTCGGGGCGGTCGAGAAGGACACGGATTTCGACCGCAAGGCCTTTCTCGACCTGTTGCAGCGGTTCTTTGAGGCCAAGGGGCTGTCGACCGACTGGGACAGTTTGAAAGAGGCCGAAAACGAGCTGCTGATCAATTCGCTCTCGATGCTCTGCCCGTTCGATCACGAGGACAAGCAGGCGCTGCTGGAGGCGCCGTCGCTGACGACCAGGCGAGAAACGCTTGTGACGCTGATCGAGTTCGCGCTGCGCGGGGGCAATAACGAAGAGGTCATGCAGTGACCGACATGTCGGCGGATCCGCCCGGATTCGACCGCCATATGCTCGAGGCGCTGGTCTGTCCGCGCTCGCAGGCGCGGCTGGATTATGACGCCGCCCGGCAGGAGCTGGTGTCCAAGACCGCCAAGCTCGCCTTTCCGATCCGCAACGGCATCCCGGTGCTCCTGGTCGACGAGGCGCGGGAGCTCGACTGAGCGGGGCGGAGCGACTAAAGCGCCACGCCCGTCATCAGCCGCGGCAGATCACCGGACAGGCCCGCCGCCTCACGCATGAATTTGCGCCGCAGCATGGGCGATGCGTTGACCGCCGCCAGCCCCAGCCCGCGCCCGAGCCGCAGAAGCGGGTTGTCGTTGGAGAAGAGCCGGTTGAACCCGTCGGTCGCCATGGCGAGCGCACTGCTGTCGGCACGGCGCCAAGCCTCGTAGCGTTCCAGCACCAGGGGCGAGGCGATGTTCTCGCCGCGCCGCTTCGCGTCGGTCACAACCTCGGCCAGCGCTGCACAATCGCGCAGGCCTGCGTTCAGCCCCTGGCCGGCGATCGGATGTACGCCGCGCACCGCGTCACCCACCAGCGCCACGCGCGGGGCGATGAACCGGCGCGCCAGCGTGCGGTTAAGCGGGTAGCTGTAGCGCTTGCCGGCGAGATGTATGCCGCCCAGGAAATCGCCGAAGCGCGGGCGCAGCACCTGCAGGAACTGCGCGTCGTCGAGCGCATGGATGGCGGCGGCCTGCGCGGTGTCCTCGCTCCACACGATGGACGACCGGTTGCCGGTGAGCGGCAGGATCGCGAGCGGTCCGGGGGGCAGGAAAAACTGATGCGCGATGCCGTGGTGGGGCAGCTCGTGCGCGACTGCGCAGACCAGTGCCGACTGGCGGTAGTCCGTGACGTCACGCGCGATCCCGGCCCGCGTCGCCACGGCCCCGCCGCGCCCGTCGGCCCCGATCAGCAGGATACCGTCGCATGTCGTCCCGTCCGAGAGCGTCACCGCCACCGCGCGGTCGCTGACGTTCTGGTCGGTCACGGTGACGCCGGACAGCTCGGCAATGCCCGGATGCTCGGCGGTGGCGGCCAGGAGGACGTGGCGCAGGTGGCGGTCTTCGACCATATGGCCGAGAGGGCCTTCCTCCAGTTCAGCATGGTCGAACTCCATCACGAAGGGACCGGGCCCCTCTCCGACCCGCCCGTCGCAGACCTTGACGCCCAGGATCGGCTGCGCGTCGCCATCGAGCGCCTCCCAGAGCCCGAGCGCCTCCAACATCCGGACCGAGGCCAGGGACATCGCGTAGGACCTGCCGTCGAAATCGGGCGTGTCGCGGGTTTCGCGCGGCAGCGCGTCGATCAGCGTCACGGCCTGTCCCGCCTGTGCCAGACCGAGCGCGAGTGCCGCGCCGTTCAACCCGCCGCCGACGATGAGGACGCTGTTTGGTGCCGAGGTCTGTTCCATGGGCCGGAATATGACCGCGCGTGCGCCATTGTCCATCGCGTGGCCGCCGATTAGCGTGCGCTGCGACAGTTGGGCGAGGGGTAAGGGTGCGATGTCGGACAGTTGGTTGTGGATGGAGGCCAGCGCGCTGGGCCACGGTATCGGCGCGGGCGAGATCGATCCGGTCGCCCTGACCCAGCATTACCTCGCCGCGGCGGAGGGCCATGAATACGGTGAACGCATCTATGCCCGCCTGACCGTGGACCGCGCGCTGTCAGAGGCACAGGCCGCCAAGGCGCGCGCTGCAGCCGGCGAACGGCTCGGCCCGCTCGACGGTGTGCCGGTATCCTGGAAGGATCTGTTCGACAGTGCCGGCGTGGCGACCGAGTCCGGGTCCGCCCTGCTCAAGGACCGGGTGCCGGAGCAGGATTGCGCGGTGCTCGCGCGCGCCACCGCCGCGGGGCTGATATGCTTGGGCAAGACCCATATGTCGGAGCTGGCCTTTTCCGGGTTGGGTTACAATCCCGTGACGGCCACGTCGCCCTGCGTCAACGATGTCGAGGCCGTGGCGGGCGGGTCGTCCTCCGGGGCCGCGGCGTCAGTCGCCTTCGGGCTCGCGGCCGCGGCGATCGGGTCGGACACCGGCGGGTCGGTACGGGTGCCGTCGGCCTGGAACGATCTGGTCGGGTTGAAAACCACCGCCGGCCTGATCCCGAACGACGGTGTCGTTCCGCTCGCCCCGCGGTTCGACACGGTCGGACCGCTGACCCGGAGCGTCGCCGATGCCGCGCTCTTGCTGCCGATCCTCACCGGGCATGCCGCGCATGGCGCGCCGGATCTGGATGGCGCGACGTTGGGCGGCACCCGGATCGGGCTGCTCGAAACCGTGGCCTTCGACGATATCCGCGACGCGCCGGCAGCCGGGTTCGATTCGGCCCGCGCCCGGATCGAGGCCGCGGGCGCACAGGTGACGGCGTTTGGCGCGCCCTGCGTGACCGAGGCCATGGCGCTGGCTGGCATCCTCTATACCTCCGAGGCCTATGCGGTCTGGGGCGAACGGATCGAGGAAGACCCGGATCTGATGTTCGACCGTGTGCGCGAGCGGTTTCGGTCCGGACGGGACTACACGGCAGTTGAGTACATTCGCGCCTGGCACACGCTGGAGTGTTTGCGCGACGACTGGCTGGACCTGACAGCGGGCTTTGACGCGGTGATCCTGCCCACTGTGCCGACCCTGCCGCCGGCGCGGGACCGCGTCGCGACGGACAGCGCCTATTTCGTAGCCGAAAATCTGCTTTCGCTGCGCAACACGCGGATCGGAAACCTGTTGGGGCTCTGCGCGCTGACCCTGCCCACGGGCACGCCCTCGGCGGGGATATCGCTGCTCGCGCCACCGATGGACGAGGACCGCCTGTTGCGCCTGGGCGCCGCCGTGGAGGCGGCCCTGGTCTAAAATACTGGACCGGCGACTCACTGCGCGATACCGTGTCCACAAAGGGGCGAAACGACCCCGTTGATTGAGGCACTTTCTGGCGATGCAGCCCCCGGACCGGTTTTCCGATCTGCCGGCATACGCGTTCCCGCGTCTGCGCGAGTTGCTCGACGTCCATGACCCGGGCGGCGCGCCATTGGCCATGTCCATCGGCGAGCCGAAACACGCGTTTCCACCCTGGGTCATGGATGTGATTGCCGAGCATGCCGAAGGCTTCGGGCGCTACCCGCCCAATGACGGCACGCCGGAGCTGCGCACCGCCTTTTGCGGCTGGCTGAAGCGCCGCTATGGCGTTGCGCGTGACCCGGACGCCGAGGTGCTGCCGCTCAACGGTACGCGAGAGGGGCTCTACAATGTCGCGATGGCGCTCTGCCCGGAGTCCAGAAACGGCGAGCGCCCGGTGGTTCTGACGCCCAACCCTTTTTATCAGGTCTATGCCGTGGCGGCGATGTCGGTGGCCGCGGATCCGATCTATGTCAACGCCACCGCGGAGACCGGGTTTCTGCCGGATATCAGTGCGTTGTCGGACGACGTGCTGGATCGCACCGCGCTGGTCTATCTGTGCTCGCCGGCCAATCCGCAAGGCGCCGTCGCCGACCGGGCCTATTGGGCGGAGCTGCTCGACCTCGCGGAGCGGCATGATTTCATCGTCCTGGCCGATGAGTGCTATTCCGACGTCTGGCGCACCGAAGCGCCACCCGGCGTTCTGGAGGTTGCGGCAGAGACTGGCACCGATCCGGAGCGCGTCGTGGCGTTTCATTCGCTCTCCAAGCGGTCGAACCTGCCGGGCCTGCGGTCGGGGTTTGCCACCAGTGGGCCGCAAAACATCGCGCGCATGAAATCGCTGCGCAATTATGCCGGCGCGCCGCTGCCCTTGCCCCTGCAGCGTGCTGCGGAACGGCTGTGGGACGACGAAGACCATGTCGCCGAAAGCCGGGCGCTCTATCGCGCGAAATTCGACCTTGCCGACCGGCTGCTCGGTTCCGCCGTTCCCGATTATCGCCCACCGGAGGCAGGTTTTTTCCTCTGGTTGCCGGTGCCCGACGGCGAGGCCGCAGCCCTCAAGCTTTGGCGCGAGACCGGCGTGCGCGTGCTGCCAGGCGCTTTTCTGGCCCGTGACACCGCCACCGGCAATCCGGGCCATGGCTATATCCGTGTGGCGCTGGTCGCCCCCTATGACGACACCGACCGCGGGCTGCGCCTGCTGCGAGACTGTCTTTATCCCGAAGGACTGAGTTGATGGCTTACAACACCCGCCCCCGCGACCCGTTGCTGGATACCGCCACCCAGATCGCCATCGAGCGACGCAGCAAGGAATTGCTGGGCCTGGCGCTGTTGGCCGCCGGGGTCGTGCTGGCGCTGGCACTGGGCTCATATTCCGACAATGACCCGAGCTTTCTCGGGTCGTCGCAGCAGGCGCCGCAGAACTGGCTGGGGCTCTTCGGGGCCTATGCTGCCGCACCGCTCTACGTGATCCTGGGGCTCGGGGCGTGGGTCTTGCCGGTTCTGTGCATCGGCTGGGCGGCCCGGTTTGTCTTTCATATCGGCGATGCCCGCGCACTGTCGCGTCTGATTTCCATGCCCATCGCGGTGGCGCTGGCCGCGGTCTGCATGGCGACCTATCCGCCCCACGGCGCGTGGGGTCACAGTTTCGGGCTGGGCGGGCTCTTTGGCGACACGGCACTGGGCGTGCTTCTGGGGGTTTTGCCCATCGCGCCGGCGCTTGGCCTGAAGATCGCCTCGGGGACGCTGGGGCTCGGCTCGCTGATCCTCATTCTCTATGCGCTTGGCACGACCCGCGAGGAGCTCGGATCGGCGCGCCGGTTCCTGTGGCGCGGTCTGCTGCATGGCTATGCGTCGCTTTTTGCCCGGGCGGGGCAGGCGGGTGAAACGCTGCGCAGCCGTGCTGCGGAACGCCGTGCTGCCCGGGCCGATGCGCGCGATGCGGCACTTGCGGAGGCCGACTCCGATGAGATGTTCGAAGAAATCCACGACGACGCAAACGACGTGCCGTTCGAGCACGCCTCGGTCGCGGCGGCGGAGACAGGCGATCCGTCCCGGCGTCTCTTTGCCCGCGGTCCGGCCTTTGGCGATGCCGACGGCGACATGACCGATGCACACGCAGACGCGGGTCCCGATGCCAGCGAGGATGCGGATCCGCGCCGGGTGCGCATCACCGATGCGATCCGTGCCAAGCTGCGCAACGACCGCGACCGCGACGAGAGTGCCGCGCGCGGCCGTATGGAGCCTGCGCTGGTCTCGCCTATGGCGATGGCCGCCGCCGAGGGAGTGCCCACGCCCGCGACGGACGACTTCGCGCTGGAGCCACTCGACGCGTTGGACGATGAGGATTTGCTCGAGGCGCCGGACCCTGTCTCGCCGCGCTCCGAATTGCCCCGTGCCCCGATCGCACGGCCCAAAGTCGAGCATCCGATGCGACGCCCCACGGCGCTGTCGCGCCAGGCCGAGGCAGAGGTTCAGCCGGGTCTGCCGCTTGCCGACGAGGCCGAAGCCTATGAGGCGCCGCCGCTGTCGCTGCTGACGGATCCCGCGAGCATCGAAAAGACCTATCTCAGCGACGAGGCGCTGGAGGAAAACGCCCGCATGCTCGAAAACGTGCTCGACGACTATGGCGTGAAGGGCGACATCGTCAGCGTGCGTCCCGGGCCGGTGGTCACCATGTACGAGCTGGAACCGGCGCCGGGGCTGAAAGCGTCCCGGGTCATTGGGCTGGCAGACGATATCGCGCGCTCTATGGCGGCGCTGTCGGCGCGGGTCTCGACCGTGCCCGGCCGGTCGGTGATCGGGATCGAACTGCCCAACGAATGCCGCGAGAAGGTCGTGCTGCGCGAAATCCTGTCGGCGCGCGATTTCGGCGATAGCAAACTGCGCCTGCCGCTGGCACTGGGCAAAGATATCGGCGGCGAGCCGATCGTGGCGAACCTCGCCAAGATGCCCCACCTGCTGATTGCGGGCACCACCGGGTCGGGCAAGTCCGTGGCGATTAATACGATGATCCTGAGCTTGCTTTACAAGCTCTCGCCCGAGGAATGCCGGCTGATCATGATCGACCCGAAGATGCTGGAACTCAGCGTCTATGACGGCATCCCGCACCTCCTGTCGCCCGTCGTCACCGACCCGAAAAAGGCCGTCGTGGCGCTCAAATGGGTCGTCGGCGAGATGGAGGACCGCTACCGCAAGATGTCCAAGATGGGTGTGCGCAATATCGAGGGCTATAACGGCCGCGTGCGCGAGGCGCTGTCGAAGGGCGAGATGTTCTCGCGCACCGTGCAGACCGGCTTTGATGATGCGACCGGCGATCCGACCTTCGAGACTGACGAGTTCGAGCCCGTTGCACTGCCCTATATCGTCGTCATCGTCGACGAGATGGCCGACCTGATGATGGTCGCGGGCAAGGAGATCGAAGCCTGCATCCAGCGGCTGGCTCAGATGGCGCGGGCCAGCGGCATCCACCTGATCATGGCCACGCAGCGGCCCTCGGTCGATGTGATCACCGGCACGATCAAGGCGAACTTCCCCACGCGGATCAGTTTCCAGGTTACCTCAAAGATCGACAGCCGCACGATCTTGGGCGAGATGGGGGCCGAGCAGCTGCTGGGCATGGGCGACATGCTCTACATGGCCGGCGGCGCCAAAATCACCCGTATCCACGGGCCCTTTGCCTCCGACGAGGAGGTTGAGGAGATCGTCAATCACCTCAAGCAGTTCGGTCCTGCTGACTATGTTGGCAGCGTCCTCGACGGGCCGGAGGACGAAAAGGCCGACGATATTGATCTCGTGCTGGGGCTCGGTGGCAATACAGGCGGCGAGGATGCGCTCTACGACCAGGCCGTGCAGATCGCGATCAATGATCGCAAGTGCTCCACCTCCTATATCCAGCGCAAGCTCGCCATCGGCTACAACAAGGCCGCGCGTCTGGTCGAGCAGATGGAGGACAACGGCGTGGTGTCGTCCGCCAACCATGTCGGCAAGCGCGAGGTGCTGGTGCCTGAGCCGCACTGAACGCTCTTCGAACCAGGCGCTCTCCGGGACGTGAGCACGCAGGAGGATGCAATCCCTGCGCGCGGTGGCTAGGATAGGGTCATGAAACTTTTTGTGCTCACGCTTCTCTTTGCGCTCACCGCGGGTCTGGCCCAGGCAAAACCCGCTTCGCTGGACGCGCTGTCCGCCTATCTCACCGGTCTCGACACGGTGAAGACGCGCTTCGTGCAAACCAACGCCGACGGATCGAAGAGCCGCGGCACGTTGTTCATCAAGCGGCCCGGGCGGGCGCGGTTCGAGTATGATGATCTGGAGGCGCTCGTGGTCGCCGGGGGCGGCCAGGTCGCCATCTTCGACAGTCTCAAGAATACCTCGTCGGACATCTTTCCGCTGCGCCGCACGCCGCTCAACCTGATCCTTGCGCGCAACGTCAACCTGCGTAAGGCGAAGATGGTGACCGCCCATGGCGAGTTTCCAGGCGGTCAGACCGTGCTGGACGCGCAAGACCCCAAGAACCCGGAATACGGCACAATCCGCTTGTTCTTTGACCGCGATCCGCTGGCGCTCGCCGGGTGGGTGATCACGTCGGAAACCGGCGAAAAAACGCGCGTCGATTTCGAACCCTTCCAACCGGCGGGCAACCTGTCGACACGGATGTTCAACATTCCGCTGATCGAGCGCGAGCGCGGCGGCTGAACCGGCGCCGAGACAATCGCTCCGAACCGTCCCGAACTTGAGTAAGACCCATGCTGCCTTCCCTGACAACGCGTCCCGGCGAGCCCGGGGATTGGCCGGACCTTCGGACGCTTTATGCCGAAACCTTCACAGAGGAAGAGCTTCTTCCTGTGGTGGAAGCCTTGCTGGCGGACGACGGCTTCGGTGTGTGTTCGCTGGTCGCGCTGTCAGATGGCAAGGTCGTGGGACATATCGCCATGACACCCTGCGGTGTTGGCAAGACCGCCGATGCGGCCGCGTTGCTGGGTCCGCTCGGGGTGCGCCCGGATGCCCAGGGGCAGGGCGCGGGGAGCGCGCTGGTCAGGGCCGGGTGCGAGGCGATGGTGGACCGCGGGTTCTCGCAGGTTCTCGTGCTTGGGGATCCAGCCTATTACGGACGGTTCGGGTTTCGGCCGGAGCGGGACGTCACACCTCCCTGTCCCATTCCGGATGCATGGAAGGACGCGTGGCAGTCCATGGCAACCGGTGCCGGATGCACGCAGGTCAAAGGGACGTTGCAGGTCCCGCCGCCATGGCGCGACCCCACCCTCTGGGGGACCTGAGCGGCTGGTAGCAGAGGCGCGGCGGCGCTAGATCTTGCGGCAGGCCTTGAGCTGGCGATCGTAGATCACCGCGCGGGCGCTGACATTGTCGGCCACGCCCAGCAGCCAGGGTTTGCGGTTGAAAGACCCGCGTCTCCAGCCGGCATGACCTTCGTGGTAGGCAAGATACTGGTTGCGGGTATCGGTCTTCGAGATGCCGTTCACACGGTAGCTCTTGTCCATGTACCAGCCCATGAAATCGGTCGCGTCGCGGATGTTGTTGCGCCGCGCATTTCCGCGTCCGGGCCCGTCCTTGTATTCCTCCCAAGTGCCATCCAGCGCCTGCGAATAGCCATAGGCGGAGGATTGCCGACCCATCGGTATGATCCCGAGCGCATATTGATGCGGCGTGCGGGCGTTGGAGATGAACTTGCTCTCCTGATGGATGGTGGCCATCTGCACCGCCACGGGAATGCCCCATTCGCGCTCGGTCTTTTTCATTGCCGAGAGATAATTGGGACGTTGGTCGACGATGCTGCAGGCATTGTCGAGATCACGGGGAGCTTCGCCGCTGCCGCCTCCACAGGCGGCAAGAAAAACAAGAGCGGCGAGAGCGCTCAGTCGTCTGCTCATTCCGGCCTCACGCGTCATTTTCTGCTTTTTTATGACGTTACCGCATTCCGGCGCGGGGGTGAACGGCTTTTGCGGCAGGCGCGGTCACAAGGCCGCGCAGCGCGTCTTTTGCGCAGTCGACCGGTTGAATCGGCCATGTCTGAACACTTGGAGCATTCGGGTCCCTGAGGCCCGGGGCGCGTCGCCCGCCGGTTTCTTGGTTAAGCGAGACAACGGGTCCGAGGCTCCGCGGGGATGCGCCCGGAGACCTCGCAACTCATTGGGTTATTCGGACCGGGTGAGCTCTGTTGCAGGTTCGGTGGTGGGGTTTTCGGCACCTGCGCGATTAACCAAGCCTGTCACAAACTGCTGGATTCCGGGCGCGTGACGAATTGAACCCTGTACCTATGCGCTACTTTAACACAAATGGGACGGGTCACACGTCGCTGCGTCCGTGCCTCAGGTTTGGGCAGTTAGCGAACGTGCACATCGTAGCCAGCTTGTGTCGTTGGGGCATGATGGACAGATCGGTCTGCCAGAGGTTAGAAAGATATGAGTAAAGGTTGCAACGACATGCTGAGAACGCAGGCGAAATACAGGCTCGGTCAGGTGGTGCGGCATCGCAAGCACCCGTTCCGTGGCGTCGTGTTCGACGTCGATGCCAAGTTTTCGAACACTGAAGAATGGTATGACGCGATCCCCGAAGACAGCCGTCCTCGGAAGGATCAACCTTTCTATCACCTGCTCGCCGAAAACGACCAGAGCTATTATGTGGCCTATGTGTCCGAACAGAACCTGGAGCCGGACGAAAGCGGAGAGCCGGTCGATCACCCGGATCTCGAGGACATGTTCGGCGAGATGGAGAATGGCCAGTATCAGCTTCAGGCTCAGATGAACTGATACCGTTGATCGGGGCATCGGTGTTTCAGTCCACTGTTGGCGACCCTCCTCTCTAGATTTCTTCTGTCCTCCCAGTTCCAAGACGGCTCAGAGGTCGAGCGGTTCGCGCCGACCGATTTTCGACACGGCAACGGGGCGTCAATAGCCGAGCGCGCAACCGTCCTTGCGGGCGTCCGACGCACCTTCGAGAACCCCGTCTGCGTGAACGCGAATCGCCTGCGCCCCGCCGATCGGCACCTCGGGAATGACGACCTTATGGCCCATCTCGGCAAGCTCGGCGCACACCGTTTCGCTGTAACCCCGTTCCACACGCAACTCGCCTTCGGTGGCAAAGCTGCGCGGCGCATCGAGGGCCGCCTGCGGATGGAGCTCGTAATCCACCGTGTTGGTGAGAAAGCGGGCATGCCCCGTCGCCTGGTAGGCGCCGCCCATCACGCCGAAAGGCATGCTCACGCGACCCGCGTCACGCAGCATGCCGGGTATGATGGTGTGCATGGGTCGTTTGCCGCCGCCGATCTCGTTCGGGTGGCCGGGCTCCAAGCAGAATCCGGCACCGCGATTGTGAAACAGCAGACCGAAATTCGGCGTCGCGATGCCGCTGCCGAAATCGTGGAAGATCGAGTAGATCATCGACACGACCATCCGGTCCTTGTCCACGACGCTGAGAGTGACGGTCTCTTTGTGGACGGCCCCTGCCGCCGGCGGCGGGGTTGGCATCGCGCGTTTCGGGTCGATCAGGGCGGCCAGGGCATCGGCCGTAGCGTCGTCGGTCATGTGGGCAAGACGGTTGGTATGGTCGGCATCGGCCAGAAAACGGTCGCGTGCATCGTAGGCGAGCTTTGTCGCTTCGGCCTCCAGATGTGCGCGGACGGCGCCGAACGGGTCGAGCGCCGGCAGATCGAACCGGGCCAGGATCTTGGCCAGCAGGATGGCAGTAGCGCCCTGTCCGTTCGGCGGATGCTCGACCAGTTCCATGCCCTTGTAGTCGCCGCTGATCGGGTTCACCCAATCGGCCTCGACCTCGGCAAAATCGGTTTCGGTGTGCACACCGCCCCGCTCACGAAGCGTGGCAACCATTTCGGCGGCGACCTCGCCCTCATAAAAACCTGCACGTCCCTGGGCCGCGATACGACGCAGCACTTCTGCCTGGCCCGGCGCGCGGAAGACATGACCGGGACGCGGAGCGGTGCCGTCGATCAGGAAATGTGTGCGGGCGTATCCGTCGGCGAGATCCGCAAAGCCGGCCCAGTCGAAGGCGGTGCGCGGCGCCACCGGCAGACCATGTTCGGCATAGTGGATGGCGGGCGAAAGGGTTTGGTCCAGATCCAGACGTCCCCACTCTTCGGAGAGCTTGCAGAACCCTGCGACGGCGCCGGGCAGGGTGACGGCTTCCGCACCATTGAGCGGCACGCTGCTGTGGCCTGCGGCGCGCAGTGTTTCGGCACGCAGGGCTGCTGGCGCGCGCCCGGATGCGTTGAGGGCGAGGATGCGGTTCTCGCCCGGCGGCGTCATCAAGACGAACAGATCCCCGCCCAGGCCAGTCATCTGAGGCTCTGCGATTCCGAGCAGAACGCCAGCGGCAATGGCTGCATCGACCGCGTTGCCTCCGTCCTGCAGGATCCTGATCGCGGTGTGCGCGGCCACCGGATGCGAGGTCGCACACATGCCTTCGGTCGCAAAGACCGTGGATCGACCGGGTAGATGAAAATCGCGCATCGCGGGGGCCCCTTTGTTCGCGGCGCGACGCTAGGCCGGTGCGCGGGCAAAGCCAAGCAGCCCGATCCGAAAAGAGCCCCCGCGATGTCGGTTTCGCGCGCGTCGGCCGCTCAGGCTGTCGAAACGAGGTCCTCGACCGCACCGGTGTTGTCGTCAATCACCAGGTCCAGCCGGTTCCAGCCGTTCTGACGGTAGTAGACCAATCCGCTTGCAAGCTGTCGGATCAGGAACCAGCCAAAACCGCCTTCCGGCAACAGTTCGGTCTGATCCGAGAGCGCGGGTAACTGGCCCGTCGGCAGCACCAGTCCCGGCATCTTTTCGCCGCGATCGCGAATACAGACGTCGAGTCCGGTGTCGCGGTGCCGAATCTCCAGACGGATCGCGTCCGATGGGGCCGGAGTGCCTGCCCACTTGGCAAAGGCATGTTCGACGATATTGTTGAGCGCTTCGCCCAGAACAATTTCGGTGTTGCCCCGAAGGACCGCACCGACGTCTCTGGAGTCCATCCACGCGCTGATCCGAATGTGCGCGTCGCGCACCGCGTCGGGCGTCGGGGAGAGCGACAGATGCAAAACCTTCGCGTCCGGACCGGACACTGCCATGACCACGTCCTGCGGCGCGTCAGCCGGCATGAAGCGGCTCGCCGATGGCATCATCGACCGAGATGTGAATGCGGAACACACGGTCCATCCGCGTCAGGCGGAACACCTTTTCGACATTGGGCGTGAGACTCGCGAGTTCCAATTGCTGCCCGAGGGCGAGCTGTTTCATCGCGCCGACGATCGCGCCGAGCCCGCTGCTGTCGACAAAACCCACCAGTGCAAGGTTCAGAACGATCCTCTCCGGCCCGTCGGTCGTCAACGCGCGCATCTCGTCTTTGAACTTGATCGCCACGGCAGCGTCGATCCGGTCCGTTTGCGGCGTGATAACGAGAACTTCGCCGATGCGTTCGCAGCCCAGTTCCATGTGTGTCTCCCAAGCTTTTCACCCGTTGCGGTCTTTGACAGGCTAGGGGCCGGGTCTTACCAATCCCTAAGCGCCGGCGGGCTCCAAGCGGGGCACCAGCCAAAGGAATGGTGAAAAATGGAACGATCTGTATCCACCGAGCCGGACGTGGATCACAGCGCGCTTCTGGCCCGCGTGCTGTCCCTGACCGAGGGGGAGCAGGACCAGATCGCGCTGATGGCGACCGTGGCCTGCGAGGTGCACCATAGCGATGCGCGGTTCGACTGGACCGGATTCTACCGTGTGGTCGCGCCCGGACTGCTGAAGATCGGTCCTTATCAAGGCGGCCATGGCTGTCTGACGATCCCGTTCGATCGCGGGGTCTGCGGCGCGGTTGCACGCACCGGCGAGACGCACCTGGTGCCTGATGTCGACGCGTTTCCAGGCCATATCGCCTGCGCCTCCAGCACCCGGTCGGAGCTGGTTTTGCCGGTGCGCGACGGGGCGGGGCGGCTGATTGCCGTGTTCGATATCGACAGCAACAAGCCCGACGCCTTTGTCGAGGAGGACGCCGCGGCGCTCGGCCACCTGCTCGATGCGGTGTTCGCCCGACCGTGATGCCTGACGACTATGCCCCGCCCCAAACGCCCCTTGCGATCCTGCACCGCGATCACGAGTTGCTGGCCGTGGACAAGCCGTCCGGTCTGCTGTCGGTGCCGGGCAAGGGCGCCCATCTGGCAGACTGTCTTCTGGCGCGTGTTCAAGCGGCATTTCCCGAGGCACTGCTGGTGCACCGGCTGGATCGGGACACGTCCGGCGTGATGGTGTTCGCGCTGAGCCGCCATGCACAGCGCCACATTGGCCTGCAGTTCGAGAAGCGACAGGCACGAAAGATCTATCTGGCCGAAGTTGCGGGCGAGGTCGCCGAGAGCTCCGGCACAGTGGATCTGCCGCTGATTGTCGACTGGCCGAACCGTCCCTTGCAGAAGGTCGATTTTGAGACCGGAAAGCCTGCTGTGACCGATTGGAAGCTCCTGCGGCGCAGCGCGGAACGCTCGCGGATGCGGCTGATGCCAAAGACCGGCCGCAGCCACCAGTTGCGCGTACATATGCGCGAGATCGGGCATCCGATCCTTGGGGATCCATTCTACGCCCCGGAGACGCTTGGGCTGGCAGACCGGCTGATGCTTCATGCGCACCAGTTGCGGTTGCGGCACCCCGAAGGCGGGCGGGGCGTGAACCTGACCGCGCCCTGTCCGTTCTGAGCCTGTGATCCACCTACCGTGTTGGAGGTGTGCATCCCGCGTGGGCCAAAAGAAACGCGGCACAGCTGGCCCGCCCGCACCGGGCCGGGTCGCCCTAGTCTCCGCCGCCGTTGAAACGCACGGCGCCGACGGCACTCAGATCATAGCCGCCCATTGACGCCGCCCGCGCGGCGGCCTCGGGCCCGTCCATGTAGCTCAGCAGCCGCTGGATCGGCGGTTCGAAATAGGCGCGCCGCCAGACGAGGAGGTCGAGCCGTTCTTCGAGGATCGGAACGAAGGTGAGCCCGAGCCGCTCGGCCATGGCGCGCAGCCCGAAGGCGGCATCGGCCTGCCCGTCAAGGACCATGAGCGCGGCTTCGTCCTCGGTGCGTGCGGTGTCGGGTGCGTAATCGAGCGTTTCGGGGGCGAGCCCGGCCTCTTGGCAGAGCCCGTCGAGCAGCTGCTGGCTGGCTGCGGCGCGCTGGCGCCGTACCACCCTCAGCCCGGACAGATCGGCGATGCGGGTGAGCGCATGCGGATTTTGTGATGCCGTCACCAACCCGCGCTCGCGCCGCACCAGTTCCACCAGAACCACTGGCAGATCGCCGGCACGCGCGGAAACCGTAGCTGTATTCCAGCCGCCGCTGTCATGGATGTGGGTGGCGCAGCCCATGGCCTCGCGCGCGATCACCCGGTCGAGCCCATCGAGACTGCCGTCGAAGAACGCCGCCAGTCCGCTGTCGGAGGCCCTGAGCGCCCATTCCAGCAGTGGATCATGGCTGCCCACCAGGATCGGCGGCAGCGGACCGGGCCGGGCGCGCGGTCCGGAGCGGCCTTCGGCGATCCAGGCTTCCACATCCTCGCGCGGGAAGAGCAACTTGCCCACGACCCGGACGCACGGCACCTCGCCTTGGGCGGCCATGTCGTAGATCTTGCGCTCCTTGATGCGCAAAAGCTCGGCGAGTTCCTTGGTGGTCAGGTAGGCGGGATCGTCAGTCATAGCCCTGTCATGGCGCAGACGATTTCACGCGTCTACAGCGAAGGTTCGCTTGTCCGATTGTTGCCGGCGGACCTAGGGTAAAGCGACCAGGGTCTGCGGTAATATCCCAAGGGGCGAAAAAATGGATATTCTTCAGGGCGCGCTTGCCTTTGCGGTCGCGATGATCGTGTTTTCGACGGTGGTGACCGGGATCGTCGAAGTGATCTTGCGGGGGCTGCGTGTCCGCCCGCTGCTGCTGATCCAGGCGATGGAGCATTATGTCGAGCAATATCTGCAACGCGAAATGCAGCGGCGAGGTCTGAGCGTCTCCAGCGCGGAGGATTTCGACAAGCTCAAGACCCACATCGTCGGCGCGCTCGTCGGCAATCCGGCAAAGGCCAAGGTGCCGACCGTCGATGCGGTGGGGGGGGCAGACGGGGTAGACAAGATCGGACGGTTTTCCGCCGTGGAGGATCTAAGCACCTACGCATTCCTCCAGCGCCTTGCGAAAACCGAGGCCGGGCAAGAGCTTGTTGCGAGATACGAGGAGCTCAAGACCGACGGGCATGAAAAGCTCCAGTCGTTCCTGCAGGACGCCTTGCGGACGTTCGAGCGTTACATGGCAACTGTCAACGAACGGTTCCGCATCCGCAGCCAGCGTTACGCCATGATCGTTGCATTGCTGGTCGCGTTCGGTTTCAACATCAGTGCCGGGCGGCTCTTCACGCAGCTGACGACCGACACGCCGCTGCAACAGCGTCTGATCGTCGAAGCCGAGCAATATGCGGACGAGAATTTCCGACGCGCTGCGGAATTAAACGCGCAACTGACTGCGTCGAATGATGCAACGGACAGTCCGTCCGGTGAAGGTGACGTGGCGCAGACGGCATCCAATGATGCGATCGGCTCAGCGGCGGCGCCGCTGCCCGAGCAGACGGTCAAGGACCTGCTCGCGCGCGCCGACGCCCTCCAACAGCGCAGCGAAGAGCTGCTTTTCCAAAGCGGTTTGCCTGTCGGTCCTGACCATTTCCCTTACAACCTGACCTGCACGCAATGGCACCGGATGCTGATTTCCGACACGAGTGGCGTGTCGGGTGAAAGCAGCGGGGGCTCAAATGTAAACACGCCGGCCGCGACCGACGCGCCAGCGCAGAGCGCCCAGTCCGATGATCTGGTCTTGAGGATCTGCGCAGGACTTGCCTGGCTCAATGGCACGGCTCCGGCGTCGGATGCCGCGGAGACTGACGCCGGTGCAGAGGTCGGGGCTGCCGCTGGCACCGGAAATAATCCTGCTGAGGACACGCCTCTGACACGCGGCAACCTTCTGATGTGGCTGATCAATGTTGTGATCGCCGGCTTTCTGATCGGCCTCGGCGGGCCATTCTGGTACCGCGTTTACAGCTCGCTCTCGAACGTCGCGCAGGTCGTTCGGATGCTGAGTGGCGGCGATGCGCGCCCGGAGGTTCTGACCGAGAAATCGGCAAAGCTGCCGGCCACGCAGGCCGGGATCAAGGAAGCCACCGACGGATCAGGACGCGGCGGCGACCTCGTCAGCGTCTTTCTGACTGCCGCGGGACCGTCCAGCAAATCAAAGACGGCATCGCCTACGGGCGGAACCCTGGCGCCCCAACAGGGCGCGCCGGACAACGCCACCGCAGCCAAACCTGTCTGAGCATTGGCTAGGACGGGCCGCGCGGCGTCGCCCGGTCCCGGTACGGTCCATGAAGCCGCTCTGTCGGGCCACGTGGGCCAGCATCGAAGGCGCCGCCGTGCTATGCGGCCATCCTTCGAATGTTGAACGGTCAGGAACACCAGCTTTTGTTCGGACAGGGTGTTCTGCTGTCGCGGAAGCGGCCGTAGCCGAAGAGATACGGGCTCATCAGTGCCTCTAGGATCGCAGTGCCGCGACAAATGTATGACACGAATCCCGGCGGTCCCGCGCACTGGCCAACAGGTTCTTGTCGCGGCCAAAGGCGCCCCGGTTGGCCATTGGCGGGATGGTCCGCGCGTGTTCCGCGGTTAGGTTACGTCCTTTCGCGAGATGTGATCCGGCGCGCAGAGATCCAAGCGTCATTCGAACGCGGCACTGGCAGAGGCTCGGCCTTTCGCTTTTGCGCGTCTGTTTACTGGTGAACAGAGCTGTTGTTCAGATCGCGCAGCCGACGCCGCCATTGTCGCCCCGCGCACGCGGTACGTATTAATGATTAACGGCTAAACTTCTTCGTAAAATGCGGGCGAACAGGCATTTACGGTTCAGACCTCGTGCAACCGTAAAGAGTGAACCCAAGCCATGTGGAAATCCCTTGTTCTGGGCGCTGCTGCCCTGCTGACCGCTGCCTCGGCCAACGCCGCCACCGCCACCTGGAGCGCGGGAAACGGCCACAGCTACGAAGTCGTGCTCTTCGGCAATGGTTCCAGCCTCACCTGGGAACAATCCCGAGATGCCGCCGCTGCACGTAGCTTTGGCGGGCAGACCGGGCATCTAGCAACCTTCACGACCAAGGACGAATGGGCCTTTGTCACCGGAGCGCTCAACAGCGCCAAGCACGACCTCTTTCTCGGCGCGACGGACACCGAAGCCGAAGGCATCTGGAAATGGGTCGTCGGTCCGGAGGCGGGCACTCTGCTGAGCGACGGCTACACCGCCTGGAACCGCGGCGAGCCCAACGATCACGGCCGCGGCGGCGAGGACTACCTGGCCGGCTGGTCCTATGGCAGGAACACCGGCTGGAACGACATGCCGGGCCGCCACACGGCCATCAAGGGATACCTCGTCGAATATGGCAGCGTTGCGCCTGTCCCGCTGCCAGCCGCGCTGCCGCTCGCGCTGGCCGCCATCGGCGCGCTTGCGGGCTTGCGGCGCCTTCGCCGGGGCTGACATCTTCGCAAATTGATCGGACTGGGCCAACGCGGCCCGGTCCGAGCCCGTTGTCGGGGTTGCGCGCAGCGGCGGCATTCTCTATCTGCCCCCTGTCCGCCAGAGCCGGAAAGCGCGCGCCCCATGGAAAATGTCCTACTGATCGTCCACCTCATCCTCGCCCTGTGTCTGATCGGGGTTGTGCTGCTGCAGCGCTCCGAGGGCGGTGGGCTTGGCATCGGCGGAGGTGGCGGTGCGATGACCGGCCGGACCCCGATCACGCCCTTGGGCAAACTGACCTGGGTGTTTGCAGTAGCCTTCATCTGCACCTCGATCGCGCTGACGATCGTTGCGGCGCAAAACTCGGCCAACTCTTCGGTGCTGGACCGGTTGCGCGACGCGCCGACGTCGCAGCAACCCGCGGACGGTCTGTTGCCGCCGCCGGTGCCGTCGGGCGACAGCCTTTTGCCGCCGTCGACCGGGGATGCGCCGGCCCTGCCACCACGCGCGGAATAATCCACAACCCCTAGAAAAACCGCCCCGCGGCATCACAGCATATTGCGTTGACGACCCGAATCTCCTAAGGGTTGAACCCCGTGATGCTGCGAAATCGCATGGCTGCGAATGGCATCCAGCAGGGTTGCGGGAGAGAGTTCATGACACGGTATGTCTTTATCACGGGCGGCGTCGTGTCGTCCCTAGGCAAGGGGCTCGCCTCTGCCGCGCTCGGGGCATTGTTGCAGGCCCGCGGGTTCACCGTGCGGCTGCGCAAGCTCGACCCCTATCTCAACGTTGATCCCGGCACGATGTCGCCCTTTGAGCATGGCGAGGTCTTCGTCACCGATGACGGGGCAGAGACCGACCTTGATCTCGGCCATTACGAGCGTTTCACCGGGGTCGCGGCGCGGGCGACCGACAGCGTGTCCTCGGGCCGGATCTATTCCACGGTGCTGGAGAAGGAGCGCCGCGGCGATTACCTCGGCAAGACGATCCAAGTGATCCCCCACGTCACCGACCAGATCAAGGAGTTCCTCAAGATCGGCGCGGGCGAGACCGATTTCATGCTCTGCGAGATCGGCGGCACGGTGGGCGATATCGAAGGTTTGCCGTTCTTCGAGGCCATCCGCCAGTTCAGCCAGGACCAGCCACGTGGCCAGTGCATCTTCATGCATCTGACCCTGCTGCCCTACATCAAGGCCTCCGGTGAGCTGAAGACCAAGCCGACCCAGCACTCGGTCAAGGAATTGCGCGCCATCGGCATCGCGCCGGATGTGCTGGTCTGCCGCTCTGAGGGGCCGATCCCGGTCAAGGAGCGCGAGAAGCTGGCGCTCTTCTGCAATGTACGCCCCGACAGCGTGATTGCGGCCCAGGATCTCAAGTCCATCTACGAAGCACCATTGGCCTATCACAGGGAGGGGCTCGACCAGGCGGTGCTGGATGCCTTCCAGATCAGCCCCGCGCCGCGCCCCAACCTCGTGCGGTGGGAGGACGTGGCCGACCGGGTCGAGAACCCCGAAGGCGAGGTCAAGATCGCCGTGGTCGGCAAATACACCCAGCTCGAGGATGCCTACAAGTCCGTGGGCGAGGCGCTGACCCATGGCGGAATGGCAAATCGCGTCCGAGTGCGCGCCGAATGGATCGATGCGGAGATTTTCGACGCCGAGGATGCCGGCGCGCATCTCGAAGGCTTCCACGGCATCCTCGTGCCCGGCGGCTTTGGCGAGCGCGGGACCGAGGGCAAGATCAAGGCGGTGGAATTCGCGCGCACCCGCCAGGTGCCCTATTTCGGGATCTGCCTCGGCATGCAGATGGCGGTGATCGAGGCCGCGCGGAACCTCGTCGGGCTCGACGACGCCGGCTCCGAGGAGTTCGACGACGAGGCCGGGCAGGCGCGCTTTACGCCGGTCGTCTATCACCTAAAGGAATGGGTGCAGGGCAACCATTCGGTCCGGCGCAAGAAGACCGACGCCAAGGGCGGCACCATGCGGCTGGGCGCATACACGGCCCACCTGAGCGAAGGCTCCCGCGTCGCGGGCATCTACGGCGCGCCCAGCATCGAGGAACGCCACCGCCACCGCTATGAAGTCGACATGGCCTTTCGTGAGCGGCTGGAACAGCAGGGGTTGATGTTCTCCGGCATGAGCCCCGACGGGCGCCTTCCCGAGATCGTGGAACGCCCCGACCACCCCTGGTTCATCGGGGTGCAATTCCACCCGGAGTTGAAGTCAAAACCCTTCGCGCCGCATCCGCTGTTCGCGGATTTCGTGAGGGCCGCCACGGATGTGAGCCGGTTGGTTTGAAGGCCGCGAAATATGAAGAGACTTTATGATGTGGAAATGGCGGTTGTCGCAATTGCGGTGACGATTTGTGTTACGGCTTCATTTCGAATTTCGAGCGTTGCCTTCCCAAATGTGCCAGACTACCTGTCGCTTCTTGCATCGACAATTGTTGGTGGCTTGGCGTTTTTGATCTCTAGAAGCATTGCATCTTGGTTTATCGAGTTCCGAGCCGTCCGGAGGTTCTTTCTGGGAAAGAAGTATGTGGAAGGACATTGGCTAATCATTACTCGGCCGCCCGAGGATTTGAGCCTCGTCCCGCTGCTACAACCGGGCGTTCTCTTTCTCTCTTTCCAGACTCATCTGGCTGAGTTTGTGGTTCGGACAACAAGGCTTACCGAAGACGGAGAAGAGTTCATTACGCCCTCGGAGGTTGTTAATGTTAGAACAGCGGGGCAAAGCACTAAGTATCTAAATTTCTTTGAATTTCGGAACCCAAATGGGCCGAAGCTCTACGGGTATGCCTCCGGTCTCTTTTCGGATCAAAGCTCAAAAAACAAATTTCACTCGCAACTTGAAGCGGAAACATGGCTTCAAACAGAGCAGCAAGTGCTTAAACAGTATGCCAGGCGAATACCTGACAAGGTAGTCGATAAGTATCATTTGCGGCACGGAGACAACTGGGTTCGAGCGTTCTTGCTCGACTGCCAAGATTTCGAGGCGCTTCGGAAAATCTCGCTGAGCTCGGATTCGATATAGCCGGTCTTTGGCCACAAAAGGCGGATTAGGGTTTTGGTTCTGTCCGCACTAGTAGTAGATATCTCCGGATATTGATCTCTTTTGGCTAGCGATTGGTAAAGATGACCCTCCAAGCCACCCTCAACGCGCTGCGCGATGCCTATCAGGCCAAGCATTTCGGCGAGGACATCTTCGATCTCGACGTGGGCTATTTGCAGACGAGTGTCGAGAACAATGACGACCGGATGCCGCTGCAGTTCTTTGTCGACTACAACAACATCTGGTGGTTCGAGCTGCTCCACAGCGTCGACGTCTATCACACCAGCCTGAACCCGGAGACCGGGACGGGCGCCGTCGCTTTTGCCATCACTTACGGCGACGCGCACGCTCCGGTCGATGCCATCCATGGGATGCAATTCCTGCGCTTCAACGAGGCCGGAAAGATCGCCTATATCCGGACCTTCGCGAACCCGAATTTCTGGGTCAAGAACCCCAATCCGGTCGTGCAGCTCGACGCGTTCGGCAACCACATCTGGCTCGGCACCGGGTACTATCTGGACAGTTCCGCCGCGTCTGCCATCGCGTTTCTGGACGACAGCGCCGACGCCGAGCGGTTCCGGCAGCACGCGGGTCTCGACGCGCAGATGGGCCGGATCCGCCGGAACCTCGATTACTACGCCGCGCACAAATCGACCCAGTGGCCGCGCAGCGCCTAGGTTCCCGGCTCGCTATAGCTGCCGGTCATCGCCGCGGCCTGATCCACGATTTCCGCGAACTCCTCGCCGGTCCAAGCGCGCCGTGTGTTGGCGTCCGTGATCATGCCTGCACCGCCCGCGACCAGCAGGGCGCGTGCGATGACCTCGGGCCCCTCGGCCTCGATCACCATCAGGAAATCGCTGTCCCCTGTCGTGTAGTAGAGCGACTTGAGCGCCCCGCCCGCGGCGGCGACAAGATCGCCGAGGGGACCGCTGCGATCCTCCGGCTTCATCAGATAGCCCGCGAGCGCCTTTTCCGGCAGTTTTGCGGTCACAATGAATGTCGGCATGGTGTCCTCCGGTCCGTTGCACCGTATCATGTGCAACCGCGGCAATCCAAGGCAAGCCCGCAGGCCGCGGCGCACCGGTTTCCCGCTAGCGCACGGCCTCGATCGGCCCCTCGGCGCGGCCATTGACGAACTGCGTGACATAGGGGTCATTGCAGCTGTCCAGATCGCTCACCGGGCCGGTCCACTGGATCACCCCGTCATGGAGCATCGCGACATCGTCGGCGATGGCGCGCACGCTGGACATGTCGTGTGTGATTGTGACCGCCGTTGCCCCCATTTCGACCACGATCTCGCGGATCAGTTCGTTGATCACACCGGCCATGATCGGGTCGAGCCCCGTAGTCGGTTCGTCGAAAAAGATGATGTCAGGTTCCGCCGCGATGGCACGCGCCAGCCCGACGCGCTTTTGCATGCCCCCCGAAAGCTCGGCGGGGAACTGGTCCGCGACGCTCGATTTCAGCCCGACGCGGCGGAGCTTTTCGATCGCGATTTCGCGGGCCTCCTCGCGCGGCCGCTTCAACCGGCCGCGCAGCAGCCGGAAGGCGACATTCTCCCAGACATGCAGGCTGTCGAAGAGCGCACCACCCTGGAACAGCATCCCGAAATGGGTGAGGAACTCGTCGCGGTCAGCCTTTGTGACATCCTGGCCGTTGACCTTGATGGTACCGCTGTCCGGAGTGATCAGGCCGAGGACGCATTTGATCGTCACGGATTTTCCGGTGCCAGAGCCGCCGATGATCACCATGCTCTCGCCCTTCGGCACGATCAGATTGACCCCGCGCAGCACCGCGTTGTCGCCAAAGGTTTTGTGGACGTCGATGAGCTCTATCATGCCGCGAAGAACGCTTCTGTCAGCAGGTAGTTGGAGGCGAGGATCAGCACGCTCGCCGCTACCACAGCGGCCTTGGTCGCGGCGCCGACGCCCTGGGCACCGCGGGCCGAATGCATGCCGAAATAGCAGCCCATAAGCGCGATCAGAAAGCCGAACACGGCGCCTTTGACGAGGCCCGAGCCGATATCCCAGGGCTCCAGGAAATTGACGGTGTTCTGCAGGTAGGTCGCGGAGTTGAAGTCCAGCCGCGTGATTCCCACCAGATAGCCGCCCATGATGCCGATCGTGTCACCCACCGCGACAAGAACCGGCAGGGTCAGGGTGGCGGCAAGCACCCGCGGAGCGGTAAGGTATTTCATCGGATTGGTGGACAGCGTCACCAACGCGTCGATCTGCTCGGTGACCTTCATCGTGCCGATTTCGGCGGCAATGGAGCTGGCCACCCGTGCGGCCACCATCAACCCGCCAAGCACGGGACCAAGTTCGCGCACCATGCCGATGGCAACGATCTGGGGCACCACGGATTCGGCGTTGAAGCGCGATCCCCCGGCGTAGATCTGCAGCGCGAGGGCCGCGCCGGTGAAGATCGCCGTCATGCCCACAACGGGCAGGCTGAACCAGCCGATGGTGAGCAACGCGTTGCCGAACTCGCGCGGGTAAAAAGGCGGCGTGAACATGTGGCGGAGCGTTGAGGCCGCAAATAGTGCGATCCTGCCGAGCGCTGCGATCGCGGCGAGCGTGGCATGGCCCAGGGACGCAACCGCGCCGATCATGGAGCCCCCCCGATATAGCGGCGGTGGTAGCGGGCGCCGAGCGCGGTCAGGATCTCGTATCCGATCGTGCCGGCCGCTTCTGCCAGCATGTCCACGCCCTGGTGCGGCCCGAGGATGTCGAGCGATGCCGGCACTTCGTCCAGATCGGTTACGTCGACGGTGATCAGATCCATCGACACGCGCCCGATCAGGGGGCACGGGGTGTCGCCGGCCCAGAGCGTCGCGCGGTTCGACTTGGCACGGATCAGCCCGTCGGCGTATCCGCCGGAGACCGTGGCGACCTTCGAGGCGCGTCCGGCCACCCAGGTCGCGCCGTAGCCGACCGACTCCCCTGGGTTCAGATCGCGCACCTGGATCACCGGCAGCGACAGGGTGACAACGGGCTGCGCGTCGTAAAACGGCGCACCGCCATAAAGGCCGACGCCCGGACGCACCAGGTCGAAATGGTACTCGGTGCCCAGCAAGGTGCCCCCCGTCGCGGCGACGCTCCGCGGTGCGCTCACACCTTCGGTCATGTCGCGGAAGGCGCGGAGCTGTGCGGCGTTCTGGGCATGATCCGGTGTGTCGGCACAGGCGAGATGCGACATGATCAGCGTCGGGCCCTCACCCAAGAGCCAGCCGCGCAGATAGGCCCACTCCTCGGGCTCCATTCCCAGCCGGTTCATGCCCGTGTCGAGTTGTATGCCGAACGGATGCCCGGGCAGGCCGTCCCGGTGGCGCGCGGCCTGCTCGCCGCTGTTGAGCAGCGGGATCAGATCGTGGTCGCGCAAGAGCTCCGTATCGCCCACCATATGCCCGGAGAATACAGAGATCGTCGGCCCGACACCGAGCGCCCGGCGCACCGCGACACCCTCTTCGGCGACAGCGACGAAAAAGCTGCGCGCACCGGCGCGGGCCAGGACCTGGGCGACCTCGGCCACGCCCAGCCCGTAGCCGTCGGCTTTGACCACAGCGGCCGTTTCCGTCTGCGGATCTGTTGCCGCGTCCAGCGCGCGCCAGTTGGCGATGATCGCGTCCCGGTCGATGGTCAGAGTTGCGGTGCCCATGGAAGTCGCTTTTGACAGGCCCGTGGGCGGGGTCAAGCCTCTGGCGTTGGACGCAGGCGCTTGGGCAGAGTTGCGACAATCCTGTCATAGGACACACGCAGCCGGTGGGCGAGGTCCGCTTCGGTGACCTGCGTGCCCTCCAGGGCCTTGGCGGCAACATGTACCCAGCCGGCCTTGGCAAGGTAGGGAGCGGGCTCCGCCTGGCCGATCTCGACCAACATCTCCGCAGTCGCCCGGTCAGGACATTTCACGCTCACGCCATCGGCCCGGGCAATGGCGAAGAGCTTGCCGCCGACCTTCCAACTGTCGATATCGGGTCCGAAATTGTGATCGAGCGTCGCGCCGGGCAGGGCGCCGGCAAGGGACTGAACAATGTCGCGCATGGGCAGACACTGCGCTCCGCGCGTGCTCTCGACAAGGGGTCGATTTAAGCCTAACACTCCGCCATGGCACCGAACGGCACCATTGCACCCTGCATTACCGGCTGACAGACGTCAGGCGGGCCGTTCTTTTAATGTGTGATGGACTAGGCTAGACCCGCCGCGACGCGCGCGAGGCACCCATGACCGACATCACGCTTTACAACAGTGCGACCCGCCGCAAAGAGGCGTTCTCACCGCTCGATCTAGGCAATGTCCGCATGTATGTCTGCGGGCCCACGGTCTACGAGCGCGCACATCTGGGCAATGCGCGCCCCGTCGTGGTTTTCGACGTGCTCTTCCGCCTCCTGCGCCATGTCTACGGGTCGGAGCATGTGACTTACGTGCGCAACCTCACCGACGTAGACGACAAGATCAACGCGCGGGCCGCAGAAACGGGACGGCCGATTCGCGAGATCACCGACGAGACGATCCGGTGGTTTCACGAGGATATGGGCGCGCTCGGGACCTTGCCACCGACGTTCGAGCCCCGGGCGACGGACCACATCGCCGGCATGATCGCGATGATCGAGGAACTGATTACGCGCGGCCATGCCTATGCGGCGGAGGGTCATGTGCTGTTCTCGGTGGGCTCTTTTGGCGAGTACGGCGCCCTCTCGGGTCGCTCGCTAGATGACATGATCGCCGGCGCGCGGGTCGAGGTCGCGCCCTACAAGCGCGATCCGATGGATTTCGTGCTCTGGAAGCCGTCCACGGGCATCGAGCCGGGGTGGGAGAGCCCCTGGGGCTTCGGTCGTCCGGGCTGGCACATCGAATGCTCCGCCATGAGTCGCGAGCTTTTGGGCGAAAGCTTTGATATCCATGGCGGTGGCCGGGACCTGACCTTTCCGCATCATGAAAACGAGATCGCCCAGTCGCGCTGCGCCAACCCGGGCAGCGGCTTCGCAAAGGTCTGGTTGCACAACGAGATGCTCCAGGTCGAGGGCAAGAAGATGTCCAAGTCCTTGGGCAATTTCTTCACCGTGCGCGAGTTGTTGGAGAAGGGCATCCCGGGAGAGGTCATCCGCTTCGTCTTCCTGTTGACGCACTACCGCAAGCCGATGGATTGGACGGAGGCGAAGGCGGAGGAGGCTCAGCGCGTGCTGCGCAAGTGGTACGAACAGGTGGATGGTGCCGCTGCCGGCGCTGTTCCGGCGAGTCTGGTCGCCGCGCTGGCCGATGATCTGAATACTGCAGGAGCGATGGCTATTCTGCATCGCTTGTCCACGGAAGGCGACACTGCCGGGCTGCGCGCGAGTTTGGAACTGGTGGGACTGTTTGGAAGCGCCGTGCCGGAGTGGGCAGCAGCCCAGAGAGCCGACCTAGGCGCGTTCGAGACTTTGCTTGCGGAGGCGCGCGCTGCCGCCATGGCCAGCAAGGATTTCGCCGAGGTCGACCGACTCAAGGCCGGACTACTCGCAGCAGGAGTCGAGGTGCGCATGAGCAAGGAGGGCGTTGAACTCTCAGCAAAACCGGAGTTCGACGCGACCAAGCTGGAGGGATTGGTATAATGACCCGCGAGCGCCTGTCCCTCTTCGACACCACGCTGCGCGACGGCCAGCAGACATTCGGCGTGCAGTTTTCCACGCCGGAAAAGCTGCGCATCGCGGCGGCGCTCGATGAGCTCGGCGTCGACTATATCGAAGGCGGTTGGCCCGGGGCGAATCCGACAGACAGCGCGTTTTTTGAGGAGGCTTCGGAAACCAACGCCACGATGACCGCTTTCGGTATGACCAAGCGCGCGGGCCGGTCGGCGGAGAATGACGATGTGCTTGCCGCCGTCCTGAATGCGCGCACGCCCGCCGTCTGCCTCGTCGGCAAGTCCCACGACTACCACGTCACCCGCGCGCTCGGCATCGGGCTCGACGACAATCTCGACAATGTCGCGCGCTCCATCTCCCATTGCGTGGATCAGGGGCGCGAGACGCTTTTCGATGCGGAGCATTTCTTTGACGGCTTTCGCGCCAATCCCGACTATGCGCTGCGCTGCCTGCACGCCGCCTACGAGGCCGGGGCTCGCTGGATGGTGCTCTGCGACACCAATGGCGGCACCCTGCCGGCCGAAATCGGGCGAACCGTGGCCGAGGTTATCGCCAGCGGAATTCCCGGGGACCGGCTGGGCATCCACACCCATGACGACACCGGCAACGCGGTGGCGGGGACACTGGCGGCCATCGATGCAGGGGCGCGTCAGGTGCAGGGCACGCTCAATGGGCTGGGTGAGCGCTGCGGCAACGCCAACCTGACCACGCTGATCCCCACGCTTCTGCTGAAGCCCGCCTATGCAGAGCGGTTCGAGACCGGGGTCAATCCGGAGGCGCTGGAGGGGCTGACCCGGACCTCGCGGTTGCTTGACGACATCCTGAACCGGGTGCCGCTGAAATCGGCCCCCTATGTCGGGGCGTCGGCCTTTGCCCACAAGGCGGGGCTCCATGCCAGCGCGATCCTCAAGGACCCGGCGACCTACGAACATGTCACGCCGGAGACCATCGGCAATGAGCGCGTCATCCCGATGTCCAACCAAGCGGGGCAATCGAATTTGCGCCGTCGTCTGGCGGAGGCGGGGCTCGAGACCGTGCGGGATGAGCCTGCGCTGCCGCGCATTCTGGAACAGGTGAAGGACCGCGAGGCGCGCGGCTACACCTACGATACGGCTCAGGCGAGTTTCGAGCTAATGGCGCGGGCAGAGCTGGGGCTTCTGCCCGAGTTCTTCGAGGTCAAGCGCTACCGGGTCACGGTCGAGCGGCGCAAGAACAAGTACAACCGCATGGTCAGCCTGTCCGAGGCGGTCGTCGTGGTGAAGGTCGGCGGCGAAAAGAAGCTTTCGGTCTCCGAGAGCATCGATGAGACCGGCCAGGACCGCGGTCCCGTGAACGCGCTGGCCAAGGCGCTGGCCAAGGATCTGGGGCCTTATGGCGCCTTCATCGCCGACCTGCGGCTGGTCGACTTCAAGGTCCGCATCACCGATGGCGGGACCGAGGCCGTTACTCGTGTCATCATCGACAGCGAGGACGGGCAGGGACGGCGCTGGTCCACGGTGGGGGTGTCGGCGAACATCGTCGATGCGAGCTTCGAGGCACTGCTCGATGCGATCACATGGAAGTTGGTGCGCGACGGGGCCCAGCCGATCGAGACGGTCGTGCCGCTGGCGGGCGCTTCGCGGACATGAGCCTGCAGGCCTGTGCCGATCTGGTGGCGCGGGCTGATCCGGACCGGTTCCTGGCGACCATGGCCGCGCCCGTTCCGGCCCGGCGCGTGCTCTTTCCGATCTATGCGTTCAATGTCGAGGTCGCGCGCGCGCCCTGGGTAGCGTCGGAGCCGCCGATCGCAGAGATCCGAATGCAGTGGTGGCGCGAGGTGCTGGAGGAAATCGCGGCATCGGGCACCGTGCGGGCCCATGAGGTGACCACCCCTCTGGCCGATGCACTCGATCCTACCGGTGCCGCGGTGCTGGACCGGTTGATCGGCGCGCGGCGGTGGGATGTCTATAGCGCGCCCTTTGAGGATGAGGCTCATTTCAGCGAGTATCTCGACGCGACGGCCGGGGGGCTGACGTGGGTTTCGGCCCGTGCGCTCGGAGCGCTGCCGCCGGGGGCTGAGCCGGTCGTGCGTGATGCGGGCTGGGCGGCCGGGCTTGCGGGGTTCTTGCGGGCGGTGCCGGAGCTTTGGGCACGCGGGCGTCAGCCTCTGCTCGATGACGGCGACGCCGCGTTGAAGGCTCTCGCGGACCAGGGGCTCGACCGGCTGTCCCGTGCAACGGCGCAGCGGGCGGTGCTGCCGCGCACCGCAGCGCCGGCCCTCTTGGCAGGCTGGCAAACGCGGCAGGTGCTGACGGCGGCGCGGTCCGACCCGGGACGGGTGCGAGACGGGCGGCTGGAGCTTTCGGCTGCACGCAAGCGGCTGCTGTTGATCCGGCGGAGCATGGCTGGCTGGTGAAGCGCAGCCGCGCCATCGAATCCGCAAGAACCGATTCTGTCCGCGCGTGTCGCCAGGAGTTTTTCCGATCCAAACATGCAGTGCTGAGGATTTGGTCTTTGGGGTAACCAGCCGAACCAATTGTTACCAAAATTGCATCATTAGCAAAAAAATACGTTAATTATGCGCAAACGGACGGGCGTGCTCCTATCGAAGCGGATAGAACTTCTGCCCAGCGAGTGACGATTTTTCAACCAGCGACTGTTTCGAGTAACCAGTGGGCCCGGTCTGTCGCTGGCAGGCCGGGCCGCGTTCCTCTGCGCTATGGCGTGTGGTTCAGCAGGGGAGGCGCGACTCGGGCGATGTCGCGTTGTCCCTGACGGCCAGGACGCAGTGCGGTGACCGCAATCCTACTCCGACCTCTCACCGGGCAACGGTGTCCGGGCGCAGGCGCATCCACAGCAGCGCGCCGAAAGCCAACATCAGGAAAGGCGTCATGGCCATATTGACAGCCGACCATCCTGCAACCGGATCGCCGCCGGTACAGTTCATCAGCCCGCCGGACGCCAGCGAGGCCAGGGTCACCGCGCCAAAGACGAACATGTCGTTGAGACCTTGGACTCGGCCCTGTTCCTGAGGGCTGTGCGCCTCCGACAACATGGCCGTCGCGCCGATAAAGCCGAAGTTCCAGCCCAGGCCCAGCAGGATCAGCGCGATGAAGAAATTGCCCAGATCGACGCCGGCAAGCCCGACCCCGCCTGCAAGCGCGAGAATCACGAGGCCCGTGCCAACGATCCGTGCCGCGCCGAAGCGGGCAATCAGATGGCCGGTGAAGAAGGACGGACCGAACATCGCCAACACATGGGCCGAAACGACATTGGCCGCATCTGCGGTGGCAAATCCGCATCCGACCACGGCGAGCGGTGTGGAGGTCATCACAAGGCTCATGAGCCCGTAGCTGACCATGCCGCAGAGCATTGCGATGGCAATCTTGGGATCGCGCAACAGCTCCATGCGTGACCGTCCGCGTGCCTCGCCCTGCGCGGCGCGGCGCGGACGCGGGATGTTGAGAAAGAAAAAGAGGCCCATGCCGACCAGGTTGATCGACATCGCGGCGAAATAGGTGCCTAGAAAGGGAATAGGCAGCAAATCGGTGGTGAACTTGACCAGTTGCGGGCCGAGGATCGCGGAGGCCAGGCCGCCGGCCAGGACGTAGGAGATTGCCTTCGGTCGGAAGGCAGGGCTCGCGGTATCGGCGGCTGCGAAACGGTAGAATCCCTGTGCCGAAACATAGATTCCCGTCAGGTAGCTGCCGATCAGAAAGAGCGGAAAGGAGGCCTGTACGAGCCCAACCGCGCCGATCAGGGACCCCAGCAGCCCACCGGTCGCGCCGATCAGAAAGCCGGGGCGACGACCGAGGCGTTGCATCACTGCCGAAAGCCAGGGCGCCGTCGTCATGGATCCGAAGACCGTGAGCGAGATCGGCAGCGTGGCGAGGCAGGGATTTGGCGCGAGCATGAGGCCGGCGAGACCGCCGACAATGAAGATCATCACCACCTGGCTGCCCAGAAGCGATTGCGCAGCAACGAGCACCCAGACATTGCGTCGGGCTTTGGCGTCGGAGGCAGCATCGGTGACAGTGTCCGGGGGCTGCGCCCCGGCGTCCTGGGAGGCGGTTGTCTCGGCCATGGTGCGGCTTAGCGCGCCGTGGCGGTTTGCGAAAGGCCCGGAGACGCCCGGTCAATCAGATGTGCGAAGGAGCCGCAGACCGTCCCCGCCCGCAAGCCCATGTCCGGCAGTACGCTGCCGTCCGCATCGGCCGCCGAAAAGAGAGCTGTCCCACGGGCGGACAGGGTCGTCGCATAGTGAAACTCGTGTCCGGCCCAGGCTCCGGCAAGTGGCACGTGGTCCGTCGCAAGCTGTCGGTAGCCCAGATGCAGGCGTCGCGTCGCGAAAGAGGTGTCGAGATCCAGAAGTCCCGCCATCCGGTGTGCATGGCCTTGGGCATCGGTAAGGCTTTGCCCCAGCACCATATAGCCGCCGCACTCTCCGTACACTGTGGCGCCGCGCTCGGCCGCCCGGGTCACGCTGTCCCAGACCCCCCGCATCGCGGCCAGTTCTCCGGCGTGGAGTTCGGGATAGCCCCCCGGAAGCAGGACCGCGTCGACTTCGGGCGCCACCGGCTGACCCGAGAGCGGGGAGAACGGGTGCAGGCTCGCGCCCGCGGCGTGCCAGGCGTCGAGCATGTGCGCATAGGCGAAGGCGAAGGCCGCGTCGCGCGCCACCGCGATTCGGCTGCCCAGCGGCGACAGCGTGGGAGGGGGCTGAGCGTGCGCGGGCAAGGGGGAGGCGAGCGCCGCTAGGGCATCGAGGTCGATGTGACTCGCTGCGGCATCGGCGGCGCGGTCCAGAAAACCCGAGAGATCGGGATGCTCGGATGCCTGAACCAGTCCAAGATGCCGGTCTGGCAGTGCGAGGTCGGTTTGACGTGGCACCGCTCCCAGAACCGGCAAGCCGCTGGGGGCGAGCGCCGCGCGCAGCATCGCGGTATGGCGCTGGGATCCGACACGGTTGAGGATCACGCCCGCAATCCTGACCCCAGAGTCATGGCGAGCGAAGCCTTCCACCAGGGGAGCCACGGACTGAGCCATGCGCGCCGCATCCACAATCAGCACGACCGGAAGGCCGAGGAGACGGGAGAGATCGGCGGTTGCGCCCCGGCCCGCAAGCCCGGCCCCGTCGAAGAGGCCCATGGCGCCCTCAATCAGAAGCAAGCCGGGACCGGCGGCCAGCGCCTTCAGGCGGTCCGGCGACATCGCCCAAGCATCCAGGTTGACGCAGGGTAATCCACAGGCGGCGGTGTGGAAGGCCGGGTCGATATAGTCAGGGCCTGACTTCGCGCCGTGTACCGGCCCCTCCGCCGACGGTTCGCGGCGCGAGAGTGCCCGCAGCAGCGCCAGCGTCAGCGTGGTCTTGCCGCTGCCCGAATTCGGAGCGCCAAGGATCAGTCCGCGGCCCCGCGCTGGCGTCACGAGATCTCGGCCGGCCGCCCGCGCTGCAACGGGTCGAGATTGCGCGGCGCCTCGCCACGAGCCAGTGCCTGCCAGTCGAGGGCCTGGCGCATCAGCACAGCGCGACCGATACAGATCACTGCCGGCGGGGTCAGCCCGGCCTCCGATACGTCCGAGAACGCACGGTCCAGGCGTGTCTCGACGATCCGTTCGTCGGCATTGGTTGCCGAGGACACGACACAGACCGGGTCGGCCGGGTCGCGCCCGCCCGCGATCAGTCGCTGCGCGATCGTGTCGAGATGTTTCATGCCCATATAGACCACGATGACCTGAGCGCCCTGGGCGAGAGCCTCCCAGTTGACCGCGTTCGGGGCCTCGCCGGTCTGGTCGTGGCCTGTCACGAAGGCCACCGATTGATTGACGTCGCGATGGGTGACGGGGATGCCGGCATAGGCCAGCCCACCGACGCCAGCGGTGATGCCCGGCACAATCCGAAAGGGCACGCCGTGCTGGATCAGGCTCTGGGCCTCTTCGCCGCCACGCCCAAAGACGAACGGATCGCCGCCCTTGAGCCGCAGCACACGTTTGCCGGCCTGCGCGAGCTCCACCAGATGCAGAGAGATGTCGCGTTGCAGCGCCGACGGCTTGCCGCCGCGCTTTCCGGCGAAGATCGTCTCGGTTCCTGGTGCGCGCCAGTCGAGGATGCGGCGGTCAAGCAGTGCGTCATAGACGATGACGTCGGCCTGGCGCAGGGCGCTCAGCGCATGCAGCGTCAACAGCCCGGGATCGCCCGGCCCGGCGCCGCACAGCCAGACCCATCCAGGCTCGATTCGGGGCCAGTCGTCGGCGGGAAGATGGGGTGCTTCGATCATCGCTGTTGTATGGCGGGGCAGGGTTTCGTGCAAAAGGGCGTTCAGCGCCGCAGGACTACGTCCGTTGACGCGGCTTGGCGCGGAACAGGCCGCTGGTATAACCGCCCCATGGAAGATGCCAATCCCAAAACGCTACGACGTGGCTGGACCACGGGGGCCTGCGCTACCGCGGCGGTCAAGGGAGCGCTGAGCCGGTGCTGGGACGGCGAATGGCCTGAGCGGGTTGAGCTGCTGTTGCCGCGGGGCGAGCGGCCCGTGTTCGGGCTGGTGGATTGCGCGGAGGGTCCCGGCTGGGCCGAGTGCGGGGTGGTCAAGGATGCGGGCGACGATCCGGACGTGACCCATGGCTGCACGGTGATGGCCCGGGTCGCCCCCGGAGGCGAGGGCGTGCGTTTTGCCGCCGGTGCCGGCGTGGGCATTGTCACCCGGGCCGGTCTGCCGATCGGGGTGGGCGAGCCTGCGATCAACCCGGTGCCGCGCGAGATGATGGCTCAGATCGTGGCTGGCCTGGCCGAGCGGTTTGATCGCCCTGCGGCGGCAGAGATCACCATTTCCATCCCCGGCGGCGCCGTGCTGGCTGACAAGACCTGGAATCCGCGATTGGGGATCGAAGGCGGTTTGTCGATCCTTGGTACGACGGGTGTCGTCCGACCGTTTTCCTGCGCGGCCTGGATAGCCTCGATCCATCGCGGCATCGATGTCGCGCGCGCCGGGGGACTGACCCATGTGGCCGGGTGTACGGGGGCGACGAGCGAAGCGGCTGTGCAGGCGGCCTACGGTCTGCCGGACCACGCAATGCTCGACATGGGGGATTTCGCTGGGGGATTGCTCAAATACCTTGCTGCTCACCCTGTGGCGCGGGTCACGATCGGCGGCGGCATCGGCAAGATGACAAAGCTTGCCCAAGGCGCGCGCGATCTGCATTCCAGGCGCTCTCGGGTGGATTTCGCCGCTCTGGGCGCGCTGGCGCGAGCACGGGGGTTGCCGGATGTGTCCGGCGCCGGAACGGCGCTGGAGGCGTTGGAGCGGGCCGGACCGGGTCTTGCGCAGGCGGTGGCGGAAGGCGCGTTGGACACGGTCCGGACGATCCTCCGGGACGCGCCGGTGCAGCCCGATGTCATGGTCGTGAACCGGGCTGGCGAGATCCTGGGCCGGGCCGGGTCATGAGCCTGTTGATCCTCGGCGGGACCGGCGAGGCGCGGGATCTCGCAGCTGCGTTGCGCGGCAGCCCCGGTGCGCGCGTGTCCCTGGCTGGCGCAACGCGGCAGGCTCTGGACCTCGCTCTCCCGGTCCGGCGCGGCGGTTTCGGTAGCGCCGAAGGGTTTGCGGACTACCTGCGGTACGAGAGCATTTCGGCCGTTTTGGATGCCACACATCCCTTCGCGGTGCGCATCACGGCGCGCAGCCGCGCGGTCTGCGACAGGCTCGGTGTGCCGTATCGTCAGCTGCTGCGTCCGCCCTGGGCTCCCGGCCCCGGGGATCGCTGGCACAGCGTGCCGGACGCCAAGGCAGCGGTGGCCAAACTGCCCCCGGATGCGACCGTATTCCTGGCCACGGGCCGGCAAACTCTAGATGAATTCGTGGGGCTCGGGGCGCGGCAGGTCTTTGTCCGGGTGATTGATCCGCCCAGGGCGAAGTTTCCGTTTGGCAGGGGACGGTTCATCGTTGGCCGCCCGCCTTTTGCGCTTCCCGACGAGACGGCACTGTTCACGGCTTTGGGTGTGGACTGGCTGGTCGTCAAAAACTCCGGTGGCGCGCGGGGCTGGGCCAAGTTGGAGGCCGCCCGCACCCTCCGGCTGCCTGTGGTGATGATTGCGCGACCACCGGGGCCGCAGGATCGGACGTTTCGCGACGTCGCGGCCGCAGTGGACTGGGTGCGCGAGGAGGCGCCGGTATGAGCGAGGATATGGCTCCGGTCGGGCGGATCATCGAGACACCGAACTGTGTTGCCGAGGGCGCGGATTGGCTCGCCAGGGCAGAGCCGCGCTTTGCCGCGGCGCTGGAACTGACCGGCCCACTGCCACTCCGCCGACGGCGGGACGGGTTCGAAGCGCTGCTCGCCGCGATCGTCAGCCAGCAGGTCAGCGTGGCCGCAGCCGATGCGATCTGGGGACGGTTGAGGGCGGCGCGCCTCACGGGGCCGCGCAAAATCGCCTGGGCGAGCGATGACGATCTGCGCGCCTGTGGCCTGTCGCGGCAAAAGATCCGCTACGCACGGGAACTGTCGGGGTCCGGCATCCGTTTTGCAGCGCTGCGAGCGGCGCCGACCGACGAGGTGATCGGCACGCTGGTCGAGGTGCCTGGGATCGGGCGCTGGACCGCCGAGATCTATGCGATGTTCTCGCTTGGGCGGGCGGATGTTTTCGCCCCGGGCGATCTGGCCTTGCAAGAGGCCGCCCGGCTGCTCTTCGAGCTGGAGGACCGCCCGCGCGAAGCGGTGTTGCGGGACATGGCCGAAGACTGGGCGCCATGGCGCGCCGTCGCCGCCCGTCTGCTCTGGGCCTATTACGCCCATGCCAAGCGCCGCGAGGGGGTCTCGTCGGCCGCCGGTCGCTGAGCCGTGGCGACAGAGTCACCCTGCGCCCCGGCATGTTCTCCGACCGGTGACAGGGCGCGCGCCACCGGTTAGGGACGCCGGAATGAACGGTGAAACGGGTCAAATGGCAGCGGACACCCGCAGACTTGCGGAGGTCACGTGGCTGCGCGTGGGCGGCCCGGCCGACCGGTTCCACCATGCCGCGGATCTCAGTGACCTGTTGGCTGTCCTGCGTGGCCTGCCCGGCGATATGCCGGTTTTCCCGCTCGGCGCAGGCTCCAACCTGATCGTGCGCGACGGCGGCATTCGGGGGGCGGTGATCCGGCTCGGCCGCGGCTTCATGGAGTGCGGCTTTGCCGATGGTGTCGTGACCGCTGGCGCGGGGCTGCCCGATGCGGTGCTGGCCCGGCGTGCAGCGGCGGCCGGCCACGATCTGACCTTTCTGCGCACGATCCCCGGCACCATCGGGGGGGCCGTGCGGATGAATGCCGGGTGCTACGGCAGTTATGTCGCCGATGTGCTGGAGAGCGTTCAGGTCGTCCATCGCGACGGCACGGTCGAAAATCTCTCCGCAGACAGCCTCGCGCTTGCCTATCGCCATTCCGACCTGCCGCCTGACAGCATCGTCACCAGCGCGCGCTTCAACGTGCCGCGCGGCGATCCGGTGGACCTCGTCGAGCGGATGGAAACTCAGATCGCAAGACGGGATGCGACCCAGCCCGTCAAGGAGCTCACAGCCGGATCCACTTTTCGCAATCCGGCAGGATTTTCCTCCACCGGCCGGGCCGATGACGTGCACGATCTAAAGGCCTGGAAGCTGATCGAAGACGCCGGCATGCGCGGTGCGCGCCGCGGCGGCGCGATGATGTCCGACATGCATGCGAACTTTCTGACGAACACCGGCGGGGCCAGCGCGGCCGATCTGGAGGGGCTCGGCGAAGATGTCCGCAAAAAGGTCTATGAAACGAGCGGCATCCGGCTAGAATGGGAAATCATGCGGGTGGGCGAGCCTTAGGCCGCGCACCGCACAGCAACCGCGACGGGGGTCAACTCCGCGCATCGAGCAGGCAAGGGACGATACGTCCCGGAACATGAGGCAGGGGATGTCGCATCCGACAGACCCATTGGTGGCCGTCCTGAAGGGCGGGCCCTCGGCGGAACGCGAAGTATCGCTGTCGTCGGGGCACGAATGCGCGGCCGCGTTGCGGACCGCGGGGTTTCGCGTGGCAGAGATTGATGCCCAGCAGGATCTTGCCGCCAAACTCTCCGAGCTGCGCCCCGATGTGGCGTTCAACGCGCTCCATGGCCGTTGGGGCGAGGACGGCTGCGTCCAGGGGCTGCTGGAATGGATGGGCATACCATACACCCATTCCGGCGTGCTGGCCTCGGCACTGGCGATGGACAAGCAGCGCTCCAAGATGGTCTTTGCCGAGGCAGGGCTGCCCGTCGTCACCAGCCGCATCGTCGCGGCTGCCGAGGTGCGCGCGGCCCACGTCATGGACCCGCCCTATGTGGTGAAGCCAAACAACGAGGGCTCGTCGGTCGGGGTTTACCTGGTCCATGAGGCGGCCAACGGTCCGCCGCAACTCGACGACGATATGCCCGAGACGGTCATGGTGGAGCGTTTCGCGCCGGGCCGCGAGCTGACCACGACGGTGATGGGCGACCGCGCGCTAGCCGTGACCGACATCGTCACCGATGGCTGGTACGATTACGACGCCAAGTACAAGCCCGGCGGATCGCATCATGTTCTGCCGGCGCAGGTGCCCGCGGAAATCGCCGCCGCCTGCCTGGACTACGCCCTGCGTGCCCATGTGGCGCTGGGCTGCCGCGGTGTGAGCCGCACGGACTATCGTTGGGACGAGGCGCGCGGGCTCGACGGTCTGATCCTGTTGGAGACCAACACCCAGCCCGGCATGACGCCGACCTCTCTGGTGCCTGAACAGGCCGCGCTCTGCGGCATCACCTTTCCCGAGCTGTGCCGCTGGATGGTCGAGGACGCTTCATGCGCTCGGTGAGGCGCGAGCCCCCACTGCGCAGCGATCCTGCGCCGAGCCGCGCGGCCTACCGTGTCACCCGGCTATGGCTGTCGCCGTTTTTCCGCTTCTTCGTTCGGGTGGTGATCCCGCTCGCAGTGGTCATCGGGCTGGCCGGCGCCTGGGCGCTCAACAGCTCGCACCGGGCGGCCGTGATCGCCTGGGTCGACGAAAAGCGCGGTTCCATCGCCGACCGCCCGGAATTCGTGATGCGCCAGATGATCATCTCAGGCGCTGCGCCCGAGCTTTCTCGGGAGATCCGAGAAAAGATGCCGGTGAAGTTTCCGGTCAGCTGGTTCGAGCTGGATGCCGAAGAATTGCGCTCCGTCGTGCTGTCCTTCGATGCGGTCAAGGACGCGACGGTGACGCTGGATCTCGGTGGTGCGGTCCGGGTGGAGGTCACCGAACGTGTGCCGGCGATCCTCTGGCGGACCCACGGGCGGATCGAGATGTTGGACGACACCGGCCATCGGGTGGCCCTGATCGACCGGCGCGACGGGCGGTCCGATCTGCCCCTGATCACGGGGGATGGTGCCGACAAGGCGGTGCCCGAAGCGCTGGCGGTCTTTGGCGCGGCCGGTCCCATCGCACACCGCGTGCGCGGGTTGATGCGCCAGGGAGCGCGGCGCTGGGATGTAGTGCTCGACCGCGGTCAGGTAATCCAGCTGCCCGAGAATCGCCCCGTCGCCGCGCTGGAGCGTGTCCTCGCGCTGCAGGACGCCAAGGACATCCTCGGCCGCGATATCGTGCTGGTGGACATCCGCCGGCCGACCCGGCCGACCATGCGCCTGGGCGAAGGCGCAGTGGGCTATCTGGAAATGACGAGAGCTTTTGAGCGGGGACTTTCGACGCAATGACGGGACTTTACGAAAGCCAGCGTGCCATGCGCCAGATCCGGCAGACGGCAATCCAGCGCGGCGTGGTGGCGATCCTGGATATCGGATCGTCCAAGGTGACCTGCCTGATCCTGCGGTTCGACGGCGAAGAAGCGGCCCCGTCCGAGGACATTGGTGCGATGGCCGGTCAGGCACGGTTCCGCATCATCGGTGCGGCCACGACACGGGCGCGGGGAGTCACGTTCGGCGAGCTCGACGTCATTCAGGAAGGCGAACGCGCGATCCGCACCGTGGTGCAGGCGGCGCAGAAGATGGCCGAGACGCGCGTCGACCACGCTATCGTGTCGATGGCCGGTGCGCGGCCACGCTCCTACGGGCTCGTTGGATCGATCGACCTGGGCGGCGCCGAGGTGGCCGAGCATGATATCGCGCGCGTGCTGGCGAGCTGCGATGTCCCTCCCATTGGCGAGGGGCGCGCGGTGCTCCATGCGCAGCCGGTGAATTTCGCGCTTGACCATCGCAGTGGGCTGGCCGATCCGCGCGGTCAGGTTGGCAACCGTCTGACCACGGACATGCATCTGTTGAGCGTCGAGGACCGCTGCGTGCGCGACCTGCTGCATTGCGTGAATCGCTGCGATCTGGAGCTCGCGGGGCTCGCGTCCTCGTCCTACGTTGCGGGGATTTCGTCGCTGGTGGAGGACGAGCAAAAGATCGGCGCGGTCTGTATCGACATGGGCGGCGGCACGACGGGCCTGTCGATCTTTCTGCGCAACCATATGATCTATGCCGATGCGGTGCGGATTGGCGGTTTGCACGTGACGCAGGATATCAGTCGGGGTTTGGGCATTCCGATGGCCATGGCCGAGCGGATCAAGACGGTCCATGGCGGGCTGACCGCCACTGGGCGCGACGATCGCGAGATGATCGAGCTGAAATCCGACACCGGCGACTGGGAGCATGACAGCCGCGAAATCTCGCGCTCCGAACTGATCGGGATCATGCGCCCCCGGGTTGAGGAAATCCTCGAAGAGGTGCGGTTGCGGCTGGATGCGGCCGGGTTCGAGCATTTGCCGAGCCAGAAGATCGTGCTGACCGGCGGCGCGAGTCAGGTGCCCGGACTGGCGCAGACGGCAAGCCGAATCCTCGGCCAGCAGGTCCGACTCGGCCGACCCCTGCGGGTGCTCGGTCTGCCCCAGGCGGCGACGGGCCCGGCCTTTGCGGCGGCTGTCGGGCTGTGCCTCTTTGCGGCCCATCCTCAGGACGAGTGGTGGGATTTCGCCGATCCCTCGATGGTGCGCGGACCCCAGTCGTTGCGCCGAATGGTTCGGTGGTTCAGGGAAAACTGGTAGTCGAACTCCGGCTTTTTGCCAGACTGCAAGCGGTTTTGTGCGATTTTTCGTTGATTGTGGCCTTTTCGGCGTGACCCGAGGCCGGATCGCGGCTAACCTGACCACTATAAGCAGTAGCGGGCGCAAAGTCCGCATCCATATCGAGCAGGCGGACCATACACATGACTCTGAATCTCATTGTGCCCGAGCACGAGGAGCTGACGCCCAAGATTACCGTGTTCGGTGTCGGGGGTGCGGGCGGCAACGCCGTCAACAACATGATCGAAAAGGAACTCGACGGAGTCGAGTTCGTGGTGGCCAACACCGATGCCCAGGCACTGGCGCAGAGCCGGTCCAGCGCCAAGGTCCAGATGGGCCTCAAGGTGACCGAGGGGCTCGGCGCAGGCGCGCGGCCCGAAATCGGCGCCGCCGCGGCCGAGGAGACGATCGAGCAGATCGTCGATCACCTCGTCGGCAGCCATATGTGCTTCATCACCGCCGGAATGGGCGGCGGCACGGGGACCGGGGCGGCCCCGATCATCGCCCAGGCGGCCCGCGAATTGGGCGTTCTCACCGTCGGTGTGGTGACCAAGCCGTTCCAGTTCGAAGGCCTCAAGCGGATGAGGAAGGCCGAGGATGGCGTTGATACGCTTCAGAAAGTCGTCGACACGCTGATCATCATCCCCAACCAGAACCTGTTCCGGCTGGCCAATGAAAAGACCACCTTCACCGAGGCGTTCAGCCTGGCCGATGACGTGCTCTACCAGGGTGTGAAGGGCGTGACTGACCTGATGGTGCGTCCGGGTCTGATCAATCTCGATTTCGCCGATGTCCGTGCAGTGATGGACGAGATGGGCAAGGCGATGATGGGCACCGGCGAGGGCGAGGGCGAGAGCCGCGCGGTCCAGGCCGCAGAGAAGGCCATCGCCAACCCGCTGCTCGACGAGATCAGCCTCAAGGGCGCCAAGGGCGTGCTGATCAACATCACGGGTGGCTACGATCTCACCCTTTTCGAACTGGACGAAGCCGCCAACCGCATCCGCGAAGAAGTCGATCAGGACGCAAACATCATCGTTGGCTCGACGCTGGACACCGACATGGAAGGCGCGATGCGGGTCTCCGTCGTCGCAACCGGTATTGATGCGGCAGTGGATGCGGGCGAGACCCCGGTTCCGCGCCGCAGCCTTGCATCACCGTTGAAAACACCGGTGACAGCAGAGGAAGAGCAGGGCGAAGAAGAAATCGCCGCCGCTGCCGGCGCGCAGGCGGCCTATGAGGCCTCTCCAGAGCACGGTGCCGCTGCGATGGCGTCGAGCGAGCCGACCTTCTTCAATCATCTCGACGAAGCAGGCCAGCCGGCACGGGCACAGCAGGCCGACGATGGTCTACCGCCGCCTGCCTATGCGCCCAATCCCGACCGGGACGCCGCCGCACGCTTCGCGGCCCCCGCCGCGCAAGCTCCCGGCACACCGTCCCCCGAAGTGCTCGCGCGTCTCCATGCCGCTGCACGCAAGGCACCCGCCGGAGAACGGTCGGATCCCGGCGAGGCCGATGGCGATCGCGCGCGGTTCGGGATCAACTCCCTGATCAACCGGATGACGGGTCACGCCGGCGAGGCGCGTCCGGCGCCGGCCCCGGGGCGCGCGGCGCCTCCCGCGCAGACGGCGATCGACGAGCATCTGGAAGAGGATCCGGAAATGGACCGGATCGAAATTCCGGCGTTCCTGCGCCGTCAAGCAAACTGACTTAGCACAAATCGTGTGCGGAAAGACCGGCGCAAGCCGGTCTTTTTTTTATTGTAAAACAGGCATTTATGCTGGTTCTGCGCTGCGGCGGCGGATTTCCGCCGATGCGATTCGGTCGATGTTTCAGACCGTTGCAATCTTTGAATTGCGGTCCCGGTGGCTGGCCACTTATCTGATGCCCGACGGAATAGGTGTAAAAAAAAGATTAGGAAACGAGCAGTGCAATACACCGTTAAATCTCCGGTCACATTCAAAGGCGTCGGCCTTCACAGCGGTGCGCCTGTTCGCATGACGATTCATCCCGCCTCGGCGGAATATGGCATCTGGTTTCGGCGGAGCGATGTGACCCGACAGGACAATTTGATCGCGGCGCGTTGGGATTCGGTCAATCCGGCGCGTCTTTGCACGCGGATTGAAAATGCCGACGGCGTGTCAGTATCGACCGTTGAACATATCATGGCGGCGCTCGCCGGCCTGGGAATTCACAACGCACTGATCGAGATCAGCAACGCCGAGGTTCCTATCCTCGACGGTAGTGCTGCTCCCTTCGTACGCGGGATCCTCGCCCGGGGCATGCTTCAGCAGCACGCGCCGGTCCGGGTGCTGCGCATTCTGGAACCTGTCGAAGTGCGCGAGGGCGATGCGGTTGCCCGGCTTGATCCCGCTCAAGGGTTCGAGATGCGTTTTGAGATCGATTTTGCCGACACCGCGATCGGGCGTCAGGTCAAGCATCTCGATCTCAGCAATGGCGCATTCGTTCGGCAGCTGTGTGACAGCCGCACATTCTGCCGCAGCGCCGATGTCGATTTCATGCGCGCGAACGGAATGGCGCTCGGCGGCACCATGGAAAACGCTGTCGTCGTCGACGGCGATCGCGTTCTCACGCCGGGCGGACTGCGTCATAGTGACGAGCCGGTGCGCCACAAGATGCTCGACGCGCTTGGCGATCTGTATCTGGCAGGAGCGCCGATCCTCGGCCGCTACACAGGCCGTCGGGCAGGTCACGCGTTGACTGCGTCGCTGCTGCACGCCGTGTTTTCCCGTCCAGGGGCCGCTTGCCTGACCGTGGTGGACAGTCGCGTCGCAGCCCGGCTGCCGGGTGTCGGGGTTCGTCAGGAAGACCTCGCACTCTGCGCCTGACCCCTAGTCACGGGCGCTCGCGAAGGTTTTCGTGCGCGCCCGTTTTGCCGTCCGATCATCTATGCTAGCACCCCGGACGGCAGGGTGGTATCCGACCCGCCAAGCGAAGGGGCAGGGCTCGACAGCAATGATAAAGCCGGTGGCGATTTCACAGTTTGTGATCTGGGCAGGGGTCGTGCTTGCCCTGGCGTCCTGCGCGGGGAATCCTGACCCGACTTTCGAGAATTTCACGCCCAAGGAAATCTACGACCGGGCCGAGTATGAGCTGGAGACCAACGACCCCGAGGTTGCCGCGCGCTACTTCGGAGAGGTCGAGCGGCTTTATCCCTATTCCGAGTGGGCCAAGCGCGCGCTGATCATGCAGGCTTTCGCGCTGCACCGGAACAAGGATTACGAGGAAAGCCGCGCGGCCGCCCAGCGGTATATCGATTTCTACCCGGCCGACGAAGATGCGGCCTACGCCCAGTATCTTCTGGCGTTGAGCTACTACGATCAGATCGACGATGTTGGCCGAGACCAGGGCCTGACCTTTCAGGCGCTGCAGGCCCTGCGCACGGTGATCGAACGTTATCCCGACAGCGAATATGCCCGCTCCTCCATCCTGAAGTTCGACCTCGCCTTCGACCACCTTGCCGGCAAGGAAATGGAGATCGGGCGATTTTACCTGAAGCGTGGGCACTACGCTGCCGCCGCAAATCGGTTTCGCGTCGTCGTGGAGGATTTCCAGACTACCAGCCACACGCCAGAGGCGCTCCACCGGCTCGTAGAAAGCTACCTGTCCCTGGGTCTGATCGAAGACGCTCAGACGGCGGGTGCGATCCTGGGCTACAACTACCAGTCGACCGAATGGTACAGCGACAGCTTCACGCTGCTGACCGGGCAGGGACTGGCGTTGGAGCCGGCGGGCGATGGCTGGTTGCGTGCGATCTATCGTCAGTCCATCAGGGGCGAGTGGCTCTGAGCGGTTCTCCGCACTGCGCCCGGTTCGGGCGTTGGGACAGAGTCCGGACGAGGGGCGATGCTGCGCGGGCTTGAAATACGCGACATCCTGATCATCGACCGGCTGGAGATCGCCTTTCAGCCGGGCCTCAATGTGCTGACAGGCGAAACAGGGGCGGGCAAGTCCATTCTGCTCGATGCGCTCGGGTTCGTTCTGGGTTGGCGCGGCCGCGCTGACCTTGTGCGCGTGGGCGCTGCTCAGGGAGAGGTGACGGCGGTTTTCAGCCTGTCCCCGGACCATCCCGCCCGGGCCGTGCTGCGCGATGCCGACCTGCCAGAGGATGACGAACTGGTCTTGCGCCGCACCAACGCACCAGATGGGCGAAAGTCTGCACGGGTGAACGACCGACGCGTTTCGGGCGATGTGCTCCGTCGGCTGTCGGACACGCTGGTGGAGCTCCACGGCCAGCATGATGACCGCGGTCTGCTGGACGCGCGCGGGCATGGCGCATTGCTGGACGCCTTCGGTGGCTATGGCGACGCGCTATTGCAAACCAAACAGAGCTGGCACCGGCTCCGAACCGCGCAGCAGGCGCAGATGACACTGGCGGAGGCTCTGGCGCGTGCGCGGGTCGAAGAGGAGGCGTTGCGCCATAATCTGGCAGAGCTTCGGGCGCTGGATCCTCAGACCGGCGAAGAGGCCGAACTCGACGCGATGCGTCGCAGGATGCAGGCCGCGGATCGGCTGCGCGACGATATCCTCAAGGCGGCGGCCCTGCTCGCAGGGGACGACGCTCAGGGTCAAGGACCGCAAGCCGCGCTTGCCACCGCCATCCGTTGGCTGGAGCCGGTGGCGCCGGAGTTGGATGGCGCGCTGGATGATCCGCTGACGGCCCTCGATCGTGCGCTGGCGGAAATCGACACGGCCGCCGAAGGCGTGCGCACAGCGCTGGTCGGTCTCGATATCGATCCGCTGGCGCTGGACCGCGTGACCGAGCGGCTTTTTGCCCTGCGCGAAGTTGCGCGCAAATATGGGCTTCTCCCGGACGACCTGCCGGAGCTGACCGCGAATCTTGACGACCAGGTCTCGGCAATCGAGCATGGCGCGGACGATCTTGTAGCCGCGCAGGCAGAGCTGGATGCGGCGCAGGTCGCCTATGATACCGCGGCCGGGGCATTGAGCGCGGCCCGGCGTGCCGCGGCTGCGCGTCTCGACGCCGCGGTAATGGCCGAGCTCGCGCCGCTCCGGATGGAACGCGCAGTTTTTTCCACCGATGTGCAACCCGCAGAGCCCGGACTGTCGGGGATCGATGCGGTGGCTTTTCGCGTGGCGACGAACCCCGGCGCCCCATCGGGTCCGCTGGAACGCATTGCCTCGGGCGGAGAGCTGTCGCGGTTCCTGTTGGCGCTGAAAGTGTGCCTCGCGACCACCAGCCCGCGCCGGACGATGATTTTCGACGAGATCGACCGCGGTGTCGGCGGGGCCACGGCCGATGCGGTGGGCCGCAGGCTTGCAGCCCTTGCAGCCAGCGCGCAGGCCGGTGCCGGTCAGGTCCTTGTCGTGACCCACTCGCCTCAGGTGGCGGCCCTGGGCGCGCATCACTGGCGGGTGGAAAAGCATGTTGATGGCGATGAGACCCGGTCGACCGTGGTCCCACTGCCTCCCAAGGACCGCGTCGACGAGATCGCCCGAATGCTCGCCGGAGACCGGGTGACCGCGGCGGCCCGCGCCGCCGCGCAAGCGCTGCTGGCCGAAACCGGCTGACAGCGTTGCCGCCGCCCCACACCGGGCGCGCGTCAATAATGGCGATTGCAACTGTCGCGAACCCGTCACAGTTTGGGCTGGCGGGCCGGTGGCTCGCGATACTCTCCGGCTGGCGTACGGGCCACGGCATCCGGACTGCGTGTCCGGCCCGCTGCCAGGTTTCGTGAGCACCACACCAGAGCCAACTGCCCCGTCACCGCAGGTCTCGCCTGCATGGTGGAGGTCGACACGGCGAGGGCTGCGAAGTCTCGCGCGCCGTGCGCCGAAAAAGATCTGGTTCTGGTTTATCGCCCTGATGATCGGGATCGCCGCCGGGTTTGCAGCCTTGCTGTTCCGCAAGGGGATCGCCACGCTGCAGACCTTTTTCTACGGTACCAGCGACGTGACGCTGGCAAGCATCGCCGAATCCCTGCCCTGGTGGTGGGTGCTGATCCTGCCGATCTGCGGCGGGCTCGCTGTGGGGATTATCCTGAACCGGTTCACCGATGATGGCCGTGTGCGGTCGGTCGCCGATGTGATCGAAGGCGCCGCGATGCAGAACGGCCGGGTCGAGACCCGAGCCGGACTCGCCTCGGCGCTGGCCTCGCTGATCACGCTCTCCACTGGCGGATCGAGCGGTCGCGAGGGGCCGGTCGTCCATCTGGCCGGGGTGATCTCCACCTGGGTCTGCCGCCGCATGCATGCCGACGGGATCACCGGGCGCGATCTGCTGGGATGTGCGGTGGCAGGCGCGGTGTCGGCATCCTTCAACGCGCCGATTGCGGGCGCGCTCTTCGCGCTCGAAGTGGTGCTGCGCCATTTCGCGCTCCATGCGTTCGCACCGATCGTCATAGCTTCGGTCGCGGGCACCGTGATCAGCCGCCTCGAATACGGCGATGTGCACGAGTTCGAGCTGCCCCACGAACCGATGCTGGACTTCTATGTCGAGCTGCCGGCCTTTCTGCTGCTCGGGCTCTTTTCCGGTCTGATTGCAGCGGTGCTGATGTGGAGCGTATTCTGGGCCGAGGACAGTGCAACCCGGGTACAGACCTGGTTGAAAATGCCGCGTTGGCTGCGCCCTGCTGTGTCCGGCGCGTTCCTGGGGGCCATCGCCATCTGGTTTCCGCACATCATCGGCGTTGGTTACGAGACGACCATTCGGGCACTTGTCGGCGGGCTTGTCTGGCACGAGGCGGTCGTCTTCGCGGTCGTCAAGGTGGTCGCTGTAGCGGTGACCTTTGCCGGGCGAATGGGCGGCGGGATCTTCTCACCAGCGCTGATGGTGGGGGCACTGTCGGGCCTGGCCTTCGGTATCGTTGCAACGGCGGTTTTCCCTGACATGTCGGGAAGTGTCTCGCTCTATGCCTTGGCCGGGATGGGCGCTGTGGCGGCCGCGGTACTGGGCGCCCCGATCTCGACCACGCTTATCGTGTTCGAGTTGACCGGCGACTGGCAAACCGGGATTGCGGTGATGACCTCGGTGTCGCTGTCGACCGCACTTGCGGGCAGGTTGGTCCAGCGCTCGTTCTTTCTCACCCAACTGGAGCGCCGCGGCCTCCATCTCGCACCTGGGCCCCAAGCCTATCTGCTGACACTGCACCGCGTGTCAGGCGTGATGCGTAGTCTGGGCCATCCCAAGGCCCCGCCCCGAGAGGTGCTGGAAAAGCTCGTGGCCGAAGGCATCAGCCTCGACCGTGTCGCCACGCTGGAAAAGGCCATGCCGCTCTTTGCCCGGGCCGAGACCGACTTCATCGCCGTCACCGCGACCAGTCGCGATGGCAGCACGCGTGAACTGGTCGGCGCGCTCTATCATATCGATGCGCTCAAGGCCTATAATCGCGCGCTCGTGGCCACGGCCGCCGAAGAGCACGCCTAGAGCTGTTCCACCGCGACGCTGTCGGTGAAAGCGACATGGTCCTTGATCGCTTCGGCATCCGACGCCGGCGCCTCGTAGCTCCAGGCGGCGTTCTTCAGCGTTTCCGCCGTCGAGGTGACCGAGAAATAACTTGCATCTCCAAGGGTGGGACTGTGGCTGCGGTGGGTCGTCGGCTCCAGAAAGGCCATCGCGATGTCGCCGCGCGGGAAGTAGATGACCGGTGCGCCGTCGCCCTCGGCAAGCTCCAGTGCGTTGCGGCTCTCGCCGATCACTGCACCGGCAGCCCGCACGACCCAGAGGCCGTCTGCCTTACGTATCCGAATTGTACTGGTCATCTTCTCTCCCTTTTCGTCGGTCGTCTCGAGATCGCCCATACATGTGACCGATCTTCGTATTGTGCCGGCATGTAGCCAGCATCTCGCAGCGCGTGCGCGTCAGAGCGGCGCCGTTGCAGTCTCAAGCCAGATCCGTGCGTTCGCGGAAACCCGGTCCCCGAGCCTGCGCCGGGTTTCTGCATGGTAGGCGTCGATCCATGTCCGTTGCGCCTGTGTGAGCATGTCGACTGCAATCAGCCGACGGTCAAGCGGGACATAGGTCAAGGTTTCAAAGCACAGCATGCGCCGCTGGGCATCGCCCCCCGGCACGGCAGGTGCCTCCTCCACTGCGATCAGGTTTTCGATGCGGATCCCGAACGCGCCTTCGCGGTAATAGCCCGGCTCGTTCGACAGGATCATGCCGGGGCGCAACTTTTCGCCGGACTGGCGCGATAAACGCTGCGGCCCTTCATGGACGGACAGGTACGTACCCACCCCGTGTCCAGTCCCGTGGTCATAGTCGAGCCCGGCTTGCCAAAGCTCGTAGCGCGCCAGGGCGTCCAGATCTCGCCCCGCGAGGCCCACCGGCCAACGCGCCCGGCTGATCGCGATCATGCCCTGCAGCACGCGGGTATAGCAGGCGCATGCTTCGGACTCGGGTGGGCCGAGGGCGATGGTCCGGGTGATGTCTGTGGTCCCGTCGAGATACTGCCCGCCGCTGTCCACGAGCAGCAACTCTCCGGCGCGAAGTATTCGGTTGGTTTCGCGCGTGACCCGGTAATGCACGATGGCGCCGTTCGGGCCGGCGCCGCAGATCGTCTCGAAACTGATGTCACGGAGCTGGTTGGTCGAGCGGCGGAACCCTTCGAGCGCGGTGACGACATCGATCTCGGAGAGGGCGTGGTCGGTGTGCCCGAGCGCGTCCGCCTGCCCATTGAGCCAATGGAGGAACTCGACCATCGCCGCGCCGTCGCGCAGATGCGCCTCGCGGGTCCCGTCCAGTTCCGCCGCCGTCTTGCAGGCCTTGGGCAGCAGACAGGGATCGCGGTCGTAACGTACGTTTCCGGCTTCGATTAGCATTGGGACCGCGTAGGGCATGCTTTGCTTGTCGAGCCTGACCTGACCCGTTAGCGCACCGAGCGCCGCTGGAAATGCACCGGGTTCGTGCAGGCGGACATCGGGGCCAAGCCCATCGCCGAGCCCGGCTGTCTTCTCTGGCGCCACAAAAAGATCGACGCTGCCGTCCGCGTGTATGATAGCGAACGCATGGGGCACGGGGATACGCGCGATATCGGAGCCGCGGATATTGAGCAGCCAGGCAATACTGTCGGGCAATGTAAGCACTGCGCTCTCGTCGCCGGTCTGGCGCAGGGCCTCGGCCACCAGCGCACGCTTCTCCGCGCTGCTGCGCCCGGCTAGCGCCTCGGGATAGGGCGTGACGTCACCGGCCGGCGGCGCCGGGCGGTCGGGCCAGACCCGGTCGATCAGGTTCGGGCAATCGGCCAGATCGATCGGCGTTCCTGTCAGTGCCTTGCGCAGGGTTTCGATCTCACCCACGGTATGAAGCCACGGGTCGAACCCCACCGTCCCGCCTTCGGGCAACTCGGCCTTGAGCCAGTCGGCGAGCTTCGTGTCAGGCCAGGGCACGATGGCAAATGCGGTGTCGTCGACCTGATTGCGCGCCTGCAACCGGTAGCGTCCATCGACGAAAACGCCGGCGCGGGCGCTAAGAATCGCTGCAAAGCCCGCCGATCCGGTGAAGCCCGTGAGCCAGGCCAGCCGTTCGTCGGCGGGCGCGACGTACTCGCCCTGATGGACATCCGCGCGCGGGACCAGAAAGCCCTTGATCCCCTCCTGTGCCATCACATCGCGCAGCACAGAGAGCCGGGGCGGACCCTGCTCGGGCGCCCCGGTCACGTCGAAAGTTTGCAGCATTCCAGGCGCTCCTGACCGGTTGGGCCAAGGGCTACCGCGGTGTACTGCGTCGTGCAAGGATCAGCCGCGGCGGCGCAGCGCTCCAAGCAGGTCAAGCCCGGCGAGCATGAGCGGCAGCGCGTCCCGCAGCGGAACCGGAGCCACGACGGGGCTGTAGAATGCCGCAGTGCTCGCCAGGTCCGGAACGACTCCGTTGGTACCGCAGCTCAGCGCCACGATGGTCTCGTCAGGATCGGTGAAAAGACGGTCGCTGTTGAGATCGCGCAGATAGAACAGCAGGTCCTTTTTGGCATCGCCGCCGCTGGAGGTAAGCATCTGGTCGCCGCCGGGACCGGCCGCCAGGCCAAAGAAAACAGAGCTGAGGAACCGGTCGCGTACGAGGCGCGCAATCCAGACCTCAGGCGCTTCGGACAAGTCATTAATGTCACCGCTGCTGTCGAGATCGATCAAGCGGAGGAGCGAGACGCCGAACAGTTCAAGCGAAACGAGATCTCCGATGAAGGCATCGAAGGCGAAATCGAGCGGCACACCAAAGCTATTGCTGTCGTTGATGAAGTCATTGACCTCGATCTCTTCGATCGTGCCGTTGCCGGCGCTGTCGCTCGCACGATAGATCCGCGGGCTGTCCCTGCGGTGTCGCTGCTATCGGCTGTGTCGCCGTCGAACGCGATCTCGAAGGCGGAGTCGAGAGCGCGCAGATCGAGCCGTACGTTGGACTCGCCCCTCCCCCCGGCGTAAACCTTGCCGCCGGCGTCCTGGACCACGGTGAAGATGTTGCTGCTCACGCCCCTCAGGCCGGACGCGTTGGAGCTGTCAAAAAAAACCTGAGCCGCGCCAGCGTTCTGCCCGGAGCCTTCGCCGTTCTGCGCGGCAGCCTCGTCTGGCGTACCGCATTTTGCGCATGACCTGGATCTTGCGCTGCCGCCAAGAGCGGGAGTTACTGGATCGGAGTAGGCCGACATCCACGCCGGGCTCTGGCGTTGTCGGTCTTTGTCGTCTTTTTCGCCCGGCGCTTGGCCCCAGGTGCCGCAGGGTCAACTCACCCGCTTCAGACCAAAGAGTTTCGCCCGCGCGCGGGGATCGCTGTCGAAAAGCGCGGCGAGCTGTTCGGTCATGGCGCCGGCGAGCTGTTCCACGTCCGTGATCGTCACGGCCCGCTCATAATAGCGGGTGACGTCATGGCCAATGCCGATGGCGATGAGCTCGATGGCTTTGCGCTTTTCGACCATCGCAATGACGTCGCGCAGGTGCTTTTCAAGATAGTTCGCTGGATTCACCGACAGGGTGCTGTCATCGACGGGGGCGCCGTCGGAAATCACCATCAGGATCTTGCGCGCTTCGGGCCGCGCGCAGATCCGGCGGTGCGCCCATTCCAGCGCTTCGCCGTCGATGTTTTCCTTCAGCAACCCCTCTTTCATCATCAGGCCGAGATTGTCCCGCGTCCGGCGCCAGGGCGCATCGGCAGACTTGTAGATGATGTGGCGCAGATCGTTCAGCCGCCCAGGTTGCTGCGGACGTCCGTCATTCAGCCAATCCTCGCGCGCCTGTCCGCCTTTCCAGGCGCGGGTGGTGAAGCCGAGGATCTCGACCTTGACCTGACAGCGTTCCAGCGTGCGTGCGAGCACGTCCGCGCAGATCGCGGCGATGGAGATCGGCCGGCCGCGCATAGAGCCCGAGTTGTCGAGCAACAGGGTCACGACCGTATCCCGGAAATCGGTATCCTTCTCGACCTTGAAGCTCAGCGGTGTGGTCGGGTTGGCCACCACGCGGGCCAGCCTGCCGGCGTCGAGGATGCCTTCCTCACGGTCGAACTCCCAGGACCGGTTCTGCTGCGCCTGCAACCGGCGCTGGAGTTTGTTGGCGAGCCGCGACACGGCGCCCTTCAGTGGCTCCAGCTGCTGGTCGAGATAGGCGCGCAGGCGCTCCAGCTCCGACGGTTCAGCCAGATCCTCGGCGCGGATCTCTTCGTCATAATCGGCGCGGTAGACCTGATAATCCGGGTCGGCCTCGCTGAAAGGAGCGTGTGGCGGCGGGTCCAGCGGCATGTCCCCGTCGGGCATTTCGCTCTCTTCGGTCAGATCGGCATCGGCCATCTGGTCCATTGCGACCTGCGCCTCGGAACTGTCCCGGCTGTCATCCTGAGACTGCTCGGGCGCGGCCTCGCTGTCCTCGGGGGACTCTTTGTCCTCGTTCTGGGGCTGATCCTCGTCGGGATTGTCCTCTTCGTTTTCCGCGCTGTCTTCCTGGTCGTCATCGTCGGTGTCCGGGTCGTCGCCGAGCTGGTCGCCATAGCCCAGGTCCTCGATGATCTTGCGGGCGAACCGCGCAAAGCGCGCCTGATCTGCGAGAGTCGCCTCCAGATCGCCAAGCGTATCGGCAGCTTCGTGTTCGATATGTTCGCGCCAGAGATCCATGACGTTCTGTGCCGCCGGCGGCAGGTCGCGCCCGGTGGCAAGGTGCCGGATCAGATAGCCCGTCGCGATCGCCAGCGGTGCGCCGGCGGCCTCTTCAATCTGGGCATAGCCCTTGCGCTCGGCCTCCGCCCCGATCTTGGCGTCGATATTGCCCGCCGTGCCGGGCATCGCGCGCGCGCCGATCGCCTCGCAGCGCGCGGTTTCCATGGCATCATAGAGATCGCGGGCCATCTGGCCCTGGGGCTCGTAGCGCGTGTGGGTGCCTTCGTCGTGGAAACGGCGGCGCAGCGCATAGGCATCTGCCGTGCCGCGTGCCAGCAGCACCTCCGCCTTGCTCAGCCGGCGGGAGACCTGCGGCAAACGCATGCTGTCGGGCGTCATCCCCGGCGGATCGACCGAATAGGAGACGGCGATATCGGGATCGTCGGCCAGCACGCGCGTGGCGTCGGCCAGCGCTTTCTTGAACGGTTCTGCAGGATTGTCGTTCTGGCTCATGGGGGTCTCGGTTATCCGGGCAGGGCGCACAATTTCACAGCCCGGCGGGCCTGTCTATGGCGCGTGCTAGTGCTGCAGACATGACAGGTGCGCGGCGCATGTCCAGTCCGAACGCGGGCAAGGAGCGTGGTTTTAGCGGTAGAGCGTCAGCGCATCGATGCGCTGGTCGATTTCGGCGATCTGACGGTTATAGGCCGGGCTGCCGGCCTCCCCGTACTGCTCCAGAAACGCGCTCTCGCTGAGCTGCGATGGCAGCCCGTTGATCGATGGCATGATGTCGGCCTCGCCCGAGATCTGGGCCACCAGCGGACCGAGGTCTTCGGGCGATACCGCGTTGAAGGTTTCCGCATAGCGGATCCCGGCACGATCTGCGGCGATGTCGTCGAACGAAAAGCCCGAACCGCCTTCGCTGCCGGTATCCAGCAGCTCTTTGACTTCGCCCATACCGAACGACATCGCGCTGCCGCTGATGGATTGCAGACCGGCCGAGAGCGTGAAGTGCTTTCGCAGATCCTTGCGCCCGGCCAGATCCGTGTCATCGCAGGGCTTGAACCCGGGTTCATCCTGCAGGTTGCCGACGATCAGTCCGATGGCGGCGCCGTCTCCGCAATGGGCGGCCAGGGCGATCAGCGCCGCGCGTGTGTCGAATTGCTTTTCCTCGGCTGATACGTGACCGGCCTCGGCCACGCGCTCCATGGCGAAGGCGATCCATGGCGCGGCGCTGCCATCGCGGGGCAGGGCGCCGTCCCGGGCCGCGGCGCTCATCGCGGCGAAATGGGCTTTGACCTCGGCCGTCGTCGGGCGTCCGGCGGCGCCGCGCAGTTGCGATTTGACCTGGGACAGAAGCGACGCGTCGCCCGCTCCGCCTGCATTGAGCGTGAGCACAGCAATGCCATCCCGGGTGTCCAGCGCGGTGATGCTGGTCAACAAAAGACTGCCCAGATCGTCCGGTGTGGCCAGGTCCAGGGCCCCCGTGGCCAGGGACACGGTCGTGCGGGTCGGCAAGGTCATGCGACCCAACCGGAGGGAGGTGACCTCCAGTCCGTTCTGGGACGGGGCGGCCTTTGCATCTATATTGACCCAGCCGAGCTGCGGCACGCCCGGGATCTGGGCGGCAACGCGGACGCGCAATCCGCTCTCGTCGATCTCCGTGGCGCCCAGCAATGGCTTCACCACTCGCGCGGCCGTCGCGATCAGCGCGTTGAGTTCGGCCTCGGTCGCTTCGATCCGGCCGGCCGGGTCGGTCCCGTCAGCCACGTCGCGGGCGCGTTTGATCAACGCCTTGCTCTGGACCGCCTGGCGCGGGGTGAGTGTCGCACTCGACGGCAGGATCGGATCGGGCTGAAGCGATGCTGCGGCAAAGGCGATGGGGCCACCGATGAGACACAGGATCAACACTACAAAGATGAGGCGCATACAAAGGCTCCGGGTCTATTCCGGAAGCCCTAAACCCCGTCGCCGGGCCCGGCAAGACACGCAACGGTCAGACCGGTGCAGTGGTCCTCGCGGGCGGCGTTTCTGCGCCGATCCTAAGTTTTATGGGCGCGCCGCCAGCCTTGGGGACATACGCGGCGCGCCCTCCCTTGCCCCACCACAATGGAGCACTGGATTTGTCAGGACCAGAACGGTCCCTGATCTTTCAAGCCGTGCCAGAGCCCGCGGGCATGGTGCCAGTCGGCCTCAGCGCGTGTCATGAGGGTGCCAAGCAGCCATCCGGTTGCTCGCTGTGCGCGCAGATCGTCGGCGGCCGGCGCATCGGGCGCCATGAGCAGATCCTCGACCATGGCAGCATCGTTGAGATCGCCAAACACCTGCTGCAGTGCCTTGAGCCGTTTGGTAAAGGCACGGACCTTCTTGTCGGACCAGAGCGGGCCGAGAAACTCCACGGCATAGCGCATCTTCTTGAGTTCCTTGCGCAACTCGTGCCGCGCCGGGATATCCAGATTGTCGATGTCCCTCGCGTGGCGCCGCACGGACCGCCAGCGCTTGTCGAGCGCGGCTTTGGCCAGATCCGGCACCGCGGCGGCGAGGCGGCCTGTTTGCGAGAAATCCTCCGCCACCAGCCACCCGCGCGTTTCGATGAACCGCGCCAGATCGATCAGAAAGCTCTGGCACCGTTCGCCGGCCAGTGTTTCGCGCACCGTCACGCGCATTTCCAGGGTGCGGTCGATGATTGCGCTGCGCAAAACGGCGAAGCCCGGCTCTTCGGGGCGCTCTATCGCGGCGGGATTCAGGATATCCTCGATTGCCACGTCGAGGTCGCGCAACCCGCCCACCACATGACCGAGCCAACGCGCCTCGCCATTGAGCCGCGTCATTTCCGCGTTGCTGATCAGCGGTTTGAAGACCGTGAATGCGCTGCGCAATCGGCGCAGACCGATGCGCAGTTGATGTGGCCCCTCGTGGTCATCGTTGGCCTGAACGACGGCGGCGTTGGCGGCGATCTGTTCAAAACATTCGCGCAGGATGTCGCGCGCAGCGGTTTCGGCGGTCTGACCGCGCGCCAGCGGGACCGCCGCCGCGTTGCGCGGTACCAGCGGGGCGTCGATGCGGCCCTCGGAAGCGAGCAGATATCCGCGTTCCGCCTTGGACATCATCGAAAACCGCAGGCCTCCGGTGGGAAAGAGGCTCTGGGTCAGATCGAAGAGTGTGCCGATGCCGCCGGAGACCAGCTCGATCTCGGCCTCGCGGAACGGCTCAGCGCGGTCGGCGGCCTTGATCTCGCCGCTGTCGATGGCAAGCTCGGCCTCCGCGCCATCCCGCAAACGCAGATGCGATGAGCTGCGCCGCATCGCGGTTTCGCAGACCGGCTCCAGGATCTTGTCGCCGATCAGGCCGAGGATCCTGTCGCGGACGGACTCGTCGGGGATCGCCCCAAGGTGCAATTGCCCGCCTGGCGCCGGGCTGTCGAATTCGGCGGATTCCGCCAGTCCGACATGGTGGCGCGCCTTGATCTTGACCGTCTGGACCCATCGGCGACCGTCCCGGCGCATTCGCACGGCAATGCCGCTGCGGCGCAAGTCCTGCTCTGGCGTGTCATAATAGATCGTCCGCAACAGCCGCGTACGCGGTGTGCCATCGGCGATTTCGAGCGTTTTCAGGCGGCTCTTGAGCTTGCGGGTCCCGGCTTCGTCGAGCAGGAATTTGAGTTCAATTTCTGACATTATGTAACGGAATTATGAAGGTCGCTGGGTGGCTGCAAGGGGAAACGCTTACTTTTCTCGCGACACCCAAAGGATTGTGTCATCCGCGGAGCCCCGCGACGGTTGGCTGACGCAAAACCGCGAGGGCCGGGACCAGCGACAGAACGCTCGCGAGCGCGATGAACGCCGCGGTCGCGTGCAGCTCCGGCCAGCCGAGTGCCGCGTGGACGGCCATGTCCGTGCGCGCCGAAACGATGTCGGACAGCAGGGCGCTGGCAGCAAAACCCAGCATCAGCCCGAGCGCCGCGCCCGTCGACAGCAGCAGGGCCGCCTGGGACCAGACCACGGCAAAGACGAACCGTGCCGGGGCGCCGAGCGCGCGCAGCAGCGCCATCTGACGCGAAAAGAGCCGTGTCAGGATCAAGAGCCCCGTCAGGATCGCCAGAGCGACCAGCATCTGGCTGACCAGCGACAGCAACGACATCGCCTGCCGCACATCCCCCATCACCGCGTGCAATTGCGACAGCACAGTGCCGGGGAAAAACGCCATGCTCTCGGCGTCGCGGGTGAACTGGGACTGCAAGGCGTAGAGCCCAGCCAGCGAGGTTCCGTGCACGACAATCGCGGGCGTGCCGGGAAAATGCGCCGGATCGAAAGGAGGGCCAAGCCCCGGATCGTCTATCGGATGGCCTGTCGGCATGCCATGGGCCTCCCAGACCTGCTCCACCGGGACCAGGATCGCGCGGTCCCAGGGCGTGCCGGTCGGCGCCATCCGTCCCGTGACCGTCAGAATGGTTCCGTGTACCCCAAGCTCCGCAGCATCGCCATGCCCATGGGCGGGTTCGAACCCGTCACCGATCTCCAGTCCCATGGCCGAGCCGATGACGGCCTGCTCATAGGTTTCGAACATCGCGCCGTCGATCCGGTCGTCGGAGAGATAGCGCACAAACTCAGCCGTGGTCCCGATCACCGGGGCGCCGTCATGGCTGTCGCCGAAGGCAAGCGGGGCTGCCAGCGCCACCCTTGGGTGGGAGGCGACGGCGTCGTAGGTCTCGCCTGAGAGCAGGGCGACATTGCTGGGTTGCAGGAACACCGTCGCCAACAGCATCGTGATCTCGCTGCCCGGGGCGGCGATCACCAGATCGAACTTGTCCGCCGACTGGGCCGAGGCCACACGCAGCGCGCGCTCCTGCGCCAGCAGACCGACGCCGGTTGCAACCGAGGCCGCGACCAGCAACGCAAAGATGGCATTGGTCCAGACATGCCGACGGATCATCGCGCCCACGACCGGACCGGGGGCGAAGCCGCGCCGGATCACGCTGCCGATCAGCACAGCCGGCATCAGCAGAGCGACAAGGATCAGGGCGTCCTGGGCGTTGGCCGGCAGGGAATGCCACAGCGTGCCCATCAGGCGGCGCGCTTTGTCTCGGTACCCACCGGGCGGCCATTTTCCAGGTGCAGAACACGGTCCATGCGCGCGAGCAGCGCCTGGTCGTGACTGACGGTCACCAGTGTCGTGCCCTGTTCGCGCGCCGCGGTTGCCAGATCTTCGATAACCCGGTCTGCGGCATCGCGATCGAGGCTTGCCGTGGGCTCGTCCGCCAGCAGGATCGCGGGGTCGCCGGCCAGGGCACGGGCGATGGCAACACGCTGCCGCTCTCCGCCCGAAAAGCTCGCGACGCTGCGCGCGGTGTCCGTCAGGCCAAGCCGCGCAAGACTGGTTTCGGCGCGGGCGCGCAAGCCTGTTCGCGCAGGTTTCGGGGCAAAGCAGGCGGCGATTGCGGCATTGGCGTCCGCGGACATCTCGTCAAACAGCAGAAAATCCTGAAACACCATGCCGATATGCGCGGCCCGGAACGCCGCGCGTGCCCCGGAGCGCAGCGCCAGAAAGTCGGTGTCGCCCCAACGGACCTCGCCGGAACAGTGCTCCGTCAGACCGGCGATCGCATAGAGCAGCGTGGATTTGCCAGCACCCGAAGGACCACTGATCCCGAGGCTCTGGCCGGATTGCAGGTCCAGCCGCGGCAGGTCGACCAGCACGCGGTTGCGTGCGCCGGCCGTGACCTTGAGATCCGAGATGCGCAGCGGCAGGGACATCGGCGACCGCGTCAGGCGTAGGTGGCGTCGGCGAGGCGCACCAGGCTGAGAAATCCGGTGTCGGGATCGCGGTGCTCGCCCAGTTCGAGCACGCCGCTGGTCATGATCTTGACGTTGAATGGGATCACTTCGACGGTTCGTTTTGTGTAGACAGCGATGATGTCGTCGGGCCATTCCGCTGCGGTTTCGCAAAATGGGCAGACCGACATCGGCATCCTGGTCAGCACGAAGAAATTGCTTTCCGCCTTGAGCGGCGGCGCCATGAACCCGCTGACCGATATGCGGGCTCCTTCCAGGGACTGGGCGAGCTCCGAAGAGCCGCCGCTGCGCGCATAGAGCATGCGCAGTTTCACTGGGCCGTCACTGGCGCGTGCGGCAAGGGGGAGGGCGAGCGTTGCGGCGCAGGCGCAGGTCAAAAAGCGTCGGCGGTCCATTTCGGGTCTCCGTCAATCATCTCCGCCAAGGGTGCCACGGCGCTGCGACATCAGCATGACTGCGGATGAGTGTGATCGGGATGAGCAGAAAAGGAAAGACGGCACGACCTTCGGGCCTTCGCAAGTCCGTGAGACTGACACTTTAGCCCGGCGGTTGTTGCGGGGTCCATCACATGGGAGACCAAGTTTTGCTCCACCACACCGTTCACCAGATGCGCGAAAGGCCCCTTGGCGAAGGTCGCGACGTTCTCGCCTCCATGGGGCTCGAACGATTTCGCAATCAGCGCCTCCTGAACATAGACGAGGTCGGTGGCCTCTTGCTGGGTCCGTTGGACCGACGACGAGCCATCGAGATAGGTGACGACGGTGTCGGGCGTCTCGTGGTCGTCCACCCCTGCCTCTGCCGGATGACCGATACCGTCCGGGTCCACGCCATAGCACAAGCTCGGGTTGTTAGAGTCGCACCCGCAATAGCCGTTGAAGGCGATCGCATGCTCATGGTCGGGGGTGTCGATGCCCACAAAGTCCTAGTCGGAGCGGCTGCCACAGTCAGCCTCCGTCAGGTTGTTGCCGCGCCCGCCGCCGACGGCCATGTCGATAATGATTGCTTCCATTTGGGTGATGAGCTGCTTCGCGATATCCGGAACGTCGCAACCTTCGGATTTATCGGTGTTACTCTCGAGGCTTCGGTCGGCCGAGTGGGCATAGAGCGAAGCCGGCGTCGCGCGGGTGATAGGCGCGCTCGAAACCGACGCGGACCGATTGTGCCGTGCCACTTGCAACGTCGGCCATGGACGAAACGGTTGCATCAGCGACCGCCGCACAATTGCCGCGGTTAAACATCTAGTCGACTCCGAGCACATCCAGTTTGGTCTTGGTGCCGGGATGCTTAGCGGTGCCCCCGCCGGCGCTTTCCAGGGTCTGGCCGTTGACGCTTTAGGTCTTGGCCACGGCAAGATGCGGGAAGGCACTCATAATGCTGAACGTTCTCGTCGCCGAAACGTCCCGTTCTACTGGCCGTTATAGAGATGGGTGGCATAGGCGGTGCGGACGCCGTTGCCGTCTGCGATGCGCAGGATCCCGTTCTTGGCGCGGTTGGTGTTGGGCGTGCCGGCGGTCTTTTCGGCGATCATCGCCTGGCCCGCCGTGAACCATTTGTTGTCGGCGTGCGGTAAAATCGGGGCAAAGGCGGTGGTGCCCAGCAAGGCCGCCGTCGTGGCGAGAAGTGCTTTTTTTGACGGACAGTCCCTCGAGGAAGGTGGGTCCGACCCAGCATTGCTTTCGACACTATCGTAAGGTCTTGGATAAAAGCGTCTTGTAATCAATGCTTTAAATCGAATCCCACTAACCGCGAGACTGCGCGCCGAGCATCGGTCCGACCGCGTCCGCCATCAGGTCCGCGGCGGCGCGCAACCGGTGGGTCAGCGCCTGCGCGCCGGGATAGACCAGCGCAACCGGCCGTGGCAGCCCGGACCAGCCCGGCAGCACCTCTACCAGGCGCCCCTCCGCGAGATCCGCAGCGACCGCATAGTAGGGCAGTAACGCCACGCCCGCTCCGGCCCGCGCGGCCTCGCGCAGGGCGGCGGGAGAGGACATCGAGAGGCCCGCGGCGATCCGAACCGAGCGCGGTCCCTCCGGTCCGGTCAGGTGCCACGTCTGGATCAGCCCGTGCCCTTGGGCCAGCGTCGGGGCATCGGTCAGGTCTTCAAGGCCTTCGAGCGGCCCGTCCAGTCGGCCGGGTGCCGCAACCAGGCAGCCCTCGATCGTACCGAGCGGCAGGGCGTCCAGCGCGTCGTCCTGCAGGGTGCCGATACGGATCGCCGCGTCGAAGCCGTTTTCGATCAGGTCCGGCTGGCTGTCTTGCAAAACGCATTCCAGCGTCAGCTCCGGATAGTGCGCGCGGCAGAGCGCTGCGACCGGCGCCAGGACGGTCTGCCCGAACAGGCTCGGGGCGGCGATGCGCAGGTGCCCGCGCACCGTACTGTGGTCCTGGGACAACGCCTCGGCGATTTCTTCGGCATCGGCGAGGATGCGTTCCGCGCGTCCCAGCACAACGGCGCCTTCGGGTGTCAGGCGCAGGCGTCGGGTCGTACGTTCGATCAGGCGCGTCCCGAGCGCTGCTTCCAGATCCTGTATCCGCTTTGATACCGTCGATTTCGGGGTGTTCAGCCGTCGGGCGGCCGCCGCGAAGGAGCCTTCGGAGATGACGGCCGAAAACTCCCTGAGCGCATTGAGGTCCATGTGTTGCATCCGCTTTTATGCACATGCTGAACATGAAACCGGCCCTGTTAAAAGCGCTCTCTGGGTGTAGCATGATCGGGCGGGACGTGCGCCTGCCCGCTGGTCTAGGATGACAATGTGTCGAATACCGCTGAAGAGCTCGCAAGGGCCGACCCACAAGCGGTTCCGGGTTTGGGTTTGTCGCTCGCCGTTCTGACCGTTTCAAGTTTGACGGTGATGGCCAATGCCACCATCTCGCCCTCCCTGCCCGGTATGGTTAGAACCTTTTCGCATGTGCCTGGGATCGAAACCCTGGCTGGTCTGGTTCTCAGCTTGCCATCGCTGACCATTATGCTGACGGCAGGTTTGTTCGGACGCGCTCTGGAGCGCACGAACCGGCGCAATCTGATCATCGTATTGCTTTTTGTCTATGCTCTGGGCGGAGCTTCGGGGGCTCTTGCCAACTCCATCTGGGGCCTTCTTGCGGGGCGTGTTCTGCTGGGGATCGCCGTCGGCGGCACGATGACCCTCGCGACGACGATTGTCGGGGACCGCTGGCACGGTGCGGCTCAGCAGCGCTTCATGGGGCTGCAGGCCGCTGCCATGGCCGCGGGCGGTGTCATCTTCGTGACTGTCGGCGGTTGGCTTGCTGACGTCAGCTGGCGTGGACCGTTTCTAATTTATCTTTCGGCGCTTGTGCTCGTACCGCTCTGCCTCGCTTTCATTCCGCCCTATCCGGCAGCCCCGAGGCCTACGGCAGAGACGGCTGTGACAGAGCGATTTCCCTGGCGAGTATTTGCGGGCATTGCCCTGCTGACCTTTTTCGCGATGACCATGTTCTATCTCATACCCACGCGCCTGCCGTTCCTGCTTGTCGAAATCGGCGTGCACTCGCCGTCCGCGACCGGCTACGCCATCGCGGCGATGACGGTTGGCAGCGTGACAACCTCCCTTGCCTTTGTGCGCATAAGGCGTCGTTTGGGTCCCCGGACCATTTTTGCCATCGCCTTCATTCTGATGGGATGTGGATATGCTATGGTCGGGATTGCCGAAAGCTACGTTCCGGTGGTCTGCGGGACGACGGTTGCTGGTCTGGGACTGGGTTTGACCTTTCCGAACCAGATGTCATGGCTGATGGCGCAAGTGCCAGATGGTATGCGGGGACGGTCCGCCGGATTTCTAACGTCGGCGATCTTCGGGGGCCATTTCGTGTCTCCGCTTCTTTCAGGTGCGTTCAAGCCAATTTTGTCAACATCGGAGATCTTTTTGCTGTTTGCCGCTGCCCTCGTGGTTTGCGCAGCATTTACAGCGACACCGCGCAATCTGTCGCGTTAAGTATCTTTGGGGCCTCGTCCACCCAGCCCTTCTTCTACTTCTCGCGCGGCTTCTCGAACGCGCGGCCCGATTGCCTGAAGCGCAGCCCTGTCCAGTCGGACGGTTGGTCCGGAGACCGAGATCCCGGCCACGGCCTGTTCGGAGCTGTCAAAGATCGGAGCCGCCACGCAGCGCATCCCCAGATAGCGTTCCTCATCGTCGACCGCCCAACCGCGCGCGCGGCTCTCGGCCAGATCGCGGCGCAAGTCGGCGAGGTTCGTGCGCGTGTGCGGAGTGAAATCGCGCAACCCCGCCCGGCTGAGCAGTGCGTCCGCTTCGCCCTGGGGCATGGCCGACAGCAACGCCTTGCCGATACCCGAGGCATGCAACGCCCCGCGCGTCCCCGGACGGAAAAAGGCCCTGATCGGCGCGTGCGTTTCGACCTGTCCGATGAAGACCACTTCGCCGCCATCGCGCACGGCCATGTTCGCCGTCTCGCCGGTATCCTCCATCAGCCGTCGCATCGCGGTGCGCCCGATTTCCAGCAGGTTCGTCTGGCGCAGAAAGCTCGTGCCGGTGCGAAACGCCTCGACTCCGACCGACCAGCGCTGGCTGGCCTGATCGAGACGGACAAAGCGCATCTTCTCGAGCGTGGCGAGGATCCTGTGGGCAGTGGCCACGGGTATGTCGAGCCGCTCGGACACTTCGCTCAGCGTCAAGGCATCTGCACTTGCCACCGTCCGCAAAACCACCAGACCGCGCTCGAGCGCCTGAATTGTGCCCTGGGGCTCGGTAAAAGGCGACTTCGGCCGCCCGCGAGATCTCTTTGGCGGGGGCGTATGCGGCGGATCGGTCTTCATCTGGGCGGAACTCCTACCGAGGTCTTGGAAAAAAGTTTCGACGGTTGCACGCAGTGTCGTCAAACGAAAAAAACAAAAACCATATAAAACATGAGCATACGTATTTTTTAAGATTTTTGGAAAGCAGTTTCAAGAAAATTGCAACGCGTTCGGCTCTGCACTATCCACCCCCTTAGAAAGAGGAGGGATCACCCATGCCGACATCGCAGACGCCTTATGCCGATCTGAATCCGGTCTTCATTCCGGGGCCGACAAATGTGCCGGACCGGCTTCGACGCGCGATGGACCGGCAGACCCTGGATCACCGCGCCCCGGACTTCAAAGACGTGTTTCTACCGGTTCTGGCCGATACGCGCCATGTCTTCGGCACCCGCGAGGGCGAGGTCATTCTGTTCCCCGCCACCGGCACCGCCGGTTGGGAGGCCGCGATCACCAACACGCTGTCGCCTGGCGATAAGGTTCTGATCGCGCGGTACGGGATGTTTTCCCATCGCTGGATCGACATGTGCGAGCGGCACGGGTTGGAGGTGATCGTCCTGGAACGCCCCTGGGGCGAGGGCGCGCCGGCGGATCTGTTTGCCGAAGTGCTGGGCACCGACGCCGGCCATGAGATCAAGGCCGTGCTCGTCACCCACAATGAGACCGCGACGGGCGTCGTGTCGGACATCGCCGCCGTGCGCCGTGCGATGGACTCCGTGGCACATCCGGCGATGCTCTTCGTCGATTGCGTCAGCTCGTTGGGCTCGATGCCCTTCCACATGGACGAGTGGGGCGTGGATATTGCGATCTCCGGCTCGCAAAAGGGGTTCATGCTGAACACCGGGATGGCGGTGTTGGCGGTTAGCCCCAAAGCGCTCGCCGCGATGGAGACGGCCAAACTGCCCCGCACCTTCCTGGACTTCCGCGACATGATGACGGCCAATGCGGCAGGCGGTTTTCCCTATACACCGCCGCTGCAGCTGATCTTCGGGCTGCGCGAGAGCCTCGACATGCTGTTCGCGGAGGGGTTGGAGAATGTTTATGCGCGTCACCAGCGTCTTGCAGAAGGTGTGCGCCGGGCCGTCGATGCCTGGGGGCTCTCCCTCGTCGCGCTCAGCCCGGAGCTGGAATCCAACACCGTAAGCTCCATCTATGTTCCTGAGGGTTTTGATAGTAATCTTCTCGTGACTCATGCCTACGAAGCGTATGGCGTTTCGTTCGGTGTGGGCCTTGGGGAGTTGAACGGCCGGGCGTTCCGCATCGGCCATCTCGGAGCGCTCACCGATGTGGTGGTTCTCAGCGGGCTGGCGACGATCGAAATGGCAATGGCAGATCTGAACTACCCCATAGAGCTGGGCAGCGGCGTCGCTGCCGCACAGCAATACTACCGCGCGACGCAGGGTGGTTCCCTGCGTGAAGCCGCTTGAGGGAGTGCCATGAAAGATATCGCTGAACGACCATTACCGACCTATGACGACGTCGTGGCGGCCCATGAGCGGATCGCGCCGCATATCAAGCGCACACCGGTCCTGACCTCTCAATATCTCAACGACCTGACCGGGGCCGAGCTGTTCTTCAAGTGCGAGAACTTCCAGCCCCCCGGTGCCTTCAAGGTCCGGGGTGCCTGCAACGCGGTGTTCGGGCTGAGCGAGGAGGAGGCCAAGCACGGCGTCGCGACCCATTCGTCTGGCAACCATGCGCTTTCGCTGTCCTATGCCGCGATGCGCCGGGGCATTCCCTGCACGGTGGTGATGCCGCGCACCGCGCCACAGGCGAAGAAAGACGCCGTGATCTACTACGGCGGCAAGATTATCGAATGCGAACCCTCGACAAGCTCTCGCGAGGAGACCTTCGCCAAGGTACAGGAGGAAACGGGTGCCGACTTCGTCCATCCCTACAATGACCCGCGCGTGATCGCGGGGCAGGGCACCTGTTCGCGCGAACTGAACGAACAGGTCGAGGGGCTGGATGCGGTGATCGCGCCCATAGGCGGCGGCGGCATGATCTCGGGCACCTGCCTGACCATGTCCACCATCGCGCCGGATGTCGCCATCTATGCCGCTGAACCCGAACAGGCGGACGACGCCTACCGAAGCTTCAAGGCGGGCCATATCATCGCCGATGATGCGCCGGTCACAATCGCCGATGGGCTGAAGGTGCCGCTGAAGGAAAACACCTGGCATTTCGTCAGCCAGTTCGTGACCGACATCTACACGGCCTCGGAACAGGAAATCATCGATGCGATGAAAATGACCTGGTACCGGCTGAAAATCGTGATGGAAGCCAGCTGCGCGCCGCCGCTGGCCGTCATTCTGAAGAACCCCGAGACTTTCCGGGGCAAGCGCGTCGGCGTGATAGTAACCGGTGGCAATGTCGATCTCGACAAGCTGCCATGGATCAAATGAGGGAGCGAAAGATATGAACGCACCGGTGAAAATCGAAGAGCTTGAGGTCGGCTTTGACGTGCCCGCAACCGTGGGCATGGACGAAAGCGAGATCCAGACGCCATGTCTCGTCCTCGATCTCGACGCGCTTGAGCGCAACATCAAGAAGATGGGCGACTATGCCAAGGCGCACGGCATGCGCCATCGCGTGCATGGAAAGATGCACAAATCCGTCGATGTCGCGAAGCTCCAGGAAGAACTGGGCGGGTCGGTCGGCGTCTGCTGCCAGAAAGTGTCGGAGGCCGAAGTGTTTGCCCGCGGCGGCATCAAGGACGTGCTGGTGAGCAATCAGGTCACCCAACCGGCCAAGATCGACCGGCTGGCACGGATGCCCAAGCTCGGCGCGCGCACGATCTGCTGCGTCGATGACATGGACAACATCCCCAACCTGTCGGCTGCCGCCGTCAAGCATGGCACGGAGATCGAGTGCCTTGTGGAGATCGACTGCGGCGCGGGCCGCTGCGGTGTGACCACGACGCCCGAGGTCGTGGCGCTGGCCAAGGCCATCGATGCGGCGGACAATCTGAAATTCGCCGGCATCCAGGCTTACCAAGGCGCGATGCAGCACATCGACAGCTATGAGGAGCGCAAGGGCAAGACCGACATCGCCATCGCCATGGTCCGCGAGGCCATCGACGCGTTGAAGGCCGAAGGGCTGGAATGCGACATCGTCGGCGGCGGTGGCACTGGCAGCTACTATTTCGAAAGTAACTCGGGCGTTTTCAACGAGTTGCAGTGCGGCTCCTATGCGTTCATGGATGCCGACTATGGCCGTATCCATGACAAGGATGGCAACCGGATCGACCATGGCGAGTGGGAAAACGCGCTCTTCCTGCTGACCAGTGTCATGTCCCACGCCAAGCCGCAAAAAGCGATCTGCGACGCCGGCCTCAAGGCCCAGTCCGTCGATAGCGGTCTGCCGTTCATCTATGGCCGCGACGATGTGAAATACGTCAAATGCTCGGACGAGCATGGGGTCATCGAGGATCTGGGCGGCGTGCTCAAGGTCAATGAAAAACTCAAGCTGGTACCCGGTCACTGCGACCCGACCTGCAACGTGCATGACTGGTATGTCGGCGTGCGCAACGGCAAGGTCGAGACGATCTGGCCGGTCTCGGCACGCGGCAAAGCGTACTGAACCTTCGGGCAACGCACGAAAACGGCGGCCCGGGGGCAGTTCCGGGCCGTTTTTCAATCAGGGGGAGCAGAGATGTTGAACAAGGTAGACGGCGGTGCCGCGACCATTCTGATGGTGGGCGAAGACGCGTGCCAGAAAACCGTGGGGCCGGCCGAAGCCTTCGACGCGGTTGAGCAGGTTTTTGCCGCAATGGCATCGGGCGATGCATGGAATTTTCCGGTCGTGCGCGAAAATCTCGGACATGCCGATGCGGTCTACGGGTTCAAGTCGGGTTTTGACCGCGCAGGTCTGAATCTGGGTGTGAAGTCCGGCGGCTACTGGCCCGGAAACATGGACAAGGGCCTGACCAACCACCAGTCCACGGTGATGCTGTTCGACCCCGATACCGGGCGCCTCTCGGCGCTGGTGGGCGGCAACTACCTGACCGCCGTCCGCACCGCGGCCTCATCGTCGGTCTCGATCGCCCATCTGGCGCGCAAAGACGCCAAGGTGCTCGGCATGATCGGCGCGGGACATCAGGCTGGCTTCCAGCTCCGTGCCGCTGCCAGACAGCGCGATTTCGAGCGCGTGGTGGCCTGGAACCCCCATCCCGACATGCTGCCCAAGCTTGGCGCCGTGGCCGAAGAGCTTGGCCTGCCCTTTGAGGCGGTGAGCGCAGAAGATGTTGGTGCGCAGGCGGATGTCATCATCACCATCACCTCGGCCTTTGAGCCGCTGATGATGCGCGATTGGGTCAAGGCGGGCACGCATATCGCCTGCATGGGCACCGACACCAAGGGCAAGCAGGAAGTTGACCCGGCGTTGGTCGCGGCGGCACGCGTCTTCACCGACGAGATCGCGCAATCTGTCAGCATCGGCGAAACGCAGCATGCCGTTGGAGCTGGCCTGATCGGCGAGGGTGACATCACCCCCATCGGTGCGGTCATCAACGGTACTGCAGAAGGCCGCCAGAGCGATGATCAGATCACGCTTTTCGACGGGACCGGTGTCGGCCTGCAGGATCTGGCCGTGGCAGCTGTCGCCGCCGAGAAGGCGCAGGCGGAGGGGCTTGCCGGGGAAGTGACGCTCTAGGCGTATCCCATCCGACCGTTTACACCCGTCCCGCCTGCGCGGGGCGGGACCTCGCCGCCTAACATCGAACCCCGTACTCGGTGACGAAGTATAGGGGGCAGCTCGGGCTGGGGGGGCAGGCAGCATTTCGAGTTCGTCTTGCAGTCCGCTCAACTTGGCGCCGGCGATCTCAACCAACCTCCGCGTTCATTAAAGTATTTGCGCTCAGACCTTCATGAGCCGCACAACAGCGTCGGCGCTTTCATAATCCTCGCGCGATACCGCTGTGATTTCCGCGCCGAAACTGTAAGCCGAGGCAAGGCGCCCGGGTTTACCGGACGCGCAAATCGCGCATCCTTGCGCAATTGGCGCGAAACCCGTCGGCCTTGCCGGGCGGGATCGTATTCATCCTATCAGGGAAGTTATGTGGGGTGCCGACACGCTCGCTCCTCCAGGCGGCAGTGATCCGCCACGGAGTCCGACGCGGCAGCACTGTCTGGGAGCGGACTCAGGACGCGCCGCAACTGCTGAGCGTCCGAGATCCCGCCAAAAAACAAGACGCCCGGCCAGGCGTTTGGGCAGACTCACTTTGGTGCCGGATTACCCCAGTGAGCGCGCGCGGGCTGTGCGCGCGCGAAACCATCGAATGCCCCGAGCAAATTTTCAAACCATCGCGCTAAGGCGCTGTCTGCAGAATACAGTCGTCGTGGGCTGGCAACACGCGCCCATTGGAGCGCTCCGAAGACGATGTAATCGCCATAGCCCGGGGACGCGCCACCCAGATAGTCGACCTCGGCGAGTGTGCTTTGCAGCGGCTGGAGCAGGGGCTTCAGCTCTGCGATTGCCGCGTCGGGGTCGCCGCAGAACTCTGCCAAGCTTTGCCCGAATTTTCGTTTCGTCCGTTCCAGGTAATAGGCTTGGTCTTCGCGCGCGAGCATCGGGAACTGGTCCAGTGCGACAGCGCGAAAGATCACGGGATGGACGGTCAAGGTGATCCAATGGTCGAGAAACCGGGCCTTCGCCTTGTCGCCCGGACCATCAAAAAACGGCGATTCGGGATAGGTTGCCTCCAGATATTCGGAGATGTCCCAGGACTCGCCGAGCCACAGATCGCCTTCGACAAGGACCGGGACCGTGCCGCCGCCGGAGCGTGTGATGCGCGCTTTTTCCACCGCCCGCCAGGGCACCGCCTCAAAGGAAAGCCCCTTGTGCGCGAGCGCCATGCGGGTCCGCCAGCAATAGGGGCTTGGACGAAAAGAGTCCTCTGCCCCTCCGATCTCATACAGCCGGCGCATCGCTGTCCAGCCAGATCGTCACCGGTCCATCATTGATCAGGCTGACGGCCATATCCGCGCCAAAGCGCCCGGTGGCCACGGGTACGCCGAGCAATGCCAGCTCGCGCGCGAAGGCCTCATAGAGCGCTTCGCCCTCCGTCGGCGCGGCGGCAGCCGAAAAGCCAGGTCGGTTACCCCGGCGCGTGTCGGCTGCGAGGGTGAATTGGCTGACGACCAGAGCAGCACCGCGCGTATCGAGGAGAGCGCGGTTCATCTTGCCCGCATCGTCGGGGAATATCCGCAGTTTCGCCACCTTTGCGGCGAGGACACCCGCGGTCTCGGCGGTGTCGTCGCGCATCGCGCAGACCAAGGTCAGCAGACCGGGCCCGATCTCGCCGATCACGGCCCCTTCGACACTGACGGACGCGCGGCTGACCCGTTGCAGCAGGACGCGCATCAGGCCAGTTCCCGCTCCCAGGGCGGGTCTGCCCCTTCGCGCGACACGGTGACCGCGGCGGCGCGGCTGGCATATCCGAGCGCGTCGGTCAGGCGGTCTTGCGACAGCTCCGCCAGACCCGCGTGGCTGAGCGCACCGGCCCGGTACAATGCCGCGAGGAAAGCGCCGTTGAACGTGTCGCCCGCACCGACGGTATCGACGACCTCGACCCGGCGCGCGGACGCGACCGTGACACCGGAGGCGGTGACCGCGCGCACACCCTTGGCGCCTTCGGTCACGCAGACGATTCCTGGTCCACGGGCGCGCAGCCCGTGGGCGAGGTCTTCGAGCTCACCGGACCCCATGATCCAGTGCAGGTCCTCGTCGGATACCTTGACGATCGCGGCCTGCGCCAGAAGCCGGTCCAGCCGCGCGCGATACGCGGCTTCGTCGCTGATGAACCCGGGGCGGATGTTGGGGTCGACCATCACTGGACGGCGCGGGGCTTCGCGCAGCAGCAACGTCTCGTAGGTCGTTGCCGCGGGTTCCACCATCAGTGAGATGCCGCCGAAGAACAGGGCCGAGACGTCGTCGGGCAGCGCAGGCAGAGCGTCGGTCCCCAGCATCCGTCCCGCAGTGTTCTCGTCATAGAAAGCGTAGCGGGCCTGCCCGTCGGTGAGCGTGACAAAGGCGAGTGTCGTCGGACGGTCGCTGCGCGCGGCAAGGGCGATGTCCACGCCGCTTCCGGCCAGGTAGGCCGCAAGTTGAGCGCCGAAAAGATCTCGCGATAGTCCGGTAAACAACCCCGCCGGCACACCGAGCCGGCCGAGCGTCACCGCCGTGTTGAAGACCGACCCGCCCGGAAAGGGCTGGAAGCAGTCACTTCCCCCTGCCGTCTGCCGCGGCAACATATCGATGAGCGCTTCACCGCAACATAAGATCATGGCGTGTCCCCCCAGCCCGGACCATTGACCGGTGCAGCCGGTCTACGCAACAGCGCGATGACGGGCTGTCAGTCGCGGAAGCTGCGGCTTTCCTTGATCTGGTCCCAGGCCCAGACGACCTCTTGCAGGCGTTCCTCGTCAGAGCGGTCGCCGCCGTTCATGTCCGGATGAAGAACCTTGATCAAGGCCTTGTATTGCTTTCGGATCTCGATCTTGGTCCAGTGATCTCGGGCTTCGAGAATTTCCAGGGCGCGCCGCTCGGTCGGGGGCAGGCGGCGGGTGCCGGTGATCGATTTGCCGGGGTTTTGTGTGGCGTTTTCGCCCAACACTTGATGGGCGTCGTCCACTCCCAGCCGTGCCCATGCGCGCTGCTCAGGGTCGTTGCCTTTCAGCGGTTTGGTCTGGCGCTCCCAAACGCGGTCCTTGTCGAGCTGAGCCTGCATCTCCTCCTCGGTGGCGCCGTTGAAGAAGTTCCACTTCAGATTGTACTCGCGCACGTGATCCTTGCAGAACCACAGGAACTCATCGAGGTGGTCCGGTGAACGCGGGGCGCGGTACTGGCCCTGTTCGGTGCAACCTTCGTGGTCGCATTGCCGCGTCGATGTTTCGAATGCGCCGGACATACCGCGGCGGCCGCGGGTCTTCTTTTTCTTCGCCGACGATACCGACATGTCGAACCCGAAAGGGTCGTTTTTGGCCATGGGATCACCTTTCCGACTCGAGCCTCGCGCGGTAGCCTGCAACAAGGACGCGAAACATTAACCGTTCCTGCGCAAAGAAAAAGAGGGTTTGGGCGAAAAATGGGTGTTGCCGCAGAAATTCATCAAACCCTCGAGCAGGCCTTCGCGCCGCGAGAGTTGTCCGTGCATGATGATAGCGAAGCTCACCGCGGCCATGCGGGGTATCAGGAAGGCGGCGAAAGCCATTTCCAGGTAAAGATCCGTGCACCGGCGTTCGACGGGATGAGCCGACTTGCACGTCATCGAGCTGTCCACGAAGCGCTCGGGCGCGACCTGGTGGGCCGCATTCATGCGCTTGAGCTCGATATAGACGGCTGACGTGAAGCCTGAATCCGGGGGCTAGCTTTCGGCGCGCGCAGGGGCGGGCGCAGCTTTGTCTGCGGCCTCTGTTAGACCGGGTTCCGGCGCCGTGTCCGGGCTACGGTCTTCGAGCAGGCGCAGCGTCTCTTTCGCTGGGGCTTCTTCATCTGCCGCGTTCGCCTGGCGACGGAAAACCAGCAGTGTCTGGTACACCGTTTTGCTGCCCGTGAGGCCCTGACGTTCGGTACTGGGCAGGGTTTCGGCGCGCAGAAACTCCCAGCCCGTCCCGGCCTCGTCGTTCAGGCTCATCTCGATCGCGGCGGCAAAGCGCTGCTCGGGCGATTTTGCGCCCTTTTCCTTCTTCCCCTTGGTCGGGGCCGGCACCACCCGGTATTCGTATCGTGTCATTGCCGCGTCTCCTGTTGCCCCTGCCTAGCCGACATTGGCCCGGCACCCTAGCCCCGATGGCTTTTGACAGTCCAGCACACCCGTGGAACAGTCGCCGTGAGGCAACAGGAGAGCAAGAATGGACCAGGCAGTTCGCGCCGTGACCCTGGCGGCGGCGCTTGTGGCGGTGGCAGCGTGTGACCTAGGGCAGCGCGCCGATGAACAGGCTCTGATCGCGCAGTTCGACCTGATCGGGTCGCGCGACGGGTTCGTTTCGGCAGCGGTGGGTCCGCAATGGCGCAGCGACGAGATCACGGTACGTTTCAGCGAAGACGGAACATTGCGCGGCGACATCAACGGTGTGCCGGTGACCGGACAATGGGAGTGGCGCGACGATGAGGTCTGTACCGCGTTCCGTGTCTCCGACGCGGGCGGCTCGGGCTGCTCACAGGTCGGTATCAAACCCGGAGAATTGCTGGTGATTCCGCGGTCGGGCGAAGGCGCTCCCTATACCTACACTGAAGTCTGATTTTAGCGGCAGCCCGACTTTTGAGCAGGGTTTCGAGGGTGCTTGAGAGACCCTGCAGGGTCCTCGTCAAGCTGCCGTAACCGGATCGAAACCCGCGTCAGGGCACAAGAGGGCAGTTTCATTAAGGGATTGCCATGCTGCGCCTGATCCTCTGTGCGACCGTTGCGGCGCTTGTCTTGTCCGCCTGTTCGCCGCTCCCACGGGAGACCGCACGCGAATCCGGCCTCCGGCCGAGCGGCTTCGACGTGATCCGCAACGAGCGGCAATTCGTCGACCGGGTCGTCGGAGAGACGCTTCTGGGCTCCGGGCTGAAGGTCGATGTGCATCCGGGCGGCACGATGTCCGGCGTCTATCTGTCAGAGCGTTTCGATGGCACCTGGGCCTTTCTCGATGGCACGCTGTGCACTTCGCTGCGCGGCGATGTTCATGACTCCCGCGACCGGACCTGTTGGTGGGTGGCCACCGATGAGGAGGGCATCAGGCTCTTTCCTGCCCCCTATCCGCTCGACGATTAAGCCGCTTCCGTCTGTCTTGGCGGGTCCTTGCGACCTTGAGGGGAGGGCCCCGCGCCGCGCGCTGGCCAAGCGCGGCACGTTCGCTGTCATTGAACAGTCCGGACGCTTCTATGCGTCCTCGTCGTGGGCCTGATTGGCCGGAAACAGCCGCGCGAGCAGCGTTTCGGTAAAGCTCAGCACCAGAAACGCAGTCACAAGCAGAACCAGAAAGCGAAACTCCCAGAACAACGTTCCCCGCAGCAGGGTAATCTCCGAATAGGCCCAGAGCGTCGCGGCAATGGCGGCCAGGGCGAGCGCAGGAGGCAGCAGCCGGCGGATCATTGCGCAAGCCGCAAGGTTGCAGGATCAATGCGGAAGACCGCCATGGCGCCATGGCGTTCCACACTGCCTTCGATCTCGACGAGGGTCGCGACATGGTTCAGCACATGTTCCGTGACCGGGCCGCCATCCTGGTCGGCGAGCATGAAGAACTCGGTTCCGTCGATCTTGTCCGTGGCCACGAAGACGGGTGGAATGCCCCCGATCAGACAGAGATTGGCGCAGGCCTTGTGTGCCAGCCCGCGCCCGGGGCGCATAGCTCCAGAATAGCATTTGCCATCGCAGATCTCGCCGGTGATCCGCCAGCGGCCCAGGTCGCGCGGTTGCGGCAGGCTGGCTCCGGTCTGCTCGGGCGCGGCGGAAATTCCATTCTCACCTCCGCGCAGTTGCAGCGCAATGATGTCACCGCGGGAGATCCGCGCACCGGACACCGCGACCAGCTGCCCGTCAAACGCGTCCGCCTGGGGTTGCGCCCCGCGCTTGCCATTGCCGGTCAGCATTAGCGCCGTGCCAGGGGCGAAACTGTCGCTCTGGGTGACATGCAGGATGGGATATGGCGCCGCCTGCAGCAGGCCCACCGCGTCCGCGCGGCCCATAAACGCGCCATCGCCGGGATCGTCCTGCGTTGCGGCGGTCAGGTAGGACAGGCCGGCCAGAAGTACCACCAGCCCGATTGCGATGCCCCCCAGAAACCAGCGTAACCCCTCGGGGATCGTGGCCCAGCCGATGAAGAACGGTGCTTCGCGCTCGCGAACCGGATCGGACACTGGATCAGACATCGCTCGCCTCCGGGACATCGAGCGGCGTGACCGGGGTGCCCGGCGCATTGGCCTCGGCGGCGATCTCGATCACACCATCCTGCAGCCGCAAGTCGTAGGTCGGCACCTTTTCGGTAAAGGGCGGAGGCGAACAGCCATCCTCCAGCCGGTACTGAAACCCGTGCCAGGGGCAGGTGATGCAGCCATCGATCACGCGGCCTTCGCCGAGCGGGCCGTTCTGATGGGCGCAGGCGTTGGAAACAGCGCCGATGCGCGCGCCATCGCGAAACACCGCGGCGCGCCGCCCGTCGGGCATCTTCACGATCCGGGCGCGGCTATCGGAGATGTCCTGGGGGCGCGCCACGGGGATCCACGCGCCCTTCGCGCGCCGCGCCGCGCCGTCCTTGAGATGGGCGGCCAAGTGCAGCCCCGCCACGCTCAGCGCCGCGGCCCCGAAGACCAGCGCAAAGGCTGGGTTCTTTGTGTCCTGCAGATAGCCGAGCACGACATGGGCAACCACCGCGGCATAGGCTGGGTAAATCATCAGATGAAGCCGCTTCCAGACCGGCGGGGTCAGGAAGTTGAGCCAGAAATCATGGCTGGTGGCCGCGAGGATCGCCAGCACGATTAGGGCGAAGACGCCGAACGCCTCAAAGGGAAAACCCAGCAGCTGGCCATAACTGGTGTTTGCGCCGAGCAACGCCTCGAGCCGCGGGGTGGGCGAGAACGCGAAGTACCAGTTCAGAACATAGGTCGAGTGGGTCACGGCCACGACGGCAGTGATGACCCCGAAATGCCGCCGGTTGTAGAGCAGCGGCAGAAACCGCCGGTCGAGCCGCGCCAGCGGGCCTATACAGAGGATCGCCGTGAGCATGAAAAACGCGCAGGTGCCAAAGGCGCGCATCCGCACGATCGCCCCGTCGGCGGGGCGGGTGACGTCAGCCGCAGGATTACCCAGGTTCAGGTAGATCAGAATGTAGGCCGCAACGCACGCGATCAGGACCGCATCATAGAGCCACTTATTGGGGTTCCATTGCACAGGCACATAGCGATCACTCATTGCTCGAGGTCTCCGCGGCGGTTTCCAGCATGACGGCGGGCCGCTCCAGCGGACCGTCCTGGCGCAGCAGAAGCGCGCCGGCGATGAGCACCGGGATGGCGAGCACCAGACCCAGACCCATGAGCCTCTGGGTTGTCAGCGGCGGTCGGTGCCGGTTCTGAAGATTGTCGTTTTCGCGCGCCAGAACCTGCCAGCGCCACAGCACCAGGGGCCAGATCAGGATCACGCCGGGAACCAGCAGGGGACGAAACATCCACGATCCGTGGCCCTTCGCGTCGATCCGGTCGAGTCCCCAGCCGAGAAACACGACCGCCACTGCGAGTCCGATCCAGACATAGACCTGGCCGGCCATCAGCAGGGTTTGTGCGCTCTCCATCACGTCTCCATGTTACAGTCAGCCGCTCCAGGGCGCTCGAGCACTGTAACATCTGCCCGAACTCTGTCACCACGCGGTGACAGTCTGTGAAAAAACTGTTGTGGCAAACCACGTTGCCGTGAAAGGGGTTCCACCCAAGACACAGGGCGCGCACGGGCCGTCACGGCTGCGCGAGAGCGGGCTGTACCTAGCGTCATCCTGTCGTAGGTCAGAAGCGCGAACTTTGCTCCTGGAGGACAGAACATGATCCGCTTCGCCTATGCCGCAGGCTTTGCCCTGCTCACCTCGACCGCGGCTTTCGCCGGTGACCAGTATATCGACGGCACCGGTTTTGCGGTGTCCGGCTATGACCCGGTCGCGTATTTCAGCCTCGAGCAAGCTCCGGTTGGCTCCCCGCAGCCCGCTGGCATCCCGGGGCGCGCGGACATCACCGCCGAGCATAACGGCGCAACCTTCGCGTTCGCGTCCGAGGAAAACCGCGACACGTTCCTTGCAAACCCTGACGCTTACGCGCCCCAATATGACGGCCATTGCGCCTATGGCGTGTCCAAGGGCGGCAAGGTGCCGGGCAACCCCAATCTGTGGCGGATCGTCGACGACAAGCTCTATCTCAACATCACCGAAAACGTTGTCGGTTTCTGGGAAGAGGACATCCCGGGCAATCTTGAGCTTGCCATGGAAAACTGGGTGTCGATCGAGCCCGAGCCGGCGTCGACCAACGTCATTCCAAAGTTCACGTCTTCGGCACCGCTGTCCAACTGATCTGGAAATGCGCGGCGGGTTCGGCACTTTGAGGTCGACACACTTGCACGAGTCGCCTTGATGACCGATGCCCCGCGAAAGTTCACCACCCGTCGCGCCCTTCTGGGTGGGGCGGGTGTTCTGTTTCTGGGCGGCGCCTATCTGTTTGGCGTGCGCTGGCGCTACTACGGCGACCATCTGGACGCGGTTCAGGCCCATCGCGCCGCGACCCGGGGCGACATCCTGCTTGTCGACATTCGGACGCCCGAGGAGTGGCGCGCGACCGGGGTCGGCGTAGGGGCCCGGATGCTGGATATGCGCCGCCCCGACTTCGTCGAGATGCTCGATGGTATGGCTGAGGGCGATCGTGGCCGCCCGGTGGCGCTCATCTGCGCGCGCGGCGTGCGGTCGGCCCGGCTCAGCAAGGCATTGACCTCGGCGGGGTTCACCCGGATCATTGATGTGCCCGAAGGAATGATCGGCTCCTTCGCGGGTCCGGGGTGGTTGAAACGCGGTCTTCCGGTGACTCCAGTATGAAATCAGAGATTTGCTTATCCGGCGCGGTCTTGGCCGCGCTGACGGCTATGCCGGCAGTTGCCGGGTGTGCCGATGACAGCGACGCGGCCTGTGAGATCGACGGTGGAAGCTACCATATCGCTCTGCCGGAGGACTCCGGCGGTCCGCACCCGGCGGTCCTGTTCCTCCATGGCTGGGGCAGCAGCGGGGCGAATGCCATCGGCAACGGCAGCATCTCACCGCCCATTCTGGATCGCGGCTATGCGTTCATCGCCCCCGATGGGATGCCGCGCAGCAACGGCAATGGTCGCACCTGGTCGTTCCATCCCGACTGGCCCGAGGCGCGCGACGAAGTGGCGTTTCTGGAAGCGGTCATTGCCGACGCCGTGGAAATGCACGGGATCGATCCCGATCAGGTCATCCTGTCGGGCTTTTCCATCGGTGGGTCGATGACGGCCTATGCGGCCTGCGCGCAGCCCGACGCCTTTGATGCCTACGCGCCGCTTGGCGGAAACTTCTGGCGTCCCCATCCGGAGACCTGTGCAGGCCCGGTCCGGATGCTGCACACCCATGGCTGGACCGACACGACCGTGCCATTGGAAGGGCGCTATCTGCGGGATGGCCAGATCGCCCAGGGCGACGTGTTTGCCGCCTTCGAGATCTGGCGCGACACCAACGGCTGCGACGCGATGCGCGCGGACAGTTTCGAGATCGGAACGGAGTACTGGCGCCGGATCTGGGAACGCTGCAGCGATGGCGCGGCGTTGGAACTGGCGCTCTTTCCCGGCGGACATGTCGTGCCCGCCGGATGGTCCGAACTGGTGATCGACTGGTACGAAGGCCTCTAGGCGGGCTTCTTGCGCCAGGGCTGGCCTTTGAACCAGGCCACCGTGTGCGCGCAGACCACCAGCAGGAAGAACCCCCAGATGTTGACCGCCCAGACCGTCAGGGTCGTGCGGCCGATGGCATCGAGCAGTACGCCGTGCGCCTGCGCGAGGAACATCGAAAAGACGAAGACGGCGAGCGATTGCTGGCCTACCTTCAGGATCGCGTTGAGGATAACCATCCAGAACCCGGCGAGCATTCCGTCGGTCTTCGGGATCAGACGAGCGCCGCGCGGGCCGACCGCGGCCCAGGCCAGGTAGGCGAGCGACAGGAAATGCAGGTAGCGGAACAGCCCGAAGTCAGTCTTGGTCCAGAGAAAACGGATCGCTTCGCGCGCTTCGCCGATGGTCTCGACCTGACCATGGATGCGGAAATAGGCGAACGGAATCGTCAGGATGACAAAGGCCAGCGCAGTCAGCACCAGCTTGCGGTTGACCGGGGGCGTCGGCAGCCAGCCCATGATGAAGGCAAAGCCGGTGAAAAAGACCAGTTGCCAGCCGAACGGGTTGAAGAACCATTCGCGGTCCGTCCAGGGTTCGGCGGGAAGCCAGATCAGGTTCAGGTTGGCCGCCAGCCAAACCAGTCCTATGAAGGCAAAGACAGCATTGGTCGAAATCCGCGACAGCGCCATCACGATGGGCATCATCGCGAGCACGACCAGATACATTGGCAGAACGTCAAAATAGTTCGGCACATAGGTCAGTGTCATCAGGCCGATGAGCTGCTGTGCGGGGTTGTCCACGAAGAAGGGAACGAGGTTCAGCCGTTCGACGAAAACGCGTTCGAACTGACCGGTACTGTCCACCCAGGCCAGCATCGCTGCGGTCGCGAAGAAGAGGCAGATATGCGCCCAGTAAACCTGCCAGATCCGATACACGACCCGCGCCGTGCCCATCGCGAAGCTGCGGTCCCGGAACACGCGGCCGAACGCGATCGCCGATGCCATGCCCGAGCAGAACACGAATATTTCCGTGGCGTCCGAAAACCCGAACCGCGCCGGGATCCACAGCGTCAGGAAGTTTCCGGGTGTGTGCGCCACCAGGATGATGAACATCGCCAGACCGCGAAAGAAATCGAGCCTGGGGTCGCGGGTGCCCGACAAAATCGCGGAGGACGACTGGGCCGGTGAGGATATGCTCGCGCCGGGGTCGGCAATGCTCATGGTCGTCAGTCTCTCTCGTTTTGCGCTGTTGAGCAGCCTAACACGGCCGGTTTTGCGCTGCAGCGCGGCATTATTGCGCCGGGATACTCATCCTTGTGGTCCGTGCCGCAGATATCCGGGCAAGCCGGGTGTCCGCGAAACTGTCCAGGGCGCCGGCGCGCTTGGCCGCGCGCGCATTGAGCATGTCTTCCGCGGCGTCGAACTGACCCGCACGCAGGCCTGCGTCGATGGTCATACGCTCGAACACATCGCGTTGCGCGTGGCTGCCCCCGATGCGCTGCAACCCTTGCATCGCGACAGACAGGTTCCTGAAGGCAGCATCGTAGCGCCCTTCGCCAAACGCCGCCAGCCCGGCGGCCGCTGCGCGGCCCGGATCGTCGGCGACGGCGCCCATCGGCGTGCCGGTACCCGCCCGCTTTGCAATGCACCGTTCCAGACGGGCGGCTGAGTCTGAATGCGCGCCTCCCATCAGGGCGAGCATATAGTGCAGATCGGCAAAGATCAGTTCACCATCCTCGCAACGGCTTTCCGCCAACGCGGCCAGCTCGTCCCAGCGATCGCCGACCGCTGCGCCTTCGAGCTCGAGCCGCATCAGCAGCGATGTCGCATTGGCGATGTCGCGGTAATCGTCGGTCTGGTCGGCGCGGATCCGGCGGTCATAGAGATCCAGAACGACCGCGATTTCACCCCGGTCGAGATGCAGCAACGCCTTGTGCCACCAGACATGGTAGCGGAAATTGTTGCAGCCTTCCCAGCTTTCGGGATGGGCTTCGATCAACGCGATTCCTTCGGCGGGCCGATGGGTCATGTCGTGGACATGGGCGACCGCGTGCAGGCCCCAGGCATCGTCGCGGGCCAGCACCAGACCATCCCTGCCGCTGGTTTCGGCGGCGCAATAGGTGCCGGTCTCCTCGAGTGCGAAAGCGCGGCAGCCCAGAAGGTAGCCGCGATAGGGGTGGTCCGGGCCATGGGCCGGCAACACCCGCTCGACCGAGCGCAGCATGCCCTCGGCATCGCCGATCATAAAGCGCATCCCATGCACGATCTTGGCCGCCAGAGTGTCGGACGGACAGGCCGTAAGCTGCGTCTCAAGTGCCGCAATCGCCCCCGGCGGATCTCCGGCCAGCCAGCGATCCAGCGCCTCCAGAAAATGTCGGGTGCGCGGACAATCCGGGCCTGCATCCATGAGCCGTCGGGCATCCCGCGCCGCGCCGGTCGCCGCTTCGGTCATCTCGCGGCGCCCGAGCATCACACAGAAGAGGCCCTTGACCGCGATCGGCAGCGCGAGCTCCGGCTCCGCGGCGATGACGGCGGCCAAATGGTCCGGCGTGCTACGCCCATGGGCCAGAAAGGCTGCCGTCATTGCGTCCCAGTGGGTCGCTGAGGCGCTTTCAGTCAGAGCGATGGGTGCGCCGCTTCGATCGTGGTGCATGGCAATGGTCCTCGCGCGCACAAATTTCGATATGACTTCTATACTCTCCACATTGCCCCTAGGCGAAGCATGTGACAGCCGATCCACGCGGATGTGAGCGCGCGTGTGGCTCATTGGGCAAGTTTACCGTCAAAACCGGCCGTTATCAGCCGAAGCTGACGGGAAATCGACGCCTAGAGACGTCCATCATAGGCGCCGCGGTCGATTTCGGCGGCAATCAGAGTAAAGCCCGGCCGGCTTTGCGCCGCGTTCAGGGCCGCGCGCAGGCCAGTCCGGTCCCGCACGGTTTCGCCATGCCCGCCAAAAGCCCGGGCGATCGCCGCGTGGTCGTGGCGGGCGAAATCCACCCCGCGGTTCGTCATTTGACGGGACCGCTGCTTCATCTCGATCAGCGCAAGGCTCGCGTCGACGAAGACGACCGCGACGACACCGAGCCCCAGTTCCGCCGCCGAGGCCAACTCGCCCGCGACCATCAGAAACCCCGCATCGCCCATGAACGCCACGACCGGGCGGTCCGGATCGGCGAGCTTTGCCCCCATCGCCAGCGGCAGGGCACAGCCCATGGTACAGAGCCCGGAGGACTGCATCAGTCCCTTCGGCTCGACACAGCGCCACATCTGCGACAGCAGAATCCTGTGGGCGCCGCTGTCGGCGGTCACGAGCGTGTCCGGAGGCATCGTCGCGCGGGTTTCCGCGATCACTGCGGCGGGGCCCCAAGGCTCGTCTACCGGAAAGGCCTGAGCGAGGCCCGCGCGGGTTTCGGCGATCTCACCGTCTGACCACGTCTCGCCCGGCACCAGGCCCTCGGTCAACGCGGCGAGACTTTCGCCGCACCCGCCGAGGATATCGTAGCTCGCCCGGTGCATGCCGTGGCGGTTAGGTGCGGCGGAGATGTCGATCACAGTCTGCCGGGACGGATCCCAGGGATCCTGCCAGCCAGCGCGCATCTCGATCGGATCATAGCCGATGGCCAGAACCACATCGGCCTTACCCACCAGCGGCAGCAACAGCTTGTCGGCCTTGGGCGACAGACCAGCCCCGCCGAGCGCAAGCGGGTGGTCTTCCGGCAGCAGCCCCTTGGCCTTGTAAGTGGTGATCAGCGGTGCGCCGAAGCGTTCGCAGAAAGCCGCAACGGAGGCTGCGGCCCCTTCGTTGACCGCATCGAGCCCGGCCACGACCAGAGGCCGCCGGGCGCTTGCCAAAGCCGCGCGCGCCGCATTTAGCGCAGCGCTCGGCGCCGGCGCCAGCGGCAGAGGCGGGCTGTAGTCCGGCAGGTATGGCGATGGCCCGGGAGACGCGTCGGCCACGGAAATCGGCACATCGATATGAACGGGGCCGGGCCGGCCTTCGGTCGCGATGCGCACGGCCTTGTCGGCGATGACATGGGCCGCGCCGGCCGAAAGGGTGAACTGCGCCCGCGTCATGGGCGCAAAGACCGCGCGGTGGTCAAGCACCTGATGGGTGTAGGTTTCGGTCTCCGCCGCATCGATGCAGCCGGTCAGCACGATCAGCGGCACCCGGTCCTGATCGGCGTTGGCGACGCTGTTGACGCCGTTCATCGCGCCGGGCCCGACCGTGGCGACCAGAATGCCCGGTGCGCCAGTCCGGTGCCAGGTGCCCTCGGCCATGAAGCCGCCGGCGTTTTCGTGTTTGACCAGAACAAACCGGATGCCTGCGCGTTCCAGCGCGTCGATCAGTGTCAGGACCTCTCCGCCGGGCATGCCGAAGGCATAGCGGCATCCCGCGTCAAAGAGGCGGCGGGCGAGTACATCGGCGCAACGTTCGTCACTCATGGGGACCTCGCTGCATTGCGTTGCACCTCGCTAATTCGCGGTTCCAGCGCGGGCGCGTCCCTTCCCAGGGCAAACTGTTTCTCATCCGTGGTGTACTCCGCCGATGTCGTCGAACATGGACCGCATGTCGAGCGTCGAACGTGCGCCGATCTGATCGAAATTGCGGTCCAGCCAGTCGTCGGCAGCGGCACGGCCGACGTCGCGCAGATGGGTCAGGAAGGCCCATTCAGCATTGATCTTGGAGGAGGCCGACAGTTTCAGCATCTCGCCTGCGCCGTCGATCATATGCATCCGGATGGCGCGTGGATCGTCTGGCGGCAGGCGGCCCTCCTCGATCAGCCGGTCCACGAAATCGAAACTCCGCAGCTCGCGCAGCAGCGAGGCGTTGAATGTGATCTCGTTCACGCGGTTGAGGATGTCGCGGGCGCTCTGCGGCGCGCCGGGCCGTACCAGCGGGTTGATCTGGACGATCAGAACATCCGAGCAGGGGCTGTAATCGACAAAGGGAAAGAGCACCGGATTGCCCATATAGCCGCCATCCCAATAGGGGATGCCATCGATTTCCACCGCCTTGAACATGAAAGGCAGGCAGGCCGAGGCCATCACGACGTCCAGTGTGATCTCTTGGCGGCGAAACACGCGGACCCGGCCGGTTTCGACATTGGTGGCCGACAGGAAGACCTCCATATCGTCCTCGCCGGCGACCTTGGTCTCGAAATCGACGAAGTCGCGCACCACGTCGCGCAGCGGGTTCAGATCGAACGGGTTGAGATCGTAGGGCGAGGCCAACCGGTTCAGCAAATCCATCATTAGGTACCCGGGGCTGGTGTCCAGCGACCAGTTGCCCATCCAGATGTCGATCGGGCTACGCTGGATCGGGCTGCCGCGTCCGGCCTCCGACACCTGCCACCAGAACTCCGCCAGCGCCTCGCGCGCACCGGCGGCACCATTGTCATACATACCCTGGGCCGCGACCACGGCGTTCATCGCGCCGGCGCTGGTGCCTGAAATCGCCTCGATCCAGAGCGGATCCTCTTCGAACATCCGGTCCAGCACGCCCCAGGTAAAGGCGCCATGGGCTCCCCCGCCCTGGAGAGCGAGATTGATCGTCTTGATGTGATGGGGCTGCCGGCCCTTGCCCTTTGCCATCTCACGCAGCGCCGCAGAAAGGCCGCCGTGATGTTGTGCGGTCGGTGTGTTCGGGTATGCTCATTACTATCTCCGACGGGCGTGCACCTGCAGCATCAGCTAGCATGCCAGACACCGGTACCGGTAGAGGCGTAATGCGATCTCCCGAGGCGGTGAACTGCCGTCATATTGCCCAGTTCAATGGCGGTTCCTGTAACGGCAATCACGAATTTTGGAAAAAAAACTTTACCAATCTGACGAGTTTTGACATATGGTCGCAACTAGAAGGGTGGAACGGCCACGCGACGATGGCCTGAACCCTTGCAACTCTAGGGAGGGCTATATGCTCAAACGAACATCGACACGCCGCGCCGCGTTGCGCACACTTGCCGGCGCCAGCGCCGGTGCCTTGGCTGCGCCGCATATCGCAGGCGCCCAGGCCGCTGGCACGACCTGGAAGATCCAGACCAGCCACTCTGGCGGGATCGGGCTTCAGACGTTCAAAGACTGGTGCGATACGATCCAGGAAAAGACCGGCGGCGAGCTGGCCTTTCAGTCTTTCGGAGCCAACGATGTCGTTGGTGACTTCCAGCTCTATGATGCGGTGAAGAACGGGGTGCTGGATGCGGTCAACCCGTTCACCATCTACGCTCAGGGCATCATCCCGGCAGCCACGTTCCTGACCTCTTACCCGCTTGGCCTGCGCCAGCCCGGCGAATGGGACGTGTTCTTCTATGCGCTCGGCGGCCTCGACATCGCACGCGAGCTTTACGCCAAGCAGGGCATGGTCTTTGTCGGCCCGGTTCACCACGGCCCGAACATCATCCACTCCAAGGTGCCGATCCGGTCGCTCGATGATTTTGCCGGCCTGAAAATGCGGATGCCGGGCGGCATGGTCGCCGAAGTCTTCAGCGAGCTCGGCGCGGAAACAACGGTTCTGCCCGGCTCCGAGATCTTCCCGGCACTGGAAAAGGGTACCATCGACGCGGCGGACTTTGTCGGGCCTGCGGTGAACTACGCGCTCGGCTTCAGCCAGGTGACAGACTACATCTCCATGGGACCTCCGGGCTTCATGTCGCTCTACCAGCCGGTCGACCTGATGGACATCACCGTCGGACAAGCCTCCTGGGACGCTTTGAGCCCGGAGATGAAGCAGTTCGTCGAGATGGAAACCCATGTCTATTCGGACCTGCACCATGCCGCGATCCAGAAGGCGGATCAGGAAGCCTGGGGCAAGTTCGAGGCGGACGGGACCGAGATCACCCGTCTGACCCAAGACGATGTCGAACTGATGACCGAGGTCGCCGTGCCGATCTGGTTCGCCTATGCCAACCGCGATCCGGACGCAGCACGCGTGTTCAAGATCCAGCTCGACTACATGATGTCGGGTTCGCTCGGCTATGTGACGCCGGAGCAGATCGAAGGTCTGACGCTCGACGGGGTCGACTGATCCCTTCGCGGGGGCGTGCCGGCGACCGTGTGCCCCCGGTCTGACACAACACCGTTCGGCGGGGCACGCCCCCGCCGAATTTCTGTCGGCGGAGTACCTGTCCGACAGCATAAGTCTTCCATAGGTTAGGATGTCCGATGCCCGGTCTCAGCTTCACGCTGCCGCACTGGCTCTACTGGGTCAGCCTCATTGCGTTCCCGCTAATCGCGATGGTGCTGGCGCGCAGACCGAAACGCACTCCCGCAGAATACTCGGTACCGCTCGCCTACGCGATCTGGCTCGCGGGCGGCTTTCTGGGACTGCACCGTTTCTACCTCAAGAGCATGCTCGGCTTTGTCTATCTGCCGCTGTTTCTGTTCGTGCTCTATGCGAACGGGCAGGAAGGGCAGGCGCGCGGCATCGAATCCGACTACCTCAATCAGGTGCGGGCGGCCGAACGTGTGATCGCGCGCGAAGAGCCGCGGGTCGCGACAGCGCGGGAGGAGCTTGAGAGCCTGAGCGCGGCGATCGCCGAGACCGAAGAGGGCAGCTTCGCGCGCCGCAGTGCCGAACGACGGCTGGAGCGCGCGCAGGGCACGATCGAAACCGGACAGGCGCGGCTTGACGAAGCACAAGCGTCGCTCGGCGAAATCCGCGACGCCGCGTCCGTCGCCCAAGAGCGCCGGACGATGTGGGACAATGCTGCGGGCTACACGTTCTACGCCATTATTGCACTGATGCTGATCGATGCCACGCGCATCCCGTTTCTTGTCGGTCAGGCCAACGTCTGGGCGCGGCTGGAACCCGAAGAACCCGAGCCGGCCCATGCGGACGACGACGATCGCAAGGCCGACGAAGAATACGCCACCAACTGGATCGACCGGCTGTCGCTCTTTGCGGGCGAGTTCACCGCTTACTGGGCCGTGATCGCTGTGCTGGTCTACTACTATGAGGTGATCGCGCGATACGTGTTCAACAGCCCGACCAACTGGGCGCACGAAGGCATGTATCTGATGTTCGGCATGCAGTACCTGATCGCAGGGTCGTACGCGATGCTGACCGAAACCCATGTGCGCGTCGATATCTTCTACGCAAACTGGTCGAAGCGGCGAAAGGCGTGGGTGGATCTGTTCACATCCGTCTTCTTCTTCATCTTCGCCGGCACGCTGCTGATCACCTCCTACATTTTCGCGATGGACGCGATCGCGGTGCCCACGGGCAACGGCGTGCTGTCGATGTGGGCGCGGGGCGAGATCCCGACCGAAGAAATGATCGCGCGGTTCGACCTGGCGCAGATCACGGATCCGGCGATCCGCTGGGGTGAGATTAGTTTCAACGAGTGGGAAGTGCCGCTCTGGCCGATGAAGTGGGTCATGGTTGTGGGCGGGCTTCTGCTCGTCCTTCAAGGGGTGTCCAAGCTTGCCAAGGACATCCGCGAAGTCACGCGGGAGCACTGAGCAATGGGTCTCGAAATTGGTATCGGGTGGCTGACGCTCATCATGTTCGGCAGCCTTCTGGGGCTGCTCATGGCCGGCCTGCCGCTCGCCTTCGTCACCGGTGGACTGGCCTGCGTGTTCCTGTTCGTCCTGGGCGATGCGAACGCGCTCAACATCGTGCCGAGCCGGATCTTTCCGCTGATGACGAACTATCAACTCTCGGCGATCCCGCTCTTCATCTTCATGGCGGCGATGCTAGAAAGGGCAGGCATAATCAACGACATGTTCGATGTGATCTACCGCGTGCTCGGTGGGGTGAAGGGCGGGCTTGCGTCGGCCACCATCATTGCGTCCACAGTACTCGCGGCGATGGTCGGGGTGATCGGTGCGGCAGTCGTAACCATGGGGATCATCGCGCTGCCGGCGATGCTGCGTCGCCACTATGACACCAAGATCGCCATGGGTTCGATCATGGCAGGCGGTACGCTCGGCATCCTGATCCCGCCCTCGATTCTGGCCATCATCTACGCCGTGGTGGCCGAGCAGTCGGTGGGCGAGCTGTTTATTGGCGCGGTTATCCCCGGCCTGATGCTCTCGGGTCTCTACATCGCCTATGTCACTGTGCGGTGCTACATCAACCCGCAGCTCGGTCCACCCATTCCTATGGAAGAGCGTATCAGCACCACCGAGAAGATTCGCCTGCTCGGCAAGATGTCGGCGCCCATCGCCCTGATCGTCATCGTGCTGGGCGTGATCTTCTCCGGCGTCGCCACGCCGGTCGAGGCTGCCGGCATCGGGACCTTCGGCGCATTCATCGTCGCGGCCATCCACCGCAAGCTCGACTGGCCCACGGTGCGCGAGGCCTGCATCACCACGCTCAAGGCCTCTGCCATGGTCATCTGGATCATGTTCGGTGCCACGATTTTCGTCGGACTCTATGTGCTCGAAGGTGGCCAGCAGTTCGTGCAGGACAGTCTTGCCGCCACGGGCCTAGGTCCCTGGGGTATCCTGATCCTGATGCAGATCCTGCTGGTGGTGCTGGGAATGTTCCTCGACTGGGTCGGCATTCTGCTGCTCTGCGTGCCGATCTTCGTGCCGATCATCAAGGCCCTTGGGGCGGCCGCCTTCGGGCTCGACGATCCCAACGATCTGGTGCTGTGGTTCGGTGTGCTCTACCTGGTGAACATGCAGATGAGCTTCCTGTCTCCGCCCTTCGGATATGCGCTGTTCTATCTGCGCGGGGTGGCGCCGGACTACATCCCGATGAGCGACATTTTCAAATCGGCCCTGCCGTTCCTGTTCATCCAGCTCCTCGGTTTGACGATCTGTATGCTCTATCCACAGGTGATCACGTGGTTACCAAACATCGTCTACGGCTAGCAATCACCGCGCGTGGGCATTAGGAGGCGCGAACCGTCCCAAGAGCCCGCGCGCCCCGTGACTGCAAAGATCGAATTCGAGTCTGTAAGCTATGCCAAAGGGGGGCGCGAGATCATCGCGCCCCTGTCGCTTTCGCTGACCGAGCAGCGCGTAGGGGTGGTCGGGCGCAACGGGTCTGGCAAATCCACATTCGCGCGGCTGATGGCGGGTCTGATCGCCCCGGACAGCGGCACCATCCGGGTCTGTGGGATCGATGTCTGGAAAGATCGCAAAGACGCGGTTGGGGCCATCGGTGTGCTGTTTCAGAACCCCGACCATCAGATCCTATTCCCCACGGTTCAAGAAGAGCTTGCCTTTGGCTTGAGGCAACTGGGGCAGGACAAGAGCGCGGCGACGGCCGGGGCTCATGCCGTGCTCGCGCGGTTCGGGCGCGGTGATTGGGCAGAGCGCACCACCCACGGGCTCAGCCAGGGTCAGCGGCACCTGGTCTGCCTGATGGCCGTGCTGGCGATGGCGCCGCGGGTGATTGTGCTGGACGAACCCTTTGCCGGGCTCGATCTGCCCACGCGAATGCATCTGGGGCGCGAGTTGGACGGGCTGTCGCAGACCGTCGTGCAGATCACCCACCAGACCGAGACCCTGCGCGACTACGATCGGGTGCTGTGGATCGACGCCGGGCGGATTGCCGCGGACGGGCCGCCGGAGCAGGTGCTGCCGTGTTTCGAGGCCGAGATGCTCAGGCGGGGAAATGGCGATGCTCTCGCTGACATCTGAGCAGGTCACGCCCTACCATCGTTGGCCGGCTGGCCCGAAGCTGCTGGCAGTGTGCATCGTCACTGCGGTGATGTTTTCGGCGGGTTCGATCATACTCTCCGGGATTGCCTGTCTGCTACTGTTCGGGCTCTATGCGGTCCCGGGCCGTGCCTTTCTGCGCGAGGGGGTGCGCGGGTTCCGGGTGCTCTGGCCCTTTCTGGCGCTGATCGCGCTCTGGCACGGGATCACCGGAACGCCGCTGGCGGGGGTTGGGGTCGCGCTGCAGCTGCTTGCGGCCGTAGGATTTGCCAATCTCGTCACGATGACCAGCCGGCTTGACGATCTTGCCGACGCGGTGACCCGGGCGGCGTCTCCGTTGCGCAGGTTGGGAGTGCGACCGCATCGCTTTGGGCTGGCTTTGGCGTTGGTGGTCCGGTTCACCCCCGTGTTGGGTGCGAGGGGGGCTCAACTGGCCGAGGCCTGGCGCGCACGCGCGCCGCGCCGCGTCGGATGGCAGGTGCTTGCGCCCCTCGCACTTGCAGCGATAGATGACGCCGACCATGTCGCCGAAGCGCTTCGCGCCCGGGGCGGCATAGACGCATCCAAGGAGTAAGTGTCCGAATGGAACGCAGCTTCGTGAGTATTGCCCTGTTTGCTGCGCTGATCGCGGCACTCGGGCTTCTTCCGAAAGTCACACTGGCGGCGGGAGTGCCGATCACCGCGCAAAGCCTTGGAGTGATGCTTTGCGGGACCGTGCTCGGCGCGCGCCGGGGCGCATTGGCCGCGCTGCTGTTCGTCGCTCTGGTCGCGCTTGGACTTCCGTTGCTGGCCGGAGGCCGCGGCGGCCTGGGGCTCTTCGTGTCGCCAACTGCCGGGTTTATCATTGGTTTTCCGATCGCGGCTTTCGTGGCGGGCTGGTTCACCGAACGGTTGCGGAGCTTTCCGGTCTTTTGGGCGGCGAGCCTCGGAGCAGCCTTCGGTGGGATATTGGCGCTCTATCTCTTCGGTGTCGCGGGGATGGCGCTGACCCTGGACAAGAGCTTCGGCGAGGCTGCCATTCTGGCGGCCCCGTTCCTGCCGGGCGATGCGATAAAGGCGGTGCTGGCCGGCAGCATCACAGCGACCCTGGCGCGCGCGCGTCCTGACAGCGTGCTGTCGCGCGTCTAGGTCGGACGACCACTAGCCGCCGGCCAGTTTCCAGCGCCGGTGGATCCAGAGCCACTGGTCCATATCCGTCCGGATCCGCCCTTCCAGGCTGTCGTTGACGGCCTGCATCATCTCGTCCGCAGTGCCCTTGGGAATGGGATCTTCGATCACGACATCGAAACTATCTCCGCGACGGATGCCATAGGCCGGCACAAGCAGGGCGTCGTATTTGAGTGCCATCTCTGAAGCTGAAAGCGTGGTGGCGGCGGGTTTGCCGAAAAAGGTCAGTGGCGCGCCGTCCTTGACATGCTGATCGACCAGAATTGCAAGCGCGTTGCCCTGACGCAGAAATTTCAGCATCGCCCCGAGCCCGCGCCGCCCCTTGGGGAAAATCGGCTCTGCAATACCGGACAGCATCGCTGTGTAGTGAGCGTCGACATATGGATCGTCATGGGGGCGATAGAGCGCGCCGATAGCGTACCCGCGATGGGTCAGTGCCACCCGCACGGCATCGAAGTTGCCAAAGTGGCCGCTCACCATGATCACCGGGCGTTTGTCATCCAGCGCGGTCAAAAGCGTGTCCACACCCTTGCCCGTCATCGGCAGCGGCGACACCCGTGCCCGGAAGTCGTCGACGGAGGTTACTTCCGTGATGAACCGCCCGACATTGCCCGGTACCCGGCGGCACAGGCGGCGAATCTCGGCCTCCCCTAGATCCGGTCGGGCGAGCGCGAGGTTCGCGCGGATCCGCGACCGGTACCCGGCCAGGGGCGCAAAGATCCACGCCATGAGAAAATCGGCTGCTGCAAGACGTGCCCGCCACGGCAACAGGCGCGGCAGGCGGAACATCGTGACGATCACAAGACCGATCAGCCGGCCTTGAAAACTGGTGCCTTTGCCATGTGTTGCATTTGGGGGAGCCGCGCCAGCGCCCGCGCCTTTTTGCATGCGCCTCGTCCTTTTCCGGATCGCGCGCCAGTCTGCCTGGTGCCGGCGCGGAACATCTCCGGCCTGCTATAGAAAACCCGGAGCAAAGGAACAACCGAGACCGGCGATTGCTTACGCGTCTTCCGGATCGGCGCGCAGCGTCAGTTCGCCTGCCGCCTCCATGTCGCGGATCGCGGCGATGACGGCGGTCATCGCGGCTTCGCCATCCGCAGGTTTGATCGGGCCGAGCTCTTCGATCTCGTCGCGCAGTTGCGCGGCCATGCGTTGCGACATGTTGTCCAGCACATAGCTGGCCGCGTCCGGAAAGGCCGTTTCGGCAGCGGAAAGCGCGGTGATCAGCAGGCCCTGATCCACGGCGCGGGTGATCTTTGGGATGTCCTTCGGATCGATCCGTTGCGGAATATTGGCGAAGGTGAAAATCGCTTTTTTCACCTCGTTGGCAAATACCTGATCCGCTTGCTCCAGGCCCGTCATCACGTCCTCTCGGGTGGCCGCGGCCGATGAATTGAGGATGGCCCCGAGCCGTCCGACCGGACCGTCGTCAAAGGCGATGGCCGGCTGCGCGAGCAGCTGTTCGGCCAGGGCCGCGCCGATCGACTGGACCGTTTGGGGTGCGATGACCCCGGTACGCGACACCGCGTAGCTGATCGCGCGGGCACGGTCGGCAGGGAGCAGGGCGAGCACTTCTGCAGATTTGCCAACTGGCAGTTTCGACAGGATCACGGCGGCGATTTCGGTGCTTTCGGCGGCCAGGACGCCGCTGAGTTTTTCGTTGTCGAGCCCGCCCAGAAAGCCCCAGGGATCGGCAATCACGGGCACACCTGCATCGCGCCGGATGCGACTGGCGCAATTGGGGCTAATGGCATGGGCAACTTCGTCCAGCGCGCCCTCGAGCCCACCGGGAAAGGCCACCCCGATCTGATTGAGCTCGCTCAGAAACTCCTGAACCACGGCGTCGAGCGTCCTCTGGTCGACGGCGCGGAGCGCGCCCATCTCGTGGGTCAGGTCGATTTGCATCGACTCCGGCAAATCCATCAACGACAGATCCGCACCTTCGCGCAGCAACAGGCGCACGATTATCGCCGCCTTGCGGCGCTTCGTCAGAAAGGGTTTTGGCAGGGAAGGCGTGGATGCGCCCACGGGCGCGGGACTCGAACGATTCACCGTAAACCTCTCAGCGTTCTGCTTCTGTTCGTCAACTTTGCAGAGCTTGCTTAAGAGGGGCTTACCGGAGCAGGATCGAATTGCGGCGGAACCCGTGGTTCCGCCGCAGAAACGTCAGGAGGCGAGGCTGTCCACGCAGGACTGGGTCGCAGTGTCGTAAATCTGGCCGTCGGCACAGGTGCTTACGGTCGTCTGTTTGGGGCCGGCGCCATAGTTGCAGCCCGCGGCCAGTGCAAAACCGGGTAGAACGGAGAGGGCAAGGGCCGTCAGAAGGGTCTTCGTCATGGTCTCTGTCTCCTTGTGTCAGACAGTCCAACGGTAACACGAGTTGACCTTTCGGCAAGGTCCGGCCCTCAACCGTCGACGAAAACCCGACGAAAAATCGTGTCGACATGCTTGGTGTGGTAGCCGAGGTCGAATTTTTCAGCGATTTCGTTTTCCGACAATGCGGCGCGCACATCCGAATCGGCGAGAAGCTCGGTTTGAAAGTCCTTGTCCTCTTCCCAGACCTTCATCGCGTTGCGTTGCACCAGCCGGTAGGCGTCCTCGCGGCTGACACCGGCCTGAGTCAGCGCCAGCAACACGCGCTGAGAGTGGATCAGACCACGGAACTTGTTCATGTTGGCGATCATCCGGTCGGGATAGATCACCAGCCTGTCGATAACGCCGGTCAGCCGTGCGAGCGCGAAGTCCAACGTCACGGTAGCGTCGGGGCCGATCATGCGCTCCACCGAGCTGTGGGAGATATCGCGTTCGTGCCACAGCGCCACGTTCTCCAGCGCCGGTGTGACCATGCCCCGGACCAGACGCGCAAGACCGGTGAGGTTTTCCGTCAGCACCGGGTTGCGTTTGTGCGGCATCGCGCTTGAACCCTTCTGGCCCTTGGAGAAGAACTCTTCAGCCTCCAGCACCTCTGTGCGCTGCATGTGGCGGATCTCCACCGCGATGTTTTCCACCGAGGAGGCGATCACCCCGAGCGTGGCAAAGAACATCGCGTGGCGGTCGCGCGGGATGACCTGGGTGCTGATCGGCTCCGGTGTCAAACCCAGCTTGTCGCAGACATGGTGTTCGACCGCCGGGTCGATATTGGCAAATGTCCCCACCGCGCCGCTGATCGCGCCGGTGGCGATCTCGGCGCGCGCCGAGCGCATCCGCGCAAGGTTGCGGTCCATTTCGGCATAGAAGCGTGCGAAGGTCAGGCCCATGGTCGTGGGCTCGGCATGGATGCCGTGGGAGCGGCCGATCCGGACGGTGTCCTTGTGCTCCATCGCGCGGCGCTTGAGCGCGTCGAGCAAGCCTTCCAGATCAGCGATCAGGATGTCGGCGGCGCGCGTGAGCTGGATGTTGAAACAGGTGTCGAGCACATCGGACGACGTCATGCCCTGATGGACGAAGCGCGCCTCGTCATGGCCGATGATCTCGGCCAGATGGGTCAGGAAGGCGATGACGTCATGCTTTGTCTCGCGCTCGATCTCATCGATCCGGTCGATGTCGAACGCCGTGTCGCGCGCCGTCCAAACGGCGTCGGCATTCGCGCGGGGAATGACGCCCAGGTCGGCCTGCGCGTCGCAGGCGTGGGCCTCGATCTCGTACCAGATGCGGAACTTCGTCTCGGGTGACCAGATGGCAACCATGTCGGGACGGGAATAGCGGGGGATCATGTTTTCGGCCTCATTGCGCGCGTCAGAAGCGGGATAGGGGCTCGGGCCGGGGGCGTCCAGCGGCGAAGCGAAGACTGGACGGCTTTGCCGCGCCGCTGTTTACTCTAGGGAAAACAAACTGGGACAGATGCAATGCGAAGTTTTTCGGGATGGGCGCTGGCTGTTTTCGTTGTGGCTGGCGGACCTGCGAGTGCTCAGGGCGACTGCTACACGAAGGTTGTGGACTTTGCCGAAGGCATTTGTGCGGAGTTCGTCGACACTTCCGGCAGCGCTAGCCGCAAGGAAATCGACGCACAGATCGACGCCAACCTGGCCGGTCTGGTCAAACGCCTCGCCGATCTGGGTGGTGAGGTTTCTGCCGGACTGAGCCAGGAGGAATACGAGAACATTGTGCGCGAGGACATTCCCAGTGCGCTGGAGCAGGGGCGACAATGCCGCCTTTCGGTTGCCACGACATTCTTCGACCGCATCTGCGGTGTCGGCCCGCAGGGTGCGGTGACACCCCCCGCAGAGCCCCAGGCACAGATCCAGGCCGCGACACCGGCCCTTTTCAATCGCGCCGCGCGGATCGAGGACCCCGATGGCTGGACGAATGTCCGCGCGGGCGCCGGTACGGGCTTCGACATCATTGGGCGCGTCTATGATGGCGAGCCGTTCTACACCCACAGTCAGGATGGAAAATGGTGGCAGGTGCGCACCGCCGGCGGGATTGTCGGCTACATGCACCGCTCGCGTATCGTCCTGTTGCCGCCCTCCTGAGACGCTGCCACGGAGCTCCATGATCCGATCCTGACCGCACAGGCGATCGCTTGCACTGGTGGCATGTCCACCCGGATTTTGCGTGACTTCTGAGGACCACTCGGTCAGCGGCGCGCCGGCACACAGTGCCCCTGCTGTTGGCATAGGCACATAACCGTACGACTGCGCCGATCTCCGTCGAACGCAATGGAGATGAGAATGGCCGGTGCTGACCACTTGTTTCGCCCCGTCAAAGTGGGGGCGCTCGACCTGCCCGAACCGTACCGGAACACCTCTCAATACACTCGTACCGAACACGTTCTATTGGGGCGCTGGCCCCGGTTATACCGACTATCCCAGACTGGATGGTGCCGCCGCTGTGCGAAGTGGCGGACGCGATCCCGCCGCTGCCACAGCCGTCGCGGGCTTGGGTGAGGAGCCTTTGGACAGTGGGCGGAGGCGGCGCGTCCCGGGCGGCCTGGCGTTCAGGCTTCGCGCCACGTGCCGGGGGCGAGACCGTCCAGCCGCCACTGACCGACGCGGGCGCGGATCAGACGCAGTGTCGGCAGACCTACCGCGGCCGTCATCCGGCGTACCTGGCGGTTGCGCCCTTCGGTCAGGGTGATCTCGATCCAGTGATCAGGTATGCTCTGACGAACGCGGATGGGCGGGTCGCGGGGCCAGAGCGCGTCCGGCGCGGGCATTGCACGTACCGCCGCAGGCCGGGTGGGGCCGTCCTTCAGCGCGACCCCATTGCGCAACCGAGCGAGAGCGTCTTCGTCTGGCGCACCCTCGACCTGCGCCCAATAGGTCTTTTCCGTCCGGGCGCGCGGGCTGGTGACTCGAGCCTGCAGCTTGCCGTCATCGGTCAGGACCATCAGCCCTTCGCTGTCCTTGTCCAATCGCCCTGCCGGATAGACCCCGGGCACCGCAATGAATGCGCTGAGCGTCGGGCTGGGGGTCGAGGCGGTGCTGCTGTCGGTGAATTGCGACAGCACGCCGAAGGGTTTGTTGAAAAGGATCACGCGCGCCATGGCGCGGTCCTACTCCAGAGTTGCGCGTTTCGCGAGCGTTCAGAGCGGCCGGTAGAGATAGACCTGCGGCACCTGTCCGGTGAATCCGGCGCGCAAAAAGGCCCGCAGAGCCGGAGCGTTGGCGTCCTCACCACCGGTGGCCACCGTAGCGACGCACATCCCCGCGGCACGCATCCGGTCCAGCATCGCGGCTTGCAGCTTGCGCCCATAGCCCTTGCCCTGATGCGGCGGATCGATGGCGTTGAGTCCGACCTCACCGATCTTGCGGTCGTGATCGAGTACGACATGGCCAAAGCCGATCACGCGCTGCGCGCGTTCCACGACCAGCATGTTCCGTATCTCGTCCGACGCGCAGAGCCCGTTGAGACGCGTGATCTGGTCGCGCTCCGCCGACCCATAGGCCAGCGAGGCCAGTGGCTCGCCCACCATTGTGCGCAGGGACGAAAAAACCGGCGCGAATGCCCGGCCCGCGACCGCGCGCACCGGCAAAAGATCGTTGCGTTGGTACGGCCGGATCCGGCAGGCCTGTCGCATCGTCGAACACCCCAATGACGGGCCGCGAACCCTCTTGTTCGCACGCACCCTTGTCGGGAGCACCCTGCAGATGCGCGGTTAATGCTGCCTTTCCTCGGGGCGACGGGGCTTGCAGCATTCTAAACGAACTGTGCCGTTTGCAGTGCTGCGGCCGGAGATGCCGACGCTGCGCCAGTGCTTGGACTGGCGCGGATCCAAGCCCGGCGCCGCATGCGCGCCGGTCAGGCCGGCGGCGCCGTGAGGGCCCGGGTGCGCGAGCTTTGCCCGCGGCCCGGGTGGCAGTTCAGCGGTTTTCGACGTTCACATAGTCGCGCTGGCTTTCGCCCATATAGAGCTGGCGCGGGCGCCCGATCTTCTGCGCCGGATCCACCAGCATTTCCTTCCACTGGCTGATCCAGCCGACCGTGCGCGACAGAGCGAAGATCGGCGTGAACATCGAGGTCGGAAAGCCCATCGCCTCAAGAATGATGCCGGAATAGAAATCGACGTTCGGGAAGAGCTTCTTGTCGGTGAAATAGGGGTCATTCAGGGCCGCGGCTTCGAGTTCCTTGGCAACCTGAAGCGTGGGGTTGTTATGGATGCCGAGCAGGTCGAGCACCTCGTCCGCGGACTGTTTCATCACCGTCGCGCGGGGGTCGAAATTCTTGTAGACGCGGTGGCCAAAGCCCATCAGGCGGAAGGGGTCGTCCTTGTCCTTGGCGCGGGCGATGTACTCCGGAATGCGGTCGGGCGTGCCGATCTCGCGCAGCATCTCCAGGCAGGCCTGATTGGCGCCGCCATGGGCCGGGCCCCAGAGACAGGCGATCCCGGCGGCGATGCAGGCGAACGGGTTTGCGCCGGAGCTTGAGGCCAGCCGCACGGTCGAGGTCGAGGCGTTCTGCTCGTGATCGGCATGGAGTGTGAAGATCCGGTCCATCGCACGGCTCAGGATCGGGTTGACCTCATACTCCTCGGCCGGAACCGAAAAACACATGCGCAGGAAGTTCGACGCATAGTCCAGATCGTTGCGTGGATAAACGAAGGGCTGACCGTAGTGGTACTTGAAGGCCCAGGCCGCAATGGTCGGCATCTTGGCGATCAGCCGGATCGACGCGACCTCGCGCTGCCAGGGATCGTGGATATCGGTGCTGTCATGGTAGAAGGCTGACATCGCGCCCACGACGCCGACCATGATCGCCATGGGATGCGCGTCGCGCCGGAAGCCGGAGAAGAAATTCTTCATCTGCTCATGGAGCATCGTGTGCTTGGTGACGCGGCTTTCGAAATCTTCCAGTTCCGCGCCGGTGGGCAGTTCACCATAGAGCAGCAGATAGCAGACCTCGAGATAGTGGCTCTTTTCGGCCAGTTGTCCGATCGGATACCCGCGATGGAGCAGGATGCCCTCGTCGCCATCGATATAGGTGATCGTGCTTTCGCAGGCGGCCGTGGAGGTAAAGCCCGGGTCGTAGGTGAAGACGCCGCCTTGGGAATAGAGTTTTGTGATATCGATCACGTCGGGGCCGTTGGTCGGCGAGTACATCGGCAGCTCGAGCGTTTTGTCCTTGAACGACAAGGTTGCTGTCTGGGCGGGTTGTGTCGTGTCTGGCATGGGTCCCTCCTTTGCCGGTCCCCGCAGCTGCGGGACCGTGGGTATGTCAGGTGGCGGGCCGCGCCCTTTGGGCTTTCGGCGGCCTCAACCGGCAGCATCCTTCAGTCGGGCAAGCGTCTCTTCCCGGCCGATGACGAGCATCATATCAAAGACGCTTGGAGATACCGTGCGACCGGCAAGCGCAGCCCTGAGCGGTTGCGCCAGCTTGCCCAATTTCAGGTCATGTGTCGCGGCCAGTTGGGTGACGGTGTCCTCAAGTGTTTCGCGCGTCCAGCTAGCAGTTTGCAACTGCAGCGTCAATTCTGACAGTATACGACGGGACACCGTATCCAGGGCCGCCGCGGACTTCTCATCTCGGTCCAAAGGCGCGTTAATCAACGCGAAATGCCCTTTTTCAAGCAGTTGCGGCAGGGTCTTCGCGCGGTCCTTGAGGCAATAGAGCGCAGAGTTCAGTCGGTCGTGCTGCCATTTTTCCAAAGGCTTGGCCCCGGTCGCGGCCAGATACTCCTCCAGCTCGGTCAAAAGCGCGGGCTCATCGGCCATCGCGATCTGCTGGCCGCAGATGTTTTCCAGCTTCTTGAAGTCGAGCCGCGCCGGGGATTTGCCGATTCCGCTCAGGTCGAACCAGTCCAACGCCTGCTGCGTGGAGAAGACCTCGTCGTCGCCATGGCTCCATCCCAGCCGCGTCAGATAGTTGCGCATCCCCTCCACCGGGTAGCCCATGTCGCGGTATTCCTCGACCCCCAGAGCGCCGTGGCGTTTGGACAGTTTCTTGCCGTCCGGTCCATGGATCAACGGGATATGGGCGAAGACAGGGATTTCCCAGCCCATGGCACTGTAGACCAGGCTTTGGCGCGCTGCGTTGGCGAGGTGGTCGTCGCCGCGGATCACGTGGGTGACCTCCATGTCGTGATCGTCCACAACCACAGCGAGCATGTAGGTGGGCGTGCCGTCCGAGCGCAGCAGGACCATGTCATCGAGCTGGTCGTTGGCCCATGTCACGCGCCCCTGCACGGCGTCCTCGATGACCGTCTCGCCGTCTTGAGGTGCCTTGATCCGGATCACGTGGGGCGCACCGGCAGGATGGGTGGCCGGGTCGGCCTCGCGCCAGGGCGACCGAAAGAGGGTCGAACGGCCCTCGGCCTTTGCGGCCTCGCGCACGGCCGCGATCTCGTCTTGTGTCGAAAAGCACTTGTAGGCCGCCCCGCGCGCCAGCAGGTCCTGCGCAACCTCGGCATGGCGGTCTGCGCGCGCGGCCTGGCTGATCGCCTCGCCGTCATGGTCGAGCCGCAGCCATGCCATACCATCGAGGATCGCCGCAGTTGCTTCGGGCGTTGACCGGGCGCGGTCGGTATCCTCGATCCGCAGCAAGAAGCGCCCGCCGCGGCCCCGTGCAAAGAGCCAGTTGAAGAGCGCCGTGCGCGCGCCGCCGATATGCAGGTAGCCCGTCGGCGAGGGGGCGAAGCGGGTCACAACCGGGCGGTCGTTCATGGAGATCTCCTGGAGTTTTGCGGGGTGTAGAGCCTTGGGCAGGAGGCGTAAACCCGCGCAGCTATAGTTGTTAAGGCCGCGGTAACCATCAACGGGCGATTGTTTTGCCGCGCCGTATCGAACGGTCCCGATGGAGCCGAGCAATGATCCTGTCCCGCGTGCTTGATCGCCAGCGCGGGCATCTGTTCTGCTGGGTGCCGGTGTGCCTTGCTTTGGGCATCGGCGCCTATTTCATGCTGCCGGTCGAACCGGGTTTGCGGGAGTACCTGTGGCTCGCGGCAGCCCTCGTTCTGGTCTCCGGGGCGGCTTATCTGCTGGGCCGAGGCGCAGCGCCGATCTTGGTGGCGCTTGCGCTGGTCGGTGTCGGTGCGGGCCTTGCCGGGTTGCGCAATCACCTCGTCGCGGCGCCGATGCTGGACTTTCGTTATTATGGCCCGGTCCAGGGCCGGCTGATCGCGATGGACCGCTCGATCAGCGACAAGACGCGGCTCCTGTTCGACCAGGTCGTGCTGTCGCGTGTCGATCCCGCTGATACGCCGGCGCGCGTGCGGGTGTCGCTCCATGGCGACAGATCTCTCGACACAGCCCTTGTGCCGGGCAAGACGCTGATGCTGACCGCGCATCTCTCGGCGCCCCGGGGTCCGGTGGAGCCCGGTGGTTTCGATTTCCGACGCCATGCCTGGTTCAAGCAAATCGGCGCGGTGGGCTACAGCCGAACGCCGATCATGGCGGTGAAACCGCCCGACGGCAGTGCATGGACACGATTGCAGTGGGTGCGTGCGGGCATCTCCGAGGCCGTACGAGCGCAGCTTCCGGGCCAGACCGGCGCCTTTGCAGCGGCCGTGCTGACCGGGGACCGGTCGAGCCTGTCGCGCGAGACCGTTGACGAAATGCGCGACACCAATCTTGCCCATCTCTTGGCGATTTCCGGTCTGCATATGGGTCTGCTCACAGCGGTTGTCTTTGGCTTCCTGCGCACCGGGATCGCGCTCGTCCCTCCGCTCGCGCTGCGGGTCAATGGCAAGAAATGGGCGGCCTGCGGGGCGCTTGTTGCGGCGACCGGATACCTCGCGCTGTCCGGTGGCAGCGTCTCGACGCAGCGGGCTTTTGTGATGGTCGCGGTGATGCTCTGCGCAATCCTGCTCGATCGGCGCGCGCTGACGCTCAGGGCCGTCGCGATTGCCGCCTGCCTGATCCTGATCTTTCGCCCCGAAGCGCTGCTGGGCCCGGGATTTCAGATGTCGTTTGCCGCGACGACCTGTCTGGTCTGGGTGTTTGGAGAGATCCGTGCCGCGCGCACGCCCTTGCCCGAAAACGCACGTCCGCCGCGGTGGCGCCGCTGGCTGCGTCCGGTCGCGGCACTGGTGATTTCCTCCGCCGTGGCGGGGCTGGCGACGGCGCCCATCGGGATGGCGCATTTCAACACCTCGGCGACCTACGGGTTGCCGGCCAACCTCGTCGCGGTGCCCCTCATGGGCAGCGTTGTGATGCCGGCCGCGGTTTTCGCCGGTCTTCTGACGCCGCTGGGACTCGAAGGGATCGGTCTGTGGATCATGGGTCAGGGGATCGCCGGGATCCTTGCGGTTGCCGACACGCTGTCACACTGGCCCGATGCGGTGCGCACGGTGCGCCAGCCACCAGGGATCGTGCTACCGCTGATCGTGCTGGGTGCGCTCTGGGCGATGTTGTGGCAGGGACGCGTCCGGATGGCCGGGCTCGTTCCGTTCTGCGCGGCGATCTGGATCTGGGTCGAAACCCCGCGCCCGGACGTGCTCATCTCGTCGGACGGCAAGCTGGTGGGCGTGATGACGTCCGAGGGCCGGGCCCTCAGCCGCGCCCGTGGCAACGGGTTCGCCGCCCGAGCCTGGCTTGAGAATGACGGCGATCCTGGCGATCCGGAGATTGCCCACGAGCGCTGGCAGGAGGCCGGTTCCGTGCTCGCGTCAGACCGCCTCCATGTGCTTGCCAAGCCCCGGGGCGGGGCGCTGAGACCGGTGGACGGTCTTTGTGCCTCGGGGGCGATCCTTGTGGCCGATGCGGATCTGCCACGTCCCGGGCCCTGCACCATGTTCGATCCTGCCAGCCTGCGTCGGACAGGTGCGGTCGCTCTGTGGTTCGAGGCGGAAGAACCGCCGCAGATCTTGACGGTGCGTGAGGTGATCGGTCAGCGGCCCTGGACACCACCGGAATGGTGGCTACGGCCCGACGGGTCTGCCGTTACGCTAGCGACGGTTCAGTAGGTGCGGATCAGACCGACCAGCTTGCCCATTACCTGCACCTGACCGGCGGCCCGGATGATCGGGCTGAATTCCGGATTGCAGGGTTCAAGCCAGATCCGGTCGCCCTTGCGCATGTATTTCTTCAGCGTGGCCTGGGCCGAGTCCACATAGGCCACGACGATATCGCCATTTTCAGCCACGTTACCCTGCTTGATGACCACGACATCGCCGTCGTTGATGCCGGCTTCGATCATCGACTCGCCCCTGATCTCAAGCGCGAAATGGTTGCCGCTGGACGACAGCATCTCGGCCGGGACGGTGACATTGCGTTCCACGTCCTGGATGGCTTCGATGGCGACACCGGCCGCGATTTTGCCCATGAGGGGCAGAGTGGCCGCACCCTCGGTCGTCACCTCATGGGCTGCACCGCCCAAAGGTATCGGGGACGCGCGGTCGCCTTCGATTACCCGTGGTCTGAAGCCTGTCGGCTCCAGCGCGTCGGGCAGCCGCACCACTTCGATGGCGCGCGCCTTGTGGGCCAGCCTGCGAATGAAGCCGCGCTCTTCAAGCGCGGTAATCAGACGATGGATCCCGGATTTCGACCGCAGATCGAGTGCGTCTTTCATTTCTTCGAACGAAGGAGGAACGCCATCGGCCTGCAAACGGGTATGAATGAACTCAAGGAGATCGAGCTGTTTCTTCGTCAGCATATGCGCACCATTTGGTTGGCCCTGCTCGGCACCTGTTTTGTTAATGTTCTAGTAGCGTTCACCCTTTGTGTCAACGCCGCACGTTATAGGCGAATCATCTCTACCGGCGTGCCGGCCGCCGCGGCAGGCGCATGTGGCGGACGAACGACCAGTGCGTCGGCGGCGGACAGAACGGTGAGCAAGCTGCTGTCCTGCCGGTTGAAGACCCGAACGCCGTCAGGGCCAAGGGTCGCCCGCGCATAGTGCTCGCGCGGTCCATTCGCGGGAATGTCCTCGGTCAGAATGGCCTGTGCGCGCGGGGTGGGCTCTGCGGGCAGGCCCAGCATGCGACGGATCACCGGCGCGACGAACACGGTGCCGCAGACCAGCGCGGACACCGGGTTGCCCGGCAGGCCGATCAGCGGAACCTCCCCGATCCGGCCAGCCATCAGAGGTTTACCGGGCCGCATCGAAACCTTGTAGAAATTCCGGCTGAGCCCGAGCGCGTCGGCTTGCGTGCCCAGCAAATCATGATCGCCGACCGAGGCGCCGCCGATGGTCAGGATCAGATCGGCGTCTGCCGCAGCGCCGAGCACCGCCTGCAAGGCGGGCAGGGTGTCGCGCGCAATCGGCATGATCCGGCAGCGGGCGCCGACAAGGTCGAGCAGCGCTTTGAGCCCGAACGCATTGGAGGCGACGATCTGGTCGGGGCGTGGATCTTCGCCGGGCATGACCAACTCGTCTCCGGTGGCGATGATCGCAACGTCGGGGCGGCGCGCCACCCGGGCTTGCGGCAGGTTCATCGATGCCAGCAACGCGAGATCGGCGGGCGACAGCACCCGTGGGGCGGAAAGCCGGCTGCCGATGGCGAAATCCGACCCGGCCGGTCGCACGAAGGTTTCGTCACTTATCCTGTCCGACAGGATCACAGTGTCGCCGTCGCGGGTCACATCCTCCTGGATAACGATCCGGTCCGTGCCTTCGGGCAGGGGAGCTCCAGTGAAAATCCGCACCGCCTCGCCAGCGCCCACGGGTCCGGCAAATGCATGGCCGGCGGCGGCCTCGCCGATCACGCACAGGCGCGTGCCGGACTCGGTTTCGGCGCCGCGCACCGCGTAGCCATCCATGGCCGAGGCCGCGAACGGCGGCTGTTCGCGCCGGGCGATCGCGTCTTCGGCGAGCACGCGGCCCGCCGCATCCTGCAATCCCACCTGCTCCGAGCAGAGCGGGGCGACCAGCGCAAACAGATGGTCCAGGGCCTCGGTGACCGAGATCATGGCGCCGCCTGGTAGGAACCCGATTTGCCGCCATCTTTCTTCAGCAGGCGGATGCCGGTGATGACCATGCTCTTTTCCACGGCTTTGACCATGTCATAGAGCGTCAGCGCGGCGATCGAGACCGCGCTCAGCGCCTCCATTTCGACCCCGGTCTGGCCCGAAGTGCGCACCGTCGCCTCGATCCGAACGCCGGGCAGATCAGGATCGGCCGTCAGCTCCACCGCGACCTTGGTGATCGGCAACGGATGGCAGAGCGGGATCAGGTCGGCGGTCCGCTTGGCGCCCATGATGCCTGCCAGGCGCGCGACCGACAGAACGTCGCCCTTCTTGGCGCGGCCTTCCGTGATCACGGCGAGTGTCTCGGCCGTCATCTGCACCGCACCCTCCGCCACTGCCGTGCGGTCGGTCACCGGTTTGCCCGACACATCGACCATATGGGCGTCGCCCTTGCCGTCGAAATGGGTCAGCCCACTCATCGCATCGACAGCCCGGTGAGGGGATCGCTCAGGATCGCGCGTGTGGCGGCGGCGACATCGTCCTGCCGCATCAGGCTTTCGCCGATGAGGAACGCGCGCACGCCGTAGCGGGCCAGTTCGGCGAGGTCCTGAGGCGTGCTCAGGCCCGACTCCGACACGATGAGCTTGTCCGCCGGCACACGTTTGGCCAGCGTCCGCGTCGTGTCCAGCAAGGTGTCGAAGCTGTGCAGATCGCGGTTGTTGATCCCGATCAGCGGCGAGGACAGCGCGCTCGTACGCTCCAGTTCCGCCGCATTGTGCACTTCGACCAACACATCCATGTCCCACTCCTGCGCCGCGCTTTCCAGCTCCTCGGCACAGCCGTCATCGACCATCGCCATGATGATCAGGATGGCATCCGCACCGAGCGCACGGGCCTCGGTCACCTGGTAGGGGTCGATCATGAAGTCCTTGCGCAGGACCGGCAACTCACATGCCTCGCGCGCGGCGGTCAGAAAACTGTCGTCGCCCTGAAACGAAGGGCCATCGGTGAGGACGGACAGGCAGGCCGCACCGCCATGCTCATAGGCTTCGGCCAGCGCCGCAGGATCGAAGTCCTCGCGGATCAGGCCCTTGGACGGGCTGGCTTTCTTGATCTCCGCGATCAGGCCGTAGCCCTGTTGCGCAGCCCTCATCAGGGCTTTGTAGAAGCCGCGCGGTCTGGAACTGCCACGGGCGGAGGACTCCACCTCGCTCAGCGGGCGCGCGGCCTTGCACTCGGCGACATGGGTTTCCTTATAGGCGCGGATGCGCTCTAGGATCGTGGCTGTTTCGGTCATCATGCGGCCTCCGATGTGATCCGGGCCAGGGTTTCCAGACGTGCTTTCGCCGCGCCGCTATCGATCGAGACACGGGCCTGTTCCGCGCCCTCCTTTAGATCGGCCGCCGCCTCGGCGATGACAAGGGCCGCTGCGGCGTTCAGCACGACGGCATCGCGATAGGCGCCCGGCGCGCCATCCAGAAGCGCGGCAAACGCCGCCCCGTTTTCGGCCGGTGTTCCGCCGAGGATCGCCTCGAAAGGATGGACCGGCAGGCCGGCCTCTTCGGGATGCACCTCGCGCTCGGTGACGCGGCCCTCTTCCAGCGCTGCGACAGCGGTCGTCCCGGTGATTGTGATTTCATCGGTGCCGTCGCTGCCATGGACGAGCCAGGCCCGATGGGTGCCGAGCGCGCCGAGGGTTTCGGCCATCGGCCGGATCAGCGCCGGAGAGAACGCCCCGGTCAGTTGGCGGGTGACGCCGGCGGGGTTGGTCAGCGGGCCGAGGATGTTGAAGATCGTCCGTGTGCCGAGCTCACCCCGTGCCGGCATCACATGGCGAATGGCCGGGTGGTGCATCGGCGCCATCATGAAGGCGATACCGGCCTCTTCGAGAGCAGTCTCGACCACCTCGGCGCCGACCATGACGTTCACGCCCAGCTGGGACAGCGCATCGGCGGCCCCGGAGCGTGAGCTGAGATTGCGGTTGCCGTGCTTGGCGATCGGCACACCGGCGCCCGCCACGACAAACGCGGCCGCCGTCGAGATGTTGAGCGTGCCCTTGCCATCGCCGCCTGTGCCCACGACGTCCATAGCCCCGGCCGGCGCGCGCACGGCCACGCAGTTGGAGCGCATGACCGCGGCTGCGGCGGTGAATTCTTCCACCGTTTCGCCACGGGTGCGCAGCGCCATGAGGAACCCGCCGATCTGGGCGGGCGTGGCATCGCCGTCGAACAGGATCTGGAACGCGGTCTCGGCTTCGGTCCGTGTCAGCGGGCGGTCCGCGGCCACGGCGATCAGCGGTTTGAGCGCCTCGCTCATGCCGGCACCGGAAGACGGTCGAGGAAGTTCTGCAAGAGCGCCGCGCCATGTTCGGACGCGATGCTTTCGGGATGGAACTGCACGCCTTCGATCGGTAGCGCGCGGTGGCGTAGCCCCATGATCGTGCCGTCGGTCAGCGCCGCGGTGATCTCCAGCGCGTCGGGCAGGCTGTCGCGCTCCACGATGAGCGAGTGATAGCGGGTTGCCTTCAGGGGCGAGGGCAGTCCGGCGAACATACCGGCGCCTTCGTGGTGGATTTCGCCCAGCTTGCCATGCACGATCTCATGGCATTGCACGACCTTGCCGCCGAACATCTGACCGATGGTCTGGTGACCGAGGCAGACACCAAGCAGCGGCAGGCCGGCGTCCGCCGCCGCACGCGTGAGATCGAGACAGATGCCCGCCTGATCGGGATCGCAGGGACCCGGCGACAGCACGATGGCTTCGGGCCGCAACGCCATTGCCTCGCCCACGTCGAGGCTGTCGTTGCGCAACACCCGGATCTCTCGGTCCGCCGCGCCGGCGGTTCCCAGCGCATGGACGAGGTTCCAGGTGAAGCTGTCGTAATTGTCGATCAGAAGGATCATAAAGCTGGTGGATTATTTCCGGGTCGTGTCGGTATGCTCAGGTCACAAAGCTGTGGTCAAGGGGTGACCACCCGCCCGGGGTATCGATCGGGCGCTGAGGCAGAAACGAAAAGACAAAGGACGTATACAGGTGACACGAGCGGCGCTTCTCGGCGCGGTGACGGGGCTATTGCTGGGCGGCGCGATCCTTGCGGTCCTTGCGCTCCAGATGTCCGTTGTCCGTATCCCGGGCGAAAGCCAGGCGTTGCCGCGACCAGAGGCGGCCGACCCCGGAACGACTGGGACCCAGGCCCTCCCCGTGCCACCGCCCGGCGATCGCATTGTCAGCCCTGCTCCCGGACCGGGTGAGGCCGCTCCGCAACAGACTGCGCGGTTGACGGACGTGGTCGGCGAGACGCGGCCACCGGCAGTTCCGCAGGTCGCCGGAGGCGAGCCATCCGCGCTCCCTGGGCTGTCCGGGCTCGCCGACGCGGCCTCTGCGGTCGAAAGCCCGCTGGCCATCGCCGGTATCCTGGCCGCGCCACCGAAGGACGCTAACGCGATCCGCGGGTTCCGTGCCCTGACCGCCTCCGTGCGCCATGCATCGATTATGCCGGTAAGGCCCCAGATGCAGGCCCTGTTGCGGCGCAGCGACCCCGGTGCTGCGGTACGGGGGGTGGCTCCGGCGCGGGTGGTCGCCCCGGCTGGCAATGCTGGCGAGCGCGTGGTGGCGGCGCCTGCGTTGGCGCGTCTGTCCGGCATCTCTCCAACCTTGTCCGCTGTGCCGCACGGCGCGCCCGATACGACGCCCCGCGCCACGGAACCGGAAACCGTGCCGACGCTGGTGGCGCTGCCGCGGGCGCCGCGGAACGGCCCCGGCGCGGCGGCGCCCACGGTTGCGACGGAGTACGCAGCGCCCCAGGCCCAGCCGGCCCGGCGCGCAGGAGAGCTGCGGCCGCCGATGATCCTGTGGCTCGTCACGGATCTGCCTGCGGGCACGGCGTCGCCGGACTGGGCCGTGACCTCGGGCGAAGCGGGCGCGCAGCAGGGTGTTGCGTCCCTGCCACCACTCGACCAGCCCGAAGCGCTTGCGAGCTTTGCCGGGGCGTTGGAGCGCGACCCGTCCCCCGGCGCGCTGATGTTGCGCCAGAGCCTCGAATGGCCGGCGCTGCTGCTTGCCCCGGTGCTCAACCTGCCCGCCTTGCGGGAGATGCCGATCCTCTATCCGGGCGGGGCGGCTCCCGACACTGTCGCGCTGCTGCAGAGCCGCGCGCCGCGCAGCATGCCGGTCTATGGCGGGTTGGACGCCGACACGCCCGGCGCCGCGGTGGACGTGGCCCTCGCGACCGTTGCGGAACGCGCCCGCCGGGACGGTCTCGTGGTGGTGCAGGTGCCGGCGGAGCCTGCGGTGCTGGAGGCCGTGACCGCGTGGCGAAACGGTCCGGGCGCTGATTTGGAGACCGCGGGTCTGCGTGATCTCTTCGGCGGCTGAAGGGGAGGGCGCGACCGGCAGGTGCGCGCCTTCTGTCGATATGTCGTCGATGATGCGCAGTGTCTGGGACGATCTCCGCCGCGCGTTTTCTAGCGGTTGCCACTCTGCCCAAAGCGCGCGGCATCCTCGGCCGCGGCGCGGATCGCCTTGGATTTGTTGACGGTTTCCTGCCACTCGGCCTCGGGGTCGCTGTCAAAGACAACCCCTCCGCCCGCCTGGATATAGAGCTGGCCGTCCTGCAGCACCGCGGTGCGCAGTGCGATGCACATATCCATGTCGCCGTTGGAGGCGAAATAGCCGACGCCGCCGCCATACACCCCGCGTTTTTCGGGCTCCAGCTCGTCGATGATCTCCATCGCGCGCACTTTGGGTGCCCCGGACACCGTGCCCGCAGGCAGCCCGGCGAGCAGGGCCGAGAGCGCGTCGTGATCCTCCGACAGTTCGCCGACGACGTTGCTGACAATGTGCATGACATGGGAGTAGCGCTCGATCACGAACTGCTCGGTCGGACGCACTGTGCCCATCTTGCTGACGCGCCCGGTGTCGTTACGGCCCAGATCGAGCAGCATCAGGTGTTCCGCGCGTTCCTTCGGATCGGCGAGCAGATCGGCCTCCAGCGCGCGGTCCTCGTCGGGGGTGGCGCCGCGGGGACGGGTGCCTGCGATCGGGCGGATGGTGACCTCTCGCCCGAACACGCGGACAAGGATCTCGGGGCTCGCCCCGATCACCTGGTAGCCCCCGAAATTGAAGAAGAACATGAAGGGCGAGGGGTTCGTCCGCCGCAAAGAACGGTAGAGCGCAAAGGGCGGCAGGTCGAACGCCTGCGTCCAGCGCTGTGCGGGTACCACCTGAAAGATATCGCCCGCGCGGATGTAGGATTTGGCCTTCTCGACGGCGGCCAGATAGGCCTCCTTGGTGAAGTTCGACACAGGCTCTGCGGGGGGCGCGGACGCGCCCAGACTGCGCGCATCGGAAGACGGTTGGCGTTCCAGATCGCGGATCGCATCCATCACCCGTTCGGCGGCCTGGGCATGGGCGGCGCGGGCGGATTGGCCCTCGCTGACCCAGGCTGGGGCGACGACGATGACCTCACCCTTGACCCCGTCCAGCACCGCCACAACCGACGGGCGCATCAGCACCGCGTCGGGCAGGCCCAGCGGATCTGGGTTCACATCGGGCAGATGCTCGACCAGCCGGATCATGTCATAGCCCAGATAGCCGAAGAGGCCCGCCGACGCCGCAGGCAGATCCGCGGGCAGGTCGATCCGGCTCTCCGCGATGAGGCGGCGCAGACTGTCAAGCGGCGCGTCCGCTTGGGGCTCGAACGCGTCCGCATCGAACCGCGCGGTGCGGTTGAGCTCGGCCAGCGTACCCCGGCAGCGCCAGATCAGGTCCGGCTTCAGCCCGACGATGGAATAGCGCCCGCGGACCTCGCCGCCGGTGACCGACTCCAGCATGAAACTGTCGCGCCCGGCCTCCGATAGCTTGAGCATCAGCGACACCGGCGTGTCCTGATCCGCGGCAAGACGGGCATAGACGATCTGGTTCTGCCCGGCCTCATAGCCGCGGCGAAAGACCTCGAAATCCGGCGCTAGGGTCATGGAAGTTGCGTGTGCACCGCGTTCAGCGCCGCATCGTTGACTGTGATCCCGGCCTCGGACTGGACCGATTGCGCGAACTGGCCCAGCAGGTCCTGTGCCATCGCTTCCGCGATCTCACCATTCAACCGCTCGCGCACCGCTACGGCAGTCTCTTCGGTCAGATCGGCCGGGCGGATCTGGTCGAGCCGGACCAGCACCAGCGTATCGTCGCCTTCGATCAGTGAAACGTCGCCTGGCTCCATCTCGAACAGTGACGGCAGGAGCTCAGGTGGCAGATCTTCGAGGAAATCGTTGCGTGTGACACCGGCATTGGTGAAGGCCGTCACGCCCAGGGCCGGGAAATCCTCGCCACCATCGACGCTGGCCTTGATCTCTTCGGCACGGGTGCGCAGGGCCGCCTTGATCGCCTCTGCCCGGGCGCCGGATTCGGCCTCGGTGCGCACGTCCTCGAACGGACGCAGGGTCGGTGGGACGATCTCATCCAGCCGCAGCGCAAAGATGCCGCCATCTTCTAGCGTCTCGATCTCGGGGAAGTCATCGGCCCTGACCTGGGCGGCCACGGCCTGAAACGCGCCATATCCGGCGGCACCTTCGCTCTCCATTCCGGTCCAGTCGACCTGGCCAAGCTCCATCTCGCTCTCGGCCGCCAGCTCCTCGATCGTCGCGCCGCCGGCGAGCAGGTCGTCGAGCGGTTCGATCTCGTCCTCGATCAGGCGGCGCGCGCGCTGATTGGCGAGTTCTTCGCGCAGCTCCGGCAGGGCCTCCTCGAACGGTGTCACCTGCTCCATGAGGATCGCGTTCACCTGAAACAGCGCCGGCCCGATCGACGAGGGCAGGGGGCCGACCACGCCTGGCTCCTGCAGGGCAAAGACCTCGGCGCCGGCGCCATCCAGTTGGGCCTGCGTCACGGTGTTCAGATCCACGTCCGAAGGCGTCAGCCCGCGCTCTGCGACCAGCGCGTCGAAGGTCGTCTCGCCGGCATCGATGGCGCGCTTGGCCTCGGCCGCGGCGGCCTCGTCGGCAAAGCCCAGGCGGTCGACCATCCGCATGGCGGGCCGGTTGTACTGGCTGCTGCGTTCGTCATAGAGCACACGCAGGGCGTCCTCATCGAGCTCAACACTGTCGATCAGCATGTCAGGCGTGAGGATCGCGTAGGTGATCCGACGCAGTTCCGGCGCGGTAAACTCTTCGGGATGCGCGTCGTAATAGGCGCGCACGGCGGCGTCATCGGGCGTTGCGACAGGCTCCGTCAGGTCGGCCTCTCCCAGAACGGCATAGGTAAAGGCCCGCCGTTCGGCCACATAGCTGTAGATCGCATCGACAAAGGCTGGCTGCGGCCGGACGCCTGCGACGACCGCGCCCTGGAGCAGATTGCGCGCCATGTCGTTGCGGATGCTCTGCTCGAACTGGGCCACGGACATGCCGGAGTTTTCCAGCGCGAACTGATAGGCCTGCCGGTCGAACGTCCCGTCCGCGCCGATGAAATTGGGCAGCGAAAGGATCTGTTCGCTGACCGTTCCGTCGCCCACCGAGAGCCCTGCGAGCCGCGCGCTTTCGTCCAGCGCGGCTTGCGCCAGCAGCCCCTGGAGGATCGCCCGGTCAAGCCCGAGCGACTGCGCCTCGGCAAAGGTCACCGTGTCGCCCCGCGCCTGGGTCAGTTGCGAGATGTCGCGCTGCAACGCCCGGGCATAGAGGTTGACGTCTACTTCGCTCTCGCCGACGGCTGCGACCGACCGCACATTGCCGCCGAAGCCGCTGACCCCGAAGCCCGCCAGGGCGACGATCAGCAGGCCAAGAATGATCCATACGAAAAAGTTGGAAATCTTGCGTTTGGCTTTGGCCGCCATTGCATCCCCCGCTGAAAGCCCGGGTTCACGTAGTCGCTTCGCCGCTGAGGGGCAAGGTCAGACCGCCAAGCCGTGTGCCAAGGGCCGAGATCTCGTCGACGTCGATATTCGCAAATGCGATCCGCAACTCGCGCGCGCCGGCCGGATCGCCTGCGGGGCGGAACATCGTTCCGGGAAGCAAAAGGATGCCGGCCGTGCGCACAAGCTCCGGCGCGAGGCGGTCGGACGCTATCTCGAACGGGTGGCGGACATAGGCGAAATAGGCGCCGCATCCCAGCAGCTGCCAGCCTGGGAGGGTGGTGACGGTCTGTGCCATGGCGCGCCCGCGGGCAAGGATGTCCTGCCGCTCGCCTTCGAGCCAGGCGCCGAGGTTCTCCAACCCCCAGAGCGCGCCGATCTGGCCAGGCTGCGCGGGACAGATCGCGACGGTGTCGAGAAATTTTTCCACCTCGCGCAACAGCGGCGCGCCCGCCACCAGAGTGCCGGTGCGGTGGCCTGTCAGTCGGTAGGCCTTTGAAAAAGAGTAGAGCTGCACCAGCGTCTGGTCCCAGTCCGGATCCTGAAACAGGTCATGGGGCGCGCCGTCCGTGCCGTGAAAATCGCGGTAGGTTTCGTCGAGGATGAGCGCAATGCCCTGCCGCTGGCACAGATCGTAGAACTTCCGGATCAGCGTTGGCGGATATGCCACGCCGCCTGGATTATTCGGCGTCACGAGCACCAGAGCCCGGGTGCGCGGACCGATCAGCCGCGCTGCCGTCTCCGGGTCAGGCAAAAGTTCGTCCCCCGTGGGCAGGGTTCGCGCCGCCACACCCTGCATATCCAGCCACATGGCGTGGTTGAAATACCAAGGCAGCGGCAAGACGACCTCGTCGCCGGGACCCGCAAGGGCGGCCAGAGCGGCGCAGAATGCCTGGTTGCAGCCCGACGTGATCGCGACCCGGTTCGCGCCCGGTGCGGCACCGTAGACCTGCGCCCAGCGGTCGGACACCGCCTCGCGCAGGGCGGGCAGGCCTAGCACCGGCCCGTAAAGATGCGCTTCCGGACGGGTGAGCAGCGCCTCGGCCATAGCCTGGCGCAACGGCTCCGGCGGCGGCGTTGCCGGGGCGGCCTGGCTGACATTGATCAGCGGTAAGCCCTCTGGCGTCGCATGGCTGTCCAGCCAGCGCCGGGCCTCCATCACCGGAGGTCGCGCAGTCGCGTGCATCGCCGTGGCGATACGTGGCGTGTCACCGGGCGCCGCGGCACGTCCCGGAGCGCTGTCAGGTTCCGCGATAGGGCTCGACATATTGCAGGGCCATGTCCCAGGGGAAGAAGATCCAAGTGTCCTGGCTGACCTCGGTGATATAGGTGTCCACCTGCCCGCAGCCGTGGGGCTTCGAATAGACCGTAGCGAAATGGGCGTTGGGATAGAGGTTGCGGACGACGGCCAGCGTCCGGCCGGTATCCGCGAGATCGTCGACGATGAGAATGCCCGTGCCATCGCCCATCAGCTCCGCGTTGGGCGACTTCAGAACCACCGCCTCGCTCTGGCTCTGGTTGTCGTAGGATTTCACCGAAATCGTGTCGACCGTGCGCACATCGAGTTCGCGCGCGACGATCATCGCCGGGGCCATCCCGCCGCGGGTGATCGCGACGATGGCGCGCCAGGCGCCGGCGTCCGGCCCTTTTCCGTCCAGGCGCCAGGCCAGTGCGCGCGCATCGCGGTGCAGCTGGTCCCAGCTGACATGGAAGCCTTTTTCATGGGGCAGTCTGTCATTCATGGACCGTTCCTTGTCTCGTGGCTCAGCCGAGCGCGATCTTGATGCCAAGCGCTGCCAGCGCGCCGCCCAGCACGCGTTCCAGTGCCGATTTCATCCGACCATAGGCGTTGCGGATCGGACCGCGCGAAAAGACCGCCGCAACGATCGAATACCAGATCGTCTCGATGAAGAGGATCGCACCCAGCAGCAGCGCGATGTCGGACATGTCCAGGCCCGGCGGTACGAGCCCGATGAAAACTGCGCCGAAGAACACGGCTGCCTTGGGATTGGCGATCTGAGTCAGAAACCCCAACCGCAGGGCCGACAGACCGGAGCGTGCCGGGCCGCGCGAGCCCGCCGTTAGGGGCAGCGGTTTGTCCGCACCGCGCCAGATCATCCAGGCCAGAAAGAGCAGGAAGGCCGCGCCTCCGATCCGCAACACGGTCAGCAATTCGGGGAACAACGTAAAGAGTGCGGTCAGCCCAAGCAGGGCTGCTGCGGCCCAGGCCACCGCGCCGAGCCCGAGGCCGATCGCCAGAAACAGCGCCGCGCGCGCCCCGTCCCGTGCCGCCACGCGCAGGGAGACGACAAAGGCCGGCCCGGGGCTGATTGCCGCGGCCAAGTGCACCGCCATGACCGAAAGCAGCGCCGCCAGAGTCATGTCTTGGCGATATCCGGCGCGTCGGGGTTCTTCATGCCGACGATATGGTAGCCCGCGTCGACATGGAGCACCTCGCCGGTGACACCGGAGCCCAGATCCGACAGCAGATAGAGCGCGGACCGGCCGACCTCGTCCTGATCGACGTTGCGGCGCATCGGCGAGTTCAGCTCGTTCCATTTCAGAATATAGCGGAAATCGCCGATCCCCGAGGCCGCGAGCGTCTTGATCGTGCCGGCCGAGATCGCGTTGACGCGGATCTGTTTCTCGCCCAGATCGGCCGCCAGATACCGCACGGATGCCTCAAGCGCGGCCTTCGCGACCCCCATCACATTGTAATGCGGCATCACCTTCTCGGCGCCGTAGTAGGTCAGGGTCAGACAACTGCCGCCATCGGTCATCAGCGGCTCCGCCCGGCGGCAGATCTCGGTAAAGGAAAACACCGAAATATCCATTGTGGTGCGGAAATTCGCAGCGCTCGTATCGACATAGCGTCCGCGCAATTCGGTCTTGTCGGAAAACCCGATGGCATGGACGACAAAATCCAGCCGGTCCCAGGCCGCGCCGATCTGCTCGAACATCGCGTCCATGGATGCGCCGTCGGAGACGTCGCACTCGACCAGGAGGTCGCAGCCAAGCTGTTCGGCCAGCGGACGCACGCGCTTTTCCAGCGGTCCCCCCTGGTGGGCGAGCGCCAGCTCTGCCCCCTGTGTCGCGCAGGCCTTGGCGATCCCCCACGCGATGGACTTGTCATTGGCAAGACCCATTATGAGCCCACGTTTGCCTTGCATAAGTCCCGTTGACATCGACCATACCCCACACGCATTCCGGTCGTGGCGGTGTATGGCATGGTTTGCTCTGCATCAAGGCAGGGCGGACGCAGTTCGGTCAAAGCGGGCCGCACGACCACAGTCTGAGAGAGGGGAAGCCATGGACGGACGGGACGGCATTTTCGCGGGAGACGATCCGTTCGAGCTGGTGCGGGCCTGGATGGACGCCGCCACATCGTCGGAGATCAATGATCCCAATGCCATGACCCTTGCGACAGTCGATGCGGACGGCATGCCGAATGCGCGGATCGTCCTGATCAAAGAGGTCGAGGATAACGGGCTGGTGTTCTTCACGAATTATGACAGTCCGAAAGGTCGCGAATTGGAAGGTGCCGGCAAAGCCGCCTTTGCGCTCCACTGGAAGTCCCTGGGTCACCAGATCCGCGGTCGCGGAACCGTGTCGCGTATTTCCAAGGCGCAATCGGACGCCTATTACCAGTCGCGCCCGCTGGACAGCCGCCTCGGCGCTTGGGCGTCGGCACAAAGTCAGCCCTTGGCAAGCCGCGACGCGCTGATGGCCCAGGTCGAGGCGATGCGCGAGCGCTATGGCGACGCCCCGCCGCGCCCTCCGCACTGGGGCGGATATCGTATCGTTCCGGTAGAACTGGAGTTCTGGGCCGACGGCGCATTTCGGCTGCATGACCGGTTCCGGTGGTCGCGTACGGACAGCGCGGCGCCATGGTCCATCAAGCGGCTCAGCCCGTGACTGCGAAATCGAACCTTACAAGGCTCAAATGCCCTTTTTTTTCTTGCCACAAAGAGAGATGCCATCTTAGTGTTACAATATTAAGCTTCGGGAGGAAGCCCTTTGAATATGTACGTGGAACGAATGACCTCTGACGACGAAGGGCATATCGTCCATGGCCATGTAAAGTGGTTTGATCCGGCGAAAGGATTTGGCTTTGTCGTGGCCGATGGCGGCGGATCGGACATTCTGCTCCACGCCAATGTTTTGCGGAACTTTGGACAAAGCTCGGTCGCCGACGGTGCGATCGTCGAAGTGAGCGTTTTGGAGACGCCGCGCGGTCGCCAGGCGATCGAAGTGCTGCGGATCGAGCCGCCAGAGGTCGTGATCGAGACCGAAGAAGACGGAGACCTGGAGCAGTTCGGCGCCCTGGAGGATGCTGGACCGCTGGAGCCCGCCCGGGTGAAGTGGTTCGACAAGTCCAAGGGCTTCGGCTTCGCGAACGCGTTCGGGCGCAACGAAGACATCTTTGTGCATATCGAAGTACTGCGCCGTTCCGGCCTGTCCGATCTACAGCCGGGAGAAGCGATTTGTCTGAGGATCGTCGAAGGGCGCCGCGGTCTCATGGCGGCCATGGTGACATCCTGGGATTTTGCTCTGCGGTCCGACGAACCCTCCTAACAGTCTTTGTGGCTCTGCTGGCGGTTGCTACGCCTGCAGTTTCTGAATGTCTTGACGACGAGCTGCGGCTGAGAGGCGAGTGGGGTACCGCGCGCTTCACGGTGGAGATTGCCGATACCCCGGAGACCCGCGCAAGGGGCCTCATGTTTCGCGAATCGATGCCCAGGAACGCCGGGATGCTCTTTATCTATGACCGGCCCCAGAGAGTGTCCTTCTGGATGCGCAACACGCCCTTGCCGCTCGACCTGATCTTTCTCGATGACACCGGCACCGTCACGCGTATTCATCGCGACGCCATACCGTTCGACGAAACAGCGATCCCAGGCGGAAGCGGCGTGTTGGCGGTGCTCGAGATCAATGGCGGGCTGTCGGACATTTTCGGATTTGCGCCCGGCGACCAGATGCAACACCCGGCCTTTGATCGCGCGACCGCCGCCTGGCCCTGTCCGGAAGACCCCGGGCCAGGCTGAGGCCGCCGCGCGGCAGCCCGGACCCCGCAGAAATCGCGCAGCGACACATCCTGAGGCAATGGATTGACCCTTTTCAATGCCGCTGCGGCGGTCTAGGGACAACGACGGTCGGGGCGTGGCGCAGTCTGGTAGCGCACCTGTTTTGGGTACAGGGGGTCGTGAGTTCGAATCTCGCCGCCCCGACCAGTTTTCCCTCTCCCCTGCGAATTGCTGCGGCGCAGCACGTCCGGGTGCGGCCCCAATCCGGCAATATCTTTTAAAAGCATATGATTACGGCGCGATCTTCGTGCTCTTGATGCTGCTTCGCAGCGCCGAAGTAAGGTTAACCGCGCCCGCCCTCGTTAGGGTCCCCGTAACCAATTGAGTCGGTTTTTCCATCCTGTGCCGGTCAAGGGCGAAAATCCTACATCTTGTGTAAAAAAGCCGTTGACCCGCGGCATGTAGATGAGGTTGTCTGGTTTTCGCCGGTCGACGCAACACCACATGTTGTGGATCCGGTGAGAGACTGACAGGCCCTGCAGATCGGGCGCTTCGGGATGCTCCGAAGCGGCAGGAGGCGTGCGGCCGGATTAAAAGAAGACGTAACTGCGGGTCGAAAACGACCGCGGGCTAGGGAACGGACAGAGGCAGTCATGAAGATTTCACGCAAATTCACGACCCAAACCGACGGCGCCTATGGGAGCCTCGATTTTGCGACGACGTCGTCTGAGATCCGCAATCCCGATGGCTCCGTTGTCTTCGGCCTCAAGGGGATCGAAGTGCCCGCCTCCTGGAGCCAGGTCGCGTCCGACGTTCTCGCACAGAAGTACTTCCGCAAGGCCGGTGTCGCGGCGCGTCTCAAGAAGGTGCGCGAGAAGAGTGTGCCGGAGTTTCTGTGGCGGTCCATGCCCGATGAGGCCGCGCTCGCCGCGCTGCCTGAAGAAGACCGCTATGGCGGCGAAACCAAGGCAACCCAGGTGTTCGACCGGCTTGCCGGTGCCTGGGCCTATTGGGGCTGGAAGGGCGGCTATTTCTCCACCGAAGCCGACGCCCGCGCCTATTTTGACGAAATGCGCCATATGCTCGCCACGCAGCGCGCGGCCCCCAACAGCCCGCAATGGTTCAACACCGGGCTGCATTGGGCCTACGGCATCGACGGGCCGAGCCAGGGCCATTTCTATGTCGACCACAAGACCGGCAAGCTGGTGAAATCCGACAGTGCCTATGAGCACCCGCAGCCCCACGCCTGTTTCATCCAGTCCGTCGCCGACGATCTGGTCAATGATGGCGGGATCATGGATCTCTGGGTCCGCGAGGCGCGGCTCTTCAAGTACGGCTCCGGCACCGGCACGAACTTCTCGTCCCTGCGCGGGGAGGGCGAGGCGCTCTCGGGCGGCGGCAAGTCGTCGGGCCTGATGGGCTTTCTCAAGATCGGCGACCGGGCGGCCGGTGCGATCAAGTCGGGCGGCACCACCCGGCGCGCAGCCAAGATGGTGATCTGCGACGCCGACCACCCCGACATCGAGAAGTTCATCAACTGGAAAGTTGTCGAAGAACAGAAGGTGGCGAGCCTCGTGGCCGGTTCCAAGAGCCATGAGCAGAAGCTCAACGACATCTTCATGGCGATCCGCGAGTGGGACGGCGAGATCGAAGCCGCGACCGACCCGGCCGTGAACCCGGGCCTCAGGGCCGCCGTGCGCGGGGCCAAGAAGGCCGCGATCCCGGAAACCTACATCAAGCGCGTGCTCGACTATGCCCGTCAGGGGTACGAGAGCATCGAGTTCCCGACTTACGACACCGATTGGGACAGCGAGGCCTATGCCTCGGTCTCCGGCCAGAACTCCAACAACTCGGTCCGCGTGACAGATGCCTTCCTGCAGGCGGTACGCGACGATGCCGACTGGGAGCTGGTGCGCCGCACCGATGGCAAGATCGCCAAGACCGTCAAGGCGCGCGATCTGTGGGAACAGATCGGTCACGCCGCCTGGGCCTGCGCCGACCCCGGCATCCAGTTCCACGACACCGTCAACGGCTGGCACACCTGCCCCGAGGACGGCGAGATCCGCGGCTCCAACCCCTGCTCGGAGTACATGTTCCTCGACGACACGGCCTGCAACCTGGCCTCGATGAACCTGCTGACTTTCCACAAGGACGGCGAGTTCGCGGCGGAGGACTATGTCCACGCCACGCGGCTCTGGACCGTGACGCTGGAAATCAGCGTGCTGATGGCGCAGTTCCCCAGCCGCGAGATCGCGCAGCGATCCTATGATTTCCGGACGCTGGGGCTGGGCTACGCCAATATCGGCGGGCTGCTGATGAATATGGGGCTGAGCTATGACAGCCCCGAGGGCCGCGCGCTCTGCGGTGCGCTGACGGCGGTCATGACCGGCACCGCTTATGCGACTTCCGCCGAGATGGCGGGAGAGTTGGGGCCGTTCCCGGGCTACGCGAAGAACGCCGACCACATGCTGCGGGTGATCGCCAATCACCGCCGCGCGGCCTATGGCGAAACGGACGGCTATGACGCGCTCAACGTTGCGCCTGTGCCGTTTGATGCCGGCAACTGTCCCGATGCGCGGCTGGCGGAGCTTGCGCGCTCTTCCTGGGATGCCGCCCACCAACTGGGCGAACTGCATGGCTACCGCAATGCCCAGGCCACGGTGATTGCGCCCACGGGCACCATCGGGCTGGTGATGGATTGCGACACGACCGGGATCGAGCCGGACTTTGCGCTGGTGAAATTCAAGAAGCTCGCCGGCGGGGGCTATTTCAAGATCATCAACCAGTCCGTTCCGGCAGCACTTGAAACCCTCGGCTACCGCTCGTCCCAGATCGAAGAGATCATCTCCTACGCTGTGGGTCATGGCACGCTCGGCAACGCGCCCGGCATCAATCACACCGCGCTGATCGGGCACGGCTTCGGCACGCCCGAGATCGAAAAGATCGAGGCCGCGCTGCCATCGGCCTTCGACATCCGTTTCGTCTTCAACCAGTGGACGCTGGGCGAGGCCTTCTGCACCGACGTGCTGGGCATCCCGGCGGCGGAGCTGAACGATCCGACCTTCGACATGCTCAAGCATCTGGGCTTCACCAAGGCGCAGGTCGAGGCCGCGAACGATCATGTCTGCGGAACCATGACGCTCGAGGGTGCGCCGCATCTCGACCCGAAACACTACCCGGTCTTCGACTGCGCCAACCCCTGCGGCAAGAAGGGCAAGCGTTTCCTCAGCGTCGACAGCCATATCCGCATGATGGCCGCGGCCCAGAGCTTCATCTCGGGCGCGATCTCCAAGACGATCAACATGCCCAACGATGCGACCATCGAGGATTGCCAGAAGGCCTATGAGCTCAGCTGGTCGCTCGGCACCAAGGCCAATGCGCTCTACCGCGACGGCTCCAAGCTCAGCCAGCCGCTGGCCGCAGCGCTTGTCGAGGATGACGAGGACGCCGCCGACACGCTGGAAACCGGCACGCCCCAGGAAAAGGCGACGGTGCTGGCCGAAAAGATCATCGAAAAGGTTATCGTCAAGGAACTCGTCCGGACCCACCGCGAAAAGCTGCCCGAGCGGCGCAAGGGCTATACGCAAAAGGCCATCGTGGGCGGTCACAAGGTCTATCTGCGCACCGGCGAATACAAGGACGGCAATCTCGGTGAGATCTTCATCGACATGCACAAGGAAGGCGCGGGCTTCCGGGCGATGATGAACAACTTCGCCATCGCGGTCTCGGTCGGTCTGCAATATGGCGTCCCGCTGGAGGAGTTCGTCGACGCCTTCACGTTCACCCGGTTCGAGCCCGCGGGCATGGTCCAGGGCAATGACAGCATCAAGAATGCGACCTCGATCCTTGACTATATCTTCCGCGAACTGGCCGTCAGCTATCTCGATCGCACGGACCTCGCCCACGTCGCGCCCGAAGGCCATGCCTTCGACGATCTCGGCGCGGGCGAGGACGAGGGGAAGGTGGGCGAAGGCGAGAACATCGCGCCGGTAAGCGAAAGCGCGGCCAGCAAGTCCCTGGAAGTGCTGAAACAAATCAGCTCCACCGGGTATCTGCGCAAGCGGATGCCCCAGGAACTGGTCGTGCTTCAGGGCGGCAGCGGTGCCGTGGCGCTCGACACCGGGCTCGACGTCACAACCGCGATCACTGCCGTGGAGACGACGACAGCGACGCTGACATTGGACGACCGCGCCAAGGCCAAGATGCAAGGCTACGAGGGCGATCCGTGCGGCGAGTGCGGGAACTACACGCTGGTGCGCAACGGCACCTGCATGAAGTGCAACACCTGCGGGGCGACCTCGGGCTGTAGCTGAGCCCCGCAGCACCGGGGCAGGGCGCCGCCAGATGCGCCCGCCCCGTCAAGAGATCCGGGGCGCGTGCGCGCGTCCTAGACGTCACGGCGGACACAGGAAGAACATCAAAAACTATCGAGCAGTAAAAAGAACGAGCCGCCGCGGCGAACCTTCAAGGGCCCCACTCGGGGCCCTTTTTCTGTCCGCGCCGCGCCAATGCGGGCGGCGTTAATCTTTGTACGAAACGTCCAAACGGGCATTTCGTACAGTCATGTTCCCACTTTGATCTGGTTCGGCGCCGAACCGTCGGTGCCAGCGTCACTGGAACCGAGGGCGGGCAAAAAGGGTCAGAGCCCCGGCCTCCAAACGACGATCCCGAAACGCCCGACACGGCGCAGCGTATCCAGATCGGGTGCTGTGCAGTTCCGCGTTGCGGCTGCGTCCGTCGGGACCATGGGCGTGGGCGCAGCCATTGGACCGAATTCACGCGCGCATCGTGCCAAACCTGCGTATCACTCGTTGGGATAGACTGTCGGGATAAGGATAGGAAATCAGCAATGAAAAAGGCATTTCTTTTGTTTCTTCTGCTTCTTGGGACGCCGGCGGCGGCGACCGAGGTGCCAATCGACAATCGGTTCTTTCAGTTCGGCGCGCGGTTTCAGGACAATTCGAGCGTCATGGTTCTCGCATCGCCGCGAAATGTCGGGGGAAAACTCGCGATCTGCGGCGTGTATTGGACGACGGGCGGCACGCCTCGGGTCATGCGGGAGATCGGGCCAGCCTACGTGAAGCAGCTTGAGTTTGCCATCGGCGATACCGCGCTGCCGAAAAAGAACTGGCGCTTCAGCCGGATCCGGAACAGCGGCGACCCGACGGGTCAGCCTGCACGCTGCACCGTTCTGAACGTCGCCTGGACGGATCAGATGGCGCGGATGCCTTTGCGGCCCCAAAGCACACGGGATGTCATCCGGGCAAACTAGCGATCAGGCGGGCGCGGAGCTGTCTGCCTGTCTCCCGCGGACAGCAGGTGATTTTTGCCGGAGTGCCACGGAGCTTCTGACAGGGCTTGAGAGCTTTCGCGCTCACTCCTCACTGTCGCCCGGGCCGCGGGCCAGGGCGGCGACGCCGGTGCGGGCGACTTCGGTCAGGCCGAGGGGGCGCATGAGGTCGGCGAAGGCGTCGACCTTGTCGGGCGTGCCGGTGATCTCGAAGACGAAGCTTTCGAGCGACGTGTCGACCACTTTGGCGCGGAAGATGTCGGCGAGCCGCAGCGCCTCGACCCGCTTGTCGCCGGTGCCCGCGACCTTGACCAGCGCCAGTTCGCGTTCGACGGCGGGGCCCTCGACGGTGAGGTCATGGACCTCGTGCACCGGGACCATGCGTTCGAGCTGTGCCTTGATCTGTTCGATCACCTGGGGCGTCCCGGTGGTGACGATGGTGATCCGCGAGCGGTGACCCTGATGGTCGATCTCGGCCACGGTCAGGCTGTCGATATTGTAGCCGCGCCCGGAGAAGAGCCCGATCACCCGCGCCAGTACGCCGGACTCGTTGTCGACGACGACCGCGATCGTGTGGCGTTCCAGGTCTTCGCTGAGGTGGCTGCGCAGGTCGTAGGCCGATTTGCGCGAGCTGCCTTTCTTTATCTGCAGGGCCGACATGGGCGGGTGTCCTCTCTGTGCTGGAGCGCGTCATTGCAACATGAAGGGGAAATCGCAAGGGCTGGGGCGGGAAATGTTACAGTTTCGCCGCGTATACCGCCGTATACTCACGCCGACGTTGACGCCAAGTCACACCGCTGTGCACCTGATTGCCAGCGCACAACAAAACCCGGATACCTCCTTCACGGAACAGAAATGCACCAAGATACGCACCGCTTCCCCAAGGAGACACGCCATGAGCGCCACCGCCACCAACCCGTCCCACAGCCTCGACGCACAGCAGATCCGCGCCACGATCGTCACGATCCTGACCGCGGGCGCCTTTGCCACGCTGGCCTTTGATTTCTTCGGTCAGAGCCTCAGCCCCTGGTTCGGTTTCGCCAAGCTTGCACCGGTCCCGCTGGCCAATGGCGTGATCGCCACGATCTTTGGCGAGGGCTTCACCCCCGCCGCCCATGCGATGCACTACTTCGTCGGTCTGATCGGCTACAGCGTCGGCTGGGTGCTGATTGCGGAGCCACTGCGTGCCCGGTTCGCGCCGCAGGTGCCCTGGTTCGCCGCCGCCGTGGTCTATGGCGTCGCGCTCTGGGTCTGGGCGCTCTACGTGATGGCCCATCTGGTCGTCGGCAACCCGGCGTTCCTGGGCTTCAGCCAGATCACCTGGGTCGCTCTGGTGGGTCACGTGGTCTACGCCGTCGTCGTCGCCTGGGTGACCGAGCTGCGCCAATCGCAGCAGGGCTGAGCCCCGGCCAGCGCAACGCGACACAACCCGGAGAGGGCGGCGGTTTTCGCCGCCCTTTTCAGTTTGCGGTTTCACCCGCCAAAGTGCCTGGAAATCGGGCATTGGATGTCCTGCTCCGGCGCTGTGCAACGGCGCACACGGAGTGTTGTTCAAAGTACCCATCCCAGGGCTCGACCTTGCGTCAAGCACGCCCATCTCTGCGGCACCACGTTTTTTCAGACATAGGAGACACCGATGCGATCCCTACTTGCCTCTGCCGCCTTTGTTCTTGCCGCCAGCCCCGTTCTGGCCAATCCGATCACCGTGCCGTCGGGCACCTACACGCTGGACCCCACCCACACGAGCGTGGTCTGGAAGGTCAGCCATCTGGGCATGTCGAACTACACCGCGCGGTTCGAGGGGATCAGCGGGACCCTGGACCTGAACGCCGAGGATCCGACCGCAAGCGTCGTGTCGGTCGTGATCGATCCGGCCTCGGTCTCCACCGGGTATCCCAACGCCGCCGAGAAGGATTTCGACGCCAAGCTGGCCCAGGACGCGAAATGGTTCAACGCGGGCGCGCATCCCGAGATCACCTTTACCTCCGACAGTCTGGAGATGACCGGGGATACGACCGGCACAATGACCGGCGATCTGACGATGCTGGGCGTGACGCTGCCGGTGACCTTTGACGTGACGCTGAACGGGCAGTTCCCGACCCATCCCTTTGCGCCCGACATCGCGGCGCTGGGCTTTTCCGCGCACACTGTGATCGACCGGACCGATTTCGGCTTTACCGAGCTGGCGCCCGGCGTCGGCGCGGAGGTCGAGGTGCTGGTGGAGACCGAGTTCACCAAGCCGCTGAGCGAGGAAAGCTGAGCGGACGCTGCGTGGCTGCCGGGCCTGTCGGCTGGCAGACGGGCGCCGCATAGTGAAACAGAAAACGCCCGGCGGATCTGCCGGGCGTTTCGATATCCATGGGTGGGCACGTGGCGCACCCCGCTCCGGGCCTCAGACCAGTACGGCACCCTTGCTGCCGATGGCATCCGCGGTCGGCGCGTCGCCCAAGAGCATCTTGTTGTGGGCCTCGCCCGAGGGGATCATCGGGTAGCAGTTCTCGTGCTTTTCCACGAGGCAGTCGAAGATGACCGGCCCGTCATAGTCCAGCATCTCCATGATCGCGTCGTCGAGATCCGCAGGATCCTTGCAGAGGATGCCCTTGCAGCCGAAAGCCTCGGCGAGCTTGACGAAATCGGGCAGGGCCTCGGACCAGCTGTGGCTGTAGCGCTCGCCATGGAGCAGCTCCTGCCACTGGCGCACCATGCCGAGCCGTTCGTTGTTCATGATGAACTGCTTGACCGGCAGGCGGTACTGCACGGCCGTGCCCATCTCCTGCATGTTCATCAGCCAGGACGCCTCGCCCGCGACATTGATCACGAGCGCGTCCGGGTGCGCCACCTGGATGCCGATGGAGGCCGGCGTGCCATAGCCCATGGTGCCCAGGCCCCCGGAGGTCATCCAGCGGTTGGGATCCTCGAAGCCCAGATACTGCGCGGCCCACATCTGGTGCTGGCCCACCTCGGTCGCGATATAGCGGTCGCGGTCCTTGGTCAGCGCCTCCAGCCGGGCGAGCGCATGCTGCGGCCGGATCGTGGTTTCCGACGGCGTGAAGCCGAGGCAGTCGATCTGCTTCCACTCGTCGAGCTGGGCCCACCATTTGGCGAGCGCCTCCTTGTTGGTCTTGCGCCCACGCGCCTTCCAGATCTTGAGCGCGTCCTCCAGCACATGGCCGACATCGCCGATGATCGGCACGTCGGCATGGATCACCTTGTTGATCGAGGACGGGTCGATATCGATATGGACCTTTTTGGATTTCGGGCTGAAATCCTGCACGCGGCCGGTGATCCGGTCGTCGAAGCGCGCACCGACATTGATCATCAGATCGCAGCCATGCATCGCCAGGTTGGCCTCGTAGAGCCCGTGCATCCCGAGCATGCCGATCCAGTTCTCGCCGGACGCGGGGTAGGCGCCAAGGCCCATCAGGGTCGAGGTGATCGGAAAGCCGGTCGCGGCGACGAACTCGCGCAGCAGCTGGCTGGCGCCGGGGCCGGAATTGATCACCCCGCCCCCGGTATAGAAGAGGGGGCGTTCGGCGGTTTCCATCAATTCGACCAGGCGGGTGATCTGCTCCTGATCGCCCTTCACCCGGGGCTGGTAATGCTTGGTCTTGGCCTTGTGGGTCGGCGTGTAGGTCGCGGAGGCGAACTGCACGTCCTTGGGGATGTCGACCAGCACCGGACCGGGCCGCCCCTTCATGGCGACATGGAAGGCCTGGTGGATGACGTCCGAAAGCTCGGCGGTGTCCTTGACCAGCCAGTTATGCTTGGTGCAGGGGCGCGTGATGCCGACGGTGTCGGCCTCCTGAAAGGCGTCGTTGCCGATCATGAAGGTCGGGACCTGCCCCGTGAGGCAGACCAGCGGAATGCTGTCCATCAGCGCGTCGGTCAGTCCGGTCACGGCATTGGTGGCGCCGGGGCCGGATGTCACCAGAACGACGCCCGGCTTGCCGGTGGAGCGCGCATAGCCTTCGGCGGCATGGACCGCGCCCTGTTCGTGGCGCACCAGGATATGCCGGATTTCGTTCTGCTGGAAAATCTCGTCATAGATCGGAAGCACAGCGCCGCCGGGATAGCCGAAGACCACCTCCACCCCCTGATCCTTGAGGGCCTGAACCACCATTTTCGCGCCGGTCATCTTGGTCATCGTCACGGTTCCTTCTCCGCGTGTGCCGATCAGTTCTGTCGGGTGTGGGCATAAAAAAACCCCCGAGTTTCAAGTCGGGGGCGCATGGGATCGTTATGGCGTCCGTTACCGGCCCATGCGCCTGTGTCCTACGACTACGATAAGACCGGTCATTTTCGTCCACTCCCCTTAACGCGTGCGACACTAGAAAGCTCTGTTGGCGAGGTCAACAGCCAAAGCGCGACACAATCTGTGCCGGGTGTCTTAAAATGCGCATTATTCTGTCGCGATTGGAGCGCCTCGCGAAACGAAAACGGGCGGCCCCGCCGGGCCACCCGATCCTCGTCACTGGAGCAGGGAGGGGTCAGCCAGTGATGAGATCCTCTGCCACGGCGATGCTGGCGCGCTTGTCCTGCACGCATTTCAGCATGTGGCCCATCGAGTATTTGCCGTCCTCGGCACCCAGCGAGGCCCAGGGCGTGAAGTCCGGCGCGGTGTTCACGATGGATTCCGGATCGAGATAGAGCAGCCGCAACAGCGTCGTGGCGACGATCGTGCCGCCCACGGGCCCGAGCTTGCCGCCGCAGCGTTCGGCCTCGTGCAGGCAGTAGTACCAGAGTGGGGTCTTGGTGATGCCGGATTTGCGCAGCTCTTCGGGGGCGCGCAGTTCGGCCACGCCCATCTTGCGCGCCATTTGCTGGCCCGAGGCGAGCTCCAGCGCGAACCGGTCGCGGAAGACATTGCGGTGGGGCAGCTTGCGGGCCTCTTCGACCGCGAGCTCTTCGCCGTCGATGCTGAGCCCGTGATTGATGAAGGGCAGGATGAAGATCGAGCCGGGCAGTTTGCGCCCGATGGGGCGCGCCGTGTCGGGGTCGGCGCCGCCGGGGAAGCGGAACAGGCACTCCCAGTCGATATTGAGCTCCGGCTTGCGGCTGGAGAACTCGGGCCGGCCGAGCTCGAAGAGGTTGAACTTGCGGCCCGCGCCGGTGTTGAGCGTGTAGTCGTTCTGCACCGTGGCATGGCCGAACCGGTAGGCCGCGCCGGAGAACTCGATCGGCATCACCGGGCTGTCGGTCTTGAAGGGCGCGGGCAGATGGCCGCTGGCCAGCGCGTGCTTCACGCTGTGCAGGACCTTCGCGTCGACGAAGGCCGGCAGGAAGTCGTTCATGATCAGCCACTGGTAGTGCAGCCGGACGATCCGGCGCGCCGCCTGGAACGCCATGGCGCCCGCGTCCGCATCCGCGGCGAGTGCTTCGGAGCGGATACCCGACAGCGCCGCGGGCACGTCGGCCTCGCCGGCCTCGATCGCGGTCATGACGATGTTGTGGAGCGTGACGAACGCGCCCTGGAGCTGGCTGACGATCTGGTTTTCGTCGTTGCGCGGATCACCGATCAGGGCCGTGCCGTGGGCATTGCGGGCCAAGTCGCGCGGATTGGCCTTGGTGCCGAAATTCAGGAAGCCTTCGTGGCGCGGGCTGTAGAGATGGGGGCTGGCCTCGGGCCCGTCGCCATAGACACAGTCGAGATCGAGCGCCGGCGTGCGGACGTTGCGGATGGAGCGCGGATCGATGCGCGTGCCGATGGCGCTCTGGGCATCCAGCGTCACGTCATGGTCGATGAACTGGCCGAAAAAGGTCATGCCCGCATCGACATCGCTGGCCGGGTCACTGTCGTCGCGCATCGCGTCCAGCGCGTCGGTGAAGCCCGCGATGACCTTGGCGGCGGAAAAGGGCGTGCCGTCGGCCTCCATGCCGGTCAGCGGATTGCGGTGGCCGATGCGGCCGAACACCTGGGGCAGCGGCACGTCCGGTTCGGTCCGGCCCGCCACGCTTTCGCGCACCAGCGTGTCGTATTTGCTCAGCCCGTGCACGGATCGGGCCGCGCGCCGTGCTTTGGCATCAATCTTCTTTGCCGTTGTCTTGCCGGAACTGTGAAAGGTCATGGCTGTCTCCAGGATCGCTCGAAGTGTCATCGGGCCGGCCCGAATGTTGCCGGACCTGACCCAACGGTAGGCGTGGCGCTGCGCTCCGGGCAATTGGTGCGCACGTGAATAAACCGATAGAAAAAACGGGGCTTATGCGCATTGACGCGCCAATAACGCGGGGCGCCAACGCAAAACCCGTAGCGTCGCGCCTGAATTCGCCGGATCGGCTATTCCCTGTCCCCGACCCCGCCGCTAGGTTTTCCCGCACGTAACATGATCCGCCCCGACAAGGGCCGGGCACCAAGACTACCATAGGGAGAGAGCACCACCATGGATCGTCGTTCCTTTTTGCGAACATCTGCACTGGGCGGCACCGCTGCCGCAGGCACGCTGGCCGCCCCCGCCTATGCCCAGGGCAAACGCACCCTGGTCATGCACACGACATGGCCGCGCGGCTTCGCCGGTCTGGCCGATGCCGCCGACAAGACCGCGGAAAACATCAATGCCATCGCCGGCGACACGCTGACGGTCGAGGTCAAGCATGCCGGTGAGCCGCTCGGCGCGTTCGACGTGTTCGACGTCGTGACCGCGGGTCAGGCCGACATGTTCCACGGGGCCGACTATTACTGGGTCAACCAGCACCCGGCCTATGCGTTTTTTGCGTCGGTGCCCTTCGGGATGACCGCGAACGAGCTGAACGCCTGGTACTATCATGATGGCGGGTTCGACCTGCACCAGGAGCTTGGCCAGATCTTTGGGCTGAAGTCGTTCCTGGCCGGCAATACCGGCAGCCAGGCCGGTGGCTGGTTCCGCAAGGAGATCACCAGCCCGGAGGATTTCCAGGGTCTGCGGTTCCGCATGCCCGGGCTCGGCGGCAACGCGCTGGGGGCCATGGGCGCCTCGGTGCAGAACCTGCCCGGCGGCGAGATCTACCAGGCGCTGGCGTCGGGCTCGCTCGACGGAACGGAATGGGTGGGCCCCTGGTCGGACGAGAAGGTCGGCTTCCAGGAGGTCACGGAGTTCTACTATCCCGCCGGTTTCCATGAGCCCGGCACGGGGCTCGCGCTCAGCGTCAACCTCGACGTCTTCAACGAGCTGACGCCGACCCAGCAGAAGGCCATCGAGCTGGGCTGTGCCGCCGCGAACGACTGGAGCCTGACGCAATACCTCGCCAACAACGGCGCGGCGCTGCGGCGGCTGGAAAGCTCCGGCGTGAAGATCATGGAGTTCCCCGACAGCGTGTGGGACGCGTTCGGCGCGGCCTCCAAGGGGGTCTATGAGGAGTTCATGGAGGACGAGCTCTTCAAGCAGGTCTTCGACAGCTACATGACGTCGATGGGCAACGTCTCGCCCTGGATCTCGCGGTCGAGCGGCGCCTACCGTGCCCAGCGGGACCGCGTGCTCGGCGTCTGACCGGACGCATCACGAACGCCCTGTCCCGCCCCTGCGGCGGGCCAGGCGCGATCCCCCCCCTTTCTGGAGGGGGCGGGCAGACGGGACGGCGGGGGACAGCGAAAACATGGATGGCGAAACCGGCGGTGGCCTGCTCGGAGCGCTTGGCTGGGTGATCACGCAGCTTGCGCAGTCGCTCTACAATATCGGATGGGCGCTGATCCATCCGGGTCAATGGCTGAACTGGTCCGACCCCATGGCGATCATGCGGATCGTCTATTACGGCGGCTCCGTGCAGCTTTTCTTTGCGCTGTTCACGATCTTTGCGATCCTGACGATCGTCGGGCTCTGGCGGCACAGCGTGCTCTGGGGCTATGTCCGCGGCGCGGAGTGGCTGGGCAACAATGTCGGCCGGCTGATGGCCTGGGCCGGGTTGCTGATGGTGCTGCAACAGACGCTGATCGTGTTCCTGCAGCGGATCTTTCTGGTCTCGGAGATCTCGATCGGGCCCTTCGGCAAGGTCTTTACCAAGGACCTGAGCTGGTACGCGGAGGAACTGAAGCTCTACAACGCCATCGTCGTGGCGCTCTGCTGCGCCTACACCTTCATCCAGGGCGGTCATGTCCGGGTCGATCTGGTCTATGGCGTGGTCTCGCGGCGCACGAAAAAGATCATCGACATGGCCGGGAGCCTGCTCTTCATGATCCCGGCGCTGACGGTGATGTGGATGTATTCCTGGTACTTCCTGTGGCGCCATCTGATCACGCCCAAGGTCTCGGCCTCCGACACGTTCGAGCAGCTCGAACGCAAGGCGCGCATCGTCAAGTGGAATGTCGAGACGATCGGGTTCTCACCGAACGGGTTCAACGCCTATTTCCTGTTCAAGGTGCTGATCTTCGCCTTTTGCGTGATGATGGTCATCCAAGCGATGGCGTTCTTCTACCGCAACCTTCTGGAGCTGCGCGAGGGCGCGGCATCGGACGGCAAATACCTCGAAAAGGACCGCCTCGGCGACGAGACCGCCGAGAAGGTAGCCGAGATCCACTGACACTTCACTGATCGAGACCACCGACAAGGTGGCTGGAACCACTTCACGGGGACGGGACGCATGCTGTTTGGGTTGGACGGGGTCGAGATTGGCCTGATCATCGTGTTCCTGTGCCTCTTCGGCGGGATCATGACGGGCTTTCCGGTGGCCTTTGCCATCGCGGGCTCGGGCATGGTGTCGTTCGGGATCATCGCCGCGCTCGACAGCGCCGGCATCATCGTCCACCAGGCCGTCGACACGTCGAGCGTGGCCTACCAGGCCCTGATCGATGGCGGGGTGAACCGGCTCGACATCTCGATCTTCAAATATCCCGACCTGCCCAGGATCGCCGAGCCGGTCTTTCCCGGCGGGTGGGAGCAGGCGTTCGACCGCAACCTGTCCTTCATCGTCAACCGGATGAATGAGCGCGTGTTTGCCGGACAGTCCATCGAGACGCTGCTGGCGGTGCTGATGTTCGTGATGATGGGTATCACGCTGGAACGCTCGCGCATCGCCAATGACCTGCTGACCACGATGGCGCGGGTCTTCGGCCCGCTGCCCGGCGGTCTGGCCGTGTCGGTGGTCGTGGTCGGCGCGTTCCTGGCGGCCTCGACGGGCATTGTCGGGGCGACGGTGGTGACGATGGGTCTGCTGGCGCTGCCGACGATGCTGCGCAACGGCTATGCGCCGGAGCTGGCCACCGGTGTGATCGCGGCCAGCGGGACGCTGGGCCAGATCATCCCGCCCTCCATCGTGATCGTCCTGCTGGGCACGTTTGCCGGCGACCTTTATTCCTCCGCCCAGGAAACACGCGCGCAAACGGCCGGGTGCACCGACGCGCTGACCTATCTGGGCGAACCGGCCGTGGTGTCGGTCGGCACGCTGTTTCAGGCGGCGATCCTGCCCGGCATCCTGCTGGCGGGGCTCTATGCGGCCTATGCGTTCGGCTATGCGCTTTACAATCCGCGCGGCGCGCCGCCCGTGGTCAGCACTGCCACCGGAGGCGGTGATGCCGTGACGCGCAACGAAGCACTGACCTGGTTTCTGGGGGCGCCCCTCGCGCTGATCGGCGGGGCGATACTGCTGGGACAGGTCGGTCTGATCGGATCGCAGGATATCACCGTCGACAGCTTTTCGGACGCTTCGGAGGGCGCCGAGCTGCGCACCAATGTCTCGCCGGAATGCCAGGCGTCGATGATCGAGCTGCACGGGCAGGAGACCTGGGACCGTGCCGTGGCCGAGCAGCAGGCCATCGAGGACGCAGGCGGCGCGACGCGGTCGCGCGCGCTGAGCCCCGAGGAGATCGAGACCGCCCGTACCGCCGCCATCGCCGCCGCGGCGCCGATGTCCAGCGGGCTGGCGACGATGTTCATCCTGCTGGCACTTGTGCTGACGACGGCGCGCGGGGTGGCCCCGATGGCCGACCCCAAGCCGATCCTGATCGGGCTCGGCGGGGTCGCGCTGGCCTTTCTGGTGGATATCGTGCTGATCGCGCCGACCACCTCGCCGGGAACGAGTTTCCTGCTGTTGCTGCTGCCGCTGATCGCCATTTTCTATGGCTGCCGCGTGGCACTGGTGCGGCTGTCCAAGAACGAGCTGCTGCGTGTCGTCTTTCCGCCGCTGGTGCTGATCGTGGCGGTGCTGGGCTCGATCCTCGGCGGCATCACCAACCCGACGCCGGCGGCGGCGCTGGGCGCATCGGGCGCGATCATGCTGGCGGCCTACCGCAAGCTCGCCGACGAGCAGCGGTCGAGCAAGGTGATCATCATGGCCAGCTTCGCCATCGTGATCATGATCCTGGTCGGGGTGAATTTCGATCTGCGCGTCGGCCGCGACGTGGTGCCGCTGGAAGACTGGATCGCCTTCATCGTGGCCCAGGTCGCCTATCACTTTGCCTTTTTCGGCATCCTTTACGCTGTCTGGGTGCTGTTCCGGTCCGGCGTGATGACGCCGGTGGTGCGCGAGACCGCCAAGGTCACCTCGATGGTGTTCACCATCCTGATCGGCTCGCAGCTTCTGAACCTGGTGCTGATCAGCTTTGGTGGCGAGCATTACATCCAGGATTTCCTGCGCAGTTTCGAACGCGAGTGGCTGGTGTTCCTGATCGTGATGCTGGTGCTGTTCATCCTCGGCTTCGTGCTCGATTTCCTTGAGATCATCTACATCGTCGTGCCGATCGTCGGCCCGGTGATCTATGGCGGTACGATGGACCCGAAATGGGTGACGATCATGATCGCGGTGAACCTGCAGACGAGCTTCCTCACCCCGCCCTTCGGCTTTGCGCTGTTCTATCTGCGCGGCGTGGCGCCGCCCGAGGTGACGACGACCCAGATCTACCGAGGCGTGCTGCCCTTCGTGCTGATCCAGGTGGTGGGGCTGGCGCTCCTGTGGCTGGTGCCGGAGGTGGTCACGATCGTGCCCAACCTGCTGGACGGCTAGCGCCAGGGCGCGAGGGCGTGATTGCGCCGGACGATAACCGGCACATGGTAAACCGATAGAAAGCGACAATCTGCGGCGGGCGATCTTGGCGTCCGCCCGACAGTTTCCCACATCCCAGATTGAAAACCTGACTGTTTAAGTCGGGCTTTCAGCGATGCTTCAGTGAAGGGAGACGAGACACCATGTCATATCCTCAAACGATGCAAGCGAAGCTGACTGCCGGCGTTCTGGCGGTCACGGCTGTGGCGGTGCTGTCCAGTGCGACAGGCCCCGCAGGTGCCAGCGATACCCAGACCATGGCCCCCGATGCGCTCATCGATGCGCTGCGCGGCGGCGGTCATGTGATCTTCATTCGTCATGCGACGACCGAGAAGGATTACGCAGACCAGATCGACGCGGTGATGGGCGACTGCTCCACCCAGCGGGTGCTCAGCGAAGCCGGCTGGGCCGAGGCCAAGGCGATCGGGGCTGCCTTCGCGCGCCTCGAGATCCCCGTGGGCGAGGTCGTTTCGAGCCAGTATTGCCGGGCCTGGCAGACCGCGGACCTGGCCTTTGGCGACTATGCGCAGAATGCCGATCTGAATTTCGAGCCGGCCGAAGAGTATAGCGAGGCCCAGATCGCGACGATGCGGGACCGGATGACCCCTCACCTGTCGCGCGTGCCCGCGCAGGGCAACACCGTGCTGGTCGGCCATGACGATCCGTTCGAGGCCGCCACGGGCATCTATCCCGAACCGATGGGCATCGTCTTTGTGTTGCGGCCCAAGGGCGGGGACGGGTTCGAGATCCTCGGCTCTATCTCACCGGACGGCTGGCAGGACCTCGGGTGAACGTTGCCCATCAAACGACTGGACAGAAAGGAAAGACCATGTCCGAGACATTCATGCATATCGGAAAATTCACTGTCAGCCCCGACCGGCGCGATGCGTTCGTGGAGGTCATGAAGGGCTATGACGCGTCGGCGCCGCAAAAGGGGCTGACCCATTCCAACGTGATCGAGGACGAGAATACGCCCGGGACGTTCATGCATGTCACCGTGTGGGAGACCCGCGACGACTGGGTGGCGGTCGAGAAGTCACCGGCACACCGGGAGATGCACGACAAGCGCAACGCGCTCTTGGACGCGCCGATGCAGCATGATTTCGTCTGCGGGAAGGTCGCTGTCTGAGCGCGGCTGCGCCGGATCCGTTTCGCCCCACGGTGACCGCCAGGCAGGCTTTGCGCCGACCCAGCCTCACCGGCCGATGCGCCAGAGCGCGGCGCCGACCGCCAGCGGCGCATACGACCAAAGTCAGGGCGACGCGAAACCGGCCCGATGGTACCGTTTGTCAGCGGAGGGTTTCGGCATGCGGACAGTGATCCTGGCAGTTTCGCTGAGTGTAGTGGCGGCGGTCGCCTGGGCCGACCCGCCCGACACCGTCGAGGACGATCTCGGCATCCTGAACCCGCAGGATACGGGCCGGGAGATGCTGACCCGCAAGATCGAGATGGGGGTCATAGACTCCATCACCTGCTCGCTGGGGATCAATGTCACCAAGAACGACGATTTCGAGCTGGCCAGAAAGCTGACCAGACGCTGCGCCGAAGCGGGCTATGCCAAGGCGATGACCTGGATGAGCCAGTTGGAGAACAACGGGCTGGGCGGCGAGTACAACCCCGACGCCTCCGCCGAATGGGACCGCCGCGCCGCCGAAGCGGGCGACCCGGTGGGACAGTTCAACCACGGCATGAACCTGCTGCGCGGCCACGGCACCGCGCAGGACGAAGCGCTGGGCCGCAGTTTCGTCGATCAGGCTGCAGAAGACGGGCTGGCGATTGCCAGGCGCCTTCAGGAGTCGGACTACGATCTGGACGCAGTGACCCCCGACGCCGACAACTGGAAATACGGGCCGCTCTTCTAGACCGTTCGAGGTGTGCTGGGCCGGGTGGGTGCAGCGTGGGTACGGCGGGCGTAACGTCTCCTGCGCGTGGCTGGTGCGCCGCGGGCCGCCTTGTGTCCCGTGCATTGTCGGTTCGGCGCGCCGTTGAAGCCCCGCGGGGCGAATTGCTGTCCTTCGCTTCAGAGGCGGTGGAGAGCCCGCTTTGGCGGCGCGCGTAGACATGACCGCCGATGACGAAGACAACGCCCCCGACAGGTCCCGGCGGCTGTCTGCGTTCAGCGGGGTCTCACACCTATACGGGGTGTTTCGAGAGCGGCAGCGGCCGAGAGCAGAGTGCCCGAACGGCGCGCAAGAGGACGCGGGCCGAACGGCGCGTGTGGGTGCTCAGGGCTTCTGAGGGCGGCTGGCACTGGCACGCGGTCTTTCGAGCAATTGGTCGCGTGGGCGCCTGTGAAGATGGTCCATTGCTGTGGGCCGGGCGCGCAATGTCGATGGGTGAGCCGATGGCTCCGGCGTCGCGCTCGCACTGATCGACCCGCGAGCCGTACCCGGTCTCGCTTGTCTTGCGCAAAAAGAAGAGGGGGGCCGAACGGCCCCCCAAACCCAAATCAGAATGTCGCTGTTCTGGCGCTAGGCGCTCGCCGCTTTACGCCGGCGGCGGACCAGAACGAGCGCGCCTACGCCCGCGGCAATCAGCGGGAGTGTGGCGGGCAGCGGGACAGGCACCGGGTTTGTCATGGCAGTGCCAAAAACGACGCCGGTCAGACCGGGATCGCCGCCGCCTGCAAAAGTGCTGCCGAGCGCGGCATTGAAGGTCGACGTGATGACAAGGTCGGTTTGGATCGGCGGGCCGGGCTGTACGTTCGCCAGCTCAAAGATATTGGCCGAGAACGAGCCTGAAAAGCTGCTGCCGCTGATGGTCGAAATCAACAGGCCACTACCGACATCGATCACGAAGTCCGTGGCTTCGATGAAGTTCCCGCCGCCTTCCAGGCGCAGACCGCCCGTGTGCGTGATGATGAACGGGTTCGTATCCCCTCCGGAGATCGGAAAAGAGAACACGGCTCCGCTTGCGGTGGCCGGGTCGATCGGCGACGGCGTGATGCTGTTCGCACCGAGGAAATCAAGTACCGCCTGAGACACGGTGACATCGGTTGTCCCGACAGCCGCAATCGGAGTCGCTGCCGCCGGGGAAGCCAGCAACCCGACAGAGGTCAGCAGCACCGCGGAAATCTTTCCAAAGAATTTCGTAAGCTTCATGACGCTATGTGTTCCCTGATGATCGTACTCTATTAACCCTAATGTAGCATGGCGCGTCCTACGGCAAGACTTTGAGTGTTTTTTGGAAACAGCAACGGGTATTTTTTTCTTCTCTGCCCGATTAACCCCCATCTGCGACGGTGCCTCGCGGAGCCGCGTGACGGCCATGTGAACCGAGCTGGGACCGGGTGGGTGTGGTGGCATTCTGCGCACTGTGCCTCATCGAATGCGCTGCGCGGCTCGAACTGATCGCGGACGGGAGGGTCCGGCGCGTCGGCGTCGATTTCGTGTCGTGTTCGGTAGCTGGCGTGACAAGGCGGCTGCCAGAGCGTTTCCGGATGCCTTGGGCGTGCCGGTCTGGCCTCGAAGTCTGCAGCCAGGCCATGATAGCTTCTTGCACCTGCTCGGTCGTCACGTTGTCCGGGATGTTCCGCCCAGACCGAGGGTCGGGTACGACGGGTGCAATCCGGCACCGGTCGCCAGGCGTGGGGGGGCGCTTTGGGCCTGCCGCGCTCCTGCGCCCTGATCCACCGAGCCCGTGGATCGACCCGTTCATGGACCTGTCCGGTGAATGCGATCGCCCACCGTATGGGGGCTTATCGGATCAATCGGTATGTCGATGCTTCATGCTAAGCTTCATGCTGGGCTTCATGCTGGCGGAACGGCGCCGATGTGCCGCCGGATTTCCGAGCGGGCAACGAAAAACGGCGCCATCGCTGGCGCCGCTTTGTGTCGGAAACCGAGCCCTGGCTCAGCAGCCGTAATACATCTTGAACTCAACCGGGTGCGGCGTGTGCTCGTAGGCGTAGATCTCTTCCCACTTGAGCTCCATGTAGCCTTCGATCTGGTCCTTGGTGAAGACGTCGCCGGCGAGCAGGAAGTCGTGGTCGGCCTCCAGCGCGTCCATGGCTTCGCGCAAGGACGCGCAGACCGTGGGGATGCCGGCGAGCTCTTCGGGCGGCAGATCGTAGAGATCCTTGTCGCTGGCTTCGCCGGGATCGATCTTGTTCTTGATCCCGTCGAGGCCGGCCATCAGCAGGGCCGCAAAGCACAGATACGGGTTCGCCGCGGGGTCGGGGAAGCGGGCCTCGACACGCTTGGCCTTGGGGCTTTCGGCCCACGGGATCCGCACGCAGCCCGAGCGGTTGCGCGCCGAATAGGCCCGCAGAACCGGGGCCTCGAAGCCCGGGATCAGACGCTTGTAGCTGTTGGTCGACGGGTTGGTGAAGGCGTTGAGCGTTTTGGCGTGCTTGAGAATGCCGCCGATGTACCACAGGGCCTCGTCCGACAGGTCGGCGTATTTGTCGCCGGCAAAGAGCGGCTTGCCGTCCTTGAAGATCGACATGTTCACGTGCATGCCGGTGCCGTTGTCGCCCGCGACGGGCTTCGGCATGAAGGTCGCCGATTTGCCGTAGGCCTGGGCCACGTTGTGGATGACGTACTTGTATTTCTGCAGCTCGTCGGCCTGGTGCGTGAGCGAGCCGAAGATCAGGCCCAGCTCGTGCTGACAGGACGCCACCTCGTGGTGGTGCTTGTCGACCTTCATTCCCATCCGCTTCATGGTGGAGAGCATTTCCGAGCGGATGTCCTGGGCGTCATCGATCGGGTTGACCGGGAAATAGCCGCCCTTGATGCCGGGCCGGTGGCCCATGTTGCCCATCTCGTATTCGGTGTCGGTGTTCCAGGACGCGTCCTGGGCATCGACCTGGTAGGAAACCTTGTTCATCTCGACGCTGAAGCGCACGTCGTCGAACAGGAAGAACTCCGCCTCGGGCCCGAAATAGGAGACGTCGCCGATGCCGGAGGATTTCAGGTAGGCCTCGGCCTTCTCGGCGGTGCCACGCGGGTCGCGGCTATAGGGCTCGCCGGTGTCGGGCTCCACGATGGAGTTGTGCAGGCAGAGCGTCTTTTCCGCGTAGAAGGGGTCCATATACGCGCTTTCGGTGTCGGGCATGAGCTTCATGTCCGACTCGTCGATCGATTTCCAACCGGCGATGGAAGAGCCATCGAACATGAAGCCTTCTTCGAGGAAATCCTCGTCCACCTGATCTGCCATCACGGTGACATGCTGCAGCTTGCCGCGCGGATCGGTGAAGCGGATGTCGACATATTCGACTTCTTCATCGGCGATGGTCTTAAGAACGTCGTCCTTGCTCATGGGACCCCTTTTCCTCTCTGAGATAGATTGTGATTGGCCCGCGGGGGACGCGGGTGTTGAACGGACGGAGTCACAGGGCGGCGTCGCCGTCCTCGCCCGTACGGATGCGGATCGCCTGATCGACGGTGGAGACAAAGATCTTTCCGTCGCCGATCTTGTCGGTCTTGGCCGCCTCCAGGATGGCTTCGAGCGCCGCGTCGAGCTGTTCGTCGGGCAGCACCACCTCGATCTTCACCTTGGGGAGAAAATCGACCACATACTCGGCACCTCGATAGAGCTCGGTGTGGCCTTTCTGGCGCCCGAACCCCTTGACTTCAACGACAGAAAGTCCCTGCACGCCGATGTCCTGAAGCGCCTCTTTCACCTCATCGAGCTTAAACGGCTTGATGATGGCCTCCACCTTCTTCATTCCCGCGACTCCCTCGCTTGTGTGTTTTGCAAGCGAGAGATCACTTTCGCAGCAGGGCCACAATTGACTAGGATGGCGGCCACGGGCCGGTCCGGCCAATTCGCAAATCGGCGTCTGCTAATTGTGCGGACCGCCTAAAAGGTGTGCAGTTTGAAAACTGATGGTGCAGAACCGACGCCTGAAACCGTGACCGCGGACGAGATGCGGGCCATCGAAGGGGCCGCGATCGGCTCGGGGCGGGTCAGTGGCGAAACGCTGATGGAACGCGCGGGCGCCGGCGTGGTCGATGCGATCCGGGCCTGGCCCGAGTTCGCCGATGGCGGCCGGGTCCTGGTGCTGTGCGGGCCGGGCAACAATGGCGGCGACGGATATGTCGTCGCGCGGCTGCTCGCCGAGGATGGCTGGCAGGTCAGCGTGGCCGGGGTCGGTTCGGTCGACGGGATGCCGCCGGACGCAGCTCTCAACCGCCGCCGCTGGCAGGCGCTGGGCCGGGTCCATGACCTGAATGACGGGCTGCCGGAGGGGCCGGATCCCGATGTGATCGTCGACGCGCTCTTCGGGACGGGTCTGGCGCGCGGGATCGAGGGCACGCTGGCGCGCCGTCTGGCGGAGGCCGAGTCGCTGGCGCTGGCGAGCGGCGCGCACCGGGTGGCGGTCGATCTGCCCTCGGGCATCGACACCGATACCGGGCGTATCCTCGGGGCTGCGCTTCCGGCCCACAGCACCGTGACCTTCCACGCGCGAAAGCCCGCCCATGTCATGCGCCCCGATCTGTGCGGCACCGTGTCGGTTGTGGATATCGGACTTTGACCGGGCGGGTTCCGGGGCCTGCATCGGGGCCGATGGCGCGTCCCGCGGGCCTGTCCCCGGCCTTGATCGCGCGGCTGCAAAAGACCGAAGACCAGCACAAATACGACCACGGGCATGCGCTGGTGCTGTCGGGCGGACCGGGCAAGGGGGGGGCGGCGCGGCTGGCCGCCCGCGCGGCGTTGCGGGTCGGGGCAGGGCTGGTGACGGTGATCAGCCCGCGCGCGGCGATGGCGGAACATGCCGCACATCTCACCACGGTGATGCTGCGGCCGCTGGACCGGCCCGCGGCGCTGGCGGGGATCCTGCGCGACCGGCGTCTGAATGCGCTCTGTATCGGGCCGGGCTTCGGCGTCGGCGCCCGGACGCGGGTTGCGGTGGGCGCGGCGCTCGCGGCAGGGCGTGCGGCGGTTCTGGATGCGGACGCGCTGACGAGCTTTGCCGGCGCGCCGTCGGATCTGTTCGGGCAGCTCCACCACAACTGCGTCCTGACCCCCCATGACGGAGAGTTTGCGCGGCTCTTCGGTCCGGCCCCCGCGGAGGGCGCGCCGCGGGTGACCGCCGTCAGCGAAGCTGCAGCGCGCGCCGGCTGCACGGTGCTGCTGAAGGGGCCGGAGACCCTGGTGGCAGGGGCCGGGGGAGAGGTCGCGTCTGTGCGCCTGCGCGGGGACCATGCCGCGCCCTGGCTCGCCACGGCGGGGTCGGGCGATGTGCTGGCGGGGCTGATCTGCGGGCTGCTGGCGCGCGGGTTCTCGGCCGGGCAGGCGGCGGAAACGGCCGCCCATCTGCACGGGCTGGCCGGACGGCGGCTGGGACCCGGGCTGATTGCCGAGGATCTGCCCGACGCGTTGCCCGGGGTGTTTGCGGATCTCGGGTTGTAGAAGGTTCCGACGCAGGCAGCGGCAGCGATCGATGCGAACGTTCGCCGGTCCGATTTCGTCGCGCGCCACTGATCCGAAACAGGGCACGGGGGGTGAGCAAGCGGGCACCCGGCGCCCCCGGGTTCAGAGGACCTCGAGCCCAAAAAAAATGGCGCCCGACGGGGCGCCACATTTTGCGATCAGATCGACTGAAGCAGCGTTCAGACGGCTTCGCCGATGAACTTCACCGCGTCGCCGAAGGTCTGGATCGTCTCGGCAGCGTCGTCGGGGATCTCGATGCCGAACTCTTCTTCGAAGGCCATGACCAGCTCGACCGTGTCGAGGCTGTCTGCGCCCAGATCGTCGATGAACGAGGCGCTTTCGGTCACCTTGTCCTCTTCGACGCCGAGATGGTCGACAACGATCTTCTTCACGCGATCAGAGACGTCGCTCATGTTTGTTCCTCACAGTTTTCGGGGCTCGTCCCGCATTTCGTTATTTGGCACAACCCGCCCAGGGCGTGGGCCGAATCTTCTGCCCCGCGGTGGCGCCTGCGCCACGCACCCCGGCAAAATCTGCGCGCGCTATAGCACAGGGTTTGGGGAGTGCAAACGCTTTCGCCAGCGATGGAAAAGCGCTGTGGCATGGGTTTAGATCATCGCCATTCCGCCGTTCACATGCAGCGTCGCCCCGGTGACATAGCCCGCTTCGGGCGCCGCGAGATAGAGCACGGCGGCGGCGATCTCCTCGGGCGTGCCCATGCGCCCGGTGGGGATCTGGCCCAGGATCGCGGATTTCTGGTCGTCGGTCAGCTTGTCGGTCATCGCGGTGGCGATGAAGCCCGGTGCCACCGCGTTGACAGTGACGCCGCGGCTGGCGACCTCATAGGCCAGCGATTTGGACATCCCGATCATGCCGGCCTTGGAGGCGGCATAGTTGCCCTGGCCGGGATTGCCGGTGGCGCCGACCACCGAGGAGATATTCACGATCCGGCCCCAGCGGGCTTTCATCATGCCGCGCAGTGCACCGCGGCAGAGCCGCATGGTCGCCGTCAGGTTGACGTCGAGCACCGTCTGCCAGTCCTCGTCGGACATCCGCATGAAGAGCTGGTCGCGGGTGATGCCGGCATTGTTGACAAGGATATCGACGCCGCCCATGGCTTCGGCCGCTTGTTTCGGCAGCGCCGTGACGGCCTCTGCGTCCGAGAGATTGCAGGGCAGGACATGGGCGCGCTCGGCAAGCTCTGCGGCCAGCGCCTCGAGCGGCTCCACCCGTGTGCCGGACAGGCCCACCGTGGCGCCCGCGCCGTGGAGCGTGCGTGCGATCTCGGCGCCGATACCGCCGCTCGCGCCGGTGATCAGCGCGCATTTGCCTGTCAGATCAAACATGTCCCTGCCTTTCGGGTCTGGTCCGCGCCGCGTGGGCGCCTCTTTGGGGGATGGCTGTGCCATGGGGCCGGGCGCCTGCGCAAGCCATGGCTCAGGGCGCGGGCGCGTCCGGAGCCGTCGCAGGGGCGGTGAGCAGGCCGAACCGCGCGACTTCGGCGTCGGTCATCATATGCATGTCGCTCGGCGGGGCGGCGTTGATATAGAACCAGTAGAAGGCGTCGGAGCCCAGCATATCCTCGACAAAGCTGCGCTCCGGGTCATGGAGCGCCGAGCCGCGAGGGAAATCCGTCGCCACGCCGTTGGGGTCGCGCCAGGCATGGACACCGATGACGGCGCCGTCTTCCATGGTGCGGTCCGCACCGGCCAGGAACAGCACCGCGCCGCCGGAATAGACTTCTGCGTCCGGACCCAGATGGGTGGCAAGGCCTGCGCGCCGGACAGAGCGGCCGAGCCGGTCCAGCGCAAAGCTGTCCACCGACCCCCAGACCTGCGTCTGTTCAAGGACCTCGACCTCGGGGTGGCGGGCGACGGCGCGGGCGACCTGTCCGGGCGTGCGGCTGACGATGGTTCCGCTGAGCAGGACGCGGTCGCCGTCAACCGTGACAGTGCTGTGCGGGGCGGTGCTGAGGACCGCGAGCAGCCCGCCCAGAAAGACGGTCAGGCTGGCCGCGAGGAGCCTTCGGTCGCGCGGTGTCAGGCGGGGTTGCGCGGTGCGGTCAGGCAAGCGCCGCCTCGGTCGCGGCATCCAGATCCGCAGGCGTGCCGATGGCGCGGGTGGCCAGCGACTTGTCGATACGCCTGGTCATGCCGCTGAGCGCCTTGCCCGCGCCAAGCTCCCACAGTTCGGTCACGCCGTTCCCGGCCATCCAGAGCACGCTTTCGCGCCAGCGCACCGGGGCGGTGACCTGGGCCACGAGCTGCGCGCGCAGGGTGTCGGGATCGCTGACGCCCTCGGCCGAGACATTCTGCACCACCGGGATGACGGGCGCCGCGACCTCGACGTCTGCCAGCGCCTCGGCCATCGCGTCAGCGGCGGGCTGCATCAGTGCGCAATGGAACGGCGCGGAGACCGGCAGCATCACCGCGCGCTTGGCGCCGCGCGCCTTGGCGAGCTCGACCGCGCGTTCGACCGCGGCCTTGTCGCCGGAGACCACCACTTGCGCGGGATCGTTGTCGTTGGCGGCCGCACAGACCTGATCGCCCGCGGCCTCGGCGGCGATCTCGGTGACCGTATCGCGGTCGAGCCCCAGAAGCGCCGCCATCGCGCCCACGCCCACCGGCACCGCGGACTGCATGGCCTGGCCGCGGAGGCGCAGGAGCCGTGCCGTGTCGGAGATGCTCAGCGCACCCGCGGCCGCCATGGCGGAGTATTCGCCCAGCGAATGACCCGCAACGAACGCGCCGTCGGCGATCGTCACGCCCTTTTCCTCCAGCGCGCGCACCACGGCCAGCGAACAGGCCATCAGGGCGGGCTGGGCGTTTTCGGTGAGCGTCAGTGTCTCGATCTCGCCCTCCCAGATCAGGGCGGAGAGCTTTTCGCCGAGCGCTGCATCGACCTCGTCGAACACGGCGCGGGCGGCCGGGCTGGCGTCGGCAAGCTCTCGGCCCATGCCGATGGTCTGGGCCCCTTGTCCGGGGAACACATAGGCGCGGCTCATCGGCGATCTCCTCTCGTCGGGCGGTCCGGTCGCCGGCGGCTGCACCGGCTGTTCAGGCTGATGCCGGGGGATAGCCGAGCGCAGGTTTCGGCGCAATCCTGCGCGCCCGGGCCTCGGGGACGGCCGGAATGCACAGCGACCGTGCGGCGGCGTACATTTGTGCCGCGGCCAAGGTGGTCTATCTGTGCGGCAGCGAGCGAAGGAGCATCCCATGGCAATGGCCAGCACATCCCTTGGCAATACCTCGGCGACCTACGGTGCCGTGACCAAGACCTTTCACTGGCTCACGGCGCTATTGATCCTGACGGCGATCCCGCTGGGGCTGGTCGCCAACTGGCTGCCCTATGAGACCAGCGCGCAGCTTGCCACCAAGAGCTGGCTCTTTTCGCTGCACAAGACCGTCGGCATCATGGCGTTCTTCACCGCTTTGGGACGTATCCTGTGGGCGCTGAGCCAACCCAAGCCGGGGTTGCTGAATGCGGACAGAAAGCTGGAAAGCTTTGCCGCCGAAACGGTGCACTGGCTGCTCTATGTGTCGATGATGATCGTGCCGCTGTCGGGCTGGCTGCACCATGCGGCGACCTCGGGTTTTGCACCGATCTGGTGGCCGTTCGGCCAGAACCTGCCGCTGGTGCCGAAATCCGAAGCGGTGGCCGGGTTCTTTGCCGCCTGGCACTGGGTCTTCACCAAGGTGCTCGCGGCGACGGTGCTGCTGCATATCGCGGGGGCGCTGAAGCACCATTTCGTCGACCGCGATGACACGTTGCGTCGGATGCTGCCCGGGCGGACCGCGCCCGAGGTGCCGCCGCAGCACCATAGCGCGGCGCCGGTGTTTGCGGCCGGGGCGATCTATGCCGTCGCCATCACCATCGGGACCGTGCTGGGGCTGTCGAGCAGCCATGGCGGCGTGGTGCCCGAGCCGGCGGCGCTGGCCGCGAAGCCGACCGGCTGGGTCGTGCAGGAGGGCACGCTGGGGATCACTGCGACACAGCTGGGCAGCGACCTGGGCGGCCAGTTCGCCGACTGGCAGGCCGCCATCGATTACGACCCGGATGCCGAGGGCCCGGTGGTGGGCACCGTCGAGGTGGATATCGCCATTGCGTCCCTGACGCTGGGCGGTGTGACCGACGAGGCCCTGAGCCCGGAGTTTCTGGATGCTGCGGACTATCCCGTGGCGCGTTTCGCCGGGGAGTTGCGCCGTACGGACACGGACGGCGCGCTGGAGGCGGTCGGCACGCTGTCTATGAAGGGCGCCGAGGTTCCCACGGTGCTGCCGTTCACCCTCACGCTGGAGGGCGACACCGCGCGCGCCGAAGGGGAACTTGTGCTCGACCGCCGCGACTTCGGCGTCGGCACGACGAGTTATAATGACGAGGCCTCAGTGGGCTTTTCTGTGGCCGTCGCCGTGGTCCTGACCGCGACCCGCGCCGAGTAGGCGGGGCCGGAGCGGCAATGCCGGGCGTCGCGCCGGAGCCGATGGTCCGGGCCTGATGCGGAAGCCCGTGGCTAGGGGGAGGGCGGCGCCGGGTCCGCCCTAACGCGGTGGCGCGCGGCTCAGCAGGGCCGCGGCACTGTTGGAGAGCACAAAGACCAGCGCCGCGGCACAGACGATGGTCGGCCCGGTGGGCGTGTCGGCGGCAAAGGACAGCGCGATCCCGGCCAGAACCGACGCGGCGGCCAGCGCCGTGGCAATCGCGGCCATCCCCTCTGGCGTGCGCGCCATGGGCCGGGCCGCGGCCGCAGGGATGATCAGCAGCGCCGCGATCAGCAGCACGCCCACCACCTTGATCGCCAGAGCCACCACCAGCGCCAGGGCGACCGTCAGGATCAGCCGCTCGCGCTCCGGCCGGATGCCGCTGGCCTGGGCCAGCTCCGGCGAAAGCGTCGCGGTCAGCAGCGCCGACCAGCGCCAGGCGACAAGTGCGCTCACGGATGCGGCGCCGAGCCAGATCAGCGCCACATCCACCCAGCGTACGGCAAGGATGTCGCCGAAGAGATAGGCGGACAGATCGAGCCGTACGCCGGGCACAAAGGCGATGGCGACGATGCCGAAGGCCAGCGCGGAGTGGGACATCACGCCCAGAAGCGTATCGACCGCGATGCCGCGACCCGACAACCGGCTGACCGCGAGCGCCATGGTGAGCGCGACGGCGAGCGTGCCGGCCAAAAGCGGTACCGACAGCGCCAGCGACAGCGCGATGCCCAGCATCGCGGCATGCGCCGTGGCATCGCCGAAATAGGCCATGCGCCGCCAGACCACGAAACAGCCCAGAGGGGCCGCGGCCAGCGCCACGCCGAGCCCGGCGAGGATCGCGCGCATCAGGAACGGATCGAGCGTCATGGCCGCCTCATTCCGCGGCCGGACGATCGATGTCGTCATGGCTGTGGCCGTGGTGCTCGTGGCGGTAGAGCGCCAGCGCGCCCTGCGTGCCGGTGCCGAAGAGCGCCTGATAGGCCGGTGCGGCGGAGACGGTTTCCGGCGTGCCCTCGCAGCAGACATGGCCGTTCAGGCAGATCACCCTGTCGGAGGCGCTCATCACCACATGGAGCTCGTGGCTGACCATCAGCACCGCGCAGCCCAGATCGTCGCGCAAGCCTTCGATCTGGCGGTAGAAGGCGGCCGAGCCCGGCTGGTCGAGCCCCTGGGTCGCCTCGTCGAGGATCAGAAGGTCGGGATCGCTCAGCAACGCGCGGGCGAGCAGCACGCGCTGGAATTGCCCTCCCGAGAGCGCTGCCATCTGGCGGTGACTGAGGTCCGGCACACCCGCAGTGTCCAGCGCGGACGCGATGCGCGCGCGCGGCACCGCGTCGGGCAGGCAGAGAAACCGTGCCACGGTGATCGGCAGCGTGGGATCGATCTGAAGCCGCTGGGGAACATAGCCGATGCGCAGGCCGGGGGCGTGCCGGATCTCGCCGCCGCTCAGCGGCACCGCGCCGATGAGCGCGCGCAGGAAGGTCGATTTGCCCGACCCGTTGGGACCGACGATGGTGACGATCTCGCCCCGGTCGATATGGAAGTCGATGCCATGCAGCGCCCGGGTCCCGCCATAGCGGACGTCGAGCCCGTGGCAGTCGATCAGCGGTGTGTCCGGACTCATGTCGCCGCGGCACCGTTGGCACAGCGCGGGCAGGTGCCTTCGGCTTCGATCACGGTACGGGCGATGGCAAAGCCGCTGGCCTTGGCCGCGCGCCCCAGCGCACCCGCAGCCGGCGCGGTGTCGGTTTCCGCGACCGTGCCACAGTCCGAGCAGATCAGGAAGGCCGGCTGATGGGTCTGACCCGGCAGGCCGCAGGCGATGAAGGCGTTGAGTTTTTCGATCCGGTGCGCGAAGCCGTGGGAGACCAGAAACTCCAGCGCGCGGTACGCCACCGGAGGCTGCTTGCCCAGCCCGTCGGCGCGCAACCGGTCGAGGATCTCGTAGGCGCCGAGCGCGCGGTGCTCGCCCAGAAGATATTCGAGAACGCGCCGCCGCACCGGCGTCAACTGCAGCCCGCGTTCCGCGCAGGCACGGTCGGCCGCGGCCAGCCCGTCGGCGATACAGGCGGCGTGGTCGTGGCGTTCGAATCCTTGGCCACTCATCGGGACGTCCGGCGCAGGCGCATGGCTGCGGCTCCTCTTTTCGGGACTTGCTATGATATATTATAGCCTGTAGGTGTCCATGCCTGATGTTATAAGGTAACAGGTGGGGCCATGGGGCGGACCAAGAATATTGTGACAGGGCTGGGGGTCGGCCTGGTGTTGACGGCGGCAGGACCTGCGGTGAAGGCCGACGTGCCCAGTGTTGCCGTGGACATCGCGCCGCTGCACGGGCTGGTGGCACAGGTGATGGGCGATCTGGGCACGCCGTCGCTGATTCTGCCGCAGGGCGCCTCGCCCCATGACCATACGCTGCGGCCGAGCGAAGCGCGCGCGCTGCACAATGCCGACATGCTGTTCTGGACCTCGGACGGTCTGACGCCCTGGCTCGTGCGGACCCTCGAGACGCGCCCGGCAGATGAGGTGCTGGCGCCCATGATGGCGCGCGATGGCACGGTCACCCACGGGTTCCGCGAGGTGGCCATCTTTGGCGATGGCGACGGCGGGCATGACCATGCACATGGTGGCCATGACGACCACGGGCATGAGGAACATGCCGAAGACGATCACGATGCGCATGGGCACGAGGAGCATGCCGGGGACGACGAGGGGCATGAAGACCACGCGCACGGTGATGAGCATGCGCACAAGGATGATCATGGGCATGAGGCAGCCCATGGGGACGAACACGCCCATGAAGACCATGCGCATGAGGACGAACACGCGCATGAGGAGCGCGCGGACGCTCATGCCCATGGGGACGACCACGGGCATGAGGAAGACCATGGGCACAAGGAGGCGGATGCCCAGGGACATGATCACGGCCACGACCATCCTCATGACCATGGTGACGGCACCGATCCCCATGGCTGGCTCGATCCGCAGAACGCGAGCCTATGGCTGGACATGATTGCCGAGGACCTTGCCGCGGCCGACCCCGACAATGCGGAAACCTATCGGGCGAACGCCGCAGCGGGTCAGGCGGACATCGCGGCCGCGACGGCGCAGGTCCAAGACGCGTTGAGCGGGGCGGGCGACGTCGAATTCGTCGTCTTCCACGATGCCTACCAGTATTTCGAGAATCGCTTCGGCCTCGCGCCGCTCGGAGCCATCAGCCTCTCGGACGCCTCCGCACCGGGTCCCGCGCATCTGCAGGAGCTGCGCGCCGAAGTTGCCAAGCATGGCACGGTCTGCATCTTTGCAGAGCCGCAGTTCGACCCGGCGCTGGCCGCGACGGTTGCCGAAGGCAGTGGCGGGACGGTGGCCGTGCTCGACCCGCTGGGGCAGGGGATCGAGCCTGGTCCAGGGTTCTATCCGGCGCTGCTGGTCTCTCTGGGCGACGCTATCGCAGGCTGCGCGGAGACGTCGTGACCGCGGAGGGCGGGCCCGGCCTCATAGGCCGAGCTTCGCCGCGACGATCTGATTGACGGCCTTCGGGTTGGCCTTGCCACCGGTGGCCTTCATCACCTGACCGACGAACCATCCCGCGAGCTTCGGATTCTGCTTGGCCTTTTCGACCTGTGCGGGATTGTCGGCGATCACCTTGTCCACAGCGGCCTCGATCGCGCCGGTGTCGGTGACTTGGCGCATGCCACGGGCCTCCACGATCTCGGCCGGGTCGCCACCCTCGGTAAAGACGATCTCGAAGAGCTCCTTGGCGATCTTGCCCGAAATGTCGCCCTTGGTGATCAGATCGACGATCCCGCCGAGCTGGTCTGCCGAGACGGGCGTCTCGGTGATCGTGTGATCCTCTTTCTTCAGCCGTCCGAAGAGCTCGTTGATCACCCAGTTGGCGGCGAGCTTGCCATCGCGGCCGTCCGACCCTCCACCGACAACCGCCTCGAAATAGGCGGCATTGTCCACATCTGCGGTCAATACGCTGGCATCATAGTCCGTCAAGCCGAATTCCGACATAAAGCGCGCCTTCTTGGCGTCGGGCAGTTCGGGCAGCGCGGCGGCGATATCGTCGACCCACGCCTGTTCGATCTCCAGCGGCAGCAGATCAGGGCAGGGGAAATAGCGATAGTCATGCGCCTCTTCCTTGGACCGCATGGACCGCGTCTCGCCCTTGTCGGGATCGTAGAGCCGGGTTTCCTGCACGATGGTGCCGCCGTCCTCGAGGATGCCGATCTGGCGGCGCGCCTCATACTCGATGGCGGCCTGGATAAAGCGCATGGAGTTCATGTTCTTGATCTCGCAGCGCGTGCCGAGATGGGAGAAATCCTGGCTCTCCTGATAGCGCTCGTAGTCGCCGGGGCGGCAGACCGACACGTTCACGTCGGCGCGCAGGTTGCCGTTTTGCATGTTGCCGTCGCAGGTGCCGAGATAGCGCATGATCTGGCGCAGCTTCACGACATACGCCGCGGCCTCTTCGGGTCCGCGGATATCGGGGCGGGAGACGATTTCCATCAGCGCCACACCGGTGCGGTTGAGATCGACGAAGGACATGTGCGGGTCCATGTCGTGGATCGATTTGCCCGCGTCCTGTTCGAGGTGGATGCGCTCGATGCGGACGCGGCGCGCGATGCCTTCGCCCATCTCCACGATCACCTCGCCCTCGCCGACGATCGGGTGGTAGAGCTGGCTGATCTGATAGCCCTGGGGCAGGTCGGGGTAGAAATAGTTCTTGCGGTCGAAGGCGCTGGTCAGGTTGATCCCGGCCTTGAGCCCCAGCCCGGTGCGCACGGCCTGGGCGACGCAGAACTCGTTGATCACCGGCAGCATGCCCGGCATCGCGGCATCGACGAAAGCGACGTTGGAGTTGGGCTCCGCGCCGAACGTGGTGGAGGCGCCTGAAAAGAGCTTGGCGTTGGACGAAACCTGGGCGTGGACCTCCAGCCCGATCACGAGTTCCCAGTCCTGCTTGGCCCCGGCGATGACCTTGGGGGCAGGGGGCGTATGGGCGATGTCCAGCATGGGCGGCCTCCGTCAGCAACAGCCGGGGGTTTAGGCGCGGGCGCGGGCGACGGCAAGGGTGCATGGGCGGGATACCGGCGGTCCAGGAGCGTTCCGCCGGAGAATATTGCAGTGCAGCACTGTTTGGGGCATCAGATGCAGATCAAAAATCAGCGGGACGGGACGATGGGACTTTTCGGGGGCAAGTTTGGCATTGCGATGGCATGCGCGGCGGCAGGTTTTCTGAGCGCCTGTGCCGTCGGGGACGTGAGCCGCGGCACCGCGGCCGAAGCAGAACTGCCGGTGCTGCGCTGGGATCATGTCGATCAGGGCGATGCCTGGACCGAGACGACGCTTGAAGCGCTCCGTACCCACGGTGCGCCGCTGCTGATCGAGGAGCCGCGGGACATTGCGGCCTACTGCCCGGCCTATCCCGAGGCCAGCGAAGAGGATCGCGCGGCCTTCTGGGCCGGGCTGCTGTCGGCGCTGGCCAAACATGAGAGCACCTGGCGCCAGACCGCCGTGGGCGGCGGCGGTCGCTGGTTCGGGCTCACGCAGATCTCGCCCGGGACCGCGCGCGGCTATGGCTGCGAGGCCCGGTCGGGTCAGGCGCTTCTGGACGGGGAAAAGAACCTGTCCTGCGCGGTGCGGATCATGGCCGAAACCGTTCCGCGCGACGGCGTGGTGAGCCACGGGATGCGCGGCGTCGCCGCGGACTGGGGCCCGTTCCATTCGACGCGCAAGCGCGAGGACATGAAGGCCTGGACCAGCGCGCAACCCTATTGCACGGCGAGCGCGGAGAGTGGCTCCGGTGTCGGTGCGCGCTGGTTCGGAGCCCGCGCGGCAGCGGAGTGATGCCGCGCGGTTTGGCGGTTTGCGGACCCATTGGTCGGGATTCCGTCAGGCGCTCACCGGATCGGTGACGAATGCCGCGGCCAGGGCGGTGAGTTCCTCCTGACGGATCTCGTGCCCGCCCGGATGGATAGCTGTGGTGACCTCGGCGCCCTCCCTCTCAAAAAGCCCGATCAGCGCCTCGGTCATCGGCCAGGGGCAGATCGGATCGTGGCGCCCGGCGGTGATCAGCACATGCTTGCCTGCCAGACCCGGCGGAGGCGCCGGTGTCCAGGGGATGAGCGGGTGCAGCAGTGCCGCCCGGTCGAAGAGATCGGGCGCGTCAAACATCACCGAAGCGAGGATGTTGGCCCCGTTCGAATAGCCGAGCCCAAAGACCGGCGCGTCGGGATGCGCCGCCTTATGGGTCCGGACGAAACCCGCCATCTTTTCCGTGCCCCGGGCGAGATCGTCCATATCGTAGACGCCCTCGCCCGTGCGGCGGAAAAACCGCGCCGCGCCCCGTTCTGAGACATCGCCGCGCGGTGCGACCAGTCCCGCGCCGGGCAGGATCTGGTCGACCAGACCGGTGAACTGATGCTCATCCCCGCCGGTGCCGTGGAAGGCAAAGACCAGGGGCGCGCCCGGCGCGGGTGGCCGGGCGATGTGGTGATAGCTGTCACGTGCCATACCGTTTCTCCTTCTCAGTCTGCGATGGGCACAAGCTGCGCCTCGAGCTGAGGCCGCAGATGTTCGTGCTGGACCGGCAGGCGCAGGGCCTCGCCCAGATGCGCCGTGTCCTCGTCCTGGTCGAAGCCGGGCTCGTTGGTTGCAATCTCGAACAGAACATTGCCGGGCGTCCGGAAGTAGATCGCCCAGAAATAGTCCCGGTCGATTACGGGCGTGACGGCATAGCCGGTGTCCACGAGCGCCTTGCGCACGTCCAGCTGGGCCGCGCGGTCGGGCACGGCAAAGGCGATATGGTGCACCGATCCCGCCCCGGGCCGCGAGAAGTTCGCACCCGCATGCACCTCCAGGTCGATGCTGTCGGCGCCGTTGCCGCCGGGCAGCTGAAAGCGCTGGACGCCGTCTGTGCTGTCCGTGGCCTCGTAGCCCATGAACTTCAGCAGCTCACCCGTGGCGTCCGCATCGCGCAGGCGCAGACGGGCGCCGGAAAAGCCCTTGATCGCGGCCTCTTCGGGCACGTCCGAGCCGGTCCAGGGGGCGCGGGTATCTTCGGTCTCGACCAGGGCGAACCCGTCGCCATCGGGCCCGTCAAAGCGCAGCCGCGCCTGCCCGAAATCGCTGTCCATGGCCAGCCCGGTCACGCTGAGACGCTCCAGCCGCTCCTGCCAATAGGGCAGCGCGCCCTTGGGCACGGCAAAGCCGGTCTCGCCAACCTCGCCGATCCCCGGCCTGCCGCGGGCGGCATTGGGGAAGGGAAAGTAGGTCATGACCGAGCCGGGCGTGCCGACCTCGTCGCCATAATAGAGGTGATAGACGTCGGGCGCGTCGAAATTCACCGTTTTCTTCACGCGGCGCAGTCCGAGCGTCTTGGTGAAGAACGCGTTGTTTTGCTGAGCGTCTGCGGCCAGCGATGTGACGTGGTGCAGTCCTTTGATTTGAGTGAGCATGTCTGTCTCTCCTGGCGGGCGTCGACGGACACCCGTGCTTGTCCCCGATATGGGGTGGTGCATCACAGAACGGAGAGCAGGATCCGCACAGGACTTGCGCGTTGCGGAACAGTGGCCCGCGGTGGGGCGTGGTGCTTGCCGAGCGGGCGGCTCTGGTGCTTTCTGGGGGCCATGGGGACGCATTGGCAGATGAACGGGTCTTCGGGCGCGTGGGGCGATCGCCTGTGAGCACCGCGCCCTCGTCCGCACGGCGCCGCGCTGCGCCTGCCGGCTGGTGGCGGGTCACGTCGATGGGCGACGGGATCAGCCGGATCGACGAACCCCATATCCTGGAGTTTTACCGCTGCAATTGCTGGCACATCGGCGGGCCGGACAGCGATCTGCTGATCGACAGTGGCATGGGGGTCGTATCGCTGCGGGACTGGGTGCCGCTGGTCAGCGAGCGGCCGCTGCTGGCTGTGGCGAGCCATACGCATTTCGACCATATCGGCTGCCATCACGAGTTTGCCGACCGCGCCGTGCACCGGGCCGAGGCGGCGCTTCTGGCGGATCCGGAGCGGCGCGCGGTGCTGGCCGATCCGTACGTGACCGACGAAATTTTCGAGACCTTGCCGCCCGAGCCCTATCGGTCGGATCGCTATGCGGTCACGCCGGCCCCGGCGACGCAGATCCTGGAGGATGGCGATGTGCTGCCCCTGGGCCTGCGGCGGTTCGAGGTCATCCACACGCCCGGCCACAGCCCCGGCGGGATCGCGCTCTGGGAGGCGGCGACCGGGACGCTCTTTGCCGGCGACATCGTCTATAACGGGCCGCTTGTGGAGGATCTCTATCATAGCGACGCGGCGGACTATGTCGCCTCAATGCGCCGTCTGCGGGCTCTGCCGGCCCGGGTCGTCCATGGCGGACATTTCCCGAGCTATTCCGGCGAAGCGCTGCACGCCCAGATCGAGGCGTGGTTGCGTGACAAGGGTGTCTGAGAGGCGGGCCCTTCCAGCGGCAGAGCGTGCTAGGCTGGTTCGAAACGTGACCGGAGCGCCCCGATGTATGCCGCCATCCTGATCCGACGTCTGAAGCCGGGAAAGACCTATGCCGATTTCGTCGCTGCCTGGTATCCGGACGAGGGGTTCGGCGTGCCGGTGCAGGGGCCCGATCTGGGGGTCAGCCTGACGGACGACCGCGAGATCGCGGCGATCGCCTATGTCGATCTGCCGGACGGTACCAGCGTGGAAGACGTGATGGCGCGGGTCGCGGCGCAGGAGGCGTTACGCCATGACCGGATCGCCGAGGTCATCGAGGAGACCGTCGTGCGCGGTCTGTACGAGATCCGCGACCGGTTCGATTTCTCGACCGATGAGAGCGTGGAAGCCACCGCGCCACCCGGTCTGAACCGGGGCAAGTAACCGGCTTGTGCAGTGGGGCTCTGCCGTAGTAACCAGATGGTGCATTAAGCCGGGCGGAGCGACTCGCCGCAGCACTTAAGTCGAGGTACAGGCGGGATCGGCCCAGGGGGAGGAGAACGGCCATGGATACGACCAGCAGGGTGCTGAAGCTGCCCGAGGCTCCGCGCGAGTTCGCGCTCTGGATCGATGGACGGCCGGTGGCGGCGGAAGACCGTGAGATTTACACACGCCATTCACCGGCCCATGACGTGCCGGTCACGCGCATTCCCATGGGCACGGCCGAGGACCTCGATACTGCCGTTGCCGCGGCCCGCCGGGCGTTCGACGACCGGCGCTGGTCGGGGCTCTCGGGCGCGGACCGGGCGGCGGTGCTGCTGCGCGCGGCCGATGGCATCCGGGCCCGGGCGGAAGAACTCGCCTATTGGGAAACGCTGGAAAACGGCAAGCCGATTGCCCAGGCACGGGCCGAAGTGGGCGGCTGTCCCGGGATGTACGAGTACGCTGCCGGTGTGGCGCGCAGCCTGCATGGTGACAGTTTCAACAATCTCGGCGACGGGATGATGGGGCTGGTGACGCGCGAGCCCATCGGGGTCGTGGGCATCATCACGCCCTGGAACTTCCCGTTTCTGATCCTGAACGAGCGGGTGCCCTATATCCTCGCCGCGGGCTGCACGATGGTGGCGAAACCCTCGGAGTTCACCTCCGCAACATCGCTGATCCTGGGCGAGGTCCTGGCCGAGGCCGGGGTGCCGGAGGGCGTCTTCAACGTGGTGCCCGGACTTGGCCCAGTGGTCGGGCAGGCGATGGCGGAGCACACCGATATCGACATGCTGTCCTTCACCGGCTCAACGCGCACCGGGAGGGGGTTGCTGAGCGCGGCGGGATCCAACTTCAAGAAGCTCGGGCTGGAGCTGGGGGGCAAGAACCCGCAGATCGTCTTTGCCGATGCCGATCTGGAGGATGCCGCGGACGGGGTGGCCTTTGGCATCGGGTTTAATGCCGGGCAATGCTGCGTGTCGGGCTCCCGCCTGATCGTGGAGCGTTCGGTTGCAGCGGAGTTCGCCGACATGGTGGCCGCGAAACTCGCGCGCGTCCGGGTGGGCGATCCGCTCGACGAGACGACGCAGGTGGGCGCGGTGACGACCGAGGCCCAGAACGACACGATCCTGCGCTATATCGCGCAAGGTCGGGACGAGGGCGCGGAGCTGGTTGCCGGCGGCGCGCCGGTGGATCTGGGCCGGGGCCAGTTCATCGCGCCGACGATCTTTGCAGGCGTCACCCGCGAGATGGCCATCGCGCGCGAGGAGATCTTTGGCCCCGTGCTGACGGTGATGCCGTTCGACAGTCTGGACGAGGCGATCGCGATTGCCAATGACACCGACTACGGGCTCGCGGCCAGCGTCTGGACCAAGAACCTCGACACCGCGCTGACGGTCACGCGCCGCGTGCAGGCGGGGCGGTTCTGGGTCAACACCACGCTCGCGGGCGGCCCGGAATTGCCCATCGGCGGGTTCAAGCAGTCGGGCTGGGGCCGCGAGGCCGGGGTCTATGGCGTGGAAGAATACACGCAGGTGAAGTCGGTCCATATCGAGCTGGACAAACGCGATCCTTGGATCTCCTGACATGGAGGAGCGCGGCTATGATTACGTCATTGTCGGCGGCGGCTCGGCGGGCTGCGTGCTGGCCCACCGTCTGAGCGAGACGCCCGAGGCGCGGGTGCTGCTGCTGGAGGCCGGTGGGCCGGACCGGCATCCGCTGATCCACATGCCGGTGGGCTTCGCCAAGATGACCGACGGGCCCCACACCTGGGGGCTGAAGACCGAGCCGCAGCGCCACGCCAACAATCGCGAGATCCCCTATGCCCAGGCCCGCGTGATCGGCGGCGGCAGCTCGATCAATGCCGAGATCTACACCCGCGGCCACCCGTCGGACTATGACCGCTGGGCGGCGGAGGAGGGCTGCGACGGCTGGGCGTTCGAGGATGTGCGGAAGTATTTCCTGCGGGCCGAAGGGAACACGATTCTTGCGGGCGACTGGCACGGCACCGACGGGCCCCACGCCGTGTCGGACATTCCCGATCCGCAGCCGGTGACGCGGGCCTTCGTCCAGTCCTGCCAGGAACTGGGCATGCCGCTCAATCCCGATTTCAACGGGCCCGAGCAGGCGGGCTGCGGCCCCTACCAGATCAACTCGCGGGACGGGCGGCGCTGTTCGGCGGCGGTGGGGTATCTGAAGCCTGCGCGCAAGCGGCCCAACCTGACGGTGGAGACGGGCTGCGCGGTGCGGCGCATCCTGTTCGAGGGCACGCGCGCCACCGGTGTGGAGTACTTTACCGGCAAGGAGCGCCGCGTTGCGCGGGCGGCATCGGAGGTGCTGGTGACCTCCGGCGCTATCGGCACGCCGAAGCTGATGATGTTGTCGGGCGTCGGGCCCGCCGATCATCTGCGCGGGCACGGGATCGAGGTGGTCCAGGACCTGCCGGGCGTCGGCGAGAACCTGACCGATCATTTCGGCATCGACATCGTTGCCGAGTTGAAACACCACGACAGTCTCGACAAATACAACCGACCGCACTGGGCGCTCTGGGCCGGTCTGCAATATCTACTGTTCCGAAGCGGGCCCATCACCTCCAACGTGGTCGAAGGCGGGGCCTTCTGGTTTGCCGACGGGGCAGGAACGCGGCCCGATCTCCAGTTCCATTTCCTTGCGGGCGCCGGAGCCGAGGCGGGGGTGCCGAGCGTGCCCAAGGGCGCGTCGGGGATCACGCTGAACTCCTACACCCTGCGGCCCAAGAGCCGTGGCACGGTGCGCCTGCGCTCTGCCAACCCGGGGGACGCGCCGCGCGTCGACCCGAATTTCCTGGCCGAACCGGACGATCTGAAATGCTCCATCGAAGGGGTGCGGATCAGCCGGGAGATCTTTGCCCAGCCGAGTTTGCAGAAATACATCAAGATGATACGCTTTCCGGATGATAGCGTCCGCACGCAACAGGATCTGGAGGCGTACGCGCGACGGAACGGGCGGACGTCGTACCATCCGACCGGCACCTGCAAGATGGGCGTGGACGAGATGGCGGTGGTCGACCCAAGCCTGCGCGTTCACGGGCTCGACGGGCTCAGGATCTGCGACAGCTCCGCGATGCCGAGCCTCATCGGGTCCAACACAAATGCGCCGACCATCATGATTGCCGAGAAAGCCAGCGATCTGATCCGGGGGAACCAGTGAGACCACGGGCCCTCGCCATCCGTGGTGCCCACCTCCACACCCGCGGCTAAGCGGGGGAGCCGGGGCGGTGCCGGAGCGTTGGTGGGTACTCGCCGTTCTGTTCTTCGCGCGGCTGACCATGGCGTTTCAGTTCCAGTCTGTGGCCGCGCTATCGCCGGTGATCGCGGACTCCTACGGCGTCGGTCTGGCTGATATCGGGCTGCTGATCGGGCTTTATCTTGCTCCGGGCGTCATCATCGCCATCCCCGGCGGCGCGATTGCCGCGCGCTTCGGCGAAAAACGCATCGTCGCACTGTCGATGGGGCTGATGCTGCTCGGCGGGCTGCTAGCCGCGACGAGCGACAGCTGGTCCGCGCTGGTCGCCGGCCGTCTCCTGGCCGGGGCGGGAGGCGTGATCATCAACATCGTGATGACGAAAATGCTGGTGGACTGGTTCGTCGGGCGAGAGTTGTCGACCGCGATGGGCATCTTCATCAATTCCTGGCCGCTGGGCATTGCGCTGGCGCTGCTCACTCTTCCCTTTGCCGCGGCGGGTGGAGGGCTGGGACTTGCCCGCGTCGTTGTGCTGGTCCCGATCGGTGTGGGGCTGGTTCTGTTCTGGAGGGTCTACCGCCCGCCGCCCCAGGCCGACGCGGCACCGGCGAGCCTGACCGTCGCGCGTTTGCCGATCACGCCGCTGATCCTCGCGGCGTTGATCTGGGCGCTCTACAATACTGCACTGGCCATGGTCTTTGGCTTCGGTCCGGCGCTGCTGAGCGCCCGGGGCTGGAGCCTTGAGAGCGCCGGATCCGCAACAAGCCTGTTCATGATCGTGCTGTCGCTGGCATTGCCGCTGGGTGGGGTGATCGCGGACCGTACGGGACGGCGCGACGGGGTGATCCTCCTCGGCCTCGTGAGTTACGCGGTCCTGATGCCGCTGATCCCCTTTGTCCCGTCCTGGGCCGTGGCCGGGATCTTTCTGGTCTCCGGTGCGCTCTTCGGGCTCGCCGCCGGTCCGATCATGACGCTGCCATCGCAGGTGTTGTCGCCGGCGGCCCGCACGTTTGGAATGGGCGTCTTCTTCGCGCTCTACTATGGCGTGATGATGATCGCGCCGGGCATCGCGGGCGGGTTGGCCGAGCGGACCCAGAACACCGCCGTGGCCTTTTACTTGGGGGCAGCGGTCCTGCTAGTCTGCATCCCGGCGCTATTGGCGTTCCGCCGTGCCAGTGCCGTGGTCCGGGCGTGACCGGGAACGTGGGCGCTACGGGCTGGGGCCCTGCGCCGCACAGCGTCAGTCCCAGTCAGGGGCCCAGGGTGAGATCTCGCGCGTGACCAACCGGTAGCCGGTCCCGGTGAGCGTTTCGATCCGGGCCATGTCGACGCTGGACAACGTGAAATCCATGACCTCGAAGTTCGCGCGGATGTTCTTGGGGTTTGCCGACATGGTGTTCACGCTGACGCCCTTTTGCAGGATCCAGCGCAGCACGACCTGGCCCGCGCTCTTGCCGTAGCCTGCGCCGATCTCGGCAAACTCGGGATGCTTGAAGACCTCGCCGCGTGCGACCGACGAATAGGCCGAGAGCGGGATGCCGAGCGCGTTGGCGCCGTCCATCAGCCGGGTCTGGTCGAGCAGCGGGTGAAACTCGACCTGATTGGTGACGATGGGGGCGTCGAGGATCGACGCCGCGTCGCGCAGCATCGCGACCGTATAGTTCGACACGCCGATATTTCTCGCCAGCCCGCGGTCATGGGCCTGCTGCAGCAGCTTCAGCGAAGGGGCGTTTTCGCCGCCCATGGCGGGCCAGTGGAGCAGCAGCACGTCGACATGGTCAACCTGCAGATCCTTCAGGCTCTGCTCGACCGAGGGCATGAACAGCGCTTCGGTGAAATTGTCGGGATGCACCTTGGTCGTGATGCAGAGCTCCTCGCGCGGCAGGTCGGAGGCGGCGAGCGCGGCGCCGGTTTCGGCCTCGTTGCCATACATCTGCGCGGTGTCGATGGAGCGGTAGCCAACATCCAACGCGGCCTGGATCGCCTCGAGTGCCGCGTCGCCGGTCAGCGGATACGTTCCGAAGGCGCGCTGGTGGGTTTTCTGAAAGTAGATGTTCATCGCTGTCTCCCTGACCGTGCGGGGCTATGTAACCAGATGGTGCATTAATGGAAAGGGCAGAATTTGCACCCGGGCGATTTCGGCCCGCGGAAGCCGGCCGGGTGTTTGGCATTCCCGATCCGGCGGTGTCGCAGTATGCTGCCCGGAACGGCGGAGGGAGGACGGCGTGGGAGACCTGGCTCATGTGAGCGAAATCGCCCGCGTGCTCGAAGGGCACGAGACGGGGCGCGACGGGCTTGTGGCGGAGAGCTGGCGGCGCTGTGTCGAGACCTACGGCATGGATCCGACCCGCGCCGATCCGGCCCATGTCGTGCCCGAGGCGCAGCTGCGCGAACACCGAGAACAGTCCGAGCGGCTGATCGCGACGGCCCGGTCGGGGCTGCAGGCGCTCTTCCGGCAGGTCGCCGGACAGAACTACGTTTTGCTGCTGGCGGATGCCAAGGGGGTCTGTGTCGACAGCTTTGGGGATCGGCGGTTCGAGGACGAGCTGCGCCGTGCCGGGCTGCATCTGGGCTCCGACTGGCTGGAGGATCGCGCAGGCACCTGCGGGGTCGGTTCCTGCATTGTGACCGGTGAGGCGGTGACGATCCACCAGGGCGACCATTTCGGCCTGACCCATACGCCGCTCTCCTGCACCTCCGCGCCGATCTACGACACTTGCGGAAAACTTGCCGCGGTGCTGGACATCTCGCTGCTGCGCTCGCCCTCTCCGAAATCAAGTCAGAACCTCGCGATGAACCTGGTCAAGGCGTCGGTCCGGCGCGTGGAGATGGCGAACCTGATGGCAATGACGCGGCGCGACTGGGTGCTGCGCTTTTCCACCTCGCCGGAATTTCTGGAGGTCGATCCGGAGGCGGCGGTCGCGCTCGACGGGTCCGGCCGGATCGTTGGCATGACCCGGGGGGCCACGGCCTGTCTGGCGTCGGACGACGGGGAAAGCCTGATCGGCCGTCACATCGAATCGCTGGTCGATTTCTCGCTCGACGATCTGCCCGATCTGATGCGCGGGCGTCCGACGGAGGAGCGTGTGTTACGGCTCAAGGACGGGCGCGGGCTCTTCGGACACGCGATTGCACCACAGACCGCACCTGTGCCGCAGCGCAGCAGCGCGCGGGCGCGTCTGGGGGCGTTCGCGGGCGTGGCAGGACCCGACCCCGCGCTGGAGACGTTGATCGGGCGGGCGGCGCGCCTGGCGCCCACGCAGATCCCGTTGCTGCTGACCGGCGAGACCGGCACCGGCAAGGAGTATCTGGCCCGCGCCATTCATGTCTCCGGGGCCACGCCGCGGGCCTTTCACGCGGTGCGCTGTGCAAGTCTGACGCCTGAAGCTGTGCTGGCGTTGGGCGATGCCGCGGCCGGCACGCTGTTCCTGCGCGGCGTCGAGGATCTGGACCCCGCAGCGCAGGCCGCCCTGCTGTCACTGCTGGATGCGCGCAACGATCTGCGTGTCGTGGCCTCGGCCCAGCGGGACATCGCAGCGGAAACGGGCGCTCTGCGCGCCGACCTGATGTTCCGTCTGGCAGGGGCAAAGCTGGAGATCCCGCCACTTCGGTTGCGGGGCGATTTCGACTGGCTGCTCGACCGGCTCGTGCGGCGCCGGTTGGCCGACGGGTGCCGCCTGTCGCCCGCCGCCTGGATCGAGCTGAGCGGCCGCGCCTGGCCCGGCAATATCCGCGAGCTGGCCCGCACGCTCGATGTGGCCGTGGCGCTGGCCGAAGGGCCGGTCATCGATCTGCCGGACCTGCCGCCGCCTGCGACGGGTCCCGGACCCGAGAGTGCGCCGGAGGAGAGCCTCGAGCAGCTGCTCACCGCCTGCGGGTGGAACATGGCCCAGGCGGCCCGCCGGTTGGGGGTGAACCGTTCAACGGTGATGCGCCGCGTGCGCCGGGCGGGATTGCAGCCGCCGGCCTAGCGGCGCGGCCGGCAGGCTGGTGCGTCTGTTGCGCGGCGTTGCGCACGCAACGGTGCGGTCGGAATTGTCGCCGTTTTCCTCCCAGCGGGCGGTTTTTCGTGGCGCACGGTAGTTCCATGGGCAAACCTTCTGCGCAGATGCAAAAAGCACGCCAGGAGGAAACCATGCTCGACACGACCCTTACAGATCAGACCGAGGCTTTCATCGAGAGCTTCGGGCGCGCCCTGGAGGAAGGCGATATCGCTGCGGCCAAGGAGATGTTTCTGGACGAGTGCTACTGGCGCGACCTCGTGACATTCACTTGGAACATCAAGACCGTGGAGGGCAAGGACCAGGTCGAGGACATGTTGCGTCACCAGCTGGCCACGACCAGGCCGAGGGGCTGGGCGCTGGCCGAGGGCGAGCTGCCCACTGAAGAGGATGGCGTCACCACCGCCTGGATCCGGTTCGAAACCGACGTCGCGCGCGGCTACGGGCTGATGCGCCTGAAGGATGGCAAGATCTGGACCCTGCTCACCACGATGGTCGAGTTGAAGGGCCATGAGGAACACAAGGGGTTCGCCCGCCCGCTCGGCGCCAAGCATGGCGCGGGCCGCAACCGGGAGACCTGGAAAGAGGAGCGCGAGCGCGAGGCGGCGGAGCTGGGCTACAGCACCCAGCCCTATTGCCTGATCATCGGCGGCGGACAGGGCGGCATTGCGCTCGGCGCGCGTCTGCGCCAGCTCGGCGTGCCGACGATCATCGTGGAGCGCAACGAACGCCCCGGCGACAGCTGGCGCAACCGCTACAAGTCGCTCTGCCTGCATGACCCGGTCTGGTACGACCACCTGCCCTACATCAAGTTTCCCGAGAACTGGCCGATCTTCAGCCCCAAGGACAAGATCGGCGACTGGCTGGAAATGTACACCAAGGTGATGGAGCTGAACTACTGGACCCGCACCACGGCGAAATCCGCGACTTACGACGAGGACGCCAAGGAATGGACCGTGGTGGTGGACCGCGACGGCGAAGAGGTCGTTCTGAAGCCCAAGCAGCTGGTCATGGCCACGGGCATGTCCGGCAAGGCGCGGATGCCCGAGTTCCCCGGTATGGAGAGTTTCAAGGGCGACCAGCAGCATTCGTCGAAGCACCCCGGCCCGGACGCCTATCGCGGCAAGAAGGCCGTGGTCGTGGGCTCCAACAACTCCGCCCATGACATCTGTGCAGCCCTTTGGGAGGGTGAGGTCGATGTGACGATGGTCCAGCGGTCCTCCACCCATATCGTACGCTCCGACACGCTGATGGATGTGGGGCTCGGCGCGCTCTACTCCGAAGAGGCGGTGGCGGCGGGCGTCACCACCGAAAAGGCGGACCTGATCTTTGCCTCGCTGCCCTATGCGATCCTCGCCGGGTTCCAGGTCCCGGCCTATGCCGAGATGAAGAAGCGCGATGCTGACTTCTACGCGGGGCTCGAAAAGGCGGGCTTCTGGCTGGATTGGGGCGACGACGACAGCGGGCTATTCATGAAGTACCTCCGCCGGGGGTCGGGCTATTACATCGATATCGGAGCCAGCCAGCTCATCATCGATGGCGAGATCAAGCTCAAGCGCGGGCAGGTCACCGAGGTCGTCGAGGACGGGGTGATCCTGGACGACGGCAGCAAGCTGGAGGCCGACCTGATCGTCTATGCCACGGGCTACAACTCCATGAACGGCTGGGTCGCGGACCTGATGGGCCAGGAGATGGCCGACAAGGTCGGCAAGGTCTGGGGGCTTGGCTCGGACACCACCAAGGACCCGGGCCCCTGGGAGGGCGAGGAGCGCAACATGTGGAAACCGACCCAGCAGGAGGCGCTCTGGTTCCACGGCGGCAACCTGCACCAGTCGCGCCACTACTCGCAATTCCTCAGCCTGCAGATCAAGGCGCGCATGGAGGGCATCGACACCCCCGTTTACGGACTCCAGGAGGTCTATCACCTGAGCTAAGCCAGACGTCGCGGGCGGCGGTTATTGCGCCGCCCGACACCGCACGTCGATTTGGAGAGCGAAGGGCAATCGGGTGTTCTCACTTCTTTTGCCGGCCAAGGAGCCGTAAAGCAACGGCATCACGGTGAATGCGATCGGTTCGGGGATCATGGGAACCCAAGCGTGGACCGGGCCGGACGGTCCGTCCAACAGGTGGACAAACGAGGGCGAAACAGCAGAGGAGTCCAGGAAACGACACCAAGACCTTTCCATTCGGCAGGATGAGGCACAGGCCTCGGATGACATGGGCAGTCTTGCCGTACAGCTGGCCGCCTCGCCGCACGTGACTGCACAGGCCATCAATGAAGATGGCGCGTCCACCTCGCACTGAGGGGCGCCCTCGGGGGGAACGCGCAGTTCATCGGCGGCCTGTCTCTTGGGGGGCGGCGGCGCGACACAGCATGAAACAAGAGACCCGACTGAAGCAGCATGGTGGCATCCCGCCAAGGACATTCGCGTCGAGGATGTGGACGAACCTGCGCCCGGATCGGGGCAGGTCGAGTTCATGGGGCGTGGACGGGGATCTGCGGCAGCTATCGGCATGGATAGCTCGCCGGGCCGATCTTTGTGCCGGTCGCGGACAGGCATCCGCTGAGCGGCGGCAAGGCGCCTAGCGTGGTGGGGCACGAATACTGCGGCGAGATCACGGAACTCGGCCAAGGGTTGGAGAACCTGTCGGTCGGCGATCGGACCGTGAGCGAGCCGATCTTTGCCTGCGGCGCCTACCCGCGCTACGGGGACGGCAGATACAACCTGTTCGAAAAGCTCGGACCAGTCGGCCTTTCCGGCGGCTGGGGCGGGGTCGCGGCCTATTCAGTGGTGCCCGCACGCAGGGCCCACAAGATGCCCGAAAATCTGTCGATGGAACAAGGCGTGCGGGTGGAACCCACCGCGGTCGCGCTGCACGCGGTGCGCACGAGCAAGATCCGGGTGGGAACGCGAGATCAAGGGCACAATCGCCTTTCGCAATGTCTGTCCGGCGGTGGTGGCGCTGATGCGGCAGGGTCTTTTCCGGGCCGAGAACCTGGGGACCAACCGCATTTCGATCAAGGAGATCATAGTGCAGGGATTGAGGTACTCGCGCCGGAGAAATCGCAGATCAAGGTGCTGGTGAAGGCGTCGAACCGAGCCGCTGTGCCACGCGCAGGGCGGCGCAGCGCGCAGACCCTTGGCGTCCGCCGCGCCGCCGGCCCGGTGCGGCCGCTCTCTAGGCGCAATTGGCCTTTACCGTTACGGCTGTGCAAAATACATTTCATGGCATGTCGAGCGTTTCGCGTCTCTCCCTCGTTGCCCGGATCCGTGAGGCGCTCCCTGATCTTCATGCGAGCGAGCGTCGCCTGGCTGACGTCGTGCTCAACTTTCCAGGCGACCTGGCGAGCTATACCGCAACCGAGCTTGCGCAGCTCGCCAATGTCTCCAACGCCACGGTTTCGCGCTTCGTGCGCAAGCTCGGCTACGGGTCGTTCGAGGAAGCGCGGCAGGCCGTCCGTGCCGAACAGCAGACCGGCGCGCCGCTCTTTCGCTTCGGTTCCGGCAATGCGCCGACCGACGGGATCGTGGCCGCGCATCTCGAACAGTCCCGGCTAAACCTCGAACGGACCTATTCGATCTTTGATGATGGCGCGCTGGACGCCATTGCGATGGCAATCCTTGCCGCGCCGCGCGTGCGGGTGATCGGATTTCGGGCTGGCCAGTCCTTTGCCCGATATCTCGGCTGGCAGTTGTCACAGATCTGTCGGGAAATCAGTGTTTTACCGAGGGACGGAGAAACGCTGGCCGAAAGCCTCCCGGGGCTTGGCCGCGGCGATTGCGTGATCGTCATTGCGCTGCGCCGCGCGCCTGCGGCCCTCACGGGGGTTGTCGAGGCGCTGTCCGAGACCAACGCCGACGTCGCGCTGATCGGGGATCTGCCGCGGCTCGATGCGCTGCCTGCACGCTGGCGCGTGTCCTGTGCCACGAGCGCGCCGGGGCCGCTGCTGAACCACATTTCGGTCATGGCCATGTGCAATCTTATCGCCGCGCGGGTGATCGACCTGTCGGGACCGGCGGGCCGCCAGAGGATGCGGGCGATCGAAGACGCCCATACCCGGCTGGGCGAACTCTGAACCTTCGCGAACTGCCCGATTGTACGGCAATTTGAGGCACGATTGCCGCGTGTGGCAGCATCAGGGACGATTTATGGTGACGAGGTTATGAAAAAATCTTTTCTTGTTCGCCATCTGCGAAAGAGTGTTTTCCCAAGGTCCGTGTTGATTCCGGACTGGTGCTTGGACAGGAAAGGACATCGCCGATGACTCTCTCACGAAAGACGCTTTTCGCGACCGCCGCCGCGCTGACGCTGCCGTTGTCCGCGGCCGCCGAGACGGTGCTTCAGATCAACTCCTCGCTGCCCGAGGGGTCCTTTGCCCATGTCTTCCTGCAGGAATACGAGAAGCAGCTCGAAGCCGCCGCACCGGGCGAGATCGACGTCCAGATCTTCATGTCGAACACGTTGGGCTCCGAAGAGGACGTACTCCAGGGCCTGACGCTGGGCACCCACAACGCGTCGCTGTCCGCATCGGCCGTGTCCCAGATCAACCCGCGCACCTCGATCTTCGATCTGCCCTATCTCTTCGAGGACCGCGCCGCCGTTCAGACCTTTGCCGAGAGCCCGGCAGGGGAGATGCTGGCCGAAGGCTTCGACGGGACCGGCATGGTTCTGGCCGCGATGTGGGACAACGGGTTCCGGCAGATCACAAACAAGGTGCGGCCCATCGTGGTGCCCGCCGATCTGGACGGGCTCAAGATCCGGACCCCGACCAACCGCCAGCGCGTGGAGATGTTCAACACGCTCGGTGCGAACGCCACGCCGCTGTCGTTCGGCGAGGTTTATTCCGCGCTCGACCAAGGCACCATCGATGGGCAGGAAAACCCCGCCCAGGTGGTCGACAGCGCCAAGCTCTTCGAGGTGCAGGACTACATGTCGCTCTCCAACCATGTCTATCTGCCGACCTTCCTGGTGTTCGGCGAACCCTATCTGAACGGGCTCGATCCCGAGCTGCGGGAGACGATACTGCGTGTGGCGGCCGAGGTCGCGCCCTGGACCTTTGAATGGGGCGAAACAACGGATGCCGAGACCATTGCCGCCCTGTCCGAAAAGCTCGAGGTCAACGAGGTCGATTTTCCGGCATTCCAGGCCGCGGCAGCTCCGCTCTATGACAGCCCGACATTTGTCGAGGTGATCGGTTCGGACATGATCGACGCCACGCGCTCTGCACTCGGGATCCAGTGATCTGATGCAGGAGCCTGCTGCAATGGACCGTCTGGGCGATGCACTGACCCGGCTCGACCGCTGGGTCGGTGCGGTGCTCGACGCCATGGTGATCGCCCTGGCCGGGCTCCTGCTGGTGCTGCTGAACTGGGCGGTCTTCGCCCGGTTCGTCCTGAACGACAGCGTGTCCTGGGGCGAGGAGCTGCCCGCCCATCTGCTGGCCGTGCTGACCTTCATCGGCGCGGCCTACCTCACGCGCACGAATGAGCATCTGGGCTTCGATGCGGTGCTGCGGATCCTGCCGGCCCGCGCGATGCGGTGGGTCATGGCCGCAAACCTTGCGCTCATGGCCGGGTTCGGCGCGTTGCTGGCCTGGTATGGCGGGATCGCGGCGATGAGTTTTGCCGGGCGCTCGCTGATTTCCGTGGATCTGAGCATGGCGATGTTCCGCGCCGCGATGCCGGTGGGCGGTGCCCTGATCACGGCCTTCTGCACGGTGCGGCTGGTGGGCGTTCTGACCGGCCGGATCGACCCAGAGGCCCTCTTGCCCGAAAGCGACGCGTGATGCTGCTTGACCCCGGCTGGACCATTCTGATTCTTCTCCTCATTCTGCTGATCGCGGGGCTGCCCATCGCCTTCGTGCTCGGCGTGACGGCGGCGACCATGATCCTGCTCGACCCGTCCGTGGTGCCGCAGATCATCGGGCTCATTCCGTTCGGCGGGGCCAACAACTATCTGCTGGTCGCGGCACTGCTCTTCATGATCGCGGGCGAGATCATGAACCAAGGGCGCATTGCAGAGAAGCTCATCGCTTTTGCCTCGTCGCTGGTGGGCCATATCCGCGGTGGGCTGGCCCATGTCAACATTCTGACATCGCTGTTCTTTTCCGAGATTTCGGGCACTGCCACCTCGGATGCGGCCGCGATCGGTTCGGTGATGATCCCGCAGATGCGCAAGCGTGGCTATCCGGCGGCCTTTGCGGCGGCTGTGACCTCGACCTCGGCCACGATGGCGATCATCGTGCCGCCGTCGCTGAACCTGATCCTCTATGCCTATGTTGCCAACGCCTCGATTGCGGAGCTTTTCGCGGCAGGTATTCTGCCCGGCATCATGGTCTGCGCGCTGCTGATGGGGACCGCCTATCTGATCTCGGTGCGGCGGGGTTATCCGACCGAAGGCGCGTTTTCCTGGAAGCGCGTAGGCGAGACCGGCAAGGACGCGGCAATCCCGCTGACCCTGCCGATCCTCGTGCTGGTGGGCATTCTGGGCGGTGTGTTCACCGCGACGGAGGCCGGGGCCATCGCGGCCTTCTGGTCGATCGTGCTGGCGGCGTTCGTCTATCGCACGGTCAAGCTGGGCACCCTGATCGACACTCTCCGCGTTGCCGGCAAGCGATCGGCGATGCTGATGTTCATCGTGGCGACCTCGACGCTCTTGGGCTGGTATCTGACCAACCAGCGCATTCCGCAGGACATCGCCGAAGCGATCCTCGGCATCTCGGAGAGCTACTGGGTTGTTCTGCTGGCCATCAATGTCTTCTTCCTGCTCGCGGGTACGATCATTCACGGCACACCGGCCATTCTGATGCTGGTGCCGATCTTTCTGCCGCTGGCCGACCAGCTGGGTATCGACCGGGTGCATTTCGGGCTGATCCTCACGATCAACCTGGGCATCGGGCAGCAGACCCCGCCCGTGGCGTCGGTCGTGCTCATCACCTGCGCCATCGCCAAGATCTCCATCGCCAAGATCATTCCTTCGATGCTGTGGTTCATCGGCGCGATGCTGGTCGCGCTGCTGATCATCAATGTCTTTCCGGCCGTCTCGCTCTGGTTGCCGTCCGTGATCCTCTGATGCGCCTGCTGATCGTGAACCCCAACACGTCCTCGGGCGTGACGGCGCGCATCCGCGAGGCCGCCGAGGCCGTCGCCCATCCCGGCGACATCTTCACCGTCTGCTCGGCCGCCTTCGGGCCGGAACTGATCGTGACGGCCGAGGACACCAGGCTTGCTGTGGAGGGCGTGCTCGCCGCGGTCGCGGCGCACCGCGCGCCGGTGGATGGGATTGTGTTGGCGTCCTTTGGTGATACCGGCGCCGACGAGGTGCGGGCGTTGCGGCCCGGGCTGCCGGTGGTGGGGATCGCGGCGGCGGCTTATGCCGCGGCGCGCACGCTGGGCGGGCCGTTCGGAATTGTGACCTTCGGGACGCGACTCGCGCCGGCCCTGCGCCAGAGCGCCGAACGCCATGGCCACGGCGATCTGCTGCTCGGCGTGGAGGCCCTGGATGATGTCGATATTGGGGACCCGGGCAGCGTGCAGGCGCGCTGTGCCGGGGGCCTTGCCGATCTTGCCCGAGGCATGGCCGCGCAGGGGGCCGCATCGGTCGTGCTCGGCGGCGGGCCGCTGGCAGGCCTTGCCGGAAAGATCGACGCGGGCCTCCCGGTCATCGATGGCACGCAGGCCGCGGTGGGGCTCTTGCGCGGATTGACCCGGCCGCAGGATGGTGGGCCGCCCGCACAAACCGATCTGCCGGTCGATCAGGCGGTCTGAAGAGCCCGCGCCGGGCATTCGCGAGGGTCGCTGCCGCGGCGCCGTTCATGTCACAAGGTGAGGGCCAGTCTGGAAATCCGTGCGCCGAACGGGATAGTTGGGCCATGGCCGATGGCGCGCGCGACAGCTTTCGACGTTTTTCCGGCGCTTGGGCGGCACTCGCCGCCCTAGTGGTGGCCTTGGCGTTGAGTATTGCGATGCTGCCCCATCTGGAGCGGCTATTTGTCGACGAGGTGCGCGAACGCAACGAGGCTGCCTTGCGTCTGGCCGTCGAAGGGCTGTCCGGAACGCTGTCTCGTTTCGAGGCTTTTCCCGCACTGATCGCCGAACGCCCGGCGCTCGCAGAGTTGCTGGAGGCGCCGGAGGATGAAGCGCTGCGGGTCCGAGTCAGCGCGCAGTTTTCCGAGGACACGCGCGCCCTGGGGGCGTCGGACGTCTATCTGATGGATCGGACCGGGCTGACCATCGCGGCAAGTTCCTACCTCAAGGACCGCTCCTTCGTCGGGCGCAGCTTCGATTACCGCCCCTATTTCGCCGATGCGGTCAAAGGCGGGCTGGGACGGTTCTTTGCCCTGGGCACAACCTCCCGCGAACGCGGGTACTATTACGCGGCGCCGGTGCTGCGCGGAGACGAGGTTCTGGGCGTCGTCGCGGTGAAATTCACCGTCGAGGAATTCGAAGCCGCCTGGCAGGGCGGGGAGAACGATCTGCTTGTCTCCGATCTGGACAATATCGTCTTCATGTCCAACCGCCCCGACTGGCATTTCCGCACGCTGCAGCCGCTCGATCGCGAGGCCCGCGCGCGCATCGAACGGGACCGGCAGTATCCGCTGGAGCGTCTGGAGCCACTGGACCATGTGACCTCGTTTCGCTGGGGCGGCGAGGTGATCGACATCGCGGGGGCACCCTCGCCCTTTCTGGTCAGCCGGCTGCCCATCCCCGAGGCCGGCTGGCAGGTCCATGTCCTGACCCCGGTGGCGCCCGCCCTGGCGCAGGCGCGCGTGGCGCTTGTGGCGGTGCTTCTGGCGCTGCTGGTGCTGGCCATGGTCGGTCTGGTGATCCGCCAGCGCCGGCTGCGGCTTCTCGACCGGATCGAGACCCAGCGGACGCAGCAGGATGTACTGGAACGGCGCGTAGCCGAACGGACCGGCGATCTCAACGAGGCCAACCAGCAGCTTACACTGGAGGTGCAGGAACGGCGCGCCACGGAAACCCGCCTCAAGACGACGCAGCAGGAGCTGATCCAGGCCGGAAAGCTCGCCGCGCTGGGTCAGATGTCGGCGGCGCTCAGCCACGAGTTCAACCAGCCGCTCGCCGCTATCAAATCCTATTCCGACAATGCCGCGACTTTTCTGGAGCGCGGCAGACTGCCAGAAACGGGTGAGAACCTGCAGCGCATCTCTCGTCTGGTCGACCGGATGGCGGAGATCTCGCAACATCTGCGCAGCTTTGCGCGGCGTCCCAAGGATCAGACCGGCCCGGTGCCGCTCGCGGCCGCGCTCGACGACGCGCTTGCACTGGTGGACATGCGCCTGCGCCAGCAGAACGCCGTGGTCGCAAGGGACATCCCGGAGGGCGAGGTCTGGGTCACCGGCGGGCGGGTGCGGCTGGTACAGGTGATCGTCAATCTGCTCACCAACGCCCTGGATGCGATGACCGGCATGACGGACCCGCGGATCGAGATCTCGCTGAGCCAGGATGCGTCGGACGCCGTGCTGCGCGTGCGCGACCATGGACCCGGCCTCGCGGGGGACGCGATGGGACAGGCCTTCGATCCGTTCTTCACCACCAAGGATCCCGGCAAGGGATTGGGATTGGGGCTCTCCATTTCCTACAATATCGTGCGCGATTTCGACGGGCGTCTGGAGGTCGCCAACCACCCGGAGGGCGGCGCGGTCTTCACGCTCAGCCTGCCGCGGGCGCAATCCGTGCAGGAGGCCGTGTGATGCCCGCACCTATCCTGTTTGTCGACGATGAAGAGGATTTGCGTCTGGCAGCCGAACAGAGCTTTCAGCTTGCTGACCTGCCCGTCGAGGTCTTTGGCGCCGCCGACGAGGCTCTGGCCCGGATCAGTCGCGAATACCAAGGGATTCTCGTCACCGACATCCGCATGTCGCCGATGGACGGGCTGGCGCTGATGGCGCGCGCGCTGGAGATCGATGCCGAGTTTCCGGTGATCCTGGTTACGGGACATGGGGATCTGGATCTCGCGGTCCGTTCGATGCGCGACGGGGCTTATGATTTCATCGAAAAACCCTTCGCACCAGAGCGTCTGGTCGAAACCGCGAAACGCGCGCTCGACAAGCGCCGTCTCACCCTGGAGAACCGCGCGCTACGCGCCGAGATCAGCGAAGGCCGCAATGCGGAGGCCCGGCTGAGCGGGCGCAGCGCGGTGATGCAGGCGCTGCGCGCACAATTGCGGGCCGTGGCGCAGACCGACGCCGATGCGCTCATCGTCGGCGAGACGGGCACCGGCAAGGAGCTCGCCGCCCGGGCCATCCATGGCATGAGCGCGCGCTGCGACCGTCCGTTCGTGCAGATCAACTGCGCCGCGCTGCCCGCCGATCTGATCGAAAGCGAACTGTTCGGGCACGAAGCCGGCGCGTTCCCCAACGCGATCCGTACGCGGTTCGGCAAGTTCGAACATGCCCGTGGCGGCACGCTGTTTCTCGATGAAATCGACACGCTGCCGCAACCCTTGCAGGCCAAGCTGCTGCAAGTGGTCGAGCACCGGATCGTCACGCGACTGGGCTCGAACGAGGTGGTGCCCCTGGACATCCGCGTTCTGGCGGCCAGCAAGCGCGATCTGGAGCATGCGGCCGGGGCAGGGGAGTTTCGGGCCGACCTGCTCTATCGGCTGAATGTGGTCACCCTGCGCCTGCCGCCGCTGGCCGAGCGGCGCGAGGACATCCCGCAGCTCTTTGCGCAGTTTCTGGAGGACGTGGCAGCCCGGGCGCAGCGCGACGTCGCTCCACCCCCCGGAGCGGTCCTGAGGGCGCTCGCGGGGCGCGACTGGCCCGGCAATGTGCGCGAGTTGCGCAACGTCGCCGAACGCTATGCGTTGGGACTGGACCCGGAGCTCACGCGCATCGCGACGGCCGACGGCGCGGGCAGTCTGGCCGATCACATGGCGCAGCATGAACGCGCACTGATCGTGGCGACCCTGACCGCCCATGCCGGAAGCATCAAGGCGAGCTACGAATCGCTCGGTCTGTCGCGCAAGGCGTTCTATGAGAAAATGCGCAAACATGGTCTCGACCGATCAACATTCCGCGACGAGGCGTGAGACCTTAGGCGCGATGGGTGGGTTTTGACCCACCCGGATCGTGGTTTTGTCTCCGAACCCGCCCATTTGGCCGAGAAACTTCCAAAGCTCAGAAGAAACCGGGTATGCAGCCATTGCATATCGAGCTGCGCATCCAGATTGCAAAGGGCAGTGGAAGCTGGCTCGCTGCCTCAGGGAACTCAACATCCCGCAAACCATACTGGGAGGTATGACATGAAAAGAACTCTTCTGACCGCATCGACCGCAATGGCGATGCTCTTCGTTGGCGTTGCCCATGCCGAAGAGATCGACCGGACCGGTTGGCCGGACAGCTTTACCGTCGGCACGGCGTCGCAAGGCGGCACCTTTTTCGCCTATGGCTCCGGCTGGGCGAACCTGGTGGCCGACGAACTGGGCGTCTCCGGCGGCGGCGAAGTGTCCGGCGGACCGTGGCAGAACCTCGCCAATGTGCACACCGGAAACAACGCATTTGCCATGACGACCATGGGGCCCGCGGCTGCGGCGATGCAGGGCGAAAACCCGCTCGCGCCAGGTCTGGTGATGGACAAGGCCTGCGCCATGTTCCCGATGTACCAGACGCCGTTTTCGATCACGGCACTCGCGTCTTCGGGGATCGAGTCGATCTCCGACATTCCGCCGGGCACCCGCATCGGCTTTGGCCCAGCGGGCTCGACCTCGGACACCTATTTCCCTGTGATCATGGAAGACCTCGGCGTCGAGTTCGAGAAGCGCAACGGCGGCTGGTCCGATCTGGGCGGCCAGATGCAGGACGGTCTGATCGACGTGATCGCCTTTGCCGCGGGTGTTCCGGTCCCGGCGGTGAGCCAGCTCGAGGTCCAGAACGACATCAACATCATCCAGTTCACCGAAGAAGAGCAGGCCAAGGTCCTCGCGGACTTCCCCGTCGCGCCCTTCGATATCCCTGCGGAAACCTACAGCACGCTGACGGAACCGGCGCGTGCCGTGTCGATGTGGAACTTCGCGATCGCCAATTGCGACCTGCCCGAAAGCTTCGTGAAGGCGGCTGTCGACACGGTGATGTCGGACAATGACCGGATGGTGAGCATCCACCGCGCGGCGGCCTCCACGCTGCCGGAGAACTGGGACAAGAACCAGGTGCTGATGTGGCATCCCGGTGCGGCGGCCTGGTTCAACGAAAACGGCGGATCCATTCCGCCCGAGATGATCTACGGCGGCGGCTCCTGAAGGGACCGCCGCCCAACCTGACGACCACGTAGGTCCACGTGATCGGTCAGGCTCCGTTTCCGACCCCGCGCGCTGCCGGCAATCGTCGACCGCGCGGGGGAGGTGCGGATCGCCTTACGACAGAACTGGAGACGCCATGACCGACACGCGTGCAGACGACGACCACCTCATTGCCCATGACGTGGACGCAGAACCGGTCGAATCCAACCGACGGCTTTTGGTGGGATGGCGTGGTATCTTTCTGGCCGCTTTTGCAGCCCTTTACGCAGCCTTGCATATGGCGGCCCTGAACGGACTGTCGATCTCGGGGCTCACGGGGGTTTCGTTGCCTCTGCTGCCGCAGTTCCCGGTGGAAACCTGGAATTTCCGCATCGTCCATGTGGCCGGCGCACTGATGCTGGGGTTCCTTCTCTACAATGCGTACTCCTTTTCGAACACTGTCGTGTCAGAGACCGAGGCGCGCTCCGAACGAAAACTGACCGGCTGGATCGCCCTGGCGCTCTTCGTGCCGGCGCTGCTTTCGCTTGGCGCTGCGTTCTGGTTTTCGGTTCAGATCCAGGGCGGCGCGATGTGGAACGGCATCGACCCGGCCGTGCGCTTTCGCGAAGTCTGGCTCTTTGGCATGCCGCTCTTTCTTGCTACCGCAGGCGGGATCGCACTCTCCTGGATCCACAGCGCGGAACGAGACCGCTTCGCCATGCCGGACCTGGTGCTCTGTGTCTGTGCGGTCGCGGTCGCGGTCTATCTGATTGCGATCTATGGCACGTCGATGCGGATGTCGACGGGCTCCGATTTCGCGCCGATCGGCATCTCCTTTGCCGCCACTGCCGGTGTCGCGCTGATCATGGAGATGACGCGCCGCGTGGCCGGATTGGCCCTCGTCGTGATCTCGCTGGTGTTTCTGTCCTACGTCTTTCTCGGTCACACGCTGCCGGGGTTCCTGAACGCACCACCGTTTTCCTGGCAGCGGTTCTTCAGCCAGGTCTACACCGATGCCGGTATCCTCGGCCCGACAACGGCGGTGTCATCTACCTACATCATCCTTTTCATCATCTTCGCGGCCTTCCTGCAGGCCTCCAAGGTGGGCGACTATTTTGTCAATTTCGCCTTCGCCCTTGCCGGCCGCTCGCGTGGCGGACCGGCCAAGGTCGCGATCTTTGCCTCGGGCCTCATGGGCATGATCAACGGCACTTCGGCGGGCAACGTGGTGGCGACCGGTTCGCTCACCATCCCGCTGATGAAGAAGGTGGGCTACGACAAGCGCACCGCCGGCGCCGTGGAGGCCGCGGCCTCCACCGGCGGACAGATTATGCCGCCGATCATGGGCGCGGGCGCCTTCATCATGGCCGAGATCACAGGCATTCCCTACACCGAGATCGCCATTGCGGCGGTGATCCCGGCGATCCTCTATTTCGTTTCGATCTACTTCATGGTCGATTTCGAAGCGGCCAAGCTGGGTATGCGCGGTATGCGCCAGGATGAGCTGCCGCGCTTCAAGGCGATGGCGCGCCAGGCCTATCTGTTCCTGCCGATCCTGATCCTGATCGTGGCCCTGTTCCTGGGCTATTCGGTGATCCGGGCTGGCACCTATGCGACCGCCGCAGCCGCGGTGGTGAGTTGGCTGACGCCGTACCGCATGGGGCTGAAATCGATCACGAAGGCCTTCGAGACGGCCGGGATCATGTCGATCCAGATCACCGCGGTTTGTGCCTGCGCGGGCATCATCGTCGGGGTGATCTCCCTGACCGGTGTGGGCGCGCGCTTCTCCAACCTGCTGCTGGGCCTTGCGGGGGTCAGCCAGCTGCTCGCGCTGATCTTTGCCATGATGATCTCTATCCTGCTGGGCATGGGGATGCCGACGACCGCGGCCTATGCCGTTGCGGCGAGCGTCGTGGCACCGGGTCTGGTGAACCTCGGGATCGACCAGCTGACGGCGCATTTCTTCGTGTTCTACTTTGCCGTCGTCTCGGCGATCACGCCACCTGTGGCCCTGGCGAGCTATGCCGCCGCGGGCGTGTCCGGCGCCAACCCGATGGAGACGTCCGTCGCATCCTTCAAGATCGGTATCGCTGCCTTCATCGTGCCGTTCATGTTCTTCTACAACAGCGCGCTTTTGATGGATGGCGGCTTCTTTGAGATCGCCCGGGCGCTGCTGACCGCGACCGTCGGTGTCTTCCTGCTGTCGTCGGGCGTTCAGGGCTGGCTCGCCGGTGAGCGTGCGACCTGGTGGCTCCGTGTGTTGCTGGTCATCGCCGCGCTCTTCATGATCGCGGGCGGATTTGTCAGTGATCTGATCGGCCTGGTTCTGGTCGGGGTGATTTACGGCATCCTCAAGCTGCTGCATCCCAAGCCCGGCACCACCATTCCGGTGCGCGGGATGGACTGACGACCCGCAGGATACCGGTCCTTGTACCAACCACGAAAAAGGCCGCCCCAGCGATCTCTGGGGCGGCCTTTTTCTTGACGTGACCTGTCATCGCCGCGCCCGGTCAGCGCGCCTCGGCTAGTTCTGGGGCAGACGGTAGGCCACGATCTCGTCGCTTACGGTGGGTGAGAGGATCGAGTTCCCGCCAACGGTGAAAACCACATACTGCGTGCCGTCATACATATACGTCGCGGGCGTCGCGACGGCCGGCGCCGAGACATCGGCCTTCCACAGCACGCTGCCATCGGCGACATTGAGCGCTCTGACGCGGTTGTCCATTGAGGCGCCGATGAATATCACGCCTCCCGCGGTGATGACCGGTCCGCCAAGGGTGATCGTGCCCCAGTCTTCGGGCATGTAGAAGCCGTCGCGCTTGATCTGGCCGAAAGGCACCTGCCACAGACGCTCGCCCGTATCGAGATTGTAGGCCGAGATTTGCCCGTAGGGCGGTTTCCAGCAAGGCATTCCGAGTGGATTCATGAAGAGCTGCAGGTCGAGCCCGTAGGGCACGCCGCGCATCGGCACATAACCGGTGTGGGCACTGGCCTTGTTCTCCAGCTCCTCGTCGTAGTCCGCGCGCGGGATCAGTTTCGCGATCTGCGCCGTGACGGAGTTGTTGACCACGTAGGTTCGGGTAGTGGGGTCCACGGCCCCGCCGCCCCACTCGATGCCGCCCACGGTGCTGGGCCATTGCAGGGTGCCTTGCAGGCTCGGGGGGGTGAAACGGCCTTCGTCGCGCAGTCCTTCGGCCGTTCGGCTGCAATAGCCGAAGCTTGCGATATCGGCGAGCTCGAACACCCCGGGCCATGTGTCCCCGACCACCGGGGCCGGCAGGGTCGGGATCGGCTGGGTCGGCGAGGCCTGTTCACCCGGCACATCCGAGGCCGGCACAGGACGCTCGAGGATCGGAAAGATCGGCTCCCCGGTTTCGCGATTGAGCACGTAGAGGAACCCCTGCTTGCCGGTCTGCACCAGGGCCGGGACGGTCTCGCCATTGTGCTGCAGATCGACCAGCGTTGGCGCGGCATTGGTATCGTAGTCCCAAAGGTCGTGGTGGACGAGCTGGTAGCTCCAGGCGACATCTCCGGTATTCACATCGAGGGCCGTGACGGAGGTCGCGAGCGGGATCGGGTCGAGCCTGTTGCCGCCGTAGAAATTCGGGCTGGGCGAAGCCACGGGCACATAGACCAGCCCACGCTCGATATCCGCCGACATGCTGGCCCAGGTGTTTGCGGTGCCGGTCTTGGTGAACATCTCCTCGGGGATCGAGCGGAATGTCCATTTCAGATCTCCCGTTCGCGCGTCGATGCCGAACACGGATCCCGGCGGCGTCACCGTGTCCTGCCAGTCATTGCCCGACCAGCCGAGCACCAGAGTATCGCCCACCACCAGCGGTGCCTGGAAGAGCGCCAGCGGCCAGATGGCGTTGGTCGTGTTCCATGCATTGACCGACAGGATGCCGTTATCGCCGAAATCTGGGCAGATGACGCCGGTATCGGCATCCACGGCGTGAAGCGTGGCCTCCATCGTGCCGATATAGACCATTTTCTGGCAGCTGACGCCCTCCTCGGGGCTCTCGGCCTGCCAATAGGCCATGCCGCGGTTCTTCAACTCGTTCTGTACCGGCGCCTCCCGGTCGGCGGTGGTGTCATGCACCCATTTGATACCGCCGGTGTCCGGGCGCAGGGCGAAGATGCGGTAGAAGGGCGTGCTGAGATAGACCGTATCGTTGACCACCAGCGGCGTCGCGGACCAGACGGTGGCGGGTGTGCCGTCCTTGCCGTCTGACACATCGCCGGTGTTGACCTTCCAGGCCATCTCCAGCGTCCCGACATTGTCGCGGTTGATCTGGTCGTTGGGCGAGTATTTCTGCGCCATCAGATTGCCGTTGAAGGTCGGCCAGGTCGTGCCGTCGGCCAGCGCCGTCTGGGACATTCCGACAAGAGCGACGGCGCTGAAAAGCGCCGAACCACAGACCAGAGAGTTTCGCAAAAGAGCTTGGGTGAATGGCGGCATGACGACCCCGTTGGATGAATCCGGTTCAGTGTGTCTTTCGGCGATGGCGTGCGTGGAGCGAGCGACGGCACATGTTAGGGTTGAAGATGTCCGAATGTCTGCAACTCTACAACACCGAGCGCCCGCATTCGGTACTCTGAATCCAGGCCCGCAAGAAGTTCCTGACGAAAACCAGCGCACCTGGGCCCAAGTCCCTTGCGGGCTTCACGTTGCCGCCCAGTGCCGCAAGTAATCTGGACGCTCGCAGTCCACATCGGTCCGGTTGGAAGGCGAAAGGGCAGTACGACGTGGCGAAACTGGGCAGGTGTTTCAGGTCGGAATGCCAACAAAACCTGGATGCTGAGTTTGACTGAACCGTCGTTCCAAACCATCTCAACGGCAGTTTTTTCGATGCTCGAACAAGAGACGTACTGCACCAGCGCGCTAAAGCGTTCACTGACTGGGGCTAAATTTACAAGCCCAAAACCGGGAGTTTTCGTAGGGGGATATGGGTCGTGATGCTCGGGATGCTGCTCCGAGAAATCAGGGAACGCTATCTTACAGGGAGTTTGCCAGACCTTTGGCTGTCCGGGGCTTTGGTGCACAGATCAGTTCACGGAACTCCCTGCCAGAATCCAGCGTGATAACCGGGAGGCAAAAGTGTTTGTGCCCCACGAAGAACAACGTCAGACGACTTTGGTTGCTAACCTTGGATTGCTGCGCGTCGTTGAGACATCCCATGACCTGAGACCCTTCCCACCGCAGTTCGAAGTGAAACGCGTCTCTGACGAGGTGACGCGGAGCGACCACGGCTCACCGGTGCGCAAGCCCGCGCGATCCTGAAGCGCCTTGGGAGCGGCGTGGCGGGCGGCGAGGTGCCCTTGCGACAGGCCGGCCGATGCTCTGGTGCAGGACAGACCCAATGATCGTCAGCGCTCGGGTTTTGTCTCGGATGCCTTCACAAATGGTCTCGCGTGCTGGCCAAGCGCCGGAAGACCCTTTCGAGCAACACGTTGACTACGGCGCCTTTCAGGGTAATGCCGTCCGCAGCCTGTACATTTTCGTTTCGAGAGGATCGTGCGGTCTATCCCGGGCCCGAGATGCGAGTGTTCGCAGTTAAAACGCCCCAAGGTTTTGGAAAGTGAACAGCACGTGAAACAGGCTCTCGCAAAAGCGCTCGATGACAAAGGGTACACCCAGCTGACGTCCGTGCAGCAGGCCGTCACGGACCCTGCATTGACCGGAAAGGATCTCCTCGTGTCGGCGCAGACGGGCTCGGGCAAGACGCTTGGGTTCGGGCTGGCGATTGCACCGGGGCTATTCGGCGCGGCAGAGAGTTTTGAGCCGGCATCGGCACCGCTGGGACTGGTGATCGCGCCGACCAGAGAGTTGGCGATGCAGGTCAAAAGGGAGCTGACTTGGCTGTTTGAGCGCGCCGGTGCCGTGCTCGCATCGACCGTGGGCGGGATGGACATGCGCGACGAACGTCGGGCGCTGGGACGGGGGGCCCATATCGTCGTGGCCACACCGGGCCGCCTGCGCGATCACATTATGCGCGGGTCCATCGATCTGAGCGCACTCAAGGCGGTGGTTCTGGACGAAGCGGACGAGATGCTGGATCTGGGTTTTCGCGAGGATCTGGAGTTCATTCTGGAGCAGGCTCCGGCAGAACGGCAGACGCTTCTGTTCTCGGCCACGGTCCCGGCCGCCATCGCAAAGCTTGCCCAGAACTATCAGAGAGAGGCTGTGCGCATTGCCACGGCCACCGGCTCCACCCAACATGCCGACATCGACTATCGGGCGCTGAACGTGTCGGCTCGCGATGGGGAAAACGCCATCATCAACGTTTTGCGCTACTACGAGGCGCCCAATGCCATCGTGTTCTGCAACACACGTGCCATGGTGAACCGGTTGACCACCCGTTTGTCCAATCGCGGCTTTTCGGTCGTCGCCCTGTCGGGGGAGCTTTCGCAGAACGAACGCACCCACGCGCTGCAGGCAATGCGCGACGGGCGGGCTCGGGTCTGTGTCGCAACGGACGTGGCGGCCCGGGGCATCGATCTGCCCAACCTCGAATTGGTCGTCCACGCGGAGCTGCCGACCAACCAGGACATCCTTCTGCATCGCTCCGGGCGCACGGGGCGCGCCGGGCGCAAGGGGGTGAGCGTGCTGATCGTGCCCCCCGCCGCGCGCAAAAAGGCGCAACGGCTGTTGGGCTGGGCCAAACTGAAAGCGGAGTGGGCCAAGGCGCCATCGGCAGACGAGGTCACGGCAAAGGACGATGAGCGTATGCTGGAGAGCTCGGACTGGGCCGCGGAGGTCGAAACGTCGAACCGGACTGCCGTGGACCAGTTGGCCAGCCGTTTCTCCGCCGAGCAGCTGGCGGCGGCTTATGTCAGACTGTATCGCGAGCGTCGCTCGGCCCCCGAGGAGCTGTCCGAGATTTCCGCAGCGCCTGAGCCCCGTGCTCCATTTGGGCCAAGTGTCTGGTTCTCGCTGGACGGCGGGCGGGCCGCGGGAGACGATCCGCGCAGGCTCCTTCCCATGCTGTGCAAGATCGGGAACCTCTCGCGCGAAGATGTCGGCGCGATCCGTATTCAACCGGACGTCTCGCTGGTGGAGATCCGCCAGGGCTCCGTCCAGAGGTTTCTGGACGCCGTCGGACCGGAGATGGTGCTCGAGCGTAACGCGGCCCTGAAACAGCTGGCGACAGCGCCGAGCTTTGAACGCGCGCCGCGCCACGGCAAACCGGTGGCGTCGCAAGGCCAGAGGGCGCGGCCTGAGGACGCCGTCAAGGCTCCGCGCCCGGCGGAGCCAGCGAAGCCTCTGCGCCCGGCAGCGTCGGGCCCGTCCGAAAAGGCAGCTCCGACCGACCGGAACGACGATCCGAAACCACGTCCCAGGAAACCCAAGCGGGATGCAAAGCAGGCCGGCCCGTCACAAGCGAAGCGCGACGACGGCGAGGCGGCAGAGGTGCCAAAGGCCACGCCCTGGAAGCCCCACAAATCCAAACCGAAATCACTGGGCAACCCGAACGATCCGGCAAGCTCTGCCCGAGGGCCCAAGCCTCCCGCAGGAAAGGCGTCCAGCAAGAAGAACCGTGCCAGACGGGCGGCTGCAGGCGGCGACGCCCCACCACGGCGACCGCGGACAGCCAAGCCCCGAAAGCCGCGAGGACCGTCCTAGGCTCAGCACCCACTGGTTGGGGTGCGGTCTCCGGGTGCGACTGGTTCAGGCTCTTGAGCCTCTGGGGGCGCGCCGGACAAGCTTTTCCGACAGAGCGACCCGCACAGGGCGCGGTGCCGGCCCGCTTTCCCGAGCGCCATGACCGCCCTCGCGGTGAGGACGGGCCTGTCCCGCGCGGGACCATGATGCCGGTCGGGTCAGCGATGCTTGGAAAGACAGAAGGAAACGGGTCTTCGCCTCTGGCCGGAAATCTCTCGGCAAACCCGTCAGATGCGACAAGTGGTGCTTGAACCGCCGAATCTGGATCGAAACCATGCGTGGCCGACCAAAGGACCGAAGCTGCACCGCAACCTGTCATGCCAGATGTCCGAACGTGTCCATATCAGCCATTGCAGCGCTGTCGGTTTCGGCCCCGAAATTCAAGGAGGCGGGCGGCCGATGCGCGGCGCACGACGACAGAACCAGCCTCGTTAGGGCGTTCTTCTCAACCGCCTGATGCACGCCATGTCCGAGTGCCGGGCATGCAAGCCGATAGGCGGTGCGGTTTCTGACGAACGGCCGTGGACACCACCACTCGTACGAAACACTTGCCAACCATGAACCGCCAGTCAGAAGGCGCCAATCGGATTGCGATGCTCTGCGGGTCGGGATCCCTGCCACTTCTTGCTACTGCCAGGGATGGCAGGGACGAGCACACGTCTGTTCAGGGGCGGAGCCGCCGAGAAGAAACGAGCCATGCGCGGCGGCGATGCGCCAGCCTTCGGGCATACGCACCCACGTCTGGGTCGAGCGGCCAAGACGGGTTTTGCCGACATGCACGAACTCGGTGTTCGCGGTGACGACGTCTGTCCCATTGGTCATGATGGTGGTGTTGCGCAGGGTGCGCTGAGGCAGTGATGTGAGCGTGCGACGGAACGCGGCGATGGCCAAATGACCATAGAGGCACTCGCCTTTCCACAGCGTATCACGTTGTGATCGTTTCAGAAATGTCTGTCCAGTGCATCCGGATCGCAACTGCCCAAGGCGGACTTGTAATAATCGAAGCAGGCTTGGATCTCGGCGACGCTGGCGCAGGCGTTGATCAGCATGAGGAGCCAGATCCGGATAGAGCCACCGGCAATGCCGATGGCGGTGCTGCGCCATGCGCCGGCGCCCTATCTTGGCGCTGACACTTGGCGCGCAGGGTACGGCGCTGTTCTTGGGCGGGACACTGACGGTGCGGCGGACCGCTCCGCAGGTGCAGGTCTGGGACGAAACGGGTGCGTGAGAAGCGTTTACCGGTGCTTTGATCACAGCTTGGTTGCATGGGGCAGCCCTCGAAGCGGCGATGGTCGCGGGCTCTCGAGCGGTGACACGGCTTGGTGCACTGGCCCATGATCTGCGCCCCTCCGAGCGGTCGGGCGTGTGGGCTCCAGACGGGTTGGACCGGACGCCGGTCTGGGCGCTTGAAGCGCGCCCGCAAGTGGCGCTCGCTCTGATCTCAGTGAAATACGACCTGTGCGAGAGATGAGCCACGCCGGTGACGGGCCAGCGGTCGTCCGTCAACCAGCGCAGGCAGGTCTGAAACAGCGGGACATAGCCCGGCCATTCGAGAAGCTCCGTCCGCGCCCAGTGGGCCCAATGTCGGACGTCTTGGCCCATGACTTGCCATTGCCATAGCGCCCGGCAACAAGCAGAGGGTGACCCCCGCCGTTCTCGGGCAATCGGGCCACGACTTCGGCACCGTCGCGCGCAACGACCTCATTCGCGCCGAGAAGCAGCGGCCAGTCCGTGCCGACACCAGCCATCACCGGTGATCGGGCAGCGCGACCTAGGCGCTGAACCCTTCCGGCACCTTGATGCCCTGAAAGGTCAGGTGGTCGCCCACCATCATCAGCCCGCAGCCATTGACGTAATAGTCGCGCATCGGTTTCAGCCGGTTCGGAACCGGTTTGCCGCGCAGCCTGACGTCCGGGCAACGCAGCAGCGAGTTGGCGTCGATGTCGGCGATGAAAATCGCGTCAAAGACTGCAAGGCCCTTGTCCGTGAAGGGAAGCGAATCCACCACAACCTGGCGCGGCATGTATTCAACTCTGAACTCGGCATCGGACACAGCTTCGACAAATGGCTCGGCGCCGAGATGAAAGTGGACGCGGCCAAAGGCGTCGACGCCCCGTAAGTGGGTTTCCGAGGCGGTCCAGCTTTCGCCGTTGAGGAGGATCTTCTTGGTCAAGTAACGTCGCTTGTCGTGTCAAACGGCCGATGGAGTCAGGCGCCCGTTTTAGGGATTGGCATGCTCCGCGCCAGCGCCCCGTTCTGACGCATCAAGGGCAGGTCAGAGTGTTGACCGACGCGCCGGTCCGGACGCCAGCCCTTGCGAGGGGCTATGCAACCGCGGGTCAGCCAAGTGAGCCGGGAAAAGAATAGGCCACCGCGTAAAGACCTCAAGTGATTGGAGAATTTTTCAGACGACTTCTCAGCAGGGAACGGCTGACCGGGTAGCAAGGGAGAAGGAGTGCGTCCGCTCAACACCTTCCCGATAGTTTGCCGAAGGGCTTCTTTTCCGCCGTTTTAGCGACCACCGCTCTTCGGGAGCCCGGACCGAGAAAGATCGAGACCAGGGGACATGAGGTCGACCCAATTCCGCCATGTCCGGTCTCGTCCAACGGGGCAGCGCAGTGTCTCCGCAGCGGCGACTCATACAGCGCCCCGCGGACCAGTAAGGTGGCGCATATCCTCGCAATCGACCTCGCGCGCGTAGAAGGCCGCGAGCGTCTGGTGCTTGGCGAGGCTGATGGGTCCTTCGGCAATGGCGCTGGTGATACGATCCACGCGGAACATCCTGAAATCGTCGCGCAGGTCGCACCACGCGATGAGGGTCCAGACCTTGCCCCAGAAGACGAGGCCAAGGGGGCGCACATGGCGGGCGGTCTCGGCGCCCGCCTCGTCGGTGTAGCGCAGGCTCAGGCCGGTCCTGTCGTGGATGGCAGCGTCTAGAAGATCGAGCTGTTCGCGGTCCGCGGCCACAAGGTCGGGTGTCCGGAAGGCCTGAATGGCGGTGCTGTCGGCGGCGCGCGCGATATCCTCGGGGACCACCGCGGCGATTTTCAAGAGCGCTTCCGACGCCGCGCGCGCCATCGCGGCACCGCCCCAGGCCTCGACCAGGCGCGCGCCGGTGACCAGCGCCGCGACCTCGCTGCGGTCGAACATCAGGGGTGGGACGTTAAAGCCGGGCTGCATCACGTAGCCGACCCCCGCCTCGCCCTCAATGGGAACGCCCGACGCCATGAGGTCGGCGATGTCGCGGTAGATCGTCCGCTCCGAGACCTCGAGCCGGTCGGCAAGGCGGCGCGCCGTGGTCAGCTTCCCTCCGCGCAGGAGGTCCGTCAGTCGGTAGAGCCGGTCGGCGCGCCGCATCGGGTCAACTCGCGAAGAAGCCGATCGAGTTGCCGTCGGGATCGGTCGCGTAGAAGAACGCCCCCGACGGGATCTCGATAGGCTCCGACACGACTTCTCCGCCTGCCTCGCGCACCCGCGCGGCAACTGCGTCGAGGCCGTCCGGCGCCGCGAAATGGATCGTCGAGCCGGCGCCCGCCGCCGCGGGCGTGCCGGGATAAAGATGACCGCTGACGCCCGCATCGGACATCTCGGTGAAGGCCACCATCGGGTTGGGGCCGTCATCCATCCGGCTCAGCTCGCGCCGCAGCACCGCGCTATAGAATGCGCGCGCGCGATCGAGATCGGTGACCGGGATCTCGAACCAGACGCAGGTATTGGTGGACATGGCGTTTTCCTCTTTGCTTGTTCGGGCAGTGAGTCACCGATAGCCGAGGGCTCCTGACAGCATCCTGTCAGGAGTATCGCGGCCCGGCAACTCCGTGAGACAAACTGGTGCGATTTGGCGTTCAAAACGGACGTCATGATCGGCCCATAGCCGAGGAGGTGCATAGCGCCTGCTCCACCGGCATCGAACCTGCGAAGGTGCAGCGGTTGCCGACTGGCAGGAAAGACTCCACCCGCCGAGGGTTGGCCTGTGGGTCTCGGTCCTGCCAAGGAGATTTTCCAGGAGCACTGCGCCTGGGAAACTGGATGCCGGGTCATCAACGAGATGTTCAAGTGCGAGGTGCGGCTCGCAGTTCTCGCAAGCTTGCCCTGATGCGGTGCCCGTGTGGACGCATGAGGTTCAGCCCATCGTTGGAGTCGCGCGCTGCGCAGGTTTGGTCGCGATCTGCACCCCATGCCAGCGGTCTGAGCGAACCCGATTTGGAAAGCGCCAACGCGGATGCCGTATCGCTTCGGCATCCGCGTTGACGCGTTTCTGTTGCGCGGAGTGGTCGTGGGGGGGCACCTGCTGGTAGACAGCAAGACGCCGGTGTACCCGCAGGAGCCGACCCCGAGCCGTCGTTCAAGTTCCGGGGGCCTCGTTGCGGGCGAGCACAGGCGCGACCGGCGCGGCGCTCACGGTCACTTCCGCCCCGTCTCGCGCAAAGGCAAAGCGCGTCTCCGTGTGACCCGGCAGGCCGAAGCGGACGGCATCCCCGTCACGCAGAGCCATGATCAGCCGCTGCGGATCCGCCGCACCAACCCGGCCGAGATAGGTCGCAACGACCTCATAGGCGCCATCCTCCAGTGCCAGATAGTAGACGCTCATATCGACCTCGGCGCTTTGCAGGCTGTCGCCGGCCATCGGCGCGTCCAGGGTGATGCTATCTGCGCCGGCAGCGCCGGGAACCAGAGTTGCGGGAGCCAGTGTGGCGGCGAGGGCGGTTGCTTTCAGAAACTGTGTCATTGTCCGTCTCCAACTTCGTGTTTCGATGACTGGACATTGCCGGATCCAATTGAATAAATTAAATAGATACTCAATATTATTAGGATAATCATAATGGATCTACACCGGTCCGATCTGGGCTTGCTGGTCTCCCTCGATGCGCTGCTGTCCGAGCGCGGCGTGACGGCGGCCGCAAAGCGGCTCGGGATCAGCCAGCCCGCGCTCTCCGCACAACTGGCGCGCCTGCGCCATCTGTTCGGGGACGAGCTGCTGGTGGGCAATGCCCATGGCATGGTGCTGACCCCCCGGGCCGAGGAGCTGCGCGCGCCGCTCCACGCCCTGCTGGGGGATCTCAGAACCCTGGTCTCCACCGAAACCTCGTTCGATCCGGCCCAGAGCACGCAGGTCTTTCGCATCGGCGGCACCGATCTTGCCCATGCGATCCTGATGCCGGCGCTGCTGAACACGGTCCGGGCCCAGGCCCCCGGCGCGCGCCTCGCCGCCCTGCCGCTCGTGGCCGGAGAGGTCGCGCGTCGGATGGACCGGGACGAGCTTGATTTCGCCGTGGTCACCATAGCCAGCGCGCCCGAGGGGTTTCCTGCGCTCAAGCTTCTGGACGAGGATTTCTGCGTCATCTGGCGCGAAGGTCACCCCGAGATCGGTGCCCACCTGACGCTCGACAGTTTCTGCGCGCAGCCGCAGCTGCTCGTCTCCCCCGACGGCGGCGGCTTTCACGGTGTCACGGACGACGCGCTGAAAAAGATGGGACGCGCGCGCCGTGTGGTCGGCTCCCTGCCGAGCTTCCTGCTCGCCCCCGCCGCGGTTCGAAGCTCCGATTGCCTGGCCGTAATCCCCTCGCGGCTCGCGCAACTGGACGAAACTGGGCTCCGCAGCGCACCTGTCCCGGTCGAAACCCAGGGCTTCACCCTCTATCTCAGCTGGCATCCACGCATGAAAAACGCCCCGGCCCACCGCTGGATGCGCGAGCTGATCCGCAATCAGTGCCGCTAGCGGGTGACAGGCGGTATTGCCGTTCAGACGGTTCCCGCTCAACCCACCCGGTCCGCAACACGCGCCCGGAGCCCGACGGGCCTTGCCGCCTCCGCGCAACAGCCCGCCCAGCGGGCCGGAAAAGCACCCTGTCCGGCGTGACTTCCGGGCCGGATTTCCCTAGCGTCCCGCGCAACCGACCGCCGACCGACGGTCACGCAGGGAGAAGAGCTTGTCGGCATCGCAGGCATCAGGCGCCCGGAAGCCACATCTTCCGAACGAGGCGAGCTTGGCGGCGCCTCCGGGCATCGAGATCACCGTCGGTGCCGGCGACAGCAGGGTCGCGCTGTCCGGCGATGTCACAATCTATACCGCGACCGGGCTGGAGGCGCCCCTCGACGGCATCGCCGCCGACCGCGCGGTCCGGCTCGATCTTTCCGGGGTCGGCCGGCTCGACACCGCCGGGGCCTGGATGATCGCAGCGTTGCAGCGGCGTATCGAGGCCGCGGGCCAGCCCTTCGAGATTGCCGGCGCCAGCGCCAAGGTCGAGAGCCTCCTAGCGACCGTCTCGGGCGCCCTGCCAAAGGCCGAGGACGACACGCCGCCGCCACCGACCCTGGCGGACCGCCTGGAACGGGTCGGGCGTTCGGTGGTGTCGGGGCTGAGCTTCCTGCTCGAACTCACCGCCTATCTCGGGGTGTTCCTGGCCCGCATGGGCCGCGCGCTGCGCCATCCGGGCGAATTCCGCTTCACCGCGCTGGTCCACCATTGCGACGAGGTGGGGGTCAAGGCCGTGCCGATCGTGGCGCTCATGGCCTTTCTGATCGGCGTGGTTCTGGCCTTCCAGGGCGCCACCCAGCTGCAGCAGTTCGGCGCCGAGGTCTTCGTGGTGGATCTGATCGCGATTTCCATCCTGCGCGAGCTGGGGATCCTGCTGACGTCGATCATCGTGGCGGGCCGGACGGCCTCGGCCTTCACCGCGGCCATCGGCTCGATGAAGATGCGCGAGGAGATCGACGCCATGCGCACGCTGGGGCTCGACCCGGCCATGGTGCTCTTCGTGCCGCGGATCCTGGCGCTCCTGCTGATGCTGCCGGTGCTGGGACTGATCGCCAATGTCGCGGGGCTGCTGGGCGGCGCGCTGATGGCCTGGATCGACCTCGGCATATCGCCGGCGATGTTCCGCACCCGCCTGATCGAGGGCACCGATGTCAGCAACGTGCTCGTCGGTCTGATCAAGGCGCCCTTCTTTGCGCTCATCATCGGGGTTGTCGGGTGCCACGCGGGGATGCAGGTGAAAAGCAACGCGGAATCGCTCGGCCAGATGACCTCCAGTGCCGTGGTCGTGTCGATCTTTGCCGTGATCATGGCCGACGCGATCTTTTCGGTCTTCTTTGCGCAGGTGGGCTGGTGAAGGATACGACACCCCAGACCGAGACGGTCATCGAGGTCCGCGGACTGCGCAACCAGTTCGGGGCCAACGTCGTCCATGACAATCTCGATCTCGATGTCTATCGCGGCGAGATCCTGGGCGTGGTCGGCGGCTCGGGCACGGGCAAGTCGGTCCTGCTGCGCACCATCGCCGGGCTGCAGCGGCCCGCCGCAGGGACCGTCAGGGTGCTGGGCATCGACGTGCTGAACGCCGACGAGGACACCCGGGCGGCGCTGGAGTCGCGCTGGGGCGTGATGTTCCAGGACGGGGCGCTCTTTTCCTCGCTCACCGTGCGCGAGAATGTCGAGGTTCCGATGCTCGGCATCGACGGGCTCGACCCCGACCTGCGGCGCCAGCTTGCCGATCTCAAGGTCTCGATGGTGGGCCTGCCCTATTCGGCGGGCGAAAAGTACCCCTCGCAACTCTCGGGCGGCATGCGCAAGCGGGCCGGGCTGGCCCGGGCGCTCGCGCTCGATCCGGAGATCGTGTTTCTCGACGAGCCGACCGCAGGGCTTGACCCGATCGGGGCGTCGGAGTTCGATGCGCTGATCCGCGGGCTCAGCCATTCGCTCGGTCTGACGGTCTTTTTGGTCACCCATGACCTTGATACGCTCCACGCAGTCTGCGATCGCATCGCCGTGCTCGCCGAGCGAAAGGTGCTGGTGACCGGTACGATGGAGGATATGCTGAAGGTCGATCATCCGTGGGTGCACGAGTATTTCCACGGGCCCAGAGCGCGCGCCGCCCAGGCGCAGGGCGCAGGCGACTGAGGGCAGAGCAGGCATGGAAACGCGCGCCAGGTACATCCTGATCGGGGCCTTTACGATCGCCGGGTTCATCGGAATCGTGGCGTTCATCCTGCTGTTTTCCCGGCTCCAGCTGGACCGGCAATACGACTATTACGACATCGACTTCACCTCCGTCTCCGGGCTGGGGAATGCGTCCGACGTGCGCTTCAACGGCCTGCCGGTGGGCCAAGTCGTGGATGTGCGCCTGTCGCCGGACCGGTCCGGGACGATCCAGGTCCGGATCGAGATCGATGCCGACACCCCCGTGCGCACCGACAGCGTCGCGACCATCGAACCCCAGGGCGTGACCGGCGTGGCCTTCGTCGGCATCGCATCGGGCACGCCCAACGCGCCGCTGCTGGTGCCCGCCGCGCCGGGGGATATCCCCACGATAACCGCCGGCCGCTCCACCCTGCAGACCCTGACCGAGGACGCGCCGGAGCTGCTGGACGAGGCGCTGACCATCGCGCGGGAGATCGGCAGCCTGCTGGGGGGCGAGAACCAGGGGCGGATTCAGAACATCCTGATCAATGTCGAAAACGCGTCCGACGAGTTCGCCCAGACGCTCAACGACTTTTCCAATGTGGCCGAGACGGTGACCGAATTCGCCGAGCAGATCAGCCGGTTCAACACGACGCTTGAAAGCCTGACCGGTGACATCACGGGGGTGCTGGAGGCGGCCAAGACGACGCTCGACTCGATCGGCGAGCTCTCCACCCAGGCGCAGACCTTTGTCTCCGACGGCTCGGATGCGCTGGTGAGCGTGCGCACCACCGTGGAGGACGCGGGCGACTATGTCACCGGAAGCCTGACCGAAACGACGCAGCAGCTCCAGCAGACCTTGGCGTCGGTGCGCGAACAGGCCGATGTGCTCAGCGCCGATGCCCAGGCGCTGATGCGCACCATCGACACCACCGGCACGACTGCGACCGCCGGCCTGCAGGAGGCGCGCGTGACCCTGCAGGCGGTCGACCGGCTCATTGCCCGCGTCGATGAAACCGCCGTGGTGGTCACCGATACGGTCGCGCGTGTCGATGCGCTCATCGAACGCGAGGGCGGGCCGCTTCTGGCCGAGACCCGCGTTATGGTGGCCGAGGCGACGCGCGCCGTCTCCTCCGTCAATGCCGCGGTCCAGACCGATCTGCCCGCTATCATCGCCGATATCCGCTCCGCGGCCGACACGGCCTCGACGGTGATCTCAGAGGTGGGCGAGAACCTGACCTCGGCGAGCGGGCGCATCGATGGGGTCGTGGACGAGGCCGAGAAGACGCTAAACGCTGCGACCACGGCCTTTTCCAACGCCAACGAAACACTGAGCGCGATCAACGGCGCGATGGAGACCGGAGACCGGGCGCTCGCCGCGGCCGAAAGCGCCTTTTCCGGGGCCAGCCGGGTGATCAATGACGACCTCTCGGGCATCATCACCGGCCTGGAACAGACGCTCGCGACGCTTCGGCAGACCATCGGCCAGGTGTCCGACGATATCCCCGGCATCTCCGCCGATCTGCGCAACGCCAGCGCGTCGGCAGCCTCCGCCTTTGCCGAATTGCAGTCGATGGCGCAGTCCTCCGCGCCCGCTGTCGAGACGTTCGCCACCACGGCGCTGCCCGCCTATACGCGGCTGGGGCAGGAGACCCGGGAGCTGGTCAACAATCTCGACCGCCTGACCCTGCAGATCGAACGCGATCCGGCGCGCTTCTTTCTGAACAACGAAACGCCGGAGTTCAGAAGGTGAGCATGGCAGTGACCCAGGCAGCGCTCGTTCGCACGATCGCCATGATCCTCGCCCTTTCGGCGCTGACCGGCTGTGGCGCGATTTCCGCGCTCACCAACGCGGCCACGCCACTCGAAGTGTTTGAGCTGCGGCCACCCGACACCATCCCCGCCGCACGCGGCCAGCTGGCCCGCGATCTCATCATCGAGGTGCCCACGACCAGCGGCGCGCTCGACACCGACCGGATCATGATCCGCCCCAATCCGCTCCAGGCGCAGTATCTGCCCGGTGTGCGCTGGAGTGGCCAGCTCCCGGTCATGGTCCAGACGCTCCTACTGCGTTCCATCGAAGAGACCGACGGGCTGCGCTATGTTGGCCGGCGGCCGCTGGGCGCGCGAGGAGACTACGCGCTCGTCACCGAGATCGTCGATTTTCAGGCCGAGGCCGTTCCGGGCGGCGACGGGGCAACCATCGATATCCGTCTGATTGCGCGCATCGTCCGGGAAAGCGACGCGCAGATCCTGGCCAGCAGAACCTTCGCGGCCAGCGCCGCCACAACGACGACGGCGACCGACTCGCTGATCGTGGCCTTCGACGCCGCTACGGACCAGATCTTGCCCGACTTCGCCGCCTGGGTGCTCTCGGTAGTGCGCCGGTGAGAACGGAGGGCTTGAGCCGCCCAAACCAAGGGTTCGAGTTCAGGTGCCAATGCTGGAGCTTTCGGTCGGCTGCGGCTGGCATCGGCGGGCGGTAGCAGGGCGGACAAGGGCCGCCATCAACTGGCACTGCGCCAGGCGCCCACATCGTGTGGCCTTGTTGTCGTTTCCGATCGACGAAACATTCGAGCCTGTGATGGCTGGAGTCAGGGCCAAGCAGTTGGCCTCGAACTCCTGGCAATGCACAGGCCAAAACCCGATCTGAACCGGCCGAAAAGCCCGCCTGCGGCAGGTCCGTGTCTGACGGATATGCAGCGGGCTCACCGTTGGCTCGAGACACCCCCTCACAGTAAACAGGCATGGAGAGCCGCCCCTTTGAGGCAGGCTGGACCGATGGTTTCTCGGGACTCTTGGACAAATACGGGCAAGAGACCGCTCTTGGTGTCGGGACACACCGGTTTTTGTGGGCCGGGACTGGAGCCCGAGCGCACGTGCCGGCGACCGGCGTCCGGTCGTCATCGGGGGGCGGGCCCGAGGCTGTCCAAGGGGGGCACCCGGCCCCCTCGCGCCTAGGGCAGCGGGACACCAAGGACGCGTCCAAAAAGCAGCGTGACCGAGAGGATCGTGACGATCACTCCCAACAGCAAATAGAACCAGCCGCGGGGGGTGAAGCTGTCATGCTGTGACGGGAAGACCAGCGCCACGCCGAGCAGTAGTGCCGAGATCTCGAACCCGAGGACAGGAATGAGTGCGACGGCCCCGAACATCAGCATCGGCACGGCGATCATCCTGAGGCGCGAGCCTTCGACCTGAAGCTCGGTGACGTGCCTGGTGAGGAAGAGCTTCACGATAGAGAGCACGACGAGGCACAGCATTCCGATGGCGATCGTTCTGGGAAAGACCGCGGCATCGGGGTTGAGGCCTGCCGACTGCGAGATCACGATCAGGGCAATGGCGCCGAAAATCACGAAGGCAGCCAGATCGCGGATGACCGCAGGGGTCGGCGCGGGATCGCGGTCGATCACTGTGTCGGTCGTTGAGCGGGAGACCAGACGCTTGATCTGGGGCCAGAACGGATAGAGGAAACTCAGCAGCGTCAGTGCAATGATCACCATCGAAATGGGTCGGCCGAAGAACTGACCCCAGAGGTTCCCGATCGCGTCGCCGATGGTCCAGGTCTGGACGAAGCCCTGTTCGGCGATACGCCCGAGGATCAGGCCGAGCACGATCGGCGAGGCCGAAAAGCCGCGCTTGGCAGCCACCCAGCCGATCACGCCAAGGGTGATCATGATTGCGATGTCGGAGACGCTGTTGCGGATGGCGAAGGAGCCGATCACGGTCATGAAGGCGACGATCGGCACCAGTGCGGATTTCGGTGCGCGCACGATCGCACCATAGGCGAAGCGTCCGATCAGCAGCCCGACGGGAAGCATCAGTATGGTCGCCAGAAGCAGTCCGAAGATGAACGTATAGACGATGTCGGCGCCCTGGTCGAAGAGCGCGGGGCCGGTGCGCACGCCCTGGACCAGCAGTGCGCCCAGGATCACCGCATCGGGGGGCGTGCCGGGAATGCCCAGCACCAGCGTCGGGATGAAGCCGCCGCCGACAGTGGCGTTGTTGGCCGATTCCGTGGCGATGATGCCGCCGGGGTTGCCCTTGCCGTATTCCGGTTCGCCCTTGTTGCCGCGGCGGGCCTCGGAATAGGCGACGAGGCCGGCGATGGACCCGCCGGCACCGGGAAGGGCGCCGACCATGGTGCCGATGACGGAGCTGCGAAGCACGTTGAACTTGTTGCGCAGCAGCATGCCGAAAGCCTCGGGCAGCCGGAAGCCGCGGGTCTGTTCGGGGGCGTCGAGATGGCGGTTCGGTGTCGCGACCAGGTCGATCAGGACCGGGATGCAGTAGAGCCCGATGAGCGCGGACACCGTTTCGATCCCGCCCAGCAGGACGGTGGAACCAAAGGTGAAGCGGACCTCGGCGCTGGTCTCGGACACGCCGATCATTGCGATCAGCAGGCCGAAACAGGCGCCGATCATGCCCTTGAGAAAATCGCCAGTCGAGAGCGCGGCGATGAGCGAGAGCCCGAAGATCGCCAGCCAGAAATACTCCACCGGCCCGAAGGCGAGGGCCGCTTGCGCCAGCGGCGGCGCGAGCAGGAGCAGGGCCAGGGCGCCGACCAATCCGCCGAAGACGGAGGCGAGGCACGCCACCGACACCGCCAGATCGCCATCGCCCCGCTTGGCCATGGGAAACCCGTCGAAGGTCGTTGCGATGGCCGAGGGCGTTCCGGGCGTGTTCAGCAGGATCGCGGCATAGGCGCCGCCATAGATCGCGCCGGTATAGATCGCCCCCATCAGGATCAGGGCGCTGTCGGGCGCCATGGTAAAGGTCAGCGGCACCAGAACCGCCACGGCCATGGTCGCGGTGAGCCCCGGGATCGATCCGATAACCGTGCCCGCGGCGACGCCGAACACTGCCAGCATCACGTTCAGGGGCGTGAGCGCCGAGACGATGTATTCGAACATGGCCGACCTCCGGCACCGGCGCCACGAGAGGCTCGTGACGTCGGCGAACAACCTTTGCGGATTGGATCGGTGCGCCCCGCGACGGAGCGCACCAGCCCGGATCAGTCGATGATTTCAGCCGACCGGGCCGCGGCGATGTAGCCTTCGGCCTTTTCCGCCATGAAAGCATCCATGTCCGGGCCGTAGCCGACATCGACAAGGGCGAAGCCGCCATCGATCATCTGCTGCTGGAAGGCCGCGTCCGCATTGATCGTCGCGATGGCATCTGCCACCTGCTGGCGGACCTCTTCGCTCGCGCTGTTGGGCACCGCGACGCCGCGGTAAGCACCCGAGACCATGTCGAAGCCCAGCTCCTTGAAGGTCGGCACGTCCGGGAAGGCCGGGTGACGCTCTTCCATGGCGACGGCCAGCATCCGGACAGCGTCGCCTTGCGCCGCACCGACGGTGGTGTAGCCCCATTCGGCGGTCACCTGATTGCCTAGCAGCGCGGTCACAGCGGCCCCTGTGCCCTTGAAGGCGACATAGGTCGTCTCGATATCGGCCAGATCGTCGAACTGAACCTGGGCGAGGTGGTTCGCGGTCCCCTTGCCGGAGCCCGAAAAGATCACCTGGCGGGGGTTTTCCTTGGCGAAGTCGATGAGGTCCTGCAGCGTCTGGAAATCACTGTCGGCCTTCACCACGATCGCGTCGGGTGTGTAGTGAAACCAGTAGACGGCGGCGATGTCTTCCGTCGTGAAACCGACATCGCCCTGTTCTGGCTTGATCACGATATGAGGCAGGTTGATCCCCATGATCTTGGTGCCGTCATCGGCCAGACCGTTCAGCTGGGACCAGCCGACCGCTCCGCCGCCGCCGGGCTGGTAGGAGACAACCAGTTGCTCACCGAAGAGATCCTGGAAAAACGGCTGCTGAAAGCGGGCGGTGATGTCGGATTCTCCGCCCGGGCCGAACGGGATGATGTAGTCGACGCTTCCCGGCGGGAAGTCATTGGCCGATGCGCTGCCGGCCAACGCCGCCAGCGCCGCTGCAAGGATGGTCTTTCTAATGGTCATGTCAGTTTCCTCCTCATGTTGGGTCTTGTGTGGCAGCCGGCCTCTTTAGGACCTTTGGCCTGCCGTCGTCGTGTGTGTGTCAGCTGCGTGTCGCGGCCTCGATCTCTTCCATCAACCGGGCCGGAACGGCGACGCCCTCGGACTGCGCCTTGGCCCGCGCTGCGATCCGGCGGGTGCCCGGCAGACGTGCGCCGCTCTGCGCCTCGATCTCACCAATCAACGCCTCAAGGCGCAATCCGAAATCCGTGCTTCCGCCGCGTGCCGGATCAATGGCGATCAGGGTCTGGCCGACCTGTGGCGCCGGCCCGTCGCCGTCAAAGAAGGACGAGGCCTCGTAGCTGTAGTTCGCGCCCGTCAGGGAGGCAGCCAGAATCTCGACCATGAGCGCGAGCGCCGCGCCCTTGGCGTCGCCCATCGGGATCATCATGCCGCCGAGCGCGGCTTTCGCGTCGGTGGTCGGCTGCCCGTCATGGTCCAGGGCCCAGCCCTCGGGAATGGGCTCGCCGCGCTTGGACGCCGCCATGATCTTGCCGCGGGCCGCGCGAGACAGCGACAGGTCGATGACCAGCGGATCGTTCTGCCGCGGGGCCGCGAAGGCGATCGGGTTTGTCCCGAAAAGCGCCTTGTTGCCGCCCCAGGGCGCCATGGCCGCGGGGGTGTTGGCCAGCATCAGTGCGATCAGACCTTCGCGAGCGATCCGCTCGACATGGGCACCCATCTGGCCGGCATGGTGCGACGCGGAGATCGCAGCCGCCGCGATGCCGGTTTCGCGGGCGAGGGGCACGAGTTTGTCTATGGCCAGATCGAGTGCGGGATAGGCAAACCCAGTGCCGGCATCGACATGGAGCATGGCGGGCCCACGCTGCGTGATGGTCGGTACGGCATGACCGGCGACCTTGCCGGACCGGGCCTGGGCACAGTAGCTCGACACCCGGGCGAATCCATGACCGCCCTGACCGTCCACCTCTGCCGCGACCAGCGCGCGGGCGACCGAGGCGGCGTTGTCGTCCGACACCCCGCTGGCGGTTAGAGCGCTCGCGACCAGCGCTTTGGCGTCTTCGATCGGAAGGCGAATGTCCATATCAGAGATCCTGCAACGCCCGGAGGACGTTTTCCACGGTCATGTGGCTCACGCGGCTGTTGGCGGGAGCTGTGACGCCCGCGATGTGTGGTGTGAGGATGAGGTTTGAAAGGCCGGCAAACTTGGCACCGGTCTCGGCGCTCAGCGGCTCTTCAGCGAAGACATCCAGTGCCGCGCCGGCCAGATGGCCCGACCGCAGTGCCGCGGCAACAGCCCCCTCGTCGACGATGCCGCCGCGTGCGGTATTGATCAGTATCGTGCCGGGTTTCATAGTGGCGATCGCTGCGCCGTCAATCAGGTTCGCGGTTTGCGGTGTCAGCGGGACATGCAAGCTGACGATGTCTGAGCCCGCCAGAAGCTCGTCAACTGAGCAGCGCTTTGTGTCCGCCCATGCCGGATCGTCGGCCTGTAGGTGCGGATCATGGGCTGCAACGCTCATGCCGAGGTTGCGGGCGAGCCCGGCCACCGCCCGGGCGATGCCGCCATAGCCGATCAGCCCCAGCCTGCGTCCCGCAATCTCGCCGCCCTGACCGAGCGCGCCTCGGGGCCAGTCCCCGGCGATCATCTGCGCTGTGGCGCCAAAGGCCCCTCGGGTGAGCGCCATCGCAGCGCCGATCACGTATTCGGCGACCGAGGCCGTGTTCGCGCCGGTGGCGGGAAAGACCGAGATCCCGCGACTCTCGCAAGCGTCGAGGTTGATATTATCGAGCCCGACCCCAAGCCGTCCGACGACCCTCAGATCCGGGGCGGCGTCCAGAAGATCGCGGTTCACCTGCGTTCTGTTGCGGACGATGATCGCCGCGGCGGATCCCACCGCGTCAAGGGTCCGGGCCCGGTCATCGACCAGCCCCGGATCGTAGGTCAGACGGATCTTGGGGCCGAACCGCTCGAGCGCGGCCTCGTCCATGAACTCCGTCACGACCACATGCACGGTCAGGCGGACCGGTAGAGCTTCGTCATCGAGAACTCGCGGTGGCCGAGTGCCTCGGCGGCTGTGGCACGTCCGTTCGCGGTGCGCCGGATCATCTCGATCAGGCTGTCGCCGGCCTCGTCGATCGTCATCTCGCGGGTCAGAACGCCAGTCACGTCGACGTCGATATGCTCTGCCATCGTGCGCAAGGTGCGCGGGTTGCCCGAGATCTTGATCACCGGCACGATCGGGTTGCCGACCACATTGCCCTGTCCCGTCGGGAAGGTGTGAATGACATAGCCGCCCGCAGCCATCAGCGTCACGCATTCCGCCGCCGCCGAAGAGCTGTCCATGAAGTAGAGCCCCGGGCCCTTGGATGGTGTTTCCGCAGGTCCCATCGCGTCGATATACTGCGAGGTCCGGCCGATTTTCTCCAGATTGCCGAGGGCCTTTTCCTCGATCGTCGTCAGACCGCCCAGGATGTTGCCCTTGGTGGGCTGGCTGTCCGAGAGATCGTCGGTCTGGTGGGCAAAGATCACGTCGTCCGAGTAGGCCTGCCAGATCTGCTTGAACTTGGCTGCGGCCTCCGGGTTTGCGGCGCGCTTTTCGCAGATATGCTCCGCGCCGGTGATCTCCGAGGTCTCGCCGAAGCAGCCGTAAAGGCCGTGGGGCAGCAGCTTGTCATACATGTTGCCGACGGTCGGGCAGGAGGACAGGCCCGTGGTCGTGTCGCTCTCGCCGCACTTCGTGGAGACCCACAATTCGGACAGGCCGCAGTCTTCTTTCTGCAGTTCGGTCGCCCAGTGCACGAACTCCTTCGCCTTCCAGCCGGCCCGGCGGATGGTTTCGAAATCGCCGTTCTGCTCGATCGAGAAGCCCTCGACCGGCTTGCCGGTTTTGGCGATGCCGTCGACGATGATCTTGGTCCATTCCGGCTCGATACCGATCACGACGACCGCTGCGACATTGGGGTTCGCCCCGGTGCCGATGATTGTGCGGAAGTGCAGGTCGAGGTCTTCGCCGAACTGCAAGCGGCCATAGGCGTGGGGCAGGGCCATCGTGCCCTTGACGTTGTTCGCCACCGCCTCGCAGGCGGCATTAGAAATGTCGTCCACAGGCAGGATCAGAACGTGATTGCGAACGCCGACACGGCCATTTTCACGGCGCCATGCACGGACGGTTTGGTTCGAGAAATCCAGAGCCATTATCTTACCACCGCTTTGTTTTGCAATTGTGGGTGTGGACGTGGTCGCCGACATTCGCGTCCCCGACCATCTTTCCGATATCCTCGCCGTATTTGATGACCGTGTCGCCGGCCTTCAGCGGCTTCAGAGCGACCTTGTGGCCGATCGGAATGTCGGCATTCGCCGTGAGCTTGAAGTCGGAATTGTCGTGGGTCACCACGCCGAGCATTTCGGTTCCTGCTGCCAAATCTTCGACAACGACGACGCCGACATTGTCGGTGTGATCGTGCACGAGCAATTGGGGAATAGCCATGACCGTGTTCCTTCCCGTATCGGTTCAGGGGGTAGTTTGGTGGCGATGTATCCGTACTCTTATATAAGAGTCAATGTAGCATATTGAGCGGGTAGGGCTCTCCGTGCTAGACAAGCCGAAAGAGGAGTTCTCGCAGTGTCCGAGCCCTTGTACCGATTTGTTTTCAATAAGATTGTTAGCCGCATTGCCGATGGAACCCATCCGCCGGGCTCCATGCTGCCCAGCGAGATCGACATTGGTCACGAGCTCAAGGTCAGCCAGGGAACGGCGCGCAAGGCGTTGATCGAACTGGAGCGCAAGGGGATCATCGAACGTCGTCAGGGACGGGGCACCTTCGTCACGCTGCGCACGCCCGAAAGCTCGCTCTTTCACTTCTTCCGCATGCGCGATGCCGATGGCAATCAGGTCGTGCCCGATCTCCACAGCGAGACCATTGTCCGGCGCAAGTCACGGGCAGAGGAATCCCGCGCCCTGTATGGCGACCCCGAGGAAGTCTACCAGATTTCCCGGATCAGGAATTTCGAAGGCAAAGCGCTGAGCCACGAAACGATCATCGTGTCAGCGAAGCTTTTCCCCGGTTTGCAGGAACGCAGTCCGCTTCCCAATTCCCTCTATGTGCTGTTCCAGCACAGCTATTCCTGCATCATCATTTCCGCACGTGAAAGACTGAAGGCGTCTATCTTGGGAGAGGAATTGGCCGCCGCCATGAAAAGCGATCCGGCGACGCCGATCATAGAGGCCTTTCGGGAAAGCCTCGATCTGTTGGATCGGGTGGTCGAGTTGCGGACCAGTCTGATGATCACCGAGAACGTTTTCTATTCGATCACACTGGAATAGGTGCCACCGGACGCCCGGCTAAGCCGTGGAGCGGGCGACTGTCCGGCCTCTCCGGCCGGTGCGGGCCGCCGAGGCCGGATGACGTCAGGGTGTTCGATGGACGCTGTCTTCGAAGAGCTTCGTGGCCTCTTCCCAGAACACGCCTTCGGGGGGATGGGGTACCGGACAGGTCACAAGGATCAGGCCCGGCTTTTGCAGGCAGATCCGCAGCAGCGAGATCATCACACGATCCTCGAATGTCAGGTTGCGTCCGCGTTCAGCGATCCGCAGGTCGAGACCGCCGAGCGACTCGATCGCGCCGTTCAGGCCAGCGGTTTCCGCGGTGTGGTGGAGTTCCTCGTCCGTGGGCCGGCGCGACAGGCCAAGCGTCAGGGCGCGTCTCAAACTGCCTTTGAGCAGCAGCGGACTGTCCGTGACAGTGCCGACCAGGCGCCGTAAGGTGCCGGGCGTCAGCGTGCAGGCATCTTCGCCATTCAGCCTGACCGCGTAGTCTGAGTTTGCAGACGTTCCCGTCAACACGGCTGCGACGTCGTCGATCATGGCTTTGGGCAGGACCGCCGCGCCCCCGGGATCCACCCGAATTGCGGGTCCGGTCGGCGGTGCGATTTCGACCGACAGGGGGCCTTTCTTAAGCCTGACGTGGCGTTGGCAGCCTTCGGCGGTCGGGCGTTGCAATGCGGCCTTGAGTTTGGAATGCGCCGCCGAAAAGCCCGCGGCGCGATTGCTCGATGACATGATGTTGCGCAAGGGGCGCGCTGTCAGCGCGAGGGCGGCCAGGGCCGCCGCAACGGTGGCGGCCGGCAGGCCCTCCAGACTGCCGATCGCAATGATCAGGCTGGCGGCGATGGCCGTCGACACGTCCGGGATGGCGACAAGCAGTTCGGACACCTGCCGGCGCCGTTGCGCCGCCGCCGCCACGCGCGTGGCGCTGCGTTCCAACTGGCGCAGTTCGGTCCGACGGCGTCCCAGAGCCGCAAGCCGCGGGGCGATGGGCAAACGCTCAGTCATGTCCGCGGCGAGGTCTGCGCGCTTCCGGCGCAGGGTTCGATGCGCCTGGAACAGCGTGCCATGGGACAGGATCAGGCACAGCACCGAAGGCACCGTCATACCGAGGCCGACCCACCCGTAACTCGGGTTGAGATAGACCAGCACAGCCGTTGCCGCCGGCAGCAGGATCGCAGCCTGGACCAGAAGCGGGAGCCCAAGTCCTGGCCAGTCCTTGAGCGCGGCGAGGTCGCCGGTGAACCGCAGGATGTGAAACCCCTGTCTGCGCCGGTCGAGGTCGGATTGCGCGCTCCGGCTGGCATGTTCGAAAAGCTTCAGGCGGATATCCTTTGCATAATCCTGGCCGAGCTCTTCGGCGAGACTGCGAAAGCCGAACTGCGTTGCGGCTGCGGACAGCATGGCTACGCAAAGCACGCTGATCGGACCCGTTGGCAGGTCTGCGCCACTGTGCAGCGCGCCAAAAGCCGCCCGCGTTGCGATCGCCGCCGCCGCCAGCGCCGCCGCCTGCGCGACCGCCAGGGCGACGAGCGCCGCAAAGAGCGCGCGCCTCCGGCCATCAAAGAGCCCCGGAGGTGTCATGCCGCAACGACGACCCGTCGCACCGCGGCGCGGGCTGCAAGCTGGTTCGCTTCGGCCGGATCGAGGAGCTGCGTGCGGGTCATAACCTTTGTCGCGGTTGCGGCTTCCGCCTCTGAGACCGCCATGGGCGAGCAGGACAGCTTGCCCGTCAGCGCCATGGGCCGGATGCCGTTGCGGGCCAGTTCCGCGACCCCGCCCGCTGCGGCAAGAGGATCCCCGCAGGCAAACAGGTAACCCGAGAAACGTCTGCGAACGGTCGGATCGGCCAGAAGTGCTGCCGTCTCACGCTGGAAGATGCCGTCAGCCAGTTCCATCACGGCGATGTTGCAGCCGCGCGTCTCGGCCTCAGCGAGCAGCGCATCGATCCCGGAGACGATGCGCGGCAACGGCTCGAGATAGGTGGTTGCCATCCCGGCGTCGGTGAAATCGCCGACATAGCCTGCGCCTGCATCGCAATAGTCGTTATAGTCCCCGAATGCGCCGGTGCCCGTGCCCTTCAGCGCGGCGACCCGCCACCCGGCGGCCGTCAGGCCATGGGCGAGCGCCGCGGTCGCAGTCGTCTTGCCGGAGTTCATAGACGTGCCCAAGACGCAGATGACCGTCATGTCATCCCGCAGGATGCGGGTCGGCAGCGCGAAATCGGCCGTGTTCAGAACCCGCCCATCGCGGTCGAGGATGCGGCCCAGGGGCTGGACGCAGGTGGGCGGCTTGATCCGTTCGTTGCGGTGTATCATGCGCCCCAGACAGCCGCCTCCGGCCAGCATGTCGCAACCGTTCGGGTCGATCTCGGCCAGGCCCTCGAACTGATCCGGCGCGTAGCGCGCGCCGCAGGGCAGAGCCACAAGGTCACCCGGGTAGAGCGTCGATGGCCGTCCCGTGGGCAACTGGATGCGCCGGTGGTTTCCGATCGAAACCACCCGGCCGAGGATCATGTCCCCGGGCATCGCACTGGCCACGTCACGGTCGAGACCGCTGGCAAGGGTCGGATCGATGCGCCTGGAGGCAAAGCACCATTTCGTGGTTCTGAAATTCATGCGGGTCATTGCTGATCTCCTTTTGAGGGTAAATGGTTGCACACGCGCAGCGTGAGGCCGGCGCCTGCGCAGCCTGCAAAGCTGTGGCCGCAGCCCGGCAGCTCGGTGATGGAAAGGTCTGGGGTGATGCCGCGCGCCTCGCCCGCCGAACGGAAGGCGTCTGCGAAACTGTGCGCGCGGGCCAGCCTATGGAGGCCCTGTACGTCGTCGAGTTGCGCGTCCTTGCGCAGGGCGTCGTCTCTGAGCGTGTCGTCCGAGCCGACATAGACCCGCAGGGCCAGGCGCAGATAATCGGGCAGCTGAGCCTGGGCGAGCGCTGGCACGTCGACCTTCAAGGCCGTGTCGGCAGGGCCAATCCCCACCGGAAAGGGAATGCTCACATCCGGCAGGCAGTACCATCCTGCGGCCGCGACGTGCAGCGCGTCGACGCGCTGGGGGTAGAGCATGGCGAACCGATGGGCGAGCTGCGCGCCACCGGAGTAGCCAAAGAGCACGATCCGGTTCGTTTCGGCCAACCCCATGTCCTGAACGATGCTCAGCAAGGACAAGAGCGCCTGATCGGGTCGGACGCCTCCGATCCGCTGAAAGTGCGGCCAGTACCGGTTGGAAAACCTCGGCACGATCAGCGTCTGGCCTCGCGCGGCACAGGGACCGGAGAACTCGCGAGCGATGCCTTTTGCATCCCGTGAAATGCCGTGCAGGGCGAGCAAAGGGGGCAGCCCGTCGGTGACCATGGTCGGGCGGTGGATTTCGGCATTCAGATGGCGCGTGCCGATCCGGAGCGAAACGAAATGGACGCTCATGGCCTGGCATGAGGTCTCTGTGGGGAGTGGCGCGCCGTACATCTGCAAGCTCCGAGGTCTGGGTTCTGTTGCAGGGAGAACGGGCCAGCAGGCGCTTCATTCCAATTTGTTTCGAGGCGGCGGAACGGAATAGGCGGCGGCGGTTTTCGTTGTCTCCCCATGCGATTTTCAGAGGAGCCCGAGATGTCCGCCTTTTCCCTACCCCGCGTGCGTTGGGGTGTTGCCGTTCCAACGCCCTCGGTTCAGCCCATGCTCGTTGCCGGTCTGCTGGCCGGCGTGATCTGGGCGATCTGGACCATGCCCGAGACGCTCAGCCTGGAAGGCCGCAAGGTGCTGATCGTGACGCTTGCGGCGATCGTCGGATGGGTCGGTACGCGCCTGTCCGACAGTATCGTTGCGATCGGCGCCGCCCTGGCGCTCGTGCTGTGGGGCGCGATCCCAGAGGACAGGCTCTTTGCGACCCTCGGCTCCGAACTGGTCTGGCTGTTGCTCGCGGCCTTTGTCATTGCCGCCATTCTCAAGGAGAGCGGTCTGGTCGCGAGAGTGATGGCCCCCGTTCTGGGGCGGGGTCCTTGTGTGCTTTCGCTCTTTGCCTTCCTGACACTCGCGATTGCGGGCACGGCGTTCCTGCTGCCGTCCACTTCGGCGCGCGCGGCGCTGATGCTTCCGGTCTATGCAGCATTGCTGCCATTGCTTCCTGACCCGCGTATCGGGCGCGCACTGGCGCTTTTGTTTCCGTCGGTGATCCTGCTCTCGGCCGGAAGCTCGCTGATTGGGGCCGGCGCCCATGTCGTTGCGGTCGAGGCGGTGGACGGGGCCACGGGGCTTCGGCTCGGCTATATGGACTGGGTGCTCCTCGGCGCGCCGCTGGGCTTTTTGGCCTCTGCCGTGGCGGCCGGGTTGATCCTGTGGCTCTTTGTGCCCCGGGCGCTCTGGCGGGCGCGTCTCGGCGCCACCACGCTGTCCTCTGTTCGCGATCCCCGCCAAGGCCGGATCCTGAGCGTTCTGATCTGCTTGATCGCGCTCTGGGTGAGCGAGCCATTGCACGGGCTCTCCATCGCGCTCGTCGCGTTGCTCGGTGCGCTGGTCCTTCTGACGCCGGCCTTTATCGACAAGAGGACCAAGGACGTCTTTCGCGCCGTCGACACCGAACTGCTCGTCTATCTCGCCGCGACCATGCTGATCGCGCAGGCGATGACCGCCTCGGGCGCGGACCGGTGGATGGCCGCTGGGGCACTCGAGGTGCTGCCCGAGGCCGTGGCAACCAACGCGACGGGCATCGCCGTTGCCCTGTCGCTTGTGGCGGTCGGCGCACATCTGGCGATCACCTCGCGGTCGGCCCGGGCTGCCGTGCTGATCCCCGCAGTGGCTCTGCCGGTCGCGGGTCTGGGGCACGACGCGGCGCTGACCGTCCTGATCGTCACTATGGGCACGGGGTTTTGCCAGACGATGATGGCCTCGGCCAAACCGGTCGCGATCTACGGCAACCATGACGCGGGCGGGTTCACGCAGGCCGACCTCTTTCGTCTCGCGTTCTTTCTGGCCCCGATCAAGATCCTGCTGCTGATCGCATTTGCGTCCTGGATCTGGCCGGGCCAGCTGAACCAACTGCGAATGTCACCGGAGCCCGTGTTTTCCGCCCATGCCGCAGTCTCCGCGACAGCGTCAGCGACGATCGTGCCCGCCAGTGTGACATCGGAGTCGTCGAGAGCACTTGCGATCTCGCTGCGACCCAGTCCGCGCCCGGAACCAGCCATTGTTCCCGCCCGCGCGCGCGTGTCGGCAAATCCGCGCGGCCCCGAAAGAGCGACAACACAAAGACCCGCGTTCGAGCAAAAGCTGAGGCAAGCGCAGCGTCAGATCGCCCGCGATTTCAAGGCCGCGCGCACGCAGTTCCGGCGCGATTTCAAGAAGCTCTTCTGAGTCCGCGACACGGACGAAAAGGCGCCGGTGGCGCGCCATTTCGAGGGAATAGCTCGCGGCTTCGGGCGTTCTCTTCACATCAATCCAGACCGCAAGGAGAGGACCAATGTCCCTGAACATTCTCATCGCCCCGTCCGGTTTCAAGGAATCGCTTTCCGTCGATGCGGTCATACGCGCGATCGGGGACGGGGTTCGGCGCGCCATGCCCGAGGCTCGTATTCTTGCCGCCCCGATGGTCGATGGCGGTGAAGGCACGGTCGAGGCGCTGGTCCGCTCCACGTCGGGCCGGTTGATCCGCACCCGTGTGACAGGCCCCGTTGGACAACCCGTTGCCAGCTTCTGGGGGCTGTTGGGCGGAGCCGGTCCGCGCACGGCCGTGATCGAAATGGCCGCAGCGGCCGGGCTGAGCCTTGTGCCGCGCGAGCAGCGCAACCCGATGCTGACGACAAGCTATGGCGTGGGCGAACTGATCCTCGAGGCGCTCGATGCAGGCGCGGAGCGCATCCTGGTAGGTTGCGGCGACAGCGGTATCAATGACGGCGGCGCAGGGCTGGCGCGGGCGCTCGGGGCCCGGTTGCTGGACGAACACGGGGCCCCGATCGGTCCCGGCGGTGGCGAGCTTGCCTGGCTGCACCGGATCGACATGTCCGGGCTCGATCCGCGGCTGAAATCGGTTCAGATCGATGCCGCCGTGAACTGGCACAACCAGCTGCTCGGCCCGCGCGGCGTGGCGCGGGTCTTTGGCCCGCAAAAGGGCGCAACGCCGAGCCAGGTCGACTATCTTGATGCGGCCCTGGCCCGCTGGGCTCTGGCGATCCGTGCCGAAACCGGGACTGATGTCGCGCGGATGTCCGGCGCCGGGGCGTCAGGCGGTCTGGGCGCGGGGCTGGCCGCCTTTGCAGGTGCGACGCTGCATCCGCGGTTCGAAATCGTTCTGGAGTATCTGGAGTTCGACCGGCTGCTGGGGCACGCCGACCTGGTGATCACGGCCGAAGGGTCGCTCGATGGCCAAAGCCCGTTCGGCAAGGTGCCCTGCGAAGTGGGCCGCCGGGCCGAAAGGCGCGGCATTCCGGCAATTGCGTTGGCCGGGACCATCGGCAAGGGCGCTGGCGAGACGTTCTCCCACGGGATCTCGGCCTTCGCATCGATCCTAAAGCGCCCCTGTTCCCTGGAAGAGGCTATCGAGAACGGCGAAAAGCTTCTACGCCGGGCTGCCGAGGACGCGGTGCGGATGCTGAGCGTCGGTGTTCGTCTCTCCGCTCGCGGGGCCAAGGCGGCCTGAACGCACATCCCGACACTCGGCCCGGACCGCCCAAGCTGGCCGGGCCAGTGTTTTTTCTCCGAGTTTTGGAATAGATCCCGACACGGCCCGTTGTCCGGTCAGGTGACACGAACAGGAGGGGTCAGATGACGGACCGATTTCGACAGGATCTGGTGGCGACAGTGCCAAAGCTGCGCCGGTTTGCCCTGTCCTTGACCGGGAATGCCGCCGACGCGGACGATCTGGTCCAGTCCGCCTGCGTCAAGGCACTGAAAAACGCGGAACAGTTCCGGGAAGGCACCCGGATGGACAGCTGGATGTACCGCATCATTCAGACATTGTGGATCGACGATCGCAGGCGCGCCAAGACGCGCGGCGCCGCCATAGACCCCGAAGACGCCGGTCTGAGCGACGGCGGCAAGTCCGCCCGCCTGCCCGAAGACCGCATGATGCTCGGGCTCGCGCGAAAGGCGATGGCGACGCTGCCGGAAAAGCAGCGCGCAGCGCTCTCGCTCGTCGCCATCGAGGGGCTGAGCTACAAGGAAACGGCTCAGGTCCTGGACGTGCCGGTCGGCACCGTCATGAGCCGCCTGGCCAGAGCGCGGGAAGCGTTGATGCCACAGCTTGGTCTGACGAAAGGAGCCCTGCAATGAGTTTCGAGACAGTGATGAAAAAGACCCGCCTGGCGGCCTTTGCCGACGGAGAGCTGTCCCCCGAGGAGGCCGCCGAAGTCGTCATGCATCTTGCCGACCATCCGGAGGATCAAGCCTATGTCGACGCGCTGATGGTGGCCAGCGAGACGCTTGCCGAGGCATTTTCCGGACCGATGAATGAGCCGGTGCCAAAGGCCATCGAACAGGCCATTCTCGGCAACGGCCCCACCGCGCAGATCGTTCCCTTTCGCCGCCGGCCCGCGGTATGGGTCGGCACGGCCCTGGCCGCGTCGGTCGCGGCTGCGCTCGTTGCCGTGCCGCTCGCGTTTTCGCCGAATCCGTCCGGTGACGATCTTGCCGTGGGCTTAGTGAAGCCGGGCTCCTACCTTGCCAGAACGCTCGATACGCTGCCGTCGGGAACGCCGGAAACCGTCGGTGAAGGCAGAGAAGTGATGATCCTGGCGACGTTGCCCGTCGACGGCGGATACTGCCGCGAGATCGAGGTGATCGACCAGACCGCGGACCGGATCGACCTGGGGGTCGCCTGCCGGCGGAACGCGGGCTGGAATGTCGAGGTGACCCTGTCGGAGCCGTTGTCGGCCACGGGAACCGAAGACGGGTTCGTGGCGGCAAGCGGTGCGGAGGTTCAGGGCCTGCAACCCTTCCTCGACAGGCTCGGAACAGGGGTCGCTCTGGACCCGGTCAGCGAGGCGGATGCGATTGCGAAAGGCTGGTCCCGCTAGAGGAGCGCCCGAAGTCCGGCGGAGATCTCTGCCAAGGACACCTTGCGATCGCGGACCAGTTCAGGGGGCGGCTCTCAGCCGCCCTCGGTCTTTTGGGGTCCGCAGAGCCCGCCCGGCGAGACCAGGCCGTATCCGAAGATTTCATCCTTGCCTTCGGCCCCGAGGTCGCGCGCGCCATTTCTGAGATGCTCGGCCACCTGCTGCACGCTCAGGGTATCGTCCCGGGACAGAAGGAGCGCCACCGTCGCCGTCACGAAGGGCACGGCAAAGGAGGTTCCGGTCTTCAGGCGGGCCCCGCGGATGGACGTGGCGGCGAGCATGTTGACCCCCGGGGCGGCCAGATCGATATGCGGCCCGCGTTGCGCCTGCCGGTAGACGCGCGCCCTTGCATCGACGGCGGTCACGGCGATCACTCCTTCGTAGGCCGCGGGGTAGGCCGGCAGACCTTTTGGTCCGGCATTGCCCGCGGCGGCGACGAGGACGATCTGCTCAGGTCCGACAATCTGCGCGATGGTTTGGGACAGAAGCACGTTGTCAGGCCCGGCCAGCGACAGCCCGACCACCCTGACATCGGTGCCCGCCAGTAGATCCAGACCGCGCAGCAGCGAAACGAGATCGGCCCGTTCGTCTTCGCCCTGCCTGGAAAATGCATCGACGGCAGTCACCTCGGCGTCACTGATCAGCCCCGGCACGCGGGTGTCCTGGCCGCCGATCAGGAGGGACGCCACGGCGGTGCCGTGAATGGCCTTGGACGGCGGCAGCCGCGTGTCGGCGAGGGGAATGACCTCCAGCTGCGCGTCCTGGACGATCTCATGGTCCGCGTTGATGCCGGTGTCGATCAGGCCGACCGCCACTGTGGTTTCGCACTGTCCCAGGGCCTGGCCCTCGCGCGGCCATCCAATCAGTTCCCAGGAGCGGCAGTTTTCATGGGTGCACGGCGGGGCCGACGGTGCTGGAACTCCGGCCTGCTCGATCCTCGCCTGTTCGACCCGGTAGAGATGGTTGAAATCCGCGGACTGACCTGTTGCCAAGGTTCTGACACGGTCGCGGGCGGCCTCGAGCCCGACACCGGAGGGCACCGAAAGCCGAGTCATGGCGCGGCCGAGCTGGGCGAGTTCGAAAGCCTCGATCACATCGTAGCCTTCGGTCAGAAGCTGGTTCAGATCGCCGTCCGAGATGTCGAACACCACGATCTCGGCCGGCGCCTCGTTCTGGAGAACGACCGGGGTCGGGCGCGGCGGGGCGGCCCGCTGCGGCGTCCGCGTCGCCGGTTGCCGCGTCAGGCCGCGGAAGATCGCCCAGGGCGGGCGTGTGTTTGACGCGGCATTCGGCGCGCGGCGGGAGTCGCCCCGGTCCCCGCGGTCATTGCGATCACTCCGACTGCCTCGATCCCCGCGGTCATCATCGTCGTCGTCGTCATCGTCATCATCGTCGTCATCATCTCCGCCGTCGTCTCCATCGTCATCCGCCCATGCCACAGAAACGAAAGCGTTTTGCACATACACAGAACTTGGCGGGTGAAGTGTAAAACAGAGAACGAGAAGGATGACGGCTCCCACACGCACTGTTTCTCGATGGGTCATGGGTCAAATTCCTTGGACGGCAGGCGAAGCTTTGGGACGACAACGCATTCGGGCCGGATTTAGTCCGAAATAGTATGGGAACGCAGGTCCGAAGTCACTTCGCGCGCCGGCATTCGAGTGGTTCCCCGCCGATCCGAAAGTCCGCCGGTACTCGGAGGGTGACCCACATTTCTGGACGCGCGATGGGTCCGCGAGTCACCCCTGACGAATGCATCGGCGTGCAGGGTGCCGTGTTTGTGCGACGCACCGCTGGTCACAGCGCGCGACCCTGCCGAAAACGGAAACCGAGTGCCGCGTATTGATCCTACGTTTCTCCTGGTCCCGCACCCGTCGGTCAGCCAAAAAGACAACGCTGGTTGTGCGTAAGACCGGCGCGCCGACAATCCATCCGCGGTGCCGGGGGACAAGGCCCCGGACCACGGCTCATTTGTCGAGGATCGCGGCGACCTCGGCCTCGGTCAGCGGCGGCAGGGATGCGGCATTGGACGCGAAAGCTTCGCGCACATAGTTGGAGAGATCCACGAATTCGGACACCGTGAGCCGGTCGCGAAAGGCCGGCATCGGCCCATAACCGGTGGTCTGGTTGAGGTGGTCACCCTCGACACCTTGCGCCATGACCTGGACAAGGTTGATCCCGTCGGACTGTGCCAGCGTCGCGTTGCCGAGCAGAGCCGGCATGGTGTTTGCGATGCCCGCGCCATCCGGTCCGTGGCACAGTGAACAGTTGGACAGGTAGAGCGCTTGTCCGGCTGCGTTGGGATGTGCCGAATCCCCGAGCGCGGCCACGGTCGCTTCGCCATGGCTCGGCGCGTCGGCGGAGCCATCCATGAGATAGGTCGCGATCGCGACCCGGTCGTCATGGGTGAGCAAGCTGAGCGAGTTCTTCACCGCCAGGAACATCTCGCCAAATGCGGAGCCCTCGGGGCTGGCCCCGGTCTCGAAATAGAGCACCAGGTGATCACGCGACCAGCCACGGTCGGCGAGCGCCTGGGGCGTCAGGCTCGGTGCCTCGAAGGTGCCCACCACCGCCCCGGCGAGCGGTGCGTCGGGCTCCATCGCGCCGAGCGCATTGCGCGGCGTGTGGCACTCGCCGCAATGGGCCAGACCCGTGACCAGATAGGCGCCGCGGTTCCAGACATCGTCCCTGGACGGGTCGGGCACGAACGCGCCCCGGTTCGCAAAGAGCAGGTTCCAGCCGAACATCAGCGGTCTGATATTGAATGGAAAGCGCAGCTCATTCGGCACTTTCTCGGCAACCACCGGATCAAGGCTCATGATGTAGGCATGGATCGCGTCGCTGTCATCGCGCGTGGCGAGGTGGAACGACGTGTAGGGCATCGCCGGATAGAGCGGGGCGAGCACGCTGTCTGCGCCATAGGCCATGATCTGGTAGAACTCGGCCGAGGTCATGCCACTGATCCCCGTTCCCGCGTCCGGCGTGATGTTCGGCGAGTAGAGCCGGCCGAACGGCGTGTCGAACGGTCGTCCGCCGGTGTAGTTCGAACCGCCATCCGATGTGTGGCAGGACACGCAGTCGGCGGCTGCGGCCAGATAGCGGCCCTCCTCGATCGTCGCCGCATCCGTGGCCGTTGGCCGGTCCGCGACGGCCGGCACGCCCCAGAGAAAGGCAAACGCTCCATAACCGATAAAGCCGAGCAGGATCAGGCCGAAGAGGGCGCGGAGCATGGTCTCAGCCCTCCACCGTCAGCTCGGGGCGGGACAAGATGAGGTCCCGCATCGCCTCGTAGTAGCGCACATACCCAGTGCACCGGCAGATATGCTCGCCCAGGGCCTCCTGGAGCGTGGCTTCCACCGCGCTGCGCGCGACAGGTGTCTTCTCCAGACGCTCCATCAACGCCGTCGCCTCGTTCACGAAGCCCGACGTGCAATAGCCGCACTGAAAGGCGAAATGATCGACGAAGGCCTGCTGCACCGCGCTGAGCGTGGTGCCCTCCGCATGTCCTTCGACCGTGCGGACCGATTTGCCGGCAAAGGCCATCGCGCCGTTGATGCAGGTGCGCATGGTCCGGCTGGTGCCGTCGGGCTCGTCGACGATCACGACGCACGCGTGGCACACACCGATCCCGCAGCTGAACTTCGTGCCGGTCAGGCCAAGCACGTCATTGAGGTAGTCCACCATCGGCAGGGCATCCGGTACCTCATGGGGCCCGACGGGCTGGCCATTGACGGTCATCGACAGCGTGGCCATCAGAGCGCCTCCATAATGTCACTGGCCGTCACCGGCAGGCTACGGAACCGCTTTCCGATGGCATCGTGAAGGCCGTTCAGCACCGCTGGGATTACCGGGATCATGACAACCTCCGCCATTCCCTTTGGCGGATCTGTGCCGCTCAGCGGCGGCAACACATCCATGGTCGTGTTCCAGATCGGCACGTCGCCCACCATTGGCACGCGATAGCGGTTGAGGTTCCAGGTCCCGTTTCCGGGGCCGTCTTCATAGAGCGGCAAATATTCGTGGAGCGCCTGCCCGATGCCCATGGCGATCCCGCCCTGGCCGATGCCGGAAACCAGCGCATCCACGATCGGGCGGCCGCATTCCAGCACCTGGTGGACCGCTTCGACGGTGACCGCGCCGTTGGTCTTGTCGACCGAGACGGCGACGACCGCGCCGCAGCTCGAGTAGTAATTCACCCCGATCCGCTCGAAGCTGGCCGGAGGGTAAGTGACCGATGTCCGGTCGAGCCGCGCCCAGTCCGCGCTGCCGCGTTGAACCGCGAGTGCGTCGATGGGCGCCTCGTAGCTTGCCTCGCCGATGTTGAACTGTGCCTTGGCCCAGCTCCACCGGTTGAAGGCATGGACCATCGCGCCGGTGACGAGGCCCATCTCATGGGCCCTCTGCGCCAGTGTGGCCAGTGGCAGCGGCTGCAGCCCCGCGCCTCCCAGCGCGCCATCGACCCACCGCAGATCCTCAAAGCGCACGAACTCGCCCGCCGCCTGGCCGCCGAGCGGCCCCTCGCTCCAGATCGCCTGCGCCGCAGGCCAGAGCCCGAAGCGCAGGATGATCGCACTCGCCTCGGCCACCGCGTGGGTGTTTACATGGGCGCCGATCGACGCGCTCGCGGGACTTGAGATCAGCGGCACCCATTGCGGGTCCTTGGCGGCAGCATCCTGATCCGCCTGAGTGATGGTCCAGGGCGAGCCCGATGTCTTCAAGCTCAGCGGCGCCCAGAGCGTCGGCGCATCGAGCTGCACCGTGTCCGCTGCGCGACCCATGCCTTCAGCCACGCGCTGTGCCACGCTTGTCGAGATCCCGGTGCCCATCTCGATGGAGTTCGACCAGGCCGTAATCGTCCCGTCAGGGTCCAGGCTGACCGCCGCCAGCACTCCGTCACCACCGGCCCCGAAATCCTTCATTACGCAGGCAAGACCCGTACCATAGGCCTTGCCGGCATTGGCGGCCTCGAATGCGCGTTTGCGGTCGGCTCGCTTGGCCCAAAGTTCGGATTTCTCCAGCGCATCGAGGATTTCTCCGGTCCGAACCGCCCCTGCGGCAGTGTTCCCCGTCAGGTTCAACTCGCCCGTTCCCAGCGCGTTCTTACGGCGGAGCGCGACCGGATCCATGTCGAGCTCCGTCGCCACCTCATCGACCAGACACTCCATCGCGGTCATGGTCTGCGCCGTCCCGTAGCCGCGCATTGACCCTGCGGTGACGCCGCGGGAATGGGTGGCGACGGTCGTGATATCGCTCTTGGGCAGGTAGTAGATCGAGCTTGCTGCGGTTGCGCCGACATCGGCCACCGAAGCCGAGAAATTGGCCAACCCGCCACCGTCAAAGCTCAGGTCGCAGGCGAAGGACAGGAACGCGCCGCTGTCGGGATCCACGCCAAGCTGCTGTTCGATGGTCGCGGAGTGGCGTTTCAACCCGAGTTGAAACTGTTCGAACCGGTTGAGCGCCACCCTCACCGGTTTGCCCTCCGCGTAGAGCGCTGCGACTGCCACATAGAGCGGAAAGATGGTGTGGTCCTTGCCGCCGAACCCACCGCCGAGAAAGGCGAAACTCGCATCGATAGAGGCGGGTTTGCGGGCGTCCGCGGCAGTCTGCAACATGCCTCCTAGGGCATCCATCGTTGCTTCCGGCGATTGCACGCCCAGCAGCATCTCCAGCTTTTTCGACCCGCTGTCGAACCAGCCGAGCCCGCTTTCAGGTTCCATGAAGACCTGATCGATCGATTGTGTTTGAAAGGACTGCGTAAACACCCGGCCAGATGTACCGGCTTTCAGGTCCGCGCGGATCTGCTCTCCCTCGAAGCTCGCGCGCTGGGCGGCGGTTCCCGCCTCGTCCGGATCCGCCCAGACCGGGGCGCGCGCCTTTTGATAGCGTACGGGCCCGATCCAGCCGTCCTTCACCGGGGAGTAGACGTCGGGACCCCTGGGGCTGTCGCCACCGATCCGCGTGAAGCGATTCGCGCCATAGGGCGCGCCCTCGACCGGACCGTTTTCCTCGCCGTAGGTCGCAAGCGCGTCGGATGCGACGAGCAAGGCGCGTGCCTGGGTAAAGGCCGAGACGTCGTGGTAGATCAAAAGCGCCAGGGGTTGGCCCAGGAATGTCGGGGTCGAGTCCTTGGGGCAGAACAGATCCGATGCGAAAAAGCCGGTGGCTGCGATCTTGTCGGCGGTGAGGTCTTCGGCTGACACGACCCGATCCGGCGCCGCGGATGCGCCCAGTGATGACAGATCAAGTCCCCTAAAGCGCCGTGTCGCCGACCTTGCCAGAACAAGCAGCGCATGGCTCGTGTCTTTTGGCCAGCCAGACATATCGGCCGCGCGAAAATCCCGTGCATAGAGCTTGGCGCCGGTCACTTTCGCGAACCCGTCGATGCGATAGCGCGGCGGTCCCGCGCCATCCCCGGCCCAGCCCGGCACGGTCGGCATCACGTCAATGTTGGGCAGGGGCGCGGCTGACAGCGTGAGTGGCCTGACGGTCAGCGCGATCCCGAATGCCGCGCTGCTGGCCAAAAACCGACGCCGGCTCCAGAAGGCATGGGGGTGCGTCACAACTCTACTCCTCGCTCGCCGGCGCAGGTGGCGCGGCTGCAAGGCGATCGGACCCAATACTGGCCATACCTTGCTCTCTTGTACGTTTGCGCGGCGCGGACCTTAGTGTGCAACACTGCCGATTTGCGCTACGTGATAAAGATGTTTTTGTCGGTTTTTGACATCTTCAAGATCGGGATCGGGCCCTCGTCGTCGCATACGATGGGTCCGATGACGGCCGCGGCGCGGTTTCTCGACGATCTGCGGGGCGGGGTCGACAAGATCCCCGGCGCCGGGACACTGGCATCCGTGACCGCGACGCTGCACGGGTCTCTGGCCTTTACGGGCAAGGGTCACGCCACCGACCGCGCCGTCCTTTTGGGGCTCTGCGGACTGCGTCCTGCGACACTCGACCCTGACGAGGCTGAACGTCTCTTCGCGGAGGTGCACAAATCCAGGCAGGTCGCGCCGCCTGATCTGCCGGTGCTGGCGTTCGATCCGAACACGGACCTCGTCTTTGATTACGGGCCGCCGCTGGAAGGTCATGCAAACGGAATGGTGCTCCGCGCCTTCGACACGGTCGGCAATCCTTACCATGTCGAGACCTACTATTCGGTCGGCGGAGGCTTCGTGATGACCGAGGCGGAGTTGCGGGCGGAGCGCGAAGGCACCGCCACGTCTTTGCACGATGAAAAGCAGGCCCTGAATTTCCCCTATCCCTTCGGCACTGCGAAGGAGATGCTTGCCATGGGCACGTCATCCGGCATGACGATAGCCCAGATGAAACATGCCAATGAGCGTCAGATCCATGGCGACAGTCTGGACGGAAGGATCGACGCAATCTGGACAGCGATGGAGGCGTGCATCGACCGCGGGTTGGCAACCGAGGGTATCCTGCCCGGCGGGCTCAAGGTGCGCCGGCGCGCCGCCGGCATTCATGCCAAGCTGCAGGCAGAGCGGGGGCGAAACCTCGTGCAGCCCCATGTCGCGAATGACTGGATGAGCGTTTACGCCATGGCCGTGAACGAGGAAAACGCCGCCGGTGGCAAGGTCGTGACCTCGCCCACGAACGGGGCCGCTGGGGTCGTGCCGGCGGTGGTACGGTACTACCGTGACCATTGTATCGGCGCCACCGATGCGGGGGTGCGCGACATCCTTCTGGTGGCGGCGGCGATCGGTGGCCTGATCAAGCATAACGCGTCGATCTCCGGTGCTGAAGTCGGGTGCCAGGGTGAGGTCGGGTCGGCGTCCGCCATGGCCGCCGCAGGTCTGTGCGCCGCTTTGGGCGGCAGCAACGCGCAGGTTGAAAATGCGGCCGAGATCGCGCTGGAGCATCACCTCGGCATGACCTGCGATCCCGCGGCCGGTCTCGTCCAGGTGCCCTGCATCGAACGCAATGCCCTAGGCGCGATCAAGGCGGTGTCCGCGGCCAGTCTGGCCTTGCGCGGAGACGGGACGCATTTCATGCCGCTCGACAATTGCATCCAGGTAATGCTGGAGACCGGGCGGGATATGAATCTGAAATACAAGGAAACGTCGACCGGCGGCATTGCGGTGAACATCCCCGAATGCTGATCGTCAGGCCGGAGGAGGCGCGGCACCAACGGGCGTCGTGACGCTTTCTCGACGCCGCCTGGAAACGCCGCGCGACACCGCTTTCCGGCGTCAAGGTCGCCAGGGCGGGCGGGTTGCCGAAAAGGACAAGATCAGGGCCGCGCCGGCGATGTCGCCTTGGGCAAAGGCGGCTGCATCCGGCAGCGACATCTCCCAAGTACCTGCAGGCGGCGCACCGATGATCGGCAATAATGCTGCGCCGCCGGCGCGCCGTGTGCTGGCTGCCCCGCCAATGGTGGTGAACGGCCCGCCCAGGGGGCCGGCCGCGGCGTCGGGACGGAACTGCAGCGCTGCGCCTGTGACATCCGCGCCGCTCCCGTCGGGTGCTGCAAAGGCGATGGCAATGCCGGTGATTTCCAGATCGGAAAGGTTGGGGGGGAAGTCCGCTGCCTCTGTACGGAAACCGAAAAGGCGCGGTCCGGGCGGTGCCGCGGGATCCGTGAGGTCCGCCCAGGCCTCCGAAAACTCCTCGGCCAACGAAAAGATGCGGTAGCTTTCGAGCTGGGGTTCGAATGCCTCGACGACCTGCCGCTCGCGATCGCTGCTCCAGAGCGCAGAGAGCTCGAGCGTCAGGAAAACGCTTGCCACCTGATTGTAGTCGATGGGGTTCGCAGCTTTGGGCAGAGACAATTCCCACTGCGTTTCGAACCCGGTACCCTCAAGCGGGCGGCGCAGCTCAGCCTCGCCGCTCTCGGGCAGAAGCTGCGTGATACCGTTGGTCGAGGCCGCCTCGGCGAAGAGCGGAATGCGCTCCGGCAGCCCCTGCAGATAGACCGAACGGAACCCTTCGCCGCCGACCACGACGCGCGAGGTGCCCGCCGTCGAAAGCGCGCCCCGCAATCCGTAGCTTTCTGGCAGCTCGGCGGCGACGAAGACGTCCGCACGCTCGATCAGACACAGATAGTGGCCTGGAAACTGCTGCTCGAAGAGCGACAGGGGCGTTTCAAAGACGAGGCGACCGGTTTCGCGGAAGCTTTGGAATTCGCTAGGATAAAGACGGGCGAGGTCTAAGCTCACGAACAGCCGTTCCTTTCGCTGCAACGTCGCGAACGCGTATTGGTCGAGCGCATAGATGTCGCGCAGAAGTCGGGCTGAACCGGTGAGCCCGCGCCGGTCTTCGCCTGGCCCGTCCTCTTGAGGCGTACGCCAATAGTCGGGTCGGACGACGCCGAGTGCCGCCTCCTGCCGCTCAAAGGCGAGTTGCGCCTCGGCCATCTGGGCCGTTGCCGCAGCACTTTGCAGCAGGTCGCGATAGACGCCGCTGAGCACCCCGGCGATCCACAGATACATCTCTTCGTCGAAGATCCGGTTCTGCAGGAACGCCAGCACGTCGGCCGCGTGGGTCTGCTGAAGCTCGGCGATCTCGCGTTCCTGACGGGCGATGGCAAGGTCGTCGAGCGAGAGCCGGATCTGCGCATCGGCCGAGGCCAGGTCGCGCGCCGCGATGCCCTGCTGGATCTGCCATTGCTCGGCCCGGCGCGTATACCCTGCGCGCAGTTCGGCCATGGCGATCTCATTGCGCCGATAGGTGCGCGAGATGTCGGCGTCGATCTCCATGGCTGTCTGGATGGGCTTTTGAAGGAACTCCTGCACGCCCTTGAAGATGCCCTTGACCGAAGGGCCGGAGGCGACATTGGTGACGAGCCCGACGATCCCCTCGCCGACGGCAAAGAGACGGCGCCCGATGCGCTGGTTCGGCATGCCATTGGTCACCGCCGCGATCAAACGGTCCTCGAAGCTGTTGAGCCCCGCGTCTATGAGCGCGCTATAGCGCTCCGCGCGGAAGGCGGCCTGATCGCGCTGACGCTCCGCGAGGGTCACGCCATTGACAGCGCGCGTGGTTTCCAGGTCGCGCAGAACGACGTGGGCGCCTGCAAGCTCGACAGCCTGTTCGGCCTGCAGTTCGTTCAGTGCCTCGCGTTCGGCGGACTCGAGCGCGGTGCGATAGCCGTCTTCCATCCGTTCCGCCGCACTCACCAGCTCCTTGGCACGGTCGATGAGCACGCCGAAGCGATAAGGCGTCGGCGGCGCGGTCAGCACCTGTGGCCGCCCCACGCCGTCCAGGCCGGCGACAGCCCCGATCCCAATGGGCGCGCCATAGGGGTCAAGTTCGCGCCGGAGCCCGGCAATGTTGCGGCAACTGCGTAGTTTCTCCAGATTTCCTTCCGCACGGGCGCGCAGGCTTTTGGTCACCGGGTTTTGCGGCACGCAGAAGCTGAACGAAATGGCCTCGCCCGGTCCCGGCCCGCGGCTGGTCAAGCTGCCCAGGCCCGCAACAGGGGCCGCGGCCGTTGCGCGGGCGCGCCGGGCGATGGCGCCAGAGGGCACGGGTGCGGGACGTGTGTCCGGGGCAGGATCGGGGACGGGATCCGGGGCCGGGCGGGCGGCGAGCCAGGCATCATCCGGTCCCGCGATGGTCCCAACAAGGCGCCGGCGGCGGGTCCGTCCCTCGTCGAAACTCTGCCGCAGGAGCGCGCGTGGGCCCGGTGCCGCCAGAAGCGGACCCTCCAGGCGGCGCAGGAGCCGCGCCTGCCGATCCAGCGCGCCGCCGAGTGTCCGCCGGTCGCGAGGCGCGCGGGCGTCGACCAGCGCGCGCAGTTCGCGCACCGTGTCCCGCCGGCCGAGGCTTGCGCTCTGCGCCGCGACGGCGCGAAGATGCGCCGCGAAGTCGCGCAAACGATCCGGATCTTCCTCCTGCCGCAGAATGGGCACGAGCCAGACCCACGGCACCGCCGTGTCCTCCAGCTCGATCTCCAGCTCGGCGATGATCTCGGCACAGGCCGAGCGTCCGGGCCGCATGACCGGCAGCCTCAGAAGGCGTAGTGCCAGGCGGTAGAGCTCCTTGGCGCGAGCATTGCCCGACGCCGTGTCGCGCGTGAAGAGGTCATCGGCCTGATTGATGAGGCATTCGGCGATCAGAAGGATCACGTGGCGCGTGTAGCTGTTGTGCCGGGTTCCAGCGATGGCGTGGACGTCATCGGGTGACGACAGAAACGCATCGAGCGCGTCGTAGGCCAGCGGTCCCGCACCTTCAGCGCGCAGGCTGTAGGCAATGCGCCGCTGCGCCGGCGGGGCGAGATAGTCGAAGACGAGCCGATACCAGCCGAGTGCCTCGTCGAAATACCCAGCCTGGCAGAGCTGATACCCGATCGCCATCGGCAGATGGAGAAACGCCTCCCTCAGATAGCCGGTGACGGATGGCCGTTCGCCCTCCAGCGGCGCCCACATCAGCGCGATCTGCTGACGGCGTAACTGCAGCTCCGCCCGTCCGCGCAGGGGCAGGCCGTCGTAGGGCCCGTCGCCGAACGGGGCGAGGGCAAAGGGTGCCGTACCGCTGATCGTCTCGTCGCTCACCGCGGTCGGCACAGCCATTGAGGCCGATGCGCCGCCCCGGGGCATCACGACGACCGTCATTCGGATAAAGCTCTGCGGCTCCACCCGCTCTTCGCCGGAATGGGGCGGGACGGACCAGTCGTCCTGGGAGATCGTGAACACGGGTCCTCGCGGGTCCGCGTCGCGCCGCGCAAACCGCAAGCTTTGCCGCGACTGGCCTCGCGGTCCCCAGTTGAGCGTCCCGCCGACCAGAGCGTTGCCTTCGTCGACGATCTTGTTGACCGCAAACTGCAGCAACGTGTCGGCGAGGCCCATGCCATCCTCTGACAGCTCGCGAATGCGATCGTCGGCGAAGTTCCACCAGCCGAAAACGTCGTCGAAATAGCCCTTGTTGCGGCCGCCCTTGAGCCAATCGGCAAAGAGCTCGATGCCGCGATATTTTTGCTGGACGAGGTAGAAGTAGCGGTCCCAGTCGAGATCGTCGTTGAACTCGGCCGAAAGCTGCGCGCTGAATTCGTCGAACGGAGGTATGAACCGCGGGCGAAACGCGTCGAAGTCACGTGTCAGCAGACCTAGCAGCGACCCCGAGAAGTATGGATCGCCGTTCCAGTCGCCCTGCGACACCGCGATCTCGTTGCCGTCTTCGTCGGTCGTGTGTAGCGGGACCCAGCCAGGCGGGTGAATGAAATCGTGCTGCGGCAGGATGATGAAGTCTCGCGGGATGAAGAATTCAGGCACGTAGCGGTCGAACGCAAACTGGGCCTCGTCGTCGAGATCAATTCCGAGCACGGGCACGAGCCAGTTGCGCTGCCAGTCCTCGATGTCTGTGAATGCGAACGCGTCGTCATCATGATCGAGGAAGTTCGTGCCAAAGCTCACCTGGCGATAGCGCGTCTCTCCGCTGGACCTAAAGAAGCAGAAGAACGCGCTCCGGGATGGGGATACGAAGGCACCTCGAAATCTCCCCCGGGCGATGCGGCGCCATTCATAACTGTCGCTGGCGACCAGCCCGTCATCGGTTAGGGTGACACGTCTGTACACGACCTCGCCGTCGATGTCTGCTATCAGGGCGTAGACGCTGCTGTTGATCTGCAGGATCGCCCGCACGCCGTCCATCGGTGCGCCGAGTGCGGGACCGTAAATCGGTAGCCACGGTGCTTCGGTCCACCCGGCCAGATCGGGTCTGATCGCTCGCAGGTAGGCGGGACCGCGCCGCAGGGAGACGCACACCAGTGTCGGGAAGGTATAGTCGAGCCCGTCAAAGGCACCACCGCTCTGGCGTTTCTGGACGACACAAATCTCTGCAATGCCGTCGCTCGCGCCGGGCGGACCGTTCACGCTGCGAATGCGGCCCCATGTGTCGGACACTGGGCTGTATTGGCGGATCTTCAGGCCCGCGCCCTCTTGGACGAAGAGCAACAGCACCTGCCCGCCGCCGGGTACTTCGTGCGGGGTCGCGGCGATGATCCGGTCGACCGGACCAAGTCGGCCGAGCGGGATCCAGGTGGTGATCGTGTCTCCGGCGCTGCCCGCAGGGTCGAGATGCGCCCAATAGACTAGCCCGCTTTCGGGGGCGTGGCCGAAGAGATGCAGCCGCGATGTCATCGCAGTGCCGGTCGGGGCGCAGGGGTCGGTCCCGCCGCCGGTCACCGTTTGCACCTGGCAGCTTGCCTGGACGGTCAGCGTCGCGACGTCCCGGAAATAGGCGCCGTAATCTGTCGCAATCTTGCAGGCGCTCTTCGGCGTCAGTCCCTGCCCAAGCGCCCGGCGCGCATTGCGGTAGCCGCGCGAAATCCGCGGCGGCGGTGTCAGGTGCAACAGGTTCTCTGGATAGAGATAGGCCAGAACGTAAGCCCGCCAGCTCGTGTAGGTTCCGATCACGGGCCATTCGGCGACATAGTCCTCGTCGGCATCGAACGCGAGGTGCTGCATAATCGGCAGATGTTCGCTTGTGTAGATGCCTCGCAAAAAGCGTTGAAGCGTCAGCGTCGCCTGTCCGACGCGCGTCGTGCTCTCGCAGCAGGTCAGTTGCATGTCGATCAGCAGCCGACGGTCGAGCCACCGCGCCCGTGCCGGCAAGCCGGGGCCGGGCGCGACAGACGCGTTGATCAAAAGATCACGCAGGCCGATGAGAAACCCCGTCTCCACCTCGGCGACCGCCAGGGCGAGCGCATCGTCGAGTGTCGTGAGCTGGAGACTGCGGGCGCGGAGCTTGCTCTGCCAGGCGCGCAGCGCGGCCCCGTCGCGGAGCATCGTCGCGTGGGGCGTGTCCGGCGGGGCAGGGGCTGGGTCCGGGATGGCGAACCAGTCGGGGTGCAGCACGAGGCCCGCGGCTTGCTCCTCGCGCTGCCAGATCCCTGTCAGGCGCCGCTTTTCGGCCGCGACGAGTGCCGCCTCGACCACGTCCCAATCCTCCGGGCCCAGGGCTTCACCGGCATCGGTCAGCAGCCTTGCTTGGGCCAAGGGGCGATAGCGCCGCAGATCGAGGCCGATCCGGCCGAGTTGAGGCGCGATCTGCTCGCCAGCGATCTCGGCGGCCCGCAGCGCATCCAGGGCTGCCAAATCGAGGTCCAGCTCGGCCTCGTCCAGCATCGCCGCCAGCGCGGCCGTGCCGTCTGCCGTGCCCTGGCGGGCATTACCCAAAGCCTCCAGCCGGGCGTCGATGAAGGCGCGCCGGTTCTGCCACAAGTCGATCGCTTCGAGCGGAACGGCGTCCGACCCGGGCGCCGGGATATCGACAATAACGTCGAGCCCGATCTGATCCGGGTCGAGGATGGGCGACTCGGCGCGTGCGGTTAGGGCGGCCTGCCAAGCGGCGCGCTCGCTTTCACTCGCCAGCCAAGGCGCGGACACAGGTTGCGGCGTTTCGGGCAGCCAGAACCATTGCGGTCCGAGAGCCACCTCCGCGGCGTCCTCTTCCGTCACCCAAGCGGAATGGAGGCTCAGACGATGCGCCCGCAGGAGCGCGTCGAATGCCGCCTCCCAGCGTGCATCGACGTCCTCGGGCGCATCGGCGATGGGATCGCCCGCGATCTGCCGCGCATCGATGTCGAGCAAGAGCGTAAACCCGCCAAGCGTGAGGCCCAGAGCCGCGATATCGTCCTGCGCCGACGCAACGGCTTCCGGGTCGGCGGGATCGGCGCCGAGCAAGGCGTGGAGCGTTCGTAGATTGGCGATGGCAACGCCAAGTTCCGCGGTCAGGAGAGCCGCCAGCCCGGTGGTCGCCGGATCGGCGGCAACGTAGCTCGCGCGCCGCAGTTCGAGGGCTTCGCGCCGCGCGTCATAGAGCGCGGCAGCCGGGTTGATGTCCAAAGGCGTGCGCAGATGCGCGTCGGTGATCACGTCGGGGTCGACGGCAGGCAGACGATTGTCGCCCGCATAGGCGTCCAGATGCCAGTCCTGCTGCTGCCAGGCCGCCAGCAGGTACTCGCGCTGCCAATCGACCAGTGTTGGTCTGGGGAGATCGGCAAACAGGTCGGTGCGCCGCGTGGAAGGCAGACCGAACAGGCTTTGCAACAGTTCCTCGTCGGGCGAGATCGGCGGTTGGTCGATGTTGATCCAGAGATCGCCGAGCCGCGCCTCTGCGATCCCGAGGGCAGTGGCCGCGGCGGCGCGTCGCTGCGCCCGGATTTCTGCCGACACGCTCCCCGGGGGCACATCGAGCTGCGCGTCGCGCAATTGCTCGAAGCTGGTTCCGAGAACCGCGAGCATGTTCCGATAGGCATCGTTGCGCAGGCGGCGGTAGGCGAGGCGGAACGGCGTCGGCAATTGCAGATCAGCCGCCCCCAAGGTGCCGTTGAACCGCCACAGCGCCTCAACGGCCAGTCGGATCTGGCACACCCGCTCTTCCACTGCGCCGCAATCCGCCGGCAGATCGGCGAAAGGTTGGTGAAATTCCTCTTCGAGTTGCGCCAGCGTGATGCGCGCCGAGACGTCGCGCACATGCTCGATGGTCCAGGAAATGAGGTGGGCCAGATATGCCGCGGGACTCGCCGCCGTTTCGCAGTCCTCACAGCTGCAGCGCGTTTCCACCGCGAGCTCATCGATCACGATGCCCGGCAGACGGGGCGGATCGGGATCGTCGCCCGGGTCGGTTTCGATCTGGAACCAGGCGTCGTTGAGCATGTGCCGGACCGCATGGTGTGTGCGGCGCATTCCGTCATGGGTGGCGTGCGCTTCTGCGGCACCTCCCAGAACCTCGGCAAACCCGTCGACGATCTCCGGTCGGGACCGAGCCACGAAATCCGCGCCATGGTCGAGACCGGCTGCTGCAAGAGCTTCCCTTGCAGTGTCGTCCAGATCCGGCGCCAGAAGCTCCAGACGCGCATCGGCGCGCAGTCGCGAAAGTCCTTCAGGGTCGTCGGCATCCTCAAGATCGGGCCGGGCGAGGAGGGCCTCAAAGGTTTCGATGCCTTGCGCCCGCAGTCGCTCGGCCAGGGCGCTGCCTGAAATCGGTTGCCCTTCTCCGGGCGCCGGGGCAAGGTCGATGCGCACATCGATCGGTGCGTCCGATGGCTCCGGCAGGGTGATCTCGCCGCGGCCCGGCCTTGGGTCGGTAACGTCCAGAGTCAGCGCGGTGGCGGTTGGAGGAAGGTCGAGCGCACACTGTCCCTGTCCGTCCGTGGTCGCGAGGCCGAGTGCAGTGCCTTCGCTGTCCGTCAGGGTCACGGCAAAGCGTGCCAAAGGCAGCGAGTCCACCGCATTCACGAGCCGTAAAACAACCCTGTTCGGCGCCTCCGCGACTTCATTGCGCAGCGCGCGGACGAGCGCTTCCGGTCCCGGGTCGTCGATGCTCTCAGTGGCAATGATCCTCCCGTTGACAGCTTTGTCGAGCGCGCCTGTGAGTTGCTTGGCCGAGAACCGCGCGAGTGTTTCAGCCAATCGCGGGTCGGGGTTCAGAACGCGAAACCACCCATAAAATGCCGCAAGCGGCAGATCGGGCCGCGCGGCCCGGTCGGCGTCGCGCAACAGGATCAAACGCGCACGGGGGGCCTGTTTTTCGCCGAGTTCGTGGGACAGAAGGACGATATCCCGATCCGACCATGATCTGGGCGGCAGATCGTTCGCCAGCGGGGCGGTTTCCCCGATCAAGGCATCCAATTCACTTGGCTCGGGGTCTTCGCAAATGCTCAGGTCCGAGAGATCGAGGTCGATCCGTTCGCGGTCTCCAGCGTTGAACAGCACCTCACTTTCCGCAACAACACGACCGTCGAGAATCGCACAGACGACAAGATCGGCGCTTCGCCGTTCGGCGCGTGCCGCGCGTCGCGCGCTGTAGCTGATCTCGTACGCGCCGCTGTCGAGATCTGGCGTCACCTCTCCCAAAACTTCCGATTGACCGACATCGATGTCGAGCGCGCGCAAGATGAGGCGTTTTAGCAGCGCAGCATCAGATACGCGCACATTCCCGTAGACGTCAGGCACGGCCCAAGCTCAGTCTTTCGGGTGAAAAATGATGGAGAATCAGAACGCTACACGCCACGATTCACACCTCCTGACATCAGAGGAATACGCGACAATAGATCGTTTAGAGCTACAACAATTTCCTGTATCTGTCCACGCGTACTCCGATGCGCAGTCGTATTTTAACGTCCTCAGAGGGCGTGACCCGATACGGCCGGTCGCTCCGTGTGTAGTACAGCGCCCGGCGACGAGAGACAGGCATGGCTGACCCGGGACCTGCGCAAAATCGCCTGCTCCTCAAACCAGTCCGGCATCCCCCGCGCCCTGAAACGCGCAGCACGTTGCGCTGAAAGCCATGAATTCGGGGTTGAGGTCTCCGATCACGACGAACGGCGTGGGCGCAGGCGAAATTCCGCCGAGCAGATCTAACGCCGTGCCGTCGCTGTTCTACAACGGCCTCGGACGCTACCGCTCAGGGTGCTACCGCTGGGCCCGTCCGAGTTACGAGACATCAGACCGGCGCAGGCGCGAGGCAGTCCGGTTCAAGTCACCGCACGACGAAGACCGACATGCTGGAATGCGAGGCGATGTACCCTGCGTTCGACGCAAAGATATGATCGGCGAAGCCCGGCACGTGGCTGGCCATCACGATCAGATCGGCACCTATGGCAGTGGCCGCGCGCGCCAGGACGTCATCGAGGTCGAGCCTTATGTCGTGGCTCATCTCGGTGTGCGGCGTGAAGGTTACGCCCTGCTTTTCTGACAACTCCGATGCCAGGGCAGCAAGCTTTTCGCCAAATGCGGCGGGGTTCCGGGCGATCTCGCTCGGCTGTGACTGGGTCACACCGACGACATGCACTTCGGCTCCGTGCAGTTTCGCGAGCTCCGCCGTTACGGCGATGGCTTTGTCCATCTGGTCGATATGACCGAGATCTATCGGGATCATGATCCTTGAAAACATTTTGGCGTCCTTTTTGTCGCCCCCCAAGGTTGCACGTGACGCGCGTGCGGTCCATCGCGTCGATCCTGTCGCTGCAAGAGCCCGCGCTGACCGGTCCGAGTCGGCATACCGAGAGGCCATTGGGAGATAGTCTTTGACATATTGAACGGAACTGAAGACCCTATCGGAGAACGAGACAGCACAAAGACAAAAATAATCGGGAGATATCAACGTCATGTCGCCATCCGATCAAACGGATGTGGTGAACGAACCTATGGAATTCACCACGGATTACGAGATGGGCCAGGACAATATTCGTCCACTCGGTCTCGATATCCACAATCCTGTCTTCATGATTTCGAGTATTCTGATCTTCGCCTTTGTGTTGCTTGCACTGGCCAACCAGGATGCCACAGCCGCGTTTTTCGGCTGGCTGCGGCCTTGGCTGACAAGCACTTTCGACTGGTTCCTGGTACTGTCGGTGAACATCATCACGCTCTTCTGCCTCGCGTTGATCGTGTTGCCTGTGGGCGCCGTGCGGATCGGCGGGCAAGATGCCAAACCCGACTACAGCTACCCCGGCTGGATCGCGATGATGTTTGCTGCAGGCATCGGCATTGGCCTGCTGTTCTTCGGCGTTTTGGAACCGGTCTATTACAACTTCTCCGAAGGCGGCGGCGCGAGCCCCCTTGGCATAGACGCGTCACAGCCGGGCAACGAGTACATCGGAATCGTCGGGACCATCCACCATTGGGGCCTCGAGGGCTGGGCGATCTATGCCGCCGTGGGCCTCAGTCTCGCGATCTTTTGCTACAATCTCGGTCTGCCGCTGACCCTGCGCTCCGCCTTTTACCCGATCCTCGGCGAGAGGGTCTGGGGTTGGTGGGGACACACCATCGACATTCTGGCGGTCTTTGCGACGCTGTTCGGTCTGACCACATCACTCGGACTGGGAGCCCAGCAGGTGGCGGCCGGCTTGAACGAGATCTTCGGTATCGAGCCGACGAACACAGTCACCGTGCTGCTGATCATCGGGATCACCGGCATCGCGCTCTGCTCCGTCCTGCTGGGCATGGACAAGGGCGTAAAACGGCTGTCCGAGATCAATATGGTCATGGCCGTGGTACTGTTCCTGTTCGTTCTGGTCATGACCGGGGTCGTTGACGGCGTGACGCGCTACTTCGGCGTGATGGCAGACTATGTCATGACACTTCCGGCGCTCTCCAATCCCTTCGGTCGAGAAGACACCAGCTATTTCCACGGCTGGACGACCTTCTACTGGGCCTGGTGGATCGCGTGGTCGCCCTTCGTGGGGATGTTCATTGCGCGCATCTCGCGTGGCCGCACAGTGCGCGAATTCATGATCTGCGCGCTGCTTGCCCCGACCGCTGTATGTGCGCTTTGGATGTCCACTTTCGGCGGTGCTGCGATCGACATGATCAACGCCGGTGGCGCCGAGGGTGTCACAGCCACGGTGGTCGACAGCTACAAGCCCGAAGGCGCGCTCTTCGGCTTCTTGCGTGAGCTTCCGCTGTACGGCATCGTTGGTCCGGTCTCGCTTGTGCTGATCATCATCTTCTTCGTCACGTCGTCCGATAGCGGATCGCTGGTGATCGACACGATCACTGCGGGTGGCAAGATGGACGCGCCGGTGATCCAGCGGATCTTCTGGTGCACGCTCGAAGGGCTGGTGGCCATCGCGCTGCTGCTCGGCGGCGGGCTCGTCGCGCTCCAAGGCGCCGCGGTGTCGACGGGTATCCCGTTCACCCTCGTGGTGCTGATGATGTGCTACTGCCTCTGGCTCGCGCTGCGATCGGAGCGCGCGAAGTTCTAAGCCGGGCAGACATGCAAGGCACAGCGCCGGTGGTTCGACGGAACCTCCGGCGCTGTCCTTTCTGGGGGCGCCGCGTTCGGCCGTAAGCACTGACCAAGACAAACGGCGCCATCCGTCGTGGCGGTATGATGAAACCACGCTTCTACGTCGCAGACCGATCCCTCCGCATGGTGCGCCCCGTGGTTCTGCGGCTGAGCGCAGAAAAGCGGTTTTTGCCGCCAAGACGAGGGAACTGCACGCGGACCACATGGCGATAAGGGTCGCATTGCGATGGGTCGGTTGTTTCAAACCGCGTGGATCGCCTTGCTGGAAGGCGGGGCAGGGGCGCTGATCGGTGGTCATGCCAGCCGGAGCTTGGCAATCGATCCGATCGACGGTTGACCCTGCGTTGTAAAACGCCCGAAGCTGCGAAGCCATTGCCTCAGACCAGGTGTCGCCGGCCCTCCGCCGGGCCGAAACCCTATCGGTCGATCGCGTTGGTTGGGGAGCTGAGGAGAGAGTGATGAACATCCTGGTGTTGATGGTCGATCAACTGAACGGCACGCTGTTCCCCGATGGGCCGGCCGACTGGCTTCATACACCCAACTTACGAGCGCTCGCGGCACGGTCGACCCGCTTCGCAAACTGCTACACGGCTTCGCCACTTTGCGCGCCGGGGCGGGCGAGTTTCATGTCGGGCCAACTGCCGTCGGTCACCGGTGTCTACGACAACGCGGCGGAGTTCCCGTCCGATCTGCCGACATATGCGCACCATCTGCGGCGCGCCGACTATCAGACATGTTTGACCGGCAAGATGCACTTCGTCGGCCCGGACCAGATGCACGGGTTCGAGGAGCGTCTGACCACTGACATCTATCCGGCCGATTTCGGCTGGACGCCGGATTATCGCAAGCCGGGCGAGCGCATCGACTGGTGGTATCACAACATGGGCGCCGCTGCGGCCGCCGGGGTCGCCGAGACCACGAACCAGATGGAGTATGACGACGAGGTCGCCTTCAACGCCTGCCAGAAACTCTACGATCTCGCCCGCGGACATGACGACCGGCCTTGGTGCCTGACGGTGAGCTTCACGCATCCGCACGACCCCTATGTCGCGCGACGCAAATACTGGGATCTCTACGAGGATTGCGACCATCTGCTCCCGCAGGTTCCCGCGATCCCCTACGAGGCGCACGATCCTCATTCCAAACGCATCTTCGATGCGAACGACTGGCGTAGTTTCGACATTACCGACGCGCAGATACGCCGCGCCCGGCGTGCCTATTTCGCCAACATCTCCTATCTGGACGACAAGGTCGGCGAGATCCTCGACGTGCTCGAACGTACCCGTCAAGAGGCTGCGATCCTGTTCGTGTCAGACCACGGCGATATGCTGGGCGAGCGGGGGCTCTGGTTCAAGATGAGCTTCTACGAGGGCTCGTCGCGCGTTCCGCTGATGGTTTCGGCGCCCGGCATGGAGCCCGGTCTGGTCTCAACGCCGGTCTCCACCATCGACGTCTGCCCGACGCTGGCAGATCTGGCGGGTGTGGACATGAGCGAGGTCGCGCCCTGGACGGAAGGCGTGACCCTCAAGGCGGTGCGCGATGGGACGGCGGCGCGCGGTGCTGTCGCGATGGAGTACGCGGCCGAGGCGTCCTATGCGCCGCTCGTGTCACTTCGGGACGGACGCTACAAATACACACGCTGTGCGTTGGACCCCGATCAATTGTTCGACCTGGAAGCCGACCCGACCGAATTGACCAACCTCGCGGAAAAGACGGCTCACGCCGAAACCCTTGCGCGGCTCAGGGCGCAGGCCGATGCGCGCTGGGATCTCGAGCGGTTCGATGCCGACGTGCGGCGGTCCCAGGCGCGCCGTTGGGTGGTCTACGAAGCGCTGAGGAACGGAGCCTATTATCCCTGGGATTACCAGCCGCTGCGCAAAGCCTCAGAGCGGTTCATGCGCAACCATATGGACCTGAACGACGTCGACGAAAGCCAGAGGTTCCCGCGCGGCGAGTGAGCGCAGATTCGCGGGACCTCAACTCAAACGGGAGGATCTGCGCTTTAGGGTCTGGCCTGGGTGAGGGGGCACCGGCGCATCGTACGGTGCTGACGGAACATGTCACAAACGCAAGAGATCAGGTCTCGAACCTTGTCTTTCACTTTCGTTACAGCATGGGACACGGGGCCAGCTATCCGGGGCGCGCCGGCCGATTTGGGCCTGCGACACATGTCCAACCGCCAGACAAGGCGGATGAAACTGTGTCACAATTGGGATACAATCGACTGTAAACATACAGACAAAACAGGGAGAATGCAGAATGGAGCTTTCACGACGCAGTTTCCTGCGCGGGACGACCGCCGCAGCGCTTGGCCTGTCATTGCCGTCGAGCCTGTCCGCAACCGGCGCCACGGCAGGGCGCAACGTGACCTTTGTTCCCCATGCCGGCCAGACCGGCGCCTTCTGGGCGATGCTCGAGGACGGCAAGTTTACTAAGGCCATTCCGCGCACGGAGTTTGACCCGCGCCCGACCGAGATGGTGACGCGCGGGGCCGTCAGCCGAACCTATTCGCCCACCCGCATACTCTACCCCTACGTGCGGAAATCCTATCTCGAAGGGCTGCAGGGCGGCGAGGACAAGCGCCATCTTCGCGGACGCGACGAGTTCGTCCGCGTCGACTGGGACACCGCGCTTGGGCTCACGGCCAAGGCGATCCTGGACACGATCGACGAGCATGGAAACGAGGCGATCTTCTCGTCCTCCTATGGCGCCTGGGCCCATGGCGGGGTGCTGACGCCCAATGTGCTGCAGGGACGGTTCTTCAACCTGATCGGTGGCATGGCGGTTACGGTCGGGGACTATTCCGGCGGCGCGGCGCAAGTCGTGATGCCCCATGTGGTGGGCGACATGGAGGTCTATTCGCGGCAGACATCCTGGTGGCAAGTGCTGCAGAACACCCAGAACTTCGTGCTCGTGGGCGTCGATCCGCACAAGAACGGGCGCGCCGAGGGCGGCACCGCGGACCATTCCATGTACCCCCGCTGGGAGGCGATCCGCGAGGCCGGGGTCAAGTTCATCTCGATCAACCCGCAGCGCACGACGACGGACGACTGGCTCGATGCAGAATGGGTCAAGATTGTCCCCAACACCGACACGGCGCTCTTTCTCGCGATGGCCCAGAACCTCGTCGCCAAGCGCAGCTATGACGAGGCGTTCCTCAAGTCGCACACCGTGGGATGGGAACGGTTCATCGACTATCTGGAGGGCAGGGAGGACGGGATCCCGAAGACGCCGGAATGGGCGGCTCGGATCACCGGGATCAGCGCGAACAAGATCCGTCAGCTTTCGGACATGTGCAACAATGAGCGCACCCAACTCGCCGGCTCCTGGGCGATCCAGCGGGCGCATCATGGCGAGATGCCCTACTGGGCGATGGTCGCGTTTTCCTGCATGACGGGCCAGTTCGGAACAGCGGGCGGCGGGATCGGGTTTTCCTGGCACTGGGGGCAGGGCGGGGCGCTTTACAGCCACGCGATAGCGCCAGGCGGCGTGCCCCAGGGGCGCAACAACGTCCTGGCAATTTGTCCTGCTTCGCGCATCAACGAGATGCTGCTGAACCCCGGCGGGGAATTCACGCATAACGGCACTGCCTACACCTATCCCGACGTTCAGATGATCTATAACGCGGGCAACAATTTCGCCTCTCACCAGCAGGATGTGAACGAACTGATCCGGGCGATGGAAAAGCTGCACACGGTGGTGGTGCAGGATTGCTGGTGGAATGCCTCGGCGCGGGTGGCGGACATCGTGCTGCCGGCCTGCACGACGCTGGAGAAGAACGAGATCAGCTCCGGCGGGACCTATTCCAAGGACAAAGTCTACGCCATGCGCAAAGTGATCGAGCCACTGGGCGAGAGCCTCAATGATTTCGAGATCTTCCAGCGCCTCGCGGCGATCTTCAACGTCGAGGAACAGTTCACCGGCGGACAGACCGTCATGGAAATCCTCGAGGACAGTTTCTACAAGTCGACCGCCTCGGAATACATGGATTGGGAGGAGTTCTGGGAAACCGGTGTCGCCCGCGTGCCGACCCCGGCGGAAGAACGTACCTGGACCCGCCACGGCGCGTTTCGCGAGGATCCCGAAGCCAACCCGCTCGCCACAGCCAGCGGCAAGGTCGAGATCTATTGCGAGAACATCGCCAGGATGGAGATCCCCGATTGCCCGCCCATGCCGATGTGGCTTGAGCCGGCCGAGTATCTGCACAATGCGCCGGAACCGGACATGGTGCATGTGGTCAGCCCGCATCCCTACAACCGTATCCACAGCCAGTTCGCCCAGGCCGATCTGCGGGATGAACTGAACATCCAGGACCGCGAGTTTCTGCGGATCAGCCCGGAGGATGCCCAGGCACGCGGCATCGCCGATGGAGAGCTTGTAGAACTCTACAACAACCGTGGATCTGTGATCGTGGGGGCGCGCGTCGATGACGGGATCATGCCGGGGGTCGTGTCGCTCTATGAGGGCGCGTGGCTCAGCTTTGACCGCAAGGGACGCTGCAATTCCGGGGCGATCAACATCCTGACCTCCAGCCGACCCTCCAGCGGGCTCAGCCAGGCGACGACCGCCAACAGTTGTCTGGCCAGACTGCGCAAGGCCGAGGGGGTGGACGGGCCGAACCTGGCTTACCAGGCGCCGAATTTCACCGATGATGAGCAGCTTGCTCTGGATCCTGCACTCTTCGGGCTTGAGCGGGCCCAGGATGTTGCGTCGGAGTTCATGGCCAATATGGATCCGGGGGAGAAGATCTTCTACGAGCGCTGCACACTCTGCCATATCCCGCGCGATCCGGCGGGTCATACCAAGAAAGAGTGGGATTCGATCACGCAGTCGATGTTCCCGAATGCCGGTCTGCAGGACGAAGAGGCGCAGCAGGTGCTCGACTGGCTCTATGCCAACGCTAAAGACGCCTGAGCCGCAACGTCTCTGAGCAGTCTTCGCTTTTGCGGACTAAAGCGGGTGTTGGGGGAACAATGTGTTGGACCTGTTCGCAACTCATGCCGGCTCTGTAGAACCATAACGAGGTTCAACCGGGCCGGCGCGGACTGCTGAATCATGTAAACGTCGCGGGGGCCGGCGGCATCAAGCGCATTGCGTGCAGCGTCGGATTCAAGCGCGCCGGTATCGAGACCGCGCTTCAAAGGCTGCGGGCAGGTCCACGGCTGGAGTTTCTGCTTTGAGGAGATCAATCATCAAGAAGACAATTCTCATCACCGGATCGACGGATGGGATCGGTCTGCTAACCGCCAAGATGCTTTCGCAGCTTGGCCACAGGGTCCTCTTGCACTGGCGGAAATCGGACAAGCTTGCCGCCGCCGCGGCGGAGCTCGGCGGCAGTCCGGAGACCTACTTGGCCGATCTTTCCCGGATGACGGATGTCGATATGCTGGCCGAGTCGGTTCTGGACAGGCATGACCGGATCGACGTTTTGATCAACAATGCCGGGGTTTTAAGTGTCCCCCAGGCGACAACGCCCGAAGGTCTCGATGTCCGATTTGTAGTCAACACTCTGGCGTCTTACCGGCTGACCCGCCTGCTTTTACCGGCGATCCCAAAGCACGGGCGCATCGTCAATCTGTCCTCAGCAGCCCAGGCGCCGGTCAATGTCGAGGCGCTCGCAGGGCACGCGTCTCTCAACGATCGGGAAGCCTATGCCCAAAGCAAGCTCGCCCTCACGATCTGGTCGCGCGAACTGGCCAGGGAACTCCCCGACGGTCCGGTTGTCGTGGCCGTCAATCCAGGCTCGCTACTGGCGTCGAAAATGGTGCAGGAGGGTTTCGGTATCGCCGGCAACGATTTGCGGATCGGCGCTGACATTCTCTGCCGTGCCGCGTTGGACGATGTTTTTGCGGAAGCGTCGGGGAAGTATTTCGATAATGACAGCGGACGTTTCAGCAATCCCAACCCAGCGGTGCTGGACCAAGTCCATAGCAAATCCGTCATGGCTACGATCAGGACAGTTCTGTCCGATCTGACCGCTGCCTAAGTGACTTCGGCTTGTGCAGGAGCGTCTAACGGACCAGCTCAGACCGATACTTATGGAGTCTCCGGTCGGATACGTTCTAAGTCAGTGAGATAAGGGCGGTCTACATGCCACGCTCTGCGCCGAGGTCCCTGTGCTGAAAAACGGTCTGCCCGGCGCACGCTTCCGCTGCGCCGGAGGACCACCATCATACCGACGTTACAGTCGGCTGACATTCAGGGGCGTCGATCTTCTCTCTCTCTCTCTTGCACAATTCGGGACAAACACATGCGCTTAACCACTGCACTGTTCGCTGCCATCATGACCTTTGGCACGGCCGCCGTCGCGGCGGACGTATCCGGGAAGCTCGTTCTCTACACGTCTCAACCGAACGCCGATGCCCAACGCACGGTCGATGCGTTCAAGGCCAAGCACCCCGATGTCGACGTTGAGTGGATCCGCGACGGGACGACCAAGGTCATGGCGAAGCTTCGCGCCGAATTCGAGGCAGGCGCCCCGCAGCCCGATGTTCTGCTGATCGCGGATATGGTCACCATGGAAGGTCTCGAGAAGGAGGGCCGGCTCATGGCGTATCCCGACGCAGACATTTCAGCTTACGATCCGGCGCTCATGGATCCCGAAGGCCATTACTTTTCGACCAAGCTCATCACCACCGGCATCGTCTACAATACCAATGCGCCGATGGTGCCCAAGAGCTACAAGGACCTTTTGAGCGAGGAGGCGAAGGACAAGCTCGCCATGCCGTCGCCCCTGACCTCGGGAGCCGCGACAATCCATATGGCGGCCATCACCTCGAACCCGGATCTCGGCTGGGAATTCTACGAAGGTCTGGCATCCCAGGGCGCCAACCCCCAAGGCGGGAATGGCGGCACCTACAAGGCCATCGCTGGGGGGGAAAAGCTCTATGGATTCGTCGTCGATTTCCTGCCCATTCGCGAGATGGCCAAGGGCGCGCCGGTGGCGTTCGTCTTTCCCGAGGAGGGCGTCAGCGCTGTAACGGAGCCCGTGGCGATCCTCTCGACGGCGCAAAACCCCGATGCGGCAAAGGCGTTTGTCGATTTTCTGATCTCGGCCGAAGGCCAGCAGCTTGCCGCCGATATGGGGTATCTCCCGGCGCATCCGGAGATCACACCGCCCGAAGGCTTCCCGTCGCTGTCGGAGATCAAGCTGCTGGATTTTGATCCCGCGAATGCGCTGGCCAATGACCGTGACAACAAGATGAAGTTCACCGAGATCTTCGGCGGCTAAACGGACCCGATGATCCGCTATCTCAAAAGCGGCGAGGGGATGACCCTCGCCGCGCTTGTCTGTTTCGGGCTCGTTCTCTTCGTGCTGCCCTTGGGCCTTTTGGCGCGGGTGGGTGTCACGGATGACACCGGCCTGAGCATTGCGCCGATGCTCGAGGCGCTGAACAGCCGCGCGGTGCCGCGCGCGCTCTGGAGCTCGCTCGAGAGCAGCTTTCTTTCGGCGTGTCTGGCCCTTGTCGGCGGCGCGTTGACTGCGCTGATCCTGGGGCTCACGGACATTCGGTGGAAGGGACCTTTCACCTTTCTGTTGCTCATACCGATGATGATCCCGCCTCACGTGACCGCGATCGCGTGGATTCAAGCGATGGGTCCGTCGTCGCCGCTCTTGTTGACCCTGGGGATCGCGCCCGAGATCGGTTCGACCAACCCGCTCTATTCCCGCGAAGGCGTCGTGTTTCTGCTCGGGGTTCAGCATGCGCCGCTGGTGTTTCTGGTGGTTCTTGCAGCGCTCCGCAGCCTTCCACGCGAGATGTCAGATGCCGCACGTGTCGCAGGCGCCCGGCCCTGGCGGATGCTCACTCGGATCATTCTGCCGCTTCTTGTGCCGGCGCTTCTTGCGGCGTTCGCGCTTGCCTTCGTCTCGGCCCTGGGCAATTTCGGCATCCCGGCGCTTTTGGGCATTCCGGGGCGTTACACGACGCTTCCGGTTCTGATCTGGCAGCGTCTGGCCAGTTTCGGGCCATCCGTTCTCACCGATGTCGCGGTCATCGCCGCCCTGGTCGCCGTGATCGCTATCGTCGCGGTGCTGCTGCAATTCTGGATGTCCCGCCGTAACCGCAACGCGCTGATCGGCCCGCCGCAACCTCCGTTGTCGATCACGCTGGACCGCGCGCGCCCCTTGGTCGAGGCGGGGCTTGGTATCGTCGTGCTTGCGACCCTCGTGCTGCCGCTCTCGGCGCTCTTTGCGACGGCGTTCGTGCGCACCTATGGGCTACCGTTGAGCGTCGACACCCTGACCTTTTCCAATTTCGAAGAGATCCTGTTTCGCCAATCCGTGACCGTGCGGGCCTTCGTGAATTCGACCGTCCTTGCTGGCATTGCGGCCGTGATCATCGCCGCGCTCTGCGCGCTCCTCGCCCGCTATCTGGCCGCGCGCGAACGGGGCGCCCGACATGTCGGAACAGGGCTCATGACGCTCGCAGAAATGACCTATGCGATCCCGGGGCTGGTGATTTCGATCGCGTTCATCCTTGCCTTCATCAAGCCACTGCCGATCCTGGGTGTCTCGATCTACAACACGCTCTGGATCATCTTGCTCGCCTATCTCTGCGCCTTTTTCTCCATCGCCCTGAAACCGGTCAGTGCGGCCTATCTGCAGCTCGATCCGGCGCTGGACGAGGCCGCACGGGTGTCCGGCGCGGGGTTCGGTCGGCGGGCATGGCGGATCAGCGCGCCGCTTATCGCCCCGGCCGCTGCGTCGGGCGCGATCCTTGTCTTTCTAACCGCGTACAACGAGGTTACCGTCTCGGCGCTGCTCTGGTCTTCGGGGAACGAGACGATCGGGACCACGATCTTCAACTATGAGGATGGCGGCTACACCACGCTCGCCGCGGCGATGTCCGCGGTCACCGTCATCGCGACCGTCGCCCTGATGGTGGCGCTCGACCGTTTTGGGCGGCACGCGCCCCCCGGCGTGGTCCCCTGGCGAATCTAGTCCGGGATCACCCACGCGTTCGCGACGGCAAGATGCAGGGTTTCGCCTGCGCTAAGCGGGGCGCGGGAATCAATTTCCAGGAGCTCCGAAACTCCCTCGGCTTCTGCCTGAGCCTCCCACACTCCGCCGCGATAGTGAACCGCGATCACACGGGCCCGGAGCCCTTCATTGCCCAGCGAAATGTCCCGTGGCCGCACAAGTATTTCGGCCGGACCGTCCATGTTCTCCCGGGCCGTTACCGGAACCCGTAGCGCACCGATATTCGCAGAACGCGCCGCGACCACGGTCTTCAGGACGGTTCCGCGGCCAATGAAGCGCGCGACCTTCGCCGTTGACGGCCGCTCGAATATCTCGCGCGGCGGGCCCATCTGCAGAAACCTGCCCTGGTCCATGACGGCCATCACGTCGGCCAGGGCCATCGCCTCGCGCTGATCATGGGTGATGTAGAGCGTGGTCACGCCGGTTCGGGTGTGAAAGGACTTGAGCTCCGCCTCCATCTCGCTGCGCAGATGCGGGTCGAGATTGGCCAGCGGCTCGTCCATCAGGATCGTCTTGGCCTCGCCGGCAAGACAGCGGGCCAGAGCGACGCGCTGGCGCTGGCCGCCCGAGAGCGCGTCCGGCCTGCGATCCTTCAACGGCTCGAGCGCGACGGTCCGGATATGGGCGAGTGCCGCGGCTTTTGCCTGATCCTTTGACAGGCCGCGCGCCTCGTAGGGGAAGGCCACATTGCCTTCGACGGTCATGTGCGGCCAGAGCGCGTAGGATTGAAACACCACGCCGACGCGACGCTCCTCGGGCGGCACGAAGGCGTCCGCCCCCGAAACGTCTTCACCATTCAGAAGGATCTTTCCCGCGTCTGGGTGCTCCAAGCCGGCTACAAGCCGAAACAGCGTGCTCTTGCCGCATCCTGACGGGCCGACGACGGCAAAGAATGCCCCGGCCGGAACGGAGAAAGACACCTTGCTCAGCGCCGTGACGCCGCCATAACGCTTGGTCAGTCCGTCAGCTGTAATCGTCAAGAAACCAAGCCCCAGCCCGACGTGTTTGCCGCCACCGCTGCGCTATCAAACCGCTGCGAAAGGTCAATTGCTTTCAGGTGTGGAACGCGGCGCGTCGGTCAATAAAGGCCGTCTGCACCGACATGACGCGCCGACCACCAGCCGACGCGCCGCCAAGATCAGATATGTCGCGTTGTCCGGTCCATTGTGGTGGCCGGTCGCGCTGAGTCATTCCTGATGCACATACTGGCCCGGCGCGTCGCCCAAGGCTTGCCCGGCATCCACCGTAGCGTCCTTTGCGGGCAGGTCCTGAGCGGAGGACCGTTGCTTCAGCCACGCGCTCCAAGCGGGCCACCAGGATCCGTCTTCGGGCAGGGCTGTGGCTTCCCAGGTCGTGGGATCGCGATAGGGAGCATCCGCCGACGTCGTCGCGATGCGAAAATGCCGACCGCGATGGCCCGGCTCGGAAACGATGCCCGCATTGTGTCCGCCCGAGGTCAGCACGAATGTCACTTCCGCGTCGAAGAGGAGGTGCACCTTGTGCACAGAGCGCCAGGGCGCCACATGGTCGGTTTCGGTTCCGACCGCGAATACCGGCGTCTGGATGTCCGAGAGCGCGACCACACTGCTGTCGACCCGGTAGCGGCCGCTTGCCAGCTGATTTTCGAGCAGCAGCGCGCGCAGATACTCGGAGTGCATCCGGTAGGGCATCCGGGTCGCGTCCGCATTCCAGGCCATGAGATCGTTCGGCACGGACCGTTCGCCCATGAGATACTCGCGGACGATGCGTGACCAGACCAAGTCGGCAGATCGCAGGAGCTGGAACGCGCCCGCCATCTGATGGGTGTCGAGGACACCCTGTTCCCACATCATGTCCTCGAGAAAACTCACTTGGCTCTCGTTGATGAAGAGCATCAGCTCGCCAGCCTCGGTGAAGTCCGACTGTGCCGCCAAAAGCGTGAGACTCCCCAGTCGCGGATCACCATCGCGGGCCATCGCGGCCGCCGCAATGGTGAGCATCGTGCCGCCCAGGCAATAGCCGCAGGCGTGGATACGCGAGACGCCGGTGATTTCCTCGACCCGGTCGAGTGCCGCCATCTGTCCGAGCTGCCGATAGTCGTCCATGCCGAGGTCACGGTCGTCCGGCCCCGGGTTCAGCCATGAGATCATGAAGACCCGAAAGCCCTGATCGAGCAGGTACTGCACGAGCGAATTCTCCGGACTCAGATCCAGGATGTAGTATTTCATGATCCAGGCCGGTGTGATCAGCACCGGTTCGGGATGCACCGTTTCGGTCGTCGGTTCATACTGGATCAACTCGATCAACCGATTGCGCATCACGACCTTGCCAGGCGTGGTGGCAACATCGCGCCCGACCTCGAATCCTTCCGGGATCTCACGCGTTTGACCCGACGCCGCCTTCTGCACGTCCTCGAAGAAATTGAGGGCACCCTGGAAGAGATTTGCACCGCCGGTCGACGCGATGCGCGCAAGGACCTCCGGGTTCGTCGCGATGAAGTTGGTCGGGGATGTCATGTCGAGAAGCTGACGGGCCATGAACTCGACGACCCGCTCGTGCTGCCGGGTCACGCCGCGAACGCCTGTCGTCGCATTCCACCACCACTGCTGCTGCAGCAAGAAGGTTTGATGCAGAATGTTGAAGGGCGGGGTCTGCCACTCGGGTGCTCTGAATCGCCGGTCCTGTCGCAATGGCTCGATACAGGGCTCGTTTTCGCCGCCAGAGAGCGCGCACCTCAGCGCATACTGCTGGAGTCGGATCGTCTTGCGCATCGCCTTCTCGACCAGACGCGTCTGTTTTCCGGGTGAGGTCGCGAGGTGGATCGCCCAGTCAGACCACGCCGCGTTCAGCGCTGTCGGCGCGATGCCTCCGGTGCCCCGCGCGAGCAAGGCTCTCAGCGCACGGTCCGTGATCTCGGTGAGAAACGAGCTGTCGAAACCCTGTTGGGCGTCGCTCGAAATCGTCGGTTTGATGTCGCTTTCGCGAACTTCTTTGTTCATTGCCTGCCCGACTTTGAGTTTTGCCATGGTGCGGTCAAACTCTACGCATCCAATCCAACAATTTCTTGACGCAGCGCAAAACCCGTTTTGCGCGGACGGGGCAAAGGAATGTCAGACCCTCGGTAGTGGAGTGCAGGTGTCATGAGACAGGGGCGTCTTGCTCTTATAGGTGCCGCGGTGATCGCCGTCGGCGCCGCAATTGCAGTCGGTGTTTTTTCGTCGGATCAGGACCGCCTACCCGAAGGGTTTGTGGCGGGCAACGGGCGGATCGAAGCCGAGCAGGTGGAAATTGCTCCCAAAACAGCGGGCCGGGTCGAGAGTGTGTTTGCTGCCGAAGGCGCGCTGGTCGAAAAAGACGATGTTCTTGTGGAAATGGACACCGAAGAGCTCGCCGCGCAGCTCGACAAGGCCAATGCCGAGATCGCGCTGGCGCGTCAGGGCGAGGCCGAGGCGGAGGCCATCGTGCTGCAACGCCAGAGCGAATTGCGTCTTGCCCAGCATGAACTCGACCGCGCGGATACGTTGGTCGCCAGCGATCGCATCTCCGAAGCGGTCTTCGATGAGCGGGAAACGGCGCGCGATGTCGCCAAGGCGGTGCTGGGCGCAGCGCGGGCACGGGTAGCGACGGCGACGAGCCAGATCGCCGCAGCCGAAGCCGAAAGCCGCCGGATCGCAACCCAGATCGACGACAGCACGCTGGTCGCGCCGATGCCCGGCCGGGTGCTCTATCGGCTCGCCGAGGCGGGCGAAGTGGTCAACGCGGGCGGGCCGATCCTGACGCTTCTCAGCCTTGAAGACGTCTATATGGAGGTCTTTCTGCCAGCGCATGAAGCGGGACTTCTCCCCATCGGCGCCGAGGCGCGCATCGTGCTCGATGCATTGCCGGACTACGCGATTCCGGCCTCGGTCAGTTTCGTCTCGCCCGAGGCGCAGTTCACGCCCAAGCAGGTCGAGACGCTCGATGAGCGGGAAAAGCTCGTATTCCGGGTCCGCGTCCGCATCCCGCCGGACCTCATCGCTGGCCGCATCGAGCATGTGAAGACGGGACTGCGTGGCGTCGCCGTCGTGCGTCTCGATGCGTCTCAGCCATGGCCCGAACAGTTGGAGCGCCGGATTCCCCCGGAGCTCTTCGAATGAACGCGCCACTGAACGATCCGGTCCGTATCTCTGACGTCACCCATCGCTACGGAAAGCGCACCGCGCTCGAAGACATCTCGCTCACCTTGCCCGCCGGCAAACTGGTCGGGCTGATCGGCCCGGACGGGGTGGGAAAATCGACGCTGCTCGGGCTCATCACCGGGGCGAAAGCGCTCCAGAACGGCAGGATCGAGGTGTTCGGCGGGTCGATTGCGGACTCGAAACATCGCCGGCGAGTCTGCCCGCGGATCGCCTTCATGCCCCAGGGGCTCGGGCGCAACCTCTATGCCGAACTGTCGGTGCGCGAAAACCTCGAGTTCTTTTCCCGGCTGTTCGGCCAGAGCAGGCAGGAGCGCGAGCAACGCATCGGCGCGCTGCTCTCGGCAACTGGCCTTGCGCCCTTCGCGGATCGGCTCATGGGCAAACTCTCGGGCGGGATGAAGCAAAAGCTCGGCCTCTGCTGCGCGCTGATCCACGACCCCGATCTGCTGGTGCTCGATGAGCCCACAACCGGGGTCGACCCGCTCTCGCGTCGGCAATTCTGGGCTCTGATCGATGCGATCCGGCACGAGAGCCCCGGACTCAGCGTTCTGGTGTCAACCGCCTACATGGAAGAGGCCGAGGTCTTCGACTGGATCGTCGCCATGGATGCCGGGCGTGTACTGTTCGAGGGCAGCCCAGCGGCACTCAGAGGCGATGCCGAAAGCCTGGAGACGGCCTACCGAAAACTCGATGGCGAGGCAGAGGCCGCGCCTGCCCCCGAAATCCACGCCCGGCCGGGTGTCGCCGGCGCGCCGGTCATCGTCGCCCGGGGGCTGACGCGCCGTTTCGGGGATTTCACGGCGGTGGACCATGTCGATTTCGAGATCGACCAGGGTGAGATCTTCGGCTTTCTGGGCTCGAACGGGTGCGGCAAGTCCACGACAATGAAGATGCTGACCGGGCTGCTTCCCGCAAGCTCGGGCGAAGCAATGCTCTTTGGCCGCCCCGTCGACGCGCGCGACCGCGACGGCCGCCGCGAGATCGGTTATATGAGCCAGGCCTTTTCGCTTTATGGCGAACTGACAGTGCGCCAGAATCTGCGGCTTCATGCGAGGATCTTCGAGCTGACCGATGCCGGCCCGCGCATCGCGGAGCTGGCAGAGCGCTTCGGGTTGGTCGAGCATCTCGATACGCTGGCCGACGCGCTGCCGCTGGGGATCAAGCAGCGGCTGTCGCTGGCCGTCGCCGTGATCCACTGCCCGCGTGTTCTCATCCTGGATGAGCCGACCTCCGGCGTGGATCCGGAGGCGCGGGACGCGTTCTGGGCGCTTCTGCTGGAGCTGTCGCGGCGCGACGGCGTCACGATCTTTGTTTCGACCCATTTCATGAGCGAGGCGGAGCGCTGCGACCGCGTCTCGCTGATGCATGCCGGTCGGGTCATCGCGCAGGGCACGCCGGCCGCGCTGACCGTCGAGGCAGGCGCCGCGAGCCTCGATGCGGCCTTCATCGCCGCGCTTGAAGCGGCGGAGCCACCGGTGCCGGTGATCGCTCCCCCAGCGCCGGACACCAGGGCCCGGAGCCGGGCCGGCGGAAGCCTGACGCGTGCCGCTGCCTATGCCAGGCGGGAAACCGTGGAGGTCCTGCGCGATCCGGTGCGTCTTGCCTTCGCGTTTCTGGGCTCAGCCATCCTGATGCTGGTCTTCGGTTTCGGCATCACGCTGGATATCGAGGATCTGAAATTCGCGGCCCTTGATCTTGCCCAAGGCCCTGAAAGCCGCGCCTATATCGCCGAGATCGAAGGGTCGCGCTATTTCACCGCGACCCCGCCGCTCTCCTCTGTGGAGGAGGGACGCCAGCGCCTCGTCGCCGGCGACGCCTCGCTGGTGATTGAGCTGCCACCCGATTTCGGGCGCATGCTGCGAGCGGGCGAGTCGACGGAGATTCTCGCTACGGTCGACGGCGCGCTGCCCTTCAAGGGCGAGACGGTGGAGGGGTATGTGGCCGGGCTGCACCAGACTTTCCTGACTACGGCGGCGCGCGAAACGGGCAGCGCGCTTCCGGAAATCGTGCGTATCGAGCCGCGGTTCCGCTACAATCAGAGCTTCGAAAGCATCGCCGCGATGGCCCCGGCGATGCCCGCGATCCTACTGATCATGCTGCCCGCGATCCTGACGGCGGTCAGCGTGGCGCGGGAACGCGAGCTTGGCTCCGTCACGAATTTCTATGTGACGCCGACGACGCGGCTCGAGTTTCTGATCGGCAAGCAGGCACCTTACATCGTCATCGCCTTCGCGAATTTTCTGCTGCTGGCTGCGATGACATGGATCATCTTCGGCGTCCCGCTCAAGGGCAACCCGGTGCCTCTCGCCATTGGCGCACTGCTCTATGTCTGGGCGACGACGTCTTTCGGTCTTCTGGTCGCCACGATGACGTCGAGCCAGGTCGCGGCCGTCTTTGCCACGGCCATCGCGTCGATCGTTCCGACGATACAGTTCTCGGGGCTACTCCAGCCGGTGTCGACCCTGGAGAGCGGGGCCCGCGCGATCGGCTCGCTCTGGCCGTCCTCGTACTTCCTGCACCTCAATGTCGGCGCCTTCACGAAGGGGTTGGGCTGGCAGGCTCTGACGCCTGACCTGCTCGCGCTGGCCTGTTTCGGCCCCGCCATCACCGCGCTCGCGGCGCTGAGCCTACGCGGGCAGGAGCGCTGAGATGCGGCGAGCGCGGCGGATCTTGTGGCTCGGCCTCAAGGAGATGATGAGCCTGCGGCGCGACTGGGTGATGCTCGCGCTGCTGGCCTGGTCCTTCACACTCGCTCCGGTGATGGAGGCGACAGGGGTGGCGACATCGGTCAACAACGCGTCCATCGCGTTTGCCGACGAAGACAACTCGCCGCTTTCGCGGTCTCTCGCTGATGCGTTCTTTCCGCCCGAATTCCAGCCCGTCGTCCAGATCGCCCCCGGCACCGGGGGCGCTCAGATGGACGCGGGCCGGTTTATCTTCGTGGTCTCCATTCCGCCCGGGTTTGAGCGCGACCTTCGCGCCGGTCGCGCGCCGGAGATCCAGGTGATGATCGACGCCACCGCTATGGAGCAGGCGGGCATCGGCGCGAACTACATCACAAGCATCCTGTCCGCCGAAATCCGTCGCTTCGCGGTCGGCGCCGACCTGGTCGACCCGGAGCCCATCGATCTCGTCATCCGCAGCGCGTTCAATCCCAACCGGGATGCGGTCCAGTTCAAGAGCATCGTTGCGCTGATCGGACAAATCATGTGGCTGACGACGATCCTGACCGGAGCTGCGATGATCCGCGAACGCGAGCACGGCACGATCGAGCATCTGCTTGCGATGCCACTTTCTCCGTTCGACATCGCCGCTGCAAAGATCTGGGCAAATGCAGCGGTCGTGCTTGTGGCCGCGGCACTGTCTCTCACCTTTGTCCTGCAGGGTTTTCTCGGCGTTTCCATCGCGGGGTCAAAACTGCTGTTTCTTGCCGGCACGGCCCTGTTTTTGTTCACGGCAACCGCATTGGGGGTGTTTCTGGCCACTCTGGCGCGGTCGATGGCGCAGTTCGCGCTTCTGGTGATGCTGATCGTCCTCCCGATGCTGATGCTGTCCGGAGGAGAGACGCCGGTCGAGAGCCAGCCCGACTGGCTCCAGACCGTGACGCTCATCCTGCCGTCGCGCCACTACATGACGCTGGCGCAGGAGGTCATCTACAAGGGTGCCGGTCTGGAGACCATCTGGCCGGAGTTGCTCGCCATCTCATTGCTGGGCAGTGTGCTGCTCGGCCTGAGCCTTGTGCTCTTCCGCCGCTCCATCGCTTTGGACCGCTGAAGCGACCGTGCCTTTGATGTGCGTCAGCCTCGCCCTTTGCATCCCCACTATCGTCGGTCCAGGACACGGGGAGTATGACAATGCCAGGCGTTCTGATCGTCTATTACTCTCTCTCCGGTAAAACACGCGCGGCGGCCGAAACGCTCCGTATCTCGATGGGCGCAGACATTGTTGAGATCCGCGACGGGCGCCGGAGGCGGGGTTTGCGCGGCGTGCTCAGATCGGTCCTGGAGAGCCTTACAGGTGCGGTGCCTGAGATCGAAAGCGATGGGCATCATCCGCTCGCCTACAAACTCGTGGTGCTGGCGACCCCTGTCTGGGCGGCGCGCCCAGCGTCACCGATGTGTGCCTATATCGAACGCCACAGGGCGATCCTGCCCGAAGTGGCCTTTCTTTGCACCTATGGTGGCGTCGGCGCGGCAGCGACGCTGGCCCGGCTCGAGGAGCTTGTTGGAAAGGCACCCGTTACAACGCTGTCGCTGAGTGACAAGGACCGAAAGTCCGGCGAATACCGCGATGCTATCGGACGGTTCGCCCGGCGACTTCGAGGTGCGGCGAAAGATGCAGCACCGACCGGAGCAGGGGGAAATATCCAGGCATTTTTTGCAGACAGGCGGCGATAGACTCCCCGGACGCATCTGATCTGTGGAGCGTCGCCTAAACAGCCGCCTTCGGTTTGTGCCTGTTTTCGCAAACTCTCGACACCTGCGAGAAACCCAGGCGCCCCGCGGTGCGACCAACGGGTCAATGCGCCTGGAGTTTCGTCTCTGAAATCAGAGGCACTCCGGCACACGCGAAATTCGATGGCGGCGCGCCATCCCGTGACGCCCTGGGTCCCGTACATCTCAGCGGGAGCGGTTGTCGATAGCGGTGGGGGTCGCGGCCCTGACCGACCCGGCTCACCGAAGAATTCCGCGACGTCCATTGCGGTTTCAAGGTGATCGGCAAGACGTCCGCGCCAAACCTTTGACGTCTGACAAACGGGTCCCTCGCCGGGCCGGTAATCTCCACCCAAAGGCCTGGCCAGAGCGTGCCGGCGCCGAGGAGGAGTTCACATGTCAGATGTCGCAGACAATGCTGCGCCGGAACAGTCGAGCACGCCCCCGACCACGGCGCGCGACCTCGCCGACCGTTTCCCGAGCGCTTTCACCATCCTGTTCGTCCTCATTCTCATCATGGGGGCACTCACCTGGATTCTGCCCGCCGGCGAGTACAACCGCGCCCCGAACGAAGCGCTCGGCAAGGATGCGCCGGTGCCGGGAACCTATCACGCCGTCGAGGCCGCGCCGCAGGGCCTGATCGATGCGCTGATGGCCCCCATCGCCGGCTTCTACGACCCGGTCAGCTACGGGGCCAACGCCATCGACGTATCGCTTTTCGTACTGGTGATTGGCGGCTTTCTGGGCGTCGTGAACCGCACGGGCGCCATAGACACCGGGATCGCCCAGGCGATGGGCAGGATGCGGGGGCGGGAACACTGGATGATCCCGGTCCTCATGACGCTGTTCGCGCTCGGGGGAACCACCTACGGCATGGCCGAGGAAACGCTCGCCTTCTACGCCCTGCTGATCCCGGTGGTCATCGTGGCGGGCTATGATGCGGTGACCGCGGTTGCGATCATTCTGGTCGGTGCGGGCATCGGTGTGCTCGGCTCCACCATCAACCCGTTTGCAACCACCATCGCGTCCAACGCCGCGGGCGTTCCCTTTACCGCGGGGATCTGGCTGCGGCTGCTGCTGTTGTTGGGCGGGCTCGCGATCTGCGTTCTCTATGTGATGCGCTACGCCGCTAGGGTAAAGGCCGACCCGTCCCGGTCAGTCGTCGCGGATCGCCGCGCCGAGAACGAGGCGCATTTCCTGAAGAACACCCCCGAAGGCACGCCCAGCCTGACCGGCAATCAGCGCGTCGTGCTCATCCTGTTCGGACTGACCTTTGCGGTGATGATCTGGGGCGTGTCGATGCAGGGCTGGTGGATGGCAGAAATGTCGGCACTGTTTCTCGGGGCGTCGATCGTGATCGGCACCGTTGGCTGGCTGGGCGAGAAACCGTTCGTCGCCGCCTTTGTCGACGGTGCACGGGATCTCCTCGGCGTCGCGCTCATCATCGGGTTGGCCCGTGGGATCGTCGTGATCATGGAGGCCGGCAAGATCTCCGACACGATCCTGCATGCCTCCGAACAGGCGATCGCCGGCTATTCGAGCATCGGCTTCATCTTCGGGATGTACTGGATCGAGGTGCTTCTGAGCTTTCTGGTCCCGTCCACGTCGGGCCTTGCGGTGCTGTCGATGCCGATCCTGGCCCCGCTGGCGGACTTCGCCGGCGTCAGCCGGGAACTGACCGTGACCGCCTACCAGTCGGCGGCGGGCATGGTGAACCTGGTCACGCCGACCTCGGCCGTCGTCGTCGGCGCGCTGGCCATCGGGCGGGTGCCCTATGACCGGTGGCTGCGCTTCATCGCGCCGCTGTTGCTGATCCTCACGATCTTCGTGATGGCCGTGCTCGCGTTGGGGGCCGTCCTGTGAGCGCGCTCGGCGTCCATTCGGAGACCGGCAAGCTGCGCAAGGTAATCGTGTGCAGCCCGGGTCTCGCCCATGAGCGGCTGACGCCCCAGACCTGCGATGCGCTGCTGTTCGACGATGTCTTCTGGGTGCATCAGGCGCGCATCGACCATCGCGATTTTCGGGAAAAGCTGGAGGTGCGCGATGTCGAGGTTCTGGAGGTCCATGACTTGCTGACCGAAACGCTGCGCAACCGCGAGGCGCGCGCCTTCGTTCTGGAACGGATGATCACGGCCGACAGCATTGGCGTTGCCATGCTCGACGAGCTGCTCGGCTGGTGCGAGGAGCTGTCGTCCTCCGATCTCGCCCGCTATCTGGTCGGCGGCATTGCCATGCACGACCTGCCGTTCGCGCCGACCGGGCTGCTGGCCGAGGCGTTGGGTCCCCAGGGCCTCCTGCTTGCGCCGCTGCCGAACATGATGTTCACCCGGGACAGTTCCGCATGGATTTATGGCGGGCTCACGCTCAATGCGATGCACTGGCCGGCGCGGCACCGCGAGACACTGTTGATGGCCGCGATCTACGGCTATCACCCGCTCTTCGGAGACAACGCTCCGGTCTGGTGGGGCGGTCCCGACGAAAACCATCGGGCAGCGACTCTGGAGGGCGGGGACATCATGCCGATCGGCGGCGGGGTCGTCATGGTCGGGATGGGGGAGCGGACGACGCCGCAAGCCGTCGGCCAGCTTGCCCGCGGGCTGTTCGAACGCGGCGCCGCCGAGCGCATCATCGCCTGTCAGATGCCGAAGTCGCGGGCCGCGATGCATCTCGATACCGTCTTCACGCTGTGTGATCGCGATCTGTGCACCAGCTTCGTCGGCATTGCCGAACAGCTCACCTGTTTCTCGGTGCGGCCGGGCAACACGTCCTACGATCTCGATATCCGCAAGGAGGAGAAGGGCTTTTTCGACGTCGCTGCAGAGGCGCTCGGCGTGCCGCAGCTCCGTGTCATCCCGACGGGCGGCGACAGCTACGAGCAGGCCCGAGAACAGTGGGACGACGGCAACAATGTGGTCGCGATCGAACCGGGCGTCGTTGTCGCCTACGACCGCAACACGCACACCAACACACTGCTGCGGAAGGCTGGCGTCGAGGTCATCACGATCCCGGGCGCCGAGCTCGGGCGCGGCCGCGGCGGCGGACACTGCATGACATGCCCGATCGCCCGCGATCCGATCTGAGGGTTGGGCATGACGATCCGGCCTCCCCCCTGTCGGCCATCGCAACCGGCGATACCGGCTACCGCTCCGCGCCGCCGCGTGCCGCTACGCTGCCGGTTGCGCGTCCCGGGGTATCGACCGGCCCCCCGCATTTCGACCGCGCGTGCAGTCTTCGCCCCCAAGGACACTTCCCCATGGCCTTCAATCTGAAAAACCGCAGCTTCCTCACCCTCCGTGACTTCACCGGCGATGAGATCCGGTTCCTTTTGCGGCTTGCCGCCGATCTCAAGGCCGCGAAATACGCAGGCACCGAACAGCCGCGGTTGCGCGGCAAGCAGATCGCGCTGATCTTCGAAAAGGACTCGACCCGCACGCGCGTCGGCTTTGAGGTTGCCGCCCATGATCAGGGGGCGCATGTCACGTTCCTTGGCCCCACGGGCAACCATCTCGGCAAGAAGGAGACCGTGAAGGACACCGCGCGCGTCCTCGGTCGGGTCTATGACGGGATCGAGTATCGCGGGTTCGGTCAAGCCGTGGTCGAAGAGCTGGCGCGATGGGCCGGCGTGCCGGTTTTCAACGGCCTCACGGACGAGTTTCACCCGACCCAGATCCTCGCCGATATGCTGACGATCCAGGAGCATAGCGAAAGGCCTTTGCGCGAGACGGTCCTGTGTTTTCTCGGCGATGTCGGCAACAACATGGGCGACAGCCTGATGATCGGCGCGGCAAAACTGGGGCTGGAGATCCGGCTCTGCGGTCCCTCGGCGCTCTGGCCGCCCAAGGCGCTGGTCGACGAGTCGCGCGCGGAAGCCGCTGCATCTGGCGGATCGGTGATCCTGACCGAAGAGCTCGAAGAAGGCGTGAAAGGTGCGGATTTCCTCTACACGGACGTTTGGGTTTCGATGGGAGAACCCGAAGAGACCTGGGACGCGCGCATTCGGGACCTCACGCCTTACCGGGTGGATGCGGACGCGATGCGTCTGACCGGCAATCCGCGGGCGCGCTTCATGCATTGCCTGCCCGCCTTCCACAATACGCAGACGACGGTGGGCGAGCATATGGCCGAGACGCACGGGATCGATGCGATGGAAGTGACCGAAGAGGTGTTTGAGAGCCCCGCCTCGATCGTCTTCGATCAGGCCGAGAACCGAATGCACACGATAAAGGCTCTGCTGGTCGCAACGCTCGGAGGGTGACGCCATGAGACTGGTTATCGCGCTCGGCGGCAATGCCCTGCTACGGCGGGGCGAGCCGCTGACGGCCGCCAACCAGGCCCGCAACGTGGACTTGGCGGCCAGGTCTCTCGCGCCGATCATCAAGGCGGGCCACCAGGTCGTGCTCACCCATGGCAACGGGCCACAGGTCGGGCTGCTTGCGCTCCAGGGCGAGGCCTATAGCGAAAGCGCGGGCTTCCCGCTCGACGTGCTCGGCGCCCAGACCGAAGGCATGATCGGATATCTTCTGGAGCGCGCGCTCACCGCCACCTGCGGGTCCGAACGGGAGTTCGCGACGCTGCTCACCCAGACCGAGGTCTCGTCGACCGATCCTGCATTCCTGCACCCCACAAAACCAATCGGCCCCACCTACACGGAGATCGAAGCACGCGCGATGGCGACCGCGCGTGGCTGGACGATTACGCGCGACGGTAGGGACTGGCGGCGCGTCGTGCCCTCGCCGGAACCGGTGCGGATCCTAGAAATCGCGATCATTCGACGCCTTGTCGATCTCGGCGTGACGGTCATCTGCGCCGGCGGCGGCGGCATTCCCGTCATGACGCGCGAGGACGGATCGCTCGTGGGCGTCGAGGCGGTGATCGACAAGGATCTCGCCAGCGCGCTGCTCGCCCATGCGCTCGGTTCCGACGGTTTGCTGCTCCTTACGGACGTCGAGGGGGTGTTTGACGAATGGGGCACGCCCGACGCGGCGCTGATCCCGTCGAGCACTCCGGCTGCCATGGCAGAGCGTCAGCTTGCCGCTGGCTCGATGGGCCCAAAGGTTGCCGCCGCCTGCCGTTTCGTTGATCGCCAAGGACGATTTGCGGTGATCGGAGCCCTCGGCCAGGCGCAAGCGATGCTCGACGGGACCGCCGGCACGCGGATCACGCTGGACGATGATCACGCGTTTGGCGCCATTGCTTGACCGCTGTCAGCGTCGCGCTCTTTCATTTAGCGAAATTGTCCCCGTGGGCCGGCGCGGATCTATGCCAGGCCGACAGGAACAGGAATGAGTTGGAAGACTGCTATGGGCAATTCGCTGAGCGATCAGATCGCATGCCGGCCGAGCCTGTTCACGGAACCGGGCAGGTTCAGGACCGTGCGCGCGGGGGAGAAAGCGCTTCTGTCTTTGGCCGTGCCGCGAGTGTCACCGAGGCGCGGCGCGGCTCCCGGAAACGACGCCTCGGCTCACCGTGTGAGCAACGGCGCACTCATCCCGAGACTTCCCGAGGCCGGCCGGTCGGGTGTGTCTCACGGGTATGTCGAGATGCCGCCGATCCAAGGAGCGACGCGCACACGCGCGCAGAGAGAGGCGAAAAAGCACAGCACAGAAATCAAAGGGCGCCCCAATCGGTCGCTTCGTGCCTTCGACCGTGCGCGCCGGATGGCAATCGGCAGGCCTGGTTAATCCGGAGGGGCGCGTACCATGTCAAAAGCCTCAGAACCGCGCTTTGTCCGGGACATAGAAGTCATCTGTAGAGGACCGGTCGCGGCGCCACACCCCCCGGTGCTTCTGGAGCTTCCCTCAGACAGCACCGTGACATGCGCGTTGTGTGGTTTGCGCTATCGTCGGGCCACCGACTGGAATCACCTGACGCGCGCGACCTGGCCAAAGCAGGAGTGATGCAGTGCGCGTCGGCACCTGCCTTGGCAATTCGCGTCACGCAGCCGATGCGTGCGTTTTCGTTCCAAGAAGACGATAACGGTTGGCGCCTTGCATGGCGATCGCGCCGCGACGTCTGAGGCTGCCGAAACACCGGCTCACCGTTTCGAGCGTCATGCCGAGATGGTCGCCGAGATCCTGCCGGGTCATCGGTAACTGAACAAGGTCCCCCTCGCGCGGCGCGAAATCCGTGAGGAACGCCAAAAGCCGGTCCTCGGACTGGAGATAGGACAACCAGATCAGATGACGCTCCCGGCGCTCAAACTGAGCGACGCAGAGCCGCCGCAGAGCCCGGGCGACGGGCGCCTCCCCGGCCAGCGCGCTGTCCAGGGTTTCCGGCTTCAGCGCGCGCGCAGTGACCGGTCCGACCGCTTCTGCGGTGAAGTGCCATGCTTCCAGATCGGGAAATCCGAGCAGGTCCCCGCGCCCGGCGAAGGCAAAGATCTGGCGCAGCCCGTCCTTGGTGTAGCTGCAGCACCGAACGACCCCGGTCTCGAGACGGTAGACCCACTCGATCGGCGCTTCTTCTGAGGCAATCGTTTTGTTCTTTTTGAAGTTGCATGCTGCGCCGCGCTTGCGGAACAGCTGTGCAAGCGCGTCAGTGCCGTCACAGGGGACAAATCGAATAGGCGTACCCTTGGCCCGACCGACAGAAGTGACGCTGTGCATGACACTCTCCTAATCCTGGTGTTGGAAGCCTGACAGGCAGGAGATAGTCATTTGACACCGGTTTGGCCTAGCTGCTGTTTACCCCGGCTAGGGTAAACCCTAGGTCGCGATCCGGTGCGGTCTAGGCACCTTCACCGACCTGGTATCCAGCGGCGAGGGCCAGGCGAACGAGATGGGCGAGCGTCTTTGTCCCGGTCTTTTTCATCACGCGTGCGCGGTGCATTTCGACCGTCTTGAGGCTGATCCCCAAACGGTGGGCGATGACCTTGTTCGCCTGTCCCGCCACCACACCCTGCATGACCTGGGTCTCGCGCGGTGTGAGCGTCAAGAGTACCGCCCGTGCCTCGGGGTCCTGGGGGATCGGTGCCAGCAAAGTCTTCAGAGCTTCGATCCGCTGGATCAGTGGTTCATCGTCAAAGGGCTTTTCGATGAAATCCTGCGCTCCGAGACGCATCGCTTCGACGGCGGTGGAGATGTCGCCATGGGCCGACATCATCAGGATCGGTGTCAGCAGCCCTCGGCGCCGGAGCTCCGCCACGAGCGCAAGACCGTCCATACCCGGCAGACGCACATCGATCAGGATACAGGTGCAGCGGCCGTCGGGTTTGGCCTTCAGCAAGCTCTCTGCATCGGGATACAGTGAGGTCGTATAGCCCCAGCTTTTCAGCAAGGCTTCAAGGCCCTCGCGAACGGCGTCGTCGTCCTCGACGATCCTGATATGGCCGCGGCTCTCGGTCATGACTCTGCGCTCGGAAGTGCAAAATGAAAGTCGGCCCCGCCCTGCGTGTTGGTGTCGGCCCAGATTCGCCCGCCATGGGATTCGATGATCGTCCGGCACACGGCGAGCCCGATGCCGAGGCCGCGTTCCTTGGTCGTGACAAACGGATCGAAGAGCTTGTTCACGATTTCGGGCGGGATGCCCGGCCCGGCGTCGCCGATCGTGACCATTACCTCGTCGCCGAGCATCCGGCCCGCCCTCACGGTGAGTGTTTCGGTCGGGTGCGTGAGGTCGGTTGCGATGTGCACATCCCCGTCGAGATCGTCGGCGACGGCTTCGGCCGCGTTGCGCACCAGGTTGACGATCACTTGTTGGATCTGGACCCGGTCGACATTCACCTTGGGCAGATCGTCGGCCAAATCGTACTGGACCCGGAAGCCACTGTAATCCGGGCCGATGCGACACAGTGCGACAGCCTCGCGAACAAGGCTGTTGAGATCCTCCGGACGGAAGTCGCTCTTGCCGCGTTCCACGAGCTTGCGCATGCGTTGCAGGATTTTGCCGGCGCGCTGCGCTTCGTGCGCGATGCGGCCGAGCTGATCGCGGGCAGTCTCGGTATCGGGCGGAGTCTGAGCCAGAATGCGCGCCGTGGCGCGCGAGAAGCTAGAAATCGCAGAGAGTGGCTGGTTGATCTCGTGGGCGAGAGCGGTCGACATCTCGCCGAGCGCCTGGATGCGCGAGACCCGGTCGAGCATACGCTGTAACCTGGCGGCCCGGCGCTCGGCCTCCACCCGGTCGGAGACATCTCGGATGAAACCGGTGAAGATATGTTGACCGTCCCGGTTCAACTCGCCGACGGCAAGTTCGGCGACGAACGTCTCACCGCTTCGCCGGAGAGCCCGCACCTCGCGACCGATACCGATGATGCGTCTTTCACCAGTCTTGAAATAGCGCGCCATATAGTGGTCGTGTGACGACCGGTGCGGTTCGGCCATCAGGATGCTGACGTTCTGGCCGAGCAGCTCGTCCTCCGAATAGCCGAACATGCGTTCCGCGGCCGGGCTGAAGCTCAGAATTGCCGCCGCGTCGTCGATCGTGATGATGGCGTCAGGCGCGGTCTGTATGACCAGATCTAGTAGCGAACTGTCCAAGGCCTTACCGCCGGAGCGTTTGATTGGCATGTGTCGTGGTCCTCGGCCACCACGAACACTTCCCACAATGAGACCGTGATGCTCTTGCTACGGCGACCCGTCTACCCGCCTGACGGCTTAGCACGCTCATCAGGCAAAGGCCACTCGACATCCCAGAGCGGTATGGGCCGCTCAGTGGCTGAGAAGCAGCGGCATTTTCACGTTGTGCAGCGTCTCGCGGGTAACGCCTCCGATCACGCTCTCGCGAAAACGCGAGTGACCATAGGCGCCCATCACCACCAACCCGGCCCCGATCTTTTGGGCGCGTTGGGCAATTGCCGCGGAGATCGAACCCGACGGTTTTGGCAGCGCCGCAGTCTCGACTTTCACATCGTAGCGCGTCAGCATGGCGGCAATCGCCTCCCCGGGCACGTCGCGCTTCGCGTCAAAGATACAGATCTCGACCTTGTCCGCGCGTCGCAAGAGCGGAAGCGCTCCTTTGACGGCCTTGAGCGCCTGCCGGCTGCCATCCCATGCCACCAGAACGGTGCCGGCTTCGAGGGACTTGACGTCGTCGGGTACGACGAGCGCAGACGTGTCGCTGTCGTACAGGACCCCGTCGAGGATCGCCGGCGCCGTGCCCAAAGCATCGTCGCCATAGGGTGGGGCCACGATGGCCAGGTCCGCAAACCGCGCAACATTGGCCACCTCGCGCTCGATATCGCGATGGGGTGTGACACAGCGGATCACCTCGCCGCGTATCCCGGCGCCGCTAATCGTGTCCTCGGCGCGTACGGCGCGGGCCTCGGCTTCTTCGCGGGCGCTCTCGAGCGCTTCTTTCATTGATGCGCCGACAGCATCCACATAGGCATAGGGCGGGATGCTCTGGTCGTAGCGGATCGTCAGGACAGTGAGATGCGCGTCCTCCGCCCGTGCGATTTCGATTGCCGTGCCGAGCCGCTCCGCGAACCGGGCGTCGCCGTCCAGAAAGGTGACGACCGAACGGAAGTGGGGCTTTGTCGACAGGCCGCTGTTGAGCTCCGTTTCAAGCATTGTTTCCCCCCGCCGTGAGTGGCTTCACGGTCTCTTTGATTTCATGCTGGGCGTCCTTGATGGCCTCGCGGGCCTGATCGACGTTCAGCCCGGCGATGGCGCCGAACTCCCTGGCGTACTGATGGGTCACGGTCTCAAGGAATTTCCCCCACACAGCGACCGCTTCCTGCGGTGTTTTGCACGCGATCAGAGACTGGATGGTTTCCCGGTCATGCGTGAGACGGCGGTCGATGAAGTCGGCAATCTCCCGGTTCATCGTCGCGACGCGCGCGATGAAATGCTCTTGCGCCTCCGCGATCGCCTTCATGCCACGCTCGCCGCTCGCCATCGTGTTGGCAAAGTCGTAGTCGCGTACCATGGACCAGATCTGGTCGGCCTGTTGGGTGTCGTGAGCCGATGTCTTCATATCCGTCTCCCCTCGGAAAGCTTCCCGCTCAGATCAGAACATGCCGGTTTCGCACGCCGTCGAGTTGATGCGCGTCAACACCGCCGCAAAGCGGTGGACTGCGGCGTTCGTTTGGAGCGATCTTCAGGTTTTTGTCCGGATGAGAGGGACGCAGGCAACTGCGGATCGGTGTGTTCTCGGCGGGGCAGACGAAGCTCTCGTTGCTTTTGTCATTTCAGGTAGAAACTTAGAGGTCGTTCTTGAACCTGCCTTGCGGCGCGCGACCAGTTCTCGTCGCCGGTATGGCGCACGATCCATACCGATGCTTTTTTACGCAACGTGCGCCTCGGTTTCACCTTTGGTCATCTCGGAACTCCTGGGATTACTGATGCTGTCGGCGTTGTGAGTCAGATCCGCCGGCAGAACACTCGGTTCTGACAGCTTGCCTGCCACGACCAGATCGAACTCCGGCCGATCCCCATCCTGTCCCGACAGGATCTCCGCCCCGACCGGCAATCCACTTGCTTAGACAAGGACGTGGACCATCTTCGTGAGAGCGCCCCGTGAAGGGTCGAACTCCCGCGACGCTCGCCATCGGTCGCGAACAGATCGCGGCGCAATGGCTCACCGGTCTCTTGTGCCTGCCGCTCAAAGCTAACCGCAAACCGGCGGCCAATCCGCGGACGCCCGCCTGACGGGGGACAAGGCTGAGCCAGTGGCCAGACGTCTCGCCGCGCTTGAGGATTTCTTCCGCCATGATTGCGTCGCTGTCCGTCACGAAGCGCGGGGGCGCCTGAAATCCGCATCAGGAGCCATCGGCACAAGAATGCCAGACTTCACAAACATTAATTAGATCATTTAATCCATTGATTTTAATAAAATAGTCTTGGCAGAGTCGAGCGGCCGCATGCCATTCCCGCTTTGGTTTCGGCATCGTGCCCGACGGGGTCCTCCCTATCGCAACTTGTGCCGAGGTCGTTGCGACAAAAGTTGCTGAAACTCACCAATGCACTCGGCCAACGTCAGGAATGGCCGAATGATGTGCGAGGTGCCACAAATGACCGTTTTCGAGGGAATTGATCTATCTGCGTCAGGATCCATATGCCCTTCGGAGACTCCCTTGACCAGCGGCGAGCAGGCGCTGTTCGCCAGTGTCTCAAGGCGAGTCGGCGTGAACCACTGCACCCAACGCAGGGTGCTGCAAGGCTCGACGAGGACCGCTGTCAATGGCCGCGACAGGCCAGACCGACGCAATGGCTCTGAACATATCGCGCCATGAGTTCCGCCGACTCGCGCGTCGCTCGGTTGTCCCGGCGGAGACGGTCGACCGCCTCCGCCACCTTCGTGCGCAGGGCATCATAGTCAAAACCGGTGAACCGCCGTTCCGAAAGCACCATGCGGCCGCCGATCATGACGCTCGCGACAGAGCTTGAATCCTCGCAGTTCACGATCTGGTTGGCGGCGTCATTCAGGGGGATGAAACTGACACTCGCCAGGTCGAGCAGCACCAGGTCGGCCTTGTACCCAGGCGCAATCCGCCCGAGCTCCCCATCGAAGCCGAGAACCCGAGCGCTGCCTTCCGTCGCCATGTCGAGCACCTCCCATGTGCCCAGCCAGTCGTCGGGATCGGGGCTTTGCGTGCGCGAGACAAACGCCGCAAGCCGCATGGCTTCGAACATGTTCTGGTTGTCGGACGAACCGGACCCGTCCGTGCCGACCCCAACCGGGATACCGCGGTCGAGCATCTTGCGCGCCGGCGCGATGCCGGAGCCGAGCCGCAGGTTGCTGCCGGGGTTGTGCGCGATCTTGGCGCAGCGCCGCGCCACCAGATCGAGATCGGCGTCGTCGAGCCAGACGCCATGAGCGCCGGTAAACCGTTCCGACAACAGACCGACGGCGTCGAGATGCGCGGCGAGGCTCTTGCCATAGCGCGTTTGCGCCGCGACCTCCTGCAGTTTAGACTCCGCAAGGTGCATCTGAAGCCCGACATCGAACTCTGCTGCCAGATCGCGGCAGGCGGCGAGGAAGTCGTCGGTACAATGGAGCGGGATCGTTGGCCCGAGGGCAGGGCGCACGTGGTCGCGATCAAAGCTCCAACCCTCCAGCAATCCGCGGCAGATGGCGATATGCTCCGTTTGCGGGGCTGCTCCCATCGCCGCAGCGCGTGTGCGCAAAGGCTCCGGCAGCGCCTCGAGCAGGCCGGGAATGGCGTGAAAGAGGGTGATGTCGGCCATCATCGGCGCGAGAACGACGCGCACGCCTACGTCGCTGTAGCCCTGACCGATCGCCGCGATCCCGTCTGGCGAGGCGGTCGGAAACTCGAAATACATGTCGTAGGCCGCCGTGCAGCCTTTCAGGACCATTTCGGCGGCGTTGAGCTGGGCCGCGATCCGCTTGTCTTCGAGCGTGAAGCCCGCATTGGTCCAGGGGGCGGCGTTCAAAAGCAGCTCCAGTGACCATTTATCGCCGAGCCCCTTCGAAAGGCTGCCATGCCCATGGGTGTGCGCGTTGATCAGCCCGGGGATGATGAGCCGATCGCGGGCATCGATCTCGCGGGCCCCGTCCGGCACCGCCATGCCGGGCGGACCGAGTTCCCGAATGATCGGGCCTTCGATCAGCAGATCGCCCTCGGTCACCTGCCGGCCCGGGACATCGAGCAGTTTACCGCCCCGAAGGATCTGATGAGGGCTGCCGTCCGCCATGGCTCACTCCTCGTGATGCGCCATGTGATGCCCGATCTCCTGAAGATCCGCCTCGGAGCGCGGGGTCTCATAGACGATGCGCCCGTCCGACATGACAAGGATACGGTCGGCCAGTTCAAGGATCTCGTCGAGATCCTCGCTGATCAGCAGGACCGCCGTGCCCTCGTTGCGCGCGTCGACGATCTGACGCCGGATTTCGGCCACGGCCTTCAGGTCGAGCCCGAAGCAGGGGTTCTGGACGATCAGGATCCGCGCTTTCTCAGACAGCTCGCGCGCCAGGACGGTCCGCTGCACATTGCCCCCGGACAGTGTCTCGATCGCCGCGTCGGGGCCCTGCGTCTTGATGTGAAACCGCGCAATCAGTCCCGCGGCCCGCTTGCGCATCTCGGCACGGTTGAGCCAGATCCCGCCGCGCGCCATCGGTTCGGTGTCATAAGTTCTCAGCGACAGGTTCTCGGCCACGGACATGCCGCGCACGCAGGCATTGTCGAGCGGAGCCTCGGGCAGCAGCTTGATGCCTAGGGCGCGCATCTCGGCACGGGTCTTGCCATAGCGGCGCCCTCCGGCCTCAATGTGGCCCCCGGTCTCCGCGCGCTGGCCGGCGAGGACCTCAACGAACTCGGTCTGTCCGTTGCCCGACACACCCGCGATCCCGACGATCTCGCCGCTGCGGACATCGAGCGTCAGGTCCCGCACCGCCGGTACGCCCTTGTCATCCTCGACCGAGAGCCCACGGACCGACAACAGCGCCTCGCCCGCATCGTGCGTCACGCGGGGCGCCGACGCGGCCAGCTGATCCTCGCCCACCATCATGCGGACCATGTCGGAGCGGTCGAGCGATCCGACCTGACCCCGGCCGGCCAACCGCCCCTGGCGCAGCACGGTGACCTCGTCGGCATAAGCTTCGACCTCGCGCAGTTTGTGAGAGATCAGGACCACCGAAATCCGGCCCGCATCGGTCAGCTGGTGCATCAGGCCTAGGATCTGGTCGGCCTCGTCCGGCGTCAGCACGCTCGTGGGCTCGTCCAGCACCAGGAAACGGCTGCCGAGATGGAGCTGCTTGAGGATTTCGAGCTTCTGTTTCTCGCCCGCCGACAGGGTCGACACCTGCCGGTCGAGCTCCAGCCGAAACGGCATGTCGGCCATGAAAGCCGTCAGCCTCTCGCGCCGTGCGGGCCAGTCGATGATGGCGCCAAGCCCGGCCTCGCCCTGCACGAGATTTTCGGCGACTGTCATCGACGAGACCAGCGTGAAATGCTGATAGACCATGCCAAGCCCCAGCCGCTGCGCGTCGCGCGGCGAGGCGATGGACGCCTCCTGCCCGTCGATCAAGACATGCCCGGCATCGGCGCGGTAGGTGCCCATCAGGCATTTCACCAGCGTGCTCTTGCCCGCCCCGTTCTCGCCCAGCAGCGCATGGAACGCGCCGGGCCGGATCTCCATCGCGACGTCATCGAGGGCTGTCAGGGCGCCGAAGCGCTTTGTAAGCCCCTTGATCGAAACGCTGGGCGGCGCCTCCACGGCAAGCTGCGAGACCATGTTCATCGGCTGATCGAGACCTCTCCCGGCGCGCCTTCGAGTGCTTTGCGCGGCGAAGCACTGTAGATCAGAACGGCCAGCGTCAGGAAATAGGGCGCGGCCCCGTAGAGATAATAGTTCGCCGTGACGCCTGCGGATTGCAGGGCCGGTCCCAGCGCCGTGGCCCCACCGAAAAGCAGCGAGGCATAGAAACAGCGCACGGGATCCCAACGGGCAAAAATCACGAGGGCCACGGCCATGAGGCCCTGACCGCTCGACAGCCCTTCGTTCCATGTGCCGGGGAAATAGAGCGACAGGTAAGATCCCCCGACACCGGCAAGGAACCCGCCCGCGACGGTGCCGGCGATCCGAACGAGCGTGATGTTGTAGCCCAGCGCCTGCGCGGCTTCCGAACTGTCGCCCACCGTGCGCAGCACGAGGCCCCAGCGCGTGTTCTTCAGCGCCCAGGCCAGAAACAGCGCCAGCGCGAAGCCGAACAGAAACAGCGGGCTGATCTGCAAGGCCGACTGGATATGCGGACTGTCGCTCCACCAGCCCAGATCGAGATCGGGCAGACGGGGTGCGGAGGGGTTGATGAAAGGCTTGCCGAGGAAGAACGCCAGGCCGGTGCCGAAGATGAAGAGCGCGATGCCGACGGCGATATCATTGACCCGCGGCAGGCTGCAGACCAGCGCATGGACCAGTGACAGGAGCGCCCCGGCGCACCCCGCAACGAGGACACCGAGCCAGGGCTGCCCGGTGAGCACCGCGGTGGCATAGCCGCTCATCGCGCCCATCACGAGCACCCCTTCGAGCCCGAGATTCACGCGACCGGATTTCTCCGTCAGGGTCTCGCCGAGGCTGACGAACAGATAGGGCGTCGAGACGCGGATCGCGCCGCCGATCACGGCGATCAGAACCCCCCACCAGCCAAGCTCGGTCCCCTCCATCAAGCCGTTCTCCAGGCCGCGGGCTGGAAGACATTCAACCGCCCATAGGCCGCGTTCGAGGCCAGCACGATCATGAAGAGCAGCCCCTGCAGCACTTGCGTGGTCGCGTCGGGCAGATCAAACCGGCGCTGGAGCAGACCGCCACTGGCCGCGACGCCGCCCAGGATGATCGCAAGAAAGATGATCGCCGCGGGGTTCTGGCGCGACAGGAAGGCCACGAGGATACCGGCATAGCCGAAGCCGACGACGAGCGATTCACTGGCAAAGCCATGCACTGCCGTGACCTCGAACGCGCCGGCAAGGCCCGCCGCCGCACCCCCCATGAAGCAGCAGATCAGGACCATCCGGTTGATCGGCAGCCCGGCCATCTGTGCCGCGCGCGGGTTGCCGCCCAGCACATCCACGCCAAAGCCGAATGTCGTGCGCCGCATCACGACATAGAGGATCAGGCAGACCACGATGCCCGCGGCCAGGCCCCAATGCACATCGATCACGGGCAGCGCGCCCACGCGCAGCGCGTCGGGAATGCTCCAGCTGGAGGTCTTCAGCACCCGCTCCCAATCGCGCATCGGGCCGGTGATCAGATGGTACATCACCGCGATGGCGATGTAGTTCAGGAGCAGGGTGGAGATCGTCTCATTGACCCCGCGATACTGCCGCAGCGCTCCGGCAAAGGCGATCCAGAGCCCGCCTGCGAGCGCCCCCGCGAGGCTCATGAACGTAACCCCCACAAGAAACGGCGCGCCGGCGACCAGCATACCGGCCAGAACCGTGGCCACGCCGCCCACGACCAGCGCGCCTTCGCCGCCGATCACCAGCAGGCCCGCGCGCGCCGGGATTGCCGTGCAGAGCGCCGTCAGCATCAGCGGTGCGGCATTGGTCAGCGTGCTTTCGATGGAGATCTGGCGCGCGAAGGAGCCCAGCCAGAGCACGTAATAGACGTCGAGAGGGTTATGGCCGAGCGTGGCAACGTAGATCCCGAAGAGCGCCAGCGTGATCACGAAAGCGGCGGCGTTGATCGCCACCGCTTCCACACTGTTCATCAAACCGGTTCCGGGCATTGTCGTTCAGTCAGTGGGATCAGCCGATCGTGCCTTCGACAAACCAGTCGATGCCGAGCTTGAAGGGCACGTCATCGTTGTTGCGCACCTCCCCCTCGGGTACGATCACATTCCCCTGATTGTCGGCAATGGGCCCGGCATAGAGCTGCAGGCTGTTATCGATGAACCCTTGTTTCGCGGCCATCACCTCGTCGCGGACCTCTTGCGGCACGGCCTCGCCGAAGGGACTCAGTGCCACCATGTCCTCGCGGAAGCCGCCGCGCTTCAGGTTCGGGTAGGGGTCGTCTTCGACAAACGCGCGCACGAACTCCGCCCCGGAGGCCCAGTTCCACTCCGCCCCGGTCAGGAACCCGTTCGGCGCCAGAGAGCTGAGATCGGAATGGTAGCCGCAGGTATAGACGCCCCGCGCCTCGGCGGTCTCGATGGCGACCTTGGGGCTGTCCACATTTGCGATGATCACGTCGCAGCCCTGATCGATCAGCGCGTTGGTGGTCTCGGCCTCTTTCACCGGATTGTTCCAGTCCCCGGTGATGACGACATTCATGGTGGTCTCCGGCGCGACCGAGCGGGCGCCGAGCATGAATCCGTTGGCGTTGTTGTAGATGAAATAGAGCGGCTTGGAGCCGATGAAGCCGATCTTGCGGGTGTCGCTCATGCGTCCGGCCGCGATGCCGCAGAGGTAGTGCGCCTCTTCGGTGTAGCCGCGATAGCCGATGACGTTCGTCGGGTCGCCCTCTTTCCAGATCGCCCCGATATGGGTGAAGAGCACGTCGGGATATTTCTCGGCCATCGCCTTGAGGCTGTCCCAATAGCCGAAGGACGTCCCAAAAATGACCTTGGCGCCATCCAGCTCGATCATGGACTGGATGACCTTTTCCACCTCGGCAGTCTCGGGGACGTTCTCCTGTTCGACCACGGTGATCCCGTCCATGGCGGCGATCTTCTGGGCCGCATCCCAGTGCGACTGGTTCCAGCCGAAATCCTGACGCGGGCCCACATAGATGAAGCCCACCGTGACGTTGCCCATGGCCGCAACCATGCCCGGAACGGCGCTGGCCGCCACACTCGCCGCGACGACATTCGCGCCCCGCTTGAGAAACCCGCGCCGCGATAGCGTTGATCTAGTCATTGGTCCTACTTCCCTGTTTGTCTTGGTGCTCTGAGACCACCCGAAGGCGGTCCCGGCACATTCTGGTCGGCCTCTCTTGCCGCCCGCAGCCGGGCCGTGGTTTGACCAGACAGGGGGCGCGAAGACCGTCACCGTTGAAGTCTGCGCGCCCCCTGTCTGGTCAAACCACGGCCCCTCTGGTGGCGGTCACAACTCGGCAAAACGCCGAACTGATCGGGAAATGGGCGCATCTGGCGCCCGATTGCCCGAAAAGAGAGCATTCGGCCGACAGGCTCATACGCTGCGCGGGGCTGCCGATGGCTACCACCCGATTGCATCGGGCAGCCATGTCGCGATGGACGGATAGGCAAAGAGCAGCACCAGCGCCACGGCCTGGATCGCGATGAAGGGCAGAACGCCGCGGTAGATCATGGAGGTCGTCACTTCCGGTGGCGCGGCTCCTTTCAGGAAAAAGAGCGCCCAGCCGAAGGGCGGCGTCAAAAACGAGGTCTGCAGGTTCAGCGCGATCAGCGCGGCGAGCCAGACCATGTCCGTGCCCTGCTCCACGAAGAAGGGCAGCAAGAGCGGCAGGGCGATGTAGCTGATCTCGATCCACTCCAGGAAGAAGCCCAGAATGAAGAGCAGGATCATCAGGAAGATCAGCGCGCCGAGCTCGCCCCCGGGCAGGAGCGCCAGCGTGTCCTTGACCAGATCTTCGCCATGGAGCCCGCGGAAGGCGACGGAAAAAACCTGCGCCGCGATCAGGATGAAAAAGATCATCGCCGAGATCCGGAGTGCGCTCTGGGACGCCACCCAGATCATTTTCAGGTTCAGCCGACCGTAGAGCGCGGCGATCAGGATCGACAGCACCGCGCCCACGCCCGCCGCCTCGGTCGGGGCCGCAAGCCCGCCGATGATCGTGCCGAGCACACCGCCGACCAGCAGGAGCGGCGGTGCCAGTGCCTTGACCGCCTTCAGCGCAAGATCCCAGCCGGCGATCTCGGCGCGTTCGGCCTCCGGGATAGGTGGCATCAGATCCGGCCGCAGTTTGCCCAGGATCAGGATGAACGAGATATAAAGCGCCGCCAGCATCAGCCCCGGCATCATCGCGGCGGCAAAAAGCGTGCCGACGCTTTCTCCCATGATGTCGGCCAGAAGGATCAGCACGAGCGACGGCGGAATGATCTGTCCCAGCGTGCCGGAGGCGCAGATCGCGCCGGCCGCGAGCCCGCCGTCATAATGGCGCTTCAGCAGCACCGGCATGGTCAGCATGGTGAGCGTCACGACCGTCGCGCCGACGATGCCCGTCGAGGCGCCCATGAGCACGCCCACCACGATCAGCGCCACCGCCATGCCGCCGTTCAACCGGCCCGAAAGCCTTCCGACGACCTCCAACATGTCCTCGGCGACGCGGGATTTCTCCAGCATCACGCCCATGTAGACGAATAGCGGGATGGCGAGGAATTCGTACTTCGTGACCACGCCATAGATGCGTGAGGGTACGAGGTTGAAGAGAAAGTCCCCGAACCCCATCCAGCCGAATGTGAACCCGGCCACGGCGATCCCGATACCCACGGGCATCCCGATCAGCAGCGCACACATGAACCCCAGGATAATGTAGACGGCGAGGTAGTCATCCATCGGCATGCACCCCGCGGAGCGCGGCAACGTGCCGGATCGCGTTGGCCAGGCATTGCAACCCGAAGAGCCCGAAACCGACCGGGATCATGGCCTTGACAACGTAGCGCGCCGGCAATCCGCCGGGGTCCGGAGAGCCCTCGCGGATCGACCAGGCGGAGTCCACGAAGCCCCAGGAATACTTGATGAACAGGATCGAGATGACCAACCCCGCCAGCATCGAAAAGAGGTCGAGACTGTGCTGCGCGCGATCGGAGAGCCTGTCATAGATCATGTCGACCCGGACGTGCCCGCCTTCGAGCATCAGAACCGTGATGCCCAGAAGTGCGATGGGCGCCATCAGGTGCCATTCCAGCTCCTGTGCCCAGACCGGACTGCCGCCGATCACGTAACGTCCGAAAACATTGAAGAAAACCAGCGCTATCAGCGCGAGCAGGAGTGCAGCGGCCAGCCGCGACGCCCAGAGTGTGATCCGGTCGACGGCGTCCGCAAAGCGTAGCGCGGAAGTCATTTTCTGTCCCTGATTAGAGCCTCCGGCGCGTCAGGGAGCGCGCGCCGGAGGCTGTCTTGTCGGTGTGACGTAACGCTCGCGTCAGGTGCTGCTGCGCAGCTGCGAATGCCAGACCTGCTCGGACGCCCCGGCCCAGATGTCATGCTCCGCCTTGAAGGCGAAATAGTTGTCCATGACTTTCTTGAACTGCGGATCGTTGGCGGCGAGTTCCTCGTAGACCGGGCCCATTTCGGTGCGCAGCGCGGCGATCACGTCCTCCGGCAGCACGCGCAGCTCGGTTCCCGTCGCCTCGAACTCCTTGAGCGCGGCGGCGTTGTTTGCCTCGGCCCAGGAGTGGGAGATCACGTTGCAGGCCGCGGCCGCGTTGGAGACGATGGCCTGCAGTTCAGGCCCGAGGCTCTCCCACTTGGCCTTGTTGATCGCCAGTTCAGTCACCGTCGTCGGCTCGTGCCAGCCGGTGGTGTAGTAGTACTTGGCCGCCGTGTTCAGGCCGAGGATCTTGTCCTGCGCCGGGCCGACCCATTCGGCCGCATCGATCACGCCGCGCTCTAGCGCCGGGAAGATCTCGCCGCCTGGCAGCAGCTTCACATCCACGCCCATGCGGGCATAGCCCTTGGCGGCGAGGCCCGGTATCCGCATCCGCAGGCCCTGCATATCCTCGACGGAGTTGATCTCCTTGTTGAACCAGCCGGTCATCTGCACGCCGGTCGCGCCGATCGGCATCGCCACCAGTCCCAGCGGTTCGTAGGTCTCGTTCCACAGGTCGATCCCGTCACCGGAATAGAACCAGGCGTTCTGGCCTTGTGTCGACATGCCGAAGGGCACCGCGCCAAAGAACTGCGCCGCCGGCACCTTGCCCGCGCCGAAATAGCTGACCCAGCCGTTCATCTCGATGATGCCCTGGCGCACATTGTCGAAGCCTTCGAAGGCCGGCACCAGCTCACCGCCATTATAGACCGTGATGTCCAGCGCGCCCCCCGACATCGTGCGCACACGGTCGGCGAAATCGCTCAGCGAACCCGGGCCGGTCGAATAGAACGGCTGGCCCGGCGGAAAGGCGGTGGTCATCTTCCATTCGATCGCCTCCGCGCGGGCAACCTGCGGTGCGGCGAGCGCCGTTGCGGCAGTGCCGACACCTGCGGCTGCCAAAAACTTGCGACGTTTCATTGTTATCCCCTCTGCTGGTCAGCGTAGTTTACCAATTTGCTGTGTAGGGCCGCGTGAAGGCTGGGCTAGGAAACGCTCGAAAAAGCGGCAGGTTTCTGTTGGTCTTTCATCGGTCGGCCCAAAAACCCGCGCGGATCGGCGCACTCTGTTGAATATTTGAGCGATGCGCGAAAACAGTCCTCGGGACCTTTGGCAGGGCATGATGCCCTCCGGGTTCAGACATGAGGTGCTCCTTGCCTGTCCTGCCCCATCATGGCCGCTACGCCTATTCGGCCATCACAGATCGCCCCGATTTCACCTGGCCCGACGGGCGCCGTCTGGCGGTCTATCTGGGCATGAACCTGGAGTGTTTTGCCTTTGGCGAGGGGCACGGCGCGGAGCTTGCCCCCGGTGGTCCACAGCCCGATGTGTTGAACTATGCCTGGCGCGATTACGGCAATCGTGTCGGTGCCTGGCGGATGCTGGAGCTTTTTGACCGGCTGCAGGTGCCCTGCACGGTGCTCGCTAACAGCCATCTCTATCTCGAGGCCCCCGGTCTGATCGAAGCCTACGCCGCCCGCGGCGACGAGATCGCCGGCCATGGCCGCACAAACGCCGAGCGGCAGGGTACGCTGCCGGAATCCGAGGAGCGTGCGCTCATCGCCGAAGCCACCGAGACGCTGACAAACCATGGCCACCGGCCCAAAGGGTGGCTCGGCCCCTGGATCAGCCAGAGCGCGGTGACCCCGGACCTGCTGCAGGAAGCGGGCTACGAGTATCTGCTCGACTGGTGCCATGACGACCAGCCGGTCTGGATGCAGACGCGCGCCGGACGGATCCTTGCCATCCCCTATCCGCAGGAGCTCAACGACATCCCCCAGATCGTCGGACGCAAACGCGAGGGTGCGGAATTCGGCGATATGATCTGCGACGCATTCGACGTGATGCTGGAGGAAAGCGCCCGGCGTCCGCTGGTCATGGGTATCGCGCTCCACGGATATCTCATGGGCCATCCCCACAGGTTCAAACATCTCGCGCGCGCCTTGGCCTACATCGCCGAAACCGGCGGTGACCGGGTCTGGTGGACCACCGCCGGGGCGATCAATGACCACTACCGTGGCCTGCAGCTCTGACGACTGGCCTTTGGCGTCGGGCGGGGTCGGCGCAACCGCCCTAGGACGCGGCGCTCAGCCTGCCGATGGAGCGCCGTCCCCAAGGCCGGCATCCAGGGCGAGCGCGATCACCTGCCGGTCCTGACCCGGCGCGCCCAAGAGGCTCAGACCCACGGGTCCGCCATCGACAGTGCCTGCGGGCACCGACAGTTGCGGCAGCCCGGCCAGCCCCGCCGGGCAGAGCATCTCCAGCGCGCGTGTGCGGAAACCGTTGAGGTCCGCCTCAGAAGCCGTCAGCAACGGCGCGGGTGCCGGGCTGGTGGGCAAGACCAGAACGCTACCCGGCTCCAGGAGGCTGCGCAGATGGGCGCGAATGCCCTCCCGCGCCCGGTCGTTCTCAGCGAAGCTTTCGGCGTCGACCGCGGCGGCCATCTCGAACCGCTCCTTGATCCCCGGCCCGAAATTGGGCTGGTGCGCCGAGATCCACTCGCCCAGACACTGCCAGGCTTCGGCCGCCTGACAGATACGAAAGACCTCCCGCCAGGTCTCGAGCCCCTGGGAGGCCAGAACAACCGGTGTCACCGGCCCGAGATGCTCCTGCAACCGGGCAAGCGAAGGTCCGATCGCCGCGACGCAAGCGGGCTCCGCCCGCGCCCAGATATCGACCGGGAGCAGAAGACGGCGGATCTCGGGGCCCTCCGCGCCACCAAAGGCCTCGGCGACTTCTGCCATCAGTGCGCCACTGCGCGTCAACCAGCCCACGGTGTCATAGGACCGGGTAAAGGGCAGCACCCCGTCGAGCGGCACCGCCCCAAAGGTCGTTCTGAGCCCCCAGAGCCCGCAGAAGGACGCGGGCAGCCGTACCGACCCGCCCGTGTCCGTGCCCAGCCCGATATCGACGAGGCCCGCCGCAACCGCCGCCGCCGAGCCCGAAGACGACCCCCCCGGCACTCTCCGCGGATCGGCGCTGTTCCTTGGTGTGCCGTAATGCGCATTGGCCCCCATGAGGCTGTAGGCCAGCTCATCGCTATGGGTCTTGCCCGCCAGGGTCGCCCCGGCCTCCAAAAGCGTCTCGACGGCCCGGGCATTGCCCTCTGCCGCGCTGTGCGTCCGGGCCCATTCGGGGTTGCCACCCCCGGTGACATGGCCCGCGACATCGAAGAGATCCTTCGCCCCGAAGGTGCGCCCCGCCAGCGGGCCGGTCGCGGCGCCCTCCAGTGTGAACCGCTCGACAAAGGCATTCACGTCATCCTGCATCTGCATGTCCTTCCAAGGGGGTCAGCCGTCCATCCAGGACACATGGGCGGCCACGATCCGCCAGCCTTCGGGCAAACGCGCCCAGCTGTGGCTCTGGCGTCCGATCCGGTCCGTCGAGGGGCGGGTGAACTCGGTGTTTGCCGTGGCGAAGTCGGTCCCGAAGGTCGTGATAACTGTGTTTCGCAATGTCCGGTCCAGCCCCTGCGATGGCCGGGCCTTGCGAAAGGCCAGGATCTGATCCTGTCCATAGAGGTTCTCGGTCGCGCCATAGCGCACGACCTCCGCGCTGGCCCAGAAGAGCGCATCGAGCGTCTCGACATCGTTCCCCGTCAGGGCGGCTTCATAGCGCCGGAACGCCTCAGTGACTTCGGCGACGATCTCGGGGCGATTTACGTCCAACACGATATTCGTTCTCCAGTTCTTTCGGGCCCGGCCAATCGGAAAGCTAGAATGAAGCGGGCAGGCTGTCGCTGCAGAAAAGCGATTGGCTGCAACTCATCCGACAGGCCGGAGTGCTCGAAGGGCGTAAGCGCCTGATGACGTTTTGATATATACTCAGCAGCCACTTGTCGGATTAACCAACTAAAGCACCCCCTTGGGAGGGTGCAACGCGGATTGGAGACCTTGCCGGTCCGACTAGCGTACACTGGGGCAGGATCGAAGCCTGCGCGACGGCTGATATCGTCCGCTTCGGGCGCCAAATACGCGTCCCATCGGTCCAAGGGCTTACGGGTGCAGTAAGTCTCGGAACCAACGGGCAGCGCGCCGGAACCGCGGTTGGTCCCCAAAGGTCTGCGGTGGGCCGGATACATCGGCGATCTGGGCGGCCTTTTGTGTGGACTGGCGTGCCTCCGAAAACCGGATTGAAGCCCAATACACGTTTGCCGCGTGACGTACGAATGCCCCCGACTGCAAGGGATTTTCTTGTCCCGCACCCGGCACCAACTCGGTCGTTCGGGATCCTTTCCGCCAAGCCAGCGGCTTTGGGAGTTACCGGGTTACGCGGTCTGGGCGCAACCGCCATGTCGACCCACCCAAAAACGTACTTTGACAGACGCATCCTCAGATTGCGCAGGCCAGTGGCGGAATAAAGCTCGCGGCCACCCGTTTACCACACGGGAACTGTCCCGGATCATGCAATGAGGAGATCACCATGCAGTACTTCAAACGTCTGAAATCGGATGTCGACCCCACGCCATTTCTGGATGAGATCGACGGGATTGAGGATGCCTGGGCGCAATCGACCGGCCGTCAGGACAAGATCAAGGTGCAGCGCGAAGCGATGGCCATACCGCTTCGCGGTCTGCGCAAATCGGCCATTGGCGACCGCAAGCGAAGTGATGTTCACGAAAGCCGCTGGACCAGCGGGTCAAAACGCTTCGTTCTGGCGCGCAAATTTCTCGAAGACTTCGCAGAAGAACAGGACAGCATTCTGGGTCGCGCCAAGATCGTATGCTTGCCGGCCGGCAAGCGGGTCTACCCGCACATCGATCGCGGCGACTATTATCGTGTGCGCAATCGCTACCACTTCGTCCTCCGGTCTCCCGATGGTTCATGGCTTAAGGCGAGCAATGAGGAAGTTCGAATGCAGGAGGGCGAATTGTGGTGGTTCGACAATGATCAGATGCACGAGGCCTACAATGATGGAGTCGAGGACCGCATTCACATGATTTTCGACATGCTGCCCAGCCATCGCGCGGTCGACGTTTTTGGCGCCGTGGCCTAATCGCTGCAAGAAGACAATGCCGGTCTGAGCCCTGGCCGCCCGCTGTGCGGTTCGATGGTCCGGTGCACGGTACGGTGCACCGCGACCAACGAACTGTGAGATCCTTACCCCAAGTGTCTGTCGTTGATTTGGCCGAGAAGGGGGAGGGGAAACGGCATTCAACAAACGGAGCGGCCCGCCACCAGTTGCGGGCAGGAGGCGGTCGAAAGGGCGTCTCAGGGGCACGGCCGCAACGTGCATCTCTTTGGAAGGAGTGTTCGACGCGTCCAAGCTCCGCGGGCCAAAGGCACACCGGCGGCGAGGCACGTCGCCCTGACGCCTGTACCTGCTATACCTCACTTCGCCCCGCGGTGACGAAGGTTTGCCTTTGGTCGAGCTGTACTGCGGCGCATGGCAACTGCTGGCGTATCGGCGCTGCGCCGAGCGCCTCCCCAGAAAGCCACAGGGGTTGACTGGTCGGGTTCACAGAATCACAAAGCCGTGCATAGAATTGCCTCGCGCGTCCCGTCCCCCAGCTAAAAGACACCGGTATGCGCGCAGAGGCGCGGCCTTCTTGGCCCCCGGTTTCGTTCGAACGACTGAGCAACCGCACGCCCGACAGGAGAACTGGATATGACTGTCTCGCTTCGTACCCGCCGTACTTTCCTCGCGACCGCCGGCGCGGTTGCGGCAACCGGGGTGTCCGGCCTGCTCGTTCCGGCGCGCGCGCAGGGTCTTGCCCCGACGTCCTCAATGCGCGGTGGATCCAACAATTACCGCCCCGGCGCGCCGATCGTGGATCGGATTGGCGGCGGAGGCTTCTGGATGACCGGCACCGTGCATCGGGCCGGCGACGGCGCCCCGCTTGCGGGCCAACGCATTCAGATCTGGGCGCATACGACAGAAGGTCACGAACGTGACCCGCAGAGTCACGGCGCCACCCTCACCGACGCGAACGGGGTGTTTCGCCTTGAGATGCCCCAGATCGTCCCGGCATTCGGTCAGCCCCATGGCCATCTCGCTTACGACAGTGGAGATTTCCAAACCGTATTCCTGCGGCCCGTGATGCGGAGCGCGAACGAAACCAGTCTCACTGCGGACTTCGTGCTACAACCGATCTGAGCGAGGTCTGTGTGCCGGGGATGAACTGGGCCCGCCCGACCCTGATCTGGGGCGCTCTCTTGATCGCCGTTGCAATACCGATCGCCATAGCAGCGGACAGCCCGCTGCTCGCATGGCGAGAGCCGGTCTACATCCTGGCCGGGTTTGCCGGGGTCGTCGCGATGGCGTTCCTGCTCCTTCAGCCCTTGCTCGCGGGTGGATACCTGCCGGGTCTTGCCGCCTGGCGTGGGCGGCGAGTGCATCGATGGGTCGGAGGCCTTTTGGTTGCGGCGGTCGTTATCCACGTCCTGGCCCTTTGGATCACCAGTCCACCTGACGTGGTTGACGCCCTGCTCTTCGTGTCGCCGACGCCGTTCTCCGTTTGGGGCGTGATTGCCATGTGGGCGATTTTCGCAACTGCGCTGCTGGCCGTGCTCCGCCGGCGGCTGCGTCTCAGGCCGCGAACGTGGCGCCTGGCGCATACGTCACTTGCGGCGGTGATCGTGGGAGGAAGTGTCATCCATGCGTTGCTGATCGAGGGCACGATGGGAACGGTGTCCAAGGCGGTGCTCTGCGCGCTGGCGCTAGCCGCGACGGTCAAGGTGCTTGTGGATCTATGGGGGCGCACACTGAGAAACCGCCAGAGGTCTTGAGAGACTTGGCGAGCGAAGCGTTTGATATCGTTTATTTCGCTCAGTGGTGTGGTTGAATATTCCTGAGGCTTGCGCAAGTGCAGCATGCGCAGAAAGCCTGACACCGAGGTCAGGCTGACCAATGATGGTTTCTGTTGCCTCCTACCGATCTGAGGCGCATCAGTCTTGCACGCTGTTCGCATCGGTGCTGCGGCAATGATTGTCCGCGACACCGGGCGGCAACCGTCTCGCCCCTGAAGCCCGATCTTGCGGACTTCACCGTACCGTTGAACTCTTGGGGTGCGGCACGGCTCCGGAGACGCACGTGGTGCTGCGGGACGAATTACACCTTCGCGACCGGCGCTTTCACCGGATCTCTTGCACAAATCGGGTGGGGGCAGAGGCTTCGTTTTCCCGGGACAGACTTACTCGGAGGCCTTTGTGTCAGAGATACCGGTCGCCAGGTGTGACTTTGGACTTCGATCGCCCTGAGACGCCCACGGACAATACCCTCAACAAGGCGTTCAAATCGATGTGCGGCCAGAACTGCACGATCCCCACTGGGCCGGCGCCGGAAAAGCGCGCAAGACACTGTGCCGGTTCCTGATCGCGCTCCGACGCCTTGCGCGATCTGAACCTTTGTGGCGCGTTGCTTCTGAATCACTGGGTGTTTCCGGCGCGCCGGCATGGTCGAGTACGGAAGGGCCGAACTTGGCGCGCCGAGATCGTGGGCACCCGATCTGCCCTTGAAATGCTCCTCAGAACCGGCGCTCAGAATGGGCTGCTGATCGGCCAAACGACCTCTGCCAATACGTCTCAATCGTTCGGCTCGGTGACAGGATCTCGCGTCATCAGGGATCGAGCATTTCAGCGACGTCCGCAGCAATTGAAAGGGATGCCGTCAATCCGGGCGACTCAATTCCGTAGAGGAGGGCATGTGGGTTTGCCAGCACGTCCGGCCCATCGATTCTGAAGTCTGGATAGTCAGCGCCGGCGATTTTCGGGCGGACACCGGAGTAGTCAGGGCTCAGGCTGTCACCTTTGGCATTCGGCCAGTAGGTTTGTATGGCTGCGAGGAATGCATCGCGATGATCTTCCGTGACCCGGTAATCGATCAGTTCGGGATTGGCATGGGTTAGCCACTGCGTGTCCGGACCAAATTTGGCGCGGCCGTTCAGATCCAGTGTCAGGTGTATTCCAAGGCCGCCGTCGCGCGGAGCAGGGTAGATCAGCCTTGAAAACGGGGCTCGACCGGTGAGCGAAAAGTAACTGCCCTTGACCAGCGCAAGGTCGGGGGCAAGGGGCAGCCCTTCGATGCTATTGGAGAGGGCAGGGGCCCAGAGGCCGGCGCTGTTGACAAATGACCGCACCCGAAGCCGCATGGGCTCTGGGCCGCCGATCTCGAGGTCGATCGTGCCATCCGGGTTCGATGTGCCGCCGTTGATCGGAGCGCGCAGGACCAGTTGTGCTCCGTGCGCTTCGGCATCCCCCAGCAAGGCGAGCATGAAGCTGTGGCTGTCAACAATTCCGGTCGATGGTGACAGCAGTGCCGCAGTCGCCGTCAGTGCTGGCTCCAGCGATTTTGCTCCGGCACCGTCGAGCATGCGGAGATCGTCTACACCGTTGGCCTGTGCCCGCGCGGCGATCCGGGGCAGGGTCTCGCATTCGCCTTGCGTCGTCGCGACGATCAGTTTGCCGCATCTGCGATAGGGCACGTTCCGCTCCGCGCAATAGCGATACAGCATATCCCGACCGCGACGGCAGTGCCGTGCCTTGAGCGACCCCGGCTCATAGTAGATCCCCGCGTGAATGACTTCGGAATTGCGCGCGCTTGTCTCTTCGCCAAAGGCGGCGTTCTTCTCGAGGATCAGAACCTCGCGCCCGGCCATCGCGAGGGCGCGCGCAATGGCCAGCCCTACGACGCCCGCGCCAGCAACTACGGTGTCGACGTCGAAAATGTCCATCGGCTGTTGTGTCCCGCTCAGTCCGCCGTCCATACATCATCAACCAGTATGGGGGAGCCTGTTACCAGCGCACTGGCGTCGGATGCCAGCAGAACAATCGCTTCCAATATGTCTTCGATCTCACCGATCCGTCCCAGCTTGGTCTTGGATTCTATCGAGGTACGGCGCGCGGGCTTGCCGAAGGTCTGTTCTGTCAGTGGCGCGCGGACGAAGGTCGGGCAGATGGTGTTGATGCGGATACCCGCGCCGCCCCACTCGACAGCCTTTGCCTTCTCCATGTCCTAAACGCCAATACTCGACTCGCAATAGGCCGCGCGATCGACCCTGCAGACGAGACCCACTTGGCTCGTCGCACTGATGATCGAACCGGAGACCTCATTATTCTTCATGGCTTTGCCTGTACGAGACGACAGGAAGTACGCCGCGCGGATTGACTGCCATCACCTCATCATAGTCCCTTGGCGTCGTATCCAATACCGGGCTGTGTCGCGCCAGGCCTGCGGAGTTCACGACGATGCCAAATGCCGCGCGCTTTGAAAGCGCTGCGGCAGTTGCGTCGAGATCGGTGATGTCGAGCGACAGAGCTTCGGCTGCACCGTCCGCGGCATGAACCGCCACTGCGGCTTCACAAAGCGGGTCGATGCGACGCGCAGCCACCATGACATGCCCCCCGGCATCCGACAGCGCTGCCGCGCAGCCAAGACCGATACCAGACGATGCCCCGTGACCGGCGCCCGGCGTCCGTCCAGCCGGTCGATTTTGGCCAGTGCCGCCCGTGCCAGGCTCTGGCTGTTGATGACCAGTACGCAAGGGCTGTTGTGGCCCTGCTTGGCTTGACCCAGCAGGGCCGTCGCGCGGATTTCGGCGTCAACGAGTTCGTCCGCGATGAGCATTGTTTCGGTGGGACCGGCAAAGAAGTCGATCCCGACGCGGCCATAGGGCTGATGTTTGCCTTCGGCGACAAATGCATTGCCCGGGCTCGCGATCATATCGACCGGCTTGATCGCTTCGGTCCCCAGAGCCATCGCGCCGATCGCCTGGATGCCGCCCAGTACATAGATCTGGTAGGCGCCGCCAATCTTGATTGCGGCGATGACGGCCGGGTTGGGTTCTCCTTTGAAAGAGGGCTTCGACAATGCGCGGTACGCCGGCGACGCTGGCGGTGAGTGGCGACATATGCGCCGAGGCGACAACGGGAGACTTGCCGCCTGAGATGTAGCACCCCGGCGGTTGTACCGGAATCTATCGATGCCCGAGGATGACACCCGGAAGGGCCTCCACCGCGATATCCAGCATTGAGTCGCGCTGCGCCTCGGCGAACTTTCGGACCTGTTCCTGCGCAGACTTGATGTCGTCCATATCGCGCGCCGAGACCTGGTTCATCAGCGCGTCGATCTCGCTCTCGGACAGTCTGAACTCCGTCGGCGAAGAGCCGTCGAACTTCTCGTTCAGGTCGCGAACAGCTGCGTCTCAACGACTCTCGATGTCTTCGAGCGTCGCCTCCGCAATGGCGCGGAATTTGGCATCATTCCGGGCGCTGTGTCTGCCTCGAGTTTGCCTTTCTTGAGATGGGTGATCATTCTGATCTCCTCAGAGTTGGAATATGACGGCGTGGCGCAGCGATGCGCGGGGGGTGACGGCGGCGCGAATGCCACCATTCGTTCGGGCAGTTCACCGTCAACAAGATCGAACGCATTCCGGGCCGCACCGACCGCCCCGTGGTTTGCACGCTGCAGCGTCATCGCGGCGCTTTGGGGTGTGAAGATGGCGTCCGCCCGTCGCGATGGCAATTTGTTGGCGCCGGCGGGTTCGGAGGGCTAGAGCACGCGTCGCGTTAATGGCGGGACGGCCAGCATCCAGCGCCTTGGCTAGCGCGGGTTCGTCAACGACACCACCGCGACCGGTATTGATCAAAACCGACCCCAACCGGAACCACGCCAGAAGACCAGCGTCGATCAGGTTCGTGGTTTGGATGGCGCGGGGCAGATGCAGGCTGGCGATATCGGCATCGGACACAGCCTGCGCCAAATCATCTTTGCGTCGTACCGGGCGGGGCACGTCAGTGCCCTTCGGCAGAAACGGACCGTAGAATGAAAGGCGCGCTCCAAACACGAGGGTACGCTGAGCAAACTCTTGCCCGATGAGGCTAAAACCGACGACGGGCACATCATTGTCCCGTACATCGCGGGCGCCGAGGCTGTCGCGACGGTTCCATCGCCGTCGCTCACGGCGCGATCGGCAATCGATACGTAGTTTGCATCCGCAGAGACGGAAACGGTCAGACCGTTGCGCCCCATCTGCGCGAAATCCAGAATGTCGTTGTCCACGCCACCGCGGGTCACCAGACGAATAGATTTTACTGTGCCGAACTGTTTCGGAACCAGGCGGCGACCGCGCAACACCAGAATTTCAGCATCGCGCAGACGTTCGGCGATGCTGTCGTCGGGCGGTTCGGTCAAGTGGATGAGTTCGATATCCTGCCACGCGTCCAGCAAAGCCAAACCCGCCGGATGTATCGGGTCGAGCGCCAAGAACCTTGATCATTCCAAGTCTCCAGACGGTTTGACGGCTTCTATGGCCGATGGCGAAAAAATGGTCCTGTACTTGACGCTGTTCGCCGGCCACCGCGACGACCGAGATGCCGCGCTCGAAGGGAGTGCGCGCATCCTTCATCGTCGGTGCGAAGATCGCGACTGGCAGAACCAGAGTCCGGGCGACGTTGACCACGTAATCCACCTCCTGGATCACGCGAGGCGAAGTCAGATCGTTCAGCCCGTGGGCAACAGCAAGGTCTGCGGGGCCGACAATGAGCGACGAAAAGCGGGGTATTGCGGCAACGATCGATCTCGGCGCTGCTAAAGTCGAAGGCTCCGCGTCGAGACTGACAAAACTCAAGCCGGAGCCGCCAAGGGCCTCGACGACGTCGTGGTGAGGGGGCTTGATGAACGTACCGATGAGCGGCCCTGAACTGCGTAAGGCCTGGTGCGGGGACGTGGGGGGCTCGTTAACGCGGCCCGTGCGCCGTGGCGCGCAGTAGGTCGTTGGGACTGATATCGATCGAGAGCTGCTCTGCAATCTCGGTGATTGCGGCAAAGACCGCGGGCGGAAGCGGCAGGCCGTCCCGACGGCGCTCGGCGGCTGTGGCGCGTTCCTTGTCGCCGGGGGTCAGAACCGTTTCGGTGTTCTTGTCTGGCCGCGCAGAGCGAACCGACTGGACATAGGCCGCCGCCTCGGCCGCAAAGCCATCAAGGTTCTCAAGTTTTGCCGGGTCAATCAAGATCGCGAGCAGACCGTTACCGAAGGCATGTTCCTTTGGCCCGTTGGTGCCGTTGCCCGTCAGTGCTCCGGCCAGGAGCTCGCAGGCGAGCGCAAGTCCCGAGCCCTTGTGGTCGCCCATGGGTCTCAGTGCCCCACCGCCGGCGCGGGGGTTTGGAGCAGGGCTTTCAAGCGTCTCGCCGTAGAGCGCGAGCGGGTCCGACGTCAGCTCTCCGTCCGCCCCGACCAACGCAGTGTCGGGGAGCGCTGCGCCCCCCTGACCGGCCACCAGCGCCTTTCCTTCCGCGACAAGCGATGTCGCGAAATCCAGTATGAAATCCTCTCCGTCGGGGATCGGCACGCCGATGGCGATCGGAGCGGTTGAAATGCAACGCTGAGACGCTCCGAAAGGCGCCACGAGACTGGACCCTGCGACGTTGCACAACTGGATACTGATGAGCCCCGCCCGGCAGACCTGCTCGGTGTAGGCGCCGAGACGGCCGATATGACCTGCTCGGCGCAGCGCGAGGATGCAGGATCCGTGTTCGCGGGCGCGTTCGACACCCACGGCGATGGCTTCGCGCGCCAGCCATTGGCCCATGCCATCGCCGCCATCGAATTGCAGCAGATGCGGGGTGTCCACGATCGTTCGCAATGGCTGGCATGGCTTGATCTGGCCGGTTCCAAGCCACTGGTGGTAGCGCGCGATGCGGATCACCCCGTGACTGTCATGGCCGCACAGACTGGCCGCGACCAAGTGATGGGCCACTGCCATTGCCTCATCGAGGGAACAGTCATCCGCGCGCAAGATGGCTGTGATGAGCTGCTCCAGAGCGTCCGGATTGACGACTACGCTGTTCATTACTGGCCGACTTCCTCGTGGACACGTGTGGACCCCAGGTGCTGCCGGATGCCTATGTCCTGCCTCAGCATGTCGGGAGGTGTGATCTTGAGCGCAGCCACGGCCACTCGGAGTTTGCCCAGTCTTTCGTAGACGGCATTTGTCACCCCGCAGATCGCTTGGTCGGAAGCGTCACAGTTGGCGATCACGCGGGTGCCGAAGCTGACCGATTGCCCGGGACCGCACATGTCAGGATGTGCATCGGCGGGTATGGTAAACTGGGCGAGGCCGGCGATCACTTCTTTCATCTTGGCAAGCCCGTCGTCGGAGATCGGCAGCAGGCGCAGATCCCGCGAAGACCCCATATCCATGATGACACCGGTGGGAAATTCACGTCGCCTGGAAGAAGCCATCGAGCTGGCCATCCTTCATCATGTTCACCTGGTCGGACATCGACGCGAAGTTGACATGGTCCAGATCATCACAGTCGGGATCGACTGTCGACAGCACGAGACGCGCAAGTTGCGCGGCGGTGTTTCCTCTTGGGGTGACAGCCAGACGCTTACCTTCAAAACCGTTGGATCAGGCCATGTCGGTGTCGACGATTGCGGCCTGAACGTCCGGCAGATAGAGGTGGGCGACATTGCAGATCCTCTCCATCGGTTCGGTGAATGGCTCGCGTCCCGTAGTCGCGTGTGCTGCCGAGATCGTGTTGCTCATCTCCAGGAAGGCCTGGACGATCGAGATCACCTTGATGTTCGCCAAGCCACCACAAGGGCCCACCCGAATCGAGAATTCGTCGTTGAGGCCTTCGACGGTAGATTTGATTGCGCCGCCGGTCGGACACCAAAAGCCGCGGGGGCTGCCCGTGACAAAGACCAAGTTTTCGGTCTGGGGCGTCAATGCCGTCAGCGCGTCTGTTGAGCCAAGTGCAAGCAGGATGCTGTTCATGTCGCTCGCTCCTTTTTTTTGGCTGGGTTTGTTGCACGTGTTGTCTTGGTCGCCGCATCGCTCCGTGCTTTGTTGCGTTGCATCCAGTAGGCGATGCAGGCGAGCGTCAGCCCTGACGCATCGGAAAGGGCGCATTGGTAGATCATGAGCATCGCGGTGCTCATCAGGATGACGCGCTCCGGCAGACCCATGCGGCGGGTCAGACAACCGTGCAGACCGGCAGCGAGGACAGCGCGCCCGGAATGGCGGTGACAGTCGCGGCCACAATCTCGAACGTTGTACCCTGCAGGATCAGGGCCGGGCTGTAGACGAACATGACGTGGACGATGTAGCCGGTCGGACCCGGTTTGAAGGCGGCGCTGGATGCGAGCCAGAGCTTGGCGCCTGAGAGCGCGTTCGCCACAAAAGGACCGATGGCCACGGGCGGCGCGATGGCCGACATGATCACAAAGTAGAACGTGAGGAGATGTGCCACCTCCAGCGTCACGCCCGCATTGATCAATACCGGGATCGGCAACGGGCTCTGCACAATGTGGGCTCGCGTTGTCGACAGGGCTGTATCTGCCGAACGTGGTCGCGATGATGACAAAGAAGGGAATGATCCGGTGTCCGCGGTCCCGCAGCACGGCGGCGTCGCGGGGGGCCTGGTCCTCCAGGCCGCTCAGACCCTGGCGCTTGGCCTCGAAATGGATGGCCAGGACCACGCTGACGGAAAAGAGCGTCGCTGGGATCAGCGCGATCAGCATGACGCCGAGATACGCAAAGCCTATGATCTCGGCCATCACGAACGCTTTGGCGCCCATAACCGGCGGCATGATCTGACCGCCGGTCGAGGAAACGGGCTCGACGGAACCCGCGAAAGCCGGCCGGTAGCCCAACCGCTTCATCGGGGGATCGTCTAGCTCCCGGTGGTCATTATGTTGGCCACGGCGGTTCCCGAGATCGAACCGAAGAGAGCTTACAAGAGGCGGGCCCCCGTCGTCCGTACTGCAATGGCAGATGCGAATTCGATGAGGACTCGGCCGGTGCCCAATCGTTCGGCCATGGCGCCGAAAAGAACCAGATAGGTCGCCGACACGTTCAGGGGGATGCCGAAGATCCCTTCGGTCTTCAGGTGCATGACGTCCGCGGTGTAGCCCAGTGTCAGCTCACGCGTGCCGACTGCGGAAAGGATGAACGCCACAGCCGTCAGAGGCAGTGGCGCGCTATGCGTGCGCCGGCAGGCTTCGAGCACAAGGAATGTCAGTGTAACCGCGAGTCAGAACTGCGACCGCGACGGCGGATCGACAAACTGGACCCGCATGTAGAGCGTTTCCTGATCGTAGATCAAATAGCCGACCGTCGCGAGAGACGCTGCTATGAAGAGCAGACCCAGCACTTGCGCCGACCGCGACACATTCGAAAATTCGGGAACCAGCAAAACGATGAGAACGAGCGCAAAAACCGGATCCGTGCCGCGGAAAACATACGGTTCACACGCACCGAAAAGAACCACGTAGACTTGGAAAGCCGTGATCGCAAAGACAAGCGCAAGAATAGTCGCGCGAAGAACGCTGACCCTTCCGATGGTCATCCCAAGGCCCTCACAATTCCGATCGTACTAACGGGGAGGATGATGACACTGGCGAGGCCGATCAATTGCAGGACGACAAACGGCCTTGCCCCTTTGTGGATCGTTCCGATCTTAGTGCTTTCGGGAGCGATCCTCTAGACGCCGAAGAGAGAGAGTCCAAACGGGGGCGTCGTGAAGCTGGGCGGGTCATATCGTTTCCGTCTGTCTAGTAGAAAACGAATGAAAAAAGGTCGCGCCGATCAGCACGAACAGGATTGTGGCAGTGACCGTGCGCGTTTCGTAGATGACCTTGCTCAGCGCGGTCCATGTCAGCTTGCGTGACAGCACGGCCAAGAGCGTCGTGCCAAAAGCGCCAAGCGCGGCTGCTTCGGTCGGGGTGGCAAGGCCGGTGATGATGGACCCCAGGACCGTCACAATCAACAAGACCGGGCCTGAAAGAGGGCGGAGGCCTTCCCGGACGGCCCGTCAGCCGGCAGTACGGTTCCGCCGGATGACCGGCGGCGCAAGATCCGGTCTGAGTCGGGCCAGGATCAGCTCTTAGCCCAAATAGAGAGCGCCCAGGAGCAGACCTGGCGCAAAGGCAGTCTTGAACAGGTCGCCGACCGAAACCTGCAGCATCGACCCCAGTACCAACATCATGATCGATAGCGGTATGAGGATACCCAAGGTGCCGGAGGCCGCCACAATACCGGTCAATGCTGTGAGGACGGTACCGAGAAGCGCCACGGCAATAGCCAGTCCGCCATGACGCCAAGATGCGTGAGACTGCCAGCTGCAGCGTGTTGACCGGCACGCCTCCAACAAAGAGAAAAAAACACCGAGCGCGCCCAGGACGAACGCTACCGGGTGCCCGGAGTAAGTACCGATGATCAGACTGATGCCCACCAGGATCGGCAAAAGGTTATACGCCATGATCGGCACCGATCTGAATCCTCGACGGCGGCGCGCCCAGAAAGATCAAGAAATTCCCTAAAATCAGGATGGTGCCGAGTGCTACCAGCAACGTGAAACCGACCGGCACAAGCATCTTGATGACTCAACGGCGGGTCAGTCCGTGCTCGTTCGACTGCTCGCCCACGCGATAGGACAGCTCAAGCAACGGCCAGGATCGATCGAAAACCATGGTTCAAAGCGGGATCAGAAAGACCAAGTCTCCGACACTCTCGACCACAAGCGCGGTCCGCGGCGAGAAGCGGGATGACAAAACATCGACGCGGACATGGCGATAGTTACACAGCGCGAGATCGCCTGTCGGCGTGAGCAGAACGCCGAACAGATACCATGTGCTCCACTTCGGCGACACCGAGCGCGCGAGCGTGCCCTCGGATTAAGGTTGGGGGCGTCTATTCAGGCCCGGCAGGGAGGACCCGAAGTTCGTTCTAAGGCGCATACCTTATGATATGGGCCTGAAGACGTGTATGCGCCTCATCGGTCAACGGATACTTCTCACGGTTCTCGACCGGCACATCCAACCGAACCTTGTGGATCTCCTAGATCAGTTCCGGCGGAAACTGGCGCACTTCAACATCGCCATTGGCCTTCATCCGTTCCAGGGCGCCGATCTGACTGGGGATGGTTTCGGCCATCGTCCGCTGCACCGTGGCACGATAGCCCAGCTTCAACTGTTCTTTGTGATCCTCGGAACACTGGTTCCAAGTGTTTTGATTGATAACCAGCGAGTTCCACGCCGTCGACCGATGCTCGCCGGGAGAGTAGTAGTACTGTCTCGCGGGCTGGTAGAACTTGTGGCTCTCGTCCAGCAGGGACCCGGCCACCACATCGGCCAAGGGCTCCCTCCCAGCTGCTTCCTGCGAAGTCATATGACACCCATGTCCGCATGGTTGCCGAAGTCTTTTAGTTTCAGCGGTACGAGGACCCAGTCGAAGATCCACGGATGGGAGCGTCAGAGACGGGCTGTCGTGGTTGTACGATCAGATGCAGATCCACGCCCATGATCGTGGCGTTGACGTGCAGTCGATCCTCTGCGGTACGCACGATAAGTCTGTTGCATGGACTATCCAGGACATGGGGTTCCATGCCTTCGGGGCAATGGCGTCGTCGCCGATGAGGTAAAGCCCCGCGAGATGGACGCGTTGCGCGTCGCCGGAATCGTCGATCTGCGGATCAACTATGTTCATGGCGGAGTGATGACCTGGAAGGGCGCGAAGGCGCTTAGTGCTCAACTGCGCGACCGCGGAACGCACATTCCGATGCTGGCGGATCCGGGCGACCACATAGCGGATCTGGCGGAAGACATTCGGCAGTCTCCTGTTCGCTTAGTGTTGGACCATCTCGGATGGCCCTAGCTCGCTGCCGGGATCGCCGAACCCGGATTTGATGCTTTACTCGGGTTGGTGGCAGATGGTGCAGTCTGGGTGAAGATCTCGGGCTGCTTTCGCTTTTGCGACGCGCCCTGTGAGAAAGCGGACGCCGATTTTGCCGCTCATGCCACGGCCAACCCCGAAAGATGTTTTTGGGGCAGTGAATGGCCCTATCTCACGATGGCTGATGCCGAGACACCTGATCCCGGAAAACTGAGCGACGCGCTGTTTCGCGCCATGCCGGATGAAGCTTTCCGCCACAGGATCATGGTAGACAACCCCGCAGAGTTGTATGGTTTTGCGCGCCAGCTGGATCTGGAATGTGATTTCGCGCCCGCTCGCGGAAACGGCACGAAGTCTCCGGAGTATCCTTCGGGTTCGAAGCCCCTTTGCCATGGAGTACTGAACCGATTGATGTCGGCGAGGAGTCCCTCACTGTCGCCACCCGCTTGATCGAACGGGCGGTGCGCGATGTCAGGCCTGTCGCCTGCCTAGAACCCCGCGGCTTGCCCATCCTTGCGCGGATCCGAGCCCGCGATGTACCCGCCGCTCGGCAGTCGGTGAACAAGCTGCGCGCCGCCGAACCCAAATGCGTTGTCTGGTGCCTCGATCTGAATGACATGGCCCAGCTCTCCCAGTCCGGCCAGCAGATCGGAGGACATTGTCGGCTCGCAGGCGATTTTCAACCCGTCGATTGCACGCCAGCGCGGCGCATCGGCCGCGCTCTGCACATCCTGGTCCCAAAGCTCTGTCCGCAGCAGGAGCTGCAGATGCCCCTGCGCCTGGATCGGTCCCCCCATCATCCCAAAGGCCATCAGCGGCACACCGCGCTTCATTGCGAAGCCGGGGATAATCGTATGGAACGGGCGTTTGCCGGGCCCCACTTGATTGGGATGCCCTTGCTGAGAGGTGAAGCCGAAGCCCCGGTTCTGAAGCGAAATTCCGGTACCGGGCACAACCACGCCAGAACCGAAGCCGGCATAGTTCGACTGGATGAAGCTGACCATCATGCCGGAGGCATCGGCCACACTCATCAACACCGTCCCGCCACGCTTCGGCGCGCCTGCGCCAAAGTTCTGTGCGCGGGTCATGTCGATCAGACCCGCGCGCTCCTTTAGATAGTCGGGATCGAGCAGAGCCTCTTCGGCCACGTCGGTCATGTGCGCGCGATCCGCTACAAACTGATAAAGGTCACAGTAGGCCAGCTTAATCGCTTCGATCTGAAGGTGAACCGCCGCCAGCTCATCGGGGCCATGGTCGCGGATCGTCGTGTGCTGCAGCATCCCCAACGCCATGAGCGCCGCAATGCCCTGACCGTTTGGCGGAATCTCGTGCAGTTCCACATCATCGAACTTCTGACTGATCGTGCCGCACCAATCATTGCTGTGACGGGCCAGATCGTCGACCATCATCGCACCGCCATGGGCCTTTGCAAAGGCCGCGATCTCTTCGGCGATCTCGCCCTCATAAAAGGCCCGGCCTTTTGTGTCGGCGATGGCCCGCAGAGTGCGCGCCGCACCGGGGTTCCTGAACCTCTCGCCCGGTCTGGGCGCGCGACCGCCCGGCATGAAGGTCTCCGCAAATCCGGGCTGGGTGCCGAGCGTGTCGGCGGCCTTTCCCCAAAGGGTGCCGATCACGGGTGAGACAATGAAGCCCTCATCGGCATAGCGGATCGCAGGCGCGAGCACCGTGGCCAGCCCGAGACTGCCAAAGCGCTCGGAAAGATCGATCCATGCGCTGACGGCTCCCGGGACCGTTACGCTGTCCCAGCCATGCAGGGGCATCCCGCCGGCGAAACGTTCCGGCGTCCAGTCGGCCGGTGCCCGGCCGGAGGCGTTCAGCCCGTGCAACTCCTTGCCGTCCCAAAGGATGCAAAATGCGTCCGACCCGAGTCCGTTGCCCGTGGGCTCGACGATCGTGAGCGCTGCCGCGGTTGCAATGGCGGCGTCCACCGCGTTTCCACCCTGCTGCAGGATCGAGAGACCAGCCTGGGTCGCGAGCGGCTGCGAGGTCGCAACGACATTGTCGGCAAGAACCGGTGAGCGTCGCGAGGGGTAGAAGGGATCATGACGCAGTTGCATCGGAGGACCTTTCGGGCGTCTTGTTTTTCTTGAGATGGGTTCGGATTGCCCAGGCAATGGAGAGCACTGCGGCGACCAGGAAAATCAGGCTGATCGGGCGCGTGACGAAGAGTGTCGGGTCTTCGTCGGTCATCAGTGCACGGCGCAGGTTGGTCTCGGCGATGGGGCCCAGGATCACACCCAGCACCAGCGGCGCGAGCGAATAACCCAGAGCGCGTAGCGCATAGCCCGCGATGCCGATGAAGATCAGCAGGTAGAGGTCCGTGACCCGGTTGTTGAGCGCGAACGTCCCCACCACGCAGCAGACCATCACGACCGGCACGATGAGCCATTTTGGCACTTCGGTGACACGCAGAAAGAGCCGCATGGAACAGACCGCCACCACGAGCATCATCAGCGATGACACCGCCATGGCGATGAACATGCCGTAGACCAGATCGCCATTGTCCATGATCAGCCGCGGCCCGACCGAGATGCCATGCACCATCAACGACGCCATCAGGATCGCATCCACCGCCGAGCCCGGGATCCCCAGACCGATCAGCGGGATCAACCCGCCGCCTGCGGTGGCGGAGTTTCCCGCTTCGGAGGCGACGATGCCCCCGGGCTCGCCCTTGCCGAAAGCCTCCGGTGTCTTGGAGGCCCGTTTGGCCTGATCATAGGCCACGAGGTTGGCAATCGAGCCGCCGGCGCCCGGCAGGGCACCTATCAGAACCCCGACCATCGAAGACCGGATCAGGTTCACGGGCCGCATCAGAACCTCGCGCATCACCTTCCATGTTTGAAAGTCGATGGCACCGGTCACGAGCGTACTCCCAGAGCGCACCGTTTTCGCATCCTCAACCTCGGAGACAAGCTGCGAGATTGCGAAAATCCCGATCAGCACGACCAGAAAGGGAAGGCCGGCTTCCAGCGTCTCGATGCCGAAGTCAAAGCGCGGGCGACCCAATAGCGGGTCGGTGCCAACGGTCGACAGCGCGAGGCCGATGAGCCCTGCGAGCAACCCGCGAATGACGGAGTCGCCCACAAGACTTGCGACGATGGTCAGCGCAAAGACGATGAGCGAAAAATACTCCCAAGGCCCGAGCTTTACGGCAAAGAGCGCCAGCGGAGGGGCGGCAAAGATCAGCACGATCGTTGAAATCAGCGTTCCGAAAAACGACGCCCAGACCCCGATGGAGAGCGCTCTTCCCGGCTCGCCGTTGCGCGCCATGGGAAAGGCATCAAAGGTGGTTGCGACCGAGGAGGGCGTGCCCGGTATCCCGAGAAGCGCGGCAGAGATCAGCCCGCCGGTGTAGCCGCCGACATAGACCGCGAGCATCACGGCGATGCCTTGTAGCGGCTCCATGGCGAAGGTGAGCGGCAGCGTCAGAACGATCGCCATGGTCACGGTAAACCCGGGAATGGCCGCCGCAACGATGCCAGCGATTGATCCGGCCAGCATGTAGGCCAGCGTGGTAAAGGTGAAGATCTGCGCGGCGCCCGTCAGGAAATCGTCCATGTCAGAGCAGCCCTCTGGGCAGGAAGACGGTGAAAACGTCGGCGAACAGCCAGTTCAGCCCGAAGGAAAAGATAAGCGCCACGACGGCCGCGATCAGGATCGACTTCGGGCGGCGCGGCATCAGGATCATTTGCAGCGTGAAGAGAAACACAAGGCTCGCAATGGAAAAGCCCAGGACAGGGATGGCCAGCAGATAGAGCGTCAGCGCGCCCAGGCTGATGAAGACAAGATATCGGCGGCGGGCCCAGGCAACCGTTTGCTCGGCGAACCGCCCATAAGCGCTGCCGGGGATCTTTCGCAGTGCGTCGATGATGGCGATCATGGCCACCAGCGAGATGGCCCCGAAAACGATCTGCGGAAAAGCCCCGGCCCCGAGACGCTCGAACCTCGAAGCGGGAATGCCGGTCGCGGCAAAGAACAGCGCAACGGAAGCCAGCAGGATCAGGACGTAACTCAGGAGGCGGGCAATCTCGCCCGCCTCCCTTGCCCGCTCATTTTCGAGACCGGTCTGGCTCACGGTGCAAGAACCGTCGACAGCGACGTGACCGTTTCGTTGAGGTTGCTGAGGTAGGTGCGGTAGTCGTCCTGGCCGCGGAACAGCACGTCGGCACCGGCGTTGTTGGTCTGCTCGATATAGGTCGGATCCTGGGACAGTTCTTGAAGCGCCGCCTCGAGCGCGTCGCGGGCCTCCTGTGGTGCGCCCTTGGGCATGACGATGCCGCGGGTCACGTTCAGTTCCAGATCCTGCCCGCTTTCTGCAAGGGTCGGCACATCCGGGGTCGCCGCGACGCGCTCGCCCGATCCAACGGCGAGAAAGACCAGATCGCCATTGTCGACGAACTGCTTGGACGAGCTGATATCCCCGATCGCCGCATCGAGGTTTCCGCCGACCAGGGCTCGGATGCGTTCGCCCGTGCCCTCGTAGCCGACATAGGAAAACTCCAGTCCGAACGCCTGCTCGATCATCGCTGCATGAAGGTGCGGCACCCCGGCCAGGGTTACGCCCATCGTGATCTCGCCCGGGTTCTCCTTGGCGTAGGCCACGAATTCCTCGAAGTTGCTATAATCCTCGGTCGGGTGCGCCACGAGGTACTGTGGCGAGGCGGTCATCAGGGCGATGGGATCAAAGTCGTCCCAGTTCAGCTCGGTGATGCCGGTCTCGGAAGCAACCAGTAGCCCCTCATGAACCTGGCTGATCGTGTAGCCGTCCGCCGCGCGGCGGGACGCCTCGCGCAATCCGACAGTGCCGCCGACGCCGGGCATGTTGATGATCGGCATTTCGGCACCGAGGAACGGCTCGATATTTCCCGAGATCAGACGCATCAGCGTGTCGGAGCCACCACCCGGAGACCAGGGCACGATAAATTCGACGGCGCGGGTCGGATAATCCTGCGCGGCGGCGGGCGCTGCCACCAACGTTGCAGCAGCGAAAAGGGCGGCGAGCCCTGAGCGGAATGTCATCTAGCGACTCCATGTGAAAGGCTTGTGAAAGGCACGGCAGGGCGTTGCCGCTGTCTGTCTGTACAACGCAGATTATCACAAGAAAAACGCAGCCAAAGCGCGGAAAAATTGCAATTATTTTAAGCTGAGCTTAACTTGCTGCGATGGACACTCGGCAACTCACGACCCTTCTGGCCATTGAACAGCATGGTGGCTTTGCCGCGGCAGCACAGGCGATCAATTTGACCGCGTCTGCTGTCAGCCAGCAGGTGTCGGCATTGGAGGCAGAACTCGGCGTCGTGCTCTACGACCGCGCCCGTCGTCCACCGGTCTTGACGGCCAAAGGGGCGGAGGTGGTGCGGTCCGCCCGCGCGATCCTCCAGATCGTGAACGAAACCAAAGCCTCCGCCACCGGCGGGCGCGTCCGCGGCACCCTGGCGTTCGGGTCGTTGCGCACAGGTGCCAACACGCTGGTGCCGGACGCGTTGGCAGCTTTGCGCGCCGTGTATCCTGACCTGAGCTTTCGCTTGCGGATCGGCATGTCCGAAGATCTGATGACCGAAGTCGTCTCCGGTCAGCTTGACGCCGCTCTGGTGGCCGATCATGTCGCCGTGCCGCCCAGCCTGAAGTGGACGCAAGTGGTCAACGAACCGCTTGTCGTCGTCACGCCGCCTGGCACAGGAACCCTGCCGCTGGAAGACCTTGTCAGGATGGTGCCCTACATCCGGTATAACTCCCAGGTGCCGCTGGCGCGTCAGATCGATACCGAAATCGCCAGACTGGCATCGTCCCCGCGGCAGGTGATTTCGGTCAATGCCATGATGTCTGTCGTTGGTTGCGTGCGAGCCGGATTGGGATTTGCTGTCATCCCCCAGATCGCCCTTCGCGACGTGATCGCATCGTCGCTCGACTGGTTTCCGCTCGGATCCCCGCCCATCCACCGCCGCCTCGGCGTTGTTCAGCGCCCGACATCAAGCCGGGAAGAAGTGATGACCGCATTCATCGCGGCATTGGAACGGACGGCGGTCTTCGGGAGTACCGGGTCGTGAGGCGAGCAAACCTGAGGCGGCTTTCCCGCCGAGTTATGCTTTGGGCGCTAAAACCGAGGCTGTGCTGATCAAGCCTTATGATGGAGACATGGCTCGCATCTGCGGGCGGTCTTTCTCCCGAATTCAACTGCGCTCACAGAACCGGAGGATGGATTTCGCCGCCGGTTCGGACCCGCGCGTTTTGCCATGCGTTGATTGCGTGCAAAGTGAGGCAAGTGGACTTACGGTGCGAAGTCTCAGAGCATGATACGCGGTCGGTTTTGATGGAGGTCGATCCGCCAGTCACTGCTCCTTTGATAGTCCTCGCCCATTGAGGAGAAGTTGCGCCTGCTGCGTCAATGGACTGGATAATGATCGCGAAAAGAGGGGGCCCTCGTTCCTCGGCCCAGGACCCAGAAATCTGCTTGAGCCCTCTGTGCCGTCGCGGCTCGCGCTGCCAAACACTGGGGTTCCCGCACGAGCGTTTACTGTTAATTGACGGAAGCGCAGTTGGAGCGCCTGCGACCGCATTTTCCGAAGGTGAGGAAGCTCAGACATTGATCCAGTGGATCGTTGTTCTGACGAACGGGGCGAGCTCTCTGACGTTGAGAGCTCGGTCTGAGTAATTGAGTGCGGTGCCGATGTCCATTGCGAGGGTCCACGCGTGCCATGGCCTGAGCGGTAAATCCATCGACTTGCAATAACTTTTGAACGATTGCCTCAGACTTGAGCTGCTTTTTCGCCATTCGGTGTCCTTCCCTTCCGGAACACTGCGGCGGACCGATTCAGATGGGGCAATCCAGTGCTACTCCGACTGAATCGCGGAACCGAAGGTCCGTCTGGGCGTTAAGCGGTCACGTACAACGCAATGGAGAATGATATGACCGAAGCGCTGCGAGTTTCGCCGGAACGTGTTCCGGTTCAGACCGGGGTAAGGGACACCAAGACAATCGCCAAGGCGCTGGCAGACACGCTCAGTGACACTTACCGGCTGATGTTCAAGACCCATGCCTATCACTGGAATGTCGAAGGCCCGATGTTTTACTCGGTCCACAACCTGACTGAAGCGCAGTATGAAGACATGTTCGAGGCGGCCGATGTCATTGCCGAAAGGGTCCGCGCTTTGGGGCAGTTGGCGCCTTGGAGCCTGGAATGGCTTTCGGACCAGTCCGTGATTTCGACGCCTTCCGAAGCGCCGAGCGCCGGCGACATGGTGGAAGAACTGGCTAAAGATCACGAGCGGGTGGCGCACCGGCTGCACGCACTGATCAAACTTGCCGGCGATGTCGATCCCGTGACCGAGGATCTCGCCGTGGCCCGATCCGCGTTCCACGAAAAAGCCGCCTGGATGCTTCGAGCCCTGGCCAAGACCTGAGGTCATACCGATTGCGCGCGCCTTCCATCTCCTGCGCGCGCACCCCCGCCGGACCCAGGGTCGGCGGGGCTTTTTGTGCCGGAGGGGAACGCAGTCAGCTGGCCTCAAGTTCGCTTTCGGATTTGAGAACCTCGTCCCCGTCCTCCTGCACGATAAGGTAAGCGGGGCATTCCGGTGACGCGTCGCGAACGACCTCGCTTCCCTTGATCTTTAGGCAAACGCGGTCGGTAAAGATTTCGGTGACGTCTCCGCTGCCTGTGCCGCGACCCCAGTTCCAGCACACACGGGTGCCTTTCGCATAACGCGTCATCATCGTTTTCCTTTCCGCTTATTTCTCCGTTGATCGCGGTTTGCGAACGCGCGGTGACCCCGCTGGTTCCGCTGGGCGGGAACCAAGACTCGTGTTGCCGGTTGTCTTGGGGACACTCGAACAATGGAGAGTACCCATGCATCCGGCCGTTACGCACATCCAGACGACAGACCCGAAAGTTTATGCCTTCCGTATCTCCGGCGAGGTGGATGCCGACGCCATGGAGGGAATTGCCAAGGTGATGAACGAGGCGTTCGACAGTCATCCGAAGGTGCGCATGCTTCTGATCTTCGACCGGTTCGATGGCAGCAGCCTGGGGGCGTCGCTCAATTTCGAGACGTTGAAGGCGCAGTTCCGGTCCTTGTCGCGGATCGAGAAATACGCCGTCGTTGGTGCGCCGGAGACGGTGGACAAGCTGATCGGTACAGCCGGCGGGTGGACCGGGATCGAGACGCGGACCTTTGATCTGACCGAAGAAGACGAGGCATGGGCCTTTGTCGGAGCTCAGGCGCGAGAAGCCGCGTGAGCTACGAACTGCATTTGGCCAAAATCGATCTAGTCGCCCGCCGGGTTCATCGCCTCAGGATGAGACGCCCGTCAGGCTTCACCTATGTGCCTGGTCAGGCCGTCGACATCACGCTGGCCCGGGACGGCTGGCGCGACGAGCCGCGCCCATTCACGATAGTGAGCCTGCTTGAGGACCCGGACCTGGAGTTTCTGATCAAGGCCTATCCCGATCATGGGGGCGTAACCGAACAGATTGCTCACCTGAGCGATGGCGCGTCGGTTACTGTGAGCGATCCCTGGGGCGCGCTAAGAGACAGGGGCGACGGGTTGTTCCTGGCCGGTGGCATGGGGATCACGCCCTGGCTCGCAATCTTGCGTGCAAGGGCCGCGGCCGGTATGCCGGTCCAATCGACCTTGCTTTACGCCGTTGAGGCTCAGGCCGATCTGCTCGCAATCGAGGAACTCAGGGCGATGGTGGGACTCACTTTGGTTGCCGTGGTGGCGGAAGATCCCGGTCCGGATCATCGCCATGGGCGGCTCGATAGGGCATTGATCCAAAAGCATCTGCCCGAAGCAGGGCCGGTTTATCTCTGCGGTCCTCCGCCCATGGAAGAGGCCGTGACTGAAGTCCTCCGGGATCTGGATGTCGGCGACGACCGGGTGGTTGTCGAGGGATGATGGGTTCGACGAAGAAGCCAGGCGCAACGGGCCTGTTGAGCGGTCTGGTCGTCGCGGGCTGTGTCGTCATTCTTGTGGCCGGGGCGAAAGTCGCCGAAGACTTCCTCGTGCCGATAACGCTTGCCCTTCTGATAGGGGTGATCGTGGCGCCTTTAACCAATGCACTGGAACGCGCCGGGCTGCCCCGCGCCGCCGGCGCACTTTGCATCGTGGCGCTGACCGCCGTCCTTCTGGCCGGCATCGGCGCGGCGCTGGAGCCCGTCATCCGGGACCTGATGGAGCGCGCGCCGATAATTTGGCTGCAGTTGCGCGACGCATTCACCTGGGTCGCAGACTTCCTACGTGGCATTGACGAGGTCGGCCGCGAGGTACAGGAGCAGGTGCTCTCCGACAGCACGGAATCCGAGGCCGGTCCCACGGTCGTTCCGGTGCCGAGTTCGACCGACGCGTTGTTGTTTGTCCCGAAATTTATGGGACAGCTGTTGCTCTTTGTTGGTGCGCTTTTCTTTTTCGTGCTCGAACGCGAGTCGATCTATGTCGGGATTTCGCGGCTGTTCGGTGCCGAGCAGCAGGCCGTTCGGACGCGTTTTGCGGGCGCCGAGCGGGCCGTATCACGCTATTTTTTAACAATCCTAGCCATCAATTGCGTCTTCGGCTTTCTGGTCGCGGGGGTGATGTCGCTGATCGGGATGCCCAGTCCGGAGATCTGGGGTCTGATGGCTGCCCTGATGAACTTCATTCCCTACCTGGGACCTGCGCTACTGATCGTGGCGCTCGCTGTGGCCGGACAGGTCGTGTTCGATGGCGGGATCGCCCTCCTGCCGCCGCTGGCATTTCTGGGTCTGAATTTCATCGAAGGCTACTTTACAACGCCATTTCTGGTCGGACGCCGGCTCTCGATGAGTCCGCTGTTGATCTTTCTGTCGCTCAGCTTCTGGCTGTGGCTCTGGGGGCCGGCCGGCGGGATCATCGCACTGCCGCTCACTGTGTGGCTTCTGGCAGTGACCGGCATGCTACGCGAGCCCATCTCGCTACAGGATGGTTCGGCTTCGGCGAAAACAAGCGTGCCAGCCCCTAGCGAGCCTTCGCAATACACGGACTAGGGAGTGGTCTCTTGGACACGATTCCGGCGCAATCCGAAATGGTCGCAATTCTAAGTGAGCGTTTGGGCAAGCTCACCGAGGGAGCGATCGCGGCAGGTCCGCGGATCGTGCTGGCGCTCGCGCTGATCCTCGTCGCTTGGCTGGTGATTTCAGGTGTTCTTTGGCTGCTGCGGATCAGTCTGCGCCGGGCAGGCACGCGGCAAAACCTGGTGGGTGTGCTGACGATGGTGATGCGCGCCGCGCTTTGGCTCGGTGTTGGATTGATGGCCCTGACCATTGTATTTCCGTCGGTCACGCCGGCAAAAGCCCTTGCGACGCTGGGTCTCGGCTCGGTCGCGATTGGCTTTGCCTTCAAGGATACGTTCGAAAACTTCCTCGCGGGTATCCTGATCCTGCTGCGCGAGCCTTTTGAAATCGGTGATCATATTGCCACCGACAGTGTCGAAGGGCAGATCGAGGAGATCACCGTGCGCGACACACGCATCCGCAAGACCGACGGTCAGCTTATTGTCGTTCCCAACAGCCATTTGTTTTCAAGCCCTGTGACTGTGCGCACGAGCCAGCAACTTCGCAGGACCGAAGTGATCGTGGGGATCGCCTATGGCGAGGATGTCGATGCGGCGCGCAAGGTGATCGAGGACGCCGTCCAAAAAGTGGACAGCGTGCGCGATGACATCCGCGACGTTCAGGTTTTCGCCAAGGCTTTCGGGGCGTCTTCGGTCGATTTCGAAGTTGCCTGGTGGACCGGATCGCGCCCGATCGATATTCGCGCGTCTCGCGACCAGGTCGTGGCGGCGGTGAAGGCTGCGCTCGACGCGGCCGGGATCGAGATCCCGTTCCCATATCAGACACTCACATTCAAAGAGCCACTTCGCATTGCCGCGACGGCTGGATAGGCCAAGGGCGAGAGGCCGGTCGCGGGCAGGGCCGCCGCAGCCGGCCACTTGCATAACGCGACTAACAGGCGAGGCTTGCGAAAACCGAAGGCTGTACGAGCATCGGCTGATGGCCCGACGACACTTGGATGCCCGATGCGTTTGGAGCGTCTTCCACCAGTGCGAGTTGTTGCCGTTGGTCGACCACCGGGTCTTGGGTCCGGAGAACACGGGTAATCGGACAAGGGAAATAGCCCAGAGTGTCAGATAACGCTTTGCGTTAATCCAGCACCCAAAGCGATAAAGAACTTGGACGTCCAGTGTACGAAGCTCCCGGCGCATTAGCTTTAGGAGCAGAGCTTTATCCGCAAGATTGGAAACGACTGTCGTGAGGCCGAGTTAAAAGCTTTCGCGAGTTGCCAGCTGCGCACCGACCAGACGTGACACGGCCGGCGGCGTGAGAACCGCGATGCGCAATAGTTGCCTGTCGATCGGTCCGATAACACCGGGAGCAACACAATAGGTAGGTCCTGTTACAGTGGCTAACCAAATAACTCCGTGTGAAACTACTGGTGAGCCTTCGGGTCCACAGTGAGCGGGCAATCGGAACGCTTGGCTCAAAACTACAAAAACACTGTCGCTGGCGTGTTTCTATCACGCACGCCGAAAAGAAAGACCCCGCCTTTTGGGGCGGGGTCTCTACGGAGAGTCCGGCGCGGTGTTACGCCCGTTAGTTGTCCGGCGCGTCGCTGGCCAGTGTCGATTTGCGGTGATCGGGGTCGTCTTTAAGCTGACGAGTGCGGTGTCCGCTCCACAGCGCGAAGACAGCCACCGCAAGCAGCGTGCCGAGAGCCAGGAATGGTATCAGGAACGCGATATCCATCGTGATCTCCTGTGATTGCGATGTAGACGGCTCGGGTGGTTAGGACGCGTTGTCGAACCAGTCGTCGACTTCTTTCTCGGCTTCTTCTTTGGTCTTGCCGTAGCGTTGCTGCACGAGGCCCACGAGCTCTTCGCGCTTACCGTCGGCCTGCTGCAGTTCGTCGTCGGTCAGCTCGCCCCATTTCTGCTGGGCCTTGCCTTTCCACTCTTTCCAATTGCCTTTGACGGTGTCCCAATTCATGGTCATTTCCTTCGCATGTTGCGTTTCAACCTGTGCCTGATCAACGCGCGGGGGAAGCCGCGGTTCCGAAGATTCAGACCATTTCGTCGGGGATGCCGGGAATAATCCGGCCGAAGCGGCGGGCGCGCCTGGTCGGATGCGGCAGAAGAAATCCAGTGCGATCAGCAGGCGCGCGGGTGGCATTGGCCGTGGCAAGAGCGTTCCACGCGGTGGCGATGGTACGTGGATCTCTGGCGCTCCGCGGGGCGTCTTCCCCAAGCCAATGCTCAAAGAGCCGCGCACGCAATGTGCGAACCTGGTCTGTATCGGTCAGACAAAGACCGGCCTCGGTGTCCCAGGCGCTGCTGCGTCCGTTAAGATTGGCCGAGGACACGATCGCGGCCCGGTCGTCGAAGATCGCGACCTTGGAATGCACATAGATGATGGGCGCTCCGCCCAACTGATCGCGCGCGTCACCATCGCTCGCGCGCGGCTGCGCTGGGCTGACAAGCGCGAGGCGGCTGCCATAGGCCTTGCGCAACATGTCCAGGCATCTGATCTGGAGCCCATCGCCGAACCGCAGATCGGCTGTGTTCTTGTGGCCGAACGCGACCCCTTCCGGAGCGGCAGGCAAAACGACAACAAGCGAAAGCTCTGGCCGAGCGCGACCGGCGCGGGCCAGGCTGCGGGCGATCTGACGATCCCGCAGAAACTGGGTTTCGACATAGATGAACTGTCGCGCCCTGGCGGTTTCGGCTTCGAACCGCTGCCGCAAGTCTGTGACGAGCGGGCGGGGGCTGAGCGCCCAAGGTGTGGCGCGGCCGCGCGAAAGCGTTCTCATGAGAGTGCGCTGCGGAGACGGGCTGAGCACGCCTTCGGTTTCGGCTTCGAAGCGGGCGAGATGGCTCAGAGCATCCTGTGCGGCGGGGCCGTCAACACTGATCTGGATGTCGTGCCAGGTCTCTTCGGCCGGGCGATCATGGTCGGGGCTGTCATAGCGCCGTTCGTTGACGTCGAGCCCGCCGATGAACAGGCTCTGACCATCGATGACCGCGAGTTTCTGATGATGGGTAGCGGGGTAAACCCGGGGCAGCACCCAGCGGGCCGGCGCCACAAGGTCGCCATCAAGGCGCAACAGCCCGGACAGGCCGGGAAGCAATTCGAGTGTGTCGGTCCGTGCTTTTGCGTCCATGTCATTCAGCCAGTCCGCGACCTCGCCCATGCGTTTTCGCGCGATTGGCAGAAGCACAAGCCGCATCAGCCAGCCGGCTTCGGCGGGATGGCGGGCGGCATGGACACTGAGCCGGCCCGCGCCCTGTGGAACCGACGCGGCGAGCGACTGGAGTTGACGCACGCTGCGCGTGGTCGCGCGGTGCATCGCCGGGCGCGCCAGCGGATCGAAATCGGAAATGGCGAGCCTCACATTCACGCCCTGCGTCAACACCGTGCGCAGAAGGTCTTCCCAGGTTTCGCCACATTTGCGGGCGACCGGGCTGCGGAGCCTTGTCTGGGGGTCGAATACACGAAAGGAGGCCGCGATCTCCGATTGTGCCGCGAGGAGCGCCTCTTCGAAGGCCGGAAACGCTTCCGCGGCCGTTACGAAAATGGAGAGGTTCGAAAATGGATGATCGGTGCGTTGTCCGTGGGATCGCACCAAATCAGTCACGCTGGAGGTCCTGTGCGCGCTGTCGGGCCTGCGTCGGCCGAAAAATCTGCGACCGTTGGCGTCGCGGTGGAAACCGATCTGCAGTGTCTCCTGACGCATGACGGCTGGTTGTGCGCTCATTCTGGCCTCGCCGGTAGCAATTCCAGCTGGTCAACGTGCACCTTGGCATTCGGTTCCTTCCGCGAAGAATAGGTAGATTTCCCCCGATGCATTCGGGCATCGTCGCCCGTAGGCCCTTTGATCGCCAAGACTTGGCCCCCGGTTGGAGCGAACGCTTTGGCTGTTGCATTCGCCGAAATCCTGAGGCCTGCAGGCGCGCAGGTTTCTCAGATGTCCGGATCTGGAACCACCGGAATCGGCCAACTCGGATCTCCAAAGCCGATAGCCTCCTTGGTTTGTAGTGGCAGTGCGCGTTTGCCGATTGTATCGGGTCGCGTGGCCTCGTTGAAGGGCCGGTCGGTCAGATCAATGGGCGAACCGGCGGCGTGATCTCGTCCAGCGAGACGTTGGCAACAGTTGCAAGCTCTTCCCGCGATGCAACGCTCAGGCGCCCATCGCTCCATTGCGCGAGTTGACGGTCGCGAAGTTTCGCGAGCGTCTTGTTGGTATGAACCAGCGACAGGCCGAGCGCGTCGGCAAGATCCTGTTGTTTGTAAGGCAGACGGACAGAATTGCCGCGCACCAGCCCCAGCGAGGACAGGCGAATAAAAAGCCGCAAGAGGGCCCATGACACCCGCGCCGTGGCCGACCGACGGCCGACGGCGAAGAGCGCATCGCCGAGGAAATTCTCTTCGACCGCCGCCAACCATGCGAGATCAAAGCCGCGTTCGGGATTATTGCGGAAAAGGGTCCACAGCTCCTTTCGGTCGAACACGCACAGTGTCATCGCCGTCGTGGCTTCTACCGAGTGGCCCATTTCTTTCATGACACCCGCTTGCAGCCCCACGAAGTCTCCTGGCATGACGAAGTTCACGACTTGCCGGGCGCCTTGCTCGCCGATTTTGTAGCGCAGTCCCATCCCGTGCAGTGCGGTAAAAAGCTGCGGGCTGTTGGAACCCTCAAGCAGGATCTGTGTCCCGGGCTCTACAACCAACTCCCCGACCTTGAACTTTTTCATAAAACTGAGCTCCGCGTCCGACATCGGGTCGAAACAGGCGCGCTTGCGAAGCGGGCAGGCGTCGCAATCAACGGTCATGAGATCAATTATCCTCTCTAGCTATGTCATAGTTTAATGCGCGACGGCGCGACAGGTTCCATCGTCGGGTCTGCTCAAGTTGCGAGAGGCGCCATGAACAAGACACGACTCGCCATTCTGATTTCCGAAGCAAACCTGTGATCGCTGTAGTAGATGTTGCAAAGACTGTTTGCGAGGTCCTTGGGCAGTGCCCTCTTGTGAATGTCGGCAACGCCGAAGCCGCGCCGGAAGCCCTTCGCACGGGGGAAATGTCTGATCTGACGGACCTGTGTTTGCCCACGGCGGCGATCTCATTTGGCATTCTCTACGATGAAACGCTCTGTGAGGACATGCCGGACAGTTTTGCCGGACTTCTCAAAGACTTGTGTGAGAAGGAACAGCGTAAATGAGCATCCCGGATCCACGCGAGGAAATTGTTGAATATCTTCCGCAGATGCGCGCCTTTGCCCGCAGCCTGACACGCAATCCGGCTCACGCAGACGATCTGGTGCAGGACGCGCTGCTTAAGGCTTGGGGCAGTATCGACAAGTTTCGTGCCGGCACCAACATGCGGGCGTGGCTTTTTACTATCCTGCGAAACACGTTTTACTCCAACCACCGCAAGGCCGCCCGGGAAGTCGAGGATACCGATGGCGATCTCACGGCGAGTCTTTCCGAGAAGCCCGCCCACGACGGACGGCTGGCCTTTCGCGATTTCGCCGAGGCATTTGCGGAACTGAGTGACGAACAGCGGGAAGTGCTCATTCTGGTGGGTGCGTCCGGTTTTTCCTACCACGAGGCGGCGGAGATGTGCGACGTCGCGGTTGGCACTGTCAAAAGCAGGGCCAATCGCGGTCGGGCGCGGCTCACCGAACTGATGGGCTTAAACGACGAAGACAGCCTCGAACTGACCGATCAGACAACCCTGGCGGTGATGTCGGCCACCAAAGTCGCCGCGGCCTGAGGCACGTGGGGTGGGCATGGCACCGTAGCTTCGCGGCACGGCTGATCCTTTCCCTGTCTGTTGCGCTCATTTCTGTGGTCTCCTGGCAGGGCGCAGACAGGAAACATGGTCCGGCAGGCCGATGCGCGGGCCAATGCTGCGCTGGTCGGGCTGACTTGCGATGCGGCCTTGGCCGAGCGCGAGGTCATTCAGCGCGCCTTCGGCATGCCGATCGGGTTGGCACCGCTCGCCATCCAGAGGTGGGACGACCGGGGCTGATGCGAGAACAGCCTGGCATCCGTTGCCGCAAACCAGCACATGGCGATCAGTATCGGTGCGAGCAGGCCCGATGGCGAGATGTAGTAGGCCTCCAACGGGATGTGCTATGATTTCAGCGAGTTCAGGCTAGGACGAGATCACGGCCGAGCCCCGCCCGACCGTTCAAGTGAACGCAAACGCGCCGATCAGCGGACGGCCGGTGGTGGTGATTACGCAGCCCTTCGAATGCGGTGGGCAGTTCGCGGGCTTTGTCTTTGTCTCGGTGCTCCATGAGCGGCTCGAGCTGCAGGACGGTGAGCTAAAAGACGAAAACCTCACGGTGATCACCTTTACCGCGAGCAGCAAGTTTCTGACCGCGACGGGCCGCGACGCCGAGGATCCTCAAGCGGTTTTGCCGCAGACGCGCCTGCTCGAAACGCTTGTGGGCGTCGGCTCCTGGGCGTTCAGCGACCGCACTGCGTCAGGCAAAGTCCGGAACTTCGCCGTCTCGCCTATCTTTGCCGATACCGTCTATGCGCTTGGCACCTGGCAGCCGATGTCCGTGGCCGCGAATGCTCCTTTCGCGATCCCGCCGCAGTTCTTTCCGGTGATCATGTCGCTGACGAGTCCTGGTATTGCGATTGCCGCGATTCACCGGCTGGTCATCTGCCATATCCGGCGTTTGCGGCGACAGATGCTGGAGTCTGCGGCCCGCCGGACCCTGCCGACCGCCGACCATACCAGCGAGGTTTCTGCAGAGATCGCCGATATCCAGATGTCGTTCGTCGAAATGGCCGAGACAGTGATCCGGGATGAAGCCGAGTTGGAGCAGCTTGTCCATAACAAGAACGTGCTCCTCAAAGAGGTCCATCATCGCGTCAAGAACAACCTTCAGCTCACCAGCTCGATCATGAACATGCAGGTCCGGCAGGTGAAATCACCCGAGGCCAAGGCCGCGGTGCAGCGCTTGCAGGACCGGGGTCTGGGTCTGGTATCGATCCACCGGAGTCTCTACCGGACGGAGAATCTGGACCGGGTTCAGACCGCCCAGATACTCGCCGAGCTGACCGACCAGATCCTTACGGTCGGGCAGGGGAGTGATGGCGCTATCGCGCTGGAGCGACAGTTCGACGAGGTGGACTTCTATCCCGACCAGGCGGGGTCGCTCAGTCTGCTTGAGGTGGAAGCCACGACCAATGCATTGAAATACATGGGAGACAGTACCGGAAAAAATCGTTGCTCCTGACCATGCGGCTGCAGGCGGACCGCGAGGTTCTTGTCGAGATCGTTAATGGCCGGGTGCCCGATCCCAATCCAGCCGATCAAATGATCGAGAGCACAGGGCTCGGCACGAACCTGATGAAGGCCTTTGCGATGCAACTGGGCGGACCGCTCGATCTGGTTGCCAGAAGAGAGAGCTACACCGTCCGCGTGCGCTTTGTCCTAGAAGGGTTCAATCCCGACGTGTAAAAGGGGGGCAATCCGTGCCCCCCAGTGCATTCCTGCTTCTGTACGACCGGCGGTGTTACCCTTCCACTTCCGGCTGCTCCATGAGCTGGTCCTTGGTAGAGAAGACATGCACCCGCACGTCGCCGGTTTCGGCGTTTTCGGTGACGATGATCTGCTCGGGCTCCATGCTGACGCGGTGCTCGCCGATACCCACAAGCCCGCCGACATCGACATGGACGGAGTCGATGGTTTTGTCGCTCGTCAGCATCACCTCGGACACCTCACCGATCCATTCGTCGCTCGTGTCATAGGCACGGGCGCCTTCGAGTTTCTCGGCATCGATGTTCTGCAGGGCGACCTTTTCGAAACCTTCATCGTTGCCGCCATCGGCGGTCCGGTTCTCCCACCATTGTTCCGTATCCGCGTACGCATCCGAGGCCGCCTGCTTGGCCGTGTCATAGGCATTTCCTGCGGCGTCCGCCGCGCGTTCTCCGGCTTCCTTCGCACCTTCTGTGGCATTCCGCACCGTTTCCTCGGTGCGGTCTGCGAGATCGGCCGCCTCGTTGCGGGCTCGGTCATAGGCATCTGACGTGGCCTCTCGCGCCTGTTCAGCGGTCTCTGAAACGGCATCGCCGGTGTGCTGCGCGGTCTCCTGTGCGGACTCGAGCGCCTCGGACGCCGAGTTCTGCGCCGTCGTCTCGGCGAACGCGAAAGAGCTGGCGGCAAATGTCGTTGTCAGGGCGGTGGTCATGACGAATTTGCGAGTCATGCGATCCTCCATTGGCTGTTGCATGGTTCCGGGACAACGGGTGTCTGAGGAGACGGTTCCGTGAAAACTCTCAGTGAATCTTTTGGGGAACTCTCTGCGGTCGCGGACGTTTTCCTGAAATGGATATGCAAACATCGAACAGCGCGGTGCCGCTGGTGCGTTTCGGCTCTGAGAGGAAGATCGGGGTCGAAGTCGAATTTGCTGGCCTGTCCGAAGACACAACCGCAGAGCAGATCGCGCGCTGCCTTGGTGGCGTGGTTGAACACCAAGGTGCGCATCGCTTCAACATCGGAACCGCTGGCCACGGCGATTGGGTCGTGGAGCTAGACACGGCATGGGCGCGCGAGATTGAAAGCGGCGGCGATCTGGCAGCGACCGTAGCGCGAACCGTCGTTCCGATAGAGATCGTCACGGCGCCGATCGGCGAGGACGATCTACACCTGCTGGATGACTTGCTGAAGTGTCTGGCGCGCCTCGGTGCAAGGGGGAGCAGGGAAAGCATGGTCGGTGCCTACGGCATCCATTTCAATCCTGCCGAACCGGCACCCGAAACCCGGCTGGTTCCGGTGATGCGCGCCTACGCGGCGGTCGAGGCGTGGCTGCGGCACGTTTCGGACCTTGATCTCATGCGCCGTATCCTGCCCTTCATCGATCCTTGGCCGGCGCCGCTTGTCCGCGACTTGCTGGACCCGCGCGCGCGAGAGCTCACGATGGCTGACGGGATGGAGCTTTATCTCAGCCATGTTCGCAGCAGAAACTACGGGCTCGATCTGCTGCCGCTTTTCAGGCATCTCGACCGTGTGCGTGTCGATCGGCGCTTGGGCGATGAACACGGGATCGGGGCGCGACCGACCTACCATTTTCGCTTGCCGGAATGCCGACTCGATGAACCCGGATGGTCGCTGATGACCGAATGGTCGAAGTGGTTGCTGGTCGAATCCGTCGCCGCGGTTCCTGCTCTGCTTGACCACGTCACGCGCGCCGTCGCGGCGGGCGACGATCCGATTGAGGCCGCCGCCCAAGCTCTCAAATCCCTTACAGAAAGAAAGGAGTTCGCATGTCTCGTCCGGTCATAGGTGTGTCGGTGTCCCGCCGCTCCGGCTGGCGGATCTTTCCTCTCGTCGCTTTCAACATCTTGCTCGCTGGCGGGCGCGCGCGGCGTTGGCAGTCTGAACGCGACATTGACCTCGACGGCGTCGACGGCGTTGTGCTGGGCGGTGGCGACGACATCTCTCCCGACCTCTATGGAGGCGAAATCGTAACTTCAGCACGGCTGGATCCATACCGGGACCGTGTGGAGCGAGAGATCATCGGCGCGGCGCGACGGCGGGAGATGCCGATCCTGGGCATTTGCCGCGGGGCGCAAATGCTCAATGTGGTGCTGGGCGGGAGCCTTCACCAAGACGCATTCGGCGACTTCACCGACAGCCGTCGTCTCTGGACGGTCCTGCCGAAGAAGCGGATCAAGGTTGAGCCCGACACACGGCTTTGCGAGATGATGGAAACGCCCGAGATCTCGGTAAATGCGCTCCACAGCCAGTCGGTGCGCACGCTTGGGAACGGGTTGCATGTATCGGCGCGCGACTATGGCGGCATGGTCCAAGCGGTCGAAACCCGCGAGGATCCTTTCGCTCTTGGCGTTCAATGGCATCCCGAGCACCTTTTCTACCTTCGGCGACAGCGCGCGATCTTTGCCGCGGTGGTCGCCGCTGCCCGGGCCTATCGCGACGGGCGCGCTCAGATGCCCGCAGTGGATCGGAACCTGCGTCTGACCCCCATCTGAGCCGGCCTGGCAGGCATCCAGATACTCACAGAAGGGACGATCATGCGCCACGTTCCGGAAGCTCCGAAAAACCAAGGAGCCCGAGCCCCTGTCTCGTCCGGTCCAGACGTCGGGGAGGCCGAGAACCTCTCCTCGCCTGAAATCTACGAGGTCATTCGTCGTGAGGGCGACGATGAGCTCAGGCGCCCGGCGGTCTCGCTTTTCTGGTCAGGCATTGCCGCCGGGGTGCTGATCAGCCTTTCGGTCCTTGGCGAGGCCATCCTGCACCTCCATCTGCCGGACACTCCCGCCCGCTTCGTTTTCGAGAACTTCGGGTACTGCCTGGGCTTCGTTGTGGTCATCATGGGGCGGATGCAGCTTTTTACCGAGAACACGATCACTACAGTCCTGCCCTTCCTGGCCGAGCCCTCGCACCGCGTCGCAGCCCGTGTGGCCCGGCTCTGGACGATCGTGTTCGGAGCCAACGTCATCGGCGCCTTTCTGGCGGCGGCCTTCTACCTAATCCCCGATGTGCTTTCGGCGGACCTGCTGGGCGCGATGATCCATGTTTCGGAACATGCCGTCAGCCTCGATCCGATGACTGCGTTTCTGCGCGGCATCCCGGCTGGTGTGCTTATCGCGGCACTGGTCTGGATGCTGCCGCGGGGTGGAAGCAGCAAGCTCGCGCTCATCGTGCTCTTCACCTGGTTGATCGCCGCATCAGATCTGACCCATGTGGTCGCGGGATCGGTCGAAGTTGCACTGCTGATCATTGGCGGCATCCTGAGCGTCCCGGCCGGATTCGGAGGGTTCATTCTGCCCGTTCTGCTGGGCAATATCCTGGGAGGCACAGCGATCTTCACCGCCTTGGCGTGGGGACAAGTGCACCAGGAGGTGCCCTGAGGTTTTTGTTGGGGATGCCGATAAGGATCTGACAGCAGGGACCGGGAAGCAATGCGCGTCGGGCCAGGTGTGTTACTTCGGCTCAATGCGCGGCGATCTTGTGAGCGTCATTGTAGCGCCGTGCCGCTTACCCCCGCGACCAGCGCGAATGCACCAGGTCCAAGCAAATGCAGATCGCGCAAACGAGCGGGGCGGCGTCCCACACCGAACTGCGAAGCTGTTGGGACCTCGCGGCGATACGCCTGCCACTGTCGGCAGGTGTTGCAGAGCAAAAAACGAGCAGTCGAAAAATACATCGAAATCAGAGTGGTTGCAGTCGAATGCGATGGTTTCTGACGGATTCAGGGCAAGCCTTTCGGAACCACCGATCACCTCTGGCGTTTGCTAACCATCGCGACCCCCAAGAGGGTCGAGCCAACCGGAGGACAGAGAATGCGGAACATTTTCTACATCATCGGCGTCGTCGTCGTTGTGCTCGCTGTGATCAACCTTGCCACGTGAGGAGGCTGATATGGATATGACCGAACAGACACAGGCCCCAAATCGTTCGCTGGGCGATGCCACCGACGTGCGGCTCAACTCCGCGCTGAACTCGGTGGGGCAAGGCATTGCTCAGCTGGGCAGCGACTTGCAGTCGACTGACCCGCGGGAGGTCGCCGACGACATATCGGCCTATGCCCGCCAGAACCCGGTTGCCTTCATGGCCGGGGCCGCACTGCTCGGCTTCGCTGCGATGCGGTTCGCACCCCAGGCTGCGCAGAAGCTCGACGCGACTGCCGACAGCCATGCGCCCGGCAACCGGGGAGGCACGCTATGACAGACATGCCGCGTAGCGATCCCGGAACGGGCGCGCTCATCGGCCAGGCCTTGACGCAAGTTGCGACTCTGTTCCGCAAGGAGATCGATCTCGCCCGGGCAGAGACGCAGGACAATATCCGCGGCGCTGTCGCCGGTGTCGGCCTCATCATTGCCGCGATCGTCGTCTCGCTGACCTCGTTGAATGTGCTGGCCGCGGCCCTCGTGGTTGCGCTGACCAACATCGGCATCGAGGGCGGATGGGCGTCGCTCCTTGTCGGCGTTCTGTTCGCCGTCGTCGCGCTTGTACTGGCCACTGCGGGATCGAAGGCGCTCAAGGCGTCCAGCCTGGCCCCGACCCGCACGATCGAAAACGTCCGCAAGGACAGCCAAACCGTTAAGGAGGCGATTTGATGCCTGATGACATCCCTTCCCCCGACCGTATCGAAAAAGAAATAGAAGCTGAACGTTCCAAGCTGGTCGATACGCTCGACACGCTCACCGACCGCGTCTCCGTAGACCGCTGGCTCGACGATGCGGCGTCCTCGCTCCAAGGCGCCGGCGCCGACGTCGCCGACACCATCCGGCGCAGTGCGCGCGACAACCCTGCGGCGCTCGCGCTGACCGGAGCCGGGCTCGCTCTCGCGGCGTTTGGAGCGGCACGCGTCTTTTCCAACACGAGCGATCGAGGTGCCCCGGCAAGGATCGCGGATCACCGTTCCGCTGACGCCTATGGCACTGCCCACCACGAGCGGCGAGAACCGGTTGGCTATGACGACGCGACGCGGCCGACGAGCCGTCGGTTTCGGGACGATGACCCGCTCGGTCCCGATTTCGATGCGCGGCTCGCCGCCGCGGATGAGGCGATGAAAGGCTCGGAACGCTCTTCGAGTGAGGATAATCGCACCAGCCTGACGTACGATCCCTGGGACATCGAGGCGCGTGCCAATGGGGAGGACTTTCCTAAAGACGAAGACGAGTCATCCACCGCGGCGCGTTTGCAGCGATCGGCCCGCGAGCTGTACGGCGAGGCGTCGACTCGCGCCGCCGACCTCCGGGCACGCTTGCGCGACGGTTTGGACGATCTGAGCGACCAGGCACGCGAACGGGTTCTTCGCGCACGTCTGAAGGCCATCGAAGTGCAGGATGCGGCCGAGCGCCAGACGCGTCGCACGATGAGAGAGACGGGTTCGGCGTTCCAGAAGAACCCGCTGCTTTTCGGTCTCGGCGCCGTTGCCGCAGGGGCCGCAGCCGCAGCATTGATCCCGCGCAGCAGCGATGATCGCCAAAAAATGGATGCGCTGCGTCGGCGGGTAATGGATGAGGCCCGTACTGTGTATTTCGAAGAAAGATCTCGCGTTGCTGCAGCGGCGAAAGCCGCCCTGAGCGAAGGCGCCTCGGTGGCCAAAGCCGCGGCCGGCAATGTGTTGGATCCGGACCGGGAGACTGATATCGACGTCAAGCGGATGCAGAACAAGGTCGTACGCGCCGCCGGCGACGCCTATGAAAAACACTCGCAGAAAGGCGATAGTCAGTCGGACGGCAAGACAAGTCATACACCCGCTCCGAACGACAGTAAGAAACAGTCCAAGAGCTGACCGACAGCGCCCGGCGCTCCGCAGGCGCCGGGGGTAGCGCGAATGGAAAGGCTCGAAGCATGACCGTCTGGCCGGACAAAAAGCCCGCCACCTGGGTTGCCATCCTGAAAGCAACCATGAAGACGGTGGATGACCGCAACCTTCCGCTTATCGCGGCCGGGGTGGCGTTCTATTCGCTCCTGTCGCTTTTCCCGACGATCACCGCGGCGGTGTCAGTCTGGGGGCTCTTCGCCAATCCGGTCGCCATCGAAGAACAGCTGGACGGGCTTAGCGCCTCCGTGCCAGCTGGCGCATTCGACATCATCGAGACGCAGGTTCAGCGGCTGGCTGCTGCGCCCTCCGACACACTGACCTGGGCTGGCGTGCTCGCAATGGTGCTCGCGCTCTGGTCGGCGCGCGCGGCCATCGCCGCCCTGATCCGCGGACTGAACGCCATCTACGAAGAGCGCCATCGTAAGGGGCTGAAGCGCGTTTTCCGAGCGTTGACCTTGACGTTTCTGCTTGTGTTCATGACCACGATTTTCGTCGCCATTATGGTCGTGGCGCCTGTGCTGATAGCCGTCGCGCCTCTTGGCCCCCTAGCCGAGACGGCCCTTCGCGCCCTGAAATGGCTCGTGATCCTGGTCATGTTGCTGGTGAGTCTCGGCCTGATCTATCGACTTGCGCCCAATCGGAAAGCTGCGCGTGTTCCCTGGGTAAGCCCAGGGGCGGTCTTGGCAACGGGACTCTGGACCATAGCCTCCGCTGCGCTCAGCCTCTATCTGGAGAATTTCGGGAACTACAATGAGATTTACGGGTCATTGGGCGCGGTCATCGCCTTGCTGATGTGGTTCTTTGTCAGTGCTTTCGTGGTTCTGCTCGGCGCCGCGGTCAATGCACAGCTCGAGCGCCACACCAAGGAAGACAGCACTGTCGGTCCGCCGAAGCCCCTGGGCGCGCGTGGCGCAGTTGTCGCCGACACGTACGTGCCGGATAGCTGAGCATTCAGCGCGAACAGATTTGCGCGCTTCGACCAGGCGCGGTGCCGAGCCATCCAGATGCGAAAAACGTTTCCTCTCCCCAACGCACACGTCCGGGTATAGCTTCCGTGCCACAGCGCTCTATCCTTGACCGAACGACGGAGGTCGTAACTTTGCCGATTTCTTCCCGCCTTGCGACCTGCAGCCTGTTCTCATGAAGTCAAAGATCGGTTGGAGCCTGCTGCGGCAGCTACGCAAGGTTTGGGTGCGCGTGGTGATTTTCGCGTTGCTGGCGATCGTGACGGTGATCGCAGCCCAGATCCTGGCCCCCATCATTCCCTCAGGTTGGTCACTGAAGGTCGGGGCCGATGCAGTCGATCAGGTTCTCAACATCCTCGCGTCGTCTATGCTCGCGGTCACCACCTTCTCGCTGGCCATTGCAACGGCGGCGTTCACCTCCGCGGCCGAGACCGCAACACCGCGGGCCACCGCGCTCCTGCAGGAAGACACAACGGCCCAGAATGTACTGGCCACCTTTCTCGGGGCGTTTCTTTTCAGCCTCGTCGGAATCATCGCACTTCAGGCGGGGTACTATAGCAGCAATGGCCGGCTGATCCTGTTCGCAACGACAGGGATCGTCGTCGCGGCGGTCTTGATCGCGCTACTTCGCTGGATCAGTCACTTGGTTACCTTCGGCCGTCTCGAGGACACGCTTGAAAGGGTGGAGGCACGCGCGACGGAATCGCTGAACCAGCGGCTCGCTGCGCCCTATCTCGGTGCGCGCCCCCTGCGCGGCGACATCCCGAACTCTTGCGTCCCTCTGTTCGGTGAAGACATCGGGTATGTGCAGCATATCGATATGCATGCGCTCGATCGGACTTCGCAGGAGCTGGGTGTCAAATCCTGGATCTCCGCTTTGCCCGGTGTGTTCGTGCACCCGGCACGGGCATTGATGTTCTCCGATACAGAGATTCTGGATGCCTCGGATCAGGAGCGACTGCGCAGCGCCTTCACTATCGGAGCTCTGCGTGACTTCGAGCAGGATCCGCGTTTCGCTTTGATTGTTCTGTCTGAAATAGCGTCGCGGGCTCTGTCTCCGGCGGTCAATGACCCGGGCACCGCGATCGGTGTCGTCGGACGCCTCGTACGGATCATGGCGCTGTGGCAAGACACCGGCGAACACGAGATCGAATTCAAATCGGTGTTCGTACCCGCGATCCGTCCTGATGAACTGCTCGATGATGCTTTTCGCCCGATCGTACGCGATGGCGCGGCGATTTCAGAGGTACAGATCCGGCTTCAAAAGGCATTCGTCGCATTGGCGCAGGTGGCACCTCTCTTTGCACACTCAGCAAAAGAGATCGCCGAGGATGCGCGCAAGAGCGCGCGAGCCACTCTGGCAGAATGGGAACTACAGGGGTTGGAAGACTTTGCTAACGACACTGGGAACGCTTTTCGCGTCGAGGAATGAACCATGCCGGGCTTCAGCGACGAACCACTCGACGGTGAAATGTCTATTCGCTCAAACAAGCAAAGATCCCGATCGAGCAGTGGCGAAATCACTACAACATGGCCTGACTAAACAGCTCCCTTGGGCTCCGGCTCCAGCACCGTTCACACCGATGGAGCAGCGATCACCCATTCACTAGGTTAAGCCCGGAGCAGCCAATCGAGTCGGCCCACTGTGCGCAGTGTCACGTTAGCCTTCGGAAAGGCAAAACGCCCGGAAACCCTCTTCGGACCGGAGCACCACAGAGCGCGTGCCGTTGATCGGGAGCCGGGAAAGATACGCCTTTCATGATGCCGCGCCGCCACCGTGCTCCAACCAGACGCCCAAAATGACCGCAATCGATTAGCTGCCAGACTGCCACAAAGAGTACTTGCCGCTCGGCAGCCATCAATAAATGGCACCAGCGCAATGACGCACCAGGAACAGGTGCTGGACACGGCCGGGATGAAGGAGCTTCTGGCAAGATTTGGTGAAGTTTGTGGCCCGGCGCAAAGCCATAGGCTTGCTGGTGAATGAGTTGCGTTTCAGGAGCGGGTGAGCGGTAACCGAGAGCGCAGTGATCTCTCAAGCCTCCGGAAGAGCATTCTCGATCACAGCTTTGGGCAAATGCGACCAAGACTGGCAGTCTAATATGTGTATTGATATCTGCGCGTTGCAAATAGCACAATAACTTCAGGTGGTTATGGAGATGTGTGGCGGAGAGACAGGGATTCGAACCCTGGAGACGGTCTCCCGCCTACACACTTTCCAGGCGTGCGCCTTCGACCACTCGGCCACCTCTCCGTCAGGCGGCAGCAATACCCAAACTGCCGGGACCGTGCAAGGCGGTTGGGCGCATCACCGTGCGTCGCCGTCACTGCCCCCGTCCGTATCCGGCGCTTCGTCGCGCGAGGGCCTGGGAACGCGTGGCTCCGACGGGGTTTCCACGAAATGCCGGCCGGTGTTGGAAAAGGCGTGGCCGTCGCTCAGCACTTCGGGGTTGCGCAGCCACAGGTCGCGCTGCGCGAACGGGATCTCGATCTCTTCTTCTTTTAGGCGTTTGGCGATCTCGTGGTTGAGGTCGGATTTCACCGAAAGGCTGAAATTGACGTCTCGCAAGATGGCGCGGATCTCGAACTCCAGGGCGTCGGCGCCGAAGCGCATGAACAGGATTGCCGGGGGCGGTGCCAACAGCACCATCGGGTGCGCTTCGCTGATCTCGCGCAGGATACGTTCGACGCGCGCGGGATCGGTGCCATAGGCGACGCCCACCGGCACGATGATGCGTCCGATCAGCTTGCCGCGCGTCCAGTTCGTCACCGTCCCCGCGATCAGATCGGAGTTCGGCACGATGACGTCTGTCCGATCAAATGTTTCGATCCGGGTGGATCGCACCGAAATGTTGCGCACATAGCCCTGGTTGCCATTCACGTCGATCCAGTCGCCTTCCGAAATCGGGCGTTCGATCAGCAGGATAATCCCGGAAACGAAGTTCGATACGATGGTCTGCAGGCCAAAGCCGATGCCGACGGACAGCGCGCCCGCGACAATGGCCAGCGACGACAGATCGAGTCCGGTGCTCTGGATCGCGACGATGGCGGCAACGAAGACACCGATATAGCCAAGCCCGGACACGATCGCGGTGCGCGAGCCGAGGTCGAGCTTTGTCTTCGGCAGGATCGACACCCGCAAGGCCGATTGCAGCAGCCGGGTCAGGCCATAAAGGATCGAAAAGACCAACAGGAAGGTCATGATGTCGGTCGGCGAGATCTTGACCCCGCCCATCGAGAAGCCCTCGCGGATATCGCTCCAGACCTCGGTCAGATCGGTTACCCGGGCGCCCCAGATCAGCGCCAGAACGGGAATGAGCGCCGTGTAGACTGCAACACCGATCAGGGTCGGGGCGAGGTCGCTATCCTCCACGCTGCGCCGCTTGATCGCCGCATAGAGCTCTTTGAGCCACGCGCCGAGAAAGGCCGCGATGCCCAGGGTAAAGATCGTGTAGGACGCGGGCATCAGGGTCGCGGCCGCATAGCCGGAAAAGCCTGCCGCGGCGGCCAGTGGTGACAATACACCTGTCACCATGCCCAGGCGCGCCAGAACATCCAGCAGGCGTGCGGAAATCGTCGTCTCGTCTTCGTTGTCCTTCGCCGATTGTGTCAGGGTGAACAATCGCGAGAAGCGAAAGATCAAATAGCCCAGCACGACGAAGAACGGAAAGAGCGAAAAGGCAAGTGTGACTTCGGACACTTCGACCTGTGAGAGGAAGAGCCCGACACCCTGACCCAGGGCGAGCGCGTAGACAATCCACAGGCCCAAGCGGCGCGCCCGCTTGGTCTTGGTCGCGTCAAGCGCCACGAACTCCTGTTCATCCGGTGCGGAGGGCAGCAGCCTTCGGACAAAGGCTGTGCCGACGATCGCAAAGAGGCCGAACCGACGTACCGCCTGCAACAAAGCCTCGCCCGCTTCGCCGAAGAGCCCCGATGTTTCGGCCGCAAACAGCAGCATGACGAGCCCGAACCAAGGCAGTGCGATCTCCACCAGAAGGATCAACCCCTGCAAGGGGTAGCTGACGACAGGCGGCCCCAGACCCCGCGCCGAGCGGCTGAGGGACGCCGTCCAGACCGTACCGCGCCGAAGCAGAAAGCCCCCCAGAACGACGAGTACCAGGACCTGCGGCAGATTTCGCAACAGCTCTGCGCGATCTTCCTGGTCGCGCAGATTTGCGACGATCTCGGTCGGGATCGCGCCGATACTTCTTTCGAGTTCCGCGATCGGTCCGGTCCATTCCAACGGGTTGAGGGGCGTCGGGCCGCGGGCAAAAACCACTTCGGTCTTGCGCTGGCGCAGCAACGCGTCGAGCTCTCGGATCAGACCGTCGGCATGGACAAAGGCCTCGGCGGCCCGGACATTCGGAACCTGGAGCGCAATCAGCTCTGACTGCACGTCCGCCCTTCGCTGGATGATCCAGAAATCTTCCTCGACCGCGGCTTGGGCGTCGGCTGCGTCGACCTCCGACGCCGGATCGCCCTCTGCGGCTGCGGTGGCTTGGTTCTGCAGGGTCGCCAGGGCTTCGAGTTGTCGTTGCAGGGTCGAAATCCGCAGCGACCGGTCTTCCTGCGATGTCAGAAACTCTTCACGCCAAAACGCGACTTCGCCGCGCAACCGCTCCAGGGTCGGGTCCGTCGCGCGGTCGAGGTCGATCACACGTTCAACGCGCTCGGCGGTCGAGCTCCACGCATCGTAGTCGATGTCCTGCGTCGACTGCGCGACACATGCCGCGGCCCAGACAAGGAGCGCCGGAAGGACCCAGAGAAGAGCCCCTGGGCGCATCAGTCTTCGAACACCGCGGGAAGCGTGCGTGCGGGCGTATCGAGCCAGTCGGGGCAGGGCAGACCTTTACTGCGGAGAAACTCTGGATTGAAGAGCTTGGACTGATAGCGTGTGCCGTAGTCGCACAGGATCGTGACGATGGTGTGCCCGGGCCCGAGATCCCGAGCCATGCGGATCGCGCCGGCGATGTTGATGCCCGACGACCCACCGAGCACGAGGCCCTCATCGCGCAACAGATCAAAGACGATGGGCAAGGCCTCGCTGTCTGGAATGCGATATGCCATGTCCGTGTGCAGATCAGTCAGGTTCGCCGTTATCCTGCCCTGTCCGATGCCTTCGGTGATCGAGCTGCCTTCGGCTTTCAGTGCGCCGTCGGCATAGTATCCGTAGAGCGCCGATCCCTCGGGGTCGGCCAGCGCGATCTTGACTCCCTTTGGCTGAAGCGCCCCGGCCACCCCGGCCAACGTTCCGCCGGAACCCACCGCGCACACGAACCCAGCCACCTTGCCGTCGGTCTGGTCCCAAATCTCTGGCCCGGTCGTCTCGATATGGGCCTGCCGGTTGGCAACATTGTCGAACTGGTTGGCCCAGATCGCGCCCGCGGGTTCGGTCTCATTGAGCTTGGCGGCCAGCCGTTCGGAATAGCGCACATAGTTGTTGGGGTTGCGGTAGGGGGCCGCCGGCACCTGAACGAGCTCTGCTCCGGCCAGGCGGATCATGTCCTTTTTTTCCTGGCTCTGGGTTTCTGGGATCACGATCACAGTCTTGTACCCCATCGATGCACCGACGAGAGCCAGGCCAATGCCGGTATTGCCGGCGGTGCCTTCGACGATCGTGCCGCCGGGGCGCAGGGTGCCCCGCGCAATCGCATCCTTGATGATATAGAGCGCTGCGCGATCTTTGACCGATTGGCCCGGATTGAGGAACTCCGCCTTACCAAGGATGTCGCACCCGGTCTCGTCGCTGGCCTTTTTCAGGCGGATCAACGGTGTGTGCCCGATTGCGTCCGCTAGATCGCTGTAGATGGCCATGCGTGATCCCCGCTCCCCTGGTGTCCAGCCGTCTTAGGCAGGCGGAGTTGGGGATTCAACCTGCCTGAAGCCGGGCGCGGTTAAGTTCAAGCCAATAGGCGCTGAGCAAAAGCGGTCCGTCGGGCATCTCTCCGGCGGCAATACGGTCGAGCAGATCGGCTCGCGACACCAGTTGGGTGCGAATGTCCTCACCTTCATCCTCGACGCCGTGTAGACCCTCGGCAGTGTCGGGCAGGTCGGCGATGCCGATGAAAGACACGAGGTATTCCGAGAAGCAGCCGGTCGACGGGTAGTAGCTGCCGATCCGGTGCAAGGCCTGCAAGCGCAACCCGGCCTCTTCGCCGGCTTCCTTGTGCGCGGTCTCCTCGGCCGTATCCCCGGGCTCAATCCGTCCGGCTATGGGCTCCAAAAGCCAGGGGTGGCGATCGCCCCGTGCATAGGGCGCGGCGCGGAACTGCTCCACCAGCAGAACCCGATCACGCGCCGGATCGTAGGGCAGGACCGTCACCGCATCGACGGCCATGAACACGGCCCGGCGCAAAGGGCCCGTCGTGTCGCCAGAGTAGGTCCGGTGGCGAACCAGGTATTCGTTGACGGCGAAATACTCGGTGTAGGGTTGGGTTTGCCGCTCCAGAAAGACGTCTTCCCGGGTGAAACCGCTGCGGTCCTCACGTTCTGTTGCCTGCGACCTGGCGCGACTGTTGCTGCGCGACAGGATCATCGGCAGGCGCTGGGCGAGATCGGCCGGGGAGAACTTCTCCTGCAGTGACAGGAGATCGGGGAGGGCTGCCACCCAGGCTGCCAGAGCACGCGCGCGCCAGCGGTGGATGTCGAAAGCTCCGGTGCTTTGCGCCAGCGGGACCAGAACGGTTTGCTTTTGTGTGGTTGCCGTAACCAGATCACAGCCGGCCACGGAAAAGGCCACCTCGAGTGCAGCATCGCTCCCCGCCGGCAGGGTGAAAACCTGACCGGTGCAATGTGCATTTGCTTCACGCTGAAGACCCGGCAAGGTCTGGATGTCCGCCTGGGTGAGGACATATCCGGCAAGGCTCAGGGCCTGCCCGCTCGTCGGCTCCAGGCCAAGAGCCGCAACCAAGGCCGGGTCGCACAGCGGATCGGGCAAAAAAAGGGACGCCATGGACGGACTCTCACCAGAACAACTCTGACTCCGGCCTAGCTCGCGGTCGCGGTACGGTCCAGCCTTAGCGGGGCCGCGCCGGTCCGTCGCTGCTCACGGTGATGTGGACGACGTCGCATACGCCAGTCTGAAAGGACGATGCGCAAGAGGTCAGATAGAAATTCCACATCCTCCGGAACCGGTCGTCAAAGCCCAGCGAGGCGACCTCCTCCCACCGCTCATTGAACGTCTCGTGCCAGCGCCGCAGGGTCTGGCTGTAGCTGTCGCCGAACTCGACCATGCCGGCCACGGCCATTCCCGATTTCTCGACCTCGGAGCGCAGGGCATTCGGGCTGGGCAGCATGCCGCCCGGAAAGATGTATTTCTGTATGAAATCAACGCTCTTGCGATAGGTCGCGAAACGCTTTTCCTCGACCGTGATGATCTGGAGCGCGGCCCGCCGGCCAGGCTTCAGCCGCTCGCGCAGGGCCTTGAAGTAGGTGGGCCAGTAGCGCTCGCCCACAGCTTCGAACATCTCGATCGAGATGGCCCCGTCATAGAGCCCCGTTTCGTCGCGGTAGTCCTGAAGCTTGATCTCGACCTTGTCGGACAGGCCTGCCGCCGCCATCCGCTCCTTGGCATAGTCATGCTGTTCGCGGCTGATCGTCAGTGCAGTGACGCGCAGATCCCGTTCGCGCGCGGCAAATTCGGCGAAGCCGCCCCAGCCGCAGCCGATCTCGAGAATATGATCACCGGGCTTGGCGCCGATCGCATCGATCATGCGCGCGTACTTTGCACCTTGGGCGGTTTCGGTGCTTTCCTGGCCATTCTCGAACAGCGCCGAAGAGTAGGTCATCGTATCGTCCAGCCAGAGCCGGTAGAAATCATTGCCGAGATCGTAGTGATAACTGATATTGCGCCGCGCCTGGCGCTTGGAGTTCGACCGAAGAAAGAACCGGAGCCGCTCGTAGGTGCGCACAAGCCGAATGCCGGGAAAGCCGTCGAGCATCGCCTCGTTGGTGTCGTGGATCAGGTCCATGAAGGCCTGCAGATCGGGCGTGCACCACCAGCCTTCGAGATAGGCTTCGGAGAAGCCCAGATCGCCGTCGCGCAGCAGGCGGGCAAAAAGATCTGGATTATAAACCGAGACTTCGGCGACGGGACCGGGTTCCGGTCCCTCAATGCGAAACTTCCGACCGTCGGGCAGGATCACGTCCAGCCGGCCTTTGCGCATCCCCTGTGCCTGGGCGAAGACGGTGGCAAAGTAGCGCGGAAGGCCCGATTGTCCCTCAGTGGTCGTGAGCACGTTCATGAAGTTCCCTCTGTCCAGTTCGGGTGACAGTTACTGCGTGGTGGGCAAAAGACAAATTCTATTCTTTAACGTTTTCGTAACGGCATCAGGACACGCGGCCCCGGTAGGCTTCCAACGCGCGTGTGCGGCCCTCCGATGCGCTGACCACCGGCGCCGGGTAGGACATGTTTGGGGACAGCTTCCAGGCGCGCGGCACCGCGTCGAAAAAGGCAAGGGCTTCGGGTGCGGGGCTGGACAATCCTTCGGCGATCCAGCGGCGGACATAGGCATGGTCGGGGTCGAACTTGTCGAGCTGCGTCTCCGGATTGAAGACCCGGAAATAGGGCGTGGCATCGGGACCGGAACCAGCCGACCACTGCCAACCCATCGCGTTGGAGGCCGGATCCCAGTCGATCAGGCAGTCGGCGAACCAGTCGAGCCCGATGCGCCAGTCCGTCAGCAGGTGCTTGGTCAGATATGATGCCACGATCATGCGCCCGCGATTGTGCATCCGGCCGGTCACATACATCTCGCGCATGGCGGCGTCGACAAAGCGGATGCCCGTGCGGCCCTGTTTCCAGGCGACGACATGGGGATGGTCGGCATCGGTGTTCCAGGGAAACGCGTCCCACTCTTCGCGCCAGTTCCCGCTCAGGATGCGCGGGGTATGGTGGGCGAGGTGATAGGCGAACTCTCTCCAGACAAGCTCCTTCAGAAAAGTCTCTGCGCCGGCCTTGCCCTCGGCGCGCGCGCGCTGACCCGCATGCCAGCATGTGCGGGGGCTGATCTCGCCGAACGCCAGGTTCTCGCTGAGGTTCGAGGTGCCGTTCAGCGACGGCAGATCGCGCGTCCGGTCATAGTCGGCCACGATGTCGGTGATGAAGGCGTCAAGCCGGCGCGCGGCCTTGCCTTCGCCGATATTGGCGTGGGGCGCCACGATCGCGGCGCCGCGGTTCATCGCGGCACCGGTTTGCCAGTCGTCCAGCACGTCGCTTGCAGGCCAGCGGTCCGGGGCGGGCAGCGTCGAGGGGGCTGGGAGCGGGCCTGCAATCTCCGCGCCGCGGACGGATTTCCACATCGGCGTGAAGACCTTGTAGAACCCGCCTGTCTTGGTCTCGACGGTCCAGGGCTCGAAAAGGAGATGCCCGGCAAAGCTGCGCGCCTCGATCCCGTCGGCTTTCAGGCCAGCCTTTACCTTCGTGTCGCGCGCCTTGGTGTCGGGGGTGTAAAGCCGCGACCAGCTGACCGATCCGGCGCCCGTTTCCGTGATCACGCGCCGCAATTCTGCCAACGGCTCGCCGCGGCGCAGGATCAGACGGGTGCCGCGGGCCTCAAGTGTCTGCGACAGCGTCCGCAGACCTTCACCCAGCCGCCATTGCGGCGCCGCCCCCAACCTATCGTCGAGCGGGTCCCACACGAAGACCGGGATCACCGGGCCACCGCGCTCGCAGGCCGCGGTAAGGGCGGCATTGTCGGACAGCCGCAGATCGCGTCGGACCCACCAGATTGCGGGAGATGTCTGGGTCATTGATACTCCGGCGGTTCAGGACAACTGGTCAGAGGACGTGATCTAGGGCCTCGAGCAGCCGACCAACCTCAGCTTCACTGGTGTAGTGAACAAAGCTGAGGCGCAACACGCCATGGCTGGCGTCGACACCGAGAGCGCGCAAACAGCGCGCGGCGTAGAAATGTCCGGCACCGGCCATGATCCCGTGGGTGTTCAGGCGTGACACCAGATCCTGTGGATTGTCCTGAACGACGAGCGAGAGGGTCGGCGCCCGATGCACGGCCCGATCAGGCCCCAGCAGGCGAACATCGTTGCGTGCGCGAAGATACTCCAGCAGTGGCTCCATAAGGCGGGTCTCATGGGCGCGAAACAAATCGTGCAGTTGGGCGGCACGGCCCTTCGCATCGCGCCCGGCGCGGTAGTGCTTGTCGTAGAGCGCATCGTAGTAATCGCTTAGCCCGGCACAGGCGGCGACCTGCGCATGGTCGGGACCGGCCGGTGTGAAGCGTTTCTCGGGCCTGTCAGCATTGAAGACGTGTCCCTGATTGGGCAGTTGCAGCGCCAGCTCGCGTCGCATGCACATGATCCCCTGATGGGGCCCAAAGGTTTTGTAGGCGGAAAACAGATAGATGTCCGCATCGAGCGCGCCGACATTGGGAAATCCGTGCGGAGCGTAGCTGACGCCATCGACGCAGACCAAGGCGCCCGCGTCATGGGCGATCCGTGTCAGGTGTGCGACATCGTTGATCTCGCCCAGAATGTTCGAGCAATGGGGAAAACAGACCAATGCAACGCGGTCATCAAGCAGCGCCCGCAACCCGTCCGCAGACAGGTGCCCTGTCTCCGGGTCCATCTGCCATTCCCGCAGCTCGAACCCGCGCGCGGCCAGTCGGCGCCAGGGACCGCTGTTGGCTTCATGATCCTGGTCGGTGACGATGATCGCGGCCCCTTCGGGCAGCCACTCCGCAAAGGCTTGGGACAAGACGTAGGTATTCTGGGTCGTGGAGGGCCCGAAGCTCAGCTCGCTGGTCTGGATGCCGAGCATCTGAGCAAGCCGTGTATGCGCGTCGTCCATCTCCTGGCCCGCGATGCGCGAGGCGTCGAACCCGTGGTTCGGCTGCACCTTGTGCTCGCGATAGAACCGGGAGAGCCGCCAGATCACATGGCGGCAAACATAACTGCCACCGGCGTTTTCGAAGAACGCCTTGTCCCGCAAGGCCGGTTCTTCGAATGCCGGAAACTGTCGCCGAACGTAGTCAAGATCGAGCCTCGGTTCGATCATGTCTCACGCGTCCCCCCGGAATTCCTGCTTCTTGCGCGAAGCGACTACGTATTCCGGGGGGACCAAGCCTCAACCGCGTTGGTCACTTAGAGACGAAAAAAGTTTGTTCAGGCCCTCACATCGACCACAATCCGTCCCTTCACCTGCCCATTGAGGATGTCGGCTCCGAGCTGCGGCAGATCCGCTAAAACCGCGGGCACGATCATCTCCTCGAGCTTGTCCATCGGCAGGTCCTTCGCGATCCGCTGCCAGGCGCGCAGCCGGTTGTCGTAGGGCTGCAGCACGCTGTCGATGCCCAGCAGATTGACCGCGCGCAGCAGGAACGGGATGACCGTGGCGGGCAGCTGTGCACCCCCCGCAAGGCCGACCGCTGCGACCGACGCGCGGTACTTCATCTGGCCGAGCACGCGGGCGAGCATCGCGCCGCCCACGGCATCGACGCAGCCAGCCCAGGTTTCTGACTCCAGCGGTCGCTTGACGGTTTCGTTGATCTCCTCGCGCGGCACGATCTGCGTGGCGCCAAGCTGCCTCAGGTAATCTGCGGTCTCCGGCCGTCCGGTCACACCGGCAACCTCATAGCCCAGATTGGCGAGGATCGCGGTCGCCACCGATCCAACGCCACCTGCGGCACCGGTCACCAGCACAGGACCGTGGCCAGGGGTCAGCCCGTGATCCTCCAGCGCCATCACCGCCAGCATCGCCGTAAAACCTGCAGTACCTACGGCCATCGCCTGCCGCGCGCTCAGCCCCTCGGGCAGGGGCACCAACCAGTCGGCCTTGACCCGCGCCTTTTCGGAGTAGCCGCCCCAATGGGCCTCGCCGACGCGCCAGCCGGTCAGAACGACTGCATCACCGGGCGCATAGCGGTCATCGTCCGAGGCTGACACCGTTCCGGCGAAATCGATGCCCGGCACATGGGGATAGTGGCGCACCAGACCGCCACCTGGCCCAATGCAGAGCCCGTCTTTGTAGTTCACCGTGGAGTAGGCGACATCCACCGTGACTTCGGCTTCCGGCAGCCGGCTATCGTCGAGCTCCTGCACGCTCGCGCTCGTCGCGCCGTCCGTATCTTTCTCAACCACGAGTGCCCTGAACATTGTCGCTTCCTTCTCATTGCGTCGGACTTGGTCCCTGTGCCGTCCTCTGTCTGACCGCTTGGCCCGAGCTTGTGAAGGGCCGACGGACAGCTTTGGCTTGTGCCGCCCGGTTCACGCTTTTAGCGTTCCGCGCAAATGGATGGACATGGGGGTCCGATGACACGTTTTAGCCGCCTTTTCGTTGCCGCCAGCGTGCTGGCGATCAGTGCCACCGCAACATTTGCCGAGGACCCGGATCTTCTGGTGCTCGACTGGTCGGGATTTGAGGAGGAACCCTACTGGGCCGCCTATGCGGAACAGCATGGACAGTCGCCGACCTATACGTTCTTCGGTGATGATGAGGAGGCGTTCCAGAAGCTGCGCTCGGGCTTTCGCGCCGATGTCTCGCACCCATGCCCGCAATCGGTGGTCAAATGGCGCGACGCCGGTCTGATCGAGCCTTGGGACGTTTCCAAGATCCCGTCCTACCAGAGCGTCGCGGAAGAGTTCCGAACCGATCCGACCTTTGTGGTCGACGGCGCGGTCTATTTCATCCCTGCCGACCTCGGGGCCACGGCGGTGGCCTACAACACCGAAGAAGTGCCTGCAGAGGATGTGCAAAGCCTGCAGATCTTCCTCGACCCGAAATATGCCGGGCGGATCTCGCTGCCGAGCGGAGTTGACGATCTTTACTCGCTCGCCTTCCTGGCGACCGGCCTTTCGGACTGGAGCCAGGCGACCGAGGAGGACGTGCAAAAAGCCAGCGAGTGGCTGCGCCAGGCCCATCCCAACGTGCGCGCCTACTGGAACGACGGCGCGGAGCTCGCGCAGTTGATGGGCACGAGTGAAGTGCTGCTGTCCTGGGCCTGGAACGAGACGCCAGTTCAGATGCAGGCCGAAGGTCACCCGATCGAGTTTCAGCGAGAGGCGGAAGAGGGCTCCTCGCTGTGGTTCTGTGGCTATGTGAACCTCGCCGACGGACCGGGCAGCGAAGACAAGGCCCACGACTTCATGGAAAGCTTCCTGCAAGCGCCTGTGGCCCAATACATCGTCGAGGAGTGGGGATACGGGCACGGCAATGCCGAGGCGATGGAAGCGCTCGGTGCCGAGGCGCTCGATGCGATCTATATGGGGCCCGTCGAGGCGCCCGTTCTGAACCAGGTGCCGATGGACAACCGTGTGCGCGAAATGATGGTTCGGGAGGCCGAGCGCATCAAGGCGGGCTTCTGAGTCGTCGTGGGGCCGGGTCGGGTCGAGAGTCCCGTGAGTGCGCCGCCGCTCTGGCCCGCGCCTTTCACGGCGCAGCACCCGCTTTGCGCCGTGCGTCTGCTGGGCCGGACCGATGCGGCGGATCTGGCTGAGGCATCACGCAGCCTCGACCATGCAGGACTGTGGTACACCTCTGTGCCGCTCCCCGAAGATGTTCCGGCCGAGATCGACCGGCGTCTGGCCCTCATGGATGCGGGGACAATGCTGCCCTTTGCGGTGATCGACCCGCGCACGAATCGTGCGGTGGGGATGACGACCTACATGAATATCGATGCACCCAACAAACGTGTCGAAATCGGGTCGACATGGTACGGGGCTGGCGTCCAGCGTACGGGGCTGAACACGGCGTGCAAGCTGCTGCTGCTCGCGCAAGCGTTCGACATCCATGACTGCATCGCGGTCGAATTTCGCACCCATCGGTTCAATCGCGCCAGCAGGGCGGCCATCGAGCGGCTGGGCGCACAACTCGACGGGGTGCTTCGCAACCACATGATCGCGCCTGACGGGTTGCTGCGCGACACGGCGGTCTACTCGATCATCGCCGGTGAATGGCCGGTGGTGAAACGCAATCTGACCGCGATGCTCGATGGTGCCGGGCGCTAGCCGCTGCCGATCAGAATTCCGACGGCCAGAACAAGACCGCCGCCAATGACAACCTGCACCGTCGCGCGCAGGAACGGGGTTTCCATGTACTTGTTCTGAATCCAGGCAATGGCCCAAAGCTCCACGAACACCACGAAGAAGGCGATCGTGGTGGCCGTCCAGAAATCGGTGATGAGATAGGGCAGGGCATGCCCCAATCCGCCGACCGTCGTCATGATCCCGGAGGCGAAACCGCGCTTGATCGGGGAGCCACGCCCAGACAGCTTGCCGTCATCCGATGCGGCTTCGGTGAACCCCATGGAAATCCCGGCCCCCACCGAGGCCGCTAGTCCCACCAGAAAGGTCGTCCAGGTGTTCTGAGTGGCAAAGGCGGTCGCAAAGATCGGCGCGAGGGTCGAGACCGACCCGTCCATGAGCCCGGCGAGCCCGGGTTGAACCCAGGTCAGGATCAGTTGTCGACGCTCCGTTTCCTCCTCGGTTTCGAGTGCAGCTTCGTCGAGATGCGCATCCTCCAGCCCGATGGCGGTGCGGACATGGCCGGCCTCGGCTGCGGCCAGATCACCGAGCAATTCGCGTGTCGCCGCGTCGGTACAGCGGCCGGCGGCCAGGGCATAGAACCGCTGTGCATCGCGTTCCATCGCGGCTGCCTGCGCCCGGATGTCTTCGAGCGTCATCACCTCGGTCAGCCAGACCGGCTTGCGCGCATAGTAGCCCAGCACATGCTCTCGCCGGATCAGAGGGATCGCGTCGCCGAAACGCTTGCGGTGCAGCTCGATCAGGCGGCGCCTATGCTCGTTCTCCTCAGCGGCCATGCCGGTGAAGATATCGGCCGAGGCGGGATAGTCGTTGGCCAGACGCTCGGCGTAGGAGCTGTAGATCCGCCCATCATCCTCTTCGGACGATATTGCGAGAGCCAGGATTTCCTGCTCCGTAAGGTCGGCGAACCGCTTTCTGCCCCCGTTGAAAAGCTTCATGATCTGGCTCTTTGGCTGACATTGTTTAGAACCGTTCTAAAGTATTTGAAGCGACACTCAACGCCCAGCATGCCGCAGGGCCCTTTGCGAGGCGGGCGCCATCGGTGTCGTGCCAGCCTGGCGCCGACAGTCGTCTACTCCGTCGCGGTCGCGGTGCGGACCACATCGGCGATGGCCTGGAACTGCCCATCCAGGGGGCTGGACTTGCGCCAGACCATACCGATGCGCCGCGTCGGCTGAGGAGTTTCAAACCGGGCGATGGAAACCGCCGCGGACCGGGTTTCCACGGACACGGCCATTTCGGGGATCAGGGTTACGCCAATCCCTGCGCCGACCATTTGAACCAACGTGGACAGAGAACTGGCATCAAGCATTTCGCGCGGCAGGGCGGCGGTGGCATTGCAGAAGGACAGCGCCTGATCGCGAAAGCAATGGCCTTCCTCCAGCAGCAGCAACCGCATCTCGCGCAGTGCGTCGCGGTCCGGAACCGGTGCGCCCGCATCGCTGCCCGGCCGTACCAGCACGAACGCCTCGTCGAAGAGAGTGACCTCGCAAAGCGTCGGTTCGGAGACCGGCAGTGCGACAAGGGCGATGTCCAGACGGCCTTCCTGCAGTTCGCGGATCAGGGTCGGGGTCACGGTTTCGCGGATGTGGATGTCGAGCCCGGGATGGGCCCGCGTCAGCGTCGCGATGACCTGTGGCAGCAGATACGGTGCGACCGTCGGAATCACGCCGATCCGCAAGCGACCGACAAAGCTGCGACGGGACGCGCGCGCCAGATCGCCAAGCTCCTCGACTGAACGCAGGATGTCGCGCACCCTTGGAGCGAACTCTTCGCCCAGATGGGTCAACCGCACCCGCCCTGCGCCGCGCTCGAACAGCCCTGCACCCAGCGTCTGTTCCAAATCCTTGATCTGCATGGAGAGCGCGGGCTGAGAAATAGAACAGGCGTCCGCGGCATGTCCGAAATGGCCATATCGCGCCAGGGCATCGAAATACCGCAGGTGTTTGAGGGTGAGATTGATCATAAGCATAGCTTATTTCTTCGATCAGAAATCTCAACTTAAACTAATGGTTTTTGTTTGCTAGAGTCATTCTAAAGAAGGCGGAGCGAGTAGCGGGTTCAAGGGGCTGGGTGTCCACACACCTGGAGCTTTTTGGCGAGAAATCGCGGTGTCGCATGCGTGGCAACGTTTCAATGCCGCTCGGACAGCCTTTTGGTGAACAACGATGGCCCCGCCGGACCTGCAGGTTCGGCGCGGCTGCGAAACAGACCGCGGGCATCATGGCCGGCAGCGGTGGACCTAACTCAGCAACGATTGGAGCAAGCTATGGACGGAACCGATACCCCAAGCACCGGCAAGTGCCCGGTGATGCACGCCACATTCGGGGTCCGGTCGAATCGCGACTGGTGGCCGAACCAGCTCAACCTGAAGATCCTGAGCCAGAACTCGGCGCTGTGCGATCCCATGGGCGAGACCTTCGACTACGCCGAAGAGTTCCAAAAGCTCGACCTCAAGGCGCTCAAGCAGGATCTCTATGCTCTGATGACCGACAGCCAGGAGTGGTGGCCGGCCGATTACGGGCACTATGGCGGGCTCTTCATCCGTATGGCATGGCACAGCGCGGGAACCTATCGGACCGCCGATGGCCGCGGTGGCGCCGGGTCGGGCTCCCAGCGGTTCGCGCCGCTCAACAGCTGGCCCGACAATGGCAACCTCGACAAGGCGCGCCGGCTGCTCTGGCCGATCAAGCAGAAATACGGCAACCAGATTTCCTGGGCGGATCTGCTTATCCTGGCTGGCAACTGCGCGCTGGAATCCATGGGCTTCAAGACCTTCGGGTTCGCAGGCGGCCGCGCCGACATCTGGGAGCCCGAAGAGGATATCTACTGGGGTGCCGAGGACGAGTGGCTCGCCACGACGGACCACGCGCAAAGCCGGTATTCGGGCGACCGTGAGCTGGAGGATCCGTTGGCCGCCGTTCAGATGGGGCTCATCTATGTCAATCCCGAAGGCCCGGACGGTCAGCCTGATCCATTGGGATCCGGTCGCGACATTCGCGAAACCTTCGCCCGCATGGCGATGAATGATTATGAAACCGTCGCCCTCACCGCGGGTGGGCACACGTTCGGCAAAACCCATGGTGCAGGCGACGCGGGCCTCGTCGGTCCCGCCCCCGAAGCAGCACCGCTGCAGGCGATGGGCTTTGGCTGGCTCAGCAGCTACGGCAGTGGCAAGGGCCGCGATGCCATCACCAGCGGGATCGAAGGCGCCTGGACGCCCAACCCGATCAAATGGGACAACGGCTATTTCGACGTGCTGTTCGGTTACGAATGGGAACTCGTCAAAAGCCCCGCGGGCGCGTGGCAGTGGACCCCCAAGGATCTGGCCGAAAAGGACATGGCTCCGGATCCCGAAGATCCGTCCAAGCGTGTCCCGATCATCATGACGACCGCCGATATGGCGATGCGGATGGACCCGATCTACGAGCCGATCTCGCGCCATTTCCACGCCAACCCGGAGGAGTTCGCCGACGCCTTCGCGCGGGCATGGTTCAAGCTGACCCACCGCGATATGGGGCCCAAGGCGCGCTATCTCGGCGCCGAAGTGCCGAACGAGGAGTTGATCTGGCAGGATCCGATCCCTTCGCGCGACTACGATCTGATCGATGATGCGGATGTGGCCGAACTCAAGGAACTGATCCTCGCAACGGACGTGAGCGTGCACGAACTCGTGGCGACCGCGTGGTCCTCGGCTGCGAGCTTCCGCGGCTCAGACAAGCGCGGCGGCGCCAACGGCGCGCGGGTCCGGCTGGCACCCCAGAAAGACTGGGAAGCCAATGAGCCCGAGCAGCTTGCCCGGGTGCTCTCCGTGCTCGAAAGCGTCCAGACGACCTTCAACAGCACACAGTCCGGCGGCAAGAAGGTGTCTCTGGCCGATCTGATTGTGCTGGGAGGCTGCGCGGCAATCGAGCAGGCGGCCGAGGCCGCCGGTCACGATCTCGAAGTCCCGTTCACACCGGGCCGCACGGATGCCACGCAAGAGCAAACCGACGTCGAATCCTTCGACGTCATGGAGCCGATTGCCGACGGGTTCCGGAACTACCTCAAGAGCGGCTACACCGTGTCCGCCGAAGAGCTTCTGGTCGACAAGGCGCAGTTGCTCACGCTCACCGCGCCGGAAATGACGGTGCTGCTGGGTGGGATGCGGGCCCTGAACGCTAATAGCGGTCAGGCGGTGCATGGCGTGCTGACCGACCGGCCCGGCAAGCTGAGCAACGACTTCTTCGTCAACCTGCTCGATATGGCCACGGAGTGGACGCCGGTATCGGACGCGGAAGACCTGTTCGAAGGGCGCGACCGGGCGAGTGGTGAGGTCAAATGGACCGCCACCCGGGTCGACCTGGTGTTCGGCTCGAACTCGCAGCTGCGCGCGCTGGCGGAGGTCTATGGCCAGAGCGACGCCCAGGGCAAGTTCCTGCGCGACTTCGTGGCGGCCTGGTCCAAGGTTATGGATCTCGACCGGTTCGATCTGCACTGACGCTTGCCGCAGAATGCGCGCGGAAGCATGTCATCCGCGCGTGCTATACGAGGATGGACGCGCCACGCGTCCATCCTTTTTCGTTTGGGGAGGCGCCGAACGTCCCGACAGATCTGGTACGTCAACGCCCGCCGAACTGCGCGACGGTCCGTCGGTCGGAGAACCACGCGATGCGATGTCCCCAGGACAAATGGCAGACGAATTCGCTTGTCGCCGTCGGATCGGTTGGGCAGCGTGATCCCCGTGCAGGCGCTATACGAACGGGGCAAAGACCATGACGCACATGAGACTTCCGCTGCTGTCCGGGTGCGCGGGCATCCATCCGACGCGCCGCAATCCTGACGGGCAAGCCTCGGCGCGGCTGAGCCGGGCGGAGGGATGAGCCACAATCGTTCCGCGATTGAGCGGACCGCCCTTCAGACGCTGGTCACCGACATCGCGGCGCGCATGGCCGGTGAATCCGACCGCGGTCACGTTGCCGACTACATCCCGGAGCTTGCAAAGGTCCCGCTGAACCGGTTCGGGCTAGCCATTGCGCCGCTGGATCAGCCGCCGGTCGTTGCAGGTGATGCGGACATCGCCTTTTCGATCCAGAGCATCTCCAAGGTTTTCTCGCTCACTCTGGGTCTCGAACGGCTCGGCGCGACGCTGTGGCAACGGGTGGGCCGGGAGCCCTCGGGCAACGCCTTCAATTCCATCATCCAGCTGGAATATGAGCGCGGAGTGCCACGCAATCCCTTCATCAATGCCGGTGCCATCGTGCTCGCCGACGTTCTGGTCGAAGGTCGAGATGCAGAGACCGCCATCGCTGACATCCTGGCACTTGTGCGGGAGCTTTCCGGGGACAGTGCGATTGACAGCGACAGCGCGGTTTCGTCCTCCGAGGCCCGCACCGGTGCCCGCAACCGGTCGCTGGCGCATTTCATGGCGGCCGAAGGCAACATGCGCGCAAAGGTCGAAGACGCGCTATCGGTCTATTTCGGCCAATGCAGCGTCGCGATGTCCTGCCGGCAGCTTGCCCTTGCCGGCCGTTTCCTGGCCGCCGGCGGCAGCGGCGAAGAGGTCACGATCGCCCATGTCACGCCAGAGCGCGCGCGCCGCATCAACGCGCTGATGATGACCTGCGGGTGCTATGACGCCTCTGGAGAAGTTGCTTATCGCATCGGTTTACCCTGTAAGAGCGGCGTAGGTGGCGGGGTGTTGGCGATCGTCCCGGGTGTGGCCTCGGTCGCGGCCTGGTGTCCCGGGTTGGACGAGAAGGGCAACTCGCGCCTGGCCATGCGTGCGCTCGAAGACCTGGCACACGGGACGGGATGGTCCGTGTTTGGAGCGAGGCGCCGCCGGGACGTTGAAGACTGACCCGTCACGGCGGCCACGTCTCGTGCGATCCATCGATCCAGCCAAGGGTTTTCCTGCAACGGAGCATTCCTCATCCGCGGCTCTTGACCTGTGCAAGCGTGTGAAACGCGCGAAGGCACCGCTTCTCGGCTAGGGTGCGGCGTCCGCCTCACGCGGCGGCGCCGCGCTGGGCCGGCCGCTGGTCTTCCCAGACCAGTCCGGGCCGGTAGCGCGCGGCGATCTGGCCGTCTTCTAGTGCCAGAAGGTGCAACCAGCCATTGTCGAAAAGCTCCCGCAATCCGTCATGGCGCGACAGCACATCCGCGATCGCCTCCTGCGGTGCCTCGACCAGCACCGACAGGCGCAGCGGCTCGTGCGCGACATGTTCGCCGTCATGGATCGCTTGCCAGGGCAGACCGGCACGCAGGCGCCCGCCATTGCCTTCCACGACTCCGATCCCGCCGGTGACGTTGTGCAGCAGCTTGTTGCCGCCACCAAAGAGCTCCGGCACCACCACCGAGCCGTAATATTGCAGGCTGATCCAGCTGGCCACGACCACCGGCGCCGTCAAGATGAGCTCGAGAGTGGAGAATCCTTCGTCGGCGCGCCAGTCGTAGGAATGCAGGAAGGCTCGCCCGCCTAGATCTGCCTTGTGGGTGGCCCCGCGCGGAGCCGCGATAAAGGCCGCGCACCCGGCCAGACCCCATTCCGGGCGCACCTCGGCCCAGTCGGTCGCGCGGGCAGCGATGCTCGCCGCCGTAGCGCGCGGCAACCGTACCGCGCGTTCCGCGCGGGCCAGTCCGCCCGCCTGGTCGAGCCAGACCCGCGCCTGGGCCAGATCAGTGGCGTGGGAGACGGGGCAACCGTCCGAATAGAGCGTGATCCGGTCCGTGGTGGTATCGTGCAGTCCGGCAACGAAAAGTGTGTCCTCAGGCAGGTCGAGCGCTTGTCCGGGCAACTCTGCGCGCACCTCGGGGTCGTTGAGCAGATCGGCCAGCAGCCGGGCCGAGACCTCCCCGGTAAAGCCGCCACACGCACCGCAGTGATAGGCGCTCTCCTGCGGATTGTTGGTCACCTGCGCTCCGTGGCCAAGCAAGAGCACGAGCCGCGCGTGGCCCTTGGCCATCGACATGGCGCGCAGCACGCTGGCGGCGGTGGCAACCTTCTGCTCGACCGAGAGCGCGGGATCGAAATGCGGTGCTGGCCGGGGCCCGCTCGGCGCGCCGAGCCCGAGCGCGTCGCGAACCAGCTTGCCGGCATAGAGCGGCCCGGCCGCCTCGACGAAGGCAAAGGAGGACACGGCGGCCTGGCGGAACCGGCCCCAGGCACGGGTTGCGCGGGCGGAAATATGGGCACGCTCCTCGGCATCGCCGGGGGCCGCACTGTGCGAGGTCACCCCGGGCGTGAGCAGCACGGGCAGGTGGTTTTCCTCCAGCACCGACGCCTGCGCGGTGTGGGCGACGGGCAAGCCGAAGAATCCGGCAAAGCCGATCGTCTCGACGCCCGCATCGGTGCTTTCGAGCGCGCGGCGAAAGACCTCCGACCGGACATCGATGCAGAAGGCGGCCTGCAGGACCGGGCGTTCGGACACGGCCGGCAGGTCTCCAGGCAAACGGAGGCTCAACCCGCGCTGGTGGGCACGTTCTGCCGCTTCCTGAAGGATCCCGTCGATCACCTGGTCTGCACTCGGGCTGACAGGTTCGGCATGGGCGGCCACGGTTTGTTGCCAAGTGGCGGCGATCTGCGGTTCGGCATGCTCGAGCAGCGCCTCCTCCCACACAAGACGGATCGCCAGCAGCTCGATGATCGTGCTGTCGGATGCGCCGGCGAGCTCTGCCTGCCAGAGCATCCAGCGCGCGTGTTGGGCCCAGCCGCCCAGCTCTATCAGAAGGCGATGGAACGCGGTCTCGGCGGCCTCGACCGTGAGCCCCAACCGATTGGTCGCGCGCAGGATTGCGTCCTCGGCCTGAAGCGGGCTTGCGGCGGCATGGGCGGCAAACCCTGTCAAACCGGCCAGTTCCGGCGTCAGATCGTGGACAGCCCAGTTGCGCCACGCCGCGTAGGCCCCGTGGCCCGGCGCCGGCGTCCAGAGCGCCTGACCCATGTCGAATTGACCCACGGCCCACAGGCCGACGGTCCGTTCGATCACACCAGGCCAGTCGGTTCCCGTGGCCTCGGCCGCCAGATGGGCGAGGGTGGGCAACGCCATGGGCGAGGCGCTTTGCTGCGCCGTTGCGGCCTTCAGTGCGCCAAGATCCGCGGGGCGCGCGGCGTGCGGGCAGACTGAGAGCGCGGCGGCCAGGTCGCCGTCATCGATCTCGCCAGCAGCGAGTTTGGCGGTAAACGTCTGTCGTGACGGCAGGGCGCTGACACCGCCCACCCGCGCAAGCCGCGCCGCCGCGGTGGCGAGGTCTTCGCCGGTCTGGCCGAGGAACGGGTTCACGGCAACGGTGGCTTCCAGCGGGAAGGCCGGCGGGATCCGGCGTGCCGCACTGTCTGCTGCGGACAGGATCTGGGACTGGCTTGCCGCGTCGGTCGGAGCGATTTTCTTGAGCATGTCGAGCCTCGTGGATCTCAAAGGGATTTCTGGGTGCGGAAGCCGCCGATGAGACGGTCGAGAAGGGCGTTGAGGTAGAACCCGTTCGCCACGTGGACGCGCAAACCCGACGTTGCCGGATGGTGCGCCCAGAGCGGAAAGAGTGACTGCGCCACCGCGACCACACCGAAGGAGACGAGCGTGAGCAGGATCAGCGCCCATTCGAGTGGGCCGGGTGTCGGCGCTGCGGGCACGCCCGCGCCGATGAGCCAGCCGGCGATCTGGTGAAAGCTGAAATACCCGATCGCGGCGGCGGTGGCAGCGAGCGCGGTGCGTTGAGTCAAGGCTTTGGGTGCGGTGTCGGCAAGCCCTTGGGCGACCAGATAGGCCACGCCGAAGATCAGGATCGCACCGAGGGCGATTGCCTGGGGCGATTTCGGGCCAAGAACCGCACCAAAGAGCGCGGCGACGACAGCGTAGAGCAGCAGTGCGAGCAGGAATGCGCGCGCCACAGCGCCCCCACCGGGTACCGCGACCGGTCCGGGCCGGCGCACGTCGCGCACCGCACGCACACCGGTACTGGAGTTCAGAAACGCGTGCGCTTTGTACAGCGAATGCGCGACGATGTGCAAAAGCGCGAGCGCCCACAGGCCAAGGCCGCATTGCAGGATCATGAAGCCCATCTGCGAGACCGTCGACCAGGCCAGCGCCGTCTTCACCGCCCCCTGGGTCAGCATGACCAGCGCTCCGAAGAGTGCCGTGGCCCCACCCAGCATCACAAGTGCGGTCATCGCGACGGGACTGGCCTGGATCAACTCTGCAAAACGGATCAGCAGCAGCCCGCCGGCATTGATGATCCCGGCATGGAGCAGGGCCGAGACCGGCGTCGGGGCCTCCATGACCTCGGTCAGCCAGCCATGCAGCGGAAAGGCCGCAGTCTTGAGCAGCGCGCAGAGCACGATCAGCCCGACAGCGATTTGCGCTGTGAGCGTAAGCCCGTCGGGAAATGCCGTCTGGAGCGTCGCGATATTGAGGCTGCCGGCCGAAGCCCAGAGGAGCCCCGCGGCGAGGATCAGCACTGCGTCGCCAACCCCCCAAACCAGGGAGAACTTCGCAGCCGCCCGGCGCGCGGCCATCCGGTCTGGGTAGAACAGCAACAACTGGCGCAGCAGGACGCCGATAGCCAGAAAGGCGGCGACGGTCACGGCCAGATTGGCCGATAGAACCAGCACCAGAACCGCTGCGACCGTGGCAAGAAGCTGCCCGTGAAAGGCGCCTTCGCGCGCTTCACCGTCCAGATAGCTGCCGGAGAATCGGACCACGACCCATCCGACGAAGCTCACCAGCACCGCCATCACCGCAGCCACCGTATCGAGCCGCAGGACCGTTCCCGCAGATCCGGTGCCCGCCGCGATGAGCTGGAGCCCGCCGCCGATGCAGAGCGCAAGCGAGACCAGCGCCGCGATTTCGGCGTAGCGTGGCCAGGGGCCGGGACGTCTGCCCGGAACCGCAATGAACATCGCGGCGAGCGCGAGCAGCGGCAAGGGGGCGAGGAATGCAAGCGACATATGAACGGTCTCCAACCAAGGTGCGTGGCGCCTCTGATACAGACTGTGGAAATCTCAAAAAATTACATTATCTCTCGAAAATCATTCTATTGAATGGAACAATGGCGTCGCTGAACCTGCATCACCTCAGACTGTTCCGGGCCGTGGCGCGCGATGGCACGCTCACGTCCGCGGCGCGGCATCTCAACCTATCCGCCTCGGCGCTGTCGGCCCAGGTCAAGACGCTGGAAGCCGCGCTTGGGCATGATCTTTTTGAGCGGCGCGGGCGGGGACTCGTTCTGACCGAAGCCGGGCGTATCGCGCTGGAACATGCGGAGGTGATTTTTCGTACAGCGGACGATCTTTCGGCTCTGTTGCGCGAAAGCGGTCCTGCGCCGCGGGCGCTCAGGGTCGGCGCGCTTGCAACCCTGTCGCGCAATTTCCAGATCCAGTTTCTGCGCCCGCTCCTTGGCCGGCCGCAGGTCGAGGTCGTTCTGCGCTCGGGCACCCAGGCAGCGTTGCTTCAGGGACTCGAGGCGCTCGCCTATGACATCGTACTGACCAACCTGGCTCCGCCGCGCGATGCCGCGAACCGGTATCTGATCCACCGCGTTGACGAGCAGTCGGTAAGCCTGGTCGGTACACCTGCGCGGATCGGCGAGGAGGCTGACCTGGCCGCGTTGTTGGCGGGTGCACCGCTGATCCTGCCGACGCCCGAAACCGGTGTGCGCAGCGCCTTTGATGCGCTGACCGCTCGCCTCGGCGTGGTTCCGCACATCGCGGCGGAGGTCGACGATATGGCCATGATCCGGCTGCTCGCACGCGAGGATGCGGGCCTCGCCGTGGTGCCGCCCATCGTGGTGCGCGACGAACTGGAGGCCGGCAGCCTCGTCGAGGCGCATCCTCTCCCCGGTATAACGGAGGTCTTCCACGCCGTGACGCTGGAGCGGCGCTTTCCGAATCCGCTGCTGGACGACGTGCTCTAGGCAATTCGGGCGCTGCTGCTTTTGACCGAAGCATGGACGCGGTACCCGTTCCGGTCGACCCGTCCCCGTCGCCGATAAATAAACATGAATGAATTCAAGGGCCTGGCTTCGTTCGCCAAGGGCATTTCCCATTCGGGGTCTCGGCTCCGGGAGAATCTCTGCTACGTAAAAGGACACAGCCAGTGAAACCGGCGTTTAGGGAGGCCGAAATGCTAGCTATCAACGTGAACGGGGAGACCCGCGAGATCGATGCGCCCGACGATATGCCCCTGCTCTGGGCGCTCCGGGACATGCTTCAACTCAATGGTGCGAAATACGGATGCGGTGTCGGGCTGTGCGGTGCCTGCACGGTTCATGTGGACGGCGAGGCCGTACGGTCCTGCATGGTCAGCGCAAGCTCTGTCGCGGGGCGGGAGGTGACCACGATCGAAGGGCTGGATCCGGCCGGGGACCACCGTGTGCAGCAGGCCTGGCGCGAACTGAACGTACCGCAGTGCGGCTACTGCCAGTCGGGCCAGATCATGCAGGCTGCAGCCTTGCTGGCCGAGAATCCCCAGCCCAGCGATGAGGAAATTCTGGAAGCGATGTCCGGAAATGTCTGCCGCTGCGGCTGTTACCAGCGCATCGTCGATGCCGTCCGCCACGCCAGCACGGGGATCTGAGCCATGCTGAAATACCTTGAACAGATGGATGTGACCGCGGCGCCGAAACCCTCCGGGCTGCTGGTCGCGAAAGCCTCGCGCCGCGGGTTTCTGGGCGGCGCGGCCGCCTTTGCCTTGGCGGTCTATGCGACCGACGCCAAGGCCTTCACCCGGTGGAAGACCGGCGGCGAGGGGATGGACCACGGTGTGGTCGAGGATCCGCTCATTTTCGTCTCTATCGACCCCGACGGGACCGTGACGCTAGTCGCGCACCGCTCCGAAATGGGCACCGGTGCGCGCACGTCCCTGCCGATGGTCATGGCCGACGAGATGGAGGCCGACTGGGACCGTGTGGTGATCGTCCAGGCCGAAGGCGATGAGCCGAAATACGGCAATCAGGACACCGACGGCTCACGCTCGCTCCGCCATCATATCCAGGCCGCACGCAAGATCGGCGGTTCGGTACGGACCATGCTGCAACAGGCGGCGGCCGAGGAATGGGGCATTCCCGCCGAACAGGTGACGGTGGAGAACCATATGGTCAGCGGCGGCGGCAACTCCGTCCATTTCGGCGAACTGGCCGAAAAGGCCATGGCGATGCCCGTGCCGGCCCATGAGGACATTGCCTACAAGACCGAGGATCAGTTCCGCTATATCGGCAAGGGTCAGGTGCAGATTGCCGATTTGCATGACATCACCACCGGAAAGGCGGTTTACGGCTCAGATATCGCGCGTCCCGGCATGAAGATCGCGATGGCCGTGCGTCCTCCGGTCGTGGGCGGCAAGGTCGTCTCGTTCGACGGTACGGCGGCGATGGAGATTCCAGGCGTCGTGGGCGTCTACCAACTGCCGGACTGGTCACAGCCGGGCGCGTTCGCGCCGCTGGGTGGGGTCGCGGTCGTCGCGGACAATACCTGGGCGGCGATCCAGGCGCGCGATCTGCTGGAGATCGAATGGGATCACGGTGCCCACGGGGATTACAACTCCGAGAGCTATCTCGAAGAGATGAAGGCCACCGCGGAGCAGCCCGGACAGTCCCTGCGCCGCAAGGGCGATCCCGACGCGGCTTTCGCCGATGCCGCGAACACGTTCGGGCAGACCTATACCAGCGACCACATGGCCCACATCGCGATGGAGCCGCCGGTGGCCGTGGCCGACGTCACCGGCGAAGGCTGCGAGATCTGGGCGCCGGTCCAGAGTCCCTACCGGGTGCGCAAGGACGTGGCCGAGGCGCTTGGGCTGGGCGAAGACCAGGTCCGGGTGAATGTCACGCTTCTGGGCGGCGGCTTCGGGCGCAAGTCCAAGGGCGACTACGTGACCGAAGCGGCGCTGCTGAGCCGCGAGGTCGGTGCGCCCGTGCGGATGCAATGGACGCGCGAGGACGATGTTCGTCACAGCTTCTACCATACGACGTCGGCCGAGCGGATCGACGTGGCGATGGATGATGAGGGCAAGGTGACGGGCTGGCGCCACAACTCCGTCGCGCCGTCGATCCTGTCGACGTTCGCGCCGGATAGCGGACAGCAGTTCGCCATCGAACATGGCATGGGCCATGTCGATATGCCCTTCGACATCGCGAATGTCTCTTGCGAGAACGGCCAGGCGATGGCGCATACCCGTATCGGCTGGTTCCGGGCCGTGTCGAACGTGCCGCGCGCCTGGGCCATCGGGACGCTGGTCGGAGAGCTTGCGGCCGAACAAGGCAAGGACCAGCGTGAGATGTGGCTGGAGCTGATCGGAGCACCGCGCGTATTCGATCCTGAAGCCGAGGGGCTGCCGGAAGGGTTCTGGAACTATGGCGAGCCGGCGGGCGAGGGGTTCGAGATCGATACCGGCCGGCTGGCCAATGTTCTCAACATGGCCGCCGACGGGATCGGCTTTGGCAAGGAACTTCCTGATGGCGAAGGCATCGGCCTATCGGCGCACCGCAGTTTCGTCTCCTACGTCGCCTGTGCGGCCCATGTGAAGGTCGTGGATGGCCGTATCACGGTGCCGGAGGTCCATCTGGCCGTCGATTGCGGATTTCCTGCCAACCCGGAGCGGATCGCCAGCCAGATGGAGGGCGCCGCGGTGATGGGGATGAGTGTCGCTCTGAATTCCTCGATCACCTTCGACGAGGGGGCGGTCATTCAGGGCAACTACTACGACTATGATGTCGTGCGCTCGACCAACTATCCGCGCGTCGTGACCCACATCGTCGAACACGGGTTCCAGACGCCGTCCACCGGGGTCGGCGAGCCGGGTCTGCCGCCCGTGGCTCCGGCCATTGGCAACGCGCTCTTTGTGGCGACGGGGCAGCGCAAGCGGCATCTGCCGATCGGCGACGCAATCTGACAGGATCGGGCGGCCATGACGGCCGCCCGATCCTGTCCTGCCAGAAGAGGGGCCCGGGCGGGCCCCTTTTCGTCAGAGGTTTCCGGCGCTCATCTCACTGGCGATATGGTCTGCCTGACGGATCGCCAGAGCGACGATCGTGAGGGTCGGGTTCTCTGCTGCGCCGGTGGTGAACTGGCTCCCGTCGGAGACGAAGAGGTTGGGGATGTCATGGGACTGTCCCCAGCGGTTCACGACCCCGTCGCGCGCGTTCTCCGACATCCGGTTGGTCCCCAGATTGTGAGTCGAGGGGTAGGGCGGCGTTGGGAAGGTGCGCGTCGCTCCCACCGCATCGTAGATTGCCTGACCCCGCTCATAGGCATGGTTGCGCATCGCGATGTCGTTGGGGTGGTCGTCGAAATGCACGTTCGGCACAGGCAACCCGTACTGGTCCTGCACATCGGTGTTGAGGCTGACGCGGTTGGTCTCTTGCGGCATGTCCTCGCCCACCAGCCACATCCCGGCCATGTTCTCGTACCCGTCGAGCGCGGAGGTGAACTCGCGCCCCCAGCCTCCGGGATCGAGAAACGCGGCCATGAAGGGCAGGCCGAGGCTCAGCGTCTCCATCTCGTAGCCGCCGACGAACCCGCGGCTGGGATCGTGCCGCGCCTCGTCGGTGATGATGCCTGCCATGGTCGTGCCGCGCCACATCTTCACCGGCTGGTCGAACACCGCGTATACCGAGCCGGTCATGTGCCGCATGTAGTTCCGCCCGACCTGGCCGGAGCTGTTGGCCAGCCCGTCCGGGAACATGTTTGAGGCCGAGTTCAGCAGGATCCGCGGGCTCTCGATGGAATTGCCGGCGAGCGCCACGACGCGCGCCTTCTGGAGCTGTTCGTTGCCCTCGGCGTCGGAGTAAACCACCCCGGAGACGCGGCCCTGATCGTCATGTTCGATCCGTAGGACATGAGCCTGGGTGCGCAGCTCGGCGTTACCGGTGTCGAGCGCGGCCGGGATCTCATCGTAGCTGGGCGACCATTTAGCCGCGACCTTGCAGCCCTGGAAACAGAATCCCATCTGCTGGCAGGGCGTACCATCGCCGGTGTCGGAACTCCTGATCGCCATGCGCCCGGTATTGACGTTTTCATAGCCAAGTGCCTTAGCTCCGGCTTCGAACACCTTGAAATTGTTGTTTCCCGGCAGGCCCGGCCGATCGCCTGTGCGGGTGACGTGAAGCTTGTCCTCGGCCTTTGTGTACCAGGGATCCATCTCGGCGGCATCAATCGGCCAGTCGAGCAGACTGGCGCCCGGCACGTTGCCGTAGCTCGTCTTCGCCTTCCATTCATGGTCTTGGAACCGCAGGCTCGCACCGGCCCAGTGAACCGCGGAGCCGCCCACGGATTTCACGATCCAGGCGGGCAGGCCCGAGAAATCGTCGCTCACCCGCCAGTCGCCGCTGGTCGTGCGCCCATCTAGCCAGGCCAGTTGCCCGAAACTCGCCCACTCATCCTGCACGAAGTCCTGCGGCTCGTGCCATTGGCCCGCCTCCAGCGAGACGACCTTGATGCCCTTTTGCGCCAGCTCGTTGGCGAGCGTTCCGCCGCCTGCGCCGGTGCCGATGACCACGACGACGCTGTCGTCGTTCAGATCGAACGTTGTTGTCATGTCCGTCTCCTCCCTCAGACCCAGGTGATGTCGTCGAAACCGTTGTTGAGATATCCGCCCTTGGAGAAGCTTTCGCCCTCATACCCAAAGAGCGGCCAGAGATCCTTCTGGTTGTAGAGTCCGGTCACGAGTCCACCGCGGATCTGCTGGAAAAAGGGGCTGGATTCCATGCCGCGCAGGATGTCCACCCGGTCGCGTTCCCAGCCGATATCGAGATAACTGTCGTATCCCGCATTGCGTGCGGCGGCGTTCAGATCGGCGATCCCGGCCTCGATGGCATCGGAATCGTCGTCGCTGTCATAGCCTTTGACCGCGGCGGCGTAGAACTTGTCGCCGACATGGTCGTGGGGATAGATGTCGCGGGCCATCTGGACCAGCGTGGCCATGGATTCGGGCTGCAGGTGCTGGACCTCCATCGCCCAGGCCGCATCGCGCCCGGCGACAAAGCCGGTACCGACCACGAAACTCGCGCCGGCGGCGACGGCCCGTGTCAGCAGTTGCCGGCGGGTGAGACCCCGTTGGGTCGTCTTTTTCAGGGTAGCTGTCATCAACTCCTCCCAAGTTGAGATGGCGGGATGCGCCGGTGTGCCCGGCGTCGGTGTTCAGAGGTATCGCCCTCCGCGTTGCAGAACCTCGATCTCGTAGCCGTCCGGGTCCGTGACAAAGAAGAACCGCGCGATGGGGTCCGTCCCCGGTCCGCCCGGGGCGAAATCCACCAGCTTGCGCGGGCTCAGTCCCTCGGCTTCGAAACGCGCATGTTCGGCGGCGGCATCGTCGACCGAAACGGCAAGATGTCCATAGCCGTTGCCGTGCGCATAGGGTTCGGTCGTGCCCTTGTTAACCGTCAGTTCCAGCTCGAAGCTCGACTCGTCGTTGCCCAAGTACAGCAGCGTGAAGCTTTCGAAATCGAGCCGGTCAGCGACCTTGAGCCCGAATGCCTTGTCGTAGAATTCGACCGACCGCGCTTCATCGAGCACGCGGATCATCGAATGGATCACTTTCGCCATTTAGGTCCTCCCGCGGAGCCTCTGTGGGTCCCTCGCACAAATGGTGCGCGCGAACGCGGAGCCGCGGGTGGTAAGGGTTTACTACCTCACGCTATTCTGCTGCGATTGGCACTGGTTGCAGCGTGCCGGAAGCCGTGAGGCAAGCGCAACGCAGCAGCGAGGTGAAGTTGACGACCTCGCCGCGGGTTTCGAGAACCTCGGAATGGATTTCGGAAATCAGGCTCGGGGTAGAGCGTCCTTCCGCAGCGGCCATTGCATCGAGAATGTCCCAGAACGCGCGTTCCAGACGGATGCTGGTGCATTGCCCGTTCAGTCGCAGGCTGCGCGTGACGGGTTCGTATTTGGCCGGGTCCTGCCCGGAAAAGATGCTGCACATGATGCTGTACCTCCCGCATCGTTCTGGCTAGCCTAGTGCCCGGTGCGTCCCGAAATCAACCAAGACGCCCGAAAACGCCGGGGAAGGTCACCACAGCGTGACGCGCGGCCATAGCGGCGCCTGGCGGGATGTCGGGCGACATACCTAAGGGAGAGACCATGACTGCCTATCTGATCGCAATTGTCGAAGTCACCGATGACGCCTGGGTGCCTGGCTATGCCGGGGTCGTTCACGATATCGCCGCGAAGCATGGCGGCGAGTATCTTTCGCGCAGCGGCGCCATCGACACGATCGAAGGCGAGGATCTGGACGCGACCCTCGTGGCGGTCATTAAGTTTCCCGACAAGACAGCCCTCAAGGCGTTTGTCGACGATCCGGAGTACGCACCGCATTCCAAGGCGCGCCAGGATGGCAGCGTCAGCCGGTTCTACGCCATTGACGATACCGATATCGCGGGGGCGATTCCCTATCTACCCAAGGCGTCCTGACGGCGGGGCGGAGCTGTGGTGCAATGGTCTGGGTGACCGGCTTGGCGAACGCGTCGGTCAGTTGCTCTTCTGGCGGGCCGTGCGGTGCTGCTGACCCAGTAGGAAGGAAGTTTCGTAATGGCCGCAGAAGGCGTCCGCGATGCCGGAGATCCTAGACCCCTTGGAAACTTTCTCGGTCCCGAACGACGTTGGGTCCGAGCCCATACCCTGCCACGTCTTTGAACCGGAACTGCCACCAAAGGCTGCAGCGCTGGTGATCCACGGCAGGAACGGGGCGATGCATCAGCCCCATATCCAGGCGCTCATCCGCGCCTGCCTGGCGCGCGGGTGGTGCGTCGCGGCACCGGACCTGCCGTACTCAGCTGCGACGCCGGCCTTGGGCCCGTCCGAGCACATCACCATGGAGGGTCATGCGCGGGCGGCCGCCGCCGTGTTGGCCGCATACTCAACCAGACTTGCTGACGCACTGCCGCTGGCGCTCTGCGGGCACTCGCTCGGCGCCCACGCGGTCGCCGCAATTGCACAGGACGCGCCGGACCTGCATCATCTGCTCGCGGTGTCACCGGTTGTATCGGGGCAGGCGCTGCTCGATGCGCGTGCGGCGATGGGGCCGCCCGCCTTGGAGGCGCTCGCGCGAGAGGCGCCGCGCATGCGTGAAACGATGGCGGCGGAGAGCGCGGTGCCGTTCTTGAACCGTCTCGATGTGCCTGTGGCTGTCATGACCGGCGCGCTGGACGGGCTCACACCGCCGGCTGCCGCGCGCGCCTATTTCGACGCCGCGCCCCGGGCCTGTTTCTTTTCGGTGCTCAAGGATCAGCATCATTGCCCGACGGGTCCGGAGCTTGACCGAGCCTTGGCAGCCGCCTTCGACGCGGTCGATGCTTGATTTGCGAGGGGCTCAACGCTCCCAGACAATTTCCGCGGCCGTCGTGTCGCGACTGTTCGGCCCGACATGGAGTACGAAGCTGCCCGGGTCCCAGACCATCTGCGCATCTTCGAGCGACGGGGCGAGCGGGTAGCGCAACTGCGCGAGCGTGACCGTAAAGCGCGCTGTTGCGGCTTGCCGGGAGGCCACTGCGATTTGCTGGAAATCGATCAGCCTGCGCGCGGGCCGTGTCACCCGTGCGACCGGGTCCGAAAGGTACAGCTGCACCGTTTCCAGCGCGTCGACATCGCCTTCATTTGTCACGGTGACACGCAGTTCGATCTTGCCGTCGTCCCCGCGGGCGCGCGTAGATGAGAGAACGGGCGCATCATAGCGCAGGCGCGAATAGGTCAGGCCGAAGCCGAACGGGTAGCGTGCCGCTGCCGCGTCGTCGGACAGGTCGAGCCAGCCGGTCCGAAACTTCTCGAACCTGCCCCGGAACGGCCGCCCGGTCGGGTCTTCGGAATGGTGCAGCGGGACCTCGCCGGGATGGGCGGGCAGGCTCGCCGCCAGCCGGCCGGAGGGGGCGGCATCCCCAAAGAGGATGTCTGCCACGCCTTCGGGCCCGGCGATGCCGCCATGCCAGGCATAGAGCAGCGCGCTTGCCGCATCGGCGACCGCACCGAGGGCCAGTGGACGCGATGCGAAGACAACGATCACAAGCGGCACGCCTGTCTCAGAGAGTGCGTCGATCAGCCTGCGCTGGGGCGCGGGCAGATCCGGAGCGAGCCGCGAGGAGGACTCGCCGCCGTGCTCGCGCGCCTCTCCAACCGCGACGATGGCCAGTCCGGCCGTGCGGGCGGCGGCGACCGCCTCCGCGATCATGTCGCCGGGATCGCGCGGATCGGTCTCGACCGTCTTGCCATGGACATTCAGCCGGTCGGTGAGCCAGGCCTCATCCACTACATTGCAGCCGCGCGCACACTGCAGGCGCACGCCCTCGCGTATCTCCAGCGCTTCGCGCAGGGTGACCACATCTCGCGCATCGCCGGCCACGGACCAGGTGCCGAGCATGTTGGCGCGGTCCTCCGCAAAAGGCCCGACGAGCGCAACATCACAAGGCGCCTTGAGAGGCAACAGCCGGTCGTTCTTCAATAGAACGCAGGCCGCTGCGGCAGCCCGGCGCGCCAGTGCACGGCCTTCGGCGCGCGGCGGGGCCGAGATTGCGCCGTCCAGTCCGCGATAGGGATCGTCCAGCAGTCCCAAACGCGCCTTGAAATCCAGCACGCGACTGCAGGCGCGGTCGATCAGGCCTTCGATCTCCGCCGGGGTGAAGCGCATGTCACAATCCTGCGCGTCCAGACCCTCTACCGCGAGGCGCGGCAGTTCGCGCAGATAGTCCTCGCCGACCATGTCCATATCGATCCCGGCATGGAGCGCGCGGGCTACGACGGTATGGGGCGCGCCGATCCCGTGGGCCGAGAGCTCCTGCACGCCGGTATAGTCCGACACGACCAACCCGTCGAAGCCTTGCTTGCCGCGCAGCCAGCCGTCGATCAGGGGCGCGTTGGCATGCATCGGCAGCCGGTTGACCGCATTGAACGAGGCCATGACGCTCGCGGCCCCGACGTCCAGTCCGGCAACGAAAGGGGCAAGGTGGATCTCGATCAGGTCCTCCCACGCGAGGCTGGCATTGTCGTAGTCACGTCCGCTCAGCGTAGCACCGTACGCGACAAAATGCTTCAGACAGGCGGCGACCTGACCGGGTTCCGCAATGCCTGCTCCTTGGAGTCCACGCACCGTCGCGACGGCGTAGCGCGCGGCGAGCAATGGGTCCTCGCCGGGGCTCTCGGCGATCCGTCCCCAGCGGGGGTCGCGGGCCACGTCGATCATGGGTGCATAGACCTGATGCAATCCCTCGGCCGCAGCCTCGCAGGCGGCGTGGGATGCTGTTGCCTCGATCAGCGCCATGTCCCAAGAGCAGGCCAGCGCGATGGGCAGCGGAAACACCGTGCGGTGGCCATGGATGACGTCCTCGGCAAAGAAGAGCGGGATGGAGAGCCGCGAGCCCGCCAGTGCGCGTTCCTGCATCGCGCGGGCCGAGGCCAGCGACTTGGTCCCGAAAACCGCACCGAGTTCCCCGCGGTCGAGCCGTTCGGCCAGCCGGGTCGGTCCGGCGGCTCCGGTCGCCAGCCCTTCGCCGGCGGCGAGCAGGTTGAGCTGGCCGATCTTTTCGCTCAGCGTCATGGCCGCGTGCAGTTCGCGGGCGCGGTGGTCTTGCGGGGCGATGGCGAACCCTCCCGTCCTGGCCGCAACACCTGCGGACCGCCAGCATCAGCGGATCGAGAGCGCGCCTGTCATTCGGCCGCAAACCGGGTGCGGCCATGCACAGATACCGCGCGGGCCCGACCGATGCCATCGTGGATATCCACCACGGTCTGGTAGAACGGCGCGCCATCGGGATCGCTGGGCACGCCATCGCCATGGAGAACCGCTAGCACTGCCGTATCGGGCAGTGCGTCGCGCAGGATCATGTGAAACTCGATGGCCGCGTTGTGATCGAGCGCGGAGGTCGCCTCGTCCAGCAGCAGCAGATCGGGCTTCTGCAGCAGAATCCGCGCCAGGATCAGGCGTTGCTTCTGCCCGCCCGAGAAAACGTTACGCCAGTTCTTGCCCTCGTAAAGCTCCATATGCAGCGCATCGATGAACTTGCCCAAGCCGACGGAGGAAAGTGCCTTGGCCGCGTTCAGATCGCCGGCCAGACTGCCGTTGTCGGGATAGCAGACGAGCTCTTTCAAGGTGAGCAGGTCCGGCAAGTCGGGCTCCTGTCCGGCAAAGAACACCCGCGCTCCAGGGGCCAGCGCCACGGTGCCTGACCCGTAAGGCCAGATCCCGACGATGGCCTTGAGGATGGAGCTTTTGCCGCAGCCGTTTTGCCCGCGCAGATAGACCCGCTCGCCGGGATGCACGCGGAGCTCGGGCACGCCTACGAAGGCCGCGCTGTCGTGGCCCTTGTGGTGGAGCGCGAGGTCCTGGAGGTGCAGCACTTGGCCGCCTGCCTCGCGGGTGCGTCGGAACGCGCTGACGCCGGTTTCGGCATAGAACGCGTCGCGCGATCGCACCCGATCCACGGCGCCGGCGAGCTCTGTCAGGCGCCCGGCATTGGCGCGCAGGGTGGCGATCGCGGGCATCACATTGATAAACCAGGACACGTCGTTGATCAGCTCCGCCGTCAGCTCCGATGTGGCGACGAAATTGCGAAAGCTCATGCCGCCGGCCATGAAGGCGGGCAGGGCTGGCAGATAGGCGAGCAGCCGCTGCGACAGGAAATTGTAGGTATTGGTGAACATCATCATGGACGCGTCCCAGATGTTCTGCCGGCTCCAGGTGCGATCGATGGCCCGATAGAGGCCGTCGTTGATGCGCCGCTGTGTCCGCTCTCCGCGCGAAGCGGCCAGCTGTGGCACGCGGTGGAGCATCGCGGCAAGCTCGCCCCGCCAGGCGCCGTCATTGCGCTGCCGCTCGATATTTTGGCGTTGCAGCACGCAGCCGATGCGCCAGGCGAGCCATGTGTTGAGCGGGACGTAGGTGAGGATCAGCGCGGCGACGAGCACCGCGGTGCCGTATCCTCCCGGCGCCAGATTGGTCTGAATTCCGATGGCCGCGGCGATCCAGTCGGAGGCCATCGCACCCCACCGGTCCAGGACTGCAACGGGCTCGCTGCGCGCGAGGATGGCGGACGAGATGAACCAGATCGAGGCTACCGCACCCCAGATCCCCATGCTCAATCCGATCAGCCCACCATAGAGGCCCGCGGTGCATTCGTCGACGCGCTGGTCGATAGCGTCGGGTAGGCGCGGCGCGGTGCCGGCAGTGCCGCGATCGCTCATCAGATCATAGGCGATGCGCTCGTCGGCTAGGATTTCGGCGTCGAACCGGCCGGCCAGCCAGGCTCTCGCGCGTCGGTGCAGTGTGCTGGAGACGAAGTGGCGCAAGGCGATCAGCGCGGCACGCGAAAAATGGATCGCGAAGAATGCAGCCCCCGCCATGAGCAGAGTGCGCCCGGGATCGGCGCCGTCCTCGGCGCTGTGAAAGCCCGCCAGTGCCGAGATGAAATCCGCACTCGCCATGGCGGCCCAGACGCTCGCCTTGCTCAACAGGGTTGTCATGGCGAAAACGACGACCGTCATGGTCCAGGCTTCGATCCAGCGTTCGGACCGCCAGTAGGCACTGACGAGACCCCAAAAGCTGGAAAACCGGGTCACAGCCCGACGACGTTGAAACCCTTGGAGGGAATCCAACGCCGCTTTCGCGCAACTCTATGATAAAAAACACTCATCCTGATCGAAGCCTCACCATACACGTCAATCGTGCTTGTTGTTTTCCTGAATCATCGGCGGAATTCCGCCAGAAGTCTAAGGTTTTTTGGAGACTGCTTGCCGGAAATTTGCGTCTTGAAGGCGATTCGCGACCGACTGGGTGGCCGTGTCGAACCACGGGACCGAGCTCTCGGGTTTGGTCTCTGTTGCGACATCAAGGCCTTAGTCCCGGCGAATTGGATGGCGGTCACAGGAACCGCCCGGTGGATTTGCCGCCGCGTCTGGGCGCTCTTCCGTTGCGTCAAAAATACACTGAAGGCTCGGCTGCGGTGCACAGGGCGTGGTCAGACCCCGCCAAAGCACCCGTTGCCGGTGTCGCACGATTGTCTGTGAAAACACCCCGACCTGTGTGCTGATGAGTTCAGACTGCGGAACGCCGCGGACGTCGTGGACCCGGTGGTTGCGTGAAGCAGGCCAAACCCACGTTCCAGATGGTCGATCTCCCGCGACAGCGCTTGTGCGTGGGGTTCCGCTTTCGAAACATGAAAACGACGGAATAGGGCAGGGCCGCCGGAATGTCGAAGCCCGGCAGGATGCTGACCACCGCGGCCTGAGATCCGCCAGTAACGCTGGTCCTGAAGTCATCTTTGCCGGTGCTCGGCAAGGCGCGGCGCGGATCCATGTAGGGCGGGCTGTCCGGTGGCAGGGCGACCCAAGGATTGCGCGCCAAATCGGACGGTCTGACGGCACTGCGCCGGGTGAGCGGCTGTTTGACCCGACAGGCGATGACATTCACGCCGGGTAGGATCCGTCGAAACGTCAGCGGTTTGGATGCCGCGTCCGCGCGCGACGGGCAGACCGCGAAATCGAGCGTGCCGTTGTTCAGCCTCTCGATCAGCTTTTGGGCATAGCCGTGGGTCTGGACCACGGGAGGCTTTGGGCGCGCGCTCCTGAACCCTCCGATCATCGCCGCGATCACGCCGTCCATGAAACGGCGCGCGCCGTTGAAGCGGACAAGCTCCGCGTTGCCGCGACGGAATCGAGACCCGACATCGGCGCCGGCGCGATCGCCCGCGGGCACTTAGCGCCCCGTTTCGGCCAGCGCCAGACTCAGGCCGACGGCCTACAGCGGGCGCTGTCGCGGCACTTTGGGCGCGGCACTGATCCGCCTTTCCGGTTCTGCAGCGGTCCGCGAGACGCTTGGCCGCGATTTGACGAAGCGAGCGGCGCCCTTGGTCAAACCGCCCCGAACGTTTTCAGGCGCGCGTCCTGGGCTCTCGCATACCGCGCGATCACAACCTCCGCCGAGGTTTCTTCGGTGACGTCGCCGCTCTCGCTCAGGTCGGCATTGTCCTGCTCCTTGTTCTGCGATCCGGGTGGCATCGCGCCGGTCGAGATCATGGCGGTGGTCACACGCAAGCCTCACGAGACAGTCAAGGAGTTCGAACCGATGCAGGTGGAGTTGCTCCAGAGCGATCCGGTTTCGGACCGTCTTTAACCACAAGCCCGACGACTGGCGGCAGGATTGAATACTGTCGTCTGACATCCTGGAGGTATCCATGCTGGTCGACGGATTGAAATCGCGGCGTCATTCCAGGGCCTTAGAGAACGCCGTGCTGGGCACGCTCCATGTCTGGGAGGCGCCGGAATGCGAGATGAGGCGTGATATCCGTTCGGACCAGAGGGGCGATCCGACGGTGGTGCGCGGGCGGCTGATTGACGTCGCCGGCGCGCCGCTTTCGGGCGTCAGGATCGATGTCTGGCACGCCTGTGAAGTAGGCTTCTGTGACGTCCAGCAGTAGGACCATCAGCGGGCTTCAACCTGCGCGGCCTGTTCACCACGGACGAAGGCGGAAGACATGGGTTTCGCCGGGTCACGCCCAGCTTTGAGTTTTTCGCCGAAACCCCGGGCCCGATTGCGCCCTATGCGGAAAGGTGCGCGGCTAGGATGTTCGGCCCAGAAGCAGCCCAACGTATGGTTCATCGCTACCGGAGGGCATTGCTGTGCCGAGCTGGAGGACACAATCTGGCCCGACAGGGACAGGTCTGTGCCATCGAACGCCGCCCTTGTGGGCCCGCGGCGGACCATTGCGCGGCGGCCGACCGGCTATCGCAACTCCGCGAGAGCCGCGCGCTGTTTGGTTTGCATGCTCCTGTGGCGGCCTGATCGTGCCGAGCGGATAAGGTGGGTCTTTGGAGTGGAATTCGATGGTTTGCGTTTTTGCGCCAAGGGAACGTTGCGGACACGACTCGCACATCCTTGATGGCTGCTGCGTACGTCGTAGGTCGCTGATAGGCAAACTGGGCTCGCCGATGGTCGGCTGGTGATCGTCTCGATCCGGGCGTCGGGTTTGGCCTGCTCTAGGGTGACTGTTTGGGGGCGTGTCTCTCTTCGCCCCCGTCTTTTGTCTAGGCGAACAGCAACGCATCGCTGCCGAGCACATATCCAACGCTTTCACCGGCATGTGCGAGCTCGTTGTCTTTTGATTGCTCCTCGCCGATATAGACAGTGGCGCCTGTGGGGCCGAGGTCGGAGACGCGCGTATCTGCTGTATCAACGCCATTGCGGCCCTGCATGCCAGCGACGAAGATCGCGTCCGCCGGTGCCTCAAAGCTCAGGTCGAATTCGCGGTCGCGCACGACGTCGCCCGTACGGCCGGCATCGAAGTAAATCCCGTCGCCGGCCTCGATCGCGAGCCAGTGGATCTCTTCGTTGCCATGGCTGCCGTCAGCGGCCTCCTCTTCCTGCATCTGAAACTGGAAGCTGTCAGCGTCGACTGCGCGCAGGCGGGTCGTGACGGCCGCGCCGTCCGCGTCGCTGGCAACTTGCGCGAAGACGACCGGGCTGTCGTCGAACTCCTGTGTCATTGCAACCGACTCAACGCTGTCGTTACGTGCGGTGGTGCGACCGGCCTCGACCGAGAGGCCCCCGATCTCGTGGGTGCCGGCGGAAACGGCGATCCAGCTCACGGTTTCGCTGCCATGCACACCGTCGAGGTAGTCCCACTCCTCGATCTGGAACTCAAAACCGCTGTCGGTCACATTGCGCAGGCGCACATGGGCGGGGTCGGCATCGTTGGCCGTCAGTCCGCCGCTCACCACGATCGCGTCGGCGATGGCTTGATCGAAGGTGACGCTAAACCACTGGCCGGGGGCGTTTTGCGAGACTGTCCGGCTGCCGATGGCCATGACCGGGGCGCCGGAATTGCCGCCCGGATCACCGGTCTCCGGCGCTTCGATGGTGACGGTCCCCTCGGCGCTGCCACTGTTGCCCGCGGCATCACTTGCGCTGGCGACGATAGTGTACGTGCCCGGGTCGAGATCGGCGGTCGTATTGTTGGGAAGGATCCAGCGGGTTCCCGACAGGTTCGCCTCGTAGGAGACGCCATCCACTGTGACGCTGACGCCGACCGTGTCCGGCGCAACCGTTCCGGAAAGCCGGGGCGTGCTGTCTTCGGTGCTGATCGAGGCGACCGTGACCGTCGGCGCAGTGGTGTCCACCGTCACGCGCAGGATACTCGAAAGATCTCCGGTTTGACCGTCGAGTTGCACCGCGGCTCGGTAATTGTAATTGCCGTCCTCGAGCCCTCTGTCCCAAAACTGCCAGCCGGTGCCATCGACACGCGCCGTGCCGATGACCACCCCGTCGCGATAAACCAGCACCGAGCTGCCGTCAGGCAACCCATCGGACAGTGTGCCGTTCAACCGCGGCATTGTATCGTCGGTCACCCCGCCGGGTATTTCCCCTTTGATCGGGCCGATATTGTCGAAGATCGAGGTGATCTGGGCCGTCGGTAAAACTGGCGTCGGGGGCTCAGGCAGCAGGTCGTCGAAACCGACGGTGATGTCGCCAAAGCTAAGCCACTCGACCGTGTTCTCGACCCATGCGGTGACGGTGTCGAGGGACCTGTCGATCACTTCCAGAAAACTTATCGCGGCGTCATAGGCAAAGCTGTAGGCGCCGAAGGCCGCGCCAAAAACCACCGTGTCGCTGCCCGCGCCGCCATAGTAGGTATCGGTGCCGCCGGTGTCGATGAACTGATCGTTGCCGGCATTGCCCCAAAAACTGTTGGCGGCGCCGTTGCCGACAAAGCTGTCATTGCCCCTGCCGCCTTTGGCGTTCTCGATGACCGTGCCAACGGCGAGGGTCAGATTTCCCTGTCGTCCCCCGATATCCGACGCTGCAATCTCGCGATCGCCTGCGCGTGTGACCGTCAAGTCGATGGTCTGGTCGGCCCCATACCCGGACAGATCAAGCGTGTCGTTGCCGCCTGCGTCGACGATCGTGGAGGCCGTGCGGCGCGCGAACTCTGAAAAGCGTGCCCAGATGTCGCTGACATCGGACGTTATGTTGGTGTTGAACCCGTAGACTGTATCGCCCTCAAAGGCGTTTTGAGTTCCAAAGGTGATGCCGTTCGCCTGTTGGGAGCCGTAGAGCGCATCAAGCGCAAGCCAATCGACTGCCATCGGCGTCTGCAGGAACTCTCTGTCCGCAGCGATGACCGTGTTCTCGGACTGGCTGAAATAGGACATCATCGTGGCTTGCCAGCTATCGTTGGCAAATTGGGCATCGCTTGGGAAACTGGCCGAGCCGTTGTAGTTGCCCTGGTGGCCCAGGCCGAGCGCGTGTCCGACCTCGTGAAAAAAGGTCTGAAGCGTATAGCTGTCGTACCCGGACTTGCCGTTTTGCCAGTTGGCGGCCACGTTCACCACCGAATGCCCGATCCCGGCGGAATAGCCCGTGGAAAAGGCGTATGCGCCGGGCTGATTGTCGGAGAAGTAGATGTCGGCGGCGCCGGTTGTCTCGCGGAAATCGACGCCGAGTACTTCGGAGTAGAGCTTGAAGACCTCGCGCGCCAGCTCCTTGCGGTCAAAGACCAGACCGTTTGCGTCGGAATAGCCGCTGACGTTCGAAAAGCCGCTGACATTGTAATAGATTACGCCGCCGTTGGGATTCTGGCCCGCCGTCCCCAGATTGAACTCGCGTGGCACCGTCCCCGTGGCTTGCCAGAACCCCGTGGCGAGATAGTCCGAGAGTTCCCGAAGCGTGCCGAGCGGCAAGGTCGTGCTATTGCCCACATTGACGGTCGGGGCACTGACCTCGAGAGCGGCGCGATCATCAAGCTGACAACCTGCGCAACCGCAGCCATGACCGTGATCGGCGAAATCATCGAAAAAGATGCCGCCGTTCTCGCCGCTGTCTGGCGGGGTCAGCTGGGTATCCGGGGATCTGGCGAGCTTTTCAAAGAACGCCGACCAACTCATAATAAGCGCGTCATAAGAGGTGGAATTACCGCCTCGATCGTCATTGTGATCTTCGCTATTTCGAGCCGAAAGTGCGTCAAAAAGGCTTTTGAAGCGCGCAAAAATGGGGGCCATACTGCGTTCCCAATCTGAACAGGACGCGGACAAATTCGCCAGTCCGCCTAAAGTCAAGATCCCCCAGTTAAAAAGGTAAATCAAGCGCTGGGTGAGCTTAAGATTATGTTAATTCAGGAAAACAAGAAAAATGTTTGATTTCAAACTTGAAACGATTCTGGGATAATATGTCAATTAACGCAAAAAATGGTGCAATACTCAGGATTTTTCAAAGATAACAGGGTAGTAGGGCGGTTCGGCGAATCTATGCCGAGAGTTTCAAATATGGACGATGCTTAGGCGGCTTGGGCCCTGGATGCAAGCTTCGCAGGCTGGCTTTGACGGGTGTCGTTACGGCAGTCGTTGGGTACGGAAGACAAAGAACGCGTTCAGGGCGAAGTTGGCGAAGAAGGCGATGCCGACACCGACTGTCTTTGCGAGCACCGGCGCCATCCCGCCTGCCTGTGCAAGCAGCACGGTCACGCTGACATTGATGCAAAAGCCCAAGAGCGCTGCGACGAGAAACTTCAGGTATCCCGGCAAGCTTGCGGGCATGGCAAAGACGAACCGCGCCGTCAGCGTATAGTTGACCACGGTTGCGAGTAGAAACGACGTTGCGGCCGCCAACGCCACCGGCCAGCCCAAACCATGAAACACGCCAAAGCCAGCGATATCGACGATGGCCGCGATACCGGCTGTGCCGCCATATCGCACGAGTTGCATGACCCTAGTCCGCACGGAAATGCACCGCCATCGCAGGACGCTGGTGGTCCGTGGTCCCGGACCTCGCAGAGAAACGGAAGCCGTCGACGCGCCGCGTACAGCATTCGTTGCGGATGGCAGCCAGTGCCAAGGTGCACTGACTGCTGGTGCAGGGTTGCGAGATCGGTCCGGCGGACAGGGGTTTGCCCGGCAAGATCGAAGACTGAAGTCTGGACTGCGTCAAGATTGGCTCCACAATGCCAGCCTATCCTGGCGCGGATGGATCGCTCGGCGTCCAATCGATCTCGACAAACTTCTGCCCGGTGAACGCGTCGAGTTGTGGGATATCCACGAAAGTCGTCACAACGAACACGACCGTGGTTGCGGCCGCACACAGGATGACCGGCTTTGCGCGGTAGAGCTTTTCCGGCTTTCGAGCGACCGATCCGGGCGTCAGTGCCAGCGCATAATAGACGGCGAACAGGGCTACCAAGCAGGGAAAAACCAGAACGTATTCAATGCGGTACTTGATGAAGAAGATCGCAATGAAGAAAGCGCAGGAGAGTGCGTAGACGAGATTGGCGACGGCAAGGCTGTTTTCCGTGTAGTAGCGGAACGAGCGGCGGTAGCGGCCCAGGATCTCGGCCCCGTCGGAGGCCACGATATCGCGATACTCCGACAGCCGCTTTGAGTTCATCAGGAATGCACCGCCACACCAGAAGGCAAAGACCAGCGAGACCGGCGGCAGGCTCAGACCGTCGACCATTGCCCACCCCATCAACAGCCGGATCGGGTTGTTGATCGACTCGGACAGCACATCCACCACCATTCGGTCCTTCGTTCTCAACGGCGGGACATTGTAGGCGAGCCCGGACAGCCCAAAGAGCACGCTGGCGACGAAGAAGGTCGGGTTGACCAGCGATGCCAGACCGAGGCCAAGCCCGAGCAGCACCAGATACTCCGCGATCACGATGCGGCCTGACATTTCGCGCTGAACGGCGGCACGCTGGGATTTCTCGGGGTGGAACCGGTCAAAATCGCGATCGAGCCACTCGTTGATGACATAGTTTGCTGATGCGACGCAGATCGCCGATAGTAGGCCAACCAGGATATTCTCGGCGACGCCCATCATGTCTGTTGTTGTGCCCCGCAGGAGCAACGCGAGCACGATCCCGGGTACAATAAAGACATGCTTCGTCATGTGATCGAGCCGGGCGATCCGCAGATAGTCGCGAAAGCCAGCCCGCAATCGCGGCAGGGTTGCATCAAATGGGGTCTGGGCGTTCATTACAAAGTCTCACTGGTTACTTGGTCGTCGCGAACAGACCATGGCGGGCGGGGACGGCGACATGGCGCGCGGCCAGGATCAGGCCGGCAAGGAACGGCAAAATCCACACGATGCGTGCCTGAAACCGGCCGTAGGGCGAGGCAAGGATTCCGCAAATCAACGCATTGGCGACGACGCCGGCCACGCAGATCGCAACGATGGTCCACAGCGCGTCTTCCGTGTCGGCGTCGCCTTCGTTTCGGAGGCGCGTCTCTCCGACCCTAAGACAGAGCAAGCCCAACAGGAGGACCGTTGACAACGCGGTCGTCACTTGAGTCACACGGGTGACCATCTCTGCCTTCTCAGGATTGTTATAGAAAACAGTACCCTGTGTCATATGTACGAGGCTTTGAGGAAAGCGGCTTTCGAGGAAAGCGGCATTCTCAAGGGTGAGCGGGACGTCCGCAACCGACAGCGTCCAGAGCTGAGCCACACCGTCCCGGAGAAGCCCAGCGACGGTTTCGACAGGTCTGGTTGCCAGTGTTCCAAGCGCGAACTGCGCTTGTTCTTCCGAAAGTGTCTGCATGACGTCAGGGGAACTGACTGCGAACACACCGGACTCCGCGTCCCGGCTGAACAGAAACTGGATCCAGTCCGTCGGCAGGCGATCGACGAAGGCGCAGATCGCAAGGCCGCTTTCAGGGCAGCTTTCGCGCGCAAAATCAGTGCCAGGTCCGAGATCGACAAGGTGTGCGGTGATGTGGGGCCGGGAGATCGGCGCAACACCGTAGATTTCACGGACGGCCAGAGAAAAGGCCATGTGTCCGACAATCCCGCACCCTAGAGCCAGAAGCGGGATCGCAAGCATTCGCCGCACAACGAGCGTGTCCTTGCGCTTGACCAAATACACAGCGGCGTATCCGGCACAAAGAACGCAGAGTAGAGCCAAGTGGCTCTTGTGGACCAGAACCGCGAACGCGATGATGGCAAAGATTGCCAGTTTCGACGTGCGGGTCAGTTGAGAGCCGCAGCTCCAGAATAGTGCGAGCGCCAGGACCATCAGGCCGGCCCAGATATCGGGCATGATGAGCCCGGCAAAGAAGGCCGCGGGCGTCAGAACCGCAAGGACCAGCAAGGTGGCCAGAGATGCAATCCCCCAGACATCCTTTGCGACATGCCAGAAGAGGCTGACAACGAGCCATGACATCGCCAGGCATTGGACAGCGACGGGCAGCCACATGCTCGTTTTCCATCCCAGATAGGCCAGCGCGCCGTAGTAGGCGGATCGCCCAGCAATCACGATCTTGTCGCCTTGCGGAGTCCCGAAACCCCCTCCGCCAGGTGACGTAGCGGAAACTTCGTTCGGAATCGTTCTAAGGGTCGGCGCGCTGTTCAGGGAGGAGAGAACCGCATTGATCCCCTTGGCGATTTGCTCGACATACGCCGCCGAATCGAAATAGACGATTGCCCCGCCATTGATGGCAATCGGCAGCATTAGAATGAGAGTTCCGAACAAAACTGTAAGCGCTGCTCGATTGTCTCTGATGGCTGCAGCAGACAGATTGGACAATAATATATCCATCCGAGAATCCTTCCTCAAACGGCACTCGTAAAAAACACAAGATATGTATAGCGCGTGTCTCCGGAAGGGAAGTCAAAACCTGACCAATAGTTAATATATTTTTAATAATAGGAGAATGCTTGGGTCGCGTCGCTTGGCGGAGTCTCGTGCAGCTTGCAGGGTCGGTTTCGAACAAGTGCCAGTCGGAATCCCCACGACGTTCGGCAAGGGGGGGCGTCTGCTCAAAAGGGCGGCATCAGGTCTGGAGGACCCATTACTGCTCTCTCGCTCGCCTGCATCTGGCCCGAACCAGGCCGTTCAGCGTGGTAGATAAGAAGCGCGCAGGCCGCGCGGACGGGTGTCGGTGTGCCGACGTGTGGCATCGTTGCCCTCGGGACCGGTTCTACGCGGTGTCAGGCTCCGATCCTGTAGTCGGAATGAGTGGTTCGCGGGTCTTGCAAAGCGGGGTTGGATAGCGTCGCTGCGCCGAGTTCTGATGGCCTGCTGGCAAGAGACACCGACGCCGATTCCCAAGTCGCTGACGTGAGGTGCGACTTGGGCGTCATCGCCGTTGTCCGGTCGAATGCAAGGATCACATGGCGCCCGGTTCATCCACCTTCGCGGAACCGCGCCGATACGCTGGTCACCCAAAGGTACACAGAGCAGCACGCCTCAAGTGACGTCACCAGGCCGTTACCGTTCCCCAAGCGCGCCTTCCATCGATCGTTGCACCGGTTTGAGAAGATAGGCGAGCGCATTACGCTTGTCGGTTACCGTCTCAGCGACCACGGTCATACCGGACCGGAGTTTGCGCTTCAGGTTGCCCTTCCCGATCTCGGCCTCTCCCAGCCCGATCGTCGCGCGGTAAAAGTCTTCGCCGGTAGACTCGTCGGTCACCGATGCCGGCGAAATGGTAATAATCTCTCCTTCGACCTTACCAAAGCGCCGGGCATCAAATGTATCGACCGAAAGGGTCACGGCATCGCCCGGGCTCACATGCCCGATGTCAATGGTGGGAATCCGCACCTCGGCGACAAGCGCTTGATCAATGGGAAGAATCTCGAATAATGTCTCCCCCCGTGCGATCACTTCGCCGGGTTTTGGGTAAGCGACGGATTGGATTACCCCAGCGGTCGTTGCCGTGATCCGGAGCGCGTCCAACCGTTCTGCCAGCGCGGCCCGCGCCGCGGTGATCGTGTCGAATTCCCGTTCAAGGTCCAGCAACTGGCTGAACTGCTCGGCGCGGAGGGTGAGCGCTTCCTCCTGCTGCGCGGCGATGGCGAGGCGCAAGGTCTGTTCCGCTTCGGCCAGACGCACGGTCGCGTCAGTCGCCGCGGCGCGCATGTCGTTCGCGCCATGGCGTTTTGACTGCAGCTCCCGGAGCGGGGTTAGGCCGCGCTTGTGCAGGTCTTCCGCCAGCACGAGGTCGTCTTCCTTTGAGTCCGCACGTGCCGTCGCAAATCGCATGGCTTGTTCGAGGATCTGGACCGTTCGCGTCATCTGGTCGATGGTCGTTGTCTGGATTTTTTGGCTGGCGCGGTAAATTCTGCTCTGAACAGCCGCGTGTGACAGCCCGTTCTGTTCGAGTTGTGAGATCTCGCCGATGTCGAGCGTTCGGCCGGGAATAACGGTGTCGAGCAGGGCCCTGTGGTTCGCGATCCGCGCGGCGAGCGCCGACAGTTCCTGATCCATTGTGCGGGCTTCGCGTGACAGATCGGGGTGTGCGAGTTCGGCCAAGAGCGCCCCTTCGGTGACAATCTCGCCTTCCTTCGTGTGAACGGATAGTACGACGCCGCCTTCCATGGTCTCGATTTGCTGGTAGTTGCCGATCGGGACAATCATACCAGGTGCTCGAACAACCTCCGGAACCTCTGTCATCGCCGCCAGTGCGATCCCGGCGATCACCAAGCCGCTCAGACTCAGCGCGATGATGGATGCAACCCGGGGCGCACGCGCCTTGTCGGCGCGCTTGGTGTGCGTCACCACCCCTGGCAGATCGGGTTTTGCGGTTGAATGTGTCATTTCAGATCCCTCCGGCACGGGCGAACACCGCATTCAGTTTTTTTAGTCCGGTTTGGCCGGTGTCGTTGACGACGACACGCCCCTGGTCCAGATACACGACCCGATCGGCAAGGCTCAGAAACGACCGGTCGGGTGTGGCCACGACCACCGTCCTCTTTCCTTTCAGTCCCTTGAGCCAGGCGCGGAACGCAGTGCGGCGGACGCCGTCCAGCCTCGCGGTCGGCTCATCGAAAAGATAGAGCGGGGCATGGCGCGCCATGGTGCGCGCCAGCGACAGGGCCGGCAGCGTCCCCTCGGGAAGGCTGGTTTTGAATGCCTCCGTCATCCGTGTGTTCAAGCCCTCCGGAAAGGCGCTGACCTCCGTTTCGAGACTTAACTGACACAGGGCCGATCGCACGGCGTCTTCATCGATCGAAGGTACTGCAAGCCGGAAGTTCTGAAGGATCGTGCCGTGAAAGAAATCCGAGTTCGGCAGGTGGTAGGACGCGGATCGCCGCAGATCGTCGACCGCAATCTGGCGGATGTCTATGCCGTCATGCTCGACCGTACCGATGGTTGGGTGATGAAGACCGCCGATGAGGTCCAAAAGCCCGGAGCCGCCTGCGGCGTGGGTGCCATAGATCAGCACAAGCTCGCCCGGCGCGACGCTCAGCGAGACCTGGGAAAGAACGGGTGGGCGCGACGGGTCAGGACGAAATGTGACACCCTGCAAGGCGACACCGCCGCTGAGAGTTTTCTGGTGTGCCTTGCTTATGCCTCTGGTGCGTTCCTCGGGGAGCCCCAGGACCCGGTCGGCCTGGAGCCGGCTGCGGCGGTAGGCGAGGATTTGAGGAAGGCTGCCATACAGCGCCTGGATCGGGCCCAACACTTTCCAAACAAGAGCGATCACGGCGATCAGCGCACCAAAGCTCATGTCACCGGCCATCGCCGCTTGGGTGCTGTAGAAAATTGACCCGATTCCAGCCAACCCCATCAGGCTTTGGGCGAAGGATTGGTTGATGGCTTGCGAATGCTGCGCCTTACACGATGCGACCTCGGCCCGCTCGGTCAGGCTGGCATGTCGCGCAGTCCAGCTTGCCCGCAGCCCAAGGTCGGCGATCGCTTTCTGGTGCAGGACAGCGTCGTGGACAAGCGTGCGAAGCCGGGCGCTTTCCTCAAAGGCCTGAGCATCCCTTCGTTGCTGGATCGAAACGCTTACTGCGCTCGCAACACAATACATTGCTATGGTCGCCAATATCAGGATGGCGGCCGGAGGCGCGAGAACGAACAGAAGCGCCAGGTAGATAGGCGTAAAGGGTGTATCGAGCACCGTTGTCATGACCTGCCCGGTAAACAGATCGCGCAGGGACTCGAACTGTCTGAACCGTGCAATCTGCTGATCTACACTGGTCCTTTGAAGCTGCGCGAGAGGCAGCAGCATGAGCTTTCGAAAGAGCGCGAGTGCAAGACGTTGTTCGATGCTCCTGCCAACAAACGCGACGGCGATGGTCCGCGCATAGCGAAAGCAGGTATCGGCCAGCGCGATGACCGCGACGGCCAGGATCAACGAGAGCAACAGTTCAAGTGAGCCCGAGGGGATCACCCGGTCATAGATGACCATGACCAGGAGCGGGGTCGCTAGCCCCATCAGGTTGGTCATCAAGGAGGCAAGACAGAGCCAGGGCAGCATCGGTCGCATAACGGCGACGATTTCACCAACGCTGGCCGGTGTTTTGGGCTGAACCTGAGTGCCGTACCGTTCGATCTGAACAAGTCTGCCCTGTACCCGCCGGGCGGCCTGCCAAGCGGCTTTGTCGATGCCGGGCGCTATGGTCAGCAACTCGCCGTCGCGGGCGTCCAGAACTGCGAGGCAGTGGCCATCATCCGAAAGGAAGAGGGCGGGGCAGTCGGATCGCGCGATCTCATTCTGCCGACAGGTGACCTGTGTGAGCGGGATCTCGAGGTTTTCGAGCGTGGTCACGAGGTCGTTGCCAGAAAGCCGCTCCGACAGGTGCGGCATGCCTTCAAAGATTGCAGCGTCGGTTCCTTGCCACCCTCCCGCCGAGAGCAACCGGTGCAGCAGTGCGCTGGCGTTCGAGAGCGTAAGATCAGTCATGCCGCACCCGCCACGGTTCCATGCGGCGCTGCCCTGTTGACCATACCGGTCTCCAAGGCCTCGTCTGCAAGCCAAGCCGTAATGTGCGTGCCGTTGGGTTCGGAAAGATCCAGCCGAACATCTGCCAGCGCTTTCAGCTGTGGGTCCGGCGTTGCGACCACAATGGTCGGGCGGGGCGCGAGTTCGGCAAGCCCGCGCGCAAAGGCACGTCGCGCAGCGTCCTCGAGCAGTGCGCTCGGTTCGTTGAGCACAAGGAGCTTGGGGCGCAGAGCCAGGGCGCGCACGAGGGAGATCAGCTGGCTGTTCGACGGGTTGTCATCAAAGGACCGGCCGTCTCCGACGGGCGTGTTGTAGCCCAAGGGCAGCCTGTGGACGGTTTCTTCCAGCGAGAGCATCTTGGACAGGTGCAAGGCGTACTCTATCCGAGCGCCGTCACCAAAGGCGCTGATGTTTTCGAGGATGGTGCCGGCGAAAAGGACGGGCAGGGCATCGACCGCCACAATCCCGCCCTCGCCCCGGGTGGCGGCAAACGCGTCCGGCACTTGACCGTCGATAAGGATCCTGCCGGACGTTGGACCGCGCTGGGCAACGAGCAGGTCGATGAAGCCTTCGGCGCTGCGCCCGCTCGCGCCATCCAGAAGCAGCATTTGACCTGGCTCCACTGTTGTATTCAATCCTGAGAACATGGGTTCGGCTTGGTTTGGTTGGGTGAGGCCGAGATCCTTGATCTCGATCTTCCCTGCCAGCATTTCGGGGCGTTCTTGGGGAGACGCCGCGGCCGGCTCGGACATGGCGTCGTTCAGCTTTTGCCGTGCGACCGCGATGCTTTCCGATTGGGCGCGCAGTCCCAGCAGTTTCATCAGCGGCTGCACAGTGCGCCCGTTCAGGAGCATGCAGGCCGCAAGTTCCGCCACCCCGATTTGCCCTGCGATCACCAGGTAGGACCCGAACAGGCCGATGCTCGCGACCGAGAGTTGCGAGAAGACGGCCCCGTAGTTCTGCGACAGCCCGGTGCACAGGATGAGCCGGTGGCTTGTATCTGCCGTCTTGCGCTGCAACATTTCGAACCGACGCTGAAGCTGATGCTCCATCGTGTTCGCCTTGACCGTCGGCAGTTGCGCGAGCACTTCCGCGAGAAAGGAGTACCGGCGGGCATCCAGGTTCTTGCGTGCCTCGAAGACAGGCTCCTGCACCTGCCGCAGAATGGCCGAAAACAATAGCACCCCTGCCGCGCTTGCCAGCGGCACGAGAACGAGCCATCCGCCGATCAGTGCGATCATCAGGATGAAAACCACCGTGAAGGGCAGATCCATCGCCAGGTGACGGTTCTGTCCGGAGTAGAAGTCGCGCAGCCGTGCGATCGCGGCGAACCGCTCCATGTGTACCGCGCTCGAAGTCTTCTGGAACTGTGCAGGGTTCGCCCGCAGAGTGCTTTGGAGGAACGCCCTGTGGGTTTGCAGGGAGAATGCCTCCGCCGCCGCACCGAGCAGTGTGATGCGCGTCCATCTCAGGACGAACTCGAAGACAGCGCCGACGCACAGCCCGATGAAGAGCAGCAGAAGTGTTCCCTCAGAGTGGAACGGAATAACCCGGTCAAAAATCTGAAGGATCGCAATCGGCAGGAGCAGGGACAGGATGTTCAGCGTAAGCGATGCTGCAAGCACCGGTCCGGGGACAGGAGGGCTTGCGACCGCGCCGCGGGCCAGGTTTTGTTGTGCGCGCACGCCGCATCTCCGTCTTCAGATGGGCGGATGATTTGAGCGTAGCCGGTTTAGGGCGGGTAAAGACCGGGCGGCCCGACCCAATTCATCGCTTACAATCTTAGCGATTTCAGACCCTTGGGATTCACCGGCCCTAAAGGCTGACGTTTTACAGCCGCCATGGGGACAATGGATAGGGGCTGACATGTCTGATGCAGGGTACGACGCCTATAGCGGAGCGACTGGCACTGGTCGGGACGGCAAGGAACAGATCGGCGTGCCGAATACCAGTGGTACCGTGCCCGCAAACCACGACCCATCCCGGAGCGCGCTGCATTACGGCGAGGAACACAGGGGAGAGGCGCATCACGGTCCCCAAACGCAAGATGCCCCGGTAGGAAGCGACGCGGCGGGGTCAAGCCACGGTGCGGCGCAGGGGGCCGGTGCGGGCTCGGCGCAGTCGGCGGACCAGGCCGTCACCAATGGGCCGGCCTTGGGTATCGCGCCGTCCCAGGGCGATCTGAACGGGCTCCCCCAGGCTCAGACCGCACTCGGAAACGGCGGGGCTGTGTCTTCTTCGACCCGTGTCGAGCTTGGCGCCGAAGCCTCTCCCTCGGCGCTGGCACCCTCGAGCATTGACAATATGCCGCAAGGCCGCGCCGACGAGTATTCGCGCGACGACCGACCAGCCGCGGCGGGCGAGCCTTCTGCGACGGAGCAGATCCCTGCCGCCACGCAGAACGACGATCGCGCTAGAACAGAGGACGTCTCGGATGCCCCGCAAAGCGACGCCTCGCCACCAATCACCGGCTCTCCGCAAGACGACCCTTACGGTTCGGATCAACAGGGCGAAAGCTCCGGAGCGGCGATGGCCGCGCCCGACCCTGTCGTACAGGTCACTCCAAACGAGGCTCCGACGGATGTGACCCTGTCCAACGGTGCCATCGCGGCCAGTACCGAAGGCGCGGTCGTCGGAACCCTGCATGCCGTCGACGCGGATGCCGGCGATAGCCACAGCTATACCCTGTCCGATGACCGTTTCGAAGTCTCGGACGGTGTGTTGCGGTTGCGCGAGGGTCACAGCCTCGACAACGATACAGGCGGATCCGTCACGATCGATGTGACTGCGACAGATCCGTCGGGAAACGCGGTCAGCAAAAGCTTCGAGATCGAGATCGTCGAAATGCCCGGCGTTTCGCAGCAGTCCGGGTTCCATGCGCGCTATTTCGACGTGGATCATAGGCTTGGTCAGCTGGACGAGATCGACTGGACCGCAGAACCGACCCACGAGGAACTCGTCGGCGACATCAATTACGCCAACGGTACAGGGTCTTTCTGGGAGGATGGGGCGACCGACACATTCGGCGCCCAGATCACCGGACATGTCGAAGTGGACGAGGGCGGGACCTTCACCTTCAACCTCGGCGGCGATGACGGTGCGGTCCTCTATGTCAATGGCGTGGAAGTCATCGAAAACGATGGACTGCACAGCTATCATACCCGCTCCGGCGAGGTCGACCTGGATGCTGGCACGCACCATATCGAGGTCCGTTACTTCGAGAATTACGGCCATGCCGGGCTGAAACTCGAATGGGAAGGACCTGGGATCGAGGGGCGCGAGCTTGTGACCGCCCCCGGTCCGGAGGACGCGCAAACGGTCAACGGCATGCCGATCGCGCTCGAGCTGCAGATCGATCCGGTAGAGGGATCTGGCACGACGGCCCTGGGCATCGAAGGGCTACCGGAAGGCACAGTTGTCGAGGCCGGGGATGATAGAGTCACTGTCGGCCCGGACGGCGCCGCCGATATTACCGGCTGGGACATGTCCGTTATGACACTGACGACTCCATTGGAGTTCGTTGGTCCGATCGACGCCGCAATCGTCACCACGGTCACAACCGACAGTGGGCAAGCCGCGATCATGTCCGATGCCCTCCATCTCCAGGTCAACCCGGCCACAATAGAGCCCATGCCGGTCGCCCTCGTCGGTGGGTTCGAGGCGAGCTATTTCGACGTCGACCAGACCCTGCTCCAGATCAACGATATCGACTGGTCCGCCACGCCCACCCACACGGAGATGGTGCGCGAGATCAACTACGAGAACGGTCGTGGCTCCTTCTGGGAAGACGGCGGCACGGACACCTTTGGCGCCAAATTGGAAGGCACGATCCGGGTGGAGGAGGGCGGCTCGTACGACTTCCACCTGGGCGGTGACGACGGCGTTGTTCTGCTCATCGACGGGGTCGAGGTGGTCGAATATGACGGCCTGCAAAGCTACCACACGCGTTCGGGCGAAATCGACCTGGAACCAGGCACGCACCATGTCGAGGTCCGCTATTTCGAGAATTACGGCTACGCGGGACTGAAGCTGGAATGGGAGGGCCCCGACACGGATGGCCGCGAGCTGGTGCAGGCAGACCCGGATTTGCTCGTACCCGAGAACGGGATCCTGACGGTAGGAATCGAAACCGAGATCTTGTCCGATGCGGCAACGATCCAGGTCCAAGGTCTCCCTGCCGATACGATCGTGATGACCGACGGTGCGAGCGCGGTCTCGGACGGTGGACCGGTGGATGTCTCGGGTTGGGACATCGATACGATCGAGATTGCTCCGCCGCCGGGCTATGTGGGCGAGATTTCGGGCCATATCGTTTTAGAGGACACTGCCTTCAACGGTGAGATGACGGTCTCGACGAGCGAATTCTCCATCACGGTTGGAGACGTGAACGACGGCCCCCAGCCGAACGGATTGGATGCCGACATCTTCGTGGTCGAGGCTTCCGGCGGCAGCGGCGAAGACGCGAACTTGCTCGTGCTCGACGATACCAACGCGGCCACCGACGCACAGAATGACGATGTCATGGACCAGCCCGTCGAACACACCACGGATACCGACTGCACGATGCCGATGATGGACACTTACGAGCGCTGCGATTGGTAGTCGGCGGCACGTCCGGCCCCTGACGCGCCGTGCCCGGGGCGACGGGAGGCGCAGAACGCTCTGTAATGGCTTCGGTACCCGGCAATGATGCGCCTTTTCGTCACGCGCGCGCTGTTTGGGAGCCGGGATTGTCACGCCGTCCCGCCGCCCGGTGGCCTGGCGAGCTCCATCCCCCATCCGGTCTGCGGGACGTCGTTTCCGTACCGACCAATCGCGTCAAAAACACCGAGCCGTGCCCGTGCGACTGCTGAAGGAACCCCCGTAAACCTTGCTTTTTCAATGCTCGCGCCCTACACCCCGCACGGCGCGTGCGCGCAAGTTTGAGTGCGTGGCGCCCGCCGACAGAGGACGTATAGATGCGGCGAATGGTGATTTTCGGGCTCGGCTCTCTGGTCGGCGCTTTAATTGATTTTGCAATCGGCCTGGCACTTTTGAAGGCGGGCTTCTCGTCCTGGCTCGCGCTGGCTGGCGCAATGTCGGTCAGTGCGGTCGTCGTCTATGTCATTCACCAGAAGGTCACGTTCGGAGACTTGCATTCGAGCGACCTCCATGCCGGGCGGCTGGCGGCCTTTCTGGCAAACACCGCCATAGTCTATGTGTTGCGCGTCGCGCTTTTCGAGGCCGCTTACCGCGCCGGTGTCCCCGAAGCACTGGCCCTTGCCGCGGCGCTTGTCGGCTCGTTCGTCGTCAATTTCGCCATCAGCCGCGTGCTGATCTTCTCAGCCAGTCGAGGCAAGTGATGGATCGCGTGACGCTCATTATTCCATGCTATAACGAGGAGCCTGTGCTGAACGCGCTGGTCGCAAGCCTCGAAGAGACGCTACCCAAGTTCGCCGCCGACGCCAACGTGTCCTTCGAGTTGGTCTTTGTCGATGATGGCAGCCGCGACCGCACCAGCGACATCCTACGTAACCTCCGGTTCGCCTGGCCGAGCCGGCTTTTGGTCCTGTCGCGCAACTTCGGCAAGGAGGCCGCGCTAACCGCGGGGCTCGATGCCGCTCACGGCGACGCCATCATCTTCATGGATGCCGATCTGCAGCATCCGCCCGAACGCATCGCCACGATGATCGAGAAATGGCGCGAAGGGTACGATGTCGTTTACTATTACAAGAAGTCGCGGCTGGGCGAGGCGAGCGGCAGCGGCAGCAGCGCGCGGCTCTTTTACTGGCTGATCAACCTTGGGGCCCGTGTCGACATTCCGCCCAATGCCGGCGACTTCCGGCTGCTCGACCGCCGGGTTGCCGAAGCCTTGCGGCAATTGCCCGAGCGCGAGCGCTTTCTCAAAGGCCTCTATGCCTGGGTCGGGTTCAATCAGCTCGGCCTGCCCTTCGACGTGCCGGAGCGTGCCGACGGCGGCCCAAGCCGGTTCAACTCGGCGCGGCTTCTCGGGCTTGCCATCGACGGGCTCACGTCCTTTTCGGTGGCGCCGATCCGACTGATGGCCCTGTTCGGGTTCGCCATTTCCATCCTCAGCGTCCTTTACATGATCTGGATCGTGACCGAGACGCTGCTTCTGGGATCGCCCTTCTCGGGTTTTGCATCGATCGTCGTGTTGGTGGTGTTCTTTGGCGGGGTCCAACTCGTCTGTCTGGGGCTGATCGGCGAATATGTCGGTAAGACGCTGCTCGAGGCCAAGCAGCGGCCGACCTATGTTCTGAAAGAGAGCGTCACGCTCGATGGAGCGGCCGACGCGTCCCCATCCAAGAGCCACTCAAACGGCGCGCAGGACACGGTCGCGCTTTCGGGCAACGATGCCTGATCTGTGGATCGTTGCCGATGATTACGGTCTTGGCGACGGGCATGACCGGGTGATGCGGCAGCTCCTCAAGACCGGCGCGATCGATGCGGTGTCCGTGCTCGTGGAGTGGTGCTCCGAAGCCTCGGCGGCTGCGCTTCGCGGGAGGCGGCCCGCCGACGCACGGGTCGGATTGCACCTGAACTTTACCTTCGCGCCGCCGGGCGCGCCGCTCCGTCCCGACCGGACATGGCTGCTTTTGAGGTCTCTGGCGGGGCTCGACAGTGCCGAGGTCGCGGCGCGTATCTCCACCCAGATGGATCGCTTCCGCCAGCTGTTCGGGCGTCTGCCTGATTTCGTGGACGGGCATGAGCATTGCCATGCGTTCCCGGGCATTCGACCGGCGGTCATAGAGATGGCCACCCGCCATGGTATCCCCGTCCGCAGCATGGTGCCCCTGACCCGGCCCGGCGACGTCAAAGGCAAGGTGATCGCGCACCTTGGGCGTGCGGTCCAGGCCTCCGCCAACCGCGCGGATGTTCCTACCAACTGGCGCTTCGGTGGGGTCCTGCCCATTCCCGACCCGGAGGCCGCCGTAGCGCGGTTGGGCGCTGATCTGGCCGATGCGCGCCGCGCCGCGACCAAGGCTCCCGGCGAGATCTGGTTCATGGTGCATCCGGGCGATGCAGATGATCCGGTGCAGGTGCCCGGGCATCCCGCACGCTTGCGCGCGCTCGAGGCGGCGCTCTTGCGCGACACCGCCCCCGGTTTCGCGCCTCAGCCCTCCGGCGCGTAACGGTAGAGCGCCCAGCCATCGCCCTCGGCAACGGTCGCGAGCCAGGGCAGCCCGTCGTCCACGATCGCTGCGATCTGGGGCCGTTTGCTCCGTTCAACCTCTCCGACAAAGAGATAGAGGGTGCCGTCCGTCGGGACCTTTGCCTCTTCGAAGACCGCCCGAAACTCCGGCTCTGTCGTCACATCGGCGAGATACACGGTCTCCGCGCCATTGTAGAAGGCAAGGTGTCCTTTGCGCGCCACCACCAGGTCGCCGGCCGCCACAATACCGGAGACCTCCGGCAGCACGCGCGACATTTCCGGGTTGCCGCCGAAGGAAGCAAAGCGCTGAGCATCGCGTCCCGCGTACGCGATGCCCAGCAGGATGCCCGCCGCACCGAGCGCAAGGATGCCATTGCGCAAGAGAGGAAAGACATCGCCGCGCCGCGAAAAGGCCCACAGCAGGTAAACGGCACCCGCGCCGATCCATGGCGTCAGATACATGTGGTAGCGCGGCTCGTAGGCTTTGAAATTCACCAGTGCCAGCTGCGCCAGCGTGATTGCGAAGAACCCCAGCAGCAACAGGCGATGCCGGTCCGCCACGGCCAGGATGATTCCAGGTAGAAACAGCAGCGCGAGCACAGGTCCGCTGAGCTGCGGGATCCGCACAAGCGCGATATCGAGCAGATCACGGATGTATCCCTTGGCCATCGCCACCGGGTCATGGGTGAGAACCTCGTAGAGACTTGAGAACCGCGATCGCGACTCGATCATACCTTCCCAGGATACCCGCTCTTCGGTGAAATAAGTCAGCGCGAGGTTGTGATACGTCCCGTCGGGTCGCAGGTTGGAGCCTGTCATTGTCGCGAAGACATAGAAACCAAACGCCGCCACGATGATGCCGGTCACGCATCCCAGGATCGCCCGCAGCTTGTAGCCCAGACCGACCTGTAGCAGCGGAATGCCCAGCAGGAAGATCTGCGTCAGCCCGTTGGTCCGGGTCATCACGCTCAATACGATGACCAGCCCGACCGCGAACCAGAGCAGCACAGACTGCCGCACCGCCGCGAAGGCGGCCAACAGGAAAGCGACATAGAACAGCGCCAACCCATAGATATCCGAGGTCGCCTGCATTCCGAATTTGAGAAAGGTCGCCGACGAGACCAGACCGACCACGGCGCCGAGCGCCAGCCAGGGTCCCCCCAGCAGGCGAAAGAACAGGTGCGCGGACACCAAAGTCGCAGCCGCGGAGAAGATCGAGATGGCCTTGCCGGTCTCGAACCAGTCACCGACGCCCAAGTAGGTCGCGGCAAGCACGAAAGTGAAACCGGGCGGGTGGAATTTGCTCTCCAGCGGCAGGCCGTTGAGCAACCGTTCAGCCTCTCCCACCATGCTGCCGATAAAGTCGTGCTCCGTGCCGTAGCCCGCAATGGTCCGCTGATCCGAGAGCCAGAAAATCACCGCGACGGTCGCGACCGTGACCAGGATCGACAGCGCATCGGCCACCGTCGAACCGCTCTGTGCGACCGGGTCCGCCTTACCGGCTTCGATGTCCTTTGCCTGTCTCATCGCGCACTCCTCAACCATTAAACGCGCACCAGGATCCCGAAACGCAGGACCTCCCACGGGAAATAGCAGCCATTTCGGGGCCAACCAAAACCCTAAATGCCCCGAGATCACCTCGCCGCACGCGATCTTCGGCGCTGCGCGCCTTCGCCGCGCGTTCATTTCGCACAAAAAAACCGAATTCTTCGAATTGCCGTGAAAAGTATCGACAATGCGGACTTTGGCCAGAAGATGCACGGGATGGCCGACGGCGCCGGTTCGGTCAAGGTCGGGGCAGGGCGGCTGATCCAAGCCGGCATGCTTGACAAACCGAGGCGCGCATATCAGCCCTCTCCTATATGGTTCCCCTCGGCGCGAGCTCACGGGGATTAAAAGGGAACACGGTGCGGCGTAGCCATCAGGCGCCCATTCCGTGACTGCCCCCGCAACTGTGAGCGGCGAGCGTTCCTGCGACAGCCACTGGGCCCACACGGTCCGGGAAGGCGCAGGACCGCAACGACCCGCAAGTCAGGAGACCTGCCATCTCGTTGAAACTCAACCCGGGCGGGGTGCCCCGGAAGGAGGCCAAGATGGTTCAACCGGGCACGCCCGGCGACATAGCTGGTTCCCTGTCTCCCCCGCGTTGTCGTGGAGGACCCGATGAACCGACCTGGCGCTGACCGCACGATCCTCTGCACCCGCTGCCGTCACACCGATGCGCCGTGCCATCCGGGCTTTGAGCTGATCAGACGATTGCGCGCCGCCATGGATGCGGCGGGCGATGCTGTCGGGGATCGGTTCGAAGTCTCGGGAACGGCCGCGGTGACGGGCTGCACCCGTGCCTGCACCGTCGCCTATCGCGGTTCGCGTGGGGCTATGTTCCTCTTTGGTGACGTCGATCCGGACGCCGATATCGACGCTCTGGTGGCCACTGCCAGGACGAAGGGTCAAGGCTGGGGCGACGCGGGCGGCGGGCTGGTCGAGCCCGGGTCTCCGGTTTGCGAGCAGGCGCCCGCGGCGGTGCTGGTGCTGGAGCGGACGGACGCGGTGCTGCAATGATTGCGCGCCGTCAGCCCGGGGGACCCGCTTGCCAGAAACTGCGCCGCTTGTCAGAGCGCCGCTGCGCGGCGGTCTTGCCCGGCCGGCCATGGTCCGGAATGCAAATACGCCAGGGAGGCCGCTGATGCGACGATTTCCGCCCGAGCGCATCGTCTGTCTGACCGAAGAGACGGTCGAGACGCTCTATCTGCTGGGCCAGCAGGACCGCATCGTGGGTGTGTCGGGCTATGCCGTCCGCCCGGCCGGCGTGCGGCGCGAAAAGCCGCGGGTCTCGGCCTTCACCTCCGCCGACATCCCCAAGATCCTGGCGCTCGACCCTCAACTCGTATTGACCTTTTCGGACCTCCAGGCCGACATCGCCGCCGCCCTTTTGCGCGCCGGCGTTACCGTGCTGGGTTACAACCAGCGGGATATCGCGGGCATCCTCGCGATGATCCGCAGCCTTGGCGCGCTGACCGGTGTGCCGGACCGCGCCGATGCGCTTGTCAATGGCTACACCGCCCGCCTCGCGGCTCTGTCGGCGGCAACCGCCGGCAAGCGCCGACCGCTGGTTTATTTCGAGGAGTGGGACGATCCGCTGATCGCAGGCATCGGTTGGGTGTCCGAGCTGATCGAGATCGCGGGCGGGCGCGATGCGTTCTCGCTCCAGGCCCATTGCGGCCGCGCAACGGATCGTATCCTGCGGTCCGACGAAGTGATTGCAGCCCGCCCGGACCTCATCCTCGCGTCCTGGTGCGGCAAGAAGGTGCGGACTGAAAAAATCGCAGCCCGCCCCGGCTGGGACACAATCCCGGCGGTACGGGCCGGGCGGATCAGCGAGATCAAATCGCCCCTCATCCTGCAGCCGGGTCCGGCAGCGCTGACCGACGGGCTGGATGCCATCGCCGCCGCCGTCGCAGAGGCTGCGACGGCAATCAGTGCATGAGCACTTGGTTAGGGTTCCCGGCGCTAACCTGACCGCGGATCGTCGGTGAATTCTTCTTCTGGCGCACTGCTCCGATCCTGAGCACCAGGCGCCTGCCGGCAAAACAAGGACAGGGACAAGGGGCGGGCGTCACCAGGTCGACCCCTGTCTGAGCGGTCGGACCCGCGGGTCAGACACCTTTCGTCGGGCTTTCCGATCAGGCGGTTGCGCACACCCTTACGGAGGCCCCACCGCGACCCTTCAAGCCAGCCATCTCAGCCCGTCCCCGAAAGCGGTGGCGCCGGACACGACCGGCGTTCTCTTGCGTGCAACAGCCTGTCGCGGAACAAAATCGTTGCGAAAAACGCGCGAGGACGCAATGTAACGCTCCATGGCCCACCGGCTCGCAATCCTTCTCGTGCAGCTCGCGCTCTGTTCGCTGCTGGCTGTCAGTGTCAGTGGCTTTCAGGGCGACCAGGCACTGGCCCGGATCGAGGTCGACCGAGGCGCCGGAGCGGCGCTCGCCTTCGGAGTGAGCGCGGCGGATTTTTGCTTTGGCGAGCCCGAGGCCCATGACGACTGTCCGCTTTGCCGGCTGGAAACGCCGGCGGCCTGGCCGCAGCCGCCCGTGACCGATCCGCGGGCCGCAGCGGTTGCCGTCTGCCAACCATTGCCGCGCGACCTCGCGTTGATCAAACGCGCCAGAGACGCCACCGTTCAGGCCCGCGCTCCGCCTCTGGCGTGAGTTTTCCAGACATCGCCTGACCCAATTCCCGCCGTCGCCCCGCGCGACCGGCGTCTTCGGAGATATCCCATGACAGCTACGACCGAACAGGTCGCCGAACTGGATGACACCCAGGCCAGTTCCCTGGACAAGAAACTCTATTTCGCCGCCTGGCGCTGGCATTTCTATGCCGGGCTATTCGTGCTCCCCTTCTTCGCCATTCTCGCCATCACCGGCATGGCCATGCTCTGGATCGCGTGGATCGACGGGCGGGACGGGGAGCGCACCGTCGTCACCCCGCTGGAGGCACCGCTCGCAGTTTCGGCCCAGGCCGAGGCCGCCCTGGCCACTGTCCCGGACAGCACGCTGGTGCAGTATGTTGCCCCGCGCGCGCCCGACCTGGCCGCGATCTTTCGCGTCGATCAGGGCGATGTAGCGACGATGGCGGTCGTCGATCCCTACACGGCGCAGGTGCTGGAAAGCTTCCCGCGCCGCAGCGGCTGGTACGACTTTGCCGACAATGTCCACGGCTCGCTCCTGCTGGGCACCACGGGCGACCGTCTGCTGGAGATCGCGGCGTCTCTCGGCATGGTGCTGATCGCCACCGGGCTCTACATGTGGTGGCCCCGCGGCGAACGGGGCTGGCGAGCCGCACTGATCCCCAGCTTCGGGCCGGGCCGAGCGGCCTGGCGCTCGTTCCACGGTGTCTTCGGGCTCTGGATCTCGTTCTTTCTGGTCTTCTTCCTGATCTCCGGCCTTGCCTGGGCCGGGATCTGGGGCGGCAAGATCATGCAGGCCTGGAGCCAGTTTCCGGCCGAGAAATGGGACAACGTGCCTCTGTCGGACACAACCCACGCCAGCATGAACCACGGTCCCAAGGAAGTGCCATGGGCATTGGAGCAGACGCCCATGCCCGCCTCGGGCAGCGAGGCCGGCACGCCCGGTCTGGCGCCCGGCACGGCGGTCACCGTGGACAGCATGGATGCGCTGGCCCGCGAGATCGGGTTTGATGCGCGCTACCAGATGAACATGCCCCAGGGAGAGAGCGGCGTCTGGACCTTCAGCCGCGACTCCATGAGCACCGACAGCCTTGATCCGACCTCGGATCGAACGGTCCATGTCGATCGGTTCACCGGCAAGATCCTCGCCGATGTCCGCTACGCCGATTACTCGCTGTTCGGTAAGGCCATGGCGGTGGGCATCGCGCTCCATATGGGCACGCTGGGGCTCTGGAGCGTGCTTGCCAATACGGTCTTCTGTCTGGCGGTTCTGTTCCTGTGCGTCAGCGCCGTGGTGATGTGGCTCAAGCGCCGTCCCCAGGGTGCGGGGCGCCTCGCCGCGCCGCCGATGCCGCGGGACATGCCGCTCTGGCAGGGCGCGGTGCTCGTGGGGCTGGCGGTGTCGCTGGCCTTTCCCATGGCGGGCATCGCGATCCTGACGGTGCTGGTGCTCGACTATGTCCTGCTGTCGCGGGTGCCCGCGCTCCGGCGCGCGCTGACCTGATCACGCAGGCCGGACCGGACCTACCCGGTCCGGCCTCACCCCCGCCGCCGTGCCGGAACGTGCTGTCCGGACGGGTGCGGAAACGCCCCGAGTTTCGGCCAACCCGGCGCCGCCTGCCCGGAAATCGATCACATCTGCGCGGCGCCCGATGGCGCGTGCGCGGCGGCACCGGTATTCTCCATGACAGGCGGCCTGCGCGCGCTACCGTCTGAGCCGAGGAGGTGCCCATTCATGATCCGCCCCACCGCTGTCGCTACCGTCGCCCTGACGCTTGCCGCCCTGACCTTTGTTATGGCTGCGCCCGCCGCTGCGCAGCAGGACCGGCGCCCAAGCCACTGCATCGCGCTGGCTGAGGCCACACCCGGTATCGAATATCTCCACAACGCGAGCTTCACCGAGCCGCTGCCGGACTTCACGGTGCGGCTGAGCTACGTCGCCCACGCGTCCTTCCTGATCCAGACGCCGGGCGGGCTGAGCGCCGTCACCGACTATACCGGCTTTCTCGGGGCGACCGATTTCGTTCCGACTGTGGCGACGATGAACCGGGCCCACTCGTCGCACTGGACGGAGTTTCCCGATCCGCGCATCCCCCACGTCCTGCCGGGCTGGAACCCCGAAGGCGGGCCGGCGGGGCACTATCTGGACCTGGACGACATGCTCGTACGGTCGGTCTCCACCGATATCCGCAGCGCGTGGTCGGAGATGGGCGAGGATGGCAATTCGATCTTCGTCTTCGAGACCGCCGGGCTCTGTATCGGGCATCTGGGCCATCTGCACCACGAACCCACGGCGGAACAGTTTGCCGCCATCGGTCGGCTCGATGTGGTCATGGCGCCGGTCGACGGCGGCCTGACTCTGCCGCTGCCGACCATGATCGGCGTGCTCAAGCGGTTGCGTTCTTCCGTCGTGATCCCGATGCACTGGTTCGGCCGGCCCAATCTGGAGATCTTCCTGGCGGGCATGGCGGACGAGTTTCTCATCGAGCGCATGGACGCGTCTTCGATGGAAGTCTCCTTGCGTAGCTTGCCGGACCGGCCCACGGTCTATGTGCTGGAACCGCGTTACCTTGAGCATGACGACAACTGATATCGCCCCACCCGCTGAGCCTATCCTGACCCGCCTCGAGTCTGCTCTGCCTCGGGACCGGCTGCGACCGCCCGCGCCCGCCGATCTCGAAGAGCCGCGTGGGCGCTATCCGGGTCACGCGCTGGCGGTGGCTATGCCCCGCAGCGTCGACGAGGTCGCGACCATCCTGGGCGCCGCCAACGCCACGCGCACGCCCATTGTACCCCATGGCGGCGGCACCGGGCTGGTGGGCGGGCAGACGCAACCGCCGGACCGGCCGGCGCCGCTACTGCTGTCGCTGGAAAAGATGACGGCCATCCGCGCGGTCCATGGCGACGAGGCCGTGCTGGTGGCCGAAGCCGGCGCCGTGCTCCACGACGTCCAGGCCGCAGCTGAGGCGGAGGGGTTTCTCTTTCCGCTGTCGCTCGCCTCCGAGGGCACCTGCAGGATCGGCGGGAACCTCGCCACCAACGCGGGCGGCGTCCATGTGCTGCGCTATGGCAACGCCCGCGACCTCTGCCTGGGGCTGGAGGCGGTCCTGCCCGACGGCGCGATCTGGAACGGGCTGAAGCGGCTCCGCAAGGACAACACAGGCTATGATCTGAAGGACCTGCTGGTCGGCTCCGAAGGCACGCTGGGTGTGATCACCGCCGCGGCGCTGCGGCTCTTCCCGCGGCCGGCATCGACGGGGGTCGCGTTGCTGGCGGTCCCGGACCCCGCGGCGGCGCTGCGCCTGCTCCGGCTGGCGCGCGACCATGCTGGCGAGGCGGTTTCCGCATTTGAGCTGATCCACCGCCAGGGCTTCGTCTTTCTGTCCGGCAAGCTGCCGGATCTGCGCCAGCCCTGGAGCGCGCCACCCGACTGGTCGGTGCTGATCGAGCTTGGCCTGTCCGGCGCAGGCGATGCCGATGCGGCGCTGGCGGCGCTCTTCGAGGCAGCCGCCGGGCAGGGGCTCGCCACCGACGGCGTCATCGCGCAGTCCCAGTCCCAGCAGGCGGAGCTCTGGGCGCTCCGAGAGTCGATCCCAGAGGCCAACCGCAAGATCGGCGCCGTCGCCTCCCACGACATCTCGTTGCCGCTCAGCGCGATCCCGGAGTTCCTCGCCGAGGCGCCGGCCCGCGTCGCAGAGATCGCGCCGGTGCGCATCAACTGCTTCGGCCATCTCGGCGACGGCAATCTGCATTACAATCTCTTCCCGCCGGCGGGGCAGGACCGCAGGGTCTTTGACGATCGCCGCGCCGCCCTCACCGCTGCGATCCATGATCTGGTCCATGCCCACGACGGGTCGATCAGTGCCGAACACGGGATCGGCCGGGCCAAGGTGGCCGATCTGGAACGCTACGGTGATCCGGCGAAGCTTGCCGCGATGCGTGCGATCAAGGCCGCGCTCGACCCGGCAGGCATCATGAATCCCGGCGCGGTGCTGCGCGCGCCCAACTAGAGGTCGATTCGCATCGCCACGCTGCCGAAGTGCCCCGCGTCGCGGGTCCCGGGTCCCTGTTGATGGGGCTGAATAGCGGGCATCGCGGCGCGGCGACCACCGCATCTTGTGTCTTCAGGTTTTTAACGTTGGCGCGGTTTTGAGCGGATTGTTGCTTATGTTAACCTTTGGTTAGCCTTTGCTGCTTGGAGGCCTTTCCCATGCCCCGTTTCTTCACACTTTCCGCGGTTTGCGTTCTCGCGATCCTCGCGTCGGTCTCTGCGACGTCGGCCCAGGGCACCTGTCCCGACACGCATTATCCCTGCGGGGACGCGTGTTGTTCCCGGTGAGTAGAAAAAATGCGTAAGCTCTATCAATATCTGTCGGCACTTCTTCTAACCCTGCTCGTGGGGTTCGCCCTCGGCGTTCTCGCGACCGTGAACATCGATGATGTGCCGCGCTCCTACAAGCTATCCAACTCGCCGTTCAGCGGGGTTCGCGCCGGGGATCTTCACGCGGTCTCCGCGGACGGGCTGACCCGGGAGCGGCTCTGTCACGTAAGCCTGCGTGCGGAAGGCCGGAATGAGGTCATCGTCGACCGGCTTTATGTCAATATTATCGCACAATTTGTTCCCGATTTCATTTTGGAGCTTCTGCCGAGCGGAAACAGCGAAAACTCGGATGGCTCTTTGCATTTCGTCGGGCAGTACACGGAGCTTCGTAACAGGGCGGTCAGTCAGGTGCCTGCCTTTTGCGAAAAGCTCGTGCTTGAAAGTCTGAACCGCCGTGAAAAACTCTGCATTGTCTCACAGTCTCTCATTCCGACGAGAGATGCCGTCGCCTATAGCGCATTTAAGTATTCGACCTGGCAATACATTCCGCAGGGCGCGATGTTTGAGCGTAACGACGTGGAAAGGCACGACTGGGTAGACCGACATCTCGCCGAGCCCTGCCCGACGGTTCCACTCCCCGATTGGCCGGTGCTTGTGCGTGACTTCTTCAAGCTTGTGACCGATCGCGACCCCCCCACGCAGACGAGCGCGCGCCAGCCGCCTTACGCAGGCGGTGCGCCGCGGGCCTAGGCCCCCGCGTAGGCGCACAGTGCATGGACATCGTAGCCGAGCGCTTCCAGCCGTGCGCGCCCGCCCAGATCGGGCAGATCGACCACGAAGGCGCAGCTCACGACATCGCCGCCCAACCGCTCGACCAGCTTGATACCGGCTTCCGCCGTGCCGCCGGTGGCAAGCAAATCGTCGACGATCAGCACCGTCTGGCCCGCCTCGATCGCGTCGTCATGGATCTCCACCGTCGCCTGACCGTATTCCAGCGTGTAGTCTTGGGCAATCGTCGGTCCGGGCAGCTTGCCCTTCTTGCGCACCGGCACGAACCCGCAGGAGAGCTGGTGCGCCACCGCGCCGCCGAGGATGAAGCCGCGCGCCTCAAGACCCACGACATAGTCGATCCGCCGCCCGGCATAGGGCGCGACCAACTGATCCACCGCCATGCGGAACCCCCGTGCATTGGCAAAAAGCGTGGTGACATCTCGGAACATGATCCCCTCATGGGGGAAATCGGGGATCGAGCGGATATAGTCCTCCACGCGCGCGGCTTGGATGTCTTTCATGGTCAGGCGGCCCTTTTCATCGTGGCGGTCATGACCCCCAGACCGATCAGCACCGCCCCTCCGGAACGGCTGAGCCAGCGCACGACGCGGGGGCGCGCGAAACGGGTCCGCAACCTGTCCGCCAAAAGCGCATAGGCTAGGGCGTTCAGGGCCGCGAGCCCGACGAAGGTGGCGATCAGCACTGCGACCTGCGGCGCCGACGGTATCTCTGTGTCGAGGAACTGCGGTACGAGGGCAAGAAAAAAGCCGATGGATTTCGGGTTCAGCGCGGTGACGGCGGCGGCGTGGACGAAGGGCGCCGTGGATCGGGGCGCACCAGTCTGCGCTTCGCCGGGCAGCGGATACATGATGAGCCCGCCCGGTGCATGGCGCAACATCCGCCATCCCAACCAGACCAGATAGGCCGCGCCTGTCCACTTCGCGAGCGTGAAAAGCTTTGCCGATGCCAGGATCACCGCACCCAGCCCCAGCACCGACAGGCTCATGGCCAGCAGATGTCCCGCCGCCACCCCGAGTGCCGTCGCCGCGGCCACGCACCGCCCCCGGCTCAGGGCATAGGACAGGACCAGCACGACCGTCGGGCCAGGGATGATCAGCAACAGCGCTGAAGTGGCCACAAAGGCAAGCCAGAGGTCGAGCGGCATGGGGCGTTTCCTGGTAACTCCCTCCCAGCTAACGCGCCAATTTGTGGACAGTCACTTTACAAATCAGGGATTTGCGGAATGTAACGCGGAACTCACGCTCCGCCGCGGTGCGAAGCGGAAATCACGTCCCCGCAGGGTCTAGCCCGCACCCAGAACCCGCCCCGCCACGGCGTCGAGCTTGGCCAGCAGCGCGGGGTCACGGGCGTCCGGCGCCGTCAGGATGGCGTATTCCAGCGCGCGGTCGCAGCCATGGGGGCAGGGGGCGCGTTCGCCTCCGAGCCGCTCGGGCAGGCCCGCGACCAGCGCCCGGGCCTTGTCGGCGTTCCCCGTCAGCGTGGCGATGATGTCGGTGATGTCCACGGCGCCGTGGTCCGGATGCCAGCTGTCATAGTCGGTGACCATGGCGACGGAGGCGTAGCAGAGCTCGGCCTCGCGGGCGAGCTTGGCCTCTGGCATGTTGGTCATGCCGATCACGTCGCAGCCCCAGACCTCGCGATACATCTTGCTTTCGGCCATGGAACTGAACTGCGGCCCCTCCATTGCCAAGTACGTGCCGCCTTCATGGACAGTGACCCCCGCGGCGCGCGCCGCGTCGGCGCAGGCCGCGCCCAGCCGCGGGCAGGTCGGGTGGGCGACCGACACATGTCCGACGCAACCGGTGCCAAAGAATGACTTCTCCCGCGCGAATGTCCGGTCGATGAAATCGTTGACGATGACGAAGTGCCCCGGCGCCATCTCCTCGCGGAAGGACCCGCAGGCCGAGACGCTGACCACGTCGGTCACGCCCAGCCGTTTCAGCGCGTCGATATTGGCGCGGTAAGGCACGGTGGTCGGGCTGTGGACATGGCCCCGGCCATGGCGCGGCAGAAAGGCCATCGGCACACCGCCGAGCCGCCCGGTCAGGATCGCGTCGGACGGCGCGCCCCACGGGCTTTCGACCGTCACCCAGTCGGCACCTTCGAGGCCGTCCATGTCATAGACCCCGGACCCGCCGATCACCCCGATCATCGTCTCACCCATCATGCTCTCCGATCTCGCTGCATGGCGGCGACGCTAGGCAAGGCGCGGGACAGGCGCAATGCGGAGTTTGACCCAAGCGGGCGACCTCAATATAGTTGTATTATACAACTAATGGAGCTTGCCATGGTACAACCCGATCTGGTGACCGGCGTCCGTGCGGCCTCGCGCGAACTGGTGCGGACCTGGGGGTTTCTGGGCCGCAGCGTGGCGGGCACGGACCTGCCGGGCTCGGCAGTTCACGCCCTGATCGAAATCGGGCTCGGTACGGGTGTTTCTGCCCGCGAGTTGTGCGACCGTCTGAGGTTGGAGAAGTCCACCGTCAGCCGTCTGCTGCGGTCTCTGGCCGAGCGTGGTCTGATCCGCGAAGAACCCTCGGCTGTGGACGGGCGGGCCAAGAAGCTCTTTCTAACCGCGGCAGGCCGGCAGACCCTCGATGTGATCGACAGGACCGCCGCGGCGCAGGTCCGCGATGCTCTGGACCGGATGGACGGCCCCGCCCAGCGGCGTGTCCTCCACGGGCTGCAGGATTACGCCGCTGCGCTCTGCCCCATGGGGCAGGGCCGCAAAGGCGAACAGCCGAACTATGAGATCCTGCGCGGCTACACAGACGGGCTTGTGGGGCGCATGGCCGAGATCTTCGCCGTGAGGATTCAGCCGATCTATCCGTTCGGTCGCGCCTTCGAATGCAAGGTCGCGCGGGAACTGGCAGAGTTCATGGAGCGGGCGGAACGCCCCATGAACGGCACCTGGGCGGCCTATCTCGGCGGCCAGATCGTCGGCGGGATCACCATCGATGGCGAAAACCTGGGGCATGGCCGCGCCCATCTGCGCTGGTTCGCGATGGCTGAGGCCGCGGACGGGCAGGGGATCGGCAAGGCGCTGCTGCGCGCGGCGGTCGCCCATTGCGACGCCCAAGGCTTTGCAGAGACCCATCTCTGGACGCTCAAGGGCCTCGACGCGGCCCGCAGCCTCTATGAACGCGAGGGCTTCGCGCTGGCCGAGGAATTCACCGGAGACCAGTGGGGCGCGTCCGTCACCGAGCAAAAATTCGTCCGTGCCGCTCCGACACAGACGTCGGCTCAATCATCGGGGCGGGCGAGCTCAAAGACCTCGGCGACCCGCGCGTAGTCCCGGTATCCCATCCGCGCCAGCGGCTGATAACGAGTGACGTCGAACCGCCCATCGACCACACAATCGTCGCGCAGATGCACGCCGGTGACCTCGCCGAAGGTGACGAAATTCGCCTCACCCGGCAGCTGCACGATCTGGGTCAGCCGGCATTCCAGGTTGGCCGGGGCGTCGGCGACACGCGAACAGGGGATCGTCTGGCATTCCGCCCGCGCTACGCCCGCACGGTCGAACTCATCGACCTCCCTGGGATAACCGCCGGAGGTGACATTCATCACATCGCGCATCCCGTGGCCGACGATATTGACGCAGAACACACCTGTTTCGCGGATATTGGCGGTGCTGTCCTTGGTGCCGTCCCGGTCGGGCTTGGCCGCGGTGGAGGCGAACATGACCTGCGGTGGCACATAGGCCACCGCGTTGAAGAAGGAATAGGGCGCGAGGTTCTCCGACCCGTCGCTGCCCCGGGTCGAGATCCATCCGATGGGCCGCGGCGTGACCACAGCGTTGAACGGGTTGTGGGGCAGGCCATGGCCGTCCTTGGGCTCATAGAACATCGCGCATCTCCGTCATCTGACGGGGGCCTAGCGCGGATCGGTGCCGGGTGCCAGCGCCGCTGCGTTCAGCCCAAGGCGGCCCGCGCCCGCCCCGCGCGATGCGCCTGCGCGGCCCGGCTGGGGCGCCGCGCAAGGGCCCGGACCGCACCCATCAGCGACAGTATCGCGGCGCGCCGTTTCCGCGCGCGGAACTCGACTTCCATTTCTGCAAAGCGTTTCCGCTCGTTTTGATATTCAGTCAGCGGGGCGGTTGGGATATTCAGCGGCATTATCACGGGCATCATGACCGGTCTCCTTCTTGGGCTGCGTCAGAGCTAGCGACCCGATCGCACGCCGCAGAGCCCCCGGAATCGGAGGTGGAGTTTCAGAAATGAAAACCGACACCGACTGGAACGATCTGGCCTACTTCTCGGCCATCGCGCGGACCGGCGGGCTTGCCCGCGCCGCGGCGTCGCTGGGGGTCAGTGCGGCCACGCTCAGCCGCCGGATGAAGGCGTTCGAGACAGGGCTCGGACGGCGGCTCTTCGTTCATGGCGCCGAAGGCTACGCGCTGACCGCCGACGGCCGCGCCCTGGCCGAACGCACCCGCAGCATGGAGGACACCGCCCGGCAGATCGCGATGTGGCGCGACGAGGCGCTGGGGCCGGTCTGCGTGCGGATCTCGGCCGGGGCCTGGACGGCGCTCGATCTTGCCGAGCGATTGTCGGAGTACTGGACGCCTGCGGCGATCTGGCTGCCCGAGTTCATGTATTGCGATCTCGATCTCGACATCGCCCGGCGCGAGGTCGATATAGGCGTGCGCAACCGACGGCCCGATCAGCCCTGGGTCGCACGCCAGCAGATCGGCTGGGTCGACTACGGCGTCTATGCCGCCAACGAGCGAGTCGACGGCTGGATTGGTCCATCCTGGGACGCGCCCGTAACCCCCTCGATCCGCTGGATTCAGGAGCGCTACGGCCCGCAGATCGTCACCAAGGCGAATAGCCCGCACCTAGCCTCGGCATTGGCGCGCGCCGGGATCGGGCGGGTCGTGCTGCCGATGTTCATCGGGGAACGGACCGAGGGGCTGGTGCGGGTCTCCGAGCCCATCGCGGAGCTGCGTAGCGAACAATGGCTGGTCTCCCACCATGAGGGGCGCAACGAGCCGCCGGTTCGTGCCGCGCTCGACGCCATTGCGGGCTACCTCGCGCGGCGCTGACGCAGCACCGGACACCCCGCGCGTTTGCACCCTTGGAGCCGCTCGGCCCCTTATGCTACCCCCGCCGTCAGCGCAGTTGCCGGAGCGGCGGACCACTCCCGTGTATCATCTCAGCGAAGAAACCGACGAGGACTGGTGGGAGGTCGAGGCACTCTATGACGTGGCCTTCGGGCCGGGCCGCATGGGGCTGTCGTCCTACCGGCTGCGCGACGGCAGCGCGCCGGTGACGGGGCTGTCGACAAAGGCGCGCGACGCCGACGGCATCCTCGCGGGGGCGGTGCGCTACTGGCCGATCACCGTGGGTGATGCGGCGGCGCTGCTGCTGGGGCCGATCGCGGTGCACCCGACCCGGCAGGGCGAGGGGCTGGGCGGGCTCCTGATCTCCGACAGTCTGGACCGGGCGCGCGGGCAGGGCTGGCAGCGGGTGCTGCTGATCGGGGATGCGCCCTACTATGGCCGCTTCGGATTTGACCGTCTCCAGGGGGCCGAAATGCCGCCGCCGACCAATCCCGACCGGGTCTTGGGGCTGGCGCTCTTGCCCGGCGCGTGGGACGGGGTTCTTGGACCGGTGGCCCCGGCGCCCCATATTGGGTCCATGAGCGCGCGAGCCCGCCATGCCTGACACGAAACTGCCCGCCCGACGCCCCGACGCGCCGGATATGGACACAATCGTCGCGCGGTTCCGGGCGGCGGACAATCTGTTGATGCGCAGCATCAACCAGCTCGGCAGCGGGATCGAGGCCGCGACCGGCCGGATGGGCCCGGCACCCCGGGCGGCCATCGAAACGGCGCTGCGGGCCTCGCTCGACACCGCCTTCCGCGCCAGTGCAGCGACCGACACCGGCCGCACGGGTCAGGCGCGCAGCTGGCGTGAAAGCGACAGCCTGCACCGGGCAGTCGCCACAGTGACCGGCGCACTGGGCGGGTTCTTCGGCACCGCCAGCAGTTTCGCCGAACTGCCCGTCGCCGTCACCGCGATCCTGCGCTCGATCCGGTCGGTGGCGCGGGATTATGGTTATGACCCGGACGATCCCGAGATCGCCCGAGAATGCCTGATCGTCTTCACCGCCGGCAGCCCCGACCGCTCCGACGACGGCGTCGACACGGCGTTTCTGAGCGCCCGGCTCGCCGTTTCGGGGGGCAGTGTGCAAAAGCTGATCGCCACAGTTTCCGCGCGCCTTGCCGGGATGCTGGGCCAAAAGCTCGGCGCCCAGACCCTGCCGGTGCTGGGCGCGGTGGGGGGGGCGACGGTCAACTACGCCTTCATGTCCTTCTATACCGAAATGGCCCATGTCTATTTTGGCCTCAAACGACTTTCGGAGGGCCGCGACCGCGAGGCCGTTCTGGCGGAATTCCGCGCAGCGGTGGCCGGAACCCGGATGGGCGGCCCCTAAACCCGCTCCGGGTGTCTGGCGCGGGTTCTCAAAAACTCTCAAAAATCCTATCGTTCATGCAGCAATGAACGAGAAGAGCTATGCCCGAACCCGCCAAGCTCTGCCTTCATGTTGGACTTGCCAAGGCCGGCAGCACCACTCTGCAGCAAGGCGTCTTTAGGCGTCTCGACACCGTCTACCATGCGCTGGAACGTAAGGGCGGACCTTACGACGAGCAGTCGAGCACATTCGGACAGCTCGTCCGTGGCGCGCGCGAGGGCAATCTGCTCGATTTCGACAAGGCGGGTTTCGCCCGCGATTTCGCGGCCTCCCGCCGCGCCGCGCCGGACCGGCCGCACCTTGTCTCCGAAGAACGGTTTTCCTGGTATCGCGGCTACTCCTTTCTGGAAAAGCCTACCCTGTTGCGCGAGCTCTTCGGCCCCGCCGAAATCCTGATCGTGATCCGCCGGCCAAGCGCGCTGCTGCGCTCGCTCTACGACCAAGAGCTGAAATTCCGGCGCTACGGGCTCGATACGTCCAAATCCTTTCCGGTCTGGGTCGACCGGGCGTTGCAGAACAGCGATCACCATCTGAGCCCCGCGAACATGCTCCGTTTTGACACCATCGCCGAAGCATTCGCGGAGGTGTTTGGGCGCGCCCATGTCCACGTCGTACCTCTGGAATGGCTGCGCCGGGATCCACAGCGGTTCGCTGACGCGCTCGCCGGCTGTCTCGGTGTGGACGGAGGCGCGCTGGCGCCCCTGCTCGCCGCGCCTCCCAGGAACATGCGACCGCTGACCCCCAACGCGTTTGCGGCGGCGCGGGCGGTCAAGCGCGGTTTGTTGCTCCAGTACATCCAGCGCAGCCGCGCGATGATGGGGCGGCACACCGCGCTGCTGCAGCGGATCGACCGGTTCGCCGCCCCCCACATGGACAGGCTCTCGCGGCAATGGGAACTACCGCTGGAGCAGCTGGGCTACGACTGCGACCGAAGCCGCGCGGCCTAGACAGCTCCCGCTTCCAGGCGACCCGCCCTGATAGTCGGCGTTGCTCTAGACGACCCAGTCGCTGGAGCGCAGCCAGTCCATCACCGCGGGGCGCACCGACTGCACGCCCGACCGGCGCGCGGTGTCGATAACATCGCGCAGCTCTTCGAGATTTGTCCGCCGCAGCAGATGTTTGACCGGTCCGATCGAGGCCGGGCGCATCGACAGTGATTGCAGCCCCATGGCGGCAAAACAGATGGCCTCGATGGGGCGTCCGGCATCCTCGCCGCAAAAGCTCAGCGGCGTCTTGGTGTCCGCACATCGCCAGACGATCTGCTCGATCAACGTCAGGAAACTCACATTCAGCGTGTCATAGCGGCGCCGGACCCGTTCGTTTTCACGATCTGCGGCATAGAAGAACTGCTTGAGATCATTGCCCCCGATGGAGATGAAGTCCGCCATTTCGTAGAACTGCCGCGGCGCGAAAGCGAGGCTTGGGGTCTCCAGCATCGCGCCGACATGCAGCTCTTCGGGCAGCACATGGCCGAGGCGGTCTTCGCGCGCCATCTCGTCGAGTATGTGCTGCCGGGCATCGCGGAATTCGTTGAACTGCGCGATGAAAGGGAACATCACCCAGAGCGGGCGCCCGGCGGCCGCACGGATCAGCGCCTGCAGCTGCATCCGCATCACCCCGGGCTTGTCCAGCCCGACCCGGATCGCCCGCCAGCCGAGAGCGGGGTTCGGCTCCTCCTGCCGTTTCATGTAGGGCAGCACCTTGTCCGAACCGATATCGAGCGTGCGGAACACGACCCGCTTATCGCCTGCCGAATCCATCACCCGATTGTAGGTCTGGGCCAGTTCGCTGCGCTTGGGCATTTTATTGCGGATCAGGAACTGCAGTTCGGTGCGAAACAACCCGACCCCTTCGGCGCCGGAACTTTTGAGCGAGGGCAGATCGACGATCAGCCCTGCATTCATGTAGAGATTGACGGTCGTGCCGCATTTGGACGTCGCCGGAAGATCCCGGATCGAGGCATATCGTTCCTGCGCCTTGGCCTGCATCGCCAGCTTGTCGCGAAAGGCTGCCGCCACGGGTTCGTCAGGGCGCAGATGCACCTGGCCGCGATCGCCGTCGATCAGGATCGGGTCGCCGTTCAGCGCCTCCGAAAGAATGCCCTTGGCGTTGACGATGAGCGGGATCGCCCAGGCGCGCGCGATGATCGCGGCGTGAGACCCGACGGAGCCTTCCTCCAGCACGATGCCGCGCAAACCGCGGCCATATTCCAACAGCTCGCCCGGCCCGATATTGCGTGCCACGAGCACCGGAGTGTCGGGCATCTCGGCCCCGGTTTCGCGGCCCTGGCCCGTCAGCTGGCGCAGCAGCCGGTTCGACAGATCGTCCAGATCCTGCAGCCGTTCGCGCAGATAGGCGTCGGGCACTCGCGACATCCGACCGCGCGCTCCGGATTGTTCCTTTTCCACCGCGGCCTCGGCGCTCAGGCCGCGCGCGATGTCGGCCTCCATCCGGCGCATCCAGCCCTTGGAGTTGGCGAACATACGGTAGGTGTCGAGCACTTGCAGCTCTTCGGCATTGTCGCTGTCGGCGCTGCGCAACATTTCGTCCACTGACACACGCAGCGCGTCGACGGCGGCGCGCAGACGCTCCAGCTCTGCGTCCGGATCGTCCCCGATCGGGTTGGTGACGACAACACGCGGATCGTGCAGAAACACCCGGCCTTCGGAATTGCCCTCCTGGCCGATGCCGCCATCAAAGCTGAAGGCGCGCTGGTGCAGGGGCGCCAGCGCATCGCCTTCGCCCAGAAACGCGCCAAGCTCGGCCATCTCGGCCAGCACCATGGCGACAACTTCCAGTGCGTAGATCTCGTCGCCGGAATACTCGCGGGCTTCCTTGGACTGCACGACCAGCACGCCGAGCGCCTGACCGACCCGCTGGATCGGCACGCCGAGGAACGAGGAATAGACCTCCTCCCCCGTCTCCGGCATGAAACGAAAACCCCTTTCCTGGGGTGCGTTGGCGGAATTGACGATTTGGCGGGTCTTGGCGACGCGGCCGACCAGACCTTCGCCCAGCCGCATCCGTGTCTGGTGCACCGCCTCGGGATTCAAACCTTCGGTGGCGCACAGCTCCAGCGTGTCGTTGTCGCGGAACAGATAGACCGAGCAGACCTCGGTCTGCATCGAATCGGCGATCAGATGGGTGATCCGGTCCAGGCGCTCCTGGCCGGCCCCTTCGGAGGCCATTTCCTCGCGCAGGCGGCCAAGCAGCTTGCGGCTTTCCGTTTCCGATTGCTGAACCATACAGTCATGGCCTATCCGGCTGTGGCGAGATCAAAGGCATCATGGAGAGCCTGCACGGCCAGTTCCATATATTTCCGGTCGATCAGCACCGAAATCTTGATCTCGGAGGTCGTGATCACCTTGATGTTGATGTTTTCGTCTCGCAGCGCCTGAAACATGCGCGCCGCGACACCGGCATGGCTACGCATGCCGATGCCGACCACCGACACCTTGGCCACATCGGTGTCCGCGATCAGCCCGTGATAGTTGATCTCGCCCTCTGCCTTTGCCTTCTCCATCGCGGCCTCGGCGCGCGAGACCTGATTGGTCGGGCAGGAAAAGGTCATGTCCGTGCGCCCTTCTTCCGAGATGTTCTGCACGATCATGTCGACATTCACGCCGGCGTCGGACAGCGGGCCGAAGATCGCCGCGGCGATGCCGGGGCGGTCGGCGACCGACACCAGCGTCATCTTGGCCTCGTCGCGGGAATAGGCGACGCCAGCGACCACATTGCTTTCCATGATGTCCTCCTCGTCGCAGACCAGCGTTCCGGACGTCTCGTCATTGTCCTCGAAGGACGACAGGACCCGCAGCTTGACCTTGTTGCGCATGGCCAGTTCGACCGACCGCGTTTGTAGCACCTTCGCCCCCAGCGAGGCGAGTTCCAGCATTTCCTCAAAGGCGATGCGCGGCAGTTTGCGCGCCTTGTCGGTGATCCGCGGGTCCGTGGTGTAGACCCCGTCCACATCCGTGTAGATGTCGCAGCGCTCGGCCTCGAACGCCGCGGCAAAGGCCACCGCGGTGGTGTCCGATCCGCCGCGTCCCAGCGTCGTAATCCGCCCCTCCGGACTGATCCCCTGGAAGCCCGCGACCACGGCGACCTTCATGCCCTCGTCGAACTTCTGGTCGATATGGTCGCGCGGAATGCTTTCGATCCGCGCCGCGGAGTGGGCCGAGGTCGTGTGCAGCGGCACCTGCCAGCCCTGCCAGCTGCGCGCCGGCACATCCATTTCCTGCAGCGTCAGCGCCATGAGCCCGGCTGTCACGGTCTCGCCCGAGCTGACCACCGCGTCATACTCGCGGGCATCGAAGAGCGGCGAGGTCTGCTCGACCCAGTCCACCAGCTCGTTGGTCTTGCCCGACATCGCCGAGACGATGACGATCACGTCATAGCCTCGCGCCACCTCGCGCGCGACTTTCTGCGCGGCGTTGCCGATCCGCTCCAGATCGGCCACCGACGTGCCGCCGAATTTCATCACAAGGATCGGCACTGCCTGTCCTCCGCTGTCCCTGCCACATTGGGCAGCGCCTCTTACGGCGGCGCGGTCAGCGGCGCAAGCCGAGCGCGGATTCGAGGGCGGATAGGGCGGAGTGTTCGTGTCCTCCGGCCGCGCAATGCCTTGTGGCGGGGGAGTGCTCGCAGACCCATCAGGTGAGCAAAAGCGAACAGACGGCCCGCTCCGGCGAGGTCGCGTGAAGGTCCGAAGCGCATAGTGCCGAAAGATTGGGTGTAAGGATGGCCTCGTGGCTGAGATGGGGCCTGCACAGGAGCGCGGATCCGTCGAGGTTCATGGGATGACAGCCGACCAAGGCAGTGCCGACCTGCATCTGCGTTTCGCCTGAACGGATGCCTCGGCGGCCCTCAGCCAATCCGCCCAAGACAACCACGCGACAGCACGGCAAGGCGGGTCGGCCGTGGCGACGAAGCAGACGCCGCCGAGCCGTGGGACTCAGTTGGCGCCGTCGACGGGGAAGGGCTTGCCTCCGACCACAGTTGCCAGAACCTTGATATCCCGCAGGCCGTCAGGTGACTCGAGCTCGAGCGGGTTGCGGTCCAGCACTGTGAAGTCGGCGAGTTTGCCGGTGGCGATCGAGCCCTTGATATCGTCCTGGCCCAGCAGATAGGCCGCGCCGAGCGTCACCGCATGGAGCGCATCGGCAACCGACAGGCGTTCGTCTGCGCCCAGCACGCGGCCTGACATGGTCTCGCGCTTGGTCGCGACCCACATGGAAAAGAGTGGGTTCACGGGCGTGACCGAGGCGTCCGAGTGCATACTGAAGGGAACCCCGAGCCGTTGGGCGGTCCCTGCGGCATTCATCCGGTTTGCACGATCCGGGCCGAGGAATGTCGAGTAATGCAGATCGCCCCAATACCAGATGTGGTTCATGAAGATGTTCGTCGCCGCGCCCATTTCCGCCATGCGCAAGAGCTGTGCTTCGGTCGCGATCTGATTATGCTCCAGCCGGTGGCGGGTTGCCGGCAAAGGATGCTCTGCCGCGGCATGTTCCAGCGCGATCAGCGCCATCTCGGTCGCCTGGTTGCCGTTGGTATGGATAATCGCCTGATGTCCGCGCTTCTGTACCTCCAGGACCCCCTTGTTGAGGTCGTCCTGCGCGATGTTGGCGACGCCGTTCTGCATGGTCTTGTAGTAGTGCGGCCATTCGATCAGGGCGGTATATCCCTGGACTGACCCATCTACGATGAACTTCACGCCGCCGAAACTCAGCCGGTCGGTATCGGTCTTGTGCATCTCGGCCAGATAATCGAGCCCGCCCTTCTGAGCGATGGAGTCCTGGCTGAAGAACTGGATCAACGGATTGAGCACCGTGCGCATCGGAAAGTCCGGGTCCGCCGCGACGGTCTGGTACGCCTTGTAGCCGCCCGGGATTATTCCGAACGACAGGTCAGCGAAGGTCGTGACACCGACGCGATGCGCCAGCTTTGCCGCATCCCGGGTGGCCTGGGTTAGCACCTCCGGGGTTACCGGCGGCAGCTTTTCGATAAAGCTCAGCGCTGCCTCGACCTCCCGGATTTCGCCGGTCGGCTTGCCGTCCTTCTTGATGATCCCGTCGATTGTTGTGTCGTCGGAAATCCCTGCGACTTCGAAGGCCTTGCTGTTGGCGTAGTAGATATGCATCGACAGGTTTTCGATGAACGCCGGATGACCATCCGTGATCGGGTCGAGATCGGCCCGCGTGAGGGGCGCGTCGTTGTAGAATTCCGGCTGATAGCCCCATGCGATCAACCAGGCATCGGCGGGCGTCAGTTTGCTTGCCGCATCCTTGATTCGTGCCAGGACATCGTCTTTGGTCTTGAGCCCGGTCACCTTGGTGCCGTCGGGCGCGACCCGGTCGAAATGGCCGACATAGACGCCCTGCCAGAGAATCCCGGTGACCTGCGGGTGCATATGCGCCTCGATCAGGCCGGGCACGATCACCGCGTCCTCAAAGCTCCGGTCAATCTCGACCTCCTGACCGGTTTCCCATCCCTGCATCTCTTCCAGCGTGCCGGCGCCGAGAATCTTGCCGTCCATGACGGCGACCGCTTCAGCTTGGGGCGTGCCCGGGTCGAGCGTAACGATCGTCCGTGCCGGAAAAATGGTGATCTTTGACGGTGTCGCAGCGGCGTCGGCGCTGCTCGTATTGGTCTGGGTCGCGGCTGCACTGCTGCCGGCCTCGACCGTGTCGAGCCCCTGTGGGACCCGGGCGAGTTCGCCATGCGCGATCGCGGTGGATGGCAATGCTGCGAGGACAGCGACAATAAATTGGCGACAGAATTTGGTCACGAGGCGTTACCTTTCGTGTTAAAAACTGATTTCAGAGCGATTTTTTGTGTACCGGATATCGTGTATAATATGAGCATATAAGCGGCAATGTTTTAAATTTCTCAACGGTTGGAAAAGCCTTTGAAAGCCTAGACCTGACGTTTTTGTGAAGATGAAAAGGTTCGAGTTTCTGCCCGCAAGAAACTGAGTTCTCGGCAGATTATCTGCACCGCCCCGATACGATTCGGATCGCTTCCCCCGTCGCCGATGATCAATGCCATGGGGAGCGGGTCGGGCTGGCCATTGCTGGCGGCAGTGCTGTCCAGGCCGGTCTCACACCCTGCAGCGGCGCGTGCGGCCTGCGACAGCACGCCTGTTCTTTCGCCGACGTGATCGGTCTGCGCCGTCGAAGCAATCGCTTTCGGTTCGGAGCCGGCGCAATCGCAAGAACCGAGCGGCGCGCGGGGCCTCGCAGACGTCTGCTCCTGCTTGAGAATGTGACACAGTACGCCACCAGATAGGCCAAGCGTCCCGCTACGCAGATCTCTGACTCAAACCTGCCCATCGCGCTCGGTACCCCGCCCTGGCACCGCATGCCCAGTGCGGACTCCGACGTCGTCCAGGCGGTGGCCGGGGTGGGTTTTTTCTGCGGCCCCGATCCTATTCGGCGGGCACCTCGGACCAGGACAGCACTTCTGCTATCCAGGCGGGATCGGCGCGGTAGAAAAACCCGTGGCCGGTGCCTGCCTGAAACGTCACGTCCCGCACATAAGCCAGCTGCGGATTGCGCGAAAAGAGCGGCGCGCAGGAAAACCCCAGATCGTCTGCGGCCTCGACCATCGACAGCACGGCGCCCTGAAGCCCGTCGGCATTGGCGTCGCTACCGTCGACGATCCCAGCCACGCATCCTGCCATGACCACGTAGCGTACCGAAGGGTTTTGCAGCCGGTTGGCGGTCAGCAGGATAATGTAGCCGCCCTTGCTGAACCCCGCCAGGGTGATGTGCTCGGGCGAAACGCCCTGTGCGACCATCCTTTCAATCTGCGCGGCGAGGTGATCGGCGTAAGCAAACGCATCGGTGTCGCCCTTGCGCACCGGAGCGATGACCGCGGCGTCGCCTTGGGCCAGGGCATCGACGATCTGCGTGTATTCATAGCGCCCGAACCGCTCGGACACCGGATCTATGCCCTCTGTCTCGATGATCCGCCCGTGGACATAGATGATGTAGCGGTGATCGGGCGTGAACCGGTCCGGGAAATCCTGGTAGAGTTCGCCGGCCTGACTTGCGGTTGCAAGTAGAGCCCAGACAAGGGTCGCGGCAATTCGCCGTGCCACCGGGATGATCTGTCCCTTCAGGCCGGTGTTGAAGCGCCTTGGGAGAGCAGGGGGCGCGGCTTTCACGTCTGGCGCCTCACCCATGGTTCAGTCTCATCTGCCAGGTCCTTTGATGGCGGTGCCAAGCGCCCTATCGCGCGCTGGTACCGCTGATGCGTTCGAGCGTCGGCTAAAGAATTGACCAGCGGTCAACAAGCTGCCCCGGCGCACACTCGGGCGTTCGGCAATGCACTGAAGCCGCGATAGGCGCGTCTGCAAGCCTGCGGGGTCCACTGTCTACATTCACTCCTACAGCGCCGCTTGGGGGACGTCTGGATGTGGGAGGGGCGGTGGCCACGACATCACCGAACTCATGATCCGCGACGCGCCTTGGTGCTCGGACGCGCGCGCGGGCGCGTTCCAGCGGACCCGCGACACGCCGGTGCCCCGGGGGACCAATGCCGTGAAGTATGAAACGCGGGCCTGGTTACGTCCTGCCTGAAAACTCCTCTTTGAGAACGTCCACGAGGCTCTGGACCGTGTCGCCCACATCGATGGCGCGGTTGATCAGAGCGCCATGGGTCAGCGGCACGTTCGGCGTCCATTTGCGGGTCACCAGATCGGCGGGCGAGAAGGCCGTGGGGCTGAATGCGTCGCATACTGTCACGCCGAGGCCTGCCGCCGCCATGCGGCAGCAGGTGAGCGCCGATGAGGATTCCAGCTGCGCCGTCACGACCGCACCGCTGCGCTCCAGTTCTGCATCGATCCGGCTCCGCAGCATCTGGCGGCTCGGGAAGATTACGGTATGGGGTGCCAGGTCCTTGGGTCCGACAGCGTCCATCTGCGCCAGGGGATGATCGGGCCGCATGGCCGCGACCGCCACCGTGTCCACAAAAGGGATCGCCAGCAGCGCGGGGTGGTTCGATGGCAGGAGCGCGAGCGCGATGTCGATCTGCCGGGCGGCGACCCAGTCCTCGATATCCATCCGGTGCCGGACCTCCAGCGACATATGCGTATCGGGATGCGCCGCGAGAAAGCGGTGCAGCGCGGACATCAGACGCGCGCTGTTCATCACCGGCGGCGTCGCGGCGAACCGGATGCGTTTGCGCCCGCGCTCGCGGATGGTGCGCGCGATCGGGGCCAGATCCTCCAGCCCGGCGATCGTGGTCTCGATGGCCTTGTAGTAGTCCACCCCCTCCTGGGTCGGCGTGGTCGCCCGCCCGCTGCGGCGGTTGAAGAGGCGGATGTCGAGCGCGTGTTCCAGACCGGAGAGCTGCTTGCTGATCGCCGGCTGCGTTAGGTTCAGCCGCTCTGCCGCCGCACCGATGCTGCCCGTCACCATGACCGCATGGAACGCTCTGAGTTGACGCAGTCCGATGCGGTCGGCCATGACGCATCCCCTAAACATTCCAAACTGTCAGCACCTGGAAATAAACTGCCACTATTGGAAGGTTTGATCCAGCGCTATCCTGCACACCAAGGCGACCGGTTTGGGAGGACGGGGGGCGTGACGGATAAAAGGCCGAATGTGTTGCTGATCGTGACCGACCACTGGGCGGCCGAGCATCTGGGGTTCGCCGGAAACCCCGCGATCATCACGCCTGGCCTCAACGAGCTGTCGGCCTGCGGCGTGCGCTACACCAACGCCTATTCCGAATGCCCCGTCTGCATTCCGGCGCGGCGCACACTGATGACCGGCATGAGCCCCAAATCTCACGGCGACCGGGTGTTCCGGGATGACCTCAGGATGCCGCACGTGACCACCATGGCCCAGGCCTTCCGCGACGCGGGCTACCAGGCCGACGCGGTGGGCAAGCTCCATGTCCACCCGCAGCGCGACCGGATCGGGTTCGATTCAGTGATCCTCGATGATGAGGGGCGCCCGCAATGGGGCACGCTGGACGACTATGACATCTATCTGGGTGATCAGGGGCTTGCCGGCCGCCAGTTCGACCACGGCATGTCCAACAACCAGTATAACTGGCGTCCGTGGCACCTCGCCGAAGAGCATCACCCGACGAACTGGGCGGGCCGGATGATGGCGCGCACGATCAAGCGGCGCGACCCGGACAAGCCGGCCTTCTGGTATCTGGGTTTCCGCCATCCCCATCCGCCGCTCGTGCCGCCGCAATCCATGCTGGAGCTCTACCGCGACGCGGAGATCGACCCGCCCTATGTCGGCCACTGGGCGCGCGACCCCGACCGTCTGCCCTTCGCGATCTCGGCGCTCCACAGCCGCACCAACCTCTATACCGACGCGCAGATGATGGCGGCCAAACGCGCCTTCTATGCGCTTTGCACCCAGATCGATTTCCAGATCCGGTATCTGATCGGCACGCTCCGGCTGGAGGGGATCCTCGATGATACGATCATCATGTTCACCTCGGACCATGGCGACATGCTGGGCAATCACGACATGGCGGCGAAACGCATCTTCTATGAAAGCTCGGCCAACATCCCGATGATTTTGAGCGCTAACAAGGGCAATCCCAAGGCCGCCGAAGGGGCGGTGGACGACCGGCTCGTGGGCTTTGCCGACGTGATGCCGACGCTGCTGGATCTGTGCGATATCGCGCCGCCCGCGACGGTCGACGGCATCTCGATGGTGGGCGCCGAGACCCGTGAGGCGCTCTATGGCGAGTGCGGTGAGGATGACCACGCCACCCGGATGATCCGCGACGCGCGCTACAAGTTGATCTACTACCCCCTAGGCAATCACTCCCAGCTCTTCGATCTGGCCGAGGATCCCCACGAGATGACCGATCTGGCGCGCGATCCCGACCATGACGACACGCTCGCGCGGTTGCATGACCGGCTGGTTGCGCAGATCTACGGCACCGATCTGGACTGGATCTCGGGCGGCACGCTGGTGGGCAAGCCCGACCGGCCCTATGCGTGGGCCCCGCACCGCAGCCTTAACTCGCAGCGCGGCGATGGCTGGCCGCCGTCGCCCAAGGTCGAGATCCCGCAGATCGAGTGGACAAAGGAACGCCAGCCCGACGGGCCGAGCAACAGCTAACCCAAATCTCCAAGGGAGGAGAATGACACGATGAGAACTTCAGCAATCGCCCTGATCGCGGGCCTCGGGGTCGCGCTCAGTGCCACCGCGGCGCTGGCCGACTATCCCGAAAGCCCGATCGAAGTGATCATTCCCTATGGCGCGGGCGGCAATTCCGACACGTCGGGCCGGATCCTGATCAATGCGATGCGCGACGTGATGGGGGCCGATTTCGTGCCGCTCAATGTCACCGGCGCCGGCGGCACCGTGGGCACGGCACAGCTCGCCGGCTCCGATCCCGACGGCTACACGCTGGGCTACAACCCCATCGCCACCGTGACCGTCCAGCCCCATCTGCGCCCGGTGCCCTACAACAACGAAAGCTTCGCGCCGGTCTGCATGATCGCGGACAACCCGACCTCGGTCACCGTCGCGCCCGACAGCCCCTTTGAGAGCATCGACGACCTGATCGCCGCCGCTAAAGGGGGCGAGAATATCGTCGCCGTGGGGGGCGCGCCGGGCTCCATGACCCACATCACCCAGGCGATGATCGCCGATGCCTACGGGGTCGGCTGGACCTATCTGCCCGCGGGCGGCGGCGGGCGCGCGGCGGCCTCGATCATGGCCGGCGAGGCGACCTTTGCAACCGACACTTCGGCGATGGAACGGGTGCATGGGCTCAAGACCCTGGCCGTGGCAGGCGCCGAGCGCGTCGAAGGGCTCGAGGACGTGCCGACCCTGAAAGAGCAGGGCGTCGATGTCGTCTCGACCATCTGGTTCGGGCTCTTCGCCCCGGCCGGCACGCCCGACGCGGTGCTCGACACGCTCTCGGCCGCCTGCGAAGAGGCCGTCCAGACCGACAGCTTCATCGAGGGCATGGCCAACGCCAACTACATCGTGCGCTTCATGGGGCGTGAGGAGTTCGGCGACTTCTTCCAGGCCGAATATGTCCGCAACCGCGAGCTACTGCCAGTAATCGGCGTCGAGCTTCCGGCGCAGTAAGCGCCCGCACACGCACCAAAAGCAAAGGCCGCACCCATGTCCCGTGTCGTCAATACCGATACCCTTCTGGGTGCGGCCGGCCTTGCCGCCTCGGCCGTTCTGCTGGTCTCAAGCTACCGGCAGGGCGCCACCGTCTTCCTGCTGCCCGGCGATGCGCCGCCCTTTCTGGTGCCGCAACTCTTCCTCTACCTCCTGGCGGCGATCTCGGTGGCGATCCTTCTGGGCGGTTTGCGCCGGGGCGGGGTCAGGCTCGATGCCAGGAACTGGCGCGCCATCGGCGTCGGCTTCGCCACGCTGGTGGCCGCCACGGCCCTGATGAAGCCGCTGGGATACCTGGTCGTCGCCCCGGTCGCGGTGTTCGTGACCGTCCTCAATCTCGGCTACCGCAACCTTCTGGTGAACGCGGCGGTGTCGGTCGGGATCGTGGCACTGCTCTATCTTCTGCTGGTCAGTTTCGCGCAGATGCCGCTGCCGACCGTGCCGGGTCTCGGGATCTGAGCGGTGGGGATCGACGCCTTCATCGCGGCCCTCGGCCTCTTGGCCGATCCCTGGGCCATCCTGATCATGCTGCTGGCCACCGTGGTCGGCATGATCGTGGGCGCGCTGCCCGGTCTGGGCACGGTCACGGCGCTGGCCATGATCCTGCCCTTCACCTTCGTGCTGACCGGGCCCCAGGCCATCGGGCTCTTGCTCGCGATCTATGTCTCCTCGGTCTATGGCGGCTCGATCCCCGCGATCCTGATCAACGTGCCCGGCACGCCGCAATCGGCCGCGACCACCTTCGACGGCTACCCGATGGCCAAGGCCGGCAAGGCCGCCGAGGCGCTGGGCTGGGTCACCGTCGCCTCCACCATCGGCGGCATCTTCTCGATGATCGTGCTGGTCTTCGCCGCCCCCCAGCTTGCCGCGCTGGCGGTGCAGTTCGGCTCTATCGAGACCTTCGCGCTCATCGTCTTTTCGCTCACGACCATCGCGTGGGTCTCGGCCGGCAACCCGATCAAGGGCCTGCTCGCGGGGGTGATCGGCGTCATCCTGTCCACCGTCGGCGTCGATGAGCTTTCGGGCGCGGACCGCTTCACCTTCGGCAATTTCGCGCTCTCGGCGGGCTTCCATGTGGTGCCGATCCTGATCGGGCTCTTTGCGCTGTCGGAGGTCTTCGTGACCGCCGGGCAGGGCATTTCCACCACCGCCAAGCCCATCATCTCGACCGGGTTCAAGATCGCGCGCTTCCGCGACTGGTGGGCGATGAAGCGCACCATCCTGCGCTCCTCCGTGCTTGGCACCTTCCTTGGCGTGCTGCCCGGCGTCGGGGCCACCGCGGCCTCGCTCATCGGTTACGCGCAGGCCAAATCCGCCTCGCCCAACAGCGAAAATTTCGGCAAGGGCGAGCCCGAGGGCATCGTCGCCTCCGAAAGCGCCAACAACGCCGTCACCGGCGGCGCGCTGGTGCCGACCCTCGCGCTCGGCATCCCCGGCGACGCGGCGACCGCCGTGATGCTGGGCGCGCTCGTCATCCACGGCATCACGCCGGGCTTTCAGCTCTTCAACCGCAACCCCGATCTGGTGAGCTTCATCTTCGTGGCCCTGCTGGTGGCCAACATCATGATGCTGATCGTCGGCGCGATGATGGCGCAGGTCTTCAGCCGGGTGTTGAAACTGCCCCACGCGCTGGTCATGGGCGGTGTCGTGGCGCTGTCGCTCGCGGGCTCTTACGTCATCCGCTTTTCGGTCCTCGATGTCTGGGTCGCGGTGATGGCGGGGATCTCCGGGCTGCTCTTGCGCTACGCCAACGTGCCGCTCGCGCCCATCGTGATCGGCTTCATTCTCGGCACGCCGCTGGAGACCAACCTGCGCCAGGGCCTGATCGTCACCCAGATGCAGCCGCTGAAATTCCTTGAAAGCCCGATCGCGGTCGGCTTTTTCACCCTCACCCTGATCGTGGTCCTCTGGCCGCTTCTGAAACGCTACCTGCCCAAGCGCCGCACGATCGACTGAAGGAGGCACCCGATGCCCGACACCAGGAAAATCGCCGTCATCGGTCTGGGCTCGATGGGCTACGGCATGGCGCAATCGGTCCTCCGCGCCGGGCACGAGACCTTTGGCACCGACATCAACCAAGGTGCCGTGGCACGGTTCCGGGCCGAGGGCGGCGCCAGCGGGGCGCTGGATGACGTCGCAGGCGGGCTCGATGCCGTGGCCGTCGTCGTGCTGAACGCCGCCCAGACCGAAACGGTCCTATTTGGCGATGCCGGGGTCGTGCCCCGGATGCAGCCCGGCGCGGTCGTGATGGCCTGCGCCACCGTCCCGCCCGAGTTCGCCAGGACGATGGAGGCGCGCTGCGCCAGCCACGGCGTGTACTATCTGGACGCGCCGATCTCGGGCGGGTCGGTCAAGGCCGCCCAAGGCGCGCTCTCGGTCATGGCCGCGGGCAGTGCCGAGGCTTTCGCCGCCGCGGCCCCCGTGCTGGAGGCCACTGCCGAGACCGTGTTCGAGCTCGGCGATGCCGCGGGCGCGGGCTCGGCGATGAAGGCCGTCAACCAGCTTTTGGCCGGGGTGCATATCGCCGCGATGGCCGAGGCGCTGACCTTCGGCATGACCCAGGGCGTGACGGCAGAGACATTCGTCGAGGTGATCTCGAAATGCGCGGGCACCAGCTGGATGCTCGAAAACCGCGCGCCGCACATCGTCGAGGGCGACTATACCCCCCGCAGCTCGGTCAATATCTGGCCCAAGGATCTCGGCATCGTGCTCGACATCGCAAGATCCGCGCAGTTCAGCGCCCCGATCACCGCCGCCGCGCTCCAGCAATATCTCGCCGCGGCGGGGCAGGGGCTGGGGCAGGAGGACGACGCTGCCGTGGCCAAGGTCTATGCCCGCAATGCCGGGCTGACGCTGCCGGGGGCGGCATGAGCCCGCCTGACCGCGAAACGCCCCAAACGGAGCCCGTGACATGACCACCGTTCTAGGCGCCATCGCCGACGATTTCACCGGGGCCACGGATCTCGCGGGCCTGCTCGCGCGCTCCGGCGTCCGGGTGTCGCTCAGGATCGGCGTGCCGGACGCACCGCCGAGCGATACCGCCGCCTTCGAGGTCATCGCGCTGAAATCCCGCACCGCGCCGGTGGCCGAGGCCGTGGTGCAGGCCCGCGCCGCCTTGGCGTGGTTGCAGAGCGCCGGGGCACAGCGGTTCTTCTGGAAATACTGCTCGACTTTCGACTCGACGTCCGAGGGCAATATCGGCCCGGTGGCCGAGGCGCTGATGGCGGAGCTGGGCACGGACCAGACGATCTATTGCCCGGCATTTCCCGAAAACGGGCGGGCGATCTTCATGGGAAACCTCTTCGTGGGCCGTCAGCCGCTGGCCGAGAGCCCGATGAAGGACCACCCGCTAACGCCTATGCGCGACAGCAACCTGATGCGGCTGCTTGCACCACAGGTGACCCGCCCCGTGGGCCTCGCCGACCGGCTGACCGTGGCACAGGGCGCGCCCGCGCTCCGCGCGGAACTGGCGCGGCTCCGGGCCGAGGGCACGGCCCATGTCGTCGTCGACGCAGTTGCGCATTCCGACCTGGAGACCATCGCCGAGGCCTGCCGTGACATGGTCCTGATGACCGGGGGCAGTGCCGTGGCGATGCCGCTGCCGGGGCTCTACCTGGCCGACGGCACGCTCTCGGCGGACGCAGAGCCGACCCCGCGCCCCGATCTCGCGCCCGATGCGGTCCTGCTCTCGGGCAGCTGTTCGGCGATGACCAACGCCCAGGTCGCGGCCTATCTTGCGACCGGCGCACCGGGCTACCGGCTGGACCCGCTGCACCTGGCCGAAGACGGCCCTCACGCCGCGCTGAACTGGCTGGCCGCGCAATCGCTCTCCAAGGCACCGCTGGTCTATGCCACGGCCGAGCCTGCCTCGGTCAAGGCCGCGCAGGCCCGGCTCGGTGCGGCGCGGGCAGGGGAGATCGTCGAGGAGGCGCTCGCTGCCCTGGCGCTGGCCGCCCGCGACCGGGGCGCGCGGCGCGTCGTGGTGGCCGGGGGCGAGACCTCGGGTGCCGTCACCAAGGCGCTCGGTGTCAGCCAGCTCGATATCGGGCAGGAGATTGCGCCCGGCGTGCCCTGGACCTTCTGCGACAGCGGCGGGCACCGGATCGCGCTGGCGCTGAAATCGGGCAACTTCGGCGCCGAGTCGTTCTTCACCGACGCGCTCGACCGGCTCGCCGCGTCATGAGCGCCGAGGCGACCCTGCGCGAGCTGATCTGCCTGCTGGCGAAGTCGCTTTTTGACCGTGGCCTGACCGGCGGCAGCACCGGCAATATCTCCGCGCGCACCGAGGATGGCGGGCTCCTGGTTTCGCCCACCGGCACCAGCTTTGGCCGGCTTGATCCGGGGCGGCTCAGCCGCTTCGACGCGGCGGGACAGCTCACCGGAGGCGACCCGCCGACCAAGGAAATGCCGCTCCATTCCGCCTTCTACGACACGCGCAGTACCGCCGGCGCCGTGGTCCACCTGCATTCCTGCCATTCCGTGGCGCTCTCGATGATGCCCGATCTGGACGCCGACAACTTCCTGCCGCCGCTCACGCCCTATGCGATCATGAAGCTCGGCAAGGTCAAGCTGCTGCCCTTTTTCCTGCCGGGCGATCCTGCGATGGGCGACGCGGTGCGGGGGCTCGCCGGCAAGCGCAGCGCGGTGATGTTGGCCAATCACGGCCCCGTCGTGGCGGCCCGCGATGTCGAGGCCGCCTGCAACGCCATCGAGGAGCTGGAGGATACCGCGCGCCTTGCGCTCCTGACCCGCGGCCACGCCCCCCGCGCGCTCGACGCCGACCAGGTCCGCGCGCTCGTGACCAAGTTTGATGTGGAGTGGGACGAATGAAATTCTCGGCCAATCTGGGGTTTCTCTGGGCCGACCTCCCCTTGCCCGATGCCGTGCGTGCCGCGGCCGCCGCGGGGTTCGACGCGGTGGAGCTCCACTGGCCCTATGACACGCCGGCCGCCGATCTCCGCGCCGCGCTGGACGCGACCGGCTTGCCGGTGCTCGGCCTGAACACAGTTCGCGGCGATGTGGCGGGCGGGGAAAACGGCCTCTCGGCGCTGACCGGGCGTGAGGTCGAGGCCCGCGCCGCGATCGATCAGGCGCTGGGCTACGGGGCCGAGATCGGTGCCGCAAACGTCCATGTCATGGCGGGCTTTGCCGCGGGCCCGGATGCGCAGGCCACCTTCATCGCCAATCTGCGCTATGCCTGCGAGCAGGCGGAGGCGCAAGGCATGGGTATTCTGATCGAGCCGCTGAACCGCCATGACGCGCCGGGCTACTTCCTCGCCACCACCGACCAGGCCCGCGCGATCATTGAGCAGGTCGGCGCCCCCAATCTCCGGCTGATGTTCGACTGCTACCATGTCGGGCGCACCGAGGGCGATCTGGTGACCCGGCTGGCCGATCTCGCCCCGATCCTGGGGCATATCCAGATCGCCGCCGTCCCGGACCGGGGCGCGCCGGATCATGGCGAGATCCATTACCCGACCGTCTTCCGGGCCATCGCCGAGATGGGCTGGGCCGCGCCGCTCGGCGCAGAATACAAGCCTGGCGGAGAGACCGGCGCAACGCTGGGCTGGCTGGCCGACGCCCGCGCCTGACCGCGGCGGTCCCGCGCTCGGCCCGTTCGGGGCCCCGCGCGACGCTGCGCGGGTCCGCGCCAGGTCCCGAAATGCCGGAACCAGTCAGACGTCCAGCGGATCGCCCTTCCAGGTCTCGAAAACGCCTGTTCTTTCGGGGGTGAGCGCCTCGAACCGTTCCAGCAGGCCCGCGACCGACTGCTCCACCGTTATCTCTGCTTTGGGCCCGCCCATCTCGGTCAACACCCAGCCGGGATGATAGATCCCCACCGCGATCCCCAAGGGCGCCAGATCAGTGGCCAGGTTGCGCCCCAGGTTGAGCGCCGCGGCCTTGGACGCGCGGTAGACATAGGATCCCCCCGGCGCGCGGAGGGTCGAGGCCATGTGCGAGGACAGGATCGCGATGCGCGGGCTCTCGGCCATCTGCAGGTTGGGCAGCAGCGCCTGGATCACCAGGAACACCCCTGAGACGTTCGTGGCGAACGCCTCGGCCCAGATCTCGGCGGGATAGTCGTCGGCAAGCTTCATGCCCTTGTCGGGATAGACACCGGCGTTGCAGACCAGCAGGTCCACGGGCACGCTGTCGAGCCCGGCGGCAAAGCGCGCGACGCTCTCGGGGTCGGTTACGTCGAGAGACCGCCAAGCACCGGTTTCATCCTCTCCCGACCGAATGGTCCCGACGACGGTCTGCCCTCGCGCGGTATAGGCCGCGTGGAGACCGGCGCCGATGCCGCGCGATGCGCCGGTGATGACAATGGCCATGGCGGGCTCCGGGTCAGTTGGTCTTTCGGGTCGGGCGGAAGGGCAGGGGCATGATCGGAACACCGTCATCGACCAGCGCCTTGGCCTCTTCGGGCTTGGCCTCACCATGGATGGCGCGCGGCGGTGCCTCGTCGAGATGCATTGCCCTGGCTTCGGACGCGAACCTGTCGCCGACATAGTCGGAATTTGCCTCGACCTCGGCCTTGATGCGCTTCAGCGCTGTCGCAACGTCTGGGTCTTCTAGGGTGGCCTTCGCGGCGGGCGGCGGGCGCCGCGGCGCACTGTCCTGGGCCAGTTTAGGGGCCAGCTTGGGCGCCATCAGCGCCTTTTCGACGCGGGTGGCGCCGCAGGCCGGACAACTCACATGGCCGGCCTTACGCAGCGATTCGAACGCGTTGGCCGACTGAAACCAGCTTTCGAACCCATGGCCCTCGGTACATTTCAGCGCGTACTTGATCATAGACCTTCAATATAGTGCCCAAAGCGCTCGCGCTAATGCACTTTTTGCTCATAACGCTAGGTCATCTTCTCAGAAGGGCAGTCCGCGGGGATTGAACCGCTCCAACAGCTGGCGCAGCTCGGGCTCGTCGACCATCTGGGCGGCGCGCTTCAGGCTGACCCACTTGTGCTTGCGCTGACCGCGTTCGGGAAAGCTTCGCGCGACTCGTTTGACCAGCAGCGCATAGACAGCGACCACGCATGGAAGCTGCTGCTGCCGATCCATCATCTTCGCGTAGGAGAAGATCCCCAGGCAGAGCGGATGCAGCCGTCCCTGAACGCCGGCCTCTTCCCAGGCCTCGATGGCGGCGGTCTCTGCGGGAGTCTTTCCGTCAATCGGCCAGCCTTTGGGGATCACCCAGCGGCCGGTACCGCGGCTGGTGATGAGCAACACCTGCGGCTTGCCTTTGCGCATACGGTAGCAGATGGCGCCAAACTGTGAACGGGCCTCTTCTTTGGAGCCCTTCTTCAGCGTCAGCGGTATCTGCCCGAGCTTTTGTAGCGACATTACGCAACCCCGCACTGGATACTTCGCGATCTTTGATCTGCGGTTGCCTCAGTATGCGAAGGACGGGGCGTCCTGTCTAGCGAGGCTCCGAATATCGCCGTAACTATGTTTGACCAACTTTTAAATCAAGGACTTGAACGGAGCAGTTGATCTGAGTGTTGCTCGGCTTATCTTCGCACCAAAAGGGAGATGCCCGATGCTTCGCCTGATTGTTGCCATTTTCGTTGCACTGACACCGGTACCGCTGTCTGCCATGCAATCCGCCGCCCGCGATTTCACCTTTGCCTCGATCGACGGGGGCGAGATTTCCCTGGCGGCCTTCCGCGGCCAGCCGGTTCTGGTGACCAACACGGCCTCGATGTGCGGCTTCACCCCGCAATATGACGGGCTCCAGAGCCTGCATGAGAGCTACGGTCCCAAGGGGCTCGTGGTGCTCGCCGTACCCTCGACGGATTTCAACCAGGAATATGCCGACGCCGCGCAAGTGAAGGAGTTCTGCGAGGTCAATTTCAGCCTGACCCTGCCGATGACCGACATCACGACCGTCAAGGGCCGCGACGCGCACCCGTTCTACCAGTGGGTCAGGGCCGAGACCGGCTTCGTGCCGCGCTGGAACTTCAACAAGGTGCTGCTCGATGGCGACGGCGCCGTGGTGGCGACCTTCGGCTCGACCGACCGGCCGACCTCGCGCAAGGTGACGTCGCAGATAGACGCGCTGCTAGCGGAGTGAGCCGGACCGGCGGCACGCCCGAATGGGCGCCGGACAGGGGGCGAACGGCGGCGCACGAGGCGCCCCGTCCCGCCCCGGTCTTTCTGGGCTCCGAGATCTACCGCGGCTCCTCCTACGGCGTCGACCACCCGCTGCGTGTGCCGCGCGTGTCCACCGTGATGGATCTGGGCCGGGCGCTCGGCTGGCTCCATGCCGGCAATTTCCGCACCAGTCCGCGGGCCAAGCCCGGGGCGCTGACGCTCTGGCACACGCCGGAATATGTCGCGGCGCTCCAGGCCGCCGAACGCACCCAGTCGGTCAGCGATGCGGTCCGCGCCCGCCATCATCTCGGCACGTCCTCGAACCCGATCTATCCCGAGATGTTCCGCCGCCCTGCCACAGCGGCCGGCGCCTCGATGCTGGCGGCAAACCTCCTGGCGCAGGGCGGCATCGTACACCACCCGGGCGGCGGCACCCATCACGGGATGCCCGACCGCGCCAACGGCTTTTGTTTTCTCAACGACCCGGTTCTGTCGATCCTGTCGCTGCGCCGCCTCGGCGTCCGTCGCGTGGCCTATGTCGATCTCGACGCCCACCATCCCGACGGGGTCGAGCACGCGTTCCACGACGACCCGGACGTGCTGCTGGTGTCGGTGCATGAGGAAAACCGCTGGCCCCGCACCGGGCGCCTGTCGGACCGCGGTGCCGGAAACGTCTTCAACCTGCCCGTGCCGCGGGGTTTCAACGACAGCGAAATGGCGCTGGTGCGCGACCGGCTGATCCTGCCGCGGGTCGGGGCGCACAGGCCCGACGCCATCGTACTGCAATGCGGAGCCGACGCGGTGACCGAGGATCCACTGTCGCAGCTCGCGCTCTCCAACAACGCCCATATCGCCGTGCTGGCCGGTCTGCGCCCGCTCGCGCCCCGGCTGCTGGTGCTGGGCGGCGGGGGCTACAATCCCTGGTCGGTGGGACGGCTCTGGACCCGCGTCTGGGCCGAACTGAACGGATTCGAGCTCCCCGACCCGCTGCCTGCGGCGGCCGAGGCGGTGCTGCGCGGGCTCGACGGACAGACCTTCCGCCAGCGCGGCGCACCGCCGCTGGACTGGTACCGCACACTTGTCGATCCACCCCGCGACGGCCCGGTGCGCGCGGAGCTCCGCACCCGCCTGGCCGCACTCGACGGGGTGATGGTCTGACGCGGCTGCAGCATTTGCGCTTGCAGCATTGGCCTGCGGCTGCGTAGGTTTTTGGACAGAGCCTACCTTCGCCGCATCGCAAGGAGCCACGCCATGGCGCCCGAATCCTACCGCCCCCCGCTGAAAGCCGACACCGAGAAAGAGCGGACCTATACGCAATCCTCGGATACCAATCTCTCCCATGGCACCCAGTTCACCCGCGTCGCCCAGATCCTGGAGGAAAAGGGCAACAAGGTGCACGAGGTCGCCCCCGGGGATACGCTGCAGCACGCGATCGAGCAGCTCCGCGAGCACAAGATCGGGGCGATCCTCGTGGTCGATGGTGGCAAGATGGTCGGCATCCTGTCGGAACGCGACGTCGTGCGCGAACTGGCCGAACGGGGCGCCGACGGGCTGACCGCGCTGGTATCAGAGGCCATGACCGCCGATCCAAAGACCTGCGCCCCGTCCGATCCGCTGCTGAATGTGATGAAACGCATGAGTGATGGCAATTTCCGCCACATGCCGGTCACCGATATCAAGAAAGAGCTCATCGGGCTGGTGTCGATCCGTGATGTGGTGGCCTTCCGCCTGCGCGAGATCGAGTATGAAGCGCTCAAGATGAAACAGATGATCATCGGCTGACGCGCGCCTAGCGTGCTCGACGGTCTCACATTGACCCCTTGGACGGCGGTGCCGCTGCTGCTGGTTATGTTGTATTGCGGGCGCCAGTTCCGGGTGAACTGGAAACAGCAGGCGCCGGGCTGGGAACGGCGCGCCTGGATCTATGCCGTTCCCGCCGCGGTCAGCTTTGCCGCCCTGGCCTTCATCCCGATGAACCTCGGCTGAACCGCGCCACTGGGCCGAAAGCAGCCGATCGCCCCCACGTGAGCGTAGAATTGCGGCAAAGGGCGGTGGTAGGATTGCCGATCCGCTCCGCTCAGAACCGCACGCTCCGATAGACCCGCCGCCCTATGCGAAACTTCCTGATCTCCCTCCTGGTCCTCTATGCGGGGTTCACCGCCTACGTCTTCACCAACCGCGAGGTCGCCAAACGGCTCAATCTCGACGGGTTCGGCGACGTGTCGGTCAGTCTCGGGATCGCGTCGATCGCCGCGGCCTTTCTGCTCTATGGCGGAGGCGGGGTCGCAAAGCGGTTCGTGCCCGAATACATCCGCAACCGGGACTATGCGGGCGCTCGGGGACTTGTGCTCTTCTTTCTTGCTATCTGCCTCACCCTCGCGCTGGGGGCGGGCGCGGTGGCGCTGAGCGGCGCCTTCACCTTGCAGTTTTTTTTCGACGGCCCGGTGATCGACAGGATCTACCGCGAGGTGCTTTTTGCGATGGCGCTCGCCCCGCTGCTCGCGATGAGCCACCTTCTGAGCGCGACGCACCAGGCCTGCGATCGGCCCGTGATCGCCCTTCTGCCCTACGAGGTCATCCGGCCCCTCGTGGTTCTGGGCGGCATCTTCCTTGCCGCCATGCTGATCACGCAGATCCACGACTACCATATCATCGGGGTCTATATCATCGGCTCGCTCATTCTGATTGCGTTCCAGCTGCTCTGGTTGGTTCCGACGCAGCCGCAGATCCTGAAAAAACCCAACGACTACGGGGCGCGCAAGGAATGGCTCGCGATCGGCAAGTCGCTGTTCTTTTCGGGCTGCGTCATGGCGATCATCCGGCGTGTCGATCTGATCGCGATCGAGATCTTTCACCCGGACGAGGCCGCCGTCGGCGCATTCGTCATGCTGGTTCTTTGCGCCGAGATCGTCTGGCTGAATGTCGACGCCGTCTCGAATGTGATGTCCCACCGGATCGCCGGGCTCCGCAATGACCGCAACGGTCTGGAGGCGCTCATTTTCCGCAGCATCCGCACCGTTTTCGTGATGGGCATCCTTGCCAGCATCGTGCTGATCACGTTCTCCAAGGAGCTCGTGACCTTTCTCCACCCGTCACTTGAGAAATACGCGCCCTGGCTGGTCTTCCTCGCCGCCGGTGCGGTGGTGAATTCCTGCCTGGAGGTGTTCGTCTATGTGGTCCGCTATGGCGGGCTGCACGAGGATGCCGCGAGATGGGCCAAGGTTGTGCTGGTGGCCAACATCGTGCTGACGTCGGGCGCGGTGATCGTCGGCGGGCTCGAGGGTGCGTTGATGTCGGTGGTCTTCATCGGGTTCGCGCGCGGGATGCTCTATGTCTGGCTAGTGATCAAGAAACTCGGCTTGCGCCCGTCGCACATGTTTCTGGGCAGGATGGACGCCGCCTCGGTTCAGCCGGAGCGCCCGGCCGAGTGACGATGCGCCCGGGCGTGGGTCTCAGCCCTTGCCGGCGGTTTCCGCCTCGATCTGCGCGCGCATCGCCTGAGCGCGCTTGCATTGCAGCTTGTCGCGCAGCGGGCTGTCGGGATCGACTGGTTTCTTGCAGACAAGGCACTTGTCGGCGCCTGCGACCGCGTTCAGCCCGCCGCAGCTGCCCTTGATCGTCCGGCCCATCATGATCGCACCGATCGACATGCCAAGCACGACGAGCATCAGAAGTCCGAAGGCGAGCAGATAGGTGGCCATGGGCTGTCCTTTCCGGCGCGGTCAGTTGGCGGTCACTTGCTGGTTTCTAAAAGAGTGCTGAAGGCCGGGCTTGCAACTGTGGCAAATCCGCCGCCACCCCCCTCCGGCGCCCGGTCGATGGCGAAAACGGCGAGGCCCTCCTCCTCCGCGATCTCCATCGCGCGGGCGCTTCCCAGGGCCAGCAGCGCCGTCGCCCAGCCATCGGCCAGCATCGCATTGTCGGCCAACACCGTGACCGACGCGGTCTGGTGGGTGATGGGACGGCCGGTGGTGGCATCGATGATATGCGAATAGCGCACCCCGTCCTCTTCGAAGTAATTGCGGTAATCCCCCGAGGTCGCGAGCCCCAGGTCCGGCACGCTCACGATCTGCTGCACCGTGCCGCCGCCGTCATCGGGGCGCTCGATCCCGATCTGCCACACCTCGCCCATGGGATTGGTGCCGCGCGCGGCCAGATCGCCCCCGATCTCCACGAGATAGCTGTCCACACCAAGCGCGGCGATCTCCGTGGCGACGGCATCGACGCCATATCCCTTGGCGATGGCCGAGAGGTTTACCGAAACGGCTGGGTCGCTTTTGGTGAGCGTCGGCGATGTCTCACCCAGGGTTACTAGCTCGGCCTGACCGACGTGGCGCATCGCAGCGGCAATATCTTCGTCGGTCGGCACCGGGCTGTCGGGCGTGCGCGGGCCAAACCCCCACAGTTCGATCAACGGTGCGAGTGTGACGTCGAAGGCGCCCCCGCTCTTGGCATGGATGTCATCGGCCGCCGCCATCACGGCGGCGAAATCGGCCGATATCTCCACCGGGTCCGTTGTGTCACTGGTATTGAAACGCGATACCTCGGAGCCGGGATCCCAGTTGTTCATCGCTGCATTGGCCCGCGCGAGCGCCGCGTCGATGGCCGCCGTGAGCGCGGCTTCGTCCAACGCGTCGGGCCCTCCTACCGTGGTGACATTGTAGGTTGTGCCCATGGTTTCGCCGCTGACACTCAGCATTTTGGGCGCATCGTCCGGCCAGCAGCCGGGCAGTGCGATGATGAACAATGCAAGAAATGCGATGCGCCCCATGGCGGCCTCCCGCGGTCAGACCTAGGGTCGATCAAGCACCGGGCAGGGGGGCTGTCAACCGCCGCCGGGTGCCGCAAATGCGACGCGCATTGCCGGGCCGGGCCATTTCGCCACATACACGGGCTGGGATGTCTGTCTTACCACGGGTTGACATATCAGCGTGTCCGCCCAAGAGGCACGCAAACAGGGCGCAGAAAAACAATGCAACAGCACGTTCTGAAAAAGGGGCTGGACTTGCCGATCCTCGGCGCACCGGATCAGGCGATCCGCGAAGGTGCACATGTGGGGTCGGTCGCTTTGGTTGGCCCTGACTATACCGGTCTGAAACCGAAGATGCTGGTGGCCGAGGGCGACAGCGTGCGCCGCGGCGATCCGCTCTTTTGCGATAAGGACAGCCCCGAGGTCATCTTCACCGCGCCCGCCAGCGGCACGGTCACTGCGCTCAATCGCGGCGCGCGACGGGTGTTGCAAAGCGTCGTGATCACGATTTCCGACAACGCGGATGCCGGCGTGGACTTCGGCGCGGTGGACGTGAGCACCGCCGGCCGCGCGGCGATCGCGGACCGGTTGCTGCGCTCCGGCCTCTGGACGGCCTTCCGTACCCGCCCCTACAGTCAGGTCCCCCCGGCGGGCAGCAAACCTGCCGCGATCTTCGTCACTGCGGTCGATACCGAGCCGCTGGCGGCCGACACGCGCGTCGCCCTGTCAGGGCGCGAGGACGATCTGGCGCTCGGGCTCACGGCGCTTTCGGCGCTGACCGAGGGCACGGTCTATCTGTGCCAGGACACTGGTGCGCCGCTGGTCCCCGAGGTTCCGGGCATCGAAATCCATGGCTTCGAGGGGCCGCACCCGGCGGGGCTCGCCGGAACCCACATCCACTTTCTCGAACCGCCCAGCAGCGAGCGGACCGTCTGGACGATCGGCGCCCAGGACGCGGTTGAAATCGGCACGCTGCTGCGCACGGGATTTCTCGATCCGTCCCGCGTGATCGCGCTGAGCGGGCCGCGCGCCACCGACCCGCGGCTGCTGCGGACCATGCGCGGGGCGAGCATCAACGACCTGATCCATGGCGAGATCCTGGAGCCCGAAACGCCCTGCCGGGTGATTTCGGGCTCGGTGCTGTCGGGTCGCCTCGCCGAGGGGCCATTCGCCTATCTGGGCCGCTTTTCGCGGCAGATCACGCTGATCACCGAAGACCATGACCAGCTCACCCTGGGATGGATCCTGCCCCAGCCGAACCGCTTTGCAGTCCAGCCGGTGCTGGCGTCTTCGCTGTTCTCGGGCAAGCTTTTCAACCTGACCTCGAACCTCAATGGCGGGCGCCGGGCGATGGTGCCCACGGGTGTCTTCGAGACGCTGATGCCCCAGGACTACCTGCCGACGCAGCTGCTGCGCGCGCTGCTGGTCAAGGATACCGACGTGGCCCAGGCGCTCGGCGCGCTGGAGCTAGACGAGGAGGACGTGGCGCTCTGCGCTTTCGCCTGTCCTGCCAAGTACGAATACGGAGAGGCGCTGCGTGCCTCGCTCATCAAGATCGAAAAGGAGGGCTGAGCGGATGGGAGCGCGTCAATTCTTCGATCGTATCGAACCGAATTTCACCAAGGGCGGCAAGTACGAGAAATTCTTCCCTCTTTACGAGATGGTCGAAAGCTTTCTCTACACCCCCAAGACAGTGACCAAGGCTGCGCCCCACGCGCGCAGCTTCATCGATATGAAGCGGATCATGACCTATGTCGTGATCGCCACGATCCCGTGCATCCTGATCGGGCTCTGGAACACCGGACTGCAGGCCAACGAAGCCATCGCGGCGGGGCTGGAGCCCACGGGCTGGCGCGCCTCGATCGCGGGCATCTTCGGCTACAATCCATCCAACCCGCTGGCGAATTTCATGCACGGGTTCGTGTATTTCCTGCCGATATACATCACCACGCTGGTGGTGGGCGGTTTCTGGGAAGTGCTCTTTGCCACGATCCGGCGCCATGAGGTCAACGAGGGCTTCCTGGTCACCTCGATGCTCTATGTGCTGATCCTGCCGGCCTCAACGCCGCTCTGGCAGGTCGCGCTCGGCATCTCCTTCGGCGTGGTGCTGGGCAAGGAAGTGTTCGGCGGTACCGGCAAGAACTTCCTCAACCCCGCCCTCACCGGGCGGGCGTTTTTGTATTTCGCCTATCCCGCCTCGATGTCCGGCGACAGTGTCTGGGTGCCCGTGGACGGCTATTCGGGGGCCACGGCGCTCTCGATCTCGGCCTCCCAGGGGTTCCAGGATCTCGCCGCCCAGGGCATCACCTGGTGGGACGCGTTCTTCGGCACGATCCAGGGCTGTCTGGGCGAGACCTCGACGCTGGCCTGCCTGATCGGTCTGGCCTTCCTTCTGGCCACCCGAATCGCCAACTGGCGATTGATCGTCGGCTGTCTGGCAGGTACCATAGGGTTCTCGCTACTGCTCAATGTCATCGGCTCGGACACCAACCCGATGTTCGCCATGCCGTGGTATTGGCACATCGTTCTTGGGGGTTACGCTTTCGGGCTGGCCTTCATGGTGACAGAGCCGGTCAGCGCCAGCCACACGAATATGGGGCGCTACTACTACGGTGCGCTCATCGGGGTGATGGTCGTGATGATCCGCGTGATCAACCCGGCCTTCCCCGAGGGCATGATGCTGGCGATCCTCTTCGCCAATATCTTTGCCCCGCTCATCGATCACTTCGTCGTTCAGGCCAATATTCGCAGGAGGGCCAAACGTAATGTCTGACATTCCCGACGCCCCGAAGGGCCCGATCGGCCGCTTTCTCGCGGCTTCCCCGGACGGGGTCGGCAAGACGATCGCGGTCGCCGTCTTCATCTGTCTGCTCGCGTCGATGATCGTATCGGTCGCCGCGGTCAGCCTGCGCCCGATCCAGGAGGCCAACAGCCTCGTGGACAAGCAGCGCAATATCCTGGAGGTCGCCGGTATCTACGAGCCCGGCATCGACATCCAGGAGGCGTTCCAGTCCTTCGAACCTCGCGTGGTGGACCTCGCCACCGGGCGCTACACCGACCAGTTCGACCCCGCGACCTTCGACGATGCCGCGGCGGCCAGCGACCCGGAGCTGTCGGTGGAGCTCGACAACGATCCGGCCGGGATCGGGCGCAAGGCGCTCTACCGGACGGTCTATCTGCTCAATGACGATCAGGGCGCGCTCGAACGGGTGATCCTGCCGGTCCATGGTTACGGGCTCTGGTCGACGCTCTACGGCTTCATCGCGCTGGCGCCGAACGGCAACGACATCCTGGCGCTGCAGTTCTACCAGCATGGCGAGACGCCGGGGCTCGGCGCCGAGGTCGACAATCCGCGCTGGAAGGCGCTCTGGAGCGGCAAGGAGCTGCGCGGCGACGGCGGTGACGGCGATCTCAAGATCACCGTCGCCAAGGGCGTGCCGAGCGCGGACATGCAGGCCCACCAGATCGACGCGCTCGCCGGCGCCACGCTGACCTCGGTGGGCGTCGACAATCTGGTGCGCTTCTGGATGGGCGAAGAGGGCTTCGGGCCCTACCTTGAAAACCTCAGAGAAGGAGGGGTCTGATGCCGCAGGTCAAACGGGAACTGCTGATCGACCCGCTGGTCGACAACAATCCGATCACGCTGCAGGTGCTGGGCATCTGCTCCGCCCTGGCGGTGACATCGTCGCTGACGGTTTCGTTCGTGATGGCCCTGGCCGTCATCTTCGTGACCGCGTTTTCGAACTTCTTCATCTCCATCCTGCGCAATCAGATCCCCAGTTCGATCCGGATCATCGTGCAGATGGTGATCATCGCCAGCCTCGTGATCCTCGTCGATCAGGTGCTGAAAGCCTACGCCTACGAGATCTCCAAGACGCTGTCGGTTTTCGTCGGACTGATCATCACCAACTGCATCGTGATGGGCCGGGCCGAGGCCTTCGCCATGAAGAACCCGCCGATACCATCCTTCCTGGACGGTCTGGGCAACGGCATGGGCTACGGGCTGATCCTGATGCTGGTGGGCTTCATCCGCGAGCTCTTTGGCGCGGGCTCGCTCTTTGGCGTGACGATCCTGCCGACGGTCAATAACGGCGGCTGGTACGTTCCGAACGGGATGCTCCTGCTGCCGCCCTCGGCCTTCTTCATCATCGGGCTGCTGATCTGGTTCTTCCGCACCTGGAAACCCGCGCAGGTCGAGAAGCGCGAGTTCACCATCCAGACGGCGGAGGCGCACTGATGGAAGGTCTGCTGGCCCTCGCCGTCAAGGCAATCTTCGTCGAGAACCTGGCGCTGTCCTTCTTCCTGGGCATGTGTACCTTCATCGCCGTCAGTAAGAAGATCTCGACCGCGCTGGGTCTGGGCATCTCGGTCATCGTGGTCCAGTCGATCACGGTGCCCGCCAACAACCTGATCCTGAACGACCTGCTGAAACCCGGTGCGCTCTCCTGGGCGGGGTTCGACGATGTTGATCTGCGCTTTCTCGGCCTGATCTGCTATATCGGCGTGATCGCCGCCATGGTGCAGATCCTGGAGATGGTGCTCGATAAGTTCTTCCCGCCGCTCTACAACGCGCTCGGGATCTTCCTGCCGCTGATTACGGTGAATTGCGCGATCCTCGGCGGCTCGCTCTTCATGGTGGAGCGCGACTATAACTTCCCCGAAGCGGTCACCTACGGCATCTCGTCGGGCTTCGGCTGGGCGCTGGCCATCACCGCTATGGCAGGTGTCCGCGAAAAGCTTAAATATTCCGACATTCCCGATGGTCTTCAGGGCCTGGGCATTACCTTCATCACCGCAGGACTGATGGCCATGGGCTTCATGTCCTTCTCGGGCGTCAAACTCTAAGGAGGCCGCGGCAATGGAAACATTCTCTCTTGGTGTACTTTTCTTCACCCTGATCGTGCTCGCGCTGGTCACGATCATCCTGATCGCCCGCTCGCGGCTGGTCTCCACGGGTGACGTCAACATCACCATCAACGGCGAAAAGACGATCACCGTGCCGTCGGGCGGCAAGCTCCTGCAGACGCTGTCCGAGGCCAAGCTCTTTGTCCCCTCGGCCTGCGGCGGCGGCGGCACCTGCGCGCAATGCCGGGTCAAGATCCACTCCGGGGGCGGCTCGATCCTCGCGACCGAGGAAAGCCATATCACCAAGCGCGAGGCGGCCGAGGGCGACCGGCTCTCCTGCCAGGTCGCGGTCAAGCAGGACATGGAGATCGAGGTCCCCGAAGAGGTCTTCGGCGTCAAGAAATGGCGCTGCAAGGTCCGCTCCAACGAAAACGTCGCGACCTTCATCAAGGCGCTGGTGCTCGACCTGCCCGAGGGTGAGGACGTCGCCTTCCGCGCCGGCGGCTACATCCAGATCGAGGCCCCCGCACACCACGTCAAATACAAGGATTTCGACGTCGAGGAAGAGTATCGCGAGGACTGGGACCGGTTCGATCTGTGGCAATACGAATCCACCGTCAGTGAACCGATCGAGCGCGCCTATTCCATGGCGAACTACCCCGAGGAAAAGGGGATGATCATGCTCAATGTCCGCGTGGCGTCGCCGCCCCCGGGCAGCACGGGCATCCCGGCGGGAAAGATGTCGAGCTTCATCTTCAACCTCAAGCCCGGCGACGAGGTCACCATTTCGGGGCCTTTCGGCGAATTCTTTGCCCGCGAGACCGAAAAGGAGATGATCTTCATCGGCGGCGGGGCGGGCATGGCGCCCATGCGCAGCCACATCTTCGACCAGCTCAAGCGGCTCCATTCCAAGCGCAAGATCAGCTTCTGGTACGGTGCCCGCTCCAAGCGCGAGATGTTCTTCGTCGAGGATTTCGACACGCTTGCCGCCGAGAACGAGAACTTCGATTGGCATGTGGCGCTGTCGGACGCGATCCCGGAGGAAAAGTGGGAAGGCTTCACCGGCTTCATCCACAATGTCCTTTTCGACGAATATCTCCGTAACCACCCCGCGCCGGAGGATTGCGAGTACTATCTCTGCGGCCCGCCGATCATGAACAAGTCGGTCATCACCATGCTGCTCGATCTCGGAGTCGACCGCGAAGACATCATGCTCGACGATTTTGGTGGGTGATTGCCGGTAAAGAAATCGTCCAGTGGGCGATTTCCGGCAATCACGCGCGGAGCGCCGGATAGGTAAGCTTCCCGAAAACGCCCCAACGGGGCGTTTCGCTTGCGAACGCGCGAAGCGTCGGACAGGTTCGGGTAAAGAAACGGTCCAGCGGATAGTTTCCTGAAATCATGCGCGGGACGCGCTGGATAGGTTTGGGTCTCGCACCCCGATGAAGAAAGGCCCCGACGGGGCCTTTCGCGTTTCCGACGCCCTGGTGCGGGTGCCCCGTGTTCTTGTTCCGGCGGGCCAAGTGCGCCAAGCTCACAGGTGCGAAAACAAAGACAAGAAAACCCGGTGACCGGCCGAAACAGGCCGACGCACCGGCATCAACGGGGAAAACTCATGGGGAAATTCACAATCGCCGCCTTGCTGGCGGTTGCAGCGGCGTCCGCGCACGCGGGTGGGACCTTCGACAGCACGGGCACGGCCAAGGGGACGTCCCAGAGCGACATCTTCCCGATTGCCGAGAACCACATGATCATGCACAGCCAAACCGAATACGATTCGATGGACATGAGCGCCGCGAACCATCCGTTCAATGGAATGACCGGATCCTGCTTCGGAGCCATTGAAATCAAGGTTCCGGCGGCGTCCGGCTCCGGCAACTGTGCCTTCGCCGACGGAGATGGCGACCTGAGCGCCAGCCGCTGGATCGTGACCGGCATGACCCCTGAGGGCGCCCTGACCGGCTCCTGGACCGTCATCGGCGGCACCGGCAAATTCGCCGGCTCGACGGGCGGCGGCGGCTTCGAGATGATGAACGATCGCGAGAACGGGACCTTCGAAAACATGCTCGCCGGGGCCGTGACCCTACGCTGAGCACCGCGCGCTGGACCGACCAAGCTGGACACGTCTTCCAACGGACATGCTTGGCATGTCTGCTGGCGCGCCGTCCATCTGCTGCGACTGGACACGACTCCGTCAGCAACCGCGTCCCGCCAAGTGAAGGATCGTCACGCACCCCGCGCGCTGGTATCATAGCGCGCGTCTGGCCAACCGAAACACCGGGTGCTCCGAAATGACATGTTCATCGTCGCGCGTCTTGTCCAAAGCGCTCTCGTCGACCCATGCCATCCGCGCGCTGGCGGTGGCGTCGGGTCTCCTCACGTCAATTTTGGCCCTGTTGTCCATTGGGGTCGCCGAAACGGCCGCCGCGGAGGAAGCCTTCCCGATCATGGGGCAGAGCCTTGGCGGACACTGGCGCGACTCGGCATCGGCGGATGGAACTCTTATGGGAACGCTGCCGCCCGGCCGACCGGTGCCGATCATCAGCAAATCGGACGAAACCTATAAGGGCTACCATTGGTTCGGGATCGAGATCGGGCGCGTCACGGGTTACCAGTGGGGCGGCATCCTGTGTTCGAACGATCGCAAGATCGACGGTCTCGCGAACCAGTGCGATCCAGCGGACCTGACAGAAGTCGGTGCGGGCGCGAACGGGCTTGAGAGCATTCAGGGGCAATACATGGCCGGGCGGGGCGATATCACCGGCGGCGACCAGCACACCTGTGACGGTTGGCACCCGCAGGTTATTCCGAGCTATCTGGCCATCGACGCCAGCCTGAACACAATGACCTTCTACCTCTATGATTGCGATATCCAAAGCACCGAGCCCCTCGGGACGGGGCTGCATATCAAAGGGCAATGCTCTTTGGGCGATTTCGGTTCTTCCGAGCTTCCAACCCTGACCGATGCCGATCGCGACCTCGACGTTCTGGCGTTCTACAAGGACAACGGAAACACGCTGCTTCTTGTGGATCAATCCGGGCCCGACCGCGGCCTGATCTCGTCCTACGCCCTGTGTAACCGGTAAGCCGTGGCGGCTCAGTGTGGTCGGGTGTGTCGGTGCAGGCATGGGACATGGTTCGCCGCCTGGGGGCGGCGTCTTTCCCCGCCTCACTCCGGCACGAGCCGGTCGATCACCGAGCGCCGGAAGGCTTCAAGGTACGTCTGGTCCGACGGGGCTGGGGCGGCCGCGCGCAGGCTGGCCTTGAGGTCACGCATCAGCCCCGGGTCGCGCGCCGTCACCAGATCGGCGAGCGCGCGGGCCTCCGCGGCCGCATCGCCCCCGGACGCGTCGACATCCACCAGGCCCAAGCCGTGGGCCTCGGCGGCGCTCAGCACGGGTGAGGTCAGCAGGAACCGGAGCGCGCCGCCATAGCCCAGCCGCACCGGCAGCCGGCGAGTGCCGCCACCTCCCGGCATCGCGTCAAACCCAAGATGTCCGTCGCTGATCTCCGCGCCGTCGCCCGCGACCACCAGATCGCAGGCCAGCGCCAGTTCCAGCCCGCCAAGCCGGCAGATGCCCTCGATGCAGGCAATGGTGATCTGCGGCAGCGTCTCCAGCCGTGCATTGATCCGGGCCAGCCGCTGCGCAGCCGCGGCAAATGCGGCGCGGTCGGCAAAGCAGGCCTCCAGCAGTTCTGCGTCGAGCCCGGTGGAAAAGACGCCGCCTTCGCCCCGCACCAGCAAACAGATGATGGCCTCCGACGCCTCCAGCTCGCCGAGTGCCGCCTCCATCGCCGCCATGGTTGCCGCGTCGATGCCGTTGGACTGTTCGGGCCGGTCGAAGACCCAGACCATCAGATGTCCGTCGCGCTCTATGAGCATGGGGCGCGTCCCCCCGGTCCCAGGGCGCCGCGGTCAGCCGTCATAGCCCTCGACGATCACGAAATCCATCACGGCGGCGCCTTCGCGCACGTCGATCGCGGTGCGGTATCCGGGCGAGTTGTAGCAGTCGCGCGCCGCGGCAATGCTCGGGAACTCCACGACGCTGGTGCGCGGCCGCGCCTCACCTTCCGGCACCTCCTGCGTGCCGCCCCGCACCAGGAACCGCCCGCCATACTCGGCCAGCGGCGCCGCGTTGGCCTCCTTGTAGCGGCCGAACGCCGCCGCGTCCTCGACCGTCATGTTCACGATCCAATAGCCCTTCGCCATCTTTCGTCCCCCTCCCTGCAGCCTGCGCCAATCGTCGCGAACCGCCATGGCTTGGTCAAGCGCGGGGCGCCGAGCGGAAAAAACGGGATCAAATTCCATATCTTCGATCTTTGCGGAAACGGGTTTCTCACTTAAGTCTTGTGCATGGACGATGCGGGCAAAGACCCGACGCCCGCCATAGGGAGGAATTTCAATGCTAGACGATACAGATACCCAACAGCCGGACGCCACGCGCCGGGGCCTGCTCGGCGGTTTTGCCCTGGCCAGCACGGCGACATTTCTAGGGGTGACTCTGCCCCTGCAACTGACGGCGACGCGGGCGCTGGCCAGCGACGATGCGGTCGACGGCAAGACCGGGCTCGTGGTCCTCAACGACCGGCCGCTCAATGCCGAAACGCCGGCCCACCTGCTCGACGATCCGATTACGCCGACGACGCGGCATTTCATCCGCAACAACGGGATCGAGCCGCTCGAGGTCGATGCCGCCACCTGGACCCTCACCGTGGACGGGCTGGTCGACACTCCGCTGGAGCTGACCATCGCCGACATGCGCGATCAGTTCGAGGTCCACACCGTGGCGCTGGTGATCGAATGTGGCGGCAATGGCCGCGCGTTCTTTGACCCGCCGGCCTCGGGCAATCAGTGGACCGTCGGCGCGGTGGGCTGTTCGGAATGGACCGGCGTGCGGCTGAAGGACGTGCTGGAGGCCGCGGGCGTCCAGGACGGTGTCGTCTACACCGCCCATTACGGCGCCGATCAGCATCTGTCGGGCGATCCCGACAAGCTGCCGATCTCGCGCGGGGTGCCCATCGCCAAGGCGCTGACCGACGATGTGCTGATCGCCTTCGAACAGAATGGCGAACCGATGCACATCCATAACGGCGCGCCGCTGCGTCTGGTGGTGCCGGGCTGGCCGGGTTCCTGCTCGCAGAAATGGCTGACCCGGATCGAGCTGCGCGATGTCGTCCATGACGGCCCCAAGATGACCGGCCAGTCCTACCGCGTGCCGGCCTATCCGGTCGCCGCCGGCCAGTCGGTGCCGGACGAGGACTTCGTCATCATCGAACGGATGCCGGTGAAGTCGCTGATCACCCACCCCGCCGATGGGGCCGAGGTCTCCAGCGCGACCGAGGTGCGCGGCCATGCCTGGTCAGGCGACCGCACGATCAGCGCGGTGCACCTCTCGACGGATTTCGGCACCACCTGGATCGAGGCAGAGCTCGATGCCCCGGTCAACAGCGGCGCCTGGCAGAACTGGCGCGCCCAGGTCGAACTGCCCCAGGCCGGCTATTACGAAATCTGGTCCCGCGCCACGGACGATGCCGGGGACATGCAGCCCTTCGCCATCGCCTGGAACCCCAAGGGCTATCTCAACAACCGCATGCATGTGGCGTCCGTCCGTGCGTCGTAAGGTGTCTGGACGGGGGGCAGCGGCACTCGCCGCTGTCCTGACGCTGGGCGCGTCCGCGGCGACCGCGGACGTGCTTGTCGAGGAAGATGGCGTCGATCTGATCTACGCCTATTGCACGGCCTGCCATTCGGAGATGATCGTCGCCCAGCAGGGCCAGACCCGCGAGGGCTGGGACAAGCTGCTGGTCTGGATGGTCGATGAACAGGGCATGGCCGAAATAGACGAGCCCGACCGGACCGAGGTGCTCGACTATCTCGAAGCCCATTACAACACCGACCGGCCGAACTTCCCCCGCCGATAAGGGGGAAGGCGCGTCTAACAGCGTAGTCTGGGCCGGCGGCTTCCGGGGCGGCGCGCGCGCTATTCGTCGGCATGTCAGCCCGTGGTCGCCGGGGCGGCAAAGGACCGGAGCCGGCCCGGGTCGGATGTCAAAGGCACGGCTGCCCACCGGGGCCGCGTGTCCAACGGCGGCACAGCCCTCCGCGACGCCTCCGAAGCGCGTTCGACAGAGTGGCTGCGCAGCCAGGACTTGCCCCATGGCGCTTTTAAACGCACGGTAGAGTTCCGGATTGTAGCAGAGGCCAGGACAATGATCAGGGCAATCGCCGCGTGCCTTCTTGCGACAGCCCTGTCTGCGGTCAGTGCCATGGCGCAGGACAACACGCGCTGCGACGCCAATGCCTATGCCCTGTGCTCCCACGCGCTCTGCACCTGCCTGGATGCGAGCGGCGCCCCGACGGACTGTCCGACGGAGGGCAGCGCAGAGGCCAGGACGGTCTGGTCGTCCTGCGAATGTCCGGTCGTGAGCGTCAGCGGCTCGCCGGAATACAATGCCAATATCGGAAACACCTCCTGCCAGCAGCGTCTCGCGACCACCCTTCCGGGCTTCGCGACGCCACTCGCGCTCGACAGCGATGTGGAGCTCATCTTCTCGCAATACTCCCTTGGTGATGCGATGCCCGACGACAGCTTCGGCACGTTGAACGCGGCGCAGATGCAGCAATGTGAATCGACCGGCAGCGACGGGTCCCAGGCGTATTTCGCAAACTGCCTCGATCAGCCCTGCTTCTGGGACGGGACCTCCGGCACGGCGACCTGCTATTGTCCGGTGAACCCGGCAACGGAGACATGGAACACCTTCACCGAGACCTGCGGCGAGACGCTGTGCGACACGCAGGCCGACCAGATCTGGTCCGCGGCCGGGGTGGGCGTGACGCAATCGGCCACCGGTTATCTGCAGGGCTTCATCGCCGCGATGGGCCGCACGGCGCCCAACGTCAATTATTGTTCGCCCGGCTGACCTTGGGACTGCTGGCGCGCGCTTGCCACGGTACCTGGGACCTGTCGACGCCCGGCACCGCGACAGGTGTCAGGCCAGCTCCGCTTTCCGACGCATAAGCGCGATCAGTTCGACAGCGATGTCGTCGGTCCCGTCGCCTTCGCTGTTGGTCAATACGAAGCATCCGTGTTCGGAGGGATTGGTCCCCGGCTTCTTGCCCCTGGAACAGCAGATGAAGGATGAGAACCCGGGAATTCCGCCATTCTTCCAGACAAGATCATATGCGTTTGACTCTGGCGGGGAATGCTTCGTGATGAACCAGGACAGGCCGAGTTTGCTGCCGTCCTTCGTCTCGGTGTGGGTCGACGGATCTTGGAGCGTCGCCAGAAGGTCGTTCAGCGCATTGCCGCTTTCGAGCCCATGTTCCAACGCAGCCAGCGCATCATGTCCTTCGGGGTACTGACCAGCGCCCCTGCGCCTCCCATGGCCGGGAACCCAGTCGCCCCGGCCACCGTTACCGGGTTAGGCGAACCGGTTTCGGCGTCATAGCCCATGGGCAGGCCGGTCAGCCGCGAGCCCAGAAGCCGGACCATCATCGAGCTGTCCATGTTCAAGGCGGACAGGATGTTCTGATGTAGGAGCGTGTGAAAATCTTGGGACTGCGAAGTCGCAACGGCCTGCGCAAGCAGCGCGAACCCGAGGTTGGAATAGAGGTACTCCCCCTTTTTCCCCAACTCGAACGGATTGCCCGACAGATACTGGAACATTTCGGAAATGCCGTAATGCGTCCCGCTGTTCACCGGTATCCCGGTATCCGGCAGGCCTGAGGTGTAATTCGCGAGCGACTTGAGGGTGATATCGACGTAATTAGAGCCAATCGCCGTGGCTTGCGGCATATATGCGGCATCGAGCTCCGCCGCCGCGCCCGAGCCGCTATAAAAATCCCCGAGTTTTGCGTCCTTTGAGATCGCACCCGAAGTCACGAAATACTCGTAGAGCGTCGCGGTGAAGGTCTTGGTCACCGACCCGAGTTCGAACAGCGTCGCGTCCGCGAGCACGAGCGGATTACCGGCCTCGTCCTGCAGTTTGCCTTGATAGTAAATGCCCCCATAGTCCGGCCCGACAAAGCCGAGGACCACTGCAATGTCCGCTGATCCGTGGATTGCGGGAATATGTGAGTTTACGAGGTTTTTGAGCTCTTCATTGGATGGTTCGACAGTGCTCATCGCGGTGGCCTTCCCTGCTGGTTCGAGTTTCTTCGGAAGTGCAAGCCCTTGGTTTGAGCCGTCACTTCTCGACCGCAGCCGCGGGAAACATAGTGTCGAAGCCAGAACCAAGCCAGTCGGAACTGGAGCTATTGGTGCGAGAAAGCGAACCGATAGCTTTGAAGGGAAACGCCTCTGGCCAAGCCTGACGCGCGGGGCGTCCACTGGTGATCTGTAAGCGCACCAACTCCGAAGCTCTTGCCACGCGAGCGCGGATGTCGTCCCTCGCGGCCATGCCCGTGTGGACTCGGTCGCTGACTCGCACAGGCGGTTAATCCCGGCCGAGCACGCCCGCGAATGCGGCACGCAGCCACGGTCGTTCGACCCATGGTGATGGGTGGCATTGAGCCACATTCGCGATCTGATCCTTGCGCGTACTGCAGCCTTGGGGCGCCGCGGTCGCGGGTCGCAATCGACCATTCCCCAACGGGTCGCCTCGCTCGCAAAGCATGGGTGCGTTGTGGTCGCTATTGCGCGCGGTGCGCGCGCGACCAATTCAGTGAAACTATTCCGCCACGAAAGCGCTGCCATGAGCCACCGGATAGGGAGATGGAAGCCTCTGCTGCCTTCAGTTTCGTGCAGAATGCGGCGCGGGGCCGTCGGCAAAAACTCGAAAGCACTCTACGCCGCGCTGCGCACCCTAACGAACCGGTGGGGTCATCCCAGACAGAGTTTTCGGAGTTTTGCCGGATCGATGGCCCGGCACATGCCGCGACTGGGGCGCGCCAGAGGCACGTCTGTCGCTGCGCAAAGCGCATTCAGAACCGCCTCATCCACGGCCTCCACCGCGGCGAGGTAGACCGGATCCAGAAGCTCGTCATTCAGCATGGTCATCTGTCGCCACGGGCCCGAGAGTTGCGGCAGTTCCATTTCATTCGCCGTCGAGAACGCCAGAAAAATGTCACCGGAATTGTTCCCTCCCGGTGTGCCACCGCGCCCGATGCCGAGTGACGCGCGCCGGGCCAGGCGTTCGAGTTGGCCGGGAGACAGCGGCAGGTTCGTCGCCAGAACGACGATGATGGAGCCGCGTTCGACGGCCATGCCGGGGATCCGATCCTGGGGTATCTCGCGCCCTACCGGCGTGCCGGCGACGGTCAGCCAATCCCGCATGCCGTGATTGGCCTGCACGAGGGCCCCTAGGATGAAGTCGTCAGATGCGACACGCAGGTGGCGCGATGCCGTCCCGGTGCCGCCCTTGAACTCGTAACAGATCATCCCTGCGCCGCCGCCGGTGTTGCCCTCCGGCACCGGACCGCCGGCAGCATTGTCGAGTGCTGCGCGCGCGTGGGTTTCAGTGATGTGCAACCCGTTGATATCGTTGAGCACGCCGTCATAGGTTTCCGCGACGACGGGCATTGCCCAGACATGGTTGGTCTCCCAGATCTCGCCATAGGTCTCGATGATCCAGCGCACGGCCGCGCTGTGTACCGGTCCGACCGAGTGGGTGTTCGTGATCATTACCGGTCCGCAGAGCCATCCGCCGTCACGCACCCAATGGCTTCCGGTCATCTCGCCGTTTCCGTTCAGGCTGAACTGGCCTGCCCAGACGGGTTTGGGGATCGGATCGCGTCCACGCGGCAGGATCGCGGTCACGCCGGTCTGGACCTGAATACCGCGCGTGGCGAGGGCCGGGTCCTCCGATGACAGAAGCTCCATCATGCCAACCTCGACGCCCGGCACATCGGTGATTGCGTTGAGCGGCCCGGGCGTGCCCGGCACGGGTAGCCCCAGGGCGCGGGCGCGCAGCTTGGGTTTTGTCATCGCATTCAGCTCCGTCGTCACTTCTGCCGCGATCTCAGATAGAGCCCGAGGCCGGCGATCACGATGGTCGCCAGCAGCATCAGCGTGGCGATGGCATTTATCTCGGGTTTGATCCCGCGCCGCAGCATGCCCCAGATATGAATGGGGAGCGTCGTGTCGCCGGTGCCGGCAATGAAGTAGGTGATCACCAGATCGTCCATCGAGATGATGAAAGCCAGAAGCGCGCCGCCGAAGACGCCGGGCGCGATGCTCGGCAAGGTCACTTTTCGGAACGTCGCAAACGGTGTTGCGCCCAGATCCGCGGAGGCCTCCTCGACCGACACATCCATATGCGCGAGCCGCGCCGAAACGGTCACGAAGACATAGGAAATCAGGAAGGTGCACTGCCCGACGATGATCGTGAGCACGGACAGATTCATGCCGATGGTGATGAAAAAGATGAGAAGCGCGATGCCCAACACGATATCGGGCATGATCATCGGCACCAGCAGCAGGACCCGGTAGAACCCCGCCAAGCGAAACCTGTAGCGCGCCACGGCCAAAGCAAGCGCCGTGCCGAAAACGGTCGAAATGGCGGTCGTGGAAAACGCGACGACAAAGCTCGTGCGCACCGCCGCATGGAGCTGCGGGGTGCTGTCGATATAGGTGCTGCTTTCGGTGATACCGGTCTCCATCCCGAAGATCAGCCGATACCAGTCCAGCGTGAAGCCGTCCCAGATCATCATGTTCACCGGGTTGGCGTTGAAGGAATAGACCATCACCAAAGCAATCGGCGCGTAGATGAAGGCAAAGAACGCGATGCCGTAGAGCGTCAGGAGCCGGGTCAGTTTCATGGGACGTCCTGCCTGCGGGCCAGCCTCAGTTGCACGATCAACAGGACGAGCACCGCGGCCATGACGAGCATTGCCAGCGCGGAGCCGAAGGGCCAGTTGCGTGCCGACAGGAACTGCTGCTCGATCAGATTGCCGATCATCACGACTTTCGCGCCGCCGAGTACCGATGGCACGATGAAGTTGCCCAATGCCGGAATGAAGGTAATGACCGCGCCGGCGGCAATGCCCGGCAAGGTGGCAGGCAGGATCACCTTCCCGAACGTCTGGACACGCGTGGCCCCCAGATCGAACGAAGCCTCGATCTGGGCGGTGTCCAGTTTTTCGATCGAGGCGTAGAGTGGCAGGAAGGTGAAGGGGATGAACACATAGGTCATGCCCACGACGACCGCGAAATCGGTATAGAGAAACTCCAGCGGCTCGGAAGTCAGCCCGACCCCCATCAGCCCCTGGTTGAGAAACCCGGTTGGCCGCAGGATCAGCACCCATGCAAAGAGCCGGACAATCAGACTTACAAAGAAGGGCAACGTCACCAGAAACAGTGCAAAGTTGCGCCGCGCCGGCGGCATGCGGCTGATCCAGAAGGCCGCCGGATAACTGATCACGAGGCACGTCAGCACCGTGAGGGCCGCCAACCTCAGCGAACGCAGGAAGATGATCAGAAAGACCGGATCGAACCTCTCGTACTTCGTATCCGCCCATCCAAGAATACGCCCGTAATTGAGGTGGAAAAACTCCCACTCCACCCCGCCATAGAGTCCGGGTGTCAGAAAGCTGTAGATCAGCATGAGAACGAGCGGGCAGAGGAAGAAGCACAACAAGAAGGCGGACGGCGCTGTGAGAAGGCCCAGGAGGCTCCATGTCCGCCGTGTCCGCAGGCTCATGGCTGGACCTCTTCGATGACGTGCAAGGCGTCTGTCGCACTGTGCAGGGTCAATTCCGCCCCGGTATCGGGGACCGCGCCATCGTCGCGCAGGACCGCGAGGAGCCGGCCGGTGCCAGGACAGTCCAGCTCGATCTGAAAATCCTTGCCCGAGTAGTACCGGGCCGCGACCACACCCTTGAAGGTCAGCCCCGCTTCGCCACGGCGGGTGCGCGTCAGGTCCTCGGGCCGCAGCATGAGCGTCCCGGCCCGAGGCGCGCCGTTCAGGGTAAAGCTCTGTCCGTCCGGCAATATCCCCCGCCCTTCTGCGACGACCAGGGGGATCAGATTGCTGTCACCGAGAAAATCGGCCGTGAACAGGTTGGCCGGTCGCCGGTAGAGCGCTTGGGGGGTGCCCAATTGCTGGATGCGGCCATGGGCCAGAACCGCGATCCGGTCCGACATGGTCAGGGCTTCTCCCTGATCGTGGGTCACGAAGATGAAGCCGATCCCGAGCTCTCGTTGGAGGCTCTTGAGCTCATGCTGCATCTTCTGGCGGAGGTTCTTGTCCAATGCCGAAAGCGGCTCGTCCAGCAGTAGTAGCTTGGGTCGCCCGGCAAGCGCGCGCGCCAGAGCAACGCGCTGCTTTTGTCCGCCGGAAAGTTGCGAGATGCGGCGGTTCTCCAACCCCGCAAGGCCCACGAGCTCAAGCATTTCGCCGACACGCCTGCGGATGGTCGCCTTGTCCGCCCCAGCGATCTCCAGCGCGTAGCCGACATTGCGGGACACCGGCATATGCGTGAAGAGTGCGTAGGACTGAAACACCGTATTGACCGGGCGCTTGTGGCTCGGCCAGTCGGTGACATCCTGCCCCTCCAGCCGGATGGTGCCATGATCGAGGGCTTCAAACCCGCTGATCGTGCGCAGAAGCGTGGTCTTGCCACATCCCGACGGCCCCAGGAGCGTGACGAATTCCGCGCCGTCCAACCCGAAGGAGACATCATCCAGCGCCGTGATCGTTCCGCCTTCGGGCGTGCGAAAGGATTTCGAGGCGGCGGTGATCTCAAGCGGTGCGGGCATCAAGGTGCTTTCGGAGGACGACCCCGGACAAGCACTGTGCCCGGGGCCGATCATGGCGCGATACATGTGTTGCTACTGGGCGGTTTTGATCCGTGTCCATTCGCTGTTGTAGAGTTGCAGATCGCGCCCGAGATCTTCGAAGATCTGCAGCTTATCCATCACGTCCGCCGCCGGGTAGATCGTGCCATTGCTCGCGATCTCCGCGGGGATCAGATCCTGTGCCGGTATGTTCGGTGTGCCGTTCATCTGCTGTTCGACATTCAGGGCAGCGATCTCGGGCCGCAGGTAAAACTCCAGGAACTTCACCGCGTTGTCGTAGTTGGGAGCCGATTTCAGAACGCACATGTCCTCCTGGTACATCGTCGCGCCTTCCTTGGGGATGACGTACCCCAGAATGTCGGGGTTTTCGGCGACGAAGATGTTCGCCCCCACATACCAATGCGCCGCGGCGACATCGCCCGAGGTCACCAGCGGGATGGAATCGTAGGAAAAGGCCGAAACGCCGCCGATCCTGTCGACGATGTATTGCGCCGCTGCGGTGATCTCGGCCTCATCGGTGGAGTTCACCGACGTGCCATTCATGATGTGCCCGATCCCTATGGTCTCGCGCAGATCGTCGAGCAGGATGATTTTCTTGCCGGCATCGCCCAGTGCAAAGAAATCTTCCCAACCGGTGATCTCGCCTGCTTCGGCCTTGTTGTAGACGATCCCGACATTACCCCACGCGTAGGGCAGGCAATAGGTGGCGTCGGGGTCGGTGCGCGCACGGATGAACTGCGGATCGATATTCCCGAAATCGGGATGCGCTCCGATATTCGTCTCTGCCAGAAGGTCGAGCTGGAACATGATGTCGTGCATATGCACCGACGGAAAGACGATGTCATATCCGGTCGCCCCGGCCTGGATCTTAGCCAGCATCTCTTCGTTCGAGCCATAGGTGTCGAGGGTCACGGCGATACCCGTTTCCTCCGTGAATTTCTCCAGAATGGCGGGATTGATGTAATCGCCCCAGTTGTAGAGGGTCAGCTCGCCCTCGGCGGAGGCTGCTAAGGGCACAAGCCCGAGTACAGCGCCCAAAAGCATGGTCGTGCGTGTCATGATGGTTTCCCCTCGGCATGGTGCCTGGTTTCCATTGCAGCCCGATGGTGTTTTTTTTATACCATTTTTGTCAAACGTCATTTTTCTAACATATCGAGCTTTGCCGTGTCCCAGGGATTTGCTTCTTACTCCGACGTCTCGCTCGAAGAGCTCGCGGCCAAAATAGAGGCAGAGCTGCCGGATCTGCCCAAGCAGGAGGCAAAGGTTGCGCAGTATTTCCTGCTGAACCTCGATTCGCTGTCGTTCGAAACCGGCAGCTCCATCGCCACCAAGATAGGCGTGGCCGAGATCACGGTGGGCCGGATGCTGCGCCGTTTCGGCTGCGCGGGGATGAAGGAGTTCAAACAGATCCTGCGCAGGCGGTACGCCGTAGTGGGGCCGGGGAGGGCCGCGACCGGCACCGAACTGTCACCCGCCTGGCGCGACCAGCTGTCCGCAGAGATGGCCGCCTTGCAGAGTGTCTATGACCAGCTCGAAGGGCCGGGGTTTCGGACTGCGGTGTCTATGCTGTCTGCCCGTGACGAAATCTTTGTGACCGGCTTTCAGACGGTCCGGGGCCTGGCCGAAGACACCGCGCGGCGCATGTCGTTGGCGCGCCCGAGTGTGCGCTTTCTGTCCGCCCATGACGGCATGCTGAGCGAATGGATCGAGGACTCCGCTCCCGAAGCATCCTGTCTGTTGCTGATCGATGTCGTGCCCTACGCCGCCGAGAGCCAGATCATCGCCCAGATGGCCAAGGACCAGGGGCGTTCATTGGTGGTGGTCACGGACGAGTATTGCCACTGGGCGGCCGCAGTGGCCGACGCCACAATCAACGCGCCATCTTCAACGGGCCTGTTTCTGGAGTCGACGCTCGGCCTCTACGCAACGCTTGCGCTGCTGACACATCAGGTTGCCGACACCACCCCGGAAACCGCGAACGGGCGGTTGAAACAGTGGAAAATGGCGGCCCACAAGCTCAGATTGTTCTGAGGCGACCATGAGGACAATCGAATCGCTCAACAGCTCGGATTGCGGTGAAGCAGGCCCTTTGATGAAGGCTGCGCCTGAAAAATTCTGTTCGCTTCAAGCTGTGCGCCGCGGAGCGGCGGCGGGTCCACCAAGAACGCGCAAGGGGCCGTCCTCCAAGTTGTCTGCTCAATGCAGAACTATCTTTCCCTGCGCCGGCGCGAGGGGCTTCACTCCCAATACCGCCTAACGTCAGCACGTGGTGAAGCTCTTCCTGGCAGCTCGGTCGCGGTGCGTCCGGAGACACGCATTGGCGGGCGGGAGTCTCGGTAAGTCGCCAGGGTGATCGACCGACTGCGCAGTCGGACAAATCAGTTCGCTGACCCGGCAACTGAGCATGCCTTGCCGTCTGGGCCGCGTTCCAGTTTACAGAATCTGGTCCAAAAACTCTTTGGTCCGGGGATCCTTGGCGTTGTCGAAAAAGGTGTCCGGTGGGCCGTGTTCCACGATGACCCCACGGTCTGTGAAATAGATATGGTCGGCCAACTCGCGCGCGAAACCCATCTCGTGGGTGACAAGGATGCAGGTCATTCCGTCTGCGGCGAGGTCTTTGATGGTGACCAGCACCTCCTTGACCGTTTCAGGATCCAGGGCGGCCGTCACTTCGTCAAACAGCATCACATCGGGGCGCATGGCCAGCGAGCGGGCTATGGCTACACGCTGTTGCTGCCCGCCGGATAACTCGCCGGGATAGCTGTCTTCCTTGTCATACAACCGCACCTTCTTCAGCAGCTCCCGGGCGCGCTCTTTCACATCGGCCTTGTCCTCGCGCAGCACTTTCACGGGCGCCATCATGATGTTTTCCAGCGCTGTCTTGTGCGGAAAGAGGTTGTACTGCTGGAACACCATCCCGACTTTCTTGCGCAGCGCCAACTTGTCGAGGTTCTCGGTATGGACCTCCTGGCCTTCGACCGTGATGGATCCGCCCTGGATATCGTTGAGCGCATTCACGCAACGGATCAGGGTCGATTTTCCCGACCCGGACGGGCCGATGATACAGACGACCTCGCCTTTCATGATGTCCATGCTCACGCCTTTGAGCACCTCGAGCGTCCCAAATGCCTTGCGCACGTTCTTGATCGATACGATCGGTTGATCTTCGGTCCAGGTCGACATCTCGGAACCTCTCAAAGCTTGAGTGCAAAGCGCTTTTCAAGCGCCATGGTGGCGCGGGCGATCGGATAGCAATAGGCAAAGAACAGGACGAGCGAGTAGCCGAAGAATGGCACCAGAAGCTCGGGTCGGTTGCCCTCGGCTTCCATGGCCTGGCGGGTGAAGTTGATGTTCTCGCCGACGCCCAGAAGCGAGCAGAGCGGCGTCGCCATCGTCAGGATCGCGTACCAGTTCATCCAGGGCGGAATCATCCGTTTGAAGCATTGCGGCAGGATGATCTGCCAGAGCGTCTGGGTGCGGGTGAAGGCCAGGGATTCCGCGGCCTCCCACTGGGCGGACGGCACCGACTGCACGGCCCCCCGCACGATCTCGGAGATGTTGGCCATGATCGGCAGGCTGAGGCCGATGACCGCCTTGACCCATCCGGGGATGGGGATCGTGGTGCCGAAAACCTCGATCTGGAAGGGGAATGCCAACAACACGATGAACAGCAGCACCAGCCACGGCGAGTTCCGGAAGAGCTGGGTCACGAACCAGGCAACCTGCCGGATGATCCGCAATCGAGACACGTGCGCCAGCCCCAGGACCGCGCCGGCCAGGGTGCCGATCGTCATGGCACAGACAGAGATCAGAATGTTGAACACAAAGCCCTGGAAGGTGAGGAAGGGTATCCAACGCCACAATGCGACAAAGGCATCGGCGGTCGTGTAGTCCACGCCCTGCGCAAAGGCCGCCACAGGCCAAAGCAGGAGGAGGAAAAATACGTAGCGCGGCGGGACCGACGCCAGCCAGCGGGAGACGAGCAGCTCGTCATGGGCCCCGGCCTTCGGGTTGAAGGGCAACATGACCGGCAGGTCGGTGGTGGCATGTGCTGCCACGCCGGGGATCGCTCTATTCGCCATAGCCGGGGATCCTCAGTTTGCGTTCCCACGACGTCATGCCGAACGCCAATACACCGACCAGGCTGATATAGACGACGAAAAGCAGCAGCATCGTGGGGTTCTGGGCCGACGGAAAATCGTTCCATACGGAAACGCTTTCATAGAGCAGTTCGGGCACGGCGATCGCAAAGGCCTGGGTGGTGGTTTTGACCAGGTTGATCAAATTGTTGCTGAGTGCCGGGATGGAGACCCGCAGCGCCAGCGGAAAGACCACGTTGGTATAGGTCTGTGTCCGGGTCATCCCGAGCGATTCCGCAGCCTCTCTAGTCGAGTACGGCACGGACTCGATGCCGGCGCGAAAAATCTCGACGTTGAAGGCTCCGGCAAAGAACGAGAGCGAAATGATCGCCCAGCCGACATTCGAGATAACCGGTATTTGCGTCCAACCATCGGGCCCGGTGACCACCGGCGTGAACTGCCCGAGCGCGAAGTAGAAGAACAACAACTGCACCAGGGGCGGGGTGTTTCGAAAGAACTGGATGTAGCCCTGCACAATCGCCCGCGCGACGCGGTTTTTCGCGCCCTGCATCCAAGCGCCGGCAATCCCGATGATCACCGATAGGATCACGCAAGCGATGCTGAGTTTTACAGTCATCCACAGGCCGGACAGAATCCGTTCGGCCTGTCGTTCGTCATAGAGCCAGACGAAATTCCAGCGAGGGGAGTCCTCGGCCAGTCGCACAAAGAACTCTTCAAACCCGTTCATGGCCGAGCCCCCTCCTTTTGTCGCTGAGGGCTCACTCAGCCAGGTGGTCGGCCATGCGCTCGTTCATCGATTGCAGGTAGGGTGTGGGCTGGATGCCCCACTTTTCCTCGAGCTCCAGCAGGGTGCCGTCCTGGTGCCAGTTGTATTGCATGCCCGACATGAAATTGCCGAAGATGCAGTTCTGTTCGGCCAGCGGAACAGCAAGACCCCAGGGGCTGTCATCCTCGGAGGGCAGGGGCATTTCGAAGCCTTCCCATTCGCCGGTCGCGAGCGTCGAGCCGATCGAGCTGTCGTCATAGACCCACGCCACACAGCGCCGGTCGCGCAGCGCCTGCCGGCCCTCCGCCGTACCGCCGAAGGCCACGATTTCGACGCCATAGCGTTCCTCGACGATCTGGTTGTAGAACGCGCCCTGGACGGCGCAGACTGGCTGGCCGCGCAGGTCTTCCCACTCGTCGAATTCGAGCGCTTCAGGCGCCAGGATATTCGTGCCGGACGTGTAGTAGTTCGGGCCGATGATGCCCACGATCTCGCGCCGGTCCGGGCGGTCGGTCATGGTGGCGATCATCAGGTCGATCTGGCCCTGCTCCAGAAACTGCATCCGGTTGGAAGACACCACGGCCACCAGTTCCAGGTCTACGCCCATGGTGTCGGCCACCAACTGGGCCATATCGGGTTCCATGCCGATGATGTCGCCGTCCGTGTTGCGAAAGCCCCAGGGCTTGTAGTCTGCCTTTACGCCCACGGTCAGGGTGCCGCTTTCCATGACATGGTTCCAGGTGTCGTTGGTGCACTCCTGGGCAATCGCGGCGAAAGGGCCAAGGCCCACGGAAAGCGCAGTGGTCAGCGCGAGATACTTCTTCATGAGATTCTCCTTCGGTTGGAACAGTCTGCCGGGTTCACAAGCCCGGCAAGGGTCTCAGCCGGGTTATCGCCCGGCTTGGTTTCGATCATCCCGCCAAAGCCCGCATAGGCCAGGGCGGCGTCGAATTTTGCGATCAGGTCCGTATCGGTCTGCGGATTGCCAGGCATGCCGCGTGCCACGTCGCAAAAGCCCTCGGCTTCGCGCCCGTCGGTCATGCGCAGCTTCAGGCGCGCGCTTTCCGGGCACGCCGCCCGCATCTCGTCGGTCGACAGATCCGCAGCCCGTTCGATCCGAACTTTCGCCATCAGGGCGGTTTTGTCCGGCGTGCGGATCGCGTCCGGCAGTAGGTCGTCGAACTGAACCCTGCCATGCAAGGCGGCGCAGGCGAGCGCATAGGGCAGGCTGAACTGCGCCTCTTGCGGCGTGTGCGGGTCGGGGTGGATCAGGCTGATGTCCACGAGCTCCGGAACTTCGGCGATGATCTCGACGATTTCACGGGGCAATGCGCCGGTCTCCGCTATCAAGGCCGCCATCTGGTCGATGGCCGCCTGGGCCGCCGAGCACACCGGGTTGGTCTTGAACAGCAAACCGGGCTCCACCAGGCGCCATCGCACGCCCAGGGTTGCAACCATGCCTTCGTCTGCCGCGCCGTTGTTCATCAGCTTGAAGAAACCGGTTCCCCCCTCGAAGCCTTGTTCCGGGCCCGTCAGGCCCGCCCCGGCCATACGGGCGAACCCGATGGCCCGCCTGGCGGTGTCGCCGACCAAGAATGGTTTGGCGTCGCTGCCGAAAACGGCCTTGCTGCCCCCCGCGGCGGCGGCCGCAAGTCCGAGTGCAGCCGCCATCTGGTCTTCGGTCAAGCCGCAAATCGCCCCCGCGGCTGCGGTCGCGCCCACGAGGCCAAAGGTGACGGTGCTCCACCAGCCATGGAAATAGTGTCCGTGGCCACAAGTCTCCGCCAACACATAGGCGATCTCCGAGCCCGCTATGAAAGCGTTGCGAATGGCATCGCCATCGGCGCCGACGTCTGCCGCAAGCGCCATGACGGTTGGCAGGACAACGGCCGAGCCGTGCATGATGCCGGTATAGGACGTGTCGTCGAAGTCCCAGACATGGGCGGCCATCCCGTTGATGAGGGCGGCGGTTTCGGAGTCTGCAAAGCCCCCGACGGCTAACGCCGCGCTCCCGGGATGCTGCGGTAGAGCATGGGCGAGCCTTCGGGTGGCCGGGTGTGCCCCTCCGGCGATCATCACCCCCAACGTGTCCAGAATGGCTCGATCTGCCGCGCGCACCACCGCGTCGGGAGGTTTCGGGGGCATCGACGCGAATTGCGCGAAATGTCTGGAAAGTGCGTCGCTCATTCAAGCTGCCTGGTTCGCACGCCGTAGGGCTTTGCGTTGTCGAGGATCAACTCCTGTATCGATGCGGCCCAGGTGGTTGGCACGAAAAGCTCGAAATCCTCCGGGCCGAGGCAGGCCAGCAAAACACCAATGCCGTGGATGCCCACTTGTAAAAACTGTCCCGGCAGAAAGGCCGCGGCCGAAACATCCACCGCGGTGAGCAGCGAGAGTACGTCGCGGGCAGGCGGCCCGCTGAGCGTGATGACCGAGCGGGCATGGGACAGGTCCAACAGGACGAACTCGCCGGAGTGAAATCTGCCGAGATCCCCGGCACCCTCGACCAACAGCCTGTCCGGCGCGATCCGCCAACTGGTCACGGAGCCCGCGCTTTGTGCCGCGCGATAACTGCCAACACCCGGCAAACCCAACTCGCGCAAAGCCGCCCCGGCGCGGGTTTCGAAGTCGTCCCAGCCCGCCATCTGCCACAGGGCATCCAACTCTCTCGTCCCAATCACAAGGGGGTCGGTCGACGATGCGGGAACCTGCCCGTCAGCCATTTTGCCGTTCTCCTTCAGGATCGAAGAAATGGTTCGCGACGACCCTAGCCGTCAGCACCTCGTTGCCGACGAAATCCACCACGCGCACGGTCTCACCGCGCCGCGATGCCCCGTTTTTCAGCAGGCCCATGGCAATATGTCTGTCGAGTGCCGGCGAATACGTGCTCGACGAAACCCATCCATCGCCATGGCCTTCGGTTCTGCCGGCGGCGGGGAACAGGAGCGCTCCGGCTTTGGCGCCTGACATGCCTTCGATCTCCAGGCCCACGAGAACAGGCCGATCCGGATCCTCCAGAACATCGCGCTTGCGCAGCACCGATCCGACGAAGGGTTTTTTCGAAGACGCGAGCCCTTCGAAGCCGAGATCTTTAAGCGTCGTGCGGCCGTCCAGTTCCGGCCCCGCCACGTGTCCCTTTTCGATCCGGAGCGCTCCCATCGCCTCGGTCCCGTATGGGCGCAGGTTGACCTCCGGCCCAGCCGCGATGAGCGCTTCCCAGACCTGCCGGGCCTGCCGGGAGGGCACGTAGATCTCGTAGGCCAGCTCCCCGGAATAGGACATGCGATGGATGCGCACCGGAACGCCGGCAAGCTGCGCGCGGGTGAAATGATTGTTGGGCAGGGCCTCACGGCTCAGATCCGCACCAGCAACCTGGCTCAGCAGCGCCCGCGCGTTCGGCCCGGCCACGGCAATCGCCCCCCATTGATCCGTGACCGAGGTCACATGCACGCGCAAGTCCGCCCAGGCCGTCTGCAGCATAAGCTCGGCCATTGCCAGAACCTTGGCCGCATTGGCCGTGGTGGTGGACATGAAGTAATCGTGCGCGGCCAGCCGGGCCGTCACACCGTCATCGAGCACAAACCCGTCCTCGCGCAGCATCACCCCGTAGCGCAGTCGCCCCACGGCCAGGGTTTTCCAGCCGTTGACATAGACGCGGTTCAAAAACTCCGCCGCATCCGGTCCTTGCACGGCGATCTTGCCCAAGGTCGAGACATCTACGATGCCGACATGCGCCCGAACATGGGACGCTTCGCGGACATAGGCCGCTTCGAGGCTTTCGCCCGCCTCCGGGTAGTACCAGGGACGCAGCCAGGCACCGGACTCCGTCATCTCGGCGCCGTGCTCCACATGCCAGTCATGGATCGGCGAGCGTCGTGTGGGGCGAAAATGCCGCCCGTGCTCATGCCCCACAAGGGCGCCGATTGTGGTCGGAGTGAAGGGCGGCCGGAAGGTGGTCGTGCCCACGTCCGGGACCTGGACGCCGCGCAGCTCGGCCATTCGCGACAAGGCGTTGAGATTGCTGAGCTTGCCCTGGTCGGTCGCCATGCCCTGGGTCGTGTAGCGCTTCAGGTGCTCGACCGAGACATACCCCTCGCGCTCGGCCTGGTCGATGTCGGAGAGCTTCACGTCATGTTGCATATCGACGAAGGCCGTGCCCTCGGTCTTGCCCTGCAGATTGAAAACGGCCCAAGTCTTGCGGAAATCCGATTGCCAGAAGCGACCGGAATCGAGGCCAACGGGTGCGGGCCCGCAATCTCCCTTTGCGCCAGTGGCTGACGCGGCTTCCGATCCGCGGGCGAACCCCTGTTCGATCACATCGGCCATGCTGGCCGCCGCCATCGCCGTGCCGGCCGTTTGGATATGTTGCTCGGGCTTGGCATCGGGAACAAAACACGCGCCGCCCGCATCGTAGACCGGTTTGCCGAAAATCTGACTCCACAGGTGTATCGCCGGCGTCCAACCGCCCGAGACGGCGATCAGATCGGCCGGAACAATTGTCTTCTGCCCGATGGCGCGACCCGCTGCATCGACCGGGACAATGCACGCATGCCTGACCCGGCCCCAGCCTTTCGCCTCCAGCACTCCGTGGCCGAGGAGGAGCTTGACGCCCGCTCCGTTGATCAACTCGTCGAGCTCCGGGCCAATCCGTTCGCGCATGTCGACGAGGGTCACCTCGGCGCCAGCCCCTGCCAGTTCGGCAGCCGCGACATAGGCGCTGTCGTTGTTGGTGGCCACGATCACCCGGTCGCCGGCGAGAACGGCGAATCGGTTGAGGTAACTGCGCGCGGCACTGGCCAGCATCACCCCTGGCTTGTCATTCCCGCCAAACACCATCGGTCGTTCGATCGCGCCCGCCGCCAGGACCGTGCGATGGGCGTGCACTTGCCAGTAGCGCTGCCGCACCGCACCGGCCTCGGGCGCCTTCACATGGTCCGATACCCGTTCGATAAGCCCGAAGGTCTTGCCGTCATAGGCGCCGAACGCCGTGGTGCGGGTGAGGATGCGCACGTTTTCCATGCCCTGCAGTTCTGCGGCGGACTCGTCCAGCCAGGCATCGCCCGCATGTCCCACGGGCTCCGACAGGAGCGCGCCACCCAGGGCGAAGTCCTGTTCGACCAGCAGGACCTGTGCCCCGGATCTCCCTGCCGCTAGAGCCGCCGACAGCCCCGCGGCGCCACCGCCGATGACGAGCACATCAACGGTGCGGTGGCGTTTCTCGTAAGCGTCGGGATCACTTCGATAGGTGCCACGGCCCATCCCCGCGGCCTTGCGGATGAAATGCTCGCACCACTTCCAGAACCGCGTGGTCTGACGGAACGGGCCAATGAACGTCTTGTAGTAAAAGCCGGCGCCGAGCACCGGCGACGCCAGGCCGCTCACCGCGCCGAGATCGAAGCGCAGGGAAGGCCAGGCGTTCTGGCTGCCCGATGTCAGACCGTCGAAGGCTTCGGTCGTGGTGGCGCGCACGTTCGGCTCGTGGCGATCACCGTCGCGCAAATGGACCAGGGCGCCCGGTTCTTCCACGCCGGCGGAATAGATGCCGCGCGGGCGGTGATATTTGAAGCTGCGCGCCACGGTGCCGAGACCGCCGGCCAGCATGGCCGAAGCCAGCGTGTCGCCCCTGACCGCCGGCAGGCGACGGCCGTCGAAGCTGACCGAGAGCTTTTCACTCCGCTCGATGCGCCCGCCGGAGGCAAGCCGCTTCACTCCGCCGCCTCCGAAGTCCGGCTCCAGGCTCGCGCCGCGTCGCGCGCAAGCTCTGCCTGTCCGATTTCATGGCTCAGCGTGTTGCGCTCCAACACGATCCATTGCCGGCAGCCTTGCACATGATGCCAGTACTCCCGGTGCCAGCCGCGCGGATTGCCCCTCATGAACACATATTCGATCCAGGCCTGAGGATCTTCGTTGGTCATCTCCGGGCGCCGTACGGTCGCGTCGCCGCCATAGGTGAATTCGGTTTCCGGTCGCTGGCCGCACACCGGGCACTCAATTCTGATCATGCGACGACCTCAATGCGCATTGGGGTGTGGTCCAACACCTTTTTCATCGATCTGATAGCCGCGCTCGAAGCGATCGAGGCGGAACTCCGCGTTGTCCGGGTGCGGCGCGTCCTTGGCGATGGTCCAGGCAAAGCACCACCCGGAGGCGGGCGTCGCCTTGAAGCCGCCGTAACACCAGCCGCCGTTGAGATAGAGCCCGTCCACCGGGGTTTTGGTGATGAAGGGCGAGCCGTCCATGGACATGTCCATCACACCGGCCCAATGGCGCAGAAGTTTCAGCCGCGAGAGCGCAGGCATCAGCGCCTTGGCGCTGGACAGGGTGTGCTCGACAATCGGAAGCCCACCGCGTTGGGCATAGGAATTGTACATGTCCAGATCGCCGCCCAGGACCAGCCCGCCCTTGTCCGACTGGCTGATATAGAAATGGGCCGCACCAAAGCTGATGACCGTATCGATCAACGGCTTGTAGGGCTCGGTGACGAAGGCCTGCAGGCTGTGGGTCTCGATCGGCAGGCGCAGACCGGCCATCTGGGCCAGATGGCCCGAATGCCCCGCCACGCAAAGCGCGACTTTCGCCGCCCGAATGTCGCCCCGGGATGTCTGGACCCCGCCGATGCGACCACCGTCCCACAGATAGCCGGTGACTTCGCGCTGCTGCAGGATGTCTACGCCATGCTTGTCAGCGGCCCGTGCATAACCCCACGCCACCGCGTCGTGGCGGGCTGTGCCAGCCCGGCCCTGGTAGAGGGCGCCATGGATCGGGAAACGGGCGCTTGCGGAGTAGTCCAGGTATGGCAAGCGCCGCTGGACTTCGGCGCGGTCGAACATGTCGGCATCGATGCCGTTGGCGCGCATGATGTTGCCGCGCCGCCGGGCCGCATCCATCTGGCCCGGCGAATGGCACAGATTGTACTGCCCGCGCTGCGAGATCATCACGTTGAAGTTGAGATCCTGGCTCAGGTCCTCCCACAGCTTCATCGAGCGTTCGTAGAACATCGTGTTGCCGGGCATCATGTAGTTGGATCGCACGATTGTGGTGTTGCGCCCGGTGTTGCCCCCACCAAGCCAGCCTTTTTCGACGACCGCCACGTTCTTGGCGCCATGCTCCTTGGCCAGGTAATATGCCGTCGCAAGTCCGTGCCCGCCGCCACCGACAATCAGGACATCGTAGTTGTCCTTGGGCTCTGGATCGCGCCAGGCACGGCTCCAGCCCCGGTTGCCCCGCATCGCCTGCTTGAAGATCGAAAACGCAGAATAGTGGCTCATTTCGCCTCGCGAGACTCACTGCATCCGATAAATTTGCAGCAAATGATACTTTTTATCAAATATAAAATTTCATATGGTCCCCCAACGGCTTGTCTGCGTTTTGAGAATGATGTTTCGTGACGTTCGGAGGAGCAAGGCTTGTGAACATTCGCCAAAAACTGCGTACCGCACTGCCCGATCTGCCCAAAAAGCTGGCGGTTGCGGCCAAGTACGCATTGGAGAACCCGGACCGGATTGCCCTGGACTCCATGCGAAAAACGGCTGCAGACGTCGGCGTGACATCGACCACCATGCTGCGGCTGGCGCGTCAGATCGGGTTTGACAGCTATGACGAATTCAAGGCCAGCTTTCAGGCCGAACTGGTGCAGGGCGGCTTTGGCGCGCGCGCCGGCGCCTTGCGACAGGATCCACCCGGTAGCGATCTGCCCCTCAGCGACCGGATCTTTTCGGCGGCTGCCGACAATATAGAGCGCGCACGCCAGACCCTGTCGCAGACCGACCTTCGCGACGTCGCAAAGCTGATGCGGGATGCGCCAGAGGTTTACCTCGTCGGCTCCGGCTCGCTGTTCTGGCTCGCTGCGATGATGAAGAACACCGGAAACATGATCTTGCCCAATCTCAGGCTTGTGGGCGCGGAATACTCGGTCGCGGCGGAGGCCATGGGATTGGCTGCTCCGAATGACGTGGTGATCTGCTTCGGCATGAACCCGTTGGCACAACGTACCCGTGATGCGATGCTCTTCGCCCGCGAGCGTGGCGTCCATACCGTTGCGATCACCGACAAGCCAAGTTCTCGCCTGGTGGATGGCGCGATGTATGCCTTCATCAGCGACAGCACCAGCCCGCACTATTACCCGTCCGCGGCCCCCATGATGGTCATTGTCGAAGCGCTTTTGGCCACCGTCGTTGCGGAAGGGGATGGAAGCGAACTTGCGCGAATCAAGGCGTTCGAAGCGATGCGACGAAAGAGCGGGAAGTACGCAGAGGTTTAGTGAGACGCTTGAATTCGTTCGGACAGGCCGACCTGGTGATACGTTCGCGACCGCATCCATAGGCTGCAATCGGTCCGATTTCGCGGAACGTGTTTTCCCATTCCGACTACAGTTCCCCGGGGGGCGGTCGGTCTATCCCCGGCGAATGCCGATCGTGTCCGACGTGGACATTCAGCGGATGACGGCTGTCGCCCGCGTCGGAAACTCGAGCCAGAACCGACCTAGTTACTGTCTGCCAGAAACTTGTACACAATGTCCGTTTGGACGTTTCGTACAAAACTCCACAGCGTCTGTTCAGGCCTGATTTCGCAGTTTTCCTCGACCCGCGCGCGCACTAGGGTTCCGCCGAACAGGGGAGAGCGCGCGCGTGACAAGCATCGTCTCGATCAGCGGATTGACCAAGACCTATGGATCGGGCTTCGAGGCGCTCAAGGGCGTCGATCTGGAGATTGAGGAAGGCGAGATCATCGCGCTTCTCGGTCCCAACGGCGCGGGAAAAACCACATTGATCTCAACGATTTGCGGGATCACCTCGCCGACGGAAGGAACTGTCAGCGTGGGCGGCCACGACATCCTGAACGACTTTCGCGGTGCGCGCGACATGATCGGACTGGTGCCTCAGGAGATCGCGCTGGAACCCTTCAACAAGGTCTGGAATGCGGTCTCCTTCACCCGCGGTCTATTCGGCAAACCGCGCGACGACGCCCATATCGAACAGGTCCTGCGCCAGCTATCCCTCTGGGACAAAAAGGATTCTCAGATCATGGCGCTCTCGGGCGGCATGAAGCGCCGGGTGCTGATCGCAAAAGCGCTGAGCCACGAGCCGCGCGTTCTGTTCCTCGACGAGCCCACGGCCGGCGTCGATGTGGAACTGCGCCGAGATATGTGGGAGACGGTCGAGCGGCTCCGCGCCGAGGGCGTCACGATCATCCTCACAACGCACTATATCGAGGAGGCCGAGGCCATCGCCGACCGCGTCGCGGTGATCAGCCAGGGGCGTATCCTGCTGGTGGAACAGAAATCCGCGCTGATGAAACGGATGGGCCGCAAGGAATTGCGGGTCGAGCTGATCGAGCCGGTCGACTCTCTGCCGGAAAGCCTCGCGCACCATGATCTGCAGATCGCCGAGGGCGGGCAGGTGCTGCGCTACGCCTATGAGACGACCGGGCAGGGGACGGGCATCACGGGTCTGCTGGCTGATCTCAGCGCGGCGGGCCTGCAGATGCGCGACCTCTCTACCCGACAGAGCACGCTGGAGGACATTTTCGTCGACCTGCTGCGCGACGGTGCCGAGGAGCCCGAAGCGGCGAGCACCACCACCGGGTCGGCGGCGTCGCGAGATGCCGTTCGGGAGGGCACGGCATGAACTGGCGCGCTGTCTGGGCCATGTACCACTATGAAATGGGGCGGTTTTTCCGAACCACGGCGCAGAGCCTCTTCTCGCCGGTGCTGTCGACCTCGCTCTATTTCGTGGTATTCGGAGCAGCTATCGGCAGCCGGATGGAGGATGTCGACGGCGTGTCCTATGGCGCTTTCATCGTACCCGGCCTGATCATGCTGAGCGTGATGACCCAAGCCGTGTCCAACGCCTCCTTCGGAATCTATTTCCCGAAATTCCTGGGCACGATCTACGAACATCTCTCGGCGCCGGTGAACTTTCTGGAGATCGTCATAGGCTATGTCGGTGCGGCGGCGACCAAATCGCTGGCGATCGGCGCGATCATCCTGGTGACGTCGTTTTTCTTTGTCGATGTCACCATCGCCCATCCGCTCGCCATGGTGGGGTTCCTGCTCCTGACCTGCCTCAGCTTCAGCCTGCTGGGCTTCATCATCGGGATCTGGGCGGAAAACTTCGAGCAGCTCCAGCTCGTGCCGCTGCTTGTGATCACGCCGCTGGTGTTTCTGGGGGGCAGCTTCTATTCGATCACCATGCTGCCACCGGTCTGGCAGACGATCTCGCTCTTCAATCCGGTGGTCTATCTGGTGTCCGGTTTCCGCTGGTCATTCTTCGGCACCGGCGATGTGCCCGTGGGATGGAGCCTTTTGGCGATAGCCGCCTTCACCGGCGGGTGCCTCTGGGTGATCTGGTGGATCTTCCGCACCGGCTGGCGCATCCGGCAGTAGCCTAGCGCCGTTTCCGGCTCAACCGCTTCGCGTTGGACTTGGTCTTGGCACCGATCGGCTTGATCCCAGCCAGGGTCGCGGCGGCCGTGCCACGGCTTGCCGCGGCACTTCGGGCGGCCATCTCGAAGGATTTCGCGAAGGCTGCGGGCTTTTCGAGCACCATCCGCGTCGCTTCTTCGGGCTTCATCGTGCCGAGCATCATCTGCATCATGCGCGCAACGATAACCTGGTTGGCGCTCATCAACATCTGGGTGTAGGCGAGGTTGGCTTTCTGCCAGGTGGCTGCGGCGCGCAGCAGCGCTGTAGGATCGTACATGGGGTTACCTTTCAATAATTGGGGGCCGAGGGAACTGTCCGGCCCCCGAGATCTCTCGGGGATCAGTATTTCTGCGGTACGTAGAGTTCCGGCGGCAAGACATCACGCTCATACTCGGAGTTGTGCACCCGCTCGGGCAGCATGACCTCTTCGCTGGGCACGGGCTCGTACGGGATCTGGGTCAGCAGGTGATCGATGCAATTGAGCCGGGCGCGTTTCTTGTCGTTGCCAGGGACGATGTACCAGGGCGCTTCGGGGATGTTGGTGCGCGCGAAGGTGTCTTCCTTGGCCTTGGTGTACTGCTCCCAGCGGACGCGGGACTGCAGATCCATCGGCGAGAGCTTCCACTGCTTCAGAGGGTCGTGGATGCGCATCAGGAAGCGCATCTGCTGTTCCTCGTCGGTGATCGAGAACCAGTATTTGATGAGCCGGATACCCGACCGCACCAGCATCCGTTCGAATTCCGGCACGTCGTTGAAGAACTGCTCGACCTGGTCTTCGGTGGCAAAACCCATGACCCGTTCCACGCCGGAGCGGTTGTACCAGGATCGGTCCAGCAGAACGATTTCACCGCCCGCGGGCAGGTGCGGCACGTAGCGCTGGAAATACCACTGGGTCTTTTCGCGATCGCTGGGCGCGGGCAGGGCGACAACCCGGACGACGCGTGGATTGAGCCGCTGGGTGATGCGCTTGATCACGCCGCCCTTACCGGCGCTGTCGCGGCCCTCGAAGATGACCACGATCTTTTCGCCGGTATGCTGGACCCAGTCCTGCAGTTTGATCAGTTCAGACTGCAGATGCAGCAGCTTGGTGAAATAGTCCTTGCGCTCCAGCGACGGCGGATGCGCCTTGCGGTAGATCTTGCGGATCTCCAGGGACAACGCCGGTTCGCTGATCTCGAGCTCGAAATCCTCGTCCAGCGTGTCTGCCAGTTCTGCGGCGAGCCAGTCCTTGCTGCCTTCTGTTTTGTCGGTCAGGTCATCCATAAGCGGGCCCCTTGGTCGTCGTCGTTCAAATCGTGCCTAGCAGAGACGTTCCACTGCAGTAGTAAAGCTTTTGCGACAGAGGTCTGTCACGATTGCACCTCGTAGGGCAGTGTGCCGCGGCGGTCCGGCGAGATGCGCAGGCGACGCTCCAGCGGCGGTACGGAGCGTTGGTGGCAATCGACGCGGTCGCAGATGCGGCAGGAGATGCCGATGGGCTCGAACGCGCGGGCGTTTCCGAGGTCGAGATCGTCGGCATAGACCAGATCGCGGGCATGGCGGACCTCGCAACCCAGCCCGATGGCATAGCGCCGCACGGGCGCGTGGAACGCCCCGCCGGGCTTGGACACGTCGCGCGCCAGGCAGAGATAGCGCACCCCGTCCGGTGTCTCGGCGAGCTGGCGCAGGAAGCGGCCCGGGGTCTCGAACGCCCGGTGCACGTTCCAAAGCGGGCAGGCCCCCCCGAAGCGCGCGAATTGCAGCCGCGTGGCAGAATGCCGTTTGGTGATCGTGCCGGCCTGATCGACGCGGACGAAAAAGAACGGCACGCCCTTGGCGCCTGGCCGCTGGAGCGTCGAGAGCCGGTGCGCCACCTGCTCGATGGAGGCCCCGAAGAGGTCCGCGAGCCGTTCCAGATCGTGGCGGGCCTCCTGCGCGGCGGCCAGAGTCTTTGTATAGGGGAGCAGCGCCGCGCCGGCGAAGTAGTTGGCAAGCCCGATCTTCGCGATGTCACGCGCGGTGTCGGTCTGGAAGCGCGCGAGGTCGAGCGTTGCCTCCAGCAGATCGTCCTGAAGCTCGAGCGCCACCTGATGCAGCAGTTGAAAGGTCTGGGTTGCGGTCCCTGACCGTGTGCTGAGGCTGAGCGTGCCGCTGTCCCGGTCGAAACTGCGCAAGGCGTCGCTGTCCTCCAGCCGCAGCCGGATCCCCCGAGCCTCCAGCGCCTGCGCCGCCCCGGCACGCAAGTCGCCGTCGCACCGCTCCGCGAAATGCTCGGCCGCGCGGTCGACCGCGTCGATATAGTTGTCGCAGTAATGGAAGAAGTCGCGCACCTCCTCCCAGGGCGACAGCCCGGCCTCTGCACCCGTCCGGCCGAGTGCATCGTCAAGCGACGCAAGCCGCTCGTGGGTCTGACGGTACGCACGATGAAGCTGCAGGAAGGCCCGCGCCAGAGCCGGCGCGTTGGAGGCGGCCAGCCGCAGGTCCGCGAGCGGCGGCTCGTCCTGACCGAACACCGGATCGGCCAGGGCCTCGCGCATGTCGGTGACCAGCCGCTCGGCATCCCCGGTGCTGAGTTGCGTGACGTCGAAGCCGAACTCCTGCGCCAACGCCAGAACCACGCCGGTGGACACGGGCCGGTTGTTGTTTTCCATCTGGTTGAGGTACGGCAACGACACCCCGAGCTTTTCGGCGAAAGCCTTCTGGGTGAGGTCGAGCTTGCGCCGGGTCTCGCGCAGCTTGGCCCCGGCATAGAGTTTCTGCGTTGCCATGGACCGGTATTTTGCAGATTTGCCGGGGCGCGTCGAGGCTTTGCAAACTTCCGGTGGCGCACAACGGACGAGGGATCTGCGGCGGGATTGCGGTCCGGTGCGTAGAAAGGCTTGCACCCCCGCGCGGGCTCCGGCAGGCGGGGACTATGCGTGCCCCCGTTTTCCTGATCCAGAACGCTCCATTCCTTGCCGCCGGGGCGCTTTTGACCTTCATGTCCAGCTTCGGGCAGACCTTTTTCATATCGGTCTTCGGGGCAGAGATCCGCGGCAGTTTCGGACTCAGCCATGGTGCCTGGGGCGGGATCTACACGCTGGGCACCGCGGCTTCAGCGATCGTGATGGTCTGGGCGGGGAGCCTGACCGATATCTACCGGGTGCGTCTCCTGGGGCCTGCGGTTCTGGTGGCACTGGCGGCGGCATGCCTGGCCATGGCGCTGAACCCGTTTGTCGCGCTCTTGCCGGTGGTTATCTTTGCGCTGCGCCTTTTCGGTCAGGGGATGAGCAGTCAGCTCGCCCTCGTGGCCATGGCGCGCTGGTTTGCGGCGTCCCGCGGCAAGGCGCTGTCGATCGCGACGCTGGGCTTTGCGGTCGGCGAGGCGATCCTGCCGGTCACTTTTGTGGCGCTGATGGTGGTCGTGGATTGGCACCTGCTGTGGATCGTCGCGGCTGCGATCTGCCTGGCCGGGGTGCCGGTGATCGGTCGGCTTCTGGCGCAGGAGCGCACGCCCCAGACCCTCGCTCAGACCGACAGCAGCACGGGCATGGGCGGGCGGCAATGGTCCCGTCGCGACGTTCTGCGCGATCCGCTTCTCTGGGTGATGGTCCCGGCGATACTGGGTCCGCCCGCCTTCAACACGGCGTTCTTCTTTCACCAGGCGCATTTCGCCGAGATCAAGGACTGGCGCCATGTCGATCTGGTGGCGTTCTTTCCGCTCTATACCGGCATCGCGGTGGGGGCGATGCTTCTTTCGGGCTGGGCTCTGGACCGGGTGGGGGCCACGCGGCTGATGGTCTATGCGCAGCTTCCTATGGTGGCGGCCTTCGTCATCTTCGCGGTCGCGGCGGGACCCGCGGCGATGCTGACGGGGCTGTTTTTCCTCGCGCTGACCACCGGGGCGAATGCGACCCTGCCCAACGCGTTCTGGGCCGAGGTCTACGGCACCGCCCATATCGGCGCCATCAAGGCCATGGTCGCGGCGGTCATGGTTCTGGGCTCGGCCATCGGCCCGGGCGTCACCGGGCTGCTGATCGATCTCGGCTTCGGGCTGGAGACGCAGTTCCTGGGCATCGCGGTCTATTTCGTCGGCGCCACCCTTCTGATGTGGGTCGGTGTGCAACGGGTCGCGCGCACCGTGAGGGCGCAAGCGTCCTGAGGGCTTGTTCGGACCTAACCGCGGGCCAGTTCGATCTGGGTCCAGACAGCTGTCTCGTCGATCAGTGTCCATTCCCGGTGGAGCCCGCGCGGGCCGAACTCGCCATGGGTGATGCCCATGACATAGACATAGGCGCCGCTGGGTGCCCCGAACGCGCCCCAGCCGTCATGGCGGCCATAGAGCGACCAGCGCACCGCCGCGCGCGGCGGTCGGCCAGCATCCTCGCGCCCGATGCGGTGATCGACGCGGAACGCGGCCGAAGGAAATGCGCTGCGCAACCCCAGCCAGAACGCGTCCGCGTCGCGCCAGCCCTGGCCGTTGAGGCCGCCGGGATAGGCCAGTGCGCAGGCGCGATCCCAGCCGCGGGCGATGGTCGAAAGATCGCCGCTCATCACCTCTTTCAACAGGCCCGCGAGCTTTTCTGCGCTCTCGCCGCGCGCGCCCGTGCCGCGATAGGGACCGTCGGGATCGCTGTCCGGCGTCAGCGGGGCGGGAATGGCTTCCGCGCCCGCAGCAAGCCGGTCCTGCACCCAGGTGCGGGGATCCTGTCCCAACTGGCGCAGGATGGCCGACTGGTCTCGGACCATCCATTCGTCGCGGACCTGCCCGTAGGCGCACCAGCGATCGGCCAGGACGCGACAGGCCACGGGCGTGCCCGATGCCGGTCCGTAGACCCCGCTGCCCAGATGGGTCGCGCGGTACATCGCACGGTGAGAGGTCAGGACCCCGCGCACCCCGTCGGCCTGTTGCGCCCGCGTGCTCGACCAGATCACATCCTCGCCCAGCATCTCGCCGTCTGGGAACTCCGCCATCGTTGCGAGCGTCGCCGCGACCACCGTGCCGTTGCCCTGCAGGACCGAGGCCGGTGACCGCACGATCAGATCGTCAGCACAGTGTTCCAGCAGGGTGTCGATCCTGCGCTGTTCCCAGATCTCTTCGGTGATGCCGAGGATGAAATCCTCCGGCGTCTCCCAGCGGGCGTCGAAGCCCGGCGCGATACGGTCGTCCATGTCAGATCCCGAGGCGAATGAGGCCTGCCGACGCCAGAGCGATCAGCAGGGTGAGGCAGAAGGGGCGGTAATAGCCCTCCAACGAGGGGCGAAAGATGTGCTGGCCGATCCACACACCGATGAGCGCGGGGCCCGCCAGCAGCAGACCACGCGCCGTCGCCGTGCCGTCCATCACACCGAACGCCAGCAGCATGATCAGGCTCGTGATCGAGCTCAGGAAAAGATAGACCACCAGCGAGGCGCGCATCGTCCGAGCCGGTGCGTTCTGCGCGAGCACATAGAGCGCGACCACCATGCCGCCGATGCCGGCCAGCCCAGTCGCGATGCCCGAGGCCACACCCGCGCCGTAGAGCCCGGGCCGGGTGGCAAGACCGGGGATACGCAACCGGCCGAGCTGTAGGACCGCGAGCCCGACCACCATGGCCAGGGCGACGATCCTGGACGCATCCTCCGGCAGCGACGTGGTCGCCCAGAGGCCGAGCGGCACGCCGACTGCCGAGCCGATGAAGAGCCCCACAACGGTCACGCGGTCGGCCTCGGCAAAGCCGCCGCGCACCATCAAGAGGCTCGCGGCCACTTCCAGCCACCAGCAGACCGGGATCAGCGCCACCGGTGGCAGTAGCAGGACCGCGGTAGCCATCACCATCGCCGAGAGCGCAAAGCCCGAGAAGCCGCGCACGATGCCCGCAAGGCAGACCAGAACGGCCAGTGCTGCAAATTCGCCATGGGAGAGATCGACAAGTGCCGAGAACATGGCGCGGTTATTGTCTGGATCCGAGGGGCTGTCCATTGCAGGTGCAGAGATTGACCACGGCTGGGATTGCAACATCTCGTTGCCGGGCCAGCGAGGGAGCGCAGATGACACGGATCCGATGGGCTGTTGCCCTGATCGCACTGGCGGCGATTGCGCTTTCGGTGCTGCGGCTGGAAGGCGCGCGAAATGGGTTGGAGATCACGCGCTATACCGTTGGGCCAACTCCGGTAACGGAGTATGCCACGCCCGGCAGCGATGGCCCGGCGGTGGTTGTGGCCCACGGCTTTGCCGGCTCACGCCAGCTGATGGAAGCCTATGCGCTGACCCTGGCCCACGCGGGTTACCGCGTGCTGAGTTTCGATTTCGAGGGCCATGGCCGCCACAGCCTGCCCATGGGCGGCGATGTGAACGCCCTCGATGGCACGACCCGGCGGCTGATCGACCAGACGCGCACGGTCATCGACCACGCGAGCGGTCGCACCGATCGGCCTGTTGCGCTTCTGGGGCATTCGATGGCTTCGGATGTCCTGGTGCGCACGGCGGCGGAAGATCCGCGCACCGGGCCTCTGGTGGCGATCTCGGCCTTTTCGGGTGCCATCGGACCGGAGGCTCCGGGTGACCTGCTGCTGATCACTGGCGAATGGGAGCCGGGATTGCGCGAGGCGGCCGTGAGATACGTGCAAATGGTCGATCCTGCGGCGTCCGAAGGTGCGACAGTCTCGGCTGGCGATGTGCGGCGCAAAGCGTTGGTCGCCCCCCATGTGGAACATGTGGGCGTGCTTTACGGCGCAACGGGGCTCAAGGCCGCGCGCGACTGGCTGGATGCGGCCTATGAGCGCGAGAGCGCGCCCGATCCCGTAGCGGCCACCGGCGGCTGGATCGCACTGCTGCTGGCGGGCTGTGTCGCCTTGGCCTGGCCGCTCAGCACGCTTCTGCCGGCGATCGCACCACCGCCCGCGCCGATCCCGCGCCGGTCCTTCTGGCTTGCGATGATCCTTCCGGCGCTCGTGACACCGGTCCTGCTCAGCTTTGTCGACGTGCGCTTGCTACCGGTTCTGGTCGCAGACTACCTGGCGCTCCATCTGTTCGTCTACGGCGTGCTGGCGCTCGCACTCCTATGGCGCGGCGGCGTGCGGCTCGGCGGGCTCGCGATCTGGCCGACGCTGGCGCTGCTGGTCTACGGGCTTGGCGTCTTCGGGCTCGCGCTCGACCGCTATGCGGCCTCTTTCGTGCCCACGCCCGAGCGGCTCTGGATCATTGCGGCGGTCGCGCTTGGCGCGGCGCCCTTCATGGTGTCGGATGCGGTGATCACGCGCGCCGGCGCCGCCGCCTACTGGCGACGGCTCTTGGCGCGGGGGGCGTTTCTGGGATCGCTTGGACTGGCCGTGGTGTTCGATTTCGAGGGGTTGTTTTTCCTGATCATCATCCTGCCTGTGATCGTGCTCTTTTTCGTTGTTTTCGGTCAGATGGGCAGCTGGGCAGGGCGGCGGACCGGGTTGCCGCTGGTGCCGGGGCTCGCGCTCGGGATCTGCCTGGCTTGGGCCATCGGGGTCAGTTTTCCGCTCTTTTCGGCCTAGGGCGCGATCCACTGGCCGTGCCAGCCATCGACCCGGGCATAGCGCGCGCGCCGGTGCCGGTCCCGGCCCAGATGGAGCAAGTCGATCTCTTCGGCCTGGCAATCCAGCACCGCAAAGCGCGCAAGATCTGGGCCGGGGACGTGATTCTCCGGGACGCTCAGTGATGTGCCGGAGGGCGGAGTGCCGCCATAGACCTGCCGCGCGCCATCGGGGAGCTCGGCCCAGGTTTTTGCATCGCCGGGCGTGATCCGGGCACGTGCCCGAATGCGGATCTGCAGCTGCGCCTTGGCGTCCCAGACCAGCAGAGCGCAGCGCGGGTTGGCCCGGAGCGCCGCAACCTTGTCCGAGGCGCTGTCAGTATGGACCGTCAGCAGGGCCGACTCGGCCACCGCCCCGCGCAGCACGACCGTCCTCGCGTCGGCCCAACCCTCCGGGCTCACCGTCGCGAGTACGGGATGGCGGGCTGCCGCCAGCCGGTCCGTGACACCGCGCGCAAGCAGCGTCCAGGCCTTGGCCAGCAGCCGGTCGGTCTGCAGCCACCAGTCAGTCATAGCCCGTCATCTCCAGATAGCCGCGGCCCGAATGGCTGCCGGAGAAGGAGATCGGGCCCTCCCAGTAGGCCAGTTGCGTGCCCATCCAGGCGTGCGGGTTCAGCGGCTGGGTGGCGATGTCCAGCCCGCGCGCGGGGATCTGCAGCCGCCATTCGGTGGGCACACGACGGCCGTCGATATCCGTCCAACCGAGCGGCGTAAACGTGACGGCACCGTCGCCGATATGGCTGTTCTCGCCATCTGCCGTGATCCAGTTGGCCTGTGCGTAGCCCGGCCCGTCGTCGCGCAGCCGGAAGGCCATGAGCTTCTCTCCGCCGTCGAGATGGAGCGAGAACCAGTCCCAGCCGGTCTGATTTGCTTCCAGTGGTTGGGACGACCATTCGCGGTCCAGCCAGGCCTGCCCGGTGACATCGATGGGTCCGTCCGGCAGATCGAGCTGCCCCGTGACGCGATAGAAAGGCTGGGCGTAATAGTAGCTCGCCTGACCCGTGGCGGATTTCAGCGAGAACCCGTTCTGGCCCTGAAAGACCAGCGGCCCTTCGGCGTCCAGCGCGAGCGTATAGGCGAAATCGGGTCCGTTGGCGCGTAGATCGAGAGCGGAAAACGCATCGGCGCCGGGGCGCGCACGGCTCACCATCGACCAGTCGTCGATCCAAGCCTCAAATGGGTCGGTCCGCACCCCGGCCTGTCCGATCCCGCCGCGGGCGAGGGTCTCGCCGACGAAGTGCCGCTCCGGCGTCGTCAGCCCGGCATGGGCGAACCAGATCTGCGGCGAGTCCCAGCCAGCGCGGTCCTCAGGGGCGAGGGCAGAACGGAATAGCGTCCACTGGATGCCGTATTGGCGTCCATCCGCGCCGTCGAGGATTGCCGTCACGTACCACCATTCGATTCGGAATTCCGGATGGGCGCCGTGATCTGCGGGAAATCGGAAGGACGGGTCGGGTTGGGGGATGGCAAACCCGTCGGCGTCGCTGCCGAGCCCGGCAAAGCCCTGGCCGAGAGCCGGGACGGGTAGGGTGCAGGCGAGCATCTGCAGGAGGCGGCGCCGGTCAGCGTTCATCGGCAAACCGTCTGAGCAGTTCGGCGGGGGGGCGGGTGGCAATGCGCCTCGCGGGCCAAGCGGCCGCGACAAGTGCCGCGAGCACCGCAAGGGTGCAAATGGCGGCCCAGTCGGCCGGGAAGAGATGCATGGGCAGGCGCCAGCCAAACGCCTCGACATTGACAATGGCCAGCAGCACCCACGCCAGCACCAGCCCGACCGGCAGCGCGAGGATCACGGTGAAGAGCGCCAGCAGACCCGCGCGCACCAGTTCCAGCGCGCCCAGCCGGGCTCGGGTCAGACCGATGGCCCAGACCGGGGCGATCTGCGGCAGGCGGAGCGCGGCCAGTGTGAGCAGGCTGGTCAGGATCGCGAGCGCTGCTACCGACAGCGTCAGAATGTTGAGTGCCGTGGTCACGGCAAAGGTGCGCTCGAAGACCTGCAGCGAGACCTGCTTCAGGGCGGCCTGATCGGTCATCTGGTCAGGGCGTATACCGGCGGCCTGCAACTCTGCCATGACCTCGGGCACCGTTTCGGGCGGCACCCGCAGGGCAAAGCGGTGGCGCGGCGCGTCCGGCAGGCGGGTTAGGAACGGCTCCAGCCCCATGATCGCCTGCGGGCGCGGGTTGCCATAATCGGAATAGATCCCCAGTACCGGCAGGGCGGTGCCGTCCACCGTCACGGTATCGCCGGGCGCGACGTCGGCGCCATAGGCGAGCTGTTCATTGATCAGCACGCCCTCGCCGGTGGACAGGCGCGGCCAGACCTCTGGTCCCGCGGCGAGCAGCGGCCAGTTGTCGCGAAATGTCGCGTGGTCGGGCTGGCCATAGAGCCTGCCCGGGGCGCCCGCGAGGTCCGCGTCGACCGCGGAGATCGGCAGCACGGCCTCGGCCGTTGCGTCGAGCAGAGGGCGCAGCTCGGCGGCGCGGGCATCCTCGCCGAGGTTGAGGTAAAGCTCCGCCGCCAGCCGCTGGTCGAGCCAGCCGGTAAACGTCGTGCGAAAGCTGCCGACCATCGTGGACACCCCGATATTCGCGGCCACCGCGAGCAGCAGGGCCATCAGCGCCAGCGACAATCCGGGTAGCTGCAACCGGCAGTCGGCCCAGAGCCATTCTGTCAGAGGGGTCTTGGCCCGTCTTTCAAACAGCGCGAGCAAGCCGGCGAGAGCCGGGGGCAAGGCCAGCGCTGCGCCGAGCAGAAAGGCGCCCAACAATGAGAAACCGGCCGCGAGCCCGCTGCCCAGCAACCCGATCAGCGGCGCGGCGAGCAGGATCGCTCCCGCGAGCACTGCCTGGCGGCGCAATGCGCCCTCGGACGCGCGGGCCCAAGCGCGCGGGATCGCGGTGGCCCGCGCCCGGCTGCGTGCGAGTTGCCAGACATACTGCGCGGTGGCCACGCCGGTGCCGAGCAGTGCAATCGCCAGCCCGGATAGCCACCATTCGGGGCGGAGCGCGATGGCACCGGCCACCGGCACGCCATAGAGCCCGCGTAGGGTCGCGGCCACATCCGGCAGCAGCGCCGCGGCGATGACATAGCCCAGGGCGATACCGACACCGGCGGCGAGCATGGCGACCAGCAACATCTCGGCGGCCAGCAAGAGTGCGAGGACACGCGCCGTCAGCCCGAGCGCGCGCAAGGTGCGAAAGAGCCCACGGCGCTGCTCGAACGCGAGGCCCACCGCGCCATGGACGATGAACAGCCCCACGGCGAAGGACAGCAGTCCGAAGGCTGTGAGGTTGAGGTGAAAACTGCGCGTCAGCCCGCCGATGTCGGTGCCTTCGCGCGGGGGTTGCCAGTGCAGATCGGGGGTGAGTTCTGCGAGCGCCGCGTCGTCGCGGGGCTGCCCGGTCAGTACGGTGAGCGACGAGAGAGCGTCCCCCATGCCGAGCATTCCGGCGACCACGCCGATATCTCCCACCAGCGTGCCGGGGGCGAGGTCCGGCGAGGCGACCCGGGGCGGCAGATCGGTATCGCCCGCGAGAGCGGCGATGGTGTCGGGGTGGGCCAGAAGCTGACCCGGAGGTCCGAAAAACGCGCTCAGACCCTCCGCGCCGGTGCCGGCGCCCCGAGGCACAGCCGGCGCCGTCAGCGGCTCCAGCCCGATGAGACTGTAGCGCGTGTCGCCAGCCGAAAGGTTGCCTTCGATGACCGGTGAGACCTGCCAACCCGCGCGGCGCAGGGTGACGTAGTCTTCCAACGCCACACGGTCGCCGGCGCTCGGCACCAGGCTGGGGCGGGTCGTCTGTTCCAGCGCGTCGGCGGCGCGGTCATAGCTCGCGCGGGCCTCGGCATTGATCGCCTGCACCCCGGTCCAGAGTGCGGTCGCCAGCGCGAGGCCCAGCACCAGTGTGACCGCCTGACCGGGATGGCGCCGCCAGTAGGAGAGCAGCGCGAGAAGCCCCATGCGCCAGATCATGCCTCAAGCCGCCCGCTATGGAGGTGATGGCGCTGCCCGAGCCGCGCGGCGAGCCGCGTGGAATGGGTGACCATCAGCAGCGCCGCACTGGTCTCGGCCGTGAGCGCCAGCATCAGGTCGAGCACCGCGTCGCCCGTCGCCTCATCGAGATTGCCGGTTGGTTCGTCGGCGAGCACCAGATCGGGGCGCAGCGCGAGCGTTCGGCCGATGGCGACGCGTTGCTGCTGCCCGCCCGAAAGCTGTTCGGGGTACTTGGTCAGATGCGGGCTCAGGCCCAGCCGTTCGGCGAGCGTGTCGGTCCAGTCCGGATCGTGGCGGCCCGCGAGCCTGGCATGAAAGCTGAGATTCTGCGCCACGCTCAGCGACGGGATCAGGTTGAACTGCTGGAATACCAACCCGATACGGTTGCGACGCAGCGCGGCGGCCTCCGGGTCGGTCAGACCCGTGATGTCCGTGCCGCCGAACAGAATGCGGCCCGCGTCGGGCCGGTCGAGCGTCGCGATCAGCGTCAGAAGCGTGCTCTTGCCGCTGCCGGACTCGCCGGTCAGCGCGGCGGTCTCGCCCGCATCGAGGCTCAGCGACACGCCCCGCAGAACGGGCACCGGCCCGCTCGCGCCCGGCCAGCTCTTCTCGACATCTTCAACAACCAGCAGCATTGCGTTCCCTTCGCCGCGCGACCTAGGCCATTGACAGGACCCGGAAAGGGGCCCGGCGCCTCGGGTCGCAGGCGGGGCTAGACCGCAGGCACAGCGATGCACAACGAGTTTCTCCCCGGATCCGATCGCCGCCCTGTAGAAAGACCCCAAAGGTCAGGAGCCGTTTCGGATCTCCTCGGCCAGGCCCGCGACGTCTGGACCGAGCGCCTCGACGATCAGCGCGACGCCGGCGCTGTTTGGATGGGTGCCGTCGGACTGCATCAATGACGGATCGAGCGGCCCGACACCGTCGCGGGACGCTGCCACCGGGCGGAGCAGGCTCGGAAAGAGCCGCACGCCGTACGCGTCGGCCAACGCCGGATACATCCCGTCGAAAGCCGCCTTGTAGTCCGGGCCGTAGTTTCCCGCACTCTCCATGCCCACCAGCAGCACCGGCAGCCCACCGTTTTGCGCGGCGTCGAGAATACCGGCGAGGTTGGCCCGGCTGACGGCCGGATCGATGCCGCGCAGCATGTCATTGCCGCCAAGGGCCACAATCACCCCATCGGTGTCCGGCCCCAGCGTCCAGGCGATCCGCGCCAGCCCGCCCGCCGTGGTGTCACCCGACACGCCGGCATTGACGATCACAATGTCGTCGTGTCCCTTCTCGTCCAGCCAGCGCTGTAGTTGCGGGACCAGTCCATCCTCGGGCACGAGGCCGTAGCCCTGGGTCAGGCTGTCGCCTAGGGCGGCGATCCGGATCTCCTCCGCCAGCGCCGGCAGAGCCACACCGCCGAAACATAGTGCCAGACCGAACTGGCGCAACGTCCGCACGGCCCCATATGTCAGGCGCAGGTGCCGCGTAAGGAGTTTACCGATGGCCGATCCGATCCTGTCCCTCAAGGACGCAGAGCTGACGCTGGACGGCAATGCCGGGCCGGTGAACATTCTGCGCGGGATCACGCTCGACGTGGCGTCGGGCGAAACTCTGGGGCTTGTCGGGCCAAGCGGGTCGGGCAAATCCTCACTCCTTATGCTGATGGGCGGGCTGGAACGCGCCACTGGCGGCAGCGTCATGGCCCTTGGCCGCGATCTGACCGCGATGGACGAGGACCAGCTGGCCCGCTTTCGTCGCGATCATATGGGCGTTGTGTTCCAATCGTTCCATCTGATCCCGACTATGACGGCACTGGAAAACGTCGCAACCCCGCTGGAACTGGCCGGGGCGGCCGACGCGTTCGACCGGGCCGCGGCGGAGCTGGAGGCGGTCGGGCTGGCCCCCCGCGCCGATCACTATCCCGCGCAGATGTCGGGTGGCGAGCAGCAGCGTGTGGCACTGGCCCGGGCCGCGGCGCCGCGCCCACACCTGATGCTGGCCGATGAGCCCACCGGCAATCTCGACGGCGCGAACGGACAGGCGATCATGGATCTGCTCTTCGGGTTGCGCGACCGCCATGGCGCCACACTGGTGTTGGTCACCCATGCGCCGGATCTTGCGGCGCGCTGCGACCGGACCGTGCGTCTGATCGACGGGCGGCTTGCCGATGACGGCGCGCTGAAGGCCGCGGAATGAACGCGCCTGTCGCCTGGCGCATCGCCCGGCGCGAGTTGCGCGGGGGGCTGAAGGGCTTTCGCATCTTCCTGCTCTGCCTCGCGCTCGGCGTCACCGCCATCGCGGCGGTGGGCACGGTCCGCGCCGCGATCGAGCAGGGTCTGCGCGACGAAGGCGCGATCATTCTGGGCGGCGATGCGGAGATGGAGTTCACCTATCGCTATGCCTCCGACGCGGAGCGTGCCTGGATGGACGCGCAGGCCGAGAGTGTGTCCGAAGTCGTCGATTTCCGCTCCATGGCGGTAGTCGAGCGCGGCGACGAGACCGAACGGGGGCTGACGCAGGTCAAGGCGGTCGACGGGCTCTACCCGCTGCTTGGCGCTGTGGAGCTCGACCCGCCGATACCGCTCGACACGGCTCTGGCGGGCGAGGGCGGGCTGCCCGGTGCGGTCATGCAGCGGGTGCTGATCGACCGTCTGGGGCTTGCGACCGGCGACATTTTCCGGCTGGGCCTGACCGAGTTCCGGCTGATGGCTGCGCTGAGTTACGAGCCCGACGCGTCGTCGGCAGGCTTCGGGCTCGGCCCCCGTACAATCGTTTTGGGCGCGGATCTGGCCGAGGCCGGACTGCTGCAGCCGGGGACGCTGTTTGAGACCAAATACCGGCTGGATCTGCCCGCCGATGCCAATCTCGCCGAACTTCGCGACGAGGCGAACGGGCTTTTTCGCGATACCGGGCTGCGCTGGCGCGACAGCCGCAATGGCGCCCCTGGGGTGGCCGAGTTCGTCGAGCGGATCGGGGCGTTTCTCGTGCTGGTGGGCCTCGCAGGGCTCGCCGTGGGCGGTGTCGGGATCTCCGCCTCAGTGCGCGCCTATCTGGCCGGCAAGACGGCGACCATCGCCACGCTGAAGACACTCGGCGCCGACCGTGGCACGATCTTTGCCACCTATCTGATCCAGGTCGGGCTGCTGACGGTGATCGGGGTTGTTGCAGGCGTCGCTCTGGGCGCGCTGCTGCCGCTCCTGTTCGCGCCGCTCATCGAAGCGCGCCTGCCCGTGCCGGTGTCGTTCGACCTGCATGTCGCGCCCCTGTCCGAAGCGGCGCTCTATGGCGTGCTCACGGCACTGGTCTTCGTTCTCTGGCCCCTGGCGCAGGCCGAACAGGTGCGCGCTGCGGCGCTGTTTCGCGACGGCACGCGCCATGCCGGGCTGCCGCGACCGGTCTATCTGGCAGTGATCGGCGCGCTTCTGGTGCTGCTTGTGGGCTCGGCGGCGCTCTTGTCGGGCATCCCGACCCTGGCGCTCTGGTCGGCGGGAGGCATCATCGCGGCACTTGCGGTGCTCGTGCTGGCCGCCATCGGGCTGCGTTGGCTCGCCCGGCGGGGCGCATCTTCCAAATGGGTCCGGGGTCGTCCAGCGCTCCGGCTGGCGCTTGCGGCCATCGGCGGACCGCGTGAAGAAGCCGCCTCGGTCGTGCTGTCTCTGGGACTTGGTCTCACGGTGCTCGCCGCCGTGGGTCAGATCGACACCAATCTGCGTAGCGCGATCGAGCGCGACCTGCCCGATGTCGCACCGTCCTATTTCTTTGTCGATATCCAGTCCGACCAGCTCCCCGGATTTCGCGAACGGCTGGACAATGATCCCGCGGTGAGCCGGGTGGAGACCGCGCCGATGCTGCGCGGCATCATCACCCGGATCAACGGCGCGCCGGCCACCGAGGTCGCGGGCGATCACTGGGTGCTGCAGGGCGACCGCGGCGTGACCTATTCCGTGACCCCGCCGGAGAATACGACCGTGACCGCCGGGGAGTGGTGGTCCGAGGCTGACACCACCCCGCAGGTGAGCTTTGCCGCCGAGGAGGCACTGGAGCTTGGGATCGGTCTTGGCGACCGGATCACGATCAACATCCTGGGCCGCGATATCGAGGCCGAGATCACCAGCCTGCGCGAGGTCGATTTCTCCAACGCCGGGATCGGGTTCATCCTGTCGATGAACCCCGCCGCGCTGGCCGGGGCACCGCACACACATATCGCGACGGTCTATGCCGAGGAAGCCGCCGAGGCCGCCATACTGCGCGATCTGGCCAGCCAGTATCCCAACATCACCGCGGTGCGGGTGCGCGATGCCATCGCCAATGTGGCAAGCATCCTGTCCGGTCTGGCGGCGGCGACCTCCTACGGGGCGGCGGCGACGCTGCTGACGGGATTTGTCGTCCTGATCGGCGCGGCGGCAGCGGGCGAACGGGCGCGGGTCTATGAAGCAGCGATCCTCAAGACTGTCGGCGCGACGCGCGGGCGTATTCTGACGAGCTTTGCCTTGCGCTCCGCCCTGATGGGCGCGGCCGCGGGGGTCGTCGCCCTGGTCGCCGGGGTCGCCGGCGGCTGGGGGGTGATGACCTATGTGATGGATGCCGGCTTCGCCGTCGCCTGGGGGTCGGCGCTCGCCATCATCCTGGGCGGTGTTCTGGCCACGCTTCTGGCCGGGCTCGCCTTTGTCTGGCGTCCGCTCGCCGCGCGTCCGGCCCAGGTGCTGCGGTCGGCCGACTGAGATGGACGTATTACACGACTTCTACTCCGACACCCAGACGCGGCCGACGCGGGCGATGCGCGAAGCGATGCTCGACGCCCCTGTCGGCGATGAGCGGCATGAAGCCTGCCCAACCACGAACGCGCTCAACGCCCGCGTCGCGGAGATGCTGGGGATGGAGGCCGCGCTGTTTCTGCCGTCTGGCACGATGTGCAACGAGATTGCCATCGCGGTGCACACGCGGCCAGGGGACGAGGTCATCTGCACGCGCGAGAGCCATATCATCTTCGCCGAAAGCGGCGGTCCCGCTGCGCTTTCGGGGGTGATGATGCACCCCGTCGACGGGGCGCGCGGGATGCTGACCCCTGCTCAGGTGGAGGCGGCTGTGCGCCCGGCCTCTGCCCATGCGCCGCGCTCGCGGCTGCTGGTCTGCGAACAGACCGCCAACCTAGCAGGCGGCGCGGTCTGGCCCCTGGCCGAGTTGAACGCCGTCGCGGAGACGGCGAGGGCGGCGGGGCTTGCCACGCATCTCGACGGTGCGCGACTGCTCAACGCGCAGGTTGCTACTGGTATCCCGGCGGCAGAGTTCGCCCGCGGGTTCGACAGCGCCTGGATCGCCTTCACCAAGGGCCTGGGCTGTCCGGTCGGTGCTGTGCTGGCGGGCAGCAGCGAGTTCATCGCCGACGCGTGGCTGATCAAGCGGCGGTGGGGCGGTGCGATGCGACAGACCGGTGTGCTGGCGGCGATGTGCCTCTATGCGCTCGATCACCATGTGGCGCGGCTGGCAGACGATCATGCCCTGGCCCGCGACATCGCGCGCCGGATTGCTGAGCTGCCCCAGATCGCCGGGGTCCTGCCTGTGCAAACCAATATTGTCATCGCCGATCTGTCCGACGCGGCGCCCGACGGCCGGACTGCGCGCGCGCAGCTGGCCGAGAAGGGCGTGACGGTCACTGTCGTCGGGCACCGGCGTCTGCGCATGGTCACCCATCTGGATGTGGGTCCTGCGAATGCCGCTGCACTGGTGAGCGCCCTGGCGGAGTTGGGCTGAAATCGGGCCGGAATGTGACCCGTTCGACACGGCCGATGCGTCTACGACTAAAGTGTTACGACCATTGGGGCATGGTGACTTTTGGCGCGCTTCCCGTAACCTGCCCCTAGCTGGTCCCTTGCGGGGGACAGGCCAGTTTCACTCGTCGTCCCGCTTGGGGGCGGCGCCGCTTCGTCGAAAGGGAGAGAACCCATGCCAACCGAAGGTCTGGACACCGAACAAGGTGCCGGCACAGCCGCTGCCGAAGGTGGCGCTGCGCAGTATCAGTCGCCGTTCAAGAAACGCTACGACAACTTCATCGGCGGCGAGTTTCGTGCCCCGAAAGCCGGACGTTACTTCGAAAACGTCTCACCGGTAACCGGCCGCCCGATCTGCGAAGTCGCACGGTCCGATGCCAGTGACGTGGACGCGGCTCTGGATGCCGCCCATGCCGCCAAGGATGCTTGGGGCCGCGCGTCGGTCACGGACCGCTCCAATGCGCTGATGAAGATCGCGCAGGTGGTGGAAGACAATCTCGAGCTGCTGGCGACTTGCGAAACCTGGGACAATGGCAAGGCGATTCGCGAAACCATGGCCGCCGACCTGCCGCTCGCGGTCGACCATTTCCGCTATTTCGCCGCCGCTATTCGCGCCCAGGAAGGCACGATGGGCGAGATCGACAACGACACCGTCGCCTATCACTTCCACGAGCCGCTCGGTGTGGTCGGTCAGATCATCCCGTGGAACTTCCCGCTGCTGATGGCCGTCTGGAAGCTCGCGCCTGCGCTCGCCGCCGGCAACTGCATCGTGCTCAAGCCGGCCGAACAGACGCCGGCGACGATCATGGTCTTCTGCGAGCTCATCGCCGATCTTCTGCCGCCGGGCGTCCTGAACGTCGTCAACGGCTTCGGTCTGGAAGCGGGCAAGCCGCTGGCCTCGTCCGACCGGATCGCCAAGATCGCCTTCACCGGCGAAACCTCGACCGGCCGTCTGATCATGCAGTACGCCACCGAGAACATCATCCCGGTGACACTGGAGCTGGGCGGCAAGTCGCCCAACGTGTTTCACAAGGATGTCGTCCGCGAGGATGACGCGTTCTTTGACAAGGCCATCGAGGGCTTCGTGCTTTTCGCGCTGAACCAGGGCGAGGTCTGCACCTGCCCATCCCGTGCGCTGATCCACGAAGACATCTATGACCAGTTCATGGAGCGTGCCCTGGCCCGCACGGAGGCCATCATCCAGGCCGATCCCCGTGCCGCCGACACGATGATGGGCGCGCAGGCGTCCAGCGAGCAGAAAGAGAAGATCCTCAGCTACTTCGACATCGGCCGTCAGGAAGGCGCCGAAGTGCTGACCGGCGGCGAAGCTGTCGATCTCGGCGGGGACCTCTCGGGTGGCTACTACATCAAGCCGACCATCCTAAAGGGCCACAACAAGATGCGGGTCTTCCAGGAAGAGATCTTTGGCCCGGTCGTGTCCGTGACCACCTTCAAGGACGAAGACGAAGCGCTGGAGATCGCCAACGACACGCTCTATGGCCTCGGTGCCGGCGTGTGGTCGCGCGATGCCAACACCTGCTACCGCTTCGGTCGGGCCATCAAGGCCGGTCGTGTCTGGACCAACTGCTACCACCTCTATCCCGCGCATGCCGCGTTCGGGGGCTACAAGCAGTCGGGCATCGGCCGCGAGAACCACAAGATGATGCTCGATCACTACCAGCAGACCAAGAACATGCTGGTCAGTTACAACCCGAACAAGCTGGGTTTCTTCTAAACCCAGCCGGGATTAAAACGAAAAGGGGCTCGCCAAGCGCGGGCCCCTTTTTTGCGTCCGGCTGCCCGATCCGGCGGTCGCGGCGCGCCGAGCATCGCGCCAGGCTTCAGCACAAGGATTTCTGCGATGGACCCCGATTTCTGGCATGGAAAGTGGCGTGACAACCAGATCGCGTTTCACGAGCCGCAGGTGAATGGCTTGCTGCGTGACGTCCTCGACCGGCTCGCTCTGGAATCCGGCGCCCGTGTCTTTCTGCCGCTGTGCGGCAAGACTCTGGATATCGGCTATCTGTGCGCGCGAGGGCTCGAGGTTGTCGGCGCGGAACTGAGCGAAACCGCAGTGGCCCAGCTCTTCAAGGATCTCGACCTGGTGCCGGAGATCCTGACGGTTGGTGCGATGCGGCTTTTTCGCGCCGGGCCGGTTTCGGTGTTCGTCGGCGATTTCTTTGCGTTGGACCGCGACAGTCTGGGCCCGGTGGATGCGGTCTATGACCGTGCCGCGCTGGTGGCGCTGCCGCCTGACATGCGGGCGCGCTATGCGGAGCATCTGGTGGCGGTGACGAGCAGCGCGCAGCAGACCCTGATTTCCTTGGAGTATGATCAGAGCACGATGAATGGTCCGCCATTTTCGGTTCCGGAGGCCGAGGTCCGCACGCTCTATGGCGACCGGTATCGCGTTACCTTGTTCGATACGCGCCCCATTTCCGGTGCCTTGGCATCCAGGTGCAGTGGCAGCGAGGTCGCCTGGCTGCTGGCGCGTGATCCGTCTGCGGCATCAGAGAGCAGTGCCTGACCAGCCGCAGCCCGCGGCGCGGGGCATCTGACGGGAGTCCCGATTTATCACGCGCGAAGACGTCCGCGCGCGGGGACGTGAGGCGCAGGAATGGGCGGTGCACGCCAAGTTGGGCCTTTGCGATCGACCGGAGTGCCCTATGGCCAAGAAGACCTAAAAACGCAAGAAATCCGCCGCTACGCCCGCGCGCGTAGCGGGGCGCAAACGCGGCGTGTCACGCTTCGGCAGATTGCGACCATCGGGATCTGAGGCGCGGTGCTTGTGGCGGGAGGCAGTGTTTTTGCGACGGATTTCCGCAAGAAACTGCAGGAGCAGGATCTCAGCGTGATCGGGCAGGGCCTACCTGTGGTTCTGCAAATCCACGACCCGCAATGCTCGTCCTGCACGGCATTCCAACGCCAAACGCGCCGGGCGCTCAAGTCCTTTGATGAGGGCGGGTTGATCTATCGGGTCGCCAACACCCAGACATCCGATGGCGCGGCGCCAGCGCGATGAGTCGCTGCCCAATGTCACGCAGGCGCTCTTTAACGGCGATGGCACGCAGGGGTGCATGTCATAGAGTGCGTCACGCCCGCCGCGGCGCTTGTCGAGGCGTTCCGCCAGCATCTCGGCGCGCCAAGCAGTTAACAGGTGCGGAACCCGCAGTCGTTTGGCGCCTACGGTGTCGTGCTACCTGGCGCAGGCGGCTTCGAGCAGAGCTTCCGCAGTTTCGATGTCGTTCGCCAAGCCGTCCGGCATGGTCGCCCGGACCACATCGTGCGCTTCGATGATGATCTGGCCGCTGACCAGCACGAAACAGCGCGGATCCTGAAGACGCAGTGCGATGATCAGGCGGGCGAGTGCCGGCGCGCTGTGCCGGCCAGCTGCCGACAGTCCGATGACCCGGTGACCTGACAAGGCCACATGCTTCAGCAACTCATCGTGGGACAGATCGAGGGCAAGCTCGATATCCCAGCCCTTTTGCCGAAACAGGTCGGCTGCCATGCGAATACCCAGCAGATGCGTTTCCCCGGGAACGGCGGCGAACAATGCCGTACGATCTCCGGGAAGCGGAGCGGTGCGGTCGACGCTGTTCAGCGCCCGCAGAATCGCGAATATGCGGCCGACGCCGACGGTGACCTGAAAAAACGACGCCTGATCAAAAGTCCACTTTTCGCCGAACTGCCGTGCCGCGGGGGCGAGATAGTTCAAATAGACCTGTTCGAGCGATGCCCCTCTGTCAGTTATCTCTTCGACCATGGTCGCCCCGGCAGACGCATCGTCGGACATCAGCGCAAGGCAAAGCCGATCAACCTCCTGAGGCGAGGGCGTGAACGTCTCGGTCTCTGGCAGCTCATCGGACCGCTGAGCGATACGTTTAAGCGCTTCTTCGGCGACAGTTTTAACATCCGTTTCCGGTAACCTTGAGAACAGGGATGCCATTCCCTCGGCTGTTTTCTCGTAATTGTCTTGGTAAAAACTGGAGCGGCGCGACGTCGACTCCGGCATTCTTTCCTCCCACGACGGTATTGCGTTCGACTGCACCTGTGCGGCGGCGCTTTCAACACTCATACAATTTTGAGTAGCTAGGATGATTGACCCGTCAAACAGAGTTGACAGTGGACCTGTGAACGTGCGTGTCGGGTAGAACGGCAAGATTCGCGATCCCTGCGGCAATCTGTCACTTTATTTGCCTGGGTCGGTGCACATTCCCGGAGCAAATGACATCGCTCCGTCATCCGCTGAGCCTCTGAGGGAGTGCCAGAAACCGCGTCGGCGCGCGCCTCCAGACGCATGGGGCCTAGTGGTCCCGCCGGACGCGCCAGACCTCCGTTCTAGCCGGCACGTTGGCCAAGGCAGCTTTGCCCGTGACCGGACGTCGCTCCTTCCCGAGCCGTTCAGTCCCTGTTGCGCCGGCGGTTGAGACGCTCATGGGGTCACGGTGATGTCATTGCCATCGCCGAAAAGTCGTGCTTGCCATGCAGCTTTTCGTGGCATTGACTGACGCATCTTTACGGGAGGTGACCATGACAGAGCAGACGACGATATCCTGTGCGACCGATGCAGACCTCGTGCCGGGAACCGATGCCGGAACGCGCGTCACCGCGACCGAAGCTGCGCGCAAGCTGCTGCGCGAAATCCGGGCCGACCATGGCGACGTGCTGTTTCACCAGTCCGGTGGCTGCTGCGATGGCTCCAGCCCGATGTGCTATCCGGTCGACGATTTCCGTATCGGGGCACGGGACGTGAAACTGGGCGAAATCGATGGTACCGAAGTCTGGATTTCCGGACCGCAGTTCGAGGCGTGGAAGCACACCCAGCTCATCCTGGATGTCGTGCCGGGACGCGGCGGCATGTTCAGCCTCGACAACGGACGCGAACAACGGTTCCTGACCCGCTCGCGACTGTTCAGCGACGAAGAGTTTGCGGCGCTCGACCCGGTCTAGAGCCGTCACGGGCGACCTCTGAGCGCGGTGCCGGATCAGGCCGCGCCGCGCGCCGTGATCTCGACCAGGTCCATGATCCGGGCGTGCAACTGCCCAGGGTCAAGCGGCTTGTAGAGCAGGCTGATCCCGGCCGCACGACAGGTGCGCCGCAATTCCGGCGACCGGTTGGCGGTGACGATCATCGACGGGATGGATCCGTGATCCTGCTCGATGGTCGACAGCAGATCGAGGCCGGTCAGACCGTCGTCGAGATGATAGTCGGCGATGATCAGGTCCGGCAGAATGCCAAGCTCCCCCAGAAGCTCGTCGACCTCCTGCGGGCCGTTTACGTCGAGCACGCTCACGCCCCATTTCTCGAGCTGAAGCGTCATCGCACGCCGGACCGTTTCATCGTTCTCGATCAGCAGGACGATCAGGTTGTCGAGCGTGCTCTGCACCGGCTGGGCGATGTCGATCACGCTCTTGGCATGAACCTTTGCGGTGGAGCAGAGCGGTAGATTGACGAAAAACCCGCTGCCGCGCCCGGGTTCGGACCACAGATCGATCGGATGCTTGAGCAGGCCGCAGGCCCGTTCGACGATTGCGAGGCCCAGACCCATTCCGTCGCTGCCGCCGCCGCCTTCGCGCACGCGGTGAAACTCGCGGAATATCGCCTTCTGCTCGTCGCGCGGGATGCCGCGCCCGGTGTCCCAGACTTCGACACGCACCGATCCCTCCTTGCGCCTCGCGCCGACCAGGATGCGGCCTTCGTCCGTGTAGCGGACCGCGTTGGCCACGAGGTTCTGCAGGATCCGCCGCAAATAGGCGGCATCGCTTTCCACCAGCACGCTGCAGGGCAAAACGCGCAGGTCCAGCCCCTTGCGCGCGGCCAGCGGGGCGAACTCTTCGGCCAGCGTCTTGAGCACCACGCCGAGCGGGACTGGTCCGGGCTCCAGCGCGGCAAGCCCCGCATCTAGCTTGGAGATATCGAGCAGCGCGCCCAGGATCGTCTCGACGCTGTTGAGCGCGCCGCGGGTGCGCCGGATCGTGTCCTGCACCTGTTCGGGCGGGGCCACGCCGTCCTCCAGGCTCGACAGGAACAGTTTGGCCGCCGACAGCGGCTGCAGCAGATCGTGGCTGGCCGCGGCGACGAAGCGCGATTTCGACGCATTGGCGCGTTCGGCCTGGGACAGCGCGTCCTCCAGCGCCAGCGTGCGTTCCTGCACCCGCTTTTCCAGCGACTCGTTGGCGTCATACATGGCCCGGATCGCTTCACGCTCTGCGGTCACGTCGGTGAAGGAGATCACGAAACCGCGGTCCGGCGTTTCCTGCGCGAAGACGTCGAGCGTCGCACGCGCCCCGCGCCGCACCTCGAAGGACAGCGCCGGACGCGGATCGGTGCAGGCGACCCAGTCCTTGAGCCTCTGATGCGCCGTCGCATCGGGAAAAGTCAGCCGGTTTTCGATCTGTCCCAGCAGTTTCTCGAACCGAGTGCCCAGCATGAACTGCCCTGCTGGTAGTGCCAGCAGGGTGCCGACGCGCTGGTTCCAACCCATCAGCAGCCCATGATCGTCGAAGATGCACACACCTTGGTTTATGTGGTCGAGGGTCGCGCGGATGATGCGGGCCTGGTCATCGAGCAGTTTTTCGCGCGCCTGGCGTTCCATCCGCATCATGTCTGTGACGTCGGTATGCAGAATGACCGTGCCGCCTTGGTCCGTGCGGTGCTCGCTGACCTGAAGCCAGCGGTCCCAGGTCAGACGTACATTGAAGACGACGCAATCGTCGCAATGCCGCTCCAACCGTTGGGCGACCCAGCTGTCTACCGTGTCCTCCAGCGGCAGCGACAGGTGATCCGACCGGCTGACGAGGTTCACATAGGCGTCAAAGCTCAGCCCCGGCTCCAGCCGGTCCTGAATGTCCGGCATCTGCTGGCCGAAGCGCGAATTGCACATCACCAGATGCTCGTCGGGACCGAAGAGCGCGAACCCTTCCTGCACGGCCTCGATGGCGCCCGAGAGGTCCGCACGCGCCTGTTCGGCGATCCGTTTGGCGACGCTGAGTTCGGTGTTGGAGCGGTTCAGCAACTCCAGCGTTTCTTCAAGGTCCCGGGTGCGGGCGCGCACCTGATCCTCGAGCTGCACAGCGTGCTGGAAATGGGCGTAGCCGGCGCTGTGATCGCTGTCGGTCTGTTCGATCCGGCGCATCAGCGACGTCGCGATCTTAAGCAGCTTGTCGCGCTGCCGCTCGATCGAATCCTGGGGGTTGATCAGCGCTTGGGTCACGTCTCGTCTCTGGGTAGCGGGTTATAGACCGCCAGTCCGGTCAGGGTCTGATTGACATGCATCGCGTTGAAATGCTCGCCATAGGTATTGAAGCCGATGACCCGGTGCTGGCGCAATACTCGGGATATTTCGCCGCTCAGTTGCCGCTCTTCGGCCTCGATCCGCCTAAGGATGCAATCGAAGGCCAGGATGCCATCCGGCGGGCGGGGCTCCGAAAGCCCGGCAAGCTGGCGCTCCAGATGTGTTGCCATGGGTTCGGCGTCCGCAAGGGTCAGGACCACGCCTTCGTCGATCGCAGAAAAAAACACCAGTTCGCCCTGGTCGTTGATACGCTGGATCGACCGGACATGGTGCTGATCGCCCAGCCGCACAAGCACGGGATGCGCGGCGAAGGTCATCGGCGAGAGTTGTCCCGGGGCTATACCCAGAATGCGGGCGTATTCCTCGGCGGCGGGTTCGGCGTTGATCTCCTGCACGAGCCGCAGGGCCGGGTCGGCGCGGGTGACGACCATGCGGCTGGGGCTGGGGATCAGGTGGTCGAACTTGAACACGCGTATCTCGCAAGCTGTGCGCACAAGGGTCAGGATCGCGGCGTTCCGCAAGACCTGTCCGTGATAGATCATGAAGGTAGAGTGAAACTCCACGCCGTCACCGGCCGAGCCACCGAAGAGATGGACCGGACCGAGCGACAGCGCCAGGGCGTTGAGCACCGCGTCCTCCTGCATCGACAGCCCGTCGATCAGGGTAAAGCCGAACTCCGTCTCCCAGGCGGGGGCGCGGTCCGCCAGAGCGCGGCGGCGGCGCAGCAGTTTGCTGGCCATCTCGTGCCGGTCGATCTGATTGACATCGGGGATCAGGACGGTGTCGCAGGCAAACCGGTCGCTCGGCAGGGCCACGGCGACGATCTTGCCTTCGTCATAGCCCTCGCTGGTGATCTCGCCCGCGGTGGTGCAGCCGATGACCTCATGCCCGTCAAAGGCACGTTCGGCACTGCGGCAGACGCGATAGGCATCGGCGTTCGGACTGACGAAGAGCAGGATCAGACTGCCGGGCGGGGCATTGAGTTCGCGCGCAAGAATTCTGAGACCGCCCGGATCCGACCAGACACAACTGGCCGAAGGCATGGCGGGTGAGGTCGCGACCGGCACGTCAGGGGGCGTCAGCTCGGTATCCGTTCCCAGCGTTGCGCCCTCCCGTTGTTATCCTCCGGCGGGATCTCCGTGCATCACATGGGCGAATTTCGCCTGTTGAGCCAGCAATACCGCCTGCGTCCGGCTTTGCACGGACAATTTGCGCATGATCGCCGTAACATGCGCTTTCACGGTCGTCTCTGCAATTGAAAGATCATAGGCGATTTGTTTGTTCAGTTTGCCCTCGCAGATAAGGTCGAGGATGCGCGCCTGCTGACGGGTGAGCAGAGACAGTCGGTCGAGCGCGGTTTCGGCTTCGGTGCGGGCGTCGGCGCCATCGCCGGTCGGCACGAAACCCTGGGGGGCAAAGGTCCCACCCGAGGCGATTGTGGCAAAGGCGTCGCGAAAGACGTCGCGTTGGCTGTGCTTGGGCACGAACCCCGAGGCGCCCGCACGCAATGCGGAAGCGACCATCCTGTTGTCGTCCATGGAGGACACGACGACGATCGGGACAGCGCCCGCCGCGGCCTTGAGCCTGACAAGCCCGTCCAGCCCCTCGACATCGGGCAGGTTGAGATCGAGCATGATCACATCGGGCTGCCAGCCGGCCTCGATCTGTTCCAACGCGTTTTGCAGTGTCTCGGCACTTCGCACCTCTGCGATTCCGGCACTCAGCCGGAGCGTCATCGACAGCGCGTCACAAAACAAGGGGTGGTCGTCCACGATCAACGCGGTCCGAAACCCCAAGCTGTCCTCGCGCGACGCGGCTTCTCCCATAACAATCACCTTACCGGAGTGGTTATGTCCGACGCTAACACCCCGAGATACGGCTCGGCCATGGTGCGAAGGTCGTAGAGTTTCGCCCTGTGTTCCAGATGCCCTAGATCACCCTCAGACTCAGCGGGGAATGGTATGGAAATCGCGGATCTTGTGGTGATCGGAGCGGGTTTGGCGGGGCTGACCGTCGCGCGCGGGGCGGTGGAGGCCGGCCTGTCGGTGCAGGTGCTCGACAAGGGGCGCGGAATCGGCGGCCGGCTGGCGACGCGACGGGCCGAAGGCGGGCTGAGCTTTGACCATGGCGCGCAGTATCTGCGTCCGCGCGCACCGGGATTCGCGGCATTGCTTGAGGATTTGGCCGGCGCCGGGGCCGCGGCACCCTGGGACGCGGCGGACGGCGCCTATGTCGGCGTGCCGGGAATGAGCGGACTGCCCAAGCATCTGGCCAGGGATCTTGACATCACTACCGGGCGCCGGGCCGGAGGGCTGATCCGGTCCGGCGATGTCTGGGACGTGTTCGATACGGAGGGCCGCCTGGCCCTGCGCGGGCGTCGGATCGTGATGGCGATGCCCGCGCCACAGGTCGAGATGGTGCTGGGTCCTGATCACCCGGACAGCCGCGCGATCGCCGAAGTGGCGTTTGCCCCCTGCTGGGCGCTCATGGCGGCGTTCGATGGCGATGCAAGGTTGCCGGAGACCCACCGCGACCGCGCACCGGATGCGGTACTGTCCTGGATCGCCCATGACGGAGCGAAGCCGGGGCGTGATGGTGGGGCAAGCTACGTGGCCCATGCCTCTACCGCCTGGACCCGCGCGCATCTGGAGCAAGACGCCGATTGGGTGCAGGCCCGGCTGCTCGACGCGCTGGCGGACATCGCGAACGGCGCACTACCGCCATTGCGCCATGCCGCTGTCCACCGCTGGCGCTTCTCGACAGCCGTCCGCCCGCTCGGGCGAGACTGCGTCGCGCTGGAGGACGACGCGCTCTTTCTTTGCGGCGATTGGTGTCTTGGAGACCGCGCCGAGCATGCCTGGGCCAGCGGGCAGGCCGTGCTGAAAGCGCTGGATCTGGTCAAAAACCGCCAAAGGGAAATTGGGGGATGACGCGGGCTTCGGGCAGGCTAGCTCTCGCCCCATGACCACTCCCGCAGTCCTACGTCACCGCGGCCTTGCGCTGCTCTACGCCCTTGTCTGCCACGGCGCCTTTGCCCTCGGCGCGGGCGGTATGGTTCTGGCGATGTATTTCGGGCTCTCGCGGTCGTTTGGCGAGGTACCCTGGCCTTGGGCAGCGCTGACGAACGCGTTGCTGATCGCGCAATTCCCGCTCGGTCATTCGTTCTTCCTGACCGGGCCGGGGCGCCGCTGGCTCGTCCGGTTGGCGCCCGCGCCTTTTGGAGAGACGCTGAGTGTCACCACCTACGCCGCCATTGCGTCGCTGCAGTTGCTTCTGCTCTTTGCGCTCTGGACACCGAGCGGGATCGTCTGGTGGCAGGCCGAGGGCGTCGCGCTGGCGCTTTGGACGCTCGCCTACGCCGCGGCCTGGGGGTTTCTTGCCCTGGCCGGCCTCTATACGGGCTGGCAGGTGCAGTCCGGCGTGCTGGGCTGGCTCGCGCTCTTTCGGGGCCGCAAGCCAAAATTCCCGGACATGCCCGAACGGGGGCCCTACCGCTATGTCCGCCACCCGATCTATCTGGGCTTCATCTGCGTGCTCTGGACCGTGCCGGTATGGACGCCGGACCAGCTGAGCCTTGCGCTTGCCTTCTCCGCCTACTGCATCCTTGCCCCGCGGCGAAAGGAGCGGCGCCTGCTGGGGCTCCACGGCGCTCGGTATGCTGACTATATGGCGCGCGTCGGCTATCTACCGCGTCTGCCACGCCCAAGGAAAGCTGACCATGCCTGACGGACCCTTGCGCAACGACCTGACGATTTATGATGCCGAGGCCGAGGCCTGGTGGTCGGACAGCGCCCGCTGGGTGCGCACGCTCAAGAATATGGTGCCGGGGCGGATGGCCTATTTCGACGGGTTCACGGATTGGCAGGGCGCGGCGGTGCTCGATCTGGGCTGTGCGGGTGGGTTCATGGCCGAGGCGCTGGACGACCGCGGCGCGCGGGTCACCGGGATCGATCCGGCGGCACAAGCCATCGACGCGGCTCGCGCCCATGCTGCCCAAACAGGCCGCGAGATCGCCTATGACGTCGGCGTGGGCGAGGCACTGCCCTATCCCGAAGACGCCTTCGACCATGTCGTCTGCGTCGATGTGCTGGAGCATGTTTCCGATCTGCCGCGCGTATTGGCAGAGGTTGCCCGGGTCCTCAAACCCGGCGGGCTGTTCCTCTTCGACACGATCAATCGAAACCCGCTGGCGCGCTTTGCGACCATCACCATGGCCGAGAATGTCCTGGGCCTGCTGCCCAGGGGAACCCACGACCCGGCGATGTTCATCAAGCCCGGGGAACTTCGCGATGCGCTGACCGCGGCAGGACTGGTTCCTGGGCGGTTCACCGGGCTCGGACCGCGCGGCATCACCCGCCGCGGCGATTTCACCTTCGGGCGTCTGCCCGGCACTGCGATCATCTATATGGGCACGGCATCCAAGCCCGCCTGAGCCATGGAGTGAGACGATGACCCTCGCCGCCCTGTTTCTCTCTGCGCTCCTGTTCGGTGGAATGGCGCTCTATTCCTTCGGGTTTGCGCCGCTGGTCTTTTCGCAATTGCCCGGCGATCAGGCCGGCCGATTCATTCGCGGGGCGTTCCGCTGGTACTATCTGTTCGTGCTGGGAGTGGCTGTGGTCGCGGGCGCTGTTCTGGCTGCGGTCGACCCGTTAGGGGCCGGTCTGATGCTCGGGGTGGCGGTGCTGGCCGTGATCGCGCGCCAGGTGTTGATGCCGATGATCAACACGTCCCGCGATGCTCAGATGGCCGGAGATGCCAGCGCCAAGAGACGGTTCGGCCAGCTTCACGGCTTGTCAGTGGTCATCAACTTCGTGCAGCTTTCCGCCGTCGCCTGGGTGCTCGCCCGCTTTATCTGAGCGCACAGGTCCGCTAAGCCGCACCATGGTTTACACGCTGACCGACCTCGCCGCGCTGCGCGACGCCCCCTTCGACGATCTCATCGATGTGCGCTCGCCGGCGGAGTTCGCCGAGGATCATCTGCCCGGCGCCATCAACCTGCCAGTCCTGTCCAACGAGGAGCGCGCCCGCGTCGGCACGATGTACGTCCGCGAGAGCCGGTTCGGCGCGCGCAAGATCGGCGCCGCGCTGGTGCTCAGGAACACCGCGCACCATATCGAAACGGCGCTGGCCGACCGCAGCGGGGCCTGGCAACCGCTGGTCTATTGCTGGCGGGGCGGTCAGCGCTCCGGCACGTTCGGCTGGCTGCTGGGCGAGATCGGATGGCGGGCGCAGACACTGCAGGGCGGCTATCGCACTTTTCGCCGGGCCGTGGTCGCCCGGCTCTATGACAAGCCGCTGGCGCACCGTCTGGTTGTGCTGGCTGGCATGACCTGTACGGCAAAGACTGATCTGCTGGCGCTGCTGGCCGGGCAGGGGTTGCAGGTGATCGATCTGGAGGGGCTCGCCCACCACAGAGGCTCCGTGTTCGGGGGACGTGCGGCGCCGCAACCGAGCCAGAAGATGTTCGAAAGCCGTCTGGCGATGGCGCTCGCCGCCTGCGATCCCGCGGCGCCGGTCATCGTAGAGGCCGAAAGCAGCAAGATCGGCGATCTGTTGGTGCCGCCGCAGGTCTGGCAGGCGATGTGCGCCGCCCCGCGTGTGGCCATAAACGCGCCGCTGCCGGCGCGGGCGCGGTATTTCACGCGGGCCTATGCCGATCTCGTCGCGGATCCGGCGGCGTTCAAGGCGCGAATCGCGGCGCTGGTGTCCGTCCATGGCTATGCGCGCACCGGCGCGTGGCAAGCGCTGGTCGATGCGGGAGAGATGGAGGCGGTAGCGTCGCAACTGATGGAATTGCACTACGATCCGCGCTACGCCAAATCCGCGTCGCGCCATGGCGGGAACTTGCGACAGACACTCAATCTGACTGACCTTGAACCCGAAGCGCTTGCCGCGGCCCTGCCGGATCTGGTGGGCGCTCTGATGCGGGCGGATGGCGCAAGACGCGCGCTCAGCGCAGCCGGATGATCGGCGCTCCGTCGGTGACCGAACCGATCCGCCAATACGGCAGGGCCTCGTTATCCAGCGACGCGAGCGCAGCAGCGGGCAGCGTGGCCAGCAAGCCGCCGCAGGTTTGCGGATCCAGTAGCAGCGCCTGGGCGGCGGATGCGGTCCATCCTTCAAGTGACGGCAGCGTATCGCCGAGATTGCCAGGAAATAGGCTCGACCGGGTGCCGGCCTCGGCCAGGGCAAGCGTACCGGGATAGAGCGGAACGGATGCGGTCTCGATCTCCATACCCACGCCCGAGGCGCGCGCGATTCCGAGCGCGTGGCCGAGCAGCCCGAAGCCTGTGACATCCGTCATCGCCGTTGCGTGACTCAATAGCGCCGCCGCGACCGGGGCGAGGGAAAGTGTCATCTCCGCATAGAGCGCTGCCATGTCGCGGCCGTCGGCATCGCCGGCCATCTCTGCGGCCAGCAGCGTGCCCGATCCCACCGGCCGGGTGAGGATCAGCGCATCGCCGGCCCGCGCGCCCGCGAGCGTGATCGCCGGTCGCTCCAGCAGACCGGTCACCGTGAAGCCCAGTGTCAGCTCGCTACCCATGGTGCTGTGGCCGCCCGCGATGGCGGCCCCCTCTGCGGCAAAAACCTCGGCGGCCGCGCCCATGATTTCGTCCATCCAGCGGGCCTGCAGATCGGCCGAAAGCCGCGGCAGGATGACCGAGGCCAGCGCCACCTGCGGGCGCGCGCCCATGGCCCAGATGTCGCCGAGCGCGTGGTGGGCGGCGATCCGGGCCATCAGCCACGGATCCTCGACCACGGCGCGTAGATGGTCGGTCGTGAGCACCTGATATGTGCCGCCGATATTCAGCACCGCCGCATCGTCGCCGGGCAACCGTTCCAGGTCTTTCCGCGAACTGGCGGGCAGGGCCTGGAGCGCGCCGCGCAGTGTGCCGCCCGCGACCTTGGCCCCGCAACCGCCACAGAGCGGCTTGCCGCCGGCCAGCTCGGCGCGCAGGCCGGTGACGAGGGGGTCTTTCAGCGGCGGTGGCGTCATTTTCGGCAGATCGTGGAACCGGTCCATGAATTCTACATCGATCCGGTCCTTCCAGCGCCAAAGTACGGGGCGCAGCGCGGGTGCGGTTAGGGACAGCGGGCCGCGTTCCGCAATTGCCGTGCGGGCGCCCAGCGAGATGAGCTTCAGATAGTGCTTTTGTGGGCGGAACGGGCGTCGCGCCCCACCCGTCAAATCGGCGCGCAGATTGTGATAAAGCACCGGTGCGGCGCGCACCGCGAACACCCCTGCCTTGGGCCGCGGCGCGTTCGTTTGGTGCGCGCAATCACCCGTTGCATAGATCGTGGGATCGTTGGTGCTGCGCAGGTTCGCATCGACATCGATATATCCCGCGGTCAGGTCCAGCCCGGTGCCGGGCAGCCAGTCCTGCGGCCGTGCGCCCGCCGCGCCGATGCAAAAGGCACCGTCAAGCGTGCGCCCGTCGTCGAGCACGACCCCGTCGCGCGTCACCTGCGCCACCCGGCGACCGGCATGGACCGCGATGTCCTGCCGGGCCAGCTCTCCCAGCAGCGCATCGCGGAGCCTGGGCGTGCTGTCGGCAAGGGGCTCCGCGGCCTCGATCAGATGGACCTGAGCGGTGCCACCCGTCGCGGCGGCCAGACGATGTCGCATGGCAAAGGCCAGCTCGACCCCGGCGATGCCCCCGCCGATCACCGCGGCCGTCGCAGGGCGTTCGCCCGCGGCGACGCGCGGGACGTAGGCTTCCCACCGCTCGGCGAACCCGCCCAGCGGTTTGGCCGCCACGCCGTGCTCGGCAAAGCCGGGAATCTCAGGCATGTCGGAGGTGATGCCGATGTCGATCGACAGAAGGTCGTAAGCGATGCGGCGGCCGCAGGCGAGCAGCACGGTACGCGCCGCCCTGTCGATGGAAACCGCCCGGCCGAGCACCAGCCGTGCTCCGGCAAAGCGAGCGAGTTGCACCAGGTCCATCTCCAGCGCTTCGCGCCGGTAATGGCCCGCGATATGGCCCGGCAACATGCCGGTATAGGGTGCCGTCGGGCCCGGATTGATCATGGTGATGCGGACGCCCGCGAGCGGCGCCATCGCCCATTTGCGCAGCACGAGCGCATGGGTATGGCCGCCGCCGAGAAACACTAGGTCGCGTATCAGGGGAATCGCGCTTTGCATGGTCCGTCCGTAGCCTACTGGTTGGGCCAAGCCCTACGACGCCGTGCCCCTGCGCGAAAGACTACGGCGCGCGAAACGCACGTTGTGCCATAGGGTGCCGATTGGACCGTGATTGCCGAGTTCTTGGGCGGCACCGCCACCGGCGCCTTTCAAGAGTCGAGGATCAGGTGCCGCGCGATGCCGTAGACGTAGAGCGCCGCGAAGACGACGTTGATGTATTTCAGCTGCGGTTCCGTCCGCAGCCAGCCGCAATAGATCCAGATCAGGCAGAACGGGAGGCCAAGCACCATGGCGGACAGTTGCCAGCCCTGAACGATGCACACCGTGCTGCCAAGACCAAGCGCAAAGGCGAGCCACTTCAACAGCTGCTCATGCGCGCCCAACGTCATACGCGTCATCTTACAAACTTTCAGGTGATCAGCGCCGTAAACCCGGCGATCTGATGCAGACAGACTAGCAAAAGACGACGGGTGCGACAAGAAATCCCGGACAGGGTTACCTGCGCGTTTCGATCACACCCCGACAGGTCAGGGGGACCGCCGCGTGACCGGGCGCAGGCCCTTAAGCTCTGACAGGAACTGTGGGATTTTTTCCTTGAAGCGAAAGAATCCATGGGTGGCGTAGGGCCACGCCGAACGGTCTTCAGTGCGCATGACCCGGACCAGCCCGATGCCGGCGGCACCGCAGTCTCGCGCGGCGCCGTCGAGCAGCCCGGCGACCGGACCGACCGGCGCGTAGGCCGTCACGATCTGGCGCAGCCCGTGCCGCTGCGCCCAGTCGCACAGGTCCGCCGCGGCAGTTTGTGGCGCGATCTGTGTGTGAGAGTCGACCCGGTCCGCGCAGCGCGCAAGGCAATCTGCGATCGCGCCATGGACAAAGTGATGTACCGGCTCCGCCACGGCCAGCGGGCTGCGCATTGCCGGCGCACCGAGGCTTGCCACCGGCAGGGCGTGGGGCAGCCGCAGAAAACCAGGCGAGAGGTCCTCCTCGGTCAGAAGCCAACCGGTCGGCACGTCCCAATCGACCAGCTGCGGCATAGGCAAGGCAACGGGGGCCGGTGGTGCTGGGCCGTCGAGCGGTGGCGCAAAGGGCGCAAGCCGGTTCTCCGGCCGGAACCGGCCTTCGGTATATTTGGCGATGTTTGAGGGGCGCGCGAGGTAGGTCTTGCCGCGGGTCTGCAGCCCGCCGACCCACCGCCAGGACAGCGTGTTGGAGGCCGGATCGCCGTCCAGCAGATGGCGCAGAAAGAAATCGGCGCCAAGCTCCCAGGGCAGGCGTAGCGTAAAGATCCAGATCGAGGCGAACCACATCCGCGCGTGATTGTGAAGATAACCGGTCTCCACCAGCTCCCGCGCCCAATGGTCAAACGCCTCGATCCCGGTCTCGCCGCAGCAAGCGGCCTCCCATTCGGCGCGCAGGCCGGCTTCGGTGGCCAGTCGGTCGAGGGCGCGCTGAACACCGCCGCGATAGGCGGCCCAGATCACCGGGCGCAGTTCCAGCCAGCCCTTCCAATAGGTCCGCCAGTAGACTTCCTGCACGAATTTCTCGGCCGCGCTCAGGCTGTGGCGGGCCAGGATGGCTTGCAAAACTTCGGATTCTGTGAGGATCCGGTGGCGCAGATAGGGCGAGAGGCCCGACACATCCGGGTGCCCGGCGCGATCATAGTTGCGTTGTGCGGCATAGGCACGCCCGGCTTTGGGTGCGAAACCGACGAGCCGTTCAAGGGCTGCGGTACGGGTCGGCAGCGGGGGAGCGCAAGCGTCAGAAGGCATGGGCGGCGAGCTAAGCCCGCGCGGGCTGGCTTCAAGCCCGCGCGCCAGGCATCCGGCGCCCCTTGCAGCCCCCCCGGAGCCTGACTAAGACTCGCTCAATCGCCCGGCGATGAGCGCCTTGGCCCAATCAGACAGGCATCCTCCCATGCAAAATCTCGGTGACGTCTATATGAACAATCTCGTCCCCATGGTCGTCGAGCAGACGTCGCGCGGAGAACGGGCTTACGACATCTTCTCGCGGCTGCTGAAAGAGCGGATCATCTTCGTGTCCGGTCCGGTGCATGACGGCATGTCATCGCTGATCGTGGCGCAACTGTTGCATTTGGAAGCGGACAATCCGTCCAAAGAGATCTCGATGTATATCAACAGCCCCGGCGGCGTGGTCTCCAGCGGGCTGTCGATCTACGACACGATGCAGTATATCAAACCCAAGGTCTCGACGCTTGTCGTCGGGCAGGCGGCCTCGATGGGGTCGCTGTTGCTGACGGCCGGCGCGACAGGCATGCGGTTTTCGTTGCCCAACAGCCGGATCATGGTGCACCAACCCTCCGGCGGGTTCCAGGGCCAGGCGACGGACATCTCGATCCACGCCAAGGAAATCCTCGAATTGAAGGAACGGCTCAACAACATTTACGTGAAACACACCGGTCAGGAATACGACACTGTCGAGGCCGCGCTCGAGCGGGACAATTTCATGACCGCCGAACAAGCCAAGGACTGGGGTTTGATCGACGAAATCGTAGAAAATCGCGCTGTTTCGGATGACGAAACGTCAGACTGACACGGCGCTTCAACACGGGGTTGCGCCTGCGGATTTTCACATTGTGGATGCGCAGGCGCTGACCTAGACTGGTTCGACGGGCGAAGAACACCTCGGTTCCCCCCGGTGTGTTGTCCCCCATCTTGGAGGTGACGATGGCGAGCAATTCCGGCGGCGACAGTAAAAATACTCTCTATTGCAGCTTCTGCGGCAAGAGCCAGCATGAGGTGCGCAAACTGATCGCAGGGCCGACAGTGTTCATTTGTGACGAGTGCGTCGAGCTCTGTATGGATATCATCCGCGAGGAGACAAAATCCGCGGGGCTGAAATCGTCCGATGGGGTGCCCACGCCCAAGGAGATCTGCGAGGTCCTTGACGATTACGTGATCGGTCAGGCCCATGCCAAACGGGTGCTCTCGGTCGCGGTGCACAACCACTACAAACGCCTCAACCACGCCTCCAAGTCCGGCGATATCGAGCTCGCGAAGTCGAACATCCTGCTGATCGGGCCCACGGGCTGCGGCAAGACGCTGCTCGCCCAGACATTGGCCCGGATCCTCGACGTGCCGTTCACGATGGCCGACGCCACGACGCTGACCGAGGCGGGCTATGTCGGCGAGGATGTCGAGAACATCATTCTCAAGCTGCTCCAGTCCAGCGAGTATAATGTCGAGCGTGCCCAACGCGGCATCGTCTATATCGACGAGGTCGACAAGATCACCCGCAAGTCGGACAATCCTTCGATCACCCGCGATGTGTCGGGCGAAGGGGTTCAGCAGGCGCTGCTGAAGATCATGGAAGGCACCGTGGCCTCCGTGCCACCCCAGGGCGGGCGCAAGCATCCTCAGCAGGAGTTTCTGCAGGTCGACACGACGAATATCCTGTTCATCTGCGGCGGCGCTTTTGCCGGGCTCGACAAGATCATCGCGCGGCGGGGCAAGGGTTCGGCCATCGGTTTCGGTGCCGATGTCAAAAAGGACGACGACCGGGGCGTCGGCGATCTGTTTACTGAACTTGAGCCCGAGGATCTGCTGAAATTCGGGCTGATCCCGGAATTCGTCGGTCGTTTGCCCGTCATCGCGACGCTGACCGATCTGGACGAAGATGCGCTGGTGACGATCCTGACGCAGCCCAAGAACGCTCTTGTGCGCCAGTACCAGCGTCTCTTCGAGCTTGAAGACACGCAACTGACCTTCACCGAAGATGCGCTGTCCGGCATCGCCAAGCGGGCGATCGAACGCAAGACCGGCGCCCGCGGCCTGCGCTCGATCATGGAGGACATCCTGCTCGATACGATGTTCGACCTGCCGGGCATGGACAGCGTCGCCGAAGTCGTCGTCAACGAAGAGGCCGTGACCTCGGACGCGTCGCCTCTGCTCATCTATTCGGACCGGCAGGAAGAACCGGTGACGGCCAGTTAGGAACCTGGTCGTCGGGGCGGGGGGCCATTTGCCGCTCTGGACCGCTCCTGCCAACCGGGTCATACCCGCAGACGTCGAAACCCGTTTGGAGAGACCGATATGGGCCTTGCCGAAACGCTGACGCGCGCCGTGACATGGTGGAACGGCCAGACCTTTGGCACGCAGCTCTTCACTGCGCGCAACGGCGTGAAGGTGGGTGAGGACGCGCAAGGCAACCTCTTTTACAAGACCGCCGACGACAGCCGCCGCTGGGTGATCTTTAACGGTGAGGCCGAGGCCAGCCGTGTCGCACCGGACTGGCATGGCTGGCTGCATCGCACCTGGGATGAGCCGCCGAGCGACAAGCCTCTCGCGCACAAGGCCTGGGAAAAACCGCACCGGGAAAATCTGACCGGGACAGATCTCGCCTATGCGCCCCCCGGCTCGATCCGCCGGATCGAACCCGAGGACCGGCGCGATTATGAGGCGTGGAGTCCAGACGGATCGTGAGGCGACGCAATGGCATATAATCCGACCGAATTGGCTGTAGGGGCTGCCGTTCTTGCAGTTGCGGGGAGCTTTCTGGCCTATGCGCTGACAGCTGTGGGCGGCACCTCGTCTCGGGGCGGCTACGAACTGACGGCGAGCTTTCGGTCCGTCGAGGGCGTGAATGTCGGCACGGACATACGTCTGGCCGGGGTAAAGGTCGGATCGGTTGCCGCGATCACGCTGGATCCCGAAAGTTTCCGCGCAGACACGACTCTGGCCCTGAGCCAGAACGTGCCGCTGCCCGATGACAGTGCCGTCGTCGTCGCGACAGAGGGCCTTCTGGGGGGCACGTTCCTGGAGGTGTTGCCCGGCGGCTCACCCTTCAATTACGAACCGGGCGCGGAGATCGTGGACACCCAGGGCACGGTCAACATCATCTCGTTGTTGTCCAAATTCGTGTCGGGCGAATGAGCACGCTTTTTGCCATTCTGGCGGTGGCGAGCCTTTTGCCGGCTCAGGTCGTGGCGCAAAGCCCGGGCGCAGACGCTGCTGTGATCAGTGCGCCGGGGGCGACCCTGCGCAGCCTCGATCGCCTGTCAGGAGAGTTTTCCGATATCGATCTGCGGGTTGGCGATCGCACCGAATTGGGCAAACTCGAGATCCGTCTGACCGACTGCCGTTATCCGGCCGATAACCCGTCCGGCGACGCCTATGCCTATCTGTCGATCACCGATCAGGTCACCGGCGGGCCACTCTTTCAAGGCTGGATGGTCGCGTCGTCGCCTGCGCTGAACGCGCTCGATCACATGCGCTATGACGTCTGGGTGTTGCGCTGCAGCACGTCCTGACCGGTTGGTGCCGCGGTTTCGTTGTCGAACTCGACGTTTTTGCGAAGGGCGCGGGCAAGCTTCCGGTGATACTCCACCCGCGTGATTTCCTGGGCGCCGAGACGCGCCAAATGCGGCGTGATGAACTGCGTGTCGAACAGGCTGAAGCCGCAGATCCGAAGCCGATCAACCAGGTATGCGAGGGCAATCTTCGACGCGTCGCTGCGGTCGGAGAACATGCTCTCGCCGAAAAACGCGCCTGAAAGCGCCACTCCGTAGACGCCCCCGACCAGTTCGCGGCCGTCCCAGACCTCGACGGAATGGGCGAACCCGATCTCGTGCAGCTGCAGGTAGAGATCGAAGATCACATCGTTGATCCAGGTTTCCTCGCGCCGCGCGCACCCCTCCAGAACCGGGCCAAAGGCAGTGTCGAAACTTATTGCGAAGGGGTTCTGGCGCAGTTTGCGGGCCAGGGAACGCGAAATATGGAAGCCGTTGAGCGGCATGATCCCGCGGCGTCGCGGGTCGACCCAGAAAACGTCCGGGTCGCTGCGGGTTTCGGCCATGGGAAACACCCCCATGGCATAGCCTCTGAGCAACAATTCAGGTGTCAGCTGGCCCGTTTCCATTCCCGGCGTGGTCCCCTCTCCATCGCCGAGTAAATCTGTTTTTTCGAACAATGGCCAAGGGTTTGCGCGAAAGTCGGTGCGCTCAGTCCTCGAAAGTCTCGGCCAGCCATTGCTCCAGCCAGTGGATCGAGTAATCGCCGCTGCGGATGTCCGGCTCTTCGAGAAGTGCCGGAAAGAGCGGTACGGTCGTGTCGATCCCGTCGACGATCAACTCTCCCAGGGCGCGGGAGAGCCGCGCCAGTGCCTCGGGACGGTCGCGGCCATGGACGATCAGCTTGGCGATGAGGCTGTCGTAGTAGGGCGGGATGGAGTAGCCGTCATAGAGTGCCGAATCCATCCGGACGCCCAGTCCGCCGGGCGCATGATAGGCACTGATTGTGCCCGGGCAGGGGCTGAACCGGGGCAGCTTTTCGGCATTGATCCGAACTTCGATGGCATGGCCCTGGGGGACGAGGTTTTCCTGCAGGACCGACAGCGGCAGGCCGGCGGCGATGCGGATCTGTTCGCGCACCAGATCGACGCCATAGACGGCTTCGGTCACCGGATGCTCGACCTGGAGCCGTGTGTTCATCTCGATGAAGTAGAACTCGCCGTTCTCGTAGAGGAACTCGATCGTCCCGGCGCCGGAATAGTTGATCCGGGCGACCGCGTCGGCACAGATCTGGCCGATCTTGGTCCGGGTCATTGCATCCAAGGCGGGACTCGGCGCTTCCTCGAGCACCTTCTGGTGCCGGCGCTGCAGCGAGCAGTCGCGCTCGCCCAGATGCACGGCATTGCCGCGTCCGTCGCCGAAAACCTGGACCTCGATATGGCGCGGCGTGGTCAGATACTTTTCCAGATAGACCGCGTCATTGCCAAAGGCTGACTTGGCTTCGCTGCGGGCGGACTGAAAGGCCGTCGCCATCTCTGCGGCACTGCGCGCGAGTTTCATCCCGCGGCCGCCGCCCCCCGCCGTCGCCTTGACGATGACCGGATACCCGATCTGGTCCCCGACACGTTCAGCATCGGCCAGGGTCTGGACCTCGCCATCGGAGCCAGGCACGCACGGAACCCCGAGCGCCGCCATGGTTTCCTTGGCGGTGATCTTGTCGCCCATCATGCGGATATGTTCGGCGGAGGGGCCGATGAAGATCAGGTCGTGATCCTCCACCACCTGGGCGAAGCTCGCATTCTCGGATAGAAAGCCATAGCCCGGATGGATTGCCTCGGCCCCTGTGATTTCGCACGCCGAGATGATCGCCGGTGCCAGCAGATAGCTTTGGGTGCCCGGTGGCGGTCCGATGCAGACCGATTCGTCAGCCATGCGCACGTGCATCGCATCCGAATCCGCCGTCGAGTGCACCGCGACGCTCGCGATGCCCATTTCCCGGCAGGCCCGGACGACGCGCAGCGCGATCTCTCCCCGGTTCGCAATCAGGATCTTGCTGAACATGGTTGCGGCTCAGTCCAGAATGACGAGGGGGGCGCCAAACTCGACCGGCGCGCCGTCCTCGACGAGGATGCGGCGAATCACGCCGTCTCTTGGCGACGGGATCTGGTTCATGGTCTTCATCGCCTCGACGATCAGCAGGGTCTGCCCCTTGCTGACCGCCGTTCCGGCCTCGATGAACGGGTCAGAACCCGGTTCTGCCTGCAGATAGACCGTACCGACCATTGGCGATGTCACGGCGCCGGGGTGCCGCGCGGGATCCTCCGGTGCGGTACTCTCGGCCTCAGTGACAGGCGCTGCAACGGGGGCCGCTGCTGGCGCTGCGACCATGGTTGGGACCGGTGTCGCGACCGGCGCCGCCAGGCGGGCCACCCGGACATTCAGGCTGTCGTTTTCGCCATAGTCCCGGTGCACCTCGAGCTCGCTCAGGTCGTTCGTCTTCAAAAGGTTTGCAAGTGCCTGAATGAAGGCCACATCGGCGTCATGGCGTGTGTCGGTCATGCAATCCTCTTTGTCTTCGGGGCTTGCGCCCTGTCCGCCGGTCCTACACGGAAGCCCCGGCGGTGAAAAGCTGTGCGTCTTGAGCGGACTTGCGCATTGTTTCTGATTCCCGGAACAGTCAAGCTTGATTTTTAGCGCAGTTGCCGCGAGTGTAATTTTGCAACGGGGCCGTCGCCCCTCCTGTGTGCTCGTTTTCCCTGGTTTTTTTCGGCCCGCGATCCGCCGGGCGACCTTTGCCATGTCTGTCCGTTTGCTTGAGAGGCCTGTGATGCCGAACACGCCCCAGACCCCCGGTATCGTCAATGCACGTTTGCCCGAGTCGCTGCTCGACAGGAATTTCGCCGATATCCACGGACCCTTTGCGACCCATGAGGCGCTGGTGGCCGCAGACCGCTGCTATTTCTGTCATGACGCGCCGTGCGTGTCGGCCTGTCCGACGGAGATCGATATCCCGCTCTTCATCCGGCAGATCCAGAACGGTCAGCCTGCCGCGGCGGCGCGCACGATTTTTGACCAGAACATTCTCGGAGGCATGTGTGCCCGGGTGTGCCCGACCGACATCCTGTGCGAAGGCGCGTGCGTGCGTGAGATGGCAGAGGGCAAACCGGTCGAGATCGGCCGACTCCAGAGATTTGCGACCGATGCGATGATGCAGGCAGACCACCCTTACAGCCGTGCGCCGGGCACCGGGTGCCATGTCGCCGTGGTCGGCGCGGGTCCTGCGGGGCTCGCCTGTGCGCACAGGCTGGCAATGCATGGCCACCGCGTGACGCTGCTCGATGCACGCGAAAAGCCCGGTGGACTGAACGAATACGGGATTGCGGCCTACAAGACCCCCGACGGGTTTGCCCAGGCCGAGATCGACTGGCTGCTTCAGATCGGCGGTATCGAGGTCAAGACCGGGATGCGTCTGGGACGCGAGCTGTCGCTCGCGGAGTTGCGCGAGGATCACGACGCGGTGTTTCTGGCCATTGGACTGACCGGCGTGAATGCACTGCGCTCCGAAGGCGAAGAGCGCGACAATGTCCACGATGCGGTCGATTTCATCGCCGATCTGCGTCAGGCGCCGACCAAACGGACGATTCCCGTCGGGCGCAACGTCGTCGTTATCGGCGGCGGGATGACGGCGGTGGACGCAGCGGTTCAGGCCAAGCTTTTGGGGGCCGAAACCGTGACGCTGGTCTATCGTCGCGGTCGCGAGCGGATGAGCGCGTCGGGCCACGAACAGCTCCACGCGGCCTCGAAAGGCGTGCGGATCGTCACCGGGGCCATTCCCTTGCGGATCCTCGGTCAGAACCGGGTGGAAGAAGTCGAGTTCGCCTACGCGGTCGAGGAGGGCGGCAATCTGCACGCGGGCGATGAGACGTTCTGCCTTCGGGCCGATCAGGTGTTCAAGGCCATCGGCCAGCGCCTGGACGACGCGCCGGGAGGGCTCGCACTCGATGACGGCAAGATCGCCGTGACGGGACCGGGGCGGACGAGCATCGATGGGGTCTGGTCCGGTGGGGACTGCGCGTCGGGGGGGGAGGATCTGACGGTGACCGCGGTCGCCGAAGGCCGCGATGCCGCCGAGGACATCCACACCGAACTGACGGGCCGGTCCGCGATTGCGGCAGAGTAGCTCGGACCTCGGCCCACGGCGGCGCGGTGTTGCGCGCCTGTGATCCGCGGACCGAAACGCTGCTATGGGCCTCCGAAAGCCGGGGCGGCACCAACGCGGCTGTCTTCGTCCATGCGGCCACGTTCGACGGTCGGTTCCCGCGCGAGATCCCGTTCGCTGAGAAATACGACCACCGGATCGGGCAGGGGGCTGGCGGAGAACTGACCCAGGGTATCTTTTCCAGTGCCGGGTTCGAGAGCCGGACGCTGGCGCCGGTGGGCGACGCGCTCTTCATGGCACCCGAGGACACGCTGGTGCAGGACGGAAAGCCTGCCATAGCGGGCAATAGCACTGATCACCCGCTATGAGCGCGCCGGCGACGGCCGGGCCCCGGCGCGGGAGTTCGCCTATGAGGTCTCCGCGCGCGTAGACACCGTTGCCGGCGAAGGAGCGATCTCGCCGGTCGACCTGCCGGTCGCCGATAGCGACACACTGCTCGCGCTGGAGCGCGAACGGCCCGACAGGCCGGGCACCACCACACCACCCACCTGGCAAAATCAAGATCTTCGAGATCGGCCTGGAGGGCGCCACCGGCGTGATCGCGATGCCGCGGCTCGACACAGACGACCTCACCCCGGTTTCCAAACGCCTCGTGCTCGATTTCGATGCGGTGTGCGACGCCGATAACGGCGTGGACGGGGTTCTGAGCCATTCTGCCATGGCTTTCGGTGCGACCCTTGACGACAGGCCGCCAACTCTTGTCATGCTGAGCGACAATGACGGCAACCGCGACCATCAGCTTCTGGTCTTTGCCGTGACAATGGACTGAGCCACCGGACAGGGCGCGCCGCCGGGCGTCCCCATCCCCAAGCCACAAGGGTGTATGCATGGCCGATCTGAGCACCGAGTTTCTGGGCATCCGCTCGCCCAACCCGTTCTGGCTCGCTTCCGCGCCCCCGACCGACAAGGAATACAATGTCCGCCGCGCGTTCGAGGCCGGTTGGGGCGGGGTTGTCTGGAAGACGCTCGGGCAGGATCCGGCCATCGTGAACGTCAATGGGCCGCGCTATGGCGTGGTTTACGGTGCCGACCGCCGGGTGCTCGGCATGAACAATATCGAGTTGATCACCGACCGACCGCTCCACGTCAATCTGCGCGAGATCAAGGTGGTCAAACGCGACTACCCCGACCGGGCGATGATCGTGTCGCTGATGGTGCCGTGCGAAGAACAGGCATGGGCGGAAATCCTGCCGCTGGTCGAAGAGACCGGTGCGGACGGGATCGAGCTGAATTTCGGCTGCCCCCACGGGATGAGCGAACGCGGTATGGGGTCCGCGGTGGGCCAGGTCCCGGAATATATCGAGATGGTCTCGCGCTGGTGCAAACAGCATACCCGGATGCCCGTGATCGTGAAGCTCACCCCCAACATCACCGATATCCGGCACCCCGCACGTGCGGCCAAGGCCGGGGGCGCGGATGCGGTCAGCCTGATCAACACGGTCACGTCGATCACGTCGGTCGATCTCGACGCGATGAGCCCGGAGCCGATGATAGACGGCAAGGGCACGCATGGCGGCTATTGCGGTCCGGCGGTCAAACCCATCGCTCTCAACATGGTGGCCCAGATCGCGCGCGACCCCGAAACACACGGGATGCCCATCAGCGGGATTGGTGGCGTCACGACCTGGCGCGATGCAGCGGAGTTCCTGGCCCTCGGCGCCGGAACCGTACAGGTCTGCACGGCGGCGATGACCTATGGCTTCAAGGTCATTGAGGAGATGACCGAGGGTCTGTCGCTATGGATGGATGAAAAGGGCTACGGGTCGGTAGCGGAAGTTGTCGGGCGGGCGGTACCCAATGTGACCGACTGGCAGTATCTGAACCTCAATTACGTTACCAAGGCCCGGATCGATCAGGAGGCCTGCATCAAATGCGGACGCTGCTTTGCGGCCTGCGAAGATACCAGCCACCAGGCGATCTCGATGTCCGCGGACCGGGTGTTCGAGGTGATCGACGCTGAATGCGTCGCCTGCAATCTGTGCGTGAATGTCTGCCCTGTGGAAAACTGCATTACCATGGAGGAGCTGGCCGAAGGTGCCGTGGATACGCGGACGGGCGCGCCCGTGTCATCGACGCACGCGGACTGGACCACCCATCCCAACAATCCAGCCGCAGTGAAAGCCGCCGAGTAGGTCAGAGCGTGATGTCCATCATGGCGCCCGCGGCGGCCACGCCCTGACCGGCGTCGGCGAAGAGTGCGGCGCCAGCTTCGGGCATCATCGGGGCGGCCTGTTCCGGCTGCGCCTGACCGGCTTGGATCATGCGGCGCATATGCTCGAACCCTTCCAGGACATAGGCCAGTCGGTCGAAATCGCGGCCGTCTGTAGCACCGGTGCGCTCTACCTTGGCGCCGCAATCAAACTCGGCGCGGGCATCCATGACGACGCGGGAGATGCCGTTGGCGGCCAGAGCGATCGGCGCGCTGTCATCGGACTTGCGCGGCGCCTCGACCGGGGTCGCCTCGGCAGCCGGGGCGGCCTGAATGCCGAGGGGCTTGGAGAGGGTGGTAACCGAGGCGATGGCGCTGATCTGGGACATCTGTAAGTTTCCAACTGCGTTTGTTTCGATTTTTCTGAAACTGCATGACGATTGCGGCTGAATTGGGGCACACTCGCAAGTTTGTGGAAACAATTGCGCAATTTTTCTGAAAATTTGCTCGAATGGATTCGAGAGCTGTCGCTGCAGGCAAGGGGGGGCGCGAGCCTCCGCCCTGTGTCTGTCCCGGGAGCACGCGACGCAAAACCGTTCCGATATACGGCAATACTTTCAAGGATTAGAGGCGCGCGCGCTTGCTCTTCGCGATCTGCGGAACCGGATGTCGGCACCTGACATGCCGCGCACCAGATGGTGTGTGCTGGGCCGAGCGGTCGGTAAAACCCACGTTCCTCTGCCGGGATGCTTCCGATAAGGTCTGCGCTTTCGGGGTCTCTTCGTGATCGCCGAACCCGTGCCGATGCTTCCTCCTCACCGTCGCAATTTGGTCAATCAGACGCCCGGCGCGCTCCTGACTGCGCGTGCACTAGCTTTATCGCGGGAAGAAGAGGGTCTGGGCCATCGCTCCCGCGGCACGACGTTGCCGAAGATCACTCTGATGGTTCCGCGTGCGCCGGAAATGGTCGCGTGGACCACAGCCGGGTCAATCGCGCATGCCGATAATCCCGACAAAAGCGCGGGGTCCCAGGATCACGATTTCATGCTGATACCGGGTGCGAAAACAGCTCAGACGCGGCATTTCCATCCCAGGCGAGCGTAGCGGCCCATGGGGGCCGCTGCGCCGTTTGTCTCGGCTTCAGCAGCCGTAGCTGAAACTCACGTGACCGCGGTCGATCTGGTCGACATTCACGTGGCAGCGCGTATCGCCGACCCGCACCGTCCCACCGGCATCGACGCTTTGCAGGTCGACCCCGTTCACCGCAATGCGGGCCGTTGTATCATCGGCCGACACGGCCGACAGGAACACATGTGCGGCGCCGTCGCCGAGCACCGTCGCAGACCCCGGCGTGATGCCTTCGGGCGCCGGCAGATCGTCTCCGCAGGCCGCGCTGACGCGTGCGTGACCGCGATCCACACCATCGAGCATGACCCGGCAATAGTCGCCATCGGGGCGCAGCGCCACTGAGTGCCCTTCGGTCAGATGGGCAAGTGCGCCGTTGATCGACAGGCGCGCGCTCCGGGCTGCGTCATCGACCCGCGAGACGAAGACACGGATCGCGCCATCGGCCAGAATCGCCGTTTTGCCAGATGTCAGACCTTCGGGTGCGGCGGCTTCCTGATCAGCAGCAGGCGTGGCAGTCTCGGTCGCTGCGGGGGCCGCCGGTGCGGCAGGTTGCGCGGAGAGGCCCGCAAGTGCTGTCTCGAGCGACGCCTTCTGGCTGTCGGCCAGCTCGCTCAGCGCATTGCGCAGTTCTTCGCCGGTCTCCGTCAGTCGGAGATCGAGCTTGTCCAACCCGCTGGTCGTTGCATCCGCTCCGGCGCCTGCGGTTTCGCCGATCCGTTCCTCCAGAGTTCCTAGCTTCGCCGACAGCGATTCCAGCCGTGCATCGAGGGCCTGAACCGTTTCGGCTACCGCTGAAACACCTTCGCCGCCCCGTTCCGCAGCGGCGTCGATCCGGGCTCCGAGCGCCGTCTCGATATCCGACATGTCCGGTCCCGAGGGCGACAGCGCGTACCCGCCCAGCAAGCCAACGGCGAGCGCCAGCGCTCCCGTGACAACAGTCTTACTCTCCATGAAATCCTCCCGTCGAAGTTGTACAGGGTCCGTTTCTGGACCTCATCCCGTTTCCCGAAAAACACCGGTTGGCCGAAGCTTAACCGTTATGCATGACCTGTCATTCGATTTTTTCGGCGCCCGTCCGCGCATTGCTTGAACTTTCGTCGGGGTGGCGCAACTGTGATCGCACCCGCGGCACACACCCGCCGTTTCACACGATGTTTCGACAGCAGGCGAGGAGACCGATCGTGGCAGCCCCCGGCGAAAACCTGAAGATTGACGGCGACAGGCTCTGGGACAGCCTGATGGAGATGGCGCAGATCGGGCCCGGGGTCGCGGGAGGCAACAACCGGCAGACCCTGACCGACGAAGATGCCGAGGGCCGGGCCCTGTTCCAGCGCTGGTGCGAGGCGGCCGGTTGCACAATGGGCGTCGATCGGATGGGCACGATGTTTGCCCGCCGCGAGGGCACGGATCCGGATGCGCTGCCGGTCTATGTCGGCTCCCATCTCGACACCCAGCCTACGGGCGGAAAATATGATGGCGTGCTGGGCGTACTCGGCGGGTTGGAGATCCTGCGTAGCCTCAACGACCTGAATATCCGAACGCGTCACCCCATCGTCGTGACCAACTGGACCAACGAAGAAGGCACTCGCTTTGCCCCCGCGATGATGGCCTCGGGCGTGTTTGCGGGGATGCACGAACTCGACTGGGCCTATGCCCGCGAGGATGCCGAAGGCAAACGCTTCGGCGACGAGTTGGCCCGCATCGGCTGGAACGGCACCGAAGAGGTCGGCGCTCGGCCCATGCATGCGTTTTTCGAGCTGCACATCGAACAGGGTCCGATCCTGGAGGCCGAGGGAAAGGAGATCGGCGTCGTCACGCACGGGCAGGGGCTCTGGTGGCTGGAGATCCGGCTGACCGGCAAGGACGCCCATACTGGCTCCACGCCTATGGAGATGCGCTTGAATGCCGGGCTTGGTATGGCGCGGATCACCGAACTGGTGCACTGCGTCGCGCTGGATCATCAGCCGAATGCCGTAGGCGCTGTGGGACAGGCCAATGTCTATCCCAACTCGCGCAATGTGATCCCGGGGCGCGCGGTCTTCACCATCGATATCCGGTCCCCGGAACTGGAGAAACTGACCTCCATGCGCGAGGCGATCGAAACCGAGGCACGCGAGATCGCGGCGGCCCTCGGCCTCGGGATCGAGATTGAGCCCGTCGGCCATTTCGACCCGGTGACCTTCGATCCGGGCTGCGTCGCTGCCGTACGCGCGGCCGCCGAACGGCTGGGGTATTCCCACATGGATCTGGTTTCCGGCGCGGGCCATGACGCCTGCTGGATCAATCGCGTCGCGCCCACGTCGATGGTGATGTGTCCCTGCGTCGGCGGGCTGAGCCACAATGAGGCCGAAGAGATCAGCAGGGACTGGGCGGCAGCGGGCACCAACGTGCTCTTCCACGCCGTGATGGAGACGGCGGAGATCGTTTCTTAACCTATTCCTAACGCAAGTCTCTCTGCCGCCTGTGGTATCCTAAGCCTGAGGGAACAGGAGGATGCCATGCCGGGACTTGTATGCCTTGCTACAGCGGCGGCCATCGCAATTGCGCCGCTCCAGTCCGCCGACACCCCAACGCCCGCACAATACAACGAGTGCTGGCAGGAGGTCGGCCCGTTTGCCAGCCAGGATCGCGCTTGGGCCATGTGGCGCCAGGCGCGCGGAGAGGGATATTCAGTGAGCAATGGTGTTGTCCCCTGCTGGTCCGGGGGCTCTCGCGGGTACTGTTTTCGGGTCTTCTACGCCTGCTGATCTTTCCAACTGAACGCAGGCTTGCGCGCCGGTGCTGATTTCGGTTCAGACGCGCTTCGGCTTCGCTGTGTTTGCGGTCCTCTGGCCCGGAATGGATTGACAGGCGCCGCGTCTCCGGCTGCTCTCAGTCCATGTGTCAGGGGGGGGGGTGCCGTGACCGCCATCAGTGTCGTCTCCGAAAGAGTTGCGGATTGCTCCGGCGTAGGGAGCGGCCCGTCCTATCGAGTGTCGGCTGTGCGTCTTTGACCGTGCGAGGCCGAGGCAGTGCCCGGAGGTATCCGGCGATCCGCGCGCTCTGGGCTCTCGTACTGCTGGCGCTCGGCCCGGCCTTCGCTGGAGAGATTGGTAAGACCGGCGCCCATTGGGACTGGCAGCTGACCGAGCCTTTCGACCTTTCCGTCGATGTGCAGGTGATCGATCTCGACCCCGACAGCGTGACCCCGTCGCAGATCGCGGCGCTCAAGGCGCGTGGGGTCAAAACGATCTGCTATGTCAGCGTCGGCACGGTCGAGAGTTATCGCGACGATGCAGAGCTATTTCCGGAGCATGTCCTGGGCGCGGTCTATGACGATTGGCCCAACGAGCGCTTCCTCGATATCCGTCAGCTGGATGCGATCCTGCCGCTCATGACGGCGCGGTTCGACCGCTGCCGTGCGCTCGGCTTCGACGCGGTCGAGCCCGACAACATGGATCTCTTCGAGAACGAGACCGGGTTACCGATCACCGCGGCGCACCAGATCGCCTATCTGCGGCCCCTGATCGCTTACGCCCATCGCATCGGGCTCGAAATCGGGCAGAAGAACGCGCCGGATCTGATCCCGGCGCTGCACCGGGACTTCGACTTCATTATTCTGGAGTCCTGCTTCCACTACGGGTTTTGCGATGATGCCCTGGTCTATGCGCAGGAGGGCAAGGACGTGCTGGCGGCCGAATACAGCCACATGCCCGTCGACCGCCGTGCGGCCTGCGCCTTTGGCGCGAAAGCCGGGATACGGTTCATCTTCAAGGAGCGCGAACTGGCCGCCGGCGGGCAGGCATGCTGACGACTGCCGGCGGTGCAGCCCGAACCGGGCCTAGCTGACCGACTGACAGTCCTGCCCGGGACCATCCTTGCGAATGTCCGACAGAGTCGCGCCGCCGCCCTTGGTCCACCACTGGTAAGGGCCGGAGACATAGCGCACGCCCGATGCCGCCAGAACAGAGACGAAGACCCTCGTTTCCCCCTCGACCGCAAGAACGGCGAGGAAATTCGGATCCGCGTTGACATAACGCACTCCGAAGACCGGGCCGTCGCCGCAGCGATAGGACGCCTCCGTCATTTCGGCTTCCGGCGCGGGGAAGGGCAGGGTCAGGTCCTGGGCGCCTGCGGGACTGGCAAGCGCGGCGGATGCCGCGAGAGTGGCGAACATGGTCTGGGCAGGATGCATGGTGGATCTCTTTCCTATCACATACGACAGTATTCGATGCTGTTCCGGTCGGGATCAATGCTGACCTTGCGCGCGGCTGCTCTGCTCAAGGCGCGGGCATCGCAGACGTACCCGCCGGGTCCCGCGGTGGAAAGCGGCGCCTCGGGCAGCAAGTGATTGATCCCGGGCGCACAGTGCGATTGCATGGGCGCGAGCATGAAGGAAGTGGTTCCCGGGGGGGCGACTGTCGTTCCGAACGAGGACCTCTCCAAGGTAGCGATCACGCGGACGCACCTGAAATCCGCACCAATTCTGCGAGGAGTGAGCGATGAGCAAGGTCATCAAGGGCGGCACGGTTGTCACGGCGGATCGGCAGTGGCAGGCCGATGTACTGGTCGACGGCGAGATCATCGCCGCAATCGGTGAGAACCTGACCGGAGACGAGGTGGTCGACGCGACGGATGCCTATGTGATCCCTGGCGGGATCGACCCCCACACCCATCTCGAGATGCCCTTCATGGGCACGACCGCCGATGAGACCTTCGAGAGCGGGACCTGGGCGGCGGCAACGGGCGGCACGACGATGCTGGTGGACTTCGTCCTGCCCGGCGCAGATGGCAGCCTCGTCACCGCAATCAACGACTGGCACCGCAAATCCACGCCTCAGGTCTGCGCCGACATCGGATACCATGTCGCGATTACTGGCTGGAACGAGCAGATCTTTGACGAGATGAAGACCGCCGTCGAGATGGGCGTGAACTCGTTCAAGCACTTCATGGCCTACAAAGGAGCTCTGATGGTGGAGGATGACGAGATGTTCGCCTCCTTCTCGCGCTGCAAGGAACTGGGCGCGTTGCCCATGGTCCATGCAGAAAACGGCGATATCATCCAGGAGCTGCAGCAGAAATTCCTCGCCGAGGGGCTGACGGGCCCGGAGTGGCACGCCCACTCGCGCCCCCCGGAAGTCGAGGGTGAGGCCGCCAACCGCGCAATCATGATCGCCGATGCCGTCGGTACGCCGCTCTATATCGTCCACGTTTCCTGCGAACAGGCCCACGAGGCGATCCGGCGCGCGCGTCAGAAGGGGCACCGGGTCTATGGCGAGCCGCTGATCCAGTTCCTAACATTGGATGAAAGCGAATATGACAACCCCGACTGGGCGCATGCGGCGCGGCGGGTGATGTCGCCGCCCTTCCGGTCCAAGGAGCATCAGGACGGGCTCTGGCACGGGCTTTCGGCGGGCTCTCTGCAGGTCGTGGCGACGGACCACTGCGCCTTCGGCACCGAGAAGAAGAAGATGGGACTCGACGACTTCACCAAGATCCCCAACGGCACCGGCGGGCTGGAGGATCGACTCGCGGTTCTCTGGACCAAGGGGGTGGAGACCGGGCGGATCACACCCGAGGAGTTCGTGGCCGTCACCTCCACCAACATCGCCAAGATCCTCAACATCTACCCGCGAAAGGGGGCGCTCGTGCCCGGCGCGGATGCCGATATCGTTGTCTGGGACCCCAAAATCTCTAAGACGATCAGTGCGAACAGCCAGAAATCCATCATCGATTACAATGTCTTCGAGGGGGTGGAGGTCACCGCACAGGCGCGCCACACGCTCTCGCGCGGCGATGTGATCTGGTCCTGGGGCCAGAACAGCCAGCCCGAACCGGGACGCGGGCGATACGTCCCGCGCCCGGCCTTCTCTTCGGCGGCAAAGGCGCTGAGCAAATGGAAGGCGCTGAACACCCCGCGCAAGATAGACCGTGATCCGCTGAACATCCCATCGGGCGTCTGAGCGCGTTGCATCAGGACAGGCCGGGGCGCGCGGGTCCGGCTGAACCCGCCTAGGCCGGACGTTCTGCCGTTCTGCGGGGTCGCCTGCGGTGGCTTGCGGCTTGCCCGGACGCGGCACGCTTGCGCTCGGAACTTTTGGCGATGCCGAGCAGATCGCGATACTTCGCCACCGTGCGCCGTGAAACCGCCGGGCCGTCGGTGCTGGCCGCTCTGGCGATGGCGGCGTCGCTCAGCGGGTGGGCGGGGTTCTCGGCGGCGATGAGGCGCTTGATGACAGCCATCGCCCCGTCCCGAGTCGCGCCGTCACCATCATCGCCGAGGGTGCGGCAAAAAAGGGATTTGAGAGAAATAATCCCGTGGGGCGTGTCCATCCAGCGGTTCGCGGTCGCCCGGCTGATTGTCGAAGGGTGCAGATCGAGCGCCTCTGCGATGTCGCTCAACGCGAGCGGACGCAGAAACCCGGGTCCTCGCTCCAGATACGCCGCCTGTCGTGCGACGATCGCCGAAGCCGTAGCCAAAAGCGTGCTGTGACGACGCGCGACGGTGCGCTCCAGCCAGCGGGCTTCGCCGAGTGCGGCGCGTGCGAAGCGGCGGTCTTCGGTGTCGAAATCTCTCAGATCTGGGGCGTCGCTGACTTGGATCGCGGGGAGGGTGGAGCGATTCAGCTCCACCTGCCAACCCTTGGGATCATGCCAGGTCTTGAGATCGGGCAGGCGGGAGGGCGCGACCGCCTGTAAATAGACCAGTCCGGGCTTTGGATCGAAACTCCGGAGCACCGCCAGTGCGTCCGAGAGCGCCCCAGGTGCGATGCCGGTGGCTTTCGCCAGATCCTCCAGCGCGTCAGCGGCGATCGCGTCGAGATTGTCCAGAACGGCGGCCATTGCCGGCGTCAGCAAGTCGGCGTCGCGGGCCTGGATGCGGAGGCATTCGGCAAGCGATCGGGCAAAGAGTCCTGGGGGCTCCAACTCCTGACAAACGCCGAGCACGCGGTCAGCCTGATCGAGCGATGCGCCGCACGCCGCCGCGATCTCGTTCAGGTCGGCCGTCAGCCATCCCGTTGGTTCAAGCGCCTGGGCCAGGGCAAAGGCGATGCGCTTGTCACCCGGATCGCGAAAGCTCAGCTCGATTTGTCGGCGGACATGGTCAAAGAGGCTCTCGGGCGCGTCCGCCATCAGAGCGACCGGATCGTACAGCACCCCGCCGGCGCGGTAGGAGGAGGGCAGGCGGACAGAGAGATAGGGGTTTCGGCTTTCGATCTCATCGAGATAGTCGCACAGGGCGCCGGACGACATGCCCAGGATCTTCAGCGACGCTTGCATCCGGGTGGTCATCGCCAAGGACTGGCGCAGGCCGACGGTCTGCTTGAGTGCCATCAGCGACCGCCGCGTGGCAGACCGCTCGGCGCATTGCAGCGCAGCGGGATGGCTGGACTGGTATCCGGCACGAAACACCTCTTGCCGGAGCATAGGTGCTGGCGGATCGAATGGCGAGCGCCGGGGCGCGATGGCTTGGTCGACCGCGGCGGCGGCAGCTTTCCCTTGATCTAAAACCGGTCCGTGTCGACCGTGGCGCAGTCCGCGCGGTTCGCGGGCTCGAAACGCATCCCGTCGAGCGCCGCGCGGGCGCCGCAATAATGCGCCTTGCAAGCCCATTCGGGGTCGGAAAGCTGGATGCCGCCTTCCGGGGTGCGCAGGAACTGAAGTCGGCAGAGTTGGCCGTCAATGTTGCGTTCGAACATCCAGCCGCCATCGACCGGTGAGGCCGTGCCGCTCACGCCGCAGGAATGGCCATTGCCTTGCCAGCTCGAGAGCCCGAACCGCGCCACCCCGCTTGCGCCGGGCTGAAGCTTGAGATTGTCACCGTCGGTCTTGAAGCACAAATCCGTCGCGGCGCTGCGCGGGCTGCAGGGGATCTGTGACACACGCCAGCTCGGTCCGGCGATGTCGTCGATGCGCCAGAACCCGTCCTCGATCGCGAAGTCGTAGGCGATTGCGGCGGGCGCGTCGAAACTGGTGAAGCGCGCGATGACGGTCATCCGGTCCCCGTTGCTTTCGCTGGTAACTGCCAGCGTGCGGGCGATTTCATCTTCGTCAAAATCCTGGCCCGGGATGTCGAAGGCGAAGTCGACGCAGGAGAGTGCGAGATCGTCGCCATAGCTTTCGTTCGCGCTGTAGAAATCCCGCATCCGCCGGGTGAAATACTGACCGCGCTGCGCCGGGGCCGAGAGATAGGAGAGCCCCTTGGTCTCAGCTGGCCCGGGTTGGGCGAGCGAGCTGTACATCCAGCGCACGATCTCTTCGGGGGTTTGCGCGGCGCCCGGCCCACCCGAGGCGAGCAAGACAACGCACAGGGCGGCCAAGGCACTCAAAACTCGACGCATTTCACGCTCCTGTCACTACGGGTTCGGATGTTCCGTGCCATCGATCCCGCATACCACCGGGCCCTGTCAAGCATCAGGGCCCCGTGGCAGAGCGTCGAAGAGAGCCGAAAAAAAACGCCGGATCCCGAGGGAGCCGGCGTTTTTTTTGGTGCAAGAAGGGGGCCGAGCGTCCGGCCTCCTTGATCCCGTCAGACCGTGCTCACGCGTTGCGGGTCCGGGACATCTTCGGCCGCATCGCTCCACGCATCGGGATCCAGCTCCAGATCGGGGAAGTCCGCGGGGTTGAACACGGGTGTCTTGCCCTCGGCCTGCTGTTTGCGGAAATCGTTCAGGATCCGCATCCCCGTCGGGAACAGCATCGCCAGAGCCAGCAAATTGACCAGCGCCAGAATGCCCATCAACGGATCCGAGAAGAAGAAGACCGCCGTGGCCCCGGGCGCCGTGGCGCCAAGAAAGACGATCAGCACGATCGCGATCCGTAGGACATGGAGGCTCATGGGATTGCCGGTCAGGAAGGTCAGCGCGTTCTCGCCCAGGTAGTAGTTGTAGATGATTGAACTGAACGCAAAGAGCAGGATCGCTGCGGTCAGGAAGTAACTCGACCATTCACCGACGCTGGAGGCCAGCGATTGCTGCGTGAGCACGACCCCGTCGACCCCTTCCTGGCCGGGCACATAGACATCCGACAGCAGGATCAGGAAGGCCGTGCAGGAGCAGATGATGATCGTGTCGATGAAGACCGAAAAGGCCTGAACGATCCCCTGGTTCACCGGGTGCGGAACATAGGCCACAGCCGCCACGTTGGGCGCCGAGCCCAGTCCGGCCTCGTTGGAAAACAGCCCGCGCCGCAGGCCCTGCGCAAGGGCTGCGCCCATGCCGCCGCCGACCGCTTCACGCAGACCGAAGGCGTTGGCGACGATGTCGATGATCACACCGGGAAGCGACGTGATGTTAATCAGGATCACCAGAATGGCCAAGGCGATGTAACCGATTGCCATGATCGGTATGATCACGTCGGCGACTTTGGCGATCCGTCTGATCCCGCCATAGACGATGAGAGCCGTGATCGCGCCGAGCCCCAACCCGGTATAGAGCCTAGGGATCCCGAGACTATCCTGGGCCGATCCGGCAACCGTGTTGCCCTGGAAGGCGTTGAAGCCAAAGGCAAAGGCCGCAATCAGGCAGATCGCATACAGAACCGCGAGCCAGCGATACTGCCGGCCGAGCCCGTGGGTGATATAGCGCGCCGGACCGCCACGAAACGTCCCGTCGCCCTGGTTTTCCTTGTAGGCTTGAGCTAGCGTACACTCGAAGAGGCTGGTGGCCATGCCGACCAGCGCGATCATCCACATCCAGAAGACCGCACCGGGCCCGCCGAGGGTGATTGCCACCGCGACACCGGCGATATTGCCGCCGCCGACCCGTCCGCCGACGCTGACCAGAAGCGCCTCGCGCGAGCTGATATGACCATGCTGCCCGGCCTTTGGGTCCGGCCGCAGCACCTTGAACATCGTGGTAAAGTACCGGATCTGAACGAAGTTCGACATGATCGTAAAGAACACGCCGAGCACGACCAGGAAGGGGATGAGTGACCACCCCCAGGTCAGGTCGCCTATCAGGCCGAAGAAGTCTTGGAGCAGTCCCATGTCTGTTGTCCCTCGTATTTTTTTGTTGAGTCCAAGCGTTTAGAAAACAGTGGACGGCGTCGGGCTGAGTCTGTCCAGAAATTTTCACCGCCCGGGTCTTCTTTGCGGTCCCCGTCCGCCGAGCCCACATCATGACAGCGGCACTCCGGAGGCCAGGGTGTTCGCGAGAGCGCGCGCATCTGCTTGCGATGCGCAACCGTGCGTTTAGGGCGCGTGGACGGTCGCACCAACTCGGCATTCTGTGTCCGCAAAGCACGGCCGGGGCAGAGCCAGTACAGACCGCATCCCGTCGGATTCTGTACTCAGACCGCGACGAGGCGCAGAATGGTATCGAGATTGAACCGGGCCCGTTCCTCCAGCGCCTCCGGCGCCATGAAGTCCCGCTTGAACACGATCGCCCCGGTGAACCGGTTGGTCAGGTAATAGTACCCGATGGCGGCGATCGTGATGTTGAGCTGGATCGGGTCGATCCCGGGGCGGAACACACCCTCCGCCACGCCACGGTCGAGAAGCCGCTTGACCATGTCGACGAATTGCTGCGCTGCGCGCTCGACCGGTGCAGACCGGGCCAGGTGGCGTCCGCGATGCAGGTTCTCGCTGTTGATCAGGGTGATGAATTCGGGGTTGTCCAGGTAATAGTCCCAGGTGAACCGCACCAGCCTTTCCAGTGCCGCGCGCGGCGGGAGGCTGTCGAGGTCCAGTTGCTGCTCCGCGGTGCGGATATCGAGATAGGCGGCCTCCAGCACATGGGTGAAGAGCGACTCCTTGGAACCGAAATAGTGGTAGATCATCCGCTTGTTGGCTTCGGCCTTCGCGGCGATCACATCGACCCGCGCGCCAGCCAAGCCCAGTCGCGCAAACTCTGACTTCGCCGCCGCGAGGATGCGCGCCCGGGTGGCTTCGGCATCCCTCGGTCGCAGGGATTTCTGGGTCATCTTTTCCAATCCCTCCACCGGGCGCGCGCGAAATTGGCGCGTCTCCGCGGCACCTTAGTGCGTCGCGGGCCGGATGTGCAGCAGAAGTGTAACCCGATGGTGCATTCGCGGGCGATGTGGGCCTGCTTCCGGCCGTGTGCACCCGAAATCAGCGAAAGCCGGGTGCAGGTGTGTGAATTGGACAAGGGGCCGGTCTCGTGACTGGCCCCCAATGGCGCCCAGTGGTCGCGGGTCAGACGATCTTGGTCTGGAAAAGCCCGGTCTCCATACCGTCCCCGCTGCATCCACCAGTGCCAGACGCGTGCTCGTGCGGGTATCCGTGACGCCGGTAAAGCTATCGCCGTCGAGCACCAGAAGGTCTGCGTCCGATCCGGCGATGGTCGTGCCACCGTCGTAGAAGAAGGCGAGAGCCGAGATTTGCTCGAAATGGCCCTCGGTGTTTCCAGGGGCTGCGGCAGGCCGCTGACGCCACGTTCAAACAGATCGACGATATCGGACTTCCGCAATTTGACGAGGGGCGGGCTGGTGTTGAAAGCCAGCACGTTCTTGATCTCCTTTTCGCTGATGCCGTCCTGGGGCTTCACGACATTCCCGTTACCGTCGAGGTTTTCTTCGTTGGGTGTGCACCCGACTTAAGTATCGCCCGGTGACACGACGATCTGGCCGACGGATGACCAGATGCCGCTGCCGTTCTTGAGCGAGATCAAGACGAACTCGCCAATGCTCTCGGCGTAAGCGAGGCTTGCGTTCGCCGTCAGGTATCCGAGGTTGGTTTTCTGCGTACGGACCCCGTGGGGGTAGCCGAATGGGTCGATGCTCTGACGGTGGCCGTTCAGGAACAGGTCTAAGACACCGAACAGGATGCGTTCCGTGGCAATGATCTGTGCGCCCACGGCGTCCACAAGCGCCTGGATTACTGGATCGACCGGATCTTTTGCGCTCTGATCCGTGACGCCCTGGTCGCTGTCGCCGTTGCGCGGCCGGTCATTTTGTCCAAGAGGCGCGTGTCGGAGCCGCCAGCGACGATTATGTCGACACCCGTTAAACGTTGGGCGCGCGCCTGCTCGATGCTGAGCGGCTACATTTGAGACGGCTCGATCACACTATATGAGACAGCTCGATCACACTGTAGATCGACGGATTGGCTGTGCCCAAGTCGAACTCATGGCTGCCGAACGCGCCGCGCCGAAGAGCGCGTCAGACGCGCCGAGGAAGAGCCCCGCGGATCAAAGAGTCGCCCGAGGGTAGGCGGATCGTGCTGTCCGGGAGCCCGTCCATCGCCACGATCTTGGGCCTCTTGTGCGTTCATCACTTCCGAGAGCCGCGGCGCGTTCTGGAGCGCTGCGGGGCTGGCTTGCTGGTCCCGCACATGCAGCAGTTCCGGCGTGACGGTACGCTTCGGAAATAGCTCGCTCACGGTGTCGCGCGAGACCGACCCGCTTGCGCTCGCCTCCTGCACTTTCCCCTCGATGTTTCCCCGTCCAAGGTCGCTGAGCGTGAGGGGCTCGCCCATCACCCCATCAATGGGATCCTCGGTTTTGATCAATTTTAGGAACTCCGGCGCAGTCGGACCAGTCACATCGTTGAGGACCAGCGCGCTCTAACGTTCCAGACCTCGCGACCTGGCGGCCCTCGATCCCGGTAATGGCGACCGTTTCAGGCTCCGGCCCCTCATTGTCCAACCGGTTGTCGAAATCGAAAGCGCCGTCACCGTGGGCGTTGACCTGCCAAGGCGCGAACCGGGCCGAAAGCTGCTCCAGCATGTCGTCGCCGCCATAGGCAAGATTGCCCTCGGCATCCCTGATCGAAAGGGAATGCCCGCCGAAGGTGTGAAGCACGTCGCAATCGCCTTCGCGGTCCTTGTTTCCAAGGGTGCTGGTGATGTTGAGACGTCCTACCACCTCGTCGTTCTCCAGCTCGGAGGCGTCGGTGAATATGGTCGGGTCGAGTGTCATATAGGCGTCGTCGATCTCGTCCTCGAGCCCGTCAATCTCACGCGCCCCCACTCGTGGGCGGTCGCGTAGTCGGTCTGCCGATCGACCTGAAAGGATACTTAGGCATCGGGCTAATGGAGCCCGAAGATCGGCTTGGGCGCGACTATCATGGCCTGGTCGGGGTCGGAACCGTCCAGACCGTTGCCCTCGACGCTGCGGTCCTCTGTGTCCAACGACCTGACCGCGACCACCGATCTGGTCGCGATGTCGATGATCGCGTGCGCATTGTCTTCCCGCAGCCTCGAGTGGGGCGGGGTTCGTTGAGTGAGGTCGAAAGCCTCCGGCAGACCTGCGGTCGCAGGAGTCTGTGACGAATTGAAAGCGTGCGCGTTACGACCGGGCGACGTCTGGACTACAGGCCGATGACCGGCCGATGGTCCGGCCGGGTTGTGTCGAAAAAAAGGCCCGATCCGCGCCCGCGATGGGCCGTCGGCCTGACGGGATGTCGGCCGGCGCCGTTTGCTGCGAGGTGGTCACGCAAAGCGTTCCGCCAGGCTCCGCTCCATCGCCTGGGCGAATTTAGCGGCCGCGACCGGAAGCGTCCGACCGCGCAACTGGCACAGATAGAGCGTCCCCTCAGGCACATCCTGCGGGGCCAGCGGCCGGCTGACGACATCGTCACGCACGCCGTCGCGGGGCAGCCCGACGCTGATCTGAAACGAAATCAGCCGCTCCTTGCCCGGATAACTGCGCAGAAACTCGAAACTGTCGGATTCCACCACCACGTCGAGCCGACCCGAGCGCCCCATAACTGCGAGGTCGAGCAGATGTCGCACGCCATAGCGTGCCGTCGGCAAGGCCAGCGGATAGGCCGCGCAATCGCTGAGCCGCAGCACTGGTTTGGCCGCCAGGGGATGGTCCGCCGACATCACGGCGCAGATCGGCTGGCGCACACGCGCGAGCACTTGCACATCGTGAAAGCGCACCGGCTCGAACACCAGCGCGAGATCGACGGAATGGTCCGCCAGAGCCTGCTCCGCCGCGTCACGGTCTCGCAGATGCACCCCAAAGGTCACCGCCGGATGTGCCGCCCGGTAGCGCGCGATCTGCTCGGGCAGGAAATAGGGCAGCAACGCCTGGCTGCAGGCCACCGCGATATGGCCGCGTCGCTCGCCGCTCAGATCCGCGATCTGGGAGCGCAGTTTCTCGAAATCCGACATTTGCGTGCGGACATGGTGGATCAGCAGCTCTCCGGCGGTGGTGAGACGGACGCCGCGCGGCAACCGCTCGAAGATCGGGACGCCGAGATCCTCCTCCAGCGCAAGGATGCGCCGGTTCAACGCGGTGGAGGTGATGGCGAGACCCTCTGCCGCCTTGCGGATGGAGCCCGCCCTAGCCACGGCATCGAGGTAGCGAAGCTGGGTGAGATGGCGCATAGCGATGCAATCCTTGCAGCGGTTAAGTGCAAACTTAGCAGACGACAGCAGCACCGCAATCCGGTCACCATTGGTTAACCCCATCTTTGCAGGAGCCTTGCCCATGCCTTTCGCCCCCGTCACGCGCCGCCGGTTTCTGTCAACGGGCTCCGCGCTCGCCGCCGCCACCGCGATTGGCGGCCTGCCGGGCCGTGCACGCGCCGGCGGCGACCTGACCGTCGGTTTCATCTATGTCGGCCCGCGCGACGACTTCGGCTACAACCAGGCCCACGCAGAAGGCGCCGCCGCGGTCAAGGAGATGGCCGGCGTCACGGTGGTCGAAGAGGAAAACGTGGCTGAGACCATCGATGTGCAGAAATCGATGGAATCGATGATCAATTTCGATGGCGCGCAGCTGCTCTTTCCGACCTCGTTCGGCTATTTCGATCCCCATATCCTCGAGATCGCGCCGAAGTACCCCGAGGCGCGGTTTCAGCACGCCGCCGGGCTCTGGTCCGCCGACAAGCACCCGATGAATGTCGGAAGCTATTTCGGCTATATCGGCATGGGACAGTACCTGAACGGCATCGCTGCCGGGCATGTGACAAAGACCAAGAAGCTCGGCTTCGTTGCAGCCAAGCCGATCCCCCAGGTGCTCTTGAACATCAACTCTTTCCTGCTGGGCGCGCGGGCCGTCGACCCCGAGATCACGCTGCAGGTCATTTTCACCGGCGAGTGGTCGCTGGCCGTGAAAGAGGCCGAGGCCACCAACGCGCTGGCCGATGCGGGCTGCGACGTGATCACCTGCCATGTGGACGGACCCAAGGTGGTGATGGAGACCGCCGCCGGGCGCGGCGCCTATGTCTGCGGCTACCATGCCAACCAGAGCCCGCTTGCGCCCGATCTCTATCTGACGGGCGCTGAGTGGAACTGGGCCGATGTCTATACCGGAATGGTGCAGACGGTGCTCCACGGCGGATCGATCGACAATTTCGTCCGCGGCGGGCTGGCCGATGGCTTCATCAAGATGAGCCCGCTGGGACCAGCCGTCACCGACGCGGCGCGTGCGCAGTTCGACGCGGCCAAGGCCGAGATCGAGGCCGGGGGCTTCGCTGCGATCAAGGGGCCGCTCAAGGACAACCAGGGCAATGTCATCGTGGGCGAGGGGGCCGCACTGCCCGAAGACGACATCGCCCTGGAAAGCATGGATTACCTCGTCGAAGGCGTCATCGGGTCCACCTCCTGAATCCCGCGGATTCGATTGGCGTCGTGTTTTGACGGATGTAACGAGTTCTCCCCTCACTGGCGCCGGCGCGCTGCAGGTCTGGCTGGGACCCGTGGCGCGCCGGTCCGAAGCCGTGGTGATCCCTTTAGCGGCACTCCTCGCCGGTTTTGTAGCCTTCTCGCTGTTTCTGCTGCTGCTCGGAAAGTCCCCGGTGGAATTCTTCGCGCTGGTCTACAAGGCTGGTTTCGGCACGGCCTTTTCCTGGCAGAACACCCTGTCGCGGACCGCGCCCCTGTTGCTCGCCGCGCTCTGCGTGGCGTTGCCCGCCCGGCTCGGGCTGGTGGTCATCGGCGGCGAGGGCGCGATTGTTCTGGGCGGCGTCGCCACGGGCGCGGTCGGAGTCGCCCTTGCCGGCTGGCCGGCATGGTTGGGCCTGTCGATCATGGCGGCGGCGGGCGCGCTCGCCGGTGCGCTCTGGATCGGGGCCGTGGGCGCGCTGCGTTACTGGCGCGGTGTGAACGAGACCATCGCCAGCCTGCTGATGGCCTATATCGCCATCGCGCTGATGAACCACCTGGTCGAAGGCCCGTTGCGCGATCCTGAGAGCCTCAACAAACCCTCCACCGCGCCGCTGCCCGACGCGCTTCGCGTCGGTGACATTCCCGGCTGGGACGTCCATTGGGGCCTGGCAGCCGGTGTTGTACTCTGCATTCTGGCCTGGGTTCTGATCGACCGCACGACCTGGGGCTTCGCGGCACGCATCGCCGGCGCAAACATCCGCGCCGCTCAGGTGCAGGGGTTGCCGGTGGGCTGGCTGATCGTGGGCTTCACCGCTCTCGGCGGCGCCTGCGCCGGACTCGCCGGCATGTTCGAAGTCTCCGCCATCCACGGATCGGCCAATGCCTCGCTGGCCTCCGGCTATGGTTTCACCGGCATCCTCATCGCCTTTTTGGCGCGCCACAATCCATTGGCGATCATCCCCGTCGCCGTGCTGTTGGCCGGTTTCGAGGCTTCGTCGGGTCTGATCCAGCGCCGCATGGATCTGCCCGATGCGACGGTTCTTGTGCTCCAGGGTTTCGTCTTCATCGCGATCCTGATGGCCGACACGCTCTATGGCCGCTTACGCATCTTTGCGCCGGAACGCTGGGGGCAGCGATGAGCGTGCATATGAGGCTGACGATCACGGTTCTGGATCGACCGCCTGTGCGGACCAGCAACCCCGACGGGCGTCGTAAGGCGCCGAACGTAACGGTGTTCACATTGCTGGCCGCCCGTGTCGGGCAGAGCATCGGGGATGCCGCAAAAGGCACGCGCCGGGCCGGGACGCGGGGCTTGCCCAATCCTCCCACAGCAGCCTTGTCCGAACGAGGCCCCGATGGACACTGAGCTCAGCAGTTTCGCCTCTGTGGCCATTGCCATCCTTGGCGGCGCGATCCGGGTCTCCACACCCTTTCTGTTCGTGTCGCTGGGCGAGGTACTGACCGAGCGTTCGGGCCGCATCAACCTGGGACTCGAAGGCACGCTCGTCTTCGGTGCCATGGCCGGCTACGCACTGGCCTACATCACCGGCAGTCCCTGGATCGGGGTGCTCGGTGCGGCGCTTGTGGGATCGGTCTTCGGGCTCGTCCATGGCGCGATCTGCTCGCTGCCGCGGGTCAACGACATCGCCATCGGCATCGCGATGATGCTCTTGGGGCTCGGGCTGGCGTTCTTCTTCGGCAAACCCTACATCCAGCCGGTCGCGCCCGACCTGCCCGCGATCAGTTTCGGCTGGTGGTCCGAGCTTCCCCAAGTGCGGGCGGCCCTCAGCGTCAATGTGCTGTTCCTAATCGGCGCAGTGCTCGCCGTGGTGCTCTGGTGGATGTTCCGTGCCACGCGGGTCGGCCTGATCCTGCGCGTCGTCGGCGATAGCACGGACGCGGCCCGCGCCATGGGGCTGCGACCCGCGCTGATCCGCACGCTTGCCACGGCCGCGGGCGGGGCCTTCGCCGGGGTCGGCGGGGCCTACCTGTCGCTCTATTACCCCGGCAGCTGGAACGAAGGGATAAGCTCCGGTCAGGGCCTGATGGCGGTCGCGCTTGTGATCTTTGCCCGCTGGAACCCGATTGCCTGTTTCGGTGCCGCACTTCTTTTTGGCGGTGCAGGCGCGCTCGGCCCCGCGCTGCAATCGGTGGGCGTTTCGGAGGGGTATTACCTCTTCTACGCCGCGCCTTACGTCCTCACGCTGGCCGTCCTGATCGCCACCTCGTCGCGCACCCATGCGCTGACCGGCGCGCCGGGCGAGCTCAGCATCACCAAGTAACGGAGAAAACCATGAATGGTCTGGGAGGCCTCAACAAATCGCCCGAAGGCGTCGTGATCGGACTGGTGCAGCTCCAGCTTCCGGTGGTGGAAACGCCCGCCGACCTGGCCGCGCAAACCACCCGCATCGTCGAGATGACGGTCAAGGCGCGGCGCCACATGCCGACCATGGATCTGGTGGTTTTCCCCGAATATGCGCTCCACGGGCTCTCGATGGACATCAATCCCGAGATCATGGTGAGCATGGACGGTCCCGAGGTCGCGGCTTTTCAGCAGGCCTGCATCGACAACCGGATCTGGGGCTGCTTCTCGATCATGGAGGCCAATCCCGGCGGCAATCCCTGGAACACCGGGATCGTCATCGATGACGAAGGGGCCGTGCAGCTCTACTACCGCAAGCTCCACCCTTGGGTCCCAGTAGAGCCCTGGGAGCCCGGCGATTTGGGCATCCCGGTCATCGACGGTCCCAAAGGCTGCAAACTCGCGCTCATCATCTGCCATGACGGGATGTTCCCGGAGATGTCGCGCGAGGCCGCCTACAAAGGCGCCGAGATCTGCCTGCGCACCGCGGGCTACACCGCGCCGATCCGCGAGGCGTGGCGCTTCACCAACCAGTCGAACGCTTTTTGCAACCTGATGGTGACGGCCAATGTCTGCATGTGCGGTTCCGACGGGACCTTCGACAGTATGGGCGAGGGGATGGTTTGCAATTTCGACGGTACGATCATCGCCCACGGGACCTCCGGGCGGCCGAACGAGATCATCACCGCGGAGGTCCGCCCCGATCTGGTGCGCGAGGCCCGCGCGACCTGGGGGGTGGAGAACAATATCTACCAGCTCGGGCATCGCGGCTTCACCGCTGTGGCGGGGGGCGCGGGCGACTGCCCCTACAGCTACATGACCGACCTCGCGGCCGGGCGGTACCGTCTGCCCTGGGAGGACAGCGTCGAAGTCACCGACGGCACGCCTTGCGGCTTCGACGCGCCGACCCGCACCTATGGCGAAACCGCCCCGGAGGCCGCGGAATGACCCATGTTCCGTCCGACCCCTATCCCTGGCCCTGGAACGGCGATCTGCGCCCCGAGAACACCGCGCTCATCATCATCGACATGCAGACCGATTTTTGCGGGCCGGGCGGCTATGTCGACAAGATGGGGTATGATCTGAGCCTCACCCGTGCACCCATCGGCCCGATCAAGGCCACGCTCGCCGCAATGCGCGAGGCGGGCTATCACATCTTCCACACACGCGAGGGCCACCGGCCTGACCTCGCCGATCTGCCCGCCAACAAGCGTTGGCGCAGCCAGCAGATCGGCGCCGGCATCGGCGACGCGGGCCCCTGCGGGCGCATCCTGGTGCGGGGCGAGCCCGGCTGGGACATTATCGAGGAGCTCTACCCGATGGAGGGCGAGCCGATCATCGACAAGCCGGGCAAGGGCAGCTTCTGCGCCACGGATCTGGAGCTGATGCTGCGCACCCGCGGGATCGAGAATATCGTGCTGACGGGCATCACCACCGATGTCTGCGTCTCCACCACCATGCGCGAGGCCAATGACCGCGGCTTCGAATGCCTGGTGCTGGAGGATTGCTGCGGTGCCACCGATGCCGGCAACCACGCCGCCGCGATCAAGATGGTCAAGATGCAGGGCGGTGTCTTCGGCGCGGTCAGCGACAGCGAGACTCTGCTCGGGGCACTGCCGTGACGCCGGAATTGCCCTCTGGCGCGATCGGGGTAGAAACCCTCGGCATGACGATGCGGTTCGGGGCCTTCACCGCGCTGGACGATGTGTCGATCCGGGTCCGGCCCGGCAGCTTCCACGCGCTGCTCGGCGAAAACGGCGCGGGCAAGTCCACGTTGGTGAAATGCATGATGGGCTTCTACCACGCCACGGCGGGCGAGTTGCTGATCGCCGGACACGAGGCGCGCATTTCCGACCCGCGCGACGCCCACGCCATGGGGCTCGGCATGGTCTATCAGCATTTCACGCTGGTCCCTTCGCTCACAGCCGCCGAAAACCTCGTCATCAGCCGCGAGGACACACCCGCGCTCATCGATTGGCGCCGAGAAAAGGCCAGCCTGACCGAGTTCATGGCGCGCATGCCTTTTGGCGTTCCCCTGGACGTGCCGGTGCGCAATCTTGCGGCGGGTGAAAAGCAGAAGCTCGAGATTCTCAAACAGCTCTATCTCGGGCGCCGGTTCCTGATCCTCGATGAACCCACCAGCGTTCTTACTCCGGACGAGGCCGACGAGGTCCTGGGCCATGTCCGCGCGCTCTGCGAGGCCGGGCAGATCAGCGTTCTGATGATCACGCACAAGTTTCGCGAGGTCACGGCCTTCGCCGATGAGGTCAGCGTGCTGCGTCGGGGCAAGCTAGTCGGGCAGGGGCAGGTTGCCGACATGACCCACGCCGACATGGCTGCGATGATGATGGGCGACGCCGAGCTCAAAGCCCCCGCCGCGCGCAAGGGCACCGTCGGCGCGCCGGTCCTGCAGGTGACGGGCGCCCGCGCCCATGACCGGTCGGGCCTGAAGCAGATCGCTATCGACGGGCTGTCGGTGCGGGCGGGCGAGATCGTCGGCATCGCCGGGATCTCGGGCAATGGGCAGACGGAACTGATGGAAGTGCTGACGGGTCAACGACCTCTGGAGGCCGGCGAGATCAGCGTCGAGGGTGCGCCGTATCATGCGACGCGGAGCGAAGCGCGCCTGAAGTGCGTCCGCTATCTGCCTGAAGAGCCTCTGCAAAATGCCTGCGCCGGGCGCATGTCCGTCACCGAGAATATCGGCTTTCGCATCTTCGACGTCGCGGGGGCCAACGGCGCCGTCCGCCCGCGGTTCTGGCTGTCGAGCCGCAGCCTGCGCCGTCATGCGGCCGAGCTGGTGGACGCCTTCAAGGTTAAGACCGCCTCGCTCGACAGTCCCATGGCCGCGCTTTCGGGCGGTAATGTCCAGCGCGCGGTGTTGGCCCGCGAACTGACCGGAGAGGTCGATCTGCTGATCATCTCCAACCCCTGCTTCGGCCTCGACTTCACCGCCGTGGCCGAGATCCGGGCGCGCATCATGACCGCGCGCAACGCAGGCGCCGCCGTGCTGCTGCTGTCGGAGGATCTCGACGAGATCATGGAGCTGGCCGACCGGGTTCTGGTTATGTCGGAGGGCCGCATCGCCTATGAGACCCCCATCGCCGGTGCGGACATTGCCACCATCGGCCACCATATGGGTGGGCACGCGTGATGGTCACACTTGCCGCCGCCCCCTTCGATCTGAGCTTCGATCCGTCCTCCACGGCGCTGATCGTCATCGATATGCAGCGCGACTTCATCGAACCGGGCGGCTTCGGCGCGGCCCTCGGCAATGACGTCACACCCCTGCAGGCGATCGTGCCCACGGTCGCGCGGCTGCTGGCTCTGGCGCGCCGCCACGGCCTGCCGGTGATCCACACCCGCGAATGCCACATGCCCGACTTGTCCGACTGCCCGCCGACCAAGCGCGACCGCGGCGCGCCGGATCTGCGGATCGGCGATGCCGGACCCATGGGCCGCATCCTGATCGTGGGCGAACCGGGCGCAGAGATCGTCCCGGACCTCGCGGCCATCGAAGGGGAACTGGTCATCGACAAACCGGGCAAGGGAGCGTTCTACGCCACGCCGCTGGGCGAACATCTGGCGGACCTCGGGATCAGCACGCTGTTCTTCGCCGGTGTCACCACCGAAGTCTGCGTCCAGACGACCATGCGCGAGGCCAATGACCGCGGCTTTTACAGCCTGCTGATCGAGGATGCGACGGAAAGCTATTTCCCCGCCTTCAAGACCGCCACGCTGGAGATGATCCGCGCACAGGGCGCTATCGTCGGCTGGACAGCGCCTCTTGCGGCGCTGGAGGGCGCGCTCGATGGCTGATCCCGTGCATCTGCCGCGCATGCTCCAGGACTGGCAGGCCATGGTCTTCGAGCCCTTCCGCGACGGCGTGGACATCTGCCATCTGCGCCGTAGCGACCCGGCGCTCGCCATCCTGCGCTATGCGCCGGGCGCGGGCGTGCCGCGCCACCGCCATACCGGGCTGGAGACCATCCTCGTCCTCGACGGGGTACAATGCGACGAACGCGGCAGCTATCCTCCGGGCTCGCTGGTCATGAACCCCGAAGGCAGCGAGCACTCGGTTTGGTCGGACACCGGCTGCGCGGTCCTGATCCAGTGGGAGCGCCCGGTGCAGATGCTGGAGGAGGCGACATGAGCGACCTGTCCGACCTGAGCTTCGACTTTGTCAGCCTTCGCGCCGCTTATGCGCGGGGGATCCGGCCGGTCGAGGTCGTCGAGGAGGTCTATCGCCGGATCGCGATCTGGGGAGACCCCGGCATCTTCCTGCATCTCCGGCCCAAGGCGGAGGTGCTGGCCGAGGCCGGGGCCCTCGACGGCTCCGGGGCACTCCATGGGCTGCCCTTTGCGATCAAGGACAATATCGATCTGGCCGGCGCGCCGACGACCGCGGCCTGCCCGGACTTCGCCTATGTCGCCGATGCGGACGCCACTGCTGTAACGCGGCTGCGTGATGCGGGGGCGTTGGTCATCGGCAAAACCAATCTCGACCAGTTCGCCACGGGGCTCGTGGGGGTGCGCTCGCCCTTCCCGCCGCCGAAGAACGCGCTCGACCCGGACCTCGTGCCCGGGGGGTCTAGCTCCGGCTCCGCGGTTGCGGTGTCGGCGGGGCTGGTGAGTTTCGCGCTCGGCACCGACACCGCCGGATCCGGTCGGGTGCCCGCGGCGCTCAATGGGATCGTCGGGCTGAAACCGACCCTTGGGGCGATGCCGGCCACAGGCGTCGTACCCGCCTGCCGGACGCTCGACACGCTTTCCGTCTTTGCGCTGACGGTGCCTGATGCGCACGAGGTCTTCGCGGCGGCTGCCGGGCCCGACCTGTCCGATCCGCAGTCCCGCGACATCCCCGTTCCGCCGCTCGCCGCCCCACCCGACAGTCTGCGGATCGGGATCCCGGATGCGCTAAGCATCGAGTTTTTCGGCGACGACCTGCAGCGCGACGCCTTCGGCGCGACCTGTGCCCGGCTGGAGGCGATGGACCACGACCTTGTCCCACTCGATTTCGCGCCCTTCTACGAGGTTGCCGCACTACTCTATGAGGGTGCATGGGTCGCCGAGCGGATGGTGGTGATCGAGGATCTGCTCCGCGACCGGCCCGACAGCGTGCTGCCCGTTATCCGGCAGATCGTCGGCGCGGCGGACGGGCTGAGCGCTGCGGACGCCTTCCGCGGCATCTACCGGCTGGCGGAGCTCAAGCGCTGCACCGGCCCGCTTCTGGCCGGCGTCGATCTGCTCTGCGTGCCGACGATCCCGACCGTCTACAGTGTCGAGGATCTGGAGGCCGATCCCATCGGCCCGAACGCGCGGCTCGGCACCTACACCAATTTCGTCAATCTGCTCGATCTGTGCGGCATCGCCGTGCCGCTGGCCCCGCGCGACGACGGGCGACCGGGCAGTGTGACGCTGCTTGCCGAAGCGGGTCGCGACAGCCTGACCTCGGGACTCGGAGACGCGCTGCAACGGGATGCCGGTGCGCCATTGGGCGCAACGGGCGCGTCACTGCCCGACGCACCCACGCCGCCGCCTGGTCCCGCCGCCCATGAGACCGTGCTGGCCGCCGTAGGGGCGCATATGTCTGGATTGCCGCTGAATGGGCAGCTGACCGAGCGCGGAGCGCGCTTTCTGGAAGCAACAAAAACTGCCCCGGAATACCGGCTCTATGCGTTGCAGGGCGGACCGCCCCACCGGCCCGGACTGCTGGCAATGCCCGGCGGCGGTGGCAAGATCGCGGTGGAGCTCTGGGCGATGCCCATAGCACGTCTGGGCGATTTTCTTACCGCGATCCCGGCGCCGCTCGGGCTCGGCACCGTGCGGCTCGCCGACGGGCGGGCGGTGACTGGGTTTCTGGTGGAGTCCGCGGGCGTCGCCGGCGCCGAAGACATCACCGCGCTCGGCGGCTGGCGCGCCTATCTGGACCGTCTCACCGCCGCTGTTCCGGTGCCATCCTAGCCAGAACCACACCTTCGATGAGCGCGACGGCCGCGTAGCCGAGCCCCGCGGTCAGGGTCACCAGCGCCGTGGCGCTCCAGAGCATGCCATAGTCGGAGGTCGAGGCCGTCAGCGCCATGAGATTGCCGAGGCCTGTCCCGGTCGCAAGCCATTCCGCCACCGTCACCGCAAGGATGGCCGCGGGCACCGCCATGCGTGCGGCGGCAAAGAAAGCCGGCAGCATCGCGGGGATCTGTGCGAGCGCAAGCCGGCTCAGCCGCCCCGCGGCGTAACTATCGAACACATCCAGCACCTGACCGGGCGTCTGGCGCATCCCCTGCAGGCAGGCCACCAGCGTCGGGAAGAAAATCATCACCGCGACAATGGTCACGGTGCCCACCGCGCCGCGCCCGAGCGCCAGGACGATCAGCGGTGCGGTCGTGACAATGGGGATGGCCCGCAGCGCGATCGCCACAGGCAATGCTGCCCCGGCGAAACGCGGCGCAAGGGTGAAAAGCGCGGCCAGACCCGCGCCAAGCGCCAGCCCGAGCCCATAGCCGGGCAGGGTAAAGCGCAGGGTCTCTCCAAAGGCGGCGGCGAGCGTCGCGCGGTTTGCAGCGGCTTCCGGGGCTGTGACCAGAAAGACCCAGACATCATCAGGACGCTTGGCGAAGAAGCTGTTGAGCGCGAAGCCCTCCATCAGCGCCCACCAGATCACTGCCATGGCCGCAACGCTCGCCAGCGCCAGCCCAAGCGCCGGCAGCGGACCGCCGCGCGCGCTGCCACCGCCCGTCGCGAGGATCAGCGCGGGCCGGTCCGGAAAGAGCCGCGTCCCAAGCGCGCCGAGGGCCGCGTAGATCAGGATCGACACCCCGGCTGCGAGCGTCGCGAGCGCCCATGTCGCATCGACATCGAGCGCCCGCATCGCCCGGATCGCCAGCACGCCCATGCCGCGCTCCGCCCCGGTAAACTCACCCACCATTGCCCCCAGAAAAGCCGCCGGGGCTGCGATCTGCAGACCCGCAAAGAGATAGGGCAGTGCCGCGTGCAAACGCACCGTGACCAGCGCGGTCCACGGTCCGCGCCCGTAGCTGTCGACCAGATCGAACCAGGATCGCGGCGCCGCGCGCAGACCTACCACCAGCGTCACGAAAGTGGTGTAATAGACCGCCAGCGCCGCCAGGGTGACCTGCGGGCCGATCCCCGGTCCCCAGAGCACCCGCAGGATCGGCCCTGTCGCCACCAGCGGCAGGCAAAACACCAGCAGCGCCACCGCGCCGATCAGCGCTTCCATCCGCGGGAGCAGGATCACGAGGATCGCAAGAAGGATCGCCACGGCATTGCCGATGACATAGCCAAGCGCGGCCTCGCCCAGCGTCACAGCCAGCGCCCGCCCCAGAAGTTCTGCGTTTTGAGCGATATAGAGGGTGACGTCGACGGGTCCTGCCAGCAGGAAGCTGCCAGCCAGCAGGCGCGCGGCGCCTTCCCAAAGCAACAGCACAAGCAAGAGGCCGGGCAATTGCCTCATTCGGCGGCCTGTCGTGCCGTGTCCTCCGACCCGCTGGACAGATGCGCCGCGATCTCGCCGGTGAGCGCTGCAAAGCCGGGCAAGGCCTGGGTGTCGGGCCCGCGCGGCCGTGGCAGGGTGACCGGCAGATCGGCGATGATCCGGCCCGGACGTGGCGACATCACCAGGACACGGTCGGCGAGCAGGACGGCCTCGTGCACCGAGTGCGTCACGAGCACCCCGGTCACGCCGCCCGCGTCCCACAGGCGCGGCAGCTCGAAATTGAGCCGTCGCCGGGTCAGCTCGTCGACCGCTCCGAAGGGCTCATCGAGCAGCAGCAGGGTCGGATCGGTGGCCAGGCACCGCGCGATGGCGGCGCGCTGGCGCATCCCGCCCGAAAGCTCGGCCGGGCGGCGCTCCTCGAACCCCGCGAGTCCCACCTGCGCGATCAGACCGTCGACCTTGTCGGGATCGGCGGGCAGCCGCGCCAGCCTCCGTGCGAGCGCCACGTTGCTCCGGACCGTGCGCCAGGGCAGCAGGGACGGGTCCTGGAACGCGACCGCCAGAGTGGCATGTTTTCTTATGGTATCAGGGCTTTGCGCATCGATACTCACGCGCCCCTCACTTGGCTGCTCCAGCCCCGCAATCAGCCGCAACAGCGTGGACTTCCCGCATCCCGACGGACCGACCAGTGCCGTCATCGTGCCCGGGTGCAGGCGCAGATCGGTCGGCGCCACCGCCTCGACCGCGTCCGAGCCAGTTCCGAAGGTCATCGCGAGGCTGTCGCAGATCACCTCCGGGGCGGGCGTCACCGCTGGGTCAGGTGCCATGGACCTCTTCGAGGATCGTCCGGTCCCAGAGGTCCGGCGTCACATCGCGCCCCAGCAGCGCCAGTGTTTCGATGTTGGCGGCGACAGTCTCATCGGTCCACCAGCCGAAGCCGTTTTCGTCGGTGAGCTGCGAGAACATCAGTGGCACTTGAGCAACCGCTTGAAGTTGCTGCGTTTCTATGTCGAGCCCGGCGTCTGGGAACATCTCCACTGTCAGCTTGGCCGCAGCGAACGGATCCGCCAGATAATCGTTCCAGCCCGCGACCTCGCCCTTCAGGAGTGCCACCAGTTCGGCGCGCCGGTTCGCGATGCTGTCCTCGGTGGCGATGTAGGTCTGGGAATGCACCGCATAGCCGTAATCGGCCATCAGCATGGTGACGTTTTCGACGCCCTGCATGGTCATCGCGATGGGCAGATCGGTCAGCCAGCACAGCAGGCAATCGACTTGACCGGCGACGAGCGGGGCCGCGTCATACTGCGTGGGCACGATCTCGATCTCGTTGATGTCGACATCATTTATGTCGCACAAGGCCTTGAGAACAGGGGTATTTGCCGTTGCCATACCAATCCGCTTGCCGACCAGATCGGCGGGCTCATTGACCGGATTAGCGGGCAGGGAGGCGATGGTGAAGGGGTTCTTCTGCATCGCCACCAGCAGGATCTTGAAGGGCGCGCCATTGGCGACGGCGGCGGCGGTGTAGTCGGCCGCCGAGATGCCCATGAGCGCCGTGCCTGCGACGACCGGAGGTTCCACGGGCGCGTTGGGTCCGCCCGGGGCAAGGGCGACGTCGAGCCCCTCATCCGTCCAGTAACCTGCTGATTTTGCGATGTAACTCCCGCCGAACTGCACCGACTGCAGCCAGGAAAGCTGGAAAGTTACCGGGGTCGCGGCAAGGGCGGGGCGCCCAAGGAGGCCGAGACCGGCGGTGGCGGCACCGGCCTGCAACAGGCGGCGACGCGAAAGCGTAGCGATATCCATGGTTTAGTTGTCCTCTCTTCGCAGCGCCGTAGGACCGGGCCCAAGTTCAATACCAATCGTTACCAGACTGGTCGTGTGAGTGCAGTGGCAAAAAGGTAGGTGTGATGTCGCGGCGATCCACCGCCGGGATATCAATGTTAAGGTTTGTACGAAGTGTCCAAAGGGACGTTTTGTACAGGTATGTTGGCGGTTTGTTCCGATACGCGGACGTGTGCGCGCCTTCCCAAGCTTGACCGGAGCCGCAGGGCGAACTCTGGTAACGACGGATATCTGGAGTTGCGAGGCTGCCGGTTGGAGATCGACGAAATTCGGGATGAAAACAGCCTGAGGGCCTGGCTCGAAGAACAGAACAGATATGAGATTTCTGTGTCGGTCGCGGCGCGCGCCGCTCTGAGAGTCTATCCGGTGGGTCGGACCTTCCTAACGTCCGCTAAACTGGACGAACAACGCGATTTCACTCCGACGATTTGGGCGCTGCTCACGTCCGCCGTTCTGTCAGTCAGAAAGAACGCGGAGTTGGTGAGAGCGGCTGCTTCGGCTGTCGAGACAAGTCGGTCTTTTGGCGCGGCCGCGCGCTCAGCTTCTCACGCAGCTGCCGCTGCAGCATCCTCCCCTGGCTACGCGAACTATGCGGCGGCCAACGGCACTGCAACCGGTATGACCGTTGTCGAAAAAGGTCCTGAAGGGACCTCGAACAGCGAACTGGAACAGCTTCGAGCGTCGCAGGCTTGGCACTCGGTGCAAATTGATTGCAGAAGCCTGATGGTCGGCGGCTCGGTTTGGGGCTCTTCCTTGTGGCAGTCCGGGTCGATGTTTTCGAAGGAATGGCTGGAAACAGAGTTCGACTGGCGTGCCAATGGTCCGCCTTGGAACACCTTCGCCCGCATCTATGATGACTTCTGGCACGGGCGCGAGCCGGACTGGGACTATCTGGAGCGGATCGTTTTGATCGATCCGGAGCTCTGGGACGCGGGGCCGGAGGCGGTGGCCAAGGCCATCGAGATCATCGACGAGCAGCAGCGTCTGGCCGCGCTCGCAAAGGAGCAGCTCGACAAACGTCACGGAGTTCGGACTTCGCGGCGCTCAAGTGGTTCCCCCGGTCTCGGCCACAACAATCCGCCGGAGTCTCTCTCCGACGAGGTCAATCGCGAGATCCTGGAAGCTGGCGCAAGTGCGGGACGTGCCTTGGAGGAGCTGGCCGAAGAACTCGACAAGACCGACGCATCGAGCGCGCGGGTTGACGACAGCGCCAACCGACTGCTCAAGGCATTGTCCGTCATCGCGAATTACTGCGGTCAAAAACTGGATCTGGCTGTCGATACGCTCATCAAATGGGGCATTCCGGCAGGCGGTGTCTGGCTCGCGGCGAATTACTCGGAGCTCACCGCTCTGGCGAGCGGTGCCAAGGCCTTAGCGAAGCTTCTTGGGAACTAGTCGCCAGAGGCGCGGTGATGTCGGGAGGGCAGCGCCCGGCCCGGGGGGGGCAGAAGCGCCCGCCTTGGGGGCGGGTCAGGCGCTGCCCGGCGGTGCCGCCGGGCGTGGAGTTGGTGCGGAGTGCGACAAGCCCTTAAGCGGGTCGATCTGGTGACGGACCAAAAAGCGTGATGCAGAGCGGGGTCGTCTCGCGCTGCTAGAGATCGTGCGAGGCGGCGATCTTGCCCATAACATACTCACCGGCATTCACGGGCGGGTGTTTCGGCGGGTGGTCGGCGCTCTGGCAGGTGGGGAGACAGGCGACCTCCACAGCCTCGTTGGGGCCGGTGAAAGCGACCATGGAGAGCCGACGGGTGGACCCGGTGAGGTCGCGCGGCGGGTTCGTCACCCGGTGCAGCGTTGAGCGCCAGCGGTCGTTCGTCCAGCGCGCCAAGAGATCGCCCACATTGATGACGAAACTGTCGGGCACCACCTCGGCCTCAGCCCACTCGCCGTCGGCGCCCATGACCTGCAGACCGCCCGGCGCACCGTCCTGGCGCAGGATCGTGAGACCGCCGTAATCGTGGTGCGCGCCGTAGCGGAGCTGGCCGGGTTCGGGCGGGTCCTCCTGGTCGGGATAGTTGACGAAGCGGAGCGTCAGAGCCGGATCGGCATGGTCGGCCACAAAGAAATCCTCGGGCAGATCCAGCGCGAGGCCCTGGAGCCGCGTGAGGTCATGGGTGAGGCGCACGATCTGATCGGTCCAGTCGCGAACGAGACCTGCCAGAGCGGGCGGATGGTCGGGCCAGATGTTCCAGCCCGTGACCTCGGCACGGTGGGGCGAAGTGAAGACCAGCGCCTCGCAGAGATCGGGGGGCGGGTTGGCGCCGAGCGTCTTGCCGACACTCTCGATGCCCATGGGCAGATAGCCCCGCGCCTTGGTCTGTTCGGGCGGCGTGTGGGCGGATTTGGCAGCGAGATCCTGGTCGAAATAGGCGGTGAGCGTGGCGTAGAGCTCGTCGGCGAGCGCGGTCGGCACGCCATGGCCTGTGATGACGGCAAAGCCCGCGCCCTCCATCGCCGCGGCAAAATCCCGGGCGATGCCGGGCTTGTCCGTGCCATCGCGAAAGCTGACGATGTTGACGATGGGCAAAGTCATGGCGTCGCTCCTGTGCTTTGCTGCATCGGAGCCTGTTGTGCCGTGGCGTGCAAGCCCCTGAACGGTACTTGGTCTGCAGGGCCGTTCCGGCGGACGCCCGCGCGGTCACAGCGCGCACTGTCGCAATTCTTTCATTCGACTTTCACTCGGGCGCCACCTAGCGCACTCTGCCAAGAACGGGAAAAAGGAGCGGATCCATGAAGATTGCGGTTCTGGGTGGAGACGGGTTTGTCGGCTGGCCGACGGTGTTGCACCTGTCGGAAGCGGGCCACGAGGTCCATGTGGTCGACAATCTCTCGCGGCGCTGGATCGACACCGAGCTCGGCGTGCAGTCGCTGACGCCGATGGATTCGATCCAGGAGCGCTGCCGGATCTGGCGCGAGGTGACGGGGCGCGAGATCGGATTTCACCTGCTGGACCTGGCCAAGGAGTTCGAGCGGCTGAAGAGCTGGCTCGCCGAGCATGCGCCCGATGCGGTCATCCACTTCGCCGAGCAGCGCGCCGCGCCCTATTCGATGAAGACCGACCGCCACAAGGTCTACACCGTCGACAACAACGTCAACGCGACCCACAACCTGCTGGCCGCGCTGGTGGAGACCGGGATCGACGCCCATCTGGTGCATCTCGGCACGATGGGGGTCTATGGCTATTCCAGCGTCGGCGCGGCGATCCCCGAGGGCTATCTGGACGTGGAGATCGAGAACCTGGAGGGCGAGAAGAAGGGCCTCGAGATCCTCTATCCGACGCGGCCCGGATCGGTCTATCACATGACCAAATCGCTCGATCAGATCCTGTTCCAGTTCTACGCCCAGAACGATGGGTTGCGGATCACGGACCTGCATCAGGGGATCGTCTGGGGGACCCATACCGACCAGACCCGGCGGCACGAGCAACTGATCAACCGGTTCGATTATGACGGCGATTACGGCACCGTGCTGAACCGGTTCCTCATCCAGGCGGCGATCGGCTATCCGCTGACCGTGCACGGCACCGGCGGGCAGACCCGCGCCTTCATCCATATCCAGGACTCGGTGCGCTGCATCGAGCTTGCGCTGGGCGATGCGCCCGAGGCTGGGGACCGCGTGCGGATCTTCAACCAGATGACCGAAACCCACCGGGTGCGGGATCTGGCCGAGCTGGTGGCCAAGATGACGGACGCCGAGATTGCCTATCTGCCCAACCCCCGCAAGGAGGCCGCCGAGAACGACCTGGTGGTGCGCAACGAGCAGTTCCTGGCGCTGGGGCTGGAGCCCACGACGCTGGCCGAGGGGCTCTTGTCCGAGGTTGTGGATGTGGCCAAGAAATACGCGCACCGGATCGACCGCAAGCGCGTGCCGGCGGTCTCGGCCTGGACCAAAGACATCGCGACGCGGGTGGAGCGCGACCCGGAGGGCAAGCGGCTGAAATCGGTGTCCTGAATCCCGATGGACGAGACGGGAGTGCCGCGGGACGCCTATGTCACGCTGGTGACGAATGCCGATTTCGCGCTGGGCGCAGGTGCGCTGCTGCGATCGCTCTCGCTGAGCGGAACGCAGGCCGACCGCGTGGTGATGGTGACCGGCGGGGTGCCGGAGGCGAGCCTCGCCGCGCTGGAGGCACGCGGCGCGCGGATTGTGCCGGTGGAGCTCCTGCCGACTTCGGAGGCCTTCAACGCCGCCCACGCGCGCGCCGCGCTCCACGGGGCGGCGCCCTTCACGAAGGGTGAGAAGCCGCCCTTCCACACGCCGCTCGACAATTTCGCCAAGCTTCGGCTTTGGGAGCTGCCCTATGACCGGGTGGTGTTTCTCGATGCCGACACGCTGGTCCTGCGCAATATCGACAAGCTCTTCGACTATCCGGAGTTCTGTGCCGCGCCCAATGTCTATGAGAGCCTCGCCGATTTCGGGCGGATGAATTCCGGCGTCTTCACTGCACGCCCAAATTCAGAGACTTACGCGGCGATGTTGAAGCGACTCGATGCGCCGGAGGCCTTCTGGCGGCGCACCGACCAGACTTTTCTGCAGGCCTTCTTTCCCGACTGGCACGGGCTGCCCGTGACCTACAACATGCTGCAATATGTCTGGTTCAACCTGCCGGAGCTCTGGGACTGGGATCAGGTGAAACTGGTCCATTACCAGTATGAAAAGCCCTGGCAGACCGATCACGGCAAGGCCGGGAAGCTGCGCCCGCTGATCGATCTCTGGCAAGCCTATGCCGGGGACGGTCCGGTGCCGGACCTCGCCACACTGCCGCGCCCATGAGACTCGCCATCACCGGCGGCACCGGGCTGGTCGGGCGGTTCATCACCGAGGCGGCCCTGGCGGCAGGCCACGGGGTCACGCTGCTGACCCGAAATGCGCCAGCGCCCGGGAGCTTCTCGGCCCCCGTCGCCCATCTGCCCTACGATCTGGAACGCGAACCGCCGCCGCTCGACGGGGTCGACGGGCTCATCCATGCCGCCTTTGATCATATGCCGGGGCGCTATCGGGGCGGCGAGGGCAGCGACCCCGAGGGCTTCCGGTGCCGGAATGTGCTGGGATCACGGAAGATGCTCGACATGGCGCGCGATGCGGGCTGCCGAGTGATTTTTCTCTCCAGCCGTGCCGTCTATGGCGCCTATCCGCCCGGCAGCCTGCTGACGGAGTCCACGCCTGCGCGGCCCGACACGCTCTATGGCCAGGCCAAGCTGGAGGTCGAGCAGACCGTCGCCGAGGCCGGGGGCATGTCGCTCCGCGCCACCGGGGTCTACGGGCCGCCGGGGCCCGGCCCGGGGCAGCGGCACAAGTGGGCGGAGCTGTTCGCGGATTTCGCCGCCGGGCGGGAGATCGCGCCCCGCCGCGGGACGGAGGTCCATGGCGCGGATCTGGCGGCGGCTTGCCTGATCGCGCTGGAGACACCCGCGCCGCCCGTGCTGAATGTCTCCGACATCATGCTCGACCGGCGCGATCTGCTGGAGCTCTGGTCCAGTATCTCCGGCGTCACGGGACGCTTGCCGGAGCCTGCGCCGCAGCCGGGACCCGCCGAGATGGACTGCACCGCGCTCCGCGGCCTCGGCTGGGTGCCGGGCGGGCGGGGGCGGCTCTGCGTGGCGCTCGCACGGATCGCTCAGAGCGGGGCGGCCAGCACCCCGTAGCGGCAGTAATCCTTTTTCAGCGTGACCACATGGGCCTGCCCGCCGATCCCTTCGGCGGCGCGCGCCATCGCGGCCTCCAGATCGAGCCGCGGGGCGACGTGGAACTTTGCCAGCCAGCTTTGCAGCCCGCGCCGGAACCAGCCGGGCAGCTCGCTCTGATCGCCGAAATCCACCACCGTGAGCAACCCGCCCGGCGCGAGATGGGAGGCGGCCTCGGTCAGCGCGCCCTCCCAGTCGGGGATCATCGACAGACAGTAGGACATGAAGATCCGGTCGAAGCTCGCCACGCCGAACATCGCCTGCGGGTCGAAATCGCAGGCATCGCCCTGGGCCAATGTCACCCGGCTGCCGAGCCCCTTGCGGGTCAGGCTGGTGCGGGCGGTCTCGAGCATCATTTCGGAGATGTCGAAGCCGTAGAGCCGCGCGTCGCGGCGTAGCTCGGCCACCCGCGCGAGGTTGCGTCCCGTCCCGCAGGCGACCTCGAGCACCGTGCCGCCGGGGGGCGGGACGAGATCGCGGATCAGCCGGTCGCGGCCCAGCAGGAAGTATTCCCGCGTCAGGTCGTAGATATGGCGCTGCTGGCGGTAGATCCCGTCCATCAGCGCGCCGTGGCCCGCCGCGTCGCTCATGCCGCGTGCTCCGGTTCTTGCTCCCGCGCATGGCGGTAGACATGGAAGCCGCCATAGATGGCGGACCGGTCCGCCTTGATACCCGCCGCCGAGGCCTCCGCATCGTAGCGCCACTGGCCCAGCACCGCGTCGGGCACGCGGCCGGGCAGGATGTCCGCCGTCCCGCCGGTGCGAAAGATCGCCGTGGCGCCGGGGGCGGCGGTGCGGGTGATCTGGGACCAGAGCGCGGTGAGCTGCGCGTCACTCATCCAGTCCTGGGCGTCGAGCATCACATAGGCCGTTTTCGAGGCCGCCGGGGTTTCGGCCAGAAGGTCAGTGAGCGAGCGGTTGTGAACCTCGGCGCGCGGCGCCGCGGCCTTTAGCGCCTCGAACCGGGCGGCTTCCAGATAGGGCGGCACGGGGCCGGTGCCGTCCTCCTTGTAGCCGCGGTTGAAGGCGGCCCAGGCGAAATAGTTCTCCGACAGCGGGAAGTCGCACATGAGCTTGCGCGTGCGCTCGCGCAGTACCGGGACGATGTCGCCGCCCCCGTCGGCGGCAAGCTTGTCGAACTGCGCGGGCGGAATGCCCAGCCCGAAGAGCGAGGCCCGGCGCCGGGCCAGAAAGCGTACGGTGCGGGTGTCGAACAGGGGCGCGATTTCGCGGTCAAAGAACGCGCGCTGGTCGTCGAGCGAGCGGCTCGCCAGATACGGTTTGAAACTGACCCCCAGCAGCGACGAGAGCCTGTGGGCGGCCCCGATGAAATTGCCCAGAAGCCCGCGGCGGTAAAACCCCTTGGCGAACCCATCGATCCTGAGCGACAGCCCGCGGCGGGTCTCCCAATAGGCGCGGGAGGTCGGGTCGAGCGCGGCGCGGACATGCTGCCAGTAGAGGCCCGGATTTCCCGGCCGGTCGGCATGGCCGAAGAAGTCGTAGAACTGCGCCTGGGTCAGGGTCTGCGCGGCGGCGAGCTTGAGCCGGTTCAGCGCGACATGGGCCGGCGAGAGATCCACCACCGTCACCGAGGCCGGCCCGGCGGTCAGATAGCTCATCATGTTGCAGCCGCCCGAGCCGATGCAGACCACGTGATCGTCGGGTCCGAGATCGAGCGCGGCCATGTCGACGACCGGGTCCTCCCAGATCTGGGCATAGACGAGCCCGGTGAAGAGCTGCGAGAAGAGCCGCTCCAGCAGGCCTGTCTGACTGAGAGCATCGTTCTGGTGGACGGCGCCGCCCAGCTGGGCGCGCGCGGTGGACGTATCGGTCATGGGTGGGTCGTTTTCTTCTTCTTGTTGTCTGTGAATGGCGCGAGCGCCGCAATGTGACGCCGGTGTCAGGCGCCGATATCGGGGCCGCTCCGGTCGGCGGGCGGCTTCATGGTGGTCTGTAGGGCGGGAGGTGCGGAGGGACGGTTCTGGGACTGTAGGGGGGCCTTTGCGGGCGTCCTGGTGGGGGACTGTTCGGTGCTGTGCTCGGACGGTTGCTCGCGCCGCCGCCGGCGTTTCCTGGCGCGCTCGCGCTGCTGGGTCGAGCGCGGGTCGCGCGACCAGTCGACGATGTTCAGGGTGCCGTCGGGCATCTCGACGATTGCGGTGCAGCTTTCGATCCAGTCGCCGCAATTGACATAGGTGATATCGCCGATCTGGGTCATCTCGGCCTTGTGGATATGGCCACAGATGATCCCGTCATAGCCGCCGCGGGCGGCCTCGTCGGCCAGCACCTTTTCGTATTCGCCGATGAAGTTCACCGCGCCCTTGACCTGCTGTTTGGCCCAGTTCGAGAGCGACCAGTACTGACCGCCCCACAGTCGCTTGAGCCGGTTCAGCCCGGTATTGGCCATCAGGATCAGATTATAGGCGCGGTCGCCCAGGTAGGCGAGCCATTTGGCGTTCATCACCACCACGTCATACTGGTCGCCATGGGTGACCAGCATGCGCTTGCCGTCGGCGGTGACATGGATGTCTTCGGGCTTGACCTCGACGCCGCCGAAATGGGTGCCGAGATAGCTGCGCATGACCTCGTCATGGTTGCCGGGGATATAGGTGATCGGCACGCCGGCATGGGCCTTGGCCAAGAGCGCCTCGATCACGTCGTTATGGGATTGCGGCCAGTGCCAGCCGCGCCGCAGCCGCCAGCCGTCGAAGATATCGCCCACGAGATAGATATGGTCGGCATCGTGGTGATCGAGAAATTCCTGCAGCATCCCGGCCTGACACCCGCGGGTGCCCAGGTGCACGTCCGAGATGAAGAGCGTCCGGTAGGGACGCGGGCCATTCGGCGGCGGGGTGCCGGAAGGCTGTGTCAGGGGAGGTGCGAACGGGAGCTTGGTCATGGCTGCGAGGGGTACCACCGCAGTCGCGACAGGGGTGTGACACCCTGTTTGGGCTGTGTTTTCATGGCCACATTCCCCTTCTGCCCGCGTGCTCCGACCCGTGATGGCATGTAGGTGCGATGGTGTCATTGGCAAAGAGGTCCCCTGCGCTGACATGCGCGCTGCCGATCACCGGGCCGGTCGGCGTGGCTTTTTGTTGACGGCGGGTACCGAGGAAGGAAACAGTTCTCGAGGCACCGTCGATCCGGCGCTTTTGGCGCGGCGCGGGACAAGCCGTCGGGAACGCCCGGAGACCTGCGCCGGCCAGTGGCGCGGCGTTCTCGGCGCCGGGCGGCAAACGGGGGAGTGAAGTATGTCGAAAACACTTGTGGCCGTCCTGGCACTCGTCGTCGGGCTTGTCCTGGGCGGGGTCGGGGGTATGGCGATGATCGGGGCGAGCACCGGCATCGGCGTGGCGACCGGCCTTTCGGCGGGGATTTGCGGGATCGTGAAGGCCGCGCAGGACGAAGAACTGCTGACCGACGAGGAGGTCGACCGGGTCTTCAACCGGGCGGCGAGCAATCTTTCCACGCTCACCGGGGCCGAGGACGAGGGGACGACGATCGTCGGCGGCGCGTCGGAATGCGACGCGGTATTGGCCAAGCTGCGCGAGGCGGCCAGCGGGTGACCGCCGCGCCGGATTTGAAACGGAACGAAAAGAAATGTCTGGAGACGGTAGAATGACGAGATTTTTGCTTGGGATGGTGGTGCTCGGTACGCTCGCGGGCTGCGCGGAGACGACGGACGGAGTGGTCGCACGGGCGCCCAACGCTGGCGAACAGGCCTGCCTGCTTGGCGTGACGCGCCAGACCAACAATCCCGACGTGGTGCTGCTGGGGTCCAGCCGGATCGACGCCGGGCGGCTGGTGCGGATCGGGGTCGGACCGGACCGCGCACCCTGGCAATGCGTGGCCTATGATGACGGTCGGACCGGCGACATCGCGTCGATCACGGACGAAGGCGTGTTGTGACCCTCTGGCGGGCCGGTCTCGCCGCGGGAGCGCTGGCCGTGATGCTGCCGATGCTTCTGGCGCCGCCTGTGGCGGGACAGACGCAGACGCAGTTGAGTTTTGCGCCGGGCAGCGACAGCGGGACCGCCAACGGCACGATCACCGGTCAGGAGTATGCCGATTATGTCCTGGGCGCCCGCGCGGGTCAGGAGATGGAGGTCGCGCTCACGGTCGGCGGCACGAACGGCAGTGGCACGGTCTATTTCAACATCCTGCCGCCGGGCAGCGATGGGGTGGCGATCTTCAACGGATCGATGAACGCCGAAAACGGCGCGGGCGCGGTGCGCCTGCCCGAGACAGGCGACTATACCGTGCGCGTCTATCTGATGGGCAATGACCGCGACACCGGCAAGAGCGTGGGCTACAGCTTGGCGGTCACGATCCGCTGACGGTTCTGTGCGGGCGCGGGCGGAGATCCGTGCCCGGGTTCCCGGGATCGGCGAGCCCGATCCAGACGTCCACCGCCGCCGGGTCGCAGCCTGCGCGAAACCGGCCGCCCGATGCCATGAGCGGCCGGCGGATGAGCATCGGGTCGGTGCAGAGAAGGACGAGAGCGCGTGCGCGCTCAGCCGCGCGCGGTCGGTTTCGCCGCGCATGATCGGCGGGGTCGAGGGGGTGAACCCGTCCGGCACGGAGAGCGCGACGGGATAGGCATGCCGCGACGCAGGCGTCCAGAGTGCCGCCAGCAGATTGCGAACCTCCAGCATATGGCCCGACGCCCGCAAGTGCCGCTCTTGCCGCCGGTTCGAGATGCAGCGCGGTTGTTCGCAGAAGACGAGATGCGCCACCATGCTTGCCTTTGCGCTGGATGCGGAAAGGCAAGCATGCGGCGTGCCGGGTCATTCGCCGGGCGGGGCGATCTGGAGTTCGATGTCGGCATACCACTGGGCGAGTGCCCGGATCTCGTCATTGCTGAGTTCCGCGGCGATCGGGGACATGATGTCATGTTCGCGCTTGCCCGATCGAAAGGCCTTGAGCTGGGTGTCGATATACATCGTCGTCTCACCAGCGAGGTTGGGCGCGTCCTCGGCCAGGCCCAGCCCGTCCGCGCCGTGGCAGGCGACGCAGTTCTCCGGCCCTGCGGCCCCGTCGGCCGAGGCGGGCAGCGTGGCTGTCGCGGAGTGGGCCGCGTACCAGGCGCCCAGGTCGGCGATGTCCTGATCCGACAGGCCCGCGGCGACGAATGTCATCATCTCGTGCACGCGCGCGCCGTCGCGGAAGGCCGTGAGCTGGCCGCGCAGGTACGCTTCCGGCTCGCCGCCGATATGTGGGGCGAGCGGCATGCGCGCGAACCCGTCAAGCCCGTGGCAGGTCCGGCATTGACCGGCCTTGGCCTTGCCGGCCTCCGGATCGCCCACCAGACCGGAATCCGCGGCCGTCGTCGCGCCCGCATCCGTGATGCCCTGGGCGAGGATCCCCCCGCCCAGAACAAGTGCCAAGATCGGGCGCATCACTGCGCGGCGGGCTCTTCGTAGGAGATCCGGTAGAGCGCGCCGGCCAGATCGTCGGAGACCAGGATCGAGCCGTCGCGGAGCTGTGCGACATCGACCGGACGTCCGAGATACTCACCGTTCTCGTCCTTCCAGCCTTCGGCGAAGGGGATGGTCTCCACCGTGTCATCGTCGCTGAGCGTGCCGTCGCCGGTGAAGGTGACCATCACCCGCGCACCGACCGGTTCGGTCCGGTTCCAGGAGCCATGCTGCGCCGAGAAGATCGCGTTCTTGTACTTCTCGGGGAACATGTTGCCGGTGTAGAACATCATGCCCAGGTCCGCGGCGTGGGCCACGGTCTCGGAGACCGGAAAGGTGACCTCCACGGGGACTTCCATCTCGTCATAGCCGAAATCGCTGACGCGGACGGAGCCGCCGCCATACCAGGGCGCGCCGAAGTTCTGGCCCATTTCGGTCTGGCGGTTGATCTCGCCCGGTGGGATGTCGTCACCCATGCCGTCGACCTGGTTGTCGGTCCACCAGAGCTCTCCGCTTACGGGGTGGAAGTCATGGCCGACGGAGTTGCGCACGCCGTAGGTATAGACCTCGCGGTCGGTGCCGTCGCGGTTCAGACGAATGATGCCGCCGATGCCCCACTCGTTGTAGAGGTCGAGCTTCTCGGGCGGAGCGACGTTGAAGGGCTGGCCGAGCGAGATGTAGATCTTGTCGTCCGGGCCGATCTTGCAGACGCGGGCGGAGTGGTTGAAGCTCTCTTCCTCCGGCGGGATCAGCGCGCCCTCGGCGACAAGGTTGAAGGCGGCCACGTCGGGGGATTCGTAGAAGAACTCGGCGGCCGGGAAGAGCAGCACGCGGTTCTGTTCGGCGATATAGAGGAACCCGTCCTTGGAAAAGCAGGGCCCGTTGGGGATCGAGAAGGTCAGCGACGGCGCGAAATCCTTGACCTCGTCGGCGACGCGGTCCTTGTTGCGGTCGGTGACGGCCCAGACCTTGTCCTTGCGGGTGCCCACGATGGTGACGATGCCCTGGGGGCCGACAGCCATGTGGCGTGCGTCGGGGACCAGTGCGTAAAGCTCGATCTTGAAGCCGTCGGGCATCTCGATGCGTTTGAGCGTTTCGCGGATCTGGTCGGCGTAATCGTCATCCTGGTCGATGACGGTGAATTCAGTCACGCCCGTGGACTGAAAGTTCGACAGCTTTTCGAGATTGTCCGGAACGTCCGCGCCCTGGGCATGTGCTGCGCCCGCAGTCAGCGCCGTGATGGCGATGGTGCTCAGAAGGTGTTTCAATGTCGTCTCCCTGGGTTTTCTGGTCGGTGCCGGCCCTGGATCCTGGCCGAACCGGTCTTGTGCGTCGTTGGCTCGACGCGGTTGGCGTGCCGTCCCCCTGGCGCGCATGGTTGGGCACCGGCTCTTGGCTGGCCGATGATTTAGTGCCCTTGGTCGAACTATTAGCCGATTGCAGGCACTTGACCAGAGGCAAACGCCGTGAGAACGCGAGTTTTGTCGTCGATTTGTAAGGTAATCCTCCTAGGCTTGGATACCGGCGACGCGGGCGTCGCGGCAGGGGCTGGAGCGAGTCTGGCGCCGCGCCATGTTGCAGCCGGAGGCCGCGCCCGGGCGCGGCGCCGGGCGGAGGTACAGGGTGGTGGAGTGCATGGGAACACGCGCAAGATGGACGCTTTGGGCCGGTCTCGGGGGGCCGCGGGCATGAGCTCCGCGGCTGGCAGTGGCGAGGCCGTCTGGCTGCACGGGGCGGGGCTGTCGGCGGAAACCTGGGCCGGTCGGGCCGGGGGGCGCTGCCTCAACCTGCCCGGCCATGGCGGCATGCCCCGGGCTGCCGAGCCCACGGCGGCCGGCTTCGCCGATCGGCTGATGCCGCTGTTGCCGGAGGGGCGGTTTGCGCTGGTCGGCCATTCGCTGGGCGCGATGGTCGCGCTGGAGATCGCCGCGCGCCGGGCGGAGGATATCCGCGCGCTGGTGCTGGCCGAGACGGCCTATACGATGCAGGCGCGCTGGATCGACCGAAAGGGCGCGGGGCTCGCGGTGGGTCTGACCCGCTGGCTCGGCCCCAAGGGCGTCGCGCGGCTCGCCGGGATGGGACAGAGCCGTGCGGTGCGCCGGGCGCTGAAAACGCAGACGGCGACAATGGCCCCCGAAGCGCTGACCGATGCCATGGCTGCGGCTCACAGCTTTGACGGGCGCGGCCTGCTGGATCGGCTGACGATGCCGGTGCTGATCCTGACCGGCCGGCGCAACCCGCGCACACTGCCCCAGGCGCGCGATCTGTCGAAACGGCTGCCCGATGCGCGGCTGATGGTGCTGGAGGGCGGGCACATGCTGCATGCCGATGCGCCCGATGCGTTCTACGGCACCATCGGAACCTTTCTGAAAGCCCATCCGTGACACGTCTTGGAACTGCGCGGCGGCCCACCATGGCCGCGGCAGCGCGCACGCTGCCGTGACGCCGCATCCGTGTCAGAGGAGAGAGCCATGATACATGCCTATGCCGCTGCGAACGGGCACCTCCGCCGCCTTTCGCCCGTAACGCTCGACAGCGCCGTATGGATCGATCTCCACCGCCCGACATCGGTCGAGCGGGACGCGGTCGCCAAGCTGGGCGTCACCGTGCCCGGACCCGAGCAGATGGCCGAGATCCAGCCGTCACGCCGGTTTCGCCGCGGCGGCGAGGGTCTGACGATCACGGTCTTTCTGCCCGGGCGGGCGCCCGATGGCACGCCGACTTTCGGGCCCGTGGCCTTCCTGGTCCGGGAGAACCGGCTGATCACGGTCCACGATCATGCGCTGGAGGCGTTCGAGACCGTCCCGGACGAGGCCGACGATCTGATCGATGAGGCCGTGACGCCCGGCGCGCTGATGCTGGCGGTCCTCGAAGCGATCACCGGCCATGTCGCGGACCGTCTGGAAGATGCGGGCCGAGAGTTCGACCTGCTGTCCGACGAGGTGTTCGGCGAGCAGACCATGACGGCCGTGGCGCTCAAGGACAATCTTCAGAAATCGGGCCAGATGGGGCAACGGCTGAGCGTGATGCAGCACGCGCTTCTGACGGTCGAGCGGGGGCTGAGCTTTGTCCAGGGCGATGCAGGCGAGCATATCGACGTTCCGGCGGGGCCCCTGGAGGCGCTGATGCGTGACGTCAAGGCGCTGGCCTTCCATTGCGGTTATCTGTCGGGCCGGGCCAGCGCGCTGACCGACGCGACGCTGGGGCTGATCGATCTGGCGCAGAACCGGTCCTTTTCGATCCTGTCGGCGGTGACGGCGCTCTTCGTGCCGCCGACCTTCATCGCGTCATTCTACGGCATGAATTTCGCCAACATGCCCGAACTGCATTCGCCCCGAGGGTTTGCCATCGTGCTGGGCCTGATGGCGGTGTCGGTCATCGGGGCCTTTCTGTTTCTGCGCTGGCGGCGGTTGCTGTAGCGCGCCCCCGGGCCGGCGGGACCAACCTCGGCCGGTTCAGCCCTTGAGCTCGTAGCGGTGGATCAGGTGGAACCGGAAGTCGGCATCCTCGCCCACGAGCGCCAGATGCTCGATCCGGAAGGGCACGGGCAGAAGCGGCGCAAGAAGAGGGCGGAGCGTGGTCTCCACCGCGGCGCCGTCGTCGTCCGAGAGTCGCCCCGTCAGCGTCATGTGGAAGCGGAAATCATCCATCACGTGGGGGTAGCCCCAGGCGGCGAGGTTCGCGGCCTGCCGGTCGCTGAGCCTGCTCTTGCGGCGGCGCGTAAGCTCGGCCTCGCTCGGCGGCGCGCGGAATTCATCGAGGCCGCGCACGACGTCGGCGGCGAGCGCGTTGATCCATGTGTCCTCGCCCGCGGGCACCAGGGCGACGAAGCCCGCGAGCCGGGCCAGCATCAGCCCGTCGCACTGTGCCGGGGGCAAGCCGCGGCAGAGCCCGGCGATGGCCGCATCGAGGCTGTCGTCATCCTCGCCCTCGGCCAGATGAAACGGCGGCTTGAGCGTGGCGTGAAAACCGTAGCGGCGGGGCGTTTCCGTCAGCGTGGCGATGTCCGCCGGCAGGCCGGGAATGTCGGGGTGCGCGGCGTCGCGTCCGCGCGCGATGTCCCAGCCGAGCCACGCAGCCCCGAAATCGGCCAGTGCATCCTCGTCCGGCAGGTAGTAGACCCCGTAGCGTTCGTAATCTGTCATCTTCCGACCCTTGCGGCCACGGCCTTTTCCTGCCTGCTGCACCGGAGCCTTGCAATGGAAAACCCCTTCATTCTCGCGAATGCAGATCTGGTTCTGGTCGATCGCGTGGCGCGTGGGAGCCTGACGGTCGCGGACGGGCACATCACGGAGGTGACGCTGGGCGGGCGGGTGCCGGCAGGAGCGGTGGATTGCGGCGGCGACCTGCTGACCCCGGGGCTCGTGGAGCTGCATACCGACAATCTGGAACGGCATCTGGAGCCGCGCGCGGGCGTCGCCTGGCCGGTGGATGCGGCGATCGCGGCCCATGACGGGGAGCTTGCCAGCGCCGGGATCACGACGGTGTTCGACGCGCTGCGGGTGGGCTCGATCCTGTCGGGCGGCAAGACGGGCACCGGTGCCTACGCGCGCGAGGTCGCGAGCCGCATCCTGGTGCTGCGCGACCAGCGCCGGCTCCGGATCAGCCATTTCCTGCATCTTAGGGCCGAGATCTGTTCGGAGACCCTGGTCGAGGAACTGGAGCTTTTCGGGCCCGAGGACCGGATCGGCATCCTCAGCCTGATGGATCATACGCCCGGTCAGCGACAGTTTCGCGATATCTCAAAGCTCAAGGACTATCTCTGCGGCAAGCGCGGGCTGTCGGATCTGGAGTTCCTCGACCATGTCGCCGAACTGAGCGCGCTCCACCGGCGGGTGGGCGACGCGCACGAGGCCGCCGCGGTACGGGCCGCCAGGCGCTGTGGTGCGGTGCTGGCCAGCCACGACGACACGACCGGGGCGCAGGTTACGGTCTCGGCCCAGCATGGCGCGCGGCTGGCGGAGTTTCCCACCACGCAGGAGGCCGCGCGCGCCAGCCGCGATGCCGGGATCGCGGTCATGATGGGGGCGCCGAACCTGATCCGGGGCGGGTCGCATTCGGGCAATGTTGCGGCGGCCGACCTGCTGGACAGCGGCGATCTGGACATCCTGTCGTCGGACTATGTGCCCGGCGCGCTGCTGATGGGGGCTGTCGAGATCGGCTGGCGCTGTGGCGACATGGCCCGCGGGTTCCACGCGGTGACCGAGGCGCCCGCGCAGGCCGTGGGGCTCGACGACCGGGGGCGGCTGGAGGCCGGGCGGCGGGCCGATATCCTGCGCATTTCGCTGCCGCCCGACGGCACACCCGTGCTGCGCGGGGTCTGGTCCCAGGGTCGGCAGGTCGGCTGAGGCCGGGGCAGCGCGGGCGCCCCGGCGGGCCCAGCTCAGGTGGCGCCGCCGAGCATCACGTCGTCGATCACCCGCGCCAGGGTGTTGCGGTCCACCGGCTTTGGAACGAACGCGTCCATGCCCGCCTTGAGATAGCGCTTCTGCGCATCCTCGGAGACATGGGCGCTGCAGGCGACGATGGGGATCCGGTCACCGAAATCGGCGATCGCGCGGATCTTCTGGGTGGCGCCGAGCCCGTCGAGCCCCGGCATCATGATGTCCATCAGCACCAGGTCGAATTCGTCCGCGACCAGCAGATCCACCGCCTCGTGCCCGTTGGCGGCGGTCGCGACCTCATGGCCCATATCGTGCAGGATCGTGCGCAGGATGTCCTGGTTCATGGCGTTGTCTTCGGCCAGCAGCACGCGCAGGGCCTTGCTCGCAGTCATCGCCGGCGGGGCCGCAGGGCCACGGGTGGGGGCGGGCTGTTCGGGTTCCGCGATCTCGACGGGCAGTTCGAAGAAAAAGACCGACCCCTTGCCCACCTCCGACGTAACGCCGATCTCGGCATCGAGCGCCTCGGCGATGTTGTGGCAGATCGAGAGGCCGAGGCCCCAGCCGCCGCGGTCCTTGCCGAAATCGGCGCCGATCTGGACGAAAGGCTTGAAGAGCAGCGCGATCTGCTCGGCATCCATGCCGGGGCCGGTATCGCTGACCTCGAAGCGCAGGCGCGCGGTATCGCCGTCGCGGGCAACCATTTCGAGGCTGAGCGATATGCGGCCCGAGTCGGTGAACTTCACCGCGTTGCCGAGGAAATTGTTCAACACCTGCTGCAGCCGTCCGGGATCGCTGACGATCCGGTCGGGGATGCCGCGTTCGGAGGCCATCGTGAGCTTCAACCCCTTTTCGCGGGCGCTGGAGCACCACCAGTCCGACACCTGGTCGAGCATCGCGCTGAGTTCGAACGGGCGCTTTTCCACCCGCATGCGACCCTCTTCGACCAAGCTGAGATCGAGCAGGTCGGTCAACAGGTTCATCATCGTGCCGCCCGCGCTGAGGATCGAGCGGACATGGCTGCGGCGGGTTTCGTCGAGATTGGAGTGCTGCAGGAGCTGCGCGAAACCCATGATGGCGTTCATCGGCGTGCGGATCTCGTGGCTCATGGCGGCCAGGAACCGCGACTTGGCGCGGCTGGCCTCTTCGGCTTCCGCCGCCTTGCGGGTCAGTTCGGCCCTGGCCTGAACGGCCTCGGAATTGTCGAACATGATTGCCAGCGAGCGGACGAATTGCCCGTCCTTGTCCAGCACGCTGCTCGCCGACATGACCACGGGCATGATCGAGCCGTCCTTGCGCACGAACTCGTACTCGACATTCTCCACTGTGCCGGTTTTCAGGAATTTCGGCAGGACCACGTTCTGGGCCTTGTCGCGGGACGCGTCGGTCAGAAACTCCACCGATTTGCGGCCGACCATCTCGTCGCTGTGATAGCCGAGGGTTTCGGCCCAGCGGCGGCTTACCTTCTGAAGGCGGCCTTCGGCGTCGATGGAATGCATCAGGATCGGCGCATGTTCGAAAAACACGTCGAACGGATCCTCGGGCGCCTGTTTCCAGAACTCCAGAATATCCCGTTCCATCCGTGCTCCCCGGCGACCGCTTGGCTGGGCGATCCCTTGCTGGTGTCTAGGCGTGTGTCCGTTCGAACTTAGGACACTGTCGCTGCACTGCAATAGGAAGGTTTGCAATCTGCATTTGCAATTTGCGAAGGCTCCGACGCCGGCGTCAGCGCGTTCCGGCGAAACGGGCCTCCCATTCCGTGCGCTGGTCGTCTGTGATCTTGGCAAAGAGCACGTCGGGCACGGTGAAGGCGTGGCCGGGGGCAAGCGCGGTGCTGGCGGCCTCGGCGCTCTCGGGCCAGGCGGGCGCGTCGAGCCCCATCGTGCCGGCGAGCTTGTCCGCGGCGTCAGGGATGAAGGGCGCGGACAGCCCGGCATAGAGCGGGATGAGGTTCAGCGCGAAACGCACGATGGCCGCGGCGGCCTCCGGGTCGGTCTTGTGCACCGACCAGGGGGCGGCGGCCTGAAGGTATTCGTTGCCCACGGCCCAGATCGCGCGCAGTTCTGCGGCGGCCTTGCGGATCTCGATGGCGTCCATATGGGCGGTGTAGGCATCGATGCGGCGGTCGAGCTCTGCGATGGCGGCGGTCTCGGCGGGCCCGTAGGCGCCGCCCGCCGGGATTTCTTCGCCGAACTTCGAGCGGCAGAACTTGGTCACCCGGCTGACGAAATTGCCGAGGACATCGGCGAGATCCTTGTTCACCGAGGCCTGGAAGTTTTCCCAGGTGAACTCGCTGTCGGAGTTCTCCGGCGCGTGGCTCAGCAGCCACCAGCGCCAGTAGTCGGCGGGCAGGATCGAGAGCGCCTGATCCATGAAGATGCCGCGGCCCTGCGACGTGCTGAACTGTCCGCCGTCATAGTTCAGGTAGTTGAAAGACTTGATGTAATCGACCAGCTTCCAGGGTTCGCCGGAGCCCATGATGGTGGCGGGAAAGCTCAGCGTGTGGAAGGGCACGTTGTCCTTGCCCATGAACTGGACATAGCGGACGTCACCCGCGCCCTTGTCGGTGCGCCACCAGCGTTCCCAGTCGGTTCCCTTGCCCGCATCGACCCATTCCGCGGCGCAGGCGATGTATTCGATGGGCGCGTCGAACCAGACATAGAAGACCTTGCCCTCCATCCCCGGCCAGTCCTGATCGCCCTTTTTCACCGGCACGCCCCAGTCGAGATCGCGGGTGATGCCGCGGTCCTGCAGCCCGTCGCCGTCATGGAGCCATTTCTTGGCGATCGAGGTCGTGAGCACCGGCCAGCCGGTCTGACTGTCGATCCATTGGTCGAGACGGTCGCGCATGGCCGATTGGCGCAGGTGCAGGTGCTTGGTCTCGCGTACCTCCAGATCGGTCGCGCCCGAGAGCGCGCTGCGCGGGTCGATCAGATCGGTGGGGTTGAGCTGAATGGTGCAGTTCTCGCACTGATCGCCGCGTGCGCGCTCATAGCCGCAATTGGGGCAGGTGCCCTCGATATAGCGGTCGGGCAGGAAGCGGCCGTCGGTGGGAGAATAGACCTGACGCTCGGAGACTTCTTCGATGAGCCCGGCCTGATCGAGCTTGCCTGCAAAATGCTGGGTCAGGCGCTGGTTCTGGGGGCTGGACGACCGTCCGAAATGGTCAAAGGAGAGGCGATACCCCTCGGACAGCTCCGATTGGGTCGCGTACATGTCGGCGCAGTACTCCGCCACCGGCTGGCCGGCCTTGGCCGCGGCGATCTCGGCCGGGGTGCCATGTTCGTCGGTGGCGCAGAGAAACAGCACCTCGTGGCCGCGCGCGCGCTGGTAGCGGGCATAGAGATCGGCGGGCAGCTGGCTGCCCACGAGGTTCCCCAGATGCTTGATCCCGTTGATATAGGGAAGTGCCGAGGTGATGAGAATGCGTGCCATGAACCCTTTCCGCGCTTGCGCCGGAGCGATGTACTCTGCGGTGCCGGGATTGGCCAGCCTTTGGCCGGGCCCAGAGGCCGCTCAGCGCCCGTCGAGGCGGCCCTGCCGGTCGATCAGGGTCAGAAGGTCGGTGACGTTCTGGGCATTGACGGTGACTCGGCCCTTGACGACGAAGCCCATCTCGCCGCCGCCGAAATCGCGGAAGCCCCCGCTGGTGATCGTCGTGTCGAGCAGCTGCAGGGCCTCGGGCAGGTCGAGGCAGTTCTGATCCTCGTTCAGGATCTCGTTCAACTCGGTGCGCACGGTGGCCTCGATCCGCCGCGTCAGCCCGGTGATATTGAGCGCCGCACCCACGAGGCCCGACGGGTCGAGGGTCAGGTCCTTGAGCTCGGCATCGAGGCAATTGTCGCGGATCCCGCCCAGCATCAAGGCATCCACGGCGGTGATGTGGCTGATCAGGCGGCGGCGGCTGGATTTGTCCTCCTCGGCGTTGCAGCGGAAGAACTGGACCTGAACCCGGCCGCGTCCGCGGATATGATCGCCCTCGGCCAGGGTTTCGTCGATCTGGAGCCCCACGCGCATCCGGCAATCATCCTGGACAACATCGCTCAGCAGCGCGGGCAGCTGGCGTTGCAGCGCGCGCAGATTGCCGGCCACCTTGACCGCGATGTCGGTTTCGCTCTGCGGTGTGAGATAGAGCTCCATCGGCACCCGGATGGTGCGGCCTTCGACCTCGAGATCATGGGACAGGCGGAGCGGCTCGGGATCGGCGGCCAAAGCGGTGCCCATCAGCGCGAGAAGCGCGGCCGCAACGGCGCGGATAAGGAGAGGTGCAATCAGGCGGCTTTGGAACATTGGAGGCGTGACATGGGCAGGCGGGATATGGGCAGGCGGGATATGGGCGGCGCCCTCGTGCAGGCGGGGTCCCGGCACTATGGCACGGGGCCACGGGCGGGCGCCATGGCGCTTTGCCGGGATCTGGCGTGCGCGGTGTGACGGGTTTTATAGGGCGGACTGGCCGGGCAGGGGAGGAGTGCCAATGGCGCCGGTCAGCCCTCCACGCGGACCAGCCGGGCGACGATGCGCAGGCCCACGGTGGGCTCGACCAGGGCGCCGTAGCCCGACGCGCCGAATTCGCGCCGGTCGAGCTGGCCCTCCAACAGCACGGTCAGGCGCGACAGGTCGCCCGCCTGGCTGCCCTCGCGGCGGTAGATCCGGCCCTCCAGCGTGAGCGGGCGGGTGACGCCCCGGACGGTCGCATCGCCGGCCACGCGGGCGCCGTTGACGCCGCCGGAGACGCTCCGGCTGACGAAGCGGATCTGGGGGTGGCTGCGGGTGTCGAGTACTTCGGGGCTCTTGAGCGCCTCGGTGACGAAGATCACCCCGGTGCGCGCGCGGTTGGCGTTGAGCGCGACGGCGGCGGTGGAACGGGAGACATCGGCGAAATCGAGCACCAGATCGGCGCTGCTGATCGGCATGGTGCCCTTGGCGGGCGCGCCGTTCAGGACATAGGTGAATTCCACGCGCGAGGCGTCCGGGTCGAGCCGGTAGCGCGCAGGCTCGGCCCAGGCGGGGAGCGCCAGGGCGGTAATCAGGGCAATCAGGATCAGCACACGGGTCATGGGGAAAAGTCTAGTCCGCGGTGGCGGGCTTGTCCCGTCGCGGTGCTTCCCGACTGTGTGATGGCGCACGCCGTTTGGAGGTTCGGGACCCAGAGCGGCTCAGCGTGGCTCAGACGGGGATCGGTGTGGCGTCCGATGCGGCGACCGGCATGCCCCGGCCCGAGCGGTCGGCGATGCGCCAGGCCGCCTGGGGCTGGGTGCGCGCGCGGCGCCGGGCCAGCGTCCAGGCGCGGCAGCCGCGGCCGTGATCCTGCGCCATGTGCCAGCGGCTTTCCACGCCGGGGCTGCCGCCGTCGCCGGGGGTCAGCAGGAGCCCCAGCGGCGGCTGCGCGGCGATCTCGGCCCCGGCCTCGGCGGACAGATGGAGCCGGCGCACCGGGGTCAGCGCGGGCGGGCCGGGGAGTTCCACCACCACCAGAGGCGCGGCACCGCTGCGCAGGGACTGCTCGGCGCACCAGAGCAGATCCTCGGGCCGGGTGGGATGGGCGAAGATCACCCGGCCGGGGTCGAAGAAGGCGCAGAGCCCGTCGGGGTTCAGCCTGTCATGGTCCCAGCCCGGCGCGATCCAGAGCACCGGCCCGGAGGTGCGCATGGCCACCATCGCCGCCAGCGTGCGCCGGGCGGGGCCGCAGAGCTCATGCACCCGGCCGAGCGCCAGCGCCATTTCCGAGCGGATCGGCAGCAGGGGCGGCGTCCGGTGCGGGGCACGGTGAAGACGCATGTCGGTCATGGGCTGAGGATAGATCGTTCTTGTTATGTTCTCAAGCGCTCCACCCGAAACCACCCAAAAAAAGACCGTCGCAGAACCCATCAGCCGAAGCTCTCGGTCTCCGGCTCCGCCTCAATCCAACCGCGCGCGCAGGCCCGGTCCGCCTGGCGCTGGCTGCAATCCACTGGCGCATCGGCCTGGGGAAACATCACGCCGAGCCAATCTCCGCTCTCGGCGCACCGGTAGATCCAGCGGCCCGGATCCAGAACCACGCGTGTGCCGTCCGGCAGGCTCACAACCGCGGAGGACACCAGACGCTCCGCTTCCGGTGCGCAAGCCTGTGGCGCGGTCGGCGGCACCGCGCTTTTGCCCTGGACCCCGCAGCCCGCGGTGCACAGAGCCAGGACCGCGATCAGACCGTTAGCGTGCTGGCGCGTCATTTTCGCTAGAGCCGGTTCACGAGATGGGCAAAAACATTCTTGGTATCGTCGAGGAAACCCGCCGGTGTCTTGTCATACTCGGTGATCTTGACCGTATGGCCGACATTGCCGCCCAAGGTCAGAACCGAGTCGTTCTTGACCCGCACGACAATGTCGCAATGGCTCGAAAACCTGTCGCGCTCTGCGGCGTCATCGAAGGTGGTCGGGCTGATGCGCCAGCGACAGACCATATCGCCGAGCTGCGGCCGCCGCTCATGCAGGCGAAACCCCCAGAACGGCGATGTTTCGTCGCCCTCGAAGCGGCGTTTGATCGAGTCGTGAACATATCGCGCATGGGCCGCGGCGAATTTGAAGCTGCCATAAACCGGTTCCGTCTGCGCCGCGTTGCGCACCATGAAGGAAATGCAAGCGGCCGACCACGGTACATCCCGGTCATTGCCATCGAGATCCATGCCGATGGCCTGCCACATCTCGCCCACAAAATCGCTGTAGGGGGTCTGGAACTCCTTGCCCAGCCCCTGTTCGAAACGCAGCCATTCGGCGATCGTCGCGGCCAGCAAAACCTCGCGGCCATCGGAGACCGGGTCGCGCAGATGCAATTCAGACACGAACCCTTCGCGGTCCGCGCCGTCAACCGAGGCGGAAATCCGGACCCAGCCCGGCGCGGCGTCCGGGTCGAGGATGCTCACGGGCTGACAGAGATGCAGCACTCCGATCCTGTTGTCCGGCGCGACCTCCGGTTCGGAGCGGAAATTCAGCGCTTCGACATCCACGAATTTCATAACCTGTCCCTTTCGGTCGGGGGAGTTCGAAATCAGGACATGTGCATACCGGGAACTGCGAAGAGCCTAGGAAGCTTTGGCGATTTTCTCAAGTTTTCCGGGCCGGACAGTGCGCGTTTTCACGCCCGACCCCCGTTCGATGACGCGGGCGGAGCCGCCGATCGTCCGCAAGGGCTGCAGCCCAATTCGCAGTTGCAGCGAGGCGTTGGCGTGTTAGCTCTGCCCCGACATGCACAAGGGGCCGACATGAATTACAACACGTTGGGCGATACTGATCTTGAAGTTACGGACCTGTGCCTCGGCACGATGACCTGGGGCACCAAGAACACCGAGGCCGAGGGGCACGCCCAGATCGACCGGGCGCTGGCGCACGGGCTGAACTTCATCGACACCGCCGAGATGTACCCCGTCATCCCGGTGCTGGCCGAGAATGTGGGCCGGACCGAGGAAATCGTCGGCTCCTGGTTTGCCAAGACCGGCAAGCGCAACGACTGGGTGCTGGCGACCAAGATCACCGGTGCCAATGGCGGGTTCTGCCGCGACGGGGCGCCGATTTCGTCGGGCGAGATCGCCAAGGCGGTGGAGGGCTCGCTGCGGCGGCTGCAGACGGACGTGATCGACCTCTACCAGCTGCACTGGCCGAACCGCGGGTCCTACTGCTTTCGCCAGAACTGGGACTACGACCCGTCCGACCAGGTGAAGCAGGACACGGTTGCCCATATGGAGGACGTGCTTGGCGAGCTGCAGCGCCAGGTCGCGGCCGGGAAGATCCGTCATATTGGCCTCTCGAACGAGAGCGCCTGGGGCGTGGCCAAATGGCTGGAGGTGGCCGAGCGGATCGGCGCGCCGCGGATGGTATCGATCCAGAACGAGTATTCGTTGCTCCACCGGCTCTTTGACACGGACTTGGCCGAGGTCACCGCAAACGAGCATGTCGGGCTCCTGGCTTATTCGCCGCTCGCCTTCGGGATGCTCACCGGCAAGTATCGCGGCGGGACGGTGCCGGAGGGCACCCGCGGGGCCGATACAGATGGCGGGATGCACGGGCGGATGACGCCCCGGGCGGTCGGGGCGATGGATGCCTATGAGGATATCGCGCGCAAGCACGGGCTGAACTATACCCAGATGGCGCTGGCCTGGTGCCGTCAGCGGCCCTTCATGACCTCGGCGATCTTCGGGGCGACGAGCCTGGAGCAACTCGACGAGATCCTGCCGGCGACGGAGCTGACCCTGTCGGACGAGGTATTGGCCGAGATCAGCGCCGCCCACCGCCAGCACGCGATGCCTTACTGAGGCTCGGGCACAGGGTCAGGAGACGTCCAGCGGACTGCGGCCCGCGAGCCTCTGCATCAGGATCTCTTCGCTCTGGCCGTCAAAGAACGGCACCGCGCGCGGGGGTGTGTCGCGCGCCAGCAGGCCCGGCAGCTCTGCCAGCACCACCTGGGTGATGAAGGGCAGGTTGAAGCCGCGCACCCGGTCGAGCGCGATCCATTGCAGATTCGACAGCTCTCCGTCCCCCGACAGGAGGCCGCTGCCATGATCGCCGCTCAGCCGGTCGGCGGAGACCAGGAAGAACCGGGCATCGAAGCGGCGTGGACGGCCCGGCGGGGTGATGGCGCGAAACACGAACCGCAGGCCGGTCGCATCCGGACGAAAGCCGGCGGCGGCAAAGCCCGCCCAGTCGCCCGGCGGGTCGGACCAGGCGCCTGGCCGGCCCAGGATCAGGCCGGTTTCCTCCCACAGCTCGCGAATGGCCGCGGCCAGCAACGTCTGGGGCGTGGGACTGGCGTCGGTCGTCAGACGGGTCAGGCAGCTGTCGGATGGTGCCCCCGCGAGCGCGACTGCGTCATCTCCGGGGGCCACCGCGCCGCCGGGAAACACGACTTTGTCGGGCATGAAGGCGGCCCTGGATCCGCGCTGACCCATCAGGATTTCGGGCTCGGCGTCGGAAGACCTGCCGCCGCGAAAGACGATCAGGGTCGCGGCGTCTCTGATCGGAACATCTGCGGAGGCAGAGGCCATCGCGGGCATTACGCCTCGCCGAAGCCGTGCATCCTCCGCGACCACTGGATGCCCAGCATCATGCCCTTGAACCGCGGCAGCAGCGCCAGCGACAGGGCCACGCATCCGGTGGAAAACAGCGCGATCGTCACCCAGGGCTCGGGCCGGTAGACCGTGTAGACCACCAGCAGCAGCGGTGCCAGGATCTTGCCCACGATCAGAATCGTCAGATAGGCCGGACCGTCGTCGGTGCGCTGATGCGACAGATCCTCGCCGCATGCCGGGCAGGCCTTATGGAGCGTCAGGTAGCCGTTCATGATCCGCCCTTCGCCACAACTGGGGCACAGGCAGCGCAGACCGCGCAGCATGGCCTGGCCGAGCGGACGGTCGTCTGGGAGCGTTTCGGAAAGAGTCATGGGTCTGGTCCTCGCTGAGAGCATATAGCGCCGATGTGCGCGTGCGCGCCAGCCCGGTCGAGGGGCTGCGGCGCGATGTCCGCCGAAAAAAGGTGCAGTCCGCGCGACGGAAGCCCTCGGGACGCGCGTTTGAGGGATGTCACGGGCGGCAAGACGCCCGAGTATCAGGAGAGTACGAATGACCATGAGACCCTTCCAGTCCGGGGCACTGATTGCAGCGTTGGCACTGTGCACGGCGCTGCCACTGTCGGCACAACAGGCCGATGCCCCGCCGCGCGGCCCTGACTTTGCCACGCTGGACGCAGATGGCGACGGAACCATCACCGAAGCCGAATTGCAGGCGCAGGGCGATGCCCGCTTCGAGGCGGCCGATGCCGATGGCGACGGGCTGCTGACCGCCGAGGAAATCGTCGCGCGGATGGATGCGGAACGCGCCGAACGTGCGCTGCGCCGGGCCGAACGTATGATCGAGGCCCGCGACGAGAGCGGCGATGGCGCGATCTCGCGCGAGGAGCTGGGCAATGCGCGGGCCGAGCGGATGCTCGAGCGTGCCGATCGCGACGAAGACGGCGTGATCTCCGAAGAGGAGTTCGAGCGGGCCGCTGAACGTCGTGGTCACGGCGACCGCGACAAGCGCCATGGCCATCGCGGCGGCTGGCACCGCAACTGATCGGGTGACCGACCCGCCGGCCCGGGCGAGACGGCTTGCCGTGTCCGGGCGGGCACTCTATGCCTTTGATATCGCGCGATGTCCGAGCCGAGAACTGGCGCCGGTCTTCGATCATCGCCCCAGGGACGCGCCATGGCCATGGCCTTTGACGCCACATCCGAAGCCTCCGACGAGGCCTTGTTGGCCCGCTACGCGGCGGGCGACCCTGTGGCGGCGCGCGCGCTCGTCGCACGGCTGACGCCGCGAGTGTTCGCCGTGGCCCGGCGGATGTTGGGGTCGGAGGCGGAGGCCGAAGAAGTGTCCCAGGACGCGCTGGTCCGTCTCTGGCGGATCGCGCCGGACTGGCGGGCGGGCGAGGCACAGGTGAGCACCTGGCTCTACCGGGTGACGGTCAATCTGTGCACCGACCGGCTGAGGCGCCGGCGCGACATGCCGCTGGACCCCGAGGCCGACTATGCCGATGATGCCCCGCCGGTCGAGCAGCGGTTGCAGGACGCGGATCGTGCCGCGGCCTTGGAGCGGGCGCTGGCCAGCCTGCCGGAGCGGCAGCGCCAGGTCGTGGTGCTGCGCCATCTGGAGGGGCTGTCGAACCCCGAGATCGCCGAGATCCTGGGGCTGACGGTCGAGGCCGTGGAAAGCCTGACAGCGCGGGGAAAACGGGGGCTCAAGGCGCAACTTGCCGCGCAGCGGACCGAATTGGGATATGGCGATGACTGACATGGATGATGCAGAGCTTGACCGTCACTTCGCAGCCGCGCGGGCACGTCCGCCCGAGCCGGATGCCGCCTTCATGGCGCGCGCGATGGCCGAGGCGCGGGCGCACCAGCCGCCGGCGGTCGCGGCGCGCCCGCCGCTTCCTTCGGGGCGCGGCGCTGCGGTCCTGGCCTGGCTGGCGGGCGTGGCGATGCCGGGCGGATTGATCGCGGCGACGCTGGTTGGCGTGTTGATCGGCGTTTCGTCCGGCGATCTGGTCAGCGACCAGGCTGCGGTGCTGATGGAAACCGATCTCGGCATGGAGCTGGTCTACCGCTTCCCGGCGATCGGCGGCTTTTTCGAGGAGATCTGAGCCATGGACGATCCTGCCCAGCCGCGCCGGCGCCGAACCGGGCTTTTCCTCGGCCTGTCACTGGCGCTCAACCTCGTCGTGATCGGGGCGATCATCGGTGCGCTGTTGCTGGCCCGCGGCGGTGGACCGGAGCGGCCGGGGGCGGAGCTGCGCGCGGCGGGGCGCCTGCCGGTCGCCGCAATGCTGCCGCCCGACGCGCGTGCAGAACTCCGCGAGGGACTGCGTGCGCAGGGCGCCGGCGACAAGGCGGCGTACCGCGCTGCCGACCGGGCCCATGCGGAGCGTCTCGATGCCGCCCTGCGCGCCGAGCCCTTCGATCCCGCGCTCGTGGCAGAGCTCTTTGCCGAACGCCGGGCCTTTCGTGGTGAGCGCGCGGCTGCAGTGGACCTGGTGCTCGTCGAGGTCCTGGCGGGTATGAACGCGGACGACCGTGCCGCCTTTGCCGACCGGATGCGCCGGCACAATCGCAAGAAATCGTCGCGCAAGTCGGAGGACCGGCGCTAGGGCAGGGACATTCCGGGTGACCCGCATTGAACCCCGCGCCTTGACGGATGTCCGAGGCGGGTTCCGTTGGCGCTGGTTGCAAAGACCGCAGCGGTGCGCGGCGCGTTGCCCGGGATCGTCGGTCGGCGCGGGGTCTTTTCGTCAGGCGGCGGGCCGCGCGAAGGTCACCATGTCGCGCCCGTCGGCCTTGGACTGGTACAGCGCGCTGTCGGCCACGTCGATCAGCCCGGCAACATCGGGCACCGGGGTCAGAACCGCGGACTTGCGCGGCTGCGTGACCGACACGCCGATCGAACAGGTGACGCTGATGCCGCGCTCCAGCCCCGGTACATCGATCGGGGTCTTGCGCACGATGTCGCGCAGGCGGTCGGCGGCTTCGCGTGCGTTCTTGTGGCCGGTGTCGGGCATGGCGACCAGAAACTCCTCGCCGCCGATCCGGGCCAACAGATCGTGGGAGCGCAGATTGTCCTTGAGCCGTTCTGCGACGGCCACCAGCACTTCGTCGCCGGCCTTGTGCCCATAGGTGTCGTTGACCGTCTTGAAGCGGTCGAGATCAAGCAGCATGGTCGCGAAGGGCCGTCCACGGTCGCTCGCGGCGGCCGCGATCCGCGCGAGATGCGGCATCGCATAGCGGCGGTTATAGAGACCGGTCAACGGATCGCAGACCGCCATCTGCAGGCCGGCGCGCACCGAATTGCGCAGCTGGTCGGCCTGTTTCTTGAACGCCATCTGCCGTTTGATCCGCAGCGCCAGTTCCACCTGGTTGAACCCGTTCACGAGCACATCGGCCGCGCCGACATCGAGAGCCATGGCCGCGCGGTCGCGTACAAGATCCTGATTGCTCTGTTCGCCTTCGACCAGGGCGACGGTCGCGGAATGGCGGGTTTCGGTGCGGCTGCGCAGCTCCGACAGCAGGCGCAGGCCCGGATCGCGCGCCGCCGTGGAGCAGGCGACGACAAAGACATCCGGCGCCGGTCCGCGGGGGCAGGCCGCGAGGGCGGCCTCCATCGTGATGACGGTCAGGTTGTCTTCGGTCAGGGGCGACAGGACCTCGAGCCAGGCCTGGGCGCGGTGGGCATCGGGGGCCACCAGAGCGACCAGCCCGGGGCGGTGAAAGGTCTGTACGGGTTCGCACATGGCAAGCTGGCGCTGCGTGCTGTCGCGCTGGATTACCTCCTCGGCGGTGGCTCGGCGGCGCATCAGCACCCGCAGGCGTGCCATCAGCAGATCGTCGTCCGCCGTGCGCTCGATCACGTCTTCGGCGCCGGCCTTGAGAAGGGCGATCCGCTGCTGCGCGGACTCCGCTGCGGTGAGCACCAGAATCGGCGCATTGCGCGTGGCGGGGAGCCGTGAGAACCGCTCGATCAGCCCTTCTGTGCCGCCATCGCCTGTATTGCGGGAGATCACGATCAGGTCGGGCTTGCAGGATTTGCCCGTCTCAACGGCCTCCTTTGCGGAAGCTGCTGTAAACACTTCATAACAAGAGGTGGACAAGCGGAAGCGCAACACGATCCGCGACGCCGAAACCGCGTCAATCAGAAGAATACGTCCTGGCATGGGCCCTCCTCCAGCGCGTGGCAGAAACAGCTCTTTGCACAGTTGCAACCTATCCTACGGAGCCCTTAACAAAGCGTTTCAGATTTTAAACAATGAGGACGGCATGGACCGAGATCACGCCGAGTTGCTCGCGCTCCAGGTGCTTGGCTGGCTTCTGGAAAACGAGGAGATGGCCTTTGTTTTCTTGGGGTCAACCGGGAGCGACGAGGTTCAACTCCGCGAGCGGATGCACGATCCCGAATTGCTCGCCGCGGTGCTAGATTTCACGCTCATGGATGACAACTGGGTCGTCGCGGCCGCCCAGCATGCCCACATTGATCCCGAAGACCTGGTCCGCGCCCGGGCCGTTCTGCCGGGCGGGGACGCGCCGCACTGGTCCTGACGCGAGGCGCGTCAGCTGCCATCTGATCAGCACAACCGGTTGTCAAACCTTCCAAAAATGCCCATAGTTAGGGTTCGGTTTCGGGAGGGATCTGGATGGCAACTGTCGACGCGATCCTGTTCGACAAGGACGGGACGCTGTTTGATTTCCATGCGACCTGGGGGGGCTGGGCCAAGCGATTCCTGCTCGATATCTGCGCCGGAGACGAGCGCCGCGCCCGCGGACTGGCGGCTGCCGCGCGCTTTGACTTCGACCGGGCACGATACCTGCCCGACAGCCCGCTCATCGCCTCCACACCCGGCCAGATCGCGGCATGCCTGATCCCGCATCTCCCTGAATTCACGTCGCAATTGCTGATCGAACGGATGAACACGCTGTCTGCGGAGGCCGAACAGGTCGAGGCGACTCCGCTCGGCCCGCTGCTCTTTGAATTGCGGGAGCGGGCGCTCAAGCTCGGCGTTGTGACCAATGATTCGCTGGGCGCCACCGAAGCGCATCTGCGCCGGTCCGGCGTTGTCGGTCTCTTTGACCGGATGCTGGGCTGCGACAGTGGCTTTCTGCCCAAGCCCGAGCCGGACATGCTGCTGGCGTTCTGCGAGTTCGTGGATGTTGAGCCCGCCAATGTCGCGATGGTGGGCGACAGCCCGGGCGATCTGATTGCCGCCAGGCGGGCGGGTATGGTGCCGGTGGCGGTTCTGACCGGACCGGTGGGGCGCGACACGCTCGAACCCATTGCCGACGTCGTGCTGCCCAGTATCGCTCAAATTCCGGCCTGGCTCGACGGCGCGCAGACAAAAGCCGCCTGAGCCGAGGGCCCCCGGAGCCGCAATTGCCGTTTGGCGGATTTTTAACCCTTGGGCCGATAGGGTTTGCGCAGGACCGAGCGCGAGTGGCTGCTATGCATGGGCTGATCAACCGATCATTCGAAAGTTTTCTCAAGATCACCTACGGCACCTCGCTGTGGAATGATGTCGCCGACCGGGCCGGCGTTTCGCGGCAGGGCTTCGAGGCGCTGCAGATCTATGATGATCAGGTGAGCGAAGCGGTTCTGCAGCAAGCGATGGCGGTGCTCGGGCGCCCGCGCGGCGCGCTGCTCGAGGATCTGGGGATCTATCTGGTCTCCCATCCCACGACCGAATCCCTGCGCCGTCTGCTCCGCTTCGGCGGCGCAACATTCGCCGAATTTCTCCAGTCTTTGGATGAGTTGCCCGACCGCGCGCGGCTCGCGGTGCCCGAGCTGGATCTGCCGCATCTGGACCTGCGCGACAACGCGCCGGGATCCTTCATCCTGACCAGCCGCTGGCACTTTCCCGGTGCGGGTCACGTGATGGTGGGGGCCTTGCGCACCATGGCCGACGATTACGGCGCGCTGGTCCTGCTCGATTACGTCGGATCGGACGGACAGACGGAAACGATTTCCATCGACCTGCTCGAGCACGACTTTTCCAAAGGGCGCGATTTTCATCTCGCAGCGCAGGTGTAGTCGCCATGACGGGCTTTTCACTTCCGAACGCGGCGCTTGATTGCCTGATGCCGATGCATGTCCGGGTCTCGCCGACGGGCCATATCCTCCATGCCGGACCGACGCTGCGCAAGCTGCGTCCGGCCGAATCCTTCACCGGTGCACGGTTGCTGGAGCTGTTTCAGCTCCGCAATCCGCGCTCGGTGCAGTCGATGTCCGAACTGCGGGCCTGTGCCGGGCGTCGGATCAAGCTTCAGTTCCGCATGCCGCCCAAGACGGGTTTCAAGGGCGCGCTGGTGCTGGGCGAAGACGGCGGATCGCTTCTGTTGAACCTGTCCTTCGGCATTTCGCTGGTCGATGCCATCCGAGAGCATGATCTGCATGCGGCCGACTTTGCCGCGACCGACATGTCGGTGGAGCTGCTCTATCTGATCGAGGCGAAATCGGCGGCGATGGACGAATCGCGCAAGCTAAACCGCCATCTCCAGGCCGCAAAGGTCGCGGCCGAAGAGCAGGCTTTTACCGACACGCTGACGGGGCTAAAGAACCGCCGCGCCATGGCCCATATTCTGGATCGCTATCTCGCCCAAGGCCGGTCTTTTGGTCTGATGCAGCTTGATCTGGACTTCTTCAAGGACGTCAATGACCGGCTTGGGCATGCCGCCGGAGACCATGTCCTCCAGAAGGCGGCGGAGATCATGGTGGCCCACACGCGCACCGACACGACGCTCGTGCGTGCCGGTGGGGACGAGTTCGTGCTGATCTTTCCAGATGTGACCGGAGCGGAAACCCTGCTGGCGATCGCCGAACGTCTGATCGCCACCCTGGAGGAGCCCATCCCCTTCGGTGCCGCGACCTGCAAGATTTCCGGCAGCATCGGGGTTTCGACCGTACCGGAGAACTGTGGGGCGGACGCGTCTGAACTGCTCGATCAGGTCGACCAGGCGCTCTATGCTTCCAAACGCGCCGGACGCGGATGCGCCACGTTTTACACCGATGCCTTGCCTCTGTCCGCGTTGCCCCCGGCCGGTCACGACCCCGCACCCAGCCCGGGCTGTTGACCCGGGTGTTCTGCCTCAGACTCCGAGGCCGGTCAGACGTCGCTCCACGCTGCCCAAGTAGCGATCTCCAAACAAGCGCAGATGCACAAGCGCAGGCCAGAGTTGGTAAACCGCACAGATCTGGGGCCAGTCCGGACCTGCCGTGCCCGTTGCTTCGAGAAAGGCCGGTGGCGGGCGCGCGAAGAAGGACAGCATGGCCAAATCGACCCGCCGGTCGCCGTAATAGCAGGCCGGGTCGATCAGAACGGCGCGGTCCGACTGGGGCAAAAGTACATTGCCGCTCCAAAGATCCCCATGCAGCAGAGAAGGCGGCGGCGACGCTGGCACCAGGTCGGGCAGACGGTCGGCGAGACCGTCCAGGCGGTGGCGCAAGGGCGGTGGCAGTCCTGCCGCCGGGCCGATGAGGCGGTGCTGGGCCCAAAACTCCGGCCACCTGTCCGTTGGCGTGTTGACGATCTCCACCGCACCGAAGGCGTGATCCTCGTCCCAGCCGTAATGCTCGCCAGTTGCGGCGTGAAGCGGCCGGAGCGCGCATGCCAACGCGGCCCATCCCGCCCCATCTTCGCTCGACAGGGTCCTGGCGGCGCCGAAATCTTCCAGCAGCAAGACGTCGTCCGAATGAGCAAGCACTCGTGGCACCGGGGCGCCGGTCCGTGCCATGCGCGTCAGCATGCGCGCTTCCCGCGCCATGCCCGCCATGCGTTTGGCCACAACAGTTCTGCCATCATCGAGCGTGATGCGGCTCACCGATGACAGACTGCCGCCCTGCAGCGCTTCGGTCCGCAGGACGTGGTGGCCGGTGAGCGCGGCAACTCTGTTCGACAGGTCCACCGGCAGGCTAGGCGGCACGGGCCGGCATGCAGGGGGCAGGGCGATAGCGTGCGAGCAGACGGTCGAATTGCGCCTGCTCGATCCGGCCGATCACGACGACATCGCCGATCACCAGTGCCGGCGTTCCCGGAATGCCCAGGGCAGCGGCCGCGCCGAGGCTTTGGGAAATCCTCGCGTCGACCTCGGGGCGTTCCAGATTGGCTAGCAACCGGCCCGCATCGAGATCGAGCCCCTCGGCGATCTCGCGCAGATAGGCAGGGTTGGGCGACACCCGGCTGCGGTGCAGACGGGCGCGCATCTGCGCCTCGGAGCCCATCAGGCCGGCAGCCCCGATGGCGCGCGCCGCAGCGACCGAGCTGGGTCCCAGAAGCGGCAGATCATGCACGGTGATCTCCGCCTCGCTGGGGGGCACGTCCTTCAGCCAGCGGTCGAGGATCCGGCATTGCGGGCAGTTTGCGTCGGTGAAATAGGCGACCTGGGGCCGGTCGGAATAGATGCCGCCGCCAAACAGCGCGGCGCACAGATCGGCGGGCGCCGCGGCCACGGGATCGTCCGATTGCGTGCTGTCGAGCCCGATCAGGGGATCCATCCGCAGCGATACAGCATCGGTTTTGAGGATGCGGAACCCCGGTGCGCTGTCATGAACGGCGACCTCTGTCCCCCGGCCGGAGAGCAGCCGGGGCACGGCCAGCATCGCCGCGCCGAGCAAGGCAAAGGCCAGAAGTCCCCGTCTTTTGCTGTTGAGCATGGGTCTCAAGCGCCCTCGCCGTAGGGTACCCAGACAGTCTTGATCTCCGTCGCCGCATCGAGCAGCGCATGCTGGGCCGGTGCCGTGCCGGCGCCCTGCATCACCGCGTCGGGTGCCGCAACCCAGCAGCGTTTCAGCGAGCCTGCGGACCGGGTTTCAAGTTCGGCGGCCAGGCCGTCGTCGCCGAAAGACCAGAGCGCGTCCACATCCATATGCTCAGCGAGCACGGGGCCGAGTGTTTCCGCCGATCCGGTCACGATATTGACCACCCCGCCCGGCAGGTCGGAGGTGTCGAGGACCTGATAGAGGTCCGTGGCGGCCAGCGGGTGGCGCTCGGACGGGACGAGTACACAGGTATTGCCCATTGCGGCCGCGGCGGCGAGTGCGGTGACGGGGCCCAGCAGCGGCGCGGCCTCTGGACAGAGTACCCCGATCACACCGACCGGTTCGCGCAGGGCCAGTGCGAGACCCCGCAGCGGCACCGGCTTGACCGCGCCGTCGCGCTTGTCGGCCCAGGCCGCAAAGGTGAAGAGCGCGTCGCAGGCGGCCTCGACCTCTGCGGCGGCGGTCTCTGCGTCGCCGCTCATCGCGGTGAGGCGCGCTGTGAATTCGGCGGCGCGGGCCGAGAGGTTCTCGGCGATGAAATAGAGGATCTGCGCGCGCAAATGAGCCGTCGCGTCCACCCAGCCCGGCTGAGCCTTGCGGGCGGCCTCGACCGCGTTGCGGATATCCTTGCGGTTGCCAACTCCGGCATCGCCGAGCGACGTGCCATCCGCGCCGACCACCGGCGTGCTATAGCCGCCATCGGGCCGGGCCTGCTTGCCGCCGATATAGAGCTTTGCCGTCCGGTCGATCGCGGCAGTGGGGGCGGGGACGGCTGCGGTGGCCTCGGCAGGCTGAGATGCGGATGGGATCTCGCGGGCGCGGGTATAGGCAGTCATGCCTTCCCAGCCGCCCTCGCGGCCGAAGCCGCTTTCGCGCACGCCGCCGAAGCCCGCGGCGGCATCGAAGAGGTTGGTCGCGTTCACCCAGACCACACCGGCGCGCACCTGCCGGGCGATGTCGAGCGCGAGGTTGAGGTTCTCGCTCCATACCGTGGCGGCGAGCCCGTAGCGGGTGTTGTTGGCGAGCGCGGCGGCTTCGGCGGGCGTGCGGAAGGTCGTGGACACCAGCACGGGGCCAAAGATCTCCTCCTGCATCAGCGGGTGGGCCGCGTCGAGTCCGTCGATCAGCATGGGCGGCAGGAAGCAGCCCGCCTCGGGCAGGTCGATGTCGGGGCTGTGCACAGCGTCGGGGGCGACCTGGGCCACCATGGCGCGCACGCGGTCTCGCTGCTCCGGGCTGACCATCGCGCCGATATCTGTGCATTTGTCGAGCGGGTCGCCGACCCGGAGCCGGGCCATGCGCGCGCGCAGCCGGGCGGAGAAATCCTCCGCGATGCATTCCTGCACGATCAGCCGCGATCCGGCGCAGCAGACCTCGCCCTGGTTGAACCAGATCGCGTCCACGAGACCCTCGACCGCGCTGTCGAGATCCGCGTCGGCGCAGACGATGTAAGGCGACTTGCCGCCCAGCTCGAGCGTCAGGGCCTTGCCCTGGCCGGCCGTCGCGGTGCGGATGGCGCGGCCAACCTCGGTCGAGCCGGTGAAGGCAACCTTGTCGACATCCGGGTGCGCAACAAGCGCCGCGCCGACATCGCCCGCACCGGTCACGAGGTTCAGAACGCCTGGCGGCAGGCCGGCCTTATGCGCCAGCTCGGCAAAGAGGAGCGCGGTGAGGCTGGTCTGCTCGGCCGGTTTCAAGACCACCGTGTTGCCCGCGGCGAGGGCCGGCGCGACCTTCCACGACAGCATCAGGAGCGGGAAATTCCAGGGGATGACTTGGGCGCAGACGCCATGGGCCCGGCGGTCCGGCATCTCGCTGCCGATCAGCTGCGCCATCCCGGCATGGTAGTAGAAATGCCGCGCGACCAGGGGGATATCGATATCGCGGCTCTCGCGGATCGGCTTGCCGCCGTCGAGGGTCTCCAGCACCGCAAAGAGCCGTGCGTGGCGTTGCACCATGCGGGCGAGCGCATAGAGCACGCGCGCCCGGGCCGGGCCGCCGCCGTTTTCCCAGTCCGGCTGGGCGGCGCGGGCCGCGGCGATGGCCGCGTCGATACCGGCTTTGGTCGTAACGGTGATCTCGGCGAGGGGTTCGCCGGTGGCGGGGTTCGTGCTGGGGAAGCGCTCGTCCGCGCTCGCCTGCATCGCGCCACCGATGACGGGACCGAAGCGACGGTCATGGGTGTCGAGCCAGGCCAGCGCCTCGGCCGGGCTTTCGGGGGCGGGCGCGTAATCCATGCTGTCGAAATACTCTTTGATACCCATCTGTTCAGCCCATCGGGTGGCGGTGCGCGGCGGAATAGGCGCCGGCGGCGTGATGTTCGAGCTGGCGTTCGATATCGCCCAGAAGCGAGGAGGCGCCGAAGCGGAAGAGATCGGGACTGAGCCAGTGCTGCCCCAGTTCCTCCTTGATCAGCGACAGATAGACCAGCGAGTCCTTGGCCTTGGAGATGCCTCCCGCGGGTTTGTAGCCGACGCGGTATCCGGTCAGGCGGTGATGGTCGCGGATCGCGCGGAGCATCACGAGGCTGACCGGAAGCGTCGCGTTGACGCTTTCCTTGCCGGTTGACGTCTTGATGAAATCGGCGCCTGCCATCATCGCGACATGGGAGGCCTGGGCCACGGCGCGAAGGCTGCCGAGCTCGCCCGTCGCGAGGATTGCCTTCATGTGCGCCGGTCCGCAGGCCTCGCGGAACTGGCAAAGCTCGTCGTGGAGCCGTTCCCAGTCGCCGGTCAGCACGTGGCGGCGGGAGATGACGATGTCGATCTCGGCGGCGCCTGCGGCGACGCTCTCGTGGATCTCGGCGATGCGCAAGGGCAGCGGCGAGAGGCCGGCGGGAAAACCGGTGGAGACGGCGGCGACGGGGATGCCGCTGCCTTCCAGTGCAGCGACGGCCACAGGCACCATCTCGTGATAGACGCAGACGGCGCCAGTGGTGATCGGCACATCGCCCATGCCGAGGGCGGCGAGGATGTCGGCGCGCACGGGGCGGCGCGCCTTGGCGCAGAGTCTGCGCACCCGGCCGGGTGTGTCGTCGCCCGCGAGCGTCGTGAGGTCGATCATCGTGATTGCGCGCATCAGCCACGCCGCCTGGGCCGCGCCCTTGACGCTGCGACGGCCGGGCAGGGTGGCGGCGCGCCGCTCGATCGCGGACGTGTTGGCTTGAAGGCCCGAGATCCTATCGGGATCGAAAGCCGCGATGGGATTTCGCGATGCTTCTTCGGCGGAGATGCGACTGTCCTGCTTCATGGGGCTTGTTTCACGGGTTTGGCGCCTGCCGGGGCTTGGGGGTGCTCAAACGGTCGCATGGGCGCCCGCGCGGTACAAGCGTCACAGGCGCGAAAGCACAAGTCCGGCAATAACGAAGGCGACCGCCATAAGACGCGTCCAGGTGATTTCGCGCACCGTCAGCCCGAAGGCGCCGACGGCGTCGAGGACCAGAGCCGCGCCCATCTGGCCGAGGATCAGTGCGACGACGAGGGTGACCACACCGATCTGCGTCACGCTCCAGGCTGCCGCGGCGACATAGATCGCGCCGAGTGCCCCGCCGGTCCAGGCCCACCAGGGCAGGCCGGCGAAAGCCTGTGGCGAGGGCACTCCGTCGCGCGCGAGCGAGAGGCCCGCCAGGACCAGAAACCCGACCCCGAAGGACGTTGCGGCGGCGAGGATCGGGCTGCCCGCCGCTTGGGCGAGACGGGCGTTTATCGGGGCCTGCACGGCGATTGCGGCACCGCCGATGGCGATCAGAACGAGGGCGACAATGACAGTCGGGGACATGGGCTGCGCCCTTTTCGAAAGCAATTGGCGGGAAAGGTGCGGCTGTCAGAAAAACGCCTGCAACCCGGTCTGGGCGCGCCCGAGGATGAGGGCGTGGACATCGTGCGTACCCTCGTAGGTGTTCACGGTCTCCAGGTTCTGGGCGTGACGCATGACGTGGTATTCGGCCATGATTCCATTGCCGCCATGCATGTCCCGCGCGGTCCGGGCGATCTCCAGTGCCTTGCCGCAATTGTTGCGCTTGATCAGGCTGATGGTTTCGGGCGCCGCGGCACTGGCCTCCAGCATTCGGCCCGTCTGCAGTGCGCCCTGCAGCCCGAGCGCGATGTCGGTCTGCATGTCGGCGAGTTTCTTCTGGAAGAGCTGCGTCTGCGCGAGGGGACGGTTGAACTGGCGCCGCTCCAGCCCATAGCTTCGGGCGCGGTGCCAGCAATCCTCGGCGGCGCCCATGACGCCCCAGGCAATACCGTAGCGGGCCCGGTTGAGGCAGGAAAAGGGGCCCTTGAGCCCCTCGACGCTCGGCAGGAGCGCGTCTTCGCCGACCTCGACCCCGTCCATAACGATCTCGCCGGTCACCGAGGCGCGCAAGCTGAGCTTGCCCTCGATCTTGGGCGCGCTGAGCCCGGGCGTGCCACGGTCCAGAATGAACCCGCGAATCGCGCCATCATGGGCGTCGGATTTTGCCCAGACGACGAAGACATCGGCAATGGGCGCGTTGGAGATCCACATTTTAGCGCCGGTGAGGCGGTAGCCATCGGCGGTTTTTTCGGCGCGCGTGCGCATTCCCGCCGGGTCGCTGCCGGCCTCGGCCTCGGTGAGGCCAAAACAGCCAATGGAGGTGCCGCGGGCGAGTTCCGGCAGGTAGCGCGCGCGCTGATCGTCGCTGCCGAAGGCAAAGATCGGATACATCACCAGCGAGGATTGTACCGACATCATCGAGCGATAGCCGCTATCGACGCGCTCGATCTCGCGCGCCACGAGCCCATAGGCGACATAGCCCGCGCCGAGCCCGCCATGGGCCTCCGGGATGGTCACGCCGAGCAGCCCCATTTCGCCCATCTCGGCGAACAGTTCCGGCGCGACGGTTTCGTTCAGATAAGCGTCCGTGATGCGCGGCGCGAGCTTGGTTTTGGCGAACTGCGCCGCGGCCTCGGCCAGCAGGCGCTCCTCTTCCGTCAGTTGGGCGGTGAGACCGAGCGGGTCGGACCAGTCAAACCGGGCGCGGTCGGCGCCCGCAGAGGGCGCGGTGCTCTGGGACGGGGGCGAGTCGTGAGACTGGGCGGGGCCATCGGGCATTGGGGATCCTCCTGCCAAGCCTATGTCGTGGCTCCGCGCGGCACTGTCAAATCACGCAGCGGCCAGACGCCTCAGTCGTAGCCCGAGCGCTGAGCCTCGAACATCGTCGCATAGAGCTGCCCGCGCGCCATCAGCTCCTCATGGGTGCCGTCTTCGACCAGCTTGCCGCTCTCCAGCACATAGATCCTGTCCGCGCCCATGACCGACGACATGCGGTGACTCACCATGATCGTGGTGCGCCCTGCGGCCAGCCGGTCGAGGGCGCGCATCACCCGGGCCTCGGTCTTTTGGTCGAGGGCGGAGGTCGCCTCGTCGAGGATGACAACGGGGGCAGCCCGCAGGAAGGCACGGGCAATGGCGATTCGCTGCTTTTGTCCGCCCGAGAGCTGGGCGCCTTTCGGACCGACCGGTTCGCCCTTGCGGGCGCGAATCAGATCGGCGATCTCCGCGGCCTCGGCAGCGGCCCAGACTTCGTCCTCGGTCGCATCGGGGCGGATATAGTGGATGTTTTCCCAGATCGACTTGTTGAAAACGACGATGTCCTGGGCGACGACGGAGAACTGGTGGCGCAGTTCGCTTAGCTTGAGATCGCGGATATCGGTATCGCCATAGAGGATCCGGCCCCCCTCGACATCGTAGAGCCGCGCGAGCAGCGACAGGATCGTCGTTTTTCCCGAACCAGTGGAGCCCACGATGGCCGTCGTGTGGCCGCCCTGCAGGGTCAGCGTGAGGTCCTCGAACAGCGGCTGGTCGTGGGTATAGCCGAAACTCACATTCTCGAACCGGATGGCGGCTTTGGGATCGTCCACAGCGACCGCATCGGGCGCATCCTTGATGCGCGGCTCCAGTTCGAACAGACCGTGGATCATTCGCAGGATGACCAGCTGGGCCTGCAACGTGACGAAGAAATGCGCGGCGCGGCGCGCGGGGTCGAAAAGGAGCACCAACCCGAGAAGAAAAGTCACGAGGCCTGCGCCATCGAGATCGTGGTCCGGGCTGATCACCAGGTACCCGCCGGCGCCGATCACGAGCATATAGGCGAACGCGGCCGCCACATCGACGGTGGGCATCATCAGCGCCTGGACGCTCTGGATTCGGATCAGAAGCCACTTGATGCCTTCGGAGGCGGTCACGAGGCGCGTTTGCTCGGCCGGTTCCTGGCCTGCGATCTTGACCGTGCGCATGCCGTTGGCGACCTCTTCGATGCCGCTCATATAAGCCCCGATCACGTTTTCCGCCTCGCGCTGGATCTTCTTGATTCGGTCGGAGATCATCGCAATCGCTAGGAGGATCGCAGGCGCGGTCCCCAGGGCAAACAGAAACAGCCAGGGCTGCTGTGAGATCAGGTAAGCCGCGATGATGATCACGGTCAGCGTATCGCGCAAGGCGTTCACGGTGCCCTGTCCAACGAACTGGCCCAGCCCGTCTGGCTGCTGCACCAGCCGCAGGATGATCTCGCCTGGAGGCGTGCGTTCATAGTAGGACAGATCGAAGCTCAGCAGCTTGCTGATCAAGTCCTTGCGCATCTTGTAGATCGCATCGCCCGCCACCCAGGCCGACAGCCGCGGCGTGATGTAACTGGTGACGGCGCGGAACATGAACAGCCCGAAGACCGCAGCGCAGACCGCGTAAAGCTGCGTGAACGAGCCCTTTTCAAAGATCACGCGCAGGCCGTTTTCGGTCAAATACAGGAATTGCCGGTAGACCAGGCCCTGCAGTGTCACAAGCAGCACGATCACGCCAAGCCACTTCGCCTTCGGCCAGAGGTAGCCGAAGAAGAACCAGACGATCGCCCGCTTGTCGTCCGTAGTGAAAAGTGGGCCGCGGGAATGTGCGAAGGGGTTGAGTTTCACAGGGCACTCATATCGGTTGCGCCCGCCCGCTTAGCACGGTCGGCGCGGGAGCCTCAAACGCGTGTTTTGCCGCGCATGCCGTCCGATGCGTCGCGCCCACACTCTGCCTGTCCGAGCCGGCGTGATGGGGCGCGGCCCATCACGGCTCAGGCGGCGCGGTGAAACCCGGTGGCGGAGGCGGGGTTGCGCAGGTGCTCTGTGACCTGGGCGAGTGCCGAAAGGGCGATGAGATTGGCCTCATGAAGCGACGGCACCAACCCCAGAGGGCCTGTGATCCGGGCCAGCGCGGCCTCATCCACACCAGCGGCGCGCAGTGCCTGAAGACGCGCGGCATGGGTGCGGCGGCTACCCATGGCGCCGATAAAGGGCGCCGGCCCGTCCAGCGCCTGGCAGAGCAGGGCGGGTTCCCATTCATGGTCATGAAAGAGCAGAACGACGGCCGTGTCAGCATCGTCGGCTACGGGCGGCAAGTTGCCGGGCAGAGCGAGGTGATGGGCACGTGTCAGCCCAAGCGCTGCGAGATCCTCCAGATCGCCCGGGTCGGGGCTGGCCACCGAAACGGCGAATCCCGCGGCGACCCCGGTGCGCGCCATCGCGCCAAGCGCAGCCCCACGTCCTGCAAGGCGCAGGGCGGGACGCGGGCGCAGGGTGAACCGGTCTGCCGTGACTCCCGCCAGCCGCTCGCCTGCCACCGCGCAAAGATCGATCTCCGACCGGCGGCGGTCGGTCAGATCTTTGGCAAGATCGGCAAGCGGCGCGGTTTGCGGATCCGGAATCAGCGCCAGCTCGACAGACCCTCCGCAGGGGAGCCGAATGTCCTGCCAGGGCGAGCCTGCGCCATAGCGCACCACGCGCGGCGCCTGCGCGTCCATTGCGGCCAGCATCTGGGCGACGATATCTCCGTCCACGCACCCGTTGGAGACGTATCCCACCATGCTGCCGTCTGACGCGACAGCGGCAAGCGCACCCGGGGCCCGCAGCGCGCCGCCCGAGGTTGCAGTGACGGCGACCAGACCGCAAGCCTGCCCGGCGCGGTGCTGGTCCAGCACATGGCGCAGGATTTCTCCGGCATCCTCGCTCCAGCGCGTGGCAGCCATCGTTCAGGCCGCTTCCTGATCCGCCGTAACCGTCTCGGCGAATTTGACGAAAAACTTGGCCGCGAGCTTCTTGGCCGTGCTCTGCACCAGGCGCGAGCCGAGCTGCGCGAGCTTTCCGCCGATATCGGCCTTGGCGTCATACGCCAGAAGCGTGCCGTCCTCGACTTCGGTCAGGGTGACGGTGGCACCGCCCTTGGCAAAGCCTGCCGCACCGCCATTGCCTTCGCCTTGCAACGAAAACGTCTCGGGAGCGCCGGTCGGGTCGAGCGTGACCTTGCCGGAAAACCGTGCCTTCACCGGGCCGACCTTGAGCACCACCTTGGCTTCGAGATCGGTGTCCGAAACCCGCGTGAGTTCCTCGCAACCGGGGATGCATTCCTTCAGCACGTCGGTGTCGTTCAGCGCGGCATAGACCTCGTCACGCGGCGCAGGAATGGTGATTTCTTCTTTCAGTTCCACGGGCAAGCTCCTCAGCAGCAGGGCAGTTTGATCCGCGCCAGCAGCGCGATCTGGTCATCGGTGGGCGAGATCCGGCGGCGCCAGTGGCGCAGCGTCGCGATGAGGGTCATTGTGTCCTCCGTTTACTGTTCTTGTCGAAAAATCGTTCTTCGGCAGACGCTTGCCGGGTGCAGTCGGCCGAATGTGCGACTGTCAGGGACCTATCGGCGGTCATGGGGCGGGTGCGTCGCGGCGCGAGGCAACGAGTTCTGCAAGGATCGAGAGCGCGATCTCACCGGGTGTTCGTGCTCCGATATCGAGCCCGGTGGGGGCCTGGATGCGGGTCAGCGCCTCCTGCGGGATGCCCTCGTTCGCCAGACGGTCGCGGAGTTTTTCGGCCTTTCGCCGGCTGGCGACAAAGCCGATATGGCCGGCCGGGCTCGCGAGCGCTGCGCGTAGCGCTTCGCGGTCGCCGCTGCCCTGAGTGGCCACGATCACGGCGTCTCGGCGGGTTGTATCGTGCAGCGCGTCGGCCCAGTCGAAACCGGCGCAATCGGATTGGCCGGGCGTTGTCTGAGTGACAGGGGCACCCATCGCCTCCGCGAGCTGCACCAGGGCGTCGGCGACGGGGCCGCGACCCAACACGATCAGCAGCGGTGCTGGCAGGACCGGCTCTACGAATATATCCACATGTCCCTCGCTGGGGCAGCCATTTCGGGCATAGTGCCAGCCTTCCTGCGTCTCGCCCGCCGGCACCCCTGCGGCGTCCAGCGCCGCTTGGGGGCGCAGGGCGACCATCACCGGCTGGCCCGAGCGCAAAGCTTCGGCTGCAGCGCGACGGACCGCTCCGGTCACGCATCCGCCGCCGAGAAAGCCGCTGATGACGATACCGTCGGCGCCGATCACGGCGCGGGCGCCGGGGTGCGCGGCTGTGGCGCCCTGAACCCGCGTGACGAGCGCCACGGCGTGGGGCGTGTCCTCGCGCTGCAGGCGGAGGCTGGCGGCCAGGGGGGACTCGGAGGCGAAGGGCATGGTCATAGCCGCGCAAGCTCCGGTTCCAGCGCCGCGAGGTCCCCCAGCGTCGCGGCGGGGGCGAAGAGATCGCATTGGGGCAGAGCGGCGGCCATGCCGGCGGCGACCGGCGCATAGTCGCGCCAGCCCTTGAGCGGGTTCAGCCAGATGATGCGCGCGCCGCGGCGCCGGATCGCGGCGAGTGCTGTGCCCAGATGCTCGGACGGACCGGTATCGTATCCGTCCGACAGGATTATCACGACGCTCCGGCCCGTGATGCAGCGCCGCGCATGGGTGGCCGCGAACTGTGTGAGGCTTTCGCCGAGCTTCGAGCCGCCGCCGAACCCTTCTGCCATCAGGCTGAGCCGCGCCACGGACTTCAGCGGGTCGGGTTCGCGCAGCGCGTCGCTGATCGGCACCAGCCGGGTGTGCATCAGGAAGGCCTCCGCCTTGGGGTCGCCGCGCATCAGTCCGACGAGAAAGCTCAGGAAGACGCGCGCGTAAATCGCCATGGAGCCCGAGACGTCGCAGATCGCGGTGATCCGCACAGCCCGATCGGGCCGGGTGCGGCGGGGCAGGTCCAGCGGCGCGCCGCCCCGCGCGATGGCCCGGCGGACGGTGCGGCGGAAATCGATCTGGCTGCCGCGTCTGGCCGCGCGGCGGCGGCGTGAGCGGCGGTCGCGCAGGGCCCGGCCGAGATGTTCGGCAACGGCCTGCGCCTCGGCGATGGCCTCCGGTGTGACTAACTCTCGCAGATCGCGCCGCATCGCGTTGGGCGTGGTGCAGGCAATCAGGCGGCCGGTTCCGGTGGCTGTGCTGGTCTCGCCCTCGCCAGCATCCGGGGCATCGGCGGTCCCGTCGCCTTCGGCATCGTCTCGAGCTGTGCCGCTGCGCGCTGTGCTGCGCTGCGCTGCGCTCGGCAAAGCTGTGGAGGGGCGGCTGCGCACGCGCCCGCCATTGCGCCAATACCCGTCGAAGAGATCGTCAAAGCGGCCGGCCTCGTCCGCGCTGCCGGTGCAGACGGCGCGGAGCGCCAAGCGTGTCTGCGCGATATCGGCTGGCTCGATCTGGGACAGCGCCTCCAACGCGGTGCCGGTTTCGGCGACGCCCAGCCGGAGACCGTTGTCGCGCAGATGGGCCATGAAGCCGCTGATCCGGGCGGAGAAACCTGCGTCGCGAGTGGCGAATCTAGTGATGCTGCTCATGCCGCGCGTCCGGCAAGGCGTTCGGTCACCTCAAGGGGCACGGCGGCCCGGTCCTGCGCCGTCTTGAGCAGGGTCACGAGGCTGGCCTGGAGTGTGGCGGGATCCTCGGTCAGATCGGCGATGCCGAGCCCCGCGAGGGCGGCAGCGAAATCCAGTGTCTCGGCTACGCCGGGGGGCTTTTCCAGCCCCTCGCGGCGCAAATCCTGCACAAAGCTCACGATCTGGCCCATGAGCTTCGCGTCGAGCCCGGGATGGCGCGCTGCGAGGATGGCAAGCTCCGCGGCGCGGTCAGGGTAGTCAACATGCGCATAGAGACAGCGGCGGCGGAGCGCATCCGACAGCTCGCGCGTACCATTCGCGGTCAGGATCACATGGGGTCGGCTGGTGGCCTTGATGGTCCCCAGTTCCGGGATCGTAATGGCGAAGTCCGAAAGGATTTCAAGCAGGTAGGCCTCGAACTCCTCGTCTGCGCGGTCGATCTCGTCGATCAGCAGCACCGGGGGTGACGGGCGCAGGATGGCGGCGAGAAGCGGGCGTTCGAGAAGGTATTCCTCGGAGAAGATCCGTTTTTCGACCTCCGCGGCATTGTCGCCCGCGGCCTGAATCGCCAGAAGCTGGCGCTGGTAATTCCACTCATAGATCGCGTGGGAGGCGTCGAGCCCCTCGTAGCATTGCAGCCGGATGAGCTCGGTCGCCTTTACCGCGGCCAGCACGCGCGCGACCTCGGTCTTGCCGACACCGGCGGCGCCTTCGAGCAGCAGGGGCCTGCCGAGGGTAAGCGCCAGATGCACGGCCATGGCCAGGTCGTCGGAGGCGACATAGCCATGGGCCTGCATCTCGGATTTGAGGGTCTGGTAGCTCATGCGAGGGGTCCCGGGGTCAGGGTCCACCGCCCCACAGGTGCGGGGCGGCGATACCGATCAGCTGTGCAGGCCCAGATCGCGGGCGATCTTCCAGACGCGCCAGTGATCGTGGGGCATGTGCGCGTGGCGCAGACCGAAAGGCCGGAAGGCATCCATCACCGCGTTGCTGAAAGCCGGAACGCCACCGACATTGGGGCTCTCGCCCACGCCCTTTGCGCCGATGGGGTGATGGGGGCTGGGCGTTTCGGTGTAGTCGGTCTCGTAATTGGGCGTCTCCCAGGCCGTGGGCAGGAAGAAGTCCATCAGCGTCGCGGTTTTGACGTTGCCGATCTCGTCATAGGCGATTTCCTGGCCCATCGCGATTGCGAGCGCCTCAGTCAGACCGCCATGGACCTGGCCCTCGATGATCATCGGGTTGATCCGGGTGCCGCAATCGTCAAGCGCATAGAACTTACGGACATCACACTCGCCGGTGTCCACATCGACGTCCATTACGCAGATATAGGCGCCGAACGGGTAGGTCATGTTGGGCGGATCGTAGTAACTGACCGCCTCCAGACCCGGCTCCACGCCCGGAATGGGCTGGTGATAGGCTGCGTAGGCGATCTCTTTCATCGTCTTGAACCGCTCCGGCGCGCCCTTGACCACGAACCGGTCGACATCCCATTCGACATCGCCGTCATGGACCTCCAGCAGATAGGCCGCGATCATCTGGGCTTTGGCCCTGATCTTGCGGCCCGCCATGGCCGTGGCCGCCCCGGCGACCGGGGTGGAGCGCGATCCGTAGGTGCCGAGCCCGTAGGGTGCAGTGTCGGTGTCGCCCTCTTCGATCGTGATCGAATCCGCCGGGATGCCGGTCTCGGAGGCCAGGATCTGGGCAAAGGTCGTCGCGTGGCCCTGTCCCTGGCTGATCGTGCCGAGCCGCGCGATGGCCGAGCCCGTGGGATGGATGCGGATCTCGCAACTGTCGAACATGCCCATACCGAGGATGTCGCAGTTCTTGACCGGCCCTGCGCCGACGATTTCGGTAAAATGCGTGAGCCCGATCCCCATCAGCTTGCGGGTCTCGCCGCGCTTGAAGGCCTCCAGCTGCGCGGCCTGCTCGGCCCGCAGACCGTCATAATCGACGGCTTTCAGCGCCTTGTCCCAGGCGGTGTGATAGTCGCCGCTGTCATACTCCCAGCCGAGCGCCGACTGGTAGGGGAACTGGTCGGCGCGGATGAAGTTCTTGGACCGCAACTCGGCAGCGTCCATGCCGAGTTCAATGGCCAGCACCTCGATCATGCGCTCGATCAGATAGGCGGCTTCCGTCACGCGGAAGGAGCAGCGATAGGCCACGCCTCCCGGTGCCTTGTTCGTATAGACGCCGTCGACGCCCACATAGGCGACCGGAATGTCATAGCTGCCGGTGCAGATATGGAAGAAGCCGGCGGGGAACTTGGTCGGGTCGGCACAGGCGTCGAACGCGCCGTGGTCGGCAGTAACATGGACCCAGAGCCCTGTGATCTTGCCGTCCTTGGTGGCGCTGATCTTGCCCTGCATGTGGTAGTCGCGGGCGAAGGCCGTGGCCATGAGATTGTCCATCCGGTCCTCGACCCACTTCACCGGACGCCCGGTGACGATGGAGGCGACGATCGAGCAGACATAGCCCGGGTAGACGCCTACCTTGTTGCCGAAACCGCCGCCGATATCGGGGCTTATCACGCGGATATTGTGCTCTTCGATGCCCGAGAGCAGCGAGGCGACGGTGCGCACCACATGGGGCGCCTGAAAAGTGCCGTGGAGCGTCAGCTTGCCATTCACCTTGTCCATGTCGGCGACGCAGCCACAGGTCTCCAGCGGGCAGGGGTGCGTGCGGTGGTAGTAGATCATCTCCTCGGCGACGACCTCAGCCTCGGACAGCACCTGCTCGGTGGCTTCCTTGTCGCCCTCTTCCCAGAGGAAGATGTGGTTGTCGTGGCGACGCGCGCCGTGGGCGCCCTCGGTCTGGCCGGCGATATCCTCGCGGAGCGTCACCGCGTCGGGCTCCAGCGCCTTGAACGGGTCGGTGATGACCGGCAGTTCTTCGTAGTCGACCTCGACCAGCTCGATGGCGTCGGCGGCGATGTAGCGGTCCTCGGCGACGACAAACGCCACCTCCTGGCCCTGGAACAGCACTTTGCCATCGGCCAGTACCATCTGCTTGTCGCCCGCGAGTGTCGGCATCCAGTGGAGCGAGAGCGGTTCGAGATCCTTGGCCAGCAGCACCGCGATCACACCGGGCAGGGCCATGGCCGCGTCGATATTGACCGATTTGACGCGCGCATGGGCATAAGGGGAGCGGACGAAATCGCCAAAGAGCATGCCGTCGAGCTTCAGATCGTCGACATAGTTGCCTTTGCCCTGGGTGAAGCGCGCGTCCTCGACCCGACGGCGGGACGTGCCGAGGCCCTTGAGCTTGGCAGAGCGGTCTTCGGGGGTTTGAACCTCGTCCTTCATTCCGCGGCCTCCTTTTGGGCGGCCATCTGGTCGCTCGCGGCGAGCACGGCCTTGACGATGTTCTGATAGCCGGTGCAGCGGCAGAGGTTGCCGGACATGCCGAAGCGGACCTCTTCCTCAGTCGGTGCCGGGTTTTCCTCCAGCAGCCGGTAGGCGCGGGTGATCATACCGGGCGTACAGTAGCCGCATTGCAGCCCGTGATGTTCGCGGAACATCTCCTGCAACACATGCATGCCGTCGGGGTTGGCGATGCCTTCGATGGTGGTGATCTCCGCCCCGTCGGCCTGGGCCGCAAAGAGGGTGCAGGATTTCACGGATTTGCCGTTCAGATCGACGGTGCAAGCCCCGCAATGGGAGGTTTCGCAGCCGATATGGGGTCCGGTGAGGTTCAGATCCTCGCGCAGTACATGGATCAACAGGGCGCGGGGCTCGCAGGTGACCTCGTGGGCCTCGCCATTGACGGTCAGCTTGATGTTCATCTGGCTCGTTGTCTCGCTCATGGGAAGCCTCCTCAGGCGCGCGACCAGGCGCGGGCGATGGCGCGGCGCAGGATGATGCCGGCCACATGTTGCTTGAACTCGACGGGTCCGCGGTTGTCCTCGGTCGGGTCGATATCCCCGAGCATCGTGTCCACGGCGGCCGCGACGGCCTCTGGGCCGCAGTCGGTTCCGAACAGATCGGCGCCCGCGGCCTCGGACCACACGGGCACATCGCTCAGATTGGTCATGGCGATGGATGCGTTGGCGACCAGCCCGTCGCGCTTCTCGATCAGGACCGCGGCGGCGGCGGTCGCGTAGTCGCCGATCTTGCGCTTCTGTTTCTCATAGGCATAGCCGGGCGCATGGGCCGAGATCCGGATCGCGGTCAGGATTTCCTCGTCGTCGCGCGCGGTGGTGTAGGCGGCCTCGTAAAAGTCGCGGGCTGCCACCTCGCGGGGGCCGTCGGGCCCGTGGAGCAGGAAGGTCGCATCAAGGCACTGCATCACCCCGGGCATGTCGTTGCCGGGATCGCCATTGGCGACATTGCCGCCGATGGTGCCGCAATAGCGCACCTGCGGATCGGCGATCTGCAACGCTGCTTCGCTGAGAATCGGGACGACACGGGCAATCTCGGGACTGTCGATCAACTCGTGCTGGCTGGTCATCGCGCCGATGGCGATCTTGTCGCCTTCGGCACAGATCCCTTTCATCTCGGCGATGTCCTGCACATCGATGAGATGCTCCACATCTGCCATGCGCAGTTTCATCATCGGGATAAGGCTGTGCCCGCCCGCGAGCACGCGCGCGTCGTCACCATATTCACGTAGTACACCGACCGCAGCCGCAAGGCTGTCGGGCCGGTGGTATTCGAACCCACCGGGTATCATTCGCAGCAATCCTCCCTCGTGCCGCAGGTCTCCCCGGACGGGTGCCTGCTTTGTTCACGTCCTGAACTGGGTAAGGCGCGCGGTCCGGTCCTGTCGTGCAAAAACGCACTGCCTGCTTGGATCCCTGCACGAAATGCGAATGGAGTTCGCGAGTTGCGCGGCGCCTGCTCCGCCCCCCGGGCTCCGGTCAGAGACCGAGCGAGTCCCGCAATGTGCCGAGACGGGAGCGACTGACCGGCACCAGCTCCAGCGAGGGGGTCGTGCCAAAGAACACGACGCCGTTGTCCTTGCGCCGTTCGAACCCGGTGACGAGATCGGGATTGACCAGATAGCTGCGGTGGGCCTGCAGGAACCGGGTCTGCGCCAGCCGCGTGCGCGCCTTGGAGATCGACCAGGGGCAAAAGAGCTTGTCCTCTCCGGCATAAAGGATCGTGTAGTGCCCTTCGGCCCGGATCGCGGCGATGCTTTGCGGTGGAATGAACTCCGTGCGCCCATGGCGTTCAAAGGGAACCAGCAGCGGCGGGGTCGGCGCAGGTGCTTCACCGGCCGGGTCTTGCGTGGGCGGATCTGTCTGGTCCTGCAGGCCTGCAAAGAACGTCGCCGAGCTGAGCAGGAAGCTGCCGCAGATGCCGAACGCGGCAAAGGCCACCAGCAAGGCCAGCGCGGTGTTTGTGAGAGCGAGAGGCGGCTCTTGCGTGACATCGATCAGCACAAGGCCGGTGGAGGCCATGGCCAGGTAGTGCACCGCGACAACCGCCGCACCAAAGACCGCGGTGCCGAGCAGCGTATTGCGCCGCGTGCGTGCCCCGTAGGCGATGGAGATCGCAAGAATGCCGAGCGCCGTGGCCGCCAGGACCGGGATGACGACACCGAACACGGAATAGACCGGACGGCACACCGCCATCCCCGACATGCCCAGATAGTGCATCGCGGCGACCCCGAGCCCCATCAGGGCGCCGGCCAGGACGATGGTCCGCCCGTCGCGGCGACGGAAATGCAAGATCAGCAGCGACAGGCCGGTGATCAGGATCGCAACCATGGCCGAGAGCAGGGTCGTGACCGGATCGTAGAACACCTGCACCGGGAGCTGCAGGCCGAGCATGCCGATGAAGTGCATCGACCAGATACCCGTGCCGAGCGCGACCGCGGCCATTGCCACGCGCACCTTGCGGCTGAAAACCGGCAATGCCGACAACCCGCGGGTCAGCGACAGCCCGGTAAACGCGGCCAGCAAAGAAACCATGAAGGACCCGGCGACGAACATCGGATCGTGGCTGTATTCGAGCATTGCTTTCGCGCGGGTGACGGGCACCGCACGCGCTCCTCCCAGAGGCAGTTGCCCCGCTTGCAGCTATTTTGGGAGTATTGGGGCGAGGATCAATGGGAATGCGCGGCCGATGCAGGGGCAGGCGCGGCGTGATGCCGGTGGTGTGCCTGCCTTGGCAATCGCTCGAAAGCCACGGACTTGCACGGGTCCTGGCCATTCAGGTTGGTCGGAACTGATAGCTCGATACCTGCGGGCGTCGGGTTTGGCCCCAGTCTGCGGGGTAGATTTGCGGGTTCGCTGCCCGGGTCAGCCGTTCGGAGTGACGCGGCCAGATGCGTGATCGCCGATCAGCGCGGTAACGAAGGACATTTTCTTGTCGAGCGAACCATCGCCGGAAATGCTTGGACCGAACCCGGTCACGTTTCCGGCAGCGGCAGGCGCCATGCCCGGCGCTGCTGTCTCGACCATCTGGGGGTGAACGCTGGTTTCCAACATGCTCAGCGCGGGAAACGGTTCGATCTGACCCTGGGACCCGGCGGAGGTCGCAGCGATCAACGACGCGGCGGCGAGTAGAGCGATTGCGGAAAAATGGATCGCGCGGATCATGGGCCACCTCGGGGTCTGGTGTTGCGTAGGTCCTCAGGTAGACAGGCCGACGCCAGATTCCAGTGGTGCCCCCACCCCGCAGGCCGAATTGTCGCAGGTGCCACTGGAGTGTCCCGTTCAGGCAGGGTCAGGCCGCGTCCCTTGACGGATGCCTGGTTGATTTTCGCGTAGGAGTTCCGCGCCGCCAAGGACGGGATACTGGTTCCCCATGTTCGGAGAGTCGCCCTGCGTTGCGCGCGATATGGACGCTGGCTCCCGGTTTGTCGCGAGCGGCGATGGGGATGAGCGGCTAGAGATGCCCTCAGATCCGTGGCATAGAGTCAAATGCCGCGATCCGGCGATGGTATTGCCTCCGCGGGCAAACTGCACGGGTCGCTGGCCCAAGATCGGCTGAAAAAGTCCCATTGCAGCGAGCCGTAGGATCAGCCTCTTGAAAGCGGCGGCCTGGGCCTGCAAGGGCTTTGAGTGTCCCGCGATGTGGTCACCCCGAACCGATGCCGGACATACGGTCGCTGTCGCCCCGCGCGCGGTTTTCTTGACCAAGGGGAAAACCGTGCGTCGAAACACCCCTCTGACAGCACCGGCCGACCGCGCCTATAACCCCGGCAAAATCGCCTAGGATGGATAGTGACATGACGATCAAGGTTTTTGGCCACAAGGCTCCCGATACCGACAGCACAGGCTCGCCGATCATCTGGGCGTGGTATCTCACAGAGGTCGCAGGCACCCCCGCCGCGCCCGCATTGCTGGGCGAGCCCAACACCGAGGCCGCGTTCGTGCTGGAGCGTTGGAACCTCGAAAAGCCCCAGATCATCCAGGACGTCTCCGAAGGGGAGGCCGTCGTCATCGTGGACACCAACAACCCCGCCGAACTGCCAGACAATATCAACGCGGCCGATATCCGCGGGATCATCGACCACCACAAGCTGGTGGGCGGGCTGGAGACCAAAGGCCCGATCGACATCACAGTGCGTCCCTTGGCCTGTACTGCAACGCTCATGGTCGACCTGATGGGCGAGCACGCAGCCAAGATGCCCGAGCCGATCAAGGGCGCAGCTCTGTCCTGCATCCTCAGCGATACGCTGGAGTTCCGCTCGCCGACCACGACCGACCGCGACCGCGAAGTGGCCGCGCAGCTGGCCGGCGAGCTTGGCATCGACATGTCCGCCTATGCCGGTGAGCTCTTTGCCGCCAAGTCCGACGTCTCGAGCTTTTCCGATGCCGAGCTGATCCGCATGGACAGCAAGAAGTACGAAGTGGGTGGCAAGAATTTCCGCGTCTCGGTGCTGGAGACGACCGCACCCGAGATCCCGCTGTCGCGGAAGGGCTCGCTGATGGAGAGCATGCCGGGTGTGGCGTCCGAGGATGGCGTTGACGAGGTCCTGCTCTTCGTCGTCGACATCCTGAAGGAAGAGGCCACGCTGCTGGTGCCCAACGATACCGTCAAGACCGTGGCCGAGAAGAGCTTTGGAGCCACCGTCGAAGGCGATAGCGTCGTGCTGCCGGGCGTGATGAGCCGCAAGAAGCAGATCATCCCGAACCTCGCGCTCTGAGCGCCGAACCACTGCACTTTGGGGATGCGCCACGGCGCGTCCCGCGCTATCAGGCACCGAACCTTGCATGCGCAGGAGACGTGCCCAGTGAACCTCCCCGTGACCCTGATTGCCTGCTATGTCACCGCCCTCTGTCTGGGGGCGTCACTGGTTGGCGCACAAGAAGCGGGTGCGCCTCCGGACACGGGGTCGGCAGACGACAGCCCGTCCGACGCGATGCCGACAATGTCCGACGCGCTCGATGATGCGGCGCGCAGCGCCAAGGGGTTTGGGGCAGCGCTGATGGACAGCGCGAGGGATGCATTGTCGAGTGCCGAGACCTCCATCGCCGCAGCCACCGAGGGGCTGCGAGACGGCATGGCGGAGGGAGTGACGGTTTTGGCGCTCGATTCAGCAGATGACATGGATGCTCTGTCGGCCTGGGTGAAGCGCGAGGACATCGTCACCAAGGACGGCATCGATTTCGATCGGGCGCTCGCAGCGGTCGTCGCGTCAGACTATTCCGAAGACCGAAAGGCTGCGATGACAGCGGCGATCACCTCCGTTCGCGAGGCCATCGACCAGGCGAGGCAAGGTCTGAGCGATCTCAACACCGAGCTGCAAGGCGATGGCTGACGGCGTCTGCCCGATTGCTCACCCATAGCCGATACCGGAGACGACATGACCCAAATTATCACTGCGCTGTCCGACATCGCGGCGGACTATGACGCGCTGCTGTGCGACCTCTGGGGCTGCCTGCACAATGGTGTGACGGCCTTTCCGGAGGCGGTCAGCGCGCTGCACTCGTTCAAGGCAGGCGGCGGCACCGTGTTGCTGCTGACCAACTCGCCCCGGCCCAAGGGAGAGGTGGTCACCCAGCTCGACGCGCTCGGCGCGCCGCGCGACTGCTATGACGAGATCGCATCGTCCGGGGACAGTGCCCAGGCGGCAATGGTGCGGGGCGCGGTGGGGCGCAAGGTCCTCCATATCGGACCGGAACGCGATCTGCCGTTCTTCACCGATCTGGCGCCTGACCTGCGGGATGCCCCGCCCATCGAGCGCGTGTCGCTGGAGCAGGCCGAAGGCATCGTCTGCACAGGGCTCTATAACGACGAGACCGACACGCCCGAGGAATATCGCGGCACCTTCCTGTCGGCCAAGGCACGCGGGCTGAAGCTGCTCTGTGCCAATCCCGACATCGTCGTGGATCGGGGGCATACGCGCGTCTATTGTGCCGGCGCGCTGGCGCAACTCTATACTGAAATGGGGGGCCAGAGCCTCTATTTCGGAAAGCCGCATCCGCCGATCTACGATCTGGCGCTGACACGGCTCGCGGCTTTGCGCGATGTGCAGCGCGACCGAATTCTCGCTATCGGAGATGGCCCGGCCACCGACATCGCTGGCGCAATGGGCGAGGGGTTCGACAGCGTGTTCGTCTCGGGCGGACTGGCAGCAGAAACCACCGGCACCCCGCCGGGGGGGCAACCGGACCCGGCGCTGCTGGAAGCCTATCTGGCCGAGCAGAAGATCGCGCCGCGTTTTTCCATGGGATTCATGCGCTGACGAAAGATGTCGCCGCGGCGCTGGCGCCGGGCGCATTGCCGCCGTAGAACGGCCCGCGAGTGAGAGACGGAGACAGGGGAACAGCATGAGCGTCGGAACCATCTATCTCGAGGATCTGCATATCGGCATGAGCCGGTCGATCACCAAGGCCATCACCTTCGACATGATCGAGAAGTTCGGCGATGTGAGCGAGGACCGCAATCCGATCCATTTCGACGAAGAGGCCGGCAAGGCGTCGATCTTTGGCGACCGGGTCGCCCATGGCATGCTGTCGGCGAGCCTTTTCTCGGCGCTTCTGGGCGAACGTCTGCCGGGCCACGGCACGATCTATGTCAGCCAGACACTGCGGTTCATGGGGCCGGTCAAGATCGGTGACGAGGTCACGGCCACGGTGACCGTCAGCGACATGATGCCCGAGCGCAAGCGGGTGACCCTGACCTGCGAGGCCAAGGTCGACGAAAAGCTCGTCATCACCGGCGAGGCCATGGTGCTGGCGCCGAGCCGGGGCTGACACGAGGCAGCGGGAATGCGGATCGTCCGAGGCTATAGCGATGTCGGCCCCGAGGATCGCGGTGCCTGCGCCGCGATCGGCAATTTCGATGGGGTGCATCTGGGCCATCGGTCGGTGATCGAACAGGCGCGTGCGGCTGCGCGCGAGACAGGCGCGCCCCTTGGGGTAGTGACGTTCGACCCCCATCCGCGCAGCTTTTTCGCACCCCAGGCGCCGGCGTTTCGCCTGATGAATGCCGAAGCCAAGGAACACCGGCTGTCGCAGATCGGGGTCGAGCGGCTCTTCGTTCTCCCCTTCGACGCGGGTCTTGCAGGGTTGGAGGCCGAAGCCTTCGCCGCCCAGGTGCTCGCCGCCGGGCTCGGACTGCGCCATGTGGTGGTGGGGGCGGATTTCTGCTTTGGCAAAGGGCGCAGCGGCTCGGCACAGGATCTGGCACGCTTCGGTCCGGAAATAGGGTTCGAGACCACCATAGCGCCACTTCTGAGCATCAATACCGAAGCCGGGCCAGTGTCCTCCACCCGTATCCGTCAGGCACTCTCAGACGGGCATCCGCGCGATGCGCGCGCGATGCTGGGACACTGGCACCGGATCGAAGGGCCGGTCATTCATGGCGAGAAGCGGGGCCGGACGTTGGGGTATCCCACCGCAAATCTGTCGCTGGCCGGGCTGCACCTGCCGCGGTTCGGCGTTTACGCGGTGACCGCCGAGGTGCTGACCGGCCGTCATGTCGGTATCTATAGCGGGGTTGCGTCGCTCGGCGTACGCCCGATGTTCGGCGAGAACCTTCCCAATCTTGAGACGCATCTCTTCGATTTTTCCGGCGATCTCTATGGCGCTCATCTTTCGGTGGGGTTGGTCGAATTCCTGCGCCCGGAGCAACGGTTCGACGGCGTCGAGGGATTGATCGCGCAGATGACTCAGGACAGTGCCCGCGCGCGGGACAGTCTGGCAGCGTTGTGACCCGCGCGGAACGCTTGCGCCCCCGTTTCTGGGAGAACGTGCGCCTCAGAGACATGACCGGAGAGGAGTGGGAATCGCTCTGCGATGGATGCGGCAAGTGTTGTCTCAACAAGCTGGAAGATCCCGACACCGCCGAGGTCGCCTTTACCCGCGTCGCCTGCCGCCTGCTGGATGCCGAAAGCTGTCGCTGCGGCAACTATCGCGACCGCAAGCGGCTCGTGCCCGAATGCGTTGTCCTGAGCCCGGCGAGCCTGCCGAAGGTCGCCTATTGGCTGCCCGCAACCTGCGCGTACCGGCTGCTCCACGAGGGCCGTGCGCTGAACTGGTGGCATCCGCTGGTGAGTGGTGATCCAGAGACTGTTCATGCCGCGGGCGAGTCGGTCAAGGACTGGACGGTCAGCGAACTGACGGTCAGCGAAGACGATTGGGAAGATTTTATCATCGAGGACCCCTGATGCAGTTTGCCTCTGACAATTCCGGACCGGTGCACCCCAAGGTGATGGAAGCGCTGGCCCGCGCCAATACCGGCTATGCGCCCTCCTATGGTGCCGATCCGCTGATGGACACCGTGCGGGAGCATGTCCGCGAGGTCTTTGAGGCACCCCAGGCCGCAGTCTATCTGGTGGCGACCGGTACAACGGCAAACGCGCTGTCGCTGGCCAGCCTTTGCCAGCCGTGGCAGACGATCTTCTGCACCGATGTGGCTCATATCCACGAGGATGAATGCGGCGCGCCGGAATTCTACACGTCGGGCGCCAAACTGACGCTCGTGCCCTCGGTTCAGGGCATCATGGCGGCCGACGATCTGCGCGCAGTGATCGCCGCCACGCAGCTTGGCGGCGTGCACGGCGTGCAGCGGGGGCCGGTCTCGATCACGCAAGGGACCGAACGCGGCACGGCCTACACACGCGATCAGATCGGTGCGCTCTGCGACGTCGCGCGCTCTTACGGGCTGCCCGTGCATCTTGACGGGGCGCGCTTTGCCAATGCGCTGGTGGCTCTCGAGTGCAGCCCGGCGGAGATAACCTGGAAGGCCGGGATCGATGCGGTCAGCTTCGGCGGCACCAAGAACGGGCTGATGGGCGTCGAGGCGGTGGTCCTGTTCGACCCCGCCTTGGCCTGGGAATTCGAACTGCGCCGCAAGCGGGCAGGGCACCTTTTCTCCAAGCATCGGTACCTTTCGGCCCAGATGGCGGCTTATCTGGAGGACGGCCTCTGGCTCGACATGGCCACGCGCGCCAATGCGGCTTGCGCGGCGCTTGCCGCCGGGCTCGAACATGTGGACCAGGTGGCGCTGCACCATGCGCCTGTCATCAACACGCTCTATGGGGACTGGCCGCGCCATATCCACCAGCGGCTGCACGAGGCGGGCGCGGTCTATCACGTTACGGAAGGCGTGCTCACGGGGGATGACCCGGAAGAGCGCCTGTCCGCGCGGCTCGTCTGCGACTGGTCGGCGGCGCCCGAGGCAACCGCCGAGTTTCTGGCGCTGTTCGACGGGCGCTAGATCTTGCCCTGCAGGTGCAGTTCCAGATCCGCGAGCCGGTCGTGGCCCCAGAACCGTTCGTCGCCAACGATGTAGAATGGCGCTCCGAACACACCTGCGGTCACGGCGTCCTCCAGATTGGCGGCGTAGGTTTCGGCCGCGCTGAGCATGCCCTTGTCGGCCAGATCCGGCCGAAACCCGGCCGCGCTGAGGCATTCCCGGATCACTTCATCCTCGGCAATGTTCTTTTCCTCGGCAAAACAGGCGTTGAGCAATCCGCGGACCAGCGCCCCGGTATCGCCGCCGTCCTCCTTGGCCGCGGCGATCACCGCATAGGAGCTGGGCGCCGCGTTGGTCGGCCAGAAGGCCGCGGGCATGTTCAGGGTCACCCCGGCCTTTTTCGCTCCGCGCCGCAATTCCTGTAGCCTGTAGACCTGACGGTTTTCATGACGCTCCTTGACCGGGACGCCCCCGGTGCGCCCGAAGAGCGCGAAGATGTCCAGCGGCTTGTAGGCGATGCGCGCGCCCTGACGCGCCGCGAGTTGCTCCAAGCCGTCCTGAGCCAGATATGTGAAGGGTGAAATCGTGGAAAAGTAGTAATCGATCTGCGTCACAGTTTCCGGCCTCCCCGCCGTTATGGTTGCACCAGCATGGAGGGGTGCTAATCGGTGTCAACGGGCCGTACCAGCGGTCGTTGCGTGCGGAACCGAATTCATGCCCTCAGTTATCGAACCGAAACTCATTTCAGGAAATGCGAACCGAACCCTCGCAAAGGCGGTCGCGCGACGGATGTCGATGCACCGCGGTGCGTCGGTGGGCCTGGTCGATGCGCGCGTGGAGCGGTTCAATGATCAGGAGATCTTCGTCGAGGTGTTCGAGAATGTCCGCGGCGAGGACATGTATATCATCCAGCCGACCTCGAACCCGGCCAACGACAACCTGATGGAGCTTCTGATCATCGCCGATGCGCTGCGGCGGTCGTCGGCATCGCGGATCACTGCGGTGATCCCCTATTTCGGATATGCACGGCAGGATCGCCGGACCAAGGCGCGTACGCCGATCTCGGCCAAGCTGGTTGCCAACCTGATCACCCAGGCCGGGATCGAACGGATCCTGACGATGGACCTGCACGCCGCGCAGATTCAGGGCTTCTTCGATATTCCGGTCGACAACCTCTATGCTTCGCCGACCTTCGCCCTGGATATCGAGCATCATTTCAAGGGCCGAATGGGCGAGCTCATGGTGGTGTCGCCCGATGTCGGCGGCGTGGCGCGGGCCCGAGAGCTGGCCACGCGGATCAACTCGCCCTTGGCGATTGTCGACAAGCGCCGCGAGAAACCCGGTGAAGTTGCCGAGATGACCGTGATCGGCGATGTGTCCGGCAAGACCTGTCTGATCGTGGACGACCTCTGCGACACGGCCGGAACGCTTTGCAAGGCGGCCGATGTGCTGATCGATGCCGGCGCGACCGAGGTGCACTCCTACATCACGCACGGCGTGCTGTCGGGGCCGGCGGTGGAGCGGATCACCAAGAGCCGCATGGAGAGCCTTGTGATCACCGACACGATCGAGGCCCCGCAGCCTGTCCGGGACGCGCCCAACATACGCATCGTGCCGACGGCGCCGATCTTTGCCCAGGCAATCCTGAACATCTGGAACGGAACCAGCGTGTCCTCGCTCTTCGAGCGTGACACCCTGGTTCCGATCTATGAGGGCTTTTATCCGGAGGCGTGAGCCCGGTGGTTCAGCTGCTCTGCGTTTCCTGCGCGGCGTCCGAGGCAGACTCGTCCCCGCTGCGATAGTCCGGCGCCCCTGCCGGCCGTCCGACCCCGTGCGCCGGTCCGGAGGGCTGGCCCGCCGAGGCGAGAGGGGCAGGCGTCTCGCCGCCGCTGACATGCAGATGCATATCGGACTGCGGAAAGGGAATGGAGATGCCCGCGGCGTCGAAGGCTTCCTTCACCTGACGCATGAGATCCCAGTGGACCGTCCAGTAGTCCGCGCTCTTGACCCAGGGCCGGACCACGAAATTCACGGAACTGTCCGCCAGCTCATTCACACGGATCACTGGCTTTGGCTCGTGCAGGACGAGCTCATGGGCCGCGACGGTTTCCTCGAGCACACGTTGCGCCGTCTCGATGCTGTCGTCGTAACCGATGCCGAAGACCAGATCGACGCGCCGGGTTTCGCTCGCGGTGACGTTCGTGATGACATCGCCCCAGACCTTGCTGTTGGGGATGACGATCACCTGGTTGTCCGGTGTGGCGACGGTCGTGGAGACGACCGAAACCGAATCGACCGTACCGCCGATGCCGGCGATCTCGACATAGTCGCCCACATCGAAGGGCCGGTTGATCATGATCATCAGGCCGGCGGCGAGATTGCCCAACGTGTCCTGCATCGCAAAGGCGATGATGAAGGACGCACCACCGACCAGAGCAAAGAGCGGCGTGATGTTCACACCCAAGGCGCCCAGAACGATCATCAGACCGATGGCCAGGGTTAGCCAGTAGATGATCATGACGAGGAATCCCTGCAACAGCTGGGACATGTTCGGGATCTTGCGGAACGCGCGGCGGGCGATCCTGCGGATAAATCGGGCGGCGACCAGCAGTCCGAGGAACGAGGCCACGACGACCGCGACATTGATGGCCAGGGCAAGCCCCCCCTCCTCGCTCTGTGCCCAGTCAAGCGTCTGAGCCAGCAGCGTGCGCCAGTCGGCGGCCTGGGTTTCCTGCACGAGTATGGCGTTGCGATAGGCACGGTAGGTTGCGACTTTCGCGGGATCGCCTCCCTTCAATTCATAGCTGTTCACAACCGCCATGAAGTTCGAAAAGCCGCGGGCCCGTTCGCGGCCCAGTGCGCTCAGACGGTCGCGCGATACCGGCTCTGCGCCATCGACCTCCGCTGCGCGAATGGCAAGCTCTTCGGCCACGACCGCCGCGGTCATGCCTTTGACAATCACCACCCAGGCGTCCGCCAGTTCGGCCAACTCGTCGACCGTTAAAGGCAGAACCAGGAGTTGAAGATCCTCGGGCGTGATCTGAGGGTCGGTCAGAATGGCGCGAAGCTCTTCGGCGCTCATTGCCTCCGCGGGGGCATCCGAGGCGCCTTCGGCTTGCTGCACCTCTTGCACGTCCTGGACAACTTGCGCCGCCGCGTCGGCAGCCGCGTCGGCTTCGGCTCCGGCCGCTTCCTCGGCAGCCTGCGCTTCCTGCTCGGCTGTTTCCTGGGCGGGCGGGTCCGCTTCCTGTGCCTGTACGGCCGAAATGGTAACCAAGAAAGCTGTGATCAGAGCTATCAGAAAATGCGATGCTCTCAGGCCTAGTCTGTCCGCCATAGTGTCCCCCGGCGCTGCAATTGTGTTTCGTTGCCTTGTGTTAACCATTGCCTCTAGCACGAATCGCGCGGTGTGAATGCACAGAAAAAACGGGCCCGGGGATGTCCTCGGGCCCGCAGATAACAGCGCCTATTTCGGTGTGCTCAGGTCATCGTGTCGAGAAGGTGGACAAAGTCCGCCACCAGCTTGTCAGCGGTGTCCTTGTGATCAGGATGCGCCTCTTCGGCGGCCGCGCGGGCCTCCTCCAGATGCGCTTCGATCGCCCGTTTGCCTTCATGGTCGGACGGATAGGCACGTTCGGCTAGAACGGTCGTCGCCTCGGCGCCGATCTCGGCAAAGCCGCCGGTCACGTAATAGTCCTGAGTGCCGTCCGCGCTCGTCACGGTGAGCACCCCGGGTCGCAGGGTGGTGATGGTCGGCGCATGCATCGGCATCGCCGTCATGTCGCCCTCCGTCCCCGGGATCTGGACCGCGGTCGCCTTGAGCGAAGCCAGGGCCCGCTCCGGCGACACGAGGTCGAACTGCATGGTGTCAGCCATTCATCCTGTCCTTACGCTGCCGCGGCGGCCATCTTCTCGGCCTTGGCCATGACCTCGTCGATGTCGCCGACCATGTAGAAGGCAGCCTCGGGCAGATGGTCATACTCGCCGGCGACCACGGCCTTGAAGGAGGCAATGGTCTTCTCCAATGGCACCTGAACACCGTCGGAGCCTGTGAAGACCTTGGCGACGTCGAAGGGCTGGCTGAGGAAGCGCTGGATCTTTCGCGCCCGGGCCACCGTCAGTTTGTCCTCTTCGCTGAGTTCGTCCATCCCGAGGATCGCGATGATGTCCTGCAGCGACTTGTAGCGCTGGAGGATCCCCTGCACGTCGCGGGCGACCTTGTAATGCTCCTCGCCCAGGATCGACGGATCCATCAGGCGCGAGGTGCTGTCGAGCGGATCCACAGCCGGGTAGATGCCGAGTTCCGAAATCGCACGCGACAGAACGGTCGTGGCGTCGAGGTGGGCGAAGGTCGTGGCCGGGGCAGGGTCGGTGAGGTCGTCCGCAGGCACGTAAACGGCCTGGATCGATGTGATCGACCCGCCTTTGGTCGAGGTGATCCGCTCCTGCATCGCGCCCATGTCGGTCGCCAGCGTTGGCTGGTAGCCCACAGCCGAAGGAATCCGGCCCAGAAGAGCGGACACTTCGGAGCCCGCCTGGGTGAAGCGGAAGATGTTGTCGACGAAGAACAGAACGTCGGTGCCGGACTGGTCGCGGAACTGCTCGGCCAGGGTGAGACCTGTCAGGGCAACGCGTGCTCGGGCCCCCGGAGGTTCGTTCATCTGGCCGTAGACCAGGGCCACCTGGCTCTCGGGCAGATTGTCGGGCTTGATCACGTTGGATTCGATCATCTCGTGGTAGAGGTCGTTGCCCTCACGGGTCCGCTCGCCCACGCCGGCGAACACGGAATAGCCCGAGTGCACCTTTGCGATGTTGTTGATCAGTTCCATGATCAGAACTGTCTTGCCCACGCCGGCGCCGCCGAAGAGGCCGATCTTGCCGCCCTTGGCATAGGGGGCCAGCAGGTCGATGACCTTGATGCCGGTTTCCAGAACCTCGGATTCGGTGGCCTGCTCGGAAAAGTCCGGCGCCGGCTGGTGGATGGCGCGCACTTCGTTGCTTTCCACCGGGCCGCCTTCGTCCACCGGCTCGCCGATGACGTTCAGGATACGGCCCAGGGTGGCGTTGCCGACCGGGATCGTGATCGGACCACCGGTGTCTTCCACGGCCGTCCCGCGCACGAGACCTTCGGTGGCGTCCATCGCAATGGTGCGCACGGTGCCTTCGCCGAGGTGCTGGGCAACCTCGAGCACCAGTTTCTTGCCGTTGTTCTCGGTATTCAGCGCGTTCAGGATCGCGGGCAGGTGGTCGTCGAACTGAACATCGACGACAGCGCCAATGACCTGGGTCACTTTGCCTTGTGCTTCTGACATTATGGGTCTCCGATTTCCTTAAAGCGCTTCGGCGCCCGAGATGATTTCGATAAGCTCGTTCGTGATCACGGCCTGGCGCGAGCGGTTGTATTGGATCGTCAACTTGTCGATCATCTCGCCCGCATTGCGCGTCGCGTTGTCCATGGCCGACATCCGGGCGCCCTGTTCGGAAGCGCCGTTTTCGAGCAGAGCGGCAAAGATCTGCGTTGCGACCCCACGGGGCAGCAGATCGGCAAGAACGCCTTCTTCGCTGGGCTCGTAATCGTAGAGCGCGTTTTCTTCGCCGCTGTCCTCGAAGCTCGCCGGAATGATCTGCTGGGCGGTCGGGATCTGCGACACAACGCTCTGGAAGGTGTTGTAGAAGATCGTACAGACGTCGAATTCATCCGCGGCGAACCGTGCCAGCAGGTCCTTGGCGATGTCCTGGGCATTGTTGTAGCCGACGCGCTTGATCTCCGAGAGATCGACATGGGCGATGAGCCGGTCGGCCTGATCGCGTTTGAGCTGTTCGCGACCCTTTTTGCCGACGGTGATGATCTGCACCTGTTTGCCATCGGCAACCAGCTCGGCCAGGTGCGTCCGGGCAAGTTTGACGATCGTCGAGTTGAAGCCGCCGCAGAGCCCGCGTTCGGAGGTCATGACGACGAGCAAATGGCGCTTGTCGCTTCCCGTCCCGCGCAGCAGCTTGGGGGCACTGTCGGACTGACCGACAGAGGCGGTCAGCGCCCCGAGCACGGCATTGAAGCGCTCGGTATATGGACGTGATGCTTCGGCAGCTTCCTGGGCACGGCGAAGTTTGGCCGCCGCGACCATCTGCATGGCTTTGGTGATCTTTCGTGTCGACTTGACACTATCGATCCGGATTTTGAGGTCCTTCAGACTGGGCATGGATCTGTTCCCACCCCGGCCTTACGCGAAGCCAGCGGAGAATTCGTCGAGCGCCGCCTTCATCCGGTCGTCCGCCTCGCCCTTGATCTTGGGATCCTCCTTGGTGAGGAATTCCAGCAGTTCCGGCTTCTGATTGCGCAGGAAGGCGAGAAGACCGCTTTCGAACCGTTCGACATCGCTGACATCGATGCTGTCGAGATAGCCCTTGGTGCCGGCATAGATCACGCAGACGATCTCGGCATTGGTCAGCGGCGAGTACTGCGGCTGCTTCATCAGTTCGGTCAGGCGTGCGCCGCGGCTCAGCAGCCTCTGGGTCGCCGCATCAAGATCGGAGCCGAACTGCGCGAAGGCGGCCATCTCGCGGTACTGTGCGAGCTCCAGCTTCACCGGGCCGGCGACCGATTTCATCGCATTGGTCTGGGCCGAAGAGCCCACCCGGCTCACCGACAGACCGGTGTTCACAGCGGGGCGGATGCCCTGATAGAAGAGTTCGGTCTCCAGGAAGATCTGACCGTCGGTGATCGAAATCACGTTTGTCGGAATAAAGGCCGACACGTCGCCGCCCTGGGTCTCGACGATGGGCAGGGCGGTCAGGGAGCCCGCGCCATTGTCCTCGTTCAGCTTGGCCGAGCGTTCCAACAGGCGAGAGTGCAGGTAGAAAACGTCGCCGGGATAGGCTTCGCGCCCGGGCGGGCGGCGCAGCAGCAGCGACATCTGGCGGTAGGACACGGCCTGCTTGGACAGGTCATCATAGACGATCAGCGCGTGGCGTCCGTTGTCGCGGAAAAACTCTGCCATCGCGGTTGCCGAGTAGGGCGCGAGATACTGCATCGGTGCGGGATCCGACGCGGTGGCCGCCACCACGATCGTGTAATCGATGGCGCCGCTTTCCTCGAGCTTCTTGACGAGTTGCGCCACGGTGGAGCGCTTCTGACCGATGGCGACATAGATGCAGTAGAGCTTCTTGCTCTCGTCGTCGCCGGCCGCGTCGTTGTAGCTCTTCTGGTTCAGGATGGTGTCGAGCGCCACGGCGGTTTTGCCGGTCTGGCGGTCGCCGATGATCAGCTCGCGCTGGCCGCGGCCGATCGGGATCATGGCGTCCACGGACTTCAGACCCGTGGCCATCGGCTCATGCACCGACTTGCGCGGGATGATGCCCGGCGCCTTCTGGTCGGCGACGCGGCGCTCCGAGAACTGCACCGGGCCCTTGCCGTCGATCGGATTGCCGAGCCCGTCGACCACGCGGCCCAGAAGTCCATCGCCGGCGGGCACGTCCACGATGGCGTTGGTCCGCTTGACGGTGTCGCCTTCCTTGATGTCCTGGTCGGAGCCGAAGATCACGGCGCCTACATTGTCGGACTCAAGGTTGAGCGCCATACCGCGGATGCCGCCGGGAAACTCGACCATTTCACCGGCCTGGATGTTGTCGAGGCCGTAGACGCGGGCGATTCCGTCGCCGACGCTCAGCACCCGGCCAACTTCGGCGACTTGCGCTTCCTGCCCGAAGTTTTCGATCTGCTCCTTCAGGATTGCAGATATTTCGGCTGCCTGGATTCCCATTTATCCGACCTCTTTCATTGAATTCTGGAGGTTTGCGAGTTTCGAGGAAATCGACGTGTCGATCATCCGCGAACCCACCTTTACGATCAGGCCGCCGATCAGGTTTGCATCGACGGTGGTTTTCAAAGTGACTGTTTTACCGATCTTGGCGCGCAGCGTGTCCGACAGGCTCGTGGTCTGGGCCTCGGTCAGTGGCGTCGCGGAGGTCACCTCGGCGATGACCTCGCCTTTATAGTCGGCTACGCGGTCGCGCAGCGCCTTGATCAGTTGCGGCAGGACAAAGAGCCGCCGGTTGGAGGCCATGAGCCCCAGCGTGTTGGTCATGGTCTTCGACAGCCCGGCCTGTTCGGCGACACGGGTGATGGCCGCCTGCTGCTGGTCGCGGCTGTAGATCGGCGAGGACACGAGCGCACTGAGATCGTTGCTCTGCTCGAGCGCGCTGTCGAGCACACCGAGATCCTCTTCGAGTTGGGGAATGCCGTCCCCAGCCTTAACCAAGTCAAAAACAGCCGTTGCGTAGCGTTCGGCGATGCCTGCGGAAATCGAAGCTGGTTCGGACACGTCCACCCTTCCGGTCGTCGGCCCCCGTCCCCGGATCATGTGCCGGGCGGCGAGCGGTATTTGCGGTGCCCGTACACAGGAACCGATAAATCGATCACCCTCTAGCAAAGCCGATATGGCCAAGCAACAGGACATGGGGGTCCATTAGAGCCTCATTTGCTTTGGAAAGAAGGGCATTGGGCCAGGTGCGACCCTATGCGCCGCGGCCCAAAGCCGGTCAATCTCGGGGCAATGCTGTATTTGGCGCGATTCTTTGCGGTGCCTGCGCCAAGCTGCGCGATGCTGCACTTGCAACCAAAGTCGTAAGCGCTCAGCGACTGTAAAAGCTTTGCGAGTGCGCGTTGCGTGCCGTCTGGGGCAATCCGTCGAGGATTCGCAGCGGGCTGCGCTTGGGGGCTTCGGCCGGAGTGCCACGGGGTCCGAACACCGCGCGCGAGGCTTCGACCAGCAACACGCCACCGGCATAGCGCTTCGACACCTTCTGGCCCACCCGTTCGCACAACGGCCCTGAGCGCAGCCAGAAACGGCGGTGCGACGGCGGCTGAAAGAGCGCAACGGAATGCCGTTCGGAGCGAAAGCCATGGGCCGCGAGATGCGATTCAAGCTGGCCGAGGCTGTAGGGGCGGCCAAAACCGAACGGCGTCTGGTCGCTGCTGGCCCAGATGCCGGCCCGATTGGGCACGATAAAGAGTGCGCGTCCGCCGGGGCCGAGCACGCGCGCAGCCTCATCAAGAAGGGCCGGCGCGTTCTCGCAGGTCTCCAGCCCGTGCATCATCACAAGCTTGTCGGCCATGCCTGTCTCCAGTGGCCACCACATCTCCTCGCTCAGAACGCTGACGTTCGGCAGATCGGCGGGCCAGGGCATCACGCCCTGTTGGCCTGGCATCAGCGCAATGACCCGGCGCGCCTTGGCGAGATAGGGCCGCAGGAGGGGCACTGCAAAGCCGAATCCGATGACCGTTTGCGCATCCGCTTCAGGCCAGAGCCGCAAGACCTGTTCACGGATCGCGCGCTGTGCGGCACGGCCCAGACCGGTGCGGTAGTAGAAGTCGCGCAGATGACATACATCTAGATGCATAGAGACGGTCCGGTCCCGTTCCGGTCTGTTGACACCTTAACCACAAGGCGCGTGATTGCTATGCCCCTCGATCTGGTCGTAATTCCCTGTCTCAGCGACAACTATACCTACCTCCTGCACGATCCCGACGGCGGGGCAACGGCGGTCATCGATGTGCCCGATGCCGCACCGGTCGAAGCGGCCCTCGCCAACCGCGGCTGGACCCTGACCGACATTCTGATCACCCACCACCACCATGATCATGTCGGGGGTGTTGAGGCGTTGCGCAAGGCGACAGGCGCTCGGGTGACCGGTGCGGCCGCCGACGATCACCGCCTGCCGCAGCTCGATCACGCAGTCGTGCCGGGTGACGTGATCACGTTGGGATCCGAGACGGCCGAGATTCTCGACGCGCCGGGACATACGGTGGGCCACATTGCCTATTATTTCAGCGCCAGCGGGATTCTCTGTACCGGAGACAGCCTCATGGCGCTCGGCTGCGGCCGGCTGTTTGAGGGCACGGCGGAGCAGATGTGGGGCACCCTGTCCCGCTTTGCAGCCCTTCCCGGAGAGACGCGCGTTTGCTCGGGACATGAATATACTCAGGCAAATGCGCGCTTTGCGCTGAGTGTGGAGCCCGAGAACGCGGATTTGCAGGCGCGCTCCAGGGATATCGATGCTGCCCGTGCCGCGGGCCGCCCGACGGTGCCTGCGACGATCGCGGAAGAACTGGCCACCAACCCGTTTCTGCGGGCCTCGATTCCCAGCGTGAAACGCGCGCTTCAGATGGCCGGAGCTCCGGATTCGGACGTGTTTGCCCAGATTCGCCGCATGAAGGATGCATTTTGATTAGGAAACCGGCAGGGCCCGACAATATACTGATAACGCCGCACCATTGATCATCGGCATTTGTCACACGACATATTTGAACAAAAAGTACTTGAAGACCGCGTCGGAAAACCGACTGTTAAGAAGACGAGGCCACGGTTGGACGGGGCCATGCCCCCCTCCGGCCCCCATAAGAAGGAGCACGGCACGTGCCTTCATTCTCGAACACGCTTGAGCAGGCCATACACGCGGCGTTGGCACTGGCCAACACCCGCCGCCACGAACTCGCGACGCTGGAACATCTTCTGCTCGCACTCATCGACGAACCCAATGCGGCAAAGGTGATGCAGGCCTGCGGAGTCGATCTCGATTCCCTTCGCAAGACCCTGACCGACTTTATCGACGAGGAACTGTCTACCCTCGAAACGGACGTGGACGGGTCCGAAGCCGTCCCCACGGCGGCGTTCCAGCGCGTGATCCAGCGCGCCGCGATCCATGTCCAGTCCTCGGGCAGGACCGAAGTAACCGGCGCCAACGTGCTCGTGGCGATCTTTGCCGAGCGCGAGAGCAATGCTGCGTTCTTCCTGCAGGAGCAGGACATGACGCGCTATGACGCCGTCAACTTCATCGCTCATGGTGTCGCCAAGGATCCCAACTTTGGCGAGCAGCGCCCGGTCAGCGGCGCACAGGACTACGAGGAAGAAACCCAGCAGACCGAAGGTGGCGACGGCAAGGAATCGGCGCTTGCGAAATACTGCGTCGATCTCAATGCGAAATCCCGCAAGGGCGATGTCGATCCGCTGATCGGCCGCGACAGCGAGGTCGAGCGCTGCATCCAGGTTCTCTGCCGCCGTCGCAAGAACAACCCTCTGCTCGTGGGCGATCCCGGCGTCGGCAAGACTGCCATCGCCGAGGGGCTGGCGCGCAAGATCGTCAATGGCGAAACGCCAGAGGTTCTGTCGAACGCCACGATCTTTTCGCTAGATATGGGCGCGCTTCTGGCCGGCACGCGCTATCGCGGAGACTTCGAAGAGCGTCTCAAGGCCGTCGTGACGGAGCTCGAAGAGCATCCCGATGCGGTGCTTTTCATCGACGAGATCCACACCGTAATCGGCGCGGGTGCGACATCGGGCGGGGCCATGGACGCCTCCAACCTGCTGAAGCCAGCTCTGCAGGGAGGCAAGCTGCGGTGCATGGGCTCCACCACCTACAAGGAATTCCGCCAGCATTTCGAGAAGGACCGCGCACTCAGCCGCCGGTTCCAGAAAATCGATGTGAGCGAACCTTCGGTCGATGACACGGTGAAGATCCTCAAGGGGCTCAAGCCCTATTTCGAGGAGCATCATGACATCAAATACACGTCCGATGCGATCAAGACGGCGGTGGAACTGTCCGCGCGCTATATCAATGATCGCAAGCTGCCCGACAAAGCGATCGACGTGATCGACGAGGCGGGTGCCGCCCAGCATCTGGTGGCCGAGAGCCGCCGTCGGAAGACGATCGGCGCCAAGGAGATCGAGGCCGTCGTGGCCAAGATCGCCCGGATCCCTCCGAAAAACGTCTCCAAGGACGATGCCGAAGTGCTGCGCGATCTCGAATCCTCGCTCAAGCGCGTCGTGTTCGGGCAGGATGCAGCGATCGATGCGCTGTCTTCGGCGATCAAGCTTGCTCGTGCTGGTCTTCGCGAACCCGAAAAGCCCATCGGCAACTATCTGTTTGCCGGTCCGACGGGCGTCGGCAAGACCGAGGTGGCCAGGCAGCTTGCCGACACGCTCGGTGTGGAATTGCTGCGCTTCGACATGTCGGAATACATGGAAAAGCACGCGGTCAGCCGTCTGATCGGCGCGCCTCCGGGCTATGTCGGCTTCGACCAGGGCGGAATGCTCACCGACGGGGTGGACCAGCATCCCCATTGCGTGCTGCTGCTCGACGAGATCGAAAAGGCGCACCCGGATGTCTACAACATCCTGCTGCAGGTCATGGATCACGGCAAGCTGACCGATCACAATGGTCGTCAGGTTGATTTCCGCAATGTCATCCTGATCATGACCTCGAATGCCGGAGCGTCCGAGCTGGCCAAGGCCGCCATAGGCTTTGGCCGCGACCGGCGCGAAGGCGAGGACACGGCCGCCATCGAACGGACCTTCACGCCGGAGTTCCGTAACAGGCTCGATGCGGTGATCAGCTTTGCGCCGCTGCCCAAGGAGGTCATTCTCCAGGTGGTCGAGAAGTTCGTTCTGCAGCTGGAGGCCCAACTGCTCGATCGGAACGTGACGATCGAGTTGTCGCCAGCAGCGGCTGAATGGCTGGCCGAAAAGGGCTATGACGACCGTATGGGCGCCCGTCCGCTTGGTCGTGTGATCCAGGAGCACATCAAGAAGCCGCTCGCCGAGGAGTTGCTCTTTGGCAAGCTCGCCAAGGGCGGCATCGTGCGCGTCGATGTCGAGGACAACAAGATCAAACTCGAATCGATCCCGCCTGAAAATGCGCGCCTGTCGGAGAACAAACCGCCTCTGCTGACGGCGGACTGAACCTTAGGCGATGGCTCAGGATACGGCCGGTGCGGAAACGCGCCGGCCGTTGACATATGTCGCGATCACCGCGCGATCGTCGCCCATCATGATGGTGGGAAAGAGCGCGTCCCAGAAACCTTCGGCCCGCTCGGCCCTTTGGGCGATGGCAGGCGTACTCGCCAGATCCAGGACAACGATGTCGGCCTCCAGTCCCGACCTGAGATCTCCGATCCGGTCTTGAACCCCCATCGCGCGGGCCGATCCGACCGTCGCCATCCACCACAGCTGGGCCGGGTGCAACGCCGTGCCGCGCAACTGTCCGATCTCATAAGCGGCGGCCATGGTTCTCAGCATTGAAAAGGATGACCCGCCCCCGGTGTCGGTGGCAAGCCCGATGATGTGAGCCTCGCCGGCGAGATCGCCGGTCGCGAATAGGCCCGACCCGACGAAGCTGTTCGAGGTCGGACAGTGCACGAGCGCCGCGCCTACATCGCGCACCCGATCCCGTTCGCGATCCTCAAGGTGGATCGCATGTCCGAACATCGCTCCGGGCCTCAGCAATCCGAACTGTTCATATGTGTCGAGGTAATCCCGCGCGTCGGGAAACAACCGGCGCATCCAGGCGATCTCGTCGGTCTGCTCGCTGAGATGCGTTTGCATGGGACAGTCCGGATGCGCAGCCCAGAGCGCGCCGAGCGCTTCGAGCTGTTCGGGGGTCGAGGTGGGCGAAAACCGCGGCGTGATCGCATAGCTCAGCCGGTCCACCCCGTGCCAGCGGGCGAGAAGCGCGGCACTTTCGTCAAAGGCGCGCGCGGGCGTGTCCAGCAATCCGTTCGGCGCGTTTCGGTCCATGCAGGTTTTGCCCGCCGCGACCCGCATCCCGCGAGCTTGCGCCGCCGCAAAGAACGCATCGACGCTTTCGGGGTGGGAGGTGCAGAAGCTGCTCACACTCGTTGTGCCATGGGCGAGCACAAGATCGAGATACCGGTTGGCCATCGCGGAGGCGTAGTCTGGGTCACCAAAGCGCATCTCTTCGGGAAAGGTGTAGCTGTTGAGCCAGTCGATCAGCCGCTTGCCCCAGCTCGCGATGATCGCGGTTTGCGGATAATGCACATGGGCGTCCACGAAGCCGGCCGAGATCAGCGCATCGCCATGGTCGATCACCTGTGCCGATGGGTGGGCCGTGCGCAGCTTGTCGACCTCGTCGACTGCCAGAATCCGCCCGGCCTCGATCAGAACAGCGCCGCGGCGACGGTGCCGCGCCGCATCCTGCGGCACGCCGGCGAACGGGTCGGCTTCGAAGCTCAGCGTCTGACCGAGCAACAGCATGGTCTGGGGCACGGCGCGGTCTCCCTTCGGTGGCGCGCGAGCCTAGGCCGACAGATTGAGGCTGTGCAATCGCGTCGACGCCGCGCCGAACGCTCTTGTTGCCGTCGCAGGCTGCCCCATAAGGTTGCGGCGAGGCGACGGAGAAAACCACCATGCCAGAAGATCTGCCGGACACAGTCACCGAGCACGGGCTGGATGGGCGCGAGATCGGCCGCGTGCGCGCTGCGCTGGCGGCGCGGGACGACGACCGTCTGTCCGGCTATCTCGACGCGCTGCACCCGGCGGACGCTGCGGACCTTCTGGAGCAGGTCAATACGGCGGAACGCGAGGAGTTGCTCGCGCGCTGGCCGGGGTCGATTGACGGCGAGGTTCTGTCCGAGCTGAGCGAGGGCCTGCGCGAGGAGGTCATCGACCTTCTGCCGCCCGATGCCTTGCGCGACGCGGTGCGCGATCTGGAGTCCGACGATGTCGTCGACCTCGTGGAGGATCTCGACGAGCCGCGCCAGGAGGCGATTCTCGACGCGCTGGCCGCCCCTGAACGGATGGCGATCGAACGGTCGCTGTCCTACCCGGAGGAGTCCGCCGGACGCCTTATGCAGCCGGTTGCCGTCGCGGTGCCGGAGCATTGGACCGTGGGCGATGTGATCGACTACATGCGCGCACGCGACGATCTGCCGGAACAGTTCTACCACGTCTTTCTCGTCGACCCACGGATGAGTCCCAAAGGTTACGTGACGCTCGGCAGGGTCCTGAGCCACGCGCGCAGCACGCATCTCATGGCCCTGACCGAAGACAGCTATCGCGTGGTCCCGGCGGAAACGCCCGAAGACGAAGTGGCCTATGTGTTCAATCAGTATCATCTGATCTCGTTGCCGGTCGTCGACGATGCCGGCCGTCTGGCGGGTGTGATCACCATCGACGATGCGATGACCGTCCTCGACGAGGAGCATGAAGAAGACATCCTGCGTCTCGGCGGCGTCGGCGAAGAAGAACTATCCGACAATGTGATCGATATTCTGCGCGCCCGTATGCCCTGGCTGATGGTCAATCTGTTGACTGCGATCGCGGCCTCGCTGGTGATCGCGCAATTCGACGATGCGATTTCGGCGATCGTCGCCCTTGCGGTGCTGATGCCCATCGTGGCCTCCATGGGCGGAAATGCCGGGACCCAGTCGCTGACTGTCGCGGTGCGCGCGCTGGCCACACGTGATCTGACTTCGTCGAACATGGCCCGCGTTGTGCGGCGCGAAGCGATCGTCGGGCTTCTCAACGGTGTTGTATTCGCGGCGGTGATGGGAACCCTCGCGCTGTTCTGGTTCGGCTCGCCGGTTTTGGGCTGGGTGCTGGGGGCGGCCATGGTGGTCAACCTGTTGGTCGCCGGGCTGGCCGGGATCCTCGTTCCGGTGTTTCTGGATCGTGCCAAGCTCGATCCCGCGCTGGCATCGGGCACCTTTGTCACCACAGTCACGGACGTGGTTGGCTTTGCCTCCTTTCTCGGCCTCGCGACGTGGATCCTGTTGTGAGCGCGTTGGACGACATCGTGGCGGCCAAGAATGCGGCGCGGGCTGCGGCGCGGGCGCGGCGGGATACGGCACGGGCCGGTGACGCAGATCGGGCGGGCGAGGCGGCAGCGAATGCGCGGCTGCTGGAACTGCTGAGCTCCCACCGCGGCACCCCGATGTCGGGCTATGTCGCGATCCGTTCAGAGCTTTCCCCCTTGGCGGCGATGACCGACTGGGTTCGCAACGCTCCGGTCTGTTTGCCGGTTGTGACGGGGCGTGCGCGGCGGCTGGTCTTTCGTCGCTGGTCGCCGGGATGTGCAATGGAAACAGGGGTGTACGGCACGCAAGTTCCCGCCGATAGAACCCCCTGCAACCCTGCGGTTCTCATCGTGCCGCTGCTCGCCTTTGATCGCGCGGGCGGCAGGCTCGGCTATGGCGGCGGCTACTATGACCGTACGCTCGCAGCGCTGCGCGATGCCGGGCAGATCCTCGCCGTCGGGTTTGCCTACGCCGCGCAGGAGTCCTCGGATCTGCTGCCGCGCGACAAGACCGACGCGACGCTCGACGCCATCGTCACCGAAACCGCGACCCTTGTGCCGTCGGGGCCGGATAAGGCGCTTGCGCCCGTGCCTTTGCGCCCCTAGGCCGGAGCCATGCGACTTCTTTTTCTGGGCGATGTGATGGGACGGGCCGGGCGCGCCGCGGTTGCCGAGCGCCTGCCGGACCTGCGCCGTGATTGGCAGCTCGATTTCGTCACCGTCAACGGCGAAAACGCGACGTCGGGCGCGGGGCTGTCGGCAGCCCATGCCCGCGAGCTGCTCGATGCCGGTGCCGATTGCCTGACGTTGGGCGACCATGCGTTCGACCAGCGCGACATGCTGGAGTTCGTCCAGCAGGAGCCGCGGGTCCTGCGGCCGCTGAATTTCGCCAAGGAAGCGCCGGGGCAGGGTGCGCGGGTCTTTCCGGCACCGGGCGGACGCAAGGTGTTGGTGGCGCAGGTTCTTGGCCAGGTCTTCATGAAGCGACCCTTCGACAATCCGTTCTCTGCCCTCGACCGGGTGCTGAAGTCCCACCCCCGCGGCGGCTTGGTGCAGGCGAGCCTCATCGATGTCCACTGCGAGGCCACCTCTGAGAAAATGGCGCTCGGCCATTGGTGCGACGGGCGGGCGTCGGTCGTGGTTGGCACGCACACCCATGTGCCCACCGCGGATGCGCGCGTGCTGACCGGCGGGACCGCCTATCTGACGGATGCGGGCATGTGCGGCGACTACGAGTCGATCATTGGCATGGACAAGGCCGAACCGATGCGCCGATTCGTGACCGGTATGTCCAAGGGCCGCTTCACCCCGGCGAATGGTGCGGCAACCCTGTCGGGACTGTTCGTGGAAACCGACGACGCCACCGGTGTGGCACGACGCGTGGCGATGGTTCGGCAAGGTGGTCAACTGTCCGGCGCAGCCCCGTGACACGCCCCGACCCGCGGCACCTCACGCTGGCAGCGCTGTTGGTCGTTTTGGGGGCCGGTTGGGGGATGACCCAACCGCTGTCAAAGATCGCGGTATCCGAAGGCTACCGCCATATCGGCCTGGTGTTCTGGCAGCTCACGATCAGCGCGGCGATTCTGGCGGTGGTCTGCGCGATCAGACGCGAGCCCCTGCCTCTTAGGGCGGATGCGTTGGGCATGTATTTGCTGATCGGCGTGATCGGGACGGTCATTCCGAACTCCGCAGCTTATCAGGCGGCGGTGTATCTGCCCTCGGGTGTGCTGTCGGTCGTGCTCTCGCTGGTACCGATGTTCGCCTTTCCGATCGCGCTGCTGCTTGCGATCGACCGGTTCAGCTGGCGCCGCCTCGCCGGTCTGCTGTGCGGGCTGTCCGGCGTTGCGTTTCTGGCCTTGCCGGGGACGAGCCTGCCGCAGGCCGGTTTGCTCGTCTTCCTGCCGCTGGCGATGATCGCGCCGCTTTTCTACAGTCTGGAAGGCAATATTGTCGCCAAATGGGGCACCGCGGGTCTGAGCCCGGTACAGCTCGTCCTCGGCGCGAATCTCATCGGTATGGTGATCGCGGCACCGCTGGCGGTGGGGACAGGCCAATGGGTCGACCCGTTCCCGCCCTATGGCGCGCCCGATGCCGCTATCGTAGCGCTCGCCGCGATCCACGCCCTGGTCTATGTCAGTTATGTCTGGCTCGTCGGGCAGGCCGGCGCGGTCTTTGCTGCCCAGGTGTCCTATCTGGTGACCGGGTTCGGCGTGTTCTGGGCAATGCTGATCCTGGGAGAGCGCTATTCGGGGTTTTTCTGGGCAGCAATGGCGCTGATGATGTCCGGGTTGTTCCTTGTGCAGCCGCGGCCCGGTAAATCGCTTGTCGTCAGGGGGCCGATAAGAAAGAGTGCCGTCCGATGACCGAGCACACTGCGCCCGATGCCTGACATCCTGAGTTTTGCCGATGCGCAAGCCTTCGGCGCCCTTGCCATTGTTGTGGTGATGTTCGTGCTGTTTGTGCGCGAGGCTTACCCTACCGAAGTCGTGGCGCTCGCCGGTGTGTCGGTCCTGCTGCTGACAGGTATACTGCCGTACCACCGGGCGCTCGACGTGCTGTCCAACCCGGCGCCGTGGACGATCGGCGCCATGTTCATCGTCATGGGCGCGCTGGTGCGTACCGGGGCGCTCGACGCGTTCATTCAGCTCACCCGCCCGCTTTCGGCCAGCCGACCCAAGTTGGCGATTTTCGTCCTGCTGATATTCGTGGCGCTGGCGTCGGCGGTGGTGTCCAACACGCCCGTGGTCGTGGTGATGATCCCGGTCTTCATCCAGCTTGCCAAACAGACGGGAACGGTGCCGTCCAAGCTGCTGATCCCGTTGTCTTACGCAGCCATCATGGGCGGCACGCTCACGCTGATCGGGACCTCGACGAACCTGCTAGTGGACGGAGTGGCGCGCAGTCAGAACCAGCCCGCATTCAGCATTTTCGAGGTCACGCCGCTGGGGCTCGTCGTGGTCCTGTGGGGTATGCTGTATCTGACCGTGATCGCGCCGCGCCTGCTGCCGGAACGGGACAGCATGGCGACCGTGTTGTCTCAACGTCCGGCGATGAAGTTCTTCACCGAGGTCGCGGTACCCGAGGACAGCGCCCTGATCGGGCAGCCCGTGCGTGGAGTGGATCTTTTCAAGCGGGAGGGTGTACGCCTGATCGACGTGCTGCGCGGCGACGCCTCTTTGCGCCGCGATCTGAGCGCGGTCACGCTGGAGGCTGGCGACCGGGTCGTGTTGCGCACCCAGATGTCGGAGCTTCTGGGGCTCCAGAACAATCCCGATCTGCGCACTGTCGACAAGCTTTCCTCGCGCAAGACCACGACGGTCGAGGCGCTGATCACGCCCGGCTGCCGTCTGGTCGGCCGGTCGCTGGGCGCGCTGCGGCTGCGGCGACGTTACGGCGTCTACCCGATGGCGGTGCACCGCTCGAACCAGAATATCGGCAGCAAGATGGACGATATCGTGGTGCGCGTCGGCGATACGCTGCTGCTCGAGGGCGTGCCGGAGGATATCCAGCGGCTGTCGGAGGATGTCGGACTGGTCGATGTCGCAGCGCCCACCGAACGCGCCTATCGCCGACGCCATGCCCCCATCGCGCTCGTCTGCCTGCTGGGCATCGTCGTGCTGGCCGCCCTCGGCGCGGCCCCGATCCTGGTGTTGTCGGTCGTGGCCGTGGCCATTGTGCTGCTGACCCGATGCATCGACGCCGAAGAGGCGTTTTCTTTTGTCGATGGTCGGCTGCTCACCATGATCTTTGCCATGCTCGCCGTGGGCGCGGGGCTGCAAAGCTCCGGCGCGGTGGAGCTGATCGTGGATGCCGCGGCACCGGGGATGGCGGGCCTGCCGCCCTTCGTGATCGTCTGGGCGATCTACATGCTCACCTCGGTGCTGACAGAACTGGTGTCCAACAATGCTGTCGCCGTGGTCGTCACGCCCCTGGCCATCGGCCTTGCGGGGGCGCTCGGGCTCGACCCGCGCGGATTGATCGTGGCGGTCATGATCGCGGCCTCGGCCAGCTTTGCCACTCCGATCGGGTATCAGACCAACATGATGGTCTACGGCCCTGGCGGCTATCGTTTCACCGACTTCATGCGGGTGGGTATACCGCTGAACCTGACCACCGGGCTGCTGGCGTCCGCCGCCATCCCGTTCATCTGGCCGCTGTAATCCGCGACGGACCGAAACTGCGCGGTCTTGAGGTGGGGGGCGGTTTCTCTCTATATCCCGTCCATCGCAGGTCAGATCCGGGAGGCTTCCATGGCCGGTCACTCCAAATGGGCCAATATCCAGCACCGCAAGGGTCGCCAGGACGCCGCGCGGTCCAAGCTGTTCTCCAAACTGAGCAAGGAGATTACAGTTGCCGCGAAAATGGGCGATCCGGACCCCGAGAAGAACCCGCGCCTCAGGCTCGCCGTCAAGGAGGCCAAATCGCAGTCGGTGCCCAAGGATGTCATCGAGCGTGCCATCAAGAAGTCCCAGGCGGGCGAAGGCGATAATTATGACGAGATCCGCTATGAGGGCTACGGGCCCGGCGGGGTCGCGGTGATCGTCGAGGCGATGACCGACAACCGCAATCGCACTGCATCGAACGTGCGCTCCACCTTCTCCAAGAACGGCGGCAATCTGGGCGAAACCGGCTCGGTCGCGTTCATGTTCGATCGCAAGGGCGAGATTGTCTATTCCGCCGGCGCAGGCGATGCCGACACGGTGATGGAGGCCGCAATTGATGCGGGTGCCGAGGATGTCGAAAGCACCGAGGAAGGGCATGTCATCACCACCGCGGACACGGATCTCAACGAGGTCTCGACCGCGCTGGAGGCAAGCCTTGGCGAGAGCGAGAGCACAAAGCTGATCTGGAAGCCGCAGACCACGACGGAGCTCGAACTCGATGGCGCGCAAAAGCTGATGAAACTGATCGAAGCGCTCGAAGACGATGATGACGTCCAGAATGTCACGGCGAACTTCGAGATTTCGGACGAGGTGATGGAAGCGCTCTGACCGCGAAGCGGGCAATGGACGGCGCGGCCCCGGTCCCCGATACTGGCGCCGTCGATGGCTGAAATCCCCACCGGCGCGGATATCGCGTACCCGGACACCGCGCGGCCGTTGGCCGGAGTTTTGTGGATGGTGGTCACGGGCTTCTGCTTTGTGGCGCTCACGGCGACGGTCAAGATGCTGGGCGACGCGGTGCCGGCGGCCCAGGGCGCTTTCCTGCGGTTCGCGCTGGTGCTGCCGTTCGTTCTGCCGATGCTGCCTGCCCTGCGTCGTGCGCTGCCCCAAGGACGCGACCTGCGCTTGTTCGTTCTGCGCGCCGCACTCCATACCGGCGCGGTCATTGCCTGGTTCTATGCGATGGCGCGCATCCCCATCGCCGAAGTGACGGCGATGAACTATCTCATCCCGGTCTACGTCACCTTGGGCGCCGCGCTTTTTCTGGGCGAACGCCTCGCCGTGCGCCGGATCGCCGCCGTATTCGTGGCGCTGGCAGGAGCGCTGTTGATCCTGCGTCCCGGATTTCGCGAGCTGTCCAATGGCCATCTGGCCATGCTGGTGACCTCGCTGGGCCTCGGCGCGTCCTATGTGATCACGAAGTCGCTCAGCGCGCGCTATTCCTCCACCGTCATCGTGGCGCTCTTGTCGATCATGGTCACCTTGGGCCTTTTGCCCTTTGCGCTTGCCGATTGGGTGCCCTTGAGCCTATCGCAACTCGGTGGTTACGGGCTCTGTGCCTTTTTCGCCACCGGCGGGCATTTTTGCATGACGCAAGCTTTTCGCGCGGCACCGGTCGCCATCACTCAGCCGGTCACCTTTTTGCAGCTGGTCTGGGCGTCGGCCCTCGGGGTTCTGGTCTTTAGCGAGCCGCTGGACGGATTCGTTCTGGTCGGGGGAACCGTGATCGTGGCCGCCGTCAGTTTTATCGCCTGGCGGGAATCCGTGCTGAAACGCCGCAGAACCGAGCAGAATCACTTTTGAGTGGCCATCCGGGGCCTTACGTAACAACGAACCAACGAAGGAGAGGTCGAATGTCCCATGTGCCCCACGAGCTGGCGGAGGAGTTTCCCGACAAGGTTGAGCTGATGCACACGTTGCGCCAGTCCGATGCGCATCTGGCGCGTCTTTCTGACGAGTATCACGAGATCAACCGCAAGATTCACCGCGTCGAGACGGATATCGAACCCCGCTCCGACGCAGAGATCACGCGCCTGCGCAAGATACGGTTGGCGCTGAAAGACGAGATCGCAGGGATTCTGAGGACGGCCGAAGCCTCCTGAGGGCAGGGGCCGCGGGAAATTACTCCGCGGCGTCGCTCACGCCTTCGAGCGCGCGCTGGAGAGCTGCGAACTTGTTCAGCAGATGGTTGGACAGCAGCGCCCCCAGCCGCGCGCCGTCGCGGTCCTCGAGTGCGGCGAGGATCTCGCCATGCTCCGTGATTGCCTGGGCCCAGCGATCGTCAGAGATATTGGCCATGAACCGCGCCCGGCGCACGCGCGAGGCCAGCGCGGTGTGGTGCTGCTCGAGCACCGGATTGGCGGCGGATCGCAGGATGGCCGAATGGATGTCCTGGTTCGCCATGAAATAGGCCGAGCGGTCGCGCTCCTTGTGATAGCGGACCATAGCCTCGTGCCGCTCGCGGATATGGGCGATCTCGCTGTCCGAAATCCGCGCGGCGGAGAGCTCCCCAACGAGCCGTTCCAGGGCAGCGAGTACCGGAAAGGTATTGGCCAGCTCTTCCGGGGTCACGGTCGCGACCCGCGATCCGCGGTTGGGTGTGAGCACCACGAGACCTTCGGAGGCAAGCACCTTGAGCGCCTCGCGCAATGGCGTGCGGGACACACCGAAACTGTCGCACAGGCTCTTTTCGGGGATTTTTTCGCCAGGCTGGAAATGGTCCTCCACGATCATCTCGCGGAGACGGTCGACAAGTTCCTCGTGCAGGGACGGGCGGTGGATCGGAGCGCTAAGGTTCATTTGGCAAGGCCATCTTTTGTCAAAGACATATCAAGAACGCGGGCAACGTGCAAAGCCGCGCGGCCCGCGCCGTCCGCGATCTGGTGGCGGCAGGAGGTTCCATCGGCGACGATCAACGCGTCTGACGGCGCAGCACGCACCGCGGGAAGCAGGTCGAGCTCTGCCATCTTGAGCGAGGTTTCGGCGGTGTCGCGGCCATAGCCGAAGGCGCCGGCCATGCCACAGCAGCTGGTTTCGACGGTTTCCACCGATGCTCCCGGGATCGTCGCGAGCACCTCTTGCACAGGGCTGAGCGCGCCCATTGCCTTCTGGTGGCAATGGCCATGGAGCAGGATCGGACGCTCCAGCGGCGCGAGCGGCAGCGCAATGGAGTCGCGTGCGAGATACTCCTCCAGCAACAGAGCATGCTCGGCCACCAGATCGGCATCGGGACCGGGCACGAGGGCGGGGATCTCGTCGCGCAAGGTGAGGAGCGATGAGGGCTCCAACCCGATGATCGGACGGCCGGCGCGCGCATGGGGCACCAGCGCCACGATCAGGCGTTGCGCCTCGGCACGGGCTTCATCGACCATGCCGACCGCCAGCGCCGTGCGCCCGCAATCGAGCGGCCGGCCGGCATCGTCGCGTGCGGTGGCAACGCTGAGCCCGCCCGCGCGCAGCACGCGCAGGGCTGCGCGCAGGTTTTCCGGCTCGAACCAGCGGTTGAAGGCATCGGCGAAGAGGATCACGTCCGGCGCGTCGTCCGCGGCTTCGTTGTCGCGATAGGGCCGGGCTGCCCATTCCGGCAGCTTGCGGCTTGCGGCAAATCCGGTGAGGCCTTCGGTCGCGCGGGCGAACAACGGCAGATTTCGCAGATTGGCGAGCCAGCGCAGACGCGACGCCCAGGGCGCATAGCGGGGCATGTAACCCACCAGCCGATCATGCAGGCTGAGCCCGTTTTTCTTGCGGCGCGCGGCGAGCACTTCGATCTTCATTCGTGCCATGTCCACGCCGGTGGGGCATTCGCGCTTGCAGCCCTTGCAGGACACGCAGAGCTTCATCGTCTCGGCCATTGCGTCGGAACTCAGCGCATCGGGGCCGAGCTGGCCTGTGATGGCGAGCCGGAGCGAATTCGCCCGTCCGCGCACCACGTCGCGCTCGTTGCGCGTCACCCGGTAGGAGGGGCACATGACGCCGCCCTTGAGTTTGCGGCAGGCACCGTTGTTGTTGCACATCTCCACTGCGCCCTGGAACCCGCCGCCCGCACCGGGCCAGGCCGACCAGTCTAGCGTCGTTGTCATGGGTTTCGCGGCATAGTCCGGCCCATAGCGGAAGTTCCGGCGGTCATCCATTTTGGGCGGATGCACGATCTTGCCCGGGTTGAAGAGCCCGGTCGGATCGAAGCGGTCCTTCACCTCCTCGAACGCGTGGACAAGCTGCGGCCCGAACATCTTTTCGTGGAACTCCGAGCGCACGATGCCGTCGCCATGCTCGCCAGAATGGGAGCCCTTGTAGCGGGCCACCAGATCGAAGCATTCCTCGGCGATGGCGCGCATCGTGGCGACATCCTTGTCGAGCTTCATGTTCAGCACCGGGCGAACATGAAGGCAGCCGACCGAGGCGTGGGCATACCAGGTGCCCGAGGTGCCGTGCCTGTGAAAGATTTCCGTCAGCCCGGCGGTGTAGTCGGCCAGGTCGGGCAGCTCGACCGCGCAATCCTCGACGAAAGACACCGGTTTGCCTTCTTCCTTCATCGACATCATGATGTTGAGCCCGGACTTGCGGACCTCTGCGATGGCGCTCTGTAGACCGGTGTCCGTGACCTTCACGACCCCGCCCCAGCTGTCTCCCGCGCCGCCGAAGGTGAAGCCGAGATCGGCCATGCGCGCGTCCAGATCTTCGAGCTTTGAGGCATTCTCAGCCTCTGTTTCCTCGGCGAATTCTACCAGCAGAAGTGCCGCGGGATCGCCGGTCACGGCCGAGTCCAGTGTCTTGCGGAACATCGGGATATCACGGCCGAGCGCAATCATCGTGGCGTCGACCAGTTCCACCGCGAGGGGCTTCAGCTTCACCAGATGCTGGGCGGCGTCCATGGCGGCATAAAAGGTCGGGAAATGGCACACACCCATGACGCGCGGGCCGGGCAGGGGCCAGAGCTTGAGCTCGACTTCGGTGAAATAGCCCAGCGTGCCTTCGGAGCCGACCAGCAGATGGGCAAGGTTATGCTCCACCCCCGGCAGCAATGCATCGAGATTGTAGCCCCCCACGCGGCGCTGGACCTTGGGGTAGCGCGCGGCGATCTCGTCGGCTTCGCGCGCGCCGAGGGCAAGCATGCTCGCGGACAGATCGGCAAGGGCAGGATCGTTCGAACCGGCGGCAAAGCGCGCTTCGGTCCCGTCAGCCAAAATCGCCTCGATCGACAGCACGTTGTCGCGCATCTTGCCGTAGCGCAGCGACCGCCCGCCGCAGGAATTGTTCGCCGTCATCCCCCCGATGGTCGCGCGGCTCGCGGTGGAGACATCCACCGGGAACCACAGCCCGTGGGGTTTCAGGGCGCGGTTCAGCTCGTCCAGTACGATGCCCGGCCGCACACGGCAGGTGCGATTTTCGACATCGAGATGGGTGATTCCGGTCAGGTACTTGGAGTTGTCGAGCACCAGCGCGCGGTTGACCGTCTGCCCGCATTGTGACGTGCCGCCGCCGCGGGGCAGGACCGGCGCGCCGAGCTCTCGTGCCGCCTCCAGTGCTACACGAACATCGTCCAGTGTCTTCGGCACGACGACCCCGAGGGGAGGCATCTGGTAGATCGAGGCATCCGTGGCGTAGCGCCCGCGCGAGAATGGATCGAAGAGCACGTCACCTTCGATCTTGCCGGCGAGTCTCCCGCTCAGCGGCGACGGGTCCTGGAACGCCATGCTTGTGCCCCCTCAACTTTTCGGTTGACCGAATAATGAATTCAAAATTAAAAACGCACAAGAGCAATCCGTCGCAAACCGTGGCGGTAAAGGGGAGACACCGTCAAGATGCGTAAGGCCGGCCGCCATTTTCTGCAAATCCCTGGCCCTAGCGCCGTTCCCGATCGCATCCTGCGCGCGATCTCCGCCCAGACCATCGACCATCGCGGGCCCGACTTCGCCGAGGTCGGCCAGACAGCTCTGGAAGGCATGCGGACGATTTTCAAGACGTCCGGTCCGGTGATCATCTACCCGGCCTCGGGTACCGGCGCCTGGGAAGCCGCGCTGGTGAACATCGCCTCACCCGGCGACCGCGTGCTAATGTATGAAACCGGGCATTTCGCCTTCATGTGGCAGAAGATGGCCGCCAAGCTCGGTCTGCGCCCCGAATTCATCGAAGGCGATTGGCGCGGTGGCGCAGACCCTGATGCCATCGAAGCGCACCTGCGCGCTGACACTAACCACGAGATCAAGGCCGTCTGCGTCGTCCATAACGAGACCTCCACCGGGTCTGTCTCGCCGATTGCCGAAGTGCGTCGCGCCATCGACGCGGCCGGGCACCCTGCGCTTTTCATGGTCGATTCGATCTCGGGCCTCGCATCTGTCGATTTTCGATTTGACGAATGGGGTGTGGATGTCTGCATCTCGGGCTCTCAAAAGGGCCTGATGCTGCCGCCGGGGCTGAGCTTCAACGCTGTCAGCGAAAAGGCGCTCGAGGTGGCAAAGACGGCCACCATGCCGCGGAGCTACTGGGACTGGCATGACATGCTGGGACCCAACGCGACGGGGTACTTCCCCTACACGCCGGGGACCAATCTGCTCTACGGGCTGAACGAAGCCATCGCCATGCTCCATGAGGAGGGGTTGGACAATGTCTTCGCTCGCCACCAGCGCCATGGCACCGCCACCCGCAAGGCGGTGCGCGCCTGGGGGCTCGACGTGCTGTGCGCGCGCCAGGGCCAGGAAAGCGGTGTTCTGACCGCGGTGATGATGCCCGATGGGCAGTCCGCCGATGCCTTCCGTGCCACAACCCTGGAGCATTACGATATCTCGCTCGGAAACGGGCTCAGCAAGGTGGCTGACCGTGTCTTCCGCATCGGACATCTGGGCGATTTCAACGACTTGATGCTGATGGCGACACTGTCCGGTGTTGAAATGGGGCTGGCCCAGGCGGGCGTGACGCACAGCCCCGGTGGCGCCCAGGCGGCCATGGACCATCTTAGGGAGACGCCCGTCGCACAGATGGCGGCGGAGTAACGCAAACTGGCCGAAAACAGGCCATAGGGAGGAAAGACCATGACCATCAGAACCATCTTGCTGGCCGGTGTGGCGGCAGCGGTGCTGCCTGCGGCGGCATCTGCGGATACCGTGCTGCGGTTTGGCCATGTCGGCGCGCCGGGCTCGCTCTTCGAGGCGTCTGCCAATTCGTTTGCCGAATGCGTCAACGCCAATGTTGATGGGGTCGAGGTTCAGACCTTCGGCTCTTCACAGCTCGGTAAAGACCAGGAGATGCTTCAGAAGCTGAAGCTGAACCAGATCGCGTTTTCGCTGCCCTCGTCGGTGATGTCGTCGGTCGCGCCCGAGTTCGGCATCTTCGAAATGCCCTACATCATCAAGGACCGCGAGCATATGAAGCGCGTCCAGGCCGAGATGGGCGACACGTTCGAAGCCGCGGCTGAGCGCGAAGGCTACAAGATCATCGGTTATTTCGAGAACGGCTTCCGCCACATCACCAACAACACCCGGCCGATCAACCAGCCCGAAGATCTGGCCGGCATCAAGCTGCGGACGCCCAACGGCGAATGGCGCGTGAAAATGTTCCAGCTCTATGGAGCGAACCCGACGCCGATGGCGTTCTCGGACGTTTTCAACGCGCTGCAGACCAACGCGATCGACGGGCAGGAAAACCCCTACGCACAGATCGCCTCGGCCAAGTTCCAGGAAGTGCAGGACTATCTGTCGATCACCGGCCATGTCTACACGCCGGCTTATGTGACGACCTCGATCAATCAGTGGAACAGCTGGCCGGCCGAGGTCCAGCAGGGCCTGAGCGATTGCGCCGCGTCGAGCCAGGACTTCGTCTACAGCCACGCCGCCCAGCTTGAGGTCGATCTGCTGGACGAGATCAAGGCTGCCGGCGTGACGGTGAACGAGGCCGACAAGGATGCCTTCATCACCGCGTCCCAGCCGATCTATGACGAGTTTTCCGCCACCGTCGATGGCGGTTCGGAGATGATCGAACAGATCAAGGGCCTGTCCTCGGGCTCCTGATCCCACCGGCTATCGAGGGGCGGTCTCGCGCCGCCCCCTGATCCTTGACGCATCGGTCCCGCGGGGCCGTCCCCCCGAGAGGTTTTCATGCTTGCCACGATTGCCGCCATCCTCCAGCGCGTGCTGGAATGGTTCATCATTTTCCTCATGGTGGTGCTGACGATCGTCGTCATCGTTGCGGTGATGTTCCGTCTGGGGGGCTCGAGCCTGTCCTGGTACGATGAAATTGCCGCGATCATTCTGGCCTGGATCACCTACTACGGCGCGGCGCTCGCAGCGCTCAAGCGCCGTCACATCGGGTTCGACACGGTGCTTTTGTCGCTGCCGGTGCGCACCCGGATGATCGGGGTCGCGTTCGCCGAGGCCGTGACCATCGGGTTTTTCCTGTTGCTGACTTGGGCGGGCTGGAAAGTGCTTCTGGTGCTTCAGGGCATGTCTCTGGTGTCGATCACCTGGATGCCGGTCCAGGTGACGCAGTCCGTGATTCCCATAGGTGCCATGCTCTTTGTGATCTGCCAGTTGCTCAGCCTGCCTGACTATTGGCGCAAGACGGCACGCGGCATTTCGCTGGAACATGCCGAGATCGAAGACGAGGTCGAGAACGAAATGCGCAAGGCAGGGACCGCCTGATGCTGATCCTGGGAATTTTCATCGCCCTTGTGGTGATGGTCTGTCTGAACATCCCGATCGCGGTCGCCCTGGCGGTTGCGGCGATCCTCGGGCTGCTGGCAACCGAAGGGGTCAACAGCCTCGTGACCGTCGCGCTCGATATGTATAACGGGTCGACCAAGTTTTCGCTGATCGCCATCCCGATGTTCGTCTTGGCCGGCGCAATCATGAATGCCGGTGGCATCACCGACCGGCTGATCAATTTCGTCACCGCGCTGATCGGTTTCGTGCGCGGCGGGCTGGCCCATGTGAATATCGGCGTGTCGCTCTTTTTCGCCGAGATCTCTGGCTCCGCCGTGGCTGACGTCGCCGCCATGGGCAGCGTGATGATCCCCCAGATGAAAAAGCGCGGGTATACGGCGCCCTTCGCGGCCGCCGTGACCTCGTCCTCGGCCTCGCTGGCGATCATCATCCCGCCATCGATCCCGATGATCCTTTACGCGACCTCGGCCGGGACAAGTGTCGAACAGCTCTTTGTCGCGGGTGTCGTGCCGGGACTGCTGGGGGCCGCGGGCCTCATGGGCGTCGCCTGGTGGTTCGCGCGCCGTTATGATCTGCCGCGCGAAGAGGCGTTCAACTTCAAGCGGCTGGGCGAGACGTTCATGGCTGCTCTGCCGGCTTTTGCGCTGCCGATCATCATCCTTGGCGGGATCTTCGGCGGGTTCGTGACCGCGACCGAAGCCGCCGGGCTCGCCGTGCTGGCCGCGATCGCGGTGAGCCTCTGGTATCGTCAGGTCGACTTTCGCCACCTGCGCAACGCGATGCTCGATGGTGGGATTCAGACAGCGGTCGTGATGGTGCTGGTTGCGGCGTCCGTCGTGATGGGTGGTTTTCTGACCCGTGCCCAGATGCCTCAGGAAATGGCCGCCGCGATCCTCGGCTTCACCGAAAACAAGTGGCTCATCCTGCTGATCCTGAACTTCTTTTTCCTGATCATCGGGTTTTTCCTGCATTCCGCCGCAGCGATCATACTGGTGGTTCCGATCGTCATCCCGCTGATCAACGCGGCGGGGATCGATCCGGTTCATTTCGGACTGGTCGTGACGCTGAACCTCGCGATCGGTCAGCAGACTCCGCCTGTGGCGAGCGTTCTGATCACGGCTTGTGCCGTGGCCCGGGCCAACATCTGGGAAGTGAGCAAGGTCAACATCTACTTCATCGCCGTGTTGTTCGCGGTTCTGATGATGTGCACCTATATCCCCTCTATCCCGCTGTTCCTGGTGGAATATTTTTATCGGTAAGTCGCCTCGCGCAGGCCTTGCCAAAGCCGTCGCACTTTTCCAGAACGGGGGAGTGCGACGGAGAGACATGTGAACCTGCCAGCCCTTGAGACCCGCAACGCGACGCTCGCCCAGAAAATCGCCGACAAGCTGAGCATCCGTGGCGCGGATCTTGGCGCCAAAATGCGCCGCGCCGGGCGGCGGTTGCCGCGTCGGCTGCGGCGCGAAGGCCGCTATCTCGTGCAGGCAGAGCTGCTCGCGGGCCATCCCAAACTCGCCAAGCAGATCGATCCCGCGCGCGTCGATGCGGCCTATCGCGATTTCGACGCCCATCTCGACCCGATCGACCCCAATGATCTCTGGTGGGGATGGACACTGGGCGTGCTTGCCGGGATCGTGTTCAACCTGTTGCTGTTTGCGGCCTTGCTAATTGCGCTGTTGGCCTGGCGTGGAGATATCGGACTGGGCTGAGGCCTGCGGCTTGCCCGCCTGCGCGCCCGGTGCTACCCGCTCAGCCCAGAATGCCTGATCAAAATACTCCCTTGTCAGATCTCGTCGATGCCGGGTTCTCCGAAACGGCGCCCCCGCGTCTGGAAATTCGCGACCTGAGTTGCAGCTTTGCGGGGCTTTCGGTGGTGTCAGACGTGTCGCTGTCGCTGCGCGCCGGCGAAGTGCTGTGCATGCTGGGCCCGTCCGGATGCGGCAAATCCACGACCTTGCGGCTGATTGCCGGCGTCGAGACACCCGAGTCCGGTGAGATCCTGCTCGACGGCGTGGTGATCGAAGGGCCCGCCCAGTCGATTCCGCCCGAACGACGCTCCATCGGCCTGATGTTTCAGGATTTCGCGCTGTTTCCGCATCTTACGGTGGGCGAGAATGTCGGCTTCGGCCTGACCGGACCAAAGGCAAAGCGTCAGGCGCGGGTTCAGGAGCTGCTGGAGCGGGTCCAACTTCTGCACTTCATCGACGTCTATCCCCATCAGCTTTCAGGGGGCGAGCAACAGCGCGTGGCGCTCGCGCGGGCGCTGGCGCCGCGACCCCGGGTGATGCTGATGGACGAGCCGTTCTCGGGCCTCGACAACAGGTTGCGCGACGGCATCCGGGACGAGACGCTGGAACTGCTCAAGGAAGAGGGCACCGCCGTGGTCATGGTCACCCATGAACCGGAGGAAGCGATGCGCATGGCCGACCGGATCGCGCTGATGCGCGATGGCCGGATCGTTCAGGTGGGCGCTCCCTATACCGTCTACAACAACCCGGTGGACCGCGCGGCGGCGGCGTTTTTCTCCGATATCAACGTTATTCGCGGCACCGTGGAGGGCGCGCTGGTCACAACGCCCTTTGGCGAGTTTCTGGCGCCGGGCTGTCCCGATGGCAGCCAGGTGGATATCGTGATCCGCCCGCAGCATCTGCGCCTCGATTTCGACCGCAGCGGTACGGGGCCGCTGCCGACCCCGGAGACCGGAATGCCCGCGCGCGGTCGGGTCACACGGGCGCGGTACATCGGGCGCGAAAGCCTCGTGGAGTTCGAGATGGAGGGAGACGGTTCCAAGCTGCAAGCCGTTGTTCCCGGGGTCTTTATGCCCAAACGCGGCACGGCGCTGTGGCTGATGATGCGGCGCGACCGGTGCCATGTCTTTCCCGTCCGACAGAACCCCCTGACAGACTGAGACAGGGCTCATGCCTTTTGGCCTTTGATCTCTGCCCTATATTCATTAAGAACCTGCCATCGTGACGGAGCCGGTCGCCATGCGGCCAGCCCCAGGGAGTATGGATATGCTGAACAATATCGGCCTTCCGGGCCTTCTGCTCATCGCCGTTGTCGTGCTCGTGCTGTTTGGGCGCGGCAAGATTTCGAGCCTGATGGGTGAGGTCGGCAAGGGCATCACCGCCTTCAAGAAAGGCGTCAAGGACGGCACCAAGGAAATCGAGGACGATGTCGACGCGGACGCTGTCGCCCGCGATGTGACGCCATCGGAGACGCCTGAGAAAGACAAGGCCTGATCCGCCGCGCGCGGATCGGCGGAGCCCGGCATGCTGGATATCGGCTGGACGGAACTTCTCGTTATCGGGATTGTGGCACTGATTGTCGTCGGTCCTAAAGACCTGCCGGTGATGTTCCGCACGCTGGGCAAGTATACGGGCCAGGCGCGCAAGATGGCGCGAGAGTTCAGCCGGGCGATGGACGAGGCGGCTGATGAGGCCGGCGTCAAGGATATCAAGCGCGATCTCAATGCGATGACCAACCCCAAGGATATGGGGATGGACGCGCTGAAGGGCGCCACTGATTTCGGCGACTGGTCCGACGAGGATCTCGACGCCCCGCCCAAGGCAAAACCGAAGGCCAGCGACAAATCCGGGCCCGCCACGCGCAAACTGGCTGAAGAGCGCGCTGAGAAAGCCGCGCGCTTGCAAGAAAGCGTTTCGGCCAAAGCAGCGAAGAGCGACACGGACGATACCGCCGCATGAGCCAGTCCGAAGAGATCGAAGACACAAGCGCCCCGCTGATCGAGCATCTGGCCGAACTGCGCACCCGGCTGATCCGGTCCGTGATCGCGTTCCTGATCGCGATGATCGCTTGTTTCACGGTCGCCGAGACGATCCTTCAGTTTCTGTCCGAACCCATCGCCAATGTGCTGCTCGCACGCGGCGAGGATCCGCGGCTGATCTTTACCGCGCCGCAGGAAAAGTTCTTTGTCTTGATCCGAATCTCGCTCATCGGCGGCTTCGGCCTGGCATTTCCGGTGATCGCCCACCAGCTTTGGCGGTTCATCGCACCGGGGCTCTACAAGTCCGAAAAGAACGCCTTTCTGCCCTTCATCATCGCCTCGCCCTGCCTGTTTCTGCTCGGTGCGGCGTTCGCCCACTATGTGGTCACGCCGCTGGCGATGAACTTCTTCATCGGGTTCTCCGATGCGATCCCGGCGCTCGCCAATCTCGTGGCCGGACAGGGGAATTTCGAGCCCGGACCACAGAGCGAAGAGCTTCAGACCGTGTTCCTCGGCTCCGTGCGCGAAAGCCTCGATCTGTCGCTTAAGTTCATCTTTGCCTTCGGGCTCTGCTTTCAGTTGCCGGTGCTTCTGACGCTGATGGGCAAGGCTGGTCTCGTGTCGGCGCAGGGGCTCGGCGAAATGCGCAAGTACGCCGTCGTCGGCATTCTGACGCTTGCGGCCCTCGTCACCCCGCCCGACGTGATCACGCAGGTGATCCTCTTTGTGGTGGTCTACGGGCTCTATGAGATCTCCATCCAGTTGGTGCGCCGGGTCGAAAAGCGACGCGAGGCCGATCTGCGCGCCCAGGGGCTCTGGGACGAAGACGATGACGAAGATCTGGCTGACGAACCGGCAGGAGATGCCCGGTCGTGACGGACGGCGACACGCTCGCGCGGATCGCCGAGGCGCTGGAACGGATGAGCCCGCCGCCGACGCCCGCCCCGGACCTCGCCGCCGCCGACGCGTTTGTCTGGCATGTCGCGCCTGACCGGCTGATCGCCGTGCCGCAGGTATCCCGTGTTGCGCTGGATCTGTTGATCGGTGTCGACCGTGTCCGCGACATCCTGCTGGACAACACCCGACAATTCGCCCGCGGGCTGCCTGCGAACAACGCGCTCCTTTGGGGAGCACGCGGCATGGGCAAATCCTCCATCGTCAAGGCGGTGCACGCGACGGTCGCTGCCGAAGGTCTGCCGCTGAAGATCGTTGAGGTCCAGCGCGAGGATCTGCCGAGCATCGGCCGGTTGCTGGCTCTGCTGCGCGGCGCGCCGGAGGCCCGGTTTCTCCTGTTCTGCGATGATCTGTCCTTTTCGCACGACGACGAGCATTACAAGTCGCTCAAGGCGGTGCTCGATGGCGGGATTGAAGGACGCCCGGAGAACGTTGTCTTCTACGCCACGTCCAATCGGCGCCATCTGATGCCGCGCGACATGATCGAAAACGAACGCTCCAGCGCGATCAGTCCCTCGGAGGCCACCGAAGAAAAGGTCTCGCTCAGCGACCGGTTCGGGCTCTGGCTGGGCTTTCACCCCTGCTCGCAGGACGCCTATCTGGGCATGATCCGCGGCTATTGCGACGCCTATGGCGTCGCCATCGACGATGACACCCTGCGCGCCGAGGCGATCGAGTGGCAGGCGACGCGCGGGGCCCGGTCGGGCCGCGTCGCGTGGCAGTATTTCACCGATCTCGCCGGGCGGCGCGGCGTTACGCTGGCCTGAACTGGCAGCGTTCCGAGCGCCATCGCGGACCCCCTCAGCCCGCTCGTTTGACGCGCTCGCATCAAAGTCTCAGAAGAGAACTTCGCCGGTCACTCGGTCAGATATGGCACGGGATCGACGCTGTCGAAGCCCTGGCGCACCTCGAAGTGCAGGAACGGCTGGTCGGCCTCGCGCACCACGGCGATTTGCTGGCCGCGGGAGACTCGGGCGCCTTTTTCAACCTTGATGTCGTCGACATTGGCATAGACCGTGAGCAATCCGTTGCTGTGCCGGATGACAACGATGGGGACCTGATCGACATCTCGCGTGATGGCCGCGACGGTCCCGGCGTCGGCCGCGATCACCTGGGACCCGGCGGGTGCCGAGAAATCCAGCCCTTCGTTCTGGCGCTTGTCATAGCCGCGGATGATCCGACCCGACACCGGCGTCAGCAGGCGCGTGGTGTCCGAGGCAGCGGTGCGGCTGTCGTTGAGCGCTGCGGCGGGCGGGGTCGCGCCCGCAGCCGAGGCTGCCGCAACGGAGGGAAGGTCTTCGTCCGGTTGTGCGGTTGCGGCACTCGGGGGCTGCGGCGTGGGCGAGCCTTCGCCCGGCGGTACAGTGTCCAGCGGGTCCGGCGCGGCGGCGGTCTGGCGTGCCACAGGGATCAGCAGGACCTGGCCCTCGCGCACCGACAGCGTGTCGTCCAGACCGTTCCAGTCCGCCAGCGAGCGGGCCGAGACGTTGTAGAGCCGGGCAATTGAATAAGCGCTCTCGCCGCGCTGCACGACATGGCGCCGCGGTTCGGTGACGGGCGGCCCCGGATCGTCTGCCGCGCGCGCCGGCGTGCCGGAGTCTGCCCGGTCGAGCGCGGCCCCTGCCACGGTCGCGACATCGTTGCTTGGCGCAGCCTCGGCCACGCGCGATGGCAGCACGATCACTTCGCCGCCGCGAAGAGTTGCTCCGGCGGGTAGACCGTTTGTGCGGGCGACCTGCGGGGCAGGAAGCCCCAGCCGTTCTGAGAGCTGCTCGATGCTTTCGCCCGAGCGCGCGATGGCCACCTGATAGCCAGGGTAGGAGATCACGCCGCGCGAGTCTGCCGCGGGGCGGTCGGCAGTGGGCAGGGTGTTGGCGGGCGCGTTGATTGCATTGCCCGGCAGGCCGGGGATCGACACGCTGCTACAGGCCGCGGTTAGCGTCAGAAACCCAACGGATATCACCGTCCGAAGGGAAAGGGGTGCTCGTGCCATGCTCTCAATCCTGTTGGGCAGTCTACATTGGTGCGACCGGCCTCTTTGCTTTGGGCAGCCTTTAGCAAATTTCGTGCCTTTGCGGAAGAGTCCGGAAAATCATGCCCTGGCCGCTGCGAACGTCACTCCAGCGGCATACCGTCGATCAGTGGGACGAACCGGACTTCGCTGAGTTCTTCGTAATCGTAGCCGTCCTCGGTCCGGCGCACCTTGATCAGACGCTGCACCGCGTCGGATTGCCCGACCGGAACCACCATGATCCCACCGATCTGCAACTGTTCGAGCAAAGGGCCGGGGGGATCCTCGGCAGCCGCGGTCACAAGGATGCGGTCAAACGGGGCCTGCGCCGGCAAACCGCGCGAGCCGTCGCCGCAAAACACGGTCACGTTGGACAGATCGAGCGCCTGGAAACGCCGCTGGGCCTCTTCGGTCAGCCGCCGGTGGCGGTCGATCGTGTAGACCCGCCGTGCGAGCTGGCTCAGGATCGCCGCCTGGTAGCCGGAACCGGTGCCGATCTCCAGAATAGTGTCGCGGGATCCGACCTCCAGAGCCTTGGTCATCTGCGCCACGACCGACGGCTGGCTGATCGTCTGGCCGCAGGCGATGGGCAGCGGCATGTCGTCATAGGCGCGTTTCTCGAACGCGCCGGTGATGAAAAGACCACGGTCGATCCGTTCCATCGCCGCCAGTACGCGTTCGTCCAGCACCCCGCGCGAGCGCAGACTGAAGACGAACTGCATCTTGCGGGTGGCGGCATCGTCGTCCGTCATTCGATCCGGTCTCTCAGTTCGCCCAGGCGGTCATGGGCAGTAAGGTCCGCGCGCAGCGGCGTGATCGAGATATAGCCATCCAGATTGGCGCTGACATCGGTGCCGGGGCCTGTTTCCACGGCCTGAGGGCCACCACGCACCCACAGGAAGCGTCGCCCAGATGGGGCGAGATGCGGTTCAACCGAAAACTTGGTGCCCTCGCGGCAGCCCTGGGCGGCGACTTTGCGGCCCTTCACCTCGGCTGCTCCAACGGGCGGGAAGTTCACGTTGTAAAAGAGCCGGTAGGCCGCATCGTCCCAGAGCCCATGGTCCAGAAGCGCGCGCACCGTGGCCGTTCCATGGGCGGCGGCCGCCTCGAACGGGTCGTCGAGATTGGCCATGGCCGGTCCGTAGAACTGAGACAGCGCGATCGCCGGAAGCCCTTGCAGGGCAGCCTCCATGGCGCCGCCCAGCGTGCCGGAATAGAGCACGTTTTCACCGGAATTGTTGCCCCGGTTGACGCCCGACAGCACCAGATCGGGGCGCGCCCCGTCGAGCACATCATGCAGCCCCGCCATCACGCAATCTGCGGGCGAGCCTTCGGCCGCGAAGCGGCGCGGCCCAAGCTCTGCGATCATCGTCGGATGGGTGTAGGAAATGCAATGGCCGACACCCGATTGTTCGAAGGCCGGCGCCACGGTCCAGACTTCGCCCTCAGGCCCTGCGATCTCGGTCGCGATGTCGTGGAGCACCTGCAGACCGGGGGCGTTGATCCCGTCGTCATTGGTGATGAGAATGCGCATGGGGCGGCCCTTTTTATGCCCTTTGTGCTTAGGCCAGGGCGGGCTTCGGCGGCAAGGCGGCACCGGCCTGTCCGGGCCGGTGTGGCATTCCGGTCAGGGCGTCGCGAGGGCGCGCAACCAGTCGGTCCGCGCAGAGGGGCTCGAAAGCGTGTCCCGCGGTTCGCCGGGATAAAACCGGGCCCGGACGGCGGTGGGCATCGGCTCGGGCGTGACGATCTCGACCCGCGGACCGGTATGGTCGGTTTCGGCCTGCCAGCTGCGGGCCAGGGCGATCTGGGCGGCCTTCGTCGCACCGTAGCTGCCGAAAAACTTCTGCCCCCCCCGCGGATCGTCGAAGAATATCCCGCGAGCGCCGGGCCGCGCGCGCAACAGGGGGCTGACATAGGCGATCAGCCGACGCGTGGCTTCGACATTGATCTCCCAGCTTTTGGACCAATCCTTGTCATCGATCATGTCGGTCGGCGTCAGCGGGGCCGCGTGGATCGCGGTATGCGCCCAGGCATCGAGCCCGCCCCAGCGGTCATGGATGGACCGGCACAGATGCTGCATCGCGCCCGCATCTGTCACGTCCATCGGCGCGAGCGTGGCCTGACCGCCCGCGGCCTTGATGCGGTCATCGAGCTCTTCCAGCCCGCCGACCGTGCGGGCCACTGCGATGACATGGTATCCGTGCGCCGCAAATGCCTCGGCCAGGGCTGCGCCGAGACCACGGGAGGCGCCGGTCACAAGGGCCGTTTGAGTGTTGTCTGTCATAACGCGCGTTTAAGTGCGCCGTCAGCCGGGCGCAAGCAGGCCAGAACGCAGGTCGCCGCGGTGTCAGGCGCCGACCTTTATCACCATCTTCCCGAAGCTGCGGCCCAAAAGCACATCGTTCAATGCGGCAGGGGCCTGTTCGAGCCCGTCCACGATCTGTTCTCTGTAGACGACCCTGCCTTCGGCGATCCAGCCGGTCATTTCGCGGACAAATTCGCCATAGGTCGCGATCGGGAAACTGTCGAAGATGATAAATCCCTGAACTTTGACTTTCATTTTGAGGATCGTGGACATGATGGCGGGACCGTGATCGGGCCCGTCGGGCAGGCCGGTGAGATTGTACCAGGACACTACGCCACAAACGGGAATCCGGGCAAAGGCGTTGAGCAGTGGCAAGACGGCATAGAGAACCTTGCCACCGACATTTTCGAAATAGACGTCGATGCCCTCGGGGCAGGCGGTTCGCAGTTGCGCGGCAAAGTCGTCGGCCCGGTGGTCGATGCAGGCGTCGAAACCAAGGCTCTCGACGACATGGGCGCATTTCTCGGGTCCGCCGGCGACGCCGACCACGCGGCATCCCTTGATCTTGGCGATTTGCCCGACCGTTGCACCGACGGGACCAGAGGCCGCGGCAACCACGACGGTTTCGCCCGGTTCGGGCTCCCCGATCCGCAGCAGCCCGGCATAGGCGGTATATCCGGGCATGCCCAAAACACCGAGCCGCCAGGACGGCGTGTCAGGGGCTTTGCCGAGGTTGATGACCTGTGTCCCATCGGACAGCGCATAGTCTTGCCACCCGCTCATCGCGAGCACCCGGTCCCCCGGTGCGAAACCATCGAGATCGGAGGCGAGCACTTCAGCCACGACCTGTCCGGTCATCACGTCGCCCAGTCCCACCGGCTCGGCATAGGATTTCGCGTCGCTCATCCGCCCGCGCATATAGGGGTCAAGCGACAGATACTCTGTACGAAGCAGCATCTGCCCCGCGCCGGGCTGTGGCACAGGACCGGTTTCCAGCCTGAGCGTATTCTCATCGGGCAAGCCGGTCGGTCGCTCGGCCAGCACGATTCGGCGGTTTCGATCGGTGGTTTGCGGCATGGTGTTGTCCCCCCGTGGGGAGGATGCCCGAAAGCGGCTTGCAGCTAAACCTCGGATCAGCCGGGCAGGGGGGTCATTCCGCAGCTTTCAGCTGAAAACCCTGTTCCAGCATGTCGGCCGGGACCACCGGATAGTCGCCCGAAAAACAGGCGTCGCAATATTGTGGTGAGTCCGGATTACGGCCCTTTGCCTCGCCCACGGCGCGGTAGAGCCCGTCGAGCGAGATGAACTTGAGGCTGTTGACGCCCAGATGCAGGCGCATTTCTTCTTCGCTCATGGTCGCGGCGAGCAGCTTGTCGCGCTCTGGCGTGTCGACACCATAGAAACAGGGCCACGCGGTCGGCGGCGATGCGATGCGAAAATGCACCTCGGCCGCGCCGCTTTCCAGCACCATCTCCTTGATCTTGCGGCTGGTGGTGCCCCGTACGACGCTGTCATCGACCAGGATCACGCGCTTTCCGGCGATCAGCGCGCGGTTGACGTTCAGCTTCAGCCGCACGCCCATGTTGCGGATCTGCTCGGACGGCTCGATGAAGGTTCGGCCCATATACTGGTTGCGGATGATCCCCATGGCGAAGGGGATACCGGATTCCTGGCTGTAGCCGATGGCGGCCGGTGTCCCGCTGTCGGGCACCGGGCAGACCAGATCGGCTTCCATCGGCGCTTCACGGGCAAGCTCCACACCGATTTGACGCCGGGTCTCATAGACCGACTGACCGCCCAGAATGCTGTCGGGGCGCGAGAAATAGACATGTTCGAAGATGCAGAACCGGCTGGACAGACGCTCGAACGGGAAATGGCTGCGCAATCCGCCTTCTTCGCTGATCACAACCATCTCGCCGGGTTCGATTTCGCGCACGAACTCGGCCCCGATGATGTCGAGCGCGCAGGTCTCAGACGACAGCGCCCAGCCATCGCCGATCCGGCCAAGGACAAGCGGGCGCACCCCGAGCGGATCGCGCACGCCGATCAGCTTGGAGCCGGTCATGGCGACGATGCTGAACGCGCCTTCGACACGGCGCAGCGCGTCTTTCATTCGTTCCGGAATGTCGCGCTGGAGCGAGCGGGCCATCAGATGGATGATGCACTCGCTGTCCGAGGAGGATTGAAAGATCGAGCCACGCTCGATCAGCTCGCGGCGCAGTGCTGTTGCATTGGTGATGTTGCCATTATGAGCGATGGCGGCGCCGCCCATGGCGAACTCACCGAAAAACGGCTGCACGTCGCGGATGGCGGTGTTTCCCTTGGATCCGGCGGTGGAGTAGCGCACATGGCCGATGGCGAGCGGTCCGGGCAGCGTGTCCATGAGGCGCGCGCTGGTGAAATTGTCCCGGACATAGCCGAAGCGGCGTGCCGAATTGAAGCCGAGCTCGGCATGGTGCGCGACGATCCCGCCGGCTTCCTGGCCGCGATGTTGCAGCGCGTGCAGGCCGAGGGCGACGAAATTCGCGGCCTCCGCAGTGCCGATCACGCCGAATACGCCGCACTCTTCGCGAAGCTTGTCGTCGTCAAACGGATGACGGGGAAAGCACGCCGGTTTGCTGGGGTGGTCGTCGGGGGAATGCGCCACGCGGGGGAGCTCCGAATCCGCTGAGAGTGCCGGTACTTCATATAGGGCGTCGAACCGGGCCTGTCACGAAAGGATCACATTTCTCCCAGCGAAATTTCTGCACTGCCGCAAAGTCATTCCGGCGTGACCGGATAGAGGCCGTCGCTGTACTGGGCGCCGTGATAGCCCTTGGTCCCGACCGCGCGGGCCAGGGGGCTTCCGATTGGGTCACCGGAGCGGATCTGGTCGAGAATGCGTGCAAAATCAAAGGCGGGCCGCCACCCCAGCCCGGCGCGCGCCGCCCGGCTGTCATAGACGCGGCCGAGCCCCTGCGGCACGCTCAGACCGGCCGCGCGAAAGGTTTCCGATGCTCCGGGGCACCGCATATCGAGCAGTCCGGGCAGATCGTCGCGCAGCCGCGCCGCGTCCTCGGGAAGGAACGGACTGGGCGCGGAGATCACGAAACGTTCGAAATCCGGCGCGTCCCGCGGCCTGAGAGCATCAAGGTGCGCGGCCGCGGCATCGGCCAGATCGACCCGGCGGTACAGAAACTCCATCGCCTTGACGTTGAGATCCGACATGGCGGCGCGCACGGCCGCATCGTCGTCAGGTTCGGGAAAAAAGCGCGATGTCCGCAGCACCGTGACCGGCAATCCGAACCGCCGCGCGAAGAGAATGCAAAGATCCTCTGCCGCGGTCTTGGTCACGCCATAGATGTTCTTGGGCACGCTGGCGACGCTCTCGTCGATCCAGGCCGCGGGAGCGCCCGGCGGCGGGCGCAGCGCGTCGCCAAAGGCGCTGGTGGTCGATGTGAAGACGAAGCGGGCATGCCCTGCGCTGCGGGCGGCTTCGAGCAGTGCAAGGGTCGCCGACACGTTCGTATCGACGAAATCCTGCCGGCTGTGCGTGGCGACGTGGGGTTTGTGGAGCGTCGCGCTGTGGATCACGGCACGGGTCTGCCGGGCGAGTTCCGCAAGCTCGTGCGGGCGCCGGAGGTCGGCGACATGGCTGGTGAAAGGGCCTGCCACAAGGTCCAGGCCAAGCGCGGGTTGGTCTCTTTCGGCGCAGAGCCTCAGGATCGCCTCGCCAAGATGTCCGCTGCTGCCGGTTACAAGAAGTGGTTTCATCACTCTGTAATCAGGGCCCGCAGTAGCCGACGAGTTCCTCGTAGCGTTCCACGATCCAGCCCGGTGCGTCCTCGGGCACCTGCTCGTTCAGCCGCTCGCCAAGATCGGCGAGAACCGCGGCAGTGCGCGAGTTGTCCACCATGGGCACCGAGTCGCTGACCATCACCCGGTCGTAGACCAGAAGCGCCGCGATCACGAGCACGACACCGCGCAGCGCGCCAAAAAGGAACCCAAGCCCCTGGTCGACCCCCCCCAAGGCTGACCGCTGGACCAGCGTCGAAAAGAGCGGTGTGAAGACCGACACCACGATCAGAGCCAATGCAAAAACCGCGCTGAAGGCGGCAATGATCGACAACTCGCAGCTGTCGCGCAGGAATTCCCCGACAAAGGGGATCTCCTTCACCAGAGGTTCGAATTGCGGGGCGAATAGAAATGCCAGAATTGCGGCAGCGACCCACCCGACGATGGCCATAAGTTCGCGGACAAGGCCGCGCGAATACGCGAGCAATGCCGAGACCACAATGACGGCTGCAACCACGCCGTCGACGATCGTGAAGCCGTCCATCCTGCCTGTCCCTAGCCCTCTGCCGCGCCGAACACGTCGTCCACGAACGCCGTCAGGTCCGAGTATTGTTTTGCCTCAATCGCACCGTCTGCCGGCACCAGAGTGCCGGCGGATACGAGCGCCTTGCTGAAACCAAGTTTCCCGGCTTCTTTCAACCTGTTTTCGGAAAGTCCCGCGGGCCGCAGCGCGCCTGACAGGCTCAGCTCTCCGAAGACGGCCGTGCCAGCGGGCAGGGGCGCGTCGCGCAAGGCCGACATGAGAGCCGCCGCCACGGCCAAATCCGCGGACGGGTCGGAAACGCGCAACCCCCCGGCAATATTGAGATAAACGTCCATGCCGGCAAAGCTGATCCCGCAGCGCGCGTCAAGCACGGCGAGGATCATCGCCAGCCGTCCGGCGTCCCATCCCAGCACCTGGCGGCGCGCCTGCCCCAGTGGCGAGGGTGCAACAAGCGCCTGAAACTCGCAGAGTACGGGCCGCGTGCCTTCGATGCCGGCAAAGACCGCGGCACCGGGCACAGGCGCGTCGCGGTCGGTCAGAAAGAGCGCCGAGGGATTGCGCACCTGGGCGAGCCCACGACCTGTCATCTCGAAGACGCCGATTTCGTCCGCCGGTCCGAAGCGGTTCTTGACCGCACGCAGAATCCGGTGGCCCTGACCGCGCTCGCCCTCGAAATAGAGCACCGTGTCGACCATGTGCTCGACCACCCGCGGCCCGGCGATCTGGCCCTCCTTCGTGACATGGCCCACCAGTACCACCGCAATGCCCCTGCGCTTGGCGAACGTGACGAGCTCGTGGCAGGCCGCGCGCACCTGGCTGACCGAGCCGGGGGCGCTGTCCACCGTGTCGAGCCACATCGTCTGGATCGAGTCGATCACGACCAGGTCCGGGCGCTCGGCCTCCAGTGTGGTGAGAATGTCGCGCAGGTTGGTCTCCGCCCCCAAGCGCACCGCAGCGTCCTCCAGGCCAAGCCGTCGGGCGCGCATGCGGACCTGGGCCGCTGCTTCCTCTCCCGAGATATAGACAGTGCTCATGCCCAGTTTGGCGAAGGCGGCCGTCGCTTGCAGCAGGAGTGTTGATTTACCGATACCCGGATCGCCGCCGATCAGCACCGCGGAGGCCGCGACGAGTCCCCCTCCCAGCACACGATCAAGCTCCGCCACCCGGCTTTCGGTGCGCGGCGCGGGATCATCTGCGTCAGACAGGTCCGAAAGGGTCACGGAGCGTCCGCGCGCGGCCCCCAGAGATTTGCCGGGTCCCGCCGAAAGGCCGGCATCCTCGGAGATCGTGTTCCACGCGCCGCATGCGTCGCAACGGCCCGCCCATTTGGAATTGCGGGCGCCGCAGGCGGAGCAGGCGAATGTGTCGGACTTACCCATGGCGCCGTTCGTGCCGCAGCCACGCGGGCACGGCAAGAGGCCTCAGATACCGCCGCGCCAGGCGAGAACCGCCAAAGTCATGCCCAGCGTGATGCCGAGCCGAAGTACTTCCACCCGCTCGGAGCTTGCGGCCAGTCGGCTGATCTCGAGCTGCAGTCCGACCACGAGACCCGCAGGAACCAGCACGGCCAAAATCGCGACGACCGAGGGCAGGCCCAGCATCGCGCCCATGAAAACCACGAAGACCAGCACGCAGGACAACGGGACGAACACCCCCATCAGGCCCAGGAAATGTCCGACATGGGTCCGTTTGTCGTCCGCGCCCACGGCCCGGAACCATGCAACCGACAGCACGATCGCATAGCACCACAGCAACAGGGAGCAGAACTTGATGATGAGAACGGCGGTGATCTGACCACTCCTTTTGGCGCAGAACATACCGGCTCGGTTTGGCGGGGCAAGGGACGACCGGTCCCATCGCCGCTGTGCGGTTTTGCCGGCGCGTGACGGGAGATTTTCATCCGTCACTCCAGCATTGCAGCGCGGGTTCGATGTCGCGATGACGGGCGGTCTGTGGCATAGACGCGGCAAGGAGTATGTCTGTGACAGAGACCGAGGGCAGAACGTCGAAGATCGCCGCCGCAATAGCGCGCAGCGGCCAGGCCACCGCCCCCGCGGCGGACGGTTTGCCGCGGCGCCGCGCTCTCCCTATGAACGGCACGATTCGGGCTGGTCGCGCGCAGGCCGAACAAACGGTTGAGGACCTGTCCGCCACGCAGGTGGCCGCCGCGCAGCCCGAGATCCAGCGCGACTCCCCGCGGCAAACGCCGCACCCGGCGCCCCCCGCATCGTCGGGAACGGCAACGCAGGCAGATCGGGCTGCGGTTCTTCCGGCGCGGCGGCTGCGGTCCTCAAGGCGCCGCCGCAGGGTGGTTGCCGCAATGCTGGTCACGGTGCTGGCTGCCGGTGCGGTTCTAGCGCTGCGCCCTTGGCCGGGCGGCACAGCGGATTTCGTGGAGCAGGCCGCTGTCAGCCCCGCGACCACGTCGGAGCCATCTTCGGACACCGTCCTGCTGGATCGGTCCGACCCGGCGCCGGCCCGCGATCCCGAGCCCGTGCCTGCCGAACCTGTTGGTGCCGATCCGGTGCGGCTCTCCCCGCAGGCGGACCAGGAAGGACTTGGTGTGCCCCAATCGCCGGATCAGGTTGCTCCGCTTGCCGTCCCGACGCAGTCCGACGCACCGGTGGACGCGCCGCCGGTTCAGGCGGCTCAGGCCGACGCGTCTAGCGGTCCTGCGCGCCCTGTCGCCGCGGTGGTTCCTGCAGGTATTCCAGCCGCCCGGCTGGCACCATCGGCGGCACCGGTGCGCGATCAGGCCGTGGGGCAGCCCTCCGCGCCGCGCGTCCAACCGTCGGTCGTGACCGGGACCGAGCCACCGCTCGCCGACCTCGCGATCGCCGCGCCGACGGTCCCCGATGCGCTCCCGCCCGACCCCCCGGTCTCGCCAGGGACCCCATCCGAATCGCCCGGGATCGATGCCGCCTTCGACGCACCACACAATGTCATCCTGCACTACAACCCTGCGACGTCCGGTGCGGCGGAGGAGGCTACCCGTCTTGCCGCGGCACTGACCGCTGCAGGAGCGCAGTCGGTCACGACCGCGACAGTGCCGTTCACCATCTCTTCGACCCATATTCGCCAGTACCATGATGGCGACGCATCGCTGGCGCGTGCCGTTTCGGACCAGACCGATGGCGGTATCGAAATCCGCGACTTCACCGACTACAGCCCCCGTCCGGCACCCGGTCTGATCGAGGTCTGGATGGCCTCGGGCTGATACGCGCCGATTTTGAGGTTTTGTCGCCGCCGGGGACGGGCTAGAGACCCTTGGCTGACAAAAAGGGGACGGACCATGGCCAATGTCGTCGTTGTCGGCGCCCAATGGGGCGACGAGGGCAAGGGAAAGATCGTGGACTGGCTTTCGGAACGCGCCGACGTGATCGCGCGCTTCCAGGGCGGTCATAATGCCGGGCACACGCTGGTTATCGATGGCGTCACCTACAAGCTGTCTCTGCTGCCCTCGGGCATCCTGCGACCCGGCAAGCTGGGCGTGATCGGCAACGGGGTCGTTTTGGACCCGTGGGCGCTGATATCCGAGATCGAAAAAATCGAGGCTCAGGGCGTGTCCGTGACCACGGAAAACCTCGTGATTGCCGAAAACGTGCCGCTCATCCTGCCGGTGCATCAGGATCTCGACCGCCTGCGCGAAGACGCGGCTGGCCGGGCCAAGATCGGCACCACCGGGCGTGGCATCGGTCCTGCCTATGAAGACAAGGTTGGCCGCCGCGCCGTGCGGCTGGCCGATCTGGCCGACCCCGCGACACTGGAAGCGCGGCTCGACCGGCTGCTGGCCCATCACGACCCGCTCCGTCGTGGCCTAGGACAGCCAGGGATCGACCGGGACGCGCTCAAGGCCAAGCTCGAAGAGATTGCGCCGAAAGTCCTGCCCTTCGCGGCGCCGGTTTGGAAATTGCTGGCCGAGAGGCGCCGCGCGGGCGACCGGATCCTCTTCGAAGGCGCCCAGGGCGCTCTGCTGGACATCGATTTCGGCACCTATCCCTATGTCACCTCGTCTAACACGCTGGGCGGCATGGCGGCGACAGGCACGGGTCTTGGCCCGGGATCGATCGATTTCGTGCTTGGCATCGTCAAGGCCTACACGACGCGTGTGGGCGAGGGCCCGTTTCCGACCGAGCTCGATGATGCGGTCGGCCAGCACCTTGCCGAAGTCGGCCGCGAGAAGGGCACCGTGACGGGCCGCGACCGGCGTTGCGGCTGGTTCGATGCGGTGCTGGTGCGCCAGACCTGCACGACGAGCGGCGTGAACGGGATCGCGCTGACAAAGCTCGATGTGCTGGACGGGCTGGAGGAGCTCAAGATCTGCGTTGGCTACGAGCTCGACGGTAGCCGCGTGGATTATCTGCCCATCGCGTCTGAACAGCAGGCCCGGGTCACGCCCGTCTACGAAACCATGGCCGGATGGTCGGCCAGCACTGCGGGTGCCCGGTCCTGGGCCGAGCTGCCCGCCGAGGCCATCAAGTATGTCCGGCGCATCGAAGAGCTGATTCACTGTCCGGTGGCGATGCTCTCGACCTCGCCGGAGCGGGACGACACGATCCTCGTGACCGACCCCTTCGCGGACTGAGACGGTTGAAGGTGCCCGCACGGGCCATATCTGGCTGGCATCACCCGATGAGAAAGGCTGTCCATGGCCCTGTCCTACAAAGCCCGCCGTCGCTGGTCTCTGGTCATCCTGCTGGTCGGGCTGCCGGTCTATATCGTGGCGGCCGAGACCCTGCGCGCGCAGTTCGACAGGCCCCCGCTGGTGTTGGAGTTTTTCATCTATGTCGCGCTAGGGATCATCTGGGCGCTGCCGTTCCGGTTTATCTTTCGCGGGGTCGGCCAACCCGATCCGGACGCCCCCAGCGATGAGCCGCGCGACGGTTGAGCGGGCCGGACCGATACCGGTTGTCACGTCCGATGCGCCCGTTTTTCTGGTCGGTGCCGGTCCCGCGGCGGCCGCCGATCTGCGACTTGGGCAAAGCGTGGCGCGCGAGCTGGTGGCTGCAGATGGCGGCGCGCGCGCCCTGATCGAGGCAGGTTTCTTGCCAAACGCCGTGATCGGCGACATGGACAGCCTGACCGATGAATTGCGCGCCCGCATCCCGGCAGAGATCGTGCACCCGATCGCGGACCAGGACAGCACCGATTTTGAGAAGTGCCTGACGCGGATCGACGCGCCGCTGGTGCTCGCGGCCGGGTTCAGCGGCGGGCGGATGGATCATCTGCTCGCCGTCTTCAACGCGATGGTGCGCCATCCGCAGCGGCGCTGCGTGCTCGTCGGACCAGACGATATCGGGCTGCTCGTGCCCCCTGTCCTAGAAATGGCGATCCCGGCGGGCGCAACCGTGTCGCTGTTTCCGCTCGCGCCGGTGGCCGTGCAGAGCCAGGGGCTGCACTGGCCGGTCGCGGGGCTGCCGTTTCGTCCCGACGGGCAGATCGGCACCTCCAACCGCGCCGTCGGCCCGGTCGAACTGACCTGCGACGGGCCCGGAATGCTGCTGTTCCTCCCCCGAGATCTGCTCGGGGTGCTGCTGGAGGCGCTTGCCGCTGCGCCACGCTGGTGAGGACCGGCGGACTTGCAGTTCTATCCGGAAAACCGACCAGGGTTGCGCCGCTCTCCGGCAGGTTTCCACGACACTCCAACGGCGCGCGTTTTGCGCTCGCAGCCGCCGACCGTGGGGGCTATACCCGTCGCCGGGTAAACTAGGGAGCCCGCATGCCTGGATTGACCGAGTCGGAGCTTGCCAAGTTCGCTGCCGCGCAGCGCTCTGTGGGGTTTGTCGAGGACGGGATGAAGCTCGGGCTTGGCACCGGATCGACCGCGGCATGGATGGTGCGCTGCCTGGCGGCGCGAGCCCGGGCTGAAGGGTTGCGTCTGACCTGCGTTCCAACCTCCGACCGTACTGCCGTGCAGGCGAAGGATCTGGGTCTTGAGGTTGTGAGCCTGGATGAGGCCGGCTGGCTCGATCTGACGATCGACGGAGCCGATGAGATCGATCCCGCGATGAACCTGATCAAAGGGGGCGGGGGCGCGCATCTGCGTGAAAAGGTGGTCGCAATGGCCTCCGACCGGATGATCGTGATTGCTGATCCGGGCAAGGAAGTGGTTCAGCTTGGCGCTTTTGCTTTGCCGATCGAGGTGCTGAGCTTCGGTCTGGACAGCTCGGTCGCCCAGATCGCGCGGGTGTTGGAGAACGCCGAGGTCGCGGCCCGCACCACCCAAGTGCGCATGGCCGGCGATGCGCCGTTCCGCACCGATGAAGGCAATTGCATCGTCGACGCGAACCTGGGCGCCATCGGGCAGCCCGAAGCGTTGGCGCACGCGCTCAACGCGCTTCCGGGGGTGGTCGAGACGGGGCTCTTCCTCGGGGTCTGCGACAGCGTGGTGATCGGCCATGGCGATGGCCGTGTGGACATGATCGCAGCGCCGGGCGCTGCACCGGAAACGAGCCGGGTGGACCCGGCAGAGGCCGCGCACCTGCCGGGTTAGGGCCGGTGCGCACTGAAAAGCAAAGGCTGCCCCATGGCATTCGACTATGATCTTTTTGTAATCGGCGGCGGTTCCGGCGGCGTACGCGCCGCGCGTGTGGCGGCAGCAGAGGGTGCCAAGGTCGGTCTGGCCGAGGAAAGCCGGATGGGCGGCACATGCGTGATCCGCGGCTGCGTGCCCAAGAAGCTGATGGTGTTCGCCTCGTCCTACCGCGAAGGGTTCGGAGATGCCCGTGCCTACGGCTGGGATGTCGAGGATGGCAATTTCCACTGGCCGAAGTTTCGCGGCCACCTTCAATCGGAGCTCGACCGGCTCGAAGGCGTCTACCGGAGCCTGCTGCGGTCCTCGAGTGTCGAGACTTTCGACTGCCGCGCCCGCCTGAGCGATCCCAACACGGTCGCGCTCGCCGACGGCAAGACGGTCACGGCGAAGCATATCCTGATTGCAACGGGCGGTCGACCCGTGCGCCCGAACAATCTGGGCAACGCAGGTCTTGGGTTGGTGTCCGACGATCTCTTCAATCTCGAAAAGCTGCCCAAGTCGCTCTTGATTGTCGGGGGTGGCTACATCGCCTGCGAGTTCGCCTGCATCATGAACGGCCTTGGCGTGGAGGTGACCCAGTTCTATCGCGGCGCGCAGATCCTGCGCGGCTTCGACGACGAGGCGCGCGGCCTTGTGGCCGAGATGATGCGCGCAAAGGGGATCGACCTGCATCTTGGCACGAACATCGTGCAAATGGGCCGGGCCGATGCCGATCACACGGTTGCGAACACGGCCACCGGGTCCGACGCTGCCATGGGGGCGTCGATGCAGGAGGTGCAAGCCGTTCGCCTGGAAGACGACGCATCGAATGGCGGACCGGTCTGGGTCAAGTCTACCAACGGGCGCGAGAGCTTCTATGATGACGTGCTCTTCGCAACGGGCCGTATTCCAAACAGCTCCGACATGGGGCTCGAGGAGGCGGGCGTTGAGATTGGCCGTCGCGGCGAGATCGTCGTGGACAAGTATTCTCAAACCAAGGTGCCCTCGGTCTATGCCATCGGAGATGTGACCAACCGTGTGAACCTCACCCCGGTGGCGATCCGCGAAGGGATGGCCTTTGTCGAGACGGTGTTCAAAGACAACCCGACCGCGCCGGATCACGACCTGATCCCATCGGCGGTGTTCACCCAGCCGGAGCTTGGCACCGTCGGACTGACAGAGGAAGAAGCCCGCGACATCGAGCCCGTCGATATCTACTGCACGTCATTTCGGCCGATGCAGTCGGCCTTTGCCGGACGCGAGGACCGGGTTTTGATGAAACTTGTTGTCAGCCGGGATACCGATCGCGTGCTAGGATGCCATATCGTGGCCCCGCAAGCGGGAGAAATGATCCAATTGGCCGGGATCGCGGTCAAGATGGGCGCCACGAAACAGGATTTCGACCGCACAGTTGCGGTTCACCCGACAATGTCCGAAGAGCTGGTCACGATGAAAGCGCCGATACGCTCGGCTTGAATTCGCCGACAGCACCCTCATCTGTCAATCAACGCATCTGCTGCGCAAGAAAAGGTAACCCTCTAATGACAGGAAACAGTGGTGGACCCTGGGGCGGCAATGGCCGCGGCTCCGGGGGAGGTGACGACAACCGCGGTGGCGGGCGACGTCCTGGGGGCGACAGCCCTCAAATCCCCGAGATCGACGAAATCGTTAAAAAGGGTCAGGAGCAACTCCGTGTGCTCATGGGCGGCCGCGGCGGCAAGGGCGGCGGCAAGGGCACAGGAAGCGGCGGCGGCCCGTCGCTGAACCGCGGCACCATCGGTGTCGGTCTGGTTGCGCTGGTCGGGCTGTGGCTATTTGCTTCCTTTTACACGGTGCGTCCCGAAGAACAGTCCGTCGAGCTCTTCCTCGGCGAATACTACGCCACCGGAAATCCAGGTCTGAATTTCGCGCCCTGGCCCTTCGTGACTGCCGAGGTCATCCCGGTGACGCGGGAAAACACCGAGGACATCGGTCAGGCGGCCAACGGTCGCGGCGATCTGGGTCTGATGCTGACCACCGATGCCAACATCGTGGATATCGACTTCCAGGTGGTCTGGAACATCAATGACCCCGCCAAGATCATGTTCAACATCCGCGACCCGCAGACGACCGTCCGCGCGGTCAGCGAAGCGGCCATGCGCGAAGTCATCGCGGCCTCGGAACTGGCGCCGATCCTGAACCGAGATCGGGGCTTGATTGCCGATACTGTCCGTGAGCGGATCCAGACGACGCTGGATGAGTATGAGAGCGGCATCAGCATTGTCCGCGTAAACCTCGACAAGGCGGACCCGCCGCGCGAGGTGATCGATGCCTTCCGCGAGGTGCAGGCCGCAGAACAGGAACGCGACCGGCTCGAACGCCAGGCCGACGCCTATGCCAACCGGGTGCTTGCCGGCGCACGTGGTGAGGCGGCGCAGCTTCTGGAAGAAGCCGAAGGCTACCGGGCCAGTGTGGTCAATGAAGCCGAGGGTGAGGCATCCCGCTTCCTCGCGGTTCTCGAAGAGTACCAGCAGGCGCCAGAAGTGACGCGCAAGCGTCTCTATCTCGAGACGATGGAGAAGGTGCTGGGCAACGTGGACAAGGTGATTCTCGGCGACACCAACGGCAATGGCGGGGGACAGGGCGTCGTGCCGTACCTGCCACTGAACGAACTGCGTCGCAACACGACCGCGCAAGCAACGGACGGGAACTGAGCGATGAAAAAAATCACTTATCTTATCCCTGTCGTCGTCATCGCAATCGTGCTGTTCATGTCGTCGATCTTCATCGTAGATGAGCGCGAAAAGGCGCTGGTTCTGCAGTTCGGTCAGATCAAGGCCGTCAAGGAAGAGCCCGGGCTCGCGTTCAAGGTGCCGCTGATCCAGGAGGTTGTGAAATATGACGACCGGATCCTGTCTCTTGACACTGACGAGATCGAAGTCACGCCCTCGGACGATCGTCGTCTGGTCGTCGACGCCTTCGCGCGCTACCGCATCGCCGATGTGGTGCAATTTCGCCAGGCCGTCGGCGTTGGTGGCATCCGCGCCGCCGAAGACCGCCTGAGCTCGATCCTGAATGCGCAGATCCGGGAAGTTCTGGGTTCCGACCAGGTGACGTCCGACACGATTCTGTCGCCGGATCGTCGTGGGTTGATGAACCGCATCCGCGACCAGTCGCGCGCCAGCGCCCTGGCGCTTGGCCTCGATGTTGTGGACGTGCAGCTCAAGCAGACCAACCTGCCGTCGCAGAACCTCGAAGCGACCTTTGCCCGGATGCGGGCGGAACGTGAACGGGAAGCCGCGGACGAGATCGCGCGCGGTGAAGAGGCCGCGCAGCGGGTTCGGGCCCAGGCTGACCGGACCGTGGTCGAATTGGTGTCTGAATCGCAGAAGGATGCCGAGATCACCCGAGGTGAGGCCGATGCGCAGCGTAACCGCGTCTATGCCGAGGCCTATGGAGCGGATCAGGACTTCTTCCAGTTCTACCGCTCACTCACGGCCTACGAGCGTGCGATCCAGGGCGGAAATTCCTCCATGGTGATTACGCCGGACAGCGAGTTCTTCGATTATCTCGATGGCACCGGACTTGACGGGACCAGCAGCCGGGCGGACCGTACCGGGCTGCAGTAATGACGACGCTGCTGATGGCGGCGGGGTTCGTGCTGGTCTTTGAGGGGCTGATCTTTGCGTTGCTCCCGAAACGGCTGGACGACCTCGCCGCTTTCCTTGCTCAAATGCCGGTGGACGCCCGCCGGCTTTTGGGTCTCTTGGCGCTGGCTTTCGGAGTTCTACTGCTGTGGCTGGCGCGCACGATAGGCGCATAGGTTCGGGTTTGAACCCGCCGTGGCGTGGCACCGCCCAAGCTTTGCACCGGCAAGCTCCGGATCCTGGAATGAGTATCTGACCATGGCCCTTTCGTTTCGATCCCCTCCGGCTGTCTATGGCTGCATTGTTGCCGCAGCGTTCGCGCTGAGCGCGCTGACACTGGGTCTGGCAGGCGCGGCAGTTGCCCAGAGCACGCCGGTCACCGAAGAGGGCCCGCCCTTGGCTGCCGCTGGTCCCGTCGGAGGACCGCCCGGTGGTCCACCCGGCGGTCCGCTTGCCTTTCGCATCGAGGGCGGCGGGTACTACCAGTCGGGCACGGATCTCAAGGACAGTCCGGGCAGCTTTTCGGTCTCACGCGGCTATATCAGCGTCGGCGGAGAATACCGCTGGGATTTCCGCAACGCGGCCGGCCTGTCCTTTGGCACAGGCTTCACGGACTACGATTTCAACAATGCGACCGGCCTGTCGGATGGCGACCCCTGGAGCCGGATCGAGGACTATCGCCTTTCCGTCCCGGTGCGGTTTCGCTTGGGCGAGACCACCCAGGCCATCGTGATCCCCACCGTTCGCTGGGAGGCCGAAGAGGACGCAAACCTGGACGACGGCCGGACCTATGGCGCCATCGCGGGCGTGGCATGGCGGCTCAACGAGACGCTGACCATCGGCCCGGGGATCGGCGTCTTCTCGCGACTGCGCGGCGGCACGCAGGTCTTTCCGATCCTGATCATCGACTGGTCGATCACCGACCGGCTGAGCCTGTCGACCGGTCGGGGCCTGGGCGCCTCCGAGGGGCCAGGCCTGACACTGGATTACCGTATTGCCGACGACTGGACCCTAGGACTCGCCGGGCGCTACGAGAACCGGGAGTTCCGGCTGGACGACAAGGGCGTCGCCCCCGGCGGCATCGGGCGTGACAGGGTCTATCCGGTCGTCGCAACCGCGGTCTGGTCGCCCAATCCGCTGGTGCGCCTGTCCGCCTTTGCGGGCGTGGAGTTTGGCGGAACGCTGTCGCTACTCGACCAAGAGGGAACCGTCCTGCAGGACAGCGACTACGACGCCGCGCCTATTTTCGGCGGCACGTTCACTTTTCGTTTCTGACGCGGCCGCAAACCCTCTGGACTTTCCGAGAATCGATCCCACCTTGACCCAGAGGCACTGCACGGATCCGTCAAGGTGACTTGACGGAACTAACACACTAGTGTGACGCTGCTTGCGCGATCGTTGAATTGGCATCCCCTGCGGCCCGTGTGCATATCATTGGGCATCGGTGCGGGCCACGGCGGTCTGTGCCACGCATCAGATAAGGAGTAAGGCGTGCGTTTCTTCCCCACCGCCATCATTGTCCGCCCGCTGACAGCCGCCGCGTTCGGGCTCGCAGTCATCATCGCCGTCCCGGCACCGGGGTTTGCGCGCGGCGCCCCTGAAAGCTTTGCCGAACTGGCCGAACAGATCAGCGACGCCGTGGTGAACATCACCACATCCACAGTCGTTGCGTCGGTCACCGACAATGGCGGGCCGGTCGTTCCCGAAGGCTCGCCCTTTGAGGATTTCTTCCGCGATTTCATGGATCGCAACGAGGACGGAAATCGACGCCAGCGCCGCGGATCCGCGCTCGGTTCTGGCTTCGTGATTTCCGAGGACGGCTATATCGTCACCAACAACCACGTCATCGAAAGCGCCGATGAGATCCTGATCGAGTTCTTCGACGGCGACGAGCTTGTTGCCGAGGTAATCGGTACCGATCCCAACACCGACATCGCGCTGCTCAAGGTCGAGAGCGACGAGCCACTGCCTTTCGTTCCGTTCGGCGACAGCGATGAGATCCGCGTCGGCGACTGGGTGATGGCCATGGGCAACCCGCTCGGCCAGGGCTTCTCGGTCAGCGCAGGGATCGTCTCGGCCCGCGGCCGGGCTCTGTCGGGCAGCTATGACGACTACATCCAGACCGACGCCGCCATCAACCGCGGCAACTCGGGCGGGCCGCTCTTCAACATGGACGGTGAGGTCGTCGGCGTGAACACCGCGATCCTGTCGCCGACGGGCGGCTCCATCGGCATCGGCTTCGCCATGTCGGCCGCGGTCGTCACCGGCGTTGTCGATCAGCTCGAGGAATTCGGTGAAACCCGCCGCGGCTGGCTCGGTGTGCGCATCCAGGATGTGAACGAAGAACTCGCCGAAGCGCTTGGCCTGGAGGAAACCGAAGGCGCGCTGGTTACCGATGTGCCCGAAGGCCCCGCCGAGGACGCCGGAATGAAGTCGGGCGATGTGATCGTCAGCTTCGATGGTCGCGATGTCGCGGACACCCGCGAGCTTGTCCGCCGGGTGGGCAACACCGCCGTCGGCAAGGCCGTGGATATCGTCGTCTTCCGGGACGGTGACATGGAAACGCTCAGCGTCACGCTGGGACGCCGCGAAACCGCGGAAGCCGTTCCCGCAGCGGTGACCGCGCCCGAGGAAGAGCCGGCCCAGGAAGAGGTTCTCGGCATGTCGCTCCAGGCCCTGAACGACGATATCCGGGAGCAGATGAGCCTCGGCGATATCGAGGGCATTCTGGTGGCGGCCGTCGAAGAGGACAGCCAGGCCTACGAGAAAGGTCTGCGCGCCGGCGACATCATCACCGAGATCGGTCAGCAAGCCGTCACGCAGGTGAGTGATGTCGAAGAACGGCTCGAAGCCGCCAAGGAAGCCGGGCGCAAGTCGCTTCTGCTTCTGGTCCGCCGCGGAGACCAGCCGCGCTTCGTCGCCCTGACCATCGAGTGACACGCGTCACAGTCTGAGTAATTTAGCGGGGCCCCACCGGGCCCCGTTTTCTTTTCTTGGCGGCTCGGTAAAGGTCATGGGACGGTCATATCCGGCGGCTATTTCCTGTCGGTACGGCCCGAACCCGGCCTTTGTGCCCATGGAGGAGGGGCGATGACCCAGACCGCGGATCAGAAAATGCGCTGGCTGGATCCTTCCAAGCCGGAGCACCGTTCGGCCAATCGCGACACGGCGAAGGCATTGGGCGAGATGATCGACAGCGGTCAGCGTGAAAGCGTCGCCCAAATCGTCGAGCAATGGGCGCCCTCGGCTGTGCTCGACTGTTTTGCGACGCTCAAGCCGAAACGGGCCCAGAAGCTCCTGAAATGGGTGTCGGACGAGCACAGTCTGCGCCTGCTTACCGAAGTGGACCCGGATTTTCGCCATGTTCTCTTCGAGCAGGGGACCCAATCGAAATTCGCCAAGGTGCTCAAACGCAAGGACCGGCACGCCGCGGCGCGGTTCCTGCTCTCGCTGCCCGCCGAATATGCCGAGCTGATCGTGGATGCCCATCCCGAGGCACCTTATCTGCGCGAGCTGCTGGCCGATGAGGACAGTGCCCAGGCCGCCATGAAACGTGGCGCGGTCGTCGCCCGGGAAAGCGGCACGATCGGCGATGTGATCGAGGATATCCGGGTGCGCGAAGCGCAGATCCCGAAGATCGACAGCCTGCATGTGGTCGATGACAGCGGACATCTCACCGGCTATCTCAAGCTGCGAGATCTCATCCTCAATCCGCCCGAAACCGCGATTGCCGACGTCGCGCGCCGCGATCCCTTGACCGTCACTCGCGATACCGACCGTGAAGAGGTGCTCAAGCTTGCCCAGGCCCGGGACGAAGGCATCATTGCGGTGATCAATGCCGATGGGGTGCTGCTGGGCGTGATCGCACCGCGTGAACTGACCGAGATCGCCCGCCGCGAGGCCGAAGAGGACATGCTGCTGATGAGCGGTGTATCCCCGGATTCGACCGCGTTCGACGGCCCGGTCCAGATCCTGCGGCGCCGCCTGCCGTGGCTCGCCACCGGTCTGATCGGCTCTGCCGTCGCGGCCACGGTGATCGGCAGTTTTGAGGACACGCTGGCGGCCGCCGCGATCCTGGCAAGTTTCATCCCCGTGGTCATGGCCACGGCCGGCAATGCCGGGATGCAGGCGGCCTCGGTCTCGTTGCAGGAGATCGCGGGTGCGCCGGAAGACGCGCGCTTTGCCGCGACGCTTCCCGGGCGTGTGCTGCGCGAGTTGAGCGGCGCGCTCCTCAACGGAGGCGTTCTGGGCACGGCAGTCGGGCTGATCGTTTTGGCCGTGTCGCTGGTCTTTCCGATCGACCGGTCCTTCTGGCTGGGAGCGACCGTGGCGATCTCGATGACCTGCGTCGTGCTCATCGCGAGCCTGATCGGCACGGTGATGCCCTTTGCGCTGCGGGCGCTCGGACGGGATCCAGCCGCCGCGACCGGGATCTTCATCCTCGGCTCGAACGACGTCTTCGGCGTGCTGATCTATTTCACCGTCGCGACGCTGCTCTATTTCTGATCCGCCACACGTCCGGTCCTTGCATCGGCATAGGTGGTCTCGGGCTGGTCGCCGGCACGGCAGCGTTCGGGCCGCAGCAGATCGTCGAGCATCGGCGAGATATCCTCCACCGTCTCCGCCAGCAGGTGCAGAACCGCGCCTTCGCGCTGGATGCGGCCCGTGACGCGCAACAGCCGTCCCGCGATCACCGCCCGGCGGAAGCGTTCATAGATCGCGCGCCAGACGATCACGTTACAGGTCCCGGTCTCGTCCTCCAGCGTGACAAAGATCACCCCCTTGGCCGTGCCGGGCCGCTGACGCAGCATCACCAGTCCGGCCACGGTGACCCGCGCACCATTGGGCGGCCGGTCGAGCCATGCCGCCGGCACCGCCGCGGGCGGGCGCGGCCAGCCCATCGGGGCAGGGGGACCGGCGGTCGGCGCAGAGGTCTGGGGCATCGCGGGCCTCCTGGACATGGCTGATTTGAGAACAAGTGTAGAACATTGGTGCTGCGGCGCAAGCTCTCGCGCTGGCGCGGTCTGGTCTTCGCCGTCCGTCTGTCCTAAGTGCCTAACGGAATAACAGATCACCGAGGCAAGGATCACAGCGATGGCCAAGATCACCTATATCGAGCACAACGGCACTGAGCATGTCGTCGATGTTCCCAACGGTCTGACCGTGATGGAAGGGGCGCGCGACAACGGCATTCCCGGTATCGAGGCCGATTGCGGTGGCGCCTGCGCCTGCTCCACCTGCCATGTCTATGTCGACCCGGCCTGGGTGGAAAAGCTGCCCAAGGTCGACGCGATGGAAGAGGACATGCTCGATTTCGCCTATGAGCCGAAGCCGGGCCAGTCGCGGCTGACCTGCCAGCTCAAGGTCAGCGACGCCATCGACGGTCTGGTGGTCCAGATGCCCGAAAAACAGATCTGACACGGTGCCGCGTTGCGCACGGACGCGGCTGGTTTAGGAACGGCGTGCCGCACTGGCATAGTCAGGGCGGACTTTGAGGAGTGCTGTTCGAAAACGCCGTCGAACCATGTGCGCTGGATCGGGACGTTTGCGTGCCTGCGCGCCTAAGCAAAGAAGCTGCTTGCAGATGCGGCTGGCTGAACCGCGGCACCTGCTCAGGGCGACACTGGTCCAGAGCTTTGCCACCCTGTCGGAGCGCTCTGTTTTCGCAGGCCGCGCCGGGCGCGTTGGTCCCGGATCACCGCAAAGGCGCCGCAACTCAGGCGAGCTTCGTCTCCGGCGGTGTGCAGTCGACGATCAGCTGTGCCTCGGTCGTGGCGATCACCCCATCTGCACGGACGCCGGGTGTGAGTTCCTGCAGGACGGGGCCGTCCTCGGTCGGCGCGCCGAACCCGACGACACCGTTTTTGACCTTAAAGAACACGTCCACATCGACCAGCAAGTCGTTGGCCACCTTCGACGGCAGCCCGAACCCGAGATTGACGAGCGTATCGGACAGAATGTCCAACGCAACTGGGCGCGCGATCCGTTCCCCGGGGGGGCATCCCGGAAAGTATGGCGTTCTTTCCAGCAGACGATTGACCTGCACGCCCGATGTCTTCACCCCGGCGGGCGGGATGGCGCCGACGGGCAGGATCCCGCGTGGCTCCGCGATGACCGCATCTGCTGTCAATACCATGTTTAAGTTGAAGTTATGGGCGGTCGGCGGGTGGCCGGGATAACCTCGTAGTCGGCGCAATGCGCCGCGATCAGCCTGTGGGGCGAGCCCACACGCATCCCCCCCGATCAACGCCAAAGCTCCGTCCGAAATGACGGCCGCGGCCTCGGCCAGCTTGATTGCACGTTTCCCATCCTACCTTCGACTGACCGCCCTGCGCCCCAGGCGCGTTTGAGCATGGGGACGTCAAACTTTATCCACGGCGTTCGATCGCCATACCGCTGCGCATTGTCGCCGCCGTCGGGCGGTGCTAAGGCGCAGCCGAATTCACAGTCGCATCGCAATGAGGAGCCGAGGATGGCCAAGGATTATATCGTCAAGGACATCGCGCTGGCCGATTTCGGTCGCAAAGAGCTCGACATCGCGGAAACGGAAATGCCGGGCCTGATGGCGCTCCGCGAGGAGTATGGCGAGACCAAGCCGCTGACCGGGGCGCGCATTGCCGGCTCGCTCCATATGACGATCCAGACCGCCGTGCTGATCGAGACGCTGACCGCGCTTGGGGCAGAGGTTCGCTGGGCATCCTGCAACATCTTCTCCACCCAGGACCATGCGGCTGCAGCCATCGCCGAAGGCGGCACGCCCGTCTTTGCCATCAAGGGCGAGACGCTGCCCGAATACTGGGACTACTGCGACCGGATCTTCCATTTCGACGAAGGTGGCGCGAACATGATCCTCGACGATGGGGGCGATGCGACGCTCTACATCCTGATGGGCGCCCGGGTGGAGGAAGGCGAGACCGACCTGATCGCCGTGCCGACAAGCGAAGAGGAAGAAGCGCTCTTTGCCCAGATCCGCAAGCGCATGGCCGAAAGCCCGGGCTGGTTCGTCAAGCAGCGTCATCTGATCCAGGGCGTGACCGAGGAAACGACCACCGGCGTGCACAGGCTCTATCAGATGATGGAAAAGGGCCACCTGCCGTTCCCGGCGATCAACGTCAATGACAGCGTCACCAAGTCGAAATTCGACAACAAGTACGGCTGCAAGGAGAGCCTCGTCGACGGCATCCGCCGCGCCACCGACACGATGATGGCCGGCAAGGTCGCGCTGGTCTGCGGCTATGGCGACGTGGGCAAAGGCTCGGCCGCGTCCTTGCGCGGGGCAGGCGCCCGCGTGAAGGTGACCGAGGTCGATCCAATCTGTGCGCTCCAGGCGGCGATGGACGGGTTCGAGGTCGTGACACTCGAAGATGTGGTCAGCAGTGCCGACATCTTCATTACCACCACGGGCAACAAGGACGTCATCCGGCTCGAGCATATGCGCGAGATGAAGGACATGGCGATCGTCGGCAATATCGGCCATTTCGACAATGAAATTCAGGTCGCCGCGCTCAAGAACCACAAATGGACCAACATCAAGGACCAGGTGGACATGATCGAGTTTCCGAACGGAAACCGCATGATCCTTCTGTCCGAAGGCCGTCTGCTGAACCTCGGCAACGCCACCGGCCACCCGTCCTTCGTGATGTCGGCCTCCTTCACCAATCAGGTGCTGGCGCAGCTGGAGCTCTTCACCAAGGGCGACGAGTACGACAACAAGGTCTATGTCCTGCCCAAGCATCTCGACGAAAAGGTCGCGAAGCTGCACCTCGACAAGATCGGCGCGCGGCTGACCGAGCTGCAGCAAGAGCAGGCCGACTATATCGGCGTGAAGCCCGAAGGTCCGTTCAAGCCCGAGCACTACCGCTACTGATCGCGCTTGCGCGCGCTCCCGGAGCGGAGCGCGCGCACGTGCTGGCGACAGCTCAGGCGTCTGTCGCGGATTGTTTCGGCACATTCTTGCAACCGAGCAAGCTGCGTGGACCACCGCTTGGCGCCACGTGCATTGCCTCTTGCGCGAATGCCTCTTCCACTCGATGGTTCCGCTACCGGAACTGTACCAACGGAGAGGCGCCGATATGTCGAAGCGCGATGAATTGATTGAGAAATATGCCGCGGAACTGACCGAGAAATGCGGTGTGACGCCGGATCTGGATCTGCTGACCAAGGTAACCGCCGGCCTTGGGCCGGTCATCTACAACGCTGATTCAACGCTTGTGTCCTCCACCGACCCCGAGGAAATGGGCCGGGTGCGCCAGAATTTTCTGGTCGGCAAGCTCGGCCTCGACGATGGTCCGGAGCTTGAGGCTGGTCTCAAAGCCGCCATCGATACTTATGGCAGTTCTGTAAAGCAAAAACACCGCGCGGTGGTCTATTACCTGCTGGTCAAGCATTTCGGCAAGGAAGCCGTCTACGCCTGACGCCGGGCGCGCACTGATCAGACCCCGAGATACCGGTCGGTCACCTCGGGCGTCAGATCAGCGAAGCGCCCTTGCCAGACGGTCGCGCCCTTTTCTAGCAGGGTGGCATGGTCAGCGACTGTCCCAAGCTCCTTGAGCGACTTGTCGACGACGAGGATCGAGAGCCCGTCGCGCTGTTTCAGCCCGGCAATCGCCGTCCAGATCTCCTGACGGATCGTCGGGGCGAGTCCCTCGGTCGCCTCGTCAAGGATCAGCAGCCGCGGATTGGTCATCAGCGCCCGCCCGATTGACAGCATCTGTTGCTCGCCGCCTGACAGTGACGCGGCGATCTGACCGCGCCGCTCACCCAGCCGGGGAAACAGCGTCTCGACCGCCGCGATGTTCCACGGACCCTTGCGCGCGGCGGCGGTCAGGTTCTCGTGCACGGTGAGCGGTCCGAAACAGCGCCTGCCTTCGGGGACGAGGCCCAGCCCGGCGCGCGCCGCGCGGTGCGGCGCGAGCCCCGCCATGTCGCGCCCGTCGAATGTGACGCGGCCGTCCTGGGGATGCAGCAGTCGGCAGATCACCTTGATCGTGGTGCTCTTGCCCATCCCGTTGCGGCCCATCAAGGCCAGAACCTCGCCCTCGCCAAGGCTCAGATCGACCCCGAAGAGCGCCTGGGACGGCCCGTAGGAGGCCGTGACGCCCTCCAGCTGCAACAGCAGGCTCATGGGGTGGCCTCGCCCAGATAGGCGCTGCGGACCGCCGGGTCGGCCCGGATGGCGTCGGGCGGGCCCGTGGCGATGATCTCGCCCGCGACAAGCACGCTGATCCGGTCGGCCAGCGCAAAGACCACGTCCATGTCATGCTCCACCAGCAGGATCGGCGCAGTGCGGCGCAGATCGCTGAGAATCCCGGTCAGCTGCCGCGCGCCCTCCGCGCTGAGGCCCGCCATCGGCTCGTCCATCAGGAAGACCTTGGGCGCGAGGGTTAGAGCAACCCCGATCTCCAGCTGCCGCCGCTGGCCGTGGGACAGCTCGGCGGACCGGGTCTGGTGCAACTCTTCCAACCCGACAGTCGCCAGCGCCGCTTCCGCTGTCCTTCGCAGCGCCCTGTCGCGTAGCGCCCGGCTGAAAAACCGGTAAGGCTGCCCCAGCCGCCCAAGGGCACCGAGGGTTGCGTTTTGCAGCACGCTCGCCTCCGGGATCAGCGACGAGATCTGAAAGGTCCGGCCTAGGCCTTCGCGCGCCCGCGCCGCGGTGCCGAGCGCCGTGACGTCCAACCCGCCCAGATACACGCTGCCCTCGTCCGGGGTCAGATCGCCCGCGATCAGCTTGATCAGTGTGGATTTTCCCGCGCCATTGGGCCCGATTAGCGCATGGATCTCACCCGCGCGCAGATCGAGCGTCACTGCGCGGCTGGCCGGGATCGCGCCGAAGCGCTTGCTCAGCCCCCGGGCCTCCAGGATCGGCGTGGCGTCACCCATGGGGCAACGGGCGCCCCAGCACCAACCCGGTCAGACCGCCGCGCGCAAAAAGGACGATCGCCAGCAGGATCGCGCCGAGCACGATCTGCCAATAGTCCGACACGTCGCCCAGGGTATGTTCGAGCAGCACATAGAGCCCGGCGCCGACGACCGGCCCGATGGGCCGCCCGACGCCGCCAAGAATGACGAAAATGACGATCTCGCCGCTGGTCTGCCAACTGAACATCGCGGGGCTCACGAAGCGGTTGAGATCCGCGAAAAGCGCGCCTGCCAGCCCCGTGACCGCACCCGAGAGCGTGAAGGCGACCAGCCTGATGCGGAACGGGTCGATCCCCACCGCGCGCAGGCGGGCCTCGTTCTGACGCGCGGCCGAGAGCGTCAGCCCGAAAGGCGACGCGTCGACCCGGATATAGAGCCAGAGCGCGCATGCCAGAAATGCAAAGCAGATCGCGAAGAACTGAATCGGGTCGAGCGTGTTCAACCCCGGAAAGCCATTGCGCACATAGATCGACAGCCCGTCTTCGCCGCCATAGGCGGGCCAGCCGGTCATGAAGTAGTAAAACATCTGCCCGAAGGCGAGCGTGATCATGATGAAATACACGCCCGAGGTCCGCAGGGTCAGGGCGCCGATGGCGAGCGCCGCGAGCGCCGAGGAAATCACCGCGACCAGCCAGATCACCGGCATGGCGTTGGTGCCCTCGATCAGGATCGGCCAGGTTGTGAGCGGTGTGAAGGTCTGGGCATGGCTGGCGAGGATCCCCATCGCGTACCCGCCGATCCCGAAGAACACCGCATGCCCGAGGCTCACCATGCCGCCCATTCCGAGCGCAAGGTTCAGCCCGATGCCCGCCAGCGCAAAGATAGCTGCGCGGGTGGCGAGCGTGATCGTGAAGGGCTCGCCTGTGGCCTCGGCCCACAGGACCGTGCTCAAAAGCGCCGCCATGACGATGAGGCTCGCGGTCGTTTCGCGGTTCAGGCTCATGCGCTGCCAAAAAGCCCTTGGGGCCGGGCGATCAGCACGCCGGCCATCAGGATGTAGATCGCCATGGAGGCGAGCGACGCCCCGACCGACGCTGCGGCCGCGGGATCCAGCAGCAATCCGAATAGGCCGGGCAGCAGCACCCGACCGAGCGTGTCGGTCAGTCCCACCAGCAGCGCCCCGATGAAGGCCCCGCGGATCGACCCGATGCCGCCGATGACGATCACGACGAAGGCCAGGATCAGCACCGGCTCCCCCATGCCGACCTGCACCGACTGGATCGCGCCGATGAGCGCGCCGGCCAGCCCTGCAAGTGCAGCTCCGAGCGCGAAGACCAGCAGGTAGAGCCGGTCGATATCCACGCCGAGGGCGCCGATCATCTCGCGGTCGGCCTCGCCCGCGCGGATCTGCACCCCAATCCGGGTCGAGGAGATCAGCCAGAAGAGCCCCGCCGCAACAGCCAGCCCGATGCCGATCAGCGCCAGACGGTAGCGCGGATACTCGATCCCGAAGGGTAGGGTGACGGGGCCCGACAGCGCCTCGGGGATCGCGAGGTAAAGCGGGAAGGAGCCGAAGACCCAGCGGGCGCCTTCGGAAAAGATCAGGATCAGCGCGAAGGTCGCCAGCACCTGGTCGAGATGGTCGCGATCATAGAGTTGGCGGATCACCAGCCGTTCGATCACAGCCCCTGCGAGGGCCGAGGCGGCAAGGGCCGCGGCCAGGGCCAGCAGAAAGGAGCCCGTCGCCGCGGCGGTCGCTGCCGCCGCGAAGGCGCCGATCATGTAGAGAGATCCATGGGCGAGGTTGATCAGGCCCATCACGCCGAAAATCAGTGTCAGCCCCGCGGCCATCAGGAACAGCATGACGCCGAACTGCAGTCCGTTCAGGACCTGCTCGACCAGAAAGACGAAGGACATCGCGTTCTACTCGGAACCCTTGGGGCAGGGCGCACCGGGACGAGCGCGCCCCGCCGCGATCACTGGGGACACTCGGCGGCGTAGGCGTCGGCGTGATCCTCGATCGCGACATCGAGGATGCGGTTGGTGTAGACGTCGCCCTCCTTGATCACTTCGCGGACATAGATGTCCTGCACCGGGTGGCGGTTCGGGCCAAAGGCGAAATCCCCGCGGGTCGATGTGAAATCGGCGTCCGTCAGCGCCGCGCGGAAGGCGTCGGCATCGGCCACGTCGGCCTTGTCCATCGCGCTCATCAAGAGGTTCGCGGTATCGAAACCCTGGCTCGCATAGAGCGAGGGCAGGCGGCCATACTCGGCCTGGAAGCTTTCTACAAATTCCGCGTTGGCCGGGGTGTCGATATCCTTGTTCCACTGGCTGGTGTTGACCACGCCGAGCGCCGCGTCGCCCACCGCCTGCAGGATGCCCTGATCGAAGCTGAAGGCCGGCCCGATCAGGGGCAGGTCGACGCCGCTGTCGGCATACTGTTTGAGAAACGAAATCCCCATGCCTCCCGGCAGGAAAAAGAACACGCTGTCGGCGTCCGAGGCCCGGATCTGCGCGATCTCGGCCGCGTAATCCGTCTGACCGAGCTTGGTATAGACCTCGCCCGCAAGGTCGCTCTCGTAAAAACGCTTGTAGCCTGTCAGCGCGTCCTGACCCGCCGGATAGTTCGGCGCGAGGATGAAGGAGTTCGCGTAACCCGCTGAATTCGCATAGGCGCCTGCGGCCTCGTGCAGATTGTCGTTCTGCCAAGCGACGTTGAAATAGTTCGGATGGCAGCCCTTGCCCGCCAGTGCCGACGGCCCGGCATTGGGCGACAGATAGAACTTCCCCTGGGCCACCGCGGCCGGAACGACCGCCATGGCGAGGTTCGACCAGATGATGCCGGTCAGCACATCCACGTCTTCGGCCTGGATCATTTCGTCGGCGAGTTGCACGGCGATGTCGGGCTTGCGCTGGTCGTCCTCGATCAGGACCTCGATATCGTCGCGGCCGGCCTGTTTGACCGCCAGCATAAAGCCGTCGCGGACGTCGATCCCGAGGCCCGCACCGCCGCCCGAAAGCGTGGTGATCATGCCGACCTTGACCTCCGCCTGGGCCATGCCTGCCGTCGCCGCAAGCGCCGCTGCTAGAAGAATATGCTTCATCTGTCCCTCCCGCTGGACCAAATCATCGCACGGCGTTGCGCGCTCAGCGGACGAAACCATTCCTCGCCGGAGGTGTAAATCCCGCGCGTCTCTTCAAACAGTCTTGCAGGTATTCCTCGTCCGGCGTGCGGGTTTCGCGATCGAGGCCGGTTGCCGTAGAAAGGGTGCGGAAGTCCACCGCTGCGAGGCTCCGATGCTGTCTGATCGCCTGTTGCTGATACTCGCCGCAGTGGGGCTTGTGCCTATCGCGCTGTCTTACGGTATAGCGCCCTCGGCTATCCTGCCCGGACTGATCGGCGTTCCGGTGGAGAGCGCCGCACAGAGCCAGGTCTTTCGCGCGGTCATGGGGCTCTATCTCGCGATGGCCGCCTTCTGGCTGGCCGGGGCGTTCGGCAGCGGCCTGCGCCGAGTCGCGCTCTGGAGCCTGTTCGTCTTCATGGCAGGTCTGGCGGCCGGCCGGATCGCCAGCCTGATCCTCGACGGCTGGCCCGGCGGGGTGCTGTTTCTGTATCTGGGTCTCGAGATCGTGTTCGGCCTTCTGGCCGCGCAGGCATTGCGCCGTTCGTCCTGAGGGTCTCCGCAACGGTCCTGGGATCCACCGGCCGCGTCTCCAAGACGGAGTTCCGGCGCGGCATCGGATCGGACGGGGCGGAACTGTCAGCTTCGGGTGGGCAGGCTGTCGGGCAGGTTGATCTTGGCAACCTGTTCGGCGATCGGATCAACCGACAGTGGGTGGGTCTCGGCCTTGTGCCGGTCAGGCTCGCCGATATCCTGCCAGCGGCCGCCCTTGTAGATCTCCAGCGCCTTGAAATTTGCCTTGTAGCCCATCTTCGGACTGCCGGGCACCCAATAGCCGAGATAGACGTAGGGCAAACCGGCCTCCCGCGCGATCTCGACATGATCGAGGATGACGTAGGTGCCCAGGCTGCGGCGCGTCTCGGCCGGATCGTAGAAAGAATAGACCATGCTCAGCCCGTCATCGAGCACGTCCGTCAGGCACACGGCCGTCAGATCACCCTTGACGTAGCCTTCCGCCGGTTCGGTCCCGTATTCGATCACGCGGGACCGGATTGGAGTTTCCTCGACCATCGCGGCGAATTCGAAGATATCCATATCGGCCATGCCGCCGTCGGCGTGGCGCCGGTCCAGATAGGTCCGGAAGAGCGCGTACTGATCCTCCGTCGCCCAGGGCGACGTGGCCTTGCGCACCAGGTCCTCGTTGCGGCGCAGGGTGCGCTTTTGCCCGCGGCTGGGTTCGAAGTCTGCGACCCGGATTCGTGCTGAGAGACAGGCGTTGCAATCCGAACAGGAGGGACGATAGAGCACGTTCTGCGAACGACGAAAGCCCTGCTTGGACAGGGCGTCGTTGAGCGTTTCGGCATAATCCCCTTGCAGAGCGGTAAAGAGTTTCCGCTCCATCCGTCCCTGGAGATAGGGACAGGGCTGGGGGGCCGTCACGTAAAACTGCGGCGCGATAGGAAGTGTGTGGCGCATACGGTCCCGTCGTTTTTCCACAGCCTAGCAACGACATCAGGCCGCGCCAAGCCCCCTCGACCGTACAAAGCTACATCAAAAACTTCGACTTTTGTTCAAGGCCGTGGTGCCGAGCAGCATGTCATGCAGTCCTTGTCCCCGCGCGCTGACCAGCATCAGAACGACAGAGGCCGCCTGGAGGACGAAAACCGTAGTAAAAAAGACGTAAAGCATCGTGTGCAGGGCGGCTGTGGGGGCATCGAAACGGCTACCGTCGCTGCGGCGCATCTCGATCGCCGTCAGCTGCATTCCGGGCGTGGCGGAATATCGCGCAAGGGTGACGATTCGATAGGCCAGCGCCACGGTGATGTAGAGCAGGGCGAAGAAGAAAATCCCCGTAAAGGCCGTCAGCGGTACAACCAGAATGCTGATCACAAAGATGAGCACGCAGTCGACGATCCAGGCGAACAGCCGTTTCATCGGAACGTCGCTGTAAAACTCGGGTGCCGTGTCGGGATCGGGCAGGCCCCAGAGGGGGTCGGTCGGGGTCATTGGAAGCTTTGCCTTGGTTGTGAAGCGCCCATAGTGGCCCCGTCGGGGGCCACTGGGCAAGCGGATGAGAGCCGGTCAGGCCGCCGGTTCGACGTCGCCGGTGCGGTCGTCGGACTTGCGGGCTCGGTCTTCCATGAACTGGTCGAACTCGGCCTTGTCCTTGGCCTCGCGCAGGCGCTTGAGGAAGTCCTGAAAGCTCGCCTGTTCGTCTTCGAGCCGGCGCAGCGTTTCGGCCTTGTAGGCGTCAAAGGCACTGTTGCCGGAGGATTTGAAAGCGTGTGCCGCGTGGCGGGCACGAGAGGTTTTGCAGGACGAGAACATGCGTTTGCTCCAGATCATGTAAGCCAGAAGTGCAAGGCCGATGGGCCAGAAGAGGATGAAGCCGAGAACCATTGCCGCGATCCAGGCGCCTTTGCCGCGCTGGTCGAGCCACGATTCCGCTTGAGAGGGCCAGGTGGCGACGGGTGTCATGTGAGGTCTCCGTTTTGCGTTATGTGAATGTCGTTCACATTGCATAGATCGGATATCCGAGGGCGATCTTCAAGACGTGATGTGAATGTTTTTTACATTTTCACGCTCGCCCTCCCAAGAGCCCGTTTCAGCCGGGCCACGCAGACGTTCCGGTCTTAGGAATGGCGCGAGGCACAGGAGCGCAGGCAGACGATTGGGTCCGCACGCGAGGGAGCGCACCTTGACCCTGCCGAGCCGGCTGCGCAGTCTTCGACCATGACATTCGCCGATCGCATCACCCGCCTGCCGCGTCCGTTTGACGGCGAGCGCGCGGCCGAGACCGTGGCCGCGCTGCCCTGGGTCGGGGGCGATCTGGCGGCGCTGCTGTCGGGCGCCGCGGGTTGCAGCCCTTACCTCGCCCGGCTGGCGCAGGTCGAATCCGACTGGCTCCAAGAGGCGGTACAGGGAGACCCCACCGCCGCGGTCGACGCCGAACTGGCAAGCCTCGATGTCCCGGAGACGGCAACCGATGTGGCGGGGGCGCTCCACCGGGCCAAACGCCGGATCGCACTCTTCACCGCGCTGGCCGATCTTGGCGGGGTTTGGGAGCTGCACGACGTCACCGGCGCGCTCACGCGGCTCGCCGACCGGGCCGTCGACCTCGCCATCGCAGCCCAACTCCGCCCGCTTCTGGCGCGCGGCAAGCTGCCCGGGCTGGGTCCGGACGATCTGGCGGACCGGGCGGGTCTCAGCGTGCTGGCCATGGGAAAGATGGGTGCCTTCGAGCTCAACTATTCCTCCGACATCGACCTGATCTGCCTTTTCGATGACCAGCGGTTCGAAGACGACGACCTGCCGGAGGCGAGGTCGCAATTCGTGCGGGTGGTGCGCAAGGCGATGGCGATGCTGTCGGACATCACCGCCGACGGATACGTGTTTCGCACCGATCTGCGGTTGCGCCCCGACCCGTCGGTCACCCCGGTCGTCGTCTCGATGGCATCGGCGGTGCGCTATTACGAGGGCCTGGGCCGCGCCTGGGAACGGGCGGCATTCATCAAGGCGCGGCCCTGCGCCGGCGATCTCGAGGCCGGGGCACGGTTTCTGGACGAGATCAAACCCTTCATCTGGCGGCGGCATCTCGATTACGCGACCGTCGAGGACACCCACGAGATCCGCAAGAAGATCCGCCTGCACAAGGGCGTGCCGGGCGAGGACGCGCTGGACGGGCGCAACCTCAAGCTCGGGCAGGGCGGGATTCGCGAGATCGAGTTCTTTGCCCAGACGCGCCAGCTCATCGCCGGCGGCAGGGACCCCGCATTGCGGGTGCGTGGCACCTGCGAAGCCTTCCGGGTGCTCGCCGACAAGGGCTGGGTCGGTGCCGAGACCGCCAGCCACATGACCCGGGACTACACGACCCTGCGCACCTACGAGCACCGCGTCCAAATGGTCCAGGACGCCCAAACCCATGCCTTGCCGTCCGGCTCCGAAGGCTGGGAACGGCTCGCGGCGATGATGGGACAGCCGGACCCGGAGCCGCTGAAGCGTGAGCTGGGCGGGATCTTTCAGCGCGTCCATGCCAGTGCAGAGGCGTTCTTCACCCCGTCCGCGCGGCAGGCGGCGCATGAGCCGGAGCTCACCCCCGCGAGCGAGGCGCTGATCGCGCGCTGGCGCAGCTATCCCGCACTGCGCTCGGAACGTGCGCAGACGATCTTTGCGCGGATGCGCCCCGATCTGCTGCGCCGCTTTGAATGCGCGACCGACCCAGAGGATGCGATACGGCATTTTGACAGCTTTCTCAAAGGCTTGCCTGCCGGTGTTCAGGTTCTCTCGCTCTTCGACGCCAACCCGCAACTGATCGATCTGATGGTGGATATCTCATCGACCGCCCCGGCGCTGGCGCGCTATCTTGCACGCAATTCCGGGGTGCTCGATGCGGTGATCGGTGGCAGCTTTTTCACGCCCTGGCCCGGGCGCGCAGTGCTGGAAGAGGATCTGCGTGGGCTTCTTTCCCGGCAGAACGGAGACTATGAGCGCGAGCTTGATGCCGCGCGGCGGTGGATGAAGGACTGGCATTTCCGCATTGGCGTGCACCATCTGCGCGGGCTCGTCGATGGGCGCGAAACGGCGCGCCACTACACCGACCTCGCCGAGGCCGCGGTTGCAGGCATCTGGACCGCGGTTACCGCCGATTTCGCCAGCCGCCACGGGGAGATGCCTGGTCGCGGGGCAACGGTGGTAGGGATGGGATCGCTCGGGGCGGCACGGCTCTCGGCGACCTCGGATCTCGACCTGATCGTGATTTTCGATGCCGATGCCGACGACCAGTCCGACGGGCGCAGGCCGCTTCCGGCCAAAACCTACTATGCGCGCCTGACCAAGGCGCTGGTCACGGCGTTGAGCGCGCAAACCGCCGAAGGTGCGCTCTATGAGGTCGACATGCGCCTGCGCCCGTCGGGCAAGCAGGGGCCGGTGGCCGCGGGCTGGGCGTCGTTTCAGGTCTATCAGCGCAAACAGGCCTGGACCTGGGAGCATCTGGCCCTGACCCGGGCCCGGGCCATCGCGGGCACCCCGGAGCTGCGCCAGGAGTTCGAAGGCTTCCGCAAAGGCTTTCTGGCCGAGCCGCGGGACCGGGCAAAGACGCTCGGGGATTTGCGCGATATGCGCGTGCGGCTGGCAGAGAACAAACCCAAGGGCGGTGTCTGGGACGTCGCCCGCGGGCCGGGTGGATTGCAGGATATCGAACTCTTCGCCCAGGCGGAGGCGTTGCTTGCCGGTGCGCCGGCGACCGACGTGACCGGTCAGTTGACCGTTACGCCGGGTTTGGTCGGCGCGGCGGACTGTGATCTGTTGCTTGAGGTACACCAGCTCGAAGCGGCGCTGAAACAGGCCTCCCGCCTGCTGGTGGAGGGGCCGCTTGATCCGGAGCAGCTCGGCCGCGGGGCACAGGCCTTTTTGCTGCGTGAAACGGCGGCAGAGGATTTCGCAATACTGTCGGTGCGGCTTCAGGACCTGTCCGAGACGGCCGGCGCTGTCATCGACAGGGGTCTTTCCGCGGCCCACGCACAGGCAGGAGCCGCATGACTATCGACGCCGACCCCAAGGGACTGATCCGCGAAGCCTACCGGATCGACGGGATCGGCGACGCCGAGTGCCGGTCGATCCTTGTCGACTGGGCTCTGAGCCTTCCGGGTGGGATTGACCCCCGCAAGGCCGTTCGCGCGCAATTCGAGATCTATGGCCCTGACCACCCCGATCACCCGATGACCGCCGTGCTGCGCGAAGGTCTGAAATCACCTCCCAAACCCGTCCGACGCGGTGGCGGGCGCGCCCGCCGCCGTCTGTCAGGTGACGGCTGAAAGCGTCTGGACCGCCTCGGCGGCCAAGGCGCTGATCCCATCCCAGTCGCCGGTTTCGACCAGTTTTTTCGGCGCCACCCAGGATCCGCCGACACAGACCACATTCTTCAGCCGCAGATAGTCCGGCGCGTTGCCCAGACCGACGCCGCCGGTAGGGCAAAACGTGACCTGCGGCAGCGGCGAGGCAAAGGAGCCGAGCGCCGCGGCGCCCCCCGAGGCTTCGGCGGGAAAGAACTTCTGCATCGAGTAGCCACGCTCCAGCAGCCGCATCGCCTCGGTCGCGGTGGCAGCACCTGGCAACAGCGGCATGTCGGCCTCCTCGCAGCGGGTCATGAGCGCCTCGGTGCTGCCGGGCGAGACGGCGAAGAGACCGCCGGCATGCTGCACCTCGGACACCTGTTCGGCACGCAGGACGGTCCCGGCTCCGACGATCGCGTTCGGCACATGGGACATCTTGCGGATCGCAGGCAGCGCCATGGGTGTGCGCAGCGTGACCTCCAGAACCGGCAGGCCGCCTGCGACCAGCGCCTCGGCAAGAGGCACCGCATGGTCCAGTTCGTCGACGACGATCACCGGAATCACCGGCGCCAGACGCGCCATTTCCAAGAGCTCACGGCTCGCGTTTTCAGGGGTCATGCCGGTCTGTCTCCGATACTCTGGGCAACTGATCTTGAGGGGGCTGGCCCGCAAAGCGCTATAGCGCGGGGGTTACGACGCCAGCGCCGGTTGTTGCGGGGCCGACATTCTGGCGAAAGACCTCGAACATCTCGCGCCCGATCCCGTGACCGTTGCCCGAGAGGTCTGGTTGTGCCGGTGGGCGGTCGACGACGCCTTCCGTCAGGACCTCCAGCTTCCCGGCCACCGCGTCGACGCGGATCAGATCTCCGTCGCGCAGGTGGGCCAGCAGCCCGCCATGCATCGCCTCGGGCGTGACATGGATGGCCGAAGGCACCTTGCCCGACGCGCCCGACATCCGTCCGTCCGTCACCAGCGCCACATTCAAGCCCCGGTCCAGCAAAACGGCGAGGATCGGGGTCAGCCCGTGGAGCTCCGGCATGCCGTTCGCCGCCGGGCCCTGGAAACGCACGACCACGACACAGTCCTCGGTGAATGTGCCGGACCGGAAGGCGGCCTTGACGCTGTCCTGGTCATCAAAGATGCGGGCAGGGGCCTCGATCACATGGCGCTCAGGTGCCACGGCAGAGACCTTCATGACCCCGCGTCCAAGATTGCCGGACAGTTGCTTGAGGCCCCCGATCGGCTGGAACGGATCAGACGCCGGGCGCAGGATCTTGTCATTGGCGCTGACCTCCGGGCCGTCGCCCCAATGCAGCGTGCCGTCGGTCAGTTTGGGCTCCTGCGTGTAGAGACTCAGGCCCTCACCGGCCACGGTCTGGGTGTCGGGGTGCAGCATCCCGGCCTCCAGCAACTCGCCGATCAGGTAGGCGAGGCCCCCTGCGGCGTGGAAATGGTTCACGTCCGCCAGACCGTTGGGATAGACCTTGGCCATCAGGGGCGTCGCTTCCGATAGCTCTGCGAAATCCTCCAGATCCAGCAGCACACCCGCGGCCCGCGCCATCGCGGGCAGGTGAATGACGAGATTCGTGGAGCCCCCCGTCGCCATCAGTCCGACGATGCCGTTGACGAAGGCGCGTTCGTCCAGAATCTCGCCCACGGGTTTGAATTCGTTGCCGAGCGCCGTGATCGCCAGCGCCCGCTCTGTCGCGGCCACGGTCAGCGCCTCGCGCAAGGGCGTGCCCGGGTTGACGAAACTCGCGCCGGGCAGATGCAGCCCCATGAACTCCATCAGCATCTGGTTGCTGTTGGCCGTACCGTAGAAGGTGCAGGTGCCGGGGCCGTGGTAGGAGGCCATCTCGGCCTCCATCAGCTTGTCCCGGCCTACTTCGCCGGCGGCAAATTGCTGCCGTACCTTGGATTTTTCGTCATTGGGCAGACCGGACGTCATCGGGCCCGCCGGTATGAAGATGCCGGGGATATGGCCAAAGGTTGCTGCGGCGATCACGAGGCCCGGCACGATCTTGTCGCAGACACCCAGATAGGCGGCCGCGTCGAACGTGTTGTGGCTGAGCGCGACGCCCGTCGCCAGCGCGATCACGTCGCGCGAAAAGAGCGACAGCTCCATGCCGACCTGGCCTTGCGTGACCCCGTCGCACATCGCCGGAACCCCGCCTGCGACCTGGGCCGTGCCACCGGTGGCGCGGGCGGCCGCACGGATCTTGTCGGGATAAGTCTCGAACGGCTGGTGCGCCGAAAGCATGTCGTTATAGGCAGTTACGATGCCCAGATTGGGCACGCGCGCGCCGACGAGGTCGTCTTTCTGCGCGCCCATTGCCGCATAGGCATGGGCCTGGTTGCCGCAGCTCAGGTGCGCCCGGCGGGGGCCCTCCTCGGCAGCGGCGCTGATGCGGTCGAGATACTGGCGGCGTGCCTCGGCGCTGCGTGCGCGCACGCGTTCGGTCACGCGGTGAAGTGTCGGATGAAGTCCCATGGCTCCCCTCGTCGGTGGCAGACGGCGTCCCACAGTCCGTATTCGTCAGGTTGAGTTAGCGCTATCATGGCGGGTGGAGCATGAAAAGCGCGAAGCGTACAACCGTGCCGCGCTATTGGCGCCTGGGCGCGATTCCTTTGGGTCGAGCCTGTCGCGGTCTTGGTCGCGGGACCGGCCACGGGGCTTGTCACGGGGCGGAATTCCCGGCAATGCCCGCCCATGAGCGACCCAGACCTTGCCCCCGAGCCCTCCGGCACCGCCTCTGGCGCACGCCCGACCGTCCGCCTGCTGCCGAAAGCCGATGCGCGCCGCCTGCGCTTCGGCTTTCCGTGGGTCTATGGCAACGAGCTCGTGACCGATCGGCGGACGCGGTCGCTGGCGCCCGGTTCGCTCGCCCGGTTGGAGGATGCCGAACGTCAGCCCCTCGGTCTCGTTGCGGTCACCCCCGGCTCCAAGATCATCGCCCGGATGCTCGACCGGAATCCGGAGGCCGAGATCGACGGCGCCTGGCTGACCGCGCGGCTGACCCGCGCCCAGGCCCTGCGCGCACGGCTGTTCAAGGAACCTTTCTACCGCCTCGTCCATGCCGAGGCCGACGGACTGCCGGGGGTCGTCATCGACCGGTTCGGCGACGCGGCCGTGATCCAGCCCAACGCGGCCTGGGCCGACGCGCGGCTCGACAATCTTATAGAGGCGCTGGTCGCTGTCACGGGCGTCACCACGGTGGTCAAGAACGCCTCCGGCCGCGCCCGGTCCTATGAAGGGCTGGACGACCAGGGCGGGGTGGTGCGCGGCAGGCTCGAGGGACCCGTATCGGTGCCGATGAACGGCGCCACCTACATGGCCGACCTGATCGGAGGACAGAAGACGGGTCTCTTCTATGATCAGCGCGACAATCATGCCTTTGCCGCGCGGCTGGCAGGCGGCGCGCGGGTGCTGGACATCTTCGCCCATGTCGGTGGGTTCGGGCTCGCGGCCCTCGCCGCCGGAGCGCAAAGCGCGCTGGCCGTGGATGGATCGGCCGATGCGCTGGCCCTGGCCGAGGCGGGGGCCGAGGCGATGGGGGTCGCCGAAAGCTTCACCACCCGGCAGGGCGATGCGTTCGACGCGATGGGGGCACTGGCCGGCGAAGACGCGCGCTTCGATCTGGTGGTCTGCGATCCGCCCGCCTTCGCGCCCCAGAAACCGGCGCTGGAGGCCGGACTGCGCGCCTATGAGAGGACCGCGCGGCTCGGGGCGACGCTGGTCGCGCCGGGCGGGTATCTGGTGCTCTGCTCCTGTTCCCACGCCGCCAATCTGGAGAAGTTCCGCTCCGCCTGCCTGCGCGGGGTCGGTCGGGCCGGCCGGGCGGCTCAGGTGATCCGCACCGGCTTTGCCAGTCCCGACCATCCCCAGCACGCCCAACTGGCGGAAACGGGCTATCTCAAGGCATTGTTCCTGCGGCTGGACGGCTGAGCCCGTGCGGGTGCTGGTGGATGCCTGCGTGCTCTACCCGACGCTCTTGCGCAACATCGTGCTGGGCGTGGCGCGCACCGGGGCCTTCACACCGTTCTGGTCGGCGCGCATCATCGAGGAATGGCGCCGTGCCGCGCTGCGCACTCATCCCGAGCAGGCGGCGGCGCTGGCGGGCGAGATCGCGCTGACCGGGGTCGCTTGGCCCGAGGCGCTGGTCGATGTGCCGCCCGACGCCGAGGCCGCCCTGAGTCTTCCCGACGAAAACGACCGCCATGTTCTTGCCGCCGCGATCGCAACCGATGCCGATCTGATCTTGACCCTGAACCTGCGGGATTTTCCCGGTCGGACATTGGCGCGGTACGGCGTGCGGGTCGAGCATCCCGACCCGTTCCTGCTGGCGCTCTACCGCGAGGGGGGGGCGCCGGTCGCTGCGGCCGTGACGGCCCAGACCGATGCGGCCGCTGCCGCGATCGACCCGGTCCCCGACCAGCGCGCATTGCTCAAGAAATCCCGCCTGCCGCGGCTTGCCAAGGCGATTGCGGGCAGGGGTGCGGGGATATAGCCTGGAGGACAGTCCTGTACGGCGCGGCGAATGCCTTCATTCAGTCGTGAGCCGGTATTTCAGGAAAACCTCGCCATTATAGTCCACCTCCTCGGCAAAGGTCGCCCCGAGCCGTTCCAGCGCGCGGAGATGTCTGCGCGTGGGTGGCAACAGAAAGGTCACGGCGGGGATGCGTTTGTCGGAGACGGCGAACGCGATGGCTTTTCTGGAAATGCGCGCACCCAGCCCGAAGCAGTCCGGCTTCAGGACCAACCCGTAATCCCACTCATCACCTTCCTTCTGAAAGCCGCCCCATCCCACATAGTTGTCGTTGGACCGTATTGCCCAATGCCCAAGACCGTCGCGGGCCCAACATTTTTCTTTCGCGGCGACAAAGTCCCTTGCGGCAGCCTCGTCCCACGCAGACTTCAGAAGCGGCATATGCTCTGCAACACGAGGATCGGACATGTGCGCCGCGATCTCCCGGGGATCTACCGTCGTCAGCCGGGTGAAGGAGATCGCGTAATTCATTGCTTCTGCTGGCATTATTTGACGCTCGACGATGACCCGTGTCCTTCGCGGGAACGATGACCGCAACGCCTATACCGGCGCTTTGCGGAGGCCGGTTTCAAGCGCTGTGCGGTTGTCCGGCCGCTTTCAGCGCGCCCACAAGCCCTGACCTCAGCGCACCGGCAGCTGCTGCCAGCGGGTCTCCAGTTCTTCGATTGCCGCGATCCGTTCCAGCGTCTTGGGATGGCTCAGGAACCAGGCCGGCATGCGGCCCGCCTGGGACTGGGTCAGGGCTTCGAGCTTGCCGAACAGCGCTTTTTGCGGACCGGTGCCGATCCCGGCCTTGGTCAGCAGGGCGGCGGCATAGGCGTCGGCCTCGTATTCGTCATCGCGCGACATGCGTGCGGCCAGCAATGTCGTGAGGCTGTTGGCGATCACAACGCCGACACCGGGGATGAAACGCGACAGGAACACCGCGAGCGCCGTGCGCAGCGCATTCTGGCCGCTGAAATCGATCATCCGCTTGCGCGCATGGCCAAGGGCCACATGGCCGAGCTCGTGGGCGATGACGCTCGCCATCTCCTCGGACGTGACCTCGCCGAGACGATATTTGTTGTAAAATCCGCGGGTTATGAAGATCCGCCCGTCCGGTGCAGCAAGCCCGTTCACGGGGTCGATCTCGTAGAGAAAGACCTTGATCCGGTCGACCTCCAGCGCGTCGGCCAGACGCGAGATCTGATGGTTCAGGATCGGGTCGACCAGTTCGGTCGAGCGCGCATCGAGCTCCTTGCGGGTGCGGTACGCGGAAAAGAAATACATCGCCACGCCATAGAGCACGGCAAGCAGGATGGGGGTGAGCTTCAACATGTCCCTGAAATGGGGCGCCCTCGCCCTCAGGGCAAGTCCGTTTACCGAGTGGTGAGGATTGTACGAAACGTCCAAACGGTCATTTCGTACAGATATGTTCGCGCCTTGTTCCAGATCGGCGCCGAGCCTTTGCGCATCGCGCGCGATTGACCGTGAATTCTGCGACCTGTCGAAACAAAAGTGCGCACGGGTACTGATCTGTCATGCTGCAGGTGCAATATGGCCCGGTATGATGGTACGAGGTTCCCCATGTCCCAGTTTCGTTTTTCCCGACCTGCCGCGCTGCTCGCCGGTACGCTGCTGGCGGTGCCGGCCGCCGCACAGGAGCTGCCGCGCCTGACGCTCGACCCCGACGCCACGACCGTGTCGGGTCTGTCGAGCGGCGCCTTCATGACGGTGCAGATGCATATCGCCTTTTCCGGCAGGATCGCAGGGGCGGGCGTTGTCGCGGGCGGACCCTATGATTGCGCGCAGGACCAGTTGTTGACGGCGATCAGCAGTTGCATGTCCGGCACCGGCGGGCTGCCCGATCCGGAGGACTCCGTGCTGAGCGCGCAGGACAACGCGGCAGCGGGGGTGATCGACCCGCTGGACGGGCTGACGGGGGACCGGATCTATCTCTTCAGCGGCACGCGGGACGACACCGTGATCCAGCCTGTGATGGATGTCGCGCGGGACTTCTATATGCAGATGGGCATCGCGGAGGATGCGCTGCGCTATGTCACCGATGTCCCGGCCGGGCACGCCTTTCTGGCCCCGGACGCACCGGTGCCCTGCGGTGAGACCGAGACGCCCTTTCTCAACGATTGCGGCATCGATCAGGCGGGCGACATCCTGAGCTGGGTCTATGGCGATCTGGCGGCGCCGGTGGCAGCGGTCCCGGCGCACCTGCAGCGCTTCGATCAGGGGGACTATCTCAGCGATCCCTCTGCCCATTCGATGGCCGACGAGGGTTTCGTCTATGTCCCGCAATCCTGCGCGGACGGGGACCTGTGCAAGCTGCATATCGTTTTTCATGGCTGCAAGCAGGGGATCGACCGGCTTGGCGATCTGTATGCCACCGGGACGGGCTACAACGCTTGGGCGGAGGCCAACGGGATCGTGGTGCTCTATCCCCAGGCGATCAGCAGCCTGCTGGAGGGCAACCCGAACGGCTGCTGGGACTGGTGGGGCTATGACGACCCGGACTATGCCACCCGGAACGGGCCGCAGATGGCCGCGGTGGCGCAGATGGCCACGGCGCTCGGCGTGCCCCTCGTCGGGCCCGGCACCGGCGACCCGGTCTGCATCAGCCACGAGGCGTTCAACAGCGTGCATTGGCAGCAGGATCGCGCGGCGCCCTGCGGTTTCGGGCTGCTCTGTGCGCAGGGCTCCGGCGACCGGATCGGCAACTGGTTCGGGGCCTCGACGCTTTTCGAGACCGGCGTGGGGGCGTTTCAACTGGAGAATTGCGCGCCGTGACCCCCCCGGCGCCCGGACCCGGGCGGTGATGTCTCGGCAGGCACCGCTTTCACGAACCGCGTCTGGATTGAGCATCGGGCGGCCCGTCACGCCCGCGGAGCGCCCTTTGCAGGGGTGCGCGGATCGTCCCGATTGAGGTCTGTGCCGAATTCGTCGCAAGACGTGCTATGATGACGCAGAGCCAGCGAGGTGGGGATTTCCATGTCTCTTGAAGCAAGTGACGACGTTCTGTTGAGGGAGAGTTTCGAACGGCTCCAGGCCGATTTCGATCAGTTCTCGACCTATTTCTACGAGGCGCTCTTTCGCCGGGCGCCGGAGCTGCGCCCGATGTTCCGGGATGACCTTGCCGGACAGGGCATGAAGTTCATCACGACCCTGCGCGAGGTCATTCTGAGCACGAAGGACGCCACGAGCGAAGAGGAGAGACTGGCGCAGCTTGGCAGCTATCACGCCACGCTCGGCGTGACGGCGAAAAGCTTTGCCCCGATGGAAGAGGCGTTGATCGATACGCTCAAGCACACGCTCGGGGACGCGTTCACGCCCGAGCTCGAAGCGGTCTGGCGCAAGGCCTATGGCGAGATGTCGGCCAGGATGATCCGCAAGGGCGGGATCTCCTGAAACCCGGCACGCCGGGGGCCGCGCCCGCCGCCATGCCTGTGCCGAACGCCGGCTAGGCGCTGGCGAGGCTTTCGATCCCGGTGAGGATGTAGGCGGTCACGTCCGGGGCCGGATCGAAGATGCCCGTACCGAGCCCGCCATGGCCGTCGGAGCTGTAATAGACCGTGGTGTCGCCCGTGCCGGCCACCGCCTGAGCGATGCTGGCGACGGCCTCGTCGATCACGGTTCTCACATGGTCGGTCAGGGCGGGATAGCCGACGCCGTTGTCGCCGGTGGGAATGCCGAGCGCGCGGGGCGGGGTCCGGCACTGGTAAGGGCGGATGACGGCGTTGCCGCCGCCCGGGGCGCAGCCCTGTGTACCGTCCGGGTCGGCGCGGTGGGCGGCCCATTGGGTTTCGTTGTCGTTGAAGATGAAAAAGGCGCGGGCATATTGCGGCTGGTCGATCATCCAGCCGAAATCGCCATCCTTGCCGGCGCCACGGAAGACCGATCCGATCACCTTGATGCTTGAGTCTGTGTCCATCTCGTACCCCTTGAACATCGCGGCACCGCCCGGAGGCCCGCCGCCTGACGGGCAGAGCCCAGGAACGCACCGGGGTCCCCGCCTAGGGGCCGGGCGCCGTTCCGGCCGGAGCTGCATCGCTGTCCTGCCGGGCGGTTGCCGTGCGTGACCGGGCGCTGCGGTCGAGCAGTTCGACGGCGAGGATCGTCGGCAGGTGGCGGGCGATCTCGGTCCAGCTGTCGCCCTCGTCGAGGCTCGCGAAGACCGACCCGCTGTTGGTGCCGAAATAGACGCCGACCGGGTCCTGCGCGTCCACGGCCATGGCCTGGCGCAGAACCGTGAAGAAACAGGCCTCCTGCGGCAGGCCCGCGCGCATCGCCTGCCAGCTCTGTCCGCCATCGCGGGAGCGCCAGACCGCGGCCGCTGCATCTGGGGGAAAGCGGCCGACGCTGTCGCCGTTCAGCGGCAGCGTCCAGAGCGTGTTCGGGTCGCGCGGATGGACGCGGATCGGAAAGCCGAAGGTGGAGGGCAGTCCCTCGGTAATATCGTCCCAGCTGCGCCCGCCATCGGCAGAGCGCCAGACGCCATGGTGGTTCTGCTGGTAGAGCAGATCCTCGGTCCCCGGCGCGCGCATCATGTTGTGGACGCAGTGCCCGGTCTCTCCGCCGCTGGGGGCCGCCGGGTGGTCATGGCCTTCGCAGGCCGCGGCGTTCGACAGCCGGTTGCGCCGCTCCCAGCTTGCGCCGCCATCCTCGGTCGCAAAGACCCCGGCGGCGGAGATGCCGAGCCAGAGCTTGCCGGGGTCGGCGGGATCCGAGACGACCGTATGCAGCACGAGGCCCGCGCCGCCGGGATTCCAGCTGTCGGCGGACGGATGCTTGCGCAGGCTCTCGACCTCGGACCAGCTCCCGCCCTGATCGTAGCTGACCAGCAGGCCCGCGGGTTTCGTGCCGGCATAGAGCGTGCCGTGGGCGTAGTGGAGCGACCAGATCTGCGCGAAGAGGTCGGTGAAGGGCAGGGGCGCGCCGGTCCAGCCGATCATCTCGGCGAAATCGGGGTCGTTGGCGGCCCATTCGTCGCGCTGACCGGTGGTGAGCCGGGTCACCTGCCAGCTCTCGCCGCCGTCGGACGAGCGCCAGAGCCCCGCGCCCTCCCACTGCCCGCCGCCGCCGGCCCAGAGCGTGCCCGTCGCGGGATCGCCGATCACGTGGTTGATGGGCCAGCTGTCGCAGAAGGGCCCGCGGACCGTCCAGCCGCTGCGGTCGGTGCCGCCGTCGATCAGGAAAACGCCCTTGGTCGTGCCGACCAGGACGGTGAGACTGTTTTCTGACACAGGCTGTCCCCCCTTCGCGCTTTGCGTCCAGCCTATCACAGGCGGGCCAGCGGGCCTATCGGGGGCCGGGGACGCGTCAGCCGCTGGTGAGCGCTTTCATGCCGCGCGAGATCCCGTCGAGCGTCATGGGCACCATCTGGCCCTCGAAGAGATCGAAGATCATGCGGGTCGACTGGGTGTAGCCCCAGTGGCCCTCGGGCACCGGGTTGATCCAGAGGTTCTGCGGCCACTGTTCGCGGGCGCGGCGCAGCCAGACCTCGCCGGTTTCCTCGTTCCAGTGCTCGTTGGCGCCGCCGGGATAGAGGATCTCGTAAGGGCTCATCGCCGCGTCGCCGACGAAGATGCATTTGTAGTCGGGCCCGTAGGTGTGGAGCACGTCCCAGGTCGGGATCTGGCGGTCCCAGCGGCGGCGGTTGTCGCGCCAGACGCCCTCGTAGAGGCAGTTGTGGAAATAGTAGTATTCGAGATGCTTGAACTCCGCGCGGGCGGCGGAGAAGAGCTCTTCGACGATCTTGATGAACGGGTCCATCGAGCCGCCGACATCGAGGAACAGGAGCACCTTGACCGCGTTGCGCCGCTCTGGCCGGGTCTGGACGTCGAGATAGCCGTGCTCGGCCGTGGCGCGGATCGTGCCGTCGAGATCGAGCTCGTCATGGGCGCCGTCGCGCGCCCATTGGCGCAGGCGTTTGAGCGCGACCTTGATGTTGCGGGTGCCGAGCTCCACCGTGTCGTCGAGATTGCGGAACTCGCGCTTGTCCCAGACCTTGACGGCGCGCTGATGGCGGCTCTCGTCCTGTCCAATGCGGATGCCTTCGGGATTGTAGCCATAGGCACCGTAGGGTGAGGTGCCGGCCGTGCCGATCCACTTGTTGCCGCCCTGGTGCCGGCCCTGCTGTTCCTTGAGCCGCTCCTTGAGCGTCTCCATGAGCTTTTCGAACCCGCCCAGGGCCTCGATCTCGGCCTTTTCCGCGTCGGTGAGGTGCTTTTCGGCCATCCTTGCCAGCCAGTCGGCGGGGATGTCGACGGCCTCCAGCACGGCCTCGGCGGGGATCGCCTCCAGCCCCTTGAAGGCGGTGGCAAAGGCGCGGTCGAACTTGTCGAGATTGCGCTCGTCCTTCACCATGGTGCTGCGGGCGAGATAGTAGAAGCCGTCGATATCGTAGGTCACCAGCCCGGTCTTCACCGCCTCCAGGAAGGCGAGATATTCGCGCAGCGTCACCGGCACCCCGGCGCGGCGCAGCTGATCGAAGAAGGGCAGGAACATCGGTGCGGGCCTTCAGAGGCTGCGGTCGATGAAGATTGTCACGAAGAGGCCCAGAAGCGCAAAGGCGATGGCGAATCCCGCAGCGTACTGGGCCATGTCGGCGGGCTTGCCGCCCCGGGATCTGGCGAGCCAGGCGCCCCAGCTGGCGCCGAGCAGCGCTCCTGCGATAACGATCATGCGGCGGACCTCCGTGCGGCGCTTGTGGGTGCGAGGGCGGCGATTTCAGCGGCCCGGCGGCGCATCTCCGCTTCGGTGCGAAAGCCGAACTGGCCCCAGGCGAGGCCTTCGCTGAGGCTCGCGGCGGCGGCGCTGTCCTGGCCGAGGGCGGATTGCGCGGCCGCCTGGACAAAGAGAAGATCCGCCAGAAGCGCCGCGTTTTCAGCGCGTTGCGCCACCGGCGCGAAACGGGCCACGATGTCGAGCGCGACCTGGTATTCGCCCGAGGCCAGTGCGAAGGCCGCGATCTGCATGCCGACATGGGCGGCGTGGATCTGGGTCGCGGGCCGCGCACTATAAACCTCGCCCGCGCCCAGGAACGCCTCGAGCGCCAGATCGCCGTCGCGCGGGGCGGCGAGGCGCCCGGCGGTGAAAAGCGACAGCCCCATGCGCGTGTCCTGCCAGCCCTGGTCCTGCGCCACGGACAGCGCGCGGTTCGCGGCCGTCCGGCGCCCGGCGCTGGAGCCCGCGGGCGCCAGCGCGCGTTCGATCGAATCCTGCCAGTTGCGCGGGCTCGGCTGGTAGGGCCGGGTGCGCACGGAGTTTCCGCGCGGGTTCAGGTCGGTCAGGATCGCCGGCAGCTGGGCGGCGACCTGGTTGCGGCTCATGCCGTTCTGCAGCCGTGGATCATAGGTCGTGCGCAGGATCAGCATGTCGAAGCCGGTGAGCACGGAATGCAGGTTGTCGTCGTTGAAGATCGAATCCTCCAGCCGGTAGAGATCGTTGAGCGGCCCGAGCGCCTGGGCGATTTCCTCGTGCAGGCAGTCGCGGATCTCCTGCGGTGCGATATCGACCGGGATGAAGACGGTCACGGCCTCGCGCCGCTGCAGGCTCGACCAGGCCAGATCGCGGCGGCGGGTGTTTCGGCGAAACTCGTCCCAGGTCACGCGGGTCGGCAGCACGAAGCAGGCGGCCTCGGGCACGACCCGCTCCAGATCGCGCCGGGTAATGCCCTCGACCACGATCTGGGCCGGGGCGCCGTCGGGGACGCGCGAGACCGGCAGCCGGGCTTCGTTGCGGAGCCGGGAGATCAGCCGGTCCAGTTCGCGGTCGGCATGGGGAGAGTTGAGTCCCGCCAGCGAGATCGTCACCGGCCCCTCGAAGCGGGTGAAGCGGTCGAGCTTGCTGCCGCTTTCCAGCTCGAACGACAGGTCGATGAAATCGCGCGCGATTTCGGTATTGGAGCGTTGCGGCGCCAGCGGACGCGGTGCGCCGAAGCTGCGCATCGGGGGCAGGGCGACCTGGGCCACTTCGGGCGGGATCGGCGCGGGCGGCGGCTGCGGCACCAGACTGCCGGCGCAGCCACCCAACAGAAGAGCTGCCGCCAGCCAGGACAGCCAGCGGGGCGACAACCGGTCGGGGCGGCGCGTCAGGTTCATCCGGCGCGCTCGTATTTTATGTAAGGGGTTTGACGGCCGACCTGATCGTAGAGCCTCCGTGCGGCTGCATTGGTGGTTCTGGTCATCCAGTAGACATCCGCCGCTCCCCGGGCATCCGCATCGTCATAGACCGCCGCGATCAGCGCGTGCGCCACCCCGTGGCCCCGCTGGTTCTCGGCGGTGAAGAGATCCTGCAGGCAGCAGACCTCGGCGTCGGTCCAGCCGTCACCGTGCCAGATGCAGTGAGCCAGACCGACCAGACCGCCATCCGCGTCCGTCGCGACGAACCCCGAGAAGCGCGTGTCGGCCGGATCGGTCAGCCGGTTGAAATGAACGGTGTAGTGCGCATCGCTCAGGGTCGTGCCCGCGCCGCGAAGATAATCCCGCCAGAGGCCGGTCCATGCGCTGCGGTCGGATGGTGCGAGGGCACGCACCGTAAGGGTCACCGGCGCCCCCGCGCCATGAAGGCCAGCCGCTCGAAAAGCTGCACGTCCTGTTCGTTCTTCAGAAGCGCGCCATGGAGCTTGGGCAGTGCGTTCGGCCCGTCGCGGCGCAGATCCTCGGCGCTGAGATCTTCTGCCAGCAGCAGCTTGAGCCAGTCGAGCACCTCGGAGGTGGAGGGTTTTTTCTTGAGCCCGTCCATCTCGCGCAGCTCGAAGAACTGGGTCAGCGCGGCGGAGAGCAGGCTTTCCTTGATGCCCGGATGGTGCACGGCGACGATGCGCTTCATCGTCTCGAGGTCCGGGAAGCGGATATAGTGAAAGAAACAGCGGCGCAGGAAGGCGTCGGGCAGTTCCTTTTCATTGTTCGAGGTGATGATGACGATCGGGCGCTGGCGGGCGGTGATCGTCGCGCCTGTCTCGTAGACATGGAACTCCATCCGGTCGAGTTCCTGCAGCAGGTCGTTGGGAAACTCGATATCGGCCTTGTCGATCTCGTCGATCAGGAGCACGACCTTGCCCTCGGCGGTGAAGGCCTGCCAGAGCTTGCCCTGGCGGATATAGTTGGAGACGTCATGGACGCGTTCCTCGCCAAGCTGGCTGTCGCGCAGGCGCGAGACCGCGTCATATTCATAGAGCCCCTGCTGGGCGCGGGTGGTGGATTTGACATTCCATTCCAGCATCGGCAGGCCGAGCCCCGCGGCGACCTGGCGGGCCAGTTCGGTCTTGCCGGTTCCGGGCTCTCCCTTGACCAGGAGGGGGCGTTCCAGCGTGACCGCCGCATTCACCGCGATGGTCAGATCTTCGGTCGCGACATAGCTGTCTGTGCCGGTAAACTGCAACGTCATCTCGAACCCCTCACGCAGTCGCACCGGTGCTGCCCGCATCGGCTTGGCGCCGGTCTGGCCCCTGGTGCGCGGACCGTAGCACAGCTGCCTTTGGCGGCAACAGGCCGGCCCTGCGGCCTGTGTCCGCGGGGACACTCTCGACGGTACGAAATCTGACGTTCGGAAAGCGCGGAAACGGCGTGACATGAATAGGTTGTTGATGTATGCGCGGCGCGGGAGGGACCCGGATGTCTGACCTAAATGGCCGCTCAGAAGCCGGACACGCGAAGGGAGCAGCGATGAAATCTGAGATTTTTTTGCCAGAAGATTATCGTCCTGCAGAGGACGAGCAATTCATGAACGAACGACAGCTTGAGTGGTTCCGCCGTGAATTGTTGAAACAGAAAAACGCGCTTCTGGAAGAGAGCAAGCACACGATCGAGGGGCTGCAGGACGGAACCCGCAATATTCCCGACGTTGCCGACCGCGCCTCAGAAGAAACCGACCGCGCGCTGGAGCTGAGGATCCGCGACCGTCAGCGTAAGCTGGTGGCCAAGATCGACAGCGCCTTGCGGCGGATTGTCGAGGGCGAATATGGCTACTGTCAGGACACCGGCGAGCCGATTTCGCTCAAGCGACTCGCGGCACGCCCCACCACGACGCTCAGCCTGGAGGCGCAGGAGCGCCACGAGCGCCGTGAAAAGGTGCATCGCGACGATTGATCCCGGTGTGAGCGCGCTCAGGCGCGACTCCGGCCCATGGTGACCGGACTGACCTATCTCGACGGCCCGGTCCTTGACCGGGCCGCGTCGCCTCTGGCGGGGCTCGGGGCGACCGTGCTCGGGGCCGGGATCGGCGGGCTCGCCGTGGCCTTGGCGCTGGCCCGGCGCGGGGCGCGGGTGACCGTGCTGGAGCAGGCCGAGGCGTTGCGCGAGGTCGGCGCCGGCATTCAACTCTCTCCCAATGCGATGCGGGTGCTGGACGCGCTCGGCGTGGCGGAGCGGCTGGCCACCTGTTCGCCGGCGGCGGAGGCCGTGCAGATGTGCGACTACCGGCACGGCGCGCCGGTCCTGCGGCTCGATCTGTCGGGCATGGCGGCGCGCGGCGGCTGGCATCTGGTGCACCGGGCCGATCTGATCACCGTCCTGGCCGATGCCGCGAAAAAGGCCGGGGCACAAGTTCGCTTTGGCATCCGGGTCAGCCGGGTGCGGACCGGCCCGTCCGGCGTGCGGCTGGATTTCGAAGATGGCGGCCATGCCACCGCGCCGCTGGTGGTCGGTGCGGACGGGGTGCGCGGGATCTCTCGCGCGGCGCTGGGGCCCGCGCCGGAGCCGGGATTCACCGGACAGGTCGCCTGGCGGGCGCTGGTGCCGCTTGACGCGCCCGCCGCGCCGCGCGTGCAGCTCTTCATGGGGCCGGGGCGGCATCTGGTGGCCTATCCGCTACGCGACCGGCGGGTGATGAACCTGGTGGCCGTGCAGGAGCGCGCAGACTGGGCGCCCGAGGGATGGCACCACGCGGACGATGCGGACAATCTGCGGGCCGCGTTTGCCGATTTCGGTGGGCCGGTGCCGGATCTGCTCGCGGGTGTCCGGGACGTGCATCTCTGGGGGCTCTTTCGCCACGAGGTCGCAGAGGCCTGGACTGGTGGCCGGCTGGTGCTGCTGGGCGACGCGGTGCACCCGACGCTGCCCTTTCTGGCGCAGGGCGCGTGCATGGCGATCGAGGATGCCTGGGTTCTGACCGAACGGCTGGCGGCGCAGGAGAACATCGCCAATGCGCTTGCGCAGTATCAGGCGTTGCGCCGCGACCGCTGTCGTCGGATCGTGGCGGCGGCCAACCGCAATGCGCGGGTCTATCACCTGGCGACCCCCGGACTGCGCCAGGCTGTCCATGCCGGCTTGCGGCTGGGCGACCGGATCGCCCCCGGGGCGGCTCTGCGGCGGTTCGACTGGCTCTATGGCCATGATGTGACGCGCAAAACGGACGCTGCCTGACCCGAACGGGGGCGCGCGCCGCGGGGGGATCGACCCCCCTTGGCGCGCGGACCGCGAGATCTCGGTCCCGCCCAACAGCGCCGTAACTCTTGCGCTATGGAGCGCGTGCCGACGCGCCGATGTCCCGATCGTGCTGTCCTCGCCGTGCCGGGAGCGGGCGTGCGGAGCACGGCCCGCGCGCGAGGGGGGTCGGTCCCCCCGCGGCGCGCGCCCTCGATCAGGATCCGGCCGAGCAGCTTGCCCCGCCCAGTACGCAGAACTTGGCGCAATGGGGGTGGTTCAGCGCCACCGGGCGTTCGGCCTCTTCCAGCGTTTCGCCGAGTTCGAACTCCGGGCTGTAGGGCAGGAGCGTGCAGGCGAGCACCGCGGGATTTTCGGCCCCGCGGCGTTTGACCACCATCCGCGACGAGGCGCACATCACGCTGTTGGGGGATATGCTCAGGATGTCCCAGCAGGCGGTCGTGATCTCGGGCACCTCGACGGTTTCGTCCATCTCCGGAAACAGCACGGTCTGGCCGGGATCCTGCGCCGAGATGGCATAGCCGCGGGCGGCATAGAGCTGTTCGAACCCGGCGCGGGTCACGGCTTCGCCCTCTGCCCAGAGCGTCCTGCCCGCCACCGTCATCGGCACGCCGGCGTCGCGCAGCCAGTCCATGCCGTCGAGCGATCTTGCGAAACTGCCAACGCCCCGCTCCGCATCGTGGAGGGCTTCGGACCAGTGATCGAGCGACACCCGCAGAGTCATCTTGCCGGGATAGGCGCGGTTCAGGCGATCCAACCCCGCCAGGACCCGCGGGCGCATCATCGGCTGCATGGCGTTGGTCAGAACCAGAACCTCGTAGCCGCGGGCCAGGGCCGCCTCGGTCATGGCGATCATGTCGGGATTCATGAAGGGCTCGCCGCCGGTAAAGCCGATCTCGGTGACACCCCAGCCTCTCGCGTCGAGCTGGTCGAGATAGTCCACGACGTCCGCCGTGGTCAGGTAGACCAGCCGGTCGTTGGTGGGCGAGCTTTCGATATAGCAGTTGGCGCAGGCGATGTTGCACAGCGTGCCGGTGTTGAACCACAGCGTGCGCGGGTCGCTCAGCGCCACCGTCGCCCGCGGCGATCCGTCTGCCGTGCGCGCGGGATCGGCGAATTTCCCGGCATTGGCCGGGGCGAAGTCCTTCATTTCACGCTCCTTGCGTCCTTCGGGCAGGGGTAGCGCGCGGCGCCGCGCGGGAAAACCCAACCCGTGCCCGCTGACGTCGATGTGACCTGCGGCCGGTTTTTGCCGCCGGTGCAAAAAAGCTTGCCGCAATGTTGGGCCTGTGCCAGTGCATGCGCGCAACGTTAGCGCTAACAGATGCGCCCTGGACATGGATGCCGCTGTCATTGCGGCGAGATCGCGTATGATACCAGGGCAGCCGGCAACACGGCGAGGGACAAAGCAATGGTTTCACGCGTCATTCCGGTCGACCCGTTCGATCTGGTCATTTTCGGCGGCACCGGGGATCTGGCCCGACGCAAGATCCTGCCGGGTCTCTACCGCCGCTACCTGGCGGGCCAGATGCCTGCCGAGGCGCGCGTGATCGGGGCGGCGCGGTCCGATCTCGGGGTCGAGGGCTATCGCAGCCTGATCGCGGAGGCGCTGGAGGAATTCGTCGCCGACGACATGCGCCCCGCGGAGGCGGTGGCGGGCTTCCTCGACCATCTGGGGTATGTCGCGGTCGATGCCCGCGGAGAGACCGGCTGGGCCGATCTGACGTCGAACCTGCGCGACAGCGTCGTCCGGGCGTTCTACTTCTCGGTGACCCCGGCGCTTTTCTCCGATCTCGCCGAGCGGGTCCATGCCCATGGGCTGGTGGAGCCGGACACGCGGATCGTGGTCGAAAAGCCCTTTGGCCGGGACCTGGCCAGTGCGCGGGCTCTGAACGCCGAACTCGCCACCCATTTCGACGAATCGCAGATTTACCGGATCGATCACTATCTGGGAAAAGAGACTGTCCAGAACCTCATGGCCGTGCGGTTCGGCAATATCCTCTTCGAGCCGCTCTGGAACGCTCAATATATCGACCATGTCCAGATCACTGTGGCCGAGACCGTCGGCGTCGGCGGGCGGGGCAGCTACTACGACAAGTCGGGCGCGATGCGTGACATGGTGCAGAACCACCTGATGCAGCTGTTGTGCCTGACCGCGATGGAGCCCCCGGCACAGTTCGAACCCGACGCGGTGCGCGATGAGAAGCTCAAGGTTATCCGTGCGTTGCAGGCCGTTCCTGAACCTGATGTCGTGCGTGGGCAATATACCGCGGCGGGCGGGATGCCCGGCTATCTGGAGGATGTCGAAAACCCCGACAGCACCACCGAGAGCTTCGTGGCGATTCGCGCGCAGATCGCCAACTGGCGCTGGAGCGGCACGCCCTTCTATCTGCGCACCGGCAAGCGGCTCAGGGCGCGGTTGTCGGAGATCGTCGTGCGGTTCAAGCAGACCCGGCACTCGATCTTCGACGCCGACGCACGCGGGGCGCCCAACGAGCTGACGATCCGGCTGCAGCCCGACGAGGGCATGGACCTGCGCGTGACCATCAAGGAGCCCGGCCCGGGGGGGATGCGGCTGATCGACGTGCCGCTCGACATGACATTTGCCGATGCGCTCGGCCCCGACGCGGAGGATGTGACCGACGCCTACGAGCGGCTGATCATGGATGTGATCCGCGGCAACCAGACGCTGTTCATGCGCGGCGACGAGGTCGAGGCCGCCTGGGCCTGGACCGACCCGATCATCGAAAGCTGGGAGGCCGATGACCGGCTGCGGCCGGCGCCCTATGACGCAGGCGGTGCGGGGCCCGAGGAAGCTCTGGCGCTGATGCATCGCGACGGGCGCCGTTGGAAGGATATCCGCACGTGACATTCGTCGAGTACCCCGATCGCGAGGCGCTGGCGCTGGATCTGTCGCAGGCCATCGCCGGAGAGCTGGAAGAGGCGCTGCTGACCCACGACCGGGTGAGCTTTGCCGTGCCGGGTGGCACGACCCCGGGGCCGATCTTCGACACGCTCTGCGCGGTGGATATCGACTGGTCGCGGATCACCGTGCTGCTGGGCGATGAACGCTGGCTGCCCGAGACCGCGCTGCGGTCGAACGCGGCGCTGGTGCGCAAGCGGCTGCTGCGCGACCGGGCGGCGGCGGCGGTGTTCTTTCCCTATTATCGCGCCGATCTGACGCCCGAGGCCGCCATGGCCCCGCTGGCCGAGGCGGTGGCGCCGTTGCTGCCGCTTTCGGTGCTGCTGCTGGGGATGGGGGCGGACATGCACACCGCCTCACTCTTTCCCGGCGCGGACCGGCTGGCCGACGCGCTGGCGCCGGACGCGCCGCCGCTGATGGCGCTGACGGCGCCCGGCGCGCCGGAGCCGCGGCTGAGCCTGACCGGGCCGGTCCTGCGCGGAGCGATGTCCACCCATATCGTGATCACCGGGCCGGAAAAGCGCGCCGCACTGGACGCGGCGAAACGGCGCCATGACCCGACGGAGGCCCCCGTTGCGCTTGTGCTGCCGCAGGCCACGGTGCACTGGGCGGAATAGCAGGGCAGAGAAGGCGGAGTATGTCACCATGGATCTCTGGCAGGCCTTGACGGCCCATCGTGCGGCCACGGCGGATCGGCCGATCCTCCAGCTTTTTGACGCGGACCCCGACCGTGCGGCGCGGTTTTCGGCGCGGCTGGACGATATGCTGTTCGACTATTCCAAGACCGCGATCGACGATGCGGCGCGCGACCTGCTGATCGATCTTGCCGAAGAGGCGGGCGTGGCGGCACAGCGCGAGGCGATGTTCGAAGGCCGGGCGATCAACGAGACCGAGGGCCGCGCGGTGCTGCACACGGCGTTGCGCAACCCCGATGCCAGCGTGATGGTGGACGGGGCCGATGTGATGCCGGAGGTGCGCCAGACCCTGGCACGCTGCGAGGCGTTCGCCGACGATGTCCGCAGCGGCGGCTTTGCGGGCGCGGGCGGGGCGATCACGGATGTGGTCAATATCGGCATCGGCGGCTCGGACCTGGGCCCGGCCATGGCCGCCCTGGCGCTGCACCCCTATGCCGACGGGCCGCGGCTGCATTTCGTGTCCAATGTCGACGGGGCCCAGGTGTTCGAGACGCTGTCGGGGCTCGATCCGACCACGACGCTGGTGATCGTGGCCTCAAAGACCTTCACCACCATCGAGACGATGACCAATGCGCGCACGGCGCGGGCCTGGATGGCGAAATCGGTGGGCAACCCGGCGGCACAGTTCGCCGCGGTCTCCACCTCTGCGGGGCGCACGGCGGGGTTCGGGATCGCGCCGGAGCGGGTGTTCGGCTTTGCCGACTGGGTCGGCGGGCGCTATTCGATGTGGGGACCGATCGGGCTGGCGCTGATGATAGGCATCGGCCCGGCGCGGTTCCGCGAATTCCTCGCCGGCGGGGCCGCGATGGACGCGCATTTCCGCACCGCGCCCTTTGCCGAGAACCTGCCGGTGCTGCTGGCGCTGGTGGGCATCTGGCATCACCAGATCTGCGGCTACCCGAGCCGCGCGGTTCTGCCCTATGATCAACGGCTTGCGCGGCTTCCGGCCTATCTGCAGCAGCTGGAGATGGAGAGCAACGGCAAGCGCGTCGCCATGGATGGCAGCGATCTGACCCGCGCTTCGGGGCCCATCGTCTGGGGCGAGCCGGGCACCAATGGGCAGCATGCGTTCTATCAGCTGATCCACCAGGGCACCGACGTGGTCCCGTGCGAGTTCCTCGTGGCGGCGACCGGCCACGAGCCGGAACTGGCCCATCACCAGCGGCTGCTGGTAGCCAATTGCCTGGCCCAGTCCGAGGCGCTGATGCGCGGCCGCAATCTGGAGGCCGCGCGCGAGATGATGGCCGCCGAGGGGTTCGAGGGGGCCGAGTTGGAGCGGCAGGCACGCCACCGGGTGTTCCCCGGAAACCGGCCCTCGACCACGCTGATCTATCCGCAGCTCACGCCGGATGTGCTGGGCCGGATCATCGCGCTCTATGAGCACCGGGTTTTCGTCGAAGGTGTGATTCTGGGGATCAACAGTTTCGACCAGTGGGGCGTGGAGCTGGGCAAGGAACTTGCCAAGGCGCTGGAGCCGGTGCTGTCGGGCGCCGCCGATGCGGCGGGCAAGGATGGCTCGACCGCAATGCTGGTAGAGTATGTCCGGGACCGACAGTAACGCGGGAGCAGACCGGGGTCCGCGGGTTTCGCGGGGGGGCGAACGCCCGTCCCCGGAGAGGCCCCGCCCGCCCACCCGCCTCTCCGGGGACGGGCTTGGCGGGCCGGGCTCTCAGCTTTCGGCCTCGGCGCCGTCGCGGGCGACAAAGGCGGCGCGCACATCCTCGGGGATCGGCGTCTTGGCGCCCGTGTCGCGGTCCAGCAGCACGATCAGGGCGGAGCCTTCGACCCGCAGATCCGGCGCGAAGACGGCGTAGGCCATCCGGAAGCTTGTTCGCCGGAACCCGACGGTGCGGGCGGTGACGATGTAGTCTTCGCCCAGGAACATCGGCGCATGGTATTGGCAGTCGATGGATTTGAGCACGATCTCCAGCCCGGTGGCCAGGTCGTAGCTGCTGAGCCCGATATCGCGGACATAATGGACGCGCAGCATCTCGAACCAGGCGAGGTAGGCGGCGTGATTGACATGCCTCAGCGGGTCGAGCTCGGCGAAACGCACGCGGTCGGCCATGCCGAAGCGCCATTCGGGCGGCACGCCGCGGGCGGCGAGGGCGGCCTCATCGAGTGGGGTGAGGAAGGGTCCCATGGCGGCGGGGTAGCGCGCGGGCCGGGCGGGCTCAAGCCTCGGGGATGGTGAAACCGGGCTCGGCGAGGGTGAAGCCGACGAAATCGAAGCCCGGCGACACCGTGCAGCCGACGAGCGTCCAGTCCCCGGTGCTCTCGGCGGCCTGCCAGGCGTCGGGCGGCACGATCAGCTGGGGCAGCTGGCCGGCCGGGATATCGGGGCCGAGCACCGCGCGTTCGGCCGGACCGGTTTCGGTTTCCGAGCGCCACAGATGGAGCGGCGCGCCGGCATGGTAATGCCAGATCTCGGTGGCATCGACCTTGTGCCAGTGGCTCCGCTCTCCCGCTTTCAGCAGGAAGAAGATCGCGGTGCCTGCGGCGCGTTCGCCGGCGGTGGCCGGAGCGCGCCAGGTTTCGCGGAAATGCCCGCCCTCGGGATGGGGGGCGAGATTGAGGGCGGCGATGATATCGTCAGCTGTCATGGGCAAAGCTTGCGCGGTCTGGATCGCCGCGGCAAGGTGTTTGCATCGCGCTGCCGCTGCCGATCGGGTTTTCCGTGCCCGCCGGCTTTTGCGGCGAGGTCATTGAGAACAAGAAAAAACCACCCGTGGAGGGGACATGAAGTATTCTTTGACGGCGGCGGCGTTTCTTTGCGCCTCGGCTTCGCTGGCCGGTGCGGCGAGTTTCGACGAGATCCATGCCTTTGGCGACAGCCTGAACGATTGCTGCGTGAACCCGCAGGCGCCCTTTACCAACGGGCCCGACAGCTGGCTGGTGGAGTTCGCCGGGCTGATCGGCGCGAATTACATCGACAACCCGACCACCAACTATGCCACCGGCGGCGCGCAGTCGGGGGCGTTGAACGCCATCTCAGGCGGCGGGGTCGCGCAGCTGAACGGGCTGCAATCCCAGATCAACCAGTTCAAGATCACCGCGCCTGCCATCGATGGCGACGATCTCGCGGTGATCTGGGTCGGCACGAATGATATCTGGGCGTCCTCCTACGAGGGCGACACGCTCTTTGGTGTGCCGAATCTCGAGATCGTCAAGCCGCTGGGACTGAACCCTGCGCCGATCGACCTTGCCGACTACGTCTCGGCCAATGTCCAGACCGCGGTCCGGCATCTGCGCAATGGCGGGTTCGAGCAGGTGCTGCTGCTGACGCCCTATGACATCGGGGACTCCGCGCTCTTCGACGTGCCGGGCGGGCCGGCGCAGAACACGGCCTATTCCGAGGCGCTGCGCGATGCGCTGATGACGCTCTATACGCCGGGGATCGACACCTATGTGCTGGATGTGCTGGATCTGATCCGCGAGCTGCAGGCGGGATCGCCGGGCAACGGGTTTGTGGAACTGACGACCGATCCGTCCTGCACGTTCGCGCCGATCGTCTGCGAGGACCGTCCGCAGTCCGTGCAGGACAGTTTCATCTATCTCGATGTCGTGCATTTCACCACGGCGACGAACAGTGCCGTGGCCGGGGCCGCGGCCGGAACCCTGCTGGAGGGCGCGCCGGTCGCCCCGGTGCCGCTGCCGGCGGGCGGGTTGCTGCTGCTCGCGGCGGCCGGGGGCCTGTTGCTGCTGCGCCGCCGCGCCTGATCTCTGGGATACTGCAAGAAAATGCCCGCCCCGGATCTCGGGGCGGGCATTTCGTTTTCTCGGTCTCCCGCGCGGGCGGGAGGGGGGGCGGATCAGGCCGCGCCGTGGAGCCTGTGTGTCGTCCAGCTTGTCCGCGGCAGATGCTTGGCGGCCCAGAGGACCGCAAGATCAGCCAGCGGCTCCAGCACGATGACCAGCATATAGGCCGCGCCGAAGCTGGTGATGGCGGCGAGGTTTTCCGCGCCGAAGCCCTGACCGTAGAGCGCCCAGAACGCCACCCAGGCGATGATTCCGCCCTGATAGAGCGCCGAGAGCTTGAGCACGTCGAGATATTTCAGATCCACGTAGGCCGTGCCGTCGGGGATCATCCGGCGCGACAGTTCGTGGATCGCCCAGAGCGGCATGATCAGCGTGGTGACGTTGACGCTGAACATCGGCAGGTCGGACGGCGCGAAGAGCAGGCCCTGGAGCGCCAGCCCCGCGACCAGCCCGATGGCGGCCGGCCCGGCCCCGAGGATCAGCAGGATCGTCGTGCCGAAAATGAGATGCACTTCCGAGATGCCGACCGCGAAATGGGGCAGGACCTCGAAGAAGATGAAAACGGCGACTGTGGCCACGGCCGAACGCAGTAGCAGCGCCGCGGCACCCCCGTCGTCGCGGATCGTATCGTAGGCCAGCTTGCCTGCGATGGCGAGCGATGCAGCGCCCGTGGCGTAGCTCAGGGCCATCTTGGCGCCGTCGACGACGCCGGGTTCGATATGCATTGGTCTTCCTTTCTGCACCCACCGTGCGAAAGAGGGTTATGCGCCGATTGGCGCGGTTCGCGATGGCAGGTCTCCTGACTCGCGGCACCCGGCGCTCCCGCCTTCCCGGCCTGTGCGGACCAGTGGCATTCGGAAGCGCCCGCCGCTCACAGTTGCGGGGGCAGTCACGGGTTTGGCGGCTGATGCCTACACCTCACCATGTTCCCTTTTCATCCGCCTTGGGTTTGACCGCTGGCGGAACCATCGCGGCCACCCTGAACAGTTGTGACTGTCAGCGCAAGTGGACAGGTCGTCCTGCCATGAAATCGGTGCGGGAATTGCTTCGGCGCCTCGGAGCGGGGCAACCCGACATCGACGGCTCCGGGCAATGGCCGCTGCCAGCCTGAACGCGCGTCACATCCCCGGTTGCAGCCGGTGCGCCCGCGCTGTCTTGAGAAAGCGCGAGATCTCCAGCCCGATATTGGCCTCGATGGCGATCTGAAGCTGGCTGTCGCTGTCCTTGGCGAACTGCGCGTGGAGGCGGGCCGTGTTCCAGACCGCAACCCGGCAGGGTGTCGTGGCCGTCACGGTCACGGGGGCGGAGAACTGGGCCTGCGGGCTGAGAAAGGCGGTGCCGCCAAGAAAACGCCCTGGGCCGAGACTGTCCACAACGGTCCCGTCAAGTGCGACCTCGACCTCGCCCTCCGCGATCAGGGACAGGCTGTCGACCGGCTGGCCCTCCGTCAGAATGACGGTCCCGGCCGGCACCGACTGCCAGTCGGCCATCCGAAAGAGCCGGAAGGCGTCACGCGGGCTCATGTTCCTGAGCGCGCTGTCATAGAGCCGCCTTTCCTCTGAAGTGAAGGGCACAGGGCGACGTTCGAGCAGCAGCAGGATGATCCAGAACAGGTTGATGCAAATGAAGATCGCGCTCCATCCTATTGGAAACCAGAGAGTTTGGCTTTGAAGATAATAGTAGGGTATGAGCAGCGAAGAGCCGATTACGGTCAGGATCCGGAGCCAGAGAATACCCCGGACCGAATATGAGCAGAGAAACATCACGTTGGCGATGTTGACCAGTACGTCCAGGCCCATCATGCGTCCGCCTTTCGTCTCGGGAAGTCAGCCGGGTCAGCCTAGGTCACGGTCCGGCCGGCAATCAGCCCGTTCGCACCAGGCCGCGCGTCGCGGAACCGGGGGGGCGCTAGGACCCGGGCATCGCGGCGAAGCAGGGCACATCCCCGTCCAGATGGAGCCAGTCCGGCTTGGACCGGGTGAAGACGTAGCGCTGCGGCCGATACCAGAAGCTGGGCGTGTCGAAGGTGCCCGCGGCGATGCCGCGAAAATCGGGCAGGAATTCCAGCGTCCAGCTCACGGTGGTGCCGCAGGTGCCGCAAAATTCGGACTCGATCCAGCGCCCGGCGTCCGAGGTCAGGCGAAAGGGCGTCAATGCGCCCTGGGTGAATCGCACGTCCTCTTTCAGGAAATAGACCGACACGCCCAGGGGCGCGCCGGTGCGTTTCGTGCACCAGCCGCAGGAGCAGGCGCTGACCCGCTGCGGCGCGGCGCGGGTCTCGAAGCGGACGGCGCCGCAGACACATCCACCCTCATGGATCTCGGACATTTCCGCCTCCGCCTGGTCTGTCTCCGTCCGGGCCGCCAGGCCTCTCAGCCCTTGAGGATGCTGCGTCCGGCATATTCGGCGGTTTCGCCCAGCAGTTCCTCGATGCGGATGAGCTGGTTGTACTTGGCCAGCCGGTCGGAGCGGGCGAGGGAGCCTGTCTTGATCTGGCCGCAATTGGTGGCCACGGCGAGGTCCGCGATAGTGGCGTCCTCGGTCTCGCCCGAGCGGTGGCTCATCACGTTGGTGAAGCCCGCGCGGTGGGCCATGTCCACGGCCTTGAGCGTCTCGGTCAGGCTGCCGATCTGGTTGACCTTGACCAGCATGGAGTTAGCGCTGCCCCGTTCGATCCCCTCGGCGAGGCGGGCGGGATTGGTGACGAAGAGATCGTCGCCCACGAGCTGAACCTTGGCTCCGAGCGCGTCGGTCAGCGCCTTCCAGCCGTCCCAGTCATCCTCGGCCATGCCGTCCTCGATGGAGATGATCGGGTAGTCGGCCACGAGCGCTTCGAGATAGGTGACGTTTTCGTCGCTGGACAGGGTTTTCCCCTCTCCGGCAAGCACATAGGCGTCGTCCTTGAAGTATTCGGTGGAGGCGCAATCGAGGGCGAGATAGACCTGTTCGCCCGGCGTGTAGCCGGCCTTTTCGATGGATTTCAGGATGAAATCGAGCGCGTCACGGGTGGAGCTGAGGTTCGGGGCGAAGCCGCCCTCATCGCCGATGCCGGTGGAGAGCCCGGCGGCGCTGAGTTCCTTCTTCAGGGTGTGGAAGACCTCGGAGCCCATGCGCACGGCCTCGCGGATATTGTCCGCTGCGACCGGCATGATCATGAATTCCTGGATGTCGATCGGGTTGTCGGCATGTTCGCCGCCATTGATGATGTTCATCATCGGCACCGGCAGGACGCGCGCGGACGTGCCGCCGACATAGCGGTAGAGCGGCTGGGCGGTGAATTCGGCCGCGGCCTTGGCCGTCGCGAGCGAGACGCCGAGGATCGCGTTGGCGCCGAGCCGGGCCTTGTTGGGGGTGCCGTCCATTTCGATCATTGTCTCGTCGAGCGCGACCTGTTCGGTGGCGTCCATGCCGACGAGGCCTTCGGCGATCTCGCCATTGACGGAGGCCACGGCCTCCAGCACGCCCTTGCCCATATAGCGGCCGGCGTCGCCGTCACGCTTTTCGACGGCCTCATGGGCGCCGGTGGAGGCGCCGGAGGGCACTGCGGCGCGGCCCAGGGTGCCGTCTTCGAGGATCACGTCGACCTCGACCGTGGGGTTGCCGCGACTGTCGAGGATCTCGCGTCCGATGATGTCGATGATGGTGCTCATGTGCCCTGGTCCCTTCGCGCCGGTTCGCGCGCGGTTTAGCCTGCGGCGGCCTGTGAGGAAAGGGGCGCGAGCGGGGGAAGTGCAAGGATGTCGGGCCGCTCTTCGGGCGGTGCCCGAAGTCGCCCCGCCCGCCATCCCGCGGGCCCTTGGGCGCGCGCTTCAGCCGGACGCGCCGCGGGTTCGGGCCAAGGTGTAGAGCCCGGCAGCGAGGATGATCGCGGCCCCGGCAAAGGTTGCGGCGTCGGGCCGTTCGCCGAAGACCGCCATGCCGAGTGCGATGGAGAAGAGCAGCCGCGTGAAGCGAAAGGGCGTGACCGTCGCCACATCGCCCGCGCGCATCGCGTTGGTGATCGCGGCATAGGCAACCAGTGCAGAGATCAGCGCCCCGGCAAAAAGGCCCCAACCGGCCTGGTCGGGCCAGACCGGGCCGGTCCCCAGCGGCAACAGGATCAGCCCCGCGAGGGTCACCATGGCAAACCCCATGGCGGCGAGCAGGGTCGAGGATGTCGATTGCGGCACGGCGCGCGTGGCCAGATCGCGCAGCGACAGACAGATCGTGGCGGCTAGGGCCAGCAGCGCGAGTGGCTCGAACGCATCCAGGCCGGGGCGGATGATCAGCAAAACGCCGGCGAACCCGACGCCGATCGCGCTCCACCGCCGCCATCCCACCGGGGCGCCCAGAAAGAGCGCCGCGCCGAGGGTCACGATCAGCGGTGCCGTCTGCAGGATCGTGGCCAGTGTGGACAGCGGCATGAGGCTGAGTGCGGTGATGAAGAGCAGCGTGCCCGACACTTCGCCCAGGTTTCGCAGCCAGACCGCGCGCAGCCGCAGCGCGGGGCCGAGCCGGGCGCCTTGCTGCCACGCCAGTCCGGCGAAGACGATCGTTCCGCCCGCGCCGAGCATCACCAGGATCTGGCCAATCGGCAGGGTTTCGGCAAGGCGCTTGATAAAGACGTCCTCCAGCGAAAAGGCCGCCATGGCGAGCGTCATCAACGCTATGCCGCGCAGGTTGTCCAAGACAGGCTCCGGAGTGAGGTTGCGTCTCCTGCTAGCGCTACGCCGCGCGCTTGACCAGCGCGGCGCGCCTGGGGGGTGAGTGAGACCTGAGCGCGGCGCAGGCGGTTTTTTTCAGCCACCGGACGCGCCGTCCAGCGCCGATGGTGTCTTCGGCCGATCCAGTACGCGTGGCGTCCGCCCCGACGGACCGTGGACGGCAGGTCCCGACCCCGCGGTGCCTTCTGAAAGGCCAGCGCGGGATCGGCGATGCCTGCGGGGCCAAGTCGGGATCGCGGAGGCGTCCGGGTTCGGGACCCGCCCGGCAACACGCCCGTTCCGCGGGGCGGGTCCGAATGCTAGGGTCCGCCCGAGACAGGGCATCCGGGACTTGGTGGACAGGCGCGCATAATGGGGATGCTGGTCGACGGCACATGGCAGAGTGATGCGGACCGGACCATGCGCGCGGGCGCCTATCGCCGCGAGCCGAGCCCCCTGGTCACCGTCATCGATGGCGATGTGCGGCGCGCTCTGGGGGCCGAACCGCAGCGATTTGTTCTGGTCGCCTCGGCAAGTTGCCCGTGGTCCCATGCCACCGTGATCGCGCTGGTCCTCAGCGGCCTGTCCGACGCGGTGCCCGTGCAGAACGCCGGGGGGCCGCGCGTCGAAGGCTACGGGCTGTTGCCGGACGGTCCGCTCTCCGGTTCGCGGGCGGTCCGCCATGTCCACCAGCTCTATTCGATGACCGATCCCGCCTATACCGGCCGGGCGACGGTCCCGCTGCTATGGGACAGGCAGCGCGACACCGTACTGTCCAATTCGTCCGCCGATATCATCCTGGCGTTCGACGTGGCCGGTCCCGGACCCGATCTGCGGCCGGAGCCTCTGTCCGGCGACATCGACAGGCTGACGGCGGAGATTTTCGACGGCCTGGCGAATGCGGTCTACCGGGCCGGCATGGCCGAACGGCAGGATGAATATGACCTCGCTGCCGACAGGGTCTTTGCGACCCTGGATCGGCTGGAACAGCGTCTGGGCGATCAGCGGTTTCTGTTCGGGCCGGCGCTGACCACCGCGGATATCCGGCTATTCGCCACGCTGGTGCGTTTCGATACGGTCTATGCGACGCATTTCCGGTGCACGCGCAAGAGACTGGTCGAGTATCCGGCGCTGTGGCGTTTCACCCGTCGCATCTACCGGATGCCCGGCATCAGGCAGACCGTTGATTTCGACCAGATCCGTTTCGGCTATTACGTGAATGACGGACGGCACAATCCGTTTCAGATCATCGGGCAACAGCCGGATATCGACTGGGACAGCACCGAGGGGCTGGACCGGTAGGGGCGCCGAGCGCGCTATGCTGGGCTGTCTCCGGCGGCCGGCGGGCTCGCCGCACTGCGCCCTTCGATCACCAGAGCGTCAGTCCCGCACGTCTAGGGCCAGCAGGTGACCGCCACGGTCAGCAGCTGCGCGCGCTGCGCCTGGGCCAGCGCGGTCAGCGGTGCGGCCTGCGGTGCCGCATCGGCAAGCAGTACCCCGGCTTGCACGAGAAACTCCCGCAGCACCGGCGTGGCCACCGCGCGGGGCGGCGTGCCGGGCATCACCAGGCCCGCGAGCGCGCCGGTGTCGGTCAGCACCGGCCCGCCGCCATCGCCCTGCAGCAGGCTCGCATCGAGCGTGAGCAGCGCGCCCTGCTGGCCCTCGACCCGTGCCGGCACCGGCGTCGCCCGCACGCTGTCACCGCCCTGGCCGAAACCTGCCAGCGTCACCACGGTGCCCGGGGCGACGGGTGCCGCCAGAAGCATCGCCGGCAGGGCCGCGCCTGAGGGCTCTTCCGGTTGCAGCAGCGCCAGCCGGCCGTCCGAGACCATCACGCGGCCTGCGCGCCCGGCGCCGAGCGTGATCCGGGCGCAGCGGTCCAGCCCGTCCGCCACGGTCAGAACCGCGCCCTCCGCCGAGACCGCGACACCCGCGCGTCGCCACAGCACCGGCTCGGGCGCAGGCTCGGTCCGGGGCGCCTGGGCCGGGGGCAGGGCCATCACCTGCGTCGGGTTGGCGACGAAGCTCGCACGCAGCCGCGACACCGCCCGGTCCCGCGCGGTCAGGTCCGATCCGGCCGAACCGCCCGCCGGCCAGAACAGCACGAAGCCCTTGATCGCTCCGTCGCGCGCCTCGGCCCATGCGTAAGCGGTGCGTGCCGCATCCGATCCCATCACCACGAAACTGTCGCCCTCCAGCTCGCGAAACCCGGTCTCGGGGATCTCCGGGTCGGCCTGCAGCACCTCAAAGAGCGCGCGCAGCATCGGCGCCTCGCCGGGCAGGCTGATCACGCGCAGTGAAACGCCGCTTTCTGCACGCGGCGCGTAATGGGCGTAGGGGGCGTCATGGCGGTCGAACGCGACCAGCGCGGACGGTATGTCGATGGTGATGCCCGTGACATCGTCCTGCACGGTCTCGAAGCCCATGGGCGCCTCGGCCGCCTGCATCGGTGCGAGCAGCGCGGTCAGCTGGGCGTCGTCGAGCGACCCGGTCTCGCCATAGCCCGCCGCCGCCTGCCAGCGCGCGATGGCGGCGCGGGTCTCGTTCGTCACTTGCCCGTCGAGCGGGCCGGCGTAGAGCGCCTGAAAGGCCAGCGCCCGTTGCGCCTCGCGCAGGCGTGCGGCATCGACGGGCGCCGCGCCCGGCGGGGTTTCGGCGGGTTGCGCCGTGCCGCTGCCGTCGGGGGGCGGGGGCAGGGCGGTGCCCGCGCGCCAGAGCACCTCGCCAAAGCGGGCGCCGTCGCTGAGATAACTGTCGCGCGGAATTGCGCCCGTCGCGCGCAGATCGCGCAACAGCGCCGCGGCCTGTGCCTCCGGCAGCGGACCCGCGGCGACGGCGATCCAGCTGGAGCCGAGTTCGATCAGCGAGATACCGGGCAGCGCCCCGGAGAACTGCTCGGCCACCGCGCGCGCCCGGTCGATATTGCGTTCCGCCGCGATCTGCAGCCAGGCCTCCTGGGCGGCCGCGGACACCGGCGCGAGCAGGGCGCAGATCAGCAGGATCGCAAGACGCATGGGCCAAATCTCCCCGGTGGCAAACCTCTGCCCGGTCCTACCCTCCGCCGCAGCGGCTCACAACCGGCTCCGGGCCTCGTGCCTTAACGGGTGCGGCGCGGGGGGGAGGGGGAGAGGTCGGGCGGTTGACCCGGCCAACCCTCGGGCATAGTCAGACGCCGCACCATGCAGGGAGCGCCCCATGACCCAGACCTCCGACAGGCCACGCAGCTTCCAGGATATCATCCTGCGCCTGCAAAGCTATTGGGCCGACCGGGGCTGTGCGATCCTGCAGCCCTATGACATGGAGGTCGGTGCCGGGACCTTCCATCCCGCCACGACCTTGCGTGCGCTGGGCCCCGAGCACTGGTCCGCGGCCTATGTCCAGCCCTCGCGCCGCCCGACCGACGGGCGCTATGGCGAAAACCCCAACCGGCTGCAGCACTACTACCAGTTCCAGGTCATCATCAAACCGAGCCCGCCGGATCTGCAGGAGCTCTATCTGGGCTCGCTCGAGGCCATCGGCATCGACATGGACCTCCACGATATCCGCTTTGTCGAGGACGACTGGGAGAGCCCGACGCTGGGCGCCTGGGGGCTCGGCTGGGAGGTCTGGTGCGACGGGATGGAAGTGTCGCAATTCACCTATTTCCAGCAGGTCGGCGGCCATGACTGTCACCCGGTTTCGGGCGAGCTGACCTATGGGCTCGAGCGTCTGGCAGTGTATGTGCTGGGTGTCGATCACGTGATGGACATGCCCTTCAACGCGCCCGACGCGCCGATTCCGCTGAGCTATGGCGATGTCTTCCGCCAGGCCGAGGAAGCCTATTCGAGGTTCAACTTCGACGTCGCGGACACCCCGAGACTGCTGCAGCATTTCGACGATGCCGAGGCCGAATGCGCCGCGATCCTGTCTGAACCGGCGGTTGATCCAAAGACGGGCAAGCGCATCATCATGGCGCAGCCCGCCTATGACCAGTGCATCAAGGCGAGCCATCTTTTCAACCTGCTCGACGCCCGCGGCGTGATCTCGGTCACCGAACGGCAAGCCTATATCGGCCGCGTCCGGGCGCTGGCCAAGATGTGCGCCGACGCGTTCGTGGCCGCCGCAGAGCCCGCGCCCGCGCCCGAGACCGCAGCGGGCTGAGCCCATGCCCGAGGGGCTTGCGCCGTTCCTGCTGACCGCGCTGGCGCTCGTCGGCAGCCCGGGGCCCAACACGCTCAGCGTCGCCGCGACCGGGGCCGCCTTCGGGCGCCGCCGGGGCGTGGCCTACATGATCGGGATCGTGCTGGGCATGCTGGGCGTGATCGCCATCGTGGCCACGGGCGTCGCGGGCATGCTTCTGGCGCTGCCGGGGGCCGCGCCCGTGGTGACTGTGGCCGCTGCCGGTTATTTCCTGTGGCTCGCCTGGCGCATCGCCACCGCCCCGCCGCTCTCCGACAGTCCCGCCGGACCCGGCGCCGCGCCGCGCTGGTACGAAGGCGCGGGCCTGTCGATGGTCAACCCCAAGGCCTATGCCGCCATGGCCGCGCTCTTTTCCGGCCATGTGCTGCTGGCCGGGCCGCTGGCCGACGCGGCGCTCAAGACCGCGCTGGCGCTGGGGGTGATCATCCCTGTCAACATCGCCTGGCTGTCGCTCGGCGCGGGGCTGACGGGTCTGATGCGCGACCCCGCGACGTCGCGCTGGATCAACCGGGCCTTCGCCGCGGCGCTCCTGATCTCGGTGGCCGCGGTGCTGCTCTAGCGCTCAGGGCCGGGGCATCATGGGCACGGACCGGAAGCGGCCGAGGGCCACGGCAAAGGGCGCGCCCCCGGCGGTGATCACCGCCCGGTCGGTCATCTCGGAGAAATCGAAAATCGCGTTCAGCACCACATCGCGGCGGCCCTGGTAGATGTCGGGGCGGTAGATCACGATGCCGACCTGCGCATCCAGCCTCCGCCAGGTATAACCGGACTCGCCGGCGACCTTGCCGCCCGCCAGGGCGTAGCAGGTGGTCTCGGTCTCGTAGCAGATCGTGTGGGTGGAGAGATCGTGGAAATCCCCGGTCTCCGAGTGGTGGCGGCCGGTCCATTCCAGCGCCATCCCAACCAGGCTGTTCGGAGCGGCGGTCATATCGGGTCACTTTCGCCGAACTGAGGTGGCCTCAGCTAAGCGGACCGTCGGTCGCAAGACAAGCCCGGCATGCCGCTCCGACGATCCCCGATTTTTCCCAGGGCACCCGCAGCGCGCGTCGCGCCCCGCGCGGCGATGTGCTAGCCTCCGCCAGAGAACAGGCTGGGCCGTGGTGTGGCGGCGAGGCAGCCGGATTTGTGCACGGGGAGCATTTCATGACCGATTTCAAACACCTTTGGTTGGGGGTTCTCTCCGGCTGTTTTCTGATGGTACCGGCACTGGCGCAGGAGGGCTGGACGCCGGAGCGGAGCCTGGAGGTCAAGCGCTTGTCTGATCTCTCCTTTTCGCCCGACAGCAGCGAACTGCTCTATGGCATAAACAGCGTCGATCTGGATGGTGACCAGTATCTGACCGAATATGTCGTCTCCGATCTGACCGGCGGTTCCGTCCGCACGCTTCTGCCGGCCTCGCCGGACATCTCCGGCCCGCAATGGTCGCCCGATGGCAGCCGCGTCGCCTACCTGTCCTCGGCCTCCGGCGTCAGCAATGTCTGGATCGTGCCGCTCGATGGCAGCAACCCCCGCCCGGTCACCGATCAGAACACCGATATCCAGAGCTTCAAATGGGCGCCCGACGGCAACGCCATCGCCTTCGTGATGGAGGATCCGACCTATGTGCCGCCGCCGGTCCAGAACGCCGACGATTATGCCAGGAACCAGCTCTGGATGGTGCGGCTCGCCGAAGGGGCCCAGGACGGGGCGGCCGTTAACCTGACACCGGACGCGGATTTCTCCGTCAGCGCCTGGGGCGGCAACTGGGCCTATGACTGGGCTCCGGACAGCTCGGCGGTGGTCTTCGCCCATCAGGAGCGCCCGGGCCTCGATTACTGGACCAAGGCGCAGCTTTCCATCACCGAGGTCGCCACGCAGAAAGTCACCCTGATCCCCACGGGCAACGAATACTGGAAATACTTCCCGCGCTGGTCCCCGGATGGCAAATACGTCGCCTTCATCAATGCACCGGGCGCGTTCATGTGGTCCTTTCTGTGGGATATCCGGCTCTGGCCCACAGATGGCGGCGACATCATCGACCTGCCGCATTCCAAGAACCGTCTGCCCTTTGTCTGGCAATGGGCCCCGGACAGCGCGAGCCTCTACTATATCGAGAATGACCGGGTGAGTTATTCCTTCTACGAAATGCCCATCGACGGCGGGGATTTCACGAAGGTCTTCGGCAGCCCCGAAGACGTCACCGCGCCGGGGCTGAACACCTACCTGACCTCGTCTTACGTCCATGTCAGCCCGGACGAGGCCCATGTCGCCTTCATCGGCCAGACCTCGGGCACGCCGCCTGCGATCTATGTCAGCGCACGGGACAGTTTCGCGCCTAAAAAGATCAGCACCGCCAACGATCCCTATCTGGAGGTGCCTCTGGGCAAGACCGAGCTGGTGCAATGGACCTCCCTCGACGGGACCGAGGTCGAGGGTGTACTGAGCTACCCCCAAAATTACGCGGAAGGCCAAAGCTACCCGCTCGTCGTGCAGATCCATGGCGGGCCGAACGGGGTGGATTTCAACGAATATCTGCCGCTGGTGAAATTTTTCTCGACCGCCACCTACACCGCCCAGGACTACTTCGTGCTCCGCGTGAACTACCGCGGGACGCTGGGCTACGGGCGTAAGTTCCGCGAGGACCTGATCGGCAATTTCGGCGGTCCGGACTACGAGGACATCATGACCGGGGTCGATCACGTCATCGGCCTCGGGCTCGCCGATCCCGACCAGCTCTTCGTCGTGGGTCAGAGCAATGGCGGCACGATGACCGGCTGGATCGTGACCCGGACGGACCGGTTCAAATCCGCCTGCTCGGTGGCCGGAGAGACCGACTATATCAGCCTGGAGGGCACCAACGGCTACTTCCAGACCAGCTGGTATCTGGGCGGCAGCTTCATCGACAATCTGCAGATGTTCCTCGACCGCTCGCCGATCTTCCATGTGAAAAACGTCACCACTCCGATCCTGATCCAGGGCGGGCTGCTCGACGACAACGTGCCCTTCACCCAGCTGGAGGAGTTCTACCGCGCCCTCAAACGCGCGGGCGCGACGGCCGAACTGGTGGGCTATCCGGGCGCGGACCATGACAGCTACGCGCCGCAGCTCTATCTGCGGCTGTTGAACTCCTGCCTCGACTGGACGAACCAGCATCGGGAGGCGGCGAACTAGCCGGCGCCTGTGCTCTAGCGCGTCAGACCGAACATCGCGGCCCGGTTCCGGGCCGTCATGACCCCGACTATGTCGGCGGGCGGATTGGCTATCGGCCAAACGCGCGGTCGAAGAACCCGATGATCTCGGCGTTGAACCCCGCCTGGAACGCGGCCCGGTCGAAGCCCTCGGCATCGACGCAGACCATCTCCCAGATCCGCGGGTTAATCTCCTGCAGGCGCGGGTTGCAGGGCGCCATGAAGGCGAAATGCCCCGCGCCCTCGACGACATGCGTCTCTGCGTCGGGCAGGGTGGCGGCCAGAAGCGCGCCGTTGGTGGCGTGGGGTACGCGCATGTCATCGGCGCCGGACCAGATCTGCACCGGGACCGCGACCTCGGCCAGCGCGGCCTCCGGAAAGGCAAAGCCAAAGGCCGGGGCTGCCGCGACCACCGCGCCGATCCGCGGATCGCGGGACAGCGTGTCCAGCCCGGCGGGCTGGCCGATCTCGGCGATCATGCCGATCTCGCAGGTGAACTCCGCCGGGTGGTCCGCGCAATGGGGCGCGCCACGCGCAAAATCCGGCGCTCCGGCCACCACCGCCATGGCCGTGTAGCCGCCCGCCGAGAAGCCGAAGAGTCCGACCGCCTCGGGGTCAAGCTGCGCGGCGCCCGTCCAGTCGCCATAGAGCCAGTCGATGGCGCGGCTGACCTCCTGGGGCCGCGTGCGCACCCAGTCGGCCGGTGACGCGCTCTCATCCTCGCTGTTGTTGCCCGCATGCTCCAGCGCGGCCACGACATAGCCCGCCTCAGCGAGCGCCAGCGCGGTGCCCGCATGCCCGCCCATCCAGCCGCCATCGCCGTGGGAGATCACCACGACCGGGCGTTGCGTCCCCGACGGCGCCGCGCCGAGGGCCAGCGCCTGACGAAAGGGCGTGTTGGGCGCGTCCGGTGCCGAGGCCTCGGTCGGGTACCAGACCCCCATGGCAAAGCCCGGGCTCCCGGGAACCTCGAGCCGTTCGAACCCTACATCCGCCGCCGCGCTGCCCGGCCCGATCAGGGCCACCAACGCCGCGGCACAAACCTTGCGCATCTGCATCCTCGTGTCGCCGTTTCTGTCGTGTCCCTCTGCGCGGAGGCGGATGCTGCGTCAAGACGGCGGAAGGTCCGGCCGGTCTGGACCGTGGGCGCGATCTGCGCGGGCGTATCCCGCGGGGTTTCGCGGGTTCCGGACCGGTCATACCCCCCCGACGCGGCGTACGGTCAGCCCGCGGCCGGCGCCGAAAACCGCCAATCGGAAGCCGCCAGCGTCACAATTTCCCTTGCCCGGGACCATGGCGCAGGTCAAAACCCGGCACCATGACTTTGACATCCTCCGTTCCCGTGCTGCGCGCATCAGATTACCCGGCGACGCGCGACATGCTTCTGGCGCTGGGCTTCAGGATCGTGGAGGAGGGCGGCGATCCGCCCCGCTTCGGCATCTTCCGCCAGGATGCCGCCACGGTCTTTGTCGATGGCTGGCACGGGCATGACACCGTGCCCGCGCCCTGCTGGAGGGCCTATTTCCACTGCGATGACGTGGAGAGCTTTGCCACGCGGGCCCGCGCCGCCGGCGTGCCTGCCGAGGGGCCCGTCGATGCCGTCTACGGCATGCGCGAGGTCACCGTGACCGATCCCGACGGCAACCGGCTCTGTTTCGGACAGGACATTCCATGAACGGCAAACTGGTCGGCGGCAGTATCCTCGGTGCGGCACTTATCGCCGGGGCGGGGCTATATTACCTGCAGGTCTATCATTTCTACGACCCGGTGAATCCCGGCGCGCTGGAGATCGCGGCCATGGGCTCCGACGGCGCCCCCGTCGAACTCGACATCGCGGATGTCACCGCCATCGACGCCTCCAGTTCGCCGATCCGCTTCCGCGCCTGTTTCAGCCTCGGCACGCTGCCTGACATCGACGCGCTCACCCCTTACGTCCGCGCCGAGCCGCTCACCGCGCCCTACTGGTTCGACTGTTTCGACGCCGCCGCCATCGCCGGGGCGCTGGATGCCGGGGATGCAAGCGCGCTGCTCGGGCAAGCCGAGATCGCCCATGGCGTCGACCGCGTCCTCGCCATCCTGCCCGACGGCACCGGCTATGCCTGGCACCAGTTCAACCCGGACTTCGAAGAATGACAGAGACCCTTCCCCAACCGATCCTGATCGACGCGTTCATCTCCACCACGGTGGCCTTCCTCGTCTATATCGTCGGTGCGAACCTGACGCGGAAATCGGCCTTCCTGCGGGATTTCAATATCCCCGAGCCGGTCTCGGGCGGGCTCGTGGCCGCCGCGCTGACCATGGCCATCTTCGCGATCTGGAACCGTCCGGTGGAGTTCGACCTCGCCGCGCGGGACTATTTCCTGATCGTCTTCTTCACCGGAATCGGGCTCAACGCCAAACTGTCCGACCTCGCCCGGGGCGGCAAACCGCTGGTGATCCTGCTGGGTCTTACGGTGGTCTATGTGCTCTGCCAGAACCTCATCGGGCTGGCGACCGCCACGGCATTCGGCATGCCCACGGAGATGAGCGTCATCCTCGGCTCCGCCGCTCTGATCGGCGGGCACGGCACGGTGATCGCCTGGGGCCCGCGCGTGGCCGAGGCCACCGGCATGCCCGGCGTCGCCGAACTGGGTATCGCCGTGGCGACCCTGGGGCTCGTGTCTGCAGCGGTGATCGGCGGGCCGATCGCGAAATACCTCATCGCGCGCCACAAGCTGGAGCCGGCCCATCCCGAAGCCGAGAACGCCATAGGCATCGCCTATGACGAGGAGCCGCAGGAAACCATTACCCATCTGACCCTGATGCACATCCTGCTCTGGGTCCATGTCACGATGGTTCTGGGCTTCATCCTCGGCGAGACGCTGAAGGAGCTCGGGCTCGACCTGCCCAATTTCGTGCCCTGCCTGATGATGGGGATCGCGGTCGGCAACCTGCTGCCGGTGCTCTTTCCCCGCGTCCCGCCCGTCCGCCAGACGCCGACGCTCGCGATGCTGTCGGATTTTGCGCTCGGCACCTTCCTGGCGATGTCGCTCATGAGCCTGCAGCTCTGGACGCTCTCGGGGCTCGGCCTGACGCTGCTGGTGGTGATGACCGCGCAGACGCTGCTCGCGGTGGTGTTCGCGATCTTCATCCTGTTCCCGGCGATGGGCCGGAACTATTTCGCCGCCGTCATGGCCGCCGGGGCAGGGGGGCTGACGCTCGGCGCCACCCCCACGGCCATCGCCAACATGACCGCGGTGACCAAGCGCTACGGCCCCTCGCCGCTGGCCTTCGTGGTCCTGCCGCTGGTCTCGGCCTTCTTCATCGACATCGTGAACAGCTTCGCGATCCAGTTCTTCCTGTCGCTGTAGGGTTTGGATCTGTCGCGCCGCGGTCGATCACGCTCCATGCGGCGCCGCATGTCCGTCATGTGGCGGGGTCCTTCGCAGGGTGGCCTTGAGATCAGAGCTATCTGTCGCAGAGGTCGCCCGCAGGGCTGATCGGTAGCCCCAAGTCAGCCACTTTGAGTCCGCTTCGGATCGCTCGACAGGGAATTCGAGTGTGCGGCACGGGTGGGGTCGGACCCGTTCTCCGAACCCATAACCGTGGCGGCATTGACGCTTCCACAAACCATGGTGTCCAAGACCGAGCTGTCCGAAACCGACGGCGCGTCGATCCCATGCCCGGTCGTGCGGCTGTGGCAACTCGTCAGCCGCAGTACTTGCGCACCTCGGTATCGCGAAGCCCCGTTTCGACCAGCATGCAGCGGTTCCGCGCTTCGTAGTAATACCCGCGCGCGTACCACATCACCGCTTCGGGTTCGTTTTCGTCCGACACCATCCACGCTCCGCGCAGGTATTTGACCGAGTAGGTCAGGTTCGTCTGGGCGTCCAAGAGATCCGAGGGCTGTCCCTGAAATCCCATCTGGCGCGCCGTGGCGGGAAGGATCTGCATCAGCCCATAGTAGGGGCCGTTGCGGGCGTGGGGGCGGTAGTCGCTTTCGCGCTGGATCACGCGGTGCACAAGGCTCCGGGGCACGCCCTCGGCATCCGCCGTTTCGTTGATCATCGCACGAAGTTCGGGCGTCTCACCGGGATAGAGCGGCGCAACGCGGGTGACGGGTTCTTCAGCGCAAGCGGTGAGCAAAACCACCGTAATCAGGACCAGATATCGCATTTGGCTTCTCATCTTCCTGCCCCATTCCCGCTGTCCCTGCCTGGCAGCGATTGACACTCAAAAGCCGTGCGTTTTCCTGCGTGGGTTTCGGGCTGTCTGGGGAGCTTTTCCGTCTTCGGATCGGATTTGACAAGCGACGGGGCTTCATTCCTGGGGACTCCGCGCTCGAAATCGCGCCGGTGCCCAAGCCTTCGTCGCGTACCATGATACCGGGGGGCGGCAGAGTGAGACCGTCTTCATGGTGGCCGAGACGGCCTGTCGCGGTTTTGAGGATCGATTACGACCGTCCGCTTGATCCGGCGGTCCCGTCCTTGGCCATCGTCGGCCAAAGCCTGCTCTCCCGTGGAACGGTTCTCGATCTTTGCGCGTTCCCATGCCCATACCCAGACCCAAACCCAGAGCTCAAGCGCCTGCGCCCGCTTTCGCCTTGAACACCCCCGGACGCTGCGGTTTTTCGGTCACCGTCCCTTTCGCCCGCGACGGCCATGCCCGGCATGCTGCGGGCTTTGTGAGGCGCAATTCCAACGGACCCCAGCGAGCCGGGATCTGCATGTCACAGGGCTGATGGACATGGTCTGAGTCGCTGTGTTGACGGGAACATGGCGGGCATCGGTGCCGAGGTCGTGCGTGGCTCCATTGTCCATTTCTGCGATGCGGATCCGCCTTGCGTGGGAGCGCGATGCCCCGGGATATCGAAGCGACCCTGGGCATCGCGCCGGCCTATTTCTCCTCGACGCGCCCCTGAGGGTCGGGGCTGTCTGCAAAGGCCCTTGCGGCTTCGGACCAGGAGCTGTCGGCCTCGTAAAGCGCGCTGCGCAGATAGGCCGTGCTCAGCTTCTGGACGGCGGCGACGCGCGCGGGGCTTTCGTCGGTCGTGTCGGTCACGCCGTATCCGGTTATCCCGCCCAGCAGATGTTCCCCGCCAAACAACGTCACCAGCGCCGTGGCGCCGGGACCCAGCGTGTAGACATCCGTGAACCAGTCCGGCCCGCGCGTGCTCAGTGGCGAGTCGTCCCGGTCCCCCGCGAAGATCAACGCGGGCGTGGTCATCTCGGCGAAGCTGGGGCTCATGAACGCGAAATGATCGGCCGCAAACGGTGTCAGGAACGCGCCGCCAAGGCCGGCGGTCGACAGCAGAACGCCGGCCTTGATCCGGGCGTCGGACATGTCCTCGCCAATGGTGCCGTCTGCTGCGATGACGCGTGCCCCCAGCAGCATCCCGACGGTTTGGCCGCCGTAGGAATGGCCGACAGCGGCGATCCGGGTGCGGTCGAGCCGCCCCTTGAGCAGCGGTACGGTGTCCTCGATCCGGTCCAGGTGATCGAGAATACGTTTCATGTCCGCGACGCGGTGCTTCCAGATGTCGGGCGTTCTCGGATCGTCCGCCGCAATGCCGAGCGTGGCCGAATCGAGGAACGTGGGCTGGATCACGGCAAAACCATGAGCCGTCCAGAAGTCCACCAGAGGGGCGTAGTCGCGCAGGGACTTTGCGAAGCCGTGCGCCAGCAGGATCACCGGCAACGCCTCGCCCGTTGCGGGCGCCGAAACCCGGAGGTGCAGGTCCTGTCCCCGTTCAGGGGCGGACATCGCAATCGGACCGAAACTGATGACAGCGGTGGGGGTGTGGGTTGATGCAGACATGGCCGTCTTTCCTTTCGTGCGAAAATTCTGGTCAGGGAGGCTCCGATGGGATATTCAAAACGGAACAGCGATCCGTATTAAATACGGAACCATGTTCCGCTTGTCAATGTAAACGGACGAGCGTTCCGTTTGTGAGGTTCTGGAGAGCCCTGTGAGCAAAGAATCAACGGCCCCAAGCGATGGCGGGACGCCCACGGGGACCAAGGCGAGGCGCGTGCGCGCAGACGCGCAGCGCAGCACGGACGCCCTTCTCGAAGCCGCGAAGACGGTCTTCGCGACATCCGGTGTGGATGCCCCGGTTCGGGAGATCGCCGAGACAGCAGGGGTGGGGGTCGGCACCGTCTACCGGAACTTTCCGAAGCGGTCCGACTTGATCGCCGGCGTTTTCCGCCGCGAGGTGGACGCTTGCGTGGCCGAAGCAGCCGAGCTGTCGGCCGCGCATCCCCCATGCGACGCGCTATCCCGATGGCTGCATCGCTATACCGAGTTCATCGCAACGAAAAAGGGGCTCGCAACGGCGTTGCATTCCGGCGATCCGGCCTTCTCGACGCTGCCCGATTACTTTCGCGAGAATTTCGAACCCGCCCTTGCCCGGTTGCTGGAGGGGGCCGCAGAAGCGGGCGACATCTGCGGCGATGTCGATCCCTATGACCTGCTGCGGGCAATCGGCAACCTTTCGGTCGCATCCGGTGATGATGGCGCGGCCCATTTGCGCCGAATGGTCGATCTCTTGATCAAGGGACTGCGATTTGGCGCACCCGGTGCTGGCGGTCGGGACACCGGGCGCAACACGGTCTAGCCGACGCGTGACGCCCTGAGATCGTCGCTCAGCATGTCGATGAACCGGCGGACCCGCGGTTCCAAGAGACGCTTGTGCGGGTAAAGTGCAATCACGGGCACTGTGCCGGGCGTCACGCGGGGCAGAACCTGTTCGAGCCGACCCTCGGCCAGGTCGGCCCCGACCAATAGCCGCGGCAGCAGGGCGATCCCGAGCCCGTCCCGAGCGGTTGCGAGAAGCGCCTCGGCACTGTCGAGGCGTAGGCGCACATGGCCCTGTGCGCGGACCCAGGTGCCGTCCTCCTCTTTGAGATGCCAGCTCTGCCGCGCGCTTCGGCTGGCGAACTGCAGCAGGTCGTGACGGCTGAGGTGCTCGACAGTCAGCGGCCTTTCGCGCGTCTCGAAGTAGGACGGGGAGGCACAGAGAAGCACCTCGTCTCTCAGAAGGGTTCGCGTGATGAAGCTCTGGTCCGGCGGGCGCACGCCGATGCGGATCGCGAGGTCGAAGCCGCTGTCGATGATGTTGTCGACCCGGTCCGAGAGCGACAGTTCGATCTGCGTTTCACGCCAGCTTTCGAGATACCGGCGCACAGTGGGCAGCAGCAACCTGCGCCCGACGGCGTCAGGTGCCGTGATCCGCAGCGTCCCGCGGGGGACACCGCGCTCGCTGGCGATACTGTCGTCGGCGGCCTCGATCGCCTCACGGATCGCCAGCCCGCGTGCGTAAAGGCTCCGGCCTTCCTCGGTCAGATCAAGCGCCCGGGTGGTCCGGTTCAGGAGCCGCGCACCATAGCCGTCCTCCAGCCGCGCGATTGCCTTTCCGGCGGTTGAGCGCGACAGCCCGAAACTCTTGCCTGCGGCGACGAAACTCCCGGTTTCGACCACCGACAGAAACAGGAGGATGTCGTTCACCTTCGATCCGATCATGACCTGCGGTTTGTAGCACTGAAATCGCGGCTGGCGCGAATCCCGTTCGGCAATGGCACCGGCTAAGTCTGTCGCAGTGACAGTCCGCAAACGGAGAAAGACATGCCCGCTCCCATTGATCGTATGAACCCGCGCGCTCTGCCCGATGCCGGCAAGGTCGGGTATTCGCAGATCTCCATTGCCCACCCGGGTCCATTGGCCTTCGTGTCCGGACAGGTGGCCTGGCGACCCGACGGTGGGCCTGCGCCCGCATCCTTGGCCGCGCAGACCGCCATCGTGGTCGACAACCTGCAAGGGGCCCTGGATGCGCTTCAGGCATCGCCGGACGATATCGTCCAGATGCGCATCTACCTGACCGATCTGCGGTCCGAGAGGCAAGAGATCGCGATGGCGGAGATCCTCCGCTTTCTCCATGGTGCCCGGCCAAGCCTGACCGGGATCGGTGTGGAGGCTCTGGCTGGCCCGGACCTCGAGATCGAGGTGGAAATGGTGGTGCAGGTCGCCGCCTGACCAGAAGCCCACCCTTCGTCGGGGTCATCTCACACGAACCCGCACCGAGCCGGCAAGAGCTGCTGAATGGCGCCGCGGCGTCAGCCGCCGCCGGTCTGGCATGCATCCCATGCGCCAAAGCCCAACCCAAACGGAAAGGACGTCAGGCAATGTCCACTTTCACAACGACCGACGGGACCGAAATCTTCTACAAGGACTGGGGCCCGAAAACTGCCCAACCCATCGTTTTCCACCATGGCTGGCCGCTTTCCGGGGACGACTGGGACAGTCAGATGCTGTTCTTCGCCGCCAGGGGCTACCGCGTCATCGCCCACGACCGGCGCGGACACGGCCGGTCCAGCCAGACCGACGTGGGCCACGACATGGACACCTATGCCGCCGACATGGCCGAGTTGGCCAGCCATCTCGACCTGAAGAATGCCGTCCATGTCGGCCACTCCACCGGCGGTGGCGAAGCCGCACGGTACGTGGCGCGCGCCGCGCCGGGGCGCGTGGCCAAGGTGGCGCTGCTCGGGGCCATCCCGCCTCTCATGCTCAAGACCGAGGCAAACCCGAACGGCATCCCGATAGAGGTGTTCGACGGGTTCCGCTCGGCCCTCGCGGCGAACCGCGCGCAGTTCTACCTCGATGTGCCCTCGGGGCCTTTCTTTGGCTTCAACCGTGTGGGTGCCGAGGTCAGTCAGGGCCAGATCCAGAACTGGTGGCGGCAAGGCATGATGGGCAGTGCATCCGCCCACTACAAGTGTATCGCCGTCTTTTCGGAGACCGATCAAACGGAGGACCTCAAGACCATCGACGTCCCCGTGCTCGTGATGCACGGCGCCGACGACCAGATTGTCCCGATTGCGAACTCGGCGGAAAAGGCCGTGAAGCTCCTGAATAACGGGACGCTGAAGGTCTATGAAGGCCTCTCACACGGGTTCTTTGTCACGCACCCGGACCTCGTCAACGCGGATCTGCTGGCGTTCATCGATGCAGGATAGAGCGTGGCCGCGGGGGGCGCGCGTCCTCTGCAGCATCACCTTGAACCGCCATTGACCTCATCGAAGCCAAGGTCCGTTTTGTCTACGGTCCGAAGCCTCGGGCGAGGCTCGGGAAAATCCTGTTCTCCGGTGAAACGGGACTCGGTCCCGGAGCGGCCATAGGTCCGGAGCGTAGGCGCCTGTGCCCGCTTTCGCCTTGACGTCCCCGGAGCGGTGCGGTTTTCCGGCCACCACCCCTCCCTGTCGCCCGAGACCGCCATGCCCGACCTGCTGATCGAACTTCTGTCCGAGGAAATCCCCGCGCGGATGCAGGCCAAGGCCGCCGACGATCTGCGCCGTCTGATGACCGACGGGCTGGTCGAGGCCGGGCTGACCTATGCCGGGGCCGCCGCCTTCGCCACGCCGCGGCGGCTGACGCTCACCGTGCAGGGTCTGACCGCCGAAAGCCCCACCACGCGCGAGGAGCGCAAGGGCCCGCGCGCCGACGCTCCGGAAAAGGCGCTGGCCGGCTTCCTGCGGTCCACCGGGCTTAGTCGCGATCAACTCGAGCTGCGCGACGACAAGAAGGGCCAGGTCTTCTTTGCCACCATCGAACGGGCCGGCCGCCCGGCCGACGCCATCGTGGCCGAGGTGCTGGAGCACACGATCCGCAACTTCCCCTGGCCCAAGAGCATGCGCTGGGGCGCGGGCGATCTGCGCTGGGTGCGCCCGCTCCACTCGATCCTGTGCCTGCTGACCGACGAGGCCGGGGCACGGGTCGTGCCGCTTGACATCGGCGGGATCGCGGCCGGCGATACGACCGCGGGCCACCGGTTCATGTCGCCCGTCCGCTTCACGGTCACCGGGTTCGACGATTACGCCGCCGCGCTCAGCCGCGCCCATGTCATCCTGGAGGCCGACGACCGCGCCGCCCATATCTGGGCCGATGCCACCAACCAGGCCTTTGCGCTGGGGCTGGAGGTCGTCGAGGACGCAGGCCTCTTGCATGAGGTTGCAGGCCTCGTCGAATGGCCCGTGGTGCTGATGGGCGAGATCGGCGGCGATTTCCTCGAACTGCCGCCCGAGGTCCTGCAGACCTCAATGCGCGAGCATCAGAAATTCTTCTCCGTGCGAGAACCGGGCACGGGGCGGATCACCCGCTTCGTCACCGTCGCCAATCGCGAGACCGCCGACGATGGCGCCGCGATCCTCGCCGGCAACCGCAAGGTGCTCGACGCGCGCCTGTCGGACGCGAAGTTCTTTTGGGAAAACGATTTGCGCACCATTCGCGAGAAGGGGATGGAGGGCATGGGCGCGCCGCTCGCGGATGTGATTTTCCATGCCAGGCTCGGCTCCCAGGCCGACCGGATCGCGCGGATTGCGAGCCTCGCCCGCGAAATCGCGCCCGCCGTCGGTGCCAAACCCGACCTCGCGGCCGAGGCCGCACGCATCTGCAAGGCCGACCTGGCCTCCGAGATGGTCTACGAGTTTCCCGAACTGCAAGGCGTCATGGGCAGCTACTATGCCGAATTCGCCGGCCATGATGACGGCGTACCGGAGGCCTGCGCCGAGCATTACGCGCCGCTCGGTCCCTCCGACGCGGTGCCCACCGCGCCGGTCTCCGTCGCCGTGGCGCTGGCCGACAAGCTCGACATCTTGACGGGCTTCTGGGCGATCGACGAAAAGCCGACCGGCTCGAAGGACCCGTTCGCGCTGCGCCGCGCCGCGCTCGGTGTGATCCGGCTGGTGCTGGAGAACGATGTGCGAACACGGTTGTACGAAATGTCCGTTTGGACGTTTCGTACAAACCTTGACGCGGGTGAGACTGCGGAGTCTGCGTCCGAAGACCTGCTCCGCTTCCTCCATGACCGTCTCAAGGTCTACTTGCGCGACAAGGGCATTCCCCATGACGTGATCGAGGCCTGCCTGGCCATCGATGGAGCAGATGACCTGACGCTTTTGGTCAACCGTGCCAATGCCTTGGCGGACGTTCTTAAGACGGAAGACGGCGAAAACCTGGTCCAGGGCTTCAAGCGGGCCAACAACATCCTGAGCCAGGCCGAAGCTGCCGATGGCGTGGAATACTCCTTCGGCGCCGATCCCAAGCTTGCGGAGACGGATGAGGAACGCAGCCTTTTCAAGGCCTTGGACCAGGCGGGGGGCGCGATCTCCTCGGCCATCGAGGCCGAGGATCTCGCGGCGGCCATGCGGGGCATGGCCGCCCTGCGCGCCCCGGTTGACGCCTTCTTCGAGGCGGTGCAGGTCAATGCGGACAACTCCATTCTTCGGCGTAACCGTCTGAATCTGTTGCATCAAATCCGCGCGACCTGCGGCCGCGTCGCCGATCTGACCCGGCTCGAAGGCTAGCCGCGGGCGGGCAATCGCCCGCACGCCCGCGATCGCCTCGGGCCTCGATGGCCCCGGCGGACGCGGCCCCTCACCAAAGCAAAACCGGCACCTTTCCGTGCCCGTCCGCCCGCGCTAGGTTCCGCCGCATCCGCCGGAGCCTTTCCATGCAAAAACTCGCGACCTTCAAACCCTTTACCGAGATCACGCCAACGGCGTCGATCATCGTGGCGCAGCATGGCGGGCGGGCGAAATGTCTTCAGCGGTTGCGGCGGCTCAACATGCCCATGCCCAAGTCGATTGCGCTGAGCTTCGAAGCTGTCCATGGCATCGCCTCTGGACGGATGCCCGATCTCGACAGGCTGATGAGAGTGTTCGATGAGGCCCCGCTGCTGTCCGTACGGCCGTCCTCGGAGGACCCCGATTGGGGCGGCCCCGGAGCGATCCTGAATATCGGTATGAGCGACACGCGCTATGAGGAAATGATCCCGCGCAAGGGCGAGGCGGTCGCCAGCCGGCTTTATCTGCGTTTCATTCAGACCTGGGCAGCGCAGGTTGCCCATCTCGACGACGATCTGTTCGACGCCGATGCAAGTCCGACTCGGGTGACGGTCGAGGCCGCTCTGCGCGCCTATGAGATGGAGACCGACGAACAGTTCCCACAGGACCCGGCCGTCCAGCTGACCGGGGTGTTGCGGTCCATGGCGCGCGCGTGGGAGACCACGTCGGCCCGGTTGCTGCGCCAGGCCAAGAACGCGCCGGCCGACGCCGGACTTGGGCTGATCGTGCAGGGTATGGCGCTTGGCGTTGGACCGGACGAGAGCGGCTCCGGCGTCATCCAGTTCATCGAACCGGTCGCCGGACGGCCCCAGATTACCGGGCGGTACCTCAGCCAGAGCCAGGGGCGCGACGCGCTCGCCGACCGCGCCGGGGCGATCTACCTGACCCGCGATCCGCGCGGTCCTTCGCTCGAAGAGCTCTGCCCGGAGGTGTTCGACAAGCTGATCGAATATGGTGAGGAATGCCGGCGCCGTCTGCGCGAGGAGATGCAGATCGAGTTCGTGATCAATTCCGGCAACCTGTCGATTCTCGATGCCGTTCGGGTACCGCGCAGCGCCCGGGCCAATGTGGCCATCGCCGTATCGATGGCTCGCGACGGTATCCTGACGCCGGCGGAGGCGCTGCTGCGGGTCGAACCGCGCGCGCTGAACGAATTGCTCCACCGACAGGTGGACCCGATGCACACGGTCACGCCGTTGCTGCAGGGCGTTGCCGCCAGCCCTGGTGCCGCGACCGGGCGGATCGTCTTCACCTCGGACCGGGCCGAGGCGATGGCGGCCCAGGACGAGGCCTGCATTCTGGTCAAGCGCGAAACCAACCCCGAGGATGTGCGCGGCATGCACGCAGCCCAGGGTGTGCTGACCGAAAAAGGGGGCATGTCGAGCCACGCGGCCGTGATCGCACGTGGGTTGGGCGTACCCTGCGTCGTCGGCGCCAACATGATCCGGCTGAACCGCCGCGAGAAGACCCTGCGCCTGCCAGGCGGAAAGCTCCTGCGCGAAGGCGATGTGGTCACGCTCGACGGCAGCGCAGGGACCCTGATCGACGGTCCGGTCCCGCTCTTGGAGCCAGCGACCGACGCCGCGCTCGGCACCTTGCTGGAATGGGCCGACGAAGTGCGCGATATCGGTGTCCGGGCCAATGCCGATACCGTGGAGGACGCGAGAATCGCGCGGGATTTCAACGCCGAAGGCATCGGGCTCTGCCGCACAGAGCATATGTTCTTTGAGGAAAACCGCCTGACGGTCATGCGCGAGATGATCTTTGCGGACACGGCGGAGGCGCGCGCCGATGCGCTCAAGCAGCTCCTGCCGATGCAGCGCAGCGATTTCGGACGGCTTTTCGACATCATGGAGGGGCGGCCGGTCTGCATCCGCCTTTTTGATCCGCCGCTGCACGAGTTCCTGCCCCATGACCGCGCGGGCATGCTGGAGTTGGCCGGATCGCTCGGGCGGCCCCTGGCGGAGGTGCAGCACCGCGTCGAGGCGCTTCAGGAATACAATCCGATGCTCGGGCTGCGCGGCGTGCGGCTCGGCATCACCGTGCCCGAGATCTACGACATGCAGGCGCGCGCGATCTTTGAGGCGGCGGTGGATGTCGGCAAGACCGGCAACAGGGTGGTGCCGGAGATCATGCTGCCGCTGGTCTCGGCCAAACGCGAGGTCGAGGTCGTGCGGGCGCGCATCGACACGATCGCCGCCGCGGTGCGGGCCGATACCGGAGTTGAGATCGACTACAAGCTCGGCGTGATCGTCGAGACTCCGCGTGCGGCGCTCAAGGCGGACGAGATCGCCGCGCACTGCGCCTTTCTGAGCTTCGGGACGAACGACCTGACGCAGATGACCTATGGGCTTTCGCGCGACGATGCGGGCCGCTTCATGGGCAGCTATACTCGGCAGGGGGTTTTCCCGGAGGATCCGTTCCATGTGCTCGACCGGGACGGGGTCGGTGAGCTGCTCTCGATCGGGGCGAACCGCGGACGGGCTGCGAAGCCGGATCTGGTGCTGTCGCTCTGCGGGGAACATGGCGGCAACAGCGAATCGATTGCCTTCTGTCGAGAGGCCGGGTTCGACTATGTCTCCTGTTCGCCCTACCGCGTGCCGGTCGCTCGGCTGGCTGCCGCTCATGCTGCGCTGAAATCCGCCGAATTCTAGAGAACATTTAATATACTGTAATAAATGAAGAAAACTTGATTCATTCTGCGTCGTCTCAGAAAAAATGAGCGAATTTCTGCGCTTGCAGCCGGTCACGTGGTTTTCACGCCGCCCAGCGTTTAGGCATCTCGGGTTCTATGAGGGACCGTGGAATGCAAGTTCAAAACCGTTTTAACCGGATCGTTACGCTTTTGTCGGTCTGTGCTGCTCTCGGAGGCGCCGGGGGGGCGCATGCCGATGCTGTCATCAGCAGCTCCACCGCACCATCCGCCACCATCGAAAGCCGGCTGCAAAACCTGTTCGGACAAGAGCGCGATGCGCTCGCCACAACACGCCGGGGCCTGCTGACCCGGCTGATGGTGCGCCCGGAGCGCCGCGACGAAACCGCCGTGCAGCGTGTTGAATACACCAGAGCATGGCTCGCGACCCAGCCTGCCCCAAAGGGCGGCGCAGAATGGCAATGTCTTGCCGAAGCGCTCTATTTCGAAGCCCGCGGCGAGAGCGTCAAAGGTCAGTTCGGCGTGGCTGAAGTGATCCTCAACCGCGTCGACTCCCGAGCCTACCCGAATACCGTGTGCGGTGTGATCCATCAGGGAACAGGGCGCAAATATGCCTGCCAGTTCACCTATACCTGCGACGGTCACCCCGAGCATATCCGCGAGAAAAAGGCTTGGACACAAGTCGGTCGGGTCGCGCGCGCGATGCTCGACGGCGCGCCGCGCACCTTGACCCGCGGTGCCACCCACTACCACACCCGTGCCGTGAACCCACGCTGGGCGCGGGTTTATCCGCGCACCACCACGATCGACACGCATCACTTCTACCGCCAGCCGGTCCGCTCCGCGCGGCGGTAAGCGACCGCGTCATTCGCGTTGCGCGCGGCCCGTCCTTGGCCGAGACAGGGGCATGGACGGTTATGTCAGACCCATTGCGCAGACGGACCCGGCGCGCCCGGACGGCGCGCGTGCGCTGGCCGGCGGGTGGTGCTGGTTCGACCGGGTGGAGCTACTGCACCGTGGTGAACCGCCCAGCGTTCTGGCCGCCTCTGAGCTGCCGGGCGATGTCCTCGACCGGTTGAGCCGCCCCCGCGCGCCGCTGCTGGGGCTGGACTGGACGCGCCCTGCGATCATGGGGGTGCTGAACGCGACCCCGGACAGTTTCTCCGACGGCGGGCTCTACGCGGCGCAGGCCGACGCCATCGCCCGTGCACGCGCGATCGCGGAAGAGGGGGCGGACATCCTCGATATCGGGGGCGAGTCCACCCGACCGGGCGCCGACACCGTGCCGCCGCAGGATGAGGCCGCCCGCGTGGTGCCGGTGATTTCCGCGGTGGCCGCAGTCGGGCCCCGGATCTCGATCGACACCCGCAAGAGCGCTGTGGCCGAGGCCGCGGTCGCGGCGGGTGCGACGCTGATCAACGATGTGTCCGGGGCGCGGCACGATCCCGCCATCCTCGATGTGGCCGCGCGCCACGAGCTGCCGATCTGCCTGATGCATTCGCCCGAAGACCCCAAGACGATGCAGCAGGACCCGCGCTACGACGATGTGTTGCTCGACATCTACGACCATCTGGCCGACCGGATCCGGCTGGCCGAGGCCGCTGGCGTGCCCCGCCACAGGGTCCTGGTCGATCCGGGCATCGGCTTTGGCAAGACGCTGGCGCACAACCTGGCGCTGCTGCGGCGGCTGACGCTGTTTCACACGCTAGGCTGCCCGCTTCTGGTCGGGGTGTCGCGCAAGAGTTTCATCGGCACTCTGTCGGGCGTGAGCCGCGCAGAGGACCGCGTGCCGGGTTCCATTGCCGCCGCGCTCGCCGCCGTGGCAAGCGGGGCACAGGTCCTCCGGGTGCACGATGTGGCGGCCACACGTCAGGCGGTTTCGGTTATGGTGCCGCTGATGAAAACCGGCGGAGATTTGGGATGACACGGTCGCTTTTCGGCACCGATGGGGTGCGCGGCGAGGCCAACAGCCACCCGATGACGGCCGAGATGGCCCTGCGGCTCGGCGCCGCGGTGGGACGCTATTTCCGCCGCGACGGCCAGACGCGCTACCGCGCGGTGATCGGCAAGGACACACGGCTCTCGGGCTACATGCTGGAAACCGCGCTGACCGCGGGTCTGACCTCCACAGGCATGAACGTGCTGCTGCTCGGCCCGGTGCCGACGCCGGCGGTGGGGCTCCTGACGCGGTCGATGCGCGCGGACCTCGGCATCATGATTTCGGCGAGCCACAATCCCAGCACCGACAATGGGATCAAGTTCTTCGGGCCGGACGGGTTCAAGCTCTCCGACGAGGCCGAGGCCGAGATCGAGGCCATGCTCGGCAGCGAGATCCGGTTGGCGCGGCCCGAGAATATCGGCCGCGCAAGGCGCATCGACGATGGCCGCGGCCGATATGTCGAGTATGTCAAGACGACCTTTCCTAGGGGGGTGCGGCTCGACGGGCTCAAGGTCGTGATCGACTGCGCCAATGGCGCGGCCTACCGGGCGGCGCCCGAGACCCTTTGGGAGTTGGGTGCCGAGGTCATTTCCGTGGGCGTGGAGCCCAATGGCCACAACATCAATGACGGCGTCGGCTCGACCCAGCCGCAGGTGGCGGCGCAGGCCGTCATCGAGCACGGCGCCGATGTGGGCATCTGTCTGGATGGCGATGCCGACCGGGTCACTCTGCTCGACGAGACCGGCACGGAGGCCGATGGCGACCAGCTTATGGCGTTGATGGCAGAACGTTGGGCCGAAGACGGGCGGCTGAAAGACGGCACGCTGGTGGCCACGGTGATGTCCAACCTCGGGCTGGAGGTCCACCTTCAGGGGCGCGGGTTGCAGCTCAAGCGGACGCCGGTCGGCGACCGTTATGTTATGGAGGCGATGCGCAGCGGCGGCTGGAACCTCGGCGGGGAGCAGTCGGGCCACATCATCATGACAGACTATGCCACGACCGGCGACGGGCTGATCGCTGGGCTTCAGTTCCTTGCCGAGATGGTGCGTACGGGGCGTCCGGCATCCGAACTGGCGCAACGGTTCGAGCGCTGCCCGCAGCTGTTGAAAAACGTGCGCTATGCGGCGGGCGCCGATCCGCTTCAGACAGCGTCGGTCAAGGCGGCCATCGCCACCGCGGAAGCCAGGCTGAGGGGCAACGGGCGCCTGTTGATCCGGAAGTCCGGAACCGAGCCGCTGATCCGCGTCATGGCGGAGTGCGAGAACGAGGATCTGCTGAGCGAAATCGTCGATGGTGTGGCCGATGCGGTCGCCCGACAGGCGACCGCGGCCGAGTAGGGGGACGCGTGGCGCCTCCCAACCAGCGTTTTCGGTGCCGCTAGGCCGTCAGGGCGTTGTGACCGAAGTAGAGAAACTCGTTTTGCATCCCGGCGATCTCGGACGCCTCCAGCGAGAGAGTCGCCCCGTCGAGCATCCGGTAGCTCGGCTGCGCAGTCACCCAGTCATCGGCGGTCTGCAGCGTGGTCAGCGTGTAGCTCGTGGTCTCGCTCAGATAGTGCGTCGGGATCACGACCTTGGGCTGCAGCCGGGCGACGATTTCATCTGCCTGCTCGTAGCTCAGGATATGCTCGGACCCGTCGACGGGCAGAGTGAGGACATCGATCTGGCCGATCGCGTCCCAGAAAGCCTGGGGCGGGTTATGGCGGTTATCCCCCCAGATCAGGGTCCGGATGCCCCCGGTTTCGACGACATAGACGACCATGTCCATATGGTTCACGTTGTTGGGTGGGCAGGCCTCGACCCCGAATTCGGCCAAGGCGTTGGTCCAGTTGTACCAGCCCGGCGCCCGGCACACATGCTTGTCGGCAAAGCCCGTGATCTTGAGATCCGCGAACTCGAAATTGCCGACCATGCGGTCGAGCACCATGGTCGAGACCGGCCGGTCGATCGCATCGTGATCGAAATGCGTGTGCGTCGACATGCAGATATCAACCTGGGTTTCCGGAAACGCGTTCTTGAACCAGAGCCCCCAAGCGCCGGAGGGATCGTCACGCCAGGGATCGAACAGAACGCTGGCACCGCCGGGCGAGGTGATCTTGAGCGCGCAATGCCCGTAGAAATCCATGCCTACCGCGCCCGCAACATCCGTGCCGGTCGATCCTTGCAGGTCGATCACGTGGTTGTTGTTGCCAGGCTGCGTCCAGTCGGTCGATTGGGCCCGCGCAGCGCGCGGCGTCAGGAGCGTGCCTGCGGCCCCGATGCCCGCGGCCCCGGCGGCCATGAAGAGCGAGCGGCGTGACAGGCCGGGGGCGGTGTCGGTGCGACGACCGTCGACGAACAAGGGTGACAGATCTTTGCGGTCCATGCTGGTTCTCCTGAACTCTTGGAATGCGCTCGCGTTCTGCGGCAGGATCACGATAGGACCTCTTTGACGCTCGGCGTCATCAAATTTTAACGGAAAGAGGCGCCGGGAACGGTGTCCCGGCGCCTCCTGTCATCCGGCGGCGCGATGCACCGCCGCGCCGAAAACCGGCGCTAGTTCTTTTCCTGATCCACCAGCTTGCCTTCGGTGATCCAAGGCATCATGCCGCGCAACGTGCTGCCGACCTCTTCGATCTGATGCGCGTCGTTGATCCGGCGCGTGGATTTGAAGAAGGGCTGGCCGACCGCGTTTTCCTGCATGAAGTCGCGCACGAAGGCGCCCTTCTGGATGTCTGTCAGGATCGCCTTCATCCGCGCCTTGGTCTCGTCATAGGGCAGCACGCGCGGGCCGGAGACATACTCGCCATATTCCGCAGTGTTGGAGATCGAGTAGTTCATGTTGGCGATGCCGCCTTCGTAGATCAGATCCACGATCAGCTTCACCTCGTGAAGGCACTCGAAATAGGCCATTTCCGGCGCGTAGCCGGCCTCGACCAGGGTCTCGAAGCCGCAGCGGATGAGCTCGACCAGACCGCCGCAGAGCACCGCCTGTTCGCCGAAGAGGTCGGTTTCGCACTCTTCCTTGAAGTTGGTCTCGATGATGCCGGAGCGTCCGCCGCCGATGGCCGAGCAGTAGGACTTGCCAAGCTCCAGCGCCGTGCCGGAAGCGTCGTTTTCGACCGCCACGAGGCAGGGCACGCCGCCGCCGCGGGCATATTCGCTGCGCACGGTGTGGCCCGGGCCCTTGGGCGCCATCATGATCACGTCGACGCCGGGCTTGGGCTCGATCAGGCCGAAATGCACGTTCAATCCGTGGGCGAAGGCAATCGCGGCCCCATCGCGCAGGTTGTCATGGACGTGCTTCTTGTAGGTTTCGGCCTGCAGCTCGTCGGGCATGGTGAACATGATCAGGTCGCACCAGGCCGCGGCCTCGGCGATGCCCATGACCTGCAGCCCTTCGGCTTCGGCCTTCTTGGCGGAGGGCGAGCCGTCGCGCAGGGCCACGACGAGGTTCCTGGCGCCGCTGTCGCGCAGGTTCAGCGCATGGGCATGGCCCTGGGAGCCATAGCCGAGGATGGCCACCTTCTTGTCCTTGATCAGATTGATGTCGCAATCCCGGTCGTAATAGACGCGCATGCCCCTCGTCCCCTTGCTGTGGCGTTTTTTGTCCCGGCGGGAGGTATCGCCAAGGGGGGCCGGGTGCAAGCAGCTAGCCGCGCCGGTCCGGGGACATTGCGCCGGGCGGGCGCGATCAGCCGAGCGCGCCGAGCCCTGTGCGCATCAGCACCTTGCGCACCGGCGCGATGCCGTAAAGCGTATCGAGCGCGGTCTTGCGCAGATCCCGCAGGCCTTGCGTCTCTACCATGGAGGCCCGGTTCAGCGCGTCGATGCCCGCCACCCGCAGCTGCACCTCGGCCCAGCGGGCGCGGGTGTAGCGGGCCAGCATGTCCGCATCGCCCAGCCGGTCTGGGGTGGCGGTGGCCAGACGGTGCAGCGCGCGGATGTCACCGATGGAGGTGTTGAGCCCCTGAGCGCCGATTGGGGGCATGACATGGGCGGCTTCGGCGACAAGCGCGATGCGTTCGCCGTGAAAGCTGTCCGCGATCTGGCTGATAATCGGCCAGATCGTGCGCCGGCTGACGAGGGTCAGGGGACCAAAGAGGTGACAGGAGCGCTCCGACATCTCGGCGTTGAACGCCTCCTCGTCCAGCCCGTGGAGCCGCTGGGCTTCGGCCGCGCGTTCCAGCCAGACCACGGCCGAGCAGGGCCGGCCGTCATAGTCGGGCAGGGGGACCAGCGTGAAGGGCCCGCCGCTGCGGTGGATCTCGGTCGAGACATGCTCATGGGGAATCGCGTGGGTCGCGGCGAAGGCGAGCGCCTTCTGGCCATAGCGCATGGTGCGCGCGCCGATGGCAGCGTCGCGACGCACGGCAGAGCCGCGGCCGTCCGCCCCGATCACGAGCCGGACGCGGTGCCGGCTGCCGTCACTGAGGCTGACGCGGCCCTCCTCCGTGCGGGTCTGGACCCGCGTGACCCCTGATCCGAAGCGCATGTCGACCTGGGGCATCTCCGCGAGATGTGCGGACAGCCCGCGGCGCAGAAACCAGTTCGACAGGTTCCAGCCGAAAGGCCGTTCGCCGAGGTCCGCGGCGTCGAAATTCTTGATGACCCGTGGCGTGTTCTCCACGCCGCCGGCATCGACGATACGCATGATCTGCAAAGGTGCGGCCTCGGCGTCGAACCGGTCCCAGAGTCCGATCTCGTCGAGAAAATCCCGCGACGGCTGCAGGATCGCTGTGGTGCGCAGGTCCGCGCCGATCGTATCGCGCTCCGTGACCGGCGGGACCGGATCGACGCACAGCACCGAAAAGCCGCTCTGACCGAACGCGGCCGCGGCGCTCATCCCGGCCAACCCCCCGCCGGCGATGAGAATGTCGTAGTCAAAGCGCGTTTCGGACATGTCCACCTCTTCGGTCAGAGGCTAGGAGATTGCGCGCCGGCGGCCAAGCCGCAAGCGCTCACCCCCGTGAGATGAGGATCATCGTGACGAAAGCCAGCGCCACCATGATCAGTGCGCCAATGATCAGACCGCCAAAGCCGAACAGAACGGTAATGCCGATCCAGAGTGCGGCGATGACCCCGACCGCGCCATAGGCCTTGATCTCGTCCGGCGTGACGCGAAGGGGGGCCGGCAACGAAGACGGCTTGCTGGTCTGCGGCGGTGCAGTGTCGATCATCTCGGTTGTGGTCGTCACGGGTGATCCCCTCGTTGTGGTTGTGTCGCTGGATTGCATGGTACGGATGACAAGTCGGTGTGGGGCAATGCCGCAGCGCAGCATTGAGCCTAACTTAGGGCGTCCAGAAAGCCCGACAACCTGCTGGTGTGGAACCGGATGTGCGGCGCCGGTACGGCTGTTTCAGCGACATGCACGGTGTGCATTCCGAGCGCATGGGGCACGGCGAGGTTGCGCGGGTCGTCCTCGAACATCGTGGCGCCCTTGCAGTCCAGACCGTCGCGTTCGAACACGGCGGCAAAGGCCTCGGCATGGGGCTTGGGCCGGTAGCCTGCATGCTCCACCCCGTAGACCGCGTCAAAGAGTCCGTCGAGCCCGAGCGCTCCGATAACGCGCCGGGCATAGGGGGCCGATCCGTTGGTGTAGACGATGCGCCGGCCCGGCAGCCGGTCGATGGCATCGCGCAGCGCCGGGTCGGGATCGAGCGCGGCAAAGGAGATATCATGAACATCGACCAGATAGGGCTCCGGGTCGATGCCATGCTCCGCCATCAGCCCGGCGAGGGTCGTGCCATGGTCGTGCCAGTAATCCCGCCTGAGCTGATCGGCGCGCTCTTCATCGACACCGAGCGTCTCCATCACATAGGCTGTCATGCGGACCTCGATCTGATCGAAGAGGCGCGCGGAGGGCGGGTAGAGCGTGTTGTCTAGGTCGAACACCCACGCACGGCAGGTCGCAAGGACATGTCTTGGCATGGCTCAGACCTAGTCGTTCGGCGCGGCGCTGCAACGCTGATTGCTTGCAGAATTGTCGCAGGCTTGGCTACGCTAAGGCTACATGCGAGGACTAGAACGATGACATCTGCCCGACCGGCGCAAAAAGACGCCTACGCACTGATCCTCGACGCCATCGATATCGGCATCTACAAACCGGGCGACCGTCTGGTTGAATCCGATCTCGCGGAGCGGTTCGGCGTGTCGCGCACTCCGATCCGCGAAGCGCTGCAGCGGCTGGAGACGCAGTCCCTGCTGGCGAGGGACGGGCGTAGCCTGATCGTCGCATCGCTCGATCACAACCAGCTGGCGGAACTCTATATCGTGCGTACCGAGCTGGAGGGGCTGGCAGCCCGGCTCGCAGCCAAGCATGCGACAGACGAAGAGATCCAGGTCTTGCGCGACATGGTCGAAGAGGACCGCACGCTCCTGGACGACACGCCGGCCCTGGCGCGCACGAACCGGCGCTTTCACAAACAGATCCACCTGGCCTCGCACAACCGCTTTCTGGTCCAGCAGCTGGAACTGGTGCACCGGTCCATGGCGCTGCTGGCCAACACATCGCTCGCTGCGGTGGGGCGTGGCGAGACGGCACTCGCCGAGCATGACGCCATCGTCTCGGCGCTGGAAAAGCGTGATGCCGACGCCGCGGACGAGGCGTTGAAGACCCACATCTCGCGCGCCTTTTCGACCCGGCTCAAGCTCGATTCCGTCAAGCACGATCTGGGGATCTAGACGTAGGGCGGCTGGCGGGTCGGCACGGCGTCTTCATCCATCATGACCGGGTCGGGATGGTGCGTCTTGTCCCAGTAAAACGGCCGAGAGACCATTTCGGCCAGCGCCTTGAAGGACGCCACCGTCGCCAGCATGTGGTAGAAGGTCATTGTCAGCAGCCAAGGCGCGAGGGTCAGACAGCCCGCGCGCCGTGCCGCCGTCATTCCGACGCCGATCGAGATCAGCTCGCACAGCACGAAGGTCACCACCACCGCGATCAGCCAGCCGCCCGGAAGCACATCCGCGACCGGGTGGGGCAGACCGAACGCGACCAGCCACCAGGACCAGAGCACGGGTGCCAGCGTGTATTGCGAGATCGTCCCCAGAAAGAGCACCTGAACCGCGAGGAAGCCGCGCGTGCCCAGGTCGCGCCAGAGCTGAACGGGATTGCGCATATGGACCGCATAGGTCATCGCGTAGCCCTTGAGCCAGCGCGACCGCTGGCGGATCCAGGCGATCGTGCCGCTTGTCGCCTGTTCCCGGGTGACCGTCGGGATCAGCTCGGTGCGGTATCCCGCGCGTGCGAGCCGCAACCCCAGATCGGCATCCTCGGTCACGTTATGCGCATCCCAGGCGCCGAGCGCCTCGAGCGCACCGCGCCGGAAGAACAGTGTCGTGCCTCCGAGCGGCAGGGGGAGCCGCATGCGGGACAGACCCGGCAGCACGGCGCGGAACCACACCGCGTAGTCCAGCGTGAAGCAGCGCGTGAGCCAGCTTTGCCGCCGGTTGTAGAAATCCAGCGCCCCTTGCAGGCAGGCGACCCAGGGATCGGCGCGGTTGAAATGGGCGACAACGCGGTCGATCTGATCGGGCTCGGGCGCGTCCTCGGCGTCATAGACCCCGATGATGGAGCCCCGTGCGAAGTCGAGCGAGTAATTCAGCGCGCGCGGCTTGGTTCGCAGCTCGCCCGCGGGGACCTTGACCACACGAAAACCTTCGGGGAGGTGCGTGTTGCCGAGCGTGCGCAGGGTGTGCCGGTCGTCGGCCTCCACCACGAGGCAGATGTCGAGCAGCGCACTCGGATAGCGGAGCCGCGACAGGTTGCGGATCAATCCACCCGCGATCTCGTCCTCGCGCAACAGCGGGACCAGACAGGTCACCACGGGTAGTTTCCAGCCTGACGGGCCTTCGGAGAAATTCAGGATCCGCGCCGCGCGACTCGGCCTGTGCTGGCCGCCGGCGAGTGCTGCGGTCAGTTTCAGCAGCGTCACCGCGATCAGGGTAAACATGGCCCAGGCCGTGACAGCGATGAGCACCTTTTCGTGGACCACAAGCGCGCCGACCACGAGGATCACGATCAGGGTCGCGAGCGCCCGACTGAAGGCCTGTCCACGCCAGTCGCGGCAGCTGTCTTCCTCCGCCACCCGGGTTTCGGCGCGCTCGCGCAATTCGCGCCGGTGCAGCCGCGACAGCGCATAATGCAGGCGTTCGCCATCGCTCAGCCCCATGATGACCGGACCGAAGACGGCCGTAAGCTGGCGCTGCAGCCTTTCGAACCGCGCCGGTGCATCGACGAGGATCACCGTACGCGCGCCGACCCTGCGCCAAGGCAGGCACTGGTCCGACAGACAGCGCGCAACGCCATACTGTCGCACGAGCATCGGGTCGTGGGTGTCCTTGCCGGGATCGATGAAGGGAAGGTCGTGCTGCTGTGCGACGGCGCGGCGGATGTCGTCCCTTGTCACGTCGTGCTCGGCGCACAGAATGTCGCCAAGCCGCGCATCCCAGCGATCCTGAAGGTCGAGCGCCTGGTTCAGGTTTTCTTTGCTCAGCAGCCCGCGGTCGGTGAGGATCTGGCCAAGCGGTTTTCGCGTGGGCGCAGACTGCTCAGCCGCCCCGTCCGCGGTCGCGCGGGGCGTGCTCCGGGCCAGTTCGGTCCGGGTAACCAGTCTGATCGGCGGCGGCGGCACCAAGTTTCCCCCGGGTCATCACCGAACGATCTAGGCAGGCCGACACCTAAATTTGTATTAAAACCGAGGGCTTCCGGGTTCACTTATGACAATTAAACCATGGCAGCGCGGAACCGTTCGAACAGATAGTAACTGTCCTGGGGGCCAGGGCTGGCCTCGGGATGGTACTGGACCGAAAAGACGGGGCGCTCGCGCAGACGGATGCCGCAGTTCGATCCGTCGAAGAGCGACACGTGGGTTTCGACGACGTTCTCGGGCAGGGTCTGACTGTCCACGGTGAAGCCATGGTTCATCGAGGTGATCTCCACCCGACCGGTTTCGAGATCCTTGACCGGATGGTTGGCGCCGTGATGGCCGTGGTTCATTTTGACCGTCTGCGCCCCGAGCGCCAATGCAAGCATCTGATGCCCAAGGCAAATTCCGAATACCGGCAGATCGCTGCGATCCAGGATGTCGCGGATCATGGGGACAGCGTACTCACCGGTCGCTGCCGGATCGCCGGGGCCGTTGGAAAGGAAAACTCCGTCGGGGGAGTGATCCAGGACGTCCGCTGCGGTGGCCGTCGCAGGCAGCACCGTGACATCGCATCCCGCGCTTGCAAGACAGCGCAGAATATTGCGTTTCGCGCCGTAATCCACGGCCACGACCCGTGGCCCGCCGGCAGGTTTTTTACCGTAGCCCTCGGGCCAGGCCCAGCGGGTGTCGTCCCAGCGGTAGGATTGCGCGCAGGTCACCTCGCGGGCGAGATCGCGACCCACAATGCCGTCAAAACCGCGGGCGGCAGCGACGATCGCGGCGATATCAAACTCTCCATCGGGGTTATGGGCCAGGCAGACATGGGGCGCGCCGGCCTGCCGGATCTCGCGGGTCAGGCGCCGCGTGTCGATCCCACCGATCCCGATCCGGTTGTGCCGGCGCAGCCAGTCAGAAAGCGTTCCGGCCGCGCGCCAGTTCGACGGCGCGGTTGGGTTCCACTTCACCACCATCCCCTCGGCCACGGGATCGGCCGCTTCGTCGTCCTCCGGCGTGGTGCCGACATTGCCGATATGGGGAAAGGTGAAGGTGACGAGCTGCCCGGCGTAGGACGGGTCGGTCATGATTTCTTGATAGCCCGTCATCGCGGTGTTGAAACAAAGCTCCGCCGTGCACTGGCCGGTGGCGCCGAACCCCGTTCCGAAAAGTACCGTACCGTTGGCAAGGCCCAGGCAGGCCGTCGGGCGGGATGTGTCGGTCATGGGCGTGGTCCTCTGGTGGCGATGCCGGAGTAGGGGGGCGCGTGGGACGGGTCAAGCCAAAGCCGTCGGGTCAAAGCCGCCCAACCGAAACCGCCGGCCTTGTGCGGACCCGCCAGAGCGCCTATGTGCCCGACGCAACCAGGGCCGGGGACCTCAGCACATCATGGGACTGAAAAAACGCATCTCGAGTGGTCTGAAGGAAGCCATGAAGGACCGCGACACCGTTCGCCTGTCGACCCTTCGGCTGATCAGTGCCGCCGTCAAGGACAGCGAGATCGAACTGCGCAGCCGTGAGGAAGGCGAGCGGCGCGAGCTGTCGGACAGCGAAGTGCTGGCGATCCTGACCAAGATGGTCAAGCAGCGTCACGACAGCGCGCGGGCCTACGAAGAGGGCGGGCGGCTCGAACTGGCGGAAAAGGAAAATGCCGAGATCGGTGTGATCGAGGAGTTCCTCCCGGCACAGCTGACCGAGACGGAGCAGGCAAAAGCCATTGATGCGGCCATTTCCGGGGCAGGGGCCGAGAGCCTGCGCGATATGGGCAAGGTCATGGCAATGCTCAAGCAGAACTATGCCGGCCAGATGGACTTCGGCGTCGCCGGACCGATGGTCAAGGAGCGTCTGAGCAAGGGCTGAGCAACCTTTCCGCTCACGTCAGTGCGCGTGGGCCCGTCAGGGTCTGCGGCCTCCAGCGCTCTGCCGCGATTGTCCGGTTGGGGCGCCGCCTTCAATACTCGCCGACACGTGTCGTTGAGCGCGTAGCAATTCGAAGTGCCTTAGCGCCAATTCGCTTGCTTTTTGCGAGCCGCGCCTCCTCCAACGAACCCGACAGACCTTGCGGCGACGGATTTCGAGCCCGATTTCTTTTGGTCCACGGACGTTCATCTCTGGAGACCCAAGACGAACAGCGCATTCGCCGGCGGTTCGGTTGTCGGCAAGATGGGTTACGATCTGCCCTAGGGGAAAGCCGCAAACGCACCCTTTGCCCACCACCGGTCCGTGCTGGACATCGGTAAGCCCCGCGACCGCTATCTACAGGAGTACAGACCCTCACAGGGCGAGGCGACCCTGAATTCAGGCACGTTCCCTGGCGATCTTGTCGGCGTACTCGGCATCTTCGGGACGTCTTCCGTCATCGAGGAGTAACGCTCATCGCGGGGGCAAAGCGCTTGGTCGGCTTGGTGGTCATGCGTTTTCACAGGTGATCCCGGCGCGTCAAGGCGCGTTCATTCCAGCTTGGGTGCCGTCGCGACAACCCGAGCCAGCAGGTCCCCGAGGACCGGGTAAAGCGCTTCACGCTCATCGCTCGACAGAAACGCACCGAGCTCGACCTCGCGTCCGGCCCCCTTCAGGGTCAGATAGTTGTCTACCGGTCCGCCCTTCTGGTGCACCTGGAGTGTGACCCAGTAGGGGTTTGCGGCCCAGCTCTGCGGGTCCGCGCCACGGCGTTGGCGCACCAGTGTCGCGTGGTCGGACCAGAGCGACAGTTCTTCGAGGATTTCGCCATCACGGTAGGATTTCTGCAGCATCCACCAGATCAGCGCCACCGTGCCCAGCATGAAGGGCAACAGACCCCACATCACGGGTGTGCCGAGCACGGCGATCAGCGGCAACAGGATCGCAACAAAGGTGGCCGCGATGAACCAGACGAACCCCCGTTTCGGCAGGGATCGGTGGGGCCAGAGATGCAGGCGAGCGAGCGGCGGGTCGCCTGTTGCATAGCAAGAGGCCCCGGAAATCTCCGGGGCCCCGCTTGGTGATCCGACCCATTCGAGCGGCATGGGCGTCTTAGTGCGCGGCGCCCTTGTCCCAATCCTCGCGCTTGGGGAGCGTTTCGAACGTGTGCTCCGGCGGCGGGCTGGGCAGGGTCCATTCCAGCGTATCCGCATGCTCGTTCCACGGGTTGTTCTGCGTCGCGTTCATCGGCGCCAGAAGCGTGCGGAAGAGGATCACGATGAAAAACACGAAGCTCGCGAAGGCGAGGAATGCGCCGATCGATGAGACGTAATTCCACAGCGCGTAGGCTTCCGGGTAGTCGATATAGCGGCGCGGCATGCCCTGACGGCCCAGGAAGTGCTGGGGGAAGAAGGTGAGGTTCGCGCCGATGAACATCGCCCAGAAATGGATCTTGCCGGCCCATTCCGGGATCATTCGCCCGCACATCTTTGGGAGCCAATAGTAGATGCCGGCGAAGATACAGAAGACCGCGCCCAAACTCATCACATAGTGGAAATGCGCCACGACATAGTAGGTGTCGTGATAGGCCCGGTCGATGGCGGCCTGGCTGAGCACGATGCCCGTGACGCCGCCCACGGTGAAGAGAAACAGGAACCCGAAGGCCCAGAGCATCGGCGTCTTGAACTCCACCGACCCTCCCCACATCGTGGCGATCCAACTGAAGATCTTGACCCCCGTCGGCACCGCAATGACCATGGTCGCCAGCATAAAGTAGCTCTGCTGGGTCAGGCTCATGCCCACTGTGTACATGTGGTGCGCCCAGACAACGAAGCCCAGAACCCCGATTGCGACCATCGCATAGACCATCGGCAGATAGCCGAAGACCGGCTTGCGGCTGAAGGTGGCGATCACGTGGGAGATCAGGCCAAAGCCGGGCAGGATGATGATGTAAACTTCCGGGTGGCCGAAGAACCACAGGATATGCTGGTAGAGGATCGGATCGCCGCCGCCGGCGGGATCGAAGAAGGTCGTACCGAAATTCCGGTCCGTCAGCAGCATCGTGATCGCGCCGGCCAGGACAGGCAGGGCCAGCAGGATCAGCCAGGCGGTGATGAAGATCGACCAGGCGAACAGCGGTACCTTGTGCAGCGTCATGCCCGGTGCGCGCATGTTCAGGAAGGTCGTGATCATATTGATCGCGCCGAGGATCGACGATGCGCCGGAGACATGGACCGCGAAGATCGCAAGATCCATCGACATGCCGCCCTCATTGGTCGAGAGCGGTGGGTAGAGCACCCAGCCGACGCCCGATCCGAGCTGACCGTTGCCACCAGGCGACAACATCGATGCGACGCCCAGGGCAACACCGGCCACGAACATCCAGTAGCTAAGGTTGTTCAGACGCGGAAACGCCATGTCCGGCGCGCCGATCTGCAAGGGCATGAAATAGTTGCCGAAGCCGCCGAACAGCGCCGGGATGACGACGAAGAACATCATCAGAACGCCGTGATAGGTGATCAGAACGTTCCACAGATGCCCGTTGGGCGTGCACTCGGCCGAAGACGGGAAGAGCCGCGCGCCTTCCATGCACATGAACTGCACGCCCGGATGCATCAGTTCCATCCGCATGTAGACCGTGAAGAGGACGGCGATCAGGCCAACCGCGCCCGACGTCCACAGATAGAGAATTCCGATGTCCTTGTGGTTGGTGGACATGAACCAGCGGGTGAAGAACCCTCTCTCGTCGTCGTGACTGCCGTGAATGGCCGCATCAGCCATGAGGCACCTCCTGAGAAACAAAAATACGTTGGAGGCGGACCTCCTGCGTCGGGCGAACTCTAACGACCCTGTGAAATCGCCGCTATGCCCCAAAAGGTATGTAGCCTTGGCCGTTTTGTCGCAGCTATTGCAACGCTTCTGCAAATGGGGTGCGCGCGGGTCGGGAATTGGCGTGTACGCGGGGCCGCACTGGCGTAGGGAAGGGGTATGGCAGACGCGTCCTCCTCCGTTCGACCCGATGCGAGCTCGGCACGTGCGCAGCTCACCGGGCGGCTGGCCCTGGCCGCGGCGGCGCTGTTCTGGTCGGGTAATTTTGTGGCCGGGCGAGCGCTGCGCGACGGCATCGACCCGGTGACGCTGAACGCCCTGCGCTGGACCATCGCCACGGTGATCCTCGCGCCTTTTGTACTTCGGGCGCTCTGGACATCGCGGGCAGTGCTGCGCGCCAATGCAGGTCTGATCCTCGGGCTGTCGCTCACGGGCGTGATCGGCTTTCAGGTTTTGGTCTATGAGGCGCTGTCGCAGATCCCGGTGGTCAATGCGGTCCTGATGCTGGCGACGATGCCCGTGGTCATCCTGGCCATGGCGGCGGCCGGGCAACGCAAGGGCATCCCAGTCATGGGGTGGCTGGCGGTCCTGTTGTCAATCCTGGGCGTCGCCGTCCTGCTGACCGAAGGCGATCTGTCCCAGCTTCTCGCCGCGCGGCTGGGCACCGGCGATCTGTGGATGCTGGCGGCGGTCGTTCTGTGGTCGATTTACACGCTGCTTCTGCGCCGTCGGCCGGGCGGGTTTTCCGGCAATGTTCTGCTGCTCGCGATGATTTTGCCGGCGTTGCCCTTTCTGGCCGCAGCCGCGGCACGGTGGGGTGCGACCGATTTCGCGGCATTGAGCGGCCTGCAATGGAGCCTGATCCTCTATATCGGTGTGTTTCCGAGCTTGCTGGCGTTCCTCGCCTGGAATTACGGGGTCGCCAAGGTCGGTCCCGAAGCGGCGGGTTTTTTCATCAATCTGATGCCGGTTTTTGCCACCGTTCTGGCCTGGCTTTTGCTCGGCGAGACAATTTCGATTCCGCAACTCGGCGGCGGCGCGCTGATCGTTTTCGGACTCGTGCTGTCGCAGCGCGTCAGTGGTTGAAGACCTGCGCGAAGGTCGTTTTTAGTGCGGCGTCTACATCCGCCATCGTCACCGGCAAGCCCAGATCGACCAGACTTGTGACACCATGGTCCCGGATGCCGCAGGGCACGATGCCGTCGAAATGGGAGAGATCCGGCTCGACATTGATCGAGAGCCCGTGAAAACTGACCCACCTGCGCACGCGCAGGCCGATCGCCGCGATCTTGTCCTCGCGCGGGCTGCCGTCGGCATTGGGCGGTAGCTCCGGCCGGACGACCCAGACCCCGACGCGGCCGGCGCGCCGTTCGCCCTTGACGTTGAACTGGTCCAGCGTCGCGATCACCCAGTCCTCGACCTGCGCCACGAAGGCGCGCACATCCCGACCCCGGCGGTTCAGGTCCAGCATGATGTATCCGACACGCTGCCCCGGACCGTGATAGGTGTATTGCCCGCCCCGTTTCGAGGCATAGACCGGAAAGCGATCGGGGTCGGTCAGATCCTCCGCCCTGGCGCTCGTTCCGGCCGTGTAGAGCGGCGGATGCTCCAACAGCCAAATCGCCTCGCGCGCGGTGCCGGCGGCAATTTCGGCGACTCGGGTTTCCATGTCGGCAACGGCCTGGGGATAAGCCACAAGATTGTCGGAAAAGAGCCACTCTGGATGTGATGCATTTAACGCGTTCAGCATTGTCGGTTTTGATTTCTCCATGCTACCGTCACGGAAAGGCAAGACTTAACCGGGTGGTTTCAACGCAGCGCATTAGGAGAAAACCCCATGAAAATCCACACACTCGTTGCGGGGCTATTGTCCGCGACCTTGATCTTGCCAGCACCGGCACCAGTCCGGGCCGACGCAGGACAGGTCGCTGCAGGGGTCGCTGCAGGTATCCTGGGCACACTCGCTGTTCAGAATGCGAACAAGAACCGCCAGCGGACGTCAACGAAAACGGTGACCAAAAAGGTCTATCGCGCCCCGGCGATCAGCTCGGCGCAGCGCGAGCAGAACCGCCAGGTCCAGACGTCGCTGAATTACTTCGGCTTCCCTGCGGGGACACCCGACGGGATCCTCGGACGCAACTCGCGCGCTGCGATCTCCAATTACCAGGCCCATATGGGCTATGCCGCCACAGGCCAGCTCACCGATTTCGAGCGCGACTTCCTGCTGCGCTCCCATAGCCGCGCCCAGGCCGGCGGCTATGCAACGCAACAGCTCGTCGTTACCCTGCCGCAAGGCCAGCGTGGCCTGCTCCAGCACTACCGCACGCAGGAAGCACGCAGCGCGGGCATGGTCCCGACGCAACAGGCGCCCATGCAGCCGCAGGCGGTGCAGCAGGTGATGCCCGCTCCGGGCTACGTCGCGACGACGACCGTCGTGGCCCCCGGGGCTGTCGCGCCCGCACCGGCTCCGGCGCCCGCGGCCGCGCCGGCAGTTCAACCGCCTGCGCCAGCCGCCGCGACGCCCACGGTCGAAGCTGCAGCAACCCCCGACGCCGCGCCTTTGGTGCCGAACTTCCTCGGCAACACCCAGGCCGCATCGGTGACCGCGCATTGCAACATGGTAAACCTGCGCACCAGTTCGTCGGGCGGGTTCGTCACGCTCGCGTCGATGTCCGATCCCCAGACCGCCATGGATGAACAGTTCTGCCTCGCGCGGACCTTTGCGATCGCCCGCGGCGACGAACAGATGGCCAAAGTGCAGGGAGCCACCCCGGCGCAGATCGAAGCGCAGTGCGCGTCCTTCGGACCGCTCCTGAAGGATCAGGTTGCGGGGCTCTCGATCAAGGATCCGGCCACGGTCATGGCCGAAGTCGAGTCCTTCGCACTGTCCAGCGGCGTTCCGCCGGCACAGCTCAAAGGCACAGCAGAGATCTGCCTCGCCGTCGGCTATCGCACGGACGACACGGACGTCACACTGGCCTCGGCGATGCTGCTGTCGGTTCTGGGACAGAAACCCTATGCGGAGCTGATGGGCCACCATATTCTGAACGGCCTGGGCGCGAGCCCGCGCGATGATCTGGCCCTGGCGTGGTACAAGGTCGGTCTCGACGCAATCGATGCGGGTGCGACTCCGGTCTTCGGCGCGACACTGCCCGAGCGCAACGACCTGATCCGGGCCTCGATGTCAGCGATGTCCGGTACCACCAACGCCGCGACCGGATCCACGCAGGAGCCCGTCAAAGCGTCCGCGTTGCCGACCTTTACAATCGCCCAGTAACGGGCCGCTACCGACCAAGATGCCGCCCGGTTCGCGCCGGGCGGCATCTGTGCAGAATCCCCTTCACAAGCATCCCGGCATTCGCTAGACACCCGCCACTGTCGGGGCTGTGCGGTCGTGGCGGAATTGGTAGACGCGCAGCGTTGAGGTCGCTGTGGGGTAACACCCGTGGAAGTTCGAGTCTTCTCGACCGCACCATCAATCCGAGCTAAGGCTTTGATTTAAAGCGAGATGCTCAATCGTCGCAGCTCTCAGCTCGATAACCAGCTCCACAAGTAGCGCTTGCTACTCCGCCGGACTCACAGTCGGAGGCACGAAGAGGGCGACCATCTCCGAGGTGCGCACGGTCGAGATGTTCCCGCTCTTGTAGATCGTCAGCAGGCCGGCCCGCTTGCGGCGATAGATCGTCGACCGAGAAATCCCGAAATACGCCATCGTGGCCTTAATGCGGAGGCGGGGCGGGAGGCGTAGCAGTTCGGGGTGCTCGGTCATTTCAACCCTCTTCGTTCGCGATTTCGAGCAGCACATCGGCGTGGCACGGCTCATCGAGCGGACACCAGCAAGCCAGATCTCGCCCTGCGAGTTTGGCTTTCGCTTCGCCTCGCGTGAGACGCGCGCCGATGGTCGGACCCGTCAGCCAGTCCCGATAGAGCTTGGTCACCGCCGCCCGTGTCTTGCCATCTTCGCCGATGCGGTAGGGATTCCCCCAGCGGCTCGGCCTGGCCACGATCACCACGTCGGGGTGATCCTTCCGCCACGGGCGTTGACGGCTCATTTGGACGCGCTTTGGCATGGTTCAGCCTTCCTTGCTCTGTGCGGGAGTGTCATCGGGGAGGGCGCGGGCCTGGCCGAAGGCCCGGGCGATTGCACCGAGCCAGCTACCGGCTTTGTCTGGGGAGAGCCACGCCCAGACGACCGATAGAGCCAAAACAAAGCCGAGGAAGTCCATCACTTCAATTCTCCTACGATCAGCACAGCCATATTGGTCAGAGCGACCGCCCAGAGCGCCCAAGCCAACAGTTCCCACTTGCGCCTGGATTCACTCAGCTTGGCGCGCGCCTCCCGCCAGCGGTCGTTCGCCTCATCTCGCTCTTGCGTCAGGCGGTATACCTTCTGCGCGGGGCTTTCGGGCCAGTTGGCGGTCATATCAGCTTCCCGCCAGCCAGAGCCCGACAACAAAGCCGAGGCCGGTCGACAGCATGAACGGGATGACCAGCAATGCGATGACCGTTGCCCAGGGCAGTCTGGCCGGCGTGTCCTGGGGATCGCCGTCCCGGTGGGGGAAGCGGTTATCCATCAGATCCACCACCAAGCAGTGGCCAAAATGCCGGCGCAGGTCCAAAACGCGAAGCCGATCAGTGAATACCGAATGATCGCGTTGCCACGTTCAGGGGTGTTTTCCGCAGCAGATGACCATTGCCGAGGACGCCAATCTCAGCCGCTCTCAGCTGAATGTGATCCTCGCGAGCCTCGAGAAAATGTGTCTGTTGCGGCGCGTCAGGCGGTTCGATCCAGAGACAAAACGGCAGCGCTCGACCCGCTACACATTGGGGTTCGAATCCGAGTTTGCACAAGAGCCGGATGGCGAGCCGAGTCCGATCTCAGGACAAAGCCGAGTCCGGAAATCGGACGCCCTTAACCCTGTAAAAGAATCAGTAAGTGAACCCGCGCGCGCGCGAGGCCGACCCGCAGCCTGATCGTCGCAAACCCTGCGAACGGTTCTCAAGCAATGAGGAGTCGAAAACCAAGCTCGACCTCGTGGCCGAATGGGTCCGTGACGGGCGTCGTATCCCGCAGAGCTTTCTGATCGATCACGAAGTGGCTCAGATGATTGCGCTGGAGAAGGTCACCGAGGAGCAGGCCGTCAGCGCTGGGCTCGTCGACCGGCGAACTAGGGGGGCGGGATGAACGCCATGGTTTCGCATCCCTTCGATCCCGCCCAGCGCATAGCCGAGCTCGAGGCGCAGATTGCCGAATGTGAACGGCTGATTGGAGAGTTGAGCGGGAAGCGCAGCGACCAGGCCGAGCTGCCTTTGCGCCGGGCGTTCCCATTGGTCGAGTTTTCGATCGGCCATGGTCTGACTATTCCGCTGCCGGATACCCTGCAGGATGTGGCCAACGTCATTGGCCGATATGCGGCCGTGCGCCTGTCGGAAGGTCTTGTGCAAACCGGCAAGCGGGCATCGCGCCGGATGGTGTACGTGCCAGCCACTCCGCCCCAGCGCCATCGGCTGATCGATCTGATCGGCGTCGAGGCCCGGGCGAAACTCTGCTGGACCCATGGGCGGATCATTCTCGGGGTACCCGTTTGCCAGAAGCTCAAAAGTGCCTGGCGCGATCTGGCCGCGAAGCGAATGGCCGATAGCGGGATGAAACCCGCGCAGATCGCGGCCGACCTCGGCACGTCAGAAGCCGTGATCTTAGCCGCGCTGGGGGCTCAGTCATGACGGGGGCAACGCCACAGGCATTCTCGGGGCCGCTTCGGCACAGCGCGGCTGTGCGTTCCGATCAGGGTCATTTCATGAGCGATCGATTTACCCAGCGCGAGGTCGAGGTGTTCCGACAGTTGCTGTCCAAACTGCAGCGGCTGGTGGAACTGACGCCGCAGTTGAACCAGCTGATCGACGATGCCGAGCATCTGAAACGCCAGCGCGAGGAAGCACGGCTCGCGCGAGAGCAGCGGCACGAGCGCATCCTGTTTCTAAGCGCGCTGCTGGGGATCCTCGTGACCTTCCGGAAGCTGGTCGCGGATAGAGCTGGGCGTCGTTCTGGGAGCATCTGAGGCACGGCGGGCGCTGAGCGGGTCACGGCGCCATAGACATCGAGGAGAGGCAGACATGAGCAGAACAGCAGACGCACTATCCGCGATCTGGCGGGGTACCGCATTGCCGGCCGAGCCGGTCGCTTTCGTCCATGCCGCCGATCGACTCGACACAGGAACAGCGCCCGGACCGCCAGATCGATGGGCTGCTCGAGATTTGTGACGAGCTCTTTATCGAACGCGCGTCCGCAACGGCTCGGAAACGCCCGGTCTACGATCAGGTATTCAAGGAACTCTCAACAGGCGAATGGTTGGTCGTCTGGGATCTCGAACGGGCTTTCCGGTCCGTCATTAATGCAATCCTCGAGGTCGAGAGACTCAAAGCGCGCGGGATCGGCGTTGAAATCGTCGACATGAGGATCGACACCACGACATCCGGCGGGATGCTCATCTACACCGTGCTCAGTGCCTTCGCAGAGTTCGAGTGCCGCATGCTCTCCCAACGCACCCGCGAAGGGCTGTCCGCTGCCAGGAAACGCGGCAAACCTCTTTGCCACCCGTCGAAGCTCAGCAGCAAACAAATCGACGCCGCCATCCAGCATGTTCGCGACGGCGCGAGGATCGGCTGCATCGCGAAAGAACTGAGCGTCGCGCCGTGGACCCTGCGCAGATCAATCGAGCGAAGAAGTGCGAGGCATACTCTAGCCGAGTTCCCCGCCTTTTGAACGTCCCAAGTCAGCTAGAGGCCCGTAGATACCCCGCTCAACCCCCAACCAGGAGACCATCATGAAGAAAGACCAGCAGCTTGAAACCATCACGACCCGAGCCCTGACCCTCGAAACCCTCATAGACGATCTCGATAAAGCCTATGACAGCGTGCACGACCTGATCTGAATTTAGCCTTTGGTCAGGCCTGCGAAGGCACAGCACGGGAGTACCGTCGAAGACGTCGACGGACAGTATGATCCTGTCCCATTTCTACGGGCCGCCGCGATCACTATGACGGTTCGACAAGGTCAGACCGCAAAAAACTCAACGGCCCTTGTTTCTATGGCACCGATGTCGGTGGGAAATGCTTCCCAGGTTCTGCAAACAAGCTGGAAGGGGACATCTCACCAAACGCACGTGAGGTCTGGGGTGACCCCAATCTGTACCTTGGGTATTCTCGCTGAGCGCGCGAGCAACACGACGAGTGTCGCCGATGCGCAAAGCTGAACGCTGTCGCTCGGCGGTAAATGCGGCAGTTGGTTGAAGCTGCGGTGACGATCGTTCGGGTAGGGTCAGGACCCTTTGACTTCCGGCTGACGGAATGATTCACGGTTCGAAAACCGAGCGGTGACCGTGTCTGATCTTCAACGGCTGACGGACGCTGGTGGCGAGTCTTGAGCGGAATGATCTTCATCAATCGCAATGGGTTGTACTGGCGAGACGCGCAAAAGCAATGTGGTTCCGACAAGACGCTTGATAATCGCTAGACGCGATGGAGCGACAAGGGTGTTTTCGTCAGGATGATAGCCGGGTTGGCTGCCGAGCATGGCGAAGAAAGGACCGTTATAATCGACGCGGCCTATCTGAAGGCCCAGTGACTAGCATGAGCGCCTGATTGGCTGGACCAAGGGCTGCATGAATACCAAGCTGCATTCCATCTGCGACTGCAGGGGCCGACCGCGCAACCTGTTCGTCACCGTCCGTCAGGTCGGCGATTGTATCGGCGCAAGGGGATTGCTGAGCAGCCTGCCGGTGGCCGATAGGCTGCTCGGGGAGTTGCTATTGGAGCGCCATTGGTCCGAGCGACAATGGCGACTGGTACCGAGCCGCGTTGAAAGACAAGAGAAAACGCGCCTGCATTCCCGGCCGGTAATAACGCAAGAAAGCCGTCAAACATGATGAACGTTGGGAAAAGCGGCGCAACCGGATCGAAATCATATTCGACAGACTTACGGATTGATGCCGAGCTTCCGGCTCAACTCCGCGGTCGAAGCCTGCGATCGCTGTATTGTTGCTCGAACGGCGTGCGTTATCGTGGCGCATCCGTGACGAACTTGTCCCATGGTGCTTCCTTCCTTTCGGGCGAACGGTCCGTACCATCAAACCATGGGATCGAACACCTAAGGCCAAGGCGCCAATTGTTTTTCTCTCTCTCCACATTTTAGTCAAACAAATTAACGGGATACAGGGGGGTGCGGATGCCGGAACTGGCACGATCGTCGCTGGAAACCGCAACGCACATTGAAGGCGAACTCGACACTTTGGGTATCGCCACGCGATACCACTGACGTTCGGCCGAGGACTGGATCGTGCAGGACTCTCTTGGAGTGCGTTTTCGAGCGGCTCGATCTTCCTTGCAGCGGAAGCGCCCGCCGCGACCACAGGCAATGGCCAGATGAGCTCGAAAACTCAATCCCCCCACAGGGATCGAAGGCGCTGGTCGAACCACCGGAGCGGCGCAGTCAAACGCCAGCTCTTAGTCTTCAGGATCTGATCAATTGCGGTCTGTTTCTCCCGCTACAGCCACAACACGGTGTCCTGGCAATGCTGGATCATATCCGGATGTACCAAGGGCAGCGGGCCGGTTTGTTCGGGCCATGCCCCTGCGCGCGCCCGCTCCTCGATGGCATGCCCGCGGCGCACGAAGAGTAGCGCGCTTTGCCGGTACCAGAATTCCACGGATGCGTCGGTCCAGAACATCGGCCTTAACACGTCGAGGCAATCGTAACCGGCGCGGTCGAAATGCTCGGCCCAAATGTCCGGCCATGCTTCGTTGATGTGATCATGGCCGCCTTGGCCGGGAACTGCTCCGGAGAAGACCACGCCGGCAGCGTGCCGAACGATATTATCCACGAGAGTTGCTGCGCTCTCGGCGGGCAGATGTTCGGCGTCCTCAAGACAAAGCGCCAGATCAAACTCCCGACCCAGATCGAGAGGTTTCGTGAGGTCGGCAGTGCGAAACCGCGCGGCATCGATCTCCAGGGTCTCGCGTGGCACCCAGGAGCCATCGAGACCCAAGATGTCGAGATCTAAAGCTTGCGCCGCGGCCAGTCACGCGCCGCTACCGTAACCAAAATCGACGATGTTTGCGGTGCCGAGACGGTTCACGACCTCTGGTAGCATTCGCTGGGCTGACCGGCGGGAGCCCGGCGAAAGGTAGGTGTAGTAATCGCTGGTGTAACCTTCCTGACCCACAGACCGTCCCGTCTGCTGCTGCGCATCGCCTCGACTAAAGAGTGTTTGCGCCTCGGTGAAACCCTTTCAGGTCGCTCTGCTCCGCTGTTCGGTGCTTTCTGTTCCTTCCGGTGCGTTTGCCGTCAACGAAACGACCACATTCGGGGCAATGATGCGCCGACACGCGCGATTTCGATCAGGAAGTGACCGACATTCGAGCTTGGTTCGAACGAACTGCCGCTCAGGACGTCGGTCTAGGGCTGGGAGGTCGGAATGCGCCCGATCTTGCCGAGAAGGCGGTCTGCCGCGTTCCGATTGTCTGACAGTTCGGCGGTCTTGGCCACACGCCCTGCTTCGAAAGCGTCGAAGATGCGCCACTCGTTTGGCCTGAACCTGCCACGGAGAAAGCTCAGCAGAAGCGAACGCCTGCGACCCCGTATTTCCTTGTTTGTTCTTCTCAGGAAACAGTCGAGTTCCTCATCGGCTTCGAGCAAGCCGACCAGAACGGATCCCGCGCCAAGTCCTGCCGCTAGCTTTCGCATCTCGTAGCCGTTCTGTCGGTCGGGATCGATGAGATGGCTCAGCTGCATCCCGGGAACGAGGTAAAGGCCTCCGCCGCCCGCTCGGAGACGCAGCCCGATTTCCACATCACCTCCTGACGTCGCCCCACGTCCCGTCCGGTCGTCGATAAGCGCAGCGTCACTCCAGCCCGTACTGCAGAGCGCGGCCCGGTCGACGACCATCCCTGCGCCGACAAGAGAGCTGACTTCTCTGTCGGCGGTAACAGACGACTGTTCGGCGAAGATCCATCCCTGCGCGCGCAGGCCCTTGGGGATACCCTTGCGCCATACCGGGTGAACCGCGCCACCGACCGCGACGGCATTGGGCAGCCGGTCGAACGCGGCCAGCGCGGCGCCGATCCAACCGGGACCTAGGTGACAGTCATCATCCACAAAGGCCACCCGCACGCCGCGCGCTTCCTGGACACCGCGCTGTCGCGCGGCGGTCAGGCCCGGCTTGCCCTCATAGATGCCTCTCAGTCCAGGTAACGCACCCGTCGCGCGGTGCGCGGCGATTACCTCAGCCGTCCTGTCGGTGCTGGCATTGTCTACAACGAGAACACTCCATGTTCGTTGGCGGAGTTCTTGCTGCGCCAGGCAGTTCAGCGTGGCATCGAGCGCAGCGGCACGGTTATGGGTGCAGATGACAATTTCGATGTCTCGCATCTCGGGATCCCTCATGCACGGGCAGCCCGAGGCTCGGAGGACAGAAACTCGACCAACTGTTCGCCCACCGCCCTTATCCCCGCCGCAGAGGCGACACGGCGTTGAGCGTTTACAGCCGTGCGAGCCCGACGTGCGTCGTCTGTGAGCAAAGCCAGAACTGCATTCGCTAGAGCCTGTGGCTCCCCGATCGGGACGAGAAGACCCCCGCTGTCCTCTCCATTGTTCAGAAGATCGCTTGCCCCGGGCGCGCGGCTTAGAACCGTCGGCAATCCGCATGCCATCGCCTCCAAGGGCGCCACGGCGAAACCTTCGTGCCGCGAGGCCTGCACGTGCAGGTCGGCGGCCGACAAGTGATGCCGCATGTCCGCGCGGTCTTGATTGAACTTGTCAAACCAGCGAAGACCTTTGACCGGTGCGCGAGCAAGCTCGTCCTGGAGTCTCCCGCGGTCCTGACCATCGCCGATCAAGTGCAGGCGCAGATCCATGTCAGGTTCCCGCCGGACCAATTCTCGCCACGCATCGAGAAGGATATCGATCCCCTTGCGGTGGATATCGATGCGGCAGTGGCAGACCGCCACCCTTGCGTTGTCCGGGATTTGCAGCATGGCGCGCATTGCTCCGCGATCTTCAGGATACCAAGTGCGCGAGTCTACCGGGTTGAAGATTGTCGCCACCCGGAGGTCCGCTCCATAGTGTTTGTTCACCCGTGCGGCTTCGGCCGAGGAAGCGATGATCAGGCCGTCCGAAGCACGAATGCTCCGCCGTCGCAGCATCCGGCCGGCAACGGTCGAGGGCGCAGTCTGTCCGCCCTGAAAACTCGCTGTGACGGAGATCCCAAGGCTCTTTGCCAAGGGAACGAGCCTGTCGAAACGTGCGTCCTCATATTCCTGCATCATCACGTGCGTGCACCGTTCCTCTCGAAGGATGTGCGCGAGCAGTGCCACCGGCAGCGCGGCGTATGGCGCAATCCGGTCGGCAAGGGCCGCCGGCAAGCGCTTCGCAAGCCGGTAGGACTTTGGGCTTGGCAGGACAATTGTTGTGCATCCGGTGCGCGCGTTGCGAATTTTTCGGGGCGTATCCGCGTCGCGCGAGGCCACGACGACTATGCTGTTTGCCCCTGCTGTTGCCAGTGCATCCACATAGCCAAAAAGCCAGCCGCCCTCCATTTCTGTGGTGAAAGTGTCAATTGAGGTCGAGATTGTTTCCAAGTATGTTTCGAATATGTCGCCCCAGGGAAGAATGGCGACTTTCATTGGAAGGATTCGATCTGGGGTTTGCAGGTGAACATTTGTTAAGCTAACAACTTGTTAAGTGACAATTGTACGTGTTCCATGACCCAAGTATCGGTGATCCTACCAGCGTTCAACGCTGCAGATACGCTTGACCGAACCCTCTCTTCGGTTCGCGCTCAATTGCACGAAGACTTGGAAATCATCATCGTCGATGACGGCTCGACGGACGGTACGCCGGACGTGGCCCGACGTCACGCGGGGCAGGACACGCGTGTCAGAGTGCTGAGCCAAGCCAATAGCGGCGTCGCATCTGCCCGAAACAACGGCATCGCCGCGGCGACCAGCACATGGGTTGCGCCTATCGACGCCGACGATGTCTGGCATCCCAGAACGATAGATCGGCTGCTGAAGGCAGCGGATACAGCACCGGTGCCGGTAGCTTTTGTCTATACTTGGTCGCGGCGGATCGATGCCGATGATCATCTCATCGACGATCTCGGCCAGCCGCGCTACGCCAGAAACGTTTTGCCGGCACTCCTGGCGCTCAACTTCATCCGGAATGCCAGCGCGACTCTGCTGAACCGCGAACAAGTGCTGCGAGTCGGAGGGTACGACACTGCATTTCAGGCCGCCCACGCTCAGGGCGCGGAAGATATCGACCTCTATCTGCGGTTGGCTCGCATCGGATCTGTCGCCGTCGCGCCCGGTTATCATGTGGGATACCGCGAAACGACGAATAGCATGTCCCGCAGCGCTGAACGCATGCGTAATTCCATCGAGTTTGCTCTCGAAAAGGCCGAGAAGGATAACCCAGATCTCCCGGCACGCTTGTTGGCGCTCAGTCGCGCCAACTACGACCTCTACGCCGCTGGGCTGTCTTTCGCGGCGCGCCGGTATGGCGATCTGTTGCGCTTTGCTGCCCGTGCCATCCGTCGGGCGCCGCTGCTCGCGTTGACCCATCTGGCGGTATTCGGTGCGTACCTAACGCTGGAAAGCCTACGGGCACGAACCGGCCCGCGCTTCGATACTCTCGATCCCGACAAGGCCTACACCTGGCCTGTCTTTGACCGTTTCCTGTCCTTCCAGAACTGGCGCATTCGCCGGGCGGCCCGTCCGATCAAGGTCGCCGTCGCATGACGGGTTATACCAACCCGTTGCGCCTAGGCCCAACGCTCAAGGGCTTGCGCGAGCTTTCGGGAGACCGTGTCCGCTTGCTGCCCCTGATGGTGGCCGTCAGCGTTCTTGCCTTCCTGTTCGAGGGTTTGGCGATCTACCTGATCCTACCCCTGGTCGAAGCGCTCGGTGCAACCGAGGCGATCGGGACTCAAAGCGGCCTGAGCGGTTGGATCACCGAGACGGTCGGCGCGTTGCCCGCGGAGCAGCGCCTGGGCTACGTCGTCGCCGCCATCGTGGTCTGCATCCTTCTCAAGAGCGCAGTCGCCTATTTGGGGACGGCCTTCTTCGCGCATGTGACGCAACGCGTCGGCCATGACATTCGGCGAAACTGTTTTGCGCAGATGCTCTCGGCCTCTCCCCTTTTTCACGGGTCGCGACCGGCGGGCGCCATGATCAACAGCTTGACGGGGCAGACTTGGGCGGTCTCCGAGGGGCTGCAAAACGTGGCGATGCTGCTCATGCATGCCAGTGCGGTCTGCGTCTTCTTCGTTCTGTTGGTCGCTCTGTCCTGGAAGGCGACGCTTGTAACGATTGCCGGCGTTTTGATCGCCGCGGGGGTCGCCGCGGGCATAAACCGGGTTGCAACCCGCTTAGGGCGTAAGGCTGTGTCCACGAACGAGCGGTTGAGCATTCGCATGCTCGAGGGGCTGTCCGGGCATCGGACATTGCGCATTTTCAACGGTGAGGACAAAGCCCAGCAAAGCTTTGACGCGGCCTCTGACGACAGCCGGCGCTCGATGCTCGGGCTTCAGTTGACAATGGCGTCGCCACAATTCGCACTGGAGGTGCTGTTCGCGGCGCTCATTGGCGGTGCATTACTGCTGCTGCAAGGTGTCTCTGTCGGTCAGCTCCTAGTTCTGATCGCGCTTTTGTTTCGCATGCAGCCGCATGTCATCGCACTCGTTCACGCGCGGGCGACCCTGGCCAAGCTCAGAGGTGCGGTCGAAAACCTCACAGAGTTACGGGACCGGGCAGTGCTGTCCGCTGAGCCAAAAGGCTTGCCAGTGGCACCGCCGCTTCGGCAGGCGCTGGTGTTTGACGACGTATCCTTCAGCTACATGCCGGACAAAGAGCACAAGCCTGATCAGCGCGCTGCCCTGCATCACGCTAGCTTCGAGATTCCCGGCGGTGTCTGCACGGCCCTGGTGGGACACTCAGGTGCGGGAAAAAGTACTATCGCGACTTTGCTCTGCAGGCTGGCGGATCCTGACCGTGGCGTGATCCTTCTGGATGGCAAGGATATCACGGCGTTTGATGCGGCCTCTTGGCGGGAGCGCTGCGCTATGGTCCCGCAGGACGTCTTTCTCTTCAATGACAGCGTCAGCGCCAACATCAGCCTCGGCCGTCCCGACGCCCGGGCCGAAGAAATCGCGAGAGCCGCGCGGTTGGCCGACGCGCACGAGTTCATCTGCGCCTTGCCGCAAGGCTACGACACGCTCGTCGGTGACCGTGGTTCCAATATCTCTGGTGGACAACGGCAAAGGATCGCGCTGGCCCGTGCGCTGCTGCGGGATCCCGAATTGCTGATTCTGGACGAAGCCACAAACGCGCTCGATCCACGGTCCGAACGGTTGGTCGCAGACGCACTCGACGCTGGAACACGTTTCAGAACCACGCTTCTAATTGCGCACCGGCTCTCCACGGTTCGGCGCGCCGACCACGTCATCTTGCTCGATCACGGCCGTGTGGTCGAAACCGGCACACCCGCTGATCTGGAGCGGAGCGGCGGCGCATTCACACAGCTTTTCGCGCAGGAAAGGCTGGGGGCATGACCGCAGGCTATTCCTTATGCGACGTGGATCTCTTCGCGCCCGGGTCCGAATGGCTGCGTTTGAGGCCGGAGGCTGACGCCGCCGGTCTGGGCTGCATCCTTCGAGACGGTGCAGCGGTGGTCGGGTTTCGCCTATTCGCTACCGAGGACATTCCACCTGAGGGGCTCGGTCGGGATGACTTGCTCGTCCCGGCCGCACGCGAGGCTTCAGCCTATGCCAGGTTGCGTACTCGCCTTAGCGCTGGCATCGCACCAACGCCGCCCCGGATCAGCGTCGCCATTTGCACCAAGGACCGGCCGGATTGGCTGGACAGGCTGCTGAGCTCGCTGACACTCCAGCGACGGGTGCACGGGTTCGAGATCCTGGTGGTCGACAACAACTCCGAAAACCCCGAGGTCCGCCGTGTCGCGGAGGCAGCCGATACGGTCTATGTTCGGGAGGCGAAAACCGGACTCGATTTCGCGCGCAATACCGCGATGCGAAGGGCCAGCGGAGATATCGTTGCCTTTCTGGATGACGACACAACCGTCGAGCCGGAATGGTTCGATAATCTTGCCCGCACTTGGGCCGAAAACCCGGATGCGGGTTGCGTCACGGGGCTGGTCCTGCCCATGTCGCTCGACAGCCCCGCGAAGGTCCTGTTCGAAAAGGGCGGTGGGTTTCGCCGCGCCATGGTGCCAAGGCGGTTCGCAAAAGCGCAGTGGCGGAACCAGCTTTATCCTTGCGGCGCAGGAGAATTCGGGGCGGGCGCCAATATGAGCCTGAACCGCAGTCTCGTGATGGATCTGGGCGGCTTTGACGATGCGTTGGATACCGGGCGGCCGCTTCCCGGCGGGGGCGATCTTGATATCTTTTACAGGGTGCTGCGCGCCGGAAGGACCCTTGTCTATGATCCTGGTGTGGTGGTCCGACATGACCATCGCGCGGATCTCGCCGTCCTACGGCATCAGTACTACACATGGGGTCTGGGGTTTTTCGCCTTTCTGGCAAAGTCTAAGAGGACCGATCCAACGAACAAGCCTGCACTCAGCGCTATGCGCCGCTGGTGGTGGAGCCATATGCCCTATCGGTTCCTGCGCAGCATCATCGGGCGGGATCCGCTGCCACCTTCGATGATCGCCGCCGAAATCTGGGGCGGTTTGAAAGGGGGGCTGGGCGAGTATGAACGATCCCAGAAGCGCACCGCCCAAATACGGGAGCGGACAGCATGAACGCCCCCGTGCCCTGCGGAATCCGTCACTTGGACCTCTCTAGACCTTTGCCCGAAATTCATCCGCACAAAGATGAACGCGCTCTCCTGATCTATTATTGGGAAGATAACGTTCCGCTTGGGCGTAGCTTGTTGCTTACCGAGGAACTTCCGATTTCGGCGACTGGATTGCCTGCGCTTGCTGCGGTGGCCTGTGCGCCTGCATTCGCGGAGCCCGCTGACACGACGTGTCTGCCGCCGTTGGACTTGGACCATAGCGATGTTTCAGTGATCGTTTGCACACGCGACCGGGCAGATGCAATCGATCGGTGCCTTTCGGCGCTGGCTTTGTGCGACCCGCCGCCGGGCGAGATAGTGATCGTCAATAACGACCCCGATCCCAATGCGCTCGCGCCATTAGTGACGACCTATCCGAACATGCGGTTCGTCCATGAGACGCGACCGGGTCTCGCCAGCGCGCGAAACGCCGGTATCCGAGCATCCAGCGGGAAGGTGCTCGCTTTCACGGATGACGATGTCTCAGTGGCTCCAAATTGGATCACCGCGCTGCTTCGGCCTTTCGCCGATCCTTCAATCGCCATCGTGACCGGGCCGGTGCTTCCGGCGCGGCTGGAAACGGCGGCAGAATTTGCATTTGAGTTCGATATCGGCGGTCTTGCGTCGAGCCTTGTGCCGAGCTTTTTCGACAGGAGTTTTCTCGACACCTCGTTCGGTGACGCGCCACCCGTCTGGAAGATCGGCGCAGGCGCGAACATGGCCATCCGCGCCGACGCGCTGCGTCAGCTCGGCGGCTTTGACGAACGCCTCGGGGCTGGGACGTCCGGTTGCAGCGAAGATAGCGAGGCATTCTACAGGTTGCTGGGCGCGGGCTGGACAGGTCGGTACCGTCCCGAGGTCGTCGTACACCATCGCCACAGGGCGGACGAAACGGCGTTTCGAAGGCAGATGCGGGCGTACATGCGTGGCCATGTCGCCGCGCTCCTCATTCAATTTAGCGAAAACGGCAACTCCGGAAATCTCATCCGCGCGTTCGTGGGACTGCCGGCCTATCTTGCGGCCCGTCAGGTTGTAGGGTGGCTTTGCCGTTTTGGCTTTGCCTGGATAGATCCACACACCGATGTCGCGCGCGGAACGCGCCTCGCCCAGATCGGTGGACTGCTCGAAGGTTACTTCTACTGGCTGCGGTGGTTCCGCAGCCCGAAATCCAGGCTGTCTACACCGGAGCTGTCAGCATGACGGCTCGCTCTGCGGACCGCGCGGAACTGGGACCGTTTCTGGCAACCAATCCGTTTCCGGGCAAGTTGACCGATGGGCTCTATTTTCGCGACAAGATGCGCGCCATACACCGGATCGCACCAGAGTCGGTCGCAGGACCGGTTTTGGAGGTCGGCGGCGGCCAGAGCGGATTGACCAAGTTGCTCTATCCCGAAGCGGAGGTCACGAACCTCGATTTCGACCCGCAGTTTGCCTCAGCGCCGTGCAACCGTCAGCCAGGGCAAGAGTTCGTCGCGGGCGACGCCACGTCGATGCCGTTCGACGATGACAGCTTTCGAATGGTCACAATGTTCGACCTGCTCGAACATGTCGAGAACGACGTCGCAGTCGCACGCGAAACGCTTCGAGTATTGAAGCCCGGAGGCACGATCCTGGTGTCGACACCGGATCTCGAGCGCTGGCGCTATCCTTACTACCGCCTCTTTCGCCCAATCTGTCCCGAAGAGGAAACGCTTTTCGCGGAATGGGGACATGTCCGGCGCGGATACACTCAAGAGCAGCTGGACCAGTTGTTCGGGCAGCCCGCCTCCGCGTTTGGCGCGTTCATCAACCCGTGGCTGGCCGTTTCTCACGATATCGCCTTTTCGCGCATACCGAAAATCCCACGCCAGGTCGCGCATCTGGTTGTGGCACCGATCTCGCTAATTGGATGGTTTTCACATAAGCCAGACAGTCCCGGCACCGAAATCGCCGCGCGCTGGGATGTCTGATGCTTGGTCTGTTACGAGGGAATCTGTAAATGCGTGGACATGTTCTGGTCACAGGCGGCGCCGGTTACATCGGTAGCCATACCTGCAAGGCGCTGTCAGCGGCTGGCTTTGTTCCGGTAACCTATGACAATCTTTCCACCGGCAACCGTTGGGCGGTCCGATGGGGGCCGCTGGAGATTGGGGACATCGGGGATACCGCGCGGCTGGGTGAGGTGCTGCGCCGATTTGAACCGGTTGGCATCGTTCATTTCGCCGCTCTGGCATTAGTGGGTGAGTCCGTGACGGATCCTGCGCTCTATTACCGTCAGAACATGGCCGGAACGATGACTGTACTGGACACGGCTCGGTCCGTTGCTCAACCGCCTTTCGTGTTCTCATCGACATGTGCAGTCTATGGCACTCCGACACCGGGGCAGCGCCTTGGCGAGGATCAGGCAACGACACCGATCAACCCCTATGGCGCATCGAAACTCATGGTGGAACGCGTCCTGGCAGACTATGGCACCGCCTATGGATTGCGCTCTGCCACGTTACGCTATTTCAACGCCGCAGGCGCGGACCCCGATGGTGAGATCGGCGAGTTTCGCGCAAATGAAACCCATTTGATCCCCAATGCGATCGAGGCGTTGCTCGGACGCAAACCTGCCCTGAGCGTTTTTGGACGTGACTATCCGACCGCCGATGGCACGGCGATCCGCGACTACATCCATGTCTCGGATCTTGCGAAGGCCCACGTCCGGGCCTTGGAACGTCTGCTGGTCGGGGCAGATAGCTTCACCTGCAATCTGGGAACCGGCGTAGGTCTGTCCATTATGGACGTCATCGTCGGGCTGGAACGGCTATCGAATTCAAAGGTGCCTTTTGACTATGAAGATCGCAGACCGGGCGACCCGCCGGAACTAGTCGCAGAGCCAGCGAAATCGCGTGAGATACTTGGTCAGAACCTGACCGAAAACTCAGATAGCGAAACCATCCTCAGAACAGCGTTAGACTGGCACCAAAGTGACTTTGTTGGACGTCTTCTGTCGGCACCGAAACCATGACATGACCGGTCGGGTTTGGCTGTACGAGTAGACAAGCGTTTTCGGCAGAGCATTTTTGCCGATAAAGCACCGGCCGACACTTGTCGTCTTCTTCGGAGGAGAGTGGCTTAGAGCCAGCCTTGCTAAGCTACAGGCCACGTGCTTTGCGGCAGGACAATAGCGGTACTATTGCGAGACAAAGCGCATCACCTTTGTTTTCGCAGAAGCACCATATCCTGTGTGCTCATCGTCGTCTCCGCGGTTCCAGACCATAGTCCTGGCGAAACCTGCTCTGCCGAAAGACCCAGGGCTTCCGCGGTCTCTGCGACAAGTTCCATGTCGTAGGCTGTCATGTATTCGGGGTTGGACGGTCGGCTTACAGCAAACCGACTGTCGAACTCGTCAAGCCCGAAATCGAAGTTAAAGTCCTCGCGTGAAAATCCTCTCGGGCGCTCCGCTCCTGAACGATAGTTCTGCAACAGAAAGAAGCTGAAGAGCGCCCGCCCATCTCTCTTGAGTACACGCGCGGTTTCCGAAATATAGTGCGCCATGTTCTCTGGGGTCATATGCGTGAACACAGACGCTGCGAAAACGAGATCGAGCGATGCATCCTCGTGTGGAAACCTGTAGTCGGTGGGGGCCGTTTGCCCTCCCGGATTATAGAATGTGTTCCTGATGTCTGAATGCGTGAACTGGAAATTCGGATATCGGGGGGTGAAGTTTTCCTGAAGAAAGGAAATCTTGTTACGTGATATATCGAAACCGAAATACCGTCCGTTCGAATCCAAGAGAAAACGCAGAGGAAAGGCGACACGCCCGTACCCGCATCCAACCTCAAGAATGCTGTCGTGAGGCTTTAAGCCACCAAAGAGCCGCAGCAGGAGGCTCCACTCTTCAGACCACCGGAACCATTCTTCCAGAGAGGTAACCCCCTCTGTCCGCATCTGGCCGGGTGAAGGCAGGAGATTGGGCTCGTACGCCAAATACGCGCGCCCTTGTTGCACATGTCGCAGCGCATTGAAGGCAAGCTCTTTGGTCCTGGACAACATCGTGAACCCCTACACAAAATCGCTATTACAACGGCTTGAGAACTAAATCGTACCGCTTGGCAAGACCCTGGCAGCGTTCAGGTTACCTAACAAACCTCCTGAGCTACTCAATCTGATTGGATACACCATTACGATTGGGAAAACGGAGGATCAGAGATGGCAAACAGAGTTGCGAGGCCCAAGTCGCCATGGAAGGCTGGCGATGTCATTGGGACACTAAACGACCGCACAGTGCCCTTGGCTAACGCCCACCCGCTCCGGCGACCATCATTTTGATGGTGACGAGGCAATCGATGCACCAACAATCGACTTGGATCACTCTGATCGGACCACTACGACGTCAGCGAATGGGTCATGTCCATGCAGGGGATAGGAGTGTTCATGATGCACGACCGCCGCACAATAGACCTTCGTCACGCACGCAGCATAAGTTTCTCTGGGTTCGTTGCCGCCGAATGGCAGAGCAGCGCGCCCCTTGGTTAATGGAATTCGACTCAGGTCGTTCGCCGGTCAGGCCAACGTATTGATCCTTCGCCGTTCTCATCGAACAAGGTGAATTCGTGGCTTGGGCGCTGACGTTCGTGTCGCGGGCGGCGGAAGCTGGCCAAGAACCTAGACTGACAAATGCTGCGAAGGCCATGAAGGGCCGCTTTGACGCGTCCATACCCTCCGACACAAAGAACGACGGAAATACCGTTCGCGCCCGTTGGACTCTTATCCAAGCACCCGGAGGGCATCATGAAGACACCAGGCACCGCGCTCGCTCTGACGCTTTTGACCGCCGGTATGGTTCAAGCGCATGTGACTATCTCTGTGGATGGGGATCAGCGTTGTATCGCGTCCGATGGCGTGCCCGATCACGAAACCGGTACATGGCGGCCCGGAGCCACGGTGGAAGAGCAGGACCATAGGTTTTGCATGGATGCGACGCCGGAGCTAACGGACACCATCACCCGGCGTGCCCGTATTTCGGGTATTACGCTGACAGGAATTCCAATGCGTCCGGGCACCGCGGAATACTATGATCCGTCTTCCGAGCGCGGCTATTCGCGCGATCCGTCTTCGGGATGGAATGTAGAAGGCATGGGCGGGCTCATCATGGACGCACAGAACGCGCATGTGGACGGTCGCGGGATGTACCACTATCACGGCATTCCTTCTGCAGTAACGGGCGGGCTCGACGGCACGCTCTTTGGGTATGCTGCGGACGGGTTCGAGATTCACTACGTTGGGGCCCAAGCGCAATCGTCCTGGCAGTTGAAAAGTGGCGAACGGGAGTCCGGCCCGGGTGGCGCACATGACGGCACCTATGTGCAGGACTACGAATTCGTTGCGGGGTCCGGAACTCTGGATGAATGCAACGGGGCAATGCTCGACGGGCAGTATGTCTACTTCGCAACCGATACCTACCCGTTCTTCCCGCGCTGTTTCAAAGGAACGGTGTCGAGGGACTTCATCGGTGGCCGCGGCGGGCGGCCCCCGCGGGGGCGCGACGGCTGATCTGAAACGAACCAAAACTCACAAAGCTGCCAATCATCGATTGAACGCGATTGGCAACACTTTTCCGCAATCTAGAATTTACTGTAACTTCAGCGATTGACCGTTGGGTGGAAAAGCATGCCACTTGCACGGCATCCGTGTAACAATTGTTCTTCTCCGAAGACTTAAACTACGTCGGACGCAAGATGTGTGAGGGTAGGACCCGCACACATCTTGCAAGGGGGTCCGCCGCAAGCGCCTGTTGCATTCCTCCGGTTCCGAAATGAACGACCGAGTACATCTAGAAGAGTGGCGTCGACGTGGCTTATGCGAATGTCCAGCATGCAGTCCTGACCACGAACATCTTCATTGAGATTGAGCCGCCGCATAGCAGAGTGTGACATCAACACGTTGGCCGAGTTGCGGCACAAAGCTGCCTTGTGCACATGCGGCTATTGCTGACGCGGCATCAGAAAGCAACACGCAGCGGCCAAAGCGACCGTTGATCCAGGGTACAGCGAGCAATTGTCAAGCACGGATCAGGTCGTGGACCTTTCCGTCACTGATCGAGCAGCGCGCGAATTCACAGAGCTGCCATAGACCGATCGCCGCGATTTCTTTGTGACGTTCGACCCTTTTGTGCGCCCGATGCTTATCCCGTCGAGCCGAAACCGGTCCTGGCGACCCAGCAGGACCGCCACTGAGATCTCAGACAAGTCTCCCGCAAATCTGCAGGAAACCTCAAGGCGCCCGGCAAGTTCAGGCGTCCGCCAGCCGATACAGCCTCGTCCATCGCCGGAATCGACCGGCGCAACGAATGCGCCCGGCGGAAGGGTGGAATGGAGACGAAAATGGCTGGCTACATATACGGAACGAACTCGAGCAACTGGATCCACGGGACCGGCTTCGAGGACTGGATCTTCGGGCGCGGCGGCGACGACCGGCTCTTCGGTCATGGCGGCGACGACAAGCTGATCGGAGAGGACGGCAATGACCGCTTCTGGGGTGGTCTGGGCGATGACGTGATGTCGGGAGGCCGCGGCAACGACACTTTCCACGGCGACGACGGCGCCGACGCGATGTATGGCGGCGCCGGGCTCGACCGGGTCGATTACAGCCAGTCCGACGAGGCTGTCTATGTGGACCTCGGCAGGGGCTATGGCAGCTGGGGCGACGCCGAGGGCGATACCTACGACTCGATCGAGATCGTCGTCGGCAGCGCCTATGACGATATCTTTCACGCGTCGGACACGAAAGACTGGCTCTATGGCGGTGGAGGCCATGACTGGCTCCACGGCAGCGCCGGCGCTGACGTGCTGCATGGCGGCCACGGAACAGACGCCGCCCACTACGGTGCCTCAGATGACGCTGTAAGCATCAACCTGAGGGTTGGGACCGCCTATGGCGGGCACGCCGAAGGCGACAAGCTCTACAGCATCGAGAATGTCTATGGCAGCCGCTATGACGATGAAATCTCTGGGACAGACGGCGCCAACACGCTGAGTGGCGGAGATGGCAATGACATGCTCTATGGCCTGGGCGCGGACGACTATCTGCGCGGCGGCCAAGGCGAAGACCGGCTCTACGGCCATGACGGCGACGACACCCTCGCCGGCGGCCGCGACGATGACTGGCTCTTCGGCGGCGACGGCGAAGACAGGCTCCTTGGCGGCGCCGGACGCGACGTCATGGTCGGCGGCGCGGGCGCGGACCATTTCGTCGGCGGCGGCGGCGATGACCGCGTGGCGTACAACCGCGATGAGCACGGGAACGTCGACGAGGATTTGAGCGGCGTCTGGGTCAGCCTTGCGGTCGGCCGCGGGTACTTCGGTCACGCCGCCGGCGACACCTACACCGGCGTGGAGGATGTCTGGGGCAGCTACAAGAGCGATACGCTGATCGGGAATACCCGCGACAACTGGCTCTACGGGGACGACGGCAACGACTACCTCAAGGGCCTCGGCGGGGATGACTGGATTACAGGTCACTTTGGCGACGATACGCTCGAAGGCAACGCTGGCGCCGACCGGCTTGAGGGAGGGTTCGGCGGCGACGTGTTCGTCTACACGCAGGCCTCCGACTCCACCCATGGCGCGATGGATGTGATCCTCGACTGGGACGACCAGACGAGTTGGTATCATGGCCGCGAATACGACAAGTTCGACTTCCGCGAACTCGACGCCAACCCCTTCGCCGGCGGCAACCAGGCGCTGGAGTGGATCGGCGAGGCCGGCTTCACCGGGATCGGTCAGATCAAGGAGGTGCGGGGCGCTGGCGCGACCTATGTCGAGGTCAATCTCGACCACGACGTCAGCGACTCCGAGATGATCATCAAGATCGCTCAGACGGTGAACCTCGAGTCCGACGACTTCTGGGTGTGAACTCTGTGCTCCGCCGCATCGGCGCAACGCAGTACGAAAAACTGAAAGAACCCGTTTCCGGCGCATCATTCCAGCAATGCGCCGGATACCGTCTTATTGCCCCTTCGCAATGATGACTGTGGGGAGGGGCAGATAGATTTCGTCGACTCCCTGCATTACATAGTGTTTTCGCGGGAGGGCGACATCTCATGATCTACCGCTTCGAGGATTACGAGCTTGATCTCAAGACAGCAGAACTCCGCAAAGCTGGGGCGCCGGTCGCAATCGAGCCTCAGGTCCTCGATCTGCTGGCGCTTCTCGCCGAGAACCATGACCGCGTGCTTTCCAAGGACGAGATCGTCGATGTCGTCTGGCAGGGCCGCGCCATCTCTGGCGCCGCTGTTGACAGCCGCATCCGCTCCGTGCGCTTGGCAGTGGGCGACAGCGGTCAGGCGCAGCGTCTGATCCGCACGGTGCGCCGCCGCGGCTATCGCTTCGTCGGCGCGGTTTCGGCGGCGCCGCCCGAGCGCGCCGACGAGACCTTCGTCAAGGCGCCCTCACCTCAGCCCGTAGCCGCGCATGAACCCACGCCCGAGGCCTTCGCCGCCGGCGTGGGGCTCTATGCGCGGCGCGGAATGCCGTCGCTTGCCGTCCTGCCGTTCCAGCGCTTCGGCGAGGACACGCGCTTTCCGGCAGCAGCGCTGGCCTTGCCCCATGACCTGATTGCGGCACTATCGCGGCTGAGATGGCTGAAGGTGATCGCCCGCGCTTCCAGCTTCCAGTTCCACGGCGCCGCCTGCGATCCGGTCGAGGCCGCTGGCCGTCTGGGAGCACGCTACGTACTGCTCGGCGCCGTGACACTGACAAATGCCGGGGTCGAGCTCTTCGCCGAGTTGACCGATGCGATGAGCGGGACATTGATCTGGGCAGATCAGTTTAGCGGGCGTCACGACGACATGCATCTGCTGCGCGAGCGCGTGACCGCCTAGGTCCTGGCCGCGCTGGAGACACGGATTCCGGAGGAGGAGGCCGCCCGTGCCGCGCTCACCGCGCCCGGCAATCTAGACGCCTGGGGCGCGTACCATCTCGGCCTACGCCACATGTACCGTGCGAGCCGGCACGACCTCGCTACGGCTCAGTCGCTGTTCACCGCAGCGTCGCGAGACGCACCGGACTTTGCCCGGCCTCATGCGGCGCTGTCCTTCGTCCATTTCCAGAATGCCTTCGTCCATGACGCCAAGGATCGAACAGGAGGGCAGACGCGCGCCCAAGCTGCCGCCGTCAAAGCAATGGAGCTCGATTCGCTCGACCCATTCTCGAACTATGCCTATGCTCGCGCGCACTGGATCCGCGACGATCTAGACGGAGCCGACGAGTGGTTCTCCCGCTGCATCGCGCTCAATCCCAACCACGCGCAGGCGCACTACGCCCGCTCCGCGATGCGTATGCTCGGCGGCGCGGGCCATGACGCCATTCCCGGCTTCGACCGGGCGACGACACTCAGCCCGTTCGATCCGCTGCGCTATGCAATGCTAGCGTCGCGCGGACTTTCGGTGCTCGCCGACGGCGACGTGGCGGAGGCGCGACGCTGGATTGAGCGCGGACGGCGCGAGCCCAACGCGCATAGCTGGCTCGACCTGCTCGCGGCGGTTGCGGCGGATCTGCAGGGTGAGAGGTCGGTCGCCGGTCGATTGGTGGCGACGACACGGAAACGCGATAGCGCGCTGAGCCGTACCCGCTTCTTTCAGGCCTTCCCGTTCCGAGATCCCGTCATGCGTGCGACGTTCGATGACGCGCTGGAGCGGCTTGGCGTTCATTGAAAACTCTTGCCGTCAGAGGGTTCGGCGGTGCTGAGACGCTAGCGACGTCCAAAACACCTAGACCAATGAGAGTCTCGACGCGGGTCGGGCCGACTTCGAAGGTCTCAGAAAGCTGCGCTAGCATAGCCAATGGAGCCAGCGCCTCCATCGGTGCGCAGCGCTCGCGCAGCAGCGACGCGACTATCACCGCCGGTCCCAACAGGTCGATGATTTGCGCGCTTTCGCCAAATGTCGATGCCACCACAGCTCCCGCTGCCAGCCCGGCCCTCACGCACCAAGGGCGGGCGCAGCTTCCATTGCGCTGCTCAAGAAACTGCAGCATCGTGGTGGCACAGGGCGCCGCCGCCATGGCGTGCTCGTGGTCTCCCCGAGGTGGCAGGCCTGCAACAGCCAGATAGGTCTGGCCGGCCGTCCTGATCCGCAGGCAGCCATGGATCCCGGCGATACGATAGAAGCCGGCGAAAATCTCGCTCAGTTCGGCCGCGCCCTCCAGCGGTTCGGTATGCATCGACGGATTGACGGGACCCATGACATCGAGCGTCAGCACGGTCGCTGCCTCGTGGCGTCTCGGCGCCGTAGGGCCGAAAGTGCCGATCCCGGGATCGCTCGAGTGCCGCAGAGCGTCCATCAACAGCCCTTCGAGCCGCGCCGTTTCCTTCTCCATCTCGCGCGCACGCCGCTCTGTCATGTCAGCATCGGCGTCGATCATGCACTCGGTCTGACGAAGCCGCGTGATGTTCTGGCACTCGGCCACCAGGAGGGCCTCGCCTCGCTCAAGGGCGATCCTGAAGGTCGCGTCGATCACAATTGGACGACGCCGGTGCTGAACAGCGATCTCCGCGCGGACTACACCGCCGTTGCGGGCGGCGTCCCGCATTGCGGTGAGGTCTACGCCCTCCATCACGGCGACAGCGGCGGAACCAGGCGCAGGATCGCCGAACCATGAGCGGAAGTGGGTTTGCTGTAGCGTAGCGTCAGCCGTTCAGCGTCGATCAGGGCGACACCGACTCCCATGGCGTCGAATAGGCGCGCGCCGATAGCGCCGATGTCCATCACTCGCCCCCCTCGCTCACGACCAGACTGCGCCGACGCTCGACCGCGTCCAGAACCATGGCGCGGTCGGCCGGACCAATACCCGTGGCGTCGAGCGTCTCACCGAGCAGGCGCTTCCCTTCGTCGAACTCGGCGTCTCCGGCGCCCAGATGGCGATGTGCGGCGTGGAGTTCCGCATCGGAAATTCTCACCGGGCCGCCGAGAGCGGACGCGACGAACTTGGATTGGTGATCGACAAGGCGCGCCATGTCGACACCTTCGAAGAAGGGACCGATCAGGTCGCTTTCGAGCGCCCGCTTGTAAAAGTCCATGACAATGCTGCGGACCGTGGCGAAACCGCCAAGGCGGTCGAAGGGCATGGTCATATGCGTAACACCCATCGCTTTGCTCCTTGCAAGAGTTGAGAGTTGTGTTGAGACGTGGAAAGCCGCTTTCAATAGGCTCCAAAGCAATTCATCCATCATTGTCTCGGGCCCGATATTGCGGCGGGTCGCACGGCACCGCTTGCAGATCATCTGCAGGAACGCTTGATTTTCGCGGTGTCCTGAGGTCGCCGGCAGCGGCACGCGAGCGCCGGTGGGCGGAAGCCGTGCTTTATCACGGCAATCTCCAAGATATCTGCAGACGCCCTGCAAGCGGGCCGATGCTCGGTAGCTCAAGGTCCGCATGTCGAAGGGCGATGGGCCTTTCGGCATTGCAACCGCTGCATGTCAGGAGATCGTCATGTTCCACCAACCATTATCGGTCGAGACGCATCCTGCCGAGCGAACACGCCCGTCCCGGGGCGTCCGCGTCGCGACCTTCGCCTATGGCGCCGCCGCCTATCTTCTCTTTCTCGTCGTGTTTGCCTACATGGCGGGCTTTCTTCTCAGCATGATAGTGCCAAAGGCGATCAACGATGCGAGCGCGTTCGGTGCGACGCCCTTCGGGATCGCGATCATCGTAAACTTCGCCCTTATTGCGCTCTTTGGGCGCCTACACAGCCTGCTCGCGCGCAACTGGGCGAAGCGTCGCTTGTGGCGCATCATGCCCCGGGCTGCCGAACGCAGCACGTTCGTCGTCCAGTCGAGTCTTTGCCTTGCGCTCGCAATGTGGCAGTGGCGACCGTTGACCGAGACCATCTGGCATGTCGATGGCGCCCTCGCGCTGGCGGCCTACGGCGTCTTCGCCATCGGCGTCACAGTTGTTTTGTGGTCTACTTTCCTCATCGATCATTTCGAACTGTTCGGGCTGCGTCAGATCTGGTGCTATCTTCGTGGCTTGGCGATGATCGAGCCGCAGTTCCGGACGCCGTCGCTCTACCGCATCGTCCGTCATCCGATGCAGCTCGGAATCGTGATCCTGCTGTTCGCGACCCCGCACATGACCCTGGGCCACTTGCTCTTCGCCGGGTCGATGACAGGGTACATATTCGCGGGGCTCTACTTCGAGGAGCGCGCACTGCTAAGCAAATTCGGCCCAAGATACTTAGCCTACCAGCAGTCCGTTCCGAAACTGTTTCCCAATCCGCGACGGCTATGGGTGAAACACGCCTCGTGACCCGCAGACCGGTACGTGGTGCTTTGGATCGGGCGCGACTACCTCGCGTGCACACGATCCGACCGCCGCTCCTGTGTGGCGAACGCCACCCAATCCGCTTTGACCGCGACTTGGAGTAGAGCGGCGAAACTATGGTCTCGGTTCCAGTCAATTCGACGCGCACGAATGACCGGATTGACGATCTGCGCTGCGTCGCAACATCAATCGTGCCGCATCTGCTTTTCGCATCTTCGCCAATTGTTTTGCTGCGACCGCACGCAGCGAGAATTTCCGAGATACGGATTGGGCTCTTGCTCAGCTTCCGCTGCTCTCAGCAGGAACGTCGGCACCCAGGACACGGATGTACCATGTTCGTTTGGTACGGCGAATGATCATAGCGTTGTCTTAAGTGGCGAACGGCCGGAGCTGCAGAGCCAGATCCAGGAGGCGTACTGCGCGGCCATTCGGCGGCTGTGAGCCCAACCTGCTCATTCGTCAGGGCGCGGCTAACGGCTCCTTCGCAAGCCGAGAATTTTGGGCGGTTGGAGCAGGGTGATATCAGGCCCTACTCGGTCCGGCGCCGTCCATCCGGGAAGTACTGGTCAGGCGCAGCGCATCGTCTGACCCTGTCACGCTACAGCGCAGCTCGCCAGAGCCGCTGCTTGCGGCTCTTGCCCGAAACAACCTTGCGGCGGCGGCTTCCCAGACAGATACGGGCCCGCGCATGCCCCGCACTTTTCTTGAGCATTCCAGTCAGAGCCAACTAGGCTTGCGCGTTGCTTGTTCCATGCACCAATTCTCGATCTTTCTTTGAACCGTTCCCTGCGCTCGGACGACCTATGAGCAATCCGGCCTGCTGGTCGATCCGCAAACACGAACACGAGAGGGTAACGAACATGACAACGACATTGAACGATATGATCCAGGGCGGCAGCGCGTTTGGCGACATGTTTGCGCCGTTCACTCCGAACCAATCCCGCATGAAGAATGTACCGATAGACTGGTCAAAAGACCCCTACACCCTCGTTGGCGCGCAACGGTTTGCATTGGCCATCGAACAAGCGAGGCACATCATGTCGCGGGCACCATGGCAGCAATACAGTTCCAATCCGGAATTGGAACAAGCAGCCGCCGAACGACAGCTCAAGCAACAGATCGCCGCCGCGCTGGATCAAGGGTTTGTTCTGCACGACCCGTGTTTCCCCGAGTTTTGCCGATTGGATAAGCACAATCAATTTGGTTTGGTGAACCCCGATAACCTTTACTTCTTGGCCAGCATAGAGACACCCGGAACATATGTGATCTACGGCAAACGTGGAACCAGCGCTGATCTACAGATCCAAGTTGGCGCAGGCGAACCGGGCTTCGACGTAAACCTCACGAGCCCAATACCCGTGAGCGAGCTAGACTTGGCGGCTTTATCGACCAAGCCGAACGGCGAATTCACCATTATCATCAGTGACACCAAGCCCTGCGACCTCAAGCGCGGTGAGAACTGGCTTTGCAACACCAAAGAGCAGTTGTGCGCAAACAGCGTCTTAATCAGAGAAAGCCTGATGGACTGGGACACAGAAACCGGCGGGACGTGGCGGATAGAGCGCCTTGACACGGTGGGTCAAGCCAATCCACTGCCGACCCCAGGGCTTGTTGACCTGCAATATGAACGTGCGGCGCATTATTTGACGGGCTCCACGAAGGGCTGGATAAAATTCGTCGAGCAGCTCAGGGTCAATTTACCCGCCAACCGTATGAGTCCGCCGCGCGAAACCGGGCAAGGCCTGCCAGGGCAATTCAACTCCGCCGGTCATTTCCAGATGAACAAGCAAACGGCTGTCATCATCACAGTCGAGGAATCGGACGCACGGTATCAGGGTATTCAAGTCGGTGATCTTTGGTTCAATGCACTTGATTTTCGTCGCCGGCAAACAAGCCTGACGACCAAACAAGCGTATCAAAGCCAGGACGGCAAGTATCGCTTTGTCATCAGCGTGGAAGACCCCGGCTTTGAAAACTGGTTAGATCCAGCCGGCGCCTCTACAGCCTTTGCTTTCATGCGTTGGCAAGGCGTACCTCAGTGCGCCGGGGAAGAACCAAAACCCCCAAGAGCTCCTGAAACGCGAGTCTTGTCGTTTGATTGCCTTACCGAAGCGCTGAAATGCGAACCTGATTTCTCGCCAGAACAACGAAGAAAACAACTCGCCGCCCGGCACGAGAGCGCCCTTAATATGCCACGAGGGTTCTAGGTTTCTTCAGAGACGATCGAGCTGGGTTCGCCAAAACCTTACGAACTTGGCTGAATATGGTTCTTAGTCTAGTGCTTTGCGGATATTCGGTGAGTGTCCGCGACCTGATCCTTGTCACTTTAAACTTCGCTGCGCCGTCTACGAATGGCAGTTAACTCCGCTGCCTAGCGGCGAAGGGCACTACGCAGGTGCGGCAACTTTCGTGCTGCGCGCGCACGCAGCGCGAAATCTCAAGGTACAGATTGCGCTCACTACAGACGTCGAAAGCGCTGCGGTATTCTGTGATGTGATGCCTGGTCAACGTCCGGTTGTCGTTGTGGAAGGGCATGGCGGATCGGAGGATCCGTCATGGAAACACCAGACTTACGTGCCATTCGCGCCCTTCACCCAGCATGGAACAAAGGTCGCATCTTCGGTCCGAAGCGACCGCTGAAACCGAAACACGTTTGGGCTATTCGAGTTCGGCTTGAACTGGCCGAGAACCATCGCGACCTAGCCTCGTTCAACATGGCGATCGACAGCAAGCTCCGTGGCTGTGATCTGATGAGAATGAAGGTCGTGGACGTCTTGGCATCAGGTCAAATCAAGGAACGGGCGTCTGTCTTGCAGAGCAAGACGCAGAAACCTGTGCGGTTCGAGATATCTGAGGGAACCCGAGCTTCCCTAGAGAAATGGATGGCAGATGAACTCATGGTCGGATCAGAGTATCTGTGGCCGGGTCGATTTCATGAGCGCCTGCACATCTCAACTCGCCAGTACGCTAGGATCGTCCACGACTGGGTCACCTCAACAGGTTTGGAAGCGAGCGCCTTCGGAACGTATTCAATGCGACGCACGAAAGTGACGCAGATATACAAGAAGACGAGCAACCTCCGAACTGTACAGCTTCTTCGAGGCCACACTAAGATGGACAGCACAGTCCTATGTCTTGGTGTCCAGTTGGAGGATGCATGGGCGATCGCAGAGGCCATTGACATTTGACGCAGCCGGGCCGCCCTCGTGGGCGGCCCTTCGCCTAACTTGGCTAAAGCCTTCTGATGCTGCGCTGCTGTTCGCTGGGCCTGCCATTCGTCGCGGCGGAAGTGAATGTTTGCTGACATCACCTTCCGCCGGCGGCTCTAAGCTTCTAACCTCAGGCTTGTTTAGCGATAAGGTTAAGCACATCGAGTGCTTCCTGCGCTCTCCCGTGTGGCACAAACAGATGGTCGTGATAGAACCCTGACACCGGGTTTATCCCCATATTCTGCTTCGCGAGCTCCGCTGTAATTCGGGCGAGGAAGCCAACGGCATCAAGCGACGAGTGGATGTTCAAAGTAATCATGCGGCATGGGAACTCATATGCGAGTCCACTTGCCTCTGCCTCTGCCTCTTCCTTGAGAAGGACGAGCGTGATCCCCTCCGCTTCCTCGAAGATCATCTTGGGACGAACGCCGCTTGGCACAACTCCATCGGCAATCGTTGAAAATACAAATAGACCGCTGACAAGTTCAGCTGACATTGAACGGAGTAGCTCTTCCACGTTCGTCTCACCAGCCATATGCATCTTCCTATTGAAGCGGTAGAATTGGCTCTGAGTAGGAGTGCGACGGCAAAGCTGCAACCATTCTTGAGGGCAATCATTCGAGCGGTGAGCGGCTCATAGCGGTCACTCGAAGGGGCAGCGAATTGCTGCGATTGCAGCCCGCATTGCCGACACTCGCTGCGTGCGCGAAGCCAAGAGCTGACTTAACGAGCGAAGTGCGGACCGAAGCCGACCTTGCATGTTGCTCCATCAATGACTGCTTTCGTTGCGTGACGTTGTCGTAGAGGCTGCTTCCAGCTCGACACTCAAACTGGCCGCTAAATCGAAAAACTGTCGTCGCACGGTCTCAGCGTAGGGATTGGCCTTCTCAATCGCTTCAAATACTTCAGGTGCATCGTGCTGAACCATGGAGATCGCCTCGGACAACAAGTCAAAGCTCTTCGTTGTCATCCGCGTTGGCAAAGGCCCCATTTTAAGTAGCGCTTTGGCGATGAGGTGCGTGAGTCCTTGGACAACAGCAGCTTCTTTGTCATGGAGTTCTGGTGTCGTCATATTGACAGTCAATCCGAGAGACTTTCGCAAAAATGCTGCTATCCGCGCGTGCCGTTTCCCCTGTATGGGACAGACCGCAACTTTTAATCCCTCAATTCCTTTCCTAGCACTCTGTGGACAGAACAACGGGTGAGTTGCGACGATGTCTACGTAGTTCGGTACCAGCCGTCGCATGATTTCGGACGGAATTACTTTGACCGAACCGATATCGACAACCAGCGCGCCAGGTCTACAAGCACAAGCGATCTTGCTGACAACCTGCTCAAAGGACGACACTGGTGCCGCGATAAGGATCACATCAGCCTGCGACACTTAATGCAACGATGAGAGAGTCACCCCGAGTTTCTGGGCGACCTTGGCAACGTCCGGGGACGGATCGTAGGCCGATGTTTCGAAGTGCTTACCTAGATGAAGGGCAGCAAGTTGTCCGAAAGCACCAAATCCCACGATGCCTAGAGACGTGTGTTGATTTCTATTGTTGTTGTTCAATTTCTCGACCTTCGAATTTGCCGCCCGGCATAAGGTCGTCTTTATGGTGACCGCTGTCAGGGGGCAGCGGAAAACCAATGATGAATGACCCGCAGCTATCGAAGCTGAGGATAATAGTCCTGTGATCGGGAACAGGATTTCATCATGTGGTTAGACGTAAAGCACCAAAGAGAGCAAAGTCAACGACTGCCGCAAACCGGCCATCAGCTGCCGCGCAAAAGATCGGCAAGTTGGGCTCAGAGCTATCATCGGCGCGTTTGAAGCATCAAAGCTATAACTATATGATCGATTTTTTCAGACGGCCCAATCCTGCCGTTAGACGATGGCTGTCATAGCTACAGTACAGCCCGTTAGACCGGACTTTCGCCACATCTTATACGCTCGACAGGAGGCCAATCATAGTTCATGACTGATCAGTCATTTGTGAAAAATTCCATTAAAGTTGAAAGATTAAGATGAACTTGGTCGCGCTATCCATCGCCATTGTCGGCACCCTTTTTGTCTCGATAGTTCCCGCAGACGCTCATGGGGGTGGCTGCCGGAAATCGTCTCCGCCAGGTCAGTGCTGCCATGCGGATAATAGCAACGGTGGGCGAGTTCACTGCCACTGACTTGGGTGGGTTGGAGTTTCTTCCGGTAGCATTGGCTTTTGCTGCAGTTGCCTTAGCCGGCAGGGACGGCCAGTCCCGCCCTTCAAAAAAGTAGCCTCGATGCTGCGCTGCGGCCCGTTGAACCAGCCATTCGCTGCAAGCGCGAAATCAAGGTTAGGTTGAACGCACCTAGTGCGGGACGGCGCCTATGTTCGCTGTGTCTGCGAGCATCTTTTGAGGCGTCAATGCCCGTCGAGCGGACAAGTTCGCCGTTCGCAAGCTCAGTGTGCACTACCGCATCCGAGCGGTTGCGGCGCTTGCGCGATCACTGGGGACTTGCTCTGGCAACTGCCCTGGCCAGATGGCATGAGGTGTGGGTTAGGAATGGAAGGACCGATCGTGCCAGCGCTCAGACCAGATATCGACCCGGACGGGCTTTTGGAATTCTCGGTCGTATTCACCGACCGGTCGCTGAACCATATGAGTGCGGCGTTTCAACAGGTGATGCGCGACATCTCCGCTTCCCTTCGTAAAGTCTACAGCGCCGATGCCATGGCCGTGATCCCCGGCGGCGGCACCTATGCAATGGAGGCTGTGGCCCGGCAATTTGCCGAAGGCGAGAATGTCATGGTGATCCGGAACGGCTATTTTTCCTACCGCTGGAGCCAGATTTTTGAAGCCGGCAATTTGCCGAACACGGAAACGGTGATGATGGCGTGCCGGGTGGGCAATGCGCCCAAGTCACCGTTTGCGCCCCCACCCGTTGAGGAGGTTCTGGAGAAGATCGCAGCAGAGCAACCTGCCGTTGTCTTTGCCCCGCATGTGGAAACCTCGTCCGGGATCATCTTGCCCGACGACTACATTGCACGGGTTGCGGAGGCTGTGCATGCGGTGGGCGGCCTGTTTGTGCTTGATTGCATCGCCTCAGGCTGCATCTGGGTCGATATGAAGGCGCTTGGCGTCGATGTTCTCATCTCGGCGCCGCAGAAGGGCTGGTCGGCCTCGCCCTCGGCGGGGCTTGTGATGCTGTCCAAGCGGGGTTTGGAGCGTGCGAGGGCGCGGCACTCGTCGAGCTATGCGGTGGATCTGGGCAAGTGGCTGTCGATCATGGAAGCCTATGAGAACGGTGGCCATGCGTACCATGCCACCATGCCCACCGATGCCTTGCGTGGCTTTCGCGATGCGATGCAGGAGACCGAACGCCTCGGCTTTGAGAACATGCAGGCGGCGCAATGGGATCAGGGGCGGAAGATTCGGGCAGCTTTAGCAGAAAAGGGATATCAGTCGGTTGCCGCCAAAGCATTCGAAGCGCCCGGTGTTGTTGTGGCTTTCACGGATGATCCGGACTTGCAAATGGGGAAGCCCTTCGCCGCGCAGGGGCTACAGATCGCTGCGGGCGTGCCGCTGATGGTGGGCGAGGGCGAGAGTTACCGCAGTTTCCGGATCGGGCTGTTCGGCCTCGACAAGCTGCGCGACGTCGATGCGAGCGTCGCGCGGTTCCGGTCGGCGCTTGATCTTGTTGCGGTTTAAGCTCGGCGCTTGAAGGAATTGAGATTGGTGGTGGGCGCTTGAGTAGTGGGGGTTCTAGGACCGTCAAAGTCGGCTTGGCGGACAAGGCGGGCGTTATAAAGTATGCTGTTTTCAACGGCTAGGTTTGCGAGTGCCCTAATGCGGGTTCACTGTTCGACCAGCGGAGCCTTGGTACTAAGGCTGAGGCCCAATATCTGTCTTCAGTTCGGTTATTTTGTCAAAGCACGAGCGAACAATGGCATTAGAGGAAGCGCATAGTAACCAGACCGCCGAACCGAAAACTGTGTTGTGTTTCGGTGATTCATTGACTTGGGGATTCGATCCTCGCGGCGGAGCAAACCTTGCTCGTTACGGATTCACTGAGCGATGGACTAGGCTGCTTCAAGCCGAACTAGGTTCGTCGTACCACGTGGTTGAAAACGGATTGAATGGTCGAACAACGGTTTTCGACGACCCTGTTATAGGTGACATGAGCGGCCTCGCTCAGTTACCCATCGCTCTCAAATCGAACATGCCACTTGATCTTGTTGTAATTCTTCTGGGATCGAATGACGCGAAGACCCGATTTGGAGTGAATGGTGACGAGATTGCCCGTGGTTTAAGCCGCCTTTTGGAAGTTGTTTTCAAATCGGATTTTGGCCCCGATGGGAAAGCCCCATCTACTCTTGTGCTCGTGCCACCAGAAATGGGCGAGGTTAGCGGAACGTGGTTGGAACCTATGTTCGATCCGGTACATAGCCGAAAAGGTCTTCAAAGGCTTCGCGAGACATTCCCTACAGTTGCCAGCGCGTTCGGTGCGCAAAGCTTCGACCTTAATCAGGTGGTCGGTCCCGGAGCAATAGATGGTATACATTTCGACCCGGGTTCATTGAAGCCAGTTGCAATTGCGCTTGCTCAGGTTATCCGTGACCTACTCCGCGACTAGAAAGCGTAGGCGTGCGACGAAATTTGTAGCCTAGTCTTAGTGTGACCCAAGCAATAGCTGTTTCAGCGCTGGCCGTGAGTTGGTTTTTTGTTTCTGTGTCGCAATTGGGCTCCACACCGGACCTCGGAGGGCCCGAAGCATCTCTTGATACGATGAGCTATCAACGTGGGTTTGTCGTTTTGGGAGGGCATGGCGGATTGGAGGATGAGTCATGGAAACACCAAATCTACCTTCCATTCGCGCGCATCGCCCCACCTGCAATAGAGGCGTATCGTTGGACAGAAAGGCCCTCTGAAACCAAAACATGTCGGGACAATCCGTATCCGACTTGAATTCGCCGAGAACTATCGAGACCTTGGGCTGTTCAACATGGCCATCGATAGCATACTCCGAGGCTGTGACCGCGTGAAGATGAAGGTGGTAAAAGTTATGGCGTCGGGTCAGACAAAAGAACAAGCATCGGCCTTACGGAGCAAGACTCAGAAACCCGTTCGGTTTGAGTTTTCTGAGGAAACGCGTGCCTCCGTCGAGGAGTGCATAGAAGACGACGTTATGAGTAGGTCAGAGTACCGCTGACCGGGACGATTTCACCAGCACCTGCATATCCCAAAACGTCAATATTCCCGGATCGTTTGTGACTGGGTCACGTCGATCGGTCTGGAAGCGAGCGCCTATGGCACGCATTCTGTACGGAGAACCAAGGCAACGCAGATCTACAAAAAAGGCAACTTGCGGGCAGTTCAGCTCCTATTAGGTCACAGGAAAAAGGACAGTACGGTTCTGTATCTCGGCGTCGAGTTGGAAAATGCTCTAGCCATCTCGGATGCCATTGAAAAATAGCGCCGTTGGGCCGTCTTCGCAGGCGGCCCTAAGCCGAGACACGGCGCCCAATCGAGATGCTGAGGTCGCAGCCCGCAAAGCTGCCATTCGCTGCCCGCGTAATATCACCAGACGAATGTGTTCACGGATCGCGGACACTTCGGAAACTACGCTCACGCAGCAATTCCGAGGATCGCGCCCGTGGGGATGTTGGTAGAGGATTGGCTGCTACCGCCGCCCTGATACAGGCGGCCTTGCCCAAGTAGCCTCACGACGTTCGCGAGCAGGTCCTGCGCATCATCGGCCAGCAGCCCCACGGGCGTGCGGCGCTACGTCGAGAAGGTTGCGCCATCGCTGAACCGCGACGCGGCCGATCTGGGCGAGATCGTTGGCGCGCTCCTGCGTGACGAAGGGATCATCAACGAGAACTGGGTCATCCAAGTCGGGCGCTACTAAAGCCTGAAACTCGAGTTGGTGCCAATCGCGGATGGCCTCCATCGGTGCAAGAAGTGCTCGAGGGTTTCTGCCAGTCCCAAGCTGAAAGCCCGTACCACAGTGAATTGCATGACCTCGGGGTTCGAACCGATTTCCGAACCCGAGTACGACTACTACCGGTGGCTTTCGAAAGAACCCGCTCACCGTCTCAACGTCGAGGAACTCACGGGACAGACGAAACCCCTTTCCGAGCAACGACGGCGGCAACGCCTGTTCAAAAAGGCCTTTCTCGACGACGAGTTGGAACCGGTGCATGGCATCGACACCGTGAGCGTTACCACCACGATGGAAGTTGGCGTCGATATTGGCTCGCTCGAGTTGGTAATGATGGCCAACATGCCGCCGCAACGTTTCAACTACCAGCAGCGGGTCGGCCGTGCCGGGCGGATGGGGCAGAGTTTCTCCAATGCGCTGACGATCTGTCGTGGGCAGTACCATGACGAATTCTACTACGGTAACCCGGAGAGGATCACGGGCGATATCCCGCCCCAGCCCTACCTTGACCTATCGCGGCCCGAGATCGTCAAGCGCGTCGCGGCAGCCGAGTGCCTCAGGCGAGCCTTTGCCTCGCTCGACGAACCGCCCGTGGGGACGACGAGTACGCACGGTGCCTTCGGCAAAGCCGCGGAATGGGAAACGGTCTATAAGCCCGACATCGTGGCATGGCTCGAAGGCGACGCTGAGGTCGCCTCCATCGTTGCGGGCCTTTGTTACCTCGCGCCTTTGGCGCAAGGCCAACCAGCGGAAATTGAGCGCTACTGCAGGAAGGAACTGGCGGATCATGTCGCGCGCATCGTGTCCGACGGGCGATACATCCAGGTCGAGTTGAGCGAGCGGCTCGCGACGGCGGCGGTCTTGCCGATGTTCGGTTTCCCGACCCAGAGCCGAAACCTTTTCAAGTTCAAACGCGATGCGCGCCTAGAAGACATGGTTTTGAGCGACCGCGCGCTAGACCATGCGGTCTGGGCGTTCTCGCCAGGCTCCGAGATTCCCAAGGACAAGCAGATTCACACCGCCTGTGGTTTCGAGCTCTTGCGCGAAAACCGGGGTCGGATCGACAGAGATCTGGATCCCCTCGGCCCTAGCCTCGAGTTCTCGAAATGCAGCGACTCCGATTGCGGTCTCGTCATGCAAGGCGTCGTGGAAACCTGTGAGGTTTGCGGCGAATTCGCGATGAAGTTCGATCTCTACCAGCCTAAGGGCTTTATCACGACACCGGGACAGCCCCGGGATTACGACGGACAGCGGCAACGCGGACCGGCGCTCTCTCCGCCAGTCTTGGCTTTCAGGCCGAATTACGTGAATGGTTTTGCGCTTGGTCCAGCGCGGGTTGCCTTGGCGCCAGATGAGCCCATTGCGCTCGTGAACGACAATGGCGGCGAGTTCTTCAAGTTCCGGCGCAATTACAATGCCATCATCGTGATCGATGAACATCTCTACCGCGATCGCCAACTCTTTCCCGAGCTCGACGGCGATCCGGAGGCCGAAGGTGCGATCGGGGCAGTGTTTAAAACGGACGTGATGACGATGCTGCTCGAGAACCTGCCCGGGGTTGGATACAACGGCGTGCTGGACGTGAACGGACAGAAGGCCGCCGGTGCAGCGCTCACGTCGTTCGGCGAATTCCTTAAGATGGCAGCGGCGCGCGAGCTTGACGTGGACCCTGCCGAACTCCGGGTTGGAACCCAGCAACGGCGCACGGACAGTTGCGTCACCCGGCTGCTCTACATCGCGGACGCATTGGAAAACGGCGCGGGCTACAGCCGTCACATCTGCGACCCGGATCGGCTGCGTGACCTGCTGGGAACCCACTGCGCAGACGTGAAGAAAAACTGGCATGAACCCACGCACGCCGATTGCGATCGCTCTTGCCCAGATTGCCTGCGCAACTACAACAACCGGTTTCTCCATGCCTCGCTGGATTGGCGCCTCGCCTTAAACGTCGCAGAACTCGTGCTGGGGGAACCGCTCGACACCGTTCGTTGGCTGGGCAATGCGAACGGAAACGCACGACGTTTCAGCGATCTGTGCAACCATCATGAGGGAAACGTCGTGGTCGAGCAGGCCGAAGGCTTGGTCGCGGTTACGGGAAGCGGTCGGCTGTCCCTGGTGCTGTCGCATCCTCTCTAGCACACACGTGAAGGCTTGGCGCACGATGTGCAACGTAACGCTAAGCTGATCCTCGAGGCCAACCATGGCAACTCGTTGAAGGTTGAGTTCGTTGATATCCGGGACTTCGCGCACCATTCGCAATCCTACATCTTGAAGATGTTGGAAGTTCAATGATCACGCTCGTCGGCGCCGAGGCATCGAGCGAGTACCAGGCCGCGGTGCTGGTAAGGGATGCTCTGGAGACGACTTGGCCCGGTCTTTCAACGAGTGCCCGCGAGGTCGACGACGTACGTATCACCGTGAGCACGAAGTTGTCAGGCTACCAAGTGCAGGACATCGATATCGTGTCGGCGGGGCGGTTTTCCAAGGCACGCATGTTCAAGCCCCTTCGCGTCATCAGGGGATCGTCCGGCAACAAGCTCAACGCGCGGCCAATCATGGTGGAGAGCTTCGTGGTGGCCATCGAGGTCAAGGATCACGATGAGCGAGGCGTTCGGATCATGGATGACTAGGTCGAGGTGACATACTCGCGGGGCGGTCCCCTGCAGAGGAAGAGCGCGACCGACCAGAACGTCAAGCAGATGCACGCGCTGAAGACCTACCTGTCAGACATGCATGTCGATGTCTTTGTCCGGCGATGCATGATCTTTCCAAGCCTTGGTACGATCTCTGCCCCGAGCGCCGTGTCCGGTGTGTTTAACGCCCACCACTTGATGAGCGCGATCGCGTCAACCTCGCCCCTGCTGGAACGGCGTGGGCAGGGTCTCCTGTCGGCCGGCGATGGCAGCAACGTCGAAAAGGCCTTGGTCGCCCCGATCTTCAAGGCGGCGATTCCAACGCGCCTGGATCGCGAGCGCATGGACCGCTTGGCGGCCAAGAACCCGGCTGTCGACGACATTCTCGGCAAGGTGGGGGAGGGGGCCGTGTTTCTTCGCGGCTTTGCCGGCACCGGGAAGACGGTTCTACTCCTGCAGGCGGCGTGGAAGCTGTTCCGAACCGAAGGCAAACGCACCCTGGTCTTGACCTATAACCATGCCTTGGCCGCGGACATGCGGCGGCTGATGTCGCTTGCCAATATTCCGTCCTCGGTGGAAGCCGGCGGCATCCGCGTCGGCACGGTAATGTCTTTCCTATACCGCTGGTTTTCTAGGCTGGGCCTGCTCGGTGACGACCTGCTTGACTACGAGGAGTATCCCCGGCTCTGCGTCGAGGCGCTCGAGCTCATCGAGGGCGGAGCGGTGACCCGGGACGAGATCGACGAGATCATCCACGCGGGCCCGGATACCTTCGACTTTGACCACGTCTTCGTCGACGAGGGGCAAGACTGGCCAAGCGGCGAAACGGCGCTCTTGAAAGCCCTCTACGACCCGACGCGGCTCTGCGTCGCCGATGGCGTCGATCAACTCGTGAGGGGTGCCCGGGCAGACTGGCGCAAGGGGCTGGCGCGCGACAAGCGCAGGACGCTGCCCCTCGGCAAGTGCCTGCGCCTGAAAAGTAACCTCTCGCTGTTCGTATCGGCATTTGCCAGGCAAACGGGCAGCGCCTGGGACGCAGAGCCAAATGCGGAGGCCGGAGGCGGTCGCGTGATCGTCTGTACCAAGCCCTACGCCAGCATGCGGTCCTTGCACGAACGGTTGGTGGAAGACCTCAGGTCGGACGGAAACGATTGCGTGGACTTGTTGGTCTGCGTGCCACCCGATGGGGTAATCACGCGGCGAGACGCGCGCGAAAGCCTGATCGGCGCGGCGATCGACGAGTGGAAGCAGGCCAACTGGGACGGGGTCGATCCGCAGGCCCGTTCCGATTTTCCTCGCGACCCGGGCCAAGTTCGAATCATGCAATACGCGTCCTGCCGGGGGCTTGAGGGGTGGACTGTTGTCCTCGACGGTTTCGACCGGTTCCTGAAAAGCACCTTTGATGCCAAGCTTTCTGCGGGCCTGTCGCCCGACGAGAAAGCGGGATTAGTTGACGTTGAAAAGGCGGCCACCGCGGAAGCGTGGCGTTGGGAATTGATCTCACTGACGCGTCCGATCGACACGCTGGTGGTCCAAGTCGACGATCCGTCCGATCGGTTCGGATCGCAAGTCCTCGAGGCCGCGCGGAGCTTCCCAGATTTCGCGGAGAACTTGGACTAGCGCCGAGACTAAGGATCCGCGGACGATCCAACGAGCGCGAAACGCAAATGGATCAATGATCGCAGAAAAGTGCTTGACTACCGGTCAGGGTACAGCAACGGGAAACGGTGCAACTCAGCGGCCGCCAAAAAGACCGCAGGCGTTCTGGTCATCTCCTCTTGAAGTCCACGCTGAAGGTTACCGACGTTCGGGGATCGTAGCAGTAAGGAGAGTCAGACTAGGTCTCTGAATTGTCTTGCGCAGGCGAGGAGAAGTAGCAAGCTTTAGGATTTACTCCACATTTTCGGTCCCAAGCGCCAGATCGGCTGCGGTCTGGCGACCGAGTTCGGAGAGCCACTCTTCCAGCGCCAGCTCAAATATTTCGTCGTCGGAGAAGTCTTCCCAACGAGGCGGTGCAGGGGCGTCTTCGGGATGGAAGCGGTAACCCGTCTTCATGATGACAGCGTCTCGGATCAGGTGCGGGTGCGTGAGCGAGGTGTAGAACGGGCGCCAGTCGTTCGTGACTGCGAAGCGCGCAACCTTAAGTCGCGTAAGTTCGTCCATTTGCGGGTAGCTCTCGCCCAAGACCCTCCGCACGCCAGTCAAGTCGTCCATGAACTAGTCAATCATATCTTCTTCGGTCGTAGTCTGCCGACCCAGCATGATCTCGTTGAGGTCAGCACCGGTCGCCAAGGCAAGGCTGACCAATGCGCCCGACGGCACAGCGCGGAGACCTTTCTCATAGGAACGATATGCACGCTCAGTCTTCCCCATCCGATCTGCGGCTTCTCTCTGAGAAAGACCAATCGCCAATAGAAACCTGCGAAGGTTCTTGTGTAGCGGTTTCGTTGGTGCGTTCCGTATCTCGGCATCTTGGCGTGCTAGGAGTTTCGCATTGTAGGCTTCACGGGCGGTTCGCTCAGCCTTAGTAAAGGACTTGAATTTGAAACCGTTGTTCATGATTTGATCCCGACCGGAACGATTGTTCCGGTCTTTGGCTCTTCCGCCCAAATGATGTGACAGACTTCCAAAGCTCTGCAAATCCTAACAAAAAGTTGCAGCAAGTGTGCAGAACGATGTCAGAAATCTTGTCGGAGGGAAAGACGCCAGAGGCTTGGAGCGAAGCGCTCTCGGGGCATGGTGTTCACGTCTCTGCCAGATTGATCCGACGCATGGCGCGCCAGTCCGGTGAGTTCCACCAAATCGGTCATCTAATGCTACTGACGCCGGAGCATTTGAATGCATTGCTCAAGAAGTGGGGGGAGGCCTCGAAGTGATAGAATTTGTCTCAGCGGGAGATCTTGCGGAGAAGTTTGGGTTCGCCTAGGCGAACGATGGTTTTCAGTCCTTCTGCCGCCAGCTTGGCATCCAACCGATCCGCAGGAACCCGCATTTCTTCGATCCGGTACATGTTCGTGCTCGGCTGGACGCCACTCAAGGTTTGTCAGGCCCGGGCAACGGTGCCGAACAAGAACGCGACCTTGTTGCCGCAAGGAGTGCTAGACTTGCCGCACAGCGATCTGCCTGAAGGTGTCCATCGCGTTCGCCGAAAGACGAAAAGTGGAGACAAGTATCACTTCTACGCTTGGCGCGGCGGCCCAAAGTTCTGGGAGTCTGCGGCGCGCAGTCCGCGTGATCCCGAGTTTTCGGTTGCTTTTTCGAAAGTGGTGAAGCCGCGTCTCGCTGGAGAGTACATGACACCACAAATGGTTGACTAATTTCTCGATAGCACAGTGATGCCGGAAGGAGAACGGAAACAAGCCGACTATCGAAAATGGGCGCTTAGGTTCGCTGAAGAATTTGCCGATGATCAAGCAAAAATGTGGGAGGAGCCTCAGTCGCGTGGGGAGCTGAACGAGTGGCGGGCGAAGTGGAAGAACTCACCTAAGCAGCATGACTATGCGGGCACAGTGGCCGTACGCATTCTCAACTGGGCGCGTGACGAAGGGAAGATTGCGTCTCACTTCTGCGACCGTCTTCATCGTATCTATTCGGTGGACCGAGCAGAGATCGTTTGGACTGACGCGGATCAACGTGCTTTCAAAGATGCCGCACCGTTTTGGGTGAAGCCCGTGATGACACTCGCGTGCGAGACCGGTCTAAAGCCCGCCGACTTAGTGCGGTTGACGCGTGGCAACCTTGAGAGCTTTGACGGCATTGATCGTTTTCGGGTGCGAACTCAGAAGCGGGGACGAGTGGCACATATCCCTGTGACGCCCGAGTTTCGGCAGTTGATTGATGAAACACCTGCGGATCAGCTTGTTTTGTTGGTCAATGACCGGGGGAAGCCGCTCCGGCCAACACCAGCCAGCCGAGCCATCACGCGATACCGGGACCGCATAGCCGACAAGCTGAGCGATCCAACGCTGAGGCTCCAAGATACGCTTGGAACGGCAGCCACAAGGCTTCTCCGAGCAGGTCTGGGTCTCAACCAAATTGCAAACCACATGGATTGGTCGCTTCGTTACGTCGCCGCTGTGATCGAGCATTACGCAGCCGTATCGCCAGCTGAGAGTGCGGAAGTTCCCGACTTGCTGGAGCGCGAAAAGCAGCGCCGTGAGGGCAAAACTGTAAACGCTATTGTAAACGTCCCCGATGGGGCAAAGAGAGGAGAGAGCTAAGTGCTTGAAAATAAATGGAGGCGAGTACCGGAATCGAACCGGGGTACACGGATTTGCAATCCGCTGCGTAACCACTCCGCCAACTCGCCCAGAGCTGTGCAGCACACGCGCTTTTGCCCCTTGGTCCAAACCGCGTCAAGACTGGTTGTTATATCCCTAAGAGCATGTCCTGATCTGACCGCGCCTCCGATGTCCCCACTGAGCACGGGGCGCGCCATGGCATTTGATCGGCCATGAGATCCTGACGTGGGAACCGTCAAAGCGTGAAACTCGCGCCGACGTTGTGACCCCCGTGTGATCGCTGCGTCGAACTGCACTGCCCAGGGCGGGTGCTGTTTCGCTACTGACCGACGGCGGGCTTCGCCCAGCTGGGAACGCGGGTATTTTGCACCAGCGACACAGACGGGGCATAGCGCCCGCCAAGCGCGAGGGTCGCCTGCCGGAGCAATTCGATTCCGTCCTCCGACTTCGCCGGAAGGGCCGAGGGCGAGATCGCTTCGCCGACCGTGACGCGATAGGGCTGGCGGGCCTTGTTCAGCGTCTCATGGAACAGAGTGATGTCCCGCAGCGTCGGGTGGATCACATCGAAAAGATAGAACAATGCCGAATTGCGCGCCCTTACATTCACCGGGATCACCGGCAGGTCGAATTTGCGCGCGATCATCGCAGCCGACGCCATCCAAGGCCGCTCATAGAGCTTCAGCCGACGCCGTTTCGCCAGCCGTCCGGCCGGGAAAATCACTCCAAGACGCCCCTGATCGACGGCGCGGCGGGTGTAGGCCATGGTCTCGCGCGTTTTCGCGTGGGAGCGTTTTTCGACCCGCCATTCAACCGGTGCGATCAGCGCATCCATCTGCGGCAGCAGCCGAAGGATATCGCTGTTGGCATAGAAATAGCTGTCCGGGCGTACGCGGTTCAGCACCCAGTGCATGATGATCCCGTCGGCGATTCCGGTGGGATGGTTCGCGACGATCAGGGCGGGGCCCTGCCGCGGTACGTTCTCGAGCCCGGTTACCTGCACGTCGCGGGCCAGCATTTCCCCCATGGTGCCCATGATCTCGGTCATCGGCCTGTCGCGGAAATGCTCAGCCAGTGCCAGGGTGCGATTGTAGCCGAGCATGCGGTTGAGCGCTGCACGCGAGGGTCGCGACCAGACATGGTCCCGGAACAGCCAGGGGGCGCGTTCCTCGATGAGGGGGTCGATTCTGTCCTTCATCCCGGCCACAGACCACGCGGTTGCTAAACTCTCGTGACAAAGTTACCGCGAAAGCGCGGCTGCCACAACGTCGTGTAGACACGCTTGCGCGGCCTGTTGCCGGCCACTGCACCACAGCCCTGATTCGAAGGGTCCGTCGGGCGTGCAACTCTAACATGCGCGCCAAAGCGCGACGCTTCAAGATGCGCATGTCGCGATACGGGATAGGGAAAACCCTGTCTTCGCGGGTATATACGGTCCCTAGGAGCCCAGAATGCGGCGCACCATCTCTGTGCTGTCCCGGGACAGGCCAGGCAGATCACGCAGACGTTCGAGCGCCGCGCGCATCTTGGTCTGCCGGTCGGCATCATAGCGCCGCCAGGTCTCGAATATCGTGGTCATCCGGGCCGTGGTCTGGGGGTTGACCGGGTCTAGCCGGATCAGCCAGTCGGCGACGAAATCGTAGCCTGCGCCGGTGGGATCGTGAAAGCCCGCCCGGTTCACTGCCAGCCCGCCGACCAGCGCGCGGAACCGGTTGGGGTTTTTCCAGTCGAAGTCCGGCCGCTCCGCCAGCGCCTGTGCGGTGGCCACCGCCGTAGCGGGCGGGGCAAGCGAGGCTTGCAAGCCGAACCATTTGTCCATCACCAGCCGGTCGTCGCGCCAGCGGGTCTCGAACGCGGCAAGCGGCGCGTCGCCCGATCCTTGCTGGACCAGGGCCGACAGCGCAACGATGGACTGGGTCATGTTGTCGGCAAGCTCGAACTGTCCCATGGCCAATGCGCCGCCATCGGTCCGGGTGATCAGACCTAGCATCGCCGCCTGCAGCGCGCGTTTGCCGGCCGCCTCGGCGTCCGGGCTGTAGGGAGCCGGCACATCCATCTCGCCATAGAGCGTTGCCGCCGCCGTTCCCAACTGTCTTGCCACGGCCTGCGTCATCGCCTCGCGCGCGGCGTAGATCGCCAGCGGATCAGGTGGCGTGCCGCGGTCCGCGATGGCCTGGGCGAGGTCGTCCTCGTCCGGCAGACGCAGACAGAGCGCGCGGAAGGCCGGATCGAGCGACGCGTCCGTGGCGAGCCCGGCGATCCCGTCCAGATAGTCCGGATCCGGCGCCGCCCCCTGCAGCACCATCGCGACCAGCGCGTCGCGGGCCATGTCGCGGGCGGCCTCCCAGCGGTTGAACGGATCGGTGTCGTTGGCCAGCAGAAAGGCCCGATCTTCGGCCGAGATTGCACGCTCCAGGATCACTGGGGCCGAAAAGCCGCGCAGGATCGACGCCACGGGTCGGGCGGAGAGGCCCGAGAAATCAAAGCTTTGCTCGTCCTCGGTCAGCTCCAGCACCGTCGTCGCCACGGTTTCCGAGCCGTCCGGGGCCAGGAGCCCGACCGCGACCGGGATCACCTGGGGCAGTTTCTCGTCCTGCCCGGCCGTGGGTGGCGTGTGCTGGCGCAGGGTCAGCGTATAGGTGTTGCCCTGCCAAGCTTCCGAAACGGTCACCCGCGGTGTGCCGGCCTGGGCGTACCAGCGTTTGAACTGGCTCAGGTCTCGGCCGGTTGCGTCCTCGAACACCGCCAGCCAGTCCTCGATGGTGCAGGCCTGCCCGTCATGGCGGTCGAAATAAAGGCTCAGCGCCTTGTCGTAGCCCTGCGGACCCACCAGCCGGCGCAGCATGCCGATCACCTCGGCACCCTTTTCATAGACGGTCGCGGTGTAGAAGTTGTTGATCTCGACAAAGCTCTCGGGCCGCACGGGATGGGCGAGGGGGCCGTTATCTTCGCGAAACTGCCGACCGCGGAGCGCGATCACGTCGCGGATGCGCTGCACTGGCGCGGATCGTTCGTCGGCGCTGAACTGCTGGTCGCGAAAGACCGTCAGCCCTTCCTTGAGGCAGAGCTGGAACCAATCGCGGCAGGTGATCCGGTTGCCGGTCCAGTTGTGGAAATACTCATGCGCGATAATGCTCTCGATCCGTTCGTAATTCGCATCGGTCGCGGTCTCGGGGCTGGCAAGCACGGCGGCGGAGTTGAAGATGTTGAGCCCCTTGTTCTCCATCGCACCCATGTTGAAATCGTCCACCGCGACGATGTTGAAGACATCGAGATCGTACTCGCGCCCATAGACCCGCTCGTCCCAGACCATGGAGCGTTTGAGCGCATCCATCCCGAAGGCGCACTTGCCCTCGTCGCCGGGCCGCACCCAGAGCGCGAGGTCTACTGCGCGCCCCGACCGGGTGGTAAAGCTGTCGCGATGGGCCACGAGATCGCCCGCGACCAGCGCAAAGAGGTAGGCGGGTTTCGGCCAAGGATCGACCCATTCGGCCCATCCGTCGCCGGTCGCCGCTGGGTTGCCGTTGGAGAGCAGCACCGGCGCATCGCCTTCGATCCGCACGGTGAAGGGCGCCATCACGTCCGGACGGTCCGGATACCAAGTGATCTTGCGAAACCCCTCCGCCTCGCACTGGGTGCAATACATGCCGTTCGACATATAGAGACCTTCCAGTGCGGTGTTGGCGGCCGGGTCGATCTCCACCTCGGCCTCCCAGATGAAGGGCCCGTCGGGCACGGCGCAGGTCAGACCTGCATCGGTGATTTCCGGTGTCACGGGCGCGCCATTGATGGCGAAGGACACCGGTGTGAGTTTCTCGCCATGCAGTTCGAACGTGCCGGGCGCGTCGGGGTTGGGGCGGAACGCGATACGGCTCAACACGCGCGTGGCGTTGGGCGCGAGCCGGAACGTCAGATGCACGCTCTCCACAAGATAGGCCGGCGGCCGGTAGTCCTTGAGATAGACGGTCTGGGCCGGGCTGGCGGGCGTCGCGTCGCGCATGGGGCGGTCTCCGGGAACCATGGAAGGGGGCAGGGCGTTTGCTCATCAATCACCCGGGTCCGCGCGCGCGGCAACCCGAAAAGAAACTGTGCAGATCCGCCCGCTCTAACGGAACCTTACGGAAAGGAAGTGACCATGTCCGCCCCGAACACCGATCCTGAGCGCCAAGTCAAACGCCATAGGGGGCCGCTCTTCGGGATGGCATTTGCCGGTCTTGCGGCGCTTCTGGCCTTTGCTTTGCTGATCTTGTGGCTCTCGTCCGAGCCCGAGGAGGAAACCCTGGAAGATCCGCAGATCCTCAGCGCCCCCGGGGCGACGCTCCCCGAGGAGTAGGGGCTTTACTGGCGGCGGACCCGGTATAGGTCCGAGTGATGGTCGTATGCACGCTGCTCTGGTTCAAACGCGATTTGCGCGGGAAGGATCACCCGGCGCTGGCCCATGCCGCATCGCTGGGCGCGCCGGTTTTGCCGGTCTATCTGGTCGAACCGGAGTCCTGGGCGCAGCCGGACATGTCCGCCCGTCAATGGGCCTTCACGGCCGAGTGCCTCCAGCATCTGCGCGGCTCCGGCGTGCCGCTCACCCTGCGCGTGGGGGATGCGGTGACGCTGCTCGAGGCACTGCGCGAGAGCCACGGGATCGACACGCTCGTCAGTCATGAGGAAACCGGCAACGGCTGGAGCTTTGCTCGCGACCGCCGGGTCGCCGCCTGGGCCCGAGAGCGCGGCGTGACCTGGCACGAACTTCCGCAATCGGGCGTTGTCCGGAAACTTAAGACCCGCGACGGCTGGGCTGCGCGGCGCGAGCGTTGGATCCGCAGTCCGATGGTCGATGCGGCGGGCATCACCTGGGCCGGCCCGGGCGACGGAACGCTCCCTAGCGCTGGCGATCTCGGCCTGTCCCCGGACCCCTGTCCCGGCCGCCAGCGGGGCGGGCGCCCCGAGGCGCTGTCGCTGCTCGAAAGCTTTCTGACCGCGCGCGGCCGGACCTACCGCAGCGCGATGTCGAGCCCGCTGGAGGGCGAAAGCGCCTGCTCGCGCCTCTCGCCGCATCTCGCGCTCGGAATCCTCTCGGGGCGCGAGGCGGCACAAGCAACCGCGATCCGTCAGGCCGCGGTCAAGGGAAGCCGCGACGGCTGGCCCGGTTCCCTGCGGTCCTTCACCTCACGGCTCGCCTGGCGCGACCATTTCATGCAGAAGCTCGAGGACGCTCCGTCGATCGAGCACCGCTGCCTGCACCCGGCGTACGAAGGTCTCCGGCCGCGCACACCTGACGCCACCCGGCTGGCCGCCTGGTCCGCGGGCGAGACCGGGCTGCCCTTCACCGACGCCTGTATGCGCTATCTCGCCCATACCGGCTGGCTGAATTTCCGCATGCGTTCGATGCTGATGGCGGTCGCCTCCTACCATCTCTGGCTCGACTGGCGCGAGACGGGACTGCACCTGGCACGCCAGTTCACCGACTACGAGCCCGGCATCCATTGGTCCCAGACCCAGATGCAGTCGGGCACAACGGGCATGAACACCGTGCGCGTCTACAACCCGGTGAAACAGGGCCGGGATCAGGACCCCAAGGGTCTGTTTACGCGCCGCTGGGTGCCGGAACTGGCAGATGTGCCGGACGAGTTCCTGCAGGAGCCCTGGCGGTGGGAGGGCGCCTCCCGTCTGCTCGGCCGGCGCTATCCCGAGCCCATCGTCGATGTTGCTGCTGCTGCGAAAGAGGCTCGGGCCCGGGTCTGGGCCGTGCGCCGGGGCGAAACCTACTGGCGCGAAGCGGACCGGATCGTGGCCAAGCATGCCAGCCGCAAGCGCGACCGCGGATTCCAGCGCGATCCTGATCCTCGGCGTCCCGACGCGCCTTCTGTGACACCTTCTGAGCAAATGAACTTCGATCTGTAAGATATTGCCTAGAAATGTGAAAAAATCCAACCTGCCGGTCAAGATCTGCGTTGCCTGCAGGCGTCCCTTCAGTTGGCGCAAGAAATGGGCGCGGGATTGGGACCAGGTGCGCTACTGCTCGGCCAGATGCCGGAGCGGTAAGGCTTCCTAACCAAAACCCGCCAAACCTTACTGCATGCGGTTGCATACGCGCCTCCGACAGCCTAACACGCAACAAAATTGCGCTGCGGTGCAATAATTGCGTAGGGACTAAGTGAAGGAGACAGCGGTGGCTGAGCGTATCATCCGCGCGGGACTGCAGGTCGATGCGACCCTTGCCCGTTTTATCGAGTCTGAGGCCCTGAGCGGTTTGCCGATTGCGGTGGACCGGTTCTGGGACGGGCTCGCGGGGCTGGTGACCGATCTGGGGCCGAAAAACGCCGCGCTTCTGGCAGAGCGGGAGCGGCTCCAGCAGGAGATCGACGCCTGGTATATTGCGCAGCGTGGCCGGCCCGCGGACCTCGACGCTTATCGCGAGATGCTGACCCGCATCGGCTATCTGCAGCCGGAGGGGCCGGATTTCGAGATCGAGACCGAGAATGTCGATCCTGAGTTCGCGAGCATTGCCGGCCCGCAGCTTGTCGTGCCCATCACCAACGCCCGCTATGCTCTGAATGCGGCCAATGCCCGCTGGGGCAACCTCTATGACGCGCTCTACGGCACCGATGCACTTGGCGACACGCCTTCGGGGGCGGGCTACGATCCGGCCCGCGGCGCACGCGTGATCGCCTGGGCGAAGGGCTTTCTCGATAGCGCGCTGCCTTTGACCAAGGGGCGGTGGGACGATGTGCGCGCGCTGGACCTTGCAGACGATGGCCTGTCGATCACCGTCGGCAACGAGTCCAGCCTCGGCCTGGCTGACCCGGCCCAGTTCATCGGTCAAGCGGAACGGGGCGGCGAAACGCACCTTCTATTCGAAAACAACGGGTTGAAGATCGATATTGTTCTTGATCCGTCCGACCGGATCGGCGCGGATGACGCAGCCGGCATCGCCGCAGTTCACCTGGAAGCTGCCGTTACAGCCATCATGGATTGCGAGGATTCCGTCGCCTGCGTCGACGGCGCGGACAAGACCCAAGCCTATCGCAATTGGCTCGGTCTCATGCGCGGCGACCTCACCGCAAGCGTGGTGAAGGGCGGCGAAACGCTGACCCGCCGGCTCGAGGACGATCTGCCGTTCATCGGGCGCGATGGGACGGAACAGGTGCTGAAGACCCGCGCACTGATGCTCGTGCGCAATGTGGGTCCGCTGATGACCACTCCCGCCGTGCTCGACCGTGCTGGCACCGAGATCCCCGAGGAACTGCTCGACGCGCTGGTCACCGTCACGCTCGCCATGCACGATCTGCAAAAGACCGATGGCGCGCGGAACTCGGACACCGGCTCCGTCTACGTGGTCAAGCCAAAGCTGCACGGCCCCGCCGAGGTCGCCCATGCGTCCGAGGTCTTCGCCAGGGTCGAGGATGTGCTGGGCCTGCCCCGCAACACCGTCAAGCTCGGCATTATGGATGAGGAGCGGCGCACTTCCGTCAATCTCAAGGAGTGCATCCGGGCGGCCAAGGCGCGTGTGGCCTTCATCAATACCGGATTCCTCGATCGCACCGGTGACGAGATCCACACCGCCATGGAAGCCGGCGCCATGCTGCGCAAGGGCGAAATGAAATCGACCCCCTGGATCAGCAGCTATGAGGACCGCAATGTCGAGATCGGGCTGGCCTGCGGGCTAAGCGGCCGGGCCCAGATCGGCAAGGGCATGTGGGCGATGCCCGACCGCATGGCGGACATGCTGGAGGTCAAGATCGGGCATCCCCAGGCTGGCGCGAACTGCGCCTGGGTGCCGAGCCCCACGGCCGCGGTGCTCCATGCCACGCACTACCACCGGGTCGATGTCTTCGCCCGGCAGGCCGAGATCGCGGCGGCGCCGCCGCGCGGTACGCTCGACGACCTGCTGACCGTGCCGGTGTCCCAGGGCGCGAACCTGTCGGAGCAGGATGTGCATGACGAGATCGAGAACAACGCCCAGGGTATCCTGGGCTATGTCGTGCGCTGGATCGACCAGGGGGTGGGCTGCTCCAAGGTGCCCGACATCCACGATATCGGCCTGATGGAGGACCGCGCGACCTGCCGCATCAGCTCCCAGGCGCTGGCCAACTGGCTCCACCACGGCGTAGTCTCGCGGGCGCAGGTGATGGATGCGATGAAACGCATGGCGGTTAAGGTCGATGCGCAGAATGCGGGCGACCCGGCCTATCGTCCGATGGCGCCCGGCTTTGATGGCGTCGCCTTCCAGGCCGCCTGCGATCTGGTGTTCCGGGGGCGGGTGCTGCCGTCGGGCTATACCGAGCCGGTCCTGCACAAGCGGCGGCTGGAACTGAAATCCGAGGAGGCGTGAGATGACTGACCTGACACTGGACACCGCTCGCACGATCATCGCAGCGACGCGCGCCAAAGGGGTCGAGATGGGGCTCAAGCCGCTCTCGGTCGTGGTGCTCGATGCCGGCGGCCACGTGTTGGCCTTCGAGCGCGAGGATGGCTCCAGCCCGGGACGCTTCGGGATCGCCCAGGGCAAGGCCTACGGCGCTGTCATGCTTGGACTTCCGGGCTCCGCGATCCACGCCCGCGCCGAGCAGCAGCCCTATTTCATCGGCGCGCTGAACGGTGTCTTCGGCGGCCAGCTCGTCCCGGTGCCTGGCGGTGTTCTGATCCGCGACGGCGCGGGCGGGGCGATCCTTGGCGCTGTTGGGGTGACCGGCGACGTGTCCGACAATGACGCGGCTGCCGCTTTGGCGGGCATTGCCGCTGCTGGACTGACCGGCGAGGCGTGATGCGCCAGAGCACAGGGGGCTGTGCGCGGGTGATGCCTCGACGGGGGCCGCAATCGGGTCTATCTCGGTAGAATACACAACCTCAGGAGGTGTCATGGCGCGCCCTGTCGTCGGCATCATCGGCAACAGATATCTGCTCAATGACGAGTATCCTGCCCATGCCGGCGGGACGATGAATTGCGAGGCGGTGGCCGAGGTTTCGGGCGCTATGCCTTTGTTAATCCCGGCAGATCCTCGCTACTTCACAGTGGCGGAGCTGATGGAGACCTGCGCGGGTTTCGTGTTTCCCGGGGGGCGGCCGAACGTGCATCCGGAGGAATATGGCGAGGCGGAGACCGAGGCCCATGGTCAGTTCGACCGCAATCGCGATGCGATCACACTGCCGCTGATCCGGGAATGCGTCGCGACAGGACAGCCTATTCTGGGAATTTGCCTTGGGTTTCAGGAGGTTAATGTCGCGATGGGCGGGTCGCTGTATCCTGAGATCCGCGAGTTGCCCGGACGCGAAAACCACCGCATGCCGCCCGATGGGACGCTGGAGGAAAAATTCGAGATTCGTCAAAGGGTTAGCTTCACTGACGGGGGTGTTTTTCACCGTCTGATGGGCGCGTCGAAGGTGATGACGAACACGCTGCACGGGCAGGGGATCCGCACGGCGGGACAGCGCATCGTGGTGGATGGCTGGGCCGATGACGGCACGCCAGAGGCGCTCTATGTCGACGGCGCGCCCGGATTTACCCTTTCGGTTCAATGGCATCCGGAGTGGCAGGCGGCCACCGACCCGGTCAGCCGGCCGCTGTTCGAGGCGTTCGGCGAGGCTGTCCGCGCCTGGGCCGCAGGCGACCGCCCGGCCGCGCTCCGCACCGCCTGATTATTGGGCATCAAGGGTTCGGTAACGTTTGTACGAAACGTCCAAACTGTCTTCGTGTACAGCTATGTTCGTGGTTTGGTCCGGTCAGTCGGGGTCTTTTGACTGCTTTTCGAGTGTTGCCTGAAACGCGCGCCAGGCGATGTGAAAGGGTGAGTTGTCCTCGTCCCAGTATTGGTGCTCAAGATCCTCGGTCGACCAGTGGGCGAGCGGCGGTGTCCCGGTAGCAAGGCCGTCGGGCAGAGTGACGGTGGCATCGCCGAAGGCCCCTGCCAGAATGTCGGGATCGAGAGCGAGCATCGACAGGTCCACAACCTTCAGACCGGCACCTCGAAGAGTAGCTGGTCTGAAGGTTGTGGCTTCGTCGAACTGCGCCCCCCAGAGGTCCGCCCTCTGCATCTGCGCCTCCGAGAGGTCCGCCCCCTGCATTTCCGCCCACGCGAGTTCCGCGCGCTCCAATTGCGCCTTCTTGAGGTCCGCCCTCTGCATCTGCGCCCCCACAAGTCCAATTGCTTGCATCTGTGCTCTGTGCAGCTTCGCCCCCATCAAACGCGCCTTAGCAAGGTTCGCGCCCTCCATCCTGGAGCGAGTAAGGTCGGCATGGCACAGGTTCATGGGGCGCGCGTTTTCGTGCGCTAGGTAGCTCGCTTGCAGGTTGGTGTCGCGCAAGTCGAGACGTGCGCCATGCCAAAGCTCGCCGGCGTTTTGCAGATCGTGATGATTGACGTCTTTGGGCTGATGCCCTTCGCAGGCGCGCTGATCGCAAGTACGTCGACCGAGGACGCGCAGAGCGGTCTGGATGTCGGTGCGCGGCGGGCTCAATTGCTCGATCCACTCGTCGAGGTTAGGCGTGCCTTCGCCTTCTTGCCAGGTACGATCTTTCGCGCCACTCGCGGGCGCGTTTTCGCGGATGTAGGCGCAGAGGATTTCCATGATGCGGACATGGTCTCCGGCGCCCTCATGGTCGAGGATGCCATCGCTGGTGCGGGCGGTTGTACCTTTGGCGTCGTTTGCGCGCTGACGTGCGAGGCGTTCGAGGGCGAGGATGGCGCCGATGCGGACCTCGATATTAGGCTCCGTGAGCGCGACGTTTTTCCACTCTCCGTCGCTTTGGTAGATGGGTAGGCTGCTGTCCGCCTCATCCTGCGGAAGCTGAAAGTCCTCACCGTACCACGCGAAGCCTCGCTTCTTCTGGCCATCGTGCTCGTAGATCAGGTTCCGGCCAAGCTTGTTAACCTCTTTGTGTGCGGCGAGATTGGCGACCGCGTCGTTGATCTGCTGGGTGACGTATCCTTCTTCGGCGGTGCGGGTCTGGCGCTCATTCTGAACGGTCCGGCGCAGGGTAAAGGGCAGGGCGATGATGGCGCCGAGGGCGGCGGTAATGGCTGTCAGGGTCAGCAAATACCATCGAAGGTCTGGCGCGGTCTCCGGTGTGATGCCGGGCAGTTTCGCGAGGCCGGTGAGGATGACGAAGAACATCCCGGCCAGCAGGGTCAGCAGTAGCGCGGACCAGGCCAGGAAGGCGACGGCTTTGATCCAGCCGGGCAGGGCGATGGGGGCGAGGGCTGTCCGGATTCCATCGAAGGGTTTCGAGGATGCGAGCGCGCGCAGCCACTTCGGCGCATGTTCGACCAGAAAGAACAAGGCCAGTCCGGCAAGGGAGAGGGTGGCGACAATAACGAGGGGATCGCGCGTCATCGGGAAATCCGTTTAACCTGTTGGGAAGGCTAGCGGAGAGAGGGCCTGTCGGGAAGCCCGGCCGCGGATGTCGCGATGGGGGGCGCGACCGCGCGCTCGCTACCGGATCGGCAGGGTCCGGGCGGTCCCGGTGGACCGGCGACGCGTCTTGCAGCGACTTGGGCCGGGGGCGGCGATGCGCGGGCTCCGGCGTCGGGCACTGCATAGATGTCGGCTTAAAGAAGAGGGGATGACGCTGCGCGCACGCCTTTTGTGCATCACCCGGATGCGCGCATTTCACGGCGGCGCCACTTCAAGATCGTGGCGCAAGGCCTTGGGACCGTGTCGCTTTCAGCAGCGCTCAGTCGCGCGGGTCACGCTTGATGCGCTCCTGCTGCAGCGCGCGGAGGGTCTGCTTTTCGTCGTAGCGCAGCCAGAGGACGCCGGCGATCGCGGGGATGGCCAGAAGCACGGGGACGAGGAACTCATAGAGCGTCATGGGGGTCCGCCTTTTTCACTAGTCTCCCTAGAACATAGTGCGCGAGGGCGTGAAAAGCGAGTCCCGCGACGATCCACCAGAGCGCGGAGAGGGTCAGGCCGGCGGGATTGTCGGTCAGCGGGCGCAGCACGGCGAAGCCGATCAGGCCGATGCCCACGGCGTTGAGCGACGTCGCCATGAGCTTTACCCGTTCGTTGTGACCCGCGATCGCGTCGCGGGTCAGACCGGGCCGGGCCACGGGCTCACGCCTCTGCGGCGGCGTCCGCTGGGGCGGCGGCCTTGGTCTCTTCTTCTTCCAGCGCCTCGACGGCCTTTTGCAGATCGTCCTTGCCGACTTCGGTTTCGGTGATCTGGGCGAGCTCGAAGATGTAGTCCACGACCTTGTCCTCGAAGAGCGGCGCGCGGATCTGCTGCATCATCTGGGGGTTCTGCTGGACGAATTCGAAGAACTGCTTTTCCTGGCCGGGATACTGGCGGGCCTGGGTCATGACGGCCTGGGTCATCTCGGCGTCGGAGACTTCGACCTCGGATTTCTGGCCCAGCTCGGCGAGCAGCAGCCCGAGGCGCACGCGGCGTTCGGCCAGCCCGGTATGCTCGTCGGTGGCCTCGATCTCGGGGTGATCATGGCCCTCGACGTCGGGGTTTTCCTCGTGCCAGAGCTGGTGGGCGATCTGCTTGGCCTCGGCCTCGACGAGCGTGGGGGGCAGCTCGAAGCTGACGGCCTCGTCCAGCGCATCGAGGAGCTTGCGCTTGAGCACCTGGCGCGCGGCGCCGGCATATTCGGTCTCCAGCCGCTCGCGGATCTGACCCTTGAGCGTGTCGAGATCCTCGGCGCCGAAACGCTTTGCGAGCTCATCGTCGATGGTGGCTTCGGCAGGCGCCTTGACCTCTTTGATGGTGCAGGCGAATTCGGCCTCCTTGCCGGCGAGATGGGGGGCCTGGTAGTCCTCGGGGAAGGAAACCTTGACGGTCACGTCGGTGCCCGCGACGGCGCCCACGAGCTGTTCCTCGAAGCCGGGGATGAACTGGCCCGAGCCGAGCTCCAGCGGGAAATCCTCGGCGGCACCGCCGTCGAAGGGTTCGCCATCAATGGAGCCCTTGAAGTCGAAGACGACCTGGTCGCCGGTCGCGGCGGCCTCGCCCTCGGTGCGGGGTTCGAAGTTCTTCGACTGCGCGGCCAGATTGGTGAGCGCGTCGTCGACATCCTCGTCGGCGGCTTTCACGACCAGTTTTTCGAGCGTCAGCTCGGACAGGGCGACCTCGGGGATCTCGGGCAGGGCCTCGTAGGACATGGAGACCTGGACGTCGTCGCCTTCTTTCCAGTCCTCGTTGGTCATCTTGACCTCGGGCTGCATCGCGGGACGGTCGCCGCTGTCCTCGAAATGCTTGGACATGGCGCCGTCGATGCTCTCCTGCATCGCCTCGCCCATGAGGCGCTGGCCGAACTGTTTCTTCAGCAGCGCCAGCGGCACCTTGCCCTTGCGAAAGCCCTTCATCTCGATCTCGGGCTGGGCCTCGGTGAGCTTCTGGGTGACCTTGTCCTCGATTTCGGTGGCGCTGAGTGTGATCTCGTAGCTGCGCTTCAGGCCGTCGTTCACGGTCTCGGTGACCTGCATGGGGCATCCTCTCGGGTTTCGGCACTTTGGGTCGCCACAGGCGCCCGCGGGCATTCGGTTTGGCGCGCGGTGTATTTGGGCGGGCGCGCCGACGCAAGGGGCCGCGATGCCCCGATTTCCCGACATTTTCTGGCTGGGGCGCCGGCCCGTCTGCTATAGCCGGGGCAGATGCAGCGCCGAACGCCACGACATATACGGTCCCGCGCCAGTCCGGACCACGCTGGAGCAGGGCGGCCGTGAGGCGCGCCGGGACCGCCCGCGGGCTCCTCTTCGGGGTGATCGCGGCCTTCTTCTGGGGCACGCACAGCGTCATCGTCCAGTTCCTGACCGGCGACCTGGGCGGCATCGAGATTGCGATCCTGCGGCTTTGGATCGCGGCGCTGACGCTGTTCGTCGTGTTGCGGCTGATCGGCGAGCCGGTGCGGATCGCGTTCGGCGACCGTAATTTCCTGCTCGCGGCGGGGGCGACGGTGGCGAACTACATCCTGTTTCATATCGGGCTGGAGCGGACCAATGCGCCGAGCGCCATGGTGCTGGAGAACACCGCGCCCTTTTTCGTGCTGGTCTATCTGGCGCTCTTCACCGGCACGGCGGTGGGCCTGCGCGAGATCGGGGCCACCTGCATCGCCATTGCCGGGGTCGTGCTGACGGTGGTCGAGGATCTCGACCTGGGCGGCAGGCTTCTGGTGGGCGACGCGCTGGAGATCGGGGCCGGGATCACCTGGGCGGTGTTCCTGGTGACCTCCAGCCGGGCGATGCAGGCGTCGCAGACCACGGGCGAGCGGCTGAACTTTCTCTTCGGCGTCTTCACGGTGGCGGCGGTGCTGCTGACGCCGCTGGGGCTCGCGGGCTTTACCGTGCCGCCTGCCGAGGATCTGCTGCCGCTTCTCTTCCTGGGCGTGCTGGCCACGGCGGTGGCCTACTATTTCTGGTACGAGGCGGCGGCGGAGCTGTCGACGCTGACGGCGACGCTTCTCTTTGCGCTGTCGGTGGGGTTCACCTTCGTCAATGCCGCACTCTTTCTGGGGACCGAAATCCGGCCGCAGGCGGTGCTGGGGGCCGCGATGATCGTGTTCGCGATCTTTCTGACCCAGACGGCGAAACCGAAGGGCGCCCAATGACGACGCTCAAGGCGTGCCTGCCGCTGACTCGACGGCATTTCAAAGCTTGCGTGATCACATCTCCAAAAACGCACAAGCGACGCTAGCTTTGCTGGAACCGAGGAACGGAGCTGCCGATGATATGCCTGCCACGCCCCCGCGCATTCGCCCTTTTGAGCCTGATCGGCTGCCTGGCCCTGCCAATCGGCACTGTTCAGGCCAATGACACCACAGCTGAAACCGCGGCTGATACCACGACGGCCCATGGCATCTCTGCCTTCGGCGAGCTGAAGTACCCCCCCGATTTCCCGCATTTCGACTATGTCAATCCGGACGCCCCCCGGGGCGGGGTGCTGAGTTTCCGCGGGCAGGGCGCCTCGCGCACCTTTGACAGCCTCAACGCCTACATCCTGTCTGGGGAGCCCGCGCAGGGGCTGGAACGGTTGTCTGACAGTCTGTTGGTGCGCGCCTTCGATGAGCCCGACGCGGTCTATGGGCTGATCGCCGAGAGCGTGGAGTATCCCGAGGACCGGTCCTGGGCGATCTTCAACATGCGGCCCGAGGCGCGGTTTTCTGACGGGGAGCCGATCACGGCCGAGGATGTGGTCTGGACGCTGACGACGCTGCGCGACGAGGGGGCGCCGCTCTACCGGATCGGGCTGCGCGACGTGGAGACGGTGACCGCGCTCGATGACCACCGCGTGCGCGTGGATTTCCGCGAAGGGACTGCGATGCGCGATCTGATCGCCACGGTCGGGACGACGGCGATCCTGCCCAAGCATTACTATGAAGAGGTCGATTTCACCCGCTCCACGCTGGAGCCGCCGGTGGGCTCTGGCGCGTTCGTGGTGGACCGGGTTCAGCCCGGCCGGTCGATCCGCTATTGCCGCCAGCCGGACTATTGGGGCGCCGATCTGCCGGTGAATGTCGGCATGTATAATTTCGACTGCGTGGTCTACGAGTATTTCCTGGACAACAACGCGGCGTTCGAGGCGCTGAAGTCGGGTACCTACCTCTTCCACGAGGAAATGACCTCGGCGACCTGGGCGTCGGGCTACAATTTCCCGGCGCTGAATTCGGGCGCGGTGCAGCGCATCACCATCGAGGACGCGCGGCCCACGGGCACCCAGGGCTTCTGGCTGAACCTGCGGCGGGAAAAGCTCCAGGATCCGCTTGTGCGCGAGGCGGTCTCGCTGATGTTCAATTTCGAATGGTCGAACGAGACGCTCTTTGCCGGGCTCTATGATCGCACCGACAGTTTCTTTGAGAACTCGCCGATGCAGGCCGAGGGGCTGCCCGAGGGGGCGGAACTGGCGCTTCTGGAGCCGCTGCGCGACCAGCTGCCCGAGGCGGTGTTCACCGAGCCGGTTTACAGCCCGCCGGTGAACGCGGCCCAACGTACCGACCGCCGGGCGATCCGCGCGGCGTCCGCGCTGCTGGACGAGGCGGGCTGGGAGGTGGGCGATGACGGGCTCAGGCGCAATGCGGCCGGCGAGGTCCTGACGCTCGATTTCGTCTATGGCAGCCCGGGCTTCGAGCGGATCATTCTGCCCTATATCGAGAACCTCAAGCGTGTGGGCATCAATGCCCGGTCGGTCCTGATCGATCCTGCCCAGATGCAGCAGCGCCAGCAGGATTTCGACTATGACGTGACCGTCGGCCGCTTCGTGATGGGGCTGAGCCCGTCGGTGGAGCTGCGCTCGATCTTTGGCTCCCAGGCGGCGGACGCGCCGGGCTCGTTCAACTTCTCGGGCGTTGCGGATCCGGCGGTGGACGCGCTGATCGAGGCGATCATCAGCGCCCAGAGCCGCGAGGAGATGGAGGTGGCCGCTCGCGCGCTCGACCGGGTGCTGCGGGCCCAGCATATCTGGGTGCCGAACTGGTACAAGGCGACCCACTGGCTGGCCTTCTGGGACGTGTTCGGGCGGCCCGAGGAAAAACCCCCTTACGTGCGTGGCGACGATTACTGGTGGTTCGACCAGGAGAAGCAGGACGCGCTGGTGGCGTCGGGCGCGCTGCGCCGCTAGGCCCGGAGGGTCGGCGAGGACCCCCCGGCGCCGACGGCCGGGGGGCGGTGTTACTCAGCCGCGGTGCGATTCGGCAGCACCCAGTTGGGGCGCGGGAAATGGCAGGTATAGCCGTTGGGCACGCGCTCCAGGTAATCCTGATGCTCGGGCTCCGCGTCCCAGAACGGGCCCACCGGTTCGACCTCGGTCACGACCTTGCCGGGCCAGAGGCCGCTGGCCTCCACATCGGCGATGGTGTCGATGGCGGTCTCTTTCTGGGTCTCGTCCACATAGTAGATCGCCGAGCGGTAGGAGAGGCCCCTGTCATTGCCCTGCCGGTTCAGCGTCGTGGGATCGTGGATCTGGAAAAAGACCTCCAGGATCTCGCGGTAGCTGATCCGGGCGGGATCGAACAGGATCTCGATCCCTTCGGCGTGGGTGCCGTGGTTGCGGTAGGTGGCGTTGGGCACGTCGCCGCCGGTATAGCCCACACGGGTCGCGGTGACGCCGGGCAGCTTGCGGATCAGGTCCTGCATGCCCCAGAAACAGCCACCGGCCAGTACTGCGCGCTCTTCAGCCATCAGATATCCTCCACTTGATCGATGTAGTCGCCATAGCCCTCGGCCTCCATGTCGTCGCGATGGATGAACCGCAGGGAGGCGGAGTTGATGCAGTAGCGCAAGCCCCCCTGGTCGCGCGGCCCGTCGGGGAAGACATGGCCCAGATGGCTGTCGCCATGGGTGGAGCGGACCTCAGTCCGGACCATGCCGTGGGTCATGTCGCGCAGCTCGTTGATGTGGGCGGGCTCGATCGGCTTGGTGAAGCTTGGCCAGCCGCAGCCGGACTCGTACTTGTGCGCCGAGGCGAAGAGCGGCTCGCCCGAGACCACATCGACATAGAGGCCCGGTGCCTTGTTATCGAGAAGTTCGCCGGTGCCGGGGCGTTCCGTGCCGTTCTGCTGGGTGACGCGGTACTGCTCCGGCGTAAGCCGGGCGAGGGCGTCCTCGGTCTTGGCGAAACTGCGGGCCGCGCTGTCACGGGTCTTGCTGTCATCGGGCATGGGGGCCTCCCGGGCGTTGGTCGGTGGGTCTTGGATTGCATATGTAATCCGCAGGGGCGGTCTCTTCCATGGGGCGGCGTTGCGCGTCGAGCAGGCGTGATCGCTGCGGCCGCCGGGACGGGGCGGTGCACGACCGGCAGAAGACCGGGCCGCGACGGTGCGGGTGGCGCCAGCCGGAGCGACGGGCAGGGCGCGCCGTGATGGCGACCGAGCCCCGCCCACCGCGCGTCTCAGGCCCCGCTGGGGCGCGCCGCGGGGATGGCTGGTGAACCCGGCCGCCCGCGGTGCTTGGCGTGGACGGGCAAGATCAGGGTGCGCTTGTCGGATTCCCGCTCTGAACAGGATCCAGTCCCGGCGGCCGTGTGCCTGCGACATGACGATGCCGCGAGGACAGCGTTCGCGACCCGCTGCCGGATCCTGTTGCGGGCCAGAACCTGCGCCGGGTGCGCAAGCACTCGCCGCGCTGCCTGAGAAGCCGACAGGCGAGGCCATACGGTCCGGAATGCGGACCTGTCCTCCTGCGTGGCCTTGGCTAGTTCACGGGACGGCGATTTGCACCGTTCCGGATGCGCAGCGCTGTGGACCGGCATCCGTGGACACCGCTTTCCCTCCGGCGACCGAAAGGACGAACCCCTCAGACGGGTTCCGCGTTTGCCCGCCTGCGCGCAAACACCATCAGCGCGATCAGAGCCGACAAGAGAAACAGCGCAGCGCTCGGGATCGGTGTCGGCAGGGGGGGCGAGTCCGTGAATGGCGGGAATGGCGGGATCAGTTCCCCGGGCGTGCCATCGGACGGGATCGTTTCTTCATCGAACTCGGGAAAGGTGTAGGGCCGATCGACCGAAATCGGTGTTTCCGGGTCGTAAGGCTCGTAGGTCCAGGGGCTCACGCTCGTCTGGTCCCGAAAGGCCACGATCTGGCTGGGTTGCGCGAAGGTCTGGCCGTCGGAGCCACCACCACCAAAAAAGCCCAAAGGCGCGATCAGGGGGACCCAGTCGCTGCCGGCCAGGATCGGATTCGCGACCTGCTGGCCCGGGGGGGGGACGGTTTGTGACGGATGGGCGACGGACCAGTTCTGGCATTCCGAAAACTGAAACATGACGGACCCATCGGCGAGCTCATACCCAATACCGTGGTGTTCCGAGACCGTAACGTAGCTGCCCTGCGACGTCTTCGGCACGCCGCCGCTGGCGTAGGACATGGCCGACAGGAACGTACCTTCGGGGAGCGACATCGGTACTGCCTCCCCCGCCGGAACGCCGAATTCGCCTGCAGCCCAATCTAGGCTGCAGGCCCCACCACAGGGGGAAGAACCAGGTACAAAAGAAACGACCGAAGCCATAATACCACCAGGAACCGTTTAAATGCCGGCAACAATAGAAACGCCGGGAACAGAACTATTAAGGAAATATTAATCCCAAATACGGCGATCAATCGCTGCCCTTGCGTCAAGCAAACATGCCGTCGCGTAAAGAAATGAAATTTGCAGATTCGGGAAATCGCGTCCTGAAAATACAAGGGTCGACTTCGACCGGAACGTGCGGTGCGACACGGAACTGGTCCGTAATTGAGCCGCGTTCTGCAGGCAGTTTCGGCGCGCTGAGTCGGGTGTCGCACGGGACCTGCATCTCGAGATGCCGCACTGTCGTATCAAGCAGCTTGATCTCGTAGACCCGCGGTTTCGCAGCAAGATCGACGACAGGCAACCCATTTGTCTCTGAGCGCTTCGTGACCAGCGGCCAGAACGGGTCCGGACAGGACCAGGGTGTTTCCTCTCCGGAGGACTGGCCTCGCGCTGGATCTGATGTTTGTTGTGTGGGGAGGCAGGCAGACTGCCGGGCAATAGCGGAGGTCGCCTCGATTTCGGAACCGGTGAGAAGCTTTTCGGAGTGTTTTGCGGAAGGCAATTGACGGGTATTGCTGTGTCCCTGGCGATCTGCTTGATGGGAGTATGAAGACCCGTCCTGTCGACAGGCTGATGGCGAAAACCCCCGGACCGGCCATCGCAAAGAAATGAAAAGAACCTCGCGATACTGTGCCATTCCGCAATAGAGAAAGGTTTCGGAATCGCCTTCAATATGAGGCCCGACGCGGAAAAACGGACGGAAACCCCGACGGGGATCATATCTGGGTCGAGCAACAGTTTTTGGTCACTTCGGCACGCAGCATGTCACGGGAACGAGGGTGCGCCTCTCTCGCTCTATCCCTTTGCACCCGGGCGTCTCGCCGGACGTGGCGCGGATGGGCCGGCAGACTGTGTTCGAAGGCGACCGGATACAGCACCGCCCCGGCAAGACCGGACTTCAAGCCGACTTGCGCACTTTGACGAAACTGGCAGGAGACCTGCAGCAGGTGCCGCGTGACCAGCGGCCGTTTCTGACCCGCGCTGCCGGTCGTCCCGAAAACCCCGATCCACTCGGCCATAGGCTCAATGGTCGTTGTAGAAACCGCGATGGACCTGGCGCCGTGCACGGCCCGAGGAGGTCGCGCGCCACCCGAATTGCCCATTTCGGCGCAATGCCAGTGGAGAGTTCAGCCTTCGTTGCGCGGCAAGCGAACCAGGCGCGGGCAGGCTATGGAGAGCAGGCCTATCGAGTGCGCCTTGCAAAGCGAGCATTGGATCTTTGCGAGCTGAGGGGGCCGGAAAACACACCCGACTGCAATGATGAGCCAGACATGGAGGCGCGCATGTGAATGGAGGAAAAACCGAGAGACTTTGGACTGGCAGCCCGTAGGGGAATCGAACCCCTCTTTCCAGGTTGAAAACCTGGCGTCCTAACCGATAGACGAACGGGCCAAATCCTCGGCGTGCGGTGGGTATTAGGCAAAGTGCCCTATGTCCGCAAGGAGTTTTTCACCCGTCCACCAGCGCCGCGTCATCCAGCCGGAGCTGCACGTTGGTGCGCCCGTTCCAATGGTTCAGGTCCAGCGTTCCGGCGAGGTGGAGCGGCCTTCCCACGCAGGCTTCGACTGCCTGGCCGAAGCCGCGGTCATAGGCGCCGAAGGCGATGCCTTCGCGCCTGGGTCCGCCGCCCTCGCCGAAGGAGATCTTGAGATGCCCGCTGCCGATCTGGCGTGCGGCGTAGAGCATGACCCCGGGCAGGGCGAAGCGGGGGACCGGTGCACCCTGCCCATAGGGGCCGGCGCGATCGAGCCGCGTCACAATGTCGGGCTGCATCGCGCCGGGCAGCACCACGCCGTCAATCCGCAGGTCCTTTGCCGTGCGCGGTCCTCCGCCCGGGATGGCCAGAAGCTCCGACAGGCGCGCCATTGCCGGGATGAGCTGACTGCGTGACAGGCTCAGCCCCGCGGCCATCGGATGACCGCCGCCCTTGGCGATGAGGCCTTCGCGCACCAGGCGTTGCACGGCCGCGCCCAGATCGGCTCCGGCCACGGACCGGCCCGACCCCTTGCCCGCGTCGCCGTCGAACCCGATCACCACCGCCGGTTGCCCGGTGACCTCGACCAGGCGCGCGGCGACGATCCCCACCACGCCCGGGTGCCAGCCGTCGCCCGCCGCCCAGGACAGGGCCCCGTCGCTGCCGCGGGCCTCGGCCTGCGCAAGGGCGGCCTCGCGCACGGCGGCCTCCATCTCGCGGCGGCGGGTGTTTTCGGCATCCAGGCGGGCCGCGATCTCCGCGGCCTGGTCCCGGTCGTCGCAGGCCAGCAGCCGCGCGCCCAGATCGGCCTGTCCGATGCGCCCGCCTGCATTGATGCGGGGCCCGAGCGCAAACCCCAGATGGCGCGCCGTGGGTTCGCGGTCGAGCCCGGCGACATCGGCCAGCGCCACGATCCCGGCATTGCCGCGCCTGTGCATGACCTGAAGCCCGGAGCGCACGAAGGCGCGGTTCACGCCGGTGAGCGGTGCCACATCGGCGACCGTGGCGAGGGCCACAAGATCCAGCAGCGCCATCAGGTCGGGGCAGGGCGCCTGTGCCGCGCGCCTCTGACGGTTGACCTCGACCAAAGTCAGAAAGACCACGCCCGCGGCGCAGAGATGGCCGAGCGCGCCGGCCTCGTCCGCGCGGTTCGGGTTCACCACGGCCAGGGCCGGCGGCAGGGTCTCGCCGCCCAGATGGTGGTCGAGCACGATGACATCCGCGCCCTCGGCCGCAGCGATCGCGTCGTGGGAGAGCGTGCCGCAATCGACGCAGAGGATCAGATCGTGGGACGCCGCCAGATGGGCCATGGCCGGCGCGTTGGGCCCGTACCCTTCGTCGATCCGGTCGGGGACATAGAGTGTCGCCGCCATCCCGAGCGCGCGCAGGTAGCGCAGCAGCAAGGCTGCCGAGGCGCCGCCATCCACGTCATAGTCGGCAAAGACCGCGATCCGCTGGCGCGCGTCCAGCGCGGCGCAGATGCGGTCCGCCGCATGCGTCATGTCCTTCAGATCGCGCGGGTCGGGGAGCAGATCGCGCAGTTTTGGATCGAGAAAAGCCGCGACCTCCGGGCCCGGAACGCCCCGACGCGCCAGCACACCGCACAGCGCCAGGTCGAGCCCCGTGGTCTGGGCCAGCGCCTCGGCGGCACGCTCCTGCGCGGGGTCCGGGCCAACCCAGCGGCGCCCCGTGAGCGAGGTCGCGACGCCGAGAAACCCGGGCAGCTCGGGTGCGGTGTCCGCCGTCACCTCATAGTGTGGGGTTGCGGTAGATCATGCGCCGTACGGACCCGGTTTTGGAGCGCATCAGGATGGTCTCGGCGGTCAGGGAGCCGATCTCGCGCTTGATGCCGGACACCAGCGAGCCATCGGTCACGCCGGTGGCGGCAAAGATCACGTCCTGGGTGACAAGCTCGTCGCGGCCATAGACCCGGTCGAGATCGGTGATGCCGGCCTTTTCGGCACGGCCGCGTTCGTCGTCGTTGCGAAACAGCAGCTGGCCGAAGATCTGGCCGCCCATGCATTTCAGCGCCGCGGCCGCCAGCACGCCTTCGGGTGCGCCGCCGGAGCCCATATACATGTCGATGCCGGTCTTTTCGAACTCGGCGCAATGGATCACGCCGGCCACGTCGCCATCGGTGATCAGGCGGATCGCGGCGCCCGTCTTGCGGACGCCGGCGATCAGGTCCTCGTGGCGCGGACGTTCCAGGATGCACACCGAGATGTCCTCGGTCGAGCAGCCCTTGGCCTTTGCCAGCGCATGGACGCGCTGTTCGGGGGACATGTCGAGCGTGACGACGCCCGCATCATAGCCCGGGCCGATGGCCAGCTTTTCCATATAGACGTCCGGCGCGTGCAGCATCGAGCCGCGCGGTCCCATGGCAATGACGGCGAGCGCGTTGGGCATGTCCTTGGCGGTCAGGGTGGTACCTTCGAGCGGGTCGAGCGCGATATCCACCGCAGGGCCGGAGCCGGTGCCGACCTCTTCACCGATGTAGAGCATCGGTGCCTCGTCACGCTCGCCTTCACCGATCACGACCACGCCGTCGATGTCGAGCATGTTGAGCTGCGTGCGCATGGCGTCCACGGCGGCCTGGTCGGCGGCTTTTTCATCGCCACGTCCGATCAGCTTGGCCGAGGCCAGCGCCGCGGCCTCCGAGACGCGGGCGAGGCCCAGCGACAGCATCCGATCACTGAAATCGATAGGTTTGGACATTTGCTTCACTCCGCTCTTGCCACCCGTTACGCGATCTGCCCCGGCAAGCACGGGGCATTCCACAATTCTGCCTCAGACCATTTCGATCCGGATCGCGACGGGATCGGCGGCAAGCACACCGGTTGCCGAGAAATCCTCGATGGCGTGGTCCAGCGCGTCCCGAGTCGTCTTGTGCGTGACAATAAGGACCGGGGCCGACGCTTCCGCGTGGCCATACTGACGCATCCGGTCGATGGAGATACCCGCGTCGCCCAGCTTGGCCGCGACCTTGGCGAGCGCGCCGGGCTTGTCGAGCAGTTCCAGCCGCAGATAATAGGGGGCAGGGACCGAGGCGTGCGCCCGCGGCAGATCCGCCAGCATGTGCGCCGGCTGTCCGAAGGTCGGCAGCCGCAGGCCCCGCGCGATGTCGATGATGTCGGACATCACGGCCGAGGCCGTCGGACCTTCGCCCGCGCCGGCGCCGCGGAGCACGATCTGGCCGCAGGCATCGCCGTCGATCACCACCATGTTCGTGGCACCTTCGAGCTGGCCCAGCGGCGAGCTCTCGGGCACCAGACAGGGCGTCATGCGCTGCTCCAGCCCGCGGCCGGACATGCGCGCGACGCCCAGAAGCTTGATGCGAAAGCCCATATCGGCGGCCCGGTCGATATCCTCGATGGTGATCCGTTCGATTCCCTCAAGCCGCACCGCGTCGAAATCGACCTTGGCGCCGAAGGCGATGGAGGCCAGCAGCGCGAGCTTATGTCCGGCGTCGATCCCGCCGGTGTCGAGGGTCGGGTCGGCCTCCAGATAGCCCAGATCGCTGGCCTCCTGGAACACCTCGTCATAGCTGAGGCCCGCATCCTGCATCCGCGTCAGGATGTAGTTGCAGGTCCCGTTCATCACGCCGAGGACGCGGGTGATCTCGTTGCCCGCGAGCCCTTCGGTCAGTGCCTTGACGCAGGGAATGCCGCCGGCAACCCCGGCCTCGAAGCGGATCACCCGGCCCGCGTCTTCGGCCCGTTCGGCGAGTGCCTGGCCATGGAGCGCGAGCAGCGCCTTGTTGGCGGTGACGACGTCCTTGCCGGCATCGAGCGCGGCCATGATCGAACTGCGCGCCGCGCCGTCGCTGCCGCCCATCAGTTCGACATAGACATCGATGTCGGGGCGGGTGGCGAGCGCATCGGCGCTGTCGGCCCAGTCATAAGCAGACAGGTCGATGCCCCGGTCCTTGTCTTTCGACTGTGCCGTGACGGCGACCAGCTCCAGCGGGCGACCGCAGCGGGCCGTCAGCAACGGGCCGTGGGCTTGCAGGATCTTGACGACGCCCCGTCCGACGGTCCCCAATCCGGCTATGCCGAGGCGCAGGGCGGACGTGGTCATGGCAGGCTCCATAGGCTCGAACAGCTCAGCGGCGTCGATAGCCCGAAGGCGCGCGGGCTGCAACGGCGCGAGTCAGTCGGTGCGCGTGCGCAGGATCTCGGCCTGTTCGTTCATCTGCTCGCGACGCTGCTCCAGGCTTTCGGCCTCGTCGATCTGCCCGATGTCCTCGCGGGCGCGCAGGGCGTCGGCCCGGCTGCGCAGGCTCTCGCTGCGCTCCAGCACTTCATCGGCCGGAGCGTTCGGGGCCAATTGATCGCCCGACAGCGCCGGGTCACGCTCGGTCAGTGCCGCGCTGCGCTCCGTCAGCGCCTCGGCCTGATCGGTCAGCGAAAACGCCTCCGTTTCGGCCTCGCGCGCTTCGGCGAGCTCCGCGGCACCGGGAAAGCCCGTGTCCAGCGGCACGACCGATGGGGCGGTCAGATCCTGCTCGGCACGCTCGAATGGATTCTCGGGAAAGTCCCGCGGTGTGCAGCCGGCGAGGAGCGCGCAAAAGGCGCAGAGCAGAATGCCGCTATGGCAAAGGCGCACAGGGGTGTCGCGAAGGCGCATGGGGGTGTGGCGAAGGCGCATGGCAGGGACAGCTCTCGGGGCGTTGCCAATGCCTACCCGGTTGCGGTGGGGCAGGACCAGCCGAAAGCTCGGGAATTGCCCGATACGCGGCACGACGCCGGGGCCGCCTGGTGTTATGGAGCGACACCACTGCGGCGGCGGCGCTAGACGAATCGGATCTCCGTGCCCCAGGCGGCGCAGCGCTGCGCGAGCTCCGGCGGGACGGGGCCGTCGGTGAAGAACACCTCCATATCGCGCAGGGAGGCGATCCGGACCGGTGCGGTGCGTTCGAATTTCGTCGCATCTGCGACCAGGTAGGTGGAGCGGGCCCGTTCGATGATCGTCTGGCTGACGCCGACCTCCTGAATGTCGAAATCGAGCAGATCGCCATCCGCGTCCAGCGCGGAGCAGCCGATGACGGCGTGGTCGAACTTGAACTGCTCGATCGCCCGCATCGTCAGCGCGCCGATCAGGCCGCCGTCGGAGCGGCGCAGCGATCCTCCGGCCAGAACGATCCGGCAGTCCGGGTTTTCCAGCAGGATCTGCGCGACATTCATGTTGTTGGTGACGACCAGCAGATCGCGGTGCCGCAACATGGCCCGCGCGACGGCCTCGGTGCTCGTACCGATATTGAGGAAGACCGACGAGCTGTCGGGGATTGCCGCCGCGCAGGCCGCGGCGATGGCTTCCTTTTCGTCGGCGGCAAGGGCGCGCCGGTCGGCATAGCCGATATTCGTGACTCCCGAGGGCAGAATCGCGCCGCCATGCACGCGTTCGAGCCGGCCGGCATCCGCCAGTTCCGAGAGGTCGCGCCGGATCGTCTGCGCCGTCACGCCGAACCGTTCGGCGAGGCCCTCGACCGTCACGCGCCCCTCGCGGCGGGCGATATCGAGTATATCCGGGTGGCGAAGTGTTTGAGACACGGGTTCGGTTCCTCCGGACCCGAGTGTGCCGTCAAGCCGGCGGAGCTCGCAAGGGTGATGTTCGAGTTTGGCATTGGTCGGCGACACAGATGCGCGCAAAGCTTCGCAGGGCAGGGATTGCGCTCACGAGTCGCCGTCGACGCGCGGTGCCCGACCGGCGTGATCGCGTGTGCGTTGACCATTGCCGTTCAAGCCCTTGAAATCCCCATGTTTGTCGCGAAACGAAAAAAATCGAAAATGAAATTGACAAAAACCGCGCATTTGTGGTCTTTATCGCCGCAACGGGGGGACCGATGGCTAACGATCAGACGACGCAAAATGTGAGCGATCTTCTCGTTGTCGGCGGCGGGATCAATGGCTGCGGGATCGCGCGGGATGCCGCCGGTCGGGGCCTTTCGGTCACGCTGGTGGAAATGAACGATCTTGCTTCGGCGACCTCTTCGGCGTCCACCAAGCTTTTCCATGGCGGTCTGCGCTATCTGGAATATTTCGAGTTTCGCCTGGTGCGCGAGGCGCTGATCGAACGCGAAACGCTGCTCCGCGCGATGCCGCATATCAGCTGGCCGATGCGCTTCGTGCTGCCCTACCACGCCAGTCAGCGGTTCGAGGGCGACACACCGACGTCGCGCTGGCTCAACCGCGTGATGCCCTGGATGAAGGGGCGCCGCCCGGCCTGGCTGATCCGCCTCGGTCTGTTCCTTTATGACCATATGGGCGGGCGCAAGATCCTGCCCGGGGCGAGCACCGTCGATCTGACGCGCGGGCCCGAAGGCGCGCCGCTCAAGGACAAGTTCACGAAAGCCTACGAGTATTCCGACTGCTGGATCGAGGATTCGCGCCTCGTTGCGCTGAATGCGCGCGATGCCGAGGCGCGGGGGGCCGAGATCCTGACGCGTACACGGCTCGTGTCGGCAGAGGTTCAGGATGGCCTCTGGGTCGCGACTCTGGAAGACAGCGAAACCGGCACGCAATCGATCCGCCGCGGGCGGATGCTGGTCAATGCCGGCGGCCCGTGGGTGGCCGACATCATCCAGGGCAAGATGCGGCGCAACACCGGTGAAAAAGTGCGTCTGGTGCGCGGTTCGCACATCGTGACCCGCAAGCTCTTTGACCATGACAAATGTTACTTCTTTCAGGGGCAGGACGGCCGGATCATTTTTGCGATCCCCTACGAGACCGATTTCACCCTGATCGGAACCACCGACCAGGAACACACCGATCCGTCCAGGCGTCCCGAGATCACCGACGAGGAGCGCGACTATCTGGTCGCCTTCGCCTCGGAATATCTCAAGGCGCCGGTGACGCGCGACGACATCGTGTGGAGCTATTCCGGTGTGCGGCCGCTCTATGACGACGGCGCCAAATCCGCGACGGCGGCGACACGGGACTACGTACTGACGGTCGATGACAGCGGCGGGGCGCCGGCGCTCAACGTCTTTGGCGGCAAGATCACGACCTATCGCCGTCTGGCCGAGGCCGCGCTGAAAAAGATCGCGCCCCATATACCCGGCACGGGCGACGCCTGGACCGCGGGTGTGCCGCTGCCCGGCGGCGATTTTCCCGTAACCGGTGTCCCTGCGCTGATCGCCGAGCTGCAGGCGGACTATCCGTTTCTGACCGAACGCTGGGCCCGCCGTCTGGTCCGGGCCTATGGTGTCGAAGCGCGCGAACTGCTCGGCACGGCGCGTGATGCCAGCGATCTGGGGCGGGACTTCGGTGCCACGCTGACGGAGGCCGAAGTGCGCTGGCTGATGGGCCGGGAATACGCCCGCACCGCCGAAGATGTGCTCTGGCGCCGGTCGAAACTCGGGCTCCGCCTCTCGACGGATGAGGCGCAATCGTTGAACAGTTGGATGGAACAGGAACGCACGGCGCGCAGCGCCGCGGAATGACGCGCCCCGCACCCGTGTGGTGCGGCTGGCGAGAGGGAGGAAAGACGCAATGGCACTCACGCTCGAGGGCGTGTCGAAGATTGTGAGCGGACAGACTCACATCTACCCGACCGATCTGACGCTGCATAAGGGCACGATGAACGTGCTGCTGGGGCCGACGCTCTCGGGCAAGACGTCGCTGATGCGGATCATGGCCGGCCTCGACAAACCGAACACAGGCCGGGTGCTGTGGAACGGCGAGGATGTGACCGGTGTGCGGGTGCAGGACCGGGGCGTCGCGATGGTCTATCAGCAGTTCATCAATTATCCCTCCATGACCGTCTACGACAACATCGCCTCGCCGATGCGGCTGCTGGGCAAGAACAAGTCCGAGATCGACAGCGCGGTGCGGGGTGCGGCCGATATCATGAAGCTCGGACCGATGCTCGACCGCAAGCCGCTGGAGCTTTCGGGCGGCCAGCAGCAGCGCTGCGCGCTCGCCCGGGCGCTGGTCAAGGATGCCGGGCTGGTGCTGCTCGACGAACCGCTGGCCAATCTCGACTACAAGCTGCGCGAGGAGCTGCGTATCGAGATCCCGAAGATCTTCGAGGCCGCGGGCTCGATCTTTGTCTATGCCACGACCGAACCCGAAGAGGCGCTGCTGCTCGGCGGGCGCACGGCCACGTTGTGGGAAGGGCGGGTGACCCAGTTCGGCCCGACCGCGGATGTCTATCGTCAGCCGGTCGATGTCACCACGGCGCGGGTGTTTTCCGACCCGCCGATGAATTTCCTGCAGGTGATCAAGTCGGGCGACCAACTGCTCTTCGGGGACGGTCAGGCCATCGAGGCATCCGGCGCGCTGGCGCAGCTGCCCGACGGACCCTTCACCGCGGGGTTTCGTCCCAACCATATCGAGCTGGAGAAACACACCGACGATGCGATGCGGTTTGTCACGTCTCTGAATGTCTTCGAAATCACTGGCTCGGAGACCTTCGTGCATCTCGAACATCACGGCGATCGCTGGGTCGGACTGATCCACGGCGTGCGCGATCTTGAGATCGGCGCGGAACTGGCGGTCTATCTCGATCCGTCGCACGTCTATGTCTTCGGCGAGGATGGCCGATTGCTGGCGCCCGCGTCCTACGCGCTGGCGGCCTGAGGGAGGGACCGATGGCAAAGATCACGCTCGACAATCTCGCGCATTCCTACCTGCCCAACCCGAAGAGCGAGGATGATTTCGCGCTCAAGGAGCTCAACCACGACTGGGCCGACGGCGAGGCCTATGCGTTGCTCGGCGCGTCTGGTTGCGGAAAGTCCACGCTTCTCAATATCATATCGGGCCTTCTTCATCCAAGCCAGGGCCGTATTCTGTTCGACGATGTCGACGTTACGAACGCGCCGACGGCAGAGCGCAACATCGCCCAGGTGTTCCAGTTTCCGGTCGTCTACGACACGATGAGCGTGCACGACAATCTGGCCTTTCCGCTGCGCAACCGGGGCAATTCGGCGGAGTATGTCGAACAGCGCGTCCAGGCGATCGCCCAGATGATCGGCATGGAGGACGTGCTGAAGCGCAAGGCGCGCGGACTGACGGCGGATGCCAAGCAGAAGATCTCGCTCGGGCGCGGCATGGTCCGCGAGGACGTCAACGCACTGTTGTTCGACGAGCCGCTGACGGTGATCGACCCGCATATGAAATGGGAGTTGCGCACCCAGCTCAAGAGCCTGCACCACGAATTCGGGCACACGATGATCTATGTCACCCATGACCAGACCGAGGCGCTGACCTTCGCCGACAAGGTGGTAGTGATGTATGACGGCCGGGTCGTGCAGATCGGCACGCCGCAGGAGCTGTTCGAGCGCCCGGCGCACACGTTCGTGGGCTTCTTCATCGGCTCTCCGGGCATGAACGTAATCCCGGCCGAGGTGTCGGGAACGCACGCCATCGTCCATGGCGCCGAGATCCCGCTTTCGCACAGCTATGGCGCGCTGTCGGGCAAGGTCGAGATCGGCGTGCGGCCGGAATTCGCGACGCTGACCGTCGACGAGGGCCTGCCCGTGAAAGTGCGCCGGGTCGAGGATGTCGGGCGCCACAAGATCGTGCGCGCGTCGATTTTCGATCAGGAAATCAACATCATCGCCGACGAGGGGGACAATATCGGGCCCGACCTGAAATTCGTCCGCTTCGACCCGGCCAACATCAATGTCTATGCCAATGACTGGCTCGTGCAGGAGGGCGCCGCCTGATGGAAAAGACCGTCAATCACAAGGCCTGGTTCCTGGTCCTGCCCGTGCTGGTGCTGGTCGCGTTCTCGGCTGTCATCCCGCTGATGACCGTGGTGAACTATGCCGTGCAGGACACGTTCGGGAACAACCAGTTCTTCTGGGCGGGCCTCGAATGGTTCGAGGAAATGCTCGCCAGCGAACGGATGTGGGACGCGCTCGGCCGTCAGCTCGCCTTCTCGGCCATCATCCTCGCGATCCAGGTGCCGCTGGGCATCATCGTGGCGCTGAACATGCCCAAGAAAGGCTTCTGGGCCTCGGTTTGCCTGGTGCTTATGGCGCTGCCGCTGCTGGTGCCGTGGAATGTCGTGGGCACGATCTGGCAGATCTTCGGGCGTCAGGATATCGGCCTGCTCGGGCATACGCTCAACGCCATCGGGATCGAGTACAATTACACGCAGAATTTCTATGCCGCCTGGGCGACGGTAATCGTGATGGATGTCTGGCACTGGACGTCGCTGGTGGCGCTGCTGGCCTATGCCGGGCTGCAGTCGATCCCCAACGCCTATTATCAGGCCGCCGAGATCGACCAGGCGAGCCGCTGGAAGGTGTTCCGCTATATCGAGTTGCCCAAGATGCAGGGCGTTCTGATGATTGCGATCCTGCTGCGCTTCATGGACAGTTTCATGATCTATACCGAGCCCTTCGTGGTCACGGGCGGGGGACCGGGTAATGCGACGACCTTCCTGTCGATCGACCTGGTCAAGATGGCCCTTGGGCAGTTCGACCTCGGCCCTGCGGCGGCGTTCTCGCTGATGTATTTCCTCGTGATCCTGCTGATCAGTTGGGTGTTCTACACCGTGATGACCAACCTTGACAAAGCGGAGGGCCGGTAATGGCCGAGATCACCGCAACCCGCACCGCAACGGCCAAGGGGCTGTCGCTGCCCAAGATCAACGGCAAGGCCGTGGTGATGGTGCTCTACCTCGCCTTCCTGCTGCTGCCGATCTACTGGCTGCTGAACATGAGCCTGAAGACCAATTCCGAGATCCTCGGTTCCTTCACGCTTTGGCCGCAGAGCATCACGCTGGAAAACTACATCACCATCCTGACCGATCCGGCCTGGTACATGGGCTATGTCAACACGCTGATCTATGTGTGCATGAACGTGGTGATCAGCCTAGCGGTCGCCTTGCCCGCGGCCTATGCCTTCAGCCGCTATCACTTCATGGGCGACAAGCACCTGTTCTTCTGGCTGCTGACCAACCGGATGGCGCCGCCTGCGGTGTTCGCGCTGCCGTTCTTTCAGCTTTATTCCTCGGTCGGGCTCTTCGACACCCATATCGCCGTGGCGCTGGCGCATTGCCTCTTCAACATCCCGCTGGCGGTCTGGATCCTCGAAGGCTTCATGCGCGGCGTGCCGAAGGAGATCGACGAGACGGCCTATATCGATGGCTACAGTTTCGGGCGGTTCTTCGTGAAGATCTTCATGCCGTTGATCGCGAGCGGGATCGGTGTGGCGGCGTTCTTCTGCTTCATGTTCTCCTGGGTGGAGCTGCTGCTGAGCCGGACCCTGACCACCGTCGACGCAAAGCCGATCGCGGCCATCATGACCCGGACGCAAGGGGCCGCAGGCATCGACTGGGGCGTGCTGGCCGCGGCCGGTGTGCTGACCTTGGTTCCGGGCGCGCTGGTGATCTATTTCGTGCGCAACTACATCGCCAAGGGCTTTGCCCTGGGGAGGGTGTGATGGCATTGACCTGGCAGGAGCAACTTCCGGGATGCTTCGGCGTCGTCGACAAGACGTTCGCTTTGCATCCTTTGGATCATGGACGAGCCCTCTCGCTACTGAATGCGCTTGTCGATGAGAACGTTTCTTGGCCAAAGGTCGAAGAGGAGGCGACCACATTCCTGGTGAATGCGGATGTCTCGGACGACCATGCAGCCGAGCAATTGAGAACGATGAAGCGGATGATCGAGCCGTGGCTCGACAGCATCTGCTAGAGCAGGAGAAAAGCAATGGACTGGATGGCATGGACTTGGCCGACGGCAATCTTTTTCCTCGTGATTGCCGCGATCCTGATCACCTTCACGTTCCTCGCGATCCGCTATCCCGAAACGCCGCGCGTCGGCATCCTGCGGATCGAGACGACGCGCGGCGACCGGCTTTTCATCACGCTTTTGGGCTCGGCCTTCATCAATCTGGCCTGGCTCGGGCTCACGGATTTTCCGCAACCCTATGCATTGGGCATTTGCGCCCTTTACGCGGTCTGCGTTTTCCGATGGGTTTAACTGGCTGCAGGGGCGTCAGATCCCGCAGCCAAAAATCAAAAACAGGGTTCACCAACGGGAGGTATCTCATGAACCGACTACTCACCTCGACCACGGCGCTGTCGCTGCTGGTCATGACCCCGGTCTTTGCCGATATGGAGGCTGCGAACGCCTTCCTCGACAATGAGATCGACGGACTTTCGGTCCTGACGCGGGAAGAGCAGGAGGCGGAGATGCAGTTCTTCGTCGACGCGGCCCAGCCGTTCCAGGGCATGGAGATCAAGGTCGTCTCCGAGACCATCACCACCCATGAGTATGAAAGCCAGGTTCTGGCGCCGGCCTTTTCGGCGATCACCGGCATTCAGGTCACCCACGATCTGATCGGCGAAGGCGATGTCGTCGAGAAGCTGCAGACCCAGATGCAGTCGGGCGAGAACATCTATGATGCCTATGTCAATGACAGCGACCTGATCGGCACCCACTGGCGCTATCAGCAGGTCCGCAACCTGACCGACTGGATGGCGGGCGAAGGCGCAGAAGTGACGCTGCCGACCCTCGATCTGCCCGACTTCATCGGCCTGAAATTCGTGACCGGCCCGGACGGCAAGCTTTACCAGTTGCCCGACCAGCAGTTCGCGAACCTCTACTGGTTCCGCTACGACTGGTTCAACGACGAGAAGAACAAGGCGGACTTCAAGGAAGCCTATGGCTATGACCTCGGCGTTCCGGTCAACTGGTCGGCCTATGAAGACATCGCGGAGTTCTTTACGGGGCGCGATCTGAGCCATCTCGGCGTCGAAGGCGAAGTCTTCGGCAACATGGACTACGGCAAGAAAGACCCCTCGCTCGGCTGGCGTTACACCGATGCGTGGATGTCCATGGCCGGAATGGGCGATGTCGGTGAACCCAACGGTCTGCCCGTCGATGAATGGGGCATCCGGGTCAACGAGAACAGCCAGCCCGTCGGCTCCTGCGTCGCGCGCGGCGGTGCCACGAACTCGCCTGCCGCGGTCTATGCCGTGACCAAGGCCATCGAATGGCTGCAGAAATATTCGCCTCCGGCGGCTGCTGGCATGACCTTCTCCGAAGCCGGCCCGATCCCGGCCCAGGGCAATATCGCGCAGCAGATGTTCTGGTACACGGCGTTCACCGCGGCGACGGTCGAGCCCGATCTGCCCGTGATGAACGAGGACGGCACACCGAAATGGCGGATGGCGCCCTCGCCGCACGGGGTCTACTGGCAGGAAGGCACCAAGATCGGCTATCAGGATGCCGGGTCCTGGACGCTGATGGAATCCACACCTGTGGACCGGGCTCAGGCGGCCTGGCTCTATGCCCAGTTCGTGACCTCCAAGACGGTGGACCTGAAGAAATCCGCCGTCGGCCTGACCTTCATCCGCGAGTCCACGATCGACTCCGACTATTTCACCGAGCGCGCGCCGCGTCTCGGCGGTCTGGTCGAATTCTATCGCTCGCCGGCGCGGGTCCAGTGGTCGCCCACGGGCACCAACGTTCCGGACTACCCCAAGCTGGCGCAGCTCTGGTGGCAGAATATCGGGGACGCGATGTCCGGTGCCAAGACCCCGCAGGAAGCGCTCGATGCTCTCTGTGCGGATCAGGAACGCGTCATGGAGCGCCTGGAGCGTGCCGGCGTACAGGGCGACCTCGGCCCGGTCATGAACGAGCCGCAGGACCCGGAAGTCTGGCTGAGCCAGCCCGGATCGCCCAAGGCGAAGCTGGAGAACGAGGAAGAGGAGCCGGTCACGGTCTCCTATGACGAGCTGATCCAGTCCTGGCAGAACTGAGGCTCTCCGGGCCGCGCATCTGCGGCCCGGCAGGCTTTCCCCGGTGAACGGGGCGTGGTCGCGGCGGGGAACCCCTGCCGCGACTTGCATTTCTGCACCCGCGCAGGGATGAGTGCACCATGACGATACGCTCCCAATCCACCGATATGACCGGCCTTTCCCCGTTCGCACTGCGCCTGCCGCCGAACACCCGGTTTGGCCGCGGGGCCGCCATGCGGGCCGTGACCGAAGTCGCCGCTCTGGGTCCGCGCCTGATCTTCGTGCATGGTGGCGATCCTGTCCGCTCGGCCGACCTGCGGGGCGCGCTGGACGCAGCCGGTGCAACCCTTCAGACCGTCGCCTGTTCTACCGAGCCGACGCTGGACATGCTCACCGATGCGCTCGACGGTGCGCGCAACTGGCGGGCGGATGCGGTCGTGGCCATGGGCGGCGGCGCCGCGCTCGATCTCGGCAAGGCGCTCGCGGCGTTGTTGCCCGCGCCGTCCACCGACCTGCTGGAGCATCTGGAGGTCGTGGGCGCAGGCCGTCCCCTCGCAGCCGCACCACTGCCCTTTGTGGCGGTGCCCACGACCGCGGGCACCGGTTCGGAAGCCACAAAGAATGCCGTCATCACGGTGCCGGAGCATGCGCGCAAGGTCAGCCTGCGCGACGACCGCATGGTCGCCGACCTGATCGTGATCGACCCGAGCCTGACTGACGGCACCCCGCTGCGCCAGACACTCGCGAGCGGCCTCGATGCGGTCACGCAACTGATCGAGCCCTACCTTTCGGCCCGGGCGACCCCATTCACAGATGCGCTTTGCCGGCCCGCGATTGTGGAGGGTCTCTCCGCGCTCGCGACGCTCATGGATCGCGGAGAGGCGCCCCAGGCCCGCGATGCGCTGGCCTATGGTGCTTATGTCAGCGGTATCGCCCTGGCCAATGCGGGACTGGGTGCGGTCCACGGGCTCGCCGGTGTCGTGGGGGGCGAAACGCAAGAGCCCCACGGCGCGATCTGCGGCCGCTTGTTGCCCGAGGTTCTGTGCACGCTCGCGGCGGTTGCACCCGAAGGCTCGCAAACGGCGGAGCGTCTGGCGCAGATCGATGCCGATGTTCAGGGAACGCTGGGCGTTGGATGCGACGGTCTGGCCGACTGGATCGCGCAGCGCGGCCTCGGCCCAGGTGCGGCGCCGCTCGATCCCGAGAGCCGCCGCCGGATCGCCGCGCAATCCGCAGCGTCTTCGTCCATGAAGGCCAGTCCCATCACCCTGTCCGAAACGCAGCTCGCCGGGGTGCTGGAGCGCGCAGGCTGGTAGTCTGCCGACCACCTGAGCGCCCCTGAAGAGGCTGAAGCCGGTTTTTGCGGTTGAATTGAAATTTTTGGGCCCGTTGTTTATCGGGTGTGGTGCGCGCCAGGTGGCCGCGCGAGAACCGCGCGTTCCGCCCTCGGCGACGCTGTCAACGGGGGCAGGGCCGCCCGCAGACAGCCTCGGGTGTCAGTACTGCACGCCGCGGGTGAGCGCACCATCGATGACGAGGTTCGTACCTGTGGTGAAGCTCGATGCGGGGCTCGCCAGGAACACGATGCCGCGGGCGACCTCTTCGGGCTTGGCCATGCGTCCGGTTGGATTGAGGGCGAGCGCCTCGGCGAAGAGTTCCGGGTTGCCGGTCTCGATGCTCTCCCAGATCCCGCCCTCGAAATATGTGTTGCCCGGCGAGACCGAGTTCGCCCGGATGCCCTTGCCGGCCAGCTTGTAGGCCAACCCGCTGGCGTAGTGCACGATGGCGCTTTTGAAGGCGCCATAGGCCGGGCCGGTGAAGTCGACCTCGCGCCCCGAGACCGAAGAGACCAGGGTGATTGATCCTGCCTCGGACGCCTCCAGCCAGGGCATCGCGGCATTCACCAGCCGGACGCAATGCATCATGTCGGTCTCGAACCCGGCCTGCCAGGCGTCCTCGTCATCGGCCACGGCCAGTGCCGAGACATTGCCGATGACCATGTCGATCCCGCCAAGCGCTTCGGCGGCGTCGGCAACCCAGCTTTCCAGCGCTGCCTTGTCGGACACATCGACCGCCGACCCGTGCACCGTGACACCGGTGGGGCGCAGCGCGTCCAGCGTCGCCTCGACATCGGCCGCCGTGCGCGCACAGACCGACACATGTGCGCCTTCGGCGGCGAGGATGTCGGCGCAGCGCCGCCCGATCCCCTTGCTGCCGCCGGTGACGAGCGCGCGCCGTCCTTTCAATCCAAGATCCATGGTCCGTCCCTTACTTTACGAAGCGTTTTTCTATGGAGGCGCCGAGGCTGTATTTCGGATCGACCATGTTGCCGACCCGGACCTTGCCGCACATCGTCAGCAGCATATAGGCCTCTTCCTCGCTCTGCCCCGTCTCGGCGGCCAGCCAGCGCACCAGCTCGCGATAGGCGATACGGGCGGCATCCTCCATGGGGCGGGCGGAGCCGATGAAGCCCATCGCGTGCTCGCTCTCCAGCTGCGGCCAGCCATTGCCGTGCCCCTTGATCAGATCGACCTGGAGCTCGACTGTGGCGGGCATCTCCAGCGCGACGCCACAAAGCTCTCCGTCGCCCTGGATCGCGTGGCAGTCGCCCAGATAAAGGTAGCCGCCTTCCTTGTTCACCGGGAGGTAGATGATCGAGTCGGGCTTCACGTCGGGCACGTCCATGTTGCCGCCATAGTAGTCGGGCTGCAGCGAGGAAATCGCCTCGATCTCGGGCGCGGTGCCGATGGTGCCGATGAAGGGCTCGTAGGGCAGGGTGAGGCTGTCGGACCAGTAGACCCCGTCCTCGTCCACCTTGATCTTCTTGACCTTTTCGGGCAGCGGCGGGTTCAGCATCGCGGTGTCGCCGGTGGCGACAAGGCCGCCAAATTCGGGGATCAGACAGGTCGTGCCCACAGGCTGCGGCCCCCGCGGCTTGATCGAGATAATCCTGACCGCCAGCGCGTCGCCTTTTTCCGCACCCTTTACGAAAACCGGGCCGGTCTGCGGGTTGAGATAGGGGAAGTTCAGGATCTCGGTGGGCTTGTCGCTTTCCTTGCCGATCTTTCCTTCGAAAGCGTCATGGGTTTCCACCGTCAGCACGGCGCCTGGCTCCACCTCCAGCACGGGATCGGCGTAGGGGCCGTAGACATAGTGGAAGGTCCCCTGATCCTCGATGGAGATATGGTGGCGCGCCCCCGCCTGACCCTTGGCGACGCCCTTGCGGGCCATGATCGATGTGTCGAACCAACTCATGGTGGTCTCCTTCCCCTTGCTTTCAGATTGTCAGATGACGCCGGACCTCGTCGCGCGAGGTGATCTCGTCCCGGTTCAGACTGGTCGTCAGGCGGCCCTTTTCCATCACGTAGCCCCGTTGGGCGAGCGACACGATCAGGTCCAGATTCTGCTCGACCAGCAGCACGGCCATGCCGGTCTGTTCGTTAAGCGTGCGCACATTGCGGGCGATATCCTTGATGATGGAGGGCTGGATGCCTTCGGAGGGCTCGTCCAGCAGCATCAGTTTCGGGTTGCCGATCATCGCGCGGCCGATGGCGAGCTGTTGCTGCTGGCCGCCCGACAGGGTGCCGGCGCGCTGGCGGGCGCGCTCCTTCAGGATCGGGAAGAAGCGATAGACCATGTCATAGTCCGGTGTGGCCCTGCCTTGCCCGGCGACTTCACCGACAAGCAGGTTCTCCCGCACGGTCAGTTCGGGAAAGACATCGCGGCCCTGGGGAATATAGCCGATCCCGGCGCGGGCGCGCAGATCCGCGCTGTCCGCAGTCACGTCCCGCCCGGCGAGCGCGATCGTGCCATCGCTAGGGCGCAGAAGCCCAGTGAGCGTGCGCATAAGGGTGCTTTTGCCGACGCCGTTGCGGCCGATGACGGCGACGATTTCGCCGGCGCCGATCTCCATATCGACACCCTGCAGCACGGTTTCGGCGCCATAGCCGCTGCGCAGTCCGTCGACGGTCAGAAGCGGGGCATCATTCATCGGCCGTCCCCAAATAGATCTCCTGCACGCCGGGATGATCGATGATTTCGGCGATGGTGCCTTCGGCGAAGATCGCACCGAAATGGAGCACCGTCACCCGCGTCGCGATCTGTTCGACGAAGGCCATGTCATGTTCGACGGCGAGGATCGTGATGCCGCGCCCGTTCAGCTCATGCAGCATCTCTCCGGTCTTGCGCGTCTCGTCGGGCGACATGCCCGCGGTGGGCTCGTCAAGCAGCAGTAGCTGCGGCTCCACACCGACGGCCATGCCGATCTCCAGCCATTGCTGCTGACCGTGGGAGAGCACGCCGGCGGCAGTCTCCACCTCGCTCTCCAGATTGGTGAACTCCAGCACGCGGCGCACGGTCGTGGCCAGATTGTGCCCGTGCAGATGGTGCTGGAAGGCGACCTCCAAGTTCTGGCGCACGCTCAGCGCCTTGAAGATGCCGGGGACCTGAAACTTGACGCTGATGCCGCGGCGAATCCTCTCGAAGGACCGCATCCGCGTGATATCGGTCTCCCGGAAGCTGATCGTGCCGCTATCAGGGGCATGCTCGCCGAGGATCAGGCGGAAAAAGCTCGACTTGCCCGCGCCGTTCGGCCCGATCAGGCAGTGCATGGTGCCGGCCTGGAGTGCGAAATCGATATCGCGCGCGACCGTCACGCCGCCAAAGCTCTTGTTGAGCTTGCTGACCGACAGGATCTCGCTCATCGCCGTGTCTTTCCGAAGAGCCGCCCGATCCGCTCCATCGCGGTGGCGATGAGACCGTCTGGAGTGACCAGCACAGTGAAGACCAGCAGCGCCCCCATGACAATGAGAGCATACTGGCTGCCATAGATCGTCAGGGTTTGGAATGCGTAGAGCACCGCGAGCGTGCCCAGCAGCGTCGCGGTGATGTCCCGCCGCCCGCCCACGGCGACCCAGACGATCGGCAAGGCCGCGGCGGTCAGACCCATGCTGGAGGGCGTGATGTACTGCCCCCAGGCGGTGTAGAGCGCGCCGGACAGCCCCGCGAGCGCCCCGCCCAGCCCGAAGGCGAGCATCTGGTAGAGCCGGATATCGTAGCCCAGCATTTCGGCGCGTTCGGGGTTCTCGCGGATCGCCACCAGCACGTTGCCGAAGGGCGCGTTGAGCAGCATCCGCAGGCCGAGATAACACAGCACGACCATCGCGAGCAGTGTGTAGTAGAGCCCGATCCCGGGATAGAGCAGGATGTCGCCGCCGAACCATGGGATCGTCAGCGGCGGCATGCCTGACATGCCGTTGAACCCGTTGAGCCGTGCGTCGCCCACCCGCCATTGCGGGCCCGCGGTCTGGGCCATGAAGGTTTCGAACACCAGAGTGACCGAAAGCGTCACAATTCCGATGAACACACCCCGGATACGCCCGTAAAACATGAAGTAGCCGATGAGCAGAGCAATCAGCCCGGCGAGCGCGACCGAAATGATCAGCGCGACCCAGGTAAAGCCGAAGGCTGCGCCGACATTGATCGTCAAGATCCCGTAGGCATAGCCCGCCACGCCGAAAAACGCGGTCTGGCCAAAACTGAGCGCGCCGGTGTAACCCCAGACAACGCCGAGCCCCATGGCCATGAAGGTCCAGACCATGAAATAGGCGGTGTTGCCGACCGCGAACGGGTTGGTGAATTGCGGGTAGATCGCGGCGCCGAGCACGGCCAGGACGACCACCGCCCAGAACACGGGGCCCCGGCCCATCGTCTGCGGGCCTTCGAGCCGCGACAGCCAGATCGCTGCGCGGGAGCGCTGCTCGACCGGCGTATCGTCGAGGAAGGAGCCGCTCACCTCAGGCATTTCTTGCTTGTCCATCCTACTGCTTCGACCGCTTGAGCCAGGCGGACAGGCCGCCCGGCAGGACGCGGATCACGATGATGACGGCCACGAGCAACCCGATCTGGCCAAAGAGCTGACCGTACCAGGCCGTCAGGCTCGCCTTGATCACCGCGAGGATCGCCGCCGCCGGCGCCGCCCCCACGAAGATGTCCGCGCCGCCCACCACGACGGTCACGAAGCTTTCGACGATGAAGGTCGACCCCATCGTGGGCACCATCGTCATTGTCGGCGCATAGAGCCCGCCCGCCAGACCCGCCAGCGCCGCGCCCAGCCCGAAGGTCAGCCCGTAGATGCGCCGCGTATCGACCCCGAGCGCGCGGGCCATCTGTGGCCGCTGGATCGTCGCGCGGGCGATCACGCCGAAACGGGTGTGATAAAAGAGCAGATAGAGCCCGACCAGCAGCCCGATGGCCGCCGCCATCAGCACCAGCCGGTAGGCGGAATAGGATCTGTCGCCGACGGTGATGCTGCCCAGCGGCGTGCCGATGCCCTGCATGGTGGAGCCGAGCACGATCAGCACGCCCTGGGTCGCGATCAGGCTGATGCCCCAAGTCGCGATGATCGAGTCGAGCGGGCGGTGATAGAGATGGCGCACCACGGTGCGCTCGATCGCCATGCCGACGATGCCGGCCACCAGCGCGCCGCAGAGGATCGCCAGCGGCAGCGGCAGCCCGGCCCGCGCAGAGGCGGCGGTGACATAGGCGCCGCACATGATGAACTCGCCATGGGCCAGGTTGATGATGCCCATCATCCCGAAGATCACCGCAAGACCGGCGCAGGAGATCACCAGAAAGGCGAAGGCATCGCCGAACTGGTAGGTCATGGCAAAGATCGTCGCGAACAGCTCCATGCGGGCCCGTTCCTGATGTCTGGGTAAAGGTTGGTCGTGCGAACGCCGGGCGACTCACCATGAGCCGCCCGGTGATCAGGCTAGCAGATCAGTTCGCCGGCGGCGGGTTCGACGGCGTGTATTGCGCCGAGGGATCGTCCTGGGTCAGATCGCAGCCCGCATCGCCCAGCCAGTAGGGCGCGATGTCTTCCCAGACCTTGGGGAAGGAGATCGAGTGATCGTCCTCGACCTTGGCCAGGAAGATCGTGTGCGACATGTGCTGGCTCTTTGGGTCGAGGCAGACCGTGCCCGAGGGCCCGTCGAAACAGACGTCGCCTTCGGCGATCACGCCGCGGATGGCGTCATGCTCGGTCGTGCCGGCGCGTTCCACGAGCTGCTTGTAGAGGTTCATCGCGATGTAGGAATTCGCGGCTTCCTGGTTGATGTAGGGCTCATCGGGATAGGCCGCGCGGAACTTCTCTACAAACGCCTGGCTCTCTGGTGTGTCGATCTCCTCGATATAGTTCGTGGTGACATGCATGTCGGCGAGGCTCGGCGGGGTGAAGCGCTTGTGCTCGTAGCCCTGACCGACATTGACCGACGAGGCCATGGGCAGGCCGACATCGGCGGACGCCGCCTGTTCATAGTAGGACGCCTGCGCGGCACCGACGAGCAGCGTGACGACGAAATCCGCCTCGGAGCCCTGGATGTTCTGGATCGATTGCGAAAACTGCGACACGCCCAGCGGAATGAACTCTTCACCGACCATGGTGCCGCCGTTTTCCTCGACGATCTGGCGCACCCATTCGGCGGAGATCTGGCCGAAGTTATAGTCCGCGGCGAGGGTGTAGACGTTGGGACCGTAGGTTTCCATCATCCAGGGGATGAGGGTCGAAAACTGCTGTTCCGGCACGGCGCCGGTGACGATCATGTTGGCGTCGCAGACGCCGCCCTCATACTGGTTGTTGTAGAAGGCCAGCCCGTCGAACTGGTTCACGATCGGCCGGTAAGCCTCGCGCGAGGCAGAGGAAAAGCCCGCGAACACCACATCGACCTCATCCTGCTGCAGCACCCGGCGCATGAATTCCTGGTAGCGGCGGTTGTCGGACTGGGTGTCGTAGATCACCAGCTCGACCGGGCGCCCGGCGATGCCCCCGGCGGCGTTGATCTCGTCCGTGGCAAGCTGGATGGCGTTGACCTTGACGTTGGTCGCCGCCGCGAAATCACCCGATTGATCCTCAAGAACGCCGATCTTGATGGGGCCGTCCTGCGCAGCGAGCGGGCCGGCGGCCAGGAGCGCAGTGCTGCCGGCAAGTGCGGCGGCCAGGGCGCGTAGTCTCACACGTTGTGTCATGGCTTCGTTCTCCTGTTGGGTCTGTGAGCGTTTTGGTCACGCTTTTCGAGAAATTCGGGCCTCTGGGGACAGCGGGTTCGATGTGCCGTCCGGGCCAAGGCTTTCCCGAGCCATCTCCTCGATCGGAATGCGCCGATGCATGGCGCCCCGTCGAAGTCGTTCATAGGCGGCGTCCTCATCGATGCCTTGCTCGGACATCATGCTGAGCACCGCTTTCATCACGGTGCGGCGCCCGGCCAGACGCTGGCGCATCGTCTCCAGCTGGTCGGCGCTGCGTTGGCTCCGCTGGTGGCCGTTTACCGCCAGCAACACCGCTGTGAAGACGCCGGATGTCCGGATCGGCTTCTGGATGTGGCTGTCGCACTGATAGCGGAACACGCGCGCGAGCCGGCTCGGAGCTTCGTTTCCGATCAGGGCGATGGAGGGCATTTCGGCCAGATTGCTCAGATCGCCGGGATCGAAGCCGTCCTCGTCGGCATCGAAAAGGACCAGATCGACATCGGGAGACCCATCGACTGTCAGGTGGCCCGGATCGAGCGTGATCACCTCCAGACCGAGCCGACCGAGAATATCCTCCAGGACGGTCCGGTTGCTGTCGCTGCGATGGACCACAAGCGCGCGCAGTCCGCGGAAATTGGTGACGATGCCGGACGTCATTGGACCACCCTCAACTTACCCGGAGGACGGCGTCTGCCCAAGGCGGCCCCGTTGCCCCAGACAAGATAGGGGTCGGGCGGAATGGGACCGTCGGCCTCATAGAGCAGCTCGAACGTGCCCTGGTCCGTCGAGCGGCCGATCCGTGGCCGCATTGCGCAATGCAGGTTGACCGGATCGACCTCCACCAGACCTTGCGGGGCTGCGAACTGAAGGCCGCGCAGGGCATCTCGCACCGCGTGAAAACCGGTCTGCCCGCCCGCCCGGGCCACCGCGCGCACCAGCAGATGCACGGCGATATAGGTGGCCTCCGCGTCGGCGGGCGCATGTCCCAGATGACCGTAGCGTGCGGTCCAGCGGGCGGTGAAACGGTTGTTTTCCTCCGATGCAATCGTCGAGAAATAGACCGATGACGACAGATGCCCTGCCGCGGCGCCGTCGATAAAGGGAAGCTCCACTTCGGACAGGCTGCAGCTTGCGATGGGCAGCTCACGCGGCTGGTCGATCCCGGCGCGGGTGGCCGCATCGCGCAAAAGCTGAATGAAGCGAAAGCCGGACTCGCCGATCAAGGTGGTAAAGATGAAGTCCGGCCGGTCGCTCAGGATCTGTTCGACGAGACCCGAAAGGTCGGTCTCACCGACGGGAAAATACCGCTCGCCCAGCACCGCGCCGCCGGCGTCCTGAAGCGCCTCGCGCAGAATGCGGTTGTTCTCCCACGCCCAGACATAGTTCGAGCCTACGAACCAGCCGCGGTTGCCATGATGCGCCAAAAGGTGCTGCGAGAGCGGAATGACATGCTGGTTCGGCGCGGCGCCCGTGTAGACGACATTGTCGCTGGTCTCGAACCCCTCATAGTGGGACGGATACCAGAGCAGGCCGTCGTCCTTTTCGAAGATCGGAAGGATCTCCTTGCGGCTCGACGAGGTGTAGCATCCGAAGACATGTGTGATCCCATGCTCGCGCAGCAAACGTTGCGCGCCATCGGCATAGGCCGACGTGGTGCCGCCGGGGTCGATCGCGATCGGATCCAGCCGCACGGGTGCTTCGGGGTCGGCATTCACCTCGTCGATGGCGAGCATCGCGCCGGCCGCCATGGCTCCGCCAACGGCAGCATAGGATCCGGTTTGCGAGAACAGGATGCCGACCTTCAGCGTGTCGCGCGACATAACCCCTCCAAACAAAAAAAGCCCCCCGTCGACCCGTGTGGTCGCAAGAGGGGCGGTGTTGCCCGACCGATGAACGGTCATGTGTCCGTGTTGAGATCCGCGTCTCGCCGTTGAGACACGCTAATCGTGCGCGACCGACCGCCGCGGAGTCAACAGCAAAGCGAAAAACCCCGCACGCGGATAGTGGGGGGGGCTGACTGCGTGAAATTCCGGCGCGGTTGCCCGGAAAGCGGGCGGTTGTGGTGAAATTCGCGGTGCACAAGGCGTGAACCGCATCATGGGCAGGGCCGGCGCATCCGCGTTTATTGATGTTGGGTCCACTGCCGTGGCGAGGGCGTTCGCGGCCCTGGGGGCGGCGACCATCCGGCGGTCAAGGTCCGCTGCATCCGCCCTCAGGCCGTCGTCCTTTCCACTGCGTCCGCGCGCAACTGTCCCGCGGCGAGGGCGGACAGGGCCACCATCGCCGCGGCCGTTCCGAGCGTCAGGGCGAGCCCGCCGATCTGGTAGGTCAGTCCGGACAGCACCGTGCCGAGCAACCGTCCGCCGGCGTTGGCCATGTAGTAGAACCCCACATCCATCGTCACGCGTTCGGCCCTGGTGAAGGCGAGGATCAGATAGGAATGGAGCGACGAGTTGACAGCAAAGATGGCGCCGAACGCCAGAAGACCCACGACGAGCGTACCCGTGAGCCAGTGGGCGGGTCCGGGGGCTGCGAGCACCGCCGCCGTCAGCGCGGCGGGGACGACAAAGAGCAACCCCGCCCAGCCACGTGCCGCGCCGATCAGCGCGGCCTCGGGGCGCGTCGCGGCGCCCAGCAACCGCGGGGTCGCCGCCTGTATCGCTCCGTAGAGGATGATCCAGACCGCCATGAACGTGCCGATCATGAAGAACGCCGCGCGGTTTCCCTCTTCCGTGCCGTCCGACAGGACGGAGTAGAAATAGATCGGGATGCCGACGACGAACCAGACGTCCCGCGCGCCAAACAGGAACACGCGCGCCGCCGACAGCCAGTTGACGTTTGCGGATTTGGAGAAGACCTCCGAGAATTTCGCGCCCTTGCGACCTTTGGGCAGGCCGGGCGGCATGGCGATCAGGACCGCGGCGAGGATTGCCCCAAGCATGACGGCCATCGCCAGCACCGCCCAGACGAACCCCACCGTCGCCAGCAAGGCCGCACCGAGCAGAAAGCCCACGCCCTTGACTGCGTTCTTGGAGCCCGTCAGCACCGCAACCCATCGAAAGAGCCCGCCCTTTTCCGTCGGCGCCAGCAGTTTCACCGCGGATTTCGAGGACATCTTGGCCAGATCCTTGGCCACACCGGACGCGCCCTGCACGGCCATCACGAAGGCAACCGACACCGCAACGGTCCAATCGGGATCGAGCTGCGCGAGCGCGATCAACGCCACGACCTGCAGGCCAAGCCCGGCGTAAAGCGTGGAGGTCAATCCGAACCGGGCCGCGATCCAGCCGGCAGACAGGTTCGTGGCCATTCCCGCGATCTCGTAAAGCACGAAGAGATAGGCGAGCTGAACGGGCGAAAAGCCGAGCGTGTGGAAGTGCAGCAGCACCAGCATCCGCAGCGCGCCGTCGGTGAGCATGAACGCCCAATAGGCCGCCGTGACCGCGATATAGGCGGACAGACCCTCGGGGCGGGCCGCCGTGGTCACAGTGCGTTCCCGACCATCAGGGCGACATCGACCAGTCGGTGCGCATAGCCCATCTCATTGTCATACCACGCATAGATTTTCACCTGGGTGCCATTGACCACCATGGTCGAGGGAGCATCCACGATGCTGGAGCGTGTGTCGTTGGTGTAGTCGGCTGAGACGAGCGGGCGCTCCTCATAGCCGAGAATGCCCTTCAGGGGGCCGTCGGCGGCGGCCTTGAAGAGAGCGTTGACCTCCTCGGCGCTCGTCTCGCGCATCACTTCGAACACGCAGTCGGTGATCGACGCGTTGAGCAGCGGCACACGCACTGCATGGCCGTTCAGCCGCCCGGTCAGTTCGGGATAGATGAGCGTGATCGCTGTCGCGCTGCCCGTGGTGGTCGGGATCAGGGAGTTCAGCGCCGACCGCGCCCGGCGCAGATCCTTGGCCGGCCGGTCCACGATGGTCTGGGTGTTGGTCACGTCGTGGATTGTGGTGATGGAGCCGTGCCGGATGCCAATGGCCTCGTGGATCACCTTGACCACCGGCGCCAGGCAGTTCGTTGTGCAGGAGGCTGCGGTGACGATCCGGTGCAGGGCGGGATCATAGATGTCCTGGTTCACCCCATACACTATGTTGGCGGCGTCTCCGTCCTTGACCGGGGCGGAGACCACGACCTTCTTCACGCCGGCCTCGAAATAGGGCGCCAGCGCGGCTTCGGTCTTGAATACACCCGTGCAATCGATCACGACGTCGACCCCGTCGAGCGGCAGGCCGGCCAAGTCCGTCGTCCCGGCAAAGGGCAGGCGCACCCCGTCGATGGTGACGCCCTGCGCGTCATGGGTGATCGCGGCGTCCCACCGCCCATGCACCGTGTCGAACTCCAGCAGATGGGCATGCATTGCCGGATCGCCGACGCCGTCATTGATCCAGGCGATCTGCGCCCCCTTCTCGAGGAACGGTTTGAGGATGAGTTTTCCGATCCGTCCGAGGCCGTTCAGCGCATAGACGGTCATGCGGGCGCCTCGGCGCGCGTCCGGCCGATATCGTCCACCGCTCTTTGCAGCGAGATGTTATCGAGAGACGCTAGCGGCAAGGCGGTAAAGGCCACGATCCGGTTCCGCAGCGCACCATAGGCTTGCTGGAAGGCGAGGCTCCGCTCTGCCTCGGTGCCCTCGACCTTGACCGGATCGGGCATGCCCCAGTGGGCGCTGACGGGCTGACCCTCCCAGGGGGGGCATTCCTCATTGGCCGCGCGGTCGCAAACCGTGAAGACGAAATCGAACGCGGGCGCATCGGGTTTCTGGAACTCCGCCACATTCTTGGCGCGCAGCAGGGACGTGTCATGGCCGTTCTGCTTGAGCACCTCCAGCGCGTAGGGGTTCAGTTCCGAGGTCGGTCTCGTCCCTGCAGAGAATGCTTCGAACCGGTCGCCGCCCTCTGTGCGGAGGATCGACTCCGCGAAGACGGAGCGCGCCGAATTGCCGGTGCAGATGAAGAGCACTGTGTATTTGCGGTCTGACATGGGGCCAGGTCCTGTCGAAGAGGGAAGGGAGAGGGGCGAGCAGAATTCGGACCGCCCGCGACAGCAGTCGAATAGCAAGTAGTCCAAGGTGCGTCGCACCTCCGTCATCTGGATGGAGTATCGAAGCGACGTGCCCGCGCGGTCCTGGGTCACAAGACCGGCCTGCATCAGCGCGGACAGGTAGGCCGACAATGTCGATGGTTTCAGGCCAAGGGCCGCGGCCAGGTGACCGGCCGGGACCTTGTCCGGATAGCGCCGCATCAGCAGCCGGAAGATCGCCAGACGCTGGGGATGACCAAGGGTCGACAGACGGGAGGAGATTAATGATTCCATATTTCATGAATAATGGAATTATAGGGATGTGCAAACCCCGGATCGGGGCTGGTAGCAGACCGAAGCGATGCCCGGGGAAGCCCGTCGGGGCTGTGGGCCAAGGCTTCGGCACCGACCTGACGCAGGCAACGGGCAAGCCGACGACGGGCGAGGTTTCGCAGGACAGATCGCCCTAGCCGATGGCTCCGACACAGGGTTCGGGTGCTTCAGGAGATGTCAGCGACCGGCGGGCCCGGGATCTGCGGGGCGGCGCGTCGGGCAGCGGATGCTCTCCACATCTGGTTGACGAGGCTGGCCGGAACAGCGCCTTCGACATGGCGCGTGGCGGTCCGATCCGGCGGGCGCGCTTGACCCGCCGGACGTCCGCGCATCGCGCGCCCGGCGCTAGCGCGCCTGCACGTAGCTGCCGGGGGCGGGCTCGATGGACTTGTACTTGCCGCGCTTGGCCGGTTTGCGCGGCGCGACCATCGTGCCGTCCTTTGCCTCCAGCCAGTCGGCCCAATGGGGCCACCAGGACCCCTCGTGCTGCGTGGCCGTGTCCAGAAAGCCCTGCGGCGTGGGCGGATAGCTGTCCGCCGTACGGTAGCCGTACTTCTTGCGCGTGGCCGGCGGATTGATCACGCCGGCAATATGGCCTGATCCGCCCAGAACGAACTCCACCTCGCCGCCCAGAAGTTGCGTCGCGGGATAGACCGAGGTCCAGGGCGCGATATGGTCGTCGATGGTGGCGAGAATGAAAAACGGTGTCTTGATCTTGGTGATGTCGATCTTGACGTCATTCATCTCGAGCGCGCAGGGCGTGCGCAGCCCGTTCTCCAGATACATCTCTTTGAGATACCACAGCAGCATCGCCGCCGGGAGGCGCGTCGAATCCGAGTTCCAGTAGAGCAGGTCGAACGGGCGCGGTTTGCCGCCACGCAGATAGTTGCGTTCGTAGAAGGACCAGATCAGGTCGTTCTCGCGCAGCATCGAGAACATGTCCTGCAGGTGATAGGCCTCCAGATATCCGGTCTCGGCCATATGCTCCTTGAGGATCTCAAGGCGATCGTCGTCGATGAAAACGCCGATTTCGCCGACATTCTCGAAATCCACCATCGTGGCGAGCGTCGTGGCCGAGGCGACCCGGTCATCCCCGATCGCAGTCAGATAGCCGAGCATCGAGGTCACCAGAATCCCGCCGATGCAGAAGCCCAGCACATTGGCCTTGTCCTGCTTGGTGATGGCGCGGATCGCGTCGAGCGCGGCGAGGGGGCCGAGCGTCATGTAGTCGGCGAAATCCTTGTCCGCATGCTGCTTGTCCGGATTGACCCAGGAGATCACGAAGACCGAGTGGCCGCGCTCGAGCATATAGCGCACGAGGCTGTTCTTCGGCTGCATGTCGAGAATGTAGAACTTGTTGATCCAGGCCGGAACGAACAGAAGCGGCACGGCGTGCTGTTTTTCCGTGCGCGGGTGATACTGGATCAGTTGCATCAGCTCGTTCTGAAACACGACCTCGCCTTCGGTCGTCGCGAGGTCCGTCCCCACCTCGAACGCCTGCTGGTCGTTGGTCGCGATGTCGAGCCGCCCTTCGCCGCGTTCGAAATCGTCGAGCATGTTTTCGAGCCCGTTGAGAAAGGTGTTGCCCTTGGACTCGAGCATCGCATTCCGGGCCGCGGCGTTGGTGGCGAGATAGTTGGACGGCGACAGCGAGCTGAGCATCTGTCTCGTGTAGAAATTGACCCGCAGGTGATCCTTGTCGTCCTTGGGCATGCCATCGAGCAGCCCTGTGATGGCGTCCTCAAAGGCCAGATAGGTGTCGCGGTAGAGCCGCGCCGTGGGATCGTCATCCCAGCTTTTGTCCGAAAACCGCCGGTCGCGGCTCTGCTTGGTGTCGTCCTCGTCCGCCGGGATGAAGAAGGACTGAAACGCTTCGGCCATGCTGGCGGTGGCCTTGATCTGCGTCTCCCACAACTTTTGCGGGTTGCTGAGCATCTCCGCCCAGACCGTGCTGTAGGCTTTTGACAGGGTCGCGGCATCCATCAGCGAGTATTCCGATCCGGTGGCCTGAGCCACGGACCGGGACTGAACCTGCGCGCTGGCCGCGAGCGCGCGCTGGGTCAGGGCAACCATGCGTTGGATGGTTTCTGCGCCTTCCTGAGCAGATGAAGACGGTGTGTCGTTTGGCATGGAAATCTCCTCCCCGCGCGATGCGCGATCTCCCGGTCGTGGTCGAAAACCGCGCGCACTTGAGGGCGGCGGCCCGAGTTTCATTGTTATGTAGGTCCCTTGATCAAAGGCCAGCGTGATCCCCCGCGCAGCGCCGATGCACATTGTCACAAGCCGGACCCGCGGCCGCTCCGATCGCCGGTGTCAGCGCGGTATCGTCCGACCCGTGGCGGTCAGGGGAGGGCGCGGCGCGGTCCGGCGGATCTGTCGGGTTCCCTCAACCGCCCGAGCGCAGGATTGGCGTGAGTGAGACAGAACAGTGACGGCATCGGTCGCGGGCTGCTAGGCTCAACGCGGAGGACAGGGAGTCAAAGTCGCGGCGGTGTTGAAAAAGCGGCTCAATCCCTGGCGCACGGGAGGCCAATTGATGCAGAACAAGACGATTTCGCCAGAAGCGGCGGCAGCGCTGATTTCCGATGGTGACACAATCACGACCTCGGGCTTCGTCGGCATTGGCGTGCCGGAGACGCTGCTGAAGGCGCTCGCGGCGCGGCACGAAGAGAGCGCATCACCTTCGGATCTGACATTGCTCTTTGCCGCGGGGCAGGGCGACGGCAAGGACCGGGGCCTCAACCATCTGGCGCGCCCGGGCCTGCTGAAACGGGTCATCGGCGGCCATTGGGGGCTGATCCCCAAGGTCGCCCGCATGGCCGTCGAGGGCGAGATCGAAGCCTACAACCTGCCGCAAGGCGTAATCAGCCATCTCTATCGCGACATCGCCGCGGGCAAGCCCGGCACGCTCACCCATGTCGGGCTGGAGACCTTTGTCGATCCGCGAAATGGCGGCGGGCGCCTGACCGCGGAGACCACCGAAGAGATCGTGCGCCTGATGGAGATCGATGGCGCCCCGATGCTGTTCTATCGCGCCCGTCCCATTGACGTGGCGCTCTTGCGCGGCACGACGGCGGACACAGCCGGCAATGTCACGATGGAAAACGAGGCGCTGACCATCGACAATCTGGCCCAGGCCATGGCGGTGCGCAACTCGGGCGGTGTGGTGATCGTGCAGGTCGAGCAGGTGGTCGCCCGCGGGACGCTCAACCCGCGCGATGTCGAGATCCCCGGCGCCTTGGTGGATGCGGTCGTGATCGCCGATCTGAGCGATCACATGCAGACCTACAACACGGCCTATTCGGCGACCTTCACGGGCCGCTACCGCGCGCCGGCGGAGGCGGCCGATATGATGGTGCTGGACGCGCGCAAGGTGATCGCGCGGCGCGCGGCCTTCGAGCTGCCTGTCAACGGTGTCGTCAATCTCGGGATCGGGATGCCCGAGGGGGTCGCCGCTGTGGCGGGCGAGGAAAAGCTGCTCGACCATCTGACACTGACAGCGGAACCCGGCGTGATCGGGGGTCAGCCCGCGTCGGGTCTGGATTTCGGAGCTGCGGTCAATACCGACGCGGTGATTGCCCAGAACCAGCAGTTCGATTTCTACGATGGCGGCGGGCTGGACCTTGCCATCCTCGGGATGGCAGAGATCGACGCCCAGGGATCCGTCAACGTGTCCAAATTCGGCCCGCGGCTCGCCGGGGCCGGGGGATTCATCAATATCAGCCAGAACGCCCGCAGGCTCGTCTTCGCAGGCACCTTCACCTCGGTCGCTTCGGACATCCATGTGCACGAGGCGGGGATTGAAATCCGGTCCGAAGGCCGTGTCAGGAAGTTCGTCGAAGCGGTCGAGCATGTCACCTTTTCGGGGCCCCGCGCGGCACGGCTGGCACAACCGGTGCTCTACATCACCGAGAGGGCGGTCTTTCGGCTCCGGTCGGACGGGCTCGAGCTGATCGAGATCGCGCCCGGTGTCGATCTGGACCGCGATATTCTCGACCAGATGACGTTCACGCCGATCATCGAGGATGTCGCGCAGATGGACGGGCGGATTTTTCGCGATGAGCCCATGGCGCTCGATGTCGATCTGCTCGCGCTCGATCTGGATACGCGCATTGTCTACGACGCCGAGAGCGGACGCCTGTTCATCAATCTCGAGAAGCTGCGCCTGCGCACGCAGGCCGATATCGACCGGCTCGTCGATCAGGTGCATGTCGTCTGCGGTCCGTTGCCGGACAAGGTCGACGCGATCGTGAACTATGACGGCACGGTCATCTATCCCGAGATCGAGGCCGCCTATGCCGAGGCCGTCCGGGGGTTGGAGGATCGCTACTACCGCACCACGACCCGCTATTCGGCGTCGGCCTTCATGCGCCTGAAACTGGGCAAGGTGATCGACCGGGCTTCGGGCGCGCATGTGTTCGAAAGCGTCGAGGAGGCGCGCGCATATCTGACGCGCGGGAGCTGAGGGGCGCGCATTGCCCTTGCACGTGTTGCGGCCGGTTCGAAGCGCCCGGCGATCCGGCAAAACCGGAGCGAGCGCACCGCTACTGGGTTGTGTGCGCCTGCACCTCGCGCAACACGCGAAGCAGGTTGCCGCCCCAGATCTTGGCCAGGTCCTCCACGGAGTAACCACGCTCGAGCAGCGCGGCGGTGACATTGGGCGAGTCCGCGGCGTTGTCCCATCCCGCGACACCGCCGCCACCGTCGAAATCGCCCGATAGCCCGACATGGTCGATGCCCGCCACCTGAACCGCGTGGTCCACATGGTCGAGATATTGCGCCAGCGTGACATCCTCGAAAGTCTCGCGAATGCGGGCGATCTCACGGCGGTATTCGGCCAGGGTCTCCGGCGAGGCCGCGCGGAAGTCGGCGCCGGAATTCAGGCCGAGCCGGTCGCGCAGGATGCCGGTGGCCGCGACGACCTGGGGGTCGAGCTCTGCGATATAGGACCGAAAGGCTGTGATCTGGGCCACGCCGCCGCTGTCGCGGATTGCTTCGAGCTGCGCGTCGGTCAGCCCGCGCGGATTGTCGTGCACGGCCGCGACGGTGGAGTGCGAGGCGATTACCGGCACGCGTGACGCGGCGATGGCATCGGCAGTGGTCTGCGGGCCGACATGGCTGACATCGACCATGACGCCGTTGCGGTTCAGGCTTTCGATCAGCGCGCGGCCGAGCTCGGTCAGGCCCGGGTCTTCGCCCTCACCCCTTGCGCTGGACGGATTGGACGAGCCGCCAAACTGGTTGTGGCCGAAATGAGTAAGCGAGACATAGGTCGCGCCTCGGTTGGCCCAGAGCGTCATGGCCTCGGCCACCTCTTCGGGCGTGCTGCCGAGTGGATAGGCATTCTCGATTCCGATCAGCGCGACCAGCTTTCCGTCGGCATTCAGCGCCTCGACCTCGTCGGCGGTGGTTGCAAGCCCGATCTGATGTGGATTGGCCCGCAGCATCCGCAGGATCCCGCGATATCCTTCTTCGGCGGCAAGGGCGGCCCCGGCATAGCCCTCTTCGGTCAACGCACCCTGGGGCGTGTAGACGACGAAGAAACCGGCATCGAGTCCACCGATCCGCATCGAGGGTAGATCGACCTGCGCATCGTTGATGACGCCGGGATCGAGGCGCTTGGTGCCGTAGCCCGAGCCGATATCGACATGGCTGTCGATGGTCAGCAATCGATCGTGGATGGCCATCACGTCGGCATCGGACAGGGCGGTTTGAGAAATTGCAGGCCCGGCGATGAGGGCAAGCACGGATGCGGTGAACAGGCGGGCTGTGGGGCGCATGGCAGGTCTCCTCCTGAGGGATACCGCCAACCTGTGCGCCTCGACGAACCGGTGCAAGGGCGAAGAGGTTCGCCCGGTCGCGTGGTTGCCAGGTGTGCGCGGTACCGCTTCGCGAGATCAGGGTATGGCCATGCTGCCGTCGCGTCGGGAGATGTCTGGCCTGTTCGATCACGCGCATGCGACAATTCGTGAACGGGACTCGACTCGCATTTTGCGAGAGTTTTCAAGCTGGGTATCTCTTGGGCATAATGCCCAAAAAGTAGACTTCCCAAATGCATAAGGCAGCCGTATGGCCACCCAGACCAGCCGCCGAGGGTTCCTGCGGGGCGTTTCGCTTCGCGACGACTCTCGTGCAATTCGTCCGCCGGGCGCGCATCCAGCGCGGTTTGCTGAGTTGTGCACGGATTGCGACCTCTGCGTCTCGGAATGCCCGGAAAACATCCTCTCGATCGATGCCACCGGGCGCCCTGTTCTGGATCCGGCATCGGGGAGCTGCACCTTCTGCGGGCTCTGCGCCGAGGCTTGCCCGACCGGCGCGCTTTCACCGGACCGCATCGCCGACTGGCCCTGGCGCGCGCAGGTCGCCCCATCCTGCCTGTCGCTGAACGGGGTGTCCTGCCGGTCCTGTCAGGACGCCTGCGAGGCCGACGCGATCCGGTTTCGTCTCCAGATCGGCGGACGGGCGCAACCGGTTCTGGACACCGACGCCTGCACGGGTTGCGGCGCGTGCGCCAGCGTCTGTCCGGCCGGCGCGATCAGCCTTGTACGCCCAAAACTCCAACAACGGGAGCCCGCGCCATGAACATCTGCGGATGTCTGATCCATGCCATGCCGGAGCGCGCCGACGCCGTGGCCGCCGCGATGGCCGAGACCGAGGGCGTGGAGGTCCATGCCCGGGCCGAGGACGGGCGCTTTGTCATCGTTGTCGAGGATACAGACGCAAGCTTTGCCTCCGAGGCGATTATGGCGCTGCACCAGCTGCCTGGTGTGGTGTCGCTTACGCTCACCTACCATCATTTCGAGGACCCGGCCGCCGGACGTGCGCGACCGGTCACCCAAAGCCCCCCGCAATCCGGAGCCCAGACCCATGACCCTATCTGAATCCCGCCGGACTTTTCTGAAGGCAACCGCCGCCGCGGCGACGGCCTCCGCAGCAGGCATTCCGCTGGCGACGGGTATGGCCCATGCACAGGTCAAGAGCTCCGAAATCCGCTGGGACAAGGCGGCCTGCCGGTTCTGCGGCACCGGTTGTTCGGTTCTGGTCGGCACGAAAGAGGGCAGGGTGGTCGCCACGCAGGGCGACCCCGACGCACCGGTCAACCGCGGCCTGAACTGCATCAAGGGCTATTTCCTGTCCAAGATCATGTATGGTGAGGACCGCCTGACCCAGCCGCTGTTGCGCAAAACCAATGGCGAATACGACAAGAACGGCGCGTTCGAGCCCGTGTCCTGGGACGAAGCCTTTGACGTGATGGCGGCCAAGTGGAAAGAGGCGCTTGCCGCCAAGGGACCCACCAGCGTCGGCATGTTCGGCTCGGGCCAGTGGACGGTCTGGGAAGGCTACGCTGCAGCCAAGCTGATGAAGGCGGGCCTCCGCTCGAACAATATCGATCCAAATGCCCGGCATTGCATGGCCAGCGCGGTGGTGGGGTTCATGCGCACCTTCGGCATCGACGAACCCATGGGATGCTATGACGATCTGGAGCATGCCGACACGTTCGTGCTCTGGGGCTCGAACATGGCGGAGATGCATCCGATCCTCTGGTCGCGTCTGACGGACACGCGCCTCACCAAGCCCGGTGCGGAAGTCCATGTGCTCTCGACCTTCGAGCACCGCTCCTTCGAGCTGGCCGACAATGGCATGATCTTTGCCCCGCAGACGGATCTGGCGATCCTCAACTACATCGCCAACCACATCATCCAGACCGGCCGCGTGAACGAGGACTTCATGTCCAAGCACGTGAACGTCACCAAGACCGAAACCGATATCGGCTATGGTCTGCGGCCCGAAAACCCGCTGCAGGAAGCCGCCGCCAATCCCGACAGCGGCGCGCTGACCCCGATAAGCTTCGACGAATACACCGCCTCGGTCGCGCCCTACACGCTGGACTATGTCGCCGAGCTGTCCGGCGTGCCGGCCGAAAAGCTGGAGAAGCTGGCCGAGCAGTATGCCGATCCGAACCGCAAGGTGATGAGCCTCTGGACCATGGGGTTCAACCAGCACACGCGCGGCTCTTGGGTGAACTCGCTGTGCTACAATGTGCACCTGCTCACGGGGAAAATCTCCGAGCCCGGCAATTCGCCCTTCTCGCTCACAGGCCAGCCTTCGGCCTGCGGGACCGCGCGCGAGGTCGGCACCTTTGCCCACCGTCTGCCCGCCGACATGGTGGTGGCCAACGACGCGCATCGCGAGATCTGCGAGACCGCCTGGAACATCCCCGAGGGCACCATTCCGCCCAAGCCCGGGTTCCACGCCGTCCTGCAGAACCGGATGCTGAAGGACGGGGTGCTGAACGCCTACTGGGTGCAGTGCACCAACAATATGCAGGCCGCGCCCAACATCAACGAAGAGGGGCTGCCCGGCTACCGTAACCCCGAGAATTTCATCACCGTGTCGGACCCCTATCCGACGGTGACGGCCACGTCTGCCGACCTGATCCTGCCCACCGCGATGTGGGTGGAAAAGGAGGGCGCCTACGGCAATGCCGAGCGACGCACCCAGTTCTGGCGCCAGCAGGTCAAGGCACCGGGCGAGGCGAAATCCGACCTTTGGCAGCTCATGGAATTCTCCAAGCGCTTCACCGTCGAAGAGGCCTGGGGCGAGGACCTGATCGCCAAGAAGCCGGAGCTTGCGGGCAAGACGCTCTATGAGGTGCTCTTTGCCAATGGGACGGTGGACCAGTTCCCGCTCAGCGAAACCGCCGAAGGCTTCGACAACGACGAGTCCGAGCATTTCGGCTACTACGTTCAGAAGGGGCTTTTCGAGGAATATGCCGGGTTCGGCCGCGGCCATGCCCACGATCTGGCGCCCTTCGACATCTATCACCAGGCGCGCGGCCTGCGCTGGCCGGTCGTCGACGGCAAGGAGACGCTCTACCGGTTCCGCGAGGGTTATGACCCTTATGTCGAAGAGGGTTCGGAAGTTCAGTTCTATGGCCACGACGACAACAAGGCCAAGATCATCTTCGCCCCCTACGAGCCCGCCGCCGAAGAGCCCGACGAGGAGTTCGACCTGTGGTTCTGCACCGGCCGGGTGCTGGAACACTGGCATTCGGGCTCCATGACACGCCGGGTGCCCGAGCTGCACCGAGCATATCCTGCGGCCGTGCTCTACATGCATCCCGAAGATGCCGAGGCGCGCGGGCTGCGCCGCGGTCAGGAGATCACCATATCCTCGCGCCGAGGCTCCGTGACCAGCCGGGTCGAAACCCGCGGGCGCAACAAGGTGCCGAAGGGCCTCGTTTTCATGCCCTGGTTCGATGAGGGGCAACTGACGAACAAGCTGACGCTGGACGCGACATGCCCGCTTTCGAAGGAAACCGACTTCAAGAAGTGCGCCTGCAAGGTGGAGCGCGCGTAAGCGCGCCCGCCGGATCGGTTCCCCGCGATGTCCGCCGCCCCCAGATCCCCCGACCGCCGCCGGTTCCTGACCGACAGTGCGCGGATGGCCGGGGGCTGCGCGCTGGCGGGCACGGCGCTGGCCTATCTGGCGCGCGACGCCCGGGCGCTGCCGGCACAAGCGCTGCGCCCGCCCGGTGCACTGGGCGAGGATGACTTTCTGTCGGCATGCATTCGTTGCGGGCTCTGTGTGCGCGACTGTCCCTATGACACGCTCAAGCTTGCCGAGCTGGGCGAGGACGGGCCGGCCACTGGCACGCCCTATTTCACCGCGCGCGACGTGCCGTGCGAGATGTGTGACGACATTCCCTGCGTTGCCGCCTGTCCGACCGGTGCGCTCGACCCCGCGCTCGACGATATCGACGACGCGAAGATGGGCGTGGCGGTTCTGGTCGACCAGGAAAACTGCCTGAACTTCCTCGGGTTGCGCTGCGATGTCTGCTATCGGGTCTGCCCGGTCATCGACGAGGCGATCACGCTTCAGATTTCGCACAACGCGCGTTCAGGGCACCACGCGATCTTTGCGCCCACGGTCCATGCCGAGCATTGCACCGGGTGCGGCATGTGCGAGAAAAGCTGCGTTCTGCCCGACGCGGCGATCAAGGTGCTGCCCGCCCGTCTGGCGCGCGGAACGGCGGCGGATCATTATCTCAAGGGCTGGGAGGAAAAGGCCGACCGCGGCGCGCCGGTCGTTGAGGGGATCATCGATCTGCCCGACCGACTGCCCGGCCCGGGCACCGACAATCTTGCCGCCCCGGGTGGGTTTGAGCCAAGCTACAGGCTACCCGGCGCCGGGCAAGGAGGCGGACAGTGAGCGCGCGCGCACCGCTCACGGTCGGACTGGAGGCCCGCGAGCGCAAGGGCTGGGTCGGCGCCCACCGCTACCTGCTGCTGCGGCGCTTCAGCCAGCTGGTCTTTCTGCTGCTCTTCCTTGCGGGGCCCTGGTTCGGCATCTGGATCGTGCAGGGCACGCTTGCGGGATCGCTGACCCTGGGCGTGCTGCCGCTCACCGATCCCTTCATCGCACTCCAGGGTGTCCTGGCCGGGCATTGGCCCGCAGCGACCGCACTGATCGGCGTTGCCATCGTTCTACTGGCCTACGCGCTGATCGGCGGCCGGACCTATTGCTCCTGGGTCTGTCCGATCAATCCGGTAACCGACGCCGCCCATTGGCTGCATACGAAACTCGGCCTGCCCAAGGGCTGGCAGCCCAAACGGACAGCGCGGTTCTGGCTGCTGGGTACGGTTTTGGCCGCGTCTGCTCTGACCGGGACCATCGCCTGGGAACTGGTGAACCCGATCACGATGCTCCACCGCGGGCTGGTCTTCGGCATGGGCGCCGCCTGGGCGCTGGTCGGGCTCGTCTTTCTCTTTGATCTGGTGGTCGCGCGGCGTGGCTGGTGCGGGCATGTCTGCCCGGTCGGCGCGTTCTATGGCCTTGTCGGCCACAAGAGCCTGCTACGCGTCTCCGCTGCAAACCGGGCCGCCTGCGACGACTGTATGGACTGCTACGCCGTCTGCCCCGAGGCCCACGTCATCTCGCCCGCGCTCAAGGGCAAGTCCGGCACCACGCCGATCATCGTCTCGCCGGACTGCACCAATTGCGGCCGCTGCATCGATGTCTGCGCAATGGACGTCTTCAACTTCACCCACCGGCTCGACGACCGCATCGCCGAACCGCCCCCAACCGCCGCGCCCGAACCGAGTGCGGCCTGAAAGAGCCAAGGGAGTGCATCTGATGAACAAGCCGGTCCTCGCGGGCATACTCGCCCTCGCCGTAACCGTGATCCTCGGTGGCATCGCGCTCGCCCAGTCGGCGCAGGTCCAATCCCTGCGCGGCGCCGATGTGGACGACCCTGTCGTGCTTGATCAGGTGCACCGCCTGCAGCAGGGGCGGTTGCAGCGGAACTACCGCCAGCAGCCGCCGTTGATCCCGCACAAGATCGAGCAATACCAGATCGACATTCGCACAAACCAGTGCCTCTCGTGCCACGACTGGACCAAGGCGGGCGAGCGCGGCGCGCCGACCCTGTCGATGACCCACTATCTCGACCGCGACGGCAACGAGCTCGATCACATCGCGGGCACACGGTATTTCTGCAACCAGTGCCATGTCCCTCAGGCCGATGCGCCTGCGCTGGTCGAGAACGTGTTCGAGCCATCCTCTCCCGCGGTCCGCTGACCCAAAGCTTAGGTATAAGGAGGCTCCGACATGGCCGATCGCAGAGATAACCCCGGCATGATCCGTCGTGTCTGGGACTGGTTCTGGCGCCCGACCGCCGTGATGAGCGTCGGTTTCGTTCTGGTCGCCGGCTTCGTCGCCGGGATCCTGTTCTGGGGCGGGTTCAACTGGTCGCTTGAGATGACCAACACCGAGGAATTCTGCGTTTCCTGCCACACCATGGAAACCAATCTCGGCGAGTACCGCGAGACCATCCACTACAACAACCATTCCGGTGTCCGTGCGACTTGTCCGGATTGCCATGTGCCCAAGGACTGGGTGCACAAGGTCAAAGCCAAGATCATGGCCAGCAAGGACGTCTACCACGAACTCGCGGGCAGCATCGACACCCCGGAGAAGTACGAGGAACGCCGGCTGCACATGGCCGCGATGTCCTGGAAGAAGATGAAGCAGTCCGACAGCCGCGAATGCCGTAACTGCCACAATTTCGACTACATGGATTTCACCATTCAGGAGACCCGCGCCGCCGCCGAACACCAGCGTGCCATCGACACCGGCATGACCTGCATCGACTGCCATCAGGGCATCGCCCACAATCTTCCCCAAGGCTATCAGGAAGAATACCAGAAGGTCGTTGACTCCCTTGGTCAGACAACCGCGCCTGAGCTTCAGAAAGGTGCGGTTCTAGATCCCGTCGGGATGGGGCGGGCGATCCAGGCGTATTTCGGCGAAAAGGATGACTGAGATGCATCGCGGCTTTCGGCCGGGAGGGGCGAACTTCTTGCGAGGCTGTGACACCGCAATGAAATCCATAGGTCGTCACGCGCCCCGGTGTGGGCCTTGCGACCGATCGAACCAAAGTTGCGACCGCAGCAAGAGGGCCACGCCATGCTCGATATTCTAGGAACCATCGCCGGAAACATCCTGAGCCTGCCGGGGATACTCGGGCTGGCGCTCGGGATGATGACGCGGAACTTTTACCTCGCCGCCGTGCTCGGCGCCGTGGTCGGCGTTGCGGAGACGATGATCTTTGCCGACATGACATTCGCCAACGTCCAGGCAATGGAGCTGTCGATCGCAGTGCTGGTGGGCATTATGGCGGCGTGTCTGGGATGTGCGATCCGGGTGAAGGGAACCACGGTCTAGAGAGGCTGCATACCACCAGAACGCGCAACGGTGAGTCTGCAGGTTCAGCGGATCGAGCCGGCGTGGCTGTGCGCTCATGCTCGTCTCGCGGCACAAGTCTAACACTTTGTCATCGTCATCGTCATCGCACCGCGCCGAGCTTTGGCAAGGAATGCAAAGGTGTGTCGGTGACGAGCCCGAACATGGCGCGTGGTGATCGGGAAAGAGCGCCATCCGCCGGGCAAAAGTGTTCCTGAATTTCTCGGAAAGAAACAAATCGGATTTGCTGCGCTGCGGCAAGTCGCCGGTGTCCCCGTTTTGCAGTCTCCCGGCGATCTCTTATCGATTCGAAATTATCCCGGTATCTGAAACATTCATTTCGTTGAGTGCCGGGTTATTCCTCGAATCGATCACTCATGCGTTTTTTGCTCAGGGGGACGCTGGTGCCCTTCAGGCTCATTAACCATGATCTGGAGAACAATCACCTGTTCTACGGTTAAATTACCTCTATTAACGAAGCCTTAACGCTAACATTTTGCTAAAACTTGCTGCAGCAGGTCGAGAATCAGCGTCATTCGCTTGCAATTTTTTACCGCGCGAATTTTCTTCGAAGTCAAATCGGGGATGTAAAGTCGCGAGTTAACCTGCCAAATTCCGCCGAGTGGCGGCGCTAAAAGAATTTTTGCGTAAGACCCTGCATTACTGCCAACTTTCGCGGCCTTCTTCCCTTCCATCTTTCCCGTCGCGCCGCCGCGCGGCTGCTGGAACTCCAATGGAGGTGTTACTGCCATGGCCGTTACCAATGACTTCACATCAAGCGAACTCGATCTTAATGGGCAGGTGAACATCAATTCGCCGACCGCTTTGGTGTGGGGTCCGGACGGCCGCCTCTATGTGACTGAACAGGACGGCGACATTAATGTTTTGACCGTCGCGTTCGGCGACAAAAACCCTGGTGATGCTGACCCGACTGCGAATTTCTACGTCACCGACGCGGAATATGTCGGCTTGGTCAAGGCGATCCCGAACTACAACGATGACGGGTCGATCAACACCTCCGGGTCGAAGGCCACGGAGCGTCAGGTCACCGGGATCGACGTAACGCAGCAGTTTGATTCCAATGGCGATCCTGTGCTTTTGCCGGATGGGACTCCCGCAACGGTGATGTATGTCACGTCGTCGGACAGCCGCATTGGCGCGGGGGGGTCGGGCAACGATGCCGGGCTCGACACCAATTCCGGCATGATCACCAAGCTCACCCAGCAGCAGGACGGCAGCTGGGAGGCGGTCGATCTGGTGCGTGGTCTCGCGCGCTCCGAGGAAAACCATGCCACAAACGGCCTGGAGGTGATCCAGGAAATCGTCGACGGCAAACTGGTCTCGGAACGTATGATCGTCGCCGTCGGCGGCAACGCGAATACCGGCGCGCCGTCCAACAACTTTGCCGGTCAGCAGGAGCAGCCCTATTCCGCGGCGATCCTCGAAGTGGATCTGACCGAACTTGCGGGCTTGCCTGTGGAATTCGATACGGCGTCGGGTCGGAACTATGTCTATGACCTGCCCACGCTCAATGATCCCACCCGCGACGGCACCGACGACGGGAGCGATCCGTTTGGCGGCAATGACGGGCTCAACAGTGCCAAGCTGATCGCCGACGGCCCGGTGCAGATCTACTCGGCGGGATATCGCAACGCCTATGACGTCGAGGTTACCGATGACGGGCGCGTCTGGACCTATGACAACGGTGCGAACAACAACTGGGGCGGCCGGCCTGCGGGCGAGGACCAGGACGGCGACACAAATTCGACCGAAGCCGAGAACCTCAACGACAATAACGGCCTGCCGCCGGGGTTCGTGGCGACCAACCTCTTTGTCGAGGACAACAGCGAGATCTTCGGCAATTTCGACCCGCAGAACTGGGACCAGCTGCACGAGGTGACACGGTCCGACGACTTGAACGGACGCTCGCTGTCCGCGGGGCAGGGCGGTGCGTCGCTCTATTCCTGGGACCATCCCGATTTCGATGAGCCGCTGCAGCTGGTCTATGGCGGCCATCCGAACCCGACCCGCGCCGAAGGCGCACGTGCAGGTATCCTCTACTCTCCCGAATCTGGGGTCGGTGGCGCCCTGCTCATGGTGTCGAACGTGGCCAAAGACGATGGCTCCGGCGGCACCACGTCAGACTTTCTCGAGGTGATCGAGTGGCTGACCACGATCGGCTACGACGACGCATTCATCAACGCCACCGTCGTGGCGGTCGACCCGGGTGTGCGCTATTCCGAAGACTTCGCCCCCGGTTTCGGTGGCGCAGGCGCGGGTGGCCGTCCGACGACAGCGGGTGTCTTTTCGCTGGTCGAAGACGCGAACGGCCCTGTAGGCCTGCCGTCCGACATCGATGAGATCGTTTTCGAGGTGAACGCGATCGAGGGCAACTATCTGGAGGCGGGTTACACCGACGGGTCGCTCGACACCGGCAAGGGATCGATCAACGGCCTGACGGAATACACGTCCGACATCTTCGACGGCAACGGCGTGTCGATGAAGGGCGCGCTGATCGCGGCCAGCCTCAATCAGGGCCAGTATTATGTCATCGGTCGTGACGGGGACGGTGTTGTGCAGACAACGACGCAGGACGGCCGCACGATTGCCGATGACCGTGTGTTCGTGTCGTCGGGTGGTGCGCCGCTCGGTCTTGCGTCGATTGGTGACGACCTGATCCCGTTCGGAAACGAGGAGGCCTTCAAGGGGTCGGTCTGGGGCGCGATCTACAAGCAGAATGGGCCGGTCATCGAGATCCTGCAGCCCGGCAACCCGGACGACAACCCGCTGCTGGCCGTCTATGCCGGGCAGGAGCCGTCCGATCCCACTGACAATGACCTCGATGGCGTGGACCATATCAACGATCCGTTTGATTTCGACGCAGACAACGGGGTCACGCTGGCGTCGGGCAGCAAGATCGAACTGAATTTCAGCCAGGTCGACCTTGCCTCGCAGCCCGAGTTTTCCGGCACCATCGGCGATACCGGACTTATGGGCGCCGCCCTCGATGGCGTTACCCCGAACCGCGATGCGCTCACAGGGACGTTCGACGATGACGGCGACGGTCAGCCCGACGCCGGTGTTGGCGACGGCTTTCCCGAGGGTCTCCAGGAAGACGGGCTGTTCGACAACGCAGGCAACATCATTCCGGGCGGCAACGCCCCGATCCTGCAGATCAAATCCGTGCGGCCGGGAACGGCCATTGGCTCGACCGCCGAAGGGGGCAACACCCTGCGAGACGGCCTGCACACCGGCGTCAAGATCGAGGATGACGTCCAGCGCCTCGTCGCGGAGGTCGAGATCTTCAACTGGTATGTCGACCAGCCCGGCGAAGGCCGGATCAGCGGCCTGACCTTTGGCGACGGCACGCAGTCGAACTTCGTGCGGTTCGTCTATGGCGATATCGGCGGAGGGGTCCTCGGCTTCGAGATCGGGGTCGAGGTCGACGATGTCTATCAGGTTCTGACGACCGTCACGGACCCGGACTTCACCGAAGCCTTCACCGGCGCAGGCACCGCGCTGAACCAGAAGAAGGTCACGCTCCAGCTCGAGATCGCCGATATCGGCGGCGCCTACACGCTGCTGGCACGGTACAACTACACCGGCGAGCCGGAGTTCACCGAGATTGATCTTGGCGGAGAAACGCTCCCCGAAGGCGTGTTGCGCGCCGTGCTCGACGGCGACCACCAGATCAGCGATGGGGACACCACGCTGGATTCCGGCGCGGCCATCGGCATCGTCGCCGAGAAAGGTGACGCCCAGACCTTTACCGCGGTGGATTTCGACGTGATCCGCGTCGAGGCGTTCGGCAACGAGATTCTGGCCGAAACCGAGACCGAAGCGGAAGCGGGCGGGACGCCCGACGACGATACCGTGATCTACACCGGCGGTGCGGCGGATATCCAGCTTGCCGCTGATGTCGAGAACATCGACGCGACGGGCGCAACGGGCACTGTCGACATCACCGGCAACGCGCTCGACAACGTCATCAAGGTCGGCGCGGGCACCAATACCGTAACGACGGGTGAAGGCAGCGATAGCGTGCGCGGCACGCTGGATGATCTGGACGGCGACACGATCGACGATTTCAGCCGCGACGACGAGCTGGTGATCGAAGGGTTGGCCAGCGACGACATCGTTGGCGATGTCGGCTTTGCCCAGGGATCCGCCATCCTGACGATCAACGGCAAGACGATCACGCTCGACGGGCCTGACTTCACGCCGGAGAATTTCGACGCCGCCGATGGCGCCAGCTACTTTGACTTTGAAGACACTTCAGACGGCTTGCGCATCACCTCGCGTGCGCCGCTCAGCCCCGTCGTGGCGATCAATTCGGGCGGCGGCGATGTCGACGGGCTGACCCTGCGCGACACTGTGCTGAACTTCGTCGGCGACGGTCCTGGTGACCCCAAGAACGGCTTCAGCACGACCGGGACGTACAAGGCGTTCGGTGGCACGGCCCAGGCCAATTTCGACTATCCCGACACCGAACTTGATCCGGTCCTCGCCACCGAGTTTTCCGGTGCGGGTCCGATCGGCTATTCCATCGATGTGCCCAACGGCACCTATCTGGTAGATTTCCTGTTCTCCGAGATCTTCTGGGGCTTCCCGGGCGGTGGCTCGGGCGGCGACGACAGCCGTGTCTTTGACGTCTCGGTCGAAGGCGATCTGGCCTTTGACGACCTAGATGTGTTCGAGGAAGCCGGCGGTGCCGGGAACCTGCTGATCAAAACCCAGGAGGTGACGGTCACTGACGGATCCATCGACATCTCGGCCGTTGCATCGATCAACCAGGCCAAGTTCGCCGGTATCGTTGTCTGGGACGTTGGCGGAGGTTTCGTGCCGGTGGATGCCACCGATCCGGTGGTCGAGGAGATCAGCCTCGAAAACCCTCAAAACTTCGGCGACGGCACGCGGACGGCGACCGTGGTGGTCACTGACGAGACCGGCTTTGCCGACGATGCTTTCGACGGGCTGACCGGGTCTGTGCTCCAGTTCAGCGGGTACACGCCGGACGGCGTGGCCAATCCGACCGTTGTGCTCTCGAACGACAACAAAACCGCCACGTTGACCTTTGAGGTCACGGGCGAGAACAACGCCTGGATCGACGGAACGACGGGCACGATCAGCCTGGCCGCCGGCGCGTTCAATGACGCGGCCGGGAACGGCACTGCGGCGGCTTCGAACGGCTTTGTGATCCAGACGAACCTCGATGCGCTGGACCGCGGTCAGGTGGTGCGCGCGATCAACCTGGGTACGACCGATGCAACCCCCGGTGGTGGTGCCCAGGGCCTTGACCCTGACCCGTTGGACGGCAACGCGGTCGACAATAACCGTTATGGCGGCGCCATCGCAGAAGACAGCCTGATCACCGATGCATTCGGAAACCCGATCGCCTTCGAGGCGGACAACAGCGCCTTTCATAGCTCCCCGAAAGCAAACAGCGCGCTCAACAACAATGTTGACGGCGAGTTGGGAAGCACAGGCTCAAATGCCGGGGGAGTCGATCTCGACGGGTCGGCCTATCACACCTACCGCGACAGCGCGGCGGACTTCTGGACCTCGACCTATGACGGCTTCGCAAACGGTACTTACATCGTCGAGCTGCACTTTGCCGAGCTCTTCCAGACTGCTGCGGGCACTCGTGTGGGTGGTTTCTCCGTCAACGGGTCCGTCTTCGATGACGAAGACGCCTTTGCGCTAGACGGCACGAAGCTGACCAATACCGACGACGGTAACGACACCTACGATGCGTTCGCGGCGGGAGCCGCGGCCAATGGCTCCGCCGTCGGCGCCGACACACCCACCGTGATCCGCAAGGCCGTGACCGTCACTGACGGTACGATCACCGTCGATGTCGATGCCAGCGGTGCCGGCCAGGCCGGATACTCGGCCATCGTGGTGTATGAAGCGGTCGATCCGTCTGCCCCGCCGAGCCTGTCCATTGGGGATGTCTCCGCGGCCGAGGGCGAGGATGCGACGATCACCATCACGCGAACCGGCGATCTGTCCGAAGCAACAACCGTCGATGTTGCGCTGACGCTCGACGGCAATGCGGATGCCAGCGATGTCGGCTCTCTGTCCGTAGCCCAGGTCACGTTCGGGATCGGCGAGCCGGTGGCCATCGTCACCTTGCCGATCGTCGATGACGAGGACGAAGAAGGCGCCGAAACGCTCTCGGTGAGCCTCTCCAACGCCACGGGCGGCGCGGTCATCGCCGATGGCACAGCCACGGTCACCATCGCGGCCAGCGACAGCGACCTGCAGGCCCCCGTTGGCAGCACGATCTTCGAGCTCGATTTCGAAACGCCCGGCGAGGCAATCGCGGCCGGCGGTTTCGACGGTACGCTGGGGGACGAAGCTGCCACGCTGGATGAAGCGACCTCCGAGGTCGTCGACGGCAAGCTCGTCGTGCAAACCACCGAGGGCGACATCAACGACGGCGCCAACAATGGCAGCGACAATGATTTCACCAAGACGGTCGATCTGAGCGATCCGGCCCTGACCGAAATCTTCCTGACGACCCGGTTCGACAACCCCTTCGATCAGCAATTCTTCACCGATCAAGGCCTGACTGGCACCAACGTGCCGAACTATGCGCAACAGGGTATCGTTCTGGGCGACGGGACACAGACCACGGCCCAGATGGTCAAGCTGGTCTGGGGCGGTGTTGCTGCAGGAACCGCAGCTCCGGACGCCACCGGCATCCAGATGTGGTCCAAGGGCAGTGCCACGGCTGGCGGATTCAGCCAACAGGCGACCATCGCGCAAATGATCTCGGGCGACGAGACCCTGTTCGACGTTGCATCCATCGAGATGTCGCTGGTCGTGAACAAGATCGACGGCACCATCGGCCAGTATGTAACGCTGTTTGACGATACAGGCGCTGTGATCGGCGGGACCCGGCCAGAGGCCACCCCCGGCTTCTTCACGACGCCGCCGGTGACGCCAGTCGCCGCCAACGGTGTCTTGGGCAACATCGTGTCGGATGCCGAACTGACCCATGTCGGTGTGACGTCGTCCGACAACACCGTGGTTGCGGACACGGTCACCAGTTTTGATGCGACATGGGACTTCCTGCGCCTGTCCTCGCCTCAGTTCATCGACCCGGGCGATGCTGTGACGGCCGCAATCATCGGCGACACAGACGTTGTCGAAGGCGGCGCGGCGGTCTTTGACATCACTCTCAGTGAGGATCCGACCGAAGAGACCACGGTGACGGTCGACGTCACCGCGGGCAGCGTCAATCCGGCCAGCCTGCCGCAGGACGCAGAGCTCAGCACCGATGGTACTCAGGTCATTCTGACCTTCCAGCCGGGCGGCGGTCTGACCCAGTCGGTCACCGTGAACGTCTCTGACGATACCCTGCCCGAACTGGCCGAAAGCTTCGACGTTGCGATCAGCGGCATCGGTATCACGGCCGGCGGCGCGGCAAGCGTCACCACCACCATCGCGGCCAACGACGGCCCGGTGGATAGCGTGAACGGCACGCCCACCGACGGCGGCGACTTCTCGGGCGACCATCTCGCGCCGACGGAAATCGGTACGCTGGCCGAGGGGGCGACCTCCATCGTCGCAACCCAGCAGGGCGACAACGCGGCGGGCGGCCGCGAGCGGGACTACATCACCTTCACAGTGGCCGACGGTCAGGAACTGACCGGGATCATCATCAAGGATTATGAGGGCGGGGAGATCTCCTCCATTTCAGCGGGCTTCATGGCCCTCGGAGCAGGCAACCAGATCCCTCTGAGCCAGGGGGAGTTCGAGGCGAATTTCGGCAGCCAGACCGGCCTTCTCGGCGGCTTGATCTACGGCGACAGCGAAGAAGAGGGCGCCAACGGATTTGACGGCAACGTTCTGGGTGTGCTCGGCGATGGCGAAGAGGGGGGCTTCGGCTTCCTTGGTTTCGAAGCGCCGCTTCCTGCCGGCACCTACACGCTCTGGCTGAACCAGGGCGCCGACGTGCCATCGACAGTAACGCTCGATCTTGTGACCGCGGCCGTGCCCGACGTGGTGCTGTCCATCGCGGATGCCCCGACCCTCGAAGAGGCGGGCGATACCGGCACCACGGATCTCGTCTTTGCGCTCACCGCGACCAAGGAATTCACCGGCTCGATGGAGGTGTCGTTCGACCAAGGGGGGACTCCGTCCACCGAAACGGTCACCTTCATCGACGGCGTGGGCGAACTGGTCATCCCGGTCGACAATGACGATGAGGACAACAACGACGACGTGGTCAGCATCACCCTGACCGGCGCCACCGATCTCTCCACCACCGAAACAGTTGTAATCAGTTCCGGCGCGGCCTCGGCCACCGGCACAGTCACCGAGGACGATATTGTGGAACCAGTATTCGAACGTGGCGACGTCGTCGCAGCCTTCAACGCCGGTGGACCGGCGCTCACATTCGAAGGCATCGATTTTGCGGCTGCAACCAGCGGTACCGATGGCGTACCTTTTGCTGGTGGTGATGACTTCACCGACAATACGGGCGGTAACAATCTGCAGCCAGTGTTCGCCGGTACGATTTACGAAACCGAAATCAACGGCGACACCGACGGCGATTTCACCTTCTCCGCGACAGTTGATCCAACGAAATCCTATTTCGTTGACCTCTACTTTGCAGAGATTTTCGCGAGTGCAATCGGAGCACGGCAATTTGACGTATTCGTGGAAGGAGCGGCTACCCCGGTCCTCGCGGCCTATGACATTCTCGCCGAAACGAACGAAGATCCCACGCCGCCGCTCGACATCAACACGCCCGTTGTCGTCCAGCTCACAGACCCGATCGAACCGGGAGAAAACGGAGCGATCGACCTTTCGTTCGTGAACGTGGTCGACGATCGCGCCAAAGTCAGCGCCATCGTGATCCGCGAGGCGGTCGAGGTCGATCCAACGGCCGTCAGCGTCGCCGTTGACGACGTGGTCGTCGCCGAAGACGATGCCACCGTCACGGTCACCTTCACCCGCGAAGGCAATACCGAAGGCGAGATGACCGTCACTTACTCCACCGCGGACGGCACGGCCACGGACGGCGCCGACTATACCGGTGTGAGCGGCGGCACCGTGACCTTCCTGGACGGTGAGCTTACGGCAACCGCGACAATCGCGCTGCTGGGCGACACCGACGACGAAGGCGACGAAGACTTCACCGTGACCATCGACAATGTTGAGGCCACCGGGAAGACGATCACCGTGGCCGACGCCGAGGCCACCGTCACGCTGACGGACGACGACGCGGTCGATCCGAACGATATCGACGGTGACGGCATTCTGAACACCGACGATCCGTTCGCCTATGACGGGCAGAACGGCGCCGGACGCGTGCTCGACGCGGGCGTCAGCTTCCGCCAGGATTTCGACACCGACACGACCGATCCGTTCAGCGCCGAGGCCGGCTTCACGGGGATCATCGTGAACCAGGACTTCGATCCTGCGGGCACGTCCGAAAGCGACCCCTATGGCGATCGTACGACTGAGGCTACGACTTCTGTCTCCAGCGGTACCTTCAAGACCGAGTCGAGCGAGACCGATATTTTCGGCCCCTCCAGCAGCCAGGGCGCAAACAACACCATCAAGGACAACTACCAGTCGGCTGCGGATGTGACTGGCGTCGAAAGCTTCTCGATCACATCCCGAGCGATCAATCCCTTCCCGACGACATTCAGCGAAACTGGCGGTGTTCCGGGGCAGTTCGCCTCCTTCGGTATCACCATCGGTGCCGGCGGGGCGGATGATTGGGCGAAGCTGGTCTTCGGTGCCCAATCGGGCGGGCTCCTGCGGGTCGAATTCGCCGGCCAGAACAGCTTCACGGAGAGCAACGAAAGCATCCCCTTCAACGCTGCCAATATCTTTGACGAAGCCAGCAATCCGGGCGGAAAAATCGTTCTTGCGGAGGGTGTTGCCGCTATTGATCCGCTGGCCATCGTCTTCGTCGATTATGCGCTCAATGTGAGCAAGCCTGTCGGCTTCGATGATGAGGTCCCGGCGACACCGGCGACCATGCAGGGTGTTGTCACGCTGCTCGACGCAAACGAAGCGGTGATCGCGACGATCACGACACTGCCCAAGACGATCACCGGTTCGCTTCTGGACTCTCTCGCCGGCAACAACCCGTTGACGGGTGGCGTCGGGGGCATCGCCTACGGCATCTCGATCACCGACTGGAGCAGCGAGGACGCCAACCGCTTTACGGGCGAATGGGATTACCTGGAAATCAGCGGCCCCAACGCGGCGCCGACTGCCGTGACGCTCATCCCGGCGACCCTGTCCCTGCCGGAAGGCGCGGACACGTCCGCCGGCAGCGTCAAGCTGGCCGATATCTCCGTGACCGATGATGGAAAGGGCACCAACCTGCTCGACCTGGAGGGTGCGGACGCCGCGTCCTTCGTTATCGTCGATGGCGCGACCGGTCCCGAACTGCACCTTGCGCAGGGCGCGACCCTCGATTTCGAGGATGTCGCACAGCTCGATGTTACGGTCACGGTGGATGATACGAGCGTCGGAACGACCCCGGACGCGACCGCGGACTTCGCGCTCAGTGTGGAGGACGTTAACGAAGCCCCGACGCTTCTGGTCACACCGGTGCTCACGGAAGTGGCTGAAGACGCCGATGTGAGTGCGGGTATCAAGGTGGCCGACATCGTGGTCACCGACGATGCGCTCGGGACGAACAGTCTGACGCTCGAGGGCGACGATGCCGCGCTCTTTGCCATCGTCGACAATGGTGGCGCGCTGGAACTTCAGCTGGCCCCCGATGCCGCGCTCGATTTCGAGACCAACGCTGCGCTCGACGTCACAGTGGTTCTGGATGACCCGGAGATCGGAACCGAAGTCGCGGAAGCCAGTGTGCCCGTGTCGCTGACGGTCACCGATGCGAACGACGCGCCGACCATCACCGGCGAGATCCTGGATGCCGAGACCACCTTTGGCATCGCGACCACCGTCGATCTCTCGTCGCTGGTTCTGGCGGACGAGGATGTGGGCGATACGCCCGCGCTCCGTATCGCTCTGGCCAATGGCGATCCGCTTCCCGCGGGGATCACGCTCAACGGCACAACGCTCGAAGTCTCCGAAACCGCGGCTGAAAACAGCTATGACATCGCGGTCTTCGCCAACGACGGCACGGCGGACTCCGTCACACCGGTGCTCTTCACTGTCACCGTCGGTGAGGCGCCGGACCTGCCGCCGACCATCGACCAGGGCATCGCGGCTCAGTCCACAGACGAGGACGCGGTCTATAGCTTTTCCGTGCCGGCGGACGCATTCGCCGATGATGGCGGGGTGGAGAACCTGGTCCTGACCGCGACGCTTGCGGATGACAGCCCGTTGCCGTCGTGGCTGGCATTCGATGGCACGACCTTCTCCGGGACGCCCGAAAATGGCGATGTTGGGACGGTTTCGGTCAAGGTCCTGGCATCCGACGGGGAAAATCCGCCCACCGCGGCGATCTTCGATCTGGAAGTGCTCAACACCAACGATGCGCCGACGATCACCGGCGGCGTGACCAGCACCTCGACACTGGTGGGTACCGCGACGACGGTGGATCTCTCGACGCTGGTTCTGGCCGACGAGGATGTGGGCGATACGCCCGCACTCCGTGTCGAGCTGGCCAATGGTGACCCGCTGCCCGATGGCATCACGCTCAACGGGACAACGCTCGAAGTGGCCGATACCCTGGCCGAAGCGAGCTACGAGATCGCCGTCTTCGCCAATGACGGTACGGCCGACAGCGCGACCCCGATCGTGTTCTCGGTGGATGTGACTGGCGAGACCGGACCGGATCCGATCCGCGTTCAAGCCGAAGACCTGACTCTGGTCGAAAGGTTCCGGATCGAAAACAGAAACAATGCCGACGAAGGCTCCATGATCCGTCTGGGTCGTGAACAGGTCGGAACCGCGACGCTGGATCTGTCTGACTTCGAGCCCGGCGAGTACGTGATCCGGGTTGCCTATTTCGACGAGAATGACGGCGAGAGCGAAGCAACCATCGCGATTGGCGATCAGAGCTCCAGCTGGATCTGGGACGACGACGAAAATAGCGGCAGCGGCCCGCAAACCCAGAGCATCCGTGTCAGAACGGTTGATACGTTCACAATCGACGCCAGCACCCCGACGCTGACGCTCACTGTGGACGCCGATACCGGCGAACTTGGCCGGGTCGACTATCTCGAACTGCAGCTGGTCGGCGGTACGGTGGAGAACCTGCCACCCTTCGCGCCCTTCGGCATTCCCGAGCAGGAGGCCACCGAAGATGCGGAGTACTCGCTCGATCTGGCGGATCTCTTCTTCGACCCCGAAGAGGATGTTCTGGAGTTCAACCTCGTGTCCGGACCGGCGTGGCTGACCCTGGACGGGTCGGTCCTGAGTGGCACGCCCGGTGATGAGGACGACTTGGTTCCGGATGTGACCATCAGTGTGAGCGATGGCACGTCGACCGTGACCCAGGTCTTCCCGATCACCATCGAGAACATCAACGATGCGCCCACGACCGAAGGAATCCCGCAACTCCAGGGCACCAGCGGGCAGGTTCTCACGCTGGATCTGAACGGGTTTTTCTCGGATGACGACGGCGACGACCTGATCATCACGGCGGTCGATGACTTGCCGGAAGGTCTGAGCATCGTCGACGGGGTGCTGACGGGAACGCCCACCGCGGGGGGCTCCTTTGCCTTCGATGTACAGGCTGACGACGGCACCGAAACAGTGACGACCAATGTCATCTTGAACGTGTCGACCAACGACAGCCGCAGCGAGGTCACCATTGAGGCCGAAGACTTCGACCTCGCCGATGGCGGGTTCTTCGTGGAACCGCAGGCTGCCGCCTCTGGTGAAGAGGTTATCCGCGCGGTCAGAAACGAGAGCGCCGAGGCGACCTATACGTTCGGCACCGACATCGCCCCGGGCCAGTACGATGTGCGGGTCACGTACTTCGACGAAAAGGACGGTGTGTCCAGCGCCAAGCTGGAAACCGCAACCGGTGCGGATGCGCCCTTCACCCTCCTTGGCGAATGGGACTTCTCGGACACCGACGGCTCCGGCATTGCCAACATCAAGAGCCTGCGCGAGCTGGTCTTCAGCGGGCTCAACGTCCAGGCCGGCACAATCCTGAAACTGAGCGGCCAGGCGGATGCTCTGGAGTTCCTGCGGATCGACAAGATCACGCTGCTCCCGACCGAGGCGGCCAATTTTGCGCCCTTCGTCGAAGAAGGGATCGCCGATACCGGCATTGCCGGATTGAATGAGGTCAATATCGACCTGGCAAATGCCTTCGACGACCCGGATGGCGATGCGCTGATCTATGACGTGGTCTCAGGGCCGAGCTGGCTGCAGGTTCAGGACGGGTTTCTGGTCGGGACGCCGGACGAATTCGACACCTTCGAGGTGACGGTCAGTGCGACGGACGGACCCGGCGCATCGGGGGTTTCGGTCACGACCAGTTTCTCCCTGACGGTGAGCGACGACAATCTCGCACCGACCGTCGACGTCCCGATCGGTGCGCTGACCATCGGAGAAGGCCAGTTGCTGGAGCGTCCGACGCTCTTCAGCGATCCCGATGACGATGAACTCACCTACAGCCTCGGGGCGGGGGCACCTGACTGGCTCGAGATCGATCCGGAATTCGGCGTGCTGACCGGTACACCGGGTGTGGAGGATATCGGGACATTCGAGGTTCAGGTCATCGCAACCGATCCGGGCTTCTTGACGGCGGTCGATACGGTGTCGATCACCGTGGAGAACGTGAACAACGCGCCGGAAGCCGGAGCACCGCTGGGCAACCAGTCGATCGCCGGCGCCGCGGACTTCAGCTTTGCGCTGCCCGCGGATGCCTTCACGGACGCCGATATCGGGGTCGATCCCAACGAAACGCTGACGCTCAGTGCCACCCTGGCCGATGGCAGCGATCTGCCGGCCTGGATCACCTTTGATCCCCTGACCGGCACGTTCAGCGGCACATCGGAGGTCGACACGACCCTGTCGATCCTTGTGACCGCCACGGATGCGGCCGGGCTGAGCACGAGCGCGGGCTTCACGCTGGTGAGCGGCGCAGAAGTCGATGACCGGACGCCGATCGAAATCGAAACCGAAGACTTCACCGGCTTGGCCGAAAGCAACTTCTTCGAAGAGGGGATCAACAACGCTTCCGGCAAGTTTGCCATCCGGCTGCCGCAGCAGGACACCGGATCGGTCTCGACAGAACTGGATGGCACCGGCGCGTCGGGCTTCTACACCGCGTCGATCCGTTACTATGACGAGACCGACGGTCTCTCGACCGCCCGCATTCTGGTGGACGGTCAAGAGGTCGGGTCCTGGACACTGGACGGCATCTCAGGTGTTCAGTTCCGCGAAGGTTTGGTCACAGGCCGCTCCATCCAGACCGGCAACATCCGCGACATCACGTTCGACGTGCCCTTCCTGGTGGAGCCGGGCAGCGTCATGACGCTGGAGGGGACGTCGGATAACGGCGAATTCCTCCGGCTCGACCGCGTGACCCTGACGCCGTCGCAACCGCCCGTATTGATCGCCACGTCTGAACTCAGTGTCGGCGAGAACGAGACGGTGGCCGGGCAGATCTCTGCCGCGGCGATCGGAACTCCGGTCTTCTCCATCGACGGGTCGGGTGCGGATGATGCACTCTTCACGATCAGCCCCACCGGTGAGCTGAGCTTCGTGGGTGCTCCGGACTTCGAAGCACCCGGCGACGCCGACAGCGACAATGTCTTTGAGGTGGCGGTCAAAGCAACCGTCGGCGACAACGAAGACATCCGGGTTGTTTCGGTGACCGTCGAGGACGTCAACGAAACCCCGGTTGCCGAAACCGTGACCGACCAGACCGTTGAAGCAGGCGAGGCGGTCACGCTTCCGACGCTCGACACGCTGTTCAGCGATCCCGAAGGCAATGCGCTGAGCTTCCAGGTCGACCAGCTGCCTGATGGGCTGGTGCTTGGCGCCGACGGTGTGACCATCGAGGGCACTCCGACAACGCCCGGCGACACCGTGGTGACGGTCACTGCGACCGAAACCGATACGGTCGAAGGGCTTTCGACCCAAGTGAGCTTCACCATCAGCGTTCAAGAGGATGGGGTGCCCAACCCGGTTACGCTGCTTCGGATCAACGCCTTCGGTCCCGAGGTCGCGGCGATCGATGGCGGTCCGGTGTGGCAGGCCGATCTCAAGGACGATGCCGGGACGCCCGAAAACGAAAACAGCCCCTATCTTCAGGGTGTTGTTCCCGGGGCCCAGGATCGCGGCGACACATTCGCCGGGTATGTCGGCGATGCCGGCCTGATCCCGGCCACCGTGCCCGCAGAAGTGCTCGGCTCGGCGCGGTCGTCCAACGACCCGTTCTCCTACGCCATCCCGGTCGCGGATCTTGCGGGCAACGGCAATTACACCGTCAACCTTTATGTGGCCGAGCTCTTCGCCGGCAACCAGGTGGCCGGAGAGCGGATCTACGACATCTCCGTCGAGGGCATGAATGACGGCGTCCTGAACAATTTCGACCCGTCCAGCACGGGCGGTGGCGGCGATCTTCGGATCATCAGCTACGATGTGACGGTCACCGATGGTGAGCTGAACATCGACTTTGCCCAGGACCTCGTCGACGGCAATGACAACCCGATCATCAACGCGATCGAGATCTTGACCAACCCTGCGGCGGGCCTGGATACCGATGCGCCGACGGCGGCGATCACGCTGACCAACCCGTCGGAAGCAACGGGCGCGGTTCTCGTGAGTGTTGCGCTCGACGATGCCAGCGGGATCGACCCGGCGACGCTGGGCGCGGAAGATCTGCATCTGGCCGTCAACGGCTTCAATGTCGCCGATGCCTCGATCACCTTCGACGGGTTTGACGCCGGCGTGGCGAGCTACTCGATTGCAGCGCCCGACGGCGGCTGGACCGATGGTCTCGACATCGACGTCACGCTCAAGGAGGGCGAGATCACCGATCTTGCGCCGGGGGCCAATGCCAACGCCGAGACGACGCAATCGCTCACGATCGACATCGGCGGCGGCAGCACGGGCGGCGGCGAAGACGAGGTCGTCTACCGGATCAATGCCGGCGGTGGGACGCTCGCGGCCACGGACGGCGGCCCGGCCTGGGTCGGCGACGCGGTCGGCGCGCCGAACGAGTTCCTCTCGGTCACCGACGACCGCGCGGATGTCGGCGGATCGGCGGTCTCGACCTTCGATGGTGTGCCGGATGGGGTCTTTGCTGAAGCGCGCTCCAGCGACGGTGTGTTCAGTTACGACATCCCGACCTCGGTGCTTGAGAACGGCGAAAACTACGAGGTGCGCCTCTACTTCGCCGAGATCTTCCCGGGCGGTCAGGCCGGCGGCTTCCGGAACTTCGATGCGACGCTGGAAGGCTTCGTGCCCGCAGCGTTCAACAACATCGATCCCGGGGCGCTCTTCGGCGGCAGTGCAGGGGTGCTGACGGCTCAGGTGAAAGTCACGGACGGTACTCTGAACATCGGATTTGCCCAGGACGTTGTGCAGAACCCGATCATCAGTGCGATCGAGGTGGTCAAGCTCGCGACCGACGTCGAGAACCCGGAGCCGCCGGTCGATCCGGGCAATGCGCTCGATGCGTTCGCGGCCCAGGACGATCTGGACACGTCCACGACCTACACAAATGGCGAAGTCGGCGCCGCTGTGCTCGAGATCATGACTGGAAACAACAGCATCCAGTCCTCGAACTTCGGCAACAACTCCTTCGAGGTGACCAACACCGGGGACAAGAAGATCTCTGCGATCTTCATCGATGTCAGTTCCGCGCTATACCCTGACAGCGTGTTCGATCCCGACGGGCAGGGCGGCGACAATGCCGCAAAGCCCTGGCAGATCAACACCGGCGGCAACACCGGAGCATTCGTCGACGGGACGGGGTACTTCCTGCCCGGCGAGGATCCGATCCCGAATTCCGGCGGGTCCGGCGGCGCCAGCAATGGCGGCTTCAAGGGCGCGATGGTCAAGTTCAACCCGAACAACTCGGGAGGCTTCGAGGGCGGTGAGACCGTTGGCTTCTCCGGTGACATGGATCCCAACTCCATCGCCGGGATGGCCAAGGGCGACGTCGACGGCACTGCGATCCTGAGCTGGGATGTCGGCGGGATCTCGGGTCACGAACTGATCGGGTCACTCTTCACCGTTCTCTTCGATGACGGCACGACGGCGAGTGGTCAGCTCGCCTCGGACGGCAGCTCTGCGGGTTCGCACACCATTGCGACCCAGGCGGGGACTGCCGCAGCTGCTCCGGGGATCGCGATCAACGGCGTTCTGCCAGGCGAGACCGGCACCTACGGCGGCACGCTGCCGACCATCACGGTGACCGGCAATCCGGGCGACCGCGTTCAGATCACGATGACCAAGGGCTTCAACCCGGTCACCGAGACCGACAACGGCATCGCCGGGTTGGTCGAGGCTCGTTTGGAACGGTATGACTTCCAGGCCAACAACGCCTTCGATGTCCAGACCCAGATCGTGACCATCGGGGCAGACGGCACCTTCGACGCCTCCACGCTCTTTGACTATGACGATGCGATCAACAACGACGTGGGCTCCGGCACCTTCGCCGGGGACGATGTCGCCCAGATCGGGTTCGTCGCCACCAAGGTGGAGCCGAGCGGTAGCTCGCCGCTGCCCATCGGCCCGACCACCACGCCGATCTATCTGACCAACGACGGCGGACCGGTCACGGGTGATCCGACCGGCGGAACCGGTGCGGACGGCTATTTCGAGATCAACGGCTCGGGGAACAACACGTTCTTCAAGATCCAGATCGAGGATGTGAACGGCACCGGCGGCACCAATCCGGGCGGCAAGTGGAACTATCTGACGGCCGAGGATGAACTGGGCAACCAGGACGGGTTCCAGGGCACGGGATACTATCTCTTCGGGTCCGATGTCAGCAAGAACATCGACACTGCCGTCGGGACCAACGAGCTGCTGGAATACACGATCTTCGTGCCGGAGGAGGCCGTTGGAACCTACACCTTCAACTTCATCGTCTCCCGTGACGACCGGGTGGATCCGAACCCGAACGATGAAACGGATCCGGACGGGACGTTCCCCGGCGATCAGCAGAACGATCTCTGGCTGAACTTCAAACCCGCCGAAGAGGCCGGCAACGGAGATATCGACCAGTTCCTGACCGGCAATGGTGCCAACGAGGCGGAACCCACCTCGGGCGGCTTCATCAAGGTGTTCGGCGGGCCCAACAACGGCAACTGGGGCGCTGCGTCTGGCGTCGACGGGCTGCCGGGCAACTTTGCGGCACAGATCGAGATCTCAGAGGAAGGTCTCTACACCATCCAGATCGACGGCCGGAGCCAAGGCTTCCATGTCGACTATTTCGAGCTCTTCAAGGGCGCGAACCCGGGTGCCGGTGCGGCGAACTCGGACTTCATCGAGGGCGAGCCCGGATCCGGTGGCGGTGGCGATCCCACGGGCACTGTCCGGATCGCGATCGATGCGGCTGCCGACGATTGGGAAGAGAACGGCGGTGCGGGCAGCAGCGACCTGGAAATGGGCGACAATGGCGGACAGCAGTATGTCGGCCTGCGCTTCGAAGGAGTTGATATCGGTCCTGACTCAGTCCTGGTCGATGCGTACATCGAGTTCGAAGCCTTGGAGAGCAACTCCGGTGCCGCCCAGTTCTCCATCGCCATCGAAGACACGGAAAGTGCGGCGCCCTACAGCGCGGGCAATGCGCCGGGCGGGCGGTCCTATGTGGACGAGTTCGTCTGGACCCCGGGCGAGTGGACCGAGGGGGAAACCTACCGGACACCTGACCTCAGCACGCTGATCGAGAACGTGGTCGGCGCCAACGGGGTCGGCGACGGAGAGCTGGGCTTTCTGATCGACGGGATCGCCGGCTCGCGGGTGGCCTATCCCTTCGGCAACGATGGTGGCGATGCGCCGGAACTGGTCCTGGTCTTCGAGGACATCAATATCGCCTAAGGGCGACGGGATAGACGACAGTCCCCCAGACCCAAATGAACGGGCCGCCGGTAAGGGCGGCCCGTTTCGTTTACGGACCGTCCGATGCGATCCAGTCGCTACGCAGGGCGGAAGCGGGGAGGGCTGGAGCGCCAGGGACGGTCGGTTGCGAAAGTGGGGCGGCGGGGTGCCCCGCCGAAGCCTCAGATTCGACCCCAACTGCCAGGATAGCGGTCCGTGGGCCTAAGGCGCCACAGGGCCAACCGCGTGTGCTGGGTGCGCACGGTGGGCCCTTACAGTCCGAGTGCTAAAGACACAGAGCATCCCCTCCGTCGCGCTCTTGCGCGCGGGAGGCGAAGGGACCGCCCGCCACTCCCGGCCGAGGCTGCGGCTAGACCGGATCACCAGTCCCGTTCGTGCCCATCCCGGTGTGCTCCGACATCAGAGCCATGATCGGCAAAGCAAAGGGGATCAAGGCAATCCAGGCAAAGCGCGGGCTGCGGTTGAGAAAGCGCGCGAACGCGCCCGACAGAGCCCCGGTCAGAAAGCCCGATACCAATGCTGCCAGCGCGTCGATGCCAAAGGCCACACTGAGCGCGCCGATCGTGCTCGCGTCCGCGATGACGATCCAGGCGACGAGTGTCACGGCCTGCACGCCGAAAAAGAATGATTTGCGTCCGACCTGGCCCGGGACCAGCCTCAACCCGCCCCAGAATGCAGCGGCGAAGAGACCGAACAGCAACGCGGTGATCATAAACGTACCCATGGTGCATCTCCTTTGGTGGACAGCAGATATGCATGCCCGCGCGCATCGCCAGACACGAAAAAGAGGGGTGGCAGAAATGCGCGCAAACCCGCTCGCGCACCAGCGCACAGCCTCCTTGCTTTCACGCGCTATATGTCCGGACGGGCTCGACCCTTAGCTACCTATCAGTTGCTCTGTACGCGAAAGGACCCTGTGATGAGCTGGAACCCCGCCCTCGATCCCCATTGCCCGACCGGTAACGAGGTCGACAGCATCGAGACACTGATCATCCCGCGCGCCCGCGATCTCGGGGCGCTCGAGGTCCGCCGCGCGCTGCCGGCGCCCAAGCGGCAGATGGTGGGTCCTTTTATCTTCTTCGACCAGATGGGCCCGGCGGAGTTCCTGCCGACCAAGGGGCTCGACGTGCGCCCGCACCCTCATATCGGGCTGGCCACGATCAGCTATCTCTATCGCGGCCGGATGCACCATCGCGACAGCCTCGGCACGGACCAGTGGATCGAACCGGGGGCGGTGAACTGGATGGTTGCGGGCCACGGCATCACCCATTCGGAACGCACCGATGACGCGACCCAACGGGATCCCATGCCGTTCTTCGGCATCCAGACCTGGGTCGCGCTGCCCGAAGGCGTCGAGGATGCCGAGGCCCGCTTCGAACATGCGCCCGCCGACGCGCTGCCGGTGATCGAAGGAGAGGGCAAAACCGTCCGTCTGATCCTCGGTGACGCCTACGGTGCGCGCGCGCCCGTGCAGACCCCGTCAGAGATGTTCTACGCCGATGTGCAGCTTGCCCCCGGCGCGGGTCTGCCGTTGCCCGACAATCACGAGGATCGCGGCATCTATGTCTCCGAAGGATCGATCTCCGTGAGTTCGGACGATTTCGAAGCCGGCCAGATGATGGTCTTCCGCCCCGGGGACAAGGTCAGCGTCCATGCCGGACCGGCCGGAGCGCGGCTGATGCTTCTGGGCGGCGCGACGCTGGAAGGACCGCGCTACATCTGGTGGAACTTCGTCGCCTCATCGCGCGAGCGTATCGAGGATGCCAAGGACGCCTGGCGCGCGGGCGACTGGCAGAACGGCCGGTTTCACCTGCCTCCGGGCGATGACGCGGAGTTTATCCCGCTGCCCGACAAGTGAGCGGCGACCGGCAGCCAGCGAGGACGTGGCTGTGATACCCGACCCGGAGTCCGGCGCGGCGGAGGGTTTTTTCGTGCTCGCTACGCCGCTTCGCGCTTGACGGTCCCAGACCCTTCGCTTATCCCCCCAATCCACGCGGTTGTAGCTCAGTTGGTTAGAGTACCGGCCTGTCACGCCGGGGGTCGCGGGTTCGAGCCCCGTCAACCGCGCCACTTTCCCCCAAGTCGGCATTTCCAAGACCCCTTGCGATGCAAGGGGACTGAGGTTCAGTTGGCCGGCTGCGCTCAGGCGCTGAGCGCCGCAAGAATACGCACCCAGCTCCGGATACCTTTGTGGAAGGATGCAAGGTCGTACTTCTCATTCGGCGAGTGGATCGCATCGTCGCTGCGTCCGAACCCGATGAGCAGGGAATCCATCCCCAGATGGGTCTGGAAGTAGCCCGCCACCGGGATCGATCCGCCCGCGCCGATGAAAGCCGCCTCGCGCTCCCACTCGCGGCTCAGCGCCTGACGTGCGGTCTCGAACGCCGGGGCATCGGTGCGCATATGACTGGCCGGCGAGGCGCCATGGTCGCGGAACTCCACGCTGCAATCGGGCGGGATCTGGTCGCGGACCATGGCGCGAAAGCTTTCGCGGATCGCAAGCGGATCTTGGGTGCCAACCAGCCGGAAACTCAGTTTGGCCGAGGCCTGGGCCGGCAGTACCGTCTTGAAGCCTTCGCCGGTATAGCCCGAGATCATGCCGTTGATCTCGCAGGTGGGCTCCGACCAGACCATCTCCAGCGGGCTCTTGCCCTCTTCGCCCGCCGGTTGCGATAGGCCGACCTCACCGAGGAACTCGCCCGGTACGAACCCGAGTTCGTCCCACTGGGCACGCAGCATTGGGTCAAGCGGAGGCACGCCGTCATAAAAGCCGGGAACCGTGATGCGCCCCCGGTCATCGTGCAGGCCGGCCAGAATGCCTGCGAGCACCCGGGCCGGGTTCGCAGCCATGCCGCCGTAATGCCCCGAATGAAGGTCACGGTTCGCGGCGGTGACGATGATCTCCTCACCCAGCAACCCGCGCAGTTGGGTCACGATGGCGGGCGTGTCGTCGAACATGTCGGTGTCGCAGATCAGCGCGACATCGGCGGAGAGCTCGTCGGCATTGTCCTTCAGGAACGGTACCAGCGACGGTGAGCCGCTTTCCTCTTCGCCCTCGAAGAAGACGGTCAGGCGGCAGGGCAGGGCGCCGTGCACCGCCGTCCAGGCCCGGCAGGCTTCGACGAACGTCATAAGCTGCCCCTTGTCATCGGCCGCCCCCCGTCCGCGGAGCACCTTGCCGCGCGGGCCATCCTCGATGCGCGGCTCGAAAGGCGGGCTGTCCCAGAGTGCCAGCGGATCCGCGGGCTGCACGTCGTAATGGCCGTAAAACAGCAGGTGCGGGCCGCCATCGCCGCCCTGGCCCACGACCATCGCGCGGCCGGTGGTGGGGCGAACCGATGCTGTGAGCCCGATCCCCGTCAGATCCTCGGCCAGCCAGGCGGCGGCGGCATCGCAATCGGCGGCGTACGCGGGATCGGTGGAGATCGACGGAATCTCCAACAGTCGCATCAGACGCGCTACGGACGCGTCGAAATCGGTGTCGACACGGGAGAGAACGGCATCGAGTGTCATTTGGGTGTCCTTTCGGCGGGTCTGATCTGCGGCGTGCATTTGGTGTTTCACACGAAGTTCCGAGACGCCACCACCGCAGCATTCACGGGGTGTAATTCACACGCTATCCGGCACTAGCCCTCTGTGCTGTTGCGCAGCGTAAGCTGGGTTTGTGTCGTGATCGCTGCGGCTTTGCCATCGGCCCGCAGCACCGTGGTTTTCCAGACCTGGGTCTTGCGCCCGCGATGGAGGGGTTCGGTTCGGGCGGTGACGATTTGCCCCAGCGGGACCGGGCGCAGGAAATTGGTCTTGCTCTCAAGCGTCGTGGTGCCCTCGCCAGGCCGGAGATTAAGCGAGGCCGCGGTGCCGCCGAGCACATCGGCCAGCGCCAGAATCGCGCCGCCATGCATCACGTTGTTACGGTTCGCATGCTGCGCACCCACTTCCAGGTGGGCGATCAGCAGGTCCTTGGACGCGCTCTCCAGCACGATGCCGAATCCGACCGCGAACGGGGGCAGGGGGGACTGGTCCTGGGGCACATCCATCGCATCGGTCTCTTCATCTGGCCCGATCGGGCCGGTGTCAGTCATAGACCCGTGATTAATCGCATTCGCACAGACCCGATACCAAAGTTGTCTTGCGGTGGGGCGGCATTTTGTGACCTATGCAACGACGCCGGATACTTTAGATTTGGCTTGTTTTGACGCTCCGCGCAACGATGCATACTCGTTGGCGAGCAGGGAGAATACAGCGACAGGCCAAAGGCTGTCGCGCAATCACAAAGGCGCGCCACGTGGACTATACTGCGAAGCTCGATACTGCTCTGAACAGGTTGCACGAGGAAGGCCGCTACCGGACCTTCATCGATATCGAGCGGCGCAAGGGGCAGTTCCCGCGCGCGGTCTGGCGGCGCCCTGACGGCACCGAGAGCGAGATCACCGTCTGGTGCGGCAACGACTATCTCGGCATGGGCCAGCAGCCCGAGGTGCTCGCGGCGATGCACGAGGCGCTCGACGCGACCGGCGCGGGTTCCGGCGGCACGCGCAACATCTCCGGCACCACGGTTTATCACAAGCGTCTGGAGGCCGAGATCGCCGATCTGCATGGTACCGAAGCCGCGCTGCTCTTCACCTCGGCCTATATCGCCAATGATGCGACGCTCTCGACGCTGCCGTTGCTCTTTCCGGGGCTGATCATCGTCTCGGACGAACTGAACCATGCCTCGATGATCCAGGGCATCCGCCACGGAAATTGCGAAAAGCGGATCTTCCGGCACAATGATCTCGACCATCTGCGGGAGATACTCGAGGGGCTCGACCCCGCCGCGCCAAAGGTCATCGCGTTCGAGTCGATCTATTCCATGGACGGCGATTTCGGACCCATCGAGGAGATCTGCGATCTGGCCGATGAATTCGGTGCGCTCACCTATATCGACGAAGTCCACGCGGTCGGCATGTACGGGCCCCGCGGCGGCGGCGTGACCGAAAGGGACGGGCTCGCGCACCGCATCGACATCATCAACGGCACGCTCGGCAAAGCCTATGGCGTTGTGGGCGGCTACATCGCTGCCAGCGCGAAAATGGTTGATGCCATCCGGTCTTACGCGCCGGGCTTCATCTTCACGACGTCGCTGCCACCTGCGATCGCGGCCGGCGCCGCCGCCTCGATCAGTCACCTGAAGAACAATCACTTTCTGCGCGAGCGGCACCAGGCTCAGGCCCGGGTGCTCAAGGCGAGGCTCAAGGGGATGGGCTTGCCGATCTTCGACCATGGCAGCCATATCGTGCCGGTTCTCGTGGGCGATCCGGTGAAGTGCAAGATGATCTCCGACAAGCTGCTCGAGGACCACGGCATCTATGTCCAGCCGATCAACTTTCCGACCGTGCCGCGGGGCACCGAACGGCTGCGCTTCACGCCATCGCCGGTGCACGGGCCCGATGAGATGGACCGCCTGATCCGCGGGCTCGACGATCTCTGGGGGCAGTGCGCGCTGTCGCGTTCGGCCCAGACCGCCTAATCCACCGCCGTTCGGCCGAAAAACGGCAAAGCATCGCCGGACACTCAGACGACAGGCTGTGCCACTATCCGAATTATGGTAACCAACCGTTAGACAAAACCCTGTTATCGAATCGCAGGGGCGCATGGAAAACGGGCAGTTACCATGGTTGAGGAATGACGACTGGACGTCCGCCGGACGAAACCAGCCAACCCGCGTCGAGGCCAGCGGGTTTCGATGATTACGAGCTGAGGCTCGGTGATATCATGCGCGGCGAACGTGCGACGTTGGGCATGTCCCTGCTGGACGTGCAGCGCGATATCAAGATCAAGGCGAACTACCTTGCGGCGATCGAGGATGCCGATCTCGACGCGTTCGAAACGCCTGGCTTTATCGCCGGCTACATCCGCGCCTATTCCAAGCATCTCGGCCTCAACCCTGACTGGGCTTACAAGACGTTCTGCGCCGAAAGCGGCTTTTCTCATGTCGCGGGGCTGCAGGCGCAGATCCACTCGCGCAAACCCAAACCGGCGGCCACGCCGCAGAGCGGCAGCCGTCCTGCGTCGGGCGACGATCTCTTTGCCCGAAGTCCGATTTATGCGGCCCCAAAGGAGAGCCCCCTCGCGGGCATCCATCCTGGCATGGTCGGCTCGTTTGCGGTGCTGATCCTGCTGACCGGCGCGCTCGGTTTTGGCGGCTGGTCGGTGCTCCGTGAGATCCAGAAGGTCGAAATTGCTCCTGTGGAGACGGCCTTCGGGGCGACCCCGCCGGAACAGGCACTGATCGACGGTCCGTTGTCCGAAGGCTCCGCCGAAGTGCCGCGTCTGGACCGGATCGACCGGCTTTACCGGCCCGAGGTTCTGGACGTGCCTGTGCTCGTGGCCCGTGACGGCCCCATTTCCGCGCTCGACCCGCGTGAACAGGGGGCTTACGCCGCGGACCTGCCGACGCGCAGCTTTGGCCTTGCAGCTGCTGCACCCCCGGGCGCCGACGAGGTGCTCGCGGCACGGGCTTTGGCCATCGATGAGGCCGTCGCTCAGTCATTTGACCCGGCTTCGACCGGCGAGGTTCAGGTTACCGCCGCGACCCCGCCCGAGGTCGTGCTCTTCGCGCGCGAGCCTGTCTGGGTCCGTGTGCGCAGCGCGGACGGCACGGTGCTACTGGAAAAAATCCTCAATGGCGGCGAGCGGTTCGTGTTGCCGCAGACCGAAGCGGCGCCGACCCTGCGCGCCGGAAACTCCGGATCGCTCTTCTTTGCGGTCAACGGTCAGACCCTCGGCCCGGCGGGTCCCGGCACCTCCATTGCGCGCGATGTCTCGCTCGGGGCTGCGGACCTGACGGCTGCCTATGCACCCGTCGATCTGACCGCGGATCCCGAGCTTGCCCGGCTTGCCGAGTTGGTCATTGCGCCCGAGACGCAGCTTCAGGACTGAACGCCCCGTTGCGGCAGGGCCTTGGGTGGCATATCTCTAGGGTATCGCAATTCGGGGCCCGTTCCATGTCGCTCAACCACATCCGCCCGTGGCGCAACATCTACCGACGTACTTCCCGGCAGATCATGGTCGGGCCCGTCCCCGTCGGCGGCGACGCCCCGATTTCGGTCCAGACCATGACCAACACGGTGACGACCGACATCCCAGCCACCATCGCTCAGGTACAGGCCTGTGCCGAGGCCGGCGCCGACATCGTGCGCGTTTCCGCCCCGGACGAGGCCAGCGCTCGCGCGCTGAAAGAGATCACCGCCGAGAGCCCGGTGCCGATCGTCGCCGACATCCATTTCCACTACAAACGGGCCATCGAAGCCGCGGAGTCCGGCGCCGCCTGCCTGCGGATCAACCCGGGCAATATCGGTGACGAAACCCGCGTGCGCGAGGTGATCAAGGCAGCCCGCGACCATGGCTGTTCGATCCGCATCGGCGTGAACGCCGGGAGCTTGGAAAAGCACCTGCTGGAGAAATACGGCGAGCCCTGTCCTGACGCGATGGTCGAAAGCGGGCTGGAGCATATCCGCATCCTGCAGGACAACGACTTCCACGACTTCAAGATCTCCGTGAAGGCTTCGGACGTCTTCCTCGCTGCCGCGGCTTATCAGGGCATTGCCGAAGCAACCGACGCGCCGATCCATCTGGGCATCACCGAGGCGGGCACCCTGAACGCGGGCACCGTGAAGTCGGCCATCGGGCTGGGCAATCTGCTCTGGATGGGGATCGGCGACACGATCCGCGTCTCGCTCTCGGCCGATCCGGTCGAAGAGGTGCGCGTCGGCTACGAGATCCTCAAGGCGCTCGGCCTGCGCCACCGCGGGGTCAACATCATTTCCTGCCCGTCCTGCGCGCGCCAGGGCTTCAACGTGATCAAGACGGTCGAGACGCTCGAGCAGCGGCTGGAGCATATCAAGACGCCCATGAGCCTCTCGATCATCGGCTGCGTCGTGAACGGACCGGGCGAGGCGTTGATGACCGATGTGGGCTTTACCGGCGGTGGTGCGGGATCCGGAATGGTCTATCTGGCCGGGGCGCAAAGCCACAAGCTCAGCAACGACCAGATGATCGAGCATATCGTTGAGCAGGTGGAGAAAAAGGCCGCCGAACTCGACGCCGCGGTCGAAACGGAATGCGAGGGCGCCCCGCAGGACGCGCCCCTGACAGCCCAGGAACCCGCAGAGTAAACTCCGGCTCCCGGGTGCTACGCCTCAGCTCTCGTCGCGCTGTGACAGTACGATTTCCTGCATTTGCGCCAACGGCACATATCCGCGGACCAGTTCGTCCCCGACGATGAAGGTCGGCGTACCCTGGATCGACAATTGTTCGGCTAGGTCTCGGTTGGCACGCAGTTCGGCCACAACTTCGGGGTCGTCCATCCGTGTCATGACCGCGTCGGCATCGAGTCCCAGCATCCCGGCGAGGTTGCGCAGCGCTTCCTCGGTCGGTTCGCCGCGCATCTTGATCAGCGCATCGTGGGCGCGCTTGTAGGCGTCGTTGCCTGCTTCGAGCCGGGTTGCGATGGCAAAGCGCGACGACAGCAGCGAGTCCTGGCCGAGGATCGGGAACTCCTTGACGATGAACCGGATGTCGCCGTCGAGTTCGACCAGTTCCGCGATTTCGTCATGGGCTTTGCGGCAATATCCGCAGCGATAGTCGATGAATTCCACAAGCGTCACATCGCCCTCGGGGTTTCCGCCCTCCCAGGAGCGGCCGTCCTCCAGAATGGCCGGCGCCAGATCTGCCAGGAGCTGCTGGTCGGCCTCGGATTGCGCCATGGCCTGGCGCTGCTCCAGGATGTCCATCGCCTCCAGCAGAACCTCTGGGTTCTCCAGCAGATAGGCGCGGATTTCGGCGCGCAGGGCATCACGCTCGGCTGCGTCCAGTCCGGTCGCATCCTGGGCGTGCGCCGGCGCCATGCTCACCGCCGTCGCGATGCACAATGCGGCTGCCAGGCGGGGAAAGGTCGGGATCATTGCTGCTTATCTCCGTGTTCTGTTCGGTTCGGTCGCCCGCATGATGTCCTGGGCCCGCGACCAGCCGGGCGAGCCGACGGGCAGTTGATCCACCGCGCGTGCGGCGTGCAATCGTGCATCCTCGCGCCGGCCCATGGCCTCGTACCGCTGCGCCGTGGACAGCGAGGCCATACCGTTATTCCCGGTCCGTGCATAGGCCACGGCGAGATCGCGCAGCAAACGCTGGTTGTTGCGATCGCGGGAGCGTGCGGTCTCCAGCGCCGTCAGCGCCTCGGCGTCGGTGGCGGGTGTGTTCAGCGCCAGCAGGCTGCGTCCGTAGCCGGCCAGGATCATCGGCGCCCGGGGGGCAAGCGCCACAGCCTCGCGGTAAGCGTCTATCGCCCGCTCGGCATTGCCGCTCTCGATCTCCATCCAGCCCAGAAGCTCGTGAAAGTAGGGGTCGTCGGGCCGCGCTTCGATCAGACCTGCGACCTCGGTCCGGGCTTTGCTCATGTCGGGCATTTTGAAATAGGCCATCGCGCGCTGGATCCGGGCGGGGTCCGACATGTCGCTGAGCCCGACCCGGTCGAGCGTGTAGGACGGGCTGCGCAGATAGGCCGAAAGCTTGCCCCGGGCGCGCTGGTACCAGTATTCGGTCTCCGTGCGGTCCGAGGTGCGCGGGCTCAGCACGGCGGCGAAGTTTTCCGCCGCACGCGCTCGCTCGCGGCTCACCGGGTGGGTGCGCGCCCAGGCCGATTGCCGTTCGGGCGCCAGGGCTTCCTGCCCTGCAAAGAGGTCGAACACCTCCGCCATCGCTTCGGGCGGGATGCCGGCGCGCGCCATATAGCGCAGCCCGGACTTGTCGGCCGCGGCCTCTTCGGCGCGGGTGTGGGACAGGAACACGCCGAGCGCTGAGCCCGCGGTGCCCTGGGCGATGCCGGCGCCGAGCGCGGGATTGCCCGAGGCCACGCCCGCCGCCACGCCCGCCGCGAGCCCGAACAGGCTGTTGCGCTGTGCGTTCTGGGCGTTGATGCTGCGGCGGACATAGTGGCCGTTGGCGATATGGGCGACCTCGTGGGCGATGACCGCCTGCAGGGCCTCGGACGATTGCAGCCGCAGGATCAGCCCGGCGTGGATAAAGACCGCGCGCCCATTGGTCACGAAGGCGTTCAGCGACATGTCATTGATCACCAGGATCTGGATCCGGCTCGGCGACAGGCCTGCGGCCGCGATGATCGGGCGGGCAAGCTGGTTGAGCCCATGCTCCATGCCCGCGTCGCGCAACAGCCCGACCGCACGCGCCGGGGCGGGCAGGGCGACGACAACGATCAGCGCCAGGGCTTGGAGGAGGCGAAAAAGGCTCACCGGACAGGGTCTCGCTGCATTGATAGGTCCAAGTTGTGCGAGCATCCGCGACCGGACGGCCAAGCACAACCCGCCGGAGAGCAGATCCCGTGTCAGTTCCCCGGAACGTGATCCCGATGCCTCGAGCGTAGGGCGCCAAGACTGCTGGTCAGAGCAGCGCCAGCAGGGTAGTCTCGGGCCAAGAGCAGTCACAGACGCGGGACAAACACCGTGCGAAGAAATCCGAGCCGATCCTTGCGCCGGGGCGTTGCCTTGGTTTGCGCGGTGATGTCGTTGGCGTTGCTGCAGCTGGCGCCTGCGCCGGCTTTCGCCGACCGCGTGGGTCACGCAGATGCCACCGATCTCGATATCACGCTGGAGCTCTCCCATCCGGGGCCGTTTCGCGCGTCGCTGCGCGGCGCGCCGCCCCGGCTCGCCGTCGAGCTGGACGCGGCGATGGTGCCGCCCACCGTGGACCGCGCCTTCCGGCTTCACCGCAGCGAGGATGGTCTGGTACGGCTGGAAACGTCCTTGCCGGGGCCGATGGCGATCGACCGCGCATCGATGGCGGCGGCGCCCGGCGGGCAGGGTGCACGCCTGTCGATCCGCCTGCAGCGCGTGTCATCGCGGGACTTCGCCATGCTCACGGACCGGCAGGATCCCGCGGATCCTGCACCCGTCGCCACCGCGGCTGTGCCCCGCCTGACGATCGCGCTCGACCCCGGCCACGGGGGTAGCGATCCCGGCGCGACTCATGGCGCGCTGCACGAAGCCGATCTGATGCTGACCTTCGCACACGAGCTGAAGGCTGACCTGCTGCGCACGACCGATTTCGATGTCGTCCTGACCCGTACGGAGGATCGTTTCGTGCCCCTGCGCGCACGCCTCGCGTACGCCCGCGATGCCGGCGCCGATCTGTTCCTGTCGCTCCATGCCGACGGAATCGAGCAAGGCAGCGCGTCGGGCGCGACCGTCTTTACCCATGGCCACGGGGGCGCCGCGCCCGCGTCGCTTGCCAGCGCACAGTGGTCCGATGCGGTCGCGACCAGCGCCCGGGGCCATGCCGTTGGGGCGCCCGCGACACCGGACACGCCTTACCGTTCGCAAGATCTCGCCGCGGCGATGATCGCGGCCATGGCGGCGGCCGAGTTGCCGCTCTACAAGCACCCGCGTCAGGAGGCCGATTTCGTCGTGCTGAGGGCCCGCGACATGCCTTCGGTTCTGGTGGAGCTGGGGTTTCTGACCGAACCCGACGACCGGGCGCGGATCGCTGATCCCGGCTGGCGGGCGCGGATGGCTGCCGCGCTGCGGCGGGGTGTGCTAAGATGGGCACAGCGCGACGCGTCTGTCGCTGCTGTGCAGCTGCAGTGACGCCACGCCACAGTTGCGGCGGAGGAGACAAGTTGTGATTTTGATACTTTTCCCGGTCATCGTAGGACGGGAGCAGCAGGCAGACGGAAAGGCGACGGTGTGATCCGTTTCATTTTGGCATTCTTCGGCGCGATCTTCAGCTTCGTGACCATCGGCGCGGTGCTCGGGGCGGTGATCCTGGGCGCAATCCTCTGGATCTATGGCCGAGACCTGCCAAAGCATGAGCAACTCGCCCAGTATGCCCCGCCCACGATCAGCCGGGTCTATTCCGGCGAAGGCTCGCTCATCGACGAGTTTTCTGTCGAACGGCGGCTTTTCGCGCCCTCGAGCGAAATCCCGGATTTGATCAAGCAGGCGTTCATCTCGGCCGAGGACAAGAACTTCTACACTCACCAGGGCTATGATCCGGTCGGCATGGCGTCGGCCATCGTCGACATGGCCCAGGGCGGCCGCCTGCGCGGGGCCTCGACGATCACCCAGCAGGTGATGAAGAACTTCCTTCTGTCAGGCGATCGCTCGGCGGAGCGCAAGATCAAGGAGCTGATCCTGGCCGTGCGCCTGGAGCAGACCCTGACCAAAGAACAGATCTTGGAGCTCTACCTGAACGAGATCTATCTCGGCCAGAACAGCTACGGCGTCGCCGCCGCGGCCCAGACCTACTACAACAAGCCGCTTTCGGAGTTGAATGTCGAAGAGGCTGCCTACCTGGCAGCCCTACCCAAGGCGCCCTCGACGCTCCATCCCGTCCGGGCCAAGGAAAGCGCGACCCAGCGGCGCAATTTTGTGCTGCGCGAGATGTACGAGAACGGCTTTATCACGCAGGCCGCGTATCAGGACGCAAGGGCAGAACCCCTGCGCACCGTGCAGAACGGCGACTATGAAGGCTTTCGCAGTCAGCGTCCGCCGCGCGGCTATTTCACGGACGAGATCCGCCGCCAGTTGAGCCGGGATTTCGGCGCCGAGGAATTCTTTTCCGGCGGCCTCTCGATTCGCTCCACCTTCGATCCGGAGTTTCAGGACCGCTCGGCGGCTGCGCTGCAGCGTGGTCTGGAGAAATACGATCGCTCTCGTGGGCTCTGGCGCGGCACCGGCAAGACCATTCCGACCGAGACGCTCGGCGACGAGGCGCAATGGCGTGAAGCGCTGGCAGAGACGCAGGTCGCGCGCGATATCGAAGGCTGGGAGGTCGCGGTGATCTTGGAAACCTCCGGTGACACCGCCACGCTCGGCATCGAAGACTTGCCGCGTGAGGACAGCCAGGTGGTCCCGGCCAAGGATGTGCAATGGGCCCGCCGCCCTGGACAGAGCCGCGCACGGGTTCCGGGCGATCTGGTGTCGCCCGGCGATGTCGTCCACGTCCGGCGCATGACCAGCGACGATGACGGCAGCTTCATCCGCTGGACTTTGCGTCAGGTGCCCGACGTCGAAGGCGCGTTTGTTGCCATGGATGTCAATACCGGCCGCGTGATCGCGATGCAGGGCGGGTTCTCCTACCAGCATTCGGTCTTCAACCGCGCCACCCAGGCGGCGCGCCAGCCGGGATCGAGCTTCAAGCCCTTCGTCTATGCCGCGGCGCTCGACACCGGGTTCACGCCGGCGACCATCGTCGTCGACGCGCCCTTCGAACACCGGGTCGGCAACACGGTCTGGCGGCCCAAGAACTACTCCAACAAGTTCTACGGCCCCACCACGCTGCGCACGGGCATCGAGCGGTCGCGCAACCTGATGACGGTGCGCCTGGCCAAGGAAATCGGCATGAGCACCGTCGCCGAGTATGCCGAGAAATTCGGTGTCTATGACGAAGGCGAGATGCTGAAATACCTGCCGATCTCGTTGGGTAGCCAGGAAACTACGCTCTACCGCATGGTCACCGCCTATTCGATGTTCGCCAATGGCGGCGAGCGGATCTATCCCACGCTCGTCGATCGGGTACAGGACCGCTACGGCAACACGATCTACCGCCATGACCCGCGCAAATGCGTCGACTGCGCCTCGCCGCTGGTGCCTCAGGGCCAGGGCCCGCGCATCGTGTCGGAGCGTGAGCGTGTGATGGATCCGATCACCGCCTACCAGATCACCTCGATGATGAAAGGTGTGGTCGACCGCGGCACCGCGGCGCGCACGGTCAACCTACCGGTGCCCACGGCCGGCAAGACCGGCACCACCAACGAGGAAAAGGACGTCTGGTTCATCGGCTTCACCTCCAACATCGCGGCGGGCTGCTATATCGGCTTCGATCAGCCTCGGCCCATGGGCAAGGGGGCTGCCGGCGGCACGATGTGTGGCCCGGTCTTCGACGAGTTCATGGAGTACGCGGTGGAGGAATTCGGCGGCAGCGACTTCAAAGTGCCCCCGGGCGGGACGTTCATCAAGATCGACCGGATCAGCGGCGCGCGCCTGTCCAGTAGTGCCAGTGGCCCCAACGTCGTGGCGGAATACTTCCGCAATGACAGCACGGAGCGCGTGTTTGCCGGCACTGTCGTGGTCGATGGCGGCTTCAAGATGGGCTCCGGCCTGCCTCTCTATTCGCGTCAGGAGGCGCTCACCGGCGTCAGCGAGATCGTCACCTCTACGGGTCAGCGGCGCAGCATCCCGCGCAATTCCGGCTTCGGCACGATCAGCTCCGGCGGCCTCTACTGACCGACGACCAATCCGGGCGCGGCCTTGCCGCCCTTCGGGGCTCGCGCTATAGCTGTGCGCCGCGCCGGCGCCCGCCCGCGCTTCACAATCCGTGAGATCCACATGCGCGCAGAGATCCAGAACGCCGTCGCCGCCGTCGAGAAATCGCTCGACCTGTTGGCCCAGCGGATGACCCGCGAAACGGCGGATCACCGGCTGGAGGAATTCAACGCCATGGCCGAGGATCCGGACCTCTGGAACGATCCCGCCAAGGCTCAGAAGCTCATGCGCGACCGGCAGATGCTGGTCGATGCGATGGCCACCTATGACGGGATCAAACAGGACCTTGCCGACAATATCGAGCTAATCGAGATGGGCGAGGCCGAGGGTGACAGCGAGATCGTGGCGGAGGCTGAAGCCGTGATCTCAGCCTTGGTCGAGAAGGCGGCGCAAAAGGAAATCGAAGCCCTGCTGGATGGCGAGGCCGACGGCAACGACACGTTCCTGGAGATCAATTCGGGCGCGGGTGGCACCGAGTCCTGCGACTGGGCCGCGATGCTGGCCCGGATGTATGTCCGCTGGGCTGAATCCCACGGCTACAAGGTAGAGCTGCAGTCCGAGAGCGCGGGCGAGGAAGCCGGCATCAAGTCGGCCACCTACAAGATCACCGGCCAGAACGCCTATGGCTGGCTGAAGTCTGAAAGCGGCGTACACCGGCTGGTCCGCATCAGCCCCTATGACAGCGCCGCGCGCCGACACACCTCCTTCAGTTCGGTCTGGGTCTATCCGGTGGTCGACGACAATATCGAGATCGAGGTCAACCCGGCCGACATCCGCATCGACACCTATCGCTCTTCGGGCGCCGGCGGACAGCATGTGAACACGACCGACAGCGCCGTGCGCATTACCCACCATCCCACGGGGATCGTCGTCACCAGCTCCGAGAAGTCCCAGCACCAGAACCGCGACATCGCGATGAAGGCCCTGAAATCAAGGCTCTATCAGATGGAGCTGGAGCGGCGTACCGCCAGCATCCAGGAGGCGCACGAGGCCAAGGGCGATGCCGGTTGGGGCAACCAGATCCGCTCCTACGTGCTCCAACCCTACCAGATGGTGAAAGATCTGCGCACCAATGTGGAGACCTCCGACACCCAGGGTGTGCTCGACGGCGATCTCGACAGCTTCATGGCGGCGACGCTCGCGCTCGATGTTGCCGGCAAGAGCCGGGCCGACGCCCAGGCCGCAGACTGACAGACGCCGGTTGCGGCAGCAGACAGCGCCTTTTTGTGGTATACTCTCCAACGGTGGAACCGACCCGCGGTTGCGGGACGTCAGGCCGAGCGTCTCATGCGATATGTCGCCGGGGCGCTGTTCTCCCGGCACGCGCTGCGATTTCCACGCAATGGAACCTTCGCTGCCTGTGACCTGCCCGGCGATGACGCATTTGGCCGGAAATCCCGGGATTTCAGCCGGCTGCGTCAGCAGCGCCATTTGACAAGCGGGGCGCCAACGCGGCACGGTTCGCCCATGATATTCCGTCCCGCGCACTGCGCCGGGCGACTGGAATAGGAGGAGCCAGATATGCCATCCGATCAAACCGTCCAGATCGATGCCCCGACACCACCGCCGGAACTCAGACCGATCACCGAAGACACGATCAAGGCCGCCTTGCGCCAGGGTTTTGCGGATTTCAAAGCCGCGCCGGCCTACGGGCTGTTCTTCGGTGCCGTCTATTTCCTGGGCGGCATCCTGATGTGGGGGCTCGCCACCTATACGGGCCACGCCTTTTACCTGATCCTCGCTGCCTTCGCCTTTCCGCTGATCGGACCCTTTGCGGCCATCGGTCTTTATGAGGTGAGCCGCCGGCTGCAGGAGGGCGAAGAGCTGGACTGGGGCGGCGTGCTCGGCGTCGTCTTTGCCCAAAAGGACCGCCAGATCCCGTTTCTCGGGGCGGTGATCGTGTTCCTCGTGATGATCTGGGTGTTGCTGTCGCGGATCACCGTTGCGCTGTTCCTGGGCAACGAGCGTATCGTCAATCTGTTCAGCTCGGCCGATGTGCTTTTCACGCTCAACGGTTTCGCGATGCTCGCCGTGATCGGGATCGTCGGCTTTTCGGTGGCCTTCCTGATCCTGTCGATCTCGGTGATCGGTATGCCGTTGCTGCTGGACCGTGAGATGGATTTCGTCACAGCGATGATCACAAGCTTCGAGGTCGTGACCGAAAATCTCAAGCCGATGCTGATGTGGGCCGGAATCGTGGTCGCTTTCCTCGTGATTGGGATGTTGCCGGCCTTCCTTGGCCTGCTGGTGGTTCTGCCGATCCTCGGCCATGCCACCTGGCACATTTACAAGGCCGCGGTCGAATAACGCCCGGCCATAAATGCCAAAGAAAAGGGGCTGGCACCGTTTCGGTGCCAGCCCCTTTTTTCGTGTCTGAGGCGCCGTAGCCCGCGCGTAACAAAGTCATTCCAATCGCAGTGTCGCAGCAAGGCACTACGACGTTCGCTCCCAGCGAAAGTCTGCGTTTTGTGCGTTTTGTGCGTTTTGGCCCGCGCCTGGAGCGTCTTAGCTCTTTTCGGAGACAGCCGATGCGGCGGCCGGAGCCGCAGCGGGCTTTGCCGATCCCTTCGCAAGCGGGTCTTCCTGACGCTGTACGGAGCCTTCGAAATGAGCGCCGCTTTCGATCGCGATGGTCTTGTGAATGATGTCGCCCTCAACGCGGGCCGTGGCGGTCAGGCGCACCTTCAGCCCGCGGACCCGGCCGATGACGCGGCCATTGACGACAACATCGTCGGCAACGATTTCGCCCTTCACAGTCGCGCTTTCGCCCACGGTCAGCAGGTGGGCGCGTACGTCGCCTTCGATCTGGCCTTCGATCTGGATATCGCCGGAAGTGCGGATGTTGCCCTGAATATGCAGGTCCATCGACAGAACGGACGCCGGCGGCTTTGCCTTGGGCGGTGCCTTCGCGGCAGGGGCCGGAGCGCCGGCCGCCGGCTTTTCGCCAGGCTTGTCACCATCCGCGGCTTTCTCGCCTTGTTCGTTGATCTTGCTCTTAGAAAACATTTCGTGCCGCCTTGAGATAACTTTGCGGGTTCACCGGCTGCTCCCCGACCCGCACCTCATAATGCAGGTGGGTGCCCGTGGAACGCCCGGAATTTCCCATAGCACCGATCTGATCGCCGCGCGAGACCCTTTGGCCGACCTTGACGCTCATACTCGACAGATGCGCATAGCGGGTGTGCACACCGAATTCATGCTGGATCTTTACCAGCCGTCCATAGCCTGACTGCCAGCCCGCATGAACGATCACGCCGTCGCCGGTGGCGTAGATCGGCGTGCCGTAGGAACCGGCCCAGTCCATCCCGGAATGCAGCCGGGTGCCGCCCCGGATCGGGTCGCGCCGGTAGCCGAACCCGGACGTCTGGCGCACGCCGGCCTTGACCGGCTTGGCAAAGGGCAGGGTCTGGGCCGCGGCGCTGAAGAGCGCGATCTGTTCCATGTGGGACAGGATCTCATTCGCCCGCGCGGCCATCGGATCGTAGGCCTCGCCGCCGCTCGACGAAATCGCGATGGGCTCCAGAGGGCCACCCTGGCCGGTGTTCCGATTGCGCATCTGCCTCAGGATCTGATCCGGGGGCATGCCGACCTGGGTGAACATCCGCTCCAGTGGCTCCATCGACACCGTGACGGCATCTTCGAGCTGGGAAAAGATCCGGTCGGCCTGTTCCTCGGCCAGTTTGGCCTCATGGCGCAGACGGGCGATCTCGGTCGTGGCGTCGCTGCTGGCACCGTCGAGACGGTCGCGGTCAGTGGCGGTCTCGGCAAGCGCCGTTGTCAGATAGCCGAGCATCGCCTCGGTGCGTGCCAGCGCCAGTGTTTCTGTTTCCGGCGTATCGTTTTTCACCACGGCGATCTGGCGGGCGAGCCGATCGCGATCGGCCAGTGTCTCGACCAGCAGGCGGCGCAGCGCTTCGGTGCCGCGGTGGGCTTCCTCCAGCGCCATGTGCGTGTCGAGCATCGCATCCTGCTGGGCCGACACTTTTTCCAGCGCGCGTGCATAGAGCGCCCTTGCATCGGCGGCCTCGGCTACGCGGCGGGCGCGCTCTTCGGCCAGGGCGTTCAGCCGTGTCTCGTAGAGCGCACGGTCATTGACGGCCAGGTCGCGCAGGTTGGAGCCTGTCATCAGCCCGATCATCACCATCGAGGTCGCGGTGACCATCCAGACGACAAGGGCGAGCCCGCCCGTCCAGGCAATGATCTGCTGGCCGGGGCCAAGGCGCACCACGCGGGTCGTGTCTTCGGATTTCAGAAAGATGCGCTTCTCAGGAAAAAGGCGGTTGAGCAGGCTGCCCACCCCGCGGCCGGTTGTCTCCGACATATGTGTCTGCCCCGTCTCTTAGCCTTCGCGCGGGACTATGTGTTGTGGTGCGGGAAAGTTCCATGCGCAATACTGTCCTGCCGCCGGACGCGCAAGTTTCCGCCGATCGAACGATCCGCGTTAATTCACGCAAACCGCGTCACACCGGCTCAGCGCGCGGCGCCCTCGGCCAGCGGCCAGTAGAAATCCGGGGGAATGCCGGCCTCGGCGCGCTTTTCCTCGTTGAAGGGCGGCTTGAGCGCGCCGTGAAAATAGCGCTGCACGAGGGCGTGAAACGCTTCCTTTGGATCGGTGTCAGAACGCCCGCAGAGAAAGTGGAACCATTTCGAGCCATAGGCGACATGGTGAACCTCTTCGCCATAGATCACCTCCAGCGCCGCGATCGCGCCGTCATCGCCCGCCTTGCGGAAAATCTCGATCATGCCCGGCGTGACGTCGAGCCCGCGGGCTTCCAGCACCATCGGCACCACGGCAAGCCGGCCCATCAGATCCTCCGCGGTGTCCGAGGCCGCCCGCCACATCCCGGCATGGGCCGGAAGAGCGCCGTAATGGCTTCCCTGTACTTCAAGACAGTCGCACATCAGATTGAAATGCTTGGATTCTTCATCCGCGGCCTGGACCCAGTCGTCATAGAATCCCAGCGGCATGGGCGTGTCGGTGAAGCGCGCGATGATATCCCAGTGCAGATCCACGGCGTTGAGCTCGATATGCGCCACCGCGTGCAGCAGGGCGATGCGCCCGGCCGGCGTTCCCGGCTTGCGCTTGGGCACCTCGCGCGGGCTCAGCAGTTCCGGGCTCGGCGGCCGCGCCGGGTGATCGGGGGGTGCTGCGTGGCCGAGCGGCATCGGCGCGTCCGCCGCGCGGGAGGCGCGCCAGGCCGCGGCGCAGGCATGGGCGAAGGCCGTTTTCGCGCGTCCGTCGGGGGTGCGCAGCACCGCTTCGGCGCAGGCGGCGAGGCTGTCGGGTACAGGCTGAACAATCATCGCCGGACCGAGCCGCAAAGTGCCGCCGCCGTCAAGGGCCGGCACGGATCCGGGGCGGGCGGTATGGCGCCGCCGCGTCCCTGATCCGGAGGTTCAGGCGGCCTTGTCGCGCAACAGCCGCCGCAGGATTTTCCCCGAGGCGGACTTGGGGATGCTCTCGACGATGTCGATCCGGCCGAGCTGCTTATAGTGCGACAGATGTTCGTCCATATGGGCGTGGATGTCGACTGGGTCGATGGCGGCCCCGGGCGCTGGCACCAGATAGGCGGCAGGCAGTTCGCCGGCCTCGGCGTCCGGCATGCCGATCACCGCGGCGTCGCCGACGCTGGGATGGGCCAGAAGCACCGCCTCCAGCTCCGCCGGCGCCACAGCGAAGCCCTTGACCTTGATCAGTTCCTTGATGCGATCGAGGATGAAAAGATAGCCGTCCTCGTCGATCCGCCCCAGATCGCCGGTGCGCAGCCAGTCGCCCTCCATGGTCTCCGCCGTAGCGTCGGGGCGGCCCAGATAGCCGGCCATGACCTGCGGTCCGCGCACCCAAACCTCGCCGGGCGCGCCGGGGGCGGCGTCCTGCCCGGTCTCGGCATCGATGATTCGGCATTCGGTGCCGGCCACCGTCTGACCAACGGCGCCGTCCCTGTAGTTCTGCGCGTCGGAGAAATGCGAGACCGGGCTCAGCTCCGTCATGCCGTAGCCCTGGACGATCGCGCAGCCCAGGCGGGCCGCGGCGGCCTGGCTCGGATCCACGCCAAGCGGCGCGGCGGCAGACACCAGCATCTCCAGCGAGGACAGATCATGTTCCGCGACCAGCGGATGCTGCGTCAGCCCGAGAATGATCGGCGGGACGACATAGACCTGCCGCGCCTTGTGCTGCTCGATCAGCTTGAGGAACATCTCCATGTCGAAGCGTGGCATCGTCACTATGGCGCCCCCCGTGCCGGGGAAGAAATTCATCAGGATCGTCAGGGCGTAGATATGGAAAAAGGGCAGGACCGCGACGCTGACTTCGCCGGGGCGTACGTCGACCACGCCGCGGATCTGCTCAAAATTCGCGATCAGATTGCGGTGGGTCAGCATCACCCCCTTGGGTAGGCCGGTTGTTCCCGAGGAATAGGGCAGCACGACGATATGAGTGGCTGGATCCACCGGGACCTGGGCCTCCAAAGGGTCGCCCATCAGCGTGTTGAGCGGCAGCGCCGGCCCGTCGCCGGGGGCCTCGCCGATGAGCGCGATCTCGCGGACGCTCGTATCCTTGGCGCCCGCCTGCGCGGTCTCCAGAAAGGGTGCGACCGTCACCAGAAGCTCTGCGCCGCTGTCCAGTAGCTGCTGGCGCACCTCGTCGGCGGTGTAGGTCGGGTTGAGCGTCGTGACCGTCCCCCCGGCATAGGCCACGCCGTGGAAGACCGCGCAGTACTCGGGGAGGTTGGGCGCCATGATCGCGACGGTCTTGCCGGCGCCAAACCCGTGCGCCGTCAGCCCGCCGGCGAGTTTGCGGATCATGTCGATCATCTGCGCGCCGGTATAACTCCGCCCGCTGGGACCGTCGGTGAACACGGTCGCGTCGGGCCGAGCGCTCAACCCGGCAAACAGCCACTCCGTAATCGTGCCGCCCGGCACCTCCAGATCGCCCCGCGGGCTTTGATAAATGTGCATAAGCAGTCCTCCCTCATGCGGCACAAGACCACAGTCGGGACGGCGCAGGCCAGCGGGAAAATGCGGCTCTGCCGGTCATTTCGGGCTGGGACGGGTCGCGGCATAGAGCCATAGACCGGCCAGTGCGAAGGAGGCCACCGCGTTCCAGCTTGCCATCGATAGGCCCAGCATTTGCCAGGCAACCTCGTCGCAGCGCACCAGCGGCGCCTCCATGATCTGGGCCAGCAGATCCTCGGGGCTCATCCCGCTGATATCGCCGCCCCCCGCGCAGGTGCTGGGCCCCTGCCACCAGCCGCGTTCGACCCCGGAGTGATAGATCCCGATCACGCCCGAAATCGACGCCATCAGCGCCCCGATCACCGGCAGAATGGCCGGACGCGCGCCATAGGCCAGCACGCCCACCGCAACCGCCCCCATATGAGGCCAGCGCTGCCACAGGCACATCGGGCAGGGTGCTAGCCCGCCAATATACTGAAATCCCCAGGCTCCCAGCAGCAGCGCCAGCGATCCCCCCGCGGCGAGCAGAATGGCCAGGTTTCGGCTCATAGGTAGCGCACGGCTGCAAAGCCTCCGACCAGCAGTATGCAGAACAGAGTGAACATAAGGCCCAGGCGTTTCTCGATAAAGTCCTTGATCGGCGGGCCGAACTTCCAAAGCAGTGCTGCGACGACAAAGAACCGCAGTCCCCGTGCGACGAACGAAGCCACCATGAACACCCAGAAATTGAGTGCCGTGGAGCCCGAGAGGATCGTGATGACCTTGTAGGGAAAGGGCGTCACGCCGGCGATCAGCACGGCCCAGGCGCCCCACTCATTGTAGCTGGTGGCGAATTCCTCGAAGTACTTGTCCTTGCCGTAGAATTCCAGCACCGGCAGCCCGATGCTGTCGAAGAGAAACGCCCCGATATAATAGCCGAACGCACCGCCCAGTACCGAGGCCACTGTGCAGACCCCGGCGATCAGCCAGGCGCGACGGGGCGCGGCGATGATCATCGGGATCATCAGAATGTCGGGGGGGATCGGAAAGACCGAGCTTTCGACAAAGGCTACGAATGCCAATGCCCACAGCGCATAGCGCGTGTCGGCCAGGCTCAGGGTCCAGTCGTAGAGACGGCGCAACATGGCCAGGGCTCCTCGTGACATACTCGCATCGGTGTGGCGCGCCCCGTGGAACGGGTCAACCCGGCAGTGCGGCGCAGTGCGTTGCGTGCTTTCGCGGTTGCAGGGCGGGGACGGCTTGGGCATTGAGCGGCGCCATGGCAGGCCCTGATCCTTCCCCCGCCGCGCCGACGCTTGCCGTGGCACTGGCGCGCGTGCTGGCGCTCGTCGGCGGTGTCGTGGTGCTGGGCATGGCGTGCATCACAGTGGTGTCGGTCACCGGCCGGGCGCTGTCGGGTGTCGGGTTCTCGCCCGTGCCGGGGGATTTCGAGCTGGTCGAACTGGGCTGCGCGGTCGCGGTCTTCTGCTTTCTTCCCTGGTGTCAGGTGACCCGTGCCCATGTTCGGGTCGACCTGATCGGCCCGTTCGTGCCGCACGCGGTCTATCGCTGGCTGGGCTGGCTGGGCGATCTGGTACTGACGGGTATGCTGGGCCTGTTGCTGACGCGCTTGTGGGAAGGGTTTGGAGAGCGCTTTCCTTATGGCGGCGAGGCGCTGCGGAGCGCCGTCGGTTTCGGGCCGCCTCCGTTTTTCGCTGAGACGACCTATGAGCTGCAGCTGCCGCTCTGGATCCCCTATGCCGTCGCCGTGACCGGGCTCGCGCTGGCCTTTGCAGTGTCGCTCGCCATGCTGCTCTACTCGGCGCGGCCGGGGGCTCGCGGCAGCGGTGCGCCGCTATGAGCGGTCTGGCCATCGCCGGGGTCGGGATCGCAGCCCTCCTGGTCATGCTCGCGCTGCGGGTGCCCATCGCCGCGGCCATGGCGCTGACGGGTTTCGCCGGGACCTGGGCGGTGCTGGGTTCGCCCGCCGCGGGCCTCAGCCAGCTCAAATCGCTCAGCTTCGACACATTCGCGAGCCATTCGCTCTCGATCATCCCGCTCTTTCTGCTGATGGGGCAGATCGCGACCCGTTCGGGCATCAGTGCAGCGCTCTACCAGGCCGCCGCTGACTGGCTCGGCCACCGCCGCGGCGGGCTGGCCATGGCGACGGTCGGGGCATCTGCGGGCTTCGGTGCGATCTGCGGCTCGTCGCTCGCCACAGCCTCCACGGTGGGGCAGGTGGCCCTGCCAGAGATGCGCAGCCGCGGCTATTCCGACCGGCTTTCCACCGGAGTGCTGGCCGCGGGCGGCACGCTCGGCATCCTGATCCCGCCCTCCATCGTGCTGGTGATCTACGCCATCCTGACCGAGCAGAACATCGTCAAAATGTTCGCCGCCGCTTTCGTGCCCGGACTGCTGGCGGTGCTAGGCTATCTCATCGCCGTGGCGCTTACCGTGCGGCTCTCGCCGGGTTCCGCGCAGCCCACGCCGCGGGTGCCAGTCTCCGCGCGCTGGCGTTCACTGGCAAAGGTCTGGCCGGCCGTGGCGATCTTCGCGCTGGTGATGGGGGGCATGGTGGGCGACTGGAACTGGGCCCGCCCCGGCACCCAGGCGCTTTTCACCCCGACCGAGGCCGCCGCCGTCGGTGCGCTGGCCATGCTGGTCTACGGCATCGTCTATGGCGGGTTGCGCTGGCGAGGTCTCAGCGAAGCGATCCTGGAGACCGCGTCGGCCACCGGTTTCATCTTCCTCATCTTGCTGGGTGCGCAGATGTTCAACACCTTCCTGGCCTACACCCAGACTCCCCAGGCGCTGGCCGAATGGGTGCAGGCGCTCGGTATAGCTCCACTTGGCATTCTGGCCGCGATGCTCCTGTTCTACCTTGTGCTAGGCTGCGTGATGGACAGCCTGTCGATGATCTTGCTGACCATCCCGGTCTTCTTCCCGATCATCGCCGCGCAGGAATTCGGTCTGAGCCCCGAGGAGGTCGCGATCTGGTTCGGCATCCTGGTGCTGATCGCGGTCGAGGTCGGGCTCATCACGCCGCCGGTGGGGCTCAACCTCTTCATCATCAACCGGCTGGCCCCCGACGTGCCCCTGCGCGCGACCTATCTCGGCGTGCTGCCCTTTCTGGCCGCCGATCTGGTCCGTGTCGGTCTGCTTCTGGCGGTGCCGGGCCTGACGCTCTGGGCCGTCGGCTGGATCGGTTGAGGCCTGCGTTGACGCGCCCCGCGCCGCGGTCTAGTCACACGCTTGGTGGCCCGAGTGGCGGAATGGTAGACGCAGGGGATTCAAAATCCCCCGCTGGCAACAGCGTGTCGGTTCGAGTCCGACCTCGGGCACCATGTTTTCTAAGATTGTAATTATTTTACTGTTTTGAGATAAAACACGGGCATGCACTCCACCTAAATGTCCGCCCTAAGGGCGTTGATGGTCCGTTGATCTGGGCAGTGGAGTTTGCCGCTGTGTTGGCCCGCGAAGGCGACAACAAAGCTGTAGGTTCCTTTCCCGGTAAACCGGCCAGAACCGGCAGAAAGCCTACCGCAGCCTCGTGCGGGCGGCCTTCCTCATCAGGACTGTCCCAAGTGACGCTCGGCCCATCGTTGGGCCAATGCAATCCTTCAACGTCACCGGGTATGTCGTAGAGGTTGCAGCCGTGGTCATCGATCAAGGCGAAGGCTTCTTTGGCAGTCTGAGCTGGGACGAACCCAACCGCCAGGTTTCTCGAGTGTGAGGTCCGACACGGCCTGCCGCAGCCGCGTTCGCCAATGTCCCCCGGACCCTTGGCAAACTCTCTTTCTCCAGCTCCTTCAGCCGCTTTACCTACTGCGCTTTGAGCAGCCACACTCCCCGCGCCACCTGTAGGAGGCGAACCGCGTCACGCCGATCAAGCGCACCGCCTCGGCCACCGAACCGCCTAGCGACACAAACACATCGACTTGACGCAACCTCGCGACAAGCGCTTCGGGCTTTTGTGCTCCGCCGGGCGGCTGATCCACTGGATCAATCCCTGATCTGGCTTCGACCTGGAGCATGCCTCGGTCCGCTGTCTGGCTCGAAAGCCTAATTCAGAGAGAACCAATTCTCAGGCGGCAGGCCATCACCCGTTTCTGACTCAGGCAGTTCAATCGAACCCGCCTGCATCGTGCGTCCCATATGCGTCCGCCGGTCCCGGATACTCCGACTCATGGCGGCCAGCGCATCTGGACGTGCCTTCAGGACACTGCAACGGCGGGCACAGCTTGGCCCCGGCAAAGGCAGGTGCGTGACTACTTGCCAGGGAGGCTCCCTTCGCCATGGCCCGCCATACCGCCGGAGACCTCTTCCGTTGATTCCGCCGCGAGCTCTTCGGGCAGCACGAGGTTCAGCACGATGGCGATGAACGCGGCGGGGAGGAGGCCGCTCGTCATCAACACCCGGACCGTGTCGGGCAGATACTGTACCGCCTTGGGGTCGAGCTGCAGCCCGAGCCCGATGGAGAGCGAAATCGCGAAGATCACCATGTTGCGGCGGTTCCAGTTGACATCCGACAGCATCGAGATGCCGGCGGCGACGACCATGCCGAACATCACGATGACCCCGCCGCCCAAAACCTCGATCGGGATCGTGCGGATCACGGCGCCGACCTTGGGCACGAGCCCGCACAGGATCAGGAACAGCGCGCCGATGGTCACGACATGGCGGCTCATCACGCCAGTCATCGCGATCAACCCGACATTCTGACTGAAGGACGTGTTGGGAAAACCGCCGAAGATGCCGGCGACTGCAGAGCCGACACCGTCGGCATAGGTGGCGCCCTCGATTTCCTTCTCGGTGGCTTCGCGCCCGGCGCCGCCCTTTGTGATGCCTGAGACGTCGCCCACCGTTTCGACCGCCGAGACGAAGGCCATCAGGCAGAAGCCGACAACGGCCGCAATGCTGATCTCAAAGCCGTATTTGAAGGGTTGGGGCAGGGCGAGGGTCGCGGCGCGGTCCCAGCTTGTCGTGACCGCCTCGACAGACACCATTCCAACGACCATCCCGTAGAGGTAGCCGACGAAAATCCCGATGACGACCGCGGAGACCGACAGCATGCCGCGTGCATAGAATTTCAGCGCCAGAGTGACAAAGATGACCACCAGCGCGGCTGACCAGTTCAACAGGCTGCCATATTCGGGCTCGTTGATCGCAGGGACGCCGCCGGCGGCATACTGGATGCCGACCTTGACCAGTGCGAGCCCGATCATCGTGACGACCAGCCCGGTGACCAGAGGTGGCAGGGCAAAGCGGATACGCCCGATGAAGGCGCCCAAAACAGTGTGGAAGAGCCCCCCGATCAGCACCCCGCCGAAGAGCGCGGGCAGAGCCTCCACGCCCTTGCCGGCGACCAGCGGGATCATGATCGGGATAAAGGCGAAACTGGTGCCCTGAACGATGGGCAGCCTGGCCCCGACAGGGCCGAACCCGATGGTCTGGATCAGTGTCGCGATGCCGGCGAAGAGCATCGACATCTGGATCAGGTAGGTCATGTCCGGGAAGCCCTGGGCGCCGGCATCTGATCCGAACCCAAAGCCCGCGGCGCCCGCGATGATGATCGCGGGTGTCACGTTGGACACGAACATCGCCAACACATGCTGAATACCCAGAGGGATCGCCTTGTGCAGGGGCGGCGTATAGTTTGGGTCGCGCAGTTGCGCCGGTGTCCCTAGCGTTGCGTCAGACATTGGGGGTCCTTTCCGTCATTTCGCAGTCCTCCACGCCCGGTGGCGGCGCGATGAGCACCGGGGCGTCGAGGTGGTATTCTTCCAGGTTCGACCCGGGTCCGATGCGGTCGATAACAGCAAACAGCCCCGAGCCGCTGATCGGGGCCAGCACGCCGTGCCAGACGTTCCGGGCCAGGTTCACCGCCTGGTGCGGGGCGGCCAGATAGGCCTGCACCGGACCGGGCGTGCCGTTGTCATCCTCGGCCACGGCCACAAGGTACGCGCTGCCGCCCATGGGGACGAAACATTGCGACCCGAACGGATGGCGTTCCAGCAGATCGCAGCGATAGGGCAGGGGGCAGATCTCCGAATGAAAGAGGCTCAACCCGATCCGGCCATCGACGGCGTCGAGGCGCGCCAGATCGGTGTAGCGCGCGCACCGGCCGCCATTGATCAGCACCGTCGGATCTCCGCCGGTGTCGATCACATCGCCAAAGGGCGCAAACGTGTCCGGATCGAGGAGCGCCGCCGTCCGTACGGTGTCAGGTGCGGTGCTCACTCCGGCAGCCGGTTCTGCGCGGTGTCCTGAGCGCGTGCGGGATCGGGAAGGACGGGCACAGCGCGTAAGCTCGCCATGGTTCGAGCAGCACCAAAACCGGTGCATTGCGGCGCGTGTCCGGCTGCTTGTGACGCGACTGGGTCGGTCACGTCCACGCTTGAATGCGGGACGGAGGCGCAGTCAGAGATTGTCAGGTGGTCTTGCATCGGTGGGGCCGCATGGTCGTTGGTCCGATGATTGGGCGCGCGCGCTAGGGCGGCGTCAATCACTTTCTGCCTGTGGGAGCTGCTTGCCGACACGTCAGGTGGACGCGCGCTGAATTCCGGTGCGCCCTTTGCGATGACTACTGCGAGCAGACGCGACCGACCTTTTGATGCGACATGTTGCGTTGAACCATCGGCCACGCGTGGCGGTTGCGCATCCCTGCGGTCGCGATGCGGTGTCGCTGACCCGCGGTACAGCGTGACGCGACGCGCCCAGTGAGCGTTCAAGCCGTTCCGAGATCGGAGCAGGCTCGGCGGATCGCAGTCGGTGCGAACTCGAAACCGTGGCATGCCTGCCGCGTGCGGCACGTCGCGACAAGACACGGGTTCGCGCGCCATATCTGCGAAACCTCCTCGCCATCGTCCGGCGACCGGGATAAAGCGCAGACATGTCCGATCCCGAAACCACTCTTCTGACACTGTCGCCGTCGCCCATTCGCCGCAGGCTTGCCGTCGGCGTGCTCGGTGGAACAGGCGCCCTGTTGATCTGGCTGGCCCTGACGGCCCCGCAATCCGCGCCGGTCTGGCAGCTTCTTCTTGTGGCGTTCGGGGCCGGTGCGATCTGGGCGGCTCTGAAGCTGTGGAAGGCGACGGTGCACCATCTGGTGCTCACCACCGAAGAGCTGCGCACCAGCGACGGCACCGTGCTCTGCCGGCTCGACGCGGTTGTCGGGATCGACCGTGGCGCCTTCGCCTTCAAGCCGTCAAACGGGTTCGTTCTCAAGCTCGAGCGACCTTCGGGGCCGCGCGGCTGGGCGCCCGGACTGTGGTGGCGCACGGGCAGCCGGATCGGCATCGGCGGGGTCACACCGGCCGCACAGGGCAAGGTGATGGCCGAACTGATCGCCCACACAATGGCAGAACGCGAAAGCTGACCAGAGATTCAATGTCGCTCCTTTAACGATTCGGGCGTAGCGTCCCGGAACGGCACCAGCGGTGTCTGCGTTGCAGGGAGGCGACCATGAATATCCAGGAATCAGCGATCTCACAGGAACCGACTTTTCGCCAATCGGTCGACCTGATGTTCAACCGGGCTGTGGCCCTCATGGATTTGCCGCCTGGCCTGGAAGAAAAGATACGCGTCTGCAACGCGACTTACACGGTGCGGTTCGGGGTGCGGCTTCGCGGTCAGATCACCACGTTCACCGGCTATCGCTCGGTCCATTCCGACCATATGGAGCCCGTCAAGGGCGGCATTCGCTTCGCGATGGCGGTCAACCAAGACGAGGTCGAGGCGCTCGCCGCGCTGATGACCTACAAATGCGCACTGGTGGAGACGCCCTTTGGCGGGTCCAAGGGCGGGTTGAGGATCGATCCGCGGGAATATGATGAACATGAGCTGGAGCTGATTACCAGGCGGTTCGCCTATGAGCTCATCAAGCGCGACATGATCAACCCGGCCCAGAATGTCCCGGCGCCGGATATGGGCACCTCCGAACGGGAGATGGCCTGGATGGCCGACCAGTATGCCCGCATGAATACCACGGACATCAACTCGCGGGCCTGCGTGACCGGCAAGCCTCTGAATTCCGGGGGAATATCCGGACGGGTCGAAGCGACGGGACGCGGTGTGCAATACGCCCTGCGAGAGTTTTTCCGCCATCCCGAAGATGTCGCAAAGTCCGGCCTGGAAGGCTCGCTGGAGGGCAAGCGGGTCGTCGTCCAGGGACTCGGCAATGTGGGCTTTCACGCGGCAAAGTTTTTGAGCGAGGAAGACGGCGCCATCATTACCGGCATCGTGGAACGCGACGGCGGACTATGGCGCGACGAGGGGCTCGATATCGACGGTGTCCATGACTGGATCAGTCGACATGGCGGGGTCGCAGGCTACCCCGAAGGCACCCATGTCGCAGACGGCAACCTTCTGATGGAAGAGCCCTGCGATATCCTGATCCCGGCGGCGGTCGAGGGCGTGATCAACCTGGCCAACGCAGAGAACATCAAGGCCCGCCTGATCATCGAAGCTGCGAACGGCCCGGTCACCTACGGCGCTGACGAGATCCTGCGCAACAAGGGCGTGGTGATCATCCCCGACATGTACGCCAACGCCGGCGGTGTGACGGTCAGCTACTTCGAGTGGGTCAAGAACCTATCCCACATTCGATTCGGCCGGATGCAGCGGCGCCAGGAAGAGGCGCGCCACCAGCTGGTGGTCGATGAGCTTGAACGCTTGGTCACTGTGACCAACAGCGGCCTGACGCTGTCGCCGGGCTTCAAGGACAAATACCTGCGCGGCGCCGATGAGCTGGAACTTGTGCGCTCGGGCCTCGATGACACGATGCGCATCGCCTACCAGTCGATGCGGGAAAAGTGGCACAGCCGCGAAGAGGTACAGGATCTGCGTGTGGCGGCCTACCTCGTTGCCATCGAGCGGGTGGCTGCGAGCTACCGCGCAAAGGGGCTCTGAACCACAGACAGGTCCTGCCTGCCGCCGACCCGGAAGCGATGCCGGGTCGGTGCGGGTGCGCGGGCGCCGTCCGGTCGGGAACGTTCCTTACCCCGCCTGTGGGTCCACACTGCGCAGCAGCGGGTGTGGGCGGGTGACGCAATTTCAGTGCTGTTGCGGACCAATCCCTCGGCCTGTCACTCCCCGCCAACAGGTTTGCGGTACGTCCCGCGTCACGTGGCGCTGGACAGCCGCGGCTACGCGGCCAATATCGTCGGCATGAGCCTGCCTGACAGATTCCTAGAAGAGCTCCGCGCGCGGATCTCTATTGCCGATGTGGTCGGTCGCAAGGTGGTCTGGGACAGCCGGAAATCGAACCCGGCGAAAGGTGACATGTGGGCCCCGTGCCCCTTCCATCAGGAAAAGACCGCAAGCTTCCACGTCGACGACAAGAAGGGGTTTTACCACTGTTTCGGCTGCCAGGCCTCGGGCGATGCGATCAGCTTTCTGCGCGAGACCGAGAATATCGGCTTTATGGATGCCGTGGAGCTGCTCGCCCGCGATGCGGGAATGGAAATGCCGGCGCGTGATCCCGCCGCACAAGCCCGGGCCGAAGCAGGCGCGCGGCTCACCGACGTCGTCGAAATGGCAGTGCAGTATTACCGGCTACGGCTCAACAGCGGTGCGGGGACCGCGGCGCGCGCCTATCTTGAACATAAGCGCGGGCTGGGTGCCGAAGCCCAGGAGCGGTGGGAGATCGGCTTTGCGCCCGAAGGCTGGCAAGGGCTCTGGGATCATCTGCGCGGCAAGGACGTGCCGGCCGAACTGATTGTCGAGGCGGGGCTCGCCAAACCGTCGTCCAAAGGAGGCAGCCCCTATGACGTGTTTCGCAACCGGATCATGTTCCCGATCCGCGATGCGCGGGGGCGCGCCATCGCCTTTGGCGGCCGCACGATGGACCCCGGTGACAACGCGAAATATCTGAACTCGCCCGAGACGCCGCTCTTCGACAAGGGACGCTCGCTTTTCAATCACGGGCCGGCCCGGACAGCCGCCGGCAAGGATGCGCCGCTGATCCTGGCCGAGGGTTATATGGATGTGATCGCGCTCGTCGAAGCCGGGTTTGCGGGCGCCGTCGCACCGCTTGGCACGGCCGTGACCGAGCATCAGCTGGCCTTATTGTGGCGGATCGCGCCGGAGCCGGTCATCGCGCTCGACGGCGACAGCGCCGGGATGCGCGCGGCAATGAGGATGATCGACCTCGCGTTGCCCCGGCTGGAGTCGGGGCGCAGCCTTCGCTTTTGCCTGCTGCCCCAAGGGCAGGACCCCGACGATCTGTTGCGCGCCAAAGGGGCAAAATCGATGGCTGATTTGCTGGCCGAGGCCCAGCCGATGTCGGCCCTGCTGTGGCAGCGCGAAACCGAGGGCAAAAGCTTTGACAGTCCGGAGCGTCGGGCCGGGCTCGATCGGCGTTTGCGCACGCTTCTGGGCACGATCCCCGACGCGGACGTCCGCAACCATTACGGCGCCGAGTTCAAGCGCCTGCGCGGCACGCTCTTTGGAACCGGGCCTGTGCGCCGCGGCGCTTGGAGCAAGCAGGCTCCGCCCGCCGGTCCGACGGTGTCGATGCGCCGGTCGCTTTTGGCCGCGCAGGATGCAGGGTCTCAGGTCCGCGAGGCCTTTGTCATGGCGTTGCTCCTGCGCCATCCGGCCCTGATTGCGGAGCATGCCGAGGCGCTGGAGCGGAGCCCTCCGCTCGATCCCGATTGTGCCAGCCTTGCCACAGCACTGTTGGGCGCCGCAGACAGTGATCGGGACAGTCTGCGCGTGCAGATCGAGGCAGAGCTTGGGCCCGCGCTTCTTGAAAGGGTTGCGGGGACTGCCCATGTGCGATTGGCAATTGACGTGCATGTTGGCGCGGATGAAGACCGTGCCAGGGCATGCCTTGCGGAGGAATTCGCCAAGCTGGAAGGGGAGCGCGGCTTGCGTAACGAAGTGGCCGAGGTTGAAGCGGACCCCGATCCTGAACATGGCGAACAGACCAAATGGCGGATCGCCCAGGCGGCCCGGGCGCGTGACGATGCCGTACGCGCCTTGGCCGAAGACAGCACCGAATATGTCACAGGACCGAATGGCGCGCAGCTGGACAAGTCGGAGCGCGACGCGCTGCATCAATTGCTGGGCCGAATTTCCAACAGGTCCGAGAAATGAACCTGCTTTTGCTATTTAACCAAGAAATGGTCAGGTTTACAGGCTAGACCTTCCCGACGAATCGCGATTCGCACGCGATTCGCCATGCCGACCGCGACACACGCCCCATAAGGAGCACTTCATGGCCGCCAAGGACACCGACGATCGCAAGCAGACCGAGACCGACGCCGAACCGATGCTCGACATGAGCCAGACGGCGGTGAAGAAGATGATCGCCGAGGCCCGAGAACGTGGCTACATCACCTACGATCAGCTCAATCAGGTCCTGCCCCCCGATCAGGTGTCATCCGAGCAGATCGAGGATGTGATGTCGATGCTCTCCGAAATGGGCATCAACATCATCGAGGAGGAAGAGCAGGAAGAGGCCGAACAACAGGGCTCCACCGCGGTCGCCACGACCTCCGGCGGGACCGCGGTCGCGACATCGTCGGGCGAGACCGAAAAGCTCGACCGGACAGACGACCCGGTGCGTATGTACCTGCGCGAAATGGGCTCGGTCGAACTGCTGTCGCGCGAAGGCGAGATCGCCATCGCGAAACGCATCGAGGCCGGACGCAACACGATGATCGCCGGGCTCTGCGAAAGTCCTCTTACCTTCCAGGCCATCACCATCTGGCGCGACGAACTGCTGACCGAAGACATCCTTCTGCGCGATGTGATCGACCTAGAGACGACCTTTGGCAACTCTCTGGAGGAGGATGGTGAAGGCGAACAGACGCCGGTCGTCGAAGCGGTCAAGGATGGCGAGGCACCGGCCGCGACGGAAGCAAAAGAAGAGCTCGACGCCGACGGCAACCCTATCAAGCCTGATGACGATGACGACGAGGAAGATGCCGCCAACCTGTCGCTCGCGGCCATGGAGGCGACACTCAAACCGCGCGTTCTCGAAGTGCTCGACCGGATCGCTGGCGACTACGCGCAGCTGTCGGACATGCAGGATCTGCGAATCTCGGCCACGCTGAACGAGGATGCGAGCTTTTCCGACCGGGACGAGGCCACCTATCAAAAGCTGCGTTCCGAGATCGTCGAGCTGGTCAATGAACTGCACCTTCACAACAATCGGATCGAGGCGCTGATCGACCAGCTCTACGGCATCAACCGCCGGGTCATGTCGATCGACAGCAACATGGTGAAGCTGGCCGACCAGGCCCGCATCAACCGACGCGATTTCATCGATGCCTATCGCGGCTACGAGCTCGACCCGACCTGGGTGGAGCGGATGGGCGAAAAATCGGGGCGCGGCTGGCAAGCTCTGTTCGACCGCTCGCTGCCCAAGATCGAAAGCCTGCGCGCCGAGATGGCGCAGGTCGGCCAGTATGTCGGCCTCGATATCTCCGAATTCCGGCGCATCGTCCAACAGGTCCAGAAGGGCGAGAAAGAAGCCCGTCAGGCCAAGAAGGAAATGGTCGAGGCCAACCTGCGGCTCGTCATCTCCATTGCCAAGAAATACACGAACCGTGGCCTGCAATTCCTTGATCTCATTCAGGAAGGGAATATCGGCCTGATGAAGGCGGTGGACAAATTCGAGTACCGCCGCGGCTACAAGTTCTCCACCTATGCGACATGGTGGATCCGCCAGGCGATCACGCGTTCGATCGCGGATCAGGCACGCACGATCCGGATCCCGGTGCACATGATCGAGACGATCAACAAGCTGGTGCGTACCGGTCGCCAGATGCTGCACGAGATCGGCCGCGAGCCGACGCCGGAAGAGCTGGCCGAAAAGCTGCAGATGCCGCTGGAGAAGGTTCGCAAGGTGATGAAAATCGCCAAGGAGCCGATCAGCCTCGAAACGCCCATCGGTGACGAGGAAGACAGCCAGCTCGGCGACTTCATCGAGGACAAGAACGCCGTTCTGCCGCTCGACAGCGCGATCCAGGAGAATCTCAAAGAGACCACGACGCGGGTTCTGGCGAGCCTCACGCCGCGCGAGGAACGGGTGCTGCGAATGCGGTTCGGCATCGGGATGAACACCGATCACACGCTCGAAGAGGTCGGCCAGCAGTTCAGCGTGACCCGCGAACGGATCCGTCAGATCGAAGCCAAGGCCCTGCGCAAGCTCAAGCACCCATCGCGGTCGCGCAAACTGCGCAGTTTCCTCGACCAGTAACAGCACGGACAAGGTTGGGTTGACGGCGCTGCTCTGACACAGCGGCGAGAGCCGTTCGCGGGTCGCCGCGAACGAGGGGCCGTGACGGGCGAGCAACCTTGCGTGAGGGAAGTCGCTGCAACGGTTGCTGGTCCTTCCGGTCCCTGCGATGATTGTGCCAGACAAATCAGGAGTGTGCGCCATGCGGGCCAGTATCTTTGCGGTGTCCATCGTTGCCATGGCGCTTGTCGGGTGCGACCAGACCGGCAACCCGAACCGTGACAACGCGGTCTTCCGGGCATCGAACGGGTTTCTGGTGCATCCCATCGGGGATGGGCGGTTCGAGGTCATTCCCCGCGGCAATTCCAGCTCCAAAGGGTTCTTCTGCGCCGCCGGTGACTATGCCCAGCGGCGGCTCGGCGAGCCGCCAAGTGCGCGTGTCGTGCTCACGTCGCCTATCGGCCCGGCGATCAACAATCCCGGGGGGAACAGTGCGAAATTTACCGTTGCCCCGCCGGGCAGCGGCAGAAGTTCGGGGATTTTCGTGAATACGCGCCGTGCCGGAGAAAGCCTTTCGATCGGTCATGCCCGCACGCTGTGCAATCGCGATTTCCCCGGCTTCAACCCAAACTGATCCGGTCCCGCGGCCGGGTTACCGGCCGCCGAGACGGGTATTGCTGCTCCCGCGCAACGCCGATCTCCTCAGCGCGCAGTTGTTACCGCGCTGTCGGGTTTGAGTGTGCGCCATAGCTATGGCGGCCAAGACTGCTACATGCGCGCCACAATGGCCGTGGGCCGTATTTCGTATCTGCAAATCGAAGCTACCCAACTTGTTGGCGGCTCCCTATAGTGACGGTGTCGCCCCACCGCCTGTCACCGAGGAGAGGCCATGCGCTGTCCGTTTTGTGGAAATGTCGATACCCAGGTCAAGGACTCGCGCCCTGCCGAAGACCATGTCGCCATCCGGCGGCGCCGGCTCTGCCCCGAATGCGGCGGGCGCTTCACCACCTACGAACGGGTTCAGCTGCGCGATCTGGTCGTGATCAAGTCGAACGGGCGGCGCGAGGATTTCGACCGCGACAAGCTTGAACGCTCGATCCGGATCGCCTGCCAGAAACGTCCCATTGAACCCGAACGGATGGACAAGATGATCTCCGGCATCGTCCGTCGGCTGGAGAGCACCGGGGAGCAGGACATCGCGTCAACGCTGATCGGCGAAATCGTGATGGAAACGCTCGCCCGTATCGACACGGTGGCCTATGTTCGGTTTGCAAGCGTTTACAAGAACTTCCAGGCGGCTGATGATTTCGACCGTTTCGTGTCGGAGCTTCGCCCAAACTCGGTAACCTCGGAAAAGTGAGCCTTCCCGGCACTGCCCAAGCCGACAGTGCCGCCATGGCGCACGCCCTGGCGCTTGGACGGCGCGTGCAGGGGCAGTGCTGGCCCAATCCCGCGGTTGGGTGTGTGCTCACGCGTGAGGGGCGCGTGGTTGGTCGGGGATGGACACAGCCTGGAGGACGCCCCCACGCCGAGACCGTCGCATTGGCGGAGGCGGGGGACTTGGCGCGAGGGGCGACGGCTTACGTGACGCTGGAGCCGTGTGCCCACCATGGACAGACACCGCCCTGTGCCGACGCGCTTATGGCGGCGGGTGTCGCGCGCGTCGTCGTGGCCCTGCGCGACCCGGATCCGCGCACCGATGGAGGCGGTATAGCGCGCCTGCGCGCCGCGGGCATCGACGTGACCGAAGGCACTCTGGAAAAGGCCGCGGCACGGGACCATGCCGGTTTTCTCTCCCGGGTGCAGAAAGGCCGCCCGCGTCTGACGCTCAAGCTCGCGAGCAGCTTCGATGGCCGGATCGCCACCGGGTCGGGCGAAAGCCGCTGGATCACTGGCCCCGACGCCCGGCGCGAGGTCCATGCCGAACGCGCACGCCATGATGCGGTGCTGGTGGGCGGCGGCACCGCGCGGGCGGATGATCCGACGCTGACCGTGCGCGGCTTGGGGCGCATCGCACAGCCGGTGCGGATCGTGGCCTCGCGCCGTTTGGACCTGCGGCCCGACGCGCGCCTGATGCGGACCGCCTCGGAAGGGCCGGTTTGGGCACTGCACGGGTCCGACGCCTCACCAGAGCGGATCGGGGCGCTTGACGCGGCAGGGGTTCGGTGTCTGCTGGCGCCGCTGGGGCACGACCGCCATCTCGAGCCGGAGGGAATGCTGCAGGTCTTGGGTGCGGCCGGGTTGACTTCGGTCTTTTGCGAGGGCGGCGGGGCTTTTGCTGCCTCCTTGCTCCAGGCCGATCTGGTGGACGAGCTCGTCGGCTTCACCGCCGGGGTTGCCCTGGGCGCCGAAGGACGGCCTAGCCTCGGCCCGCTTGGCATTTCAGCGCTCGCCGATGCACCGCGCTTCGATCTGATTGACAGTCGCGCGGTCGGCGGTGACGTGCTGCACCGCTGGCAGCGCCGCGGCTGACTTGTCATGACCTCGCGCCCGGCTATGGTGCCGCCCATCGCAGCAAGGAGCCTCTGACATGTTCACCGGAATCGTGACCGATATCGGCACCGTGCGCCTGTTGCGACAGGAGGGCGACCTGCGCGTGCGCATCGGCACAACCTACGACCCTGCAGGGATCGAACTGGGCGCGTCGATTGCCTGCGACGGCGTCTGTCTGACGGTGATCGACCGCGGCCCCGGTGAGGCAGAGGGCGATATCGGCTGGTTCGATGTGCAGGCCTCGGCCGAGACGACAGGCGTGACCACACTGGGGACGTGGGCGCTTGGCAGCCAGGTCAATCTGGAGCGCGCGTTGCGTCTGGGCGACGAGCTTGGCGGGCATATCGTGTCGGGCCATGTCGACGGACAGGCGGTGATCACCGCGATGACGGATGAGGGTGACAGCACACGCGTGACGCTGCGCGCGCCCGATGCCCTGGCGCGCTACATTGCGCCCAAAGGGTCCGTGGCGCTGAACGGCACGTCGCTCACGGTCAACGAGGTCGATGGGACGACGTTCGGGATCAATTTCATCCCCCACACGAAGGCGGTGACCAACTGGGGGCAGGCCGCCGTGGGCGACAAGGTCAATCTGGAGATCGACACGCTCGCCCGCTATGTCGCGCGGCTCCAGGACTGGAACAGCTGATCGCAGCGCAGTCCGATCTCCAGACCCTCATCGGTCCGAGGAATCGTGGGCGGACGCCCATGTAAGAGGAACCCGATGCGGGACCATCACCTTTACTCCGATGCGAACAGAGCGAGCCAGTGGCGAGGTGTCGAGGGACTGCTTGAGCGGACGGCCATTGCGCTGCCGGCGGCGGGGATTCCTGTCTCCGACTCGCAGCCGGCCCCGGACATGTTTTTAGCCACCATGCCGGATGGGACAAACCCATCCACCCGACACCCCAGAGCCAGACGTTGATCTGCTTTGTGGAAGAAATTTGCGTGACCGCCAGCGATGGAGAGGCCCGCAGGATCGGTCCAGTCGATGTCCGGCGGATGGACAGTTTCCACGACAAGGGGCACGCACAGTTGCGTGCTTGCGGCGGCGGATTTCGATGCGGTGATCGTGCAGACGGGCTGACACCGCCCATCATGCCCCGTCGCACCGTCGAGATAGCGCACCATGACCGCGACCGCGGCCCGGTTCAGCGGCGCATCGCATCTGGCCGATCCGCGCGCTCTGGCTGGAATTAACTTCGGCATAGACGAACCGGGCGAACTGGCCCGGCGGACCGATCCAGACAGGACCGAGCACGGTGGTCGAGATTAGGCCACGCCGTTCGCCACATGCTCGGGCCGGACCAGCTGGCACAACCGCTCAGCGGCCCCGGACCCGTTAAGAAATGGGACCACGACCTAGTCGGGCCCCAGCATCGGGAGGCAGGTCGTTGCGGCATCTTCCACGGCCCAGGCCTTTACGGCGAAGCGCACCGTATCGACGGGGCCGAAGTCCGCGGGATGGATGAGACTTTCCAGGGTTGAGCGACGACGGTGGCGGCTGCGCTCCTCTCCAGCGTCAGTCCGTCCCGGCGAAACGCATCAAGATGCGCATCGCGGGCGATGGTCGCGACCTCATGGCCTGCGCGTGCCGCAATCCTCATTCCCGTGCCTGCCGCAGTGTTCCCAGTCTCAGACCACACCCGTGGCGCGCGTGGGCATCGGACCGTCAAGGCGCGCGTGCCGAACGCTGGGCGGCGTGCAGTTTCCCACGGTGTTCGGGCAGCTTCCATGGGGGTCGCAAGGGCGATCTCCGACAATGTCGCATGGCCGCACGTGCCGGTCCTGCAGCACGTGATGCCCGTCGACATCCGGGTTCGCGGCACTGACTTGCCGCCGACGCGGCGGCATTCGATGACGATCCGGCTGGCCTTGCGCGCCCGACGGACTTACATGGCTCGCAACACTGATGGAGCGGCCATGCCAGAGACAGCCCCAAACGAAGACCTCGACGCGATTTCCTCCATCGAGGAGATCATCGAGGATGCCCGCAATGGCCGGATGTTCGTGCTCGTCGATCACGAGCACCGCGAAAACGAGGGCGATCTGGTGATCCCCGCACAGATGGCTACGCCCGAGGCCATAAACTTCATGGCGACCCACGGACGAGGGCTGATCTGCCTGTCGCTGCCCGAGGACCGGATCGATGCGCTCGGCCTGCCGCTGATGGCGTCGCAGAACTCCTCGCGGCATGAGACGGCCTTTACCATTTCGATCGAGGCGCGGGAGGGCGTGACCACCGGCATTTCGGCCCATGACCGGGCGCGCACGGTGGCCGTGGCCATCGACCCGTCCAAGACAGCGACCGATATCGCGACGCCGGGACACATCTTTCCGCTGCGCGCCCGCGATGGCGGGGTGTTGGTACGCGCGGGCCATACCGAGGCGGCGGTCGACATCTCGCGGCTGGCCGGGCTGAACCCATCCGGCGTGATCTGCGAGATCATGAAGGATGACGGGACGATGGCGCGCTTGCCGGACCTGATCGCTTTCGCGCAGCTCCACAATATCAAGATCGGCACGATCAGCGACCTGATCGCCTATCGCCGCCGCCACGACAATCTCGTGCGTCTGGGCAGCGAGCGTTCCATCACGTCGGAGTTCGGCGGCGACTGGACCATGCGGATCTATACCGACGAGAGCCATGGCGACGAGCATATTGCGCTGATCAAGGGCGATCTGTCCGGCGACGATCCGGTCCTGGTGCGGATGCATGCGCTCGATCCGATGCTCGACATTGTGGGGCTGGGCGAGGCCGGGCGCACCGGAGAGTTCGGCCGGGCCATGCAGATCATTGCCGATGAGGGCCGGGGCGTCGTCGTGCTGCTGCGCGACACGACGCTCAAGCTGATGTCCGAAGATGCCAGCCCGCAAACGCTCCGCCGTTATGGGCTGGGAGCTCAAATCCTGTCGACGTTGGGCCTGTCGCGACTGATCCTGCTGACGAACTCGCCCATGCCCAAGGTCGTGGGGCTCGATGCCTACGGCCTGACCATCGAGGGCACCCGCCCGATCGAGCTGGAGTGATCCCATGGCTGCTGCCGTCGAGCATTACGTTCTGCCGCGCCCGACCTTCGACAAGGCCCCCAAGGTCCTGATCGTGGTGGCGCCCTATTATCGCGCCATCGCGGATCAGCTGATTGCGGGGGCCCAAGCCGAACTGGACGCCGCTGGAGCGACCCACGAAACCGTCGAGGTGCCCGGCGCGCTGGAGATCCCGACCGCCATCGGCATCGCCGAGCGCACGTCGGATTTCGACGGATATGTCGCATTGGGCTGTGTGATCCGCGGCGAGACAACCCATTACGAGACCGTCTGCAATGACAGCTCGCGCGGCCTGACCCTGCTGGGTCTTGCCGGGGCGTGCGTCGGCAATGGTATCCTGACGGTCGAGACCACAGCCCAGGCCGAAATACGTGCCGAGGCGGCGGGCCAGAACAAGGGCGGCGGTGCGGCCGCAGCGGCCTTGCATCTGATCGCGCTGGCGCGCACATGGGCGGGGCAGAAAAAGGGCATCGGCTTCAAGCCAGCCCCCTGAGTGAAAGACACGTGTCCCGTGACCGATGACGACCAGCCACCCGCCGGGGATACCCACGCGCGCGCCCCGAAACCGCGAGGGGCCGATGACCGCCGCCGCATGCGCTCGGCCGCGCGGTTTTTCGCGGTCCAGGCGTTGTTTCAGATGGAGGCCGCAGGACAGTCGGCGGACAAGGTGATCGCGGAGTTTTCGAACCACCGGTTTGGCGAGCGGTTCGAGGACTACGAGATGGCGGAGGCGGATCAGGGTCTCTTTCGCCGGCTGGTGTCCGAAGCGGTGAACCTGCAGGCGCAGATCGATCAGATGACCGACCGGGCGCTGGTGGAGAAATGGCCGATCAACCGGATCGATCCGACCTTGCGCGCGCTCTTTCGCGCCGCCGGGGCAGAACTGAGCGAGGCTACGACCCCGCCGCGGGTGGTGATCGTCGAATTTGTCGAGGTCGCGCGCGCGTTCTTTCCCGAGGGCCGCGAGCCGAAATTCGTCAATGCGGTGATCGACCATATGGCGCGGGAGGCGCAGCCGGAGGCCTTCTGACGTCTGTGGGAAGCAGGTCCCCTATAGCAACGCCTAACCTGTCAGGCGCTGCCAACCCGGCTGGCGCCGAGGGTATCGCTCTCGATGAAATCGCGGGTGCTGACGGTCTGGGCCACAGCGGCTTCGAGCGCCGCCATGAACGCCGCGTGGACCTGGTCGGCGGGCACGGTCGCGCCGCGAAAACTCAGATCATGGGTAGCGCAAGCGTCGTGGATCACGGTAACGCCATAGCCCAGATCGCGGGCGGCCCGCGCCGCGGTGTCCACGCACAGATGACTCAGCGCCCCACAGATGGCGAGCTCCGACACGTTGCGGTCGATGAGCAGGTCATGCAGTTCGGTGTTCGTGAAAGGGTTGGCCGAACGCTTGAGGATTACCGGCTCGCGGTCGACCGGTTGCAGTCGCGCGCCCATGCCAACGGCCTCGCGCGCCGCCGAGAGATAGGGGGGATGGCCACCGACCGGCGCGTTATGGACATGGACCGGCAGATCGCCGGAGGCGCGGGCATGGTCGAGAAGTCGCGCCGTGTTTTCCGTCGCGCTTCGCAGATTCTGCAATGCGCGCACGCTGGTATCAAGAAACCCCCGCTGCACATCGATGAGCATCAACGCCCGTTTTTTCATCGTTTTGCCCACCATGTCCCTTTGTGGTGCCATGATATAGGGCATTTCTGCACCGCAGAACACGGAGACGATCGTCGTACGGCTTTGGTCCTATGGGAGACGCCTCGCCGGGACGCGAGCAAACGCCGCGGACGGCCAACCCGGTGTGCTGGATACTGGTCGGCGAGGGGCCCTCGCGCTATACTCTGACACGAAACTGATCGGAGCGCAGCGCATGCCCCATCTCATCCGCCTCTACATCCGCCAGGTCGCTATCGGCTACGTGCTGTCGGCGGCCTTCGTCGCCGGTCTGCTCTGGCTCAATGTGGCCAATCTCTGGCATCTTGTGACCCATGTGAATGTGGGCTGGATTGCTGTTCTGATGCTGTGGATATTCAACGGGATCGTGTTTGCCGGCGTGCAATTTGCCCTGTCGCTCCCGCAGGGCCATGGCGAAGAGGACGATGATCAGGGCGGAAAGCGCGATGCGCTGCCGACGATGCTGAGCGAGCCGGTTCCCGTGCGCACGGCCAACCAGCCCTGAGCTGCGGGCTACCGCGTCACATACGCATCGTCGGATTAAAGCGGCGGGCCCGCGCGCAACCGTGGAGGCGTTAATTCCCGAGGACCTGTATTCACAGGTGGGCACCAGATAACACGGCCAGGACCGTATCAGAGCCAGCTCCCTCGGATTTGCTTAAGGCCACCGGAATTTTGCCACAGACACGGGAAGGGCAGCACCCGCCTTTGCTACAGTTATGCTGCCGGGACAGCTTCGGCAAGGGTTGCGGCGTCTACGCCCTCGCGCAAGCTTAAAAGATGTTCGTGCCAGCCCTTGTCAAGCGACAGGACAAGCCCGAACCCGTCGATGCCCGCGGGCAGTTTGCTGTGCGTCAGGCTCAGCTTCGTGCCGCCCGGAACGTCTGCGAGCACCCATTCCACGGTTCCGGGCGTGTCCGGGGCAGGGCGCACGCTGAAGCTCCAGCGCATGTAGTCGACGGGACGCATCTCCTCGACCGTGCCCCAGCACAGGGTGTCACCGCTGTCCTTGCCGAGCAACGCGTAGTCCTCTCCCTGCTGGAGGGTGGTCTTGGGCGCGTGGAACCATTTTGCGAGTTTGTCCGGTTCGGTGAGCCAGGCCCACACCGACTTGCGCGGCGCGGGCAGGTAGATGGATTTGGAGATCGTTTCAGTCATCGTTTTGCTCCTGTTCGATGGCGGCTTTCAAGCTCTGCAAACGCGTGTCCCAGAACGCGTCGAAATACTCCAGCCAGTTGAAAACAGGCTGTAATCCAGTCGGGTTAAGGGTGCTGACCAAGGTGCGGCCCACAGGGCTCATCGTCACGAGATTGCCGTCCCGCAGCACCGTCAGGTGCTTCTTCACTGCCGCACGGGTCATGTCGAAATGCGCAGCAACCTCGACGATGCTCATGGGGCGCGTGGCGAGCAGTCGCAGGATCTCGCGCCGTGTCGGATCGGCAAGTGCGCGAAAGACGGGTTGTGGAGCGGTCATGGCGGACCCTGTATCATGATACCTTTCGGTATCCTTTATGGGTACCAAACGGTATCATGTCAAGGTGCCTTCAGACTTGTGGTATGTTCACTTTTCGTTCACACTGATGACGATGTTCGAAGATCCGCCCCAAGCCTCATCCGCCCAGCTCACGCCGGGCCAGCGCCTCGCACGCGGGGTGGTTCGGTGCCTGCGCGAACTTGACTTTGCCTGCGCAGAGGAATTCGTGCCGGCCTCGGGCCTGCGAGTGGACGTGATCGCACTTGGTGCCAAAGGTGAGCTTTGGATCATCGAGTGCAAATCCAGCCGCGCCGATTTCACCTCCGACAGCAAGTGGGAGGGGTATCTGGAGCATTGCGACCGGTTTTTCTGGGCCGTCGATACGGCGTTCCCGACCGAGATCCTGCCCGCCGAGACCGGGCTGATGATCGCCGACGGCTATGGCGCGGAGCTGGTCCGCATGCCCGAAGAGACGCGCCTGCCAGGGGCCCGCCGTTCTGCGCTGACCCGAAAGATCGCGCGCCATACCGCCTTTCGACTGCACGGCCTGCGTGACCCGGGGTTCATGCCGGCTTTTTAGCCGTTTTAGCGGCTTCGGCGGCAGCGCGGATCTCTTCGGCGATCTCCAGCGCTTCGTCAGGCTCGAAATCCATCGGCACTTCGATCCCGTCGGCCTCGACATAGAGCCGGACCATCCCGCCCGAGGTCGGACCGATCTGCAAGTTCGCCGACAAGTTGCTTTCGCTGTTGATCCCCATGGGCAGCCTCCGCTTGTGTGAAAGCCGGTTAGCCAATGCGCCACGGCGCGGCAAGGGGGCGCGATGATCCTGAGAGAGTTACGTGCGGGCGATGCAGGTTGGATCCTGGAACAGCACGGCGTGCATTATGCGCAGGTCGACGGGTTCGACCGCAGTTTCGAGGTGCTGGTCGCGCGCCTCCTCGCGGAGTTCATCGAGAGCCACGATCCGAGTTGCGAAGGGGGCTGGATCGCCGAGGCGCAGGACGGCACACGGCTCGGTTGTGTTTTTCTGGCGCGGCTCGATGAGACCACGGCCAAGCTGCGGATGTTTTATGTCATCCCCGAGGCGCGCGGCAGTGGCGTGGCGCAGGCGCTCCTGGACGGCCTTTTTAGCTTTGCCCGTGACGCCGCGTATGAGTCGGTGCGGCTCTGGACTCACAAAAGCCACCGGGCCGCCGGACGACTCTACGCGCGCAACGGGTTCGCGCTGCTTAACAGCCGCCCGGTGCAAAGCTTCGGCCGTGACTTGGTGGAACAGAGCTGGGAAAAGCGGCTGCTGCCTGTCTGACACTCTTGCATTCGCACAGGGCTGGGGCTAATTCCCGTCGGCGTGCCGCCTTAGCTCAGTTGGTTAGAGCGCTGGATTGTGGATCCAGAGGTCCCCTGTTCAAGCCAGGGAGGCGGTACCATCCTCCAGAAGGCCCGAATGCGACGCGATAGCAGTTCCGGTCACTCCGGCGCGGGAACGAACTCTGCCGCACCGCGATAGGTGCCGTCCGGCGCAAAGAGCAGTACACGCTCGCCCCTGTCGACGACGGCGATCCAGCCCGGGCCGAAGGTCACGGCGCTGGCCTCGGCGTCGTCGGGCAGGTTCAGCGCCTCGGGCAGAACGGGTAGCGCTGGCGTTTGGCCGAGCTTCATGACAAGCAAAAGCACAATCGTGCTCACACCGATGATCATGACGGCGGTCAGGGCCGTCACGAGCCACCGCAGGAAACGCAGGTTGGCCGGTTCACGTTCCGGGAGTTGATCTTCTGTCATGGCGTCCGATCCCACTGATCCGCTGGTGCGGTTCACCATCGCCGACGACCCCCCGCCGCGCCTTGATAAGGCGCTGGCCCGCGATGCGCCAGACGCGGCCGGGCTGAGCCGGACTCGTCTGGTCAAACTGATCGCAGGGGGACAGGTGCGGCGCGGCGAGGAGGTTCTGAGAGACCCGAAAGCGCGCGTGCAGCCGGGTGACGAGATCACCCTGCGCTTGCCGGCGAACGAGGAGATCGCCGCACAGCCGGAGGCGATCCCCCTCGATATCCTCCATGAGGACGCCGATCTGATCGTCGTGAACAAGCCTGCCGGGATGGTCGTGCACCCCGCGCCGGGCAATCCTTCGGGGACGCTGGTGAACGCGCTTCTGGCCCATTGCGGCGAGAGCCTCTCCGGCATCGGCGGGGCAAGGCGTCCCGGCATCGTGCACCGGATCGACAAGGACACGTCGGGTCTGCTGGTCGTCGCCAAATCGGACCGTGCTCACCAGGGGCTGGCCGAGCAGTTCGCCGCGCACAGCGTTGCACGGGAATATCGGGCGCTCGTCCACGGCGTGCCCGATGCCGGCGACCCCAGACTCGCCGGTCTGCGCGGTGTACGGTTCGAATCCGGCGGTGTGCTCTGTCTCACCACGTTGATCGACCGCCATCGCACCGACCGGCAAAAACAGGCGGTCTGCTTCGACCGCGGCCGCAGGGCGGTGACACGGGCAAGGCTGCTCGAGCGCTTTGGCGACCCGCCCGCCGCCGCGCATCTGTCTTGCCGGCTGGAAACCGGGCGCACACACCAGATCCGCGTACATCTGGCCTATGCGGGGTTCGGTCTGATCGGCGATCCGGTCTATGGCGGCACCCGGCGCCTGTCGCACCGCGCCGTCGGGCCAGAGGGTGCCGCTGCCGCGGCCGCCTTTCCCCGCCAGGCGCTGCATGCGGCTGAGCTGGGCTTTGTCCATCCGCTGACCGGCGCGGACCTGCGGTTCGAGGCGCCCATGCCCGCCGATATGGCGACGCTGAGAGCGGTTTTGTGTGAGTGAAACAGCTCGCACATGCGCGTGAGCGCACAGTAACAGAGTTAGATCCAGGCTACTTCTGATGTAGAGACCGTCGCAACGCAGCATAGCTGTTGCAATTTCAGCTCCGCTGCATAGGTAATGTAAAGCCGTATTACATTAAGGCAGGGAGGGATCATGGCAAGTTACGCAAATCTGCCAGCGCCATCACCGGAACAGGGCCTGAACCGTTATCTTCAGGAAATCCGCAAGTTTCCGATGCTGGAACCCGAAGAAGAATACATGCTGGCCAAGAGCTGGGTGGACCACCAGGACACAGAGGCCGCGCACAAGATGGTCACATCGCATCTGCGGCTCGCGGCCAAGATTGCCATGGGCTATCGCGGTTACGGGCTGCCCCAGGCCGAGGTCATCTCCGAGGCCAATGTCGGCCTGATGCAGGCGGTCAAGCGGTTCGATCCCGAAAAGGGGTTTCGCCTTGCGACCTATGCGATGTGGTGGATTCGCGCCTCTATCCAGGAATATATCCTTCGGTCCTGGAGCCTCGTGAAGCTTGGCACCACGAGCGCGCAGAAGAAGTTGTTTTTCAACCTGCGAAAGGCCAAGGCCCGCATCGGAGCACTTGAAGAAGGCGATCTAAGACCTGAAAATGTCGCGAAGATTGCTCACGATCTGAACGTGTCCGAGAAAGAGGTTATCTCGATGAATCGCCGCCTCTCGGGAGGCGACGCGTCACTGAATGCGATGGTCGGGTCGGAAGATGACAGCGCCACGCAGTGGCAGGACTGGCTAGAAGACGAAGACGCCGACCAGGCCGGCAATTACGAGGCCGCGGACGAGCTTTCCGTCCGCCGGGAGCTTCTGAGCGAGGCGATGGATGTGCTCAACGATCGTGAGAAGGACATTCTGGTCCAGCGCCGGCTGCAGGATCAGCCTGTGACGCTCGAAGAGCTGTCGGGCCAGTACGGCGTGAGCCGCGAACGGATCCGTCAGATCGAAGTGCGCGCGTTCGAGAAACTGCAAAAGCGCATGCGCGGTCTGGCCGCTGACAAGGGCATGATTTCCGCCTGAGCACTCTCGCGGGCTTGGCGACCCGGCCCTTGTCGTGGCAGGATAGCGTCGCTCCGGGCGGGGCTCAGGCAGGGGACAGGACCATGGCGACGGAACGCGAAGACGGTTTCGAGAAACGCGACGCGATCTGGGAGCGGTTCGTCTTCGGGCTGCTCCTGCTCTTCATGTACGCCATCGCCGAGACGATGCTCTGGGCGGTGACGATCGCGCAGTTCTTCTGGATGCTGTTTGCCGGGCGCCCCAACGAGCATATCGCCGAATTCGGCGCCCGGCTTGGCGTCTGGGTCAAGCGCGCGGTCTTTTATCTGTCAGGCATGACAGACGAAAAACCCTTTCCCTGGAGAGAAATAGATTGAAGCGTATGACCTTAGGGTCGCGTGGGATCCTTGCTTTTGCCTTCTTGGCTCTTTCGCCGAGCATCACCTTTGCCTGCGAGATCACGGATGTTTCGGGCAGCGCTCGGATTGTCACCGATGAAGTGGCGCGGGTAACTGCGGTGGGATTGCAGATCGAGCGCGGTGAACGGATCGAAACCGACGAAGATGCGCGCGTCACGCTGCTGTGCGATGGCGGGCTCACGGTGTCGGTGGCCCCGAACTCCCGCCTGCAGGTCGACCGTTTTCTGACGGACACCCCGACCGGATGGCGGCGCTTGTTCCGGGGAGGCGGTCAGGGTCAGATGCAGCTCTTCGAAGGGGCCGCGGGCTTTCTGATGCATGGCACCGGCGGATCGCGGTTTCGCCTGCGCACGCCGAATGCCGTCGCGGCGGTGCGCTCCACCGAATGGGCGGTGGAGACCGACGGACGGCAGAGCGCGGTCTTCGTGCGGGCAGGCCGCGTGCGCGCGATCGGGGGCGGCAGCAGCCAGCGGCTCGATCCCGGCGAGGGCATCGATATCACCGGCAACAGCGTCTCGGGTGTCCGAGAGTGGCCGGCGACAAGGGTGGCAGCGCTCAATGAGCGGATCGGCGGCGCCTGGCCATGACCGGATCGCGGCGGCGCGTGCGGGACACAAAGACCGCCGCGGGACCGCTTGGCTGGACGGTGCACCTCGCGCTCTGGGCAGGGGCACTGGCGGTTGCGCTCGGGGTCGGTCTCTGGCGTCCCGGCGAAACCGATAGCGTCTTCGGCCGCCTCGAAGGGTTGCTTGCGGATGCGCGCTTCGTGCTGCGTGGACCGCTGCCCGCGCCATCCGGGGTCGCCATTCTGGCGATCGATGATGCAGAGATCGCAGCCCACGAGGAGTTCCCGCCGCCGCGTAGCGCTCTGGCCGATGCGATTGAGGCGGCGACCGAGGCCGGGGCCGCCGCGGTGGCCCTCGATCTTCTGCTTGTCGGATCGACAGAATATGACCCACGCCTTGCTGCTGCGCTCCAGCGCAGTCAACGTGCCGTGGTGGCTGCCGCGGTCCTGCCAGACAGCCTTGATCCGGGAACCCCGCGCGCCGTAACGCGCGCGCAATACGCAATGCTCGAGCGCAGCCAGTACCCGGTCGTGCTGGCGCGCGCTGCGGAGCAAACAGCCGTCGCGCCGGACGAGATGCTCCTTCCGGATGTAGACTTTGCGCCAGACGCAACTCTGGGCACGGTCTCGGTTTCGGTCGAACGGGATGGCGACCTGCGACGCTTGCCCGCCAGCATGGCGGTTGGGCCGGTGCCCGAGGGTTCTCAGGGCGCGACCGTCTATCTTCCCGGGCTTGCGCCTGCGGCCCTCGCCCGTGCGCTTGATGCCGACATGCTTTTGCGATTGCCCGATCAGGGGGTTGGAGGGCGGCTGGAGATCGGGGCGATCTCGGTGCCCCTCGATGCTCACGGTGATCTGCCGCTGGTCCATTACGGACCGTCCGGAACGATCCCGACCTGGCCCTTGCGCGACGCGGCATCGGCGGATCTGGCTGGCCGGGTCGTCTTTGTCGGGGCGACAGCCCTCGGGTTCGGGGATCTCCACGGCAATCCGTTCGACCCTGCGCTCTCGGGTGTGGAAGCCCATTCTGCGCTGGCGGCGAACCTGCTCGAGGGCAGATCCCTGCGCCGGGATGGCGTCGCCTGGCTTGGCGACATCGGTGCCTGCCTCGCTATTGCCGCACTTGCCTTTGCCGCTGCCAGCCGCGACCGGCCCGGGCGGGTCGTCCTTGCCATCGCAGGCGTGATGGTCTTGGCTGCCGTAGCGCTTCAGGCAGGTTTCGTCCTTGGCTGGTGGTTCGACGCCGTGTCCTGGATCGGAGCCTTCGCGGCCGGTGCGGGCGGCGGCAGCCTGCTGCGGGTGTTGCGAGACCGACGGCGAGTCGAGAACCTGTCCCTCTACCAGTCGCCGGAACTGGCCGAGATGCTGGCGCGCGAAGGTCGGCCAAGTTTTGATGGCCGGACAATGGTTTGCGGGACGGTCTTCGCGGACCTCACCGACTTTACGGGGTATAGCGAGCGGGCGGGTCCAGATGCCGCGGGACGGCTGATGGGCGCCTTTCAGGACAGTGTTGTAGCTTCGGCCAAGGCAACCGGCGGCGTGGTGACCCAGTTTTCCGGCGACGGCGCCATGGTCGTCTTCGGCCTGCTTGAGGCGGACCGCGGGGAACCGGCCCAGGACGCGCTCAGCTTCATTGGCCTGCTCGCGGACGAAGCCACCCGCTGGCCGGCCACGGGGATGCGTGCCGGGGCGCATATCGGACCGGTTGTTGCAGGTGTTATGGGTGGCAGCAGCCACCGGCAAGTCACCGTCGCCGGCGATGCGGTCAATGTCGCAAACCGCCTGCAGGGGGAGGCCAAGGTGCGCGGGGCGGCGCTGGCGGTCTCGGACGCGTTGCTGACCGAGTCGGCAGCTCATGGGGCTTGGGTCGAACGCTTCGGTCTGCGGTCGGCAGGCCCATGCCAGTTGCGCGGGCGCGCCGCCATGCTGGAAATCTGGACTGCCGACCGTCTGCCGGGCTGAGCCGCGGCTCAGTCCTCCATCGCTTCCAGTTCGTCGATCAGGCCGGAAATCATGCTCAGACCTTTGTCCCAGAAGGCCGGGTCGGAGGCATCGAGGCCAAAGGGCGCAAGCAGTTCCTTGTGGTGCTTGGAGCCACCCGCGCGCAGCATCTCGAAATACTTCTCCTGAAACCCGGGATCGCCTTCCTCGTAGACCGCATAGAGCGCGTTCACCAGCCCGTCGCCAAAGGCGTAGGCATACACATAGAAGGGCGAGTGCACGAAATGCGGTATGTAGGACCAGAAGGTCTCGTACCCGTCCATGAACTCGAAGACCGGGCCGAGGCTTTCTGCCTGAACGCTCATCCACAAGGCGTTGATATCGTCCGGAGTGAGCTCTCCGTTGCGGCGCGCGGCGTGGAGCTTGCATTCGAAATCGTAGAACGCGATCTGGCGCACGACCGTGTTGATCATGTCCTCGACCTTGCCCGCAAGCATCACCTTGCGCGCATTCTGGTCGGTCGCATTGTTCAGCAGGGTGCGGAAGGTCAGCATCTCGCCAAAGACGCTTGCGGTTTCAGCCAGCGTCAGCGGTGTCGAGGACAGCAACTCGCCCTGATCGGCGGCCAGCACCTGATGGACTCCGTGGCCGAGCTCATGGGCCAGCGTCATCACATCGCGCGGCTTGCCGAGATAGTTGAGCAGCACGTAGGGGTGCACAGCCGTCACGGTCGGGTGCGCGAAAGCACCGGGCGCCTTACCCGGCTTCACACCGGCATCTATCCATCCACTGGTGAAGAAAGGTTTCGCGAGATCAGCCATTTGCGGATCGAAGCTCGCGTAAGCGTCGAGCACCGTGTCCTGCGCCTGCGCCCAGCCGATCTTGCGGTCATCCTCCATCGGAAGCGGGGCATTTCGGTCCCAGACCTGGAGCGTGTCCAGTCCTAGCCATTTGGCCTTGAGCGCATAGTAGCGATGCGACAGTTTCGGATAGGCGGCGACCACCGCATCGCGAAGCGCTTCGACGACGTCGGGCTCCACATGGTTGGACAGGTGCCTGCCTGTTTGGGCGGTCGGCATCTTGCGCCAGCGGTCCTCGATTTCCTTTTCCTTGGCGAGCGTGTTGTGGACCCGCGCGAAGAGCTTGATCTGCCCACCAAAGACATCCGCCAGTGCGCGTGCGGCGGCCTCGCGCTTGGCGCGGTCCTGGTCTGTCAGAAAGTCCAGAGTTGCTTCGAGGCCATGCTCTTGCCCGTCGACATTAAAGCTCAACCCGGCCATGGTTTCGTCAAAAAGCCGGTTCCATGCCGCGGCCCCGACCGTGGACTGGTCGTGCAGAAACTCTTCGAGTTCGTCTGAAAGCTGGTGGGGTTTGAGCGCCCGTAGACGATCGAAGATCGGCTTGTAGCGCGCCAGTTCGGCACTCTCGGCAAAAAGGCCCGCGAGCTTGTGATCGTCGAGCCGGTTCAATTCCAGGGACCAGAACACCAATTGGCCCGTCATCGCCGTGATTTTGTCCTGGCAGTCGGCCATGAACTTGGCGCGATCGGCATCCGTGGTGATCTGGTAATAACGCAACCCGGCATAGGACATGATCCGCCCGGCGATCGCGCTGATCTCTTCGTCGCGCTGGACGGCTTTGAGCAGGCCGTCTGCATCAAGGTCTTCCAACTTACCCTTGTAATCGCGAGAGAAATCGTTGCAGGCCTTTTCCAGCCAGGCCATGTCGCGCTCCAGCTCCGGCGCGTCGGGGGCGGTGTAGAGATCGCTCAGGTCCCATTCGGGCAGATCGCCCAACCCATCGGTTCCGGCACTGGTGTTGGCGTCGCGGACGGGCAGGTTGGGGCGAAACATGGGCGTCTCCTGTTGATGACGGGCGCACTTTAGGCGGGAGCCCTCTGGCTGCAAGCGCATAAGCGGTTCAGCGTAGATTGTACAAATTGTCCAAACCGGCTTTCTGTACAGGTATGTTCATGCTTTGATCCCGTCGGCCAAGGGTGGCCCGGTCAGAAGGCGCCGAACAGGGTGGCCAGCGAGATCAGGATGACGAGGGCGATCATCGGGAACACCACCGCAACCATGAAGATGTCGAAATAGGCGTCGCGATGGGTGAGCTTGCAGATGCCGAGAACCGTGATCACCGCGCCATTGTGGGGCAGCGCATCCAGTGCGCCGGACGAGACGGCGGTTACCCGGTGCATGGCTTGCAATGAGGTGCCGGTCTCTTGGGCGATCCGGACATAGGTCGGGCCGAGCGCGTCGAGTGCGATGGACATCCCGCCCGAGGCCGAGCCGGTGATCGCGGAGAGCACGTTGACCGCAACAGCCAGCGAAATCAGCGGGTTGCCGCCGCCAATCTCCAGCAGTGCGTTGGAGATCACGGTGAAGACCGGAAGGGCCGCGATCACGGCGCCAAATCCGACCAGGGAGGCGGTGTTGAAGATGGGCAGAACCGAGGCCTCCGCGCCGCTGCCGACGCTATGTTTGAGACCGGTTAACCGTTTGAAATTGGTCGCAATCAGGACAAGGATCGCCACGGTAAGCGCGATGATGATCGACCAGACACCACGCACGGCCTCCAGCGTCGTCGGACCGAACTCCTCGCTCTCGAGCCAGGACGTGTCAGCTGCGGGCAGCAGAAATTCGACAACGAGGAAGTTCACAGCGATCACCAAGACCACCGGTGTCACTGCCAGCGCAAAGCCGGGCTGCGTGCGCGCCGGCGGGGCCGCCGTTTCGATCTCCTGAGTGTCGAACCCTTCGAGCGCCGCGACCTCGCGCCGCTCCGGGTCCGGCGCGCTGACCGCGTCGCTGTGGGCGCCATACCCTTCGCCGGCGGCGCGCGCCGCGGCGGCGCGCCGGTTCAGCCACATCATGCCCAGCCCGAACATGATCGCGGCCGTGATGATCCCGAGCCCCGGTGCCGCAAAGGCCGTGGTGCCGAAAAACGGCATCGGGATCGCGTTCTGGATCGCGGGCGTGCCGGGCAGCGCGGACATGGTGAAGGTGAACGCCCCGAGCGCCAGTGTCCCCGGGATCAGGCGTTTGGGAATGGCAGCACCCCGGAACAGTGCCGCGGCGATGGGAAAGATCGCAAAGGCCACCACGAAAAGCGACACGCCCCCATAGGTCAGCACCGCGCAACAGAGCACTACCGCCAGGATCGCGCGGTTCGGCCCCAGCTTTGTGATCACAGCCTGCGCGATCGCGCGGGCGGCGCCACTGTCATCCATCAGCTTGCCGAAGACCGCACCGAGCAGGAAAAGCGGGAAGAAGGCGACGATGAAGCCGCCGGTAGCGCCCATGAAAACCTGGGTGTAGGCCGCCAAAGGCACCAGCGGCGGCAGGCCGCCGGTCAGTGCAACGGCGAGCATGGCCATCACCGGCGCCAGGATCAGCAGGGAAATGCCCCGAAACGCCAGATACATCAGCAGCCCGAGCGCCAGAAGGACGGCAATCAGATCAAGCATGGGGGCTCCATCACCAGTTTCGGACGTCCTCGCGCGGGCGTAGGTCAGTCATACTGCAGTGCAGCGTGACCTTCCAGCCAAGCGCGGCAATCCGGGCTCAGAGTCGCACCGGCGGTTGCGTCATAAGCGGCGAGATCCTGCGCGGTCAGCACAGCGCGCCAGCGGCCATTGGTGCCTTTGTTCAGGAAGCGGTCGGCGCCGCCGTCGAAAATGTCTGCGACCGCCCCCACCAGGAGATCGGCATTCGCTTTCATGCTGGAGAACTGCGTCGCTTCGGCGATGGCGTTGCGCAGCGCCGCATCGCAGGGCAGATCGGCAAAGCGCGCGATCCTGTCGATCTCGGCCGGCAGATCGTCGAGCATGTCGTTGTAATGGACAAAGAGCATGTTGGGCTGGTTGCGCCGATCCCACCAGCTCTGCACATGGCCGAAATTCGACCAGAAGGGCCAGCCTTCGACCTCGCCGTCGAACCAGCCGCGGGAGATCCAACCGGCCCAGAGGGCGCGGGGCGTGTCGGGGCAGGGCGGCAGGCGGGGACCGGGGCAGTCCTCGCCGTTGAACTCCGCATAGGCGGTCTCTGTGTAGGCCGAGTAATGGTTCCACAACGACATGAACACATCGCGCGGGTCGCGGCCGACAATGATGTAGCGGCAGGCGGGATCGATCGGCATGGCATCGGCGGGCAGGTGGGATTTGATCACCCGCCGGTGGGTTTGCGCATCGAACAGAGCGCGGCGCGCGTCCGGGTCGGCGGGGCGGAAATCGAGCCAGGCGCTGTAATCGTGCAACGGCCGGGGCGCGGTGTCCTGGAAGATCAGCGCAAGAAGGATCGTCTGCATCCAGGTCGTGCCGCATTTGTAGGGGGTCGCGACGATGATATCCCCCGGGCGCCGGACGAACCTGTCCCAGCGTGTGCTGTCGAGATGGTGGTTGCGCAGGATGCGGGTCGGGGCGTCGGTCATGAGGTGGCCATTTCCAGGGCGTGTCCATGCAAGGGCATGTGGTTTCAGCGACGCGGCGGGGTCTGCCGCATTCATCAAGAGGCGATTGGGCGGATGCGCGGCTATCGTTAGTCGGGGTATGCCTTTCGTACCATGGGTGAGAAACATGCTTCCAGCACGGCGTCGGGTTAAGCGGCGCAACCGGACGCGGCGATGGCCGAGAGTTCCCGCTGTCCTGCTGGGGGTGGCCGTTCTGTTTGGCGTTGCGCTCTACGATCAAATGGCCGGTGGCGCGGTCCCCGAGAGGTCACTGGCCTTGCCGGCGGAGAACGTCCGGGCGGTTGATGGCGATACGCTGGCATTCGGCCCCCAGCGGATCCGGCTGGACGGGATCGCGAGCCCCGAAGAAGGTCATGGGGTCTACATCGCGGCCAGGCGGCATCTGGCTGCGCTTCTGCGCGCTGCTGAAACCGTCGAGTGCCGGTTGAAAAAGCGCAATGACCGATATGGCCGGGCGGTCGGCGGGTGTGACGGCGTGCTGCCCGACGGGACGCGCGTAGATCTGCAGCGGGCGATGGTCGAGGCGGGTTTCGCGCGCGCCTGTCCGGGGTGGGGAAACTATTCCTACCTGCTCAATGAGAACGCGAACAGTCTGTCGCTGCCATTCCCGCGCTATTGCTGGCCGGGCTAGGCGCTCTCATCCATAGGTCGCCAGCATCGCCTGGAGGTCGTCGAAGCTGTTGGCCTCTGCCGCCGGTTTGTCATGTCGCCACCGGCTCATGCGGGGAAAGCGCAGGGCCACGCCGGACTTGTGGCGCGCGCTGCGCTGGATGCCCTCGAACGCGATCTCGAACACGTGCTCGGGCGGCACGCGGCGGACCGGGCCGAACCGTTCCAGCGTGTTCTTGCGGACCCAGGCGGTGATCTGGCGGAACTCCGCATCGGTGAGGCCGGAATAGGCCTTGGTGAAGGGGACGAGCTCGTCGCCCTTCCAGACGGCGAAGGTGAAATCGGTATAGAGGTTGGCGCGGCGTCCGTGGCCGGCCTGGGCGTAGATCATCACCGCGTCGATGACGAGCGGGGCGACCTTCCATTTCCACCAGTCGCCTTTCTTGCGCCCCGCGAGGTAGGGCGAGGCCGCGCGCTTCAGCATCAGGCCCTCTGCGTTGGCATCCCGGGCGGTTTCGCGCGTTGCGGCAAGCGCCTCCCAGCTGTCGAACGGCACGAGTGGCGACGGCTGTATGCCGGCATCCGCGGGCAGGGCGTCCAGCAGTGCGTCGAGCCGGGCGCGGCGGTCCGCAAAGGGGGCCGCGCGCAGATCCGAACCCTGCCATTCCAGCAGGTCATAGGCACGCAGGACGACGGGGGCCTCGGCGAGCAGCTTTTTCGGCACGCTTTTTCGCCCGATGCGCCGTTGCAGAGCGTTGAAGGGCATCGGCCGTGCGGCTTCGTGGTCCCAGGCGAGCAGTTCGCCATCCAGCACCGTGCCGTCGGGCATGTGGTCCAGCGTCGCGCGAAGCTCGGGGAAGCGGTCGGTCATCAGTTCTTCGCCGCGCGACCAGATATGGAGTTGTCCATCGCGCCGGATGAGCTGGCCGCGGATGCCGTCCCACTTCCACTCCGCCCGCCAGTCGCTGGGATCGCCCAGGTTCTCTGGCGGATCGTCGAGCTGGTAGGCGAGGTAGAACGGATAGGGGCGTGAGAGGTCGTCGGCCGGATCGTCCGACAGCACCAGTTCTGAGAAACTGGTGGTTTCCGGCGTCCAGTCGCCCATCAGACGGTGGGCGAGCCGCGCCTCGTCGATATCGGTGGCCGCGGCCAGGGCTCGAGTCATCAGCTTGCGGCTGACGCCCATGCGGAAGCCCCCGGTGATCAGCTTGTTGAAGACAAAGCGCTGCGGGCCGGGCAGGCTGTCCCAGGCGGCGAGGATCTCGGGCTTGCGGTCGGGCTCCTCCAGCGCGGCGAGCGATTTCAGCCAGGCGATCCAGTCGGTCAGGCTGCGCTCCACCGTGCGGGCCGGCGGCGGCAGGATCAGGGCAATGGTCTCGGCCAGATCGCCGACCACGTCGTAGGAGGCCTCGAAGAGCCAGAGCGGCAGCCCGGCGCGCTCGGCAGCCCACTCGCGCAAACGGGTGGTCGTGATGGTGCGTTTCGGACGGCGGCCCGACAGCAGAGCAATGGTCCAGAGCCGGTCGGCATCGGGGGCCTCGCGGAAATAGCCCGCGAGCGCCGTGACCTTGGCCTTGGTCGAGGTCGTCTGGTCGAGCGCAGTAAAGAGATCGGCGAAGCGTTGCACGGTCAGGCCGCCCCGCTGCGCGCGACGATGGTCCTCGCGCGATCAGGCTCAAGGTTGAAACCCAGGGGAGGAAACCGGCAGCGTCGCATCATGGCGCTTCAACAACGTCTTCGGTGCTGTCGAGCTCTTCGCCGCTATAGTCGGTCTCGACGATGCCGGCGTCGTAGCCCTGGCTTTCGAGCCATTGCCGGAACTGCGCTGTGTAGCCGTGGGTAACGAATACGCGTTCCGCCCCGGTCTCCGAGATGGCGGTGTTGAGCCCGGCCCAGTCGGCATGGTCCGACACAACGAATCCGCGATCCGCCGCCCGTCTGCGGCGCACCCCACGCAGCGCCATCCAGCCGCTGGCGAAGGCATCAGAGGCGGGGGTGAAGCGTTTGGCCCAGCTCGTGCCGAGGGCCGAGGGCGGCGCCAGGACCAGCGCCCCGGGATGGTCCTTTGGTTTCAACTCAGGCGTGACGCGGATCGTGTCGGGCAGGGCATAGCCCTGGTTTCGCAGCACCGCATTGGTGTTCTCGATGGCGCCGTGGGTCAGAATCGGTGCGACCGCGGGATCGAGCGCCGCGAGCAGGCGCTGCGCTTTGCCCAGACTGTATGCGCCGAGCAGGCTGAACCGCCCGGCGGCGACGTTGGCCGTCCACCAGCCATTGATCTCAGCCGCGATCTGCGCGGGATCGGGCCAGCGGAACACCGGCAGTCCAAAGGTGCACTCGGTGATGAAAGCGTGGCAGGGCACAGGCACGAACGGCTCGGACAGCCCGTCATCCACCGTCTTGTAGTCGCCCGAGACCACCCAGATTTCGCCGGCGACCTCGACCCTGATCTGCGCCGATCCCGGAACGTGCCCGGCCGGATGGAACGAGACGCGCGCATCGCCGATCTGACGCGTGGTGCCATAGGCGATGGTTTCCAGCGCTATGTCGCCAAGACGCATGCGGATCACCGGGGCCGCCCCGTCGGTCGCCAGATAGGCGCGATGTCCCCAGCGGGCATGGTCGGCATGGCCGTGGGTGATCAGAGCGCGGTCCACCGGCCGCCAGGGGTCGATGTGAAAATCGCCCGCGGGGCAATAGATACCCCGGTCGGTGAAGGTGAGAACGGGCCCGGCCATGAGTTCCAACATAGCCAACCTCAGAGCCCTGGCCAGCCGCCGGACCAGACCTTGGCGCGCGGTGGGGTCGCGATCGCGCCGGCGGTTTGTGTGTGGGATTCTGCGGCGCCGAGCTTCTCGCTGGCGCTGAAGCGCAATACCGGAGCGTGGCGCCGCCGGCCGGGATCCTTGCCGAACCTCCGGCGATGGGGCGCCTTGCGATCGCGGGGGCTGTTCCCCGACCGGACCTTTTGCTGTCCGCGCTGCGCCAAGGCGACCGCAACGCGGGCACGGCACGAGAGGGTGGAACGGTTCCGGCCGGCATGCCGCGCGGACGACCGCATCCCGGACGCGCGCCTCTCGGCATCGTGCGGAAAACCGGCGCCTCAGACAACAAGCGCTCGACAGCTGCTCAATCCCCGCGCAAGCTGCTTAACAAAGCATCATCCGAAGCCTTCGCTTGCTTTCCGGGAACGCGTCATCTTTTGTCGGTCCTGTGGGCGTGCAACCCCTTCGGAAAACGGCATGCAGGGACAGATGGCGATCAGCTATTTCAATGAGATGTACCAGGGCGGCGAGATCCGCGCGCCCTATTCCCGCCTCGAAGGTTGGCAACGAGAAATGCCCAGCGAGCTGCGCAGCCTCAAACAGGCCGAAGCCGAGGCCCTGTTTCGCCGGATCGGCATCACCTTCGCGGTCTATGGCGAGGGGGGCGACCCCGACAGGCTGATCCCGTTCGACATGTTCCCGCGGGTCTTCACCCATCTGGAATGGCTGAAGCTGGAGCGGGGCATCAAGCAGCGCGCAAGGGCGCTCAACGCCTTTCTCTGCGACGTTTATGGCGGTGGAGAGATCGTCAAGGCGGGGAAAATCCCGGGCAAGCTCGTCTATCAGAACGAGGCCTACGAGAAGTCCGTCGCGGGCATCAAACCGCCGCGGGGGGTCTATTCCCACATCGTCGGAATCGACCTGGTCCGGACCGGTCCGGACGAGTTCTTCGTGCTCGAAGACAATTGCCGCACGCCCTCCGGCGTCTCCTACATGCTGGAGAACCGCGAGATCATGATGCGCATGTTCCCCGAGCTTTTCCGCCAGAATCGGATCGCCCCGGTGGAGAGCTACCCGGAGGTGCTGCGCCGGACCCTGGCGTCCGTGGCGCCGGCGAAGTGCGACCGCGAACCCACGGTGGTGATTCTCACGCCGGGGCATTTCAACTCCGCCTATTACGAGCATTCCTTCCTGGCCGATCTGATGGGGGTCGAGCTGGTCGAAGGGCAGGACCTGTTCGTGGAGGGCGACTTCGTCTGGATGCGCACGACCGAGGGGCCGCAGAAGGTCGACGTGATCTACCGGCGGATCGATGACGCGTTCCTGGACCCGCTCTGTTTCCGTCCCGACTCGATGCTGGGGATCCCCGGGCTGATGAATGTCTATCGCTCGGGCGGGGTCGCCATCGCCTCGGCTCCGGGCGCGGGCGTGGCTGACGACAAGGCGATCTACACCTTTGTGCCGGACATGGTGCGCTTCTACCTGGGCGAGGAGCCGATCCTGAAGAACGTTCCGACCTGGCAATGCGCCAAGGACGATGACCGCGGCCATGTGCTCGACAATCTGGCCGAGCTTGTCGTGAAAGAAGTCCACGGCTCCGGCGGCTACGGCATGCTGATCGGGCCGCGCGCGACCAAGGACGAGATCGCGCTCTTCCGCCAGAAGATCGAGGAGGCGCCCGAGAACTACATCGCACAGCCGACCCTGGCGCTGTCGACCTGTCCGACTTTCGTGGAGGAGGGCATCGCGCCGCGCCATGTCGATCTGCGCCCCTATTGCCTGGTGGGCGACCGGGTGGAGCTGGTGCCCGGCGGCCTGACGCGGGTGGCGCTGAACGAGGGCAGCCTTGTGGTCAACTCGTCGCAAGGCGGGGGCGTCAAGGACACTTGGGTACTGGCGGAGTAGCCGATGCGCGTGTTTTCCAACGAGTTCGAAGACCACATTGCCCGTAGCCTTGCAAAGGCGCAGAGCGACCAGCATCGAGGCGAACTGTCGGAGCTTGGAGCCGCCACCAAAATGGTCGGTCAAAAGCTGTCGGAGATTTGGAATCACCTGCCGCGGAAGCAAAACATGGATCGCGCTGCTGGCGATATCGGGAGATTTACCGACGGTCTGGACGCGGCGGTGGACGAAGTTTCGCTCACCGCTCTGCCACGGCATCGTCGCTGGCTGAAGGCCAGGTTCGACCGCGATCTCAAACGGCGGGTGTCGCTTGGCAAGACGGAGGAAGAGGACTTCGCGCTGGCCGATACCCTGGTCCGTGAGGGTCTGCTAATGGCGGTCGGGAACCAAACCTTCGTTCTGAGCGAGAAAGGTCGCCGCATTCTCTCCGCGCAACAGGGATGGTTCTGGCGCGAATTGTCCCGGCTTGCAGGGTTCTTGCAGACCAATGTGCCCGGTTTGCTCGCCTGGATGAGTGCGACAGTAATGGCTTGGGCGATCGGTCGGTATGCTGATCGCTTTGCCGACTGGCTTGGGATGTGATCTGATGGACAAAGAATGCTAAGCCGTACCGCCGAAAACCTCTACTGGATGGCCCGTTACCTGGAACGGGCCGAAACGATGGCGCGGCTGATCGAGGTCGGCGCGCGCATGCATCTGATGCCGGATACGGCCGACGGGTACCGTAGCGAGTGGGAGAGTATCCTCCACGCCAGTGGCACCGCGGAAGGCTTTGACCGGAAATACGGCGAGGCCGTGGAGCGCAACATCGTCTCCTACCTCTTCTTCGACCGCGAAAACCCGTCTTCGGTTGCCTCATGCCTCTCGTCGGCGCGTGAAAACGCCCGGATCGTGCGGACCGCGCTGACGCTGCCGGTCTGGGACGCGCTGAATTCGGCCTATCAGGAGCTCAAACAGATCCAGCGTACCCCGCGCAGCGATCTTGAGATCGGCGATCTGACCGAGTGGACGAACAAGCAGACGGCGCTTGTACAGGGCACCATGGCGGCGACGCTTCTGCGCAATGACGGCTATGATTTCCTCAATATCGGCTATCATCTGGAGCGGGCCGACAACACCGCGCGGCTGATGGATGTGAAATACTATGTCCTGCTGCCGGATGCGGATTATGTCGGTTCTGGGCTGGACAACTACCAGTGGATGACGCTGTTGAGGGCCATGCAGATGCACCGGTCCTTTCACCACGCCTATGGCGGCGAGATCACACCGCGCAAGATCGTGGATCTGCTGATCCTCAATCCGGCCTGTCCGCGCAGCCTGCACACGGCGGTGCAGGGGGCCACGGACCACCTGCACCGGTTGTCGCGCAGCTATGGCAGCACGACCGAGGCACAGACCAAGGTGCGGGGGCTTCTGGGTGAACTGGCCGAAACCCAGGTTTCGGACATTTTCGACGAGGGCCTGCACGAGTTTCTCGAACGGTTCGTGGGTGATGTCGCGGCCGTCGGCAGCGAGGTGTCGCGCACCTATCTGGGAGGGTCCAGGGCGTGAGACTGTCGATCGGTCAGAGCACTGTTCTGAGTTTCGAGGCGCCCCAGCGCAGCGTGCTGCTGAGCTACCGGCTGAGGCCGGCCGACTACAAGGCGCAGACCGCGGTGGACTGGACCGTCAACATCCCCGATGCGGCGACGGGTGCGGCCTTCCGCGACGGCGCGGGCGACAAGACCGCCACGGCGCGCCTCGAAGGGCCGATTGAGACGGTGGAGATTTCGGTCACCGGAACGGTCGAGACGGCTGACACGACCGGGGTTCTGTCCGGGTTGCGCGAGCGGATCCCGCCGGCCGCCTATCTGCGGACGACCCGGGCGACGCGCCCTGACAAGGGGCTGCTCGATCTGGCCCGCGCGGGGGTCGCGGACCGGAATACGGCAAACCTGCTCGACCGGGCGCACGGTTTGGCCGCGGCGGTCGGAGAGGCGGTCAGTCACGGTGAGGACGAAACCGAGGATGCCCGACCCGCGACTGCGACCGAGACGCTGGGCCGCGGCGAGGGCAGCTGCCGCGCCCAGGCCCACACCCTGATCGCCCTGGCCATCACGCAGGGCATTGCGGCGCGCTTCGTCTATGGCTATGCGCTGACCGACGATCCCGGAGACGGGCGCGATGCGCTGGTGACCGATGGCGGCGCGCCCCATGCGTGGGCCGAGCTGCATGTCGGCAAGCTCGGTTGGGTCGGGTTCGATGCGGTGAATGCCTGCTGCCCAGACGATCGCTACATCCGGCTCTGTTCAGGGTTCGATGCTCAGGATGCCGAGCCGATCCGCGCCTTTGCGAGCGGCGACTCCTTGGAGAGCGCCACGGAGATTGCGGTTGCCGTGGCCGCGGCAGGCCAGGTTCAGCAGTAACCGGCCGCGTGGCGCGGGGGGAGTAACGTGTAATGACCTATTGTGTCGGTCTGCGACTGGATCATGGAATGGTTTTGCTGAGCGATACCCGCACCAATGCGGGGCTCGACAATATCTCGATCTACAAGAAGATGTTCACCTTCGAGGAGCCGGGCGAGCGCGTGATCACCGTCATGACCGCGGGGAGCCTGTCGGTGACACAAACGACCATGCTGCGGCTCGAGGATGCGATCGAAGAGGAAGACGCGACCGAGGAGACCTCGATCCTCAAGGCCAAGACCATGCTCAAGGTCGCCGAGATCATCGGCCGGATGCTGGCGGATGTCAGCGCAGAAGTGACGTCGAAACTGGAACGTATGAGCCAGAACATGGCGTCTGCGACGATGATCGTGGCCGGCCAGCGCAAGGGTGGCGACATGCGGCTCTTCCTGATCTATCCCGAAGGGAATTTCATCGAGGCCACGGAGGACACGCCCTTTTTGCAGATCGGCGAGCATAAGTACGGCAAGCCCATCCTGGACCGGGTGGTGCGGCCCTATACGTCGCTGCTGGATGCGCAAAAGGCGGTTTTGTTGTCGATGGACTCGACCCTGCGCTCGAACCTCTCGGTGGGCATGCCGCTCGATCTGATGGTGATCCGCAAGGACGCCTATTGCGTCGGCGAGACCCGGCGGATCGAGCCGATGGACGAGGCGTTCATGGAGATGAGCCTGGCCTGGTCGACCGCGCTCCGCGACGCCTTTACGCAGATCCGGCTATGACTGCGGCGTCATCTCCTGCAGCAGTGCTGCGGACGCGTGTGGCCGCGGGCGGGCCCGTTGTGGGCACGTTCCTTAAGACACCGGCCCATGAACTGGTGGAGATCCTGGCGACGACGGGGCTCGATTTCCTCTGTCTGGATGCCGAACACGCACCCTTTGATGCGGGCCGGATGGACGCCTGTCTGGCGGTGGGTCGGGCGCTCGGATTTCCGGTGCTTGTGCGGGTGGCTACGGCCGAGGGGCCCTGGATCGGGCAGGCGCTCGACATGGGCGCCGCAGGCGTCGTCGTGCCCCATGTGATGGATGCGGCGGGCGCAGAAGCGGTCGTCCGGCGGGCGCGCTACGGCCACGGCGGACGCGGCTTTGCCGGCGGGGTCCGCGGCGCAGGTCTTGGCACCCAGTCGATGGCCGAAACTCTTTCGCGCACCGCAGAACCGCTGGTGATCGCCCAGATCGAAGACCCCGAGGCCGTGGACGCGGTCGACAGGATTGCGGCTGTGCCGGGTCTGGACGGGCTTTTCCTCGGGCCTGCCGATCTCAGTGTCGCCCATGGCGAAACCGCCACCGGCGGACCCGCGCTGGATGCGGCCCTGCCGCGGGTCGGGGCCGCGGCCCAAGCGAACGGTCTGGTCTATGCCAGCTTTGTCCGCGACGCCGCGGGGGCGGCCGCTTGGCGCGCTCACGGCATGAACATGTTCTTTGTGGGATCCGAACATGGCTGGATCCGGGCGGGCGCACGGACCGTCGCGGACGGCGTGCATGGTCTGCACGGCGATACCTAGCACGGCGACCCAGGGAAAGCCCCGACGATTGATCATTGGGGCGGGGTACGAGGTCGGTCGCAACTGACCCCAAAGATATGGGTGTCCTTTCCGGCGCGGGACGTTTTTGCGGTCGCCTCGGCAAGAAATGCGCGACCCGCCGGTGATGGTGTGATCGCCGGTCGTGTTTCGCTCGGTCCGGTACTGGACGTCTGCCATGGTCGACTTGGCCCGGCGCACCGAAGGGGGAACGCCCCCGGAAAGCGAGATCTGGTTCATCGAAGAGGTTTTGGTATCGCCGGCGGCGGCGTCTACCATCACCACTGTCGCGATCCGGCGCAGGTCGGCGACATCAGCGCCACTGTCGTCCTGCAGCCACAGGTGTCCGATCTGTTGGTCGCCGACACTCACGCCAGTGGGTTCATGCTCCATGATCGTGACGGTGCGCGAGTCGTTGTTCCCGGTCGGGCTGACGTCACCGCGAGTTTCCGGCGCGGCGGCGGCAGCGGACCCAACGCCGTCAGGCAGCAGCAGAACCAACGCGGCGCCCTTTTGTACCCTGGAACGGTCTCGAAACGATGCCCGTCACCATGGTCCTGCCCACGCGGCAGACTCATCCGGTAGGATCCATCTCGGCAGCCAATGGGACTTCGGACCGTGGAGAACGCATTTCCTCTGCCCGGTCATTTGTGTCTCGAAGCGGTGTCGTGCGCGGCGGGTCCCACGCCCCGGATCAGCCGATGCGCCTTTTCAGGGCCATGTCCGCGCGCGGACTGTCCTGCGTCAGAAACTCCGTCACAGACCTGTAGGCGGGGTTGCGCAGGTGGGGACGCTCCATCAGTACCTCATGGGCGGCGTCGGCGATGATATCCAGCTGAGCATCGGGCCAGCGTGCGGTCAGACGGCGGATGGCGTCGGGGTCGACGATGGCTTCGCGGCTGCCCAGAAGCGTGAGGGTTGGCCGCCCGGGATCGGCGATCTGTTGCAACGCGCGGCATTCGCGCAGCGCCTCGCGCAGCCAAGTCAGGCTGGGCCCGCCGAGGCCAAGCTGTGGCTCGGCCTCGAGCTGGGCGCGCATCCAGGCCAACATGTCCGGGTCGTGGGTCAGCAGATTGTCCGACGGATCGGCGGTGAGCGGGTAGGGAGTGCGCCCGGTGGATGGCGCAAGGCGTCCGCCCAGACCCGACAGGTGGGTGATATGGCTCACGCCCCAGGCCACCGCGCGCACCAGCATATTCAGCTTGATGCCCCACATCGGCGCGCTGAAGACCGCGCGCTCGACTGCGAGACCCGAGACCAGCGCCCGCAATCCGATGGCGCCGCCCATGGAATGACCTAGCAGGTGCCAGGGACGGGGCGCGCCGATGGCCTCTGCCCAGCCGGTCAGTGCGGCGATATCCATCTGATAGTCCGCGAACCGGCCGACATGGCCGACCGCCGCGTCTTCCAGCAGCCGGTCAGACAGGCCCTGGCCGCGCCAGTCCAGCGAAAGGCTCGACAGACCGGCCGCCGCGAGATGGCTGGCGGCCTCGCCGTATTTTTCAATGTACTCCGTGCGTCCGTTGAAGATGAGGACCGTTCCGCGCGGACCTTCGCCCAGGCTTGCTGCGCGTAGGCGCACGCCATCGGCGGCCGTGAGCCACACCGCGCGGGCGCTGTCCGGTGCGCGGGCCAGGGTCGCATCGAAGGGGGCGTCGGTGCCCACGTCAGGACAGCGCGGAGCCCAACTTCATCGCCGTGCCCATGTCGCCGTCGATGGAAAGCTGGCCGGACATGAAGGCGCTGGTGGGGTTCATCTCGCCGCTGATCATCGCTTCGAACGTCTCGCGGGAGGCCGTCAGGGTCACGTCGGCATTCTCGTCCCCGGCGCGGGCGCCACTGTCGTCCACCATGATCGCGCCCTCGTCCTCGATGACGAACTTCGCGTTTCCATCAAAGCTGTCTCCCAGCTTCTGGTTCAGCGCGGCGACGGCGCCTTCGATCACATTGCTCATATCCGGGCCTTCCCCTGGTGAATTGCGCTTCGCCTTTCTGCGGCGCCGCGCTACGCTATGCGATATGAAAGCACTCGGTCCCCAGATCAAACGGTTCGTAGCGTCGTTTCTGCTTGCGGCGGCGTTTCCCTTGGCTCTGACCGCGCAGGGTTTGGCGGAACAGGCGGATATCGAAGAGCTCTATGACCGCCTGCAAGATCCGGAACTGTCCAATTGGGAAGGGGTCGAGGACGACATCTGGGCCGCCTGGGCGCGGTCGGGGTCGGAGTCCATCGACCTTCTGCTGAGACGCGGACAGGACGCGCTGGAAGAGGAAGACAACGAGGCTGCGATCGAGCATTTCACCGCCGCGATCGACCATGCCCCGGATTTTGCCGAGGCCTATAACGGGCGCGCGACGGCCTTTTTCCAGATGGAACGCTATGGCCAGTCGCTGGCGGATATCGAGATGGTGCTGGCGCTGAACCCGCGCCATTTCGGGGCTTTGACGGGCCTTGCCCTGATTCTGGAAGCGCTGGATCAGCCCGAGGACGCGTTGAGCGCCTACCGCGCTGTCGCCGCTATACATCCCCACAGACCCAACGTAAAAGACGCCATTGAACGGCTTGAAGCCAAGCTGGAAGGCCGCGCCATCTGAGCGGTCGGGGGCGGGAAACCGGCCCCGGAAGACGGGGGTCAGACATGCCCGGCGAGGGACGCATCGAAGCGGTTCTGGGCCCGACCAACACCGGTAAAACCCACTATGCCATCGAGCGGATGCTGGCCTTTCGTACCGGCGTCATCGGGTTGCCGCTGCGGCTGTTGGCACGCGAGGTCTATGACAAGATCAAGGCGCTGCGAGGTCCGTCGGTGGTCGCGCTGGTCACCGGCGAAGAGCGTATCGTACCGGAGCGGACGCAATACTGGGTCTGCACGGTGGAGGCGATGCCGCTTGGCATTGGCGCGGATTTCGTCGCGGTGGACGAGATCCAGCTCTGCGCCGACCCCGAGCGCGGCCATGTCTTCACTGACAGGCTGCTGAATGCGCGCGGCTTGCACGAGACGCTCTTTCTGGGGGCCGCGACGATGCGCGGGGCCATCGCCGCGCTGGTTCCGAACGTTCAGTTCCAGAGCCGTGAGCGGCTTTCAGACCTTGTCTATGCCGGGGCAAAGAAACTGTCGCGCATGCCGCCGCGGTCGGCCATCGTCGGGTTCTCGGTGGAAAATGTCTATGCCATCGCCGAACTGCTGCGCCGTCAGAAAGGCGGTGCTGCGGTCGTGATGGGGGCGCTCAGCCCGCGCACGCGCAACGCGCAGGTGGATCTCTACCAGAATGGCGAGGTCGATTTTTTGGTGGCGACCGATGCCATCGGCATGGGCCTGAACCTCGATATCCGCCATGTCGCGTTCTCTGCGCTGTCGAAATTCGATGGGCGGCGGATGCGGACCTTGCAACCCAACGAGCTGGCCCAGATTGCGGGCCGGGCAGGGCGACACACGCAGGATGGCAGCTTTGGCGTGACCGGCGAGGCGCGCCCGCTCGACGAAGGGCTGGCCCAGGCGATCATGGAGCACAGGTTCGCGCCTGTGAAAAAGCTGCAATGGCGCAATTCGCGGCTTGAGTTCGGCACCGTCGACCGGCTGATCGCGTCGCTGGAGCAGCGCACAGACGACGACTGGCTGAGCCGCGCGCGCGAAGCCGACGATCTGATGGCGCTCAAGGCGGCCGTGGCGGTGCCCGAGGTGGTGGGACGCTTGACCCATCCCGACCGGGTGCGGCTCCTGTGGGATGTGTGCCGGATCCCGGACTTTCGGGGCATTTCCCATGCCGAACATGCCAGCCTGCTGCAGACGATTTTCGGATATCTGAGCGAGCTGGGCCGCATCCCGGATGATTGGATGGCCCGGCAGGTCAAGCGCATCGACCGTGCCGACGGCGATATCGACGCGCTCAGCAAACGCCTGGCCTATATCCGCACCTGGACCTATGTCGCGCAACGCCGTGGCTGGCTTGACGATGAAAGCCATTGGCGTGAGGTCACACGTTCTGTAGAAGACCGCCTGTCGGATGCGCTGCACGCCTGTCTGACCCAGAGATTTGTTGACCGGCGCACCAGCGTTTTGCTGCGGCGGTTGAAGCAGAAGGAGAGCCTTGTGGCCGAGGTGAACGACAAGGGCGAAGTGACCGTTGAGGGTCAGTTCGTGGGGCGGCTGGAAGGGTTCCGGTTCAGCCAGGACAAGGCGGCCACGGCGGATGAGGCCAAGACGTTGCGCCAGGCGAGCATTGCGGCGCTGGCGCCGGAATTTCACTTGCGTGCCGACCGGTTCTACAACGCGCCGGACACCGAGATAGACTTTACCGAACAGGGCGGCCTGATGTGGGGCGAACACGCGGTCGGTCGGCTTGTCGCCGGACTGGAACCGCTCAAGCCGCAGATCAAGGGGTTCGTGGACGAGGAAGCCGGGCCGGACGTGGCGCAAAAAGTCGAACGCCGGCTGCAGCATTTCATCGACCGCAAGATCGCGGCCCTGTTCGAGCCGCTTTTGACCATGTCCCATGACGAGGCGCTGACGGGCCTTTCCCGCGGCTTTGCCTTTCAGATGGTCGAGGCGCTCGGTGTGGCACCGCGCGATACCGTGGCCGCGGACGTCAAGGCGCTGGACCAGGACGCGCGGGGCGCGCTGCGCAAGCACGGGGTGCGGTTCGGCCAGTTCACGATCTTCATGCCGGCGCTTCTCAAACCCGCACCGACCCGGCTGCGGCTGGTGCTCTGGTCGCTGGCAAAGGGTCTTGATGAGTTTCCCGAAGCGCCGCCGCCGGGGCTGGTGACCGTGCCCGTGGGCGTGGCGCTGCCCGATGGCTACCACCCGATGGCCGGCTACCGCGCTGCCGGAGAGCGCGCGATCCGCATCGACATGCTGGAACGGCTCGCGGACATGTTGCGGGTGCAGGATTCGCGCGGCGGTTTCGAGGCCACGCCGGACATGCTGTCGATCACCGGGATGACGCTGGAGCAGTTTGCCGGCCTTATGGAAGGCTTGGGATACCGCGCCGAGCGCGGCGAGCGCGAGAAAATGCGCCCCGAGGCTGCCGCTGCAAAACCCGAGGCCGTTCCATCGGAACAAGCCGGGCTTGGGGCGGCCGCAGAGCCGGGGGAGACGCCCGAGGCTGCGCCCGAGACTGTGCTTGAGATGACGTCCGAGATATCGGGCGAGACGACAGGGATTGATGCCCCGGGCCCCCAGGGTTCGATGAGCGAAACCAGCGATGAGCCGTCTGCAACGCCCGAAACCAGGCTGACTGACGCGTTCGAAGATGCAAAACCGCAGGAGACCGAGATCGCACTGTCGGCAAGCGGCGACGCGGCGCAAGACAGTGTGGTTGCAACAGACCCTGCCATCGATCTGGCGTCCGGCGATGGTGCGCACACAGATGCCCAGCCTTCGGTGGAAGATGCGGGCGATGCGGATCACAGCGGTGCCCCACTGGCCGAGTCGGCCGACGCCGCGGCCCCGGACCCGGCCTCCGAGAGCACCAGCGCCGATCCAGCTGCCGCGCCGGAAGGACCGCAGACCGAGGTTTTCTATACCTTCACATGGGCGCCACGGCGCCGGCCAAACCGTCAAGGGCAAGGTCATGGACGCGCCAAACCCCGCGAAGAGGCTGGCACACAGCCCAGGCGCAGCGGCGAGGGCGGACGCCCGGCGCGCGGCAAGAAAGGCGGTGACGGGGCCAAACATGGCAAGGGCGGCAAGCGACCTCCCCGCAAACAGCCAGAGGGTGCCAAGACCTATACCGCCCGCCCGCCAGCCAAGGACAAGAAGATCGACCCGGACAATCCCTTTGCCGCCGCCCTGATGGGATTGCGTGACAAGGACTGATCCGCAGGAGGATGCCGGGGCGCGCCAGCGCGCCGACAAGTGGCTGTGGCAGGCGCGGTTCTTCAAGACCCGGCGGTTGGCCGCGGACTTGCTGTCGGCCGGCCGCGTCAGGCTCAACGGAACGCACCTGAAGAAACCCTCCGCCGCGCTCAGGCCCGGCGATGTGCTGACATTCCCACAGGGAAAGCAGATCCGCGTGGTCCGTATCCTGGCGCTGCCGCAGCGCCGCGGTCCGGCATCGGAGGCACGTTTGCTCTATGAGGATCTCGCCCCGCCCGACACCTCGGGAGGCCCCGCGCAGGGCGATCCGTCCCTTGCAGGACGCGTCGGTCCGCGCCCGACTAAGAAAGATCGTCGCAAGATACATCTTTCCCGACGGTCATCGCTTGAATGATCGCAGCGGTCGGAATACCTAACCGCCGTTGGCAAACTGGATGACCCGATGACCTATGTCGTGACCGAGAACTGCATCGGCTGCAAATACACCGACTGTGTCGAGGTTTGCCCGGTGGACTGTTTCTACGAAGGCGAGAACGCCCTGGTCATCCACCCGGACGAATGCATCGACTGTGGTGTTTGCGAGCCGGAATGCCCCGCCGATGCGATCCGGCCGGATACAGAACCCGGGATGGAAAAATGGGTGGAGTTCAACCGCAAGTACAGCGAGATGTGGCCGGTGATCTACACCAAGAAAGACCCGTTGCCGGAAGCCGAAGAGCGCGATGGCGAAGATGGCAAGATGGAAAAGTACTTTTCCGAAGCCCCGGGCGAGCCAGAGGGATAGGGCATTTGGGCGTTGCCATGCGTCTGATGCATGACTGCGTGTCGCTAAGAAAATAGCTCTTTGCCTTCTGCCGGTTTTTTGTTATATATACGTTACAGAAGCGGCAAAATTTGAAACGCCTCGTTCATCCAGCGAGCGCGTTTCTTTTCTGCTCTCTGACGCAGGCGCCCAGATTGGGCCAAGGCCCCGTGCGAACAGTTTGAGGATCCAAGACACATGAGCAAAGCAAAGACGTCCGAGTTTCGCCCCGATGACTATGTGGTGTATCCAGCCCATGGCGTGGGGCAGATTGTGTCGATTGAAGAACAGACCGTTGCCGGTCTGAACCTTGAGTTGTTCGTGATCTCCTTCGAAAAAGACAAGATGACCCTGCGGGTTCCGACCCATAAGGCGACGGAGGTGGGCATGCGCTCGCTGTCCTCGCCGGATGTGATCAACCAGGCGATGACGACGCTGCGCGGCAAGGCCAAGGTCAAGCGTGCGATGTGGTCCCGCCGGGCGCAGGAATATGAGCAGAAGATCAACTCCGGCGATCTGATCTCCATTGCCGAGGTCGTGCGCGATCTGCACCGCGCCGACGATCAGCGCGAGCAGAGCTATTCCGAGCGTCAGCTTTACGAGGCGGCGCTGGAGCGGCTGACCCGCGAAGTCGCGGCCGTGAGCGGCACCGACGAAGATGCCGCACAAAAGCAGGTCGGCGACGTTCTGCTCAGCCGCGCCGCCTGAAACGCGCTTTCCGATCCTGAGGGATCCAGAACCCCCGGTGCCCGCCGGGGGTTTTGTCGTTCATAGCACCGCGGCGAGCGCGAGGAGTGCCGTGATCTCGGCGATCTGCTGCGAGGCGCCCAGGATGTCGCCCGTCTGACCTCCGATCTTGGAGCGCGCGATAAAGGCGACAATGGCCGCTCCTGCACAGCACGCTGCAGCCGTGATCAACGCCGGGCCAACGGGCAGTCCGATCAGACACAGCGCCAAGGCGACGGCCAGCGCCAGCACCGCGGTGGCGGGGCTTGGGCGCCCCGTGGAAACGGAGAGCCCGTCGGGCCGCGCGGAGGGCAGACCCGCCATGACGCCCGTCATCGCCCCGCGGCTCGCGGCCCCGGTTCCGGCCAGGGCGGCGACGGCCAGCGGCCCGGCGGGCAGTGCTGCGCAGGCCGTAGCGCGCAGCCCGACGGACAGGATCAGAGCCAGAACACCGTAACTGCCGATCCGGCTGTCGCGCATGATCTCCAGCCGCCGGTCCCGGGTCCAACCGCCCCAGAGCCCGTCGGCGCTGTCGGCCAGCCCGTCCTCGTGAAGCGCGCCGGTCAGAACCGCCTGTAGGGCCACGGCCAGCAGTCCGGCCGCCAGCGGCGGCAGGCCCAGCCACAGCCCGGCCCAGAGCAGCAGACCGGCCAGGGCACCGACCACAGCTCCGGCCAGCGGCCAGGCCCAAGCAGCGGCGGCGCCACGCTTTTTCGCCACTGTGCCGTTGACGGGCACAGGCAGGCGCGTCATCAAGCCGAGCGCCGCGGCGACGTCAATTTTTGCGATCAAGGGCGTGCGGACAGGGGGCAACGGGGCACTCCGGAGGCGGGTGTACTTGCCCTAGCCGCAGGAGAGCGGACAGGCAACGAGAGAGCATATGACATCCACATCCATTACCGATCTTGCGACGCTGCGGACCCGGCTGCGCGATCTGACCCAGCCCGATCCGGCCGCCCGCGAAGCGGCCATTGCGCGCGATGCGATGCTCACCAAACCGCCGGGCGCGCTCGGGCGGCTGGAAGATCTGGCACAGTGGTACGCCGGCTGGCGCGGGGAGGCTGCCCCGCGGATCACGGCACCTCAGGTTGTCGTTTTCGCCGGTAACCACGGCGTTGCGGCGCGTGGTATTTCGGCCTTCCCGCCTGAGGTGACGGCCCAGATGGTGGCCAATTTCGAAGCCGGCGGTGCAGCCGTGAATCAGCTTGCCCGCGAGGCCGGTGCGCGCTTTTCGGTCCATGCCATCGCGCTGGACCGGCCTACGTCGGACTTCACCGAAGGGCCCGCGATGACCGAAGCCGAGCTGTGTGAGGCATTCGCCATCGGGTGGGATGCGGTGGACCCCGATGCCGATTTGCTCGTGACCGGTGAGATGGGGATCGGCAACACGACCTCTGCGGCGGCGCTCGCGGCGCTGTTGCTGGACGGGAGCTCCGCCGACTGGACCGGGCGTGGGACCGGGGTCGACGAGGAGGGGCTGAACCGCAAGACGGCGGTCGTGGCGTCGGCCCTCGTGCGGCACCGGCCCGAGGTCACCGACGGGCTGGATGCGCTGGCCCGCGTCGGTGGGCGTGAACTGGCCGCGATGGCAGGCGCGATTGCGCGTGCGCGGAGCCTACGGGTGCCGGTGATCCTCGACGGGTTTATCTGCTGTGCCGCTGCGCTGGCGCTGGATCGTACGGTGTCGGGCGCGCTCGACCATGCGGTTGCCGGTCATCTCTCGGACGAAGGCGCGCATGCCAGATTGCTCGAAGCACTGGGCAAGACGCCACTTTTGGAGCTGGGGTTGCGGTTGGGCGAAGGCTCCGGCGCCGTGTTGGCGATCCCGGTGCTGAAGGGAGCACTTGCCTGCCATTCCGGCATGGCAACCTTTGCCGAAGCAGGGGTCGCCGAGGGCGGCTGAGCGTTCAGTTGCCCAGGCGGGCCTTTTCGCCTTCGGCGCCCGTGTCGCGATCGGCATCGTCATCGAGTTCGGAGACCATCTGCGTCTCCATCTCGTTGTTGAGCTCCTTGGCGCGGGCGATGTAGGCCTCGTTTTCGGCCACGGGCACGCCGGGCACCCAAAGTTCCGCCAGTTCGCGCAGCGCCTTTCGGTCGTGCTTGTAATAGCGCTTTTCGGAATCGGCGGCCTCATATTCGCTCAGCCCGAGCTCTTCGAGAACGTAGCGGGCGGCACGCAGGCTGCTGTCGAACATCTCTCGCACGATCTTGTCTGCGCCCGCGCGATAGAGCTCGTAGACATGGATGCGGTCGTGCGCGCGGCCCACGATGAAGAGGTCCGGCCGTTCCTTGCGCGCGTATTGCACGATCCTGGTCGAGGCGTCCTTGTCGTCCATCGCCACCACGAGGATGCGCGCAGTGCTCAGCCCCGCCGCATGGAGCAGTTCGGGACGTGTCGGGTCGCCCAGGAAGCTCTTGAACCCGAACTGCCGCATCAGACGGATCGTCGAGAGGTCGTGGTCCAGGACCGTCGGCCGGTACCCGTTCATCATGATCATCCGGTTGACCACCTGGCCGAAGCGGCCGATCCCGGCGATGATGACGGGTCCCTGGGCCTCTATCTCGTCAGGTTCGACGATTTCCTCGACCTCTTTCAACCGCTTGGCCACCTGTTCGTAGAGCAGGAAGAAGAGCGGCGTGAGCAGCATCGACAGGGCGATGATCAGATAGAGCTGCGCGGCGTAATCGGTCGGGATCACGTTCTGTTGCAGCGCGAAGCTGGTCAGCACGAATCCGAATTCGCCGGCCTGGGCCAGACCGAGGGTAAAGAGCCAGCGATGCCGGCCGGACAGTCCGAAGATGAGCGCGAGCCCGTAAAGGATCGCCCCCTTGGCGATCATCACCGCCAGCGTCACCCCGATCAGGAAGACCGGTTGGCTGAAGAGCGTGTGAAAGTCGATGCCCGCGCCGACGGTGATGAAAAACAGGCCCAGAAGGAGGCCTTTGAACGGCGCGATGTCGGATTCGATCTCGTGGCGGAACTCGGAGTTTGCCAGCACCACCCCGGCGAGGAAGGCACCGAGCGCGGGCGAGAGGTTGAGCAGCAGCATCAGGCTCGCGATGCCCACGACGATCAACAGAGCGAGCGCGGTATACATCTCGCGCATGCGGCTCTGGTGGATGAAGCTGAAAACCGGCCGGGTCAGGTAGATGCCTGCAAAGATGATCGCCGCAACGGCGATAAGCGTCAGTCCTGTGACCCCCCAGGCGGGCAGATTGTCGATGAAGTCGAATGCCGCAAGGGTCGTTCCGTGATCGCCGCCGTGCCCGGCCTCGCCATGGGCCGATGTGCCGTGGTCGATACTGCCGGCAATGGTCGGCAGGGCCAGCAGCGGCAGCAGCGCCAGCATAGGGATCACGGCGATGTCCTGGGTGAGGAGCACCGAAAAGGTCGAGCGTCCGCCCTTGGTCTGCATCAGGCCTTTCTCGGACAGGGTCTGGAGCACGATCGCGGTGGAGGAGAGCGAAAAGGCCATCCCGATTGCCAGCGCAACGGACCACGACACGCCGAGCGCCATTGCGCCACCCATGATCACGATCATCGTCAGCAGGATCTGAAGCCCGCCCAGACCGATCAGTTTGTGCCGCATGGCCCAGAGCGCGCGGGGATCGAGCTCCAGCCCGATCAGGAACAGCATCATGACCACACCGAACTCGGCAAAATGCTGAATTTGCTGGGTTTCAGTTCCTACAAGTCCGAGCACGGGACCGATCAGGATACCCGCTGCGAGATAGCCGAGCACCGAGCCGAGCCCAAGGCGCGCGGCGACCGGAACGGCGATCACCGCCGCGCCGAAATAGATCGTGGCCTGGACAAGGAAGCTTTCCATCATGCGCCCTGAATGTTTCCCGAGGGATAGTGCTTAACGGCTTAGCATGTCCAATTTGCGAAGGGCACGGCGCTCTGCGTCGCTGCTCTTTTCCCCGGCACATGCCCGAAAATTGTGCAGCCTGCGTCCGGATCAGCCGCGCGGCATTTTCAGGACATGGGCGCGCCCGCCCTTGGTGTAGCGCAACTCGCCTCGGCCAATCGCCGAAACCCTGCCACCATCGACCCGGTCGCCGACCTCGACATTGATGACGCGGCCCGAGGGCAGGCGCACCAGCGCGCGCTGTGCCGAGGTCGGACCGAAGGTGCCCAGTAGGTTCACATCCTTGAGATTGATGCGGTTTGCCGTCGCCTGTTTCACGACCGTCTTGTTGGAGCTTCGCGTTGGCTCGACATAGGCGGTCTCGATCTCGCGCTCGACTTTGGCTGGTGCCGACGCGACCGTTGCCGTCGAGGCTGCGGCGACGGCCGCCACGGCGCGCTGCTGACTGTTGGATGGTGCACGCAGGGTCTTGGGCCGCGGGGCGGGTCTGGGATCCGACGCGCCGGGCCGAACCAGGGCCGCTGCCTGTGCCGAGGCCAGCGCCGCGTCCACCGCGGCTGTCTGCACGGCGCGTGATGCTGCCGCCGCAGCGGCGACCTCTGCCCGGCGCGGCGTCGGGCGCAGGGTTGCCAGTTCTGTTCGGGTGCGCCCGCCAAAGGCGCTGCGCTCGAAGCGCGCGACCAGATCGGTGGGGCGCCGGCGCGGCAGAACGGTGTCCTCGGACGCCTGCTGCGCCTCCGGCGGGGTTTCTTCGGCGAGGGTTTCCGCGGCAGCGTGCGCTTCTGCGACCTCGTCCGGCCGTGCCGATGGCAAAAGCGGCGGGCGGCCCTCGAAAACCAGAAACCCCTCGGGTGTCGCGGCGCCGTCCGGTTCGGGCCGAACCAACCCTGCAGCATCGATATCGAAACGTTCCTGCGGGGCAGGCGGGGGCGTGAGGACGGCCAGATCGGGGGCGCCGGTGTCCGGATCAGGGAGCTCGAGCGCGAGCGCATCGGCGCCGAGCGGCGGGTCCAGCGAAGGCTGCACCAGGGCGTCGAGCCCGGTGATTTCGGCCGGACGCATCAGTCCGCGCTCGGGGGTCCAAAAGTCGGCCTCTTCGATGTCGAGCGGGGCTGCATCCGCCAATGGATCGGGACGGGGTGCGGGGACGGCCGGCGCGTCCTGGACGATGTCTTCGATGGGAAGCGAAAGCGCTGCCTGCTCCTGCGATCCGTCTAGTACAACATCGGTTGTCGGCGCGGGACGGTCGAGCCACAGAACGAGTCCCCCCAGGACCGCGACCAGCGATCCGCCCATCCACAGTGCGCGCAGCGCGCCGGCTTTGACGCGCGCCAGCGAGGTTGTTTTGCGCAACAGTTGGCTGATTCGGGCCTCTTCGTGGGCAGTGTAGATTTCGGGCGGTGCGGTCTCTCGCAGCGGCGGGACCTGGCGCGCGACGTCGTGGGCATTGGCGCGGGCTGTGGCGAACCGAACCGCATCCGGCCGCGCGGGCAGGGTGCTGTCTTCGGTCGCGACGGCCCAGTCGACCAGCTCGGGCCGCGCGAGCCAGCCGTCCGGCGCCTCCTGAGTGCTTGTCCCGAACCATGCGGGCGTGTCGATCAAGCCCTCCCGCGGGGGCGCCATGACACCGCGGGGATCAAAGCCGTTTGCCCGCGCGAATCCTTCGGCCTCTTCCAGCGTTTCGAGCGCCACGGCGGCGTAGGCAATGCCGCCATTGGCGAGCCGTTCGAACGAAAAGCGCAGCTTGTCCACCGGATAGGGGGTCTGTCCCTCGAGCGCCTCGCGCACCGCGCTGGCGCCGTCCGGCCCGGAGTGTCGCGGGCGAAGACGCCGGTAGAGCACCTGGTCCCGGGGCAGCACGAGCAGAACGGGCGCCAGGGGGTTGGTGTCCGGACCTGTCGCACGCGCGCGCAATTTCTCCAGCGCTGTCCGCATGTCTGGCGCATCGAACAGCGCCTGGCCTTGGGCAATCCAGCCGTCAGCGCGGCGTCTTCTCAAAGACACCCCTTCGAAAGCGAGAGCGAGAGCGCAGTCGGGATAAGCCATGAAAGCCCGATATCCGGGTAGTTGCCTGTGGGTGAGGGTTCAGTCCCTTTCTAGGGTTGACTATACCGTGTTTAGAAAGCGTGCACAGCCTTGAATAAGGCAATGAGCGAAGATCACCCGAAAGGAGAGAGCGAATGCGCGAAATAATCGGGGCAGGTATGGCGGCGATTGTTCTGACAACGGCGTCCGTCGCGAGTGCGGCGGATCCGCAGATCACAGTGACCGGAAGCGGCGAAGTGCAGGTGAGTCCCGATATGGCGGTGCTGGATCTGGGGGCCCAGCTGCGCGCGGAAACTGCCGCGGCTGTCATGGCGCAGACCGCCGAGACCACGCAGGCGCTGCTGGACGCGCTTGAAGCGGCAGGCATCGCCGCGGCCGATATCCAGACCCGTCGCGCCGGGTTGCGCCCGGTGTTCGAACAGAGTCCAAACGGAGATGCGGCCCCCGTGCCGGTGGCATTTGAGGCCGACAGCCTGCTGACCGTGAAGGTCCGCGATCTGTCGGTGCTGAGCGGCATCTACGGGGCGGCGTCGGAGGCCGGCGCGACCCGGTTCGACGGGCTGCGTTTCGAGCTGTCCGATCCGGCCGAAGCGCTTGCCGGCGCGAGAGGTGCGGCTGTCGGCGACGCGCGGTTGCGGGCCGAGACCTATGCCCAGGCGGCGGGCCTCTCGCTCGGATCCGTGCTGGAGATCGCCGAGCCGGGCAGCAACCCGAGGCCGATGGAGTTTCGCTCCATGGCGGCGGATATGGGCGCCATGCCCGTCGCCCCAGGCAGTCTGACGGTCAGCGCGCAGATCACGGTGGTCTACGCGCTGACGGAGTGAGCGGTCAGGCGGTCGCCTTGTCCAGGGCCTGATCGAGATCTGCGATCAGGTCGTCCGGATCCTCGATGCCGATCGACAGGCGCACGACATTCGGCCCGGCCCCTGCGGCTTCCTGCTGCTCGGGCGTAAGCTGGCGGTGGGTGGTCGAGGCCGAATGGATGATCAGCGAGCGCGCGTCGCCGAGATTTGCGACATGGGAGAACAGCTCCACACTGTCGACCAGCTTCACGCAGGCCTCATAACCGCCCTTGATTGCAAAGGTGAAGAGCGCCCCGGCGCCATGGGGACAGATCCGCGCCATCCGGTCGTGATAGGGCGATGAGGGAAGACCGGCATAGGTCACCTCCTCGACCCGGGGATCGCGTTCGAGCCAGTTCGCTACACGCACGGCGTTCTCCACATGACGCTGCATCCGCAGGCTGAGCGTCTCGATCCCCATCAGCGTGTAGTGCGCGCCCTGGGGGTTCATGGTCATTCCGAGATCCCGCAGCCCGACCGCAATGCCGTAGAAGGTAAAGGCCATGGGCCCGAGGGCTTCATGGAACTTCAGGCCGTGATAGGCGGGTTCGGGCTGGCTCAGCGAGGGGAACTTGTCCGACGCGGACCAGTCGAACTTGCCGGAGTCGACGACCATCCCGCCGGTCACGGTGCCGTTGCCGGTCAGGTATTTGGTCGTCGAGTGCACAACGATGGTCGCGCCATGTTCGAAGGGGCGGCAGAGATACGGGGTGGCCGACGTGTTGTCGACGATGAGCGGCACACCTGCCTCGTCCGAAATCCCGGCGATCACATCGAGATCGGTGATGTAGCCGCCCGGATTGGCGATCGACTCGCAGAACACCGCGCGGGTGTCGTCATCGATGGCTGCTTTCAGCGCGTCGGTGTCGTCGAAATCGACCCATTTGCAAGACCAGCCGAAACGCCGGATCGTGTTGGAAAACTGCTGGATCGTCCCGCCATAGAGCCGGGTGGAGGCGACAACGTTGCAGCCGGGCTGCATCAGCGGAAACAGCGCCATGATCTGGGCGGCGTGACCCGATGAACAGGCGACCGCACCGGCGCCGCCTTCGAGCGTCGCGACCCGTTCCTGAAGAACCGCGATCGTCGGGTTCGTCAGGCGGGAATAGATGTAGCCCACTTCCTGGAGGTTGAAGAGCGCTGCGGCGTGATCGGCGTCGCGAAAGACGAAGGCCGTGGATTGATAGATCGGTGTCTGGCGCGCGCCTGTCGCCGGGTCCGGCGCGGCTCCGGCGTGGACTTGGAGCGTGTCGAAGCCGTGCTTGGGGGTGTCGGACATATGGTGGGCCTCCCTGGGTTCCTGCGCCTTCGGTTCTAGGCAGGCCCGGGTCGGTGCACAAGCTGAAGGGTGGGGGCAGAGAAAGCGGCCGCGGCGGCGTAGATCGCCAAGGGGCGCCGTAGATCGCGGTCTGTCGGTGACGGCACTGGGCTGGTCGAGCGCGCCGCAGTGTGAGGCGCGCCGCAATCCGGGGCGCGCCTGGTTCGTTGGATCAGCCGGCAGCCGTGCTGAGAGCGTTCACCAGTGTGCCGTAGCCGCCATTGCCGAGATATTGGGCTTCCTTCTGGGTGCTGGCGCGGCCCAGATCGCAGTTGCGCGTCGGGAAGCGGCCATAGAGTCGGATCACCTCGCGATGCGCCTTGGCATGCAGCAGATTGTCCTCACCCTCCTGAGGCATCCGCTCCAGCATCAGGCGCACGCAGCGCTCCTGATCCTCAAGGCATTCGGAATGCATCAGCGGCAGGTAGAAAAACTGGCGCGCAGGCTCCGAGGTTCGCATGTCCCAGCCGCGATCGATCGCCTGCTTGGCCACGGCGACGGCGTGACGGTCGGTGGCAAAGGCACGGGGATCGCCGCGGAACATGTTGCGCGGAAACTGGTCGAGCAGGATCAGCAAGGCCAGCGTGCTGCGTGGATGCGCCGTCCAGCCGAGACGATCGCCGTTCACCGTGCGCTCCCAAAGGTGCGCGTAGTTTTCGCGGATGCGCTGGTCGAGTGCCGCGTCCTTTTTGTACCAGCCTTCGGGGCCGACCTCATCGACCCAAAATGCCAACAACGGCTCGTAATCTTCCATAGAGTGGACTCCTCCCTCCTCCTCCGTCCAATCAGGTGGGCAAGCAGGTCCCTCTTTGCAACGGCGTATTGTGTTAAGACGCACAGTACGCCGCAGAAACGCAACACCATGGTATACAATGGCGTCAAGTCCGGTCGGATTGGGCCTCCGCATCGCCGATCTGCGCATCCTGTTCTTCGTCCTGACCGCTCTCGATGGCCGCCTCCATCGCAACAGGGCTCGATGTGGGCAGGATGGCGGCGTAGCTCATGGTTTCGTCGACCGGGGTCGCTGGGCGGCGCGTCATGCGCCACCCCGCGTAGCCCGCCAGTCCGAAAAACAGCATCGCGAGAAAGATGAAGAAGCCCTGGGGGCCGATCTGCTCCATCAACGCGCCGGCCACGAGCGGTCCGCTCACCGCGCCGACGCCGGTGATAAAGATCAGCCGACCCGAGGCGGCCGCCATATTGTCATAGTCGAGGTAGTCGTTGGTGTGCGCGATCAGCAGCGCATAGGTCGGGTTGGACATGCCTCCGACCAGAAAGCCGGCGGCCAGAACGGCCCAGTATCCTGGCAGTATGATGGCCGCGAGGGCCGCCAATGCCCCTGTTATCGACGCGGCGAGAATGAGCCAACGGCGGTCCATGCGGTCGGAGGCGTAACCGATGGGTGCCTGCAACAGCAGACCGCCGATATAGATCGAGGCCACGAAGGCGGAGATCTGACTGATGGTCATGCCGGATTCGGTGCCATAGACCGAGGCCATGCCGAATAGGGCAGAGAAAACCCCGCCGATCACGAACATGCCGACGCAGCCGAGCGGCGAGACGCGAAAGAGCTCCAGAAGACCCATCGGCTTGGTGCTCTCGAAGACCGGCGTCGGCTGGACCGACAGCAGGATCGGCGCGAAGGAGATCGACACCAGAACCGACGGAATGATGAACAGCACAAAGCCCGACGGGTCACCGGTCAGCAGCACGCCTTGCGCCGCGACGATGCCCCCCATCTGCACAATCATGTAGAGCGACAGCGCCTTGCCGCGGTTCTCGTTGGTCACGGCGCGGTTCAGCCAGCTCTCCGCCGTCACATAGACCCCGGAAAAGCAGAACCCCGTCAGGACGCGCAGCAGCATCCAGGCCACTGGATCGGTGATCGTCGGATAGAGGATCAGCACAGCCGAGATAAACGAGCCCAGCGCGGCGAAGACCCGGACATGACCGACGCGGCGGATCAGCGCCGGCGTGAGCTGGGAGCCGCCCAGAAAGCCCACGAAATAAGCCGACATCACGAGCGACATCTCGAGCGTCGTGAAGCCTTCGATCGCGCCGCGGATCGCCAGCAATGTGCCCTGCAGGCCATTGCCAACCATCAGAAGGAACATGCCCAGCAAGAGGGCCCAGGTGCGGTTTAACGTGTCAAACATTCGAGTGCTCGGGGCTACAGGTCTTCAAGGTACGCGATACAGTTTGCGTGCCGCGCCGGTGCGTCTGTTTGCGACCTGCGTCGCGCCGTTTTCGGCCGCCGGTGCATTCCGGGGGCGTCGGCGGAGTGTGGGTTCCGGAACTGTCAGCCGTCGGGCAGCAGCAGCGAGGCGTCGCCATAGCTGAAGAAACGGTAGCGCTCCGCGATGGCGTGGGCGTAGATCTCCATGATACGCTCCCGGCCCATCAGCGCGGAGACCAGCATCATCAGGGTCGATTTCGGCAGGTGAAAGTTGGTCATCAGCGCATCCGCGGCGAGAAACACATGGCCCGGACGGATGAAGATATCCGTCGGGCCTGTCCAGGGGGCGACAGTACGGTCCGGTTTGGCGGCGCTTTCGATCAGGCGCAACGCGGTGGTGCCGACCGGAATGATCCGCCCGCCCGCCGCGCGGGTGGCGTTGATCTCCGACGCCGCGCGGGGCGATATCTCGCCCCACTCGGCGTGCATCTTGTGCTGGGTCACGTCATCGACCTTGACCGGCAGAAAGGTGCCCGCGCCGACATGGAGCGTGACATGGCTCATGTCCACTCCGTGTGCGGCCAGCCCGGCCAGCAGTGAATCGTCGAAATGCAGCGAGGCCGTCGGCGCGGCGACGGCCCCCGGGCGGCGCGCCCAGACGGTCTGGTAGTCTTCGCGGTCAAGATCGTCCGCCTTGCGGCGCGCAGCGATGTAGGGCGGCAGGGGCATCGCGCCGACCCGCGCCAGCGCACTATCGAAATCCGGGGCGGCATCGAAAGACAGCCGCGCCTGGCCCTCGGGCTCACGCCGGACCAGAGTTGCCGAGAACTCCGGGTCGAAGATGATCCGCTCACCGTCGCGGAGCTTGCGCAGAGGTTTGATCAGCGCCGTCCAGTCGCCGCTGCCGTCGGCGACCGGGTCGAGCAGGGTGACCTCGATCCGCGCAGCGCCGGCGCCATCCGTGGTTTCACGGTGGCGGATGCCGCTCAGGCGCGCCGGCAGAACCCGGGTGTCGTTCAGCACCAGACGGTCGCCGGGCTGCAAGATGCCGGGCAGGTCCGAAACGATGGCATCGGTCATCGCAGAGGGGCCCGCCACCAGCAGGCGTGCACTACTGCGCGGCCGGGCGGGCCGGGTCGCGATCAGGTCGTCCGGAAGGTCGAAGTCGAAATCAGAGAGGCGCAGGGCAGGGCGATCCCATTGGGGCCGACGCTCAGTTTGCGCGCGCGGCGGGTTGGCTCACGTTCTCGCGCGATCTGTCCGATGTCCGGCGTGGCCCCGGAGCCACCCGGACCGACGGCGCGCGGGTCGTGCCGGTAACCTCAAAGCCAACATTGATCAAGCCCTCGCCCCGGCGCGGTGCGCCGAGCCGGTTGAGGAAATAGACAGGCGATACCGACCCGCGGAGCGCGATCTGCTGGTTGTTCAGGTCGACCGTGCCGTCGACGGTGAGCCCCAGCGACGGCCCCTCGGCATAGGCCGATTGCAGATCCAGCACGCCGGGCGCGAGGGTGAAGCGCGCGCCCGCGTCTGAGAACACGATGCCTTCGCCGCTCATCTGCTCGATCGCGCCGACGATGCTGAGCGCCGACACGATGCTCGCCGCCGTTCCCACGCCATGGAGCGAACCGCCGGTCACCTGGAGATGACCGTCATAGGTGCCCGGCTGCCCGTTCGGCACCATGCTCAGCTCGAGCCGGCCGCCGCGGGCGCGCGAAAAGAGGTTCGCAGCGGCCAGCAGCGCGCCGGCATTCTCCGTACGCAAAAGCGCGGCGACCCCGGCACGGCGACGGACGAGGTCCGCGGTGAAGGGCTCTATGTCGTTGACCTTTGCGCTCAGCGCGCCCGAGGCGCCCGTCGCCCCCGGTAAATTCGCGCTCAGCCCGGTCAGCCGCAATTCGTCCGAAACCGTTACGCGGTCCAGCCGGGCGACGACATCGGGAGGGCGCCCACCGGTTCCGCCAGAGATCTTCGGCCGGCTCCGCAGATCAAGGCGTCCGCCATCGATCTCCAGCCGCGCCGCGCGTCCGCCGGTTGCGGGCCGGTAGCTGCCGCGCGCCGACAGCCAATTGCCCAGGGTCAGCTGTGTCACGCTCACACGCGCCAAACCTCCGCCGGCTGCGAGTGTGGCGCTTCCATCGGCGGCGACGCCCGGCATGGTCACGTTGAAATTATTGATCCTTGGCGGTTGGGTCAGCTCTGCCGCAACGGTCACACGTCCTGCCCTCGAAGGCGACTTGCGAATACCGGCCTGGGGCAGCGACACACCGAGCCCGGCGAGATCGGCGTCGACCGAAAGCTTCGGCGGGGTTCCGTCGCCCATCTCGATCCGCGTCGAGATCTGACCCGCGCCGGAGACGATGCCGGACGGCACCGGCACACCCACAGCTTCGGCCAGCGCCGGAGTGAGCGGTCCGGCGGCGGTGATGACCGGCGGGGTTGCACCATCCGGCGCGCCCGCCAGATCGCGGGTAAAGCTGATCGCCAGGGGCTGGCCGTTGAGCGTCGCGTCGCTGGTGATCTCCAGGTGCGCCTGGGTCGCATCGATGGTGACCAGCTTCGCGGCCAGGGTCTTGCCCTCCAGCAACGTGTCATTGGTGAAATCTGTGACGCGGCCCGCGATGTCGAAGGTGGCCGCCTGCATCCCGCCGCCCTTGCCCAGGGGGATCTCGATCGTGGTGGAGATCTCGGTTTCTCCTGTCGCCTGATCGGGCGGCAGCATGTCCGGCGCGTCGGGATCGGTCTTGAACGGCGGGTTCGACAGCACCGTCAGGAACGCCGCCGTCGGCCCGTACATGCCGAGATCGAGGTCCAGCAAACCCGGGCGGCGGGTGACGTCGGGCACCACCATCATGCTCGGCCGGACATTGACCGCGCCCGCGCCCTCGGGCGTCACGCTGCCCTTATCGATCTCCAATCGGAAAGTCTTGCCCTCCAGCGTCGCACGGCCCTCAGCACCTTTCAGGGGGGCGATACTGTCGAGAAAGCGGATCGTCGCGTCGCTATAGCCGAAATTGAGCGATACCTGCGGCGGCGCCTTGTCGGCGGGAAACCGAAGCGAGAACGCCATGTTATGGCCGCGGCCAGTGGTGATGTTTTCATCCAGCCAGAGCCGGGTTCTGGGAAAAGTCTCGATCGGCCAGAGTTTGAAGATGCTGTCGCGGTCGACGCTCTTGCTGGACACATCGAGCGCGAAACTGCGTTTCGGATCGCCCGCACCGCCGGGCCCGGTCGTGCGCAGCCGTGCGCGCAGCCGGTCACCGTTGAAAACGAGATCGACATAGGCGTCGAGATTGAGGTCCGCACCATCTATGGTCACCTCGGCATCCGTGGCGACATTCTCGAAGCTCGCGATACCGGACAGACGGTCGCCCGCGTTGATGGTCACTGTGCGCAAATCGAGCTGTGCGGTCAGACGTCGGCCGGTCGCATCGGTGCCGTGCTGCGCGCTGTTCAGATTGCCCCGCCCCGAGAGCGCAAGCACGTCGGTGTCGATCTCCAGATCGGTCAGGTCGAAGCGCCGTCCGCCATTGTCCGTGACGATACGGGCCGTGGCCGAGGTCAGCTGAACCGTGGACAGCGGCTCGGTCAGGAACAGCTCGCCGGAGCCCGCGGACACGCGTCCCGTCAGGGTGCCGAGCCCGCCATCCGGGGCAAGGTCGCCCTCCAGATCGAGCGAAAGCGGCACGTCGATCCGGTCGAGCAGATCGGCCTGTGCACCCAGGGCGGTCAGCCCTTCGAGCTTGGCCGGGACGATCCCGCGCAAGGCCACGCGCAAGCTGGCCTCACGCGCGTCCGACGCCGCCTGCAGTTCGATACGCGCGGACCCCGGGGCGCCGCGGTCGCCGATCTCACCTAGATTGACCACCAGGTCCAGCCCGCCGTCCTCGCGGTCGAGACGCAGGTCGGCGTTGGCGCTCTCCAGAACGCTCCCGGACAAGGCGTCCGTGATCTGCAGCGAGATGCCGGTTGCGCCAACGGCGGTCAGATCCGTGAGCGGCGGCTTGGCGAGCACTTTCTCCAGTGCCGCGATGACCTCGCCCGGGGTTTCCAGACCCTGCAGGAGCGGCGAGTCCCCGACGGCAAATGTCACGTCGCCGGCCGGTGCGCGTGTGACCGCAACCTGCATACCCGCGATCCGCAGGGCACGCGGCGCGAGCCGGCCTTCCAAAAGCGCAAGCCGGTCCAGCAGCAGTTCTGCCCGGTCAAGCTCCACGCGGTTACCCCGTGGCCCGGTAAGGATCAGTGCGTCGGCGGTAACGCTTGGCGTCAGGCCCGGGCGCAGGCGAATGGACAGCGCGCCAACGTCGAGTTTGCTGTCACGGGCCGCCAGCATAGGCGCCAGTTCGGAGGTGACGCGGTCGTGCAGTCCGGGGCCCAGTTCCAGCGAGTGGGTGCTGAGCCACCAGAGCCCGCCTCCGACAAGCGCCAGCACGGCGAGCGCGCACGCCCACACGCACCGCGCGAGAATACGCAGCGGGTGCCAATGCCGTGCCCGGGGGCGTTTCGGCGAATTGCGCTGTTCGTCGGTGTTGGACACCTCACCAGACGGGCTAGAACAAGGACAATAGTCAAGCCCGAGGAAGATCAAAAATGTTGGATATCGCCCAGATCGACGCCGGATCCGAAGCGCCGGACTTCACCCTGCCGCAGGATGGCGGCGACGATGTCACCCTGTCCGCGCTGCGCCCCGCCACCGTGGTGCTCTATTTCTACCCCAAGGACGACACCAGCGGCTGCACCAAGGAGGCGGTCGGATTCACCGAGCATCTTGCCGCGTTCAAATCGGCCGGCGCCACGGTTCTGGGTGTCTCCAAGGACACTGTCGTCAAGCACGGCAAATTCCGCGCAAAGCACGACCTGGGCGTCACGCTGCTGTCGGACGCAGAGAGCGATGTGTGCGAGCGCTACGGCGTCTGGGTCGAAAAAAAGATGTATGGCAAGACATACATGGGCATCGAACGCGCGACCTTTCTGATCGACGGGGACGGCAAGGTCGCCCGCGTCTGGCGCAAGGTGAAGGTCGCGGGCCATGTCGAAGAGGTGTTGGGCGCGGTCAAGGATCTCTGATCCTGTTGCGGCCAAGCAAATCGGGGCATGCGCGGTTTACAGAGTTGTCGCGCAGCCTCTCCCAAATACCGCGCGGTGTGTTAGAGGTTATCCATCACAGTCACTTCGGTGGCGCCATCTGCTGGCCGCGGCCGGCCCCAGATGCAGGACGACCATGACCATCAACAACGCCACACGCCTTATCCTGGTGACCGCGCTGATCGCGCTGCTCGGTGCGCTCGTCGCATTTATCAATCCGTTCGGCAGGCAAGTCGACACCGATGTCGCGGCCCTGTCCTATGCGCTGGAACAGTTTCTGGGTGGCACCTTCGCTGTCGTCGGGGTGTTGACCGTGATCATCGGCCGCTTTCAGCCCCCGGCCTTGAAGTGGAAAATCGTGGCGACCGGCGTGCTTGCGACATTGATCGGCCTTCTGGTGCTGTTCGACCCCGGAATGACGTTGCGGATCATCGCCGTCCTGATCCCGTTCAAGCTCATCTCCTCCGGCGTGGTGCGGCTCAGCATCGGGCGCCGCCAATTGCCGAGCAAAGCCGGCCTGTGGATCCTGGGTGCCGGGACAGTGTCGCTGCTGGCGGGACTGTTGGCCCTGCTTCATTTCGCGGGTCTCGGGCCCGTCGAAATCACCACGCTGCTCGCGATTGATCTGATTTCGACAAGCGTGATGATGACGGCACTGACCTTTCGCGACCGGCCGAAACACGAGGCCTGACGCGCCTTGGGTCTGCCCGGAGGCCCGGAATGATTGAGGCTCAGGCGGTCTTTTCACCGTAATAGAGCATGACCACATGTTTTGCCTCGGCGAAGAAAAGCCAGCGTTCGACAAGGATCCCTGCTGCCATGGAGAGCGTGCCGAGCAGTGTCAGGATCGCGGCAAGAACCGGGCCCGCGGCATAGGCCAGAAGGAACGCCACGAAGGGGACGGCAAAACAGAAAACGAGCGTCGCGCGGCGCAGCTTTGCCGAATGGTCGCGTGCGATCTGAAAGCCCATCTCGGTCATCAGGTAATTGGCTTCGGTATGGGGCGCTTCCAGCAGGCGCACATCGCCTTTCAGCCTCGTGGCCGTCTCGGCGGTGGAGGCCGAAGAGGTGCCGTCGATGAAGCGCCAATATCGCCACTTCACCATGTAGCCCAGTGCGGTGGTCACGATGGCCGCGCCAAGCAGGCTGTCCAGACGGGCCACGCCCCACAGGCTCCCCGTCAGCGCCATGAGCGCCGCCCCGGTCATCAGCCCGTAAGTCATGTAGCCGATCCGCGTCCAAATGTTGTGCCAGGCATGCACAGTGCGCAGCGAGGCGTAGATCATCGCGGTGCAGTAGATCGTGACCAGCGCCATCGCCGCCGCAATGAGGCCGAGAAAGGCCGCGATGCCCGAATTGGTCCCGAAGAGCACCCAGGCCGCTGCGAAGAGCAGCGCCGGCGCGTAGGTGAGAAGGGCGGCGACGCCCTCGCGTGACAGCCATGACGTGCGCCACTGGCTCATCGCGCGCCAGGCGCGTTCCGGGTGCCCAAGATGCAGCGTCGAGGACAGCAGCCCCCCGGTCACCAGTCCGAGCGACAGCACGAAGGCGGCAAAGCCGAAGCCGCGGTCCGGGGCGATGGTGCCGGTCGCCGAAAAGAGCGCGAGCCAGATCAGGAGACCGTAGCCGGCGCCCGAGGCGGTGGTGAAGAGGATGACGGATTTGGCTGGATGCATGAGATCGTCGCGCGCTCAGTTCGACAGGGCGCGGTCGATCCAGCGCGCGATCAGCCCGGCCCCGTCGCGTTCGCCGCTGTCATGATTGAGCATGCGCGGCGCGCGGTCTTCGGACGTCCCGGACGCCTCCTGCGGGGGCGGGCCCTTGCGCGCGCGCGGCGGCAGGTAGCGGTTGACCGGCTTGGTGTCCTGCTCGGGCATCAGTGCGACGCCGCCGCGGGCCTCGACCAAGCGGGAGACATCGGAGTCGGGATCGCCGAGATCGCCGAAACTCCGCGCGCCGACCGGGCAGGTGGAGACGCAGGCCGGCACGCGGCTCTCCTCCGGCAGGCTGTCATTGTAGATCTTGTCGACGCACAGCGTGCATTTCTTCATCACGCCTTCGGTTTCGTCATATTCCCGCGCGCCATAGGGGCAGGCCCAGGAGCAGAGCTTGCAGCCGATGCAGGTGTCGGCATTGACCAGCACGATCCCGTCTTCCTCGCGCTTGTAAGAGGCGCCGGTAGGACAGACCGTCACACAGGGCGCGTCTTCGCAATGCAGGCAGGATTTCGGGAAATGCACGGTGCGGCCGGTTCCGGTTTCGGGGTCGTTGACCTCGAATGTGTGGATGCGGTTGAACCAGACGCCGGACGGGCTGTCGCCATAGGGTGCCGTGTCGGTGAGCGGCCCGCTATGGCCGCCAGCGTTCCACTCCTTGCAGTTGACCGCACAGGCATGGCAGCCGACGCAGATATCGAGATCGATCACGAGGCCGAGTTTGCGCTCAGTCCGGTCTGGCAGGTCGGTCATTCGGCAGCCTTCAGTTTGGGTTTCGCATCGCCGCCATGGCCGTCGGCCATGCCATCCACCGATGCGGCATATTCGTGGCGGTTGCCGATCCACTCGCGGCAAGGCACGCCGGTCGTCCCACGCGGGTCGGCCTTAACGCCGGAGCCGTATTGCAGGGTCGGCGGCGACGCGGCGTCGCCCAGGGGCTCAAAGGCAGGTTCGCAGCCCTCGGCGCTCTGGTTCTCGCAGCGTTCGATCCGCACCCGCAGGTCGTACCAGGCCGCCTGTCCCGTCACCGGGTCGGAGTTCGAGTATCGGTGCCCGCCCTCGCGCTCGGGCAAAAGGTCCGAGATCACATGGTTCAGCAGGAACCCGTCGCTCGCCTCGGGGGCGGCCTGGCTGAGACCCCAGGCGCCCTTGCGCTTGCCGATGGCATTCCAGGTCCAGACGGTGGAGGGGTTCGTTCCGCGCATCCGCCGCGCGCGGCAGCGCAGTTTGCCGATATGACCATGGACCCAGATCCAGTCGTCGTCCTGGACACCGAGCGTGTCGGCCAGGTCGTCATGGATGAAGAGCCGGTTCTTTGACGTGATCTGGCGCAGCCACGCGTTCTGCGATCCCCAGCTGTGATACATGTGCATGGGCCGCTGGGTGATCGCGTGGATCGGGAACGCGCTACCATCCAGTGCGGCCTCTTCGAACGGGGCGTACCAGAAGGGCAGCGGGTCGAAGAACTGCTCGACCCGGTCGCGATGTTCGGGGGGCGGCTGATGGGCGCCATGGCCCTGGGCGGCGAGCCGGAATTTCTGCAGGATCTCGGAATAGAGCTGAAAGATGATCGGTTCGGCCGAAGGGATCCAGCCCAACTTATGCGCGTAGTCCAGATAGGCGCGGTTGAAGGGCTTCATGTATTGCGCATCGTCGGGAAACTCTTGCGCGTAGAAACAGCCGTTCTCGATATAGCGGTCGAGCTGGTCGGGATTGGGGTCGCCGCGGCCGAAACTCTCGCCACCCTCGCCGTCGCCCCGCCAGCCGGCGAGCGGGCCGATGCCCGGGCTGCGCTGATGGTTTACGATATAGTCGGGATAGCCGCCCGGATATGTCGGCGTGCCGTCCTCATTGGCGAAGCCCGGCAGTTGCAGTCGCGCGCCGAGGTCGATCAGCACCTCCTGGAAGGGGCGCACATCGCGGTCGGGTGCGCAGACCGGCTGGCGGATCGCGTCGCCGGGGCCGTGGGCGCTGGAGATCGGGCGGTCAAGAAGCGAAATACAGTCCCACCGTTCCAGATAGGTCGTGTCCGGCAGCACCAGATCTGCATAGGCCACGGTCTCGGAATTGAACGCGTCGGCATAGATGAATTTCGGGATCTTGTAGGAGCCGTCGGGGTTCTTGTCGGTCAGATACTTGATCGTGGCCGGAACGTTCATCGACGAGTTCCAGGCCATGTTGGCCATGTACATGAAGAGCACATCCACTGGGTACGGGTCGCCCGCCCAGGCGTTGTGCAGCACCATGTGCATCAGGCCGTGGGACGAGAGCGGATGCTCCCAGCTATAGGCCTTGTCGATGCGGAGCGGCCGGCCGGCGTCATCGACGATCAGATCCTCGGGCCCGGTCGGGTTGCCGATGGGCATGCCGCCGAGGGGCGTATTGGGCGCAGTGGTCACGCCAGCGGGCTTTGGTCCCGGCGGGATGGGCTTCGGGAAGGGCGCCTTGTAGCGCCAGCCGCCGGGCGTATCGACGGAGCCCAGGAGCGCCTGCAGCAGGTGGATCGCGCGGCAGGTATGGAAGCCGTTGGAATGGGCCGAGATCCCGCGCATCCCGTGCATGGAGACGGGCCGGCCGATGATCTTGTCATGCTTGCGGCCCAGCCAGTCGGTCCAGGGCTGATCGACGACGATCTCCTGCTCGAACGCCGCCTCGGCCAGTTCCGCTGCGATCCGGCGGGTTGTTGCGGCGTCGATGCCGACCCGTTCCGCGACCGCCTCCGGGCTGTGTTCCTCTTTCAGATACCGCCGGGCGATCAATTCGAAGGCCGGGACCGCCTTGCGCCCGTCGTCGAGCGAGCGGGCCCCTGCGAGCACCGGCGATGTCGCGGAAAGGGCAGGGTGGAGCCCGCCGGTTTCACCGTCCCAGACCAGCGGATCGCCGTTTTCATTGCGGGCGAACAGCCCGTCATCGGCCTCTCCCGGCGCATCGATCACGAGCCAGGCGGAGTTGGTGTAGCGCCCGAGATAGGCGAAATCGACCTTCTCGGCGCGCAACAACTCATGGATCAGCGCAAAGACGAAGAGCCCGTCCGTGCCTGGCCTGAGCCCAATCCATTCGTCGGCGATGGCGGAATAGCCGGTGCGCACTGGGTTGATCGAGACGAACTTTGCGTCGCCCCGGGTACGCATCTTGCCCAGCCCCATCTTGATCGGGTTGCTGTCATGATCCTCGGCCACGCCGAAGAGCATGAAATAGCGCGTGCGGTCCCAGTCGGGTTCGCCGAATTCCCAGAAAGCCCCGCCCAGCGTGTAGAGCCCGGCTGCCGCCATGTTCACGGAGCAGAACCCGCCATGGGCGGCAAAGTTGGGCGTGCCGTATTGCGAGGCCCACCAGCCGGTTAGGGACTGGCTCTGGTCGCGCCCGGTGAAGAAGGCGAGCTTGCGCGGATCGCGGGCGCGGACCTCACCCAGCCATTCGGTGGCGAGTGCCAGCGCCTCGTCCCATTCGATCTCCTCGAACTCGCCGGAGCCGCGTTCACCGACGCGCTTCAGGGGCTTCGTCAGACGCGCCGGCGAATAATGGTTCATGATACCCGCCGAGCCCTTGGCGCAGAGCACGCCCTTGTTCACCGGGTGGTCGGGATTGCCTTCGATATAGCGCACCGCGCCGTTCTTGAGATGGACGCGGATCCCGCAGCGGCAGGCACACATGTAGCAGGTCGTCGTCTTGACCTCGTCGGCCACCTTGGGGGCGACATCGACGGTCTCTTTGGCGGTCTCGAACGGGTTGGGGATCATCAATGCCTGGCCCTATGTACACGCGACTGAAATCGCCGAGGTTCACGCATTAGCATCAATGATCGGTGCTCCCTCAAGAGAAATCGAACGCAACCGGCGCGAACAATTTCCTGCATCCAGCGTCAAAACTGGAAAAATGTCACGCGGCAGCGCAGCATTCGAGAACCGGAGGATGGTTTCGGTCGACACGCACTCGGGTAGGCCCGGCTGAGAGCCGATGGCGCTGCAGCAAGGCCCCGGCCGGTTGCGTGAGATGTCAGAAAACGTCTGACGAGAACCGCTACCGCTCCCCGTCCAGTCGCAGTGCCCGGATTGATCCCCGCGGCGCGACGTGCGTCAGGCGGTGTCGACGAATGGACCGGGAACGCCGGTCTCCTGGGCGATCTTGTCCAGTTCCTTGCGCAGCCCCGGATTGAGATCGAGACCCCTGGCGCGACGTGCCGCGGCGGCGGCCGTCTTGCCCTCGCCCGGCAGCCGGACGGTGTCGTGGCCGGGCAGGGGCGGTGAGGCGCGAAACTCGTCGAAGACGCGGGACACCGTTCTGGTGAAGGCCGCCTTGTCGCCGAAGGCCGAGATATCGAGCGCCATGACGAACTGGCCGGTGTTGGTCTCGCTCTCGGTGTCGGAGGTGAAATCCACGACATCCGCGCCGAAGGCCGCGCCGTTCAGAACGCCCGCGAGCAGTCCGATGGCGACGGAGAGGCCAAAGCCCTTGGTACCGCCGATGGGCAGCAGGAACCCGTCCCCGCGACGCGTCGGGTCCGTGAGCGGTGCGCCGTCCTTGCCGACCATCCAGCCCTCGGGCATGAGCTCGCCCCGTTGTGCCAGAACCTTGATCTTGCCCATCGCCGCGACCGTGCTGGCCATGTCCAGCAGGAACGGATCGGCGTCATTGCTCGGAGCGGAGAAGGCGATCGGGTTGGTCCCGAGCAGCAGATCCGTTCCGCCGAAGGGGGGCACATGGTTGGCGCTGCCCACGGCGGCGGCCATCCCGATCATCCCGGCATCGGCCTGGGGCCGGACATAGAGCGCCAGGGGGCCCGCATGGTTGCCGCGTCGAATGCCGACCCAGCCGATGCCCACGTCGCTCGCCTTGGCCATGGCGAGGTTGCAGGCGGCGCGCATGGCCAGATGGCCCAGACCGTTGTCCCCGTCGATCAGCGCCGTCGCCGCGGTCTCAGACACCACCTGCCGTTTCGGCGTCGGGTTGCAGCCGCCATCGCGCAAACGTGCCAGATACTGCCGCAGCCGAAAGACACCGTGGGTGCCGTAGCCGCCGACATCAGCCTCGACCATGAGATGCGCGACGCTGTCGGCGTCCTCGGTGCGCACGCCCTGAGAGCGGAAGACATCGGCCACGAACCGGGTGAGGACATCGGCCGGGATCGGGGAGACCTCAGTGCTCACTGACACCGACCCGTTCCTTGTGCCAGAACACGATCTTCCGTTGCGCGAAGGTGACCAGGGCATAGAGCGTCAGCCCGACAAGGCTCAGATAGAGGATGAGCGAAAAGACCCGCGGGGTGTTCAGCTGCGAGGCTGCCACGCGAATGAGCTCGCCGAACCCTTTGCCGCCGCCCAGGAACTCGCCGGTGATCGCGCCGGCCATCACGCCAACAGCGCCGATCTTGAGCCCGGTGAAGATCTGCGGGAGGCCGGCGGGAAGCTTCATCTTGATCAGGGTCTGCATTCGGCTCGCCCCCATCGTCTTGAAGAGCATGCGCGCGTTTTCGTCCGCAGCATGGAGGCCCGCGGCTGTGCCGACGACGATGGGGAAGGTCGCGATGAAGGCGGCCAGCGCCACCTTGGATTCGATGCCGAAGCCGAGCCAGGCCACGAAGAGCGGTGCGAACGCGACCTTCGGCATCGTGTCGATGGCGACGAGGTAAGGCATGATGGCGCGCTCGCCGAAAGCCGTCTCACCGACCAGCACGCCCAGCGAAAAGCCGATCGCGATGGCCAGCGCAAAGCCGTAGATCACTTCGAGAATGGTGATCCAGAGCGCGGGCAGCATGTAGCCGCCGGTCAGCAGATTGTGCCCCACAAAGAGCATGTCGCCGAAGGTTTCGCCCGGCGACGGCAGGATGATCGGCGACACCAGCGCTAGGGCGTGGGTCAGTTGCCAGAGCGCGATGAACACCACGAAGACAAAGATCATCGACACCGAACGCGGAACGCGGTCGATGAACGAGACCTCCTCGACCCAGACGGTATCTTCGCTGTCGTCTCGTGCGGGTGCGACATTCACATCGGTCACAATTCTGCCTCCCTGTCCAAAAGGCCGCGGATATAGGCGACGATCTCGCCGAATTTCGGAGTGGTCATCATTTCGAGCGTCCTTGGCCGCGGCAGATCCACGGTCACGATCTCGGCCAGACGTCCCGGGCGTGGCTTCATCACGTAGATATCGTCCGACAGGATCACCGCTTCGGGGATCGAATGGGTCACGAGAAAGGCGGTCGCGTCCTTCTCGTTGCAGATCCGCTGAAGCTCCATGTTCATCATGTCGCGCGACAGCTCATCAAGTGCACTGAAGGGCTCGTCGAGCAGCAGGACCGCCGGTTCAGTGATCAGCATCCGGCAGATCGAGGCGCGTTGCGCCATGCCACCCGAAAGCTCGTTGGGATATACATTCTCGAAGCCCGAAAGACCGACGACCTCCAGAAGATCGTGGGCGCGCGCCTTGGCCTTTTCGGCGGCGGCGCGGCCATCTCGGATCTCGATCGGCAGCACGATGTTCTCGACCGTCGTGCGCCAGGGAAACAGGGTGGCCTGCTGGAACATCATGCCGATGTCCCGGCGCGGGCCGCGCACGGGGCGGTCTTGCAAGACCACCCGCCCCGTGCTGGGCGGGATCAGACCCGCCATGATCTTGAGCAGGGTGGATTTTCCGCAGCCGCTCGACCCGATGACCGACGAAAAGCTGCCGTGCCGAAGTGTCAGGCTGACATCCTCCAGCGCGACCACCTGGTTGCGGGCGTAGGTCTTGCTGACATGGGTCAACTCGTAGACCGGTGCCCCATGTTGGCTGGGCATATCGGCAGGGGCTGCGGAAAGGTCCATTACTGAAGCGCCTCGTTCGCCTTGGCGCTGAACTCGTTGGTATAGGCTGCGGTCAGATCATCCAGCGGAGCCGCGATCTCACCACCAGCGACGAGGCTCTCCTGCCATTCTTCCCAAACCTCGGGCGGCAGATAGCCCAGACCGTTGGTCATATCGACCGGGATGGTCTTGGACCGCACGGCATCAAAGAGCGCCGACTGGAACTCCTTGTCTTCGCCTTCCTGGGGGTTGCCTTCGGCCAGATGGTTCAGAACCGCCTCACGGTTGGCGTCGTCCAGAGCGAATGCATGGCCCCGCGCAAAGGCGCGCATGAACTTTTCCACCAGTTCGGGATCATTGCGGATCGTGTCGCCCATCGTGGCGATCCCGTTGCCGAAGAAGCGTGCATATTCCGGCGGCGTGATGTCGCGCACGGCCATGCCGCGCTGGTTCAGAATGGCAGCATCGGCGGTCGAGGAGGAATAGGCGTCCATCTCTCCGCTGTTGAAGGCGACCGTGGCCGGTCCGCCATCGCCAACAGTCAGAAACTCGAAATCCTCGCCCGCGACCATGCCGGCGCCGGACATGACGTTGCGCGCGAATCCGACCTCGGCGCCGTCTGCGGTGCCGGTGCCGATGATCTTCCCGCGCAGGTCCTCGGGGCCTTGAATGTCGGATTCGTCACGTACGACGATGCCGAAGTTGCTGCGGGCCGCGACGTTGTAGATGAAGACGGCATCCACGCCTCGCGAACGGGCGGCTATCACCGGGCCCGGTCCCGGGCGTCCGAATACGGCCTGACCGGCGGACAGGGCCTGCAACACAGCGCCAGAGCCATTGATGGCTTCCACGGTCACGTCGAGGCCCTCTTCCTCGAAAAAGCCTTCGCCGATGGCGACGAAGACCGGAAACGAGTTGATCGCGGACGGGCTGGGCTGAACAAAGGTGATCTCGCGCAGATCCTGCGCCTGAGCCACCGTGCCGAACAGCGCGGCCACCGGCAGGGCGGCGGCGAATGCTGCGGTAAACAGTCTTCTCGTGGTCATTGTTTTTCCTCCTCCGATTGGTTTTATACCGTCCGCCACCTCCCATGCCGGACGGCTCTTTTTCAGGTTACGCGAACCGTGTTCTTGAGCTCTCCGATCTGCGCGATTTCGCATGTCACGGTGTCACCGTCCTTCAGGAACTGCGGCGGCTCCATGGCGTATCCGACACCCGAGGGCGTGCCGGTCGCCACGATATCGCCGGGCTCCAGCGTCAGGCCTTCGGAGAGCGAAGAGATCAGCGTCGGGATGTCGAAGATCATGTCCCGCGTTGTGCCGTCCTGGCGCATCTCGTCATTCACGGACAGACGGATCGCGAGGTCGTGCGGGTCGCTGATATCATCGGCCGTCACGATCCAGGGACCCAGCGGGCAGGAGCCGTCGAGTGCCTTGCCCTTGAAATACTGGCCGCCATGGCGCCGCTGCACGTCGCGGGCGGTGATGTCGTTCAGGATCGTGTAGCCGAAGACATGGTCAAAGGCCTCTTCCTTGGAGATGTTCCGGCCCGGCTTGCCGATCACCACGGCCAGTTCGACCTCGTAGTCGATGTTCTCCGACACGTCCGGGAAGATCGGGATGACCCCGCCCGGGCCCACGACCGAAGTGGGCGGTTTGGTGAAGTAGACCGGGTGATCGGTGATCCCGATCGTCTTTTTCTGAGCGCGCTCGCCCTCCGCGATGTGATCGGCATAGTTGCGGCCGACGCAGAACACATTCTTGAGCGGTTTGGGCAGGGGCGCCATGACGGCACTTTCGGGAACCGTGTGACAGGCGTCCGCGTGCGCGCCTGCTTCGGCTTCGTCCACGAGGGCCTGCAGGGGCTCCAGCACCTCCGGACCCGCCTCGATCAGGGCCTGGATCGTTCCAGCCCTCAGGCTTTCGTGGGATGCTCCGTTGGCGGCCTTTGCAATCTCAAGCATGGCGCCGTTCTTGAGCCGGACCGCGGCCACAGCTTCGTCATTCACAGCAATCGTTGCGAGTTGCATGTTCCCCCCTTGCACCCGTGTTCGTCTGCCCGAAACCGTTGGTGTGCCGTGGCCCTCCTCCAGGGCGACGGCCGGATTCGACCAGAACGGTCGGTCCGGTCCCGGGTTTCTTCGGGTTCCCGGACATCTTCCGCCTTTACAGAAAGCCGCGGTGGCGCGATGAAAGCAATGAACCAATGTTGGAATTGGGTGGATGACGAAAGCCGCGACCGCAGCGCTGGTGACCCGGATACGGCGCCTGATGGGCGAGCGGGGATATGCCCATTACGACCGGCTGCCGGCCGAACGGGAACTGTGCGGAGAGCTTGGCGTGTCGCGCAATCGGCTGCGCACCGCCTTGAAAAGCATGGAGGAGGCCGGTCTGATCTGGCGCCATATCGGGCGCGGCACTTTCGTGGGTGCGCGCCCCGTGCTGAACCTCGAGGACGTGAATTTCCTGCGGGATCAGGTCAGTGCGCCGCAGATCGTGGCGGTGCGTTTCACCATCGAGCCCGATCTGGCGCGGCTGGCTGCGTCCCATGCCACATCCCGGGATCTCGACCATCTGCGCAGTTGCGCCGAGCAGTGCCGCAAGGCGCGGGACTGGCGCGAATACGAGGCCACGGACCACAATCTGCACCACGCCATCGCGCGAGCCTCCAAGAACCAGCTGTTTCTCTACTTCTTCGAGACGCTGAATGTCGTGCGCCGCTCGATGGTCTGGGGGCAGACGCGCACCTCGCGCAAGCCGGCGGCGGATTACTGCAGTTTCTCGCAGCATGACCAGGTCGTGACGGCGATCGCGGCGCGAGACGGCGATGAGGCCGCGCGCGCCATGACGCGCCATCTGGAATCCGTTTATGAGCGGATCCTGCCCGAGCTGGGCCTGAGGACGGCGACCGCGGACGCGGCGCGCTAGGGCGCCGCCGCCCGTTCGGTCAGGAACTCGAGCACCATGGCGGCTGTCCAGGTGAATTGCCCGCCGCCGCATGGCTCCGCCGTGATCGGGTCGTAGTATTCGGCAAAGCCGCTGGCCTCGATCAGCCTGACACTGTCGCGCACGATACGTTCGACGATTTCCTGCTCGCCTGATTTGGAGAGACCGTCCGCGATCAGGTAATTGACGATGAGCCATGCCGGGCCACGCCAATACCGCAACGCGTCGAACTCCGGCACCGAGGGATCGTGGCTGGGCACCAGAAAGTTGACCGCTTCGCCCAGCGTCGCGATGCGTGCGGCGATGGCAGACGCGCGGGCCGGCGGCACGGGGGCGAAGGCCGCGATCAGCCCGCCGACCGACGGGCTGTCGACCAGCGCGCCGATGGCCCGGTCATGGCAGAGATACTGACCGGCCTCGTTCGACCAGAGTGCGTCCATCGCGTCGATGCCGCGCGCGGCAAAGGCCCTGGATTGCGCAGCGATTTCCGGCGCGCCAAGGTCTTCGGCGAGATCGCCCAGATCGCTGCAGGACCGGATCAGGATCGCGTTGAAGCCCGGATCGACCATTTTGAAGGGTGATGCGGCATGAAGCTTCGTGTTGTCCCATCCGAGGTCGCGGAAACACTGCACCAGCCAGATGAAGCGCTCATACTGCGCCTGGGTCGGCCGGTGCGCGGGATTGGCGTGGAGCGTGTCGCGCCGCGTGAAGGGCTCCACCCCCTCGACCGGAACGCGGTCCAGCGCCGCATCCCAGTCCACGGAATTGTCCCGGCCGGACTCCCATGGGTGCAGGATCGCGACGAGCCCGGTGCCTTCGGGATCCCGGCAGCGAAAGAACCACTGATGCCAGGCGTGGATTTTGGGCAGCAGCGCGCGGGCCCGCTTTGCCGCCATGTCGCGGTCCGCGGCCCGGTCGAACAGCCGGCGCACGCAGAAGGCCGCCACGGGCGGCTGCGTGATGCCCGTCGTGGGGATCGCGCGTCCCGTCCGCCAGATGTCCGGCCCGGGGAAATACCCGTCATCGGGCTGGTGAAAGACGATGTGCGGGACCATCCCGTCGTCCCATTGATGGGCGAAGAGCGTGTCGATCTCGGTCCAGGCGCGGGCCTCGTCGAGCTGGGCGAGGCCGAGCGCGCTCAGACAACTGTCCCAGTTCCACTGGAACGGGTAGAGCCCCGCGGTCGGCACCGTGTAGGTGCCGCGGTCATTGAGGCGCAGGATATCCTGCGCCTTGCCGATCATGTCGCTAGCCATGGCTGGTCCTTACGCCACGGCGAGGGTGGTTTCGGGGTCGAACCACCGGATCCGGTCGGGCTGCGGCGCCAGCGTGAGCTGATCACCGACATGAACGGTCAGATCGCTGTCCAGAACCGCGCGGAACATGGTGCCCTCGACCTCGCAGGTGACCAGCAGATGCGCGCCAAGGGGCTCGACCACTTTCGCCGTTGCCGTGAGACCGCTGTCCGCGGGGCGGATATCTTCGGGCCGGACCGCGAATTGCAGCGGCGCGCTGCGGCTGGTCGGACCGTCCAGCACCTGACCTGCAACCTGCCATTTGCCGTCGCCCGAGGGCGTGGCGGGCAGGAAGTTCATCGGCGGGTTGCCGATGAACCCGGCGACGAATTCGGCGGCCGGGTTGCGGTAGACCTCGATGGGCGTGGCCGCCTGCACGATCCGGCCCTGGTGCATCACGCTGATGCGGTCGGCGAGGCTCATCGCCTCGACCTGGTCGTGCGTCACGTAGATGGCCGTGGTCTTGCTGTCGGCCAGAACGCCCTTGAGCTCGGCGCGCATCTCCAGCCGCAGCAGCGCGTCGAGGTTCGACAGGGGCTCGTCCATCAGGATCACGTCGGGTTCCATCGCGAGCGCACGGGCCACGGCCACGCGCTGACGCTGACCGCCCGAGAGCTCGCCGGAGTACCGCTTTAGCAACTGGTCGATATGCATCAGCCCCGCCGTCCGTTCGACCCGGCGCGTGACCTCGTCATCGGGCAGCTTTTGCATCCGAAGCCCGAAGCCGATGTTTTCGAACACGGTCAGGTGCGGGAAGACGGCGTAGTTCTGAAACACCATCGAGATTCCGCGATCCTTGGGCGACAGGTGATCGACCCGCCGCCCCCCGATCCAGACCTCTCCGGTGGTGGCGGTCTCGAGCCCCGCGATGATCCGCAGCAGAGTGGATTTCCCGCAGCCCGAGGCGCCGAGCAGAACCATGAATTCCTGGTCCGCGATCGTCAGGTTGATGTCGTGCAGCGCCTGGTAGGAGCCAAAGTTCTTGGCGATGTTCTTGATCTGAATTTCAGCCATTGATCTGTTTCCTTTGTCAGCCGGACCGCATCAGCGGTTGGCAATGCCCCACATGGCGAAGAGGTACTTGCGCACGGCGAAGATGAAGATCAGCGCCGGCACCACGAGGATGAAGCCGCCCGCGAATTTCAGATGCAGCGGCGCTTCGCCGAGCGTCTGAAGCAGGAAGGCGGGCAGGGTTCGGTTCTCGATCGTGAGCACCGCCGCGGCAAACACCTCGTTCCAGGAGATCACGAAGGCGAAGATCGCCGAAGCCGTGATACCCGGCAGGATGAGCGGCAGCACGACCTTGGTGAAGGCGGTGAAGCGCGTGCAGCCCAACGTCCAGGCCGCTTCCTCCAGCTCGATCGGGATGCCGGAGAAGAGCGAGAAGGTGATCAGCACCGCAAACGGGATCGCGAGCGTGGTGTGGACCAGCGCGAGCCCGAAGGCCGTGTCGTCCAGCCCGGTGCGGATGAAGAGCACAGCCAGCGGCAGGGCCAGGAGCGGGAGCGGAAAGGCCCGGGTCAGCAGGATCAGAAGGCGGAAGGCCTCCTTTCCCCGGAACTCGAACCGCGACAGCGCATAGCCCGCCGGGGCCCCGATGACGATGGACATCACCATCGTCATCGCCGCCACCAGCACCGAATTCCACAGGGCGCGTAGAATGCCCTGGAAATTGGCGAAGAAGGTCAGGCTGCCCAGGTCGAAATGGGGAAGGAACGACTTGGGAAAGCTGTTGACCTCTTCTGGCGACGAAAGCGTGTTCAGCAGCAGGAAGTAGAGCGGAACGATCACCCAGGCGCAGAGCAGGACGACGGACGCGCCATAGAGAAATTGCCCTGCCTTTCGCGAGGCCCCCGTGTCCGCCGGGAGGTCGGCGACTGCATCGGTCATATCGTGGCTCCTTTCGGGACGCGCAGGGCGCGCAGGATGACGAGGGTGAAGGCGATCGAGATGGCCAGCACGATCAGGGCCAGCGCTGCGGCTGCACCGCCATCCTGAAGGTCGAACTGGTAGGCGTAGATCTCGCCCATGAGCACCGGAAAGAGCGTCCCGCCCAGGGCGGCGACAACGGCGAAGACCTCAAAGGCCAGCACAACACGCAGGATCAGGGCGGTCTGGAGCGAGGGTCGCAGCAGCGGCAGCGTGACCTTCAGGAACCGCTTCCAGGGCGACGCGCCAAAGACCTCGGCGGCCTCGTAATACTCCTTCGGGATCAGTCCTATCCCGGCCACCAGAATGACCAGCATGATCGCCGTCGCGCGCCAGATCTCGGCCAGGGCGATGGCGACGAAGACGATGAGAGGGCTTTGGTAGGACAGCAGGTTCATCGGCTGATCGACGATGCCGAGCCCGGTCATCATCGAGTTGAGGAACCCCGACTGCTCGAAGATCGCCAGCCAGATGATCCCGGCGGCCAGATCCGAAATTCCCAGCGGGATCGTCCAGATATAGAGGACCATGTCGCGGCCCTTCTGCATCCGGTTGACCATCGTGGCCATCAGCAGTGCGAGTGCAACCTGGATCGGTACGACCGCGGCGGCGAGCAGCAGCGTGTTCTGCAGCGAGATCGGGAATTTCCAGTAACTCGCGACGTCGCGGAAGTTGTCCAGCGTGAACCCGTCGCCGGTGGAAAACGCTTCCTGAGAGACCAGGACGAACGGGTAGAGAAAGAAGAGACAGAGAAACAGCGTGACCGGAAGGATCAGCATGTAAGGCAGAATCCGGGCGTTCATGGAAAAGCTCCATTTCTGACACGCGCACGTGCCTCGCGGATTTGGGGAGGATCCGGACCGCGCAGGCGCGGCCCGGAGATCGGGGTCGTCAGCGTGCGCCGGTCATTCGACCGGGCAGGCGCCCTCCGAGGGCGCGTCCGGGGCCCAGCAAGGCGCGCCGGTTTCTTCCATGATGGCGCTCAGCCGGCGTTTCTGGTCCTCGAGCACGCGCTCGATGGGCTGACGTGCCAGGATGATCCGCTCGAACGTATCGACATAGACCCGGTTGAAATCACCGCCCTTGTCGCCGAGGCCCGAAGGCAGAAGTCCGGGATTGGCGTCCGGCGCCCCGCTCATCGCGGCGATGGCGGCTCCGGAGGCCTGAACCGATGCTGGCAGGTCGTCGGGCAGCTCCACATCCACGACCGGGAAGAAGCTCGTGGCCTGAAGCGTCTTCAGCTGAGTTTCGGGTGCCAGCATGTAGCTCACCAGCGCCTTGGCCGCATCCATGTCGGGCGCGGTCGCCGGGACGGCCAGCCCGGCGAGAACCGGCATGAAGCCGCGACCGGTGGGTCCGGCCGGCGCCGGGAAGGCGACGAAATCATCGGGCCGTTCGTTGAAGGCCTGCGCCAGACGCGATGTGTGATCGAACACGATCCAGGCGTCGCCCGACAGGAGCTGTTCCTGCATGAAGGAGAAGTTGGTCGAGGACGGGTTGGTATGTTCCCAAAGCTCGCCGAATTTCTCCCACGCGGTCACGGCTTCCGGAGAGGCGAATGTGCGGACCACGCCGTCCGTATAGGAGGGGTAGAGATAGCCCTGGAAAAACCGGTGCTTAAGGCCCTTGGGTCCTGCCGGGAAGCCGAATTTCGGCGATCCGGTGCCCTCGTGCACATTGGCGGCCCATTCGATCAGCTGGTCGTAGGTCAGCGCGTTGATGTCGGCGCCGTCGGGCAGGTAGGGCAGGGCTTCCTTGTTGGCTGCCATGATGTAGGTGGCTTGCATCCACGGGATGTATTGCATGTTGTCCGTGCCGAGCCGCGCCAGCGTGTTGAAGGTCTCGCTGGAGGCGGACACGCCGAGGTCGTCGAGATCAACGAGGCTTTCTGGATCGATGGCCGAAAAGTTGCCGTGCAGCGCCCCGAGGACTTCGATGGATCCCGATCCGGCCTGAAGCTCTGCCTGAAGCCGGGTCAGCCATGGACCGTCTTCGTTCGGCTGGTAGTCGACGGTTTCGTCGAACCCCGACAACACGTCCTGGCGCATGGCCTGGGCTTCTTCCACCGGTCTGGCCTGCGTGGACCAGAACAGCACATCGGCCTGCACGGCAGCTGTCGAGACGAGAAGTGCCAGGCCGGAAACAGCGCCAGCAAAATGGGTCATACGGGTCATGGGGTCCTCCCTAGGGTTCCGAACAGCGCGCGGTCTGCATCGCGCCGGGTGCTCCGACCCCACGCCAGCCCCGTCTTTGGTGCGGGGCGCGGCGGTGAGCCGGCTGTCGACCCCTGTTATCGGGGGCGCCGGCGACTGATATGATGGTGATATAACGTTATACCAAAGTCAATCTGATTTTTTCGGTAAACCACTTTTTCGGTTTCGACTTGGTAGGTCAGCGTGATTTCGGAACTGGTTTAGCCTTGAAATCTCCGGACTTCTCGATGATGGATTGATTTAACGTTTTACCTTTTCGGGCGCGCATCATGGCGGAACGACCAAAGCTGGACACTGTCGCGAAGGAAGCGGGCGTGTCCGTGGCGACCGCCAGCCAGGTGATGCGCGGCACCGGCCGGATCTCGGAAAAAACCCGCAAAAAGGTCCTGCGCGCGGCGCAGAAACTGCGCTATGTCCCGGATGGCCGCGCGGCCTCCATGCGGTCGGGCCAGTCGCGCGAGATCGGGTTTGCGATTCACCAGATCGCCAACCCGTTCAACGCCGAGGTCATCAGCGGTGTCAGCGACCAACTCGAAACCGAAGGGTACCTGGTCTCCGTTCTGGACGCCCGCGACGATCCTGAGCGGCAGGGCCACCAACTCGAAGCTTTCATCCGAAACTCCCGCGGCGGGTTGCTGTGGGTGCCGGCTCTGGACACGCCCAGGGACCGTCTGGAACTGCTCGCGGCCCATCGCCTGCCCACCGTTACGTTCCTGCGGCGGCCCGAAGGGTCGGTGTTCGACCATGTCGGCATCCGCAATGCCGAGGCGACGGCGGCCGGCACGCGCCATCTGGCCGAACTGGGGCACCGCCACATCGCCTATCTCGGCGGGTCGGGCATGATGGAGGTGCGGGCTGCGCGCATTGCCGGGTACACACAACAGATGGCCGAGCGCGGATTGGACGCACCGGTTATCTGGGACTCCGGGGATAACAAGCTAGCTGGCATGAATTCTATGCTCGCGCTGCGCGCGGCGCACCCAAAGACGACGGCGGTCGTGTGCAACGGCGATATGGTTGCGCTCGGGGCGTGTCTGGCGCTGACGCGGGTGGGACTGCAGCCCGGGCGCGATCTGTCGATCATCGGGTTTGACGACATTCAGGATGCCGCGGTGGCGACGCCGCCGCTGACCACCATGGCGGTGCATCCCTACCAGCTTGGCCGCAGACTCGCCCGGACCATACTTGATCGTATCCGTGATCCGCAGATGCCGATCACCGTATCCGAAGTCTCTGCTGACTTGGTTTTGCGCGAGACCACGGCGCCGCCGCGGGCCGTGTGACATTCCCGAGGGCGGCGCAAAGGTGTTGCTGCGGCGGCGCATTGGTCTTCGTTTGCCCAAAGGTGGGGGCTAAAGAGGCTTGCGGACCCACGCCCGAGCCCTCTCGGTCATCCTCGGCATCACGTCTGCGAGACCAGCTACCCCTATGACATGGAACGTTGCGCATCGTACAAACCGGCAAAATCGCGCGCGCACCAGGTGTGCCGGTTTGGGGAAAGCGTGCCTGACACAGCGCGGCGCGGCGCCGGAACTATCGCGCCCGGATATGGGAAGGTCGATGCGTGGAAGAGCCAAGCCGCCAATTTCACTAGAGAAATCAGAAGCAAATGGCGGAGAGACAGGGATTCGAACCCTGGGTGGGCGTGAACCCACAACGGTTTTCGAGACCGCCCCGTTCGACCACTCCGGCACCTCTCCGCGGGGGTCTTCGCGCGGGTCTAGTCAACCATAACGAGCGGCGCAACCGCTTTCAAAGGGCGCTGCGGCAAGAGCGCTTGCGCCCGGGCGGGCGATAGGGCTCAATTGACCGGTGCAGAAAGAATACGGTGCAGAAGGAAAGAGGTTCTCTCCATGCGGTCTGTTCTACGGTTTGCCTGTCTCTGGTTCGCTCTGGCCCTTGTTGCGGGTGCGGCGCAAGCTTCTCCGCGCAGCGATGCGGTGCTCGATGCGCTGAGGGTCGGGGAGCTTCTGGCGATCATGGAGACCGAGTCCGCCGCGTCCGGGGAAGAACTCAACGACAGTATGCTCGGCGGGTCCGGTGGAGCCTCTTGGTTGGAGACCGTGCGCCAGATCAACGACGCGCAGCGCATGGAACGCGAGCTGCGTGCGGCGTTTGCCGAAGCCATGCCCGACGAACATACCGAGGGCGCAACCGCGTTCCTGACCTCCGATCAGGGCGAGAAGATCATCGAGCTGGAATTGTCGGCGCGCGAGGCGCTGCTCGACCCGGCCATCGACGACATGAACCAGGCGGCGATGCGCGAACTGCGTGAGAGCGGCGATCCGCGCTTTGCCATGATCACCCGCTTTGTCGAGGTCAACAACCTCGTGGACGCCAATGTCGCCGGGGCACTGACCGGCAATGTCGCCTTCCTGCGCGGGCTGAGGATCGGAGGCTTTCCCGGGTACGAGCGCGCCAGCGACTCCGATCTGATCGCCGAGGTCTGGGCCCGTGAGCCGGAACTGCGAAGCGAAACCGAAGACTGGGTTTACGCCTATCTGACTCTGGCCTACGGGCCGCTCGAGGACAGCGATCTGGAAACCTATATCGCCTTCTCCGAGACCGAAACCGGCCAGGCTCTGAACGGTGCGCTCTTTACCGCCTTCGACGAGGTCTTCACCGACGCGTCGCAGTCGCTTGGAGAGGCTGTCGCGCGCTATCTCACGGCCGAGGAAATCTGACGCGCACCGGGCCTGTGCCCCTTGACTTTGCGGCCTGTCTCGGGGATACGCGCGTTTCCCAAAACAGCCCGATATGGGCGAATGCGCTGTTCGAGGCGCGCCGATGGCGCGAGACGGGCCCCGGGAGGGCCGGCCGAAGGACGCGAGAGACAAGGACAAGACCATGTTTGCGGTGATCAAGACCGGCGGCAAACAGTACCGCGTCGAAAGCGGCACAATGCTGGAAATCGAACGTCTCGCGGCCGCGGCCGGGGATATGGTGCAATTTAACGAAGTGCTGATGCTGGGCGGTGACGACCCCGTTCTGGGCGCGCCCTTCGTCGATGGCGCGGCCGTGCAGGCCGAGATCGTCGAACAGAAGCGCGGCGAGAAGCTGATCCATTTCGTCAAGCGGCGGCGCAAGCACTCGTCCAAGCGGACGAAAGGGCACCGTCAGAACCTGACAGTGGTGCGCGTGACCGACATTCTGGCCAGCGGTGCGGCCGACAGCGGCGTGGCACCGGCCACCGGATCGGGCGCCGCGTCCCAGAGCGCCCCCGCAGCCTCCGAGGAGCAAGAGTAATGGCACATAAAAAAGCAGGCGGTTCATCCCGCAACGGCCGCGACTCCGCAGGCCGCCGCCTTGGCATCAAGAAATATGGCGGCGAAGCCGTGATCCCCGGCAACATCATCGTGCGCCAGCGCGGCACCAAATGGTGGCCGGGCGAAGGCGTCGGCATGGGCCGCGATCACACGATCTTTGCGGTGCGCGAAGGCAACGTGACGTTCCATACCGGCTTTCGGGGCCGCACCTTCATCACGGTGACCCCAGCAGCAGAGGCCGCTGAGTAAGCGCCCGGGACCAGATCCAGGTTTACGGGCGGGGGCCGGCGGAGACGCCGGTCCCCGTCTTCGTTTTTGCGGAGGACGCAATGGGCGTCGCTGTCGGCAGCTTTCTGATCTTTGCCGCGAGCCAGGTGGGAACACCGGGTCCGGCGAACATGATCCTTCTGAGCACCGGCGCTCGCTACGGGCTGATGCCGGCGCTGCCCTTCGTCGGCGGTGTCGTGCTGGGCAAGCAGCTGATCATCTGGCCACTCGGTTTCGGGCTGCTACAGGTGGCCGAGACCGCTCCGATGCTGTTCGCGGTCCTGAAATGGGTCTGCGTGGCGTACGTGCTGTGGCTCGCCTGGCGGGTGGCCAATCTGCGCCTGAGCGATGGTGCCGACGCGCAGGCTCGTGCGCCGGGGTTTGTCGCGGGTCTGGCGGTGCATCCGCTGAACCCGAAGGCCTGGGCGATGGTCATCGCGGGTTTTACCAGCTTCACGACGCCCGGCACGCCGGTTTTTCAGGCCACGGTCACGATCGCGCTGACCCTGCTGGCCTGTCAGGTCGTGCTGCACCCTTTGTGGACCGCTGCAGGAGAACGCCTGGCCGCCACCTTTGCAGGTCGGCCTGGGGAGAGATATCTAATGTGGGGGCTGGCCGGTCTGACCGTGCTCAGCCTCGCGGTAGCGCTTTTCTGGGGAGGGGGAGCATGAAGATCGAAACCATCCCGTCACAAGAGACCATCGTTGCAGACCGTATGGTGCTGCGGCCGCTGCGGCGCTCCGACGAGGGGCTTTTGACGCTCTATGCCGGCGACGAACGTGTGGCGCGCAACACGCGGTCCATCCCGCATCCCTTGCCTCCCGGGGCGTCGTCCGCCTTTGTCGAAACGGCGCTCTCGTCGGACCGGACCGAGGATGTCTGGGCGATGGACGGCTCTGCCGCGGGCCTGGGCGAGGTGCTCGGCGTGATCGGGCTGGAGCGGATGAGCGAGGATCGCTCCGAGGTCGGCTATTGGGTGGCTCCGGCCTTCTGGAATACGGGATTTGCCACTGAGGCTTTGACCGCACTGCTCGATGCGAACCCGCAGAAGGTCAAGACGGTCTTCGCGGAGGTGTTCCAGACCAACACGGTGTCGGCCCATGTGCTCACCAACGTGGGCTTCGCCTATATCGGCGATGCCGAGGCCTTTTCCGTGGCCCAGGGCCGCATGGTCCAGACCTGGACCTACCTCAAAAAGCTGGGCTGAGGCGATGCTGGCGGACGCGGATCGGATCTTGAGCACCCCGCGGCTGCGGTTGCGGGGTTTCGCCGTTCGCGATGCCACGCCCTTGAATGCGCTGATGGAACGACCGGGCGTGCCCGAATGGCTCAAGATCGCCCGGGCGGATCCGCCCTGGGACGCCTGGTGGCGCGCCCTGCGGGGCGGGGGCGCCCGCGCGCGCAGGTACACCGTCACCCAAGCCGGCGACGACCGCCTGATCGGACTGGTCGGGCTTAGCCGCGAGGGTCGGTTGCACTATCTGATCGACCCGGATCTTTGGGGCCACGGGTTGGCCACCGAGGCGGTGAGGGCGGTCCTGCCCGACGCGCTGGCCGATCCGCGCACGGGCGACATCGTGGCGGAAGTGTTTGACGCCAATCCGGCCTCGGCCCGGGTGCTTCAGAAACTCGGGTTCGTTGTGCGGCGGCGGACCAGGGCGCAGCGCATTGGCCATCTGTACGATGAACCGGCCACAGTCTATGGGCTGGCCCGTACCCAAGGACACGCGCAATGAAATTTCTCGACCTGACAAAGGTGTATGTCCGCTCCGGCAGTGGCGGGAACGGCGCGGTCAGCTTCCGGCGTGAGAAATACATCGAGTATGGCGGACCCGATGGCGGCAATGGCGGGAAGGGCGGCGATGTCTGGGCCGAGGCGGTCGAAGGGCTGAACACGCTCATCGACTTCCGCTACCAGCAGCATTTCTTTGCCAAGACCGGGCAGGGCGGTATGGGGCGCCAGCGCACGGGGCGTGGCGGCGACGACATCACCCTGCGCGTGCCCGTGGGGACTGAGATCCTCGATGAAGACGAGCAGACCGTGATCGCGGATCTGACCAAGGTCGGCCAGAGGGTTCTGCTCGCCGCAGGTGGCAATGGCGGGTTCGGCAACCTGCATTTCAAGAGCGCGACGAACCAAGCGCCGCGCAATGCAAACCCTGGCCAGCCGGGAGTGGAGCGCACGCTCTGGCTGCGTCTGAAGCTGATCGCCGAGGCCGGGCTGCTCGGTCTGCCCAACGCGGGCAAGTCGACCTTTCTCGCCGCGACCTCCAATGCGAGACCGAAGATCGCAGACTATCCGTTCACCACGCTGCATCCCAATCTGGGAGTCGTCGGGGTGGACGGCGTCGAGTTCGTCGTGGCTGACATTCCCGGCCTGATCGAGGGCGCACATGAGGGGCGGGGAATCGGAGACCGGTTTCTTGGACATGTCGAGCGCTGCTCGGTACTTCTCCACATCGTCGACGCGACCGCCGAGGATCCCGTGGCCGACTACAACACCATTCTGGCGGAACTCGCGGCCTATGACGGTCCCCTGGCGGACAAGCCCCGCGTGACGGCGATGAACAAGATCGACGCGCTTGACACGGAGACCCGCGCCGAGGTGCGCGCGGCGCTGGAGGACGCCTCCGGTGGCCCGATCCTGGCGATGTCCGGGGTCAGTGGCGAAGGCGTGGAGGACGCGCTGCGCGCCTTGCGCGACCGGATTGATAGCGCCCGCCTGCGCAGCAGCGCTCGGGCCGTTGCGGATCCCGCGCCATGGAGCCCCTGAGCCGCGCGCGCCGGGTCGTCGTCAAGATCGGCTCCGCGCTCCTCGTCGATCCCGACGGGGGACTGCGCAGCGACTGGCTGGTCGGGCTGGCGGCCGACATCGTGGCGTTGAAGGCCCAGGGCACCGATGTCGTTGTTGTGTCCTCGGGCTCTATCGCACTCGGCCGGCGCGTGCTGAAGCTCGGAACCGGGGCCCTGCCGCTAGAGCAATCCCAGGCCGCCGCGGCGGTCGGTCAGATCCGGCTTGCCCGGGCTTATGAGCAAGCGCTCTCGCCCCACCGCATCGTCACAGCCCAGGTGCTGGTGACGCTCGACGACAGCAACTCGCGCCGCCGTTACCTGAACTCGCGCGCGACGCTCAAGCAGCTCCTGACCCTCGGCGTGGTGCCCATCGTCAACGAAAACGACACGATCGCCACGGACGAGATCCGCTATGGCGACAATGACCGGATGGCGGCCCAGGTGGCCGCGACCATCGATGCCGACCGGCTGGTGCTGCTCAGCGATGTGGACGGGTTCTACAGCGGCAATCCGCTCACCGATGCGGGCGCCCGCCGCTTCGATGTGATCGAGCGGATCACGCCCGAGATCGAGGCCATGGCCGGCGACGGCGTGTCTGGCCTCAGCAAGGGCGGTATGGTCACCAAGCTGATGGCGGCGCGCACCGCGATGGCGGCGGGCTGCGCCATGGCGATCACGCTGGGCACTCTCGATCGCCCGCTCACGGCGCTCGATGCGGGCGCGCCCTGTACCTGGTTTCTGCCCGAAACCGACCCCCAGGCGGCGCGCAAGCGCTGGATCGCGGCGATGAAACCCCGCGGCTCGATCCGCATCGATGCCGGCGCGGCCCAGGCACTGATGCGCGGAAAGTCGCTGCTTCCCGCGGGGGTAACCGACGTCACCGGCAGTTTCGACCGGGGCGAGCCGGTGGAGATTGACGGTCCCGAAGGCACACGGCTCGGCCGCGGTCTGATCTGCTATTCCGCTACGGAAGCACGCGCAATTTCCGGGCACCGGTCAGGTGACATTGCCCGAATACTGGGCTATCCGGGGCGCGCCGCGCTGATCCATAGGGATGACATGGTGCTATGAAAGATCTCGACGACCTCCCCGGCCTTATGGCGGAACTCGGCGCCCGTGCCCGTCGCGCGGCCACCGAGCTTGGATTTGCACCGCCCGAACAAAAGGCGCAGGCGCTTTTGGCCGCTGCGGATGCGGTGGCCGAGCGGCAGGGGGAGATCCTTGGGGCCAACACCAAGGATCTCGACTACGGCGCGGACAAGGGTCTTTCGGACGCAATGATGGACAGGCTGCGGCTCGACGCATCCCGCATCGAGGGAATTGTCGCAGGCCTGCGCGCCATCGCGGCGCAGGAGGATCCCGTGGGCGCGACCATCGCCGACTGGGACATGCCGAGCGGGCTGAACATCCGACGCGTGCGCACGCCGCTCGGCGTGATTGGCGTGATCTACGAAAGCCGTCCCAACGTGACCGCTGATGCCGGGGCGCTGTGCCTGAAATCGGGCAATGCCGTGATCTTGCGTGGCGGGTCGGAGAGCTTTCACAGCGCCACGGCGCTCCATGACTGCCTCGTTGCCGGGCTCCGCACCGCCGGGTTGCCCGCCGAGGCGATCCAACTGGTGCCGACCCGCTCGCGCGATGCAGTGAGCGAGCTTTTGCGGATGACCGAGTTCGTCGACGTGATCGTCCCGCGGGGCGGCAAGGGGCTGGTCGGCCTCGTCCAACGCGAGGCTCGGGTGCCGGTGTTCGCGCATCTCGAAGGCATCTGCCACATCTACGTGGATGCCGACGCCGATCCGGACAAAGCCCGCCGCGTGATCCTGAACGCCAAAACCCGGCGCACCGGGATCTGCGGTGCCGCCGAATGCCTGCTGGTGGACCGCGCGTTCTATGAGAAACACGGTGCGCCCTTTATCCGCGACCTGCTGGACGCCGGTGTGGAGGTGCGCGCGGCCGGAGAGTTGCTTGCCACCGAAGGCACGGTGCCCGCTTCGGAAGAGGATTTCGGCCGCGAATTCCTCGACAGCATCATCGCGGCCCGCACGGTCGAGGGGGTCGATGAGGCGATCGCCCACATCCGCACCTACGGGTCGGACCACACCGATTGCATCCTGACCGAGAATGACGCGACAGCGGAGCGGTTCTTTACCCGGCTCGACAGCGCCATCCTGATGCGCAATGCGTCCACCCAGTTCGCCGATGGCGGAGAGTTCGGCATGGGCGCAGAGATCGGTATCGCCACGGGCAAGCTCCACGCGCGCGGCCCGGTCGGAGCGGAGCAGCTGACCAGCTTCAAATACCTCGTCACCGGCGACGGTACAGTGCGCAATTGACGGAAACTCTGCGGGCCTTGGGACTGCGGCAGAGGCTCAAACACAGCGAAACCACGTCGTGAACATGCCGGTGCGCTGCGCCCCGCGGCTGCACGCGCCGACGGGCTCGACAGGTGCGCCGCTCTCAGTAGCTGATTTCGATCCGTGTGCTGTCCATTTGGACGCAAGGCCTGGGGTCGTGCGTCTTCATCAGATCCGCGGCGAGCAGGAACTGAACCTGGGCCGGGGTGATCTCAGGGGTCGCGACCGAGGGCGCTGACAGAACCTGCCACAGGTCCGGATCGATCTTGAGCTTATCCGCAGTACCCGTCACCGACCAGTGCGCGCCGTCCAGCGCAACGCGCATATTGCCGCCATAGGGCATGGCGGTCTCGAGACACATCATCAGGAGAAAGGCCAGCTTGGCCTCGTTGCGGGTGATATCGCCGGGAACCTCCCATGCCATGCCGAGCTTTGAGGTTTTGGCGAGGTCTTCGAGCACGGTGGCGATCTCGGTGCGCCCGATGCGGTTCACATCGCTGCCGGCCCCGAACGCGATGCGGAAGTACCGAATGCGCGCGTTGGCGTGATCGACACTGTCGGAAATCAGTGACATCTCCGCCCCGTCGCTCATCCCGGTCATGCTGAGCAGTTCGACACCATTGCCGATCGCGCCCAGCGGGCTGATAAGGTCATGGCAGATGCGCGAGCCAAGAAGCGCTGCGATATCGTAGGGCGTGCCGCTCATGGTTGCGCCCCCGCCCACCAAGGAGCACGCCCATGAACAGCCTGTTGGAGCCGGGAATGCTTGTGCGTCATCCCGACCGCCCGGATTGGGGGCTCGGGCAGGTGCAGTCCAACATCGGTGGACGGATCACTGTGAATTTCGAGCATGCCGGGAAGGTCTCCATCGACGGGTCGCGCATAGAATTGCGTTTGGAGTTTCCATCCTAATAAGGTTGCTGCAAGGTTAAATTGCGTCCCATCAGCCGTTTGGTTGCCTCTGGCTGCCCCGGCCTCTAGAAGATCGCCACCCAAAATCGAGCCGGAGCACCCCGAAATGAGCCCATCCGAGCCCCGTTTCGAGGTCCGTGTGGCTGAGAGCGCGACGGATCTGCGGGCGGCGCAGCGGCTGCGCTACGACGTCTTCGTGACCGAACTGGGGGGGGACGGGCCGCTGGTGGACCACGCGCAGCGGCTTGAGCGGGACCGGTTCGACCCCTATTGCGAGCATTTGCTGCTGATAGACACGGCGCGCGCTGCGGATCCGGACGGTCAGGTCGTGGGCGTTTACAGGGTGATGACCGAAGAGGGTGCGGCCAGGGCCGGGCAGTTTTACTGCGCCGATGAGTATGATCTCGCGCCGCTTCTGTCGTCGGGCCGAAAGGTGCTGGAGCTTGGCCGTTCCTGCCTGCACCGCGATTACCGCGGCGGGGCTGCGATCTATCACCTCTGGAACGGTCTGGCGCGAGTCACGCTGGAGCGGCGGATTGAGGTCCTGTTCGGTGTCGCGAGCTTTCACGGTACCGACGTGAGGGCGCTGGCCGAGCCGCTGGCCAACCTGCACCACCGGTACCTCGCGCCACCCGACCTGCGCGTGCGGACCCGGACGGCCCATTACCAGAGCCTCGATCTGATGCCGGCGGAAGAAATCGACCGCGCGCGCGCCATGCGCGAGACCCCTGCGCTGATCAAGGGGTATCTGCGGCTTGGCGGTTTCGTCGGCGATGGCGCGTTCGTCGACCATGCTTTTAACACCGTGGATATCTGCCTGGTGCTGGACACGGCCCGGATGAACCCGCGCCAGCGTGCGATCTATACCGGCGAGCTGCGAGAGACGGCCGGGTGAGCGTCACCTGGCGCGGCGCGGCGCCACCGGAGGCCCCGCGGATCACTATCTGGGGGTGGCTGCGGGCGGGCCTGCGCGGTGCGGCGCTCGGGCTCTGGGTCTTTGGCGGGCTGGTGCTGTTGCTGCTGGTCCGTCTGGCCGAACGTCCGTTCCACGGCGTGCGGCGACCGTGGACCCCGGCGATCGCCTCCACGGTCTGTCGTGGCGCGTTTCCGGTAATTGGTACGGGTTTTCAAGCAGTTGGAGCACCTTTGCGTGAACCAGGTGCGGTGGTGGCCAATCACAGCTCCTGGCTCGACATCTTTGCGCTGAACGCCCGCAAGCGGATTTATTTCGTCTCCAAGGCCGAGGTGTCGCGCTGGCCCGCTATAGGCTGGCTGGCGCGCGCCACGGGAACTGTCTTCATCACCCGCGAGGTCCGCGACGCCCCGGCGCAGGCGCGTCTGTTCGAGGCGCGGCTGCGTGCGGGGCACCGGTTGCTCTTTTTTCCCGAGGGCACCAGCTCTGACGGGCGCAGGGTTTTGCCCTTTAAGTCAACACTTTTCGAGGCGTTCTTCACCCAAGATCTGCAAGCCTCGCTGGCAGTGCAGCCGGTGAGCGTGATCTACCGGGCGCCGGACGGTGCCGACCCGCGGTTCTATGCCTGGTGGGGCGACATGGGATTCGGTGCGCATCTTCTGCGCGTGCTGGCGGCCCGACGGCAGGGCCGTGTAACGGTGCTCTATCACCCACCGCTCAAGGTCGCCGACTATAGCGACCGCAAGGCGCTGGCTGCTGCCTGTGAGGCCGCAGTGCGGGCCGGCTTGGAGGCCGAACTGGCCCGGGACTGGCAGCCTTAACCTTTGTACGTTCTGTCCAAACGGACATTCCGTACATTTATGTTCATGCTTTGTGCCTGACCGGCGCGGTGCCCGCCGTCAGTGCAGCAGACCCTCGATCCGCCGCAGTGCTGCGGCGGGGTCGTCGGCCTTCCAGACCTCCGAGCCGATCGCGAAGAAATCCGTGACCGGCGCGAGATCGGCGATGTGGGCGTCCGAGAGACCGCCTTCGGCGACGACGGGCACTTCGACGATCTCCGACCACCATTCGAAAAGCTCGCGGGGCACGGACTCGCCGGTGCCCAGCGGGCCGGGATCGACCGGCCCGAAGCTCACATAGTCGGCCCCGTGCTCGCCCGCGGTCATCCCGTCATGCCGGTATGTGCCGCAATGGGCGCCGATGATGGCGTCCGCACCCAGCGCCTTGCGCGCGTCGCGGACATGGCGTGAGCCGTCGGCCAGATGCACGCCGTCGAGCCCGTGGGGCCCTACAAGCCGCAGGTGCCGGTCGATCACCAGCGGCACGTCGCGGGCATGGGCGACCGCACGGGTCAGATCGGCCAGACGGGCGATGTCGTCGGGATCCTCGCTGGCAAGGCTCAGCCGCAGACAGGCCACAGGGGCGGCGTCGAGAACGGCCGAAAGCCTGTCGGCAAATCCCACCGCGTCGGGTTCGGACGGGGTGATCAGATAGATCTGCGGGCGGTCGGCATCGGCCATGGGGCAAGGTCCGGTCTGGGGTCGGCCGGGTCTAGCTTGCCGGGCAGGGGGCGGCAAGACCGTTGCAGCCGTCGGTCGGGCGGCGTAGAGGCCCGGGCCATGACTGATATGCCGACGCCCCCCGTTTTCGTCCTCGTCCGCCCCCAGATGGGGGAGAATATAGGAGCCGCCGCCCGGGCGATGTGGAATTTCGGGCTCGATCAGATGCGCATCGTCGATCCGCGTGATGGCTGGCCGAACCAGAAGGCTGTGGCGATGGCGAGCGGGGCCGGGCGACTGCTGGACGCAGCGGTGGTCTGCCCGGACGTTCCGACCGCGCTCGACGGGGTGGAGGTCGTCTATGCCACCACGGCGCGGGCGCGCGGGTTGACCAAGCGGGTGGTGACGCCCGAACAAGCCATGGCAGAGGCGCGCGCCCATGGCGTCGCCGGGCGGCGCGTAGCGGTGCTGTTCGGGCCCGAACGGGCAGGGCTGGAGAACGACGATATCGCGCGCGCAAACGCGATCATCTCGGTCCCGGTGAACCCGGAGTTCCCGTCGCTCAACCTGGCGCAATGCGTGCTGCTGACGGGCTATGAATGGCGGCGCCAGACGGCGGGGTCCGTACCCTCGGAAATGGAGATGGCGGGCGCCGACTGGGCCAGTGCGGTGGAGGTCGAGAAGCTCAGCCAGCATTACGAGGAGCGGCTGGAGACGGCGGGCTTCTTCTTTCCCGAAACCAAGGCGGAGGGGATGAAGATCGTGCTGCGCAACCTCTGGTCCCGGATGCCGTTGACCCGTGCCGATGTGCAGATCTTTCACGGGCTTCTGCGCCAGATGGTACGCTGGAAAGAGCGCGGGGAGTGACCTTTGCCGTCGAATTAGGCGGATCTGGTCTGGGGCTTTACGGTCGGTTGGCGTGTCGCGCGGCCATGTAGGGAGCTCCCAGGCGCCGGCGTGGTGGTTTTCACCGACACCTCCGTTTTCACCGGCAACCGGGCGCCAAATGTGGGCGCTTGGCATTCTCGGCGTCCAGCGCGAGTAACCGCTTGGCTTCCGACCCCTCCAAGTCGCCCTAGGTCTTCCGCCGGCTGTCAGACGTGGCCGACCTGATGCCATGATTCCGACAGATTTCGTCCGTCCCAGCATCAACCCCGCGTGCCTTGAGCACACCGATGATCTGGTTTTCCATGAACCCCTTGCGCGACCCGGATCCACCTGCGCAGTCCAGTCATAGATTGAATACGCCAGTCCCCAAGGACCCGAGGACCCAGGGGGCGGGAGCAGGGGGTGCGATTGACCTTCGCTCGGTTTTGTCAGCGCTGTCGTTCAGCTCAACTCTGAGCGCAGAGCGGCCAGACTGGTATCGCGGTCTTCGCTCCGGCAGCAAACTGATCGCCCTGGCCGTTCCGAGTCACAGAGATCCGCAACCGGTAAAGCGACCATTCGTGGAAACGCAGCAAGATCTGCTGGGCGGACGGTCGGGTTGCGGACAATACCGCCATCCAGCGTCGAGCACCCAATGATCGCTTTTTCGATCTTGTCGTGTGGTCCGTACCAGCGCGAAGCATGTGCCACTACGGGCACCAAGGTGCGCGTCCCTGCCTCAGTCGATCTGCCAACGCATCGTCACGGCGCTGCGCGATCACGTCGATAAACGCCGGTGCGTTGATGTTGCGATCGGTAGGCGAACGGTCGCAGGTCGCAGGATGTCAAAGCTGCCCACGAACGCCAGTAGATCTGCGTTCTCGATCGGGGCGCCTTAGGTGTTGTAGAGTTGGAAATCCGGGTAGATCGGAGCCACGCTGCCATAGTCTGCGTAGGGTGTGGTAAAAAATGAGGTCCGAAGGGCCGATCCGGACGGTGAGCCGCGTCTCGACAAGGCGTTGATCTCACCGGCTTTCCCGGTGACGTCTCGGGGCCGCGACCGCGGTTCTGGGGTCCGATCTTTCCTGCTTCCCCGCGTTTCCTGGACGCTTCCCGGGAAACTGCGTGGATTTTTCCTGAAGCAGAGGGAAGACACCCATGCCCAACACGGGTCCGTCCAAAACAGCATCCGTTCCAACCGCCGCTTCGGAGATTGTTACATGGGACAGTGACGTCCCGCAGCTCGGTCTGAGACAGCGCGACAGCTCGCGTTCCTGGATCGTGCAATGGCGGCAGGACACGCGCAGCCGCAAGCGCACGCTCGGGCCTTCCGACAAGATCGGCCGGGACGCCGCGCGGTGCCTCGCGCGCGATCTCCTCGCTCACGCGGCAGACGCCGATCTTGCAACTTCGACCGACACAGTGGCCGCCTTCAGCGCGCGGTATCTTGCAGACCGCGCCGACAGTTGGAAACCGGCAACGCTGCGCGCCCATACCTTCGATGTCGAGCGTCTGATCCTGCCCCATTTGGGATCGATCAAGCTGCAGACCCTCTCCCGTGACGATGTGGTGTCCTGGAGATCATCGCTCCCCTGCAGTCCAGCCTCCGGCAACCGTGCCTTGGCGGTTCTGTCCGGAATGATACGCCATGCAGAACTGCTCGGGCTGCGGCCGCCGGGGCGCAATCCCTGCAAGGGTTTGCGGCGCAGACGCTCCGGCTTCGCGGCGACATATCTCTCTCAACACCAATGGGAAAAACTCGGTGCAGCGTTGCGAGATGCGGCGAGTGCGCATTCCTCCGAAGTGGGTTGCTTGCGGTTCCTTGCCCTCACCGGCTGCCGTAAGGGCGAGGCCTTGGGGCTGACATGGGATATGATCGACGGCGCACGCTGCGTCCTGCCAGATGCGAAAACCGGACCGCGCTCGATCTGGCTTGGCCGCCCTTCCTGGCGCCTGCTCGCCGGCTTTCCAAAGTGCAATGTCTATGTCTTCGGTCACGGCGCAAAACCGCTGCCGGTGCATCACCTCGATGCGGTCTGGCGCGCGGCGCGCACCCGCGCTGGTCTCGACGCTGTCCGTCTGCATGACCTGCGCCACAGCTTCGCCTCGGCCGGCGTCAATGCGGGGCTCGATCTCCGCATCGTGGGCGGGCTCTTGGGCCATGCGGATCTCAAGACCACCGAAGGCTATGCGCATCTGGAGGACAGCACACTCAAGGCCGCCAGTCAGCGTGTCGGAGACCATTTGGAAAGGGTCACGCGCTCGCCACAAAAGCGCCAACCGCCGCGCAGCATCTTCGCAGAGTTCTGCAAGTCACCGCTCTCCCTGGCCTCGTTCTGCGCGGAGAACCAACGGGACCCGGCCGTGTTCCGTAAAGAGCTCATCGCATGGCGAAAGGCCGCGAAGGGGGAGCGGCCATGAAGACGATCACGCGCCTCACCCCGTTGCTCCTGGCGTCTCTCAAACCGGCGAAGACAGAATACACGCTCTATGTCGCGCAGTGCGACGGGCTCGCCCTCCGGGTGCAACCGGGCGGCGCGCGCTCCTGGGTGTGTTGGCACAAGGCAAATGGCAAGTCCCGGAGGATCACACTCGGCCGGCTCGAAGATCTGAGCCTGGACGCGGCGCGCGCAGCCCATATGGCGCGCGCTGTCGGCCAGGAACCCGCGCCAACTTCGCGCCCGATGCCGTGCTGTCCGCTGACATTCGCGGAGCTCTGCGCGGCCTTCGTGGACGCCAAGCAGGGCGTCTACAAGGCGACCACCCTGTCGGCCCTGGCCTACTATCTCGACACCCAACTCCTGCCGGCCTTCGGGCCGCGCAAGGTCGTGCAGATCACTACACCGAACGTGGCGGAGTGGTTCACGCGCTACTCGCGATCTCGCCCAGGAGGTGCCAACCAGGCCCTTGGCCACTTCACCACAATCCTGAACTGGGGCCGCGAGGCCGCGCTGCTGCCCGCGGACCACCCGAACCCGGCCAGCCCGCTCCGGATCAACACGCGCCGTGCGCGCGGCAGGATGCTGACCAGTACGCATCTGCGGGCACTTGCCGAGGTCCTCGACGCCGCTCCGCCGAAGACACGGGACGCGGCGGATGCCGTATGGCTGATCCTGCTCACCGGGTGCCGATCCGGAGAGATCCTGCGGCTCCGGTGGCGCGATGTTCGGAAAGACCGGCTGCAGCTCCCGCAGACCAAGACCGGCCCTCGTACGGTCGTTCTGAGCGATGCCGCGGTCCGGCACCTGGCCGGTCTGCGCACGCGTCGACGGTCCGACTATGTCTTTCCAGCTCTGCGTTCAGAGAAGCCGCATCGCACCTCGGTCGATCACGCCTGGCAGAGCTTCAAAAGACGCGCAGACCTGCCGCCCGACATCCGCCTCCACGACCTCCGTCACACCTACGCCTCCCACGCTCTCCTCGCCGGCGAGACGCTGCACATGACCGGCAAGCTGCTCGGTCACGCATCGCCGAACAGCACCGAACGCTATGCGCACCTCGATGCAGGAGTCCTCGCCAAAGCGGCGGAAACCGTCGCCAAGAAGATCGACGCGCTTCTCGGCGGATAGCCACCGCGCACGCACGGGCCCGGATGGGACAACCCGCCCGTTCGGGCCATAACGCAGCGCAAAAAGGGGCTTGTCGATGGTGCCACAATCTCACCGAAAGTGGACTGTTGGTTCGCGCCCCTGTGCGACCGCTTGGCTTACAAGCGGCTGCTGCAATCATCCCGAGATGTCGCGTGCTAGTCAGAGCAGCCGCCCCACCAACAGGGGCGGCGGCAGCAAGGCTTAGCGGCCCGGAGACACCCTACATCGCAGGGTTGGTAAGCCTTGCGGAAGACCGAAGCGGCTATCCGAGAGAAGGTGCCTCGTGGCAGCCTTGGACCTTGTTCGAGATCCTAGTTCTGGCTGTCGCATCCGTAAGGGAGGGCGGATTCCAGAAGTTCGCCGCATGAGCGAACTCACTATGGGTCAACCGTAGAAGAGGGCGGAGAGCGGGCATTCGCCGCGGACGCTGACCGTGCTGTCGAACTCACCAATAGCAGTCATTCAATCGGACAAAATACTGCGATCTATGGCATCCAATATCTTGTATATCTTGCCAGCTTGCTGTGAAGCATCAAGATACTCATTGTATGCGTTTCGCGCACTTTGAATAAGCTGTTGATAAGTCATGACACGAGCACGTGCCTGCCGCATAATGTCAAATGACTGCTGACGCCCCATTGGCTCCTTCCAATCTCGTAGGTCTTGTCCAACCAAGCATACAATTTCATAGGCTTCGCTCGCCCGGTTCAAGTTCGCAAGCAACTGATCCATCTTCCTCTGATATTTGCGCACTTGTCTAAACAGGTCGTCAGTTTCGGTGATCACGCCGGCGCGCTTTAGCTCAATGATCAGGTGTTCTCCGCCGACTTTTCGGTAGTGGACGTCTACCCTTCCGATTTCTTCCATGTAGTCACCGTCGAACTCCTCCTCATTCAGTACGGCTTTTTTGACCTCGACCTCCATCGAAGCGTCTTTCGTAGCCCGATCCCAAGAAGGATCAAGAAGCCAGAGGTGCTCAAAAAGAAACTTCTGAAGGACTTTTTCGAGACGGTTGTCTTCGGTTAGCCCTTCAAAACTGCGGATTATGTCGAGCCGACCCCTGGAAATCTCATAGTATAACTGTGCCTCCAACTCATCGTGACTTTCAAATGCCTTTAAGAATCCCGAGAAATCATCGTCAGATATGCTTTCAAGCCGACTAAGGCTGTCCCTAACTTTGAGCTTTTCAAAAGCTAGAACGCCATACTTGAAGAGCGGCTTCTTATCCTCGGGCTCCAAGCGCAGTTGATTGATTTTTCCAAATAACTGTGAAGCCCGGGTCCTTTGATCGCCGCCCAAAGTCGTAAACCACTCATCGACTTCGGGAACCTTCAACGCTTCCTTTTTACCCGCTTCGTTGCGTAGCGAAGTCCAGACATTTTGAATGTGCTTCAACTCCGACTGAATTGCCTCGTGCAGCTTCCGTACCCGGTCGTCATCTTCTATCAACGATTGCCGGTTTGTCGTCGCGATGTCGTCTTGAGAATCATCGTCCAGCCAGTCAGCGTGTATTTCACCGACTACATAAGACGCATAAACCCCGTCTTCTCCGAAAAATTGAAGCGTTTTCTCTTGAGCGACGCGGCCACGAACCATAATTTGGACATCGTTAAGGTTGTCTCCGTCCTCGCTAACGAGATCGCCCGCCGATTTGACTGTACCTATCCAACCGGAAAAAGGCGCGTCTCGTTCAAATATTTTTTGTGCGTTGGACAAAGACTGGACTTGCTTTCCACCATCGCCATAGGTCCAAAGAAATTCGACCTTCTTAAAGTACTGTCGGTCCTCACTGGTGATCTCGACACCGTTAACTTCGACGCGGAAGCCCGAAGCTGGTTGCGCCAACTCGGAGAACCTTCTTGCCAGTCTACGGCGCAATGGCCCGGGAGCGTGGGAAGTTGCTTTCCGTATGTCTCTGATGACAATGCGAGTTCCGGTTAGACTGGGAAAATCATCGGTATCAGTTTGTCGAGGTTTATACGTGCCTTCGCCAGCCTCAATTGACGCTTGTATCTCTGGCAAACTGAGTAAAAGGCCAGAATGGATCCCATTTTTCTTGCTGTGAACTTCAATAGTGTTTGCTATCGAGAAGAGAGACAACTTTCCGATGCCTTTGCGTCCAAGCACACGACGCCCATTCGGGGTAAGTGCGTGGCCGTCTTTCCTTCGCTGATAGCCGACAGTGAGAAATTTGGAATTGATGTCATCGACCGTCATTCCATGACCATCATCCAAAATGGCTATCTCGCTCTTGCTCACTTGGATACGCACCAGTGACGCATCTGCGTCCCATGCGTTGGCGACCGCTTCAGAGATGACAGCTGGAATACTACTATAAAGCTTGATGCCGAGATGGTTGAGAACGTTAAGGTCAACGCTCATTTCAAAGATGTCAGTTTTGTTCACAATTCTTAATCTCCGAAGCAATTTTATTTGCAATTTGTTCCGCAAGCCTTACTGGAACAGCATTGCCAATCCATCTGCCAACCGCCTTAAACCCAGGAAATTTACCTTCTTCAAAAAACTCGTAGTCTTCAGGAAATGACTGGAGGATTGCTGCCTCACGGAGAGACATTCCACGATTTTGGGTGGGATGGCCGAATCTACCGTTTCCATACCCGTAGCACTGAGTGGTGATCGTAGGAGCCGGGCGCTCCCATTCCATCCTACCGTAGACCCCGCCATATCCTTTACCTGTTTCGGCTTTATGGCATGCCGTTAAAAGATGGTCGGGCCATTCCCGCCAAGTTCCTCCAGGCTTTGACGACTTAATCCTTTCAATATTTAGGTTGCTTAATCGGCTTGATCTGTGGAGTGGGTCGCTTTCACAAACCTCGCCCGCTTCCAGTTGAGGTAGGTGTCCGATTGCATCCCTTACCGTTCGGGCTGCTCCTTGCTTGGCTTCAAGCGTGATAGGGCTTTTGCCTTTGGATGCGATCAACACAAGCCGTTGTCGCCGTTGGGGCACGCCATGCTCCGAACAATCAACAACGGCGTGGCTACATTTATACTTTTTCCGTAGTGTTGAGATAAAATCGTGGAAGATGGTCCCACCCTTGTAGTCCATCAGGCCCGACACGTTTTCCATCGACACAAAGTCGGGTTCCACTTCAATTGCTAGTTCAGCAAACTTTTGCAGCAGGCACCAACGGTCATCAACTTTACCCTTCTTGTAGGTCGAAAACGGTTGGCATGGGGCGCAGCCAACGAGCACCGACGGAAGCTCGCCTGAGAACCTGCGGCGGAGTTCCTTTGGCGAAACGTCGTCCAAGTCCTTCGCAACAAAGCGGCTGTCATTGTTTGTTTCGAAAGCATAGCGACAGCCCTCGTCGACATCGTATCCCGCGATGACACGAAAGCCAGCCCGCTTGAACCCATGGCTGATACCCCCAATTCCACAAAATAAATCAATGACTTCCGCGATAGGGCGCCCAGATGAAGACGACAATTTTCCTGCTCTCCCTGTTTCAAGTGAGGATGCATCAGCAACACGAGCGACCACAAGTCCCTAACTTTCTCTTTTTTTTCAGAGTTGTAGGCGCGCCTATCTCGGCCTCGCGCGGCAAAAGGGTCGACCCATTCATTCTCATTTCAGCCATTTCCGGACGCCCGCGCGTTCGAGTGTACTGATCCGCCTGCAAGTAACCCTTTTTTGGCTCAGCAATTCCTTGGTCGGATGTGGTGGGGGCACCGGTTAAGGTGGTCTTGCGTCTCTGCCACCGATGGAGGTTTTTTCGGACGTCACGAGTGTTTCGTATGTAGGACCACACTGAAAATGCCACCGGTCGGCTGAACGTCCGCTAGTAGGATGCCGCGTCGCGGCACTATAATGTCTCCATGAACGGCAGGATCGGGCCTTCACTTCAGGCGTCGGGTCAGTTATTATTTCCGGCCGCGTTGCGTATCGCAACAAAAAGAAGGCATCCTTGAGGTGCGACTGACTTAGTTTATCTCTGAAGATGATTAGATCGTAGATTTAGGACTGAACTCTTGGAAGAATCTGAATTCAAAAAGTTCGCAAATTTATCTGGCGAAGTATACCAATTGGCTGGGCCGATCGATGCGCGTCGTACATTCCCGAACTTACTGCGACAGAGGACCTATGATCAGAGCAGGTATTTGGTGCGATACATCTGGATCGAAGAAGAGGATCGATTTATCGTGTGTTTCCGCGGTTCAATTGTCCGCGGCACAAGCGGGCCAACTGTTCGTAGTTGGCATTTAAACTTCAAGGTGCCGATGAAAAAAATTCCTTTCGGCATCAACTCAAGACTGCACGTAGGGTATCTTCACGAAGCCAGTCTCGCCCTAAGGCGACTTCAATCTGTTTTGACTGGCAAAAAAGTTGTGGTTTGCGGCCATAGTCAAGGCGGGGCGCTTGCACTTTGTTTTGCTGTACAACTGTTCCGGTTTCGTAGGGTTTCGGAAATTGAAGTTCTAACGTTTGGGCAGCCACGTGTAGGAAGTGGTGGTCTCTGCAGATACCTTGATTTATACAGGTTTTGGCCTGTTGATCGACTTGTTAATGCCGGTGATGGCGTGGCGTGCGTACCGTTCGGTTTTATGGGCTACGATCACTGCGAGACGCCATCATACTTGCACGAAGACGGCACAGTAACGCATCGGGAACAGTTCGGCCTATCCGTGCTGCGGACGAAACGACATCATCCAATCGATGTCTACATACAGCGTCTGGAGAGGCTCTAAGGCTGACGCGTCAAGAAATCAATGGCGCAGCGAATGGCCGGAATGTGGGATGCAACTGCAGCATCTGAGTAAGGCATCGAGAGTCCGGTTTGGGCCGAGGAACGACGGCGTCGACCCCTCCACTGTTGCCTCGTCTGCTGCGTCGCCGCATGACGGCTTCGAACCCAACCAGTACCTTCGATTTTCGCGCCGCAAGCGCATGCCGCGAACAAATGGCTGCACAGCCTTATGCGACCCCGAGTTGACCGCCCGAGGTCTCTCTAGATCGCCGTCACCTCGATCTGGGGAAGGAGGCGTTCGGTCTGCTCCAGCTCGCACAGGGCGGTGGCCGGGGTCATGACGGCGGCCCCCGCCGCCGCCGTGCCGAAGCAAACAGCGACGCGAAAGGCCTCGCCGCGGTAAAGGGCGAGGGTGAAGGCGCCAACGAGGCTGTCGCCCGCACCCACGGCGCTCAGCGTCTTTATGAGCGGCGGGCGGCAGAAGAAGCAATCGGCGGCAGAGAGGCCCATCGTACCCTTCGCGCCGAAGGCCATGACAATATGATCGGCCCGGTTGTCGGCCAGGAGCGTTCGGCCGAAGGCGGCCATATCTTCTGGCCCGCCGAGAGCGCGGCCCGCAAGGAGGTCGGCCTCTTCCCCGTCGACGCGCAGGACGTGAAAGGGGGTGTCTGTGCTCGCAACGGCCTCGACCAGCGCGGGCCCTGAGGTGTCGAGGATCAGGCCCGCGCCGTGGTCGCGAACGAGGCGGTTGAGGCGGATCAGGACATCGGGGGTGGCACCGGGTGGCAGACTGCCGGAGACGACGATCAGCGCGCCTTGGGCCAGGTGCGGTTTGATCGTGTTGAAGAGGGCGGCGGTCTCCTCCTCCAGCCAGAGGGGGCCGGGGAGCACGAAGCGGTATTGCGCGTCGGTATCCAAAGCCCGGACGGCGAAGGATTGACGGGTGAGACCGCTGATCGGTAGGCGAACCGGCGCGATCCCTTCAGCGGTGAGAAGCTGGCAGAGGAGGTCACCCGTCACGCCGCCTGCGGCGACAAGCGTGGTGGATTGCCCTCCGAGGAAGCGGATGGCGCGTGAGACGTTCACGCCGCCGCCACCGGGATCGAGCCGGGCATCGGTGCAACGCAGCTTTGGGCCAGGGATGATCGCAGGCGCGTCGGCCGATACGTCAAGCGCCGGGTTCATAGTGACCGTCACGATTCGGCTCACGGCAGTTCCTTCCTGGGTCCAATTAGGTCTCGGGGCTGCTTAATGCGCGCGCGGCGGTGACGTTGCCGCACGCCTACGGAGACCGGTCATCCCCGAATTTTGCCAACCCTATCAGTTGTCCGAGGTAACGTAGAGTAGCGGACCTTGAATGTTCTTGAACCGACGTTCATGCGCCAGGCTGCGGAAACTGCAGGTGTACCCATCCCCGACCGACATCTCAGAGGCTATGCTGCGGAGAGCATCAATGTCCGTTTTGGCGGGACCAGAAGGTGGTCGATGAATGTCGGCAAAGGGCCGACGTCGTACGAGAAACATCGCGGCCCAACCTCCTGAACAGAAGTTTGCTACCTATTTCAATTTTGCGCTTACAGGCAACCCATTCCGCTTTGCCAATTCAAACGGCCTACGATACAACTAGGGCACGTGCGAAAGCATTAATAATCCCGAACCCTTAGTCTCTAGAACAGTACCAGATCCAAGAGGCAATAGGCCAAATTCGTTCTATCCGCCACGTGTAGTAAGTCGCGTCGCTGATCCCAGCCTTCCGACACGCCTCCGCGACGTCCAGCCCTGATGCCAGATGCACCTCAATCTCTCGCAGCAAACGTAGCGCATCCTCGTCCGTGTGACGCTTCCGGGCCATCGATCATCCGCCTCTCAACTCTACTACAGAATGGCCCAGTTCTAGGGGGCAGGGACACCAAGGTGACATTGAGCGGTATTGAGACAATCCGAACCATCAAAAGCGGCCACATTCATCACAAGCAACCCGGCGTCCAAGGCGAGATCGCGTTCATTAGCGGGCTATTCCAATCCGTCGTATGACCCAGGCCACGAGATCAGGCCAAACCGGACAAAAACCATTTAATGCAACATGTATAACCGCCCCTTGCGCAAGAGGTAATTTCGGAGCTGTCGGAGGCGCGTCATCGGGTGCTGACATGTATCCGGCCTTTGATGCGGCGATCTACATGCCGCGGGCCCGTATGGTGTTCGAAGATCAGGTCCTAATCGGTCCCGCGTGCTCTGTGGCACATGTTGCATACTGGATGCCTGATCCTGTCTCACGACTGTTGCGCCAAACTGCTCCTTGCCCTCTTGTGCTCCGACGTTCTCGCGACCGTTGGTCGGCTTATGCCGCCGCGGCCGGAGACTGATAGACACCGCCGCGGGCCAGCAAGGCCCAGACGATGCGCGCCATCTTGTTTGCCAGCGCCACGCGTACCAAAACTGGTGGCTTGCGCGACAGAAGATTTCCCAGCCACGTTCCCGGCTGAGCATCCGGATGCTTGTGCCGCTTGATGATGACGCTGTTCGCTCCGATGATCAGCAGACGGCGAAGGGATCGCTCTCCCATCTTCGTTGTCGCTCCGAGGCGCTGCTTGCCACCGGTCGAATGCTGCCTCGGAACCAAACCCAGCCAGGCCGCAAAGCCACGGGCCTTGCGGAAAGTCTCGGGCGGCGGCGCCAGTGTCGCTATGGCCGTGGCGATCAACGGCCCGATCCCGGGCACCGTCATCAACCGTCGGGCGACGTCGTTCTCTTTGGCGCTCCGGGTGATCTCGGCATCGAGCTTCCCGATCTCCATCTCCAAATGCATCAGGGCCGCGACCAGCACCTTGAGCGTGGCGATGGCATCGACAGGCAGCCCACTTTCCGGATCTTCGACGATCGCAATGAGCTTCGACGCGTTGGTCGCGCCTTGAGGTACGACCCTTCCGAACTCACCCAGATGGCCACGGAGCGCATTGATCGCCTGCGTCCGCTGCCGGATCAGCAACTCGCGGATACGGAAGACCATCGCGGCCCCTTGGGTCTGCTCGCTCTTCACCGGCACAAAGCGCATCGTCGGGCGCTGTGCCGCCTCGCAGATCGCCTCGGCGTCCGCCGCGTCGTTCTTCTGGCGCTTCACGAAAGGCTTCACGTAGACAGGCGGGATCAGCCGCACGTCATGCCCCAGCTTGCTGATCTCGCGGCCCCAGAAATGGGCGCCACCACAGGCTTCCATCGCGACAAGGCAGGCCGGCAGATCGTTGAAGAATGCCAGGACCTGATCTCTTCTCAGCTTCTTGCGCAAAACGGCGCGTCCGCAGCCGTCAGCCGCGTGAACCTGAAACACATTCTTCGCCAGATCGAGCCCGACCGTGACAATCTCCGACATAACCGCTCTCCTTTGTGGATCGTCTCAAACCCACCTTGGCACACAGATGCCGTCGGGGGGCGGTCACAGCATCAGTCTCCGTTCAAGCTTATGGAAAGCAAGGGGCTTAGCCTTCGCACAGCGGCGGTCCTGAGCGACGCACCGGCAATCCTGAAGCGCGACTCCTACGGGCCCGCGCTGCGGTTAGCGAACAATGTCTTCGGCGGCAGGTAACTCAATGATGAATTTGGCGCCGTCGCGCTGATCCTGATCCAGCTCGATTGCGCCCCCATGGGCCACAAGGATCCTGTGGCAGAGGGCGAGCCCGATCCCTGTGCCTTTCCCGGCATCCTTGGTCGTGAAGAGCGGATCGAAAACCCGTGGCGCGACATCCGGAGGGATGCCCGGCCCGTTGTCGGACACGAGTAACTGGAGAAAACCGACGCGGGAGCTCACCCCCGCCACAAGGTCGATCCGGGCATCAGGCCGCCCTTCCATCGCCTGTTCGGCATTGATCATCAGGTTGGTGAGCACCTGAACGATCTGCACTTCGTCGATCAGCAGCTCGGGAAGGTCCGCCGCCCCGTCGATCGTGACCTCCAGCGCCGTCTTCTCCGTCGCCTCGAACGCGTCACGCGCAGTTTCGAGCAACTCAACCGGTCTAATGCGCTCGATATGAAGCGGACGGTCGCGGGCCATCGACAGAAAGGCGCGCACGATCGAGACGCATCGCTCAGCGGCCTCTGCAAGCCGGTCGACACGCTTTCGCGCCGGTCCCTCGACGCCGTCCTCGGATAGCAGCTGCGCGTTGCCGGCGACAATCGACAAGGGGTTGTTCAACTCATGGGCAACCCCTGCGAGCACCTCGCCCAGAGCAGACATTTTCTCGGAGCGAAAGACCTGTTGGCGCTGACGGTCAAGTTCGGCGCGCATCTCCAGTTCATCGGTGAGGTCCACGATGCTCGACACGATCACGTCCTCGCCGCGATATTCGATGAGACGCGCGGAAATCGACGCCGGAAAGGGGGTTCCGTCGACGCGGCGCGCAGTGATCCGCATGTCGTCGACTCGGGAATTGGGAAGAAGCTCGGTGATGAAGTCCGCGCGCTCATCGCGAAGCGCGAAATGCTCGCGGCTATTGAACCCCTTGCCGAGAAGCGCAGTCGCCTCCGGTGATCTGTACAGGATCTGCCCGTCACCAATACGCGCCATCGTCAGACAAGTCGGGCAGGCTTCGAGCACCTTGGTCATCAGGTGTTCGAGCTCCCGTTCCTCTTCGGAGATGCCCACCGCATCCCGCGTGACCCGTAGGGCAAAGCCGTCGTCCGACGTCGCCTTCAGCGAAAACCGCAGGATCCCGAGGCTCGTTTCGAGATCGAGCTCCCGCAAAACGGCAGACGGATCGGTCAGACCCTCCTCCAGGATCGACAGTTTGCGCGCGCTGTCGCTCGAGAGGACGTCCTGCCGAACGGCTTCGGCGAGAAACAGCGCCCAGGACGTGCCTGGCGCCAGAAACGCATCGACCCGCGCGAAGATCTCGCGAAACGCTCCATTGGCTGCCAGAATCTCTGCGTCCGGGCCGAAAAACGCCAATGCCTCATTGGTGAATGAGAGAATCTCTTCGGGGGTCACGGGTCACACCAGGCGCCGCAGAAAGGTTTCACCGCGCGGCATCGCTGACGGTGCCGACTTCGTGCAAGATCCCGTAGCCCTCCGATGCGCCGCTTGCCTCGACCGCGAAGCGCTCATCAAGCTGGCCCGCCGTCGAGGGATGCACCACGGCTTGCATGTCCCGTGCGGACGCCCGAACCAGATCCGCAGCGCTCACTGCGGGTCCGAACACATCGTAGATGTATTTCTGAACCCCGACCACGGATCCGATCACCGTACCGCTCGCCACGCCGATGGTGGCGACCCAGCTTATGGGATGGGACGTGTTTCTCTGTTCGATGTAGCGCAGGAATCTTAGCGCCGCGTTTGCGACGGACCCCGCATGATCCAGGACCGGATCGGGCACCCCCGACACGGCAAAATAGCTGTCGCCCGTCGTCCGGACACGTTCGCAGCCGAACTGCTCTCCGATGCGATCGAAGGCGGTATAGACATCGTTCAGTTCGCTGACGATCACCGCCGGATCATGTTCCGCGACGATCGTCTCGAAGTTCGAGAAACTCAGGGTCAGCACCGTCACATCGGAAAACAGGCGCGGCGCGACGACGCCAAAGGACTTGTATTCCTCATAGGCGGTGCGCGGCATCATGTTCAGCAGCAACTTTTCGACATGTTCCTTCTCGCGCCGGATCTCGTGCGTATTGCGCTCCACCATCATCGCGTAGGAATCGATCATGGACTCCAACTCTTTGATCCGGCTGATATTCTGACAGACCAGAACGGCGAGGTCCTCGGCTTGATCGAGCGCGCGATTGCCTTCGATGGCCACGGTCATGGACCGCCTGCGACGCTTGAAACTCACCTCGGTGGTGAAGGTGTCGGCTGTATCGAGCGTCTTGACCGCCTCGAAAATCCCCGGACCGGCAATGAGTTCCGGCAGCTTCTCCCCGCCTTCCATCGGTCCGAACCATTCGCCGAACGTATCGTTGGCATAGCGGATCGAGCCCGTGCGAATGTCGACAAGGGCAACGCCGACGCCGATCGCGCGCAGGAGCTGCTCATTGATGGCTGCAATCGACATCAGCGGATCACAAGCAGCCCGCGGCGCGCTTCGAACGCGCCAAGGACGATATCGGTGTCCGCCTGATCGACGGAGAACTCGTCCAAGGTTTCCTGAATAAGCTCCTTCAGCCTGTCGAAATGCGCGTCGTAGATCGCCATGCCCTTGTGCGCATTGGCGATATGGGTGTCCGAGAAGGATGCCGGACCCCCCATCAGGGACGAGACGAATTTCGTCTGGTGATCGATCAGGCTCGGCATGTCGACATCGTCGAAGAACGGGCCGACATCGTCATCGTCCAACAGCTTGTCGTACAGCCGCATCACGATGCGGCTCACGGTCGAGAACCCACCGTATTTTTCGTATGGCGTCTTCGTTGACATTCACCTTGCCCCTCATTTGGCCGGCGGCGTTTTCAAGCCGCCAATGCCAGATCCTCGTCACTGTGCCAGCCCATGTCACTGCAAACAATGAATTTGCCAATCTCCGGCGACACGATCTGCGGATGGGTCAGATGCGACAGCGCACGCGCCGATTTGACCAGCTGCAGGGAAAAGTCCGGGATCGCCATGCGCAGCACATGCGCAAGCGACCGAACCTCCGATGGCATGCGCCGTCCGGAGATCACCTTGATCGGACAGGACAACCTGGCCAGTCGCAGCAAGCTCAACGGTGTTCTGTCCTGGGTCCACCACTCATCGGCGAGCAGCGGCATGGCTCTCACGAACTCCGCCCTTGTCCTTGGCGCAGTGCGTTTCCAGGAACGTGGACCCCTCCACCAATCCATGACCTTCGCCGCGGCTTCTTCATGGCGGCAGTCAGAGGCCAATGCCGTTGCACGTGCGATGAGCTTCAGCTGGCCGCGGAACTGACAGCAGAGCATCAGATCCGGGATTGCGCGAATGATATCGGGATCGACCAGGGTCACGCTTCGCACGGCGTGCGGATGATCCATTGCCGCTTTCAGCGCATGATATCCGGCCGTGCCATGCGCCGCCAGATGGGCACCCTTGGGGGCGCGCTCGACGGCGCACCTCCATTCAGCCGGATCGTCGAAGGCGCGACAGTTACCACGCGGCCCGAGGAATTCGGAAACGCCCGACCATTCACCCGGGGTCCCGAACGGGTCGGAGAGAAACAGCACCGGCGGTGCGGTCGTCGCGATGCATGGGGTTTGTGGAACTGAGTCGAACATCGGTCTTGGTCCTCTTGCCTCGTGTCGCTTGCACACAACTTCGCGTGCCAAGGTTGCAGCCTGATTTTGCCTTGTGTTTCGGTTGTTTCAGGCGGCCAGAGCACTGGCGCCAAAGCGCTCCTCCATCCAGGCCTGCTCGTCGCGCATGAGTTGGCTGAGCCGAACGAATTGCGCAGAGAGCTCGGTCAGGGGCCGATCATAGCGCGTCATCTCTGCGGTCAGCGCGAAAATCGGGTCCGAGACGGGATTGCGTTCCCGCTCGTAACCGGCAGCATCGAACCCGCTTTCCAGAAGATGCAGCGCGAGATGCTCGGCATCGCGAAACGCGTCGGTGATGCCGTGCGCCGTCACTGGGTCGCGAAACTGCCCCGCATCGCCGATCAGCGCCCAGCCGGGACCGGAGGATTGCCGCCGGATCGTGGCATGCCCGGCGAACAGACGCGCGCGCTCAGACATCTGCGCCGCGCGAAGACGCGCGCCGAGGTCTGCATCGATCTCTGACGCCAGGCTTAGGATCGCGCCCTCGGCGCCCTTCTCGCTGATCTCGGCACGAAGACGCGCCGGGCTGCCGGAGACGATGACGGTCGTCACCCCCCCATCCGTGGGGGTCAGTCCGATGGACAGCCCCGGCGCGAAGGCAAAGAGGTTATCCCGTTGGTCCGGCAGCACGAAGTATCCGTAAAGATGGCTGTGAAATGCCTCGGTGATGGTGGTTTCGCGCGCGCCCACATTGCGCGCCAACGGCGAACGCAGACCGTCTGCGCCGACCACGAAATCCGCGCGCACCGAGTATTCCCAGCCTTCCGGGCTTGCGAGACGAACGCCGCGGACGCGGCCCGCATCGTCGCGAATGGTGTCGCGAAAAGACGTGCGATAGCGCAGTTCGGCACCGGCCTCCCTGGCCGCTGTGCCGAGCATTGCATCGAGCTTGGACCGGCGCGGCGCCACCATCCCCGGACCCGAACGAACCGGCCGCAGGTCCAGAGGGATCGTGGTCTCCCCGAACTGAAAGACGCTGCGCGAAATGCCGGGTGTTCCGCTGGCCACGAGCCGAGGCAACAAATCCCAACGGTCGAGCTGTTTGACTGCGCCGCGCGTCAGTGTGTGCGACGAGAGCGTATCGCTGCCTTCCTCGCATCGATCGACGACGAGGGTTGAGACACCCGCTTCGGCCAACAGGCGCGCATGGGCGGCACCGGCGCAGCGGGCACCGATGACGACGACATCGACATCACGACGCTGGGACATGGGATCATTCCTTCAAACTGGTGAGGGGCGGGTGGCCGCGGCTGGGCCACCCGCCAAGGGGTTATGCAATGGAAACGGCGACATCGGTGCCGTTCTTCAGCATGTCGAAAACGGCGGAACGCGCGATGGCCTGCTCGACCACCTTGGCCAGCGCGTCCGGCGCGGCGTCGCCGTCGATGGCGACGGTTGCGCGGATGTTCTGGAACCCATTGCGCACCGTGTCGTCCAGCCCCAGAAGGCCACTGAGATCGACATTGCCTTCGACCGTCACGGCGACGGATTTGAGCTCGATCTGGCGGACCGACGCGATGTTGCCGATGCCGGCGGTGATGCAGGCCGCCAGCGCGGTCAGCAGGTACTCCATCGGGTTCGCGGCATTGTCGCCCCCGCAGAGCACCGCGGGATGGTCAGCTTCGATCACGAAGTCTGCCGGGCGGCCTTGTTCGCCACCGGCACCGAAGTATCCGTTGACGGTGGCGCTAGAATGCGTCCCGTGCTGCCATTGGCTGGCGGCGCGAAACTGAAACTTGGCGAGGTCGCGGTTCTCGGCGACAACACCGATCGTCCCCAGAAGCGTCGGAACATCGACGCCGTTCATGGCGGTTTTCGCGGGCTTTTCCATGGTCGTGTTGGTCATGATCTTTTCCTGTCTGATTGTGCGTTGGCGATTGGCGTGCCGCTGATTTCGTCGGCCACGCACCCCATATGCACCGCCCGCTTTTCTGCTGTGTGTCCGGGACATTCTCGCAATGTTTCAATTGTTTGCGCCGCTGTTGCAGTCGAAACAGAAAGGCCCGCCGTTTGGCGGGCCTTGGGTCAATTGTGAGCGCTCGGAAGCACCGTCTGTGATGTGCCGGGTGTTCGACAACGCGAACCGGCGGTTCGCCTTGGACTAGTCGGGATGTCGCTTCAACGCCTGCTTTGTCTCTGCCCAGACCCGCTCGATCTTCATGGCCAGGCGATCCAGCGCCGCGTCGTCGGTCCCATCCTCGATGACGGACAGGCGCAGGATGCGCTGCCCCCGCCACTCGGCTGTCCGAACGAAATGCTCTGCATCGTTCAGACCGGCCTCCACGGCCGCGGTCAGCGCGTCGGCATCGCCACGGGCGTCCTCGAAACGGAGCGCGATCTGGTTCAGTGTCACCCGGTTGAGGACATGAATGCCGTCGATGCCGGACAGCCGGTTGGCCAGCCGCTGCGCCCCGTTGCAATGGCGGCGAACGAGATCGGCGACCCCCTCCCGGCCCAGTACTTTCAGGACGGCCCAGACGGCAAATCCGCGGGCGCGGCGCGACAGCTCGGGGCCGTATTGCGTGGGATTGCGGCCGTCCTCAGGCGCATTGCTCAGATACCCCGCCGTAACATCCATGGCCCGTCGGTGCGCCTCGGCGTGACGGACGATGGCCACGCCGGAATCGTAGGGCACCTGGAGCCATTTATGCGCATCGGTCGACCAGCTGTCGGCACGCTCAAGACCTGCAGTCCGAAAACTCAGTTCCGGCACGGCGCGCGCCCAAAGACCGAAAGCGGCATCGACATGGAGCCAAGCCCCGCGCGGAACCGTCATCTCGGAGATCGCGCCGATATAGTCGAAAGCGCCGGAGTTGATGTGCCCCGCCGTGGCGATAACGATCGTCGGCGCATCATCGGTGTAGAGCGTCTGGGCGAGGGTCGCCAGATCGATCCGGCCCTGGCTGTCGCCGGGCAGTTTGGTGATCTGCGCGCTGCCGAACCCGAGATAGCGCAGCGCCGCGAGGTTCGAGACATGCGTGTCCTCAGAGATCAGAACCCGGATCGCGGGGGACCCGGCCAGCCCGTCGCGGGCGAAGTCGTGCCCGGCCCGCCGCAGGATTTCGTCGCGCGCGGCGGCAAGACAGGTAAAGCCTGCCATCGTCGCGCCGGTCACAAACCCGACCGAGGCGTCGCGCGGCAGACCGAGGATATCGAGCAGCCAGGTCGCAGCGGCCTCCTCCGCCGTGGCGGCGGCGGGGGAGCACTGGAAGATGGCGGCGTTCTGCCCCCAGACCGAGGTCAGCCAATCCGCGGCGACCCCGACCGGGCTGGACCCGCCCATCACCCAGGCGTGGAAGCCCGGCTGCGTGTTGCCGACAAGTCCGGGCTCCGCGGCCTGGATCAGTTCCGCGATCACCGCGTCCTGCGGCATGCCGGTCTCGGGCGTCGGCCCCCCGAACGCCTGTCGCAGGGACCCGGCGTCGCCCTCTGGGTGTATCGGCCGCACCCGGTCCCGCCAGGTGAGCCCGTACTCCGCCGCGAGCGCCAATGCGGCGTTCGCGGCGGATCTCACATCCCCGGTTTTCATCTCGGGTGCAGCCACTTGGGCAGGTAGCTATAGGCATTGGCCGCCGCTGCCGCCATGCTGATCTGCCGGGCTTCCAGCATCTTGCCGAGTTCGCCTGCATTGTAGGCATCGAAAGTCTCGGTCGCGCCGCCGATATGCGTGCCCCCGACGAAGATCTGCGGGATCGTGTGGGTACCGCAGATCTCTTTCAGGGCAGAGCGCAGCCGTCCGCCATGGTTGTCCTTCTGGTACGCCACCGAGTCGAGTTCCACGGCCTTGTACGGAATGCCCGCTTCTTCGAACATCTTTCGGACCGACCAGCAGAATTCGCACCACTCCAGGACATACATCACGACTGCATTCTCGTTTGCAGTCCGGTGCACCTCTGCCAGCGCATCGTCATCCGCCGTTGGAAAGGACGGCGCGCCGCCCGCGGCGGACACGTCAAAGCGCACCGTTGCGGTCGACCGGCTGATGGCCTGTTCCTCGTCGCTCATCTCCTCGCTGACATCGTCAAAGAGCGGCGTTGACAGATAGCGCTCTCCGGTGTCGGGCAGCATGGCCAGGATCTTCGATCCCTTGGGCGCGGTCCTGGCGAGCTCAAGCGCGGCCGCGAAGGTCGCACCGGCAGAGGTCCCGACAAAGATGCCTTCCTTCCGCGCCAAATCGCGCGCCGCCTGCATGCTCGCCGCGCCGCTGATCGGCTGGTAGGCATCGATGCGCTTGTTGGTGAGTGCCTCCTGAACCACCATCGGGATGAAGTCGGGCGTCCAGCCCTGCATGGGATGCGGGCGCCAGGCGGGGTGCGCGGCCGCCGCACTTCCATCTGGGTTGTAGCTCTGGACATGGTCATCGGCGAGCAGACGCGCATTCTCCGGCTCGACCGCGACGATCTTCGTCACCGGGCTGTCGGCGCGCAGCGTCCGCGACACACCGGTCAGCGTCCCGCCCGTCCCGAAACCGGTCACGAAATAGTCCAGCCCGTCCGGTCCGAAATCCTCGATGATCTCGACGGCTGTCGTCTTGGCGTGAATGTCGGGATTGGCGGGGTTCTCGAACTGGCGCGCGAGGAACCAGCCGTGTGTCTCGGCCAGCTCGCGGGCCTTCTTGACCATGCCGGTGCCTTTCTCGGAGGCGGGGGTCAGCACGACCTTGGCGCCGAGAAACCGCATCAGCTTCCGCCGTTCGATCGAGAAGCTTTCGGCCATGGTCACGACAAGCGGATAGCCTTTCTGGGCACAAACCATGGCGAGGCCGATCCCGGTATTGCCCGAGGTCGCCTCGACCACGGTTTGACCAGGCTTGAGCGACCCATCGCGCTCGGCCGCCTCGATGATGGACAGCGCCAGGCGGTCCTTGACCGAGCCACCCGGATTGGCGGCTTCGAGTTTGACGAACATCTCGACGCCTTCGGGCGCGAGATTGTTGATGCGGATGACCGGCGTCTTGCCGATCGTGTCCAGGATGGAGGATTTGATAGCCATGTCTCTGTCCTTTTCGAATGCGGCGAGGCTGATGTTTGAATCTTGAGGTTCGCTCGCCTGGATTGGGGATTGGGTGCCTGACCGGCAGAGAACGGGAGGGCGTTACGCCCGGTCGTACGGTTTCCGGGTCATCGCATAGGATTGCCGGCCGACATGCCGTGTGAGCGTCGGGGCATTCCAGCGATACCCAACCAGCCTGACCTCGTCCGGCTCCAACCCGATGTCGCGGAGCAGGTGGTCGTCGAGGCTCGCAACCCTCCGAAGTGTGCACCTCTCAATCCACCACGAGCGGACGCCGTGCAGCATGTGGTGGAAAACTTGCGAAACCTTCAAAACGTGCAACACGGTAAAGGTCGGGGTCGTCCTTGCAGAAACTATCATCCTATCGTCCTCGGGCAGGCGGCCTCGCCGCGTTGTTTCGATGGGATGACCCTGACGCCCGTTGGTTGCTGTATGTTGTCTCTTTCGCCGCTTTCGGGTTTCAATTCGTTCAGCCGAAAAGAATGGTCGCGCGACCGGTAAGAGGCTGACAGAAAACAGGAAACATACCTTGCTCCTTAGAACCCGGCCCCGATGGCTGTTACAATTGAAACACGCAGCCCGGCAGTTGAAATGCCATTGAAACAACCGCCCGATAGCTCTGGTGACATGTACGGTCTCGGAGCCTCACAAGACGATCACGTCACCTCTCCCTTCGACGCGCTCGAGGCCGTCGATGACGGCATCGCCGTTTTTGGCGCCGATGAGTGTCTCCTGTTCTGCAACCAACGCTACACGGCGTATCTGGGCCCGCTCGCGCCTCTGGCACAGCCGGGCATGAGTTGGCGCACAGTCCTGGATGCCGATTTTGCGGCAAAGGCGGACACGTCAGAGACCGCCGGTGATGAAGACCTGGAGGGCTGGGCTGACCGCCTGCGGTCAGAGCGCGGGCAGCATGACTACAGGGTGACTATTGAAGGGCAAATCTTCGACGTAGCGCACAGGCCCATGGCGAACGGCGGGTTCCTCCAGCGCCGCAGGAACGTCATGGAACCGTCCCCTACCGAAGCCTCGGACGAACAGTACGCCGCGCTTCTCTCCCGCATTCTAGAGACCAACCCGATTCCGGTCGTCATGGCGCGACTGGATGACAGCAAGGTCGTCTGGTGCTCACCCGCAGCGATCGCCTTGATCGGAGAGATCACCCATACACGTGAGCATTTCAGCGAGCCCACGGAAAGAGACGCCTATTTGGCGCAGTTGCAAAACCGGGGCAAGGTCGAGGATTTCCGGACCCGCCTTCGGTCCCGGAACGGAGAGTTCATCTCGGTTGCGCTCTCGGGCGTTCTGACCGAGTTCGAGGGTCAGACATGTGTTGTCTCTTCGATCACGGACCTCACCGATGTCCTGGACCGCGAGGCGCTGCTGCGCAAAGTGATCGAAGCCTGCCCGGCCCCCGTGCTGATGAACCGCGCCGACAGCGGCGAGATCCTTTACCGGAGCCCCGAGCTGGTGGCGCTGTTGGGTGACGGGCTGGACGCGAAGGCCTTCTACGCCGACCCCAAGGATCGGGCCGGGTTTCTCGCTGCGCTCCGAGAGACGGGCGAGGTCAAGGAGTATCGCGAGCGCCTCGTCAATGCCGTGGGCGCGCCGTTCTGGGCGGCCGTATCGGGCCGTCTGTCGGAATGGAAAGGCGAGGAGGTCTTGGTGACCTTTACGCGTGATCTGACCCAGCAGCTCGGCATGGAGGCCGAGCTCGACAAGCAACGCGAGCTTGCGTTCCAGACGGAAAAGATGTCGGCGCTCGGAAGTCTGCTCGCCGGTGTCGCGCATGAACTGAACAATCCCCTCTCCGTCGTCGTCGGCCACGCGTTGATGCTTCAGGCAGAGCCCATCGATGATGGCGCGCGGCGACAGGTGGAAAAGATCAGCGCCGCGGCGGAACGCTGTGCGGGCATCGTGAAGACATTCATGTCGATGGCTCGTCAGGCGCCAGCCCGGCTCGAACCGGTTGATCTGAACGAGGTCACGCAAGTCGCCGCCGACGTCGCGCGATACGGCGACGATGCACACGCCGTCCGGATCGAGACCGCGCTCGCGGACGATCCGCCACGGATCGACGGAGATGCCGATCAGCTCACACAGTTGGCCGTCAATCTCATCATAAACGCGGAACAGGCGATCGCTTCTTCCGGTCATGGGGACCGCATCCTGCTGTCGACCTCCCACCGCGGCGGCACAGCGGTTCTGTCGATCGAAGACAACGGCCCGGGCGTACCAAGCGACGTCCGCAAGCGCGTGTTTGAGCCCTTCTTCAGCACAAAGGGCGTGGGCCAAGGCACGGGTCTGGGTCTCGTCATGTGCCATCAGATCGCGTCGTCGCACAACGGGAGGATCCGGATCGAGGATACCGCGGGCGGCGGGGCGCGCTTTGTCGTGGAGTTCCCCGCGATCACCGGGTCCTCGGATCACCAGGACGACACCGTACCCGCGCCGCGCGATGACCGTCCCACCGGCCGCGTTCTCATCATCGATGATGAGCTGGGCGTCGCTGAGCTGAATGCCGAGGTCCTTGAGCGATCAGGCTATCAGGCCACAGCGGTCGCGACGGTCGCCGAAGGCTTGGAGTTCCTGAGCGCCCAAGCCTGCGATGTCGTACTCAGTGACCTGAACATGCCTCACCAGGACGGGCGCGCGCTGTACGAAGCGCTCCTCAGCGAGTATCCCGAACTGATCGCAGGCGTTGGCTTTATCACCGGCGATACGCTCGGACGAGCGTCGCAGGCCTTCCTGGCCGAGGCGGGGCGCCCCTATCTTGAAAAGCCGGTCTCGCCCAAGGAATTGCGCGAGTTTGTCGATCAACTTCGCCAGAAAGGCCGAACATGACCGCGGCACCTGACATAATCATCTGCGATGACGAACGCGACCTGCGCGAGATGCTCAAGGAGTATCTCGAAAAGCGGGGCTTCGAGGTGCGCCTTGCGGCCGACGCCGACGATCTCGAGGCACGCCTGGAAGAGGCCGAGCCGGACCTGATTATTCTCGACATCAACATGCCCGGACGTGATGGGCTCACGATGTTGCGCACCATTCGCGCCACGCAGGACATCGCCATCGTCATGCTGACCGCGGCCGGAGAAACCGTCGACAAGATTGTCGGACTGGAAATGGGCGCCGACGATTACCTCGGCAAACCCGTTGACCTGCGCGAGCTAGAGGCCCGGATCAAGGCCGTACTCAGACGTCGCGCCAAGGACCCGGCGCCACAGGCATCCTCTGCGGTTGTCACCGATCGTGTCGCCTTCGGGAATTTTGTGCTCGACCTCGATGGCGCGAAACTCTTTTCCGGCTCGGGCGATGAGGTTCCGATCACCGCCATGGAGTTCAGGCTCCTGAAGCTCTTCGCCGAAAACCGCGGACGCGTGCTCAATCGCGACCAGATCCTCGAACATGCCCATGACCGGTCCTGGGACCCCTATGACCGGAGCATCGACATCCGCATCTCGCGGTTGCGCAGAAAGATCGAAAAGAACCCGCAAAAACCCGAGATCATCAGGACAGCGCGCGGGATCGGCTATGTGTTCGACCCGCCGAACTGACCCCGGCGACTGAAACAATTGAAATCTGAATCCCGGCGCTGCGACACACAGCAGAAACCTCCCAGGTCCACTCATGGACGCATCGAGTGATCATGCGAAATGGATTTGGGACCATGCCGACACTGCCGAAACGCTTCTGGAAACCTGCCGCCCTTGCCCTTGTGCTGTGCGGTATCATCACCGGGCTCTTTTTGACCCCGGAGCTTGACGCACAGCTCGTCGAAGACGCAGTCCACCGCTTCGGACCCGTCGCCATCGTCTTTCTCGTGGCTCTGGGTATCGTCGTCAGCCCGATCCCGAGCGGCGTGATCGCGCTGGTGGCAGGGGCGCTCTACGGCACGGTGCTCGGGGGCGCGCTCACGATCCTGGGGGCCGGACTTGGCGCCGCCTGCGCCTTTGGATTGTCGCGTTGTTTCGGCCGCGGCCGCTTGATCGCGTCACAAACCTCGGTTGCGCAGTTTCTGACGCGCGGCAGATCGCAACGGGCGCTGATGATGACCGTTTTCCTGACGCGCCTCGTGCCGTTCATCTCGTTCGATGCCGTGAGCTACGTCGCCGGGCTCACACCCTTGCGGTTCTGGCGTTTTCTCGTCGCTACCCTGTTCGGTACGGCACCGGTCTGCATGGCGTTCGCCGCCGCCGGTAACACGGCCTCATCCAACCAGACGCATCTCGTGATGCTCGCCCTTGTCTGCGGCGTCACGCTTATCCTCCCTTTGTGTATCTGCATCGGCCGCTGTCACTGTAACCTAATTAATCAGAATCTGCGGATTCGGAGGGGAGTGGGCAAAACCTTGGGGGTGTTCGGCTAAGGTAGACAAGTTTGTCGATCACCGGGGAATGCCATGGACGTTCGGATTATCATCGAAAAGACCGCTGAGAATGGAAAGGAGCGGATACACGAGCTCTGTGGTCTGAGCCTCTCGAGCCAAGAGTCCGGATCTGGTGATCTCGGGCTCAAGCTTGAGGACGCGAAGGCGCTGCGTGGAGAACTCCAGCGCGCCATACTGTACGACCGGATCGAGGAGATTTCTGACGCAAACCGCAGCTGCCCCAGCTGTGGCCGTGCTGGCTCACTGTGTCTAGCCCCCTTTGATTGGGCCACTTTTGGGCGGGTTCCCTAGATTGTCTCGGGCACGGGTGGTCGCATTCCCAGGTCCCGAAGCGCAGAGACAATCCTTTCGCACAGGTAACACGATCGGCAGGTTCGTGCCGCTCCTCGTCAACCGGTCCCGGCTGCAGAGAAAGGGCGGTTTGAGCTCCGCACCTCAAAATAGGTTTGAATGACTAGTCTAGTGAAGTCGGCTGCAACGCAGCAACAAATGTGCTGCGCCATCGAACTAACGCAGCGTAAGCAACAGCTGTGACTGCGAACGACAGGTTTGTCCCGCAGAGCGTGAGTCCAGCAGATCTGTTGGTCGCACATGCAGCGAATGGCTGGTTCTTGTGCATACTGGGGCTTCGAACCCGCGAGAAGCCGGCTTAGGTCGACATATCATTGTGTGGATAGCCGACGACTATGGACGACCGTGAGACTTCGGGCTACGAAGCTTCCTGAAGTAAGTATCGATCGGGCTCAAACTCAGATTGTTCTATCCTCAGTTCCGCTGGATTATGCCCAAATCACAGGGGCTTGTGGCGGACCGCGGGGAGATGCCTTTTCGCAGAATGCTGCGTAGGGTGTGTGACTGACGTTAAGAACCTAGGGCAGATCCGTGCGATTGGCCCGGCGCACCTTCGGGGATCCACGTCTGGCCAAGGTTGGATGTCACGATCATCGTGCCATTGTCGGAAAAGGCGATGCTTTCGGCGTATTGCGGTACGCTGAAACCGCCCATGGTGAAGTGTCGCGGCTCTGCAGCTTCCAATCCGGCAAGTCGGATCGACGTCAGCGTGGAGGGCGGCGCCAATGTGCCATTGCGATCCGGACCAGAGTCAGGCCGCCAGCCCAGGTCGTTGGTCACAACGTGCCGACCGTCGCGGGAAAACTTGCCAGACATCGGCCACGTGTTGGTAGCGACCGCATTGCCCCATTGGAAAATGCTGGTGACGCTGCCGTCCTCGGCGCGATCTACGCGGTAGAGCCGGACCTAGTTCCGGAGGTTCGAAGTGACCGCGACGAAGTCCTCGGTTGGATGCCATTCGGCGTGATGGGGAAGCTGACCGCCATCGACCGGCTCGGGCATTTCGGACAGGTTCCGTAGCGGAAATCACTGCGCCACGCCAAAAGCCCCATCCCCAAAGGTCACGAAGGTCAGCGGGCTGCCGCGCGTTCTGGTTGCCAAAACCACCGTCCGGCCATCCGGGCTGACAGAAACACCGAGCGGGCGGTTGCCGACTTCCGCGTCGCCGATCACTTACGGGGGCGTACAGGTCGCTCACGTCGATGACCCGCCGGGTCGTGCCTAGCTGCCGGTCACGGATCGTGACGTCGCCTTGTTCCTGCGGGGCGGCTGTCCCAGCCAAGAAGATGGAGTTTCCATCTGGACTATGCGCGACGAAAAAAACCGGGTTGAAGATCGAGTTCGATGTCACAATCCGGCTCGTCGGTTCGGTGGCGACCAATGGCAAAGCAATGAAAGCCAGGTCGTCCGGGCCCCGCTTGTCGCCGTCAGAGATCGCGGCGATATAGCGTCCTTCGAAATCCGGTGGTTGTTGTGCAATGGCCGATCTTGCGATCGCCGCGCCAGCTACTGCGAGTGCGATAGTCTTGCGACGCGTTTCAGGTCCCCAAGCTCTGAGTGTTCCTTTCGGCGATATGAATTACTTGATTCATTCGAAAACCAGCGTTTTCGATAAGTACCATAAGGAAAGACTGTAGATATTCTCGATTATGGATTGTCGGTGCGCGGTTGCACTGAGGGAGGAGACGAGTTTTTCTCAAGCCTCCGAAGTCTTGGGCCTCTCTCGTCCCGCGATCACTGCGCGGCTCCGAAGAATTAAAGAAAACCTTGGCGTTCGGCTCTTTGAGCGTGGCAGGCGCGGCGCCGAGCCAACGCCGGGCGGCGAGGCCTTTACCGATGCCGCGGGGCGGATCATCGACATGGCGGATCGTTCAGTCGAGGTCGCGCGAGGCGCCGATCGCGGCCTGGGTCGGCATCTTCGGATCGGGACGACACAAATTGCCGCCGTTCGGGTCGTTGTCCCGATCCTGAAGGCCTTTCGCGAAGAAAACAGCTTTGCCGGCGTTCGGTTGAAGGAGAGGATCTCGTCCACCTTGGGGGCGCAGGTCGAACAGAACTTAATCGACCTCGCCTTTCTTCATCCACCCTACCATCAGGCGGGCTTGTCCGAGCTCCCGCTCATCTCGCAGCGCTTGGTGAAGTGCGACGCCACGGCGTCGCCCCATGACCGGGCCCCGACCATCCGCTACACCCGCTGCGACGCGCCTGCTCTGGCGGCCGAACTTGATCGCCATGAACCGGATGGCGTCGACGCCAACGCCCTTGCCGAGGTAGACAGGGCAATTGGCGCGATCGCGATGTCCCATGCAGGATATGGCCCTTTTGTTGTTCCAGAAGGCTTTCTCAGTCCGTTCAAACGTACCGAGACCTGTCTCGACGGTCGCCGCTCAAGACGGAATTGGGCACGAGCATCGTTTGGCGGAGCCTGGACCGCCGTCCGATGATCCGGGCGTTGTTGGATATCTGTCGAAGATCGTAAGGCTGGCCTTCGGGGACGCCGCAGCATTCGTCGCCTTGGGTCAGTTTGGGCCCTGACTGAAAGGCGCTCCGGAGACAGAAGTCGGACGAAGCTTCCTTTGAACCGCAAGATTCTCGGGTTCGCTTTGGGCCTGCACCAGAAAAGCGGCTCTGGCTTGGAAACGCGCTGAATATTGAACTTACGCTCGTCTATGGCTAACTTGATTGCTTAACTCAGAAACGGGACAAAGATCATGGATTGCGCACCGGCCAGCTAACCCAACGCGGTTTCCTGCAGTGAGCTTTGTCCATGTCTTCCATCGTAATTGCCGGCCTAAGCTGGCAGACGCCGAACAACACACCCCTGTTCACCAATCTGCATCTGACATTCAGGCCGGTACGCACCGGACTTGTCGGCCGGAACGGAGCAGGCAAGACGACACTTTTGCGTCTGATCGTCGGCGATATCCAACCGGCGTCCGGAACAATCAGCAGGCCGCCTTCGGTCGGGTTCCTGCGCCAGAATCCGGTGCATCGGGCGGACGCCACGCTGGCCGATGTATTTCATGTTCGGGACAGCCTCGTCTTGCTGGACCGCGCGGAAAGAGGGGAGGCGACGGCGGAAGAACTTGCGGACGCCGATTGGACGCTGGAGGCGCGGTTGGACGCGGCGCTGGCGGGTATGGATCTGGACCAACCGCTGGATACCCGCCTCAGCTCACTCTCCGGCGGGCAGCGCACGCGGGCTGGCCTCGCCGCGCTCATGTTCGCTGAACCAGATGCGCTTTTGCTGGATGAGCCGACCAATCACCTCGACAGCGCGGGGCGCCGCCGCGTGATCGATGCCCTTCAGGCGTGGCAGGGATGTGTGATCGTCGCCAGTCATGACCGCGCCCTGCTTCGCGAAATGGATGCCATCGTGGAGCTGACAACACTCGGAGCTCGCGGCTATGGCTGCAACTACGACAACTATCGCGAAATGAAGGCCGCCGAACTGGCGTCTGCCAAGACTGAGCTGGCACGGGCCGAACGCGCCGTGTCAGACACGCAGGCCCGCGCGCAGCTTGCCGCCGCGCGCAAGGCTCGTACCGACCGGCAGGGCAGACAGCTGCGCGTCTCGGGCAGTCAATCGAAGCTCATCCTCGATGCTGCAAAGGAGCGCAGTGAGGGATCAGGCGGGGCTGCGGCGCGGCTGCGAAGCCGCCAAGCGGAGGCGGCTGAAGGCGCACTGGACACCGCGCGGGAGGCCGTGGAGGTTCTGCAACCTCTCAGCATCGACATCCCCGCCTCGGGCCTTGTCGCGGGACGCGATGTGCTGCAGGTCGATGACCTCCGCTTCAGGTATCGCTGCACGACGCCGCTTCTTGAGGGTGTTTCCCTCTCGATCCGTGGACCGGAACGGATTGCCGTTGAAGGCAGGAATGGGTCAGGCAAATCAACGCTCCTCGCCTGCATTCACGGTGATCTTCAGCCCCAAAGCGGGTCCGTTGCGCGTCATGTTCCCATGGCCCTTCTCGATCAGGAGCTGAGCCTCTTCGGTCCAGAGGAAACCGTGCGGGATGCGTTTGCGCGCATCGACCCGGAGGCCGGCGAGAACGACCGGCGCGCGGTTCTCGCCCGCTTTCTTTTTCGGGGGAACGACGCGCACCAGCGGATCGGCGCGCTGAGCGGTGGGCAACGTCTGCGCGCAGGGTTGGCCTGCACCATAGGGCACAGCCGGCCGCGTCAGCTTCTTCTTCTGGACGAACCCAGCAACCACCTCGATATCGAGGCTATTGAAACGTTGGAGAGGGCACTTGTCGCTTACGACGGTGCGATCCTCGTTGTCAGCCATGATGAGGCGTTTTTGGAGCGCATCGGCGTGGAGCGAAGGCTCGCATTGTGATGCCGGGAAAATCCGCCCACCGGTTCCGTACACCCTTTGGGGGAAACCTCAGATCAGTGGCCCAGAAGCAGGAGGCTCGACAGGTTCCCACAATGTAGCAACCATATGAGCCACTGTCGTCGATGGGCGTCTCTCGGTCTCCAATGCCAGGATCGCCGTCGGAGACACCCAGGTTTCGCCCGGTCCCCTTCGTAGTTCCGAAGTTCGGTCAGTGACATGTCGCGGCGCCGCCAGTCGCGCCGCAAGCGACCGGCCCTTGCGCGCTACTCGATGGGACGATCTTCGGAGAGCAGGTCACCTTGCTGGATTTGCGCATCGCGCTCCTGCGCGGCGCGCCGTGAAAGAGAGTGGTCAGCCTTGACCGCCTCCTGATCCGGGGCGGTGTTCGCAACATGTGGCGGTCTTTGCGTCTCGGGCGTGTCGCGGGTTTGCAAATCCGAACCCGAAGTCTTCCGCACGGCATCGTCCATACGCACGCGGTAGATCGGTTCGGGCAAGCCGAACCCGGCAGCTTCGAGGGCGCCCTTTGTAACCCGGATCGCCTCGCCCCTGGCCGCAAGCAGTTCAGTTTGGCGCTGGTCGACCCAGGCCATGAAGCGCATCGCCACGTTGCTGTCGCCCACCTCTTCGACCCAGGCTTCGCAGGGAGGGTCACGCAGCGTAAAGGGAAGCGCATCGAGCGCCTTCAACGCGGTCTTCCGGGCATTTGCGAGATCGGCTTCAGCATCAATCCCAAGGACGAAATCGAAGCGCCGCTCGGGCTGCACGGAGAAATTGACGATGCGCGCCTTGAACACCCGGGCATTCGGGATGCGGATCTGGTTGCCTTCAATTGAAAGCAAGACCGTCGCCCGCGACGTGAGCCGAACCACATGGCCCATATCGCCTTCGATTTCTACGAAATCGTTGGGCCTGAAAGGCTGCCTGAGGCTCAACATCACGGAAGCGATGAAGTTTTCGACCGTGTCGCGCACGGCAAATCCTACCGCAAGGCCGATCAGGCCAGCAGCACCGAGGACAGTGCCGAGAAGCGCCGTGGCACCGAGGATATCGAGAGCGAGGACGAGCGCGATGAGCATGAACGCGAGGCGCGCGATCCGCCGGTAGATGTCGCCGATGAACCGGTTGGGCGCGAGCCGCTCCCAAAACGGTCGGGCTCGTGTCAGCCACAGACCGATCATGGTCACGAGGGCGAAGGCCAGAAGGGCGATCAGTGCAAGGGGAAGGAAGCCCAGTGCCCGATCGGCGCGATCCGATAGTCTGTCGATCACGGGTTCAAGCTGCGCCGAGAGATCTTGTGTCTGTTCCACCGCGTTTCGGACTGTGACGACACCATTGACCCGTTCGGCGAGCCTGGTGAGTTCGTCGCGTTCGCCAATTTCGGCAACCTGACCGGTAAAACGGACGACACCTTCGTTTACGGCGACAGTAACGTCTTCGTAGCCTCCGATCTCATCAAGGATCTCTCGCAATCGCGTCGCAACCCCCTGATCGTCGGCAGTGTTTTCGACAGCGATCTCGCCCGCGCCGTCGGTTTCTGCCAGGCTCTGCTGTGCCGGCTCCTGCGCGGACGCAACTGAGAAGAAAAACGTTAGTAAAAACGCTGAGATGTACCGGCCCACTACGCTCTCTTTCTCGTATCGATGCGTTGACGGTACAAGAGCCTGCGCGATTGCTCCACTCTCCTCGAAGCGACTTGATCGAAATGTGGCGCGTTCGGTTCCGCCCTCGAAGAGAAACCTCCCGAATGCTGCCTGTTTTCGCGATCCGCAGACATCCGTTTGTCCGCGAGGTCGGCTTTCACGAGTGCCTCGGTCTCATGGATTGGGTGCGTTGTGAGATCTCTCGCGATCATGCCAATCGCCCGGCTCTCGACTTTCTCTTGAGTGGTCTCTCTCATAGCGTCAGACGCTTGAGGAGATGGGGCCTTTTCGCTGTCGGCCGCCAGGATCCAGCTATCGGTCGCCAGTTGCGTCATCTCAATCTGCTTCGTCCTCATCCGATGTGCCGACGCGCCATGCGCCCGCTGGGCATTCTTGGGATCGTTTTTTCTCATCCCGGGTGCCCCTGTCTCATGCATGGCGCCCTCCGGGCCGGTCACCCGAGCTCACGCTCTCCTTGGCTCCGAGGTCCACTTCCGTCTTCTTGCGGTCGTCTTGCGACTTTGCACGTTTCAGCATGCGACACTCTGCGTTTCGCGCTCTGGTGAAAGGTTCCGGTTTCCTGTGGAGAAGCAACCTTTTCCACACGACGATGCTATTTCAACAGAACCACGAGGATTGCCGAATTCGATTTGTGCTATTACTATTTTCGCACCTCCGCTTTTGAGCCGAACTTATTGTCGAGCACTACGACTTCGAGAAGGCTTGTAGAGTTCATTTCGCCACAGCGAAGCTAAAGCATTCTATGGATTTCGAAAACATTGGCACTCTGTTCAATTCAAGATACCAGGTTCAATCTTTATGGCTCCAGCACTTCCCTATTTATCTCTCAACGGAACGAATCCACTTTCATGGGCATCTATTCCATAATCGGTACGGTAGAAATTGCCATTTTCGCAGAACCGTCCTGCACGTCTCGGGCGTGGCTGATGTAAATCAGTGTACGGTTCGCTTCGTCATAAATGCGCTTTACGACGAGGCTTTTGAAGACAAGAGATCGACCTTCGCGAAAGACGGACTCACCTTCGTCACCGCGTGCGATGTCGCCTAGCACAATTGGTCCGGTTTGGCGGCACGCGATGGACGAATTGGAGGGATCCTCGAACCAGCTGCCCTTCTGGAGACGGTCGATCAGCCCCCGCTCGAAATACGCGATGTGACAGGTCACACCGTCGACTTTTGGGTCGTGCAGCGCTTCGATGACGATATCGTTGCCGAGCCAATCAACGTCGACAGACCCGACTTCTTCGGCAAAGCCGGGCATCGCCGAAGCGACCAGTACGGCTGTCAGACAGTTACGCATGCGCAAGTGACCTTCCCAATTCGCGGTGCAGCACCCTCGCGTTGCGACGGAGCGCTTTGGAAACCAGATCGAAAACGTCGCCCGGGATCGGGATCGCGCCGACCGCCATGTCGATGCCGGTATCTGCAGCCATGCGTGCCAGAACTCGATCGCGCGTCTCTCGCCGGTGACCTCTCCGGATCATCCAGAGAGAGGGACCCGTGGTGACGACGTCACCTACGCCCGGGATAATGCCCAGAAAACTGTCGAATCCAAGCGGAATGCCAGGAATTCGAAACCGGGTGTCCACCATGCGCGCGAGCTGCTGGACGCGTGCCGGTTCTCTCGCGATGTCATGAGAAGCCGCCTGTGTGTCGGGCACGCTCGCGCGAGACGTACGGCGCGCGCGAACTCCAGCCGCCGGCCGACCACAGTCAGAGTGGCAGGGAAGGGACTCAGCGCCGGGCAATGGTCCACACCGCATGGACGATACCCGGTATAAAGCCAAGCAGAGTCAACAGGATGTTCAACCAGAAGGCGCCGCGTAGTCCGACCTGGAGAAAGACCCCAAGCGGCGGCAGCAAGACCGCGGCGATGATACGGATAAGATCCATTGGGCGTTTCCTTTCACCGGAATCAACGCATCCTGGCGTGTCCGGTTCCCGCCGCCGTGGGATCCGAAGCGAAAAAGCCCGGGCCGTAGAGCCCGGGCTTTACGACGCAGCAGGATCGTGCCCGTGCCCGGCGTCGTCAGCCGTCGTATTCAGGCATCTCTTCAAGTTGCTCACGCGTGGAGTTCACATACGCGCGCAGACTGTCTCCGTCATCTGCACGCTGGATGTTCAGCTTGTCGAGAGGCAGGCGCACATGCTTTTCACCAATGCCGAGGAACCCACCGACGTCGATGACAACGTCGCCAAGCTTGGTCGGATCCGCCATGAGGAGCTCGCCGATCTCTCCGATATTGTCGTCATTCGCGTCATAGACGGGAGCGCCCTGGAGATCGGCGACGGTCAGGTCGTCTTGCGGCACATGCGTGTACCCGTCGCGGTCGATCTCGGGAGCAGAAGTCGGCATGTAGGAGGCGTCGGCCCTGCGCTCGTCGCGCGCTTCGCGCATGTCGGCCTCCTCACGCTCGCTCGGATAGACGTATTCGGGAGCCTGTTCCAGTTGCTCGCGGTTCGACCGGAAAACAACAAAGAACTGGGAAACGTCGTCACCATCGCTGATCACTTTGAGCTCATCCATTTTCACCGCGACGGTTTTTTCACCGATCCCCAGAAAGCCGCCGACATCGACAAGAATGTCCTGCACGTTGCCGTCCCGGCTCATCACGATATTGCTGATCTCGCCAATATCGTTCCAGTCGGCTTCGGCGTCCTGAAGGTAGGTTTCCGGTACTTCGCCTTCCACGGTGTAAAGCCTTGCACCGATAAAGTCCGAACCGAAAATCGAGTCCGATGCCGGCTCCAGAGAAAACGAAATGTCAGATTTGCTCTGGATCTGCGCATCTGCTGACGTGGCGGCATCGTCTTGTTGCGTTTCTGTCAGCGCGGGGGTGCTCAGTAGGGCGAGTACGGCAGTCGAAATCAAAAGGCGCTTCATCACGAACTCCAGTCTGGTTGCTTAACGATCATATAGACAGCGCGAGACCTCGCCTTTTGTTCCCCTGTGGCGTCTGAAATTCACTCAGGATCCGGAAAAAAGCTTTTGACGGGATGTTCCGCTGAGAGCAGTTTCTCTTTCGGCGAAATCCAAAGTCGCGGGTTTCATGTGATCAATGAGCTTGATCGCATCGCCCGGGTCAGGGGTACGCTGCGGGAGCATTCGGGTCGAGTTGCCAGTGTCGCGCCATCGGTCCGAAAGACGATGGCGGCCAGGCGACTTCCACTCCATGACCGATGCCGTCAGCGGATCAACGAATGCAAGATCGACCACGACGTAAACCGGCCGCATTCGGCGCTCGGAAACCTGACGCCGAACGCCTGAGCGGCCCACTGTCAGCCGACCCGGAAAGCCGCGTGAAGACCGGACCAGAAACAGGGTGACGTATCCCCGGCGCGAAAGCCGACTTCAGGGAGGACCACTTCTTGCGGGGCAAGCCTGTTCGGTTTCGTTTCGCAGGGCTGGACCGGCCTTAGTGCAACTTCACTGGTTGCAGTAAGCCTCCCAGGGGGAACTTCAACTGAGGAAAACAGAGACGGTTCTGGCGGAGGTAAGTGGAACAATCTCGCTGAATGCGCGTTCCCAGTCCAACAACCAGGAGCGAAACTATGAGTAAGCTTACCCTAATGGTGTCCGCGGTGGCGACTGTTGTTGGCGGTCAAGTCGCGGTGGCAGCGGAAACCTGTGAAGATCGGTTGCAGCGAACGTCCGCAGCGTGGCTTGAGATGCGGGGTCAATTGACCGAGGAAACGGATGTCACTGTTTCGACGAGTGAAGGCGACGTAGAAGTCACCGCGTTAGACGCCAAACCCACCGAGAACTGGTTCGGAAAGCCACCCGATGTAGACACCATCGACGGATACCTGGAGGCTGCCCGCGAGGCCGCTCAAGCGGGTGAGGGTGAAACCTGTTTGAGCCTGCTGAAAGACGTCGAAGACGCGATGTCCAAGGGGGATTAGAAGCCAACAGAAGACGAGGTTGCGGACGGAGATCGAGGAGTCTCCGACCGCTAGTTTCGTCGGATATCTGAGACGGTGTGCGGGGACCCCATGACTGTCGTCCGTGGAACTTCGAGTGGCGCAATGCGTGGCTTGCCAGCAAGCGGGGTTGGTCGACGAAACGGTTCGCCGTTGGCTTAGAACACCTTGCAACGCAATTGCGCACTCCCCGGCGTCTCGTTTGCAAGAGGTCCAAATTTAGTCTCGTCGCCTGTGAGCCAGCAGTCTTTTCGGGCGAGGGCGGAAAGGAATGGGGCCGAGGCCCCATTTCGTGACAACGGATCCTGGACGTCAGATCAGCAACCGATCCACTTCAATCTCGCTGCCTCGAACCGCTGTGCTGGAGTTTCCGGCCCGGTCGCCCGATGCGGGGTGCCACCGGACACGCGCTGCGTGCCGACGTCCGGGAACTGTTTGTAGTGCAGTCTCGAGGCGATCCCCTCCTTGCCGCGGAGCCCCTTAAGCACAACGCGGATCGTCTCTTCGGCAGAATGCTGCGAGCCGGTGCGCCGACGGGGGTCATTCACGAGCTCCTCCGCGCGCGGCTTTTGTTTCCCGGCCTCAGTCACATCTCCACTCCGCGACGGTTACAATGAGTCCAGAAACCTCCCTTCCGAAATCAAATCTCATGTCCCATAGGCGTTGGTGCCGAACAGTTTCGTGCGGTGCGAGCGTCGTCTACGCCACGCTGATCACGAGCAGCGAAGTCCGACTTCGGAGGGTAAGCGGACACGGGCGAAAGACATAGTTAATCAGGTGCTCGACACCGCCACGACGTGCTGAAGCTATACCAAGGTCGGGAGCGCCGGAGTGCTAGCGGTAAAAGAAACTCGCCGCGGCGCGCGTGCGCTGCAGCTTTTGGCAACTTAACGTGCTCCTTCCCATGAAGGCAGTTTCGACCTTGGCGCCCCTTGGTTGACAGGCCAACGGTTACCAGACTTGTCCAGACGCGCTGGCCTGGTGCCGGAAAAACGGTTCTCCCTGAAGAAAACTTTCGAGCCGGAGGGGGGGCAGAGGGGTGCTCCAGATCGAAGCCAGATAAGGGATTGATCCAGTGGATCAATCGCCCGGCGGAGCGTACGATTCTTCATCCCGCCCGCCGCCGTGCTTGCGTCGATCACGTCAGGCCGACGTTTCGGGGCGAGCCATTGTCCGCCATTGGTCCGGGAACAATGGCGGGCGAACGGTTGGCGTGTCGTGCCCTCGGCCAGCATCGACCGGCGCAGCGGAAAGCGCCGCGCGATCCGGCGCGACGCTTTCCTGCGTCCACGAATTGCGACCTAGTTGGGGTAGGTCAGCGCTCCGTAGATGCGTCCTTCATCGCGATGGCGTCCGCCGGTTGTCGCACCGAAGTAGGCTGCCACAGCAGCTATGAACATGGCTGCGGTCAGAACGAACGCCGTGACGACTGCGCTGAAACGAGCAGCTTCGGCAGCTTCGATCGCCTGCTGCTGGGCGGCTTCCAATGTCGCCTGGGCTTCGGCAACGGCCTGTTCCGCGTTCGCACGGAGTTGCTCGACCCGCTCGACCGCCTCGTCGATGCGGGTATCGATCTGTTGCTCGGACAGGGTCGTGCGCTCGGCGAGTTCGCTTTTCAGATACTCCCGATCTGACGCAGACAGCTCTCCGGTACGGAGCGTCTCGAACAAGATCGAACGAGTTTCAGTGCTGAGAGGATCATCCGTCTGCGGCGTTCCCTCCGGCAACCGCATTTCGCTGCCGCGCAGAAGCGTAGAGTTGATGTAATCCATCGGGTTGGATTGCAGTCCCTCGGGCAGCATCTCTTCCATCGATGGCAGGTTGGACGCCGCATCCGCTGCGGTGCCGACAACCTGTCCTGCGCCCTCGAACGCGCTTGAAGCGACACTCGCAGTTGTTTCCGCCGCCGTTGTCAGAGCGTTTCCTGCGAGCCGCGCAGTGCCCACAAGTGCGCTCGACAGCAGAAGGCCAGCGATCAGGGCGCCCAGTGCCCAGACGACCAACCCATGCAGTCCATCCCGAGTTCTCACTTCGTTGGCATCCGCCGCATCCATGCGTTTACGCATCCGCCCGGCCACATAGCCGCCGACAAAATAACTGGCGAGCAGTGTCACCAGCATCCAAACGCCAAAGAGCATCACCCCCCAAAACGTAGACCCCTCACCGGGCTCGACCGAAACGGCGCTGAGGCCCAACGCACCGCCAAACCCCGAGAAAACAAGCGCAATCCCTGCTGCGATCACGCCGCCGGCAAGTATTGCGGGCCAATCAATGTAGGAGCCATCATGGACGCGTAGCGGTGCCGTGTCGCGCACGAGCGCTTCGTCTTTAGTATCTGTCATCCTATTTCCCCCTGGAGTTCATCGACGCACTCAGCTCAGCCCGAGCAGCGAAAGCACGGCGAGCACGACAACCACGAGGCCGACGAGATAGATGATCGAATGCATGGAATTCTTCCTCACTTTGTCCGGAAACCGAGTTGGTTCCTGGTAGCGTGAACCCGCGAGTGTGCTCTGCGGTTCCGCCGAACCAGCCAGAAAGCGATCTATCGTGGCGGCAAGCCTGTTGGGACAGGGTCCGGACCCACAAACCTGCTTGAGCCCTCTGTGCCGTCGCGGTTCACGCTGCCAGACACCGGGTTTCCGCACGAGCGACTACTGCTGGTTGACGGACGCGCAGTTGGAGCGCCTGCGACCGCACTTTCCAAAGGTGAGGAAGATCAGACATTGATCCAATGGATCGGTGTCGTGTCGAACGGGAGAGCCCAAAGCGGATGATCGCCGGGTTCTGAGAGAGATCACTCATATCAAGCGAAACGGCTTGCGGTGGTGGGGCATAGCATCCACGCATGGGCCGCACAGGACGCTCCACAACCGGTTTGTCAGGTGGTCTCGCATGGGCGTGTTCGCGCGCATCCTCAAGGCCTTGGCGCAACCGTGATGGTCGCCGCGAGGGCATCTCGCCATGTGTCGCGCGGTATCGGCGGCGCGGCTGTGGCCGTCGACGCGGAAGCTCTTGGCCACCTGTTCGGGGAAATGTAGTTCCTCTCGAACGAAAGAAGCCGGTTTTTCAGGAGGGTGTGGGCTTCGAACGAACTTCGGTGAGCATCACTGGCGCGCTGTAAGAAAAGCAGAGCAACTGGCTTCTTTTTCTGTGATGCCAACACACATCGCATCGGTCGGGAGCGGTACTTGGGCCAAGCGATACAGTCTGCCCACTCCGATTCCGCATTCGCGGGTTTTAGCCCTCGAGAGCCAAAGAGGAGGTCGGAGGACCGATCAATAGGGCAACGACTACAACGGCCTCCAACCGCATTCGGCGTTCGCAAACTTGACGTCGAGCGCTTTTGCAGCCCGTCTGAAACCAGTGCGAGAGGTTGGGTGACGACTGGCGCAGATACCGGGTCAATTCCCCGGAGGCCCGATGGTCTAGCCGGAGATGGCCCACTCGAACGAGGCTGAAAAGCAAAAGCCCCGCGAAAGCTGTCTTCGGCGGGCCGAATTCACATCACTCAAGAACCAGAAAACTCCCGAGCCCGTTCTCGTTCAAATGCTCTATGCGCATCTCGACGATGTCTCCTGAAGGATCCTCGAAAAACGCGACGCGCGAGATCGAGCCCGCTGGCTGGTTCTCTGAAACCGGGCGCACCACGAAGACGTTCCCGTCCCAGTGCGTCATGGGGAGCTCCCCGTCCGCCGGGCCGAGCCTTAGGGAAAGGCTGTCGTCGCTTGCTGTCACGGTGGCCGGACCGAAGTAGGCGTTGCCATAGCGACCCGCATATTCGTCGGAAGGCTTGGCAGGGGCGGCGTCGCGCGGCGGCTCGACGCCGACAAGTTGACCCACCGGAGCAGAAAGCGACGCCATCAGAGGACCGTAGGCGTCCAGCCAGTCGCGACTGTCGATCCCGATCTCCGACCGGTCCAGAAACGAGGCAGTTATCGCCTCTGCAGCGCCGACCGGCGGCGCGTTTGTGAGCACGACGATCCCCAGATCGAGATCTGGAATCATGGCGATACTGGTCGAGGCCCCGAGTGAAAAGGCTCCGGAATGGCTCAGCATCACACGTCCTGTGGGCCGTGTGCCGACATTGAAGCCGAAACCATAGGTTCCCGCTCGAGCCGAAACATCCCTCGGCGCCCCCGTAATCATCTGTGGCGACAGCGCTGGAGACAAAGCCTCGTCAGAGATCAAGCGCGTGTCGCCAGCCTGGCCACCATCCAGCACCATCGCCATCCATCGCGCCATGTCGTTGACGCTGGAGCTCACGCCGCCCGCGGGGCTTTGGGCATCGGGCTGGCGTCGATCCGAAACCACATAACCACCCGCGCCCGGCACATGGCTAGCTGCGCGATTAGCCCGCGCCATGTAGTCGGCATGGCGTGAACTGGTCGATGTCATACCCAGCGGCTCGTAAATCATTTCTTCGGAGAGGCTTGCCCAATCCGTCCCCGCCGCCACCGCGACAGCCTCCGCCGCGGCGGTCAGACCGAAATTGGTATAGGCGTAACCTGCACGGAACTGGTTCTTCGGCAGCAGCGCGAGACGCTCCATCACCGTATCGCGATCAAAGCCGATATCCTCAAGGTCGTCTCCAGCGTGATCCGGCAATCCGGAGCGGTGCGCATAAAGATCCCCGATCGTGACATGTTCGCTGGTCCATTCATCACCCAGATCGAACCAGGGCAGGAAGTCCTGCACTGCGCTGTCCCACTCGACGCGGCCGGCATCCACCTGGGTGGCGACAACCGTCGCGCCCACCGGTTTCGACACGGAGGCAAGCAAGAAGACAGTATCGGCATCGACGGGCTCGGGGTTTCCGACGATGCGTTCGCCAAAGCCGCGCGCGTAGATGACCTGCCCCTTGTAAACGACGGCGATGGCAAGGCCCGGGATCCCTGTGCGCTCCAGGATCTCTAGGCCAAGATCATCCAATGTGGACGTCGCCTGAGCGATCCGCTCCTCCGGAACTGCGAGAAAGACGGTGCTGGCGGGCGCCGGGATCGGGTCTGGTATTGCGAGCACGGGCATCGAAGCATCGGCCGATACCGCTCCCGGTACCGATAGAAATATCGGAACCGCCAAGCGGGCCGCGGCCTTGAGGAGATCTCGTTGTTGCCGTGGGTTTGCTATCCGCCCCATGAGAGATGATTTCGAGGCCGCGCGCAGCCGTGATTGGAGTCTATTCAATATGTCTGTTCCGGTGTTCTGGCGTACGTCATCCAAGGTCGCGGCAATGCCCCGTTCACGCCGTGAGCTTTGGGGAGACATAGCGATGAGTCAGCGACCGTAACGGCGCGCTTGTCGCAAACCTTGCGAGGAGTGAGGTGCCAGTGTCTAGCCTATGTTTCCGGAACACTGTTCAAGTGTTTATCAAAATGGGTCTCCAGAGCCGGCAGACCCGGGACGAGCACCTAATGCGAGCGGGTGTGACTGAGCTGCTTGAACAATCGATCAATGACGATCTGGGCCCGCTTCGTCATCGAGACCCCTTTGGCATTCGGAAGCGTTTTGCGAACGTCGGTTCGAACTGGTCGTTGTAAACGATCTCATGGGGTCATCCTGGTAGGATGCGGATCGGTTCGATGCCAGCCCCGGGTATGGCAGGCCACCTTGCTGGAAATGGATTCAAAGATCGGCGCGGTTGGCCCATAGCCAACCTCCAGCAGCTTATCGATATGCTGCTTTAGCGGCCCGCATTGCTGCCGTTCGCTGCGTGCGAGAACTCTGGGGCAGCTCGAACTCGCAGTGTGCGGGACTAAGCGGTCGTTTTGTGCGCCTGCGCGAACGTCGCGTGGGCACCAATAGAACGTGCGCTATCCCTGTATGCTTTATTCCATTGCCGTTGCCTCGCATTTCATCTGCTTGTTCTGACCAAATCGCTGGTAGAGAGCGACAGCCGCAACAATGAGGACGGTCGCGCCAAACGTGAGCCGCGTCAGTTGATCATCGAACCAGACAGCTCCGAGTATGGCGGCAAAAATCATCGAAACGTAGTTCGCGAACGAGACATAGGTCGCGCCATATTCACGAGCGATCCGCAGATACACGAGTAGGGCCAGCCCCTCGCCAACGACGATCAAACCCATCGCCGGCAGATCAAGCCCGACGAGATGCCAGTCCGCGATCAATCCAGATGCTACGCTGCCGAGAACAGCTGCGGTTGCTACAATCAGCGCCTGGGCATGAGCGACGTGAACCGGTCCGGTGCTGGCAGGCCAGCGCGTAGCGACGAAAACTGTATTGATTGCGTAGAGCAGGGGCACTCCGAACGCAGCAGTTACCCACAAGGCGCTCGACTGCTCCGCTGTGCCGACACGAGTCGTGTCCCACACAATCGCAACCGCGCCTGCAAAACCCAACGCCACCGCAAGTATTGGCAGAGTCCGTAGCTGCTCGCTGCCGACGAGAATGGACAGGAGCAGCGTTACAAGCGGCATAGTTGCGATGATCACCACGAACAGGAAAACGGGCAGGTTGGGTGCGACTGCACTCTCCAGCACGAATGGTGCCAAAAACCCGAGCGTTCCACTGAGTGCATAGAAGACTACGACCTCGCGACTGAGCGGAGGCCAGTCGCGCAGCGAAGCCGCCCGCATCGAGAAAAAGGCTGCGATGCCGAGCGCGGCGACGGCAACGACCACGTGGACGGGAATCCCAGCGAGGCCAGCCGCCTTAATGGCAGAGAGTCGAACGCTCCACAGCAAACCGAGTAGAATAAGAAGACCCGATTTGAGCGCCATGTCATTCCCCGCCTTCCAAGGCGGCATTGGCGCCCCGTCTATCGAATCGCCGAACTGGTGAACCACTTGATACGACCCGAACCTAACTTTAGGTCAATGCGGCATTGAAAGAGGCGGCTTGCAGCCTCGCCCAGCGGAACGTGAAAGTGCTGCTTTAGTTGCCGCGGGAGCGCGCCACCTAAAGCAACCGTCCAAGCTCGCCGCAGCATCTGCAGAACCGGGCTCTGAGCCGACCCCGGAGGAAACGCCGCGTCCGCGCATTTCGTGACCTGTCGCGGGCCGGAGGCAGGCTCTTTCCGGACCCTCGGATTGCCTGAAAGGCGCGCCCGCAGGCTCGGTGCCTTGATGCCTCTCCGGACCCTTGCAACGACACAGCGAGGTAACGTTTCGTTCGTGCGCGCGCCCCGCGCGATGCTCGCGCCGGGGCTTCGGTCTCCTCCCGCTGCCGAATTGCGCCGCCTAGATCGCCGCGAGGTCGCGCAAGAGAAGCGCGATGCCGGGTACGTAAATGAGGAGCAGTGTCATCAAGAACAGGATTGCGAAAAACGGCAAGGTGCCTCGGATCACCTCCAGATAGGGCCGCTTGAAGATGGCGATGGCCGTGAAGATATCGCAGCCGAAGGGAGGCGTGGCCGACCCGATGGCCATCTGCAACGTCACCATGACCCCCACGAGCACCGGGTCCAGTCCCGAGGCATCGACGATGGGCACAAAGATCGGCGTCAGGATCACCAGCACGACGAGCGAGTCGACGAACATGCAGCCGATGAAGAAACAGGCGGCGATGACGAACAGGATGTATTCCGGCGACGCCCCATCGAGGTTCAGGGGTTCAAGCAGGCCCTGGGGCACCTGTTCGAACGAGATGTACCAGGAGAACGCCTGTCCGGTGCCGACCAGAATGAACACGACCGACGTGATGAGCCCGGTGCTGAGGGCCGAGTCCAGCACGTCGCGCAGTTTCAGCTCGCGGTAGATGACGCACTCGACGATCAGCGCGTAGAGCACCGAGAAGGAGGCCGCTTCGGTCGGGGTAACGGTGCCGGAATAGATGCCGCCGACGATCAGCACCGGGAAGCCCAAGGGCAGGATAGCCTTCCTGATCGCGGCGATCCGCTCGGCGCCGCTCGCTTTCGGAAAGCGCATGATCGCGTCGCCCTGAAGCAGACTGTAGACATAGCAATAGGCCGAGAAGAGCAGGGCCAGCACGACCCCCGGCCCGATGCCCGCGATGAACAGCTCGGCCACACTGACATTGGCCAGCGTGCCGTAGAGGATCATCGCGATGCTGGGCGGGATCAGATAGGCGATGTCGCTGGCGTTGATGATCAGCGCCATGGCGAAGCTGTCCTTGTAGCCCGCCTTGAGCAGTTTCGGCCGCATGATCTGACCGACGGAGACGACGGTCGCCTGGGTCGATCCCGAGACCGAACCGAAGAGCGTGCAGGCGATGCAGGCCGTGATCGGCAGACCGGCCCGGCGGTGGCCGACATAGGCCTGGATCAGACCGAGCAGGTTGTTGGCGGTGTGCCCGCGCGCCATGATGTCGGCGGCGAAAATGAACATCGGCACGGCGATCAGCGCGTTGGGGGAAATGCCCGTGACCATCTGCTGGATGATCACGCCGGTGTCGCTGTCCGAGAAATGCACAAGGCCGATCAGCGTCGCCACGGCCAGAGGCACCACCATGGGAAAGCTGAGAAACAGCAGGATGATCATGGCCGCCATGAGCGTGGCGGTGATGACGTAGATGTCGAGCTCGCCCGAGGCCATCTCACCCAGGAATTCGAAAAAAGTTGTCATTTCAAACTCCTACGTCCTCGGAGTCACCTTCTGTCACTTCGAAGGAGAGCCAGATGTCCGGTTGCGTCAGGTTCGTCACAAAGGCGATCGCGAACTGCAGACTGGCCATGAAGAGGCCCACGGGGATCACCGCGTAGACGATGTATACGGGCATCTGCAGCGCCGGGCTGAGCCGGTTCACGGCCTTGATCTCGGCGACATAGAGCACCGCCTGATACGCCAGAAACAACAGCAGAAGGCTGGTCGACAGCGTGATGAGGATCATCACCGCCTTGCGCAGCCGCAGTGGAAAGGTGTCGTAGAGCGCCGTCATGCGGATGTTGCGCCCCTTGCGCACCGCATAGGCAAATCCGACAAAGGTCACCGCGACGATGAGGAACTGGTTGAGCTCCTCGGAAAAAAACAGGCTTTTTCCAAAGGCATAGCGGCCGATCGCATTCGCCGTGGAGTTGATCATGATCAGCAGGATGCCCGCGATGACGACCGTTTGTTCGATGCGTTCCGTGACCTTGCTCAAGGCGTGCAGCAGTCTCATGGTTTTCTCCCCCCGGCCGCGGCGCGCCCTTTTCGGGTCTTTCGCGCGTCCGCAACAAAGAGAGGCGCGTCCCCGGAGACCGAGATCCGCGCCTTCCTTGCGATTGCAGATTAATTCGATGCGTCCTGGACGTCCTGCCTCAGGCCTTCGACGATGCTCCGGGCGTTCTCGCGGGCCGCGGCTTTCTCGTCCTCGCCATAGGCATTCTCAACGACCGTGTAGAAGGTCTCGTGCAGCGATGCGCTGATCTCCTCGAACACCGCGCGCTCCTCGTCCGTCAGGACCACGATTTCCAGATCCGGGCGCTCTGCCTTGATCTTTTCCATGTTCGTCTCGTTGATCTCGAGCTGATAGAGATGGGCTGCCTCTTCGGCCGCGGCGATGGCGGTCTCGACCATCTGCTGCTGCTCGGCTGGAAGCTCCGAAAACCACTCGCTGTTGGTCGATACGGTGCCGACATAGGGCAGCTGGCCCGGGAAGATCAGGTAGTCCTGCACCTCATGCCATTTGGCGTTGTAGATGAAGTAGATGGGGTTCACCATGCCATCCACGGTCCGGAGCTGCAGCGCGCCGTAAACCTCGCCCCAGGAGAGCGGCGTGGGGTTGGCACCGAATGCCTTGAAGGTTTCCACCGGGATCGTCGAGGTGAAGGTCCGGATCTTGTGGCCCGCGAAATCCTCCGGGCTGCGGATCGGCTTGTTGGCGCCCCAGACCATATCTCCTTCGGAAATCATAGTGAGCAGCTTGAGGTTCACCTTTTCGAACTTGTCGCTCAGATTGTCGTAGATCGTGGGGCTGGTGGTGAGCACCTTGCGGATCACGTCGGTGTCGCTGCCCAGGACATAGGGCAGGTCGAGCACCTGCGCTTCGGGGACGTAGGATCCCAGATGGCCGGTGCCGACCGAGACGAACTGGATCGTGCCTTTCGAGGCAAGCTCGACAATGTCGTTCTCAGTCCCCAGTTGGCCGTAATAGAAGATCCGGACCTTGATGTCGCCGTCGGACTGTTCGCTGATGGAGTCCGCGAAGGCCTGGGCAAAGATGTCCTGAACGTCGCCCTTGTCCTCTTCGGAGGCGAATTTCCAGGTGTCGGCGGCAGCACCGCTCATCAGACCGGCGGCCAGAAGCACAGGCCAGAGGAGTTTGCGGGTCACGTTGATCATTGACGTTGTCCTATTGCAGCCCGCTCACGCGGGACCTTCTGAGATGATGACGAGCGGGCGGAGTGTCTTGTCGCCGGATCGGGACGGACGCTTCATCAGCGCCCCGAAACCGGCGGCTCCGGATGGCGTCGTATCGATGCCCAGCCCGGCCAGCGCTTCGGCGGCGGCGGTGCCTTCGGCGTCGGATATCGTGGCGTAGCGCACGTCGCACCGTTCGAGGACGTCCCAGGCCACGATGGACGGGTCCTTGCAATCGAGCCGGCCCATGTTGCTTTCGGGCCCGTCGGCCCGGGTGGCGCGACCTGCGAGATGGCTGGCCCGCAAGCATTGCGCGGCCTCGGGCTCGACGACGATGAGTTCGGGCTGCACCGTCCAGTTGAGCCGGATCATGTGCGCCATTGCGGCGGCGAGCCCTCCGACGCCAGCCTGCAGGTAAACGTGGCTGGGCCAGGCGCCGGACGCTTCAAACGCCTCGCGCAATTCCTCGGCGATGACGCAATAGCCTTCCATGACCCATTTCGGGATCTCGGTGTATCCGGGCCAGGTCCCGTCTGCGAGCAGGGTCGCGCCGCTGATGTCGGCATCCGCGATGGCCGCCGCGACGCTCTCTTCGTAGACATCGCCCGACGCAACCACCTCTGCGCCAAGCGCGCGCAACCGGTCTGCAAAGCTCTCCGGTACGGTTTTGGCGATATGGATGCGCGCTCTGGCGCCCATCGCTTTGGCACCGGCGGCGACGCCGATGCCGTGATTTCCCGCGCTGGCGCAGACAAAGGTGAAGGCGGCGGCGAAGTCGCGGACATCGGCGTCCTGCATCCGCGCGGGCGTCAGCGTTCCGCCATGGTCGCGGTGCCAGGCGCTCTCGATGATGCGGGCCGCGGCATAGGGCGCGCCAAGCGCCTTGAACGCGCCAAGGCCCATGCGGTTGGTTTCGTCCTTGGCCAGGACGGCATTCCCGTCCGGGGCGGTGATGTGATGCAGGGGCGAGACTGCATAGGCGTCCTGTGCCTGAAAAAAGCTCCGGGCACGGTCGAAGTCGGGGGCGAAGCCAAGATTGTCTGGATGTGTCATGCAACGAAACTACAAACCCGCCACCCTTTCGAATTTTCGTTTTTCACCGTAATCTCGATGCAAATTCTCGTTTCCTGCGGCTCTGGCGGAGAAAAACCTCGTGAACCTGAAGCTCGACGACAAAGACCTCAGTATTCTGCGCAACCTGCAGATCGATTGCCGAATCGGGCTGGAGCGGTTGGCGGAGGAATGCGGCTTGTCGCTGCCGTCGGTGCAGAGGCGCCTGAAACGTCTGCGCGAGTCCAATCTCATCCACAGCGAAGTCGCGATCCTCAATCCCGAGCATTTCGATCTCAAGATGACCTTCGTCGTGCTTGTGGAACTCGACCGGGAATCGCTGCATCAGCTCGATCTCTTCCGCAAGCGTGCCAAGGCAGAGCCGCAGGTCCAGCAGTGTTACTATGTCACCGGCGAGGCGGATTTCATTCTGGTCTGCGCCGCCCAGGACATGGCCGACTTCGAGGCGCTGACGCACCGGCTGTTCTTTGAGAACTCGAATGTGCGGCGGTTCCGGACATCGGTGGTGATGGACCGCACGAAGGTCGGCCTGACGCTGCCGATCTGACCCAAAGGCTACAGAACGTCGAGCGAGACCTTGACCCGGTCCATCACGACGGAGGTGCCGAACCGGCTGATATTGGACTCGTCAAAGAAGTATTCCTGCGTGAAACGCTCGTACTCCGCGATGTCCGCGACCAGCAGGATCAGCATGAAATCCGCCTCGCCGGTTGTGTAGTAGCATTGCTGGACGCAGGGCGCGTTGCGCATCTTGCGCTTGAAGTCGTCCAGATGCCGCCGGCTTTCGCGCTCCAGTGTGACCTCGGCGATCACAGTCATGGCGCGCCCCAGTTCCGCCGGGGCCAGCACGGCGATATCGCGCTCGATCACGCCTGTCTCTCTGAGCTTTTTCAGCCGTTTCTGCACCGCCGGCTGCGACAGGCCTATGGTCTGGCTGATCGCATCGGCGGTCAGGCGGGCGTCGCGCTGAACCAGGCGCAGGATTTCGAGGTCTTTCTCGTCCATGATCCGAAAATAATCGCTCTTACCTGGATATGCGACAAATTTCGGATCGTTTACGTGAGAAATATACGCCAATCCGACGCGACTGCGCTGCACTCTGGCGCCGCGACTTCTTGGGATCGGCAGGATGACTGAGTTCGAAACACGACTGACCGCGCTCCGGCACGATTTGCACCGCCATCCCGAGCTCGGGTTTCAGGAGACACGGACCAAGAGGATCGTCGCCGAACACCTGCGCGCCCTGGGCATCGAAGTGTACGAGGGCGCGGGCGTCATCGGCGTTCTGCGCGCGGGCACCGGCAACCGCGCCATCGGGCTGCGCGCCGACATGGACGCGTTGCCGATCACCGAGACATCCAGCCATGGCTACAGCTCCGAGATGGCGGGCGCGATGCATGCCTGCGGGCATGACGGCCATATGGTGATGCTGCTGGGCGCGGCCGAATGTCTGGCCGCCACAGAGGATTTCGACGGGACGGTGGTCTTTCTGTTCCAACCCAACGAAGAGCACGGGCTCGGCGCGCGCGCGATGATCGACGAGGGCGTGCTGGACCGGTTCCCGATTGAGGAGGTTTACGCGATCCACAACCTTCCCGGCGCTCCCTTGGGGCAGGTGTCGACCCGCGCGGGGATCATCTGCAACAGCGAGACCCTGTTCGAGATCGAGGTTCTGGGCCGGGGCGGGCATGCCTCGATGCCCGAAACCGGCGTCGATGCGATCACTGTCGGATCCGAGATCGTGCTGTCCTTGCAGACCGTTGTCGCGCGCAAACTGGCGCCCGGCTCCGGCGCTGTCCTGTCCGTGACGGAGTTCCTGACCGATGGGCAGCGCAATGTTCTGCCCGGCCGGGCGGTGCTCAGGGGCGACTTCCGCGCGCGCGCCCCGGAGGATCGCACGGGGATCGAGCGTTGCATGGGTCAGATCGCCCAGGGCGTCGCCGCGGCGCATGGCGTCGAGGCGCGCGTGTCGTTCGACACCCAGTTCATCGAAACGCTCAACGCCCCGGTGCCGGTGGAGGCGGTCTATCGCGCTGCCGAGATCTCCGGTTGCCCGCTCTGGCGCGACCGTCCGCCGATGAGCTTTTCGGAGGATTTCGCGCATTTCGCGGCGTCGGTCTCCGGTTGCTTTCTTCTGCTCGGAAACGGGGAGGCGGGGGCGCATGCCCGCCCGCTGCACGCGTCCGACTATGATTTCAACGACGCGTTGCTCTCCATCGGCGCGGCGTTCTGGACAGCCCTGGTGCGCGACCGGCTGCCCCGCCGGGAGGATATCGCGTGAGACATTTGCCCGATCGCGGTTTTCCGCAAGCGGAGTACGGCGCCCGCACCGCCCGTGCTCAAACACGCATGGCGGAGGCCGGCATCGCCGCCCTGTTGCTGACGACCGAGCCGGAGGTGCGCTATTTCAGCGGCTTTCACACGCTCTTCTGGCAGAGCCCGACGCGCCCCTGGTTTCTGGTTGTTCCCGCCCAAGGGAAACCCATCGCGATCATCCCCGAAATCGGGGCTGACCTCATGCGTCGGACCTGGCTCGACGATATCCGCACCTGGGCCGCTCCCGCGCCCCGGGATGACGGGGTGAGCCTGCTGACGGAGGCGCTGCAAGGGTATGCGGCGCGCGGCGACAGCATCGGGGTGATGAAGGGCCATGAAACGCATCTGCGCATGCCGCTGGCCGACTATGAACGCCTGATCGCGGGGCTTCAGGGTCTGCATATCGCGGACGCGACGCAGCTGATCCGCGGGTTGCGGATGGTGAAATCCGAGGCCGAGATCGCCAAGATCGCGCATATCTGCGCCATCGGCTCCGCTTGTTTCGCGCGCGTGCCCGAGCTTGCCCGCGAGGGGCAACCGCTCGAAGAGCTGTTCCGCGCCTTCCGCCGCGAAGGGCTCGCGCAGGGTGCTGACGACGTGCCCTATCTGGTCGGCGGGGCCGCTCGGGGCGGTTATCGCGATGTGATCTCTCCGCCGACGCGACAGCCGCTTGCCCGTGGCGATATCCTGATGCTCGACACCGGCGCGACCTGGGACGGCTATTATTGCGATTTCGACCGCAACTGGGCGATTGGCGAGGCGGACGACCTGTCTCGCCACGCCTACGAGGTCCTCTACCGCGCCACCGAGGCCGGGATCGCCGCCGCAAGACCCGGCGCGACATGCCGCGATCTGTTTGCCGCGATGAATGCGGTGATCTCAAAAGACGGCAGCGGCGGCGGCGAAGTTGGCCGCCTGGGCCACGGTCTGGGGATGCAGCTTACGGAATGGCCGTCGCACGCGCTGTGGGACGACACGGTCATTGCAGAGAACATGGTGCTCACGCTGGAACCCTCGATGGGCTACGGCGACGGACGGATCATGGTGCATGAAGAAGACATCGTCGTGCGCGCATCCGGCGCGCAGCTCCTGACCGATCGGGCGGCCCCCGAACTTCCCGTTATCTGAGACCCTGCATGAAACTGGACTTTCAAACTGATGGCGGGATCGGCACCCGCGCCGCTCTGGGCGTTATCGTGCTGGAAACCGACGAAACGCTCGAGCATGAGTTTCGCCGCATGATGGCGGGGCCCGGCATTGCGGTCTATCACAGCCGTATCGCCATGGTGCCCGAGGTGCGCCCCGACACCCTGGCCCGGATGGAGCAGGATCTGCCTGCCTCGGCGCGGCTGCTGCCCCCAGCGCTGCGGTTTGATGCCATCGGCTTCGGCTGCACCTCCGCGTCCACGGTGATCGGCTCGGACAGGGTGGCACGTGCCATCAACTCGGTCTGCGCAGGCGCGCAGGTTACCGACCCGCTTGCCGCCATCATCGCGGCCTGCAGGGCGCTGGAGGCACGGCGGCTGGGCTTTGTGACGCCCTATGTCGCCGAGGTATCAGCGGCGATGCGGGGCAAGCTGGAAGATGCGGGATTTGAGGTTGCCGCATTCGGGTCTTTCGAAGAAGGCAATGACCGCGTGGTTGCGCGCATCACCGAAGCCGCGCTCGGCGCAGCCATCGAAACCGTGGCCGCCCGGCATCCCTGCGACGCGGTCGTCGTGTCCTGCACGAACCTGCGAAGCCTGGGGGTGATCGCCAAGGCCGAAGCCGCGATCGGCGTGCCGGTGATCTCCAGCAACCAGGCGCTTGCCTGGAACATGTTGCGGTTGGCCGGCGTCACCGATCCCCAGCCGGAGTTCGGGCGGCTGTTTGCACGCGCTTGAATTGGCAGACGCCATGCTGGAGGCCCCTTGCAAACGCGCTGGACCTGCCCATGCGCTGCGCAGGGCACCGGGACGGGCGTCCCGTTCAGGCGGCTTGCTCCGTGAGCAAGCTCCAGAACGCCTCGACGGCCGGACTGCGGTTCGGGATATCCTGGCGGATCTTGCGCAATTCGCGGCGGCACAACGGGTTCGTCGGCACAAAGAACTCGACCCCGACGGGTTGGCTTTTGACCGCATCGAACGGCAGAATGCTTGCCCCCAGCCCGCGGCGGACGAACGACAGGATCGCGGTCGTGTTGCGCGCCGTGAGCGTGCTGGCGGTCAGAAGGCTCTGGACCGACGGATCCTCCACAAGACCGCAGAGCGGATTGGCGATGAGCGGTTCCTGCGCCAGCAGTCCCCAATCCGACGGCCCGCCCGCCGTCATATGGGCCTGGTGCACCGGCCCGTCTTCGGCGCAGACGATCCCGAGATCGTCGGTCAGGATCGCGGTGCCTTCGGAACTGTCGCCGGGACGCGCCGACAGGATGCCGATATCCGCCGCGTCGATCTGGACGCGGCGGCGTACGGCCGCGCTGTCGACGTCGCTGATCTCGATCCTAACATCGGGGCGCGAGGACCTAAACGCCTCGATCACCGTCGGCAAAAGCGAGACCGTCGCCGAAGGAACCACCGCAAGGCGGACAATCCCGGCCGTCGACAGCGCGTGGCGCCGGATCGCCTCGGCGCTGCGGTCGAAGACATCCGTCGCCCGGCGGCTTTCCTCCAACACGAGTTGTCCCAGCGGTGTCAGCCGGTTCTTGCGGTCGGTCTCGAAGAGGGCGGCGCCGACATGGTCCTCGAGCTGCGTCAGCATCATCGAGATCGCCGACGGCGTCCGGTCCAGCACCTGGGCGGCGGCGGACAAGGTCCCTTTCTCGGCCACGACGCGAAAGACCCTGAGCATTTCCAGTTTGAACGACATTCAGAAAACCTGAAATTAGCTTCACTAATTCGAGAGTGACTGAAGTTTCATCTGCCGTCTAGATGTCAATCCAGGACATCGGGAGACTGCTATGACCACGCGTACGGGACTGTATATCGACGGCGATTGGAGCGAGGGGGCCTCGACCATCGAGAACCGCAATCCGTCGGACATCTCGGACGTGATCGGGCAGTACGCCCAGGCCGATGCCGGACAGCTGGACGCGGCCCTCGCCGCAGCGCGCAGGGCGCAGCCGGAGTGGTGGGCCGCCGGCATTCAGAAACGTCACGACGTGCTGATGGCCATCGGGACCGAGCTGATGGCACGCGCCGACGAGATCGGGCGGCTGTTGTCGCGCGAAGAAGGCAAGCCGCTGGCCGAGGGGCGGGGCGAGGTTTATCGCGCGGGTCAGTTCTTCACCTATTTCGCGGCCGAGGTGCTGCGCCTGCATGGTGATCTGGCCGAAAGCGTGCGGCCCGGCATCGAAATAGATGTGCGCCGCGAACCCGTGGGTGTCGTGGCCATCGTCAGCCCCTGGAACTTCCCCGTGGCGACGCCGGCCTGGAAAATCGCCCCGGCGCTGGCCTTCGGAAACGCCGTGGTCTGGAAACCGGCCAACGTGACGCCCGCGAGCGCCGTGGCGCTGACCGAGATCATCGCGGGCCAGGACATTCCGAGGGGGCTCTTCAACCTCGTGACCGGCCCGGGCCGCGACGTGGGCCAGCGGCTGGTGGACAGTGCCGACATCGATGCCATCAGCTTCACCGGGTCGGTCGGTGTCGGCCGCGGTATCGCCGCGTCGGCGGTTACCAACATGACCAAGGTCCAGATGGAGATGGGGTCCAAGAACCCGCTCATCGTCATGGATGACGCGGATCTCGACCTGGCGGTGACCCATGCCGCCGGGTCGGCCTTTGGCGGCACGGGGCAGAAATGCACCGCCGCGAGCCGTCTGATCGTGCATTCGAAGGTCCAAGACGCTTTCGTCGAGCGACTGGTCGCGGCGGCAGAGGCCCTGAAGGTCGGCCACGCCCTCGAGGACGGGACCCAGATCGGCCCGGTGGTGAGCGAGGGCCAGCTTGCCCAGAACCTCGACTATATCGCGCTCGGCACATCCGAAGGCGCCGAACTCCTGTGCGGCGGCGGACGGCTGGAGCGTGCGACCGAGGGCTATTTCATGGCGCCGGCGGTCTTTGCGGGCACCCGCAACGACATGCGGATCAACCGCGAAGAGATGTTCGCGCCCATCACCTGCGTCCAGCGCGCCGACAGCTATGACGAGGCGCTCAGCCTCGCCAACGACACCCAGTTCGGCCTGACCGCGGGGATCATGACCCGGTCGCTCGCCCGCGCGAGCCACTTCCGCGACAATATGCGCGCGGGCTGCGTGATGGTGAACCTGCCCACGGCCGGCACCGACTACCACGTGCCCTTCGGAGGGCGTGGTGCGTCGTCTTTCGGTCCGCGCGAACAGGGCCGATACGCCGCAGAGTTCTACACCAGCGTGAAGACCGCCTATGTCGCGGCCGGAGCGCCGGAATGAGCGTCCTGGTCGACGGTCTGCAATATGCCAACTGGTCGGAAGAGATCTTTCGCCAGATGCGCGCCGGCGATGTCGACGCGGTCCATGTCACCATCACCTATCACGAAACCTTTCGCGAGACGGTGCTCCAGATCGAGCGCTGGAACCGCTGGTTCGAGGCCCATCCCGACCTGATCTTCCAGGGCCGAAGCGGGGCGGACGTGGCGCTGGCGCGCGAAACTGGGCGCACGGCCATTTTCTTTGGCGCGCAGAACCCGTCCTGCATCGAGGATGATATCGGCCTCGTCGAGATCCTGCACACGCTGGGTCTGCGCTTCATGCAGCTGACCTACAACAACCAGTCGTTGCTGGCGTCCGGCTGCTACGAAGAGGATGACACCGGGCTGACCCGCATGGGTCGCGCTGTGGTGGCCGAGATGAACCGCGTGGGCCTGGTGGTCGACATGAGCCATTCCGGCGAACGCTCCACCCGCGAGGCGATCGAGCACTCCACGCGCCCTATCGCCATCACCCATGCCAACCCGTCCTCTTGGCACGCGGCGCTGCGAAACAAGCCCGACGGGCTGCTGCGCGCGCTCGGCGAGAGCGGCGGAATGCTGGGTCTGTCGGTCTATCCTCACCACCTCAGGGACGGTAGCGCCTGCACGCTCGGCGCCTGGTGCGACATGGCCGCCCGGGCCGTCGATCTGGTGGGACCGGAGGGCGTCGGCATCGGCACGGACCTGTGCCAGGACCAGCCCGACAGCATCGTGGAATGGATGCGGGTCGGCCGCTGGACCAAGGCGATGGATTTCGGCGAGGGCAGCGCCGCGGCCCCCGGCTTTCCGCCGATGCCCCAGTGGTTCAACGACAACCGCGACTTCGGCCGGATCCGCGACGGTCTCCGGCAGACCGGCATGGACCCGGCCACCATCGACGGGGTCATGGGCGGCAACTGGCGTGCCTTTTTCGAGAAGAGTTTCGGGCCGCAGTCCGCGGCGCCGGTCCTGCGACAGCGCGCGGCCGAATAGGGCCTGTGCCCGCCACCAGGATCTTTTGGGAGGAAGATGACATGAGCAAGATCTCTGACACCGGCAATGACCGCCGGCGGGGCCGCATCGACACGCCGCTCTTCGCGGTCACCGGCGGCTTCATCGGACTGTTCTGCGCCTATGCGCTGGTCGATATCGACGGGCTGTCGTCCCTCGTCGACGGGGGCTTTGCCTTCGCGGCGCGGTATTTCGGGCTCTATTGGCAGGTTCTGCTTCTCGCCACCTTTCTGATCGGACTGGTGCTCTGTGTATTGCCCGGGGCGCGGACCCGGATGGGCAGTCTTGCGGCGCCGGAATTCACCACCTTCAACTGGGGCGCGATGATCATGTGCACGCTTCTAGCGGGCGGCGGCGTGTTCTGGGCCGCGGGCGAGCCGATCGCGCACTTCCTGTCCACCCCGCCGATCTTCGGCGATCTGGGCGACAATTCGCAGGCCCGCGCGGATGTAGCCCTGGCCCAGAGCTTCCTCCATTGGGGATTTCTGGCCTGGGCGATCCTGGGGTCGCTCACCACGGTGATGCTGATGTACTATCACTATGACCGCGGCCTGCCGCTGGCGCCCCGGACTCTGCTCTATCCCGTCTTCGGTGACCGCGCGATCCACGGGCCCATCGGGCTGATCGCCGATGCCTCCTGCATCATCGCCGTCGTTGCCGGCACTGTGGGCCCGATCGGCTTTCTCGGCCTGCAGATGTCCTACGGTCTGAACGCGCTCACCGGCATCCCCGACGGGTTCGCAACCCAGGCCGTCGTCATCATGGCGCTGGTCGCGATCTACACCCTTTCGGCCATCACGGGCCTGTCCAGGGGCATCCAGCTGCTGTCCAAGATCAACGTGATCCTCGCCCTCGGCCTGCTGGCCTTCATCCTGCTGTTCGGACCCACCGCGGCGATCCTGGGCAGCTTTGTCGGCGGCATGAGCGCCTATTTCGCCAACTTCTTCCAGATGGCGCTGTACCGCGGCGAGGCGGGCATCTTCGGCGACCCCGGCTGGCTCGGTTGGTGGACGGTGTTCTTCTGGGGCTGGTTCATGGGCTACGGGCCGCTAATGGCGATCTTCATCGCCCGGATCAGCCGGGGCCGATCGATCCGCCAGATCATCCTGATGCTGTCCGTGGCCGCGCCGATCATCACCAACTTCTGGTTCACCATCATCGGTGGCGCGGGGATTTCCTTCGAGATTGCAATGCCCGGCGCAATTTCTGGCCCGTTCGAAGGTTTCAACCTGCCTGCCGGGCTCCTGGCGATCACCCAGGCCATGCCCATGGGGCTGATCCTGTCGGTCCTGTTTCTGGCGCTCACGATGGTGTTCGTGGCCACCACCAGCGACTCGATGAGCTACGTGATCTCCACCGCCATGTCCGAGGGCGAACCGTCGAGCCTGCTGCGCGCCTTCTGGGGTCTTGCCATGGGGGTGATGGCGCTGATCCTGATCTCCACCGGGGCAGGGGGTATCGGCAAGCTGCAGAGCTTCATCGTGGTGACCGCGGTCCCGGTGTCGCTGATTCTGCTGCCCTCGCTTTGGGACGCGCTCCGGATCACGCTTATGCTCGGCCGCGACCGCAGCCGCGCGGTCGCGCCCGGATGACGAACGGGTCGTGGCGCGCGCCCGCCTGCCATGACCACCCCGGCCGCCGCGCAGTAGGAGGAACCACAATGTCCCGACCCGATCCCGCCCCTCACAGCCGCACTGCCGCCTATCGCAGGTCGCCGGCAAAGGTCATGCGCCTGCCGCGAATGGGATGCAGCCACCCCACACGGTTGTCGTTCCTTCGGGTGCTGCTCCGGCGAATGGAGGAGGGTGGCTGGCAGGTCGACCGACCGGCCTGGGAGATGGACGCCGCCGGTGTCGGCCACGCGGTCTACCGCGCACGCGGGGAGGGCCGCATCTACAGCCTCGTCGCCTTTTCCCACGACCTGCCCGATGAGATGCGCTCCGATCGGGTCATCGCCACGGCTTGGGATGCGACCTTCACGCTGTTCGACGGCGACCCTTCGGCGGCGGATATCGAGCGGCTGCGTGTCAATGTTCCGCTTCAAGAGGCAGGCCGGATCAGCACGCGCGAACTGGCGCTCGCCCGCGCCAACCGGTCGGTCCGCCTCTTTCGCCACGTCGTCGAAGCGCTGGCCGACGGGCGTCAGCCCGATACGGACGAAATCGCCGCCGTCGGCTATCTGATGCGCACCACGGCGGTCTACGGCTCGGGCAAGTTCGGTGCCGCCGACCGAGGCGACATTGCCGACCGGCCGGAGCTGTCCGCACCGTTTCAGGCCGAGATGCTGACGGTCTGGCTGATCCGCGCCTTCACGGTGGACATCGTGGAGCACATGGCCGCCATCCGGGGCGGCGACCGCGCGGTGCGGCTGGCGCCGGAGATCCGGCGCACCCTCGGCGTGGGCAACTCCACCGGGCTCGGCATGGCACCGTTCGTGGTCCGCCACCCGGTGCTGCTGAACAACTGGATAGACGCGCGGGAGGAGGCGCTGGCCCGAGTCCGCGCGCAGAGCGGCGCGACTGACGCCGCGGTGGCTGGACTGCGGGCCGCGCTGGAGGCCGCGATCCGGAACGCGGCGGCCTGGACCTCCGAGCATGAGGTGCAGGTGCCCAAGCTGCGCGATCTCCGGGGCGACCTGACCCGTCTTGCGGACGAACTGGCCCGCTGGGACTGGTCCCGTGACCATCCTTGGGATGCGCTTTGGCATTGGGGGATTGAGACCCTCACTCCCGAAGGTCAGGAGGCGCTTCTGGCGCTGATGCTGGAACCCCATGGCGCGCTGGTGGACGATCTGGCCGACCGGATGGGCGCCGACGAGGCCGCCTGTTTCCAGCTGGACGGCGCCATGCGCGTCCGCGAGCTGCGCCGGATCCTCGACGACCGCTATGGCTGGGCCCTGGAGATCGATTTCACCGCGCCCCGGAACGTCGCCCGCTTCTGGTACGTCTCCGAGGAAAAGCTCGAACCCCGGCTGGGCGAGCGCGCCTCCGAGACCGGCGCCATGCTGGAACAGCCTTTGTGCATCGCGCGGTTGGCGAGCGAGCTGGACTGCACGCTCACCGATTGGGATCCGGATGCCACTGTTGCGTCGGTGCTCCTGGCGCATCCCGAGCACCGCTACATCGTCCGCCGGGCCCAGGTCGCCCGCGACCATCCCTATGCCGAAATACAGGACAACCTGATCGGGGAAGACATGCTGCCCATCGACCTTCTGCGCTGCAAGCTGGCCTTCTTCGGGGCCAGCCAGTTCGACCCGCGCTCCGATCGCTGGGTCCGCATCAACCTCTTTCAGGGCGCGCCCTATCCCGACGAGATCGGCAAGGGGATAGCGTCATGAGCAGCGTTCCGGGCGATCAGACGCGGGGGGATTCGACCCCCTTCATCGCCGGCGGCGGGAGCGTGGCGCTGTCGCGAAACGAGGTCGCGGCGCTCTGCCTGAAGGCTGCCCGCGGCGCCGGAATGAGTTGGGGCCTCGCGGAAGAGGCCGGTTTCGCCGCCAGTTGGCTGACCGCACATGGCTTTGACGGACCGGGCGAACTGCGTGCCCATCTGGACGAGGCGCAGGGCCGGGCCTGGGAGGACCTCTGCCCCGACATTGCACCGGGTGCCTGGCGCGCGGCGGCGCCGGACCGGCCGCTTTGCCCCATCGCCCTGGGCGCGACGCTCTGCGATCACGCCGCGCTGCCGGCCGGACCCTGCCAGGACCGTCCCCTTGCGTTGGGGCCGGTGGACCATCCGCTCTTGCTGCTGCCCTTCCTTGACACAGTGGCGCAGGCGCAGGGGGTCGTTCTGTCGCTCGACTGGGATGGCGGACGCATCGTGATCGGCGGTCCGGGCGTCGGGCTGCGCGATGCTGGCGTCTTCACACAGCGGCGCGCCGTCGAACTCACACTCTCTGCCACGCCCGGCACAGTCCGTGACGCGGCCCTCACGCCCGCCCCGAGGATCGCGGCCGAGACCGTCGCCGCGCTCAACGCCTTTGCCCTTCGCACCACCGTGCCGCCCTCCGCCGCCTCGCGCGCCGGAGCCGGCTCGGCAGGCAGCGACAATGACTGACCCCGAAAGGACCACCATGACACTTCAGCGCCTGAACCCCGGCCCCCGCATGAGCCAAGCGGTGCGCGTCGGCAATATCGCCTTTCTTGCCGGGCAGGTACCCGACGACCTTGATGCCGACATTGCCGAGCAGACACGGCAGGTCCTCGCCAAGATCGACGCCGTGGTGGCAGCGCTCGGGCGGACCAAGGCGGACATCGCGTCGGTACAGGTCTGGCTTGCCGACATGGCGGATTTTCAGGGCATGAACGCGGTCTGGGACGCGTGGGTGGCGCCCGGCGCTCCGCCTGCGCGCGCGACCGGCGGGGTGCCCCTGGCCCGTCCCGGCATGAGGGTCGAAATGATTGCCATCGTCGCAACGGAGTGACCGAAACGATGGGCGGCCGGCGCTGGCTTTGCGCGACCGCCGCCGGTCTGAACCAGGAAAGCGATGGGTCGGCGCGAAGCGGCATGTTGGCCGGATCGCACCCGGCGATGGCCCTTGCGTTGCAGCCTATTCGAGAGCAGATGCTTGTTCGCCGCGCGGTGAATGTCAGCTGTCCTACCGGGACGGTTCGATGGCCGGGCAGAGGCCAGAGTTCCCGCCGGGATGTGATCCGGGACCGGCAGGGCGAACCGCGCCTTGCCCGCATTGATCCGCTCAGTCCCACGCACCGCCGTCCAGAGACGCGCGCGGCACCCCGCGTTCAGCGTCCGGCCGGGCCGGTATAAGCGCGCTCCACCCGGGCGACGCTGAGATGGTAGAATCGGTACCAGGCGTCCTTGCCGAGCTGCTGGGCCACGAGATGGCGGGCGTCGTCCTTCCACGCGAGGATGGCGGCCTCGTCGGACCAGTAGCTGACGGTGATGCCGAAACCCTCGGCGTCGCGCGTGCTCTCCAAACCGAGACAGCCGGGTTGGGCGCGGGCCAGTTGGTCCATCGCGTCGGCCATGGCGGCGTAGCCGGCCTCGTCCGAGCCGGTGCGCTGGTTCGAGAAGATCACGGCGTAGTAGGGCGGTTCGGGGGTGGCGGCGAAGCGGGCGGGCGCTTCGGTCCTGGTCTCCGTCACCGGGTTTACTCCGCAGCCTCTGCGATGGTGATGACGGGCAGCATCTCGGCGAGCACATCCTCGCTGAGGTGGCATTTGATCTGCTTGCCCGAGCCCAGCGTCTGCATGGGGGGCATCTCGGTTTCGCAGCGGTTGCCGGGGACGCGGGATTTCCAGCGGCAGCGGGTCTGAAAGGGGCAACCGGGCGGAGGGTTCATCGCCGAGGGGATGTCGCCCTCCAGCACGATGCGTTCGCGTTTGACCGAGGTGTCGGCGATGGGCACGGCCGACAGCAGCGCCTCCGTGTAGGGGTGGTAGGGCGGCGCGAACACATCCACGGTGTCGCCGATCTCGACCACATGGCCCAAGTACATCACCATCACCCGGTCGCTGAGATAGCGCACGATGGAGAGATCGTGGGAGATGAAGAGAAGCGTCGTGCCCTGTTCGCGCTGGATCTCCATCAGCAGGTCGGTGACCGCGGCCTGGACCGAGACATCGAGGGCCGAGACAGGTTCGTCCGCCACTACGACCTTGGCCCCGCCGGCAAAGGCGCGGGCGATGCCGACGCGCTGTTTCTGCCCGCCCGAGAGTTGACGTGGCATCCGCTCGGCAAATTCGCGCGGGAGCTTCACAAGATCCAGCAGGCGCAGCATCTCGGCCTCGCGGACCTCGTCGGACTTCCCGAAACGGAAGATCTCCAGCGCGCGGAGGATCTGGCGACCCACGGTCATGGACGGATTGAGCGTGTCGAACGGGTTCTGGAACACCATCTGGACGGAGCTGACGGTGTCGGTGTTGCGCATCTGGATGGGCGTGTTCTGGATCGACTGGTTGTAGAGCATGATCTGCCCACTGGTCGCGGTCTCCAGACCCAGCAGCACCTTGGCGAGCGTGGACTTACCGCAGCCAGACTCTCCGACGATGGCCAGCGTTTCGCCCTCGCGGGCCTCGAAACTCAGCGTCTCGTTGGCCTTGACCACCTTGGTGTCGCCGCCGCCGAAAAGCGCGTTGGGCGAGACCTCGTAGTATTTCTGCAGATTGTCGGCCTTGATCACCACATCGCCGAACGCGCGGGCCTCGGTCAGCTCGGCGGGTTTGGCCTGTTTCATCCAGTCGATTTCCTGGAAGCGCAGGCAGCGCGAGGCGTGGCGGTCATCGCCATCGACCGGCGCCATGGGGATATGGTCCGCGTCGCAGCGCCCGGCCTCGAAATACTCGCAGCGCGGTCCGAAATTGCAGCCGTCGGGGCGTTCGTGGGGCAGGGGGAAGTTGCCGGGGATAGCGACGAGGGGCCGTTCGTTCTTGTCCGCGCCGGGGAGCGGGATCGAGCGGAAGAGCGCCTGGGTGTAGGGATGGCGCATCTGATCGAAGACTTCGGCGATGGAGCCTGTCTCTACCGCCTCGCCGGAATACATCACACAGAGTCGGTCGCAGGTCTCAAGAATGAGCCCCAAGTTATGGGAAATAAACAGCATCGATGTGCCGTATTTCGTCCCCAGATCCTTCACCAGATCGACGATCCCGGCCTCGACCGTCACATCGAGCGCGGTGGTCGGCTCATCGAGGATCAGCAGCGAAGGTTTGGACATCAGCGCCATGGCGATGACGATGCGCTGCTGCTGGCCGCCCGAAAGCTGGTGGGGGTAGGCGTCAAGGATCCGCTCCGGATCGGGCAGGCGGACATCTTCGACCACCTCCAGCGCGAGGGCACGGGCCTGCTGCGCGCTGGCTCCCTGGTGGATCATCGGCACTTCCATGAGCTGCCGGCCGACCTTCATCGCCGGGTTCAGCGAGGCCATGGGTTCCTGATAGATCATGGCGATCTCGGAGCCGCGGAGCTGGCGGAGCTCCTCGGCGCTCATCGTGGTCAGGTCGCGGCCCTTGAACTTGATCGTGCCGCCGGTGATGCGCCCGTTGACGCCTAGATCCCGCATCACGCCCAGCGCCACTGTGGACTTTCCGCAACCGCTCTCGCCCACGAGGCCCATCGCCTCGCCCGGCATGACGGTGCAGGAGAAATCCATCACCGCGGGGATTTCGCGGAGCCGGGTGAAGAAGGAGATCGAGAGATGGTCGATCTCCAGGATCGGTGTGTCGGTCTCGGTCATTCAGGGCCTCCTGGACGGGGCGAAAGGCGTGGTTGCTAGCTTGAGAGAGGAGCGCATGGGCGGGCTCAACTCGCGGGGTCGCGGTAGCGCGCGTCGGGGATGACGGCGACGGGAACCAGTTCGACCAGCAGGTCGGGATGCACGAGGCCCGGGACCTGGATCAGGATGCTGGCCGGTGCGGTGGCCGCGGGCAGGTGCGCGGCGCGCACCTTCTGGATTGCAGGCAGGTCGTCCTGGGCGAGATAGAAGATCGTGAGCGACACGATGTCTTCGAGCGTGCCGCCGACCGCGGCGAGCATGGTTTCGACATTCTCGAAAGACTTCGCCGTCTGCGCCGCGCAGTCGCCGGGGCCGACGATGGCGCTGTCCTCGTCCCAGGCGACCTGACCGGTGAGATAGACGGTCCGGCCCGGCGCGGCGACGACGCCATGGTTGAACGCGCGCCCGTTCTGCTTCCAAAGACCCGGAGGATTGAAGGGCAGATGGGACATGTCAGGCTGGCTCAGCACCGCGCGCGGACGCTGTAAACGGCCTCGGTCGAGCTGGAGATCGCGACGCCGCTGCCGGCATTGGCGACCGCGCCGGAGGTCGGGTTGGTTCTGGTGATCAGCTCGACCTCTGCGACACCGCCGCAGAGCAGGTTGGCGCGCTGCTGGCAGAAGCTCTGGTTCGGGGTGCAGTCGATCTGCCAGCCCGTGCTGCCATCGGCCAGCCGCGTGGGTTGGGCGTCTGTGACGGCCCCGGTCCAGGGATCATAGGTGCGGCCCGCGATGGTCGCGGGGTTCACGCAGGCGGTCAGGATGCCGAGGGCGGCGAGGAGGGCAAGAGCGGTACGCATCAGTCTTTCAGGCTTTCTTCACGGAGCCCGTCGGCCAGCAGGTTGAGCCCGAGCACGAGGCTCATGAGCGCGAAGGCCGGCGGCAGGGCAGGGTGGGGATAGATCGACAGCAGGCGGCGACCCTCGTTGATGGTGCTGCCCCAGTCGGGGCTTTCGGGGCTGACGCCGAGGCCGAAAAAGCCCAGCGTGCCCAACAGGATCGTGGTGTAGCCGATCCGCAGGCAGAAATCGATATTGAGCGGGCCGCGCGCTGTGAACGGTATGTCTGAGGGTGCTCGAGGGTTCCGATGTTTTGCCGGCGACGCGTCCCCGTGCTCCGACCGTGTAGGCACACCGCGGTTTCCGGGGTGCGACAGAGCGCTGAATTTCGCGGCTACGAACATGAAACCCCAACGGAATGGTCCAGCGTTATGGCTATATCTCGGAGGGAAGCACCTTTACCTCCGGGGAACCGCGTGTGCTCGTTGTACTCCAGAGTTGAGGCAAGATTGTCCTCAATGACGTAACCGCTGCCCCAACAGAGCCACCACGCCCGCCGTTGGCATTGGGCCTGGTTCTTGCAATGGATGACCCATTGGTCGTTTGCACTGGAGCGGTACTTTTCTACCGCGACCGTCCGATAGATGCCTTGAATTCCAAAATGCCAGGCACCGCCGCGCGTCCAGGGTAAGCCCGTGCTGAACACGGTAAAAATGCAGAGAACACCTATGCAGATCGCAAAGTAGCGATGCAGGGGATCGGCGAGGGAGAACCTCCACCTAGTTTTCCGTCCACCCATCAATCCTTCAGGCTTTCTTCGCGTAGCCCGTCAGCCAGCAGGTTGAGCCCGAGCACGAGGCTCATGAGCGCGAAGGCCGGTGGCAGGGCAGGGTGGGGATAGATCGACAGCAGGCGGCGGCCCTCATTGATGGTGCTGCCCCAGTCGGGGCTTTCGGGGCTGACGCCGAGGCCGAAAAAGCCCAGCGTACCCAACAGGATCGTGGTGTAGCCGATCCGCAGGCAGAAATCGACAATGAGCGGGCCGCGCGCGTTTGGCAGGATCTCCCACAGCATGATGTACCACGGCCCTTCACCGCGGGTCTGGCCGGCGGCGACATAGTCGCGGGTCTTGATGTCGAGCACGATGCCCCGGACGATGCGGAACACCGTAGGCGCGTTGACGAACACCACCGACACGAAGACGATCAGCACATTGGGCGGCATCGACACGACGCCCAGCGGATCGGCATTGAAGGCGAGACCGGAATAGAGCCAGAGCCCGAGCGCCAGGGTCAGCCCGACATAGATGTTGCGCACCATAGGCTGGGTAAAGAAGCGCGCGTTCCAGAGCACCACCAGGAAAGCGATTGGGAAGAGGAACAGTACGGCGGCCATGTAGGTCGGGATGCCGGTCGCCACGATTTCAGGCGTGACCAGCAGGTAGAAGAGCAGGATCACCGGGAAGGCCAGCACGAGATTGGCGATGAAGCTGAGCGCGGTGTCGAGAAAACCGCCGAAATAGCCCGCAGGCAGGCCCAGCGTGATCCCGACCATGAAGGCGAAGAGCGTCGCCGCGGGCGCGATCTTGAGCACCTCGCGCGCGCCCATGACCATGCGGCTGAAGACATCGCGGGCGAGATTGTCGCCGCCCAGAAGGTAATAACCGTAGCCTTCGTGCCCGTCGGGCATGGGGCTGCCGGGTAGGGCGTTTTTCATCCCCGAGATCACGGTCAGCGGTTCATGCGTGATGATCATGTTGGCAAAAACGGCGGTGTAGACCCAGAACATCACCAGCGTGAAACCGGCGATGCCGATGCCGCTGTCATAGAGCTTTCCGTAAAGCCCGAGGCGGCGCTTGTAGGCGCGCGAGATCCCAAGGGTCACGGCGAGCGCGATCCAGACTGGCGTGAACTGGAGCAGCATTTGGGCGAGGATGGCGCCCCAGCTTAGCGGGTCCATGGGGCGAGCTCCTGCGAGGGGCCTGATGCGGCGCATGGGGAGGCGGTCGACGCGTCATGGTCGACCAAGGATGGCAGTAAACGGGTTCGCATCATCATCTCAAGCCATCCGGATGCGCGGGTTGAGATAGACGTAGCCGATGTCGGAGATGAGCTGCGTCACCAGCACCACGAAGACCGCGACGACGGAGCAGGACAGCAGCAGCTCGATATCGTTGTTGCTGGCCGCCTGGACTAGGGTCCAGCCGAAGCCCTTGTAGTTGAAGAGCGTCTCGACGATGACCACGCCGGTCAGCAGCCATGGAAACTGCAGCATGATGACGGTGAAGGGCGCGATCAGCGCGTTTCGCAGCGCGTGTTTCACGACGATATTGGGAAAGCTCACGCCCTTGAGCCGGGCGGTGCGGATGTATTGCGCGGTCATGACCTCGGCCATGGAGGCGCGCGTCATCCGGGCGATATAGCCCATGCCATAGAGCGCCATGGTCAGCACCGGGAGGGTGAAGTTCTCGAAAGTGACCCCGTCCATGGCGCTGGCGGCGGAGCCCTTGAACCATTTCAGCCCGACGGCGGAAGAGGCAAAGACAGTGATGAAGATGACGCCGGATACATATTCCGGCGTCGCGGTTGTCGCGATGGAAAAGGTCGAGAGCGCCCGGTCGGTCCGCGAGCCCTCGCGCATCCCCGCCAGCACGCCGATGATCAGCGCCGAGGGCACCATCACGACCATCACCCAGAACATCAGGATGCCTGTGAGACCCAGCCGGGTGCCGATGATCGAGGACACTTCTTCTCGAAAGACCGTCGACTGGCCAAAGTCGAGCTGCAGGATGCCGCAGAATCGCGGCGCTGTCTCTGCCGTCACGGTCCCGTGGATGCAGCGCCCGGTGACAGTGCCGTCCTCGGCCTCGCGCGTCCAGCCGGGCAGCACGCCGAGCCATTCGCCGTAACGTAGCACCATGGGCTGGGCATAACCGTTGCGGTCCAGCCAGCTGGTGACCTCCGCATCGGTCATCCGGGCATTGCCCTGGGTCTTGGCCAGCTTTTCGAGGTTGGGTTCCAGATTGGTCAGGAAAAAGACGATGAATGTCAGACATAGCGAGGTGAGCAGCATCACGCCCACCCGTCTGAGGATGAAAAAGGCCATCCGGTCCCCTGTCTCTTACGCGGCCGAAATGCCGCCGGGTCCGGCCGGGATCCCGGCCGGAGACGCCGAACCCGCCCGGAAGGACAGGTCCGGAGGTCTGGTCACTCGGCGAGGCCGAGGTAATGGACGTTGACGATGTCGCCCTGGTGGCGTTCGCCGTTCAGAACGCCCGGCCGAACATGGCGGTAGAGCGAGCGCCAGTAAGGCTGCACCACGACGCCTTCCTCGATCATGATTTCCTGGAGCCGCCGCATATGCTCGCGCCGTTTGTCATGGTCTGCGATGGCCATCGCCTTGGCGAGGGTCTCGTCGAACTCGGCATTGGAGAAGGCGGTTTCGTTCCAGGCCTCTCCGGTCCGGTAGGCGAGGGCCAAGAGCTGAACCGCCAGCGGGCGACCGTTCCAGTTGGTCGAGCTGAACGGATATTTCGTCCAGTCGTTCCAGAAGGTCGTGCCGGGAATGATCTTGCGCGTGACCTTGATGCCGGCATCGCGCAGCTGGGCGGCCATAGCATCGGTGGTGTTGCGGCGGTAGTCGTCGTCGATGGAGATCAGCTCATGCTCATAATCGAGCATTCCGGCCTCTTCCAGAAGCCGGCGGGCCTCTTCGGGGTTGGGCTCGAACGGAGGCAGCTCGGCATGTTCGGGATGCATCGGGCCGACATGCTGGTTGTTGGCCACGATCCCGAGCCCGGCATATCCCAGTTCCAGCAGGACTGAGTTGTCGACGGCCAGGGCCAGCGCCCGGCGCACTCGGACGTCCGCGTAGGGTTTGACCCCGTCGACCTCGGCCTCCTGGTTGGTGCGGATAACGACGGTCGAGGAGGTCGCGATCTCGGACGGCTCCCAGCCGATCGCGGTGAAGATCTCCACGAACTCGCCGACACTGTCGTAGTTCATGTCGATGTCTTCGGCCTCGGCCGCGGCTACGACCGCGGCGGGGTCGGTGCCCAGATCGACGAACTCGATCCGGTCGAGATAGGCGTCGCGCCAGTAGGGGTGGTCGGGATTCTTCTCGAGCACTGCACCCACGCCAACCACGTATTCCGCCATGCGGTACGCGCCGGTGCCGACGAAGTGATCCGAGGGGACGGTGCCGATCAGATCGCGGTGCTGCACCACGGCCGGATACTCCGTGATCGATGGGATGATCGTGATGTCGGAAGTCAGCAGGGTCAGCTTGACGGTCAGCGGATCTACGATGGTGGCGGCGCCGTCGCGGATCTTGCCGGTCGTCTCGTCGGTCAGCGCGGCGAGGCGAGAGGCCATGGAGTTGCCCTCGACGCTGCTGTCGCACCAGCCCGCGAAATTCGCCACGACGTCCTCGGCGGTGAACGCGTCGCCATTGTTCCAGGCCACGTTCGGACGCAGGTTCAGCACATATTCGGTGGCGTCGTCATTGACCTCCCAGCTTTCCAGCAGAAGGCCGGCGAAGGATCCGTCCCGGCGGACCTCGACAAGTGGTTCAAGGACGCCGGATAAGGCGTTGTACAGCTGGGTAAAATCATAGGTCCGGGGGTCTTTCTGGGCGAGGACCTGCATCTCGATCCGCAAAGTGCCGCCCATGGGCGGCACGACGCGTTCGCTTTGGGCTTGGACCGGCGTGGCCCCGATCAGGCCGTAGGCCGCCGCGGACGTCACGCCGAGCGCTGTGGCACGGCTGAGAAATTCGCGTCGGCTCATCTGTCCGGCTAGATGCTCGGTGGCAAACATGCGCGCTGCGTGGTGAATCCCGGTTCCCGGGTTGGTAGATGACATAGATGTCTCCCTGACAATTCTTATCGTGACGGGCCGCGGGGCGGCCGTTCGAACAGGGTCCGGGGGGGCGCGCGATAGCGCGCAACGCCTGCTCCGAAGAGCGATTCCCACACCCTGCCACACTCGGAACATAGTTCGAACGGGGAGGTCAACGACCTGATTGCGACATCAATGGCCAAAAAACGACATCTTTTGGCCTCAACCGCACATTGTCGAACCTTTGTGCACTGGTGTCGGGGGATTGTCGCGCTGTCGGTCCGGTCTTCAAACCCCGCCTGCGTTGTCGTGGCGTAAGGCGGTCAAGGGGCGCGCCGGTGTAGGTCCAGGGGCGCGCGTCAGGACCCGCGCGGTCGCTCGTTTGCGCGCCTCGTGTCGGTGACCGACGCGCGGGGCGCGCGCGCGGCGGGCACCGCGGTGCCGTCGCGCCGCTTGAGCCAATGCATCAGGAGTGCGGACTGGTGAAAGAGAACGATGTCGGAATCCGCAGCGCCGGCGGCGGCTTCCTTGGAAATCTCATCGATCATGCGGGTGAGCTCGGACTGGCGTCCCAAGCCGTAGAGGCGCAGATGGACAACCGTTTCCGGGCAGGCCAGCCCCGAGGCCGCGTTGAAAAATACCGCAATGCCTTGGGTGCGCGGCGCGATTTCGATCGCATGGGGGGTGTTGGCTGGGATGAAGAGCGCATTGCAGGTCGTAAAGCCCCGCAGGGCGCCGTCGATCTGGATGCGCCCATGCCCGCTGGCGAACCAGAACAGGCTGGGGACGAGGTAGCTGCGCGGTGAGTCCAGCGACCAGCGCGCCTCGCGTGCCACCTTGGCCACTGCGGCGACGTGAACGGTGCCTTGCGTCTGACCCGGCGTGGTGCTCTCGAACATGCGACTCCCCCTTACACTTCCCAAGCGTATCCCCACGTAAACCCTTTGGCTATTCCCCCGCGCTGCAAATGCGAGATCTTGCCGCTATCCCATTGCGGGAAATTACCATTCTCCAAACATGCGTCCTATTTCTTGGGCATCTGCGGACCACCATGCCCCCATTCGGTTTCGAAACCATGTCCTTTGGCGCTTCGCATATCTGCGGGTCGCGAGAAGCGTGGCCGTCCGTGCAGCCTCCAGGCTAAGGTCTCCGCGCAGATGTGCGATCAGCTCCGCCGCGCCAATAGCCTTTGACGACAGGCGCGCCGGGTCCCAGTCCGCCATCATGGCCCGGGCTTCGTCCAGCGCTCCCGCCGCCAGCATGGCCTCGAAGCGCGCCGCGATTCGCGCGGCCAGCCACTCCCGGTCGGCCGTGAGCAAGAGCGGCAGGGCGCTGGCCAGCGGCACAAGCGGGGGGGCGGTGTCGTCCTGCCAGGCCGCCAGACCGCGCCCGGTCTGGGTCTGGACCTCCCAAGCGCGCTGCACACGCATCGGGTTGCGCAGATCGATCCGCGCCCGCGTGTCGGGGTCGAGCGCCCCGGCCAGCGCGTCGAGCCCGTCGCGCGCCAGATGCGCCGTTGCCCGGGCGCGCATGAGGGGCGTGGTGGCCGGGATGTCGGCCAGCCCTTCGGTCAGGGCGGCGAAATAGAGCCCGGTGCCGCCGACGATCACTGGAGCCGGGCGCTGGCGCAGCAGCGGGCCCGCATCGCGCAGCCACTGGCCCACGGAATAGTCCTGATCGGGCGGCACATGGCCAAAGAGCGCGTGGGGCGCCTGGGCCAGGTCCGCATCGCTGGGACGTGCGGTGAGCACTCGCCAGCCGCCATAGACCTGCAGCGAATCGGCGTTGACGATGCCGCGCGCGTTCGCCCTTGCAATGGCGAGTGCGAGCCCGGACTTGCCCGACGCGGTGGGCCCGGCGATCAGGATCGGGCGTGCCGGATCGGTCCTGCCGGCGCAGGCATCCGACAGGAACGCGGCGACCGGGTCGACGGGTCGGGGGGGCACGGGCGAGACCATCGGCATGGCTTAAAACGGCAGCGGCGAAATGCAAACCTGCCGCAGCGTTGCGCACATTCCACGCTGCGGCAGTAGCGCGTACCGGGCCGGATTGAATCGGCGCTTCCTTTCCGACATGGTCGCGCCAGTTACGTAAAGGTGCAGGACCGGGACATGTCTGAGGATTTCGGGGAACCAAACGTATCGTTCAATCGGGTTCTGCTGAAAATATCCGGCGAAGCTCTGATGGGCGATCAGGCCTACGGACTGCATCCCCCAACAGTCCAGCGAATCGCCAACGAAGTGAAATCGGTCCACGAGCTAGGCGTCGAGATCTGCATGGTCATCGGCGGCGGCAACATATTTCGGGGCCTCCAGGGCAGCGCCCAAGGGATGGAGCGCACGACCGCGGACTATATGGGCATGCTCGCGACGGTCATGAACGCGCTGGCCATGCAATCGGCGCTGGAAGGTCTGGGCGTGCATACCCGGGTGATCAGCGCCATCCCCATGGACCAGGTCTGCGAGCCCTATATCCGCCGCCGCGCGGTGCGGCATCTGGAGAAAAAGCGCGTCTGCATCTTTGCCGCCGGCACGGGCAATCCGTACTTCACCACCGACACCGCAGCGACGTTGCGCGCCAATGAGATGAGCTGCGAAGCGATCTTCAAGGGCACCAAGGTCGACGGCGTCTATGACAAGGACCCGGTCAAGCACGCGGATGCGAAACGCTATGAGGATGTGACCTATGACGAGGTTCTGCAGAAGAACCTCGGCGTGATGGACGCCTCCGCGATCGCGCTTGCGCGGGACAACAACAAGCCGATTATCGTGTTTTCATTAAGGGAACCGGGGGGATTGCGCGGCATCCTCAGTGGGCACGGAACCTATACAAGAGTACATGGCTAGGGATATAGGCGGTGGATGGCGGCGGATTATGCTCCGTCGCGGTGCAGGTTTCACCGTTTGGCGGACGTTCCGGCAGACCAAGAAAAGATGACAGGTGGCGACAATGTCGGATGAGGACGCAGAGGACATCGATCTCGACGATCTGGAGCGTCGGATGGAGGGCGCGGTGGGCGCGCTCAAGCAGGAGTTTCTCACCCTGCGGACAGGACGGGCGGCCGCGTCCATGCTCGATCCGATCAGTGTGGAATCCTATGGCAGTCTGGTTCCCATCAACCAGGTCGGCACCGTGAATGTGCCCGAGCCGCGGATGCTGACGATCAATGTCTGGGACAAGACCATGGTCAGCAAGGTTGAAAAGGCGTTGCGCGAAAGCGGGCTGGGCATCAATCCGGTGGTGGACGGCACCATCATCCGCCTGCCGATCCCCGAGCTGAACGAGGAACGCCGGCGCGAGTTGAGCAAGGTCGCTGGCAGCTATGCCGAGAAGGCCCGCGTGGCTGTGCGCAATGTGCGCCGTGACGGGATGGAAAAGCTGAAAAGGGCAAAAGCCGCGGGGATGAGCGAGGACGACAACAAGTTCTGGCACGACGAAGTGCAGCGCGTCACCGACGAGACCATCGCGGCCGTGGATGCCGCGCTGGAGGCCAAGCAAGACGAGATCATGACGGTGTAGGCTCGGCCGCACCGCATTGCAGTAACGACGGAGACCGAGTTTGGCCGCCAAAGACATCCAGCAGGTGACGCCCGAACATGTGGCGATCATTATGGACGGCAACGGTCGCTGGGCCACGCGGCGCGGCATGCCGCGGCTCTATGGCCACCGCTCGGGCGCGCGCCGGGTGCGCGAGGTCGTCCGCGCCTGCCCGGATCTGGGCGTGCGCTACCTGACGCTTTATGCCTTTTCCACCGAGAACTGGAAACGCGCGCCGACCGAGGTCGAGGGGCTGATGGCGCTGTTTCACCGCTATATCACCTCCGAGACAACCGAACTGATTGACAGCGGTGTGCGCGTCCGCTTCATCGGGGATCGCACGAAGCTCGACCCCAAGCTCGTGTCGCTCATGACCCAGCTCGAGGCGGATACGAAACCCAACGATCTGCTGCATCTGACCATCGCATTGAACTATGGCGCGCGCGACGAGATCGTACGCGCGTCTGCGCGGATGGCCGAGGCCGTGCGCAGCGGCTGCCTGCTTCCGGACGACATCGATGGCGACACGATCTGCGGTTATCTCGACACCGCCGACCTGCCGGATCCGGACCTCGTGATCCGCACGTCGGGCGAAACGCGGGTGTCGAACTTCCTGCTCTGGCAGTCGGCCTATGCGGAGTATGCCTTCACCCCAGTGCTCTGGCCCGACTTCACGGCCGCCGATTTCGGGGAAATCCTGTTGTCCTACGGAGCCCGCGAACGCAGATACGGCGCCGTCGCGCAATGACGCCGCACACCGGCGCGCCGAAGACGCCCGGCCGATGGAGCGATCTGCGCCGCAGGGCGGTTTCCGCCATCGTTCTGGGCGGGCTCGGCATCGCCGCGATCTGGGCTGGCGGTCTGTGGTTCACCGCGTTCACCGCGGCGGCCGTCGGCACCATGGTCTTTGAGCTGGCCGGGATGCTCGGCAGTCCCGTGCGGCGCCGTCTGGGCTTCATGGCGGGGGGGGCCTGTCTGGCCGTGGCGCTGCTGCCGGCGGGGTGGGGTCTGCCTTTTCTGATGCTGCCGGCGATCTTTGGCGCCAACGAGGTCGCCCGCGACCGGTTGCCCTTTGCGCTCTTCACCGTCTTGATCGTTCTGGCCGGCTATGGCCTGATCCATCTGCGGGACGACATCGGAACGCTCTGGCTCGTGTGGCTGGTCCTGATCGTCGTGGCGACGGATGTGTTCGGCTACTTTGCCGGGCGGCTGATCGGCGGGCCGAAATTCTGGCCCCAGATCAGCCCGAAAAAGACCTGGGCCGGGACGGTCGCAGGCTGGATCGGGGCAGGGGGGATCGGCGTGGCATATGTCTATTGGGCGGGCGCACAGCCGCAGATCATCGGGATCAGCATGGCGATGTCGATGGCGGCCCAGTTCGGCGATATCGCTGAAAGCGCACTCAAACGGCGCGCCGGCGTCAAGGACAGCTCCAACCTGATCCCGGGCCATGGCGGGTTCTTTGACCGGTTCGACGGGGTGCTGGGCGCGGCTGTGTTTCTGTTGCTGATCGAACGGGTCGCGGAGCTGCCGCTGATCTTCGGGACGGGCTGAGCCGGTGCGGCGGGTGTCGATCTTCGGCTCCACGGGCTCTATCGGGGTCAATACCGTCGATCTTATCGCGCGGGATCGCAACGCCTATGAGGTGGTTGCGCTGACCGGCGGCGCCAATATCGCAACACTGGCAGAGCAGGCGCGAACGCTTGGGGCCGAGATTGCGGTCACCGCCTATCCGGGCAAGCTCGGGGAGCTGCGCGCGGCGCTTGCGGGCTCCGGCGTCGAAGCCGCGGCGGGCGCGGACGCCCTGCTGGAAGCCGCCGACCGGCCCGCCGACTGGATTATGTCCGCCATCGTCGGGGCCGCGGGGCTGCCTCCGGGTCTGCGCGCGCTCCGCCACGGCACGACTTTGGCGCTGGCCAACAAGGAAAGCCTGGTCTGCGCCGGACCCCTGTTGCTGGCGACCGCGCGCGCGCACGGCGCACGCATCCTTCCGGTGGACAGCGAGCATTCGGCGGTCTTCCAGGCACTGGTGGGCGAGGACATTGATGCGGTCGAGCGGATCGTGATCACAGCCTCCGGCGGTGCATTCCGCGACTGGCCGCTGGAGCGGCTGGCCGGCGCGACGCTGCAGGAGGCCTCCACCCACCCGAACTGGGACATGGGTCAGCGGATCACGATCGACAGCGCGTCCATGTTTAACAAAGGCCTGGAGCTGATTGAAACAAAAGAATACTTTGCCGTCGATCCGGCGCGGATCGAGGCCATCGTGCATCCCGAAAGCCTGATCCATGCGCTGGTCGGGTTCAAGGACGGCGCGCTGATGGCCCATGTCGGTCCGCCGGATATGCGCCATGCCATCGGCTATGCGCTGCACTGGCCGGAGCGGCGGAGCCTGCCGGTCCAGCGGCTCGATCTGGCGGCCATCGGGACGATGAGCTTTCGCGCGCCTTGCGATGCGCGCTACCCCGCGCTGCGGCTGGCGCGCGAGGTGATGGAGACGGGCGGCATGGCCGGCGCGGTCTTCAACGGGGCCAAGGAACGGGCGCTCGATCATTTCATCGCCGGGCGATGCGGCTTTACCGAAATGGCGGCTCTCGTGGCGGAAGCGCTCGCAGAAGTGAGTGGTGACAGTGTGATCCACGCCGACATTACCCTTGATAACGTCCGCGCAGTGGACCAAATGGCCCGACAGGCGGCGGATGCGGCGTTGCCGCGTGTGACCAAGGCGGACGGCGTGCAGGCGGCCCCCGCCTGACACTCCCGCCTGACAGGACGGAGGTCCCTTGGACATCATCGGGTTGATCCCAAGTTTCGGCGGCGTGATCTGGACGATTGCCGCTTTTGTCGTGGCGCTGTCCGTCATCGTCGCGGTCCACGAATACGGCCATTACATCGTCGGGCGCTGGTGCGGGATCCATGCCGAGGTGTTCTCGCTTGGGTTCGGTCCGCGGCTCGCCACCTGGCGCGACAAACGCGGGACGCTCTGGCAGATCGCGGCGCTGCCCTTGGGCGGCTATGTCAAATTCATGGGCGACAGCGATGCGGCGAGCGGGGCTGATGGCGAAGCGCTGAACGCGATGGACGACGAGACCCGCCGCCAGACCATGCATGGCGCGCCGCTCTGGGCGCGGGCGCTGACGGTTGCCGCGGGTCCCGCATTCAATTTCGCGCTCTCCATCGCGATTTTCGCCGGAATCATCCTGGTGCAGGGCGAGGCGCGCGCGCCGCTGACCGTGGAGAGCCTCAAGCCGATGCCGAGCGAGACGCAAGAGCTGCGCCCCGGCGACCGGATCGTCGCGATCAACAGCGGCGAAGTTCCTGATTTCGATGGGTTCTCGGCGTTTGTGCAAGATCTGCCGCGGGCCCCCACGCTCGACTATACCGTGTTGCGCGACGGCAGCGAAATCGACGTGGCCGGGCCCTATCCCTATCCGCCGATCGTCGACGCGGTGACGCCTCAGTCGGCAGCGCAGGATGCCGGGCTGAAAGCGGGCGATGTGATCACGGCGGTGGGTGGCGTGCCGATTTCCTCCTTCGAGGATCTGCGCAGCGCGGTTCTGATCTCCGAAGGGGCGCCGATCGAGCTGACCGTCTGGCGTGCGGGCGACAGTTTCGACCTGACGCTCAGCCCGCGCCGGATGGACGTGCCGACAGATGACGGGTTCGAGCAGCGCTATCTGATCGGCGTGTCGGGCGGTCTGTTCTTTGAGCCGGAAACCGTGTCGCCGGGGGTTTTCGCGGCGCTCGGGCGCGGCGTCACCCAGACCGTATTCATCATCGAACAGTCGCTGTCGGGTGTGTGGCACATGGTCACCGGCGCGATATCGAGCTGCAATCTACAGGGGCCCATCGGCATCGCCGAGACCTCGGGCGCAGCAGCAAGCCAGGGGCTGGTGAACTTCATCTGGTTCATCGCGGTGCTGTCGACGGCGGTCGGACTGATCAACCTCTTTCCGATCCCCGTGCTCGATGGCGGCCATCTGGTGTTTCACGCCTATGAGGCCGTTGCCGGACATCCGCCAAGCGACCGTGCCCTGCGGGTGCTGATGGCCGGGGGGCTTGCGCTGATCCTCACCCTGATGGTTTTTGCGGTGACAAACGACCTGTTTTGCCCCTAAGGCACCCGTGAGGCATAGCTGACCTGCGGCACGACCGCCGCAGGGCGCGCAAATCGGCGCTGATTGCGCCTCGTGCTTTGACAAATCACCGGGTCTTGCCTACCCACTTGCCCCAAAGACTAGAAAAAACGGGCAGAGGACGCGCAGATGTTGTGGTTCGGGCGGATCAGGTGGTCAACGGTATGGGTGGCGGCAATCCTGTCGCTGGGGCTGATCTGGGCGCTGCCGGCGGTGCCCCAGACAGTGACCTTTTCGTCGATCGAGGTGCGGGGCAACGAGCGGGTCGAGGATGCGACCGTGCTGTCCTTCGCGGGCATAACGCCGGGCCAGCCGATCACGGCCGGGCAGCTCAATTCGGCCTATCAGCGGATACTGGCGTCGAATCTCTTCGAGGCGGTTGAAATCGACACCCGCGGCGGGCGTCTTGTCATTGACGTCGACGAATTCCCGACGATCAACGAGATCTCGATCGAGGGCAACCGGCGGATCAATGACGAGGTCCTGCTGGAACTGGTGCGGTCCCAGCCGCGCCGCGTCTACAGCCCGGCGCAAGCCGAGGCCGATGCCCGCACGCTGACCGAAGCGTACCGCGAGGCCGGCCGGCTGGCCGCGACCGTGCAGCCCAAGATCATAGCGCGCAGTCAGAACAGGGTCGATCTGGTCTTTGAAGTGGTCGAAGGCGCCGTGGTGGAGATCGAACGGATCGGCTTTGTCGGCAACCGCAGCTATTCGGACCGCCGCTTGCGGCAGGTTCTGGCGACCAAGCAGGCGGGGATTTTCCGCCAGGTCATCCAGCGCGACACGTTCCTTGAAGACCGGCTCCAGTTCGACCAGCAACTGCTGTCAGACTTCTATCTATCCCGCGGGTTCATTGATTTCGACGTGGTCTCGGTAACGTCGGAGTTTTCGCGCGAACGCAACGGGTTTTTCATCACGTTCAACCTGCGCGAGGGTCAGCGCTACGAGCTGGGCAACATCCGTGTCACCACCGATCTGCCGGGCGTCGATCCCGAGCGCTATCGCGACATTCTGCGCATCCGCAGCGGCCAGACCTATTCGCCGACGCTGATCGAGGACAGCGTCGCGCGCATCGAACGCAAGGCGATCCAGGACCGCCTGGATTTCGTCCGCGTCGTGCCGCAGATCGAGCGCGACAACCAGAACCGTCTGCTCAACGTCACCTTCGAGATGGAACGCGGCCCGCGCATCTTTGTCGAACGCATCGATATCGAGGGCAACGCGACCACGCTGGACCGGGTGATCCGCCAGCAGTTTCGCGTCGTCGAGGGCGATCCGTTCAACCCGCGCGAAATCCAGCAGGCGGCCGCGCGGATCCGCGCGCTCGGCTATTTCTCGCAATCCAATGTCGACACCCGCGAAGGCACGACGCCGGACCGCGTCATCGTCGATGTCGATGTCGAAGAGCAGCCCACGGGCTCGCTCAGCTTCGGCATCAACTTTTCCTTCGGCGATGGTGTTGGGCTCGCCTTCGGCCTGACGGAGCGCAACTTCCTCGGCCGCGGCCAGATCCTGGCCTTCCAACTCGGCTTCGGGGCGGACAATGCCGACACCTCGCTGACCTTCACCGATCCCTATCTGTTCGGCCGGGACCTCGTGGGGGCGGCGAGCATCTATTACCGGACCACGAACCAGTTCGCCCAGGACTTCAACACGCAACAGCTCGGCTTCGAACCGGGCCTGAACTTCCCGCTGAGCGAAAACGGACGTCTCGGGCTGCGCTACCGGATCTCTCAGGACGAGATCAGCGATGTGACGATTTTCAGCTCTGCCATCCTGCGCGAGGAAGAAGGCAGCAAGCTGACCTCTGCGGTGGGCTATACCTATTCCTATGACACGCGTCGCGTCGGGCTGAACCCGAACGCGGGGATCAATTTCGAGTTCAGCCAGGATTTCGCCGGGGTCGGGGGCGATGTGGAATATATCCGCACCCAGGCCTCGTTGACCGGGGAAACCAAGCTCTTCCGGGAAGAGGTCGGCCTGACTGTTTCGCTGAGCGGAGGCGATCTGACCTCGCTGGGCGATACCGACAGCCGCATTCTCGACCGCTACACGGCGGGCGGACGCGTGCGCGGCTTTGACCGCAACGGCCTCGGCCCGCGGGATCTCGCGGCTCCGAACGAAGACGCGCTCGGCGGCAACCGGTTCGTTGCCTTCTCGATCGAGGCTGACTTTCCGCTCGGCTTGCCGGAAGAATACGGTATACGAGGCGGCGTCTTCTTCGATGCCGGGTCGGTTTGGGACCTCGACAACAATATCGGAACCGACGGTGTGCCGGTCGATGACAGTTTCATCCTGCGTTCGGTGATCGGCGCGTCGATCTTCTGGACGACGCCGATCGGCCCGCTCCGGTTCGATTTCACCGCGCCGCTCCAGAGCGAGTCCTATGATGACACCCGGAACTTTGACGTCACGATCAACAGCCGCTTCTAGCGCAGCCGCGGCGGCCCTGGGCGTCCTGACGCTCGCGGCTGCCGGGGCCGCGCGCGCGCAGGATCAACCGTTGGGTCCGGTCGTGGAAGCGCCGGGCCCACCGGTGGCCGCGGAGGATCCGGCCGCTCTGGGCAGTCCCGTTCTGACGCTGGATCAGGATGCGCTGTTTTCGGGGTCGGCCTTCGGCCAGCGGGTGCAGCAGGCGCTGCAGCGCGACCGCGCAGCGCTGGCACAGGAAAACCGGCGGATCGAGGCCGAGCTGGTCGAAGAGGAGCTCGCGCTGACGCAACAGCGTGAGACCACCCCCCCCGAAGAGTTTGCAGAGCTGGCCAACGCCTTTGATCGCAAGGTCCAGCAGGTGCGCGAGACTCAGGACGGCAAGTCGATCCAGTTGCAGCAGCGGCTGGAGCAGGAACGCCAGACCTTTCTGGCAGAGGCCGGTCCGGTGATCGCGACCCTGGTGCGCCGCCGCGGTGCGTTCGTCGTGCTGGACCGCAGCGTGATCCTGCTGTCCTTCGAGGGCGTGGACATCACCGAAGAGGCCATTGCGGCCATCGACGCGGCCATCGGCAGCGGCAGCAGCGAAAAGCTCGCCCCGCCGGCGCAGCTGTCGCGTCCCGATGGCGAGGGCGAGTAGCCCGCAGGTCGGACCGCGCCGTGGCGCTTGTGCCGCTGGGGCCGGCTTGCTAGTGACGGCGCCGACGCGAGGGGGGCAGGACAACAATCATGACCGAGCAGACAGAAACCGCCGCGATCCCGGAAACCGCGGATATCGATCTGATCCAGCGGGTGATCCCGCACCGCTATCCGTTTTTGCTGATCGACCGGGTCGAGCAGATCGTGCCGAACAAGTCGGCCATCGGGATCAAGTGCGTGACCGTGAACGAGCCGCATTTCACCGGCCATTTCCCAACCGCGCCGATCATGCCGGGCGTTCTGATCGTCGAGGCGATCGCGCAGACCTCGTCGGTGATGGTGGGGCTCTCGCTCGGTCTCGTGGGCAAGAACGCGTTGGTCTACTTCATGGGCATCGAGAAGTGCAAGTTTCGCCGCAAGGTGGTACCGGGCGACGTGCTGGAGCTGCATATCACGGCGCTGCGCGGTGGCGGCAAGGTCTGGAAGCTCGCCGCCGAGGCCAAGGTCGGTGAAGAGATCGCCTGCACCTGTGAGGTCATGGCGATGATCGACGTGCCGAAGGACGCCTGAGCGTGGGCATCGACGCCTCGGCAGAGGTTCATCCATCGGCGATCGTCGAGGAGGGCGCCACGGTCGGTGCAGGCTGCCAGATCGGTCCGTTCAGCATTGTCGGGCCCAAGGTCAAGCTGGGCGCGGGCGTTGTGCTCAAGAGCCACGCGGTGGTGACTGGTCTGACCGAGGTCGGCGACGAAACGGTGGTCTTTCCCGGCGCGGTCGTAGGCGAGATCCCCCAGGACCTGAAGTTCCGCGGCGAGGAAACCCGGCTGGTCGTGGGCAAGCGCAACCGCATCCGCGAGGGCGCGACGCTGAACACCGGGACCGAAGGCGGCGGTGGCGTCACCCGCATTGGCGACGATTGCCTGCTGATGACCGGGGCCCATGTCGGCCATGACGCGCAGGTCGGCGATCGCGTTGTGATCGCCAATCAGACGGCGCTCGCGGGCCACTGCATCGTCGGCGACGATGTAATCATCGGCGGGCTGAGCGGCATTCATCAGCATGTCCGGCTGGGGCGCGGCGCGATCATCGGCGCGCTGACCATGGTGACCCATGACGTCATTCCCTACGGGCTGGTTCATGCCTCGCGCGGGGAGCTGGAGGGGCTGAACCTGGTGGGTCTGCGCCGGCGCGGTGCTGACAGGGCCGAGATCGAGGCGCTGCGTGCGGCCTACAAACATCTGGCCGAAGCCGATGGCGCGTTCATGGACCGCGCCCGCGCGCTGTCGGATCGGGCCGAGACACCGCAGGTGCGCGAGATCGTGGAATTCATCCTCGGCCATACCGACCGCTCCTTTCTGACCCCGCGGTAGGGCGAGATGGCCGGGCCGCCGGTTCTCGGCATCATCGCGGGACGCGGGGCATTGCCCGGGGTGATCGCGGAGGCGGCCGAGGACCAGGGGCGCCGGGTCGTTCTGGCGGTGATGGACGGTGCGGAACCCGAAGAGACCGGCCGGACAACCATTCCCTTTCGTGTGGAGCGGCTAGGCGGGCTTTTTGCGGCGCTCCGCCGAGAAAACGTGAGCGAGGTCGTGTTTGCCGGGGCCGTTGCGCGCCCCGCGCTCGACCCGCGGCGCTTTGATCTGAAAACGGCGTGGCTCGCGCGCAAGTTCCTGCCCGCAATGCGGCAGGGCGACGATGCGCTGCTCCGGGTGGTGATCGGACTTTTTGAGGCCGAAGGCTTCACCGTGCGCGGCGCCCACGAGCTGGTGCCGGGGCTGGTGGCGGCGCCCGAGGTGCTGACGCGGACCGCCCCGGACAAGGCGGCGCGGGCCGACGCCGCGCGCGCCATGGCGTTGCTGCGGATGCTCGGACCCGCCGATCTCGGCCAGTCCGCGGTCGTGGCCCGTGGTCAGCCCCTGGCGGTGGAGGCCGCGCCGGGCACCGATGTAATGCTGGCACAAGTGGCGGCGCTGCCCGCCGACCGGCGCCCACCGGGCGGGGTCTTTGCCAAGGCGCCCAAGCCGGGGCAGGAGCGCCGGATCGACCTGCCGACCATCGGCCCGCAGACCGTCGCGGGGGTCGCAAAGGCCGGGCTTGCGGGGCTTGTCATCGAAGCCGGCGGCGTGATCGTGCTGGAGCGCGAGGCCGTGATCGGCGCCTGCGACGCGGCGGGGCTGTTCCTCTGGGCGCGCGAGGCCGACGGATGACCAAGGTATTCATCGTGGTCGGCGAGGCGTCGGGCGATGCGCTCGGCGCGGCGCTGGTCGCGGGTCTGCGGGAGCTGGAACCGAGCGTTGAGATCACCGGGCTTGCCGGTCCGAGGATGCAGGCCGAAGGGCTGACGAGCCTTTTTCCGATGGAAGAGCTGTCGGTGATGGGGTTGGCCGAGGTGCTGCCGAAGTACCCGCACCTGCGCCGCAGGATGCTCCAGACCGTCGAGGCCGTGCTGGCCGCGCGCCCCGATGTGCTGCTGACCATCGACGCGCCGGATTTCTCACTGCGGGTGGCCAAGCGGGTCCGCGCCGCCGACCCCGCCATCCGCACCGTGCATTACGTGGCGCCGTCGGTCTGGGCATGGCGGCCGGGGCGCGCGGCAAAGATGGCGCGCTTCGTCGATCAGGTGCTGGCACTTCTGCCGTTCGAGCCGTCCTATATGGAGGCCGCCGGGATGCGCTGCGATTTCGTGGGCCATCCTGTGACGACCGCGCCCGTGGCGAGCGCCGAGGACGCGGCGGCATTCCGGGCGCGGATCGACGTGGGGCAGGGGCCGCTGATCCTCGCCCTGCCGGGATCGCGTCGCGGTGAGGTCACGCGCCTGGCGGATGTGTTCGGCGAAAGCCTCGCACGCGTCGCGGACGTGCATCCGGAGGCGCAGTTCGTTCTGCCCGCCGCGCCCGCCGTCGTGGATCTGCTGCGCGAGAGGACCACGGACTGGCCCCGTCCGCTCTACCTGATCGACCCGGCGGACGACCCTGATGGCTCCGACAAGCGCGCGGCCTTTGCCGCCGCCGATGTCGCCCTGGCGGCGTCGGGCACGGTGTCGCTGGAGCTGGCCGCTGCCGATACACCGATGGTGATCGCCTATGACATGGCGTGGCTGACCCGGCAGATCCTGCGCCGGATGCTACGGGTCGACACGGTGACGCTGGTCAATCTGGTCTCCGACACGCGGGTCGTGCCGGAGTTTCTGGCGGATAACTGCACCGCCGACCGCATCGCACCAGCGCTGCTGAATGTGCTTGCCGATCCCGGCGCGCAGCAGAAGGCTGCACGGCTGACGATGGAGCGGCTCGGCCGCGGCGGCGAACTGCCCGGCACGCGCGCGGCGCGGGCAGTGCTGGACGGGCTGGCCAGCACTGGTGGAGGTAAAAATCGATGATGGTGCCCTTCCGGTTGGTCGTTCTGTTTTTCGCCCTTTCGTCTTCGGCGAGCGCCGAAACACCCAACCTCTCCGATCTGATTGCCGAGCGCCTCTCGCTCATGCGTCCGGTCGCGGCCTGGAAACTCGAAAACGATCGCCCGGTCGAGGACCTCGGACGTGAGGCAGTGGTCTTGGATGAAGCGAGCGCGCGCGCCGCAGAGCGCGGAATTGATCGCCCCGGCATCCGCGCGTTCTTCGAGATCCAGATCGACGCGGCCAAGGAGATCCAGAACTGCTGGATGCTGCGCTGGACGGACACGGAGCGATCGGACGAGCCGGTACCGGACTTGCTGAACGAGATCCGGCCGGACCTGCTGCGCCTGGGGGACGCCATCATCGACGCGATGGCGAACGACCTACGGAATGGTCGGCGGCTCGAAGCGGAACCCGAGGATTTCGACATCGATTGTCTCAAGCCCCAGACGGCAGCCGCGCTGAGCGCCGCGCTGTCGGAGGTGAAAGCGGCCGGGGACTAGCCCGATCAGGCGGCAGCCCGCGCCGCGCCGCGCCAGATCCACCCGCCCCCGAGCACCCGGCTGCCCCCGGTTTCGTAGAACACACAGGCCTGTCCCGGGCTGACGCCTTCTTCGGCATTCAACAATTCGACCTCAGCCTCAGATTCGTTGATGGGGCGCAGAATCGCCTCGCGCGGCGGACGCGTGGAGCGGACCTTGACCGAAATCGCCTGTTCACGACCCGGCATCAGCGGATTGTCGCCGAGCCAGTTTATCTCTCGTACGGGTACGGTCCGCGTGCTCAATGCGTCCTTCGGGCCGACAATGACGCAACGTTTTTCCGGGTCGAGGCGCACGACATAGAGCGGGTCCGCCAGCCCGCCGATCCCGAGGCCGCGACGCTGCCCGATCGTGTAGTGGATCACGCCGTCATGGCGTCCCAGCACGCGGCCCTGCATGTCGACGATCTCGCCCGGTTCCGCGGCACCCGGGCGCAGCTTTTCGATCACGGCAGCATAGTTGCCGTTTGGCACGAAGCAGATGTCCTGGCTGTCGGGTTTGTCGGCCACGGGCAGGCCGTATCTCTCGGCCAGCGCGCGGGTGGCGTCTTTGCTTGGCAGGCCGCCCAGAGGGAAACGGAGGTAACTAAGCTGTTCCGCCGTCGTCGAAAAGAGGAAGTAGCTCTGATCCCGCACCGCATCGGCGGCGCAATGGAGCTCCGGCCCCGACGGCCCCAGTTTGCGCTGAATATAGTGGCCGGTCGCCATGCAATCGGCATCGAGATCGCGCGCCGTTTCCAGCAGATCGCGAAATTTCACCCGCTCATTGCAGCGAATGCAGGGCACAGGGGTCGCCCCGGCCAGATAACTGTCGGCAAATTCGTCGATAACCGCATCGCGAAACGTACTTTCGTAATCCAGCACGTAATGCGGAAAGCCCATGCGTTCGGCCACGCGGCGCGCGTCATGGATGTCTCGCCCGGCGCAGCATGCGCCTTTCTTGGCCAGGGCCGCGCCATGGTCATAGAGCTGCAAGGTCACGCCGACGACATCGTAGCCTTCTTCGGCCAGCTGTGCGGCCACGACGGAACTGTCCACACCGCCGGACATGGCGACGACGACGCGGGTCTGTGACACGGGCTTTGGCAGGCCGAGCGAGTTGAGCGCTGACGTCATGGGAAGGCAGGTCCTGACCTGGAAAAACAAACCCGATATATAGGAAAATCCTCCGTAAGAACAAGGCGCGGCATCAACCGTCGTTTACCACCGGTCTGGCAGTTTTCCCCCGTGCAGTACGAGGGGATGACCATGTATATTCGCAAAGTGGACGGGCCACGCGTTGTAAAGCTACCTGACGGATCCATGCTGACGCGCGCCGATCTGCCGTCGCCGGAAACCCGCCGCTGGGTCGCCAGCCGAAAGGCGCTTGTCGTTAAGGCCGTGAAGCACGGTTTGATCAGTGAATCTGAGGCCTTGAACAGTTACGGCTTATCTGATGAAGAATTAACCAGTTGGGAACAGGCGGTCGAAGCGCATGGAGAAGTTGCACTTAAGGCGACAAGTGTGCAAAAATACAGGCATAGTTAACGTTGCCTTTTCGACTTAAGGACAGTTTTACATTGTTTCTGGTATGGTAACAGTTATGGTAACTCAAGGTTAAGGGTTCTTCACCAAAAGTCAGGTGAAAGAAACGGTAAAGACGGAGCCTGGCAATGCGCGTTCTGCTGGTTGAAGATGATCCGACCACGTCCAAGAGCATCGAGCTGATGCTGACCCATGCCAACTTAAACGTCTATTGTACCGATTTGGGCGAAGAAGGCATCGATCTCGCCAAGCTCTATGACTACGATCTGATCCTGCTGGATCTCGGGCTTCCCGACATGAATGGCCACGAAGTTCTGCGACAGCTGCGTATGGCAAAGATCGAAACGCCCATACTGATCCTCTCCGGCGCCGACGACACCGACAACAAGATCAAGGGTTTCGGTTTTGGCGCTGACGACTACCTGACCAAGCCGTTTCACCGCGAAGAATTGATCGCACGCATTCACGCGATCATCCGCCGCTCCAAGGGTCATGCGCAATCCGTGATCCGGACGGGCAAGATCGAGGTCAATCTCGACGCCAAGACGGTCGAGGCCACCGGACAGCCGGTGCATCTGACCGGCAAAGAGTACCAGATGCTCGAGCTTCTGTCGCTTCGGAAGGGAACGACCCTGACCAAGGAGATGTTCCTTAACCATCTCTATGGCGGCATGGATGAGCCCGAGTTGAAGATCATCGACGTTTTCATCTGCAAGCTGCGCAAGAAGCTTGCCCAGGCAACCGGTGGCGAGACCTATATCGAAACAGTCTGGGGCCGCGGATATGTTCTGCGCGATCCTGAGCCGTCAAGCGCGACGCCGCCTCTGGCCGCGAGCGCCTGAACCAAACAAAGTCCTAGCCGGTACTAGACCTCCCGTTCGAGGCTTCCTATCCCTTTGAGAAACTGGGAGTGGGGCGCTTGGACTCGGAAGACATCAACGCGCTGGACAGGAAGTCAGCCTCGGTGGAGCTTGCAAGGCTCGCCGAGCAACTCGCCGCTGCGAACAGAGCCTATTACACCGAAGATGCGCCGCGGCTGTCCGATGCGGACTATGATCGTTTAAAGCGACGCAATGCAGAGATCGAAGCACGTTTTCCCGATCTTAAGCGACCCGACAGTGCAAGCGAAACGGTCGGCGGACCGCTTGCCGATGGGTTCGCAAGGGTCGCCCATGCGCAGCGTATGCTGTCTTTGGAAAACGCCTTTGACCCGGACGACATTCAAGATTTTGACACGCGTGTCCGGCGGTATCTTGGGCTGCCCGAGACCGCGCCGCTTGCCTACACGTCTGAGCCAAAGATCGACGGGTTGTCCCTATCGCTGCGTTTTGAAGCAGGTCATCTGGTTCAGGCGTCTACGCGGGGCGATGGCACGATCGGCGAAAATGTGACGACCAATGCCCGCACCATTGGTGACATTCCCGCACACATTGCCGGAGCGCCGGATGTGATGGAGGTGCGGGGCGAAGTCTATATGCACCATGACGATTTCGCGGCGCTCAATGCGCGCCAGGCCGCGGCCGGTGGCAAACAATTCGCCAATCCGCGCAACGCGGCCGCGGGATCCCTGCGTCAGTTGGATGCGGAGGTCACCCGTGCGCGGCCTCTGCGGTTCTTCGCCTATGCCTGGGGAGAACTTTCCGAACCTCTGGCGACCACACAGTTCGACGCGCTGGCGAAGTTGCGAACCCTTGGCTTCTCGGTGAATCCGCATACGCGCAAGGCCGACGGTCCGGCGGACCTGTTGGCGCATTACGAAGAGATTGCGCAGCAACGGGCGACGCTTGGCTACGATATCGACGGCATGGTCTACAAGGTTGACGATTTGGCGTTCCAGGATCGTTTGGGGGTACGCAGCACCACGCCCCGTTGGGCCATCGCGCACAAGTTTCCGGCTGAAACGGCCTGGACGCATCTCGAAGCCATCGACATTCAGGTTGGTAGAACGGGCGCGCTCTCGCCGGTTGCGCGCCTGACGCCCGTGACAGTCGGCGGCGTTGTCGTGTCGAACGCCACGCTGCACAACGAGGACTACATCGCCGGGCGCGACGCAAACGGCGCGGAGATCCGCGGAGGGCGGGACATCCGGATCGGCGACTGGGTGAAGCTTTACCGCGCCGGAGACGTGATCCCCAAGATCTCCGATATCGACCTGAGCCGTCGGCCGGAGGATGCCACGCGATACGTGTTTCCGTCGATTTGCCCGCGCTGCGGCTCCGACGCGATCCGCGAGCCGGGAGACGCGGTGCGCCGATGCACGGGCGGGTTGATCTGCCCGGCCCAGGCCGTCGAAAAGCTCAAGCATTTCGTGTCCCGCGCAGCCTTCGATATCGAGGGGCTCGGTGCGAAGCAGGTCGAACAGTTCTACGATGCGGGCTGGATCGCGGAGCCCGCCGACATCTTTCTGTTGCAAGACCGCTATGGCAGCGGCGCGCAGCAGTTGAAGAACCGCGAGGGCTGGGGCGCTAAGTCTGCCGAAAAGCTCTTTGCGGCCATCGATACGCGCCGCCATATCGCGCTTGATCGTTTGATATTCGCGCTCGGGCTGCGCCATGTCGGGGAGGCTGCCGCGCGCCTTCTGGCGCAGAACTACGGCACGTGGGAGGCCTTTGCTGAAGCGATGGATGCGGCCATCGAAGACGGCGAGGCGCGCGCGGATCTCTTGTCCATCGACGGCGTGGGCGAGGTTTTGGCCGCGTCCCTGACCGCGAGCCTCAACCAGCCGGCTGAGCGTGCTTCGATGGATCGGCTGGTCGCGCATCTCGACATTCAACCGGTGGCCACGCCGGAAAACTCGGACAGCCCGGTGGCCGGCAAAACCGTTGTCTTTACCGGAACACTGACACAGATGACCCGCGCGGAGGCCAAGGCCCGCGCCGAAAGCCTGGGGGCGAAGGTTGCGGGAAGTGTCTCGAAAAAAACCGATTTCCTCGTTGCGGGGGAAGGGGCCGGATCAAAAGCGACAAAGGCGGCAGATCTAGGCGTTAAGGTGCTCGACGAGGATGCCTGGCGCGCGCTGATCGAGGGCGCATGAACGCCCGAAGCCCGGCTCTGTTTCCGATCTTTGCCGATCTCACGACCTTGCCCGGGATCGGCCCGAAAACGGCCGATGCCTTTGACGCGCTTGGTATCGCCACCCCGCGCGACCTACTGTTTCATCTGCCCCATGGCGGCGTGGATCGCCGCTTGCGTCCTTCGGTTCAGGGCCTTTCCCCCGGTAGCATCGCAACGGTTGAGGTGCAGGTTGGCACCCACCGCGCACCCGGCAAGCCCGGTCGTCCCTACCGGATCGATGTTCGGGACAGTTCCGTTGCCTTTGCTTTGATCTATTTCCACGCGCGGTCCCAGGCGCTGCAGAGCCTGCTGCCGGAGGACAGTCGTCGCATCGTCTCGGGCAAACTCGATCTCTTTGACGGGGTCATTCAGATGGCCCATCCGGACCATGTCGTTCCGGTGGATCAGGCCGCCCGCATTCCGGAGTTCGAGCCGGTCTACCCCCTCGCCGCAGGCATCGCGCCGCGCGCGATGGCGGGGGCGGTGGGGGCGAGCTTGGCGCTGCTGCCCGCGCAGATCCCCGAATGGCACGATGCGGCGCTGTTGGCACGTGAAGGGTGGCCGGATTGGGTGACGGCGCTTCGCGCCGCCCATGGGCCGTCAGGTCCGCAGGATCTTTCGCCGGACGCACCGGTGCGGCGTCGATTGGCCTATGATGAGGTTCTGGCGCATCAATTGATGCTCGGCCTTGCGCGCGCCGACCGCGCAGCACGTCCCGGGCGGGCGACATCCGGCGATGGCCATCTGCGCACGGCGGTCCTGGACGGGCTCGGGTTTGCCCCGACCGCAGCCCAGACCCGCGCGCTGGCGGAGATCGAGGCCGATCTGGCCGGTCCACACCGGATGTACCGGTTGCTGCAGGGCGATGTCGGCGCGGGTAAAACGCTTGTTGCGGCTTTGGCGCTGCTGATCTGCGTCGAGGCGGGCGGGCAGGGGGCGTTGATGGCGCCGACCGAGCTGCTCGCGCGACAGCATGTCGAGAGCCTGCGCGCTATGATGGGCGATCTGCCGGTGCGGATCGAGGCGATCACCGGAGCGGACGGCGCGCGCGCCCGCGCCGAGAAACTCGCTGCACTGAAGGCCGGCGACATCGACATCGCCATCGGCACCCATGCGCTTTTTCAGAAGGGTATTGAGTTTGGCGATCTGCGCCTCGCCGTGATCGACGAGCAGCATCGCTTTGGCGTGCGTGAACGGTTGCGGCTGGCGGAAAAGGGACCCGAAGCGGATGTCTTGGTCATGACCGCGACACCGATCCCCCGCTCTCTGGCGCTGACGGCCTTTGGCGATATGGAGCTGTCGGTTCTGGACGAGAAGCCCCCCGGGCGCAAACCGGTCCGCACCGCGATGGTGGCGGACGCGCGCCTGAACGAGGTTGTGGCCCATTTACGGGATGCGGTTGGCCAGAACCGCCAGGCCTATTGGGTCTGCCCGCTGGTCCATGAGAGCGAGAGCGTCGATCTGGTCGCGGCAGAGGACCGCGCGAAGGCGCTGCGGCGCGCGCTCGGCGAGGATCGTGTGGCGCTCGTCCACGGGCAGATGACGCCCGAGGCCAAGGAGGCCGAGATGACGGCCTTCCGCACCGGCAGCAAGGCTGTTCTGGTGGCCACCACGGTGATCGAGGTGGGCGTGGATGTGCCCAACGCGTCGATCATGGTGATCGAACGGGCCGAGAGTTTCGGTCTGGCCCAGCTGCACCAGTTGCGCGGCCGGGTGGGGCGCGGATCGGCCGACGCCACCTGCTTGCTGCTCTACCGGGCCGGCCTGTCCGAGACGGCGACGCGGCGTCTGGCCCTGCTGCGCGAGACCGAAGACGGGTTCCGCATCGCCGAAGAGGACCTCGCGATCCGGGGCGCGGGCGACGTGTTGGGCACGGCGCAGTCCGGTCTGCCACGGTTCCGTATGGCGGACCCCGAACGCCACACCGGTCTGATGACGATGGCGCGCCGCGATGCCCAAGCGATCCTTGCGCGCGATCCGCAGCTGACGAGTGCACGGGGCAAGGCGCTGCAGAGCCTGCTCGACCTAATGGATCACCAGGTCGCGCTGCGGTTCCTTACCACGGGCTAAAGAATGTCTTAAAAGGGTCTTTACATTTCCGGGCGAAAGGAACAAAAGTAGAACATAGAGTTTCTGCAAGGGAGCCGCCCCGATGAGTGATGTTCTGCACAAGCTGCGCCGCGCCAGACCGTACCTGACCGAAGATCTGCTCGGGATCTGTGCCCTTGCGGTGATTTTTTTTGGAGCCGCCCAGATGACGGGGTTCCTCCTGCCCACCTGATCTGCCTGCGACCTGACCGGGTCCGACGGTTCGCCTGCTCACGAGCCTGTATCTTGTCCCCGAACGCTGCGCCCGTCCTGCGCGCGGCGTCTTCCGGACCCGGTGATCGCTTCCTCGCCGCCGCCTTCCGAACCGGAAGTGCGGCGGTTTTTTTGTCTGGGCGGGTGCGGGTCCTAGCCGCCGCGATACGCGAAAGCGTCAGGCGCAGGCCGATTTTGTTGCGGCGTCGCAGGCCTCCAGCGTGGCGTCGAAGGCCAACAGGATCGACGCATGACGATTGGCAAACCCTTGCGCTGCAGACAGAATTTCGAGATCCGCAAAGGGCGCGTCGGGCGCCGGACCGCCTTCGGTCAGCATCGCGGCCAGTTGCGCGCGCCCGCGGGCGACGGTCGCGCGGTCGCAGCCGATCACGGCCTGTCCCAGCACCGCCGCGGCGGCCTGACCGAGCGCGCAGGCTTTCACGTCTTGGGCAAAACGCGTGATCTCATCGCCGTCCAGATCGACATCGACGGAGACGACCGATCCGCAGAGCGGCGCCCGCTTGCGCGCGCTGCCCGCGGGCGCGTCGAGCTTTCCCAGATGCGGAATGTCGGCGGCCAGCGCCAGGATCTTCTGGGAGTAGAGCTTGATCAGGTCGGTTTCGGCCATTGTCGCTTTCCACGGTTTCGCGTCTGTCCTAGCTAGTCTTTCGACGCGTCAAAGCAAAGGATGTCCGATGCCATTCGATCCCGCAACCCTGCGTTTCAATGCCGACGGGCTCGTGCCTGTCATCGCGCAGGACGCCCGGAGCCATGAGGTGCTGATGATGGCTTGGATGAACGCGGAGGCCGTCACGCGTACGCTGGAGACCGGCCGCGTGACCTATTGGTCGCGCTCGCGGCAGGCGTTCTGGGTCAAGGGCGAAACGTCTGGCCACATCCAGGAGCTTGTCGATCTTCGCGTGGATTGCGACCGCGACTGCCTGCTGGTTCTGGTCAATCAGACGGGAGCGGCCTGCCACACCAATCGCCGGACCTGTTTCTATACCGCGGTGCGCGACGGGACGGAGATCGAGCTCATGGCGCCGGAGGCAGACTGACCATCGCCCGGATGTCCGCAGGGATCTTGCCCGCCTCGCGGTAGAGACGGATGGCGCGGGCATCGTCGCGCTTGGCTAGACGTTTGCCGGTCTCATCCCGGATCAGCCGGTGGTGGTGATAGAGCGGCGTCGGCAGCTCCAGCAGGCGCTGGAGCAGCACGTGGATCGCCGTTGCTTCGAACAGGTCGACGCTGCGCACCACATGGGAGATCTGCTGTACCGCATCGTCCACGGTAACGGCGAGATGGTAGGCGATGGCGCCGGAGCCGCGCCGCGCCAGCACGACATCGCCAATCTCATTGACCAAGGTCTCGGGGGCGACCCGGTGCGTCCCCGCGCGCTCTGGCCCGATCTCGGTAAAGGTGATCGGTCCTGTGCGTGCGACCGCCCGCGCCATGTTCAGACGCAACGCGTCGCCCGGCTGGCGGTCCGACATCGTCCGAGCGCGGCAGGTGCCGGGATAGACGAGCCCGTCCGGCCCAAGGGGCGTGGGGGCACCTTCCTGTGGGGCGGACAGCGCCGCACGGATGTCGGCGCGGTTGCAGCGGCAGGGATAGACGAGACCCAATGCGCTGAGCCAGTCGAGCGCGCCGGCATGGTCTTGCGGATGATCCGACTGGCGCCGCACGGGCCGGGGCCAGTCCAGCCCGAGCCAGGAGAGATCCTGTTCGATCAGCGCCTCCCATTCCGGCTTGCACCGTTCGCGGTCGAGATCCTCGATCCGCAACAAGAACTGCCCACCCGAGGTGTGGGCGAGGTCGTGGGCCAGCATCGCGGAATAGGCGTGGCCGAGATGGAGCGGCCCGGTGGGTGAGGGCGCAAAACGGGTGATCATGGTGGTGGCCCGACTGGCGGTCCTGTCACTCCGCGGCCTTTGCCGAGGGGCCGACCTGACCGTCAAGCCAGGTGGTCCATGCGGCTTTGGCTCGGTCGGTATAGGCCCGATAACGTTCCTTGCGTCCGCGCCGCCCGCCGCGCGAGTCGACCGGCGGGAAGAGCCCGAAATTGACATTCATCGGCTGAAACGTCTTGGCCTCGGCATCGCCGGTGATATGGGCGACCAGCGCGCCGGTCGCGGTCTCGCGCGGCGGCGGCGGGAGGGTCGTCCCGGTCAGCTCCGCCGCCCAGAGACGGCCCGCGAGCAGGCCCATGGCCGCGCTTTCGACATAGCCTTCGACGCCCGAGATCTGTCCGGCAAAGCGAATATGGGGCTGCATGCGCCAACGGAGCGCCGGGTCGAGCAGGGTCGGGCTGTTGAGAAACGTGTTCCGGTGGATTCCGCCGAGCCGCGCGAACCGGGCGTCCTGCAGTCCGGGAATCGTCCGAAAAACATCCGCTTGCGCGCCGTACTTCATTTTGGTCTGGAAACCTACGATGTTGAAGAGCGTCCCCAAAGCATTGTCCCGGCGGAGCTGCACCACGGCGTAGGCTTTGATGTCGGGCTGATGCGGATTGGTCAGGCCCACGGGCTTCATCGGACCGAAGCGCAGAGTTTCGCGCCCGCGCTCGGCCATGACCTCGATCGGCAGACAGCCGTCGAAATAGCCGGCGGTCTCGCCTTCCTTGAACGCGGTCTTGTCGGCGGCGAGCAGCGCGTCGATGAAACCCTCGTACTGGTCGCGGTCCATAGGGCAGTTGAGATAGGCCGTGCGCTCGGCCTCGGTCTCGCCCTTGTCGTAGCGCGACTGGAACCACGCGATGTCCATGTCCACGCTCTCGGCATAGACGATGGGGGCGATGGCATCGAAGAAAGCCAGCGCCTCTTCGCCGGTCTCGGCGCGGATCGCTTCGGCAAGCGCGCCGGACGTGAGCGGTCCGGTGGCGATGATCGTCGGCTGATCGGACGGGGGAAGGGCGGTGATCTCGGCGTCGCTGCGCGTCACAAGCGGATGCGCCATCAGCCGTTCGGTCACCGCGGCGGCGAAAGGGTCGCGGTCCACCGCGAGCGCGCCGCCGGCCGGAAGGGCATGGGCGTCGGCCATCGCCATGATCAGCCCGCCGGCCTGGCGCATTTCCCAATGGAGCAGGCCCACCGCGTTCTGTTCGTCATCGTCGGACCGGAAGGAGTTGGAGCAGACCATTTCGGCCAGATCGCCCGTGCGGTGCGCGAAGGTTCCGGTTTGGGGGCGCATCTCATGGATGACGACGGGAACGCCCGCCTGCGCGGCCTGCCAGGCGGCCTCGGACCCGGCCATGCCGCCGCCGATGATATGGAGGGTGCGTGTCATTTGCCGTACCTATGCCGCCGCGCCCGTCATTGAAAGCCCGCAGGCGGTGCCGGTGCTTGACCGGCAGCGGGTTTGGTCGAAGTTACCGGGAGACATGCGGGGGGATGGGTAAAGTGGGCGAGCGCACTCTCGCAAGAGCACCGCGGCGGCTCAGGGTCTGGGCAGGCATGATTGCGCTCGGGCTGATCCTGCTGCTGGCCTGGGACTTCATTGCCCATTCACTGGAGCTGGGCTGGCAGGGGCTGAGCCGGGATCTGTCCGGCGAGAGCCGCCTCTACTGGCCCGACGCGCCCGTCGCGACGGTGGCGATCTTTGCCCATATGATCGGCGGGGCGGTCATCACGACGCTGGCGCTGGTGCAGCTGGCCGGGCCCGTGCGCCGGCGCTGGCCCGTGCTGCACCGCTGGTCGGGGCGGGTGCTGGTGGCTGCGGCTCTGCTGACGGGGGCCGCGGGACTGATCTATATCGGCCTGCGCGGCACCATCGGCGGGCTCGATATGAGCGTGGCCTTCGCGCTCTACGGGATCTGCGTGATGGTCGCCGCGGGGCAGGCGGTGCGCTTTGCCCGCACAGGCCAGTTTGCGCGTCACCGCCGCTGGGGCCTGCGCCTGGCGATTCTGGCGCTCGGTTCGTGGATATACCGGATGCAGTATGCGCTCTGGTTCATGGCCACCGGCGGGATCTGGGTCGAAAGCGATTTCAGCGGCGCGTTCGATCTGGTGAATATCTGGGCCTTCTACGTGCCGTATCTGATCGGGCTGGAACTGTGGTTTCGCGTCGAGGCACGGCGTCCGGAGCCCGTCTGGACCGGCTAGGCAAGTGGGTGTTTGGTCAGCACCAGCTCTTTCAGCCGGCTTTCCAGCACATGGGTGTAGATCTCGGTGGTCGAGAGATCTGCATGGCCCAGGAGCATCTGGATCACCCGCAGATCGGCGCCGTTTTCCAGCAGGTGGGTCGCGAACGCATGGCGCAGGACATGGGGCGTGACAGTGCCCGGATTGACCCCGGCCTGCACTGCGAGCGCCTTGAGCAGCTGAAAGAAGTTCTGCCGGGTCATGTGCCCCGCCTTGCCGCGCCCAGGAAAGAGAAAGGGCGAGGCAGGGGTGCGGTGGGCTTGCCGCGCGGCCTCTTCGGCGCTGTCGCGCATCGCCAGCCACGCGGCCATCGCCGTGCGGGCCGGGGGGGAGAGCGGCACCATCCGTTCCTTGCCGCCTTTGCCGCGCACCAGCAGCATGTCCGGGTCTCCGCGAGCGGCGGCAACGGGCAGGCCGACAAGTTCGCTCACCCGCATGCCGGTGGCATAAAGCAACTCGATCATGCAGGCGGTGCGGGTACGCTCAAAGTCGGTGCGCCCGTGGCTGCGCGCGGCCTCCAGAAGGGCATCGACCTGCGCCATGCTGAGCGTTTTAGGCAGCCGTTTGGACCGGCCCGGGCCGCGGATCTGGATCGCCGGATTGTCCCCGCGCAACCCTTCTTCAAAGGTGAAACGATAGAACTGGCGCAGAGATGCCAGCCGCCGCGCCCGGGTCGCGCGCGACAGCCCTTGAGCGTCACAATGCACCAGGTAGGCCTCGATCCGGGCGCGGTCGGCCTCCAGCAACGCAGCCCCGTCAGCCTCCAGCCAGTCGAGATAGTCACTCAGATCGCGGGCATAGGCGAGTTGCGTGTTCTGTGCAGCGTCCAGCTCCGCGGCGTGGGCCTTGATGAAACGCGCGATGAGCTGCGCGCTCATGGTGTAGGATCGCTCAGCAGATACTGCAGGGCCGCGTGCATCGCGATGTCCTCGCGTCCCGCGGCGCGCAGCAGGGTAATGGCGCGAGCAACTTCGCCGGGATCTGCCTCACCTCCGGGCGCCAGACGCTTGAGGGCGCGCAGCAGCGCCTCGCCGGTGCGGCCTTCCTCCACCAGGGCTGCATCGCCAGCATCCGGGCTGCCATCGGTAAAGGCCGCGCGGATTGCGGCCGCGCGCGGTCCCGGCGGCACCGCGCGCGCGGCCTCGCCCGCGGCGAGGGCGGCGGCAAAGGCCAGATCCGGGGGTGGGTCCGCGGGAAGCTGTGCGGGCTCCAGCGCCAGGGGTCTGTTGGAAAGCAGGCGCAAGCGCAGTGCCGTCTGCCGGGCGGCGCCCTCCAACGGAAGGCGGGCCAGCCGCGGTGCCACCATATGTGCGAGCACGGGTTCCAGCCCGGCCTCTTCCATGACGGCGCGTGCGGGCTCCAGCGCTGCGGCGACGGCGTCGGCGCGACCCGAGTTCAGCGCGATGTCCAACGCCTGCATCCGCGCCACACGGTCCCACACCCCGCCCGACGCGGACGGCCGTCGCGCGCTATAGATCGCCAGCAACGTGTCGGCAGGTACCGCGCCGACGCGGGCCAGACGCTCGGCCGCCTCGATGCGCGCCTTCCAACCGATGACATGGCGCAGATCGGCATGGGCGAACGCAAGCGGCAGGTTTCGGGTGGGAATCGGTTCGCCCAACGCCTCGTGCACCCGGAAGAGCAGCGGCGTCACCGGATCGGGCCTCGGCATCGGCGGCTCGCCTTCGAAGAGATCGGGGTCGAGGAAACGGGCCATGCGGTCAGCGTCTTCGTCGCTCAGCGTGCCCAGGGCGGCCGTGGCCTCCAGCGTGACGACGGCAGTTTCCCAGCGGCCCTCGCGGGCGAGGCAGAACACTCGTGCCGCCGCCGTAGGTGCCAGCGACGGAGTGGCGGCCATTGTCGCGCAGGCGCGTTTCTCGAACCCGGTCAGCAGCGACACGTCGAACCAGCGCCGAAAAAGCTCGGGGCGTTCGGGACCTGCGCGCTCGATCAGCGCCAGGGCCGGCTCCAGCGCGCCAAGTCGCAGCAGCGCATCGACCCGGGCGCGCAGAAAGCCACTGCTCTGCCCGGACACGGTCCGGGGCGGCGCGCTTTCGGCCAGGAGCAGAGCACTGTAGAGTTCCTGAGCAGCAGGCAGGCTTTGGTCCGGCATGGCACGCAGGGCGGCAGCGAGCTGGTCCGCGTCGCTCGCCGCCCAGAGCGCGCCACCGCGCGCAGGCCGCAGCCCCGTAGCGTCCGGGTCTGGCGCCGGTAGCGGGGCGACCTCGATCGGATCGGGGCGCGGCACGGGCGCAAGCCCCACGGTGCTGGGGGCCGCCGACGGTTTCGACGGCTGCGCGAGGCTCTCCGACAGCCACGGAATGGCAGACAGAGGCGCGTCGCTCTCCTGGGTGAGACCGGGCCCTGCGGAGGCGCCGAGCATCGCGAGCGTTCCCAGCAGTCGCCTCACCCGATGCGGACTAGTTCCCATCGAGCTCCACCGGGATTCTGACTTCCCCGCGGTCGGGCGACAGATCGCCGAGATAGGCGAAGGCTGCCAGCCCCAACCCAAGGATGATGACAAGGTAAATGATGGCGCGCAAAAGGCGTCCCATGGTGTTGCCTCGGTTGACTTTCCTGCTCGAAGCGAAGACTAGCGGCTTTTTGCTCCGCCGCCTATACGGTGGTGATCTGTGAACAGGATACGCATCGAGCGCAAGCGGGGTCTGGAGCCAGAACGTGCCCTTCGATTTACGCAAGACGGTCGTCCTTGTGGGGATGATGGGGGCCGGCAAGACCGCGGTCGGCACGGTTGTTGCGCGCAAGCTGGGCGTGAGATTTGTCGATCTGGATGGCGAGATCGAAGACGCGTCCAACCTGTCCATCTCGGAACTGTTTGAAAAATATGGTGAAACCTATTTTCGCGAAAAGGAAACTCAGGTGCTGACGCGGCTGCTGGAAGATCCGCCACATATCCTGTCGACGGGTGGGGGCGCGTTTCTGTTTGCCCGCAACCGGCGCGCGATCTCGCAAAACGCTGTGGCACTTTGGATTCAGGCCGAGGTCAATCTGCTCTGGGCCCGGGTGCGGCACAAATCCACCCGGCCGCTGCTACGCACCGAAAACCCGTTCGCCACACTCAGCGCGCTCCACAAGGAGCGCGATCCGATCTATGCCATGGCGCCGCTCAGGGTCCGGTCGATCTCGAACTACTCGGTGGATGACATGGCGCGGCAGGTCATTCGCACGCTCGCCCGCCATCCCGATATCCTCTCCGTCTCGCAACCGAAGTTGAACAACCATGTCCGATAGCCGCACAGTCTCTGTCGACCTAGGGTCCCGCAGCTACGATGTCGTCATCGGCGCCGGGCTGATTGCTGAGGCCGCGGACCGGATCGGCCCGCTTTTGACACGTCCGCGGGTCGCGATCGTCACCGATGAGACCGTTGCCGCCCGGCATCTCGACGCGCTGACCGCAGCGCTGACCGAGGGTGGTATCGACAGCGCAGCTCTGCGTCTGCCGCCGGGAGAGGGGACCAAGGATTGGGCCAACCTTTCGCGCACGGTGGAATGGCTGCTCGACCAGAAGGTCGAGCGGGGCGATGTGGTGATCGCCCTGGGTGGCGGTGTGATCGGGGATCTGGTCGGGTTTGCGGCAGCGATCCTGCGCCGCGGCGTGCGGTTCGTGCAGATCCCGACATCGCTGCTGGCGCAGGTCGACAGCTCGGTCGGCGGCAAGACCGGGATCAACGCACCCCATGGCAAGAACCTGATCGGCGCCTTTCACCAGCCCTCGCTCGTTCTGGCCGATATCGCGGTGCTCGACACACTGCCCCCGCGCGATTTCCTGGCCGGCTACGGCGAAGTGGTCAAATACGGTCTGCTGGGGGATGCGGCGTTCTTCGACTGGCTGGAGGCAAACGGGCCCGCGCTGGCGGCGGGCGATCGCGGCCTGCGTACCGATGCGGTGGAGCGGTCGGTGCAGATGAAGGCTGACATCGTCGCGCGCGACGAGACCGAACAGGGCGACCGGGCGCTGCTCAATCTGGGACATACATTCTGCCATGCGCTGGAGGCTGCGACAGGGTACTCCGACCGGCTGCTCCATGGCGAGGGCGTGGCCGTCGGCTGTGCGCTGGCATTCGAGCTCTCGGCCCGGATGGGGCTTTGCGCGCAAGAGGACCCTTCGCGAGTCCGGGCGCATCTGCGGGCCATGGGTATGGCGACCGATCCCACGGACATCGCCGGTGAGCTGCCGGACGCGGACGGGCTGATCGCGCTGATGGGGCAGGACAAGAAGGTGATCGACGGGCGCCTGAGGTTCGTTCTGGCGCGCGGCATTGGGGACGCGTTCGTGACCGACGCGGTGGAGCGCGAGACGCTCAAGACCATGCTCGAAGATGTGCTCTCGGCCCGGGCGGGGGTTCCCGCCTGAGCGTTGTGACGCCTTAGAAAGGGATGTCGTCGTCGATATCGCGGGACGGGCTCCCGCCGCCACTGCCGCCGCCCGACCCGCCGCCGCGGAAATCGTCGCCGCCACCGCCATAGCCACCGCCGCCGCCCCCGCCGGACTGGTCGGACATGTACCCGCCGCCACCGCCACCTTCGCCGCGCCCGTCCAGCATGGTAAGTTCGCCTTTGTAGGGCCGCAGGACGACTTCGGTCGAATAGCGGTCCTGGCCTGATTGGTCCTGCCATTTCCGGGTCTCGAGCTGACCCTCCAGATAGACCTTGGAGCCTTTGCGGAGATACTGCTCGGCCACGCGGGCGAGCGGTTCGGAGAAGATCGCCACCGAATGCCATTCGGTCTTCTCCCGGTTCTCACCGGTATTCTTGTCGCGCCACCGCTCCGACGTCGCGATCCGCAGGTTGACCACTTTGCCACCATTCTGAAATGTGCGCACCTCGGGATCGCGCCCCAGATTGCCGACCAGAATGACCTTGTTGACTGACCCTGCCATGGTTCCTCTCCGTTCACCTGTCTGCCAAATAGCCTATTCCAGCCCAGTGGGCGGAACGCAACGCCCGAGACCGCATCACATGAAATCCGTGTCGCGACACTGGAACCGTCCGGCAAAAGAGGGTAAAGCCACGTTTAACAAAGGGTCCCGAGAGACCCGGTCCGGAGGTGGGACAATGCGGGTCATTCTTGTTGCGCTGATTGCCACACTGGTGTGGTGGGACGCCGCGCCGGTTGCGGCGGCTGACAAAGACCGCCAGCGGATCTTTCTGGATCAGACCGATTTTCTGGATCGCCGCGGGGCGACTCAGTACTCTTATTCATCGCGGCTGCAGCCCGACACCGAGTTCGACGGAAAGCTTTTCCTGCCCGGCCGCGGCTCGACCATGGTGGTCAAGTATCGTGGGGTATATCTGCCGATGGCCAAACAGGCGGCGCGGCGTCATGGCATCCCCGAAGAGCTGTTTGTCCGCCTGGTACAGCAGGAAAGCAACTGGAACCCCAAGGCCAAGAGCCACAAGGGCGCGATCGGCCTGGCGCAGCTGATGCCGGCGACCGCAAGATCGCTGGGCGTGAACCCCCATGACCCAAAGCAGAACCTCGACGGCGGGGCACGTTACCTGAAAACGCAATACCGCACCTTCAAGAGCTGGCGACTGGCGCTTGCGGCCTACAATGCCGGGCCCGGCGCGGTCAAAAAGCATAACGGGATCCCGCCGTTCCGCGAGACGCAGAATTACGTGCGCAAGATCCTTGGCAGCGCCGGTTAACGGACAGGCGCGCGCACTCGGGACGCGCTCGCTCGCAAACTCGGCGGGAAACGTGATTTAAGAACGCTGGGCAAGCCACGGAAGAAAAGCGGAAAAGTCCTTTCCTTCTCCACCGTCATCCAGAAACTCGGCATAGCGCTCAGCAGCCAGCGCAGCGATGGGAGTCGCAGCCCCACTCGTACTGGCGGCGTCCTGGCTGAGGCGCATGTCCTTCAGCATCAGCTCGGTGGCAAAGCCTGGCCGGTAGCCGTTGTCCGCAGGCGAGTTCGGCCCGATGCCCGGCGCGGGGCAATAGACACTGGTCGACCAGCTTTGTCCCGATGAGGTCGAGACCACATCGAAAAGCGCCTGCCGGTCGAGCCCGAGCGCGTCGGCAAGCGCGAAACCCTCGCATGTGACCGCCATAGTGGTACCGAGGATCATGTTGTTGCAGATCTTCGCCGCCTGACCAGCACCCGCCGCGCCGCAATGGATCGCGCGCGCACCCATGACATCGAACAGGGAGGCTGCGTGCTTCAGCGCTGCTTTCGGCCCACCAATCATGAAGGTCAGTGTGCCCGCGGCGGCGCCGCTCGTCCCGCCCGAGACCGGCGCGTCCAGCATGGCAATGCTGCGGGCCTCGGCATCCGCGGCGACAGCGCGCGCGCTTTCCACATCCACGGTCGAGCAATCGATGAGAATGCTCCCGTCGGTCATCGCCGGCAGGATCTCGGCGGCAACCGCGCGCAACACGGCCCCGTCCGGAAGCATTGTGATCACAACCTCCGCGGCCTCCGCAGCCGAAGCCGCGTCGCCCATCAGCGTCACGCCGTCCGGCGCGTTGCCGCTGACGTCGAACCCGTGCAGCTGGTGGCCCGCTGCGGCAAGATTAGCCGCCATTGGCGCCCCCATATTGCCGAGTCCCACAAATCCTATCCGCATCGCCGCGCCTCCCTGGTGTTCTTTCGTATTGAGTACGTTTCTTAGCCTTGCCGGGCCACGGCCTGGTCAGGCGGCAAGATCGACCCAGACCGGGACATGGTCGCTCGGTTTCTCGCGCCCGCGCACGGCACTGTCGATCTGGCAGTCGCGCAGCAGGTCCGCGGCTTGGGGCGTCAGCAGCAGATGGTCGATCCGGATGCCGTCATTCCTGTCCCAGGCGCCGGCCTGATAGTCCCAGAAACTGAACTGTTCCGGCCCCGGCTGCGGCGGCATGTGCGGGTGCATCGCGCGAAAGGCGTCCGTGAGGCCCAGATTGACGATCCGGCGAAAGGCTGCACGGCTTTCGGGGCGGAAGAGCGCGTCATTACGCCAGGCCTCGGGCCGGGCAGCGTCCTCCATCTGGGGAATTATATTGTAGTCCCCAAGGATTACAGCAGGTTCTTCAAGCTCCAACAGCTCTTTGACACGGGCTTCGAGCCGCGCCATCCAGGCCAGCTTGTAGTCGAATTTCGGGCCCGGGGCGGGGTTCCCGTTGGGCAGATAGAGCCCACAGAGGCGCACGGGCCGCTCGGCCATCACCGTGGCCTCGATCCATCGGGCCTGTTCGTCGCCTTCGTCGCCGGGCAAGCCGCGGCGGATATCTTCCAAAGGCAGCCGCGACAGGATCGCCACACCGTTGAAGGATTTCTGGCCGTGGGTTTCGACCTGATATCCCATCTCTTCAAAGCGTTCGCGCGGGAACGCGTCGTCGACCGACTTGATTTCCTGGAGCACTGCGACATCCGGCGTGGCCTCGGACAGCCAGTCGGTCAGCGCGCCGATCCGCGCCTTGATCCCGTTGATGTTGAATGTCGCGATTTTCATGTCCGACGCGCCCCCGCTTTTGGCGGCCACACTCGCGTCGAACGCGCGCCTGCGCAACCGTTCTGTCCGCGGGGCACGCCCCGGAAGGGCCGCGCGGGCTTACATCGAGAAGGAGGTTCCGCAGCCGCAGCTCGAAGTCGCGTTGGGGTTTTCGATCACGAACCGCGCGCCGATCAATTCGTTGGAAAAGTCGATCACCGCATCGGAAAGGAAGGGCAGGGACACCGTGTCGACCACCACTTTCTGACCATCGCCTTCGATCACGAGATCCTCGTCGGCCGGCTCGTCCAGTGTGATTTCGTAGTGAAAGCCCGAACAGCCGCCACCTTCGACGGCTACGCGCAGGGCCTTGGGATCCTCGCCCTCGGCGTTGATCTCGGCCAGCCGTGCGAATGCGCGGTCGGTCACTTTTGGCGGCAGGGTCAGCTCCATAACGAGCCTCCGGGTTGGACTGTGTCTGTGCGCAAGATAAGCAACTTGCAGCAACCCGACAAGGACGTGCGATGCTCCAGCCCTATGCCGCCGACCCCAGCCATTCCCGCGGGCGGCTCCACCCGGAGCCCGAAAGCGCCTTTCGGACCTGTTTTCAGCGCGATCGCGACCGGATTCTCCATTCCAGCGCGTTCCGGCGGTTGAAACACAAGACGCAGGTTTTTGTCGAACATGAGGGCGACTATTACCGCACAAGGCTGACCCATTCGATCGAAGTGGCACAGGTCGCGCGCACGGTCGCAGGCGCGCTCGGGTTGAACACGGAACTGACCGAAGCGGTCGCGCTGGCCCATGACCTCGGCCACACACCGTTCGGGCATACCGGCGAGGATGCGCTCGATACGCTCATGCAGCCCTTCGGGGGGTTCGATCACAACGCGCAAGCCTTGCGGATCGTGACGCGGCTGGAGCGGCACTATGCCGAGTTCGACGGGCTGAACCTGACCTGGGAGACGCTGGAGGGGATTGCCAAGCACAACGGGCCCGTCACTGGGCCGCTGCCCTATGCGCTGGCGGAATACAACGCGGCGCACGATCTGGAACTGGCCACCCATGCCTGCGCGGAGGCTCAGGTCGCGGCGCTGTCCGATGACATTGCCTACAATAACCACGATCTGCATGACGGGTTGCGGGCAGAGCTCTTTGCGGATGACGAAGTTGTGACATTGCCGCTGGTGAACGAGGCGTATCGGGAGGTGGATACGCGTCACCCTGGTATCGACCCTGTACGACGGCGTCACGAGGCCCTGCGACGGGTGTTCGGGGCCATGGTCAATGACCTGATCGCCACGTCCCAAGGCCGTCTGTCGGACATGGCGCCGGTCTCGGTCGAGCAGGTGCGTGGGCTCGGCACGCCCGTCATCGCCTTCTCGCCCGACATGCTGGAGGCCCTTCAGGCGATCCGGAGCTTTTTGTTTGCCCGGATGTACCGCGCCCCGCGGGTGATGGAAATCCGCGCCAAGGTGACCGCGGTGCTCGAAGACCTGTTCCCGCTCTATATGGACCGGCCCGAACTCTTGCCGCGCCGCTGGCGGGGCGACGTTGCCGAGGCGCGCTGCGATGAAACGGCACGTGCGCGGCGTGTGGCTGATTATCTGGCCGGTATGACGGACCGCTACGCCCTGCAGTGCCATGAACGGTTCGTGGCGCCTGCGGACAGCATGCCGTCGTCGGACTTGCGTCGCACGAAACCCGGCTAGGGCGCTCCGCGCATTCTGTGATGACCGTGCCCGAGAGAGGCGGACCTCGCGTCCTACATCGCCGTTCAAACGCGCAGCACGTCATTGTGCTTAACCCTGCCGCGCGGTCGTGCTTTGGGCCGGCTTGTGTCTCAGCGTACAGTCCCAAGCTATGGAAAAGCTTAGGTTCGGGACCATGACGATTGGAAATAAGCCCATTATTGCAACGGTCGGGATCGCATCTGCGGTCGGACTGTTCCTGTTCGGCGCGGCGATGCCCGCGGTTGCGGCGTCCCTGCATGGTCCTTTGGATGGGCGGAGTGCCGATTTGATGGGGTCCGTCCCTGTGGCCGCGCCGGCCCCGGCGACCGTCGGCGTGCGCGGTACAGTCGATGACGCGCGGACCTATTTCGAGCCTGAACGCTTCGAGCCGGCGGCGGAAACCTGCACCTTTTCGCTCGATGCGCTGTGCTCGGATGACACGGACTGGCTGAACCGAGATGTGTTCGGGACCGAGTATCGTTTCGATCCGTCCGACGACGCCCAGGGCGCGCCGAGCGACGGCGATCTCGGCCTCGCGATCAGTAGCGGGCTGACGGACCAGGGGGCCGACGGCCGGTCATCGATGATGGACAGTCTGTCCAAGGGTGCGCTGTTGAAGGGGACGTTCTCAGCGGATTGACGGCACGACCCCGGGTGGTAGACCCCTGCCAATCCGAGGGACGCGCCAAATGAACCTTTATGCTGACATCCGGGCCCTTGTGCTCGACCGGCTCGCTGCGCTGCAGGCATCGGGCACGCTGCCTGACGGGCTGAGCTTTTCCGCCGTGGCGGTGGAGCCGCCCCGCGATCCGGCCCATGGCGATATGGCCACCAACGCGGCGATGGTCCTGGCCAAACCCGCGGGCGCGAAGCCCCGGGACATCGCCGATGCCCTCGCCCAGGCTCTGTCGGACGATCCGCGGATTGCCAGCGCCGAGGTTGCGGGGCCGGGCTTTCTCAACCTGCGTCTCGCGCCGTCGGTCTGGCAGCAGGTGGTGCGCGGCGTCCTGGAGCTTGGCCAGGAGTATGGACGTTCCGGTATCGGTGCCGGGCAGCGGGTCAATGTCGAATTCGTCTCGGCAAATCCCACCGGGCCGTTGCATGTCGGCCACACGCGCGGAGCGGTTTTCGGCGATGCGCTTGCGTCGCTGCTGGATTTCGCTGGCTGGGATGTCACCCGGGAGTATTACATCAACGATGGCGGCGCGCAGGTCGATGTGCTCGCCCGGTCAGTCTATCTGCGGTATCTCGAAGCCCATGGTCAGAGTGTGGCGTTCGAGGACGGCACCTATCCCGGCGACTATCTGGTGCCGGTCGGGCAGGCGCTCAAGGACAAGGTCGGCGACGCTTATCTCGACCAGCCAGAGGCCGTCTGGCTCGCCCCTGTCCGCGAGTTCGCGACCGATGCGATGATGGCGCTGATCCGTGAGGACCTGGCCCAACTCGGCATACATATGGACCGGTTCTTCTCGGAAAAGTCCCTCTATGGTACCGGGCTGATCGAGGCCGCGCTCAAGGCGCTGGACGACAAGGGCCTGATCTATGAGGGCGTGCTGGAGCCGCCCAAGGGCAAGACCCCGGAGGACTGGGAGCCGCGCGAGCAGACGCTCTTTCGCGCGACCGAGCATGGCGATGATGTCGATCGTCCGGTCAAGAAATCCGATGGCAGCTGGACCTATTTCGCGCCGGACATCGCCTATCATTATGACAAGATCACAAGGGGTTACGACCAGCTCATCGACGTGTTCGGCGCCGATCACGGTGGCTATGTCAAGCGGATGAAGGCCGCCGTTTCGGCGCTGTCGGACGGGCAGGTGCCGCTCGATGTCAAGCTGACGCAGCTGGTCAAGCTGACCAAGGATGGCCAGCCGTTCAAGATGTCCAAGCGCGCGGGCACCTTCGTCACGCTGAGCGATGTGGTCGAGCAGGTCGGGCCGGGCGTGACCCGGTTCGTGATGCTGACGCGCAAGAACGATGCGCCGCTCGATTTCGATTTCGACAAGGTGTTGGAACAGTCGCGCGACAACCCGGTCTTCTATGTTCAGTATGCCCATGCACGGGCTGCGTCGGTGCTGCGCAAAGCGGCTGATATGGGCGTGGTGCCGAGCTCTGCGGCCTTGGAACCCGACGCCGTGATGGATCCCGCCGAGCAAGTTGTCGCCGCCCGCCTCGCCGATTGGCCGCGTCAGCTGGAGATTGCGGCGCGGGGCAACGAGCCCCACAGGATTGCCTTTTATCTCTATGATTTGGCCGGCGCATTTCACTCGCTTTGGCACCGTGGCAACGAAGAGGCTTCCCTGCGGTTTGTTGTCGATGGCGATCCGCAAGCGACCGCGCGAAAAACCCTGCTGCCCGCTGCCGTCGGCATTGTGATTTCAACAGGATTAGGTATCCTTGGGGTTGAGCCGCTTGAGGAAATGCGCTGAGTAACAGCGCCCCAGCGGGTTGAGAGCAGGCAACGCGCGCGTCTTTACGGGCGGCGCAGGATTGGGGCAATAAACATGGCATTTCCCGCAATGTCGGGTCCGGGGTATGAATCAGACCCGGCTGAGACGTCTTTCTTTTCGGCAATTGTGAACTGGCTTGGTGCGGCGCTGTCCGTGACCCTTGTCGTCGGACTGGTCTGGTGGGCCTACGACATCGCGATGCGCGATACCCGGGCGGTCCCGGTGGTCCGCGCGATGGAAGGCCCCGCACGGGTCGCCCCCGAGGAGCCCGGCGGCTTCACCGCCCCCCACAAGGGCTATGCGGTGAACGCGATTGCGGGCGAGGACAATCGCGAGCCGGTGGCCGAGGAGGTGGCACTCGCGCCCGCACCGGCCGCGATCGAGGAAAGCGATGCGCCTGCCCGCCGGCCTGGCGAGGCCCCGGCCGAGGATGTTATCCGCAGCTCCGTGGATCGCGCGCTCATGGACGCGCTCGGGATCGAAGCGGTTCCGGCGGAGTTGCCGGCAGGGGTGATGACCGATGACGGGTTGCGCCGTCCGCAACCGCGTCCCGCAGCCGGGGCCGAAGTGTCGCGCACCAGGACAAGCGAACCCTTGCCGCTGGTCGCGGCAACGGGCGCGCACGGCGCGCAAGCCCCGATCACGCCCCTCGAAATCCCGCCGGGTACTCGGCTCGTTCAACTGGGCGCTTTTCCCAGCGAAGCCGCGGCGCAGGAGGAATGGACCAAGCTGGCCGGCGCATTCTCCGAATACTTCGGTGACAAGCAGCCGGTCTATGAGCAGACCGATGCCGGAGGGCAGTCGCTGTGGCGTCTGCGCGCGCACGGGTTCGCGGATCGGGCCGAGGCGCGACGTTTCTGCGAAGTGCTCCTGGCGGGGCAAGTCGAGTGTATTCCGGTGCTTACCCGGTGAGCGGAGCGACGATCCTCGGCTGCGCGGGAGCGACCCTTGCCGAAGATGAGAGCGCCTTCTTCCGTGAGGCCGATCCCTGGGGCTTCATCCTCTTTGCCCGCAATGTCGAAACGCCCGCGCAGGTTCGGCACCTCACCAGCGCGCTTCGCGACTGTGTCGGGCGTGATGCCCCGATCTTCATCGATCAGGAGGGAGGACGTGTCGCGCGTCTGACCGCGCCGCAATGGCGCGACTGGCCACCGGCACGCGATCAGGTGATGAGCTTGCCCGTGGAAGAGGCGCGCCGCGCCATGTATCTGCGAGCACGCTTGATCGCGGATGAACTGCGCGCCGTGGGCGTCGACGGCAATTGTGCCCCCCTGGCCGATATCGCTCGGGCCGACACGCATCCGGTGCTTTTGAACCGGTGCTACGGCTATGATGCGACGACTGTAACGACCATAGCCCGTGCGGTGGCCGAAGGCTGCCTCGCCGGCGGGGTTTTGCCCGTACTCAAGCATATTCCCGGGCACGGCCGCGCAACCCGCGACAGCCATCTCGATCTTCCCCGCGTGACGGCTTCGCGGGCAGAGTTGGACGCGACCGACTTCGCCGCCTTTGCTGCCCTTTCGGATTTGCCGCTTGCGATGACCGCCCATGTCGTTTTCAACGCGCTCGATCCGAAGCGATGCGCAACGCAGTCCCAGGCGGCCATTGCGATGATCCGGAATGCGATCGGGTTCGACGGGCTTCTCATGACAGATGATCTGTCCATGCAGGCGCTGAGCGGCTCGATGGCGGAACGCTGCAGGGCCGCGCTTTTCGCAGGTTGCGATCTAATGCTGCACTGCAATGGAAACCGCGTCGAGATGGAGGCGGTCGTGGCGAACACCGGTCGTTTGACCGGTGCGGGTGCTGTGCGGGCTGAGCGGGCCCTGGCGGCTCGCACCGCTCCTGCGGCGTTTGACGCACGGGAGGCGGAGGAGGAATATCGCCGCCTCGCCGGAGCACATGTCTGAATCCGAGACGCTGACCCAAGGCGTGACGTCGATCGATGCGCGCCGGGCCGCCGAGGCGCTGATTGTCGATGTCGACGGATTCGAGGGACCCCTCGATCTGCTGCTGACGCTCTCGCGTACGCAAAAGGTCGATCTGCGCCAGATCTCGATCCTCGCACTGGCCGAACAGTATCTCTCATTCATCGAAACGGCGCGCGATCTGCGCATCGAACTTGCGGCCGACTATCTCGTCATGGCGGCCTGGCTCGCTTACCTGAAATCCCGGCTTTTGCTGCCGCCGGAACCTGGCGAGGAGGGAGCGAGCGCCAAAGAACTTGCCGCGCATCTTGCCTTTCAGCTGGAGCGTCTGGAGGCGATGCGTCGCGCGGCGGCGCAACTCATGGCGCGCGACAGGCTTGGGCGCGACCGGTTTCCACGTGGGGCCGAAGAGGCTGTGACTCGGCGCCGAACCATACGCTATGATGCCGGTTTGCTCGATCTGCTTCAGGCCTATGCGCGGATCCGGACCCGCGACGCGTTTCGCCCGCTGGTGCTGGACCGCGAGGCGGTTTTGACGATGGAGCAGGCGCTTGACCGGATGAAGGGGCTGATCCGGTTTGCCGGCGATTGGACCGATCTGGCGCGCTACCTGCCAGAGGCCTGGGTCGCCGAGCCGGCGCGCCGGCGGTCCGCCATGGCCGCGCATTTTGCCGCGGCGCTGGAGCTTGTGAAGTCCGGCCGGGCCGAGTTGCGGCAGAGCGAGACCTTTGCGCCGATCCAATTGCGTCGCCGAGAGGACGGGGAGAGCGGCGATGAGTGATGCTGAAAAGAAAAGCACGGGCGGTACTGCGAAAGCGGAGCCCGGACTTTTTCCGGCGCCGCCCTTGGCGGAGCAGGAGCGCATGGTCGAGGCAATGCTCTTTGCCTCTGCCGATCCGCTCAGCCTGCGCGATCTGGCCGGACGGATGCCGCCGGGCAGTGCACCGGTCGAAGCTTTGGCCCTGCTCGTGCGCCGATACGAAGGGCGGGGTGTGGAACTGCGGCGTGTTGGTGAGGCTTGGGCGTTTCGCACTGCGCCGGATCTCGCGGGGTTACTGCGTCAGGAGATCGAGGAAACGCGCAAGCTGTCCCGCGCGGCTACGGAAACCCTGGCCATCGTCGCGTATCACCAACCGGTCACAAGGGCTGAAATCGAAGAGATTCGCGGCGTGAGTGTCAGTCGCGGAACGCTTGATCAGCTTATCGCGCTGGACTGGATTCGGTTCGGTCGGCGGCGCGAGACACCGGGCCGTCCCGTGACATTCGTGGTGACCGAGGCGTTCCTCGACCATTTCGCCCTCCAAAGCGTGCGCGACTTGCCGGGGCTGCGCGATCTAAAGGAGGCCGGGCTGCTAGAGGCGCGCCCATCGCCCGAGGACGAGGCGGATAGCGAGGCGGACGATGCCGAAAGCGAGTCGCTCTTCGATCAAGATGACGAAGGCGATGCTGAGAATCCGGGCGCGACGCCCTGACTTTCGGAGACGTCGAGGCACATTCCCTGCACACTCCGACCGAAATGGACTCTTGGACTTCGTTTCTCTGGCTGACCGTCGCCGACCGCTAGGTATCTTACTGGGATTACAGGCTATTGTGGTCGCTTCTGAGACTGCAGACCCCTTTCACAATTATCCTCAAAGTCTGCCACTCGGTCCTCTGATCTGCCATGGCTGGAGTCGAGTTGACTCAAAACCCCTTCCAGTCCCGTTGCCTTTCAAGATCTGGACGGGAGCCACCTGCAACCGTTTTGCGGCTCCGCAATGGTTCTGCCAAAGGGTGCGGCACGACGGCGATTTGGGAGTGATCTGGCGCCCGAGTTGCCAGAAACGCCCCATTGCCGCTCTTCGTGCTCGTCTCGAACCTCGCGACCTTTGCGGCAAGTTCGGTCGCGGTGTGAGTGAGGGATTTGCTCGCCATCAGGGTATCCTGGAACATCGCGGTATTGTGCTGCGTGGCGACGTCCAACTGGCCGACGGCAGCGTTTATGTCTGAAATGCCGGTCGCCTGCTCGTTGGCTGAGAGCGCAATGTCCGAGACATGGCCTGCGATGTCGGATACCGCCCTGGCGATTGTCTCAAGGGTCTGTCCAGCTTCGTCAACGAGCGACACACCGCGCTTCACATGGCTGCCGCTTTCGCTAATGAGGGAATTGATTTCGCCCGCGGCTCCGGAAGATCGTTGCGCCAACGCACGCACTTCTGAGGCGACAACCGCAAAGCCTCGTCCCGCCTCGCCCGCGCGCGCGGCTTCTACCCCGGCATTGAGCGCCAGGAGATTCGTCTGAAAGGCGATGTCATCGATGACATCGATGATCTTGGATATCTTGTGCGACGAGCTTTCGATGGCATCCATGGCCGATGCGGTCTGTCGGACAACCTGATCGCTGCGTTGGGCGGTCTGCCGGGCTTCGGCGGCGATGAGGTCGGCTTTCTTTGCGCCGCTCGCGGCCTGCGCGACCGATACGGTGAGTTCCTCCAATGCAGCGGCGGTTTCTTCGAGCGTGGCCGCGGATTTTTCGCTGCTGTGAGCGACTTCTTCAGCGGATCGGCTAATCTCCTGGCCCTTGCCGCGCATTTCCTCGGCGCTCCATGCGATTGAGCCAACCATGGCAGAGAGGGTTTCCATGGTTTCGTTGAAATCGCTCCGGAGCTTGTCGTAGGTTTCGGGGAAGGCGGCGTCTATGCGCGCGTCGAGCTTTCCCTCTGCGAGTGCCTGCAGACCTTTCGCCAGGGCTGCGACCACGAAATCCTGCTCTTCCATCTTGCGGGCATTTTCGAGCGCCTGCTCGGCGAGCAGGCTTTGCCGCTCTGCCGCCTCCCGCTGACGCGACGACTTGCGCTCGGCCTCGGCCGCCGCTTCGCGGGCCGCCGTCTCGGCTTGTGCCGCCGCGCGGGCTACGGCGTCACGCTCGGCCCGAGCCTCCTGCTTCAGCAACAGGTGGTCCCGTTGTGCCAGCCCGTTGCGCAGGACGGCGATCGCCGCCGCCATGTCGCCGAACTCGTCACGTCGGTCGAGGTAAGGGATCGCGCCGCTCCGGTCGTCCTCGGAGAGGTCTGTCATGCATCTCGTCAGCCTGCCCAACGGCAGGAGCACCGACCGCGCGAGCAGCAGGGCAGCACCGGCAGTGACCATAAGTCCGGCCAGCGTGATCAGAAGGGCGCCAGTGACGTCGACGCCGCTCGCCATCTGAGAGATCTCCGGGTCGCCGGCCTTCGAGAGCATTACCTGATGCGTTGCGAGAACCACCGCTGCGTTGACGACCAGCGCCACGAGGATGATCGCGTAGATGCGCGGCACAACCCGTAGGCCGGACTTCAACATGACAAACTGCTCCCATAGCCCTGCCACGTGTTGTCTCCCGCAGGGTTTAAGGCCGCGTGACCGGGAGAATTTTCCACGAATGAAATATGTCGCGCATTTAAACGACTTTGGCCGCGGGCCGGATGCTAGGGCGCGATGCGGAACTGTTTGGCCAGCTTGAGTCCCTGGCCCTGGTAGTTCGACGCGAGGTCGCTGCCATAGAGCCGGGCGGGCGACGTGCTCATCCGTTCATAGACCAGCCGGCCCACCCGTTGGCCGTGCTCGAGCACGAAGGGCGCTTCGTGGCAGCGCACCTCGAGCACGCCCCGGGCTCCCGTGCCGCCGGCCTCCGGTGCACCGAAGCCGGGGTCGAAAAAACCAGCGTAGTGGACCCGGAATTCGCCCACGAGGGCCATGTAGGGAGCCATTTCGGCCGCACAGTCGGAAGGAATATGTACCGCTTCGCGACTGACGAGGATGTAGAACGCTCCGGGATCGAGGATCAGGCGGCCCTGTGGCGCGTCGAGAGGGTCCCAGAATTCCTGCGCGGGGTAAGCATCGATCCGGTCGAGATCGATGACCCCGGTATGCGGCTTTGCACGGTAGCCGACGGGTCCGCCAGACGGGCCGGTCAGATCCACCGAAAACCCCAGACCGTCCTCAATATGAGCCGGCGGGCCGTCGTCGGCGGCAAACACAAGAGGTGCCGTGGCATGGCGATCGGCGAGGTCCTTGTCAGAGAGCACCGCATGCCCGCGACGCAGCCGAAGCTGGTTCAATCGCATCCCGGGCCGGACCAGGACGGAAAAGCTCCGCGGGCAGATCTCGGCGTAGAGCGGTCCGTGGTAGCCCGCGGAGATACGGTCAAACTCGACGCCCCGGTCGGTAACCGTGCGGGTCAGGAGGTCGAGCCGTCCGGTCGAGCTTTTGGCATTGGCGACGGCAGAGAGCGTGTTGGGGAGCGCGAGACGTTCTTGCAACTCGACAAGATACACGCAGCCCTTTTCCAGAACAGCGCCGTCTGTGAGGTCGATCCGATGCATGGCCAGATCGCTGAGCCGCTCCACCACCGTTGCGTCGGGACCGGCCAGAAAGGAGGCGCGGAGTCGGATCGCGGTTTGTCCAAGTCGCAGGTCGAGCGACGCGGGCTGTATCTGATCGTCGTCGATGGATGTTGCCGCAGTGACGTGACCGCTGGCGATCAATCCGCGCAGCTCGGTATCGGGAAGAACACCTGGGGAGATCGAGGCTCCCGGATCCGGGTTTTGGGGCATCGCAGTGTTCCGGTCAGCGCGCGAGGCACATCGGGGCGCGGCCTATGATTTGGTCGGGCCAGCGAGATTCGAACTCACGACCTTCCGTCCCCCAGACGGACGCGCTACCAAGCTGCGCCATGGCCCGACACCGCGCGTGTTTAGCATGCGCAACCGGCGGGGCAAGGCGAAAACCGTTGCATCTTGGCGCGTAGGTTTGGTGCGGCATGACAGGGCGCAGATCACGCCCAACGGTCGCGCAAGGCGTGCAGGCGCGACACGATTTCCGTGGCATCAGCCGGCAGAGGGGCCGCAACCAGAGCCGCCATCGCGCGCAGTTCTGCCGTGGCGGGAACGGCGTTCGGGGCCCGACAGTCATCATCGATATCGGCCGGAACATGGTCGATTGGTGCAAGAGTCGAAGTTGTGTCCCGAGTCGTCGCATCCGCGGCGTCCGCGTTGTTCGAGTCGCTGTCGTCATAGAGAAACAGACCCGGTCGCGACGGATGCGCGCGCGCACTTCCCTTTGCCGGCTCGGGTTTTGGCGCGTTGTTGCGGTGGATGCGGACAGGATGCCTTTGGAAACTGGCACTTTGGGAAGCTTCGCCGTCCGACGCCGATTTGTCAGCGAAAGACAAGCTGCGCTGGCGACCGCCCAGGGCGGCACGTTTACCGGTCGCGCTTGGCGGAACGGTCGATGTTTCGCCTGCGGGCGACGCGCTTGTCGGCCGCGCCTTGGCGGGTGTAACGCGTGGGGTGCTACCTGTTGCAGAAGCCGCTTCTTCGGCCGGCGGCTTCTCGTCGACCGGGGCGGCTGTGTCCTGCGGCGCGCCCGCATCCCCATGGGCCAGACTGTCCAGGGGCGGGCTGAGAGCCGCAACGCTTTCTGCGCCGTCGGATTTGATCCGGTCCTGAAGCGCCTTGATCGTTACGCCATCTTCGTGGAGGAGCTTTTTGATTCCTCCCAGCAGACGGACATCTTCGACACGGTAGTACCGCCGGCCCCCGGCGCGCTTGACCGGCGCGACTTCCGGAAAGCGACTCTCCCAGAAACGAAGAACGTGGGTTGGCGTATCCAGCCAATCGGATACTTCGCTGATGGTGCGGAAGGCGTCGGGCGCTTTTTCCATACCGGTCGTGCCGCGGCTCAGGCCCGGTTGCCCTGCGCAACACGCTCTTTCATCAAATGCGACGGGCGGAAAGTCAGCACACGGCGCGGCGAAATCGGCACTTCTTCGCCAGTTTTGGGGTTTCGTCCAACCCGGGCCGTTTTATGGCGCACATTGAAGGTGCCGAAAGACGAGATTTTGACGGTTTCGCCCGCGACCAGGGCGTCGCTCATATGCGCGAGAACCGTCTCGACGAGTTGCGCGGATTCATTGCGGGACAGGCCCACCTCGCGGAACACGGCCTCGCTGAGATCCATGCGGGTGAGTGTCTTGCTCATAATGCGCTCCAACCGTTCGAGAAAACGATAGGGCGAATCTAAAATGCAGTCAATCTCAGAGACTTGCGGGGCGGCTCGGAGCGCCGATTACCAGCGCAATACCACCGAGCCCCAGGCGAGGCCCCCGCCGATCGCCTCGACGACGACCAGATCGCCTTCGGTGAGCTGTCCGCGCGCCTTGCCGACGGACAGCGCCAGAGGAATGGAGGCGGCCGAGGTATTGCCGTGATCCTGCACCGTCACGACCACCCGTTCCATCGGCACGCCCATCCTTTGGGCCGTCGCCTTGATGATCCGCAGGTTGGCCTGATGGGGGACGATCCAGTCTACGTCCGCGCCATTCAGTCCGATCTTTTCGAGCGCCGCATCGGCCGTGGAGGCCAGTTTTTCAACGGCGTGGCGGAACACTTCCTTGCCCTGCATCCGCAGATGTCCGGTGGTGTGAGTCGACACGCCTCCGTCGACATAGAGAATATCGCGGTGCCGCCCGTCGGAATGCAGATCGCTGGACAGGATGCCGCGATCCGTCGTGTCGCCCGAGCCTTCGGCGGCCTCCAGCACCAGTGCCCCGGCACCGTCCCCGAAGAGCACGCAGGTCCCCCGGTCGGACCAGTCCATCAGGCGCGAGAAGGTTTCGGCCCCGATCACAAGCACACGCTCGACCTGACCGGACACGATCAGGGCGTTTGCATTTGCCAGCGCGAAGACGAACCCGGCGCAGACCGCCTGCACATCAAAGGCGAACCCGTTGGACATACCGATTTCCGACTGCACCATGGTGGCGGCGGACGGAAAGGTCAGATCGGCGGTCGAGGTGGCAACGATCAGCGCGTCGATAGCAGTCACGTCAATACCGGAATCGGCGAGGGCTGCCTCGGCCGCGCGCGCCGCCAAGTCCGAAGTTGTTTGACCCTCGGCCGCGAAATGTCGACGTTCGATCCCAGAGCGGGACTGGATCCAGGCGTCCGTCGTATCGAGCGTTGTTTCGAACTCGGAATTGGGCACGACGCGCTCGGGCAAATAGTGTCCGACGCCGCGGACGATGGCGCGCCTTGTCATGCCTGTGTTCCGTATCTCTGCTCGATTTTGAGGGGAGAATGTCCCGCGGCGTCCAGGGATGCAAGTCGTGCAGCGAGTCTTTCGGGCAGATTCGCGCGGCCAAGTTCGCTCGCGAGCTTCAGAGCGGCCGCGACGCCGGTGGCATCGGCGGATCCATGGGATTTCACGACGCTGCCATTGAGGCCAAGGAACACGCCGCCATTCACGCGACGGGGATCGATACGTTTGCTCAGCCGTCGCAACGATGTGTAGGCCAGCAAGGCCGCGAAACGCGACAGCGGCGAGTAGGCAAAAGCCGCGCGCAGAAACTCGCGGATCAGCGTTGCCGTGCCTTCGCCTGTCTTGAGCGCGACATTTCCGGTAAAGCCGTCCGTCACGATCACGTCCACGCGATCGGACGGCATGTCCCCCCCCTCGACATAGCCGACGAACTCGAATTCCGCGATTCTCGCGGCTTCGGCGATGGAGTCGTGGGCGATCTTGAGCTCGGCGCGGCCCTTGTGCTCTTCGGTGCCGACATTGAGCAGGCCCACGCGGGGGCGGTTCAGCCCCAGCCCGATCCGCGCATAAGAGACCCCCATCAGCGCGTATTGGAGCAAATCCTCGCTGTCGGCGCGAATGTCGGCTCCGGCATCGAGCATCACGTTGAAGCCGCCGGGATTGCGCGAAGGCCACAGGCACGCGATCGCCGGGCGGTTCACGCCGGCAAGCTTGCGCAGGCGCACCATCGAGAGCGCCATGAGCGCGCCGGTGTTGCCTAAGGAAACACAGACCGACGCATCGCCATCGCGGACGGCTTCGATCGCCGACCACATGGACGTTCCTTTGCCGTGGCGCATCACGTGGCTTGGTTTCTCGTCCATCGTCACCACACCTTCGGCGTGGCGGATCTCGCACCGGTCGGCAAGGTTGACACGCCGCGAAATCAGGCGGGCAAGCTCCTCCTCATCGCCGGAAACGGTGAACCTGAGATCGGGGTTGTACTTGGCCGCGATCGCCATTCCGGCGACAACGGGACCTGGCCCCGCATCGCCGCCCATGGCGTCGACCGACACGACAACCTTGCCGGCGGCAGTCTTGGAAAGCTCGCTCTTGTCGGAGCGGGTCATCGGCGAGCCGATGTCGCGGGACCCCTTCAGGCGTCCTCGTCCACGTCGATCTCGTCAGCCTGAGCGACGATTTCCTTGTCGTTGTAGGAGCCACATGCCGCACAGACGTGGTGCGGGCGCTTGAGCTCGCCACAGCTGGGGCATTCCGCCGGATTTGCAGCGCCAAGAGCATCATGTGCACGGCGCATGTTCCGGCGGGATCGCGTGACTTTATTCTGGGGGACAGCCATGTCTCAACCTCGGATCAGCGGGCACCTTGGCCCGACGCGATTTGCCCGGGCGCCAAGAGCGGCAACCGGGCCTAAAACGAACCCGGACTTCTACTCGTTTTGCACATCTGCGCAAGGGGGTTTTTGAGGCCTGTTTGCAGATGTCCGGAACGATCCCGTATCCCGCGCGAGGCATGTACAGCGAAGGTCCGGACACTGTTTCTCACCCATTCTTGTCGAGTTTCGTCTTGAGATCGGCCAAACCGGCGAAGGGGCGCGCATCGTCGTCGGTCATCGGAACGACACCCGGTTCAGCAAAGACGGCATCGGCCGGCCCTGCGTCCGGCGCCTTTGGATAGGCGGGCAGGGCGAGGGCGAGCGCTTCGCTCAACACTGCCCAGAGGTCGATCTCGCGACCCAAGGGTTCCTCGGCTTCATCTGCAGTGAACTCGGTTTCAGAGCCAGGCTGCGGATCTTCGAGAAGCTCGGATAGAAAGAGGCGCGCGACATGTTCGTCGATCCTTGTGGTCACGGGCTCGAGCGTTACGACGCAGCTCTGCACAACGGTGACGCCAAGACGGGCATCGAGGCGCCAATCGCGCTTGCCTTCGGGCGATAGAGCGCCTTCGAACCGAAGCTTTTTGATGGCCAAGATCCCGAGTTCCGCAGCCAAGGCGGCACAGGTCGCGGTATCCGGCACAATATCAAAGGCCAAGTCCCGACCTTGCGGCAGTTCGGCCACGGTCCAGACATACGGTCTGTCGTCATCCGAGCGCTGAACTGCCATTGCGGTCACCTCTTCTTGAAAACCCCTCCGGCTTCGTTGTATGCGGTCAGCCGCGGGCGATCCAGAGGCGGTGATGACTGTGCGGGATGACAGGGCGTTTTTCAGAACGACAGGGCTGGTCGCAGCGATCTGTGTGATGCTGTCGGCCTGCAGCCCGATCACCCGCAGCCATGGCTACACGCCCTCGGATCTGGACCTTGCCCAGCTTACGGTCGGCAAGGACACGCGCGACAGCGTAGCCCAGGCGGTGGGCTCGCCCTTTGTGGACGGTCTGACCAACGGCAACACCTGGTACTACGTGTCCAGCACCCAGCGGACCAACGGTGCGTTCACGCCTAAGGAGATCGACCGTCAGGTTGTGGCGATCACATTCACCGAGGGCGGCGACCTCGCCAATATCGAGCGCTTCGGTCTGGCCGAAGGGCGCGTCGTGACGCTGTCGCGGCGGGTGACCAACCCGGCTGTGCAGAACTCGACCTTCCTGCGGCAACTCTTCGACAGCCTTGGCAACATCCCCACCGATCAGTTCCTGTGACCGATACGTCGCGCTGAGCGGCGGGTTGGCCAAAGTTCCGGCGCGCGTCATATCCTTGTCATCGGGTGCAGTCATGCGCGCGGCTTGAGATGCGCGGGATGGTAGGCGATGCGATTCACCAAAGGCCGTTACAGGGTGCGTCTGACGTCCTCTGCCGCGGACATCGCGGCGGCGCTGGAGCTTCGGCAACTGGCATTTCGGGGAGGCAGCGGAAGCGACGCCGATGCTTTCGACAGGATTTGCCAGCATGTATTGGTCGAAACCCACCACGGCGTCCCAGTGTGCTGCCTACGTTTGCTGCCGTTGCGCAACGGTCCGGAGATCGCACACAGCTATTCCGCCCAGTTTTACGGGCTCGGTGGTCTGGAAGGGTTCGACGGGCCGATGATGGAGATCGGCCGCTTTTGCATCCGACCGGGCGAGCGTGATCCCGACATCCTGCGCGCGGCCTGGGCGGCTGTGACACGATTTGTCGATGCCGAGCGTGTGGAGCTTTTGTTCGGCTGTTCGTCTTTCGAAGGGATCGAAGAAGACGCGCATGAGGATGCGTTCATGCTGCTAAAGGACCGCCACCTCGCGCCGCCGCGATGGCTGCCCAACGTCAAAGCGCCCTCGGTCATTCGATTTGCCCAACGGTTGCGGGGAAAGGTCGCCGATCCGAAGCGCGCTGCCAAAGCGTTGCCGCCACTGTTGCGGAGTTACCTGGCAATGGGCGGATGGGTGTCGGATCATGCGGTGGTCGACCGGGACTTGAACACCTTGCACGTCTTCACCGCGCTTGAGATCCGCGCGATTCCGTCGGCAAGGGCAAAACTAATGCGCGCCACTGCAGAGTAGCGCAACGGCGCGCATGCCCGAGTCGTTTTCGACGTTTCACGCGACCGTGGGCTTCTTACGACGCGAAACGCCATAGTGGCCGATCAAAGCAGCCCCAAGCGTCAAGGCAGCGGGCGGCAGTGGGGCGTGCGGTGCGGCATAGGACACCGACAGGCCAACCGGTTCGCTATCGCCGTCCAGGATTGTCCAAAAGAGCGTATTGCTGATGGTTATCTTCGGAAGACGAACATGCCTGCCTTGGGTCCGCCGCTTAAGTCGAGATCCGAAAACCAAAGGTCTTTCGAAGGAAGGTCGGATTCATTAAGTCTCCACCTGAGCACTCGAAGTCGACAAGCTGAAGTTTGGACGCGGCGAGCGCGGACGTCGCTGCTTAGACCAGGCTGAGGTCTAATTTCTGGGTGGGGTCAAAATCGAATGTGACCGAGCCTCCGGGGGAGATGACATCAACCATCGAACCCATGCCTCCAAGGCTCACTGATATGGCTTCGGCCGCAAATACCGTACGCGCGATTGCTGCTGGAACAAGTGCGGTTTATGTCATTTAAAGCATTTTTTTTTTGGTTTAGCCATCTGCGAGATGCGAGGTCTTCGTAAGCCGCGAAGTGATCCGCTGTGTGTTTCCTTCTGATGTTGAGAACTTGTGAGATTCCGAAGCGTTTTGGCGGGCTTGACCTTGTGCGCGTTGGATCGTTAGTGCGGCGGCGATGGCGCGGGCTCCTCTTTTACAACTGAACGATGTTTCGTTGACCTTCGGCGGCGAACCCGTCTTTGCCGGTCTCGACGCCGTTGTGCAGCCCGGCGACAGGCTGGCACTGGTCGGACGGAACGGATCTGGCAAATCGACACTGCTCAAGGTGATGGCAGGGCTGGTGGAGCCCGACAGTGGCGGACGCGTCGTGCCGCCACAGGTTTCCGTCGGATATATGGATCAGGACCCGGACCTGTCAGGCTTTGCGACACTGGGCGACTTTGCCGCCAGCGAGCTTGACGAGAGCGAAGCCTATCGCGTGGAGATGGAGGCCGAAGGGTTGGACCTCGATCCCGCAATCGCTGTGGCGCGGGCGTCGGGGGGGGAGATGCGCCGCGCGGCGCTCGTCAAACTGCTCGCCGAAGCGCCGGACCTGATGCTGCTCGACGAGCCGACCAACCATCTCGATATCGCCGCAATCGCCTGGCTCGAGGCTCGGTTGCAGAGCGGGCGGGAGGCTTTCGTCGTCATTTCCCACGATCGCGCCTTTCTGGCGGCGCTGACGCGCGCGACCTTCTGGATCGACCGGGGTGTCGTGCGACGCCTGGACAAGGGGTTTGAAGCGTTCGAAGAATGGCGTGACCGGGTCTGGGCCGAAGAGGACGAGACGCGGCACAAGATGAACCGCAAGATCAAGTCCGAAGCCCGCTGGGCGGTGGAAGGCATAAGTGCGCGCCGCAAGCGCAACCAGGGTCGCGTGCGCGCGCTCCATGCGTTGCGGTCTGAACGGGCGGCCATGATCGACCGGCAGGGCCGCGCGGCACTGGAGCTTGAAAGCGGGCCGCAATCGGGCAAGCGCGTGATCGAAGCCAAGGGGTTGAGCAAGGCCTGGGGCGGGCAGCCTGTGGTCAGTGGACTCGACCTGCGTGTGACGCGCGGCGACCGGGTCGCGCTTGTGGGCCCGAACGGTGTGGGCAAGACCACGGTATTGAAGCTTTTGACTGGCGAAGTCGCGCCCGATAGCGGGACCGTCACGCACGGCACAAACCTCGAAATCGCGGTGTTCGATCAGAACCGCGCGGCGCTCGATCCCGACAGGACACTTTGGGACAGTCTGGCGGCGGATCCCGAAATGGCGGTCACCGGACGGAACGACCAGATCATGGTACGGGGCACGCCTCGGCACGTGGTCGGGTATCTCAAGGAATACCTGTTCGACGAACGGCAGGTCCGTGCGCCCGTGCGCTCGCTGTCGGGCGGCGAGAAAGCCCGGCTGTTGCTGGCGCGCATCATGGCGCGGCAAAGCAATCTGCTGGTTCTGGATGAGCCCACGAACGATCTGGATGTCGAGACGCTGGACCTGCTGCAGGATGTCCTGGGCGCGTATGATGGCACGGTTCTTCTCGTCAGCCATGACCGAGATTTTCTGGACCGCGTCGCAACGACAACCCTGGCGTTCGAAGGCGGCGGGCAGGTCGTGGCCTATGCAGGCGGCTGGAGCGACTACCGGAGCCAGCGCAGGGAAGGGCACGCAGCGGGTGTGACAAAGCCGGGACCGGCGAGGATCACACCCGGGGCGAAGCCGAATGCCGAACCCGCAACGACCGAACAGACAGTGGCGCATGGGCTGAGCTTCACCGAGCGTCACCGACTTGAAGCATTGCCCGATGAGATTGCGCGGCTGGAGGCGGAAATCGCAAAGCTCGAAGGTCTTTTGGCCGATGCGGAGCTTTTTGCTCGTGAGCCGGAGAAGTTTCGCAAGGCCAGCGAGGCTCTGGTGACGCGGCAGGAGAAGCTGGCAGCGTCGGAAGAGGACTGGCTTGCCCTTGCGGAGAGGGCCGAAGCGGCGTCTTAGACGTCCCTCCCGATCTGCGTTGGCATTTCATCTGGGAGCTCCCAAACCGAGACCAGCATCAATCAAAGGCCTTGCGTCGCATTCCACGGCGCATCGAATTCGCAGGCAGTCTGGGGCATGCAAATACGGAACCGCGTGCGTATGGAATGTCAGGTTCGGTGTCTGTGCGACTCGTCTTAAGAGGGAGTGGTGAGTCGTTTCGGCTGGCGATCTCGTCTCTGAGGCATCGGACTCTTCAAGGTGCCGGCCAACGGATTTCTACGCCTCGCCACAGCTGTTCGCGCGACGCCGCCCTTCGCTATTAAGGATTTCTGCATTCTACTAGGATGAATTTACTCAATAAAAATAGGAGTTAGTACCTATGCTGCCGCTCAACGTTAAGCCTGAGGAAAGACATTTACTAATCGAACGCGCGTTGGAAAGACCCGTGACGTGAACGGAAATCTTGACTCAGCGCTCGCCCTAAAGTAGAAAACAGGCAAGCTGGAAGAAATGGGCAAGCGCCGCGGGACAGAGGTTCCGGGGCGCTTTTTCGTTCTCTCGGGCAGAGTGCATGAAGGGACAGTATTCTCACATGACACTTAATTATCCTGAGACGGGGGACACCTCGGCGGACCGCACGTTCGACGAGGCAAATGCATTATTCCACCGCGCTGTTGGCGCGTTGGGCGATCTGGTGAAGCGGCTTGAAGCCGGTGAGTTCGACGCCTCTGCAGAGGCCGAGACGACGGTCAAGAAAATCGACAAGCAACTCGAGCTCGTCATGAGAGAAAGGCAGCGCGTTGAAGAACGAAAGCGAAAGGAAATCGGTGCCGCAGCCGGTGGTGTCGCCATCAACTTCGACGCTGCGCGCGATGAGATCGGGCGCCGCCTTGCTCGCCTCCGTGCCGCAAACGGAGCGGGAGTCGTTTCTGAAGGACCTGACGGATGAGGCGATCGCAGCGCTTCCGTACGTCTTCGAATTCTGGGCGCTGGAGCATCAGCTGCCACCCGAGGGCGACTGGAAGACCTGGGTAATTCTTGGCGGGCGCGGTGCGGGCAAGACCCGCGCCGGTGCCGAATGGGTGCGATCAGAGGTCGAAGGATCACGACCGACGGACCAGGGACGGTCTCGCCGGGTCGCGCTGGTCGGCGAGACCATCGAACAGGTTCGCGAAGTTATGGTCATGGGAGAGAGCGGGATTTTGGCCTGCTCGCCGCCTGACCGGACGCCAAAATGGGAGGCGACGCGCAAGCGCTTGATCTGGCCGAACGGCGCGATTGCCCAGGCCTTCTCGGCCCACGAACCCGAGAGCCTGCGCGGGCCGCAGTTTGACGCAGCATGGGTGGATGAGCTCGCGAAGTGGAAAAAGGCGGAGGATGCCTGGGACATGCTGCAGTTCGGACTGCGATTGGGAGAAACGCCGCGCCAGGTCGTCACTACGACGCCGCGCAATGTCAGCGTGCTGAAGCGCATTCTGGATCTGCCATCGACGGTAACGACCCACGCGCCGACAGAAGCCAACCGGGCCTATCTGGCGAACAGTTTCCTGGAGGAGATCCGGGCGCGTTATGCGGGAACACGGCTGGGCCGGCAGGAACTCGACGGCGTGTTGCTGGCCGATGCCGAAGGGGCGCTCTGGACCCAAGAGATGCTGGTCGCGTCTCAAGTCGACACGTTGCCCAAGATGAACCGGGTGGTGGTCGCCGTAGACCCGCCGGTGACGGGGCATGCGGGCTCCGACGAGTGTGGGATCGTGGTCGTGGGCGCTTGCACCGAGGGTCAGCCCCAGGACTGGCAGGCGATCGTTCTGGAGGATGCCAGTGTCCGAGCAGCGTCGCCGCAGGGCTGGGCGGAGGCAGCGCTCGACGCGATGGCGCGACACGGGGCTGACCGCATGGTGGCAGAGGTCAATCAGGGCGGCGATCTGGTCGAGACGGTCGTCCGCCAGATCGACCCGGTCGTGCCCTTTCGCGCGGTCCGGGCAACCCGAGGCAAGGCGGCACGGGCCGAGCCGGTTGCGGCGCTCTATGAACAGGGTCGGGTAAAACACGCCCGCGGGCTTGGTACGCTGGAAGACCAGATGGTGCAGATGACTCAGCATGGTTTTGCCGGATCCGGCAGCCCAGACCGCGTGGATGCGCTGGTCTGGGCGCTGCAGGAAGTGATGATTGATCCTGCGCAGCGGTTCCGACGCCCACGGGTGCGCGGACTCTGAACGCGAGACATTTCGACAAGGTTTGAGACGGGCCCCCGCGCGATCCCCGTGCGGACGGCCCCCCTGCGTCCGCCGATTGGTGCGCGTGGAAAGGAGACTTGCATGGTTCTGGACTTTCTCAAGCGGCCGGCAGCGGCGGCACCTGCGGAGACGAAGGCTTCGGCAACCGGGCCGCTCATCGCCTGGAGTGGTGCCGGGCGCGCGGCCTGGTCGCCCCGGGATCTGCCATCGCTGACGCGCAACGGGTTTCTGGGCAATCCGGTCGGGTTTAGGTCGGTCAAGATGATCGCAGAGGCCGCGGCAGCGCTGCCCCTAGTATTGCGCGAAGCGAGTGCACGGCAAGATACTCATCCGGCGGCTACGCTGATCGCACGCCCCAATGCTGGGCAGGGACGGGCGGAGCTGTTTGAGAGCCTATATGGCCAGCTCTTGCTGACCGGGAACGCTTACATCGAGGCCGCCGGACTGACCCAGCAGGCCTTGCCGCTGGAGTTGCATGTTCTGCGGTCCGACCGGATGGCTGTGGTGCCTGGCACGGACGGTTGGCCGGCAGGTTACGAGTATAGCGTGAACGGGCGGAAGCATCGGTTTCAGGTGACGCCCGAGATCAGCCCGATCTGCCATATCAAGAATTTCCACCCGCAGGATGACCACTACGGGTTCTCGCCCATGCAGGCGGCCGCGAGCGCGGTGGATGTGCACAACTCGGCCTCGCACTGGTCAAAGTCGCTGCTGGACAATGCGGCCCGTCCGTCGGGCGCGATTGTCTACCGCAGTGCGGACGGGCAGGGCACGATGAGCGAGGACCAGTACAGCCGGCTCCTCGACGAGATGGCGTCGCACCACCAGGGCGCGCGCAACGCCGGCCGACCAATGCTGCTGGAAGGTGGGCTCGACTGGAAGCCAATGGGCTTTTCGCCGTCTGACATGGAGTTTCAGAAGACCAAGGAGGCGGCGGCGCGGGAGATCGCGCTGGCGTTCGGTGTGCCGCCGATGCTGCTCGGCATCCCCGGCGACGCGACATACGCCAATTATCAGGAAGCGAACCGCGCCTTCTATCGCCTGACCGTTCTGCCGCTGGTGGCCCGGGTCACAGGCACGCTGTCGGGATGGCTGACACGCTTTGCCGGCAGCGATCTGGCTCTGGAGCCGGATCTCGATCAGGTGCCCGCGCTGGCCACGGAGCGCGAAGCCCAGTGGCGCCGCATCAGCGAGGCGGGGTTTCTCACCGATGGGGAGAAGCGCGCATTGCTGGGCTTGCCTGAAATTCCCGCAGGTGATGGCGCATGAGCAACATGCGGCGGATCACGGGGGGGTCGCGGTTCCTGCTGGAGCCGTTCGACTACGGACCCAAGGACATCGCCGAAGCCCATGACCGGATCCTGGGCCTCCAGTTCGAAGCCATAGATGCGCGGTTGAGCCGGATCGAGGGTCTCATGGAGCGGTTGGAGCGTCGGCTCTGGCTGACGGTTTACGGGGTCGTGGCGACGATCCTCGCCCAGGCTTTCAAGACGTTGATCACGATCGCCCCCACAGGAGGAGCATGAGCCATGCTGGATACCGACAGCGCCCCGGACCTGGAGCGCAAGTTCTGCCGCTTTGATGACGATATTCAGGTCACGGACGGCACCGTGATCGAAGGATATGCGTCGCTCTTCGGGGCGCCTGACCAGGGCGGCGATATCGTCCAGCGGGGCGCATACGCCAAATCGCTGGCCGCGATGACCGACGCCGGGCGTGCGGTGAAGCTGCTGTGGCAGCACGATCCGGCCCAGCCGATCGGGATCTGGGACGAGGTACGCGAAGAAGAGCGCGGGCTTTACGTCAAGGGGCGTCTGCTGACCGATGTGGCGCGGGGTCGGGAAGCGGCTTGCCTGATCGCTGCCGGGGCGCTCGATGGGCTCTCCATCGGCTATCGCACCGTCAAGGCGCAGCGTGACGACCAGGGACGCCGCCTGCTGACAGAACTCGACCTTTGGGAAGTGTCGGTCGTGACCTTCCCGATGCTCCCCCAGGCGCGGATCGGCGCCAAGGCGGATGACAAGAACGACAGTGTTTTGCGTGATCTGGCGGCTGCGATGCAGGACGCAAGGCGCGCGCTGACCGGCGCGGCTTAAACCCCGCGCGCATTCCAAGAAGGAGCCTGAGATGACCACTTCTGACACCGGCGGGCCCGTCGGCGTGACGGCAGCCGGCGAGGTCAAATCCGCGCTGGTCGGCCTGATGTCCGATCTGACCGACTTTCGCACCGAGATTACCGAGCACCTCCAAGCACAGGATGAGAGACTGACCATGCTGGACCGTAAGACTGCCTTTGCCACCCGCCCCGCACTGTCCGTGGCGGCCGAGACCGACCTGAGCCACAAAACCGCCTTTGGCGGCTACCTGCGCAGCGGCGACGACAGCGCGCTTCGCGGACTGGAGCTGGAAGGCAAGGCTCTGAACACCGCCGTTGATGCGAACGGAGGTTACCTCGTCGACCCGCAGACCTCGGAGATGATCCAGAGCGTGCTGCAGTCCACTGCCTCGGTCCGGGCGGTCGCCACGGTCGTGAATGTCGATGCGACGTCCTACGATGTGCTCGTGGATCACAACGACATGGATCACGTCTGGGCATCCGAGACGTCGAACCTGACCGAAACCACGACACCGCAGATCGATCGGATCACTATCTCCCTGCACGAGCTGAGCGCCCTGCCGAAGGCAAGTCAGCGTCTGCTGGACGACAGCGCGTTCAACATCGAGGCATGGCTGGCCGGCCGCATTGCCGACAAGTTCGCCCGGGCCGAAGCGCAGGCCTTTATCGACGGCGACGGTATCGACAAGCCGAAGGGGTTTCTGTCCCATCCGCAGGTCGATGAAAGCCAGACCCCCTGGTCGTGGGGCAATATCGGTTTCGTCAAGACCGGCAACGCTGGGGATTTCGCGCAAACCAACGCTGCGGATTCCATTATCGAGCTGGTCTACTCGCTGAACGCTCCTTACCGCGCCAACGCAAGTTTCGTGATGAACTCGAAAACAGCCGGTGCCGTGCGCAAGATGAAGGATGCGGACGGCCGCTTCCTCTGGGCCGATGGTCTGGCGTCGGGCGAGCCCGCGCGCCTGATGGGCTATCCGGTGCTGATCGCCGAGGAGATGCCCAATGTCGACGATACGGATCCGGCGGCCATCGCCTTCGGCGACTTCGCTGCAGGTTACACCATTGCCGAACGCCCGGACCTGCGTGTCCTGCGCGACCCGTTCTCGGCCAAGCCCCACGTGCTGTTCTATGCGACCAAGCGTGTGGGCGGCGATGTCAGCGACTTTGCCGCGATCAAGCTGCTGAAATTCAGCGCGTGATCTGAGCATCGCGGATCGGGCTGGGCTCGATCCCGCCCGATACGGGGCGCGCATCCAAGTAACCAGTGTTCGTGTTGTCTAGCTGCTCCCTCTGTCCGAGCAACACGTGGGGTGCGCGCCCCAACCAGGTCGTGGGAGCAAGTTTTGGAGTGTGTCGATGAACCTTGTGGAAACGAGCACAATCCCGGTGTTCGACCTTCCCCTGCAGGCGTTTCGCGACCATCTGCGGACGGCATCGGGATTTCCCGATGACAGTCTGCAGGACGGTGTGCTGGAGGCCATGCTGCGTGCAGCACTGGCGGCGATCGAGGCCCGCACGGGCAAGGCGCTGCTGTCGCGGGGGTTCCGTTGGACGGTAAGCGGTTGGCGGTCGCCAGAGACCCAGGCGCTCCCGATCGCGCCAGTGACCGAGCTGATCGCAGTGACGCTGATCGGGCGCAACGGCGATGCGACGCCCTATGAAATGAGCTGCATCCAACTGGTCCAGGACAGCCAACGGCCGGTTTTGCGTGGCGTGTGCCACGGTCTGCCGCACATCCCGACAGGGGGCGTGGCGGAGGTGACGTTCACAGCCGGGTTTGGCCTGACCTGGGAGGAATTGCCCGCCGATCTGCAACTCGCGGTTTTGGTTTTGGCGGCGTATTTCTACGAGAACCGAGGCGATGTAACGGTTGAGGATGGCAACATGCCATTGCCGGTCACGGCGCTGACCGAGCGGTATCGCACGGTGCGTATTCTCGGCGGAGCGGTACCATGACGGGGGCTCGTTTGAACCGAGAACTCGTGCTCGAAGCGCCGGACCGTGTGCCTGATGGATCCGGCGGATTCTTCGAGACCTGGGTCGAATTGGGACGGATCTGGGCGGAAGTACGCGCGAGGCCTGGCCGCGAAGTGCGCCTGGGCACAGCCATTGCTGCGCGCGCGACCCACCAGATCACCGTTCGCGCCGCACCCTTTGGCGCAGCGTCGCGCCCGACGCCGACCCAGCGGTTCCGCGAGGGCCCGCGGCGGTTCCGTATCCTGTCGGTCACCGAGGCTGACCTGTCGGGACGGCATCTGGTCTGCGCAGCCGTCGAGGAGACTGCGGCATGAGCTATTTGGCATCCGCGGCACTGCAGCGCGCGCTTTACGACCGGCTGACCGACGCAGGCGTGCCGGCGGAGTTGGCCGGCATTCCCGTGGTCGACGTGCTGCCGGAAGGACCCTTGCCGGAAACCTACATCGCGCTTGGACCTGAACGGGTGCGCGATGCGTCCACCAAGACCAGCCGGGGAGCAGAGCACCGCGTCACGGTCACTGTGACCAGTGCCGGCGGCGGCTTTCAGCGCGCCAAGCAGATCGCGGGTGCGGTGTGCGAACAGCTTGAGACGGCCGTACCGGCGCTGGATGCCGGCCGGCTTTGCAACTTGGACTTCGTCCGGGCCCAGGCGGGCCGCGGGCCGAGCGGGGCCGCGCGCAGCATCGAGCTGACCTTTCGCGCGATCATCGACGACCTCTGATTAGGAGACCGACAATGGCGGCACAAAACGGCAAGGACCTGTTGCTCAAGATGGATGTGACAGGCACGGGCGGTTTCGAGACCATCGCAGGGCTGCGCGCGACGCGGCTGAGTTTCAACGCGCAGACAGTCGATGTCACGAGCCTGGAAAGCGAAGGCGGCTGGCGTGAGTTGCTGGCTGGCGCGGGTGTGCGCAGCGCGGCTGTGTCGGGCTCGGGCGTCTTCAAGGATGAAGCCACGGATGCGGCGGCACGAGATGCGTTCTTCAACGGGCAAGCGCCGGCCTTCCAGGTGATCGTGCCGGAGTTTGGCACCATAGAAGGCGTGTTTCAGATCACATCTCTGGAGTATGCCGGCAACCATGATGGCGAAGCGACCTACGAATTGTCGCTCGCGTCCGCCGGAGCGCTGAGCTTCGCCGCGCTATGAGCGGTAACCCCTGGGCCGGCGAGGTCTGCCTGACGATCGACGGGACGCCGCGGCGGATGAAGCTGACCCTTGGGGCGCTCGCGGAGCTGGAAGCGGCGCTGGATACCGGATCGCTGATCGCACTGGTCGAGCGCTTTGAGACTGGCGCGTTCTCGGCGCGGGATCTGCTGCTGTTGCTGGCTGCGGGTCTGCGCGGCAGCGGGGTCGATCTAAGCGCCGACGCACTGGCGACCGCCGAGATCGAGGGCGGACCGGTGGCGGCCGCGCGCGCCGCGGGACGGCTTCTGGCGCTCGCCTTCGGCGCGACGGAACGCGACGCGGCGTGAGCCGGGTGTTCGACTGGGCCGCGATGCGGCGCCGGGCGCTCTGCGATCTAGGGCTGAAACCGAACGAATTCTGGGCGCTGACGCCCTTGGAGTTCCTCGAGATGTTCGGCTTTGCAGAGGGTCCGGCGCCGATGAGGCGCGCGGTGTTTGACCGATTGTGCCGAGATTTTCCAGACGGGATGCCCGATGGAAGGCCGGGTGAAAGGGATCGAAATGGCGATACGTGACGAACTCGAAGACCTTGACGATGGGCTGGGTGGGCTCGAGGCCACCATCGTGTCGACGGCAAGTCTGGCATCGGGGCTTTCCGAAGAATTGGCCCAGGTCGGGCGGGGTTTTTCCGAAGCGGGCGCGGGCAGCAGCAGCTTTTCGCGCGGGCTGTCGCGATCGCTCAAAGGGGCGTTCGAGGACGTGCTGGTCGACGGTGCGAAAGTGTCCGACGTGCTGCGCGATGTTGGCAGCAAACTTGCCGACAGAGCCTTTCGGCAGGCTGTGGCGCCAGTGACCGATGGGGTCGGCGCAGCTCTGGGCGGCAGCGTGCAGTCGCTTGTCACCGGACTTCTGCCCTTCGCCCAAGGCGGTGCGTTCTCGCAAGGCCGGGTGACACCCTTTGCGAGGGGCGGCGTTGTCGACGGTCCGGTGTCCTTTCCCATGCGCGGTGGCGCAGGGCTGATGGGCGAAGCGGGGCCAGAGGCAATCATGCCGCTCAGCCGTGGGCCGGATGGAGCACTGGGCGTGCGCAGCACCGCTGGTGGCCGACCGGTCGCGGTCACCTTCAACATCCAGACGCCTGACACCGAGGGATTCCGGAGATCTCAAGGCCAGATCGCCGCCCAGATGGGGCGGTTGCTGAACCAAGGCAGGCGATTGAGCTGAGGAGTAGGACATGAGCTTTCACGATGTGAGATTTCCGACGTCCGTGAGCTTCGGAGCGCTCGGCGGCCCCCGGAGACGAACGGACATCGTTACGCTGTCCAACGGGTTCGAGGAGCGCAACACGCCTTGGGCGCATGCGCGCCGCCGTTACGACGCGGGACTCGGGATGCGGTCGCTTGCCGATATCGAAGCGGTCATTGCGTTCTTTGAAGCGCGCCAGGGCCAACTGTTCGGCTTTCGCTGGAAGGACTGGACGGACTATCGGTCTTCGACGGCAGACGCAGCACCTGCGGCAGGTGATCAGCTGCTCGGGACTGCCGACGGGTCCGCAACCGAATTCGTGCTGTCAAAGGTCTATGTCTCGGGCGGAGTGAGCTATACCCGGCCGATCTCAAAGCCTGTGCCCGGCAGCGTTCAGGTGTCGCGGGACGGGGCCGATCTGCAACCCGGTCTGGACTTCACCGTGGACCACGCGACCGGTGTCGTGACGCTTGCTGCGGTCCCGGTCGCCGGTTCTGTATTGCGCGCCGGGTTCGAGTTTGACGTTCCCGTCCGCTTCGACACCGACCGGCTGGATATCTCAGCCTCTGGGATTGAAACCGGTGAAATCCCATCCGTTCCAGTCATTGAGGTCAGGGTTTGAACCGATGAGTGACGCACTGATCGCGCATCTTGAAAGCGGTGCGACCCAGGTCTGCCAATGCTGGCGCATCACGCGTCGTGATGGCGTGGTCCAGGGATTTACCGACCATGACCTGCCTTTGGAGTTTGAAGGAACAGTGTTCGAAGCCGAGAGCGGACTCGGCGCCCGTGCGGTCCAGCACACGAGCGGATTGTCTGCGGACAACAGCGCCGTCGTGGGCGCGCTGCAATCGGAGGCGATCACTGCCGATCTCTTGCGTTCGGGCGTTTATGACGAGGCAGCGCTCGAGATCTGGCAGGTGTATTGGCCGAACCCCGATCTCCGGGCGCTGCGGTTTCGCGGGGCAGTCGGTGAGATCACGATCACCGGAGATGCCTTCACCGCTGAAATTCGCGGGTTGAGCGACAAGTTGAACCCGCCGTTCGGACGCGTGATCCAGAGCGGATGCTCCGCCGTGTTGGGTGATGGCGCATGCGGCGTTGACATGAACGATCCCGCGCATTTCGCCGAGCTTGAGGTCACAGCCAGCGAGGATGGACGTGTGTTCTTGTTTAGCGGGACTGGCGGGATTGCAGCGGGACGGTTTGAGCGCGGTCGTATGCGGATCATTGATGGTACGGCCGCAGGTCAGACCGCCACGATCAAACGCCATGAAATCACGGGTGCGGAAGCGCGCGTGGAGCTCTGGGAGCCGCTGCGACGCCCGCCAAGATCCGGCGATTTGGTCCGATGCGAAGTCGGCTGTGACAAGACGCTGGCAACGTGCCGGGACAGGTTCGCCAACCTGTCGAATTTTCGCGGGTTCCCCCATGTGCCGGGCGACGACTGGCTGATGGCCTACCCACGAGCAGCCGGCGGAAACACCGGCGGGAGCCTTCTGTCATGAGAGCGCAAGGCTCGGAAGTCGTCCGGGCGGCGCGTCGCTGGATCGGCACGCCCTATCACCACCAGGCCGCCACGCGCGGCGCCGGGTGTGATTGTCTTGGGCTGGTACGCGGCCTCTGGCGAGAGCTGGTCGGTCCGGAGCCGTTTCGAGTACCGGCATATACGCCGGATTGGTCCGAACCCGAAGGCGACGAAGTCCTGTGGACCACAGCGTGCAAGGTTATGCGCGAGAAGCCATTGGCCGATGCTGCGCCGGGGGATGTGGTGCTCTTTCGCATGCGCGCCGGCGGTGTCGCCAAGCATCTGGGCGTTCTGAGCCGCGTCGGCGACGCGCCGAGTTTCATCCACGCCTACCAGGGGCACGGCGTTGTCGAAAGCCCCCTGAGCGCGCCCTGGCAGAGCCGCATTGTCGGCTGTTTCGCCCTTCCAGTCTGAGGTATCTCAATGGCAACTCTTGTTCTTTCGGCAGCGGGTGGCGCCGCGGGTGGCGCCCTCGGCGGCTCGCTGCTTGGCATCGGGGCGGCGACCCTCGGCCGCGCAGTCGGAGCGGGTATAGGCCGGGTGATCGACCAGAAGTTGCTCGGGACAGGGTCCGAGGCGGTCGAGACCGGTCGTGTCGAACGGTTCCGACTGAACGGTGCGAGTGAAGGAACGAGCCTGCCCCAGATCTATGGTCGGACGCGCGTCGCCGGACATGTCATCTGGGCCTCGCGCTTCACCGAAGACGCGGTCACTACGAGCACCGGTTCTGGCAAGGGCGTGAGCGCGCCACGCGGCGGGTCGCAATCCACGACGAGCTATACTTACCGGGTCAGTGTGGCCTTTGCCTTGGGCGAAGGGCCGATCAGCCACATCGCGCGCATCTGGGCCGATGGCGAAGAGATTGCCGACGACAGTGTCGCAATGCGCGTCTACCCGGGATCGGCGACCCAGCAGCCGGATCCAAAAATCGCGGCCGTCGAAGGGGCAGAAAACACTCCGGCCTATCGCGGAACGGCCTATGTGGTGTTCGAGGACCTGGACGTGACGCGGTTCGGCAACCGTGTCCCGCAATTCAATTTCGAAGTCATCCGTCCCAAGCCGGAGTCGGTGAATATCGGTAGAGGCGAGTTCCGCGACCTGGTTCGTGCGGTCGCGATGATCCCGGGCACAGGGGAGTATTCGCTGGCCTCTCTGCCGGTGTTCTACGACAGCGGTTTTGGGGCAAGCACGCTGGCCAATGTCAACGCGCCGGGCGAGACTCCGGACCTGACACGTTCGCTGCGGGATCTGAGCCGAGACCTGCCGGCATGCCGCTCGGTGTCTCTTGTCGTATCCTGGTTCGGCGACGATCTGCGCTGCGGGTCGTGCAATGTGCGGCCCCTCGTCGAGCAACGCGAGATCGACGGATCGCCATTGCCCTGGACGGTGGCGGGTTGGACACGGGCGATTGCGGGCACTGTACCCCAACTGGACGGACGTCCAGTCTATGGTGGTACGCCGTCGGATGCGTCGGTCATCCAGTCGATTGCCGCGCTACGCGCGGCGGGCAACGAAGTGATGTTCTATCCCTTCATCCTGATGGATCAGTTGGCCGGAAACGGTCGGCGCGATCCCTATACCGGGGCCGCGGATCAGCCGGAACTGCCATGGCGCGGGCGGATCACCTTGTCCGGCGCGCCCGGCACGGCGGGTAGCCCGGACGGCACCGCAGCAGCCGTGTCGGAGGTCGCCACGTTCTTTGGCACGGCGCGGCCGGAGGACTTCACCGTGCTGCCGGGCGGCGTCACCTATACGGGGCCGCTCGAGAACAGCCTGCGCCGGTTCATCCTTCATTACGCGGCACTCTGTAAAGCGGCAGGCGGGGTTGAGGCGTTCTGCATCGGCTCGGAAATGCGGGGGCTGACGCAAATCCGCGGACCGGGCGATAGCTTTCCGGCAGTGGCGGAGTTTGTCTCGCTGCTCGAGGACGTACGGGCGATCCTCGGACACGGCACGAAGCTGAGCTATGCCTCTGACTGGTCGGAGTATTTCGGTTACACGCCCCAGGATGGCAGCGGTTCGCACTTCTTCCATCTCGACCCGCTCTGGGCACATCCCGATACAGACTTCATCGGCATCGACAATTACATGCGCATCTCCGACTGGCGGGATGGCACAGACCATGCCGACGCGGGCGAGGCCCGATCGATCTATGATCTCGACTATCTCAAGGCAAATGTCGCGGGTGGCGAGGGTTATGATTGGTTCTATGCCAATGAGGCAGAGGCCGAGGCACAGATCCGCCGCCCCATCACCGACGGCGCCTATGGTGAACCGTGGGTGTTTCGCTACAAGGACATCCTGAACTGGTGGCAGAACCCGCATCACGATCGACCCGGAGGCGTGCGTGCGCCGGGGCCGACCGCTTGGGTGCCACAGTCGAAACCATTTTGGTTCACCGAGCTTGGGTGCGCCGCGCTCGACAAGGCGACGAACCAGCCAAACAAGTTTCTCGACCCCAAATCGTCTGAGTCACAACTGCCGCGCGCGTCCAACGGGTTGCGGGATGATTTCATCCAGCTTCAGTACACGCGCGCGCTTTCGGAGTACTGGGGAGACCCGGCTAACAACCCGCTTTCGGTCAGCTATGGCGGGCCGATGATCGATATGAGCCGCGCGCATTTTTGGGCCTGGGATGCACGGCCTTACCCCTATTTCCCATCGAAAGCGGCGATCTGGAGTGATGGGGACAACTACGATCGCGGACATTGGCTGAATGGGCGGGCGTCGTCGCGTTCGTTGGCTTCGGTCGTGGCGGAAGTCTGCGAGATCGCGGGCCTGCCGGCCTATGATGTATCAGAGCTCTATGGTGTCGTTCGCGGACTCGATGCCCGGTTCGATAGTGGGGCCCGCGGTGTGTTCCAGGCGCTTATGACCGTGCATGGCTTTGACGCCTTTGAGCGCGACGGGGTGATGGTGTTTCGGACCCGGACGGGCAGGGCGGACCACCTGGTCGAGGCGGAAGAGTTCGCCGAGACGGACGGGCAGAGTGCGGTGTTGGAAGTACAGCGCGCCTCCAAACATGAAGGCGCGGACCGTGTTCGCCTCGCCTATGTCGAGGCAGACGGCGCTTATACGGTGCGTAATTCCGAGGCCGTGTATCCCGACGCTGAAGCGATCACTGCTGCTCAGAACGAAACCGCGCTTGTGCTGACCGAGAGCGAGGCACGGCGCACTGTCGAGCGCTGGCTGTCGGAAAGCCGCACGGCGCGCGAGGTTGCGCGTTTTGCCCTGCCGCCATCGCGTGCTTCGGTCCGGGTCGGCGATGTGGTCAGTCTGGAAGGGCCGGAGGCACCGGACCTCTACCGTGTCGACCGGCTCGAGGCCGATGGCGCGCGTGTCATCGAAGCCGTTCGAATCGAGCAGTCGGTCTATGAGGCGGCCGAAGGCGTGACCGCTCCTGCGCGGCTGGCGGCAGATGTAAATCCAGGCCCGGTGTTTCCGCTGTTTCTCGACTTGCCGATCCTTCCGGGAACGGGAGGCCGAGAGGGCCCCTGGGTTGCGGTCAGTAGTGATCCCTGGCCGGGGCAGGTGGCGCTCTATGCCAGCGCGACCGGGGCAGGGTTCACGATCGCCGGCAATATAGATGCGCCGGCAGTGATCGGCAGGACGCTGACGGCGATGCCAGCGGCCCAGCCGGGTCTGTTGGACCGTGGCCCGGCGCTGACTGTCCGGTTGACACGCGGTTCGCTCAGTTCGGTGGAGCGCTCCGGCCTGCTCAGCGGGGCAAATGCGATGGCCATCGGAGACGGTGCTGGCAATTGGGAGGTGTTCCAATTCGAGACCGCAGAGTTGATCGAGCCTCTGACCTACCGTCTTTCCGGACGGTTGCGGGGACAGTTGGGAACTGACGCGTTTATCCCTGACACTTGGCCCATCGACAGTACCGTCGTGCTCCTTGGGCCCGGGCTGGAACCTCTGGACGATGGGACCGTGGTCCGCGAGAGCATCACTCAGTTTCGGATCGGACCGGCACTGTACGGGTTCGACAGTGCCGCCTATGTGGCGCGAGAGTTCGGTTACGAGGCCGTCTCCTTGCGGCCCTATGCGCCAGTGCATCTGAACGTGAAACGAGACCCAGCGGGCCTGGATCGCTTCGACTGGGTGCGAAGATCGAGAATCGACGGCGACCTTTGGAACCTGCCGGAGATACCGATGGGCGAGGAGCGCGAGGCTTACATCGTGCGCATCCTACAGGGCGGCGAGATTCGCTTGGAACAGACCCGAACCGAACCGGACTGGACCATTTCCGCTGCGGTGCGCGCCGCAGCCGGGATCGTGCCGGGACCTTATCAATTCGAAGTTGCACAACTCTCGGACCGCTATGGACCGGGACCGTTCAGAAGGATCACTGTAGATGTCTAGCACGGCAAACCTGGGTCTTCCGCTTCTGCAGCCTTCGCAGGCGCAAAAGCACGTCACGGTGAACGAGGCGATTGCGCGCCTCGATGGGTTGTGCCAGACCAAACTGGTCTCAATCACCACGACGACACCGCCGGCGGTCGCGGCAGACGGCGCGATCTACGGCGTCCCGGCCGGGGCCACGGATGCTTGGACAGGCCGCGATGGCGACGTCGCCATTTTCTCCAATGGTGGATGGGTTTTCCTGACACCGGGCGGGGGCTGGCGCGCCTATGTTGCCGATACCGAAGCCTATGCTCTGCATGATGGGACAGAGTGGCGATTGAACGCGGTTTCGGTGTCTGCGGGCGGCGCGGCGTCACTGATAGAAGTCATGGAGTTCGACCATGTAATCGGCGCGGGCGCCAGCAGCGGTACGGTCGCCGTCATTCCGAGCCATTCTATTCTTTTGGGCGTCACGGCACGGGTCATCGGCGAAATCACCGGCACGCTTTCGGACTGGCGTTTGGGCGTGGCCGGCGGAGACAATCGCTATGGCAGCGGCCTCGGGTTGGGCACGGGATCATCCGTTCTGGGGCTTTCCGGTCAGCCGTTGGCCTACTACGCAGATACGCCGTTGTTGTTGAGCGCCGATGGTGGAGATTTCGCGGGTGGCGAGGTGCGGTTCGCTCTTCACCTTTACAGGATGTTGTTGCCTCGCGCTTGAGTCGCGACCCGCGAGGTGGTGTACTCCGGAGCGAATAGCGTCCGAGAGGAGCCATCCATGGGCACGCCATCAAGAACATCCCCGACCGCGCTCGACCCGGTCTGGGCGGAGATTTGCCGGAACGCAGAGGCCGCGATTGCAGAAGAGCCGCTGCTTGGCGGGCTGGTACATGCAGGGATTCTGCACCACGATTCGCTGGAGCATGCGCTGGCCTACCGGTTCGCACTGAAACTGCATTCCGATGAGATGTCGGAGCAGTTGCTGCGCGAGATCGCGGATGCTGCCCATGTTGCGGACCGGTCCTTGGTCGATGCCGCGCGCGCGGATCTGCATGCTGTCTTTGAGCGTGATCCCGCCTGTCATGATCTGCTGCAGCCCTTACTCTACTTCAAAGGGTTCCAGGCGCTGCAGGCTTACCGTGTCGGTCACTGGCTGTTTGAGCAGGGCAGGTATGGACTGTCCTATTTCGTGCAGATGCGGATATCCGAGGTCTTTGGCGTCGACATCCACCCGGCGGCTAAGATGGGCAAGGGGATCATGATCGACCACGCCCACAGCATCGTCATCGGGGAAACCGCGAATGTCGGCGACAATGTCTCGATGCTACATTCGGTGACGCTGGGCGGAACCGGAAAGGAAGATGGCGACCGTCATCCCAAGATCGGCCAAGGCGTGCTGATCGGGGCCGGAGCGAAGGTGCTGGGTAACATCTCGGTCGGGGATTGCTGCCGGATTGCGGCGGGTTCTGTCGTGCTGGAAGCCGTACCTCCCTGCAAGACCGTGGCGGGAGTGCCCGCCAAGATCATCGGTGATGCCGGTTGCGCGCAACCGGCGGTCAGCATGGATCAGAAGCTCTAGGCGCTACTGCAGGACCAGATCGTCGGGGCGAAGATAGCCGAGGACCTCGCGCGTCTGTTCGTCGAGAAGGTCGAGATCGAGAAAGCTGTCCGAAAGGCGGTAGGTCTTGTTCTTCATCTCGGCGATCTGTGCGCCGAGGCGATCGCGTTCCTGCGTGAGCGTCGTCAGCTCCGCCGAGACTGTCAGGCGTTCAATGACCCCCAAGTCTCCCCGGATGGCGGCAAATGCAAAATAGAGAATGGCCAGAAGGCTGACCGCAAAATACATGGTCATGCCCAGAGAGGGTTTTTCGGTCACTGCGTCTGCCTCCGCGCACGTTTGTCGTGCTTGGCGACAGCATGGCATGTTCGCTCGGAGCCCGGTATTCCCGAAGTCACCATGGCGGGCACTGATGCATCCCCGCCACGGTAGGAAAGTTCTGGCGCTGGCGCCGCGGCGTCAGGCCTTGCCCTTGTAGATGTCGATCAGCTTGCCGAGCATGTCGAGCGCGTCCTCGCGCGAGCGCTGGAAGCTGTTGCGTCCGATGATCGAGCCGTTGCCGCCCCCGTCGCGGATGGCCTTGGCGTCGTCATAAACACTGTCGGCACCCTTCTTCGCGCCCCCCGAGAAGACGATGATGCGCCGGCCATCGAATGCTGACTGGACGCAATGGGCCACGCGTGCGGCCTGGGTCGAGATGTCGATGCCCTGTTCCTCGTACACCTTCTTGGCCTCGGGCAGCATCAGGTGGTCGGTCGAGAGTTTGATTTTTATGACGTGGGCGCCGAGCAGAGCCGCCATGTGGGCCGCGTAGGCGGCGACATCGATCGCGGTTTCGCCGTCCTTTGTGACGCCCTCACCGCGTGGGTAGGACCAGATCACCGTCGCCACACCGCAGGCAGCAGCTTCGCGGCGCATCTCGACAATCTCTTCCATCATGTCGACGGCCATGTCCGAACCCGGATAGATCGTGAAGCCGATCGCCGCACAGCCGAGGCGCAGCGCGTCGTCGACGCTCGCGGTCACAGCCTGATTCTTGCCCGACGTGCCTGACATCAGCGAGTTGGCACTGTTGACCTTGAGGATCGTCGGGATCTGTCCCGCGAATGTGTCGGCCCCGGCCTCGAGCGGCCCGAGAGGCGCGGCGTAAGCGTTCAGACCGGCATCGATGGCAAGCTGGTAATGGTAGTGCGGATCGTAGCCGCCCGGGTTGGGCGCAAAGCTGCGCGCGGGTCCATGTTCGAAGCCCTGGTCGACGGGCAGGATGATCATCTTGCCGGTGCCGCCCAGCTTGCCGTGCATCAGCATGGAGCACAGCTTGCCCTTCACGCCGGGGTTTTCCCCCTCGTAGTTCTTCAGGATGTTCTGGACGATCCGCGTCGATTTCATTGGTCGTGTCCCTTACCGTTTACCCGATGTGTCCCGGGTTTGACGCGGTTTCGCGCCATCAATCAAGGTTGTGACCGCTAACGGTGCGGGTTTTTCGTCAATTCGTCATGCAGCCGCGTTCAAAGCGGCGACGCCGGGTAGCGTCTTGCCCTCCATCCACTCCAGGAACGCACCGCCCGCGGTGGAGATATAGGTGAAGCTTGTCGCTGCGCCGGCGCCATTGAGCGCGGCAACAGTATCGCCACCGCCGGCGACCGACGTCATCTTGCCATCCGCGCTCATGGCGGCGACCAGGGCGGCCGCGGCGTTGGTGGCGGCATCGAACGGCTTTGTCTCGAATGCGCCGAGCGGGCCGTTCCAGACTACGGTACGGGCGGAGCGGAGCGCGTTCAGTATGTCCTCCGTGGCCTGCGGTCCCGCATCGAGGATCATCTGATCCGGAGGCACGGCATCGGATGCTGCGACCGAGGTCATGACGCCCTCGGAGAGGGCCGCGGCGACCACGGCGTCGCGTGGCAGAAGAACCGTGCAGCCGGCGGCCTCGGCTCTTTTGAGGATATCACGCGCCGTGTCGGCAAGATCCGGCTCAGCAAGGGATTTGCCGATGGCCTTGCCTTGGGCCACGAGAAAGGTGTTGGCCATTCCGCCACCGATGATCAGGATGTCGACCTTTTCCACCAGGTTTCCGAGCAGGTCGAGTTTGGTGGAAACCTTGGCCCCGCCCACCACGGCGGCGACAGGGCGTTCCGGATTGCCGAGCGCTGCTTCCAGAGCCAAAAGCTCCGCCTGCATCAGACGGCCGGCGCAGGCGGGCAGGCGGCGCGCGATCCCTTCGGTCGTGGCATGGGCGCGATGTGCCGCGGAAAACGCGTCGTTGCAGTAGACGTCTCCCAGATCTGCGATCGCGGCTGCAAAGGCGCTGTCGTTTTTTTCTTCCTCGGGGTGAAAGCGCGTGTTTTCAAGCAGTAAGACCTCACCCTCCGGCAATGTGGCGATTGCCTTTGCGGCCTCTGGCCCGATGCAGTCGGACGCAAAATGCACAGGTACGTCAAAGGCGGCTTCGAGTGCGGGCACCAGCGGAGCCAGCGACATGTCGGGCACGATCCGACCCTTGGGGCGGCCAAAATGAGCCAGAAGAACCGGCTTGCCGCCTTGGGCGAGGACCTGAGCGACGGTCGGGGCAATCCGGTCGATGCGGGTGCTGTCGGTGACCCGCCCGTCGGCCACGGGCACGTTGATATCCACGCGGGTCAGCACGACCTTGCCCGCGAGATCCATGTCATCAAGAGACTTCCAAGCCACCTGCTCGCTCCAGTTTTCTTGCCGTTATGCGCCGACCTCACACCGGATACCGCCACGGCGTCAATCGTCGCCGGCTTTGATCTTTTCCTTTGCGACCCTTCGCCCTAGGGTCCGCCGGACCTGAACGGACCAAACGAACGGAAGGACCGCCTTATGGCCGAGATCAAAGACCCTGAGAACACGATTCTGATGGAGCTGACCGGCGGCACAGTGACGATCGAGCTGCTGCCCGATGTGGCCCCAAAGCATGTCGAGCGGATGAAAGCGCTGGCTCGCGCCGGAGCCTATGACAATGTCTGCTTTCACCGGGTGATCGACGGGTTCATGGCCCAGACCGGCGATGTCGCCAATGGCAACATGGAAAACGATTTCAACCTGCGGATGGCGGGCACGGGCGGTTCCGAGCATCCAGATCTGCCGGCGGAGTTTTCCAAACTGCCCCATGATCGCGGCACCCTCGGGGCGGCAAGGTCCCAGAACCCCGACAGCGCCAATTCGCAGTTCTTTGTCAATTTCGCCGACAATCATTTCCTGAACGGACAGTACACAGTCTATGGCCGCGTCATCGGTGGCATGGAACATGTCGATGCGATCACGCGGGGGGAGCCGCCGTCGAGCCCGGACCGGATGATCAGCGTGAAGGTCGCCGCAGATGAATAAGGTCGCCTTCCTGCTGAGCTGCCTGATCGCGGGCCCGGCGCTCGCCACGAGCCTAGAGATCGAGGTCGCGGGTGAGGCCAACGGCACAATCACCATCGACCTGCTGGAGGATGTCGCACCGCAGCACGCCGAACAGATTGCCACGCTGGCTGCGGAAGGCGCCTATGACGGCGTGGTGTTTCACCGCGTGATCGACGGGTTCATGGCGCAAACCGGCGATGTGAAGAACGGGCGCATGGGGTCGGACGATTTCGACATGCGCCGGGCGGGGACAGGCGGTTCGGACAGGCCGAACCTGCCGGCCGAATTGAGCGATCTCTCCTTCGAGCGCGGGGTCGTCGGTATGGCGCGGTCGCGCGAGCTCGACAGTGCCAACTCGCAGTTCTTCATCATGTTCGATCGGGCCGATGCCTTGAATGGCAAATATACCATCGTCGGCACTGTCACCGACGGCATGGACGTGGTCGACCAGATCAAGCGTGGCGACGACGATGCCAATGGAGCCGTGATGGGAGAGCCTGACCGCATGGTGAAGGTCACCGTGATCGACTGATCCTTAGAGATTGCGGCGGGCGGAGCGGCGCGTTGCCGGTCTCTGCCCGTTCGTTCTTCCACTGGCGTCAAAGTCTGCCGCAACTGCAGTCGCGAATGATGGCACAGAGGTGTACCGACGCCCGCCCGTCAGGCTGACGTACTTGCATGGGCGATGAGCGCCGCCGCGGTGGCATCCGGCACTTCTTCGGGCAGGAAGTGGCCGCAGGGCAGGCCGGTTCCCCGCACATCGACGGCCTTTTCGCGCCAGGTCTCCAGCACATCATAGAGCTGCCCGACCAAGCCCCTCTCACCCCAGAGCGCCAGAAGCGGAGCCGAGATGCGGGCCTCGGCATCGGCGGCGTCATGGTCCAGATCGATCGTGGCCGCCGCGCGGTAGTCTTCGCAACTGGCGGCAATTGCGTCCGGATCGCAGAAACAGCGGATGTATTCTGCCAGGGCCTCCGGCGCGAATACCTCCATCCCCGTGCGGTTCCAGGCGGCGATTTTCTGACGCAGGTAGAATTCCGGATCAGCCCCGATCAGGCGCTCGGGCAGCGGGGCCGGCTGAATCAGAAAGAACCAGTGATAATAGCCGGTCGCAAAGCGTCGATCCGTGCGAGCATACATTGTCTGCGTCGGCGCGATATCGAGCACCGCGACGCTGCGCACCGCCTGAGGATGATCCAGCGCGAGACGGTGGGCAACCCGTCCGCCGCGGTCGTGGCCCGCGAGGTGAAACCGGTCGAACCCGAGCGCGCGCATCACCGCAACCTGATCGGCGGCCATGGCACGTTTGGAGTAGGGCGCGTGGTCGGGGCCGCTCTCGGGTTTGTCGCTGTCCCCATAGCCGCGCAGATCGGGGCAGACGACAGTGAAACCCGCCTCCACGAGTTGCGGAGCCACCAAGTGCCAACAGACATGGGTCTGAGGATAACCGTGGAGCAGCAGGACAGGCGGGCCGTCGCCGCCGACCCGGACATGGATCCCCACATCGCCCGGCACCGTGATCCGGCGCGTTTCGAAGCCAGCAAGCATTCTCAGCGCTCCGGCAACAGGCCGCGCGGATAAAAGCGCAGGACTACCAACAGGACGACCCCCATGGTCAGAAGGCGCATCTGAGGCGCGGAGGCCAGCAGATGTTCCTTGAAGGCCGAGCTGTCGGGCAGGGGGGCGGTGAGCGTCGTCAGCACCCAGAGCCCCATCGGTTCGACCTGCACCCACAAGAACCAGATCAGGAACCCCCCGAGAACGGCGCCGAAATTATTGCCTGACCCGCCGACGATCACCATCACCCAGATCAGGAAGGTAAAGCGCAGCGGCTGGTAGCTGCCGGGCGTGAGCTGACCATCGAGCGTCGTCATCATCGCGCCGGCCAGACCGCAGATGGCTGAGCCGAGGATGAAGATCTGCAGGTGACGCGCCTTGACGTTCTTGCCCATCGCCTCGGCGGCGGTCTCATTGTCGCGGATCGCGCGCATCATCCGGCCCCAGGGCGAGGCCAGTGCCAGCTGCGCGAGGACCAGCAACGCCACGAGAACCACGGTGAAAAGCGCGGTGTAACCAAGTTTCACATAGAGCGTCGACCACTCCACCGCCGTCAAGCCAAGGCTCTCGGCCTGGGCCACAAAGGCCGGATCGCTCTGGAGGTCGGTCTCGAACGGCATCGGCCGGGGGAGACCCACGACATTCTTGACCCCGCGGCTGAGCCAATCCTCGTTGCGCATCAGCGCAATCACGATCTCGGCGATGCCCAGCGTCGCGATGGCCAGATAGTCCGAGCGCAGGCCGAGCGCGGTCTTGCCGATCAGCCAGGCCGCCCCGGCCGCCAGCACGCCGCCCACCGGCCAGGCAAGCAGGATCGGAAGCGACATCCCGCCAAGATAGCCCGTCCCGGCCGGATTTACCGCCTCGATCGCATCGCGGGCCGGCCCGAACAAGAAACGGTAGAAGATGAAACCTACCGTGATTACCGCCAGCATCGCCAGTGCGCGACGCCGCCCGGGGGCCATGCGCCGCCACACGAAGATCGCGGCGAGGATGGTGGCCGCGCCCGCGATCATCGCGAGCGCCATGCGTCCGCCGCCGGCAGCCCAGGCCTCGGTCGTGGGCGGCATCGAGATCAGCACGGCCGCGAGCCCGCCCAACGCCACGAAGCCCATGACGCCGACATTGAAAAGCCCGGCAAACCCCCACTGCAGGTTCACGCCGAGCGCCATGATCGCGCTGACCAGTCCCATGTTGAGGATCACAAGGGCGCTGTTCCAACCCTGCATCACTCCGGTCAGACCGATCAGCCCGGCGACCAGGGCAAACATCATCAACCCGCGCAACGACCCGCTCATACCGCCTTGCCCCGGAACAGCCCCGTTGGCCGGAAAAGCAGCACGATCACCAGAATGGCGAAGCTCACGGCGTATTTGTACTCCGTGCTCAGCAGCTGGACGAGGCCGCTCGGCTCCAACGTTTCCGGGACGAGGTAGGTGAGCACTTTCTTCCAGGCATAGGTGATCGTCACCTCGGAAAACGCGATGACATAGCCGCCTGCGATGGCGCCCAGCGGATTGCCCAGCCCGCCGACGATGGCAGAGGCGAAGATCGGCAGCAGGAGCTGGAAATAGGTGAAGGGCCGGAATCCCTTGTCGAGTCCGTAGAGCGTGCCGGCGATGGTCGCCAGCGCCGCGACCAGGACCCAGGTGACGGCGACAACCCTTTCGGGATTGATACCCGACAGCAGCGCGAGGTCTTCATTGTCTGAATAGGCCCGCATGGATTTTCCGGTGCGGGTGCGGTTGAGAAACCAGAACAGGCCCGCGACCACGATCACCGCCGTCACCAGCGTGATGGCCTGGCTGGTGCGGATGGCCAGCCCTTCGGCGAGCCCGGTCATCTCGCGAAACTCGCGCGCCGTGATCAGAAACCGCGCGCCGTCGGCGAAGCTCTGGCTTTCGGGTCCGATGATGAACCGGACCAGACCGTTCATCACGAACATCACACCCATCGACACGATCACCAGCATCACCGGCGCGGCCTTGGCCCGGCGGTAAAAGCGATAGACGGTGCGGTCGGTGACATAGACCAGCGCCGCGGTCGCCAGAATGCCGAAGGGCAGGGCGAGCAGAGCCGTGGGCAGGGGCGCGATGGACAGCCCCATGGCCTGGAACGCCCAGGTCAGAAGGATCGTGACCATCGCGCCAAAGGCCATCGTGTCGCCATGGGCAAAGTTCGAAAACCGCAGGATGCCGTAGATCAGCGTGACGCCCAACGCCCCCAGTGCGAGCTGGCTGCCATAGGCCAATGCCGGAACCAGCACGAAATTGGCGAAGGCCACGAGGGCATTGAGAGCATCCATCAGCGCATGCCCGTCAAGACTGGGTCTCGCAGCGGCCCAGATAGCTGACGGTTTCGGGGCCGTAGAGCAGATGCACGCTGTAACGTGCTGTCCCGTCCGCGCCCCAGCTCAGCAGATGTGCTGCACTCTCGGTCTCTGCGCTCCAGATCAGCGACGTCGCATCAGAGCCGCCGGTCTGTCCGACGACCGTTTCACCGGGGGAGCGCATGACGACCTCGCCCGGGGCGTCACCGGCCGAAAGCTGAAGCGTCAGCCCGGCGCCGTCGCAAGCCTCGGCTTCGTAGCACTCGGTCTCGAAGATGCATTGCACCGTGACCCATTCGGCTCTGGCAGACGTTGCACAGATACACAGTGCCACAAGATATATCAGAGAGTTACGTGTCATTCTTTACACCGTAGGAAAGGAGTTTCCGCCATGTCGCACGTCGGCTCGGTCGAAAAGACGAACACTTTGCCGACGGACAAGGAAAGCATGTCAGCCTCTTCTGCGGTCCGGACCAGGGGGCCGATCTCTGACAGGGCCTCGACGTCTGTGCCGCTGTGGTGCGGCCTCAAGGTGCCTCGACCACTGTGGTTGATACAGGTCTTGTGGACCTCGGGGATGGGTCGCCCGGCTTTAACCCGGCACACTCCGATCCCATCGGCGGTTAGGGAAATTGCGCGGTCGAACGGTGCCGCCGCATCGCCCAGGGCCGGATGCGCGCGTGCGATGTCCGTCGCGGTCAGTCTCATCCGCAGCCTCATCCGCCCAGGAAACTCCGCCGCACGTTCGGGTCGGCAAGCAAGGCCTGTCCTGTGTCGGTGAAGCGGTTTGCGCCCTGCACCAGCACATAGCCGGTATCGGCGATCTCCAGCGCCTGGCGGGCATTCTGTTCGACCATCAGGATCGAGATGCCGGTGCGGGCCACCTCGATGATCCGGTCAAAGAGCTCGTCCATCACGATCGGGCTGACCCCGGCGGTGGGCTCGTCGAGCATCAAAAGCTGCGGCCGGGTCATCAGCGCGCGGCCTACGGCGACCTGTTGGCGCTGACCACCCGAGAGCTCGCCCGCGCTCTGGCGCCGCTTCTCCTTGAGGATCGGAAACAGGTCATAGACCTGCGTCATGGTGTCGGAATAATCGTCGCGGCGGATGAAGGCGCCCATCTCGAGGTTCTCCTCCACCGTCAGGGTCGGGAAAATGTTGCGCACCTGGGGCACGAAGCCCATCCCCTTGGCCACACGGGCCTGGGGCGTCAGGCCCATGATATCCTCGCCCCCCAGCGTGACGGAGCCTGCGCGCAGATCGAGCATCCCGAACACGGCCTTCATCGCGGTCGACTTGCCGGCCCCGTTTGGCCCGACGATCACGGCGATCTCACCGCCCGCAACGGCCACCGTGCAATCATGCAGGATATCCGCGCCGCGCCCATAGCCGCCCGTCATGCCCGTCGCGGTCAGATAGGGTTTGGAGGTGAGCTTTTGCTTCAGGTAAGCGCTGTCGCTCTCGCCCGCGTCCTTGACAAGCGCCAGGCTCACTGCGCTGCTTCCTGACTGATCTTGTTCTTGAGGCCGGTGCCCAGATAGGCTTCGATCACGCGCTCATCGGCTTTGATCTCGTCGATGGTGCCCTCGGCCAGCACTTTGCCCTCGGCCATGCAGATCACCGGGTCGCAAAGCCTGCCGATGAACTCCATGTCATGTTCGATCATGCAGAACGTGTAGCCGCGCTCGCGGTTGAGTTCTGCAATGGCGTCTCCGATGGTGCGCAGAAGCGTCCGGTTCACCCCGGCGCCGACCTCGTCGAGAAAGACGATCTTGGCCTCGACCATCATCGTGCGTCCCAGCTCCAGCAGCTTCTTCTGCCCGCCCGACAGGTTGCCGGCCCGCTCGTCGGCCAGATGCGAGATGGTCAGAAATTCGAGAACTTCGTCGGCCTTGCGCGCCAGCGCCTTCTCCTCGGACGCGATCCGGCCGCGGGCGGTCCAGACGTTCCAGAGTGTCTCGCCTGCCTGATGGCCCGGGACCATCATCAGGTTCTCGCGCACGGTCATTGTCGCGAACTCATGGGCGACCTGAAAGGTGCGCAGAAGGCCGCGACCGAATAGGGCATGCGGCGGCAGGCCGGTGATGTCTTCGCCCGACATGGTCACTCGGCCCGATGTCGGTTTAAGATCGCCTGCGATCGCATTGAAAAGTGTAGTTTTTCCTGCGCCATTCGGGCCGATAAGACCGGTGATCGTGCCGGTTTCGATGGACAGACTCGCGCCGTCTACCGCGCGAAATCCACCGAAATGCATGTGCAGGTCTTCGACAACGATCATGCGGGTTCCTTACAGGGACAGTCCCGGGGTGGCCGGGACCGTCCCGATGTCAAAAATGACCTAGCGAAAGCCCACGGTCTCGATCTTGCCGTCCTTAATCTCGATCTCGCGGTAGTTGCCGGCGCTCTCGCCGGCGTCCAGAAGCTCGACACCGGACGCGCCAACATAGTCAATCTCGCCGCCATCGGCGAGGATCTGCAAGCCCTTCGCCAGCTCCCCTGGCAGGATGGGTTCACCCGGCGCGTTGGCAACGGTCAGGATCATGTCCTTGTAGTCGGAGGCTTCGGTCGACCCGGCCGCCTGCATTGCCAGCAGCATGAGGGCCGCGGCATCATAGCTTTCGCCGGCATAGGCCGAGGTCGGATCAAATGCGTCCCCGACCATCTCGGCGAAAATCGCTGCCCCTTCGCTATCGGACCCAGGCAATTGGCCGAAGGAGCCGTCGATTTCATTTCCGAAGTTTTCCTCCAGAAACGCGCCGACCATTCCGTCGGGCAGAACGAATATGTCGAATGCGCCGCTGTCCAGCACACCGCGGATGATGCCGGAGCCGCCTTGATCGACATACCCCACAACGACCAGCGCCTCGCCGCCGGCCGAGGCCAGCGCGCCTACTTCGGCGAAATAGTCGCCCTGGCCGTCCTTGTGGGACTCGGTGATCGTTACGGTGCCGCCCGCCGCTTCGAACGCAGACTGGAAGCTGTCGGCGAGGCCCTTGCCGTAGTCATTATTGGTGTAGGTCAGTGCCACCTCGTTGATGCCGCGATCCATGATGATCTCGGCCATGACGTCGCCTTGCCGCGCATCCGAAGGAGCGGTGCGGAAGAACAACCCGTTGTCTTCGACCGTGGACAGCGCTGGCGAGGTCGCCGATGGAGAGATCATCACGATGCCGTTGGGCACCGCGACATTGCTCAGAATGGCCCCTGTCGGGCCCGAGCACATCGCGCCCATGATGCCCTTGACCCCTTCGCCGACCAAGCGTTCGCCCGTTGCGGTGCCCGCGCTGGCATCCTCGCAGGTGGTGTCGCCGCTGACCGGCGTGACCGTGGCCCCGCCCAGCAGCAGGCCGCTGTCATTGACCTCCGCGATGGCCAGCTGGGCGCCGCCGGCCATGGGAGGCGCGAGCGATTCCAGCGGTCCGTTGAAGCCGAGCGCGATGCCGATCTTGACCTCTGGAGTTTGGGCGAGCGCGCCGCCTGCCAAAAGCGTTCCGATCGCGGTCGCCGCGAGAAGCGTTTTCATTCCAGTTCCCCCTGTCAGGCACGTGACGGGCAGGATGCTAGAGCGCGCAACCGGAAATTGAAAGCGGGTCGGTTGAGAATTCCCGTCGCCCTCGGTGGTCACAAGCCGGTCAGCCCGCTTGGGACGGGGCCCCGCGCGGGCTAACTGATGGGAATAGCATAACGCGGAGGTCCGAAATGGTGTTCATGCGCATAGTGTCCATTGTCGCTTTGGTGGGCCTCGGTGGCGCGCCGATATTGCAGGCTGAAACGCTCGAAACCGACCAGGGCGCGGTGCGGGTGGAGCGCGTGGTGGGCGGGCTGGATGCCCCTTGGGGGTTCGCCTTTCTGCCGGGCGGTGGTTTTCTGGTCACCGAACGCGACGGGCGTCTAACCTATGTCGCGGATGGCGAGGCCGAACGCGTGCGCGGCGGGCCGGAAGTCGTGGCGCGCGGTCAAGGCGGGCTCCTCGATGTCATGGTGCCCCGCGACTTCGCGCAGACGCGCCAGGTCTATCTGTCCTATTCGGCGCCGCGCCGGGATGGGGCGGGTACGGCTCTCGGCGTCGGGCAGCTGTCCAGCGACGGCACGCGGCTGGAAGGGTTTCGCGAGATCTTCGTGATGGAAGGCGGAGCGTCCGGTGGGCGGCATTTCGGCTCCCGCATCGTCGAGGCGCCGGACGGGACACTGTTTCTGACCATCGGCGATCGCGGCGACGCCGACCAGGCGCAGAACCTCGCCACCCATCACGGCACCGTCGTGCGCCTTAACCGCGACGGTTCGGTGCCCGGCGACAACCCGTTCGTCGAACTGGCCGGCGCCCAGCCCGAGATCTGGAGTTATGGCCACCGCAACGCCCAGGGCGCCGCGATGGATGCCCGGGGCCGTCTGTGGGTGGTCGAGCACGGCGCGCGCGGCGGCGACGAGGTCAATCCCGTGCGGCGAGGCGCCAATTATGGCTGGCCGGTGATCTCCTATGGACGGCATTACTCTGGCGCGAGGATCGGCGAGGGCACGTCCAAGGACGGGATGGAACAGCCCGCCCATTACTGGGATCCGTCCATCGCCCCCTCGGGCATGATGATCTATTCCGGCAAGCTCTGGCCGGACTGGCGGGGCGATGTTTTCGTCGGGTCGCTGAAGTTCGACTACATCTCGCGCTTGAGCGGCACCCCACTGCAAGAAGTTGAGCAAATCGAGGGGCCGGAGACGGCGCGCGTGCGCGACATTCGCGAAGCGCCGGACGGCACGATCTGGTTCATCTCGGTAGGGGAGGGGGCGGTTTACCGGCTCTCGCCCGCGCCTTCGGGCTGAGCCGGAGCCGCGTCGCGCCGCGTTCCGCGCTCGCGGTACGGTGTCACCCTGTATTGCGCCTGGTAACATTTGGAGAAGTGCGAGGGCGAGGTGAAGCCGCAGGCCAGGGCCACATTTATCACCGTCATGTTGGTCTGCAACAGCAACGTGCGCGCTCGCTGGAGCCGCAGATCCATGTAGTAACGCTTGGGGCTGCGGTTCAGGTACCGGCGGAAGAGCCGTTCAAGCTGACGGGTCGACAGGCCCGCATCGCGCGCCAGCACCTGGGGGCTGATCGGCTCTTCGATATTGGCCTCCATCCTCTCGATCACCTGGCTGAGCTTGGCATGGCGCACCCCTATCCGGGTGGGGATCGACAGCCGCTGGGTGTCCTGATCGCTCCGGATCGAGGGGTGGATCACCTGATCGGCCACCTCGGCGGCCAGCGATTCGCCCTGGTCCTGCGCCACGAGCCGCAGCATCAGGTCGATCGCCGCCGTGCCCCCGGCGGCGGTAAAGCGCGGTCCGTCGAGCACATAAACCGATTTGCGCAGGTCGATATCGGGAAAATCCTCCGCCATGGCGGCGTGGTTTTCCCAGTGAATCGTGGCCGGGCGACCGTCCAGTAGACCGGCCCGTGCCAGCACATAACTCGCTGTGCAGAGCGCCCCGACCCGTGCGCCGCGCCGGGCCTCGCGCCGCAGCCAGTTCAGCAACGGTGGCGTGGCGGTATGCACGATATCGAGCCCGCCGCACAGAATGATGGTTTCGCCCGGCGGCAGGGCGCAAAGCCCGCCATCGGGCTGAAAAACGGTGCCGACTGACGACTGGACCGGGTCTCCGCTCACCGAGAGGATCTGCCAGCGATAGGGTGTGGCGCCGGACGCGCGGTTGGCCAGGCGCAGCACCTCCACCGCTCCGGCGAAGCTGAGCAACGTGAAGCTGTCCAGCAGGACAAAGGTGAACCCTCCCATCCGGCCGGCGCTGCCCTCGTTCGCTGACCGGCTCTCCTGCATCCGCCGCGGTCCCGTTCCTGTCACTTGCACAACGCGCGAAGCCAAACAGGTTTGACCCGCTCCGGCAAGCGCGATCCGATGGGTTATCGGGACGGTGATGAGGACTGCCAGCCGCAAAACGCGTTTTCGCGTGGCAGGCGCCTGCGCGGAGCGATATAGACCGGCGAAAGCCGGACAGCCGGGGAGGGCAAGACAATGACGACAAGCTGGACCAAGAGCGACTGGCGCAGCAAGCCGCGCGTACAAATGCCGGAGTATCCCGAGCCCGACGCGCTCCGGTCGGTCGAGGACCGTTTGGCGAAGTTGCCGCCGCTGGTCTTTGCCGGCGAGGTTCGTGATCTCAAACGCCAGCTCGGCAAGGTCGCCCAGGGCGATGCGTTCCTGCTCCAAGGCGGGGATTGCGCCGAGAGCTTTTCGGAGTTCGGTCCCGACATGGTGCGCGACACCTTCAAGGTGATGCTGCAGATGGCGATGGTGCTGACCTATGCGGCGAAGGTGCCGGTGGTGAAGGTCGGCCGGATGGCGGGCCAGTTCGCCAAACCGCGCTCGGCCCCGACCGAGAGCAAGGATGGCGTCGAGCTGCCCAGCTATCGCGGCGACATCATCAACGATATCGACTTCACCTCCGACGCGCGGACCCCCGATCCCGAGCGGATGCTGACCGCCTATACTCAGTCCGCGTCCTCGCTCAATCTGGTGCGGGCCTTCAGCCAGGGCGGTTTCGCCGATATGGAAAAGGTCCACGCCTGGACGCTCGGCTTCACCGAAGGGGAGGGGGCCGCGCGCTATCGCGATCTGGCGACCCGGATCTCCGACAGTCTCGACTTCATGCGCGCGGCAGGCGTGACGCGTGAGAGCGCCCCGACGCTGCACAGCGTGGATTTCTACACCAGTCATGAGGCGCTTCTGCTGGAATACGAAGAGGCGCTCTGCCGGATCGACTCGACCACCGGGCTGCCGGTTGCGGGGTCCGGTCACATGATCTGGATCGGCGACCGGACGCGCCAGCCCGACGGCGCCCATGTCGCCTTTGCCCGCGGCGTGCAGAACCCGATCGGGCTCAAGTGCGGCCCCTCGCTCGAGGCAGACGATCTGAAGCGTTTGCTCGACGCGCTGAACCCCGAGAATGAGGCAGGGCGGCTGACGCTCATCGCGCGCTTCGGCGCCGGTACGGTGTCCGATAACCTGCCGCGCCTGATCCGGGCGGTTCAGGAGCATGGGGCGAGCGTGGTCTGGTCCTGCGATCCGATGCACGGCAACACGATCAAATCTGCGTCCGGCTACAAGACCCGGCCCTTCGATGCGGTGCTGCGCGAGGTGCGGGAGTTTTTCGAGGTGCACCGTGCCGAGGGAACCCATCCGGGCGGCGTGCATTTCGAGATGACGGGCCAGGACGTGACTGAATGCACCGGAGGCGTGCGCGCCGTGACAGATGACGACCTGTCGTCGCGCTATCACACCGCATGCGATCCGCGGCTCAACGCCAGCCAGTCGCTCGAGCTTGCCTTTCTGGTGGCCGAGGAGCTAGCGGCGGCACGGCGCAGCGCCTCACCGAACGCGGCAGCGCTCTAAGAGCGCCCGCGCCCAAGGCCGATCAGTCGTCGGCCTTGCGCACCAGTTTCAGATAGGGACGTTCAGCCGGCAGGCGCGTCGTCGGTACGTGCATCTGCTCGTGCTCGAACGGCACATGCGGCTCGTTCAGGCTGAGCGGACGCGCTTCCGACAGGGTCGGCTCGGTGTTGCGCAAGGGAGGCTCCGGACGCATGTCGACATGGTCCTCGATGGCCGCCTGAAGCAACGGGTTGCGGCGCGTTTCGGTCACGGAGAACCGGCGCGGCGTGCGCCCGATATCGCCGCGCGCAACAAGGCAGCCCAGGACCCGGCTGATATCGCCGAGATCGCTTTTGAGCGGAAGAAGCAGCAGCTCTGCTTCCAATTCGGGCTTTCCAAGGCCGCGTTCGCCCGCGAGCGTCAACCGCGCGGTTGCGGGTTCTTCGAACACATGCTCCAGAGTTTCACTGATCATCGGACGGGCGTCGGGTACGAAAAACGAGGTCAGGGGCATCCCGCGAACCTCCATTCCCATCAGATCATTCAGATGCATTCCGGCGAGCCGAAAGCGTGCCATACCGGGCGCAATGCGCTCCAGAATGAACGCGAATTCCAGGGCCTGGTCGATCCCGCGCGGATCCACATCAGCGCGTCGCGGCACCAGCCGGCCTTCGCGAAGACCTTCCCAATAGGCTTCTACCAATGACAATCCGGGATGTTGCATGGACCCGCGATACTCATTTAGCGACACAATAACTGTCTCTTCACCACGATGTTGCGCCATATCAAAATTTTTACCTCGAACATTAGGCACTCTAGGCCTGAACTGCCCGACTAACTGAGTCAGGCAGGTCAAATCCTTACTGTAGTCTTAACATGACAGCAATTCCGCAAAATACCCGTTTAATTGTTTCAATTGGTTAAATTTGAGACACCAGCTCCGAGGCGCTTGCGTCCGGGCCCGTGATCGGGTGGAACAGGGCAGGGGAGGGGCGATATGCCCTTCGGCAGGGGCGCGGACGCAACATGTTGTATTCTATGACGGCCTATGGCGGCGCCCAAGGTACTCTGTCCGGCTGGAGCTGGGATTGGGAATTGCGGACCGTGAACGGACGCGGCCTCGACGTCAAGCTGCGCCTGCCAGAAGGGTTTGCCGCACTGGAGCCCGCTTTACGTAAGGTCGCTTCCGCGCGGGTGTCGCGCGGGAACCTTTCAGCGATTCTACGACTGTCCCGGGCTCAGGATAATGCCGATGCTGTGGACAGCGCTGCGCTGGCCGCGCATTTCAGCCGGGTTCGCGCCGTGCAGACGGCGGCGGAGGCAAGCGGGACTCCCCTGGCACCGATGCGTGTGTCGGAGGCGTTGGCCCTGCCAGGCGTGCTGACGGGCGGGATGGACGGCGCCGCGGCTGTGCGCGATGCGACCGGTGACGCCATCGCCGAGAGCTTTGCCGAGGCTCTTGATGCGCTTGTGGCGATGCGTGCCCGCGAGGGCGCCGGTCTGGCGCAAGTGCTAAGCATGGCGATCGACCGGATCGAAGCGGCCTGCGCCAGCGCCGAAGCGTTGGCACCCGAGCGCGCAGCGTACCAGCAGCGGATTCTGCAAGACGCGCTGGCTCGGACAACAGGCGCCGCCGGAGCCGTCGACACCGACAGGATTGCCCAGGAAATCGCCCTGATCGCGGTCCGGGGGGACGTCACCGAAGAGCTTGAGCGCCTGCGCATTCACATCGCCGCCGCACGCGAGTTGCTGAGCGCTGAGGGTCCAGTGGGGCGCAAGCTGGACTTCCTCACGCAAGAGTTCAACCGCGAAGCCAACACCTTGTGTTCCAAGGCGCAGTACGGCCCGCTGACCCAGATCGGGCTTGACCTGAAGGCGGCCATCGACCAGATCCGCGAACAGGTTCAGAACGTGGAGTGACCGTTTATGGCCGAGCGCCGGGGCTTACTGATCATCCTGTCCTCGCCCTCGGGCGCGGGAAAGTCGACGCTGGCCCGACGGCTCCGTATCTGGGACACCGAGATCCGCTTTTCGGTCTCCGCGACCACCCGCGCGCCGCGAGCGGGGGAAGTCGACGGGCGCGAGTATCACTTCATCACCCAGCAGGATTTCGAGGCTCGGATCGCGGCGCAGGACCTGTTGGAGCATGCCGAGGTGTTCGGTCATCTCTACGGCTCTCCCAAGGCACCGGTGCTGACGGCGCTGGACGAGGGCGCCGATGTGCTGTTCGACATCGACTGGCAGGGCGGGCAGCAGATCCGCAACTCGGTGCGCGCCGAAGACGTGGTGTCGATCTTCGTGCTCCCGCCCTCGATCGCTGAACTGGAGCGCCGGTTGCAGACCCGCGCCCAGGACAGTCCCGAGACCATCGCCCACCGCATGACACGGTCGCGCGACGAAATCAGCCACTGGGCCGAGTACGACTACGTCCTGATCAACACCGACCTCGACGAAACCGAGGACCGGCTGCGGTCCATCGTCACCGCGGAGCGGCTGAAACGCTCGCGTCAGGTCGGGTTGAACGATCGGGTTCGCGCGCTCAATTCAGAATTCGAAAGCTTTGGAGAAACCGCATGACGATTTATACACTCGACGGTGTTTCCCCGCGTTTTCCCGAAAGCGGCAATTACTGGGTCGCGCCCGATGCGAATGTGATCGGCAATGTCGTTTTGGAGGAGGACGCCAGCGTCTGGTTCGGCTGCACCCTGCGCGGCGACAACGAAGAGATCCGGGTGGGGCAGGGCAGCAATATCCAGGAAAACTGCGTGCTGCATACGGATCCGGGCTTCCCGATGGAGATCGGGCGCAACTGCACGATCGGGCACAAGGTGATGCTCCACGGCTGCACGATCGGCGAGCAGGCGTTGATCGGGATGGGCGCTACGGTGCTCAACGGCGCACGGATCGGCAAACACTGCCTGATCGGCGCCGGTGCGCTGATCACCGAGGGCAAGGAGATTCCCGAAGGCAGCCTCGTGATGGGCACACCGGGAAAGGTCGTCCGTCAGCTGTCCGAGGATCAGATCGCCGGGCTTCTGAAAACCGCCCAAGGATATCAGCGCAATTTCCGCCGCTACAAGGCCGGGCTGGCGGAGACATGACCGGCACGACCGTCCGCCGCACGGGCTGGCCCGACAGCGTCAGCCGTCCGGTCGTCACGCCGCTGCAGCCGTCGGTCGTCTACTCCTCTGACAGTCCCGACGCGCTGGATGCACAGTATGAAGGCCTCACCCAGGGTTACACCTACGGCCGCGAGGGTCACCCGAACGCGGATCTGCTCGCCCGCAAGATCGATATGCTGGAAGGTGCCGAGGGCGGCCTGATGGTCGGGTCCGGCATGGCGGCGGTCAGTGCGGTGATGCTGGGCTGCCTCAAGGCGGGCGATCACGTGCTGGGGGCCGATCAGCTCTATGGTCGGTCGTTGCGCATGCTGCGGGAGGATCTTCCACGGCTGGGGATCGCGACGAGCCTCGCCGATCCCACCGACGCCGCCGCGATGCGCGCGGCGCTGCGCCCCGAGACGCGTATGATTATGGTCGAGGTGGTGTCGAACCCGACGCTGCGCGTCGCGGACATTCCGGCCATCCTCGGGCTTGCGCGCGAGGCGGGCGTGCTCTGCGTGATCGACAACACCTTTACGACACCGTTGGGGTTCCGCGCTTGGGAGGCCGGGGCGGACATCGTTCTTCATTCGGTGACCAAGCTGCTGGCCGGGCACTCAGATGTAACGCTCGGCTATGTCGCCACCCGTGATCCGGACCTGCGCACAGCGATCCGGGCGACGGCGGTCACCTACGGGCTCACGCCCAGCCCCTACGACTGCTGGATGGCCGAACGCGGGCTCTATACATTCGGACTGCGCCATGCGCGGGCGAGTGCGACGGCGGCCGCCCTTGCCGATCTTCTGGCAACGCATCCGGCGGTGGACGGCGTTCTCTATCCAGGACGGGCCGATCATCCCGACCATGACCGCGCCTCAGTTCTGCTGAACGGGCAGGACGGGACGATGGTGAGCTTTACGCTGAAGGGCGGACGCGCGGCAGCCAACCGGTTCGTCGCGGCCGCCCCGCAGCTGCCATTTGCGCCGACTTTGGGAGATGTGGCCACGATGCTGTCACACCCGGCTTCGTCTTCCCATCGCGGTTTGAGCCCCAAGGCCCGCGAGGCCCTGGGCATCGGCGAAGGCATGTTTCGGGTCTCCGTCGGGATCGAACCCGAGAACATGGTGCTGGACGATGTCAGGCGAGCGCTCGACGCGGTTCAGGACTGACCTCGGCGCGCGCATCATCATGGCTGATCACATGCAGATCGAGACTGGGAAACTGCCGCTCGAGTTCGCGTTGCACCATGGCTGTATTGGGAAGTGTGTCGGCCACCACGCAAAACTTTCCGGGAAATTCCGCATTTGCCAGACAACGCCCGACATCGATGCAGTCGAAACGGTCGGAGAACAACGGCGAAAGCACCGATTGGGGGGCGAGTTTACGCACCATTTGGCATCCGAAATCGTCGAAACGGGTGTAAATGACGCCGGTGGCCTGAATTGTGGACCTGGTACGGCTGCGGATACTTTCGTCTTCTTTTCCGGAACAGATTTCCAGGGTAAGGGGAATACTCATTCAATTAACCTCCGTGTACACCGGCACGGCGCCAGTAGTTGTCACATCCAAACATTTTTACTGAAAGTGTTATCAATTCGTGTCCGACCGCATGGCTTTTTGAAATTTAAAGGCATCCAATTGTGGGATTTATTTCCACGAATTCGATCCTGGAGAATTTCGTGATGGCAGGGCTTCTCGATCCGACGATTGCCGAAGTGATTTCTGCCATGGCCGAAGGGATGCCGCAGCCGGTCATCATGATCGGCCCGGACGAACGTGTGCTGGCGCTAAGCCCCGCGGCGGCGGCGACATTCGGCGGCAGCGATCTGATCGGGCGCCATTTTCTGACGGTTCTGCGTAATCCCGACGTGATAGACGCGGTTGCCGGTGTGTTGCGCACAGGCGCCCGTCAGGAAACGCGGTTCGCGATCTCCGACCATGCCCAGGAAACTGTATTTCGCGCCGCCTGCGCACCGCTGCCGCTGGGAGGACGGCACGGCGTCATGGTGTATCTGGAGGACACATCGAGCCTGGAGGCCGCTGGCCAGATGCGCCGCGACTTCGTTGCGAATGTGAGCCATGAGCTGCGCACGCCGCTGACGGCCCTGATCGGGTTCATCGAAACCCTGCGTGGCCCGGCGCGCGACGATGCCGAGGCGCGGGACAGGTTTCTCGAGACGATGGACAGGGAGGCCGGGCGGATGAACCGCCTCGTGCTGGATCTGTTGTCTCTGTCGCGGGTGGAGAGCGAGGAACGCGTCCGCCCAAAGACCCGCGCCGATCTTGTGGACGTCTTGAAATCGGTCGCCCTGTCGCTGGGACCGCTCGCCCAGGGGGCCGGTGTCCGTCTGGAGTTGGACCTGAAGGTTCCCGCCGGTCCGGTTCTGGGTGATCAGGATCAGTTGATGCAGGTCTTCACGAATCTGGCGGAAAACGCGATCAAGTATGGCGCGAGCGGCGGCACAGTGCAGTTTTCGCTCGACCGCCTCGCGCACGACCCGATGTTGCGCGGTCCTGCCTATGAGGCATCGGTGGAGGATTTCGGGCAAGGTATCGACGCGATCCACCTGCACCGGCTGACCGAGCGTTTCTATCGCGCCGATAGCCACAGGTCGCGGGATCTGGGCGGCACGGGGCTGGGCCTCGCGATCGTCAAGCACATCGTGAACCGGCACCGGGGCCGTCTGAAGATCGACAGCGAACCGGGCCGTGGCAGCCGTTTTGGCGTGGTGATCGCCGAAGCCTGAGACAGGGATTTCCGTCACGGGCCACGAAACCGTTAATTGTCATATTTCCGTTTCAAGACTGTCACAAAAGGGGAGGCGAGAAGGGTTAACCCGCGCCAAGGGTCGATCTTGGGGGATCGGCCCACCCCATCCCAACAAGGAGCATACAATGTCCTTTGCGAAACTGACCGCCTCCGCTCTGGCGATCACGGCGCTGTCCGCGACAGCCGGCGTGGCACGCGACCAGGTATCGGTCGCGGGCTCGTCGACTGTCCTGCCCTATGCCTCGATCGTGGCCGAGGCGTTTGGAGAAAACTTCGACTACCCGACCCCGGTCATCGAATCCGGCGGCTCTTCGGCCGGTCTGAAGAAATTCTGCGAAGGCGTCGGCCCGAACACCATCGACATCGCCAACGCATCGCGCCAGATCCGTGGCGGCGAAGTCGAGGCCTGCGCCGCAAACGGCGTGACCGAGATCATGGAAGTCCGCATCGGCTATGACGGCATCGTCTTCGCCAGCCAGATCGCCGGCCCCGAATTCACCGCCTTCACCGAAGAGCAGTGGTACGAAGCCCTTGCCGCCGAGCATTTCAAGGACGGCGAACTGGTTCCAAACGCGTACACCAAATGGTCCGAAGTGGACGCGTCCCTTCCGGACGTCGAAATCTCGGCCTACATCCCGGGCACCAAGCACGGTACCCGCGAAGTGTTCGAGGAAAAGGTGATCCTGGCCGGGTGCGAAGAAACCGGCGCTTACCAGGCGATGCTCGATGCGGGCGTCGATGAGGATACTGCCGAAGGCAAATGCATGGCCGTGCGCACCGACGGCGTGTCCGTGGACATCGACGGCGATTACACCGAAACGCTCGCGCGCATCGGCGCCAACCCCAACGGCGTTGGCGTATTCGGCCTGGCGTTCTACGAAAACAACACCGCCACCCTGAAGGTCGCCACCATGTCCGGTGTCGCACCGTCGACCGAGACGATCTCTTCGGGCGAGTACCCGGTGTCGCGGCCGCTCTTTTTCTACGTCAAAAAGGCGCACATGGGCGAGATCGACGGCCTGAAAGAGTTCGTTGAGTTCTTCGTCTCCGACGCCGTTGCCGGTCCGAGCGGCCCGCTGGCGCAGTACGGTCTGGTTTCCGACCCCGAACTGTCCAAAACGCAGGAAGCGGTTGCCAACGAAGTGACCATGGGCACCGGTTCCTGAGCCTGCCCCGGGTCTAACGTGATGGGGCGGCCCGGTATTCCGGGCCGTCCCTTTCAGGTCTTAGCTTTGCCAGTGGTGGGAATATGCTGCTTACGTCGTTCTTCGTCCTGCTTATAGCCCTGTGCGCAGTTGGGTATATGCTGGGGCGAAACAAAGCCGCGGCAGCAGCCGGCGGCAATCTGTCTTCGCTCCATTCGCTGCTCTCCTACCACGGTTGGAATGTTGCCCTGTCGACCTTTATGGCCGGGGCCGGTGTCCTGATCCTCTGGGCCTTCCTCGGAACGTTCTTTGACGGCGCATCACCGCTGATCGGTGTGATCCTCGGCACCATCGCGGCTCTGGCCGCATTCACCGTGACGTTCGGCCAGATCACCCAAAGCTTTCGTGCACGGAATTTCGTCGAAGGTCTGATCAAGGCGCTTCTGATCCTGGCCTCGTCGATCGCGATCCTCACAACGGTCGCAATCGTGCTGTCGATGGTGTTCGAGACAGGTCGCTTCTTCAGCCAGTATCCCTGGCAGGACTTCTTCTTCGGGGCGAATTGGGCGCCGAACTTCCGCGGTAACAGCGACCTTGGCATGCTCCCGCTGCTCTGGGGCACCCTTTATGTCAGCTTCATCGCATTGTTGGTGGCCGTGCCCATCGGTCTTTTCGCGGCGGTGTATCTGTCGGAATATGCATCGTCGAAGGTGCGGTCCTTTGCCAAGCCGATGATCGAGGTGCTCGCAGGCATCCCGACCATCGTCTATGGACTCTTCGCCCTGATTACAGTGGGCCCGATGCTGCGCGATTACTTTGCCCAGCCGCTGGGGATCGGTGAAAGCTCGTCCTCGGTGATGACGGCGGGCATCGTGATGGGTGTGATGCTGATCCCCTTCGTGTCGTCGCTGTCCGATGACATCATCAATGCAGTGCCGCAGGCGATGCGCGACGGCTCCCTGGGTCTCGGCGCCACGCCGTCCGAGACGATCCGTCAGGTGGTGCTGCCCGCTGCCCTGCCCGGCGTCGTCGGCGCCATCCTGCTGGCGGCCTCGCGCGCCATCGGCGAGACGATGATCGTCGTCATGGGCGCGGGAGCAGCCGCACGATTGTCGCTCAATCCCTTCGAGGCGATGACCACGGTGACGGTCAAGATCGTGTCGCAACTGACCGGGGACACGGACTTCTCGTCACCCGAAACGCTCGTCGCCTTTGCCCTCGGTATCACCCTCTTCGTTCTCACGCTGGGTCTGAACGTGCTGGCCCTCTACATCGTTCGCAAGTACCGGGAGCAGTACGAATGACCGACGCGTCCGCAAACACGCCAGCCACGCCGAGGGTGAAAACCTCGCTTCTTGAGCTGGGCGAGCGCACCAAGAAGCGCAACGCTGCCGAGGCAAGGTTCAAGCTCTATGGCATGATGGCCGTTGGAACCGGGGTCGCCGCGTTGCTGCTGCTGCTGATCTCGATCCTCAGCCAGGGCCTGCCGGCCTTCACCCAGACTTTCATCAAGGTGAACATCACTCTGGACGAGTCGGTCCTCGATCCCAGCGGCAACCGCGATCCCGACGAAATCTCCAAGGTTCTGACCTTTTCCTACGACCCGATCATCAACGACTCCCTGAAGGGTCTGGCGCTCGAGCTGTCGGCGCAACATTCCGAAGTCACGGCGGACGTGCTGCAAGACATGATTTCCGCAGAAGCCAAGGGCAGGCTGCGGGCCGACGTGATCGCGAACCCTGATCTGATCGGCCAGACCATCGAATACGAGTTCCTCGCCAATGGTCGGATCGACGGCTACATGAAGGGCCGCGTCACCCGCGAAACCGCGGAACTGGACGGAAACGTCACGCCGCTCCAGCTTGATGTCGCCGATGCGATGATCGTCGAAGAGAAGCTCGAAAAGCGGTTCAACTGGGCCTTCATCACCGCGCCCGATGCGTCTGAACTGCGCCCCGAGGCCGCCGGTCTGGGCGTCGCGCTGATGGGCTCTGCTTACATGATGGCGATCGTGTTCTGCCTCGCGCTGCCCATCGGGGTCGCCGCATCCATCTATCTGGAGGAGTTCGCGCCAAAGAACTGGATCACGGACATCATCGAGGTCAATATCTCGAACCTCGCCGCCGTCCCTTCCATCGTGTTCGGTATCCTGGGTCTGGCGATCTTCATCAACTATATGGGCCTGCCCAACTCCGCCCCGATCGTGGGCGGGCTCGTGCTGACCCTGATGACCCTGCCAACGATCATCATCTCGACCCGCGCCTCGCTGAAGGCCGTGCCGCCGTCGATCCGCGATGCCGCGCTCGGTGTGGGTGCTTCAAAGATGCAGGCGATTTTCCACCATGTGCTGCCGCTGGCGGCGCCGGGTATCCTCACCGGCACGATCATCGGTCTGGCCCAGGCGCTCGGCGAAACAGCGCCACTGCTGCTGATCGGGATGGTGGCCTTTGTGAACAACTATCCCGAAAGCATCTTCGACCCGGCCACCGCGCTGCCGGTGCAGGTCTACAACTTCACCCAACGGTCCGATCCGGCGTTTGTCGAGCGGGCTTCCGGGGCGATCATCGTCTTGCTGGTGTTCCTATTCTGCATGAACATGATTGCCATCATTCTGCGCCGCCGCTTTGAGCGCCGCTGGTAAACCGACCCACAGGAGAGTAGCCATGAACGACATGCGAATTGTGGAGCGCGACGTGGAGACCAGGGAAATCAAGATCCGGGGCGACAAGGTCCAGGTCTTTTACGGCGACAATCATGCCATCAAGGACGTCGATATCGAGATCCAAGACAAGACTGTCACCGCCTTTATCGGCCCCTCGGGTTGCGGCAAGTCCACCTTCCTGCGCTGTCTGAACCGGATGAACGACACCATCGAAGGCTGTCGTGTCGAAGGCGAGATCACGCTCGACGAAGAGGACATCTACAACAAGCAGGTCGACCCGGTGCAACTGCGCGCCAAGGTCGGGATGGTGTTCCAGAAGCCGAATCCCTTCCCCAAATCGATCTATGACAATGTTGCCTACGGGCCGCGCATCCACGGGCTGGCCAGTAACAAGGCCGATCTCGACGTCATCGTCGAGAAGTCCCTGCGCCGTGGCGCGATCTGGGACGAGGTCAAGGACCGGCTCGATGCGCCGGGCACGGGCCTGTCGGGCGGTCAGCAGCAGCGCCTGTGCATCGCGCGCGCCGTGGCCACGGAACCCGAAGTTCTGCTGATGGACGAGCCCTGTTCCGCACTCGACCCGATTGCGACGGCCCAGGTCGAAGAGCTGATCGACGAGCTGCGCACGAACTACTCGGTCGTGATCGTGACCCACTCGATGCAGCAGGCCGCCCGGGTCAGCCAGAAGACTGCCTTTTTCCACCTCGGCAACCTCGTCGAGTACAATGAAACCGGCGAGATCTTTACCAACCCCAAAGATCCGCGCACCGAAAGCTATATCACCGGGAGGATCGGCTGATCCGAGAACCCGTCATGAGTAAACCCCACATTACGTCGGCCTATGATCGCGATCTGGAAGCTGTCCAGGCCCATCTGATGAAGATGGGCGGGCTGGTCGAGGCCGCGATCATCGATGCCGCAAATTCGCTTGAGACGCGGGATGAAGACCTTGCCGAACAGGTGCGCCGCAACGACCGTCAGATCGACGAGATGGAAACCCGCGTCAACGAAGAGGCCGCGCGCCTCATCGCGCTGCGTGCGCCCACGGCCGTGGATCTGCGCACGGTGCTGACGGTGATGAAGATCTCTAACAACCTCGAGAGGGTCGGGGACTATGCCAAGAACATGGCCAAGCGGACCAGCGTCCTGGTGCATATGACGCCGATCGAGGGATCGGCTAGCGACATCCGGCGCATGGCGAAATCGGTCGAGCTGATGCTCAAGGACGCGCTCGATGCCTATATCCAGCGCGACGGCGCTCTGGCTGAGGATGTGCGCCTCCGCGACCGCGAGGTCGACCAGATGTACAACGCGCTCTTCCGGCAGTTCCTGACCTACATGATGGAAGATCCCCGCCACATCACCGGCTGCATGCATCTGCATTTCATCGCCAAGAATATCGAGCGTATGGGCGATCACGTGACATCGATCGCCGAACAGGTGATCTACCTCGTGACCGGCGAGATGCCGGATGATGCCCGACCCAAGGGCGACAAGACACCCTACATGGCAGAACCAAGAGGTTGACCCATGGCCCCGCCGCAACCCACCGTCCTGATCGTCGAAGACGAACCCGCGCAACGCGAAGTGCTCGCCTATAATCTGGAGGCCGAGGGCTACCGCGTCACACGGGCCGAAAACGGCGAGGAGGCGCTCATCCTCGTCGACGAGGACACCCCCGACCTGATCGTGCTGGACTGGATGCTGCCCAGCGTATCGGGCATCGAGATCTGCCGTCAGCTCAAGACGCGGTCCGAGACGCGCGGGTTGCCGATCATCATGCTGTCTGCCCGCTCTGAGGAAGTCGACCGTGTGCGCGGGCTGGAGACCGGCGCGGACGACTATGTCATCAAGCCCTATTCGGTGGTTGAACTGATGGCCCGGGTGCGCCTGCAGCTGCGCCGGACGCGGCCCTCGACCGTAGGCGAGCGGCTGGAGTTCGACGACATCGTGCTCGACAGCGAAAGCCACAAGGTGTTTCGCGGCGACGCGCTGGTCAAGCTCGGCCCGACCGAGTTCCGCCTCCTGAGCACCTTCATGGAAAAACCCGGACGTGTCTGGAGCCGCGAGCAGTTGCTCGATCGCGTCTGGGGCCGCGATATCTATGTCGATACCCGCACCGTCGATGTCCATATCGGGCGGCTGCGCAAGGCGCTTTGCGCCCATGGCGGCGAGGATCCGGTTCGCACGGTGCGCGGCGCAGGGTACGCTCTGGGATAATCGGCGCGATGCCGCAGGACGCATCGGACCGGCGGGGCAGGGTCGAAGAACCCGCGGTTTCGCCAATACTCTCTGACGGCCGGTACGTTGGCTTGGTGATCTGATCGGCGTCAAGGTGCCGGCACGCTCCTGTCGCTTATTCATCTCCAAACAATTGTTCTGGGGGGCGCGATGGTTGCCGAGAAAACAGGCCGGGTCGTCTGGCATGACCTGTTCAGCGATGATCCGGAGTTGTCCAAGACCTTCTACGGGCGCATGGCCGGTTGGCGGTTCCTCACCGAGCATGCGACCGACTTTGCCTGGGGGGGCGGCGCGCAGGACTTCGTCCTTGCATTGTCCGAGGGAGAGGCAGGAGCCGGGATCATCGCACGCCCGCCGATAGGCGTTACCGGCTGGCTGCCCTATGTGGAGGTCACCGACGTGGACGCCGCAGCAGGACAGGCCACGGAGCTTGGTGGAACGGTCGCCAGACCGCCTTTCGAGGTGCCCGGCGTTGGCCGCAACTGCCTGTTGCGCGATCCGCGCGGCGCCTATGTCGGCATCTCCCTGTCGCGCCACGCCTATCCGGTGCCCAGGGCGCAGTTCGGTGTCGAAAGGTACCTGGCCGACCCGGCGGACTTTCCCACGACCTTCTACCGCAATCTGTTCGGCTGGGACGTGGGCCCGGCAGAGAAGGGCTCGACCGCCAGCCGGGTGATCACGCGGTCCGACGACCTCGTCGCGCTCTTGGAGGCAGAGGCCGCGGCTGCGGACCCTTGCTGGGTGCCGTGCATCCGCGTCGCACATCCTGCGGAGGCTCTCGCGGCGATCCGGGTGCTCAAGGGCACTGTGTTCGGTCCGAACCCGCCCGGTTCGAACGAAGACGCCGTACTCGTGCGCGATGCGACCGGCGCGCTGATCTGTGTCGTTGCCCGCTGACACCGCTGCGCGCTGTATCGCTCGATGAGCGCGCCTTAGAAATCCCGTTCGAACGCGAACCCGACAGAGCTGTCACCCTCGCTGTCGACCGCGGTGCGCCCTTTGAAGGTGGAGTTGAAATCGTAGTTCAGCTCAATCTCGCTGGTCCCGCTCGCCCCAACGGTCACGTCGGTATAGAGCCGCTCGGAGAGGTATTTACCGGCGGACACCTCGGTCTCGCCATCGTCATCCGTTGTCACACCGAGACTGTCCACACCGATGCTTTGCTGCAGACGGCTCAGCACACCGGGCCCGCCATTGCCGGTGAGCCGGTTGACCGATGCCAGAAGCTGCGCGACCTCCAGCGGGGTCAGTTCATTGATCGGCTTGCCAAAGAAGAGCTGCGCGAGCACCTCGTCTTCGGGCAGTTGCGGCTGTGAGCGGAACGAGAGCTGCGGTGCCGTGACCGGTCCCTGGATTTCAATGAAGGCGCGGACGCTGCCATTGTTGGAAAACGCCACCATGTCGAGATCGGGTACGAGGTTGCCCTGCAGATTGATCTCGGCCTTCTCGAACTCCAGTCGCTGACCCAGCAGTGCCATCTGACCCCGCAGCAGGCGAATGCCGCCGCCGGGGATCGGGGCCGCTGTCGTACCGCCGACGGTAATCCCGCCGCCCATTTCGACGTCGAGCCCGCGGCCGCGGACAAAGACCTGCCGGGGAGCGGCGATGGTGATATCCAGATCGTAAACTGGTCCAGCGGCGCCGCGGTCGGTCTCGTCAGGGGGATCCACCTGAATTCCCGCCCTGCGCCGGGTTTCGAGACTGGTCGGAGGCTCGTCGGTATGGGTGATGTCCGGCACAGCGCCGGGACCGCCGAGACCGGACGGAATTCTGATCTCCGCGCGATCGATCACGACGCCGGCCGTGACCGCCGCGCCGCCAAGGAGGGGCCCCTGTATCGACGCATTGCCGGACATGTTCACTTCGTACAGCGTGGGATCGATCACGGTCAGTTCCTGCAACGCGACGGTGATCCCGGCGTCGAATGGCGCCGTGAGCGCGACCGGCCCGCTGACGGTGATGGTGCCGCCGGTGCGCAACTGTCCCGATAGATCGACATTCGCGGTGGAGTTCGCGAGACCGACGTTGAGATTGATCCCCTCGACCACCATCCGAGTGCCGGGGTCGGAGGCCCGCGCATCGGCGATGGTGACGGTGCCACGCACGGCCTCGAGCCCTGGCTGTCCCTGAACAGTAATGTCGAACGCCGCATCTCCGACTAACGTGCGCGGGGCGATGAAGGGCTCGGCGATCAGCAGAGGGACATCGCCGGTGACCGACAGGTCGACCGTGCCGTCAGGCCGGATCGCGCCGCCTGAAATGACGGCGGAAATACCGTTCGGTCCGGTCAGGTTCCCGGCGACGTCCCAGGTCTGTTCCTGACCCTCGATCGCGGCGCGCAGATCGAGGGGGCCGCTGAGCCCTTCGAGCAGGCTCGCAAGGTCGTTCAGTCCGAAGGTCAGGTCGAAGCGGCCCGCGCCGTCAGTCATGCCACCTTCGGCGTTCAGCGCCACCTGATTGGTCTGCAGGCGCGCGGTCTGGATCTGGATGTCGCCATCGGTCCGGGACGCATCGACCGCGAGCGTTAGCGCGCCGGCCAGAAGCGCATCGGCCTGCTCGATCCCCACCGATAAGCCCGAGCCGCTGCCGTTCGCGGTCAGGGCGGCATCGCCGCTCACCGCGTTGTACCGTCCGTTTGCATCCAGACCGATCTGACCGGTCAGGGGCATGCCGACAAGCGGCGCAAAACGCGACAGGCGGCCTGTTTCGATGCGCGCCGACCCGCTGGCGTCGATCTCACCGGCCATGAGCTTGTCGACCTGAGCGGTGCCGACGACCGTCGCCTCGTTCGACACCAGATTCACATTCGCGTTCCAGAGGTCGTCCTCGCCCTCCAGATCGGCCTTGAGCGAAACCGGGCCCGAAAGCGACGGGATCTCCAGCAAGGCAAGCTCGGGCAATTCGGCATCAAAACTCATGGTGCCGCCATCGCCTTCGATCTGGCCGCCGCCGGTGACATTGATGGCTGTGCCTCGGAGGAAGAGGCGATCCACGGAAATGGTATCGCCGTCGCGCGCCGCCGTCACGGCGAGCGAGAGCGGACTGGACATCAGCGCATCGGCCTGCGGTTGACCGATGGACAGTCCCATACCGATCCCATCGGCGGTCAGGGCGCCGTTGCCGCTGGCCACATCGTAGCTGCCGCTGGCATCGAGCGTGACGCGCCCGGTCAGGGGCATGTCGACCAGCGGTGCGATGCGGGCGAGGTCTCCGGTGTCGATTTCGGCGTCCGCGGTGACCGAGATATCGCCACCGAACAGGTTTTCGATGGTGCCCTGGCCGGTGACGCTTGCATCGTCGGAGGCAACGTCCAGCGACGCGTCCCAGACATCGTCCATGCCGTTCAGCTCAGCGCTCAACGTCACGGGCCCGGAGAGCTGCGCCACCTCCAGCACCGACAGATCGGCAATCTCCGCGTTCACCTGCATGTCACCGCTGTCGCTGGCCAGACGTCCGCCGCCCGAGAGGGTCAGCGCGTCATTGCTCAGAGCCAACCGCTCGACGGTGATCCCTTCGGCGCCACGCGCCGCCGTCACGCCTAGGGTGAGCGGACCGGCCAGGAGGGCATCCGCTTCTGGCTGCCCGATCCCGAGGCCCTGGCCCGTGCCGTCCACCGTGACGTCGAAAGCGCCGGTCTGCACCACATAGTTGCCGCTGAGCGATGTCACGACGCTGCCTGTCAACGGCGTGGCCGCAAGGGTCGCGAAACGCGACAGCGGGCCGCTGGTCAGGTTGGCATCCAGCGCCACTTCCGGCGCGGCCTCTTCGGCCAGCCCGGTGACCTGCGCGCCGCCGGTCACTTGTACCTGGTCCGAGCGCAGATCCAGATCACGCACATTCAACCGTCCCTCGGATGCCCAGTCGACCTGGGCGGTCAGGGTCGCACTGTCACCGGCCGCCTCGAATAGCTTGGGATCGGTGACAGAAAGGCCACTCAGATCGGCGTCGATCTCTGCCGAGGCCGACGCGATCCCGTTGCCTTCGGTCAGCACGATCGTACCGTCCGCGCGCAGCTCCATCGCGTCCAGCAATATGCCATCGTCGCGCTGCAGGTTGCGCACGTTCGCACTGACCACCAGCGCGTCGCCCCGGGCGGCATCGAAGGAAATCTCGATATCGGCGCGATCGATCAGGGTGGCGGGGCCGGGCAGGGGGAGCACCACCGGCAGCTTCAGCGGCGTTGCAATGGTGCCGCTGACATCGATCAGGCGCGGCGCGAAATCGGCTGTCAGGTCGAAGGAACCTGTCAGGTCCAGTGCGGCGGCGGTCAGGTTCAGCGTTTCTACAGAAATCCCGACATCGGGCGTCCGGGTGGCGCGCAGATCGAAGGCAACGCTATCGCCGAAAAACGGCTTGTATTCGGGGATGAAGAGCGCGGTCACGTCTCCGCCGAGCTGGGCATCAATCACTTGCTGGGTGACGGGGGCGGCAGTGGCATCGGTCGTGGGCGCCGGGCTCTCGGTCAGACGCACCGTACCGGCCAGCCGTTGCACCTCCGCGGTGCTCAGCGCCAGCGTCGCCTCGAAATCGCTGATCGGGTCCTCGCCGGAAACGCTCAGCGCGAGCGATGGCGTTTCGGGGATCCGGGCCAGCGTCGCGATCAGGCCTCCTTCGGCCTCACGAACATCAAGATAGGCTCTCAACACTTTGGTTGTATTTGAAAAACCGGCTTGCAGGTCGAAACGCCCCTCGGTCCCGTCGAGCCGCACCAGCTGCAGGGTCAGATCGGCCTCACCGTCGGCCATCTGCGCCGAGCCGTCGACCGACAGATCCGCCGCCTGTCCGATGAGAGGTTCGCCAAGCCGGACCGCACCGATGGCCACCTCTTGGATCTCGACGGAGACGGGCAGCTCGGGCAGGGCAAACCCGCCCGGAGCTTCTTCGGGTTCGGCCTCCGGGTCCACGGCTTCGGGGCTCGGCAACGCGGTCGGGGCGGGCAAGGGCGCCCGGGCGACGACGATCTCGCCGATGGTCAGGGAATTCACATCCAGCTGCCGCCGGAACACCGCAAGCCGCCGCCAGTTCAGCGCAACGTCGCGAATGGTCAGCCAGACCCCGTCACTGTCCGCCACGGTAATCTCGGCGATACGCGGCTCGCCGCTCAGCGGCCCCGCCAATCCGCGGATCTGCACGTCGCGCCCCTCACCGCCGAGCGCACTCTGGATGATACGTTCCAGAAACCCCGGATCGTTCTCTGCCGTGTCTTGTGCCAGGCCCGCGGGCGCTGCCGCGAGCAGGAGTGCCACGCCGAAGGCATAGGGCAGGGCGCGTGCGGGCCGCATCGTCAAAACGCCTGCCCGATGCCGATATAGAGCTCGACCGACTCGTAGGGATCGGACGTGTCTCCGGACACCGGTGTGGCGAGGTCCAGTCGCACCGGACCGATCGGCGTGGCGTAACGCACGCCGATACCCGCACCCGACTGGGAACTGCCATCCTCGCCCGGGGCGCTGTCCGCGCCGACAAACCCGTAATCGTAGAACGCCACCAGCCCGAGAGACTTGGTGACCCTGCCGCGTATTTCGCCGGACAGACCCAGAAAACTGCGGCCGCCCGACTGGCCGAACTCGCCGATCTGGACACCGAGCGACTGGTAGGGCTGCCCGCGCACCGTGTTGCCTCCGCCGGAGTAAAACAGAAAGCTCGGCGGTGTCTGGTCGATGTCGGAGCCGACAATGCTGCCGATCTGGGTCCGCCCGGCCAGCACCAGTCGACGTTCCGCTCCAAAGCCCAGATAGCCACGTGCGTCCACTGTGACGCGTGCTCCCGACTGAGACCCGCTGATCCCAAGATACGGTATCAGGCCCGTATTGACAAAGTAGCCGCCCGTGGGATCGCCGCGGTCATTGCGCATGTCCAGTTCGAGCCGCGAGGGCAGGATGATATGATTGAAATCGCGCGCAGTTTCCGGCTCTCCCGTTTCGATCGCATCGATCTGCGTGAACACGTCCTCGGCCTCGGAGTAGCGGAACCCAAGCGCCGTCTCACCGTAGATACGGTCACTGAAGTGCCGACTGATCCCAGCTGCGACTGCGATGCTGGTCTCGGTATAATCGTCCTCGTCGGGACGCTCGGCGAGGAAATAGGCAAAGACGTTGTTGTCGGGGCCGAAGGTGCCCGGGCGGGTGAGTCGGCCTTCGGTGCGGTAGGTGGTACCGCGTCCCTGGGTCTCGCCGAGCCCTTCGACATCGACATCCAGGCGAAAGCTCTCGCCGCCCCCGAAGACGTTGCGGTGCAAAAAGAACCCGCCGACCTCGAACCCGTCGAGGGTCGAGTAATCGGCGCGGACCCCGATACGCCGTTTCTTAGCATCAAGTAGTGTCAGGTTGTAGTCGAGCGTCCCGTCCGGGTTCGGCAGTTCGGCTTCCTGCAACGACACGGTACGGAAGACGCCGCTGCGGCGCAAGCGGTTGCCGGCAACGCGCAGCTCCGCCGGCGAAAAGACCTCGCCGGTGGGAAATCCCATGATCTCCTGCACCCGCCGGTCGCTGACTTCTGATCCCGGTTCGATGCTCACATTGCCAAATCGCAGCTTGGGACCCGGGTCGAGTTCGATATCGACGTCGAGTTCCGAGACGCGATGATCGGCGACCAGTGTCTGGTTGCGAAACTCTGCCTTGGCATGGCCTTCCTGGAGCCATTCATTCACGCCTGCATTGGCGGCGGCGCCGACCAAACTGCTCAGGGCGGTCGCGCCCTTGGCAAAGCCATCAACGATCGGATTTGCAGTGGCGCCCGGGGCGCGGGGTTGGACGCTGGTTTCACCAAAGGTGAAGCGCGGCCCTGGATCAACGGCGATCACAACCGAATTGACGCTGGCAGGGGGCGCGAAGAGGTCGATCTCGGTGACCTCAACATCATCTACAAGAACGATCACGAACGGGCCGTAAAATCCCTGCTCGTAGAGCGCCGCCACCATTCGGCCATACTCGGCCCGCGCTGCGGCGAGCAGATCAAGCACATTGTCATCGTCCTCTTCGATTGCCTGCATCGTCAGGGACGCCGCTTCGAGCCGCGGCTGCAACAGGTTCTTGATCTCGTCAGTGGTGTTCACGACACCGATGCGCACGCTCTCAAGAGACACAGCCGTTGAAGGGAGTATCCCGAGCGCGATCGCAAGCGTTGCCTGTCTGAAAATCCCTGCCGCCACGTGTTTGCCTTCTTTTTGTGCTTTGTCAGAGAGCTAGCAACAGCGCGGAGTTTGGGCAAAGACTGGTTTGAACGCACGTTAACTTCCTGAGCGAATGTGCTTTCGGTGCCGCGACATGCATATCGAACCGAGATGGGAAGGGATGGCGCGATCACAATCGATACTGTTCTGGCTGGTTTTACACAGCATGGGGACTTCGTCTCAGCCCAGATTGGAGTGAGCCCATGTTGCAACCATCTTGAAATGTCACGGGTTATGCAAAGCGAAAGCGTCACTACGGGGCGCTACGGAAGCAAGGCTGAGCAGACCGGAGACACCAAAAATCGCAGGGCTGGTAAGCCTTGCGGGGGGCGAAAGCGGGCCTTGACGCTTTGAGCGGCGAAGGTTCGGTGATGGCCCATCACTGCCATTGAGCGTTGTCAGCTTCCTCGCGACATGAGACGCTCACTTAAATGACCGACCTCTATTTGACAGAGCCTGATTTCGAGGTTGAGATCACGATCCTAACCGAGGAGCAGAGAGGGCGCAAAACGCCTCCGCACAACTACATTCGCTGGGATTTTGGTTATGCGGAAGACAATCCACACGAGCCCGAACGCAATCTGGATGCAGAAATTTATATGATCTGGCCCAACTTTCTGGATGACGACGGCACACCCATTGAAAAGGGCATCCCGTTGATTGGAACATACAAGGCTCGGATGCACATCTTGGTGAAAGAAAAGTTGGATTATCACCGGAAACGGATATCGGTCGGCCTCAAATTTAACTGCCACGAAGGAGCCAGGATCGTGGCGAGAGGGGTCGTAACAAAACTTCGAGCCATTTCGCCTGACGGCAGCTAAGTCCCGCGGAAGGTCCGTTAGCTTTCTGAGTCTGAGCGTCGGCTATCCATGGTTGTTTTGTACCTTTGCTGCCTTCGCGCGCTTTGAATTCCAGCCTTCGGTGTTGCGGCGCCCGGTCGTCTTGTATCCGTTCCTGGCGCTGCCGGGTTTGACCCCAGGGTCTGGCGATGCCTTGTCCTGTTCGGCTTTGATGAACTCCAGTACGGCACTGAGCCGCTTATTTTCGGTTATCGCGGCGTGGGTGACGCGCCGGTCCGGGTTCAGCACTGTGTAGGGCAGGGCGCGCCCCTTCGCGCGGATCTGCACCCGCCCATCAGGCATCTCATAGGTGTCTACATAAGTCCCGACGAGCCCGCGGGAGACCTCGTTGAAGTCCAGCTTCAGGCGCTTACGAGCGTATTTGATCGTCAGATCCTTCGAGACATAGCGTTTGTCGCGCAGGCAGAGGATCTCGCGCAGCCGGTTCGCCAAATCGCCGGCGAAGCCGGACAATCTACACCGGACGCTCAACAGTGAGCCGGAACGACTGTTGTACCGTTCGACAGAGTCTTCAAGGAAGGCGTTTCCATCTTCAATGGACGAGATCCCGGGGAGGCGAAGCTCCTTTGCGAGCCGATTCTGAAGCGTCTTTCGCCCGCTCGACCCGGCCTTTGGCCCGGCTGCTGTTGGCGCAGAGGATCTCGATGTACCGCTTCAACAGTCGATAGAGTTGGCGACCTGTCATAGCCAGCATCGCGGCCGCGTTCGCGACGGTCAGTCGACTGTCATCGACCTCTGCCGGAACCTCGATGCGATTCAACTCTCGCTCGTTCATGATCACCCATTTAATGCACGGTCTCGCTGCTCGTTATCAATGCGGGCGAGAGTGCCATTCCTGCTTTGCGTACGGGCTACATTTTAGCTATGCGGCTACAGCCCTTTAACCGCCTAAGCAGAATTATGTAAAATAAAGGGTGGGCGCGCGCGGACGATCCATGCTCGACACGGTGTCTGAGCTAACGGCCGCATCCTACTGAAAAGCGACAAACTCCTCGTGAGTAACAGTTTGATTCAGCCTGGGGACACCAAGGATCATGCGCGATCCAATGCGCATGGGCTTTTGGCAGTCTCGCCCGCACGCTCGGCAAATGCGCCGCTCGCGAATTTACGCGTCGGGATTTTCGACATGTCCATGCGGGCGTCTTGAGACTCGCCATGGGACTGATCCTGACCTTGATCGTGATCACCGCTATCGTCCGTGGTTTCACTTGCGCCCGTTGCGCCCTTTGCCGCCGCGACGGTGCCGATTGCGCAGATGAAGGCTCATCTTTTTCAAACCTGGATCCGGGTACTGACGGAGGCGTGAGACGCGGCTCGGTTTGAGACCTAAGCCGAGATCACCGGCCAAACAACCAAGTTGCTCGAACCGATACGTGCCGAAACCCAAATGTTTCTGACTTGTTAAACGCTCCCGGGCACTGGCATGTCGCGCATCTGGCGCAGCAGTTCGATGAAACCCGCCACCTGGTGCGCGCAGACGGCCTCGCCTTTTCCGGCGTCGGCGTTGGCGGCATTCCCAACCGTGCCAGCGGGGTTGAGATCGCTGGAAATCCACCCATAGGACGTGGGTCCCACAGGCGAGATTGCGGTCGTCTCGGCGCTGGAGCGAAAATCTTGCGCGGCCCCCATGTCGACCGTCTCGGGTTGGAAGGCCAGCATCAGTGACGTCTCCACATCGCCACCGTGAATGCCGAAGCGCAGTTCTTCGGCGGCAAACATGGCCTCGGGATGGCCAAAGCCGCTCCACTGGCATTTCACTGCCAGAAGGTCCGCCTGCACCCGCAGCTCCCGCGCGAGGATCGAGATCAGGTCGAGATTGCCGCCATGAGAATTGACGATGACAATCTTGCGCAGACCTGCAAGTGCCACGCTGAGACCGATCTCGACCCAGGCGCGCAGAGCCACTTCAGCGCTCAGTGTCAGCGTGCCGGGCGCGTACAGATGTTCATTCGATTTGCCCACCGCTTGAACCGGCAGAATGAGCGGGTGGAGGTCTTCGGGACAGACCGCTCGAAAATGCGCCAGCATGCCTTGGGCGATCATCGTGTCGGTGCCCACCGGCAGATGGGGTCCGTGCTGCTCGATCGCCGCCGTCGGCAGAACCGCGATGGTCCGCTCCGGGTCCAGGCCTGTGAACTCTGCGCTGCGAAACTCCGCCCAGTCGAGCCGACGCCTGCTCACCCGCGCGCTCCTGCAGTGCCGTCTCCCGCGGCGCCAAGCTTTGGTATCCGTGTGCGGGAAAGGAGCCCGCGTGGCTCGGACAGCAGCCCATCCATTTTCGTGCCGACCCGAGCAAGATGGGTTGTGCGGCTCTTTGGCGTGGAGCTGTCCATCCGGTAGTGGGCCGCGAACCGCTTGCGGCATCTTTGCGAACACAGAATGCCAAGGCCGCGCAACAGCGTGCGCCGCCCGGGCGCGCCGACCAGAGCCGTCAGACCCCGGCTTGCGCCACAGGTGGTGAAGACGCCCAACCGCGAAATGTGGCGCAGTCCAGGCCGGATATCCGGACCGGCGTCATCGGGCATGTGAAACGCAACACCGGGCAGCAGAACCCTATCGAGCCACCCCTTCAGCATCGCCGGCAGCCCGTACCACCAGGTCGGATATATGAAGATCAGCGTGTCGCACCAGCGCACCTTGGCAACCTCGTCACAGACCGGATCGGCATTCTCGGCGCAACTCAGGTAACGATCGAGATCGGAGCCGCTCAGCACCGGCTGGAAGGCACTGCGATACAGATCGCTGATCCGGATCTCGGCCCCCGCATCGCGCAGTTTGCTCAGTACAACATCGAGGACAGCCGCATTGTAGCTGTCGGTTTTGGGGTGGCAGAACACAACCAGTGCACGCACGTCAGAAGGCCTCCATCTCTTGGCCCACCCTCTGGAGGAACTGGCCTCGCTTTTCCTCACTCACACGATTCATGTCGTACAGCGCCAAATACTTCAGGATTTGCGGACGGCAGACATGCCAAACGGCTCTCTTGACGCAGCGCCGCGGCGGGTCGCCCACCATCAGCGCGCGCATCCGGGTGCCGCCATAGGTCGTCACCGCGGCAAGCCGCCGGATGTGGGTCAGGTTCGGCACGACCTTTCCCGCTTCGAGCCGAAAAGACACGCCCGGCAGGAACACCCGATCTAGGAACCCCTTGAGGATCGCGGGGTAGCCGAAATTCCACACCGGGAAGACCATGACGAGCGCCTCGGCCGCGCGCAACCGGTCGACATACGCCTGCACAGGCGTGATGTTCGTGGGCTGGTCATGATATCCGCGGCGCTCGGTCTCACTCAACACCGGGTCGAACCTCTCAGCATAAAGATCGCAATCGTCGACCTCCCACCCGGAGTCAGAGAGACGATCCACGACGGTCCGGTGGAGCGCCGCGTTGAAGCTCTCCGGACAGGGATGCGCGGCCAGGACAAGCGCGCGCCGCGTCATGGGATCTGCCTGAGGTTTAGCGCGCAACTCATTCCGCAGCCTGGATTTTCGGGTACGAGTACATCCGGTCAAAGCGCCAGTCGGGATCGTCCCAGGCGATCATCTTGCCGGGGTTCAGCAATCCTTTGGGATCGGCCTCGCGCTTGAAGGCGAGCTGGCGATCATCGACGGTTTGACGTCCGCCCTCCTCCAGCGTGTAGCGGTGCGGGTTGAAGATCATCGCGCCCATGTCTTCATGGATGCGAATGATTTCGTCGAGCCGCTGCTCGGTCGTGAACTTCACCATGGACAAGCCGGCGAACATGCATTTGCCCTGCTCTTTCAGCAGTTCCAGATGCTGCATCACCTCGCCCCCGGGAAAGGCCCCGCGGATCCTTTCGATCGTCTCCAGATGATCGGGAAATCCGTAGCGCACCTGCAGATAGGTGATCGACGGATCGACCTTGAGTGCGCGAAGCGTCGTGTGATTCCAGCCGTACTCGAACACCGGGCCCGGCTCGCGGTCCCAGTTCGGCGCATCCGACCGCCAGATGGGTTTTGCCTCCGGCCGCCTGGCGAGGAAGGTCTCGAACGCGTCCATCGCATGGGGTGCCACCATCAGCCCGATCAGATGGTCGGTTGGCGCGACATGAGGGCGGACGCGTTGGAAGTAGTCATGCGCGATGGGCGCCTCATAGACGCTGGCCAACTTGATTAGGATGCCGTCTTCGTTGCCGAGATCGTTGGCGAGCTGTGCTGCCGCGGCAAAGTCTTCCATGGCAACGAAAATCTCGACCCAGTCGTAATGCGGCGCGAGCGGGATCTCGAGCTCGGTGATGATCCCGTTCGTGCCGTACGCGTGGGAGACGCGGGCCAACTCCTCGCCGCGGAACTCCAGCACGCGCGGTTCGGCCTCCATCGTCACGACCCGCAGACGAATGATGTTGCCGAGATCACGCAAGCTGCCCCAGGTACAGGAGCCTACGCCGCCCGATCCCCCGGCGATGAAACCGCCAATGGTCGCCGTCGCCCAGGTCGAGGAAAACATGCGGATCTCCTGGCCGCTCTGGGCGATGCAGGCCGCGTCGAGATCCTTCAGCAGACAGCCGGGCTCCACGACCACCCTGCCCGGCGCAACGTCGCGGACCTTGTCCATATGGCGCAAATGCATGACGCAGCCGCCGGCCAGCGGCATGGCCTGACCGTAGTTGCCGGTCCCTGCCCCGCGGGTCGTGACCGGACAGTCATGCGCGTAACAGACCTTCAGGATCTCGATGACCTCCGCCTCGCTTCGCGGGCTCACGACGAAATCCGCGACGACATGGTCCAGACGTTCCTTGAGCACCGGCGAATACCAGAAGAAATCCCGGCTCTTGGATTTGATGGCGGCCGCCTTCTCCTCGATATCAAGATGGGACAGGGCGGCCTTGGCGGCGGCGACATTGTCTTTCATGGGGTCTCCATCAGGTCGTCGAGCTCCGAATAGTCGGGCAGCGTCCGATCAATCACCCTGCCCTGCCGCACCACGATACGGTCGCTCTGCGGTCTGGCAAAGAGTTCCGTCCAGCTTCGCGCGCGGCAGATGACCAGATCCGCTGGTGCACCGGGCGCGAGGCTTGGGGCGTCGAAACCGCAGGCCTTGGCCGGGTTCAGCGTGAAGGCGCGCGACCAGTCTTCGTCGGAATGGTCGAGATGGCCGATCCGGGTTGCCTCGCGCAGCACTTCGATCATGTCGAGATCGCCATAGGCGTAGAAGGGATCGCGCGTGTTGTCGGAGGCGAAGCTCACATTCACGCCCCGGTCTTTCAACTCATGGACCAACGTTATTCCGCGCCAGCGCGGCGTGCGGTGGCCCATGCCCTTGTCGGTCAGTCCACGGTCCTGCAGGTAGAGATTGCACATGGGCAGACTCACGACATGGAGCCCCGCGCGCGCAACCAGATCCATGGTGCGATTGGCCTCCGCCGGATCCTGCACGGCGAGCGAGGTGCAGTGCCCGACGACAACCTTGCCCTGAAACCCGGTCTCCAGCACCACTTGCGCGATCTCGCGCAGGGTCGCCGTGCCCGGGTCACTGGTCTCGTCCACGTGAAAGTCAGCGTCCAAGCCCTTGGCTTCGCAGAGTGAAAAGAAGTGGCGAAGCCGATCCGGCAGATCCCAGCTCGGATTGGTGACGAGCCCGAGCACGCCGCCACTCGCAGCCACGATGTCGGCAATCGCATCGATGTCGCCGCCGGGTTCGCACAGGCCCGCATGGACCAGATTGACGGCCTGCAGGTCGATCCTGCCGCGCCATGTCTCCCGAAGTTCGCGGAACAGCGGCCAGGAGATCCTATCTTGCGGGGGGATGCTGTCCAGATGGGTCCGGATCGCCTTGGTGCCGTGGGCATAGGCACAGCGCAGGGCGAACTCCATCCGCCGCCGCACGTCCTTTGCCGACCAATGCGCGGCCCGATCCTCGCCCACCGTGGTCAGCGCCCCCATGAAGGTGCCGTCGGGATTGCTGGCGCGCGGCCAGATATGACCCTTGTCGAGATGGGTGTGCATGTCGACGAAACAGGGAAAGACCATCGCGCCCTTCAGGTCGATACGCTGGCCGGGCTTATCCGTGATCCGGCCGTCCGCCAGATGCAGATCGGTGCGCAGCAAATCGCCCGCCTGCCCCATGAGGCAGGCCGGAACGCAGGCATTGGCCAGTGTAACCGGACCATCGGGCAAGTCTTGGAGATGCATCAGTTTTCCCGCTTTATGGCGCTTTCGTGCCACTTGTGCAGAAGTGCGTAGCTCAGCACCGAAAGGGCCGCGAAAATGAAGACCCCCATGGCGGCGATCATCGACAGGGCCGCGAACATCCGCGCGATGTTCAGGCGGTAGCCGGCCTCCTGGATACGTGCGGCAAGGCCCGCGCCGACGCCACCGGTACCCGCGACAAGTTCTGCCACCACGGCGCCGATCAGGCTGAGCCCACCGGCGATCTTGAGCCCGCCCAGGAAGTAGGGCAGCGCCGACGGCAGTTGCAGCATCCAGAGCTGCTGCCAACGCGTGGCGCCGTAGATCTTGTAGAGATCGCGCAGATTGTGATCGACCGACTTGAGCCCCAGCGTTGTCGAGCTGAGCACCGGAAAGAACGCCACGATCCAGGCGCAGAGCAGCATGCCCACGGTCTTGTTCTCGACATAGATGAAGATCAACGGCGCGATGGCGACGACCGGAGTGACCTGCAGGATGACCGCATAGGGATAGAGCGACATCTCCACCAGTTTCGACTGATCGAACAGGATCGCGAGCCCTGCCCCGCCGATCACCGCGAGGATGAGCGCGAGGATCGTCGTTTTCGCAGTCAGCAGTGCCGCTTCGTAGAGGATGCTCCAGTCCCCTGTGAGACTGGCCCAAACCCGGCCGGGGCCGGGCAGGATGTAGTGGGGGATCTCGTTCCAGACGACGATCCGGTCCCAGAGCCAGATCGCGAGCACCATGACCAGAACGGGCAATGTGTAGCGCGCAATCTGTTCCAGCCGCCTGCGCCGCGCCCTCTGGCGTTCTTCAACATCGACCGGGGCGGTGACGGGGCTGTTGTCTGCTAGGCTCATCACCTGTCTCCCATGGCGCGGTGCAGCGCGTCGGATGTGGCCCGGCAATAGCCCGCATACTCCGCAGAGGTACGGAACTCTTCGCCCCGTGGATAGGGCGCGTCCACATGCAATTCCTCGATCACGCGTCCGGGCCGCGCGGCCATGACGATGATCCGGTCGGACAGAAAAACCGACTCCCACACCGAATGCGTCACGAAAATCACCGTGCAGCCGATCTTGGCCTTCAGCTCCAACAGGTCGTTATTGAGTTTGTGGCGGGTGATCTCGTCGAGCGCGGCAAAGGGTTCGTCCATCAGAATCAGGCGCGGATGGGTCGCCATGGCCCGCGCGATGGACACACGCATCTTCATTCCGCCGGACAGTTCGCGGGGATAGGCGTTCTGGAACTGCTCCAGCCCGACGAGGCGGAGCACCTCGAGGATCTCGTCCTTGACACTGCCATAGGGCTGCCGTCGCAGGCGAAAGGGCAGATAGACATTTTCCACCACCGTGGCCCAGGGCATGAGCGTGGGTTCCTGAAACACGATGCCCAGATCGTCCTGGCTCTGTCCGCCGGCCCACTCGATCCGTCCCGCGGTCGGCGATATCAGGCCTGAAATGAGCCGCAGCGCCGTGGACTTGCCGCAGCCCGACGGGCCGAGAAGCGAGATGAAATCGCCATGGTTCACCGACAGCGTCATACCATCGAGCGCGACGACGTCGCGCCCGAAGGTCTTGTTTATACCCGCCATCCTCAGAACCGGAGGACGGCTGTCCAACGGGGTTGTTTGCAGCATGCGGCCCTCTCTTCTCTGAGCCGGGCGTACGCACCGCACCCCGCCCGGCTCAGGTGCGCTCAGTTCGAGGGCTTGAGGTCCATGCCAACGCCTTTGTTGACGAAGCCCGAATTGAAGGACGCAGCCCAGTTCAGTTCGTCTTCGATCACACCGGCCTCGACCATCTTGGCATAGAAATCGCCGACCTTGTCCTCGGTCAGCGCCCCGATCCCGAGCGTTTCGGCATCACCGCTATCGACGATGCCCTGGCTCAGCATCTTGTCGATGGCAAAGTCGATCTTGTCCTGCGTCATGTCGGGATTGGCCGCCATGATCATGTCATCGGCAGCCTGGTTGTCTCCATAGAGGTAGTTGTACCACCCCTTGATCGACCCTTCGACAAAGCAGGTCACAACCTCTGGCCGCTCGGCGATCGTGTCGGCCATGGTCTCGATCGTCGTGGCATAGGTCGAATAGCCCGCGTCCGCGATCAAAAAGACGTTCGGCGTGAACCCTCCTTCGGTTTCAATGACATAGGGTTCGGAGCTCAGGTAACCCTGCATTCCGAGACCTTCGTCTGCGAGGAAGGGTGCAGGGTTGAACGTATAGGGCTGGCGCTGCTCGGCGGTGAAGCCATGGGCGGCAATCATCCACTGATAGTAGCTGGTAAAGCCGTTGTCGCCGATCAAGAGCGTCAGGTTCTTCAGATCGTCCCAGCTGTCCGCAGCACCCGGATGCGAGATGATCACCTGGGGGTGCTTCTGGAAGATCGCCGCGACCGACACTACGGGGATGCCTTCCTTCACCGCGTTGAACGCCTGCAGCATGTCGCCGCCCATGTGGAAATCGATCCGCCCCGCCAACATCAGCGCGCGGTTGTTGACCTGGGGTCCTCCGGAGACGATCTCCACATCCAGACCGCACTCGGCATATGTGCCATCCGCCACGGACTGATAGAACCCGCCATGCTCTGCCTGCGCCAGCCAGTTGGTGCCGAACACGACCTTTTCGTTCGCCCACGCGGCCCCGACGGCGAAGATCGCGGTCGTGGCAAGCGCCAATGTCTTGAGTGTCATCGGTTGATTTCTCCCCGTTGTCGCCGCTGATTCCAGCCTGTGCTCGTGTTACGTGTTCCTCAAGCACCGCCGGTGTTAAAGTAGGGGGTGGCGGAAACAGGGCCAGCACCAGCGTATTCCCGGTCAAGCCTGTGGCAAATGCTTAATTACTGTGCGATTGGTCGGTTGGGAGGTCTGTCTTGGTTCGAGAGTTGTATCCAGTTGGGATCGCCCCGCCGTTCGCCCGCTATGTCCACGGTGTCGAGGTCCCGGCCAGCCATCGGATGGTTGCAACTTCGGGGCAATTGGCGCTGTCGGCGGACGGAACGGTGCCCGTCGGGGCCGAGGCTCAGGCGACGCTATGCTTTGCGAATATCACCGCGATCCTTGCTGCCGCCGAGATGCGCCCGGCCGACACGGTCCGCATCAGCGCCTTCGTCACCGACCGGGCGCATATGGCCGGCTATATGGCGGCCCGCGACGCCTGGCTCGCTGATGTGCCCCGCCTGCCGGCATCGACGCTGGTGATCGTGACGGGATTCACCCGGCCTGAGTTCCTGGTCGAGGTCGAAGTTCTCGCGGCGGCACCATGAACTGGTGTCGCAGGCATGCATCACCGAAAACGTGTACTAGAGCTCGCACCTCCCCGTGGGCACCACGCTGACCTAGGGTCGCTTCATGCGTATCCTTGTTCTCAACGGCCCGAACCTGAACCTGCTTGGGACCCGGCAGCCCGAGATCTATGGGCGCACCACGCTTGCCGATATCGAGCGGGACTGTGCGGTGGTTGCCAAGGATCTGGGTCTGACTGTGCGGTTTTTCCAGTCAAACCATGAAGGCGCCCTGATCGATGCGATCCACGCCGCCCGCGGAGTGGAGGACGGCATCGTCCTGAACGCGGGGGCATACACGCACACGTCCCTGGCACTGATGGACGCGATCTCCTCTGCAGACGTGCCTGTGGTCGAGTTGCACCTGTCCAACATCCATGCGCGCGAGGCTGTACGCCACAAGAGTTTCATCGCGCCTGTGTCCGTGGGACAGATATGCGGGTTCGGACCGGCAGGCTACGGTCTGGCACTGCGCGCACTCCGCGGCCACCTTACCGAGATCGAGACATCACCGTAGCTAAAAGAAGCGGAAGGACCTCTACCAATGAAGTGCCCCGCAAAAAAAATCTGCTTAAGCGCGCTGGCGGCGGTCGGGCTCTTGGTTGGCCCGGGCATCGCCACGGCCGAAGAAACGGCATCCCATGATCCTGGGCGCTTTCGCGCTGGGCTCGGCTTTACCTTGGTGGAGCCTGCTAATGACAATGGACGTCTGTTCGGACAAGGCCGGATCGAGGCAGGGTCGAGCAAGCGTCCCACGGTGTTTTTCAGCTATCACTGGCGCCCGCAATTGGCGCTGGAGGTCATGCTGGGGTATCCGTTCAAGCATTCCCTGTCGCGGTCGCGCACAGGCAGTCTTGCTACCATGCGGCAGTTTCCGGCGGCTCTGACCGCGCAGTACCATTTCACCAACAGATCTCGGTTCACCCCGTTTGTCGGCCTGGGCGTCGGGTACATCAAACCGTTCGACGTGTTCCCGCGCAATGTTCTACGCGAGCGAGATCTGGATTTCGGATCGGATGTCGGGGTGACGGTTCAGGCCGGGGTCGACTACCGCGTGACGGACCGCCATGCGGTCAGGCTGGATGCGCGCTATTTCAACACAAGTCTCGACGCGACGCTCGATGGACAACGCATCGGCTCGCTGAGCTTCAATCCGGTCTTCTACAGCCTGTCGTACGTGTATTCATTCTGACGTTCCGCGGCAGCACCCTGGGGCGCCGCCGCGAAATGAGGCGATGGACCCTTAGCCTTGGGCCGCTTTGGCGACTTCTGCGGCGAAGTCTTCCTCTTCCTTCTCGATCCCCTCGCCCACCTCGAGGCGGACAAAACCGGTGATCTCGACGCCGGCCTCCTTGGCGGCCGCGCCGACGGTGAGGTCGGGATTGATCACGAAGGACTGGTTCACCAGCGTGACCTCGGAGAAGAACTTCTTCATCCGGCCGACGATCATCTTTTCGATCACGGCGTCGGGCTTGCCGCTTTCGCGCGCCTGCTCGGTCAGGATCGACTTCTCGCGTTCCACCAGCGCGGGGTCGATATCGTCCTCGCTCAAGGAGGCGGGGTTGATCGCCGCGACATGCATGGCGACCTGCTTGCCGAACTCGGGCGCGTCACCTGACAGAGCCACCAGCACGCCGATCTTGCCCATGCCGGGGGCCGCGGCATTGTGCACATAGGACACCACGCACGGGCCTTCCAACACGGCCATACGGCGCACCGACATGTTCTCGCCGATGGTCGCGATCTTGTCGGTGATGGTTTCTTCCACCGTCTTGTCGCCGAGCGGCGCGGCTTTGAGTGCGTCCAGGGTTCCGGCCGTCTGGGCGACCTTGGCGATGGCCGCGACCATCTCCTGGAAGTCGGCGTTCTTGGCGACGAAGTCGGTTTCCGAATTCACCTCGACAGCGATCCCCTTGCCGCCATCGACTGCGACGGCGACCAGACCCTCCGCCGCGGTACGTCCGGATTTCTTGGCCGCCTTGGCAAGGCCTTTGGTGCGCAACCAGTCGATGGCGGCTTCCATGTCGCCTGCGACCTCGGTCAGTGCCTTCTTGGCGTCCATCATGCCTGCGCCGGTGCGGTCGCGCAGTTCCTTCACCAATGCCGCTGTGATTGCCATGGTGTGGGCTCTCCTGAGTTTTAACGTGTGCAACCTCGCGGCGGGAGTATCCGCCGCGGGTGTCAGATTTGTAACGAGGGTCGGCCTTGGACGGGCCTCAGGCCTCGGCTTTGGCGTCTGCTTCCGCGGGCGCTTCGGCAGGTGCGGCATCGTCTGCTGCAGGGGCATCTTCGGCTGCGGCAGTCTCTTCCGTGACGGCTTCCGAGGTTTCTTCCAACGCCTCTTCGGCAGCGATCTCTTCTGCGTAGCCCTCTTCGAACTCTCCCAGATCGATGCCCGCGGCCCCCATCTGCGCCGTCATACCTTCGAGCGCCGCGCGTGCGACCAGGTCGGTATAGAGCGAAATGGCCCGTGCCGCGTCGTCATTACCGGGGATGATGAAATCCACGCCATCGGGCGAGCAATTGGTGTCGACGACGGCCACGACCGGGATGCCAAGCTTCTTGGCCTCGGCGATGGCGAGGTCCTCTTTCTTGACGTCGATCACGAACAGCATGTCCGGCACGCTGCCCATTTCGCGGATACCGCCGAGGCTGGCCTGCAGTTTGGTCTGCTCACGCTCCATGCCGAGGCGTTCTTTCTTGGTCAGACCCTCGAAGCCCACGGCCATCTGTTCGTCGATGGCCTTCAGCCGCGCGATGGACTGGCTCACGGTCTTCCAGTTGGTCAGCGTGCCGCCGAGCCACCGGTGATTCATGTAGTACTGCGCGCATTTCTCGGCCGCATCTGCGACGGGCTTCTGGGCCTGCCGCTTGGTGCCGACGAACAGAATGCGTCCGCCCCGCGCGACGGTTTCCTTGATCGCATTGAGCGCCGCATCGAGCATCGGCACGGTCTGCGTCAAATCGATGATGTGGATACCGTTGCGTGCGCCGTAGATGAACGGCTCCATCCGCGGGTTCCAGCGTTGGGTCTGGTGTCCAAAATGTACGCCGGCTTCCAAGAGCTGACGCATCGAGAAATTAGCCGCCATGGGCCATATCCTTTCCGGTTTCGAACCTCGACGGGGCTGAGAGGGTCTTGCCTCAACCGGTGGACCGTTCAGGGATGTCTCCCCCGAGGGCCCGACCCCGCCTGTGAAGTGAGACGCGCGCTTAGTCCGTATTGACGGGGATTGCAAGCAGTCAAAGGCAATCGGGCACGGCCGGTCCGGCGCTTTCGACTTGCCAAAAACGCGGCCAGACGATTTCTGGGCCCATGAGCATCCGCCCCGACATTCTGTGTATCGGATCCGTCCTTTGGGACGTTGTCGGCCGCCATGACGGTCGGATGGCCACGGGCTACGATGTCCCCGGCGCAATCCGCCGGCTTCCCGGTGGGGTGGCGATGAATGTGGCGATGACACTGATCCGTTTCGGGCTGCGTCCCGCGGTGCTGACGGCCATCGGCACCGATCCCGAGGGCGAGCAACTCATGGCCGCCTGCGCCGAATGCGGCGTGGACGCGCGCTTTGCCCTGCGCGATCCCGACCTGCCCACCGACCGCTACATGGCGATCGAGGATGCCGCCGGTCTGATTGCGGCGGTGGCCGATGCACGGTCTCTGGAACGCGCCGGCGGGGCCGTTCTGGCCCCCTTGCGGGATGGCCGGTTGGCAAGTGCCGCGGTGTCCTGGACTGGCCCGGTCGTGCTCGACGGCAATCTCGATAGCGCCGTGCTGGAGGAGATCGCCGGCAGTGACGTACTTGCCGCGGCCGATCTGCGCGTGGTGCCGGCCTCGCCGGGCAAGGCCTCGCGATTGCGCCCGCTGCTCGGGATGGGCAACGCCACGCTCTATGTGAACCTCACCGAAGCCGGTCTGATCCTGAACCGGGAGTTTTCCGGCAGCGCCGATGCGGCCAAGGCGATGCTGGCCACTGGCGCTGCGCGCGTGCTGATCACCGACGGGGCGGCCGCCACGACCGATGCCTGCGCCGCCGAGATGCACCGTGCCAAGCCGCCCGAAGTGTTCCCGAAGCGGATCACCGGGGCCGGCGACACCTTCATGGCGGCGCATATTGCGGCGGAACTGGCCGGTCATGGCCGGACATACGCGCTTGAGGCTGCGATCCAGGCGGCGGCGACCTACGTTTCCGAGGCTCCCGAATGATGGATGTGATGGAGATCCAGCCGGAAGTCGCAGACGCCCTTGCCGATCGCCGACCCGTCGTCGCGCTGGAAAGCACGATCATCACGCACGGAATGCCCTGGCCGGACAATCTGGACATGGCGCGTCAGGTCGAGGGCGATCTGCGCGCCGAGGGTGCCGTGCCCGCGACCATCGCCGTGATGGGTGGCAAGGTACGGGTCGGGCTCGACGCGGCAGCACTTGAGGCCCTGGCACGCACGCCGGACGCGATGAAGCTCTCGCGTGCCGATCTGGCCGCCTGCATCGCCACCGGGCGCAGCGGCGCCACGACCGTCGCTGCCACGATGATCTGTGCCGCGCGCGCAGGCATCGAGGTGTTCGCCACAGGCGGCATCGGCGGCGTGCATCGGGGGGCGGAGACGAGTTTCGATGTCTCGGCTGACCTGCAGGAACTCGCCCGCAGCCCGGTCACCGTGGTTTGCGCCGGTGCCAAGGCGATCCTAGACCTGCCCAAGACGCTGGAGGTGCTTGAAACCCTCGGCGTGCCGGTCGTGGCCTACGGACAGGATGCCCTGCCCGCCTTCTGGTCGCGCGATGCCGGGCTGACGGCGCCGCTGCGCTGCGACAGCCCTGCCGAGGTGGCGCAATTGCTCGCCGCCCGCACGGCGCTCGATCTAAGCGGCGGGGTGCTGGTGGCCAACCCGATCCCCGAGGCCGCCGAGATTCCCCACGCCACGCTTGCCCCGCTCATCAATGAGGCGCAAAAGGATGCCGACGACAAGGGCATCGGCGGCAAGGCGCTGACGCCGTTTTTATTGGCAAGACTCGCCGAAATGACCAAAGGACGCTCATTAACCGCGAATATTACCCTGGTGCGGCATAATGCGCGTCTTGCGGCGCGCATCGCCGCAGCCATAGTCCGCGCGGGTGAGCGATAGAGACCGGAACCGTGCATGTTGCGCAGTGACGGACGCGTGCCTAGATTCTCAATCAGCTGCTTCAGAGCGTTCCAAACACCATGCGCGACCCCCATCTGACCCCCAACCCGGAGCCTCATCGGCGCAAACCCGGCCTCTTTTCCAATCTGCGCGCGAGCTTCTTTACCGGGATCGTCGTGATCGCGCCGATCGGGCTGACCGTCTATCTGATCTGGACAGTGATGGGCTGGATCGACGCGGTCGTGTTGCCCCTGGTGCCGGCTGTCTGGAACCCGGAGCAGTATATCGGCATCAATCTGCGCGGTGTCGGGCTGATCTTTTTCCTGGTTTTCACGGTGATCGTCGGCTGGGTCGCCAAGGGTCTGATCGGGAGATCCTTCATCGCCTGGGCCGAAGGGCTCCTGGACCAGCTTCCTGTGGTGCGGTCGATCTATGCCGGCCTCAAGCAGATCGCCGAAACCGTCTTTGCGCAGCAGGACACCAGTTTCGACAAGGCATGCCTGATCGAGTATCCGCGCAAGGGGATCTGGGCTATCGGCTTTATCTCCACCACCGCCAAGGGTGAAGTGAACCGGATTGCCGCCACCGACGATCAGTTGATGAGCATCTTCCTGCCAACGACACCGAACCCGACCTCGGGCTTTCTTCTGTTTGTACCCAAACATGATGTGATCGAACTCCGCATGTCCGTGGAAGACGCGGCAAAGCTCGTGATCTCCGCGGGCCTCGTCTATCCCACTGAAAAGGATACAGAAGGCAGCGTGCCGGGGTTCGTACCCGATCAGCCGACCGTCGGAACGCTGAGCGAAGCGCAGAAAACGCTCAACGACGCGCTCAGACAACGCGCGCTTGAGACGGACGTCGGCAGCCTGACCGATATGCCCGATGGCAAAAGGTCGAGCGGTTGATCAGGGATCGCTGAGCCCGCCGGAGCGGCCGAACATCGCGCGCAGGTCGACCGAGGCCCGCACACCGATATCGTCGAAACTCTCGTCCAGAAACCGGTCCATGGCCGCGTGCCCCGCATCATGGAGCTGCACCATTAATGGTCTGTTCGGCATGGATTTCGACGCGATGCCGAGCTGGCTCATGAAGGCGTCGTCGCGGATGGAATGGACGCGGTTTTCGGTCATCTGATCTTCGGGCAGATAGCCCGCATCAATCAGCCGGTTGACCAGATCGACGGTCCGCAACTCGCGCAGGAGCGAGCCGTTGAAGCTGATCTCGTTCACGCGGTTGAGGATCTCCGTCGCCGTGAACGGCAGGTCCTCACGTTCGATCGGGTTGATGTGGATGATCAGGATGTCGCGGCAGTCCGATCTGTAGAACAGCGGAAAGAGCGACGGGTTGCCCATATACCCGCCGTCCCAATAGGCCTCACAGCGCCCGGTCAGCGGGTCGTCGATCTCGATCGCCTGAAACAGCGTCGGCAGGCAGGCGGAGGCCAATATCGCGTCCGTCGTCACCTCATCGCCGGCAAACACCCGCACCTTTCCCGTCCGGACATTCGTGGCCGCGATAAAGAGCTTCTGACCCTGCTCCTCGCAGACATCGCCCATGGCCATCATCTCGTCCACGACGGAACGCAGGGGATGATAGCCGGTCGGGTTGAACTGATAGGGCGACAGCGCGCGGGTCAGCGCCTCGGTGCCGAGCACGACCGGGCTCGCCTCCAGAAGCTTGGACAGGATCGTCGGAGACGGCGCGATCATGCGCAGCCAGTCCCCGACAACCTCGGCATGGGACGGGTCGAGCCCCGCCACGCCGAGCCAGAACTTCTTCAGGCTTTCCTTGGCACCGTCGCGCCCGCCCGCGACCCAGCCCGCCTTGAGGGCTGCGGCATTCATCGCGCCTGCGCTCGTCGCGGTGATGCTGTCGATCTCGATCCGCTCGTCGTCGAGCAGCCGGTCGAGCGCACCCCACGTGAATGCCCCATGTGCGCCACCTCCCTGCAAGGCCAGGTTGATCTTTTTGGTGTTTGCGCCGCTGGGCATGCCGGGCCTTTCCAAAGCACGAATGGGATGCGGTTTGGATGGCAGAGTTATGCAGGTGCAGCAAGCTGTCGGGCGTCACAACATGGGGAATGGCGACGTATGCCTCGGGGTCTGTCAGATTTGCCCGGTTTTCACGTCAAGGAAACTCGGATTCTCCGCAGTTTTGGTTGTGCGGCGTTGCTGCTGTGGCGACGCCGGACGGCCTGCTGAACGTCCCGCGCCGCAGCCGTGCTCAGAGCGCAGTCCAGCCGCCATCCACGCTGATCGTGGTTCCGGTGATCTGCGCTGCAGCGTCCGAACACAGGAACACCACCGTGCCGCCCATTTGTTCGACCGTGGCAAACTGCTTGGACGGCTGGCGTTGGAGCATAACGTTTCGGATGACCTCCTCGCGGGTCATGTCATATTCCTTCATCGTGTCGGGGATCTGCGCCTCGACCAGCGGGGTCAGCACATAACCCGGGCAGATCGCGTTCGCGGTGATCGGCTCTTCGGCGGTTTCCAGCGCGACCACCTTAGTCATGCCCACCACCCCGTGCTTGGCCGTCACGTAGGCCGATTTGAAGGGCGACGCGGTCAGACCGTGGGCCGAAGCGATATTCACAACCCGCCCCCAGCCTGCGGCCCGCATCTTCGGCAGCGCGGCGGCCGTGGTGTGAAAGGCCGAGGTCATGTTGATCGCGATGATCCGGTCCCAGGTCTCGGCCGGGAACTGATCGATGGGCTGGACATGCTGGATGCCCGCATTGTTGATCAGGATATCGCAGGCGCCGGCCTTTTCGATCAGGGCACGGCACTGGTCGCCATCGGACATGTCCGCCTGGATGTAGCGCGCCTCGACGGAATGGTCGCGCGCGATCTCGGCGGCCATCTCATGGTCTTCCGGCCGGTCGGTGAAGGAATTGATGACGACGTTGGCCCCGGCCTTGGCAAGCTCGACCGCGATGCCGTGGCCGATGCCCGAATTCGAGCCTGTGACCACGGCGGTTTTGCCGGAAAGTGACATGCCAGTCCCCTGTTCTGGAAAAGAATCGCCGCGACCTTATAGAACGGGGCCGCGACGGACAGACGAAATGCAGTCGCCGCGCCAATTGGTGCGGGTTTTCCGGCGTTGGGGCTCAGCAGTCTCCCGAGGGCAGCATCGTGACGTCTGAATAGCGGCCTTGGGACGTGGTGATGCGGGCGCAGGCGCCGGTTTCCCGATTGAACCAGAAGGCCGTCAGCCCTTCGGTGCGGACAAGCTCATAGCCGAGATTCTGAATGCCCATCTCGGCCTGTCCGGCGCGCGCGCCTTCGAAGGACGCGAGATCGGCGGCTTCGTCCATTGCTAGAGGCCCCGGCGCAGTCGACGTCGCATCACATGCCGCAAGAGCGCAGAGGGTGACCCCTGCAAGATAAATGGTCGTTCTCATAGTCTGGTCCCTCGTTTCACCCCTCTCGTACGGGCTTCCGTCAAGATGCATCACGCGGGATTTCGCGCAAGCCTAACGCAACCGGAGCACCCGCGGCCTTTGGCGCGGCGTGGGCCGGCTGAGTGAACTGTCCCCGGCGGATCTGGGACATGTGAGCAGGATCCAATGACACGCATGCTCACCACACTGTTTGTCGACCTTCCGGCGACGGGTCTGTCGGCCATGGCATCGCTCGGGACGGACGCGTCCGATGCCTGCATCGACCGGTATCTCGCCATCGGGGGGGGCCAGACGCGCAGGGCAGCGGGTATTTGCAAGCCGGGGCGCTGGTCAAGCTGCGCGACGCCGGTGGGACGGTTTGGCGTTGCATCGCCTGTTCGGACGGACCGGTGGGGGGAATTGAGCGTCGCCGGTGCGGCCGATGATGGCTGAGGCGCAAAGGCGGGACTGGCGCCCTCAGGCGGAACGGTAACCGAACGCGGTCAGTTTCAGCCCGAGGCAACCGGGGCGGAAGTGAACAGTGTGCTGGCTGCGAGCAGGTCGATTCGCAACCCGCTCGGGGGCGCGCGACGGATAGATTCTCGATGTGCGGTTGGCCGCCGAAACCCCTGCTTTGGAACACGAGATCTTCACTCCGGATGGATCTCCCCTTCGGGATATGGTTGGTCCCGCACAGGAGCATTGCGGAAACCTCTGGCAATCGGGCGACTATGTCGTTGAGATCGTCGATCGCGGCGACTGCCCCGAACCCTATGACGTGATCATCGGGATCGAGCTAGCGGCTGACGCAAGGTCGACCCCGGACGGCCGGATCTTGCAAGCAGCGTTCCGGTGCGCCGGAGAGGGTTAACCGTAGGACTGCGCGCCCAAAAAAAAAACGCCCGCACAAGGCGGGCGTAAGTCATTGAGGCAGGTTTCATACAGGCAAGAAACCTATCGAGCAGTGACCTCAATATAGGCAATGAGTGAACGCGCTCCAAGCCAAAAGTTTGAAATGTCATCAATCTCTGGTAGCGCAGAGAAAACAAGAGCAGAGCAGGACCCTCCCATGACCCCGACCCTTGCGACGATTGCGGTCTGTCTGGGGCTGTCGGTCGCCGCCCTCGTGACGGCCCGGCCCGCAGCCGCTGAGCCCGCCCATGGCATAGCTATGTATGGTGACCCCGCGCTCCCACCGGATTTTGTGTCACTCCCTTATGCGAACCCTGACGCGCCCAAGGGCGGACGCATCGTTTTCGGCGAGCGCGGCGGCTTCGACAGCCTCAACCCCCACATCCTCAAGGGGCGCGCGCCCTACCCGCTCCGCGGGCTGATCTTCGAGTCGCTTATGGGGCGAAGCTGGGACGAACCCTTCACGTTGTACGGTCTTTTGGCCGAATCGGTGGAGACCGGTCCGAATCGCGAATGGGTGGAATTCACCCTGCGGCCGGAGGCGCGATTCTCCGATGGCACACCCGTGACCGTCGAAGACGTGATCTGGTCCTACGAGACGCTCGGCGAGGAAGGCCACCCGCGGTTCCATGCCTCCTGGTCGAAGGTCGACCGGATCGAACCTGTGGGCGAGCGCACGGTGCGCATCACCTTCAACACGCCGGACCGGGAACTGCCGCTGATCATGGGGCTGCGTCCGATCTTTCAAAAGGCACAATTCGAGGGGCGTGATTTCGCCGAAAGCTCGATGATCCCTCCAATCGGCACGGCACCATACGTTGTGGCCGATGCGGATCCCGGACGCCGGGTCACGTTGCGCCGAAATCCCGATTACTGGGGCAACGATCTGCCCTTCAATGCCGGACGGCACAATTACGACGAGATCCGGCTGGAGTTCTTTGCCGATGCCGGAGTGATCTTCGAGTCACTAAAGGCCGGTGAAATCACGACGTTCCGCGAAGGTAACCCCGCTCGCTGGGCCGACAGCTATGATTTTCCGGCCGTGACGACGGGCGCAGTCGTCAAATCCGAGATTCCCCATGAACGTCCCACCGGCATCAACGGGCTGGTCATGAACACCCGCCTGCCGGTGTTCCAGGACTGGCGGGTGCGCGATGCGGTAATCCATGCCTTCAATTACGAGTTCATCGCTCAGACCCAGACCGGCGGGGGCGATCCGCGCATCGGCTCATACTATGCCAACTCGGTCCTCGGCATGCGCGACGGTCCAGCCGAGGGCAAGGTACGCGCACTGCTGGAGCCCTTTGCAGATGAGCTTCTGCCCGGCGCGCTGGAGGGTTACGCACTGCCCGAAGGTGATGGGACGGAACGCAACCGCCGCAACATCCGCACCGCGCTCGCGCTGCTGGAGGAGGCCGGCTGGACCCCGGTGAACGGAGAGATGCGCAACGCCGCGGGCGAGCCGCTGACCTTCGAGATCCTGCTGCGCCAGGGTGCGATCGAACATCAGGCCATCATCAACATCTTCGTCCAGGCATTGCAGCGGCTGGGGATCACGCCGACCATTACCACCGTGGACAACGCGCAATACACCGAGCGGACCAACGCCTATGACTTCGGGATGGCATTCTACCAGCGCGCACTTTCGCTGAGCCCGGGCAACGAGCAGTATCTCTACTGGGGATCGCGCGGGGTGACAGAGCCGGGCAGCCGCAACTGGATGGGCATGGACAGCCCCGCCGCCGAGGCAATGATCGACGCCATGCTTAATGCCGAGGATCAGGACGGGTTCGTCGCCGCGGTGCGCGCGCTCGACCGGGTGCTGACGACGGGACGCTATGTGATCCCCCTGTGGTATTCCGACGTCTCGCGGATCGCTCATGCGTCGGACCTGCGCTATCCGGATGTGCTGCCGATCTACGGCGACTGGATCGGCTGGCAGCCGGATGTGTGGTGGTACGAGCCGGACTGAGCCCGCCTTGCAACGGCCGTGCTGATTGCCTAGCCCGAACGCTATGCGCTCCGTCGTCGATACCGGTCCCTTTCCGCCCTGCCCCGCGCCGTTCAACCTCACGGCCCACGTGCTGGCCCATGCCGATCGGCTGGCAAACAAGACCGCCTTGGCGGTGGTGGACCCGAACGTCGTGGAGCGGTGGAGCTACGCCCGGTTGAACCGCGCGGTGCTCGGCGCGGCGGGCGGTCTGCAGGCGATGCGTCTGCCGACCGGCGCACCCGTGCTCATGCGGATCGGCAATGCGGTGGAGTTTCCGCTGGCCTTTCTGGCGTGCATCGCCGCGGGACTGATGCCGGTGCCGACCTCTGCCCAACTCACCGGGCCCGAGATCACGGCGATGGCGCGCCAGATCGCACCCGCCCTGATCCTGGCTGCACCCGGAGTCGCCCTTCCCGAAGCCCCGGCATGCCCGGTGATCGACATGAAAGCGTTCGTCGCGATGGAGGCCCACGCGCCCGCCAGCCCGGTGCTGGGTGACCCGGACCGACCCGCCTACATCGTTTTCACCTCTGGAACCTCCGGGCGGCCGCGCGCCGTCATCCATGCGCACCGGGCGATCTGGGCACGGCGGATGATGCGAGAGGGATGGGACGGGCTGAGCGCGGCAGATGCCATGTTCCACGCCGGTGCGCTCAACTGGACCTTTACACTCGGCACCGGCCTGCTTGATCCCTGGAGCGTGGGAGCCACGGCGCTGATCACGTCCGAAGGCACCGCCTCGAGCGCCCTGCCCGGGCTGATCAGCCACCATGGGGCTACGATCTTTGCCGCCGCCCCCGGCATCTACCGGCAGATGCTGAAGGCCCCAATGCCTGCTTTGCCAAAACTGCGCCACGGGCTCTCTGCGGGCGAGAAACTGCCCGAGGCGGTGCGTACGGCTTGGCATAGCGCCACAGCGCTCTCGATGCATGAGGCGTTCGGGATGTCGGAGTGCTCGACCTTCCTGTCCGGCAGCCCGGCGCGTCCCGCGCCTTCGGGCAGTTCAGGCTATGCCCAGCCTGGTCGACATCTCGCGCTGATCGGTCCCGACAATACACCCGTGCCGCGTGGAAAGCCCGGCACCATCGCCGTGCATCGCAGCGATCCGGGCCTGATGCTGGGGTACCTTGGTGCGGAAGCCGAAACCCGGGCGCGCTTTACCCCCGACGGCACCTGGTTTCTCACCGGCGATCAGGCCGTGATGGCCAAGGACGGTGCAATCACCTATCTGGGCCGCGGTGACGATATGCTGAATGCGGGCGGCTTTCGCGTCTCGCCACTGGAGATCGAACGTGCATTCGCGACTCATCCCAGCATCGACGAGGCCGCCGCCGTCGAGATCGCGGTCAAGGCGGATGTCCGCGTGATTGCGCTTTTCTATACCGGCCCAGAGACCCTGGACGACGGCCAACTCCTTGCATTTGCGGCTGGGCGGATCGCGCGCTACAAGACGCCTCGGCTGTTCCGGCACTGTGCCGCACTGCCCCGTAACCCGAACGGAAAACTCGCCCGGCGACGCCTGCGCGAAGAACATGAGGCGCGCCATGGTATCGCTTGATATCTTCTCCGACCCGATCTGTCCCTGGTGCCTGATCGGAAAAACCAAACTCGACCGGGCGCTTGCCGGGCATGAGCAGGTTTTCACCATTCGATGGCATCCATTTCAGCTCAACCCCGACATGCCGCGAGAAGGGATGGACCGGCAGGCCTATCTCGACGCCAAGTTCGGCGGGCGCGAACGGGCTGACGAGGTCTATGGCGGTATCGCCGCGGCCGCCGCGGAGGCCGGGGTGGAGATGGACCTCGATGCGATCACGCGCACACCCAACACGCTCGACGCACACCGCCTGATCCATTGGGCCGAGGTCGAAGGCGCCCAGGGCGCAGTCGTCGACGCGCTCTTCGAAGCTTATTTCCGCGAAGGCCGTGATATCGGGGACCAGGACGTTCTGGCGGACATCGCGGACGGAGTCGGCATCGATGCCGCCTTGATCCACCGTCTGCTCGAAGGCGAAGCCGATCTCGATGAGATCCGCAAACGCGACGACACGGCGCGCGAGATGGGCCTGACGGGCGTTCCGACCTTCATCGTGGCTGGAGAGCACGCGGTCCCCGGCGCGCAACCCACGGAATTGTGGGCGAAAGTCATCGACGAAATCATGGCCGCTGCTACCTGACCCTGCATGGTGGTTGGCGATTTACTTCTCGGGCTCGGAGCAGCAGCGCTTTGGGTGGCGATCCTGCTCTGGTCGGACCGGCAGAGTGCGCGGCGGCTCTGGCCGCCCCATCGGGGCCGCGTGACCACTGCGGCCTGGGCCTGGGCTCTGACGATCGCGATCTATGTCGGTCAGATCGGTGCGGGCGCCGAGCAGTGGAACGCGTTCGGCTGGCCCGCCTGGCTGCGCCACGGGGTCGGCGGCGGGCTGTCGATTTTGGGCAGCCTTTATCAGAGCTGGGGCGTCGCGGTACTGGGGCTCAAGGGCACCAGCGGCTGGCCGGTTTCGCTGGCCACGACCGGCCCCTATGCCCAGACGCGCCATCCGCAGTATCTGGGTCAGGTCGCCACCTTTATCGGTATCGCGATCTGGTCCGCGAGCCCGGCAGCCTGGGTGATCGGCATCGCCGGGTGCGCGGCGCTCATCCTCGCCGCGCGGGTCGAGACCCGGCATCTCGCACGGACCGCGCCGGGCCATGGTGACTGGGCCAAGCGGGTGCCGGGCGTGCTGTCCTGAGAGGCGATGCCCTGAGCGATCGTCTCTTGAAGCAAGCATGTTAGACGTGCCGCACGCCTAAGCGCTGGCGGTCTTCGGCTTGGCCGGTTTTGCGTGCACTGCAAGGTCGCGGGCGATGGCGAAGGATCCCTTGATTTTGTCGGACGCCTTCTCCCAGTCTCGGCGCACGACGATCTTGTTGTCCTTGACCTTCGCGAGCCCGCGCTGATCCTGCACGAACGCGACCAGCCCCGCCGGGTTCGGGAACTTGTCATTGTGAAACTGGAGGGTCGCGCCCTTGGGCCCGGCGTCGAACTTGGCGATATGGGCCTTCTTGCACTCGGCCTTGATCCGCACGACCAGAAGGAGCGTGTTGACCTCCTTGGGGAGCTTGCCGAAGCGGTCGATGAGCTCTGCGGCAAAGCCTTCAAGCTCGACCTTCGTGGTCAGCGAACTGAGCCGTCTGTAGAGCCCGAGCCGGACATCGAGATCGGGCACATATTCTTCGGGGATCAGTACCGGCACGCCGAGATTGATCTGCGGCGCCCATTGCCCATCCTCCTCCGGCAGGCCCTCGGCCTCCCCCGAGCGTATCTTGGCGACAGCTTCTTCCAACATCTGCTGATACAACTCGTAGCCCACATCCGGCATCTGGCCGGACTGTTCCTCACCCAGCAGGTTGCCCGCGCCGCGGATATCGAGATCCTGACTGGCGAGCGTGAAACCCGCGCCGAGACTGTCGAGACTGCCCAGAACGCGCAGCCGCTTTTCAGCCTGCGGCGTCAGCGACGCGCGCGGCTTGGTCGTGAGGTACGCATAGGCCCGGGTCTTGGCGCGCCCGACACGGCCACGGATCTGATAGAGTTGCGCCAGCCCGAAGCGGTCGGCGCGGTGGATCACCATTGTGTTCGCGGTCGGAATATCGAGCCCGCTTTCGACGATCGTCGTTGCAAGCAGCACGTCATATTTACCGTCATAGAAAGCGTTCATTCGGTCATCGAGCTCGCCGGCTGCCATCTGGCCATGGGCAATCACGAAATTGACTTCCGGCACCTGATCGCGAAGAAAATCTTCGAGCTCCGGCAGATCCTTGATGCGGGGGACGACGATGAAGCTCTGCCCGCCGCGGTAATGCTCCCGCAGCAGCGCCTCGCGGATGGTCACGCCATCGAACTCGCTGACATAGGTGCGGATGGCGAGCCGGTCGACCGGCGGCGTGCCGATGATCGACAGATCGCGCACACCGGCGAGCGACATCTGCAGCGTACGCGGGATCGGCGTCGCAGTGAGCGTCAGGACATGCACGTCCGAACGCAGCTGCTTCAGCCGTTCCTTGTGGGTGACGCCGAAGCGCTGTTCCTCGTCAATTACCAGGAGCCCAAGGTTCTGGAACCGCACGGATTTCGCCAACAGGGCATGGGTGCCGATCACAATGTCAACCGTGCCGCGGGCCAGACCGTCGCGGGTCTGCGCGGCCTCCTTTGCGGGAACAAAGCGCGAGAGCGATCGGACCTCCAGCGGGAAACCGCGGAACCTCTCCCCGAAGCTCTGGGCGTGCTGGCGGGCGAGAAGCGTGGTCGGCGCGATCACCGCGACCTGCATGCCCGACATGGCAGCGACAAAGGCGGCCCGCATCGCCACCTCAGTCTTGCCAAAGCCGACATCGCCGCAGATCAGCCGGTCCATGGGCGTGCCGGCATGCATGTCATCGAGCACATCGGCGATCGCCGACAGTTGGTCATCGGTCTCCTGATAGGGAAAGCGCGCGCAGAACGCGTCCCACATGCCCGGCGGCGGCTCCATGATCGGGGCCTTGCGCAGCGCGCGCTCCGCCGCGATGCGAATGAGCCGGTCCGCGACCTCCTTGATCCGCTGTTTGAGCTTGGCCTTCTTGGCTTGCCACGCCCCGCCGCCGAGCCTGTCGAGAAGACCCTCCTCATGGCCGAAGCGCGACAGAAGCTCGATGTTTTCCACCGGCAGATAGAGCCGCGCGCCTTCGGCATACTCCAAATGCAGCATCTCGTGGGCGGCGCCGGCGGCCTGTAGAACCTCGAGCCCCTTGTAGCGCCCGACGCCGTGATCGACATGGACGACCAGATCGCCGGGACTGAGGCTCTGGGTTTCAGTCAGGAAGTTTTCCGCGCGCCGGCGTTTCTTGGGCGCTCGGATCAAACGGTCGCCGAGCACGTCCTGCTCGGAGATCACAGTCAGCCCGCCATGTTCGCCCGGTGCCGTGAAGCCCGCTTCCAACGGCCAGACCGCCAGAAAGACCCCGCCCGGCGCATCAGGGACATCGCGGAAGTCCTTGATTTCCTGTGGGTCGAGCAGCTCTTCGTCAGCCAAGAGCCCCTTTAGCCGTTCCCGCGCGCCTTCGGAATAGCTGGCAATCACCACCGCATCCGATGCGCGACGTGCTTTCACGTGATCCGACAAGGCACTGAAAAGGTTGACCTTCTCCTGTTGCCGTTCGGGCGCGAAGTTCCGCCCGATCCGCCCGCCCGCGTCGATCACCCCCGGGCCACTGGCCTGGGGCAGCGGGTGGAACTGACGCCGGCGTCGACCCTCCAGCACCGTCTCGAACTCTGCCGGGTCGAGATAGAGCTGTTCGGGCGGGCACGGTTTGTAGACGCTGTCCATCCGGCCCTTGGCGTTCATCGCCTCCTGTCGCGTCTCGTACTGATCGGCGATCCCCTCCCAGCGGCTGTCGAGCGCCGGCAACAGCTTGTCATCGAGACTGACAGGCGCGCCGGGCAGATAGTCGAACAGCGTCTCCAGATCATCCTGAAAGAAGGGCAGCCAGTGTTCGACACCCTGATGCTTGCGCCCGGCACTGACCGCTTCATAGAGCGGATCGTCGGTGCCCGCCGCGCCGAACTCGATCCGGTAGGTCTGGCGAAAACGGCGGATGGCGGCCTCGTCGAGGATCACCTCGGACACCGGGGCAAGCTCGACCCGGCTCAGCGGCTCCGTCGTGCGCTGGCTCACAGGATCGAACCGCCGCGCGCCGTCCAGAACGTCACCGAAAAGGTCGAGCCTCACCGGGCCGGCCTCACCGGGTGGGTAGATGTCGATGATCCCGCCGCGCACGGCGAAATCGCCGGCTTCAGTCACTGTGGGCGACTGCACGAAGCCCATGCGGGTCAGGAAAGACCGCAGCGCAGATTCGTCGAGGCGCTTGCCCACGTCTGCGCGAAAGGCCGCATCCTTCAGCGTCGCGCGGGACGGCACCCTCTGATGGGCCGCGGACAGCGTGGTCAACAGAACGAAGCGCTCCGGTGGCGCATGAGTCAGTGCGGCCAATGTCGCCATGCGTGCCGCCGTGATGTCGGGGCGTGGCGAAACGCGGTCATAAGGCAGGCAATCCCAGGCGGGAAAGTCGATCACGGGCATCTGCGGCGCAAAAAACGCGAGCGCCGCGTGCAAGGCGCTGAGCCTTCTGTCGTCGCGGGCAATATGCAGCACCGGGCCACCGGAGCGGGCGACCTCGTTCAGAATCAGCTTCGCATCAAAGCCCTCAGGCGCGCCGCCGACGGTGAGCTTCTCACTCTGATCTGCCATTGCCCCAAGCCTTCCGTGCCCTGCCGGCCGCCACCATCCGTATGGGCGCGACAGCTACCCGCCGCGCCCGCGCTGTCAACCCGACCCCTGTCCCGCCGACCCTAGAAGCTGGAATTCACCAAGTTGTAGTACATGCCGACGACGGCTGTGATGAACACGGTGATGAGCGCGACCGCCTGGATCCAGCGCTTCAGACGCCGCAAGCGCAGACGCACCGCGTCGACATCCGGGCCGGTTGCAGCCAGATCGCGCGCCGCCCGCTGGGTCATCCATGTCACCCAGGCCAGAGGCGCCGCCAAGAGCAAAAGAGAAAACGACAACTCGCTGCCATACCAGAAGGTTAGGCCGGTCAGAACGCTCAGGACGAACGCCCAGAGACCGACCAGAACCGCGCCCTGCCGCGTTGCCATCGCCCGCCTGCGACGCACTTGGAGCCGCGCCATCACCAACAGATCTTCCCCCGCAGCAGCCGATCGGCCGGCCCGCTCGACCATGTCATAGGGCACGCCCAGCGGCGCCTGGGTAACCCGGGCCCAGGTCAAGGCAACGAGGACCCAGTACCAGAGGCTGGAAAAGGACCGCAGATCGATCAGGTCGAAAACGCTGTAGGGCACTTGGGGTCGTCCATGGCAGGCGAGCAGGTTCGGTCCTGCTAGACCGGCGGGCCCGGAATTCCTAGGCTTGAGATTGCGCGGTACCCGTGGCAGCACCGGCTCGATACAGTTTTTCGCCACGAAGACAGCGCCCATGCCCTCGGATCACAGCCTCAACTTTCGCACGCGCCCCCGCCGTCTGCGCCGCACCCCGGCTCTGCGCGATCTGGTGCGCGAGACCCAACTGAGCGCCCATGATCTGATCTGGCCGGTCTTCCTGTGCGACGGCGAAGCTGTCGAGGAACCGGTCCCGTCGATGCCCGGCGTTGTGCGCCGCTCGGTCGACCGCCTCGTGCCGGCGGCGCAGGAGGCCGCGGACCTTGGCATTCCGGCGATCTGCCTTTTTCCCTACACCGATCCCGCACTGAAGACCGAGCTTTGCGAAGAGGCCTGGAACCCGGAAAACCTGACGAACCGGGGGATCCGGGCGCTCAAGGCCGCGGTGCCCGGGCTGGCGGTGATGACCGATATCGCGCTCGATCCCTACAATGCCAACGGCCATGACGGGATCGTCCGCGACGGCCATGTCGTCAATGACGAAACCGTGGCGGCCCTAGTGCGCATGGCGATGGCCCAGGCCGAGGCCGGCGCGGACATCCTCGGGCCCTCGGACATGATGGACGGACGGATCGGCGCGATCCGCGATGCGCTGGAGGATGCGGATCATTGCGACGTCACGATCATGAGCTATTCGGCGAAATACGCCAGCGGCTTCTACGGACCGTTCCGGGATGCGGTCGGCGCCTCCGGGGCACTCAAGGGTGACAAGAAAACCTATCAAATGGATCCGGCGAACCGGGCCGAGGCGCTGCGGATGATCTCGCGCGATCTCGATGAGGGCGCGGACATGGTGATGGTCAAACCCGGTCTCGCCTATCTCGATATCTGCCGCGAAGTGAAGGACACTTTCGGCGCGCCAACCTACGCCTACCAGGTGTCCGGCGAGTACGCGATGATCGAAGCCGCCGCCGCGCAGGGCTGGATCGATGGCGAAGCGGTGATGATGGAAACACTGCGGGCCTTCAAGCGTGCGGGCTGTGACGGCGTCCTGAGTTATTACGCACCGCGCGCGGCCAGGCTGCTGAAGGCATGAGCAGCGCGGCTTGACCGTGACAAGCGTGTCCGCGTCGCGTATCGTGCCCGCCAAGGCAAATATGCCAAACACCAAGAATACATGACCCGAGGCAGAGCATGACCCATTTCACACGGCGCGGCCTCCTGGCCGGAGGCGCGGCCTTCGTCCTCGCCGCTTGCGACAATTCCGTCGGTTCGACCGGCGGCCAGATCATCGACTCGCGGGTGCAGAACACCCTGAGCCTGATGTACCAGACTTATCCCGAAACCCAGGCTCTCGCCAATCGCGCCGCCGGTATGCTGGTGATGCCACTGATCGGTTCGGCGGGCTTCATGGTCGGCGGCGGCTATGGCGAAGGCGCGCTGCTGATCGACGGGGTCACGGTGGACTACTATTCCGCCACTGTTCTGAGCGGCGGTTTTCAGATCGGCGCGACGGAAAGCTCCCAGGTGCTGTTCTTTCTGACACCGGATGCTCTGGCCGATTTCCGCGGCTCGCCCGGCTGGGAGGCTGGCGCCGGCGTGACGACCGTTGTCGGCGAGGCCGGCGGCACGCTCTCGGCAGATACAAGGTCGATCGAAAGCGACGTGGTCTCGATCATCTTCAATGAAAAGGGCCTGCTCGCCGGCGCGACATTGTCCGGAGTGAAATATTCGCGCATTCTGCGCTGACGCGATGGCAGGAATGGCGGCCCCCGTTTTCAACGCGGATGTCGCATGAGGTCCAAGGTTTGTAGGTCTCCAGAGGGTGCGCGACGCATGAGTGAGGAACCGGCGCAATGCTGAGCGCGTTTCGCTGGGCGCTGCGCCTGTTCCTTCTGGGGCTCGTTCTGGCTCTTGCCGCGGCGGTCCTGGCCTACCACTTTGCGAGCCGGTCTTTACCGCCGATGGACGGCCGCTTCGAGGTGCCCGGCATCACTGCTCCGATCGAGATTGTCCGCGACACCGCCGCCGTGCCCCATATTCTGGGCGAGACCGAGGCCGACAGCTTTTTCGGCCTCGGTTTCGTGCACGCGCAGGATCGGCTGTGGCAGATGACCATGCTGCGCCGCACGGCTCAGGGCCGGTTGTCAGAGCTATTCGGCAAGCGGACGGTCAAGATTGACGAGGCGATGCGTCGCTTCGATCTCTACCGGCTCGCCCAGGCATCGGTCGCAGCGCAGGATGCCCGCACCATGGCCGCGCTCGACGCCTACGCGGCCGGAGTGAACGCATGGCTGGCCGAAATCAACCGCGGCGCCCGCGGACGGGGCGCGCCGGAATTCTTTTTGTTTTCTCCCGAGATCGCCCCCTGGCAGCCCGCCGACAGTCTCGCGATCATCAAGCTGATGGGAGTTCAGCTTTCGACCCAGCTCAGCGAAGAGGTCCTGCGCGCCCGCGCGTCGATGGTGTTGGAACCGGAACGCCTGCGCGACCTGCTGCCGGACGCGCCGGGCGGACGAAGCGCCGCGCTGGAGCGGGCGGATGCCGGACTGCTTCCCTTTCTTGACCCGCCAGTGACGACCGCCGCGCAAGACGCGGCACGCGAGGATCCATTGTCGCCGTTCCCCGCGCGCGGACTCGCATCTGCATCCAATGTCTGGGCCGCCGATGGGCGCAGGGCGGCACGGGGCGCCGCCTTGCTGGCCAATGATCCGCATCTGGAACTGTCGGCGCCGGCGATCTGGTATCTCGCCCGTCTCGACATCGACGGAGGCGGGGTTATCGGGGGCACCATTCCCGGCATGCCTCTGGTGATGGTCGGGCGCAACGACGATCTCGCCTGGGGTCTGACCTCGGCCTATGCCGACGATCTCGACGTCTACATCGAGCGCGTCGATCCTGCCGATCCGAACCTCTATGAGACCCCTGATGGTCCCAAACCCTTCCGTCAGGAGCGCGTTGTCGTCGCCGTGAAAGACGCGAGCCCGGTGACGCTCACCCTGCGCTGGACCGAAAACGGCCCAGTGCTGCCTCCGGATCTCTTCGGACTTGCTGCCGTGACGCCACCGGGCCATGTCACCTCGGTTGCCTGGACGCTGTTGTCGGACCGCGACACATCAATGACCGCGGCGCTCGACCTGATGCGGGCGCGCAGCATTGATGACGGCTTGGCGGCGGCCGAGCTTTACATCGCGCCGGCGCAGAATCTGTTGCTCGCCACCAGGGACGAGATCGCCATGGTGTTGGCCGGGGATCTGCCCCGGCGCGCGGCACGCCATGACAGCCTCGGACGGACGCCCTCCCGGGGCTGGCTGCCGCAGAACCGCTGGCAGGGCACGCTTGGACACGGCGCCAACCCGCTCTTTCGGGCGCCCGACAGCGGTGTGCTGGGCAATACCAACAACCGGACCAGCGACAGGGCATTTCCCTTCCATGTCAGTCATGACTGGGGCGACACGCAGCGTATACAGCGCCTGGAACGGTTGATGGCGGCGCGCGAGGTGCATACCCGCGAAAGCTTTATCGAAGCGCAGCTCGACACTGTCAGCACGCCCGCGCGCGTCTTGTTACCGCTGGTCGCGGCCGAACTGTGGTTCCAGCAGAGTGCGGCACCCGACGGGACGCTCGACCGGCGCCGCCGCGAGGCGCTGGACCTGCTCGCCGAATGGAACGGCGAGATGAACGAGCATCTGCCGCAGCCCTTGATCTATCACACCTGGATGCGCGCGCTGAACCGCCGTCTGATCGAGGATGATCTCGGCAGCACGCTGACACCTGCCTTCGCCCGGCCCGATCCGCTGTTTCTGGAACGCGTGTTTCGCGACGTGGACGGCGCGGCGGCCTGGTGCGATGTGCGTCAGTCCACCCAGATCGAGACCTGTGCCGAGATGGCCAGTGCCGCGCTTGACGATGCGCTGATCTGGCTGGACGAAACCTATGGCGGCCGTCTCGACACGCTGAATTGGGGCGACGCGCACCAGGCAACCCATGACCACCCGGTCCTGGGAACTACGCCGGGGCTGGGCTGGCTGGTGAACATCCGCCAGTCCACCAGCGGTTCGGACCACACGCTGCAGCGCGGGGCCACCGTCGGGCATGGGCCTGATCCGTTCCTGAACACCCACGGTGCGGCCTATCGTGGGATTTATGATCTGGACGACCCCGACACGTCGGTCTTTGTTATCTCTACCGGCCAATCCGGGCACCCGCTGTCGCGCTTCTACGACAATCTCAGTGAGCTTTGGCGGCGCGGCGACTATGTCGCAATGTCGCTCGATCCGTCGCTGGCCCGGGCGGCGTCGGTGGGCACGACCCTGCTTGTCCCCGAGGGCCGCTGAGAGGTGCGGAGTTACGCTCTTGGCAGAGCGCGCGGTTCTGTTCAGAGCGCCTCGAACGCCGCGCGCTGACGCGAGGTCCAGGTGACAGACAGCGCGAAGCCTGTTTCCGTCTCCTGCTCCTCTGTCACCAGACCGCGCTCGAAAAGCCAGGCCCGTTTGCGCCCCTCGGCGAAGTCGAGCTTCAGGTCCGTTTGCGTGACCGGTTCGCTCAGCGTCGTCGCCAGCCGCTCCAGCAGCGCATCGCTGCCCTCTCCGGACAAGGCCGAGAGAAGCAGTACATCGGGTGCGCGCGCGGCTCGGGCCGTTACCGTCGCCCGCGCCGCGGGGTTAAGCAGATCTGTCTTGTTCCAGATCTCGACCACGGGGCGGTCTTCGGCAATGCCGAGGCTTTCCAGGATCTGACGTACATCCTCGGCCTGCGCTTCGGTCTCGGGGTGGGCGATGTCGCGCACATGCAGGATCAGATCGGCCGACAGGACCTCTTCCAGTGTCGCGCGGAAGGCTGCGACCAGTTCGGTGGGCAGGCTGCTGATGAACCCTACTGTATCCGAGAGGATCACCGGCGGCCCGTTCGGCAGGGCCAGCGCCCGCATCGTCGGGTCGAGCGTGGCAAAGAGCATGTCCTTGGCCACCACCTCGGCGCCCGTCAGGCGGTTGAAGAGCGTGGATTTACCGGCGTTGGTGTAGCCTACCAGCGCGACGACCGGATAGGGTACCTTCTTGCGCGCCGCGCGGTGCAGATCGCGGGTCTTGACGACTTTGGCCAGTTGCCGCCGCAGCCGGACGATCGCCTCGTCGATGGCGCGCCGGTCGGCTTCGATCTGTGTCTCACCCGGGCCGCCCACGAACCCCAGCCCGCCGCGCTGGCGTTCCAGATGGGTCCAGGCGCGCACCAGCCGCGTCCGCTGATACGCCAGCGCGGCCTGATCCACCTGCAGCACACCCTCGCGCGTGCGGGCGCGGTCCGCGAAGATCTCCAGGATCAGGGCGGTGCGGTCGAGGATCTTGACACCCCAGGCCCGCTCCAGATTGCGCTGCTGAACAGGGGTGACCGGCCCGTCGATGAGCACAAGCCCGATCTCTTCCGCTTCAAAGAGCTCGCCCAACCGTTCGGTCGTGCCCTCGCCGAAGAGCAGCCCCGGACGGGCGCGCGGCACCGGGACAATCTCCTGGCCGCACAGATCGATGCCGGGCAGCGCGCGGGCCAGCGCGACAGCCTCGTCAAGTGCCAAGTCCGCATCGCGGCGCGCGCGGTCCGTTCGGATGTCGGGGTGAAGAACCCAGGCGCGTGTGTCCGGGGTTTCCGTCGAATACGCGGCGGTCAGCTGTCGCCCTCATATAGCGAAATGGGCTGGCTCGGCATGATGGTCGAGATCGCATGCTTGTAGACAAGCTGGGATTGCCCATCGCGGCGCAGCAGCACACAGAAATTGTCAAACCAGGTGATGACACCTTGCAACTTAACGCCGTTGATCAGAAAGATCGTCACCGGAACCTTGGTCTTGCGGACGTGATTGAGAAAGGCGTCCTGAAGGTTCTTGCTGTCCGATGCCATTGTTATTGCCTTTATTTTGGGCGGAACATATGTCTTGACGTCGCCACTATGGCGGTCCGTTCCGCAGGATTCCAGAGCCAGGGGCGTGAAACTGGCCAGAGATTTCGCAATTGCGGCATTTCTGCCCACCCGAAGCTCATACGCGCCAGAACCCGGGATTGAGAAGCGCCACCAAGCTCAGGGTTCCCAACCGTCCCAGAAGCATCGCGATACATAGCACGATCTGCGCGACGCTTGGCAGCGTCTGTTCGGAAATCCCCCCCTGCCCCGCAACGTCGATCAGCGGACCGGTGGTGCTGAGCGTCGCAACGGCCAGGATCGTGGCTTCGTGGAACCCGACCCCGGTGGCCGTGAGCGCAAGCATGATCGCACAGAGCGAAAGCCCGAAGGTCATGAAGTAAATCCAGGCGATCAGCGCGTTTTGCGGCAGGATCGTGCGTCCGCGACCACCTATGGAGGCCACCGAAGACGGATGCACCAGCCGCGCCATTTCCCGTGAGCCGTGTTTGTAGAGGATGTAAACTCGCAAGAGCTTCACCCCGCCGGCAGTTGTGGCGACGCCTCCGCCGACGAGCGCGAGCCCCATCAGGATCAAACCGGGGGCGCTGAGCCCGGCCCATGCCTGTGCATCGACCCAGTCGGCAGACGCAAAACCAGTGGTCGACAGAAACGAGAGTGCAGTGAAGAACCCGCCCCAGGCCGCCGCGCCAAGCGTTGCCTCCGATCCGGCGCCCTCAGGGGCAATCGCCAGCCAGTGCCGCAGGATCAGGATTAGGGTCAGACCAAAGACGATGAGCGCGGCCACGCGCAATTCAGGTTCGCGCCAGATCGGCAGGTTCGTGTTGCTCGACATATCCCGTGCGAAGGTGCGCCGCAGCAGTGCGAAGACGAAAAACACCGCCAGCAGCATTTCCCCGATCCGTCCAGCCGACGCCTGCTCGAACCCCGCTAGGGGGGTAATTCCGCTGGTGGATAGGGTCGACATGGCATGGCACAGTGCGACGAACGGGTCTTCGCCGGCCAACAGCAGCAAGATCCATAGCAGGAGCGTCAGCCCGGCATAGATCGGCACCAGATCCGCACTGTGCCGCACCAGCCGCTCGCGCATTTCGCTGCGTTCGTAAGTCTCTGCGCCGGTCTGGGAATGGCCCACCCGGTTGGCAAGCACCTCGAACCCGCCCAGCCGCAAGGGCGCGAAGATGGCAATCGCCGAGACCCAGGCAATGAGACCACCCCACCAGCCGACCATAGCCCGCCACAGATGCACCGAGGCGGGCACGGCGCCGGGGTCCTCCAGCAGCGTCGCACCGGTCGTCGTGAGGCTCGACATCATCTCGAAATAACCGCCCAGAAGGGTCAGACCGGGAACCGTCTCGATCAGCGGGAGCGCCAGCAGGAGCGGCAGTACCAGATAGCAGCCCACGATCGTCAAAAGCATTGCGCGCGCGGGTTTGCGGATCCGCCGGCTGCGCGCGGCAACGCCGACCAGCACGCAGACGCCGGTCAGCACCACACCGCCGTAAAAGAACGGCCGCGCCACGGTGAAATCGTCGTGGATCGCCGCGTGGAGCGAGACCGGCAGCATCGATAGCGTTCCGATGCAGGCCATCACGACCAGAACGGGCATTCCGGCAACAAACGTGGTGACGGGTTTCAGAAGAAATCCACCGAGACCTGCAACAGGCGCTCGACCTCCGGAATGTCCGAGGACAGGGAAAAGACCGTGATGACATCGCCCTCTTCGATCCTGCTGGAACCTTTGGGCATAAAGATCTCGTCACCGCGCATCACGGCCCCCAGGAGCGCGCCTTCGGGGAAATCGATATCGCGCACCAGCTTGCCCGAGATCTCGGAGGTTCCCAGAACCTGCGCCTCGATCACTTCGGCCTCGGCATCGCCGATGGAATAGACCCCGCGCACCCGTCCATGACGGATATGACGCAGGATGGACGAGACAGTTGTGGAGCGCGGATTGATATAGGCGTCGATCTCGAGCGGCCCCAGCAGCGGCAAGAGGCTGGGATCGTTCACCAGACAGATAGACATCGGACAGCCAACCGACTTCGCCCGGACCGCGGCGAGCAAGTTGGTCTTGTCGTCGTCGGTAACGGTCAGGATGGCATCGGCGCGGTCGATATTGGCCTCGGCCAGAAGCTCGCTGTTCAGCCCGTCGCCGTTCAGCACGATGGTCCGCTCCAGCGCATCGGCGGCCAGTTCGGCGCAATGGCGGTTGCGCTCTATCATCTTGACGCGGATGCGGCTGGCCTGTGCCTCCAGCGCACGGGCCACGGCCAGGCCGACATTACCGCCCCCGACGATGACCACGCGTTCCTGTCGACGGGCAGACTTGCCGTAGATTTCGAGGGTCCGGCTCACGTCGTCGCGATGGGTAAAGAGATAGACTTCATCGCCCGGGAAAAGCTGGTCGCCGCTGTCGGGCGAAAAGAGCGTACCCTCGCGCCGGATGCCCACCACCATCACCCGCAGGGTCGAAAAGAGATCGCGCAACTGGCGCAGGGGCGTATCGAGAATTGGGCAATCGTCGTCGAGCGCGACCCCGATCATCACCGCCATGTCCTTGAGGAAGGCCTCGGTATCGAAAGCTACTGGAATCTGTAGCCGCTTCAATGCCGCTTGCGCGACCTCCTTTTCGGGGCTGATGACGACATCGATCGGCAGGTGATCGCGACGATAGAGATTGCTGTCTATGGCGTCGAGATAGCTTTGCGCCCGCAGTCGCGCGATCTTGCGCGGCACCGAAAAGACCGAGTGCGCCACCTGACAGGTCACCATGTTGACCTCGTCGGAGTGGGTCGCCGCGATGATCATGTCGGCGTCTTCTGCCCCCGCCCGTTCCAGCACGTCCGGGTAGGAGGCAAAGCCTGCGATTCCCCTGACATCGAGCGTATCGGTCGCCCGGCGAACCAGCGCGGGATTGTTGTCCACGACGGTCACGTCGTTGCGTTCGCCCGACAGGTGGCGGGCGATCTGCCAGCCCACCTGACCGGCGCCGCAAATGATGAAATTCATGGGCGCGCCCCTTTGCCCGCCATACTCAAGGTTCTGTCGGCGTTTCTACGGTAGCAATGCGCGCCCCGGCTTTGGTCGCCGTCACGACGCTGAGCGATTTGAGCTTTCGGTGCAAGGCGGAGCGTTCCATGCCGACGAAATTCGCCGTCCGCGAGATGTTGCCGCCAAAGCGGTTGATCTGGGTCAGCAGGTACTCGCGCTCGAACATCTCGCGCGCCTCGCGCAGAGGCATCTGGGTAATGGTTCCGGCCAGTACGACACGGTTTTCGCCGGCCTCTTCGGGGCGGTTGCCCGGCAGTTCGCTGGCGGCGATTTCGCCGCTGTCTGGGCCGAGGATCAGGACGCGTTCGATCACATTGCGCAACTGCCGCGCATTGCCGGGCCACTGCATCGTTTGGAGCAGGGCTGCGGCCTCCTCCGACAGGGTTCGGCGCGGCAGACCGTCGGCTTCGTTGAACCGCTCGATGAACGCATCGGCCAGCGCGGGGATGTCGGCGCGGCGTTCCTCGAGGCCCGGCACGGTGATGGGCACGACATTGAGCCGGTGGTAAAGCTCCTCGCGGAACCGGCCGGCGGCGATCTCGGTCTCGAGATCGCGCGCGGTGCTGGAGACGATGCGCACATCGACGCTCACCCGAGACGTGCCCCCCACCCGCTGGAATTGCTGATCGACGAGCACGCGCAGGATCTTGGCCTGGGTGTCGAGCGGCATGTCGGCGACCTCGTCGAGATAGAGCGTGCCGGCATCGGCCTGCTCCAGCAGACCCGGCTGCACCGGCTGGCCCTGGACCTCGGCCCCGAAGAGCAGTTTTTCCATGTGATCGGCATCGATACTGGCGCAGTTCATGGTGACGAAGGCCGCGGCGGCGCGGTGGGACTGGCCGTGCAGGTAGCGCGCGGCGGTTTCCTTGCCCGAACCGGGCGCGCCGGACAGCATCACTCGTCCGTTCGACTTGGTGACCTTGTCGAGCTGCGACTTGAAGAGACGAAAGGGCTGGGACGATCCGATCAGCTCCGTCACCGTGGTTTCGCCCCGGCGCAGTTCAGTGTTTTCGCGGCGCAGACGCGAGGTCTCCATCGCCCGTCGGATGACGACCAGCAACTGGTCTATATTGAAGGGCTTCTCGATGAAGTCATAGGCGCCCTGCTTGATCGCGGCCACGGCGATCTCGATATTGCCGTGCCCGGAGATAATCACCACCGGGACCTGTGGGGTTTCCCGTTTGACCTTGGTCAGGATGTCGATCCCGTCCATGTCACTGTCCTTGAGCCAGATATCGAGGATCATCAGCGACGGCGTGGCCTCGGTCAGAGCCGCCACACAATCGTCCGAATTGCCCGCCAGCCGCGTGGTAAAGCCTTCATCTTCGAGGATGTCCGAGATCAGCTCCCGGATATCGCGTTCGTCATCGACAATCAGAATGTCCGTCATCGCTTTGCTTTCTGCCTCATGTCCCGCCGCGTTTTCCGCAGCCTACTCCGCCGCCTGCGCATTGCTCTGCCCCGCCTCGACCGGCAACCAGATGACCACCTTCGCGCCAGCCGCCGCGCCCGGGGCAAAGGCGGCGGCATCCTCCAGCGCAATCCGTCCGCCATGGTCCTCGACGATCTTCATCACGATGGGCAGGCCTAGACCCGTACCCTTCTCGCGCGTCGTCACATAGGGCTCGAAGAGCCGCGAGCGATCGGGCGGAAAGCCCGGCCCGTTGTCGGAGACCGAAATCTCCAGCCCGTCCGCGACAGCCTTCAATGCCACGCGCACCTCCGGCCGGTGCCCATCCGGCGGATGCGGATGCTCGGTCGCGGCTTCGACAGCGTTCTTGATGAGATTGGTTAGGGCCTGCGACATCAAGGTGGTGTCGATCTCGGCCATGAGCGCTTCGTCTGGCAGCTCGGCCAAAACCTCCACATGGGTGCGGTCTGCTTCCTGCAACAGCACCGCGTCGCGGATCAGCGCGGTCAGATCCTGCTGGCTCTGATCGGGCTGCGGCATCCGGGCAAAGCGCGAGAATTCGTCGACGATTCGCCGCAGATCCTCGGTCTGGCGCACGATCACATCCGTCAGACGCTCCAGCGCTTCGGCCTGTTCCGGGTCCAGATGTTTGCCGAACTTGCGCTTGATCCGTCCGGCCGAAAGCTGAATGGGCGTCAGAGGATTCTTGATCTCATGGGCGATGCGCCGCGCAACATCGCCCCAGGCCGCCATTCTCTGGGCGGTGACCAGATCGGTGACATCGTCAAAGGCGATCACGAACCCTTCGACGCGACCGTCGCGCGCCCGCCGGATCGCAAGACGCACGAGGATCCGGCTGTCGACTCCGCCGCGATGCATGGTGATCTCGTGCTGGCTGTCCTCGGCGGGACCTTGGCGCAAGGAGTCGAGCAATTCGGCAAAATCGGGCACCAGATCGACGAGCTTTTCACCCGACACCTCATGGTCGTCGAGCGCCAGCAGCCGCGCGCCGGAGCGGTTCACCAGCTCCACCTGCCCTTCGGCGTCGACGGCCATCACGCCCGAGGTGATCGACCCCAACACGGAATCGAAAAGCCTGCGGCGCTCCTCGCTGGTCCGGTTCGCCTCCAACAGGCTTTCGCGCTGGCGTTTGAGCTGCCGTGTCATCTGGTTGAAGATGCGTCCGAGCATGGCGATCTCGTCATCGCCCTTTTCCTCGCGAACCTGCACATCCAGATCGCCGCCGCCGACGCTCTGAGCCGCGCCGGCCAACCGCCCGACCGGGCGGGAAATTCGTTCGGCCAGCCACAGGCCGAGCCAGATGGCGGCCAGAATCAGGATCACCGCGAACCCGAGATAGAGCAGCCCGAAGTCAAAGAGCAGCTGCCCGCGACGTTGTTCGAGCTGCTGGTAGAGCACCGCGGACTGCTGGGTCTCATCAAGCAGGCTCAGAAGCTGCCCATCCACCGTGCGCGAGACATAGAGATAGCGGTCGACGAAACTGTCCAGCCGGATCAGGGCGCGAAACTCGTTGTTGTCCCAGTCGGCAATGATCACCGTTTCGCCTTCGCGCGCTTCGGCCAGGTAGAACGGATCGGGCGCTTCATAGCCGAAAAGGTAGGACCGCTCGCCCCGCGCCCGGATCTCGCCAGCGCCGTCGATGACGTACGCTTCCTTGAGGCCGCGCTGGATCTGCCCCTGCACCTGCGCCAGCGACAGACGCAGATCGCCGTCGGTCATCAGCCGGGTTGTGTCGTTCTGCCGGTCGAGCAGTAGGGCCACAGCCTGGGCATCGGTGGAGAGATCACGTCGGTGCTCGGCCTCATAGGCTTCAGCGGCCTCCAGCGATGCGCCCACCACGTCGCGCACCCGGTCCGAAAACCAGCCCTCCAGACCGACATTGAGCGTCAGACCGGCAAAGACTGCGACCAGCACCGTGGGCACGAGTGCCACCAGCGAAAACACCGCCGTGAGCCGCAGGTGCAACCGCGAGCCGGCGGACTGCGCCCGCCGCGCGGCGATGATCTTGACGATGCGGTGAAAGACAAGCGTCGCGACCGACAGCACGTAGACAAGATCGAACAGCAGGACGAGCCGCAATTCCAGATCCGACGCGCCGACATCGAGCGGCCCGAGCACCAGGAATGTCGCAATGGCCAGGACCGGTCCGAGCACGACAAGCACGACAGCGCCGACGGCCTGAATGCGCCGTCCTGAAACGCCGCGCCGTCCGGGTCGGAGAAATCCCAGCCTGCCTTGGGCCGTGTCGCCCGCCTCTGCGCCCATGCCGCACCCCGCACCGATGGGTCTCGTTGAGTATTGGCTCGAACTGTGAGCCGAGCGCCGCCGAAATGCAACGCATCTGTTGCGCGTTTACATCAATTTGCGGCGGCGCGTCACGCGGATATCGAGGTCGGTAATCTTCTTGCGGAGCGTATTGCGGTTGATCCCCAGCAAATCCGCGCACTTGGCCTGGTTACCGCCGGTCGCATCGAGCGCAATCTCGATCAGCGGAGATTCGACCTCCTTGAGAATGCGCTGATAGAGGCCCGGCGGCGGCAGCATCCCGCCATGCAGGTCGAAATAGCGCCGCAAATGCTTGGCGACCGACAGCGACAGCTTTTCGCTGTCCACCCGGCCAAGCGCGGGATGCATGGCGGGCTGGTTGCCCAGCACCTGCTCGATCTCGGCGCGGGCGATTTCATCTTCGGAGTTGGTGACGACCAGCCGCCGAATGGTGTTTTCGAGCTGCCGCACATTGCCCGGCCAGCTGTAGGTCCGGATCATTTCGAGCGCCTCGTTGGAGAACCGACGCGAACCTCCGCCCTCCGCTTCGCAGCGGGCCAGGAAATGCTCCGCCAGCAGAGGGATATCGTCGACCCTTTCGCGCAACGCGGGCACATTGATGGTCACGCCGCCGAGGCGGTAAAACAGGTCCTGCCGGAACGCGCCCTCTTCCATTTTGCTGGCCAGATCGCCCTGTGACGTTGCCATCACGCGCGGCGCGGGGTCGCCGAAACCGTCGAGCATGCGCACGATGCGGGCCTGGGCGTCGGAATCGAGATCCCCGACCTCATCAAACAGGATCGAGCCGCCCCGCGCCCGGGCGATCACCGTGGCCGGGCCCTCGACGCCGGTCAGATCGGCCGCCGAGGCCACGACGAAGGGCATGGTGCGCCGGTCAGAAAAATCGTGGATCGCCCGTGCGATCAGGGACTTGCCCGTGCCGCTTTCACCGGTCACGAGCACCGTGAGTTCGGTGTTCATCACCCGCGCAACCAGGCGGTAGAGCGCCTGCATCGCCGGTGTGCGGCCCACCAGGGGAAGGTCGTCCGCATTGCGCTCCGCGGTGGTGCGCTGCGCCGGGACGCGGCGTTTGACATCGAGCGCCCGGGCCGCGCGTTTCATCAGATCCGGCAGATCGAAGGGTTTCGGCAGATAGTCGAACGCGTCGGCCTCGGCGGCCTGGATCGCCGTCATGATCGTGTTCTGGGCCGAGATCACGATCACCGGCAGACCGGGGCGTTCCTCGCTGATCTTGGGCAACGCCTCGAGCCCGTTGCCGTCCGGCATGATCACGTCCGAGATCACCAGATCGCCCTTGCCTTCCTCGACCCATCGCATGAGCGTCATCAGCGACGAGGTTGCGTGCACCTTGCAGCCCGCGCGCGTCAGCGCCTGGGTCAGAACGGTCCGGATCGTCCGGTCGTCATCGGCGACTAGGATCGTGCCATCCATCACTCGGTCTCCTCGGTCTTCGGTGCCACGGGCAGCGAGATGCGAAACACAGTGCGTCCCGGTACGCTCTCGACACCGATCCAGCCATCATGTTCGGAAATGATCTTTGATACCAGCGCCAGGCCGAGCCCGGTGCCGTTGTCACGACCCGAGACAAACGGGTCGAAGATGTCGCTTGCGATGTCAGACGGAAGACCCGGCCCGTCATCGATGATCTCGACCTGCAGCGGCAGCGCGCGGCCGGTGCCGTCGGGTTTGCGGACCCGCAACGACAGCTCGTAAAAGGTCCGGATCCGGATCGTACCACCGGCACGGCTGGCCTCTGCGGCGTTCTTGAGCAGGTTCAGGAAGACCTGGAGCATCTGGTCGCCATCGACCCAGGTGGCCGGCAGCGACGGGTCGTAATCCTCGATCAGCGTCATATGTGCGGCAAACCCCACCAGCGCGGATTTCCGCGCACGGTCCAGCAGATCGTGCAGATTGACCGCCCGGCGCTTGGGCGGGCGCAGATTGCCGAACTGTTCCACCTGTTCCAGCAGTTTCACGATCCGGCGTGATTCGGATACGATCAGATCGGTCAGCTCGCGGTCCTCGCCGTGGAGGTTCATCGACAGAAGCTGGGCCGCGCCCGTGATACCCGCGAGCGGGTTCTTGATTTCATGGGCCAGCATTTCGGACATGCCGATGGCCGATTTCGCCGCAGATTTGACGGATTGCGCGCGGTCCATACGGTCCGCGATCTGTCGCGGCTCCAGCAGCAGCAGCACCATGCCGGGCGCGTCCGTCATCGCCCCGATCTGGATGTTGCACTGCACGGGCGGGCGATTTCCGCCGCCGACATCGACATTGTTTATGAAGAGCCCCGACTGGTCGCGACGGACCCGGGCAAAGGCCTCTTCGAGCGGCGCATCGATGGTCAGCTTGTCCCAGACCGGAAGGCCCCGGAGGCTGCGCGACGACATGTTCAGGAAATGCTCCGCCGCCGGCGTGATCTCGGCGATCGTGTCGTCTTCGTTGAGCAGGAAGGCCGGCACCGGCAGCGACGCCCAGAGCGCTCGGCCCCACTCGTTTGCTTCGGTCGGGCTCATGCGGCGACGGCCCGTTCGGGGGCGAACGCGTCGCGCAGCAGACGGTGAACGTCGCGCGGTATGCTGGCGGTCAGGATGGCGCGGCGCAGGCCGGGCGCCGTTCCGACACCGTCCATGTACCAGCCAAGATGTTTGCGCGCGACGCGAAGTCCCAGAGCCTCGCCGTAAAAACTCAGCATCGCGTCATGGTGGTCCGCGACCAGTTCGGCGAGCGCTGTACCTTCCGGCGCTACTGGCGCAGAGGTTCCCGCCAGCCCGGCGGCGATCTGCGCCAATCGCCACGGCGCACCCTGCGCGCCGCGCCCGACCATGACTCCAGCGGCGCCGGAGCGCGCCAATGCCCGCCGCGCCGTGGTAAGCGATGTGACATCGCCATTCGCGATCACCGGGATCGCAACAGACTCCACGATGGCGCGGATCGCATCCCAGTCCGCCTGCCCCTTGTAGAACTGGCAGCGCGTGCGTCCGTGGATCGTGACCATGGCAACGCCTGCCGCTTCGGCCCGGCGCGCTATATCTGACGCGTTGAGACAGTCGCCATCCCAGCCGAGCCTCGTTTTCAGTGAAACGGGGACGGAGACCGCGCCGACCACGGCCTCGATCAGCCGCAACGCATGGTCGGGCTCCCGCATCAGCGCCGAGCCCGACAGTCCTCCGACGACCTTCTTGGCAGGACAGCCCATATTGATGTCGATGAGCGCGGCGCCATTGGCCTCTACCATCCGGGCGGCCTCGGCGATCCAATAGGGATCACGTCCTGCGAGCTGAACCGCGGTGATGCCGGTGTCGGTCGTGTCCAGACCGAGGGCGGCCCGTTCGCGCACGCCGGGTTTGGCCTGGACCATTTCCTGACTGGCGACCATCTCGCTGACGACCAGCCCCGCGCCGAAGCGCTGAACCATCCTGCGGAACGGCAGGTCTGTAATCCCGGCCATCGGGGCCAGAAGGACAGGAGGGTCAAGACGGACGCCTGCCACTCGAATGCTCAACTGCTCAATCCTTATGCGATTTTCTCTGCGGTAGACCTCAGCCGTCGCAGGTGCAATCGACGAGATACTGCAATACGCGATAATTCAGCAACTGCTCAATATTTAGGCGTCCATAAAGGCGGTTCTGCCCGGATTGTCACCCGATCGCAGAGAGTCTAGGCCGTTTTCCTGAGGAGTAGTGCGCCATGACAACAACCGTTCTGATCGTTGCCGCCGGCCGCGGCGCCCGCGCAGGTGGCGAACTCCCAAAGCAATATCAATCGCTTGGGGCCTGTTGCGTGCTTCAGACGACGCTCGAGGCTTTCGCCGCGCATCCACGCGTGCAGGATGGTGTGCTGGTTCTTGGTCCGGACGATGAAGAACTGTTCACCGCCCATGTCACCGTGCCCTCGGGATTCACACTGCGTCTCACGTCCGGAGGCGCGACCCGGGATGCATCCGTCCGCGCCGGACTGGCCGCCCTGCCCGACAGCGCGCAGCGCGTGCTTATCCACGATGCAGCACGGCCTCTGGTGTCCGCCGCGGCCGTCGACGGTGTGCTCGACGCGCTCGATACGCACCCCGGTGCGGCGCCGGCCCTGCCGGTCATCGATGCGCTCTGGCGCGGGGAGCGCGGGCTGGTAGCGGGCACTGCGGATCGCACGGGGTTGTGGCGCGCCCAGACCCCCCAGGGATTTCACGTCGCTCCCATTCGGGCCGCCCACGCGGCCCACTCCGGCGGGGCGGCGGATGATGTGGAGGTTGCCCGCGCCCACGGGCTTGACGTCGCCATCACCGCCGGGGATGAGGACAATCTGAAGATCACCCATCCTGGGGATTTCGACCGCGCCCGGGCGATCCTTGCCGCCCGCGCCGCACAACAGGGGTCGTCGGCCATGGATATCCGCTGCGGCAACGGCTTTGACGTACACGCGTTCGAGGCCGGTGACCATGTCATACTCTGCGGCGTGCGTATCCCCCATGACCGGGGCCTGCGCGGCCACTCCGACGCCGATGTCGGCATGCATGCCGTCACCGACGCGATTTATGGGGCGCTGGCGGACGGCGATATCGGCCGGCATTTCCCGCCCTCCGATCCGCAGTGGAAGGGCGCGGCAAGCCATATCTTTCTGGAGCATGCCATTGGACGGGTCGCGGCACGGGGCTACCGGATCGCCAATGCCGACTGCACCCTGATCTGTGAGCGCCCGAAGATCGGCCCCCATGCGCACGCGATGCGAGCAGAGCTTGCGCGGCTCATGCGGCTCGATCTGGACCGGGTGAGCGTGAAGGCCACGACCTCCGAACGGCTGGGCTTTACCGGCCGCGAGGAAGGGATCGCGGCGCTGGCCACCGTGACACTGGTGGCCCAATGAGGTTCTCGCGCGCCGTCGCCACGCTGGGTGGCGTGGGCACCCTGCCCGGTGCGCCGGGCACCTGGGGCTCGCTCGCGGCCCTGCCGCTGGGCTATGTGCTGCATGTGCTGGGCGGCTTCTGGCTGCTGGCGCTCGGCACGCTGGTTGTCTGTGTCCTTGGCTGGTGGGCGGCCCGCGCCGAAGAGGCTGCGACCGGCGCCCACGACGCGGGAGAGATCGTGATCGACGAGGTGGCGGGCCAATGGCTGGCTCTTTGGCCGCTCTCCGCGGGACTGACCCATGCCGGGGTCGACCCCTGGGTCTTTCCCTGGCCGGGCTGGCTCGGAGCCTTCGTGCTCTTCCGGCTGTTCGACATCTGGAAACCCGGCCCGGTGGGCTGGGCGGACCGGCAGCCGGGGGCCACCGGCGTGATGCTGGATGACATCATTGCGGGGCTCTTTGCCGCGATTGGTGTCGCTCTGGCGGCCTATGTCGCCCACGGGATGATGGGGGTATGAGCGCCGCGGTCCTGCTGGCGAAAGCCAAGGCGGCCGGCGTGATGATCGCCACTGCCGAGAGCTGCACCGCGGGGCTGATCGCGGGCGCGATTACCGAAGTCGCAGGCTCCAGCGAGATCTTCGACCGAGGCTTCATCACCTATACCAACACCGCCAAGCAGGAGATGCTCGGCGTCGATGCGGCCACTTTGGAGGCGGTCGGCGCGGTTTCCGAAGAGGTCGCACGAGAGATGGCTGACGGTGCTCTCGCGCGGTCCCAGGCGCAGCGCGCTGTGGCCGTCACCGGCATCGCAGGACCAGGCGGGTCTGAGTTCAAACCCGAGGGCCGGGTCTGCTTTGCGCTGTCTGCCACCGGGCGCGACCCGATCAGCGAAACGGTGGATTTCGGCGCCATCGGCCGGAGCGAAGTCCGCGCAGCGACCGTTACGCACGCACTCGATCTGCTGATCGCCTCGATTTAGGCGACCGATGCACCGTAAAGATCGGCCGCGCGCGTTTCGAACGCCCGCACGATCCGCTGCATCGCCTCGTTGAAGACGACGCCGATCACGCCCTGCAGCACCCGGTTCTTGAATTCAAAATCCACGAAGAAGTCGACATTGCACCCGCCGGCTTCGCGGTCGGCAAAGCTCCAGCGCGACCTCATGTATTTGAAGGGCCCGTCGATATACTCGGTCAGGATCGTGTTTTCACTGTCGATAAGGGTCACCCGACTGCCGAAGCGTTCGCGGAAGACCTTGAAGGAGATCACAAGATCGGCGTCCATGACCACGCGATCGCCCTGCGGCTTCTTCGAGCGGATTCGCGCCGCCGAGCACCAGGGCAGAAACTCAGGGTAGGACGCCACATCCGCGACCAGATCGTACATCTGTTGCGCCGAATAAGGCAGCACCCGCTTTTCGGCGTGGGTCGCCATGGTGATCCTTTCCCCCCGGGGCCTTTACCTTCGGCCAAGTGCACGCGCATATCGGGGAGGAAACAGGCAAATTCAAGGGGACGCAATGTCTGAGCGCCCGTATGTCATCGACAAGATGATCTCGGCAAAGACCATTGCCGCGCGCATCGAGGAACTCGCCCGCGAAATAGAGACGTACTATGCTGATGTGGACAAGCTGGTCGTCGTGGGATTGTTGCGCGGATCCTTCGTCTTCATCGCCGACCTCGTGCGCGAGATCGACAAGGTGATCGAAGTCGATTTCATCGAGGCCAGCAGCTACGGCGACACGATGGAATCCAGCCGCGAGGTACGCATCCTCAAGGACCTGCGCGGCGAGATCGCCGGGCGCGACGTGCTGGTGGTCGAGGACCTCGTCGATACCGGACACACGTTGCGCCATGTCACGACGCTTCTGGCCGCGCGCAAACCCAGGACCCTGCGCACCATCGCGCTCCTGGACAAACCGACGCGGCGCGAAGTGCAGTTCAACGCCGACTGGATCGGGTTCGAGATTCCGGACGAATTCGTCGTCGGCTACGGCATCGACTTTGCCCAGCGGAACCGAAACCTGCCCTATATCGGCAAGGTACGGTTCACCTGAGGCCGCACAAAACCTTTGGCCTGAACCCGTAACCATCTGTCCCAAAATCCAAACGAAGTTGACCCTACGTTGCCTACGTAAGGGTCAACAGTTTGTTTGGAGGGATCAAGATGACACGGAATATCATAGCTGCAGCAGTGATTTCGCTCTGTGCCTCCTCGGCCGGGGCCGCGGTGGTCAACATCACCGGTGACACCGATCTGACCAACACCTACACGCCGGTTGCCAGCGGCAATCATGGTCTGGAACTGCGCGATGGCCGCAAGGGCGCGCGTGACTGGGAACTGGGCCTGGGCACCAACACGCAACGCTCTGGCCAGTTCGACCAGGAGCGGCGGTTCAGTTGGGACGACGGCACCCTGGACACCGGCAAGGGCAGCTATCAATGGGCGTTCGAGTTCATCTATAGCGGCGGGACCAGCGAGTTCCGGATCTGGGACACGATCACGCAGTCCGCCAATGACGCGATCGAGCTGAGCTATGACGGGCTGATCACGGGCGGCAACACGATCAATATCTTCACCAAGCGCGGGGCGGCCATCAATATCGAGGAGATCGATGGCGAGACCTTGGATTTCACCTTCGGGGATCTGTCGCCGGTGAAAGGCTACCGGGACTCCCACGGCTACATCTACTCCGCCGATTTCGGTGACGGGTTCACCATGGCCGGCACGCTCGACATGTTCGATGAAGGACGCGGCTCGAAGCACGGGATCCGGATCGGGCTTGGCAACATCGACGGTGCCCCCGATCCGATGGCCCCGGTGCCGGTGCCTGCGGCCCTGCCGCTCCTCGCCGCCGGCCTGGGCGGGCTTGTCTTCCTGCGCTCCCGCCGGCGCCGCGCGTAACCGGTCCGGACCGCCGAAGAACGACGAAGACCGCTCCATTGGGGCGGTCCTTTTCCATGTTCAGAAGTGCTGCGCCAAAACTCGCGACGCCTAGCGCTACGGGCGTCCCGGAACGGCTAGGACGTCGCACCATCGGTATCGAGCTGGTCGATCCAGACTTCGAAGCCAGTCAGTGTGTGGGGTCCGAAACTGTGGGTCAGCGGGACGTCGGCCGCGTCGCGCCCCCGGCCGATCAGCACCCGGCCATAGCGCGTATCATTGTTGCGCGGATCAAAGACCCACCAGCGCCCGCCGAGATAGACCTCCATGAACGCCGCGAAATCCTGCGGCGGCCAAGGCTCGGGCTGGTTCACGTCGCTGATATAGCCGGTACAATAGCGCGCCGGGATGTTGAGCGCGCGGCAGAAGGCGATGGCCAGATGGGCAAAATCGCGGCAGACCCCCTGCCGCGTCTCGTACGCCCCGGCCGCCGTGCGGGTGTGGTCGGCCTTGCCATAGTCGAACCCGATATGGTTGTGGACGAAATCGCAGATCGCCTGAACCCGCGCCCAGCCGGGGGGCGTCTGACCAAAGAGCGACCATGCCGTATCCAGAAGCAGATCGCTGTCGCAATACCGGCTGGGAAGCAGATACTCCAACGCATCCGCGGGCAGCTGCTCGACCGGAACCTGCGCGGCGTCGGGGGCGGCCGGGTCCGGCGTGCCATCGTCGCGGAGCACGCCATCCGTGCGCACCGAGAACGTCCCCGCCGGGGCGACCAGACGCGCGCACCAGTTGCCGAACCCGTCGCGGTAGCTTTCCACCGGCACCGACGGCTCGGTGATCAGAAAGTCGGGACGTTCCAGATCGCCGGCCCGCGAGAAATGGACGTTGAGCAGAAGGATCATGGGTGTTGGCTGCGGGAGTTCGTAGCTCAGCTTGCAGCCCAGGCGCAGACGCATATGGGTTCTCGACTTGTGGACCCTCAGCCTACGCAGCTTTCCGACGTCTCCACAACGGCCAGCGCGCGCAACGCGCGTGCTTTCGGGGTCTGCGCACCGAAGCGATGCCCAAAAGAGCACTTTGCCGCCGCCACCCGGGCACGATCAGCCGCGGGTCCCGGTTTCGCGTGAGCTCGAGCCCCGTACCCGCCGAAGGTCAGATGATGACCTGCCGGTCTACATCCGCAGCGCCCCCGAGGCTGACATCGGCATAGCGGCAGGAGCCCATGCGCCGCTGAAAGACCGACACCCCCAAAAGCCAGATCCGGTTCACACGGGTGGCGGGCCCGCCGATGATCTCGCGGTAGTCCTCGGTGATATTGCGGCTCTCCGAGAACCACTCGCCCAGACCCGCCCGCCCGCTGCGCTGCACCACGTGGGTCTCGATCGCGTCCCAGCCCGGGATCGGGCAGCGAAAAACCAGACCGGGCTCCAGCTCAGCGCTCCAGAAATAGGTGATGTCCTGGCCGTCATCGAACTCGACACCGATCGACAGGTAGTCATGGGTCGGGATCTGGTTCTCAGCCGCCTCAGACGGAAGCTCCTCCACCAGCCAGCGCCAATCGAGCCGCAGATCATCGCTCAGCGCGTGATCGACATTCTTTTGCAGGATCGAGACGTTCTTGTGCGTGGTGCAGCACATCTCGTCGCCGCAGGTCTGAAAGATGCCGGCTTCGCCGAAACTGTAATGGTTCTGCCAGCCCTCGGGCGTTACCTCGGGCAGGATCAGCCTGCGTTTCGCTTGAGCCACCAGACCGCCGACGTCGCCGGCCTCGGCCAGCCTGGTGATGCCCTCCAGCGGATCACCGGACCAGATGATCGCAGCGCCTTCTATCCGGCCGTCGGCCGCCTGATAGGCGTCCAGCGGCGTCCAGACCTCGCCTTCGGCATTGGCCCACTCTCCGGCGGCACGCGCCAGTTCCAGCTGCCCATCACGGGTGACCACCATCGTGCCGGCGTTGCCCATGGGCGAGTACATCGCTGCGCCCGGCGTGCGGGCGTGAAAGACCAGGCCGGGTTCGAACCACAGATCGAGGTCGCGCAGCAGGTGCCACCGTCCGCTCAGGAGAAAAGTCACGCTCTGACCGGCCTTGACGTCGGCAAGCTGGATCTCCCAGGGCAGTGTTTTACCTGTGATCACGAAGGGGACAAGCTGGCCGAGCGATGCGCCGCCGGCGGTGTCAAACAGGCTCTGTACCTCCGTGGTAAAGGTGCCATCCGGGAAAAGCGCCGAAAGCGCCGCTTTCGGGGTGGCCAATGCCGCGATGCCGGCTGCGGCGGCTCCGCCCAGAATTTCCCGGCGGTTCAAATGGGCGGCGGACAGACAACAGGGCATGCGGGGGTCTCCTCTCCAGTTTACTGAAGACCGCGCTACCGCTGTTGCGCACCCGCCGGGTCAGGAGACTGTAAGATTCTTGTAAATTCGCTGTAAGCCGGGACGCGCCCCTGCCCTGTTTCTCAGTAGCAGCGGTTCGGGGTCGAAACGACACCCACACCACGCACCGGCGGACGATCTGCAAGCCATCGGTACAGGCCTCGATCTTGCGGCACAGCTTGGCGACGATCCGGTCGAGCGCGCGGCTGTCAGGCATGTCGTCGCGCCTCTGGACCTCATCGAACACCCGGTCGCGGCGCGGCGCCCGACCAGCATGGCAGTGCAAATCTCGGGCAGCCGCGACTCCCGCGAACTCAGATCGATCCGTTCGGAACAGCCGACGCGCCAGGCCCGCGAGGTATCTGGATCGACATGGAGGTCTGCCACTCTGAATTGCCCCAAGGGCACGGACCGTTGGCGACGGTGTCTGAACCTCCACGCTGCGAGCGGCGCCGCCCGCAGATTTGAGCGAGCAGACCGGACTGCCCAACAGGCTGCCTCCCGGATTAGGATAGCCCCAGATGCGCGGCGCTTCAGCGGGCCGATGCCTTCAAGTCGGTATTGACGGACCCGAGACTACTATTCGCAGACTTAGGGCGGCGCGGTCAGGCTTTGGCGATCTGCGCCTGACGGTTCTCGCGCAGACGGGCGAAATCATCGCCCGCGTGGTAGCTCGACCGCGTCAACGGCGTGGCGGAAACCATCAGGAAGCCCTTGCCATAGGCGGCTGTCTCGTAGCTCGCGAACTCTTCGGGCGTGACGAACCGATCGACCCGGTGGTGTTTCGAGGTCGGCTGCAGATACTGGCCGATGGTCAGGAAATCCACGTCGGCCGCGCGCATGTCGTCCATCACCTGATGCACCGACTGCTTGTCTTCGCCGAGCCCGACCATGATGCCGGACTTGGTAAAGACGCTCGGGTCAAGCTCCTTCACCCGCTGCAGCAGACGCAGGCTGTGGAAATAGCGCGCGCCCGGGCGCACCTCCGGGTAGAGGCCAGGGACGGTTTCGAGGTTGTGATTGAAGACGTCCGGTTTCGCCGCCACCACCGTTTCCAATGCGTCAGGCGCGCATTTCAGGAAATCCGGGGTCAGGATCTCGATCGTGGTGTCCGCGCTGCGATGGCGGATGGCGCGGATGGTCTGGGCAAAGTGATCCGCCCCACCGTCCTTGAGATCGTCGCGGTCAACGGAGGTGATCACGACATGGTTCAGGCCGAGCTTCTGCACGGCATCGGCGACGCGGCCGGGCTCGAACACATCCAGCGTATCGGGCTTGCCGGTGGCGACGTTACAGAACGTACAGCCGCGGGTGCAGATCTCGCCCATGATCATCATTGTCGCGTGGCCCTGGCTCCAGCATTCTCCCGCATTGGGGCAGCCGGCCTCTTCGCAAACGGTCACGAGTCGGTTTTCGCGGATGATCTCGCGTGTCCTCTTGTAACCTTCGCTGCCCGGCGCCTTGACGCGGATCCAGGACGGTTTCTTCGGCTGGACATTATCGACACGGTGCGCCTTTTCGGGGTGCCGCTGGTCGGGGAGCTTGAGATCACGCATGAATTATTGCCTCCGTGCCCGGACTATAGGGCAACAAGGCTGCCCTGTCCCGTGGCATTCCGGCATAGCCGCCTTGCGCCAAGCGATTGCGCAAGGCGCACGCTACCCTGAAGTCGGGGCAACCAAGGCCGGAAAACGATACTCGATCGCATCGCCAAGGCCGGTCAGCACCATTTCCACAGCGACGGCCGTCAGAACGATCCCCATGATCCGGGTCAACAGGCTGATGGCTGTATTGCCGAGCAGCTTGGTAATCGGCGCGGCGAACAGAAGCGAACCGCCGACGACCAGCGCAACAACGAAGACCGCAGGGACCAGACTTGCGAGTTCGGCGCGCGTGTCGAGTTGGTGGGCAAACACGATCGAGGTCACGATCGCGCCGGGACCGAAGGTCAGCGGAATGGCCAGCGGAACGACGGCAAGGCTCGACCTTCTCGCCTTGAGATCTGCGGCAGGCTGGTCGCTGATCGCGGCCGGTCCCCTGGCGTTCAGCATCGACAGTCCGATCCCGAAAATGATGATGCCGCCCGCTACGCGAAAGGCCGGAATGCTGATCCCGAAGACGGAGAGGATCTCCTCGCCGACAACAACGGCGATCAGAGCGGTGACAGCGACGCTGAGCGTGACGACCATGGCGGTTCGACGCCTTTCGGCAGTCGTGTACCCGTTGGTGAAACTGATGAAGATCGGGAGGCCGTAAAGCGGGTTGACCAGGGCGATCAGCGCCGCCAGGAACTTGAAAAAGACGACCTGATCGAACCCCTCCACTACATCACCTTCTGCGCCGAACTTAGCAGCATTCCGGTTTCGTCCGACCCGTCTGGATGATGATGGGCAGGGTTTCTGGTTCGCCCATGACGGTTTGCTCTCTACGCGTCAGTCGTCGACCGCGCCCCTTTGCAGCCTCCTGTGAGGTCAGTCTACAGCCGGACCCGGTGCAAGCTCAACCGCTGCCGGGAATGGCGGCCTCTCTGGCGGTGCCGGCCTCTGAACAGCCCGTTTCCCGGCGCGGTTGGGTCCATCGACAACCTGCGCTTTGCCTTTCAGCCGGACCTGATCCTCTGATGACTTCCCGGTCCGTCAACAAGGCGTCGACCCACCTATGACGCGCGTGCGTCTCAACGCTTCAGCCTGCGAGGGGCCGACAGAGGCAGCGTCGCGTGGCATCGTTTCGCCCCTTGTCCCGGTTGGAGCGCCGGTTGTACGCGTCTTTGAGCTTCCCGATTCTAGATGCTCTATCTTGCGGCGGCACAAAACCTTCCCGACGTGAGCAGTCTGCGTCACGTACGCCCGGATCCGGCACAAGCGCCAAAACGCGGGGTGGCGCGATCTACGGCAATGTCTAAAGGCTCAAATGCGCTTGTCATTCGGGCAGCGAGGTCGCGTGCAACATGACCCGGCACAGGGGACGGCCGATGACGATTCCAGTCCCGAAATGACTCACTTTGCATGGGACGCCGCGTCGCCAAGAGTGCCTGCGCGCCTTGATCGCGGGGCTGAACGATGCGCCATGCAAGTGTCAGCGGGTCGCTCGACCTAGAGCGCGAACAGGAAGAACCGGGACACCGCCGCGCCGGCTCCCCAAAGACAGACGCCGCAACGCAAAACGGCCGCCCGGTCGGGGCGGCCGTTGGTCTTCGGGTCGGAACACTCAGCGCTTGGAGAACTGGAAGCTCCGGCGCGCCTTGCGCTTGCCGTACTTTTTGCGTTCCACGACACGGCTGTCGCGGGTCAGGAAGCCTGCAGCCTTCAACGCACCGCGCAAGCTGGGATCGTAAAGCTGCAGCGCCTTGGAGATACCGTGCTTCACGGCACCCGCCTGCCCCGACAGCCCGCCGCCCTTGACGGTCGCCATCACGTCGAACTGGTCTTCGACCCCGGCGACGGTGAAGGGTTGGCGCAGGATCATCTGCAGCACCGGACGGGCGAAATAGGTGCCCTGGTCACGGCCATTCACGGTGACCTTGCCGGAGCCCGGCTTGATCCAGACCCGTGCCACGGCGTCCTTACGCTTTCCGGTCGCGTAGGACCGGCCGAGCGAGTCGCGCTCAGGCTCGCGCGGGGCGAGTTCGACCGCGGTCTCGGCCATGTCGTCGCCGCCGGCGATGGCGGTCAGTTCGTCGAGCGATTTGATCTCTTCAGCCATCTCGGTCAGCTCCGGGTGTTTTTCTTGTTCATGGACTTGACGTCCAGCACTTCGGGCTGCTGGGCCTCGTGAGGATGCTCGGTCCCGCTATAGACGCGCAGATTGGAAAACTGCTTGCGGCTGAGCTTGTTGCCGGGAAGCATCCGCTGCACGGCCTTCTCGACCACGCGTTCGGGATGGGCGCCGTCCAGGATCTTGCCTGCGGTCGTCGAGCGTATCCCGCCGGGATAGCCGGTGTGGCGGTAGTAGGTCTTGTCCGCGCGCTTGTTGCCGGTCAGCTGCACCTTGCCCGCGTTGATCACGATGACATTGTCGCCCATGTCCATATGGGGCGTGAAGCTGGCCTTGTGCTTGCCGCGCAGGCGCATGGCGACGATCGAGGCAAGCCGACCCAGCACCACGCCTTCGGCGTCGATGATGATCCACTTTTTCTCGATGTCAGCCGGTGTGGCTGTGTAGGTTTTCATAGGTTTCTTTCGGCTCGGCAGCGGGCGAAGGCCCGGGTGCATTCGGATTGCGCGGTTCTATAGGTTGCACCGGCGCAGTCAATGCGCAGCCACCACATTTAAACGTTGTATTTCAGTGGTTTGTAAATATGGTATATGAATACCACACACCAAGACGCAAGATGACGCCCGGTGAGGGGAGTCTCCCGTGACAAAAGCAGGCTCAGGCGCGCCGGATGATCAGACCGAACACGGCCAGCCCCGCGACCAGTAGCGGCAGACCGATTGGCAGTGGAACGGTGGCAGCGGGCATTCCGCGCGGATCGCCCTGGACGGGACAGAGAGTGCAGCTCACCGTAGGACTGGTCGATGCCACTGGCAAAAAACCGTCCCTTCGAGACTGCCGCTGAACCCCGACACGATCGCCTCGGGCGCCGGAACAGAGCCGATAATCTTGGAGTTCAGCGAGGACTCCGTGGCAAAGAAGAAGCTCTAGACGGTGCGCTGCCTCTTACGCTCTGCCGGTAAGGCTCGGTTAGACTTCCGGTCGCTCTGTCACCCTCGGGCGTGCTCGCGACGCAGCTCCACTCAGACTGCGAGGTGTTACGGATATGGCCGCGCGGGCCATCTTCCGACCCTCCGATAATGCCGCAAGAGTTCAACGCCCTCGAAAGCCGGCGCTTCCATAGCGCGCGAATTCTGCTTTCCTCGGCGCCCCTGCCCCCCTAGCGTCGCGCACAGGATGACCCCGGGGGGAGCATGACCGATACAGATCTCGTCCAGCGCAGCGACCATGGCGCCGTCGCGCGGTTGGTTTTCAACAATCCAGCAAAGCTCAACGCGCTCTCGACCGATATGCTGATCGCGTTTCGCGGCCGGTTGGAGGCCATCGCCGCCGATCCTGGCATTCACGCCGTGATCCTTTCGGGGGCGGGCAAGGTCTTTAGCGCCGGCCACGATCTGCGCGAGATGACGGACGCGCGGCAGGCACCCGATGGCGGCAAGGCCGCGTTCGAGACGCTGTTCGACCGACTGGTAGGTTCGCTCCGCGTGATGCGCGAGATGCCCCAGCCGGTGATCGCTCAGGTCCACGGCATCGCCACCGCGGCAGGCTGTCAGATCGTGGCGAGCGCGGACATGGCCGTCGCTGCGGACGGCACCCGGTTCGGGGTCAACGGGGTCAATATCGGCCTCTTTTGCTCCACACCGATGGTCGCGCTGACCCGCAATTTGCCGCGCAAGCAGGCGTTCGAGCTTCTGACGACCGGAGGCTTTATCGAAGCAGACCGTGCCGCGGAGCTTGGTCTCATCAACCGCGCCGTGCCCGGCGACCAGTTGCACGACCATGTGCAGCAGCTTGCCGAGACCCTCGCCGCGAAACTGCCCGCCGCGATGCGCGTCGGCAAACGTCTCTTCTATGACCAGCTGGAGCAGCCGGTGGACGCGGCCTACCGGATGACGGCCGCCGCAATGGTGGAGAACATGCTCGAGCCCGACACCGCCGAAGGGATCTCCGCCTTTCTGGAAAAGCGTCCCCCCGACTGGTCCGGCTAGGGCCTCAGCGGCCTTCGAAATTCGCGGGCCGCTTTTCGATGAAAGCCAGAACACCCTCACGGAAATCCCGTGTCGTGCCGCATTTGCCCTGAAGGCGCGCTTCCAGCGCGAGCTGCTCGTCTAGATTGTTGTCGAACCCTTCGCGCAGGGCCTTCTTGACCAACCCGTAAGTCACGGTCGGCCCCTGCGCCAGATGCGCCATGCGAGCGCGCCAATGGGCCTCGAAGCCATCATCCGGAACGGCCTCCCAGATCATGCCCCACGCTTCGGCCTGGCGGGCGCTGATCGGTTCGGCGAACAGGGCCGCCCCCATGGCCTTGGCGAACCCCACCTGGCGGGGCAGCCAGTAGGTGCTCCCCGCATCCGGGATCAGACCGATCCGCGAAAAGGCCTGGACGAACACCGCGCGCTCCGACGCGACGACCACATCCGCGGCCAGGGCGAGGCTGGCGCCCGCGCCCGCCGCGGCCCCGTTGACCGCCGCCATCACGGGAATGCGGCACTCGTAGATCGCGCGCAGCAGCGGCGTGTATTCGTCGCGCAGAGTCCTTTCGATGTCGATATTGGCTGCCGTGCCGCGATCGCTCAGATCCTGGCCCGAGCAGAACGCATCGCCAGCCCCCGTCATGACCAGAACCCGCGCCTCGGCCTCGGCCAGCTTCACCGCGTGGAGCAGCTCGGCCCGCATCTGGGTGTTGAGCGCATTTTTGACTTCGGGACGGTTCAGACGCACCAGCGCCGCGCCGTCCTCGACGCGCAATTCAAGGGTCTGATATTCCATCACGGTCTCCTGCCTGTCCGTCAGGACCCGCTATAGGGCGCCGGCACCGCGCGGTCAGCCGGAACGCTTCGTCACATCGGGATCGCCAAGCAGTTCCTGCAGCCGCGCGGCTTCATCTTCGTTCAGGGCCTCGACCGGCGCATCGCCGCGCAGGCGCTGACGGCGCTGATAGGCGAGGCCAACGCCGAGAGCGATGACCAGCATCACCGGTCCGGCGATCCAAAGGATCAGGCTCGACCCGGTCTTGGTCGGGTTGAGCAACGCGTATTCGCCATAGCGGTCGACGACGAAGTCGAGCACTTCCTCGTTGCTATCCCCGGCGACGATCCGTTCACGCACCAGTAGGCGCATATCGCGGGCGAGATCGGCGTTGCTTTCGTCGATGCTCTCGTTCCGGCAGACCATGCAGCGCAAGCCCTTGGACAGCTCGCGCGCGCGCGCCTCCTGCTCGGGGTCTGCGAGCAGTTCGTCTGGCTGCAGTGCATGGACGGGACCAGGGCCCAGCACGAGGACCGGCGCCGTGAGCGCCAGCCCGAGGATCAGTGTGAGGATCCTCATTCCGCCGGAACCGCGCCGGGCACCCGTCTGGGACGGCTCTTGGCCGCGCCGGCCGCCACGCGGTAGCGCCGGTCGGTCAGGCTGAGAAGGCCGCCCAAAGACATGATGATGCAGCCGGCCCAGATCCAGTTGGCATAGGGCTTGATATAGGTGCGTACCGCCCAGCCGCCGTTCTGCTGAGGATCGCCGATCACCACATAGATGTCGCGGAAGAACCCGATGTCGAGCGCGGCTTCGGTGGTGGGCATTTGCGCCACCGGATAGACCCGCTTTTCGGGATCGAGCATGCCGATTTCGCGGTCATCCCGGAAGACGGCGATATCCGCCATGGTCGAGAGATAGTTCGGCCCCTCGACGCGGCGCACATCACGCAGTTCGAACTCGTAGCCGCCGACGTCATAGCGCTCGCCGATCTGGACAACTCGGATGTCTTCGCTTTGCCAGGCCACGAGGGTCGCCACACCCCAAAAGGTGATGCCAAAGCCCGCATGCGCCACCGCCTTGCCCCAGTCGGCACGCGGCAGGTTCCACAACCGGCGCAGCTTGCTGGTCGCGTCGCCCTTACCCGAGCGCACCCAGAGCTCTGCGACAGCCCCGCCCACAAGCCACACCGCAAGCGCGATGCCCATCGGGGCCAGGATGGTGCGGCCGGTCTGAAGCGTCCAGGCCAGAGCACCACAGCAGAGCGCGAAGATCAGCACCGCCCAGAGCGGCTGCATCGCCTTGCCGAGCCGCGCGCGTTTCCAGGGCAGAAGCGCGCCGATCGGCAGGATGACCGCCAACGCGACCATGAAGGGTGTGAAGGCCGCGTCGAAAAAGGGCGGTCCAACGCTGAGCTTGCGGTCAAAGAACATCTCGGCGACCAGCGGCCAGATCGTGCCGATGAAGACGACGAAGCAGGACACCGCGAGCAGGATATTGTTCGCCAGCAACGCGCTTTCGCGGCTCAACATGCTGAAGACGCCCTTGGCCTCCATGGACCCCGCCCGCACCGCATAGAGCATCAGTGCACCGCCCATGAACACGCCGAGGATCATCAGAATGAACACCCCGCGCTCCGGATCGTTGGCAAAGGCATGCACGCTTGTCAGCACCCCGGAACGGACAATGAAGGTCCCGATCAGCGAGAAGCCAAAAGCCATGATCGCCAGCAGGATGGTCCAGTTCTTCAGGCTTTCGCGCTTTTCAACGACGATTGCCGAGTGCAGCAGCGCCGCGGCCAGAAGCCAGGGCATGAAGCTGGCGTTTTCCACCGGGTCCCAGAACCAGAAGCCGCCCCAGCCAAGCTCGTAATAGGCCCACCAGGACCCGAGCGCGATGCCGATGGTCAGAAACAGCCAGGCCGACAGGGTCCAGGGGCGCACCCAGCGGCCCCAGGCGGCATCCACGCGGCCTTCGATCAGGGCGGCCACCGCAAAGCTGTAGGTGAGCGACAGCCCGACATAGCCGAGATAGAGAAATGGCGGATGGAAGGCGAGACCGGGGTCCTGCAGCAGCGGGTTGAGGTCCTGTCCGTCCAGAGGCGGCACTGCCATGCGGAGGAACGGGTTCGACGTCAGCAGGATGAACAGAAAAAACGCAACCGCAACCGAGGATTGCACGGCCAACACACGGGCCTTCAGCGTCGGTGGCAGGTTGTTCCCGAACCAAGCCGCCATCGCGCCGAAGAGCGTCAGGATCAGCACCCACAGGAGCAGTGAGCCCTCATGGTTCCCCCAGACGCCTGTGACTTTGTAGAGCATCGGCTTGTCGCTGTGGGAGTTCAGCACCACCAGCCGCAGCGAGAAATCCGAAACCACAAAGGCATAGGTGAGTGCCGCGAAACTGAAGGCCGTCAGCAGGAACTGCGCGGTCGCAGCGGGGCCGGCGATCTCCATCCAGCCGCGCCAGCCGCGCGACGCACCGATGAGAGGAACGACCATTTGCACGACGGCAATGGCAGCGGCGAGGATCAGGGCGAAATGGCCGAGTTCTGCAATCATGGGGCGAACGATAGGCCAGTGTTTCCGTGGCGCCAACCCGGATGTGCGCGCGTGTCGCGCACTACGGCGGCGGCTCTGGTCACGTTCCCGTCAGGCGACGGCATCGACCGTCACCTCGCGCCCGTTGACCTCCGCGGACTCCCCCGCGCCGAGCCCTTCCAGTGCCCGGTAGAGCGGAGCCTGCGGCGAGATCCCCATCACCGTCGCACCGTCGCAGGTAAAGCGGATCGTTGATACCGCCACGACAAAGAGCTTGCCGCCAAGGTCGATCAACGCCCCCTCGGAAACCTCTGATTTGGGACCGAAATCGATCTCGCGCAGCCGGGCGATCTTCTCGGCATGGTCGTGAACCGGATGGTCGAGCGCAGCGGCCAACTCGCCTGCGGCCTCTGCCTGGGCCTGATCGCCACGTTCGACAGGCTCGCTGTGATCGATGCGCGCCTCGCGCAGGTATTCCTCGTACGCCTCGCGGGCATGGGCCAGCTCGGCCTCCTCCAGCGCGAGCATCGCATCGCGCAGCCGCATCTTGTCGATCATTCCGGTCCCTCGTTGTCGATGGTTGCGATCCAGGCGGTCAGCTGTCGCCGCTGGCCGTCGGATCCTTGTAGACGCCCTGCTCCTTCAGCGCGTCCACAACCTCGGACGGCATGTAGGTCTCGTCATGCTTTGCCAGGATCTCGGAGGCCAGAAAGACGCCGTCGACCAACTGGCCGGTCGCCACGGTGCCCTGCCCTTCCTCGAACAGATCCGGGACAATGCCGGTGAAGCTCACGGGGATCGACGCGCCGCCATCGGTGACGCGAAAGGTGATCGCCTCGCCCTGCCCGCGGACGATCGAGCCTTCTTCCACCAGTCCGCCGATGCGGAAAACCTCGTTCGGGACGGGCGGAGCTTCGGCAACCTGGCTGGGCGACCGAAAGAGGTTGATGCCGTCCCGCATCCCGTAACCGATGATCGCCGTGGACAGTGCCAGCGCAATACCGGCGACGAGGATGACCTGCACCCGCCGTTTTTTCTTGAGACCCTTCATTCCTGCCATGCCGTCCTCCTCACGGAAAAACAGGGGCCAGCACCAGGCCCATCGTTTCCTCCATACCAAGCATCAAATTCGCATTCTGCAAGGCTTGTCCGGAGGATCCTTTCGTCAGGTTGTCCAATGCGGCCACGACCACCGCCCGTCCCGCGATGCGATCGCCGACCACACCGATGTGACAGAAGTTCGAGCCGCGCACATGCCGTGTGGAGGGCAGCTCGCCCATCGGCAGGACCTGCAAAAACGGCTCCTCGGCGTAGGCCTGAGCCAATGTGGTATGGATTTGCGCGCCGTCGCCCCGGACATAGACAGTGGCCAGAATGCCCCGGTTCGCGGGGATCAGATGCGGGGTGAACTGCACGCGGATCTCGCGCCCGGCGATGGCGGAAAACTCCTGATCGAACTCTCCCAGATGGCGATGCGTGCCCCCTGCGGCATATGGGTGATAGCCCTCCGACAGCTCGGCATGGAGCAGGTTTTCCTTCAGACTGCGCCCCGCGCCAGACACTGCGGCCTTCAGATCGATGATGATTTCGTCGAGGTCGATCACCTCGGCCTCGATCAGGGGACGCAGTGCGAATTGCCCCGTCGCGGCATTGCAGCCCGTGCAGGCGACCAGCCGCGCGGCGCGGATCTCCGCGCGGTAGAACTCCGTCAGACCGTAGACGGCCTCTTTCTGCAGGTCCGGGGCGCTGTGCGGCTTGCCGTACCAGGTTTCATATGCCGCCAGATTGCGCAGCCGGAAATCCGCGGACAGGTCGACGACCTTAAGATCGCTCGGCAAGGCGCTGATTACGCTTTGGGATGTCGCATGGGGCAGCGCGCAGAACACCAGATCCACCCCGCTGAGGTCGAGTTCCTCGATCCGCTGCAGCGTCGGCAGATCAAGATGGCGCAGATGGGGAAAGACCGCGCCCATCTCCTGCCCGGCCTTGCGGTCCGCCGACAGGGCGACGATTTCCAGCGCGGGATGGGTCGCGATCAGCCGGACAAGCTCCGCCCCGGTATAACCGGAGGCGCCCAGAACGGCGATCCGGCACGATGTATCAGACATATCAGTACTTTCTTGGGAGATCTTCAGATCAGGCGGCCAAAAAACGGATCGGTCGTCGCAAGAACTGCGTCGCCTTGTTCGATACTGTCTGGGCGTTTCCGGTCGTCAGGAACTGGGCCTCTGCGCCCGACCCTCGCATCTCGGGGTGACGGTCGAGATAATCGGCGAGACTTTCGGCGACCAGACTGGCCTGGCAAAACACCCGGACCTCCGGCCCCAGAGCGGCCTGGAACACCTGCTCCATCAGCGGGTAATGTGTGCAGCCCAGGATCGCGGCCTCGGGACTGGGCATCCGCCGCTGGAGCGCCTCGACATGGGACCGCACGAGCGCCTCGGCCAGAATTTCGTCGCCTTCCTCGATGGCATCGACGACACCGCCACAGGGCTGCGCCTCCACATCAACGCCGATCGCGCGAAAGGCCAGCTCGCGCTGGAATGCCCGGCTCGACACGGTCGCGGGCGTCGCGAACAGCGCCACATGCTTGACCGCCACCTCGCGCGGCGGCGAATTGTCGCCCCATTTGCGTTCGGTCAAGGCTTCGATCAGAGGCACGAAAACCCCCAGAACGCGCTTGTCCTCGGGCAGCCACTTTTCCTGCATGCGCCGTAGCGCGGCGGCCGACGCGGTATTACAGGCCAGGATCACCAGATCGCAGCCCGCGTTCCAAAGTCGTTCGACCCCGGCGGTCGTCAGCTCGAAGATGTCATCGGCATCGCGCACCCCATAGGGCGTGTGCGCGTTGTCGCCGAAATAGACGAACGGCACATCGGGCAGCCGCTTGGACACGGCGTCCAGAACGGTCAGACCGCCGAGCCCGCTATCGAAGATCCCGACAGCCATCAGGACCGGTGCTTTTCTTCGAACTCGAATCCATAGCCGGCCGCATTCATCGGCAGCGGCGACAGCGCGTAGGTCTCGGCGCGCAGAAAATCCATCATCGCGCGGGGGTCCTTTCGATAGGGCTCCAGCTGGCTTTGCGGGATCGGCGCGCCGATGACAACCTCCACGGGCTTGTTCACCCGTTTCTTGAACTCTTTGATCAGCAAACCCATCCGCAAGGTTGTGTGCAGATGGCTGGCAAGCTGGAAGAGCCGCGAGTTGTGGCCCACGAAGTACATCGGCACCACGGTCGCATCGCTCCGGGCGATCATCTTGGCCGTAAAGGACCGCCACCCCGGATCGAGCGGCCTGGAAAAGGGCTTGGCCGACGTCGAAACCGTGCCGCCCGGAAAGACGCCGATCGCGCCCCCCTGGGCGAGATAGCGCAACGCCTCGTGCCGGGTCTGCAGGTTCTGGCGCATCGCCTCCTTGGTCTCATCAAAGGACACCGGCAGGATGAGCCGGTTGAGATCTTCGGCCTTATTGAACACCTGATTGGCGAGAATGCGGAAATCGCCACGGATGCCGCTCAGGATCAGGCCCATCATCAGCCCGTCGAGAATGCCGTACGGATGGTTGGCAATCAGGATCAGCGGTCCGTCGCGCGGAATGCTGTCCAGCGAACCGCCGATCACCTTCAGGCTGAGGCCATAGCGGCCGGCCATCACCTCCCAGAAATCGCGTCCGTCGGCGACCTCGAGCTCATATCCCTTGGCCCGACGGATCAGTCGCAGCCGGCCGGTGGCGTTCTCCATCACACGGATCAGCGCACGACCGCCCCGGGTTGCGGCGGACCCGGCGTAGGTGATGTCCCGCGCGACCTCGCGCGCGGAGCTGCGACGAATACTCACGGGCGGACCTCCCACGCCTGTTCAGATCCTGTGATCTATCACCTTGCCCAAGCACGCAGCAAGAGCCTGCAATCGCTCGCCGTCATGCCGGATCAGGGCGCGGCAGATTTGCATTCAGCGTGGCGGTGTGCGACGCCTCCCACAGCAAAAACGGGATGCCGCGATGATGGACTGGGACAAACTGCGCATCTTCCATGCCGTCGCCGACGCCGGCAGTCTCACCCATGCCGGCGATACGCTCAACCTGTCGCAATCCGCGGTCAGCCGGCAGATCCGGGCGCTCGAAACGTCGCTCAACACCACGCTCTTTCACCGCCACGCGCGCGGGTTGATCCTGACCGAACAGGGCGAACTGCTGTTCGACGCCACCAGTGCGATGATCAAGCGGCTCGACGCCGCGGCCGCGCGGATCCGCGACAGCGAGGAAGAGGTGTTCGGCGAGCTGCGGGTGACGACGACGACCGGATTCGGCTCGCTCTGGCTGGCTCCGCGCCTGCCCAAGCTCTACGAGCAGTACCCCGATCTGAAGATCGACCTGATGCTTGAGGAGCGCGTGCTCGACCTGCCCATGCGAGAGGCCGATGTGGCGATCCGGATGAAAGAGCCCAGCCAGGCCGACCTGATCCGCAAGCGGCTGATGACGGTCAAGATGCGGCTCTATGCGACACCGGAATACCTCGCGGAGCGCGGTACTCCCGAAGAGATGGCGGACATGGCCGGCCACCGGCTGATCTGCCAGAAGATCTCCAGCACCCAGGTCAGCGCATCGGCCACTCTGGTGCGGCATCTGATGACCTACGACATCCGCTCCCTGCTGACGGTGAACAATTATTTCGGTGTGTTGCAGGGTGTCATCAACAATCTCGGGATCGGAATCCTGCCCGATTATGTCGTGCAGGATTTCCCAACCCTCGTGCCCGTGCTTCCCGAAGGCGATACCGGCGACGTGCCGGTCTTTCTCGCCTATCCCGAAGAACTGCGTCATTCCAAGCGGATAGAGGTGTTCCGCGACTTCGTGATGGAAGAGATTTTCGCCCATAGACGCCGCATGCAGGAGGTCGTTCCGGCCTGAGGCATGCGCGCAACGCATTTCGGGATTGTATCTCCTGCGGCATTAAACGACTTGAACGGGTGAACTGCCGGGTTTAGTTCGGATAGCAGAGGCGCGGTTTTTTTTCGTTCCTCTACCTCCCTGTTGGACTTGGCCGAGCTCTTGCTCGGCCTTTTTTTTGGCGCAGACACGTTCAGCCCGAATTCAAGCGTCCTCAAGCCATTTCACCATTCGTGACATCGCTCGGTGATCCAGTGTGGCACCGCTTTCGCAATCATGGGGACTGCACTGCGCGCGCAGCCAATAGGGGATCGGGACCCACAGCAAGCCGATGACCTCAGACAAAGGCTCGGGACGTGACAATCGTATGTTCCGTGCCGGGTTCGATGAATGTGCCGAAAGTGACCTTACCCTCATGGCGCTCACTGTAGATGGTAAGCTGTTCGATTGTCGGGCCCGTGCGGCTTTGGCTGTCGAGGGCATCAAGGATCTGCCAAGCTTAAGACTGTGATCCGCGGCTGGAAAGTGATTCAGGCCAGCGTCGGACTTGCGGCAAACAGCTTGGCGGCGCGCTCGAACGGATCCGCAGATGCTGCTGGCGCGGTCACGAAGCCGAGACTGACAACCGCCATTGCAGACGCAACCCGTGTGCGGATCATTGAGTCTCCTCCGTTGCAGCCAACCCGGTCCGGCGATCGACCGTCGCGCAGTGACAACCTGAAATGCACAGGAAACCGCAACGGAACCCGAGAAACGCCGATGGGTGTGCCGGAGTTTCCCGCACCACGTCAGCCCGCTCTTCTCTTTCGCACACGCCTCCGCTAGACCGCGCCTCGCGAAGAGGTGCCCATGCCAGAGTTCAAGACCGAGCCAGAAGTTACCGACGATCTGATCGCTGCCCATGGGCTCAGCCCGGACGAATACACCCGGCTGACCGAGATCATCGGACGACGTCCGAGTTTCACCGAGCTGGGCATCTTTTCGGCGATGTGGAATGAGCATTGCTCCTACAAATCCTCCAAGAAATGGCTGCGCACCCTGCCCACCACTGGACCCCAGGTGATCTGCGGGCCGGGCGAAAACGCGGGCGTGGTCGATATCGGCGACGGCCAGGCTGTGGTCTTCAAGATGGAGAGCCACAACCACCCCAGCTACATCGAGCCTTACCAGGGCGCGGCCACCGGCATGGGCGGCATCCTGCGCGATGTCTTCACCATGGGCGCGCGGCCCATCGCGGCAATGAATGCGCTGAGCTTCGGCAGTCCCGACCACCCGAAAACCCGCCAGCTTGTCCATGGAGTCGTCGAGGGCGTCGGCGGCTATGGCAACTGCTTTGGCGTGCCGACGCTGGGCGGAGAGGTCCGGTTTCACCCCGCCTATAACGGCAATTGCCTCGTCAACGCCTTCGCTGCTGGTCTGGCCGATGCCGACGGCATCTTCTACTCGGCGGCCTCGGGCATCGGCATGCCCGTCGTCTATCTCGGCGCTAAGACGGGCCGCGACGGCGTCGGCGGCGCGACCATGGCCAGCGCGGAGTTCGACGACACGATCGAAGAGAAACGCCCCACCGTGCAGGTCGGCGATCCCTTCACCGAAAAGCGGCTGATGGAGGCCTGTCTGGAACTGATGGTCACCGGCGCCGTGATCTCGATCCAGGACATGGGCGCGGCCGGCCTGACCTGCTCGGCGGTGGAAATGGGTGACAAGGGCGGGCTCGGCGTGCGGCTCAACCTCGACGCCGTGCCGGTCCGCGAAGAGGCCATGACCGCCTACGAGATGATGCTGTCCGAAAGCCAGGAGCGCATGCTCATGGTGCTCCGCCCCGAAAAGGAGGCGCAAGCCAAGGCGATCTTCGACAAATGGGACCTCGATTTCGCCATCGTCGGCGAGACCATCGCCGAGGACCGGTTCATCGTGGAGCATGGCGGCGCGGTGAAGGCCGATCTGCCGCTCAAGGCGCTGTCGGGCAACGCTCCGGAATATGACCGGCCATGGGTGCCCACGCCCCCAGCCCCGGTGCTCGAAGAGCACCCGGAGATCGACCCGATCGACGGGCTGCGCGCGCTCATCGGCTCCCCGAACCACAGCGCCAAACAGTGGGTCTATGAGCAATACGACAGCCAGGTCATGGGCGACACGCTGCGCATCCCCGGCGCGGGTGCCGGTATCGCGCGGGTCCACGGCACGGCCAAGGCGCTGGCCTTCACGTCCGACGTTACACCGCGCTACGTCCGCGCCAACCCGGTCGAGGGCGGTAAGCAGGCGGTGGCCGAGGCCTACCGCAATCTCGTCGCCGTGGGCGCGCGGCCGCTCGCCACGACGGACAATCTCAATTTCGGCAACCCCGAAAAACCCGAAATCATGGGCCAGTTCGTGGGCGCGATCCAGGGCATCGGCGCGGCCTGCGCGGCGCTCGATATGCCCATCGTGTCGGGCAATGTCAGTCTCTACAACGAAACCGACGGCCAGCCGATCCTGCCCACGCCCACAATCGGCGCCGTGGGTCTGATCGACGATCTCGGCCACGCCATCGACGGCGCGGTCTGTGACGGCCATGTCGCCCTTCTGATCGGCGGGCCCGGCAGCCATCTGGGGCAGTCCGCGCTGCTGGCCGAGGCCTTCGGACGCGAGGAAGGTGACGCTCCGCCAGTCCATCTGGAAGCCGAGCGGCGCAACGGCGCATTCATCCTCGCCCAGCGGGAGTTGATCGAAGCTTGCACGGATCTGTCCGATGGCGGTCTCGCCCTCGCCGCGTTCGAGCTCGCCGAAGGCGCCGGGGTCGGCGTCACACTCGACAGTAGTGCGCCCGCGGAGCTTTTCGGCGAGGATCAGGGCCGCTACCTGATCGCCTGCGCCTTCGATCAGGCCGAAACGCTCATGGTTGAGGCATCCCGCGCGGATGTGCCGATCGAAACCGTAGGACGCTTTGGCGGAACGGACGTGCGTTTCGGCCGCTCCGACGCCCCGCTGGCTGAGCTTTCGGCGCTCTATCGCAGCAGTTTCGCTGGCGCCCTGGACTGATAGGCCCGACAGCTGCCGCTTGCCGGGGGACGGTGCGTCTCCTAACTTTAACTCAGCATCACGAGGATCCCCGACATGCCCATGGCTGCCGAAGAAATCGAAGCACTCATCAAGCAGAGCTTCCCCGAGGCCCGGGTCACCATCACCGACCTGCGCGGCGACGGAAACCACTATGCCGCGGAGGTCATCGACGAAAGCTTTCGCGGCCAGAACCGCGTCCAGCAGCAACGCGCGGTCTATGCCGCGCTGAAGGGCAAGATGGACGGCGCCCATGGCGAGCTGCACGCGCTGGCGCTGACGACCAAGGCCCCGGACTGATCCCGCCGCGACAGCGCGCGCAACGGTGCGGCGGCGCTTAAACCGCCAAGCCTATTGGCATTCCATCTGCGCAACGCCATATTCTGCAGTCAAAGGGCACGCCGTCAGGCGATGACCGATGAGCCAGCCCGCAAGGAGCAAGACACTATGACCACCACCGTCGCAGAACAGATCAAGGACACCGTGACCACGAACGATGTCGTCCTGTTCATGAAGGGCACCAAATCGATGCCGCAATGCGGGTTCTCCAGCCGTGTCGCCGGGGTTCTGAACTTCATGGGCGTCGAATTTGCCGATGTGAATGTCCTGGCCGACGATGCGCTGCGCCAGGGGATCAAGGATTACAGCGACTGGCCGACCGTTCCGCAGCTTTACGTGAAGGGCGAATTCGTCGGCGGGTGCGACATCATCACCGAGATGACCCTGTCGGGCGAACTCGACCAGTTGCTCGAGACCAAGTCCGTGACCTTCGACAAGGCTGCCGCGGAAAAGATCCGCGAAGCCAACGCCTGACCGACCGCCGGCTGGCGCATCGGCCAAGCGGAAAGACCTGAAATACCAAACGGGCGCGACATGAAGGTCGCGCCCGTTTCATATCTATCTGAATACAATCCTCGTGCCGGACAATGACCGAGGCCGATCCCGCCGGCGTGCTAGCGGACCGGTTCGTCCAACGCGTCCGCAATCGCTTCGGCGCGCGCGGTCAGTTCCGCCAGCGTGTCTGTGACGGCCTGCGGAACGACCTGTTGACCCGTTGCGGGCCGGGAGCTCAGTTCTTCGATCATGGCCTGTTGCGACAGCGATTTTTCTTCCAGCGCGCGCATCTGCTCTTCGAGCCCGGCGGCCTTGTCGGCCAGCATCAGCCCCGCCATGAGCAGCATCCGGGTCTCGGGCATACGCCCCAGCTGATCGCCCAGCAATGACGCTTCGGCATCGAGCAGTTGCGCCGCCTGGGTGAGAAAATTCTGCTCGCCTTCCTGGCAGACAACGGCGAATTCGCGCCCGCCGATCGCGATGGTGACCTCAGGCATCTGCAGCTTCCTCCAGCATCGGGCGCAGGGCGGCGAGCACCCCGTCCAGTTCGGCACGATCGGCCGCGCGCACGGCGGCCAGCGCGTCGAGCTCCGCCTGGAGCCCGGCATTGATCAGGTCGGCATCGGGCAGACCCGCGCTGTGCGCCTCGCGCAGGGCCGCATTGTTGCTGCGCAATTGCCGGTTGGCCTCGCGCAGCTTGTCGGCGCTGGCCTCCAGCGCATCGATGCGTCCGCGCAGGTCCTCGACCTCGCTGCGGGCTTCGGCGGCCTTGAGCGTTTCGCGCTCGGCCAGGCGCTGCGCCCGTTCGGACAGTTCTTCGCGCGCGGCTTCGGCGGCGTCCCGCGACTCCATCAGCCGCCCGCGTTCGGCAATGGCGTCCGAAAGCGCTTCGGCCTGCGTCGCGCGCTCGCGCCGCTCGGCCTCCAGCGCCTCTTCCAGCGCGGCCTGTGATGTCGCGGCCTCCGCCAGGGCGACCTTGAGCTCTTCTACCTCTGCGGGATCCGCGCCGCCGGTGCCGGCCGGCGCCGCCTCGAGCTCGGCAATCCGTTCGGCAAGCTGGGCGTTCTCATCCAGCAATGCCGCGATCTGCCCCGCGGTTTCCGACGCTGCCTCCACCGAGGCCGCCTGCGCCGACGCAATGCGTTTCAGCGCCTCCGTCAGGCGTAGTTCCAGTTCTTGCAGTTCGGCCATGCCACTCTCCGCCTCGTCGAACCCGTCCGGCCCGGATCGTCACCGGGTCTGGTGCCCGACTCACTTTCCTCTATTGCGACCAGACAAAACCGAAACAAACAAGCCCGTTGCGCCCAAAACATGCGGCTCAGGCGCCGCAAAGCGCTTTTAGAAAGCCGTCTTGCACTTTTCCGGCCACCTGCTTACCCGGTGCGAACCTGTCACGGCCGAGCGAGGAGGCAATCGGTGAACATCGAGTTACTGCGCGCGCGAGACCCCGAACACTGGATGAAAGCCTGCGCCATTCGCGCATTGACCCTGGACGCCGTCGCCGGCGCGAATTCCGGACATTCCGGGATGCCCATGGGTATGGCCGATGTCGCCACGGTGCTGTTTTCGCGCCATATGAAGTTCGACGCCAGCGCGCCGGGCTGGCCGGACCGCGACCGGTTCATCCTGTCGGCGGGCCACGGCTCCATGCTGCTTTATTCCCTGCTCTATCTCAGCGGTTATCCGGAGATGACCCACGAGCAGATCAAGGCCTTCCGGCAGCTCGGCTCCCGCACCGCCGGCCATCCCGAATTCGGCCACGCGCCGGGGATCGAGACCACGACCGGACCGCTCGGCCAGGGGCTCGCCAATGCGGTGGGCTTTGCGCTCGCCGAAGAGATTCTGCGCGCCCAGTTCGGACCCAAGCTGGTCAACCACCACACCTATGTCATCGCCGGCGACGGCTGCCTGATGGAAGGTGTCAGCCATGAGGCCATCGGTCTCGCCGGGCGTCAGGAGCTCAGCAAGCTGATCGTCTTCTGGGACGACAACGGCATTACGATCGACGGCAAGGTCGATCTGGCCGACCGCACCGACCAGATCGCGCGGTTCAAGGCCTCGGGCTGGTCGGTCTTCGATTGCGACGGGCATAACCCTGATGAAATCGATGCGGCGATCTCGGACGCCAAGAAGACTTCCAAGCCCGCGATGATCGCCTGCAAAAGCCATATCGCGCTCGGCTCTGCCGCCCAGGATACCGCCAAGGGCCATGGCGCGCTGACCGATGCACAGGTCGTGGCTGACACAAAGGCCGCTTATGGCTGGACCGCAGATCCCTACGAAGTGCCCGCTGAGATCAAGTCCGCCTGGGAAGAGATCGGCCGCCGCGGCGCCGGCGCCCATGCCGAGTGGCGCGCACGCCTAGAGGCCGCCCCGGCCTCCCGGCAAAAGGAATTCGCGCGGATCATGGCGGGCGAACCGCCGAAGAAGCTCGGCGCCACGGTCAAGGCGCTCAAGCGCAAATATCTGGAGACCATGCCGAAGCTCGCGACCCGCAAGGCCAGCGAGATCGCGCTGGAGGCGATCAACGCGATCATGCCGGAAACGGTCGGTGGCTCGGCGGACCTGACAGGATCCAACAACACGCTGACCGGCGATCTCGGCATCCACACGCCGGAGAACCGCAAGGGCCGCTACATCCATTACGGTATCCGCGAACATGGCATGGCCGCAGCGATGAACGGGATGAGCCTCCATGGCGGCATCCGCCCCTATGGCGGCACCTTCATGGCTTTCACCGACTATGCCCGCCCGGCGATGCGGCTCAGCGCGCTGATGAAGCAGCCGGTGGTCTATGTGATGACCCACGACAGTATCGGGCTGGGCGAGGATGGTCCGACCCACCAGCCGGTGGAGCATCTGGCGATGCTGCGCGCGACGCCGAACTGCCGGCTTTTCCGCCCGGCTGACGCAACCGAAACCGCCGAGGCCTGGGAACTGGCCTTTGAGGCCCGCGAAACACCTTCGGTGCTGGCGTTGTCGCGACAGGGACTGCCGTCGGTGCGTGGGACCTACAAGACCAAGAACCTCGTCGCCCAGGGCGCCTATGTGCTGGCCGACGCCGAAGGCAAGCGTCAGGCAATCCTGATGGCCACCGGTTCGGAAGTGTCCGTCGCACTGGCCGCCCGGGATCTGCTCCAGGCCGACGGGATCGGCACGCGGGTCGTGTCCATGCCCTGCTGGGAGCTTTTCGAGGAACAGGACGAGGCCACCCGCCGCCGCGTCCTGCCCGGCGGGCCGGTGCGCGTCGCGGTGGAGGCCGGCATCCGCTTCGGCTGGGACCGCTGGCTCTTTGGCGAACGCGGCAAGCGCGAGAAGTCGGGCTTCGTGGGGATGCATGATTTCGGCGCGTCGGCGCCGGCGGACCAGCTGTACGAGCATTTCGGCATCACCGCCGAGGCCGTCGCGGGCAAGGCGCGTGCACTTCTCGACGGCAACTGGAAGCCCGACCCGCGGGTCTGACCAACGCGGGGTCGGCAGCACTGCTTGCTCTCAGCGGCCCGGGTGAAATACCCGGGCCGCGCCCGCCCAATCTGGGATGCGGATCACGCTCAGAACGGCGAGGATGGGCGCCCGGGAACGCAGGCGGCCCTGCCGGTACCAGCTTTCACTCGTCACACGCGTCGATCCTTGGACGGATGTGGGCTTCAACGCACGGGCTCAGACATTCCGGCGCTCGGGATGTCGGCTTTCTTCGGGCGCCTCATATGCGCCCCGCGGCCAAAGCGCCTGCCAGGCCGCTCCCCACGCAGGGCAGCGACCAGCGCACACCAAATCGTGTCCGCCACGGGCCGGACAGAGGCTTCTCCTGCGCCGCGCGAGGGTCTAGCTCGCTTCAGACAGCCTCAGTGACATCGGCACGCCATGACCCGGACCCTCTCGCGCCGCCACCTGCTCGGTTCAGCCGCCGCGGCAAGCCTCGCACCGGCGATGTTGCGCAGCGACGCCGGGCGCTATTCCGAAGCTCTGCAGTACGCGCAAGGGCTCGATCAGCTCCATAGCCTGGTGATCCGTCGCGCGGGACAGGTCGAACTGGCGGAAACCTTTCGTGGCCCGGCGCTCGACCGGCCTGCCAATATCAAATCGGTGTCAAAAACCATCCTCGCGATCCTGACCGGGATCGCCATCGATCGCGGCGTGCTGACCGGACCGGACCAGCAGGTTTTGCCGCTGCTCGGATATGACGGGTTCGGGGACGCCCGCGACGGGCTGACCATCGGGCACCTGCTGTCGATGCGCGGCGGACTGGAGAGCACGTCGGGCGCGAATTACGGCCAGTGGGTCGCCAGCCCGGACTGGGTCGCGCATGCGCTGAGCGGCAATCTCGTCTCGCCGCCCGGGGGCCGGTTCATCTATTCCACGGGATCCTGGCACGTGCTGGGCGCCGCGCTCTCGGAAGCCTCCGGGATGAGTCTTTTGGAGATGACCCGGCGCTGGCTCGGCGATCCGATGGACATCGCCGTGCCGGCCTGGGTCCGCGATCCCCAGGGGAATTACCTGGGCGGCAACGACATGGCGCTGCGTCCGACGGATCTGGCGCGCATCGGCGACATGATCCTCGCCGGCGGGCGCTCTGGCGACGTCCGGATCGTGAGCACCGACTGGATCGAAACTTCCTTCACGCCGCGGGGCCGGTCGCCATGGTCCGGGGACGCCTATGGCTATGGCTGGTTTCTCAGCCGCTTCCGGCGCCGGCAGGCGGCCTATGGGCGGGGATATGGCGGTCAGATGCTGGTCGTCCTGCCGGACCCGGAGCTGTCCATCGCCATCACCTCCGATCCCACACGCCCGGCACGCTCGGGCGGCTATTTCTCCGATCTGCGGCGGCTGGTGGACGAGATCGTCGTCGCCTGACGTCCGCTTCACCGCGCGGCTTCGCGCTCCGCCGCCGCACCGCGCGTCCCGATTTTGATTTACCTGAGAAAACCACTTTCACAGGCGTCCGTCACAGTTCTGACACGTTACCGCAAACGTTCACGCTAACAGGTCGCAGTTACCGCTAACACGCTGTGTTAACGTAGAATTATCCTTGGTCGCAGGCGGTATACCGACTATATGCAGCGCAGAAAACGTGCCGCGGCCCCTGCCCTTGTTTCGGGCGAGTTTGAGCCGCCCGATCAGGAGAGTTCCATGACGATTACGGTTGGTATCAACGGATTTGGCCGCATCGGCCGCTGTACCTTTGCTCATATCGCGGAATCCGGCCGCAACGATGTGCAGGTGGTCAAGATCAACGCCTCCGGGCCGATCGAAACCAACGCCCATCTGCTGCGCTATGACAGCGTCCATGGCCGGTTCGGCGGTGAGGTGCGAGTCGAGGGCAACACGCTCGATCTCGGCCGCGGCCCGATCGAAGTGATGTCCTCCTATGACCCGGCCGAGCTCGACTGGACCGGCGTCGATGTGGTCATGGAATGCACCGGCAAGTTCAACGACCGCGACAAGGCTGCCGTCCATATGGACCATGGCGCGCGCCGCGTTCTGGTGTCTGCTCCGGCCAAGCGTGCGGACAAGACCATCGTGTATGGCGTCAATCACCGCGAACTGACCCGGGACCACGAAGTCGTCTCCAACGGCTCCTGCACGACCAACTGCCTCGCGCCGCTGGCCAAGGTGCTGAACGACGCCATCGGTATCGAACGCGGCATCATGACGACGATCCACAGCTATACCGGCGATCAGCCGACGTTGGATCGCCGTCACTCGGATCTCTACCGCTCGCGCGCTGCGGCCATGGCGATGATCCCGACCTCCACCGGCGCGGCCAAGGCGCTGAAAGAGGTGCTGCCGGAACTCGAAGGCAAGCTCGATGGCACCGCACTGCGGGTGCCGACGCCGAACGTCTCCGCCGTCGACCTGACCTTCGAGGCCGGGAGGGACGTGAGTGTCGCAGACGTGAACGAAGTGGTGCGCGAAGCCGCTGCCGGCCATATGGGCAAGGTGCTGGGCTACGATCCGGAACCCAAGGTATCCATCGATTTCAACCACACGGAGCAGTCTTCGATCTTTGCGCCGGACCAGACCAAAGTGGTCGGCGGCCGCACGGTCCGGGTGCTGGCCTGGTACGACAATGAATGGGGTTTTTCCTGCCGCATGGCCGATGTTGCCTCCGCGATGGGCCGCCTGCTGCACTGACGCCGCTGAGCAGACGGGGGTGTCGCGCCCGTCGACATTGCAGCGCCACGACAGACAACGGACCGCTCCGATGAACATATCGGAGCGGTCTGCGTCGTCCCGATATTCCGGAACGCCCGGTCTGAACGGCGTCGGTCTACTGGCCGGCCTTGAATTCCGCCCATGTGCGGTTTTGAAGACGTTCGATTTCCGGAGGAAGAACCTCGATCGTATGCATTTGAGCGATCTGTTCCTCGGTCGGGTACGCCGCTGGGCTTGAGGTAACGTCCGTGTCGATCGTCGGTTTGGCCGTCAGGTTGGCCGTCGCGTACCAGGTGTAGTTACTGTCCGCGGCGGCAACCTCCGGACGCATCATGTAGTTCAGGAACAAATGAGCGTCTTCGATATTGGCCGCGTCCGCCGGAATGACCCATCCGTCGATCCAGAGTTGCGCTGCGCCGTCTCCGGGCGGCAGGAAAAAATCCAGCACCACGCCCGTTCCTGCCTCTTGAGCCCTCGACATCGCCGTCAGCCCACCGGGACCCCAGGTGGTTGCGGCGCAGAACGCCTCCTCCGGCATCTCAAGATAGGCAAAGTTGTCGAATGCCCCGATATAGGGCCGGATGTCAGAGAGCATCTCGGCCGCTGTCCGGTAGTCGTCCGGGTCGGTCGAGTTGAGATCCCACCCCAGATGCACAAGCGCCATTGGGATCATGTCACCGGGCGAGTCCAGGAATGAGACCCCACACTCCGCCAGCTTACGCACATGCACCGGGTCAAAGATCATATCCCCTGACCTGATCGGCGCGTCCGGATACGTTACGAGCACCCATGCCCCGTTGTACGTAATACCGTGCGTTCCCCACATGTAAGGGATGAAGTTCTTGTTCTCTGAACCCCAATCGCTGGCGATATGCGCCATGATTTCGGGATCCATGTGACTGACGTTGCCAAGCCTTGTGAGATCGAGCGCAGCCAGCTTTCCCGCATCGATGAGCCGGGCGGCGTAGCTGCCGGCATGCCCCACGACGTCAAATCCCGTATCGCCAGCGGTCAACCGGGCATCGATTTCCTCCGCGGAGTCTTATGTCTCGTAGAAGACGCTGCTTCCGTAATCTGCCTCAAAATTCGAAACCGTGTCCTCCGCGATGTACTCTCCCCAATTTGCGACCTTCAGCACGCGCTCCTGCGCAATAGCCTTCTCCGATGGACCGAAGAGGGTCGCTGTTATCAGGCAAATGCCGAGCACCCGCTTCGAAGATATCATGCGTAATCCTTGTTTATCCACAGAGATCCAGGCGAACTGCGCTTGGCCGGTTTCCGACGATTTCGAGCGCATCCTCAAACCGATGGCTCAATCGCGATCTTGGGCTGATACTGCTAAAATACGACTGCCTTTGGGTCCGGTGCTCCGAAGTGAGGCGCTGCGACTGCCGCCGCTCCGGGAGCAAAAGCCGTGTGTCGAAGTACCAAAAAACATCTCTGCGGTATGCGCTCCGGCTAGACCTCCGCCGCGCCCGCATCCGCGTCAGTGGTCCGGTCCCCGTTTTGGTGCAAGCGCAAAACCGCCCGGCATCAGACGTCGCGGGCCGGTCTATGGTCGAAAAGGCCAAGAAACCCAAGTGCTTCACAGCCCCCTTCCCGCTTACGTCCGGGGGTCTCGTCCTTCAACACGCGTCCTGTCAGCTCTGGTCGGTGATCTCGGCGATCAGATCGCCCTCCAACCGGAACGCCGAGGCGCCGGAAAAGGCCAGCTGCTGCCCCTTGGTCCAGCCATTCGGCAGATCGGCGGCCACGGTGGCGGTGAAATCGATCTCGGCTAGGGTCAGTGCGCCCACCGTGATCGCATGGGTGACGCTCTGGTGGCGGGCGCCGAAGGCGGCGACCCCGGCCTGAGCAAGCTCTGCAAACCCCTGTCTGCCTGCGGCTTCCGCCGTGACCTCTCCGCCCGAGATATTGCGGAACTGCACGCTCTCGGTGAGACAGCCCAGCATCGCCTCAACGTCCCGCGCATTGTACGCATCGATATAGGCCCGGATCGGGGCCGGAAGATCGGGCATGGCACCCTCCCCGGTTTCCCGTCCGTCTCTAGCAGCCCGAAGCCCGTTGTGAACAGGGGCGGCGCCTCCTGCCGGTCCCCGTGCGGGTCACCGGGCCGCGCCAGCCCGGGGCTCAGATCTCCATCACGATGCGCCCGTCGATCTTGCCCTGCTTCATCCGGTCGAAGATCGAATTGATGTCGTCGAGCCGCTCGGTCGTGTAGGTCGCCGCCACCTTGCCTTCGGCGGCGAAAGCCAGCGATTCCTCCAGATCGAGCCGCGTGCCGACAATCGATCCGCGGATGGTCTTGGCGTTCAGGACCGTGTCGAAGATCGACAGCGGAAAATCCCCCGGCGGCAGGCCGACGAGGCTCATCGTGCCGCCCCGCGCGAGCATCCCCACGCCCTGGGCAAACGAATCCGGAGCCACCGCCGTTACCAGCACGCCTTCGGCGCCGCCGCCCTTCTGGACCTCGGCCACGGCGTCGGTCTCGCGCGCGTTGAGCACCATGTCGGCGCCGAGCTTGGTCGCCAGCGCCAGCTTGTCCTCGGCGATATCCACGGCGATCACATGGAGCCCCATCGCCTTGGCATACTGCACAGCCATATGGCCCAGGCCCCCGATCCCGCTGATCACAACGGTCTGGCCCGGGCGCGTGTCGGTCTCCTTGAGACCCTTGTAGACGGTGACGCCTGCGCACAGCACCGGGGCGGCCGGCGCGGCCCCGACCCCGTCCGGGATGCGTCCGACATAGTCGGGGTCGGCAAGCACATACTCGGCGAAGCCGCCATTGACGCTGTAGCCGGTGTTCTGCTGGTCGGTACAGAGCGTCTCCCACCCGCCGGTGCAGTGGCGGCAATGGCCGCAGGCGCTGTGCAGCCAGGGAATCCCGACACGGTCGCCTTCCTTGATGCCGGTCACACCGCGCCCGATCTCGGCCACCACGCCCACACCCTCGTGGCCCGGGATGAACGGCGGTGCAGGCTTGACCGGCCAGTCGCCATTGGCCGCGTGCAGATCCGTATGGCAGACGCCGCTGGCCTCGACGCGCACAACGATCTTGCCATCGCTGGCCTCGGGCTTGTCGACCTCGCTGATATCCAGGGGTGCTCCGAATTCACGCACCACCGCGGCTTTCATGCTCGCCATCAAGATTTCTCCCGTTCTGGTTGATCACCCTGTCAAGCTAGGAAGACAGAGGTCGCTTTCCCAGACGGGTGCGACGTGCTGCGCGCAGATTTCGCTCAAACCGCCGAACATCTCCGTCGGTGTGCTTGACCTTTGCCCGGCCTTTGGTTTGTTAGCGGTAACCGGACCGGATCCGGTGTGGGGGACTGACATGACGACAAGAGTGGCAATCAACGGTTTTGGACGGATCGGACGCAACATCCTGCGTGCCGTCCATGAGAGCGGACGCAACGATGTCGAGGTCGTGGCGATCAACGATCTCGGCCCGGTCGAAACCAACGTCCATCTGCTGCGCTATGACAGTGTGCATGGCCGCTTCGCCGGCGAGATCACCCATGGCGAGGACTGGATCGATATCGGCAAGGGCCGGATCAAGGTCACGGCCGAGCGCGATCCCGCCGTCCTGCCCTGGGAAGGTGTCGACGTAGCGATGGAATGCACGGGCATCTTCACTGCGCGCGACAAGGCCGCCAAGCACCTCGAAAACGGCAGTGCTCGGGTTCTGGTGTCCGCCCCTGCGAGCGGCGCGGACCGGACTGTGGTCAAGGGCGTCAACCACGAGACGCTCACCGGTGAGGATCTGGTCGTCTCCAACGGCTCCTGCACGACGAACTGTCTTGCACCGGTGGCCAAGGTGCTCAACGATCTAGTCGGCATCACCGCAGGTATGATGACCACGGTGCACAGCTATACCGGCGATCAGCCGACATTGGATACGCTGCACAAGGATCTCTACCGGGCCCGCGCCGCGGCGATGAACATGATCCCGACCTCCACCGGGGCGGCCCGTGCCCTGGGGCTGGTGCTGCCGGAGCTTGACGGCAAGCTCGACGGGGTGTCGATCCGGGTGCCCACGCCGAACGTGTCCTGCGTCGACCTGACGTTCCACGCTGCGCGTGCCACGACCGAGGCGGAGATCAACGCCGCCATCGCCGAGGCTGCGGCCAGCGGTCCGCTCGTGGGCGTGCTGGGATATACCGAGGACAAGCTCGTCTCGATGGATCTCAACCACGATCCGCGCAGTTCGATCTTTGCCGCGGAACAGACCAAGGTGCTCAATGGCACGCTGGTGCGGGTGTTGTCCTGGTACGACAATGAGTGGGGCTTTTCGAACCGCATGAACGATATCGCGGTGGAGATCGCAAAGCGGGCCTAACCGACTGATTTTCCTTACCTGGCCTCGGGTCATGCCGCATTGCAGCAATTGCATGGCGGGATTGCGAAAACGGAGATTGTGATAGCGCTAGCAGCTCGTATGTAGGCGGTGTCGGGATGTTCCCGACAGTACTTATGGAGGCTGTTATGAGCCATATCATCACCCGCGTCGGCGCCGCCTACCGCAAGCGCCAAGACTACCGCCGGACCCTGGCCGAACTGAACGCCATGTCCGACGCAGAGGCCCTCGATCTGGGTCTGAACCGCGCAGACTTCCCGTCGATCGCCGCGCACGCCGTTTACGGCTGATGCCCGGACCGATCACGGGGACGGCCACAGCGCCGGCTTTCCGCGACATTCCTGCCTCGCAGGCGTAGAGATTCTGCGTCTGCGCGCCGGGACCCGCCTCGAACCAAGGGGCGCGCGGTCCAAAGATGGCGATGCGGTCGCAGATCAGTCCCACCGACCCGGTCATGGAGCCGGGCGGCGCGCTGATCCACCAAACACTCCGGCGGAGGACGAACTCCCCCGCCGTCCCGCCACCAACGCTATCCGCGCCGTCTCATGCGCCTGACGGCGCGGGTGGCGTTGTTGTCGTGGGGTAGCGCTCCAGCAGCGCGTCGCGCACCGCGGGTGTGACGAATTTCGACACATCTCCGCCGAGCCGCGCGATTTCCTTGACCAGCCGCGAGGCAATCGCCTGGTGCTGGGCCTCGGCCATCAGGAACACGGTCTCGATATCATTGCGAAGCGCCCGGTTCATCCCGACCATCTGGAACTCGTATTCGAAATCCGACACCGCGCGCAGACCGCGGATGATGACGCTTGCACCCACATCCACGGCGCAGTCGATCAGCAGGTTTTCGAAAGGATGCACCATGATCTCGGTGCCGGTGTCGCCGACCAGGGTCGCGCACTCGGCCTCGAGCATGGCCACGCGCTCCTCCAGCGAAAAGAGCGGCCCCTTGTCTCGATTGATCGCCACGCCGATCACCAGCCTGTCAACCAGCGAACAGCTGCGCCGGATGATATCGGTGTGTCCCAGCGTCAGCGGGTCGAAGGTGCCCGGATAGAGCCCTGTCCGCATGGTCTGTCCCCCATGTGCGTATGTCCGTGCCATTTTTTGTGTGCACGCAAGCCCATGGGGCACCGATTTGCAAGATGCGCGGCGGGCTTAGTTGCCCATGATCATGCCTTCGAGGGCCTGTTTCTCCATTTCCAGCTCCGACAGGCGTGCCACAACCACATCCCCGATCGAAATCAGCCCGATCATCTTGCCCTCTTCGACCACCGGCAGGTGCCGGAACCGGCGCTCTGTCATCACCCGGAAGATGTCGTCGCTGTTGTCGCTGCGGGCGGCGCAGACGGGGTCTCTGGTCATGATATTGTCAACGAGATCCTCCATGCAGCTGGGCCCCCGCCGGCCGAGCTCGCGGACAATGTCGCGCTCCGACAGAATGCCATTGACCGTCGTGCCGTCCGCCGACACGACAAGTGCACCGATCCGTTTGTCCGACAGCGTCTGCGCCGCAGCGGCGACTGTCGTGCCCGGCGGCATCGTCACAACGGAATGGTTGGTCTTGGCCTTGAGAATCTGGTGAACGCGCATTCGAAAATCTCCCTGACGGTGAGTCCCCGCCCCAATGCTCCGGCGAGTTTCGTCCGCCGGTTACATCTCAGAGTAGCGTCGCAATTGACCCTGCGCAAAGTCAATTGCGACGATAGCCGCATGTGATCATTGCGCTTTGCCGCCGGATCGGGCAGCGCTAGACCCGGAAAAGTCAGCCGAGGGAGGGGGCGATGGAAAGCATCGGACATTTCATCAACGGAACGCGGGTGCCCGGTGGATCGGGGCGCACCGCAGAGGTGTTCAATCCGGCCACCGGCGAGGTTCAGGCGCAGGTCGCACTGGCCAGCCGCGACGAGGTCGATGACGCCATCGCCCGCGCCGCCGCGGCCCAACCGGCCTGGGGGGCGACCAACCCGCAAAAGCGTGCCCGCGTGATGATGGCATTCGTGGGCCTGCTCAACCGCGACATGGACCGCCTCGCCGAGGCGCTGAGCCGCGAGCATGGCAAGACGATCCCCGACGCCAAGGGCGACATCCAGCGTGGGCTGGAAGTGGTGGAGTTCTGCATCGGCGCGCCGCATCTCCTGAAGGGCGAGTTCACCGACAGCGCCGGCCCCGGCATCGACATGTATTCCATGCGCCAGCCGCTGGGCGTCGTGGCGGGCATCACGCCCTTCAATTTCCCCGCCATGATCCCGATGTGGCAGTTCGCCCCGGCGCTCGCCTGCGGCAACGCCTTCGTGCTCAAGCCCTCCGAACGCGACCCGTCCGTGCCGATGATGCTGGCCGAACTGCTGGTCGAGGCCGGGCTGCCCAAGGGCGTGCTTCAGGTCGTCAATGGCGACAAGGAAGCCGTTGACGCGCTCCTCGACAACCCGACGGTGCAGGCCGTGGGGTTCGTCGGCTCGACGCCCATCGCGCAGTATATCTACGAACGCGCCACGGCAAACGGCAAGCGCGCGCAGTGTTTCGGCGGCGCCAAAAACCACATGATCGTCATGCCCGATGCGGATCTGGACCAGGCCGCCGACGCGCTGATCGGCGCGGGCTACGGGGCCGCGGGCGAACGCTGCATGGCGATTTCCGTCGCCGTGCCCGTAGGCGAGGAAACCGCCGACAGGCTTGTGGAAAAGCTCATTCCGCGCATCGAGAAGTTGAAGGTCGCCCCCTACACCGCTGGAAACGATGTGGATTATGGCCCGGTGATCACGGCCGCGGCCAAGCAGAACATCGAACGGCTGGTGCAATCCGGCCTCGATGCGGGCGCCGAACTGGCCGTCGACGGGCGGGGCTTTTCGCTCCAGGGCTACGAGAACGGCTTCTTCGTCGGTCCCCATCTTTTCGACCGCGTGACCAAGGATATGGAGATCTACAAGAAAGAGATCTTCGGCCCCGTGCTCTCGACCGTGCGCGCCCAGAGCTATGAGGAGGCGCTCGGCCTCGCCATGGACCATGAATACGGCAACGGCACCGCGATTTTCACCCGCGACGGCGATGCCGCGCGCGACTTCGCCAACCGGATCAATATCGGGATGGTGGGTATCAACGTGCCGATCCCGGTGCCGCTGGCCTACCACACGTTCGGCGGCTGGAAACGCTCCGGCTTCGGCGATCTGAACCAGCACGGGCCCGACTCGTTCCGCTTCTACACGCGCACGAAAACGGTCACTGCGCGCTGGCCGAGCGGCATCAAGGAAGGCGGCGAGTTCTCCATACCTGTCATGGAGTGATCGGCCGCCGCGGAAATCGTCCGGCGCACGATTTCGGTCGATGGCGCGCTGCGCGCACAGCTGCCCCGAGATCGCTCCGGCGGAGCGATCTCGGCGACGAACGCACAAGGTGCAGATATTATGGAAATTCAAACCTGTAGCGGGCGATCTTCTCCCGCTGCGGCAGTCTAGCGAGGACCGCCCATGCCCGGCAAAACCTTCGTCTTAGTCCATGGGCTCTGGCATGGCGGCTGGAGCTGGGCGCGGGTGGCCGACCTGCTCCGCGCCAAGGGGCACCGTGTGAGCGCACCGACCCAGACAGGTCTGGGCGAGCGCTCCCATTTGATGTCGGCGGACATCACCATGGACACGTTCGTCCAGGACATCGTCCGGCATCTCGAGTGGGAGGATCTGCGCGACGTGACCCTCGTCGGCCACAGTTTCGGCGGCGCGCCGGTGACCGGAGCCGCGGATCTCGTCGCGGATCGGATCGCGGAGCTGGTCTATCTCGATGGGATCATGCTGGAGAACGGCGAGAGCTGGTTCGACCTGCTGCCCGAGGACATCGTGCAGGCCCGTACCGCGCAGGCCCGCGCCTCCAGCGGCGGGCTCAGCCTGCCGCCCGCGCCACCCGAGGCGTTCGGCGTCACGCACCCCGACGACGTGGCCTTCCTCCAGCCCCGCCTCACGCCCCATCCGTTCGCGACGCTCACCACGCCGCTGCGCCTGACGCACCCCATCGCGAACGGCCGCCCGGTAACCTACATCCGCTGCACCGACCCGGTCTATCCGCCGGCGACCATCGCCCATGACCGGGCCAGACACCTGGGCTGGCCGGTCCGGGAGATCGCCACCGGGCATGATGCCATGGTCACCGCTCCGGGCGCGGTCGCAAAAATGCTCGACACCCTCTAGGCCCGCCCGGTCACAGCCGCCTCAGGGCAACGCATAGCGGGCGGTTGTCCGGCCGTTGAGGGTGCGCAGCGCGACATTCCAGCCAGGCGCCGCGGCGTTCAGGAGGCCATACTCGAACTGGTCCGACCAGATGAACTCCTCCGGATCGGCTTTCAGCGAAGCCAGCGCCGTAAGCGTATCGGCATTCAGCCCCGCGGTCGTTCCCAGATCCGGGTCAAGCTGGGTACCGCTTGCTCCGAACACGAGCTGTGGCGGGCGTCCGTCGGAAAACGCCACCCGCTCCGACAGATGGATATGGCCCGAGATGACCGCCGTCACCGGGTTCGGCAATTGACCCGGGAGCGGTGTACCGCTGCTTTGCGCCAGAGCCGTCTGCAGCGTCAGGTCGGTGACCGAGGCCGCCGGGGCACAGCCGCAATCGCCCGAATAGCTCGCCACGGCCCAGATCGGGCGGTGGCTCAGCAGCCAGACGGGCTTGCCGTCGCGCCCCGCCAGCTGCGCGACCTTGTCGAATTCCTCGCGATAGCGCGCCACCACCTCCGTATCGGGCGTCGGGTCGTAGTCATGCTGCAGGTAAGAGGTGTCCATAACGACCGCGCGCTGCGCGCCGAATTCGATGGCATAGGGGCCGGTATAGAACCAGTCGGGGTGATCCTCGCCCATCTCCGCGGACGGGCAGGCCGCCGGCCAGGGCCCCTCCGGCACCGGGCCGGGATCGAAGAAATAGAACCATCCGCGCCAAGCGCGAGTACAATCCTCATGATTGCCGCGCAGCGGGATCCAGGGCGCGGCGGCCAAAAGCGGCTTGGCCGGCTCAAAGAAATCGACCTTCCAGCTCTGCCATGTGAAGCCCAGATTGGCGGGATCGCAATTCGCGCCGCAGGCGGCGGTGTATTCGCGGTAGTGGAAATCGCCGACATGGATGACCAGCTCCGGCGCTTCCTCCGCGGCGGCCGCGGCAATCCCGGCAAAGTTCCAGGCCAGGCCGATCCCCTCGCCGGTGCAGTTCTGCACGTCGCTGCCTTTGACCCGGCAGCCGGTATCGCCCAGCACGACGATGGTCTGCGGCGCAACCGATGGCATCGGGATGGCCAGATCCTCTATGCTGGCCGAGCTCGCCTCCTCCGGGATCAGCCCTTCGCAGACCGTGACCTCGGCGAATCCCGGCGGCGGGCTTTCGGCGCGCGGCTCGAGCCTGATGCGCCCGGTGGACGCCGCCAGCAGCGGACAGGCATCGCCCGCCTCCATGATTGCGCGCGCGACCGGCGCGCCGTCCCGGTCATACTGGCTCCAGGCATACAGCAGATCCGCCTGAGCACCGGTTGCGCTCCCGGCCAACAGCGCGGCGATCAATCCTGCTCGAAGCATTGCGACATCTCCTTGCGTCATTGTGCATGTTCAGACCACATTCCGGGCGCCGCGCACAACACATGCGCCGCAGTCTTTGTGCCGATGTGACCCGCTGCCGCGACACCGCCCCAGGCGCGATCACCGCTCGACAGTCATGACGTCAGCCCCTACCCCTAGAAAAACCCGAAGATCCCGGAGAGCCCATGGCCCGCGTGCTCGTCTATTATGCCCATCCGGGCGACCGTTTCAGCCATGTCAACGCGGCGCTGTTTCAGGCCGCGCGGGATGTGGACGGGATCGCCACGCTCGATCTCTACCGGGCCTATCCGCGCTTCAATATCGACATCGATGCCGAACAGCAGCGGCTGCGCGACCATGACGTGATCGTCTTCCAGCACCCGCTCTTCTGGTACTCGACGCCCGCCCTGATCAAGGAATGGATCGATCTGGTGCTGGAGCATGGCTTTGCCTACGGCACCGGGGGCGAGGCGCTCCACGGCAAGAGCCTGCTCCAGGTCCTCTCGGCGGCGGGGCCCGAGGACGCCTACAGCCCAGAAGGCTACCAGCATTTCGAGCTGCGCCGGTTCCTGACCCCGATGGAGCAGACCGCCCGGCTCTGCGGGATGCGCTATCTTGCGCCCTACCCGCTCTATGGCGCGCTCCAAGCCCGCGATGACGGGCGTCTCAACCCCCATCTCGCCGGGTACCGCACCGTGCTGGAGGCGCTGCGCGACGACCGGCTCGACCTCGATGCCGCCACCCACGCGGAGATTCTGAGCGCGGACGCCCTGCCCCTGACACCCCGACTGTGAAATCGCGGATCTGACCCCGCGACTCCGACCCCGAGGAACGCCTCAATGGACCAGTTTCTTCTGATCGCCTTCCTGTTCCTGATCGCGGGCGTGGTCGCGGTCCCCATCGCGTCGAAATTCAAGCTCGGCTCGGTCCTGGGCTATCTCATCGCCGGCATGGTGCTGGCCCCGGCGCTTGCCGCGCTCAATGTCGATGTGGTCAGCCTCCAGCACTTTGCCGAGTTCGGCGTGGTGATGATGCTGTTTCTCGTCGGGCTGGAGCTGGAGCCGAAACTGCTCTGGCAGATGCGCTCGCGCCTCATCGGGCTGGGCGGGCTGCAGGTGGTGCTGAGCTCCGGGCTCGCCATGGCCGCCGGGATGGCGTTCGGGCTGGCCTGGCAGACCGCGCTGGCGGTGGGACTGATCCTGTCGCTGTCGTCCACGGCGATCGTGTTGCAGACGCTCAATGAACGCGGGCTGATGAAGACCGATGGCGGCCAGTCGAGCTTTGCCGTCCTGCTCACCCAGGACATCGCGGTCATCCCGATGCTGGCCTTTCTGCCGTTGCTTGCCCTGCCGGAATTCGCATCGCTCGCCGGCGACGCGGGTGCCCACGGAGCGGAGGCTGCCCATGGCGCGCCCGTCCATGCCGATGGCGGTCACGGAGACGGCGATCATGGCGGCGCGCTCAGCCTCACCGCCGGGCTGCCGCCCTGGGGACAGGCGCTGGTCACGCTGGGGGCCATCGCATCGGTCATCGTTGGCGGCAGTTTCCTGACCCGGCCCATCTTCCGCTTCATCTCCATGGCCAATCTGCGCGAGCTTTTCACTGCCGCCGCGCTGATGCTGGTGATCGGCATCGCGCTGCTGATGACACTTGTGGGGCTCTCGCCGGCGCTGGGCACGTTCCTGGCGGGCGTCGTGCTGGCCAACAGCGAATACCGCCACGAGCTGGAAAGCGATATCGACCCGTTCAAGGGGCTGCTTCTGGGTCTCTTCTTCATGACCGTCGGCGCGCTCATCGATTTCGACCTGCTCGGGGCGCAGCTTCTGCCGATCATCGGCATGACCCTTGGATTGCTCGCGCTCAAGGCCGGGGTGCTCTACGCGCTGGCCTATATTTTCGGGCTGAAGGGCGCCGACCGTCCGCTGCTGGCGGTATCGCTGGCCCAGGCGGGCGAGTTCGGCTTCGTGCTGCTCTCCTTCGCGGTGCTCAACAACGTCCTGCCCCAGGGCCTGGCCGACATGCTCCTGCTTGTGGTGGCGCTTTCGATGCTGATGACGCCCTTGATGTTCATCCTCTATGATCGGGTGATCGCGCCGCGCTACATCGAGGAACAGTCGAAAGAAGCCGACGAGATCGATGTCGAGGCGCCAGTCATCATCGCAGGCCACGGCCGGTTCGGCGGCATCGTCAACCGCGTGCTGCGCGCGTCAGGGTTCGAAACCGTGGTGCTCGACCATTCCGCCGCCCAGCTGGAGATGCTGCGCACCTTCGGCGTGCGCGCCTTCTACGGCGACGCGACCCGGCCCGATCTGCTCCATGCCGCGGGGATCGAACGCGCGCGGATGCTGGTGATCGCCATCGACGACCGCGCCGATACGACCGAACTGGTGCGCTACATGGTCGAGGCGCATCCGCGGGTCCATGTGATCGCGCGCGCCCGCGACCGTCAGCATGTCTATGAGCTCTACTCCGCGGGCTGCCGCGACATCATCCGCGACACCTTTGACAGCGGCGTGCGCACGGGCCGCTCGGCACTCGAGGCGCTCGGCATGCACCCCTACGAGGCCGAACTGCGCTGCCGCGATTTCGTCGCCCGTGACCGCCATGCGCTGGCCCAACTGGCCGAGGTCTATGACGCCGACGTGCCGATCCATAAGAACCAGGCCTATGTCGACCGCGCCAAAGCGCTCAATGCGGAGTCCGAAGCCGAGATGCGCGGCGAGTTGCGCGGCTATAACAGCCGCACCGCGCGCGGCTGGGCCCCGCCGAGCAGCGCAGATGTCGAGACCGAGAAAGCGGCCGATGCCGCCGACCGTGATGCCGAACGCGCCGCCGGCGCGTAGAAGGCTACTCCGCCGCGCGCAGCCGGCCGCGCGCCTCCATCCGGTCGCCGGTTGCCGGAACCAGCCCGCCACACTTGCCCAGCCCGTGGGCAGGCATCCCGCGATAGAGCGTCTCGTAGGCGCCCGCGTCGACCATGTAGGTCTCGTGCCAGATGCCCACGGCGCCGCGGCCGGTCTCCTTGACGCGGCGGTTGAAGGCCGTCCAGGCGGGCCAGTGTTCCTGCCCGGGCGCCCGCGCATAGGCCTCCAGATGGTCGAAACTGCGCCAGTATTGCACCATCGTGAACCATCCCAGATCGCTATGGCCCAGAAAGCCGGAATCCGGCGGCGAGCCATAGAGCTCGCGGATCATGCGCGGCATCGCCCGCGCAACCGGCAGCCACGCGCCGACCTTGAGCGGCTTGTTGATCCGCATGCCGATGAGGAACACGACGAACGGCCCCTCGATCTCGGCCGTCATACGCTCCGCAATGATCATCGCGTCGGTCCCCCGTCTCACCCGGCGCGACTATGCAGGCTCGTCCGTCAAAGGTCACCAGCCCGCCCGCGGCCCCCCATGAAAAAACCCCGGCTGGTTGCCGGGGTTTCGGGTCATGCTTTCAGGGACGGGTCAGGTGGCGAACCGGCGCACCCCGACGAGCCCGCCGATCCCGGCCAGCAGCAGCCATGCCGCCGCGGGCAAGGGAACGGCCGCCGGCGCGGTGGTCGCCCCAAGCAACTTCGTCGTGTCGCGATTGACGCCGTCGCCGCTCACGGACGAAAAGCGTACGAAACTGAACTGCGGCACATTCGGGTCGCCGATCAGATCGGCCAGGGTCAGCACGCTGGTCGAGATCTGGAACGTGAAGGGGACGACCGATACATCCGTCGGTGCGATCCGCAGGCCGACATCGAATTTCGGGTCTGTGATGCCCGCGCCGAAGTCATAGTCGCCCTTGGCATTCACACCGCGGCCCAGATTGCTGACAGCACCCGCCGCCGACTGAAACGCGGCAATGCTCGCGCTTGCATTGAGGATGTCGGATTCCTGGAGTTCGATCCCGCTGGTGTCGAACATGAAGCCCTGAAGGCTGCCCGAAACACCGCTCGAACCGATGGAAAAGGTCAGGAACCCGGCGTTGGTGTCGTCATCGACCGTGACGGCGGGCGTGGGGAACGTGCCGGTGTTCTTATCGTCGACGACAAAACCTGTGTAGGTGAGCGACGCGGCCCCGGCCGGACCGAGCGCTGCGACAGTGGCAAACACAACTGCAAATACCGATGACTTAATCATGACCAACTCTCTAATTAACAAACTTGATTCAACTTTAAGCGGTATAGTTAACCTCTGCCAACCTTAACCTTGCGTTAAGGTTAACGCCAGCGTGATCGAGGGCACGGTCGCTTGCACTTTTGGCCGCACGCCTCGCCCTGAATAACCGCTGCATTGCAATCGCCGCGAAGCTTCTCAATAGTCGCTGAAAGCCTGCATGTCCGAGGAGCCAACCGGTGCAAGATCCCAGCTTTTCCCTCGGCATCGAGGAAGAATACCTGCTCGTGCGCACCGATACCGGTGATCTGGCCGAGGCGCCCACCGCGCTGATGGAAGCCTGCGAAGCCGACCTGGAGGATCAGGTTAGCCCCGAGTACATGCAGTGCCAGATCGAGATCGGCACCCGGGTCTGCGAAACCATCGACGCCGCGCGCGACGACCTGCGCTGGCTGCGCGCCTGCATCTCCAAACGCGCCGCCGAACATGGGCTGGCTCCGATCGCGGTCTCCTGCCATCCGTTCTCGGACTGGAAGACCCAGGCCCATACCCGCAAGGACCGTTACACCGAGCTGCACAACGATCTGGCGGGGGTGGCCGAGCGGCTGCTGATCTGCGGCATGCATGTCCATGTCGGCATCGACGATGACAGCCTGCGCATCGATCTGATGCCGCAGCTGAGCTATTTCCTGCCCCATCTGCTGGCGCTCTCGGCCTCCTCGCCCTTCTGGCGCGGCGACGATACCGGGCTCGCCTCCTACCGGCTGACGGTGTTCGACAACCTGCCCCGCACCGGGCTGCCACCGCGCTTCGACAGCTGGGCGGCCTACCAGGCAACGACGGACGTGCTCAAGGATCTGGAGATCATCGAGGACACCAGCAAGATCTGGTGGGACCTGCGCCCCAGCCACAAATTCCCGACGCTCGAGGCACGCATCTGCGATGTCTCGCCCCGGCTCGAGCACACACTGGGCATCGCCGCACTGACCCGGGCGCTTTTGCGCATGCTTTGGCGGCTCAGACGCGCGAACCAGCGCTGGCGGCACTATGATAGCTTCCTGATCAACGAGAACCGCTGGCGCGCGCAGCGCTATGGCACCTCCGACGGGCTGATCGACTTCGGCGCGCGCGAGATCGTGCCCTTCGGCGATCTGCTGGACGAACTGATCGTGCTCGTGGAGGAGGATCTCGACGTTCTGGGCGGACGCGCCGAGGTCGAGGGCCTGCGCAATCTGGTGGCGCACGGCACAAGCGCCGACCGCCAGCGCACCGTGCGCGCGGACGCGCTCTCGGCCGGGTGCGATCCCGCTCAGGCCAACCGCGCCGTCGTCCAGCATCTGATCGCGGAGTTCACTGCCGATCTGTAGACCCGCCCCCGGGGCCGTCCCGACGACACCAGATCCAAGTCGACCGGCGCGCGCCGATGCGTTAACCTTTTGGCGTGAGTATCTGGTGAGGCAGCGGGTTTCCGATGCGGTATCGACGCCATATCGACGGGTTGCGGACGGTTGCGATCCTGCCCGTCGTGGCCTTCCATCTGGAATTGTCCCCGTTCCATGGCGGCTTCACCGGCGTTGATGTGTTCTTTGTCATTTCCGGCTTTCTGATCACATCGATGATCGTGGACGAACTGCGCCAGGGCCGTTTTTCGCTGATGGAATTCTACAAGCGACGCGCCCTGCGGATCCTGCCGGCCTATGTCGCGATGATCGCCGCGGTCGTCATAGCCGCCTATTTCCTGATGCTCCCGGGCGAGGCACGCAGCCTGGGCCTGACGGTGGCGGCGGCGTCGGCCTTTCTGTCGAACGTCTATTTCTGGCGGGTCACGGATTACTTCAATCCCAACACCGCCAGCGAGCCGCTGATCCACACCTGGACGCTCTCGGTCGAGGAGCAGTTCTACATCCTGCTGCCGATCCTGCTGGTGCTGGTCGCGCGGTTCTTGTGGGGGCGGTTCGGGCCTGCGGTGATCCTCATCGGGCTGCTGTCCTTCGGGCTCAGCATCGTCGGGTTGCGCCTCGATGCGACGGGCACCTTCTATCTGCTGCCGACCCGAGCCTGGGAGTTCGGCCTTGGCGCGCTCGCCGCGATCTATGCGCTGGAAACACGCGTCACCTCCCCGAACCTGCGCGCGGCGGGCGCTCTGCTCGGCGTCGCGCTGATCGGCTACGGCGTCTTCGGGCTCGGGCCGGAGTCCGTGTTCCCCGGCCCCAATGCGCTCTTTCCCGTGCTCGGTGCCGTGCTGCTGATCGTCTGCGCCGAAGGCACGGCCGTGGGCACGGTGCTCTCCACCAAGGGGTTTGTAGGCATCGGCAAGATCTCCTACTCGCTCTATCTCTGGCACTGGCCGATCATCGTCTTCTACCGCATCGCCTTCGGCCCCGTGCTCGGTCCGGGCGACGTCGTGTTGCTGCTGGTGCTCTCCTTTGCGGTGACGGTGCTCAGCTATGTCTATATCGAGCAGCCGTTTCGCACGCCCGGGATGCGCCGGCGCCGCGCGGCGCGCGTCGTCGCAACGGCCGGCGGCACGCTTGCGGCAACCATCGCCCTGGGGCTGGTGGTCTTCCAGATGTCAGACCGCTGGGGGGCGTACGGGCCCGAGGTGCGCCGCATCGCGGCCTATGCGGATTACCGGCTGCACAACCCGGTGCATCCCTGCATGGTCCACGCCCGACTGCCCGGGCAGTTCGAGGCCTTCGACCCCGCCCGCTGCCTGCCCGCACCCGACGGGGACGGCCCGGCCTGGCTGCTGGTCGGCGACAGCCATGCCGAGCATCTGATGGCCGCGTTCGAGCAGCAGTTTCCCGGCGCGACGATCCAATCGGCGGGCGCGTCGGGTTGCCGGCCGCTGACCCGGCAGCAGGGCGACTGGTTCTGCCCGCAGCTCATGCGCCTGGCCCTCGACAGCCATGTGCCCGAGGGCGGGCTCGACGGCGTAATCCTGTCGGGGCGCTGGGTGGAGGGCGACCTGGACCGGCTTCGGGAGACGGTCACGTTCTTGGAACCGTACGTCGACCGCGTCGTCCTGCTGGGCCCGACGGTCGAGTATCTCGACAGTTTTCCCAAGTTGCTGGCGCGCGGCGCGATCCACGGAAACACCGACATGAGCCGCTTTCTCGACCCCGACGCCGCGGCGCTCGATGCCCGGATGCGCGCGATCCCATGGGGGCCGAAAACGCAGTATGTCTCGATGATCGATCTGATCTGCGACGATGGCTGCCCGCTCTTTGCCGACGGCGATGTGCCTTTCCACGCCGATTACGGTCATTACACCGGGGCCGCGGCCGTCGACGTCGCGCGCCGGCTGGACGTTGCGGGTCTCATCGCGCCGCGCTGAACCGGTCCCCGCGCGCGGCACGCCGCAACCGGCGCTAGTGTTCGAGCATCTTTTCGGAGCGCTCCCAGCGGGCATAGAACCAGAAGAGCGCGGCAATCGCGCCCGTGCCGATCAGCATGTAGAGCCCCTGAAAGCCGTAGATGCCCAGCAATGACGGGCGGGTGAACAAGGTCACCCACAGGCCCACAAGGCAGAACAGCGCAAAGGCGACAAACATGAAGAGCGGCGCGAGCCGGTTGCGCGTATAGAGCATCCAGGCCCCCAGCAGTCCGCTGAACACGCAAAGCGCCCAGACCCAGTTCAGCCAGCGCGCCATCGACCGCAGCAGCGTGAGGGTTTCTTCGCCGAGCCCGACGACTCCGCCGAACCCGAACCACAGAACAAAGAATTTCAGCGTGGCGAGTCCGTAGAAAACCAGGGCCAGGATAGCCACCAGTCCATGGTGCCACGGTGTTTTATGTTCACTCATCGTCTTTGTCCCGGTTCTTTGCCTATGGCACCCATACCCGACGCGGGCGCCCTGTCCACCCCTCCGGCACGGCCTCCGACCCGGCAGGGCCCGCATCGACAAGACACGCCTTGCGCCAAGGCCCGGATCCCGCGCTGTTTGCGCTCAGGCGCTTTGCCGACGCCAGCGCCGCGCGCGCGCCTCAAAGGGCTGCACTGCCAGGAACTCTATGGCGAGCATCACGGCGGTGAAGCTGAGCGCATAGGCCAGGACATGGGCGGTGTCGAACAGCTGGAAATAGAGGTGGATCTGAAAACCCACCCCGTCGGGACGGCCCAGAAACTCCACCACCAGCACGATCTTCCAGATGATGGCGAGCCCGTTGCGCACCGACGCGAGCACGAACGGCCCCAGCTGCGGCAGGATCACATGGAACAGCCGCTGCATCGGCGACAGCCGATAGACCTGGGCCATGTCCGCCAGATCTCGGTCCAGCACCCGCACGCCCTCGCGGATCGTCACCGCGACCATCGCCGTCTTGTTCACCGCGACCGCCACGATTGCCGCGACCTCGTTCAGCCCGATCCACAGATAGCACAGCACGATCACGACGAGCGCGGGCAGGTTGAGAAAGAACATCACCCACGGGTCGGCCCAGCGGTCGAGCCGCGGCATCATGCCGAGCGCCAGACCGATCACGCAACCGAGCCCCATGGCCGCGCCAAAGGCCAGCGCGACACGCTGCAGGGTGGCGGCGATGTTGAACCACAGCGCGCCGGAGGCGGATTCCTCCAGAATCACCCGCCACACCTCGAAGGGCGTCGGCAGCACGTCGGGGTCGGCCTTGATCTGCGCCGCCACCGCCCAAAGCGCAATGAGCCCCATAAGCGACACTGCGATCACCAGCGGGTCATTGTATCCGCGCCCGCCCCGCGGCTTGTGCGTCCTATTGTCCATACCCTTGATGGTAGCCGGCAAAAGGGCGTTTCAGAAGCCCCAGGCCCCGAGTTGCGACCTTCGTCGCATAGGCCCTCTCGGCCGGCGTGCATACCGTTGCACCCATGGCGATACGCGCTCTCATACGCGGCCTCCTGGCGACCGTGCTGGTCGTCCTGTCTCTTGGCGCGTCCGCGTCCGAGCGGCTGACACGTGACGAACTCTCAGAGTTCATCTACGCGCCCTACGAGCTTGGCGAACCGCTCAACAACAACGGCGTGTGGAGCCTGCTGAACTCCGGCGGTGCCGAGGCCGGCTTCGTGTTCGAGACCGAGCCCATGGCCGCCCTGCCCGGCTTTTCCGGTGCGCCGATCAACATGCTGGTCGTGCTCGACCTCGAGGGGCAGTTTCTCGACGTGCGGCTGATCAATCACAACGAGCCGATCTTCGTGTCCGGTCTGGGCGAGGCACCGTTCCGCGAATTCCTCGAACAGTATCAGGGCCATTCGATCTCCGAGCCGCTGGTCGTGGGCTCACCCTATGGCTCGGGCAGCGACGGGGGCGCGCTGGTCTATCTCGACGGCGTGACCAAGGCCACGGCGAGCGTGCGCATCGCCCATGAAAGCCTGCTCGCCGCCACGCTGCAGATCGCGCGCGAAAAGATGAACGGCGTCGCAACCGGCCCGCCGGCCTTTCCCGACCCCGACCATGACGAGCCGCTCGACTGGGCCGCACTGGTGGATCAGGGGATCGCCACGAACCTGCGCGTCAGCAATGCCGAGATCGACGCCGCCTTTGCCGACACAAAATGGCATGACGACGATCCCGAGGCCACGGACGACCCCGAGGGTACCTATCTCGATCTCTGGATCGTCGATCTCGGCCCGGCCTCGATCGCGCGCGCCGCCCTGTCCGAGGACGGGCTCGAGGATCTGCAGCGCTTCATGGCGATCTCCGACAATGACGAGCCGATCCTGGTGATCGAGGCCGGGCGCCACGGGCTGGTCTCGCCCAACTTCGTGCGCAACACCGCGCCGGACTGGATCTCGGCCCAGCAGGGCGGCTTGCCGGTGCAGATGCGCGATGCCGACCTCTTCGTCGATCTGCACCCGGATCTGCCCGACGAACTGCATGACGGGGTCGCGATGGTCCTGCGCGCCGACCGGCGGCTCGGCTTCGACCCGTCCGCCCCCTGGGAGATGCAGGTCCAGGCGCTGCGCGAACATGGCATGTTCCACCCCGAGATCGGGACCGTGGTGCTCACCGCCACCCACGAGACGCCGGAGCGGTTTTTCGAGCGGATCGAACCGCCCAAACCCGTGCCGCCCTGGCTCGAAGCGATCTACAACCGCGAGGCCGACCTCCTGGTGCTCGCCCCTGCGCTCCTGGGGCTCGGCGCCGTGCTGATGTATCCGGCGGTCTTCTCCGGCATTCCCGGCTTCGGGGCCGCGCGCCTCGGCATCCTTTTCTTCACGCTGGGCTTCATCGGCTGGTGGGGCCAGGGGCAGCTCTCCATCGTCACCCCGCTGGCCACGTTGACGACCATCGCCGACGGCGGCAGCCTGGCCTTTCTCGCTTATGATCCGTTCTCGGCGCTGATCTGGATCGCCGTCATCGTCGGCTTCGTCCTTTGGGGCCGCGGCTTTTTCTGCGGCTGGCTCTGCCCCTTCGGCGTGCTGCAGGAGCTCGCGCACAAGCTCGGCCGCTGGGCCCGCCTGCCGGAATGGCGCGTGCCCGACCGGATCGACGGCGTGCTGGTCTATCTCAAGTACGTCCTGCTCGCCGGGCTCGTTGCCACCGCGCTGATCGCGCCGCAGCATGTCGACAAGGCCGCCGAGATCGAGCCCTTCAAGACCGCCATCACCGTCTTCTTCGTGCGCGAATGGTACTACGTCGCCTATGCCGTCTTCTGGCTGGTGCTCGGCACGGTGCTCTTCAAGGGCTACTGCCGCTATGTTTGCCCGCTGGGCGCGCTGATGGCCATCGGCGGTCTTCTGCGGGGCCGCGACTGGATCAAGCGCCGCGCGGAATGCGGCAGCCCCTGCCAGCTCTGCCGCGTCAAATGCGAGTACAAGGCGATCAAGCCCAGCGGCAAGATCGCCTATGATGAGTGTTTCCAGTGCCTCGATTGCGTCGAAATTTTCGAGGACGAAAAGAAATGCGTGCCGCTGGTGCTCGATGCCAAGCGCGCCCGCCGCGCCCCGCCCGGCACCTCACCGCCGCCCCCCGACTTCTCGCCCATCCCCGGTGAGTAAACGACCCGGCATGGCCGTCGCCCGAACCGCCCGATCCCAACTCCGAGCTACCCAGCAAAACGTCCAACGAAAAGAAGAGCAATGACAGAGCCCCTCTCCCGCCGCCGCTTCATCGCCATCACCGCTGCAGCCGCCGGCGCCGCGCCGACCACGGCGCTCGCCGACGCGCTCCGCCGCCGTCCGGGCGAAGCGACGCGCTGGCGCGGCGAGGCCCTGGGCGCCGAGGCCGAGATCACGCTGATCGGGCCGCGCGACGAGGCCGAGGCCGCCCTCGCCGCGGCCCGCGCGGAAATCGACCGGATGATGGCGGAATTCAATCTCTACGATCCGGCCTCCTCGCTCGGCCAGCTGAACGACACCACCCGGCTCGACGCCCCCTCGCCGGTCTTTCACGCGCTCTGCGATGCGGTGGATCAGCTTCACGCGGCCACCGACGGGCTCTTCGACCCCACGGTCCAGCGGCTGTGGAACCGCGCCGACGACCAGACCGACGCGGGCTGGACCGAGGTCGCACGCACCGATGACCTGATCGAGCTCCGCCCGGGGCTCGCGCTGACCTTCAACGGCATCGCCCAGGGCTTCGCGACCGACCGGGTGTCGGCTCTCCTGGCCGCGCACGGCTTTCCCAAGAGCCTGGTGAATATCGGCGAGATCCGCGGCACCGGCGGGCCCTGGACCATCGGTCTGGCCGATCCCAAGGCCGGCATGGTCGGCACCCGCACGATCACCGACGGCGCCGTGGCGACCTCCTCGCCCGGCGCGATGACCATGGCCGGCGGGATCGCCCATATCGTGCACCCGCGCGAGCCCGAGCGCGCGCCGCTCTGGTCCACGGTCAGCGTGGAGGCCGACAGCGCCACCCTCGCCGACGGGCTTTCCACCGCGCTCTGCCACGCCAACCGCGGTCAGATGTTCCCGATCCTCGCCGAAGTGCCCGGCGTGCACAGGGTGTCGCTGGTCGATGCAAAGGGCGATCTGATGACCCTGCGGCCGCCCAAGATCGGATAGGCGTCAGGCGTGCCCGACGGCCAGAGATCGCCGGAACGGCATCATTCAAACAGCTGCGCTTTCGCCTGAACGGACAGGCTCCCGGTCAGCCCGACACCTGCCGTTCATAGTCCGACTGGTCATACCAGCCCAGCGATCTGGAGACGTTCAGATCGTCGTCCAGATCCCATTCTTCCCAGCCGGAGAAGGCCACCGGGTTCCCGCTGTCCTTGTGATGGCCTCGGAACGTCCACGCATAGACCATGTGGTGATCGGCAACGAGAACCGTGTCGCAGGACAGAACCAGATCCGGAAAGTCGGCCATGAAGCCGGCGGCCATGTCCGCGATCTCGGCCCGGCTGGTCATCGGGTCGCCGCCGTTCATCGCGAAACTGGTCGGTTCCGCATAGCGCTGCGCGACCGCCGCCGCGTCGCGCGATGTCCAGGCCTCGCAATGCCGCTGCGCAAGGCGTTCTGCCGTTTCGATATCGGGTGTCATGATGATTGGGCGTTCCTGGTGTCACTGATTGGGGCAAACACAGCACAACCGCGCTGCCGTCACAAGCGCGCGTCCCCGGAGCCCCCCGAGGCGCGACTGCCGCAAAGAAGCGGACTGCACTTCGCCCCCTCCGACCGAAGGGCCCCTAGAGGCGCGTGACCTGTGGCCCGGGCATCTCCTGCGCCCGCACCGGATTGCGCAGGGGCCGACCGAGCCGGGCGCAGTCGATCTCCATCACATCGCCATCCTGCAGCCTCACCCCGTCGGCAAAGCTGAGTGTCGCAGTACCATAGACATGGACATGAACCTGCCCCGGCTGCCGGAACATCGGGTACTTGAAATGGTGATGCTCCAGGTTGGCCAGCGTGTGGGTCATGTTCTGTTCACCCGACAGGAACGGCTTTTCCCACAGCACAGCGCCATCGCGGTAGATCCGGCTCATGCCCTGGACGTCCTGCGGCAGGTCGCCGACCAGAAGCTCCGGCCCTAACCCGCAGACGCGCAGCTTGGAGTGCGCCAGAAACAGGTAGTTCTGCCGCTCCATCACATGGTCCGACAGCTCGTTGGCCAGCGCATAGCCCAGCCGGTTGGGCTGCCCGTCCGGCCCGATGAGATAGATCCCGGCGATCTCGGGCTCCTCTCCCATATCGTCGGCCCAGTGCGGGCTCTCCATCTGTTGCCCGCAGCCGCGCAGGATGGTGCCGTCGCCCTTCCAGAACCATTCCGGTTGCACGCCGGTCTCGCCGGGGGCGGGTTTGCCGCCCTCGAGCCCCATCTTGAAGATCTTCATCGAATCCGACAGCGCCGCGTCGTCGCCGGCAACCTTTGCATGCATCGCATCGCGGGTGTCGGCGCTGCCGGTGTGGGTCAGCCCGGTGCCGCTGACCACGATATGCGCCGGATCCGGCAGATCGATCGGGGGCAGCAGGCGCCCCGCACCCATAACCTCGTCATAGGAGAGCGTCGTCGCGATCCCGGCGGCCTCGGCCGTCGCGGCCAGCGACTGGCCCTGCGACACCGCCATATGGGCCAGATCGGCAACGCGCGTCACGCCGTTCAGCACCGCCAGCGCCTCGCCGTCCACACGGGCCACGGCCCTGCCCCCATCTTCCGACCTGAATTGAACGAGACGCATCATCTTCTCCGTTGAGTCTACGGGTTTCGCTCAAACGCTCTCGGGCAGGAGCGCTGTCGGAATATCCTGGTAGCAGACCGGGCGCAGGAAACGGCGGATCGAGAGCGTGCCTACCGAAGTCGCCCCGAAATTCGTCGAGGCCGGGTATGGGCCGCCATGGACCATGCTGTCGCAGACCTCGACGCCGGTCGGAAAACCGTTCGCCAGAATGCGCCCCGCCTTGCGCTCGATCATCGGCATCAGCGCGCGGGCAGTCTCCTGATCCTCGGGATCCATATGGATGGTGCAGGTCAGCTGGCCTTCGATGGCTTTCGCGATGGCAAACATCTCCGCCTGATCCGCGACGCGCACGACGATGCCCAGCGGGCCGAACACCTCCTCCTGGAGGCTCGCGTTCTCCAGCCAGTCCGCGCCCGATACGGAATAGAGATAGGGCGCCGCGCTGCGGTCCTCGCAGGAGGTTCCGAGCACTTGCTGAACGCGTGTGTCCGCCGTCACGCGGCCGACGCCATCGCGATAGGCCTGGGCAATGCCGTCGGTGAGCATGGTCTGCGCGGCGACCGCCGCCAGCGCCTCCTGCGCGGCGTCGACGAACGTGTCCGCATCCGGTCCGTCGCGCACGACCGCGACACCGGGGTTGGTACAGAACTGCCCCGCGCCCATGGTCAGAGAGGCCGCCCAGCCGGTCCCGATTGCGGTGCCCCGCGCCTGTGTGGCCGCGGGCAGCAGGAACATCGGATTGACCGACCCGAGCTCGCCAAAGAACGGAATGGGCTCCGCGCGCTGCGCGCACAGATCGAACAGCGCGCGCCCGCCCGCGAGCGAGCCGGTGAACCCCACGGCCCGGATCAGCGGATGCTGGACCAGACTGCTGCCCACCTCGCGCGAGCCGCCCTGGACCAGAGCGAACACGCCCGGATGCAAACCCGCCCGTTCGATCGCAGCCGCGATCGCCTGGGCCACGATCTCACCGGTTCCGGGGTGCGCCGAATGGCCCTTGACGACGACCGGACAGCCCGCGGCGAGCGCCGCGGCGGTGTCGCCGCCCGCCACCGAAAAGGCGAGCGGAAAGTTCGACGCGCCAAAGACGGCGACCGGCCCCAGGGGGCGCTGGATCAGCCGCAGATCCGGACGCGGCAGCGGCGCGCGCTCCGGCAGAGCCGGATCGTGGCGCAGATCCAGATAGGCACCGGCCTCGATATGGTCGGCAAAGATCCGCAACTGACCCACCGTGCGGCCCCGCTCGCCCTCCAGACGCCCGGCCGGCAGACCGGATTCCTGCGTCCCGATCTCGGTGATGTCCGCTCCCCGGGCGTCGATCTCCTCAGCGATGAGACGCAGAAAGCGCGCGCGCTCCGCCCTGTCGCTCCAGCCATAGGACCAGAACGCCTCCTCCGCGGCCTGAACCGCGGCATCGACATCGGCCACCGTGCCGCATGCGAACTCCCGCGACGGCCCGCTCGCCGGCGTCGAGGAGAACAAGTCCGCGCCGCCGACCCACTGACCCGAGATCAGGTGTTTTCCATTGATATTGAGTGACATGACTTCTTCCTCGACGGGCTGATCATACGGTTTCGCGGTCGCTCGACACGCCTGCGGACGCCTTGCGATGGCTCGCCATGTTCAGACACATGGTGAAGGCGTTCAGAGCGGGTACGACGTTGGCCGCGTTCTCGCCAGCGATATCGAACGCCGTGCCATGGGCCGGCGTCGTGACCGGGACCGGCAGACCGGCCAGGACCGACACGCCCCGGTCAAAGCCCAGAAGCTTGATCGCGATCTGCCCCTGGTCGTGATACATCGTGACGACCGCGTCATACTCTCCGTCCCGCACCTTCAGCCACAGCGTGTCCGCCGGATAGGGCCCGACGCAATTGACCTGCTTCAGCTTGGCCTTCTCCACCGCGGGGCCGATCACACGGATCTCCTCATCGCCCATCAGTCCCCCGTCACCGGCATGGGGGTTATAGGCCGCGACCACGATCCGCGGCCGGTCATAGCCCGCGGCCTTCAGCGTCCGGTCGGCAAGGTGAATGCTCTCCTCGACGCGCGGAATGGTCAGCAGGTCGGGCACGTCCTTCATGGCGACATGGCTCGTCACCCGGCCGTTCCACATGCCGTCGGCGACGTTGAATTCGCTCGGCCGGCCCTTGAGCTGAAAAAAGTCGCGCGCATAGCCGAGCTCGTCGGTGAATTCGTTGCCGCCCAGATGCATGCTCTCCTTGTTGAAGGGCATGAAGACGATCCCGTCGGCGATCCCGTCGCGGGTCAGCTCCAGCGCCCGGTGCAGGCCCGAAATCGAGGACGCCCCGCCGGGTCCCGAGACCTGCGCCACAGGCACCTCGGCGATGCCGTCGACCGGCATGTCGAGATGCAGGATCTCGCCCTCGGCGATCTCCACGGCTGCGTCGAGCGGCGCATGGCGCACGCCCTCGATGGTCTCGCCCACCTGTGTTTCGCCGCGCGCGAAAATCGCCGGGTCACCGACGACGATCAGCTTCGCGCCCTCGCGCACACCCTCCTGCAGCAGGAGCTTGATCAGCAGCTCCGGCCCGATCCCGGCGGGGTCGCCCTGGATCAGCACCAGCGTCTTTCGGTCGTCGAACGGAAGGGATGGGATCATGGGTCAGCTCTGCTCCGCAGTTTCGTAAGCGGCCGTGATATTGACGACCGTCGTTTCGAGATGCCGCCGCATCTGGCGCGCCGTCTCGGTGGCGTCGCGCCGGCGCAAGGCGTCGATGATGTCGATATGCTGGCCGAGCGCGCTGTTGCGCCCGCCGCGGCGCTTGGAGGAAATGAACCGCGCCCGCCAGAGCCGCGCATTGTACTGAGCGTGGGTCGCGATCAGCGGCGCATTGCGCGCGGCAACGATGATTTTGCGGTGAAACGCCATGTCGAGCTTGAAATATTCAAGCGGATCAAATGCTTCAGGCGCATTGTTCATCTGCTCGCAGAGCGCCGCGACCTCGGCGATCTCCGCATCGGTGGCCGCCGTGCAGGCCAGCTCCCCCGCCAGGCTTTCCAGCGCGCCCAGCACCTGGAGGTTCTGGGCCAGTTCCTCGACCGTCGGGTTGGCCACATAGGGCCGTCGCGTCGGCCCGTACTCGATCAGACCCTCGCTCTCCAGAACGCGGATCGCCTCCTTCAACGGCGTGCGGCTGATGCCCATCCCCTCGGCCAGATCGCGCTCGGAAAAGGCCATGCCCGGCGCCAGTTTCTCCAGCAGGATCAGCTCGCGCAGCGTGTCCGCGGCCTCGTCGCTCAGACTGCGCCGGGGCGCGACGCGCGCGTCGTTGGGCAGAAGGTCCGAAATCCTCAGATGCGCTTGACTGATCATGGCCTGCCTCTCATTGCCTCACGTGCGGCGCTCATTCCTCGATCTCGAAATCGGCCAGATGCCGGTCCGAGATCGTGATGCCCAATCCCGGCAGATCGTCATCTAGTTGCAGATATCCGTCCGTCGCTTCGGGGTCGCCGTCGAAGATATAGTAGAAAAGCTCGTTGCCGATCTCGACATCGAAGACCGGGAAATACTCGCTGATCATGCAATTCGCGTTCGCCATGGTCAGATGGTAATTGTGCATCTGCCCGGCATGGGGAATGACCGGCACCTGAAAGGCCTCGGCGATGGCGTTGATCTTCTGCGCCGCCGTGATCCCGCCCACCCGGTTGGTGTCATATTGCAGGACGCTGACGGCCTTGGTCGCGATCAGATCCTTGCAGCCGATGACCGAAAACTCATGCTCCCCGCCCGAGATCGGCACGATCCCCATGGCGTTGAGCTCCCGGTAGCCCTCCACATCGTCGGCGATCACCGGCTCCTCCAGCCAGCGCGGCTCGTACTTCGCCAGCTTGGGCAGCATCCGCTTGGTATAGTCCAGGTTCCAGCCCATGTAGCACTCGAGCATCAGATCGACGTCATAGCCGATCACCTCGCGCACGGCCTCGACCCGCTTGAGGTTCTCGCGCATCCCCGCCATGCCGTCCTTGGGACCGCAGCCGAACCGCATCTTGTAGCCGGTGTAGCCGTTCTTCTGGGCCTCCGCCGCCTCGGCCTGCATCACGTCGACATCGTCGGCATAGAGCTTGGAGTAGTAGACCGGGATCTTCTCCTTGGTCCGCCCGCCGAGCAGCTTGAAGACCGGCTTGCCCGTCAGCTTGCCCATCAGGTCCCAGATCGCGATATCGATGGCCGAGATCGCGGTCATGCCCACGCCCTTGCGCCCCCAGGCATGGGTCTTGCGATACATCTTTTCCCAGATATAGGCGTAGTCAAACGGATCCTCGCCGATGACCAGCGGGCCGTAGACCTCATCCACCGCTGTCTTGACCAGCGACGGCGCCAGCGCGGCATTGCCGATCCCAACCGTGCCATCCTCGGTTTCCACCTCGCAGGTCATCCACTGGTGAAAGCGGAAAGACGACATGGCATCGCCCTTTTCCCACAGCAGGTCCGAGGCATTGGTGCAGAACTGCCCCTTTGGCGGCACAGTCGGGCCCGTCCATTTCCAGAGCCGTGCGCGAACGGACTTGATCTTGGTCATCTTACTCACCCGTGGATTTCATTGGTTCGCGTTGCTTGAACATCCGACCCCAGAGCGGCGGGCCGAACAGAGCCAGCGCCGTCAGCAGGAAGAAAAACAGCGTCAGGGGTCGCGTGAACATCATCCACCACTGCTCGTCCAGCATGACCATCGACTGGCCGAGGCGCTTTTCCAGCATGCCGCCCAGGATCAGCCCGATGGCCAGCGGCACGACCGAAAACCCGTAGCGCCGCATGAAGAAGCCCAGCACGCCGGCCACCAGCGCGACCCAGACGTCGAACATCGACTGGTCGAGCGCATAGGCCCCGACGATGGAAAAGACGAAGACGCTGGGCCAGAGGATCTGCGTCGGGATCAGCGTGACGCGGGCGAAAAGCTTCGCACCGCCCAGGCCGATCACGAGGAACAGCAGGTTCACGAACATCATCGACCAGAAGATCGCGAAGGCGAAATTGGACTGTTCGGTGAACATCGCCGGGCCCGGCTGCAGCCCGTGCACCATCAGCCCCGCCAGGATCACCGCCGCCGTCGCACTGCCCGGAATGCCGAGCGCCAGGGTCGGCACCATCGCGCCACCGGTGGCCGCGTTGTTGGCGGCCTCGGATCCGGCCACGCCGTCGATGGCGCCCTTGCCGAACTCCTCGGGGTTGCGCGACCAGCGCTTGGCCTCATTGTAGCCGATCATCGAGGCCACTGTTGCGCCTTCGGCGGGCAGAATGCCGATGAAGGTGCCGATGCCCGACGAGCGCAGGATCGTGCGCCAGGTCTTCTGCAGATCCTCGCGCGTGGGCAGGCGCACGGCCTTCATCCGGACCGCGTCACGCACCTGGTGCAGGTTGGAGGCCTGGACCAGCAGCTCCGAGATGCCGAAGACCCCGATCAGAACCGGCACGAACCCGATCCCGTCATAGAGCTCATAGCTGCCAAAGGTGAACCGCTCGACCGTCGTCAGATTGTCGACACCGATTGTGGCGATGAAGATCCCCAGAGCCCCCGCCATCAGGTTCTTGATCGGCGAGCCGTCCCCGATCCCCGCCAGCATCGACAGGCCGAACAGCGTCAGCGCGAAATACTCGGGCGGGGCGAAATGATACGCAGCCTCGGCCAGCAGCGGCGCCGCCAGCATCAGGCAGATCACGCTGATGATGCCGCCCGTCGTCGACGAGATCACCGCCATGCCGAGCGCCCGGCCCGCCTCGCCCCGCTGCGCCAGCGGATAGCCGTCCAGGCAGGTCGTGGCACTCGCAGCCGTGCCCGGCGTGTTGATCAGGATCGCCGTGATCGCGCCCGCAAACGTCGCCGAGCAATAGATCGCGGTCAGCATCGCGATGGCCGGGATCGGCTCCATCGTGAGTGTGAAGGGCAGCAGCAGCGCCGCCCCGGTCGTCGCGTTCAGCCCCGGCAGCGCTCCGATGATCACACCGCCGATGGACGCGATCACGAGCAGGATCAGAAGGCCCGGATCGGCCAGGGCCACAAGCCCGCTGAAAACATCCGCCATCGCCGCTATCCGTACCAGAGGTTGGTCAGAAGCCCGCGGGGGAAGCGGATCTCGAACACACCGTCAAAGAAGAAGAAAATCGAGGCCGGCACGATCAACCCCACCAGCGCCAGCATGCCGCCGCGCCGCTCGCCCCAGAAGGCTGCAAGGGACGCCGCAAAGACCCCGAGCGCCAGGAACAGGTCGATCCCGGCCAGCGCGGCAAAGACGCCCATCATCGCCATCGTGCCCCAGACGGTCCCCTGGATCCGATCGCGCACCTGCACCGGATCGAGCCAGATCATCAGGCCCGTCAGAAGGACCAGACAGATCAGAAGAAGCTGTGGAAAATCTGCCGGTTGGATGCCGCGCTTGAGGATGGGCGGCATCGTTTTGAAGGTCGTGCTGACGGCGTAGGCCGCCGCGCAAAACCCAATGATGAGGACGGGCACAAGCCAGCGTTCGAGCTGGAACTTGCGCGCCTTTGAAGTGCTCGCCATCTGTTCCCCGCAAACTGGACGGGCGGCGCAGGGATCCGCGCCGCGCCTCCCGGTGCCTTAGTTCTCGATGAAGCCGAGCTCGGTCAGCGCCGCGTTCATCTCGTTGACCGTCGACTCGACCTGGGGGCCCCAGACGTCGGAGCCTGCGACCGAGCTGCTGTCGAGCCCGGCGGAGTCCAGAAACGCCTGGAACACGGTGTGGTTCATCGAGCTGAGCAGGGCCGCTTCGATCTGATCGGCAACCTCGGGCGGAGTGTCGGCATGGACGGCAAAGCCGCGCACCGTCGAGAAGCTCACGGGAATGTCCAGCTCCTTGGCCGTCGGCACGTCGGGGATCTTCGCCATGCGTTCGTCGGCCAGCACGACCGTCGGGCAGATATCGCCGGCCTCGATCTGCGATGACGCCTCGGCGAGGTTCAGTACCGCGGCATCCACGGCGCCCGCGATCAGCTGCGTCGCCAGCTCTGCACCGCCATCGAAGGGCAGCATTTTGGGCGTCTGCATCCCGCCCTTCATTGTGAACATGAAGGCAGACACGTCGTCGATATTGCCCAGATGGGTGACGCCATAGGTGATCGGCGCTTCTTTCTGCTGGGCAACGAAGTCCTCGGCGCTCTCATAGGTGCCGCATTTGGTCATCAGGATCTGCGGATCGTCGGTGGCCCGTGCGATCGGGCGCAGATCCTCGAGCGTCATGCCGCCCTGTCCCTTGGCCATGACCGCCGCATGGCCGACGGTGAAGGTCAGGATTGTGTAGCCGTCCGCCGGCACCGTCTTGTAATACTCCAGCGCCGCAGCCCCGCCGCCGCCGCGCTTGTTGACCACGACCATGTCCTGACCCAGCTCGCGGCGCGCCCGCAGCATCATCATGCGCGTGGTCACGTCGGTGCCGCCGCCATTGCCGGCATGGGTGACGACTTCGATGGTCTTGGCCGGAAACTCTTCCGCACTGACAAAGGTGGCTGCCGCCGCGCCCATCGACGCAAAGACGAAGGCAGACATTCTAAGAGCTTGTTTTTTCATGATACCCTCCCGTTTTCTTGTCAGGATCACCACGGGTCGCCGCAGCGATCCGGTATGGTCCGATGCGGGCGGTCATAATTGGTATTCCAAATGCCGTCAACGGTATTCGGAATTTGGTATGCCAATTTGAGCGAGAGTACCCCCGAGCTTCGCGTACAGAAGACGCGCTTGTGCTTTGGTCGCCAATGGGTCGTTGCGCCGGGCGCTTGTCGGCACCTCCGTCTTTGCGGGACGCGCGGGCAAACAGGGCCGATCGGTCACGGTACCGCCCGCCCTGTCGCCGTCCCGGGTATGCCGCGCATCGCGGTCAGCTGTCGCAGGTGCGTGTGACGCGCAGGGTACGGCGGTCGTCTCCGTCCACGGTCGAGGCTTCCATTTCGCCCTTCGCGCCCTCGAATACGCCGGTGCCGCCGTCGATCGCATAGACGAACGTCTTGGTCAGAAGCTCTGTGGACCGGCTGTCCGCGCGATCGGAGACGCTGGAAAAGCTCAACGCTCCGGGCGGCATCAAGGTGGATTTCCAGTAGAACGCCCCGTTCGTCGCGTCCGTTTCATCGAACAGCTCCGCCGCACCGTGGTGTACATCTGCAAGGCCCGGACCGGGCTCGCCGCGGTCATCGGCGAAGACATCGTTGATCCTGTAACAGGCCGTGAAGTCGCCTCAAGCGTCCTGGGCGATCGCCGGCAGCGCCGAGGTGAGAAGCGTCGCCGCCTGACAGAGCGCGCCGAAATCGGATCTGTTCCTACCATACCCCGCAGAAGCCCAAGTGCCGCAGGACATTCTGCACACCCAATGAGACCTTGGTTCCGCAAGCTAAACAGAGCTTTGGGTTCGCGCATAATGACATAGACCCGACCGCGCCCAGCCGCGCCGACGACCCCGTACAATGGGGCGAGGCGGGCGCACTCCCTGCCGCCCGGATCAGCGCTCCGGCGGCAGGTGCGTCAGCCCGTACTCGGCAAAGATCGCCTCGATCCGCCCGTCTTCGAGCGCATAGCGGATGGCGTCGTCGGCCCAGTAGCTCAGCGGGCGGTAGGCGAAATTGACGCCGAGCCCGAGGGTCCAGTCCCCCTTGGCGAAGCCGACCAGCGGCGGACGGTGCACCGCCACCCCCTCGCCCGCGCCCCATTCGAGCTGCGCCAGCGGCCCCATCGCGGCCATCACCTCGCCGGCCTCCAGCGCCGCCATCGCCTCTGCCATGGTGGGGAAACGGCGGATGTTGGGCAGCAGCTGCCCGCCGGGAAAGGAGGACAGGTAGAAATCGGCGATCGAATCATTCTCCACCGCCACCGTGTCGAATCGGAAATACGCCGGGGTCGGCCCGCCATCGCGGTACTCGGCCTCGTCATAGGCGATCGCGATCTCTTCGGCGGCATACTGGCCGGTGAACACCACCTGCTCGACCCGGCATTTGAAGGCGCTGTCATAGGGCACCCGCATCATCACATTGCTGACGCGCCCGCCGATGATCGGGCCTTTCCAGACGTTGTTGCGCAGATCCGCGTCCAGGTTTTCGCCCGCAGCCACGAAATTGAACCGCGCCTCGACGCCGACATCCTCGGCGATCAGCTTCGCGATCTCCACATCGATGCCGCGCGCCTTGCCCTTTTCTTCCCACGAATAGGGCGGGAAATCCTCGTAGACCGCGAAATCCATCCAGCCGCGCTCCTGGATCGTGTCCAGATCGTGGCCGACGATGTCGCGCGACGTGTTCTGCGGCTTGGGCTGCGGCACGAAATCGGCGCATGGGTCATCTGCCAGCGCGCCCCCGGAAAATCCGAGGGCGGCCAGCAGAGCGAGCGGGGCGGCGAGGCGATGGAGCGATCTCATGCCTGCTGACTTGAGCCTTTACTGCGCCGCCGACAAGCCGACGGTCAGGGTTTCCTCGGCCTTGGAGAAATTGTTCGGATCGGCCGCGAGGATGGCTGCCGCGCGCAGCGCGACACTGTCGGCGACGGGCGCGCCCGACAGGGTTTCGATCTGCTCGCCGATCTCCACCAGCTTGGCCTGCGCGGCGGTGGAATCCCCCGTCCCGTCCGCAGCCCAACTCGCGAGCTGGTCGCGGATCTCCATCAGCTCGGGGCTGAATTCCTCGATCTGCGCATCGTCCGGGCGCGTCTCGATATAGGAGCGGATCGCCCAGGCGGCTTTCTGGCCCAGAAGCTCTCCAAAGGCCGGCATCTTGGTGATCCCGTTCTGCGTGTAGCCCGAGATGAACCGCTCGACATACCACTCGTCGCCATACTCCTCGGCCTCCAGGAACCGCAGGTCCGGGGCCAGCCCGCCGGAGATGGACTCCAGCCCGTGGCAGCGCGCGCAGTTCTGGTTGTAACCCGACGCGCCGATGCGGATCGCCTCGGCCATCACCTCGTCGCCCATCTCGCGGTACGGGTTCTCGGTCCGCCACTCCTCGGGATCTTCCAGATCCGGCAGCGTGTCGGTGTTCATGGGCTGCGGGGCGACATCGCCATGGGAAAACGCAGCACCTGCGGCCAGAAGGGTCACGGCAGTCGCGGCGCCCAGTCGTCTCAGAATATCGGTCATGTCAGAGTGCCTCCTCGAGCATTGCGCAGACCTTACCGACCGCGTTCGGACCTCGCGATTGGACTTTGGTTTGAGGCAGCATGACGCAGGTCTTTGGTCGTATTTCCTTACCGGCAGGGCTGGCGCTAGCCTTTCCGCGAAAGGGAGGACTACCGTGCTGATACGACTTCTGGTTGTGTCTCTCGCCATGCTTGCGGTGACGCCAGCGCAGCCACAGACCAAACTCGACATCCCCGTCATCTACCTGCGTCAAGAGGTGCCCGCACCCCCCGTTCTGTCCAATCTCGACCCGATCCCCGAGGATCGCGGCATCGCGGGCGCAGAGCTTGGGCTGACGGACAATCTGACGACCGGGCGCTTCATGGGCCATGACTATACGCTCGATGTCATCACCGTGCCTCAGGACGGCGATCTACGCGGCGCGGCGGTCGATGCGCTCGGCCGCTCACGGCTCATCATCGTCGATGCGCCGGCCGACGATCTGCTCATGATCGCCGATCTGCCCGCGGCCGACGGCGCGCTGATCTTCAACGCGGCGGCGCCCGAACCGTTGCTGCGCGGCGCCGAATGCCGGGCCAACGTGTTCCACAGCCTGCCTTCGCTGGCCATGCGCACCGACGCGCTGATGCAGTTCCTGCAGAAACGCCGCTGGGACGATCTGGTGATGGTCGCCGGAACACGGCCCGCCGATAGCGCCTACGCCGAGGCGCTCGCGGCATCGGCCACGAAGTTCGGCCTCACCGTGCGGGACCGCAAGGACTGGGCCTTTGATGCGGATATGCGCCGCAACGCGTCTCAGGAAGTGCCGCTTTTCACTCAGGATTTCGGCACCTACGATGTGCTGCTGATCGCCGACGAAACCCGGGATTTCGGCCGCTACCTCGCTTACAACACCTGGGAGGCCCGCCCCGTCGCCGGCTCCGAGGGGCTGGAGCCCGTGACCTGGGCGCCGGTGGTCGAACAATGGGGCGCGGCCCAGCTCCAGAACCGCTTTCGTGACCAGGCCGAGCGGGCCATGACCGGCCGCGACTATGCCGCCTGGGCCGCGATGCGCGCCATCGGTGAGGCTGTCACCCGGACGACCGCATCGGACGCCGCAACGCTGCGCGATTTCATGCTGTCCGACCAGTTCGAGCTTGCCGGCTTCAAGGGTCGCCCGCTCTCCTTCCGCACCTGGAACGGCCAGCTTCGCCAGCCGATTCCGCTGGTCACGCGCGCGGCGCTGGTCGCTCAGGCCCCGCTGGAAGGCTTCCTGCACCCGGTGACAGAGCTCGACACTTTAGGCGCCGACGCGCCCGAAACCGACTGCACCGCATTTACAGACTGATCTCTTTCTAGAGAGGACCGACCATGAAGACGACCCTCGCAGCCCTGCTTGCGACCTGCGCCGCCTTGCCAGCCCTTGCCGCGGGCGAGATCTGGGTGACCAACGAAAAGGACGACACCGTCAGCGTCATCGACGTCGAGACGCTGGAGGTCGTGCGCACGCTTCCGACCGGCGAACGTCCCCGCGGGATCACCTTTTCCAAGGATTTCTCTAAACTCTATATCTGCGCGTCCGACAGCGACACGGTGCAGGTCATGGACCCCGAGACCGGCGATATCCTCTACGATCTGCCCTCGGGCGAGGATCCCGAACAATTCGTCCTCCATCCGGACGACCGGCATCTCTACATCGCCAACGAAGACGACGCGATCACCACCGTGGTCGATACCGAAACGCGCCAGGTCGTGGCCCAGATCGATGTCGGGATCGAACCCGAAGGCATGGCCGTGAACGACGCCGGGACGGTCGCGATCACGACCAGCGAGACGACCAACATGGCGCACTGGATCGACACCGAAACGCAGGAGCTCTTCGCCAACACGCTCGTCGATTCGCGTCCGCGCCACGCGGAGTTCACCAAGGACGACAGCGAGCTCTGGGTGTCGGCTGAGATCGGCGGCACCATCTCGGTCTTCGAGACCGACGGCCAGACCGAGATCGCCAAGATCGAATTCGAGATCGACGGAATGCATCCCGACCGTGTCCAGCCCGTGGGCTTCGAGTTCACCGACGACCAGAAAACCGCGTTCGTCGCCCTCGGACCCTCGAACCACATCGCCGTGGTCAATGCCGACACCTACGAGGTCGAGGACTACATCCTCGTCGGCCGCCGCGTCTGGCACATGGCCTTTAGCCCCGACAAGTCGCTGCTCTTCACCACCAACGGCGTGTCGGGCGACGTGACCGTGATCGACGTTGCCAACCGCGAGGCGATCAAATCGATCAAGGTCGGCCGCTTCCCCTGGGGTGCCGCAATGCGCCCCACCACGAGCGGGTGACGCGCGCCCTCGCGCACATCAGACCAAACCACGAACATACCTGTACAAATTGTCCGTTTGGACGTTTCGTACAAACCTTAACGGAGACTGACATGACCCGCTTTCTGACCGCTTGCGCACTGTGTGCCGCCCTGCCCTTTGCTGCTTTCGCCGATACGGATGGCGACGACGACAAGGGCTTCGGGCTGGCAGGCATCCTCTCGTCGGGCAATAAACAAGACCTGCCGCCGGTCACGCTCAGCGCCGGGATGCCCCTGTCCGATGCCGGTTGGCTATTGCAATCAGGGACTTACTACGAGTTCGAGATCGAAGCCGACGGCAGCCAGGAACTCGCGCTGGTGGGCCCGGAGTTCTTTCGCGCGATCTGGATTGATGAGATTGTGATCGAAGGGCTGGAGATTCGCCCCCTCGGCCTCGATAGTGTGGAATTCGACGAGGCCGGCACCATGGAGATCGGGTTTGTGGCAATAAAACCAGGTAATTACTACATGAAAGTCCCCGGCTCCACCGGCGAGACTCAGCGCATGGCGATCGTGATCGAGTGACCGGACTGGATGTCTCCAATGTCAGCTACGCCTATGGCGCGCGTCAGGCGTTGGACGACGTCAGTTTTACCGTCGAGCGGGGCGCATTCTGCGCCCTTCTCGGTCCCAATGGCGCAGGAAAATCAACGCTTTACGCGCTTCTGACGCGTCTGTTCAGCACCACCTCCGGCCAGATCGAGATCGCCGGCCAAGATCTCTCGAAGGCCCCCCTTGCCGCCCTCGCGCGCATCGGAGTCGTGTTCCAGCAATCGACGCTCGATCTCGATCTGACCGTCGGCCAGAACCTCAGGTATTTCGCGGCTTTACAGGGTCTTGCGGGACGTTCTTCAAACACTGCCATCGATGCCGTGCTCGACCGGCTCGACATCGCCGACCGCCGCAGCGCAAAGGTGCGCGATCTCAATGGCGGGCATCGCCGCCGCACCGAAATCGCCCGCGCACTGCTCCATGCGCCGGAGGTCCTGCTGCTCGACGAACCCACGGTCGGGCTCGACGCCGCGTCCCGTAAAGCATTGACAGACCACATACATCATCTCTGTATCGAGAGCGGACTCACGGTGCTCTGGGCCACGCACCTGACCGACGAGGTCGCCCCGGACGACCGTCTGGTGATCCTGCACCAGGGTCGTATCCTGCGCGACGGCATTGCACAGGAAATCGCGGGCAAGGATTTGACCGAGACCTTCTTGGATCTCACTGGCGCGGTTGAATGAAGTTAGACTCGCAAAACATTGAAAAGAAATCGCCTCTTTCCGAAGAAGATACGGTCGTGATAGCCCGGCCGAGCCGCTTGCGGGCCGCGCTCATCGCCCTGGTCGCGATCGTCGCCCGCGAATGCCTACGCTTTCTGCAGCAGCGCGGCCGCTTCGTCGCGGCCCTCGTGCGTCCGCTCGTCTGGCTACTGGTCTTCGCCGCCGGGTTTCGCGCGGCCCTCGGCCTGTCGATCATTCCGCCCTACCAGACCTACATCACCTACGAGACCTACATCGTTCCGGGACTCTGCGGAATGATACTACTTTTCAATGGGATGCAGTCCTCGCTTAGCCTCGTCTACGACCGCGAAATGGGCTCCATGCGGCTTCTGCTGACCTGCCCGTTGCCGCGCTGGTGGTTGCTGAGTTGCAAGCTTCTCGCCTCCACTGCGATCTCCATCCTGCAGGTCTATGTCTTTCTCGCCTTTGCCGCTCTGATCGGAGTACACCCGCCTTGGCAAGGCTACTTTCTGATCTTTCCAGCTTTGGTGGTCGCGGGCCTGATGCTTGGCGCGCTTGGCCTCGCACTCTCAAGCTTTATCAAGCAGTTGGAGAACTTCGCCGGCGTGATGAACTTCGTCATCTTCCCGATGTTCTTCCTCTCCTCCGCACTCTATCCGCTGTGGCGTATGGCCGAAAGCTCACCGCTCCTGCGCGATATCTGCGCCGCCAACCCCTTCACCTACGCCGTCGAGCTGATCCGCTTTGCCTTCTATCAGCAGTGGAACGGCACGGCCCTTGGGCTCACGCTCCTCTTCACCGCGATCTTCATGGGGCTGGCGATCTGGGGCTACGATCCGGGGCGCGCGCTGATACGGCGCAAGGGCTGACCCATTTTACGACCATTGCAGGCACGACCTTGCAGCCAAAACCACGTAGGCTTGCGCTCGAACAGGTTTGGAGGCCCCATGCGCTTTGGCATTTATGCAGTTGTTTTCGCTACCGCTTTACCGGCTGCCGCGGAACAGGCCATGGACAATGATCCCGGCGGCACGCTCAATCCTGACGAGATGACATGGCAGACGTTCCGCGATCGCGCGCTTCGCGGCGAGGCCGATATGGTGCTCTGTTCGCAGGGCTACATGCTGACGAAGTCCGGCGACCACGAGACCGCCCGAATTCTGTTCGAGACCTGCGCCGAACAGGGCTGGACAGGTGCGATGACATGGTTGAGCCAGCTCGACAACAATGGGCTGGGGGCCGAGTACAACCCCGACGCCGCGGCGGAGTGGGATCGGCGCGCCGCCGAATTGGGCGACCCCGTGGGCAAGTTCAACTACGGGCTGGATCTGCTCCGCGGCCACGGCGTAGCCCAGGATCTGGAGCGCGGACGTGCATTGGTGGACGAAGCGGCGGAATACGGTCTGACCGATGCCAAGCGGTTGCAGGGTGCGGATTATGACCTCGACGTCGTGACACCCGATGCCGACAACTGGAAATACGGGCCGTTTTTCTGAGACTTAGGACGCCACGAGTCGGGCGGGACGGCCTTCCAGCCGCAGCACACGGTCTGCCAGACGCGTGGCCTCGCCTGCATCATGCGTCACCAGAACCGTGCTGACCCGGTGGCGGTCGCGCAGACGCTCATAGACCTCCATCACACCCTCGGCGGTCGCGGGGTCGAGCGAAACGAAAGGCTCGTCCATCAACAGCAGACGCGCGCCGCTGGCAAAGGCGCGGGCCAGCGCGAGACGCCGCTGCTGGCCGAGCGACATCTGGCCGGGAAAGTGCGCCCCCATGCCACCCAGACCGACAGCCTCCAGCGCGGCCTGGGCCTCGGCCGCATCGATCCCGCAGGTCAGGGTGAGGTTGCGCCCGGCACTCCGCCAGGGCAGCAGTACCGGCTCCTGAAACACCATGCCGATCCTGTCGGAGACCGTGCAGCTGCCATCGAAATCGTGGTCGAGCCCGGCCAGAATTCGCAGCAGCGTCGTCTTGCCCACGCCCGAGGGACCGGTCAGCGCCACGGTCTCCGCCGCTGCAACCGTGAGGTCGATCGCCCCGAGGATTGCCTCGCCGCCCCGACGCGCCCCTTTCAGATGCACCTCCAGTACCGGTGCTTCGGACGCGGCGCCGGGCGCGGTTGCGGGTACGGAACGGGTCATGACATGTCGGCCGTGGCGATCAGCTGCCAGGCTGGACAAAGACCCCCTCCGGCAGATCCGTGGCCTCGCCGACCAGATCCGATCCCCCCAGTTCGGCCATCAGCCGCAGCATGGCGGCGGCCTCTTCCTCGTTCACCGGACCCGGGTCCGGGATGCCCGCGCGCCAGCCGGCCTTGAGCGCCTCGAACTCCGCGTCGGACTTGGCCTTCATCCGTGGGCGCAAGCGGTCCCATTCGGCGTCATCGCTGGCCAGCATCTCCTTGGCGGCGCGCGATGCGGCGGCAAGACCGTGGACGAGTTCGGGGTTCTCGCGCAGCATCTCGCCGCGCAGCACATAACCCAGCAGCGGAGTTTCCGGATTCAGCCCGAGCGCTTCGGCGGCCTCGCTCACCGACACCAGCGGACGCATGCCGCCTGCGTCCATCTTGGCCATGAAATGCCAGTAGTTGATTGCCCCGTCGAGGTCGCCGTCGAGCGCCGTCTTGAAGATCAGAGGCGGCGCGCCATAGACCTGCTCGGTCTCACCGGCCAGATCGAGGCCCTGGTCCTGGGCCGCATAGGCCTGCAGGATGAGCCAGGACTTGTCGAGCGGGCCGCCGGCGATGCCGATCTTGCCGCCTTTGAGGTCGGCGAGCGACTGTGCCGGGCTGTCTGCGGGCACCATGACCCCGCCCACGGCCTTGGAATAGGGGATAAAGACGTAGTCCTTGCCCGCCGCGCGCTGCCGCGCGACCCAGAGCCAGTCGGACGTGATCACATCCGTCGCACCGCCCTGAAAGGCGACCTTGGCCGCCGCCCCGCCGGCGACACCCTGCACCTCCAACGCAAAGCCTTCGGCAGCATCGAGACCGTGGTGCCGGATCGTGTCCAGCTCCCAGTTGACGGTACCGAATTCGAGCACGGACGCCCGCAGCACCGGCGTCTCGGCGCCAGCCGTACCACCGGCCAGCGACAGCGCGACCGCACCGGCCGCGAATAGTCGTGTCAGTTTCATCATTGTTCCTCCACTGACCCTTAACGTAGCGACGCGGGGTCGCGCCAAAATGCGACCAAAGGACAAGAGTATGGGCCGGGTCCGCCTGACATGGATCAATCCACGGGGATTTCGCGCAAGCTAATCCTACGCCCGGACCTAAAGAAAGGCACCACAATGGTACCCAAGACCCTCGTTTCCGCCCGTGTTTTCGTTCCCGTTATCGCCGCGGCGGTCCTTGCCTGCGCAGCGCCGCTTGCCGCTGCGGATCTCAGCGACACCGAAATCTTTCAGAAGGTCAAAACCGAGGCCGGTCAAGCCCTGTTCGAGGCGGAGTGCCGCCGGTGCCATGCGACCGATCCGATCGATGTCTCCTACGGCCCACCGCTCGAAGATATCGTCGGACGGGCAGCCGGCAGCTATCCGGACTACGACTATTCCATGGCGCTGGAGGCCTCGGGCATCGTCTGGACCCCCGCGGCCCTGCGCGCCTGGATGGAAGACAATGACGGGTTCATGCCGGGGACGAAGATGCGCCATGTGGGGATCGAAGACCGCACCGTGCAGGATTTCATCCTGGCCTATCTGGTGAGCATCACGACCCGGGACGGCTCCGAAATCAGCGAATGATCGCGCGTTTATGAAGGCGGGCGTGCCGCTTCCGGCGCGCTGCGCGACCCCGGGCGATAATCACGCACCGTCGCCGTCCGGATTGGTGTAGGCTCCCGCTGTACTCACAGAGCCGGAGTGCCCCCATGCGTCGACGCATGCCCGCCACAGGAACGCCAGTCCGCCTTTCGCGGATCGCGGCCATCGCTCTGGCTATGCTTCTGGGCGCGGGCGCGCCGTCCGCGGCGGGGGCTGATCCCGCGCACAGCGCGCAGGACAGGATGCAGGTTGCGCGGATCGCGGCAGGGGCTGCGGTGTATCAGACCCATTGCCGCCGTTGCCACCGGATCAGCGATACGCAACGCGGGTACGGTCCGGCACTGTCAGGCGTCGTCGGACGCCCGGCGGGGACCCAGTCCGGCTACCGCTACTCCGACGGGCTGGCCGACACCGGGTTCGTCTGGACCCGCGACAGCCTTCGCGTCCTGCTCGCTGCCGGACCGGCCATGATCGACGGGTTGCGATGCGTCGGACGACCCGATCTCGACCCGCTGCGTCAAGAGGCGCTGATCGACTATCTGGAGACGACATCGGCGGGCACGCCACCTCGCAACATCTGAGCGACGCTCGATGACGAGCAGTGGTTGGAGCGCTCCGCGGGCTTCAGGTAGGCCCTCCAGATGGAGCGCAGTTCACCGCTCACGGGCGGGGCGGCAAGACCGTTCATATCCATTTCGTGCAGGGCCCGTCGCCCTCGGGCGCAAGAGGGTAATTGACCCCGTTCCACACGTTGGCTCCGTACGCTCCGGCGCCTTACCGAAGAAACAAAAACCATGTTCCAGATCGACCAGGTCACTGCTCTGACTGTGTTCGTTTTCAAAGGGATATGGGGCGCGGCACCAGTGCTGTCTTTTGCATCGGCACGTCACTTGATCGACCGCATCGACCGGAACGCACCCTCGATCATCGCTTCGTTCCGGCGTAGAGTATACCGAGCGCTGCAATATGGACCTGTGCGACGGCGTGACGTGTCCCAAGGCTCTCGACCGGGAACACTTGACGCGCTCCGTCCGGCGCTTCGGCGCGTGCGTCAAAGGGCACCAGGGTAGCCAGCGCCCGGACCGCCAGATCGTCCGTTTTTCGCAGGCCCAGTCCGCCGATTTCTTATGTCGCACCCATAAACGCTAGGGCCGCGAGGAGCTTACGACCTTTGTTCAATACAGTCCGGAAGAAGAATGAGAGATGGATGAGAGCAGGGCGGATGACGGCGAAGGAGACGTCTTGCGCTAAGGGGTAATTCAAAAGGGAGGAGCCGATGAACCGGTTCGCCATTTCAGTCTGTGCCGCCATTCTGGCCACGGGCACTGCCGCTCAGGCACAGGTCACAAACGAGGACATCGCCAACGATCAGGCGAATACCAGCCAGGTCGTGACCAACGGCATGGGGCGCGATCTGCAGCGCTACAGCCCGCTAGACATGCTCAACAAGGACAACGTCAAGAACCTCGTTCCGGCCTGGGCCTTCAGCCTCGGCGGCGAAAAGCAGCGCGGCCAGGAAGCCCAGCCGATCATCTATGATGGCGTGATGTACATCACCGGCTCCTACTCGCGGCTCTTCGCCATCGACGTGAAGACCGGCAAGGAGTTGTGGCAGTACGATGCCCGTCTGCCCGAAGGCATCCTGCCCTGCTGCGACGTCGTGAACCGCGGTGCGGCGATCTATGGCGACAATGTCTATTTCGGCACGCTCGATGCGCGTATCGTGGCGCTCGACCGCAAGACCGGCGACGTGGTCTGGCGCAAGAAAATGGAAGACTACAAGGCCGGCTACTCCTATACCGCGGCGCCGATGATCGTCGACGGCAAGGTCATCGTGGGCAACTCGGGCGGCGAATTCGGGGTTGTCGGGGCGGTCTATGCCTATGACGCCGAAAACGGCGACCTGATCTGGAAACGTCCGACCATCGAAGGCCATATGGGCGAACTGAACGGTGAGCCTTCGACCATGACCGGCGAGCTGAACGCGACCTGGCCCGGCGACATGTGGCAGACCGGCGGCGGTGCGACCTGGCTCGGCGGCTCCTACGATGCCGAGACCGACACGATCCTCATCGGCGCGGGCAACCCGGCGCCCTGGAACAGCTGGCTGCGCGGCGCGGGCGAGCCCAACGAGAACAATTCCGGTGACAATCTCTATGCCGCGAGCCGCATCGCGCTCGACCCGGCCACCGGCGAGATCAAGTGGCATTTCCAGACCACACCGCGCGAGGGCTGGGATTTCGACGGCGTAAACGAGGTCGTCGCCTATACCGATCGCGACGGCAACAAGCGTTGGGGCACCGCCGACCGGAACGGCTTTTTCTACGTCCTGAACCGCGAAGACGGCGATTTCGTCAACGCCTACCCGTTCGTGGAGCAGATCAGCTGGGCGAGCGGCATCGACGAAAACGGGCGTCCGATCTATATCGAGGACAACCGCCCGGGCAACCCATCTGCGGCTGCCGACGGCGACAAGGGCGAGATCGTCTTCGCCGTCCCCGGCTTCCTCGGCGGCAAGAACTGGATGCCGATGAGCTTCAGCCAGCGGACGGGGAACTTCTACATCCCCTCCAACGAATGGGGCATGGATATCTGGAACGAGCCGATCACCTACAAGAAGGGTGCCGCCTATCTGGGTGCGGGCTTTACGATCAAGCCGCTCTTCGAAGACCATATCGGTGCGCTCAAGGCGATGGACCCCGACACCGGGGAGATCCTCTGGCAGTACAACAACGGTGCGCCGCTCTGGGCCGGGGTCATGACGACCGCTGGCGGGCTGGTCTTCACCGGGACCCCCGAAGGGCGCTTCATCGCACTCGATGACGAAACCGGCGAGGTGCTCTGGGAGTTCCAGACCGGCTCCGGCATCGTCGGTCAGCCCATCACCTGGGAACAGGATGGCGAGCAGTTCGTCGCGATCATGTCCGGCTGGGGCGGCGCCGTACCGCTCTGGGGGGGCGAGGTTGCCAAACAGGTCAGCTACCTCAACCAAGGCGGCATGCTCTGGACCTTCCGGCTGCCCAAGGAACTGGCCGCGGTTCAGTAATCCTGCCACCCGAAGACTGAAACGACCGACACTGAACGCGCCCGCTCGCCGGGCGCGTTTTCTTTTGAGCGGGTATGTTTTGCCGAACCGGACCATCGTACCGTGACGCGCTCGGCACATGAGATCGCTCCCGATAGATGCCCTACGCAACGTCAAGGGTTTGCAGCGCGTCCGACATGCCGCCTGTCCCCGTTCCGCCTGTACACGTTGCTTCGCCCGCGACAGATCGGGGACCACCCCGACTCGTGCTGAGAACGATCTGTCCGCGAAGCACGATTCCGTCGCTCAATCCTTCCAGTCGAACATCTCGTGTGGGATCCGCGTGTCGCTCATGGTCGGGGTCTTGCCTGTTGCTACGTGCAGATGCACAGCACACTTGCTTATTCCGAGTGTTTTTGTCATCTTTAAGGAGCAGCCACCCCGCTTAGTCTCCGGGGAAGCCGAAAACCCTCAGGAGACCCTGTCATGACCGTATCCCCGATATCACCCCACTCCGATACGCGCGCCAGCGACGTGCTGCGCGCCAAGGACGACCTTTGGGCCCGCGCCTTCTGCCTGCCCGGCGGTGTTGCGCTCGAGGCGCTGCTCGACTGGATCGAGAGCCGGCCATGACGTTTCAACCCACATCCGCCCCGCAACCGGCCCCGAGATCCACGCGCCTGAGTGTTCCGATCGACACGCCGCCGCTCCACGACGCGCGCATGCTCACGGACGGAGGCCAGCTTGCCCAGATCAACCTGGACGGTCAGGTCTACACGCTGCGCATCACCCGCGCCGGAAAGCTGATTCTCACAAAGTGAGCCTGCCCTTGCCGAGGCGGAGGACACCGGGCAGGGTAACGCCATGGACGACCCTCCCTCGGCTCCCCGTTTGCGCATTCGCGTCATCTTTGGCGACGCCGGCATGGTCGGCCCCGGCAAGGCAGAGCTGCTCGAAGGGATTGCGCGCACCGGCTCCATCGCCGCGGCCGGCCGCGATATGGGGATGAGCTACAAGCGGGCCTGGCAGCTGGTCGAAACCATGAACGACATGTTTCGCGAGCCACTGGTTCTGCGCACACGCGGCGGGGCCAAAGGCGGCGGCGCAGAGGTCACGCCCACCGGTCAGACCGTCCTTGCCGAGTATCGCGCGCTACAGGCCGCAGCCGGGAAGGCCGGGTCGGCCTATGTCGACCGGCTGCAAAGCCTGCTGAAAACCCCCGCGCCGCAGGATTGATCCTTGCACTTTGGGGCGTCGGCCTGCGATATGTTCCACAAAACATATCGGTGCCTGCCATGTCCCGTCGTCTTAGCACCTCGCGCCCGATGTCCCGGCGCGCCGCCCTTGCGGGTTTGGCGCTGACCGTTGCGTGGCCCGCGACCGCGCGCGCCACCGACCCGGCCGCGCTGACGGTCTTCGCCGCGGCGAGCCTTGCTACCGCCCTTGGCGCGCTGGCCGACCGATTCTCCCGCGCGACGGGGCACCGCGTAACGGTATCGCCCGCCGGCTCGTCGGTACTGGCCCGGCAGATCCAGCATGGCGCCCCGGCGGATCTGTTCATCTCGGCCAACGCGGACTGGATGGACCTGCTGGAGGCCGAAGGTCTGATCCGCACCGACAGCCGCGTCGATCTGCTCTCCAACCGGCTCGTGCTGGTGGCCTCTGCCATGAGCGCGCGCACGGTGGACCTCTCGGACCAATGGGACGTGACCGATGCTCTCGGGTCCGGCCGGTTGGCCATGGCGCTTGTCGATGCTGTGCCGGCGGGGATCTACGGTGCCGCGGCCCTGCGCAACCTGGGCCTCTGGGACACGCTCGCGCCCCGCGTGGCGCAATCGGACAACGTGCGCGCCGCACTCGCGCTTGTCGCCGCCGGTGCAGCCCCCCTGGGGGTCGTCTATTACAGCGACGCCCATGCCGAGCCGCGGGTGCGCATCGTGGCCGAGATCCCGACCGACAGTCATCCGCCGATCGTCTATCCCGCCGCCGTCCTGACCGGCGCGCCGGCGCCAGCCGTCGCCACCCAGTTCCTCGATTACCTGACCAGCCCGCCGGCGCAGGAACTGTTCCGCGACGAGGGTTTCGCGCCGCTGCCGCAGCCGACCTGAGCATGGACTGGCTGAGCCCGGCGGAATGGAGTGCGGTGACGCTGTCGCTGCGCGTCGCGGTCTGGGCCACGGTGGTCAGCCTGCCGCTCGGCATCTTCGTGGCCTACGCTCTGGCGCGCTGGCGCTTTCCAGGTCGCCAGTTGCTCAACGGGATGGTGCACCTGCCGCTGATCCTGCCGCCGGTCGTCACGGGCTATCTTCTGCTGGTCACTCTCAGCCCCACGGCTCCTCTGGGAGCATTGCTGGGCAAATTCGGCATCGTCTTTGCCTTTCACTGGACTGGCGCGGCGCTGGCGGCGGGCATCATGGCCTTTCCGCTGATGGTGCGCGCGATCCGGCTGTCGATGGAGGCCGTGGACCCGCGACTGGAACAAGCAGGTGCGACGCTCGGCGCAGCGCCCATCTGGGTCTTTCTGACGGTGACCCTGCCGCTCAGCCTGCCGGGGATTCTCACGGGCGCGATCCTCGCCTTTGCCAAGGCGATGGGAGAATTCGGCGCGACGATCACCTTCGTGTCCAACATTCCCGGTCAGACCCGCACCTTGCCGTCTGCGATCTATGCCTTCCTCCAGGTGCCTGGCGGTGAAAGCTCCGCGCTGCGACTGGTGGCGATCTCCATTGTGCTGGCCATGGGTGCGCTGGTGATATCGGAGTTGCTCGCCCGCCGCCTTCAGGCCCGGATGTCCGGCACATGATGCTGAAGGTCGCGCTGGCACATCGCTTCGGCGATTTCGCGCTCGATGTGGCGTTCGACGCGCCCCCCGGCATCACGGTGCTCTTTGGCCGCTCCGGATCGGGCAAAAGCACCATCGTAAACGCGATCGCGGGACTGCTGGCGCCGCAGCGGGGCCGGATCACCCTGGGGGAGCGGGTATTGCTCGACACCGAGACCCGGCGCGTCGTGCCCCCCCACCGGCGCAAACTGGGCGTGGTCTTTCAGGAAGGCCGGCTCTTTCCCCATCTGACCGTGCGTCAGAATCTTAGCTACGCGCGCTGGTTTTCGCGCGATCCGGCAGAGACGACCGAAGGCGCACGCATCGTCGAAATGCTGGGTATCGGCCATCTGCTCGACCGCAGGCCGGCGGGCCTGTCGGGCGGCGAGAAACAGCGTGTGGCCATCGGCCGGTCCTTGTTGGCGCGGCCCGAGCTGATCCTGGCCGATGAACCGCTCAGCAGCCTCGACGACGCGCGCAAGGCAGAAATTTTGCCCTATTTCGAGCGTTTACGGGACGAGATTCAAGTGCCGATCCTGTATGTCAGCCATTCCGCGGTGGAGGTCGCGCGGCTGGCGACGACCGTCATCGCGCTGCAGGACGGGCGGATCGCGCGGCAGGGCCGGGCGCTGGAGGTGCTCGGCGATCCCATGGTCACTCCCGCGGGCGTGCGCGCGGCGGGCGCGGTGTTGGAAGCGGTGATCGTAGCGCAGCATGGCGACGGGCTGACCGAGCTCGATGCCGGCGGAGCGCGGCTGTTTCTGCCGCGGGTCCCCGGCGGGACCGGAAACCGCTTGCGGGTCCGGATCCCGGCTCAGGACGTGCTGCTGTCGCGCGCTGCGCCCGAGGGGCTTTCGGCACTCAATATCCTGCCCGGTACGGTGGACCAGCTGCGCCAGGGAACGGGGCCCGGCGTGATGGTGTCCCTCCGAACCCGGGCCGGACCGCTCCTTGCCCGGATCACACGCCGATCGGCAGAGCGTCTCGAACTTGCGCCGGGCGTCGACGTGCATGCGGTGGTCAAGACGATCGCCATAGCGCGCGAGGATGTCAGCGCAGGAGCTCCGGCGGGCTGACGCAGCCCCTCAAGGACCGGCGGTATCGAGTAGATGGCGAACAGTCGCCCGCGCCCCGGTGCGTTCGATCCGCGCCACGGCCTGGGCAAGCGCGCGGCTCAGTTCCGGCCGGTCCTGTAGGGCCGCCAAGGGCGCACCCTGCCCGGCCAGCGCAGCGACCATCTGCTCCGGCGCCTCTCCGGCCACGCGGCGCAGCTCTGCATCGCGCGGATCGGACAGCGGCGCGCGCGCCTGCCGGATCGCCACAAGCCACGCGGCCACCGCCAGGCAGAGGCCCGGGGACGCCTCACCGCGGTCCACACGCTCCAGCCAGGGTGGCACGAGGCGCACTGGCACCTTTTCGGAGTTGTCCGACGCAATCTGAGCAAGGGCGTGATGCAGCGCCGGATTGGCGAAACGGTCCATCAGGGCGCGCCAGTAGGTCTCCAGATCCGCGCGGGGCAGCCTCAATGTCGGAAAGACCTCCCTGCGTGCAGTATTCGTGAGCAGTGCGCCGAGGTCCGGGTCGCTCACGGCCTCTGCAACGGTGCTATGGCCGAGCATCGGCCCGAGAGCTGCGAGCGTGGTGTGCGCCCCATTCAACAGCCGCAGTTTCATGTCCTCGAAGGGGGCGACATCGGATACCATCTGCACGCCCGTCGCCTCGAAGGGCGGGCGGTCCGCCACAAAACGGTCCTCGATCACCCACTGGCTGAAAGGCTCCGTCATCACCGGCCAGGCATCCTCCAGCCCGGTCAGCGCCAAGATCTCGTCCAGGTCTGCCTGGGTCGTAGCGGGCGTGATCCGGTCGACCATCGAGGACGGCGTGGCAAGCTGATCGTCGAGCCACCCCTGCAGACCGTCCGGCGCGGCCTGTCGGATCAGGGCGCCTGTCCGCGCGCCATTATGGGCGAGATTGTCGCAGCTCAGCACCGTCACAGAGCCGGCCCGCGCCGCGGCCCGTCGCGCGAGCCCGCCGGCCAGCACCTGCGCCAGCGGACCGCCGGGACTGTAGCCCTTCTCGGTCACCGTGATCGTCACAAGGCGGATTTCGGGATCGGCCATCCGGCCTATCGCGGCCTCCAGCCCGGTCTCGACCGACAGCACCGAGCCAATGACCCGGGCGCGCAGACCTTCCGCGCTACGGATGCCCAGCATGTAGAGCCCGTCCTGGGGTGCCAGCGCCGCCGCCATGTCCGGGCGCCGCAGGGAAGCCCCGCGAATGCCCCAACCGGGCGCCTGCGCCAGCAGGTCGTCGACCGTCACCGCCTGGTGCGCCCGGTGGAAATTGCCGATGCCGAGATGCAGGATGCCGGGACGCACGTCCGAGCGGTCATAACCCGGCACCTCCGCCGCGCCGCCATAGGCCTGCAGTGCCGCGGTGCTCAGCCTCATGCGCCGCTGCTCGCCAGCCGGTAGGTCCGCCGGGGCAGCGTGACGGTCAGGTCACGGGCGATCTCGTGAGCCTCTTCCTCGCGCAGCCTGTGATCGGCCACGCGCGCGGCCAGAAACGCCGCATCGAGCCTGCGGGACATGTCGTGGCGCGCGGGCAGCGAGGGGAATGCGCGGGTGTCGTCGGCGAACCCCACGGTGTTGTAGAAGCCCGCCGTTTCGGTGACCGCCTCGCGAAAACGGGTGATCCCGTCGGGCGCATCGAAAAACCACCAGGCCGCCCCGAGGAGCAGCGCGGGATAGGCCCCGGCCATTGGCGCAAGCTCGCGCCCCAGCGTTGTCTCATCGAGCGTGAAGACGACGATCCGAAGGCCCGGCGCGTTGCCCACGGCATTGAGCAGCGGTGCGAGCCCGTCGGTGAAGTTCGCGCGCCGCGGGATGTCGAACCCCTTGTCCGGGCCAAAGCGCGCATGGACGCGGCGATTGTGATTGCGCGCGGCACCCGGATGGATCTGCATCACCATGCCATCCTCAATGCTCATCCGTGCCATTTCAGTGAGCATCTGCGCCCGGAAAAGCGCGACATCCTCGGGTGCAGCTGTGCCGCGGCGCACACGGTCATAGAGCGCTCTGGCCTCGGCGCGGCCCAGATCGGCGGTCTGCGGGTCGGGGACGCCATGGTCGGTGGCCACAGCGCCGGCGGCGCGAAAGGCCCCGCGCCGGACGCGGTGAGCATCGAGATACCCATCCCAGCGGTCGAGATTACAGCCCGTCAGATCGGCCAGCCGGTCCAGCCCCGCCCGAAAACGCGGATGGTCGGGATCGGTCACCTCGTCGGGCCGGTAGGTCGTGACCACGCGCCCGGCCCAGGCGCTGTCGCGGAGCGTGCGGTGGTGGTCCAACGGGTCGAGCGCGCCTTCGGTCGTGGCCAGCATTTCGATGTCGAACCGCTCGAACAGCGCGCGGGGACGGAACTCCGGTTGAGTCAGGCACGCCGCAATCCGATCATAGGCGGCGTCGGCGGTGTCGGGACCGAGCGGTGCGGTCAGGTCGAAGAGCGTCTCGAACGCATGGTCCATCCAGAGCCGGGTCGGCGTGCCCCGAAAGAGATGGTAATGCGCCGCGAACCGACGCCACACCGCACGCATGTCGGTCTCTGCCGGTCCGCCATCCAGCGGAGCGACGCCAAGATCCTCATAGCGGACGCCCTGGCTGACCAGCATCCGAAGCACATAGTGATCCGGCCGCACCAGCAAGCTCGCCGGATCGGCAAAGGGTGCGTCCTCGGCGAACCAGGCCGGATCGCAATGGCCATGGGGGCTGAAGATAGGCTGGTCGCGGATACCGGCGTAGATCGCCCGCGCGATGTCTCGAGTACGCGGTTCCGGCGGGAAAAGCCGGTCGGGATGGAGCAGGCTCATGGGGCGAGCCCCTGACAGACCGGGATCGTCGCGTCGAGCGGCAGGCTCACCCGCGCGCCGGTGCGATCGGCATGGTAGATGGCGGTTGCCAGCTCCACCGCGGCGATGCCGTCTTCCAGCGTGACCGCCGTGCCCGCGCCGTCCAGACCGTCCGCGACCGCGGCAAGAAATCCGGCGAATCCCTCCAGCACTGCGGGTGCATCGGTGATGATCTGATCGATGGCGGCCTGATCGGCCGGGGCGCGGGCGGTGAACCGCCAGTTCCCCTGCCCCGGCGTATAGGGTAAACAGCCGCTCTCCGCGGTCAGGTTCTGAAAGACGAACCGCAGCCGGCTCGTGTCGTCGGCAGCACCGAGCGTGATGGACGAGGTCGCCAGCCCTCCCCCCGACGTGCGCAAGGCGATGGCCGCGCAGTCTTCGGTCTCGATCCCGTTGATCCGCGTATCGAGCATGGCGGACACCTCCTCGACGCGACCGAAATAGCGCGACAACAGGTCATGTGCATGGATGGCGTGGGACAGAACGGCACCGCCCAGTTCATGGCTCCACTTTCCGCGCCAGGGTACCGAGTAGTACGCGCTGTCACGGTTCCAATGCGTCTCCAGCGATGCGACCTCCGGCCGTCCGGTCAACCCGGCGGCGACCAGAGCGTCGAGCACGGCGAAGGCCTGTCCGTAGCGATACTGGAACACAGGGAACACCTGTCGCCCGCGGTCCCGCGCGATCCCGGCCAACTGTCGCGCGTCGAGCAATGATCCCGCGAGCGGCTTTTCGACGATGACATGCTTGCCGGCTGCCAGGGCTGCCCGCGCAACCGGACCATGAAGACGCGGCGGCAGGCAGATATCGACCAGTTCCACCGCGGGATCGGCTAGTACACCGTCAATCTCGGCACTCACAGTCGCGCCGCATCGGGCCGCTTGCGCCGCGGCGCGCGTCGGATCGAGATCGCACACATGGACCACGCGGTAGCGCCCGGGTAGCGCGAGATAGCCGTCGATATGCTCGGCCCCGATCCCCGCGCCCAGAACAGCCACAGCCCGTGTCATGCCAGGGCACCCCGCCGGATGGCCTGCGCCTGGGCGGTCAGTGCAAGCTCCATCACCTTGAAGCAGTGCGCCTGTCCCATGGCCGTCTCGGTCCGGTCGCGCACATCGGCGATCAGCCGGTCGAAATAGGGCAGCGACGCATCCGCCGCGTTGATATGTTCGCAGCGCGTGCCATTGGTCAGAAAGAGATGGTCCGTGCCCGGCCGCCCCGCCACATCGACATATTTGCGCAACTCGATGGTGCCTTTGGTCCCGAGGATCGTCAGCCGCCCGTCCCCCCAGGTCGGCAGCGCGTCGGGCGTGTACCAATCGACGCGGATATAGCCCTGTGCCCGGTCGGAGCGCAGCAGGATCTCGCCGAAATCCTCCAGGCCCGGGTCGCCCGGGTTGGCGAAGTTGCCGATGGTGGCCGCCAGGATCTCGGCGTCCTCGGAACCGGTGAGATAGAGAAACTGGTCCAGCTGATGCGAGGCGATATCCGTCAGGATACCGCCATAGCGGGCGGGCTCAAAGAACCAGTCGGGCCGCGTCGCGCGATTGAGCCGGTGGGGTCCGAGGCCGACGGTCTGCACCACCTGTCCGATGGCGCCCTCGGTGATCAGTTCGGCCGCGCGGGTGACGGCGGGCACCTCGAAGCGTTCGGAAAAATCGATGGACCAGATGCGCCCGGTTTCGGCGACGCAGGCGCGGAGGCGGTCAAGCTGCTCCAGCGTGGTGCATCCGGGTTTGTCACTCATCACTTCTTTCCCTGCGCGCATCGCCTCTATCGCCAGGTCTGCGCGGCGATCCGGAATATCCGCGATCAGGATCATGTCGATGTCGGGATCTTCCAGCAGCATGTGGCGGTCGGGCACGCGCGGGATGTTCGGAAAACGCTCGATGAACCCGTCGAGTGGCTGGGGCGCGCCGTCGGTCCACCAGCCCGCGCACCGGCACCCCCGGTCGAGCATATGAGCGAGCTGTCCGTAAATGTGGCGGTGGTCGATACCGATCACACCCAGGGTCAGGGTCATCGCGTGTCCTCCAGCGTGACGAGACGACCCTCGCGGGCCGAGGTCTCCAGCGCGGTGATCAGCCGGTGGACGCGCAAGGCTTCGCCGCCCGTGACACGCGGCGGTCGGCCCGTGGCGACAGCCTCCGCAAAATCGGCGATCAGCGCCCTGTGCCAGTCATAGGGAAAGTCCATCGGGTCGGCTCCGCCACCGGTTCCGGCCTCTTCGCCGATGCGCTCTGTCCGCCCATCGCGCCAGCGCAAGGTCAGAACACCAGAGGCAAGTTCCGCCGTGGCACGCTCGCAGCACAGAGTGAGGGTTTCGGCATCGCCCGGATACTCCGCGGTCGTCGCCATCAGCGAGCCGATGGCACCGGAGGCGAACCGCAGCCCGCCGGCGACGAAATCCTCCGCCTCCATCCGGTGGAACGCGGTCGTGGCGGCCATCGCCTGAACCTCGCGCACCGGGCCCGTGAGCGAGAGCATCAGATCCAGTGTGTGGATCGCCTGGCTGATCAGAACCCCGCCACCGTCGCGCGCATAGCTGCCGCGGCCCGGCACGTCGTAATAGCTCTGCTCTCGCCACCACGGCACGACAGCGTGGACGATCCGGACCTGCCCGAGCGCGCCTTCGGCCAGCAACCCTGCCAACGCCTCGGACGCCGCGCGGAACCGGTGCTGGAACACCACGCCGAGCTGCACACCCGCCCCGTCGCAGGTGGCGACGATCCGTTCGGCCGCGGGCGTCGTCCGTTCGAGCGGCTTTTCCGACAGCACATGCTTGCCCGCCGCGGCGAAGCGCGCGACGATGTCGGTGCGGGCGTCAGGCGGAGTGACCAGGAGCAGCGCATCGACAGAGGGGTCAATTGCCAGCCCGTCGAGATCCTCGGTTACAGGGAACCCATAAGCCTTCGCGAAGGCCTGCCTCGACGCGTAGCTGCGCGCAAAACAGCCACGCACTTCAATCCGGGGTTCGAGATCGCGCAGGGCCAAGGCGTGGGGTTTCGCCGCCATCCCAAGCCCGACCACGGCCATGCCAAACGGGCGGGTCATGGTACCAGTCCGTTGGCGAGTACACGTCCATCGGCATCGAAGAGATGCATCTCGGCGCGGTCAAAGCGCAGTCCGATCCGCTCGCCCTGGCGGACCGGGACCTGGCCGGGTTGGTGAAGCGTCAACTGCGGCAGACCCTCGGCGTCGACATAAAGATAGGTCTCACCGCCAAGCTGTTCGGCGAAGGCCACGGTTGCGGTCAAGTCCGACTCATCGGCCGCGCCCATCGCGATGTGCTCCGGCCGGATGCCGAAGGTGACCTGTCCACCCGGCGCCAACCCGGCGAGCGGTGGGACTTCGATCCGGGCCGCGCCGGCGCGCAAGGCGGTCCCGCGCGCCCCCGGCTCTGCCACCGCCTCGATCAGGTTCATGCGGGGCGAGCCAATGAAGCCTGCCACGAAAGCATTGTCGGGGCTGTTGTAGAGCTCCAGCGGCGTGCCCGTTTGCGCGACAGTCCCGTCGCGCAGGACGACGATCTTGTCGGCCAGGGTCATCGCTTCGGTCTGGTCATGGGTGACGTAAATCATCGTGCCGCCGATTTTCGCGTGGAGCGCCGACAGCTCGCGCCGCATCGCCACGCGCAGTTCAGCATCGAGGTTCGACAGCGGCTCATCGAAGAGGAACGCTTTCGGATCGCGCACGATCGCCCGCCCGATGGCGACGCGCTGGCGCTGGCCGCCCGACAGCGCCTTGGGTTTTCGGCGCAAGTAGTCGGTGATCTGGAGCAACTCGGCAGCGTGGCGGACGCGGACGTCGATCTCCGTGCGCGGCAGCTTTGCGTTTTCCAGCCCGAAGGCCATGTTGTCGTAGACGCTCATATGCGGATAGAGCGCGTATGACTGAAAGACCATGGCGAGCCCACGGTCCGCAGCGGGCGTACCGTTCACAACCTCGCCGTCGATCTCCACGGCACCCGCCGTGACGTCTTCGAGCCCAGCGATGATCCGCAGCAGGGTCGATTTCCCGCAGCCCGAGGGGCCGACGAAGACGCAGAACTCCCCCGAGGCGACGGCCAGGTCGATCCCGTGGATCACATCCGTGGACCCGAAGGATTTGCGCACATCGCGCAGGCGGATCTCGGTCATCGGCTGCGCATTCTGGCGGCCAGCGCCGGCTCGGCGCGTTGCATGCGGCCGGGCGGCAGACCGCGGAGGATCTGGGCGATATCGTCGAGCATCATGGCGCGGATGCGGGCATAGCTGGCCTCCAGACCGCCCGCGAGATGGGCGGAGAACAGGATGTCGGGTGCCGCGCGGACCGACGCGTCGTCCGGCACGGGTTCTTCGGGGAACACGTCGATGGCTGCGCGAAAAACACCCTGGGAGGCGAGATCCACGAACGCGTCAAAATCCACGATCTCGGCGCGAGAGGCCAGGATCACAGAGGCGTCCGGGCGGACCGTCTCAAGCCTTGCGCGATCGAGCGCACCTTCGTTTTCATCCGTGACACCGGCGAGCAGAAAGAGGACGTCCGAGCCCGAAAGCGCGGTCTCAAGCGAAACCGGTTCCAGACCCTCGGCCCGCAGATAGCCCTCCGACAGCCAGGGATCATGGACGCGCAGGCGCACGCCGAACGGACGCAGGAGCGGTGCCAGCGCGCGACCGAGATTGCCGTAGCCGATCAACGCGACCTCGGCGCCATAGAGGCTGCGCGCTGTTCGGTTCCCCGCGATGCCGTACTCCTCGCGCCCCGCACGGAACGCGGTATTCGCTGCCGGCAGGCCGCGCAGCAGCGCGATCGCCTGGCCGAGGCAGAACTCTGCCACCGCCGGTGCCATGGCCGGGGCGGCGCTGAGCACATGGATGCCGCGGGCCACGCAGCCGGCGTAGTCGATATTGGGCTCCCAGTTCGCCTTGACGTTCAGGATCGCGCGCAGCTTCGGCGCACGGGCGAGGCGGTCCGCCGGCATGTCGGTCTGGCCGACCAGCACCACCATGTCGCCCAGATGCGCCTCCACCAGATCGCCCGGCGCCCGGCTGCCCCAATGGGCGACGACCCGGCCGATCCCGGCAAGGGCCTCGGCGCACTCGGGCGTGTAGACCATCGCTTGCGTCCGCGGATGGGGGTCGAGGAAAATCAAGGGCGCGCTCATTTCATCCCCGAACTGGCGATACCGGTGGTGATGAATTTCTGCAGAAAGGCAAAGACGACCACGACCGGGATCAAGGTCACGACTGTCATGGCGAGGATGTAATGCCACTGCACGTCGAGCTCGCCCTGGAACGCGTTGAGCCCGACCTGCAGCGTGTAGACCTCGGAGCGGTTGAGCACGATGAGCGGCCAGAGAAACTCGTTCCACCGCCACATGATCGAAAAGATCGCCAGGACAGCGATGGCGGGCATCGCCAGCGGCAGCACGACGCGCCAGTAGATCGTCCATTCTGACGCCTTGTCCATGCGCGCAGCCTCGATCAGGTCCCGCGGGATCGTCAGCATATACTGGCGTAACAGGAAGACGCCCGTTGGGGTCGCGGCACCCGGCAGGATCACGGCCCAGAGCGTGTTGACCATGCCGAGCTGCGTGACGACCAGATAAACCGGGACCAGAATGACGGTGATCGGGATCATCAGTGTGCCGATGACGAAGATCATGATCGTGCCACGGCCGCGGAACTCGTAGATCGCAAGCCCGTAGGCCGCCATGGAGTTGATCAGAAGCGTTACGATCGTCGCCACCGTGGTCACGACGACGGAGTTCCAGAGGTAGCGCAGGAAATCGAACCGTTCGAGCGGGTCGATATAGTTCTCCAGCGCTAGACGGAACTCGCGGATCGCCTCGCGGTTCTCGATCGGCACGCGGAAGGTCTGGGTCGGATCGGCAGGGTCGATCATCTGGCTGACGATGCCGATGCGCCGGATCTGGGCGAGTTCGCGGGTCGTGCCGTCCTCCATCGTGACGTCGAAGAGAAGCAAGGGATCGTCATGGCCCTCCACCGTCACCTCGATCTGGCCGAGCGGCAGGAAGGTCGGCGGAAACTCCACCAGCCCGGCGGGCGTCTTGAAGGACGACATCACCAGCCAGACCACCGGTCCGAACATCAGCAGGACACCAAAGGCGAGATAGGCGTAGGAGAAGACGTCGGTCCAATGCAGTCGCACCCGCCCCCGTGTTTCGGTCATCAGGCGCCCCGGCGCCATGCTCGGACCTGCCGCCTCAGCCATCGGACTCTCCGGCGTCGCGCCGGCGTGCCGCGGCGAGCTGCAGCATCGTCAGAACGAAGAGCACAAGGCCGAGCACGACGGAGGCGGCGGCCGCGAGCCCGAAATTCTGCACCTGTTCCGTAAAGGCCGTGTTGTAGATGTACTGCACGATGAACTGGGTCGCCGTCCCCGGCCCGCCGCCGGTGAGAACATAGACCTCATCAAAAATCTGAACGCCTTTGATAAGCGCCAGCACGATCACCACCACCATGGTCGGCCACAGGAGCGGCAGGGTGATCCGGCGAAAGACACGCATGGGGCGGGTTCCGTCCATCTCTGCGGCCTCATAGAGATCCGGCGGGATTGCCTGCAACCCCGCCAGCAGGATGAGCGTGTAGAACCCCATATGGGCCCAGATCGATACGAAGATGGCCCAGAACATCGCCCATTCCGGCGAGACGAAGAACAGGATCTTGTCAAACCCCAGCGAGACGAGCGCCGCATTCAGCAGCCCGTCACGCAACAGGATCCATTTCCAGATCAGCGCCACGACCACGGGCGACAGCAGCACCGGAAAGAAAAACACCGCCCGGAAGAAGCCCCGCGCCCGGATCTCGCGGTTCAGTACAAGCGCTGTGACCAGGGAGAAGAGAACGAGGAACGCGACCTGGAAGACGATGAAAAACCCGGTGTTGTAGATGCCGCGCCAAAACCGGTCCTCTCGGCAGGTCAGCGGATCGGCAAAGCGCTCGCAGTCGAGCAGGAACGCGTATTGCTCGGTGCCGGTATAGACCCGATCGGTGAGGAAAAGCTGCGTGCCGCCGGTCAGCGAAAAGCCGAAATTGATGAACACGGGAATGACGACGAAAATCCCGAAGAAGGCGAGGTTCGGCAGCAGAAACACCCACGGCATGCCGCGGATGCCGACAAGCCGCTGCACGACCTTAAGCGGGACATCGAGCAGGCGAAACGCCGCGCGCAGCGGCCACCCGGCCGCCGTGGTCAGCCGGGCGCCAAGCCCTGCGCGCGCCTCGTTCTGCGCTGCCATTGCTGTCCTCCCCGCCCCGCGGCGCCGGCCGTTCCCGTCCGGCGCCGCCTGCGCCTTACTCGCGCTCTTTTTCGGCGATCTGTTTGGCCACGTCGTCGCTCATCCGGTCAAAGGCCTGATCCAGGGTCATCTCGCCCACGATTGCCTCGCCCAGCCGAGAGATCAGCGCATTGAACATGATCCGGTTGTTGACATAGCCCTGCAGCTCATAGGCAACCGGGGAGATCGTGGGGACCGCACCCGCAAAGGTCTGCAGCGCGTGGCTGGCGCGCGGATCGTCGGTCGCGAAATCCACTCCGCCCTTGGCGAGCCCGAGATGACCCGGGATGAAGAGCGTCTTGCCGTAGAACTCCGCGAGCACCTCTTCGGAGGATAGATACTCCATCAGCGTGACGACCTCCTCGGGATGATCCGTGTCCGCCATCGCCACGAGCGCCGCCCCACCCGGCATGCCGGAACAGGCCGCCGGGCCGCAGGGCGCGGGAACTGCCCACCAGTCGAACGCGTCGCCAATGGTTTCGGCGAACTGCGGCACCTGCCAGGAGCCCGACATGTACATTACCACCTGGGCGTTGGCGAAATCCTCGTTCGCGCCTAGGTAGGTCGAGCCGGAAACCGAGCCCCAGAGCTCCTTGGACATGGTGCCGTCCTGGTGCCAGTCATAGAGCGTCGTGGCCATGGATTTGAGCCCGTCATCGACGAGATGCGGTGCGCCATCTGGGTCGAACATCTTGGCGCCCATGGAGATCGCGGGTCCCGCAACCCGGTGCCCCGAGCGGTCCCAGGCCATGGGGATCGGGATGTCGAGCGCCCCGGCCACCTCGCGTGAGGCCGCGGCCCAGTCGTCCCAGGTGGCGCCCTCGCCCGGCATTTCTACGCCGGCCTGTTCAAAGAGCGTCTTGTTCACATAAGGCCCGGTGACCGTAAGCTGGGTCATGAAGCCCGAGATCGAGGAGCCGTCCGGATCGAGCCAGGCCAGGAACGGCCCGAAATTCTCCCGCCAGTAGTCGGGGTCCGACAGGTAGGTCGTCATGTCGAGATAATAGGGCGAAAGGCCGCCCAGATCTGTGACGCGCGCGATGTCGGGCCCCTCGCCGGCGGCGAGCTGGATCGGTAGCGATTCCAGCACTGCCTTGTAGGGCACCACATCGAGGGTCACGGTGATGTCGGGATGCTCGGCCTCGAAGCGCTCCAGGATCGTTTCCATCACCTCGCCTTCGACACCGTCATTGTACCACATCATGCGCAGTTCGGTTTGCGCGGTGGCGGATGACGCGGCGAGCGCCAGCGCGCTGACCCCGATAAGGCTCCTGAACAGTCCGGTCATGTTATCCTCCCCTGGTGTTTGATTTCGCATTAGGCGGCGTGGCTCTGCGGGCGCGCCATGTGTTCAGCGATCACGCCGCACAGTTCGGCCCATCCTCTGCGCAGTCCGGCCGCCGGATAACCCGGCGGCGCCCCGGCGGTGAGATCGCTCGACAGTGCCTGGCCATGCCTGGGGCGCATCGGGATCTCGGCATCCGCCCGCCCGTCGGTCCGGCGGATCGCCTCGTCCTCCAGAAGCGCGGCGAATGCGGAGACCTTATCGGTCTGCCCGACCAGATGCGCGTCCTCGGAAAAGGTATACGGCTCCATGTCACTGTCGCGGGTCATATTGCCCAGGTGGACGAAGCGGACCCCGGGCCCGAAGCGGCGCGCAATCGCGGCCCGGTCTTTGTCCGGTCGTTCACCGGGCAGTCCGGTGCAGAACGTTTCACCCACCGATGGACTTTCAACGGCGTCCGGCAGCGCCGCGTCGTCCTCGCCGGTGCCACAATCTCCGGAAGCAACGGAGCGGCGCGGGATGTGAAGCCCGAAGAGCGCCAGCCGGATCCGATCGAACCACATGGCCCGGCCACCAAGGGCTTGGGCCGCGCGCAGATCGCTGCGGGTCCGGTCGAGCACAGGCATGAAGTGGCAGCAGATCACCCGCAACTCCGCCGCGGCCAGCGCCACCAGCGAGGTACGTTGGGTCCCGGTATCCGCGGCGATATCCGCCCCGTGCCGCTCGATCTCTTCGGAGACCGGTAGGCCTTCGACGACGCTCCAGCGCAACGCACCATCGGACTCTGTGGTGATTTGCAGCTGTCGGGCTTCGATGTCCGCCGCAGTCCGGGGCACCCCGGACGGCGAATGGCGGAGCGCCGTGACGATACCGTTTGCGCCAGCCTGCCGGATATCAGCTAGGCTCACCTTGTCATCCGGTCCGAACCAGCGCCATGTCTGCTCCACGTCCTGCGCCTCCCCGCGCGTTTCGCAACACCTTACAAGCTTGAGAGGGGTTTCAAAGCCCTTGCCTGACCTGACATCGGAAAAGCTGCGCAAAATGCTGGGGATGGAGGTTCCGGCGACCGATCCTGTGACCGTCGACGTGACGGACAGTTCCCTCCGAAATGGCGTGCGATGTGATGAGCTGCGGTTGGGCGCGAGGCACCTGACCGCGATCTGCCTGACGCCGGAAGACGTCGCACCGAGTGGTCTGGGCGTGCTCTACTGCCACGCCCATGGCAATCGCCCCGAGATCGGCAAGGCGGAACTGACCGAGGGCCGCCCCGCGCTTTGCGACCCACCGCTGGGGCGGGCCCTGGCACGAGCCGGAGCCATCGTGCTCTGCGTGGACATGCCAGGCTTCGGGGCACGTCAGACGGAGGGGCGCGAGGAGGCTTTGGCCAAGGCCGCGCTTTGGCAGGGCCGTACGCTGCTCGGCGATATGCTCACCGACCTGGACGTGGCGCAACGGGCGCTTGCCGCATGGCCGGGCGTGGATGGAAGGCGGATCGCGGCGGTCGGGATCTCCATGGGGGGCACGCTTGCCTACGCCCATGCGGCCCTATCCCCGGGCGTCTTCGCCTGTGCGCAGCTTTGCGTGATGGCCGATCTCGGACCCCTCATCGCAACCGGCGCCCATGACCTGCACGGGTCCTACATGACCATCCCGGGTCTGCTTCCTGCCCACGACATGGGCGACATTGCCGGTCTGGTTGCGCCCCGGCCGCAACTCATCGCCACAGGCGCGCGCGATCCGTTGACTCCGGATGACGCCTATCACGCGGCAGCGGATCGGGTCCGGCGCGCCTATGCCGACATGCCGGATCGACTGACGCTGCTCCGCGAGGCAGGCTCTGGCCATGCCGAGACGCTCGGTATCCGGCGGGCACTCTTCGCCTTTCTCGGCCTGCCCTTTGCCGACCGGTGAATTGTTTCAAGCCTGTTGCGCAGCTGTGACGGGTGGCGCACTGCTTGTGTAATGCGTGAAACAATTCCCGCGTCTACGGTCAAAAAAAACCAAAGGGGACAGCCATGACATCACAGCCAGTCGCTATCTGGGAGGACCTCGCAGACCGCGCGCCTGCCTATGCGCTTGTTCACGAGGTCGATCTTGTGGTTGTCCGGTGGGACGACGAGGTTTCCGTTTTCTATGGCCGCTGCCTTCACCGCGGCGCGCTGATGGCGGACGGGTTCGTGCGCGGGCGGAACCTGATCTGCGGGGTGCACGACTGGGACTACCGGCTGGACAGCGGCGTCAGCGAGTACGCCAACGAAGAGGTGCTGCCAAAGTTCAAATCCTGGATCGAAGACGGGCAGGTCTGGGTCGATGGCGACGAGATCGCCGCCTGGGCCAACGACAATCCCCAGCCCTTCGACCGCGACACCTATCTGGGTCTCTACGCCGACACGTCCCACGGCACGGTCGAGGAGCCCTATACCGGACTGATCCAGACCTATGCCCGCGACGGGCTGAGCAAGACCGGCCATCATGGCAAGATGGACGCCATGGGCGTGCCGCGCGCCGAATTGCCCGATTGGGACGATATCCAGATCCTGACCGCGCAGCTGCACCGCGCGCCACTGCTGGATGACGAGGAGGTCGGTACAGAGGTCGTGATCGGGCCGAACTGCCAGAAGCCGCTGACTTTGAAGATCCCGCTGATGGTGTCGGACATGAGCTTTGGCGCGCTGTCGGAGCCCGCGAAACTGGCGCTGGCCCGCGGCGCGGAGCTGGCGGGCACCGGCATCTGTTCCGGCGAGGGCGGCATGCTGCCCGAAGAGCAGGAGGCCAACAGCCGCTATTTCTATGAACTCGCCTCGGCGCGCTTCGGTTTTGACTGGGACAAGCTCTCGCGCGTGCAGGCGTTCCATTTCAAGGGCGGCCAGGGCGCCAAGACCGGCACCGGCGGCCACCTGCCGGGTGCCAAGGTTCAGGGCCGCATCGCCGAGGTCCGCGGACTGGCCGAGGGCGAGGACGCGATCTCGCCGCCGCGCTTTCCCGACTGGACCAGCCCTGACGAAATCCGCGTCTTCGCCGACGAAGTGCGCGCGCGCACCGGGGGCATTCCGATCGGCTACAAGCTCTCGGCGCAGCATATCGAAAAGGACATCGACGCAGCGCTGGAGATCGGGGTCGACTACGTCATTCTGGATGGGCGCGGTGGCGGCACGGGTGCTGCACCGATCATCTTCCGCGACAATATCAGCGTGCCCACGATCCCGGCGCTCGCACGGGCCCGGCGCCATCTCGACCGGATGCGGCGCGATGACGTCACGCTGGTGATCACCGGCGGTCTGCGCAAACCCGCCGATTTAATCAAGGCCTTAGCGCTCGGCGCCGATGCGATTGCCGTGTCCAACGCGGCGATGCAGGCGGTCGGCTGTATCGCCATGCGGGCTTGCCACACCAACAACTGCCCGGTCGGGATCGCGACCCAGAAACCCCATCTGGTGAACCGGCTCGTGGTGGAGAAATCGGCCCGCCAACTGGCCAATTTCTTCGAGGCTTCCACGCATTTGATTCAGGTGATGGCACGAGCCTGCGGGCACCGGCACGTTCGCGACTTCAGCCAGAGCGATCTGACGACCTGGAAGCGCGAGATGGCCGATTTGACCGGCATACCGTTCGGCGGCGTGAACTGAGGAGACGCGATATGCTCGATGACCAAGACCTGGACTGGGTCCGCGTGGCCCATCTCGACGACCTGCCCGAGGGCCGCGTCAAAACCGTCACCGCCCGCACCACGACGCTCTGCCTGTCCCATTTCGACGGCAAATGGGCCGCAATGGACAACCGGTGCCCGCATCAGGGCGGACCGCTGGGCGAGGGCTCTATCGAGACCGGGGTCGACGGCAAATGCTGGATCCGCTGCCCTTGGCACGGCTGGGATTTCGACCCGCTGACCGGCGCCCCTCCGGGCGGGCACGAGGACACTGGCCAGCAGCTTTACCCGGTCGAGCTGCGCGGGGACGAGGTCTATGTCGGGCTGGAGCCGGAACCGACCCACACGCGCACCGTGACCGACGAGATGGTCGAGACCATGGTCAACTGGGGTGTCACGAGCGTCTTTGGCATGGTCGGGCATTCCAACCTTGGTCTCGCCGATGCGATCCGTCTTGCTTCGGGACGGGGCGATCTGAACTACTACGGCATCCGGCACGAAGGAGCCGCGGCCTTTGCAGCATCGGCCTATGGAAAGCTGACCGGCAAGCCTGCGGCCTGTCTGACCATCGCGGGCCCCGGCGCTACGAACCTGCTGACCGGCATGTGGGACGCCAAGGTCGACCGCGCGCCGGTGCTGGCACTGACCGGCCAGGTGCAGACCCAGGTCTTCGGCCCCGGCGCGTTCCAGGATATCGATCTTGGCCAGGCTTTCCGCGGCGTGGCGCGCTTCAGCCAGACGGTGCTGTCGTCGTCGCGTCACGCCGAACTCATGTCGCTGGCCTGCAAGACGGCGATCGTTGAGCGCGACGTGGCTCATCTGATCTTTCCCGACGATATGCAGACGCTGCCCAACGAAAATCCCGCGGCGGCGCCGAAAGGCCGCCTGGGGCGCGCGGACATCCGACCATCGGATGTGGACATGGAGGCCGTGCGCGGAATGCTCGCTGGTGCGCGCCGTCCGATCATCGTCATGGGCCACGGGGCGCTGGAGGCACGCGATCGGGTGATCGCCCTGGCCGAGGCGCTCGGCGCGCCGGTGCTCACAACCTTCAAGGGCAAGGGGCTGATCCCCGACAGCCACCCCAATGCCGCAGGCGTGCTGGGCCGTTCCGGCACCCCCATCGCGAGCTGGTTCATGAACGAGGCCGATCTGATCCTCGCGCTCGGCTCGTCCTTTTCGAACCACACCGGCATCGAGCCGTCCAAGCCGATCATCCAGGTCGATTTCGAGCGGATGCAGCTGGGCAAATTCCACCCCGTCGCCCTGCCCGTCTGGGCTGAGCTTGGCGCGTTCTGCGACGCTCTGCTGCCCGAACCGCCCCGTCCGGCCGACGCCGCGGATCAGGTGGCGGAGCTGGTTGAGCGCTGGCAGATCTGGCGCGACGAGAAAACCAGTCGGATGTCCGAAGGCGGAGGCAGCGGCGTGCATTCCGCGGTCGTGTTCGATGCGCTCACCCGGCTTTGCCCCAAGGACGCGATCATCGCGGTGGATGTCGGCAACAACACCTATTCCTTTGGGCGGTACTTTGAGCCGCACGGGCAACGGGTGCTGATGTCAGGCTATCTCGGCTCCATCGGCTTCGGCCTGCCGGCCGCCCTCGGCGCCTGGGCCGCAACACAGGATCAGGAAGCCTATCGAGGCCGCAAGGTGATCTCGATCTCCGGCGACGGCGGCTTCGGGCAGTACGCGATGGAGTTCACCACGGCCGTCAAATACGGCATGGATCTGACCCACATCCTGCTCAACAACGGCGAGCTCGGAAAGATCAGCAAGGAACAGCGCGCCGGGGACTGGCCTGTCTGGGAAACCCAGCTGACCAACCCATCCTTTGCGGCCTTTGCACGGCTCTGCGGCGGGCACGGGCACAAGGTAACCGAGGCGGGCGAGCTTGATGCCGCGATGACCGAGGCGCTGTCCAGCGACGGCCCCGCACTGCTGGAGATCATGACCGATCCGGACCTTGTATGACGCGCGTCCCTGCGACCTATCGCTGTGACCAAGACCTGGCGCCGCTCACCCGGCCATAGAGGACTGACCCCATGACCCCTGAACTCGGCGTGATCGTGTTTCTCGGCCTCGTGCTGGCGTACGCTCTGATCGGGCGGCGTCTGGCCGACAGCGTGCTGACCGCACCAATGATTTTCTTGGCCGGCGGCTATGTCTGTGCGGTGACTGGCCTGATCGGATTTCAGAGTGCTGATCACAGTCTGCAGGTTCTTGCCGAAGTCGCCCTGGTGGTACTGCTCTTTGCCGATGCGGCGATGATCGATCCACGGGCCTTATGGCGCGGTGCGGGCAATCCGGCTCGGATGCTGCTGATTGGCCTGCCCCTGGTGATCGCCATGGGGTTCGGGGTCGGCGTGTTGCTGCTGCCCGGCTGGCCGCTATGGGAGATCGCGTTGATCGCCGCCTTGCTTGCGCCGACGGACGCAGCCCTCGGACAATCCGTGATCACAAATCCCCGCATCCCCGAACGTATGCGGCGCGCACTCTCGGCAGAAAGCGGTTTGAATGACGGGCTCGCCCTGCCCTTCGTGGTCTTTTTCGGCTGCTTCGCCGTCGGCGGTATCCATGATCAGGTGCCGACGAGCTGGTGGGTCTTCGTGGGCGAGCAAATCGGGCTCGGCGCGCTGGCCGGTGCGGCCGTCGGCTGGGCCGGGGCGTGGCTTTTGCGGATCGCACAAGGCCGCGGGCTGTCGTCCGACAGTCTGGGCGGGCTCGCGGTCCTGGCGCTGGCCGGGCTGGCCTACATGCTCGCCCATGAGCTGAACGGCAACGGCTTTATCGCGGCGTTCGTGGCCGGTCTGCTGTTCGGCGAGGTTCTCCGTGGCCGCAGCAATTTCGTATTCGAGTTCATCGAGACCGAAGGTCAGCTTCTGTCGGTTTTTGCCTTTTTCGCCATCGGGGCACTGCTGCTGCCGGCAGGCTTTGCCCATGTGACCCCGGCGCTCGCGGTTTTCGTCGCGCTCAGCCTCGTTCTGCTGCGCCCCGCGGCAATCTGGCTGGCGCTGACGGGCACCCGAACCCCAGCGGGAGAACGCCTCTTCTATGGCTGGTTCGGTCCACGGGGTTTGGCAACGGCTCTCTTCGCACTGCTGGTGCTGGATTCGTTCGAGAACCTCCAGATGCGCGACGGCATTCTGGCAACGGCTGCACTGGCGGTCACTGCAAGTGCGTTTCTGCATGGTGCCACGGCTGCGCCCGCCGGACGTCTTTTCGCCCCCCAATCGGGCGAGAAATCCGGTAGTGACGCAACCGTCTGAGGTGATGCTGGCCACCCCGGCGACATGCCCAGCCCATCAGCCGATCAAAGGCTGCTGGCCTTTCAGCGTCTCGCTGTAATAACGGCTCAACCGTTGCAGGGCGATGCGCAGCACGATTTTTCCGGAACGCGCCGACCAGCCCATCTGCCGTTCGACCGCTTCCATCCCCTCAAGGTAACAGCAGCACCGCAGAACGACATCGCCCAAACCCGGGCCCAGATCGCTCAATGCCGAAGTGACGCGTTCGCGCGCCGCAGTCGGACCTGACGCGACCCGATCGCGTCCCATGGAGCCAGCGCTTGCACCGGCCGTCATGAAACGATCCCAGTCCTGCGTCACCCGCGGTCCCATCTGCGCCAGTTCGAAATCTTCACGCAGACGTTCCCCGGCCGAAACCAGATCGGCATCAAGAAAGGGTGTGCCGTCCTTGTCGCGACGCCGTGCCAAGGCAGCGAGCGGCGACTCCGCCAGGTTCATCCGGGGGCGGCCGCGCGCGTTCGACGAGCCGTCCCGTGCCGGGCTCTCCCATTCGCCGTGCTGGGCGCGGAAGGGCGATACCGCTTCGGCAAACCCGTCGTCACCAACCCGCCGTTCTGCGTCGCGCTTGAGTGCGGAACGTCCGGCTGCGGTGATCTCGTAACGGCTGATCCGGCCCTGGGTGATGCAGTTGATCCAGTCGCGCAGTGCCATGGTTTCGGCAACTTCTCGTGACACGACGGCAGTGCGCGTTGGCTCTCCGCCCGCCACACTGCGCATTATTACGCCTTTTTCCATTTCGGCGGCGACTGCGAGCACGGCCCCGGTTTCGGCCATACGACGCAGAGCCAGCCGGATTTCACTCTGAAGCAATCCGTTTTCGCTACTATCGGTGTCTTCGGCAATCTCAATTCGTGACATGGCAGTCATCGGCAATTCATCCTTTCTGATGAGGTTGACCGGATCGGTCGGGAAATGGCGCGTACCAAGCCGCATCAATCCCGTATCAACAAGGGGGTCGTCTCGGCGACTCTCAACCTTGCGTACTTGCCGAGAAATCGTCGAGGCATGACAGCCGACATCGCGCGCGATGGCGCGAATCGACTTCCCCATCTCAATATGCAGCAGGTAATGCCGGGCGGCCTCCGGAAGCCACTCGGGCGGCGCAACGTTAACTGCGCGACCTGACGATCGAACGAAGTCTCTGGGCATGCCCGGACATGCCCTAAGCTCCTGAGAGCATGCAGTCATCTGGTGTCCCCTTTGCAGCTTTCGCTCGAGCAACCTTCTGATCACTTTCCTTTTCGTTGCCTTAATCGTTGTTTGTTAAAGATAAAATTTTCCACAATCTGCGTACGGTTGAAACAGCAACCATGCAACACACGCTTAGGTTGTGCTTCAGTCGACCAGTCTTGTTCCATTGAAAGGTCGGAGAATATGTCGGAAATTCAACAGCTTCTAAACCCGCTGAAGCGCCCTGGCCTCCTTGTGCGGGCGGCGCGCCATGGTCTGAACGACTATGATCGCGACCGACATCTGCGCCGGATACTGCGCGCCGACCGCACACCGTCACCCGTCGTGGCGGCACGACAGTTAATCGATTTGGAACAATCTCATGAAGATCGGCGCCAATCTGCGGACGCGAGCTACAGCGTCCAACGCCATATCGAAGCGCTCTGCGCCTTGATGGGAGAAGCTCGGCTGCTTCGTGCGAACCTAATGCGCCAGAATGCAGCCCAACCATGCTCTCAACTCAACGCGTCAACCATGCCGGCCTTCTTGCGCGCGGTGTAATCCTCAAGCGCTTCAAGAGTTCCGGCATCGAGCGGCGGCGGCGTAAAACTGTCCAGCATCGTCTGGGCCCGCGCCGCCGCAAAGGCCCGAGTGTCGCGACCACCGTCGCTCTCCCATGTCTCGAACGGGCGATAATCCAGCACATCGCTGCGCCAGAACGCATCGCGAAAATGCGCCTGGGTGTGGTCGCAACCCAGATAGTGCCCCCCGGGACCGACTTCTCGAATCGCATCCATCGCGAGCGTCTCATCGGTCACTGCCACCCCAGACGCCAACCGTTGCAAGGCGCCCAACTGGTCGGCATCCAAGACAAATTTCTCAAATGATGCGACTAGGCCGCCCTCCAGCCAGCCGCAGGAGTGGAGCATGAAATTGACCCCTCCAAGCAGCGCTGCATTCAGCGAATTCGCGCTCTCATAACCCGCCTGCGCGTCCGCGATCTTCGCCCCGCAGAATCCCCCGCCGGACCGGTAGGGAAGGCCGAGACGCCTGGCCAGCTGACCGGCGCCCCAAATCACCTGGCTCGCTTCGGGCGTGCCAAAGGTCGGTGCACCCGAATTCATGTCGATCGAAGTGACGAACGCGCCAAAGATAACCGGGGCGCCGGGGCGAATCAGCTGGCTGTAGGCCACGCCGGCGAGTACTTCGGCCAGAATTTGGGTCAGCGTTCCTGCCACTGTTACCGGGGCCATCGCGCCGCCGACGATGAAGGGCGAAATGATCGTGGCCTGATTCGCCGCGGCATAGACTTCCAGCGCCCCCATCATCGTGCGGTCAAAGGTCAGGGGCGAGTTGATATTGATCAGCGACGTCATCACCGGGCCCGCCGCCACGACATCCTTCCCGAACAGAATCTCGCACATCTCGACACTGTCCTGGGCCCGTTCCGGTTCCGTTACCGATCCCATGAACGGCTTGTCCGAAAGCGTCATGTGCGCCAGCAGCATGTCCAGATGGCGCTTGTTCGCAGGCAGATCGGTGGGTTCGCACAGGGTGCCGCCGGAATGGTGCAGGCTCGGTGACATCTGCCCGAGCCTCACGAAATTGCGGAAATCCTCGATCGTTCCATAGCGGCGGGCACCGTCGAATCCCCTTACGAAAGGAGGACCATAGACCGGGGCGAACACCATTTTCTTGCCGCCGATCTCGACTGACCGCCCGGGATTGCGCGCGCGTTGTACGAAACTGCCCGGGGCCGTTGCACAGAGCGACCGCGCCAGCCCGCGCGGAAGGCGCACGCGTTCGCCCGTGACGTCAGCGCCGGCCTCGCGCCAGCGGTCGAGTGCCTTGGGATTCTCGACAAATGCAACGCCGATCTCCTCGAGCACCGTTTCGGCCGCCTCCTCAATCCGGCACAGGGCATCTTCGTCGAGAATTTCGACCGTCGGCAGCGCCCGGTCGATCACTGCGGCAACGGCAGTATCCGGTGCGCTCCGCTGTGCCCGGCGCGATGCGGATCCTCCTCCTCGGCGCGCTCGTCTCTCAACTTCGCCCATTGCCAAGCTCTCCCACTTTGCTGATTCAGTCTGCAATTGTTTTCGCGTGACACAAGCGCACAGATCCTCGCAGTCCAATTGCGGCGCCCAAGCGACGCAAAACGACCGCAGGTTCGTGCAGGGTTTGGGCAATCTGACTTGCAACATTGCCAGCGCAGTCCTACGCAACGCCCATGTCAAAAACCCACCATCAACGCCTGCTGATCATCGATTTCGGATCTCAGGTCACCCAGCTCATCGCCCGCCGTCTGCGTGAATTGGACGTGTATTGCGAAATCCATCCCTACCAGACCGTGGACGACGCCTTTCTGACCCGTTTCGCGCCACAAGCCGTGGTGCTTTCAGGTGGGCCTGCCAGTGTGCTGGACGAGGGCTCGCCGCGCGCGCCTGACGCGGTATTCGAACTCGGTGTTCCGGTGCTTGGCATTTGTTACGGGCAACAGGTGATGATGCAGCAACTCGGCGGAGCCGTGGAACGCGGCGACGGAACAGCAGAATTCGGTCGCGCCTATGTCACGCCGGCGGATCGCGCGCTGCCGCTTCTCGAAGGATGGTTCTCCGAGGGCCGCGAACAGGTCTGGATGTCCCATGGCGACCACGTAAAGACGCTCGCGCCAGGGTTTGAGGTCTTCGGCACCTCGCCAGGCGCCCCCTTCGCCATCACCGCGGATCCCGCGCGCCGGTTTTATGCCGTGCAGTTCCACCCAGAGGTGCACCACACACCCGGTGGCAGACAGATCTACGCGAATTTCCTGGCCCTGGCCGGATTCACCGGCGACTGGACGATGGGCGCCTATCGCGACGAGGCCATTGCTAAGATCCGCGAGACCGTGGGCGATGCCAAGGTGATCTGCGGGTTGTCCGGCGGAGTCGACAGCTCCGTCGCGGCAGTACTGATCCATGAGGCCATCGGGGATCAGCTCACCTGCGTCTTCGTCGATCACGGGTTGCTGCGTGAAGGCGAAGCCACCGAAGTGGTTGGCATGTTCCGGGACAATTACAACATTCCCCTGATCCATGCCGACGAGTCCGACCGGTTCCTGAGCGCGCTGGACGGCGTCAGCGACCCCGAACAAAAGCGCAAGACCATCGGCCGGCTCTTCATCGATGTCTTCCAGCACCATGCGGGCGACGTTGGCGGGGCGAAATTCCTGGCCCAGGGTACGCTTTACCCGGACGTGATCGAAAGCGTCAGCTTTTCGGGCGGCCCGTCTGTGACGATCAAATCGCACCACAATGTCGGCGGCCTGCCCGAGAAGATGGGGCTGAAACTGGTCGAACCGCTGCGCGAGCTCTTCAAGGACGAAGTCCGCGAGCTCGGCCGCGAGCTGGGCTTGCCGGCGTCCTTCATCGGACGGCATCCGTTTCCCGGCCCAGGTCTCGCGATCCGCTGCCCCGGTGAGATCACGCCCGAGAAACTCGCCATCCTGCGCCGGGCCGACGCAGTCTATCTCGACCAGATCCGCCAGCACGGGCTCTATGACGACATCTGGCAGGCGTTCGTCGCGATCCTGCCGGTGCGCACCGTGGGCGTGATGGGCGATGCACGGACCTATGATTACGCCTGCGCCTTGCGGGCAGTGACGTCGGTCGACGGCATGACCGCGGACTATTACCCGTTCAGCCACGCATTTCTGGGCGAAACCGCGACCCGGATCATCAACGAGGTTCCCGGCATAAACCGTGTCACATACGACATAACTTCGAAACCTCCGGGAACAATCGAGTGGGAATGATCAAAATTCTTCCCTTTTGTTTCCGGTGCGCGCTAAGTTGCCGCTACGCAATGAAACGCAGCGTCACGGACCAGCAGCCCGAACGACAACGCCGCGTAACAGATTGACGCAATCGCACCGTTCGGATGTGTCGCGCCCACGTCACTAAGAACGACGCGGGAGGGATTAAATGAACGCGGTAAAAATTGTACTGGCAGGAATAGTTTTCGGCACCAGCGCCCAGGCCGGGGGGATCGACCGGTCCGGACAGCTCCTCAATCCACTGTTCAATGAAGGCACCTACGGCGAACTGCGCTTCGGATACACCCAGCCGAGCCTCGACGGTCAGGACCTGATCACCGGCGGCTCCATTGGCAATGTCGCCGGCAACTTCGAGAGCCCGGGTTTCGGATTCAAGATGGACCTGACCGAGAAGTGGTCGTTTTCGATCATAGGGGCAGAGGATTTTGGCGCTGACATCCGGTATCCGGGTTTGCCGCAGGCGAGCGCGTTCGGCGGCACCACGGCCATCACCAACGGTTATTCCATCACCCTACTCGGCCGGTACAAATTCGACGACAACTGGTCTGTCTATGGCGGTCCCCGCGTCAACCGGCAGGATGGCCAGATCCGTCTCAATGGTCTCGCTTATGGTCCTATCGCGGGCTACAGCGTGGATCTGGACGATGATATCGGCTTTGGTTTCGCGATCGGCACCGCCTATGAGCGCAAGGAGATCGGCCTGCGCGTCGCGCTGACATACAATTCCAGAATCCGGCATGATTTCGACACCCGCGAGGCTTTGAGGGGCATTCCGCTGGGTTTGCCGACGACAACAAACACGGACATGCCGCAATCGGTAAACCTCGATTTCCAGACCGGCATCGCCCCGGACTGGCTGGTCTTCGGCTCGATCAGATGGGCCGAGTTCTCGGAGTTTCTGGTTGATGCAGAGGTCTTTGTCGATCTTACCGGCGTCGGCCTCGTCGAGCTCGACAACATCTTTACCTATACGCTGGGCGTGGCGCATCAGTTCAACGAGAACTGGGCCGGTTCGGTGGGGTACATCTACGAAGAGCCCGGGGAACGTGTCGTCTCGCCCCTGTCGCCCTATACCGGTCTGCAAGGTATCCGCGTCGGTGCGCAGTACACCTATGAGCAGATCCAGGTCTCCGCGATCGTGCTTTACACCCGTCCCGGCAATGCACTGCCCGGAACCGGGGTGCCGGAGCGGGTCGCGCGCGGCGATTTCCGGGACAACAGCACCTGGACCGGTGGCTTGAGCATCGGTTACACCTTCTGACCTCGATCTGGTGTTGGTCCGACCGGCACCTGATCGAGATCACATGCGCAAGATCCGGGTCGTACCGGGTGCGGTCGCTTGCTAGGCCGCGCCCATGGCACGGCATACTCCCCAGAAAACCCTCTCGTCCCGCGCATGGGTCGAGCTTGCAGCGCTCTCCTGTCTCTGGGGGGCGTCCTTTCTTGCCATCCGGATCGCGCTCGACGAGGTCAGCGTGGTCTGGATGGTGACCCACCGGGTGGTCTGGGCGGCTGTTGTGCTCTGGCTCGTCCTGGCCTGGCGTGATGAACGGCTTCCCCGCGACCCCGGCATATGGGCGGCCTTTGCGGTCATGGGGCTGCTGAACAATGTAATCCCCTTCTCGCTCATGGGCTGGGGACAATTGCATATCGAAACCGGACTGACCGCGATCCTGAACGCGACGACGGCCCCCTTTGGTCTGCTCGTCGCCGCGGCAATCTTCGCCGACGAACGGCTCACGGTGCGCAAGGCGTTGGGGACCGGACTCGCATTCTTCGGTGTCGCCACGACCATCGGGCTCGACAATCTGCGTTCTCTAGATCTGCGCTCTTTGGCGCAGCTCGCCGTACTCGCCGGGACCTTCAGCTATGCGCTGGCCGGCGCCTGGAGCCGTGTGACCCTGGCCGGTCTGAAACCCGAAATCGCTGCGACCGGTATGCTCACGGCTTCCGCCGCGATGATGCTGCCCGCTGCGTTCATCCTGGAGGGCCCGCCTGATCTGTCGCTGGAGCCGCGTACCATCGCCGCCATCGCCTACTTCGCCGTGGCCTCCACCGCGCTGGCCTATCTGCTCTACTATCGCGTGCTGGCCATGGCGGGGTCGGCGAACCTGCTGCTCTGCACGCTGCTCGTGGCGCCGATCTCGATTCTGCTCGGCGCGGTGGTGCTGGGCGAGCGGCTCCCGCCCCAGGCGCTTGCCGGGTTCAGCCTGCTCGCCGCGGGTCTGGCCATCATCGACGGGCGCCTGTTCCGCCGGCGCCGGCGCCTTCGCGATTGAAGCACCCGTCCCGACCCGCTAAGCCACGCGGCACCATGGATGCCAACGGACCGATCCCCCGCGCCCTGCCCGACGCCGAGGCCTGGCTTGCCGAGCCGCGCAAGCGCGTGCTGCTCTTTGGCATGTCCGGGCTTGGCAAGACGCACCTGTCCAACATGCTGCGCAGCACGGGCCGGTGGTTTCACTATTCCATCGATTACCGCATCGGCACGCGCTACATGGGCGAGCATATCGTCGATAACTTCAAACGCGAGGCAATGCGCACCCCGTTTCTGGCCGAGCTTCTGCTGACGGACTCGATCTATATCGCGTCGAATCTGACCTTCCACAATCTCACGCCGCTTTCGACCTATCTCGGCAAACCGGGCGATCCGGCCAAGGGCGGCCTGCCGTTCGAGGAATACCTGCGCCGGCAGGAACAGCACCGCCGCGCCGAGATCTCTGCCCTGTGCGACACGGGCCATTTCATTCAGCGGGCCGAGGACCTCTACGGGTATCCCAACTTCGTATGCGACACCGGAGGGTCGATCTGCGAGGTCGTCGATCCCGCAAACTCCGCCGATCCGGTCCTGTCCCATTTGTCCGACCATACCCTGATGATCTGGCTTCAGGGCACCGAGGCCCACACGGCAGACCTGATCCGCCGGTTCGATGCCGACCCCAAGCCGATGTACTACGAGCCCGGGTTCCTGCGCGCCGCCTGGCAAGCCTACGGAACCGAAACCGGTCAGAGCCCGGACCGCGTCGATCCCGATGCCTTCGTCCGCTGGGCCTTTGCCCGTGCGCTGGCGCACCGACAGCCGCGCTATGCTGCGATAGCCGAGAATTGGGGGCTTACGATCCCGGCCGATACGGTGATCGGGATCCAGGATGCCGCGGGTTTCGAACAGGTGATTGCCGCGGCCCTTGCGGCCTGAGCCGCGCCGCCATATCTGTCGCGACACGCTGAAGCGAGACGGACCGATGCCCATCAAGATCCCCGCCGACCTGCCCGCCTTTGACGTGCTCGACCGCGAGGGCGTAATGGTGATGTCGGAGCTGATGGCCGCACGGCAGGATATCCGGCCGCTGCGCATCGGGCTGCTGAACCTGATGCCCAAGAAGATCGTCACCGAGACGCAATTCGCCCGGCTGATCGGTGCGACGCCGCTGCAGATCGACCTGACGCTGATCCGGATGACGGAGCACCAGTCCAAGACCACCGCCGCCGCGCATATGGAGGCCTTCTACCGCACCTTCGACGAGGTTCGGGACCAGAAGTTCGACGGTCTGATCATCACCGGTGCGCCCATCGAGCATCTGCCTTATGAAGACGTGACCTATTGGGACGAGCTGCGCCGCATCTTCGACTGGACCCAAACCCACGTGCAATCGACCTTCGGCGTCTGCTGGGGTGGCATGGCGATGCTCTACCATTTTCACGGCATCGACAAATACATGCTGCCCGCCAAGATGTTCGGCTGTTACCGTCAGGCCAATCTCGCGCCGGCATCGCCCTTCCTGCGTGGTTTTGCCGATGACTTCCTGATCCCGGTCAGTCGCTGGACCGACGTACGCCAGGACGACATCGCGGACCGGTCGGACTTCGGTCTGCGCACACTGCTGGGCAGCGACGATACCGGGCCCTGTCTGGTTGAGGATCCCAATCACCGCGCGCTCTATATCTTCAACCATTTCGAATATGACAGCGACACGCTGAAACAGGAGTTCGACCGCGATCTGGAAGCCGGTGTGGAGATTACGCTTCCCCGAAATTACTTTCCCCATGACGATCCGGCGCAACCGCCGCGCAACGGCTGGCGCAGCCACGCGCATCTTCTATATGGCAATTGGATCAACGAGATTTACCAAACAACACCCTATGATCTGAATGCTATCGGCACCTAGCCTCTTTGCCGCTGCTGCGGTTGGTCTCAGCCTCGCCGGGGGGCTGACGGTGCAGCAGCGTGCCGCGCGCGCCGAGGCCGCTGCAGAGGCCGCCTATCCCGCGACCGGGCGCATCATCGAGGTCGAAGGGCGGCGCGTGCACGCCCACACCGAAGGCAGCGGTCCGGACCTCGTGATCCTGCATGGCGCGAGCGGCAATACGCGCGACTACACCATGGATTTCGTGGGCCGGCTTACCGACCGCTACCGCACTACAGTGTTCGACAGACCCGGCTTTGGCTGGACGGACCGCGCGCCGGGCTATGGCGGCCCCTATGACACACGCGCCGAAAGCCCGCGGGAGCAGGCAAGGATGCTGCGCGCGGCGGCCCAGGAACTGGGTATCGAAAGACCCATTCTGATGGGCCATTCCTACGCTGGCACCGTCGCCTTGGCCTGGGCGCTGGAATACCCAGACGATCCGGCCGCAATCGTGATGGTCAGCGGTGTATCGAATCCCTGGCCGGGCAGCCTGGACCGTGTGCATTACATCAATTCTTCGGCCGCCGGCGCCGCGACGGTTGTACCCCTGATCACCGCCCTCGCCGGACCGGACCAGGCCGCAGGTGTTCTCGGGCGCATCTTCGAGCCGCAAGCGCCGCCAGAAGACTACTATGTGCGGGGCGCGGTCCCCCTCGCCCTGCGCCGCCAGAGTCTGCGCACGAATGCCCGTCAGATCACCACGCTGCGCCCCCATGTCGTGGAGATGTCGCCGCACTACGGCAGCATCACCGCGCCGACCGAAATCATCCACGGGACCGAAGATATCATTGTGCCGCTTTCCGTGCATTCCGACCCGCTCAGCCGGCAGCTACCGAATGCGGTCCTGACCCCCTTGCCGGGCATCGGTCACATGCCGCACCATGCAGCACCTGAGGATGTGGTCGCCGCGATCGACCGCGCCGCGGCACGCGCCGCGGAACAGGCCGACTCGAACGTTAGATTGCGATAGACCCGCGAGTGTCGTAAAATTGTAACATGAGCCATCATAAGCAGCCCTTACCCTTCGACGGCGCGGTTACGAAGTTCTTCGAAAAACACGCACCAAAAGACATCCGCAAGCAGATTGAAGCTGCCCAGAAACACGAGATCGTCTCTGACACGTTTCCCTACCAGGAACGCATGCCGAAGGATGCCTATCGGCCGTTGATGGAAAACCTGCAGACCGAGCTGGTCAAGTTCCAGTCCTGGGTGCGCAACACCGGCAATCGGGTGGTGATCCTGTTCGAAGGCCGCGATGCCAGCGGCAAGGGCGGGACGATCAAGCGGTTTCGCGAAAACCTAAACCCCCGCCGGGCACGGATCGTGGCGCTCACCAAACCGTCGGACCGCGAGCGTACGCAATTCTACTTTCAGCGCTACATGGAGCATATGCCTGCCGCCGGTGAAATCGTGCTCTTCGACCGGTCGTGGTACAATCGCGGCGTCGTGGAAAAGGTCTTTGGCTTTTGCACCGACGACGAACGCGAACGGTTCTTTCAGCAAGTCCCGGGATTTGAACGCGCGTTGGTGGAGGACGGGATCAATCTTTTCAAGCTCTGGCTCAATGTCGGACAGGCCGAACAGATCCGCAGGTTTCTTGCGCGCGAAAAAGATCCTCTGAAACAGTGGAAGCTGTCGCAGATCGATATCGAGGGGCTCGAGCGGTGGGACGCCTACTCCAGCGCCATTCAAGAGACTTTTGCCCGAAGCCATGGCAACACGGCGCCCTGGACGATCATCCGCTCCGACGACAAGCGCCGGGCGCGGATCGCCGCAATCCAAAAGGTACTGTCGTCGGTCAGCTATACACGCCAGAATGTCGAGGTCGCCGCGCTGCCGGATCCGCATATATGCGGAGGTCCAGACCTCTGGCATGCCTAAACGCGGGTACCACCATGGGAACCTGCGCCAGGCCCTCGTCGATGCAGCACTGGAGCTGATTGCCGACAAGGGTCCCCAGGGGTTCACACTCTCCGAAGCTGCCAAGCGCGCAGGTGTCACGCCCGCCGCAGTCTATCGGCATTTCGAAGGCCGCGAAGACCTGATCGCCGAAATCGCGCGTCAGGGCTACGAGATCTTCGCGGACCTGATGGACTATGCGTTCGATGACGGGAAGCCCTCGGCGATGGCGGCCTTCGAGTCGACGGGCCGCGCCTATCTGGCCTTTGCAAGGAAGTATCCCGGCCACTACGTGGCGATGTTCGAGAGCGGCGTGTCGGTCAACCGCACGCCCGAGCTTGCCACAGCGGCCGCACGCGCACGGGGAGTTCTGGAGGCCGCTGCAGAGGCGCTGTCGGAGCATATCCCACCCGAAAAACGCCCGCCTCCGGCGATGTTTTCGGCCCACATATGGGCGATGAGCCACGGTGTGGTGGAACTCTACGCCCGCGGGGCCCCCGGCCGTCAGACACCGTTTCCACCCGAGGACCTGTTGGAGACCGGCATCGGCATCTATCTGCGCGGTCTGGGGCTCATCGCGCCGGACGGTTAGGGCTGCAGAACGCCCAGCGGCTCAGACGTTCGGGCGATAGCTCGCGAGCTTCCAGCCGAACCCGATGAACACGACGCCCGTCACGGCCTGGAGCCGGCGCTGGAATGCGCCGTTGCGCGCCATCGCGGTGAGGCTGGCAAACAACACGACCATCGCGCCGAACCAAAGCGCGTTGAGGATCGAATGGACAGAAACGAGCAGGAAGGACGACAGCATCGAGGTCTCGCCGACCGAGATGAATTGCGGAAACGCCGCAAGGTAGAACATGGACACCTTGGGATTGAGCGCGTTGGTCAGCAGGCCTTCGCCGTAAGCTTTGCGGAGCGTTCTCTGCCGCTTTGCCGGTGTCACTTTTTTGGGCGCCTCGAAGCCCTTGTATGCCGAATAGAGCGCCTTGACCCCGATCCAGCACAGATAGGCCGCGCCAAGATACTTCACGATGGCAAAGACTGTCGCTGATTGCACCAGAAGGATCGAAATCCCAAGCACCGACAATGCACCGTGCAGGTAGAAGGCCGTCACAAACCCAGCCACATTCGCGAACCCGGCCCGCCGTCCCGAAGTCGGGACGGTCCGCGCGATCAGGACGCCGTTCGGCCCCGGAGAGATGACAAGCAACGATGCGACAAAGGCAAATGCCGCGATGTCCGACCACTCCATGGCGCTGTTCCCCGATCTTCAGTCTCACCTGAGATGCCACGCAGGACGGGTCCGACACAACAGGACGCTCCACGAGCGTCTCGGCCGCGTCCGAGCGACGACACGAGACCAGCGTAATCACCCCATGCGCGACCGCGTGCTCAGGCGTCGACGTCGCCGAACTGGGTTCCAGCGTTGGGATCGGATTTCGACCAGTCCCGCTTGACCCCGAAGAAAAGAAGGATCGCAGACGCCACGAAGACCGACGAATAGGTGCCGATCACCACCCCCCAGATCATCGCGAAGACAAAGCCGCGGATCACGTCGCCGCCCAGCACAAAGAGCGAAATCAGCGCCAGAAGGGTCGTGACGCTTGTCATCACCGTCCGGCTCAGGGTTTCGTTGATCGACAGGTTCAGCACCTCGACCAGTGGGGTCTTCTTGAATTTCCTCAGGTTCTCGCGCACCCGGTCAAAGACCACGACCGTATCGTTGAGTGAGTACCCCACGATGGTCAGCAACGCCGCGATGATGGCCAGGTCGAACTTGATCTGCAGCAGACTGAAGATGCCGATGGTCAGCACGATATCATGGAGCAACGCCGCGACGGCTCCAAGACTGAACTGCCACTCGAAGCGAAGCCAGATATAGACAAGCACCGCCCCGATCGCGAGCACCACAGCGAGGATCGCGGTCTGCACCAGCTCGCCCGACACTTTTGGACCGACACTTTCAACACTGGGAAAGGCTATGTCCGGATCGATCTCCTGCAACGCCGCTTCGACCGCGTTCACCGTCTCCACCGCCACGCTCGCGTCGCCGTCGCCCTGGGCCTCGATGCGAATCTGAGCGACATTCTGGTCTGGCCGGAAGGTCGGATCGAACACTTCGGTGATCGACACATCCCCGAGATCGAGAGGGTCGATGGCATCGCGGTAGGCGCCCACATCGATCTGAACAGCACTTTCGGTTCTGATCGTGGTGCCACCCCGGAAATCGATCCCGAAATTCAGCCCCATCGAGAAAAACAGGATGATCGAGATCAACATCGCGATCACGGACGCGCCGAAGGTGACGCGCAAGTGGCGGAAAAAGTCCCAGTTGGTTTGCTCAGGCACCAGTTTCAGCCGCATCACACGTGTCCTCTTCGCTCGGCCAGGGCCTTTTTTGCATCCTGCAGCATGCGTCGCAGTGTCAGTGTCTCTTCGCCCGATGTCATCGCGATCCGCTTGAGCAACGGGACGTCCTCGTTGCGCCAGAATTCGACACCCACGTCGTCGCACCAGCGCAACAACGCGACAAGTTTTTCCAGTTCCGCGTCGACGAACTGATCATGGTCCGGATCGCCGGGATCGAGCGGCACCGCCGCACTGCGCAGCGCCTCTGTCACGATCCAGTCCGGCAGAACAGCATCCGGTCCGGCCTGCGCGATGGCGCATTCGCCAGGAGCAGCGGAGGCGGGCCGGTTCCCCGGCGCGAGGCGCCGGTCGTTCATACCGTTATGACTTTCGGACGCTTGCGCTCATACCACGTGACGATGATGAGCCGCGTGACGTAGATCGCCGTGAACATCGACGTGAGGATGCCGAGTCCGAGCGTGATCGCGAAACCCCGCACCGGGCCGGAGCCCATCAGGAACAGGATCAGCGCGGTGATGAAGGTCGTGATATTGGCGTCAAGAATGGCCGACAGAGCCTTTTCATAACCAAGCTCGATCGCACGCGCGGGACCTCGCGCCGTTTTCAGCTCTTCCTTGATCCGCTCGAAGATGAGCACATTGGCGTCCACGGCCATGCCGATGGTCAGCACGATACCCGCGATCCCGGGCAATGTGAGCGTTGCCCCGATCAGGGACAACAAGCCGAAAATCATGCCGACATTCAGAATCAGCGCGACATTCGCGATCAGCCCGAACCAGCCATAGCTCAGAGCCATGAAGACCAACACGGCGGCAAAGGCGACCAGACAGGCCACCTGCCCCGCCGCGATACTGTCCGCGCCAAGCTCCGGCCCGATCGTGCGTTCCTCGAGAAACACCATCTCGGCAGGCAGTGCACCGGCGCGCAAAAGCACGGCCAGCTCGGTGCTTTCCTCAACCCCGAACTGTCCGGTGATGATGCCCGAGCCGCCGGGAATGTGGCTCTGGATCACCGGGGCGCTGATCACCTGGTCGTCGAGCACGATGGCGAAGGGACTGCCGATATTTTCCGCCGTGTAGTCGCCGAACTTGCGCGCGCCCGACGGGTTGAACCGGAAATTCACCGCGGGACGCCCGTTCTGGTCGAAGGCAGGCTGCGCATCCACGAGTTCTTCGCCCGTGACGACCGCTCCGCGTTCCAACCGGTAAAACACTCCGGGCTCGTCCATAGACGCCACGATCAGCTCGCGCGGTCCGGGTTCCGTGTCGGCGCTCGCCGCGCGTCCGATCACGGGATGGAATGTCAGTTTTGCGGTCGTGCCGATCAGGCTCTTGAGCTCTTCGGCGCTGCCGATGCCCGGCACCTGGATCAGGATACGCCGTTCGCCCTGACGCTGGATGGTCGGCTCGCGGGTGCCGACCTCGTCGACCCGGCGGCGGATGATCTCGACCGACTGACGCATCGTGCGATCATCGGTGGCCTGCCGTTCCGCGTCCGACAGCGAAATCACAATATCCGGCCCTTCGTTGCGCACCGCGATATCGCTCGCTCCGACGCCCGTCAGCGACACGATGGGCCGCGCCAGATCCCGCACGACGGCGACGGCCCGGTCGACCTGGCCGGGCTCGCTGATCCGAATGCGCAGTTCGTCCGAAACACCGTCCTGGCGCCGGATCGTCCCGATTTGCGCACGTTCGGCGCGCAGCGCGTTGCGCACCTCGGGCCACATGCCTTCCAGCCGGTCGGCATAGACGTCTTCGACGCTGACTTCGGCCAGCAGGTGCGCCCCGCCGCGCAGGTCGAGCCCGAGATTGACGATCGTGCTGGGCAGCCAGCTCGGCCACTCGGCACGCTCGGCCTCCTGTTCGGGACTTGCGCCTCCGCCCTGGGCCTCGATAGCGCGGACGGCGTCGTTATGCACCTCCACGCGCGAGTAAAAGGCGTTGGGCATGGCGAAGAGCAGTCCGGCCACAACCACCGACCAGATCAGCACACGCTTCCACGTCGGAAACTGCAACATCCGTTCAGGCCTCCTGCCCGGCGGTCCGGGAGATCACGAGTTGGCGGGTTCAGTCTTGCTGAGAACCTGGACAATGGTGCTGCGGATCACGCGCACGCGCACGCCGTCGGCGATCTCGACCTCGAGCTCGCCCTCCTCATGCACCTTTGTCACCTTGGCCTTGATGCCGCCTTGCGTGATCACCTGGTCACCGCGGCGCAGCGCCTCCACCATCTTCTGGTGGTCCTTTGCCTTCTTCTGCTGCGGTCTGATCAGCAGGAAATACATGATCGCAAAGATCAGGATGAGGGGAATGAAGCTTGTGACGGCGCCCATGGCGTCTCCGCCGGCTTGAGCATAGGCTGGGGTGGCGAACATAGAGACCTCTTGTTTTCGGGCGCGCCTTCGCGCTCGGCATCGGTTTGGCGGCAACGTATGGACGCCAGCGGATGAACGCAAGCAACCGCAGCACAGCCGCAGGCCGCCATCGTCATCGCCCCGGGCCGGCCGCCGCGTCGTGCTCTGTTTCAAACGGTGCCTTTCCCCCTCGCGAGGAACGCGCAATAAGGACCGCAGGAGCAGGATCGGAACGGGCCATGCATGACATTCGGATGATCCGGGACAACCCGGAAGCCTTTGACGCGGCAATGAAAAGGCGAGGCTTGGAGGGTTCAAGCTCCGCCATTCTCGCGCTGGACGCATCCCGTCGCGAAAAGATCGCGGCGGCCGAGGCGGCCCAGGCTGATCGCAATGCGGCCTCAAAACTGGTCGGTGCGGCCAAGGCCGCGGGCGACAACGCAGAATTTGAACGACTCAGGGCGCTGGTTTCCGCGAAGAAAGACGATATCGCGCGGCTCGAAACCGAGGCCAAAGCACTCGACGACGAGCTTCGCACAGAATTGATGTCCCTGCCCAATATTCTGGCGGAGGACGTGCCAGAAGGCGCCGATGAGGATGACAATGCCGAGGCTCGCCGCTGGGGCAGCCCGCGCGAGTTTGCCTTCGCACCCAAGGAGCATTTTGAGCTTGCGGGGGTCCAGCCAGGCATGGATTTCGAGCTTGCCGCCAAGCTTTCGGGCGCGCGCTTCGTCGTGCTGTCCGGGGCGGTCGCCCGCATCCACCGTGCCCTCGCGCAGCTCATGCTCAACACCCATGTCGACGTGAACGGACTATCCGAAGTCTGGACACCGATTCTGGTGCGCGAAGAGATGATGTTCGGCACCGGCCAGCTGCCGAAATTCGGTGAAGACAGTTACCAGACCCGAGAGGGATGGTGGCTGGTTCCAACCGCCGAGGTGACTTTAACGAACCTCGTCAACGAGATGATAGTACAAGAAAATACTCTGCCGCACCGGTATGTCGCGCACACCCAGTGCTTTCGCTCCGAAGCAGGCAGCGCCGGTCGGGACACCGCTGGAATGCTGCGCCAGCACCAGTTCGAAAAGGTCGAGATGGTTTCGATCACCACGCCTGACACCTCTGCGGAGGAACAGGCACGCATGACCCGCTGCGCCGAAGACATTCTGGAACGTCTCGAATTGCCCTATCGCACCATGGTGTTGTGCTCGGGCGATACCGGCTTCGGCGCGCAGAAGACCCACGATCTGGAGGTCTGGCTGCCGGGTCAGGGCAAGTACCGCGAAATCAGCTCGGTATCCGTCTGCGGCGATTTTCAAGCCCGACGTATGAACGCGCGGTACCGGCCGGCGGAGGGCGGCAAACCCAAATTCGTGCACACGCTCAACGGATCCGGCCTCGCGGTCGGGCGGGCACTCATCGCGGTGTTGGAAAACGGGCAGACCGAGGATGGTGGCGTGGTCTTGCCCGAGGCATTGCACCCGTACCTCGGAGGTCGCTCTACCCTCACATCGGACGGTGAACTGAAATGAGCTTTGATCGTGACCGTGCCCGTCTTGCCGCAGTGCTGGTTCTCACCGCCGGCATGGCCTTTGCGATCTCGCCCTTTCTGACAGACGGGTTCAACGGCTTTACGGCGGACCAATTCCCGATTCCGCAAGTGGACGCCCCGATCCAGCCTGCGGGCTGGGCCTTTTCGATCTGGGGTCTGATCTATGTCTGGCTGCTCATCCATGCGGTGTTCGGGATGGTCAAGCGCGATGACGACCCCGCCTGGGCGCCGATGCGCTGGCCGCTGTTCGCGAGCCTCGCCCTCGGCGCGAGTTGGATTAGTGTCGCCCAGCAAAGCCCTGTTTTGGCAACGATTCAGATCTGGCTTATGCTGATCGCTGCCCTGATCTCCCTGCATCTGAGCCCGCGCAGCGACCGCTGGACCGCGCAAGCACCGGTCGCGATCTATGCCGGTTGGCTCACAGCCGCATCTTTCGTGTCGCTTGGCCTGACGCTGGCCGGGTACGGGATTCTGCTCGATGCGGTCGGTTGGGCCGTTGTGGGTCTCATAGCACTTTCGGGCTTCGCGATCGCCTTTCAGCGCTATCTGGACCGCGCGCCCGAATACAGCCTCACGGTGATCTGGGCACTTTGCGGCGTCGTGGCGGTCAATCTCGCCGGCCGGCCTGTGATCGCGGGTCTGGCGGTCGCGGCTATTGCTGCCCTGGCGCTGCCGCTGATCCGGCGCCGCAGCGCGATGTCCTGAGGCTGGTGTTTCCGGGCATGCGTGCTACCCTTTTTGCGGTTGCGAAAGGACCCCCCATGCGTTCTGCGATTGTCGCCATCCTCATGCTCGCCACGCCGGCCCTGGCCGCCGACCGCCCGATGACCGGGGCGGAGTTTGATGCCTATACAAAGGGAAAGACGCTGTTTTACGGCACGAACGGGCTCGATTATGGCATCGAGGAATATCTCGATGGCCGGCGGGTCCGCTGGTCATTTCTGGGCGATGAGTGCGTCAAGGGGATCTGGTACGAGCGCGGCGCCGACATCTGCTTTCGATATGACGGGCGGATCGAGGAGCAATGCTGGCAGTTCTTCATGGACGAGGACGGTCTGACGGCCCGGGTGGCCGGCGACACGGGCTCGCCCACGGTCTACGAGATCCGGCAAAGCCCCGAGCCCATGCAGTGCCTCGGGCCGCCCACCGGAGTCTGAGCCTCTAGTCGTCGAAGAGCGAACCCTGGCGTGCCTGACCCGATTTGCGCCGACGCGGCGCAGATCCCGCGCTCACCGGCAGGCGGCCATCGGCAAACTCGATCTCCAGGGCAGGCTGACCTGCAGCAGCCTTGCGTGTCGTGATCACATGCGCTCCGGCACGGACCACGGCAAAGCCGCGCCGCAGGGTTTCGGTATAGCCGAGAGAATTGCGGAGCCGGTCGACGGCCTTCATTCGCTCGCGCCGGTCTTCGAGGTAGCCGAGCGCTGCGCTTCGAAGCCGCTCTGCGAGCGGACGCAATCCCGTTTTCGCGAGAGCCAAACGTCGCGACGGCGACGCCGCGGCGAGCCGCTTGCCGATCCCGTCCAAACGCTGCTTCTCGGTCTGCAGGACGCGACGCTGCGCCACCCCGAGCCTGCCTGTCCGGTCGTTCAGCATCTCGGCCCGGCCCCCGATGCGGGCGCGCAGCATCGCCGGATTGAGACGACCTGCTGTACCCCTCAGCCCCAGCCGTCGCGACTCTGTGAACCCCCGTAGCGCACGCGGGAGTCGGTCTGCGGCGAGATCGAGCCTCTGGGTCGCCTGCGCGGTGAGTGTCAGAGGCCGCGGCAGGGCCCGCGACAGATCCCGCAGGCGCTGTCGCCGTACCGTGACCTGCTGCGCCGCAGCCCGGGTCAGCCGGGCAGCCTGTTCCGCCGTCCAGCCCAGCAGATCGCGGCGCACCGGCACGGCGATCTCGGCGGCCGCCGTCGGGGTCGGCGCGCGTCGATCGGCAGCATGGTCGATCAGCGTGGTGTCAGTTTCGTGGCCGACCGCAGAGATCAGCGGGATCGTGCTCTGGGCTGCGGCACGTACCACGGCTTCCTCGTTGAAGCCCCACAAATCCTCCAGCGAGCCGCCGCCGCGGGCGACGATCAGAACATCGGGGCGCGGGATCAGACCTCCGGGCGGCAGCGCGTTGAAGCCTCGGATCGCGCGTGTCACCTCGGGCGCGCATTTCTCGCCCTGCACCGCGACAGGCCAGATCAGCACCCGGCGCGGAAAGCGGTCGCGCAGCCGGTGCAGAATATCGCGAATCACCGCGCCCGAAGGCGAGGTCACGACCCCCACCACCTCGGGCAGAAAAGGCAGCGCGCGCTTGCGGTCTTCGGCAAAAAGACCCTCAGCCTCCAGCTTGCGCCGGCGCTGGTCGAGCATCGCCATCAGCGCGCCGACCCCGGCCGGGGCGAGGCTTTCGATTATGATCTGGTACTTCGATTGGCCCGGGAAAGTCGTCAGACGTCCGGTCGCGATGACCTCCATACCCTCTTCGGGCTGGGTCGGCATGCGTGCCGCCTGGCCTTTCCAGATCACGCCCGACAGCACCGCCCGATCGTCTTTCAAGTCGAGATAGACATGGCCGGAGCGCGGACGCGACACGCGCCCCAATTCCCCACGCACCCGCACGCGGGAAAATCCGGCCTCTATGGACCGCTTCACGGCGCCCGAGATCTCCGACACCGTGTATTCGGGCGCGTTGCCGCCCGGTCCGTCATCTTCGATCAGATCGTCCATCAAGAGTCCGTTCCATTGTTCGCACCCACGCTGCCAGATCGGCAAACCGGACGCCAGATCCAGAAGCGCACGACGCTACCCCGAGCCGCCGTTGACCGCCCCGGGGCGCGCTCACAGGCTTGCCACCAACTCCGGCCAACGCTAGGGCGCTTGCCAGGAAAGGGACCGGCATGAACATCCTCATTCTCGGCGGCGGCGGGCGCGAACACAGCATCGCCTGGGCCACCAAACAGAACCCCAAATGCGACCGGCTCATCGTCGCCCCCGGCAATGCCGGGATCGCCCAGATCGCCTGGTGCGCCGCGCTCGATATCGAGGACGGCGCGGCCGTCGTGCAGTTCTGCATCGAAAACTCGGTCGACATGGTCATCGTGGGGCCCGAGGCGCCGCTGGCTGCGGGGGTCGCGGACGCCGTCCGCGCTGCCGGGGTGCTTTGCCTTGGTCCTTCCGCCGCGGCGGCGCGGCTGGAGGCGTCCAAAGCCTTTACCAAGGAGGTCTGCGATGCGGCGAACGTGCCGACGGCCGCCTGGGCCCGGTTCACTGAAGCCGCCCCGGCCAAGGCCCATATCCGTTCCCACGGCGCACCCATCGTGGTGAAGGCCGACGGGCTTGCCGCCGGTAAAGGGGTCGTGGTCGCCGAAACGCTGGAGCAGGCCGAAATGGCAATCGACGAGATGTTCGGCGGCGCCTTCGGGGCAGCCGGCGCCGAGGTCGTGATCGAGGAGTTCATGGCCGGCGAGGAAGCATCCTTTTTCGTGCTGTGCGACGGCGAGGACGCCCTTCCCATCGGCACGGCACAGGATCACAAGCGCATCGGTGAAGGCGATACCGGCCCGAACACCGGGGGCATGGGGGCCTACTCCCCCGCGCCGGTGCTGACCGCGGAGTTGCAGCACCAGGTCATGGAGCGCATCGTCCGCCCGACCCTGGCCGAGATGGCGCGGCGCGGCACGCCCTATTCCGGTGTGCTCTATGTCGGTCTGATGATCGAGAACGGTCAGGCCCGGCTGGTGGAATACAATGTTCGTTTCGGTGACCCGGAATGTCAGGCACTGATGATGCGTCTGGGCGCACAGGCTTTCGACGCGATGCATGCTTGTGCCGAGGGGCGCCTGAATGACGCGCGGATCGACTGGGCCGACGACCATGCGATGACAGTCGTGATGGCCACGCAAGGCTATCCCGGCGCCTACCAAAAGGGCAGCGCCATCGGCGGGCTCGAAACACTTCCCGAAACCAGTTGGCAGATGATGTTCCACGCCGGCACCGCAGAGGCCGCAGGCCAGACCGTCGCTTCCGGCGGCCGGGTCCTGAACGCAACCGCGCGGGCGCCGGGATTGCGCGACGCGCGCGACGCCGCCTATGCGCTGCTGGACCAGGTCAGCTGGCCCGAAGGCACCTTTCGTCGTGATATCGGCTGGCGCGCCCTCGGGTGAGCGCCGCTCTCACCGGCGCCGGTCACCCCAACTACGCGCATCCCGCCGCTTTCGCCGGGACGTGCGCAGGGCCCGTGCGTGTTTCAGCGGAGCGTTCTGGCCCTGCGCGCCTCTCCACGAAAGCGCTGCCGTCAGACCTTCTGGCCATGGAGCTTGCGAAAGCGTTGGATGAGGCTGGACGTGTCCCAGCGGCCACCCCCCATGGCCTGCACATCGCCATAGAACTGATCGACGAGCGCCGCGACAGGCAGGCTGACCCCCATGGCCTGCGCCTGTTCCAGCGCGATGCCCAGGTCCTTGCGCATCCAGTCCACCGCAAAACCGTGCTCGAATTCATTGTCGACCATCGTGTCGGCGCGGTTGCTGAGCTGCCAGGACCCGCCCGCCCCCTGCGCGACCAAACCCGCGACCTTCTTGGCATCGAGCCCGGATTCCATCGCAAAGAACAGCGCCTCGGAAATGCCCTGCACCAATCCCGCGATGCAGATCTGGTTGACCATCTTGGTCAGCTGACCACTTCCCACCGGCCCGAAATGGGTGATGGCCTTGGCATAGGCCTCCATCACCGAGCGCGCGCCGTCGAAATCGGCCTCGCTGCCGCCACACATGATGGCCAGTTGGCCGTTCTCGGCCCCCGCCTGCCCGCCGCTCACAGGCGCGTCGACGTAGCCCAGACTCTTTTGCGAGGCTTCGTCTGCCAGCTCGCGGCTGACGATCGCGGAGACCGTGGTGTGATCGACAAAAACAGCCCCCGCCTCCATTCCGGCCAGCGCGCCGTCCGGGCCGGTCACCACTCCGCGCAAATCGTCGTCATTGCCGACGCAGGCCATCACGAACTGCGCGCCTAGCGCCGCCTCGCGCGGGGTCGCACCATGGGCCCCGCCATGCTCGGCGGTCCAGGCCTCGGCCTTGGCGGCGGTACGGTTGAAGACGGTGACCTCATGGCCGGCGGCGCGCAGATGCCCCGCCATGGGGTATCCCATCACCCCCAGCCCCAAGAATGCCAGTTTCGCCATGTCCCTCTCCTGCATTGCCCGCGGCACGCGTAAGCCGCGCCGTTTCGCAGGCACTGATAGCGCTGGCGTCCGGCGGGCACCATGGCGATCAGGCCTCGGGCTGGACTCCGGCGAGATCCTGGAGGATCGGACAGTCGGGCCGGTCATCGCCCGCGCAGCTTTGAACCAGCGTATCGAGCGTCGCGCGCATGGCCGAAAGCTCTGCCATCTTCGCATCGATCCGCTCCAGATGCGCGCGCGCAATCGCCTTGACCTCCGCACTGGCGCGGCTCTGGTCGGCATAGAGCGTCAGCAGGGACCGGCAATCTTCGATGGTAAATCCAAGGCTGCGGGCACGCCCCAGAAAGGTAAGCCGGTGCAGATCCGCAGTGCGAAAGACCCGGTAGCCATTTGCGTCGCGGCGCGGCGTGATCAGCCCGATCTCTTCGTAATAGCGGATCGTCTTGGCCGGCAGATGCGCGGCGCGCGCCGCCTCGCCGATGGAGAGCGCCAGATCGCTCATTGGGCCGGCTGAACTGTCGGCGGTGCCGTAGCGTGGGGTACAGCGGATGCTTGTGGCAAATGGCTCAGACGCAGCGCATTTGTCACGACCGCAAGGCTGGAGAGCGCCATGGCGACCGCCGCCAGTGCCGGCGACAGCATCACTCCGAACACGGGCCAGAGTGCGCCAGCCGCCACCGGGATCAGCGCCACATTGTAGCCAAAGGCCCAGGCGAGGTTCTGGCGGATGTTGCGCATGGTGCGGCGGCTGGTGTCGAGCGCCTGCAGAACTGCGGAGGGATCACTGCGCATGAGCACCACATCGGCACTTTCCATGGCGACATCCGTCCCGCCGCCCATGGCAATCCCTGTATCCGCGCTGGCGAGCGCGGGCGCATCATTGATCCCGTCGCCTACAAAGGCCACCGCGCCGTGGGCCGCGCGCAACCGAGCAACGGCGTCAGCCTTTTCCTCGGGCAGGACCCCTGCCACGACAATCGCGATGCCGAGCCGGTTCGCCACGGCGCGGGCCGCTGGCTCCGTATCGCCACTGATCAGGGCGGTCTTGATGCCTTGCGCTTGCAGACCGGCGATGGCGCCCATCGACTCCGGTCGGATCCGGTCGGCGAACCGCATCAGTCCGGCGAGCTGATCGCCATGGGCGACCAGCACCGGTGTCTCGCCGCGATCCGCGGCATCGGCCAGCGCAGCCGCCAATGGTTCGATCTCGATGCCCTCTGCGGACATCCACGCGGCCGTTCCGACCCGCAACTCTGCGCAGTCCTGCATCGCCGTCAGCCCCTGCCCGGGACGGCTCTCTATACTCTCGGTGTCGGGCAGACGCAGGTTGCGTACCGCCGCGGCTTCGGTCACCGCACAGGCGAGCGGATGCTCCGATCCCGCCTCGGCCCCCGCTGCGGAGGCAAGCAGCCTGTCTTCGGACCAGCCCGGTGCGGCCGTTATCCCCGACAGAACGGGACGTCCCTCGGTCAGCGTGCCGGTCTTGTCGAAGGCCACGAGCCGCACGTGCTCCAGCCGCTGGAGCCCGTCGCCACCGCGAAAGAGCACGCCCAAGCGGCTCGCCCGGCCCGTGCCTGTCAGGATCGACATCGGCACGGCGAGGCCCATGGCGCAGGGGCAGGCCACGATCAGAACCGACACGGTGGCGACCAGCGCAGGCGTGATCGCAGGCGCCGGTCCGAAGGTCAGCCAGAACCCGCAGGCCAGCGCCGCCACCAACAGCACCGCCGGTACGAAGATCGCCGTGATCCGGTTGACCAAGTTCTGAACCGGCAGACGTGCGGCCTGTGCGGCCTCCACCGTGCGAATGATGCCCGCCAGCGCGGTTTCGGACCCGACCCGTTCGGCGCGTAGCGTCAGTGGCGCCGTGCCATTGATCGTGCCCGCGGCGACCGCATCTCCGGCGGATTTAGCCACCGGCAGCGGTTCTCCCGTCAGCGCGGCTTCGTCCACGGTGCCCTGCCCCTCCGTGACGACACCGTCCACGGGAACACGGTCGCCTGGCAGCAGCCGCAGCAGATCGCCGGGGATGACAGCTTCCAGCGGCACCTCGTCGACCCCATCGCCGCTCAGCCGTCGCGCGGTGGTGGGGCGCAGGCCGGCCAGTTCGCGGATCGCGGCACCGGCCCGACCTCGCGCCCGCGCCTCGAGCATGCGGCCAAGCAGGATCAGGGTCACAATGACCGCAGCGCTCTCGAAATAGGGCATGCGCGCAGCGGCCGGCAGCAGGCCGGGGGCAAAGACCACCACTGTCGAATAGGCCCATGCCGCACCGGTGCCGAGCGCAACCAACGCGTTCATATCCGGGGCGCCGCGCAGGAGCGCCGGGAACCCATGGATGAAAAAGCGCCGCCCCGGCCCGATCAGCACCAGCGTCGTAAGCAGGAACTGCATCAGCCAGAGCGTCTGCGCGCCGAAGCTCGCCATCAGCCAGTGGTGCAGCGCGGGGATCATATGACCGCCCATCTCGGTGACAAAGACCGGCAGCGTCAACGCGGCGGCGAGGACCATATCGCGCCGCAGTGTGGCCTCTTCGCGCCGCGCGGGTGTGACCGGCGCTTCGGTCCGAGCGGTCAGCGGAGCGGTGGGATAGTCTGCCGCGCTCAGAGCCTTTGCGGCATCATCGGGGCGCAACGCACCGCGCAGCACGACCAGATCGGCCCGACCGGTCACGAGGTTGACGCTCGCCGACAGAACCCCGGGCAAACCCGTCAGGGTCGCCTCGGCCCGCGACACGCAGGAGGCACAGGTCAGTCCCGAGACGTCGAGCGCAAAGCTGTCCCGCGCCGCGGGATAACCAGCCGCGTCGAGAACCTGGGCCAGAACCTCCGGCGCGGCGCTACCCGTTACATCGGCCCGGCGCAGGGCAAGATTGACCCGCGCCTCACCGACGCCCGGCACGGAGGCCAGCGCCTGTTCGGCACGCTCGACGCAACCGGCACAGGTCAGGCCGTCGATCTCGAAGCTCAGCATTTCTGGGTCTGGGGGGCTGGTCTGTTGCATGACGCACTACATGGGCCTTCCAGTGACGGGAAGGTCAAGTCCCCTGAACCGCCCCACCCTGCGGCAATCGGCGCCCATATGGTTGCCGGGCGCCCCCTTGCTCGCGTAACAGACGCCTCCATGCCCCGCTATGCGCTCCAGATCGAATACCATGGTGCCCCCTTCGCCGGGTGGCAGCGCCAGAAGGAACAGCCCTCCGTCCAGCAGACGGTGGAAGAGGCTCTGCGTCAGCTCGATCCCAAGGCTCCCGGAATCGCAGCCGCGGGGCGCACCGATGCCGGCGTGCACGGGTTGGCGCAAGTCGCCCATTGCGACCTGTCCCGACGCTGGGATCCGTTCCGGTTGTCGGAGGCGTTGAACTGGCACCTCAAACCTGCGCCAGTGGCCGTCCTGCGGGCGGCACCGGTGGCGGACGACTGGCATGCAAGGTTTTCGGCTCTGGAGCGGCGGTATCTCTTTCGACTGATCGCCCGCCGCCCCCCCCTGACCCACGAGGCCGGCCTCGCGTGGCAGGTACCGCGCACGCTGGATTCCGACGCCATGCGCATGGGCGGTGCACATCTGATCGGGCGACATGATTTCACAACCTTCCGGTCGGTGATCTGCCAAGCCCAGAGCCCGGTAAAAACGCTCGACGCGCTGGAGATCGAAACCCGTTCCCTGCCCCAGGGCACGGAGTATCGTTTTCATGTCCGCGCGCGCAGCTTTCTGCACAACCAGGTGCGCAGCATCATCGGCACGCTGGAACGCGTCGGCGCCGGCAGCTGGCCACCGGACCGCGTCGCCGCAGCCCTCGCCGCACGTGACCGCGCTGCGTGCGGGCCGGTCAGCCCGCCGCACGGCTTGTACCTGGCGGGCGTCGGCTACCCGGAAGACCCGTTCGGTTAGGCTGCGGCTCGACGCCGCCGGGCGCGAAGCGCTGCAAGCACGATGAGCCCACCGCCAAGCAGCGGCAGGCCGGCCGGTACCGGAACGGGCGCCGGCTGACGACCGGGAACGGGGCCGAAGACCAGGCCCGAGCGCGGCCCGTTCCGGGTGAAGAAAATGACCTCCGACAGGCTGTCCCGGGCGCGCTGGACGCGGTCGAACCGGAAGTCAGGTCCCGGCGTCACCTTTCTGGTGAACCCGCGGATAACGGCCGGAAGCCGGTTGGGGTTGAGTGTGATCGGCACGAAGAACCGAGTGAGAATGTCGATGTCGCCGCCGCCCGGTTCGTTGAACAGTATCGTCGAACGGTTGATGTCCGACAGGCGCGGTCGCGGGCTGGTGAAGTCGATCTCGTTGGGCTGGTCGAGCTCGATCTCGATCCCGTTGGTCACGGAAAACCCCGTCCCGCTCGATGCCCCTCGGATCGTGGCCCCGCCGGTGACCCGGTCGACATAGCGCCCGGCAAACGGGCTTGCCCGCCGGTCGGGCGTCTCATCATCGACCGTGATCGTCACGAAAACCGTCTCGCCAATCAGGAAATCCGCAAAGAACGCCATGTTGCTCCGCACATTCGGCCCGGCTTTGGACACCACCTGTCCTGCATCGAACGTAAAGCTGACCACCGCGGCCTGCACCGGCGCCGCGAGCGAACAGGCCACGCCGAAAAACAATAAATATAATACTCTAACCATAACAATTCCCACTATTACTTGCGATTCTTCGATAACAGGAAACATTGTAGCCGCAATGGATGCCTGTAGCATGGTGTTCATTTTTCTGCGGCACTGTCACATGCTGGACAAAATGGCCGCCATGGGCCCTTTGATTGCCCAATTTGCCCGCATCCGCACCCGACTGCGACCCTTTGGATCGGCCGGGAAGGGCCGCAGCGGTTTGACCTCGCGACGGATCGCTGTAGGGGCGTATCCATGACACCTCCCTTGAAAATCGCGATTGTCGAAGAGGATGTGGACCGGTCGCGCCAGATCGTGGACGGGTTGCGCGATGCAGGTGATTTCGAGGTCACCGTGCTGGGCGAGCCCAGTTCCGTCACCCGCCGTCTGTCAGAGATCGACCCGGATGTGGTGCTGATCGACATGGCCAATCCGAACCGCGACAGTCTGGAGTCGCTCAGCCTGGCCTCGGGCGCCCGCGAACGCCCCGTGGCGATGTTCGTCGACCGCTCGGACAAGGACCTCACCCGGGCCGCGATCGAAGCCGGGCTTTCTGCCTATGTCGTCGACGGGTTGAAACCCGAGCGGATCAAACCTGTCCTCGATGCCGCCATCGCGCGGTTCAATATGGTCAGCCAGATGCGTTCGGAGCTCGAGGCCGTGCGCACGGCGCTGGCAGAGCGCAAGACCATCGACCGTGCCAAGGGGCTCCTGATGCAAGCCCGCGGACTCAGCGAGGACGAGGCCTACGCGCTCTTACGCAAGACGGCGATGGATCAAGGCAGGAAACTCGTCGAGGTTGCACAGGCCCTGGTCACTGCGGCGGAGCTGCTGAAGTGAGCGCGCTGACGATCAATTGCGGCTTCATTCCCCTGGTCGATTGCGCCCCGCTCGTGGTCGCCCGCGAGATGGGGTTCGCGCAGGAAGAGGGGCTGGTGCTGGAATTGCACAAGCAACCTTCCTGGTCGGCGCTGCGGGATCACCTGGCGCTCGGCGCGCTGGAGGCCGCGCACATGCTCTCACCGGTGCCCGTTGCGATGTCGCTGGGCCTGGGTGGTCTGCCCACGCGGATCGATGCGCTGATGGTGCTGTCGGTCAATGGCAATGTGGTGGGGGTCAGCCCCGACCTGGCCCAGAGGATGCGTGATCAGGGCTGGCCGGGCGGCTTCGGCGATCCGGGGAGCACCGGTGGCTACCTGATTGCGGCTACTGGCCGGCGGTTGCGGGTGGGCGTGCCCTTTCCCTTCTCGATGCATGCCGAGCTGCTCTACCACTGGCTCGGTGCGCTTGGCATGCGGGCACCAGACGAGCTCGACGTGCGAACCGTGCCGCCACCGCTGATGGCCGAGGCGATGGCCGAAGGCGAGATCGATGCCTTCTGCGTGGGCGAGCCCTGGGGCTCGACAGCGGTGGAACGCGGCGTGGGCGAGCTGATCCTGCCCGGGGCCGCAATCTGGGCCTTTGCGCCGGAAAAGGTGCTGGCCGTGCGCCATGACTGGGTCGCGGCCCATGACGAAGCTGCTGGGCGGCTGATGCGCGCCGTCGCCCGGTCCGCACGCTGGCTCGCCGACTGGGACAACCGCATGATGGCCGGAGAACTGCTGGCCCGGCGCGAGTATCTCGACCTTCCCGCAGAGATCATCGACCGTGCGCTCATGGGCCAGCTGATCACCTCGGGCGGCGGGTTCTCCGGCGTGAGCGACAATTTCCTGCATTTCTACCGCAAGGCCGCGACCTTCCCCTGGCGCAGTCAGGCCGCCTGGATCGCGGCGAACCTGGCAAAACGTACAGGGCTGGACCGCTCGGCAGCGATCGAGACTGGGCGGGCGTGCTTTCGCCCCGACCTTTACCGCCGGCATCTGGACGGTCTCGGCTTCGACATGCCAGGCGCGTCGGACAAGCTCGAAGGCTCGCTCAACCATGCCGAGGCCGTCGCCTCGGCCCGCGGGAACATGATTCTGGGCCCCGACGCGTTTTTCGATGGCACAGTTTTTGATCCCCACGCGCGCTGATGCCCAAAACTTATGCGCGACTGCAGCAATTCTTTCCTGCAGTGCAGCATTCGACCACAGAACGCGCGCAATTTCCTTGTCTGACGCGAAATCGTTGAGCTACGCAATGTAGGACACGGAACAAAGACGTTCCGTTCTGAACGACCCACATCGTCGCGGGTAATTCCCGAGCACAGCCGCTCGAACCTTGCATGGCTCCCATGCGCAGGTTTGACGCGGCTTTTTTTGTTTTTCGGCGCTCCTCCTACTCCAACGCGGCGCCCAACCCGAGGACAACGCATGAAGAGAACCCTGACCTCCGCTCTCCTGGCATCGGCGTTCCTGAGCGCGCCCGCGCTGGCCGACATGCTCGATGTCGAAAAGGACGAGCTGAAATTCGGTTTCATCAAGCTGACCGACATGGCCCCGCTCGCAGTGGCCTACGAGCTTGGCTATTTCGAAGATGAGGGCCTGTTCGTGACGCTAGAACCGCAGGCCAACTGGAAAGTGCTGCTCGACCGCGTGATCGACGGGCAGCTCGACGGCGCGCATATGCTAGCCGGTCAGCCGCTGGCCGCGACCATCGGTTACGGCACCGAAGCCCATATCGTCACGCCGTTTTCCATGGATCTGAACGGCAACGGCATCACCGTCTCGAACGAGATCTGGGATCTGATGCGCCCGAACATTCCGTCTATGGATGACGGCCGCCCGCAACATCCGATCAGCGCCTCGGCGCTCAAACCGGTGGTCGATCAGTTCCGCGAAGACGGCAAGCCGTTCAACATGGGCATGGTGTTCCCGGTCTCGACCCACAATTACGAGATCCGCTATTGGCTCGCCGCCGGCGGGATCGAGCCCGGTTACTACAGCCCCGATGATGTGAGTGGTCAGATCGCCGCCGACGTGCTGCTGTCCGTGACCCCGCCGCCGCAGATGCCCGCCACCATGGAGGCCGGCACGATCTATGGCTACGCCGTGGGCGAGCCCTGGAACCAGCAGGCGGTGTTCAAGGGCATCGGGGTTCCGGTCATCACCGACTACCAGATGTGGAAGAACAATCCCGAAAAGGTCTTCGGGATGACGCAAACCTTCACCGAGGAAAACCCGCAGACGACGCTCGCGGTCACCAAGGCGCTGATCCGGGCCGCGATCTGGCTCGACGAGAACGACAACGCCAACCGCCCCGAAGCGGTCGAGATCCTGAGCCGCCCCGAGTATGTCGGTGCGGACTATGACGTAATCGCCAACTCGATGACCGGGTTCTTCGAGTTCGAAAAGGGCGACAAGCGCGAGATCCCCGATTTCAACGTGTTCTTCCGCTACAACGCGACCTACCCGTTTTACTCTGACGCGGTCTGGTACCTGACCCAGATGCGCCGCTGGGGTCAGATCCCCGAGGCCAAGCCGGACAGTTGGTACGACGAGGTCGCCAGGTCCGTCTACAAGCCCGAGATCTATCTCGAAGCCGCGCGGATGCTCGTCGATGAGGGACTGGCCAACGAGGCCGATTTCCCCTGGGACAGCGACGGCTACAAGGCTGCCACGCCCGCCGAGGATATCATCGACGGGATCGGCTACGATGGCCGGACGCCCAACGCCTATCTCGACAGTCTGCCGATCGGGCTGAAGGGCGACCAAACCGTCATCGGAAATGAGGTGAAGGGCTAAGCCCGCCGCCTCGCGCGCCGCCGGACCCGCTCCCGGCGGCGCGCACACTCCCCCATCTCTCGCCCGCAGCCCATGGCGGGGCCGAGCAACGCACCCAAGAGGTCCGAGCAATGGCAGCCATCGACCCAAGCTTTTCCCCCGATGAGGCCCGCGAGGCGCGCCGCGCCCGCCGCTTCACCCGCATCAACAAGGCCGACAATTGGTTCCGCGTCATCGGCATCGCCTGGATGACGCCGATCCTGCGGGCGATCGCGGGCGACAATCCCGCGGCGCAGATGCGCGAGGTCTGGAAGCTCCTGGGCGTTCCGGTCGTAGCGATCATCGCCTTCCTGATGGCCTGGGCCTGGCTGGCCCCGCAGGTGCAGACCTCGCTCGGCGCCGTGCCAGGACCGGCACAGGTCTGGGAACAGGCGGTGGTCCTGCACGAGGACGCGGTGCGCAAGGGTCAGAGCGAAGACGCCTTTTACGAACGTCAGGACGAGCGCAACGCCAAGCTCATCGCCGAGGGCCGCGAGGATCGCGTGAAATGGCGGGAATATACCGGCGCGCCTTCCTACTACGACCAGATCTGGACCTCGATACAGACAGTGTTCTTCGGGTTCCTGATCGCTACGGCCTTCGCGGTTCCGCTGGGTATCATGGCCGGGCTGAGCCAGACCGCCAACTCGGCGATGAACCCGATGATCCAGATCTTCAAGCCGGTCTCTCCGCTGGCGTGGCTGCCCATCGTGACAATGGTCGTGTCCGCCACGTACACCACCGATGACGGCTGGTTCACCAAAAGCTTCCTGACCTCGGCCATCACCGTCACGCTCTGCTCGCTCTGGCCGACTCTGATCAACACCGCGCTCGGCGTCGCGTCGATCGACAAGGATCTGGTCAATGTCAGCCGCGTGCTGAAGATGTCGACCTACACCAAGATCACCAAGCTCGTCCTGCCCTCGGCCCTGCCGCTGATCTTCACCGGGCTGCGGCTCAGCCTCGGCGTCGGCTGGATGGTCCTGATCGCGGCGGAAATGCTGGCCCAGAACCCGGGACTCGGCAAATTCGTCTGGGACGAGTTCCAGAACGGATCCTCGAACTCGCTGGCCAAGATCATGGTGGCGGTTCTGACCATCGGGATCATCGGCTTCTTCCTCGACCGGCTGATGTACGCGCTGCAGTCGATGTTCACCTTCTCGAACAACCGGTGATAGGCATGCCAGTTCTCGAATTCAAAAACGTCTCCAAGGGCTTCGGCGACGGCGCCACGCGCACCGACGTGCTCCGGAACATCGACCTGAGCGTGGAGGACAGCGAGTTCCTCGCGATCCTCGGCTTCTCCGGCACCGGCAAGACGACCCTGATCAACCTGATCGCGGGGCTGGAGTTTCCCGACCAGGGCGAGGTCCTCTTCAAGGGCAAGCCGATCGAAGGACCGGGCCCCGACCGGGGGCTCGTATTCCAGTCCTATTCGCTGATGCCTTGGCTGACGGTGCGCGGCAATGTTGGGCTGGCCGTGGACACGGTGCACGGGCACAAGTCCCGACGCGAGCGCACCGAAATTACTGAGCATTTCATCGAGATGGTGGGCCTCGGTCCTGCCATGGACCGCCGTCCGGCCGAGCTTTCCGGAGGGATGCGGCAGCGGGTCGCCGTGGCCCGAACGCTGGCGATGAACCCCGAAATGCTGCTGCTGGACGAGCCGCTCTCGGCGCTCGACGCGCTGACACGCGCAAACCTGCAGGACGAGATCGAGACGATCTGGGAGGCCGACAAAAAGACCTGCGTGCTCATCACCAACGATGTGGACGAGGCGATCCTGCTGGCCGACCGGATCGTGGCACTCAACCCCGATGGCACGCGCGGCGATATCTTCGACGTCTCCCTCCCCCGCCCACGCGACCGCACCGCGATGAACCACGACGCCGTGTTCAAGCGGCTGCGCGCAGAGGTCACAAAGTACCTCATGGATGTCGGTATCGCGTCGAAGATCGAAGGCACGCGCGCCCTGCCCGCCGTCACGCCGATCCACGGCGTGCCAAAGGTGGTCGCCGAGGCCACATCCGGACTGCGCGAGGACCGTTATCTGGAGTACTCCCAGCTGCACAAGGTCTATCCCACGCCCAAGGGTCCGCTGACCGTGGTCGAGGATTTCGATCTGAAGCTGAACAAGGGGGAGTTCATTTCCCTGATCGGCCATTCCGGCTGCGGCAAATCCACTGTGCTGACCATGACGGCGGGGTTGAACGCAATCTCCAAGGGCGTGATCCGGCTCGACGGCAAGGCGGTGGTGGATGCCGATCCCGAACGCGCGGTGGTGTTCCAGGCGCCCTCGCTCTTTCCCTGGCTGACCGCGCGGGAAAACTGCGCCATCGGGGTCGACCGGGTCTATCCCCGCGCCAGTCGTGCAGAACGGCAGGATGTGGTGGAGTACTACCTCGAACGGGTCGGGCTGGCCGAGGCGATGGACAAGCCCGCCAGCGACATGTCCAACGGCATGCGCCAACGCGTGGGGATCGCCCGCGCCTTCGCGCTCAGCCCAAAGCTGCTGCTGCTCGACGAGCCTTTCGGGATGCTCGATAGCCTCACCCGCTGGGAGCTGCAGGAAGTGCTAATGGAGGTCTGGAGCCGGACCAAGGTCACCGCTGTCTGCGTCACCCATGACGTCGACGAGGCAATCCTGCTGGCGGACCGCGTGGTGATGATGACCAACGGGCCGCGCGCCACAATCGGCAAGATCATGGATGTCAGCCTGCCGCGTCCGCGGACCCGCAAGGCGCTGCTCGAACATCCCGACTACTACGCTTACCGCGAACAGCTTCTGACGTTCCTCGAGGAATACGAGCACGGCAGGAACCCGCGCAAAGAGGCCAGGGACGCAGCCTGATGGTGACCCATATCGCAACAGCCGCTTTCGCGCCTGACCCCGGCCGCAGGAGAAAAAGATGACACAACGACTGGTCGTAATCGGGGCCGGCATGGCCTCGGGCCGTGCGCTGGAAGAGCTCTTCAAGCGCGCGCCGGACGCCTATGACGTGACGCTTTTCGGCGCCGAGCCGCGCGGCAACTACAACCGCATCATGCTCTCGCCGGTGCTTTCGGGCGAAAAGACCTATGAAGAGATCGTCACCCACGATGCCGCCTGGTACGCCGACCACGGCGTGACCTGCCGCTTTGGCGAGCCGGTCACGGGTATCGACCGGGCGCGGAAACTGGTGATCACCGAGCAAGGAGAGACGCCTTACGACAAGCTTATCATGGCCAGCGGCTCGACACCCTTCATCATCCCCATCCCGGGCCATGATCTGCCCGGCGTGATCAGCTACCGCGATCTCGACGATACGAACGTGATGATCGCCGTGGCCGAGAAACCCGGCGCCAAGGCGGTCGTCATCGGCGGCGGCCTGCTGGGGCTGGAGGCCGCCGCCGGTCTACGCCTGCGAGGCATGGACGTGACGGTCGTCCACCTGATGGGCCACCTGATGGAGCGTCAGCTCGACGAGGCCGCGGGCTACCTGCTGCGCAAGGAACTGGTCGGGCGCGGCATCAAGGTGATGTGCTCGTCCAATTCCAAGGAGATTTATGGCGACGGCCGGGTCGAGGGCCTGCGGCTTGAGAACGGCACAGAGTTGCCCTGCGACCTGCTGGTGATGGCCGTGGGCATCCGGCCAAACGTGGCGCTCGCCAAGGAGGCCGGGCTGGCCGTCGGACGCGGCATCCATATCGACGACCAGTGTGTCACCTCGGACGCCGACATCCTGTCCGTCGGCGAATGCGTGGAGCACGATGGCGCGACCTTCGGGCTCGTGGCGCCGATCTTCGACATGGCCAAGGTGCTCGCCGCGACACTGGCCTGTGAGGACGCCGCCTACAGGCCCAAACCGGTCTCGACCAAGCTCAAGGTCACCGGTGTGGATCTCTTCAGCGCAGGCGATTTCGCCGAAGGCGACGACCGCGAAGACATCGTTTTTCGCGATCCCGCGCGCGGCGTCTACAAGCGATTGGTGCTCCGAGGCGACCGCATCCTCGGCGCGGTCATGTATGGCGACACCGCTGACGGGAACTGGTTCTTCCAGCACATCAACGACGGCACCGATGTGTCGGAGATGCGCGACACCCTGATCTTCGGCCCGGCTTTTCAGGGGGGCGCCCCCCTGGACCCTATGGCGGCCGTTGCAGCGCTGCCGGATGAGGCAGAGATTTGCGGCTGCAACGGCATTTGCAAAGGCGAGATCGTAGAGGCGATCAAGGACGGGGCGACGAATCTGGGCGCGGTCCGGACTGTCACCAAGGCCAGCGGCTCCTGCGGGACCTGTACGGGGCTTGTGGAACAGGTGCTCGCGGTCACTCTCGGCGACGCGTTCGTCCTGCCCACGGCGCAACCGGTCTGCGGCTGCACCGACCTGACCCACGAAGATGTCCGGCGCCTGATCAAGTCCCAGGAGCTCAAGTCCATGCAAGCGGTCTGGCAGGAGCTCGGCTGGAAAACGACCTGCGGATGCCATGTCTGCCGCCCGGCGCTCAATTTCTACCTGCTCGCCGACTGGCCGCTCGATTACCGCGACGATCCGCAGAGCCGTTTCGTCAACGAACGCAACCACGCCAATATCCAGAAGGACGGCACCTACAGCGTTGTGCCGCGGATGTGGGGCGGGATCACCACCGCCGATGAGCTGCGCGCCATCGCCGATGCGGCCGACAAATACCAGGTCCCGACCGTGAAGGTGACCGGTGGCCAGCGCATCGACCTGCTCGGCGTCAAGAAAGAGGACCTGCCGCGGATCTGGGCCGATCTGGGCAAGGCCGGGCTGGTTTCGGGCCACGCCTACTCCAAGGGTCTGCGCACGGTCAAAACTTGCGTCGGCACCGACCATTGCCGCTTCGGTACGCAAGACAGCACCGGGCTCGGCATCAAGCTCGAACAGGCGCTCTGGGGCTCCTGGACGCCGCACAAGGTCAAGCTCGCCGTGTCCGGCTGCCCCCGAAACTGCGCCGAGGCGACCTGCAAGGATGTCGGCATCATCTGTGTCGACAGCGGCTATCAGGTCGGCGTCGGCGGCGCCGCGGGCATGGATCTGAAGGAAACCGAGCGCCTGGGCGACGTCGCGACCGAGCAGGAGGCAATCGATCTCACCATCGCCTTTGTTCAGCTCTACCGCGAGCACGCGAAGTATCTCGACCGGCCCTACAAGTGGGTCGCCAAGGTCGGGCTCGACTGGGTCAAGGCGCAGGTCGTGGAGGACGCAAACAATCGCCAGGCGCTCATCGACCGGTTCGCACTGAGCCAGTCGATCTACCAGAAGGACCCCTGGGCCGAGCGCGCCAATCCGGATGTGCAGCGCGCCTGGTCGCCGCTGGAAACCGTCAAGCTGGAGGCCGCGGAATGACCCACTGGATCGATATCGGAAGGCTCGATGATATCCCCGTGCGCGGCGCGCGGGTCGTCAAGACCGGCGCGGGCTGCGTCGCAGTCTTCCGCACCGGCGCCGACGAGGTCTTTGCCCTCGACGACCGCTGCCCGCACAAGGGCGGCCCGCTGAGCGAAGGTATCGTCCATGGCCGCTCCGTGACCTGTCCCTTGCACAACTGGGTCTTCGCTTTCGAGAGCGGCGAGGCCCAGGGCACCGACGAGGGCCGCGTCGCGACCTACGCGGTGCGCATTGAGTCCGGGCGGCTGCTGCTCGATGCCAGCCGGCTCGCCACGCGGAGTGCCGCCTGATGACCGATGGCCACGCCCCCGCCTGCCGGACCACCTGCCCCTATTGCGGGGTCGGCTGCGGGGTGTTGGCCACACCTGACGGCACGGGCGGGATCGGTATCGCAGGCGATGCTGACCACCCCGCGAACAAGGGGCGGCTCTGCTCCAAAGGCGCCGCGCTTGGTGAGACGGTCGCGCTGGAGGGCCGGCTGCTTGCTCCGGTCTCGGGCGGGCACGAAGTCCCCTGGGACGCCGCCATCGCCGAGGTCGCGGGGCGCTTTTGCCGAACCATCCGCGATCACGGTCCCGACAGCGTCGCCTTTTACGTCTCCGGCCAGCTGCTGACCGAAGATTACTACGTCGCCAACAAGCTGATGAAGGGCTTCATCGGCTCGGCCAATATCGACACCAACTCGCGCCTGTGTATGGCCTCCTCCGTCGCCGGCCACAAACGGGCGTTCGGCACCGACACAGTCCCCGGGCTCTATGAGGATCTCGAACAGGCCGATCTGATCGTGCTGGTCGGCTCCAATCTCGCCTGGTGCCACCCGGTGCTGTTCCAGCGGGTGCTCGCGGCGCAAAAGGCCAACCCGGCGCTGAAGCTCGTGGCGATCGATCCCCGCCGCACTGCGACCAGCGATGCCTGCGATCTGCACCTTCCGCTCGCTCCCGGCAGCGATGTGGCGCTGTTCAATGGCCTGCTGGCGCGCGTTGCTGAACGCGGCGCGGTGAATGATGATTATGTCGCGGCCCATTGCGAAGGGTTCGACGGCGCGCTGGAAGCGGCCTGCGCCGACGATCCCGATGCGACCGGGCTCGATCCGGAACTCCTGGCGGAATTCTACGATCTCTGGGTCAGCACAAAGAAGGTCGTGACGGTCTATAGTCAGGGCGTGAACCAGTCGACGAGCGGCTCCGACAAGGTCAACGCGATCCTGAACTGCCATCTCGCCACCGGACGGATCGGCGCGCCGGGTTGCGGGCCCTTCAGCGTCACAGGGCAGCCCAACGCCATGGGTGGACGCGAGGTCGGCGGGCTGGCCAACATGCTCGCGGCACATCTGGACATTGAAGACACCGACCACCGGGACGCGGTGCAGCGGTTCTGGAACAGCCCGGCCATCGCAGAGCGCCCCGGGCTGAAGGCGGTGGACATGTTTCAGGCTGTCGCCGATGGGCGGATCAAGGCGCTCTGGATCATGTGCACCAACCCGGCCGTGTCGATGCCCGAGGCGGACGCGGTGCGCGATGCCATCGCCCGCTGCGAGTTCACCGTGGTCTCGGACATGTTCGGCGACACCGACACCGCGAAACTGGCCGATGTCGTGCTGCCCGCGACCGGCTGGGGCGAAAAGGACGGCACCGTCACCAACTCCGAGCGCTGCATCTCGCGCCAGCGGGGTGTCCTGCAGGCGCCGGGTCAGGCGCGTCACGACTGGCGCATCATCTGCGACGTCGCCGCCGCGATGGGCTGGGCGGAGGCGTTCGATTTCGAAAGCCCCGCGGCCATCTTCCGCGAACATGCCGCCCTGTCAGGGATCGCCGGCGGATTGGGACGCGATTTCGACATCTCGGCGCTCGCTGAGATCGCCGATGCGGAGTACAAAACGCTCGCGCCGACGTACTGGCCATTCACCTCCGCGCGCAAAGGTGGCCGCTTCTTTGCGAACGGCAGGTTTTTCACCCCGACCGGCCGTGCCCGAATGCTGCCGCTGCGGGCCCGCCCGCCGGAGACAACACCGAACGCCGACTATCCGTTCCGCTTGAACACCGGTCGTGTGCGCGATCACTGGCACACGATGACGCGCACTGGCCTCGCCCACGGCCTGTCGCAGCATATTGCGGAGCCCTTCGTGGAGATTCATCCCGAGGATGCCCGCGCGCTCAGCCTGGAGGCTGCGGACCTGGCCGAGCTCACCTCGCCCCATGGCCGCGCCGTGCTGCGCACCGTAGTCACCGACCGCGTGCAACCCGGCACCGTCTTTGCACCGATGCATTGGACGGGCAGCTATGCCTCCGACGGCCGTGTCGATGCACTGGTCGCCGCGCATACCGATCCGATCTCCGGCCAGCCCGAGAGCAAGGCAAGCCCCGTCGCGATCCGGCCGCTCGCGCCCGCCTGGTACGGATTTGCCGTCAGTGCCGCCGAAATCACGCCCCCGACTGCCTATTGGGCTAAGGCGCGTGTAAAACGGGGCTGGCGTCTGGAGCTCGCAGGGTCCACCCTGCCGCTTGACTGGGAAAGCTACGCCAAGGCCATGTTCGACGCCGCCAATGCCACAGCCATCACCTTTGCCGATCCCGCCCGCGGCAGCGCGCGGGTGGCGCTGCTGCGCGACGACAGGGTGATCGCGGCACTCTTCGCCGGGCCTCGGCCCGTGGGCGTTGCGCGCACCCATATTGCGGCGCAGTTGGGCGAGGCCGACAGCGGCGGCGCGATACTCGCGGCCCGCGCGGGCGCGGACCGGCCCGATGGCGGGGCCATCGTCTGCGCCTGTTTCGATGTCGGGGTCGCCACGATCACGCGGGCGATCCTCGACGGCAATCTGCACGACGTCGATCAGATTGGCGCTGCAGTGCGCGCCGGGACCAATTGCGGCTCCTGTCGATCCGAACTGCAGGCGTTGCTCGGTCGCGCCGCCCAGCCGGTGGCCGCAGAATGAGCCTCGCGCCCTATGTCCACGCCATGGGCCGGGGGCCGGGACGCGCGCGGTCGCTCGACCGGTCCGAGGCCGAGGATGCGATGCGCCTGATCCTGTCTGGCGAGGCCGCGCCGGAGGCTGTCGGCGCGCTCTTCATGCTGATGCGCTACCGCGGCGAGACCGCGGCGGAGATCGCAGGGTTCGTGACCGCCATGCGCGCGGGGCTGGACGAATGGCAGGGGATCGGGGCGACGCTGGACTGGCCCAGTTATGCCGCCGGGCGGTCGCGTGGCCTGCCGCTCTTTCTGCTCTCGGCACGGCTGGTTGCCCGGGCCGGGGTGCGCATCCTGCTTCACGGCTGGAACTCGCACCAGAACCCTCTTGCCGACGTGCGAGGCACGCTCGATCAGGCCGGCATCTCCCAGGCTGAAACGCCGGAAGCTGCAGCGCTGGCCCTGGATAGCGACGGCATCGTCTACGTGCCGCTCGAAGCGATGAACCCGCGTCTGCTGTCGCTCCTGCGGCTGCGCGAGGTGCTGGGCCTGCGCTCACCGGTGAACACTGCACTTCGGGCTCTCAACCCGGCCCGCGCCCGGGCGTCGGTACAGGGCGTGTTCCACCCGCCCTACCGCGAGCTGCAGCAGGACACCGGCGCGGAACTGGGCGAGCCGCGCCTGATGGTGCTCAAGGGCGGCGGGGGCGAATTCGAACGTAATCCGGCCAAGCCGATCCTGCTCTACGGTCTCGAAAACGGGAACTGTTACGAGCAAACCATCGACCCGCTTCTGGACGAAAACCGCCGCCTGGCCGATCCGACCGCCGCGCAGGGCGATCTTGCGCGGCTCTGGTCGGGCCGGTTGGACGACGAATTCGCGCGGGCTACAATCCTCGGCACCGCAGCACTAGCGCTTGTCGCCGCCGGGATCGCACCGGACGTGGCCGCTGGCGAAGCGCGTGCCGCAGCGCTCTGGTCCGAACGCCAGGGCGTGGCCGCGGCCTGAGACTGACAAGAGGCCCCAGATGCAAACCTTTCCGATGTTTCTGCGCATGGCCGGGCGCCATGTGGTGATCGCCGGTGGTGGCGAGCAAGCCGCGCAGAAATGCCGCCTCATGCTCAAGACCGAGGCCGAGATCCGCATCCTTGCTCCGCAACTGGACGATGAACTGGCGGAGTTGACCCATGAAGGCCGCATCATCCACGACACCGCGCGCCCGGCCCCCGATCGATTCGCCGGGGCGGCGCTGGTCTTTGTCGCCACCGGGTGTCCCGGCCTGGACGCGTCCCTGCACGATCTGGCCAAACTCGGCGGGGCGACGGTCAATGTCGTCGATCAGCCGGATCTGTGCGACGCCCTCACCCCGTCCATCGTGGATCGCGATCCGGTCGTGGTTGCGATCGGCACCGAAGGCACCGCGCCGGTCCTGGCCCGTCAGATCAAGACACGAGTCGAACAGATGCTGGAGCCCGGGCTGGGCGATCTTGCCCGCCTGGCCGGACGGCTGCGCGGCGCGGTCGCCGCACGGGTCCCGCGAGAGGCCCGCCGGGATCTGTGGCGGTGGGTGTTCATGGGCGCGCCGCGCAAGCTGCATGCCCGCGGCGCCGAGCGCGAGGCCGCGCGCCGCATCAAGGACGCGATCACCGCGGGCGGCGCCCCTGACAGAATAGCGGCCGGCGGTGTGTCGGTGATCGATGCCTCCGGTGGTGCCGCCGACCTGCTGAGCCTGCGCGCCGTGCAGCGCCTGCAGGAAGCCGACATCATTCTGCACGATATCGACACAAGTTCCGGGGTTCTCGAACTCGCGCGCCGCGATGCTGAACGCCAGTCCATAGACGCGCGCGATTGGCCCGCTGACCGTATCGCGGGACTGGTGCTGCGGCACGCGCAGGACGGAGAGAGCGTCGTCCGGATCCATGGCCCGTCCCGTCTTCCCGCAGCACTCGGCGAAGAGCTCGCAGCGTTAAAGCGGCACGGGGCTACGCTGGAGCAGATCCCCGTCGCCACGGCAGAGCCTACCGGCCCCCGGGGCGGCGATGTCGAACCTGTGGAAAATGCAACAGCTTAACAGGAAGCGCGGGATCGATTCGGGCATCGCTGGACAGGCTTTCGCGCGCGACATAAGCGGATTTCATGCTCACCCCCGCGACACGCGAGTTTCTGACATGTCGGCTCCATCGAGTTGCGGCCTTCGCCGCCCTGTGTCTGATCGGCCTTGGGGTCTCGGGTCAGGGCGCTGCCGCACAGACGCCGTTTCAGGATGCCTTGCTGACCGATCGCGCCCTTGCGGCGTTCGGCTTTGTCGCGGTTCCCAACGAAACCGCCTCTGCGCTCAATTTCTCGGTCGCCACGGGCGAGGATTTCGACTTTCAGACGACTCAGCTGGGGGGCGGCTTTCGTCCCCGTCCGGGCGGGCGGCTCTATCTCGAAGGTTTTCTCGGGTGGCAACTCTATGACCCGGCGCTGTTGCGCAGCCCGCAGACGCCCTTTGGCCAGTCGCCGGAGACCACTGCGATCGCCAACGCGCGCTGGTCGAGCCGGGCGGCAACCGGGGCCATCGGCTACAATTTCGATGTGACACCCCGCCTGACGATCCGGCCTGCGCTGCACGCCGCGATCGGGGAGGTCGCGCCCAACGGCTCGCTCGTGCCGGACCTTCCCCTGATCGAGAATTCCGACGGCCCGCCGATAAATCTCGGTGGCGGGACGCTGCGAACCGGGGGCTACGGTGCCTCGATCGGACTGGAATACCAGGTCCGAACGCAACCGCGCGAGGTCGATGTGCGCGCGCGCTACACTTGGATGCGGCTCCTCGCGCTCGAGGATGATCCGCGGATCGATTCCGAAGCGGACGCTATCGCCGCCTCGCTCTATGGCCGCTACCGCCACCCGATCAGCAACTGGCGCGCCCTGAGCCGTCCGGTCCGCGCCGTGTGGGAGGCCAGCGCCTCGGCCTATCCCGGTGATCAGGGCCGCAGCCTCGACACGCCATGGCTCGCCCAGATCGGTGCGGGCCTGGAGCTTGAAACCTCAGCCCTGCCCATCCCCTATCTCGATCGCGTGCGGCTGGTGGGCCGCTACGCCATCGGCCAGAACTACGACGGCTACTCGATCGGCCTCGGCGTGGCGTTTCGCCGGACGCGGTGAAAACCACGGTGCCCCCGGCGTCGCGCCGGATTATCCTGGCCGTCACGCAGACCCTGACCACCGGAGCCTCCCATGCTCGACCTCGCCCTGACCCTAGCCCAGACCGGATTGCTGGCGAGCCTGACCGCCTGGATCTTTACCGGCGCGCGGGACAACTGGCTCTTTCCCTCGATGAACCAGGGTGCCATCGCGGCGGTGGTGCGCATGGACGGGCTGGAGGAGGAGTATCCCGAGGACTACGCCTGCATCGCCCACCGGCGGATCACGGACGAGGGACGCATCCGGCTGCTCTATCGCGTGATCGTGCTGTGGGAGACGTTGGCAACCATCCTTCTGGCCCTGGGCACCCTTGCCATGCTGTTCGCCCTGGCCGGCATCGTCGGCACCGAGACCGCCCGCGGGCTTGGCATCCTCGGCGCGCTGGCCTTTACTTTGACCTGGGCGGGCTTCACGGTCGGCGGCAACCATTTCGGGTATTGGTATCTTCATGCATCGACCCAGGCGACGCATTTCCTGCTGGCCTTGTGGGGGACCGGAACGATGATCCTTCTGGCTTTGCCGCAATGACGGGGGCTCCCCCGCGCGGCGCGATCTTCGATCTGGATGGAACCCTGCTCGATACCGAGAGGCTGCTTCTGGAAGCGATGGATGCTGTGGCGCTCTCTGACGGGCGGGGAGATCTGCGCCCGGCCTTCCGGCAGGTGCTGGGCCTGCGCACCGATCTTGCGGCCGCGCATCTCAGCCCGGCCTTCGGCGGCCGCGCGGCCTATGACGCATTCGCCGTACGAGTCGAGGCGCGCCACGCCGAAGCCAAGATCGCGGGCATTCCGCTCAAGGCGAAGGCCCGCGAAGTGCTGGAGGCCGTGGCGGCCCGCGACGTGCCGATCGCGCTGGCGACATCGACCGGCACCGCCCAGGCGGATGCCTTGCTGGAGCGGACCGGGCTGCGCGGCTTCTTTGCGGCTGTGATCGGGGGCGATCAGGTGGCGCGGCCCAAGCCAAACCCGGAAATCTATGTCAGGGCGGCCGAGGCACTTGGCCTGCGCGCCCAGGACTGTGCGGCGTTCGAGGACAGCGCGCCGGGCACGCGGGCGGCTATCGCCGCGGGCTGCATCACCGTGCAGATCCCCGATATTTCAGAACCCGATGCCGGTCTGCGCCGGCTCGGTCATCACATCGCGCCGGATCTGCATATGGCTGCGATCGCGGTGCGCCTGTTGCCGGACCCGTTGTGAGCGAAAGAAGAATTACCGGGCGGCGCGTTGGGGCGCGCAGCCCGGTGGGAGTGTTGGGAGGGCCGTAGTCCGGCCCAGTCGGCATGTCCGCTTGGACATCCAGGGTTGGTCAAAGACACGAAGCGGGGACATTGGCCCCCCGCCGGGCATCCCCTGTCCTGCCGGCCGAGAATACGGCTTAGGCGAGGACAGGATCGGGACTGCTCTTTGCCAGCTTTCGTTCGGCGCAGCTCAGCTCTTCCTTGAGATCATGGATGTTGCGCTCCAGCCGGTCGCGCTCGTCCATCATCGTCGCAAGATGCATCTTGCCGGTGCGCACCGCCATCTGGGTCTGTGCGACATCGCCGTTCTCGGTATCGTAGAGATCGAGGATCTGGCGCATCTCTTCGAGGCTGAACCCGTAGCGCTTGCCGCGCAGGATCAGCTTCAGCCGGGCGCGGTCGCGCTTGGTGAAAAGCCGCTTCTGACCGACCCGAACCGGGGCGAGAAGCTCTTTGGTCTCATAGAAACGCAGGGTCCGTGCGGTGACCTGGAACGCATCGCACATTTCCCGGATCGTCATGGTTTCGTTAATCATTTTCCATCTCCTTGAGCGTTCGGGCTGAGCGCTGAAGACGCCATCCCCTAACGTCACTGAAATGGGGGGTGACTTTAGGGTAGGTTTGTATGACCGGGCCAAACTCTTGCGAGTTTGGGACAAATCCGCTCAAATCCTGTCAGGCTACGCCTCCGGCGCGCTCTACCGCGGGTGTTTTTCCTGTCCAGCGCTTATAGGCTGTGGTGAAGGCCGCCTGATCGGCGTACCCAAGCTGAAAAGATATTTCTGCTAAACTTAGTTCAGTATCGTGCAAATAGCTGTGGGCGACATCGCGCCTGACATCGTCCAATATCTGTCTGAAAGTCAAACCCTGCTCGGAAAGACGTCGCGTCATTGTACGCCGAGAAATGCCCAGCCGGTGGGCGATATCCTCGGCCGAAGGTGCGCCGTCCGTGAACCGCGCGAGGATCATTCGCTCAACCTGCGCACGAAATCCGCTGCTTTGCCGCGGCGCATTGGCCAGCAGGGTCTCGCCATAACGTGACAGCAGATCGCGTTGCCGGGGGTCAAAGGTCGGGATCTGCAGATCCAGGGTCTGCTCGGACATGCGGATGCTGTCCTCGGCCATGTCCCACAGCACCGAACATGCCGAGGCGCGACGGATCGGATCCGCCCCCTTGGTGCGGCGATGCCGGAACGTCACCTCGATTGGCTGAAAACAGCGATCGACGAGATAGCGCATGACCGAAAGCACGGCAAAGACAGAGAACTCGCGATGTGGGAAATTCCGGTCGGTCGCCGGGTCCAGCGCATGGATCGCGAGCGTCACGACCTCGCCCCGCTCGCGCATGTCGTAGTCCAGCGCTGCGGACGACAGCGCGGTATAGCGTTTGGAGCGCTGGATCGCCGAGCGCAGCGTGCGCGAGTTGCGGGCGACGTAGCCCGGCACCGATGTGACATTGGAGTAATTGATCCCGAGCCGGGTGGCATAGGCCGGATCGCCCGACATCTCCGTCGCGGTCCGGATCAGCTCCGCCTCGTCATGCTGAACGACGCGCGCGGCGGCGGTGCGGTCCCAGGGATACGGCAAACCGACCCGCTGCAGGACTTTTGCCAGAAATGCCTCGCCAGAATTTCGCCGGATCAGGCCAACGATGAGTTCGATGTGCAATAGCAGCCCGTCGTCGGCCGCCATGTAATCCTTGCGCACCACTGGTCTCCCCTTAACTCTCCGGACTTTGCGACAGAATACCAATGCTGGCAAGCCGGGTGCCCCGCGCACAGGCTGCCGCCGCTTTGGTCGCTGGCTGGAAATCTCCGCCCGATTTGGTGGCATTCTACATATTACGCGCGGTTCCGGCGGGGCGGGAGATTGCATCGGCATTGCGCGGTGGCAGGATGAGCCAGTCGACCGAGCGGCGGGTTCTTGGTTCTCCTCCTCCCTTCCCGCGGACCCGCCGTTCCTTCGACACGACTGCGCGCCATGTGATATGTCCCCTCAAAACTGGCGCACTCCGGAGTAGAAGCAGTCAGGCGGGTCCCCGCCAGGTCATTGCTCCGTCTCACTTGCTATGGAGACGGAAATGACCGACCCGCTTGACGAACTCTCCCGCGAAACCCGCATCGGCGGCACAGGCAAGGCGATCGCGCGCGACGTGCCGGTGATCGACATGACCGATTTCGAGGCGCGCAAACCCCGGATCGCTGAGGAGCTCTGGGACGCGGCCGCGCGGATCGGGCTGTTTCAGCTGTCGGGGCATCTTCTGAGCCAACCCGAGATCGACCGCGCCTTCGAGATGACGGCTGAGTTTTTCGCGCTTTCCCAGGAGGTTAAATCTGAGTTGCCGTTGCGCCCCGGCACCAATGCCGGTTGGGAATTCAAGAGCCAGGTGCGCCCCTCCACCGGGACGCCGGACCAGAAGGAAAGCTACCAGATCACCCGCCCGCGCATGGACCGGCTCTGGCCGGCGGAGGACGCGATTCCGGGATTCAGGGAGACGATGCTGGAGTTCGAACGGGCCAACTGGGCAATCGCGATGCAGGTGCTGTCCTGCTTTGCCCTGAAGCTCGGCTTTGCCGAAGACACGTTCACCCGCGCCCATGATCCCGGCAGTCCCGAATACCAGTCGACCCTGCGGCTGATCCACTACCTGCCGATGACCGACGCCAAGCCCGAAGATTTCAGCGGCTGGCGCGCTGGCGCCCATACCGATTTCGACTGTCTGACGCTGCTGCACCAGCGCGGCGGCCAGGGCGGGCTGGAGGTCGTGCCCGGCAAGGAGGCCGAGGACGGGACCTGGACGGCCGTGCCACCGGTGGACGGCGTGATCACCTGCAATATCGGCGACATGCTCATGCGCTGGTCCGACGACCGCCTGCTGTCGAACCCGCACCGGGTGCGGATGCCGCGGCCGGACGAGTATCTGGGACCGCGCTATTCGATTCCCTTTTTCGCCCAGGCCAACCGCAACATCGTCCTGCAAGGCCCTGAAAAGAAATACCCTCCGATCAGCGCAGCGGACTATATCAAGATGCGGCTGCAGGCGAATTTCTCTGCGCTCGGCGCGAAACAGGGCTAGGACTGGCGCAGGGATCTGGGGACGCATAGGTTCGCGCCATGGCCCCGATTACAACCATCCGAAATCTTGGCCCCGCGATGGCGGCGCAGTTCGCCCGCGCCGATATCCATGATGCCGACACGGTGCGAGAGCTCGGCGCCGACGCGGCCTATGCGCGGCTTCTGGCGGCTGGGCACAGGGCGCATTTCATGGCCTTCACGGCTCTGGTGTTGGGATTGCAGGGGCGCGGGTTCAGGGATCTTGATCCGAGCGAAAAACCACCGCTGCGCGCACGCTTCGACGCGATCAAGGACGCCGCCGGACCCAGCGACCCGGCGACGGACGTGGATGCCGCTCTGGCGGAGATCGGGGTGCTGCCGCGCAAAGCCTGACGCACACGTTAAGGTTTGTACGAAACGTCCAAACGGGCATTTCGTACAATCATGTTCGCGCTTTGATCGCCGCGCCGCCCGAGGCGCGCGTCCCGTGCCTCAGGAGGCCTTCTGCCGACGGATGATCGTCGGGATGCCGAAGAACCCGGAGACGGTGAAATTCGGCCCCATCTCCTTGATGTCGTCGGCCAGCAGCGGGATCGGGAAGTTCGCCATATGTCCGTTGCGCGGGATGATCGAGCCGGTGAATGGCTTGCGCTTGCTCAGGAGCGGGATCGGGAAATTCGCCATCCGTGCGTGGCGCGAGAAGATCGAGCCGGTGAACGGCTTGCGCTTGCTCAGGTGCTTGATCGGCCAGTTCGCCATGTAAGGCTCGCCCGGCATCAGCGAGTTGGTGCCCCGTTCGCCATTGATGAGCAGCGGGAAGGGCCAGTTCGCCATCCGACCGTGGCGCGCGATCATCGACCGGTCGTAGGGCTTGCGCTTGCTCAGGAGCGGGATCGGCCAGTCCGCCATGCGCGCGTGGCGCGGGAAGATCGATTTTGTGTAGGGCTTGCGCTGGCTGAGCAGAGGGATCGGCCAGTTCGCCATCCGCGCATGGCGCGGGAACATCGACTCCGTATAGGGCTTGCGCTTGCTGAGCAGCGGGATCGGCCAGTTCGCCATGTGCCCGTTGCGGGGGATCAGGGATTCCGTGAACGGCTTGCGGCGGCTGATCAGCGGAATCGGCCAGTCCGCCATGTGGTAGGTGGTACTCGTGGGATCCTTGAGCCGGGTCAGCATCAGCGGGCTGCCCGGAAGGACGCTGAGCGTCGAGTATGGCGGGTCCTTGACGTAGACTTCTTCCGAGAGGCCTCCGAGGTCGGCCGCACCCATCTGCGCCATCACATCGCGTGTGATCTGAGCAACGCTCAGCGGTTTGTAACCGGCCCGGACCATCAGGACCGCGCCGCCTCCTGCAATGCGGTCCTGGTAAGCCTGGGCCGTCTTTTCCGCGACATCGCCATCGGTCAAAGCCTCAGCCAGACCCTCTGCCTCATCGTAGAGCCGCACGATGTTCTGAGGAAACCGCCGCCGGTAGACCAGTTCGTTCTTGACCTGACGGGCTTGCGCCGCGTTGTCGAAATACCGTGTGATGACCGTTGTCATGTTCCCTCCACCGGTTGGGGTTCAGCCTCGACACCCTGCGTCCGGGGCGTCGATCTCTCTGATTTGGGCCGCAATTGCAGTGCCATGATGACGGCCAGAACGAGGAAGACGATCTCAATCATGAAGACCATATTGTAGGGCGTATGGGCGGGAAGTCCGCCTCCCGCATCCAGGCCGACCAGAATATCGCGCACGATGCCCGCAAGGGCGATGCCGATGCCGGCGCAGGTGGCTTGCACGGCCCCCCAGGCGCCCAGGGCGAGGCCGGTCTGCTCGCGGGCGGCACCCCGGATCGTGGCGGTCAGCGTCGCGTGGCCGAAGAGGCCCGCGCCAAGTCCCGTGGCGAAAGTGCCTGCGAGAAAGAGCGCAACGCCGCCCCCCATGGAGGACAGGATGATCGCGGCGAAGCCGGGGATGCCGATAAGCGCCCCGATCCGGCCGAGCGCCACGGGCTCTCCGCCAGATCCCAGAAGCCTCGAAGCGATGCCGAATCCGATCAGCGTGCCGGTGGCCAGCAGGGCCGTAAGCTTGGTGGTGGCGGCCACGGAGAGCCCGAGCGCCTGACCTCCGTAGGGTTCGAGCAGCACATCCGCCATGCCGAAGCCGAAAGTGCCGAGCCCGATGACGACCAGCAGCCGCAGCGCCCCGGGCCGGGCGATCAGCCGGCGCCAGGCGGCGAAGAAGTCGGCGCGCGGCGCGAGCTGCATCTCACGGGCGCGGTTGCGGTCGCGGGCCTCCTGCTTCCAGAGCGCCGCCAGGTTCAGCGCCACGGTCACGACCGCGCAGCCCTGGATGACCTGGACGAGCCGCCCGGGCGTGTAGGGCTCCAGCAGCCAGCCGAAGATCAGCGCGCTGACGACCATGCCGAGGAGCAGCATGACATACATCAGGCCGACGACCTTGGGCTGATCCTCCTCGCGCACCAGGTCGGTGGCGAGCGCGAGCCCGACGGTTTGGACCATGTGCAGACCGGCCCCGACCAGCAGAAAGGCCAGCGCCGCGGAGGACAGTCCGATCCAGCGCGGCGCGTCGATCGCCTCGCCATAGCCCGAGAGGACCAACAGGGCGAAAGGCATGATGGCAAAGCCGCCGAACTGGTACATCGTGCCCTTCCAGATATAGGGCACGCGCCGCCAGCCGAGGGCAGAGACATGGGTGTCGGAACGAAAGCCGATCAGGGTGCGGAAGGGCGCGAACAGAAGCGGCAGCGCCAGCATTCCGGCCACGAGCGACGCGGGCACCGCGAGTTCCACGATCATGACGCGGTTGAGGGTGCCGACCAGAAGCACCAGCGCCATGCCGACCGTCACCTGAAAGAGCGACAGCCGCAGCAACCGCGACAGCGGAACTTCCGGCGTGGCGACATCTGCGAAGGGCAGATAGCGCGGGGCGATGCCGGCAAGTTTCCGAAGGGCGAAATTGCGGTAGTCAAACATCATGGCCAGGGCCTAAGCGCACGGTCCGACTGCCCCAGCGGCGGGACAGCCGGGTCGGTCCGAAGGAATGGTCCCATCGGCCCCGGGGCCGGTGGGGAGTGTGTTCAATCGAGGCTCGTCGATGGTGGTGGCGCCGCCGAGGCCAGGATCTGATTGGGCTGCAAGACCGCCCGTGTCACGGTGCCGTCGGAGAACGTCACGGTGATTTCCCGCGTGCCGTCTGCGAGCGGCAGCTCGTAGGACGCCCGGGCCGTGTTCGCATCCACGTCCGTCTGTGCGGCCGCCATCTGATCCCCATGGCCAAGCGGCTGCCCCGAAAGGAAATCCGCCACCCAGGAGGTGTTGCTCAAGACGGCGACATGCACCGCAAAGGAGCCGACTGCGACTGCCCCGAGAAAAATCGGAACACCGACCGCAGGGGGAACCACAAGCCACATTTTCGCGTTGTTCATGGTGTTCCTCCGTTAGCCGAGCCAAGGCGTGGAAACGGCGACGAGGATGTGCGCAAGCAGGGCGATGGCCCCGAATACGCGCGTCCCGTCGATGAGATAGCTATGTACCTCCTCCGCTTCGTGCAGGTTGAGGCCCGTGGGCCATACTTTGTCTGGATCGTCGGTCATATCCAACCTCTTCCATAGTGAGTTGATGGAGCGTGCATGCCGACTTCCCCCGGTAACTGCCCAGCATTCCACCCCTCGGCTGCGACTGGCTTGAGGACGCATCCGATGGGGAAAGTATGTCTACTTTTTCTTACATTGCAATTGTAAACTCAAACTTACACTTAGCCCGATGAAACGAAACGGAAATTTTCGGTGCTCCCCCGGGAGAGGGTTTGCAAAGTGCAAATCGGAACAGATTGACGCATCTGATATACAACAAAAAAGCCGCCCCGAAGGGCGGCCTCAATCCGTCAAAACCGGCGTCGGTGTCAGCCGACGATTTCGAGTCCGGAGAAGAAGTAGGCGATCTCCTCGGCCGCGGTTTCGGGCGCGTCCGAGCCGTGGACGGAGTTCTCGCCGACGCTCTCGGCGAACTCCGCGCGGATTGTGCCGGCCGCGGCCTCGGCGGGGTTGGTCGCCCCCATCACTTCGCGGTTCTTGGCGATGGCGCCTTCGCCCCTGAGAACCTGAACCACAACCGGCGCGGAGGCCATGAAGTCGCACAGCTCGTCATAGAACGGGCGCTCGGCATGGACGGCATAGAAGGTGCCCGCCTGCTCCTTGGTCAGGTGAATGCGCTTTTGCGCGACGATGCGCAGGCCGGCCTCTTCGAACTTGGCGTTGATCTTGCCAGTCAGATTGCGCTTGGTCGCGTCCGGCTTGATGATGGAAAGCGTGTGCTCGACGGCCATAGGTCATGTCCCTTGTTACTCGGGGGCGCGGTCCGCCCCTGCCATAAATGTTGCGCGGCCCGTAGCATGGCGCGGCGGCCAATGGAAAGCCGCGATTGCTGAGGCGATTGACCGCCCCGCGCGCATGCGGCACGAGGGCGACATGTTGAAACTTGATGACATCTCCTATTCGGTCGAGGGTCGGCCGCTGATCGAACACGCGAGCGCGGTGATCCCCACCGGGCACAAGGTCGGGCTCGTGGGGCGCAACGGATCGGGCAAGACGACGCTCTTTCGTCTGATCCGGGGCGAGCTGACGCTGGAGACCGGGCGCATCACCCTGCCCGCCCGCGCCCGCATCGGCGGCGTGGCGCAGGAGGTGCCGGGCTCCGAGGTTTCGCTGATCGACACGGTACTGGCGGCCGACACCGAGCGTGCGGGCCTGCTGGCGGAGGCCGAGACAGCGACGGACCCCGCGCGCATCTCCGAGGTGCAGACGCGGCTGGCCGACATCGACGCCTGGTCGGCCGAAGCCCGGGCGGCCACGATCCTGCGCGGGCTCGGCTTCACCTCCGCCGAACAGGCGATGCCCTGCAGCGCCTTTTCGGGCGGCTGGCGGATGCGCGTGGCGCTCGCCGCCGTGCTGTTTTCGGCGCCCGATCTGCTGCTTCTCGACGAGCCGACCAACTATCTGGACCTCGAAGGTGCGCTCTGGCTGGAGACCTACCTCGCGCGCTATCCGCACACGGTTCTGGTCATCAGCCATGACCGGGGTCTGCTGAACCGTGCGGTGGGCGCGATCCTGCATCTGGAGCACCGCAAGCTGACACTCTGGCAGGGGCCCTATGACCAGTTCGCGCGCCAGCGGGCGGAGCAGCGCGCCGTACTGGAGGCGCAGGCCAAGAAACAGGCGCTGCGCCGGGCGCATCTGCAAAGCTTCGTCGACCGGTTCAAGGCCAAGGCGACCAAGGCCAAGCAGGCCCAGAGCCGGGTCAAGATGCTGGAGAAGATGGAAACGATCACCCTGCCCGAGGATGCGGCGCGCAAGGCGTTCACCTTTCCCGAGCCCGAGGAAATGCCGCCCCCCATCATACAGATGGAGAACACGGCGGTGGGCTATGACGGCCACGCGGTGCTCAAGCGGCTGTCGCTCCGGATCGATCAGGATGACCGGATCGCGCTCCTGGGCCGCAATGGCGAGGGCAAGTCGACGCTCTCGAAGCTGCTCGCGAACCGCCTGCCCGCGATGGAGGGGCAGCTGCGGCGCTCGGGCAAGCTGCGCATCGGCTATTTCGCGCAGCATCAGCTCGACGAACTGGAGCCCGACGAAACGCCGCTGCAGCATCTGCGCCGCGCCCGGCCGGACGAGACGCCCGCGAAGCTGCGCGCGCGGCTGGCGGGATTCGGGCTGATGGCCGATCAGGCGGAGACCGAGGTCGCACGGCTGTCGGGCGGACAGAAGGCGCGGCTGTCGCTGCTGCTGGCGACGCTCGACGCGCCGCACATGCTGATCCTCGACGAGCCGACCAACCACCTGGACATGGAGAGTCGCGAGGGGCTCGTCGAGGCGCTGACCGCCTATTCCGGCGCGGTGATCCTGGTCAGCCACGACATGCACCTGCTGAGCCTCGTGGCCGACCGGCTCTGGCTGGTCAAGGACGGCTCGGTGACGCCTTTCGAGGAGGATCTGGAGGCCTACCGCCGTCTGCTGCTGTCGCCGGCCTCCAAGGCCGAGGACAAGGCCGGCACCGGGGCTGGGACTGGGGCCGGGAATGGGGCGAAACCCGCCCCCAAGCCGCGCCGGGCGTCGCGCGACGAGCTTCAGGCCGCGCGCTCGGAGCTGCGCAAATGCGAGGGCCGGCTGGAAAAGCTCAACGAGATGCGCGACCGGCTGGCCAAGAAGCTCGCCGACCCGGCACTCTACGAGCCCGCCCGCGTCGGTGAGGCCGAAACCTGGCAGAAGAAGTATGCCGAGGTGATGAACGGGCTCGACCGGGCCGAAACGCTCTGGGTCGCCGCGCAGGAACGGCTGGACGCCTTGGAGGCCTGATGGAGCTTGCCCTCGCCCTTTCCGCCTTTGCCACGCTCTTCGTGGTGATCGATCCGATCGGTCTGGCGCCGATGTTCGTGGCCCTGACCCAGGGTATGGACGCGCGCCGCCGGCGCGGGGTCGCGCTGCGCGCCTGCGCCATCGCGGTGGTCCTGCTGATGCTGTTCGGCCTGTTCGGCACCGCGCTGCTGGATGCGATCGGCGTGTCGCTGGACGCGTTCCGGATCGCGGGCGGCCTGCTGCTGTTTCTGATCGCGGTGGAGATGCTGTTCGGCAAACGCACCGAGCGGCGGGAAAAGCAGCAGGGCGACGACGATCACGATCCGTCGGTCTTTCCGCTGGCCACGCCGCTGATCGCGGGGCCGGGCTCCATGGCGACGATGATCCTGCTGACCACCAACAACAGCGGTGACTGGCTGGGAGTGCTGGAGGTGCATCTGGTCATGGTCGCGGTGATCACCATCGTGCTGATCCTGTTCCTCATGGCAGGCATGATCGAACGGGCGCTCGGACGAACCGGGATTCTGGTGGTCACGCGGCTCCTCGGAATGCTGCTGGCGGCCCTGTCGGTGCAGTTCGTGCTGGACGGTTTACGCAGCGCCGGGGTCATCGCCCCTCTGACATGAGTCGCATCTGACCCTATATTACAGGGCGAAAGGGATGCCATATGTTCGCCGACAACACCGCAAGTCTGATTTATCTGAGCCTGCTGCTGGCCTATCTGGTCTTTTTCTTCCTGCGCGGGAACCGTCAGTCGCGGGGCAAGATGGTCCAGCAGGGCGTGCTCTGGGTGTTGATCTTTGTCGGCATCATTGCCGCCTACGGGATCTGGCAGGACGTGCGTGACCCGATGGCGTCGCAGCAGGCGATGGTCACGCAGACCGGCGAGATCGTCGTACCGCGCAGCCGCGACGGGCACTATCATCTCACGCTAGCCGTCAATGGCGAACCGGTGCGGTTCATCGTCGATACCGGGGCCAGCGAGATGGTTCTGTCGAAGCAGGACGCCGAGCGGGTGGGCATCGACACCGAGGCCCTGCCCTTTATCGGCAAGGCCTACACCGCGAACGGAACGGTCGCGACGGCGGTGGTGTGGCTCGACAGTGTCGCACTCGGGCCCATGGAAGACCGCGAGGTGCGAGCCCGGATCAGTGCCGGAGAGATGCCCGGATCGCTGCTCGGGATGAGCTATCTCCAGCGCTTCGACCATATCGCGATCACGGGGAATACGCTGACCCTGACCCGCTGATCGAAAGACGCCGGTCCGAGAGCGCTCCGAGAGCCATCGGAGGGCAGCGCGCCCCGAAAGGCGCGCCCCTTCCCCAGGGAAGCGCGTAGGCGCGCGCCGTGGGCGTAGCGCTCAGTTCCGGGAGGGGAAGATGCCTTGGAGCGCGATGCAGTAGCGGATCACCTGGTAGGGGTTCATGACGCCGAAGGGCTGGCTGCCACCGGTGGAGTCCACCGTGACCGTCACCGAATCCGCGGCCATGTCGGTGGTGGTGCCGCCGGGCGCGGCGTAAGCGGGCGCGCTCGTGGTCAGGGCTGGCAGATTGCCGCTGGGATTGGGATTGCTGCCCGGCGTCACGCTCGCTGTGGGCGTCCCCTTGGCGGTATGGGAATGGGCCGGCATGTTCGGCACGGTCAGCGTCACGGTCTCCGCACCGCCCTTGGAGCCCTCGGGCCGGGGCGAAAGACCCGTGCCGGTCCCGGTATGCATCGCGATGCGGCCACGCAGATCCGGCAGGCCGAAGGTCGTGCGCCCGTCGCCGCCGAACTGGGTGCCGAGCAGCGAAAACAGCGCCTGATACTGAGCGATCGCCAAAAGCTGGCCGTCGGTCGCCACCGTGCCGCGCGGGCAGAAGCTCCAGCCGCCCATGATGATCTGGCCGATATAAAGCTCTTGCGCGGAGGCAGGCGCGGGCGCACCGAGAGAGGCCGCGGCAAGCGCCGCAGCGGCAAGGGTCTTTTTCATCGTAGGTCTCCTATGGACGGTGGGGTGGTTCGGTGCGGCGGGCTCAGCCGGCCGTGCGGCGGGCCTTGCGCGACATCGCCCAGACCGCGCCGATCCCGCCGGCCAGCAGCGGCAGGCTCGCGGGCAGCGGGACGGGGGCGGTGGGGACCTCGGTCTCGATCTTCAGGGCGACATAATCGACGGCGTAGGATTCGAACGGCGCGAGGCCGAAATCCTGCTCCGGCGAGAGCGTGATCGTGTTCAGCCCGCCGTCATTGAGCAGGCCGAGATCGGTGATGGAGAGCATGACTGTCGAGATCGCGCGCTGGTTCACGTCACTTGCGATCACGACCGGCTCGAAGAAACTGCCAACGAGCGTCCCGTTCAGGAAGAACCCCATCCCTTCGATCGGATCGCCCACCGAGTCTTCGATGAAGATGTCTACCCCGGCGAGGCGGACCTCCAACTGGGCCGAGGTCGCGGTCTCGCCATTGAGATCGAGCGCGACCTGGAAATCGAGCGTGCCGAGCGTGTCGAACACGTCCGTGCCCGCCGGATCGCCGACGCCGGTATTGTTGAAGGCCGGGATCGCGGGGAAGGCGCCGTTGTCGCAATTGCTCTGGGCTTCGCCGAAACAGTCGGCATCCCCGACCTGCAAGGTCAGCGTCGCAGCGTGGGCAGTGGAGGCGAGAAATACAGACGTCAAACAAGCGATGGGGAAATGGCGTGAAACAAGCATGGGGCGCTCCTGAAAACTACGCTTGACCTCACGTTAGCGTGAATTTCAGCATCTGTTTAGTGCGCAAAGGCACAAACCCGCCCATTGGCCGGTAATTATCAATAATATCTGGACAATTCTGGAGCGATCTGAAGCGGCGGGGCGCGCGGCTCGGCCGCCACGGGCCGGGAGGGGCTGCATCGTCCTGCTCGAAGCCGTCACTTGGGCCGCATCGCCGCGCCGTGTCGGGTCCGTATCGGGGGCCGTTTCAGCTCTCGGCCTTCTTCTCCCAGCGACCGCTGTCCTGGGACCAGTATTGCGCCGCGCAGCCTGCGCCCGTCAGCGCCTTCCACTGGCCGCGGGCCTGGTCGAGTGCCGCAGGATCGTCCCCGTCGAACAGCACACAGGCGCGGTCGAGCCCGGACACTTCTGCCGGATCGACCGGCGCGCCGCCGACGCACATCAGACAGCTGGTCGTGGCGTCGACGCTCTCGGCGAGGGTGAGCAGAATGGGCTGGAGCGCATCGTGCACCCCGCCGGCGCGGCCATGGGGGAGGAAGCCTTCCTCCGGCCCGAGCCAGAGCTGCTGGTCGAGCCGGTCGAGCATGTCTGCGTCGGTGCCGCGGATTTCGACCCGCATTCCGGCGGCCAGGGCCTTGGGCAGCAGCGTCGTCAGCGTGCCGGCGGCGCTGTCACGGGTCAGGTGGTAGAAAAAGACCGCACCCATGGCAGCCGTCAGCCTTCGTAGCTGTTCCGGATCATCCGGTCGAGCGTCAGCACGCCCCAGCCGGTTGCGCCCTTGGGCGACAACGTCGTGTCGGATTTGACGCTGGCGACCCCGGCGATGTCGAGATGGATCCAGGGGGTTTCCTCGTCGACGAAGCGCTGCAGGAACTGGGCGGCGGTGACCGACCCGGCCGGGCGGCCGCCGACATTCTTCATGTCGGCGATCTGGCTCTTGAGCTGCTTGTCATAGGCCGGGTCGAGCGGCATGCGCCAGGCGCCCTCGCCCTCCTGGTCCGCGGCCTTGAGGAAATCGTCGGCAAAGCTGTCGCGGTTGGAGAACACGCCGGCCTTTTCATGGCCGAGCCCGATGATGATGGCGCCGGTCAGGGTGGCCAGATCGATGATGCCGGTGGGTTTGAACTGCTGTTGCGCGTACCAGAGCACATCGGCCAGAACGAGCCGGCCCTCGGCGTCGGTATTGATGATCTCGACGGTGTCGCCCTTCATGGATTTGACCACATCGCCGGGACGGATGGCGCGCCCGTCGGGCATGTTTTCCACCAGCCCCACGAGCCCCACGACGTTGGCCTTGGCCCGGCGCAGCGCCAGCGCGCGCATCACGCCGCAGACGACAGCCGAGCCGCCCATATCCATGGTCATGTCTTCCATGCCGCCGGCGGGTTTGAGGCTGATCCCGCCGGTGTCGAACACCACGCCCTTGCCGACAAGAGCCAGCGGCGGCTCGTCGCCGCCGCCGTTCCAGCGCATCACCACGACCTTGGAAGGGCTCTCGGACCCCTGCCCGACCGCGAGCAGGCAGCGCATGCCCAGCTCGGCCAGCTGGTCCTCTTCGAGGATCTCCACATCGAGCCCGAGTTCCTGCATCGCTGCGAGACGGGCGGCATAGTCCTCGGTCGTCAGAACGTTGGCCGGTTCGGACACCAGGTCGCGGCAGAAGAACACGCCTTCGGCCAGTGCTGCACCGTCGGAGGCCTCAGCGGCCACGGCGTCGGGCTTGGAGACCATGAACTCCACCACGCCCTCCTCGGTCGGCTCGGCGGACTTGCGCTCGTTGAAGGCGTAGCAGCGCAGGGCCAGCCCGAGCGACACCTCCGCCGCGCGGCCCAGATTGCCCGCCAGCACCAGCAGCGGTTTGCCCTTCTTGGCCTTGCCGATGGCGGCGCCGGCTTTTCGGGCGTCCGCGATCTTGGGCTTGCGGTCGAGCCGCACGACCTGCACCGCGTCGGCGGCCAGCCCGGTGGGAAACGCGAGATCCGCCGCATCGCCGGACTTGAGATCGCTGAAGCTGCTGCTCTCGGCGAACCGCGCCAGCGCCCCGCGGGTCAGACGGTTGACCCGCCGCGCGGTCTGATCGAGCTTGCCGCCTTCGGGCAGGAAGACCACGATGCGGCCGACCGCTTCGGCGATCGCGTCCAGATCGATATCCTTGAAATTGATCGTCACTGGCATGGTCATCGCTGCAGGGCCTCACTGGGTGATTTTCGCCGAACCTAGAGACACATCCGCCCGATGACCAGACAGCAGTTTCCGGCCCCCGCCGAATCCTATAGCCTGCGCTCAACGAACGAGACCGCGAGCAGAACTTGGGCAGATTCGACCGTTATATCCTGAGCAGGCTGCTGCTCGGCTTCGGGTTTTTCTCGCTTGTCCTGGTCGGCGTTTACTGGGTCAATCGCGCCGTCGTGCTGCTCGACCGGTATCTGTCGCAGGGACAGGCCGGCCAGCTGGTGATCGAAGTGACGCTTCTGAGCCTGCCCAGCATCATACTGCTCGTCATCCCGATCGCGGCCTACGTCGCGGTGATTTATACGACCAACCGGCTGTATTCCGACAGCGAACTGGTCGTGGTGCAGGCCGCGGGCTTCAGCGCGGTGCGCCTGGCCCGGCCCTACTTCGCCTTTGGGGTGATCGTGGCGATCCTGATGTCGCTGCTGGCCCATGCGGTGGTGCCGCTGAGCATGGTGCGGTTCAACGACATCCGCGCCAAGTTGGCCGAGGCGATTTCGTCGCGCCTGCTGGAGCCCGGGAATTTCCAGGAACCCACCGACGGGGTGACGGTCTATGTCCGCGAAGTGGACGCGGACGGACGGCTGGACAATGTACTGATCAACGACCGGCGCGACCCGACCCGCCAAGTGACCTATATCGCGCAGGAGGCGTTCCTGATCCAAGGCCAGTCCGGGCCCCAGGTGCTGATGTTCGACGGCATGGCGCAGACGCTCAACCCGGTCACGAACCTGCTCGGCGTGACCTATTTCGAAGAACTCAGCATCGCGCTCGACGACATGACCAGCGGCCAGTCGCTGCGGCTGCTCGATCACCGCGAACTGCCGACCCACATCCTGCTCAACCCGCCCGAAGAAGTGTTGTTCTGGACCCAGCGAAACGAGATCTGGCTGGCGTCGGAGGCGCATATCCGGTTTGCCCAGGCGGCCCTGGTGATTCCGGCGGGGGTTCTGGGCATGGCATGCCTGCTGTCGGCGCGGTTCACGCGCTTCGGGCACTGGCGACAGATCCTGCTGGCCTGCCTGCTGATCCTGATCCTGAAGGTCTTCGAGAACGCCACGATCGACCTGGCGAAGGACGATGCCACGCTCTGGCCCATAATCTATCTGCCGACGATCGTGTGCGCCTTCATGGCCTTCGGGTTCCTGCGCTACGCCGACCGCCGCCTGAAGCCGCCCCCGGGATCCGCGATGGCGGGCACGGGTTCCGTCGGGGCCGCGTCATGATCCTCGATCTCTATTTCGCGCGCCGCTTTCTGATGACCTTCCTGGGCATTCTGGCGGGGTTCATCGCCTTCATGTGGCTGATCGAGGTGCTGGAGCATGTGCGGCGATTCGAAGGCAGCGAGGTCGGATTCAAGACCCTGGCCTATCTGGCGCTGCTGCATATGCCCCAGGTGCTCTATGAAGTGACGATCCTGATCACGTTGCTGGCAACGCTGCTGATGTTCGTCACGCTGGCGCGCACGAGCGAGCTGGTGATCACGCGCGCGACGGGTCGCTCGGCCATGCGCAGCCTGCTGTCGCCGGTGGTTACGGCCTTTCTGGTCGGTCTGGTCGCGGTGGCGATCATGAACCCGCTCGTCGCGGGCACCTCCAAGCTCTATGAGCGCGAGGTCAACGAGCTGCGCGGCGAGGAGCGGGTGGTCGCCGTGGGCACCGACGGGCTGTGGCTGCGCCAGGGTCAGGCCGACCGCCAGACCGCGATCCATGCCAAGAGCGCCAATCTCGACGGCACGGTGCTCAACCAGGTGAGCTTCTTCGGCTTCGACGGGCAGTCCGATCCGACCTTTCGCATCGAGGCGCGTCAGGCCGAGCTGGTGGACGGCGCGTGGCAGTTGAGCGATGCCAAGACCTGGGATTTTCGCAATGTCGAGAACCCCGAGGCCGAGGCCGTCACCGCCGAGATGCTCACCCTGCCGTCGACGCTCACCCGCGACCAGATCCGCGACAGTTTCGGCACGCCCTCCTCAATCCCGATCTGGGAGCTGCCGCGCTTCATCGAGCGGCTGGAGGCGGCGGGCTTTTCGGCGCGCGCCCACCGGGTCTGGTTCCAGGCGGAAATGGCGCGGCCGCTGAGCTTTGTCGCCATGGTGCTGATCGGCGCGGTCTTCACGCTCCGCCACACGCGGTTCGGGCGCACGGGACTGATGGTGCTGAGCGCCGTTCTGGCGGGGTTCGTGCTCTATTTCGTGGCCAGCCTGACCCATGTGATGGGCGAAAACGGCCAGGTGCCGATCGCGCTCGCGGTCTGGGCGCCCCCCATCGCGGCGATCCTGCTCGCCATGAGCTTGCTGCTGCACCTGGAGGACGGATGAGTGTGATGCTTCGGATCGGATGCGCGCTCTGCGCCTGGGTCGGCCTGCTGGGTCTGGTCGGCCTGCTGGGCGCGACCGGAGCTGTGGCTCAGACGGCGCCCGCGGCGGATCCGCCGACGGCGCTGGTCGCCGACCGGGTGACATTCGCCAATGACGACACGCTGATCGCCGAAGGCAATGTGCAGGTCTTTTCCGCGGGCCGGGAGCTGCGCGCCAGCAAGCTGACCTACAATACGACCGACGAGAGCCTGCTGATCGAGGGGCCGATCCTGTTGCGCGACGGCGAGGAAACGGTCGTGCTGGCCGAAGCGGCGGAGCTCGATACCGAGTTGGAGACCGGCATCATGACCTCGGCACAGGTTCTGATCCAGCAGCGGCTCCAGATCACCGGCGCGCAGATGGAGCGGCGCACCGGCGGGTTCAACGACTTCCGCCAGGTCGTCGCCACCAGTTGCGAGATCTGCCGGCCGGGTCAGGCGCCGCTCTGGCAGGTCCGCGCCCGGCGGGTGATCCAGGACGAAAACGCGGAACGGATCTATTTCTACGATGCGCAATTCCGGGTCTTCAACCTGCCGGTCTTCTATCTGCCGGTGATGCGCATTCCCGAACCGGGAGTGGAACGCGCGACCGGGTTTCTGTTCCCGGAATTCCTGTCCAGCTCGCTGATCGGCAATGCGGTCCGGGTGCCCTACTTCATCACGCTGGGACGCTCTGCGGATCTGACGCTGGCACCCCATATCACCGACGGCAGCTACCAGACGGTCGAGGCGCGCTACCGCCAGGCGTTCCGGCGGGGGACCTTCACCGCGACCGGCGCGATCTCCGAAGACGAGGTGAAGCCGGACGAGACGCGCGGCTATCTGTTCGCGGCCGGGCTGTTCGCCCTGCCCCAGGACTTCACGCTCGCTTTCGACTATGAGTACACTTCGGATCGCACCTACCTGCTGGACTATGACTTTTCGTCCAAGGACATCCTGGACAGCGCCATTGGGATCTCACGGGTGCGCTCCGACGAACTGATTTCGGCGTCGGTCACCAATTTCGAGAGCCTGCGCGAGGCCGATATCGGCAACGAACGCTCGGGGCTGATCGAGCTCGACTATCGCCGCAACTGGGAGCCGGCCAGCATCGGCGGGTTGCTGGAGTTTCGCCTGATCGGCCAGTCGCAGTCTTTTGAAGACAATATCCGCAACGAGATCGACAGCCCGAACGTGAACCAGGTCCGTGGGACCGTGGATTACCGGCGGGACTGGACGGTGGGTCCGGGTTTCCGGTTCGGCACCGAAGCCGAACTCAATTTCGACTATCTGCACATCATCGACGATCCGGACTTTCCCGAATACCAGACGGCGTTCACGCCGACCTTCGCCGCTGATCTGAGCCTGCCGCTGATCGCCCCCGACACCAACGGGTCGGGTGTCAGCTACCTGCTGGAGCCGATCGGACAGCTGGTCTGGACCCGGCCCGACACGCTCGACAATCCCAACGAGGACAGTACCTCGATCGCACTGGACACCGGCAACCTCTTTGCGCTCAACCGCTTTCCTGGGCTCGACCGTTACGAGACCGGGTTGCGCAGCAACCTTGCGCTGCGGTGGGCACGGCTCGATCCGGCGGGCGTCACCATGGGTGTGACGGTGGGCCGGGTGCTGCGGTTTGGCGACAGCGAGGAGCTCGACGAGATCGCCGTGCTCGACGGCGATGCGTCGGACTGGCTGACCCAGGTCGATCTGGATTTCGGCAACAGGCTGCGGCTGCGCAATCTTCTGCTGCTCGACGATGACGGTGCGCCCTCCTTCAACGAGGCGCGGGCGAGCTGGGCCGGCACCCGCGTCAACCTGAATGCCGCCTATGTCTGGCAGCAGCAGGACACCAGCGCATTGCTGGACAACGACCTGTCCGAACTGGCCCTGCTGGGCGGGTTCAGCATCACCCAGAATTTCTCGGCCACGTTCGATCTGCGCCGCGACTTCATTCTCGACCGCACCAACCGCATCGATCTGGGCCTGGCCTACGAGAACGAGTGTATCCGGGTTGATCTCACCGCCCAGCGTCGGTTTATAAGCAACTCCGGCGACGAAACCGACATCACGTATGGGCTGCAGGTCCAGCTGGCCGGGTTCGGAACCGATATTGGCCGCAAACGGGCGCGGCGGGTCTGTACAGCACTGGGACGGGTGGGATGATCAGGCGAATCGAACAACGCGTGGGGCGAATCTCGGCGGGGGTTGCGATGGCCGTCGCGGTGCTTTTTGCGACCCCGATCCCGGTCCCGGCGCAGGCGCCCTTTGAACCTGTCGCATATGTGAACAACCTTGTGGTCACCAATTTCGAGCTCCAGCAGCGTCAGTTGCTGCTGCAGGCGCTGCGCACGCCCGCGGTCACGCGGCAGGGCACCATGGAGCGGCTGATCGACGACAAGCTCAAGCTCGCGGCCGCCGCCGAAGCGGGCATCCTGGGCACCGAGGACGAGCTCGACACGGCGGTGGACAATTTCGCCGCGCGCGCAAATTTGAGCGGCGCGGAATTCGTCGAGGCCCTGGGCGATGCCGGCATCGACGAGCAGTCGATCCGCGACTATCTGCGTGCCCAGCTGGCCTGGAGCACGCTGATCCAGGCCCGCTTTGCCGCCCAGGCACGGGTCGGCGAGGAAGAGGTCGACCGGGCGCTGGCGCTGTCCTCGGGTCAGGGCAACGCGCGCATCCTGGTGTCCGAGATCGTCTTGCCGATGACGGCGCGGGATGCGTTGGTCAGCGAACGGCGCGCCCAGGAGTTTCAGGAGATCACGAGTTTTTCGGAGTTCGAGGCGGCCGCGCGCGAGTTCTCCATCGGCCCGACCAGCAGCGACGGCGGCAAGCTCGACTGGCTGCCGGTCAGCGCCCTGCCGTCGGCGGTGGGACCGCTCTTTCTGACCATGCGCCCCGGCGAGGTGACCGCGCCGGTCCCGCTGGAGGGCGCGATCGCGCTCTTTCAGCTGCGCCAGCTCCAGGATGTCGCGCCGCCGCCCTCGCGCAACGTGCTGATCGACTACGCGCTGTTGCGGCTGCCTGCCGGGGCGAACGCGGCCGCCGAAATCGCGCGGCTGACGCCCGAAATCGACGACTGCAACAGCTTTTTCGGACAGAATCCGAACGCTGCGCCGGGTCAGCTTGTGCGCGAATCCACGCTGCTGGCGGAGCTGCCCTCGGGCGTAGCGGCCACGGTGCGCAATCTCGACCCAGGCGAGCTTGGCGTCCTGCCCGGCGGCGGCGGCGTCGTGATGCTGTGCTCGCGGGCCGAAGCCGAACCCGATGGAGAGGCTCGCGAGGCCCTGACCCAGCAGCTCTTCGTCCAACGGCTGGAGAGCTTTTCCGACGGCTACCTTGCGGAACTGCGCACCGCCGCTGATATCCGCATCCCATGACCGCGGCGGGCGCGGCCCCCATCGCGCTGAGCTGCGGCGAGCCGTCGGGCATCGGGCCAGAGATCGCAGCAAAGGCGCGGACGGAATTAGGGGCGTCGCTGCCGTTCTTCTTGATCGGCGATCCGCGGCATCTGCCTGCCGGGACGGCGGTTTCGGAGATCTCCGATCCCGCCCAAGCGCTGCACGTGCCGGGCGACAGGCTGCCGGTGCTGCCCCACCGCTTTCCCGACGCTGCGGCACCCGGCCGTCCGAGCCCGGCCAACGCGGCAGAGGTGATCGCGGTGATCGCGCGCGCCGTGGCTCTGGTGCAGGACGGCGCGGCCGGCGCGCTCTGCACCGCGCCGATCCACAAGAAGGCGCTGCAGGACGGTGCGGGTTTCGCCTTTCCCGGTCATACCGAGTATCTCGCCCATCTCGCCGGCGACGTGCCGGTCGTGATGATGCTGGCCAGCGACATGCTGCGGGTGGTGCCGGCCACCATTCACATCCCGCTGGCCGACGTCCCCGCGGCGCTCACCGCTGAAGGCCTGCGCGAAACGCTCCTGATCACGATCCAGGGCCTGCAGCGCGATTTCAGCATTGCGGCACCGCGCATCGCGGTCTGCGGGCTGAACCCCCATGCCGGCGAGGGCGGCGCCATGGGCCATGAGGATGACACGCTGATCGCGCCGGTGGTGGCTGCGCTGCGGGCCGAGGGTCATGCCGTCACCGGTCCGCACTCCGCCGACACGATGTTTCACGCCGCCGCCCGCGCCCGCTATGACGCGGCGGTGGCGATGTATCACGACCAGGCGCTGATCCCGATCAAGACGCTCGATTTCGACGGCGGGGTGAATGTCACGCTGGGGCTGCCCTTTATCCGCACCTCGCCGGACCATGGCACCGCTTTTGACATCGCCGGTCGGGGCATCGCCAACCCGGCCAGTCTGATTGCCGCGCTGCGGCTGGCGGGACGCATGCAGCGGGCCCGGGCAGAGACAGGTGCGGAGGTCCGCGCGCACGCATGAGCGCCATCGACAGCCTGCCGCCGCTGCGCGAGGTGATCCGCGCCCACGGGTTGAGCGCGCGCAAGTCCCTGGGCCAGAACTTCCTGCTCGATCTGAACCTGACCGCAAAGATCGCCCGCCAGGCGGGGGATCTGACCGGCTGCGATGTGCTGGAGATCGGCCCCGGACCGGGCGGGCTGACCCGCGGGCTTCTGGCCGAAGGCGCGCGGCGCGTGGTGGCGGTGGAGCGCGATCCCCGCTGCCTGCCGGCGCTGAACGAGATCGCGGACGCCTATCCGGGACGGTTGGCCGTGGTCGAGGGCGACGCGCTGGAGATCGACACGGCCGCGCATCTGAAGCCGCCGGTGCGGATCGTAGCCAACCTGCCCTACAATGTCGGCACGGAGCTCTTGGTGCGCTGGCTGACGCCGGAGCGCTGGCCGCCGGTCTGGCAGAGCCTGACGCTGATGTTCCAGCGCGAGGTCGCTGAACGGATCGTGGCGGCCCCGGGCAGCAAGGCCTACGGACGACTCGCGATCCTCGCCCAGTGGCGCGCCGAGGCCCGGATCGTCATGGAGCTGCCGCCGCAGGCCTTTACGCCGCCGCCGAAAGTGAGCTCCGCGGTGGTGCATATCACGGCCCTGGAAGCGCCCCGCTACCCGGCAGATCCGGCGATCCTGTCACGCGTCGTGGCCCAGGCTTTCGGGCAGCGGCGCAAGATGCTGCGGGCGTCGCTCAAGGCCCTGGCGCCCGATATCGAAGTGCGGCTGGAGCGGTTGGGGATCGATCCCACTGATCGCGCCGAACGGCTGGGGCTGGCGCAGTTCTGCGCCCTGGCCCGCGATCTCGCGCCCTGAGGCACGGCCGGTCCAGGTTCCGCTCTCCGGGATCAGGTGTTCGGAATCAGGTGTTATTCCGCCGCTTCGGGGCGAATAGGATCGTTGGAGCCGGGGCTGTCATTGCCACCCTCCGAACTCGGTGCATCCTTGACGACGGGATCCGGAGATGCCGCGGCATCCTGGTCGCCCTTCTGCGCAGCGTCGGCCTGCGGCGCGTCGACATTCTGGTTGTTGCGCGGCTTGCGGGGACGGCGTGGCCGGCGCGGTTTGCTCTCGGGCGTTTCCACCAGCCCAGTGTCCGAACCGGTGTCGAGATCGACGACCTCGCCCAGCCCCTCGACATTTTCCACGGGCATCGGATCGCTGATCTCGGCCTGCGGCTGCGCCGGTGGCTGTGATTGCGGCTGCGATTGCGGCTGGGGCGCGCCGGCGATGTCCTCGACGGGCGGCTGTTCCTGCTGCGGATGCTGCGATTGCGGCTGCTGGCCGCGCGTTTCATCGCGTTCGCGCTGACGGTCTCGATTCTGGGCTTCCTGCTGCTCGCGCCGAGCGTCGGCCTCGCGCTGCGCCTCGCCGAGCATCCGGGTGTAATGCTCCGAATGCTGCTGGAAGTTTTCCATCGAAACGCGATCGTTGCCCAGCTGCGCATCGCGGGCAAGCTGATTGTATTTCTCGATGATCTGCTGCGGTGTGCCGCGGACCTTGCCCTCTGGGCCTGAACTGTCGAACACACGGTTGACGATGTTGCCAACCGATCTGTTGCGGTTCGACTTGGACCGCGACCGTGACTTGGATGATCTCATGGTTACGAGTGCTATGCCTTATGTGTATATGCCGCGGACAATGCCTGGCGGTGCGATGCACCGCATTGGACCGGATTTGTCCTGCTAGGCTGTTGCACGGTCCCTATTAAGGGACAGTGTGCATGCAAATCGTAGAACACGGGGCGCAGGCGAAAACAAGCTTCTTTTCGACCGGAATGGCCGAATTTCCGCTCATTTTGCGCGCAGAGCCCCATCGTTCGTCAGAACCGCCACACGGTCGCGACCGTCGAGGTCGGGCCGAAACGCCACCGTTGCGAAGCCCGCGCGCTGCGCGAGCTCCGTCAGAGCGGTCCGTTGCCCGGCGCCGATCTCGAAAAGCGCGCGGCCCCGCGGGGCAAGATGCGTCTTGAGCCCCGACAGAAGCAGCTTGTACGCGCCCATCCCGTCGCCGCCGGGACTCAGCGCCATCCAGGGGTCATGCTCGGCGACTTCCGGGGCGAGAGTCACGACCTCGTTGCCCGCAATATAGGGCGGGTTGGAGACCACCAGATCAAACTGTCCATGCACGCCGGACCACCAGTCGGCATGCATGAAGTCCGCCCGTGCCTCCAGACCGAGGGCGCGCGCGTTGGTCCGTGCCACATCGAGCGCGGCATGGGACAGATCTGTGCCCAGGCCCCGGGCCTCGGGCGCGGCGGCCAGCAGCGACAGCAGGATCACGCCGCTGCCTGTACCCAGATCGATGACGCTGTCGAACGGGTGCTCCAGCCCGGCATCGACGAGGGTTTCGGTCTCGGGCCGGGGGTCGAGCACATCCTGCGTGATGGCGAACCGGTGCCCGTGAAAGTCACGGTAGCCGACGATCCGGCTGACCGGCCGGCGCGCCGCACGCGCGTTGAGGGCGGCATCAAAGCGTACGGCGGCCATCCGGGGCAGTTCGTCAGGCGCCATGAGGGTCACCCGGTCGCGCGCCACGCGCAGCGCATGGGCCATCAGCGCGCGCGCATCGCCGGCCGCGTCGGGCACCCCGGCCTCGGTCAGGACGCGGGTCGCCGCACGGAGGGCCTCGGCCACGGTCATGCGTCCAGCTGCGCCAGCCGCGCGGCCTGGTCGTCCGCCATGAGCGCGTCGACCACCTCGTCCAGATCGCCCTGCATGACCTGATCGAGCCGGTAGAGCGTCAGCCCGATCCGGTGATCGGTCACCCGTCCCTGGGGGAAGTTGTAAGTCCTGATCCGCTCCGACCGGTCGCCGGAGCCCACCTGGCTGCGCCGGTCGGCCGCGCGCGCATCATCGGCGCGCTGGCGTTCCAGATCGTAGAGCCGCGCGCGCAACACCTGCATCGCGATGGCCCGGTTCTGGTGCTGCGATTTCTCGGAGCTGGTGACGACGATGCCCGTGGGCAGATGGGTGATCCGCACCGCGCTGTCGGTGGTGTTGACATGCTGCCCGCCTGCCCCGCTGGCACGCATGGTGTCGATGCGCAGATCCGCGGGATCGACGGCGATGTCGACCTCCTCTGCCTCGGGCAGCACGGCGACGGTCGCCGCCGAGGTATGCACCCGCCCACCGGCCTCGGTCGCCGGCACGCGCTGGACCCGGTGCACGCCGCTTTCGTACTTCAGTCGCGCGAAGACGCCCTCGCCCTTGACATGGAGCACCGCTTCCTTGACGCCGCCGAGCTCGGTGGGCGTTTCCGATACAATCTCGCTGCGCCAGCCTCGGGCCTCGGCAAAGCGCTGGTACATCCGCAGCAGATCGCCCGCAAAGAGCGCGGCCTCGTCGCCTCCGGTGCCGGGGCGGATCTCGACCATAGCCGAGCGCGCATCGGCGGCGTCGCGCGGCAGCAGCGCGATCCGAAGTGCTGCTTCGGCCTGTTCCAGCCGGTCGCGGAGACCGGGCAGCTCGTCCTCGGCCAGGGGCCGCATCTCGGGATCGGCGAGCATCGACTCGGCATCGACGATCTCCGCCTTCAGCTCCCGCCAGAGCGCGATTTCACCCACCACGGGACGCAGTTCGGCATACTCCCGCGCCAGTTCGGCGAACCCCACGCCATCGCCGCCCTCGGCCATGCGGGCCTCGAGATATTCGAACCTTTCGGTGATCTGTTGAAGGCGGTCTGCGGGGATCATGGTGGTTCTGTGGCGGTGCCCAGGGCCCGGGTCAAGGGCCGCGTGCGTGCCGGGGCCCAAGCGGCGCGGCGCGGCGGACTAGCCGCCCTGCTGCCTCAGCTGCTGCATCCAGCCCTCCATCCGCGCGGCGTTCACACCCAGGTCGGACTGGCCGAACCGGGCGCGCGAAAAGGCCGCCAGCCGCGCCCCGCCCTCGGCCGGAACCGCCTTGACGGAGATGTAATCGGGAAAGCCCCAGAATGCGGAGCGCGCGATATAGGTGGTGAACCCGTCCGACACGCTCCCCGCCAGAACCCGCACCCGCGGCGTGGCGAGCACAATCTCGTTGAACCGCTCCAACAGCTCCTGCGGCGTCATTGCAAAGACCTCGTCACTGCGACTGCCGTCTTCGGGCCTCACCAGATCGAAGTTCGGCGTCGTGGGCGGCTGCACGGTCAGCGGATCGACCTGCCAGACGGCCGGATCGCTGGGGGCCAGCCGGACATAGGCGGCAAAGCAGATCAGGGCCGCGAGGACCACGAAGACAAGACTGAGACCGACTTTGCTCATTGCAGGTACTCCCTTGGGCGCAGGCTAGACCATGCAGTCGGAGGGACAAGTCCTGTGCGGCCCGGGCGACGGGGGTGGGTCGCGGTGACGCGGGTCAGGCCGGGCGGCGTCGCATGGGCGGGTCGGCCGGGCCGCACAGGGCTGAACCGGGCTGGACAGGGGCGCGGCGGGGTGCTTGGAACGGCGCGCCCGCCCTCACACCGGCCGCCAGGAGAGAACCCCATGCCGCTGCCCGCGCCAACCGACGCCGATGGTCTTGCCCGCCTGCGCGCGATCATGCGCGCGCTGCGCAACCCGGACCATGGCTGCCCCTGGGATCTGGAGCAGGACTTCGCCACAATCGCGCCCTACACGATCGAGGAAGCCTACGAGGTCGCGGACGCGATCGAGCGCCAGGCCTGGGACGAGCTGCAGAACGAACTTGGCGACCTGCTGCTCCAGACGGTCTATCACAGCCAGATGGCCGAAGAGGTCGGGCTTTTCGGGTTCGAAACCGTGGCCCACGCCGTCGCCGACAAGATGATCGACCGTCACCCCCACGTCTTCGGGGACGAAAGCCGCGACAAGAGCGCCGACCAGCAGACCGTCGACTGGGAGGCGCAAAAGGCCCGAGAGCGCGCCGCCAAGGCCAAGGGCGGGGTGCTCGACGATGTCGCGCTCGCCCTGCCCGCGCTGCTCCGCGCGGTGAAACTTCAGAAGCGGGCCGCGCGGGTGGGCTTCGACTGGCCCGACACCGGCGACGTGCTGGCGAAACTGGCCGAGGAGGCGCAAGAGCTCGTGGAGGCCCGAGACCGGCTTTCGGCGGACGAGATCGAGGACGAGCTGGGCGACATGCTTTTCGTGATGGCCAATCTCGCGCGCCATCTGGGCGTCGACCCCGAAGCCGCGCTGCGGCGCACCAATGCAAAATTCACCCGCCGGTTCCGCGCCATCGAGGCCGCACTCGCGGCCCGAGGCAAGACCCCCGACGAGAGCGACCTGGCCGAGATGGACGCGCTCTGGGACGCGGCCAAGGCGGCCGAACGGCGCTAGGCACCGCCGCGCTTTACAGCCGCGCGCGTTGCCCGCACGGTGCGCCGGAGTGCAGCCTGTTCCGGAGGAGCCCGCCCATGGCGCCGCAAAAAATCATCATCGATACCGACCCCGGCCAGGACGATGCCGTGGCGATCCTGCTGGCGCTGGCGAGCCCCGAGGAGATCGAGCTGCTGGGCATCACCACCGTGGCAGGCAACGTGCCGCTGGAGCTCACGACCAAGAACGCGCGCATCGTCTGTGAACTGGCCGGGCGGCGCGATATTGCGATCTATTCCGGCTGCGACCGGCCGCTGAAACGGCCTCTGCAAACGGCGGAGCATGTCCATGGCAAATCCGGGCTCGACGGGGCCGAACTGCCCGACCCGACCATGCCGCTGCAGGACACCCATGCGGTCGACTACATCATCCACACGCTCCGGCGCGAACCTCCGGGCACTGTCACGCTCTGCCCGCTCGGGCCGCTGACCAACATCGCCACGGCACTGACGCGCGCGCCCGACATCGCCGGAAGGATCGCGCGCATCGTACTGATGGGCGGAGCCTATTTCGAGGTCGGCAACCGAACCCCCACGGCGGAGTTCAACATCCTGACCGATCCCGACGCGGCCAAGATCGTCTTCGGCGCGGCCATCGACCTGACCGTGATGCCGCTCGACGTCACCCACAAGGCGCTGACCAGCCCCGAGCGCAACGCCGCCTTCGCCGCCATCGGCACCCCCGTGGGCAATGCGGTCGCCGGCTGGACCGGGTTTTTCGAACGCTACGACATCACCAAATACGGCAGCCCCGGCGCGCCGCTCCACGATCCGTGCGTCATCGCCTACCTGATCCGGCCCGAGCTCTTCTCGGGCCGCAAGGTCAATGTCGAGATCGAGACCGAAAGCGAGCTTTGCCTCGGGATGACCGTCGCCGACTGGTGGGGTGTGACAGACCGGACGCCCAACGCGCTGTTTATCGGCGAGGTCGATGCACAGGGTTATTTCGATCTGCTGACGGAGCGGCTTGCCCGGCTCTGAGGCGCTCCAGAGTGCAACTCGTCTATCGGAGCGGTCCAAGGGGGAAACGACCCGTCGCCATGGCCGTGCCGTCGGTTGCGCGGGTCAGGCCCGCCCCGCCGCGGCCGAAAGGCTGATCGGGTCGATCCCGAGGCTGCCGAGCGCGGCGCTCCACTTGCCACCATTGTCGGCCGAAAAGACCAGGTCCGCACTGCTGTCGCCGATGAGCCAGCCATTGGCGCTGATCTCGTTCTCCAGTTGGCCGGGGCCCCAACCGGAATAACCCAGGGCCAGAAGGCTCGATTTCGGACCCGAGCCGTGGGCGATATCCTCCAGCACGTCGAGGGTCGCCGTCATGCCAAACCGGTCGTCGATGCGCAGCGTCGACTTGCTGGCCTTGTAGTCGGCGCTGTGCAGCACGAACCCGCGGGCATGCTCCACCGGACCGCCGAAATGGATGCGCGGCGCCTTGGCCTCGGGCGCACCGTCGATCGAGAGCTGCTGGAGCAGATCGGCGAACTTCACGTCGCGCGCCGGCTTGTTGACGATCAGGCCCATCGCGCCATCGCCGGAGTGGGCACACATGAAGACCACACTGCGATCGAACCTCGGATCGCCCATGCCCGGCATGGCGATCAACAGCTTGCCGCTGAGGTCGAGCGGCGCATCGGGTATGTCAGCAGGCATGAAACCAGAAGGCCAAAAAGCCGCCCGCGACGCAAGGAAAGACTGAGCCTGCCTCACGGGCCATGACCGGTTTGTGACTTTTCTGAGCGCGCGCGCTGCGTCATAGACGGCGAATGTCACGGATTTTGCCCCTTTCCCTTGCGGCGTCGCTGACGCTCGCGTCAGCGCTCGTACCGGCCCACGCGCAGGCGGAGCCCGGTGACGTCATCGCGCTGGATTACGTGCCCGGCTGGCAGGTGTCCGACGGTGTCGAGATGGGCGGCATCCGCATCCGCCTCGAGCCCGGCTGGAAGACCTACTGGCGCGCGCCGGGCGATGCGGGCATCCCGCCTCAATTCGTCTGGAGCGGCTCCGACAACCTGCGCGCGGTGCGCATCCACTGGCCGACGCCGGAGGTGTTCGACACCGACGGCATGCGGACCATCGGCTATACCGACGAGGTGATCCTGCCGGTTGAGCTGTTCGCCAAGGACCCCGCCCTGCCGGTGGCAGTGCAGGGCGAGGCGCTGCTCGGGGTGTGCAAGGACATTTGCATCCCGGCAAGTGTCGGGTTCGGCACGCTGAGCGGCGGCGATGCGGCGCTCGGCGCGGCCGCCATCACCGCGGCGCTCGACGCCCGCCCGCAATCCGCGACCGGCGCCCGCGTCACCTGCACCGTGGCACCGATTAGCGACGGGTTGCGCCTGACCGCCGAAGTCACGCTGCCGTCCAAGGGCCGCGACGAGGTCGCCGTGATCGAGGTCGGACGCGCCGATGTCTGGGTATCGGAAGCCGAAACCGTGCGCCGCGGCGACGTGCTCGAGGTGCAGGCCGATCTGGTGCCCCCGAACGCGGCACCCTTTTCGCTCGACCGCTCGAAAGTGCGCATGACCGTACTGGGCCAGCATGGCTCGGCCGATCTGATCGGCTGCGACGCCGGCTGAGCCGCGGGGTCGTCGGACGGTCCTGACGTCTAACCGGTCCGCCGACCGAATAGCAGCGAGCCCCCGCCAAAGAGCAGCGCGAGCCCGGCGGTCCCGGCGGCAAAGACCGCGATGGCGCTCCCGCGGCTCTGGGCCACGACCGGCACGATCTCGGACCCCCACCCGCCGAAGGCCGGCAGCAGCACCGCCGCCGCCCAGATCAGAAGCGCTGCGCTGAACGCCCCGAGCGCCAGCCGCGGCCCGATGGGCAGCCCCGCGCTCTGCCCCATCACCCGGCGCGCGGCCCGCAAGCTGCCGCTGATATCGCGGCCGATCACCAGCAGCGCCGGCACCAGAAGCAGCACCAGCAGCATCCCGAAGCCGAGCCCGTAGACCAGCGCGATCACCGTGGGCCGCAGGAACTGCGCCTGTTGGGAGCCTTCATAGAGCAGCGGTGCCAGCCCCAGCACGGTCGTGAGCGTCGTCAGCACCACCGGGCGCAGACGGTCCGCTGTTGCGTCGATGACCGCCGGCACGAGTGCGCGCTTCTTGGCATACTCGTCCACCGTCGTGACCAGCACGATGGAATCGTTGATGATGATGCCCGACATCCCGATCAGCCCGACGACGGTGAACATCGACATCGGAACGCCCCAGAGCGCATGCCCCCAGATCGCCCCGATCAGGCCGAAGGGAATGATCGCCATGATCGTCAGCGGGCGCCACCAGCTGCCGAAAATCCAGGCCAGCGTCAGGAAGATGCCCGCGAGGCAGAGCATGAAGCCAAGCTGCGCGTCGGCAAAGAAACTGCGCTCGTCCTCGGCCAGCCCGCCCAGATACCACGACACGCCATGGGTGTCGGCGATGGCCGGCAGTACGGCCTCGCGCAGGGTTTCGGTGATCTCCTGGGCGCGGGCGGGATCGTCTTCGGAAATATCGCCCGTAACGGTGACGACCCGGCGTCCGTTTTCGCGGCGCAGGACCGAATAGCCCTCCTGCTGGCGCAGGGTGACAAGATCGGTCAGCGGCACATAGGTTCCGTCGGGGCTGCGCATCAGCATGCCCTGCAGGAAGTCGGCGGATTTCTCGACCTCGGGCACCTCCACGCGGATCGCGCCGGAGCGCGGACCGGCGGGGAAGGTCGCAGCCTCGATCCCGTTCAGCCGGTTGCGCAGCGCCTGGCCGAGCCCTTCGGTGGTGAAGCCGAGCGCGGCGCCGCGGTCGGTCAGCTCCAGCACATACTCGACCCGGTCGTAGGACAGATCGTCCTCCAGCGCGGAGACCTCGGGATATTCGCCGGCGCGCGCCTTGAGCTCTTCCGCCGCGGCCTTGAGCTGGGTCGTATCGGCCCCGAAGAAGGACACATCGAGCGAGTCGCCCCCCGGCCCGGACCGCCCGCGACGGAAGCTCAGGGTTTCGGTCAGGGGCATCTCGCGGACTTCTTCGCGCAGCCGGGCCACGAAATCGAACGCGGTGTAGGGCCGGTCGTCGGCATCGATCAGCTCGATGGTGAGCCCGCCCAAAAGGTCGGGGTCCTTGCTCTCGGTGCCCGGCAGCCAACGGCCCGCATTCGCGCCGACCTCGGTCAGCACGAATTCGACCGGGTTCAGCCCGTACTCGTCCTCGTAGGAGGCGGCGACAGCGTCGATGGCGCGCTTGACCTCCGCAACCTGGGCCACGGTGTCCTCGCGGTTCGCGCCATAGACCATGGAGACATTGGTGGTCAGCGACGTGCGTTCCGGCGAGTTAAAGAAGCGCCAGGGCACCTCGCCCGACATCAGCAGCACGACCTGCGAGACCAGCAGGGCGATGGCGCCGGAGACCACGACGTAGCGCGCCCGGATCGCAAAGCCGAGCAAGGGCCTGAACGCCCGCTCGCGCACCCAGCGGAAGCCGCGGTTCACCTGACGGCTGGGCCAGTCGTACCAGTGCTCCTTGGCGCTGTGCTTGAGCGCATGGGCCATATGGTGCGGCAGGATCAGGAAGCATTCGATCAGCGAAGCCGCGAGGACCACGATCACGGTGAGCGGGATGTCCCGGATCAGCGTGCCGAAGCGCCCGCCGACGAAGGTCAGGGCCCAGAAGGCGATGATCGTGGTGATCGTCGCGGTAAAGACCGGCAGCGCCATCCGCCGCGCCGCGCGTTCGGCGGCCACCGCAGGCGCCTCGCCCAGCCGCCGCGCCCGCGCGTCAGCATGTTCGGCCACCACGATCGCATCGTCGACCACGATCCCCAACGTGATGATCAACCCGAAGAGCGACACCATGTTGAGCGAGAGCCCGAGCCCGTACATCATCGCAAGGGCCGCGCACATCGCCACCGGAATGCCCGCGGCCACCCAGAGCGCCGTGCGCGCATCCAGGAACAGAAAGAGCAGCAGCAGAACCAGACCGAGCCCGAGTGCCCCGTTGTCGAGCAGGATCGACAACCGTTCGGCGATCCGGTCGGCCCGCGTGCGGATCAGCTCGACCGAAGTGCCCTCGGGCAGGCTTGCGTTGAACTCCGCCGCGACGCGGGCGACGGTGTCGCGGATCGCGAGCGCGTCGCCGCCCGCCACCCGGTCGACGGTAAACGCGACCGCGGGCATGCCTTCGACATTGTAGGCGCGGTCCCGGTCGGTCGCGCTGCGCGTGACTTCGGCCACGTCGCCGATCCGCAGCACCGAGCCATCGGCCCCGCGGCGCAGCACGATCCGGGCCACCTCGTCGGCGGTGCGTCGCGCGGTGCCCGTGCGCACCCGCGCATTGGCACCATCCACCGTCCCGGCGGGCAGGCTGTCGATATCGGCGCCTATGGCCGATGCGATCTGCTGCAGCGTAACGTCATGGCGGATCAGCGACAGCATGTCCGCCGTCACCGCAATCTCGGGATCGGCGATGCCCAGGATCGTGGTGCGGGTGATGCCCTCGGTATAGAGCCGGGCGACGAAATCGTCGGTGTAGCGCATCAGCTGGTCGATCCCGACCGGCCCGCTGATCACCACATCGGTCAGCCGTTCGCGCCAGACCCGCCGCGCGACCTCGGGCGTTTCGGAGTCCTCCGGCAGGGTCGTGATGCCCTCGACCGCGGTCTGTACGTCCTGCTGCGCCTGGGCCATGTCCCAGCCTGGCTCGAACTCCAGCGAAATCCGGGCCCTGCCCTGCTGCGCCTCGGCGGAGCTTTCCGCGACGCCCTCCACCTCCAGCAGCGCGGGCTGCAGCGGCGCGACGATCGCGGCGTCGACATCCTCGGGGCCCGCGCCGTCCCACTTCACCGTCACCCGTACCTCGTCGATCTCGACATCGGGCAGGAACTGCGTGTGCATCTGGGGCGCCGCTGCGAGCCCGGAGAGCAGCATCAGCACCAGCAGAAGGTTCGCTGCCGTGGGGTGGCGGGTGAAATAGCCGATCACACCGGAAAAGCGCCCCGTCACCGGATCAACTCCCCATCCGGCTTTCCAGCGTCTCGACCATCTGTGCGGGGACCTCGTCGGCCTCGAGCTGGGCCAGAACGCGGGCCTTGGCGTCCTCGGTCATCACGTCGCTGTCCTGGACATAGGCGATCAGGCGGGCCTTGCGGGCGGGGTCCAGCCGCAGCATCATCTCGGCCTGCAGCGTTTCGGCGGGCTCTCCGGATTCCAGCGCCTCCACCCGAAGCCCGGGGCCGGTCAGCGGCGTTACGACCTCGACGACCTGTGCGCCTTCCAGTCCATCGGCGCGGATCAGCACCTCGTCGCCCTGCCGGCGCAGCACGATAACCGGATCGTCCACCAGCCTGCCGTCCTCGCCGATACGCATCACGCGCCCGTCCGGCGTGACGGCGCGCGAGGGCAGCCGCACGACGCCCTCCAGCGGCAGCTCGTTGACGCGCACCCGGACCAGATCGCCGGAACGAAAGCCCGCCGCATCATCGAGCCGCGCGAACAGCAGCCGGCCGGTCTGGCTTTCGCCCACAACCGCCGCGGCCCGGTCAAGCTGCGCACCGCTCTCTAGCGTCAGCCCGCCGCTGTCGAGCGCAACCTGAACATCGCCGGCGGCCAGCCCGCCGTCGGGGCCCAGAAGGCGGGTGTATTGCACCGTGGAGACGCGGAACGCGACCTCCAGATCGCCCGGATCGACCAGCACGGCGAGCCGTTCGTTGGCCGCCACGAGCCCGCCATCGACAACCGTGACCTCTGACAGCGTGCCGTCGAACGCGGCGTGGATTTCCGTGTCGGCGAGAGCCCGGCGCGCTTCGCTCAGCGCGACCTCGGCGCGGGCGAGCCGGGCCGCGGCCTGATCGATCCGCGTGCCGGCCTGCGCCTGGGCCATCTGGCGCGAGACCACGGCCTGGTCGGCGGCGGCGGCGGCAAGCTCCGCCGTTTCAACCGCCGAATTGCTGCCCACGCCGCGCCCGGCCAGGTCGATCTGGCGCAGGCGCGCCGCCTCCTGCAGGCCGGCCTGTCGTTCCGCCGCCGCCAGATCGAGACCGGCGAGCTCTGCGGATGTCTCGGAGTCCCGCAGTTCCTGCTGCGCCTCGCGCAGATCGGCCGCGGCGCGGGCAAGCTCTGCTTCCGCCGCCGCCGGATCGGTCCGGATCAGCAGCTGCCCCGCGGTGACGCGGCCACCTTCCTCGACCTCCGGGGCGGCATAGACCACCAGACCCGAGGCACGCGCGCGCAGCTCCAGACTGCGCCTTGCGCGCAACTCGCCGGGCAGCGTGATCACTGCCTGATGCGTGCCGGGATCAAGGGTCAGTGCGCGCACGGTCTGAACCTGTTCGCGCCCGGACGGGTCGGCCTCCTGGATCTGGGCCGCCTCGCGCATCGCGTCGATCATGGTCACGGCAGACCAGCCCAGCAAGGCGAGGCTTATGGCGGCAAGCGCGATGCCGGAGATGGCGCGTCGCAAAAAACGCATCGTCTGCTGGTCTCCGATATGTCCCGACCTGCGCCGGGATCCCGATAAAAACTTACGTCCTTGCCCGGAAAAAACCAAGCAGAGCGGCCACCCACACCGGTGATACGGGGCGGCGCGTCATTTCCGTCGCAGATGTTCGTCCAGACGGGGTAAAATTTCCACAAAATTGCAAGGCCGGTGCCGATAGTCCAGTTGCGGGGCGAGAATCTCGTCCCAGGCATCCTTGCAGGCGCCGGGGCTGCCCGGCAGGGCAAAGAGGTAGGTGCCATTGGCCACGCCGCCGGTCGCGCGGCTCTGCACCGCCGACGTGCCGATCTTTTGCATCGACACCCAGGTAAAGACGGTGCCGAACGCGTCGATTTCCTTTTCATAGACGTCGCGGTGGGCCTCGACCGTCACGTCGCGCCCGGTGAGGCCGGTCCCGCCGGTTGAGATCACCACGTCGATATCGGGGTCGGCGCACCAGGCGCGGAGCTGATCGGCGATCTCGGTGCGCTCATCGCGGAGGATCTCGCGGGCGGCGAGCGTGTGGCCCGCACCTTCCAGACGTTCCACGAGCACCGCGCCGGAGCGGTCCTCCTCGAGCGCGCGGCTGTCGGAGACGGTCAGCACGGCGATGCGCACGGGCTCAAACGGCAGGTTTTCGTCGATGCGGCTCATGCGGGCGGCTCTCCTCTGCGGCCTTAAGCAGCTAGCCGCCCGTACCTTCCGTTTCAAGCAGATGCGCCTTGAGGCTCAGCAGATCGGCCCAGCTCTCGCGCTTGGCACTCGGCGTTCTGAGCAGGTAGGCGGGGTGGAACATCGGCAGGCAGGGCAGCCCGAGCGCCTGGGCCCAGGTGCCGCGCAACCGGGTGATGCCGCGCTTGCCCAGCAGGGCCTGGCAGGAGATGTTGCCCATCGCCACGATCACGTCCGGGTCCGCCAGCGCCACATGGCGGCGCAGGAACGGCATCAGCATGGCGATCTCTTCAGGTTTCGGATCGCGGTTCTGGGGCGGACGCCAGGGCAGGACATTGGTGATGTAGACCGCGCTTTCGGGCGCAGGCGCCGCGCGGTCGAGCCCGATGGCCGCAAGCATCCGGTCGAGCAGCCCGCCGGCGCGCCCGACGAAGGGCTTGCCCTGGATATCCTCATCGCGACCCGGCGCCTCGCCGATGATCATCACCCGCGCGCCGGGCTGTCCGTCGGCAAAGACGAGCGAGCGGGCCCCATGGCGCAGCTCGCAATGGGGATAGGCGGCCATGGCGGCCCGAAGCGCCTCCAGACTGTCGGCTGCGGCGGCAGCGGCCTCCGCTTCGGCCACGGCATCGCTGGCGGCATCGCGCGGAGGCGGCGCCGCGGCCGCCGGCGATGTGGTCTGCGGTGCGGTCCGGGGAGCCGACTGCGCTGCGCGTCCGTCCGGCGCGGGCTTGGACGAGGGCGCTGCCGACTCCTCGAACCGGTCGACCGGCAGCTCGCCGATGGCCTCGTCGGCCCCCAGCTCCAGCTGCCAGGCCAGCGCCGCCACCATCTGCTCGCGCGAAAGCTCCGCCATAACTCACCCCGGTCCCGAACCCACGCTCGGGGTCCGATCTACGATCCGGTACAGACTATGGCGCATGCGGCATTTCTTGGCCATGCCCCCGCGGCATTGGAGACACGGCTTGAGACAGGCGGCCGCGCGGCTTAGAACATCCCCACCCCATGGCCCGGAGGCCGCCCCGTGACATTCCGCGCAAGACACCTGCTGGGCATCGAACCGCTCGCCCCGCCCGAGATCACCGCCCTGCTCGATCTCGCCGACAGCTATGTCGATCTCAACCGGCGGGCCCACAAGCATGGCGAGGCGCTCGCCGGGCTCACACAGATCAACATGTTCTTCGAGAACTCGACCCGGACCCAGGCGAGCTTCGAGCTCGCCGGCAAACGGCTCGGCGCGGACGTGATGAACATGTCGATGCAGGCCAGTTCGATCAACAAGGGCGAGACGCTGATCGACACCGCGCTGACACTGAACGCGATGCATCCCGATCTGCTGGTCGTACGCCATCCGCATTCCGGCGCCGTGGCGCTGCTGGCGCAGAAGGTCACCTGCGCAGTGCTCAACGCCGGCGACGGGCGCCACGAACACCCGACCCAGGCGCTGCTCGATGCGCTGACGATCCGCCGCGCCAAGGGGCGCCTGCACCGGCTGACGGTGGCGATCTGCGGCGACATCGCCCACAGCCGGGTGGCACGCTCCAATATCCTGCTGCTGCACAAGCTGGAGAACCGCGTCCGCCTGATCGGCCCGCCAACGCTGATGCCCGCGGGCATCGCCGACTGGGGCGTCGAGGTCTTTGACGACATGCGCGAGGGCCTCAAGGGCTGCGACGTGGTAATGATGCTGCGACTGCAACGCGAACGCATGGATGGCGGATTTGTCCCTTCGGTACGGGAATACTACCACCGGTTTGGCCTGGATGCCGAGAAACTGTCCCACGCCCATGGTGATGCGATTGTCATGCATCCCGGTCCGATGAATCGCGGGGTGGAGATCGACGGCACCATCGCCGACGATATCAACCGCTCCGTCATCCAGGAACAGGTCGAGATGGGCGTCGCCGTCCGGATGGCCGCAATGGATCTTCTGGCGCGCAACCTGCGCGCCCGCCCACGCGAGGTGATGGCATGACCGTATTCGAAGAACCCGGCCTTCTGGAGGTGACCGCGGACGAGGCCCAGGTGCTGCGCGTCTTTGCCGTCGCCCCCGCCACCCCGGAAGAGGCCACACTGACCAAGGCCGCAGCAGAGGGAGGCATGGCGCTTGCCGAGGCCGCGGGCAAGTACCTGGGCGTGGCGGCACTGGACCCGGCCTGGCTCGAACTGGTCAACAGCAAGGATGTGGAGACCATGGGCGGGATGGAGGCCTATCTGAAGGCCGGATACGATCCTCCCGAAACGGCACTCGACTTGCTCCGGCCGGGGCTGGAAAACGCGCCGCGCAATGTGCTTCTGGTGTTGTCGCGCGCCTTTCTCAGCCGCCCGGCGGCGCTGACGCCGTCGCCCGGGCTCACCGGTCTGGCCGCGGCATCGCTGCTGCGCGACCCGCCGACGGCCTCGCCGATGCCCCGCGACGAACTGGCCCATCCGGCCGCCCCCGCAACGCCCGAGGAAAAGGCGCCGATGAGCAAGGGGCGCGTCAGCGGCATGGTGGCGCTTGCGGCCCTGCTCGTCGCCGGGGCCCTTGTTGTGGTGATGGTCCTGATCGCGGGCTGACGCAAATGGCGCCGCGTGGTCATGGAACAGCCGCACAGGACAGGATTGACCCTAACGATCCGCTCGAACGGATTCTCTGGCGGTGCCGGCCCGAAAGCGCGTTCACCCTGTCGGGCATTGTACAACGCCGCGCGGCCTTCTGCCTTGGGATCAAGGACTTCACCGCGTTCTGGAGTACCGCGGTGCGTTGAGCGGCGCCGGGCATCCTGTCGCAGCTGATCCTATCGCTGGCGGGGCTGGTCGTCTTCGGTCTCGGCCTGCCTCTGGCGGTCGGGGACCTGCCGAGGCGCGCCTGGAGACGGCGGCGCATCTGGGACACGCCCACACACCAAAGTGCGATCATCGCCACCGACCCGACCGGATACAGACACCTGCACAGCGCCCCGTTTGAGCCCGAAACACCGCTGACCCTTGTCCATGGCATTCCGGGCGATATCCTCTTCGCCACGGTTCGCTATCAGACCCGGCAGGGCAGCCGCCGGCGGCGCATCGGAGTCGGGTGTCTGCATAACGCGGGCGCAGTCCATGATCTGATGCGTCAGATGCAGAGGAGCAGGTGCAATGACCCACGCAGACGCCGCCGGCTGGGACGATATCCTGACCGAGGACGAAGAGCTGCTCTGGCACGGGCGCCCGGATGCCACGTTCGATTTCTGGGGCGAAGGCCCCGTCGAACTAGGCTTCGGCATGACGCTCACAGGCGGACCGCTGGCGCCCATGGGGATGCTCGCGCCGCTCATCGGTTTCAAGGTGCTGGTCTTTCTGCCGCTGGTGCTGGTCGGGCTCTGGCTGCTGGTCGGCAAGGCGCTCTGGCGAAGCTACCGGCTCGGCCACAGCTGGTACTCGATCACCAGCAAACGGGTGTTCGTGGCACGCGATCTCTTTGGCCGCCGCCGGCTGCTGGAGTTCCCTGTGACACGCACGACCGAGATTTCCGAGACCGGCGGACTGCACGGGGGGCTTTTGCTGACGGCGCCGGAGGGCTATGGCCTGCTCCTGGAAAGGTTACCCGCGCGGCAGGAGATTCTCGCGCTGCTCTGGCGGGTGCAGAACGGAGCCCGATGCACACCGTTATCGACAACGTCCGCCTGATAGACCCCGAGAGCGGGCTGGAGGCTGCCGGCGCCCTGCTGATCCATGGCGAGACCATCGCCGATGTGCTGACGGGCGCGCCGCCCGCCCTGCCCGACGGGGTGACGCGGATCGATGGCAGCGGAGCGTGTCTGGCGCCGGGGATCGTGGATCTCGGCGTCAAGGCTGGCGAGCCCGGCGAGCGTCACAAGGAAAGCTTCAAGACCGCGGGCCGGGCGGCCGCCGCGGGCGGCGTGACCACGATGGTCATTCGTGCCGATACCAAGCCCGCCATCGATACGCCCGAGACGCTGGAATACGTCACCCGCCGTGCCGCGGATGCCGGTCAGGTGCGCATCGCGCCCATGGCGGCACTGACCCGGGGGCGCGAGGGCCGCGAGATGGTCGAAATCGGCTTTCTGCGCGATGCGGGCGCCGTGGCCTTTTCCGACGGCGACCAGGTGCTGACCGACGCGCGCGTCTTCGGGCGCTGCCTGACCTATGCGCGGAGCCTCGGCGCGCTGGTGATCGCCCATGTGCAGGACCCGAGCCTGTCGCGGGGTGCCGCGATGACCAGTGGCAAGTTCGCGTCCCTGCGCGGTGTGCCGGCGGTGTCGCCCATGGCCGAGCGCATGGGGCTGGAGCGCGACCTCGCGCTCGTCGAGATGACCGGCGCGCGCTACCATGCCGACCAGATCAGCACCGCCCACGCCCTGCCCGCCCTGCGGCGCGCGCGGGAGGCGGGCCTCGACGTGACGGCGGGAGTGTCCGTGCACCATCTGACGCTGAACGAATTCGATGTCGGCGACTACCGGACCTTCTTCAAGATCAAGCCGCCACTCAGATCCGAAGACGACCGTCTGGCGATGGTCGAGGCTGTGGCCGACGGCACCATCGACGTGATCAGCTCCATGCACACGCCCCAGGACGAGGAGAGCAAGCGCCTGCCCTTTGAGGAGGCCGCGTCGGGCGCGGTCGGGCTGGAGACGCTGCTGCCCGCCACGCTCCGGCTCTATCACGCCGGTCAGCTGTCGCTTTCGGCGATCTTCCGTGCGCTGTCGCTGAACCCGGCCCGGCGGCTCGGCCTGCCGGGCGGGCGGCTCGCGCCCGGTGCGCCGGCGGATCTGGTGCTGTTCGACCCCGACGCGCCCTTCGTGCTGGACCGGTTCGCGCTGCATTCGAAATCCAAGAACACGCCCTTTGACGGCCAGAGGATGCAGGGACGCGTGCGCGGCACGTGGGTCGGCGGCGCCCGCGTCTTCGGCCCATGATCCCGATGATGATCCCGGCCTTGTTTCCTGACCTGATCTCGTCGCCCGCGGCCCTGCTCGCGACGGCACTCCTGGCCTATCTGCTGGGGTCGGTCCCCTTCGGCATCGTCATCGCGCGCCTTTTCGGTCTGGGCGATCTGCGCCAGATCGGGTCGGGCAATATCGGCGCGACCAACGTGCTGCGCACCGGCAACAAGCCCGCAGCAGCCCTGACCCTGGTGCTCGATGCCGCCAAGGGGGCGGTTGCGGTCCTGATCGCCCGCGCCGCACTCGGCGAGGACGCCGCCCAGATCGCAGGATTCGCGGCCTTTCTGGGGCACTGCTTTCCCGTCTGGCTCGGATTCAGGGGCGGCAAGGGCGTAGCAACATTTCTGGGGACACTCATCGCGTTGGCCTGGCCGGTGGGGCTTGCGGCCTGCGCCACATGGCTGGTCGTGGCCGCGCTCTTGCGGATCTCGTCGCTCGCGGCTCTGGTCGCCGCGGCAACCGCACCCGTCTGGGCCCTGCTGCTGGGGCACGATACGCTCGCCGCACTCTGCGCGGCACTTGCGGTGCTGGTCCTGCTGCGTCATCGGCCCAATATCGAACGCCTGCTGGCCGGGACGGAACCTCGGATCGGCAAGGGCTGAGCCGGCCGCGTGTCAGCGCCGCGGTGGGCCTGGTTCACAAACTCAGGATCAGCGGCCGGCCGGCGGGCCGGAGCGCGAACAGCCGCGCGATTGTGTCACGCGGCCGGCCACAAAGGGTTGCGCGCGGCTCTGCTGTTGCGGCGCCGATACGACCACAGCATCACCATCACCATAGCCTGAAGCAGACCGAGCCCGAGGATCACGACCCCCAGCCCGATCTCGCCATGGATCAGCAAGAGCACCGCCAGCGCGAACGGGGCCATCAGGATCGTCGCGCATGCCAGCCGCAACGCGACGACAGTCAGGGATTTCAGCGTGCTCTTCATCTCGGCGGCCTCCTGTCGGAAACATCCCGGACATCGCATGATCCCGGGGGTACTCATCGTCGAACCTTCACACGGCGCCGTCAAAAGCCGCGGCGACACGGTCTTTTTCAACGATCTTGATGTTCGATGCCACGCCACGGGGGCGAGTCGCCGTGCCCCTGAGCACAGTTTCGCCCAAAGCGTTAAAACACTCATATTTTACTGTATGTTGCAGCGACATGACCGCGCGTCAGGTCGGGCGAAAACCTGCCACTCTCGCGGGTCGCGCAGGGCCCGATCAGAGCGCGCCCTTCCGAAAAGCCTGCAATGGGTGCGGATTTGAGCGCGTCATGCGCCACGCGCGTCCGGTACGGTACCGGTCAGGGCAGCGCGGTCAGAGCTCGCGGGCCCAGGCGCTGATCCGGCGGGTGACGTTTTCCGTCTGACCGGGGCTGAGGATATCGCCGGCGATCACATGGTGGCCGGGATCGTCCTGCGGCCCCATGGCCACCGGCACGATCTGGCGCGGCCCGCCCCAGCGGGCGGCGATGTTGCGCGTCGCGGTAGGATCGACGACCGTATCGGCGTCCGAGAGGATAAAGAGCGCCGGCACCGTCGCTTTCGAATAATCGGCGCCATTGGCGGCCCTGACCAGCGCCCCCAGCGGTAGAAGGGCTTCGGTCGGATACTCGGTCGTCCATGCGCGCCCGTGAGCCTCGTTCACCGGTGTGAAGCCGCGGGACTCGCCGACCGCCCAGGGCAGAAAGGTGCGCGCCCCCGGCAGGGTCAGCAGCGCCGCGCCCGGAGCACGCAGCTTGAAGCTCGGCGAGACCAGCACGACCCCGGCAAGGTCCTGCGACATCGCCGGGTTGATCGCGGTCAGCGCGGCCAGAGCCCCGCCCGCCGACGTGCCGATCAGAATGACCTGATCGCCGATGCGGCGCCCGATCTCCATCGCCTCGGCCATGTCGGTCATCCAGTCGCCCAGGGTCGGTTCGGCCATGGCTGCGCCATCCCGGCCGTGACCGGCAAGCCGCGCGAAAAACAGGTTGGCGCTGAGGTCCGCGGCGACCCGGTCCGGGACCGGGCGCAGTTCCTCGGCGCTGGCCGAAAACCCGTGGACGTAGATGATCGACAGCGGTGTCTGCTCGCCCGGTGCCGCCGCCCAGACAATCCGCTTCTGGGCGCCGTCGCGCAGGTCGGATACGCCCGCCTCGCGTTCGGCCAGATAGGCGGCGGTGTCAGTGCCGATGGCGCCTGCGTCGAACCCGGTTTCCATTTCCACCTCCGCTTCGGGCAGCAAGAGCCAGGCCAGGGCCGCCAGGATCAGCAGCGCCGCCCCGACCCAGCGGATAAATCGTCCATGCATATGTATCACCTCTTGTCTTGGGCGGTGTCTGCCGCCTCGGCCATCACCGCGCTATCCGCGCCATGGCGTCAAGCCGATCCATGTCGGGACTGGCAGACATCCGTGATGGCCCTCTCCGTTCCCGAAGGCAGGCAGGGCGCCGGGTTGGCCCTTTGAGCGACCCTGAAAAGCGCGGGCACACCGGTTCCGGAACCCACAGCATGGAAACCGCACGGGGGTCGACGCGTCCGGGGTCAGCCCCCATCGAGCACCGCTGCGGTCACGTCGGTCACCGCCGCCGCGATCAGCGCGAGGCAGGCGGGATCGGAAAAGCGGTGGTCGGCGCCCTTGACCAGCGTCAACCGGATGTCGTCGCCGGTCGCGTGGTCCAACAGGCGCAGCGCGACGGACGGGTCGACATCGGCATCCGCCGTGCCCTGGAGGAACCGCACCGGCAGGGGCAGCGGCAGCGGGTCGCGCAACACCAGATTGTCGCGCCCCTCCTCGATCAGCCGCCGCGTGATCGTGTAAGGCGCATCATAATCCGACGGAACCTCCAGCTTGCCATGCTGGACAAGGGCCGCGCGCTGCGCGTCGTCGAAGCCCGACCAAAAACTGTCCTCGGTGAAATCGGGCGCGGCGGCGATGGTGACGAGCCCGGCCACCTGTTCCGGCCGGCTGCGCGCGATCAGCAGCGCGATCCAGCCGCCCATGGATGAGCCGACGAGTAGCTGGGGCCCCTCGGTCAGCGCCGCGATCGCGGCCCGCGCATCCGCCGCCCAGTCACCTATGGTGCCGTCGGTGAACGCGCCCTCGGACCGGCCATGACCGGAATAGTCGAAGCGCAGGAAGGCGCGTCCCTGCGTCCGCGCCCAGGCCTCCAGATGCGTGGCCTTGGTGCCGTCCATATCTGACATGAAACCGCCGAGAAAGACCATGCCTGGCAAGGTGTTGGCGCTTGAGGTCTCGGTCCGATGATAGGCGAGCCGCCGCCCCTCCGGCGTGTCCAGAAACGACGGTTCGGCCATCCCAGTTGTCCCTCGCAATGTCCTTTGCTCTGCATTGCATATGGCCCTTGGGCGGCCAAGCGTTTCCTTGCGCCCTGGCAAGATTCCGATCTTAATTAGGTGACTCTATTGTCACGTGACTATCGAATCACATATAAGAGCGCTATGGACGCGATCTTCAAAGCCCTCAATGATCCGGTGCGCCGGGCGATCCTCGATTGCCTGCGCGAAAAGGACGGCCAGACCCTGCAGGAGCTCGAAGCCCGCTTCGAGATGACCCGCTTCGGGGTCATGAAGCATCTCAAGGTGCTCGAAGACGCATCCCTCGTGGTCCCGCGCAGGCAGGGACGGTTCAAGCACCACCATCTCAACGCCCTGCCCCTTCAGGAAGTGATCGACCGCTGGATCGAGCCGCTGCTGGCCAAGCCCGCGGCGCGCGGCCTGATCGATCTGAAGGGCCGGCTCGAAAGGACAGACACCATGACGGACCAGAAACCGGAATTCGTGATGCAGACCTACATTCGCTGCACGCGCGACGCGCTGTGGGATGCGCTGCGGGATGCCGACGCCGTGCCCCATTTCCATTTCATGGCCGCGCGGGCCGAACGCGACGGCGCCAAGCTGACCTATTTTCATGAAAACGGCGAAGCGATGCTGGTCTGCGAGGACCTGGAACTGGATCCCAAGGCGCGGATGGTGCAGCGGTTCCTGCCCCAGGGCGACCCGAACGTGAAACCGTCGCGCGTGGTGATGATGATCGACGAGGAAGGGCCGCATTGCCGGCTGACGGTGGAGCATTTCGACCTGACCTACGGCCCCGAGGGCGTGGCGAACGGCTGGTCGCGGACGATAGACGGGCTCAAGACCTGGCTGGAGACCGGGCAGGACGCGCATTTCCGCCAGCCTGAGTCCGTGCCCGCATGACCCCGGAGCTCTTCTGGCTGACGCTGACCGCACTTTTGGCAGCGTCGCTCTGGATCCCCTATATCGTCGGGGCGAACGCGACGGAGGCCCGTGCGATCGCGGGCGATCTGACCCGGCCGCCGGATCTGGCCAGGATGCCTGCCTGGGTGCACCGCGCCCACCGCGCGCATCTGAACCTGATCGAGCAGTTTCTGCCCTTCGCCGTTGTGGTTCTAATCGCCCACATGGCGGGGGTCTCAACCCCGGTGACGGTGGGGGCGGCGGCGCTTTTCTTCTGGCTGCGGCTGGCCCATGCAGTTGGCATGATCTCGGGGCTCGCGCGGCTGCCGGCGCGGCCGCTGATCTTCACCGGCGGGTGGCTGTGCATCCTGGCGATCGGGATCTCGGTTCTGACCGCATGAGCACGGCTGGGGGCGCTCCCGCCCCCTTCCGGCCTGCGGCCTGCAAGCGTTGGGCCGGGCGCGGCTGTGCCGCGACCCCGCCCGGAGGCGGCTGCGGCGCTAAGGACAAGTGGACCGTGCGGCCCCTGCCCTCAGCCCGATGCCGGCGCGGCCTCCACGCTGCGTTCCAGTGCCGGGTAGTAGAGGCCCAGCGTGATCCCGCGCGTGGCATAGGAGATCAGCAGCGCCATCCAGAGCCCGTGGTTCTCGAAGCTCGGGATCAGCGCGGCGCAGGCTCCGAAATAGACCAATGTGCTGACGATCATCATATTGCGCATGTCGCGGCTGCGCGTGGCGCCGATGAAGATCCCGTCGAGCATCCAGGCCGCCCAGCCCACCGGCGGCACCAGCACCATCCAGAGCAGGTAGGACCGGGCCTCGATGCGCACCTCGGGCGCCGTCGTCATCAGATCGATCACACTGGTGCCGGTCAGCGCGAAGACCGCCGCCAGAACGAGGGTCGTCACCAACCCCCAGAAGCTGCAGAGCACCGCAGCACGCCGCAGCAACGCACGGACCCTCGCCCCCATCGCCTGACCCACGAGGGCTTCGGCGGAAAAGGCGAAGCCGTCCATCGCATAGGCGGTGATCTGGATGAACTGGATCAGGATCTGGTTGGCAGCCAGCGGGACATCGCCGAAGCCGGAGCCGAAGAACAGAAACGACACATAGATCGTCTGCAGCAGCACCGAGCGGATCAGGATGTCGCCATTGACCTGGGCCATGCGGATCAGCCGGACCCGGTCCCCGACCCGGGCCCAGTCGCGCCAGCGCGCATCGGCGAAAGCCGCGCGGCAGAACCACAGACCGAGGGCGAGCCCCGACCACTCGGCGATCAGCGTGGCGACGGCCACGCCCTGGACCCCCCAGCCAAGGCCGAGCACGAACCACAGGTCGAGCAGAATGTTGACGCCATTCATCCAGACCTGGATGACCAGAACCGCGCGGGTCCGCTCCTGCGCGATCAGCCAGCCGGTCACACCATAGAGCGCAATCGCCGCCGGGGCCGACCAGATCCGGATCGCCATGTAGTCTCGCGCGAGCGTCTCGACCTCGGCGCTGGCCGGCGAGATCGCGAAGGCACCGGCGAATATCGGTCCTTGCAATACGATCAGCAGCACGCCCGCGGCGGCGGCGATCAGAAGCGCGCGGGTCAGCAGGGCGACGACCTCGGCCTGTTCGCCGGCGCCGCGCGCCTGGGCGGTGAACCCCGTCGTGCCCATGCGCAGAAATGAAAACACCCAGTAGATCGCCGACAGGATCACGGCGCCGATCCCGACAGCCCCGATCGGCGCGGCCTGCCCCAGCTGGCCCACGACGCCGGTATCCACGGCACCCAGGATCGGCACGGTGGCGTTCGCCAGCACCACCGGCCAGGCCAGCCGCAACACTCGGCCATGGGTCATCGCGCCGGCGGCCCCGGCCGTGTCCCCGGTCTGCTGCGCGGCGTCAGTCATCCGCTTGCGGCATCACGAAATGACCCGTGGCCTGGGCAAAGAGCCGGGCGCGATTGTCCTGCCAGGCCTCGACATGGACGGACGCGTAGCGCCGCCCGGACCGATTCACCCGTGCCCGCGCATAGGCGTCCCGCGGCAGGCCGGAGCGCAGGAAATCCACCGTCATGTCGATGGTCTTGGGCATCCGCGGGGCGGCCCCGCCTTCGAGGTCGCCAACCGTGATGGCGCCGCTCTCGATGTCTTCCCAGAGCTCGGTCCAGGCCAGTTCGATGATCGCCGCGACCTCGAGGAACCCCGCAATCGCGCCGCCATGGAGCGCGGGCAGCATCGGATTGCCGATCAGCTTGCCGTCATAGCCGAGCACCGCGGTCAGCTCATCGCCATGACGCTGGAACCGGATCCCGAGAAAGCCGATATAGGGCACGCGGTCGGTCAGTGCGGCGAGTGCGGCATCGCGCCGGCGCTTGACCACCGGCATCGGCTCGGGGCGCTTCGGGCTCATGCGCCGCCTCCATCCACGGTGAAGGCGCCCGCGGCATGGGCCACCGGCTTGTCGGGATCGCCGTCATACGCAACCGCCCGCACGAAAGCCACCGACCGGGTGATGTGATGGCAATCCGCCCGCGCCACCAGCCGGGCACGTGCCGCGGCGGGGCGCATATAATCGATCCGCAGATCCAGCGTCGCGCTTGACGCCCCTGCCGCCGGATGGCTGAGGGCTGCGGCGCCGCAGGCGGTGTCGATGAGCGCGGAGACCGCCCCCCCATGGATCACGCCGCTCTCGGGATCGCCCACCAGCGCGTCGGCCCAGGGCAGCGTCAGCACCGCCCAGCCCGGACCCAGGTCGTCCAGCTTCAGCCCGAGCGCCCGTGAATACGGCAGCTCGGTGATGAAAGCGCGCACCAGATCCGTCCTGTCTGCCATGGGTTCCGTTCCGCTGACCGGCTTGCGCCGCTGCGCTGTCTTATCGGACCGCAGCGGGGCGCCGTCCAGCGCACATCCGGTCGCGCCAGTGGGCAATTGCGTCGCGCGGCCTGCCTGCCTAACCTTATGCTACTGGGAGGTACCGCAATGTCCGAGTCGTCGCTGAGCTTCAAGGAAATGTGCGCGAAGTTCGACGTCACGCCGCGCACCCTGCGCTACTACGAGTACATCGAACTGCTGCAGCCCGAAAAAGAGGGCCGCGCGCGGTTCTATGGACCGCGCGAGATCGCGCGCATGACACTGATCCTGCGCGGGCGGCGGTTCGGGTTTTCCCTGGAGGAGATCCGGCAATGGCTGCTGATCTACGAGGAAAAGGGCACCTCAGCCCAGATGGAGGCATGGGTGGAGCTTGCCACACGCCAGCTCGACAGTCTGGCGGAGCAGCGTGCCCAGCTCGACGAGACCATCGCCGAATTGCGCAAGCTGCGCGACGACACCACGGATACCCTGCGCAAGAGCGCGTAAGGCGCGGCACACCGTGACCTGCCCGACCAAAGGCACCCCGCCGCATCGGGCCGGCCCCCAAGGCCGGTGCCCGATCCAAGGCATGGCCCCCCGACCCCGCGCACCGGAAAACACAGCCTGGGGCGTGATACCGCCCGCAAATGCTCTGTCTCGCGTCAAAAGGGATCTGCCGTCACGTCGCGCCCCGGGTCTGACGTGGCGTTCCGATTTCGCGGTCTTCTGCGGTCGCCTAAACCTGTTCCAGCCCCACCGCCCGCGTCACCCGCGGGCCACGGAATGGAGACGACCCTTGAGCGACGAGCTGATCCCGGTCCGCAAGATGTGCGCGGCCTTCGACGTGACCCCGCGCGCGCTGCGGTTCTACGAGGACGAAGGACTGCTGTCGCCGATGCGCAAGGGCACCGCGCGCTGGTACTCCGCCGCCGACCGGGCGCGGCTCGATCTGGTGCTGCGCGGCAGGAAGTACGGACTGTCGATACAGGAAATCCGCGCGCTGATGCGGCACTACGATCCCGAAACCGGCGGTTTCACTCAACTGGACGCCGTGAGGGCAAAGGCAAAACAGCAGCTTGATCTACTGACCCGGAGCGAACGCGACATGACCGCGGCGATCGACGATCTCGGCTGTGATCTCGACACCGCCACCCGCTGGCTCAACCGCAAGGCCGCGCAGGCACACTGACCCAGAGAAGGCCCGGCGCCGCCGCGCCGCGCAACGATTTCCGGACCCAACTCCGCGAACCAACAGGACCGCACCCCATGCCCAGTTACACCGCCCCGACCAAGGATCTGCAATTCGTGCTGCACGATGTGCTCGGCATCGCGCAGGCCGACATTCCCGGCTATGACGAGCTCGACCGCGACACCACGGCGGCGATCCTCGAAGAGGCCGGGAAGATCTCGGAGCAGGTGTTGGCGCCCCTGAATCCGGTCGGCGACGAACAGGGCTGCACGCTGGAAAACGGCGTCGTGCGCACGCCTGAGGGCTTCAAGGACGCCTATGACCAGATGCGCGCCGGCGGCTGGATGGGGCTCGACGCTGATCCGGAATTCGGCGGCCAGGGCATGCCCTATGTCATGAACTGCGCCACGGGCGAGATGTTCGTGTCTGCCAACATGGCCTTCAACATGTATCACGGCCTGACCCACGGCGCCTATGCCACGATCCACACCCATGGCTCCGAGGACCTGAAGGCCACGTACCTCCCGAACATGGTCGAGGGCCGCTGGTCCGGGACGATGAACCTGACCGAACCGCAATGCGGCACCGACCTGGGCCTGATCCGGACCAAGGCCGAACCCCAGGACGATGGCAGCTACCGCATCACCGGCTCCAAGATCTGGATCTCCGCCGGCGAGCACGATCTGAGCGAGAACATCATCCACCTGGTGCTGGCCAAGATCCCCGGCGGACCCGAAGGCGTGAAGGGCATCAGCCTCTTCATCGTGCCCAAATTCATGGTCAAGGACGATGGCAGCCTCGGGGACCGCAACGCGGTGTCCTGCGGCGGGCTGGAAAAGAAGATGGGCATCCACGGCAACGCTACCTGCGTGATGAACTATGACGGTGCGACCGGGTTCCTCGTGGGCGAGGCACACAAGGGAATGCGCGCGATGTTCACCATGATGAACGAGGCGCGGCTCGGCGTCGGGCTCCAGGGCTACGCCCAGGGCGCGGTAGCCTATGAAAACGCGCTCGGCTTTGCCCGCGAGCGGCTCCAGGGGCGTGACGTGACCGGGGCCAAGAACCCCGATGGGCCTGCCGATCCGATCATCGTGCATCCCGATGTCCGCCGGAACCTGATGATGCAGAAGAGCTTCGTCGAGGGGGCCCGCGCTTTCTGTCTCTGGGGGGCGACGCTGATCGACACCGCGCACCGCAAGCAGGACGCAGAAGCCGAAGGTCTGATCTCGCTCCTGACCCCGGTCATCAAGGGGTTTCTGACCGACAAGGGATTCGAGACCACGGTGCTCGCCCAGCAGACGCTCGGCGGCTCCGGCTTCACCCGCGAGTGGGGGCTGGAGCAGTTCGTCCGCGATGCCCGCATCACGATGATCTACGAGGGCACCAACGGGGTGCAATCGCTCGATCTGGTGGGCCGCAAGCTGCCCGCTGACGGCGGCAAGGCGATCATGGCCTTCTTCGAACTGGTCAAGACCTTTTGCAAAGACAACGCAGACGACCCGGTGCTGGGCGACGACTTCATCGCGCCACTCAAGGCCGCATCGAAGGACCTGCAGGCGGCGGGGATGTATTTCATGGCCGAGGGCATGAAAAGCCCCAACAATGCGCTCTCGGGCTCTTACGATTTCCTGCATCTTTTCGGCCATGTCTGCCTCGGCCTGATGTGGGCGCGGATCGCCAAGGCGGCGCAGGCGCGGCTCGATGCGGGCGACGGCGACACCGACTTCCTGAACGCCAAGATCGCGACAGGGCGCTTCTACATGGCGCGTCAACTTCCGGCGACCGCGCTCCATCTCACGCGCATCCAGTCCGGCGGCGATACGGTGATGGCGCTCGACGCGACAAGCTTTTGAACCACCGCCTCGGCAGGGCGCGGCGCAGCATCACCGGACCTTGCGGACTGCGCCCCCGTCGAACGGCTTCCGCCGCGACCACCTGCGTACGGTGCGGGCCTCTTGCAGTGCCGGATCGATTACGGTTTACGTAGCGTAACTTTTCGGCGCGCCCCGGCGACATGACGGCGGGACGCGTCCTGCACAGCCTGCCGCTCCCCCCGATCGGTCCTAGCGCGACGCGACGTTTCGCGTATCCGGGCCTTTCGGATCGGACCTGCGAGGCCTTACATGATGACCAACTGATCCATGGATCCGGAAGAGCACATCACATGAGCCTGAAACTCCACTGCTTCGGCGAGAGCGGCAACGCCTACAAGGCAGCCCTCGCGCTGGAGCTGTCCGGCCTCCCCTGGGAGCCGGTCTTCGTCGACTTCTTCAACGGCGCATTGCGGGCCTCGGACTACCGCGAAACATTGAACGAAATGGGCGAGGTGCCGGTGCTGGTCGACGGCGACGCCCGCCTGACGCAGTCCGGCGCCATCCAGCAGTATATCGTGGACAAGACCGGCCGGCTGGGCGGTGCGCCCGCGGACCGTTGGGAGGTGCTGCGCTGGCAGTTCTGGGACAATCACAAGCTCAGCTCCCAAGCCGGTGCCGTGCGGTTCATGCTCAATTTCCTGCCGCCCGAGAAACGCGAGCGCCAGGCCCAGGTCGTGGCCTTTCTGCAGGGCCGGCTGGAGACCGCCTATTCGGTGCTCGACAAAAGGCTGGCGAGCCGTGAATGGCTGGTCGGCGACAGCCTCACGGTGGCTGACATCAGCTGCTGCGGCTATCTGTTCTACGACGAACCCTTCGGGTTCACTCGCGGGGACTGGGTCCATATCGACGACTGGCTCGACCGGATCGCGGCCACGCCGGGCTGGAAGCACCCCTATGATCTGATGCCGCCCGCGCGGCCGGAGAACCGTCGGGCGGAGCACCGTCTGACAGAGAACCAAAAGAGGTAGTGATGGAAGACGCGTTCATCTACGACGCCCTGCGCACCCCGCGGGGCAAGGGTCGCAAGGATGGCAGCCTGCACGAGGTGACCTCGCTGGCTCTGTCGGCCCAGACCCTCAATGCTCTGAAACAGCGCAACAATCTCGACACGACCGCGATCGAGGACGTGATCTGGGGCAATGTCACGCAAGTGGGCGAACAGGGCGGTTGCCTGGCGCGGACCGCCGTTCTGGCCTCGGACTTCGATGAAAGCGTGCCGGGGCTCTCGATCAACCGATTCTGCGCGTCGGGCATGGAGGCGGTAAACCTCGCCGCGAACCAGGTCCGGGGCGGCGCCGGGCGGGCCTATGTCGCCGGCGGGGTCGAGATGATGGGCCGCGTCGCCATGGGTTCGGACGGTGCCGCCGTCGCCGTGGATCCGACCGTCGCAATGGAGAAATACTTCGTCCCACAGGGGATCTCGGCCGATATCATCGCCACCGAATACGGGTTCACACGCGACGACACCGACGCGCTGGCGGTGGAGTCCCAACGCCGCGCCAAGGCGGCTTGGGACGGTGGGCGCTTTGCCAAGTCGGTCATCGAGGTCACCGACCGCAATGGTCTGCCGATCCTCGACCATGACGAATACATGCGGCCCGAAACCGACATGCAGAGCCTCGGCGCGCTCAAGCCCGCCTTCCGCGAGATGGGCGAGGTCATGCCCGGCTTCGACGCCGTGGCGATCATGAAGTACCCGCATCTGGAACGCATCCACCATGTGCACCATGCCGGCAACTCCTCGGGCATCGTCGATGGCGCGGCAGCGCTCCTGATCGGCAACAAGGCCTTTGGCGAGGAATACGGGCTGACGCCCCGCGCCCGGATCAAACACACCGCCAAGATCGGCACCGACCCCACGATCATGCTGACCGGCCCGGTGCCCGTGACCGAAAAGGTGCTGGCCGAGACCGGTATGGAGATCGGCGATATCGACCTGATCGAGGTCAACGAGGCCTTCGCGGCGGTCGTGCTGCGTTTTCTACAGGCGTTCGATGCGGACCCGGACAAGGTCAATGTCAATGGCGGCGCGATCGCCATGGGGCATCCGCTGGGCGCCACCGGCGCGATCATCATCGGAACGCTGCTGGACGAGATGGAGCGCCAGGACAAGGAAACCGGGCTCGCCACGCTCTGCATCGCGTCCGGCATGGGGGCGGCAACGGTCATCGAAAGGGTCTGATGTTCGATCTTCAAGCATGGCTCGACCACGCCGTGGACAGCCTCATCGCTGGCGACGAAGAGGCGTTCGTGGACATGCTCTCTTTGCCGTTCAGCGTGATCACCGGCTCCGGAACAATGATCGCCCTGGCCGAAGAGGATCTGCGCGAGGCCTTCCGCAGCTATGTGAGCAGCATTCACGAACAGGGCGTGACCGACCTCGTCCGGGTCGCCAAGCAGACCACGATGATCGAACCGGTGCTGGCTGTCGGCGTCTACGAGACCCACATCCTGCGCCGGGGCCACCGGATCATCGAGCCTTACAGCTCATCGGTGAATCTGCGCCGCGAGGGCGAGGTCTGGCGCGCGACCTCGATGATGAACGCGGTGTCCCATAATGACTGGATGACCCGCATTCCGGGAAACACCCCTGACGTCGACGCCGGTCTCAAGGACGGCACAGGAGGCTGACATGACCAAACTCGATCTCGCCTCGGTCCCGGTCAAGACCGGCTCGATCTATCCCGCGCCCTACGGCGACCAGATGACGGGTCGCTCCTCGCTCCGGCTGGGCGAGGCCGGCGGGCTGACCCAGTTCGGCGCCAATCTCGTCACGCTGGAGCCCGGCGCGCGGTCGAGCCTGCGCCACTGGCACGCGTATGAAGACGAGTTTGTCATGGTGACCGAGGGCGATCTGGTGCTGGTCACCGACGCGGGCGACATGCCCATGGGTCCGGGCGACTGCGCGGCCTTTCCCGCCGGCGTCGCGGACGGGCACTGCCTGGTCAACCGCTCCGACAGCGTGGGACGGTTTCTGGTCGTAGGCAGCAAAACTCCGCACGAGGTCGCGACCTATTCGGATGTCGATCTCATGGTCACCATGGAACAGGGCGCGGCCACGTTCACCCGCCGCGACGGCACGCCCTACCGCGACGGAGACGACGGCTGAGCCCCCGCCACCGACAGAGGCGCCGCCCCTCCGCGGATGCGTTGCCGACATGTTGCCGACGTTGTGCAGACACCCCATTCGGCCCCGCAGATGGGCCAGCAGAAGGACCACAGAGATGACCGATTTCAGCTATGCCGTGGACGCCGATGGCGTTGCCACCATCACCTGGGACGTGCCCCGGAAATCCATGAACGTGATGTCCCTGGCAGGCATCGCAGAGCTCAAGGGTCTGGTCGAAGACGCGCTGGCCGACGACGCCGTCAAGGGCGTGATCCTGACCTCCGGCAAGGACAGTTTCGCCGGAGGCATGGACCTCAACACGATTTCAGCGCTCTCAAAAGGGTCTCAGAACCCCGCCCGCGACGTGTTCGACTTCACCATGGAGGGACACGCCATGATGCGCCGGATCGAGCGCGCCGGCATGGACCCGAAGACCCTTAAGGGCGGCAAGCCCATCGCAGCCGCCCTGCCCGGCACCGCACTCGGCATCGGGCTGGAACTGCCGCTGGCCTGCCACCGGATCTTCGCCGCCGACAACCCCAAGGCCAAGATCGGGCTGCCCGAGATCATGGTCGGCATCTTCCCCGGCGGCGGCGGCACGACACGGCTGGTGCGCAAGCTCGGCGTGCTCGCCGCGGCCCCCTATCTGCTGGAGGGCAAACTCCTCGCCCCCGCGAAGGCCGCCAAGGCCGGGCTGATCGACGAATGCGTGCCCGCCGATGAGTTGCTCGCCCGCGCCAAGGCCTGGGTGCTGGAGGCCAAGGATGCCGACCTCTTAAAACCCTGGGACCAGAAGGGCTACAAGATGCCCGGCGGCGCGCCCTATCACCCTGCGGGCTTCATGACCTTTGTCGGTGCGTCGGCCATGGTCAACGGCAAGACCAAGGGCGTCTATCCGGCGGCCAAGGCGCTGCTGTCGTCGGTCTATGAGGGCGCGCTCGTGCCTTTTGACACGGCGCTGAAGATCGAAGCGCGCTACTTCACCGGCATTCTGCTCAACCCGTCGTCGGGAGCGATGATCCGGTCGCTCTTCGTCAACAAGGAAGCGCTGGACAAGGGGGCGATGCGCCCCGCCGCACCCGATCAGTCGGTCAAGAAACTCGGCGTTCTGGGTGCGGGCATGATGGGCGCGGGGATCGCCCATGTCGCGGCCCAGGCCGGGATCGAGGTCGTGCTGATCGACCGTGATCAGGAGGCTGCGGACCGCGGCAAGGCCCATTCCGAAGCGCTGCTTGACAAGGCCATCAGCCGCAGGAAATCGACGCCCGAGAAAAAGGCCGCGCTGCTGGAGCGGATCACGCCCACGCCGGACTATGCCGCGCTCGAGGGCTGCGATCTGGTCGTGGAGGCCGTGTTCGAGGAACCCGGCATCAAGGCCGAAGCCACAAGGAAAGCCGAGGCCCATCTGCCCGAAGATGCGATCTTTGCCACCAACACCTCGACCCTGCCGATCAGCGAACTCGCCAAGGCCAGCCGGAACCCGGAACAGTTCGTCGGCATCCATTTCTTCTCGCCTGTCGACCGGATGATGCTCGTGGAGATCATCCGAGGCAAGGAAACCGGCGACCGCGCCGTGGCCAAGGCGCTCGATTTCGTGCGCCAGATCCGCAAGACGCCCATCGTCGTCAATGATGCGCGCTATTTCTACGCCAACCGCTGCATCCTGCCCTACACCAACGAAGGCATCCGGATGGTCCGGGAGGGCGTGGAGCCCGCGCTGGTCGAGAACGCGGCTAAGCTGGTGGGCATGCCGGTGGGCCCGCTGCAGCTGACCGACGAGGTCTCCATCGATCTCGGCGCCAAGATCGCGCGGGCGACCCGGGCCGCCATGGGCGACGCTTATCCCGACGCGGAAGTCGACGAGGTCGTGTTCTGGCTGGAGGATGCGGGCCGTCTGGGTCGCAAGGCGAAGGCCGGCTTCTATGCCTATGATGAAAAAGGGAAACGCACCGGACTCTGGGACGGTCTGACGGCGCAATATCCGGTGGCCGAGACCCAGCCAGAACTGGCGCAGGTGCAGCACCGACTGCTGATGATCCAGTCGCTCGAGGCTGTGCGTGCACTCGAAGAGGGCGTGCTGATGGATATCCGCGAAGGCGACGTCGCTGCGATCCTCGGCTGGGGCTTTGCGCCCTGGTCCGGCGGACCGTTCAGCTGGCTCGACATGATCGGAGCGGCCCGCGCGGTCGAGATCTGCGAGGGGTTGGAGGCCAGCTTCGGCCCGCGCTTCGCCGCGCCCGCCCTGCTGCGCGAGCTGGCGGACAGCAACGGCGGCTTTTACGACCGCTTCGCCCCCGCTGCGCAAGCCGCCTGAGCCCCATGGGCGCTCCGTCCGCGCGACGCCGTATGCCATGGCCCAGGGTCCTAGGCGTGCTGATCGTGCTCGCAGGTCCGATGATCGCCGCCGGCAGCCTGGACGGGTTCGCGCCCGGGGGCCTCGTGCTCGTCGGTGCGGCGGGCGTGGTGTGCGGCCTCGTGGGCGCGGTTTTTGGGCACACTCGGCAGGCGGCCATCGCCACCCTTGCTGCCTGGGGCGCCGCATCCCTGGTGCATGCCGCCGGGCCCGGTGTCGATCCCAGACTGGTCGCCCTCGGTCTGGCCGTGCTGTCCGGGCTGGAGGCCTGGCGCACCGGCGGACGGGCCATGACGATTGCCATTGTGGCAACGGTATTGCTGCATTCCGCGTCGCGAGCGCCCCCGCCCTGGGATCCAACGACCGCCGGTGTGTTCGCCGCGGCGGCAGCTCTCGGGTTCGTCGCGATCTGGGCCGCGGGGGGCGTGGGATCGCGGGCGCCGGCACCGGCGCCTCCGACCGAAGCGCTCGCGCTTGTGCTGTTCCTGGCCATCGGACTGTTCGTCACAATCACCCTGACCCAGACGCTGCACCGGCCGGAGGCCATCTGGCTGATTCTGATGGTCGTCTTTCGCGCCCTCGTCCCGCCGCGTACGGCCTTTGTCGCCCATCTGCGCTTTGCTGTCGGCGCGGTGCTCGGGGCGCTGCTCGCAGGGTTGCTGGCCGAAATCGTCATCGCGCCGTTCGGGCTGTCCGGTGATCATGTCGTCAGGGGCGTGATCAGCGCGCTCGCGGTCGCCACCGGCCTGCGGTTCATGCCGGCGCAGAACATCGTGCCGCCGCTGGCCTATTCCGTCGCGGCTGTCACCATCGTGAGCCCATCCGCATCGACCGCGCTCATCCGAGGCGAGGACGCGATCGGCATCGCGGCATTCGCGATGGCATTGAGCTTTTGCCTCGACTGGGCGCTCGGCGGGCGCGGAGCGGGACGCCGCGCGCACTGACTGCGGCGCCGGCGTGATTGTGTGCCCGGCGCGGCTCGTCTAACTTGGCCGCAACGAAAAACGAGCAGTGGGGGCCACGTGACGGTCCTGTCCCGGTACGAACGTCTGGAAAGCCCTGGCGTCTGGCGCGCAGACGCCGAGGCGCAGCGCAAGAATGTCTTTGTCTCGCTGGGCAAAGCAACGCTGGTGATCGTGAGCGAGGGCGAAGTGGCGCTGTCGCACTGGTCGCTGCCGGCGCTCGAACGGACCAATCCGGGCGTGATGCCCGCGCTCTACCGGCCCGGTGCGGACAGCAGCGAGTCGCTTGAGCTCGACGACAAGACCATGGTGGACGCGATCGAGACCGTGCGCGGCGCGATCCGGCGCCGGGCCCCGCATCATGGGCGGCTGCGCGGTCTTGCCGGATGGATGATTGTCGCGGTGCTCGGGATCGCGGCGGTGCTCTGGGTGCCCGGCGCCATCCGTGCCCATACCGCCGCCGCCCTGCCGCAGGCCGTGCAGGCCAATATCGGCGAGCGTCTGCTGCGCCAGTTGGTGCCGGTGACCGGGCCGACCTGCACCCATGGGCCAAGCCTTCGCGCGGCCGACCGGCTGGCGGACAGGCTCTTTCCCGATGATGCAAGGCGTGTGGCCGTTCTGTCCGGTGGGCCCGTGCGCACCATGTCCCTGCCCGGCGGCACGCTGCTGATCCATCGTGAACTGATCGAAAAGCCTGCCAGCGCCGAGGTGCCCGCGGGCTATCTGCTGGCCGAAGCCGCCCGGGCGGAAAGCGCCCCGCCGCTCGTCGAACTGCTCGACCATGCCGGGCTCTGGACCAGTTTGAGGCTTCTGACCACGGGCAATGTCAGCGATGGGACCTTGCGCGCCTTTGCCGAGGGGATGCCGCTCTCGCCGGCCGAGGATACCGGCGATCTCGGCGCGCGGTTCGCACAGGCCCAGGTCGCGCCTGCGGCCTATCTGTTCGATCTGACCTCGCGCGCCATGCCGGTTCCCAAACTGACGAACGCCGCGACCGAGGCGCGCCCGCTGCTGTCGGATGCCGACTGGGTCCGTCTACAGGATATCTGTGCCCGCTGAGGCGCCGCCCGTCCTGCTCAGTCCTGGCGAAAAACGAACGCGTCCGGCATTCCCTGACGCCGGATCAAAGCGAGGGCCGCCTGGGCCTCGTCCTGTTGCACGAAGGGTCCGGCAAAGACCGCCGTCAACCGCCCGGCCGGCTGCGTCTCGGCGCCCCAGCCCTGCGCGAGGAACCTGTCGCGGACCTCGAAAGCGTTTTCCCGCAAACCAAACGCACCGGCCTGCACGTAGTAACCCGGCGCTCTGCTGCGTGCCTCGGCCGGATCGGACACGTCGTCGGCATCTGGCGCCGCTTGCGCCTGGCCGTCCGCGGGGCCTTGGGTGTCTTGCGCGCCGAGGGGGGATCCCTCTCCCGTTCCGGCCTGCGTGGAATAGCTCGGCTGCAATCCGCAAAGCTGCGTGCCATCGATGCGGTAACGCGGCGCCCAGACCGGCTCATTGCCGACAAGAACCCGCAAGAAACCGCAGCCCGTGCTGTCGACATAGCTGTCCTCGGCAAATCCCGCGGGCGGCGACTCGGCGGGCTGGGGAAGTCCGTCCTGCGCGAAGGCCGCCTGCGCAAACACCAGACCAAGAACGGCGAACGGCGCCCAGCGCATGGTCATTTCGTCCCGAACATCCGGTCTCCGGCATCGCCGAGACCCGGGAAGATGTAGCCGCGCTCGTTCAGACCCTCGTCGAGCGCCGCGGTCACCACCGGCACATCCGGGTGCGCCGCTTGCATGCGCGCCACACCCTCGGGTGCGGCCAGCAGACACAGGAACCGGATGTCGGTGGCGCCTGCCTCTTTCAGCAGATCGACCGCCGCCGCCGAGGAGTTGCCGGTCGCCAGCATCGGGTCGAGCGCGATGACAACCCGGTCGCCCAGCTCTTCAGGCACCTTGAAGTAGTACTGCACCGGCAGGAGCGTTTCTTCGTCCCGGTAAAGGCCCACGAAACCGACCCGGGCCGAGGGGATCAGCTCCAGCACCCCGTCGAGCAACCCGTTGCCCGCCCGCAGGATCGAGATCAGCGCAAGTTTCTTGCCGTCCAGGACCGGCGCGTCCATCTCCATCATCGGTGTCTCGATGCGGCGCGAGGTCATCGGCAGGCCGCGGGTGATCTCATAGGCCAGAAGCTGGCTGATCTCGCGCAGCAGGCGCCGGAAATCGGACGTGGGCGTCTGTTTCTTGCGCATCAGCGTCAGCTTGTGCTGGATCAGCGGATGGCGGACGACGGTCAGGTGGGGGGTGTCCTCAGGCATCCTTGGGCTCCAAAGCTTCGATGAGACGGGCGCGGGTTGTGTCGTCGCAAAACGCGGCCTCTGCCGCAACCCGGTTGAGCGTGCGAAACTCCGCCGCGTCCCAGTCGAAGGCCTCCGCCAGCCGGTCATACTCGCGACTCATACTGGTGTGAAAGAACGGCGGATCGTCGGTCGAGACGGTCACCCGCACTCCGCGCGCCCGCAGCCGTTCGATGGGATGGGCGCGCCAGTCCGGGTAAAGCCCGAGCGCGATGTTGGAGCCCGGGCAGACCTCCAGCACGGTGCCGGCCTCCGCCAACCGGTCGACCAGCGCGTCATCCTCGACCGCCCGCACGCCGTGGCCCAACCGTTCGACGCGCAGGTGGTCCAGCGCGTCGGCCACCGCCTGGGGTCCGTCCCATTCGCCGGCATGGCTGGTCAGCCGCAGGCCGGCCTCCCGCGCCATGTCGAACGCGTAGGCGTATTCGCCCGTCCGCCCGACCCGTTCGTTGCCAGCCATCCCGAAACCCACGAGCCAGTCCCCAGCGGTCTCCTGGGCACAGGCGGCGCTCATGCGCGCGCGCTCCGGACCGAAATGGCGCACCGCAGTGACGATACCGCGCAGGATCACGCCGTCCTGCTCTTCGGCTTCCTCCGCGGCCTCGCGGATCGCTGCGAGATACTCGGCCCAGGCCGACAGGTCGCCGCCGCCGCAGAATTCAGGCGACAGGAAGGCCTCAGTGTAGAGGATGCCCTGGGCGGCCTGCTCCTCCAGCACGACACGCGTCAGGCGGCGGTAATCCTCGGGCGTTTGCAGCACCGAGGTCGCAGCCTCGTAGACCTCCAGAAAACGCGCGAAACTGCCGAACGAATAGGACCCGTCGGCGTCGAACACGCCCGTCAAATCGATGGTTTTCTCTGCCGCGAGCCCGGCGATGAAAGCCGGCGGCGCGGCGCCTTCGAGATGCAGGTGCAGCTCCATCCGGTCATGGCTCACAGAAACGCCCTCCCCGGGCCCTGGGCCGGCACACCCAGATGGGACGCCGCGCTGGCCGCCACATCGGCAAACGCGATCTGGCCGACATCCCCGCGCGTGGGACCGCCCGCGACCAGTCCGACCACAGGCACGCGTTCGCGCGTATGCTCGGTACCGTGCCAGGTCGGGTCGTTGCCATGGTCGGCAGTGAAGATCATCAGATCGCCCAGGCGCAGCCCATCGATCAGCGCTGGCACCTCACCATCGAACCATTCCAGCGCGCGCGCATATCCCGCGACATTCCGCCGATGACCGTAGACACTGTCGAACTCGACGAAGTTGGCGAATGTCAGACTGCCCTCCGGCGCGGTCGCGAGCGCCGCGTGCAAATGGCCCATCAGCTCGGCGTCCGGGCCCTTCGCCACGCTGTCGATCCCCCGGCCGGAGAAGATATCCTTGATCTTGCCGATCGCATGGACGCGGCCGCCCGCGTTTTGCACCCAGTCGCAGAGCGTAGGCGCCGGTGGCGCGATGGCATAGTCGCGCCGGTTGACGGTGCGGGTAAAGCCGGTCGCTGCGTCGCCCACGAAGGGCCGCGCGATGACCCGGCCCACGCGCATCGCATGGAGCTTGGGCGCCAGCGCTGCGCAGAGGTCCAGCAGCCGCTCCAAACCAAAACGTTCCTCATGGGCGGCGATCTGAAACACACTGTCGGCGGAGGTGTAACAGATCGGCCAGCCACTCTGCAGATGTTCGGCGCCCAGCCGCGCGATGATCTCGGTGCCCGAGGCATGGCAGTTGCCGAGGATGCCATCGGTGCCTGCGAGACGCGCGGCCTCGGCCGAGACCTCTGCCGGAAAGGCCGGCACCGTCTGCGGGAAATAGTGCCAGTCCCAGGGCACCGGGACGCCGGCCAGTTCCCAATGACCCGAGGGCGTGTCCTTGCCCTTGGAGACCTCGGTGGCCACCGCCCGGAACGCCCCGGGCTGGTCCGGTGCGGGCCAGTGGGCAATGCCGCTGAGCGGGCCGGCACCCGCCGCCGCCATGGCCGCCCCCAGCCCGAGGCGGGCAAGGTTGGGCAGCGCGAGCGGACCGCTCCGCCCCTCGTTGGCCTCACCCGCGGCACAGGCGGCGGCGATATGGCCCAGCGTGTTAGCGCCCGCGTCACCGAAGGCCGCGGCATCGGGTGCGCCGCCGCAACCTACGCTGTCCAGCACGACCAGAAACGCCCGTGCCATCACCCGACCCGCCCATGGATGAGCGGCGGTGCGACCCCGATCTGGGCGATCTGAAAGGCCGCGCGCACCGCCCCTTCGGCCGCGTCGGCGGCCTCCTCGTCGGCGGCATGGATCATCGCCAGCGGCGTGCGGCTGTCCACCGGCGTGCCGAGCCCGGCCACCGTGCTCAGCCCGACCGCCGGATCGACCGGCGCGCCTGCCCGGGTCCGCCCGCCGCCGAGCGCGACCACGACCTGGCCGAGCGCCCGTCCGTCGATCACCGCGATCTGGCCTGCGTCCGTGGCCAGCACGGGTCGCTGCACCGTGGCGTCGGGCAGATGCGCTCCCGCGCGATCCAGGAAGTCTACCGGCCCGCCCTGGGCCGCAATCATCCGGCCAAGGACCTCCGCCGCGGCGCCGCTGTGGAGCTTGTCCAGAGCGGTCCGCGCACCCTCCTGCGCGCTCGGGGCCGCCCCCGCCAGCGCCATCAGTTCTCCGGCCAGTGCCAGGGTCAGCTGGCAGAGCCGCTGGTCGGGCTTGGGGTCGCGCAGAACCTGCAGCACCTCGGCGATTTCCACCGCGTTTCCGATGGCGGGTGCCACCGGCTGGTTCATGTCGGTGATCAGCGCGCGCACCGGCAGGCCGATCTCTTGTGCGGTTTCCACGAGCGCGCGGGCAAGCTCCTGCGCCTCGTCGCGGCTCTGCATGAAGGCGCCCGTCCCGCCTTTGACATCGAGCACGAGCGCCGAGGCCCCGCCAGCGAGCTTCTTCGACAGGATGGAGGCCACAATCAGCGGCAGGCTCTCGACCGTGGCGGTCTCGTCGCGCAGCGCGTAGAGCCGCGCATCCGCCGGGGCGATCTCCTCGCCCGCCCCCGCGATGGCGCAGCCGACCTCCGACGTGATGCGGCGGAACTGCGCCTCGGGCATGGTCGTGCGCAGTCCGGGGATGGCCTCGAGTTTGTCGAGCGTGCCGCCGGTATGGCCGAGCCCCCGCCCCGACAGCATCGGCGCATAGAGCCCGCAGGCCGCGAGCAGCGGGGCCAGCACCAGCGACACGGCATCGCCCAAGCCCCCGGTCGAATGCTTGTCGACCACCGGTGCCGGCAGATCCCAGGTCAGCACCTGGCCGCTGTCGCGCATCGCCCGGGTCAGTGCGACCGTCGCCGAGGTATCGAGTCCCCGCAGGCAGAGCGCCATGGCAAAGGCCGCGCCCTGCCCGTCCGTGACCGACCCGTCGCCCAAACCCTCGGCAAACCACTGCAGATCCTTTTCCGACGGTGTCTTCCCTGCCCGCAGAAGCCCAAGGATGCGTTGTGCCTCCACGCTGCTCAGGTCCCGGACATGTCGGCGTCGGAAAAGGCACCTGGCAGCAGCGCGCCCACGGTCGTACGCCTTGTCTCGCCGGAGAGCGTCGCCAGGGTCACCGGAGTATCGGGCGCGGCGAATTCCGCCAGCTTCTGCCGGCAGCCGCCGCAGGGGCTGACCGGTTCCGGGCTGTCTGCAATCACGAACGCCTCGGCGATTTGCGTCTCTCCGGCCGCGACCATCGCGGCGATGGCGCCGGCTTCGGCGCATGTGCCCTCGGGATAGGCCGCGTTCTCGACATTGCAGCCCGCGAACACGGCCCCCCCCGCCCCGCGCAGGGCAGCGCCGACCCGAAAGCCCGAATAGGGCACATAGGCGTTCTCGCGCACCGCGCGCGCGGCGGTCTCCAGCTCCATCGCCATCGGGCTCCCGTCCTTGCTCGCGCGCACCGTGAGCCGACGCGGCGGCGGTTTCAAGCCACCGGCACCGTGCAATGCGTAAAATGCTGCACCGCAGATCGCCATGCGCGCCGCTCAAACCCGGGCTGCGAAACGCGGCAAGATGCGATTTGCTGGTTTGGTCCCGGCATTTAGGGTGTTAGCGTCGCTCAGAAGGCTCCGGGGGGAACAGAGCAGATGAACGACAAGGTCACCCAGACGCTGCGCGAAGCGGCGCTCTATTATCACGAATTTCCGAAACCCGGAAAACTGGAGATCCGCGCCACCAAACCCTTGGCGAATGGCCGGGATCTCAGCCGCGCCTACAGCCCGGGGGTCGCCGAGGCCTGCCTGGAGATCAAGGCCGACCCGGCGACCGCCAGCCGCTATACCGGGCGGGGCAACCTAGTGGCCGTGGTCACCAACGGCACGGCCGTTCTGGGGCTGGGCAATATCGGCGGGCTGGCCTCCAAGCCGGTGATGGAGGGCAAGGCGGTTCTGTTCAAGAAATTCGCCTCCATCGATTGCTTCGACATTGAACTGAACGAATCCGATCCCGAAAAGATGGCCGAGATCGTCTGCGCGCTGGAGCCGACCTTCGGCGCCATCAACCTCGAGGATATCAAGGCGCCGGACTGTTTCATCGTCGAAAAGCTCTGCCGCGAGCGCATGAACATCCCCGTCTTCCATGACGACCAGCACGGTACCGCGATCGTCGTCGGTGCGGCGGCGGTGAATGCGCTGCGCGTCGCCGGCAAACGGATCGAGGATATCAAGATTGTCTCCACGGGCGGCGGCGCGGCGGGCATTGCCTGTCTGAACATGCTGCTCAAGCTGGGGCTGAAGCGCGCGAATGTCTGGCTCTGCGACATTGCCGGACTTGTCCATCATGAGCGAACCGAAGAGATGACGCCGCAAAAGGCGGAATACGCCCAGGTCACGGATCTTCGCACCCTCGATCACGTCATCGAAGGCGCGGACATGTTCCTCGGCCTCTCCGGCCCCGGGGTGCTGACCCCCGAAATGGTGGCCAAGATGGCCGAGGACCCGATCATCTTCGCCCTGGCGAACCCGACGCCCGAGATCATGCCCGACGTCGCGCGCGAGGTCGCCCCAGGTGCGATCATCGCCACGGGCCGGTCGGATTTCCCCAATCAGGTCAACAACGTCCTGTGCTTTCCCTTCATCTTCCGCGGGGCGCTCGATGTGGGCGCGACCGAGATCAACGATGCAATGGAAATTGCCTGTATCGAGGGCATCGCCGCTCTGGCCCGCGCGACCACCAGCGCCGAGGCCGCCGCGGCCTATCAGGGCGAGAAACTGACTTTCGGGCGGGACTACCTGATCCCTAAAGCCTTCGACCCGAGGCTCATCGCCACCGTCGCCGGTGCGGTGGCCAAGGCCGCGATGGAGAGCGGCGTCGCGACGCGTCCGCTGGAGGACCTGAAGGCCTATCGCCAGCAGCTCCAGAGCTCTGTGTTCAAATCCGCGCTGATCATGCGTCCCGTGTTCGAGGCCGCCGCGACGGCCTCGCGCCGCATCGTCTTTGCCGAGGGCGAGGACGAGCGGGTCCTGCGCACCGCCCAGGCGCTGTTGGAGGAGACGCCGGAGGTTCCGATCCTGATCGGCCGGCCGGAGATCATCGAAACCCGCTGCGAACGCGCGGGGCTGACGATCCGGCCCGGACGCGATGTGCATGTCGTCGATCCCGAGGACGACCCGCGCTATCGCGACTACTGGGAAACCTATCTGCGGCTGATGCAGCGCCGCGGCGTCACCCCGGACCTCGCCCGCGCGATCATGCGCACCAACACCACCGCGATCGGCGCCGTGATGGTCCATCGCGACGAGGCCGACAGCATGATGTGCGGCACCTTCGGGCAGTATCTGTGGCACCTTAACTACGTCACGCAACTTCTTGGAACCAAAGATCTTCGTCCTATCGGCGCGCTGTCGCTGATGATCCTCGAAGACGGGCCGCTCTTTATTTCCGATGCCCATGTGAACCCCGAACCCACGCCCGAGCAGATCGCTGCGACCGTCGTCGGCTGCGCGCGTCATGTCCGCCGGTTCGGCGTGGAGCCCAACATCGCGCTGATCTCGGACAGCGAGTTCGGCAACCTGAGCTGCACCACCGGCAAGCAGATGCGCGCGGCGATCGGGCTGCTGGACGCGACACCGAGGGATTTTTGCTATGAGGGCGAGATGCACGTGAACACGGCGCTCGATCCTGTGGTCCGCGAACGGCTGTTTCCGGACTGCCGGCTTGAGGGCTCCGCAAACACGCTGGTCTTTGCCAACAGCGACGCGGCGGCTGGCCTGAAGGATATCCTCAAGTCCAAGGCGGGCGCGCTGGAGGTCGGCCCGATCCTGATGGGCATGGGCAACCGGGCCCATATCGTGACGCCCTCCATCACCGCGCGCGGGTTGCTGAACATGTCGGCCATCGCCGGTACGCCCGTCGCGCACTACAGCTGAACCAGCAGCCCTCTGCAGCGGCGCGGCGCTATGCCCCGTGCCGCTGCAGCATCCGGCTCGGTGTGCCGCGGGATACCGTGACGGCATACCGAAGGATACTTTTTCCTTCTGAAAACAATGATTTGACAAATTCCCCTGAGAGTGCATTTCAAGAAAGAAAATTACTTTCCGGAGGAGCCGCATGGCCAAGGACGCGGGCCACGAGGCCGAAGGGCGGAGTGAAACCGTCACTGGGATCATCGACGTCACCCGCGCCAACATGCTCGGGGCGACGATCCTGCCCGGTTGGGACCCCGCGCTCCTGCCCGAGGGTGCAGAACTGCCCGCGCTCTGGCACTGGGCGGCGTTTCACCCCACCGCACCGATGGGCGGGCTCGGCTCCGACGGCCATATCCGGATCGGCTCCGGCTTCATGCCCGATCTGGGCCTGCCGCGGCGGATGTGGGCGGGCGGATCGCTCGAATTTCACCGCCCGCTCCATGTCGGTGAACCGCTGACGCGGCATTCCCGGATCGTCTCGGTCGACCAGAAGGAGGGGCGCACCGGACCCATCGCGCTCGTCACCGTGGCTCACCATATCGAGGGCGCCCACGGTACCGCGATCGAAGAGATCAACGACATCGTCTATCTGGAAATCCCCGACAGCTTTCGCCCGCCTGCGCCCATCGCGGCGCCCGAGACCCCGGAGTTCGACGAAACCGTCGCCATGGGGCCGGTGCGGCTCTTTCGCTATTCGGCAGCTACCTTCAACGGGCACCGCATCCATTTCGACCGGCCCTACGCCACCGAGGTGGAGCATTATCCCGGCCTTGTCGTGCACGGGCCGCTGCAGGCGACATTCCTGATCGACGCCGCCACCCGGTACCATGGCCGTGCACCCGACCGGCTGCGCTATCGCGGCGTGCACCCGATGTTCGACACCCATGATCTGCGGATCATCGGAACGCGCGACGGCGCGGGCAAGATGCGGCTCTGCACCGCCGCCCCCGCCGGTCACCAGGGCATGCAGGCAACCGCGGAGTGGATGGAATGACAAACATTCTCAAAGGCATGCGTGTGGTGGAGGGCTCGGCCTTCGTGGCGGTTCCCCTCGCGGGCATGACGCTGGCACAGATGGGCGCGGACGTGATCCGCTTCGACCGGCTGGAGGGCGGGCTCGACGCTCACCGCTGGCCGGTGACGGCCACCGGAGAAAGCCTGTTCTGGGCCGGGCTGAACAAGGGCAAGCGGTCGGTCGCGGTGAACATGAAATCCCCCGAAGGACGCGATCTGGTCACCCGGATCATCACCGCACCGGGCGAGGATGCGGGGCTCTTTCTGACCAACCTGCGTGTGCGCGGCTGGATGGATCACGAGACGCTCAGCCAGCACCGGCGCGATCTGGTCATGGTCACGCTGATGGGCGACCGTCAGGGCCGCCCGCAGGTAGACTATACCGTGAACCCCGCGCTCGGCTTTCCCGACGCGACCGGCCCGGTGGGGTCCGACGCGCCCGTGGCCCATGTGCTGCCCGCCTGGGACTGCATCGCCGGCAATCTCGCGGTGACCTCGCTGCTGGCGGCCGAACGTCACAGGCTGCGCACCGGCGAAGGCCAGAATGTGGAGCTCGCACTCAAGGATGTCGCCGCCGCGATGCTGGGCCATCTGGGCATCATCGGCGAGGTCGAGATCAACGGCGTCGACCGGCCCAAGGGCGGCAACAGTCTGTACGGTGCCTACGGGCAGGATTTCGAGACCGCCGACGGGCGCCGCATCATGGTGATCGGGCTCACCGACCGGCAATGGCGCGGGCTGGTCAAGCTGACCGGGACGGCCGACGCGATGGCCGGGATCGAGACGGAGACCGGCTATGACCTGGACCGCGAAGGCGATCGCTATCTCGCCCGCGACCGGATCACCGCGGTGCTCGCACCCTGGTTCGCCTCGCGCCAGGCCGGCGAGATCGGCGCGCTCTTCGATGCGGCCGGGCTGACCTGGTCCGAATTCCGCAGCTTTGCCGAAGCGGTCCGCGACGACCCGGACCTGTCGCCGGACAATCCGATGTTCGAACAGGTCACCCAGCCCGGCATCGGCACCTACCCGGTTCCGGGCGCCCCCATGACCTTCTCGGCCGCCGAACGTCAGGCCCCGGCCCCGGCGCCCACGCTCGGCGCCCATACCGAAGAGGTGCTCGGCGATGTCGTGGGTCTGGCCGGTGGCGAGATCGGCCGGCTGTTCGACGACGGCGTCGTCGGCGGCCCGCGCCCCCATGGCATCGTGGCAGGCCTGCGCAAACGCGCCTGAGCAGCTGCGATGCGGCAGTCGCATCGCTGGGCAGGGCGGGTTTCAACCGGGTAAAAGACCGGCGTCGGCGCCCATCGGTTCCATCCGACCGTCCAAAGCGGCCTCCCCGGAGCTTCTGATAGCGCAAGCAGCGGCAACCGGCCTCAGGGGGCGCATGTTGCCTGCACCCTTTCCATGCGCGACACATTGCAAAATGCTAAAGGGACAGGAGACCGCGCCGTGGGATACAAGGACGTCTTTGAGAGTTGGAAGTCGGACCCCGAAGGGTTCTGGCTGGGCGCGGCTGAGCGGATCGACTGGGTCGAAAAGCCCTCCAAGGCGCTCTTTGACGAACGCGCGCCGCTCTATGAATGGTTCTCCGACGGACAGGTGAACACTTGCTGGAACGCGGTCGACCGCCATGTCGAGGCGGGGCATGGCGACCGGATCGCTATCATCCATGACAGCCCGATCACCCATTCCAAGCACGAGATCACCTATGCGGAGCTGCGCGACCGGGTCGCCAGCCTCGCCGGCGCCCTGCGCGCCAAGGGCGTCGAAAAGGGCGACCGCGTCGTCATCTACATGCCGATGATCCCGGAGGCACTCGAGGCGATGCTGGCTTGTGCGCGGCTCGGCGCTGTCCATTCCGTGGTCTTCGGCGGGTTCGCCGCCAATGAGTTGGCCGTGCGCATCGATGACGCACAACCCAAGGCGATCATCGCCGCCTCCTGCGGGTTGGAGCCCGGACGCGTCGTGCATTACAAACCGCTTCTCGACGGCGCAATCGAGCTCTCCAGCCACAAGCCCGATTTCACCGTCATCCTGCAACGCGAACAGGAAGTCGCAGAGCTGATCGAAGGCCGCGATTTCGACTGGCACGGGTTTCAATACGGGGTAGCGTCGGCGGATTGCGTCCCGGTGGCCGGCAACGACCCGCTCTACATCCTCTACACCTCTGGCACGACGGGCGCGCCCAAGGGCGTGATCCGCCCCAATGGCGGACACCTGGTCGCGCTCGAATGGACCATGGATGCGATCTACGACATGCGCCCGGGCGATGTGTTCTGGGCGGCCTCGGACGTCGGCTGGGTCGTGGGGCACAGCTATATCTGCTACGCACCGCTGATCCACGGCTGCACAACCATCGTTTTTGAGGGCAAACCCATCGGCACGCCCGATGCTGGCACCTTCTGGCGCGTGATCGAGGAGCATAAGGTCAAGGTGCTCTTCACCGCCCCGACCGCCTTGCGCGCGATCAAGCGCGAGGATCCCACGGGCTCCTTCGTCGGCAAATACGACATCTCCAGCCTGGAGACGCTGTTCCTGGCCGGGGAACGCGCAGATCCCGATACCATCGAATGGGCGCAAAAGGTGCTGGGCGTGCCGGTGATCGACCATTGGTGGCAGACCGAAACCGGCTATGCCATCGCCGCGAACCCCCGCGGGCTCGACGATCTGCCGGTCAAGATCGGCTCCCCCTCGGTCGCGATGCCGGGCTATGACGTGCAGGTTCTGGACGAAGGCGGCCACCCCGTGGCGCCCAACACGCTCGGCGCGATCGCGATCAAGCTGCCCCTGCCCCCCGGCACCCTGCCCGGCCTCTGGAATGCCGAGGACCGCTTCCGCAAATCCTACCTCCAGCAGTTCCCGGGCTACTATGAAACCGGCGACGCCGGCATGATGGACGAGGACGGCTACCTCTACATCATGGCGCGCACCGATGACGTCATCAACGTGGCCGGTCACCGCCTGTCCACCGGCGGGATGGAAGAGGTGCTCGCCGCGCACCCCGACGTCGCCGAATGCGCCGTGATCGGCGTGACCGACCAGCTCAAGGGCCAGCTGCCCATGGGGTTCCTGTGTCTCAACACGGGCAGCGGCCGCGACCATGACGAGGTGGTCAAGGAAGTCGTGAAGATGGTCCGCGACAAGATCGGACCGGTCGCAGCCTTCAAGCACGCCATCGTCGTGGACCGTCTGCCCAAGACGCGCTCGGGCAAGATCCTGCGCGGCACGATGGTCAAGATCGCCGATGGCGAAAGCTTCAAGGCGCCCGCCACCATTGACGATCCGGCCATTCTGGACGAGATCACCGAAAGCCTCGGCAGCATCGGGTATCCCAAGCAGGCGACCTGAACCGAACGATTTCCGGACGGGCTGCACCGCGGCCCGTCCCACGGGAAGTTGACAACTTCTGTTCAACCCACAGTTATGCTAAGCGCGCGAAAATATCGTGTGTGTGTGATAACTCGGAGTCCCGTTTGAATCCTCCCCAGACGCCTTTCGAGGCCATGACCCATCGTGTAGACGGCACGGTGCCCTGCCTGCTGCGCGCGGGACCTGGGTTTCGCGCAGTGCCTGCGGGTACGGCGGGTGGCGTGCGCCCGATCCTTCCCCTCGCCCGGTCTGACCGTCGGCGTGCGAGAGCCCCGAGGCTGCAACAGCAACGCGTCCCGTACCGGACCTTCGTCCAGAGAACCGCGCCCCGCGTGCCAGTCGTCGATCCGGCTTGCACCCGCACTTGCCCGGCCGAGGCCGCCCGTCTCAAGGAAACACCGTGCACAAACCCATCCTTCTGATCGAGGACACGCCCTCGCCGCAAATGTCCTACGAGGCAGTGCTCAAGTCGGCTGGCTATGGCGTGGTCAGTGCGGCGAACGCCGAAGAAGGGATCGCGCGCTTCGAGGAGGAACTCCCCTCGGTCGTATTGCTCGATCTGATGATGGCCGATCAGGACGGTCTGACGCTGATGCAGCGCTGTCTGGATCTCCATCCGGAGTCGCATTTCATCGTCATCACCGCGGATGGCTCCATCGACCGCGCGGTCGAGGCGATGCGCGCCGGCGCCTACGAGTTCCTGATCAAACCCTTCGACGAGCAGCGGTTCCTGTCGGCTATCGAGAATGCCCGCGCGGACATCCTGCGCTCGCGCCCCTCGCCGCTCGAGGTGTCGCAGATCGCCGAGACCATGGGTTTCATCGGCACCTCGCCCGCGATGCAGACGGTTTATGAGCGCATCCGCTCGGTCGGTCGCTCCATGGCGACGGTTTTCATCTCGGGCGAAAGCGGCACGGGCAAGGAGCTCTGCGCACAGGCGATCCACCAGCAATCGAACCGTGCCGCGGGTCCCTTCATCCCGCTCAATTGCGGCGGTATCCCGTCGGACCTTCTGGAGTCGGAGGTTTTCGGCCACCTCAGGGGCTCCTTCACCGGGGCCATCGCCGACAAGCCCGGGGCCGCGCAGATCGCCGATGGCGGAACGCTCTTTCTCGATGAGATCTGCGAGATGGATCTCAACCTGCAGACCAAGCTGCTGCGCTTCCTGCAGACCTCGACCATCCACCCCGTCGGCTCCACCCACCCGCGCAAGGTCAATGTGCGCATCCTGTGCGCCACCAACCGCGACCCGATGGACGAGGTCCGGCAGGGCCGGTTCCGCGAGGATCTCTATTACCGGCTCCATGTGGTTCCGATCCACATGCCGCCCCTGCGTGCCCGCGGGAATGATGTGATCGAGATCGCAGAGGTCATGCTCCAGCGGCTGGCGCGCGAGGAAGAGCGCAGCTTCACCGGTCTCTCGGACGCGGTGCGCCAGCGCTTCCTGCATTACCGCTGGCCCGGCAACATCCGCCAGCTGCTCAATGTTCTGCGCAACACGGTGGTGCTGAACCCCGGCCCAACGGTCGAGATGGCGATGCTCCCGCCGGAGATCCAGAATGACCCGGTCGGCCGACTCGAGGCGCGCGCGAACGGAGCCGCCCAGGCGCTGTCGGTCAACGGCCTGATCGGGCGCTCGCTGGCCGAGATCGAACGGCTGGTGATCGAGGAGACCATCCGCCACCAGAACGGCTCAGTTCCCAAGGCCGCCGCGGTGCTGGGCGTGTCGCCGTCCACGCTCTACCGCAAGCGCGATACCTGGCGCGAGCAGTGAGGTCGCCGCGAAGCGCTACGGCGTCGCACAGCGCCTCGAAATTGGCGGGACGCATTGCGCCGCGAACCAGCAGACCGATCGGCGCGCTCGAAAAGACCGGCGCGGCGAGGGCCTGAGCGGCGGGCCGCTCGCGCAGATCGCTCCGGGCTCCGAGGTGTCCGGCTGTCAGAGCTTTTCGCCTCCTGCGCCGACACCGCGTCGTCGCGGATCGTCGAATAGGACCACGGCCAGGGATCGAAACGGATAACGAGCGTCCTCGGGTTGGCGAGCCCGGCGGTCTGTTGATCGACCATGTCGAGCACGGAGCTTTCGCCCGCCACCCGTGTCCCGGCGCGCCCCATTACCACGCCACGGGGCCTTCCATGCCGCGCGACCAGCGCACGCACGAGGTACTCGACCGAGGGGTTCGACGAACCGTGTGGTCGCCGTCACTGGTTATCGCAATCTCGAGCATGTCGGCCGGTCAGGAAAACTGCTCGCGCAGCAGGCGTTCCTCCAGCCCGTGGCCGGGATCGAACAGAATCCGGTGCGACACCGCCGGTTCACTGCAGATCTCGACGCAAGTGACATAGGGCACCGAGCGGCCGTCCGCGTCAGCCATCACCGGGCGCTTGTCGGCCTCAAGCACGTCGAAACGGACCCGCGCGGTTTTCGGCAGGAGCGCACCCCGCCAGCGACGCGGGCGAAAGGCGGCCATCGCCGTCAGCGCCAGAACCTCTGCCCCGATGGGCAGGATCGGCCCATGGGCGGAATAGTTGTAGGCCGTGGACCCCGCCGGCGTGCAGAGCAGCGCGCCGTCGCAGACCAGCTCATCCATCCGCACCTTGCCGTCGACGGAGATCCTGAGCTTCGCCGCCTGGGGCCCTGCCCGCAAGAGCGACACCTCGTTGATGGCCAACGCCTCGCGCGCGGTGCCGTCGCGCTGCGTCGCGGACATCCTGAGCGGGTTGATCACTGCCTGCTCGGCGGCGCGCAGCCGCGTCGGAAGGCCTGCGACGGAATACTCGTTCATCAGAAATCCGATGGAGCCGCGATGCATGCCGTAGACCGGTTTGCCCAGTTCGCGCGTGTCCGTCAGGGTCGACAGCATCATGCCGTCGCCGCCCAGAGCCACGATCACTTCGGCCTCTTCAGGCGCGGCGCATCCGTACAGCCCGGAGAGCTCCCGCAACGCCGCCTGCGCGGCCGGCGCCGAGCTGGCCATGAAGGCAATGTCCATATCCGTGGCCATCACTGCCCCCCTGTTGACCCGCCTCTTGTGGCGCGCGAGGGGGGCGAACTCAAGCGCGAAGCGCGTCGCCGGTGAGAATATCGCGAGCCGGCAATGGCTTGCGCGGCACCCCGGGAACGGATGTCCCGCATGGCGCCCCGCGCCTGTGCCGCCACCCACCAATGTCGCGATATGAGCCGGCAGGCAGCTTCATTATGAAAGCGCGGGGGGTTTTTTTCGATGCCACCAGCCTGTAACACTCCCCCTCAAATCGCCGTGTCAGCCCGGCCCCAAAGGGAGATTCCTCGATGAACGCACCCCATCGCGACAGCGGCTTTTTCACGGAGTCCCTCGAAGACCGGGATCCGGAGCTCTTCGGCGCTATCCGGCAGGAGCTGGGACGCCAGCGCGACGAGATCGAACTGATCGCCTCGGAAAACATCGTCAGCCAGGCGGTGATGGAGGCTCAAGGGTCGGTCCTGACCAACAAATATGCCGAGGGCTATCCCGGGCGGCGCTATTATGGCGGCTGCCAGTATGTCGATATCGCCGAGGAACTGGCGATCGCGCGGGCCTGCGCGCTCTTCAAGGTGGGGTTCGCCAATGTGCAGCCGAACTCCGGCAGCCAGGCCAACCAGGCGGTGTTTCTGGCGCTGATCAAGCCCGGCGACACGATCCTCGGCATGAGCCTCGACGCGGGCGGTCACCTGACCCACGGCGCCCGGCCGAACCAGTCGGGCAAATGGTTCAACGCGGTGCATTACGGCGTAGACCGCGACACCCACCTGATCGACTATGATCAGGTCGCGGCGCTGGCGGAAGAGCACAAGCCCAAGCTGCTGATCGCGGGCGGCTCGGCCATCCCGCGTCAGGTCGATTTCGCCCGCATGCGCGAGATCGCCGACAGCGTGGGCGCTTACCTGCTGGTGGACATGGCCCATTTCGCAGGCCTCGTGGCGGGCGGCGCGCATCCGTCGCCCTTCCCCCATGCCCACGTCGCGACGACGACCACGCACAAGACGCTGCGCGGCCCCCGCGGCGGCATGATCCTGACCGATGACGAGGCGCTGGCCAAGAAATTCAACTCCGCGATCTTCCCCGGCATTCAGGGCGGCCCGCTGATGCACGTGATCGCGGGCAAGGCCGTCGCCTTCGGCGAAGCTCTGCGGCCTGAATTCAAGACCTACGCCAGCCAGGTGATCAGCAACGCGCAGGCGCTCTCCGACCAGTTGCTCAAGGGCGGGCTGGACATCGTCACCGGCGGCACCGACACCCACGTGCTGCTCGTCGATCTGCGCCCCAAGGGTGTGACCGGCAAGGCCACCGAGGAAGCGCTCGGCCGGGCCCATATCACGTGCAACAAGAACGGCATCCCCTTCGACACAGAGAAGCCGACGATCACGTCGGGCGTGCGGCTCGGCTCCCCGGCGGGCACGACCCGCGGCTTTGCCGAAACCGAGTTCCGCCAGATCGGCGATCTGATTGTCGAAGTGGTCGACGGGCTGGCCGCAAACGGGCCCGACGGCAACGGGGCGACCGAAGCCGCGGTCAAGGCCAAGGTGCTCGACCTATGCGGCAAGTTCCCGATCTACCCCAAGCTCTGACCCGCCGGAGCGCGCGCGGGGCCCGGAAAGGTTCGGGTCGCGAGGCATGACCCCGCGACCCGGCGGCTGCACTCAGCCGTAGTTCGCGACTTCGCAGGCGAGCACGGCATCGCCGGCGGCCTTCGTGCCGGTCAGGTCCACGGGGACCTCTGTGCCGGCTTCCGTCGTGATCACCATCTTCTCGCCGTTGATGATGTCGTTGATGAAGTTCGGGTTGTTGAAGTAGAGAAAGCCCCCTTCGAACCCGTCGGTCACAACGGTCTGGCCCTCGCCTTCGAACAGCGCGCCGTCGATATTGAAGTTGGCGACCCGCGTCTCTCCGTCGGGGAGGCCGAGGTCTTCACGCGCGAAAAGCGCGACATAGCCGAGCTCCCGCTTGCCGTTGATCCCGAACTGCACCTGGATGCCGCTCTCCTGCGTCTGCTCCATCAGACAGCCCCCGAGTGCTTCGCTGTTGATGATGTTCCAGCCCGCTTCCTGAGCGAAAACATGTCCATCCGCCGAAGCAACGCTGGCAGCAAACATCAAAACCGCGGATCCGAGAATCGTTGTCTTGATCATGTGGTGGTCCCTCTTTTCTTTTTACGTCCGCCTAACGCGGATCGCTTTTGCAACGCGGGCGACGCCGCGCATTCCGCTGTGAACTGGCCATGAGCACTTGGCGCCATTCACACGGGATGCGCTGAGCGCCCGACGATTCGAGTGTTTCACAGCTTTGCAAAATGCAAAAGGCTCCACTTCGGTTTCCGTGGGGTCCGCTCGGTCCCGGCGGCGCCCGCCCGTTACAGCTACCCGGCTTCTGCATCTGCCCGCGCGGGCTGGGGTTTTGTCCGCGCCCGGAATATGATTGATCCCATCGGCGGCCCTTACGGGACCGCGCAACGGAGTGTCCCATGGCTCGCGCCCTTACCGAAACCGTCCGCACCGCCGCCGGCCGCGCGACAGCCCGGCTCGGCCACGCGTTGGGCCTTGGCGCGGCGGCTCCCGAAGACGATCCCGACGCCGCCGCCGCGGTGGCCCAGGACCACAAGCTGGGCCGGCGCGATGCACTGGTCGCGGCAGCCCAAAGCGCGCCCTCGGCGCTCGAGATCGGCCCCTTCCACAACCCGTCGCTCAAGGGCGACGGCGTCGCCTATTTCGACCTGCAGCTGCAGCCCGAGCTGATCGCGCGGGTCGCGGAGTACGGCCTGCCCACGGACCGCGTTCCCCATATCGATTTCGCCGATCCCAAGGGGGATCTCTCGGGCATCGACCGCCGCTTTGCCGCCGTCTTCAGTTCGCACTGCATCGAACATCAGCCATCGCTCGTGCGGCATCTGGCGCAGGTCAGCGCGTTGCTGGAACCCGGTGGCCGCTATTATCTGATCGCGCCGGACAAGCGGTTCTGCTTTGACCATTATCTGCCGCTCTCGACTCTCGGTGGCGTGATCGAAGCGCACCTGGAGGACCGGCGTGTCCACTCGCTGGCCAATCTGATCGATGCGCGCACGCTTGTGACGCACAACCAAAAGCTCCGGCACTGGACAGCGGACCACGGCGACTACCCGACCCCGGGCCATGTTCAGTACACCGCCCGCCACGCCATCGCGGAATATCAGGCCGCCGACGGCGGCTATATCGACATCCATGCCTGGCGTTTTACGCCTGGACGTTTCTGCGAGATCGTCACAGCGCTGCAGCAGCTCGAATTCACCGATCTCATTCCGGAACTGGTCTGCGCGACCCGCCCCGGCCAACTTGAATTCACCGCGGTGCTGCGCAAATCCGACTGATCCTGCGCCCCAGTGCGCAGAGTCTGATTGACGTACCTCAGCGCGCCCGTCACTCTGCTCCGGCAAGGGCCCGAGCAAGGGACGGAGCATGGGACGACCAACGGTTCACGACATCGCCCGCACCGCCGAGGTCAGCCTCGCGACGGTGGACAGGGTCATCAACGGACGCCCCGGCGTGCGGCCCGCGACCGTGGCGCGGGTGCAGGCCGCGATCGCCGATCTGGGCTATGTGCGCGATCTGGGGGCGGCCAATCTGGCGCGCGGACGGCTCTACCGGTTCCGCTTCCTGCTGCCCGCGGTGCAGAGCCAGTTCCTCGCCGGGCTGAGTGCCGCCATCGAGGAGGCCGGCCGCCAGCTGCGCGCCGAGCGCTGCGAGCTGAGCGTCACGCGGGTCGATCTCGACAACCCGATCACAGCGAGCCGCGAGATGGCCGCGCTCCTCGACGCGCCTGTGGACGGGGTGGCGATCATGGCCAATGAAACGCCGATGGTGCGTGACCTGATAGGGCGGCTCGACGCATCGGGCACAGCGGTCGTTAGTCTCGTCACCGACCAGACCGACGCCCCGCGGGCGCATTTCGTGGGCATCGACAATATCGCGGCCGGGCGCACCGCCGCGACGCTGATGGGCCGGTTCCTGCCACGCAAGCCGGCGCGCATCGCGGTCGTCGTCAACACCATGCTGGCGCGCGACATGGTCGAACGGCGGCTGGGCTTCGACGCGGTGCTGGCGCGCGACTTTCCACGTCTCTCCGCCCTGCCCTCGGTCGAAGGCCATGACGACCACGCCCAGACCGCGCAGGTCACCGCGACCTGCCTTGCCGCCAATCCCGATGTTGCCGGTCTCTACTGCGCCGGCGCGGGCACCCGTGGCGTCACCCAGGCGCTCGCCGATCTGGGGATGGCCGACAGGCTCACCGTGATCGGCCACGAGCTGACCGCCCATACCCGCACGGCGCTGGAGGACGGGACCATCGACGCGGTGATCACCCAGAATGTCGGCCATCTGGCGCGGAGCGCGGCCCGGGTGCTGCGCGCGCGCTGCGACGGGCGCGAGATCATCGAAAGCCAGGAACAGATCCGTATCGACATCGTGCTGAAGGAAAACCTGCCCGCCACATGAGACCGGCATCAGACCGGGAGAAGTAACGGGCGACGTTTGGGAGGAAGATCATGAAGACCATCAAGGGACCCGGGCTGTTTCTGGCGCAATTTGCGGGCGATGACGCGCCCTTCGACAGCTGGCCGTCGATCTGCCGCTGGGCCGCCGATTGCGGCTATGCCGGCGTTCAGGTCCCGAGCTGGGACGCGCGCCTCTTCGATCTGGCCCGCGCCGCGGAAAGCCAGGACTATTGCGACGAAGTCGCGGGCATCGCGTCGGAGGCCGGGCTGACGGTGACGGAGCTCTCGACCCATCTGCAGGGCCAGCTCGTCGCCGTACACCCGGCCTACGACACCGCCTTCGACGGGTTCGCAGCACCCGAGGTGCGCGGCAATCCGACTGCGCGCCAGGCCTGGGCCGTGGAGCAGGTGAAGATGGCGCTGACCGCCTCGCGCAAGCTCGGCATCACGGCGCACGCGACCTTCTCCGGCGCATTGGCATGGCCTTATGTCTATCCCTGGCCGCAGCGGCCCGCGGGCCTGATCGAGACGGCATTCGACGAACTCGCCGCCCGATGGCGCCCGATCCTCGATCATGCCGAGGAGATGGGGGTGGATGTCTGCTACGAAATCCATCCCGGCGAGGATCTCCATGACGGGGTCAGCTACGAGATGTTTCTGGAACGTATCGGCGGGCATGCGCGGGCGAAGATGCTCTACGATCCCAGCCACTACGTGCTGCAGGCCCTGGATTATCTCGACAATATCGACATCTATCACGAACGGATCGGGATGTTTCATGTCAAGGATGCGGAACTAAACCCGACGGGCCGTCAGGGCGTCTATGGAGGCTACCAGTCCTGGGTCGACCGCGCGGGCCGGTTCCGCAGCCTTGGCGACGGGCAGGTCGATTTCGGCGCCGTCTTCTCCAAGCTCACGCAGTACAAATTCGACGGCTGGGCCGTGGTCGAATGGGAATGCGCGATGAAGCACCCCGAGGACGGCGCCCGCGAGGGCGCAGCCTTCGTCCGCGACAAAATCATCCGCGTGACCGAGACCGCCTTTGACGATTTCGCCGGCGCCGGCACGGACGAGGCCGCGAACCGCGCGATGCTCGGTCTGGAATGACCGCGGCGCTCGCCAATGGGCCGTCACGCCCGCCAGAAGGGCTTGGACGCCTCGCGATCCGCCTCGAGCCGGTCGACCCCGATATCGGCCAGCAGATGCGGCGGAAGCGCCGCAAGCCGCGCGCGTTGACGCGCCCGCGCCCGCCACAGGCACAGGACGGTCCAAAGCCAAGGGTTGGCCGAGGAGCCATGAGGGTGAGCAGAAAAAGAGGCGCAGGTTGCGTTTCCACAAGACATCGTTTCCTCCGCAAGCGGGAGTGAAACGGCGCTTGGCCCCGAGCCATGGACATGCGGGGCGATACCAGGCGGCCGAGTTGGCCCGATGAACCGGTGATCGTCCGGATTGCAGAGAAATACAAGATCGAGACTGGGAGGAGAATACGATGGAGCGCATGGGAACGCCGAGGATCAGGCTCGGCATGGTGGGCGGCGGACGCGATGCCTTTATCGGGGGCGTGCACCGCATCGCGGCCCGGCTCGATGACCGGTTCGAGCTGGTGTCGGGCTGTCTTTCCTCGACCGAAGAGAAGTCCAAGGCCTCAGGCGAGGATCTGGGGCTCGACCCGGACCGCGTCTATGGCAGCTTCGCCGAGATGGCCGGGCGCGAGGCCGAACGCGCCGACGGGATAGAGGCGCTGGCGATCGTCACGCCCAACAACATGCATCTGCCCGTGGCCCAGGCCTTCCTGCCTTTGGGCATCCATGTGATCTGCGACAAGCCGCTGACCGCGACGCTGGACGAAGCGCGCAGCCTTGCGGCTCTGGCGGAGGAGAGCGATGCGGTGTTCGTGCTGACGCATAATTACTCCGGCTATCCGATGATCCGGCAGGCCCGTGCCATGGTCGCCGCGGGCGAGTTGGGCGAGATCCGGGTGGTGCAGGTCGAATACGCCCAAGCATGGCTCGCCAAACCCGAGGAGCAGACCGACAACAAGCAGGCCCAGTGGCGCACCGACCCCGCGCGCACCGGCGCCGGCGGCTGTATCGGCGATATCGGCACCCATGCTTTCCATCTCGCGGGTTTCGTGACCGGCCTTGAGACCGACCGGATCAGCTCGGATCTGCAGAGCTTCGTTCCCGGCCGCCGCGTCGATGACAATGCCCATGTCATGCTGCGTTATGCGGGCGGCGCGCGCGGGATGCTCTGGGCCAGTCAGGTCGCGCCGGGCTGCGAGAACGCGCTCAAGCTGCGGGTCTTCGGCAGCGAGGGCGGGCTGGAATGGGCGCAGGAAGATCCGAACTATCTGTGGACCACCCGTTTGGGCGAACCCAAGCGCCTGCTCACCCGCGGCGGCGATGGCGCGACCGATCCCGCGAATGCGGTCAGTCGCGTCCCCTTCGGCCATCCCGAGGGCTATCTGGAAGGGTTCGCCACGATCTATGCCGACGCGGCCGACGCCATCCGCGCCCACCAGGCCGGCCGCCCCCGGCCCGCCCACGTGCTGAGCCCGGGTATCCGGGACGGCCTGCAAGGCGTGGCATTCGTCGATGCCTGCGTGCGGTCCTCGGCGGACGATGGCGCCTGGGTGACGCTCGATCTGTAGAAAACCTGTAGCGCGGGAGCCGCGAGCCGGTCATCATTAAGCCCAACTGCGCAAAGCCGCAAAGGGGACAGTGATGACGACACCACAACATATCATGGCGGTTGCCAGCGGCTACGGGCTGAGCCGCGCGCTGCTCTCGGCCGTCGATCTGGGGCTTTTTTCACGGCTTGCAGCAGGTCCGATGACGGCATCGGAGATCTGCGCCGAATACGGCTTGCTCGCGCGCCCGGGCACCGATTTCCTCGACCTTCTGGTCTCTGCCGAGCTTCTGGCCCGGCAGGGGGACGGCGAGGATGCGCGCTACCTGAACACGCCGGAGACGGCAGCCTTCCTCGACCGGACGCAGCCCGAGTATATCGGCGGGATCATCGAGCTCTGGGCCAAGCGCAATTTCGGCTTCTGGAACACGCTGACCGAAGCGATGCAGACCGGCCGCGCGCAGAACGAAACCAAGGATGGCGGAACGCCGTTCTTCGAGACGCTCTATGCCGACCCCGCGCGGCTGGAGGCTTTCATGGACGCGATGACCGGCTCCTCCATCCGGAATTTCCGCGCGCTGGCCGAGTCCTTTCCCTTTTCGCGCTATCACAGCCTCGTGGATATCGGCGGTGCGGACGGGCTGCTCGCCCGCGAGGTGGCGGTGCGCCACGAGGGGCTGTCCATCACCACGCTGGATCTGCCCGAAGTGACCGAGATCGCGGCGCGCAAGATCGCCGAGGCCGGGCTCTCGGACCGGATCACCGCCCAGTCGGGCGATTTCTTTGCCGAGCCGCTGCCGAAGGCGGACGTCATCACCATGGGCATGATCCTCCACGACTGGAACCTGGAACGGAAGCAAGCGCTGGTACGCAAGGCCTATGACGCGCTGCCCGAAGGCGGCGCCTTCATCGTCATCGAAGCACTCATCGACGACGCGCGCCGCGAGAACACTTTCGGGCTTTTCCTGTCGCTCAACATGCTGATCGAGTTCGGCGACGCGTTCGACTATACGGGCGCGGAGTTCATCTCCTGGTGCCGCGAGGCCGGGTTTCGCCGCTTCGAGATCCTGTCGCTCGACGGCCCGTCCAGCGCTGCGATCGCTTACAAGTGACCACAACGATAGTGTTTTTCTGCGCGACCGGCGTGGCGCCGGTCCCGAGCACAGTACCTCTGAGCGGACCGCAAACCGGACAAGCACGCCATCCCATTTCCAGCTGGAAACCCTGACTTCAAAGTGCGGCGTTAAGGTGCTGTTTTTATGCTAATCTATACTGAAAACCGTAGGGTCCTGGCAAAAAAGATGTACGCCCCTCAGAATTCTTTCTTCCCTTGAGGGGCGTACCTCAGCTACACTCCGCAAGAACCCGGCGAAAGACCGGCCGTTTTAGGGAGGATATCCATGACCACGACCAAGACACTGCTGGGCGCAACCGCCCTGACCGCGGTGGCGTCGCTGACCGCCCCGGCGGCCGGCGCCGAAGAGCTTACGCTCTGCTGGGCCGCCTGGGACCCCGCCAATGCGCTCGTCGAGCTCTCCAAGGAGTTCGAGGAGCAATCCGGCAACACGATGAATTTCGAATTCGTCCCCTGGCCCAACTTCGCCGACCGGATGCTCAACGAGCTCAACTCAGGCGGCCAGCTCTGCGATCTCTTGATCGGCGACAGCCAGTGGATCGGCGGCGGCGCGGAAAACGGCCACTACGTCCAGCTCAACGAATTCTTCGACGCCGAAGGCATTTCCATGGACGATTTCGCGCCCGCGACCGTCTATGCCTATTCGACCTGGCCCAAGGGCAGCCCGAACTACTACGCCCTGCCCGCCATGGGCGACGCCAATGGCTGGTTCTACCGCAAGGACTGGTTCACCGATCCCGAGATCATGGCCGCCTACACCGAAGAGACCGGCGAGGAGCTGCGCGAGCCCCAGAGCCAGCGCGAGCTGATGCAGATCGCCAAGTTCTTCCAGGGCCGCGAAATCGACGGCCAGACCCGCTATGGCGCCTCGATCTTTACCGAACGCGGCTCCGAAGGGATCACCATGGGGGCCACCGGTGCGCTCTATGCCTTCGGGTTCAAATACGAAAACGAGCCGGGCAGCTACGATATGGAAGGCGCCGTGAACTCCGCCGAGGCCATCGAGGGGCTGGAGTTTTACAAGGAACTCTACGAATGCTGCACGCCCCCGGGCTACACCGACAGCTATATGGAGCAGTCGCTCGACGCGTTCAAATCCGGCCAGGTGGCGATGGCGATGAACTGGTTCGCCTTCTTCCCCGGCCTCCATGCCGATCCCGATATCGGGGGTGACAAGATCGATTTCTTCGTCAATCCGCCCCAGAATGTCGCCGCCTCCACCCTCGGCGGTCAGGGCATCAGCGTGGTCGCCTACTCGGACAAGAAAGACGCCGCACTCGACTATATCAAATGGTTCGCGCAACCCGACGTGCAGGCCAAATGGTGGGCTCTGGGCGGGTACTCGGCACACAACTCGGTGCTGAACGATCCCGGGTTCGAGGCCAGCGCACCCTTCGCCGGGGACTTCCTGGTGGCCATGGATGGCGTGCAGGATTTCTGGCAGGAGCCGGCCTATGCCGAACTGCTGCTGGCCATGCAGAAACGCCTGCATGACTATATCGTCGCCGATCAGGGCACCGCGGAAGAGGCGCTCAACAAACTGATCGAGGACTGGCAGGAAACCTTCGAGGACGAAGGCAAGCTCTGAGTTCCGGCCGGGCGGGGCCATGTGCCCTGCCCGCGTCCATGCCTTCCATGACGCGCGGCCTGGCCGCGCGACAGGAGAGATGCGCCCATGACCGACAGCCCCGTGGACAAGCTCGCCCGCGCCACGCCTCAGCCTGTGGCCCGCCGCGTCCGTGGCCTGTCCGACCGGGCCATCGCGTGGATCTTCGTGGCGCCGACGATCTTTCTGCTGCTGGCGGTGAACATCTTTCCGCTGATCTGGACGATCCGGCTGAGTTTCACCAATTTCCGCGCCAACCGCCCCAACCGGGAGGTCGAGTGGGTCGGCCTGCGCAATTACGAACGCATCCTGACCGACAGCGACATCTGGCTGACGATGCAGGCCACGGCGCATTTCCTGTTCTGGACGATCCTGCTGCAGGTCCTGATCGGGTTCACGATCGCCTGGCTGATCAACCGAAACTTCAAGGGCTCGGCCTTCTGGACGACCGTCATCGTGCTGCCGATGATGCTCAGCCCGGCGGTCGTCGGCAATTTCTGGACTTTCCTCTACCAGCCTCAGATCGGACTGTTCAATTACGCGGTCAGCTTCTTTACCGGCGTCGACCCAAGCAGCTTTTCGATGATCGGGTCCGTGAACCTCGCACCCTGGTCGATCATCATCGTCGACACCTGGATGTGGACACCTTTCGTGATGCTGATCTGTCTGGCGGGACTGCGCTCGATCCCGGACTCGATCTATGAGGCCGCCGAGGTCGACCGCGCCAGCCCCTGGCGGCAGTTCTGGACCATCACGGTGCCCATGGTGCTGCCCTTCCTGATGCTGGCGGTGCTGTTCCGCGGCATCGAGAATTTCAAGATGTTCGATCTTGTCGTGCAGCTCACCGGCGGCGGTCCGGGCAGCATCACCGAGCTCACCTCGATCAATCTCAAGCGCGAGGCTTTCGAAAAATGGCGCACGGGCTATGCCAGCGCCTATGCGATCATCCTCTTCGTCACCGTCTTCGGGCTCGCCTCCATCTATGTGAAGGCGCTCAACAAGGTGAAGGAACGATGAGCCTTCGACCCACCGGAGCGGACCGGAGCCTAGGCCCCAAGGGCCAGACCCTTGGCGCCTTCCTCGACCAGATCGTAATGTGTGATCGACCGCGCGGCGACCAAGGCGGCCTCGTCGGCATGGATGTGCGGCGACGCGTAGTCCTCGCCGACGAATGCCTTGAGCGCGTCGAGATCGCGCCAGAGCATCACAAAGGCGAACGCGTCGGGTGTCTCATGACGCGCCGCACCCGGCAGCACGGCAAGAAGGCCGTCCACGGAAAGCATCAGAGGGACGGCGGTGTCGTGGAAAAACGCGGCAAAGTCCGCCGCCTTGCCCGGTTGGGTGGTGACTTGGAACACGCGCAATATCATAGCTTCCTCCTCCATTCCGGCAGTGCGGGTCGCACGGTCAGTGTAACACGGCACGTTGCCGAAACGTCTCGAAACGCCGGAGAGGCGTCATGAGCGCCCATTCCGTCACCGAACCCAGCGCGCGGCAGAAATGGATCGCGGGCACCCTCGTGATCCTCTACGCGCTGATCACCATGCTGCCGCTGGTCTGGATCGTCGCCACGGGCTTCAAGACGCCCCAGGACGCGATCAGCTATCCGCCCAAGGTGCTGTTCGAGCCCTCGCTCGAAGGCTACGTGAACCTCTTCACGACCCGCACGCGGATCGCCGCGGACGACCTCGCCGCCCTACCTCCGCCCGAGACCTGGTATGAGCAGATCGTGCGCAACCGCGACATGGTCATCGCCGGACCCTCGCGCTACGGCGAGCGCTTCATGAACTCCGTGATCATCGGGTTCGGCTCGACCTTCCTTGCGGTCTTCCTGGGCACGCTGGCGGCCTATGCTTTCTCGCGCTTCCGCGTGCCGCTGAAGGACGACCTGCTGTTCTTCATTCTGTCGACGCGGATGATGCCGCCCATCGCCGTCGCGATCCCGATCTTCCTGATGTTCCGCGAACTCGGGCTGTCGGACACGCATCTCGGCATGATCCTGCTCTACACGGCGGTGAATATCTCGCTCGCCGTGTGGCTGCTGAAAGGCTTCATCGACGAGATCCCACGCGAGTATGAGGAGGCCGCGCTGATCGACGGCTACACGCGCTTCCAGGCCTTCTACAAGGTCGTCCTGCCTCAGGCCGCGACCGGCATCGCCAGCACGGCGATCTTCTGCCTGATCTTCGCCTGGAACGAATACGCCTTCGCCGTGCTTTTGACCTCGGGCAACGCCCAGACCGCCCCGCCCTTCATCCCGACGATCATCGGTGTCGGCGGCCAGGACTGGCCGGCGGTGGCTGCGGGTGCGACGCTCTTCCTGCTGCCGGTGATGGTCTTCACGATCCTGCTCCGCAAGCATCTGCTGCGGGGGATCACCTTCGGAGCGGTACGGAAATGACGCGTGCCTCCCTACCCCACCCTGTGGCTTCCACCGACGTGATACCGACGCGATACCGACGCGATACAGACAGTGGTTTTAGCTGCGGAGGTGTCGGATGAGCAGCTTTCTCGACGGCCTGATCCGACTGCGCCGCGGGCCCTGGGAAATGGTCGCCTCCATCCTCATCGGGCTTGGCGTCGTTATGCTGATGCAGCCCTTCGTGATGGGGCTCTATACCTACAGCTTCATCGTCATTCTGACCGGCACGGTGATGTTCCTCATCGTCAGCCATTTCCCGGAGTAGCCCGATGGCCGACATGCCCGCGCGCAAACGCATCGGTCTGGTCGCCCATGACCAGAAAAAGGCCGATATCGTCGCCTGGGCCGCGCGGCATCTGAAGGTGCTGCAAGGCTGCGAGATCTGGGCCACCGGCACCACCGGCGGCCATATCGCCGAGGCCACGGGCTTGCCCATCACGCGGCTCAAAAGCGGCCCCCTGGGCGGCGACCAACAGCTCGGCGCGATGATCGCCGAAGGGCGCCTGGACGTGCTCTTCTTCTTTGTCGATCCGCTCGCCTCCATGCCCCATGATGTTGATGTCAAAGCGCTTTTGCGGATCTCGACGCTCGAACAGGTGGTTTTCGCCTGCAACGAGGCGACCGCGGATTTCGTGATCACGTCCGAGCTCTTCGGCACCCCCTACCAGCTGGAGCGTGCGCCCCATGGCTGAGATCGTCATCCGCAATCTGCGCAAGGAGTTCGGGGATTTCACCGCGGTGCAATCCTCGTCCTTCACCATAGCGGACGGCGAGTTCTTCATGCTGCTCGGGCCCTCGGGCTGCGGCAAGACCACGACGCTACGCATGATCGCGGGGTTGGAGATGCCCACCGGCGGCGAGATCCTGATCGATGGCGAGGACGTCGCCCAACGCCCCGCGCGCGACCGCGACATCGCCTTCGTGTTCCAGATGTTCGCGCTCTACCCGCACATGAATGTGCGCCGCAACATCGCCTATCCGCTGGTCTCGCAGGGCCTGAGCCGCCGCGACGCCAATGCGAAGGTCGAGGAGGTCGCCCGCATCCTCGACATCACCGATATCCTGAACCGCCCCGTCGGCGGGCTCTCGGGCGGAGACCGGCAGCGAGTCGCTTTGGGCCGCGCCATCGTGCGCGACCCCAAGGCCTTCCTGATGGACGAGCCCCTTGGTGCGCTCGATGCGGAGTTCCGCGAACGCATGGCCGAAGAGCTGCGCGCGCTCCATGACCGGATGGGCGCGACCACCGTCTATGTCACCCACGATCAGCTCGAAGCGATGCAAATGGGCGATAAGATCGTCGTTATGAATCATGGGGTTGTGGAGCAGTTCGGAGCGCCGCAGGACATCTACGACAAGCCCGCGACGATGTTCGTGGCCGACTTCATCGGCTCGCCCGCGATGAACTTCCTGCCCTTCACCGGCACCATCGCCGAGGGCGCGACCGAGGCCCGGCTGGCCAATGCCACTATTGCGGTGCCGCGCCAGCATGACGGCGCGCAGGGCGAACTGGTGCTGGGCGTCCGACCTGAGCATGTGCACCTGGCGGACGACGGTGCCTTGCGCGGCGAGGTGGTGGCGCGCGAATATCTCGGCACCACACAGATCCTGTCGCTGGAGACCGCCCATGGTCCGCTCAAGGCCCGCGTTTCCTCGGCCGATGCAGTACATGAGGGCGCCCGCGTGGGGCTCGATTTAACGCCCTCCACACTGACACTGTTCGAGGCGAAAACCGGCCGCGCCTTGCGCTCTGACCTCAATGCGGAGGTGCTCCATGGCTGAGGTTCGCCTGACCAACGTCACCAAGCGTTTCGGTCGCACCACGGCGCTTGATGCCGTCGATCTGACCGTTCCCGACGGCGCCTTTGTCGTGCTGCTCGGCCCCACCGGCGCGGGCAAGACCACGACCCTGCGCCTGATCGCCGGGCTGGAGCGTCCCGACGCGGGCACCATCACCGTCGGCGGTCGCGACGTCAGCAGTGAGACCCCGGCGCAGCGCGATGTGGCGATGGTGTTCCAGCAGTATTCGCTCTACCCGCATATGAGCGTGCGCGACAATCTTGCCTTCCCGCTGCGCTCCCCGATCCTGCGCACGCCCGAGGATATGATTGCGGCCAAGGTCGGCCAAGTGGCCGAAACCCTGCGCATCGCCCACAAGCTCGACAACAAGGCCACGGAGCTTTCGGGCGGCGAGATGCAGCGCGTGTCCATCGGCCGGGCCCTGGTCCGTGATCCCGCGATCTACCTGATGGACGAACCGCTCAGTTCGCTCGACGCCAAGCTGCGCAGCGAGCTCCGGATCGAGCTCAAACGCATCCACGCCAGCCTCGGGGCAACGCTGCTTTACGTCACCCATGACCAGACCGAGGCCATGACCATGGCCAGCCATGTCGGCGTGCTGGACGAAGGCCGGCTGGTGCAGGTCGGCACGCCGCGCGAGATCTATGAAAACCCCGTCAGTGTGACTGTCGCAGCGCGGCTCGGCCTGCCGCGGATCAACACCCTGCCCGCCGGTCTCTTTGGCACTGCTCCCGCCAACGCCGCGACCATTGGACTGCGCCCCGAGCATATCGCCGAGGGTGAGGGCCGCGAAGCCAGCGTCGTCCGGGTGGAGCATCTGGGCGATCAGACCCGGCTGCATCTGCGGCTCGACGGACACGACATCATCACGCTCACGGATGTGCACACACCACTGCGCGGCGGCGAGACCATCGCCATCGCCCCGCGTGCGCCCCTTTACTTCGACGCCGACGGGCGCCGTATCGCCTGAGGAGAGACCACCATGCAGCAGTTCATCAACAGCAAGGAGAGCCTCGTCACCGAGGCCATCGACGGGGTGTTGCGGACCGCGGGCGGACGGCTCGCGCGGCTCGACGGCTACCCGCATATCAAGGTTGTCGTGCGCACCGACTGGGACGCGTCCAAGGTGGCGCTGGTTTCGGGCGGAGGCTCCGGTCACGAGCCCGCCCATGCGGGCTTCGTCGGTCAGGGCATGCTGACGGCAGCGGTTTGCGGCGATGTCTTCGCCAGCCCGTCGGTCGATGCCGTCCTGGCCGGGATCCTCGCCGTCACCGGCAAGGCGGGCTGCCTGCTGATCGTCAAGAACTACACCGGTGACCGGCTCAATTTCGGGTTGGCCGCGGAACGGGCGCGGGCGCGCGGGCTCAAAGTCTCGATGCTGGTGGTCGATGACGATGTGGCCCTGCCCGAACTGCCCCAGGCGCGCGGAGTCGCGGGTACGCTTTTCGTGCACAAGATCGCAGGGGCGTTGGCCGACCAGGGGGCTGATCTCGACACGGTTGCCACGGCGGCTGCCCGGGTGATCGGTGGTCTGGCCTCCATTGGGATGTCGCTGGACACCTGCACCGTCCCCGGCTCGCCCAAGGAAGACCGGATCGGACCCGGCAAGGCGGAGCTGGGCTTGGGCATCCATGGCGAGGCCGGGGTGGAGCAGGTCGACTTCGCCGGCGCGCGCGCGGCGATGGAGATGGTCGTCGACCGGCTCGCGCCGCGGGTCGGACCCGGGCCCCATGTCGCGCTCCTGAACAATCTCGGCGGCGCTACGCCGCTGGAAATGTCCGTGCTGGCCGAGGAACTCGCACGCTCGAAACTGGGCGAACAGATCCGCTGGATGGTTGGCCCCGCGCCGTTGATGACCTCGCTCGACATGCAGGGTTTTTCGGTCTCGCTCCTGCCCGTGAGCAAGGCCGACGAGGCCGCTCTGCTCGCTCCCGTCGCTCCGTGGGCTTGGCCCGGATGCCTGCCCGTGGGCACGGCCGAGGTTCTGCCGATGCCCGACGGGCTGAGCCCGATCCCGCCGATGCCGTCGCGCGATCCGGCCACCGCGGACTTCCTGAAGTCCTGCTGCGCCATCCTGATTGCAGCTGAAAGCGATCTGAACGCACTCGATGCGAAATCGGGCGATGGCGACACAGGCTCCACGCTTGCCGGCGCCGCACGGTCTCTCGTAGACGCGATGGACCGTCTGCCATTGGCCGACCACACGCAGCTCTACCGCGCGATCGGGCAGGAATTGAGCCAGACCATGGGAGGCTCCTCGGGCGTACTTCTGGCGATCTTCTTTGCCGCGGCCGGGGATGCGTCGGCGGCGGGACAGGACCATGTCGGCGCGCTCCGCGCCGGGCTTGACCGGATCCGTCAGGTCGGCGGCGCGGCACCGGGGGACCGCACGATGATCGATGCGCTTGCTCCTGCGCTGGAGGCCCTGCCCGACGGCATGGCAAACGCGGCCGCCGCCGCGCGGAAGGGCGCGGAAGTAACGGCGACGATCACCCGCGCGCGGGCCGGGCGCGCGACGTATTTGACCGCGGACAAGCTGGCCGGGCACAACGATCCCGGCGCCGAAGCCGTCGCGCGCCTGTTCGAGCATCTCGCCGCAAGGCTGCAGGTGGCGCAATGACCCATGCGGACGGAAAGGCAGGGGCCAATGTATCTCGGACTTGATCTCGGCACCTCGGGTCTCAAGGGCGTCCTGATCGACGCCGATCAGGCACTCATCGCCCAAGCCAGCGCGCCGCTGACCGTCAGCCGACCCGCACCGGGCTGGTCCGAGCAGAACCCCTCTGAATGGCTCGCGGCAGCGGAACTGGTGCTGAGCGATCTCGCCGGTCAGACCAGCCTGGACGCCGTACGCGGGATCGGGCTGTCAGGACAGATGCACGGAGCGACGCTGCTTGACGCGTCCGATGCAGTGCTGCGGCCCTGCATCCTGTGGAACGACACCCGCGCCCATGAAGAGGCCGCCGCCCGCGACGCGGACCCCGTGTTTCGCGCTGTCACCGGCAATATCGTGTTTCCCGGGTTCACCGCGCCAAAGCTCGATTGGGTGCGCACCCATGAGCCCGCGCACTGGGACGCCTGCGCGACCGTACTGCTGCCCAAGGACTATTTGCGCCTCTGGCTGAGCGGCGACCGGGTGAGCGAGATGTCGGACGCCGCCGGAACGGCCTGGTTCGACACCGGCGCGCGGGACTGGTCCGACGATCTGCTGGGCCGTTGCGGACTGAGCCGCGCGCAGATGCCGTCCCTGGTCGAAGGCAACGCGGTGTCGGGCACACTCCGCGATACCCTTGCCGACCGGTTCGGTCTGCCGGCGGGCGTACCAGTGGCCGGCGGCGGCGGCGATAACGCAGCCTCGGCCATAGGGGTCGGCGTGGTCCGCCCGGGTGAGGCCTTCGTGTCCCTCGGAACCTCCGGCGTGCTCTTCGCGGCGGATTCCGCCTATCGGCCCGCGCCCGAGACGGCCGTCCACAGCTTCTGCCATGCTCTGCCCGGCACCTGGCACCAGATGGGCGTGATCCTGGCTGCCACCGATGCGTTGAACTGGCTGGCAGAGCTCCTGGAGGCCGATCCGGCGGTTCTGACCGAGGACCTCGGACCGCTGCAACCGCCCGGCGCACCAGTTTTTCTGCCCTATCTCGGCGGCGAGCGCACGCCGCTCAACGATGCCGCGATCCGTGGGAGCTTTGCCGGACTGGACCACGCGACCGACCGCGCCGCTCTGACTCGCGCGGTCCTGGAGGGCGTCTGTTTCGCGCTCGCCGATTGCCAGGACGCGCTCAGCGCAACTGGCACGCGCATCGAAAGCCTCACCGCAGTTGGCGGGGGCAGTCGCTCGGACTACTGGCTGGCCGCACTCGCCACCGCGCTGGATCAGGAAATCGCTCTGCCCGAAGGCGGCGAGGCCGGAGCGGCGTTCGGCGCGGCGCGATTGGGGCTCATGGCGGCCACCGGTGCGGGGGCCGAGATTGCCACGGCGCCGCCCATCGCCCGGCGGATCGCACCCGACCCCGCCCTGCGAGCGGCCTTCGCCGACAGCCACGCCCGCTACCGCGCCCTGCGCGACGCTATCGGAGCCCTACCATGACAGGTTATTTCGCCGACATTCCCCCAATAGCCTATGAGGGGCCGGAGACGCAGAACGAATTTGCCTATCGCCACTACGACCCGAACGAGGTCGTGCTGGGCAAACGCATGGAGGATCATTTGCGCTTTGCCGTTGCGTGGTGGCACAGCTTCGCCTGGCCCGGCGGTGATCCATTTGGCGGGCCGACCTTCGCGCGGCCCTGGTTTGGCGACAGCATGGACCACGCCCGCGCCAAGGCCGACGCGGCTTTCGAGTTGTTCGGCATCCTCGGCCAACCCTTTTTCTGCTTCCATGATGCCGATGTCTGTCCCGAGGCGGAGGATTTCGCCACCAACCTCGCCCGGCTCGATGAGATGACCGACTATATCGGCGGCCATATGGAGCGGGTGGGCACTAAACTGCTCTGGGGGACCGCGAACCTTTTTTCGCACCGCCGCTTCATGGCAGGCGCCGCCACGAACCCCGACCCGGACGTCTTCGCCTGGTCGGCGGCCACGATCAAGGCCTGCATGGACGCGACTCACCGTCTGGGCGGGCAGAACTACGTGCTCTGGGGCGGGCGCGAGGGCTATGAGACGCTGCTCAACACCGATCTGGGGCGGGAAGCCGACCAGGCCGGGCGCATGCTCGCCATGGTCGTCGACTACAAGCACAAGATCGGCTTTCCCGGCACGATCCTGGTGGAGCCGAAACCCCAGGAACCGACCAAACACCAGTATGATTTCGACGTCGCCACGGTCTATGGCTTTCTGCGGCGCTACGGGCTGGAAGACGAGGTGAAGCTCAATATCGAACAGGGGCACGCGATCCTTGCGGGCCACAGTTTCGAACATGAGCTGGCACTGGCGGCGAGCCTCGACGTGCTCGGCTCCATTGACATCAACCGCAACGACTACCAGTCCGGCTGGGATACCGACCAGTTCCCCAACAATGTGCCCGAGATGACGCTGGCCTATTACGAGGTTCTGCGCGCGGGCGGGTTCACCACCGGTGGGACCAATTTCGACGCCAAGCTCCGGCGCCAGTCGATCGACCCGGAAGACCTGATCCTGGCCCATGTCGGCGGTATGGATGCCTGCGCGCGCGGGCTGAAAGCAGCCGCCGCGATGCTGGAGGATGGTCGGCTGGAGAGTGCGCGTCGCGAACGTTACTCCCGGTGGGACAGCCCAGAGGCTCAGGCCATGCTGCAGAGCGATCTGGACAGCATCAGTGCCCGCGTCCTGGCCGAGGACCTGCGGCCAGAGCCCGTGTCAGGCCGCCAGGAAAGGCTGGAGAACCTGGTCAACCACTATGTCTGATCGGAGACCTGCTGATCGGTCGGCTGGATCAGTCCGACCGCGGCTCCGGTCGTATCGGTGACGATGGAGATGCGCCCGATCCCGGGCACTTCCCAGGGATCGCGCTGTACGACGCCGCCATGGGCGAGGGTCTGTTCCAGCGCCACGTTCAGGTCTTCGACCGCCACATAGGTGAACCAGTGCGGCGGCACACCGTCGAGATGGCTCATACCGCTCATATCCATGATCCCCGCCATGGGTTTGTCGCCTTGCGAGCAGAGATAGTACGCGCCCTCGGGTGTCTGCATCGGCTCAATGCGCCAGCCGCAGATCGCCTCGTAATAGTCGAGCGCGCCGGGAATGTCGCGAGTCATCAGCTCGCTCCACCAGACGGTCCCATGGATCTCGGACATGTGCAGTCTCCTCTTGGCTCCTGGCGCCCATAGTCCAGCCGGATCCGACGCAGACAAATCCCTATCTGCGGCACGGACGGACGGGGCACAGTGGTGCGCGAACCTCGGGCCGGCGCGGTCCCGCGTCCTGCAAACCTTACTGCTTTAAGGGATCTTTCAAGCGCGGCGACAGTTCCCATCTAGAGAGGACTGCGCGAGAGTTGACAGGAATCAGAACGGGGAGAACCAGATGAGTTTGATGAAAGGGTTGGCGAAGGTGGCCATTGGCCTCGCGCTGGCAAAGGGCGCGAGCAGTGTGATGAACCGCTCCAGGCGCGGACAGGCCCAGGCGGGGGGCGGCACAAGCTTTGGCGGATCAATGTCCCAGGGCATGGGCGCCGGTGGCGGGATCACTGACATGCTCGGCAAGATGCTCTCGGGCGATGGCCCACGGGGACGCGGCAGCATGGGCGGCGCGCTCGAAGAGATGGGCCGCTTCTCGACCGGGAGACGACCCGGCAATGGCGGCACCCAAGCCTCGTCACAGCGCTTCGACAAGCCAGCGACCGGCTCCTTCGGGGACATGCTGGATCACTCTCTGGACAGCTATGGGGAACCGCCTGTGGCACCGAGCGCAGCTCAGGAAGAGCTGGCCGGCGTGCTGCTCCGCGCGCTGATCCAGGCGGCCAAGGCGGACGGGTATATCGATGCGGGCGAAAAGGCCGTGCTCAATGAGCATCTCGGCGATCTCGACGAGAGCGACCTGGAGTTCGTCAAGGCCGAGCTTGCGAAGCCTGTAGATGTGGACGATCTGGTCCGGTCGGTACCGGCTGGTGCCGAGGGTCAGGTCTATATGATGTCCGTCATGGCGATCGAGCTCGACACGCAGGAAGAGGCGCAATACCTCCAGCAACTGGCTCAGGCGCTTGGGCTTGACCCGGAGACGGCGAACCAGATCCACGACCGGATGGGTGAACCACGGATCTTCAGCTAGCCGCGAGACATCGACGGACCGCGCGGCTCAGAGTGGCAGCGCGGTCTCGGACTTGATCTCTTCCATCGAAAGAAGTGCTGTGACGTTGTAGATCCGCACTTCCGAGATCAGCGCCTGGTAGAACTCGTCATAGGCCCGCGCGTTGCGCACGCGCACCTTCAGAATGTAGTCGATGTCCCCGGCCAGCCGGTGCGCCTCCAGCACTTCGGGGCGCGCGCGCAAGGTGGCGAGGAACCGCGCCTGCCAGTCGGCCTCATGCTCCGAGGTCCGGATCAGCACGAAAAAACAGGCCTCCAGACCCAGGGCATCGGCGTCCAACAGCGCGACGGTGCGGCGGATCACGCCGGCCTCGCGCATTTTCCGGATGCGATTCCAGACGGGCGTCTTTGATGCGCCTACTTTTTGCGCAATCGCATCAAGGGGTTGATCGGCATCCTGCTGCAGCTCCGCAAGGATTTTCCGGTCCGTGTCGTCGAGCCGAAATGCCATTCGCCGTTCCTTCCATTGTTTGGAACACCAATCCGGTTCAGCAGCCAGATTGGAACAGGTTTCTTATTTCCGCCGACTAGTGGCGTTAAACAGGAACAATGTTCTATATTCAAGGGCAAGCAACCTCGCCGACAAGACCAATGGAGATCACCCGATGAGCCGCCGTTTCACACCCAAGGTCGTGACCGCCAACGATCTGCTGCTGGGTGACGTGATCTATCTGACCGAGCAGGACACCTGGACACGCGACCACAGCAAAGCCGAACTGATCGAGGATGAAGCCCACGCCGATATCCGGCTGCTCTTCGCCAGCCAGCAGGCCGGTGCCGTGGTCGGCGCCTATCTCGCCGATGCCAAGCCGGGCCCGAAGGGACCCGAGCCGGTGCATTTCCGCGAAGCTTTTCGCGCGCGCGGCCCGTCGAACTACGCCCATGGCAAACAGGTCGACGCCCGCGCCTGACGCCGGATCCCAACGCCCCCCGGCCCAATACCCGCCTAAAGATCCCAGCCAGCCGCTTTCGGAGTGAGCCCCATGTACCGCTACGACGAGTTCGATGCCGCCTTTGTCCGCAACCGCGTTGCTCAGTTCCGCAACCAGGTCGACCGCCGCCTCGACGGTTCGCTGACCGAGGACGAATTCAAGCCGCTGCGTCTGATGAACGGGCTCTATCTGCAGCTTCACGCCTACATGCTGCGGGTCGCGATCCCCTATGGCACGCTGGACAGCGCCAAGATGCGCCAGCTCGCCTATATCGCCGAACGGTGGGACAAGGGCTACGGCCATTTCACCACCCGCCAGAACATCCAGTATAACTGGCCGAAGCTGCCTGATATCGCCGACATGCTTGAGGCGCTGGCTGATGTGGGCATGCATGCGATCCAGACCAGCGGCAACACGGTGCGCAACGTGACCGCGGACCATTTCGCCGGCGCCGCCGAAGACGAGATCGCCGACCCGCGCCCCTATGCGGAACTGCTGCGCCAATGGTCCACCGACCATCCCGAATTCCAGTTCCTGGGCCGCAAGTTCAAGATCGCCATCACCGGCAGCGATAACGACCGGGCCGTGACCGGCGCTCACGATATCGGGCTGCGGATCGTGCGCAATGACGCAGGCGAGATCGGGTTTACCGTGCTGGTCGGCGGCGGCCTTGGCCGGACCCCTATGGTCGGCAAGGTCATCCGCGAGTTCGTGTCCGTTGGCGACCTGCTTCCGTACGTCGAGGCGATCCTGTCTGCCTACAACTCCTACGGACGGCGCGACAACAAGTACAAGGCGCGTATCAAGATCACCGTGCACGAGGAAGGGCTCGATACATTCCGTGACAAGGTCGAGGAGCGTTTCGCCGAAATCCGCCCGCAATTCACCGGCGTCGATCAGGAAGTGCTCTCCGCGATCGAGACCCATTTTGCCTCTCCCAAGTGGCGCGACGCTCCCGTTGACGCTTTTGATGCGACCTACGGAACCGATCCCGTGTTCCGCTCTTGGGCCGACACGAACCTCAGCGCGCACCGCGCGCCGGGCTATGCGATCGTGTCGATTTCGCTGAAAGCCCACGGCGCGACGCCGGGCGACGCCAGTGCCGACCAGATGCGCGTCATGGCGGACCTCGCAGAGCGTTTCGGTCATGACGAGCTGCGCATCAGCCACGAGCAGAACGTCATCCTGCCCCATGTGCACAAGTCCGACCTGCCGTTGGTGCACACGATCCTGAAGGCGCACGGGCTAGCCACGGCGAATATCGGGCTCGCCTCCGACATCATCGCCTGCCCCGGCATGGATTACTGCGCGCTTGCGACGGCCCGCTCGATCCCGGTGGCGCAGGACATCGCCACCCGGCTCGACGCGCTCAAGATCGAGCACGAGGTCGGTGCGCTCAAGATCAAGATCTCGGGCTGCATCAATGCCTGCGGTCACCACCATGTCGGTCATATCGGCATCCTCGGGCTCGACCGTGCAGGAGTGGAGAACTACCAGATCACGCTGGGCGGCGACGGCACCGAGACGACCGAGATCGGCACGAGGACCGGCCCGGGTTTCGCCTATGACGAGATCGTCCCGGCGGTGGAGCGGATCATCCTGGCCTATCTCGATCTGCGTGACAGCGAGGATGAGACCTTCCTCGAAGCCTATCGCCGGGTCGGCATGGCGCCCTTCAAGAACGCGCTCTATGGCGACAGCCTCAAGGGGAGCCAGGCGCGTGCCGCTTGAGGCACCGCTCGCGCCCGTCGCGGAGCGCGTTGCCGATCTGAACCGCCGCTACCGCCATCATGCGGCTACGGAGGTGCTGGAGCGCGCGCTGAGCGATCCGCAGGTCGGACGGACGGCACTCGTGTCGTCCTTCGGCGCGGAGTCGGTCGTCCTGCTGCATCTGGTGTCGGTGATCGACCGCACGACGCCGGTGCTCTTCGTCGATACGCGGATGCTCTTCGAAGAGACCATTGCCTATCAGACGGAGCTGGCAGAACGGCTGGAGCTGACGGATGTCCGCCGCATCCGGGCCTCTCACCTCGATCTGTGGACCAAAGACCGCGACGGCACCCTCCATCGTCGCGATCCCGACGCCTGCTGCGCATTGCGCAAGACCGAGCCGCTGGACCAGATGCTCGAGGGGTTCGACGCCTGGATCACCGGACGCAAGAGGTTCCAGTCAGGCAGCCGGGCGGCGCTGGAGTTCTTCGAAGACGAAGACGCGCGTCGCATCAAGGTCAACCCGCTGGCCCACTGGGCGCCCCAGGATGTGCAGGACTACATCATCAACAACCGCCTGCCCCGCCATCCGCTGGTGGCCAAAGGATACCCCTCGATCGGCTGCGCGCCTTGTACGTCGAAGGTCGCCCCGGGCGAAGACCCGCGCGCCGGGCGTTGGCGCGGCCAGGGCAAGGAAGAATGCGGCATCCATTTCGTAGACGGCAAAATCACCCGCAGACCCCCTGCGGAGGTGCAAGGAGACGCGGCATGAGCGTGATCGTCAGTGATGCGGGCTTTGCGCCCGAGGATTGGAACTTTGGCTTCGTGCCTCTGGAGGCACTGGACGGCACCGATGCCGCCTCGGCCCTGGCCGTGGACGTTCACAGCGACGCGGACGCCGCCGAGCTTGGTGAGCGCCTCGGCGCGATCGACCTGATCCGCATCGACTTTCCAAGCTCCGCCAACGGGCGCGGCTTTACCATTGCCCGCCGCCTGCGCGCCATGGGCTACCAGGGCCGTCTGCGTGCAGCGGGCCATGTGCTGGCCGACCAGTATGCCATGGCCAGGCGCGTCGGCTTTGATGAGATCGAGATTTCCGACGAGCTGGCCGCGCGCCAGCCCGAGGACCAGTGGCGGTTCCGCGCCGAGGATTGGCGGGACCATGATTACCAGTCGCGGCTGCGCGCCTGAGCAATATTCGGCTTTTGCGACCGCAGACCGCACGGCGTTAGGAAAGGGCAGAGTGTAGGCTCTGCGCAGCATGATGAACGATCAAACCCCCCTCGCCGCGAAAGCGGTTAACCCGGCCCTGCCTGACGCACAGACCGTCACGGAAGTGCAGCACTACACCGACCGGCTGTTTCGCTTCCGCGTGACCCGGCCGCAAACCTTGCGTTTCCGCTCTGGCGAGTTCGTGATGATCGGCCTGATGGGCGACCCGGACCCTAAGACCGGCCGGCAGAAGCCGCTGCTGCGCGCCTATTCCATCGCGTCGCCCGCCTGGGACGATGAGCTGGAATTCTACTCGATCAAGGTGCAAGACGGTCCGCTGACGTCGAAGCTTCAGCATATCAAGCCGGGCGATCAGCTCATCCTGCGCCCCAAGCCCGTGGGGACGCTTGTCCATGACGCGCTGCTGCCGGGCAAGCGGCTTTGGCTGTTTGCGACGGGCACCGGGTTCGCGCCCTTCGCCTCGCTGCTGCGCGACCCGCAGACCTATGAGGATTACGAGCAGGTCATCGTCACCCACACCTGCCGGGACGCCGCCGAGTTGACCTACAGCCGGGATCTGATCGAGAACCTGCACCAGGACGAGATGATGCAAGAGCTTCTGGGCGACGGGTTGAAAAAGCTCATCTACTACCCGACCACGACGCGCGAGCAGACGGACAAGATGGGCCGCTGCACGCATCTGCTGACCGACGGCACGCTCTTTCGCGATCTCGGGATCGACGGGATTTCGCCAGAGACCGACCGCGCCATGGTCTGCGGCTCGATCGGTCTGAACACCGATCTCAAGGAGATCCTCGAAGGCTACGGACTGCGCGAAGGCGCCAATTCCGAGCCTGCCGAGTATGTCGTCGAAAAGGCCTTCGTCGGCTGACCTAGTTGTTGGTGCCGGTATCGGTGCCGGCGTCCGTGCCTGTCACGGCATCCGCAGCGCCTTCGACCGCATCGCTCACGGCGTCCCCTACGTCGGAGGCAGCATCGCCAACAGCGGTTGCGGCGTCATCCACAGCCTCTCCGACCTGCTCGGTCGGCGTTTCCGGCGTGGTCGGAGCCAGAACCATGAAGAGCCCGACGATCACGACGACGGCGACGGCAATCAAAAGAACGGTGCGCATTATAACCTCCTGAGGTTGCGTAATATCCTTGCAGGCGAAGGCTTCAGAATGACTTCGCCTTGCACGGGTATCGGTCTCCTTCTTACCACGCCAGGCGCGCCACGTCGCTTTTCAGTTCCGAACTCGGCAGGGCTTCGCCGCCCAGACGGTGCATCCTTTCCTACATTTTCATTTGCATTCAATAGATTGCTTGAAGACTCGCCGTGATCCGCAACGACAAAAAAGCATTTCTGGACCGTGGACACCGTCCTCAGCGACGACCCTTGGTCGAAAACGGCGCGTGCGAGCGGCGCGAGTGTTGAGCAGACCCCCCGAACTCCCCGCGTTTGCGACTTGGTTGGGTCGCGCGGTGCTCATCCTGACCAGAGCATACCGTGCCACACGTCACCGTGGGTCGAAAACTGACTGCTGGCGCATGAGCCGCAAGGCAGACGTGGCACACTGATCCGAACGGCAGGGTGCGCCCCAAACATGCTTCGCCATCAAAAAGAACACTTTGTCGCAGCTCTTGTTTCACGATAAGCTCCAATTACCGTGGGAAATCGGACCCGGCGCCTTGCGCGCGGGGGCTATCGCCGATACCTGCCCAAAACCCGTTGTAAACCATCGAAGGACGACCCAAATAGCCAGACGACCTCACAACGCCCCGCCGACACGAGAAACCGGACCCCGCGTGAACAGCCGGATCCGTTCGTCCGAAATCCGATTGATCGGAGCAGAGGGCGAGAATGTTGGTGTGACCACGCCCGCCCGCGGAATGGAGCTTGCCGAACAGGTCGGCCTCGACCTCGTCGAGATATCTCCCAATGCGACGCCGCCCGTGTGCAAGATCATGGATTTCGGCAAGTTCAAATACGAGCAACAGAAACGCGAGAGCGAGGCGCGCAAGAAGCAGAAGACGATCGAGGTGAAGGAGGTGAAATTCCGCCCCAACACCGACATACACGACTACGAAGTCAAGATGCGCAACGTGTTCAAGTTTCTCGAGAACGGCGACAAGGTGAAAGTGACGCTGCGCTTTCGCGGACGCGAGATGGCGCACCAGAACCTCGGACGCAACCTGCTGGAGCGGGTCGCCGACGACACCAAGGAAATCGGCAAGGTCGAGAACATGCCGAAAATGGAGGGCCGACAGATGGTGATGATGATCGGTCCGATCGCCAAGTGACATGATCCGCGAGGATCTGAACCTGTGTGATGCGAACGAAGGCCCGCCCCTGTGGCGGGCCGTCCTTTGGTCAGGCGTCCGTCATAGCCGCCGATAGCCCACCGGCTTCGGTCAGAAACGCCACCACCTGATCCACGCCGCGCCCATGGCGCATCTGCGCCATGACAAACGGGCGCCCGGCTCGGGCGGCTGTCGTGTCACGCTCCATCTCCTCCAGCGACACACCGACATGGGGCGCAAGGTCGGTCTTGTTGATCACCAGCAGATCCGATTTCGCGACGCCCGGGCCCTTCTTGCGCGGGATGTCCTGGCCCGCGGCGGTATCGATGACATAGATTGTCAGATCCGCGAGCTCCGGGCTGAACGTCGCCGCGAGATTGTCGCCGCCGGATTCGATCAGCACAAGGTCCAGGTCGGGGAACCGTTCCGACAGATCCGCCAGCGCGGCCAGATTGACCGACGCATCCTCGCGGATGGCCGTGTGCGGGCAGCCACCGGTTTCGACCCCCCGGATCCGGTCGAGCGGCAGGACTTGCGCCCGCATCAGCGCCTCTGCGTCCTCGCGGGTATAGATGTCGTTAGTGACCACAGCCATGGAGAGTCGCGCCGCGAGCGCACGACAGAGCTGCTCGGTCAGTGTCGTCTTGCCGGCGCCCACCGGGCCACCGATCCCCACGCGCAGTGGGCCGTTCGGGCTGATCATCGTCGGGCTCCCTTTTCGGTGCGGGCCATGGTCAACTACGAAACAGCCGGACCTCGGCGATCTCATGCGCCATGGCGGCGATATCGGCGCGAGGCACCGCCGAGGCGAAGTCCTCCAGCGTCGCATCAGCAAGCGTTCGCGCCAGAGCGGTGATCCTGGGGGCAAGCCGGTCCAGCACACCCTGCCCCGCCGTCTGGCCCAACGGTACCGCGCGCGTCGCGACGGCGACAAGATTGCCCGCAAACCCGTGCAGGTAAAGCGCGATAACGACCTCGGTCGCAAGCTCCAGCGACCGCGCCTGAATGCCCACGACGACGGGCAACGCGGCCGGCGCGATGTCCGTTCCAAGCAGTGCGTTGGTCGTCGAGACAAAGGCGCTGCCCTGAGCGAGGGTTTCGTCCCAACGTTCGCGCGATGGGGCGAGTGCGGCGGCCAGCGAGGCGAGCTCACCATCGGGCAGAATTTCACGATGGACGAGCGACAGGATCAGCGCGTCGCTGCGCCCGGAGCCGGCGGTCAGAATATCGTCCAGCCAGTGCTCCAGCCCGTCCGCGTCGGTGATCTCGCCCCGGGCGATGACGGTTTCCAGCCCGTGGGAATAGGCAAAAGCCCCAAGCGGGAACGCCGGCGACAACCACTGTGTCAAGCGTACCAGATCGGCCAGTTCCCGCTGCGCCGGAGCGACCATCATCCGTGCGAATGCCCCATCGTGCGCCCATGGCCATAGGCCCCGCCCTCGGGCGCGAAGGGCGCCGTGATCGGGCGCAACTCGGCCCCCAATCCCCGCAGCATCCCCTCCAGCACATGGTCCGCGGCGATCAGCAACCGGTCTCGCTCAATCTGGCAGGGCGTGTGGCGATTGCCGATATGCCAGGCCAACCGGGCAAGATCCCCGCGCACGTCGATCAGTGCCTGCGTTGCGGCAAGCACGGCAACGCGGGTCCCGTCCGACAACAGGAAAGCCTCGCCGGGCCGGACATCCCGTGCAATGGGAAGATCGACCAGAAAAGGAACGCCGTCATCGCTGCTGACGCGTTTCCGGCGCAACAGGCGGTCCTCGTGGGTAAGCGACACTGTCGGATCGCCAGGTTGGGCCGGAACAATCTCACGCGCGACGGGCAAGGTATCGGTCATAGCGCAGCATGACCATGCTGACCGGGCGGAGACAAGCCGATCCGGCACCGAAAGTCCGCTCCCCTCATGCCTCTCGGCTCACGCAGCAGCACGGGCGAAGCCGATGCACCGGTGATGACCCCAATATGGGCGGTCCCGCAGGAGAACTGGACCGCCGCCAGAGTACCATTGCACCCAGGGGTGCAACGCCCCCAACCGCCGTTTGGTTCAGCGCGGCGCGCTGGCGGCGCCCGCTCTCGCGCGGCCGCACACCGCATCAGGCGGCCAGTGGCGTGAGGCGATGGCGCAGTACATGGGCCGGGATCTGCTCCCGGGTCAGCCCGATCAGCGACAGTTCCGCGTCGGTCTTGGCATTCAGGCGCAGGGCTTCGCGCCGGCAGTAGCGTCGCATTTCGCCGGGATTGAACCCCATACCTACCGAAGTCAGGTACTGATCGATCAGCGTGTCGATGGCGGGTGCGAAACACACGTCGATTTTTTGCTGTTGCGTCATTTGGAAACCTCATGTGGAACATGTTGGTTTCCTCCCTGCTTCCTCACCTAATACGCGCACAGCGAACAACCAACGAACAAATTGCTGCGTCGCAGCAATTTGACCTCTCTGTGACCTTCCCACCCTTCCACGCCGCGGTCGCGGCAGAAACGCCGCGCCGTTCACACCCCGGCAGAAAACCCAACCATGCCGGACCGTATACGATAGCGTGGACCTACTGTGGGATAGGACGGAGCGCGGCGATGCCATTACACTTCTGGGGGTTGACCGAAGCGGAGAGGATCGCCGGAGACGTCGAACGGAACGCCGCCCGCGAGGCCAGGACCATCGAGGCAGATGCCGAAACGGTCGTCGAAGAGGCCAAGTCTTCCGAAACCGTGGGCTACGCGGTCGGGCTGTTGGGCTGGGCGATCGCCGGCACCGTCTTTGTCGCCGTCAAGTACGTCCAGGACGAAATGCCGCCCTGGACCATGGCTTGGGCGCGCGCATTTCTCACGGCACTGATCCTGACGCCGTTCTTCATCGGTCATTTTCGCGATCTCGGCCACTTTCTACGGCAGCATTGGGCACATGCTCTGATCATTGGTGCCATCGGGCTCGGCGTGACCCAGGGGACCATGTTCTCGGCGCTGCATCAGACCACCGCGATCAATGCGGTCATCGTCTTTGCGCTGTCGCCAATCCTCACCATGGTTCTGGCACGGTTGTTTCTGGCCGAAGCAATGAGCGCGATTCAATGGCTGGGGGTTTTGGTCGCCTTTGCGGGGGTGGTCACGGTGACGGTCCAAGGCGACCTCGAACGTCTGGCGGGGTTGCAAATCGGCTTTGGCGAACTTCTTGCACTGGTCGCGGCACTGCTGTTTGCGATCTATACAGTGGCTCTCAAACACGCGCGGTTTAAGCTCGACCGGATTCAGCTGCTTTCGGTCATGCTGTTCGGCGGCGCGCTCGGCGCCGCCCCGTTTGCGCTGTGGGAGTTCAGCCAGGGCGCCCATGAGAACCTCGCGCGTAACGGTTACCTGGCGCTGGTCTACATGGCGGTCATCGGCGGCGCGGGTCTCTATACGCTCTTCAACTGGTCGGTGGAGATCCTCGGCGCCGGGCGCGCCGGCGCTCTGGTCTATACCAACCCGATCTTCGTTGCGATCTTCGCCTGGCTGGTGCTCGGTGAACAGCTGGAATGGTACCACTATGTTGGCGCTGCGATCATCGCGGTCGGGGTGGTGCTCATCCTCCGCGGGCGACCGACGCCCAAACCGCCGACCGCCTAGAAGAGGAAGTACCGCTGCGCCATGGGCAGTTCCGAGGCCGGTTCGCAGACCAGCAGCTCGCCATTCGCGCGCACCTCATAGGTTTCCGGGTTCACGTCGATCTCCGGGGTCGCCGCGTTCATCACCATGTCCGCCTTGGAGATCGCGCGCGTGTTCTCCACCGCCACGGTCTGCTTGGCGAGCCCCAGTGTTCCGCCGATGCCCTCGGTCAGCGCCGCGGCGCTGACGAATGTCACGGCAGAGTTTTCCACGGACCGGCCGAACGCCCCGAACATCGGGCGCGTGTAGACCGGTTGCGGCGTCGGGATCGACGCGTTCGGATCGCCCATCTGCGCGCAGGCGATGGTCCCGCCCAATACCACCATCTCCGGTTTCACTCCGAAAAAGGCGGGGTTCCACAGGCACAGATCGGCGCGTTTGCCTGGAACGATGCTGCCGATCTCATGAGAAATCCCGTGGGCGATGGCCGGGTTGATCGTGTACTTGGCGACATAGCGTTTGACCCGGACATTGTCGTTGGCGCCGGTCTCCTCGGACAGCCGCCCGCGCTGGACCTTCATCTTGTGCGCGGTCTGCCAGGTGCGGATGATGACCTCGCCCACCCGGCCCATGGCCTGGCTATCCGACGCGATGATCGAGAACGCCCCCATATCGTGCAGGATGTCCTCGGCGGCGATGGTCTCCTTGCGGATGCGGCTCTCGGCAAATGCCACGTCCTCGGGGATCGACTTGTCGAGATGATGGCAGACCATGAGCATGTCGAGATGCTCTTCGAGCGTGTTGACCGTGTAAGGGCGCGTCGGGTTGGTGGAGCTCGGCAGCACGAAGCTCTCGCCGCAGATCTTGATGATGTCCGGCGCATGTCCGCCACCCGCCCCTTCGGTATGGAAGGCATGGATCGTCCGGCCCTTCATCGCCGCAACGGTGTTTTCCACGAAACCGCTCTCGTTGAGCGTGTCTGTATGGATCATCACCTGAACGTCCATTGCGTCCGCCACATCGAGGCAGCAGTCGATGGCCCCCGGCGTCGTTCCCCAGTCTTCGTGCAGCTTGAGCGCGCAGGCCCCGCCCTTGATCTGTTCTTCCAGCCCGGCGGGGAGCGAGGCATTGCCCTTGCCCGCGAATGCCAAGTTCATCGGGAACGCATCCGCCGCCTGCAGCATGCGCCCGATATGCCAGGGCCCCGGCGTGCAGGTCGTGGCCAGCGTGCCGTGGGCGGGTCCCGTGCCGCCGCCGAGCATTGTCGTCAGCCCGGAATGGAGCGCATCGTCGATCTGCTGCGGGCAGATGAAGTGGATATGGCTGTCGAACCCGCCCGCGGTCAGGATCCTGCCCTCGCCCGCGATCACCTCCGTGCCCGGTCCGACGATGATATCAACGCCGGGCTGTGTGTCGGGATTGCCGGCTTTGCCGATGGCGGCGATGCGGCCATCCTTCAAGCCGACATCAGCCTTGTAGATGCCCGTCACATCGAGGATCAGCGCATTGGTGATCACCGTATCCACAGCACCATCGGCGCGTGTCACCTGGCTCTGCCCCATCCCGTCGCGGATGACCTTACCGCCGCCGAACTTGACCTCCTCGCCATAGGTGGTCAGGTCCCGCTCGACCTCGATAAAGAGCTCCGTGTCGGCCAGCCGGACCTGATCTCCGGTTGTCGGACCGAACATGTCGGCATAGGCTGCGCGGGAAATGGTTGCGGGCATGGGCAGGTCCTCTTGCGGCGGAGCGTCGACGCAGTCTTGCGCTTTACCCCGACAATGCAAGCGCAGAAACACGCTGACAGTTTTATGACAGCGCGCCGAGACGTCGCATCCATATCTTGACCAGGCGCCATCAAGCGCGCAAGATATAGTGGGTCCACAGGCAATTCACAGCTTCTCCACAGGATTTCCAGATTGCGCTGAGCTGCAGTGATCGCCTATTCAGAGCGCCACCGGCCGCCGCTACGGGACCTGACAGCCAACAAGGCCGGACAAAAACAACGTAGCAGGGGCGCCAGAGGCAGGCATGAATGACATGACAGGCATGACTGGCGCGGCGGCCGACCCGGACGCCGCCGCGTCAACGCTTCCTCATAACATTGAGGCCGAACAGCAACTGCTTGGCGCTCTGCTCACCAACGATCAGATCTATGATCGCGTCTCGGCCATCGTGAAGACCGAGCATTTCTACGACCCGCTGCATCAGCGCATCTACGAGGTTGCCGCGGGGCGCATCGCCAAGAACGCATTGGTCACTCCGGTCACGCTGGCGAGTTTTCTCGAGGATGACAGCGGCCTAAAAGAGGTGGGCGGTCCAGCATATCTGGTGCGGCTCGCCGGTGCGGCGCTGTCCTCGCACGCGGCGCGGGACTATGCCAAGCTGATCCACGATCTGGCCGTGCGGCGCGAACTCATGGCGCTTGGCCGCGAGATCACTGACAAGGCCGCGACTGTCGATGTAAACAGCGAACCCGACGAGCAGATCGTGGAGGCCGAACAACGGCTCTATCAGCTCGGCGAAAAGGGCCAGGCCGGCAGCGGCTTCCAGTCCTTCCTGCGCGCGGTCACCGATGCGGTGAATGTCGCCAACGCAGCCTACCGGCGCGATGGCGGGCTCGCAGGGCTCTCCACCGGGCTCGACGATCTCGACCGCAAGCTTGGCGGGCTGCACCGTTCGGATCTGCTGATCCTCGCCGGCCGGCCGTCGATGGGCAAGACGTCGCTGGCCACCAACGTCGCATTCAACATCGCCAAGGCTTACCAGAAAGGCGCCCTGCCCGATGGCGGCGAAGGCGCTATCAATGGCGGCGTGGTTGGGTTCTTCTCCCTGGAGATGTCGGCCGAACAGCTCGCCGCGCGGGTCCTGTCGGAAGCCGCCGAAGTCCCCAGCGAACGCATCCGCCGCGGCGACATGAACGAGGCCGAGTTCCGCCGCTTTGTCGAAGCAGCTGCCCAGCTCGAGGCCTGCCCGCTCTATATCGATGATACGGCCGCTTTGCCGATCAGCCAGCTCGCCGCCCGCGCCCGTCGGCTCAAGCGCACCCATGGTCTCGACGCGCTCTTTGTCGACTACCTGCAGCTCGTGCGCCCTGCGACCGCCAAGGACAGCCGCGTCAACGAGGTCTCCGAGATCACCCAAGGTCTCAAGGCCATCGCCAAGGAGCTCGATATTCCCGTCGTGGCCCTGTCTCAGCTCTCGCGCCAGGTCGAAAACCGCGAGGACAAGCGCCCGCAGTTGTCGGACCTGCGCGAGTCCGGCTCGATCGAGCAGGACGCCGATGTGGTGATGTTCGTGTTCCGTGAGGAGTACTACAAGGAGCGCGAAAAGCCCGGCGATGACAATCTCGAAGGTCTCGCGAAGTGGCAGGAGAGCATGGAGCGCGTCCATGGCAAGGCTGAGGTCATCATCGGCAAACAGCGCCATGGCCCGATCGGTTCGGTCGATCTGAGCTTTGAAGGCGAGTTCACCCGCTTCGGCAACCTCGCCCGCCCCTGGCAGCAAGGTCAGGTGTCGGACGGGTTCTGACAGCGTTCGAAAACGTCGCCCGCCTCGCGGAGGCGGACCTGACAAAAAAAGGCCGGGTGCGCATCCACGCCCCGGCCTTTGTCTTTGTGTCAGAAGCCTCGGATCAGTCGGAGCTCTCAGGCGTCTCCACCAGCCCGGAATCGTCGCCGCCGGGACGCACTTCTTCGCCATCCTCGTCGAGCGACGCGGCGCCGATATCGTCGAACAGCTCGGCGATCTCGAACTCGGCTTCGGCCTCGGCCTCGGCCGCCAGTTCCTGGATCGACTTGCCCGCGGCCTGCAGTTCCGCTTCTTCGGCGCTGCGTGCGACGTTGAGCTGGATGTCGACCTCGACCTCCGGATGCAGCAGGATATGCACCGTATGCAATCCCAGCTCCTTGATCGGTCGGGAGAGCTTGATCTGCTTGCGATCCACCGAGAATCCGTCCTCGGTCGCCGCGTCGGCCGCGTCACGGGTCGTCACCGAACCGTAGAGCGCACCCGCGTCGGATGCCGAGCGCAGCACGATGAACTGCTTGCCCTCGAGCTGGTCGGCGAGCGACTCGGCCTCTTTCTTGGTCTCCAGGTTGCGCGCCTCAAGTTGCGCCTTCTGGGTCTCGAACTGGGCGATGTTGGCCTCGGAGGCACGCATCGCCTTGCCTTGCGGCAGCAGGAAATTGCGGGCGTAGCCGTCCTTGACGCTGACAACTTCGCCCATCTGGCCAAGCTTGGCCACGCGTTCCATCAGAATGACTTGCATGGGTCAGCTCCTCACTTCACGGCGTAGGGCAGCAGGGCGAGGAACCGCGCGCGCTTGATGGCGCGGGACAGCTCGCGCTGCTTTTTCGACGACACGGCGGTGATCCGCGAGGGTACGATCTTGCCGCGCTCGGAGATGTAACGCTGCAGCAGGCGCGTGTCCTTGTAGTCGATCTTGGGCGCGTTCTCGCCGGAGAACGGGCAGACCTTGCGGCGGCGGAAAAACGGTTTTGTAGCCATGGCTCAGATCCCCTCGATCAACGGTTGCGGTCGCGGTCGCGGCGGTCGCGTTCGTCGCGTTTCTGCATCTGGATCGACGGCCCTTCGGCATGTTCGTCGACTTTGACGGTCATGACGCGCATCACGTCGTCATGGAGCCGCATCAGACGCTCCATTTCCTGAACCGCCGGTGCGGGTGCGTCGGTTTTCAGAAAGGCATAGTGCCCCTTGCGGTTCTTGTTGATCTTGTAGGCCATGGTCTTGACGCCCCAGTACTCCGAGTCGACGACCTGACCTCCATTGTCGGCCAGCACGGTCGAAAAGTGCTCGACCAGACCTTCGGCTTGCGTGTTGGACAAGTCCTGACGCGCAATAAAGACATGCTCGTAATACGGCATGCGAACTCCTGTCTCTCCAGGCGCATTTCAACGGACGGGGGTGAACTTCCGCATCCCGTCCACGAGAGGCTGCGCCGATACATGATCTGCGGAAGATGCGCCCTTATACAGATGCCGCAGCCCGGGGCAAGCCGGCGCTGCGAACCCGGCCCGAATTGCCGTTGCGGCATCGCACCGAGCCCGGCAGGGTGCGTGACTGTTCACGTATGAAGAGAAAGTGTTTGCCGCTGCGGGTTTGCGTCACACACCAGACGCTTATGTATAGCGCGCACCATGGCTCCCGGCCACATCACACCCCTAGGAGGTTTTCATGAAACGCACCTTGCTTGCTACAGCCGTCGGCTTTGCCGCGCTCACCGCCGCCCCGGCACTTGCTGAGCCTGTTCCCTACGTGCTCGATTCCAGCCACAGCCAGATCATTTTCAGCTACGATCATCTCGGGTTTTCCACCACCTACGGCATGTTCTCGGGCTTTGAGGGCGAGATCATGTTCGACCAGGAAAACCCCGAAAACTCCTCCGTTTCGGTGTCCATGCCGGTGACCATGATGTTCACGGGCTGGGAAAAGCGTGACGAGCACTTCATGTCCGAAGACTTCTTCAACGCGAGCGCCGAGGCCGAAGAGGACATGGTGACCTTCACCTCCACCTTGATCGAAGTCACTGGCGAGGACACCGCGAACATCACCGGCGATCTAACCCTGAACGGCATCACCAAACCCGTCACCCTGGCCGCCAGCCTGAACAAGACCGGCGAGCATCCGATGCAGAACAAGGAATGGGCGGGTTTCGACGCAACCACAACGCTGCTGCGCAGCGATTTCGGCGTCGACCGCGCGGCCCCCTTCGTCGGAGACGAGGTCAACGTCCTGATTTCCATCGAGGCACAGCGCGCCGACAGCTGACGCTTTTCTGCACCCGCCGTGGTTTGCCCGGCGGGTGCGTCCCCAACACAGCGATTCGCACGGAAAACCCTTTTAAAGCGTGTTCTTGCGCACAGTCACAGCGACACAAAAGCGGGTCGCGTTTCGCTGAATTTGATTCGAACTCTATCGTCCAAGAATCTATTAACCTTGTCTTAACGTCACCGTAGAATTTACGACAAGTACATGACATTCCTTCGGCAGTTCTCGAGTGTCAAAGGAAGTACACATGTTCAACACATTGAAAATTGGCGCCGTCTGTATCACAGCACTTGTTCTTGCTGTGCCGGCGAGCGCATCAACTTATTGGGCCACCGGCGTCGATTGGACAGCCGGGGATGGCACCAGCGGTACTTCGGGGCGCTACGACAAATCGAATGCGCTTGGCGATCCGAGCGATCCCGGACCGATTGATTTCCTGTCCCTCGGTCTGAGCGACTATGACGGCTCGACCTATTCCAAGGGCTTTGCCGACTTTACCTTTGGCAAGACCTTCAAGGGCAACGCATCGGGTGAGGTTTTCGAAGTCACCTGGGGCAACCGTTCCGGATACCTTGAAACTGCCAAAGTCTTCGTGGGTCTCAACGGGGTCTTCACCGACGTCGCGGACATCGTGAACTCTGTCGGTACCGGGCTGCAGTTCAATTACACCGGCGAGTTCGACACAGTCCGGATCCTCGACACCACGCGGTTCGAGAGCAACAGTCAATCGCCGCGCAGCACCGATGGCTTCGATATCGACGCCGTGGGTGTGACGGCGCCCGTTCCGCTGCCGCCGGCAGCGCTGGCACTTGGCGCCGCTCTGGCCGGTCTCGGCTACGTCGGCCGGCGCCGCAAGCAGGCCTGATTACAAGCGCGTGGTCGGCCGGACGCAAGCGCCCGGGGGCCGCGCCTATCACTCCAGAAAACAGACAGGGGCGGATACCGAAGTATCCGCCCCTTCTCGACGGTGTGGTTGGGGTACACCGTCGTTGCTGGTCCCGCTCGAGGCGTTGTCCGGGCGCGTAAGCACCGGGACACTTACCGAAGCGGTTTACTCTGCGCCGCGTACGTTGCGACGGCTGACACTCGTTACATGGTCAAAGGTGTTCTGCGCGGTTGAAAGGCGGCGGGCCGTTCTGGCGGCGGCGCGGCTTCGGCTATGACTGACATCGATCGCCATCGCAGTTGCGCTCTCCTGCGAAACAGACCCGCGGTCAGCGTGCTGGGACATCGGGACCGGTACATCCGGTGCGGCCAGAGCAAGCTGGCTGATTTCGGTGTTTGACGTGGCGAGGCCCAGCTTTTCAGTCTGGTAGGTAGAAACCGATACAGTGACGATACCAACCGCGAACGCTGTGGCAAAGTAACAGAACTCTCTCATCTCTGCGTCCTCCCCGCATTGATCTGTCCTTCGATGCATTAACCCTAGTCCGGCGACGCCGTCGCATCTGTGCGCGAAAACACGGAGTCGCCGCGCACGGGCCGATCCGTGACAGAAATGCGAGGTTTGGTGACGCAGGACACATTTCCCTGGCGGCCAATCCGCCCTGACTTGGCGCAGCGTTCCGCGGGCGGGCTAACGGCACCGTCACCATGGCGTGACGGCGTTGACACACGCCTTGCCGGGCTTTGCGCTGCCCCCCATTGTCCCCGTCATCTCTTGCGTTGCGAAAGCCTAGCCCCATGCCCACCGAACGCTTCACCTTTGCCGGCCATGACGGCACGTCCCTGGCCGCGCGCCTGGATCTTCCGGCCGGCGACCCGCCACTCGCGACCGCGCTCTTTGCTCACTGCTTCACCTGCGGCAAGGATATCGCAGCCGCGCGGCGCATCGCCGGACGGCTCTCGTCTATGGGCATTGCGGTGCTGCGGTTCGACTTCACCGGGCTGGGGCACTCGGGCGGCGAATTCGCAAACACCTCCTTCACCACCAATGTCGGCGATCTCGTCGCCGCGGCGCAGGCATTGGAGGCGCGCAATCTGGCTCCGGAGATCCTGATCGGCCATTCGCTGGGTGGCGCTGCCGTCCTGCGGGCGGCAGCCCGGATCCCGTCTGCGCGCGCTGTGGCCACGATCGCGGCGCCGGTAGATCCGGGGCATGTGACAGAAAACTTCGCCGAGGCGCTGCCCGAAATCGCAGAAAAGGGCGTGGCAGAAGTCAAGCTCGGCGGACGCCCGCTGCGCATCAGCCAAGGCTTTGTCGAAGATGTCCGCGAGACGAAACTGACCGAAGCCATCGCCAATCTGAAACTGCCGCTGCTTATCCTGCATGCTCCGCGTGACACGCTTGTTGGCATCGACAATGCCACGGCCATCTTCAAGGCCGCCAAGCATCCCAAGAGCTTTGTCACCCTGCGCGATGCCGATCACCTGCTGACCGACCCAGAGGATGCCGACTACGCAGCAGAGGTCATCGCCGCATGGGCCGGGCTGAACGCCGGACTTCGGGTCCCTGCCCCGCCCCCGGGCGCGCCCGAAGGCGTCGTGCGGATCAGCGAGGCTGACCCCGATGGCTTCCTGCAGGACATCGCCGCCGGACCGAACCACCACATGCTCGCCGACGAACCCCTGGCCTATGGCGGCACTGATAAGGGCATGTCACCCTACGGCTTTCTCGCCGCGGGCCTCGGCGCCTGCACCTCGATGACCATTCGGATGTACGCGCGCCGCAAGGGCTGGCCGCTTGATGCGGTGTCCGTGGATGTCACCCACAACAAGGTCCATGCGCAGGACGCCAACGAGGCCAACCAGACCGACCGGATCGACGCCTTTCACCGGGCGATCCGGCTGGAGGGTGACCTGGATGCCGAACAACGCCAACGCTTGCTGGAGATCGCCGACCGCTGCCCGGTGCATCGCACGCTGGAGGCCAGTTCGCGGATCACGACCGCATTGGTACGCGATACCGTAGAGGCCTGATCCGTCGGACGGCGGCACTCGCGTCGTACCCCCCGGTTCGCCCGGGCCGCCCCAACGTGCGGCTGCGTCTCACCCTACAAGCAGAGCGACGATCAGGGTAAGCGGCGTCAGAATATCCCAGAAAAATATCGGCCCGGCATTGTTGATCGAGAAGTTCTTATCCTCGATCATCTCCCTTGTGTGGACCATCGCGGCGCCCCACAGGAAGCAGGCGGCCATGACCGTGATTGCAACCGCGGCACCGGCACCCATGAAAGCCGCCACAATCGCTGCCATGCCGATCCCGAGATTGGCAAACCCGATCTCGATCTGAAACGGGCTCGGGTCCCAGCCGATGGACGCCGCGACCCGCTCCGTCGCGGCCAGATGACCGAACGCCGCCCAGAGCGAGTTCAAGCCGAGAGACACGACCAGCATCCAGGCCACGAAGGGCGAGATACCGGCGCCTGCGGAGGGAAACGGAACGCCGAACACACCCAACACAAACGCGATCCCGAAAAGCACCATCGGGAGAGCCGCAAGTAATGCCATATCGACCTCGCTCGAACCTGACCTGGTCACTATCGGTTCGTGCAAACTGCGCGCATACAATCGGCGTTCGCAAGTGCAACTTACTCCGCAGCAACCCGCCGTGCGCTCAACATGGGTTTCAGATACCGGCCCGTATGGCTTCCCTCGACCTCGGCGACCTCCTCCGGCGTGCCTTCGGCGACAATCTGGCCGCCGCCATCGCCGCCTTCGGGCCCGATATCGATGATCCAGTCGGCCGTCTTGATGACATCGAGGTTGTGCTCGATCACCACGACGCTGTTGCCCTGCTCGACCAGCTCATGCAGCACGTCGAGCAGCTTGCGAACATCCTCGAAATGGAGCCCTGTTGTCGGCTCATCTAGGATATAGAGCGTCCGCCCGGTGCTCCGCTTGGCGAGCTCCTTCGAGAGCTTCACCCGCTGCGCCTCGCCGCCCGAAAGCGTCGTCGCCTGCTGTCCGACCTTGATGTAGCCCAGACCCACCCGGACCAGCGCGTCCATCTTTTCGCGGATCGAGGGCACCGCCTTGAAGAACCCTTGCGCGTCCTCGACCGTCATGTCGAGCACGTCGGCGATGGACTTGCCCTTGAACTTCACTTCCAGCGTCTCGCGATTGTAACGCGCGCCGTGGCAGGTCTCGCAGGTCACGTAGACGTCCGGCAGGAAGTGCATCTCGATCTTGATCACGCCGTCGCCTTGGCACGCCTCGCAGCGCCCGCCCTTGACGTTGAACGAAAACCGTCCTGGCTTGTAGCCGCGGGTCTTGGCCTCGGGCAGCCCAGCGAACCAGTCGCGGATCGGAGTAAACGCTCCGGTATAGGTCGCAGGGTTCGACCGCGGCGTGCGCCCGATAGGGCGCTGGTCGATATCGATGACCTTGTCGAGATGCTCCAATCCCTTGATCGTCTCGCAGGGCGCGGGCGTCTGGCGGGCACCGTTCAGCGTCATGGAGGCCGTCTTGAAGAGCGTCTCGATGGTTAGCGTGGACTTGCCCCCGCCGGAGACCCCGGTGACGCAGACGAACTTGCCGAGCGGGAAATCGACCGTGACATTCTGCAGATTGTTGCCCGTGGCTTTCACCACCCGCACGCTCTTCCCATTGCCCGACCGGCGAATAGCTGGGACCGCAATCTCCCGCCGTCCGGCAAGGTAATCGCCCGTCACGCTGGACTCGCAGGCCATGATGTCGGCGGGCGTCCCGGCAGAGATGATCTCCCCGCCATGGACCCCGGCACCGGGCCCGATATCGAGCACATAGTCGGCCTCGCGGATGGCCTCCTCGTCATGCTCCACCACGATCACCGTATTGCCCTGATCGCGCAGGTTCTTCAGCGTCGTCAGCAACCGGTCATTGTCGCGCTGGTGCAGACCGATGGAGGGCTCATCCAGCACATAGAGCACGCCCGTCAGCCCCGATCCGATCTGGCTCGCCAGCCGGATCCGCTGGCTTTCGCCGCCAGACAGCGTGCCGGCATTGCGCGACAGCGTCAGGTACTCGAGCCCGACATTGTTCAGAAATCCAAGCCGTTCCCTGATCTCCTTCAGGATGGCCTTGGCGATCTCGTTCTTCTGGTTGGTGAGCGTCTCGGGCACCGACGCGCACCAGTCGGCGGCCTGGCGGATCGACATCTCGACGACCTGCCCGACATGCAAGCCCGCGATCTTCACCGCCAGCGCTTCGGCGCGCAACCGGTAACCCTCGCACGTGCCGCAGGCGCGGTTGTTCTGGTAGCGCTCGAACTCTTCTCGGACCCAGGAACTGTCGGTCTCGCGATAGCGCCGCTCCATGTTGGGGATCACCCCTTCGAAGACACGCGCGACCTGATAGACCCGCCCGCCCTCATCGTAGCGAAACTGGATCTCCTCCTCGCCCGAGCCATAGAGGAAGACCTGCTTCACATGGGCCGGCAGGTCCTTCCATGGGAGCTTGCGGTCAAACTCGTAATGGGCGGCGATCGCTTCGATGGTCTGTAGGAAATAGGGGCTCTTGCCCTTGCGCCATGGCGCCAGCGCCCCCTCATACACCGGCAGCGCGGCATCGGGCACCACGAGCCGTTCATCAAAGAAGAGCTCCACCCCGAGCCCATCGCAATCCGGGCAGGCACCGAAGGGCGCGTTGAAGGAAAAGAGCCGCGGCTCGATCTCGGGGATGGTGAAGCCCGACACCGGGCAGGCGAAATTCTCGGAGAAGGTGAGCCGCTCGGGAGCCGGGGTTTCGCCGTCCTCGCCCGGCGTAGGAGCGGTCTCCAGAATGGCGATTCCGTCGGCGAGGTCGAGCGCTGTGCGCAGACTGTCGGCCAGCCGTGTCTCGATCCCCTCGCGGACCACGATCCGGTCGACAACCACATCGATATCGTGACGGAATTTCTTGTCGAGTTTCGGCGGTTCATCGAGCTCGTAGAACTCACCATCCACCTTGATCCGCTGGAACCCCTGCTTGCGCAGTTCCAGCATTTCCTTGCGGTACTCGCCCTTGCGGTCGCGGATGATCGGCGCCAGCAGATAGCCGCGGGTCCCCTCCTCCAGCGCCATGATCCGGTCGACCATGTCCTGGACCTGCTGCGCCTCGATCGGCAGGCCGGTGGCGGGCGAATAGGGCGTGCCGACGCGCGCGAACAGTAGCCGCATGTAATCGTAGATCTCGGTCACCGTACCGACGGTGGACCGGGGGTTCTTGGAGGTTGTCTTCTGCTCGATGGAGATCGCGGGGCTCAGCCCGCTGATATGATCCACATCGGGCTTTTCCATCATGTCGAGGAACTGGCGCGCATAGGCGCTGAGGCTCTCGACATAGCGGCGCTGGCCCTCGGCATAGATTGTGTCGAAGGCCAGGCTGGACTTGCCCGACCCCGAAAGTCCCGTGATCACGACCAGCTCATCGCGGGGTATCGACACATCGACGTTCTTGAGATTGTGTTCGCGTGCCCCGCGAACCTCTATCTTTTTCAACTCGGCCATTCCGTGCCCCACTGCCCAATCTGGGAAAGATAGTCGCGCGGGGCCGAGTCGCCAATGGAAAATAGAGAACGAAGTGTGAACTTTTCAACTGCGCCGAGGCGGAAATAGCCCGCCTCGGCGCTGTTCACTCTGTCCACTCGTTACGCGCGCCGCCTAATGAAGGCGAAGGCCGCAAGACCCGCGGCCAGCAACGGCAGACCTGCCGGCAGCGGCACCGGCGACGGGGCCGTATTGGCCACGGCGAACTGCGCCCCTGCGAGCGCTTCGGGATCGGCGCCAAACACGCTGCCGAGCGCATCGGCGAGGTTTTCGCTGATCAGAAGCGGGATCCCCGCGGCGTCCGGCGTGCCGAAGTTGAACAGGTCGACCGAGTCCGTGCCGCCATTCACATTGCCGAATACTGTGGCAAGTTCCGTGTCGATCACGAAATTGCCGACCTCGGCGCCGATCGACGTATCCGCGGCTGCGAAGAGCCGCACACCGCTGCCGTCATGTTCGATGATGGCGTTGCCGCTGTCGAAGATTTGGCCGCCGGTGATGTCGAAGGCGAACAGCACGCTGGTCGGCGTGGTCGCATCCGGCAAAAGCTCAGCAGTTGCGGTCCCGGTCGGCGCACCGCCGAGCCCGAGGGCTTCGAGCAAGGCGACTTCGACCTCCACAGTTGTCTCGCCGACCGGCGCAATATCGACCGGACCGGCCGTCGCGGCCATCGGCGCGACCCCCAGCACGGCTGCCGCAAGAATTCTCCTAAAAAGTGTCACGTTGTTTGTACCCCACTGTCGATGCGGTGTCCCAACGACACCGCGTGTGAAAATATCCCACGCGTTAAGGCCATCAAGAAACATACGATTTTGTGATCGGCGGAAATTCGGGGACTGGTCAGTATGTGCGCACGAAATCGTGCCGTAACTCCCTGGACCGCTCGCCCAAAAGACTTGGTGCGACGCCTGTCCCTACGCTTGGCGCGGAACAGGGCGGGCAACCAAGCACACAGAGTGAGAGGCCTCAACAAAACGTTTTACCCGCTGGCTGCAGGACTTGCGCGAATTCCACAGTGCGCAACCTAGACGCGGCGGGGGACGCACCGTATATTCCTGATAGATTTGGAAGGATATACTCGCATGACCGCGCACACAGCGCCCGAAACTGTCGAGGGTGCGCCGCTCATCAAGCCCTCGACAACGGATCATCCGCTCTACGACACGGTGGTCGAAGCCTGTCGGTCCGTCTATGACCCGGAGATTCCGGTCAACATCTATGATCTGGGGCTGGTCTACACGATCGAGATCGGCGCCGAGAACGATGTGATGGTCTTCATGACACTGACAGCGCCAGGCTGTCCCGTGGCCGGCGAAATGCCCGGCTGGGTGGCCGGCGCGATCGAACCTCTGCCCGGGGTCAAAACGGTCGATGTCCAGCTGACATGGGAGCCGCCCTGGGGGATGGAGATGATGTCGGACGAAGCCCGGCTGGAGCTGGGCTTCATGTGACGCCGAGGCGCGGTGCGGGACCGGGTCAGTCCGCCTCGTTCAGCGCCTCGACAATCGCTCCGAAATCCGCGGCCTTGAGCGACGCGCCCCCGACCAGTGCGCCGTCGACATTCGACACCGCAAAGATCTCGGCTGCATTGGACGGCTTGACCGACCCGCCATAGAGCAAGCGCATGCCATTTGCTGCGTCCTCCCCGAACCGCGCCGCGAGGGTCGCGCGCAGGAAATCATGCACCTCGGCGATCTGCTCCAGGGTCGGGGTGCGGCCGGTGCCGATGGCCCAGACAGGCTCGTAGGCGATGACCGTCGTCTCGACGCTGACCCCCTCCGGCACAGAGTTCGACAGCTGCGTTTCCACGATCGCCAACGTGTCGCCCGCATCCCGCTGTGCTTCGGTCTCACCCACACAGATGATCGCGCCCAGCCCAGCCCGTTCTGCCGCGTCCGCCTTGGCCGCCACCATCGCATCGGTTTCGCCATGGTCGGCCCGGCGTTCGGAATGTCCAACGATCACATAGGCCGCGCCGGCATCGACCAGCATCTCGGCCGAAACATCGCCGGTATGCGCGCCGCTCTCTGCGATATGGCAATCCTGTCCGCCGATCATGACCGGCGTTCCATCCGCGGCGGATGACGCCCTGTGAACGAGCGTTGCCGGGGGACAGATGAGCACTTCAACCGTTGTGTCGGACACCATGCCGGCCAGCGCCGTAATCTCATCGACCGAAGCCGCGAGACCGTTCATCTTCCAATTTCCCGCTGCAAGTTTGCGCCGCATCTCTGACCCCTGTCTGTCGTTTCGCCTCCGACCAATCAGGTCGGCGGCGGTCGGTCAAGCTTGGGGCGAGTATCGGGTCAGCTCTGGCTGGTAGCCAATGTGTCGTCGAACTTGATCGACTCGCCACAACCACAGGCTTCGGTCACGTTCGGATTGCGGAATTTGAAGCCGGACTCGAGCAGCGACACTTCGTAATCGATCTCAGTGCCAAAGAGAAACATCTGCGCCATGGGCGCGATCATTACTCGTGCGCCATCCTGTTCCACCAGTTCATCAAGCGGGTCGACGTTGTCGACATACTCCATGGTGTATTCCATGCCCGCGCAGCCGCCCTTCTTGACGCCCACGCGCAGCCCCTTGGAGCCGTCTTTTTCCATCAGCTTGACGATATGCCGGGCCGCCGCCGGAGTGATCGTTACAGCCTGCTTGCCTGGAATGCCGAACATGCGCGGGTCTCCTTTGGCCACAAGGTAAGCTCAGGCACGCGGCGGCTCAAGCCCCGGCTGAGATTTGCAACCTTTCCGCGGCCCCTTTTTCTAGCGCAGCAGCATCGCCGTGCGGGGACGCGAGCGGCTGACCTGCTGCAGCGGGCTTAACCCGTCGGGCGCAACTGCGTGATGGCAGGAACCGCGCGACCATGTGGCAGTCGGGCCAGTTGGGCCTTCAGAAACGCGTCAGACCGGAGCTGCGCGGCCAGATCCGCCTCGCCCTGTCGCCCGACACAGGTTGCAACCCGGTCCAGAAAGCGCTGCGCAAGGGGCGCAACATCCCTGTGCGCCAGCGTCCCACGCTCCAGCGCAAGCAGAACGCCGCACTCGAAACCATCGATATCGTTGCGCGCCTTCTCCCACAAAAACTTCCGGTTTCTGCCATTCACACCGAGATCGGAGGTTTCTTGCCGCCAAATGCGATACCCGATCGGCGTGTCCCGGAGATACGCGAAATTCGCACCCGCAGCGGCCATGCGCATCCAAGTGTGATTGTCCTCGGATGCAAATCCTCCGGGGAATCGATGCTCCAATGCGAGGGAGGTCTTTAGGGCCGCCGTCGATGGAATGATCAGACACCCCGTCTCTGCTGCCATCGGCGCGAAAACACTCGCGCCCTCCGGCGGATCGGCCCGCAGTGCCTCCATAATCTCGAGGATGTCCAGCCGCGTTTCCGCATCCGGAATGTCCCTGTCCTCGGCATCTATCGGGCGCAGACCGGTGTAAAGAAAATCGAGCCCGCGGTTTCGCAGGAAAGCCGCCTTTGTCCGCGCCAGACGCTCCGGATGGGACAAATCATCGTTATCATTCAGCAAAACCGCATCGGCTCCGAGCGCAGCCGCACGCCGAATGGCGATGTTGCGGGCAGCACCCGCCCCGCCGGACACCAGGGTGCGCTCCAGAAAAATCCTGTCCCGCGCGCGGTCCCGCCAGCTTTCGAGCAAGGCGAACGAGGTCTCCAGGGGCGATGCGTCATCAATCACGACCGCACTCCAATCCGGGTCGGACTGTGCGAATAACGATCGCATCGTGCGCTCAAGGAGCTCCAAATGCGTCGCGCTTTCGGCATAGTGGGTGATGACGAAGGTGAATTTGAGCACTCTCGGAAACCACTCTGAACTGTTTCAACGCGCGATCATTCAACGAATTGGAAAACGCGCCCGCGTTTCCCATCGCCGACCGGCTCGGGCAGAAATAGCAGCTTGTTCGAACCAGCGCGATGCACGCGCGGCATTGTCGGAGAATGAGAGAATTTTCGCCGCTTTTTTGACCCAAACCGGCCAATGGTCTAACGCCGCATCCCTAGGAACCGCGCTCCATCTCGGGAAAAAAGCGCTTACACCGGTCGGTTCCCGGCGGACCCAGTGCGAAAGGGGCGCGGCACCGCGCCCCCTCGCAGTCATCGTTCAGGTAGATGTCGATCAACCGGCCAGGCGGGCGGCCACGTTTTCCCAGTTCACCAGCTTGTCGAGGAAGTTCGACAGGTAGGCGGGGCGCTTGTTGCGGAAATCGATATAGTAGGAATGCTCCCACACATCGCAGCCCAGAAGCGCCGTCTGACCAAAGCAGAGCGGGTTCACACCATTTTCGGTCTTGGTGACCTTGAGGCTGCCGTCGCTGTCCTTCACAAGCCAGCACCAGCCCGAGCCGAACTGGCCCGCGCCCGCCGCCGAAAACTGCGATTTGAACTCATCGACCGAGCCGAAAGCCTCGGTAATGGCGCTTTCCAGTTCGCCGGGCATGCCGCCGGTGCCGGGGCCCATCATCTCCCAGAACTGGTTGTGGTTCCAAAGCTGGCTGATGTTGTTGAAGATACCGTTCTGAGCCACGGAACTGGAGTCATAGGTGCCGGTGATGATCTCTTCCATGGACTTGCCGTCCCACTCGGTGCCGGCAATCAGCTTGTTGCCGTTGTCCACATAGGCCTTGTGGTGCAGGTCGTGGTGATACTCGAGCGTCTCTTTCGACATGCCGAGATCGGCAAGCGCGTCATGGGCATAGGGAAGATCGGGAAGTTCGAAAGCCATTTGTTTTGATCCCTGTCTGTTGTCGAGGCTGCGCGGGCTTCATGGAGCCCGCCTTGGGGGAAGGTCAAGGCGATTAGGCTCAGAACTCTCCCACGGCCGCGCTGCTTCTAAAGGTGAACAGGCTCCCTACGGATAACAGTCACGAAATTTCCGTCTCTTGTCTTCGTCCGGCGGGACCGGATCGAGTGCCCGTGACCGCGCAAAGATCGGAGGCGCGGTTTGCTCAACTCCGTTCTTAGACAAGTCCATTCACTGGTTTGCACGCACCCTTTGCGCGGAGCCTATTGGAATAGCCCTGCGGTTTCATGTCCACATGCGCCTCGCCAGTCTCCTTCTTGATGGTCATATGATAGCGCAAAGCCGTCGAGTGTTGGCCGGAACTGTTTCGAACATTGTGCCGGACCAACCGGAACCCGATTATTTCCGCATTGTCTTTGGTCTTTCGTACCCGGACCGAAACTCCCTTGTTCTCCGGTCGGGACAAGTCATAAAGCGTGGCTTTCCTGCTCGCGTCCGAAAAGAAGATCTGGAAAAGAGGAGGCACCCATCCCCCGTAGTTTGGGCTGAACGAGCACAAGTAGGAGCCCGCATAAGCTCCGCTGAAACCAGCGAAAAACACGACTATAGATAAAAGAAGCACTTTCATAGAATTTTCCTTAGACACAAATGAAATGAATCTACGCGCACCCTTCCATTAAGTTCAGATCTAGGCAGGCTGAGTTACGCCAGAGTTAAAGCGACATGCCTGCGTCAAATTGGGTGGCTGCTGTATTCAGTGCCGTTTCCGCGTAGTCCGCGACCGAGCGGAAACAGATCAGTTCGAACGCCTCCGGCCCCGTCATCCAGAGGGCGCAGGCCACCTGCGCAAGCCGGGTGCGGCGGATCTCGCCCGGCTCGAAGCGGCCGGGGGCCAGATCAACTGGGCAGAGTTTGGCCAGCGTTTGCCGTGACGTTGGCCCCGCAATAGCAAAGCGCGCACGGGCGTCCGACACCTCCGCCACCAGCATATGCTCCCCTGCGCAGGCCTCGGCCATCTGCGCGGCGAGCGCCGCGGCCCGCTCCGGAGGGCAGAGGATCAGAAGCTCATCAGGCGACATCCAGGCCACCTGCCCCGCCTCGGTGTCGGCGATCCGCCGCATCTCGGGCATCGCAAGCCCCACCATCCCCAGCAGATCCACGGCCTCCTGCGCCTCCAGATCGGCACGCAAGGTGATCATGCCGCCCTGGGGCAGCCGTTCGACCCGGGTTATCGCAACGGTGTGTTCAGCCATGGAGCCGCTCCCCCTCGGGATCGTAGAACACTGGCGATGCGATGCGCGCCTTGGTGACCCCGCCGCCGATGAGCGGAAAGTCCAGCACCTCGCCCATGCGTTCTGGCCCGCGCTGCACCAGCCCCATGGCAATGCCCCGCTCCAATGTGGGCGAGCGATAGCTCGACGTGACCCGCCCGATCATGTTGCGCTGGCCCAGTTCATTGTTGCCTTCGGTCACCGCATAGGCACCATCGGGCAGGACCGTGCCGTCGAGCGTCTCCAGCCCCACGAGTTTCCAGCGTTCAGGGTCGGTCATATGGGCCCGCGCCTGGGCCGCCTTGCCGAGATAGTCGGTCTTCTTCTTGGAAATCGCCCAGTCGAGGCCGAGATCCTGCGGGATCACCGTCCCGTCGGTCTCGTCCCCGATCATGATGAAGCCCTTTTCGGCGCGCAGAACATGGAGCGCTTCGGTCCCGTAGGGCGCCACGCCCAGATCGGCGCCCTCCGCCACCAGCCGCTCCCAGAGCTCCAGACCCCGTCCGGCAGGCACCGCGATCTCATAGCTCAGCTCGCCGGAAAATGAGATACGGAAGACCCGCGCCGGAATGCCAGCGATCTCGCCCTCCGCCCAACGCATGAAGGGCAACGCCTCTGCGCTCAGGTCCATGCCGCCGAGCCGCTCCAGCAAAGTGCGGGCGTTCGGTCCGACCACCGCGATCTGCGCGAACTGCTCCGTCAGGTTCTGGGTCCAGACCTTCCAGTCCCACCATTCCGTCTGCAGCCAGTCTTCCATATGTCCGTGGATATTGTCCGCCCCACCGGTCGTGGTGTGGCAGAGCCAGGTGTCGTCGTCGATCCGGGCGACGACGCCATCATCCATGAGAAAGCCGTTTTCGGAACACATCAGCCCGTAGCGGCAGCGCCCCGGCGCCAGCGTGCTCATCATGTTGGTGTAGAGCATGTCGAGGAACCGGCCAGCATCCGGTCCCTTCACCAGGATCTTGCCCAGGGTCGAGGCGTCGAGCAGCCCGACCTCCCGACGCACACTGAGGATCTCTCGGGCCACGGCATCCTCCATGCTTTCACCCGAGCGCTGGAAGCAATAGGGCCGCCGCCAGTGGCCCACTGGCTCCCAGTGAGCACCATGGCTCTCATGCCAGGCGTCCATCGGCGTCTTGCGGAGCGGCTGAAAGATCGGCCCCCGCGCCTCGCCCGCGATCGAGCCCATGTTGAGCGGCACGTAAGGCGGGCGGAAGGTCGTGGTGCCGACCTGCGGGATCTCGCGGCCCAACGCATCGCCCAGTACCGCGAGCCCGTTGACGTTGCTCAGCTTGCCCTGATCCGTGGCCATCCCGAGCGTCGTGTAGCGCTTGGCATGCTCGACGCTCTCGAAGCCCTCGCGGGCGGCAAGCTGCACATCGCTGACTTTGACATCGTTCTGGAAGTCGAGCCATGTCTTCTCACGCAGCTTCACCGGCGCCTGGGCCGGCATCCGCCAGACCGGCGCGATGAGCGCCTCCGTGGCCGCCGGGATCGGTGTGCCGGCTGCGTCCGCCTGTGCCGCCGCGCTCTCCAGATGCCCGTTCGCGGCGCCCACTGCAAAGACGAAAGGCGTGCCATCGACGCTCATGGGCGCGCGCTCCGGGTCCGGCCGGAAGAATGCCTGATCGGCGTCCCAGGTCAGCTTGCCGCCGCACTGGCTGAAGAGGTGAACGGCAGGTGACCAGCCGCCAGACATCGCAACCGCGTCGCATCGGATCTCTTCGGTCATCGTACCATCGCCGGACTGCGGGCAGAGCCGCACGCCGGTGACCCGCTTACCGCCGACCACCTGCGCGATTCCGGTGCCGAAGGCGATCCGCAGTCCGGCCTCGCGCACCGCGGCGATCAGCGGGCTGTCGGTTTCGGCGCGCGCATCGATGATCGCAGGCACAGCCTGTCCGGCCGCGTGCAGGGCCAGCGCCGTGCGGTAGGCGTCATCATTGTTGGTGACGACCACCGTCCGCGCGCCGGCCACCACCGCGAAATCGGCCAGATAGTCGCGCACCGCGCCGGCCAGCATCACGCCGGGGATGTCGTTGCCCGCGAAGCTCAGGGGCCGCTCGATGGCGCCGGCGGCCACCTCGACCCAGTCGGTTCGTATCCGCCAGAGCCGCTCGCGCGATGTGCTGCTCCCGGGCCGGTGGCCCGGCACCGGTTGGGCGGCCAAGACATAGCCATGGTCATAGACGCCGCTCACCATCACACCGGTATGGAGCGCCACATTTGGCATCGCCTCGAGCCGGGCCACGGCGCCCGCGATCCAGTCCGCCGCGGGCTGTCCGTCGACGTCGTCGCCGTCGATGGCAGCCCGTCCGCCCCAGACCGGCGCCTGCTCCAGCAGCAGCACGCGCGCGCCGCTTTCTCCGGCTTTCAAAGCCGCCTGCAACCCGGCGATCCCACCACCTGCAATCAGCACATCGCAGAAGCGGTAGAAATGCTCATAGCGGTCACCGTCGGGCTCCTTGGGGGCGCGGCCAAGCCCGGCGGATTGGCGGATGAAAGGCTCGAAGAGATGTTTCCAGGCCGGACGGGGATGGATGAAGGTCTTGTAGTAGAAGCCCGCCGGCAGAAAGCGGCTGAGCAGCCCGTTGACCGCGCCGGCGTCGGTCTCGAGGCTGGGCCAGTGGTTCTGACTCTCTGCCTCCAGCCCTTCGGTGAGCGGCGTGACAGTGGCGCGCTGGTTGGGTTCGAAAAAGGGTCCCGCACCGATATTCATCAGCGCGTTGGGTTCCTCATGGCCGCGGGCGACGACGCCGCGTGGGCGGTGATACTTGAAGGACCGGCCCATGAGCATCTGGTCCGACGCCAAGAGCGCCGACGCCAGCGTGTCCCCCGCAAAGCCCCGGAAGCCTTTGCCGTTAAAGGAAAAATCCATCGGCGCAGCGCGGTCGATCAGACGACCGCCAGTGTCGAGACGGTGGGCCATCAGGCGGGCTCCCAGCCGGGCCGCTTGGTGCGGATGGTGTCGATCAGTTCGGGGGGCGGTGCGGAGACCTGTGCGGGATAGGTGCCGAAAACCTCCATCGTGACGGTGTCGCGCGCCGCAAGAAACCACTTGCCGCAGCCATAGGCATGGCGCCAGCGCTCGAAATGCACGCCCTTGGGGTTGGCGCGGTGGAACAGATAGGCCTCCAACGCGTCGTCCCCCTCGCCCGGACCCGCGCGGGTCAGATGCGCCGCGCCGCCGGGGGCGAATTCGGTCTCTTCAGCGGTCACGCCGCAATAAGGACAGGTCAGAAGAAGCATGGCGCCCCCCGGTTTTCGCTGGGCTGCATCGCGTCGGTATCACGTCGGTAAAGCGTCGGTGGAACCGTCGGCAGCATGGTCATCGTCACACTCATTTCGGGGGCAGGCTTCCGGCATGGTCGAGCGCCATCCGGGTGAGCGTCTCGCGTGTCTCGTCATCGCCGAAACTGTCGGCAGGAAAATCGACCATCCCGCCCATCTTGCGCCCGGTAAAGCTCATCGCCTCGACGCCCGGCAGGGCCATCGCCGCGGGCTCGGACGGTTTGCCGACGCGGTACATCGCGCCCTGCTTGCCGATGCCGCAGACCATGTTGCCGTTGACCAGAAAGCAGATCCCGCCGAACATCTTTCTCTCGGAAAGCCCGTGGGCGTTGCCCGACGCCGCGCCGAGGTCGGCGCGCATCTGCTCGGCAAGCGTCTCGTCATAGGCCATGGTGGGCTCGCGGAGCTGCCGAACCGGCGCATAGCGACTGTGCGCGCGCCAAACGGCCCGCGCCCTGTTGAAGGTTCGGAGCTTTAATAGGCGCGGCCCGGCTGGCGTGGGGCCTTAGCCGGAGGGCGGACCTACCAGTTCGGGTAGACGACCACGCTGCGGGGCGCCGGATCGCCGAGCCCCTGCCCTGTGATGATGCCGTGACCGGCTGTCGCAAACAGCAGACAGGCCAGTGCGCCTGCAGCGAACCCGGCCATCGCCGGTACCTTCTTAAGCATTGTTGGTGCTCCCTCTGTCTCGCCCAGGCGGGAACTAAGACAGGGGGGCTGACCTTCAAGTGCAGCGCTGGATCACCTGTAATCAACATGCGCAGGATCTCGACACCGTCGCATGTGCGTTTGCGCAACCGCTTGCCGCTGGACCTGCCCGAGACGCCCCGCGGCTCGGGCAGCGCCCGTCCGCCCCCCAGGCGGGCGCGATTGCGCCCCCCTCGGACGGACGCGGCCCTCCGAAACGAAGCTTGATCGCCGCCAGGGGCATCAATGCGCCACCCCCGCGGCGACGCTTTCGTCTACGAACCGGCCTTCGCGGAAACGGTCGAGCCCGAAGGCGTCGGCCAGCGGCGAGCCTCCCTTGGCCATCAGTTCCGCCATCGCCCAGCCGGAGCCCGGAATGGCCTTGAACCCGCCGGTGCCCCAGCCGCAATTGATGTAGCAGTTGCCCAAGGGCGTCCTGGAGATGATCGGCGAGCGATCGCCCGTCATGTCAACGATCCCGCCCCACTGGCGCAGCATCTTCAGCCGCGAGAGCATCGGGAAGGTCTCGATCAGCGCGCGCACGGTTTCCTCGATATGCTGGAAGCTGCCCCGCTGGGTGTAGTTGTTGTAACCGTCAGCCCCACCGCCGATGACCATCTCGCCCTTGTCGGATTGGCTCATGTAGCCGTGCACCGTGTTGGCCATGATCACGACATCCATGCAGGGCTTGATCGGTTCGCTGACCAGCGCCTGAAGCGCGACGCTCTCGATCGGCAGCCGAAATCCCGCCATCTCGGCCAGCACGCCGGAATGACCGGCCACCACGAGCCCGAGCCGGTCGCAATCCACCGGGCCCTTTGACGTCTCCAGCCCCATGACCTGACCGTTGGAGCTGCGGATGCCCGTGACCTCGCATTGCTGGATCACGTCCATGCCCATGTCGGAACAGGCCCGCGCATAGCCCCAGGCGACGGCATCATGCCGCGCGGTGCCGCCGCGGGCCTGCCAGAGCCCGCCCAGGACCGGATAGCGGGGCCCTTCGATATTGATGATCGGGCAAAGCTCTTTCACCCGCTCCGGGCCGATCCATTCGGTGGTGACGCCCTGCAGCGCGTTGGCATGGGCCGTGCGCCGGTAGCCGCGGACCTCGTGGTGGGTCTGGGCCAGCATGATCACACCGCGGGGGGAGAACATGACGTTGTAGTTCAGGTCCTGGCTCATCGTCTCGTAGAGCGAGCGGGCCTTTTCATAGATCGCCGCCGACGGGTCCTGCAGATAGTTCGAGCGGATGATCGTCGTGTTGCGCCCCGTGTTGCCGCCGCCGAGCCAGCCCTTTTCGAGGATCGCCACGTTTCGCAGCCCGTGGTTGCGGCCGAGGTAATAGGCCGTGGCCAGCCCATGTCCGCCGGCGCCGACGATGATGGCATCGTATTTCGGTTTGAGCGGGCGATCCTCCCAAGTGCGCTGCCAGCCTTCATGGTGGCGGAACGCCTCGCGGGCGATGGCAAAGGCGGAGTTGCGACGGCGAAACTTCATCGGCGGGCCTTTTTCGGCGGGATCCTCAAAGCGGGGGAGGATGCGGGTGTTGGTGCCGCAAACCGCTGCGGGCCGCGGGCCCAAATGCGACATCCCGGCCAGATTACACGACGCGCGCGCCGCAACCAGCCCCCGGGGCGGGTCCGACAGGGTCTTTTTCGCGCACCTCTTTTTCGCGCGCCGGGGTTTTTTCCACCGCCTTGCCCGTTTATGTGACGCTAATGGAATTTTGGCTGATCACAGGTGCGCTCGCAATCGTGGTGCTGGCGCTGCTTCTTGCGCCGCTTCTGCGCGAGCGCCGTGCCCGCACGGACGATCCCGCCGCCTATGACCTTGCGGTCTATCGCGACCAGCTCGCCGAAGTCGAGCGCGACCTTGCCCGCGGGGTGATTGCCGAAGACGTCGCCATCCGCACAAGGCTGGAAGTGTCGCGGCGCATCCTGGAGGCCGACAGGGCGGCGGGTCATGTGAGCCATGGCCAGGCGCCGCGCGGGCTGACCGTGGCCATGATCGGTGTGACAGCGGTGTTGATGGTCGGGGGCAGCTTCGCGCTCTACGACTATCTCGGCGCGCCGGGCTATGGCGATCTGCCGTTGCAGACCCGGCTCGACGCGGCCGAAACCCTGCGCCAGAACCGACCCGATCAGGCCACCGCCGAGGCCAGTGCCGCGGGCCGTCTGCCGCCGCCCGCCGTGCCGGACGCGCAGTATGGCGAGCTGATGGACCAGCTGCGCGAGGCCGTGGCCGAACGTCAGGACGATCTGCGGGGGTTCGAGCTGCTGGCCCAGAACGAGGCGTCGCTGGGCAATTTCGCGGCCGCCCATGCCGCCAAGGCGCGGGTGATCGCGCTCAAGGGGGCGGATGCGACCGCCAACGACTATGCCGACCTCACCGACATGCTGGTGCTCGCCGCGGCGGGCTATGTCTCGCCCGAGGCCGAGACCGCGCTCTCCGAGGCGCTGGCGCGCGACCCGTCGAACGGGGCGGCGCGGTATTACCAGGGGCTGATGTTCCTGCAGACCGGCCGGCCCGACATCGCCTTTGGCGTCTGGCGCCGACTGCTGGAGAGCAGCGCCGCGGACGCGCCCTGGGTGCCGGCGCTCCGCGCCCAGATCGAGGATGCGGCCTTCCGCGCCGGACAGACCTACGACCTGCCCCCCCTTGGCGCCGCGCCGGTTGCGCCGGCGGTACCGATGCTGCCCGGTCCCGACCAGGGCCAGATCGAGGCCGCGGGGGAGATGTCGCTCGAGGAGCGCATGGCGATGATCGAGGGGATGGTCGAGGGCCTGTCGGAGCGTCTCGCCACCGAAGGCGGCACGCCGGACGAATGGGGCCGGCTGGTCACCGCGCTACGCGTGATGGGCCAGTCGGACCGTGCCTATGCGATCTGGCAGGAGGCGCTCCAGGTCTTTGCGGAAAACCCTGGCGCGCTCGACACGATCAACCGGGCGGCGGAGCAGGCCGGGTTCTCGCCGTGACGGCGGCGCCGGCTGTGCAGGGGCAGATCCTCGATCCGTTCGAAGCGTTCGCCGGGGTCCTGCCGCGTCACGGCGCGCTGGCCGGGCTCGATTTCGGGTCCAAGACCATCGGCGTTGCGATCTCCGACAGTCTGCGGACCGTGGCCACGCCGCGTGAAACCGTCCGGCGCAAAAAGTTTTCCTCGGATTCAGAACGGCTTATGGCGCTCTTTTCAGGCGCGTCGGTCACTGGCATCGTGCTCGGCCTGCCGCGCAACATGGACGGCTCCGAAGGGCCGCGCTGCCAGTCCACACGGGCCTTTGCCCGCAATCTGGCGGCGGTTCTGGCACTGCCCATCGGGTTCTGGGACGAGCGTTTGTCGACGGTGGCGGCCGAGCGGGCGCTGCTGGAGGCAGACACCTCACGCGCGCGTCGGGCCGAAGTGATTGACCATGTCGCGGCGAGCTATATCTTGCAGGGAGCCTTGGACAGGCTACGGCATCTTGGGGACCAACTATGAGTGACGAGGTTTGGAAACGCGACGAGGTCGCCTCGCCTTGCGTACAGATCTGCGTGATCCACCCCGAGACGCGGCTGTGCACGGGCTGCGCGCGTTCCATGGACGAAATCGCCGCCTGGAGCAGCATGAGCGCAGAGACCCGCCAGGCCGTGATGGCTGAACTGCCCACGCGCAGTGCCGCCCCGACCCTGCGGCGCGGGGGCCGTGCGGCCCGCCTGAAGCGCGCGTAAACCGCTCGGCAAGAAACGTACGAAACGTCCAAACGAACGTTTTGTACAGGTATGTTCCCGATTTGATCCGGACGCGAGGCACCGGGCTGCGGCGCTTGTTTTTGCGCGCCTCTGCGGCTTAGGGTGAACGCCACGTGCCGGATACCTCCGGCGATAGAGCTTGCCCGGAGGTGCCGGTATGACACTCAGGCCACTCGCCATCCTCGCGCTTCTGGGACTCCTGCCCTTTGGTGCGGCGCTGGCCCAGGACAGCCCGGCGCCGCCGGATCTGATGTCCTTTGCCCAGGGCGTTCTACCGGTCGCGGTTAGCACCGGCGAGGCCGATCTGCGCGTGACCCCGGTCCAGGCGATCGCGGCCATCGACGGCAATCCGGTGGGGTTCGTGATGACGCCGAGGTTCGGCACGCCCGCGGATGCGGTGGAGATTACTTACGCCCTGCCCGCGCCCACCCGGTTCGAGCGGTTCGCGGTGCCCAATGTACTGGAGACGCCGAGCCCGTCCCAGACCTTCTTTCGGGATATTCAGGTGTTGGGCTCCGCCACCTCCGCAGAGGGGCCGTTCGTGCCGCTCGCCTCCGGCGCGCTAAGCACCCACGAAGCCCGCGGCACGGTCACGGAGCTGACGCTGAGTGCCGCGCAGCCCGACGTGCTTTGGGTCAAGCTGCGGCTTTCGGACGGGGTCGATGTCCAGGTCGAGAAGACCTTTTTCGAGTTCTCCGAACTGATCGGCAATGGCACGCAACAGGCCGCCCCCCTGTCGGAGGGCTTCAGCGGGGTCTGGGACGGCCGCGGCGTAGATATCGAGCTGGCCCAGGAGGGCGCGTCGGTCACCGGGTGTTATGACGGGGAGAGTGCACTGGCCGGCACGGTCGACGGTAAGGTGTTGCGCGCGATGGGCGAGAACGCGGCCGGGATCCCGTCGCAGTTCATCCTGATCGCGGCGGAGGATGGCGGCTTGCGCGGGTTGCGGTCGACCAACGGCGCGCCGTTCAAGCCCTATGACGGGGAGGCGTCGGACGCAGCGCCGGTCTGTCTGGCGCCCGAGCCGGTGCTGCCGGGCTGCGGCGCGGTGCTGCACGGGATCGGGTTCGATTTCGACAGCGACGTGATCCGGGCGGAGTCCCAGCCGCTGCTCGCGGCCCTGTCCGAGGGGCTGAGCGGCGCGACGGGCGTCGAGATCATCGGGCATTCCTCCAGCGAGGGCGCGGAGGACTATAACCGCGACCTGTCGCAGCGGCGGGCCGCGTCGGTCGTGGCGGCGCTGGTGGCGCTCGGGCTGGACGGCGCACAGATCACGGCCACGGGCCGCGGTGAGGACGACCCCATCGCCAGCAACGATGACGAGGCCGGCCGGTCGATGAACCGGCGGGTGGAAGTCCGCTGTGGCGAGTAGTTCGCCCCGTTTTAGGCTGTTGAGGATAGTACTAATCCAATGGTTGGGAAAACGTCTTTGGTCTAGGCCTTCCCAAAGGATCTAGCGTCCTAATACGCTCGCCCAGATACCCAGAGTAAGCTCTCGACGATCTTCGCCCGCGCCGGTCTTCGATCGTTACGACAAATTGGCAAGCAATAGGATCGGCTATATATCGAACGACGAATGAGCGAAAGTCAGACGCATTAACACCATGTTTCTCACAAAACCTCGGAAACGCTTTTGCAAACATGACGATGGCACTCTTTAGGTTTCCATCCACATCCTCGCCTTCCGCAGAGCCTTTCCGAAAATCTACAACTATCGACCCGCCATGACTCTTTGCAGCAACTTCAAATACATCAGTGGCGTAGTACCCAATCACAAAGCTCGTTCCGCTTGCTAGCGACACGGCTAAATTGTGGGCTACCCCGTGTAGCTGTCTGTGTTTCATTCTCTAATGGTCATGAGTTTCAGGTACACGCGGAATGCTCTTTCACTCTAATTGGTGCTTCTTGAGTTAAAAGCGCAAGTTTAGTTTTTCGACGTCTGTTCTGTGTGGACGCCATCTCAAAAACAGGTTTTCCATCGCCATACCGAGGACCGAGTAGTCTATCCACCTGACAGTTCTCGGAAGCCAAAATATCCAGATGTTTCGCACGCTATTTCTGAAGCGGTCGGGGGACCGTTTGCCCAACGCAAGGGGGAGTTTCCGGGAAGCTTGCTGCCCCCGGAGCTTCCCGCGCGTTCAGCGCTGAAATCGGTCCACTGGACCGATTTCCGGGCGCGCTAGGATCCGGTGCGTCCCGCGCGTTCGCAAGCGAAACGCCCCACCGGGGCGTTTCCGGGAAGCTTGCTGTTCCCGGCGCTCCGCGCGTGATTTCCGGAAACGGTCCCCCGGACCGTTTCAGTCTCGGAAATCACCCCACGTGATACAGCGTGTTGAAGAGCTTCGGATCGAGGCTTTCGGCCTCGAAGGTCGGCCCTTCCGTCAGGACGCTGACGGCGTCATGGCTGTGAAGGCTCTCCTGATGGCTGGCGATGACGCGAAAATCGCCGATCCGGTGATCCTTCAGGAGCTGCTCGCAGAAGCTCCGCGCCGCATCCTCGACGAAGATCGGGTTGGCGGCGTTGAGTTCGGCAAAGGCCTGCTCGTCCTCGCGCTTGACCATCACCTGCGTTTCGGTCGGAACCGCGGCGCGGCAGAGCTCGATCAGGTCCTCGAACCAGAGGCATTCGTCGCAATTGTCGACCTCCACAGATACCCGCGCGACCGAACGCTGCGAATGGGGCGTGGCGAGCTGCCCGCGGGTCTGGCGGGCGTGCTCCGACAGCTCGAGCGAACAGGGGCACGTGGACGAATAGACATAGTCCAGGTGGATGATCTTCTTGCGCACCCCGTCGCGTTCCACGAGTTCCAGCGCAATGTCGTAATACTGGAACCCCTCGAGCCCGGAGCGCAGCGAGGCGATCCGCGCGGGGAAGGAAAACCGCATCTGGATGCGGGCGTCGAAACTGTCGAGATCGGCCTTGTAGGCGTCGAGCACGTCCTCGATCACCTCGAAGCTGAAGGTCTCCTCCGCGCTCTTGTAGAAGGTGCGCATGATCCGGGACATGTTGATGCCCTTCTTGTCGGCCTCCAAGCTGACGGTCCCGGTCACGCTGGCCTCCAGGATCAGATCGCCATTGTCGCGGGTGTGGAAATGGATCGGCAGGCGGAAGTTGGAGATGCCCACATGCTGGATCTGCTGGTTGGCGCCGCGGATCAGGCTGGAGGGCCCGTTCTGCAGGTCGGGCAGCGTGGCCTTGTAGGCGTCGTCGACGGTGAAATCGTCCGGGTATTGCCGCGAGAGCGCGGGGTAGTTCGAGACCTCCTGACCGGGCTTGAGCCGGCCGACCAGCGGGTCGAGATTTGCGATCTCGGTGTCGGTCACGGTGCCGGCCCAGCGGCGCAGGAGCGCAAGGGCGGCTTCGGCCTCGGCACGGCTCGGCTCGCGGTCGATGTCGGGTGCATGGATATTCACGGGCGGTCCCCCTCCGGTAGCTCCGGTCGCAGGAGCCTATGTAGGGCCACCACAACGCTTGCAAACGTCTGGTTAGCATACGCCGGAGCGTGGCGCGCGGATCACTTCGCGAACGTGATCGGCGCGGCGGTGGCCGTGAGCCGCTGTAACACTGTCCGCGTGGTCCCGGCGGTCGTGTGAGGCGCCTGTGCCGCCGCACCCCCGCGCGCTTTTCGCATCGACCGGCGGGCACATACTGACGCGGTGCGAAAAACCGCTTCGCATCGGCAGACCGACGCCGTAGCCCTGTGGCCATGACGACGAAGACCCCCATGCCCACCCTTGCCACAATCCGCCTGCGTTGCGCCGATCCGGCGGCCCAGAGCGCGTTTTATCGCGAGGTTCTGGGCATGCGCGCACGGGCCGATGGCACGGTCGGGTATGGCGAAGGGCAAGCGGGGCTTCTGTTCGAGCCGGCCCGCGCGCCCTACGCGCCCGCGCCTCGGGACCTATACTGGAAGATCGCGCTCTCGGTTCCCGATCTCGATCTGGCCTGCCGTCAGTTGCGCGCCCGCGGCGTCGAGGTTGGCACGCCGCATCAAGTGGGTGATATCGCCTATCTGGCGCATTTCCGGGATCCCGAAGGATTCACAGTCGAGCTGATCGACCATTGGTTCCAGGGCGACCGACCGGCGGACGCACGCGATACCGAACGGCTGGGCGGCGGGCCCTGCCTGAACCTGCTGACCCTGCGCGCGGCCGAGATCGCGCCGGTGGAGGCTGCGGTCGCGGCGATGGGCATGAACAGGCTGTCCATCGTGCCAGCCCCGACGCTTGGGTTCGACCTGCATTTCTACGCCTTCACCGACGAGGTGCCGCCGAACCCCGATCCCCGCGCCATCGAGAACCGGACCTGGGTGTACCGGAGGCCCTACACGGTGCTCGAGATTCAGCATCTCAAGGAGGCAGGTGGACTCGCGCGGCCGGAACCGGGCGCCGGGGGCTATGCCGGGGCTTCGGTCCGCGGCCTGCCGCCCGGATCTCAGGGAGCACGGTTCGGGTTCGAGCCGGTAAGGCAGGCCTAGGACCAGACGGGCACTTGCGTGGTGGGAAATGAGGCCCCGACGGCCCGGCAACGCCGCCCGCCGGCATGATCTGCCGTAAACCGCCGGTCGACCCGAACCATCCGCGCCAGCGGGAGCGGTGCAGGAGGGGCGCGCGCCACCAGGGCGCCGGGTCCCTGGCGGCGTCGCCCGCCTCTCGACGCGCAGACGTCTCGGGGGCGAGCAGCAAGGCGCACCGCACGACACCCGATGTGCCGATGCCCCGCCCCGGTCCATGCCGGGGCCGGGCATGGGCATATTGCTGCTGACGGCCGGTTCTTGCCGAGCCCGAGGGCACGAAAACGCAGGTTATCGCCGGTTCGGACGGCTGCCGATCTAGCGATTGAACCCTCTTGGACGCTGCTTTCAGTATGTGGCCATCGGCATGATCCCCTTGAAACGGGACATGCCGCACACTGGCCCAATCACCACACCATTGGGGCTGCAGACCTGGCTGGATCGCGATCCGGCCGGACCAATCGCCGTGCTCCGATGCCACTGGAGCATGGGCAAAGACAGAACGTGAGGCACCAAACACCATGTCACAAGCAAATGACGCAGAACTCCTGATGCTGGAATTCATCAACGAAGAACGAACGTCGCGCGGACTCGATCCGCTCACCATCAACAACAGGCTGAATGACGCCAGCGAGGATCACAGCCAATGGATGCTCGACACCGACACGTTCTCGCACAGGGGGCAGGATGGCAGCAGTTCGCGCGACCGGATCGAGGACGCGGGCTATGAGCTGGAGGGCAGTTGGCGCACCGCGGAAAACATCGGCTGGCAGAGCGAACGCGGCGCCCCGGGCATCGCGGACGATGTGCGCGATATCCACGAGAGCCTGATGGCCAGTCCCGGCCACCGTGCGAATTTGCTCAATCCCGAGCTGGAAGACATTGGCATCGGGGTCGAGGTCGGGGATTTCCAGGGCTTCGAGGCGGTGATGATCACCCAGAACTTCGGAAGCTCGGACGCCGAGAACGAAGCCCCCGCGCCGGCAGGAGCGCCCGACATGCCGGTCGCTGAGGCGACCCCGCCGGTCGACCCGGAGCCGACCGTCACTCCCGTGGAGCCCGCGCCGCCTGTCGTTGCGGAGGTGCCGGAGGAGCCCGCGCCGCCTGTCGTTGCGGAGACGCCGGAGGAGCCCACGCCTGAGCCCTTCGATCTTGCAGGTTTTCTGGAGGGTTTCTTCGGTATTCGCAGCCGTCAGGAGCAGGTGCCGCCGGCGCCGGCCGAACCGGAGAGTTCCCCGCCGCCGACGGAGCCTGCGCGTGCCTTCGACGATGTCTTCGAGTTTACGGCATTCGCCGACGACCGAACCTTCGGCGGGTCGGATGCGTTCGATTTGGAGATCGTTTCGGACTTCGAGGGCACCATCACGCGGAACGGGGAGACGGTGACGACAGATGACCGCGCCGAGTTTGACCAGATGGCCGCGGACCTGATCGCCGCATTCAGCGACCTGTCCTGTGGCGCGGATCTGCAGTTCGTCTAGGACATCTCTCAATTGACCGGGCGGGGCGGTTCGCCAAGCAGGCTCCGCCCGGCTTCATTGCATGACCAACGGTTGGCCCCGCGCGGCGCTCCGGCCGTCGCGCGGATGACAATGACCGAACGGGCGCTGGTCGACGTGAAGGGCACGCAGCGGTGTTGGCCTCATGCCTGCATCGCTCGCGCAGGCTCCCGAAACTCTGTGTGGACGAGACCCACGGATCCGAGGTTGGATATCCGCAGACTGAAACGCCGCAAACCTGTCCCCGGCGATGGGGGCTCTACATGCGCCTCACCTGATCCCGCAGGCCGGCGCACGGGGTTCGGCGCGTCTTTGGGGCCCCGGGCATCCTCCGCGCGGACGGTTTCCGACAAGCAGCACTGGGTGGCAGATCGCGGCGGGTCGGAGCGCAGGATGGGACCCGATGGGTGCGTCAGATCCGGCGCAAAGCTGCACGGATCGCGTCAGCCGTACCGCGCGACGAAGCGGCGGAGGACCTCGGGCGGGACGCTCACGCGCTCCTTGCGGCAGGCCTCGGACAGCGCGTCGGCCTGTTCGGGCGGGAAATAGCCCTTGTCGCGGTAGATCCGGATGCGCGTGACGAAGCTTTCGCCGGTGGCCTCGGGGTGGAACTGCGTGGCGTAGACATTTGATTTATAACGGATCATCTGCACCGGGCACGGGGCGGAGGTGACCAGCGAAACCGCGCCGGGCGGCAGTTCCTCCACCGCTTCCTTGTGGCCGACGAGGGCGCGGAAGGTCTCGGGCTGGCCGGCCAGAAGCGGGTCGGCGCGGCCGGCCTCCGTCAGTGCGCAATCGACACCGCCCACGGGTTCGCCGTAGCGGCCCTGCCCCATGCGCCCGCCGAGATGGGCGGTGAGCACGCCCAGCCCGTAGCAGCAGCCCATGAAAGGCAGATCGTCCTTGCAGATCTGGGGCATGAGCGCGAGGGCGGCGGCCTCGACACGGGCCTCAATGTGGGACTTCGCCTCGGGCGGGTCGCTGACGCAGCCCGGCCCGCCACCGGTGATGATGCCGGCGAGCGTGGCGAGGTCGAGCCCCTCGGGCACCGGATCCTGATCGAGCCGCACGCGGATCACGCGGTCTGCGCTCAGACCGCCGCGTGCAAGGATATCGGCAAACTCCTCGTCGGCGGCCTCATCCTCGGGCCGCAATTGCAGGATCAGGAAGGGCCGGGTCACGCGGTGTCGAGCGCGGCCTGCAGATCGGCCAGCAGGTCGTTCATATCCTCCAACCCGCAGGACAGCCGGATCAGTCCCGGCGTGATGCCGAGGGCGTCCTTCTGGTCGTCGGGCAGGCGCTGGTGGGTCGTGGTCGCGGGGTGGGTCACTATGGATTTCGCGTCGCCCAGATTGTTGGAGATGGTGAAGATCTGCAGCGCGTTCAGGACCCGGAACGCGGCCTCCTGCCCGCCTGCGACGTCGATCGAGAGCACCGTGCCGCCGCCCTCCATCTGCGCGGCCGCCGTGGCGGCCTGGGGATGCGCCGTAAGGCCGGGATAGAGCACGCGGGCGAGCTTGGGGTGCGCTTCGAGCCCGCGGGCGAGGTGGTCGGCCGTCGCAGTCTGGGCGCGCACGCGCAGGTCCAGCGTCTCCAGCCCCTTGAGCAGCAGCCAGGCGGTGAAGGGCGACATGGAGCCGCCGGTGTGCTTCATGTAGGGCTCCACCGTGCCGCGGATGAAGTCGCGGGTCCCCAAGATCACGCCGCCGAGCACCCTGCCCTGCCCGTCGATATGCTTGGTTGCCGAATAGATCACGACGTCGGCGCCCAGATCGAGCGAGCGCTGAAGGATCGGGGTGGCGAAGACATTGTCCACCAGCACCGTCGCACCCACGGCATGGGCGAGGTCCGAAACGGCGCTGATATCGATCACCTCGAGCGTCGGGTTGGAGATCGCCTCCAGGAACACGGCCTTCGTGTCGGGGCGGATCGCGGCGCGCCACTGGTCGAGATCGGTGCCGTCGACGAACGTCACCTCGACCCCGAAACGGGTCAGCACCTCTTCGAGCACATAGAGGCAGGATCCGAAGAGCGCCCGGGAGGACACGACATGGTCGCCTGCGGCGAGCATCGACATCAGCGCGCCGGAAACGGCGGCCATGCCGCTGGCGGTCGCGAACGCGTCCTCGGCGCCTTCCAGCGTCGCGATCCGTTCCTCGAACATCGCCACGGTCGGGTTGCCATAGCGGGCATAGATGAATTCGTCGTCCCCGGCCTTGATGAAGCGGGCCTCGGCCTGCTCGGCGCTGTCATAGACGAAGCCCTGGGTCAGGAATATCGCCTCGGACACCTCGCCATACTGGCTGCGGCGGGTCCCGGCATGAACCAGGTTGGTGCGCGTGGCGCGGGGGGTGGACGTGCGGCGCAGATCGTCGGCCATCGGGCTCTCCTTCAACTGTCCGGGGTGAGACGCGGGCCGAAGGGCCTGACCTCTTTAGCGGAGTGTTTAACGTGGCCCGCAATCCGGTAAACAAAGCGCCACGAGAGGGTGGTTAGTGCAGCCTCGCGCCGCGGTCAAGCGCGGCCGTCAACCACGGGCGGGTTGAAGCGCGCGCCGGCGGTGCCATGTGATGACCGAACCAAGGAGACCCAGATGACCCAGCCGATCGAGCTCTACTACTGGCCCACGCCCAACGGATGGAAGGCCGCCATCGCGCTGGAGGAGATGGGCCTGCCCTATGAGACGAAGCTGGTGAACATCAACAAAGGCGAGCAGTTCGAGCCCGCGTTCCTGAAGATTTCGCCCAACAACCGGATGCCCGCGATCATCGATCCCGACGGGCCGGACGGGGCGCCGATCTCTGTCTTCGAATCCGGCGCGATCCTGATGTATCTCGCCCGCAAGACGGGACGGTTCTATGGCACCAACGAGCGCGAGCGCGTGGCCATCGAGGAATGGCTGATGTGGCAAAAGGGCGGCGTGGGCCCGATGGCCGGTCAGGCGCATCATTTCCTGAAATACGCGCCCAACATGGATCCGCCCCAGGACCTGCCCTATGCCAAGGACCGCTACCAGCGCGAGGTGGCACGGCTCTACAAGGTGCTCGACACGCGTCTGGCGGAGAACGAGTGGGTCGCGGGGCCGGACTACACGATTGCCGATATGGCGATCTGGCCCTGGGCCCAGGGCTGGGACAAGGTCGGCCAGCAACAGACCATGGACGACAAGCCCCACATGAAGCGCTGGCTCGACGCCTGCTGGGCGCGCCCGGGGGTCCGGGCGGGGCGGAACCTCCATGTGGAGTTGCGTGACGAGACCGGCAAGGACCGCGCGGCGCAGGATGTGCTCTTCAAGCGGCCGGCCTGAGGGAAGCGGCCTGCCTGAGGGAAACGACCTGCCCCCGAGGCTGGTGTTCAGAGGCGCCGCTCAGGCGGTGCCGTCCTCCTGCCAGTGACGGCGGATGAGCCCGGCCTGGCTGATGAAGAACAGCGCCATGGCGCCCATCTGGCCGAACGTGTCCCAGGCGACAAAGACATCCGTCGAGAAATTGCGCCAGATCACCTCGTTGGCCGCGGCCACGAGGAAAAAGAACACCATCAGCCGCCGGGTCAGCGCCATCCAGCCCACGTGGCTGATCGGAATGGCGCTGTCGAGGATGTACTCCAGCCAGGACTGGCCGCGCAGCAACCCGATGCCAAGGATCGCGCCGAAGGCGGAAAAGGCGAAGGTGCTCTTCATCTTGAAGAAACGCTCGTCATTGAGAAAGACGGTCAGCCCGCCCAGCACCACGACCAGCACCAGTGTCAGGATCTGCATCCGCGACACCGCCCCGGTCAGGCGGTAGAGCAGCCAGTTGGTGACCGCGATCAGCGGCACGAAAAGCGCCGTGACGATGACGAACCCCTCATACTCGCGCCCGCCGAGGCTGACCGTGTGGTCGCGCAGCAGCAGGTAGCCCCCGAAAAAGGCCAGCAGCGGCCCCAGTTCGAGAACGCTTTTGAGGGTCGGGTTCGGTTCTGGTCGATCGGTCATGCAGGGCAGATAGCCGTGCCGGGGCCGTTTGGCCAGTGCCCTAGCCGCCCAGCAGGGTCAGCGCGCCGACGAGAACCGTGGCCAGCAGAAAGCCCGCGACCTTCTGGAAGGCGAAGAAATTGGAGACCACGCCCGGCCCGCCATGGCGGTAGCCCTCGAATTCCTGGCTGAGCGGCACCAGCGGCAGCGCATTGTTGAGCGAATACCAGAGTCGCGTGAAGGGGCCCGTGCCCCGAAAGCTGGGCGAGGCGTAGCTGATCAGCACACCAAGCCCGACAAGACCGAGCATCCAGACCAGTGCGCGCTCGGGATAGACGCCGAACCCCACGACCGCCCGCGACAGTGCGTCCAGTTCGCGCTGCCAGCGGGCGTCGCGCGTGTCCATCCGGTGCTGCAGGCGGGCATAGTCGACCTCTTCCGCCGCCGCGCCCGCCCCCATTCCGCGCAAGGTCGTGGCCAGCTGCATGTAGGGCTGGGGCGCGTAGCCATCCCCGCCTGGCCAGGCGGCCTGGGACTGGGCCACCCAAGCGATCAGCCGGTCGGGACGAACACGCGACAGATCTGTATCGGCCTCGCCCCCGAAACTGCCCAGACGATCATAGATGAAATTGGTCAGATCAACGGGCAGTGGCGCATGGCCGCCCAGCGGATCGACCCGGCGCCAGGGATGCACGGCCTGCGGGATGTCCGGCAGCGGCATCGCCGCCTGCAACGCACCGATCCGGGCATTGCGCAAATCCAGGCTGGCGTCCGGTCCCCAACGGGCCACGCTTCCGAAGGAATTGAGCACAAGCGCGCCGCCGATCTCCACGCCGGTCAAGTCGACCTCTTCCGAGAAATCCCCGCCGCTGAGCAACAATGAGCCGTCTATGGTCGCCCCGGTCAGCAGGATGTTGGAGAAGGACGCGTGGTCACGGAAAAACACTCCTCCTCCGACCCGAACGCCCTCCGCGATGAACGTCCCGGAAAAGCTTGATCCGCTTGTCTCGATGCTTTGCCCAACGGTCGAACCCGAGAAATTGACCCGGTCGAAATCCGCGTTGTTGCGCAAAAACACATTGCCGTCGATGGTGGCGCTGTCTGCGACAAACTGGCCCGAAAACGTGGATCCCGATGCGAACAACCCCCCACCGATGCTGGCCCCGGCGAAGCGTACCGTGTTGAACTGGCCCCCGTCGTTGAGATAAACATTCCCGCCGATGGTCGCACTGTCTGCGGAAAACGTCCCGGAAAAAGTCGAGCCTTCTGCTTGCACTTGACCGCCGATATCTGCGCCGAGCAACCGGACCTCTTCATAGGAGCCGCCGTCCCGCAGCAAAACCTCGCCGCCGACCTCGGCCCCGTCCAGGGAGAAGGTCCCGGTGAAGCTCGAACCTTCAGCCAAAACCTGGCTGCCGATCTTGGCGCTGACCAGGTGGAGCTCTGCAAATTCGGCGCCATTGTTCAGAAACAGGGAGCGGCCGACCCGTAAACGGTCGGCGGCAAACAAGCCCGACACACGCGCCGTTTGCAGCGAAAGGTTTCGCGCGGCCACCATGTCGAAGGCCGCCATTTGACCGTTCACGGTCACCGCATCGAACACAACCTGCGCATCCGCGCGCAGCCCCGACAGGTTCAGGGCCATCTGCGCGCCGATGACCCCGCTGGGTGCTGTGAAGGCGAGTCGCTGCGTGGTCTGGCGCGTGCGCTCGAAGACCGATCCTGACAGGTTCAGAGCGCGGCCGAAATGGCTGTTGATCAGGCTGGCGCCGCGGGCGAAGCGGCTGTCCTGCAACACGAAGGCGATCGGCACATGTTTGTCCTCGATCTCAAGCGTGTCTTCAAAGACGGAGCACTGGATGACGACTTCCGGCTCTCTGAGTGCCGCGTGCAGGTCGGGATCGGTCGCCAATTGCAGCGCGAAGCGGGCGCTGAGGTGGCGCGCCTCCGGCCAGACACTCAGGGGATCGTCGGCGGTGCAGTCGCCGTCATCCAGGGGATCGAGATCGGCGAAGGCCAGGTTGGCGGGCAGGCCTGCACAGACCTGGTCCCAGACCCAGCGTTCGGAGGCGCTCCACCAACCGGGCAGAGCATCGCCTGACAGAGCGCAATCGCCGGGGTCTGGCGGGGTGTCCTGAGACAGCGCGGCGGCGGGCCAGAAAAACAGGAAAAGCAACAGGCTACGCATCGGTCCTCAGAATCACTTCGGACCAGCCTAGGCGCCCTATCCGCCCGCCTCAACGATTACGGCGCCGAGCGCGATGAGCGCCATGAGCGCGATGCGGCGGGGCCCGACGGTTTCCTTCAGCACCAGCCAGCCGATGAAGGCGGCGAAGACCGTCGAGGTCTCGCGCAGCACGGCGGCCTCGCCGACCTTGTCGAGCCGGGTCGCCAGCATCACGGTGCCGAAGCTGCCGAAGGCGACAATACCGCCAATGAAGCCGCGCAGCATCAACGGGCCGGGCGCGGGCGGGGCTTCCATCCGGTGCCAGCGGATCCAGGCGACCACCGGAAAGACCAGCCCGTCGATCACGAAGAACCACGCCAGGAAGGTGAACGGGTCCGCGGTCGCACGGATGCCATAGGCGTCCACGGTGGTGTAGACGGCCACTAGAAGGCCCGTCGCCACGGCAAAAAGCAAAGCGGGTTCAAGCGTGTGCCGGTCGACCTTCACATGGATGAGGTTGTAGACGGCCAGCCCGAAGATCCCCGTCAGCAGCACCAGGACGCCGAGCCATTGCACGAGGGTGAAGGTCTCGCCAAAGACCAGCATCGCACCGAAGATCGCGAAAAGCGGCCCGGTTCCGCGCACCACCGGATAGACGACCGTGTAGGCGCCCATAACATAGGCTTGGCCCTGCAGTGTCTTGTAGATGGTGTGGGCCGCCCAGACGGCGGCAAAGATGGGCCACATGTGCGGCTCCGGCCAGGGCACGACAAAGAGCGCCACGGGGATCGCCATCGCGCAGTAACAGAAGTCGATCGCGCCGCGCGAGAGCCACGGGTCGTGGCGGCCCTTTTGCAGCGCGCCGAAGACCGCGTGCAGAAACCCCGCCGACAGCGCCAGGATGAGCGCGGCGCGGTGGCCGGCCTCGGTCCCTTCGAGGGAGATCAGCCAGTCGGACATCGGCGTCAGGGCACGCTGCGGGACATACCCGTACGGTAGATGAACCCGGCGCGCTCATAGAGCCGCTCCGCACCGGGATCGGCGATCAGGCTGATATAGCAGCCCGAGGGCAGATGCGCGTCGGCCCAGCGCATGAGCCGGGTGACGATCGCCTGCCCCCAGCCCCGCCCGCGCAGATCCGGCGCCACGCAGATATCGGTGACCTGGGCAAAGCAGCCACCATCGCCGATGAGCCGGCCCATGCCGACGAGCGTGGGACCGTCGCGCAGCCAGACGCCGTGGAGCGTGTTGGCCAGCGCGATCTCGCTGGAGCGCGCACTGAAGGCGCCGAGCCCCGTGCTGTCGCGCAGGGCCATGAATTCCGCCGGGCTGGCCGGCGTCGTGCTGAAGTCAGGCATCGGGGAGCTCAGGCATCGGGGCCGGTATCGAGCCCGGTCAGTGCGGCAGCAAACTCCTCGGGGTCGAAGGGCGCGAGATCGTCGATCTGCTCGCCGACCCCGATGGCATGTATCGGCAGGCCGAACCGATCGGCGAGTGCCACCAGCACGCCGCCGCGGGCGGTTCCGTCTAGCTTGGTCATCACCAGACCGGAAACATCCGAGAGCTTCTGAAAAATCTCTACTTGATTCAACGCGTTCTGGCCCGTCGTTGCATCAAGCACCAGCAGTGTGTTGTGCGGCGCCTCGGGGTCTTTCTTGCGGATCACGCGAACGATCTTGGCCAGCTCCTCCATCAGGTCAGCGCGGTTCTGGAGCCGCCCGGCGGTGTCGATCATCAGCAGATCCGCGCCCTCGGCCTCGGCCTTGACCATCGCCTCGAACGCCAGGCTCGCGGGGTCGGAGCCTTCGGGCGCGGTCAGCACGGGCACGCCGGCGCGCTCCCCCCAGACCTGAAGCTGTTCGACGGCCGCGGCGCGGAACGTGTCGCCCGCGGCGATCACGACGGTCTTGCCGGCCGCACGGAACTGGCTGGCGAGCTTGCCGATTGTCGTGGTTTTCCCGGAGCCGTTGACGCCCACGACGAGCACGACCTGCGGGCGCTTCGGGTAAAGCGGCATCGGGCGGGCCACGGGCTCCATGATCCGGGCGACCTCTGCGGCCATGAGCTCTTTCAGCTCGCGGCTCGACACCCGCTGGCCGAGGCGTCCGCCGGCCATCGCCGCGGTGACGCGGGTGGCGGTGTCGACCCCCATATCGGCGGTGATCAGCAGGTCCTCGATCTCTTCCAGCATGTCGTCGTCGAGCACCCGTCGGGGCGCACCGCTACGGTCGGCGCGGCCCAGAATGCGGCCCAGCAAGCCCGGCCCGCCTGTTTCGGGCGCGGGCGCTGGTGGACGGACCTGTGGTGGCTCCGGGGTTGGGTCCGGCGCGCTCTCGGCAAGAGGAGCCGGCGGCGGTGTTTTCGGGCCCTCGTCGGCACGCTCGGCCTCGGGCGCCGGCTCTGCGGCCGGAGCAGGCGCGGGCGCCGGTGTCAGCTCCGGTTCCGGGTCCGGCGGAGGCGCAGCGGGCGTCTCCGCGGGTGGTTCAGGCTCCGGCGGCGGCGCGGCTTCGGTCTCGGCGCTCCGGACCGGGTCCACCGGGGGGGCTGGCGGCGCCGCAGGGGTGTCGTCAGCGCCGTCGGAGACAATGCTGTCGAGCCCCTCCTCCAGCTTGGAGGAGGATTTGAACATCCGGTCCTTGAGCTTCTTGAAGAACGACATCGCCGGGTCCCTTCGGTCTGTGGGGGCTGACTAACCGCCCGTATGCGAAGATGAAAGCCCACCCGGTGGGAATGATCGCGAAGACCGGAGCGGGCCCCGACAGATGGAACCAGGCTACTGGTGGGACCAAGCGAGCCCGGAATGGCATGCGGAGCGTGAAAATCAGCGCCCGGCCCACACCCGCGCCGACCGAAGGTGACCCCGTTTTGGAGATGCCCTCCCCCCGGGTGCCATTGTATCTGCCGTAGCCGCCCAGCGGTCGAGGCGCGGGGAGGCCAGACGGAGTTTCGAGGCACCAGTCCGGTGCAGGCCCACCCGGGTGCAGCGAAAAGGCCGGCGCGTCCGCCCGGCGGGGACCTCGTGTCGAGCCGCAAGCGCCGCCCCCCCCGTGTACAGCACGCCGCGGCGATCGTCGACGCGTCCGGTCCGCCTCTATCCGCCAGAGCGACGCGGCGGATGGCGCACTACTCCGCCACCCCGCATGTCTTCTTGATGTCGTCGATCCGGGCGTCGATCCGGGTGATATACTCCGGCGCCAGCATCTTCAGTCTCTTTTCCTCGGTACCTGTCGCCAAGCCCAGAAGGGCCCCGGCGGGTGTCAGAGACGCCACTTCGAGGGGCCGGTGACTCTGGGCGTACTGCTTTTCCGAATTCAACGCACGAATGTCGCCCTCGGCCGTAGAGCAGTTGACGGGTGTCGTTTCCGCCGAAATCGGGAGAGCCGAGAGCGGCCAGGCGACGAGCAGCACGGCGGCGCATCTCACGACCGGCAGATGCAAGTTCAGTTTCACCATTTCCATCATGCTCCCTCTTCAAACGACCGGCTCCGGGACGCCGGCCTAGCAGGGCCTGAGTACAGCCATTGCCGGACCGTCGCGCCACGCATCCCCGTCAATCCGGATGAAGTGCATGGGCGTTCGTGGCTTGGCAAGAAACGTTTGCCTGACATTGCGTGACGGGGCGACCAGCCATCCCCCCGCGCGCCGCACGGATCGCTGATCCCGTGAAGCCGACATGTCAAACCGGCGCGAAGAAGGTTGTGATCGGCTTGGACAGCGTTTCCCGTGCAGGACGACGGCTGCACGATCCTCAGCCCGATGCCCTGACCCGGTTCCTTGCAACGCAACCACCCGAATTGGAAGAGTGAACTGTTCGAAGGGGTCGGGTCAGGGATCTGCTGCCAGTGCGCGAGGGCGCTCGCATACTGTCACGCGAGGCATGGCACGCGGACCGGTGGGAGATACGCGCCGAACATTCGCGGACTGGGCCCCCCATCCGGGCGCAGCGGTTCGATCCAGGGGCAACTGCGCGCTCGCGCCGCCGTCCGCCAGTCCCTCGGTAGTGCTGTTTCAGCCCGCCGGGTGACGCATCCGGCGTCGCTTCAGTTTCGCGAAACCCATGGCGCCCAATGCCGACCCAAGAAGCAGGACACCGGTGGGTATCGGGACCGGGGCCACGATGCTGCGAAGTTCATCCACCGTGTAGGTCACTTCCGGGTTGTCGGCGAAGCCAAACAGCTCGAAATTGACGAGCGACAATATTGCCCGTTCGTCTGCTTCCCCCTGGAAGAAGAGCTGAAGGAAGGACCCCTCTCCCTCCAGAGACTTCAGATCCTCGATTGCGACCGAGAAAAGCGCCGTGTCCGTCTCCGACCCGCCGTCGAAAAGGTCCGTGAACATACCGTCGTAGAGGATGTTGCCGCCGCCAACAGTGTCGACGAAGCTCAGCGTATCGTCACCGCCTCCGAAGTACGTGTTGCCGATGATCCCCTGCTGACCGGAACCGCCCAGACCCGTGAGTTGGTCGAAGATCGCCAGACTCTGCTGGCCGTCTCCGAGGTCCAGAGCAACCCCGTTCCGGCCTTCGATGAGACCGGACGACTTGAAGTCGACATCGCTGCCGAAGCGAGACGCATCAATGCCGACATCGCCGGAAACATGGCCGGCGACTTCAATGGCGGCGCCGTCAGAAGCTTCCCCGGTCAAGCGGATGCCCGCAGCACTCTTGGGCGCACCCTCCGTCGTTGCCAGCCTGCTACCACCCACCGTCTCGATGACGACGGCCTGGTCATCGACGCTTTCAGTTGCGCTGCCAACGCCCGCGATCACGTCTGCAGTACTCAATCTGATGAGTTCGCTTTCACTTACAGATATTGAGATGCCATCTGTACCGCCGGTGACCGTGCCACCGGTCGTGTCGATTGTGAGAAAATAGCCTTCGTTGGCTCTGATGCCGTAACGGTCGCCCGTTACATCCGCGGTCGAAATGTCCACGGTCACTCGCGAACCAGAGCGCGCGTAGATCCCATCTCGTCCGCCGGTCACGGTTCCGGCAGTGGTGTCGATGCTCAGTTCGCGACCGTAACTGCGCGCCCGGATACCATCGCTGTTTGCCGTGACATCCGAAGTCTTGATGCTGCTCGTGTAACAACAGATGCGGCTGTCGATTCCGATGTCGCCGGCCTCGACATGGCCGCCGGTCGTGTTGATCGAGGCACCTTGGCCGTATGCGCTGACCCCGATCTGACCAGCGACGATGTCTCCAGTCTCAATGCCGGCGAAGCCGCTTTCAAACACCCTCCATCTCACCCCGTCCGTCCCCGCTGTGACGGTACCTGCAGTGGTATTGACCGACGCTCCGCCACTTGCATTGATGCCGACCCCAGTAATCGCGTTCACGTCCGCGGTCGTGATCCGCGCGCCTTCGGAGCTATAGCCCGGGGATGCACTGATGCCGGTTTGCCCGGCAGTCACGCTACCGGCTGTCGTGTCGATGACTATGGCGCCACCGAACGCGTCGTTACTGGCCGATATACCCCGGTCGCCACCGATGACGTCCGCGGTCTTGATGGTGATGTCACCGGAGTAATACTCGAATTCTGAACTTGCGGCGATCCCGATCTCGCCGCCAAAAACAGTGCCCGCGGTCGTATCGATGTAAGTCTTGCCACTAAATCCGCCGATGTAGGACCGCGTTGACACACCGCGTCGTCCGCCACTGATGTCTCCGGTGGTGATCGTTATGTCTCCGGCATAGTCGTAGAAATTGCCGGAGGTGCGAGCCTCGATCCCATCCTCGGCGGCGACGACCCCGCTTGTCGTGATCACTATGTTTCCGCTCGATCCCGATGCCGATATCCCGTCTCCGCCCGTGACTCTTGTGTCGAGCCCGAAGTCCGGGTCGCTGGTCACGACGATGTCCGCGGTTCCGCCGGGAGCGAAGCTTTGGGTGCTGTCGGTCGCGACGTTCGCGGCGCCGGCGCACTGGTAAACGCCCAAGGCGCGCGGAGCGCAGGTACCCGCGTAGCTCGCGCGGCCATAGCCTCCGAGCAGCGCACCGGTGCTGACCCCGAGCGCAAGCCGCCCCAAGTCGGAGAGTGAGGCCCACTGCGATCTGCGCAGGCCTTGCCGAGGCGCTTTCGGTGTCGTGACAAGCTTCATTCCGCAAGCTCCTTCCCATTTTCGCCAGACGTGCCCGCCTGACTGCCATAGCTGTGGGTGACCAGGTTCGCGAGTTCGCCCGACCCGGGGCTGACGGCCATCGGGCACGAGATCCCCGGGAGGACTTCAACATCATAGAGTTCTGCGACCGGACCATCTAGGCGGAGCCAGTCGACGCAGGCGCCGGTCTTGATGTCGATCACCTGCACCCCGCACCACGGCTCCGAGTCCGTCGCGGCGAGACGGTCATCGAGCGCCAGGCCCTCAAACCGCTTGTACCGGGGTTTGGACAGCCCCACGAACGCATGGTCGCCAAGAAAACTGAGGCCACGCACAAAGCCTGGACAGAATGCGACCGGTTCGAACCGTCCCTTGCCCCCGCCGCGCGGCAGGACCACGCGGCCGAGTTCGCCCGTCCCGGAATTCAGCAGCCAAAGCGTTTCCTTGTGGAGGCGGGGACTGTGCGGCATCGAAAGACCCTCGCAGACGACTGCGCCGGTGTCGATGTCGATGACAACACCGCCGTCAGCGCGGCGGTCGCGCCAGCCATCGATCGTGTCGGAACGACTGATTGCGCTGGCATAGGCCGGGCATCCATCCCGCATCGCGAGACCGTTCAGGTGGCAGCGATCCTCGTCGACAATGCCGCTGATGAAAGGAGGGTGCCAGAGCACCTTGAAACTGTCGCGGTGGTCGGTTGCGGCGAGGCAGTTGAAACGCGTGTTGACGAAAACCGGCGCGTCGAGGGTATCCAGTCCGATGTCATGGGCATCGAGACGGCCGGTGAAATGAACGACCCGCGGGACAAAGCAGGCGTCGTAAATCCCGTTCGCCCGTTGATCCGGCGACAGGACATTGTGGAACCGGAAAATCTGCTGGCCCCCGGAAACCGCGAGCTTGTCCGGCGCGCGGAAGCCGATGCCCATCGGCTTGGCGAGCTGCGCCTGATGGATCTGCAATCCGCCATGTCCGTTCCGACCAACCAGATACAACAGGTTCGACTGGTAGGACGTGAACCCGACCGAGCACCCCAAACGCGCAAGCCGGGACGCGAAGCCCCCGGATGTCGAGAACTCTGTCACAGGTGACTTATCTGGTGGATTCGGGGCGTTCAAAATGTCTATCGAGAACAGAAAAGAGGAACCTGTATCTCCGCCAAGGTACCTCAAGCAGGGGGCAAGCGCGAGTGCGACATTCTGTTTGCGTGGGCCAAAAGCTGGCTTACGCAGGTCGATCCTCTTCAGCATGGTGCACGCGCCTGATGCTTCCTCGTGGTCGGAGTGCGCGTCGGTTTCGATGGTCTCGGATCGAAGACTGGGTCTTCCAAAGCACGAGCGATATGACGTGACGGCACCGACAGTCGCTCTCGGCATGCTTCGCACCGGCCGCATAGGGGCGGTCTGACTGTCGGGTTGCCGGGATGTTTCGTGCCGCAGTGTCAGAGACACGGACTGCAGTGCGAAGGGACTTTCGGCTTGACCATGACCCGGCAGACAAAGCTCTAGGCCTGCAGGATTGATCGAGGCACCTTCGCTCATCTCCGTTGTGGGCGCGAGGGTGCATTCGATGACCAATGGGACGCCCGTCGCACGCTGCGTATTCTCGAGCACGCTGAGCGCTCCGGGAACGTGAGCAAAACTTCTCGCCACCTCGGGGTCGGGCGCGCCAGCTTCTATCGCTGGCCAGACGCGCGCGCGTGACGGAGAAGCGAGGCTGACCAACACGAGGTCAGTCCCGAACACCCCCTGAACAAAAGGCCGGTAGCTGTCGCCGGGAAGGTCCTGCATCTGCGGTGCAAGCATCCCCTTGCGCCAATGCGCATCGTCTCGTCCCCGGAGCGCTGCCACGAGATCAGGATCTCGGATGCCTGTATTTGCCGCATCCTCTTTCGCCAGGGTATGAACCGCCAACTGCGCGGTACATGTCTGCGCAAAGTGCATCCCAAACGGCACGACAAGCAGGTCTCCGGCCGCCACATCTAGGTGGACGTCAAGCTGCTGACTTTCATAGGAAAGGATGGAAGGAAGACCCAGCGCTTCCAATACACCGCGATCGATGGCGCGACGCGGATCCCGGCCCTCAAGATCTGTGCAATGCACACTCGGGCCGATGCCATCGGCTTCGTCGATCACCTCACCTCGATCTTTCCCTCGCCCGGCGCGGAGCGCCTTCGTTCGTCCGCTCCAACACCGGCTCGCAGGGTATCGCTCAGGCCATACGGGACTGGATCGCAGCTGTCGGCGCCAGAACGGTGCGAATTGATCCGTTTGTTTGGAAGCTGATCCGCTCAATCCATCGCTGGTCCTCCCAACCCCATGGGAAAACGGAGATTGCGAGAGCTTCGAGCTGTGGTCCCGCGACGCGCGGCTCGTCGGTATGCGCTCTTGTCGCTCGGAGCAACGGTGCGATGGGTGCCTTTGCCGCGGCCTGCCTGATGCGCAGGTCCTGATCGAGAGCTGAGGGAGCCACGACAAAACCGACCGACCGCACAATGCTCCGGGCGACCGCGGGCCCAGGAAACCATCGTCCAGACCGACTGGAGGCCGGTCATGCACCTACGCTCAAAACGGACAACCCGGGTTCGGGTGATCAAGGTCACCATGCTTGTGCGCACAACCGGGACTCCATTCAGCGACACTCCAGCGCCAGCCTCCTTGCCGCGCGAACATTTGCGCGGATCGGCGCTTCGGTGCATGCTGAACCGCAAACACCCGCGAAGCGGTGGACGGATATGCGTGACAGTGGACTGCAGCCGCTCCGAGGCTTTCTGAGGGCTCTGCTCTGGGCAGGGTTTCTGGGTGTGGGGCTGGCCGCGGCGGGCCCCTCGCGGGCGGAGGACTTCCGGTTCGAGGATTTGGGCGCCGTGCGCGCCGCCGGAGAGATCGCGCCGGAGGCGTTTCTCAATCAGTTCATCCTCCTCGATGTCGCGGAAACCGGACATTACAGCCTGTCCATGGAAGCGCCCGGGGCGCTTCTGCTCCACGCGTTCGAGACCGAGGACCGGCTGCCGCAGGACGGCGTGTCTCCCAAACTGCTCCGCCGGGAGGGTTCGCCCTATATCGCGCCGCGCATGACCAACCTGCTGCTGGAGGCCGGACGGCCCTACCTGCTGCAGGCCGCCTCCGCCCGGCCGCAGCCGGTGCTGCTGGAGCTGATCACGCCGCTCTCCGCCGCGCGCCCGCTGGCTGAGGATGCCGCCGGCAAGGACGCGCCGCTGGGGCTGGCCCCCGGCCTTGCCGCCTGGCTGCAGCGCGACCGGAACCGCGATGTCTTCGTGCAGGGCGCCACGCCCGACCGGGTGCGGCTCGAGGTGATCGCCCCGCCCGATATCGGCCCGGCGATGCGGCTCGGCGCGCGTGGGATCGGCGAGGGCGGGCTTTTCCCGCGCCGGTTCGATGCGTTGACCCCGATGGTGCTCAACAACACCACGCGCAAGGACGGCACCATCGCCCCGGTGATGCTCTCGGTCAGCGCGCTGGAGACCCCCGGAGAGGAGGTCGAGCCCAACACCCAGGGCGAAGGCGGCGGGCCCCAAGATCTCGGCCCGCTCTCCGCCGGGCGCAGCTTCGCCGGCCATCTGATGGCCCCGCTCGATGTCGACCGGCTGCAGTTCACCCTGGAGGCCCCCGCGCTCCTCAGCCTCACCTTCGAGATCGACGCCCGCGCCTCGGCCAAGCTGACGCTGACCCGGACCGCGCCCGCCCCGGGCGGCCCGGTGCTGGAGCTTTCGGCCGTGAACGGCTACGGCAAGCGCCCCGACCTCGCGCTGCCCGCCGGCACCTATCTCCTTAGCATCGAAGGCGGCGCAGACGCCGCGCCGACCGCCTACAGCGTCGGTTTCACCGAAGGCACGCCCCCGGCGCCCGGCATGGGGGTGGAGCCCGACGACACGCCGCTGTTCGCCCGCCCGCTCGGGCCCGACGGCGCGCTCCGCGGCCAACTGGCCGACGATGATCCGGACATGGTGCGCTTCGGGGTGACGCAGCCGGGCCACCAGTGGGAGCTTCGCGGGATCATCGGCATCCGCGACCTGGAACTGCTGGACGGCAACGGCGCGCGGGTCGGCATGTGGACCGCGCAGGGTGGCACGCTCGTCGTGCCGGTGGCGCTGCCGCCGGGCGCCTATGTGGCGCGGCTGCGGGGTGACGGGCCCTACGCGCTGCGGTTGAGCGATCTGGGCCCCGTGCCTGCGGACTATGCGGTGGAGCCCAATGACAGGCCCGAGACGGCCCGACGGCTCCGCATCGGGGACGTCGTCGCCGGACGCTTCCACGTCCAGTCCGACCGCGATCTCTTTTCGCTCCGGCTGGCGGCCCCGACGCCCCTCACCGTGACTCTGACCCCGCCCGATGACGGGCGCATCGTGGCCCGCCTCTCCCATGACGGACAGCCCTGGGCTAGCGGCGAAGCACGGCCCGAGACCGGGGCGCTCAGCTACACCGCGACCTTTCCCGAAGGCGCCTGGCTCTTCGATCTGGCGGCGGGAGACAACGGCATCTCGGGCCGTTACGGGCTCGCCGTCACCTATCCCGACGGTCCCACGGGCCCCGAACCCGACCATCTGTCGGGCCGCCTGCAGGCGATGCCGGCGGATGGCCGGTTTTCCGGGCAGATCGGCGGGTTCGATGCGCTGGACAAGGTCTTCGTGCCCCTGCCCAAGGAGAGCGGCACCGCGCTCGCCTATTGCGCCGGCGGTCATGGGCGCGCCACCCTCTTCACCTATGGCGATGACGAACGGCTCGCCATCGCCCGCCCTGGCGAGATCGCCCGCATCGACTATGCGCCGGAGCTGGGCGGCGCGGTGGAGCTGCGTATCGAGGGCGGCACGACGCGCGAGGATTATCGCTGCCGCATCCTCTACGAGCCGGGAGGAGACCGCCCCCTGTCCGCGCTGGCCCACATCGCCAGCGACCCGCCGCAAAGCGTCCCGGCGGGCACGGAGATCTCGGGCAGCCTCGCCGATGCCCAGAGCGACGCGCGCCTCCGGCTCGACCTGCCGCCGGGCAGCCTCGCCGCCTATCGCTGCGGCTTCGAGGGCATCCCGGAAGCGGACATGACCCGCCAGCTCCGCCTCGAGGGCAGCCGGTCCTTCATCGACAGCCCGCGGGGCACACCGCTACCCTCCGGGCTCCAGCCGTTCCTGACCGGCGACGCGCCCCTCGCCCTGCGCCTGATCCCGCCGCGGGACACCGCCTTCCCTGTGACCTGGCGCTGCGAGATCCATGGGGAGGAGGCCTTGGTGCCGCCCTCTGAAATGGGCCCCGCCGCCCCCTTCACCGCCTTCGCCATCCGCACGCCCTCGCAGGCCGGATCCGCGCCCGCCGCCGCGCCCGACTATGACCCCGACGCCGCCCTGGCGCTGCTTTCGGGAGGGCGGCCCGATTGGCTCCGCCCGGCCCAGCAGACCGAAACGCTGGAGGCCGATCTCGCGCTCACCGGCGCCGACACCCCCTTCCAGGCCTATGCCCTGGCCGGGCAGCGGGCGGATCTGGTGCTGAGACTGACCGCACCGCAGGATAGGACGCAAGACGGCCCACAGGGCTACACACTGTCGGTGCGCAGCCTCGCCGATGGCTGGCGGCTCTCGCAGCAGAGCCTCACGCAAACCCTCGCGGCCGGAGAAAGCGCCGAGCTTGCCCTGACGCTCGAGGTCCCGCCGATGCAGAGTGCGCTGGCCGACCCGGCGCTCGAGGTCACCGTGTCTTCCGGGACCGCGGGCAAGACGCAGATCTTCCCGATCCCCTTCGACGCGCTGGCCCCGGCCCGCGATCCGCACCGGCACTGGACAGCGCCCGACGGCCTGCGCGGCGGGCTCGACCCGCTGGACCACCGGCTGGGCGCGCGGCTCACCGCGATGGACGGCGCGCCGGTGTCCGAAGGCGACGCCGAGACCTACCGTTTTCTCCACAATGGTGCCGCCTATCACAGCGACATTCCGCGGTTCCTCGGCGCCCGCAGCCTGAGCTTTGCCCTGGCCGCGCCGAGCCCCGTGGCCGGACTGCGCGTGCACTTGCGCAGCACCGCGCCGCGCGCCAGCTGGCCTGACCGGATCGCGCTGGAGCTGTCTGAAAACGGCAACGACTTCGTGCCCGTCCTGACCGCGACGCTCGGCGCTTCGGACGGCCCGCAGCTTTTCGAGCTGCCCGAGACCCGCACCGCGTCCCACGCCCGGCTGCGTCTCTTCGGATGCCGGGGCGATCCGGGTTGCGACCGGCTCGCGCTCTCGGATATCGGCCTGATCGCGCCTCCGCACTGGCGCCCGGCCGCGCCGCTCAACATCGCCGCGCCGGAGCTGGGCGGGCATGTCATCACAGCCTTCAACACAGGCGCGTCGGACCATAGCGAGCAGAACCAGTTCCGCGGCAACTGGAATGTCGGGCTGCTCAAGGGCGGCGATCTCGACCCGCTCGGCCGGGCCGGCGAACGCATCGGCACCGGGATCACCGCGATCGTCGGCTTTGCCAAGAACCGCGCCGCGAGCGTCAGTGCCATCGACTGGGTGGACGCGGAGATCGACGGGCCGCGCCTGGATCCGATCCGCGTCTCCGCCAGCCTCGCCGGCCCGGCCGGACCCTGGACCCCGCTCGGCACCCTCGGCCCACCGCCCGAGGGCGCGGAGCGCGCGCGCCTGACCCTGGACGCGCCGGTCTGGGCCCGCGCGCTGCGGTTCGAGTTCGCGCGCGATCCCGACGTGCCCCGCATCCCGCCCGACCGCATCGCCGTCTATGAGGCGCGCGGCGCGCCGAGCGTTCTGGGCCTCTGGGAGGATGACCGCCCCGACGCGGGCTATGAGTGGCAGACCGGCGGCGCCCCCCGCGCCGCCCCCGCACCGGCGGGCGGTCCCGATCAGGCCCGCGCCGCGCCGCTGGCCATGGGCGAAGAGGTCCGCTCCTCCGTCTTGCTCGAACGGAACGAGGACTGGTGGCGGATTACCGTGCCCGACGGGCCGACGCAGATGCTGGCTCTCGATTTCGACCAGAGCGATGCGCCGGAGTTCGCCTGGCGGCTAGCCGACGCGACAGGCGCGCCCGTGCCGCTCACCCGCGATCCCGCCAGCGACCGGCTCCGCCTGACCGCGCGGCTGGCCCCCGGCGCCTATGATCTGACCATTCTGGAGCCGCCCCGCTCGGTGGTGATCGCCTGGGACACGTCGGGCAGCGTCGCCTCCTACATCCCCCGCACGCTCGCCGCCGTGCGGGTCTGGTCCGGTTCGCTCCAGCCCGACCGCGACGCGCTGCAGCTCCTGCCCTTCGGCACCGACGAGCTGCTGATGGACAACTGGGGCGAACGGCCAGGGGATGTCTTTCCCTATCTCGCGGCGCTGCCGCAATCCTCCTCCTCGGATGCCGAGGGCGCGCTGGCGGTGGCCTCGGACGCGCTTCTGATGCGCGACGGCGCCCGCGGCGTGGTGCTGATCACCGACGGCGAGACCTCGCAGATCCGGCGCCTCTGGCAGCCGCTGCTGGCCGCAAGAGCCCGCGTCGTGGCCCTGTCGATCGACAGTTCGGACCCTGACAGCGTCCGCATCCTCAAGGACTGGACCGCGGTCAATAACGGCTATTTCCACCGCGTGACCGGTCAGGTCGGGCTCGCCGACGGTCTGGATCTGGCGGCGGCGATCTTCCGCGCGCCCAAGGGCTACCGGATGCGCGCCAGCCTGGAGCCGTTGCGGGAGCCCGAGGGCCAAGGCGCGCTGCGGATCAGTGCGATTACCCGGGCCCCCGACGCGCCCCCGCCGGCCCCGGGCGGCGGGCTGCAGGTGATCCTCGACGCCTCCGGCTCCATGCTCCAACGCATGCCCGACGGCCAGCGCCGGATTGCCGTGGCCCATGACGCGCTGGCCGGGCTTGTCCGCGACACGATCCCGCCCGGCACGCCCTTCGCCTTCCGTGCCTTCGGGCTGGAAAAGGACGCCTGCCGCTCCGAGCTGCTCCTGCCCTTCTCCCCGCTCGATCCGGCCCGGGCCGAGGCCGCGATCCGGGGCACGCCCGCGATCAACCTCGCCAAAACCGCCATCGCGGACAGCCTGGCGCTCGCCGCCCAGGATCTCGCCGCGCTCGATCCGCCGCGTGTCATTGTGCTTGTCACCGACGGGGACGAGACCTGCGAGGGCGACGCCGCCCGGGTCATCGCCGGGATCCGTGACAGCGGCGTGGATGTGCGCCTGACCATCGTGGGGTTCGCCATCGACGATGCCGCCCTGGCCGAGACCTTCGCGGGCTGGGCCGCGCTGGCGGGCGGGCGCTACCTGCCGGCGGGCAACTCCGCCGCCCTGGCCGACGCCATGTCCGAGGCCATTGCGCCCCGCTTCGCGCTGGAACGGCAGTATGTGGACGGCCGGACCGAGCGTGTCGCGGTGCTGGAGCTGGGCGAGGCCCGCACGCTCCCCGCCGGGCGCTACCGGCTGACGCCTCTCCAGACCGCCACCGGCGACGGTGTCGCCTTCGACCTCACCGACGGGGCGGACCGCACCATTCAGTATGACGCCGCCCAGGGCCTGCGCCCGCCCGACCCGTGACGAAAGGACAGTAAGATGCCGATATGCTTCTTCCGCCGAACCGCCGCAGCCGCGGCCGTCACGATGCTCGGTCTGACCGCTTGCATGGCCCAGGATTTCACTCTTCCGGGCGCACCCTTTGACGCCGCAGCAGTGCCGGAACGGCCGCCTCTGCCCCCGCTCGAAGAGTTCGATTTCGACAAGGTGATGCGCGCCGCCGTGGCCCAGAATGATGCGCTGATCGGGCTCCGACCCGATATCACCGGGTTGGCGCTTGACCTCATGCTCGACCCGGAGGCCGCCTTTGCCTTCTTCCGCGACGAGATTGTCACCGAACCATACCAGGGCCACCTCCGCGGCACCTACTCGGTCCTCGAAGCGGGCCGCGCCAATGCCCATGACAAGGCCCGCGCCCTGGGCGAGATGCTGAACCTCCTGGGCTACGACACGCGGCTGGTCTCGGCGGCGGCCCCGGCGGACCTCGCCGCGCGCCTCGCCGCGGGCGCCTGCCGGATCACGCGGGCGCCCATGCAGAGGGTCTGGGATGTCGCTGCGCTGAACACCGACACCATGACCCGAGTCGCGGCCCGGGGCAACGCGGGCTATGACGCGCTGACAGAGGCCAGCTCCCCGCCCGAGGGCGCCTACGCGCCCCCCGGCCAGGGGGCGGAACATGTCTGGCTCCAGGCCCGGATCGGCCCGGACTGGGTGGATCTCGACCCCGCAGAGCCCGGCACCGCGTTCGGCGCGGCGCCTGCCGGGCCCGGCACGCCCTTGGAGGCGGACGCAGAACCCCACCGGATCACCATCGATCTGTCGGTCGAGACGCTCAGCAACGGCGCCCTGCGGCGGAACTCTGTCCTGACCCACCGGATCACCGTGCCCGAGATGGTGGAGCACTCCTTCACCCTCGTCTTCGGGCCCCAGACCGACGGGGTCGGCGGAATCCTCGCCGACACGCTCGCCAACCTGCAGGGCCAGAGCGCCGGCATGACGGCCACGCTCCTGATCGGCGACGACGCGGTCAAGAGCCGGCCCTTCTTCGCCCCGGGTGTGGCCGAGACATCGGGTGGCTTCTTCGATGCGGGGCAGGAGGTGATTTCCACCGCGATGGTGCTGACGGTGACAGGCATCGCGCCCGGGCAGCCCGACGAGGTCGCGACGCGGGTCATCTTCGATCTCGTTCCGCCCGAGCTGCGCGAGGACGGGGCCGCGCCGCTCACCCCGGAGAGCCTCGCCCGCCCCGAGATGGGAGAGCGCTTCCCCGCGGTCATGGAGAGCGTCCGACAGATCGTGATCGGCAACGGCGGCCTCTCCGCCTACCGCGCCTCGGCGCGCATGGCCGCGGTTCTGGGCGACATCCCCGACGCGGTGCAGGCCGCGCTCGCCGGCCAGCCCGACCCCGAGGCCTTCATCTGGAACAGCTGGGTCCAGGCCAGCACCGTCGCCCTCGCCTCCGAGGAACTGGTGCGCGCCCAGCGGGGACCGGACGGCGGCTGCGTCATCATGGGCCGTCCCCGCGCGCTGATCTGGGGCGTCGGCCAGGGCGAGGGCGATCTGGACCTCTACTGGCTGGACTGGGTCCTCGACGGGTTGGAGATCGCCGGCGTCGAGAGCCAGGCCGAGGCCTGGCGCCACCGGCTCTGGCATGGCGCACTCCAGAGCGGGCTGGAGATCGAGGCGCTGCTGACCCAGCTCGACGCGCCCTCCGGCACGAAAGCGATCCCGCCGGGGCCGCTGGCGCCCTTGGGGCCCGAGGCGATCACCGCGCTCGGACCCGAGGCCGAGGCCGATGCGGCGGCCGGCTTCATCCTGCTCGGCGGTCCCGATCTCGGGCCGCAGGCATGGTGGCGGGTCGACCCGGTCACCGGGCGTACCGATGCGCGGATGGCCTATTTCGGCAACGGGTTCAGCCTCATGGATCTGTTCCGGAACCCGTTCAACCGACCCGCCGCGCGGGCTTCGACGATTTCAACCCTCGAAGAACGCATTTTCGCCTCCGGCAATGAAGCCAGCATCCGCGCCTGGAACCAGCGCGTGCTGGACGAGGCCTGCGCCGCAGGCCGGTCCTTCTCCGCCAAGGACAAGCTTTACCGCCGGTCCAAGCTCAAACATGGCGGCAACGAGTACGTGATCCTTCTGCTCACGGTCTCGATCCCCGTCGCCACCGAAGCCGGCTCCGCCATCGGGGGCGCGGTCACCCAGGGCGTGCGCGGTGCGACCAACGCAATCTGAGCAATCCTTGCCTCTCCCTGTGCCCTGGCCACTGAGGTGCCGTCGTTTCCACAGCTCGCTCTGCGAGACGGTCATGCCGCACTTGAGAGAAGTCTTGCCGGCTTGATCAGCCCCACCTGCGCGGTCTGGGTCGAGTGCTCGTGCCTGACTGGCCTCTGGTCGAACAGAACGATGCGTTCGTTGGCCGGCGCGTTACAGGGCAGCGCGCTGCGCGGTGGTTTCGTATCGTCCTGCCTCCTCCAGCTCTCAATCAGGATCTATCCCTCAGACATGCCAATCTGCGGGCGCCCGAACACCAACCGGTCTGCGACGACCCTGCCGCTGTGAACGCAAGCGGCATGAGAAACCCGGCATAAGCCAGCCAGGGCGCTTGTTCCTCGTAACTGTGGCACTGAAAGCAGGCTCAAATGAACGTGGCGGTCATGACGTCGCCAATGAAAACGGCACCCGCGAAAACCAACACATCCATCGGTCAGATTCATGAGTTGGCTTGCGCGCCTTCGATTGCCGGTTTCAACACCGGCCGGTGTGTTGAAGGAACTCTTCTGAGGTTGCTGTAGACGGTTTTCGACTTACGCATTGACCACGTTCTGAAACGTGAACTGGAAGGGCGACGCGTCCATTCCGGCTCCGCCACCGGTCCAAACATTGTCGGCGCTGGCGATACCGAACAGATTGAGCTCTGCATTGACCGTCTGAAGAATGGCCGAGTTCACGAATTGTCCCTCTCGGATCTGAGAGAGCGCACCGATGTAGAGCACTGGCTTGGATGAGAAGACAGCTTTCTTCCCTGGTGCCACGTTGGTCTTGCGCTCGAAGACGCTGCCGTCTTTGTAGGTCAACGCTGAAATCGATCCTTCCGGCAGCTTGTTTCTAAGCTCGACACCCGATGGATCGGTAGCCGAACTCGAAGACTTTTTGAGAACATCCCCGGTATTGTCCCGGATCATCACGAAGGCGTCGCCGGGCACGACCGGGATCTGATTGGAAAAATTGCCAAAGCTGTCTTCAGCGCCGATCGTGGAGTCGAGCGGATAGGAAAACGGGTGGCTGTCATCCTTGCCAAGGTCTTTGATCACTTTCCATGCGACTGCGACCTCGTCCATGGTAACGTCCGCGTTGCGGGGAAGTATCGCGACCGTGCTGTTGTTGGCATCCTCAGAGCGATTTATCAGGTTCAACTTTACGTCTGTCATCTCGGCCATTTCTCACCTGTCGTTTTCACCGGGAGCCCGCGCGGCAAATGCCAAAGGCGTTCTTGAGGCGCATAAGGCCCCACAAGGCAACCGGGCTCCCAACCCTTAGGGAGTGAGCGTCTTCACTGGTTCCACAACGAAGACCGCAATGACGCTCATACTACACATCGTCGCCAAGACCGGTACAAAACCCATCATCGGTGCAGAAGAATTGGATATTGCGTCATCGCACCTTGGAAAGTCGTTCCGCGAACTCATCCCCAAGACCGGAAAAGCCCAACAAGCCGTTTCTGTTGCAAGGGCGTGATATCGGGTGCACTGAGAATGATGTTGTATTTCCGCGCTTCACCCCGATGCTCTCTCGGAGCACATTTCCCCTGCGATACTGACAATCTGTCTTGGGAGCTGAGAACGTGACCGGGATCGTCCAGGACATCAATGCGTTGCTCGATCAATATGGCCTTGCGGCAATGTTCGTGTCGCTGTCGACCGAAGCGATTGGGCTCCCGATGCCGGGAGAGTCCGCGATGCTGGCCGCGGCGGCTCTGGCCGGGGATGGGCGTTTCAATATCTGGCATGTGGCGGTCGTGGCTTGGTGCGCGGCGCTTGTGGGCGACAATACCGGCTACTATCTCGGGCGCCGCCTGGGACGACCGACGATCCTGACCTACGGAGGGCGGGTCGGAATTACCGGAGCGCATCTCGATCGTGCCGAACAGATGCTGGACCGCTACGGGTTTTTCGTGGTGCTCTCGGCGCGTTTCCTGCCACTCTTGCGACAGCTCAACGGTCTCGTTGCAGGTACGACCCAAATGCGCTGGCGGCAGTTTTTTGTCGCAGACATGGTTGGCTCTGCCGTTTGGGTCGCGTTCTGGAGCATCATCGGATACAAGGTCGGGCGCATTCCGGGGCTGGTTCCTGATCTTTTCCAGCATTTGAAATCAGTCGCCCACTACGTCGTCCCGGGCTTGCTGGTGTTGATCTTCGTCCTCACGGTCTGGCGCGTGCTGTTCAGACGCAGAGCGAAGACGGAGGGCAAGTAGCGCGATCGTTCCCAGGCATTTCATCCCCATTTCGGTGCTATGAGGCGTCTTGTGCCGAGCTCCAGTTTTGCCCTTGTCGTGAACATTGCTGTGCCTCCCGGATGCGTGCGAACGCCGGAGTCTGCCGGTCCGACGACCGCGTCCGACAGCAGCTCTTTTGGTAGGTAGGTCGACTGCGACGGAGACCGCCAGAACACCCGCACCGATATGCCCGCCACCTCGTCAGCGATCCCCGTCGCGCATCGTCCCAGTGCCTGCACCGTAGCTCATGGAGCACTGCACGTGGAGAACCTGCCGACGCGGCCCCCGCCGTCCAAGCAGTTTCGGCCCTCACATCCGCACGACTTTCCGGCATCCGCCGCAGCGGATCTCGACCATGTCGCCGTCGCCGATGACGTTCCCGATCATGAGTCCCAGCGCGTCTACGTCTGGAGAATACCAGCAGTGGCGACAGACAAGCCACGTCTCGCGATCACCGTCGCACAGATGTCTGCTCCCAACTCGAGAAGTATGCAGCGTTGCCGGTACTGCCAGTACCCGCTTTCTATTATTGTTTCAGAAGCAAGAATTTTTTTGTCAGGGCGCCGAACTGTTTTTCGGGACTGAGGTGCAGGGAATGAATTTGGCGCAAACTGACAATGGCCTTGGCCGCTTCAACTGCTTTGGTTGCACCGGCAGGCGGCTATCGGATCAACGCTTGCTGCGGCGATCCCGCTCGGCGTGGCGCAGTAAGGAGCGGCGGCGTTCATCGATACACGGATCGAGCTTGCCACGACACAAAACCAAGTGACGCCCAAGGGTGATGGGTGTTGGTTCCCTGCCTTGCCACCGAGGCGGCCCAACCTCCGACCCTTTCCAGCGAAACCGCGCCCGAACCTCTCACCGGTGTGCATGGATGTCCCGTGTCGACGAGAGCGTGGTGATGAAAGAGAAGACCAAAGAGGACGTTCATGCCGGTGCACATACGCTCTGGGATGCTCAGAGACTTCTCGAGGCGCTGGAAGAGGTTGCTGCCTGTCCGGACGGAGCACTTGGTCTGAGTGCCCCTGCTGCGCACGGAACCGCCCTGCTCAACTTTCTTGATCTCAAGGTCACGCTGAAGGGTTCATGGGCTTGTTCCATCTCCACCATGCCCAGGGCGCCAACCCTCTCGCCGACCGGTCGCCATCAACCTCCAAACGACCTGCGTTCGGTGCCAGCTACACTTCGAAGTCTTTACGGCCCAAACCCTTCCAAACAGGCTCCTCGTCTCGCCCTATCCAGGTAACCGGTACGCGGCGGCATCAGCCCCATGGCCCTGTATCCGTTGGCCGATTGGCGCGCTGTGTGGGGCGCTCTGACGGGCCGCGCGCGCGCGCGAGCTTTTCCAGTGCGGCAACCCGATTTTCAGTGCGGGGATGAGTTGAAAACAGGGGGTCGTAGCTGTGCGCATGCAAGGGGTTGATGATGAACATGTGCGCGGTGCCAGGATTGCGCTCGGCCTGGTTGTTGTCGATCCGCGCCGCCATCCCCTGGATCTTCTGCAACGCAGAAGCGAGCCACATCGGGTTTCCGCAAATCTCCGCTCCAATTCGGTCAGCCTCGTACTCGCGGGTCCGGCTGATGGCCATTTGAACGAGGGCCGCTGCCAGCGGGGCGAGTATCATCATTGCCAAAACACCAACGATGCCCAACGGGCTATCCCGGCGCCCGCCGAAAAACAGGGCGAAGTTGGCCAGCATCGAGATGGCGCCTGCGAAGGTTGCCGTGATCGTCATGATCAGCGTGTCGTGGTTCCGGATATGTGCGAGTTCATGAGCGATAACGGCCGCAACTTCGTCTCGGTTGAGATTGCGCATCAAACCTGTGGTCACGGCGACGGCGGCATTCTGGGGATTGCGTCCGGTGGCGAATGCATTGGGCTGTGCGCTCTCGATGACGTACACGCTCGGCACAGGCATGTCCGCGTCACGCGCGAGTTGAACGACGAGTTGGACCAAGCCGGTGTCCTGTCCCGACGTTGGTCTGGCGTCGTGCATCCGCAACACCATCTGGTCGGAATTCCACCAGGCGAAGACATTCATCGCTGCCGCCACGACAAGGGCGATCAACACGCCTCCGCCGCCGGCGATCAAATAGCCCACGCCCATGAAGAGTGCGGTCATCGCTGCCATCAGCATTGCTGTTCGAACGTAGCCGGCCATAGGTATTCTCATACTTGGTTGAGGGCGAGATATGATAGCGCCAGCAAATCCGATCAAGCGGACGACGCGAAACCTAGCTGCATTATAGCGAAAGAAGCATCTTCCAGGATCGGCACGGGTTACACGGACAGGTTGAGGCGCCCACGAGATGACATAACTGCACGCTCCAGGCTCTGCGAAACTTGGCGCCTGCCTCGCAAGCCGGGGAGCCAATCCGATTCTCTCTCGGATCAGGATCTCGCCGTCTCAATTCTCTGGCTGTGTGATCGCGTGGGCCGGGACGTGCTAGTGTCATGGTCATGACTGTGCCGGACGCAAACTCTGACCTTGGGACGCATCGGGTTGAGAACCAGCCGATGGAGCGTGGTGACGAGGATCTCCTGGAAGGGGATCCAGCGCTGCTGTTGCTGCTGGAAAACCTGTCACACGAAAACCGTGCAGCCCTCGCAAAATATGCAGTGAAACTTGGGTCCAATGCGGCCAGGCTTGCCGCCGTTGACGCCAACAGGAACGCTCCCGAACTCATCCTGTTTGATCGTGGCGGCCGCAGGCTCGATGAAGTGCGGTTTCATCCCTCGTACCACGGTTTCATGGAAACCTCTCAAGCGGCGGGATACGCTGCACTGGCCTGGGAGGGCCGCGACGACGGGCATCTGACACATGCCGCGATGGTCTATCTGGCCAGTCAGGTCGAGCCTGGACACTGCTGTCCCTTGACGATGACCTATGCGGCAACACCGGCTCTGAAGACCGTCGACGCAGCGGTGTCCGAAACTTGGCGACCAAAGATTCTCTCAAGACGGTACGACCCGACCGTTAGGCCAATCGGTGAGAAGGCCGGGGCAACGCTCGGTATGGCGCTGACCGAAAAACAGGGCGGTTCGGATGTTAGAACAAACACCACGCGTGCCGAACGTGACGGAGATGCGTGGCGACTGACCGGGCACAAGTGGTTTTGTTCCGCTCCGATGTCCGACGGCTTTCTTACCCTGGCTCAAGCGCCAGGAGGCCTGACATGCTTTCTGGTGCCCCGCTGGCTCGACGGGTCGCGCAACGACATTCGTCTCATGCGACTGAAAGACAAGCTCGGGAACCGTTCCAACGCCTCTGCTGAAATCGAGTACGACCGGGCGTTTTGCTGGCAGGTCGGCGACGAGGGCGACGGAGTCCGGGCAATCATCCCGATGATACACCACACGCGGCTGGACACCGCGATGGCGCCGGTGGGACTGATGCGCGCTGCATTGGCCGAAGCGCACCACTGGGTCGCGCATCGAACGGCCTTCGAGAAACGGTTGATTGATCAGCCGCTGATGCGCGTCGTGTTGGCGGACCTCGGTCTGGACTTGATTGGGAGCCTGGCCCTCGGTCTGCGCGTGGCGCGTGCCTACGATGGCGATCGTCCAGAAGACCGCGCACTGGCACGGATCGGGGTCGCACTCGCAAAGTACATGTCAAACAAGCTGTGTCCGGCGGTTGTCTGTGAAGCGATGGAAATCCTTGGAGGCGCAGGATACGTCGAAGACGGGCCGATGCCATTGCTTTACCGCGAAGCGCCCCTGAATGGCATTTGGGAAGGTTCCGGCAACGTCATCTGCCTCGATGCGCTGAGGACGCTGGCCGCCGAGCCGCTTGCGCGCGACGTCTTGGCCGCAGAAATGGATGCCGCTCTAAACCTCAACAGCGGCTTTGACCGAGCGTTGCGAGACTATCGGGACGTTTGGCGCGGTCGGCCTGGCGCGCCACAGGCACGTGCCTACACGGAGCAAACAGCTCTGCTTCTGACAGCGTCCATACTGCTTCGAACGCAAATGGCGGGTGTTGCGGAAGAGTATGTCAGTTGCCGATTGTCACCACGTAGCGGACGCACTCACGGCGCCTTGCGCAGCTTGAACCCGGATAGGGTCCTGTCGACTGTATTCGCTGAGCCCAGGCTCTAGCGCCCGGGTGCGTCGTGCCTGCTTTGGCAACGGAGCGTTGAAGGTTTCGACGCCAAGCGGAGCGCTACCGACCGGGTTTACCTTTGGCTTTTGGCGGTCCTAGCGCGAACACCAGCAGTTTCCTCCCCCCTGGAACTGGACCACTTAATTTGCCGCGAGATATGGGTTTGGCAAGGCGCGGGAGCGCCTCTCAGACGAAGACAGATTGAGGCTGCTGCGCGAGATCGCGCTGGAGCTGTCTTCTGGTGACGACGGAGCGTCGGCCTGCCGAAGTGTCGGGATCAGCGATGGGACCTATTGCAACTGGCGGAAGCGTTTCAGTGGTATGCAGGGCAAAGAGGAAGCAAGGTCGCCCTTGCCGCAACAAGCCGTTGCCCGGCAAGCGCAAGTGCAAGTTTCACGGCGGCATATCTGCTGGCCCCTGAATCGCCGAGCGGTAGGCGAAGCTCTCACGATTGCTGCGCGAACGGCGCGCGCGGCAAAGGCTGCGTCAAACGTCGATCGGCCGCGACCTTCACGTCATCAACTGACTACTGCGGACGACTTCGGTAAGCGCCTTTACCACCACGATGCCTGTATCGTTAGTCTGAGGCACTCCTACTCAAAACATATTTGGTCGTTGAACCTCGTGCGTGACCGCCTGCGCAACTGTCGGCCCTACACGTTGCTCGTGTGCGCGGATGCCGGCTGCGCCAACCGGAATGCCATGAACTAATGCTGGGCGGACAAGGTATCGGAGTAGGCAGTTTGAGGTTTCGTAGTCTTTTTTTGCTTTGATAGCGGCGCTTGCGCTCTCGAAAGCCGATGCTAGGCAGCCTTTGAGGATGTGCAACGAGACGTCCAACACACTAGCGGTCGTTTTCGCAGTCGATGGCGGCTTTTGCGGTTGAAGGTTGCACAGTTGAGAGAAACTCGAACCCAACCCGTGCACAGTTACGGGAAACTCGCTGCGGGGACGACGAGAGACGGCAGGCAGGCACGCCATGAACCGAAAACTGATTTCCCGTGTGCCGAATAACTCTGTCGCGCCGCAGGAGCGGACTGCGAACGTGCTGGTTATCACAAAGCGGCTGTGTTGATGCCGTGCTGCCGCTTTTCCGGAGGCGCCCCATGCGAGACGTTTTCCGGCGTCGCGACAAAGGCGGTTTGACACATCCGGTGAGGGCGGGATGCCGGTGGCACGAAGGAGTATATCTGGGTGGGTCGAGCCTGCCCCGAATATCCTAACACGCTGTTTTTTGATAGATTATACTTCAAATTCAATGGTGCCGCAGAAGGGACTCGAACCCCCGACCCATGCATTACGAATGCATTGCTCTACCATCTGAGCTACTGCGGCCTCCCGGTCTTTGCGCGTCCGGCGTAGTGTCTCCGGCACAGTCAGCCTGTTCCGAAAACCACCTCGTTTACGGGCGGCAAGGGCCATCGAGCCCCGGGCACCAAAGCTGGCCCCCGGGATCGGCTGAGCGGGTAGCAAACCTTTCCCGAGGAGGCCAGCCAAAAAATCAGGCGGTTTCGGCCTGTTTCTTGCCCGGCTCGGACGTGACGGCCTCCGACGCGGCGCCTTCCACCACGTCGCCGTCGCCCTGCAGATCCGCCTCCGGTGCCGGTGCCGCGTCAGAAGGCTTCGCCCCGCCGAGGATCAGGGGCAGCATGCCCGCGGCAGAGGTCGCCTGCATGACTTCGGAGTCGGGCTTGACCGTCCAGCCGATCGTATCGAAGCCCTGACAGGTCCCGCAGACCGGCACGAAAGCCGCATGCACGGTGCTGCAATTCGAACAGACCCATTGCGGCCCGCGCGAGACCGTCAGCGCCCGGCCGAGCCAGCCCTGAACCACCGCGTCGCTGGAGCCCTCGCCTCGCTCGATCGCGGCCATGATCGTCATCGCGCGCACCGTGGGATCGGTATCGGCCAACTGCCCCATGGCGCGGCGCGCCTCGGGAAAATCCTCCGCGGCAATGTTGAGCTCGGCGAGCAGCATTTTCGTTTCGGGATGGTCGGGATTGATGCGTGTCAGTTCGCTGAACCGAGTCACCCGCTCCGCCGGGGTTTCCTCCGGTGCGATCTCGGCAAAGGCTGCGGCGAGGTCGGGGTGCGGCTCGTTCGTCCAGGCGGTCTTCAGGGCCTTGGTCGCCGGACGGATTTTGCCGCGCGCCACAAAGGCCCGGGCGGCCGCCACCGCGGCGGGCACGAAGTTGGGCGCAAGACGGTTGGCCTCGATCGCGGCATCTTCGGCGGCACTGGCGTCGCTCTCCATCTTGCCGCTGGCGTCGGCCAGGGCCAGCACGGCATCGCGCCGACGGCAGACATCGCGCGGCATGGTGCCGTATTTGAGCTCCGTGCCAAGCGTCCGTCGCGCCCCGGTCCAGTCGTCTTTCTGCGCCTGCAGATGGAACAGCGTCTCCGAGGTCTCGGCATTGCCGGGTTTCAGCGCGACGGCCTTTTCGGCAAGCTTCATCGCGACCTCCGTGTCGCCGGCGTCGAGCTTTTGCTTCATCAGACCGCGCACGCCGACAAAGCGGGTGCGGTCGTCCGCGAGCATCCGCTTGTAGACCTCCTGGGCCCGCGTTGCGTCCCCGGACTGCTCCGCGGCCTGGGCGGCGATCAGATTGGTCAGCTCGGGGCGTTTCAGCAGCGCTTCGGCCTTTCCGGCCTTGGCCATCGCCTCGCGGGTTTCGCCCGCCGAAAGCGCGATCAGCGCGTCCGACAGCGCGCGGTAACCGCGGCGCTCACGGTTGCGCGAGAAATACCGCGTCAGCGCCGTTTCATCGCCCAGCACGAACCGCAGCGTCGCCACGATCAGACCGACGATCTTCATCAGCAGCCAGACCGCGGCGCAGAGCGCCAGGGCCGCCAGCACCGACTGGATCGGGCCCAGCGTGAATTCCGTGTTCAGCACGGCGATCCGGATCCCCTCGCCCGTGGCGAGAAGCTGTTCGGCGCCGTAGATCAGACCGCCGACGATCCCAATGAATATGAGGAGCTTGATTAGTGACCATAGCATCAGGGAACGTCCTCAATTCGTTTGAAGGGAAGCGACAAGCGTCGCTGCGGCGGCAACGGCTTCGACGCGCGCGGTGGCCGCCGAGGTCCAGTCCGACATGGCCGATTGCCCGCCTTCGGGCAGTGCGCCCAGCTCGGCCAGCGCCGCAGGGATGTCGCCGCTGTCCACCGACGCCTCGGCCCGCGACAGCACCGCGTCGGCATCGTCGCCCTCCTTGGGCGCCAGAGATCGCGCCCCGGTCTGGTGCCGGAAAAACGCCGTCAGCTTGCCGACAGGATCGGCGCTTTGGCTGGTTTCCCGGATCGAGGCTTCGAGGGCCGCGCGCGCGGCTTCGGGATAGCTGTCGCGCAGCTGCATCAGGGTCTGCACCCCGCTGTCGGCCTGCGCACTCAGCGCGTCTGGCACATCGGCGGTCTCGCCGATCGTGGCCAGCGCATCGGCGTAGGGCGTGCCCTCCTCCAGCGATTTCTCCAGCGAAATCAGCGCGGCCGTCACAGACGCGCTTTGCGCCGTGCTCTGTGCTTCCTGCACCTTGGCGTCCGTCTGCGCCTGGGTCTCGGTGATCTGAGAGCTTGCTTCGGCCTGCATGGCGGCGAGCCGTGCTGCGGCCTCTTCCTGAACGGCGGTGATCTGCTGTTCGGTCAGCGACGCCAGTTCGGCCATGCGCTTGGCGGTGGCGGCACTCTCTTCCTGCTGGGCCGACAGCTCTTCGGTCAGGCGCTGCACCTCGCGTTCATAGGCATCAAAGGTCGACTTCGCGGTTTCCGAAGACTCGACCATCGGCCGCTTTTCCACCGCAACCAGACGGTCGTCCACGCCGCTGAGGCTCTCTTCGACGGTGCCGAGCTGGTCGGTAACACCCTTCAGTCCGCCCTCCAGGTCGCTGAGGCTGCCATCGACGCCGGTGAGCCGGGTTTCGATCGTGCCGACCGCGTCGGACAGGCTCGACAGCGTTTCGGTCACCTGACCGAGCTGGGTCACGATGCCCGAGCTGAGCGAGCCGACCTCGCTCTCGACCTTTTCGGCCAGGCCGGAGATCGTTGTTTCCATCGAGGACAGATCCGGGCTGGCGACGGCTGCTGAGATCTCCTCAAGCCGCGATTCCAGCGTGGCGATCGATTGCGACTGCCCGGTGATGGCCGTGTTCTGCTCGGCGAGTTGGGCTGCGACCGGATCCTGGCCGCCGCGCAACTTGACCCAGTCGACATCCAGAAACTGTGCCGCGCCGAAGCCGACCACGGCCGCGGCGATCCCGCCAACCATGCCGGGCACAAAGCCACCGCCACGTTTTTCCGCGGCCGCCGGCGGGACTGGTGGCGGCGTCTTCCCGCCAGAGCCTGACGCCCCGGACGTAGAGGCCGGCGTTCCGGTCGTGGCGGTCTTTTTGTCGGCCGTCTTGCCCGGCGTGGCAGCGGCGGCGGAGCTCCCCACGCCCTGTGGGTCCGGGCTTTTGGAGGCGGCGGCGCTGCCTCGGTCCGCACCCTGGGCCCCGACGGCTTTCGCAGTGTCCTTTTTCGCGGCGTCCTTCCCGGCTTCGGCTTTGGGCGGCTTGCTGTCGTCCGTTCCGGCCTTCGACGGGCCAGCACTTTTGCCCGTTGCGGGCACGGGCGTCCCGGTCTTGGTCGCCTCTGTCGTGACGGGTTTGGCTGGCCCGGGCTTGCTCGGCGCCGTGCCCGATGTCGCAGCGTCCGGTTTGGACACAGCCGCTGGCTTCGTCCCTGTACCGGGGCCGGCCGTCGCGCCTTGGCTGGGTCCTGAACCCGGTTTGGCCCCTGCAACTGGTGCCGACGAATCCGGTTTGGCCGAAGACTTTGCGTCCTCGGGCTTCTTGCCACCCGGATTGTTGCCTTTGTCGTTAGAACTCACCACCAGCGTTCTCTCCCTCTGCCGCAGCTTGGCCGCGGTCTTTGATCCCAGGCCAGCTTAGCCGCCCCCTGTCATTCGCTCAAGCGGACTTAACCCTTTGTAGGAGTTCCGCCAGTGCCCGAAGCATCCCCTCGGCATCGGGCGTCGGCGCCGTAACGGCTCCTCCCCGAGCCTGCAACGGAAGCGCTTCCACGACAGCAGGGCTCATTGCCGCAATGTGCAAGGGGGCATTTGCATTTGCGATCTCCGGAGCGATCAATCCTGCGCTGCGCGGCGAAAAAAGCGGCAATAGGAGCGGCGTCGTGCCCGAAAGCGCCGCGCGAGCCGCCGACGTCAGAGGCTGCGGGTGCTGCTCATAGAGGATCGCTTCGGTGATCCGCGGCCCGGCGGGTCCCACCAGTGCGGCGAGATCACCGGCGACATGGCGCCCGCGCACCTGAAGCACGGTCAGACCGGCCGCGTCCCGGCGCAAGGTCTGCGCCAGATCGGCAAGTGCACCGGCGGCGGACCTTGCGGACAGCCCGGCAGCGGCGGCGGCCCGCGCGGTTGCGTCGCCCACGCACCAGGCCGTCATGTCGCGCAGGTCGCTTGCCGCGGCAAAGGCTGCGACTCCATTTCGCGATGTGAATACCAGCCCATCGAAGCCCGCAGGATCGCGGGTGAGCGGTAGATGTTCGATCCTCAGCAACGGAGAAATCACCGCCTCGAGATCTGCGCCGAACCGCTCCTGCGCCATCTCGGCAAAGACACGCGATTGCAGTTCGGGACGGGTCAGCAAGAGGCGCGGTCGGGACATCAGGCGCCCCCCGGGGCGGTTGTGCGGGTCCGGAGCCAGTGTTAGCTGCCCGCGTTGCCAAAGGTTATGCCCATAACGATGCCCATCACAACGACCACGAAATCGACCGCAGCCCCTCTGACAGTCCTTGGACTGGAGAGCAGCTGCGACGACACCGCCGCGGCCGTCGTGCGGCTGGAGGCTGCCGACGGTCCGGGCAAGATCCTGTCCTCTGTCGTGATGGACCAGACCGCACTGCACGCAGGCTTCGGCGGCGTGGTCCCGGAGCTCGCCGCCCGCGCCCATGCCGAAAAGATCGACTTGGCCGTGGAGCATGCGCTGAACAGCGCGGATCTGGCGCTCGGGCAGATGGACGCCATCGCCGTGACGGCGGGACCGGGGCTGATCGGCGGCGTTCTGGCCGGCGTGATGTGCGCCAAGGGCGTCAGCGCCGGCAGCGGTCTGCCGCTCGTCGGCGTGAATCACCTGGCGGGCCATGCGCTCACCCCGCGGCTGACCGACGGGCTGCGCTTTCCCTATCTGATGCTGCTGGTCTCGGGCGGCCATTGCCAGTTCCTGCTGGTCGCTGGCCCGGACCGCTATGTCCGCCTCGGCGGGACGATCGACGACGCCCCCGGCGAGGCGTTCGACAAGACCGCAAAGCTAATGGGCCTGCCCCAGCCCGGCGGCCCGGCAGTGGAGGCCGAGGCCGCGCAGGGCGATCCGGTCCGTTTCACCCTGCCCCGCCCGCTGCTCGACCGTCCGGGGTGCGACATGTCATTCTCGGGGCTGAAGACCGCTCTGCTGCGCCAGCGCGACGCCTGCATCGAGGAACACGGCGGCCTGACCGCCCGCGACCGGGCGGATCTCTGCGCGGGGTTCCAGCAGGCCGTCGCCGACATCCTGTCCGAGAAAACACGCCGCGCGATCGCCGAGGCGCGGACCCGCGCGCCGGACCTGACGACCGTGGCGGTCGCCGGAGGCGTCGCCGCCAACAGCCTGCTGCGCAGCCGGTTGCAGCACATCGCCGAGGAGGCGGCGCTGGGCTATATCGCTCCGCCCCTGCCCCTTTGCACCGACAATGCCGCGATGATTGCCTGGGCGGGCGGCGAGCTCTTTCGCATGGGCCGCCGCGACGGGTTCGATCTTGCCGCGCGGCCGCGCTGGCCGCTCGACAGTGTCAGCCCCGCGCTTCTGGGTTCCGGCCGGAAAGGTCCCAAGGCCTGAGTCTTGCAGCCCGCCCGCCAGACGCTAATCTCGCCCCACCCGGGCGCACCCGACACCATCGAGAGGATACTCCATGCCGCTATTCGCCCTGATCTGCACCGACCGGCCGGGCGCGCTGGAGATCCGCAAGGCCAACCGCGAGGCCCATCTCGGCCATATCCGCGACAGCGGCGTCGTCGCCCAGGCGGGCCCCTTTCTCGATGCAGAGGGGCAGATGTCGGGCTCCCTTGTGGTACTCGACGTGCCTGACCGCGCCGGCGCGCAGGCCTGGGCCGACGCCGATCCCTATGCCAAGGCCGATCTCTTCGACAGCGTCCGGATCGAGGAATGGAAGCGGGTGGTCGGCTGATGGCCTATTGGTTGTTCAAATCCGAACCCTCGACATGGTCCTGGCAGGACCAGATCGCCAAGGGCGATGCGGGCGAGGAGTGGGACGGTGTGCGCAACTATCAGGCGCGCAACTTCATGCGCGAGATGCGCCTGGGCGACCGCGGCTTTTTCTACCATTCGCAGAAGGAAAAGTCCGTCGTGGGCACGGTCGAGGTCTCTGCCGAGATCCATCCCGACAGCACGACCGACGATGACCGCTGGGAGTGCGTCGACATCCGCGCGCTGGAAAGCCTGGAAACCCCCGTGACGCTGGAGACGATCAAGGCAACACCCGCCCTGGCCGACATGGTGCTGGTCAAGAACAGCCGCCTGTCGGTCCAGCCCGTCACGGCCGAGGAATGGGCCGTGATCTGCCGGATGGGCGGGATCGCGCCCTGAAGCCGGCAGGGCCTGCGCGCGGGTCGACTTTCGGGGCGGTCACAACGTCGCTCACCCCCCCTAGCATTGCGTTGACTTGAGACCTGCCTCTTCGCAAAGGGCGGGATCGCGGGCCATCGACAGCGCATTTCCAGGGCGCGGCACTCCGTCCGAATGAGAGCTTCCGCGAGCGACACGTCCTTTGAGCATATCGGGCATACCAGTGACCGTTCCGCACGGGATGCTGCCCCGCGCGCGTCGTCGCCGGACGACGCCGCGTTTCGCCCTGTGCTATTGTGCGGCGTTGGTGCGGATCGATGAAAGGTAGGTTTCTGGCCCGCAGAATCACAGGAGGGCCCCGATCGCCCGGAACCCTCCTGCTACACCCCGCCCGCGGTACCCCACCACGTGTTCGAGTGCAAAATCTCAGGTTGGTCCATTCTGGGCCGATGAACCGTGCATACAGCGCCCGCCCGCGCAACGCAAAGACGGTCTGTCTAAAAGCCAACCGAGTTCCTTAGGGCGCCGGTAACGCATGCCGAGCCAGGTTCAATCTCGCGACACCCGCTTTGACCGCGCGCCATACCCGGTCGAGCGGGGCGATCGCTCCGTACTGCTGCAGCGGACCGACGCCATCGGAGAAGTCGTTCACCGAATTGCCACGGCCCTGCCCGCCATTGCCGTACCCCGAGTCCAGCCCCGTCGACAGGGCTGCTACCCGAGGCCTTTGGCTTTTTCTCTTGTGATCCCCGACCGCCTTCCGTTAGACGCATCGGCGGAGACGTGGCCGAGTGGTCGAAGGCGCTCCCCTGCTAAGGGAGTAAACGGGAAACCGTTTCGAGGGTTCGAATCCCTTCGTCTCCGCCATACTGCACTTCAGCGCATGATCGCCCCGCAAAGCTTTGAACGGAAACGACAAATCCGGGGTTCAAAACCCTGACTCCCTGCATTAGGGCAAGCGGTCTGCGAAGGTCAGTTTCAGCACCAGTCGTTGCAGGTCAAACCGTCCGGTTTCCCCGAGTTTCCAGGGGCTTGCGAGAAACTGCATCGCGAGTTCGAACATCTGCGCGAAGGGGCGCCGCGGCTGGCTCGATCCGGCGGCTTTCTCTTCAAGAACCAGCTTTTCCTCCTCAAGCCTGGCGATTTTTGTCTCGTAGGCACCGATGACCCGGGGCTCTGTCGCGTCGACAAGGCGGCGCAGCGGGCTGTCGACCTGTTTGTCGATTTCCGCAGCCTTGCGTTTGCAAAGCGCCGCGTGGTCCTTCGCCTGTGCCAATCGTGCGTCCCAGACATCGGTGAACATGCGCCGCGTCACATAGAGCACCGCCGCAGACGGCGTGACCTCTTGCATGAGCTGGCTGAAATCGCCTTCGATCTGAGCCTTGCGGATCGACTTGCGGTAGCTTTTGCAGCCCTTAGTGAAGCACAGGTAATAGGGATGCTTCCTGCCTGTCTTGGACTTCGACCAGCAGGAGGTGAGCGGACCGTCGCACTCGGCGCAGAGAACGAAGTCACGGAGCGGAAAGTCGAGATTGAGGTCCTTGCGATAGGTGAAGCGTGCGCCCTCTTTGATCTGGTCTTGAATGCGGTGATAGGTCTCCAGCGTGATCAGCCCCTGCGGCTACTGGTGCTACGGCGGCGTGCCGGCGGGCTACAAATACGCGCGCGTCGCCGTAGCACCAGTAGCCGCTCATAGCACGCGCCCGCATGCGGTTGCGCGTTTGCTCCGCGTTCTTCTGGCGCTGATGCCGGGAAACCGAGACCAGCATGTTCTCGATCAGAACGGAGTCTGAATCCTCGCCGAATTTGATAGACGGGCTCTCGAGCTTTCCGCCGAGATCTTTCGGCGTCCCCCGGAGCGTCCAGTGGCTTTCGATGTGGCGCGCGAAGCGGCTGATATCGTCGATGATGACCACGATCCCTGCGCCGTCCTGCGCCGCGCCAGGATCGTGGAACGCTGGAGCGAGGATCACTGGAAGGTGCCACAGGACCTGCCCGAACGCGGGCTGACCTACGACCGGAAAGGACATGGCCCCGGCGCGCGGATGGAGATGCTGTCGCCCATCGGGCTGGAAAAACAGGTCACCCACAACGGCGCCACCTGGCTCGACAACGAGTTGATGCTACAAGGCAGTCCATACCTGCGAGAAGCAGGCTTCGGGCAGGAGATGAAGCGAGCCAACGAGCGCCGCAAGCAGGTCCTCGTCCAATGCGCGACGCGCAAGACCTTGGCCAGGGCCGTATCCGCGCCCCGAGCAACCTTGTCCAGCGTCTGGAAGCCCGCGAGATCGACCGCGTCGGACGGACCATGGCAGCGGACCGCGGTCGCGACTGGACTGCCGTCAAACCCGGCAGCTGCTTCGGAGGCGAACTGGTCGGCAGCACCCAACTCCCCAGCGGCCGCTTCGCCATGATCGACGACGGCCTAGGCTTCAGCCTCGTCCCCCGGAACGACGCACTCGAGCGAGGGATCGGGCAGCAGATCGGGGGCGTGGGTTTGCCTGTTGTTGCACCCAAAACCGCTGCCACCGCCGGTTTCGATGATCGGCGGGACCCCCTTCGCTCAAAAAATCTCGAACAAACGTCTATGGGCAAAGACTGAGATCATGGCGATATTTATCCGCAGTTATTCACTGGGACTGAGCCCCCGTCACAGACCAGATCTTCACTCGCGCCACTCTCACAAAACGCATGTTTTCGCCTTGCTCTGGTGACCCAAGCCGCGAGCGAGGATGGAACTACGACTGTCAGCCATGTGGGAGGTGGAATACACGCCTCTGTCGCAGCGAGGCCTGTTCGGTGAGATGTGGGTGCAATCAATGCATTTGGGGTGTTGTGACCGCCCAAGTTATCCCGATATCTGCACCGCTAGCGACCTCCTGACAGCGCGTCTGCTTCGGCTTTACAGTCTTCCACGCTCAATGATGGAGCGTTCGCAATCTCTTGCTGAGCCAATGAAACATCCCCCTGGAACGCGGGGTTGCTTCGGATGAGCGCGACCACTGAGGCCCCCATCATACGCCCCATCACGACATCACTGTTCCAATGCACGTTGCAGATGACGCGACTGTTCCCAAACTCAAGCCCCCGCGCGAGGATATTTGTTGCCCGGACTGGCGCGATCTCCGCCAGAATTAACGCCCAGGCCCAACCGATTGCCGTGTGACCGGAAGGATAGGACCCGTCGTTTCGCAGAAACTCTTCTTGCTGGGGTGTACAAATTGCTTTGCCGTTATGGGTAAAGGGCCGCGCGCGGTTGTAGGAGTTCTTAGCGCGATAGGTCGATGAACCAGCATCTACGAGCGCCCGAAGCATAATCGATTGTAAGACCGGCGTATTTTCTTCGTCGATTTTCACACCGAGTGCGCAAGCAAAGGCATTTGGGGCATCCGGAAAACTCAAATCAGCGTCTTGCCGCGCCAGACCAAACCGCGCCTTATCTGGATCACGTGTGGCGCCATCGGCAATTGCATCGTCCAGGGATTGGCGCGGCGATCCTGTAAGCGGCGCGGGTGGGACCAGCACCAAACTGTCCGGCAAATCCTCTCTGGCAACATATCCGGGCGGAAGCTTCGCCAGTTTCTCTTCGGCGGTTTCCGCAAAAACGGGTGCAAGCTGGGCGAGCGGTATCGCGACCGCAATGAGCCAATTCCTTAGTGGTGAAATCACGCTCATTGCTGTTTTCCTTTTTGGGAACTGGCCAGGCGTGAGGTCACCGTCATACGTCCGCCTCTATCCCCAATGGGCGCTTGCCATGGGCACCATATGAGCCTGGAGTCCTTCAATTTAACTGGACGCTTCCGACCACCAACGGATCATAGGAATTGGTTGGTTGCACCGCGGAACGCAATTCGAACATCTGGTGGTCGTTGCAGAACATCAGCGCTGGAAGCACACCTGTTCGGTCTCCCATTGGGCTGGTGGTGGCCAAAGCGCTGGTATCCCGCCGCACGTGTTCCGCGAGCGCGGCCAGCTTCGTGGGAGCGGCACTCAACGACGGTAATCTTCGTCTCCGCCAGCCCCTGCGGGCGCCCAGACGGCGACCCCAACGGCGAGGCAGCAAGAGATCAGCCGCAAAAGAGACGCGCGCGAAATCATTCCGCTGTTCCCCCATCTTCAACCTCAGCGCTGTCCGCCCCGGACTGGCGTACGGAGAATGGCGCGATCGCGAAGCTCTGAAGCCATTCTTCTACCTTGATGGGTTCAAACCTGCCCCGCTCTTCAATCGGAAAGCGAATGGGCTGCCCGGCCCAGACTTTCTGGAACTCGGCGTCCTTGACCACAAGTTGACCGTTTACGATGACGTAGGGAATTCCGGTCGTCGGGTTGCCCTGTTGACCCGCCTTATAGGTTGCGTTGTCGCGAACCCGTACTGGGTCGAAAATGGTGATATCCGCCACCATCCCTTCCTGCATGCGACCACGTACCTGCATGTCTTTCACACCCGTGTCACCCAGATGTTTAGCCGGCCAATAGGACATCTGCGCGAGAGAGAACATGAGCGGCACGCCCTGCTCACGCCCTAACCGAAAAACGGTTCCACGTGTCCCTGCTGTCCGGGGGTGACCCTGATATTCGGACGGATCAAGATCCCAACTCTCCAAACCCTTACCAGAGTAAATCGAGTCCGAAGCGACAATCATGTGTGGCATGCGCAGCCAGTACTGAAGCCATTCTTCTCTTGAGGGGCTGAACACAACCACAAGTCGGCTAGGGTCCGTGTCGCGGGTTGCCTCGTATTCTTCTTGCGTGAGGAATTTGTCCGCAATCGGATCGTACATTGTTTCTTCATAGCGGAAGCCAAAGGTTGCAAAAACCTCCGGCTGGAAGAAGTCCGACGCAATCGAGGTCGAAGCCGCAGTATAGGGATAGTACTCGGACCACACATTGTACCCTTGTGCTCGGGCGGCTTGCAGCTTTTCTTCGTTTTCCCACCAGCCGTAGTCGTTGTTGTGAAGCATGCTGACCGGAGCATCGAGTGCCATTGCATTGGCGAGAATCTCGCTGAACCCCAGTGGCGCCTCGGGCGTCTGTGGGCTGCCATGAAACCTGATATGCGCGCCGAGATACCGCCCGTAATGCGCGCCGACCTCTTGAGTTTTGAACATCTCATATGAGGTCAGCCCATTCGCCATGTAGCCCACGGTTGATGAGATATTCAGGGCGCCTTGGCGTAGTTCTTCGTCAATAATCGCAAGGACTTGATTCAGGTGTTCCAGATCGCTCCGACCGTCCTGCCATCCGCAGTGTCCATCCGCGCAGGCCTCGGCACGAAGTCCACCAAGGATGAGTGGTGCGTCATACCAACCGTCTACTTCCACTTCGGGATCATGCACCCGAAGGCGCGCACCTTCCTGGCTGACACCGGTCCCGTAGTTCAGGGGCCAGGCGCCTTCCTTAGCGGCGTACCATTGGTCGACGTTGATGGCCCCGATCTCCAAGTCCATGCCGGTGGTGACCCCGTCAAGCGCCGCGAGTTTAAGAGAAAGCCCGTCCAACGCGTGGAAGTGAAAGTCGATGAAACCCGGAGCCACGACATGTCCCTGGGCGAAGATCGTCTCAGCCCCGGTGATTTCGTCAGGCGTGATTGTCTGGATGATGCCATCGGTGATGCCGACATTCAGGACCGCGTCCAGCATGGTCTCGGGATCCATGACCCGCCCATTAAGGATCACCATGTCATAGTCTTGCGCACCAACTGATGACGCAAGGCTGGCCATGAGGCCGGCACCAAGTGTTAAGCGTTGAATGAGCGTCATGCTTTGAGGTCTCCCTAGCGAAGTGGGGGTAAACTTGATTTGCGGGCACGCGTCTCTGTTTCTGCGGCGGGTGGAATTGACGGTCATGGACTTGGCATTGACCTCGCCATGCACCCAGCCGGTTCAGGCAGACCTGAAAATGAACTCTGGGCCTCGGCTGTCGGCGGTGAGGCGTTAAGTACGACCACTGACAAAAGGCCGAAGAGCCATTTTGATCGCTTGCGATCCCAATGCATTTTTTGACGCCCCTTCATTTGGGGAAGAGGAATGTGGTGTTGAAGCGCAGCCCCCAGCCTTCGGGGGCGCTGTCCGGCCCGTCGGCGTGATATCGCGCGCCAAGCTGAAAGCTGACTGCTTGCGACCCGATGGTGACCACCTTTGAGAATGATGCGTTGATGGGCACGATCCACTGTTTGGCGCCCCAGTCGTAGGTGGACTCTGTGTTCAAGGCGAAGGTCCACGCTTGAGGTGTGGTGAACGCCACAAACGGCTGCAGAAAGGTCGCGTTGATATCAACGTCGTGCGACGCTCCGAAATTCGCGACATGGTTGATTAGGCCACCATAAGTCCATCCGTTTTGCTGCTTCAGCGCGACGGCTGTTAGTCCGCCCGACCACTCGCCGGCGCCATAGAATGGCTCATCATTCGCGCGCGACAGCGGCAGCACAAAGACCGGTCCTGCTCCCCAAATCCAGCCATTGGCTGCCAGTGGTTTGGGAGAGAAGAAAAAGCTTTGGACAATATCGCCATAGCCAAAGTCACTGCCAAAATCTGCAGCAGGAAAATCGTTGCTCCATTTCAGGGGGACGATGGTCCGCGAAATCAGGTTCCAGTTTGCGCTGATCGAGAAAGGAATAACCGGCTGGATGTTCAGGGTCGTGATTTTCCCCGAGTCGTCAGGATTGTGGTTCTGGTCAAAGTTGAACTGCAAAGGAACGCTGATCAGGTCGGCAACCGGGTTGTTCAAAGCCATCCCCAAGTCCGCCGCAGACTCCGCGTCCCCCTCTTGAGAAACAGCAGCAAACGCGGAGGCGCACATGAAAAAAACCACGAGGGTCGGCATGTGGAACCGGCGACGCAGGTCACCGACAGGCATCGGGCGCAGCTGTCGCAGTTTTTCCCTAAGGCACATCCTGTGCCAGAGCAGCGGACACAGACTCCCCGTGCGGGCGGGACTTGGGGCGCACGGTCGTGACGTCGATTGACGGGTTTTGGAAGTTGCGCTCAAGGCGACGGTACCTTGTTCAAAACGCTGCCCTGAGTCTAAGACCGAACAGAGCAAGCGTCGCCTCCTCAGGGTTCAGCGCCGGATTCTGGATGAGCTGGATGCTCGGCGTCAGTTCGATGCCTTCTGTGAGCTGCCACTTCTGAAAGGCCTCGATTGTGACCTGTTCATCCAAATCCACCCCGAAGGTCTCTTCGTTGGGCCGGCTCCAGTTGACGCCAACGCCAAGGATGCTTCGGCTCGGATCCTTAGTGTATCCAAACCCTACACTCGCGGCGGCCTCGTAGAGACTGCCGCCGCCGTCCGACCAGCCCCCGCGCAGGAATGGAAACCAATGCTGACCCACGAGTTGGCTGAAACTGAAGGCCACACCCTGGCCTTCCGGTGTGCCGGCCTCTTCGCGTTCGTCGATCTGCCACACGGTCACGTGTGCATTGTTCACGAAGCGGGCCTTCTGGCCTGTAGTCCAGCCGAGTTCAAACGTTTTGAAGGTTTCACCTTGGCCGAAAAGGGTATCCCATCCGGCAAGCGGGTCGGTGGGATCCGCATTGGCATCTGCGACACCGGCGGCGACGTATATGTTGTCATTCAGGAAATAGCCGGCCGCCGCGCCAAGAGCGCCATCCGGCAGCCCTCCGATCGTTCCGGAGCCGGTTTGAAAGGCTAGGTTTGAGAAACCCTGCCAAGGGCTCGCAAGCGCATAAACATCCACATAGTCGGTCACGTCCAGCCAGCCGGCATAGACGACACCTCGGCCATCTGCGAAGTTCTGCTCCCAATAAAGGTGGGTCGTTCGCCACCCCTGATCGCTGAAGACAGAGCTTACCAGTCCCGCATATCCCAGTTCCGAACCAAAGTCCGTTACCGCGACATTTCCATATCGGTGGCGGTTCTCGAACTTGAACACGAGGCTGCCGTTGTTTTCTGATCCGCGCCCCACCAACTCCCAGGCACCAAAAAACCGGAATGCCCCGCCTCCCGCCGTGTCTTCCCCAAGGCTGTCGGATGCAACAAATCCCAAGGCATTGTAGTCGAAGCCAAAGTCGAGACCGGTTCTGTCCTTTAGCGACGCTTTCCGCTCCGACCACGAGTATTGAAGGTCAACATCCAGTACATCGTCCTTTTTCTCATCGTCGGAGGCCAGCAAAGACGGCGTCGAGTCTGGCCCAGCAAGGACATCGCCGACCGACTGAGCATGCAGCGACACAGGTACGCCCCAGAGCACAGCCGCGGCGGAAATCACCATCGATGGTCTGTGGGCGTGCAGAAAGACCCCTTCAAACCGTGCCTTTTTCGGCGTTCCAACCATTCTCATAGGGTGTTCTTGAAGACCTGGCCGCCCTTCATGATGAAGGCCAGGCCCTCCTCTGGGCTGGACAAAGGCGAAATGTCTTCGAGCGGATTGCCGTTTACAAGAAGGAGATCTCCGTAGGCGCCTTCTGCGATCACACCAAGCGGGCCGTCCTTGTAAGGGTGCCGTCGACCTGATCGGGCAAACAGTTCGGCGTTCAGGGACGTCGCCTGACGGAGGATATCGACTGGCTCGTAATAGGCTGTACGGGCAGTGAACTCCTGACTTTGGAACGGGCCAAGATCGATCGTGCCGAGAATGTCGGTCCCGAAGGCCATTTTCAGGCCAAGTGCTTTTGAACGCTCATATCCACTGGTCGCACCGGCCTGCGCCTCCAGGTACTTGGGAACAGAACTCCCGGTCATCCCAGCCTGTTCCGGCCCGACGCTGAAAGAGAGAAACTGGGTCGAGAAGAAAATGTCGGCCTCTTTCATCATCTGCATCGTTGTTTCGGATGCGAAAAGGCCATGCTCGATAGAGCGGACACCCGCACGGATCGCGTTGAAGATCGCCACATCGGTGTAGGCGTGGATCGTCGCGTAGGTGCCCCAATTCTTGGCGGCCTGAACGATCGCAGAAAGCTCTTCCAGGGTGTATTCAGTCACGTCGAGTGGATCATGTGCACCGGTTATGGAGCCTGAGCCCATGATTTTGATCTGGCTCGCGCCGTATCTGAGGATCTCACGCGTGGCTTTCGTCACCTCGGGAACGCCGTCCGCAATGATCGTCCAGCCCCGCTGATAGGCAGGATCCACTTGGTTTGCGAAGTGGGGCGACGCATAGTTCAGCCGAGGATCAAAGTCGCCATGGCCAGAAGTCTGCGAAACGAAGAAACCCGAAGGAAGGATGCGCGGACCTGCGACAACGCCATCGTCGATTGCTTTTTTCAATCCAAATGACGGGCCGCCCATGTCGCGCACGGTGGTGAAGCCACGCATCAGCATGCGTCGGGCGCTTTCGGCTGCCATGGCTCCCGTGTACTCGTGGGGCGACGCGTAGATCAGGTTTTCGATGGTATCGTTCCACATGATGTGGACATGCGCATCGCTCAACCCCGGCGTCAGGGTGCGCCCATCGGCATCGACCACGGTGGCATCCTCGTCTGACAAGGCCTCCCCCACCTGTGCGATCATTCCATCACGCACCAGAACGTCGAACCCGGTCGCGAGTTGATCTGATGTGCCGTCAAAGATCTTCGCACCGCGGATTAGGGTCGCGGTAGATCCCGAAGCTTGCGCGAGCCCCGTTGTGGGAAGGACACAAGCAGCGGCACTGCCTTGCAGAAAAGATCTGCGATCGAGCGTGAACATAAGGCGGACTCCTCGCGGCTGCGGCTCAGTCTGCCTAGTGTTAGCGGTCACTCACGAAGGACATTGCATTTTGAAGGCCCAGATCTTTCGCTGGATGAGCTAAGATCTTTCGCGGTAGGCAAGGTTGATGCAATCGATTGGCGGTGAGCTTCATGGATCACAAGGCAGAGGTTCTCCCAACTCTCTGCGCGGGAGAAGCCTCTGGACTGCGCAAGATCTCGACCATGCGTCAGCAAAACCGCGGCTTGCCGGTTAGCGAAGGCGGCATTGTCTTTCTGGGGAAGAAGCCCCCGGCTATGCACGCTTTCAAGCTCGCTGGCCGAAACACCGTGATCACACGCATGCACGTGCCACAAGCGTACTCCGCCTACAGCGTTCCGGATCCGGATTGGATCACACTGCACATTCCCATTTCGTGGGACGGAACCTATGTGTTTGATGGGCGAGAGGCCCGAGCGGGCGAAGCTTTTCTGACGAACAGCCCAAACGGCTACACGACAACGGGCGAAAACCGCGACGCCCTAACGTTGGGGCCGAGACGCGATGCACTCGAAGCTGCAATGCGCTCATTGTTTGGCCGTTGCGCCGACTCCTTCGACTTCCGGGCGTCAGTTCTTCGGCCAAGCCCGGTGCTCATGCGAGCCATTGCGGCACAAATCAATGCGGCGATAGAAGCGGAAGCGTCTCAAGAGGCACGTCAGGAATTGCACTTCATGCACGAAGTGGTCGAGCGAGACTTTCTCGATGTGTTGGCTCTGGAGTTCAGAGCGGCGTTGAGAAGTAATTCGAAATACAATGGCTTACGACGTCGTGCGGTCGATGTTGTTGCCGAGGCGCGGCAACTTACACTTGCGCACTCGGCCTCCGTGCCAAGCCTTTCGGAAATCTGTGCGGCGACCGGGGTTGGCCAGACTCGTCTCTTCGAGTGCTTTCAAGAAGTGCATGGGCTCGCTCCCTACAAGTGCCTGATGTCATTCAGGCTGTGTGCAGCCCACGAGAGATTGACGGACAAGGACAACCCGGCCCAGTCGGTGAAGCAAGTGGCACTGGATGCTGGTTTCGCGAAGGCGGGGCGTTTCGCACAATGCTTTTTCGAGCAGTTTGGTGAACGCCCCTCCGAGGTCCTGGGACGAACCCGCAAAGAACGGATGTCCAGCTGATGTCTCTCGGCACCACAATCATTTGTGACGGCCTTGTATGGCCTGAGAGCCCGCGTTGGCGCGCGGGACAGCTCTGGATCACGGAGGCTTTTGCCGATGACTCTGGGGTTCGAGCGTTCTCTTCGGATGGCATGCAAACGCTCAGCATCCCGGTCTCCGGCGGGCCTGCCGGCATCGATTTTTTATCCGACGGAACCGCAGTCCTCGCGGCTGCATTCGACAGCAAGATCCTCATGCAACGCCCTGGGGAGTCTGAGTTCACGACCTTTCTCGATCTCGACGGAATCGCGACCTATCCCAATGAGCTGATTGTTGGGCCCGCCGACCGTATCTTTGTCTCCGACAGCGGGTTTCGGGTCGGCGTAGAAGCCTACGTTTCCGGGCGGATCATTGTCGTAGAGACCGACGGGAGTGCGCGAGTTATCTCCGACGGCCTGCCTTTCCCAAATGGCCTTGCCATCTCGCCTGACGGCCGCAATCTGACAGTCGGCGAGACATTCGCCGGTCGTTTGTCACGATACCAACTCGGACCAGATGGCGAGCCGTCGGACCATCGTGTCCTTGTCGCCTTCGACGATCTTGGCGTGGTTGAAGATCTCGAGAAAACCTTTGCTCGCAAATCCGCTCCAGATGGAATCTGTCTGGACGCCGCTGGCAACGTATGGGTTGCGAACCCGCTCGAGGCCAAGGTCGTATGCATATCTCCCGATGGCAAACCTATCGGTGAAGTGGTTCTTTCACAGGGCGGAATTGCATGCATGCTCGGCGGTGAAGACGGCAGAACTCTCTACGTTTGCACGGGCAATCCTTATTCTATGACAGAGAGTGGAGGCCGAATAGAGAAGGCAGAGGTCGATGTCCCCAGTGCCGGATATCCACGATCCGACATCGTCGTCTAGCAACTGTATCTCTCAGATTGCCATGGGAGCCCAAGATCGACTGGCTACGCGAAAGCGTTCGCGATTGTCACGAGTTTTCGGGCGACGGCTGTGAATACGACATTGTGCCGTTTGCCGGCCTTGCGCAGCCAACCCGCGAATGACTTTAGGGGTGGGTTGCGATAGCTCGCTACTGGAGCGGCTTGGTTCATCAAGCGTCGCAACACTCGTCGCCCGCCGGCGATGTCGTGTTTGCCAAACATCGCATCAGCGTCGTCAGCAATTCGAGCGAGGCGTCTAGGAACCGCGGCCTGTACGCCAGTTATCTGACCGAGCTCCGGCATCCTTTGCCGGGCAGTCACCGCTTGGGGCGATGAGTTCGGCGGCGATCAACGTTGTGCTGGCGACCGGACCGGTACCGGGAATGAATCGAAGGATTGAGGCAGTGCCGGCCAATTCGCGACGCAAAGCGATGACAGCTTAAGTCGGGCTTTTAAGTTCGACGACCTGTTGATCCAGTAGGTCCCGGGCGTCCCCTGCCCTAGTGATACCACTCGTGAGATCGTGCTCGCCCGGCTGATTTGGGTACGGCGCCGGTCCGACCCGGGGTCCGGCGCGTTTGGACAAGCGCAACCAGCTCGTATCGTCGATCACCGACCAAAAGGTCTGCGAAACCACTGCACCAGTGCCGGGCAGCGACATCAACAAGTGACAGACAGGATAGGCCCCGCCCCGCAATCAACCCAGCCGTTGCACGCGAGCCAATGCCCGTCGGTGCGTCGCTGTAGCAAGACCTGCCGGTTCTGTCGTCGCTGGGAGCATCGTATCGCCGTTCGCCGGTTCCCGAACCCAAACGCGGAACGGCCCGCGCGATGTGGAGCCGACCTTCAGGCCGAATTTTCTCAGCAAACCGCGCAGAGACATCTCCTTAGTGATCATGCCTTGTTGTACGGCCTTGCTGACACCCGACAGCATCCGCAACTCCTGCACTGGAACCGGCTTTCGGTGCACGGGCCGCAACCAATCACGATGCGGGAGCCGGAAAGTCCCTTCGGAGTCCCACCTGTCGGTCCAAGTGGGCATTGCCTTCGGCGCCTCCATCTTCTGGCTGGTCACCATCAGAACACCATCGAATCCCGTTGCGGTCAGTGAACGTTGCAACCATCGAGACTACGGCCCGGCTGCGCACCCGATCAACACCTCGTCTACTTGCGGGAAAACGCGACACGCTTGGTTGAGCCTTCCGGGCCGGTCACTCTTGGTTTGCCGTCTTTTCCTTGTCCGCGTGTTCATCCTGAACGTGGATCATGGCTCGGGCGAATTGGGTAAACAGCAACACGAAGACTCCCACGCCGACAAAGATGTAGACGACGGTGAATATCTTACCAAGCTCGGTCTCCGGCGACAGATCCCCTGAGCCGACGGTCGACACCGTGGTGGCACTAAAATAGAGCGCGTCCGTCCAACTCCACCCTTCAACGCCGCGATAGAACACAGTGCCTGATAAAAGGATCAACAAGGCAAGCACCAATCCGGCCCGGAAATTGGGAACGCTCCAGGAGCGAACAATTGCTTTCAGAAGACGAAGCAGGTTCAGACCAAGCGCCATCATGAAGTAGAACCTTCCAGTAGCCCAAGGGCGTTACAGTACAACATGGGTGTACGGTTTCTCGGGCGCAGGCAATGGGGGGCATTTCAGCGAGGTCATAGGAACATAACTGTCGCCCGCAAGCTTGTCTCCATCGTGAACGCACTGTGCAGGTCACGCCAAACATGGGCCTCACAGATCACCTGAGGAATACAGTTGCTAGCGACATTGGCCCGCCGGCGGGAACGGGGACCGAAGACGGCGGCGCAACGGCCCGTCTGACAACCCACCTCCGAGTGACCTCCGGTCAACCAGAACTCCGCAACGCGCCTCCCGTTTAAACCCGATGTAGCCAGTTGCGGACATAGCGAAGACACGCCCGACGGGTTGCTTTGAGCCCAACGGGCACATCTGCGCTACGCGACACTTCGGTCAGGATGGGCGGAAACAGTACCGTCGCTGCTCCAATGGCGATGCGCATCGAAGTCAAGAAAAACGGACACTCGATCAACCGATGATCTATCGGTCCGGCATGTCGGTGCGGCAGTGGCTTTGAGGCCGAAACCATCGATCGCGGCGCCAAACAAACCTGCACTCGCGGTACTTGGCCGGATCGACGTTGGGCCGTTGCAAAGTGCGGAAAGAGCGGACGCTCAAACGACGTGTCGAACCCAGGGTTTGGTACTCACGGCCCGCTCAATTGTCCGAAAAACATGAAGAGAACACACACCTCTCACGCCTTCATGCACACCTCTTCTCGGAACGTTGAAAACCGGGCAGCGATCGAGGTCTTGAGTTATGTTATAACATAACATAACAAGCGCAGAGAACTGCAGACGGGGATCAGTCGTGGCCAGCCGGGGAGAACAAGTTCAGGCGAATGTGCTGGTGGCATTGCTCGCACATGGCAAGCCCACTTCGGCATACAAGATCATGCGCGACCTTCAGGACGGTCAGCCCAAGATTGCCCCGCCAACGATCTATCGGGCTTTGGCGGCCCTCGTTGAGCAAGGCAAAGTGCACCGTTTGGAGTCGCTCAACGCGTTCGTGGCCTGCCAGTGCGCGCATCATGACCACCCCGCGATCCTGTCGATCTGTGACGATTGCGGCGCCGTGGAAGAAACCGTTGCACCGAAGTTACTGAACCAGCTTACGCGGCTCACGAAGAAATCGGGCTTCGCCGCGATGCGCCATATTATTGAAATTCATGGAAGATGTGCGTCCTGCAAAAATGCGGGGGCGCAATCATGACCCCTCGAGATCGCGACCTGCTGCGGCTTCTATTGCTCGGGGCCGGGCCGCGCCTTGCGGGTGCTGCGATTGTCGTCGCGCTTCTGTGGTCGGCCTTCTTCTGGGCGACGTCGACACCGGTGAGCCTATGAGCGGTGCACTATCCTTCCAGGATTTGACACTGGGCTATGACCGGACACCCGCGGTGAAGAACGTCCAGACTGAAATCCGCGAGGGCAGCCTGACGGCCGTCGTTGGACCAAACGGGGCGGGCAAATCGACGTTACTCAAGGGGGTTGTCGGCACCCTGACCCCACTCGGTGGGCGCGTGTTGTTCAACAATATCAAGCGGGACAAACTCGCATACCTCCCGCAGCAGTCCAAGATCGATCGGTCCTTTCCGCTTTGTGTCGGCGATCTTGTTTCGATGGGTCTCTGGCGGCGCATCGGCGCCTTCGGGCAGGTCCGGCGCCGCGACCGGGCGCGGGTGGCGGAGGCCATCGCGGCCGTGGGGCTCGACGGGTTCGGAAAACGCGCCATCGGGTCGCTCTCGGGCGGTCAGTTGCAACGGGCGCTATTCGCACGGCTCCTGGTTCAGGACGCGCAACTCGTACTCTTGGATGAGCCCTTCACTGCCATCGATGCGCGAACGACCGCGGACCTCCTTACCATCGTGCGGCTTTGGCATGACGAGGGGCGGACGGTCATCGCCGTGCTTCACGACCATGACACGGTGCGCCGCAATTTCCCCGACACCCTGATGCTGGCGCGGGAACTCGTGGCCCACGGACCGACGCCGGAGGTTCTGACGGCCGAAAACCAGTTCCGCGCGCGGCAAATGTGCGAAGCCTGCGCTGGACCGCCCCATACCTGCGGCCGGAGCGCGGCATGATCTGGGAGACGGTTCTTCAGCCCTTTGCCGATTTCGGGTTCATGCGCCGCGCGCTTTTGGGGTGCATCGCCATCTCCGTCGGCGCGACGCCGGTGGGCGTGTTCCTGATGCTGCGTCGCATGAGCCTCACAGGCGACGCGATGGCCCATGCCATTCTGCCGGGGGCGGCTGTTGGCTATCTCGTCGCCGGTCTTTCGCTTGGCGCGATGACTGTCGGCGGATTGATCGCCGGAATGGCGGTGGCGCTGCTTTCGGGCCTCGTCACCCGCGTCACGGCACTCCGCGAGGACGCAAGCCTCGCCGCCTTCTACCTGATCTCGCTGGCGCTCGGTGTGCTGATTGTCTCGACCCGGGGGAGCAACGTGGACCTGATGCATGTCCTCTTCGGGACGGTTCTCGCGCTCGATGACGCGGCGCTGATCCTGCTCTGTTCGATTGCAAGCGTTTCCTTGCTGACGCTGGCGTTGGTCTTCCGGCCATTGGTTCTCGAATGCGCCGATCCGCAATTTCTCCGCTCCGTCAGCACGCTCAGTGCGCTCACACACTTTGTCTTTCTGGCGCTGGTCGTCGCGAACCTCGTGGCCGGGTTCCATGCCCTGGGGACCCTGATGGCGGTCGGCATCATGATCCTGCCGGCCGCGGCCGCCCGGTTCTGGGCGGAAACGGTCGGCGGGATGGTCTTCGGTGCGGTCGTTGTCGCCATGCTGTCGAGCGTTGCGGGCCTGCTGCTGTCCTATCACTACAGCCTGCCCTCCGGGCCGGCGATCATCCTTGTGGCGGGTGTCGCCTATGGGCTGTCGCTCGTTCTGGGCCCGGTCGGCGGCATTGTTGCCCAGGCGCTGCCGCGCCGCCCTCTCAACACCTAAAAGGATCCGTACATGCCTCTTCGCCGACATTTCCTCGCGTCCGCCTCTGCGATTGTCGCTCTTTCGACACTCGGCAGCGGCGCTCTGCGCGCCGAAACGCCGATCTCCGTCGTCGCCAGCTTCTCTATTCTGGGCGACATGGTGGAACAGGTTGGCGGTGAGTTCGTGAGTGTGGAGACGCTCGTGGGGCCCAATGGCGACACCCATGTCTATCAGCCGACCCCCGCGGCGGCACGGGCGGTGCAAGGCGCCGATATCCTGGTCGTCAACGGTCTGGAGTTCGAAGGATGGCTCGATAGGCTGGCCGAAGCCGCGGCCTTTGACGGAACTCTGGTTGTTGCGACGACCGGGATTGAGCCCATCGCCTATGGCGATCCGCATGACGATCATCACGGGGACGCGCATGCCGGTCATGACCACGACGAGACCGAAGCGCACGGCGGCCATGACGACCATGCTCACCACGCGGAAGAGAGCGCAGGCCATGACGATCTCGAGCATCATGGCGAAGACGAAGCTGACCATGACCACCACGCCGAGGAGCACGCAGGCCACGACGATCACGAAGATCATGGCGAAGACCATGCCAGCCACGAGGATCACCACGGGCACGACCACGGCGCCTTCGATCCCCATGCATGGCAGAGCCTCGACAATGCGGTGGTCTATGTCGACGCGATCACCGCTGCGTTGGCGCAAGCCGATCCGTCCAATGCGAGCGCCTTCTACCAGAACCGCGCGGCCTACGTGGCAGAGATCGAGGCGCTGGATGCAGAGATCCATACGCTCATGGACGCGCTTCCCGAGGCACAGCGCACGGTCGTAACCTCGCATGACGCCTTCCAGTACTTTGGCCGTGATTACGGTCTGACCTTCCTGGCGCCGCAGGGTTTGAGCACCGAGTCCGAGGCGTCGGCCAAGGATGTGGCAGAACTGATCGAGCATATGCGCACGGACGGAGTCTCGGCCGTGTTCCTCGAAAACATCAGCGACAGCCGGCTGTTGGAGCAGATTGCCCGCGAGACCGGCGCCAGCATCGGCGGCACGCTCTACCCCGGGGCATTGTCCGAACAGGACGGCCCGGCCGCAACCTATCTCGACATGATGCGCCACAACGCGGTGACGCTGACGTCGGCTCTTGGCTCCTGACGCCCGGCGATGATGCCGCAAGACACACGGCTGCCGGTGACGGTCCTGACGGGGTTCCTCGGCGCTGGCAAGACGACCTTGCTCAACGCCATTCTCGCCGATGCTTCGTCGGGACGGATCGCAGTGATCGTCAATGAGTTCGGCGAGGCGGGGCTCGACCACGACCTGATCGAGACCGCGGGCGAGGATATCGCCCTGATGCAATCCGGGTGCCTGTGCTGTTCATTGCTCGGCGACCTGTCCAACACCTTGCTCAGTCTACTGGCGCGGCGGGACGACGGCGAGTTGTCCTTCGACCGGGTGGTGATCGAAACCACCGGCCTCGCAGATCCCGGCCCGATCCTGCAGACGCTGGTCACGGACCGCCACCTCGCGAGGGCGACCCGCATGGACGGCGTCGTGACCGTCGCGGATGCCGTGAACGGGCCCGCGACGCTCGACGCCCAGTTCGAAGCAGTGTCGCAGGTTGCGATGGCGGACCTGATTATCCTCAGCAAGTCAGACCTGGAGACAGCGGAAAAGGTCAGCCTGTTCGAGGCCCGCCTGACCGCCCTCAATCCAGGGGTCCGCATCCTGCATTCGGTCCGGGGTGAAGGCACATCCGGGCGGATCTGGGGCTTGAGTGGTCTTCGCCACGACATTGCGACCGATGACGCCCTCGCCTGGACGACCGTGCCCGTGCCGTCCGCGGATCCCTTCTCGAACCTCACAGGATTGCTGCCGTCAAAGCCTGCGCCCGGTCGCATGTCGGCGCACGATGCACGGATCTGCACGGCATCGATCGTGATCGAGGAGCCGCTCGACGGCGACCTGTTCGACGAGTGGCTGAATTCCCTTGTCGCCATGCGGGGCCGGAACATCCTGCGCACGAAAGGCATCGTGTTCCTTCAGGATATCCGTCTGCCGTTCGTCTTCCACGGCGTGCAGCAGATATTCACCCCCCCCATGCCGCTGCTCAACTGGCCGGGCGGCGCGCGTCATTCGCGCATCGTGGTCATCGCCCGGGACGTTCGTCTGCGCGAGCTTCAAGGAAGTCTCGAAGACCTCGCGCGCGCGAATGCAACGCGCAGCGCCCTACGCAATCCAGATGGAGTATTCGGATCATGACAGACACCCGCCTTCCCGTCACCGTGCTGTCCGGGTTTCTCGGCGCAGGAAAAACGACGCTCCTCAACCGGGTCCTGAACAACCGCGAAGGCCGTCGGGTGGCGGTGATCGTGAACGACATGTCCGAAGTGAACATCGACGCTGATCTGGTGCGCGCCGACACCGCGCTCAGCCGCACCGATGAGACCCTTGTCGAAATGTCGAACGGCTGCATCTGCTGCACGCTCCGCGACGATCTGCTGGCAGAGGTGCGCCGCCTGGCCGGCGAGGGACGTTTCGATTACCTGCTGATCGAGTCCACCGGCATCTCCGAGCCCCTGCCTGTCGCCGCGACGTTCGATTTCCGCGACGAGGGCGGCGACAGCCTGTCGGATGTCGCGCGCCTCGACACGATGGTGACGGTCGTGGATGCGGTGAACCTGCTGCAGGACTACTCCAGCCACGATTTCCTGAGCGACCGCGGCGAAACGATGGGTGATGACGACGAACGCACCCTCGTCCATCTGCTGACCGACCAGATCGAGTTTGCGGATGTGGTGATCCTGAACAAGGTCGCGGATGCGGGGCCGGAGCGCACGGATGCGGCCCGCAAGATCATCCGCAGCCTCAATGCCGACACCAGGATCATCGAGACAAACCACTCTGTCGTCAGCGCCGAGACGATCCTCGACACCGGCCTGTTCAATTTCGAGAAAGCCCACGAGCACCCGATGTGGGCCAAGGAACTCTACGGGTTTGCCGACCATGTGCCGGAGACCGAGGAATACGGCGTTGCAAGTTTCGTCTACCGCGCGCGCCAACCTTTCGTGCCGGAGAAGATCCTCGCCGTGCTCAATGGCAACATGCCCGGCGTTATCCGCGCCAAGGGGCATTTCTGGATCGCAACCCGACCGGATTGGGTCGCCGAGTTCTCCCTCGCCGGGTCGCTGTCTTCGATAAAGCCTCTGGGAACCTGGTGGGCGACGCTACCGAAAGAGCGGTGGCCCGATCATGAAGGGGCTCGCCGCTATCTGGCAGAACACTGGAAGGAGCCCTGGGGCGACCGGCGGCAAGAGATCGTCTTTATCGGCGCCGGGATCGATTGGCCAAGGTTGAAGGCGCGCCTCGATGCAGCCCTTCTTCCCGCGATGATGGCGCCCGGGGTCGAGTTCCTTCCGCAGCTTCCGGACCCGTTTCCGGCCTGGCGGCAGCCAGAGGTGGCGGCATGACGGTTGCGCGCGCCATCAAGCAGGACAGCACCATCCCTTTCGGCATCGCGGAGACGCCCGAAGGTTTGTCTGCGATCCACCAGCCCGGTTGCGCCGCCACGATCTGGCGCCGCAGTCCTTTGCCCTGCTTTCAGTCCTGGATCGATGGGCTCGCACCCGAACAGCTGCCGAAAACCCGCGTGATCCTGAGCCCGGACCGGGTTTGCGACGCGCTTTTGGAGATCACGAAGAGCTTCGGTATGCCGGACTGCGACGAGCGCACGATGCTGGTCGAGGACGTGTCCGCCCTGGCCGCCATCTTCGCGGAGGTGATGGACGCCGCGTATCTGCGGCTGCGCCTCGGCGCGATCAACAATAACGCCTGCCGCGAATTTCACATCGACGCGGTGACGGCCCGGCTCGTCTGCACCTACCGCGGAACCGGAACGCAATACGGGTTTTCGACAGACGGGGCCGAGCCGCCGCGCATCTTCACGGTTCCCACCGGCGCGCCGATCGTGCTGCGCGGCACGCTTTGGCCGGAACACCCGAGATCCGGACTCCTGCACCGTTCGCCGCCCATCGAGGGGACGGGCGAGACGCGCCTGGTGCTTGTCCTTGACCCGATCACCGATCCGCACCCCGAGCCGGATCCAGAGGTGATCACCCGCCATTAGAGGAAAGAGGAGTTCCACTATGAAAACCCGTGCAGCCATTGCCTGGGAGCCGAACCGGCCGCTGGAGATTGAAGAGATCGATCTCGAAGGCCCGAAGGACGGCGAGGTTCTGGTTCGGATCGTCACGACCAGCCTCTGCCACACAGACGTCTTCACGCTGTCGGGCGAGGATCCCGAGGGGCTGTTTCCCTGTATCCTCGGCCATGAGGGCTGCGGTGTGGTCGAGGAGGTCGGCAAAGGCGTCACGTCGGTCAAGCCCGGCGATCACGTCATACCGCTCTATGTGCCGGAAGACCCCGAATGCCCCTACATCAAGTCGGGCAAGACCAACCTCTGTCAGACAATCCGAAAGACCCAGGGCGCCGGGTTGATGCCGGACGGGACCTCTCGCTTCTCCTACAAGGGCAAGCAGATCCTACACTACATGGGCACGAGCACCTTTAGCGAATACACGGTCCTGCCCGAGATTTCGGTCGCCAAGATCGCGCCGGAAGCCCCGCTGTCCAAGGCGTCCGTCATGGGCTGCGCCGTGCCCACCGGCATGGGCGCGGTGCGCAACACCGCCAAGGTCGAGGCCGGTTCCACTGTGGCGGTCTTTGGCCTCGGCGCCGTTGGAATGGCGGTCATTCAGGGCGCGGTCATGAACGGCGCCTCCAAGATCATCGGGATCGATATCAACCCATCGAAGTTCCTACTGGCCAAATCGCTGGGGGCCACGGAATGCATAAACCCCAAGGACCACGACGTCCCGATTCAGGACGTACTTGTCGAGATGACCGGCGGCGGTCTGGACTACACCTTTGAGTGCGTCGGCAACGTGAACTTGATGCGCGCGGCCCTGGAGGCCTGTCACAAGGGCTGGGGCGAATGCACGGTGATCGGCGTTGCCGGCGCGGGCCAGGAGATCGCAACCCGCCCCTTCCAACTGGTGACCGGCCGGGTCTGGCGCGGGACCGCGTTCGGCGGTGTCCTGGGGCGCAGCGAGCTTCCCGGCATGGTCGATGAGTGGATGCGCGGCGACTTCAGCGTGGACCCCTACATCACCCACCACATGACACACGGGCAAATCAACACGGCCTTTGACCTGCTGAAGGCGGGGGAGTCGATCCGGTCTGTCATTCACTTCCAGCCGAGCGAAACGATGACGGTCAATTCGCTACCGGGAAAACTCGTGCTGGAATGATCCACCACAGCTTACCACAGGTGACCGCCGCGCCGGTGCGTATGGTCGACAGGCTGGATGGTCTGTCGGTCATTCGGGACCCTGATTGCGCGGCGGCGTTCTGGCAGCGCGCGCCCTGCCCGTCCTTCCAGGACTGGCTGGACACGCTCGATCCCGAACAGTTTCCGACCGGTTGCATGGTGCTCCATCCAAAAGCGGTCCGCCAGGTGGTCTTGCAGATCTGCGACAGCGTCGGCACGCCGGATTGCGGCGAACGGGCGGCACTGCTGGACGATGTGGCTGTGCTGGCCGAATACTTTGCAGACTTGATGAGCGCGCCGTGGTTGCGCGTTCGACTGGACGCCGCAACCACAGATGCGAGCCGGAGGGTTCGCATGGATCCCTCTGGCGCGCGCCTGTTCTGTACGTATCGAGGACCGGCAACGCAGTGGAGGGTCGCGGCTGAAAACGTTGGACCTCGGTGTGTGTTCTCCGTGCCGACGGCGGCGCCGATCGTATTGCGCGGCATGCGTTGGGCCGGTGGCGCAGAGCTGGTTCACAGTTCGACGCCCTTGGAAGGCGTGAGAAAAACGCGGTTTGTTCTCTCGCTCGACCCAATGCTGGTTCTCGAGGAGACACTCTGATGTCAACGAACCGGGGCCAAACCAGCCTCAAGCGGAGACGCCGCAGCACCGATCCGATGCGCGATTACGACCGCCTGCCCGCCGAGCTCCGCACCTGGCTTGCAGCCGCCATCCTGCCCTGGAGCCCCCGCTCCGTCCGACGCGCATATGAGCGGGTCAATGCCAGGACGGGATGCGCGGCCAGCGCTCTGGCGGAGCTCGACCTGATGCAAAAGCGGCTCGTGGCGCGGGACTCGCGGAAAGTCTGGGGCGCGGATCATCCCGATGCGTTCCCCGTGCCGCCTGAATGACGCGTATCGCCGCCACAGTTCTGACCGGCTCGCTGGGAGCGGGCAAATCCACCTTCATGAACGGTTTGATCTCGGTGCCCCGGTTCCCGCGCACGGCTGTCATCGTGAACCAATTCGGCGACGACAGCGTCGATGGGGGTTTGAGCGCCCGCGCCGATGAACGGGCCTTGGCGACGTCCGCCGGGTGTCTGGTCTGTTGGTCCGCGACGGACGGCCGCCGGTCATTGCTGCACTTCTTGACCCAGGTGGATCTTGGGCATGGCCTGCCTGATGAGCGAATAGTTGTCGAAACACCTGGATTGGTGGATCCCGCGATGGTGTTACAGTGCTTCATGAGCAACGACGACGCGCAGGACCGCTTTGTTTTGATCGGGGGTGTCATCCTCGTCGATGCGGTCAACGGCACAGATCCGCTGGCGCGCGTCGAACGACGGCACCCGCCGATCCGGCGATGTCAAAAGCACTCCAGGGTCGCTTCCGCCTTCTGTTTCAGAGCAGCTGCGCCGATAGAGGCTAAGGCGCGACAGGCCGGCGTGGCAGGTCTTCAAGACCTGTTCGGGCGAGATCTGTTGCAGATCAAAGGGCTTGTGGAGGTCGTCGGTGTACCGGGCTGTCCGCCTGTGCTCCATGCGGTTGGCCATGTTTCATCCCCGCCCCGGTTTCTGGATGCCTGGCTCGACGGGATTGCCACAGCACGCATCGTTGTGGTCGCGAGCGGCCGCGCGCGCAGGGCCGCGCCGGACCTTCTCGTCGAGCTCCTTCCCGAGTTACGGACCTTGAGGACAACCAAGCCTGCACACGAATTCGAGATCCAATGATCACTGCTATCGCAAGACTTGGCCGAGCAGGCGCCTTCGCAGCGCTTCTTGGAGGAATTGCCGATCCCGCCGATGCACACCCTCATGTCTTTGTCGACGGCGGCGTCGATTTCGTCTTTGGCGAGGGCAAGGTTCTAGAGGCGCTCGCCGTGACGTGGCGCTTTGATGCGTTCGAGACACTCTACACCATGTCCGCCAACGGCATCCGCCTCGAGGCGGACGGCACGCTTTCCGAGATGGATCTCGCGCGGCTCGCCCAGGCCCTCGCCGTTTGGCCCGAGGACTTCGAGGGATCGGCCCACGCGTCTCTCAGTGGGATGCCCATCGCTCTGGCCCCCGCCAGTGGCTTTGGCGCGGAACTGGTGGACGGAAGGTTACAGGTGACGTTCACGCGCACGCTCGACGAGCCCTTGGCCGCCGCCGGACGACTGTTGGAAGTGAGCTTTCACGAAGCGACGTATTTCTACGCGTTCTCCGTCACCGACCCACCGATCCTGCGCGGGGACAGCGCAGGATGCGCCTCCGAAGTCGTTCCGTTCGAGCCGAGTGAAGCCGACAGCGTCTTGCAATCGACGCTTCTGTCCCTCGGACGAGAGGAAACACCAGAGATCGCGAATGTCGGAGCGCTCTTTGCGGATTGGATCCTTGTGACATGCGACTAGCGCTTGGCCTTCTGATCCTGGTGGTGCTGGTCTGTCTGGGGCTGTTTCTGGTGCGCGAGGCTGACGGCCTCGCGCAATGGGCCGTCACCTGGCAACGCGCCTTTCAGAACGAGATGGCGGCCGCCGTGCGGGCGATCCAGGCCGGAGACGCCGGGGCATGGAGCGCGCTGCTGCTCGGCGCCGGCGCCTATGGCTTCGTCCATGCTGTCGGGCCCGGACATGGCAAGTACCTGATCGGCGGCGCCGGGCTGGGTTCCAGCGTATCGGCCCGGCGCCTGCTCGGCTTGTCCCTCGCGTCCAGTCTGGCACAGGCGCTCTGGGCGATTGTGCTGGTCTATGGTGGCTTCTCCCTGCTGCAGGTCACCGCCCAAAGCATGACGATTCTGGCTGAAGACGTCCTTGCCCCCGCGAGTTATGCCGCCATCGCCACGGTCGGCGCCGTGTTCGTTTGGCGCGGTGCTCGGTCCCTGCTCCAGATGCGCGCGGCCCGGCAACACGCCGCGTCGCACACCGATGCGTCGGGCTGCGGATGCCATGGCCACGGGCCGACACCTGACGAGGCAGCCCGTCTGGGGTCTTTGCGCGACGCGGTTTTGCTGATCGGCAGCATCGCCATTCGACCCTGCACCGGCGCGATCTTCCTTCTGGTCATAGCTTGGCAGATGGGCATTGAATTCGCCGGAGCGATTGCCGTCATCGTAATGGGCTTGGGGACAGCAGGCCTTACCTGTCTCGTCGCGATCTCCAGCGTCACGGCGCGCGGGATGGCCGTTTTCTCCAGCGACAGCCTGGGAATGCTGCGGATCGCCCGTCCGTCCCTGGAGTTGTTGGCCGGAAGCGTCATCGTCTGGATCAGCCTTCAAACCTTGAGCCGCCTCATCTCGTGACGCTCACATATATATGCCAGCGTGCCCGGTTTGGATCAGCGCAACTGGAAATCTCGTATCTCCTGTGCCGCGCAAGCATCGCTGGTGCCCTGTCGTTGCAAGGAAACGTGGAAAACCCAAGGCCTGGATCGTCCGCACAATTAGAGTTCGCTCGGCCAGAATTTTCGCCGTCGCGGCGAAGATCTGCTTCGACCGGCTCGTATGAGGTGCTCCAGGCGCTCACCTCCCTGATCCTGCAAGGAGGTGCTCCCGATTACCCGAGATCCGAGGTGCCGGCGGATGTGCGATCGGTTCGAGCAACCATTGGCGACGGCCCGGGGTTCATCGCCGAGCCCCTGCAGACCAGGCTGAGGCACGTCGGCTTCGACCCAATCCGCATCCTGCCAGGATCGCCTTGGCAGAAGGGCTGCAAAGCGGGCGTAAATGGCACCCTCCGCCGAGAGCTGCCCGACGCTTAGTGGTTTGCGAGCCCCCGCCAGGCCCAAACCGTCATCGACATCTGGCGCAGTCAGTACAAAAGGATCCGCCCACCTGTCCCTGTAACAATTTACAGAAACCGCCAAAGCATGGTCCAATCAACAGGGGCTGGACAGCGCGGGCGATGCCGAGCGTGCCCATGTCGTGGCACTCCTGCCGATGAGCTTCGCGCGCGGCATGATGGACGGGCCCACGCCGCCGTACCGTATCGAGAATCCTCCGCCCGGCACCTTTGCGACGCTAATGGTCGACGCGATCACCGGCATCCCTACCGGCCCGGGCATCAGCGTCATGACTGTGGGCCGCGACCATTAAGAACGGCGAAAGCGCGTGGCCGCGAGGCTCCGCCAGATCCCCTCCATCCTGCTGATCGACAGCCTCCACGCCACGCTCGACAGCTCGGCCTTCGCCGCCGCGCGCTTCTGGAAGGTCCGCACCCTAGGGCAGTCCGAAATGGCGCCGCCGCAGATCCGCTGTCTCTGGATCGCCACTGGCAACACCCCGGAGTTCTCCAGCGAGACGGCCCGGCGCCGCGTGCGCATCCGGCTCCGCGCGTCGTTTCAGACCGCCACGCGGCTGCATTCGTCCATGTAGATCTCGCGCAACCGGCGGCTGACACGTCCCGGCGTGCCGTCGCCGATCTCGACCCCGTCGATCTCCACCACGGGAGTCACAAAGGTCGTGGCCGAGGTGACAAAGGCCTCCGCCGCTTCCTTGGCCTCCTCCAGCGTGAAGGGCCGTTCCTCCACCACCATCTGCGCCTCGCGGGCAAAGCGCAGCACCGCGGCCCGCGTGATCCCGTGCAGGATGGCATTGCTCAGGTCGCGGGTGACGATGCGCCCGTCCTGGGTCACGATATAGGCGTTGTTGCTGGTGCCTTCGGTGACGAATCCGTCCTCGACCATCCAGGCGTCGTCGGCGCCCTCGGCCTTGGCCGCCATCTTGCCCATCGCCGGATAGAGCAGCTGCACCGTCTTGATGTCGCGCCGGCCCCACCGCAGATCCTCGATGGAGATCACCTTGATGCCGGCCGCCGCCTTGGGCGATTCCGACAGGTTCATCACCTGCGTGAACAGCACCAGCGAGGGCACCGGCTCCGCAGGATAGGCGAAATCGCGGTCCGCGGGCCCGCGCGTGACCTGCAGATAGACGAGCCCCTCCTCGACCCCGTTCTGCTTGACCAATTCGCGGTGGATGCGCAGCAGCTCCGCGTCATCGACCGGCGCCGGCATGTCCAGCTCACCGAGCGAGCGATTCAGCCGCGCACAATGGCCGTCGAAATCCACCAGTTTCCCGCCAAGCACCGAGGTCACCTCATAGACCCCGTCGGCGAACAGAAATCCGCGGTCGAAGACCGAGATTTTCGCATCTTCCTCGGGCAGGAACTCCCCATTGACATAGACAGTACGGCTCATGGGCTGGTCTCCTTGCAATCTGCGCCTGCCTAGCCCGGCCCATCGGGCAGGTCCAGCGCAAGCTTTTCGGGCGTTCGCGCGTCACCGCCCGGCGGGAAAACGCCCGTCCGGCGGCTAGATGATGCACCCCCTTAAACTTCATGCGACAGACAGCTTGACTATGGCCTGACATGACCCCATTTACCCGCTGCGACGTTACCGCTATCGGCACTGCTCCTTTTGGCTCAGTCTCTCGATCTTGCATGACTTTGCCGCCCTGCCGCATTCCGCGGGCAGACCAAGAAGAGGAGAAGCACCATGGCTTCTGGCACCGTAAAATGGTTCAACTCAACCAAAGGCTTCGGCTTCATCGCGCCCGATGGCGGCGGCAAGGACGTGTTTGTGCACATCTCTGCCGTTGAGCGTGCCGGCCTCACCGGCCTGGCCGACGACCAGAAAGTGACGTTTGATGTAGAACCCGGCCGCGACGGCCGCGAAAGCGCGACCAACATCGCGCTGGCCTGACGCACGTCCCCTTTCGGGACGTTCGCAGGAACGACCAAGACAGGCGCATCGGAACCGATGCGCCTTTTTTGTGTCCGGTGTATCCTGGGCCCATGACACCGGCGGTCCGCGGCGATCCGGCGCGCGATCCGGGCTGACCCGGCCCGCACACAGTTGCGACGTCGGTTCGGCGGAACCGGCCCCGGCGCAGGGCGTGGATCTTGGATCTGATTCTCGGAGCGCTCGGTGCGCGCCGGCCCCGCACAGCGGCCGCTCTGCGCGCGTCAGCCCCAGAGTTTCGGGTCCGGCGGCGCGATCTCGGCGCCCTCGTAGCGCAGCGCCTCGTCGCGATCCTCCGACAGCAGCATCGGACCGTCCAGATCGACGACCTCCGCCCCCTGGGCCAGCAGCACCGCCGGCGCCATCGCCAGCGACGTGCCGACCATGCAGCCGACCATCACCCCGAACCCTTCGGACCGGGCGGCTTCGCGCAGGGCCAGCGCCTCGGTCAGCCCGCCGGTCTTGTCGAGCTTGATGTTGATCACGTCATAGCGCCCCTTGAGCGCACCGAGCGTCGCCCGGTCATGGCAGCTCTCGTCCGCGCAGAGCGGCACGGGCCGCGGCAGCCCGGCGAGCGGTTCGTCCTGCCCCGCGGGCAGCGGTTGCTCCACCAGCACCACGCCCAGCCGCACCAGATCCGGCGCGAGCCGCGTGTAATCCTCCGCGCTCCAACCCTCATTGGCATCGACGATGATCCGCGGGCCGGGCGCTGCGGCGCGCACGGCCTCCAGCCGCACCAGATCCTCCGGTGTGCCGAGCTTGATCTTCAGCAGCGGCAGGTGGGCCGCCTGCCGCGCGGCCTCCGCCATCGCCTCCGGTGCTTCCAGCGACAGGGTGAACGCCGTCGTGACCGGTCCCGGCGCAGCCAGCCCGGCCAGCTCCCAGACCCGGCGGCCGGCGCGCTTGGCCTCCAGATCCCAGAGCGCACAATCGGCGGCATTGCGCGCCGCGCCGGGCGGAAGCGCCTCCTGCAACGCGGCACGGTCCAGCCCCGCGGGCAGCCCGTCGATCTGGGCGCAGACGCTCTCGACGCTCTCGCCGTAGCGCGCATAGGGCACGCATTCGCCCCGACCGGTGACGCCGTCAGCCTCGGCATGGGCCGTGACGACCTCCGCCGCGGTTTTCGAGCCACGCGAGATGATGAAGGCGCGGGCGAGCGCAAAGCTCTCGGCCCGCGCCGACAGATGGGGGCCCATGGTCAGACCGCCGCGAGCGCGTTGACCAGCCGTCCGGCCCCCTGGCGGAACGGATCGATCGTGGGCAGGCCCATGCGCGCCTCGACCTCGGCCAGATAGGCTTCGGCCTCGGCCTCCTCCATCGCCGCGGTGTTGATCGACACGCCGATCACCTGACAGGCGGGATTGACCACCTGCGCCAGCGTCAGGGCGGTGTCGCGCAGCGCCTCCAGGCTCGGCAGCTGATAATCCGGCAGCCCACGCATATGGGGCCGCGTGGGTTCGTGGCAGAGCACCAGCGCATCGGGCTGACCGCCATGGACCAGCGCCAGCGTCACCCCCGAATAGGAGGGGTGAAAGAGGCTCCCCTGCCCCTCGATCAGATCCCAATGGTCGGGATCGTTATCCGGCGTCAGCCCCTCGATCGAGCCGGCCATGAAATCGGCCACGACCGCATCCACGGGTACGCCGCCGCCGGTGATCAGGATGCCGGTCTGCCCCGTGGCGCGGAAGGACGCCTTGTCGCCGCGCTTGCGCATCTCCGCCTCCATGGCGAGCGCCGTGTACATCTTGCCGACCGAGCAATCGGTGCCGACGCCGAGGCAGCGTTTGCCGGCCCGCTGCACCCCGTTGGCGATCGGATAGGGCCGGTCCGGCAGGCGCACGTCATGGAGCGTGCGCCCCGCCCGCGCCGCAGCCTCCACCAGCGGATGCTGGTCGCGCAACAGCGTATGGAGCCCGCTGGCCAGGTCGAACCCTTTCTCCAGCGCTTCGGTCAGCACCGCCATCCAGCCGTCGGAAATCACCCCGCCGCGGTTGGCCACGCCGATCACCATGGTTTCGGCCCCGGCCGCGCGGGCTTCGTCGATCGTCATGTCCGGAATGCCCAGATCGGCATTGCAGCCCTCCAGACGCAGCTGGCCCACGGCAAACTCCGGACGCCAGTCGCGGATACCCTGGGCAACCTTCGCCGCCAGCCCGTCGGCCGCATCGCCAAGAAACAAAAGATAAGGGGTCCGGATCATTGCACTATCTCTCTGCCAAACTGCGCCGGTCCCGCTAGAGCAGCCCGCCTGTGCCAAGTCAAATCCCGTGTCTCGGATCCCGGCGATGCTGCGTTTGCAAAATCGCCGCTTGCGGCGCAAGACGCAATAATCTAACGAACCGCCCAGCAGAAATGCAACAAAGTAACTCCGAGGTCCCCATGAGTTTCCGCATCCAGCCCCAGCCCCCCGCGCGCCCCAACCGCTGCCAGCTTTTCGGACCCGGCTCGCGGCCCGCGATCTTCGAGAAGATGGCCGGCAGTGCTGCGGATGTGATCAATCTCGATCTGGAGGATTCGGTCGCCCCCGATGACAAGGCGGAGGCGCGCAAGAACATCGTCCAGGCCATCGGTGATGTCGACTGGGGGACCAAGACGCTGTCGGTGCGCATCAACGGGCTCGACAGCCCCTACTGGTACCGCGACGTGGTCGACTTGCTGGAACAGGGCAGCGAACGGCTCGACCAGATCATGATTCCAAAGGTCGGCAATGCCGGCGACATTTATTCCGTCGACGCGCTGGTGAGCTCCATCGAGGCCGCCATGGGCCGCACGAAGCCGATCAGCTTCGAGGTCATCATCGAGAGCGCCGCCGGCATCGCCCATGTCGAAGAGATCGCCGCCGCCAGCCCGCGCCTGCAGGCGATGAGCCTCGGGGCGGCGGATTTCGCGGCGTCCATGGGGATGCAGACCACCGGCATCGGCGGCACGCAGGAAAACTACTACATGGCCCACGAGGGCGCCAAATACTGGTCGGACCCCTGGCACTGGGCCCAGGCCGCCATCGTCGCCGCCTGCCGCACCCATGGTGTGCTGCCCGTGGACGGGCCGTTCGGGGATTTCTCCGACGACGAAGGCTTTCGCGCCCAGGCGCGCCGCTCCGCAACGCTGGGCATGGTCGGCAAGTGGGCGATCCACCCCAAGCAGGTGGCGCTGTCGAACGAGGTCTTCACCCCGTCGGAAGAGGCCGTGACCGAAGCGCGCGAGATCCTGGCCGCGATGGAGAAGGCCAAGGCCGAGGGCGCCGGCGCCACCGTCTACAAGGGCCGCCTCGTCGACATCGCCTCGATCAAGCAGGCCGAGGTGATCGTCAGCCAGGCAGAGCTGATCGCAGGCTGACCCGGCTCGGGCGCGCGTGGCCGCGCCCGAACCCGTTAGCCTCCGTCAGGCCAGAAGCACCGTCGAACGATTGCCGGTTTCGCCGATCGGGACCCGGCCCGAGCGCATCGCGAAAAAGATGTGCTCGAACACCTTGCCCGCCTTCTTGGTCTTGGGGTCTTCCAGGAAGTAGGTGTGCCCGTCGAGCGGGTCATACTCCATCGAGAAATCGTCGCAATCGACGCTCACCACATTGGGCAGCGTGTTTTCGATCCGCTCGGGCCCGGTATGGCCCAGCCGGCGCGAGGCAATCCCATTGCGGACATTCACCGCCTTGCTGGCCCGGAGCGCCAGATCTTCGGCCGCGTGATAGACCGTGACGTTGCGCGCCGCATGGCTCATCAGGAGGCCCTTTTCCCCGGGCTCCAGCGTTTCGTTGACGACATCGGCGGCGGCAAGAAAGATATTTCGGAAGATCATCGGCACGCCGTTGGCCAGATCGTCCTTGTTCCAGCGCACCAGGCTCTCGCGCAGCACCCGCGAGCCCATGGAATGCGCCAGGATGTTGATCCGCATCAGGCAGGCAACATCGTCGTCGCGCCAGGTCATGAACTTGCCGAAGGCCCGGGCAAAGGCAAAGCCGCTCAGATCGGCGGACCGCTGGTCATCCCAGTAATCCTTCAAAACACCGGGGTCGTTGTCCGTGGGCCAGATCAGCGCCACAACCAGCACTTCCTTTTTCTTGGCCTGGTCGCAGAGCTTCTGCAGACGCTCGGCCTGCGCCAGCGCGGCATCCGGCAGCACGTTGAAGCCATGCACGATCAGCAGAACCTGGCGATAATCGCTGTCGCGCAACCGCTCGAACATGGGCTGTGACCCGATCTCGGTATGCTCGCCATCCTTGCCCGACTCGCAAAAGAAGAGCGAGTTGGACGCCGCATTGTTGTTGACGTCGAAAGCGAACGTCCGTCCCAGCCGGGTGCGGATACTCGCTTTCGGAAACCGGTTTGTGATGAACAGCATGGGTCCCTCCTCCTGCCGTGCCTTCTGGCGCTTTCTGGACAGCCTAGACCAACGGCGCGTAAACCCACAGCCCGCATGCGCGTGAATTGCATCCCCCCCGATGCGGGGTCATATAGACGCCATCGGCAACCCCGGGGCCCCCATGCACACCTATCTGGACTTTGAGAAACCGCTTTCCGAGATCGAGGGCAAGGCCGAGGAGCTGCGCGCTATGGCCCGCTCCAATGCCGAGATGGATGTGGAGCGCGAGGCCGCGGCGCTCGACGCCAAGGCACAATCGCTGCTGGCGTCGCTCTATAGCGATCTCACGCCCTGGCGGAAATGCCAGGTCGCGCGCCATCCCGACCGGCCCCACACGTCGCGCTATATCGCTGATCTCTTCACCGATTACACGCCACTGGCCGGCGACCGCGGCTTTGCCGACGATCAGGCCGTGCTGGGCGGCCTGGCGCGCTTCAACGACCGGCCCGTGGTCGTGCTGGGCCATGAAAAAGGCGCCAACACGCAAGGAAGGCTCACCCATAATTTCGGCATGGCCCGGCCCGAAGGCTACCGCAAGGCCGTGCGGCTGATGGATCTCGCCGACCGGTTTTCCCTGCCGGTGGTCGCACTCGTCGACACGCCGGGCGCCTATCCCGGCAAGGGTGCCGAGGAGCGCGGCCAGTCCGAGGCCATCGCGCGCGCGACCGAGAAATGCCTGTCCATCGGCGTGCCCATGGTCTCCGTGATCGTCGGCGAAGGCGGCTCCGGCGGGGCCGTGGCGCTCGCCTCGGGCGACCGTGTCGCGATGCTCGAGCATTCCGTCTATTCGGTGATCTCGCCCGAAGGCTGCGCGTCGATCCTGTGGAAGGACGCCGGCAAGATGCGCGAGGCGGCCGAGGCGCTGCGCCTGACCGCCCAGGATCTCGCCACGCTCGGCGTGATCGACCGCATCATCCCGGAGCCCGTGGGCGGCGCCCAACGCGCACCCGAAGACACCGTCGCCAGCGTCGGCATCGCCATCGCGGAGCTGCTCGCAGAGCTCGACGGCACAGAGCGGGAGGCGCTGATCGCCGCCCGCCGCAAGCGCTTTCTGGACATGGGCGCCAACGGGCTCGCGGCCTAGCGCCCCGGGACGGACCGGACCCGGGGATCGGCGCGCATCACTGCCCGACCATGCCCTGACGGCGGCGTCAGGGCCGCGGGAACCCTGCCTCGACCATCAGCCGGTCGGACGCGGTCTCAACCATCTGCTCCAGCTGCGCCATGAAGGGCTCGGTCGCCTCTCCGGGCATGATGGGCTCCAGAAACGACACCACCGCCAAACCCTGTGTGCGCGCGATGCCACGCCGAGGCCAGAAGACGCCGACATTGGTCGCCGCGGGCACACAGGGCTGGCCGAGTTGTGCATAGAGCGCCGCGGTGCCGATCTTGTAAGGCCGCTCCGCCCCGGGTGCGACCCGCGTGCCTTGGGGATAGATGATCAGCTGCCCCGGCGGGGCCTTGCCGCTTTGGACGTCCTCCAACATCTTCGCGATGGCCTGCCCGCGCTTGCCCCGGTCTACCGGCACGCAGCCGATGCGCAACGCATACCAGCCCAGGATCGGCGCCCACTTGAGCTGCTGCTTCATGATGAACTTCGGCCGCGGCAACACCGAGCAGAGCAGGATGATGTCGAAAAAGCTCTGGTGCTTGGACGCGATCAGCACCTCGCCCTGGGGCACCGTTCCGCGGATTTCGCTGCGCAGGCCCACCATCCAGGCCGCTGACCAACGCACATAGCGGCAATAGGTGTGGATGCCCGCAGACGCACCGCGCCGGTCCACAATCGCCCATGGCGTGAAGAAAACCGCCAGCAGCGGCATCGCCGCATACATCTGGATGTTGAACAGGAGCGAGCGCAGCCATTGCACCGCCCCAGGCCGCCGATGCATCCGCACCGTCTCCGTTCCGGGCACTGCGCCGCCGCGCAGGCCTTCGGTCGATCGTTCGCTTTCTGCCACGCCCCCGCCTTTCGTTGGCCGCTTCTTGCCGCAGGCACGGCAGCGACGCAATGCGCGCCCCGCACGCTGGGGGGGTTTGATGCGCCGTCTGCACCTGATAGCGTGCCCCGCAAAAGAGCAGAAAAGCCCAGATGCGGATCACCTGCCCCCGATGCACCGCGCATTACGAAGTGCCCGACAGCGTCATGCCGTCGGGTGGCCGGGACGTGCAATGCTCCGACTGCGGGTACAGCTGGTACCAGCTGGTGTCCAAACCCACGGCCGAAAGCCATGACCGGTCGGATCCGCCCCGTTCCGGGCGCGCACCGGCCGAAGGCCGCCCTGACAGCCCGCCGCACGCTCAGGCCGCGGAAGCGTCCGCGCCCGGCCCCGGCCCGCAGGAAACCGAATCCGAGACGCGCCTGCGCCGCCTGCGCGAGGCGCTCGACGGCCACAAGGCCCGCAGCGGCGCGCGCTCCGGCGCACGTACGCTCAACCTGACCCAGTCGGCGGCAGAGAACGACGCTCCGGACGCGGACGATCCGGGCGACCGGCCCGCCGAGCGATCCGACCCGCAGGACGCGCCCTTCTTCAAACGCGAGCTTGACCCGGCGGTGGCCGCCGTGCTGCGCGCCGAGGCGGAGTTCGAACGCAACGCCCGCGCCCACGGCCCCGCCCAGGCGCTGGAAATGCAGCCTGAACTGGGGCTGGAGCCGCCGCCGCGTGGCAAGCGCAGCGCCGACACCGTGCGCGACCGCCTCGCGCGGCTCCAGGCCGCCGAGCGCACGACCGACGCGCCGATCCCGGGCGGCGAGGAGACCTATCCCGAACCCGCCGGACTGGCGCAGAGCTTGCAGTCCGACACCGCCCCTCCCCGGCCCCGCCCGGACCCGCCGCCTCCGGCCGAGGTGATCTTCTCCAAGGCGGGTCTGCCGGTGCGTGCGGCCGGGCGGGACCTCGCGGCGATCGAAGTCGCCCGTGCGCGCAACGAGTTTCGCTGGGGCTTCATTCTGGCGCTCTCCATCTGTCTGCTGCTGCCGGCGATCTACGTCTCCGCCCCGGCGCTCGCGGATCTGATGCCGGGGCAGACGGCGTTGTTCGAAACCATCGCGCAGACCGGTGCGCAGGTGCATCTCGCCCTGGCCAGCGCGATGCAGGATCTGCTGTTCCGTATCGGCACCTGGATGAACGAGGTCGCGGCCAACGCTCCGACGGCCTGACGCAGGCACCGCTCAGCCCGCGCCCCCGGCATCCCTCTTGGAAGAAGACTCCCACGCCCGTCCACATTCCGGGTATCGGTCCCGCCAGTCAGGCGCGGGGCCAGCCCAACGGCCGGCGCGATACCGCGCGGCCCTGAGGCCCGCGTTCGTCGTGTGCTCGCCGCCGCCCTAGAACCGGTCGAGCAGCCGCTTGAGATAGTCGAGTTCCGCATCGGGCCGGGTCTGTTCGCCCGACCGTCGCCGGATCTCGTCGAGCAGATCCTGCGCCCGGCGATAGACATCCTCGTCCTGCAGCAGGCTATCGTCCGAACCGAGTTGCCCGTCGGCGCCGGAATTGCGTCCCAGCGGGTCGCGCTGGGCGTTGGGGCTCGCCTGACCCAGCTGTTCGCCCTGCTGACCCTGCTGCTGTTGCTGCTGCGCCAGTTCCTCGCCCAGTTCCTGCATGCCCTCGCGGATCGCGTCCATCGCGTCGGCCTGGTTGTCGATGGCACCGGCATAGTCCTGATCGCGGAGCGCATCCTCCGCGTCTTCCATGGACCGGCCCGCACGGTCGAGCGCATCGCGCGCGGCGTCCGATCCCGGTCCGCTGCCGGGCAGGTTCTGTTCCTGACTCCGCAGAGTGTCGCGCAGCGCCTGCTGGCGGTCGGCCAAGGACTGGCCCAGATCGCCCGGTTGGCCCTGACCGGGTTGTTGGCCCGGCTGCTGGCCCGGTTGCTGACCTTGACCGAACTGCTGCCCCGGCTGCTGACCTTGACCGGGCTGTTGGCCCTGTCCCGGTTGTTGGCCGGGCTGCTGTCCCTGGCCCTGCTGCTGGCCCGGTTGCTGACCCGGTTGCTGACCTGGCTGCTGGCCCGGCTGCTGGCCGTTGAACTGGTCCTGCAGATCGCGGAAGGCGTCGTCCGACAGCTCCTGCTGGTCGCGCAGGGTCTCCTGCAGATCGTTCATCGCCTGCTGGCCCGCGCCCTGCTGGCCCTGACCCTGGCCCTGGGCCATCTGCATGTTTTCCATCATCCGGCGCAGCTGTTCGAGCAGCTCCTGCGCCTCGGCCATGCGGCCCTGCTCCATCAGCTCCTGGAGCTGCTGCAGCATGTCTTCCAGCTGATCGCCCGTCATCTGCTGGGCGTTTTCCATGTCGGCGGGATCCTGGTTCGGATCCATCTGCTCGGCGAGCTGGCGCATATAGTCCTGCATCGCCTCGCGCAGCTCCTGCATCAGCTCGGCGATCTCGTTCTCGTCGGCGCCGTTCTCGATGGCCTCGGCCAGCCGGTCCTGGGCCCGGCGCAGCCGCTCCAGCGCGTCGGACAGATCCCCCTCTTCGATCTGCACCGCCAGATCCCACAGCGCCTTGGCGATCTCCGCGCGGGTCTCTTCGGTCAGCCCGAACCGCGTCGCCGTCTCCAGCCGCCGGATCGTCACCCGCAGCCGCAGGTAATTCGTCTCGGACCGCACGAACCCCTCGGGCCGGTGCGACACCGCCCGCAGCAGCTGCGAGACGCGCGGCGCGTTCTCGGTGCTCCACAGCAGATCGCGGCGCTGCTCGACGATGGCGCGCGCCAGCGGGTCGAAGAACCGCCGTCCCGGCAACACCATCTTGCGCACCTCGGAGCTGCCGTCCTGGCCGACCGCATCCTCCACAGTCAGCTGGATCTCCACCGGCATTTCGGCCCAGGGATGCTCCGAAAGGTTCTCCAACAGCGTTTCGGTGAAATCGCTGCGGTCGCCAGAAATCGCCATGGGCAGATCCAGCGCGATGGGTTCCACCGGGTCGGGCTCGACGGCGAGCCCGTAGCGGCGGTCGATCTGCGGCAGATCCAGCGTGATCCGGGCGCTGCCGGCAACGATGCCGTAATCGTCCACGGCGCGGAACTGCTGCGCCATCTCGCCATTGGCCTCGCGCGACACGCCGCCTTCGAACGTCACCGCCGGGGTCGCGTCGGGCAGGATGCCCACGGTCCAGCTGCGCCCGCCGGGGCCGTCGACGGCAATCACGCCGCTGCGCGCGACGTCGAAACTCTGCTGCGGCTCGGACGCGCCGGGCACATCGCCGGTCCGGCCCGACACAGTCTCCGACACCGTCAGCGCACCGACCTGCCCGTAGAGGCGCAATTCGATCCGGCTGCCCACCGGCACCTCGAGCGGACCTTCGGCGATATCGTTGAGATAGAGCGATGGACGCCCGGTATAGGCCGGCGGTTCGACCCAGCCTTCCCAGCTCGGCCCCTCGGCCACGGCACCGCCGGTCGACGGCGTCAGCCCAGCCAGGGTCTCGGCCCGCCAGACCGACCCGAACATCAGCGCGGTGCAGAAAAGCGTGAGCGCGATGTAACGCAGCCCGTAGCGGTCGAACCGCGACAGCCGCAGGTCCGGATCCACCGCGCGCGCCTCGGCCAGTCGCGCCTGCATCCGGCGCTGGTGCGCCTCCCAGACCGCCTCGGAGGCCGCGTCGCCCGCACCGATCGCCTGCTCGTCGTTGAGCGCCGCAATCGGGCGCCCGGGCAGCGTCGCATCCAGCCGGTCGCGCGCCTCCTGCGCCGTGGGCAGGTGAAAGTCGCGCAGACCGCGCCAGCCAAAAAAGGCCGTGCCCCCCAGAACCGCCATCGCGGCGATCCAGGCCAGCTCCACCGGCATATGGTCGTGAAGCCCCAGAAACACCACGGCAAGGGCGGCCATGATCAGCGTCCAGAACGGCCAGAACGCGCGCAGCACCCGCTCCGCCGCCAGCCCGGCACGGGTCAGCAGCAACGGCCAGCGCAGGCGCCGCTCGGGCGCGGATGTGTCGTGGGTCGGCTCGGTCATTCAGGTCTCCCGAAGGACGCGGCGCAACTGCTCTTATGCCACTTCATCGCAGAACGGTATCGCGCTTTGCCCAAAGGTCAAAGTCCGCAACAGGCTCCAACCCGTTCGCGTTCCCGTGAACGGGCGTCTTTTTGCCACCGAAACGTTAAAATTCAGGCGTTCAGAGCCAATCGGGCACGTGATCGCGTGCAATAATTTCGTCATAACTCGGGCGCGCCCGGATCACGGCGAACCGGTCGCCATCGACAAGCACCTCCGGGATCAGGGGCCGCGTGTTGTATTCCGACGCCATCACCGCGCCGTAGGCCCCCGCCGAACGGAAGGCCACAAGATCCCCCGCCGCCAGCGCCGGCATGTCCCGCTGCTTGGCAAACGTGTCGCCGCTTTCGCAGACCGGACCGACGATGTCGTAAGGCTGCTGTTCGGCGCCCGGCGCGGGTTCGGCGACGGGGACGATATCATGGTGGGCCTCGTACATCGACGGGCGCAACAGGTCGTTCATCGCCCCGTCGACGATCAAAAAATCCCGCCCCTCGCCCGATTTCACATAGATCACCCGAGTCACCATGATCCCGGCGTTGCCGGAAATGAGCCGCCCGGGTTCGATCTCGACCTCGCAGCCCAGATCTCCCACGGTCCGCTTGATCAGCGCGCCATAGTCGCTCGGCAGCGGCGGCGCCTCGTTGGAGCGCGTGTAGGGAATGCCCAGGCCGCCCCCCAGATCCAGCCGTGTGATCTCATGCCCGTCGGCGCGCAGGGCGCGGGTGAGTTCCGCGACCTTCAGATAGGCCGTCTCGAACGGTTCGAGCTCGGTCAGCTGGCTGCCGATATGCACATCGACCCCGATCACCTTCAGCCCCGGCAGCGCCGCGGCATGGGCATAGACCTCGCGGGCCCGGCTGATCGGGATGCCGAACTTGTTCTCCGACTTGCCCGTGGCGATCTTGGCATGGGTGCGCGCATCGACGTCCGGATTGATCCGTACCGTGATCGGCGCCACGGTCCCGAGGCTCACCGCCACCTCCGACAGCACCGCCATCTCCGGCTCGCTCTCGACATTGAACTGGCGGATGCCGCCCTCCAGCGCCGCGCGCATCTCCTCAGCCGTCTTGCCGACACCCGAGAACACGATCCGCTCGCCTGGCACACCCGCGGCGCGCGCGCGGGCATACTCGCCGCCCGAGACCACATCCATGCCCGCGCCGGCGCCCGCAAGCAACTTGAGGATCGCCTGGTTGCTGTTTGATTTCATGGCAAAACATACTAGATGCGGCAACCCGTCCAGCGCCTCATCAAAGAGCCGGAAATGGCGCAGCAGCGTGGCCGACGAATAGCAGTAGAACGGCGTGCCGACCTGCGCGGCAATCTCCGCGATGGCGACATCCTCGGCGTGAAGCTCGCCGTTCCGGTAGAGAAAATGGTCCATCGCGCGCCTCCGCTTTCAGCCCGCGCTCTTAGCGGGCGCGCAGAGCGGTTGCAAACCCTGCCGGGCGTCCCGCTGCAGCAAGGCTGGCCCCGGCGCGACTTCCCGACAAGACTGGAGAGGATCGAATCGCCGTCACGATTCGCCGTCACGATCCAGGACGCACATCCCGTGCGGCCCGTCGGACAGAGTGTTGCTCCCCTGCTCCGGAGCGGCCATGCGACCAGAGCCGCGGAGACCAATGCATGACAGGCACCCCCGATACCGTCAGCACCGAGACCCTCACCACGGGCAGCCCCGCCGCCGCGCCCGCCACCAAGGCCGCCGGCAATCCGGCCGTCAAACCCCAGGACCGCGAGTTCACACCGTCCGAGGTCGGGGCGCTCGCCCATCTCTACCGCGGCGAGGTCTATCGCAGCACGATCTGGCGCACGCGCCTCGACACGACCACGAACTGGTCTGTGGTCACGCTCGGGGTCGCACTTTCGATCACCTTTTCCTCCGTCGATGCCTCGCCGCTGCCGCTCCTGCTGGTGGGCATCCTGATCGCGTTCTTCCTGATGCTCGAAGCGCGGCGCTACCGCTATTTCAATGTCTGGCGCGCCCGCTCGCGCTGGCTGGAGAACCATTTCTACGCGCCCATGCTCTATGACGGCGACTTGCATCTGGAAGAAAACTGGCAGCGCATCTTGGCCGAGGACTATAACCGCCCGCGGTATCACATCACCTTCGTCACGGCCCTCGGACGGCGGTTGCGGACCAATTATATCTGGCTGCTCACGATCCAGACCGCGGCCTATTACGGCAAGATCGCCGTGCACCCCGCCGCCATCCAGAGCATCGACGACATCTGGGCGCGCGCGGCGGTCGGACCGATCCCGGGCGAGGCCATGGTGGCCGCGGGCATGGTCTACAATCTGGGCTGGATCGGCCTCGCGCTGGTCACCTACCAGCTGGACAAACAGCGGCGGTCCAAGATGAGAACCAAGATCGCAATGGGCTGACACCCCCGGGGCCCGCGCAGCCGGTCGCCCGAAACGACGCCGAAAGGAGCCGCGCCCATGACCACCCGCGACCAGCATGTCATCGACTTCTACGTCGACCATCCGATCTCGGCGGAGCATATCATGGCGCGGCTCAAGGAGGCGCGCGGCAGCCTGGACGATGTCACGCCCGAAGAGCTCTACCCGCTCGACGAAGATCATTACGGCGCGCTCGATGCCAATGAGGCACCGGCAGACCGCACGCGCATGGCGCCGGGCGACCGGCCGAGAAAGGCGACTTCGTCGAAGACGACGCCGCTTTCGTCGGCGATGTGCAGGCCCGCAAGCTGGGCGGCGCGCGCCTGACCGCGCAAAAACCCGGCTGAGCCCCGGCCCTTGCCTTAGGCCCGCGACCGTCCTGCGCCGCGCGCACCGCTCCCCCCCGTGCGACCCAACGGCCCGGCCTCAAACCTTGACAGAGCGATGGGTCACCGGGCCAAACTGGCCGCCAGGGGGGACAGTCATATGAAGCAACTCATTCTCGCAGCCGCGCTCGCGGCAGCGCTGCCGTTCGGCGCCGAGGCAAAACCGATCAGCCAGCTCATCGTCTTCGGCGACAGCAATGTCGATATCGGACGGCTGAGCGGAGAGCTCGCGGGCAATCCCGCCGACGGCACCGTCGTGCCCCCCAGCACGGTGGCAGGGCGGTCGTCGGACGGCCCGCTGATCACCGAATATCTCGCCCAGACCCTCCGCGTGCCGCAGCTCAACTTCGCCTGGGGCGGCGCGACCTCCGGGGCCTCCAACATCGTGGGCGCGTTCTTTCCTTCGGCCACCGACGTCGGGCCGACCGGCCAACTCAGCCAGGTTGCCGAGTTCAACATGCTCCTTGGCGGTGCCGCGGCGGACCCCGACGCGCTCTATCTCCTCTGGGCCGGGTCCAACGACCTGTTCTTTCCCGACAAGAACGACCAGGGCGCCATCGACGCCGCCGTGGGGGGGGCCACCGCCAACATCGCGACCGCGGCGCAAACACTCTCGGATCTCGGCGCCCAGCATATCGTCATTGCGAACCGGACCACCCGGCCCTTCTTTTCAGACGTCGACCGTCCGGCGGATGAGCCCGATGCGGACAAGAAAAACGACGCCGCGGGCCGACAGCTGAACGCGGCGCTCGCCGCCCTCGTGCCGGTGCTGGACGGGTCCCTCACTGCCGATGTGGCGCTCTTCGACAATTATGCCATCATCCGTGATCTCATCACGGGCTCGGGCAGCAACGGCTTCCTGCCCTACGATCCGACCCCCGCGCAGTATTGCGACGGCGCGCCTCCGGGCACCGATTGCAGCGTGCTGATCAACTGGGACGGTGCACACAAGACCAGCGCCGTGCACGGCGCCATGGCCGGAGAGTTCATCTCCCAGTTCGGCCTGGCCCCCGTCCCGCTGCCGGCCGGCGTCTGGCTGCTGCTGGGCGGCCTCGGCGCCCTCGGCGCGGTCCGGCTGCGCGCGCGGGGCTGACGATAGCGCCCGGGAAACGGCCCTCCGCACCCGCGGGGGGCATGATGCCTGGGTGATGGGTATGGAGCAGCTTTCTGCGCCGCTGCGACGGCCTGCCATTACCGCCGGGGCTACGTGTCCTTCGCGCGACCAGCGCTGAACACCGCGCCCATGATCGTCAGAGACGCGCCCAAGATGGTCGCCGTCGTGACAACCCCCAACCCGAATACCGCCAGCAGAGAGATCGCCACCAGCGGTGTCAGGAATGCGAGGCTTGAGATCGTCGCGGCCGATCCCTCGCGCGTGGCCTTGTCCCAGAACACATTGGCCAATGTGAACGGTCCGATCCCCATCAGAACGATCGCGGCCCATTGGGCATTTGTCGGCCAATGGAGCGGCTCGAGGACCACATGCGCAACGAGCGCGCCAATCCCGGCCAGCGCAAGCGACGGCCCGACCACGTTCGTTTCGACTTTCGCCAGCGACCGTCCCACCGAGTAGACGGCAAAGGTCAGCGCGCCACAGGCCCCGAGAAGAACGCCGAACAGATCCAGGCCACCGCCCATCTGCGGCGACAGGGCAACGGCGACACCACAAAATCCCATCGCGATCCCGACGGTCTGGACCAGAGACGGCGACCGACGATGCACAAGGGAGGCCAGGGCGACAAGCAAGACCGGCCAGAGATAGTGGACCACATTGGCCTCCGCCGGGCCTATCCGCGATATCGCCGTAAGATAGAAGGCGTTGTTCCCCATCAGCCCGATCGCCACGAAAACCATCGTCCCGACCGGGACGGAAAAGAAGGTTTGCGCCGACCGTGTCCGCACCGCGTTGACGTAGGACGCCAGGAAGCCGACCAGCGCAGAAAGGCCCAGAACCAGAAAGGGCGGCGCGGGATGAGCGACGGTCGCCAGGGCGGGCCAGCTTGCCCAAAGGACAACGGCGCCTCCGACAAGCGCATAGGTTCTCGCATTCGGCCCACCGGAGAAAGCTGATCGCACCCACGCCAACATGTCGCCGGCCGTCCTGGAACTGACGTCGTTCCGGGTCACATCAAGGTACATGCCGGTATTCTCCCAAGGTCAATCCGCGAAGGATGAACGCCATCGACCTTGTTCACAAGGCACAGAGCATCCGCGCCCAGCAGCCAAGCAAGGCATGGTCGACCGCCGCCGCGCTGTCGCCCGTTGCCGCTATGCAGTCCGCTTCAACCGCGCGACCGCTCCCGCGTGCGCAGCCACAGGTAGAGCGGCAGGCCGCAGCTCACACCGATGCAGAAGGTCGCCGGCACCGCCACCAGCCCCAGCCAGTCCCGGCGGTTGACGCATTCCGCCACCACCCAGACCGTCAGCGCGATCGCCGCGATGGTCAGATCCCAGGTCAGCCCCGTGGTCGAGGCGTTGACATACCACGCATCGATCAGGCCGCCGAGCCCGGTGCCGGTCTCCACCATATAGGTGATGAACCAGTACATCGGATGAATCGCGCCCCAGATCGCGAGGGCGAGAAAGGCGAGGCGAAGCAGAGACATGGGCAAGCCTTGGATTGCGTGAGCGTTGGGTCAGATGTGCGCCGCTCTGCTGCGAGGGCAAGCCGCCTTGTCGCCCCGGATGGCAGCGCACTGCGCCAGAGCCGGTCGAACCACATTAACAGAGCGCTACAATTACCTGATTTCAAACAGATCTATATGAAATCGCCTGACCGCCAGGAACCGGACTAGCGCCGCATGACCCCGCCCATATAGCCGCTGACGCCGACAGTGACCTGAGTGCCGCCCCGATCCCCCGCGGCGCGCTCGGTCTCTTCCTTGGGGGGCGGCGGCTCTGGCGGCCCGTCGATGCCACAGCCCGCGACTGCCAGCAGGGTCAGGATCAGAACGAAATGTCTCACCAGCCAATCCTCCATCCGCTCAGCCCGTAGCCCACGCGTACCGGCAGCGCGCCCAGCCCGACCGAGGCCGACGCCCCGCTTGTGCTCACACCCGCGTCAACATCCAGCGGGCCCGCCTCGACCACATCGGCACTGGCATAGGCGCCCGAGGTGCTGACCCCGCCGCGCACCCGGTCGGTCCGGACCACGTCCGCCCCGGCATAGACATTGCCGTCCGTGTTCACGCCAACCCGCGCCGGTCCGGAATTCACCCCGACCGAGGCATTGGTGCCGCCGCTTTCACTGACGCTGCCGCTGCTCGTCACCCGCGGCTGCGCACAGCCCGCGAGCGCCAGACAGAGCGCGCCGATGATCCAGCCTTTCATTCCAGCCGCTCCTTCCAAGCCGCCACCTGTGCGCGCACCTGATCGGGCGCCGTTCCGCCATAACTCTGGCGGCTGGCGACCGAATTGCGAACCCCGAGCACATCAAAGATCTGTGCAGTGATGCCCGGATGCACGGCCTGCATCGCCTCCAGCGGCAGCTCCGGCAGGTCGCAGCCCGCGGCCTCGGCCTTGGCCACGATGGCGCCGGTGACATGGTGCGCCTCGCGAAACGGCATCCCCAACACCCGTACCAGCCAATCGGCGAGATCCGTCGCCGTGGAAAAGCCCGCCCCCGCCGCTTCCTCCAGCGCCGGCGCGTTCGCCGTCATGTCCTGCGCCATCCCGGTCATCGCCGCGAGCGCCAGCATCAAACTGTCAGCGGCGTCAAAGACCTGCTCCTTGTCCTCCTGCATGTCCTTGGAATAGGCCAGCGGCAGGCCCTTCATCACCACCAGCAGCGCCACCTGCGCGCCGAGGATGCGCCCGATCTTGGCGCGGATGAGCTCGGCCGCATCGGGGTTTTTCTTTTGCGGCATGATCGAGGAGCCGGTGGAAAACCGGTCGCTCAGCGTCACGAAACGGAACTGCGCCGAGGACCAGATCACGAGCTCTTCGGACATCCGCGACAGATGCATCGCGCAGATCGAGGCGGCGGCGAGGAACTCCAGCGCGAAATCCCGGTCGCTGACCGCATCGAGCGAATTCGCCATGGGCCGGTCGAAGCCGAGCGCATGGGCCGTCGCCTCCCGGTCGATGGGAAACGACGTGCCGGCCAGCGCCGCCGCGCCCAGCGGGCATTCGTTCATCCGCGCGCGGGCATCGGCAAACCGTGCGCGGTCGCGGGCGAACATCTCGACATAGGCGAGCATGTGATGGCCCCAGGTCACGGGTTGCGCCGTCTGCAGATGGGTGAAGCCCGGCATGACCCAGTCCGCTCCGGCCTCGGCCTGATCCAGAAGCGCCCGCATCAGCGCCGTCAGGCCCGCGACCGCCGCGTCGCACTGGTCCCGCACCCAGAGCCGGAAATCCGTCGCCACCTGGTCGTTGCGCGACCGGCCCGTATGCAGGCGCCCTGCAGCATCTCCAATGATTTCAGACAGTCGCGCCTCGATATTCATGTGAATATCTTCCAGCGCGGGTTTGAACTCGAACCGTTCCTCGGCGATCTCGGCACGCACCCGACCGAGCCCATCGCTGATGGCCTCCGCGTCGGCCGGGCTCACGATCCCCTGGGCCGCGAGCATCGCGACATGGGCGAGACTGCCGTCGATATCCTGATCCGCCAGGCGCCTGTCGAAGCCGATGGAGGCATTGATGGCCTCCATGATCGCATCCGGGCCACTGGCGAACCGTCCGCCCCACATCTGATTGCTTGCCTTGGTGCCCATGCCTGTCTCCGGTCGCGGTCGGTCTGGCGGGGTCCCGCGCCGCGCCGGAATGCTGGCGGATCGGAGGCCCCATCGCAGATTTGGCGGAACGAGTGTCCCGCGGTGGATCGCGCGGGGCTTACACGCCCTGCCCGCGGCCCGCCAGAGCGATCACGACTGCGGCAGATGGCGCGCCGATGGGTTGACCCCGCGGCCCGGGCAACGATGGTCGGCGCACCTTGCGTCCCATCCCGGAGCCCGACCATGCTGCGCCCCGCGCTGATCCTTGCCGCCGCCCTGCTCGCCCCCGCGCTCACCCTGACGCCGGCCCTCGCCGATTTCGACCGCGCGGCGGTCGAGGCCCTGCGCGACGGGCATATGAAAAAGCTGATGTTCCACGAGGTGCCCCAGCCGGTGCCGGACACGGTCTTCGCCGATATCGACGGCGTCGAGAGCAGCCTCGCGGCCTACGAGGGCAAGATCGTGGTGCTGAATTTCTGGGCCACCTGGTGCGCGCCCTGCCGCAAGGAAATGCCCTCGCTCGACCGGTTGAACATGGCGCTCGGCGGTGAGGACTTCGCCGTGGTGACGCTGGCCACGGGACGCAACAGTCCCCAGGGGATGCGGCGGTTCTTCGAAGAGGAGAGCATCGAGACCCTGCCGCTCTACAAGGATCCGAACCAGGCAATCGCGCGCGAGATGGCGGTGCTCGGCCTGCCGATCACGGTGATCCTGAACCGCGAGGGCCAGGAGATCGCCCGCCTGCGCGGCGATGCCGAATGGGACAGCGACAGCGCCAAGGCCATCGTGGCGGCCCTGATCGGCGGCGAGAGCTGACCTCCCCCGCTCCGACCGCTCAGCGATGCGGCGAAGGGGGCGCTCCCGCCCGTCGTTGCCCCCTCGCGGGGGCGGCCTCCCGTTGGGCCGTGCAGGCTTCGCCTGCGACGCGCATTGCCGGTTGGCGCGCGCTATGAGCATCTGCGCATCTTGAGTTTGCTCAGAAGTCCCTGAGCGACAAATCCGCCCCTCAGGAGCGCTCCCGGGCCTGGGGCTGGGGCATTCCGCCTCGAGGCGCGTCGCCCGCGGTCCGCAGCGCTGTCGGAGACCCTAGCTCGGGATGTCCCGCCGTCTGTCTTTTCGGCGCTTTGCTGAACCCGCCGACGGTATCGCGCCGAAGGCGCGCGCGGCCCAACGGGAGGCGCCCGCGTTCGCGGGCAACGACGGGCGGGAGCGCCCCCTGCCACTGGCCTGTGCCGAGGGTCTATGCGGGCCGGAGAGGAAAACTGGCGTGGTTGCCCATGGGCTCCTGAGCGGCGGACCGGGTGACGCCTTGCACCTTCGGGACGGACAACCGGATATGCCGATGTGGCCCGACGGACCAGGCGCCGCCCCAAAAAACGCCGCAGGCCATCCTCAACGGACAGCCTCCCGAAGCACCCCGCCCGGGCGATGCGCCTAACTGGTCGCCAGCCGCTCTTCGGCCATGCCCACCAACCAGGAACAGCCGGCCGGGATCGCCTCGTCGTTGAAGTCGTATTCCGGGTGATGGACCATCGCGCTCTCGCCGTTGCCGACCAGTATGTAGGCGCCGGGACGGGCCTCCAGCATATATGCAAAGTCCTCGCCCCCCAGCACCAGCGGTGCCTCCGCGCAGCCGCCCGCGACCGCACGCGCGACCGCTGCGGCATATTCGGTCTCGCGCTCATGGTTGACCATCACCGGATAGCCGCGCTCATAGTCCAACGTCACGGTGGCGCCGAAGGCCTCGGCCACGCCGCGCATCACCGCCCCGAGCCGCGCTTCGGCGAGATCGCGCACCTCCGCGCGCAGGGAGCGCACGGTGCCTTGCAGAAAGGTCCGCTGCGGGATCACGTTATGGGTGTCGGTCTCGGTCCGGATGCCGGTCACCGACACCACCAGCTGGTCCACCGGATCGGCGTTCCGCGCCACGACCGATTGCAGCGCCACGACGATCTGTGCCGCAACCAGGGCGCTGTCGACCGTGTCCTGGGGCTTTGCCGCATGGCCGCCGCGCCCCTCGACCGTGACGTAAAACTGGTCGGTGGAGGCAAAGAACGGCCCCGGCCGAATCGCAAAGCTGCCCACGGGATGGCCCGGCCAGTTGTGCATGCCGTAGACCTCCTGCACCCCGAAACGGTCCAGAACGCCCTCGTCGACCATCACCTTGGCGCCGCCCCCGCCCTCTTCGGCGGGCTGGAAGAGGACCACGACCGTCCCGTCGAAGCTGCGCGTCTCGGCCAGATAGCGCGCCGCCCCCAGCAGCATCGCGGTATGCCCGTCATGGCCGCAGGCATGCATCGCGCCGGGCACGGTCGAGGCATGGTCGAGCCCCGTCGCCTCCTCGATCGGCAGCGCGTCCATATCCGCCCTGAGCCCGATCACCCGTCCCCCGCCGTCGCTGCGGCCCCGGATCACGCCCACGACGCCGGTGCGCCCGATGCACTCATGCACCTCATCGCAGCCAAAGGTGCGCAGCTTGTCGGCGACCAGAGCCGCCGTGCGGTGGGTGTCGAACATCAGTTCGGGGTTGGCATGGATGTCGCGGCGCCATTCCGTGATCTCGGGCAGCCATTCGGCAAAGCGGTTCTTGACGGCCATCATTCCACCTCGTTGCGAATTCGCCTCACGGCAAGCCAGACCCCCAGGACCACCAGCGGTGTGACGAGGGCCGCCTGCTCCACCTTGCTCATCTGCAGGGACTCTGCAAAGGGCGAGAGCACGTAGAGCACAAGATTAACGGCATAATAGCTGATCGCGACGACGCTCAGCCCTTCGACGGTCTTTTGCAGTCTCAGCTGCAGATCGGCGCGCCGGTCCATGCTTTCAAGCAGCGCCTGGTTCACGGCCGAACGATCGACATCGACTCGGGTGCGCAGCAGATTGGCCGCTCGCGTCGCCCGGTCGCTCATCGTCGTCAGCCGCGCCTCGGCCGATTTCACCGTACGCATCGCCGGATCGAAGCGACGCATCATGAACTCGGCGAATGTCTGGCGGCCGTCGAACCGCTCCTCGCGCAGAACCTCGATGCGCTGATTGACCAGCGTCGCATAGGCCCCTGTGGCCCCCATGCGAAAGCTCGACTGCGCCGCGAGCCCCGCCAGATCGGCCGCGATCACCAGCAGCCGGTTGAGCGTTTCCTCGGGCTTGTCCGCCTCGCCGCGCATTGCATCGACGACCCCGGTCAGGTCCTCCTCGATCTCGTTGATCCGCCTGGACAGCATCCGCGCCACCGGCAGACCCAGAAGCGACATCGTCTTGTAGGTCTCGATCTCCGCCAGCCGCTGCACGATCCGGCCCACGCGGCGGGCCCCGGTGCCGGGCTGCACGAAAACGGCGAACCGCATATGGCCCTGGGCATCGATGCGGAAATCGCCGGCGATGATGGCGGTGCGGTCGACAACCCAGCTCGCCGCGAGGCTCTCGGGCACCATCCACTGATGCAGCTTCTCGCGCACCGTCTCGGGCTGCTCGAGCTCCTCGACCCGGATCAGCGCAGAAGTGACCCGCTCGCCCGGGATCGCCTCCAGCCAGTCGGCCGGAAACATCTCGAAGGTGCGCCCGTCAAAGGCCGGGTCCGCCACGCCCTCGCCGAAGACCGTATAGGTGACGAACTCGGTATGGCTCTCCCATTTCAGCATATGCTTGCCGATCTGGCCGAAATAATGCGTGGCCCCCTCCGGCGGCTCGGTCGCGCCATGGCGTTTGAGCAGCGCCAGCAGGTGCGCCCGGTCGGCGCCGCGGTCGCGCGAGGCCGCATCCACCGGCTGCTTGATCGCCAGATAGGCCGCCCGGCAAGGCGCCGCGATGCTCGGGAACGGCCGCGCATGCAGCTCGTTGGCCAGCGCATAGCGCTCCGGATTGTCAGTGATCTTCGCCATAGACCTTCGCCATCGTCACAAACCCTGTCCTTGCCGGTCAAAGCCTAGACGGTCCCGGGGCGGAATGAACTGCGGTGCCATGTCCGCCCCGCCCGCCAGCGCAAAACGGAGGCGCATAATGTCGCCGCTGCTCACAGGACCGGGGCGGGCCGGCAGGGCTAGGCGCACGGCGAACCGGCGATGCGAGGGGCTGCCATACAGGATCTCCCCCGGCGCCTTGCAGCAGAGGCGCTCGGCACCGGCCTTCTGGTCTGCACGGTGGCGGGCTCGGGCATCATGGCCGAAACGCTGAACCAGGACGTCGCGCTCGCGCTTCTGGGCAAGACGCTGCCCACCCGCGCGATCCCGGTGGGGCTGATGACGCTTTTCGGCCCGATCTCGGGCGCGCATTTCAACCCCCACCGTCACCACTCTCTTCGCGATGCGGGGCGATCTGCCCGGGTGTGCGGCCGCACCCTATATCGCCGCACAGGGCACCGGCAGGGTGCTGGGAGCCTCCTGGCTCATGCAGTGTTCGAGCTGCCGATCCTCCAGGCATCCAGTACCGTCCGCACCGGACCGGCGCAGAGATGGGACTGACGCGCCCCGACTGCCAAGATGACAGGCGGCCGGCCGCCATGTGCCGCCATCCGATCTAGATCAACCGGCCCAACGTCTGCACGCCCCGCGGTGTACGTCGGTACCGCCCGTCCGAGGCCGTGCTGGCCCAGCTCGACAGCTGGCCCGCGCTACTGCAGCGGCGCCCAATCCGCGTCCGGCGCGAAGAGCGTGATATCGGCCGCGCGTTCCGCCGTCTCGGGGCCCAGATCGGCCTCCAGGATCTCGCCGTTCTCGGCCACCATGAAACTGTGCACCCCGGTCTCGCCATAGGACGCGGGCACCGCCAGCAGGGCATGGCCCGCCACCATCCGGTCATTGACCAGATAGGACATCGCGCCCCCCGGGGCCGTCTCGCCCTGCCCCTGCAGGATCCTGAAAACATAGCCGAAATGGGGCTCGGGCTGGTAGTGCTCCTCGCCGTCGCTCCAGCCGTGGGCGGCCGCCATCGCCAGACGTTCTCCGACGAAACTGCCATCGCCAGGCCAGAACAGCCCGTCGCGCGCATCGGCTGAGGACAGGACCGACCGGGCGAACTCCATCACCCCATCGCCATCGTGATCGCTCAGCCGAAAAGCCGTCTGCAGATCGCCATAGACATCCATCAGCGCGATCACTTCGAGCTCGTTGAACCCGATCTCGCGCGCCAGAAGCTCCTCCCGGCCCGCCGCCACGTCAAAGCTCCAGCCGGCCTCATCCCGGACCAGCGGGATCGCAAAGGGCCAGCCGTCGGCGCCCAGCAGGACCTCGACCACGCCGTCCTCGACCGGCAGGAACCGGTAGCCATCGCCATAGAGCGCCAGAAATGCCGCCCGGTTCTCCCGGCGTTCTTCGGGCGTGTCCGCGACCAGGTCCTGTGCCTCCTCGCCCAGCACCGCCAGAAGCGCGCTGGAATCTCCAGCTTCGGCCGCCGCGACCAGCGCATCGAGCGCCTCCTGCGGTCCCGCGAACTCCGCCGCTCCGGCGGGCGCCGCCGCCAGAAACGCGGCGACGGTCAGCGCTGCACCCGTCCGCATCATCATCGCCGCCCCCTGTGTCCGCCCATATGTCGCCCGCCGCCGCGATGGCCGGCCGCGCGGGTCCTGGCCGCCGGGGCGCGCTGCTTGAACGCATGGGTCTTGGCGGCCGCCGGCCTCTGGACCTGGGCGGGACGCTGGACATTCGCGGGCCTCTGGATGTTGGCCGGCCTCTGGACGTTTGCAGGCCTCTCAACATTGGCGGGTCTTTGGACGTTCGCGGGCCTCTGAGCATTCGCCGGGCGCGCGGCATTGGCGAGCGCCCCGCCCCCCACGGCCCCTGCGCCGACCGCCGCCGCGGCCGCGCCGGTGTTACGCAGTGCCTCCGACCGTTGCTCCGCCGGCAGCCGCGCTCCGGCCCGCTGGATATTGTCGAGATTCACCCCGCCATGTCCCGGCGCCGCGATATCCGGCGCTCCGGAACGTTCCGAGAGCTGCGAGCGCAGCGCATCGGACCGGTCCGGACGGTCGATGCCGAGCGCGCCTCCACCCTCTTGGCGCCGTTTGGCCAGATCTTGGCGGGCCTCCTGCCGCTGCGCCGGATCGGGATTGAAGGCGATATTGTCGCGGTCCAGATCGATATTGTTTCGGTCGATACTGAACCGGTCATTGTCGATATTGATTGCGCGGTCGCCGCCCTGAATGTTGACATTGGCGTTCCCGACCCGCGGCGGCGCGCGCACGATGGGCCTGCCGCCCCAGCCGGCACAGTTCCGGCAGCCCCAATAGCGATAGTAGTCGTCGTTACTGTCAAAGATCGCGTCGATCAGCGCATAGGTCCCGAACCCGATGGCTCCGGCCAGCAGCAGATCGCCCGTGTCGCTGCCGCCGTCGGACACATAGACCACATTCGGATCATAGTCGGGGACATAGACGACCTGCGGATTGGTGGGCGTAATGACAGTGTTCTCCGTGTCGTCCGTGACGACCGTGATCTCATCGCCCGAGACCAGCGCGCCGCTCGCCTCAGCCTGGTCGCGCTTGACCTGCACCGCGTTCATCACGTCGTCGCTCTGGGCCAGCATCGCGTCGCCCAGGGTTTCGGTCCATTCGATATGGGTCGCCATATCCTTGATCACGTCGGGAAAGGCGGTGGCCAGAACCGCGACCGATTCGTCCCATCCCTGTTCGTTGATCTCCGGCTTCAGTTCCTCGGGCGTGCTTCCTTCATGATCGCTCAGGAACCGCTCGGCCTTGACGATCTCCAGCGGCTGGGTTGCCCCCACAAGCACCTGAATGAGCAGCGTGTCGGGATAGAGCGCGATGGGCGCCACCAGGTTCTCCAGCTGCGCCTCGCTCAGCAGATCCGCGCTTTCACCGCCGCCGGCACTGTCGCTGTCCGTCTCGGCGGCCACAGCGGCCCCGGCGGCTTCTGCGGGGGGCTCCACCGGCGCATCCGCCGCCTCCTGTGCACCGGCGGCAAACGGCACCAGCAACAGTGCCGCCAGCCCCAATGCCCGGCCTTGCATGACCATGTCGCGTCTCCCCCGAAAAAACCTGCCGCCCGACCCTAACGGCGGTCGGGCCACCTGCAAAGTCCCGGTGACCCCACGGCATGGGCGACAGCAGGCCCGGCGCGCGCCGGGCCCCCGCGCTCAGACCTCGACGGTCAGATCGAGCGTGATCTTGGCGTTCAGCACCTTGGAGACCGGGCAGGCCTCCTTGGCCGCCTCGCCGATCTCGCGCACCTTGTCCGCGTCCGCGCCGGGCACCTTGGCCACGGCCTCCAGCGCAACCGACGGGATCTCGAACCCGTCCGAAACCTTGGACAGCGTCACCGTCGCCTTGGCCTCCACGCTCTCCGGCGTCATCCCCGCCTGGTCAAGCTCATGGGAAAACGCCATCGCATAGCAACCGGCATGGGCCGCCGCGATCAGCTCCTCGGGATTGGTGCCGGGCCCATCCTCGAACCGGGTCTGGAACGAGTAGTTGTGCTTGCTGAGCACGCCGGACTCGCTCGATATCCGGCCCGAGCCCTTCTGCAGATCGCCGTACCAGACGGCATTTGCGTGACGGTCCATGGTGTTACCTCCTCACCCGCCCGGCAAAACCGCCGGTTCCCCCGACCTAGTCGCTACGGTGCGGGTTTGCGAGAGCTAACCGGACCGCGCGCGCCGGACCGCCGCCGCCCCCGGGGACGAAATGCCGGGAAACCGGGTGACGACACGGAACCTCACGCAAACCGCCCCTTGGGGTTTCAGAACTGAAACATCGCTCCCATATGGATCTCAATCGCAAGCCGCTAACTGCATGGTCCCAAGGCATTATTCACCTGGAGACCAGGCCGCTGCCCCGAATGTTCGGGCAGCGGAGGGAGTGCGCGTGCGCAACTCGAAAGCAAGGAGAGATCCCATGTCCCACGCCCCTCGCATCGCCGCTCTGACCGCCGCCCTCGGACTCGCGGCCATCGCCGCCCCGGCCCTGGCCGAGACCGACCTGACCGGAAGCTGGCATGGTGAGTACACCGTGGTCGTGCCGACCAATGCCCGCGGCGAAGGCCCCCGCTTCAACCAGGCCGAATGGAAGCTGGACATCACCGAGCAGCAGGGCAACGTCTTTTACGGCGAAACCAACTTTCGCCGGCAGGGCTCCGACAGCTGGAACACCCGCCAGGTGACCGGCAATATCAGCGCCGATGGCGAAGGCCGGATCGGCATCCTGGAGATCGGAACCGAGCCGCCCTATGAGGTCACGGGCGTCGTCGACGGCGTGATTGACGACGACAAGCTCTATGTCGAATTCCGCAGCCTGACGAGGGGTTCCACCTACAGCGCGGTGCTCGAAAAGACCGACGCCGACGCCTGACAGCAACGGCGGGCAGCCCTCCCCTCCCTCGGGCGGGGGCTTACTCCATCCGACGGCCGCGGACTGTCCTCACCGCTCAAGCGCGCGCCGTTCACCAGACGAGCTTTTGGGAGGTGAGAGCGACGGTCGAAGTGACTCCCCCTGCCCGGCACCGCCGGGCAGCCCCCGACCGCCCCCCTCGGGCGGGGGCTCACCCCCACCCAACGGCCGCGGGCTGCCCTTAGCCGCCTTTGTCGGAACCGATCTGTAACCCGGCCAGCTTCGCTTCCAGCCGAGTCTTGCGGTCAGTTTCGTTCTGAAAGTATTGCGGTGTGTGCTCAGCATCGAAAACACGCAGCGCAGAATCGACACAGGAAATTGCCTCAGTCAAAACAACAGCTGGTTTATCGCAACTCTCCTGCTCCGAAATCGCTTCTAAAGCGATCGCGATGTTGGCTTGGGTCATCGCCCAGTCCAACTGATGGTCCGCCTCCGTGTGCACCCGCAACGCCGCGCGGTAGGCCGCCACCGCCTCGGCCAGCAGCGCCGCGCCGGCCTCCCCGCCCGTGCGGGTGCCTTGGTTTGCGAGAGCGTTGCCGAGATTGTTCTGAGTCATCGCCCAGTCCACCGGATGATCCGCCTCCGTCCGCACCCGCAGTGCCGCGCGATAGGCCGCCACCGCCTCGGCCAGCAGCGCCGCACCGGCCTCCCCGCCCGTGCGGGTGCCTTGGTTCCGAAGCGCGATGCCGAGATTGTTCTGTGTCCCCGCCCA
>JANSYP010000018.1 GCA_024742405.1 Paracoccaceae bacterium
CGACGTGCCCACGGCCCAGGAGACACCCCGCCACACCCTGGCTCTGCAAAGCTACGATCCCGCACACAGCGACCGCTTCAAGAACCCCTACTACTGGGCAGCCTTCACCCTCGTCGGAGCGTGAAGGCCAGGACGCGAGGGCGAGTTGTCTAGGCACCGCAACAGCGTACACGGACTAGTGTAGCGTAAGCTCGGAAACCTTGATGCCGATGAGCCAGCGGACCTGTCGTTTCAACACCCGAATCGATCGATGATCTTGAAAGGCTTGCCGGAGAATCGAGGTATCTATAGCGGACAGGGCAACGGGAAGGCGACCGCTGAACTCGCTTTCCAGATCCGAAACGATGCCGCAGAGGATTGCGTCGAAGTCCTCTGGTCTTGGAGGTTCGATCTCAATGATCAAGAGCCGGGATCTCAACGCCGAAGACACCTGGCCGAGACTGTTGGTCGTCACACACCAGGAGACACGGCTCAGATCGACTTCGGTTTGCAGGTACTCATCAAAGTACCGGCGTGAGGTCTCGGGTTCGAGAAACGTCAGCAAGGCATCCTGAATGCTGCCGTTCTGGCCCCGAAGCGCCGTCCAGCTGATATCATCAATGCAGAGACTGCAGTTTGCCGCATCAAACCTCGCAACGGCACTCGTCGCCAGGGCCGGCATCCCCGTGCCCCAACCACGTGAGGTGCCGACCATTGTGCGCGCGTCACTCGATCCAGCCGCGGAATGTTCCAGATATGGCACCTCGGCGAGCGCGTTCATCCGTGATGCAAACCGCGTTTTGCCTGATCCAGGAGGTCCTACCAGGCAGATATGCGGAAAGCCGAATTCAGCCTTCCCGCAGCGCTGGCGGAGCACGAGTTCGTTCTCCAAGACATCGATCGCTGGCGCCAGGTTGGGAATCTCGCGACGTAGCTGATCACACAGCTTTCGCGGATCTGGTCCGGGCAGCAAACGTACGCCTTGATCCCATAGTGGCTTCAAACGTTCGAGCCTTTTTTGTTCAGCACTGTCGCGAGCAGGGGGAGGCGGTTCACAAAGGCGTACTCTGGGTACCTGTGTCGCTTGCGATAGCTCGTCCTGGCGCGGCTGAGCAGAAGTTCTGGCGGACGCTGTGTGTGCTTTCCATGCGTACCAGGTCAGTCGCTTCCCCAACCAGGTCCGATGCGATGTTCCAGCCCTTCGCGATGGGGCAACGGTGAGAGCTTCAATTGCGGCCAGCAAGAGCTGACGCGCCTCCTCGTCGCCATCAAGAGCAGGTTCGAGGCAAAGAGACGCGGCGTCGGACGCGGCGTCGCCCGATTGGCGGTTGAGGAATTCTCTTGCGAGATCCAGGCACCGATCGCGCGGCTGTGCAGAGCGCGAGCTGCCTACCTCACTTCGACTTTCGTAGACAGGCGTGCCTCGTTGCCGGTCGGTGGAGGTTGTCCCCCGGTCTGCCTTGGCGATGATGCTTGAAGCTTGGGCTCGCACGGTTCGCCGGCAAACTTGAGCGGGCAAAGGAGGCCAAAGCTTCGGTGCATTCTTTCGGGACATATTTTGCCATCCTCATCGTGGTATCGGTCGAAAGATATCAGCGCATGGACAGCCAAGCTTCGCGCAACTATTCGGGACGTCAGCAGTGTAGTCGGCGGCGTATTGCATCTTCGCGCAGCAGGCTTCGCAAGTTTGTCACGGCAATACGCCTCGGGCACCATTGCATCGGGCGCCCGAGGATCAGCTCTGCGATGCTTGGCCGGTGCGCATGCGCCTGTAGATCTCGAGTTGGATCGCAGCTTGAATTCCGCACATCACGCAGACCGCCCAAAACCCGCTTGCAGCTCCAGCGAGCACCCAAAGGCCGTTTCCGGCCGCCATCATCAATCTGCTCCGACGTTCGCCCGAGCTCCCAGCCCGGGCGTTCCGAAGTTGCTCGCAGAGTACCGGCAGGCCGCTTAGCAGAAGGATGCTTCCGGCGATCACACCAAGGACATTTGCCAGCATCAGCATGTCGCACTCTCCGGCCCCTCGCCAAAGAAGTCCAAGAGCTCGAGCTTACAGAGTTGCTGCACCCTCGGCCCCTTCGCCACAAGCTCGAGTGCTTGAAAGCAGCCGTCAGAGGTGTCGTCGGTGGCGATATGGCTGAACCCCGGGCTTTCGGCAGCATTGATGGTCCGCACCTTGCGCGTGAAGAACCCAAGCTTTTCAAACACGATCGCCGCGGGGTTCACTGCGCCGTCCGGCATGACCCTGCAAACCGCCTTGATTTGCTCGTCTGGCGCAGCGCCACGGTTCCGAACTGCGCCTGCCAGCAATGGGGTTGCCACTCCGCGCGCGGCTGTCCTCTTGAAGAGCGAGGAGACGAGATGCGCATTGTCGGTTTTGGACATGACAACGCCTGCGCCAATCCTTCCTTGCGAAGTCAGAACGGTGATGGACCGCTCGGGCTGCATCCAATCGTCAAGATCGCACCATCCAAAATGCTCGGGCGTCCGCATGAATGCACCGGTGTACGCCCGATGGGCCTCGCGTGCGAGGACTGGATCCGCGGCGGGAGAGAACGTCGTCAGTTCCCACGCGCGTCCGCGCAGCGAGGCGCCGGGCATTCGGGCAAGGCTCATAGTCATCGCAACCTCCATCGTAGAACTCAACGTCGATGGCTTTGACGGTGGCTTCGACGGGCCGCGAGAATTACACGTCCCTACTCGTAGCCTCGCGAATGTCCGCGGTGAGTGGCGTGCTAGAACCGAGCCAAACTCATGCAATGGACGAAAGCGAAAGGTTTCAAAATGCTGCTCGAAGATCGCCTTTGGAAGGAAACTTTGGTACCGGTCGGGCTTGCCGAAGAGATGGTGCGCTTGCACACGCCGAGCTTCTTTCCGGAAGCCACGCTTGTGCGGCGCGCACGATCCCCTAATCCGATCGACGATGCGGTACTGTTCGTCTCGGACGGGGTGGTCGCTGAACTGAATGGAAACTCAGGAGTGGTTCATGCGCTGCGGCGTAGTGAGAGCTTAAGAGTCACCTCGAAGAACGTAGTGGCCTATCTCACCTTCTTCTGTAGTTTTGTTGGCGGGGAAAACCGAAGATTCTGGATCCTGGATCCGGACGGCGATCACGCGAAACGTCTCCCACCGCAAGTACGGATAAAGTTGAAAAGCTCTGAGAAATCAGAACTGTCGCGTTCATCTTGGCGAGTGGTAAGTGATGTGCACTACGGTGCTGAAATCTGGCGCTGTACCTTTCTAGTGCAACGCAATGGAGAGGTCCAAATGATTGACGACCGTGCTGTTATCGAGTCACCAACGGTGCAAGCTTTGGCATAGTGCGTCGCGGACGATCGCTGAGGCGGCCTTCGAGGGCGGAAGCCGTCAGCGAGACCACGCGGCATTTGTGATCCTGCCCCGGCTTGGTGGACACCCATGATAGGCTTTCGAGCCAACGGAAGGAGTGTCCGATGGAGAAGAAGAAGCGCAGATATTTTCCGGACGAGTTTAAGCGGCAGGCTGTGGAGCGCACCGAGACGAGCGGGTTGTCGATCATGGATGTCGCGGCGGAGTTGGGCGTTCACGAGACCCAGCTGCGCCGCTGGATACGGCAATTCGGCAGGTCGGGGACGGGGTCTGTGCGGCGCCCC
>JANSYP010000011.1 GCA_024742405.1 Paracoccaceae bacterium
CCCCAGAAATCCTCCGGGTCCTCCACGGACAGCGCATACATCCGATCATATTCCCCGGATCCGATCTTCGCCTGACCCACAAACTCCGAACTCGGCGGATAAACGCCAGCGCCCTTCTCAAGCATCGCTCTCTCCCTCGACCCGGTGCGTGCGCATACCGGTCTTCCGTTTCGTGTCCGAACTGTCACGTGGACCGAACACTCATGGCGGTAACAGTAACATGAATTGAAAACCGGGGAACAAGCACCGGGAAAGGCGAAGCTTTTTTGTAAATTTCTTTTCGACGCGGCTGAAAACTAGTTAAGTCGCTTAACCAAGCGTCAAAACTGCGAAGAATTTCTATATGTTGCGGCTATGGCTTTCGCCGCTATGACGCGTTCTGACGCAGCGCGCCTTTGCCTTGGTGCGGTACCTGCGAGCGCTAACGCAGGGTGTGACATAATCGCGTCTGCGATAGCCGCTACCCGCATAGTGCATGGGCGGCGCGATGAGTCTGGATGCGACACGGCCTCTACTTCTGCGGGTGCAGCATCCGATTCTCAGCTGAGTCGCAGGCCAAAACCCGTGTCAGATTCCTTTGGACGCGGAGGCGCACTGGTTCTCACGGGACAAGGCCCGGTTCGGTCCGGATCGCCAGCGCGTACGGGACGCCGCGCGGTGCGGTTGTGCTTCGCCGCTGAGGGTCCCCGGAGGCAGCGATGGAACCTGCGCATGCCGCCAGAGCAATGGATAAAGGCCCGCCACGCGACGGGTACGAACTCTTAGCGGTCAGTAGGCATTCCGGGTGTCGAACAGCGCCGCCGGTGTCGCCAGCAGGATGCGGAGATCGAGCCAGGGGGACCAGTTTTCAATGTACCACAGATCGTAAGCCACGCGACGGCGCAACGCCTCGGGGTCATCGATCCCGCCGCGCGAGCCATGGATCTGTGCCCAGCCGGTGATCCCCGGCGGCAGACGGTGACGGGCGGAGTAGCCGGCGACCAGTTCGGCAAAGGCTTCCCGGCGCCCCGTCACGGCGTCGACCGCATGGGGGCGCGGTCCGACCAGCGACAGCTCGCCGCGCAGAACATTGAAGAGCTGGGGTAGTTCGTCGAGCGAGGTTTTTCGCAGAAAGGCGCCGACCCGTGTGACGCGCGGGTCGTTCTTGACCACGATCTCGCTTGCCTGCAGGTCGCATCGGTCCGCCCGCATGCTGCGGAACTTGAACACGGCAACCTGACGCTCGTTGAAGCCGCTGCGCATTTGGCGGAACAGGATCGGGCCGGGGCTGTCGAGTCGGATCGCCAACGCGATCAGCACCAGCAGCGGCGACAGCGCAAGCACCGCCAGACTGGCGATGGTAACGTCGAACAGCCGTTTGAGCATCCGGCGCCGCAGCCCAAAGCTGCCCGCTTCCAGCAAGCTCAGCCGCGCCTGGCCGGGGGCCGGAACCGTATCGTCGAACCTGTAGTCCTTGCTGAACTGCGCAAGGTGAACCGGCAGCGGCAGTACTTCGAACTTGTCGAGCAGAATCGCGATCCGGTCGGTCGCCTCCAGCGGCAGCGCGATGACCACCATGTCGATCTCGGCGCTGCGGGCGAATCCCAGCAAGTCGTCGAACCGGCCGATCTTGGGCACATCAAGCACCAGTTCGGGCGAGCGAGCGTCACTACGGTCGTCGAAAATGGCGCAGATCCGCACCGTATTCGCCGGGTTGGCACGCAACCCTGTGATCAGGTCATGCGCAGGATCGCCGCCGCCCACGAGCACCGCGCGCCGTTCGGTCAGACCGGCCTCGACGGCCCAGCGGATCGCTGGCACGAACCCCAGCCAGCGCAGTGCCAGAGGCAGGGCAAGAAGCGCCGCGCAGAGTGCCAGCGCATCTTCCAGGGGCACGTCCGCTGGCCGGTTCGCGACCAGACCCGCCGCGAGGGGCGGCATTGCACAGACAGCAAGACGCCAGGTCTGTGCGCGCAGCGATGTCAACTGGCGCAGTCTGTAGCCGCCGCCATAGGCGACGAGCGCCACGGCCACCGCCGCCGCGGCCGTCGCGCCCCCGGCGGCGAGCCAGGGCGCAAAGCTTTCGGGCGGGTAAAGCGCGTAGGCCCCGAACCAGCCGAGCAGGCTCAACAGCGCTGCATCGACCGCAGCGACGCTCAGTGCGACGGCCTCCGCCGACAGGCGCGCCCGGCGGAACTGTCCGGCAAGACCGGCCGCCGCCGCATTCAGAGCGGGGGCAACAGGGCGTTCGGGCAATAGAGTGTCGGGCATGCAAGCTGGTCCGTGCGAAGTGACGCGTCGGGTCTAGCGCAGAACTCTTAATAGAAGCTGGTTGCCACAGCAGGTGGCGCCGAAGGACAAGCGCCCGGACAGGCTCGGTTCCCGACAGGTCAGGAAAAACGCGCCGAGCCGTCGGTGTCACTCCTGGTCTAGCGCGCCGTAGCCCCCGAACGCAAAGAGCAGGGGGGTGCCCTCGGCGATGTCGACGGACAGCACGCGTCCCACCAGGATCACGTGATCGCCGGCGTCATGGGAGGCGTGCTGAACGCAGTCGAAGCGCGCCAGGCAGGCGTCGAGCACCGGTACCCCGTCGCGGCCTTCGTGCCAGGCGGTCTGATCAAAGAACCCCGGATCCCTCGCGAATCCGTTGGAGAGGGTCTGCTGGTCGGCGTCGAGCACGTGGATCGCAAAGCGCTGCGCCGGGGCAAAGACATGAAACCTGTCGGACGCCTTGCCCAAGCACCACAACACCAGAGGCGGCTCCAGGGAGACGCTGGAAAAGCTGTTTGCTGTCATGCCGACCGGGCCTTCCGGAGTGCCGGTCGTCACCACGGTAACACCCGTGGCGAAGCGGCCGAACGCATGGCGCAGCAGGCGTTCATTGTCCGGTGCAGGCACAAAGCTCTCCCGGGCGCGGTCCTGGCTCACGGTCATCGTTCCATCCATCTCGACACCTTGGCGTTTGTCGCCCGGCAGGGGGCAGAAATCATATCTTGCCGCGCGCGACCAGCGCTGACGGTGCGGGTGCGTGCCCGCCACCCGCCAAAACTAATGCATACGGCTCGAACGACCATGCCCGGGGCGTGTTTGTGTCCATCCGGTGTTGCGGTGACGCTCGGAGCGTTGCTCGGAATACGGGTTGCACTCATGAGGTTGCAGCGCACGCCCCGGGCTGCGGTCAACTGCCGCGCTGGTTTCGGTGGGGCAGGGTCAGTCAGGTGACGCCACATTGGTGCGGTCCGGTCAAATCGGACGCGGCGGTGAGCAACGTGCTTCGCGCGCGACGTATGGCACGAAACTGAGAGACCATCGGTTTCGCCAAAGGCTGCAAGTTCATGAGTTAAAATGTAAAATTTACATGGCCCGCGCCGGGGGCGAACGGCAGGCACTGCAACGCCGCGCGTCAAAGCTAGCCCAGCCGGGCAGGACATCGCCGGCGCGGGCAAGCGGCATCGCGCCGCGCGCCTTGGTCGCTCCAGCAGTCCCCGACTCAATTCTTGACCAAGTTAGTCAGCATTGACATTCCTGAGTGATCCTATCAACAAATACGAAACGCCTTAGCCAGCCCTGCATCGCAGCACGGCACAGCCCAGGACATGCCGACGGAGCCCGATCATGACCCGAGCGCGCAAGAGGACTGGCCAGACACGCGGTCTCCCCCGCAAACACCCGGTTCATCCGGCTCAACCCTGCGCAGGCCTTCGCCACCCGCGGATGTCGCGACGCCGCATTCCCGGTGACGGGCGATGAAAGACACCCGTTTCGAAGTGTCCGATCCTGACACCCCTCGCAACGCGCACGACGCGCGCTCCGCGCCGGTCTACAAGGCGCTGGATCTCACCGACGGGGGCAAGCGCGCGCAAATCGTTCTCGGGGACCAGATCTACACGCTCTCCATCACCCGCTCCGGCAAGCTGATCCTGACCAAATGAGCGCCGTGGATCGCAATGCAGCGCCCATCGGCCATCTTGCCGATCTGCCGGCCGACGAGGCCGACCTGATCGTGACCCTGCGGCAATGGTGCGACGGCCCGTCGGGACAGGCGGCGGTCTGGAACAGTTTTGCCACGCGTCTGGGACCGGAAAAGGGGCGCCGGGCGCTCCGCGCGTTCGAGGATCTGGTCACACTCTTCGACACCCACAGCCGCCGACAACTCATGCGCAACGAGGTCTGCTGCCGTTGTGTCGGGGCGGATGAGTGCGTCTTTGCCCGCTTCGTCTCGCAGGCCGCGGCGGGCGCGCGCGAGGATGCGATGCTGATGGCCATGCTGATCGTGCGCCCCGATATGGCGCCCGGCCTGACCGCGCTGGCCGAGCAGGTCGGGCTGATCCTGCGTCAGGGCCTTTGCCGGACGCTCGCAGAGGATGCGGAGGAAGGGTCACCATCCCGCCCGAAACGCAGATCGAGACCCGGCGCGCGCAGGCGCGCCACCCGACCCGGTCAAACCACAAAACCACCAACAATGCACTAGAGGGACCTACCATGACATCCAGACTACTCGCAGGAACTGCGCTCGCCCTGCTGCTTGCCAGCCCGGCACTTGCGGTCGAAAAGGGAGAGGTGCTCGACACCTATTCCGACATCGCCGCGGCGAAGTACGCTGACAGCGTCACGACGGCGAAGACGCTCCAGGCAGCGGTCGACGCGCTCATCGCGGAACCGTCCGCGGAAGCGCTGCAGGCGGCCAAGGAGGCATGGCTGGCCTCGCGCGTGCCCTACCAGCAGACCGAGGTCTACCGGTTCGGCAACGCCATCGTCGACGATTGGGAAGGCAAGGTGAATGCTTGGCCGCTCGACGAGGGTCTGATCGACTATGTCGACGCGTCCTACGGCGGACCGACCGACGAAAACGAAGCCGCCGCGCTCAATGTCATCGCGACCCCGACCTTCACGCTTTCGGGCCAGGAGATCGACGCCACCGAGATCACCCCCGAGCTTCTGGAGGCCACGCTGCACGAGGCGGACGGGGTCGAGGCCAATGTCGCCACCGGCTACCATGCGGTTGAATTTCTGCTCTGGGGCCAGGATCTGAACGGCCATGGCACCGGTGCCGGCAACCGTCCTTGGACCGACTATGCTGCGGGCGACGATTGCACGGGCGGCAATTGCGACCGACGCGCGGCCTATCTGAAGGCAGCCACGGACCTGCTGGTCAGCGATCTGGAATGGATGGCGGCCCAATGGACCCCGGACGGAGAGGCCCGCGCCACCCTGATGGAAGATGAGGATGCCGGGATCGTCGCGATCCTGACCGGCATGGGCTCGCTCTCCTACGGCGAGCAGGCCGGTGAGCGGATGCGCCTCGGCCTGATGCTGAACGACCCGGAAGAGGAGCATGACTGCTTTGCCGACAACACCCACAACAGCCATTTCTACGACGGCGTGGGCATCCGGAATGTCTATCTCGGCCGCTATGTCGGCACCGATGGCACCGTGACAGGGGGCCCGAGCCTCAGCGAACTTGTCGCGCAGTCTGATGAGGCGCTCGATGCCGAGCTTCAGCTCAAACTCGCCACCACTGTGCTCGCGCTTGGCGAGATCAAGTCTGCGGCCGAGGCCGGCTTCAAGTACGACATGATGCTGGAACGCGGCAATGCCGAGGGTGAGGCGCTGATCATGGGCGGGGTTAATGCGCTCATCGACCAGACCCGCTCCATCGAACGCGTGGTTGCGGCACTTGGTCTCGAAGCCATCCAGTTCGAAGGCTCCGATAGTCTCGACAACCCGGACGCCGTTTTCCAGTAACCCCCATCCAAGCCGGCGGGGGCTCCGGTCCCCGCCGTTTCGCCAGGAGAACCCATGAGTAAACTGCCGTCGCCCTGCATCAGCGTCTGCAAGTTCAAGATCAAAGGCGGCCATTGTATCGGCTGCTCGATGACAAAGGCGCAGAAGTCGCTCTTCAAGAAACTCAAGAAGGACAAGGCGCGCGAAGCCTTCGTGACGATGCTCTCGGCGCAACAGGACGCTGTCGGCTCGGCCAAGGGCTGGGTCGCGAAATACCTCCGCAAATGCGCCAAGAAAAAGGCCAAGGTGCCGCCTCTTTTGCGGCGCGTGTGATTCCCCATATCTGACCGGCTGCCCCACGCGACCCGCCAGGAGATCCCATGTCCAAATTGCCGTCCCCCTGCCTCGACATCTGTAAACACAAGATCCGCGGCGGCTACTGCATCGCCTGCGGCATGACAAAGCAGCAGAAACGGCTCTATGACGGGATCCGGGACGAAGCGTCCCAGCGCGCTTTCATCGAGGACCTCATGGCCCAGCAGCAGCGCGTGAAATCGGCCAAGACCTGGCCCATGGAATATGCCGGAAAGTGCGCCCGGCAGGGGGTGAACCCCCCCTTTACGCTGTCGGACGGCTAAGGGCGCGGACGCGCGTGACACGGGTGCCCGGAACGAAAAACAGGCCGACCGTGGGCAACGGTCGGCCTGTTTTGTGTCACATAATCGCTTGGGCCAACTCAGGCCCCGCGATCACTCCAGGTGCGAGCGCAGCATCCAGGCGAACTTTTCATGGACCTGGCCGCGCTGGATGCAGAGATCCTCGGTCAGCGTATCGCCATGCCCGGCGCTCAGCTCGCCGCAGCCCGCCAGCGTTTCCGCCACGGTTTCCTGCGCCTCGAGCAGATACTTGATCATCTCCTTGTCGGAGGCATGCCCGTCATGCTCTTTGACCTTCGAGCGCGCGACCATGCCGGCCAGCGTGCCTTCGGCATGGGCACCAAGGGCGCGGATGCGTTCGGCCAGCTCGTCCTGGCCTTCGAAGTGATCCTCGTAGATCTCCTGAAACAGCGCGTGCAGCGGGCCAAAGGCCATGCCGGTCACATTCCAGTGGAAATTCTGCGCCAGCATCGTGGTCACGGCGGTTTCCGCGACACTCTGGTTGAGAGCGTTGCAAATATCTGTCTGGGCATCGGTGCCCAGCGAAGCGGCTGTTTGTGTCATGTATTCTTTCCTCAACTAGACGACCCGGACGTGCGGTGGCTGGCGTCGAGCTGGCTTCCGCCTTCTAGAATTATTCTAAAAGAGGCGGTGAACAACCCAAAAAAACCTGACAAAAACGCTTTTTTTGCGCGGCCAGATCCGACGCTGCCTCCTTGGTTTCATTTTGGGGCCCGGTCGGCCCGGCCGTACCTACGATCCGCCGCAGGCCGTGCGCCTTGCAGCGGTACCGGGCGGGGTGATCAGCCCGTGCAGCAGGAACGCCACGGAGCGGCGGTATTCATGCGGGATCCGGCGCGACAGCAGAAAGGTGACGCTGTCCATGTCGCCACCCTCCAGCCGGTCGATCAGCCGCAGCAGCCAGCTTTCGTCGAAACTCACCTCGGTGGCGCCGGGCCGATGGATGATGGGCCGTTTGCCGAGCGCCTGGCCCAGCGTGCGCAGCAACGCCCGCGCGAACAGGATCGGAGCCCGGTCGGTATCGAGCGTCAAGAGGTTGCAGGCGCGGTGCAGGTCCAGATGCGCCGCCGTGCGGCAGCGCGCCGCCTGGGTGCGTAGCAATTCCAGCCGCGCGTCGGGATCGCGCGCGACGAACACCTCTCGGGTGTCATCCTCATGGCTGGGCAGAAACAGGGCGTCGGCAAGCATCGGTCAGCTCATTATTTCTGTACTGCGGCAAAATCGACGGCGACCCTGTCCGCTTTCCTGAGTATATCTATCAACAAAAGCTGGAGCCGCCTAGATGTCATGCAAGACTTTCACCATAGTGTCACTCTGTGTCGCAGGGGGAGTGGCATTCTCGGCCGGCGCGGTGGAGGGGTTGGACGACCCGCATCTGTCCGTCATCCCGCGCACGGCCGAGGAAACGGCGCGCATTCAGGCGGTGACGGAACCGACGACGGATTTCACCCAGCCCGAGCGGTTCGAGGCCATGTCCGCGGGCGCCGCAACCGTCCGGCCGCGCGCCAACCGTGATGCCTTTTCCCAGCCCTCGGCCAATATCGGCTTCGACGGAGAGCTCGATTTCAAGGTCGGCAACGGGCTTTTCAAGAAGATCTGGGTGTCGGCCCCGTCCTCCACGCTGGCCTCCGACGGGCTCGGCCCGATCTACAACGCCCGCGCCTGCCAGCGCTGCCATATCAAGGACGGCCGCGGCCATCCGGCTGAAAATGCCGAGGACGGCGCGGTCTCGATGTTCCTGCGCGTCTCGATCCCGGGGGGCGAGGGGCCAGAGGGGATCGAGGACTGGATCGCCACCCAGCCCGATCCGGTCTATGGGCGGCAGCTCCAGGATTTCGGCCTGCCCGGGCATCCGGCGGAATACCGGCTCAACATCACCTACGAAGAGGTCGAGGTACCGCTGTCGGACGGCGAGACCGCGACGCTCCGCAAACCGACCTACACCGCCGCCGATCTGGGCTATGGCCCGCTCCATCCCGACGCAATGCTCAGCCCCCGGGTCGCGCCGCAGATGATCGGGCTTGGCCTGCTGGAGGCCATCCCCGCCGCCGACATCCTCGCCGCCGCCGATCCCGACGATGCCGATGGCGATGGCATTTCCGGCCGGCCCAATATCGTCTGGTCGGTCGAACATGACCGCCCGATGCTGGGCCGCTTCGGGCTCAAGGCCGGGGCGCCCACGGTCAAGGAGCAATCCGCCGGGGCTTTTGTCGGCGATATGGGGATCTCGACCCCGCTGACCCCGGCGAACTGGGGCGAATGCACCGAGGCCCAGACCGCCTGCCGCGAGGCCCGCCATGGCGGCGATGCCCGCGACGACGGGTTTGAGATCGCGATGGAGGGTCTCGATCTGGTCACGTTCTACTCGCAAAACCTCGCCGTGCCCGCCCGCCGCGATATCGACGACCCCGAGGTGCTGCGCGGCAAGCAGCTCTTCTACGAAACCGGCTGCATCGCCTGCCACACGCCCAAGCATGTCACCCACCGACTCGACGGGCAGGACGCGCAGAGCTTCCAGCTGATCTGGCCCTATACCGACCTGCTCTTGCACGACATGGGCGAGGGGCTTGCCGACAACCGGCCCGAGGGCCGCGCCAACGGGCAGGAATGGCGCACCCCGCCGCTCTGGGGGATCGGGATGACCGAACAGGTCTCGGGCCATACCTATTTCCTCCATGACGGGCGGGCGCGCTCGCTGCTGGAGGCGGTGCTCTGGCATGGCGGAGAGGCCGAAGAGGCCCGCGACCAGGTGGTCGAGATGCCGAAATCCGACCGTGACGCCCTGATCCGCTTTCTGGAGAGCCTCTGATGCGCCGCGTGCTCGCCGCCGCGCTGGTCGCGTTCTTGCCGCTGCCCGCCCTGGCCAATGACCTGCTCGCGACCGCGCTGAACGACCATCTCCTGCCGGGCTTCGGACGGCTGGAGGCCAATTCCGCGGTCCTCGCCGAGGCCGCCGCGGAAACCTGCGATCCGCAATCGCCGCGCCTGGTCGAGGCCTTCCACGACGCCTGGGACAGCTGGATCGCCGTCAGCCACCTGCGTTTCGGCCCGACCGAGACCGGAAACCGTGCCTTCGCCCTCGGCTTCTGGCCCGACACCCGCGGCGTGGTGCCGAAATCACTCGCGAAACTGATCGCCGACGAGGATCCGATCGTGGAAGACCCCGTCGCCTTCCTCGATGTCAGCGTGGCCGCGCGGGGCTTTACGGCGCTGGAATTTCTTCTTTTCGATCCCGCCTTCGCCGATGGCTCGGACTATCACTGCGCGCTGATCCGCGCCGTAACCGGAGACATCGCCATCACCACCGCCGCCATCGCCGGCGACTGGCGTGGCGCCTATGGCGAGGCGTTCGTGGCGCCGGGCAGCGAGGGCGCGCCGTTCCGGACAGAGTCCGAGGCCCTCGCCGCGCTCTACAGCGCCATGACCACAGGTCTCGAATTCACCGCAGACGCGCGGCTCGGCCGCCCGCTCGGGACTTTCGAGCGGCCGCGCCCGAAACGGGCCGAGGCCCGCCGCGCGAACCGCTCGCTCCGCCATGTGCTGATCTCGGTCCAGAGCAATGCGGAGCTTGCGGCGATCCTGAGCGCCGGGCATCCCGAGGACGCCGCCGAGATCGCCGCGGCCTTCGACCGGGCCGTAGACGCCGCGCTGCGCCTGGATGATCCGGCCTTTGCCAGCGTGGCCGAGCCTGCTGGCCGGTTCCGGGTCGAGGCCCTGCAGCAGCGGGTGCGCGAGGCGCGGGACGCCGCGCGGCTCTCCATCGGCCCGCGGCTTGGCATCGCCGAGGGCTTCAACGCCCTGGACGGCGACTGATGGCGACGCGCCGCCGCGTCCTGGCCGGGCTCCTCGCCTCGGGGCTGATGCCCGCTGCTTCCTGGGCCGATGCGGGTAGCCCCGCCTATCTGGCTGCGGCACGGCGCAGCGATGGGCGCTTTATCCTCGTGGGTTTGACGGTGGACGGCATGCCGCTCTTCGATCTGCCGTTGCCCGCACGCGGCCATGCCGCCGCCGCGCACCCGGTCCGGCCCGAAGCCGTGGCCTTCGCCCGCCGCCCGGGACGGTTCGCGCTGGTGCTCGACTGCAGCACGGGCGGGCTGCTCGCCCGGCTCGACGCGCCGCCGGGGCGGCACTTCTACGGCCATGGCGCGTTCTCGGTCGATGGCACACGTCTCTTCACAACCGAAAACGACTATGGCGCGGCGCAGGGCATGATCGGCATCTGGGATGCCGCGCGGGAGTATCGGCGGCTGGGGGAGTTTCCCTCCGGCGGGGTGGGGCCCCATGACCTCCTGCGCCTGCCAGGATCGGATCAGTTGGTGGTGGCCAATGGCGGGATCGAGACCCATCCCGATAGCGGCCGGGCCAAGCTGAACCTGCCCGCGATGCGTCCGAACCTGAGCTATCTGGATCCCCACGGCACGCTGCTGGAGCAGGTCGCGCCTGATCCGGCGCTGCACATGAACTCCATCCGCCATCTCGCGGTCGCGCCGGACGGCACTGTCGCCATCGCGTTCCAATGGCAAGGCGATCCCTACGACGCGCCGCCACTGCTGGCGCTGCACCGCCGCGGTGTGCCGCTGACATACTGCGAGGCACCCCCGCCGCTGCACCGGCAAATGCACGGGTATGGCGGCAGCATCGCGGTGTCGGAATCCGGCGACGAGGTCGCAATCACCTCCCCGCGTGGCGGTATGGTGCAGGTTTTCGACCTGGCGCTGGGCGCGTTCGTCGCAGCCCACGAACTCGCGGACGTTTGTGGTGTGAGCGCGCAGAAAAGCGGATTTCTCGTCACCACCGGCACAGGTGCGGTGCATGGGCTGCGCGGTGATGTTCTCCGGTCTGCCGGCAGCCACGCGCTGCAGTGGGACAACCACCTGGTCGGGCTGGCACAGATCTAGGCCGCGCCATTCGCGGATCCGGGGGGAGGGCGGCGCGCGCCGGACACCGCATCGGTATCGTTTGGGACGCGCGCCGTGCGTTGGCTCAGGCCGCGCGGGGACGCCGGGGGCGCCGGCGCTTCTGCCCCGAGGGTTTTCCATGGCCTGGCCCGTTGGCCGGTTTAGCGCCGTGGAAGCGTTGTCCGCCACCACCACCTCCTCGGCGCCGCGGTTTCGCCGCACTGACCGCCGCCGGCTTGGTACCGCCAGCCACAGGCACTTCGATCTTCATCAGCCGTTCGATCTGGTTCAGCAGATCGACCTCCTCGGCGGAGCAAAAGGCAATCGCCTCGCCCTCGCGCCCGGCCCGTGCCGTGCGCCCGATCCGGTGCACGTAGTTTTCCGGCACTTCGGGCAATTCATAGTTGATCACGTAGGCGACGCCCGGAATGTCGATTCCGCGGGCGGCTACATCGGTGGCCACCAGGATCCTCACTGTGCCGTCGCGAAACGCCTTGATCGCGCGGTCGCGTTGGCCTTGGCTCTTGTTGCCATGGATCGAGGCCGCGTTGTAGCCATCGGCTACGAGCCCCTTCATCAGCTTTTCCGAGCCGTGCTTCGTGCGCCCGAAGACCAGCGTCAGCGCTTCGGGATCGCGCGACAGGATCTCACGCAACTTTCCGGGCTTTTCCGCCTTTTCGACGAAATGCACCGATTGGGCGATCTTGTCGACGGCCTTGCCCGGAGCGGCGACCTGTACCCGTCGCGGCTCGGTCAGATAGGCGCGGCTCAACTCTTCCATCTGCTTGGGCATGGTGGCGGAAAAGAGCATCGTCTGGCGCGGGCTGCCCAGGCGTGGCGCGATTTTGCGCAGCGCGTGAATAAAGCCCATGTCGAGCATCTGGTCGGCCTCGTCGAGCACCAGATAGCGCGCACTGCCGAGCTCCACCGCGCGGCGGTCCATCAGGTCGATCAGCCGTCCGGGCGTGGCGACAAGGATGTCGGTGCCGCGGCTGAGCAGGTTGATCTGCTTGCCGATCGACTGGCCACCGACGACGGTGTTGACGCGCAGCTTTGTGCCGGCGGTCAGCCCACGCAGGGCTTCGGCGATTTGATTGACCAGCTCGCGGGTCGGCCCGAGGATCAGAGCCTTGACCGTCTTGGGTTCCGGCTTGCCCGGCATCTCCAGCAGGTGGTGGACGAGTGGTAGGCCAAAGGCCAGCGTCTTGCCGGTACCCGTCTGGGCGAGGCCGAGCACGTCATGACCTGCCAGCGCCAGCGGGATCGCCTGGGTCTGGATCGGGGTGGGATCGGTAAAACCAGCACGCACGAGCGTCTGGGTAAGCTCCGGCGCGAGGCCGAGCGTTTCGAAGTCTGACAAATTATTTCCTTTTTGCTCCGCTAAGCCCGACAGGACCCGTGCAGCCATGAACTGGGGCCGCGTCCAACGCGGCACCACAAGGGTTGGGCAAAGCGCATGTCCGGGACGTATTCCCGGCCGTCCGGCCTTGCATCCAGAACCCTGCGTGATGGGGACCTGAGGAGTGAAAGCGCTGCTGTGCCTGGAATGGCAGAGCCTGCTCACGCGGCGACGCTTGGGCTGCAGGTGGTGCAAAATGCCTGCGCTGTCAAGCGCTGCAGTGCGTCATCGCGGCTCTGTGGCGGGTTCGCCGCCATCGGGAAAAGCATACCTGGTGCGGGGGATCGGTGCCTCGCACTCTTGGGGCGTGCGCACGGCCCGCTCGTCGTCGCCGGGCTCCGGTGTTCGCACCGTCCCTCCACGCGTGCGGCAATTCCTCGGCCAACGAGGTGCCCGAGTGAAGACCGCCGGTCCGCGGACAGATCCGAAAGATGTGGCGGCCGTCGAAGCTGGCAGCTATTGCCTGCCGTCGATCGCCAGGAGGCCACGCTAGCAACGGTAGTGCCCGGTGCATCGGGATTCAGGGATTGGCGCTTCGTTTTGCACTAGAACAGAAACCGCCCGCGCAGGCCCAAGATCGCAATTCTGTTCTGAGAGTCGGTCAGCAGCGGGTTGTCGATGAGCTGGATCGACGGTGTGATCTGCAGGCTCGGAGACAGCGAAAAACGATAGAACGCTTCTGCCGTGAACTGCCGCCCATCGATCCCGTCGGCCTCGGCCCAGTTCAGGCCCAGCCCGGCAAGATCGGTGTTGCGCCGGTACCAGCCGATCCCCGTTGAGAGCGCGCGTTTGTAGAGGGCAGCCTTGCCCTCGCTGACACCGGCACGCAGGAAGGGCATCCACCGGTTGTCCAGAAACCAGGCCGCCGAGAAGGTCGCGCCCTTGTCGCCTGCGCGGCTGCCGTCGCGCGCCGCGTCCGACTGCCAGAACGTGACATGGATATTGTCGAAATAGATCCGGTCAGGACCGCTGGTGACGCCGATTTCGAGGCTCTTGAAGGTCTCACCGCTGTCGAAGATGTCGAAATCCGGCTCGGCCGGATCGCCATTGGCGTCCGCCACGCTGGCGATGGCATAGAACTTTTGGCCAAGCCGGACGCCGCCGGCCAGCCCCAGCCCCTGATTGGGGGCATTGATCGTGGGATTGGTGTTGAACGCGAGATTCTGGAAGGAGGAATAGGGGCTGACCAGCCCGTAAACATCAAGAAAGTCGGTCACGTCCAACTGCCCAGCCTGCAGGGTGAACCGCCCTTCGGGATCGCGGTAGGTGTAGAACAGGTTCGTGAGCGCGGTGCCGATATCCGAAAAGGCAGTGCCAGTGATCGACAGGGCGCCGTTTTCGAACCCGAAATTCTGCGGTGCGATGTCGGTGCCATAGGTATGCCGGTTCTCGACCTTGAAGGTCACGCTGCTCGGACCTCCGGCCCCGATGGTGCCGAAAACCCGGGCGATGCCGCCGGCGGCCCGGTCTGCGCCCGCGTCATTGTCGGACCACTGGCCGAGGGCGAGGTAGTCGGCGCCGAAGCTGAGTCCCTTCTCCGTCAGTCCGTCGCGCCACGCATATAGTCCGGGCAGTGCGCCGCGCGGGAAATCGGACCGGAACTGGGGGTCCGTCACCCCATCCCCGAGCACGAAGTCCGCCGCAACGGACGAGGGGCCCGAAAGGCCGGCTTCCTGAGCCGGCAGAGCCGTGGCGAACATCAGCAGGAGAAGCGCAAGGACTGTTCGGGTCATTTCGGGTCCGGACTTGAAGGATGCCCCCTTATGTGTGTCTCGCAGTGAGAGGGGCTCAGCGGGTAAAGAACTGGCGTTGAAACTCTTCCCTGAGGCGCAGCCGTTCGGGGTATTCCTCAAGAAACTGCTCGGGCGGCTTGCCCTCCCAGACCTGGGCATAGACCCGCATCTTGTTGCCGCCGTAGATCTTGGCGAGATCCTCGTTGGTATACCCGCGCGCCCAGAGATCGTCGGTGATGGCCGCGAGGATCTTCGCCAGCTCGCCATTTCCGGTCGCGCCCTTGTCGAAAGCGTCGATCATGTAGCCGCCATCGTCGTACATCGCGGCATTGGCCTTGGCGAAGTTCACCACCAGCTCGGTCGAGAACATGTCGTCGGTGGCGATGCCCACATGGTCCACGCCAACCAGCTTCACATAGTAGTCGATCATGTCCGCGGCCTGCTTCGGAGAGATATCCTCCGGCCAGATCCCGTCCATCATCCATTCGGTGAAGGTGGGCGAGACATAGCCGCCGGACTTCGCCGCGCGGAGCGCTTCGTCATCCGGGATCGCCCGATAGCACCCCATAGGCGTGGCGTCCGGCGCGCTTTTGTAGAGCCCGGCAGGGACGGAATGCGTGTAGACATATGGGACGCCGGGATAGGTTTCATCCATGTGGTCCATGGCGTCGTTGGCGGTCTTCGAGCCTGTATGGCTGAGGTCGAGCAGGATGCCGAAGCGCACCATTTCGTCGATGACCGACTTGCCCCAGGGCGTCAGCCCGATGTCGCGGCCGTTTTGGGCCGCAAGCTGACCGGAACCGGTACGGAAGATGTCATTGTAGGCAAGGATCATGGATTTTATCCCCATATCCTTGAGCAACGCCATTTTCTTCAGGTCGCCGTTCAGGATCGTCGCCGTCTGGCTGTTCCAGATCACCGCCGTCCTGCCCTGCAGATGGGCCGCCTCGATGTCGCGCGTTTCGTTGACGATCAGATACTTGTCCGGCTGCTCGGCCATCGCGGCTCTGAAATGGTAATGCTGCTCGAGCAAGGTCTCGAAAGACATGTCGGCTGCGGCCAGCGTCATCTCGTGCCCCGTGACACCATTGTCCCGTGCGCGTTCGAAATACTCATGCAACTGCTCGTATCCGGTCCAGCCGGTTCCATAGGGGCTCGCCAGCATCCCGATTACGATCGTGTCCATGACGAACTGCTTGGCGTCGTCCGATGCGGGCCAGGTCTTGGATTGCTCGCTGGCATGGGCCGCGGGCAGCAGGCTGAAACCGGCCGCGATCATGGCGGTGATGAGTGTTTTCACGTCCGTCTCTCCAAGTCCTCTGTGCTTTTGCACGTCGTTTGCCGCCAGCCCTCTCACAGGGTCCTTTGGTGGCTAGGACCGCGGGATCTCGTCATCCAGAACGTTTCTACTGTGTCGGCGCGGAGTGAGGGGGTGCGGAGTCCGAGGCGCGCAGGCGCTCGGCAATGGACGCTGCGCCAGTGCTCGTCGCGCCGCCGTCTGCTTTGATCGGCTTTTGTGCAAGAGACTGCAGCGTTTCTGCCTCCAGCGCGAAGGTCGCGCGCATGGGCACGATACCATCGACCACGCGCATCACCTGTTCGCTTGGGGCGATGTCGATCCGCCCCGTGACCTGCACCGGTTCATGCATGCGATGCACGCGCTCGCCGTCCGGATACCGGATGCGGATCATCTGGTTTGGGTTCGGGGGCGGCATGTGGCTGCACATGCCACGTTCCGGCACCAGGTATGCGACTTCGCTGCCATCGGCATCTGGTGGGGCCGGGATCGCGAAGCCTCTCATCGTGACGGTCAAACCATCCACGGACGGGTTACCGGACATCGCTGCCGCCTCGCGCCGCTCCGCCACGATCCAGCGTTGCGACAGGATCCAGTCGACGTCGACTCCGGCATCCGTCAGTGTCGCTTCGGTATCATCGAGGCGTGCCCTGATACGTGCACGAGGGTCCGGGTCGATATCCTCGCTCTCCAGACGCTCTCGCAGGCGGACGACGGTGACAAGGTCGCTCAACTGCTCCGGTGACAGGGCGGCGTAGGGATCGTCGAACTCCTGCGCCGCCTCGTCGACCAGAGCCGCCCAGCCGAGACGGACGACGTCCGACGCCGAGGAGTGCGCCCACAGGACCGATAGGAGCATCGTGGAACAAAGGGTCACGTATCGCATTCAGTGGACCTCGCAGAGCTTTGGGCCGCGTCCGATGGCACGGCCCTTTGAGCGTATCACTCCAGCGTGTTCTTGTAGACCACCCCATCCTTCATGATCAGCCGGATGGTCTCGGGGCTCTCCGGGCGCGGCTCCGCCCCGAACCACTGGTCGCCCGTTCCCACAACGGAGAAGTCCTCCAACGGGTTCCCATCGATCAGCAGGATGTCGGCGTAGGCGCCCGGCTCGATCACGCCGAGCTTGCCGTCCGGGTAGGGGTTCATGAAATCGCCGGACAGCGCCACGATCTCGCCGCCGGTCGAGGTGAGCGTCACCAATGACGTATAGGAACCGAAGAACTCGTTATTCAGGTGTTTCTCATAGGCAATCTGGATGTTGCAGTCCGCGACCGAGCCGACGCAGTCGGTCTGGAAACCGCGTTTCACGGGGCATTCCTTCATGTTCGGGATGTAGTCGGCAAAGGTCGCCGAGGCGGACTTGGCCTTGGCCAGGCTGGAGGGAACGTTCGCAACTGCCGGAATCGTCAGAAGCCCCGGATCGAAGGCGGTGAGGTTCGTGGTGATGTAGGCGCCCTTTTCATTCATGATCTCCGCGATTTCACAGTCGAAGGAGAAGCCATGCTCAATGGACATCACACCTGCCTCGAGCGCGTTTAGGATCGCCTCCTTGCGGTAGGAATGCGCCATGACATAGCTGCCATACTCGCCCGCAACCTGAACGGCCGCCGCGATCTCTTCGGGCGAGCCAGCCACCAGTTGCCAGGGATCGAAGGCCGAGACGACACCGCCTGACTGCATGAACTTCAGTTGGGTCGCGCCCATGCGGAAATTGTTGCGTCCGAACTTCTGGACGGAGGCCACGTCATCGACCTCCTGGGCCATGTTCAGGCGGCTGAAATTCGTCTCTGATCCCGGAGGCGCCGTGAAGTTGGCGAAGTCGGCATGGCCGCCGCGGGTGCTGAGAAAGGCCCCTGACGGATAGAAGCGGGGTCCGTCGATGGCGCCCGAGTCGATCGCGCGCCGCAGCCCACCATTCGCCCCGCCTGCGTCCCGAACCGTCGTGAACCCCTGCATCAGGTACATCTCGGCCATGAGGGTTCCATGGACACCGAAATCTTCCCAGGTTGTGTTGGCTTCCATCGACGGCAGGCTTGGGCCCATCAGCATCAGATGCGCGTGCGTTTCGATGAAGCCGGGCGTCAGTGTCCGCCCGCCGCCATCGATGACCGTTGCCTCGGGCGCGTCGATGGCATCGGTCGACACGGCGGCGATCAGGTTGCCTTCGATCAGCACCTGCGCGTTCTCGATCCGTGCCTCGTTCACCCCGTCAAAGACATGCACATTGGTGAAGAGGGTCTGCGGCGGCGTTTCGTCCTGAGCGGGTGCTGCGGTTGCAAAGACCAGAGCGGCCACAAGGGCCAGCGCGGGACGGGCCAAGTCTGTCGAGATCATAGCGTGTCTGTCTCCCTCTCAGCAGGCACATTCTCGCGGTGCCCGGTCTGTCCCTGTATACTGACTGCTTCGCGCGCCGCCTGTCATCTGGAAACGGCTTGGGGTAGTTTTCGCGCAGGAGTGACAGGTTTACGCGAGGTTCCCTGCAAATGCATTGCGGAATGGGCGATGGGTCTGTCACTTGTGACCAGTAGTGGAGCTGGCCCATGTCCAAGAGCCTTCCTCTTGTCCATCTCAGCGTCTTGCGCCCGCTTCTGGCCGGGCTCCGGGCGCGCGGGGTCGATCCCGAACCCGTTCTGGACGGTGCTGCGCTCACCGAAGAGGCAATCTCCAGGGAGGATGCGACGGTCCATGTCATGGTCGTCCATCAGTTCCTGGAAAGCTGTGCCAAGGCAGTTGAGGACCCGAGTTTTTGCGCGCTTGTGGCTGAGGAGCTCAATCCGTGCGGTTGGCCGATGGTCGCAAGCGCTCTGCAAAAGGGTGGATCTCTTGCCGATTTCCTTTCGACTTACGTCAGTGGTGCCAACGCGGTGGCGTCTTCTGTCACCGCCTATCTGCATCTTCGCGGCGCGCTTGCCGAATTCGGGGAGACCCGGCACTTCCGTCCGGCACTCCTGCCGGCGCAAAACGACGGTTTCATGATCGGGCTCAGCCTGGCGATGCTGCGACGCACGCTGGGTCGCCGTCTGAATCCGAAGCATGTGACCCTCATCGTATGCGATCCGATGGTGCTGCCGAAAGACTGGTCTTGTTTCCAGATCCTGAGAGGTGACGAAATGGGCGCGCGGATCCAGTTCCCGTCGCGTTGGTTGACTTACGATCTGAATACGGAACCGTCCGATAGGGTGGCAGAGCCCGCGGAGACCTTTGCAGGCGAGGATTTCCTGTCCGGTTTCCGTCGCCTTCTGTCGCAGTCGGTCGGACAGGGCGGCTTGACCGCCGACCAGACCGCGGCGCTGGTTTCCATGACCCGATCGCGACTGGCGCGACGGTTGGCCAAGCAGGAAACGACGATCACACGAGAGATAAGCGCGGCGAAACTCTCTGTTGCGCAAGGCGCCTTGACCGAGAGCCCGGAGCCCATAGAGGAGATCGCGGCGCGGCTCGGCTACGCCGACCCAAGCAACTTCGCGCGTTGGTTCAAGCGCGCAAGCGGCCAGAGCCCGTCGCAATACCGACTTGCACGCAGGTAGAGGACCTGTCGCGTCTTGCGGCGCTCATGTCTTGCGTTCTGGGAATCATCGACAGAAGACGGGTCTGCGGTTCGCCAACTCCAGCATTCGAGTGTTTTTGCGGTCCGCGCTTGGCTCAAAGTCAGCTTTGGCAACGGGTTGTCCCACGCTCCCTGCGACCTCGACAACGTGCTCAGGTGCATTCTTCGGCGCAGCGAGGCGAGCCGTCGATCACTTCTTGATCGGCACGCCATAGAGCTCCAGCCGGTGGCCCTTCAGCCGATAGCCCAGCCGTTCGGCGATTCTCTCCTGCAGCGCCTCGATCTCGGAATCGACGAACTCGATGACTTCGCCGGAATTCATGTCGATCAGGTGGTCATGGTGGTCGCGGTCGGCAGCCTCGTAGCGGGCGCGTCCGTCGCCGAATTCGTGCTTTTCGAGGATGCCGGCTTCCTCGAACAGCTTCACCGTACGGTAGACGGTGGCGATGGAGATTTTCGGGTCGAGCCCGCTGGCACGGGTATAGAGCTCTTCGACATCGGGGTGATCTTCGGCGTCCTGCAGAACATTGGCGACGGTCCGCCGCTGGTCCGTCATCCGAAGCCCGCTGGCTTCACAGCGCTCGATTATGTTTTTGCCCATGGCACGATCCGATTTGCCCGTGGACTGCTTAAGCCATTGCGACGCGCGTCTCTAGGGGCGAGAGGCAATTCTTGCACACGCGTGGTGGGGCGGCACCGTCGGCCGCCCCGGGTTGTGCTTTGGTTCGGGCTGAACCGGGTCAGGACGGCGCCTTGGCCCCCATCGCCTGGTGAATGCCCGCGCGCGCAGCGTCGGACAGGCCCAGGGCTCGGGCGAGATTGTCGAGATACATCTTCTCGGATGCGCTATCGAGCCGGATGGTCATCAGCGACATGCTGTAGACCTGTGCCTTCATCTGGTCCTGGGTGCTCGCAGCCAGACCTTCGAGATCGAGCGGTGCGGCGAGCTGCTCCTTTACATATTCCAGCTCGTCGGGTGTGGCATCGCCCAGATGCTCGATGATCTTGGCCTGCTCCTCGGCGTCGATTTCGCCATCGGCCTTGGCGGCCTGGATCATCGCGCGGATCATCAGTTTCGCATTGTCCTCGACCATGGGGTTGAGCGGGTTCTTTTCGGCCATCGCCTCGAACATCTGGGTCATCGGCGTGGTTCCGGCTGAGGCCGCCCCGCCCATGGCTGCCATCAGACCGCCGAGCCCGGCCATTCCGGCCTGCTGCCTGTCGCCGGCCGCGCCGCCCAGCCCCATCTTGGCCATCATGTCCTGCACGCCCTGCTTGCCGCCGGGCAGGCCGAATTTCTCCGCCATGTCGCCGAGACTGCTGACCATATCGGCGCCGGATTGGCCGCCCATGGCGGATTGAAGTCCGGCCATGCCGCCCATCTTGTTGTATTGCTCAAGACCTTTTGCGGCGGCAAAGCCCATCGCCACTTTGGTCAGTGTTCCCATGAAACTCATGTCTTCTCTTCTCCTGTTGGCATGCCCGTTATCGCAGGGTAGGGCGCGATGTGTAACGCTTTAAACAAAAAACATGGGCAGGCGGGTGGCGGCATCGCGGCAAATGGATGTGAAGGGGGCGGCGGCGCTGGTCGGGTTCGCGGCGCTGATGGCGTTCAACCAGGTCGTCATCAAGGTCGCCAATGACGGGTTTCAGCCGGTCTTTCTGGCCGGGTTGCGCTCTGCCGGTGCGCTGGTCTGCATGGGGCTCTGGATGCGCTGGCGGGGCCTGTCCTTTGCGGTGCCGCGGCACCAGATCGGGCCGGGGCTGCTGATCGGCGCCGTTTTCGCGGCCGAGTTCATCTTTCTGTTTCTGGCGCTGGATCTGACGACCGTGATCCGCGTGTCGATCATCTATTACTCGATGCCGGTCTGGCTGGCCCTGGCCGCCGGGCCCCTGCTCGGCGAGCGCCTGACGCTGCGCAAGAGCGCAGGGCTGGCTCTGGCTTTCTCCGGGGTGGTCGTGGCGCTGGTCAGCCGCGGCGATGACGGCACCGGGCAGGCGAGCCTCCTGGGCGATCTTCTGGCGCTGGCTGGTGCGGTGACATGGGCCGGGATCGCGCTCTGCGCCCGTGGGACGCGGCTGAGGGAGGCGACGCCGGAGATGCAGCTTGTCTGGCAACTCGTGGTGTCGGCGCCAATTTTGCTGGTTGTGGCGCCGCTCTTCGGGCCGCTGCTGCGTGATCCGCAAGCGATCCATGTCGCCGGACTGCTGTTCCAGATCGTCGTGATTGCGAGTTTTGGCTATTTGCTCTGGCTGTGGCTGCTGGGCATTTACCCCGCCGCGCAGGTCGCCTCTTTCAGTTTCCTCTCTCCGCTTTTCGGGGTGCTGTTCGGCGGTCTGTTGCTGGGCGAGCGGCTGAGCCCAGGGCTGGCCGTTGCAGCAGGTCTGCTGGCCGTGGGGCTGGTGCTGATCAATCGTCCCGCGCGCAAGGTCGCGCCGATCGGTTGAGTGGCCTTGGACCGGTCAGGCGCCGTCCGCCTGCCGTTTAAGTGCCGCAGAAAGTGCGGTGCACGACCTCGTCCGGTTCGGGCGGCAGGCGCAGGGCGGGATCCTCCGGCATCTCGAAGGGGCGGGTAACGGCGGCAAGCAGCGTCCTGAAGGGCGCGTAATCCCCGTCGGCCGCAGCCTTGATCGCGGCTTCGACCAGATGGTTGCGCGGGATCACCAGCGGGTTTGCCTGTGCCATGGTCGCGTTGTCCGCGCCGCCTTGGCGCTCCAGCCGCGCGGCATAACGCGGCGCCCAGGCGTTCCAGGCGGCGCGGTCGGTGAACCAGTCCTGCGCGGTGCCGTCCGCCAGTCCGGCGAAGGCATTGGTGAAGTCGGCTCGACCTTGCTCCATAGCGTCCAGCAGATCGTCGACCAGCGCCTCGTCTTCGGGATCATCACTGGTCAGACCCAGTTTCGCGCGGAATCGGTCCAGCCAGGCCGCGCTGTAGAGCGCGGGAAAGCCGTGGACGGCGTCTGTCGCCTTTGCCACGGCGGTATCCGCGTCCTCGTCGATGAGGGGCAGCAGGCAGGTGGCGAATTGTGCCATGTTCCAGACCGCGATGTTGGGCTGGTTGGAATAGGCGTAGCGGCCGAATTGATCGATGGAGCTGAAGACCTTGTTGCCCTCGTAGGTATCCATGAAGGCGCAGGGACCATAGTCGATGGTTTCGCCGGCGAGCTGGGCGTTGTCGGTGTTCATCACGCCATGGATGAAGCCGACCGACATCCAGGCCGCGATGAGCCGCGCCTGCCGTTCGATCACCGCGCGGAGCAGGCCGAGCGCGTCGCCCGCGTCGGGATAGTGGCGGGCGATGACGTGGTCCGCGAGCAGGCGCACCGCCTCCTCATCGCCGCGGGCGGCGAAGAACTGGAAGGTGCCGACGCGGATATGCGAGCTCGCGACGCGGGTCAGCACCGCGCCGGGAAAGACGGCCTCGCGGATCACCGGCTCGCCGGTCGTGACCGCGGCCAGCGCACGGGTCGTGGGAATGCCCATGGCGTGCATGGCTTCGGAGACGAGGTATTCGCGGATCACGGGACCGACCCAAGCCCGCCCGTCGCCCATGCGGGAAAAGGGGGTGCGGCCGGAGCCCTTGAGCTGGATATCCCGGCGGAGGCCGTGGCGGTCGACCACCTCGCCCAGGAGAAGCGCCCGGCCGTCACCGAGCTGTGGCGACCAGCCGCCGAACTGGTGGCCGGCATAGGCCTGGGCCAACGGATCGGCGCCCTCGGGCACAGCGTTGCCGGCCAGAACGTCGAGGCCGTCGGGGGCCTTCAGTGAATCAGGGTCGAGCCCCAGATCGCGGGCGAGCGTAGGGTTGATGGCGATCAGGCCCGGCGCCCGCACGGGGTTCGCCGATTGGCGATGATAGAACCGCTCGGGCAGGCGGGCATAGCTGTTGTCGAAGGGAATTTGCAGCGTCATGTCAGGCCGCTCCTGTGTTCTGAGGTGACACATAGGCCCTGCGGCGGCCCATGGCGAGGGGGGCTCCCGCCCGTCGCTGCCCTCTGGCGAGGGCGCCTCCCGTTGGGCCGCGCAGCGCGCTCGCGCGCTGCGCGGCCCAACGCCTGCAGGCCGAAAGGCCGGAAGGAGGCGGGAGCGCCACTTGCCCCGGAGCGGCGAGCCCGAGCAACATGGCTGGCGGTAGTTTTGCGCGGGCTAGCGGCGCGGGCTAAAGACGCGGGGTGGCGGCGCGGCGCAGGCGGTCGTTGAGCGCGCGGCCGATGCCTGTGTCGGGGATGGGGGCGATGGCGATGGCACGGGCACCCTGTTCGTCAAGCCGATGGAGGGCCGCAAAGAGATTGGCCGCCGCTTCGCGCAGGTCGCCGGCGGGCGAGAGGTTTTCGGCAGATCCCTGAACCGGCCCGAAACCCAGCAGCAGCTCCCCGGGGAGGACATCGGTGGCGTTCAGTCTCAGCGGCGTGCGCGGCGCGTAATGACGGCTCATCTGCCCGGGCGCGGAGGGCGCGTCATCCTCGGTAGCCTTGCCATCGCCGGTGACCGGCAGGCTGGCGGCGGCGCTCATCTCTTCGACACTCACCGCACCGGCGCGGAGCAGGCGCGGCGTCTCGCCGGACAGGTCGACGATCGTCGATTCCAGCCCAACGGTGCAGGCGCCGCCATCGATCACCGCATCGATCCGGCCTGCGAGCCCCTCCAGCACATGAGCCGCCGTCGTCGGACTGATCCGGCCGGAAGGATTGGCCGATGGCGCCGCGACCGGTCCGCCGAAGGTTGTCAGCAGGGCCTGCGCCACCGGCGCGTCGGGCACGCGCAGACCTACGGTGCCGAGGCCCGCGGTGACCCGCTCCGACAGCCCGTGGCCGTCGCGCAAGGGAAGCACGAGCGTCAGCGGCCCGGGCCAGAAGGCGCCGGCCAGCCGTTCGGCCAGCGGTGTCACCTGGGCCAGCGCGGCGGCCTGGTCCGGCGCAGCCAGATGCACGATCAGCGGATTGACCGAGGGCCGTCCCTTGGCCGCATAGATACCCGCGACGGCGCTGTCACTCCGGGCATCGGCGCCGAGGCCGTAGACCGTTTCGGTCGGAAATGCGACCAGACCACCGGCTGCCAGCAGTGCCGCGCCGCGTGCGATGCCGGCGCTGTCCGGAGCAAGGATTTCGGTGATGGGTGCCATGGGCCGTGACGCTGCGTTTGGGTTGTGCGCGTGCGGGGCGGGGATAGGGTGCCGTCCAGCGCATCGCGTCATACAGCCGTCCCGCGGTGCTGCCAAGGTGCGCCCCGAGGAGTTATCCCATGCCCTTCCGTTCGCCTGTTTCCGACCAGCTTTTCGTTCTGGACCATATCGTGGGCTATGACCGCCTCCCTGGAACCGCGCGCTTTGCCGGCGCCGACCGGGAGACCGCAGGCGCCGTCCTGACCGAGGCTGGCCGGCTCTGCGACGAGATCCTGGCACCACTGCGCCGCACTGGCGATACCGATCCCGCGCGGCTCGAAAACGGCGTGGTGCGCACACCTGCGGGGTTTGCCGAGGCCTATGGCGCCATCGCGGAAGGCGGCTGGGTCGGCGCGGCCGCTGATCCGGCCTGGGGCGGGCTGGGGCTGCCCGTGACGCTCCAGACCGCTGTCAGCGAGATGATGTCCGGCGCCAACCTGGCGCTGCAGATCTGCCCGCTGCTCACCCAGGGCCAGATCGAGGCGCTGGAGCACCATGCGAGCGACGCGCTGAAGGCACTCTACCTGCCCAAGCTCACCTCGGGCGCCTGGACCGGGACGATGAACCTGACCGAGCCCCAGGCGGGCTCCGACGTGGGCGCGGTCCGCACGGCGGCTACGGACCATGGCGATGGTTCGTACCGGATCAGCGGGCAGAAGATCTACATTTCCTATGGCGATCATGATTTGGCGGAGAATATCTGCCACCTCGTTCTAGCGCGCCTGCCTGGCGCGGCGCCGGGGACCAAGGGGATCAGCCTGTTTCTGGTGCCCAAGCGGCTGCCAGACGAAGCCGGCCGGCCGGGGGTCGCGAACGGGGTGAAGGTGGTCAGCCTCGAACATAAACTGGGCCTCCATGGGTCACCCACCGCCGTGCTGCAGTTCGAGGAGGCGACCGGCTGGCTCGTCGGCGAGCCCAATGGTGGGATGGCCGCGATGTTCACCATGATGAACAATGCCCGCCTCGGTGTGGGCGTGCAGGGTGTGGGCAGCGCCGAGGGTGCCTATCAGCACGCGCTGGCCTATGCGCTGGACCGCCACCAGGGGCCGACGCCGACTGGCGCGCCGGGGATTGCCGATCACGCCGATGTGCGCCGGATGCTGACGGCGATGCGAGCCGATATCTTTGCCGCGCGGGCGTTGGCGCTCGATTGCGCGGTGGCCATCGACATGGCGCGCGCCACCGGTGAGGACGGCTGGGCCGCCCGGGCCGCGCTGCTGACACCGCTGGCCAAGGCTTTCGGTACCGACACCGGGATCGCGGTGGCCGAGCAGGGGGTGCAGGTCCATGGCGGGATCGGCGTGATCGAGGAAGCCGGCGCCGCCCAGTTCAGCCGTGATGTGCGCGTCACCGCGATCTACGAGGGCACCAACGGGATCCAGGCGATGGATCTGGTGGCGCGCAAGATGGCTGATGGGGGCGAGGCTGCTTTCGCGCTGATCGACGCGATCACGGAGCAGGCCGAGGTCGGGCGCGACAGGCTGCCCGATCTGGCCGAAGCGGTCTGGGAGGCGGCGGAGACTCTGCGCGAGGCCACCGAATGGCTGGTGACCCAGCCCGACATGACCGACCGTTTCGCGGGGGCCGTGCCGTTTCTGCGCGGGATGGCGCGGGTGCTCGGCGGCCACTATCATCTTTGTGCGGCCCTTGCGGGCGATACGCCACGTGTCGCACTCGCGCGCTTCTACATTAAGCGTTTGCTGCCGGAGCATGCCGCATCGCTGACGCAGGCGCGCGAAGGCGCGGCAGGGCTCTATGATCTGAGCCTGGAGGATCTGGCAGCCTAAGGGGGCGCTGAGCATGGACGGCACCGCGCAGACCGAGGGCACGCTCGATTTTCCCTTTCCCGACGCGCCGGAGGAGGGAACCGCGACAGAAGTCGCATCGGGCGTCTTCTGGATGCGGCTTCCGCTCCCCATGGCGCTGAACCATGTCAATGTCTATGCGCTGGACGATGGCGCGGCGGGCTGGACGCTCGTTGATTGCGGTGTCGACACCAAGCGCACGCGCGCGATCTGGGAGCGGTTGATGGCGGGTCCGCTGGGCGGGCGGCCGATTGCGCGGGTGATCGTCACCCACCACCATCCCGACCATATCGGGCTGGCGGGTTGGTTTCAGACCGAGCATGGGGCCGAACTGATCACCAGCCGAACCGCCTGGCTTTTCGCTCGGATGCTGAGCCTTGATGAACAGGCCCGCCCGACGCCAGAAATGCTCGCCTTCTGGCAAGGTGCGGGCATGGCGCCGGAGGTGCTGGCCGAGCGGCGCGAGAGCCGTCCGGTGAATTTCGCCGATGCGCTTACGCCGCTGCCCCTGGGCTTCACCCGGATCAAGGAGGGCGACGTGCTGCGCGTGGGCGGGCGCGACTGGATCATGCGCGCCGGCAACGGACATGCGCCGGAGCATGTCACGCTCTGGTGCGAAGAGGATGGCCTGATTCTGGCGGGCGATCAGCTGCTGGCGACGATCTCGCCCAATATCGGGGTCTATGCCACCGAGCCGGAGGCCGATCCACTCTCCGACTGGCTGGAGGCCTGCCAGCGGCTGGGTGGCCATGCGACGCCCGACCAGCTCGTATTGCCGGGCCACAAGCTGCCTTTCACCGGACTGCCGGTGCGGATGCGCCAACTCATCGAAAACCACGAGAACGCGCTGGAGCGTATCGCGGCGTTTCTGGAGAGCCCGCATACCGCGGCGGAGTGTTTCCAGCCAATCTACCGCCGGCAGATTTCGCCCGGAGAATACGGGCTGGCGCTGGTTGAGGCGGTGGCGCATCTCAACCACCTGCACCGGACCGGTCGCGTGCGCCGCGAAAAGCGGGCGGACGGTGCCTGGCTGTGGCAGAGCGTCCCTGCGACAGGGGCGTGACAGGCCGCGGACTTCGCGGTAGCAACAGGGCAGAAACGCATTCGGGAGAGAGCAGATGGCCGAGTACAAGCATGGCGAAATGAATATCGAGACCCAGGAAAAGACCTTCGCTGGGTTTGTGAACATCGTGATCTACACGGCTGCGGGGATCATCGTTCTGTTGCTTTTCATGGCGGCCGTAAACGGCTGACGGGTCCACATCGTTGACGCGCGTTCTGCCCGGCGCCGTGCTCGCGCTCGCCGTTCTCTCGGCTTGCACGCAGCCTGCCATCGTGGCCCCCGACGTCGAGGTCCTGCAATCGCGATATATCTCGGACGAGGCGCCCTATATCGCGCTTGTGACCAACGTGAACACGCGTTCGGGTAGCGGCGATCACTCCGCGTTGATCATCAACGGCTCCGAGCGGGTCGTGTTCAACCCTGCGGGCACATGGCGCCATCCTTTGGCGCCCGAGCAGAACGATCTGCATTACGGGTTCTCCGATGGCATGCGGGACTGGTTCATCGACTACCACGCCCGCGAAACCTATCGCGTCGAGATCCAGAAGATTCCCGTCAGCCGCGCGACCGCGGACAGTGCGCTCGCCGCGGCCAAGCAGGCGGGGCCGGTCGGTCCGGCGCGCTGCACTCTGTCGATCGCAGAGGTGTTGCGGCAGACACCGGGATTCGAGAGCTTTCCGCGGGTATTGCTGCCGAATCGCGCGAAAGGGGCCTTTGCGGAGTATCCCGGTGTGACGACCCAGGTACATCTTGATGACAGCCCAGATGACCGGAGCGATCTGGCTGGTGTGGTTCCGGAAGTCTGATGAGCATCCGTGCTGCGCTCGTGCGGTCGGCCTTGACGGTAACGGCGAGAACCGGCCAGTGTTGGGGCGCCGGCCGGCTCTCAGGGCCGGTCCGCAAGGTGCCGGCTGGATGGGTTCTGAGTTGGGCCCGGGTCAGCGACCAAATCCCGGCCTAGGCCGAGATAAAACGCTGGTCACAGTACGCTCTGACAGTCGGGTCCGGCCGAATACTCACGCGACCGGTTCGCTCTGCGGCATTGCGCGCAACTCACGCACGCTTTAGCGACGCCGCCTCAACCAGTGATCCCCGGGCAATACCCCCTCAAAGTCCTCTCACTGGCGTCGTGCACCGACTACCTGACATGCTGTCTGATAAGGTCCCCTCTTAAAACCCATTGAAACGGTATGCTCGATTTAACTATTTGTAAACCTTTTGCGACATCTGGACCGTTGAAAAATCGGGCAAGGCAAGTCCGCAAATGGTCGTAGGCGGATTTCCAACCAGCCCGGGGGAGGCCGGCCGCGTGCATCCTAGCCGGCCGAACGCGCCTGCCGTTTGCGCACGTGCGGGTCAAGATGCCGCTTGCGCAACCGGATCGAGCCGGGCGTGACCTCGACCAGTTCGTCGTCGTCGATATAGGCGATGGCTTCTTCAAGACCGAACTGAACGGGTGTGGTCAGGCGGACGGCCTCGTCCGTGCCCGATGCGCGCACATTGGTCAGTTTCTTGCCCTTGAGCGGGTTCACTTCCAGGTCGTTGTCACGGCTGTGCTCGCCGATGATCATGCCCTGATAGACGGGGACCTGCGCCCCGATGAACATGCGGCCGCGATCCTCGAGGTTCCAAAGTGCGTAGGCGACGCTGACGCCGTCTTCCATTGAGATCAGGACGCCGGCGCGACGGCCGGGGATCGACCCTTTGTAGGGGGACCATGCGTGGAACACCCGGTTCAGCACGCCGGTACCGCGGGTGTCGGTGAGAAACTCGCCATGGTAGCCGATCAGCCCGCGCGACGGCACATGGGCCACGATGCGGGTCTTGCCGCCCTGCTGGCGCATGTCGGCCATCTCGCCCTTGCGCGGACCGGTGATCTTTTCGATCACGGCACCGGCATATTCGTCGTCGACGTCGATGGTAACTTCTTCAATCGGTTCGAGCTTCTGGCCGTTCTCTTCCTGGAACAGCACCTGTGGGCGCGAGATCGAGAGCTCGAACCCTTCGCGGCGCATATTCTCGATCAGGACACCCATCTGCAATTCGCCGCGCCCGGCGACCTCGAAAGCCTCGCCGCTGGGCGTGTCGGTGACGCGGATCGCCACGTTGCTTTCGGCCTCTTTCATCAGCCTGTCGCGGATGACACGGCTCTGTACTTTCTTGCCGTCACGCCCGGCCAGCGGGCTGTCGTTGATCCCGAAGGTGACGGTTATGGTCGGCGGGTCGATCGGCTGGGCGGGCAGGGGCAGGTCGATCGCCGGATCGCAGATCGTATCGGCCACCGTTGCCTTGGTCATGCCGGCCAGGCTGATGATGTCGCCGGCCTCGGCCTCGTCGATAGGCTGCTGGGACAGGCCGCGGAAGGCCAGGATCTTTGTGACCCGAAACTGCTCGACCCGCTCGCCCTCGCGCGAGAGCGCCTTGACGGTCGCGCCGACCTTGAGCGTGCCGCTCTCCACGCGCCCCGTCAGCAGCCGGCCGATAAACGGGTCCGCGCCCAGCGTCGTGGCCAGCATGCGGAAGGGGGCAGCGCGGTTGGCCACCTGCTTCGGCGCGGGAACGTGATCCACGACGAGATCGAAGAGCGCCGAGAGGTCCTTGCGCGGCCCGTCGAGCTCCGCATCCGCCCAGCCGCTGCGCCCGGACGCGTAGAGCGCGGGGAAATCGAGCTGGTCGTCATCGGCATCGAGCGATGCGAAAAGGTCGAATACTTCGTCGAGCGCGCGGTCGGGTTCGGCGTCAGGCTTGTCGACCTTGTTGAGCACCACGATGGGACGCAAACCGAGCGCGAGCGCCTTGGAGGTGACGAATTTGGTCTGCGGCATCGGCCCCTCGGCGGCATCGACGAGCAGCACGACCCCGTCGACCATGCTCAGGATTCGTTCGACCTCGCCGCCGAAATCGGCGTGGCCGGGCGTGTCCACGATGTTGATGCGGAGGCCTTTCCACTCGACGCTGGTGGCCTTGGCGAGGATCGTGATCCCGCGCTCACGCTCCAGATCGTTGCTGTCCATGGCGCGTTCGGCCACGGACTGGTTGTCGCGAAAGGCGCCCGACTGTTTAAGCAGCTCGTCGACGAGCGTGGTTTTACCATGGTCGACATGGGCGATGATGGCGATGTTACGCATGTCCATGGGACGCAGGCCTTTCAATGAGATTGCCGGCAGGTAGTGTGCTGCGCCGCGGAAAGCCAGACCAAATTGGAGCACCTGGCGCACAGTTGCTCTTGTGCCGTGACGTTAAATGCGCCGTCAGAGCGGCAGGGCGGTGGTATGCTTGACCTCTTCGAGCACGAAACTGGCGGAAACGCCGGCCAAGCTGGCCTGCGATGTCAGCTTTCGACAAAGCGCATCGTATCCCGCGACATCCGGCACCTGCACGCGCAGGAGATAGTCATAGTCCCCCGACATACGATAGACTCCGAGGATTTCGGGATTGTCGACGACGGCGCGGCGAAAGCCGTCCAGCCAATCCTCGTCCAGCCGGGTGGCTCGGACCTGCATGAACACGGTCAGTCCGTAGCCGATTTTCTCTGAGTTGAGCAGGGTGATTCTGCCGGCAATAACCCCGTCGCTTTCGAGAGCTTTGATCCTGCGCCAGCACGCATTCCGCGACAGTCCGACCTTCTCTCCCAGACTGTCCAATGCGATTGTTGCATCGCCCTGCAAAACCGCCAGTATCTTTCGGTCAATATCGTCTATTTTCATTCCAGTACACCCCAATTGCGTGGATTGGGATGCTCGAAACAAAAGCATGTAGTAAGCTTCGCAAGGCCCGTTGTCGACTCGCCAACGCTATTCATCATAACCCACGCGTTACTCACATTATCCTTTTATTAACCTTTTCGCTATTCTTCGTTCTCTGTCAATCAGTGGACCCCGGCCCACTTGGAAACCGCGGCATGATGTAATGGCGCGCTGGCTTTTTCTGCAGAACCGGGACGATTGCACGGAATTATGCCTTATCGTTGAGATCTCCCACCAAGCCAGAGATGTTGCTCCGGTTCCGCACAGACCCGCGGGTCGGGGTCTCGGCGGACGGGGCCCAAGCTCAACCGTCGATATTGCGGCGCAGACCTGCTCGTTCCCAGGCGTCGCGGCTGGCACGAAGCTCTTCTGACGTGCCTTCGTCGCGCTCTATGCCGTCGGGCCTGCCGCTTTTCTTCCAGCTGTCGGGATTGGTGAAGAGGATGAAGTAGAAGCTGTTCACCTTCTTGCCGAAAAGATTGGCCCAGAACTCCTGCATCACGTGGCGTGCTGCAGTCAGGCGATGCCCGCCATTCACAACGATCCACCGTCCCTTGCGCCCGATCCGTGCGGTGATCGGCTCGACCGGTCTGAACCCGCTTGCGCGGATCGACTTTTCCAAGGCACGCAAGCGGAGGCTGTCGCCGCGATCGGCGTGCTTCAGTTCCAGTTTTTCGAGCAAGTCGGCAGGGACTTCAACCGCTGCCATCCCGTTCTCGAACGGAATGCGTTCCAGATCCTCCTCCGTTTCGATTCTAAAAAGCTTTGGCGCCGTCATCACCTTCAAACCAGTCTACGCCCTAACACCGACCAGTTGCGCGCAGCAGGAGGGGACCCTGATAAAATGGTTCTCAGTATCAAGCCCAGCCTCTCTCGTGAGCCCGTCAGGGTTGTGGATTTACCCCTTGCGGCACCGCTATTGCTTGGGTACTGACCTGCGGCGCGGGTGATTAGCTCAGTGGTAGAGCGCTTCGTTCACATCGAAGATGTCGGGAGTTCGAATCTCTCATCACCCACCATCATCTGCTTATGTTACAGAACCAAGACGCACCCTTGCGGGACCGTTTTTGTGGTTGGTCTTGCGGGACGGCGCACGACTGTGGTCGGTCACCGGTAGGACGTTGCTGCGGCGCTGCGGCGGGCGTGCCGGCAGCACCGGACAGTGCCCTTGCCAGCGCAAAGCGATCCGGGCTATCCCTCATCCCCGGCGGGTGATTAGCTCAGTTGGTAGAGCGCTTCGTTTACACCGAAGATGTCGGCGGTTCGAGCCCGTCATCACCCACCAGACCGCCGCTCGAGGACGATCATGCAGCTCAACGAGATCAGATACGGCGCGGCCCGTCCGGTGACGGGGTATGGGCCAGGCTTCTTTCGGATCGGCGAGACCTTGATCGAGGGCGGTATGAGGGTTTTACCCGCTGGTGCCGCGGCATGGGACGGCTATGACGATGTCGCCGCGCTTATCCAGGCCGCTGACAGGATCGATGTGCTGCTGCTGGGCACAGGGGCCGAGACCGCCCATCCGCCGTCCGAGTTCCGCGATGCGATTGAAGGCGTCGGGATCGGGCTGGAGCCGATGGCCAGCCCGGCGGCCTGCCGAACCTACAACGTGCTCTTGGGCGAGGGGCGCCGCGTCGGGCTCGCGGTGCTACCGGTCTGAGGGCACTTTTCCTCGGCGGCCCGCCGGGCTAAGCCCGCTCCCATGTTGACGGTCACAGGGCTCGCCTGCGCACGCGGGGGCCTTCCCATCCTCGAGAATGTCTCGTTTGCCCTCGCCGCCGGCGACAGCCTCGTGCTGCGCGGTCCCAACGGGATCGGAAAGACGACGCTTCTGCGGGTTCTGGCAGGACTGCAGCCGCCCGTTGCGGGCGAAATCGACTGCGCGCCGGACATGATCGCCTATGCGGGCCATGTCGACGGCATCAAGTCGATGCTCTCTGTGACCGAGAACCTGCGGTTTTGGGCGCGGGTCTTTGGCATGCGCGAAATCGCCCCGGCGCTCGCGTCCTTCGATCTGGAGGCGCTCGCCGACCGGCTGGCCGGTACGCTTTCAGCCGGGCAAAAACGGCGGTTGGGGCTCGCGCGGCTGATGGTGACGGGGCGGCCGATCTGGATGCTCGACGAGCCGACTGTGTCGCTGGATAGCGCCAGCACTGCGCTTTTCGCCGCGGCCGTCCGCCGCCATTGCGCGGGCGGGGGGGCGGCCCTGATGGCGACCCATATCGATCTCGGACTCAGCGCCGAGACGCTGGATTTGACGCCGTACCGCGCGGTGCTGTCTGCGCCGTCGGCGGATGGATTCGACGAGGCGTTTCTATGATCGGCTTGCTGCGCCGGGATTTGGCGTTGGCGATCCGCGCCGGTGGCGGTTTCGGGCTGGGGCTCGCCTTTTTCCTGATCGTGGTGACGTTGGTGCCTTTTGGCGTTGGCCCGGACACCGCCATTCTGGGACGCATTGCGCCGGGCATTCTGTGGCTCGGCGCGTTGCTGGCCTGCCTGCTGTCGCTCGACCGCATTCTGGCGCTCGACTGGGAGGACGGCTCGCTCGATCTGCTGGCAACGGCTCCCATCCCGCTGGAGGGTGTCGTGGTGATGAAGGCCGCGGCGCACTGGCTGACCACCGGGCTGCCACTGGTGCTCGCGGCCCCTGCGCTCGGCGTGCTGATGAACCTGCCCGGTCCGGGCTATGGCTGGCTGACGTTGAGCTTGGCACTCGGCACGCCGGCGCTGTCGGTGATCGGCGCCTTTGGCGCGGCGCTCACGGTCGGGCTCAAGCGCGGTGGATTGCTGCTGTCGCTGCTGGTGCTGCCGCTCTATGTGCCGACGCTGATTTTCGGCGCCGAGGTCGCCCGACGTGGTGCCGAGGGGCTCGTCATCGGCGCGGCCCTGCCGCTGCTTGCAGGAATCTCGCTGGCCTGCATCGCATTGATGCCCTTTGCGGCGGCTGCGGCAATCCGCGTCAATCTACGCTGAGCAAATGCCATGCTAGTCATTTGCGGTTTCCAGGCTCACACCCTAGGTCAAAATCATGTCGTCTATGTGGGAATACGCCAATCCGAAGCGGTTCATGCAGCTCTCTGGCACCGTGCTGCCGTGGGTTTCGGGCCTTGCTGCGCTCTGCCTGATCGTCGGGCTGTACTGGGGGTTTTTCCTGACCCCGGATGATTTCCGGCAAGGCTCGACCGTCAAGATCATCTATCTGCATGTGCCGAGCGCGCTGATGGCGATCAACGCCTGGATTATGATGCTTGTGACCTCGCTCGTCTGGCTGATCCGGCGCCACCATGTCAGTGCGCTGGCCGCGCGTGCGGCGGCGCCAGTGGGCGCGACCTTCACCGTCATCGCACTGGCCACCGGTGCGATCTGGGGGCAGCCGATGTGGGGCACTTGGTGGGTCTGGGATCCGCGGTTGACCTCTTTCCTGATCCTGTTTCTGTTCTATCTCGGCTATATCGCGCTCTGGGAGGCGGTCGAGGATCCTGACACGGCCGCGGACCTGACCAGCGTTCTGTGCCTGGTGGGATCGGTCTTTGCACTGATGTCGCGCTATGCGGTGCTGTTCTGGAACCAGGGGTTGCACCAGGGCGCGACATTGTCGCTCGACAAGGAAGAAAACATCTCGGACGTGTTCTATTTCCCACTGCTTGTCTCGATCGCGGGCTTCGTGCTGCTGTTCGTCGCGCTCGTGCTGCTGCGCACCCGGACCGAGATCCGGGCCCGCCGCCTGCGGGCTCTGATCGCGCGGGAGCGTATGGCATGATGCCCGATCTCGGCAAATACGCGACCGAAGTGCTGTCGGCCTATGTGGTGTCTTTGGCCTTGATCGTGGTCCTCGTGCTGATCAGTTGGCGGCAGTCGCAAGTGGTGCGCGCGCGGCTGCGCGAAGTTGAACGGAGACGTGACCCCGATGGCTAAGCTTTCGCCCCTCGCGGCCTTGCCGCCGTTGATCTTTGTCGGTCTGGCGCTGCTGTTCTTCTTCGGCATGCAGCGTGACGATCCCGATGCGCTGCCATCGGCGCGCGCAGGTCAACCTGCGCCTGCGGTGGTGCTGACAGAGCTGAGCGACAAGGTCTCTTTTGGCGATGCGGTGCTGCGCGAGCCGGGGGTCAAGCTGGTGAATTTCTGGGCCAGCTGGTGTGCGCCCTGTCGGGTGGAGCATCCACATCTGAAGACGTTGGCCGAAGAAGGCATTCCGATCTACGGCGTGAACTACAAGGATGAGCCGGACAAGGCCTTGGGGTTTCTCGAAGAACTCGGCGATCCCTATGTCGCGATCGGGGCCGACGAGTCCGGGCGCATGGCGCTCGACTGGGGCCTTTACGGGGTGCCGGAAACCTTCGTGATCGACGGCGAGGGTGTGGTGCGCCTGCGCTTTGCAGGGCCGATCACCGGACGGGTGCTGGAAGAGACCATCCGCCCCGCGATGGCCGAGGCCGCCGCCGGCGGGTGATCCCGCTTTCCTGCTGGCAGATGGGAAAACCTGCCCTAGACTGGGTGCGACCAAACGGGTCGGGCGGTCTGGGTGCATGGCGAACGTGACAGGATTTCTGACAACTCTTTGCGCCGCGCTGCTTCTAGCAGGGCAGACGGTCGCATCGTGTGCGCTGGGCGAGATGCGCACCGATCAGCCGCCGATGGGCGCCGAGGGCGGCCCCACCGAGGTTGGGATCGCTATCCAGGTGATCGACTTCCTCGGGGTCGATGATGTCAACCAGCAGATCACTGTCGATCTGCGTTTGGAGCTGTCTTGGCGTGACCCTCGGCTGGTGGCGTTCGAAGGCTGCCGGTTCGGCGTGACCCAGGTCTGGTTTCCCCGTGTCGAATTGGCGAATTCCTCGGCCCTGCGCGCCGCGCGTCAGCAGGCGCAGGATCAGGTCGCGGTGGGTCCTGACGGCATGGTCACCTATGTTCAGCGCTATGCCGGTGATATCTCCAGCTACCACCGGCTGCAGGAATTTCCCTTCGACTGGCAGAGCTTTCGCATCGATCTGCTGGTGTCGGGACTAACTGCCGATGAGATGGTGTTTTTGGCCGATGACGACCGCACCGGTCTGGCCCCCCGTTTGAATGTCGAGGGCTGGGTGGTCGAAGGCGTGAGCTTGTCCGACACCATTATCGCGCCGGCCTTGCTCGACCATGAGCTGAGCGTCGCGAGCCTGACCATCGACGCCTATCGCGAGCCGGCCTTCTATCTCTACCGGGTGCTGCTGCCACTGGTGCTGGTTGTGGCGATGTCCTGGGCGATCTTCTGGGTGCCGCCGTCGAAGTACGAGTTTCAGATCGGGCTGGGCGCGACCGCGATGCTGACGGCGATTGCCTTCACGATCTCCATCTCGGGGCGCCTGCCGCCCTTGGGATACCTGACGACGCTCGACAAGATGCTGATATGGGCGGTCTGCCTGGTGTTCCTGTCGATCATCGAGGCGCTCTATACCGGGCTGCTGGTGCTGCGAGGCCGCGAGCCCCTGGCCGAACGGATCGACCGTATCGCCCGGTTCGTCGCGCCGGCGCTGCTGTTTCTTGGGTGGGGCGTGCTTTACGCGCTTTAGCTGCCCGGCGCCACGGTTCAGGCAGCCGCGTAGGCCGCGTCGAAGAAGGCGCGCTCCAGCGCGACGGCGCGGGTGAACAGCGCTTCGACCTCCGAGCGTTCGGCGGGATCGAGCGTCGGCCATACCGCGTCGAGCTGGCTGCGCAGATGCTCCACGACGCCCTCGAAGCTCGGACCGGCATGGAGCGTGATCCATTCCGCGAACCAGAAGGGCAGGCCGTCCTTCGGCGGGTTCGCGGGCGTGGCCCAGCTGAGATAGGACCACTCGGCCACCACCAGCACCGCCAGCATCTTGGCATAGCTGCCTGACGCTGCTGCATCGGCCATCAGGTCCTGAAAGGCACGGGTGGCGGGAGCAGGTGGGGCTTGCCGTTCGGTTTCGGTGGTCCCCAGCGCCTCAAAAGCACGCAAGAAGTAGGTGTTTTCCTCGCTGGTGACGAGGCCGAGAAACTGCGCCTTGGGTACCGCGTCGGCGAGGGTGGGGGCCTTGGCGATAGCCGAGGCGAGCAGCCGCACGAACCCGTCGACGAACATGTAATCCTGGACCAGGTACCAGCGCATCTTGGCCTCCGGCAACCTGCCCTCGACAAGCTCAGTACAGAAGGCGTGTCGCGTGGCGGCGGCCCAGTCTTCCGCTGCAAGGCTTTTCAGGTGATCGGTGGGGCGCATCGGTGGATCTTTCGGGTCAATGAAGGTGGGATCTTCGATTGCCCGCCGGGCCGCAAGGCGAAAGCGCGCCGCGCTCCGCAAACGAAAACGGGCGGCCTCGTAAAGCCGCCCGTTTCGGATCCCAGATGCGCCTGCGTCAGGCGGCTTTGGCGAGGTTCCGCAGCACGTAATGCAGTACGCCGCCGTTCTCGATGTACTCGATCTCCACCGCCGTATCGATCCGACATTTCAGCGTGATCTCCTTGGTGGACCCGTCGCCATAGGTGATCGTGCAGGGCACCTCTTGCAGCGGCTGGACGCTGTCGAGCCCGGAGATGCTGACGGTTTCGTCGCCCGTGAAACCCAGCGATTTGCGCGTGTCGCCGCCGGTGAACTCGAAGGGGATCACGCCCATACCGACGAGGTTGGAGCGGTGGATACGCTCGAAGCTTTCGGCCACGACGGCCTTGACCCCGAGCAGGTTGGTGCCCTTGGCCGCCCAGTCACGACTGGAACCCGCGCCGTACTGTTCACCGCCGAAGATCACGAGCGGGATGCCAGCCTCCTGGTAGGCCATGGCGGCGTCGAAGATCGCCATCTGCGTGCCGTCGGGGCCCTTGGTGTAGCCGCCCTCGACTCCGTCCAGCATCTCGTTCTTGATGCGGATATTGGCGAAGGTGCCGCGCATCATCACCTCGTGGTTGCCGCGGCGCGAGCCGTAGGAGTTGAACTCCCGCGGTTGGACCTGGCGTTCGGTGAGGTATTTGCCGGCCGGCGTGCTGTCCTTGAACGATCCCGCCGGGCTGATGTGGTCGGTGGTGATCATGTCGCCCAGGATCGCGAGCACCTTGGCGCCTTCGATATTCTCGATGGTGCCCGGCTCCGGGCTCATGTCCCGGAAATAGGGCGGGTTCTGCACGTAGGTGGAGCTGGTCGGCCAATCATAGGTCAGGCTGTCGGTGGTCTCGACGCCCTGCCATTTGTCGTCGCCAGTGAAAACCTCGGCGTATTTCGTCTGGAAGGCTTCGCGCGTGACGGTCTTTTCGACCAGCTCGGCGATCTCGGCCTGGGTCGGCCAGATGTCCTTGAGATAGACCGGGTTGCCGTCGCTGTCGGTACCCAGCGGATCGCGCGTCAGATCGACATTCATGTCGCCCGCCAACGCATAAGCCACCACGAGCGGCGGCGAGGCGAGGTAGTTGGCGCGCACGTCGGGGCTGATCCGGCCTTCGAAATTTCGGTTGCCCGAAAGCACGCTGGTGGCGACCAGATCGGCCTCGGCGATGGCGTCGGAGAGCTCTTTCTGGATCGGGCCGGAGTTGCCGATGCAGGTGGTGCAGCCATAGCCCACGAGGTTGAACCCGATGGCGTCGAGATCCTCCTGCAGGCCGGCGGCCTCCAGATAGGCGGACACAACCTGGGACCCCGGCGCAAGCGAGGTCTTGACCCAGGGCTTGCGGTTCAGGCCCTTTTCGCGGGCCTTGCGGGCGACCAGACCGGCACCGATCATCACGTAAGGGTTCGACGTGTTGGTGCAGGAGGTGATCGAGGCGATCACGACGGATCCATCATGGATTTCATAGTCTTCGCCTTCGACCTTGATGGACTTGTGCGGGTCGTTCGGATGCAGTTCCGTGGGACCTTCGCTCGCCATGCGGCGCGCCTCCAGGCTCTGGTCCATGCCGCGATACTCGGCCACGACATTGTAGAAGGCCGCCGCCGACTGATCGAGCGGAGTGTAGTCCTGCGGGCGCTTGGGGCCGGAGATCGCGGGCACGATGGTGCCCATGTCGAGCTCCAGCGTGTCGGTATAGACCGGATCGTAGTCCGGGCCGCGCCAGAAGCCGTTCTCTTTGGCATAGGCCTCGACAAGCTCCACGCGATCCTCGTCGCGACCGGTATTGCGCAGGTAGCGCAGGGTCTCGTTGTCGATCGGGAAGAAACCGCAGGTTGCGCCATATTCCGGCGCCATGTTGGCGATGGTGGCGCGGTCGGCGAGCGGCAGCACGTCCAGGCCGGGGCCGTAGAATTCGACGAACTTGCCGACGACGCCCTTGGCGCGGAGCATTTCCACGACCTTGAGCACCAGATCCGTGCCGGTGGTGCCTTCGACCATCGCGCCCGTCAGTTTGAACCCGATCACCTCGGGGATGAGCATCGAGATCGGCTGGCCCAGCATCGCGGCTTCGGCCTCGATCCCGCCGACGCCCCAGCCCAGAACGGCCGCGCCGTTGACCATGGTCGTGTGGCTGTCGGTGCCGACGAGCGTGTCGGGATAGGCCACGGTTTCGCCGGCCTGATCGGTGTCGGTCCAGACGGTCTGGGCGAGGTATTCAAGGTTCACCTGGTGGCAAATGCCGGTCCCCGGCGGCACGACGCGGAAATTGTCGAACGCGGACTGACCCCACTTGAGGAAGGTATAGCGCTCCATATTGCGCTCATACTCGCGGTCGACATTCATCTGGAAGGCGCGGGGGTTGCCGAATTCGTCGATCATCACCGAATGGTCGATGACCAGATCCACCGGGTTCAGCGGGTTGATCTTTTCGGCGTCCCCGCCGAGCGCCACGATCCCGTCGCGCATCGCGGCCAGGTCCACGACCGCCGGCACTCCGGTAAAATCCTGCATCAGTACGCGGGCCGGGCGGTAAGCGATTTCGCGGGGGTTCTTGCCGCCCATCTTGCCCCAGTCAGAGAAGGCCTTGATGTCATCGACCTGAACCGTCTTGCCGTCCTCAAAGCGCAGCATATTCTCCAGCACCACCTTGAGCGCGGCCGGCAGCTTGCTGAACTCGCCCAGACCCGCAGCTTCGGCCGCTGGGATCGAGTAATAGGCGACCGACTGGCTGCCAACAGTGAGGGTCTTGCGGGTCTTTGAAGTGTCCTGTCCGACTGTGATGGGCATGGTGTGGCCTCCCGAAATCAAAAGTACTGCCGTTGCACGTCATATGGCGCGCCGCGATGGGGTGTCGCAAGGGGGGTGCGTCGATATGTATACCATTGCACACAAAGCCTGCCGACCCGCGCCCTTTACGTCGGGCCCACGCGTAAATCTCAAAACGGTGATTGGCCTCGGCGCACACCCTGCCATAGTTTCCGAAGCATATCGGGAGACCCAGCAGATCATGATGCGACATTTCATCGGCGGCGCTTTTGCGGCCCTAGGGCTTTTTGCCGCCTCGCTCCAAGCGGATGAACAGGTGCGCTCACCGGTGGTGGTGGAGCTCTTTACCTCGCAGGGCTGTTCGTCCTGCCCGCCCGCAGATGCGCTGCTGCACGATCTGGCGGAGCATGAAGACGTGATCGCGCTGTCGCTGCATGTCGATTACTGGGACTATATCGGCTGGAAGGACAGTTTCGCGAAGGCCGCATTCACCGAACGCCAGAAATCCTATGCCCGTTCGGGGCAGCGACCGTCGATCTACACGCCTCAGATGATCATCGACGGGCGTGACGCTCTGGTCGGCCACGATGCCATGAAGATCATCATGAAGATCGAGGAGCACAAGCGCGCCCCCAAGGTCGCCGTAATCAAGGTCATCTCGCGCAATGCGGACGATACTGTTGTGCAGGTGCGACTTGAGCCCCGGGTTTCCAACGCGCCGGCCGGCGACGTGCAGCTCGTGCGCTACACGCCCAATGCCTCGGTCGACATCCGCCGCGGCGAAAATGCCGGGCACAAGCTGAGCTATGCCAATGTCGTGCGGGAATGGACGAACTTGGGCCGCTGGGACGGGGCGGAGGCCGAGATGAAGGTCGATGTGCCGGGTCCCGACCCGGCGGTGCTGATCCTTCAAGCGGAGGGCCAGCGCGACGTGCTGGCGGCTGCGCGTCTGAAGTAGCGCGACGGTCCCCAGCGGGGACCAAGGGCGGCTGCTTCTTCATCGCGCCCTCTCGAAGCTGAATCGGGCGATCGATGCAGGTTGCAATGCGCGTGGGCGACCGTCTACGCTTCGCGTAGCCATTGATGCCCACGTTTATTCCAACACACGCGCGTCGTGGCTATTTTGCCTTAGAGACAAGGAAAACAGCGCGATGCATTTCCGGTTCAGAGCAATTTCGGCCACAGCACTGTGTGCCACCCTTTTCGGCCTTCAGCCTAATGCCAGCGAGGCGCAATCCTTTGATTGCGCCAAGGCGGGCAACCCGACCGAGCACCAGATTTGCGCCATCCCGGATCTTGGCGATCTGGATACTGGGTTGGCAGTGGCCTACCGCCTAGCGCGTGAAGGCCTGTCCGGCGCGGCGCGTGACAAGGTGAGCGCCAACCAACGCGCCTGGATTTCCCAACGCAACGCCTGCGGCGACGACTTTAGCTGCATTCAGGACAGTTACGTCACCAGGATGGAACAATTGACGACGGCGTATGACACGTTCTCTGGTTGGGCGGGGAGCTACTACAGCAACGCCGCTGGCATCGAAATCACCGTTGTCGAGGGCCAGAACGGCGATTACTCTGTTTTGTTCCAAGGGGGCCAGGAGAACTACACCTGTGGTCCGCTGCAAGGCGTCGGCACTGCGGACAGTAAGGACATGGTCGTGACGTCAGGCCAAAACCCGATCATGGAGATCAACGCACTTGGCGACGGCATCTATCTCCCCAGTGGCGAAACGAACGCGGGTATTCGAAACTCTTGCGGCATGCTCGCACCGGACTTTCAGGAGACGTTTTTTCCACGCGAGTAGTTGCGTCGATAGGGTGCCGGGGCGCTCTGCCGACTCCGCGAGCCGGCGCAAGATGGCCAACCGCTCTGCGCCTTGACAGCTCCAAGTACGACCGCCAAGCCTTCGCTGATGCTCGATCTGCGCCCGGTCACCTATGTCATCGGCCTCCTTGTGGTGGCTTTGGGCACTGCGATGCTCCTGCCTGCCGGGACGGACATGCTCCTGCAAAACGGGCATTGGGATGCGTTCCTGCTGAGCGCCGTGATCTCCATCGCGGTCGGCGCGACCGTGGCGCTGGCGTCGGCCAACGGGGTGAGCCAACGTCTGAACCTGCAGCAGACCTTTTTGCTGACCACGGGCGTCTGGCTGGCTTTGCCGATCTTTGCCGCGCTGCCCTTCGTCTTCGGGGCGACCGAGGCGCGCTATGTGGATGCGTTCTTCGAGGCGATGTCGGGGCTGACGACAACCGGTTCCACCGTGTTCACCGATCTGGAAAGCCTACCCAAGGGAATCCTGTTGTGGCGTGGCCTGCTGCAGTGGTTCGGCGGTATCGGCATCATCGTCGTGGCGATGGTGTTTCTGCCGGAACTGCGCGTCGGCGGGATGCAGGTCTTCCGGTCCGAAGGGTTCGAGACCGACGGCAAGATCCTGCCCCGTGCCACCGAGATCGCGAGCCGGATTTCGAGCATCTACATCGCCCTCACAGTCGTTTGTGCGCTGACCTATGCTGCATTGGGCATGAATGGGTTCGATGCGACGGTCCATGCGATGACGACGATCGCCACGGGGGGGTTTGCCAACTATGACGCCAGCTTCGGCGCGTTTGAACCGGGACTGGAATATGCCGCGACCCTTTTCATGGTGCTCGCGGCACTGCCCATGGTTCGCTACGTCCAGATCCTTGCCGGCGACGTCGGAGAGCTGCATCGCGACAGCCAGGTGCGCGCGTTTCTGGGCACCCTCGGCGCCGTAGCGCTCGTGATGTTCTTTTGGAAATGGACGACCCTGGGCGGCGGCGAGGAACCTGTGCGCAAGGTGCTCTTCAATACGACCTCCATTCTGACCGGCACCGGTTATGCCAGCGCGGACTACATGCTCTGGGGCGCGTTCCCGGTGACGGTGTTTTTTTTCATCGGCCTGATCGGCGGTTGTGCCGGCTCAACGGCCTGTTCGGTCAAGGTGTTTCGCTATCAGATCCTGTTCTCCGCGGTGCGCGCGCAGATCCGTTCCATCCACAATCCGCACGGGGTGTTCACGGCGCGGTTCAACGGGCGCACGGTGACCGAGGATGTGTTGGATTCCGTCATGGCCTTTTTCGTGCTGTTCGTGCTCACCCTCGGCGTGCTGGCTGCGGCCCTGGCGCTGACCGGGCTCGATCTGATCACGTCCGTTTCCGGGGCGGCCGCGGCCTTGGCCAATATCGGACCCGGGCTGGGCGCCGAGATCGGACCGGCCGGCAACTTCGCAGGATTGAATGACGCGGCCAAATGGCTGCTGGTAGCGGGTATGCTTATCGGTCGGCTGGAGCTTATGGTGGTTTTCCTGCTCTTCACCGCGCGGTTCTGGCGCGCGTGAATGCGGCGCGGGATCACCCGGCTCCGGTGGCTCTACTCAGACCACGGTGCGTAAGAATGGGTTTTGAGATCTGTCTCGCGGACTTGGCAGGTTGCACAATTGCGTGACGTGCCAGATGGCGCGCACAATTCGATCCAACGTGCCGGTCCGGAGAATTGCGGTCTCAGATCCGGCTGGCGGCAATGAACCGAGGCTCTTTCGGCCAAATCAATCCGGTAGGGATGGAGTCGGGACCTGGGGGAAGCGCGCAATTAACGTCGCAATTCGACCGAAAGTTCTGTCGCGTCGCGTTAAGCCTTTGCGGAAATCAATGGTTAATGCGATGATCCTCGCGCTATTATGGCCGGGTTGGTGGTCAGGCGGCGGCAAGGATCGCTGCGCCCGCTGCGGTGTTTTTGGTTGGTTTGAGGTTAGGTGATGCAGATTGGTTTCGCGGGTCCGTGCCGCAACTCGATCATTGTCAAAAAAACTCCCAATATGCGACGCGCCGAGGGTTTCTGTGCGCGCACACTTCGTCGAAACCCGGTCACCAGTACGGTTCGGGACGCCTGTCTGCGCGCGATGGCCGGGTGCTCCGGAGCACGGAGTGCTCCTGTCTTTGACATTTGCTTAGCCCGGGCCTGCCAGAGCAACGCTCACATCGGAGATACGCCATGACAATCAAGCGTTTTCTTATCACCGCGGTTGTTATTCTGGTTTTGTCTTCGGCTCTTGTTCTGGGCGGGCTTTGGGCGGGTTTCTCGCTCAATACGGCGCTACAGAACCGATTCAGCCTGGCGTCGCAGATCGAGTACAAGCTCAACGGCTATTACAATTCCTTCTTTCAGGCCGACACGCCGCAAAATGAGAGCCTGATGACCAATCGCGTCCGGCTCGATGTCACCACTGTTTATCTTCCCCTGTCGGCGACTGATTTTGCGGGGGGTATTGCGACAATGGGTCCGGAAACGGTGCTGGTGACGGACCGGCTGGGCAAGCTTTTCAGCGTGACGGATGCCGAGACCACGGAGCTAACCGTGGAGACACCGGACAACCGGGCAGGCGACCTTCAGCGCCAATTGGACAACGGGGATCTCGGCGACATCGAGGTCGAGTTCAATTGGTTTCGCTATAACGACATCCTGTTCGTCGATCTGGGCGAAACCGCCTATCTCTTGCTGTCCTACAGCGAGTGGCAGCCCGATGATCTGTGTTTCAACTCGGCTCTGGCGCGGCTGGAGGTCGATGGCGCAGACCCGGCAAGCTGGACGGCCACGGCCGATGACTGGGAGATCGTCACCCGCACCGAGCCCTGCCTGCGTCCCTTCGAGAGCGGCAAGGGCATCTACGGATTGGAAGCAGGCGGGCGGCTTGCGCATCTTGGCGGCAGCCGCGTCGTCTGGACGTCGGGATCCTATGAACGCGATGACCGGCACGAGGGCCTCGATTTCAGCACGGCGCTCGCCCAGGACGATGGAACGGACTATGGCAAGACCATGATCGTCGATCTTCTGACAGGCGACAAAGAGCTGATTGCCAAAGGCTTGCGCAATCCTCAGGGAGTGACGGTTGATGCCGACGGAGCGATCTGGGTGACCGATCATGGCATGCGCGGCGGGGATGAGTTGAACCTTGTCTTCGAAGGCGCGAACTTCGGCTTTCCCGCAGTGAGCTATGGCACCAAGTACAATCGCAAACCGGCGGGCAACCAGTCGCACTATGCGGGTCACGAAGGTTACGACAAACCCGTGCTCGCCTTTGTGCCATCCATTGCACCGGCAGCAGCGCTTGCCGTGGATCGGTTTCACTACGCTTGGGACGGCGACATTCTGGTGGGCGCGCTGAACGGCTCTCTGGTCCGCGTCCATGTGGATGACGATCGCGCGCTCTTTGCGGAAACCATCCCCCTTGGCGTGCGCATTCGGGATCTCGCGGCGCTTGAAGATGGTACGATCGTGGTATGGACCGACGACCGTCGGATCATCTATCTGTCTCCGACGGACCGCCCGGATCCGATCACAGAGTTCGACCAGCGCATCAGCCAGATTACGCCGCAAAGCCTGCGGGATACGGTCGGCGATACCTTTACGTCCTGTCTGCAATGCCACGGTTTGACGGAGAACGAAGTGGCCGCAGGTCCGTCGCTGCATGGGATTTGCGGCCGCGAGGTGGCGAGCGCCAGTTTCGACGGCTATTCCGATGCGCTGAAGTCTCTTGGAGGCACCTGGACACCGGACCGACTGGCGACATTCATTGCTGATCCCGCAGCAATCGCGCCGGGCACGACGATGGCCTGGAACGGCATGGAGAATGACGAAGCGGCGGCCGTCCTGGCCGATGTCGTCTGCCGGTTGCTGCCGTCCAACTGACCCGACGCCGGGGCAGAGTCGCGTTGCGACGCCGGCGTTCCGAGAGCAGATGCCATGTAAAGGCCGTTTGATCGGTCCTGCGGTGTATCTTAGGGGCGTCTCGCTGCCCGCGGCGTTTCCCGAGTCGCTGGTCAGCTCATACCGCAAGTCGCAAGTCATCTGGCCGGCGGCGTGTCCCCCTTCGGAGGCGGTTCGCCGCGCATTGTGGAAGACGGTGAAGGGGGGTGCTGAACAGGCGACACAAGCGCGAGGAGACCGTCAGGGCGTTGCCGCGAGGCCGTTTTTTGTGCGGCAGGCGCGAGCGAATGCGCCCCACGAAGCGAGCGACCATAGCTTGCTCGCCGTTGCTTCGAGGACCGTGCGACTTGCCGATTGTGCGCCGGATCAGGCGGCAGTACCTCCTTTGGTCCGCCGCGCATTCGGTTGTCCGACGCCCCTGACACTGTCCCTGATGGCTTCAATGAATCCCGTGTTCGTCGGTCTGCTCTCACAGGTGACGTTGAGTCTGACGCCGATCAGTTCGGCCTCTGCAACGACGTCCTGCGAGATCGATTCCAGCCGTTGATCGACGCAGGCAGTGGTCCTGGCCGTCAACCATGCAGCCCGGATGATTTCAGAGGGCGAAGCTGTAGAGAGGACGCTCACCGCTATGCGCTACGCACCGGTCAGCATCTTTCGGATCACCACGTCGTCGTTCTTCGGACAGGCACTGCCGGGTCCTGTCGTGATCGATTTCTTTGAGGCCTATGCGCATTGCGATCCGCCGATCTTTTTTTTGGACATGCACGCAAACCTCGCGGGAGACGACTAGGACGCGGCAATCCGCGTCGGACTGATTGTCTACGAGTCTCTAGCCGCAAAATCTGTGCCAGCGTTCGCTCCGCGCTCTACCGGTGCGCAGGCGCGCCAGCCATCGCCCTCGTGGACCAGCCGGATACGCTCTTTGCCCTGCGTCACCGGGGGAAACGACCTGAACCGTCGCACTAGCTGGCTACCATCGAGGGCGTCGAACGCGTGATCGCATTGAAGCCTCGCCTTGTTTGTATGAATCCCTGGTTCCTGCTCGATGCGCCGCTGTCGACAGATGCGGTTGTCGTCCTGCCGGCGCTTGGTGCGGCAAGCGAGGTGCTACCAAAGTTCACGTCGCATTCAGACCCAGCCAGCCAGTGGACCGCTGCGCGAACTGAGAAGAGATCAAGTCCTTCCCTGTCGCTTACCACTACATGATGTGGATGAACACGCGCACGCTGGTTCTGATCGATGCGCGCGTACGCCGGGCGCCAGATCTGGTTGTCAACCGCGACGATCCCGGTCCCGCCATGGCAGCCGCTTTGCCGAGTGAGACAGGAAGGCTGCTGGACGAAGTCGGTATGCGCGTGAAGGATCGCGAGCTACCGGAACAGCGACGGACGAACGTCAGCGCCGCATTGATGACCGGGTTGATCGGCTCGGGGCTCACCTGGCAACCCCTTTGCCCGCACGGGGTGGATATGGGGCGCATCCTCGTTCCGCCTTCGGCCATCCGCCGGTTCGGGATGGATCACTTGGGGCGTGATCTGGCCTCGCGCCTTCTCGCGGCAGGGCAGTCCTCGCTGATGTTGAGCGCGATCGTGCTCGACACAGACGTCTGCATCAGAGTCCTGACGGGGGCGGTGATCGTGTTCGGACCTTTCGGGCTGTCGCGCCTCACACTGGTGCGCCAAAACCGCGTTGGTCATCCCAACACTGACGATAGTCCTGCTGCTGGGGACGCTTTTGGGGCAGGGCTCGTCAGTATAGCCGTCGCCCTTATCGTGAGCACCTGAGTGCCCCATGCGCTGACCATCGCGGGATTGTTTGAGCGTTTGCGTGGGGAGTAGTACTAGCAGGTGAGGTTTGGCCCTGGGGTCCGATCTGTCCCGTTCGTACAGACGCCGCATGCACCCCAACATCTGGCCGATCCTCGACGCGCTGGCCGGCACTGAAGCAGGCAGCGCGGCAGTCCTCATCGAGTCGCTGGGCGCTCTGGGGCTGTCTGCGGACCCCGGCCGCCCGGAATGGGGCACGCACCGGTTCTGGTATCTTAGCGAAGGCGAAAGGCGCCAGAGTGTTTGGACGTCAGGTTTCAGCGAGATCCTTGCGCAACTGCTCGATCGCGAAATCGATAAAGAGTCGAACTTTGGAATCCTGCAGTTTGCGATGCGGGTAGAGGCAGCCGAAGATGGACGGGAGCGGCGGCGTATCCTTCAGCAGCTCGACCAGGGCGCCGGTCTGAATGTAGTCGGCAATTTCAAATCTGGGCTTGTTGACGATTCCCCGGCCGTCCAGGGCCCAGCCCGTCAGAACATCGCCGTCGTCTGAATCGTAGCTCCCCGCAACGTCGAGCTTGATTTCGCCCGACTGCGCACCGAGCGTCCAGAAATACTCTGGAGAGCGGGGATACCGCAGCAGCAAACAGCTGTGAGACAGGAGGTCCTTTGGGCTCTTGGGAGCACCCATTCGCTTGAGATATGCCGGGGCGGCGCAAAGGACGCGCGGACAATCCGCGACCTTGCGCAGCTTGATGCTCGAATCCGGCGGCCGACCCACCTGGAAAGCCATGTCCATGCCGTCATCGAGGAGATCGACCTTGCGATCTGACAGACGCAACCGAATCGAAACATTGGGGTAGCGGTCCACAAAGCGGGGGATAAGCGGGGCGATCAGGCGTTTTCCAATGCCCAAAGGTGCTGTCACATTAATCGCTCCGCGCGGGCTGTCGGAAAAACCCGAAACTGCCGCTTCGGCGTCGTCGACGGATTTCAGCACCCGAACCGCGTGTTCGTAGAAGGCGTGACCGACTTCGGTGGGGGACAGCTTGCGGGTCGTGCGGTTGAACAGGCGCACATCCAGTCTCTGCTCTAACTCCTTGATACGATTGCTTGCGACGGCAGGCGTGAGTCGCAGATCCCGGCCACCCGCCGTGATGCTGCCCCGCTCCACGACACGGACAAAGACACGCAGGCTTTCGATATACGGCATCGGCGAAGACCCGATTATATAGGAAACGTTGAAAGAGCTTACCACTCTCCCCTCTGTTTTTATATAGTCGACGGCCGCAAGATGTTCCTGACCGAAAAACCCAGCCCGCTCTGCCGGGGTCAGGAGAACCGATGGCACATCGTTCGGAGATACGTTTTCTACTCAACGGCGCAGAAATCACGCTCGACAAGGTCGGTGCGGGCGACACGCTGCTGGATTTTTTGCGGCTCCAGAAACGGCTGACCGGGACCAAGGAAGGCTGCGCGGAGGGCGATTGCGGGGCCTGCACCGTGCTCGTGGGGCGTCTGGCCCAGGGGGAGCTGCACTACGAGACCGTCAATGCCTGCATCCGGTTCATGGCGTCGCTGGACGGCACCCATGTGGTCACGGTGGAGCATCTGTCCGGACCGGATGGTCGGATGCACCCGGTGCAGCAGGCGATGGTCGAATATCACGGCAGCCAGTGCGGGTTCTGCACGCCGGGCTTTGTCATGTCGCTCTACGCGCTCTGGATGGAGCGCCCCGATCCGACTGAAGCCGAGATCGAAACGGCGCTGCAGGGCAATCTCTGCCGCTGCACGGGCTACGAGCCGATCATTCGCGCCGCGAAGGCGATCAGCGGCTACGGCCGACCCGCCGATGATCTGCTGACGACGGAACGCGAGACGGTTGCGGAGCGGCTGCGCGGGCTCAATGACGGCGCGCGCGTCGATGTCACCGATGGCGAGAGCCGCGCGATCCTGCCGGCCGATGCCGATGATCTGGCCGCAGTCCTGCAGGAGCACAGCGACGTCACGCTGATCGCGGGGGCCACGGATGTCGGGCTCTGGGTTACCAAGTTTCTGCGCAAGATCTCTCCGGCGGTGTTCATCGGCCATCTGGAGGATCTGCGCGGTGTCGAGGTCACGCCGGAGGCGATCCGCATCGGGGCAGGGGTGAGCTATTCGGACAGCGCCGAGGTGCTCTGCCGCGAGTTTCCGCATCTGGCAGAATACTGGGACCGGATCGCCGGTTGGCAGATCCGCAACATGGGCACCATCGGCGGCAATGTCGCCAACGGGTCGCCCATCGGGGACACGCCGCCTGTGCTGATCGCGCTCGGAGCGGAGGTCGTGCTGCGCAAGGGCGCGGCCCGCCGCACGCTGCCGGTGGAGGCGTTCTTCATCGACTATGGCAAGCAGGATCTGGAACCCGGGGAGTTCGTCGAGCGCATCGACATTCCCCGCGAGCGGGACGGCACGCTGCACGCCGCCTACAAGATCTCCAAGCGGCGGGACGAAGACATTTCGTCTGTGGCAGCCGGGTTTCGCGTCACGGTCGCGGAAGGGCAGATCACCGACGCGCGCATTGCCCTTGGCGGGATGGCGGCGACGCTGAAACGCGCGGCGCGCACCGAACGCGCGCTTATCGGACAGCCCTGGAACGAGGCCACCCTGCGCGCGGCGGCGACACATCTTCCGGAGGACTTTCAGCCTCTGACCGACTGGCGCGCTTCGGCGGCCTACCGAATGCGGTCAGCGCAGAATCTGATGCTCCGGTTCTGGTTGGAAAACTCGGACAGCGCGGCGCCAGTGCGCCTGCAGCGCACGCAAGAGAGGGTCGCGTGATGCATGATGATGGCAAACTGAACGAAGATCTTGTTGCCCGGGAAAATGCCTTTGGGGATCTGGACGAGAATCCCGGGTCCGATCGGGATCGCAAGCGCATTCGTGGGGGCGTCCATACCGACCGCCAGCACGACTCTGCGATCAAGCATGTCACGGGCCGGGCGGACTATACCGACGACATTGCCGAACCCGCGGGAACCGTTCACGCCTATCTGGGGCTCTCGACGCGCGCCCATGCCAGGATCACGTCCCTGGAGCTGGAGGCAGTTCGTGCCGCTCCGGGCGTGCTGGACGTCCTCACCGCCGATGACATCCCCGGTGTGAACGATGTCAGCCCGACGAGCCGCAACGACGAACCCGTTCTGGTCACCGACAAGGTAGAGTTCTGGGGGCAGCCGATCTTTGCCGTGATCGCCGAGACGCGCGACGCCGCGCGGCGGGCGGCGCAGCTGGCCGAGATCGCCTACGAGGATCTGCCCTTTGTGCTGGAGCCCGACGAGGCCCGCGACCAGGACATGCCCTATGTCACGCCGCCCCTCACGCTCAAGCGCGGCGACGCGCGCGACGCAATGGAGACCGCACCACACCGGATCAAGGGTCAGATGCGCGTCGGCGGGCAGGATCACATGTATCTGGAGGGCCATATCGCCTTTGCCATTCCCGGCGAGGACGAGGACGTGATCGTTCATTGCTCGACCCAGCATCCGACCGAGGCGCAGCACATGGTGGCCCATGTCCTTGGCGTGGCTTCCAATGCCGTGACCGTGAATGTGCGGCGCATGGGCGGCGGGTTCGGCGGCAAGGAAACGCAGATGAACCTCTTCTGCGCCGTGGCGGCGGTCGCAGCGAAGAAATGGGACCGGCCCGTCAAGATCCGTCCCGACCGCGACGACGACATGTCGGCCACCGGCAAGCGGCATGACTTCGTCATCGATTACGAAGTCGGCTTCGATGACGAGGGCCGGATCGAGGCCGTGACGGGCGAGTTCGCGGCGCGCTGCGGGTTTTCCTCGGACCTCTCCGGGCCGGTGACGGACCGCGCGCTCTTTCATGCCGACAACGCGTATTTTTACCCCCATGTGCTGCTGAACTCGCACCCGATGAAGACCAACACCGTATCCAACACGGCCTTCCGGGGCTTCGGCGGCCCGCAGGGGGTGATCATCGCCGAGCGCATCATGGAGGAGATCGCCTATCACCGCGGGCGCGACGCGCTGGAGATCCGCAAGCTCAACTTCTATGGGCCGGACGGGCGCGATGTGACGCCCTACCACCAGACGGTCGAGGACAATATTGCGCCGCAGATCGTGGCGGAGCTGGAAGCGCAGGCGGACTATCAGGCGCGCCGCGAGGCGGTGCTGGACTGGAACGAGCGTGGGGGTGTGATCCGCAAGGGGATCGCGCTGACGCCGGTGAAATTCGGCATCTCCTTCACCGCGACCTGGTACAATCAGGCTGGCGCGCTGGTCCATGTCTATAGCGACGGCTCGATCCATCTGAACCATGGCGGCACCGAGATGGGGCAGGGGCTCAACACCAAGGTGGCCCAAGTCGTGGCCGATGCCTTCCAGGCCGATTTCGAGACGATCAAGATCACGAAGACGACCACGGAGAAAGTGCCGAACACATCGGCCACCGCGGCCTCTTCGGGTACCGATCTGAACGGGATGGCGGCGCTGGATGCCTGCGAGCAGATCAAGGCGCGGCTCGTTGCTTTCGCGGCGGAGAAATGGGGGGTCGCGCCGGAGGCGGTGCGTTTCCTGCCGGGACGGGTGCAGATCGGCGATGAGACGCACAGCTTCGCCGAGTTCATCAAGCTGGCCTATATGGCCCGGATCCACCTCTCGGCGGCGGGGTTCTACAAGACGCCCAAGATCCACTGGAACCGCGAGACGGGGCAGGGCCGGCCGTTCTACTACTATGCCTACGGCGCGGCGGTGTCGGAGGTGTCGATCGACACGCTGACCGGCGAATACATCGTCGACCGCACCGATATCCTCCACGATGTCGGCAAGTCGCTGAACCCGGTCATTGACCGCGGTCAGGTCGAGGGCGCGTTCATCCAGGGGATGGGCTGGCTGACGACCGAAGAGCTGTGGTGGGACGAGGCCGGCCAGCTGAGAACCCACGCGCCGTCGACCTACAAGATCCCGCTCGCCTCGGACCGGCCGCGCATCTTCAACGTCGATCTCGCCGACTGGTCGGAGAACCGCGAGAACACCATCAAGCGGTCCAAGGCCGTGGGCGAGCCGCCCTTCATGCTCGGCATCTCGGTGCTGGAGGCGCTGTCGATGGCGGTGGCCAGCGTGGACGACTACCGGACCTGCCCGCGGCTCGATACGCCGGCAACGCCCGAGCGCATCCTGCTGGCCGTCGAGCGGCTGCAGGGCGGGAGCTGAGCCATGGCGGATCAGGATACGCTCAGCGGCTTTCTGGCGCGCCATGGCGACGTGATCGAGGTGCGGCTCACACGGGTCCGCGGCTCGTCCCCGCGCGACGAGGGGGCCGCGATGTTCGTCGCTTCTGACGGGGTGCACGGCACCATCGGCGGCGGTCAGCTGGAATACATGGCGCTGGACCGTGCGCGGGTGATGCTGCGCACGGGCGAGGATGTCTGCGACATGGACGTGCCGCTCGGCCCGGAGATTGGGCAGTGCTGCGGCGGCCGGGTGGAGATCAGGCTGACCCGCATGACGGTAGCCGCGCGCAACGCCGCGCTGCAGGAGGCGCAGGCCGAAATCGTGGCGCGCCCCCATGTCTACATCCTGGGGGCGGGGCATATCGGGCGGGCGCTGGCCTGCCTTTTCCAGTATCTGCCGGTACGCGCGATCCTCATTGATGGCCGGCCCGAGGAACTGGCGCTCTGCACCGCGCAGGTGGACCGGCGCCTGTCGGCCCTGCCGGAGGCAGAAATCCGCGCCGCCCTTCCGAACAGCGCCTTCATAGTGCTGACCCATGATCACGCGTTGGATTTTCTGCTGACGGCCGAGGCGCTTGCGCGCGGCGACGCCGCCTATGTCGGCATGATCGGCTCAGCCACGAAGCGCGCCAAATTCGAGCAGTTCTGCCGCACAACCGCGCAAAGGACTCCTACGGGCGCATTAATGTGTCCGATGGGGTCCGGCCGGAGCGGCGACAAGCGCCCCGACGTGATCGCCGCCTTCATAGTGGCCGAAGCGATGGCTGCGCTGACCACGTCGCCCCCGAAACCCCGAACCGTGCCCGACCCGGTCGGCCGCGCAACAAAACAGGGCTCTCTCGGACAGGACCAGATGCCCGCACAACCCGAATGGGAGGACATGTGAGATGACGACGAAACCCTATAGCTACCAGCTGTTCAGCCGGAGCGACTACAGCGCCTTCTGGGCGCTCTTCACCGACAACCTGGTCAACCTGATGGTGCTCTCGGCGATCTGCCAGTTCGTCTTTCAGATGCCCCCGGAGATCGTCTATGGCCGGATCGTGCCCGGCGCCGCCGTCGCCATTCTGGCGGGTGTGGCGGTCTATACTTTCATGGCCAAGCGCGTCGCCGAAAAGACCGGCCGCGATGTCACGGCACTGCCCTACGGCATCTCCACACCGGTGATGTTCGTCTATCTCTTCGGTGTGATCGGCCCGATCTATTGGGCAACCGATGATGCGCTGCTGGCCTGGCAGGTCGGGATCGGCGCTGGGTTCATGGGCGGCATCGTCGCCGCCCTCGGTGCGATCGTCGGTCCCTTCCTGAAGCGGATCACACCGCGCGCGGGCATGCTCGGCACGCTGTGCGGTATCGCGCTCGTGTTCATTGGCTCGGTGCCGCTGACCCAGATCTTCGAGAATCCCATCGTCGGTTTCGCCGCACTCATCATCATCCTGTGGGGGCTCGTGGGCCGTTTCCGGCTGCCGGGCAACATCCCGGCCGGGCTTGTCGCCATCGGCGCGGGCACGATCATCGCCATCATTCTGGGACAGTCGAGTTTCGATCTGAGCGGTGTCGGCTTCTACCCGCCGCTGCCCTATTTCGGCGATCTGATCGTGGGTGTGCAGTATCTGTTCGCGAACCCCGAGCTATTCCTCGTGCTGGTGCCGGTGCAGATCTACAATTTCATCGAGACGATGAACAACGTGGAGAGTGCCGAGGCTGCGGGCGACAAGTATCCCGTCGCCGTCTGTCAGGTCACCGACGGCGCGGGCACCATGATCGGCGCGGTCTTCGGCTCGCCCTTCCCGACCACGGTCTATATCGGCCATCCCGCCTACAAGCGGCTTGAAGCCCATGCCGGCTACATCATCGGCGTTGCGGGCGTGATAGCCTTTTCCGCCTTCTTCGGCTTTCTGGCCTTCATCAACGGGGTGATCCCGATTGCCGCCGCCGCCCCGGTGCTGGTCTTCGTCTCGGTCAGCCTGATCACCAACACCGCCTTTGCGGTGAAGCCCACGCATATGGCGGCGGTCTCCTTTGCGATCCTGCCGCATATCTCGGCTTTCCTCATCGTGAAGTGGGGCTCGCTGATGAACGCGCTCCGCAGCAGCGGTGTCGAAGGACTACCGTCATTGGGCGATGTGGAGCTGACCGCAGCCATGCTGATGGAAGGCGCGCATTACGAGGGTCACTTGGCGCTTGCACAGGGCGCAATCCTCACCGGCCTGGTCTGGGGCGCTATCGTGGCCTCCATCATCGACGGCAAGTTCCAGAATGCCGGCGGCTTTGCCATCGCGGCGGCGGTAATGTCCTCGATCGGGATCATCCATGGCGGCAGCCTGCAATTGCCACAGCTCGACGGGATCACCGTGGGCTACCTGATCACCGGGGCCTTCCTGCTGATCTATCCGCGGATCGCGCCGAAAGAGGATCTGGAGCATCGCGTCATCGTCCCGGATGAACCCGATTTCATGGATACCGACGCGCCGGCCGGACGCGCCTGAGCCAGACCGGGGCGGCGGCCCACGCCGCTCCGGATCCCAACTCTCGGGGCGGCGGACGACGCCGCCCCGTTTCTTTCCAGTCCCATCCCGGCAGGCCCTGCAATGACCGACACTCTGCTTCGCGGACGTCTTTTGACGTTCAATCACGCGCCCCGGTCCACCGACGACACTGAGGCCTACGCTTATATCGAAGATGGCGCACTGCTGCTGCGCGACGGTCTGATCGCCGCCTCGGGCGCCCATGCCGAGGTCCAGGCGCTGGCGCCGGACGTGCAGGAGGTCGATCACCGGCCCCATCTGCTGATGGCCGGTTTCATCGACGCCCATATCCATTTTCCGCAGGTGCAGATCATCGCGAGCTGGGGCAGCCAGCTGCTGGACTGGCTCAATGGCTACACCTTTCCCGCCGAGGCGGAATATGCCGACGCGCAGCACGCCCGGTCGATGGCGCGGCGCTTTTGCGACCTGCTCACCGACTATGGCACGACGACGGCCGTTGCGTTCTGCTCGGTCCACAAGGCGTCCGCCGAGGCGCTGTTTCATGAGGCCGCGAGCCGCGACATGCGGATGATCGCCGGCAAGACCATGATGGACCGCAACGCGCCCGACGCGGTGCTCGACACGGCGCAATCGGGCTATGACGACAGCGCCGCGCTGATCGCGGAATGGCATGGGAAGGGCAGGGCGCAGTACGCGATCACACCGCGTTTCGCGATCACCTCATCCCCGGCCCAGATGGAGGCCGCCGGCGCGCTGGTTGCGGCGCATCCGGACTGTTTCGTGCAGACCCATCTGTCCGAGAACCATGATGAGATCGCCTACACGGCAGAGCTCTATCCCGAAGCGCGCGATTATCTGGACGTCTACGAGCGCTACGGGCTGCTCGGCCCGAGGACGCTGCTCGGTCACGCCATCCACCTGAAGGATCGCGAGATCGGCGCGCTGGCCGAGACCGGCGCGCATCCTGTCTTCTGTCCGACGTCCAATCTGTTTCTGGGCAGTGGCCTCTTTGATGACGCGGGGCTGCGTGGTCGCGGCATCCAGAGCGGTATTGCGACCGATGTCGGTGCGGGCACCAGCTATTCGATGCTGCAGACGCTGAACGAAGGCTACAAGGTGCTGCAGTTGCGAGGCCAGAAGCTCGAAGCGCTGCGGGCGTTTCACTGGATCACCCGAGGGAACGCCGAGGTACTGGGCCTGGCGGACCGGATCGGCACGCTCGATCCGGGCAGCGAGGCAGATATCGTCGTGCTGAACGCGCACGCGACACCGGCTATGGCGCTGCGGATGGCGCGGGCAGAGTCCCTCGCCGAGGAGCTCTTCGTGCTGCAGATGATGGGCGATGATCGCGCGGTCGTTGAGACCTATGTGTCCGGACAGCCGCAGAAGGGCGGGGGCGAGGCGGCGGCGTGATCGGGCGCCGCCGCCGGCCGTCGCGTATCCGCTTGGCGTCCAATAGGCTTTTTTGAAACCGCATCGCGCCCGTCGCCCCGAACCGGGCTGCGCGCGCCCGTAAACCGTCGGTCGGGCGTTCGACACACCGTCTCTGCGTCGGGCGCATCCCGATCCGCCCGCGACGGACTTCGCGTCACTCAGTGCGCGGCCAGCGCCACGTCGGAGCCTTCGTGACCGATGCCGCGGACCCAGCGGACGATGGCGGCGCGCTCGCCCTCTTCCATCCCGGTGATATTGCCGGGCGGCATCGCATGGCTGAGACCGGCATTGATGTAGATCGCCTCGGCATTCCGCGCGATCTCGAAATCATTGTCGAGCCGCACGTTCTTTGGCGGCCACAAGATTCCGTCCCAAGTCGGCTCCGGACTGTGGCACATCGAGCAGCGGCCCAGCACGACATTGCGCGCCTCTTCGAACCCGGCTGCGGCGACCACCGGCTGCAGCTGCGCGGGCACCTCGACATTCTCCTGCCAGTCGTAATTCTTGAACATCGGCGCGCTCGAGAGCCACATGATCGTGATGAAGATCAGCGCCGTGACCGCCCAGGTCCAGTGCGGGTTCCCGGCGCGGGCGTGGATCGAGTTGAAATAGTAGCGGATCGTGACGCCCATCAGGAACACGAGGCTCGCGATGATCCAGTTGTACTCCGTCGCGAAGGCCAGCGGGTAGTGGTTGGACAGCATCAGAAAGATGACCGGCAGCGTCAGGTAGTTGTTGTGGGTCGACCGCAGCTTGGCGATCTTGCCGTATTTCGCGTCCGGCACCCGGCCTTCCTGAAGATCCTTCACGACGATCCGCTGGTTCGGCATGATGATGAAGAACACATTCGCCGTCATGATCGTCGCCGTGAATGCGCCCAGATGGAGCAGCGCCGCCCGGCCCGTGAAGACCTGATCGTAGCCCCATGACATGGCGACGATGATCACGAAGAGGATCAGCATCAGGAGCGTCGGGTGACCGGCCAGCCGGCTCTTGCAGAGCGCGTCATAGGCCAGCCAGCCCAGCGTCAGCGAGCCCGCGGAGATCCCGATGGCCTGCCACACTGCCAGATCGACCTTGTCATAGTCGATCAGGAACATCTCCGCCCCGGTCCAGTAGACGAGCATCAGAAGCGCCGCGCCCGAGAGCCAGGTGCTGTAACTCTCCCATTTGAACCAGGTCAGATGCTCGGGCATGTTCTCGGGCGCCACGAGGTACTTCTGGATATGGTAAAATCCCCCGCCGTGGACCTGCCATTCCTCGCCATGGGCCCCGACCGGCATGTGAGGCACCTTCCGCAGACCCAGATCGAGCGCAATGAAGTAGAAGGATGACCCGATCCAGGCCATCGCGGTGATCACATGCAACCAGCGGACCGCAAAGGCGGCCCACTCGGTGATGACGGCGAAATCATACATGGGTGTCTCTCCGAAGTTTTCGGTACGCTATACGAGTCCCCCTCTTTCTGATAATTCCTGAATATCGTGATCAGCTTCAATATTTTTCAGATAATCGACCATGAATAACGTCAACAACGTGCGGATGTTCGTCCGGGTCTATGAACTGGAAAACATGTCCGCAGCGGCGCGCGATCTGCGTGTCTCGGCTGCGGTGGCGTCGTCGCGGATCGGGGAACTGGAAAGGCATTTGGGCGTGCGTCTCTTTACCCGAACGACCCGCTCCATTCAGCCGACAGAACAGGGCCGGATCTTTTACCCCAAGGCTGTCGCCATTCTCGATGCGGTGGAAGAGGCCGAGGCCGCGATTCATGACGTGACGCAGAACCCCAGGGGCTCGCTCTTTGTGGCGGCGCCGCTGGGGGTGGGGCGGCGGCTTGTCGCCTCGAAAATCACTGATTTTCATAAGAAATACCCGGACATCCACGTCAGGCTTAGGTTATCGGACCGTACGATCGACCTGACGGGCGAAGGGTTGGATGTGGCGTTCGTGCTGGGAAACCCGCCTGACTCGGCGCACCGGATTCGGGCAATCGCGGACTGCCCCCGCGTGCTCTGTGCGGCGCCGGACTACGTGGCTGCCAGGGGTGCGCCGAAGACCGGCGACGATTTGCTAAGCGAAGGCCACGCCTGCCTGCTTTTGCGGTTTCCCGGCTCGACGGAGTTCCGCTGGCGCCTTCGCACACCGGATGGCGATCAGGACTTTAACGTGACGGGTCCCTACTCCTGCGACGACGGCGATGTGCTCACGCAATGGGCGCTGGATGGCACGGGCATCGTGAACAAGCCGGTGTTCGATGTGCTGTCGCACCTTGCCTCCGGCGCGCTCGTACCGGTCTGCGAGGAGACTCCACCGCCCGATGCGCAATTGGCTTGTCTCTTTCCGCACAAGCGCAACCAGGACCCCAAGTCCCGGCTGTTCATCGACTATATGGTCGACCGGATCAAAGCCGATCTGCGCCACATGGAAACGGCTTATCAGCTGCCGCGATAGGTGCTGTAGCCAAAAGGCGAGAGCAGGAGCGGCACATGGTAATGATCTGCCTCGGACATCCGAAAACGGAGTGGAACGTCGTCCAGGAAATCCGTCTCAGCGCCGCCATCGGCAAGGTAGTCCGCGACGAAAAAAGTCAGCTCATAGGTGCCCGGCGCGAACCTGTCACTGGGAAGAACGGGATCGTCTGTGCGCCCATCCGCATTCGTGATCGCCTCGGCCAGCAATGTCCGGGTCCCGCCATCGACCCGGTGCAGCTCCACCCTGATCCCGGAGGCCGGCTGTCCGCGTGCCGTGTCCAGAACGTGCGTCGTGAGATATCCGGTCATTGCTGTGTCCTCCAGTGGTCGGCATCGTCCTGGGCCAGATACCGGAAATCCGAAACAGCGGATCCCCCGGAAAGACCTTCAAAGAAGTTTTGAAAGTTTTTCCGTTCATTTCGGTATATGCGAAGATTAAACGAGGGAGGACACCAGTGCAGCGTTACCCGCGAGACATGAGAGGATACGGCGCCCGGCCGCCCAATGCGAACTGGCCGGGTGGTGCTAAGATAGCCGTCCAGATCGTGCTGAACTACGAGGAAGGCGGCGAGAACTGTCTGCTCCATGGCGACGCCGCGTCCGAGGCGTTTCTGTCGGAGATCGTGGGTGCCGCCGCCTGGCCCGGCCAGCGCCACTGGAACATGGAATCGATGTATGAATACGGCGCCCGGGCCGGGTTCTGGCGCCTGCATCGCCTGTTCACGGATCTGAACATCCCGATCACCGTTTACGGCGTGGCGACAGCACTCGCGCGGTCGCCCGAACAGGTTGCGGCGATGACCGCGGCGGACTGGGAGATCGCGAGCCACGGCCTGAAATGGATCGAGTACAAGGATTTCACGCCGGAGGAGGAGCGCGCGCATCTCGAAGAGGCCAAACGCCTGCACGCGGCTGTCACCGGATCGACACCACGGGGGTGGTACACCGGGCGCTGTTCCGAAAATACCGTGCGCCTGATCGCGGAAGACGGCAGTTTCGACTACGTCTCGGACAGTTATGCTGACGATCTGCCCTACTGGGTCCGATCCGGAGACCGCGATCAGCTGGTCATTCCCTACACGCTCGATGCCAACGACATGCGGTTTGCCACGCCCCAGGGGTTCAATTCGGGCGACCAGTTCTTTGCCTATCTCAAGGACACGTTCGACATGCTCTATGCCGAAGGGGTCGCGGGTGCGCCAAAAATGATGTCGGTGGGGCTGCATTGTCGGTTGGCCGGACGCCCCGGGCGCGCCGCGGCGGTCAAACGGTTCCTGGAGTATGTCAAAGGCACGCCCGACATCTGGTTTGCGCGCCGGATCGACATTGCGCGACACTGGGCCGCCGAGCACCCGCCTCATCGGGGCCTTTTGAAGCCGTCACAGATGTTGGGCACGGAGTTCGTGGATGCGTTCGGAGGCGTCTTCGAGCATTCCTCCTGGGTTGCCGAACGGGCCTTTGCAGGCGAGCTTGGTCCAGCAAATGACACCGCGATCGGGCTTCACGCGGCGCTCTGCCGGGTGTTCCGGGGGGCGGATGAGGACGAGCGTCTCGGCGTTCTGATGGCGCATCCCGACCTAGCCGGAAAGCTTGCCCAGGCCAAACGGCTGACGGCTGAATCCACCGCCGAGCAGGCGTCAGCTGGTCTCGATGCGCTGACCGACGCGGATCGGCAGGTCTTTACCGAGCTGAACGACCGCTATGTCGCGGCCTTCGGGTTCCCCTTCATCATCGCCGTGCGGGATCACGACAAGCCTGGCATCCTCGACGCTTTTCGACGCCGGCTGGAGAACGCGCGCGAGGACGAATTGGCAGAGGCCTGCCAGCAGGTCGAACGCATCGCGTTTCATAGAATTCAGGATCTGATCACGCAATGACACCGAAGAACACAGCTCAGCCGAGCTACTTTTCGCCCGTTGGTGGGCACCCCCCGCAGACCCAGCTCATGACGGATCGCGCCGTTTTCACCGAGGCCTACGCAGTCATTCCGCGCGGCACCATGCGGGATATCGTGACGAGCTATCTGCCATTCTGGGAGCAAACGCGCGCCTGGGTGCTCGCGCGGCCCATGACAGGATTTGCCGAGACCTTCTCGCAATACATCGTCGAGGTGCAGCCGGGCGGCGGCAGCGACAACCCCGAACCCGAGTCTGAAGTGCAAGCGGTTCTGTTCGTGACCGAAGGTGCCGTCACGATCACCTTTGCGGACGGGCAACACCACATGCGGCCGGGTGGATATGCCTATCTGCCCGCGGGGGCGAATTGGCGCCTGCATAACCCGGGCGCCGAAAACGCGCGCTTCCATTGGATCAGGAAGCCTTACGAGCCGGTCGACGGCATCGCTCGCCCCGAAGCCATCTTTACAAACGAGACGGAGGTTGCGCCCACGCCTATGCCGGGGACCGATGGTCGTTGGGCCACGACGCGCTTCGTCGATCCAGCCGATCTGCGCCATGACATGCATGTCACCATCGTCACGTTCGAACCAGGCGCCTGCATCCCCTTTGCGGAAACCCATGTGATGGAGCACGGGCTTTTTGTTCTTGAAGGCAAGGCCGTCTACAAGCTGAACAGAGACTGGGTCGAGGTCGAAGCAGGCGATTTCATGTGGCTGCGCGCCTTTTGCCCGCAGGCATGCTATGCAGGTGGACCCGGGCGCTTTCGCTACCTGCTCTACAAAGACGTCAACCGTCATGCGACGTTCTTTTAACAGCCACGTTGGAACCCGCTCTATCCCGCTGACGGAGGTGAAAGTCTCGACTTGCTCCAGACAAAGCCGTCGGTTCCGTCCGCAAACTGAGCCGGGTCACGAAATGAGGGTAGCACGAAGGAGCGCTGCGAGGCGGCGGCACCAGCGCTGCACTTGAGCTTTGGTCCGCTCCGTTGGCCCGCCATCTCCTCGACCCTCTCCGGCTCCTGAGATGCACGGGCGCCCGAGAAAGCGCTGTCGGCTGCTTTTTCTTAGGCGGCAGTCCTGGCTGATGAGCGTCCAACGGGCCTCCTCAAAACGCCACGGCCTGCACCACCAAATGCGAGGAGCGGTTCCGGTGAGCGCTAAGGCTGCTTTCTTCGTGCGCCTTTTCTCGGCCCTGGTCGAGTCCACCGCCTTCGACCTAATGCCGCGCTTCAAAACTGTCCGCAGGCCCGAGCAATCCGGAAGACGACGGTTCGTGGATGATCAACCTTTGGTCCATTCGAAGGTCGGTCGCGGGGTATCATTGGCGAGTATGTCCGCACTCCTGCCCAAGCCAAGGACCTATGAGTTCAGCCGATCGCTCGCTTCGGTTACTGCGCGCGCCTGAACGTTGCGGTCGCGACGCCCATGGCGATCAATGCGCCGCCACCAATCCGCGACAACCACGCTAAAACAGATGGGCGCGCCACCATCGTGCGGAGCCTGTTTGCCATGACGGCATAGGCGAGGGCATTGAGAGCTGCGAGGCTGACGAAGGTCGCGATCAGAATGAGGAACTGTGGCAGGAGCGGACGACCCACAGTTTTGAATTGCGGCGCGAAAGCAATGAAGAACGCAATGGATTTGGAATTGAGCGCTGTCACCGCTGTAGCATGCCCAAACACGTTCATGGGCCTCTTCGGCGCAAGAGTATCGACGTCTCCTGCCGATGTGGCTGACGCACTGGTGAGCAGTTTGACGCCGAGATAGACTAGGTATGCCGCACCGATCCATTTCAGAGCGGTGAAAAGCGTTGCAGAGGCAAGCACCAATGCTCCAAGACCGGCCAGTGACGCGGACATTGCGATCAGATCCCCTAGGGCGACGCCTGCGACAGTCGCGAGTGCCACCTTTTTCCCATGACTGATTGCATAACTGAGCACGAGCAACACAGTGGGCCCGGGAATGAGAAGAAGCGCTGTCGACGCGGCGACAAACGCCAGCCACGTTTGAAGATCCATCCGAGTACCTTTCGCAGTCTGGCCTGAGCCAGCCACAGCATTTGTGCGCAGTAAAGGCGAATGCATCGGCTACTAAGCGGCGGCTTGCCAGTTGACTGCAATGCCGCAAGACTCTGGGAGATGACGCTTACCTCACATCTTCGGAAAGGGCGGTGCCAACGAGCCGGAACAGACGCCGTTGATTTTTGTGACTGGGTGTATGGGGACCGGGTCCGCACCCCCCGCTTAATTCCGGCGAAACAGTTTCCAGGGCTTGGCGTGTCGACGACCGGCGTTGATGATGGACGCGCGCTGTGTGTCGTGGTGCCGGCGCTGCTCACATCCGGTCGGAGGAGCCGCGTGGCTCTGTCTGGACCCGCCGTGTAGATGTCGACAGCACCAAAGGGACTGAAGCGCTCGGCGGGTGTCGGGATCTGTGCGGCTGCGTGACAACGACCAATGCTCTCAAGATCAGGCGAGGTCCGGCGGTCTAGGGCCGCCGGACTCTGCGTCTCAGGCGCAGGGGCGGACGACGACCTCGTCGCCGTTGCCGGTGTAGTAGGCGCATTCGTTCCGCTGACGGTGTTGCGCATAAAGCGCGCCTGCGGTGGCGCCCGCGACTCCCGCGGCGATGGTCCATCCCGCGTTCGCGTCGAGCAGGGTTGCGGAGATCGCGGCAAGCGCGCCGCCGGCAACTGCGGAACCTGCCGTGTCCACTGTGTTCGGGTCCAGGTTGTCGCAAGCGGTGATTGCCAAAGCTGCGGCGGCCAGAAGGCCGGTGAAACGATAGGTCATTATGCTCGATCCTTTGTTGGTTTTGTGCGCGCAGCTTACTAAAACTCACCGGCAATGGAAGGCAAAGCGACGTTGCGAGAGCGGGAGGTCGCTTGTTTTACACAGGATCGACAGCGCGTCTGCTGGCTTCACGGAACCGCTGCGGAGCAGCAGCGCGCGTGGGCCGTGCAGCGCTCCGATCGGAGTCTGAATTTGCCGATGAGAATAGGCTGTCGCACATCTCCGCGGTGTGTCGTTCGGTCGAGTGGCCTGGCATGGTGTTCAGATAGCCCCCGTGCCGAGCCTACCTTCATGCGTGGAAGTGACGGAGTTAGGGGTCTCTTGTCTGGGCAAACCGACGCTCAAACACCCGGCGCTTTCCGTGGACGCAATCGGCGCAAGTCGTGCACAAAACTGTCGACACGCCATGGAAGGTATGAGAAAGACGCGCCCGCAGGTCTTCGGTCTGTGTTAGCCAGACTGCTCACAGCATGACGGTTAAGCCCCTATAGCTCAGCTGGTAGAGCAACTGATTTGTAATCAGTAGGTCCGCGGTTCGAGTCCGTGTGGGGGCACCAAACTAAAATTTCCGGCGTCATTTCCCCCTAACGCGTTGAACGGGAATGCTATTTGCGGTGTTCGAGGCCCTGTTTTCCGGTGGTAGGGCCAGGGGGCGGTCAGGACCAGTTTGAGGATGGTTCTACGGACCTCAAACGCCCCTTTCTCCCAGATTTTCCAAGGGTTTGCCAAAAACGCCAAAGCGTGTTCGAGCGACTCCGCAAAGGGACGGCCCGGTTGGCCCGCGCAGTTCAGTTTTTCCTCGATCACGGCCTTTGAGAGTTCTAGCTCGTTGAACTTGGCTTCCAGCCGCGCGGCAAGTTGCGGTGTCTCAGACTCGATGATGCGGTCGAGCAGCTTCTGGGATTTTGCCTCCGCCGCTTTGAGTTGCTGTCTCAACGTTGCTTGGGTTTCCTGGACCCGGGAAAGACGGGCGTCCCAGAGATCGCGGAACATGGCCGTTGCCGCGCCGTAGAGTGCCTGGGACGGGGTGAGACCGCGCAGCATGTCCGCGAAATCGCCTTCGACTCTGTCACGCGGGATCGATTTTCCGTAGCTCTCGCAGCCCTTGGTTTGACAGACATAGTAGGCGTACTTCTTACGTTTGCCCTGGGACCAGGCCGATTTGTACGGCACGGAGCAATCGGCACAGCAAACAGCGCCGCGGAGCACGAAGTCTTTGTGCAGATCGGCGCGGGTGGGAAGGCGCTTGGCCCCGGCCCGGCGGGCTTGGATCGCCTCAAAGGTCTTAGCGCTGATCAGCGGCTCGTGGTGGCCCTTGCGCAAGGAGATGCCCCAGGGCGCGTATTCGACGAACCCGGCATAGATCGACCGGGTCAGCAGTTCAGTCACCCGCTGGGGATGGACGCCGCCATTCTGTTTTGAAAACTCAGGCTGGTCTTCGAGAAAACGCTGCACTTCGGCCTGGATCGCAAAGCGCCCGCAGGCGAAGCCTTCGAGGGCTTCTCGTAAGATCGAGGCAAGGGGCTCTCGGCGCACCAGCAATTTGCCGTGGGGCGGGACGGTCTCGTAGGTGTAGCCGACGGGTGCTTTGAACACCCAATAGCCGCGCTTGATGCGCTCGCGCATCTTCTGGCAGGTCTGGCGACGGTTCTGTTCGCGCTCGAGTTCGCCCTGGGCGGCGAAGATCGTTTCGGTGAACTTGCCCTCGGGCGTGTCCTCGAACTTGAAGTTCAGGCATTCGACGCGGGCGCCGCGGGACTGGAAGGCTCGGCGCAGCTGGATATGGAATTCGGTGTCCCGGGCGAAACGTTTGAGATCGTCGAAGATGACGGTGAAGGATTTTTGGGTCTGGGCGTCGATGTAGCTGAGAAGCGCCACCATGCCGGGGCGCTTCATGAAATCGCCACCGCCGGTGATGTCGTCGGGGAAGACAGCTTCGACATCATAGCCCTTGCGCTTTGCATATTCCCGGCAGCGGCTTTCTTGGCTTTCGAGCCCATGTCCCTGGATCTTTTGCTGAGGGCTGGACACCCGGCAGTAGATCACCGCCGGGATCGGATTGGATGAGGGGTGTGGGTCTGGGCTCATGTGGTCTCCTTGTTTTTGTTGGATTTTTTCGGAGCCACTGTTTCAGGCGCTGTCTCTTTGAGGTGCAGATATTGTAGCACATTGGTGATGCCATGGTCACATTTGGGGGTGAGGTTATCCCCAGCTTTGAGGCTGAAGCCGAGATCGACGAATGCGACCATGATCTGCCAGAGCGCGGTGAGGAATTCCTGTTTCTGCGCCTCGGTGAGCGCAGCTTCGTCGAGATGCGCTCCATAGCGCTCCAGGAGGGCCTCGGAACTGTGCGACAGCCCGGTCTCGGAAGCCTCAGGGTCTTCGTGATTGGTCATTTCTTGTCCTTTCTGTAGGCTCCTCTTCTTGCGTCCAGACAGGCCAAAGCGCGGGCGGGTCCCGATAGGCGGCCCACCCGCACTCTGCCTAGAGCTCAGCGCTCCATACCTGGCTGAGACCGTCCTTGAGACTGGCCCTGCGACCGCCCTTGAAACCGGCGCGGCCGGTTCTCCCGCACCGGCTGCTGCGCCTGCCTTTCGTGGGCCAGATCCCGGCGCACGCTGCGAATGACGCTATGGGCCTCTCGGGCGAGCTCGGCCACGCGCAAGAGCTCGCCGCCCGAGAAGGAGTGGCTGTCCTGCAGCTTGCCGTTGCGGTCTTCATAGGTCTTGGCGAGCGTGACGCTGTGATAGGTCTCGTTCTTTTCGTTGACGTTCTCCCAGATCGTGGCTTTGAGCCGGCCATCCCGGAGAGTGTCGAGGGGGATGTTTTGGTCCATGTTGGACCTCCTTTCGCTTGGGGTTGAGGGAAGGAAATTGCCCATCGCCGACCCCGTGCGGCGAATGAACAAAGAGTGAACATATCACAAGATAGGAATATATTCCAGTATTTATTGTTGTTTTACATAAGCTTAGAGATCCCGCGCCTGCTTGAATGACCGTTGCAGCGCCTTGTCCTTTGCGGCGGCTTGATCCGTGCGTGTCGGCGCGGCAGCGGTTTTGGCTTGCGCCACCCGTTGGGTGACTTGGGCCCAAAGATCGGCTTCTCGCTCTTCGATCGCGGCCCGCAGTTTCTGGCCGGGCTGGGATCGCGCGAACTCGGCCTGGAGCCGGCTGACCTCATCCTCGAAAGATCTTGGCGGCTGCCCTTTGGAGATCTCGAGCTTTGGTTCGAGCTTCAGATTGGCATCGACATATCGGGTCTCGCGATAAGTGTAATGGGCGTGCGCAAGCTGGGTGTGTTCTTCAGCATAGGCGTAGCGCAGCTCGCAACTCCGCCGCGTCGCGGGATCCGCAATGGCGGATATCTCGGTGCGCAGAGCTTCCCGTTCGGAAATTTGCGCTGCCTCCCCGAAGCTTGGTACACTAGTGCCATGTATTTTATCGATAAATTTATTGGAGAAAGATGTCATGGATCCTGTTCCACATCCCAGTCTGGTTGAGGTCGAAGTGCTCGATGAGGTCCGGACGCTGACCGAGCGGGCGCAGGCTCGCGGTCTCGACACCCACACGCTGGCCTACATCCTTCTGGAAACCAGCAAAGAGGTGGCGATGCAGGGCGACCCGGTCACGCTCTACGACCATATGCGCATCATGGAGACGCGGGGCCGAGAGCTCCGCCAAGAGTTCGAGCGCCGCTTCGGCGACAGCCTTGACCTCGAAGCCCTCGCGCGTGGCGAGATCAAGGCGATTGACTGAGGCACGCTCTCTGCTCTGTGCGGTCATCTGGAAGGCTCTCCGATCGTCGTCCATATGCCGTCGGCATATTGCGGGTAATCGGCGTAGGCCTCGGGCACTTTGCGGGCAAAAACCCGGCGCCAACGCGGCCCCCACCGGGTCTGTACGGTCACTCCGTCGAGGGGCGGGTGGTACGGGTTGGGGTGGTACCGCCCCGCCATCCAGCGCTGCGTCCAGTAGGGCTCACGCTCGCCATAGACAGCGCCGGAGAGCCCATCGGCGAAGAGATACATATGGCCCGGTGCCATCCGCATGACTTCGTCGGCATTGCGGAGCATGCGGCGCTCCCTATTGGGGTGCGTTGACTCAAAGCGCTTCTGCCCGAGCTCGAACACAAGGTCGAAAAGCCCGCGGCCTTCGAAGACCGATTGCGCGAGCTTGCGCAGCTCAAGTCGCGCCCGGCCCTGAACCACCAGATCGTGGCGCCGCAGGGTCTCTACACCAAGCATCTCGGAGATATGCTTGCTGCTGGCGAGATCCCGTGCTCCAAAATAGATCTGCACTGCGGCAGACGACATGATCTTGCGCTGCGCATTGGGCGCCAGATCGTTCATCTGGGAGACGTCCTGGAAGACAGCGAAGGGCCTGATACCCAGGCCGGCGCCGACAGTGTAGAGATCTGCGATTTCGACGTAACCCTTGAACCGCGCGGCCTCGTCGATGATCCACGTCTGCCGTGGTGCGCTTGGCGCTCGCGCTTTCAGCGTGCGCGCCGTCGTCAGAAAGGTTTTGACGACCGGTGCCCATTGCTCCACGAGCAACTCCGGGCACATCAGATACAACTGATAGAGCTGATCCGAGCGTGTCAGGTCTTCCATCTGGAAATCGAAGGGCGCAGATACCGAACGCCTGAGGTCCGGATCGGAGAGGCAGGCGAAGGCCTGCATCAGTTCGCCGACGATACCGCGCCAGCCGCCGCTCGAATCCGCTTGGGCCGTCTCGATCTCGGCGGCGAGCGCCCGTATGTCGCGCGCCGAGGAAGCCTTCATGTCCTCGGCATAGGTCGACCACAGCGCACCACCGGCTTGGAGCGCAAGGATGGCATCATAGAGCGCGGGAAGAGTGACTACACCGTCGGTTTCCGCGCAGCTGCGCGCCAGGCCTTCGCCGACACGGCGAGCATTGAGTTCGAAGTAGCGCGCCGATCCGGCGCCCGTCTCGGGAAGTTGGCCTGCGATGTAAAGCTTGATGTCGGACACAAGGGTCGGGCTTGACCAGCGCAGATGTCCGACGGGGTTGATGCGATGATCCGGGAGGTCGAAGAGCGCTTGCGGATTCCAGTAGATGCAATACTTGCGATCCGGGGTCTGGTCACGGCTGATAGCGGCCAGCTCGCATTTGATATCGCAGATGATCAACGTCTCTGCGCTCAGCACCGAGTGGCAGATATTCTGGGCGAGAATGTCAGTGAGCTTGCCCATACGGGCGCCGGCCACGAGCAGGATTCCACCAGGGGTTTTGAACCAGAGTCGGCGCCCGTACGCTTTGCCGCAATAGACGGCGTCCTCCGCAAAATCGAACACGCCCGCCGCCTCGAGTTCCACTTCGGTTGCGATGCCCGCGGAACCGTGTTCGTTGTCATCATTGCCGAAAGTATGGGCCATCAGTCCCGCCCGCGCCGAAAGAGCAGTCTCAGCGCTACCGCGAGCCCGCTGGCGGATATCACCAGAAGGAGCCCGGCGCGGACGGCGGCGAAGAGCCCGAAGCCGAGAAGAAAGCTCCAGAGCCACGGCGCCGCGGCCTGGATATCCGGCCCGTAGCCTTTGACCACATGAGCGGAGAGCCATGGCCAGGTCGCGGCATAAGCCCAAGGGAAAGTGACGAAGGCCACGATGGCGCCGGCCATGTTGGCCAGGAACCCGAGCGCTCCAATGAAACCGCTCGGGGTCATGCCCGGTTCTCCTCGCGTTGCGTGGTGATGGCGGCTGCGATCTCGCGGCGAACACGGTTGAGATGTCCATAGGTGCCGTACACGGCTGTCCTCAGCTCGGTGCCACGCAGGTCGCGGCTGAGAAGCTGCAGTTGGCCGATGCAGCGCCCGAAGATGAGACAGGCAGCGACGGCACAGGCCAGAAGGATCATTTCGTGAAGGTAGAGGAGATCGGCGAACGAGACGGCAAAGCCGCTGAAGCCTGCCGCGAAGAGCAGCCCCGGCGCCTGGAACGGCCGCCTTGCGGAGGCGACCGTGAGATGAGCCAGGAGATAACTGTCGCGGTGGGTTTCGACCGCGCTGTCCGAAACCTCGATCCAGCCAGCGATCATGACCCACCTCCCAACGCTTGGCATTGCTGCGTAGCGAGGCCCTGTTTCAGGCCCAGTTGCATGTCGTCGACCGCGGGCAGCGAGATCTGACGGAAGCTCCCGGCATAAATCGCCAGCGCGATGATCTCGTCGCTCTTGTAGACATTGGCTGCACAACTGCACTTCGAGCCAGCGGAAGCGGCGGAACGATCCAGACGCCGCTTTTCGACCGCGCGGCGCTGTGCCTCCAGTTCCCGCTCGGCCCTACGGGCCTGCGCGTTGAGATCGGGATTGCCAAAGACGCCGCAGAGTTCTTGGATCTCGCGTGGCAACCAAATCGTTACGTCACTACAGCGCTTTTCGGGGATCCGTGTGCGCGAGCGCGGCTCTGAGCGCACCGCTGCCTTCAGGCCTTCCGGGCACTCCAAATGCCAGCCCGACTTGTCAATCATCCGGGTCGCCATCGCCTGACCGGCGATGGTCGAGGCGCCCGCGTAGAGCAGACAGGCCACGATCAGCCCGCCGCCGATGCCGCTGTGGGAAATGTCGATGGACATGGGGTCACTCCTTTCTCTGCTTGGGTTTCCGGGACGTTTTCGAGGACCGTGCAGCGGATGGGCTAGGCGCAGTGGGCGGTGTCGTGCCGTTCCTCAAGACCTCGGCGCGCAGCGCGAAGGTCGTGTAGAGCCAGAGGGAGATCGGGAACGCCAGTTCCACCGCCCCGATCATGAGTGCGACCGGGAGAAACACCGCGATCTCGCGAAGCGTATCGGACACACCCGCTGGCGCCGGAAACTGCGGCCGTACAGACCCATTGGGCTCGTGGTCGCCCGCGGATGCGCCCAGACTGTCGGCATAGCCCGCGAAGATCCGGGCGGCGTCGGGATTGGACACCTGCGCCGCCGTCTGCGCCAGCGCTGCCCCATAGCTATCGATCAGGGCATCAGCCGAACGGTCGTCCAGACCGGCCAGCGTCTGGTCGATGCGCGTAGTGATCTCCTGCAGGGCGCGCCGTCGCTCTGCCCGACCAAGATCGTCATCAGTGGCAAGCCGTTGTGCCTCGGCCTGCAGGCCGGTCATCTCGTTCAGCGCCGTGGCGCGCTGCGCTTTGTTGGCCTCGATCTGGCGCAGCACGGACTGGGCACGCCCGGCTTCCGTCTCAAAGAGGCGCGAAACTGTGCCTGGGATCGCGCGCCCGCCCGTCACGCAGGCCGCATTGGCCTCACACTCCGCCTTCTGCGCCATATCCTCCGCGACGGCTCGCAGTATGGGCGCGCGATCGCTTTGCGCGGCCTGCCTTCTCTGCCGGTCGGACTCGTAGGCAGCCCGGTCGGTGGCAAAAGCTTCCAGCCGGTGCTGCTCCGTTCGATCGATCACGAACCCGGCGAAAGTTGCGGTGAAGAACGCAAACCCGACGAACAGGATCATGCCGATGCTCAGCGCGGCTGCGCCACTGGCGCCAATGGCCGCCTGACGCGCACCATAGTCGAGTGCGAGGCGATTGACGCCAAAGGCGACGGCGGTCGCTGCCAAGGCAAGGACCGCGCATTTGAGCCAGTCGAAGACCGTCTCGGCGCCGATCAGGGCGGGCAAGGCGAGGAAGGCGAGAATGCCGGAACTCGCAGCCAAGAGCGGCACGAGCACCTCTGGATAGGGCCGCGCCTTCTTGCGGGGAAGTCTGGTCAAGGGGTGGCCGTCACCGGAAGCACCGGGCGGCAAGATCTGTTCGGTCATCAGCCGTCTCCTGAGTTTGGTGAAAAATCCATGCGCCCCCGATCCGTCGGGCGGGGGCGCAGAGTGGGCGGATTAACCGCGCCAGCGCGTGAGGAACGTCAGCGCCTTGCCGAACGAAGCCGCGGTGAGGTGGATCGGCCGGTTTCGGATCACCGGTTTGTCCGCCACGATCTCTGCGTAGGCCAGCAGATGCTGGTCCTCTTCCGTGCCGCGGAGCTCGATTAACTCGTCACCGCCAGCCAGACTGAAGCCGACCTTTCCAAGCGCCGCGACGTTGGCAGCGTTCGGTACGCCGTCCTCGACGATCACCTTGCCATTGAGCTTCGTCACGACTTCTTTGCGCGCGATCGCATCATAGAGCCCGATGGCGGCCACAACCGCGGAGAGGCTGCGCCCCCGCATTTCTTTGAGGACAAACGCGCCGCCGAGGTAGTGCCCGTCACTGCTAGGGACGATGTAGCGTGCAGCGACCATCTTCTTCGGCTGAATATCTTCGCGATAAACGGCTGCTATTCGGGCTTGTCGTGCAACCAACTCAGCAGGATTTGGGCGCATCAGAAAGCGTCCCTCAGACGTCTCTAGTGCAGCATCGATGAACGCCAAGTAGGCTTTGGTTTCCACGGCCTCGGGCATTGCCGACGACACCGAGATAAGCAATCGGTCCGAGGCACCCCTCCGCGACCAAGTGGGCAGAGCCGCGTAAAGCGCGGTTCCGTTTTGGAAACTTGCGGACGCGATCATTTCTGCGCCGCCTCAGCACGCTCAGCGATCTCTTGGAATTGGCGCTGATGCTTGAGCGTCTCTTGGACAAGTTCCACGCTGTCGTCGTCGCCAAGGACTTGAGCGATGCGACCGAGGTTCCGCAGGAAGGTCAGGATCGCGGTGGCGCGCGCCCGTACCAAGTCTTTGAAGTTCTGAGCCATATCGGGTCTCCCGTTTCTGGCCGCAAATGCGGCATGAAACGGGGTTACCCAGGCGCCAGACCTAAGGCGGGCAGAGAGCGGGCGGATTAAGGGCGGACTAGGCTGGCCGAGCTCGGGCGCGATCGCCTCGCGCGCGCGGCGCTACTTGAAGAGCGAAGACGGATCGAATTCGGCTTTGGTCATTAGTCCATCCTGTATCGCCGTGGCCTGCGGCTCCGTGGGCGAAAGACTAGCGGACGGCCCCTGGCTCGCCGGATCGCTCGCGGGCAGTTTCGCGCGGATCGCAGCGGGCGCCTGCGTGTCCATGAAGTCCTGCATGCGCGCCACGTCATCTTGGCTGAGATTTCCCGCAGCGATGGCTTGGTCGAACCGGTCAAGCTCGCGTTGATACGCCAGAAGATCGGTTTGTTCTTTCATCAGTGCAATATGGGCATCGCGGCGGGCAAGATAGGTCTCAGCATCGGGGCGCGTATCGTCGACTTCCCCAGGTGTGATGATGTCATCCGCGACCTTGTTGCCATACTCATCGATGACCGCCGTTCCGTCTCTGGTTTCGAAGACCCGACGTCCGTCTTCCAGCACATGCGCCTGATCAAGCAGCCGATCGAGGTCCTCCTGCGACGCATCTATGGCGAGACGGTTTTCCTGCAATGCTTCGATGACAAGCTGCTGGTGGAGATCCGTGCGTTCCGAGAGTTGCTCAATCTGTATTGCCGTCGCACCGGCTACAATGGCGACGGTGAGGATATCGCCAGCATCGAACTGCTCGGCCTCCGCTTTTTCTTTCCGCGTCGCGATACGGTCGGCCTGCCTGCGGAATTCCTCTTCCCGCGCTTCGGCGAGTTCGGCTGGGCGCCCGACAAGAATGGCATCAAGAAAGGCTGCGCGGATAATCTGGTTCATGGAGGGCACCTCTGGGCAATCATCGCGTGCACAACCTCGCCGGGACGGCGTTCAGGAAAATACGCAAATGCGGCAAGCGTATTCTTCATGCTGTCGGTATCGTCATAGAACCAGGCGTAGATGCAGTTGGCCGCCGCGACTTCACCTGTGTCGGGAGGAACAGTGGCGAGACCTTCGACGATCCCGGCGACATATGCATATTGCTCAAGCGCGCTCATCGTCTCGACCACGAAACCGGCGTTGAGATCCCGTGCGCTTGCTTGACTGCCAACTGTCCACGCGAGCGCAGCAAGAACTCCAAGTCTCAACCGATACGCGACACCGAGATTCCACATAATAGACGGTTTTTGTTGCTAAAATTTGTATATCAGACTGTCATCTGCTACAATGGGAACATCATTCGGAAAACCTGACATTCGAGCCCTTTGGTTGAGGCACGACTCAGAGTCCGGACTAACGCACAAAAAGGGTCGTATTTGTTGTGGGCGCATACAGTCGCCTGCATCAGACAACGTGATTGAGATGAGAAAGTTCGGCTACCTTAGGGTCTCTACACATGAACAAAAACCGGATCGCCAGATCGACGGTCTGCGGGAAATCTGTGACGAACTCTTCATCGAATATGCGTCCGCCGGCACTCTCAAGCGACCGGTCTATGCAGATGTTTTAGACCAACTCCAGCCTGGCGACGGTCTTGTCGTATGGGATCTCGACCGCGCCTTTCGGTCAGTCGTCGACGCGCTTCTCGAGATGGAAAAGCTCCGAGATCGCCAGATTCATCTTGAGATCGTCAACCTTCGAATAGACACTGAAACCCCTAGCGGCATGCTGATGTATACAGTCATATCGGCATTCGCCGAGTTCGAGCGGAGAGTCTTGTCTCAACGCACGAAGGAAGGCATCGCCGCCGCGCGCGCCCGTGGAAAGCGTATCGGACGCCCGCCGAAACTCTCCAAGGAAGACATCGACGAGGCGTTGGATCGCATTCGCAGGGGCTCCACCATCAGACAAGTGGCAGAGGCCTTCGACATGGCACCGTGGTCGCTTAGCAGGGCGATTAAGCGCAACTCTGAGGCGCGCAAATAGACAGATAGCTTTCGAGAGAATGGCAGCCCGGAGCAGTTACACTGCTCCGGGCCAGTTTGTTCAGCTTTCGAGTCGCTTGCGGAATTCCGGATATCCAGCTCGTGCGAGAAAGATCTTTCTCGCTACACCGAGATAGCAAATCCGCCAAAGCAAATTATCGTCTTTGCTTTGCTGAAGAACTTCCTGGCGTGGCTTCTCAACCCGTTCCTTCAGCCGGTTCATGCAGCGTCTCGGATAGGCGGAGAAGGCGTCGCAGATCGTCTGTTCTTCGCGCCAGTTCTTCGCCGGTATTTCCCGGTCGATAAAAACGCGTTTCCAATCGAACAGATCGCCTGCAGCTCGCTTCAAACTGACGTTCTCAAGCACGAAACTGAAGCGATGCGTTCCTGACGTCCGGCAGTGGCCAGCATTAACGAGCGTATTGTAGAAACACGCGAGATTGTGCTCATAATCTGGTTCGATGATCACATCATACTCGTCACACCATGCATCCCCATCAAAGCGCGCAGAAATATCCTGGTGCTTGATTTTCACGCTTTCTCCGTCCGGTAGCAGGACGTCTTTGTTGGCAATAGCCGCATTGTACGCGGTCAGGTCCGGAAAGGTCTTCTCCGACATGGATCTCTCCTCAGAGAGATCAGGATCCCAATCTCAGTGCGCTTTGGTTTCGGATGGTGACGCCGTCGAGAATGAATCTGCCAAAAGCCGCTCCGGATTACCTGCGAAATGAGGTCGGAGAATCCGGAACCTTACCGGACTTTCCGAAAGCGACAGCTCGGCAAAGGAATCAGAAAAAGTCACCCATCGGCTAATTTTCGCAGCTACGCGAGTGAATATTTGAATACCTCGATTAGCTTTAAATTCAAATACCCAGTGAATTGAAATCTCAAGCGAAAAGTAATTTCTTCTTGACGGCGATAAAACTAATTTATTAACTTACTGCATGAGTAATGAGTAATGAGTAATGAGTAAAAAGATAACTGAGAATTTCGAGGTGGTAATAAGGCGGGATGTAGAAACTGGACGCACAGTATACGAAAGCTGGTTCTTGGATGGCGAGCCGCATCATCCCAATATGCCGGCGCATCGTGAATACGACCCGACTAGCGGCCGGATGACTGAGGCGGTGTGGTACAGCTGGGGTAAACCACACAGGACGAACGGCCCTGCATCTCAGTCTTGGGATCCTGAAACAGGCATGCTGACGCGTGAAGTATACTTCTACCATGGAGTCGCGCACCGAAGTGGGGAACTGCCGCAACACTGGGCAAAGTCGCCAAAAACAGGCGTTGTCACTAGGGAAGAGTACCGTGTTCATGACCAGTTGCACCGCATTGAAGGCCCGAGCGTGATTCAACGAGATGAGAGGACAGGTAAGGCGACCAGATTGGAATGGCACAAGGATGGATACTTGCATCGGGAAGGAGATGAGGCCGCGCTGACGCGAACCGATCCGTCAACGGGAGTCGTCATAGAAGAAGAGTATTGGAAGATGGGGCAACGACACCGAATGAATGGGCCGGCACGACTTGAACGCGATCCCAAAACCGGCAAAGTCATGCAACAGGAGTTCTACGTCGAGGGCAAATTGAATTGCCCGGCTTCAGGAGAGCCACTACCAGGTCCATAGGGCCAGAAAATCAGTTCTCCACATACGATTTCTTTCGGAGGCAGAGAAGTGTCGCACCATAGGCTGAGGGAATTCAAGAAGATCGTCAAGCGCGCGAACAGGGTGATCCTACAAAACCAACTCCAGACTGAAATCAATACGATTGCAAACAAGTACTATAGTATCGAGGGAAAAGAAAGGCTAATCGAGCGGGGGCTGGTCCATATTTTTGAGAACATGCCGAGCTATGTCGCAACATGTGGTCTCCCAACATACTCCTTTTGGGAAGAACTTTATCGAGGTCGCGGCTCTGAGGACCGGGCTATTCATATTTATTACTGGTTTCGTTTTTATTATCACGACAGGTCGCACTCTCAGCGTATCGACGCCAGAGCATTTCAAGGGATTGAAGAACAAATAGAACGGTTGAATTCTCTGGGGGATAAGGCCGCTGAAGCGCATCCCAAAATCGAGAGTTCGCAAGAGGATGCGTTAAAAAGCGATCAGAAAAAAATTCTGCAATCAGAATTGCGCGAGATTCAAGAAATACTTGCAATTACCCGAACGCTCCAGCGTGAAGGTGAAAGTTTTTACTCTTTCGTTCCCGCAAGTACATCAATACCTAGTTCATTTCACCAACTAAAGGAGATCGACCGGAAATTATCAAGAGACGATCTATATCCTGCTCAACGGGAGGCGCTGCAAACAGAAAAGTCAGACTACGTCAGATTTCTTTTTGAACAGGATTTGGAAAAAGTAAATATAGATCAATTTTGCTCCTCGGTTTCTAGTCTATACCGAGTTAATCATTGGAACAATAGGCGTGCCCAAGAGCTTAAACTTTATTATTGGGATCTGGCTGTTCTGGCAATCAATTTCGGAGTGTCGCGCAAGTGCTCCCAGGCGGTTGAGCTGATTATGTGTCTTTGCGGCAATTTAAATGTTCAAGGCAAGAGATCGGAAGCAAAAAAGCTTGTTGCTGGATGGAGGAATTTCCTGCTTTCTTCGGAAACAACTTGGAGCATTGAGGTAATGATTGAGAACAATGACACACTTATGGAGAGCGGAAGTATTCACCCGAATGACCTGGGTTCAATCGTATGCGGTCAGCCAAAAAATCTAATCAATGTCGCCAAAGCAAGGGCGTGGAAATGCCGCGCATGCTTTTTCGCACAGCTTGGACATTTCGCTGAAGCACGGGCTTGTATAGATAATTCAAGATCCGATGTCGGAAAAGTCCCAAGTAGTGTTAGAGATAGGAGCCGGTTGGAATGCTACCTGGCTTGCATGAGTCTACTTATTCAATGGAAGGAAAAACCCGTAAGATCAGAGGGATTTCTCAAGCGAATTGCGGTATGCATGGAAAACCTAGAAAGATACGTTCGAGATGATGCGCCGCTGTATGCCGCAATGCTTGATCTTAAAATTCAGGTTATGAATTACAAAAGCTTTTCCGGGCGCTTTGACGTGCAGGAAGATGTGCAGCGTATGTCGCGGCGAATAAACAATATCTTACTTCGCTCCATCCCCTCGTATTGTATATTGAACCTCGAAGATATCCGATGGCGCGCTTCGCTGCAGATTTCGGATGAACCTTTTATTTTTGACGCCGAAAGCAATTATTAGATGCGCTCGTATAACGAAGATTTCATACGATGCTGCGGCGGAGAAGCGCCAGCTTTGCGTACCGGTATATGCTGGATCTGAGGAATTTTACCAACGCCACGAAACTTTCACATGGGGTGGAGTACTCTTTCGAGGCGATTTAATTGAAGCTGCTGCTGCGGTGGGTATAAACTTGACCGGAAATGACTCGGTGATATAGATGGACGTATTCAGCATTGCCTTGGATGAGTTTTTCAAGTGCGACTATGAAGAATGCCCACTGTCTATGAGCGGATCTCGAAGCCGTCCGGAAGCATTTTGCGACGGTGGAAGCATTCAACGTAAGATGTGAGTTGCAAAGCTTGACCAATGGAGTGTCCGTTCTGGCATGGATGATCGGCGCATACCTTAAAGCGTTGAGCCTCCAAAACCGTACCGGCCAGCGAAGGACGCGAGATGTGTGCTGCGGGTTATGGCCAAGCGATGTGACCCTTCGGGAATGAACGATCAGCACAGGCTGCGAGATGTGTGCTGCGGGTTATGGCCAAGCGATGTGACCCTTCGGGAATGAACGATCAGCACAGGCTGCGAGATGTGTGCTGCGGGTTATGGCCAAGCGATGTGACCCTTCGGGAATGAACGATCAGCACAGGCTGCAAGATGTGTGCGGGTAGTACCCGCACATCTTGGCAAGGGGGCCCGCTGCGCGCCCCCGTTGCATCCCTCCGGCTCCGAATTGGACGGAGGAATAGATGAAAGAGAACAAGACAGAACTGGCATAGGCAAGTGTGTATCGACCCAGCGGAATCTGGTCAAGTTAAGCCGCTAATTCGAATGCTTCCAAATACTTGCGCTGGCAAGAGGCTCTGAAATTAAATGAGTCCGGAGCCTAGTCCGTGAAACGTTTCTTGGGCATAGCGGAATTACTCTCATACAAGAATCATGCCCGAAAACGCGCAATCAAGATGAACCAGTTTTGCGAATCAGGAACCGTCAAAGACAGCCACTGAACATCGACATGGAAGCATTTAGCAATATAATACAGTAAGACTTCGACTCAATAGAGGTTTTGACCCTCGTCAATTTGAAATTTAGCTAGTGACTCTAACTCAATAATCGCTGAAGTGCTTTTAAGTTCTCATCATGCGGGAATTCCTGCAATCCAATCAATGCAAACTCTTTTGCCAGCGCCCAATCATCTAGTCTCAATGACATTTTCGCCAGCGCCGGTAAGTCTTCAAGAAAACACTCTGCATTACTCAAGCAGAACTCAATTCTTCTTTTGATTTCGGAATAATTTACCCCAAGCTTGAAGCCTGCAAGTATTGAACTCAGTATTGAACGGCCTAAAGACTCATAGCTGTGAGCGCGTGCCATATCAAAACACACGTCATGCTCACCGGCTTTCAGCAACGCTTGCGTACAAAGGCTAAGGTCGGACTCACCGCGTTCAGCTTCTTGAACAATCTTCAAAGTAAACTGATCGTCTATAGCTTGACCGCTTCTCAAAAACAGTTTGCAACGATGGATGAACTCACGGCGCTCATCCTTAAATCTTAGAAAGCCCTCGTCAAAGAATAGATCATCAGGTCCAAACTCTAAATCAGCTAAGCTTTTTGTGAAATCCAGTTTCTTAGTACCCCAATCCAATAGATCTCTCATTAGACCCATTTCTCTGAGGCCAAGGTAACCACTAGTGACGGATCTGCACGCTGAAAACCCGTGACTTGGATAGGGCAGTTGCTCAAGCACGTCACTGACCTGCGTCCAAACTATTTTACGTTGGTAGTCAAAAAAGAAATCGAGGTCGATGTCCACCCATGAGATATCATCTAGACGGACAAGTTGATCAAATCTAACAATCTCCACCGTGCCTCCATAAACTTCGAAAATTGCAAGCCGGCGATTAGCGCCAGCACGCTTCAGCGAACGATTTATGAGTGCGTCAAAATTCGGGGCGATATATGTTTCAAGCGAAGGCGTTACAACCGTAACCTTGTCGAAACATCCGAATAGCATGCATGCAGACAAAAAGTTACCAATATCGACAATCTGTCCTATCCGCCTGTCTACGGTATCGGTAGAGATAAGATTTTTATTAATGCCGATCTCATTCTGGCTGCTTAATCTATCAATTTCCGAAGCCGCAAAAGCGCGAAAATCAAAATGACTATCAAGAACCAATAAATGTCCACCTGGGCGCGCGGCAATCCACTCTAGCAATACAGATGAGTGCTCTTCAAATAGATAAGTTTTCATCTAGTGGGTAGTCAAAGCTATCGCGTCGATCGGTACGCGACGGATCGCCGAGCTTTCAACCGATTTGGCATAAACGAACTCAATTTGATCATGGTTTCGCCTAATTTGTTGTGCGTCCCCACCAAACATGTTAAACTTTGTCGAAAAGGTCGACCAACCTTTCTCCGCATCGCTATACTGCCAATGTCCATAATTCACACAGTCAAGCATTAGCTCACGTTCGACGTTGTTTACGTTAAGCTGTCGAACAAAGCTCAGTAGCGTCCATGCTACGGCATCCAATATCCGAACATCTCTTACACCTGAGACGTTAGCAAATCGATCATGTCCCTGTGCTTCAATGTGGGACAAGAGGTGCTCAGACAAACTGTCTCCCAGACAGTCTGCCGCGACTGTGAAAAACTCTTGAAACTTACTAGATATTGCCATGACAGAATACAGTCTGATGTATGTTTCTCGCTCAATATGCCGACTGTGAATATAGTAGAAACTAGCAAAAATTTCTGAATCTTGCTCAATCTGTTCTAATTCCCAATCTGTTAAATTACTCACAGATGTAATATCAGCGATAAAGAAATCAAGTTTTAGATTGTCAAAGTGTGAGCGCGTCATTTCGGTTTCGGAGAGTGGCGAAAGAAGATGAACTTGAGCCGAACGTATCTGCTTGTCTCCAAATCGCACCCGCAGAAACATTTTAACAGTTTCCAAAAGGTCCAACCTTGTCTCTTCTGGAAACCCAATAACAAATGAAGCGGTTACCTCAATCCCCATATCATAGGTAACGTCAATGATCTTCTCCGCGTTCTTTATGTCAAGATTCTTTCTTATCTTTTTTTGAACGCCACTGGACGCGCTCTCAATTCCATAAAAAACTGCCGCCATCCCAGCATTTCTCATTAGTTCCAAGAGCTCAAAGTGAACGCGATCGGTGCGAGCGCTACAGCCCCAGCGAATCTCTAACCTTTCCGCAATCAAAGCTTCGCAAATTTCGCGAACAAGTTTCTCGTTCGTAGTGAACATATCATGGTTAAAGTCAAAATACAGTCGCCCATATTCGTGTTTTAGACGCTTAATGTTCGACACAATCGCTCTTGCAGATTTCATTCTAAACCGACGGCTAAAAAAATTGTTTGTAGAGCAGAATGTGCAGGCGTAGGGGCATCCTCTACCAACTTCGAACGACATCATCTTGTTTCCCAGAGCCTGTGGATAAGTCGAATAGTCGGGAAACTCAATATCTTCAATGTCAATCAGTGGTGCGAATAGCGGTCCCGCGAAACACGAATCATCTCTCCAGAGAATTCCCGGTCTAGATCGCCGGCCTCCTTCTATTATATCGGTGGCTAAATGGTCTACTACGCTTTCAGCTTCGCCGGCAACCACACAATCAATGAATGAGAATTTGGACAATAGTTTAGATGCACAAGACGAGGCCTGCGGACCACCTAATATTATCGGAACGTTCGGCAATTGCTCTTTGAAGAATCGAGCCACGTTTAGGGTCCTGGGAAATGTATTACACATTGTGGACATACCAACAAAACAAGGCTGTCGCTTAGCCAGCCGATCAATGTAGCCCTTTATTTCTTCGTTTGTAGGGGTGTTTACCGGTAGGTCCTCAATAGTGCAATCAATGTTATGATTGCCGGCCAAAATCGTTGCGATATTCATCAATCCTAAAGGATATCCGGGTTGAAAATCGTGGCTTGTTGAATTTATCAATAGCGCGTGCATTTTTACAGTTCACCATAAAAAAGCGCACGAAGGGCGCGAACTCTTGGCGATCTAGATTCAGCATATGAAATTGACTTGCTTGAACTCTCTTTGTTGCGGAACATCAAACGACAAGAACCGCAGGGAGAGCGTGCCAAAACCTCTTCCTCCCCAACCTTCTCCGTGACTAAGTTGGCATCTCGAACGATTTTTCTTGGACCGATCGTTCGTATTGCTTGAAGAACGATGTTTTTACTCGATCTCGCAAAAATCTCAGAAATCGGAGTGGTATAGGCATTTCCAAGAAGAAGGGGGTTTGGGTCCGGAAGGTAAAATGCCTCTCCACAACAACCATAAACGTTCCCATCGGGCCGGACCGTTTTGACCGATGCAGTGAGACAGGGTTCGTCGAGATCATGTACTGGCATGAGGTCATTTAGCAGATTTGATGCTCGTCCGATCGCCATAAGGCCTGAGAATCGAACGTTTTCTGCAAGTTCTGAGCCATAGAGGCCAAGGCCCTTGAGAATTTCAGATTCGTCCTCATCTGCACAGATTGTGTACCGCAATAGTGCAAACATCCCCTTTTCAGTGGCGCTCCGAAGCACTTTCAATGGAACAGATGGCTCAATAAAAGGAGCATGAAACCGGTCATAGCTTATTCCTAGCACATGACAATCCGAAAAAGTTTCGAGGAAATTCTCGAGACCTACTTCGACTTGAGCCCAAGTAGCGTTTGTCGTAATTGAATAAGCGAGTCCGATTTCCCTACATCGGTTGACCCCCTCCATTAATAGATCTAGCCGAGTAGTGACTTCGCCGCCAGTAAAGCAAATCATCGCATCCTCGCGATAATCTTTTACGCTATCAATTACTTTGATCAGGTCCTCAATTGTGAATGAGTTCTTCGTCTTGGGGGACGAATTGGTGCAACAATGCTTGCATGCAATATTACACTCTTCGGTCAGTTGGATACCGATTCTGGCAATGTCTACCACCGGAGATGCTCAAGCGTTAGTTAGTCAGGTGATTGTTACTGAGTGAACACGGACGCCCGCCAACTCTAAATCTCTAGCGATACCTAAGTCCGTTGAGTCAATCATGTCTAGGTCGATACTTCGAATTGCGTCAATTTCAGTATCTGACAAAGTGAATGCTTCAAGTGCTAAATCTTTATTTGTAGAAAAAGACTCCCGAAAGTTGTCGTCTGACAATAGTAGTCCTATCACCTTGCGTACATCGTCTTTCGTCATTACCAGCCTCCATTAAATTCTCTGAAGTCGTACGAAAATTGATATCAGAACCGATTGATTCTCTCAAACTAAAATAATACTCCGCATTGCCCGGTCGGTACCTATGTCCTTCCGCCCTAAGACCAGGTCATTAAACTGGTTGAGAGAGAGGAGTTAGGGTCAGGATGCATTGATTTTCAACGCGCTGCGTGATTCACGGCCCGGAAAACGGAGCGGTGACATGAGCGACCTTTACTGGCTGACGGACGAGCAGATGGCCAAGCTATCCCCTTTCTTCCCAAAGTCGCATGGCAAGCCACGCGTCGATGATAGGCGGGTGTTGAGTGGGATAGTCTTCATCAACCGCAACGGGGTGCGCTGGCGAGCCGCTCCCGAAGCCTACGGTCCGCACAAGACGCTCTACGGCCGGTGGAAGCGTTGGAGCGAGTAAGGCATCATCGCGCGGATGAAGGTCGGCCTGTCTGCCGAACACGGCGAGAAAAAGACTGCAATGATCGACGCAACCTACCTGAAGGCACACCGCACCGCGACCAGCATGGCCGCGAAAAAGGGGGGCGTGGACGCCTGATCGGTCGAACGAAGGGCGGCATGAACACCGAACTCCATGCCATCTGTGACAGCCTGGGGCGGCCGCTGAGCTTGTTTGTGACCGCTGGACAGGTCAGCGACTACATCGGTGCGCGGGCGCTGCTCAGCAGCGTGCCAAACGTCGACTGGCTGCTCGGAGATCGTGGCTATGACGCCGACTGGTTCAGGGACGCGTTGAAAGGCAAAGGGATACACCCGTGCATCCCCGGCAGAAAGCAACGCAAGACCCCCGTCAAATACCAAAGGCGCCGATACAAACGGCGTAACCGCATCGAGATCATGTTCGGCCGGCTCAAGGACTGGCGGCGTGTGGCGACACGCTATGATCGCTGTCCCAAGGTCTTCCTCTCAGCCATCGCACTGGCCGCAACCGTGATCTATTGGTTATGAATCCTGACCCTAGACGATCTAATGTAGTGTTGATGCTAAAGCGGTGATAAGTGTAGTGGGCAACTTTAGTAACTAGGTACAGCAAGAAAAGGAAGGAAGACTATGCCTCAACCAAGGATTTTATACGGAGTGATGTTAAAAGATGTACTCGCAAATTCAGATCCTGACGAGATGCGCGCATTTCTTCTAGTGAGCAGCAAAATGCTCGCGGAAGCTGGCGATGACTTTGATGGTCCAGAAGCGGAGGAGTGGCGAGCCGCGCACGAAGAGTTAGCGCGAGCGATTGCTGAGTGAAGTGGTGTGAAATTGAGGGCACCAATATCTTACAATCTAGCATGAAGTCGTTCTCGGCTGTAGCGCCTTGTAGTTTTTGTAGTGTTTTTACTGGTCAGCCTTACTTCAAGGGCGGGCATTCAGTACTAAGCGACTTCACAATACGAAACGACTTCAAATGAGGAATTAAATGCCGACCGCGAAAGAGAGTGAGTTGGTCCGTCTCATCGACGACTTTGACCAGACCGCAGCAGTTCCTGTTTATGTTGTTTGGGAGCTAACTCTCGCTTGTAATTTGAAATGCACTCATTGTGGTTCTAGGGCCGGTTTTAAGCGGACGGAGGAACTTACGACTTCGGAGAGCATTTCTTTAGTTGAGCAAATGGCGCAACTCGGAACGCGTGAGATTACACTTATTGGAGGTGAGGCATTTATACGACGTGACTGGTTGAAGATCATATCGGCCATCAACCGAAACGGAATGCGATGTTCGCTACAAACTGGCGCTTATAAGTTATCGGAAGCGGCGATTTCTGCGGCAGTAAGCGCCGGACTGTCGGAAATTGGAGTATCTATCGATGGAATGGAAGATTTACATGATCGATTGCGCGGCGTAGACGGATCGTTTCAAAGTGCAATCAGCGCAATTGATGCATGCGCTAGGCTTGGGGTAAGTGTTAGCGTTAACACGCAAATTACATCGGAAACGGTCCCCGATCTTGAGCCGCTAATGAACAAAATTTCAGATCACGGAGTTAGGTATTGGCAAGTTCAACTAACCGTTCCAATGGGCAACGCAGTGGACAATTGTCACTTGATAATCCAGCCGTACGATCTGCTGACACTAATGCCAATTCTTGCTGATCTGTATAAAGCAGGCAGGAGTAAAGGATTGTTGTTGGTTCCTGGAAATAATGTCGGGTACTTTGGTCCTTATGAGAGCTTGTGGAGAGGTTCCGACTTATTGGGAGGTCACTATCCAGGTTGTGCTGCAGGCCATACAGCCCTAGGCATAGAAGCTGATGGCACTATAAAGAGTTGCCCCTCACTACCTAAATTGCGGTACAGCGGCGGAAACATCAGGGACATATCTCTAGCAGAAGTGTGGAAATCCGCTTCTGCATTTGAAAGAAACCGACGGCCAACCACAGGCGATTTGTGGGGATACTGCAGGGAATGTTACTATTCGTCTGTTTGCAGAGCCGGCTGCACTTGGATGTCCGACTCGCTTTTTGGCAGACCAGGAAACAATCCATATTGCCACTACAGGGCTTTGATTAAGAAAAAAGAGGGTGTTCGTGAGAGAGTTACGCTAACTAGGAAAGCGATTAATCAACCGTTTTCTACAGGCATGTTCGAATTGACTGAAGAACCAATAAACGTCTGAATGGGGCTGTTTGTAATCCCTCTTCATATCAAGTTATCGGCTGAAAGGTGTTGGTGGTTGTGGAGAAGAAGTTTAGAGCAACAGATAAACTGATAGTTTGTAAGAGCTGCACTCAATATATCTACCTTGAGGAAGAGACTTGCCCTCTATGCAATAGTAATCCCAATATTGCGAGCGATGCTTATCTAAAGAGTGATCTCGGATTAGCCGACGCAAGGGCGAGACTCGAGCGCGCGCTAAAAAAAAGAATGTAGATAGGAGTGACGAGACCCCGATGGTGCGGCCACCTCTCGCGTAGTCATCGAGTTGTTCCTGATCGAAGGCTAAATTTGCCGGAACCTCCGCAGAATGGAGGCGAGATCGGCCGGTACGATCGCGTCTGGAGCTTGGGGCTGGTGACCTAGCGCCGTGTGCGGACGGATGGTGTTGTAGAGTTTCGTCGAACGCTCGATCAGCAGTTTAGCCTCGCTCGGGTAGTTGAAGAGTCCGACGTCCAGCAGCTCGATCTTAGCTAGCAAACGCACCAATCGGGTCTCGTCACGCCATCCACTTCCCGCCGCTCATGCAGCAAAGAACCTTCCGCGTCGTCTTCAGTTGTGGAACTTGCCCATTGGACTTCTTCGATTGTGTCGCTCTCGGATGTCTTTTCGCTAGGGGCCTGCGGCCCCATCCTCCGTCAAGACCAAGCCCTCCGCAGAGGCTTCGGGCGTCCGCCGCGGTCTCCCCAACCTTCCTCCCGTTGGTCGTGCAGGTCGGGTGGTTCCCCTCCGCGGCGTCCGGTCTTGACGGCATCCCCCCGCTCATTGGCGCGGGCCTAGTCCGGTTGCAGGCGCAACCGGGCTTCAAAGAAAGGGAAAAAGCCAATGAAAAAAGATATCTATCAAAACGTGACAGACAAGATCCTTTCGGATCTCGACCGAGGCGAGCTCACATGGCTGAAGCCGTGGAGCGCAAGCCATATGGAAGGACGTGTCGTGAGACCGCTCCGGCACAACAGCATTCCGTATAATGGGATCAACGTCCTGATGCTTTGGGTCGCGATCGTTGAGGCTGGATACACGTCGCCGTTTTGGATGACCTATAAGCAGGCGACAGCGCACGGCGCTCAGGTTCGGAAGGGAGAGCGCGGCAGTCTGGTGGTCTACGCCAACACCATTACCAAGACGGAAGAGACCTCGGATGGATCCGAAGAAGAACGCAGGATCCCATTCATGAAGGGCTACACCGTCTTCAATGCCTGCCAGATCGACGGGTTGGACACGCATTTCTACGCGACGCCAGAGCCCAAGGCTTATCCCTCGGGAAGGATCGGCCATGCGGAGGCTTTCTTTTCTGCAACCGAGGCCGACCTGCGTCATGGCGGGAACAGCGCGCATTACGCTGGAACTTCAGACCATGTGCAGATGCCGGTCTTTGAGGCCTTTCGGTCTCCAGAAGCCTATTACGCGACGCTGGCGCATGAACTCATCCATTGGACGAAGCACAAAAGCCGACTGGATCGGGATCTCGGGCGCAAGCGTTGGGGGGATGAAGGCTATGCGCGCGAAGAACTTGTTGCAGAACTCGGTGCCGCCTTTCTCTGTGCTGATCTTATGCTGACACCCGAACCGGAACCCGAGCATGCCGCCTATATTCAAAGCTGGCTGAAGGTCTTGAAGAGGGACAAGCGCGCCATTTTTTCGGCTGCAGCCCATGCCCAGAGGGCCGCGGATTACCTCCACAGCCTGCAACCGCAGGCATCCGAGGCCGATCCGGTTCCCGATGCTGCTTAGGGCAAACAAACGTATGCACTCCCGCGGCCCGCCTCAGGCGGGCCGCGGGACGTCTATCAGAATTCCGCCAACACCTAACCTACGGATCGCGCACGTGCTTGCGCGGGCGCGGGGTTAAGCCATGCTCAAGCAAAGCCCGCATCGAGTCATGATCGGAACGTTCAAACCCTATCCGCAAGACCGTGGCGCATGGCGACAGCCTTCCTGACCGCGAAGGTGTAAAACTGCACCTCCATCTAGGATTCGAAAGGCGCTGGCGGCGCGAAAGGGGCCGTACCGCGCCCGGTCGTGTAGGCACGTTCCTTGCCGCAACGTCATAGAGGTCCTGGAACATGTGCCGGCGCATCGCTCGAAACCCGGCATAGGATTAGGGCGTCGCATCGGCTGGAAAGCCCGCTTTGACTTGAATGCAGCTGGACCGGATCGGGAGGAAGACCCACAGCCGGGCAAACTATCCCCTCAATCCTCAGCGGCTGTGGCCGGGCATGGGCTGTTTGTGGGCCGCGCGTCTTTCGCGAAAGAGCTTCTCATCGCGCGCGCGGTCGCGCCGGGCGTCCTCGCGACGAAACGCTTCTTCCCTTGCTGCGGGGCTTCCCCAGTGAAAGATCCCCAAATCGTCCACGTGCCAGATGATGGCGCCCTCATGGAACCCTACGCGTTGTCTGTCGTTTGACATCGGTGATGTTCCTTTCTGTTGGTGTTGGGTTACGGCCCAGGCACAGGACCCTCCCGTGCGATGTGGGGCGTCTTGCGCCGCATCGCGGTGAAGCGGTCGCGATCCTGGCTGACCTCGCGAGAGACCTCGGCCATCCGGCTGCGGTCCTGCGCGTGCTGGCGTTTGAGCGCGCGGCGCGCCTCCAATTGGGCAAAGACCACCGCGTCCGTCGCGGCCTGGGCCCGTTGATGGTTTTGCCAGGCCTCCGCCTCATTCTCCCGGCGGATCCGACCATGGGCGCCGCTGAGCCGATCCCAAAGCCCCCCGAGGCCCCGCCGAAAGCGTGCTTGCCGCTGCTGCGCATCTAACGCCTGCCGCTCTGCCAACTTGGTCTTCAAATCTGATCGCGCCTGACGTTGCCGGTTCACAAGGGCGCTGCGCTCCACGTCATGGCGGGCTTTGAGATCGCCGATCTCCCGGCCCAGCGTCTCTTTCCAGCGCCCAAGAGCCGGTTGCATGCTGTCCGCAATCCGCGCCCGCGTCTCGTCCACGGAGGGCAGGTCTTTGGGATCGCCCAACCGCTCGCGTACCTGTTTGGTCTTGAGCCCCGCCCAGTTGGCGATGGCATAGACCTCACCATGGACATCCAGGGCGACATGGGCGCGACGGTCTCCTTTGGCGAGCAGGTATCCCTTGTCTTCAAGCGCTTTGGCAAAGGAGGCTGCATTGTCCGAGAACTGCCAGGCCTCCTGGAACACCCGCTTGACCGCGCGCGCGTCTTTCCCGGCGCGCTTGGCTTGCTGCCATTCGGCGAGGGTGAAATTCCGGGGGTCGCGATTGTCATGATCCCGCAGCCCGTCCGGCAAACGCCAACTGTGCTCGAGAAACAGATCCTTGGAGAGGTCTTTCAGTTTGGATTTGAAGAAGGGCAGGTTGATGGCCTTCATCTCGCGGATATCGATCCGGGACCAGACCACATGGGCGTGGCGGCGGCCATTCCTCTCATGGAAGATTATGGCGCGGGGCTGGCCCGTGAGCCCGAGCCGCGCCTCCACTTCATTGATGGACGCTTCGAAATCGGCGATGCCGGCGCGCTCGGTCACTGGCGGGTTGAGGCTCAGGGAAAAGAAGGGCTGTTTGCATTGCGTGCCCTTGGCGATGGCTTCCGCTTCTTGCAACGCGCCGCGCAGCGTCTCTGCGCTGAAGCCGCGCAAATCGTGGAGCGTGACATGGTCATTGTCCCGGTCGTTGGTCAGATGAGCCGCGAGCTTGAGCCCGCTGCCCCGTTGGGAACCGACCAGGATCATGGTGCCTCGCCGTCGTCGTAGCCGAGCGCGCGCATGATCTCCGACTTGATTGCGAGCACGGCGGCGCAGGCGGCGACCAGTTCTTCCTCGGTCTCCGGCGAGACCGGTAGCGCCCCGGCTTTGGCGGCGTGGGAAAGGTCTCGCAGACTGGTGGCCAGTTCCATCGCGCCGAGCAATCCCAGAGCTTGCGCCAGCGCCGCATGATCCCGCACTGGCAGCGCCCGACGGTCCCGCCGCGCCTTGCCATCGGCGCCAAAAATCCGACTCTTGATGTAGCTGTTGAGCGAACGCCCCTCGGCCACCCGCTCAACTTCCGACCGTTCCTCCGCGCTCAGCCGTACCGAGACCGGAGATGGCCGCTTGCGTGTGACCTTCCCAGGTCGGCGTGTCGCTACCGCGAAGCCGCCAGAAACGGTCTGGGGTTTGTCCGGGAGACGGCTCACAGCTCCATCTCCAACGCGCTAAGATCATGGGCTTTAAGCTCTTCTTCCCACTCCGCCAGGACCTCGAAAACCTCCTCAACGGTGTTCGAGCTTTCTCCGCTAGGGCGCACCATAGAAACCAAAAAATTGAATGCATTTCAGATATTTGCTCGTAATGTGCTAAATCCAGTCCATCCGAATATGCACCCTTCGGACGTCGGTTCCCCACACTGCGACGCGTCAATTCGCTCGCGTTGTGGCCGGAAAAATCTTCGCCATGGTCGCCCCCAAAAATAGCGGCAGCACGAAACTACGCCACTCGGCTGGGGTAGCTGGTGAATCGTCGGCATGGCGCCTATGGCGCGACAGAATTACTCGGCGCGTAGGATATCAGTTTTCGCTTCATGGGGTGCCTGTCTGCCGGCGCTCGTCTTTCCTGCATTCAGGGGCGGGAACTTGGCTGGCATCGTCCTGCGTTCTTGACCCAACGGTTGCAGGGCGGACAGACTCGCCGTTTGCAGATGCAGCGCGTTCCGTGCACCTTAAAGCCGCTTTTGTAGCATGGTGCGCGCGGCGCGGCGGCGAAAGTAGGCAGACTGGTCATTCTTCAGGTCCGATGTTCACGGATCGACGAATGAACATCTGCTCTACACAAGAAGAATTCACGAGGCGCTGCATAGAGTATTTCTTCGGAGGCGCGACCCTTTTCCACGTCCGACTGATAAAAATGAAAATCAAGACTTGAAACGGCAAAGCTTACCGCAGATACATTAAAAAAAGTGTTAACTTGGTATGAAAATAGTTTAAGGGGAAGTCATTGTCTACGAGGCTTTATGCGAATATTCATCAAAACTTCGATAATTCAGGATCTGTTTCTCTATTCATCTTTGGCGCGCCTGGCGAAACGGTCGAGATTCGCTCCCAAAGTGGTTTTTCCGCCTCCGGTATCATCGGTGAGGACGGGTCGGTTTCAATCGGTATTCCGCAATCCCTGGCAATGTCGGGAACTGGGATAAACGACCAGGGCCTTCAGATTACTTCCGATGCAGACGTCTCGGCATACATTTCGAATCGCCAACCCCAGACAACCGACCTCTCCATTGTTTTTGACGAAACCAGCCTTGGCGACCGCTACGTTATTGCCTCGGCCGCAGATGCCATCTCGGACGGCGGACAGTTCTCGGCTCAGGCACTAGAGGACGGCACCGAACTCACTTTTACCCTTCCGGACGGGCAGACCGCGACGGTCACTTTGGATGCCGGGCAATCTTTCAAGTTCTCGACCACGGACTCCTTCGATAACTCCAGCTTAGGCATCTCTGTGCCCACGGCGTTCGATTTGACTGGAACGGTCATTGCCGCAACGGCCCCTGTCGCAGTCTTTAGCGGACACTCTTGTACCAATGTTGGTTTGGGTTTCTGCGACCACATCGTAGAGCAGATGCCGTCAGTTGATGCGCTATCGCAGTCCTATGTCGTGTCTGAAGCGTTTAGCGAATTGGGTATTGGGAACAATCTCATTCGGGTGGTGGCGCCCGATGATGACATCGAAGTGCGGATTGATGGTGAGCTTGTTGCTACTCTAAGCCAAGGCGAGTTCTACGAATTTACGTTGTCGGAGCCTGCGCAACAAATCCAGACATCCCTTCCTGCGCTGATCGCCCAATACCTACAAGGGTCCACGACGGCGGGCGAGGGGGACCCTGCATTGAGTTTCGTGCCCGGCACGGACACTTGGTTGTCATCCTATATCGTTGCGACGCCCTCGGGTGCAGAAGCGCTCGCTCAGAACTTGGTGAACATCGTAGTGCCGACAGCGGCAGTATCGTCGCTGCAGATCAACGGCAGCACCGTCAATGAAAATGCGTTCGCGGAAGTCGCCGGCACAGATCTGAGCGTCGGCAATATCCCAATAGACCCCGGCATCGTACGGGTTGAAGCGAGTGAGAGTTTTCAGCTTTCGCTGTTCGGGTTTGATGCATTCGATTCGTTTCTGACGTTCGGCGGCGCGAACTTCGCCTCAGGCTTGTCAAATGTGCCCCCCGAGCCTGCCGATGATCTGTTCCTTATCGACGAACGCACAACACTTAATGGCGATCTATTTGCCGATAATGGAGATGGACCGGACACTGATAGAGATGGTGACGCGTTGATCGTCACTGCCGTCAATGGCGTTGAGAGCAATGTCGGGACCACCCTTGCCCTGGCAAGCGGTGCAGAGCTGCGCATTAGCGCCAATGGAGCGTTTTTCTATGACGGAAATCTGACCGATGATCTCGATAAAGGGACCACAGTTAGTGATACGCTTTCTTATACGGTTTCGGATGGCGTCGCCACGGCGCAGGCCACAGTAACGGTCGCCGTCAGCGGGGTTGATGCCGCGCCCGTCGCACTCGACGATCGATTTTTTACCGACCAAGACGCGCCGTTGGCTCTCTCCTTTGGCGATCTGCTCGCGAATGATAGCGACTTGGACGGGAATCTCATTCCGTCCGTCTCCTCAGTTGCAGACGCTGAAAACGGATTCGTACGGATCCTCAACGGCGAGGTCATCTTCACGCCCGATCCGGGGTTCTTCGGCGAGGCTTCTTTCACCTATCAGATCGAAGATGAAACTGGGCTTTCTGATAGTGGAACGGCGCGCGTCACCGTCGATGAGCTTGTCCTGTCATCGGGGCTGGAGTTGACTTTGCCCCGCCTCCTCTCGGTGGGCGAGACGGGCACGGCACTGCTCACGTCGACTGTGCTTGGCGGGTCCGGCAATGCCTCGCTTCCATCGCTTGTCGCACTGACAGCAGAACGGGCGGTTTTCGAGGACCCGCTCACGGGCGTTTTGTCCGAGACGGTCTTCATCTTGACAGAGGGGACGCCCGGCGAGGAAGTCATCGAGATTGACATCCGGGGGAGTGCCGGACCGCGCGCGAACTTTAATGCAGTTGCGCAGGCGGCCGATCCGGAGGCAGTCACCGACTTGGCCGCGCGGTTCGTCGCCTTCCAGCCAGACTTCCTGGAGCCATCGGTCGTCGCCCGCATCGAGGGCAATATCACCGCGCTTTTCGGCACCACGATTGCGTCCCTGACCAGCAGCCTGATCCCCTATGCGGAACAGCTCGCATCCTTTGGGCTCGACAGCAGCACCGCGACCGGCGCGCTGGCCTTCGCCTTCGAGGCTGCGGGTGACTATGGCTCGATCCAAGAGCGCGGTACGTTAGGGTCGCTTGGTCAGGGCTGGGCCTCGCTGGCAGATCTCGGCTTGAAGATCGACGGTACGTCGGTGCGCATGAGCGGTCTGGCCGACATCGATGCCTTGCGCGCACTCAGCGTCGACGCGGCGGCGCTCTACACGGTTTCATCTGCGGCCGGGCGGTCAGTATCTCTTGGCGGAGACCCGCTCGCGCTGACCCAGCCGGCGCGCCCGCAATTCGAACAGGCGCGGGACGGTTCCTTTGTCACAACGAGCGCGTTCGACGGAACGCTTCGTGCCACGGAGGACGGGTACGCGCTGGTCCTTTCGGGTGGCGAAGTGCTGGTCTTCGACGCGGATGGTGCGTTTCTTTGGATGGAAATGACGGACGGGTTGCGCGTGACGGCGGCCTATGATGGCGCGGGCAATATCGTTGAGCTTAGCGGGCCAAGTGGCGCCGGGCTCAGCTTCGACAGACGGGGCGATGACAAGGTCACCCGGATCGAGGACGCGGATGGAGTCGCGGCGACGCTTTCCTATGACGCAGCGGGGCGGTTGGAAACCGTCACACGGCCGGACGGTCAGTCGAACTTCACGTACAATGCGGACGGGGATTTGATCTCTGCGACGGCGCCGGGCGGGATTGCGGCGGAGTTTGCCTATGACGGATTCGGGCGGCTCGATTCGGCGCTCTATGGCGGTGGCGCGCAGAGCGAGGACATCGCCTATGACGAGGCTGGCGGTATAACAATCACCGACGGCGCCGGTCGGGTCACGGACCTCGACCTACTGCCGGGCAGCATTGTCGGCCGGATCACCGATGGCGAAGGCAGCGCGTCGGAGATCTTCTACGACAGCGCCGGCGAACTGGCGGGCGTGCGGGCGCCGGACGGAACTGAGACGCTGTTTGAATTCGACAATCAGGACCGGCTGAGCAAGATCACCGATGCCAACGGGGCCGAGTTGCTGTTCACCTATGACGGGGCAGCGGGGGAGCCCGGCAGCTTTACCGATGCGGGCGGTAACACGCGTAGCTTTGACTATGATGCGGGCGGCCGGATCACGGAGGCGACCTGGCCGGACGGAACGACTCTGCAGTTCGAGTATGACGACCAAGGCAACCTGTCGGGCTACACGAACCGCCGTGGCGACGACGTTACCTATATCTACGATGACCGGGGGCGGCTGTTGTCGGAATCCGACAGCTCCGTCGGTCCGATCAGCTACAGCTATGACGATCGTGGACGGCTGATATTGGCGACGACCGATCAGGGGACGACCACGCTCGCCTATGACGATGCCGATCGGGTCACTCAAATCGACTATCCGACGGGCAAGTCGCTCTTCTACAGCTACAACGAGGCCGGGCTGCGCGCGTCGATGTCGGACGGTGCGGGCTACGAGCTGTTCTACGACTATGACGCACTCGGTCGGCTGGCGGGCCTGCGCGACGGGGACGGATTGCTTGTCACCTATGGTTTTGACGCGGCGGGCAACCTCATCCGCGAAGAAAACGGCAATGGGACCGTCACGACGTTCGACTATGACTCTGCCGGTCGACTGACGCGGATCGAAAACCTCGCCCCTGATGCCAGCATCAATTCCTTCAATGCCTATACCTATGACAGTGCGGGTCAGCGTATCACGCATGAAAGCCAGGACGGCACTTGGAGCTATGGCTATGATGCCGCTGGGCAGCTGACCTCGGCGGAATTTGTCTCCAGCAACGCGGAGATCGCCAACAAGAGCATTGCCTATGAGTATGACCTCGCGGGGAACCGGACCCGGGTGGTCGAAGACGGCGTCGAGACGCTCTACGAGGCCAACGCGCTGAACCAGTATACCCGCGTCGGCGACGAGAGCTTCACCTACGACGATGACGGCAACATGACGTCGCGGATCGATAGCGACGGCACAAGCACCTATAGCTACGATCTCGACAACCGTCTGACCTCGGTGACGCAGTCCGACGGGACCGTGCTGGAATTCGAGTACGACCTGTTCGGCAACCGCGTCAGCAAGACTGTTGACGGAGCAGAGACGGAGTATCTCGTCGATCCCTTCGGGCTCGGCGATGTGGTGTCGGAGTTCGAGGCCGGTGCGCGGAGCGCGAGCTACGCCCACGGGCTGGGGCTGGCCGCGGGCGAGATCGGAGGGCAACTGGCCTTCTACGATGCCGACGCCGTGGGCTCGGTGACGACCGTGACTGGCGCGGCGGGCGGTATCGAGAACGCCTATGCCTACACGCCTTTCGGCACAGAGCTGTTCGAGGTCGAAGGGATCGCGAACGCGTTCGAGTTCAACGGAGTGCTTGGTGTCGCGGAAGATGCCGAAGATCTGACCTTCATGCGGGCGCGAAGCTACTCGGACACGTTGGGGCGGTTCTTGAGTGAGGAGCCGAAATGGGCAAACGGAGATATATTTAATCTCTACCAGTTCGGACTAAACGATCCGGTTACATTTTCTGACCCTGAAGGTGAGGTTGCACAGTTTTATTACGCAGGCTTGTTGGCAGCGTATCTTATCAACAAGTCTCTTGATATCGCTCTCAACGTACAAGAGACAGCAGAAGCAATTGATGATGTTGCCAATAATAGGCCAGGAAGCCGGGAAAGGCTTGACGAAAAGTTCGAAGAAACAAGAAACGATTTATTCAACCCCATTCCGAATTTGCCAAAAGTGGTCAAAAAACAAATTACCGATAGTAAGGGTTTGAATGAGGCGATTGATGACGGGCTTGGCCAAATTCTGGATGATGTAACTGAACCTACGAAAGAAATTCTCGAAGACCTAGCAAACAACGAGCCTGACGGCCCCACGCCTCCGGAGCCCGATCCCGAGTCCCCCGCTGGTCCGCCGGTACCAAAGCGCAAACCGGAGTTCGATCCCGAACTACCCGAACGCGATCCACCTTTCGACAAAGACAACCCTGACGACACCGACTCCGGCCGCACTGGCCCTGCCGATGGTGACACCCGCAACTACGGCGACCCGCATCTGATCACTTTCGACCGGACCGGCTACTCCTTCCAGGCGCTCGGCGAGTTCACCATGGTGATCGGTGACGGATTCGAGATGCAGGTCCGGATGGAGGCCATCACCGACGTCGCCTCGGTCAATACCGCGGTCGCGATGCTAGTCGGCGACAACATCATCGGTGTCTATGCCGATGAGACCATCCCGCTGGTCGCCAATGGCACTGCGATTTTCCTGGCCCAGGACGAGTCCGTCGCGGTCGGCGATTTCACGCTGTACCGGACAACGCGCGGCGACCTGGACGATCCCGCCGATGCCGAATACATCGTCACTGCCGGGTCGGGGAACGGATTCTATGTTCGTGTGTTCGACGGGGCGCTGAACATTCTGCCCTTCGTGTCCGATGACGCACCGGTTGCGGGTCTGCTGGGCAATCTCGACGCGGATCGCAGCAACGATTTCGCGCTTCGCGATGGCACCGTCCTGCCCCAACCGCTAGCGCAAACCATTCTCTACGGCGAATACGCTGACAGCTGGCGGATCGACGGGGCAAGCTCGCTCTTCCTCTATCGCGACGGGGAAAGCACCGAGACGTTTACCGACCGCAGCTTCCCGCCCAATATCGTCACACTCGACGATCTCGATCCGGTGGCGCGCGCCCAGGCCGAGGCGATTGCCGAGGCCGCCGGACTGGTGCCAGGCACATTCATCTTCGAGACCACGGTCATCGATATCGTGTTGACAGAAAACACGGCCTTCGCGGAGGCGATCGCCGATGTACCAGACTTTGCGCCGGACGATGCACCGGGAGATATCGAAGCGGTCGAGATCAACGAGGCGCCCGTCGCCGGTCAGGACAGCGCAGATGTCGGCGAGGGCGGTACGGTTGACATCGCGGTCCTTGACAATGACAGCGACCCCGAAGGCGATGGGCTGTTCCTGATTGATGCAAGCGACGCCAATGGCGGAACCGCAGAGATTGTCGGCAACCTTGTGCGCTTCACCCCGGCCAGCGGCTTCAGCGGGCCGACGGTCGTGACATATCAACTGGGTGACACCGCAGGCAACGTCGTCAGCGGGTCGATCCTGGTAGAGGTCATCGCGGATTCAGGAGGACCAACTGCCACCGACGACGGCGGTGCGGGGTTCTTTGCCAGTGAAGACACGCCTTCCATGACCGCCAGCGTGTTGGACAATGACAGCGGTAGCGACGGGGTGTTGCGCGTTGACAGTTTCGACACGACCGGCACGCTTGGATTGCTCATAGATAACGGCGACGGGACGTTCACCTATGACCCGAATGGCGCGTTCGAGGCGGTAGCAGCAGGCGAGCTGGCGACTGATAGATTTACCTACCGCGCGCGCGACGACGGCGGGATCAGTGCGCCGGCCACGGTCGAAATCACTGTCGATGGCCGGAACGACGCGCCTGTTGCATCAGACGATAACGACGATCTGACGACACCGGAGGAGACGTCAATCACCATCGACGTGCTGGCCAACGACAGCGATGTAGATGCCAGCGATGTTCTCCGCATTCAGTCAGTCGCGTCCTCGCCTTTCGGCGTTGCCGAAATCGTCAATGACCGCGTTGTCTTTACGCCGAATGCCGGCGTCACCGGAGCCGTAGGTTTTGATTACACGATCAGCGATGGCGATCTGAGCGCAACGGCCACTGTCACCGTCTTCGTGGGTACGGATGCGTTCGATCCTCCGATGAAACTGGTTGGAACGAAAGAAAACGACGATCTCGTAGGTGGCAGCAACGACGACGTCTTCCTTTTGCGCATCGGTGATGACACAGCAACCGGCGAAGGCGGAGCGGACGACTTTATCCTTGATTCCCGTTCAATTCAGAATGGCGATACCTACACAATCAGAGATTTCGATACCTCTGAAGGCGACCGGGTAGTCTTTCGATTTTTTGACCAAAGGCGGGAAATCCGCTCGGATGAAGACCTAGAATTCTATATCGAAAATGGCTTTGCGACGGTCATCGCCGAGGACGGGAACGAGAAAACGGTTGTGTTTCAAAACCTGGATCTCAACTTTGGCAGCACGGCGGAGACATTCATTGGTACCAAAGGCGATGACAACTTCGATGGCATGAATGGCAACGATAGTTTCCTCATCCGTGGCGGAAGCGACACCGTGACAGGTGGGTTGAATGCCGACACGTTTATCTTCGACGGTCGGTATGTCGGTTCTGACAGCCTACACACCATCACCGATCTCGATTTCGCTGAAGGGGACGCACTCACATTTCGGTTTTGGAACGCGAACGATCGTCGGATTACTGTCAGCAGTGAAGAAGACTTAGGCGCGTTGGAAGACTTCACTTGGGCTGAACTTGAAAACACCAGCCTAGGCACTTTGTTAACGTTAACCAACGAAGCAAATGAAAGTCTTCAGGTACAGTTTATCTAGCCTCAATCATGTAATACGGAAGCGTCTCGAACTGTCCGTCTCGATCCGACGTATGCATTCCACGATTTTTTTGCGTTACACCGGCTGGAAGCGCACGCAGCATTGCTTTTTTGAGGTCTGGATTGGACCGATCACGTTAAGTGGTTCGAGCCTTCGTCCGAGAAAGGGCGCTTGAGTGGAAGCCTTTCCGATCATTTTAAAAGTATTGGTCTTCGGAGAGAACTCGCAACAACAGAGTTTGATGCTTCGATTTCATAGGCTGACGGTCACGCGCCTAGTTTTCGACACAGTTTTCGTTCCTCATGAAGTCTTGGTTTCACTCTAGCTACGTTATGAATCAACGGCCGCTTCCGCTGAGCAGCCCGATCTGACAGGTCCGGTTTGAGTGTTGGTGCATGACGGGCCTGGGTTCTATCGGGATGATTACCTTTGACGCCGGCGGCCTGTGTCCCGGCGCGCTATGGGGTCTTTTCGTGTTGTAGTGGGTCCTCCAACCCGTCGATGACGATCTTTGTTTCTCTTAGCGAGGAGAAGATCTCTCCGTTCAGCAGCTCGTCCCGGAACCGGGCGTCGAAGCCCTCGACGTCGCCGGTCTCCCAAGGCTGCCTGGTTCGATGAAGGCGGTTCTGGCGCCGGCCGCAGTGATCCAGGCCCGAACGTCCA
>JANSYP010000014.1 GCA_024742405.1 Paracoccaceae bacterium
CGGCATGCAGGCCGAGGTCTTCATCTCGGCAGGCGAGAAAACGCTGGCCCAGTACCTGATGGACCCGCTGCAGACGCGCCTGAACCACACCTTCCGCGAAGTCTGAAAACCAACAGCCGGCGCAAATCAAGCGCCGGCGCGAATAACAGGGTCTTGCCTGAGGACCTGTTGATCATGGGTTCTTTTGAGGGCTCGGGCTCCGCCAACAGAAACTAAACAAATGAGACCCTTTCTCGCGGACGGAAGTTCGGATGGCGTCGTTGGCGTACCGGGGACCGCGCACACTTGGGTGGGGCTCCAAGCTTGGCGGAACTCGGCAACGGAAGATAGCGCGTTCAGGGCGTCACTGTGGATGGGAAGGACGGAGGACGACGAACTTGGGTTGCCTGCTCAAACGCGTAGGCGAAACCAAGCAGATCTCCGTCGGAATATGCCGCGCCGTAGAACGAGAGCGCCACAGGCAAGCCATCGACATAACCGGCTGGCACGGTCACATGGGGATACCCGGCCATGGCAGGCGGCGAAGAACAGCCTCCTTTGATCTTGTCGCCGACGATGGGGTCAATCGCCCAGGCGGGGTGACCATCAGTCGGGGCTATGATCGCATCAAGCCGATGGGCTGCAAGAACTTTGTCGATCCCCTCGTCGCGAGACATCCGACGGCATGCAGCGGCGAGGTCGATATATTCTTGCGAGTCGAGCCCACCGGTTGCAGCCGCCATCTCGAAGAACTCCTGCTGAAAGTAGGGCATCACGACATCTGCGTGCGTCCGGTTCGCTTCAATAAGCTCGTGGATGTCTCGCACCGGTGCCTGGGGATGCTCGGCCAGATACCGGTTGATGCTGGCCTTCAATTGAAATGCCATGAACGCGGCCTCGGTCTCTCCGAAGAGAGTCAGGTAGCTGCCGTTTGCCGGATCGACAATCTCAGCGCCGAGGTCGGCCAGCACCTTCACCGCATCCTCGACCACTGCATCCGTCCCTTCGTGAAAGCCGAAACAGTCGCGCGCGACCCCGATCCGCGCACCTTTCAGCGCGTCGGTAGAGAGCGCCCTACCATAGTCCTCCAGCCGGTTGGCCGCATGGTCCAATGTGGCCGGATCACTTGGGTCGGGTCCCGCCATTGCGGAGAGGAGCACGGCGACATCGGCGACGGTTCGCGCCATCGGACCAACGGTGTCCTGAGGCTCGGCAACCCCGATGACACCGCTGCGGCTGAGCAGCCCGACGGTCGGTTTGAGACCGACGATGCCATTTATCGACGAAGGTCTTACCACCGAGCCGTCAACCTCTGCTCCGAGCGCTCCGGCACAAAGGTTTGCGGCAACGGCCACGGCGGAGCCTGAGCTGGATCCGGACGGGTTGCGATCGAGCGCGTAGGGGTTGCGCACCTGCCCGCCGCGGCTGCTCCATCCGCTGCAGGCCCGTGTCGAGCGCATATAACCCCATTCGCTCATGTTGGTTTTGCCGAGAATGACCGCACCAGCTGCGCGAAGCCTTGCCACTGTGAAGGCGTCGTTCTGGGCCCGGTGTCCGATCATCACGACTGAGCCCGCTGTCGTCATCATCTTGTCGCCGGTATCGATGCTGTCCTTGACCATCAGGGGCACTCCGTGCAGCGGGCCTCTGACTGTCCCTGCGCCGCGCTCTTGATCAAGCTTGTCGGCAATGTCGAGGGCGTCGGGATTCAGCTCGATCACCGACCGCAAAGTCGGACCAGTCTTGTCGATCTCATCAATACGACGCAGATAGGCTTCGCAAAGATCGGCGGAGGTGAACTCGCCTTTTGAAAACTCTGTCGCGATCTCCGCAATTGTGAAGTCACCTAGCTCCATATCCCAATCTCCCTCATTGCCCCTGCCTCGAGGCGGTTACAGCGTTCTCGACCAGCAGTATCTTTGGGTCGTTCTTGCGAAAAACGATCCGCGCGAACCAGTCTTTATCCTCGAACTCAGCCGCATTGCACCGCTTTGGCGCTTGGGACCTGCGAATGAAGCGTTCTGTTCGAGCACACTTCGGAGGTCTGATGGGAGACGGCGTCGGACGTGTTCCAGCTTCAGTGCGTCTGGATAGCGGCAGAGCCGTTCCCGGATGCGCAGCAGTTTGCGCTAAGGTTTGTGGCTACGAATGGAACCGCTGCTGCGTCCAAACAGTCCGGCATTGACTGCCGGTTCCATGCGCTGCGAGGAACACAAGCAACTGGAGCTCCGCGTTGCTATCAACCAAGCTACCGGAGTGTTCAACTGCCCGGCCTGAACGAAATGAAGATATGGAGATACTGACATGATGCGCTCGAGCTCACCGATAGTCCTCACATTTTTTGTTCTCTGCTCGTTGCTCTCTCAGGGCGCCTTTGGCCAAGAGCCATCCCAGACTGCCCCGTCGAACCTAGTGGGTGAGTGGAAGATGGTCGATCTGGAAGTCTATCAGGCGGGCGGCAAGAGCTGGGATGAGAGCGCCGTTGACTGGCGCGTCATCATTACCGAGCAGAGCGGCGGAATGCTCAAGGGCACCGTCACTTACCAGTCGGCGACGTATAAGGGGCATGATGGTGTGGCGGAAACGAGTGGTCGCGAAATCGCTGTCTTGGGCACGATCTCCTGGTCCGGCGACGAGGTAAAACTCGTCACGATCGGCGAAGCGGATGGTTCTGTCTATCGCGGAAGGATAGTTGACCCGCAAACAATCGAGTGGGTCATGCATGAGGCGGGGGAGCACGGTTGGATTGGTCGGGCAATAGCCGCCCGACAGTGAGCTATGAGGTAGACGTGCGCACTCACAACTTCTTCTGCGCCGACAGCAGCGGCAGGCGTTCCTCGCGTCAAACACATGCTGCGACATCATCCTTTTGGTGCCGGCTTCCCAAGGCCTGAGAGCCGGAGCAATTCGCGTCCCATCGAGTTCGGTAAGTGCAGGTCTGGATACAAGAACGAGACGGCTGTCCGATGCTGTGCAGCCCGAAGTCTCCGTTCAGGGCGATCCGGTGTTCTAAGCGGTTCCAACCAAGCTTTGGCGAATTCTCTCGGTAGCAGAGACGTGGGCAGGAAGTCAGTGCAAAGTGTTTGACGCACGACGATTCATTGCGGATCGCACGTGCGTCATCGACAATGCCGAAACTCAACCGTTTCCGCCGCAAGTGGAAATCCACGCGTTGCCCAGTCTCGGAGTGGTTGCTCCAACATCTGGGTCCGACGGCTGCTTTGTCCGCATTGCTGCCATTCGCTGCACGTGCTCGACTTCGTTACCAGGCGAGGTCAGGATCGCGGGACTTTGCAGCCATTTGGACGTTGACCGAGACGGCTTGCCCAATGCCGTTGACTCTTTCTAACGACGCGAGAAGCTCATTGAGTAAGCCATCTGGAGAATACTCTTGACCGACTATGCGCCGTGGCGCCTCAGCGCTGTAACTCTGCTGGTATCATGTCTTGCGGTACGCGCATTGGCATTTGATCTGCCTGGTGGCTTGGAGTTTGGGCAGAGCTTCCCAGACGTCGAAGCCATCGCCCGGGACAACCAGTGGAGCCTCCGGCAATCAGAGGTTGTGTCATACGGTTGGGTTGTTGAAAACATGGGAATAACTCTCTATTTTTGCGATGAATTTCTCACCAGTAAAGATCAGTCGACCGACGGCACCTTAAGCTCTTTCGTGGAGACAGTTGTAAGCTACAGATTTCGGTATGGCGAACCCGACACGGACGTCTTTACTCTGTCTCCGCGAAGCCAATATCAACGCCATTCAGTTCAATCCGTTTTCGAAACGAACAATGGCCTGCGTATAAGCGTTCAGCTTAACGCTCATGGTGACAGACAAACGCTGTTTACGCGCATTTCCGACCATTCAGTCTGTGAAACAAAATAGCTTTGCGGTGCAGCATCTGCCGCTTTGGGCTCGTTGCGGCTAGTCGTGACCAGCAGGACGAACGCTTTGTTCAAGGCTCACGCGCTCTAGGCGATTAAGGTAAACAACTTCTCATGCGTTCGGGACCGGAGGAAACGTACCTCCGCTACCGGATTCCCGATGTCTTTTCGGTTATCAGCCGATGTTGTTCTGGCCAGCGTCGGTCATGGACCTGAGCAACCGCGCCTTTGGACGGGTTTGCCGCACTCGGCTGTTGCCGGGTTGATGTGGGATTGGCGGCCGAATGCCTCGCCTGCGACCTCTGAGCGAGACCTCACCATCGGGCTGGGCTTGCTGCAGCGGGTGACGCCCCTAGCGGTGCTTTCAAATCGTGAGGGGCGCCGCCTCTGCTATGATGACAAGAAGCGGGACAGCGAAAATTTGAACGTGTCCTGATGACACTGCAGCGCACTCAGAACGCCGCGGCCCGAGAAATCGCGGACGTCATACTGACAAACGCTCACCAGAGGGTACTGGTGGGCGATCTCGTGGTTGTAGCGCATTTCGTAAGCCACGAGATCGTCGTGCGTCATCCCCAGACGTTGGCACCAACTCATGTCGCCAAGCAGACGGAACGCGCGCAGGCCAGACTGCTTCATCTCGAACAGGCTGCGCTCTACGAACCTGCACATGTCATTGCCGTCGCTCAGGCCGCTGGTCTCGACCAACTGCCCGCTTTCGATCGCCTGATCGACCCCGTCCGTTCCTTGGCGCACGTGGTCCATAATGTCTTCGCGGGTGTCGGGTGTGCCAACGAGGAAACAGCCGTCCCCGTTTCGCAGCCCATCGGTCAGGAAAGGGACCGACCATTTCAAGCGGCCGAGATCATTCTCGTAAAGTGTGCAAACGTGATTGCCGTACTCGATCGCGACACCTTCGACGGAGACTTCGGCCGGCCGGGTCATCGGGGGCGGCGGGTTGGCCGCGCGCGTCTGCAGGAACGCCATGAGGTCCCGGTGCCGGAAGCGGCGCTCCCCCTTGCTACCCAGCCGGAGACAGGGCAGCTGGCCCGAGTTCGTCCAGCGCCGCAGGGATGCTTCGCTCACCTTCAGAACGGATGCGGCTTCTTTGATATTCAGAAGCTCAGAAGACTGGTCAACTGGTCTTGTCACAGTACCACCTCGAGCCGGTGAAACGCATCGAAAACACCCAGTTTCTGGAAAGCGCTGCAGGTCGGGCAGCGCTCTTGCGGTCAGGCGCTTTGAATCAGCGTTTCAGCAACCAGGTGGTTGTTCCGGCCATGTTCTAATGGGTCCGCAGCAACAGATACAAGTCCGGGATCTGATCCTGCACGAACATGTACTTTGATATATTTTGTTGTGCAAATAGTAAACCACCGGTAGCGTTGAGACGCACCGGTGATCGCCGGTGACGACACCTGGTCACCAATGCTGACCCTGGGTCTCAAAAGAGCGGCCACCGGACCTGTGCTGGGTTTCGGACAAAGCCCCGCCTTACGAAAGGGAGGAAACATCCATGAGTTCAGACCTGCGCCTGCTACATCACCCGGCATCTCAGCCATGTCGTGCGGCCCTGCAATTCCTGATCGAAAACGACATTCCCCACGAAGAGGAAATCATCGACATCACCACCAATATCAACGAGCGGCAGGAGTTCAGGGACGAGTATAATCCCACCGGGCAGGTCCCGATCCTGTGCGACGGCGATCTGCGTGTTTGGGAAAACGTGGCCATCGGCCGGTATCTGGACGAGAAATTCGAATGTCCAGGGCATTGGTTCGGGCGCACATTGCAAGAGCGCGCCCGGATCAACCAATTCGTGCAGTGGTACACCTACACGCTGCGGCTTGGTGGTGGTGCGTTTCACTGGACGATCTTTGCGCCGATGATCTACGGCGCGGACAAGGACTTTACGGCAGAGGTTCGGAAGGGCAAGCATCTGCTCTACGAGTCTATGGATCTGATCGAGAATTACTGGCTCAAGGACACCGCGTATCTGTGTGGAAACGAGATCAGCTATGGCGATCTGGCCGCGTTTCATGAGTTCGTATCCCACGAGGCGGGCGGGATCATCCCGGACCAGGTCTGGGCCAAGCACCCCAAGGCGCGGGACTGGTTCGTGAGGATGAGCGAGCGCCCGGCCAGCAAGCAGGTCAGTGACTGGCAATACGAGACGATACGCCAGGTTCTCGGCGGCGAACTGACGGTCACTTTCACTCGCAGAACCGCAGTCCTGAAAGGTACCGAAGCTCACGGGGGTCACAATACCGGATTGGTCCATCTGGGCGAGAAGCATGACTACATCGCCGAGGTGGAGTCTTAGGACGACTGATTACTCCGCGCGTGCGCGCAGAGAGAGAGTTCAGGAAACCGCCATCTGAATGGAGGCGGTTTCCGAGTGTGCTGACATGCCGATCTCGATCCGTTGGTCGCTCGGTCCGACGCTTGGTATGAGTTCGCATCGGTCAGCGTCCGCCATTGATATTTCTTCAATGACGAGGCACGTTCAAAGAATTGTCCCGACGCCTTTGAGCCTGATCCATGCCATCGGAGCGCGTATCTGCCGACCGCGATTACTTCCCTTCCTTCGGCGGGCTGAAGTCCTTCTACGAAGTCGCCTTGACGGGCAGTGCGGTCAAAGCAGCAGCCCGGTTAGGTGTCACGCCTTCGGCGGTCAGCCATCAGATCAAGGCGCTCGAGGCGGAGCTTGGTGCGCGCTTGATCGAAAACCGTCGCGGCAGGCTGTACCTGACCGTCGACGGCGCGCAGTTTTTCGACCGCATCAAAGGAGCGATGACCGATATTCTTCGGGCAACGGATCTGGTGCGCTCCAATCCTGATCGCAAGCGAGTGACGCTGACACTCACGCCGTCTTTCGCCGCGGATTGGCTGATGCACCGCCTTCGGACTCTCGAACACACGCATCCCGATCTGGAGATAAACCTGATCACGACGACCCGCGTGGTCAATCTGGCAAGGGAAAACGTGGATCTGGCGATCCGTCGCGGATCTGGCATCTGGGAAGGCTACGTCGCGGAGCCGCTGCTGCGCGAGATCATCGTTCCGGTTATCGCACCTGACCTCGTGCGCCGCCTCAAATGCGACACGCTGGCCGACGCGTTGCGCAAGACCCGCGCGCTCGTGAATACAACGGTCGAAGGCGAGTGGGACAGCTGGTGCAGGGCGCGTGGTATCGCGCCGCCGGATCCGTCTCAACGGTACAATCTGGAGACGTACGAACTGACCGTGAAGGCGGCGGTTGACGAGTTGGGCATAGCCTTGGGGCGCAAACCCCTGATCGATCCGCTGCTGGCATCGGGCGTTCTTGTGCAACCGTTTCAAACCGCTGATACGGACGACACAGCCTACTATATCGTACGCCGCAATGAGCTGATGACGTCGGATGTCAAACGCCTGCATGGGTGGTTGCAGGCTCAAGTGACGTGAGAAAAATTCATTATCAACTGACTATTTTGCATTTCCTCCGTCTACCCGGCGACCCTAGGTTTGCAGCTTACAAATGCAGGAGCCGAACATGCCGAGCGAGACCCGGGCGGAGTTCAGCGGGCCGCTTGCAGGCATCCGCGTCATCGACCTGACAACGGTGATCTCCGGCCCCATGGCCACGATGATCCTCGCCGACCAGGGCGCGGACGTTATCAAGATCGAACGCGCCGACGGGGATTTCACTCGCCAGCTGGCAACGCGTCGCGGCGGCCATTCGGCTTCCTTCCTCAACAACAACCGCAACAAGCGGTCCATCACGCTCGATCTCAAGGCGCCCGACGATCTTGAGGCTGTCAAAGGCCTCGCCGCCAAAGCGGATGTGTTCATCCAGAACTTTCGCCCGGGCGTGGCGGACCGTCTTGGCCTTGGGTATGAGGTGCTCAGCGCGCTCAATCCTGCCCTGGTGCATGTATCGATCGCGGGCTTCGGGTTCGAGGGGCCGCTGGCGGGAAAGCCGGTCTATGATCCACTTGTCCAGGCGGTGTCGGCCCTGACCACCGTGCAGGCCGGGTCAGACGAGGCTCGCCCGCGGCTGGTCCGCACGATCCTGCCCGACAAACTGACCGCGGTGCAGGCGAGCCAGGCCATCACGGCCGCGCTTTTGTCGCGCGAACGGACGGGCCAGGGGCAGAAAGTTACGCTGTCGATGATTGATACCGTGGCTTCCTTTCTCTGGGCCTCGGACATGAACGGCCACACATTCGTCGGGGACGAGATGGACGCCGAGGAGAGCCAGTCCTTCAGTGATCTGATCTACGATGTGCAGGGGGGCTACGTCACCATTTCCATCATGCAGGACAAGCATTGGGAGGCGCTGGCCCAGGCCACGGGCCGCCCTGACATCCTCGCCGACGCGCGGTTCAAAACGGCGGAACTGCGCGAGATCAACCGCGACGCGCGGCTGGAACTGACCCAGTCCATCGTCAGCAAGCTCGCGCGTGACAGGCTCTTGTCCGACCTGGAGGCCGCCGGAGTACCCTGCGCACCCGTTCTGACCCGCAAGGAGATGCGGATGCACCCGCAGATGGCGGCAAATGGCACCTTCATCGAGTACGATCATCCGACAGCCGGGCGGTTGCGTCAGGCGCGGGCGGCGGCGGTGTTCCACGGCACGCCTGCCGGGCCGGTGCGTCCGGCGCCGGAATTGGGCGAACATACTGCGGACGTCCTGCAGACGCTCAGAGAGCCGAAGCTTTCGGACGTGTCATGATCGATTTCTACTACGCCCCCACACCCAACGGCTGGAAAGTCGCGATCATGCTGGCCGAGACCGGAGTGGCACATCGCACGAACCTGATGGATCTGCCCAAGGGCGATCAGTTCAGTTCGTGGTTCAAGGCCATTAGCCCCAATGCCAAAATACCCGCCATCGTCGATCACGGAGCAGACGGCGGTGCGCAGTCGGTTTTCGAAAGCGGTGCGATACTGCTCTACCTTGCGGAAAAGACGGGGCGGTTCGGACCGACGACCCCACGGCAGCGCGCGGCCTTCAACGAATGGTTGTTCTGGCAGGCGTCCAATCAGGGGCCGATGGCCGGCCAGCTGAGCCATTTCGTCAACTATGCCCCCGCTGACGAGACTTATTCCCGTGCACGCTACAAGGGCGAGTTCGAACGAAGCCTCGCCGTGCTGGATGCGCGTCTGGCCGGGCGCGACTATGTTTTCGAGGACTATTCCATCGCCGATATGATGGCCTTCCCCTGGGCCTTCATCGCCAAACCTCTGGGTGTCTCGCTCGACGCCTTTTCGAATGTCACAGCCTGGCGACAGCGCATCAAAGCCCGGCCCGCCGTGCGTGCGGCGATCAATCATCACAAGGACAAGCAGTTCTCAGACACCGCCAGCGCGGATCAGAACACCGTTCTGTTCAATCAGTCGGCCGAGCACCTGCGCTCCTGAGCGCTTGAACATCCATCGACCGGCACGGACAGCACGCCGCCCGAAACCGCCAAGCGAGACAGGACCGAAACCCCGACTACGGAGAATGCCAATGCCAAAAATCCAGGGACACTGCCTTTGTGGGCAGGTGCGCTACTCATCCAGTCAGGACGAACCTGCGATGATCGCGGTGTGCCACTGCCCCGACTGTCAAAGACAAAGCGGAAGCGCGTTCTCGACCAATGTTCTGGTACCGACCGACTCGATCACCTTCGAGGGCGAGAGCCGGTCGCAGTTCGTGATCAACGGGGCCTCCGGTCAGAAAGTCATCCGGAATTTTTGCAGCAATTGCGGCTCGCCTCTGACGACCGAACTGCCGGCCTTCGACAACCTGGCTGCTGTAAAGGCGGGGACGCTTGAAGACAGCTCTTGGGTGACACCGACGATCCAGATCTGGTGCGATACGGCCAAAACCTGGAGCGTGCTGGATGAGAGTATCGACAAAACCGCGACAAATCCGGGTTAGTCTCGCCTGCAAGCAACGTTGGACGTTGCGTCGGTCCTGGCGTTGATGCCTCTTCAAGGGCCGTAACGCGGACCGTCCGCACCGAACCAGAGGAGGATCGGGTTTGAAAATCGCAGCCGTCCAAGCCGCGCCGGTCTTCCTCGATCCAGCGGCGAGCACGGACAAACTGCTAAGCCTGCTTCGGGACGCCGCATCGAACGGCGCGGAGCTGGTGTGTTTCCCGGAGGTCTTCCTGTCCGGCTACCCGGTTTGGTTACGCGCGCCTGTCGTCTCCTCCAGCGATGAACTGATGCGCGAGGGACAAGTGGCGTATCTGAACTCGGCCATCGCGTCCGACGGTCCGGAGGTGACGGCCATCGCTCGCGAGGCGCGCGATCTGGGCGTTTTCGTCTATGTCGGCATTGTCGAACGCGCCGGCTCCATGGGATCGGTCTACGCGTCGCTGCTGGCCATCGACCCCGACAAAGGCGTTGTCGGCGTCCATCGCAAGCTCAAGCCGACCTTCCACGAACGCCTGCTCTGGGCCGATGGCGATGGCCACGGGCTGCAGGTCCACAGCTGGAAGGGCGTCAGGATGGGGGGGCTGAACTGTTTCGAGAACTGGCAACCGATGGCGCGTCAGGCGCTCTATGATCAGGGGGAGCAGCTCCATATCGCAGCTTGGCCGGGGGATCTGGATGTGACGCAGGACATCACCCGGTTCATTGCCTTGGAGGGGCGCATCTATGTCGCCTCCGTGTCCGGCCTTTTGCGGGCGAGTGACATTCCGGACCGCTTCCCCTTGCGGAAGTATGTGACCGAAGGCCGGGATGTGATCAACGATGGCGGCTCGATGATTGCGGCCCCCGACGGGTCTGTCATCGCGGGTCCCATCACCGGCGAGGAGGTCACGCTCTATGCGGATATCTCGCTGGATACCGTCATCGGCGCCCATCTGAAGCTCGATCCTGCGGGCCATTACAGCCGTCGGGACGTCCTGTCGCTACGCCATAACACGGACCGGTTGGACACTCGCAGCGGCGGTTGAAAAGCAGACCTTGCGCCTGCTCAGGTACATCCGTTGGGGCGCTTCACGTCGGGGCGGTCGCATTCTGCACTCGGCTCAACGTTGCCGCTTGTGACCAATGGTTGAGAGTTTGACGAAAGCGTCGCACGCCTGAGCCGACCCCGTCTTTGCGGCGCACCCTGCGAGATAAACCGGCATCCGGAGTTCCGGGCAGGTAACCTAGACCAACTTTAGCCTGCTCGTCAGCACGCCATCGGCTTCCGCGTAGATCCAGTCGCCGGGTCTCATCGCGACACCACCAAAACGGAGACTGCGACCCGCCTTTCCCCAGCCCTCCTTGGCGCTCTTTACGGGCGATGTGCCCAACGCGTAGACGGCCGTATCCAAGCGGTCGACTTCGACGCAGTCTCGGATGGCCGCATTGAGAGCGACGCCAGACCAGCCATTCGATACGGCGGGTTCCGCAAGCATGTCCCCGAGCAGCGCGACCCTGGTGGACCCACCGCCGTCAACGACCAGGATGCGTCCATCGCCTTGCGTCTCCAGTTCGGCCCGAACGGCGGAGTTATCTTCGAAACACTTCACGGTCTGGACCGGCCCGGCGATGTGCGTCGTCCTGCCGAAGCGACGAAACGCCAGATGAACCAGCGTCAGGTCCGCGGCGTGGTCGTCGATCAGGTCTGCGGTTTTCATGGGGCCTCACAAGTGGGGGACTGTCCGCTGGAGTTCTACAACGTTTTTAGGCGCAACGCCCTGGGTCGGCAGGCCCTCTAGCGCGACAGGGAGCCTTGCGGTTTCTTCGAGTTCTTCGGCGGCACAAACCGCCGCGAACAGGTCCTTGCCGCTGACGACCGGTCCGCGATTGGCGAGAAGAACAGCGGCACATGCGCCGTCCGACGCGCGGATCAGGACTTCGGATCGCCGGGTTTGACGTAGGGCACCTTTTTCACCTTGCAGACGCGGATCACGACATTGGGTGTGAGCGGCGGGATATAGTCGTCGGGATCCGCGGCCTTCCATGGTAGGGAACGCCTTGGCGAAGAGGTCCGGCTCCCCGAAGTCGCTCGACTTGAGCGAAAGGGCGACGGGGGCGTCCGGTCGGAATGTGAGCACGTGAACGCCGGGGTCGATGTCCGCACCGTTCCGCATCGCCTGTTTGCCAAGACGGTTCGCCACCGCATTGGCGACCGCGCCGGATGTTTCGCCCCCGGCACCAACGAGCCGCGTATAGCTTCGGTCCGGCAATTCCCGGGCCACGGCGGCGAAGAGGCCGTCGAGGCGTTAAGCCACCGCGTCACGGCCGAACCTGCGTTGCATCTCGGCGACGACACCCGCCTCAATGTCCGGGGCTGCCGCGGAGTTTGGCACTCGGGTGTGGAGGGCCGTCCGCAGGCCGCCTTCCGGCGCCACGCCTTTGGCCAGCGTGTGGCCAACATCGCTGGCCCCGGTGAAGTCATCTGCGATGACACCGATCAGCATGCCGTGCCCAACACTCTGTCGGTCTCGCTACGGCGGCGCATTTCGTCGATGGCAGACTCCGGGCTGGTTAGAACGGTGATGTCGGTCCTGCCCCGCAGCAATTCTGCGGCACTCGTCACCGAGAATTGTGCCAGAAGGATCGCGTCGTATCCCTTGAGTGGCGCGTCACACTCCGCGATCCGGCGATCATGGGTGGCGACGTCCCCGTTCCGTTTTACGGCGAGCGGGCCGTCGCAAAGGAAACTCTCCAATGTCCCTCGCGTTTCCCGGTCGACGGAAAGGGCCTCGAACTCCGCCACCATTCCGGCGTCGGCAGGTGCGAAAGTATGGATCATTGCGATCCGCGAACCGTGGCAAAGGGCGGCATGAAACATCGCTTCGTTCGGCTTCATCACCGGGATGCGGAGCGTTGCGTCGGCTGTCTCAATGGCCGGGCCGAACACAGAGCAGGTGAAGAGCCGCCATCTGCGCCAAACCCGGCGGCATGTCTGGCCGGTGGGTTGATGCGGTCTCGGAGGTCGGAACTCAACTCCTCCGACTTCGCGCGATCGATTTCGAGGTTCTCGTCGAGAAGGGAAAACGTCTCGACGTCGGGCCAAAGCTTGGTCACCGTATCCTCGATCGGCTCCATGGCCAGGCGGGTCGCGTGGACGAGTGCAAGTCTGAGCTGTGGGGTCGTCATATTATTCCTCCCCGCTTGGCCACAACGCCTTGTAGTCGGCGTCCTGCCGGGCTCGGGCGCGACGCGTGGCTCGATCATCGGCTAATCGGTCGAAATGCGAATCGCCTAGGAGCCCGAGAAGTTCAGCAAGGGCGAGATGAGCAGGCTAGTCGCCGCCGCGGCTGCCAACGATGCCGCGTCGGCGGGTGCCATGGTGTCGCTGCTGTCGCTTGGCATTCCGGGGTCCGGGGCAACGGCCGTGCTTCTGGGCGCTTTCATGATGTGGGGGCTGCAGCCCGGTCTACTTCTGATCGTCGGCGATCGAGGCTTCGCCTGGGAGCTGATTGCAAGCATGTTTCTCGCCAACATATTCCTGATCGCCCCGAGCATTATCGAGACATGGATCTTCTTCGCCAGCGGACTGATCGGCTTTGCGATGAAGAAATCCGGCTATTCACCAGCGGCGACGGTTCTGGCCCTGGTGCTGAGGTCCATGGCCGAGGAAACCTTTCTTCAGACCTACATCATTTCCGAGAGCACGATCAGTCTGTACTGGGAGCGTCCGGTCTCCCTCGTATTGAGCCTCGTTCTGCTGAGCATCATTGTCATACCGCTCATGATCGCCGCGAAGCGCAGGTTCGCGCCCCGTCGGGCGACCATGGGCGGCGACGCGACCTCGGCAGTTATGCGGAGTGCTCTTCAGTCGGTGGCTTTGAGAATGCTTGTTGTGCTTCGCGGAAAGTCCGGGGGGCGAGGGTCTTTGCGCGGAAAATCCGAAGATGATGGGAAGGGCAAAAACCTGTCTGCGAGGGCGCGGCGGAGTTTGGCCCGTTCGATAGCCCGCTGATCCTGAAAGGAACGCAGGCTTCTCTCCAGTACTCGCAGCCGTGCCGCACTGGAACGGCCCCAAGCGGACTCCGCTGATCGGAAGTGCGCCATGCGCACCGCCACGGTCCTCTTTAGCGCGTTGCCGTCGCCTTAAAAGTCGAACAGTTCGTCAAGCAGGCCGCCGCGCTTTTTCTTGCGCTTGTAGCCGCTGTCGGAAACGCCGCCATGGTAGCCGCCCGGTGCCGCACGGGATGGTGCGCTCGGCGTGTCGGCGCGCTCGATGATCTTGTCGAGTTCTCCCCGGTCAAGCCACACGCCGCGGCAGTCCGGGCAATAGTCAATGTCGACCCCGCTGCGTTCTGCCATCACCAGGGTTGCTCCGACGACCGGACACTTCATCGGCGCTCTCCGTTATCATTGCGTGCCGACAGTTGGGCGGTCGCGCAAAAGCGCCGCGGCAAGACCCGGAGGGACCTTTCAGCCGATCACGTTCGCGACCTCGTACATAACGGGCTCGAAACTCCGGCACAGCTCATGGATGCGGCGGTTGCGTTTGCGCATTTCGTCGGTGCGCAGCATCGCCTGAAAGTCCTCGCGGCGGGCCCATTGGCTGTAATTGGCGACCCGGGTGCGCGCGTCGTTGACGTGCAAGCCCGCGGCGATGAAGCCGGGCTGCGACGAGATGAACTCCGAATAAGCGTCGCGCAATTCGTCAATCAGGTCGTAGCAGGTGGCCGGCGTCACCTCGAACGTGGTGATCACCGTCTGGTGCGATGCGTTGGCTGTGATGTCCATGGCTCTTCTCCCAATCCCCTTGGGATAGTCCTAACAAACTGTCCCTGCTGCGTCGCCCCGTTAAGGTACTGTTCACCATGATCTCGCAGGGTCGGAGCGAGAATGACCATGCGTTGCTTGTTTGCCCTTTTGGTGGCGGTACTTCCGACCGTTTCGCATGCCGGTGCTTGGCCGCGGGGCGAGGGCAACGGCTTTGCGGTGCTGTCGCTGGAAAGCACCTATGACCGGTCGGCCCTGACTTGGGACGATCCGAGCGAAGAGCCTCCACTTGCCCGCAACTATCTGAAATTCTACGGTGAATACGGTTTGACCGATCGCTACACGTTGGGCGTGGAGCTCGAGCAGGACTACCTCTTCGTACAACGTCAGGGCATCGTGTTCCTCACCGCCTCGATCGTACCGCAGGACTGGGTGAACCGCATCTCGGTGGAACTGGGCGCCGGCGAACGGCGGGGGCAATTCGGGCCACGCGGTCAGGAGGAAACCGAGCCTGTCGTGCGGCCTGCGCTGTATTACGGTCGGGGGTTTGAAACACGTTGGGGCCAGGGGTGGGCCGGCGCCGATCTGAAGGCAGAGCATCGGTTCGACAGCGAAGAAACCGCGTACAAGCTCGATCTGACGCTCGGAGTGAACCATGGTGACGACACGCTCCACTATGCCCAGATCCAATCCGCCAAGTTCGAAGGTGAGGACACCGCCGCTCGGCTGCTTTTGTCGCGGGTCTCCCGGGTGAATCGGGTGCTCTGGCTTGAAACGGGGTTGCTCGCGGGGCTGGTCACCGATGACAGCGTCGGGATCAGGATCGCGCTCTGGGCTGAATTCTGAAGCGCGGGCTCACCAGTGTCGGGTGCCCGGCGCGCCCTTGATCCGACCGGTCAGGTTGGGCGTCACCCAGCCTCCATAGAAGCCGCCGGGCTGGGGTGTGACCCGGATGTCCCCGACCCAGCAAGCGTCCATCGCGCCGGGGTAGACCGCGATATGGTCTCGCAGCGCGCGAAAAGCCGGTCCGGGCTCGGGATAGCTCCACCCGGCGCGGACCGCGCGAATGTCCCCGACGACGATTGTCCAATAGGTGGCGCGCCCTTTCCACTCGCAAATGCTGCCGCCGTTGACCGGCTCGAGCGTGCCGGCTGAAAACGCCACTGCCGGAAGGTAGTAGGTTGGAGCATGGTGCGTTTCCAATACCCGCCAGCCGGCTGTTGTTTCAGCGATGGTCTGGCCCGCGAAATCGATCCGCAGGCTGTGCACCACGGGTTCGAGCGCAGGCGGGCGCGGGTAGTCCTGGACATTCTCGGGGGCAAGATCGGTCATGCCCCGCTACGTAGGTGCTATTGATAGGTCGGCGAGCCCGCCAAGCTTGATTTGGGTCAGCTGCCGCCGCCCGCGACCGTCAGTCCGAGCATCTGCCAAGCATGCATCCCGCCGCGATAGTAGGAGATGCGCTCCGCCGGATAGCCCGCCGCTACCATCTTCCGGATTGCACTCGGCGACTGGCCGCACCAATTGCCATTGCAAAACAACGCGACCGGCACCGCGTCGGTACAGTCCCATCCCTCGAAATCGATCTCACAGCCAAGCTCTCCTAGACGGTCGGTGACCTCGGTATAGGGAATGTGGATCGATCCGGGGATGGTTCCCTTGCGAAACCACTCCTCGACCCGGCTGTCGACAACCGTCGCCGCGGGGTTCTCGAGCAGCGCCATCAGTTCCAGCTCTCCGATGGTGGTCACGCCTTCGGCCGGGCTGAAGGGTTGTACGCAAAAGGGCGGGCACGCGCGCGAGGTCTTGGCAAACTCTCCAGTGAGCGCCGCAGTGGTATCTTGATTTCGCGTGATCTCGACTTCGGCGCCATTGTGCATGACGGTGACGGAAGAGAGATCGCCGGTGATGCCAACCTCTGGCGAATCCGCCATTCCCGAAGAAGTCGTCGCGAGCAGCACAGCCGCCGCAAGGCGCATTTGTGGTCTGATCATGTCATAATCCTCCTGTTGAATATGAGGCGCGGGAGATCCTCCTTTGGCAAGAGCGGATTTGACGCAGGGCAACGCCTGCTGGACGCTCGGGCCGGTCCCTTCCCCTTGCACGCCGGGGGGATATGTTGCACGAGGACGGGCACTATGGGGGTCGGTATGGCGGACGGATCAATGAGCGTGAGCGCGAAACCTACGGAAGAGATATCCGTGCGCGACGTCTTCGGCATCGAGAGCGATATGAAGGTCAAGGCGTTCGCCGAGGCCAGCGACCGCGTTCCTGATCTGGATATGACTTACAAGTTTGATCCCGATACGACTTTGGCGATTCTCGCGGGCTTTAACCACAATCGTCGTGTCATGATCCAAGGCTATCATGGCACAGGCAAATCGACCCACATTGAACAGGTGGCTGCGCGGTTGAACTGGCCCTGTGTGCGGGTCAATCTGGACAGCCATATCAGTCGGATCGACCTGATCGGCAAAGACGCGATCAAGCTCAAGGAAGGCAAGCAGGTTACCGAGTTTCAGGAGGGCATTTTGCCGTGGGCGCTGTCCAACCCGACGGCCATCGTTTTTGACGAATACGATGCCGGGCGCGCCGATGTGATGTTCGTGATTCAGAGGGTTCTGGAAACCGACGGCAAGCTTACGCTTCTGGACCAGAACAAAGTGATCACGCCGCACCCGTTTTTCCGCATCTTCTCTACCGCAAACACGGTGGGTTTGGGCGATACCACGGGGCTTTACCATGGCACGCAGCAGATCAACCAGGGTCAGATGGATCGGTGGTCGCTTGTGGCGACGCTGAACTATTTGTCCCACGATGCCGAAACCGCGATCGTCTTGGCCAAGAATCCGCACTACAATACCGAAAAGGGACGTCGCACGATCAGCCAGATGGTGACGGTCGCCGATCTGTCGCGCACGGCCTTCATGAACGGAGATCTCTCCACGGTGATGAGCCCCCGGACCGTCATCGCGTGGGCTCAGAATGCCGAGATCTTCCGCGATGTCGGCTACGCGTTCCGCGTTTCATTCCTGAACAAATGCGATGAACTGGAACGTCAGACGGTAGCGGAGTTTTACCAGCGCTGCTTCGACGAAGAACTGCCCGAAAGTGCTGCGAGCATGAGCCTCGGTTAGCGTTCTCGGAGCGCGTGTGAGCAACGCCGTTTCTGGGGCGCTTGCTTCGCGCCAGGCACAGAGACTCAGTTCTGCGGTTCAGCCTCATGGATGTTGGGCGCCACGTCCGAAAGCGCCGCATTTCGGCCCGCAAGGATTGCTGAGAATGTGTAGGCCGTCGTTGGCTGAAGCCCCGCCATGACCTGTGCTGCGGCATCTGGTTTCATTCTTGCCAAGAAGCCCGCCGCAAAATTCGGGTCCATTTCTTCAAAGATTGCGGCAGCTTCTTTGGGTTTCATGCGCTGATAGACCTCTGTCAATTGGGACACGTCACCAGCTGCTGTCTCGCCTGCCGCATGCAGGCTGCGCCGGAGAGTCTCCTGCGCGTTTTGTAGCGCGGCGAGCTGTTCGGCGAGAACCTGTTTGGCAAGTGCCAGTTCTTCTCGTTCTTGGGCGATGTCGATCTCTGCACGCGCCAAAGCATCATCTCGACTCATGAGCTCTCCGATCCATTGATCCATATCCTGGTCCGGGGTCCGTTGTGCCGTGGCTTCGCTCGGCTCTCCCGCCGCAGCCAGCTCTGCATCAGTGGCCAGTGCGACGACCGGTCCCGATGCGAGCCGCAACATGCCTGAGACGACGAGGAGCAGCGTGAGGACCGACAGCGGACCAGGCGCCGAGAAAAAACCTTTGCGAGCCACGGCGCTACTCCGCCGCCGTCCGTACGGCGCGTCCACGAACAAAGGACGGCATCGCCGGTCTTTCGGTCCGTTCTCCTGAGGCGCCGGACGCTATTGACCCTGTGTTTGACGTGGCTGGACCGTTAGGTTGGCCCTGTGGCTCTCGCCACTCCGCACCGGGCTGATCGAACGTCTCAGCCGCGCTCAGCATGGTGTCGAGCGCCCCGGCTACGGCCTCTGCGCGATTGGTGAGGTCGGCGAGGGTCTCGGCTGATACGGCTGCGGAGGTGCGCGCCTCCTGCAGGGTTTTCGTTAGATCGGTGACCTGCGCGTTCAGGTCGGCGATGGCTTTGCCGACGCCACCATCCAGATCCGAAAGCCGGCTGAGCCGGCGCGATAGGAGCATGCAATAGAATGCTGCGCCGAAGGCACCGGAGATCAATAGGATATCGGCGATAAGTGCCATTGCCGGCTCCTAGCTAAGAAGGAATTTCGATATCAGGAGATCGTTCACCATTCCGTCCCCGACAACGACTTGAATGCGACGCAGAAGCTGCGCCCGGAGAGTCATCAACGCGCTTGGATCCGCAAGATCGCCGATCTCAACCGCACGAAGATATCCGTTGAGAACGTCCATGATCCGCGGCATCAAAACGGCGACGGCCTCTTCGCTTCCGGGGCGCACGTCGAGATAGCCCTCAAATCGGAGCGCTTCGAGCGCGTCGCCGCGCCCAAGTGTCACCATCAAGGGTTGCAGAGGGACAAAGGATGGCGCCGGTTGGTCGGGATGCGCCTCGGCCGCATGAATGGTGGAGTCGGCGGACGGCGTCGCTCCGAGCAGCATGCCGGAATAGACCGCATAGAAGCCTCCCCCGGCGCTGGCCAGAAACAGAACGAGCGCCACGAGAAGGCCTTTCCCGCCCGATTTCTTCTTCGACTCGTCGGTTGTGTCGTCACTCATCCAATCGGCCTCACGCCTCCGGTTTGGTTGACTTAACACTGGTTCGACTAACCGAATCTTACCGAAGTGGGTGTTTCTTTGCGTGTGCGGTTCACGACTTCAAGTTACACGTCACCGGAACACAAAATCGCAGCCCTTGGCTGGTGTGGCTGTGGGCTCAGAACGCAAATGAAGGACATAGTAGCGTCATCCCTCGGCGCCCGCAGCGCAGCTTTGGTGCTTCTCGAATGCCTCGTCTCCTCCCAGGTGCAATCTGGTGCGAGACGTCGGAAATCGAGTCGGCTCAGCGGGCCAAACACCGTTTCCGGCCTGGAAAGCTCCCAACGGTCCGATCACTATACTTTTTGTTACCTAAAAGGCGTTCGGCCCACGGAGGCTCTGTCCGGAAGCGATACTCTGCAGGCCTCAAGCGACCTCAGTCGTGTGCTTCGGCAGCGACTGAGTAGATACCCCCCGCAAAAAGTGGCATCGGACGACGGCCCCGTTTTGGCTTCACCGCAGGAACGGTCTTCAGGCTTGCGCGGACCCGCCGGGGCCACGGTCTCCTGACCTCCTCAGATGCCGGGTCATCCACTGGCCGACAGGGTATTGCTACGGCCACGTCCAGAGAGGCTGCTGGACGCCGTATGCCGGCATGATGGAAAGGCTGTTCCGGTCTCTGAAGGCGCAATGATGCATCGGCTGCGCGCCGAGAGCTTTGCATGCACGATCCGTGCCATCCGCGGCTGGATCCAGTTCTACACTCACCGCCGCCTGATTGAGGCTCCGGACAGCAGAGCGCCGACAATAGAATGCACGTCAGCGCCCTGACCGCAGCAAATTCCGCTGGCTGCAACAATTCTTATCGTGGCTCCCCGATGTGGTGAGAGTTGCACTGGTCCAAGCGCGTGAAAGCTTGCCACGCAAGCCGGTCCAGAGGCTGTCTCTTTCAGGGTTGTCGCTTCAATTGACGCTATCGGGTTACCAGACGTCTTTGGCGGGGTCTTCGAAAGGCGCGAACAAGAAGGTTGCCATCGCGCTCTTCAAAACTCAGCGCGAGGTCACTCGAGCAGTATCGGTGCGTAAAAGATACTACCAGCATGCTTCATAGGTCGCGACCTGAGCGCGCTTGTCACGATACACGGTGAGAAAACAGGGGCATGCACCCGAATGCTTCCGGTAAAGTGTCGCGCTTGCTCGGAGCACTTTATGGTACGTGGACGATTGGTTTGCGACCCGCTCTGTCAACGCTTTTACTTGGTGAATTGGCCGCTTCTTCTAGTCACGTCTGCGGGATAGCGTTGGTGTAATTTGATGTTCGAGCAAAACAAGCGAGCCACCGAAGCTCGCTTTGCCCGGCTCAGCTGTCACTGCATCTCAAGATAATTGTATCGCAATGGAGCGGGCGATGGGATTCGAACCCACGACCCCAACCTTGGCAAGGTTGTGCTCTACCCCTGAGCTACACCCGCGTCCTTATGCGTTGGGATGCCATAGCGATGCCGCCCAGGCGCCGCAAGTGAAAAAAGCCTGAAGCTTGGGGCAATGCACGCGAGGACATAGCTCCGGATGGTCAGTCGGCGGTTTTGCTCTTCCAGCACTCGCGCGGGGCCGCCGACGGTCAGCAGTCGTAAGGGCATCGGGAGCAAGTACCCGGCGGTCTGATGGACCGGCTGTTTGAAAGCGCTGTGTTGGGTCACAGGTGGCGAGGACGCCCCGCACCGCCGATGGCGCAGTCGGCAAGATAGCTCCCGAGCCGGTGGCGTCTGACATCGGCGATCCAGCGACAACCGGCAGTTCGTTGAGCGTGATCCTCGCCGGGACGAAGCGCGAGCGCGCCAGATTTAATGCAGGTCCGTACTTCGACACACCGTTCGCGGACGGGTCCGTTTCGTATTGATCGGTCGGAAACGGGAGTTTCAGAAGGAGCTGTCTCACGGCCCGGGCCCATAGACCTGTATGCTTCGCGGGCTCGCGAGCCTGTTAGCAGAGCGCTGTGCGACGTCCTGTGAACCGAACAGCGCCGAAAGTACGGCGAGTTGGTGGCGTTCCGCGCTCGCCGACTCCAGATAAGCCACCGAGATCCGTCCATGTTGTCAACTTTAGAGGGCATGCAGCAGGGCAGCGTTGCACGTCGTCATGAGCCCGACGCTGCGTCTCGTGACTGCGGATGCTAAGCGACCGGGAAGCGGCAACCGCCATTAGGGGCATCTCATCGACGGGCCGAGTATCCTATTCCGGGCGGACATGTTGGGACAGCACAGGACACAGGCAGGCGAAAGGGTTGGGAAGCCGGTGTCAGTAGGGCACGGGCAGATCGAACGGAAAAATCCTGGCCTCTTTCGCGCATTCCGCGACACGATCTTTTCTCAATCGGCCCAAAAACGTCGTGAGAAACCTTAAAAAAGACGAGTGAAGGACCGATGGGCAAAAAACGGGATGAAAGCAGTCTGCCCTCTAATGCAGAGCACTGCTGAGGCAACAGAGATTTGTCGGCGAGGCCGTCATTCTATTCCCATCTTTCGCACATCCGACGCTGCACTTTTTTGTCAGCCGGGCTTCTGTAAGGTCACAGTTGCACATCCAACGCCGTGTTGGCTCCTGCAAAACCTGTCAAAAAGTTTTCTGAGACTTTAAGGGGTTGTAAAGCCCCACATGGATCGTACCGGAAAGTGAGCCACGTTGTCTTATACCAAGTGAGAGGTATGTGACATGGAGACGTTGAAACTCATCCTGTTCTCCCTGCAGCAACTGTCGGCCTTGGGATACTGGCAGGCCGGTGCGGAAATGCTCGGTGGGGACGAGCGACGTGCCTATGCCGACGCACATCGCGCTCTGCAGATCATGGCGGCAGAGGCGTTGCAGGAAAAGACCCTCGGGTGGTTCAGCGCGCGATGATCAGATCCGCCTGAAGTCCGCCGAACCGCAGGCTTTCGCCCAGTGCAAGCCGGCCTCCGTGGTTGCGCGCGATGTCTGCGGCGATGGCGAGACCCAGTCCGACGCCTGCCCCCCCGCTTTGATTGCGGGCGGGATCGAGACGCGCAAACGGTTTCAAGGCTTCGTTGCGCAGGGTGGTCGGTATGCCGGGGCCGTCATCTTCGACGCGAAACCGCACCGCGCGATCAAGCTGGTCGAGACTGACCCAGGCGCGCGTGCCATAGGACACCGCGTTCCCGATCAGGTTGTCCAGTGCCCGTGACACCGCCATGGGGCGCATCATCATCATTGTGCCGGGACGAATACACCTGTTCACGACCACATCTCGCCCGGCCCGTTGCGCGGAGGAGACCACCGCCTTGAGCAGCTCGGTGGGGTCGGTCAGGGCCGCATCGTCAAGCGCATCGCCGCGCGCAAAGCTCAGAAACTCACCGACCAGCCGCTCCATGTCCTCAACGTCGGTCAGCAGGTCGCGCGTATCAGGGCTGTCCTCCATGACGCTCAGGGCCAGTTTCATCCGCGTCAGCGGCGTGCGCAGATCATGGCTGACACCCGACAGCATCAGCGTCCGCTGCTCGATCTGCCGCTCGATCCGGGTACGCATGTCCAGAAATGCGCGCCCCGCCGCCCGCACCTCGGTCGCGCCCGAGGGTTTGTATGGCACAGTGCGCCCCTTGCCGAACGCTTCGGCCGCCCGGGCGAGTCGCCGGATCGGACGCACCTGATTGCGCAGGAAAAGAATCGAGACGGCCGAAGTCAGCAGCCCGGTGAAGATCATCAGGACCAGCAGCTGATGCGGGTTTGAGGCGGACACACGCTCGCGGGGCACGCGTAGGAAAAGCGGGCCATAGGCGGTTTCGACTCCAATCTGAACCTCGCGGTGGTTGCTCACTAGGTCGATTCCGGTGACCCCTGGCAGACGGGTGCGCAGGGTTTCGATTACGATGCGTCCCGAAAGGTCGAAGAAGTCCCGCTTGTCCTCGGTCGGCACCGGCGTGTTGAGATCGGCCACGACCTGCATCTGCGGGCCGAGCGCCTCGGCGGTGAGCTGCGCTTTGGTCCGGTCAGGAGCGGCGTTGACCTGGGTCACGAAGTAGCGCATCTCGACCAGCACGTTTGATGTCATCTGCCGGGTGACGCCCTCGAAATGGCGCTGGATAAACACCACTGACACGACGAGCTGCAGCGACACGATCGGCAGCAGCAGGATCAGTGCGGCGCGGGCATAAAGCCGGCGCGGAACGTAGGTTCTCAACTCGAACGCCATGGCGCTAGGCTAGGGCAGGACGGATCAGGGGAGAACCGGAAATGACATTGCTGGATGCACAGGACCGCGAGGTATGGGAGATTGCCCCGGGCCTGCGGCGTGTGCGGGCGCCCAATCCATCGCCGATGACCGAAAAAGGCACCAATACCTATCTGATCGGCGATGCCGACATCGCCGTTATCGATCCCGGTCCCGCGCTTCCGGCCCATCTCGATCGCCTCATGGCCGAGATCGGAACCGGAACGGTCTCTGCCATCCTTGTGACCCACAGTCACCGCGATCACTCTGCCTTGGCCTCTGCTATAGCGCAGCACACCGGAGCGCCCATTCTGGGTTTTGGGGACTCGCAATCCGGACGCAGCCCAGTGATGAGCCGCCTGGCCGACGGGATCGGAGGCGGAGAGGGCGTCGACCGGGCGTTCCGCCCTGATCGGCGCTTAAGCGATGGGGAGACCGTGTCTGGCAATGGCTGGAACCTGACTGCGCTGTGGACTCCAGGGCATATGGGCAACCATCTGTGCTTCGCGCATGGTGACATCCTGTTTACCGGCGACCTGGTCATGGGGTGGTCGACATCGATCGTCTCGCCCCCCGACGGCGATTTGGCGGCGTTCATGGATACCTGCCGAAAACTGGCTGGGCGCGATGACCGTCTTTACCTGCCCGGACACGGGCCGGCGGTGACTGACCCAGCAGCACGTCTGGCCGAACTGATCGCCCATCGCGAGGCGCGAACAGTGCAAGTGCTGCGCGCCCTGTCGGAAGGACCAGCGCGCGTAACGACGCTCACCCGTCGCGTTTATCACGACGTTCCCGACCACATTCTGCCAGCCGCCGAGCGTACTCTGCTGGCCCATCTGATCGCTCTGATCGAGGCGGGATGCGTGCGCGCAGATCGACCTGTGGGGCCCGCCGCGATCTTTGAGGCCGTAGCCGCCACGACGACTGGCCAGGATTGAGAAACCCGCTGGACGTGCCAAATCCCGCTTGCTATAGGCCCGCTGGTGTTCCGGCGTAGCTCAGCGGTAGAGCAGTTGACTGTTAATCAATTGGTCGTAGGTTCGATCCCTACCGCCGGAGCCAAAAAAAACCGTTGATTTAGACTGCGAGAGGCTTGCGGCAAGCTTCCAAGCTCACCTTGGGGTAATACTTCGGGTAACAAAGGGTTAGGTTGGGACCGAGCTAGCTCTACAAAACATCATCCAGCCGCAGCTACCTGGTGTGCAGTCAATCTATGAGCTTGCCGGTCGCTCCTGATCGGCGCCGAGTAGGCGTCCCGGCGGAACTGCTCGAGCCCGTTGCGTGGGATTGATTTGATCGCTGTCTGGGCTCGCAGTACAATGAACGCCGCAGGCTCACCCGTCTCGTAATGGTCAACAATCCAAGGTTCAGCGAGCAATTGTCAGGCAGGCATCAGGCCGCGATGTTCAGCTCATCCTGGACCTCCGAGGACATAAACGAGGCGCTGAAGTTATACTCGTAGCCGCGGCAACCGTGCTGTAAAAAAGAACGATCATAAGCAACGTCTCACACGCGACTGGAGCCTCCCGCGTGCACGCCCAATTGATCGATTTAGCTTTATTAAAGCCAAGTAAACAGTTCTCGACGTGGTAGCCTATTCTCCAACGAATTTCGGATGTTTCTAAGACCTACGAGACAGCAGGGAAATTCCGTGTCGCACTTTCTTCTCAGGCTAGGCGCACTGTGCTGTGTCGCCTTCGTTCAGCCGGCGGTCAGCGCTGCACCTAACGGAGCGTCTTCGAGCACACTGGCGAACACGGATCTGCCCGGTGAAGATTGTGGCAACTTCGACGTCACGAGCGTCTTTCGATGCCGAAACGCCTGTCTGGATGACGATTAAAGCAAGGCCTGGACGTTTGTCGCCGCCTGCGTGCAGGGGGACAGCGCCGTCTGCTGGCTGAAGGACCAAGTTCCTTCGCAAACCAAAAGCAACTGCTGCACTTCGGGAGTGAGGCTGGCATCAAACGAGGAGCCCGGCGGCGGTGGAAACGATTCCAAAACGGCGTCGGGACCCCACCTACGCCTTCTCAGTATGGAAATCACTCGCTCTCGGCGCGTCACGGCGAGTTACTTTCCGACCGATCAAACGCTGGTGGCCTGCCCCCTGAAAAGTGCTCCTCCCTGCAGTAGGCTCTTTCGAACCAGATGGAGGACAGAGGAATGCCCCAGAAGAAGCACAAAGCGTGTGTACTGCAGGACCTGCAAAGCCGACGATATCGGGTGGGTCCTTCTGCCCCTTGAGAAACCGGTTCACGTCATCCTTGCGATCTCCAGCCCAGCCCGAAAGCTCGCGCGCGTGCAGGCAGTCATAGAGATTGTAATGGACAAAGAAGGTCCCGACGATGGTTGCTGTGGCAACAGTATATCCGAGGGTATTGCCGCCTTGTCCGCGCGCATCCACCCCAAGCGTCTGGCCAGTAGCAGCGTCTATCCGTCTCCAGGCCGTAGCTGTCTCTGACGACTGCCCGTTCAAGGGAAAGACAAGGATTTCCCGTCTGCCATCCATCCCTAGCAGCTCGACGTCGTGAATGCCGCTGTGGCAGAGCGCGCGCGGCTGGAAGCAGGCGGCGGTCACGACGGATTCCAGACCATCGGCCCGGGTGATTTCAGCCACAGTATCCGCAACGCCCTGCTTCAGCCGTTCAGAAAAGGCAACGTCCGTCTCAGCGCCGAGTAAAACGTCGGCACCGTTCTCAACGATGTCGAAGCCGCTTTCCAAGCGGAGCCGATCGCCCCCAGCGCGCGCGATACTCTGTAAGACGGACGTGATCTGTATCCAGTCGACGAACAGCGTCTCTGGGTTACGCCAACTCCAGCGCACCAGCTGGTACCTTTCAGCAAGAGCCGCATCAAGAAGGGTTCGCGACATGAGGTTGCGCGTTTCGGTAGGCTCTGTGATGGCGGCGTCGGCTCGATCGGCAGCCTCGAAAGCACGGTCGAGAAACTCCTGCGGCAACACGCGAAACGCGTCGAAATGAGAGCTTTTGCTTCCTGGCAGCCCCAGCACCCGGCTTCTTCCCGGCTTCGCGACCGCCTCGTCACGCGTGTCGAAGACGTCGCGCTGATATGTGCGGTCTTGGCTGTCCGGAGCACGAACGATGATCTCGATCCATACCCGGACGACCTCGCCTGCCTTCCCAACATCCTCAAGAGCGTCCGGCGTCAGCGCGCTGCTGATCTCTCCGAACAGTCCGCGGCCCAGATCCTCGACAGCTGTGCCCTGTCCACCTAAAACGCCGGCAACCTTAGCGCCCCGCGCAGCGAGCAAGTTCTCCTTGGTGTCTTCCCGAACACGCCCATCGAGATAGAAGAGCTTAGACGGAATCTTCTCGCCGTCTACAGAAACCACGGGCATCCACGCTCTGGCAGCTCCGATCTGCTCAAGCGTGGCCGACATGGGCAATTCAGTCCCCAGTGCACCAGTACCAAGCGGCAAGAACCGGACCAGAACGCTTCGTCCACTGGCTTCGCTGGCGCGATGCGACAACTTCGCAAGCTCGTGCACGCCAAACTCGGGCCCGTCAGCCACTTCGGCCATGACAGAAACATCGACCCAAACCGCTTTGGTTTCGGTGGTCGCGTCACGGCCCATGTAGTGTGTCCCGCTGTCGTCAGTCGCCCCGTTCAGCGGGTCTACTGCAACCCAGCGTCCGGCATCGTTGATTTCCAGCCATCAGTGTTGCCGAAGCGACAAACCAATGGACGTGTCAACAGCGGATCGAGGCGCTTGTGCCGTCTGTCGCAAATCCTGAACCTGCATTAGCAGCGTTTCTCTGACCAAGTTGACAAGCCCGGCAACTGATTGAATGCAGCGCATTGCGGCTCGGCACGCCGGCCATTATGCTCAGCCGCTACGTCGATCGCTTGACTGACTTCCTCGTCGGACAACTCTCGTGACCCGATCCTAACGAAATGGCCAGCCTCCTCCAGCAATGCAGCGCCCACAAGAGCGATTTCAAGCGGGTTTCCCGCTCGCTCGGAAAGCAACCCGCGCGCACCTTTTAGAACTCCGGGGTAGGTACCAATCGCTATGTTCGACCGAACAAACTCAAGGAACTCTTCTGGGCTCGTTATCGTCTGCTCCGGTTCCTTTCGCTGCTCCTCGAACGCAGTTGATCTTATCCACGCGACCATTTCTTGAGCCGAACCGCTGTCAGGAGACACCGCGGGAGATGTTTCGCTAGAAACCGTCGGCGATAGAGGCTCGAGACGTTCCTCCTGCCGGGCGTCTGGCGAAGTCGGAGTGTCTGTCACTTGCCCCGAGCCGAGAGGCGCAAGGATCCCGCCGAAACCGTTTCGCGAGGGGCCGGCTTCCCCGAACTGGTTCTGCCCGCCGTCGAACAAGCCACCGCCAAACTGCGCCAGAGCAGGAATTGGAGGCAGGGTTGCGTGGATCAGAGCCAACGAGGGACACCAAGTGTTTGTACACCTCATGCATTTCGGTTCTTACAAAAATCTGTGCCGTAACAACGTTTGCACTCACCCCTAAACTAACATGTTTTCGGTCGTTTATCGCCAAAACATGCGGAATCCTTGTTTTGTCGGCCGTATTGGTGCGACGGCACCTCTTCACCCCTTGGCAGCGTAAAAACTGCAGCCATTGGAGTCGCGGCCCCGCATCACCAGTTCGCGCTCCGCGATACTGCCGGTCACATCGACCCGCCCGACCAGCAATCCCCAGTTGATGCGAGCTGACATCTGCCGACCGGTAAGGCGCCCCGCGAATTTGCCTCGCAATCCCTGTGACTGGCGCGCGTTGCCGGTGTAGCTGTTGCCGCCGGCATGGCCCACATTGATCGTTCCGGTGATGCGCATTTTGCCCAGCCGGCTTTTCGCGCCGCAGGTGGAGGTGAACCGCCAGGTGCCGGAGACTGTGCGCGGGCCGAGCGCGATAGGAGGCGGCGGCAGATATAGGCGTTCGTTATCGGGGTTCGCCCGCCATGCGGCAAGCGCCTGCTCGGACTGCGTTGCGAGCGCGGCCTGTTGATCGCTGTTAAGAAACCCCGTTGGGTCCGCGCCGACGCTCGTTTGCCAGGCACGCAGCGCCGCGCGTGTGCCGCGCCCGACCTTTCCGTCGACGCCGTTTGGATCGAACCCGGATACGAGGAGCCGCGCTTGCAGATCACGGATGGCCTGGCGGTCAAGGCCGAGCGCAGCCTCATCCGCCTCGCTCGCCGGCCGGAGCGCAGGAGAGCCGGTCTCAGCGCGTTCGGTCAGCTTAGGCGCGTCAGCCGGATCGCCTTGCGGCAAGGCGCGGTCCGGGGGCGTGGTTTCCGCCGAGCCGCCCGCCGCCCGACCCGTTGACAGCGAGACACTGCCATCTGTCGCCAGGGCCACCCGAAGCTCTTGCCCGTGTAGTCTGTCGGGCAAAGGGGCGCAGCTGTCGAGGGCACCCGTCAGATCAAGAAAACCGGCCCGAATCTCCGCATCGGCATTCGTCGGACTGTCGAGACGTGGAATACCCGCAACCCGCCCAGCCATGTCGATCTGCGCAAGAACGGCCATTGGCCGGGACGGCGGGGCCGCTACTCCCGACGCGATGCAGGACGAAACGGTGCCTTCTGTCTCGGACCTGCCTGACGGGTCGGGCAGCGACGCGAGATCCATTCCGGCGGGTGTCGGCTCTGTGCGCAGCCGTTCTGCCACGGCGCTCTCGGGATGCTCTGCCAGGATGCGGTCAAGCTTCTGGCGCACCTCGAGAAGCGCTTCGCTCTGCGCGGCGTCGTCGAGCGATTGTGCCGCGCGATAGCCCCGCACAGCCTCCACGAACAGCGCGTTGGCTGCGCCACCTTCGGACTGGGCGAAGACCGCGGCGGGACCGGCAAGCATGATGAGAATCAGAAGGGCGCGAAGCGTGGCGGGGTGTGCGAGCGGGAACGAGACTGCCAAAAAAAGCTCCGTGATTTGTATCGCTTAGGACTGCCCAACAGGATGGACAGGAGCAGCACATGCTGTCAACGCAACAGGGGCGGGGCGAGCCTGCGGCGCTCCGCAGCTTGCCTCGCAATCGGGAATCCTGCTTTGCTGCAGCTATTGCGCGGGAGCAAGTAGGATTGAGCATGCTGTTAAGAAGCTTGGGTTTCGCACTTATTTTGGGGATGACTTGCGGCGGCTCGGTAACCGCGCAGGAGGCAACGGTTCTCTTGGACCGAGCGCGGCAAACCTATGACGGTGCAGCCACCGGCCCTGTGGCAGTGCAATGTGTGCGGGAGCTTTTGGGAGAGATCACGCGCACGCAACCGGAGTCCGATATTGCCGTCGGGATCATGCTCGGAGAGCCAGTGGCGGGCCTCGATGTCGCCGCGATTGAGGCACAAGCCGGCATAATCGGCGTTGAAACTGCACCTCCAGTAGATCCCGAGGGCGATTTCACCGCAATGTCCAACGCCGATCTCGCGCTGCTTTTCGCCGCCGAGAACCGTGCGGCTTTCGTCGATCTGTGCGTTGAACTCACGCCAGATCTGACGACAGATGTCGCCGCGACATTACTACAAACGGTTGCGGATTTCGGTCTGCGCGAGACGGCTTCGACCGTCTGGGCAGAGGGATTTGACGCGCTGTCGGGTATCGCGCGAAGCCAGGACCTGGGCACGGCAGGTGCCGCGACCGTGGCCAACGTGATCTTCGAAGCGCTGACGATCGAGGTGTTGGACGGCTACGCCGCACTGTCCGGAGCAGAGGTGGACAGCGAGAGGCTCGTCTCGATCGCCTCACCGACCGCCCAGCTCATCGTTGCCGCGGCCACCAGTTCCGGGCCGGCCGCGCCGGCACTTCTGGCAGGTTCGACGGCGTTTTTCGAGGCCCGAGGGGCCGCGCTTTCGTCCTATGGCGAGGACGCGGAATTTGCGGTCGTTGCGCGGAACCTCATCTCTGCTGATGCCTATCGACGCGCTGCCGTGCAGTTGCGCGCCGAAGGCAAGCCCGATCGCGCCGCCGAAATCAATGCGCTGGCCGATAGTGTGGTCGCTAGCGCTGCAGAGGCGGCGGCGGAGGTTTTCGCTGGGTCGGACGGACCGGTCGCAGCGTCAATGCTGCGCGACATGGACAATGTGATCCAGCTTTTCCGCTCCGGCAGCGAAACGGAGGCGCGTGAGAAGTTGCGCGCCATTCAGGTTACCGCCGATGAGAACGCAACGAGTTTGTTTTCTCCGACCTTCAACAACTTCTACGAACGCTTCTTTATGATCGGGCCGCAGCATCGTGCAGATTCCGTGCGCGCCTATCTTGAGCTCGACAGCGTGTTGCGCGAGGTCTTTGTGCACGCACCACTTGAGCCATCGCCAACGATCGCAAACGGAGCCCCTGAAACCGGTGCGGATGCAAACGCTGGTACGACGGCTGCCGATTCTCGCGGATCAGGGCCTGAGTGGGTCGTTCTTGAGACGCCGCATTTGATCGTCCGACCGGGAAGTTCCAATGCTGGTCTATCGGTCGCCCCGGATGGGAGCGCGAGCTACCTTAACGCCAGACTTTTTCCTCCAGGTGCAGACCCTGATGCCACGGAGGTCAGGCTGTACCGGTCGCCGCGCGCTACACGTGCGTTGCTGTTGCAGTGGGATGCCGACTTTGGCGGACAGCGCCTCGCCCTCGTCGATCTTGGCAAAGCGCAGGTTATCCGTAGCGATTTCGTCCCCGAGACGGCTGTGCGGGGGCTTGGAACGCCCTCTGACGTGCGTATACCCATGCTGCCCATAGCCTGGTCTTCCGATGGCCGTATTGCCGCGCTGCCACTCTCGGCGCAGGAGTGGCAGGCTGATCTGCTGCTCATCCATGCAGCGACAGGTGCTTCCGTGGTGCGCGGGCCCTCTGATATGCCCCTGCAGAAAAAGGGTTCTCCGGACATTGCAACGCTACAGTGGGACAGCGAAGACGCGGTGTCGGTGACCTATGATCTGATCACATGTGCAGATACCGACTGCTCCGCGCCGCGGCGCGACGGCACACTCAGGGTCCGTCACCCCCTGCCGGATCCGAACGGGGCTGGCGAAGGTGGCGGGTTGGCCGGCGGTCGCGGTGGGGCTCTTGCCGACAAAGCGGCCGGCGATTGGGGCCCCGGTCTCGTTGCAGGCGTGGATCTGGGCTATCTTCCCTGCCGCGATGCCGCACAAACCGATCCGGCCTGCCTGACGGGTCTGGGTCTTTCCGAGGAAGCCGCCGCATTCTCTCACGCGATCGCGGGTGACTACTCGGGCTTTGCCACGGGCAGCGACTTCCGAGAGACCGGGGATGTGGATCTGGCCCACGCCGAGCTGCTGGGGGCCAGTGTCTTCATGACCCCGGTTCTTCTCAACGGGCCGGTCGGGTTGCATCAGGTGGCATTCACCCGAGATCTCCGCGCCAATTTCCGCGATACCGCAAGCCAGCGGATGCTGGACCGCTATCCCAATGCGACGTCGGCCGTGGCCATGACGATCGGAGCCCATCGGAAACTTCCCGACGGCACCCAGCGCTTCGTTCTGACTGAGGCGATCTCCGATGGCTGCCGGGCCTGCGCAGGCCTGGGTACAGCGGTCACTTTTCTCGAGATCGGCCCGAGCACCGGCAACGTGCCGCTGCGCCGTCCCGTCGGCCTGCTCCTTGACGCGGCGACGGCCGAAGACAGTGTATCGGCAGAAATGCTGCTGGCGCGTCCCGACCGGCTACAGGCTATGTTGAACCGGCTGGGATATGATGCCGGAGAAATGGATGGCTATCCGGGTCCAAAGACTCGCACGGCCCTGATGGCGTTTCAGGCAGAGGCCTGTCTTGCCGCGACGGGTCAGCCCGATCCCGCGACGACCGCCGCGTTGATAGCGGCGGACGGGTTTGCCGCCCCCTGTGCTGGTGCGGTACCGCCCGATGGAATCTCCGCCAACACACCGCTCCTGAGCGGCATTTATGTCGACGACCCGGCCAAATGCGGCCTGGATGCGCTCCCGTTCGAGAACGTCCATCTAAGCCAGCGTATCGTGCGCGACGGTACCATAACCTGGGGACAGGAAGGCGGTTGTGAGATTGAGCGGACCGATATCGTGGAGGGCGTCACGCTCTTTCGGGGCAGCTGCTTTGAGGGAAACAGCCAGAGCCCGGCGCGCTGGCGCTTCGACATCCAGGCGAATGACAGGTTTGTGGATCTAGGTTTTGAGAACCGGCCCGGAGACATACGCCCCTTTGCCCGCTGCCACGCAAACAGCAGGCTGAGGCAGGCATGGGCAAGCTGGTTCCCGGATGACGCCACCGGTCCCACCCCGGCAGCGTCCGACGCGCCCGTTGCGTCGGGTGAGCCCCGGACAGCGACCGCCGAAGCTGCGGCGGCATGGCGGCACCAGGAGATGGCGAGTTTCCAGCTGCGCCCAGGCGAAGCCCGTGACGGGTTTCTTCTGTCCGCCGATGGCTCGGCCAGTTTCGCAGGCGCCGCACTATTTCCGCCCTGGCACGGAACGCCCGAACCGGATGCCTACCGGCTTATTGTCTTTGGTAGCGACGATGGTCAGCGCGCGGTGGCCATGTTCCTTTCCGGCTTCCCGGGCGCGCAGGCCATCGGAGTCGTCGATCTTGCCGCCCGACGCGTACTGAATGCAGGCATCCGTCCGGAGTGGCGGTACGGGCCCGACGCGGCGTTATCCTGGTCGCCCGATGGCCGATATGCCGCGCTCACGATGCCGCTGGCGGAGTTTTCTCAGGGACTCGGCTTTGTCGAGCTTGCGACGGGCCACTTCGCGCTGGTGCCCGAAGGCGCATTCGATGCAAACGCGATGGTACAGCTGGACCGTCTCTCGCTTGAGACAGATAGCGACGGCTACGCGTATGCCGTGGCGCGAGCTGCAGATGCGCGTGCCGGGTCCGGCACGGCTTCGCCCGACCCAATGAAGGTTTCGCTCGAGGATGTTTTCCGCGGATATCGCAGCGCAGGTGGATCAGAAGCCGGGACGGGCACCAGCGCCGGTACTGACCCACAGACCGACACTGGCACCGAGCCCCAGACCGACACCACGGTCGCGGCGCCTGGGGCCGCGGGTGATGGTCGCACAACCGCCGAGGCGGCCTTTCGCCAGGTCGTGGACCGCGCCTTCGGCAGCAGCCATCGGCTGTCGATCGAGGAAAGCCGTGAAGCCGGGGATGCCGCCTTCTTTTCCGCCCGTGTCGAAATTCTGGAGCAGGAGGTCGCCGCACCGCGCAGCTTCGGGCAAGTGGCCCCGGTGATGGTTCCGGCGACCCCGCCACCGGCGATTTCCGAGGTGCCGCTGTTCGAGGTGATCCTGAAACGACAGGACGGCGTCTGGCACGTCGCCCAGTCCCGCGCAGATCCTCAGGATGGCTGGTGGCAGCGGTTCTGCCCGCAGTTCGAGGACCTCTTCGCCGAAGCCTGCACCGATAGGGCTGTGCCGGCGACCCCCGCCTTCGAATGGCCGGAAATTCCAAAGAAGCTGGACCGCGAACCAGTCGCGTCCGGGGACAAGCAGCTTGACGAATTTCTCGCAACGACGCTCCCGGACTGGCTGGTGCCCAGCCAGGTGGATTATCGGATTTTCCCCAAGGATGATGGCGGGCGGATCAGCGTTGCCGGTGAACTCATGCTCGTCGCGCCAACCATCGAGATGGTGCCTGGAATACCTAGTTTGCGGCAGGCGGCGCGGGCAAAGGGGCTGCTAAATGACGGCTTTCTTCTCCAAGCCCTTGCCGAGCTCTATGAACGGCCTCAGCCGGATCGCACAAACGCCAACCATCTTCAGGAATACCGGGTCGTTTTGCCAGCCGGCACCAAGATCCTGTTCGACGCGGAGCTTCCCTATATCGAGACCGTGCGCGAGAAGAAGGTGTCGGGCACGCTGAATTATGTTGCGCCGGAGGGTATGCCAATTGCGGAATTGCCGGTCCAAAGCTATCTGCCGGGCGATGCCCGATCGCGCGAAGTCGCCGCCGCATCGATTGCCCAGGCAACCGAACTGCAGCAACACGCGCTCGAAACAATCGTGGAGTTCGCAGGTTATGCACGCGGCGGACTGCGACTTGCGACCGCGAAAGGCGATCCCACCTTCGACCTGCTATTGGATCAGGGTGTCGCGATGGATGAAATTCTCTCCCAGACGCGGTGGAGTGGCGGCCGGGCCTTTGGCATGGCGCATGCGGGCCAATTCGCGATCAACTGGCCGGGCCGGGCCGATGTCCGGCGTTCGGTCAATTACAGCAATCCGCTTGTCGAAGGCCAAACCCTGCGCGCTATCCTGTCACTCTATTTTCCGGCCGAAGGGGTCGGTCTCGAAAACACCAGCCTCACACTCTACGTGATCCGGGACGGTTCACCCCAGGCCGTAGCCGACAGGCTGCGGTGGGACAGCGATCTCGCCGAAGGCGGGGTCTTCGTGGAGAAGAACATAACGTCGCTGGGCATGGTGGCTTGGCCATACTAGCGTGATGTGCTGCCGCAGAACTGCATCAGATATCGGGGCAGGACCCCAGCGCGAATGAGCCAACATTCACGTAAGGCCACCTTGTTGGAGCTGATTGGATCGCGCGCGGGCACATTGCGTCAAGACGCGCGCCCGAGCATCCAGCTTCTAGGCGATCGTCGTTTCGCCCCCCCGCATAAGAAGCCTCTTGCAACCGCTTTGGTGGAAACGGGATCTAAGGGTCCTCCTGCTGCGCGCGCGCAGGACGACGGAGAAGATAGCTGTTGGTATAGCCCGCTAAAGGCCCAATGATCTCGAACTCCGAAAACAGGCCGAGTTCCTTCATCTCGTCAACGGCGGGACCGACGTCGGCGGAGTGAACTGGATCGTCGTAGTCGTCGAATACAACATAGCCTCCGGGAACGACAAACGGCGCGTAGAGCAGGAAGTCGGCCCAGACATTGTACCGAAGATGCCCGCCATCGATATGAACCAGCTTAAGCGCACGGCTGGCTGTCAGCACAGCCGGGGCAGCGCGTTCCGAATAGTCCACCACAAGCTTAACGTCCGGAAACAGCCTCGTGTGGAAATAGCGCAGCTCCTCTTGCTGGCCTTGCAGTGCGCAGGGGTCGACCCCGATTACCTGCGTTCCGCCCGGGGACAGGCGATCCATCAAGGCAAGAGACCGGCCCTTCCAAACACCGATTTCGAGCACGTCCCCTGGCACTTGGGCGAGATCGAGACAGAGGTAACCGAGCAGTTTCACGTAGGGGTGGAACGTCAACTCCGTCCGGGCCATCGGCTTTGCGGGCATTGCCGCATAGTGAGACTCGAACTCCTGCGCGAGCGCTTGCCAGACATCTTCGACGCGCTGTTTCGCGTCCGGCTGGCTCAGGATGCGCAACTGCGCGGCTTGGTTCGTCATCTTGGTCTCCTGCCTCAGCACAACCCACCGGCGAAGTGGGAGGGGCTTGATCCGACAAAGTCCCCTTTGCTCGGTTCACATCCCGTCAGCCTCGTTCGATGCCCAGATGTCGACGGCCTCACCGTTGAAAGCAACCCGAACTTGCCCGCAAAAGACGTGACCGTCGTGAAGCGGAAGCAGGTTCTCGGGCAGTTGTGCGCTCGGGCCCTGGGCTTCACTGGTCAGGGCAAGAATAACCCGGCGATTAGGAGCAGGGTGCCATGTGGTGCCGATCATTTCCAGTTGGCTGAGATTGTTTAACCAGGGGGACACCGGCGGTTGTGCGGCGAAGGCCAGCGCGAGGCCAGGCACGTTGTAAAGCCCAAGAAAATCGGCACCCGACGCGAGCGCGCATGTTTCTCGTGCCCGCGCAACGTCATCCAGCATTTGGATTGTGGCAAGGTCGACCCGCACATCACCCAGCCTGTCGATCGTAGCGGGTTCCGCCTGGCCGGTTAGCGGTTCGGCGAGGTGATAGGGGGCGCGACCGTAGCTCGTTAAGATCTGGCTCGTCAGCAGCAGCAGCAAAAGCGCTGCGGTGCCCTGCCGGGCAAGAACGACAGGCGGCGTGCCCAGGCCGGTTTGGACAGCGAGCATCGCGGCAACGGCGATCCAGGGCGCGAGCGAGACAATCGGCTGCGTGAAAAGCGCATTTCCGGTCCCGATGGCAACGGCATAGGGAAGAAGAAGCAAGGCGGCCGTGGTGAGCGCCAGACGCGGCCAGTTGATGAGCGGCCGCACACTGAGCAGTATGAGAACCACCATCAGCGCAAAAACCGCCTCCATCTGCCGGTGATACTCGTATGCGCCACCAAGGTAGTGGGCACCCATTACCACCGAGGCAAGCAGGATCAGAGGCAGAAGTACGGCCAGCCAGAGCTTCTGGAATGCGAGCAAAGCGACGGCGAGCAACAGTCCTGGCGCCAATGCAATCAATGCCTGCCCCATCGCCCCAAGCGTCGTCGTTGTGTAGCGCAGCAACCTCACGCCCACCGGTTCGCTCTGGACAATTCGGAAGAGCTCGAGCCCGTTGCGGAGGCTGTCCAGAACCGGAGGGTCCGAAGGTTGCAGGGCGTAGAGACAGAATAGCCCGACGACCATGGCGGCGGCTACTACCGGACCAAACAGAAACTTTGACGGTCCCCGGACGGTGATCAGAATGAGCAGGGCAACAAGCAGTGTCGCACAGACGCCAGCCGACGGTTTGCTCACGAAAGACACGGCCAAGGAAAGACCGGCAAGGAGGTAGAGACACATGGCGACCGAGGCCCGGTTTCGCTCGACCGCCAGAAGGGCAAATCCAGCCCCGCCATATGCGCCCGCTGCGGCGAGCAGATTGTAGCTCGGGCTCGGCGCGATCGTTGCCACATAGGCCAGTGCCCCGATCACGCTTGCTGCGACGAGACCAGCCCGGCACAGCCGCGACGGGTTCTCGGGTCCGTAAGACTGCAGGACGCGCAAGATACCGAATCCGAGAACCGCTGAAGAAAAAGCAAGGACAGCGGCCCCGATGAGGCGGAACCCCTGCAGACTTCCGGTAACGGCCCACAGTGGCGCGGTCACCCAGTGCTGCGCAGAGACATAGAGCTCCACCCGCTCCGGGTAGATCGCCGAGAGAAGATAGTAGGCTTCGTCAGTTATCTCAAAGCCGCGCCCTGACGCCCAGATCACGCCAGCCACCAACAGACCGCCGCACAAAAGTGCCACGCTGGCAAACAACTTCGCGCCGGTTATCCCGCTGCGGGTCACGGCTTTGACCCACCGCTACGGAGTGACCACCACTTCGCCGTCGCGAAATTGAAAACGACGATGAAAGGCATCAATGCCACCTGTGCCCAGAAGGGGTCCGCCCCGGCCAACTCGACAAGCGCAGCGAGTCCCGCGAGGTTCAAGAGGATCGACGCAGCACCAGCCGTGAGGTATTTCGCAAAGCGAGCGCGGAACGTCAGGCGCGTTTCCGGTTTGAAAACCCAGAGAAAATTGAGAACATAGGTCAGAATGTTACCCAAAAACCATGCTGCCAGAAGTGCGACCGCATAGGGCAACTCGAGCAATTTCAGAGATATGGTGAAAACCGCGAAGGTGAAAAAAAAATTCACCCCGCCGACCACAAGGAACCGCGGAATCTGATAAGAGGTCGCCATGTCCGTCAGGGACCTGCCTTGCGCGCGACGACGACAAGCGTGCCGCCGACCGGGAGCGCGATGCCGAGGCGGATCAGCGCTTCGTCAATGCGCATGAGTTTGTCGAAGAGCCAGTTGACGAGGGGCGGGAAAACCACACGTGCCTCCAATGCGGCGCCGTCGTCCTCCACAGGCTTGCCGCGCCATTGGTCCAGGATGCGGGACGCCACCATCAAGGGAAAGAGAGCGAAGACATGGCTCGTGACCCGCACGGGTTGGAAGCCGGCGCGCTTCAGTTTCTGCACCATTTCTGCCCGAGAGTATCTGCGCTTGTGGTGTACCACTTCGTCAAGCGTACTCCACAAGAACGCGTGTTGCGGAACCGACAGGATGAATACACCGTCGTCCGAGAGCATCTCGGCGACATGCTGCATGCCGGCCTGATCTTCGTCGACATGCTCCAGCACATCAAAGGCGGTGACGATGTCGAAGCACCGGTCAAGCCGGCCTTCGGTCACATCATACTGAATGAACTCGACATCCGGCAGGTGGTGCCGGGCGAAACGGAGTCCGCTGAGATAGATCTCGGACCCCGTGATCGAAAGGCCCGGAACGTTGCGCAGAGTACCGGCAAAGTCGCCGGTGCCGCAGCCGATATCCAGCCAACGCGCGGTTCCCAATCGCTCCAGTTCGCGTCGAACCAACCACCCGAACAGCCGGTTGCGCGACTTGACCCAGAAACTGGTCTGCGCATTTGCGTCGGTGAGGTCAAAGCCGGCGTCGGGATAGTCGGCATAGTCGTTCGCTGCATCCGCGCTGTAGCAAGGAATACCATCTACGATCTTTGCGGACAGGACGCGGCTCAATCCAGTTTTTCCCGGATCACGTAGTTCGGGCGTTTGCGTACCTCTTCGTTTATGCGCCAGACATACTCGCCGATCACGCCCAGCATCAGCATGATGACACCGCCGACCAGCAGGATTACGATCATCAGCGGCGCCCAGCCTTCGAACGGAGCATTGCCTCGGGTCCAGGCGACCACGATAGAGATCGAATAGAGCACGCCGAGTGCGCAGGTGACGACGCCAAGCGCAGAAATGACGCGGATCGGAAGAAAGGACGCATCGAGGAACGCATCCAGAAAGTTTTTCAGCTTTTTGCCTAAACTGTATTGCGAACGACCGACTTTACGCGCGCGCCGAACGTAAGGGACGAAGCTTGTCCGGAAGCCCGGCCAAAGCAGATCGCCTTGGAAGAACCGGTGCCTTGTGTCCATCGAGTTGAACTGGTCCATCGCGATACGGTCCATCAGCACATAGTCGAACCCGCCCGGCGGAATCTGCGGGACCGCTGCGCGCAGCAACCTGTAGGCAAATCGCGAAACGATCTTCGCCAGGGGTGGATCGTTCCGGTCGCTGCGGTAGCAGACGACGATTTCGGAGCTCGACCGCCACAGCCCGACCATCTCGGGGATCAGTTCGACAGGGTCCTGCAGGTCCGCCGAGATGTTGATGACGGCTTGGCCCTGGGCCTCCTGAAAGCCGGCGAGCATCGCAGCCATCTGACCAAAGTTCCGCGTGAACGTGATGATCTTCACGCACGGATCCGACGCACGGATTGCGCGCAACTCATCGAGGGAGCCATCGGTCGATCCATCGTCTACGAAAATGACTTCGTATCGGTAGTCGTTCAGCGGGCCTTCGAATTGCTCACGGATCCCGGCATGGGTCGCTTCTAGAGAGCCCTTGTTCTGGTAGACCGCCACTACAACCGAAATAAGGTCGGTCTTCGCCGGCGACGCGTCTTGGCTCATTCGCCCGCCTCGCACATCAGGAAGATGCTGGAGCACAGATCCGGATACTGCTGTCCGAGCATATAGCAGCCATCCAGATACTCGCCCGAGATAATGTCGGTGTCGAGCAACCGGTCCCACTGGAAGTTCGCCAGAGCTTTGAAGAAGATCCCCGAGCGATGCAGGACCCGGAGACCCGCGGCCGCGGCGTCGCGCTCCAGCGTGTCGAGACTATAGGTGATCCGGTGGCCATGTTCCGCCTCAGCCGGCGTGATCGCCGCATTGTGCGAGATCAGTCCCATCTTGACCGCGATCTGCCGCGAAGGCGCATTGGCATTCGGGCAGACCAAAAAAAGACGTCCGCCGTCAGCCAGCCATTCTTCGTTGACCCGGCGCAAGACACCGACCGGATCATCCAGATGCTCCAGCACATGGGTCAGCATGACATTGTCGTAGCGGCGAGGCAGATTGATCGTCTCAAACAGGCCTTCGTGGAACTGCACCGAGTCTGGGAGGCTTTGCTTCGCCTCGCTCAAGGCTTCGGCGGAAGCTTCGACGCAATTCACATCCTCGAAATACGGCAGAAGTCGCTTTGTAAAATCGCCTTTGAAACTGCCGAGTTCCAGTACCGAGCCGTTGCGCAGGAAAGGCTGAAAGGAGCGCAGCATGTATTTGTGCATCACATCGAAGTCGAAATTGTAAGCGTAACGACGGCTGTCATTGTCCTTGAATTCGGCATCGTAGTCCCGTTGGGTCGCCATCCCATGCTCCTCGTATACACCGTGCGTTCGGGCTGCGAGAGTTCCTTAGCCGCCGCCGATGCCTATGTATAGGCTGCCGGGCGGTTTAGGGCGCGCTAGGATCTCCGGATAAAACGGCGAAACTGGTGGGACACAGAGCGTGCCTCCAAGGTCGCAATCCTCTCAAGTAGATCGGTGTTTTTCCTTTTAAGCTCTTGGCTTTGCGTTGACAGAGCGCTGAGCTCTTCGGCGAGTCGCGCGCGCTTCGTTTCGAGCCGGTCGCACTCCTCCGTCTTGGCGTCCAACTGTCTCGTAAGCCATGAGCGTGTGTCTTCGAGTTGCTGGCGAAGCAAACCGCATTCCTGCGTCCTCGCTTCCATCTGTTGGGTGAACCAAGCGCTCTGGTCATCGGCTTGTGCGCGCAGATAGCGGATGTCCTGGATCCCGCGTCGCGCAATCTCTCGATGCAGATTGTTGGCAAAGTCGGGTTCGTTCAATCCCTCCAATACGTCGAACAGGTCCGCGAGGTCCGCGACTTTGCCAGCAGTCACTTCGCCGGTCCACCAGTCGCGCAGTGAGGTCAGCCTTGCCTCGGCCAGTTCACTGTTCTTGCCGTCTAGCAGCGCGGCCATTCGGGCTAGCATCTGCATCATGTAGATGACGCGCGTGTGTGGCTGTAGCTGGGTCCATACGCCGCCCCCGTGCATACGCTGTCGGGACATCTCCGCCGGGATGTAGCCGATGCTCCCATGCCGGGCCAGCATGATGCAGATCGGCCAATCGCCAAGTTTGAGGCCGCGCGTCCAAGGCCCGATTTCGGACATCAGGTGGCGGCGCACCAGCATCGAGCCGAAGGCTACCGGGTTGCTTTCCCCGAACAGGATCTCGAGGCTGCTGACCGCCGGGAAGTCTTCGCTGGGGATCAAATGCTCAGGTTCCGACGTAGTGTCCTCTAGGCTGCGGGCACGGTGAAAACAGAACGCCATGTCCGGGTTGGCCTCAAGCAGCGCCACCTGACGGGCGATTTTTTGTGGATCGGTCCAGAAATTGTCGCCTTCGAGGAAGGCCACGTACTCGCCCGTACACTCGGCAAGCGTCGCTTCGAAGTTCGGCCCCGGGCCCATGTTCCTGGACCGGTAAATCACCTTCAGAGTCTCTGGATATTCCGCCTCAAGCTGCGCGAGAACCTCTGGTGTCGCGTCGCTTGAGTGATCGTCGCTGACAACCACCTGCAAGGCGTGGTCGGTCTCCTGCATCATCACGCTGCGGATGCATTCTTCGATGAAGGCGGCCTGATTGAAAGTAACGATACAAACGCTTACCCGCAAAACGGTTTCCTTTTGGGATGGTGACCGAAACCCCATGCCAGGGGTTTACGGGTACATGGTCAAGCTCAGCGTGAGTCTAGCCGGGTTGCCTGTCAAGGCTGCACCGAAGGGTAAGCGTGTTTCCGTCCTGCGCAGCTTCGGAAAAGGCAAGTCGAGCGTAGAGCCGCCGCGCCGGAGTTGCCGCAATGTCGACCTTGAGTGTCGCGCTCCGAAAACCGGCCTCTGTTGCGGTTGCCAGGGCCGCTTGTAGGAGCCTTTCAGCGATACCCCTTCCACGGAACTCGGACTCGACGCTGACGGAGGTGATGAACGCGTCTGTCCGATCCGGATTGTTGCAATAGATCGCCACAAGTCCGATCAGGCGGTCGTGGCATTCATCGCTGCGGGACGTGTGGCCTTCGGTGGTCCATGCTTCGAACCGGACGGCTTGGGCCAGCAACCGGTCTGCATAGGCTTTGAGGTTCACTCGGTGAGAAAGCGGCGGAGTGAACTGATCATCACTGTCCCGCAGATGGCGCAGAAGGTCGCGCACGCCCGCGCTGTCGCGGCTGTATACAATACCTGAAGTGTTGGCCGCTGCCATTACAGGTCGATCTTGGCCAGACCAAAGCCTTCGCGACCGAAGCCATTGCCGTTGTAGAAAAGGTAGAGGGTTCCGTCGAAGACGCAGAAATGCGGATAGCATTTCATGTCCGCGTCCCAGGCTCCGGGGGCGTCCTTCATGTCCAGCACCGAATCCTGCCGGGTCCAGGTGATCAGGTCTTTGGAAACCGCGTAACCAAGCCTGTAAGCCCGAGCCGGATCGTTTCGGAACCCATGTACGTCGCGGTAGCAGAACACCATGTGGTAGAGGCCGTTGTAAGCGACGACGCTGGGGAGAGCTTGGCATTCGTCGGCTCCTAGGACATCCGGAATGATGGCCACACCGTCGTTCTTCACCCAAGTTTGGCCGTCCTCGGAAACGGCGTGCGCGATCTTGTAGACCCGGTCCGGCGGGCTGTCCGTGGTTTCGCGCACCCAACGTTGACCGAAGATATACCACATGTGGAAAAGGTCGCCGACCCGCAGCACAAATGCGTCCCCGACGAGAAAAGGCTCAAGCAGGCTGGGCCCAAGCACCGGCCCGTCGCCGTGGTGTCGCAGGAATGTTTCGCCTCCATCCCGGCTGACAACCAGTCCGATGGCGGTGTCGACAGACACAGAGACGCGGCGATTCCAGCCGGTCGTGTAGCCCCAGATCTCGCTTCCGACGTTGAGTACATTGATGGGAAAGATCCCATGTTCGTCGAAGGCGCCGAGCGTGCCCAAGGGCAGCACCTGGTGCCGAGCGACCCGCCGGATCGTGGTTAGATCGTCTTCAAACTCCGCGAACGACACATGGCTTCGGTATTTTCCGCCCGCTGCGTCCGGGGCGCGCGTCGAAAAATAGACGCGTAGCCCGTCGTCAAGGGCCAGCGTCTGGGGCGACTGCGCGAACTCACGGCAGCCGTCCAGCAGAGCGTGCTCTCTCGGGTCGAAAACCTTGCCCAACCGCGCAACCGTCATGGACGGGCCACCAAACGGGCGAGGCCGAACCCTTCGCGCCCGACACCGTCGCCCAGGTAGGCCAGGTAGGTTTCGCCGTCGCAGGAAAACACATGGGGGTAGCTGACCATTTCGGCGTCCCATCCTTCGCTGGATGGCGCCAGTCCGGCGAGATCATCCTCCCGCCGCCAAGTCGACAGGTCGTCGCTGTGGGCGTAGCCGATGCGATAGCCTCGTGCATGGCTGCGATATCCGGTGGAGTATCGGTAGCAAAAAAACATGTGATAGCGTCCGTCGTGATAATGCACATCCGGGCTGGCCTGAGCCTCGTCCGGTTCGACACGTGGCGCAATCAGATCCTTCCCGTGCTTTTTCCAGTTCGTTCCGTCCCGGGAAACGGCCATGCGGATTCGATACACAGGTTCCGCCCGACCATCGACGATCTTCCAGCGTGTCCCGGCTATGTAGAAAAGGTAGTACACACCGTCGAAGCAGCGGATCTTCGGTCCACTCATGACAAAGGGTTCATCTGGAGAGTACCCGATGACCGGACCGGGTCCGAGCCTTTCGAAAGTGATCCCGTCGTCCCGGCTGACGGCCGCACCAATCGCCACGTTGAAGGGTACGCTCTCGCAGCGGGTCCACCCGCCGTAATAGGCGTAAACCGCATCGTCACGCCGCAGGACGGACACCGGGTATGTGCCGAACTCGTCGAAGGTCCCGAGTTCCCCTAGAGAGAGAATTGGCCGGTCGGCAACACGGAGCACCCGGGTCGGGTCTGCACGGTCCAGATCGACCCAAGCCGAGTAACTGACAAACTGACCTTGCGCATCTGCCGGAGGGCGGCAGGAAAAATACACCCTGATATGCGTGTCGTACATCAGGGTCGCGGGCGCCTGAGCAAAAGCTGCCAGCCACGGCCGCTCAAGCACCTGCCGGGGGTCGAAGACCTTGCCGAGCTTATCCCAGCGGAACATCACCCGGATCCTTTGGGGCGACATGTTCGTAGCCGGCTTTCAGAAACATGTTTATCTGGCCGGGGTCGTTGAACATCATCACATCGACAATCGAGAGATTAGGCTGAAACGGGCTGTCAAACTGCGTGTAAGCGACGTCCGTCGTTCGAATGAAGTCCAATTTGATGTCCTGCTCTGCAAAGTAGCCTGCATCATAGAGGTCGAGCCCGCCGATTGGATTGACATACTCGTCTGCCCGCAACTGCCGACAGAGGTTTACCACCCGGTCCTGGCCGCGGAGGTCGGTCTCTCCCTCGACATCGGACGCTACGACGATCTCGGTCTCCACGCCGAGATAGGCGCAGGTCCGTTCGAGACTGTGTTTGAGGAAATCGAAGAGCGACCCGCACCGGTAGTCGAGCACATCCCGGATTACCGGCATCGCTGCACCAAAATGTGGTGCTTTTCGGTATGCGCCTTCTATCTGCGCGACAAGCTTGGCTGGGTCGTAGCTGTCGGCGACATAGCGATCACGGACGTTCAGGTAGTCTGACCCTTTCGCCACCGGAACTGTGAATGTCACCGGAGCGCCGTTACGGAGCATCCGGTTACGGTTGATCCACCCCTTCTTGGTGTACTGGATCGTATCGTATACGACAAATTTATCAGCGATATCAATGAGCTGATAGTAGCCGATATAAGGTAGAAGATATGGCTGCATGATTGCAAGTCGCATTAACCTATCGGCCCCGCAACATCGTATTCAGCCTCGAATGAGCGCGAGGACACGCGCGACGTCAGCATCGCTCAGGTCGGGATAGATCGGCAGGCACAGGATCTCGTTCGCAGCACGCACGGCGTTCGGCAGCCGTGAAAGATCTGCGCTCGGAACGTCCCGATACATCGGGAATTCCGGGATCAAAGGATAGAAATAGCGTCGTGGGTGAACGCCGGCTTGCTTCATCCGGTCATAGAGCTCGTCGCGAGAAATCGGATATCGCGGGCCGATCAGCACGGGGAAATAGGAATAGTTCGAACTCGCCTCGCCACTTCCGGGAAGGCAGGTGACACCATCGACATTCGCCAGCCCGGCTCGATAGAGTGCGTCGATTTCGGAGCGTCGAGAAATGGCGGCATCGACATATTGCAACTGAAGCAGTCCGAATGCCGCGTTAATCTCGCTGACTTTTCCGTTGATGCCGGTTTCCAATACCTGTGTTTCGCCGTCATGGCCAAAGTTCTTCAACTTGTCGATATAGTCTTTTATTTCGGCCGTCTGGCTGACGATCGCGCCCCCTTCGAATGTATTGAACACCTTGGTCGCGTGAAAGCTCAACACCGATAACTCGCCGTGGTTCAGCACGCTGCCGCAATGGCACTTCACGCCGAACGCATGTGCCGCATCGTAGATCACCGGGATATCATGTTTGGCACCTATGCCATCCAAGGCATCGACATCCGACGGATGTCCGTAACAGTGCACGGGAAGAATTGCTGCGGTGCGTTCGGTGATCGCGTTTTCAACGCAGCTTGGATCGATATTGAGCGTGACGGGATCGATGTCGACAAAAACGGGCGTTGAGCGCGTCCAGAGTATCGCGTGGGAGGTAGCCACAAAGGAAAAGGGTGTCGTGATCACCTCGCCTTCGACGTCCAGCGCCTTCAGCGCCGTCACCAGGGCCACCGTCCCGTTGTTGAACAAAGAAATGTAGGGCACGCCGAGATAATCGCACAGCGCCGCTTCCAACTCGGCATGGTAGGGGCCGCAATTCGTCAGAATTGCCGTGTCCCAGATCCGGTCAAGATAGGATTTGAACTCGTCCAGCGGCGGCAGGTATGGCCGTGTGACGTAAATCTCGCTGCTCATGGAGGCATATGGCTACACTCGGCGAGAAAGGACAAGCCATTGACGTAGCAGACGCCCGCGCGATCCGGTTTAGTCTCTCCGCACGAGGCTGATCTGCCGAACCGGCTGGACGCGATCGTGCGCTCAAACATGCGCTGGTCGCCCACTTCAAGCCCCTTGGTCGAGTTGAGACACCATGCCCTCTGTTGAGTAGCAATGGACCGGTCTTCACAGGCCGAACATGCACCTAACACGCTAGCAGCTAAGGACTCGGCCAGGAGTTCATCGCGCCTGACTGCCCACGGTAAAACGGGATGGTGGAACGCCTGATCCGATCACTGATAGAACGGTTCGTCCCCCGCCAGCGCTTCGCGCGCCTCGCCTTTGCGAGCCTCACAACAGGCGATTGGATCGCCTTCTACAATCACCGCGGACCGCGTCAGGCACGTGGCCCGACAACACCCGCCGCGGCATTCCAGTTGGCGGCACAACGTGGGCAGAATCCGTTTGGTCGAAACGGGCAAGGCGTGCGCGGCACGGTACGCAGCTAGAGACTGCATCCCTTCCTTGCGTCTCGACCTGAGCAGGTCACTACACCCAGTCAATTTGACCTTGAGCGATCTCCGCTTTTCGTTCGGGCTCCACTGACACCAACAAAGAGAAACCTTGTCGGCAAAACTGAGCCTGTGCACGGCGGTGTCGTTTCGGCCGGGAAACCAGGTCCTGCTCTTTTCCGCGGGCGACCCCGGCAGTCCCGCTACCGGCGCTGTGTGGCTCGCTCACAGGCAGTGTTCGTTCGAGCTTTGGTTAGTGCTAAGAACGCTTAAGATGGGACCGGTGGAGTGCCGCAAGAATGCGTTGGGATAGTCTGAGTTTACGGTCACAAGTGACAATCGTCGTCCTGTTGTTCTGGATGATCATGCAAGGCATTGCTGTCTACGAAGACCTGGCGCAGATCCAAAGTGCAAATGACTACGAGATGGATCAGAGAGGCGGCGGATTTCTTGCCGAGGCCCTTCCAATTCTTGCCGAAACGCCACTTGCATCCCGCAAGGATGTCGCCAACCGGTTTACCAACTTCGAGCGGCAGATCATCGTCAGTGACCAAAACGCCGCCGACGCTGTTGAAGATGGTGAAAACCATGACACCGAGGCGAAGTGGATCTACGAGCAGCTGCGCGCGATGGATATTCCTGTCGTGGAACTCTCGGCCACCGATCGCCATATCAAGCCGGCCGGTGGTGCCGAAGGTACATTCGTAAATTTTCGGGCACCACAAAAAGCCGGGGAAAAGGCCACAGTAGATCGGGGCGCAACGGTAGGTGTGTTTTCCACGCGTCTTTCCGGGGATGATCAGTGGTACAATTTTTACCTTCTGATGTCCGCCAAGACTTTCTGGCCGGTTTTTTTCCAAAAATCCATAGACAGTTTGTTTGCGCTCGTACTTCTGATCGTCCTCGCAGGAATCATTGGCCGCGTCATGGCACCCTTGGGCGATCTTGCGTCCAATGCAGAGCGTTTCGGGAGGGGCGAGACTACAGGCGCCCTACAACCGAAAGGAAGCGTGGATGTGCGAGATACGATTATCTCGTTCAATCGAATGGAAAAACGCATTGCCCACATGCTCAGCTATCAAGTGGCAATGCTCAGAAGCCTGGGACACGATCTGAAAGGGCCGCTTGCGCGATTGCGCGACCTTACAGAAGAGATTAAACCGGAAAGTGCTCAGGAGCAGGTTTCAAATAAACTCTCCACCGTAGAGTCGTTTGTTCATTCTGTGGAGGAATTCACGCGGAATGTGCAGCAGGACAAAACCACCTCGCGGATTGACCTGGCGTCCTTATTGGAAGTGCTTGTGGATGAGCAGGTGGAGGCCGGTCACGACGCTTCGATCTCCATCGAGGCCGAAAGTATTGTACCGGGCCGTTACAATGCGCTCACCCGCGTTTTTCGAAATTTGATCGAAAATGCGATCAAATACGGTGTGAACGTGCATGTTACGGTGTCGGAGAGCCAAGACCAGGCTGTCGTTTTCGTGGACGATGATGGGCCGGGCATCCGAGACGAAGATATCGAAGAGGCGTTTGAGCCGTTTCAACGGCTTGAAGCCGATGGTCCGGGGAGCGGCCTCGGGCTCGCCATAGTTCGAACGATTGTCATCGATCATGGTGGAACGGTCAGCCTGTCCAATCGCGAAGGCGGCGGGCTTAGGGCAACTGTTTCTTTGCCGAAGGAAACGTCAGATCAGCCGACGTGATGCGCAACCCTGTCCGAGGATTCCAACGCGGCCACGAGCGTCGGGTGCGTTCCACGCAGAACCGGCGGCGATGGATCGCCGCCGGTTGTGTTGAGATCAGCCTCTGTTCAGAAGAGGAAGAAATTCGTGCTGCTTTCGACGTAGGAGTCGCTCGCCGGCATGTAGTCTTTCTCCGTCCCGTCGTTCATGATGATCGTCACCTCAGGAGGGCTGTCGAGATAGTCGTTATGCTCGAGCGTAACGACATCCAGATCGGATTTGCGATCGTAGAGCGTCCAGGCATCCCCACGGTCCTCCCACCGAAGGTTGGCTGCGTAGTTCACGCTTTTATCGACATAGGAGAGCTTGTTCAGGACAAGGGTGTCCGCCCCGGAGAAATCGGTGATCCGGGAACTGCCACCGTTCATGTAGAACGTGTTGGACCCGCCTGTCCCGGACCAGGTGTTGTAGCCGTCAGAGGTGGAACCTGTGGAGTAGAACGTGTTGGCCTCGTAGTTGCCGATCAGTGTATCGTTGCCCTGGCTCCCGACGATGTTCTGAACCTGAAAGACCTTGTCGATGTGGGAGTCTTCGCTGCTGTATGTGTGGATCTGGTAGTACTTGCCGTACCAGTCGACGCCCGTATCTTTGACGACATACTTGTCGAGGCTCAGGCTCTCCCGCATGTCGGCTTCGATGTAGACGCTACCGGGCATGGTGGCATCTCCGAGAGTGTCGGAACCGTAGTACTGATATGTGATCGTGTTGTTTCCGTTTCCTCCGACGATTGTGTTATCGGCGAACGCCGGTCCGAACAGGTTGTCCCCGTCGAAACCGTAATATATCCGCGCGTCACCTGTGGGATCCAGATCCGTCGTCATGTTGTAGCCGAAGAGAATATCGGAATGTGCCGTGCCCATTATGTATTTGGTGGACTCCAATCCCTGGATGAAACTCCCTGACCAGGCGCCGGCAACGGCATAGCGACCGCTTCCAAGTTCTTCGGAGAGAGAGTTGGTGAAGTCTTCAACGGCTTCCAGCTCACCGGAGGAAATATCGGTTCCGGCGTAGTGGACCTGGTTTGCGTCCGCGGTGAATGCATTCCTTTGCAGCGCTTCGGCGAAGGCAAACTGATGGTCGAAACTAAGAGCATCCTGGGTATACCAATCGCCGAAAATGGCTTTGCCCGACCCAAACGACACCTCGAGCTTTGTGCTCCACCCATCGCCAGACTTGTCGATTACCTGAAATGCGTAGTCGTCGGCTGCCGAGTTAGACACGTCGATCTGAAGATTCTTGTCGCCGTCCGGGTTCAAGGGCAGCAGAAGTCTGTCCGTGACCGGATTGAAGTTGTAGATTGTGCTGACATTGTAGGTGTCCCAAGAGGTTTCTGTCACGGTATCGGCGGGCGTTCCGCCGAAAAGGGACCCCAGCATCGACAGCAGACCAGAGGTCATGAAGCCGGCGATCGGGTTCAGGGCAACTGCATCCATCCCGAACTCGATGACCTTCTCTCCGACGGTCTCACCCGCGGATCCCATGATGTCCATGCCGTTGTAGCCGAAGCTTTCGACCGACGTCACAGCCGCCGGGATATTGCCGATCACGAACGTGTCGCTGCCGCTTCCTGCGACGAACTTGTTGTTGTAGGTCTTCGTCTTGCCATCCTCGATGGCATTTTGTGGTGCGATCACAAGGTTGTCGCCAGCTTGCAGGACGATGCGGTTGTTGCCTTTCCCGGTGTTGATGTAGTCGTTTCCAGTACCACCGAAGAAGTAGTCGCCACCGTCGTCCGAACCATAGAGGCTGTTGTTGCCACCTACGCCATAGAGCCTGTTGTTGCCGCCGCCGTTGGCCTTGATGATGTCGTCGCCCAGGCCACCGATCAACGTATCGCTACCGAAGCCGCCGACGATGTGGTTTCCATAGTCGCCGCCTTTGAAGATGTTGTTGAACGTGTACTTAACTTCGACGGTCCCCCAGACCCGGTGTCTCCAGTACTCCTCGGTGATGCCATGGTAGGTGACATAGCCGTCGGCGTTGCTGGCATCGATGGCGGTGTACTCATACCATTTGGCGTACTCCTTGACCCCCTTATTTTCGGATCGGTAGTAGCCATAGTCGATGGCGTTGATGTTGTGATCGTCTGCGTCCGTTACGAGCAGATCGGCTGACTTGACCTGGATGTAACGATGCTTCAAGGCGATGGCCTTCTTGTCGGCCGATGCCAGGGTTTTTCCGTACTCTTGGGCTTCGTACAACCCGCCGCCATTGTAGCCCGAAATCGTTGGTCCCGACGGCATGTCATCGCCAATCTTGCTGGTAATGTTCAGATTTTGCAGGATGTTCCATTCGAAGTCGCTGAATGCACCGGCGTGCAAAGCGCTCGCGCTGCTCGACGCTGCGGTCACTTGGGGTACCAGAAACGACCCTTCGGCCAAAGCAGGAAGGCCAGCTTGCGATGCAAGGGTGGCGTCCGACGCGCCGGCAAAGAGCGCATTGGGCAGATCGTCTTGCATCGGTTGAATGACGTTCGGCAGTGTCGTTTGGCCATCGGTTGCAACAGCGGTGGCGCTGCTCGAACCCATGCCCAGAATCGTTTCGGTCGCCGGGATCACCGCGGAGCGCGCGCCCGCATTCACAGACATATCGGTCGAACGGTCGGGTGAACCGCCGCCGATGTGCTGCGCAACCTTGTCGCCGTCGCCCGAGGTATCGTCAGACCGAAGGGTCTGGGTGACTTGCACGGTCCGAGTTTCGGTTTTGATATCGGCCGTCGACTCGTCCAGGGTGCCTTCCGTGTCCTCCATGAGCGGCTGCACAGGCAGTACCGTGTCCTCTGCGATTGGCGTGACGATGGGGCTGGGTACAAGGGACTGAACCCCCTTCAGCTGGTCGTCGGTATCGCCAGGCCAGTTGAGATCAACCGGTTGCGTGTCGCTGAAACCGTCGCCCATGGGATCGCCGAAGATCGGGCCATCCGAAATATTCGCGACGGTGTTTCTGAAGATCGCATTCTCCAGATCACGTTTTTTGAAATCTTCCATTTTACTCATCCTTGAACAGGGTTTCAGGTTTCGTGAGAGGCTTTCCTCGCGTTTCTCGCTAAGCTCTCTCAAACTCAAATGGGGCATTCCGAACGGATCTGCGAGCTAAATCGAGCGTCGATCGTGTAACAAAGTTCTGCAAAAAATTATTGCTTTATTACAGTATGTTAAACGGTAAACAACTCATACTGACGAGATTTGGAGAGTCCCGATTGTTCCCGCTTTGGCGTGGCGAGACTCGCAAATCTCAGCTTCGCCCTGAGGAAATATTTCCAAGAGACGCATGCCTTGCGGGCTTGAAATGCGAACTAATAGAAGCCTGGTGGTTTCAGAATGCGCCGAACCCGACATGAATTGCCGTTTGTAATCTTTCGAGACGGTCAATTCGGAAGCGCAATCGGCATCGCCTTACGAATGGTCGGGCGTGTCGCCTTTGCGGATGTCGGTGATCTCGCGCAGTCCGTGGTCGACATGACGGGCGGGTTGGTCACCGGCAGTCGAGAGAAACGTAAGGTCGTGATCGGGGCTGGCCAAGTGGGGATCGCCCGCGGTCCGGGCGATTGCAGCGGAGGGCGCGCCGGCGCTTGATTTGCGCCGGCTGTTGGTTTTCAGACTTCGCGGAAGGTGTGGTTCAGGCGCGTCTGCAGCGGGTCCATCAGGTACTGGGCCAGCGTTTTCTCGCCTGCCGAGATGAAGACCTCGGCCTGCATGCCG
>JANSYP010000006.1 GCA_024742405.1 Paracoccaceae bacterium
ACCTCGACCCTCGCCGAACCCGCCGTTGTCGACGACCTCATCGAAAACAGAATGAACAAGGCATGACAGAGACTTACGCCGCTGCACCCCCGAGGCGCAGCGGCGAAACCGCAAGCCGATAACCAAGGCGATGCGGGACTGGCCATCTGAGATGGGTGGCGACCGGACGGAGAAGGAGGCGGACCCCCGCCAGAGAGATCCGACCGGACTGGGAGACGCGGTGCCGAGGACGGCATCGTGATGGAGCAACCACATAGGGAGTGACCGCCATGGCGGATAAATCCTCTACGAATGCCTACTGGGAGGCCAATATCGGGATCATCAAGGTTTGCCTTGTGATCTGGGCATTGGTGTCATTCGGGTTCGGCATTCTTCTACGTCCGCTGCTTGCCGGTATTCCGGTCGGCGGGACAGATCTGGGCTTTTGGTTCGCCCAGCAGGGCTCGATTCTGGTCTTTCTCGCGCTGATCTTCTTCTACGCGTGGCGGATGAACCGGCTCGACAAAGAATACGGCGTCGAAGAGTAAGGGACCCAGGGACAGATGGATCAGTTTACCCTCAATCTGCTGTTTGTGGGCGCGTCCTTTGCGCTCTACATCGGCATCGCAGTGTGGGCCCGTGCCGGGTCCACGAGCGAATTCTACGCCGCCGGACGCGGCGTTCACCCCGTCACCAACGGCATGGCAACGGCGGCTGACTGGATGTCGGCGGCCTCGTTCATCTCGATGGCTGGCCTCATCGCCTTCACCGGCTACGACAACAGTTCGTTCCTGATGGGCTGGACCGGCGGCTACGTGCTGCTCGCCCTGCTTCTGGCACCGTATCTGCGCAAGTTCGGCAAATACACCGTGTCGGAATTTATCGGAGACCGGTTCTACAGCCAGAGCGCGCGCATGGTCGCGGTGATCTGCCTGATCGTCGCCTCCACGACCTACGTGATCGGTCAGATGACCGGCGTCGGCGTGGCGTTCGGCCGCTTTCTGGAGGTGCCCAACACCACCGGTCTGCTGATCGGTGCCTGTGTCGTGTTCGCCTACGCGGTGTTCGGCGGCATGAAAGGTGTGACCTACACACAGGTGGCGCAATATTGCGTTCTGATCTCGGCCTACACCATTCCGGCCGTGTTCATTTCGCTGCAGCTCACCGGTACCCCGATCCCGCCGCTGGGTCTCTTCAGCACTGACGTTGCTTCGGGCGAGCCGCTGCTGGTGAAGCTCAACCAGGTGATCACGGATCTCGGATTTGCGTCCTACACCGGCCACCATGCCGACACTTTGAACATGGTTCTGTTCACCCTGTCGCTCATGATCGGTACCGCAGGTCTGCCCCACGTCATCATGCGCTTCTTCACGGTCCCCCGCGTTGCCGACGCACGGTGGTCCGCAGGCTGGACGCTGGTCTTCATCGCGCTGCTCTATCTCACCGCTCCGGCTGTGGGTGCCATGGCACGCCTGAACATCACTGACATGATGTGGCCGAACGGAACGCAAGGCGAGGCTGTTGCGGTCGAGACCATCAACAACGATCCGCAGTACAACTGGATGCTGACCTGGCAGAAGACCGGTCTTCTCGATTGGGAAGACAAGAACAACGACGGCAAGATCCAGTACTACAACGATGCCAACGCCGATATGGACGCTCGCGCGGCCGAAGGCGGCTGGGTCGGCAACGAGTTGACCAACTTCAACCGGGACATCCTGGTTCTGGCCAACCCGGAAATTGCCAACCTGCCTGGCTGGGTCATCGGCTTGGTCGCGGCGGGTGGTCTCGCGGCGGCTCTATCGACGGCGGCGGGTCTGTTGCTCGCGATCTCGTCGGCGGTATCGCACGACCTGATCAAGGGCGCGCTCAATCCGGGCATCTCGGAGAAGGGGGAACTGCTCTGGGCGCGGATCTCGATGGCGGTTGCCATTGCTGTGGCGACCTATCTCGGGCTCAATCCTCCAGGCTTCGCAGCACAAACCGTGGCACTTGCCTTCGGTCTGGCGGCGGCGTCGATCTTCCCTGCGCTGATGATGGGCATCTTTACCAAGGTGAACAACAAAGGCGCCGTTGCAGGCATGCTGGCGGGTCTTCTGACCACGCTGGTCTACATCTTCCTGCACAAGGGCTGGTTCTTCATCCCGGACACGAACAGCTTCACCGATGCTGATCCTCTGTTCTTCACGATCAAGTCGACCTCGTTCGGCGCGATCGGGGCGGCGATCAACTTCGCCGTGGCGTACTTCGTCTCCAAGGCCACCGACCCGGTGCCCGCCGAGATCCAGGATCTGGTCGAAAGCGTCCGCATCCCGAAGGGCGCAGGTACCGCAGCAGAAGCGCACTAAGCGCCTGCGACATAACGAACGTTCAGGCCGGTTCTGCCGGCCTGACGCTTTTTAGGGGCCCGCTTTGCTGGCATGCTTCGATCACCAAGTTGTTCCGATCCCGAGGCCCCCGATGGATCTAGCCGTCTCCGACGTCGCCCATTTCCTAGCCAGTGTTCATCCCTATGACAGCCTAGACAGAGAAGATCTCGACAGTGTCGCGGACAAGTTCGAAGCCTATGACTACGGGCGCGGCGACGAGATCTACAAGGTCGGCCAGGTTCTGCCGGGCCTGTTTCTGGTCCATGACGGGGCGGTCGAAGTCCGCGATGCCCGCGGCGGACAGGTGTCGCTTCTGGGCGCGCGCAACAGCTTCGGCGAGCGCGGGCTGACCCGGGACGGCGTGGCCGTCACCACCGCCGTGGCGGTCGAGGCGACCAAGCTTCTCGTGCTGCCGACCTCGGCCTTTCGCGCCCTGATGGAAAGCCACGAGGGCTTCGCGAAGTTCTTTACCCGCACCCATACCGAGGAAAAGCGCGCGCCGAACCTGGCCACGATGCCGGTCTCGACGCTGCTGACGGGCCCGCCGATCACCTGCGGATCGGACACCACGATCCTGGAGGCCGCGCGGCTGATGCGGGCGCGCAATATCAGCTCGCTCGCGGTGGTCGATATGGGCCTGCTGGCTGGAATCGTGACGACCTCGGACCTGTCGAACCGCGCCCTGGCCGAAGGGCTCGACACCTCCAGGCCAGTCAGCCAGATCATGACGCCGGACCCGGTGACGCTGCGCTCCAACAGCCTCGGGACCGACGTGCTGCACATCATGCATGAGCGCGGCATCGGCCATCTGCCGATCGTCGACGGGACCGAGTTGCGCGGCATGGTCACCCAGACCGACCTCACGCGGCTGCAGGCGGTGACCTCGGCACAGTTCGTCTCTGACATCGCCCGCGCGCGCAGTGCCGCGGGGCTCGCAAAGGTAACCGCGCAGATCCCGCAGCTGCTGGTCCAGCTGGTGGGCGCGGGCAACCGCCACGAGGTCGTCACCCGGCTGATCACCGACATCGCTGACGCGGTCACGCGCCGATTGCTGAAGCTGGCCGAGGCCAAGCTCGGCCCTGCCCCGGTGCCCTATCTGTGGCTCGCCTGCGGCAGCCAGGGCCGGCGCGAACAGACCGGGGTAAGCGACCAGGACAACTGCCTGATCCTCGACGAGCGCGTCACCGAGGACGATCTGCGCTATTTCGATCAGCTTGCGGCGTTTGTGACCACCGGTCTGGATGCCTGCGGCTATGTCTTCTGCCCCGGCGACATGATGGCGACCAACCCGCGCTGGCGGCAGCCGTTGTCGGTCTGGCGCAGCTATTTCGACGACTGGATCGCGACGCCCAAACCCGAGGCGCAGATGCTGGCCAGCGTCATGTTCGACCTGCGGCCCATCGGCGGGCGCGAGAGCCTATTCACCGACCTGCAGGCCGAGACGCTGGAGAAGGCGTCGAAGAACTCGATCTTCGTCAGCCACATGATCGCCAACTCTCTCAAGCATGCGCCGCCGCTCGGCATGCTGCGCGGCTTTGCCACGATCCGGTCGGGCGAGTACAAGAACCAGCTCGATCTGAAGCATAGCGGGGTCGTGCCGGTGGTCGATCTGGGCCGAGTCTATGCGCTGCAGGGACGGCTGAGCGCGGTCAACACGCGCGCGCGGCTGGAGGAGGCCCGCGATCACGGCGTGCTCAGCAAGACCGGCGCCTCAGATCTGCTCGACGCCTATGACCTGATCGCGCAGACGCGGCTGGAACATCAGGCCAAACAGGTGCGCCAGGGCGGCAAGCCGAACAACTTCATGGCACCGACGGATCTTTCGGACTTTGAGCGAAGTCATCTTCGAGACGCTTTCGTTGTGATACGAACACTGCAATCGGCCATCGGACATGGCCGCGGGATGCTCGGATAAACCGGACACCCGCCTGAACAGGACGGAAATGGGATGGAGTATCTGCTGATCCTTCTTGGGGCGATCGCGGCGGGTTTCGGTGGCGCGGGCATCATGATGGCCGTCAACCGGCTGACCGGGCGTCGCTTGCCGGGATGGTCCAGTCTGGTGGCCGCGGGCGCGGCGATGCTCGGCATGACGCTTTACCTCGAATATGACTGGTTCGACCGCCGCAGCGCGCAGCTGCCCGAGGGAATCGAGGTCGTCTGGAACAACGCCGAGCGGCAGGCTTGGCGCCCCTGGACCTATGTCTTTCCGCTGACAACCCGGTTCATAGCCATGGATGTGGAGCATGTCGGCACCAACGAAACCCAGCCCGATCTGCGGCTGGTGGAAATGATGTTTGTCCAGCGCTGGACCCGCGACCGGCTGAGCAGGGCAGTGTTCGACTGCGCCGCCAACCGTAGCGCGCAGGTTGGCCTGGATACGAATTTCGGCCCGGACGGCACTGTGGAGGGTGTCGACTGGGATCCGGTGGGTCCCGAGGACCCGGTCAAACTGAGAGCTTGCAGGGAGGGGAATTCAGATGCAGGAGACAGCCAAGAGGATCGTTCTGGTTGAAACGAACGCGCGGATGGCGGCGGCCATCAGCTGTGCGGTCACTGGCGCAGGCCATCGCTGCGATACCGTCGCCAGCGCGGATGCCTGTCAGAAGGCACTGTCCGATACCCCACCCGACATGGTGCTGATCGACGGTGCGCCGGACGGGCCGGATCCGCGCCAGCTCTGCCAGACGATCCGACGCGACCAGAGCAATGCCCGTGTCAAAATCGTCATCCTCAACGGCTCCGGGCGCAGCATCGAACGGCGCCGCTGCCGCGCGCTTGGTGCCGATGGCGTTCTGGCAAAACCGTTCGGGCTTGATGAGCTTCGCGCCGAAATGCACCGGCTTTTCACCGATGCACCGGATGCCACAGCCCAGGCCACAATGGCCCCCGCGGTCTGAGCGATGGGGCTTGCCAACCTGTCGCTTCGGCTCCGCATATTTCTGTTTTTCGTCCTGATCGGGGTCGGGTGTCTCGCGATCATCGCCGGGAGCCTCTGGTTCGGGTTCAGTCGCGCGACGCCCGAAGCTCCATACACCGGCTATATCATGGCGGGCGTTTGCGCAGGCTTTCTGACGCTCGGGCTGGTCCTGTTCGTCTGGCGGCTCTTCGACGAAAACGTGGCGCTGGCGATCGAAAGGCTGGCCTCGGACATGCGCGCGCGCGCCCATGCAGGTGTCGAGGAGGAACTCGACGCCGCTCCGGCGCGCTATCTGGGCGATCTCGCCCCGGCGGCCGCGGCCATGACCGGCGCGCTGACCGAGACGAAATCGGACGTCGAGACCACCATCAGCACGCGCACCGAACAGCTACAGGCCGAATCCAAGCGTCTGACAGCTCTTCTGTCCGATGTGCAGGTCGGCCTGCTGCTCGTGTCGCCGGAGCATCAGTTGGTCTTTTACAACGCGCCTGCCGTCCGGCTTTTTGCGGATACGGGGCGGCCGCGGCTGGACCGGTCGGTGTTCGATCTGGTCCGCGACGGCCCGGTGCGCCAGACCTACGCGCGGCTGCTGGCCTCCGAAGGGCGCGAGACGGACACCGAGCTTCTGGTTTCCACCAAGGGCGGCGGCCGGTCGCTGGGCGCGCATATGCGTCTGGTCAGCGGCGCGCTCGGCATCGGCGAGACACCGGGATACGTCCTGACCTTGCGCGATCTGACCGCGGATCTGGATGCCCATATCGAGCGCGACCGGCTGCTTTCCGATGCCGTCGCACGCGTCCGCGCCCCGTCGGCGATGCTGCGCCCGCTGCTCGATCTGCGCAGTGAGCAGCCAGACACCGCCGATATCGACGCCCAAATCGCCGCCGAGGCCGACCGTCTGGTCACCGAGATCCAGAAAATCGCGCGCAGCTATGACGAGACCGTCACCACATGGTGGCCGATGCAGGATGTGCGCGCCGCCGATCTGGTCGACGGGATGCGCGCCTATATGGCCGATGAGGGCCCTACGGTGGAATCGCTGCCTCCCGATCTGACGCTGCGCTGCGACGGCTACGCCATGACCAACCTGCTCGCCCTGCTGGCGCGCGAGGTCGAAGCGCAGGGGCTGGCGAACACCCTGTCTGTCGTTATCGAGCCCGACCCGCCCGGCGCGATCATCACGCTGAACTGGCGCGGCGCTCCGATGCCGCTCGATGCGCTCGATGCGATGCTGGAACGGCCGGTGGAGGATGTCAGCAACGCGCAGACCGGGCGCGAGCTTCTCGACCGGCACGGCACCGATATCTGGCCGGAGCATGACTCGGAGGGCGGAGCCTGGATGACGCTGCCGATCCACGAGGCGCGCGAGGCCGCCCCCGATCCAGCGCGCAAGGCGCATCTGGCCGAACGGCCGACGGTCTATGATTTCACCCTTCTCACACGCGCCGACCATGCCGCCGTCGACGATACGCCGCTGCGGGATCTCACCTATGTCGTGTTCGACACCGAGACCACGGGGCTGGAGCCCAACAATGGCGACGAGATCGTGCAGATCGCGGCCGTGCGGCTGGTCAAGGCCAAGCTCGTGGAAGGCGAGGTCATCGATATGTATGTCGACCCCGAGCGGCCTATCCCGGCGGCGTCGACCAAGGTCCACGGAGTTACCGAAGAGATGGTCAAAGGCGCCCCGACGATCCGCGAGGCCGGCGCCTATTTCCACCGCTTCTGCAACAAGGCCGTGCTGGTGGCCCACAATGCGCCGTTCGATCTGGCGTTTTTCCACCGACACGGGCCGTCCATCGGGGCCAAGTTCGACCATCCGGTGCTCGACACGGTACTGCTGTCGGCGATCCTGTTCGGGCAGTCGACCGAGCACACACTGGACGCGCTCGCCGAGCGGTTCGGCGTGACCATCCCCGAAGAGGTCCGCCACACCGCCTATGGCGACACGGTGGCGACGGCGGATGTGTTCCTCAAGATGCTGCCGATGCTGGAGGCCCAGGGCATGATGACCTATGGCGACGTGCTCGCGGCGATGGAGCAGAACAGCCGCCTCATGGCGGAGATGAAGGCCCGCGTCGGCGGCTGAGCGCACGACACTGGCGGCCCCCAAGGACTGCGGGCGCCAGTCCCTGATCCGGCACTATTCCGCGGGAAGCGGTTCGGCCTCCGGCTTGTCCGGCTTGGATTCCGTTTCGGGTCCCGACGCCGGCGCAACCAGACACAGACGCAACAGCGGCGGCACCGTCAGCAGCGTCAGGAAGGCCGACATGCTCAGCCCCCCAACGACCACGGCGCCGAGTCCGCGGTAGAGCTCTGACCCTTCGCCAGGGATCGCCACCAACGGCATCATCCCGCAGATCGAGGTCAGCGTGGACATAAAGATCGGCCGGATCCGGTTGCGCGTGGCCTCCTCGATCGCCGCGATGGGTGCCATGCCTTCCTCGCGCAGGTGATAGAGCGCCTGGTGCACGATCAGGATCGCGTTGTTGACCACGATTCCGACCAGAATGACGAAACCCAGCAAGGTCAGCATATCGAGCGGTTGGTTCTGGAATAGGTTCAGAAGCGCAAGCCCCGCGACCCCGCCCGCCGCGGCGACCGGCACCGAGATCATGATAACGAGCGGCAGCACGAAGGACTCAAAGAGGATCGCCATCACCAGGAAGACTATGACCATGGCCACGAGCAGGTTGATCTGGATCGCGTCCCAGGTCTGCGACAGCTGGTCCGCCGTGCCGCTGACGGTGATGCGCACGCCCGACGGCAGGCCCTGCTCTTCCAGCGCCGCGATGACCTCGGCCTCCAGCAGTTCCACCGCGGCCTCCAGCGGCAAGGCGGTGGAGGGGCGCACTTCGAGCGTAACTGTGCGCAGCCGGTCTCGGTGGCGGATCTCGGTCGGGCCCGCCGTCACGCGCACTTCGGACAGCGCCGAGATCGGCAGGATCTGTCCCGAGGGCGTAACCAGCGGGAACGAGCCCACATCCTGCGTGCGCAGCCCGGGCGGCGTCTCGCCCTTCAGCGTCAGGTCGATCCGGTCCGAGCCGACCGTGATCTCGGCCACACGCACACCGTCGTTATAGGCGTCGACCGTGGTCGCGAGCGCCGCGGCCTCGACACCGGCATCAGCAAGCCGGAGCCTGTTCGGGATCAGCCGGACCTCGGGCGCGCCGAGCTCCAGCCCCGGGATCGGGCGGAACTGGTGGCCTTCTTCGCGCGGCAAAAGCCCCGCGACCATCCCGGCGGCCTGCCCCGCGATGCCAAGGATCTCTTCGAGGTCCGGACCGGAAACATTGAGCTCGATCGTGCGCCCCCCGCCGACCCCTCGCCCGAAGAGCGACGGCTGGGTCATGAAACCGAAGGTGCCTGGCTCCGCGAAAATCGGCTCGGACAGGATGGGGATCGCGTCGGCGACGCGGGTGCCATCGACCGCGGAAGCCCCGACAAAGCTGGCCCCGGGAAGGGCCACGAAAAAGAACCCGTCCAGCGCCGGACGTCCGTCGGGCAGCGCGACCTCGGGCTTGGCTTCCCACATCGGGCGGGCGACGTCTTCGATACGCCGCGCAATCGTCTCGGTCGTCTCCAGATTATATCCCGGCGGCGGAATGATCACGCCGAAGACGAGATTTCGGTTGCCCTCGGGCAGGTACTCCAGCTTGGGCAGAAAGACGAACGCGGCGACCGCTGCCGTCCCGGCGATGGTCGCCACCATGATCAGGCCCACGGTCCGAAACCGCACCGTCAGCCGCGTATAGGCCATCACCAGCCAGACAAAGGCACCCGCGAAATCGTCGAAGATCGGCAGCCGCAGGGTCGTCTGCTTTTCACCCGCCGACCCCAGCAGGCGCGAGGCCAGCGCGGGTATGACCGTCACCGCGACGACCAGCGACAGGATCACCGAGACCGAGATCGCCACCGCGATGTCGCGAAAGAGCTGCCCGGCCTCCAGCTCCATCACCAGAATCGGGATGAAGACCATCACCGTGGTCAGTGCGGAGACGAGGATCGCGCCCCACACCTGGCGCGCGCCCTGATAGGCGGCCTCGGCCCGTCGCATCCCCTGCTCGCGCAGCCGGTAGATGTTTTCCAGCACCACGATGGCCGCATCGACGATCATGCCCACGGCAAAGGCGATGCCGGCGAGCGAGATGACGTTGAGCGTGCGCCCAGTGGCGGCCATGGCAACGAAGGTCGCCACGATGGAAACCGGGATGGCGAGCGACACGACCAGCGTCGCAGAGGGCGAGCGCAGGAAGATCAGCAGGACCGACGCCGCCAGAAGCCCGCCGATCCAGATATTCTGCACCACGAGGTCGATGGCGCTCGTGATATAGACCGTCTCGTCATAGACCTGTTCGAGCAGCAGCCCCTGCTCGGCCACCGGGCCATCGCGCAGCTCTGCCAGGACAAGCTGAACCTCTTCCATCGTCTCGATGACGTTGGCCCCGCTTTCCCGCACGATGTTGAACGCGAGCCCCGGCTCGCCGCGAAAGCGCAGGGCGGATCGGGAGTCCTTGAAGCCGAACTGCACGTCGGCGATGTCGCCCAGCCGCAGGCGCCCGCGCGACCCCGAGAGGTCTTCGGAATCCGACTGGCTGCGCAGCACCACCTCTTCGACCGCTTGAATGGTGTTGAGCGGACCCTCGGCGCGCACCACGTAGCGGCGCTTGCCCTCGTCGACATCGCCGGCGGAGACAGAGATGTTTTCCGAGCGCAGCTTGGCCACGATCTCGGGAATGGTCAGGCCGAAGCGCGACAGATCCTCCGGCCGGATGACGATCTGCAATTCGCGGGTCACGCCGCCAAAGACATTGACCGCGGACACGCCCGCCACCCGTTCGATCCGATCCTTGACCACATCCTCGACGAAGTCGCCGTAATGCGGCAGCGGGGTCGTATTGCCCGGCGCCGCGGTGAGCAGCACCCAGGCGATGGGACTGTCATCGGAGCCCGACGTGTCCAGCGTCGGCTCGCTCGCCTCGTCGGGATACCCGTCGACCCGGCCCAGTCGGTTGGAGACCAGCAGCAGCGTCTCCGTCATGTCCGTTCCGATGGCGAATTCCAGCGTGATTTCGGATTCGCCGGTTTCGGAGGTGGACGTCATCACGTCGAGCCCTTCGAGCCCACGCAATACCTCTTCCTGCGGATTGACGATCTCGCGTTCGATCTCGGCCGGGGCTGCGCCGGGCCACTGCGTGGCGATCACCACGACGGGTTTGCGCACATCTGGGGCGAGCTGGATCGGGATGCGGTTGAGCGCCAGCACCCCAAACAGGAGTGCCATGATCACGGCCGCGATGACGGCCGTGGGGCGTTCTATGGCGAGGCGGATCGGATCCATGGGGTGGCCTCCCGCTTTGCGCTTACTGAACGACCGGCGCGTCGCGGCGCGCGTCCACCCCGGTCGCATCGGCCCGATCGATGAGACCACCAACTGACGTTTCGACCGCCCCCTCCTTGAACGGCGGCGGCGCGTCACGCACCGGGCGCGGCGCGATATCCTGCATCGGTCGCAGCCGTTCGTTGCCGCGGATCACCACCTCGTCGCCGGGAGCCAGTCCCGAGATCACCTCGAAGGACGGGCCGAAGCTCGCGCCGATCTCGACCGCCTGGGGCACGGCCTTGCCGTCACGGTGCAAAAAGACCGTCCAGGCCCCTCGCGACCGGATGACGGCATCCTTAGGCACCAGCAGCGCGTCGCGCTCCACGGTCACGGGCACATTCACGGTGACCGACTGGCCCACGGCGACCGGGCTGCCGGTCGTCGAAAGGTCGGCCTGGAAGCGCACCGGGCGGGTCCGGGTCGCGGTGGCCTCGACCGGCAGGATCGCGCGGACGGTCAGATCGATCGGCGCGCCGCCATCTGTCATGCCTGTCACCGCCTGGTCGGGCGAGAGATTGCCGACATAGAGCGCCGGCACATTGGCCTCGACCTCGATCTCTTCGATATCGAGCAACAAGGCGACCTCGTCCCCCACCTGGATATACTCGCCCGGATCGACGGCGACATCCAGAACGACGGCATCGAAGGGTGCACGGATCGCGGCACGCTCATAGTCATACTGGGCACGCGCGAGGGCCGCTTCGCTGTTAAGCAGCTGGGCTTCGGCTCGGGCGAGTTCACCGCGCGCGCGGGCAAGCTCGCTCTCCCGATCATCGAACTGGCCCTGGCTGAAGGCGCTGGTGTCACGCAAGCCTTCGACCCGGGCGAACCCGCGTTCGGCCAAGAGCAGGCCCGCACGCGCGACCGCGATACCGGCTGTGGCCTCGGCGGCGGCGGCTTCAGCAACACGAAGGTCGATGCCCAGCACCTCGGTATCAAGCGAGGCCAGCAAACTGTCGCTGGAGACCCGATCGCCGACACGGACGTCGACGTCAGTGACAACACCGCTGACCCGTGTCGCGACAGCACTTTCGCGGCTGGCGACCACCTCGGCAAAGATCGGCAGGGTTTCAGCGATCTGCTGGCGCTCGACATAGTCGGTGGCGACCCCGGCCGGACCTTCCTGCGCGACGACGGCGGCGGGCCATCCCGCGAGCAGGAGTATCAAAGTGATTGATCTGAGCACCGGCCGTCCTCCTTTGGGTAAACCGAAGGGTTTAGTTCCCGAAATAGGATCGGCGCCCGCTTTGCAAGTGCGAAGATGCACAGCGCATGTGAGACCGTTAAAAACCGCACCCCCGCCAAATCGGCAGTGCAACGCTGCATCCTCCGGCGGCGCGACCGGCCCGGCTAGTGAAGCGTCAGCTCTCCGACGACATTACGCCATTCGCCGGGGGAAATCATCTTGCGGTGGGTGAACCGTACCGAATGCAGCGGCCCTTCGATCTCGTCGCGCCAGAACTCGATGAACTTGAACAGGCGTGGGTAATCCGGCGCAAGATCATAGTCCTGCCAGACGAAGGTATTCAAAACACTGCGATAATCCGGCATCCGGTAGATCATTTCGGCCGTGGTCAACCCATAGCCCTTGAGCATCAGTTCGGTTTCGCTTTTCGCCATCTGTGTCCTCATTTAAAAGGCCCTCACGACTCAGCCTGACAGCGAATAATTGAATTTCAACAAAAACAGTGTGTTAGCACTTTACCTCGGTGGCTGATGATGGATTTTTGACCATCGCGTTGCAGCCCCATGACGGCCCGTCCTATACTGCAACCGCGGCCACAGAGCCGCCGCGGCAGGCAAGGCGCAGAACATGAGCGACACTCCGGAACCACCTGAAAACACGGACGAAAGCGGACCGCGGTCGCCGGAGCACCGCGGCCCGACGATTTCGATCTCCGACGAGATGCGCTCCAGCTACCTCGATTACGCGATGAGCGTGATCGTCAGCCGGGCGATTCCGGATCTGCGCGACGGCCTGAAACCTGTGCACCGCAGAATCCTCTATGCGATGCACGAAACCGGCAACAGCCACGAAAAACCCTACCGCAAGAGCGCCCGGCCCGTGGGCGATGTGATGGGCAAGTACCACCCCCATGGCGACGGTGCGATCTATGACGCGCTTGTGAGGATGGCGCAGGACTTTTCGATGTCTCTGCCGCTGCTCGACGGACAGGGCAATTTCGGCTCCATGGATGGCGATAACGCCGCGGCGATGCGCTACACCGAAGTGCGCATGGACAAGCCCGCCGCCGCTCTGCTGGCCGATATCGAAAAAGAGACGGTCGATTTCCAGGACAATTACGACGGCAAGGACCAGGAGCCTACGGTCCTGCCGGCTCGGTTCCCGAACATGCTGGTCAATGGCGCAGGCGGTATCGCCGTGGGCATGGCCACCAACATCCCGCCGCACAATCTGGGCGAGGTGATCGACGCGACGCTCGCTCTGATCGAGAACCCGGATCTGGACAGCGCGGACCTGATGGAGTTCATCCCCGGCCCCGACTTTCCCACCGGCGGCGTGATGCTGGGCCGGTCCGGCGCGCGCAAAGCCTATCTGGAGGGCCGTGGCAGCGTCATCCTGCGCGCCAAGACGCGGATCGAGGAGATCCGCAAGGACCGCTACGCCATCGTGCTCGACGAGATCCCCTATCAGGTGAACAAGGCCTCGCTGGTCGAAAAAATCGCCGATCTGGTGCGCGAAAAGCGGCTGGAGGGCATCGCCCACATCCAAGACGAGTCCGACCGGGTCGGGGTGCGTGTGGTGATCGAGCTCAAGCGCGACGCCACCGCCGAAGTGGTGATGAACCAGCTTTATCGCTTCACGCCCATGCAGACCTCGTTCGGCTGCAACATGCTGGCGCTCAATGGCGGGCGGCCCGAGCAGTTGACGCTGCGCCGGTTCCTGACCTCCTTCATCGAGTTCCGCGAAGAAGTCGTCGCCCGACGCACCGCCTATGATCTGCGCAAGGCGCGCGAACGCAGCCATATCCTGTGTGGTCTGGCCGTGGCGGTCTCCAATGTCGATGAGGTCGTGGCGACGATCCGGGCCTCGGCCGATCCGGCAGAGGCACGCGAGAAGCTCATGTCCCGCCGCTGGCCCGCCGAGGACATCGCCGGCTATATCCGGCTCATCGACGATCCGACCCACACGATCAACGAGGACGGGACCTACAACCTGTCCGAGATCCAGGCCCGCGCGATCCTCGATCTGCGGCTCCAGCGCCTGACCGCGCTCGGCGTGAAGGAAGTCACCGATGAGCTAGAAGAGCTTGCCGGCAAGATCCGCGATTACCTCGATATCCTGCGCTCGCGCGAGCGGATCATGGCGATCATCGCGGGCGAGCTGAGCGAGATCCGCGAGCAGTTCGCCGTGCCGCGCCGCACCGAGATCATCGAATGGGAGGGCGATCTCGACGACGAGGATCTGATCGAGCGCGAGGACATGGTCGTGACCGTCACCTCGGGCGGCTATATCAAGCGTACACCCCTGGCCGAGTTCCGCGAACAGAAGCGCGGCGGCAAAGGCACCCAAGGCATGGCCACCAAGGAAGACGACGTCGTCACGACGCTCTTTGTGGCCAACACCCACACGCAGCTTCTGTTCTTCACCACAGACGGGATGGTCTACAAGCTCAAGACCTGGCGCCTGCCGCTCGGCGGACGCAATGCCAAGGGCAAGCCGATGGTCAATATCCTGCCCATCGCGCAGGGCGTCTCCATCGCCTCGATCATGCCGGTGGACGTGCCGGACGAGAAATGGAGTGATCTGCAGATCGTCTTTGCCACCTCAGCGGGCGATGTGCGCCGCAACGCGCTGTCGGATTTCACCAACGTGATGCGGAACGGCAAGATCGCCATGAAGCTGCCCGAGGGGGTGGAGCTGGTGCGCGCGCGGATCTGTTCCCAGGACGACGACGTGATGCTGGTCACGGCCTCGGGCCGGGCGATCCGGTTCCGCTCCACCGATGTGCGGGTCTTCAAGGGGCGCGACAGCACAGGCGTGCGCGGCATCCGGCTGGGCGAGGATGACCGGGTGGTCGCCATGGCGGTCATCCGCCATTTCGAGACCACACCGCAGGAGCGCGCGGCGTACCTGAAGATGCGCCGCGCCGTCGAAGGCATCACCGAGGAGGCCGAGATCGACGACGAGGAGCCCGTGACCGACGAGGCCCTGTCCCAGGAACGCTACGCTCAGATGTCGGCAGCCGAGGATCTTCTGCTGACGATCACCTCGGGCGGGCTCGGCAAGCTCAGTTCCAGCCACGACTATCCCGTGCGCGGCCGCGGCGGCCAGGGTGTTGCGGCCATGGACCGGGCGATGCGGGGCGGCAAGCTCGTCTCCTGCTTCCCGGTGGAGCGAGACGACCAGATCATGCTCGTGACCTCCACCGGCCAGTCGATCCGCTGCCCGGTGGACGGGATCTCTTTCCGCTCGCGCGCGGCAGGCGGCGTGAAGGTGTTCAACACCGCCAAGGACGAAGAGGTCGTCAGCGTCGCCTGGATCGCCGATCAGGGCGAAGAGGCCGAAGAGGACTAGGAGCCGGGGTCGCCGCTTGCGCGACCCGGGCCGCGGCCTCATAACCCGCGCCATGATGACTTTGATGACATGGCGATGGGACCACGACTGCGATGGATGACGCGGGCACACTGTTCGATACCGCCTTCTGGGTGACAAGCGGCGCGATTCTGTTCCTGCTGATGTGCTCGGGCTTCTTTTCGGGCTCCGAGACCGCGCTGACGGCCGCCTCGCGCGGCAAGCTGCGCAGCATGGCCGACAATGGCAACGCAAGCGCCGAGCGCGCCCTGAAGATCAAGGAGGATCAGGAACGCTTCATCGGCGCCATCCTGATGGGCAACAACATCGCCAATGTCATCGCGACCTCGCTCGCGACGGCGGTGTTGACCAAGATCTTCGGTGCCAACGGCGTGGCGCTGGCCTCGCTGGTGATGACGCTGATGATCCTGATCTTTGCCGAGGTGCTGCCCAAGACCTTTGCGATCCTGGATGCCGAACGTGCCGCCTGTCTCGCCGCGCCGGTGGTTGCCGTCACGATCCGGGTGCTCTCGCCCCTGGTCGCGGGCGTGCGGTTCATCGTGCGCAGCACGCTTCGGCTCTTCGGGATGCGCGTGGAGCCCGGCGAGGACGTTCTGTCCGTGCGCGACGAGATCGTCGGCACCCTGACGCTGGGCCATTCCGAGGGTATCGTCGAAAAAGAGGACCGCGACCGGCTGCTCGGCGCGCTCGATCTGGGCGACCGCACGGTCGAAGAGATCATGCGCCACCGGTCCGACATCGAAGTGATCGACGCCGACAGCACGCCCGACAAGGTGCTCGCCCAGGCCATCGCCTCGCCCCATACCCGCCTGCCCGTCTTTCGCGACGATCCCGAGAACATCATCGGCGTGATCCATGCCAAGGATCTGCTGCGCGGGGTGCAGGAGTACCTCAACGGCAGTGGCAGCGATGCCCGCAAGGTGGAGGAATTCGCCTTTCTGACAGTGGCTCGCAAACCTTACTTCGTGCCCGAGACCACGACGCTCGACGAGCAGATGCGCCAGTTCCTGCGCCGCCATACGCATTTCGCGCTGGTGGTGGACGAATATGGCGACCTGCAAGGCCTGATCACCCTCGAGGATATCCTCGAGGAGATCGTGGGCGAGATTACGGACGAATTCGACAGTGGGGGCCACGACGGAATCGAACGCAACGCCGACGGGAGCTACACTGTCGATGGCGGCGTCACCATCCGCGACCTCAATCGTGCCCAGGACTGGCAGCTGCCCGACGAAGAGGCCAACACCGTTGCCGGACTGGTGATCCACGAGGCCCAGATGATCCCCGTGGTCGGACAGAAATTCACCTTTCACGGCTTCCGGTTCGAAGTCACGGAACGCGAGAACAACCGGATCAAAACCCTGCGCATTCTTCCGGCACGCGCGGGAGAAAGCTCACGTACGGTCACTATTGGTTAATGGCTTCGGTTTATTTCGATCTTTAGGTCCTTTCCCCTTGGGAAGACCTTCCTCCCTGTTGACTGGCCGCGCCCGACGGGCGCGGTTTTTTTGTCGCATCAATGCGTTGAAATCCGTTGACCCCTGTGACGAGTCGTCCTAGCGTCCCCCAACAAGATCGGCCAGTCCGACGGGGAGACTAAAGAAAAGAGGCCGCAAGGCCTCTTTTTTTCTGCCCGGATCTGTCGCCGTCAGTCTTCGGCACGTCGCCGCGTTTCGCGGTCGCCGCGGACAAGGGTAACGGTGATTTGCAACCCTTCCCGCACGTGTTTCGGCCTGACGCCGGTTTTCACTCATGCTAGGTTTCGCCCAGAGCAGTACAGTCAACCGATCGAGAGACAAAAAATGACCCGAGCCCTTCTCGCCGTGGCAGCACTTTCACTCGCCCTTTGCGCCCCGATGTCATCGAGCGCCCAAAGCCTCACCGATCTGGTGAGCCCCGAAAATGGCGGCACCGCCGGACAGCCGCGCGCCCAGCAACCCGCGCCCGAGGCACCGCCCGAAGGCGGGCCGAGACTGTCGACGGGGATCCCGCTGGAAGACGGCGGCGTGGTGATCGGGGAAAGCTACGAACGCGGCACCTTCAACGACTGGTCGCTGACCTGCGTCAAGACCGGGCGCGACGCCGAACCCTGCCGGCTGTCCCAGAACCTGAGCGACGAATCCGGCGGGTCGGTCGCGCGGATGGAAATCTTTCCGACCGCGGATGCTGGTATCGCCGCCGGCGCCGCCGTGCTCGCACCGCTCGGCACGCTTCTGACCCGCGGCGTGCGCATGAAGATCTCCGATGGCGAGACGAAGCTCTATCCCTTCATCGTGTGCAACCGCGAGAGCTGCATTGCCGAGTTCGCCCTGCTGCCGGAGGAAATCGAAGCGATGAAGGCCGGCGCCAGCGCCGAGATCATCGTCGTCGCCGCCACGGCCGGCGAAACTCCCGTCCGGCTGACCCTGTCGCTGCAGGGCTTCACTGCCGCCTATGGCGAGTTCGAAACCCTGACCGCGGGTCTCTTCTAGGCAGAGCCTTCGCGCCGCTTCCTGACGTGCTGTGTCATGGATTCGGTGTCGTGGGGCGCTGGCGCGCGTCCGGCGTACGGGCGCTCCGCCTCACACGGCGCGGAGAGCCAGAACCGCGTTGAACCCGCCAAAGGCAAAGGCATTGCTCAGCACCACGTCGACCTTGGCATCGCGGGCCTCGTTCGGCACGATGTCGAGCGCGCATTCCGGGTCGGGCTCTTCGTAACCGATGGTCGGTGCGATCACGCCCTCGCGCAGGGCCATGGTGCAGGCCAGAAGCTCGATTGCGCCGGTCCCGCCGATGGCATGGCCGTGCATGGATTTGGTCGACGAGATCATCAGCGCATCGGCATGGGCACCGAACACATCGGCTACCGCGGCGCATTCCGTCTTGTCGTTCGCGGCCGTCCCGGTGCCATGGGCGTTGATATAGCTCACCTGCTCAGGGGCGATCCCGCCATCGCGCAGGGCGCCTGACATCGCCCGAGCCGCGCCTTGTTTCGACGGCATGACGATATCTGCCGCGTCGGAGCTCATCGCGAAACCGATGATTTCGGCGATGATATCCGCACCGCGGGCCCGCGCATGCTCATAGCTTTCGAAGACATAGACCGCGGCCCCCTCGCCCTGCACCATCCCGTTGCGGTTGGCCGAGAACGGGCGGCACGCGTCCTTCGACATCACGCGCAAGCCTTCCCACGCCTTGACGCCGCCGAAGCAGAGCATCGCCTCGGACCCGCCGGTCACCACCGCATCGGCCGAGCCGCCGCGGATCAACTGGTAGGCCAGACCCATGGCGTGGTTCGACGAGGCGCAGGCCGTCGCGACGGTAAAGCCGGGGCCCTTGATGTTGTATTCCATCGAGACATGGCTGGCCGCGGCATTGTTCATGAGCTTCGGCACAACGAAGGGGTGCACGCGGTTTTTCCCGTCCTCGTAGACCGAGCGGTAGTTTTCGTCCTGGGTGTTCAGCCCGCCGCCTGACGTGCCGAGCACCACGCCGGTGCGCGCCGCCAGATCGCCTGCGAAACTCAGGCCCGACTGTGCAATCGCCTCGCGCGCCGAGAGCAGCGTGAACTGCGTGAAACGGTCATAGAGCGCGATCTGCTGGCGGTTGAAATGATCCTCGGCGTCATAGTCGCGGACCTGCCCGCCGATCCGGATCGACAGGCGGTCGACATCGCGGAAATCCAGCGGTCCGATACCGCACCGCCCCTCGCGCATCGCGTCCTGCGTCTCTGCGACCGACCGGCCCAAGGCGTTGATCGTGCCCTGCCCGGTAATGACAACGCGATTCATCCTTGTTCGACCACCAGCGTTTCGACCGCCTTCACGATCGCACCGACAGACGAGATATCGAATTCGCCCGAGCCGGGATCGTTGGCATTGAACGGCACAGAGATGTCGAAGGCCTCCTCGATGGCGAAAATACTTTCAACCAGAGCGAGACTGTCGATGCCCAGGTCGTCGAGGCTCTGCTCGGGTTTGACGTCCTCGACATCCATCACAGCCTGCTCGGCAATGATCTCGATGACCTTGTTGCGAACGTCCATCCCCGCCTCATCGATTGAACTCGCGGTGATCTAGTCGCTTTGGCCGGTCTTTGAAACCGCTTTTTGCAGCGCCGCGACGTCCCGGAAGAGCCGCGGCAGGCGGCGCAGGGCCTTGTAGCTTTCCACCTGGCTGCTCATTTTCGTCGCCGGAGACCCAAGAATCACTCGCCCCGCGGGCACATTGGTGAAAATCTTGCTGGCCCCGCCGGCCACGACGTCGTCGCCGATAAAGATGTTGTCGTTGACACCGACCTGCCCCGCCAAGACGACGCGGTCGCCGACCCGGGCCGACCCGGCCAGACCCACCTGCGAACAGATCATGCAATCCTCACCGATGCTGACATTGTGGCCGATCTGCACCATATTGTCGATTTTCGTGCCCTGTCCGACCCGCGTCGCCCGGATCGTGCCACGATCGATATTGGCGTTCGCGCCGACTTCGACATCGTCGCCGATCTCGACCAGGCCAAGCGAATGCACGCGCTGCCATTTCTGCGCGCGCCCCTCGTTCTCGTCGCCAAGTGCCGCGCGCACTCGCTCGACCGAGGACGGCTCGGGTGTGACAAAGGAAAACCCGTCAGCACCGATCACGGCGTTGGGATGCATGATCACGCGGTCGCCGAGCCGCGCGGCGCCACAAAGCCGCACACCGCTGTGCAACAGCACATCGTCGCCGACCTGCGCCCCGGCAGCCACCGTCACATGGGCGTCGATGCGCGCGCGCGTTCCGATCCGCGCCCCTGTCCCGATCACCGCGAAGGGCCCGATGGCGCAGTCCGCACCGATCTGCGCGCCCTCGGCGATATAGGCGGTGGCATGTATCCCCGGCGCGATGTCGGGGCCCGGATCCATCAGTTCGGTGATCCCCGCCATGGCGAGCTTGCCGTGGGACACGAAGATCGCCGCTTCCAGCCCGAGCGCCTGCCAGTCCGCATCCGGCCAGAGCAGGGCAACCCGCGCCGCCCCGTCACTCAGCGCATCGGCGAATTTCGGGCTCATCGCCAGGGCGATCTGGTCCACGGCGGCATTTGCAGGCTCTGCTGCGCCCCCGACCGCAAGCGTTCCGTCGCCAGCGAAACGCGCCCCGAGGGCCGCCGCGATTTCGGCCACGCTGTGCACCATCTGCTCTTGCCCCTCGCCCCGTCGAAACTGCGCGACCCTAGCTTTCCGGCGGCACCGGTGTAACCCCCGCTTCGCGGAGCGCGGCCAGAATCCGCGCGTCACGGCCATAGATGTCGCGGCGAAACTGCATCCTGCCGTCGGCCGGCGCCAGCGCGGTGCGATAGACCAGATGCACGGGCACCGGCGCCTCCAGTGTCACCCGCGTCTCACGTCCGCTCTGCAGGACGCGGCGCGCCAGAGCCTCGGGATCGTCGCTCTGCGCAGCCAGCAGCCTGTGGGCGAGCCCGAACGGATCGGCCAGTCGGATACAGCCATGGCTGAAGGTCCGCAGGTCACGTGCGAAGAGCGCTTTGCCCGGCGTGTCGTGCAGATAGATATTGTAGGGATTGGGAAACATGAACTTCACCAGCCCCAGGGCATTGCGCGGCCCGGGAGGCTGTTTGAGCGCGAAGGGAAAGCTCGACGCGGAATAGGCCGAAAAGTTCACGCGACCGCGGTCGATGGTACGCCCGCGCCGGTCCACCAGTATCAGATGACTGACGGCCCACGGGTTCCTGCGCAGCTTCGGCAGATACTCCTTGACCGTGATAGAGCGGGGCACATGCCAGGTCGGGTTTATGACCAGATGATCCATGCTGTCGGAAAACTCCGGCGTCCGGTGCGTGGCACGGTTCTTGCCCACAATGGCCCGGGTCTCGAACAGCGGCGCGCCGTCCTGGATCAGCGTCGCCCGGAAATCCGTCATATTGACAAGGACATGGCGAGATCCCAGCCGGCGCGGGAGCCAGCGTTCGCGTTCCAGCGCAACGAGTACCGCGCCGAGCCTGTCTTCGGCGCTGCGATTGATCTCGCCCAAAGTGACGGGTCCGGCGATCCCGTCGACGGCAAGCCCGTGGGCGGCCTGAAAGGCCTTCACTGCCGCTTCCAGCCCCGGCCCGAACTGCGACGGCTGCGCGGGCGCGCCGCTGCCATAACCCATCCGCGCGAGTCGGCTCCGGAGCGCGGCCACCCCGTCCCCCGAGTCTCCGGTGTCATAGCGCGATCCGGGTACTCCCGGCCCCCAGGCGCCCTGCCCGGCGATCCGCGCCAACTCCGCCCTGAGGCGCAGTAGCCGCGGATAGCTGGCGCGGCGCGGCGCAAGATCGGCCAGTACTGCGCTCGTCCCGTCATGCATCACCTGCCGGATGACGGCTTCGGGCGCCCACTCATGAGGATCGCGCTTGATCTCCCGGTCCACTTCCCCGGGCGTCAGAACGCCAGTCCGAAGGTCGCGCGCGAAGGCCAGAAAGGCGCGGGTCAGGGTGATCTCACGAAAGAGAGCGGGGGGCGTATCGGACGCCGGAACTGCATTCGCCAGGGCTTGATAGCGCGCGGCGGCAAGACCGTGATCCGCGGCCTGTGCCAGAGCGGCCTGGAGCTCGGCCCGCCGCTGCCGGGCAGCGGCTGATCCGTGCCAGATCGGACGACCGGCGGTTGTCGCATACGCTGCGGTAATCTCCGGCCCGGCGGCCTCCGCAGCGTGTAAAAGCGCCGCCCGCGCGGAAATACTCTCCCAAGTCTGTGAAAACGCCGGCGGAGCCGAACAGAGCCAGATCAGGGAAAACGCAAACAATAATCGTGTCATAGCCACAGAATGGTCGGAAACCCGCGAATGATTCGTGTCTGTCAGCGCGTTTGCGCACAGTTTTACACAGTTACGTGGCGCCAAGCGTGTCTGGCTCGCAACATCTGTTGCATCGCTAACGCTGTTTTTACACTCGCTTGGCAAGTTCTCGCCCAGGAGTGGCTGATTGGACAGACACCGTTCATCCGCTTCGTCCCGGTCTTTTGCTTGTGAAATAAGCAAAGCTATGAAACATTGGTGGCAATTGGTCCAAAAGCGACCTTGAAGGCAGGATACAGGCGTGAACGAGCAGAATGACGGCTTTGGTGCCGGTCTGACACGGCGTGGCGTGTTGGCGGCATTCGCGGCGACGGCGATAACCGCTGCGCCCACCTATGCAAACGCATTCGGATTTCTTCGAGGAGGCGGAAATGTCCGCCGATTCAAAGCCTATTCCGGACGCACAGGCGAACATATCGATGTGATTTACTGGGTAGACGGTCGGTATGTCCGGCCCGCTCTGCGCGAGATCAACGTCTTCATGCGGGATTGGCGCCAGAACAAGGCGATCAAGATCGATACGCGCGCCATCGACATCATGTCGGCCTCATACCAGATGCTGGATGTCGACGAACCCTACACCTTGCTGTCGGGATACCGCACTCCGCAGACTAACGCGATGCTGCGCCGCAGGTCAGGCGGCGCCGCGAAAAAATCCCTTCACATGAAGGGTCAGGCTGCGGATCTTCGGCTGCATTCCCGGAGCGTGTCCCAAATCGCCCGTGCGGCGATCAAGTGCAATGCAGGGGGCGTCGGCCGCTATTCTCGGTCGAACTTCGTGCATATGGACTGCGGAACAGTACGCACCTGGGGACGCTGATACACGACCATAGTCGAAGTCGTACAACCACAGGCTGACAAGCCTGTGGTCCGTTGATAGGGTCCAACCGGGGTGGCGCTAAGAAGGTGTCTTGATGTGGACCTATACCGGGCTGGCCGTTGTTTTCTTTTCGGTTCTGGCAATCACGATAGAATTCGCCTCGAAGTCGCAGGCGATGGCGCCCGTCGATCTGACCGACGCGTTACACCATAAGACACTTTCAGCCCTCGCCGCGCAAAGCGTCGGGCGACCCGTTGTCCACCCGCTCACACCAAAGGATCTTCGCGCCTTTCGGCTGCAAAACGGTCACCTGCTCGTGTGCGGTCGCACGCTATCGGAATACCCCGATCTGATGACAGGCTTCTCGGTCCAGTTTGTGCAGCAGGATGGGCGAGTCGTGCCGCATCGCACCTATATCGACCGTAAGGCCGACCGGCTGTGCGAAGGCGGGCGTATCCCGCTGATGTCTTTCAGCCCATTGACGCGGTGACAGGCGGCGCATCGGACCGCGAAGGTCCGAAACGCCGCATTTCGTGAGTCAGCCCGTCAGTGCGCCGTGGCGCCCGAGCCCTTCGAGGGGCCATCAAAGGCGGTCGCCGCGGCGGCCTCAGCCTCTTCGTCCCATTCGATCGGTTCGGGGACTTCGGTCAGGGCCACCTTGAGAACATCCTGGACGTGGGCCACGGGAATGATCTCCAGCCCGTCCTTCACATTGTCCGGGATCTCCGGCAGGTCCTTGGCGTTCTCCTCGGGGATCAGAACCGTGGTGATACCTCCGCGCAGGGCCGCAAGAAGCTTTTCTTTCAGCCCGCCGATCGCCAGCACATTGCCGCGCAACGTGACTTCGCCGGTCATCGCGATGTCGCGCCGTACCGGGATGCCGGTCAGAACCGAGACGATCGAGGTGACCATGGCGACGCCCGCGCTCGGCCCGTCCTTGGGCGTCGCGCCTTCGGGGACGTGGACGTGTATGTCGACCTTCTCGAACACCGGCGGCTTCACCCCGATCTCAGGCGAGATCGAGCGCACGAAGCTTGAGGCCGCGTCGATGCTTTCCTTCATCACATCGCCGAGCGTGCCGGTGGTCTTCATCCGTCCTTTGCCGGGCAGCTTGAGCGCCTCGATCGACAGCAGATCACCGCCGGCTTGTGTCCAGGCAAGTCCGGTGACCACACCGACCTGATCCTCCAGCTCGGCCAACCCGTAGCGGAACCGCTTCACGCCGAGCATGTCCTCCAGCTCATCGGGCGTGACCGTCACCGCGTCGCTTTCTTTGCGAACGATCTTGGTCACGGCCTTCCGGGCCAGTTTGGCGATCTCGCGCTCCAAGTTCCGCACCCCCGCCTCGCGGGTGTAGGTGCGGATGATCTCGGTCAGCGCCTCGTCCGTCAGGTCGAACTCGGTCTTGCGCAGACCGTGGTTCTTGACCTGCTTGGCGATCAGATGCTGCTTGGCGATCTCGCGCTTCTCGTCCTCGGTGTAGCCGGCGAGCGTGATGATCTCCATCCGGTCCAGAAGCGGGCTGGGCATGTTGTAGCTGTTCGCCGTGGTCAGGAACATCACGTTCGAGAGGTCATATTCGACCTCCAGATAGTGATCGACGAAGGTCGCGTTCTGCTCAGGATCCAGCACCTCCAGCATTGCGCTGGCCGGGTCGCCACGGAAATCCTGACCCATCTTGTCGATCTCGTCGAGCAGGATGAGCGGATTGGTGGTTTTCGCCTTCTTCAGCGCCTGGATGATCTTGCCGGGCATGGAGCCGATATAGGTCCGCCGGTGGCCGCGGATCTCGGATTCGTCGCGCACCCCGCCGAGGCTGATGCGGATGAACTCGCGACCCGTCGCCCTGGCAACCGACTTGCCCAGAGAGGTCTTGCCGACGCCCGGAGGCCCGACGAGGCACAGGATCGGCCCCTTGAGCTTCTTGGAGCGTTGCTGGACCGCGAGATACTCCACGATCCGTTCCTTGACCTTTTCCAGACCGTAATGGTCGTCGTCGAGCACCTTCTGGGCCCGGCTGAGGTCCTTCTTCACACGGCTTTTCGTGCCCCAGGGCAACGACAGGATCCAGTCGAGATAGTTGCGCACAACCGTCGCCTCGGCCGACATCGGGGACATCGACTTCAGCTTCTTGATCTCGCCTTCGACTTTCTCGTGCGCTTCCTTGCTGAGCTTGGTGTTCTCGATCCGCTCCTCGAGCTCGGCGATTTCGTTGGCGCCATCTTCGCCATCGCCCAATTCCTTCTGGATCGCCTTCATCTGCTCGTTGAGGTAATACTCGCGCTGCGTCCGCTCCATCTGGGACTTCACGCGCGTTTTGATCTTCTTCTCGACCTGCAGGACGGACAGTTCCGCCTGCATCATGCCGTAAACCTTCTCCAGCCGCTCCGAGATCGACAGCGTCTCCAGCAAGTCCTGCTTACGGTCAACCTCGACACCCAGATGCCCGGAGACCAGATCCACCAGCTTGGCGGCCTCGGTCGTTTCCTCGATCGCGCTCAGGGCCTCGTCGGGGATGTTCTTCTTGATCTTGGCGTACTTCTCGAACTCATGCGCGACCGAGCGGATCAGCGCCTCGACCGTGGTTTCATCGCCCAACTCTTCCTCGAGCGGCGAGACACGTGCCTCGAAATAGGAGGGGTTCTCGACATACTCTTCGATCTTCACCCGCTCGCGGCCCTCGACAAGCACCTTCACGGTGCCGTCGGGCAGTTTGAGCAGCTGCAGAACATTCGCCAGCACGCCGACGGCGTAGATGCCGCTTTCGCTCGGTTCATCTTCGCTCGGGTCGATCTGGCTGGACAGCAGGATCTGCTTGTCCTCGCTCATCACTTCTTCCAGCGCCCGCACCGATTTCTCGCGCCCCACGAAGAGCGGCACGATCATATGCGGAAACACGACGATGTCGCGCAGCGGCAGGACGGGATAGGACGGGCTGAGATGCTCGGACATGTACTCTTCCTTATGGCAGCGGGACCGGCCCCATATATGGCGACGCGGCACCCTCTCCTGTAGATGGTACAACTTGGGTCGCGAGTCTGTGCCTTTCAAGCGGAAAGGTTGCCGCCCCGTTGCCCGCGGGGAAACAGCGCCCCCTCAAACTCAATCCAGGGTGCGATTTCGGCGATCTGCGGGTGACCATACGTCAAGTAACCATACGGTGACTCCATACTTGCGCGCCACCGGGCGAGACCATAAATCACACGTCCGACCTGTGTTGTTAAGAGTTTCGAAAGGTTTTCATAAATGCGAATCAAATACACACTTATTGCCGGCGTACTGGCCGCGCTTGCAGCGCCGGTCGGCGCCCATGCCGCAACACTCGATTTCGACACGCTCGGCAATGGCGGGCAGAGCAGCGCGGGAAACATCACCGGTAACGAGTTTGCCGAATTCGGCGTTCTGATCTCCTCGAACAGGCAACTCGCCCTGTTCGACAGCAACTGTGGCCCGGACGGCTCGAACAGCTGCACTACCGTCGGAACAGACTCCGATCTGGCCACCGGGCCGACCTTCGGCAGCGCGAACGAGAACCGGGTTCTGATCATGAATGGCGGAACCGACGCGGCGCCCAACGACGATCCGAACGGCGGCAAGATCAACTTCCTGTTCGACAGCGCCGTCACGTTCAACGCGCTGAGTCTGATCGACCTGGACGAGAAAGGCCTGTTCGACAAGATCACGGTCAAGTTCACGTTCGGCGACAACACGACGCAAAAGTTTCGCGGCAAAGCGCTCGCCGACCGGTCCACACTTCTGAATCCCGGCTTCGACGGTGACAACTCCGTGCGCGATATCCGGTTCGATCTGGCCAACGTGACAGAAGTGGATGTGAGGTTCAAAAAGGTCTCGGGTGCGATCGCATCCGCGGAGTTCGACGCGCCGGCCCCGGTTCCGCTGCCCGCGGGTCTGCCCCTGCTGGCGGCCGGGCTGGGCGGTCTCGCCCTCGTGCGGCACGTGCGCAGAAAAGCCTGACACACCCCGCCGGTCAGCGCATTTCAGCCAGCCGCAGTTTCGCTGCGGCTGGTTTTTTTCTGCCCAACCGATCTGCCTCAGCGCTCCGCAGGCACCAACCGCTTATAGCGGCGACACGTCGCCCTGTGCCCGCTCAGCGTCGAACTGCGCCTGGAACTCTTCGAACTGGTGATCTGCGATGGCCACTCGCATCTGCTGCATCAGCTCCTGATAGTAGTGCAGGTTGTGCCAGGTCAGCAGCATCGAACTGAGGATCTCGCCCGCGCGAAAGACATGATGCAGATAGGCCCGGCTGTAGTTGCGGCAGGCCGGGCAGGCGCAGGCCTCGTCCAGCGGTCGGGGGTCGTCCTGATGGCGGGCGTTCTTGATGTTGACCGTGCCGCGCCGGGTGAAAGCCTGGCCGGTGCGCCCCGAGCGCGAAGGCAGCACGCAATCCATCATGTCGATGCCGCGCGCCACGGCGCCGACGATATCGTCGGGCTTGCCAACCCCCATCAGGTAGCGCGGCTTGTCCGCGGGCAGCATGTCGGGGGCCGTGTCGAGCACACGGAACATGGCCTCCTGCCCCTCGCCCACGGCGAGCCCGCCGACCGCATAGCCGTCGAACCCGATCGCCTGCAGGGCCTCGGCGCTCTCGGCGCGCAGATCCCCGTCGAGCCCGCCCTGCTGGATCCCGAAGAGCGCATGGCCCGGCCGGTCCCCGAACGCATCCCGCGACCGCTGTGCCCAGCGCATCGACAGCCGCATCGAGGCCTCGATCCGATCCCGGTCCGCCGGGAGTGCGGGACATTCGTCGAAGCACATCACAATGTCGGAGCCGAGCAGGCGCTGGATCTCCATCGACCGCTCCGGCGTCAGCCAGTGCTCGGAACCGTCGATGTGGGATTTGAACCGCACGCCCTCTTCGGTCAGCTTGCGCAGATCGGTCAGGCTCATCACCTGAAAGCCGCCAGAGTCCGTCAGGATCGGCCGGTCCCAGTTCATGAACCGGTGCAGCCCGCCCAGCCGGTCGATCCGTTCCGCCGTCGGGCGCAACATCAGGTGGTAGGTATTGCCCAGCAGGATGTCCGCCCCCGTCGCGCGCACGCTTTCGGGCAGCATCGCCTTGACGGTCGCGGCGGTCCCGACCGGCATAAAGGCCGGCGTCCGGATCTCGCCCCGGGGTGTGTCGATGCGGCCCGTCCGGGCTTTGCCATCGGTTGCGGCAAGCGTGAAAGAAAAGTGACCGGACACGCGAAACGCTCCATAGTGAACCAATCGCGGGGTCTAGGCGTTATCCCTCGCACCGCCAACAGGAATTTCCCGAGATGACCGACGACACCACCACAGCGCCCTTTCGCCTCGGCTGGGAAGAATGGGTCAGCCTGCCCAAGCTGGGCCTGCCTGCGCTCAAGGCGAAGATCGACACCGGGGCGCGGACCTCGGCGCTCCACGCGTTCGACATCGAACCGTTCGGGCCCGCTAACGCACCAAAGGTGCGCTTCGGCATCCACCCGATCCCGGGGCGCGATGATGTCTCGATCCCCTGCTCCGCCGCGGTGCTCGACCGGCGCGAGGTCACGTCCTCCAATGGCGAGACGGAGCTGCGCTATGTCATCGAGTCCGAGATTGCCGTGGGCGCGCGCAAATGGCCGGTCGAGCTGACCCTGACCGACCGCGGCGCCATGGCCTACCGGATGCTGCTGGGCCGCCAGGCGCTGATCGAGGATGTCGTGGTCGCTCCCGGCGAGAGCTTTTGCCAGCCGGAGTTGAATTACGATCTCTACCACTCCACCGTGATGCGCGCGACGGCGCCCCGGCGGACGCTGCGGGTGGCCGTGCTGAGCCGCGAGGAGCACAATTACTCCACCACGCGGCTCGTGGCCGAGGGCGAGGCGCGCGGCCATGTGGTCGAGGTCATCGACACGCTGCGTTGTTACATGGCGATCAATGCCGACGCGCCGGAGGTGCATTATGACGGCCAGCGGCTGCCCCGCTACGATGCCGTGATCCCGCGGATCGGCGCCTCGATCACCCCCTATGGCACCGCTGTCATCCGGCAGTTCGAGACGGTGGGCACGTTCTGCGTGAACCCCTCTGACGGGATCACGGCGAGCCGTGACAAGCTCTATGCCCATCAGATCCTAGCCCGGCACCGGATCGGGATGCCGGCCACGGCCTTTGCCGCCTCGCCCAAGGATACCGGCAATCTGATCGGGCTCGTGGGGACCACGCCGCTGATAGTGAAGCTGCTGGAGAGCACCCAAGGCAAGGGCGTCGTGCTGGCCGAGACGCGCAAGGCCGCGGAGTCGGTGATCTCGGCCTTTCGCGGGCTCAAAGCCAATTTCCTCGTCCAGCATTTCGTCAAGGAGGCCGGGGGCGAGGATATCCGCTGTCTCGTGATCGGCGGCAAGGTCGTGGCCGCGATGAAGCGTTCTGCGGCGGAGGGCGAGTTCCGCTCCAACCTCCACCAGGGCGGCAGCGCGAAATCCGTGCGCATCAACAAGCAGGAGCGCGAGACCGCGGTGCGCGCCGCCAAGGCCTTCCGGCTGAACATGGCGGGCGTGGACCTGTTGCGTGCCGAGAGCGGGCCCCAGGTGCTGGAGGTCAATTCCTCGCCCGGCTTCGAGGGCATCGACAAGGCGAGCGGCAAGAATGTCGCCGGGCTCCTGTTCGATGCGATCGAAAAACGCGTCCGCCCCGCCCCGGCGCGCCGCCGCAGTGCCGCCGCGCGCAGCTGACCTTCGTGAAGGGCCCGCGGGTGGCTAGGCCGGATCGCCCTTCAACTCCCGCAACCGGAAGTAGAGCACGGGGGACGCGAGCACCGAAATCGGCAGGATCAGCGCGAATAAGATAAGAGATACCAGGAGCGCCAGAAGCGCACTGAGAGTTTCCCCAAGAGGTGCCAGCAGCGATGCGGAAAGCCCCGAGACAATCGTCAAAGAGACAGTCAGAAAGACCACGATGATGAGCAACGACAGCACATAGCCCAGACAGGGCCACCGATAGCCCTTGGTCAGCGCCGCGCTGCGACCAATTGCGCTGAAAACCCGGCCCTCGATCACGACCGCCGGCGCGGTCACGCAAAGAACGCCAAAGAGCCACAGCCCAGGCACCAGCAGCAGCAGGAAACCCAGTAAGATCAGCGGCAAGGTGATGAAGTTCACGAGGATGAGCGGAATCACCCGCAACAGGGCTGTGCTAATATTGTTGGAGAACCGCGCATCTTTTCCCGACGTCAGATCAAACACGAAGAGCGCAGTCGCAGCACCGAAAAACATGATCGCGAGCATGTGCACAACGAATTCCACGGCGACGCGGGTCGATAGGGATGGCCACGCTCCCATCGCCTCGGGGGCATCTTGGTCGATGGAGGGTTGCGTAGCGCCCCCGGCCTCCTGCCCGGCGTTATCGGATTGGTCGCCATCGCCTGTCTCCGCCGACGTTCCGGCCGCCTGATCGCCACCGCTCTGGTCCCCAGTGCCGGTTTGCGCAGGTGTGTCGGTGCGGTCATCAGCGCTCTCGTCCCCGGTCGCTTCGGCGCTCTGTCCGGTCGCCTCGGGAAGCCCTGTTTCCAGCGCCAAGTAATGGTACAGGTCGGTGTCGGCGAACCGCTTGAGCGTGGCCGAGGGGCCCAGTAATGCCAGAGAGACCAGCATCGGGATCAGTGCCAGCAGGATCGCGGTCGAATAGATCTGCCAGAAATGCGTTGAGTAGATCCCGAACAGCGTTCGGAACAGCCCGCCCAGCCCCAACGGCTCCTTGTGAGTGTGAATGTCCTGCATGAATGTATCCCCCTCGATCCGAAATTGAGTTCCAGGTTTGCGGGCGCATCTATAGCATTCAGACCGTGACCGTACCGTGACGCGATCAGCTGCGTCGCCCGAGAAGCAACCCTCGCCGCTACGCGGTCGGACGAAATCCCGTCGCGACCACGTATTTCTCGGAACTGTCGGACCGCGAGGCGGGCGGCTTGATATTGGCGACCTTGGTGAAGCGTTTCTTCAGCTGGGCCTGCAGGGTGCCTTCGGCACCGCCGGCCAGCACCTTGGCGACGAACGTGCCCCCGTCGCTCAGCACGTCGAAGGCCAGCTCCGCCGCCGCTTCGCAGAGCGACACGATCCGCAGGTGGTCGGTCTGTTTGTGCCCACTGCTCGAGGCCGCCATGTCCGACATCACGACATCGGCGGGCCCGTCCAGCCAGGCCTTGAGCTGATCGTCCGCCCCATCGGCCATGAAGTCGAGCACATGGAGCTCCGCGCCGGGAATGTCGTCGATCTCCTGCAGATCGACGCCCAGCACGCGGCCCTGGGGCTTGCCCGGCTTTTGACCGAGCGCATTGACCCGGGTGACCGCGACCTGCGCCCAGCCACCGGGCGCGCAACCCAGATCCACCACGCGTGCGCCGGGGCGCAGGAAACCAAACTTGTCGTCCAGCTCGATCAGCTTGAACGCCGCGCGACCGCGGTACCCTTCGGCCCGGGCGCGCTGCACATAGGGATCGTTGAGCTGCCGGTCGAGCCAGCGGGTCGAAGACAGCTTGCGCCCGCGCGCGGTCTTGACCCTGACGCGCAGGTCCCGCCGTCCCCGTCCACTGCCTGTCCCCTGTTTGACCATGGGCTCAGGCGTCTTCGGGGCGCGGGCCGCCGATCACGCCGTCCTTGCTCATCTGTGCGTAGAGCAGCCCCTCGCGCAGGCCGCGGTCGGCCACCGACAGAACCTCCGTCGGCCAGATGCGCAGCAGCGTCTGCAGGATCGCGGCGCCGGACATGATCAGCACATGGCGGTCGCGCCCGATGCGCGGATCGTGGCGCCGTCCCTCGGGCCCGAGGCGCAGATACTCGCGGATCACGGCGTCAATCTGGGGCGTGCTCAGCTCCAGCCCGTCGACGGCCGAGCGGTCGTACCGGCGCAGCCCCAGATGGGACGCGGCCACGGTCGTCACGGTACCCGAGGTGCCGACGATCTGGAACTGCTCGGGCGAATGGGCCCGCTCATAGGGCAGGAAGCCGTCGAGCTTTTCCTCGAAATACCAGCTCATCAGCGCAAAGCGCCCGGTGTCATCCTCGACATCGATGAACCGGTCGCGCAGCGTCGCCACGCCCAGCGGCACCGAAATCCAGTCGACGATCTCCGCCCCGAACGCCCCTTCGGCCATCCGGCGGTTGTGCATCGCCAGAATCGCCTCGGACCGCATGTCGGGATCCACGCCCGACAGATCGAACCAGACCAGTTCGGTCGAGCCGCCGCCGATATCGACGACCAGAAGCTGCTCGGTCTTGGCGCGCACCAGCGGGCCGCAACTGACGACGGCGAGCCGCGCCTCTTCCTCGGCCGAGATAACCTCCAGCGCCAGTCCCGTCTCGCGCACGACCTTCTTGATGAACATGTCGGCATTGCGCGCGCGGCGGCAAGCCTCGGTCGCGACAAGCCGCATCTTGCGCACGCGGTTGTCATCGAGCTTGCGGCGGCACACGCGCAGCGCATGTATCGTCCGCTCCATCGCCGAGCGCGACAGCATCCCCGATCCTTCGAGCCCGGCCCCGAGCTGAACCGGCTTGGAAAAACTGTCGATGATGCGCAATTGCGCCCCGTCGGGCTTGGCGACGAGCATCCGGCAGCTGTTCGTGCCGAGATCCAGCGCAGCATAGGGCCCGCCCTCCGGCACGGTCTCTCGACCCGGGCCTTGCGCCGCAAGCGCCTGTCCCGTGCGCACTTGTGGGCTGGGCGGCATGCCCGTTCTCCTTGAAATTCTTGGGGGAATGACCTTTCCCCGTCCCGAAACGGTAGTCGCTGCAGCGCGTCAGCGCAAGCGCGCCGCGCAATTCCGACGGCCCGCGCGGCCATTGCCGACAGTTCCGCGTGTCGTTTCCGACAGATACGATGTCGAAATCAGCGCTCCATTGCGTCAACAAGGCAGGTAACGAAGAATAGGAGATCCTGAATGCCCGACTCTATCATCGTCTACTGGCGCGACATTCCCGCTCAAGTCATCGTCGGCAAGGGCCGTCGGGCGGCCAAGGTGCAACTGCCCGAGCGCTTCGAGCAGGCCATCGACCGCGCCGCCATGGCCAGCGGTGCCGCCGGCACGGACGATTATCTGGCGGAATGGCGCAAGGCCGCGGGTCCGTCGGTGGAGGGCGCCGATGCGGACGCCGCGCAATCCATTGCAGCAGATCTCGACGCCACCTACGATAGTGACAGGATCAAGGCCCTGATCGCAGGCAAAGGGTGGGAGACATTGACCGAAGGGGGAGATCCGTGAACCGTACCGATCAGTTACAAGCGCCGGCGACACGCTGGCTGTTGCGCAGCGCCTCGGTCGAGGTGATGCCCCGTACCCTGGCAAAGATCCGCGATCTGCGCGCCATTCTGCCGGTCCCGCGGCAGATCTTCATCGCCCATATCGACGGCACGCCGATCTCCGACATGGTCGATGCCGCCCGGCGGCTGCGCGCCGAAGGGTTCGATCCGGTGCCCCATGTCCCTGCCCGTCTGGTGCCCGACGCCGCGACCCTGACCGACTGGCTCGCGCGCTATCGCGGCGAGGCCGATGTCGGCGCGGTGCTGGCGCTGGCCGGCAGCCCGGCGCGGCCCGCGGGCTCGTTCAGCGACAGCATGGCGATGCTCGACACCGGGGCCTTCGACAACGCCGGCATCACCGATATCCATGTCGCGGGCCATCCCGAAGGCAACCGCGACATCGACGCGGATGGCGGCGAGCGCGCCGTTATGGAGGCCGCGCGCTGGAAGCAGGCGTTCGGCGAACGCACAGGCGCCCGGATCACGATGGTGACCCAGTTCGTGTTCGACGCGCAGCCCGTGATCGACTGGACCGAGCGGCTCGCCGCGGAAGGCATCGACCTGCCCGTTCGGGTCGGGCTGGCGGGTCCGGCACGGCTCCAGACGCTCATCCGTTTCGGCATCACCTGCGGGGTCGGTGCATCGCTCGGGGTCTTGCAACGCCGGGCCAAAGATGTGACCAAGCTGCTCAAACCGCAGGACCCCGGACCGCTTCTCGACGCTTTCGCCAGCCATGGCGCGGGGCAGACCGGCAGCATGATCCGGGGCGTGCATTTCTTTCCGTTGGGCGGGATCGCAGCGACGGCCGAGATGATATCCCGGAGCCAGAGCGCATCGGGACGTCCGGCCGCTTGAGGCCGCTCCGCACAAGGCCGCGAGCCGCGGCGCTCAGGAGTATGTGAATGGCCCGGACCGTCATCGAGAGCAAAACGAAGACCGCAATCATCGGCTTTGACGCGCCGTTCTGCGTCATCGGCGAACGGATCAACCCGACGGGGCGCAAGAAACTCGCGGCCGAACTCGAGGCCGGGGATTTCTCCACCGTTGAAAAGGACGCGCTAGAGCAGGTCGCCTGCGGGGCCATGGTGCTCGATGTCAATGCGGGCGTGGTCTACAACTCCAACCCCAATCCCAACGAAACCGAACCGCCGCTGATGCGCCAGGTGCTCGAACTGGTTCAGGGGCTCGTGGATGTGCCGCTGTGCATCGACAGCTCCGTGCCCGGCGCGCTGGAAGAAGGCCTGAAGGTCGCCGAGGGCAGGCCGCTCCTGAACTCCGTCACCGGCGAGGAAGAGCGGCTCGAGGCGATCCTGCCACTGGTCAAGAAATATGACGTCCCGGTCGTGGCGATCTCCAACGACGACACCGGGATCAGCGAAGATCCCGAGGTCCGCTTTGCCGTCGCCAAGAAGATCGTCGAGCGCGCCGCCGATTTCGGCATCCCCGCCCATGACATCGTCGTCGACCCGCTGCTGATGCCCGTGGGCGCGATGGCGACGGCCGGCTTGCAGGTCTTTGCGCTGGTCCGCAAGCTGCGCGAAGAGCTCGGCGTGAACACCACCTGCGGCGCTTCCAACGTGTCCTTCGGCCTGCCCAACCGACACGGCATCAACGGCGCGTTCCTGCCCATGGCGATCCAGGCCGGCATGACCAGCGCGATCATGAACCCGACCCGCTCGGCCGAGATGGAAGCCGTGGCCGCGGCCAACATGCTGATGGACCATGACCCCAACGGCGGAGCGTGGATCGCGCTGAGCCGGGTGATCGAGGCAACCAAGGACGGCACCAGCTTTGCCGATGCCGCTACTGCCGCCAAGGCCTCTGCCGGTGGCGGACGCGGCGGGCGCCGCCGGCGGCGGGCCTGAGGCCCCTGCCCGCACCGTCGGGGCACGCGCTGTCCCGGACCTAACCGCAATGCGTCCGGCGCGCCGCGCCGCGCCGGATATCGGGCCGCGTTCCTCAGGGGATGCGGCGCCGCGCCGTCGGGCTTCTCCCGCAGCGCAGATCGCCGGGGGTTTCCCCTCGAGGCGTCTCTCCCGTCCGCGATCCACATGCAGGGCAAACGTTCTGCGATGCCACAGCTGCCCCCCGGATGGCGCCGGACAGAAACGCCGCATAGACGCGGCGCGCCGCGTTCGGTAAAGAAACTTTACCAATCGGAGGGGGCGACATGCCGGTCATTACGAATATCGAGGATCTTCACGCCATCTACCGGCGCCGCGTGCCGAAGATGTTTTACGATTATGCCGAATCCGGAAGCTGGACGGAACAAACGTTTCACGAGAATACCGATGATTTCGCCAAGATCCGGCTGCGCCAGCGCATCGCCGTGGACATGACCGGGCGAACCACGGAAACCGAGATGCTGGGCCAGAAAGTCTCCATGCCGGTGGCCCTGGCACCGGTCGGGCTGACGGGCATGCAATGTGCCGACGGCGAGATCAAGGCCGCACGTGCCGCGGAGAAGTTCGGCGTGCCCTTCACGCTTTCCACCATGTCGATCTGCTCCATCGAGGATGTGGCAGAGAATACCGAAAAACCCTTCTGGTTTCAGGCCTACACGCTGAAAGACGATGATTTCATGCGCCGCCTTTTCGCGCGTGCCAAGGATGCGAACTGCTCGGCGCTGGTGATCACCGTCGATCTGCAGCTGCTGGGCCAACGCCACAAGGATCTCAAGAACGGGCTTAGCGCGCCGCCGAAACTGACCCCGGCCTCCATCGCCAATATGATGACCAAGGTCAGCTGGGGGCTGGGTATGCTCGGCACGAAGCGGCGGTTCTTCGGCAATATCGTGGGCCATGCCAAGGGCGTCAGCGACGGCGCCTCGCTCAGCTCATGGACGGCGGAGGCGTTTGACCACGCGCTCGACTGGGACCGCGTGCGCGAGCTGCGCTCCTGGTGGGACGGGCCGGTGATCCTCAAGGGCATCCTCGATGTGGAAGACGCGAAAAAGGCGCTCGATGTGGGCGCGGACGCGATCGTGGTCTCCAACCATGGCGGTCGGCAGCTCGACGGGGCGCTCAGCTCCATCCGGATGCTGCCGCAGATCGTCGAGGCGGTGGGCGACAAGATCGAGGTCCATTTCGACAGTGGCATCCGGTCGGGCCAGGATGTGCTCAAGGCCGTCGCGATGGGGGCCAAGGGCACCATGATCGGGCGCGCCTGGGTTTACGGTCTCGGCGCCCAGGGCGAGGCCGGCGTGACCAAGGCGCTCGACGTCATCCACAAGGAGCTCGACACCTCCATGGCGCTGTGCGGACGGACCGACATCAAGGACGTGGACCGCGACATCCTGCTGGTGCCGCAGGATTTCGAAGGCCGCTGGGTCTGACATCACCCCCGGGGCGCCACCCGCGCACCGGGACCGCACGCGGCACGGCGCCGGCCGCCTTCCCGCTTCACTCCGATCGGCAAACGGCGGCCATCTGCAGGTTCCGTAACGTTCACGCGATTCCCATTTTGAGAAGACAACCAACGGCTGTATCCTTCTTTGGACACTATTGATGTCCAGTACAGGAGGTTGGACGATGCTTTCCAAGACCAGTACGACACTCTGCGGTTTCGGTGCCGGGGCGGCATGTCTAATCGCCGTTGCTGCCGCGCCCGCTGCCGCCGACGAAGGGTTCTATCTCGGCGCATCGGTGGGTTGGGTTCTGTTCAGCGATCAGGACTTTTCGGTGGCCCCCTTCACCACCGTCGACACCGACCTCAAGAGCGGCGCGGACGGCAGCATCTACGTGGGCTACAATTTCGGTCAGTTCGGCGCCCTCGGGAGCGTCCGGGCGGATCTGCAATACTCCTACCGCGAAGCGGACGTGGACAGCCATTCGATCAACGGCGTCGCCGCGCTCAACAGTTTCGGCAAGCTCAAGGAGAGCGCGGGCTTTCTGAACGTGTACTACGATTTCGACGGCACGGGCTCGCAATGGGTGCCCTATCTCGGTGCCGGTGTCGGCTATGGCGAGGTGTCGTTCGACAATTACGGCACGCTGGCGACCGGGACAGTTCTGGACCAGACTAAGGGCCGCTGGGGCTATCAGCTCATTGCCGGCCTCGGCTATGAGATCGCGCCCCAGGCCACGCTCTTCGCCGACTACAAATTCCGTGACTACGGCGATTTCGACGTCACCACCACGACCCTCGCCTCGACCAGCCTGCGCGCCCGCTCCAGCTCGTTCAACTTCGGCTTCCGCTACGCCTTCTGACGGCGGGGTTTGACCGGCGCGGTCTGAGACGCGTCGCCTGACCGATCGGGTCTGTCAGCGCATTCCGACCCGTGCCGGACCGCCACGCCGCGTGACGCCTAGGCGCTGTGCGCCGCAGACCAGCGGGTCGCTGGGTTCTGACAGGTCGGCACACGCTCAGGGGATGCCGGAGGTGGAAAAGAAGTGGCACACGCCCCGGTCATGATGGAATGTGCTTCCGCGTGTCTCATGCGCCCGGCGGCGGTACCGTCGGGCGCGTGGGCCTTGCGCATAGACACCCGGCGTCGAGCACCGCCGATACTCCATTGCGCGTGCGGAAGCAGTTCAGAGCCAAATGGATTTTTGAAACACAATCGAGGTCAGCGAACATGTCATTGAACACCGGTCTGAGCATTCCCGAAGTGCGCAACACGCGCACCGATCACCGCACCGACGACATCGACTATGTCATCAAGGGGGCCGAAACCCAGTATGTCGAGATCGAGCTCGATCCCGGCGAGGCGGCGATCGCGGAAGCCGGATCCATGATGCACAAGGATCCGGACGTCTCCATGTCCACTCTGCTCGGCGACGGCTCGGACACGGAAAAGACCCTGATCAATCGGGTCTGGGGCGCCGGAAAGCGCACCGTGACCGGCGTGGGCACGTTCACCACGCTCTTCAGCCACGAAGGCACCGGCAAGGCCCACGTGGCGTTCGCCGCGCCCTATCCGGGCCATATCATCGCGCTCCGCCTCGACGATGTCGGCGGCGAACTGATCTGCCAGCGCGATGCGTTCCTCTGCGCCGCGCGCGGCGTGTCCCTCGACCTCTACCTCCAGAAAAAGGTCATGACGGGCATCTTCGGCGGCGACGGGTTCATCCTGCAGCATCTGATCGGCCATGGCTGGGTGTTCGTCCATGTCGGCGGCACGGTGATGGAGCGCGAACTCGCGGAGGGCGAAATCATAGATGTCGATCCCGGCTGTGTGGCGGCCTTCACCAAGGGGATCGATTTCGATCTGGTGTCGGCGGGCTCCGTGCGCTCGCGGCTGTTCGGGGGGAGCGGATTTTTCTTCGCGCGCATGACCGGGCCCGGAAAGGTCTGGATTCAAAGCCTGCCCTTTTCCCGTCTGGCCGGGCGCATCGGCGCGAGCGTGGCGGTCTCGGACACCAAGACAGAGGTTGGCATGGACATCGCCGGTGCCGTCGGCGTCGGCCTGATCGATGCCTTGAAGCGATAGCGTCCGGACCGACCTACACACACACACACACACACAGACCTCGAACCACGCGCCATGGCCGAATTTCCGGCCATGGCGCGGGATGGCATCCGTCACCGCCAGATCGCCCGGAGGTCCTGAGGCGACACCGGCGGCAACATGCGCGATTCAGCCCGTTTCCGGCACAGGTTCTCGACCCGCTTCGCCGCCATGCCGGTGCCGCAGGACCCGATGGCAGGGGATAGAACGCGGACTTCGCCCATAGGATAGAGTAGCCTGCGCATGTACATCATGACATGAGCGTCGCACCATGCCGAAACTCAAAACCGACGGCTGGTCAGAGCACGAGGGCGGGCCAAGCCGCATCTTCGGACCAAGCACCGGACCCTATGCGGAGATACAGCTTGGCGATCAGATCGGACTGTCTCAGTTCGGCGTCCATCTGGAGCGTCTGCCGCCCGGTTCGAAATCATCGCAGCGCCACTGGCACGAAGCCGAGGATGAGTTCGTCTATCTGCTGTCGGGCGAGCTCGTTCTGGTCGAGGACGCGGAAACTCTGCTGAGAGCCGGTGATGCCGCAGGCTGGAAAGCCGGCCAGTCAACGGCCCATTGTCTGGAAAACCGCTCCCAGGCCGATGCAGTCATGCTGGTGGTTGGAACCCGTACGCAAGAGGACATTGTGCACTATCCGGACCATGATGTTGTCCTTCACAACCTCAAGACAGGGAGCGTGTTCACACGCTCCGACGGGCGCCCGATCGATCCGGAGGACTGAGCGAGGACCACGCCCGCCAATCCGCAACCTCGCCGTTCGTGGGGAAACGCACCCGCTCTCGGGCATTGCGTCGATAGGCGATCATGGTCCCGGGGCGCTCGGATCCCGGTCCGCCCGCACGTGACGCGCAAGGCCGGCTGCACGAAACCGCGGCAGGGTGATCGCGGGGTCCGGTCCTTCCAGCACCTGCGCCACGCGCGCCCCTTGCCAAAGCGCGCCGGAGCCATGACAGATGGCACCATGATGCGCGATCCAGCCCGTTTCTGGGACAAACTCTCGACCCGCTACGCCAAGATGCCGGTTCGAGACGAGGCCGCTTATGCGACCACGCTGGAGCGCACGCGCTTCTTTCTCAGCCCCGCCAGCGAAGTGCTCGAGGTCGGCTGCGGCACCGGGACCACAGCCCTCTCGCTGGCGTCCGCCGTCGCCCGGTACCGCGCGACGGACATCTCCGGCGGCATGATCGAGATCGCCCGGGCCAAGCCCGCTGACGCACCGGTGGAGTTCGCGCAGGCCGGGCTCGACGATGACGGGCGCGGGGCGACCTACGATATCGTGCTGGCGTTCAACCTGCTGCATCTGATCGGCGATTTGGACGCGGCCCTGGTGCAGATCGCGGCGCTGGTCAGACCCGGCGGGCTCTTCATCTCGAAGACGATCTGCAAACCGACCGAACCGCTGAGCTGGAAGCTTCGTCTGATGCTCGTGGCGTTGCCGGTGATGCAGATGATCGGCAAGGCGCCCGACGTGCAGTTGCGCCCCACCGACACCCACGAGGACGCCATTGAACGGGCCGGGTTCGACATCCTGGAACGGGGCAACTACCCCGCCTCCCCGCCGAGCCGCTTCATCGTCGCACGAAAGCGCGCCTGATGATCGCGCCCGAACCCGCCTGAGCTCTTGCAATCCTGCCCGGGCTCGTCTATCCGCGCGGCTTCGATCGCGGGCATACACCCTTGGAGGATGCCCGCCACAACTCAGGAGAATTTCCATGGCTGGTGAGATCCCCGATCTCGTCGCCGAGGTACGGACGGGGACGGGCAAGGGGGCCGCCCGTCAAGCCCGTCGCGAAGGCTACGTACCCGGCATCGTATACGGCGGCGACAACGACCCGTTGCCGATCAACATCCCCTTCAACGTGCTCTTGAAGCGCCTCAAGCAGGGCCGTTTCCTGTCCACGCTCTTCAACCTCAAGGTCGAGGGGCACGAGGACGTCCGCGTGATCTGCCGCAACGTGCAGCGCGACGTGGTCAAGGACCTGCCGACGCATCTCGACCTGATGCGCCTGCGCCGGGCCACCAAGATCGCGCTCTTCATCCCGGTGGAATTCATCGGTCACGAAGAGACCCCCGGCCTCAAGCGCGGCGGGATGCTCAACGTGGTGCGCCCCGAGGTGGAGCTGCTCGTGACCGCCGGCGAGATCCCCGAAAAGCTGGTCGCCGACCTGACCGGCCTCAATATCGGCGATTCCCTGACGATCTCGGATATCACGCTGCCCGCGGGCACCAAGCCCACGATCGACCGTGAGTTCAACATCGCCAACATCCAGGCGCCGTCCGGTCTGTCCAGCAGCGACGATGACGAGGATGCCGCCGAAGGTGAGGCCGAAGGCGAAGCGGAAGAGACCGCAGAGAGCTGAGGCTCTTCCCTTTCCGGCACTGAAAACGGGCCCGGCTGCACCACGCAGCCGGGCCCGTTCGTTTCGCGCGGGGCCCGCAACGCGCACTGGCACGCACCCGCGCCCGCGAAATGAACTTGCATCGCGGAGCTGCGGCTTTCACGGACATGCCATGACCGATTCCGACTCCGAAATCATCCTGCGCGAAGCGACCCCGGACGATCTGCCGGCGATCTGGGCGATCTTCGAACCCATCGTGGCCGCGGGCGAAACCTATGCCTATCCGCGCGACACGACCCGCGAGGAATGCCAGCGGATCTGGATGGACCAGCCGCAGAAGACGCTCGTGGCCGAAACGGCGCAGGGCCTACTGGGCACCTATTTCCTGAAACCCAATGCCGCGGGCCCCGGGGGCCATGTCTGCAATTGCGGCTACATGGTCGCGCCGGAGGCCCGCGGGCGCGGTCTCGCCGCGGCGATGTGTGTCCATTCCCAGGACCTCGCCCGCGTCCTGGGCTACAAGATGATGCAGTTCAATGCCGTCGTGGCGACCAACACCGGCGCCATCGCCCTGTGGCACCGGCTGGGGTTCGACACCGTGGGTTGCGTGCCCCGCGCATTCGCGCATCCCACACAAGGCTTCGTGGACATCTTCGTCATGGCGAAATGGCTGGGCGACCGGGCGCCCGGCTGAGGCCCCGAGCCGACGCGATAGCGCCGCGGAACGCACAAACCGGCCCGCCGTGTTTCAGCCGGTCACGGCAGCCGGCGCCATCTGTCACACAGTGAAACAAGCTACCCGCGGATGTGGTGGGTCGTGTTTTGCAATGCCCGGCCACGGCGCGCAGGGTCGCGCCACATCACAACCGGAGACTTGCCATGAACCGCCGCACCTTCCTCGCCAAAGCCGGTGCCGTCGCCGCGGCTGCCGCACTCGCGACCAGCGTCCTGCCCGTCCACGCCCAGAGCAACGCCGAGATCCTGTCCGCCGGCAGCCTCAGCGGCAGATCCGACCATATCACAACGGGCACCGTGTCGATCCAGCGGGTGGACGGTAAAACCTACGCCGTCCTCGGCCCGGATTTCAGCCTCGACGGCGCGCCGGATCCGAGCCTCGGCTTCGGCAAGGACGGCTTCGTCAAAGCCAGCGAATTCGCCAAGCTGAAGGACCTTACCGGGCAGCAGATCTATGAATTGCCGCAGGATCTGGACCCGGCGGACTATGACGAATTCTATGTCTGGTGCGCCGAGTTCTCGGTCCCGCTCGGCGTCGCAGACCTGCGCCCGCGCTAAGAGCGCCGAACGCCCGGGCCGGGTTCGAGCGCGTCAGGCGACCTCCTGCACGCTCTCGAACACTTCCAGCTCGGGCGGACCAAGATAGATATCGGCATGGCTTTTCGCGCCCTTGTGCGCGGCGCGGAAAGCCTCCGATTTCGTCCAGGCCTGAAAGTCCTCCACACTGTCCCAGGCGGTGTGACTGGCATAGAGCCGGTAGCCGTCCATCGCCTCGCCCTTCATCAGGTGAAAGGCCTTGAAGCCGGGCACGGAGGTCAGATGGCTGTCGCGGTTCTTCCAGACATTCTCGAACGCCTCCTCGGCTCCGAGCTTTACCTTGAAACGGTTCATCGTCAGATACATGGGCGTGATCCTCGATTGGTTGCGCGCAGTCTCTCTGCGGGCAGCGACCGATGCAAGCCGATCCTTGCCGCAGTGCGCCTCCGCAGGCCACAGCTGGCACAACGCGCCTGCCTGACCGCACGCAAGCGCCGACCCACGCCTGCACCGCCACTGCAAATTCCTGGGCCACGGCACTGGAAAACGCGGGCGATTTAGGACACAAGGAGGTCGGTTTTCCCAAAGGATGCCACCCCATGCGTCTCTTCGTCGGTCTGGGCAATCCCGGCGCCAAATATGCGCGCAACCGGCATAATGCCGGCTTCATGGCGCTCGACCGCATCGCCGCGGATCACGGCTTCACGCCCTGGCGCACGCGCTTTCAGGGTGAGATCGCCGAAGGGCGGCTCGGCGGCGCCAAGGTCCTGCTGATCAAACCGGGCAGCTTCATGAACCGCTCCGGCCAGCCCGTAGGCGAGGCCGCGCGCTATTTCGACATCGCGCCCGAGGACATCACCGTCTTTCAGGACGAGCTCGACCTTGCTCCCGGCAAGGTCCGCGTCAAGCGCAGTGGCGGCCATGCGGGTCATAACGGGCTGCGCTCGCTGCACGCCCATATCGGGCCGGACTACCGGCGCGTCCGGATCGGCATCGGCCATCCGGGCCACAAGGACCGCGTGTCGGGCTATGTGCTGAGCGATTTCGCCAAGGCGGAGACCGCGCTGCTCGACGATGTGATGCGCGGGATTTCCGACGGCGCGGACGCGCTGGCCGCGGGCGATGACGGCCGGTTCATGAACGCCGTCGCCTTGCGCACAGCACCACCGCGCGCATCGACCGGCACCGCGCCCAAACGGGCGTCCGGCGATCCCGCGCGCAAGGATGCGGCCGCTTCAGCCGCGCAAAAGACCCCTCCGAAGCCAGCCGCAGAACCGGCGGTGGCGCCAGCGGCAAAACCTGACCCGGCGCCCGCCACCGATTACCGCAACGCGCTGCAACGCCTCGCCGACCGTTTCAGATGACCCCTGCCAGAGGAGCCACGACATGAGCGCTGAACCTTCCCTCAACGTCCTTGGCGGTCCGCTGGCCGATTGCTCGGTCGACCCGCTGACCGGGTTCTATCGCAACGGCTGTTGCGACACGGGCCCCGAGGATGCCGGCAGCCACACCGTCTGCGCGGTGATGACCGACGAATTCCTCGCCTACTCCAAATATCTCGGCAACGATCTGAGCACGCCGCGCCCCGAGTTCCGCTTTGCCGGACTCAAGGCCGGCGATCGCTGGTGCCTCTGCGCGGGCCGTTTCCTGCAAGCCCATGATGAAGGCGTCGCTCCCAAGCTCAGCCTGGAGGCGACGCACAAGCGCGCACTCGACATCGTCCCGCTGGAGGTCCTGCGCCTCTACGCGGTCGAGGAAAGCACGGACTGAGCTGGGCCGGTCCGGGCGCCCCCCCTTGCCCGGTCAGACCGTGATGTTCGCGGCGCCGCCGTCGATCATCCAGTTCTGCCCGGCGACAAAACCCGCCTGCTGCGAGCACAGGAACGCGCAGGCCGCGCCGAACTCGGCGGGCGTGCCATAGCGCCGGGCGGGGATCGTTGCCTGACGGTTCGCCGTCGCCTCCGCCACGGACGTGCCCTCCGCTTCGGCCTTGCCATTGTCGAGCGCAACGGCCCGGTCGGTGGCGTGAATGCCCGGCAGCAGATTGTTGATCGTCACGCCGAAGGGCGCGACCTGCCGCGACGTACCCGCGACGAAGCCGGTCAGCCCCGCCCGGGCACTGTTGGAGAGGCCCAGTTGCGGGATCGGCGCCCGCACGCTGGCAGAGGTGATGTTGACCACCCGTCCCCAGCCGCGGTCGCACATGCCCGGCAGCAGCGCCGTCATCAGCGCGACCGGCGTGAGCATGTTGGCATCAAGCGCGGCGATGAAGTCTTCCCGGTCCCAGTCCGACCAGAGCCCCGGCGGCGGCCCGCCGGCATTGGTCACAAGGATGTCGGGGGCGCCTGCGGCCTCCAGCACCCGGCGCTGCCCGTCGGTCGTGGTCACATCGCAGGCCACTGTCTCGACGCTGACGCCATAGGTCGCGCGCAGCGCCTCGGCCGTGGCCCCGAGTGCCTCGGCCCCACGGGCATTGAGCACCAGATCGACCCCCTCGGCGGCCAGCGCCTCGGCGCAGCCCCGCCCGAGCCCCTTCGACGAGGCGCACACCAAGGCGCGCTTGCCCGAAATCCCCAGTTCCATCGCCAGCTCTCCCCCCGCGTTGCATCCGCCCGGCCTACCCCAGACGCCGCGCACGCTCAATCGCATCGACAGGCGTCGCGGCGCCGTGATCTGCGGCGGCATCCCGCGACACGCAAAGGCCGGGCAACCCGCGGGTGGCGCGCGACGGTCGTCGCCCTTGCGGAGGTCATCGGAACCGTCAGCGGGCGCCGCAAGGGAATGGCTGGGCGGCTCCCCCTTCGACCGCTCAGGGCCGGCAGGCACCATCCTTGTGGCAATACTGGCCGGTCAGCGGTTGCCCGTTGGACGCAAGACAAAGCGACCGGACCTCAGCCGGACGCGTACCGTCCGTGCCAGGGCTGCAGCCGTCGCTCAACTGGCAGCAGACCGGAGGGTCCGCCGCCTGCCCCAGGGCATCCAGCAAGGGCGTGGCTGGACGCTCGATCACAACCGTGGACGGCGCGGCGGCCGGGGCCGCGTTGTCCTGCGCGGCCAGCGGCCCGGCGGACAACAGCAAAAACAACAGACGCACCATCGAGAACCTCCGGGTCAGGACATGCTCAGCCTGCCCCGAAGGCTCCGAAGACCGGGTTAATGCGCCCTCAGCAGACCATCCTGTCGGGCGTGCCCAACGCGGCCATGGCCTGGCGGAATGCCGCATCCTGTTCGGGCAACAGGTGGGTGTTTTCGACCGGCGCCGCATAGGCCCCCGCGACGCGCGGCGCCAGCAGATAAAAGGCACAAACGATGAACCCGACGAGCGCTGCTATCCAAAGCGCGCGCGGCAGAAAAACGAGCGATGCAGTCATGGCGAATTCTCCTCAAGTGCTTTCAACGGCATGGAATTTCAGCACTTCGGCGTGCGAAGCGTGTGCATCACCAAGGTGCCGCAAAACCACGCGCCCCGCCAGATTCCGCGAGGTCAAACAGCTTCACCTCACTGAGACATGCGTTGCGTCAACACTCACATGCGCGCGACCGACTGTTGCAGCCGGACCCGACATCCCCCGGCAGAACGGCCGGACCGGGAGACGACGGGCGTGCACCGCGGCATGTCGCCGGAACCCGGACCGGAATCCGCGTCTCACATCGTGTAGAAGAACTCTTCCCGCGCGATCTTGCCGTCCTTCACGGTGTAGACGGCGACCTCTTCCATCGGCATCTCCTTGCCGCTTGCCTTGTCCTTCATCACCGACTTGAAGATCAGCGCAAACCGGTCGTCGCCATGCAGATGCGGCCCCTCGACGGTGCCGGAGACATACTCCATCGCGTTGTTCCACCAGTCATGCTTGGCCTTGATCGCGTCGAGCCCGACGGCCTCGGGACCGTCCGTGCCCGGCATCGCCGCGGCCTCGACCGACACGCAGTCGGCCGCGTAATGGTCCCGCAACAGCGCCTCGACATCCATCGTTTCATTGGCAGATTTCACCGCCTGGGCGAGCTCTTTGAGATCCATGACCCCCTCCTTTGTTCACGAAGTGTTCTCATCTTGCCACGATTCCATCACAGAGTCACGACACGACCTGTTTGCCCATAGCCGGCTGCGCTCAGTGCCGCGCAACAAAGCTCGGCATGGCTCTCTGCAAGCAGGATTGCCATCAAACAGCCGGACCATTTGCTTGCCGTCTGCCTTACGGACCGGTTCTTGCGTCTCGGGTCGATGACAATGCCGCCTCGGCGGACCCCCTGTTCAATGACCCGAACCTCTCCGACGCCACCGCTGCCAAACAGCACGAGGTGTCTTCGGGTGTCCGTAGTCTCAGCGCGCAGGCGCGCGCGATCCAACGATCTCTTACCGACGTGATACCGACGCGTTGCAGACAGCCGTTCTCAGCTCCGATTGCGGCCCCGCTGCGCCACCGCTATACGCGCCCCATGCTCGACAGACGCGCCAATGCCCCCGACCTGCCGCCCGAGATTGCCCGGCGCCGAACCTTTGCCATCATCTCGCACCCGGATGCGGGAAAGACGACGCTGACGGAGAAATTCCTGCTCTATGGCGGCGCGATCCAGATGGCGGGACAGGTCCGCGCCAAGGGCGAGGCGCGGCGCACGCGGTCGGACTTCATGCAGATGGAGAAGGACCGCGGGATCTCTGTTTCCGCATCGGCAATGTCGTTTGATTACAATGGCTTCCGGTTCAACCTTGTGGACACGCCCGGCCACTCGGATTTCTCCGAGGACACCTACCGCACCCTTACGGCGGTAGATGCGGCGGTCATGGTGATCGACGGCGCCAAGGGGGTCGAAAGCCAGACGCGCAAGCTCTTTGAGGTCTGCCGGCTGCGCGACCTGCCGATCCTGACCTTCTGCAACAAGATGGACCGAGAGAGCCGCGATACATTTGATATTATTGATGAAATTCAGGAGAATCTCGCCATCGACGTGACGCCCGCAAGCTGGCCAATCGGCCATGGGCGCGAGTTCCTGGGCTGCTACGACCTGCTCCGCGACCGGCTGGAGTTGATGGACCGTGGCGATCGGAACGTCGTTGCGGAAACCATTGAAATCAATGGACTTGATGACCCGGAGCTGGCGGACCACGTGCCCGCGTACCTACTCGATCAGTTGCGCGAAGAGGCCGAGATGGCCCGCGAACTGCTGCCAGCCCTGGATCATCAGGCGGTGATGGACGGCACCATGACCCCGATCTGGTTCGGCTCCGCCATCAACAGTTTCGGCGTGAAGGAGCTGATGGACGGCATCGGCGACTATAGTCCGGAGCCACAACCGCAATCGGCAGAACCACGTCAGGTTTCTCCCGAAGAAACAAAGGTTTCCGGCTTTGTCTTCAAGGTCCAGGCCAACATGGACCCCAAACATCGCGACCGCGTCGCGTTCCTGCGCATGGCCTCGGGCCATTTCAAGCGCGGCATGAAGCTGACCCATGTCCGGTCCAAGAAGCCCATGGCGATCTCCAATCCCGTGCTGTTCCTCGCCTCCGACCGCGAGCTCGCCGAGGAAGCCTGGGCCGGCGACATCATCGGCATTCCGAACCACGGTCAGCTCCGCATCGGCGACACGCTGACCGAAGGCGAGGTGCTGCGCGTCACCGGTATCCCGAGCTTCGCGCCGGAGCTGCTGCAGAACTGCCGCGCCGGCGATCCGATGAAGGCCAAGCATCTCGACAAGGCACTCTTGCAATTCGCCGAGGAAGGCGCCGCCAAGGTGTTCAAGCCAATGATCGGATCCGGCTTTGTCGTGGGCGTCGTCGGCGCGCTGCAGTTCGAGGTTCTGGCGAGCCGGATCGAACAGGAGTACGGCCTCCCCGTACGGTTCGAGCCATCCCAGTTCACCTCTGCCCGTTGGGTGTCCGGCCCGAAGGACAAGCTCGATGCCTTCGTGACTCTCAACAAGGGCCATATCGCCTATGACAATGACGGCGACACGGTCTTCCTCACCCGGTTGCAGTGGGACATCGACCGGATCGAGCGGGACCACCCCGAGCTGACGCTGAGCGCTATCAAAGAAATGCAGGTGTGACTTGTCTTCCGACCGTTACTGTTACCTTATAACAGTGCAGTGACGCGACTCGGAGGGACCATGCAACGCGCTTTGATCATCTTAATGCTGTTTGCCGCCGCGGGGCTCGCCCATGCGGACCATCCCGATCATGGCGATGAGCCCCATCACGACGACGCGCACCACGCCGAGGACGATGATCACGCGCACGGCGACGATGATCATCACGATGACGACCTCGCAGACCATAAAGCCGAGCTTGACGGCGTGACGATCCTCCACGCCTGGGCGCAAGCCACCGACGGCGACAGCGCCCGCGTCTTCATGGAGATCGAGAACACCGGCGACATCGCGGTGGCGCTGCACGGCGCCGAGGCCCATGGCATGGCAGACAGCGTCACCCTTGTGGCATCGCCGATCAAGGCCGACGCCGCGCCGGAGACAATCGGAGAGATCGAGATCGCCCCCGGAACAGAGATGGAGCTTGTGCCCACGGGGCTTTACTTGGCGTTGGACGGGTTGACAGAACCGCTCCATCAGGGCGACAGCTTCGAGATGCACGTGGAGATCGAACCGCTGGGTGAGATCGATATCGTCGTGGAGGTCGAAGCCGCGGATGCGAAACAGCATTCTCACGCTGGTCACGCTCACTAGTCTGGTCGCAGTCCCGGTCTGGGCCGACCCGGACAACTGGGATCTGCTGGCCGGGATCGAAATCACTGAGACCGAAGAGGCCGGGCAGTGGATGGTCGAGAAATCGATCCCCGCTGCTCTGACCGCGTCGGCCGACATGTTCACGATCTCGGGTTATGCGGTTCCGATCGAGGCCCAGGCCTATATCGGGAGTTTCCTGCTGGTGCCTGATCCCGACAATTGCCCCTTCTGCGGCAATTCGGGCTACGGCCCGTCGCTGGAAGTGACGCTGAAGCGTCCCCTTCCCGCCCTCGCGGAAGGCACAGCTGTCAACGTGACCGGTCGTCTGGAGTTCGACCTCAGCCCCGAAACCTACCAGACCGTGCGCCTGCGCGATGCGCTGCTGGAGGACCCTTCGGCTCAGCCGTAGCGCAGGTCCGCCATCTCCGCGATGATCTGAGGATCGATGTCCAATGGCTCCTCAGCGTTGCGGACGAGGAAATGATCGCGCACACGCTTGTTCTTGAGGATGGTCTTTTTCAGGAACGGAAAGTTCATCCGCCGGATGCCTTCATAGGCCATCAGATCGGAAGGATTGACCACCCGGACCACATCCCAGATCAGATGGTGGAGCTGCTCGCGCGTGACGGTCCCGTCGGCGATGGCGGCTTCCACCCTCTCGCGCTCGTCCTTGTACATGCTCAGCACGATGGACAGCTGGCCCAGCAGATCGATCAGCCCGTCGCGGTCGAGACCGTCGACATGGGCGAGCAGATCCTCTTTCTTGACCAGCGCATCATAGGAAAACCCGGCGTCCCGCATGGCCGTGAAAAAGCCGACCTCGCCGTGGCGCACGACATAGCGCTTGCGCGAATCGAGCGGGTAGTTCGGCCACCATTGCCGGAACGCCTCCGACGACAGCATCGGCTCCTTCACCCAGAAGAAAAACGAGGTGACATGGATGATGCCGGGACGGGCGGCGTTGTTCTTGCCGCCAAAGTCGAAATTGTAGGCGTCCGTCAGCCCGAGATAGGGCGCGTCGCACATCCGGAGTCGGCCAAAGATGTCCGCCTTGGGCGATACCGGAAACCAGATCGTATCGTTGACGAAGAGCAGACTCTTCGGCGCGACCTCCAGATGGTCGAGCAGCCAGACACCGTCACGATACCCGCCGAAATCATAGCCCAGATTGGGCCGCTCGACGACTTTCCAGGCGAGCGTCTTGAGGCGTTCGAGATCGGCCGCCGCAAGCGGCAGGTTCGAGACGACAAGGGGCGAAAACCCCTCGTCGACAAGATATTGCAACGACGTGAACAGGCTCTCGGGGCAGCGGTTCGGCTGATACACCAGAAAGATCGCGACGTCGTCGCGGAGCGGTACGACACCGTCCTGCGGCTTGAGACGTTTCGGCCGGCGCGTGTCCCAGATCTTGCGATTGATGGGGTCCGTGATCCCGTAGCGCAGGCCGTTGATCTGACGCTTCAGCCGCATCAGTTCGCGGTGCACTTTCCAGCGGGGGGGGAGTTCCATGGCATGTTCCGACGTGAGTGACGCGCTGCCACATGCCCGTCGCGCCGGGGCTGAGTCAATTCGGCCCGGACACGGGGCGTTGGTGCTGTGGCACCATGCATTCACATCAAGGTCATCGAAGCGTCACCGCACCATCATCATTTGTTGCGACTGCAGATCCCACCGCAGTCCAATCTAAGGAGATCCCGATGCTGTTTCGCTCTGTCGCGCTTCTGGCCGCGCTTGCCACAATGTCCCACGCCCAGGAAATGGTGCCTGCAACCCTCGCGGGCCATGCCGTCATTCCGGCCAACACCATGTCCGCCCCTCCGGCAGACGCGCCGCGGGCGATGTGGATCAGCGGCAAGTTCACGGGCGATGCGCGCAACGAGCAGCCGATGTCGGACATGCGTCCCTCGGGTCTGGCGCTGCCGTTCCTCGGCCAGCCGTTCCAGGGCATCTCGGGCTATGCGGCCGAGCGCACGCCCCAGGGCGACCTCGTGGCACTGATCGACAACGGCTTCGGCTCCAAGCTCAACAGCCCCGACGCGATGTTGGGCTACACCATCCTGCGCCCGGATTTCGAGGCCGGCAGCGTCGAGATCGTGGAGCGGATTTGGCTGCACGATCCCGATCGCGTCGTGCCCTTCGTCATCGTCAACGAGGCCAGCGACAGCCGCTACCTGACCGGGGGCGATTTCGATCTGGAGTCGATCCAGGTCGTGGGCAACGAACTCTGGATCGGCGAGGAGTTCGGCCCCTACCTGATCCGCGCAACACTGGATGGCCGGGTGACCGGCGTCTTCCCCACGGTGCTGGAGGGGGCAGAGCTGCGCTCCCCCGATCATCCCGCGCTGCGCATCCCGGCAGTGGCCGGGACCGACTTTACCGTCCCACGCTCGGGCGGCTATGAGGGCATGGCGCTCGGCGCTGACGGCACGCTCTGGGCGATGCTGGAGAAGCCGCTGATCGCCGAGGGCGGCGAGAGCGAGGGGGATTTCCTGCGCGCCATCGCCTTCGATCCGGCCGCGGGCGACTGGACCGGTGAGAGCTTCAAGTTCGCCCTGACCGACGGTGCCGTGGCCATCGGCGACTTCAACTTCATCGACGAGACGCGCGCGCTGGTTATCGAGCGCGACGGCGGCCAGGGTGATCCGAGCCTCGCCTGCGCCGAAGGTCAGACGGAGGGCTGTTTCGATCGCCCAGCTGAGGTCAAGCGCATCACCCTGATCGACACGGGCCAGATCGACGACGATGGCTTCGTCGCGCGCCTCAAGCAGATCGACCTGATGGACATCGCCGATCCCGAGGGGCTGAACCGAATGGAAACCTCCGCCGACCGCGATTTGACCGGCATCTTCACCTTTCCCTTCGTCACCATCGAAAGCGTTATCCGCGACGGCGAGGCGCACATCATCGTCGGCAATGACAACAACCTGCCCTTCTCGATCGGGCGCAAGCTGGGCGCGGCTGACGCGAACGAGACGATCCGCTTGCATGTTCCGGAACTTCTGACGGTTCAGTAGCGCCGGCGAGATCTCGCCGGGGGTCCGATGCGAGCCCCGGCAAACCCGGCTTGGCGCGGATTCCTGCTTACGCGCCCGTTATTTGACCGCCGCGTTAATATCCTGTACAAGCCCCGTCACTTGATGAGGGCGCGTTGACCCTGCGCCCAAAACCCACGTGGCCCGATGCCACGCGACACACTGGACGCATATGACGAGCTTTTCCGACCTCAACCTTGATCCCAAGGTTCTCAAGGCCGTATCCGACACCGGCTACGAAACTCCCACTCCCATTCAGGCGGGCGCCATCCCACCGGCATTGAACGGGCGTGACGTGCTGGGCATCGCCCAGACCGGCACCGGCAAGACGGCAAGCTTCGTGCTGCCGATGATCTCCCTGCTGGCCAAGGGCCGCGCGCGGGCACGCATGCCCCGGAGCCTCGTTCTGGCGCCGACGCGGGAACTGGCGGCCCAGGTGGCCGAAAACTTCGACACCTACACAAAGCATTTGAAACTGACCAAGGCGCTCTTGATCGGCGGGGTCAGCTTCAAGGAGCAGGACGCGCTTATCGATCGCGGCGTCGACGTGCTGATCGCCACGCCCGGCCGTCTGCTGGACCATTTCGAGCGCGGCAAGCTGCTGCTCACCGGTGTCCAGATCATGGTGGTGGACGAGGCCGACCGGATGCTCGATATGGGATTCATTCCCGATATCGAGCGCATTTTCAGCCTCACGCCCTTCACCCGCCAGACCCTGTTCTTTTCGGCAACCATGGCGCCGGAGATCGAGCGGATCACCAACACATTCCTGTCGAGCCCCGAAAAGATCGAAGTGGCCCGCCAGGCGACGGCCTCGGAGACCATCGAACAGGGCGTAGTGATCTACAAGCCCAGCCGCCGTGACCGCGCCGCCAAGGAAAAACGCGGCCTGCTGCGAGCACTGATCGACGCGGAGGGCGACGCCTGCACCAACGCCATAGTCTTTTGCAACCGCAAGACAGAGGTGGATGTCGTCGCCAAGTCGCTGGCGAAACACGGCTATAATGCGGCCCCGATCCACGGTGATCTGGACCAGTCCCAGCGAACGAGAACCCTGGACGGGTTCCGGTCGGGCGAAATCCGGTTTCTATGCGCCTCCGACGTGGCCGCCCGCGGGCTCGACATTCCCAATGTCAGCCATGTGTTCAATTTCGACGTGCCCGGCCATGCCGAGGATTACATTCACCGGATTGGCCGGACCGGGCGGGCTGGACGTTCTGGCAAGGCGCTGATGATCTCCACCCCATCGGACGACAAACTGCTCTCGGCAATCGAGAACCTCGTGAAGATGCCGGTGCCGCGGATCGAAAGCAGCTTTATCACCCCGTCAGCGCCGGAACGCCCCGCGAAGCCTGCGAGAGACACCAAGGTGTCCAAGGAGGCCAGAGCCGACGAACCTGTGAAGCGCGAGGCAAAGCCGGCGAAGTCCGACAAGCCGCGCGGTCGTGGTCGCGGCGGCGGTCGCCGGGACGAAGGCAATGTCGTCGGCATGGGCGATCATCTGCCAAGCTTCATCGCGCTCAGCTTTGAAGAACGTCGCCAAGCCGACGCGGCCTGACCCTGAGAGTCGGTCCGGCACGCGCTCGGCCGACCCGTTCGGATTTTTCGCAAGAAATCAGGCCGCATCGTCCTTTGCCCGGCAAGCGTGTTGCCGCATGCAAGCCCGATGCGGTGCCCCAGACGAAGCGTTAAAGCGTGCAGGATCTAGCGTATACCGGTGTAGCGACGGCCCTGAGCGTGATCTGCGCACACCGACCGGCGGCGCAGACCTTCCCGCTTCGCACAGCGATTACGACAGCCGGCTGATCACCACGGTCACTTCGGGCTTGCGCCCGATCTCGCTGTTGGCCGTGTTGCGGGCGACACGGCGCAACGCCTCGGTCAGCTTGTCGTCATCGACCAGCAGGTCATCGTCGGCTCGCCCCAGAAACTGGCCGAGTTCCTCTTCGATCACCTCGGAGAGCGGCGCCTTGGATCGCCCTTTCTCAGGCAAGCCCTTGACCTCGCACCAGGGTTCGCCAAGCGGCTCGTCCTCCTCGTCGATGATCAGCGTGATGACCAGGTGCCCGTTCAGCGCGAGGCGGATCCGCTCGCGGACGATACCGTCGAGCGCGCCGATCTGCACCGACCCATCCAGATAGGTCCGCCCCGTATCGACGTAGCCTGCCACGCGCGGGGCATTACCCGACAGATCCACCATCGTCCCGTTCGGGGCGAGCACGCCCGCGATCCCGGTTTCGGTCCCGAGCTTTACATGCTCGCGCAGGTGTCGATGTTCGCCATGCATGGGGATCAGGAATTGCGGGGCGGTGATCTCGTGCATCGCCTTGAGGTCCGGGCGATTGGCGTGCCCGGACACATGGTAACGGCCCGAGCTGTCATCGACCACATCCACGCCCATTTCGGAGAAGGCGTTGATGATGTTGAGCACCCCGCGTTCGTTGCCCGGAATCGTCTTGGAGGAAAAGAGGAACAGGTCGCCCTCCTTCATTTCCAGGCCCAGATACTTGCCGCGTGCCAGCTGCGCCGACGCCGCGCGGCGTTCGCCCTGGCTGCCGGTAACGATCAGCATCAGGTTTTCGCGCGGGATCTTCGCCGCGTCTTCGGGCGGCATGGTCTTGGGAAAATCGACCAGAACGCCGGCCTCGACCGCTTCGGTCACCATGCGGCGCATCGCACGCCCCAGCAGCACGACGGACCGCCCTGCAGCCTGCCCGGCCTCGGCCAGCGTTCTGACCCGCGCGAGGTTGCTGGCAAAGGTCGTGGCCACGACCATGCCTGGCGCGGCGACGACCAGTTCCTGAATGGCGGGGCCGACGACGGCCTCGCTGCGGCCTTCGGTGTCGGTAAAGACATTGGTGCTGTCGCAGATCAGCGCCTTGACGCCCGGACGGGCAATCTCGGCCCAGAGCGCCGGGTCGAAGGGCTCGCCCACCAGCGGGGTGGCGTCGCGCTTGAAATCGCCGGTATGGACCAGACGACCCGCTGGACAATCGATCACGAGCGCGGAGCTTTCGGGGATCGAGTGCGAGATCGGCGCAAAGCCGACCTTGAAGGGGCCGGCCTCGATCTGCGCGGGCCAGGGGCTGGCGATGCGCACCTCTTCGGGATCCTGGCCCTGTTCGTCCATCTTGCGCCGGGCCACGGCCGCGGTGAATTTGCGCGCATGCACGGGCACGCGCAGCCGCGACCACAGGTGCCCGGTGGCGCCGACATGGTCTTCGTGGGCATGGGTGATGAACACCGCCTCGATCCTGTCGCGCCGTGCCTCGAGCCAGGCGATATCGGGAAAGATCAGATCGACGCCGGGCGAGCCATCCATATCCGGAAAGGCGACGCCCAGATCCACCACGATCAGACGTTCCTCATCCTCGCGGCCATACCCGTACACATAACAATTCATTCCGATCTCGCCCGCCCCGCCGAGGGGCAGGTAGATCAAACGTTCAGCACTCATGTATGGCCGTTTTCCTTGTTGTAGCGATGGATGACCGTCAGGCCATGCAGGGTTAGGCTGTCTTCGTATACATCGAAGGCCGCGTCGCCCTGCTGAAACAAGGGCGCGAGGCCGCCGGTCGCAATGACTTTCATCGGCCGCCCGTGTTCTTCGCGAATCCGGGCGATGATGCCGTTTATCAAACCAACATAGCCCCAGAACACGCCGGCCTGCATGCAGTCAACGGTGTTCTTGCCGATCACCCGGGCCGGCATGGTGATGTCGATATGGGGAAGCGCCGCGGCCGCCTGATGGAGCGCTTCCAGGCTGAGGTTCACACCCGGCGCGATCACGCCGCCAATATAGGCGCCGTCGATGTCGACCACGTCAAATGTCGTGGCGGTGCCGAAATCGACGACGATCAGATCGCCGCCATGCAGATCAAAGCCGGCCACAGTGTTCACCAGGCGGTCCGGGCCAACCTGCGTACCGGGATCGACCCGCGCCTCGATCGGCAGCAGGCATTCGGGCTTGCCGACGACCAGCGGGCGGCATTCGAAATACCGGCTGGCCAGAACCCGCAGGTTGAACACCACCCGCGGCACGGTAGAGGAGATGATCACGTCGGTTATGTCGGCCTCGAGCTTGCGGAAGGCCATGAGCGAGGCGAGCCAAACATGGTATTCATCCGCGGTCCGGCTCTGGCTGGTCGAGGTCCGCCAGGTTGCCAGGAACTCGTCCCCGTCCCAGATGCCAAAGACGGTGTTGGTGTTGCCGCAGTCGATGGTCAGAAGCATGGCCGGTCCCGTTCAGGAAGTCTCAGTTTGAGAAATAGACGTCGCCCGCCGGGATAACATGGCGCGCCATACCGTCCCGCAGCACCAGCGCGCCAGTGTCGTTGAGCGTCTCGAACACGCCCGAGAGCTGCCGATCGCCGATGCGCACGGAAATCCGCTCTCCACGCCGAGCCGCACAGGCAAGCCACGCGTCGCGCAGCGGACCGAACCCATGGGTGCGCAGACTGCGGTCCCAACGGTCGAAGGCGGGGGCGAGCAGGTCCAGCAGATCCTCCGGCGCGATCCTGACCCCGGTTTGTGCCAGGACCGACACCGGCAGCAGCGCGTCTTCGGGCAGCGATGCGGCATCGGGCGCCGCCACGAGATTGACCCCGATGCCGATACAGAGCCGTGCACCGATACCGGCCTCGCCGCCATTCTCCAGCAGGATCCCGGCGAGCTTGCCGCCGTTGAGCAACACATCATTGGGCCATTTCAGCGCGAACCCTTCGGGCCGTCCGGTCGCCGCAACCAGCGCTTCTTGCAGAGCGAGCGCCGCAGCAAAGGACCGCAGGCCCGCCTCCTCCGGTGGGAGAGCTTCGGGCAGGCAATAGGTGGCTGCGAAGTTACCGACCGGATCCTGCCAGGGCCGGCCCTGGCGGCCGCGCCCCGCGGTCTGGCGTCGCGCCATCAACCAGAACGGGCCCTCGCCGGGCTGCATGAAGGTGCGCAGGGCGGCGGCATTCGTGCTGTCGAGCTCATCCAGAATGCGCCGACCGACGCCCTCGGGCCAGCTGTCGGGGGCGTCACTGGACAAGTGTTGCCGCCGCCGCGGCTGCAAATGCCTCGATCCCGAACAGGTTGAACACGCCAAGCACCATCGCCCCGGCTGACGCGAGCAGGAACACGGTCAGCACCGGCTGCACTTCGCCGTCGAGCGGTTCGGTCTCTTCGCCGAAATACATGAAATAGACGATCCGCAGATAGTAGAAGGCGCCGATCACTGACGCGATGACCCCCGCTACGGCGAGCCATGTCAGACCCGCATCCACCGCGGCGGTGAGCACATAGAACTTGCCGAAGAACCCCACCAGCGGCGGCACGCCGGCCAGCGAAAACATCAGCACCAGCATGGCCAGCGCTCGTAATGGGTCGCGCCGCGAATACATGCGCAGGGACGCGATATCAGTCACGGGCTGACCGTTGCGCTCCATCGACAGAATGAAGGCGAAGGCGCCGATATTCATCGTCACATAGATGGCCATGTAGACCAGCATGGCCTGCACGCCGAGTGCTGTGCCCGCCGCCAGCCCCATCAGCGCAAAGCCCATATGGGCGATCGAGGAATAGGCCATCAGACGCTTGATGTTTGTCTGTCCGATCGCCGCGATGCCACCGACGAACATCGAGATGACGCTGAGAAAGGCGATGATCTGCTGCCAGTCGGCGACGGCCTCGCCGAACGCACCATGGAGCAGGCGCCCGAAGAGCAGCATCGCCGCCACCTTGGGCGCCGTGGCGAAGAATGCCGTGACCGGCGTCGGCGAGCCTTCGTAGACATCCGGTGTCCACATATGGAAGGGCGCGGCCGACACCTTGAAGGCAAGCCCGGCGGCTAGGAACACCAGTCCGAACAGCAGACCGAGCGACAGCTCGCCCTCGGTCGCCGTGGTCACGATGCCCGCGAACTGGGTTGTGCCGGCATAGCCATAGGTCAGCGAGGCGCCATAGAGCAGCAGGCCGGAGCCGAGAGCGCCGAGCACGAAGTACTTAAGCCCCGCCTCGGTCGATTTGACACTGTCGCGGCGCAGGGCGGCGACGACGTACAGCGCCAGCGACTGCAACTCCAGCCCCATGTAAAGCGCCATCAGATCGCCCGCGGAGACCATAACCATCATGCCGACGACAGCGAGCGTGATCAGGATGGGATACTCGAACCGCAGCAGCCCGCGCCGCTCCATATACTCCTGGCTCATGAACAGAACCGCGGCCGCGGAGGCGAGGATCATCACCTTGGCAAAGCGCGAATAGCCGTCATCGATGAACATGCCGTTGAATGCCGTTCGGCTGTCCTGCACCGACAGCGCGATCCAGAGCGCCACGAGCACGAGCATTCCGGAGGTGGCCCAGACGAGCATCTGCGCGACCTCGTCCTTGCGCGTATAGACCGCGAGCAGCAGCGCGCCCATGGCGTAGACCGACAGAACGATCTCGGGCAGAACGGCGGAGATATCGGCGGCGATCATCACTGGGTCCTCAATGCGGGGCCTGGGCGGCGAGTTGCGTCGCCGCGGCGTGGTCGAGCAGCGCGGTCTGGTGGTTCGACACGAGCGCCGCGACCGACGGGCCGATGATGTCGGTCACCAGACTGGGATAGACGCCGAGCAGCAGGGTCATCGCGATCAGCGGCGCGAAAATGGCTTTCTCGCGCAGGTTCATATCGGTGATCGAGCGCAGGCTTTCCTTGATCAGATCGCCCATCACCACGCGCCGGTAGAGCCAGAGCGCATAGGCCGCCGACAGGATCACACCCGTCGTAGCGATCATTGCGACCCAGGTGTTGACCTGGAAGATCCCCATGATCGTAAGGAACTCGCCCACGAACCCGGATGTGCCCGGAAGACCCACGTTGGCCATGGTGAAGAGCATGAAGATCGCCGCATAGGCCGGCATGCGGTTCACCAAACCGCCATAGGCGCTGATCTCGCGCGTATGCATCCGGTCATAGATCACCCCGACGCAGAGAAAGAGTGCGCCGGAGATGAAGCCGTGGCTGATCATCTGAAAGATCGCACCGTCGACGCCCTGCTGGTTCAGCGCGAAAATGCCCATCGTGACATAACCCATATGCGCGACCGACGAGTAGGCTATGAGCTTCTTCATGTCCTCCTGCACCAGCGCCACAAGGCTGGTGTAGACGACCGCGATGGCACTCAGCCACAGAACCAGCGGCCCCATCACGTCGGAGCCGACCGGGAACATCGGCACGGAAAAGCGCAGGAAGCCGTAGCCACCCATCTTGAGCAGGATCGCGGCCAGGACCACGGAGCCCGCGGTCGGGGCCTCGACATGCGCATCCGGCAGCCAGGTATGGACCGGCCACATCGGCATCTTGACCGCGAAGCTCGCGAAGAAGGCCAGCCACAGCAGGGTTTGCACCCCGCCGATGACCTGCACGCCCAGCAGGCTAAAGGTCGCTGTGCTGAACTCATGGGTCATCAGCGTCGGGATGTCGGTCGTGCCAGCCTCAATATACATCGCGACCATCGCGACCAACATCAGCACCGACCCGAGGAAGGTGTAGAGGAAGAACTTGAAGGCCGCGTAGATCCGCTTCTTGCCGCCCCAGATCCCGATGATCAGGAACATCGGGATCAGACCGCCCTCGAAGAAGAGATAGAACAGCACCAGATCGAGCGCGCAAAAGACACCGAGCATCAGCGTCTCGAGCATCAGGAACGCGATCATGTATTCCTTCACCCGATGCTTGACGGTCCAGCAGGCCGCGATGGTCAGTGGCATCAGGAATGTCGTGAGCATCACGAACAGGACCGAGATCCCGTCCACACCCATCTTGTAGGTCAGCCCCAGGATCCACTCGCGTTCCTCGACGAACTGAAACCCTGTATCGTTCGGGTTGAACCCGACAATCACAAAAAGCGAAATCAGGAATGTCAGCGATGTCGCGACCAGCGCGACCCATTTGGCGTTGCGCTGCGCATCCTCGTCATCGCCGCGCAGGAACACCGCGAGGATCACCGCCGCGACGGCCGGCAGAAAAGTGATCAGCGAAAGCAGATTGTCCATCGCGTCAGCCCCCGGCCCGGATCGCGACCCAGGTGATCAGGACAACCAGACCGATCACCATGGCGAAGGCATAATGGAAGATGTAGCCGGATTGCGCCCGCCCCGCGAGGCGGGTGAAGAACGGCACGATGCCCATGGCAAGTCCGTTGATGCCGCCATCGATGGTCGCGCCATCTCCGTACTTCCAAAGGAAACGCCCGATCGCCTTGGCCGGTCTGACGAAGATCGCGTCGTAAAGCTCGTCGAAATACCACTTGTTGAGCAGGAAGTTGTAGAGTGGCCAGTTCAACTCGGCGACCTTAGCCGGCAGATCGGTACGGCGGATATACATCAGGAAAGCGAGGCCGAAGCCGAGGATCATCGCGATAAATGGCGAGAGCTTCACCCATTTCGGCGCGTAGTGGGCATCGTTGAGCACATTGTTTTCCGGATGAATGTAGATCCCGCCGAAGCTTTGTGGCGCGTGATGCTCTGCGGCAATCTGGGCATGCTCTTCGGGCGTGGTGCCCTCGACATGGTGCGCCTCGACCATGGCGTCATGGCTAGACCCCTGCTCCGCCCCGTCAGCGGTCGCGCCGGCGCCTTCGCCGTGGGCCGCAGTAGTCTGCGCGCCGTGGCCGTCGTCGGCATGTACCTCACTATGGGGGATCGCGAAGAATCGCTCGACCTCATGGTGGTCCCCGAAGAAGCTCTTGTACCAGATCATCCCCGAAAAAATGCCGCCGATCGCCAGCGCGACGAGGGGGATCAACATGATCCGGGGGCTTTCGTGGGCCTGCTCATGGGTGTGCCTGTCGCCCCGCGGCGTGCCGAAGAAGGTGAGAAACATCAGCCGCCAGGAATAGAAGGCCGTCATCACCGCCGCGATCACCAGCATCCAGTAGGCATAGCCCGCGGCACTGTTGGTCCCCGCCCAGGCGGACTCGATGATCGCGTCCTTCGACAGGAACCCGGCGAAGCCGAGCTGGGTCAAAGGCACGCCGACACCGGTGATGGCCAGCGTGCCCACCATCATTGCCCAGAAGGTATAGGGGATCTTCTTTCGCAGACCGCCATAGTTCCGCATGTCCTGCTCGTGATGCATCGCGTGGATGACCGAGCCCGCGCCGAGGAAAAGCAGCCCCTTGAAAAAGGCGTGCGTCAGAAGGTGGAACATCGCGGCGCTGTAGACGCCGACGCCCGCGGCCACGAACATGTAGCCGAGCTGCGAGCAGGTCGAGTAGGCAATCACGCGCTTGATGTCGTTCTGTACCAGCCCGACGGTGGCGGCAAAGAATGCCGTCGTGGCGCCCATGAAGGTGACGAAGGTCATCGCCTCCGGCGCGTACTCCATCAGCGGCGACATGCGGCAGATCAGAAATACGCCCGCGGTTACCATGGTCGCGGCGTGGATCAGCGCCGACACCGGCGTCGGGCCTTCCATCGCATCGGGCAGCCAGGTGTGCAGAAAGAGCTGCGCCGACTTGCCCATTGCGCCGATGAACAACAGCACCGCGATCAGGTTCGCCGCGTTCCAATCCTGCCAGAGGAAGTTGATCTGCGTTTCAGCCAGTTCCGGTCCCGAGGCGAAAATCACGTCGAAATCCGTGCTGTCGACCAGGAAAAAGAGCGTCGCGATCCCCAGATAGAACCCGAAATCGCCGACGCGGTTGACCACGAACGCCTTGATCGCCGCGGCATTGGCCGACGGCTTGCGGTAATAGAACCCGATCAGAAGGTAGGAGGCGACGCCCACGCCCTCCCAGCCAAAGAACATCTGGACGAGGTTGTTGGCCGTCACCAGCATGAGCATGGCGAAGGTGAAGAACGACAGATAGGCAAAAAACCGGGGGCGGTAGCTTTCCTCGCCCTCGCGGAAATTCTCGTCATGGGCCATGTAGCCGAAGCTGTAGAGGTGGACGAAAGCCGAGACCGTGGTCACCACGATCAGCATGATCGCCGTCAGCCGGTCGAGCCTGACCCCCCAATAGGCGCTGAGGCTGCCGCTCTCGATCCAGCGCATGATCTCGACGATGCGCGTCTCTCCGTCGAAGGTGAAGAAGACGATCCAGGACAGCAGGCAGGACAGGAACAGCAGGCCCGTCGCCGTCCACATCGCCGCCTTCTCGCCTATGATCTTCCAGGCAAAGCCTGCGATGAGAGCGCCAAGCAGAGGCGCGAAAAGGATGATCTGCACCATCGCTCAGCCTTTCATATTGTTGACGTCTTCGACAGCGATCGTCCCGCGGTTGCGGAAGAAGCAGACAAGGATGGCAAGCCCGATGGCCGCCTCCGCGGCGGCCACCGTCAGCACGAAGAGCGTAAAGACCTGGCCCGTGAGATCGTTGAGAAAGGCCGAAAACGCGACGAGGTTGATGTTGACCGCCAGCAGGATGAGCTCGATCGACATCAGGATGATGATGACGTTCTTGCGGTTCAGGAACAGCCCGAAAATGCCGATGATAAAGAGCGTCGCGGCGACGGTCAGGTAGTGTTCCAGTCCGATCATCTCAGTCCCTCCCGGCCTATTTGCGCCGGTTGAAGTATCCGAACGCCGCCAGCACAGCGACGGCGATAGCCACAAGGATGGCGATCTGGTCGCCGTCCATCAGAGCCCCTGCCCCGGTTTCACGTCCTTGATCTCCAGCGCCTCTGCCGGATCGCGGTACATCTGGGACAGTACGTCCTGGCGCTTGATGCCTTCCTTGTGGCGCAGCGTCAGAACGATCGCACCGATCATCGCGACCAGCAGGATCAGTCCCGAGAGCTGGAAGAGCAGTATGTAGTCGTCATAGATCAGCAGCCCCAGGGCGGCCGTGTTGTGCGTCTCTTCCAGCGGCGGGGCGATGTTGGCGCGCAGATCCTCGGCTTCCGGCGCAAAACTCCAGGACCCGAAGGCGAGCGCCAACTGCATCAAAAGCACGATGGCGATCATCAGCGACAGTGGGAGGTATTTCGCCATCTCCGCGCGAAGCTGCGCGAAATCCACATCGAGCATCATCACCACGAAGAGAAACAGCACTGCCACCGCGCCGACATAGACGATCACCAGGAGCATCGCGACGAACTCCGCACCGAGCAGCACGAAAAGCCCTGCCGAAGACAGAAACGCCAGGATCAGCCAGAGCACGGAGTGCACCGGGTGGCGCGAGATCACGGTGAAGAGCCCGCCCGCGAGCACGCCTGCCGCGAAGCAATAGAAGGCGATGGCAGGAACGGTCATGGGGCGTCCTCCTGACGTTCGAACACTTCGATCGCCGCGTTGAGCGCGTTGATCATGGCCGGAAACCCGCCATAGAGCGCCATCTGGTAGATCACCTCGGCAATCTCGATCTTCGACGCGCCAGCATTGAGCGCGTTTTGCACGTGGACCTGAAGTTGCGGCTTCGTCTGCCCGCCCATCGCCGCCAGTGCCGCGATGGTCGCAAGATAACGTGTGCGGATATCAAGGCCCGGGCGGTTGTAAAACTCTCCGAAAGACACGTTGATGACCATGTCCGCGAGCCCCGGCACATGGGCGTCATAGCGCGCGTGCAAAGCCTCGGTGATGCCGGGATTGGTCGCTTCGGCCAGCGCCTGGGCGTCGGCAAAGCGTTGATCTGGTGTCACATCGCTCATCGGTAGGGCGCGTCGATTTCGAGATTGCGGGCGATCTCGGCCTCCCAGCGATCTCCGTTCGCGAGCAGCTTTTCCTTGTTGTAGTAGAGCTCTTCGCGGGTCTCGGTCGCGAACTCGAAATTCGGGCCTTCGACGATCGCGTCCACGGGGCAGGCTTCCTCACAGAATCCGCAATAGATGCATTTGGTCATGTCGATGTCGTAGCGCGTTGTCCGGCGCGAGCCGTCCTCGCGCGGTTCGGCATCGATGGTGATGGCCTGGGCCGGGCAGATCGCTTCGCAGAGCTTGCAGGCGATGCAGCGTTCCTCGCCGTTGGGATAGCGGCGCAGCGCGTGCTCGCCGCGGAACCGCGGGGAGAGCGGACCCTTTTCATGGGGGTAGTTCAGCGTCGCCTTGGGCGCAAAGAAGTAGCGCAGCCCCAGGCGCATGCCGTGGACAAAGTCTGCCAGAAGGAAGTACTTGCCGGCGCGGTTCCAGTCGATCTGAGTCATACGTCTCTCCTAGAACTTTCCAGAATTAGCCCATTCCTCACGCGGCGGAACGGGTTCTGCGAGTTCCCAGTGCTCGATAATCCGACCGTCGTCCACTCTGAACAGGTCGCATTGACACTGATCGGTCTTGTCCCATCGGGTGCGGTTGAGCGTGGCGACGAAGTTGCCCTCGCCCACCGCTAGGACGCATTCCTGATAGCTAAGCTTGTTATGCTCGGGGTCGAACTCCTGCAGGATCGCGTCGAGGCCGTCTCCGATCATCGGGCTGTGCTGCTGAAGGCATCGAGGATGAACAAAGTCGCCCAATAGATCGAGGCGGTTGTCGATGAGGCAGTATTCGATAAACTCGATGACGAGGCGTTTGTTTCGCGCTGTCTTGTCGAGATCCGTCACCTCCGTCGGTCCATCGATATTGGACCTGCAGGAGGGGTTCAACGGGTTGTAGGGGGCGATGACGTCCCAGTGCTCCACGATCTTTCCGTCCTGATCGCTGTCGAAGAAATCCGCCGTGACCCATTCGGCATCGCCGTTATTGAGGTTCTGATAGGCATGGAGAAACACATGGCGGCCGTCCTGCAGGGCCCGCTTGATCTCCATCTGGCGCACCGGATTGCGCTCCAGAAAGGGTTCGAAAAACTCCAGAAACCCGTCCTTGCCGTCCTTCACACCTGTGGAATGCTGGGTGTAGCGGTCCCCGATATTGGCATCGAGCGCCGCGCGCGGATTGCCGTCGCGGATCCCGCCCATATAGAGGGCTATGGCATGCTCCTTCGCCGACGGCACCGGATCAGCCCCCTACCGCCCAGCGGGCATAGGCGCCGCCGAACAACCCGAAATGGGCGAAGAACGCCACAATCACCACCCAGCCGAGCGACATCGGCAGGAACACTTTCCAACCGACCCGCATGAGCTGATCGTAGCGGTAGCGAGGAACGATGGCCTTCACCATGGCGAAGAGGAAAAAGAAGAACGCCATCTTCAGGACCATCCAGATCGCCCCGTCAGGCAGCCCGGGGATCGGCGACAGCCAGCCGCCGAAAAAAAGCAGCGTGATCAGCGCGCACATCAGGAAGATCGCGATATACTCGCCCGCCATGAAGAGCAGGAAGGGCGTGGAGGAGTACTCCACCTGATAGCCCGCCACCAGTTCGCTCTCCGCCTCGGGCAGATCGAAGGGCGGGCGGTTGGTTTCGGCCAGGCAGGAGATGAAGAAGAGCGCCACCATCGGCAGATGCGGCAGCCAGTACCAGTTGAAGAAACCCAGATTGCCGTCCTGCGCGCGCACGATGTCGCCGAAATTCATCGATCCGGTGGAGATGATCACACCGATGATGATCAGCCCGATGGAGACTTCGTAAGAGATCATCTGCGCCGCCGACCGCAGCGAGCCTAGGAACGGATACTTCGAATTCGACGCCCAGCCGCCCATGATCACGCCGTAGACCTCCAGAGAGGAGACGGCGAAGACATAGAGGATGGCCACGTTGATGTCGGCGAGCACCCAGGTATCGCCGAACGGAATCACCGCCCAGGCGATCAGCGCCAGCACGAAGGACGTCAGCGGCGCGAGCATGAACACCGTCCGGTCCGCGCCGGCGGGGATCACGATCTCCTTGACGACGTATTTCAGCGCGTCGGCCACTGTCTGCAGCAGTCCGAACGGCCCCACCACATTGGGGCCGCGGCGCATCTGGACCGCTGCCCAGATCTTGCGGTCGCCATAGACCAGAAAGAGCAAAGAGATCATCACGAAGGCCACGACCAGCAGGGTCTGGGCCAGCACGATCACCAGGATCCCGGCATTGGTGGCGAAGAACTCCTCCATGGCGTGCTACCCTTGCGGCTTTCTCTCAACGGTGCTGGCTGGCCGGGCGAATGCACACGCGGCATGCTCCGTAAACAGGATGGCCGGGCGCTTGGGAAGCAGAAACGCCGTGGCTTGTGCGGAGATGTCGCGCCGATCCAACAGGTGCCTGTCCATGTCCCGCGTCCCCTACTCTGCCGCGATCGGTGGCGCCCGCCGCGCCCGCGCGCCGGCGCTCAGTTCAGCCATGAGCTTGGACGCCCGCGCGATGGGGTTGGTGAGGAAATGATCCCGCAATGCCAGCGCGAAGGCACCGTCCCCCAGATTGTCCGCCTCGAGCGGCGCAAGCGTGTTTTCAGGCACCATGTCGATCCCGGCCAGATGGGGCACCTCGGCGACGAGCGCCTGACGCAACTGAGCAAGACTGTCATAGGGCAACGCGGCGCCGATCTCGGCCGACAGCGCCCGCAGAACGGCCCAGTTCTCCTTGGCCTCGCCCGGAGGGAAACCCGCGCGCAGCGCCAGTTGTGGCCGGCCTTCGGTGTTCACAAAGAGCCCGTTTTCCTCCGTCCAGGCCGCCGACGGCAGGATCACATCGGCACGGTGCGCGCCGCGGTCGCCATGGCTGCCCTGATAGATCACGAAAGGCCCTGCCGCGATTTCCACCTCGTCCGCGCCCAGGCTGTAGATCACATCGGCTCCTTCCAGAGCCAACGCGATCCCGCCCTCGGTCACGGCCCCCACATCCATCGCACCAACACGCGAGGCCGCGGTGTGCAGGATGATAAGGCCGCTTTCGGTCTGCTCAGCAACGGTTTGGGCTGCGGCCAGCACGGCCGCCCCATCTGCGCCCTGCAGCGCGCCCTGCCCGACGATCACCAGCGAGGGTTTGGCCCGGATTTCGTCGGTTCCGCCCATGTCAACGACGCTTTGCAGTGCCGCCCGGTCATTGCCAACGTGGGTGACTTCATAAGTCAGGTCCACAGCCGGACCGACCAGAGCGACCTCTGCGCCCGCCAGCCACGCCTTGCGAATGCGCGCGTTGAGTACAGGCGCCTCATCGCGAGGGTTGGTGCCGATCAACAGGATCCGCTCGGCCATGTCGATGTCTTCGATCGCGGCGGTGCCGGCATAGCCACCGCGGTTGCCCGCAGGCAGCGCCGCGCCGTCGGTCCGGCATTCGACGACACCGCCCTGCTCCTCCAAGAGCTGTTTGAGCGCAAAGCTCGCCTCGACGGGGGCGAGATCCCCCACCAGCCCGGCGAGCTTCTCCGCACCCTTGATCGCGGTCGACGCGACCGCCAGCACCTCTGGCCAGCTCGACGGGCGCAGCTTGCCGTTCTCGCGGATATAAGGTTTGTCCAGCCTCTGACGCCGCAACCCGTCCCAGACAAAGCGCGACTTGTCGCTCAGCCATTCCTCGTTGATGCCGTCATGGTTGCGCGGCAGCAAGCGCATGACCTCGCGCCCTTTCGTGTCCACGCGGATGTTGGAGCCGAGCGCATCCATCACGTCGATGCTTTCCGTCTTGCTCAGCTCCCAGGGCCGGGCGGTAAAGGCATAGGGTTTTGAGACCAGCGCACCCACCGGACAGAGATCGATGATATTGCCCTGCAGTTCGCTGTCGATCAGCCCCCCCAGATAGGTGGTGATCTCGGCGTCCTCACCGCGTCCCGTCTGGCCCATGATGCTGACGCCCGCGACCTCGGTGGTGAAGCGCACGCACCGGGTGCAGGAGATGCAGCGCGTCATGTGAGTTTCGACCAGCGGGCCGAGATCGAGATCGACCGCGGCGCGCTTGGGCTCGCGAAAGCGCGAGAAATCCACGCCATAGGCCATGGCCTGGTCTTGAAGGTCGCATTCTCCGCCCTGATCGCAGATCGGGCAATCGAGCGGATGGTTGATGAGCAGAAACTCCATCACACCCTCGCGGGCTTTCTTGACCATGGGACTGTTGGTCTTGACCTCCGGCGGCTCGCCGTCGCGCCCACCGCGCAGGTCTCTCACCTGCATCGCGCAGGACGCGGCCGGTTTTGGCGGCCCGCCGACGACCTCGACCAGGCACATCCGACAATTGCCCGCGATGCTCAGGCGCTCATGGTAGCAAAAGCGCGGAATCTCGACCCCCGCCTGTTCACAGGCCTGGATGAGGGTCATGGCGGGGTCCACCTCGACCTCCTGCCCGTCGATGATAATGGTGCGCAGGTCAGGCATTGCTATCCCTTTGCTTGCTCATACCAGGCGAACAGGTCGGTGACCTTTACGCCATTGATCGTCATGCCGGCGAGATTGGCGCCGTCTATGGCCACGTTCGATAGATTGACGTCCTGCATCCGGCAATTGGACAAATTCACATTCGCGAACGAAACGTTGGACATGTTCGCGTCGCTCACGCGCGACGAGGACAGGTTCACGTCATGGAACGCGCTGTTGGACAGGTTGGCGTCCTCGTACTCTGCATTCGTCAGGATGGCGCGACGAACCGACAGCCTGTCGCGCGTATCGTGCAGGTCCATGATGCTCTCCTATTCGGCCGCGCAGCGGTGTTGCTGCCAGAGGCCGGCCTTGGATATGTGGGACCAGCCAAAAGCGTGGTCGGTCTCGCCGTGAGTCTGCAGGTGTTCGAGACGCTCCAGAGCCTCGTCGAGTGTCGGACGGTGCCCCCCCGGCACCCACCACATCACGAAATGCATCTTCCCCAGCAGTTCGAACCACTCCGCCCGCCGTTCATAGAACTGGCGGTGCACGGTGTTCCACACGAACTGCTCAAGCGATGTGACATCCTCCCAGACGGTCAGATTGGTCACGAAGCGCGGATCACCGCCGACCTTGGCCTCCGTGTTTCCGGTGCCCGGCTCGCCCGAGCCTTCCATCATCCAGACAAAGCCAGGACTACGCTTGCCAATCCCATTGACCGTGTCGAGTGCACGCATGAACGGCGCCACGCGTGGGTCGTCAGTATCAGCAAGGAGCCGTCCGACATTGAGTTGGGCCAAGTGGCGGGATGCGGGATCAGGCATTGCGTCTCTCACTCGACCAGACCGTTTCGGAGCACGACGAAATAGATGAAGCCGTTCAGAAACTCCTCCCGCGACAGCTTGGAGTCGCCATCCAGGTCCGCGTAAAAGACCGAGTTCGCAACCGCCAGCTCATGCTCTTCGAGGCTGACCGCACCGGAGTTGTCACGGTCGAACAAGTCGAATGCAATGCGGTTCGCGGTCTGATAGGCCTGCAGACGCTCACGGAATTCCGCAAGATCGCGAAACCCTAAAATGTCCGTTTCAAATTCCGTGAAGGACACGTCGCCACTATTGTCCGCATCGACCGCCACGAAAGCCTCACGGCTGTAGTCGAGCACTTCGCGCAACTCGGCGCTGCCGTTACCGTTCGCATCGACCTCGGTTGCGACGGCTTCGGCAAGGGCAAGGCCCGCGTCGACAACGCCCGCATCCCGCGCAGGCGTTTCCGGCGACGTTGCTGACACCGAAGATGCGCTCACGGCGGCGATCAGAGCCAGACAGGCCGGAAGCAGGCGCCTGACAGGCCTCAGCCCGCCACCGTCCCGTACCCGAAAGCCTCGGCCCGGCGATCCGCCATCAGAAGCGAGGTTGCTCAGATTGAACTCTGCAAGATGCTGTTGCACCATGATCCCCTACTCTGTCGGCATTTCAATTGTCGGCACGTCGTTGTCCACCCCACCACCGAATTCCACCCCAAGTAGCGATGCCACCACCCCTATGGCGATCCCGCCCAAAACAACCATGAATGCCCTCCGCCACGACCAGCTGGTCTTTTTCCCGCGATACAAGTCGTTTACAACGCGTTTTCCGCAGGATTTACAACGATATGGCCCAAAACTCGGACCGTTGCTGAAACCGCAATAGGGACAGATGCCGCTCTCGGGGCTTGGAAGCAGACCGCCAAAGCCAAAGCCGGAGGGAGACATTACTCGGCAGCGACCGCGCTCACGCGGCCGGTTCGCTTGGCCCTGATCCGATCCTCGATCTCATCGCGGTAGTGCCGGATCAGCCCCTGGATCGGCCAGGCTGCGGCATCGCCGAGCGCGCAGATCCTGTCGCCCTCGACCTGTTTGGTCTCATTATTGAGCATGTAGATCTCCATGACTGGCTAACCAAGTGAACGCGGTTTCGTCCGCATCTACCGTCATAGCAAGAATCTGGGTTGGCCCTGCGCATCGCATGCAGTGCACATGAGAAGAGTATTTCGTACGACCCTCTGGCGTTTGAACTCGAGTTCTTCGTTCCACGGTTGGTCACCTATTGCTTTGAACTCTGTTCGCCACGGATTTAGCCAGCGCGAACAAAACCAGTGGAAGCAAAACTTGGTAAGCTAACAGTAATGTGGACATCATCATCGCAGGCAAAAATACTGTCAGCGAAACTACGGCAACAAAAAAAGGCGTTAGAAAGAGACCAAAGCATGCCCCGATGCACAGGACGCGAGACCATCCGTTTGCTCGACCGAGCACATAAAAGGTTGCCGCAAAAAGAACGAACGAGGCAAGGTTCGCAAATCCGTCCATTTTAGCTCACTCGGCAGCGACCGCGCTCACACGGCCGGTTCGCTTGGCCCTGATCCGATCCTCGATCTCGTCGCGATAGTGCCGGATCAACCCCTGGATCGGCCAGGCTGCGGCATCGCCGAGCGCGCAGATCGTGTGGCCTTCCACCTGCTTGGTCACGTCGAAGAGCATGTCGATCTCTTCGACCTCGGCCTCGCCCGTGACCAGCCGGTCCATTACCCGCATCATCCAGCCTGTGCCTTCGCGGCAAGGGGTGCACTGGCCGCAGCTCTCATGCTTGTAGAACTTCGACAGCCGCCAGATCGCCTTGATGATGTCGGTGGACTGATCCATCACGATCACCGCCGCGGTGCCGAGGCCGGATTTCTGCTCGCGCAGCCAATCGAAATCCATGATTGCTTCGTCGCAGACGGAATGGGGCAGGCACGGGACCGAGGATCCGCCCGGGATAACTGCCTTGAGGTTGTCCCAGCCGCCGCGCACCCCGCCGCAATGCTTGTCGAGCAACTCGCGCAGGGTGATCGACATCTCCTCCTCGACGACGCAGGGGGCGTTCACATGCCCTGAGATCGCGAAGAGCTTGGTGCCCGCATTGTTGGGACGGCCGAAGCCCGCGAACCAATCCCCGCCGCGGCGCAGGATCGTCGGCACAACGGCAATGGATTCCACATTGTTCACCGTGGTCGGGCAGCCATAGAGCCCCGCGCCCGCCGGAAAGGGCGGCTTCATCCGCGGCATGCCCTTCTTGCCCTCGAGGCTTTCGAGCAGGGCTGTTTCCTCGCCGCAGATATAGGCGCCAGCCCCATGGTGCAGATAGAGGTCGAAATCCCAGCCCGAACCGGCCGCATTCTTGCCGAGCAGCCCGTCCGCGTAGGCCTCGTCGATAGCAGCCTGGAGCGCCTCGCGCTCGCGAATATACTCACCGCGGATGTAGATGTAGCAGACATGGGCCTGCATCGCGAAACTGGCGATCAGACAGCCTTCGACCAGGGTATGCGGGTCATGGCGCATGATCTCGCGGTCTTTGCAGGTCCCCGGTTCGGATTCGTCGGCATTGACCACCAGGTAATGCGGGCGCCCGTCGCTCTCCTTGGGCATGAAGGACCATTTCAGACCGGTCGGAAAACCCGCGCCCCCGCGCCCGCGCAGACCGGAAGTCTTCATCTCGTTGACGATCCAGTCGCGCCCCTTTTCGATCAGCCCGGCGGTGCCGTCCCAATGGCCGCGCGACTTGGCGCCGGCCAGCGTCCGGTCATGCATGCCGTAGAGATTGGTGAAGATACGGTCTTCGTCTTTCAGCATGTCATACCCTTTACTCTTGCTCCGCCGCCTCGCGGCGGCGGCGCTGGATTTGCCAGGTTACCGCGAGCGCCCAGACCAGTGCCCCGATCGCCGCGAAGTCGAACAGGAACACATAGCGCCCCGGCAGGCCCAGGGCACCGCCGAGCCATTGCGCTGCAAGCCATGCCACAACCGTCCCCGCGATCACGACCGCCACGACGCGCGCGCGGCGGGCAAGAACCCTGTCGATCTCGTTGGACGATGTGTGCGGCATGGATCAGAAAGCTTCCTCTCGCTGCTCAGGCCTAGCCCAGATCACGCGCCTGCCCGACCCAATCGTCGCGGCTGACGCGGCCTTTGAAGCCCTGGAGGTTTTCGTCCATCCAAGCCACATGTGCCGGCGTCCAATCAGCGATTTGGTCGAAGTGGTAGACCCCCATCGAATGCAGCAGCTTTTCGAGCTTGGGGCCGACACCCTTAATCTTTTTCAGATCGTCCGCGCCAGACGCGCGGGCCGAGGCCAGGGGCTCGGGTCGCTCGCCCGCGGATGTTTCGGGCTCTGACGCTGCGGGAGCGGCTGCTTTGGGCTCGGCCGGCTTTGAACTCGCCGCCGCCGGAGGCGCCGCTTGAGGTTTTGCCTCGGCGGGCGTGTCGACCTGCGCCGGCGTATCCAGGTTGCCCTCGCCCCGCGGTGGGGAGGTTTCCTTGCCGAGCTGAACCACGACAAACCAGACCGCGACAGCCAGCAGCACGCCGATCAGTGCGGCAATCAGAAAGTTCATGCCCGCGATCAAGGTCATTGCCGTGACTGCGATCACCCCGGCCATGACGCCAAACATCAGGGCCTCACGATTGATGGCTTCGGGGGGTGTCTTTATGCTCATAGTGTCGTCTCCCTGTGCGTCTCACGCTAATGCAGGCGCGTTGCCCGGCGACAGCTTAGCGGCTCAGGCTCCCTCTGTCTCGTTCCGCGACGCCCGTCCTCCGGCGTCTCCCCAAGGCGCCAAAAGCGGCGCTTCGGTGCCGTCGATCCGCTTGATCGTGTCGCCGAGGCGGACGGCCAGGTCGACCGATGCATTCACCGGCAGCTTGTCGGGCTCATAGTCTTTCAGACTGGTCAGCCCACCGAACGGCTCGGACGCATAGCGCCCGTTCTGCGGGCCCGGCAGCGGCACCTCGCCGGCCGAAAGCCGGTCGATGATACCGGCGAGGTGCTCTGCAGTCAGATCCTCGTAGTAGTCCTTGCCGATCTGCGCCATCGGCGCGTTCGAACATGAGCCGAGGCATTCGACCTCTTCCCAGCTGAACTTGCCGTCGGCGCTGAGCTGGTGCGGCTCAGCCGCGATCAGCTCCTTGCAGACACCGATCAGATCCTCTGCGCCGCAAATCATGCAGGATGTCGTCCCGCAAACCTGGATATGCGCAACATTACCAACGGGTTGCAGCTGGAACATGAAGTAGAAGGTCGCGACCTCAAGCCCGCGGATATGGGCGAGCCCCAGCATGTCGCAGACATGTTCGATTGCCGGCTTGGTCAGCCAACCTTCCTGCTCCTGTGCGCGCCAGAGCAGCGGAATGATCGCACTGGCCTCGCGCCCGGCGGGATACTTGGAGATCTGCGCCTCGGCCCAGGCGAGATTATCGGGCGTGAAGGCGAAACTGTCTGGCTGATCGGGGTGCAGGCGGCGGAGCATTAGCGGTCGATCTCCCCGAACACCACGTCCATTGTGCCGATGATCGCGGACACGTCGGCCAGTTGATGGCCCTTGCTGATGTAGTCCATCGCCTGCAGGTGCAGGAACCCTGGCGCGCGGATCTTTGCGCGATAGGGCCGGTTGGTGCCGTCGGCGACCAGATAAACGCCGAACTCGCCCTTGGGGGCTTCGACTGCGGCGTAGACCTCGCCCTCGGGGACGTGGAAGCCTTCGGTATAGAGCTTGAAATGGTGGATGAGCGCCTCCATGGAGGTCTTCATCTCCGCCCGCGGCGGCGGGGTCAGCTTGCCACGCGCCAGAACGTCGCCCGTCTCGATGCGCAGTTTCTCGCAGGCCTGCTTGATGATCTTCAGGCTTTCGCGCATCTCCTGCATCCGCACCAGATAGCGGTCGTAGCAGTCGCCGTTCTTGCCCACCGGGATCTGGAAATCGAACTCGTCGTAGCACTCATAGGGCTGCGCGCGGCGCAGATCCCATGCGAGGCCGGAGCCGCGCACCATGACGCCGGAAAAGCCCCAGTCGAGGATGTCCTGCTCCGTCACGACACCGATATCGGCATTGCGCTGCTTGAAGATGCGGTTTTCGGTCAGCAGCCCGTCGATGTCGTCGAGCGTCGATGGGAACTGATCGGCCCAGGCATCGATATCCTCGATGAGCGCAGGTGGCAGGTCTTGGTGCACGCCGCCCGGACGGAAATAGGCTGCGTGGAGCCGGGCCCCGCAGGCGCGCTCGTAAAACACCATCAGCTTCTCGCGTTCCTCGAACCCCCAGAGTGGCGGGGTGAGCGCACCAACATCCATCGCCTGGGTGGTGACGTTCAGCAGATGGTTCAGGATGCGCCCGATCTCGGAATAGAGCACGCGGATCAGCGAGGCGCGGCGCGGAACCTCCACGCCCGTCAGCTTCTCGATCGCCAGGCACCAGGCATGTTCCTGGTTCATCGGCGCGACGTAGTCGAGCCGGTCGAAATAGGGGAGATTCTGGAGGTAGGTCCGGCTCTCCATCAGCTTTTCGGTGCCGCGGTGGAGCAGGCCGATATGGGGGTCGCACCGTTCCACGATCTCGCCGTCAAGCTCAAGAACAAGCCGCAAAACACCATGGGCCGCAGGGTGTTGCGGGCCGAAGTTGATGTTGAAATTGCGGATCTTCTGTTCGCCGGTGAGGGCGTCATCGAAGTTCGTGCCGTCCATCATCTCACCCCTTCTCGTCCGCCCGCGCCGCCATGATCCACAGCAGGATGATCAGGCCGACGGGCAGCACGGCAATCAGCGACCAGAGCGGGTTCAGCCCATAACCCGGCAACAGCTTGAAAAGCGGGATGACCGTGAGCGCCACGAACACGGCAAAAAGGATCAGTTCCATCTGGGTATCTCCTTCAACTCTTGGCCTCGGCCTTGTCATCGCCGGGCAAAATGTAGTCCGCGCCCTCCCAAGGCGACATGAAGTCGAACTGCCGGTATTCCTGCACGAGGCTCACCGGTTCGTAGACGACGCGCTTCTGCACCTCGTCATAGCGCACCTCTGTATAACCGGTGGTCGGGAAATCCTTACGCAACGGGTACCCGCGAAAACCGTAGTCGGTCAGCAGCCGACGCAGGTCCGGATGACCCGAGAACAGGATGCCGAACATGTCATAAACTTCGCGCTCGAACCAGTTGGCCGCCGGGTAGACCGGAATGAGCGACGGGACCATGTCCTCTTCGCGCACCTCGACCCGGACGCGCAGACGCTGGTTCTGGTACATCGACAGGAAGTGGTAGACCATGTCGAACCGACGCTCGCGCGCGACGTGATCCACCGCCGTGATGTCGACCAGCGTCGAGAACCGGCAGGTATGGTCGGATTTGATGAACTCCGCAAAACCAAGCAACGAGCCGAGTGCGACTGTCGCCGTCAACTCGTCAAAGGCGATGTCGGTCGACACGATACAGTCCGGGCGCGTGACCTCCAGATGCGTGGCAAGTTCATTGAGCGCGTCTGACATGTGCGTCTCCTGCCCGACTCAGCGGACGATTGTACCCGTGCGCCGGATGCGGCGCTGCAACTGCAGGATTCCGTAGAGCAGCGCCTCGGCGGTCGGCGGACATCCCGGCACGTAGATGTCCACAGGCACGATCCGGTCGCAGCCGCGCACGACGCTGTAGCTGTAGTGGTAGTAGCCCCCGCCATTGGCGCAGGACCCCATGGAAATGACATAGCGCGGCTCGGGCATCTGGTCATAGACCTTGCGCAACGCCGGCGCCATCTTGTTGGTCAGGGTGCCGGCCACGATCATAAGATCCGACTGGCGCGGGCTGGCCCGCGGGGCGGTACCGAACCGCTCCAGATCATAGCGCGGCATGGACGTGTGCATCATCTCGACCGCGCAACAGGCCAGACCGAATGTCATCCAGTGCAGGCTGCCGGTGCGGGCCCAATTGACGATGTCCTCGGTCGTCGTCAGGACAAACCCCTTGTCCTGCAACTCGCGGTTCAGCTCCTGCGTGGTGGCGTCGCGGTCCGGGCCCGCGTCATACGCGGTTGTACTCACTCCCATTCCAGAGCTCCCTTTTTCCACTCATATGCAAACCCCACCGTGAGGACGGCCAGAAACACCATCATCGACCAGAAGCCGACATCTCCGATATCCTTGAACGCCACGGCCCAGGGAAAGAGAAACGCAACCTCGAGATCGAAGATGATGAAGAGGATCGCGACCAAGTAGAAGCGCACGTCGAACTTCATCCGGGCATCGTCGAATGCGTTGAATCCGCACTCGTAGGCGCTGACTTTCTCGGGGTCCGGGTTCTGCACCGCGGCGACGGCAGCGGCGGCCAGCAGAACGAGGCCCAAACCGATGGCCACCCCGAGAAACACGACGATGGGGAGATATTCGCGCAGCAACTCGTCCACGGGTCGTCCTCCTGGGTAGCCCGCTCCGCTGCGAGCGCGAGATAGATGTAGCCCCGCCGGCAAGGGCGGTCAACTCGCACGGCCCAGTGTTCGAGGCAAAGAACTCTCATTTTTCAGGATCTTACGCGCGCCCGGGCTTCAAGGGGGCGATAATGCCGCAGTTCTTTCCGGGCCAGCGCACGCGGCGCAACGTTCGCAAGCCAAACCAAGGGTTTACGACACTCGTGCGCAGGTAAGACGAACGGATGCCGGAGATCACAATGAGCCCCTTTCTTGGAATTGCCCTTTCCCTGCTGCCCGATCTGGCCAAACGTCTGACCCGCCGGGGCAAGCCGGAGACGCGCGCCGCTGTCGTCAATGCTGTTCAGGAGGTCCTGGGGACCGAGGATGCCCGTGAAGCGCAGACACGTGCCGCCGAGCCTGACCTGTCCAACGCGCTGCGCCTGCGACTGGCAGAGATCGAAAACGACGAAGCGGCGTCCGAGATGGCGGAGCGCGAACTTACCCGCCAGGCGGAGCTGGAGCGCTTGCGGCTCGACATCGCAGGCGCCGCGAATGCACGAGCGGACGCCGCCGACGCGCGCGATCTGCTCACCGGGTTGACCCGGGATCGCTCGGTCATCGCCTGGGGGCCGGTGGTGGTGTCCGCGGTGGTGGTCTTCGGCTTTTTTGCAACCTTGCTCTACCTAATCAATGGCGGGCTTTCACCCGAGCGGCTGGTCCCCAGCGACCCCGGCAGTCAGTTGGTGTTTCAAATCGTCAACATCGCCGTGGGCACGCTCACGGCCGGCTTCGCCACGGTGATCAGCTTCTGGCTGGGCTCGTCCGATGGCTCGCGGCGCAAGGATGTCAGCCTCGCCCAGGCCCAGCAGGCGCAGCAGGCCGTCCAGCGCGAAACCGCCCGTCAAACGCGTGAGATCGTGACCGACCAGACCCGTCAGACCACAGAGATCGTTCGCCAGATCACGCCCGAAAAACCGAAAGGGCGGGCGTCGCGCGCGTCCAAACCCGCCAAGACCGACAACTTCGCCAACTGCATGAGCGTGGTGCTGGAGCATGAGGGCGGGTATGTCGATCATCCCGACGATCCTGGCGGCGCCACCAATCTGGGCATCACCCATCTCACCCTTGCCGATTGGCGCGGTGCAGCGGTGAGCAAGGGCGACGTTCGCGCACTTCAGCGGACCGAAGCCGAGGAAATCTATCGCGCGCGCTACTGGAACGCGCTCAACTGCGATCGGTTGGCCGCTGGCGTGGATCTGGTTGTGTTCGACTTCGGGGTCAATGCCGGACCCGCGCGCGCGGCGCGGATGCTGCAGCGAATTACGGGCGCCAAGGTCGACGGACAGATCGGACCAAAGACGCTGGCAGCCGCAGCGCGCTTCGCGCCCGAGACGATCATTGAGCGGTTCAGCGACGACCGGCTCGCCTACTACCGCAGGCTGAAACACTGGGACAGCTTCGGACGTGGCTGGACTCGGCGTACCGAAGAGACGCGCGCCAAGGCATTGGCCATGGCGCGCCTGTCAATGGCGGCCTGATCGGGCAGAGGGCCAGCCACGAGGCTCACCCGCAGCGCTGTGAATTCCAGTGGTGACAGGACGCGGTTCCCACGCGGATAACCGGAGCTGACCTTCGCGGCCTCGCGTCAGCCGGCCAGAAGCTCCGCGTCTTCGCCGTAAAAGTCGCGGGAGTAGATCCGCGCGTCCGACGGCGGCAGCGACGCGCGGAAAGCCGGGCGCGTGGTGACATCGGCATACCACCGGCTGAGCGACGGGTAAGGATCGATCCGCACAAAATGCCGACCCATGTAGATCGCTTGGGCGACTCCGATATCGGCCGCTGAAAAACCGCTGGTGAGGATCGTGTCGCGGCCTTCCATTGTTCCGTTCAAGCGGTTCTCCACAGCATGAAAACAGCTCTGCAACCGCCGGGTTTCCAGATCGACGGTCAGCGAACAGCGCCTCGAGGCAGGGCGCAGACCTTCGTATTGTAGGGTCAGCATCGATGCATGCTGCGTCAACGTTTCGGCAAAATGCACCCAGACGAGCCAATCTGCACGGTCGAGATCGCCCGGCATGCGGCCGAGACCGGCCTCCGGAAACCGTTCGCACAGATATTCGCAGATCGCGCCGGATTCGATCATCACCTCGCCGTCGATCTCCAGCGCGGGCACGCGGCCCGCCGGGTGCAGCAGGCGAAAGCCATCCGTGCGCAAGGTCTTGTCGAAAGGATAAACCGCTAGGTGAAACTCGACCCCAAGCTCCAGCAGTAGCCAAAGCGTACGCATAGACCGGGTCTCATGGGCATGGTGCAGTGTGATCACAGGGCGTGCCTCGCAGCAGAGTGATTGAGCGCGCACCCCATGGCTGGGGCGTTGGCCACTCACGAAGTCTCCCTACGGCACTGACGCAGCCGCCTCGTGTCGCAAATGTGACATGGAGGGGCCGTCCGTCAAGCGGACAAAGTGAATAATGCGCTCATGCCGCGGTTTCGGGCTGCGCTGAGCGTATCTCTGTCTCCGACCGCAGAATCCGGGCGATCAGCGCGCAATCCTCCAGATCGAATGTCAGCGGCAGGCGCATGTCGATCAGTCCTGCGAGCACCTGGTCGGTCTGTGGCAAAGACGGAGGAACGGCAAAGCGCCAGTGGGCATAGGTCGAGGTGAAACCATGGGGGGCGCTATCGCCGAACCATTTCAGCTCCACACCGCGGGCTGCGCAACGCTCTAGGTATGCCCGGATCGCGTGCGCCGGCCAGTCGGCGAGACGGAACTGGAACGAGGAGCCTACGAACGCCTCTTCCGCAGGCCGCGGGATCAGCACCACACCCGGCGCGTCGGCCAGCCCTGCTTCGAGCACCCGGTACCGGTCGGTCCAGGCGGCGCAGTCGTCGTCCAGCCGGGCGAGCTGCGGCAACAGGATCGCGGCACGCAGATGGTCCATTCGGGCGGACATGTTCGGCATCTCGCCAGTCAGATCGGCATAGACCTGCGGTGGCGGCCCACCAGGGTGACGATCAAAGAGCATATAACTGCCCGAGAGCAGCGTCGCGCGGGCCATGAACTCGGCGCTGTCGCTGACGATCAGGCCGCCTTCACCGGAATTCATATGCTTGTAGGTTTGGGTCGAATAACAGCCCGCAAGCCCGTGGCGCCCTGACGGCGTACCGCGCCAGGCCGCGCCCATGGTGTGGGCGCAGTCCTCGATGACAGTCACACCGGCGGACTCACAGATCGCCATCAGCCGGTCCATGTCGCAGATATGACCGCGCATGTGCGAGAGCAGCAGAACCCGTGCCTGCCCCACCTTGGCGGCCAGATCGTCCAGATCGATGGTCAGCGCCTCGGTCGTTTCGACAAAAACCGGACGCGCGCCCACCGCCGCGATCGCCCCGGGCACCGGCGCCAGGGTGAAGGCGTTGCTCAGCACCGCATCGCCTGGCTCCACACCAGCCGCGCGCAGGCAGATCGCCATCGCCTGCCCTCCCGAGGCCACGGCCAAACAGTATTGCGCGCCGGTCTTGGCTGCGAATGCCTGCTCCAGTGCGCCGACGGCGCCTGTCTCTCCGGGGGCAAGGTTGTAGCGGTGGAGCCGTCCGCTGCGCATCACCTCGACCGCCGCTTCGATAGCGTCCTCTGGGATCGGTAGCTGCTGGGTAAAGGATCCGGTGAAAACCTCGGTCATGATGCAGTCTCCTCACATCCTGGCGACAGTGGGCACAACCTGTCGGGAGATCCCGGCAAGGTCAATCACCTCCCCGGGCGCGCAAGACCAGTCGCGCGGAGCGGAGATGGGCGGAGGTTTGCCTGCGCCGGCCGGACGGCCCCGTGGCGCGGCTAGACCGTTCGGGCGTCGCCCGGCGCGCCCAGGAAACGGGCGGCCAGAGAGGGCAGCGCGTCGAAGTGATCCAGCAGGGCGTCAGGCTTCAGGGCCGCGACCCCGTGCCCGTCCGGCCCGAACGTCACCAGCACACACGGCACGCCCGCCGCCGCCGCCGTGGCGCGGTCGGTCTGGGTATCGCCGACCAGAAGGCTGCGCGCCGGATCGCCCCCGGCCCCGGTCACGGCAGCGCGAAAGGGTGCCGGGTCGGGCTTGCGCACCGGCAGCGTGTCGGCTCCGACGAGCGCGCCAAAGGCTGCTCCCATCCCCAGCCGATCCAGCAGGGTGCGCGCCAACCCCTCGGGTTTGTTGGTACAAACCGCTACCCGGTAGCCTGAATCCACGAGCGCCGTGACGCTGTCAGCCGCTCCCGGATAGAGCTGTGTGTGCACATCTATGGCGTTGCCATAGGCTTCCAGAAGCAAGGGGAAACCCGCCTCGACCAGTACCTCCGGCGCGTCATGCCCCAACCGATCGGCGGCCAGCCTCAGCATCGCCCGCCCGCCGCGGAAAGCGGTTGCGGCATCGCGCCCCCGTTCGAGTTGCGGTGCGTGTCCCAGGACGTCGAGTGCGGTGTTCGTCGCTGCGATCAGATCGCCTGATGTGTCGGCCAGCGTACCGTCCAGATCGAAGACCACTGTGCCCATATCGTTCCCTCGTATGCGACCGCAATTTGGTGTAGCGGCTGTAACAGAGGGTCACCGGACGTGACCGCCGGGCACCTTGCGTCGCTGGAGCGTAGCGATAAAAGCTACCTCCAGAAAAGAAAAGGTCGATTGAAAGTCAGTGGTGTGAACAGTGCATTGATCGTGCTTGCCGCGGGCAAGGGCACCCGGATGAACTCGGACTTGCCCAAGGTGCTGCACCAGATCGGCAACGCGCCGATGCTCAGCCATGCGCTGTGCGCCGGCGCAGCGCTGGCGCCAGACCGCACAGTGGTGGTGACCGGCCACGGGTCAGAGGCCGTCGCGTCCGCCGCACGCGCCCATAATCCCGACGCCGTGACGGTTCTGCAGGAGCCGCAATTGGGAACGGCTCATGCCGTGGCCCAGGCCGCCCCGGCCCTCGCGGGATTTGCGGGCGATGCGGTCGTGCTCTATGGCGACACGCCCTTCATCCGGCCCCAGACGCTGATGGCCATGGCTGAGGCGCGCCGCGCCGGAGCCGATATCGTCGTTCTTGGGTTCGAGGCCGCCGATCCGGGACGCTACGGGCGTCTGGTGACTGAGGGCGAGACCCTGCTGCGGATCGTTGAGTACAAGGACGCGACCGAGCCCGAACGGGCGATCACATTGTGCAACAGCGGCGTCGTCATGGCCGATGCACAAACGCTCATGGCGCTGGTGAATGCGGTCGGTAACGACAACGCGGCGGGCGAATACTACCTCACCGACATCGTGGCGATCGGACGCGACCGGGATCTGAAGGCACGCGTCGTGCGCTGCGCGGAGTCCGAGACCCGGGGCGTGAACAGCCGCGCGGAGCTTGCCGCCGCCGAGGCTGCCTTTCAGGCCGCGCGCCGGGCCGATACGCTCGACACCGGCGTCACGATGCTCGCGCCGGACACGGTGTATTTCTCGCTCGACACTGTCATCGGACGGGACGCGACCGTCGAGCAGAACGTCATCTTCGGGCCGGGCGTCACAGTCGAAACCGGCGCACGCATCCGCGCCTTTTCACATCTGGAAGGTGCGCATGTGTCCCGCGGCGCGATCGTCGGCCCCTATGCGCGGCTGCGCCCGGGCACTGAGTTGGCCGAGGACGTCCGTATCGGCAATTTCGTCGAGGTGAAGAACGCCACACTCGCGCCCGGCGCAAAGGCCAACCACCTGAGCTATCTCGGCGACGCCAGCATCGGCGCCGCCACAAATATCGGCGCCGGTACGATCACCTGCAACTATGACGGTGTGCTCAAGCACCGGACAGAGATTGGCGAGCGCGTCTTCGTCGGCTCCAACACCATGCTGGTGGCACCGGTGCGGGTGGGCGACGACGCGATGACTGGCTCCGGATCTGTCATCACCTCGGATGTGCCGGACGCAGCACTCGCCATCGGGCGCGCACGCCAGGCCACCAAGCCGGGACTGGCAAACAAACTGCGCGCGCATCTGTTGAAGCTGAAGGCCAAACGCGAGCAGAAAGAGAGCTGAGCCATGTGCGGGATCGTCGGCGTACTCGGGGCGCATGAAGCAGCCCCCCTTCTGGTCGAGGCGCTCAAGCGGCTGGAATATCGGGGCTATGACAGCGCCGGTATCGCCACGATCAGCAAGGGCCGGCTCGACCGTCGGCGCGCGGTCGGCAAGCTGGTGGAACTGTCGGATCTTCTGGTCCACGAACCGCTCGCCGGGCGCGCGGGTATCGGGCACACCCGCTGGGCCACTCACGGTGCTGCGACCAGGACCAACGCCCACCCGCACAAGGCCGGACCGGTGGCGGTGGTCCATAACGGGATCATCGAGAATTACCGTGCCCTGCGGGAGGAGATCGCCGACGCAGGCCTTCGCTGGGACAGCGAAACCGATACCGAAACCATTGCCTTGATCTGCCAGAAATACCTCGCCGAAGGGATGACCCCCGTGGACGCCGCACAGGCCACGGTCAAGCGCCTGGAGGGCGCGTTCGCACTGGCGTTTCTCTTCGACGGCGAGCCGGACCTGATCTTTGCCGCCCGTCGCGGCTCGCCGCTGGCGATCGGATATGGCGAGGGCGAGATGTATCTGGGCTCCGACGCCATCGCACTGGGCCAGCTTACCGATCGGATCACGTACCTCGAGGATGGCGACACCGTCGTGATCCGCCGCGCGGGGGCCGAGATTTTCGATGCCAGCGGTGCGCCCGCCTCGCGCGCTGTGAAATCCGTGCACACCGAGAACACCCGCATTGACAAGGGCGGCTACCGCCATTTCATGGCCAAGGAGATCGCCGAGCAGCCCGCCGTGATCCGCGCCACGCTCGACGCCTATCTCGACGACACAGGCAGCAAGATCGCCCTGCCCGCACCGCTGGACCTCACCGGCACGCAACGCGTGACCATGGTGGCCTGCGGTACGGCCTATTATGCGTGCCTGACGGCAAAGTACTGGATCGAGGCGCTCGCACGCATTCCGGTGGATGTCGATATCGCATCGGAGTTCCGCTACCGCGAACCGCCGCTGCCCGAGGGTACGCTGACGATTTTCGTCAGCCAATCCGGCGAGACCGCCGATACTCTGGCCGCCCTGCGCTACTGCGAAAGCCAGGACAAGCGGATCGTGTCACTGACCAATGTCGCTGAAAGCTCTATCGCTCGGGCCAGCGATGTCGCGCTGCCGATCCATGCCGGCCCCGAAATCGGCGTCGCCTCGACCAAGGCGTTCACCTGCCAGCTGGCGGCGCTCGCGGTTCTCGCGCTCCATGCCGGGCAGCAGACCGGACGGCTCGACGCGGGCAGTGTGTCCGAGCATCTGGGGTATCTCTCGGCGCTGCCCGGGCTAATCAACCAGGCGCTCGGGCTGTCGGACCGGATCGCGCAGATTGCGACCGAGCTCGCCGAGGCGCAGGACATTCTTTACCTGGGGCGCGGGGCGATGTTCCCCATGGCGCTGGAAGCCGCGCTGAAGATGAAGGAAATCAGCTATATCCACGCCGAAGGGTATGCGAGCGGAGAGCTCAAGCACGGCCCCATCGCATTGGTCGACCGCACCGTGCCGGTGGTCGTTTTCGCGCCCCATGACCGGCTTTTTGGAAAGACGCTGTCGAACATGGAAGAGGTCATAGCCCGCCAGGGTCAGGTCGTTCTGGTCACCGATGCCGAAGGCGCCGGGCAGGCCGGTGACGGTGCGGCGCACCAGCTGGTGATGCCGTCAGCGGCTGCGGTCTTTGCGCCGCTGCTCTATGCCGTGCCGGCGCAGCTTTTGGCCTATCATACCGCCGTGGCGCGGGGGACAGACGTGGATCAGCCGCGCAATCTGGCAAAATCGGTGACTGTGGAATGAGCTGGATTACCGCGGCGTCGGTCCTGGCAGGCGCGGCGCTCCTTATCGCAGGCTGCAGCGTATTGCCGCTGTCTGGGGCGACCAAGCCACCGATGACGGCCGACGACGCGCTTGGCGCGCGTAACACCGACACCAGCGCCCACACGCCCGTGTCGCGCGCCCGCGCCACATCACTGGCACGCGACGGGCTGGTCTATGTCACCTATGGACAGTCCAACGCCACAAATGCCGGTGCATTGGGCTTTGACGTGTCCGGCCCGGTCTACATGGTCTTTCGCGGCCGCGCCTATCCCTACGTCGACCCGACGCTCGGCGGGACCGGGCCCGGCGGAACCGTTTGGGGCCGGCTCGGCACGCAGCAGGTAGCCGCCGGAGCCGGGGCCGCGTTTTACGCCAACGCGGGTTTCGGCGCGGCCACCATGCAGGAGCTCGCCGCGCCGCCCCATGTCGATCATCTGGTAACCGAACTGCGCGCCACCAAAGCCGCACTCGGCCATATCGACGCGGTGCTGATCCACCAGGGCGAGAGCAACAACCGCGCCATGCGCGGGCCATCCAATTATCGCGACGCATTCGAGTCGTTGTTGGCACAGATCCGCACGGTTACCGACGCGCCGGTCTATCTGTCCCAGGCCACGATCTGCGGCAACGAAAGCGACACACGGCTGCTGGCGCTGCAGGACAGGATCATCCGCGAAACCCCCGGCGTGCTGCGCGGGCCCAACACCGACACGCTCTCCGACGCCTCGGACCGGCTACCCGACCGATGCCATTTCTCGGCCAAGGGGCTCGACAAGTTCGCGGATCTCTGGGCCGAGGCGCTCGACCGAGCCTCCGAGCAATAGACCCTTGTGCGGCCAGGTTGCAGATTCGGCCGGTGTGGTCGTCTGGACAATCCTGATCGGATGACTACGGTATTACCCCAACAGCCTGGGAGGGCCGAAATGACCGCACCGCTGATCGACCCGTTCGCTCGCGCGATCACCTATCTGCGTGTCTCCGTCACCGACCGCTGCGATTTCCGCTGCGTCTACTGCATGTCGGAGAACATGACCTTTCTGCCGAAGAAGGAACTGCTGACGCTCGAAGAGCTCGACCGCATGTGCTCGACCTTCGTCAAGCTCGGCGTACGCAAGCTGCGCATCACCGGGGGCGAGCCGCTGGTCCGGCGCGAGATCATGACTTTCTTCCGCGCCATGTCGCGGCATCTCGACAGCGGCGCGCTGGATGAGCTGACGGTGACCACAAACGGCTCGCAGCTCGAAAAATACGCCGAGGATCTGGTGGCCTGCGGGGTACGCCGCATCAATGTCTCCATGGATACGCTGGATGAGGCCAAGTTCGCCGAGGTCACCCGCTGGGGACGTCTGCCCCAGGTGATGCGCGGGCTCGATGCCGCCCAGGCGGCGGGACTGAGGGTCAAGATCAACGCCGTGGCGCTCAAGGGCTTCAACGAGGACGAGCTCTTCTCGATGACCGAATGGTGCGCCTCCCGCCACATGGACCTGACCTGGATCGAGGTCATGCCGATGGGCGATATCGGCAACGAAAACCGGCTCGGCCAGTACTGGTCGCTCAAGGACATGCGCAAGACGCTCGCCGAGCGGTATACCGTGACCGATCTGGACGAACGCACTGGGGGCCCCGCCCGCTATGTCCGGCTGGAGGAAACCGGTCAGAAGATCGGCTTCATCACGCCGCTGACGCATAATTTCTGCGAAAGCTGCAACCGGGTGCGGCTGACCTGTACCGGCGAGCTCTATATGTGCCTCGGACAGGAAGACATGGCCGATTTGCGCAAACCCTTGCGCGACTTCCCCGACAGCGAAACCGCGCTGGAAGAAGCGATCCGGGCGGCGATCAGCCTCAAACCCAAGGGCCATGATTTCGACTATTCCCGCCAATCGCTCGATGGGCAGATGCCGCGTCACATGAGCCATACGGGCGGCTGATCGGACAACTGTATACACGGCGGAGAATGATGCGCACCGGCACTGTCGCTGTCGCGGCTTCGAACACTGAGCGATTGTTGCGGCGCGAGTCCGATCGGTTTCGCCTTCACGGATACGGCACCTCTCCGTCCTTTTAGATCCGCGTGATCGGCCTGCGTGTCAGGCTTCTCCCAGCCCCAGGGAGGAGCCCATGCCGATCCATCGCCCGACGCGCCGCACCGTCACGACAGCGCTCACCGCCGCAATGCTGCTGCCGTCGGCGGCCCGCGCTCAGGACATCGACCTCGAGATCCACCAGCGCAACCTGCTCTTCGGCAGACCGGCAGAGTTCGATGCAGCCCTCACTGCCATCCTCGAGCGCGGTCACGCGGACATGGCGCCGGGGCTGATCTTTGCCCTGAGATTTCGCCGGGAAGACGCCGGACGCCTCAACGCGGCTCTGGGGGAACTGATCGGCGAAACGGGTCGCGAGGGCTGGTTCGACTGGATGCTCTGGCAGGAAAAGCACCCCGAGATCCCAGCCCATCCCAGCTATATCGCGGTCAAGCGCGAGGTATTTTTGCAGATCGATCCGAATTTCGACGTCTTTCTCGATCCCGCCGATCTGGCGCGGGAGCGGATGCGTATCCGCTTCGAGGAGGTAACTTGGGGCGGTGTGCGCAAGGACGGCATCCCCTCGCTCGACGCTCCCAACCTGATCCCCGCGGCGGAGGCAAGCTACCTGCGCCCCGACGATCTGGTCTTCGGCGTCGCGATCAACGGCGATGCCCGCGCCTACCCGCTGCGCATCATGGGTTGGCACGAGATGTTCAACGACGTGATCGGGGGGGTGCCTCTGGCGCTGGCTTACTGCACGCTCTGCGGCTCGGGCATCCTGTTCGAAACCCAGCTGCCGGGCCGGACCGACCCGCTGATCTTCGGATCTTCGGGCTTTCTTTACCGCTCAAACAAGCTGATGTTCGATCGCGCCACCCATTCGCTGTGGAACCAGTTCACCGGAGAGCCAGTCTCGGGCGATCTCGTCGACAGCGGGATCGTGTTGCGCCAGCGCCCGGTGGTGATCGACACATGGGAAAACTGGCAGAGGTTGAACCCTGACACACGCGTGCTGTCGCTGGATACCGGTCATCGCCGCGACTATGGCTCTGGCGTCGTCTATCGAGAGTATTTCGCGTCCGACGATCTGATGTTTCCCACCCTTGTCGATGAGAGCACGCACCGGCAGAAGGACTATGTCTTCGGCATCCGGCATTTCGGCGGCGCCAAGGCCTGGCCGCTCGACGCGTTCGACGGGCGCCCGGTGATCAATGACGGGATGTGGGACCGGCCGCTGGTATTGGTCGGCGATACCGCAACCAGATCGGTGCGCGCCTATGAGAGGGGTGATCTGAGCTTCGAAGGCAGTGCCGATATGCTGACCGATGCCAGTGGCACAGCCTGGACGGTGACCGAAGAGGCGTTGAAGGCCAGCGATGGGCACACCCTGCCCCGGGTGCCCGGGCATGTCGCCTACTGGTTCGCCTGGAACGGGTATCTGGGCGCGGAATCGGAGCTCTTTGACGGCTAAATCGCCTGCTCGTCGGTCAGGCTCAGGTCCACTGGCAAACGGTTGCTGCGAACCAGACGGATATTGGGCATGTCGTTGGTCTCGATCCACTGCGCGGCATCGGCGCGGCCATGGGTCTGCCAGCGGGTGACAAGGCGATCGCGCAGAACCTGTTCCGGTGTGTCGACAAAGACCGACAGATCCCAGAGCGCCATCAGGTCCCGCCAGGGCGCCGCGTCGAAACACAGGTAGTTGCCCTCGACCAATGCGATCTCGCAGTCCGGGCCCACCGCCAGCGCCCCCGCGATGGCGATCTCACGCGACCGGTCGAAGACGGGCAGGACGACCTCCGGCTCCTGCGCCAGCCGGCGCATCGCGTGGACGAACCCAGCCGCATCGAAGCTCGGCGGCGATCCCTTGCGGTCGCGCAGACCGCGGGCCTCCAGAACGCTGTCATCCAGGTGAAAGCCGTCCATGGGCACCGCCAGGGCCCCTGCCCCGAGTGCCTCGGCAAGCTGCGCCGCCAAGGTGGACTTGCCCGACGCCGGTGGCCCGGCAATGGCCACCAGAGCCCGGCGCCCCTTCGGCCGCAGCGCCCGGACGCGCGCGGCAAGCTCCGGAACCGGATCGCTCACGCGGCGCGCGTCTCGGGCGGTTCCATCGCGCCCGTCATCATCGCCACGGCGTCGGACATCGCGAAATCATCCGGCTTGATCACGCAAAGCCGCCTGCCCAGCCGATGGATGTGGATGCGGTCGGCGACCTCGAACACATGGGGCATATTGTGGCTGATCAGGATGATCGGAATGCCGCGCGCCTTCACGTCCTGGATCAGCTCCAGAACCTTGCGGCTTTCCTTGACCCCAAGCGCCGCGGTGGGCTCGTCGAGGATGATCACCTTGGAACCGAAGGCGGCGGCGCGCGCCACAGCCACACCCTGGCGTTGGCCGCCGGACAGTGTTTCCACGGCCTGGTTGATGTTCTGGATCGTCATCAACCCCAGTTCGGTGAGCTTGTCGCGGGCGAATCTTTCCATCGCCGGGCGGTCGAGCATGCGCAGATAGTCCCCGCGCCAGCCCGGTTTGCGCAGCTCACGGCCCATGAACATGTTGTCAGCGATGCTGAGCGCAGGCGACATGGCAAGCTGCTGGTAGACCGTCTCGATCCCGTGGTCGCGCGCCTGGAGCGGCGTCTGGAACCGAACCTGCTGGCCTTCCAGATAGACCTCGCCCTCGTCGGGCAGCACCGCACCTGACACCGCCTTGATGAGCGTCGACTTGCCCGCGCCGTTGTCGCCGATCACCGCGAGGATCTCGCCCGGGTACAGCTCGAAATCACAGTGATCGAGCGCCACGACGCGGCCGTAGCGTTTCACCAGGTTCTTACCGTTCAGAATGGGTTCCATCAGACCGACACCTTTCTGATCCACTGGTCGATCGCGACAGCACCGATGATCAGCACACCGATCAGCAGGTAGGTCCATTGTGCGTCCGCACCGAGCAGGCGCAGGCCGAGCGTGAAAACCCCGACGATCAACGCACCGAAGAACATGCCCAGGATCGAGCCCCGTCCGCCAAAGAGCGAGATCCCACCGATCACGACGGCCGTGATGCTTTCGATATTGCCGAGCTGCCCGGAGGTCGGCGAAACCGAGCCGATCCGCCCGATCAGGGCCCAGCCGGCAAAGGCGCAGATCAGCCCCGACAGCATGTAAACAGAGATCAGCACCTTATCGACGCGCACACCCGAGAGCTGCGCCGCTTCCGCGTCATCGCCCACGGCGTAGACATGGCGCCCCCACGCCGTGTGTCGGAGCACGAAGGCCAGCACCAGCACCAGCAGCACCATGAAGACCACGCCCACCGTGAAGACCGCGCCGCCCACGTTGAATTTCGACCCGAAGAGTTGGAGCAGTGGCGCGGCCTCCTCGATCTCCTGAGACCGGATGGTTTCGTTGGCCGAATAGAGGAAATTGGTCGCCAGCACGATCTGCCACATGCCGAGTGTCACAATGAAAGGCGGCAACTTCATCTTCGCGACAAGCCAGCCGTTGATAAACCCGCAAAGCGTCCCGCAGGCCAAGCCGCACATGATCGCGACCGTTGGCGGAAGCCCGTAGCGGAAGGTGAACTGCCCCATCACCACCGAGGACAGGACCATGATCGCCCCGACGCTGAGATCGATCCCGGCGGTCAGGATCACCAGCGATTGCGCGGCACCCAGGATGCCCACAATCTGAACTTGTTGCAGGATCAGGGTGAGCGCGAAGGGCGAGAAAAACTTGGACCCGAGGGCAATTCCGAAAATCGCGATCGACAGCAACAGCACGACCAAAGGCACCAGCGACGGCGTGACATGGAGCGCGTGCTGGATGCGGTGGATCGGGCCGCGCCTTTCATCCTCGAACTGAGCGACGGTCGACGATGCGTCGGACAATTTGGCCTCGTAATTGTCCCCTGACGAGCTGCTCTCGGACACGGCCGCCTCCACTTTGGATGTTTGGGTCGATCAGGGCCCGCGCGGCATGTGCCGCGCGGGCCGGATGGCTCAGGCCAGGCTCAGCCCCAGCATTTCTCCAGGCCTTCGGCGACCGAGATCGACGGAACCCCATCGACCGGGTTGTCGGTGACCAGGGCCACGCCGGTGTCGAAGAAATCCTTGCCCTCGGTCGGGGCGGGCTTGGTGCCGTCCGCCGCCCAGGCGGCGATTGCTTCGATCCCGAGCGACGCCATCAGCAACGGATACTGCTGGGAGGTCGCACCGATCACCCCGTCGCGGATGTTCTCCACGCCCGGGCAACCGCCGTCGACGGATACGATCAGCACGTCGTTTTCGCGCCCGAACGCCTTGAGCGCCTCATAAGCCCCCGCGGCGGCAGGCTCATTGATCGTGTAGACCACGTTGATCCCGGTATCCTTGGCGAGCAGGTTTTCCATGGCCTTGCGGCCGCCCTCCTCATTACCGGCCGTCACGTCGTTGCCGACGATCCGCGGATCGTCCTCATCGCCCCACTTGTTGGGGTCCTTCACGTCGATGCCGAAGCCGGTCAGAAAGCCCTGATCGCGCAGAACACCGACGGTGGGCTGGCTGACGGCCAGGTCGAGCATGGCGATCTTGGCATTGGCCGCGTCGTCCCCCAGCGTCGCCGCGGCCCATTGGCCGATCAGCTCACCGGCCAGGAAATTGTCGGTGGCAAAGGTCGCATCCGCCGCGTCGATCGGGTTCAGCGGCGTGTCGAGCGCGATCACCAGCAGCCCGGCGTCGCGGGCCTGCTCCACCGCGCCGACGATGGACGAGGTGTCCGACGCAGTAATCAGAATGCCCTTGGCACCGTCCGCAATGCAGGTCTCGATGGCTTGAACCTGCGTTTCATGGTCTCCGTCGATCTTGCCCGCAAAGCTTTTCAGCGCTATCCCAAGCTCTTCGGCCTTGGCGGCCGCGCCTTCCTTCATCTTGACGAAGAACGGGTTGGTGTCGGTTTTCGTGATCAGGCAGGCGCTGGTATCCTGTGCCTGAGCGGTGCCGGTTGCCGCCACAAGGGCGAGCGCCGAAGCGCCGAGCAGGCCGCGGGCTGCGGTCAAAGTCATAGTGTCTCCTCCCATTTCTTGTGTGCCTCTCCATTCGTTGAGAGCCGGCACACAAAAATTACGTAACAGGGAATCGACGACGCCTGTCAATATAAATAAATCAGAGTGATTTATTATTGACCGCACTCGCCCGGTCGACCAAACTGGCCGCTCGAAACGGAGAGATCATGGCTGAGGAACTGACCGGCCCCGACGGGAACTGCCCGTCCTCGGAGGTCATGGGTGCGAAGCGCGACGGCATTCGCGCCCGCAATGAGCGCCTCATCCTGTCACTGATACACCGCAATGGCGCGATGGCAAAAGCCGACATTGCGCGGTCTACCGGGCTCTCCGCTCAGACGGTTTCGGTCATCATGCGCAATCTTGAGGCCGACGGGCTGTTGCGGCGCGGTGAGCCGGTGCGCGGACGGGTGGGCCAACCCTCCGTCCCCATGGGGCTGGATCCCGATGGCGCCTTTGCCCTGGGCCTCAAGGTGGGGCGACGTTCGCTGGACATGGTGCTGATCGACTTTGCCGGCACCGTGCGCAAACGTCTGCGCCGGACGCATCGCTATCCCACGCCCGACGAAACAGTCGCCTTTGCCTGTGACGCCGTGGCGGCACTCAGCGACCATCTTGCATCGGACGCCCGCCAAAGGATTGCTGGGCTCGGCATCGCGATCCCGTTCGCGCTGTGGGAATGGAGCACCACGATCGGAGCACCAGACCGTGAAATGGAGCAGTGGCGCGACCGCGACATCGCCCGTGAACTGGAGGACCGCACCGGATGTGCGGTGTGGTTGCAAAACGATGCGAGCGCCGCCTGTGGCGCCGAGCTGACATTCGGTCCCCGCGACCGCGTGGACGACTTCGTTCATGTCTATATCGCCTATTTCGCCGGGGGTGGGGTCGTTCAGGGCGGACGGCTCTATACCGGGCCACGAGGCAATGCCGGTGCGCTCGGCTCGATCCCGATCCCCGATGTTTCCGGGACACCGCGCCAGCTGATCGATGTTGCGTCGCTTTGGGGGCTCGAGGCGCGTCTTACAGCCCTTGGTCTGTCGCCGGAGAGCCTTTGGGGACCACCGGAGAGTTGGGAGGTTGACGACCGCGCACTCGACGCGTGGGTTGACGATGCCGCAGAGGGGCTCGCCTGCGCCATTGTCGCGGCCAGTGCAGTTACCGATGCAAGTCTCGTTCTGATCGATGGCTGGTTGCCGATTGCGCTGCGCGATCGTCTGGTCAGCGTAACGCGGACCAGGATTCAGAGCGTCCCCCATATCGGGATCGACCTGCCATCGGTCGAGGCCGGCACCATCGGCCCGGACGCCCGCGCGCTCGGGGCGGCGAGCCTGCCACTATGGGAGCGCTACTTCCTGGAAAGCGCGGCATCCTAGGCGCGAGCCTTGGCGCGGGCTCAGCATCCAGTGATCACCCGCTAAAAAAGGCCGCAGCCTCGGCTGCGACCTGAGATGTCAGACCCTATCGGGCGCGGCTCAGTAGATGCCGACCAGGCCCTGGGCACTGGTGCCGGTGGAAAACACCTTGCGCACACGCAGCGGATACATCACGCCCGCCTGCATCGCCTCGAACGTGGCCTCGCTGCCGCTCACAAGCTCGACGCGGACATTGCCGGCCGTACCGACATAGAGCGCACGGGTGACCTGGGGCAGATCGTTGCCGTTGCTCGGCGCTACCGGAAAGGCATCGATCCCGGGCGACGTCAGGCCCGGCGTTTGATGTTCAAACTTGTCTGCCATGGAAAACTCCCCAAACTGGCTAGATGGACGTAAACCGCGTGACGAACCACTCGGTCCGCAGAACTCTCAGCCCGGGATCGTGGACAAGACGGGTTAAGGAGACCGGAATGCACCGAACGCGCCGTTGGCACCGCACAGCTGCGTCCTTCGTGGCGATCGCCCTTTTGGTCCTGCCCGCCGGCCCGCAAAACGCGGGCGCCGAAACGCGCAAGGACCGAGCGCAGCGCGCCGAACGCCCCGCGCCAGTTGTTGTGGATAACGAGACGGCGCGCCCCGGCACGCGTCCCGGGCAATGGCTGGTTGCAGTGCCCGACACCGCGCACGCCGCGGACGTGAAAATCGTGAGCACCGCGTCGGACCGGGCGGCCGCCATGGTCAACCGTCTCTTCCACGCCGGCCGCGCCGTGGGCCTTGCCCAGGTGCTCTATGACAATCGTGACGGTGACCACTCGCGTCCTAAACTCCACCAACTGCCCCAACTGCGGGAAACCCGGTATGGTGAGGAGTTCACGGCAAAAGGGCTGGATCGGAGCCTGGCAGGACCCTTCCTGTTCGACACGCCGGTGATCGGCAACGCCTCACTCGCGCTGACCCGCGGGCAGTTCAAGCGCTCCCTGCCGCGGCTCGCGGCGCGCAGCCAGGCCAGCGCCGAAGCCGCCTACGATCTATTTTCGGCCAATCATCTTTACGTCTATCCAGAGCATCGCGACCACGACCAAAAGAACGGGGACCGGTTCGCGGCACAGACCCCCTACATGGTTATCAGTCAGGGCTCGTCCGGCTCCGACCGAGCGTTTCTGGAGGCTCTCGCGCTGACCTATGCCGCGTTCGGGCCGGAGACGTTCGGACGGCTGCGCGACGAGGGTCTGCTGCCCGCGACGGCACAGATGATCCTTCGACGCACGCGCAAGGGCATCACCAGCGATGCCGTCTATTTCAGCCCCGCCGCCCATCCGACCGCCTTTGACGCCGAAAGTCTGCGGCCCGCGGCAATGGTCGCCCTTGCCCAGGCCATGCGCCCCGATGAGATCCCGCCGATGGTGGAGCTCGACGTGGTGCGCGATCTTCAGGCGACCCCGGGCGTCGACTACCTCGCGCGCAACCTCTCGGAACAGCTTTTCACCACGCCAGGGGCGATCGCGCGCGTCTGGCGGTCTTTCGCGGGCCAACGCCGGATGGAGATCTCAGCCGAGCGTACGGTCGATCCCAATGGTCATCCGCTCACCTTTACCTGGGTCCTGTTGCGCGGTGATCCCGACAAAGTAACGATAACGCCCTCGGGACCAGGGGGAGCGCGTGCCGAGATCGTGGCAGACTGGCACCAGCCTGGCGAGATCACAGGGCCGGACGGGATCGACGCCCGCCGGATCGAAATCGGAGTGTTCGCGCATAATGGCCACCATGCCTCGGCGCCCGCCTTCGTATCGATCGCCCTGCCCCAGCACCAGGAGCGGGAGTATGCCGGACGCGGCGCCGACGCCCAGCTCTGGCGGATCGACTACGGGGCTGGCGACGGCTATGTCGATCCGCTGATCTGGCCCTTGGCGGAGTGGAACGACCGGCTGGCACACGGCCCGGATGGGAGGGTGGAGGTATTGACCCGTCAGAAAGACGGCGCCGCGCAGCCCTATGCATTGCACCGCGATCCCGCCGGAGGCTGGACAAGGCGCGCTCAGGAAGCCGCCGCCGTACAGCGGGTCGATCACCGGGCCGCGGGGCCGCCCGCGTCTGGTCTGGGCCTCAGCGAAGCCCCCATGCCGTGAGCTACCGACGGCCGCGGGAGCGCGCATGAAAAAACCGCCGGCCGTCACCGGCGGTTCATCTGTTTCTGACAGTGCCCGAAGGCACGGATCAGGCGAGTGCGGCCTTTGCCTTTTCGACGATCATGCCGAACGCGGCCGGCTCATTGACCGCGAGATCGGCCAAAACCTTACGGTCCACCTCGATCCCGGCCTTGTCGAGACCATTGATGAAGCGCGAATAGGTCAGCGCCTCGTCGTGGCCACGGACCGCTGCGTTGATCCGCTGAATCCAAAGGGCGCGGAAATTCCGCTTGCGTGCCTTGCGGTCACGGGTCGCATATTGGTTTGCTTTGTCAACGGCTTGCGTCGCGGTCTTGAAGTTACGCGAGCGTGCGCCGTAATAGCCTTTCGCGGCTTTGACCACTTTGCGGTGACGCGCGTGGGTGACGGTTCCGCCTTTGGTGCGAGACATGTGCGATCCTCCTCAGCGGTCGTAGGGCATGAAGCCCTTGACGATTTTTTCATCCGGTCCGCTCAGCGTGGTCGTACCACGGGCGTTGCGGATGAATTTCTTGCTGCGCTTGATCATGCCATGGCGTTTGCCAGCCTGGGCGCTCAGCACACGGCCCGTGGCCGTCACCTTGAAGCGCTTCTTGGCGCTCGACTTGGTCTTCATCTTGGGCATTTCCGGCTCCTCTTAGGTCGGTCGTCGCGCGCCTCGGCATGCCACACTGGCCGGACGCGCGCCTGAGCGGGTGCGCATACCTCCTGTACTCGACGCAGGCAAGGCCGAATTCGACCCCTGTCGCTGTGAGACATGGGGAAAAGCAGAGCCTGAGGCACGAGCCAACGCGGGCACAGCGGATCGCCGATGCCCGCGCCGCACGATCAAGCAAACGTTTGGCACCCGCTACGGCCAAGCACATCGCTGCAAATGCACCCGTCCACGTGACAGCTTTGCAGTACGCCAAGGTCAAACAGATCGCATTCACGTCCTGCGTGGGCTCATCGCTTGCACCGCCTGCCACAGCGTCTAGTCTGCCGCCATGGATCAGCCGAGACACACCATGACACGCGTTTTCGCCACCGGCATCGCGCTGCTGGCGCTGATGGCACTCGCCGTCCCGGCCCTTGCCCATACCGGCGAGCACACGCTGACGGGCGGGTTTCTGAGCGGCTTCACCCATCCGATCGGCGGACTGGACCATGTCGTGGCAATGGTCGCTGTCGGGCTTTGGGGGGCATTTCTCGGCGCACCCGCGCTCTGGCTTTTGCCGGTCGTCTTTCCCCTGGTGATGGCGTTCGGCGCGGTCCTCGGCGTGCTCGGCATCACAGTACCCGCGGTCGAGACCGGGATTGCACTCTCTGCAGTCATTTTGGGACTCGCCGTCGCACTGCGGCTGCGCCCGCCGCTCTGGGTGTCGGCTCTCCTCGTCGCCATTTTCGCCGTCTTCCATGGCCATGCCCACGGAGCGGAGTTGCCAGCGGCCACCAGCCCTGCGGCCTATGCCATCGGCTTTGTGATCGCCACAGGTCTCCTGCACCTTGCCGGGATCGCGTTCGGAACACTCACCCGCTGGCGCGCCGGGGCCTGGGCCGTGCGGGCGGGTGGAGGTCTCGTATCGCTCATCGGCCTGGCATTCCTGACCGGTGCGACCTGACTGGAGTCGCCTTGCCGCAACCCTTCTAGCGCTCTTCTCAGGCGGCCAAGCTGAGGCCCATGGGGCGCTACCGGGCAGCGAAGGATTCTACACCGGCATTGCCCATGTCTTTCAGGAGCCCGCGCTCCTGCTGGCCCTAGGCGTGACCATCCTCGCCCTGATGCCAGACTGGCCGCGCCGGTATCGCTCGGGAGTTGTCGTCTTCGCCACGGGACTCGCGCTCGGTCTGCTGCTCGGGCGTAGTCTTGCGGATTTGCTGCCGCTCGAGTTCGCCTTGCTGCTGATTGCCATGATCGCGGGTGCTGCCATCGCCCTCCTTGGTGACCGCGCCACCAGTGCAATCCAAGTACCGATTGCTGCTCTCGGTCTTCTGATCGGTGCGGCCTGCCTCCCCGACCCCGGTGATCCCGTGGATGTGCTTGTCACGACGACCGGCGGTGTCAGCGTGCCGCTGGTTGCCATTCTGGCCGTTGGCGGCGCCTATGACGGCCTGTCGAACAGGCTCCGCGGCCAGGGAATGAGCACCGCGCTGCGCATCGCAAGCGCCTGGCTGTGCGCCATCGCAGCGATGCTGGCCGCACTGGTGTTCCGTGGCAACGGCTGGGGCGCCTAGCCCGGTTCAGCGCTGAAAATCAGGCTTTCGTCACAGGGCGCAACCCGCAGGATATTGGTCGTACCGGATACATTGAACGGCACGCCTGCGGTCACGACGATCTGATCTTCGGCTGCGGCGAGGCCCATTTCGCGCGCGATTCGGGCCGCCTTGACGACCGCCATCTTGAACCGCTCCACCGTGCCGGTCGTGGCGCAGGTCATGCCCCAGCTCAGCGAGAGCCGCCGGGCGGTCTCCGCAAAGGGCGTCAGCGCGATAATCGGCACCGAGGGCCGTTCGCGAGAGACTAGCGAGGCGGTCGTCCCGGAATGGGTGAAACAGCAGATGGCGGCCACGTTGGCGGTCTCTGCCAGTTCGCGCGCCGCATGCACGATGGCGTCAGCAACGGTGTCACGCTTGATCTTGCGGCTGGCGTCGATGATCGTGCGGTAGGTTTCGTCGCCCTCGACCTCTTCAGCCACCGAATTCATCATCGTCACCGCCTGAACCGGATAGGAGCCGGCCGCCGATTCCGCCGACAGCATGATCGCGTCGGCGCCCTCATAGATGGCAGTCGCCACGTCGGACACTTCGGCACGCGTGGGCACGGGGCTGTCAATCATGCTCTCGAGCATCTGGGTGGCCACGATGACCGGTTTCGCAGCATTGCGGCAGCCGCGAATCAGGCGCTTCTGGATCGGCGGCACCGAATGAATGGGCATCTCCACGCCCAGGTCGCCACGCGCGACCATGATGCCGTCGCAACTCTCCAGGATCTCGTCGAAGACCTTGACCGCGGCGGGTTTCTCCACCTTGACCATCACCGCCGCGCGGTCCCCGATCAGCGCCCGAGCCTCATGGACATCCTCGGGCCTCTGCACAAAAGAGAGCGCGACCCAGTCCACGCCGAGATTGCACACGAACTCCAGATCGCTGCGGTCCTTTTCCGAGAGCGCCGCGAGCGGCAGCACCACGTCGGGGACATTGACCCCCTTGCGGTCGGAGATGTCGCCGCTGTTTTCGGCCACACAGTCGGCAAAGTCCGGGCCACAGTCCTCGACCCGCAGCCGCATCTTGCCGTCATTGACCAGGAGCCGCGCACCGGGCTCCAGCGCGTCGAAAATCTCCTTGTGCGGCAGGCAGACGCGCTCCGCGCTGCCCGGCGCGGGATCGAGATCGAAGCGGAACCTGGCCCCGGTCTCCAGCGTGTGCTTGCCATCTGCAAAGACACCGCAGCGCAGCTTGGGCCCCTGCAGATCCGCGAGGATCGCGATCGGGCGCTCCATCTCGTCCTCCAGCGCGCGGATTATTCTGTGCCGGCCCGCGATATCCTCTTGCGACCCATGGCTCATGTTCAGTCGGAACACGTCCGCACCGGCCTCGAACAGCGCGCGGATGGTCTCTGCATCGCTTGAGGCCGGCCCGAGGGTCGCCACAATCTTGATGTTTCTCTTTCGGATCATGGGTCCCTCCTGCCGGTCGACATCTGTTAGCGCTAGCGCCCGCCCCTGATCGGACAGTTGAGCCGCGGACACAACTGGCAACTTCGCGCGGGCTGGCTTATGTCCGCTCCATGTCTGTTTTTGAACCGCCCGAGACACAGGTCTATGAAATTATCGGCAGAGAGCGCCCCGGCCGCTGGGTGATCAGCTGCGACCATGCCTCAAATGCTGTTCCACCCGAGATCGGCGGGGGCAGTCTGGGTCTGACCGAGGCCGAAATGGGCCGGCACATTGCCTACGATCTGGGCGCCGCCGGCGTCACGCGCGCCCTGGCCGATGCGCTCGGAGCGCCTGCCGTGCTCAGCCGATTCTCGCGGCTGGTGATCGACCCAAATCGCGGCGAGAACGACCCAACGCTGGTGATGAAGCTCTATGATGGGACGATCGTGCCCGGAAACCGTCACCTTGATGCGGACGGGCGCGACGTGCGGCTCGCCCGCTATTACCGCCCCTACCACGCAGCGCTGGCGGATGTGCTCGCCGCGCGCGCCGATCCGGTGCTGGTGGCGGTGCACAGCTTTACGCCCAAGCTCGTCGGGCGCCGCCCGCGGCCCTGGCAGATCGGGATTCTCCATGCCGAGGATGCCCGGCTTGCGGCCCCCTTCATCACGCTTTTGCGCAATGACCAAAGCTTTGGCGCTTGGGTGGCGGAGGTGAGCGGCGTGCCGCTTTGCGTGGGCGAGAACGAACCCTATGCCGGCCATTTGCCCGGCGACGCCATTGACCGGCACGCACTGCAGCACGGCCGCATGAACATGCTGATCGAATTGCGGCACGATCTGATCGCCACGCCGACGCAGCAGGAAGACTGGGGCACACGGCTGGCGGGCTTGCTGGCCCGCGCGCTGCACGAAGCCCCGGCAAGCCTGCAGGCAGATCGTGCGGCCGGGACGGCGGCCCAGTGAAAAAACCGGGCGCGTGACTACTTTAGGACCAGCGATCGAGGCGCGTGCGCCTTGAGGCCAGCCACATCTCGGAGGGAAAAAGACATGGACGACCAGACTCGACTGGAGCTTGAAGCCGCAGCCTTTCGCCGCTTGCGCGATCACCTCGCCAGCCGGACCGATGTGCAGAATATCGACATGATGAATCTGGCGGGCTTCTGCCGAAACTGCCTCAGCAACTGGTATCAGGAGGCCGCAGAAGACCGCGGTCTTGCCATGGATAAGGCCACTGCGCGCGAGACCGTCTACGGCATGCCCTATGACGAGTGGAAAGCGCAGCACCAGACCGAGGCGAGCGACGCGCAAAAGGCCGCGTTCGAACGGTCTCGTCCCGACCATTGAGGCGCGTTTAGGGTGTCTGCGCCGTAATAGACCATAGTCCCGCGGTGCGCGAAGGTGCTTAGGCAGACGGCCTCTCGCACCTTTGGCCCAGCAGTTTTCCGACCGCGCTCAGACCGCGCAACGGCGTGGCCGGGTCAGGTTCAACCCATCGCGCATGTTGAGCCCGAGAAACGCAGTCTTCACCGCACCCGCGCTCAGTTCGATGGTCTGCACTGCGTGGAAGGGCATGTCGAACGTACGGGTTCCGCCTTGTAGGACAGATACAGGGCCGAGGGGATCAGGATTGCGATGCCATTGGCAGCGATGAACAGCGTGCGCTTTCGCTTTCTTTTCACCAACGCGCCACGGTAGGTCTTGCCGAGGCGAAAGCCGGAGATGCCGAAAGCCACCAATGCGGGGATCATGATCAGAAACCCACAGGGGATCAGCGTCTCGACCCATGTGATCGCGGCGGTGCTCCCCGAAAGGTCTGAGACCAAGGTGGAAAGCCAGAAGGTGAGGATCATGGCGATTGCGACGCCTCCAATGACAGGGTGAAGGGCTTTGATCCTTGTCTCTCTCCGCAGGTAAAGAACTAATATAGCTTACTTTTTAGGTTCAAATACGAAGCTATGCGAGTGGCCGAACTGGGTGATGCCATCCTTTCAGCAGCATTCGGCCAGATGTCTGGCGGACCACATGGCGCGGCTTTTCACGTGGAGCTTCTCGGCGCGAATCAAGCCACTAGGCCTGACGACAGGCACGTGTCCCGCGCTGCTGGAGCTTTGGACAAAAGGCGTACTGACCCAGAAGGGTCTGGTGACGCGGCCGGATATCGAGCAAGCCACGATGGCCAAAACTCTGACCCCATGTACCGGGACGGGCTGATTGCCCGCAAACAGGACGCATCCGACGCATGGGCCCAACGCTTGGGGCTGACCGACCGGGCGCGCGCAGGAAGAGCCGGTCATTGCCGCGGCGACTCAGCAGAACGCGGACGCCTTGGCGACCCTTTCGACCGCCGAGAATGACATGTTCGTAACCCCGATGCAGAATGTCATCCTGGCGATGAAGGACGGACCCTTGTCGTCCGGAAAACGGAGAGCTCACTGGCTCCGACTCCCGAAGTGTCGTTCACCCGGCCCCTGAGCGAAGAGCCCACTAAGATCTCTTGAAGGCATCAGACGGCTAGAACGGGACGGGGCCACTGCTTCTGGCATCCCGGAGTTATCAGGTATGGAATCGATCTTTGGCGCGGGCGCGACAGCCTGCGCCTTTGCCCGTCGCGCCGCCGGCCGACCGAATGTCGTCGAGCGAAACACGCGGCGGGCTAGTCCCTGGCCGACCAGAGCGCTCGATCAGCGATCAGGGCGGCGGAGGTACGATTGTCGACGCCCATCTTCTGGAACACCTGTTCGAGATGCTTGTTGATCGTCCGGCCGCTCAGCGACAGGATTTCTCCGATATCGCGATTGGTCTTGCCCTGGGTGAGCCACAGCAACACCTCGGCCTCGCGCACTGTGAGGGCTAGGCGTTCAGCCAGGAACGCAACCTCGTCGCGGGTGCCGGTGCGTGCGATCCGAATAAGGATCTCCCCTCCCGGATCCTGGCCCAGATAGTCCAGCCGGAACCCCTGCAGCGTGATGGACGTCGCGCTCGATACCGGCTGCTGCACCACCCGTGCCAACCAGTCTTTGAGCTCCGCGGGCGGCTGCCCGTCCGGTAACAAGTCGAGCCCGCTCGATGCCAATAGCGCCAGCGCTTTCGGCGACGACCATGTGAGGGTTTGGTCGACCGAAAACGCGAGCACGAATACCCCTTCGGCATCGAGCGCCGAGCGCGCGCTGTTGATCAGCCGCGCGTTGAGGATGTGCGTGGTCACCCGCGCGATCAGTTCATCCACGTTCACGGGCTTGGTCACGTAGTCCACGCCCCCGGCCTGAAGTCCCGCCAAGACATGCTCGGGATCGCTCAATCCGGTCATGAACACGATAGGAGCTTGAGTCATTATTGGTGGCGCTTTGAGCCGGCGGCAGGTCTCAAAGCCGTCCATCCCGGGCATCAACGCATCAAGGAGCACAACATCAGGCGAGACGCGTTGGGTCAGATCCAATGCCGTCGCACCATCCCGGGCGACCAGCACGGTCGTGCCGTTCTCCTCCAGGGCGGTCGACACCATGCGGATCGAATCCGGATCGTCATCCACGATCAGCGCAACATTGGCGAGCTTGGCCGTGATCATGCGTGCATCCATGAACGTATCCTTTTGGCGATCTTGGTCATCTCGTAATCGTCGAGCAGCGCCGAGATCTCATCTATCTGGGCACAAGGCCCCGTGTGTTCACGACTGATCGCCTCCAACCGGTCCCGCAGCGCCGCGGCATGGCCGATGCTGGCATACTCCAGCATCACGGAAAGTGCCTCGTCCGGAATCTTGGCCGTTCCGTTGACAGGTTCGGGCTGCGCCGTAGGAGGCGTCGCGTAGGTCAGCGCCAATTTGAGCAGAGACGCCAGCCTTTCGAGCAACTCGGGCAAACCGTACGGTTTGGCGATGAACGCATCATAAAGTGCGGCTTCCGGGCCCTTGTCTTCACCATTTTTCCGACGCGCTTCCAACGCATGCCCGGACACCATGACAATAGGCGTCGTCCGGTAGCCGTTCTGGCGCAGATGCGTCGCGAGCCCCCAGCCATCCATCCCCGGTAGGTCGATATCCAGGATGAAGGCGTCGGGCTGCAGATCGGTGATCCGTTCCATCGCCTCTTCGGCATTCTGCGCTCGGGCCACATGAAACCCGAGAGGCGTGAAGAAGCTCTCCACCAGATCGAGATGGCTGGTATCGTCATCGACGATCATCAGGGTCTTGCGTCGCCCGGTATAGCCGGTCGCCCGTCCGCGCGCGGTCACCTCGCGCTCCAGCGCGGGGCGCGCGCGATGATCGGGGATGGTCGGCAACATCAGACGGACGCGAAAGCTGCTGCCCTGTCCGCGCGTGCTCGTCACGGTGATTTCGCCACCCAGAATTTCAACCAGCAGCCTTGTGATCGTAAGCCCCAGGCCCGAGCCGATCCCGCCGCTGACATGGCCGCGCTCGAAGGGTTTCCAGATCTTCTCCAGCATCTCGGGCGCGATGCCCTGCCCGGTGTCGATCGCCTCAATGGTGGCAATCTCGTTGCGGTAGGCGATGCGCAGAACCACCTGGCCCTCGTCGGTATAGCGGATCGCATTGCTGAGCAGATTGATGACGATCTGGCGCAAGCGCTTTTCATCAAAGAGGATCCAGCCGGGCAGCGCGCCTTCGGTTTCCAGTCGGAAATCGAGGTTCTTGGCCCGGGCCCGCTCTGCGAAGATGTTGGAAATCTGGCGCAGGAACTCCGCGAGGTTGATCCGATCCCGGTGGATCTCCAGACGGCCGGCCTCGATCTTCGAGATATCGAGCAGCCCTTCGATCAGACCCGCCAGATGCTCACTGCTGCGCCGGATCGTCGAGACCGCGGCATGGCGATGCGCAGGCACGGTTGGATCGGCCTCCAGGATCTGCGCGAATCCGAAGATCGAATTGAGCGGCGTGCGCAACTCGTGGCTGAGCCCGGTCAGGTAACGTGTCTTGGCGAGGTTCGCAGCCTCGGCCTTTTCCTTGGCCGCCTGCAATGCACTGTCCGTGCGCTCGTGGGCCCGGATCTCGCGCAGCAACCGACGGTTCTGACGTTCGGCCTCCGCGCGCGCGGCGGAGCGGCTTTCGCGGATCAGGATCAACAGCCAGACGCCGATGCCGATCACGATGATGGCGGCACAGAAAAGCAACCCCAACAGCGTCCCAAAATCCTCAGTGCCCTCGAAGCGCGCGATGAGCAGCAACACCGCGCCGAGAGCGCCCGAGCAGAGCGAGAAGATGAGCAGGAAAAGCGTCCATTTCGACGTCACCAGCCCGGCGGCCCAGGGCGGCAGGCTGCCGTGGATCGCGCGCCCGACAGCCAACGAAAGCCGCGCCTCAGGTTTGCAGAAATCCCGGCAGTTGCTGTCGAGCGAACAACACAGAGAGCAGATCTGCCCGCCATAGAACGGGCAGCCGGCCATGTCCTCGGCGTCGAAGCGGTAGCCGCAAACGGTGCAGTCGCAGGTCGCCTCGGGCGGATCGTCCGGCGGTCGGGCGATGTAGTAGCGGCCGCCCGTAAGCTTAGCGATGACCGGCGCGAGCAGAAAGGCCGTCGCGAGCGCGATGAACGACGAAAGTGCCGCTGCCATCTGCCCGAAAAGACCCGTATTGCTGAGCAGCGACAGGATCACCGCGGCAAGCATCGCCCCGATGCCCACAGGGTTGATGTCATGCAGATAGGCCCGGCGAAACTCGATCCCCGGCGGGCTCAGACCCAGCGGCTTGTTGATCACCAGATCGGCGACCAGCGCCCCGATCCAGGCCAGCGCGACGTGGGAATAGAGCGCCAGCGTCGCCTCCAGCGCGCCGAAGACTCCGAACTCCATCAGCATCAGCGCGATGGCGACATTGAAGACCAGCCAGACGACACGGCCGGGATGGGAATGGGTCAGCCGCGAAAAGAAATTCGACCAGGCGATGGAGCCGGCATAGGCGTTGGTCACGTTGATCTTGAGCTGCGACAGGATCACGAAGGCACCGGTCAGAAACAGCGCCAGCCCCGGCATCGCCAGCACGATGTCGAAGGCGGTGTAGTACATGTGCGTCGGGTCCGCGGCTTCCTTGGGAGGCAACCCGTGGTTGAGCGCAAGCGTCAGAAGGTAGGAGCCCGCGAGCATCTTCAGCACGCCCAGGATGGCCCAGCCCGGCCCCGCCATGATCAGCGCCGTCCACCATTTGCGGCGTTCCGCTGCAGTTTTCGGTTCCGGCAGAAAGCGCAGATAGTCAACCTGCTCGCCGATCTGCGCGGCCAGTGACAGCACCACGCCGGAGGCTGCGCCCAGCATCAGAAGCGACATGCCGTCGGCGCCGGCATCGTCGAGTCCGTCGAACCCGGTCCACCCCTCGATATTGAACCCGAACCACCCCAGGAACACGAAGGGCAGCAGATGCAGCACGATCCAGAACGGCTGCGTCCAGGCTTGGAAGGCCGAGATCTTGGTGAAGCCGTGGATCACCAGCGGGATGACCACGACCGCCGACAGGATATAGCCAATGAAAAGCGGAATCCCGAAGCAGAACTCCAGCGCGAGGCTCAGGATCGCCGCCTCCAGGGCGAAGAAAATAAAGGTGAAGGTCGCATAGATCAGCGAGGTGATCGTCGAGCCGATATAGCCGAAACCCGCCCCGCGCGTGAGCAGGTCGATATCGACGCCATAGCGCGCGGCATAGTAGCTGATCGGCAGGCCGGTGAAGAACAGGATCGCGCCCACGAGCATGATCGCCACCACTGCCGTATCAAACCCGTAACTCAGCGTGATGACAGCGCCGATCGCCTCGAGTGCAAGAAACGAGATCGACCCGATGGCGGTGTTCGCCACGCGCGCCATGGACCAGCGCCGTGCTCGCCGCGCAGTAAAGCGCAGCGCGAAATCCTCCATCGTTTCGTTGGCGACCCAGCGGTTATATTCGCGTTTCGTGGGCGTGGCCTGGAAGTAGGTTGGCATACATAAACCCGTTCACAACGGTGGGCGATTGCGGGCTTGCCCACGCGCCAGGGATCTCAGCGCGGCCGTCATTCTGAAAGCTAGCTTACGGGGCAGAAACACGCAGGGGTATACGTCAATCGACGTATACCGCAGTGCGGCATTTCCGGTCAGGCTTTGACAGAGAACTCTTTCCAATCCGCCCGGAGGCCCCATGTCAGACGATAATCATCTGAAGAACAACCCAAATTCCAGCGGTCCAAGCCGTCGCGCCGTTCTGGCGGGAGGCACGGCGCTGACCGCAAGTCTGTTTGCCCCCAAATTCCTGCAAGCTGCAGATTTTCCAACCGCAGAGGTGAACACGACCGGCCTCGCCGTTACGGACGACACCGTAACGATCGGCATTCTTCACTCGATCACCGGGACAATGGCGATCTCGGAAACCGGATCTGTGCAGGCAGAGAAACTGGCGATCGACCAGATCAACGCACAAGGCGGGATCCTCGGTCGCAAGATCGAGTACATTCAGGAGGACGGCGCCTCCGACTGGCCCACATTCGCCGAAAAGGCTCGCAAGCTGCTGGTCAACGACAAGGTCGCATCGGTCATGGGGTGCTGGACATCGGCCAGCCGCAAGGCCGTGCTGCCGGTCTTTGAGCAGAACAACGGCTTCCTTTACTATCCGACCTTCTACGAGGGTCTCGAGCAGTCGCCGAATGTGATCTATACCGGCCAGGAGGCCACACAGCAGATCATCGCCGGTCTCGACTGGGTGGTGCGGGAGCGCGGCGCCGAAAGCTTCTATCTGCTCGGATCGGACTATATCTGGCCGCGCACGTCCAACAAGATCGCCCGCAAGCATATCGAGGACTTCCTCGGCCTGAAGGTCGTGGGCGAAGAATACTACCCCCTCGGCCACACCCAGTTCAACTCGGTGATCAACAAGATCCGCCTGCGCAAGCCGGACGTGATCTACGCCATCGTCGTCGGCGGCTCCAACGTGGCCTTCTACAAGCAGCTCAAGGCGGCCGGCATCGACATGACGCAGGAAGACCCGCTCCTCCTGACGATCTCGGTCACCGAAGACGAGATCCGCGGCATCGGCGGCGAAAACATCGAAGGCGCCTATGCCTGCATGAAGTACTTCCAGAGCCTCGACAATCCCAACAACATCGCTTTCGTCAAGGCATTCAAGGAGATGTGGGGCGAGGATATGGTGATCGGCGACGTGACCCAGGCCGCCTATCTCGGACCCTGGCTGTGGAAGGCCGCAGTCGAAAAGGCCGGCTCTTTCGATGTCGACAAGGTGCGCGAGGCCAGCCCGGGCATCGAACTGCAATCCGCCCCCGAAGGCTATGTCCGCATCCACGAAAACCACCATCTCTGGTCCAAGACCCGCGTCGGCAAGGCGCAGGCCGATGGGCAGTACGAGGTCGTCTTCGAGACCGCCGAACTGGTGGAGCCAGACCCCTTCCCGGAAGGCTACCAGTAAGCCCCGGGGCACCATGGCCGGCTGTCTTCCCCTGACGGCCGGCCACGTTTTTCCAAGCAGGTCCGCGTTACCGACGCCACAGGGAGTCCCACGGGATGTTTGCCGATTATTCGATGTCCGAGCTCGGGGCGATTTTCGCCATGCAGGGCTTTGCGGGCCTCATTCTGTTCTCTGTGTTCGTTCTAATGGCGCTCGGCCTTGCGATCATCTTCGGTCAGATGGGCGTGATCAACATGGCCCATGGGGAGTTCATGATCCTTGGCGCCTACGTCACCTACCTGATCTCGAACCTATTTGCCGACTACATGCCCGCGCTGTTCAGCGGGTATTTCTTTCTCGCGATGATCCTGGCGTTCATTGCCGCGGGGCTGCTGGGCATGATCGTCGAGTGGCTGATGATCCGCCATCTCTACAAACGCCCGCTGGACACGTTGCTCGCGACCTGGGGGCTCAGCCTCATTCTCCAACAGGTCTATCGTTCGGTCTTTGGCGCGCGCGAGGTGGGTGTGACGATCCCCGACTGGATGATGGGGTCGGTCTACCTCACCGATCTGGTCGAAGTGCCGATCAACGGCATCTTCGTGATGGTCCTGGCGCTGACGATCTCCCTGGCGGTCTACTTCATGATGTTCCGCTCCTCCTGGGGCCGACAAGTGCGCGCCGTAACGCAGAACCGGGTCATGGCGGGCGCCGTGGGCATCGACACCGGCTGGACCGACCGGATGACCTTTGGCATCGGCTGCGGCGTTGCAGGCGTCGCGGGTGCCGCCTTTACGATGATCGGCTCCACCGGGCCGACGTCGGGACAGCTTTACATAGTCGACACCTTCCTCGTGGTCGTCTTTGGCGGGGCGGCGAGCCTGCTCGGTACCATTGCCAGCGCCTTCACCATCTCTCAGGCCCAGTCGATCATGGAGTTCTTCCTCTCCGGCTCGATGGCTAAGGTCCTGACCCTGCTGGTCGTGGTCGGCATCCTGATGATCCGGCCCCAGGGCCTCTTCTCCCTGAAGCTTCGCAAGTGAAGGCGTGCCAATGACCCGTACCCGTTTCATGCGCCTGGATGAGTGGATCGGATTTGCGATCCTGGCCCTGGTGATCTTTGTCCTGCTGCCAGCCGCGCTCGACGATTTCCGCCTCAACCTGTTCGGCAAGTACCTGACCTACGCCTTCGTCGCGATTGGGCTGGTGCTCTGCTGGGGGGCTGGCGGCATCCTCAGCCTCGGACAAGGGGTCTTCTTCGGGCTCGGCGGCTATTGCATGGCGATGTTCCTGAAGCTCGAAGCCTCGACGCCGGAAAACACCGCGATCCAGTCCACTCCGGGCATCCCGGACTTCATGGATTGGAACCAGCTCACGGCGCTGCCGGCCTGGTGGGAGCCGTTCTACAGCCTGCCCTTCACGCTGCTGGCCGTCATCATGGTCCCGGTTTTGCTGGCCGGGTTCATCGGGTTCGCGATGTTCAGCCGGCGCGTGGGCGGGGTCTACTTTGCCATCATCACCCAAGCCATTGCCGCGATCATGACAATCCTGATCATCGGACAGCAGGGCTTTACCGGCGGCGTCAACGGCATCACCGATCTGCGCACGCTCCACGGCTGGGACATCCGCACCAACGAGGCCAAGACAACGCTCTACTTCGTCAATGGCGTTCTGCTCTTCGCGTGTCTCTTCATCGCGCAATACATCCGCAAATCGAAACTGGGCCGTGTGCTGATCGCAATGCGCGATCAGGAGGATCGAGTGCGCTTTTCCGGCTATGATGTCGCAAATTTCAAGGTGTTCATCTTCTGCGTCGGCGCGGCGATGGCCGGCATGGGTGGCGCGATGTTCACGCTTCAGGTCGGGTTCATGTCCCCGACACTAGTGGGCATCGTCCCCTCGATCGAAATGGTGATCTTTTGCGCGGTGGGTGGCCGGCTCTCGATCCTCGGCGCAGTCTATGGCGCGCTGCTGGTCAACTGGTCCAAGACGGTGCTGTCGGAGAGTTTCCCCGAGCTTTGGCTCTTCGGTCTGGGCGGGCTCTTTATCGCAGTGGTGATGTTCTTCCCCAACGGTCTGGCCGGCATCTACAACGACTATGTCGAGCCTCACATCAAGGCCCTGTTCGGCCGAGGCAAGCCTGAACGCTCCGACGAAGTGGCCGCGCCCGCGGTTGAAACCCCGCCCTCCGGCGGCCCGGCGCAGCCCACCGCCCGACCGGCCGCACAAATCCCGCCCGCTGGCACACCGGCGCAATAGGAGGCCAGCAATGTCCACCCCCAACCCGAACTTCGTTCTTATGGTCGAAGACCTCTCCGTATCCTTCGACGGCTTCAAGGCGGTCGACGATCTGAGCCTCTATATCGAGCCCAACGAATGCCGTGTCATCATCGGGCCGAACGGCGCGGGAAAGACGACGGTGCTCGATCTCATCTGCGGACGGACCAAGGCCACCGCCGGGTCTATCAAGTTCAAGGGGCACGAGCTGACCCGGATGCGCGAGGACCAGATCGTCCATGAGGGCGTCGGCCGCAAGTTCCAGACCCCGTCTGTCTATGAGGATTTGACGGTGTTCGAGAACCTCGAGCTGTCCTACCCCAAGGGATACTCGGTCTTCGGCGCGCTGATCTTTCGCCGCGATCAAAGCGTCGAGGATCGGATCCGCGAGATCGCCGAGACGATCTTTCTCGACGACGCGCTGGAAGAACGCGCCGCGGTCCTGTCACACGGACAAAAGCAGTGGCTCGAGATCGGCATGCTGCTGATCCAGGATCCGGAGCTTTTGATGCTCGACGAACCCGTGGCCGGCATGTCCGTGGCCGAGCGCAAGAAAACCGCCGAGCTGCTCAACCGGATCATCAAGGACCGCTCCGTGATGGTCGTGGAGCATGACATGGGATTTGTCGCCGATATCGCGACCCGGGTGACGGTGCTGCACCAGGGCAAGGTTCTGTCCGAAGGCTCCATGGAACATGTCCAGGCCGATCCCAAGGTCGTTGAAGTCTATCTGGGCCACTGAGGGGCACGAGATGCTGACCATTCAAGAATTGCGGGCCGCCTACAGCGAGAGCGAGGTGCTCCACGGGATAAACCTCGATGTCCGCCCCGGCGAGATCGTGGCGATCATGGGCCGCAACGGCATGGGCAAGACCACGCTGATGAAAACGCTGATGGGGATCGTGCCCTCTCAGGGTGGTGCGATCGAAGTCGACGGCGCACCGATCACCGGCCTGAAATCCCACAAGCGGGTCGCGGCGGGTCTGGCCTATGTCCCCCAGGGGCGACAGATCTTTTCCTCCATGACCGTCGAGGAAAACGTCGAGACCGGGCTGACCGTCACGGGCAGGTCCCGCGTGCCGGACGAGATTTATGAGCTCTTCCCGGTGCTGCTTGAGATGAAGAACCGCCGTGGCGGCAACCTGTCGGGCGGCCAACAGCAGCAACTCGCAATCGCCCGCGCTCTGGCCAGCGCGCCAAAGGTTCTGCTGCTTGACGAACCCACCGAGGGCATCCAACCTTCGATCATCCGCGACATGGCCCGGACCTTGCGCAAGATCCGCGACCAGAGCGGGCTGAGCATCGTCGTCTCCGAACAGGTGTTGAGCTTCGCCCTCGACGTCGCCGACCGCGTGCTTGTGCTGGAAAACGGCACCTTCGTTCACGAGGCCCCGCGCGAGGGCATCGACGAAGAAAAGGTCTCGAAATTCCTATCGGTCTGAACAGACCCAATCCCAGAAGGAGAACCCCCCAATGGCTGAAACGTTGATCTCGGTCGATCTGAGCGAAAGCCCGACGACCAATGAGAACATCCATAACCGTTGGCACCCCGACATCCCGATCGCGGTCTGGGTCGACCCGGGGGACGAGTTCAAGATCGAGACCTATGACTGGACCGGCGGGCAAATCAAAAACGACGACGACGCGTCGGACGTGCGCGATGTCGAGCTGGAGCAGGTCCACTACCTCTCCGGCCCCATTGGAGTGAAGGGCGCAGAGCCCGGCGATCTGCTGGTCGTCGAAATCCTCGATATCGGCGCCAAGGAGGACAGTCTCTGGGGCTTCAACGGTTTCTTCTCAAAGCAGAACGGCGGCGGATTCCTGACCGAGCACTTCCCCGAGGCGCAGAAAACCATCTGGGATCTCAAGGGCATGTTCACCGAGAGCCGCCACGTGCCAGGTGTGAAATACGCAGGCCTCATCCATCCCGGCCTGATCGGCTGCCTGCCCGACAAACCGATGCTGGATATGTGGAACGAGCGCGAGACGAAGCTCGTGGACACCGACCCCGACCGTGTGCCCCCGTTGGCCGCCCTGCCCAACACTCAGGCCGCCCATATGGGCAAGATGACCGGCGAGGCCCGCGACAAGGCCGCTGCCGAAGCCGCCCGCACCGTGCCGCCGCGCGAGCATGGCGGAAACTGCGATATCAAGGATCTCAGCCGCGGATCCAAGATCTACTTCCCGGTCTATGTCGATGGCGCAGGACTCTCGATGGGGGATCTGCACTTCAGCCAGGGCGATGGCGAAATCACCTTTTGTGGCGCCATCGAGATGGCCGGTTGGCTGCATCTGAAGGTTACGCTGATCAAGGACGGCATGACGAAATACGGGGTCAAAAACCCGCTCTTCAAACCCTCGCCGATCACACCGAAATACGACGACTTTCTCATCTTCGAGGGGATCAGCGTCGATGAGCAGGGTGAGCAGCACTATCTCGATGTCCATATCGCCTATCGCCAGGCCTGTCTGAATGCGATCGAGTATCTGAAGAAATTCGGCTATTCCGGCGCCCAGGCCTATTCGATCCTCGGCACCGCACCCTGTCAGGGCCACATTTCGGGCGTTGTGGATATCCCCAATGCCTGCGCGACCCTTTGGCTGCCGACGGACATTTTCGAGTGGGATCTGATGCCGAATGCCGATGGACCGGTGAAGTATCTCGACGGGTCGGTTCAGGTCCCGCTGGCCCCGGACCTCTGAGGCGGACATGCCAGTATACGACTACAGCTGCCCCACCTGCGGGCCATTCGAGGCGCTGATGCCGATGGCCCGCTGCAAGGACCCAGTCACCTGCGGGGCGTGCGGCGCAACGGCACCGCGCGTCCTGCTCACCGCTCCGGCGCTGGCCAATATGGGCACTGGCCGGCGGCGGGCGCACGAAACCAACGAGCGCGCGGCGGACAGTCCGAAGAAATCCTCCCACGGCCCGGGCTGCTCCTGCTGCGGCGGGAGAAAGAAAATCAATTCGGGCACTCTACAGCGCCCGGACGGATCGAAGAGCTTTCCCAAGAAGCGTCCCTGGATGATTTCTCACTAGGGTCCGCGGAGGGCACAGCGAACTGTCAGGCCTTGCCACCCTGCCGGGGCCTGGGGCGCCCCGGCAGGGTGGCAGAAAAGGCTGAGAACCCAAGGTCGATGTCGGATGCGTCGACCGGGGCACTTAGGCGGGTCGACGCACGGTCTCTCTGGTCAATCCACCGGATGCCCGCATTTCTCTTTGGCTTGGCATAGATACTTGGTGCCCAGACAAGCGCCTGAAATGGGACGATGCCGATCAAGGGGACGGCGAGCATCCCGGCCGTCGGCGAGGATGCCTATTGCGCACACGGGCGTTTCGCAGAGGTCATGAAGCCTGAATTACGCCCAGCCCGCCAAGGGCGCCCCAAGCTTCAGCCATCAGAGACGAGTTCGATGATGGCCTGCGACGTAGCCGCATTGTGCGCGACGAGCCGGTCGGCGACATCGAACCGTGCACGGATGCGCATCGCTCCCATGATACCATCATGTTCTTCGAGCGACTGCTTCACCCGTTCGGGATCGTCATTAACTTGATAGCGCGCGCGCAGAACCTTTGTCTGCAGCCGTTCGTAAATGCTCACCACCTCCCTATTGCCGGCAAGCTGTGCCATGCGGTGGTGAAACGCCTCGTTGAGTTCCGTGTAAAGCTCGTGGGTTTCGGCGGCTTCCGCGGCGACCAGATCATCATGCAGCCGCTGCAGCGACGCCAGATCCTGATCAGTGGCTTTCTCGGCTGCGTTCAGACCGATGAAGTGCTCGATCACGCCCTTTGCCTCGAACACGTCCGCCAAATCATCGCTGTTGAGCGGGGTGACGACGGCCCCGCGATTGGGTCTGAGCCTCACCAGGCCTTCCACCGACAGCGCCTTCAAGGCTTCTCGCAATGGGGTACGCGACACATCAAGTTGCGCGCACAGATGCGCCTCGGGCACCCGTACCCCGGCAGGCAGATCACCGCGCACAATCTTCTGCCGCAACGCCGCAATCAGGCGGCCGTGGAGATCGACAGCCGCGCCCGAAGCTCCGTCTTGAGGTTCGGGCTGGTCGAGCATCATTTTTGGATCCGCTTTGTGAAAATCTGACCATAGGGCGCCAGCGCGCTCTGGTCGATGTCGAAGAGATTCAGCGTGCCCCAGAGCGTCACGGCGATGGAATCGAGCACCGGGATTCCGAACTCCGCCTCGATCTCGGCCGCGACGAAGGGCCCGCGCATGTTGGTGCAGACAATGGCCACCGCGTCGACGCCCTGGCCGGCGACCTCGCGGCACATCTCGGCGACGCGGTCGGGAGAGATCTCGGCGAAGCTGAAATTGTCACTCAGATCCTCGCGACAAGTCGCGGCAATCTCGATGCCGATCGTCGCGTAGTTGCGGACAATGGCGGCTTCGACATCGGACGAATAGGGCGTCACGAGACCGATGCGGCGAACGCCGAAGGCTTCGAGCGCCGCATTGAGGCTCACGATGGCAGAGGTCGCCGGGCACCCGGCCCGATCCTCCAGGGCGGCACATAGCCGGGCATCGGTGTCAAACCCGCGCCAACTGGCCGAAGTGCCGTTCCAGGCAATGGCAGACAGTTTCGCATCGGCCAGAAGATCCCCAGCCGCAAGGATCGGGTCGAGCGAGAACTGCGCGTCAGCCGCTTCGTCCAGTGCGATCCGCGTGACCTGAAAGCGCGAGAAATGGACACCGACCCGATCCGCTAAGGGCGCTGCGAGCAGCGCGGTGGCCGGCTCCAGCGCCGTGTTCGACGACGGCACAAGCATTCCGATCCGCAAATCTGGCACGCTGCGCAGGGTCAACGGCGCAAATTCACCGGGCATTTCCGCACTCATTCTGGAACTCCACTTGATCGAAACACAGCAATTCCCAGCAATTTGCATGCAAAATCTGCGTGGATCAACTGAATATTGGTTAACCCATCTCCGCCCTTCCTGCGTGCAGAAACGCATATTTTTTGATCAAAATGGGAATTTTGTGCCCAGTTTCTCTCTTTAGTGTTCCAGAGTCAGATCGAGACGGGTAGTCTAGATTGCATACAATCCTGGAAGATCATGACACCGGAGCCTCCGCCAGACCATCCGACGCCGCGCGCCGATCTTTGGATCGGCTTGTTTGCGTTTGTCTTCGGCCTTGCGGCTGCCGGGTTGGTTCCTGGCGAGGTTGCGAAAGACGGCTTGACGAAATTTGGCGATGTAAGGTCCCCGGCCTTCTTTCCGATCACCGCAGCGGCCTTTCTGGTCGTGCTGTCCGTCGCCCTTGTGCTTCGGGCCGTTCGAGCGGGCGCTCTTAGCGGCATCGAGACCGGCGTCGCGAGACCGTCACCCAAGGTGCTCGCGGTCGGCGGAGCCCTAGCCTTGGCCGGAGTTGCGATTTTTTGGCTCGGGTTCTTCGTCACCGCGGCGCTCCTGATTGCCGGACTCACCTGGATTTTCGGAGAACATCGCCTGCTCCGCATCGCAACACTTGCGGTCTGCGTGCCCCTCGGCATCCAGATCCTCTTTCGCGAGATGCTGAATGTCCTGCTGCCATCGGGTGTCTGGTGATGCTCGCGGACCTGGCAGCCGGTTTCTCACTCATCCTCGATCCTGCAGTGATCGGGGTGGCGCTTGCCGGTCTGCTGGCGGGGATTCTGGTGGGCGGTCTGCCGGGGCTGACGGCGACCATGGCGGTGGCAGTCCTCGCGCCGTTCACCTTCATGATGGACACGCTGATCGGGCTTCCGTTCCTTCTGGGCGTGTACAAGGGCGCGATCTATGCCGGGTCGATCCCGGCGATCCTGATCAACACTCCGGGCACCGCTGCGGCCGCTGCGACCGCGGCCGACGGAAACGCGATGGCCCGCAGTGGGCGAGCGCGGCAAGCGCTGGAGATCAGCCTCTACGCCTCGGTGATTGCCGATCTGATCGCGACGATCGTACTGATCGCGGTGGCCGCTCCGCTGGCGTCAATTGCCATCAAGGTCGGCTCGCCGGAGTTCACGCTGCTCTATGCCATTGCCCTGACAATGGTCGCGGCGGTTTCGGGCCAGGACATGCTGAAGGGGATGATCGCTGCGGTGCTCGGCGTGATGATTTCTTTGATCGGGCTCGACCCGATGTCCGGCGCGCAACGCTATACCTTCGACACAACGCTGCTCTTGGGGGGGATTTCGCTGATCCCGCTTCTGATCGGGATGTTCGCATTGAGCGAGATCCTGATCCGGGCCGAGGACCAACTCAAGGGCACAAGGCCCGGTTCGATCGACGCAAAGCGTGCATCGCAAGGTCTTTCGCTGTCCGGCTTGAAACGACTCATGCCCACGATCCTGCGCTCGACCGGCATCGGCACCGCCTTGGGCAGCCTGCCCGGTCTCGGCGCAGAGATCTCTTGCTGGGTCGCCTATGGTGTGGCCAAGCGGACCTCGAAAACCCCCGAGGCGTTCGGCAAGGGCGCACCCGAAGGCGTCGCCGCCGCCGAAGCCGGCAACAATGCGGTTTGCCCCGCGGCGCTGATCCCGATGACCGTGTTCGGTATTCCGGGCGACACGATCACCGCCGTTCTCCTGGGCGCGTTCATGGCCCAGGGTCTGATGCCGGGTCCACTGATGTTCGCGCGCGATGCCGAGACGGTTTACGCGATTTTCGCCTTTTTGCTCGTCTCCAACGTGATGCTGCTCTTCGTTGGGCTCTGGGCCATTCGCTACATGCAACGGATCGTCCTGATCCCGAACGCGTTGCTTTATCCGGCGGTGGCAGCGTTCTGTTTCGCCGGCGCCTTTGCCGTGAACAACGCGGGCTTCGACATTGTGATCATGCTTGTGGGCGGAATCGCCGGCTATGCCATGCGCAAAACCGGCATGCCCATTGCGCCCTTCGTGATCGGCATGCTGCTGGCCCCCGGTCTGGAAAACTCGCTGCGCCAGTCGCTGACGGCGTCGCGCGGCTCACTCCTGATTTTTGTCGAAAAGCCGGCCGCGCTCGCGCTTCTGGTGATCCTCGCCGGCCTGGTGGGGCTTTTTGCCCTGCAGGGGTGGCGGCGCGGTGCCCCCGCAAACACCTCCCTCAACCAGCAAAATGGAGAGACAAGATGAAGCTCTACGCAACCCTGATCGCGACGGCCGCGTCATTGGCAGCGTTCGCCCCCGCCACGGCCCAGGAGGTAACCTTCGACAAGCCGATCCGCTTTGTCACGCCCTACCCGCCCGGAGGTTCGCATTCGCTCCATGCCGGAATCATCACCACGGCGGCCGAGCCGCATTTCAACCAATCCCTGATCTCGGTGATCCGGGCGGGCGGCGGCGGTGCGGTGGGCGCCACCGAGGTCGCCAACTCTGAGGCCGATGGCTACACGCTTCTGTTCGGCGACCCCACGATCAACTCCCTGAGGCCCCAGGTTGAAGAACTGGCCTATGGTGTCGAAGACTTCATCCCAGTGGCGCGGATCAATTACAGCCCGGCCATTTTCGTGGCTCGTGCGGACGCACCTTTCGCAACAATGGACGAACTGGTCGCATACGCCGAGGCCAACCCCGGGGATCTGATCTATAGCTCCGACAATCTCAATGGCTGGACCTACACTGTTTTTGAGCTGCTGAAGGCGCGCACAGGCGCCGACATGACCGGCGTCGAATATGGCGGCGGCGGACCCGCGGTCGCCCGTCTGCTGGGCGGCGAAACCATGGCCTACGCGGGCGATATCAGCGTTGTCGGGGAACATATCGAAAGCGGTGACTTGGTGCCGCTCTGCGTGACCGACACCGTCCCGGTGGAGGCGCTGCCCGATGTGCCCACCTGCCCGGATGCGGGCTATGACGTCGTGTTCCAGTTCTGGCGCGGTGTCCTGGCGCCCGCCGGTACGCCCGACGAGGTCGTTGTGGCGCTCTCCGACGGGTTCGAGTCCCTAATGGCCGACGAAGGTTTCTTGAGGTTGATCGGGCGGATCGGCTCTTCGATCCAGTTCGCCGACCATGAGGAGTTCGACGCCCTGCTCACGCAGGAAATCGCCGCCATGGCGGATGTGGCAGCCCTAGTGGACGCAAACAACTAAGCGAAGCAGGTGGCCGCGGGCGCGACGGGCGCTCGCGGACCTCGACATAAGGCACCCGATGGCCGATCTGATCCTCCGAAACGTGCTGGCAAAGCTGCCCGACGATGTCGCCGAAGCGCCGAAACGCGTGGACATAACAGTGCGTGGCAATGTGATTGCCGATGTCGCTCCCCCGGGAGAATCTGCTCCGGCGGGCGGGGTAGCGCTCGACTGTACAACGCTTTTTGCCGTTCCCGGTTTCATCAACGGGCATCATCACAGCCACGAAAACTTCCAGAAGGGCCGCTATTCCGGTTTGCCGCTCGAGCTGTGGATGAATCTCGTCCGCCCGCTGAAACCGATCCCGATGACGACCGAGCAGGTCTATCTACGCACGCTCATAGGGGCGATCGAAGCGCTCCGGTCCGGCACGACGACCATCGTCGACGACATGAATGTCAGCCCGATCCTGCGCCCCAACCATGTCGAGGCCGCAATCCGTGCCTATGAGGACATCGGTATCCGGGCGCATCTCGGGATCACGCTGTTTGACCGGCCATTCTATCGCGGTGTGCCCTTCGTGGACGCGCATTTTCCGCCCGAGCTGCTGGAAGCGCTGTCGGCCACCGAGGCCACCCCGGCCGAAGAGGTGCTCGACTTCGCCGACGGCCTCGCACGGACGCGCCACCACACGGACAACCGCGTGGCATACATCGCGGCCCCGTCGGCACCGCAGCGCTGTTCAGACGACTTCTTGATGCGCGTGCGCGATATGGCCGACCGCCATGGCATTCCGGTCATCATCCATGTGCAAGAAACCCGGATGCAGGTGGTCACCGGCTATGAGTTTTACGGCGCGACCATGATCGCGCATCTCTCAGAACTGGGGTTTCTGAAGCCCGCAACCTCCATCATCCACGGTGTCTGGGTTAGCCCGACGGACCTGAACCTGATCGCGGCCAGCGGCGCAAGCATCCAGCACAACCCCAACAGCAATCTCAAGCTCGGCAGCGGGCTGATGCCTATGCGCGAAATGCTCGACCGCGGTATCAATGTGTCCCTCGGCACCGATGGCTGTGGATCCATCGAATCCGTCGACATGCTGCGCGTGATGGCCTCGACGGCCTTGGTTCAGACACTGCACGATCAGGACCACAACGACTGGATCAGGCCTGCGGAGGCCTTCCATGCCGCGACCGCGGGCGGCGCGAAGGCCCTTGGGCGCGAGGATATCGGGCGCTTGTCGCCTGGCGCCAGAGCCGACATCGCGCTCTACGATACGCGGTCCATCGCTTTCACCCCTCTTAACAACGCTGTCCAGCAATTGACCCTTGCCGAGACGGGGCGCGCCTTGCGGCACCTTCTGATCGATGGGGAGTTTGTCATACGCGACGGCGCCCTGACCCGCATCGACGAAGCCGCGATCCTGGAGCGGATCCATGAGGAAGCTGCGATCCTGGAACCTGAGATCGCCGCGTCCGAGGCCGAAGTGACCGCCCTACGGGCGCCTTACGAAGCGATCTATCGCCAATGCTGCGAAACGCCGATCCCGGCCGATATCCTGCCGGCAAAGCTCCCAAGGCCACCGCCGTGACCTGCAGCTCTTCGACTCAGGTCGCACCCACAACGCTGCACACCATTGTTCATACCAGAAAGGAAAAACGATGAAGCTGATCCTCTCAACCGCACTTGCCACCGGAATGGTGATGGCGGGCGCGCCCTCCGTCTCTGCGCAGGCGATGCAGTTCGTGTCGCAAAACCAGGAACAGCGCGCCCAGAACCCGCCCGAAATGGCAGCGATGGAAGCTCTGTCGGAGGCCGGGTTCGACATCAATCGCAGCGAGTTTCAGGCTCTGAACATCAACCTGGCGGACGGTCTGCGCCTTGTCAGCACGGGCGCCTTCGACATGGCGACCATCCAGGTGGGCAGCGTCGCCAAGGATGACCCGTTCCTTGAGGGTATCGATCTGATCGGTGTTTCGACCAACATGACCGATCTTGCGGCGGCCGTTGAGGCTTACCGGGAGGTATTCAACGCGCGCCTCGGCGAAAAGTTTGGCGTCAAGGCAGTAGCGATCTGGCCATTCGGACCGCAGGTGTTCCTGTGCAATGCCGACATCAGCTCGCTCGACGATCTCGATGATCTCAAGGTCCGCTCCTTCACGGCCTCCATGTCGACACTTCTGGAAAATCTGGGTGCCACGCCTGTCACCCTGTCGTTCCCAGAGGTCTATCCTGCCCTCCAGCGCGGCGTCGCGTCCTGCGGAGTGACGTCTCCCACCTCATCGAATACCGGCAAGTGGCCGGAAGTGACCACGAACCTCTATCCGCTCTCGGTCTCAGGGTCGGTACAGTCTCACATGGTCAGTCTGGACTGGCTCAACGAATTGACAGATGAGCAGCGCACGGCGTTCGAAGCGGCTATGGCCGAAATGGAAGCAGCACTTTGGGAAACGGCCATCACGACCAATGGCACGGCGCAATCCTGTTCGACCGGCGGCGAGTGCCCCGAAGGCGGCATTTACACGTCCTACGACATGGCGCTGGTCCCTGTGAGCGATGCCGACAAGGCCAAGGTTGCAGAGATCTCGGTCACGAAGGTTCTGCCGGAATGGGCTGAGAAATGCGAAGCTTCCTATCCTGGCTGCACCGCGATCTGGAATGAAACCGTCGGCGCCGCGCGCGGACTTGAGATCCAGTAAGGCGCATATGCCCGATCCGCGTATCCTGCGCGCCTTCGAGCATGTCAGTGTCGCGCTCGCGCTCGTCGCGGGCGTGGCCATTGCCCTTTTGGCCGTACTGATCACGATCGACATCGTCGGTCGCGACTTCTTTGGCGTGTCGGTGCAGGGCACGGACGAGATCGGCGGCTATGTGCTGGCCTTTGTCGGGTCGCTCGGCATGGCGCTGACCCTGATGCGGCGCGGGCATCCGCGTATCGATCTGTTCTTTCGTATCTTCCCGCAGGGTCTGCGCAATGGCCTGAATGCCCTGGCGCAGATCACCATCGCGGGCTTTGCGATCTTCATGGCCTGGCACGCCTGGGGCGAGCTGCAGACCACCTTGCGGTTCGGCGCGATCACGAACACGCCGCTCCAGACGCCGCTTTGGGTGCCCCAGGCGATCTGGGTCGCCGGCATGGGGTTTTTCGCGCTGACAGCCTGCCTGACCTCGGCCCATGCGCTGTATCTGCTCGTGACCGACCCGGCGGCCGTGTCTCGATTTTACGGCTCGCCCACCGTTGACGAGGAGGTCGGCCACTATGTCGATCCGATAGACGTGGAGCGCACCGATGCTCGGGATTGAAGGCGCCGCCATCGGCTTTGCGCTGCTGCTGTTTTTGCTCTTTATCGGGCTGCATATCGCGACCTCGCTCTTTCTGGTCGCGGCGCTCGGGGCGTGGATCTTTTTCGGCGACACGATGATCCGCCCCTTCGGCACGATGATGTGGGGGACGCTCAACAACTTCCTGCTCGTGGCCATTCCACTTTTCGTCTTCATGGGCGAAATTCTGGTGCGCGGCGGGGTGACCGAACGGATGTACCGCGCTCTGGCGGACTGGACGAAGCCCCTGCCCGGGGGTCTGCTGCATACCAACATCGCGGCCTCGACCGTTTTTGCCTCGATCTCCGGCTCCTCCGTGGCGACCGCAGCCACCATCGGTACGGTGGCCTTCCCGACCTTCCGGCGTCAGAACTATGCCGAGGCCTGGGTCGCGGGCAGTGTTGCCTCGGGCGCCACGCTCGGCATTCTGATACCGCCGTCGATCAACCTAATCATCTATGGGGCAGTGACGAACACCTCCATCGGCGCGCTCTTCACCGCCGGGATATTACCGGGCATCATCCTGGCCTCGGCCTTCATGGGCGTGATCATGATCGCGTGCCTGATCAACCCGAGCATTGCCGGTCGCCCTGAACGCATCGCACCGTGGCGAGACCGCCGAAGGCGCCTGGTCGATCTGGTCCCGCCGCTCGTCATCTTCATCCTCGTGATGGGGTCGATCTATCTCGGGTTCGCGACCCCGACAGAAGCGGCCGGCGTGGGCGTCATGGCGGCGGTTGCGCTGACGGCCTTCTACGGCACGCTGAACCTCAAGATGCTGCGCGAGGCGATGCTGTCGGCCGTGACGACCACGGGCATGACTTTGCTCATCCTGATCGCAGCATTTTACCTGAACTTCATTCTCGGCGTTCTTGGCGTGCCGGCGCAGGTCTCCGGCTTCGTGTCCTCCTTCGACGTGGAGCCGGTGATGATGATCCTGTTACTTGTGCTGCTCTATATGGTGCTGGGGTGTTTTCTCGACGCGCTGGCCATGATGATCGCCACGATCCCGATCATTCTGCCGATCGTCACGCTGATCGGCTATGACAGCATCTGGTTCGGGATCTTTCTGGTGCTGATGTGCGAACTGGCCCTGATCACTCCGCCGGTGGGGATGAACCTCTATGTCACGCAAAGCGTGCGCGGCCGCGGCGACGTGGGCACGGTGATCGTCGGAGTTCTGCCATTCGTGCTGTGCATTCTGATCGTCGTCGCCCTGATCACGGTCTTTCCGGGCATCCTGATCTGATGGCGACGAGGCTGCGCATTCTGGCGGTGAACCCGAACACCTCGCAAGAGGTCACGGAGGCCTATCTCCGGGAAGTGCGTCGGATCGCACCAAAGGGGGTGACCATCGACGGCGTCACCGGGAAGTTCGGGGCGCGTATCGTCTCGACCAAGGCGGAAAACACCATCGCGGGGCACGCGATGCTGGATCTGATTGCGGAACATGGCGCGGGGTACGATGGCGTCATCCTGGCGATCTCCTTTGATACCGCGCTGCGCTCTGCCCAGGAGGTCCTGACCGTGCCGGTGGTGGGGGTCACGCAAGCCGCGCTGGCCGCGGCCGGAGCGCAGAGCGCGGATCTCGGCGTGGTCGTTTTCGGCGACAGCAGCCTGCCGATGTATCAACATGTGATCGATGGCTACGGCGTGCACCCTGTCGGCTACGAGAACGTCTGTCTTGGTTCAGCCGAAGCCTATCTTGCGCCCCAGGCCTTGGACCAGGAGGTCGTCGCGGCCTGCAGGCGCCTTGCCTCGGCGGGCGCCGGTGCAGTCGTGATCTGCGGCACGGTCATCGTCGGGATGGCCGCGCGGCTGCAGGCCGAAGCGGGCGTGCCGCTCTTTGACGGCGCTTCGGCGCTCGCACTCTGTCTGGACCGTATCCGCGCAGGGGACAGCGGGCCGGTGCGCCCCATCCCGCTTGGAGGGACAACCGGCCTGTCGCCGGAGCTTACCGCCCTGCTGCGCGGTGACGGACGGAGCGACTCTGGGTGAGTGCCGCGCCGATCCTCTTTCGCAATGTGCGGTTGCTGGATCTCGATGTCGAATCCGGGATGACCCAAACATGCGATCTGGTGGTGAGGGACGGTCGGATTTTCCGAACAGGCTCCGACCTCGCCGCGCCGGATGGTGCACATATCGTCGAGGGGCGCGGCGACCTGCTGATGCCGGGATTGGTCAACGCGCATTTCCATTCTTCGGTCACGCACATGAAGGGACGGCTGCCCTGCCTGCCGCTCGAAATCTTCATGCTCTACGAAAGCCCGGCGCTCGAAGCCCTGCGGCCCACACCGCGCGAAGCCTATCTGCGCACGATGTTGGGCTGCATGGAAATGCTGCAGACGGGGACGACAGCGGTACAGGACGATTGCTTTTTCGTCCCCGAGCCCACCACCGAGATCATCGATGCAGTCTGTCAGGCCTATCTCGACAGCGGTATGCGGGCGACGATCGCGCTGGATGAGCCGGAGCTTTCAGAGATCGAAAAGCTCCCCTTTCTGGGGACGCTGGTTCCTCCGGAGCTGCGGGAACGACTCTCCCGGCGCCCTCAGACGGGCAAGGACGATCTGCTCGCGCTCTACGATTATCTGATCGGCACATGGCACGGCGCGCACAACGGCCGGATTCAGGCAGCCGTGTCCTGCTCGGCGCCCCAGCGCGTGACACCGGACTATTTCGCCGCCCTCGACGCACTCAGCCGCCGCCATAACTTGCCCTTCTTCGCCCATGTCCTGGAGACCAAACTCCAGCGGGTCCTCGGCATCGAAGAATTCTCCGGCAGGTCGCTGGTGCAGTATATCGAAGATCTGGGCGGTCTGAGCGATCGAATGACGCTGATCCATGGCATTTGGGTCGACGGGGCCGACCTCGACCTGCTCGCTCACCGAGGCGCGAGCGTCGCGCACAACCCGATCAGCAACCTGCGGCTGGGAAGCGGCGTGATGCCGTTTCGGGCGATGCGCGACCGGGGCATCTCCGTATGCCTCGGGATAGATGAGGCGATCGCCGACGATGCGGTCAACATGTGGTCTGTCATGAAGACCGCAGGCATGATCCACACGCTGACAGGGGACGACTACGCCAGCTGGCCTTCGGCACGCGAGATCCTGACGGCTGCTACGCAAGCTGGCGGACAGGCCATGCGACGCCCCGACCTGGGCACGCTGAAGCACGGCGCGCCAGCCGATCTGATCCTCGTCGACCTCTCGACCCTGGCGTTTCTGCCCCTCAACGACCTGCCCCGCCAGTTGGTTCATGTCGAACTGGGCCAGTCAGTGCGCCTGACGATGGTCTCAGGCCGGATAGTCATGGACGGCGGGCGGCTCCAAACCGTCGATCAGGAGGCGCTCATGCAGGAGGCGCGGGAGGTCTTTGCCAACCGCGAGCCCGCGCTGATGGAGGCGGCAGAGCAGATGCGTCCTCTGCTGCCCTACTATGACGCGATGTACCGGCGCGCCTGTGCCACGGATGTCGGCATGGCCCGCAAACTCGGGGCATGGCCGTCATGAGCCGTCCCTGGGGCTATTCCGCACTGCCGTCGCGCCCTGCGGCCCGGTGGCCAAATGGCGCACGGGTTGCCCTGTGGGTGGCGGTGGGCATCGAGGCCTACCGCCCCGACCAGGGCCGCACCGAGGATATCCTGCCCCGCGGTCCGGCCCCGGACCTCGTCAACGCCGCTTGGCGCGACTACGGCAACCGGGTGGGCGCGTTCCGCCTCTTTGACCGGCTTTCGGCGATCGGCATCCGGCCAGCGGTTCTGTTGAATACGGATGTCTATGACGAGGCGCCGGACGTCCTTGTGGCGGCACGGGCTGTCGGCGCCGAGATCGTCGCGCACGGTCTTTCGAATTCCGACAGTCTGACCGACATGTCCCAGGATGAAGAGAGCGACTATATCGCCGCCTGCCACACACGGATCACTGCACAGGAAGCATCGGCTCCGGCAGGCTGGTCGAGCCCCTGGCTCCAGCATCGCCCCTCGACGCTCGGCACGCTGAAAGCCACGGGATTCGACTATGTGCTGGACTTCCGGCTCGACGATCAGCCGGTCTGGCTGACCACACCGTCCGGCCCGCTCCTGTCGATCCCCTATGCGACAGAGCTCAACGACAGCTCCACGATGATCGGGCGGTTCCAAAACCCGACCGATTTCGCGCAAGGCATCACAGACGAGTTCGAGGAAATGCAGAGTGACGCCGGCGGTCAGCCCGCGGTGATGAGCGTTGTTCTGCACAGCTTCATCTCCGGACAGCCCTTTCGGCTGCGCCCGATAGCACAGGCGCTGGCGCGGATTGCGGCGCGGTCAGATGAGGTCTGGCTGGCGACACCGCGTGAGATCCACACCGCCGTTCTGAACACACCGGAACTCGCGACGGGACAGCACGGTCCGCGATAGAGCTCGGAACTAAATGCAGTTTGACTGCCCATGTGACCAAGGCGCCGGCATGGATCTCGCCCCGATAGAAACGCCGCGACAGGGTCGGTCAGTGCATCCGGTGGTGGAGATCGCTCAGAACCCAGATCGTTCCGCCCACGAGAATGAGCAGCAAAAGCACCGTGAACAGGATCAGATCCAGATCCTCTCGTTTTTGGTTGGTCACATCGATATGCAGGAAGAACCGCGCATGCACGATGAGCTGAACCACGGCGCAAACGGCGATCACAGCGGCGGCGCGCACTCCCGAATAGAAGCCCGACCACACCACCGCAAACGGGATCGTCGTCAGCACGACCGACAGCACGAAGCCCATGACGTATCGTCCGTGATCGCTGTATTTGTCCCTCACAACAGACCTCCCAGGAACACGATCGAGAATATGCCGATCCAGATGATATCGAGGAAGTGCCAGTACAGCGCCCACATCATGATGCGCTGTTTGATCACGCCGCGAAGCGGTTTCATTTCGATCTGGCTGATCAACACCAAAATCCAGATCAACCCGACGGTGATATGCAACCCGTGCAGCCCCACAAGGGCCGTGAATGCCGACATCCAGCCCGAGCGCATCGGCGTGGCGCCGGCCGCGAACATCGTCAGAAAGTCGTGGACTTCCAGAGCAAGAAAGACCGCGCCAAAGAGGAAGGTCAGAACCAGCCACTTGCCCAGAGTGCGCGGCAACACCGGCGCGTCGGACGCGTCGTCGTACTTCAGCGCGAGGCTCGCCATCCCGCATGTCAGGCTGCTCAACAACAGGGCCCCGGTCTGCAAGGCGACGCTGCCGAGATCAAAGAGATCCTCCGGCCCGGGCCCTCCGGCGGTTGCATCACGCATCACCACATAGGTGCTGAAGAGCATTCCGAAGAGGATCAGATCGCTCATCAGAAAGACCCAGAACCCGAACAGGAGTGTCTCGGACTTCGCATGGTCTTCGCCATGCGCGTCGCCGAGATTGAGGCCGGGATAGAGCTGCTGGGTCATTCTGCGGCCACCATGTCGGGGGCGGCGCGTCCGAGATTGCGCGCCGAGTTTTCGTCGTCCCGCGTAATCCCCGGCGCATCATGTGCCAATTGCCGCCAGCGGCGATCTTCGCGGGCGACGACTTCGGCGGGCACGATGATTTCGGTCGCCGGAAAATACGAGCGCACAATGATCGATCCCACCAGCAGCAGCAGTGCCGCGCCCGCCAGCCACCAGATCCACCATGTCATCGCAAAGCCGAGCAGTGTGGTTGCTAGGAAGATGATGAACCCAATGGGGGTCTTGCCCGGCATCTTGATCGGCACATAGGTATCTATCGGAGCATAGGCATCGCCACGTTCCTTGGCCGCGGCGAACGCGTCGACTTCGTTAACCGTGGGCGGAACCGCGAAATTCCAGGGCGGCGGCGGCGCAGAGCAGGACCATTCCAGCGTGCGCCCGTCCCAGGGGTCGCCCAGCGGCGTGGCCAGTTCCTTGCGTCGCGAAATACTCACCAGAAGCGTAACCACCACCATGGCAAAGGCCAGGAGCACGATGAGAGAACCGTAGAAGGCCACTTGCATCAGCGGCTCGTAACTCGGGTCCTGAAAGCTCGCCGAGCGCCGCGGCATGCCCATCAACCCGAGACCGTAGAGCGGAAAAAAGGTCACGGAAAACCCGACGATCCAGAGCATCGCCGTGATCTTTCCCAGACCCTCATGGAGCCGGAACCCGAAGACCTTGGGAAACCAGTAATGCAGGCCCGCGAGGATCCCGAAAAGCACCCCGGGGATGATGACATTGTGGAAATGCGCTACGAGAAACAGAGAGTTGTGCACCTGATAGTCGATGGTGGGGTTCGCCAGCACGACGCCGGACGCCCCGCCGATGACAAATAGAAAGAAGAACCCGGTCATATAAACGATGGGCACCGACATTCGGATGCGCCCGCGGTAGAGCGTGGCCATCCAGTCATAGATTTTCACCCCCGTCGGGATCGAGATCAGCAAGGTCGCGATGCCGAACGCCGCGTTGATCGTAGCGCTTTGGCCCATCGTGAAGAAATGGTGCACCCAGACCATGAATGACACGACCGCGATCGCGAGCGTCGCGCCGACCAGCGTGTTGTAGCCATAGAGGCGTTTGGCCGAGTAGGTCGCCGAGATTTCCGAGAACACGCCATAGGCGGGCAGGATCAGGATGTAGACCTCCGGGTGGCCGAACATCCAGAACAGGTTGGCGTAAACCATCATGTTCCCGCCCAGATCGTTCGTGAAGAAATGGAAGTCGAGATAGCGGTCAAGCCCCTGGAGTGCGGCCGCCGCGGTCAGCGGTGGCAGGGCAAAGACCACGAGAATCGAAGTGACAAGTGCGGTCCAGGTGAAGAGCGGCATGCGCATCAGCTTCATACCCGGCGCGCGTTCCTTGTAGATCGTCACGGCGAAGTTGAGACCCGACAGGGTCGATCCGACGCCCGAGAGGATAATCGCCCAGATCCAGTAGTCGGGTCCGACTCCGGGACTGAAGACCGCCCCGGTGTAAGGCGGATAGGCCGTCCAGCCGCCGGTCGTGAACTCCCCTACCACCAGCGAAATCATCAGGAGCGCCGCCCCCGTGGCCGTGAGCCCAAGGCTGATCTGGTTGAGCACCGGAAAGGCCATGTCGCGCGCCCCGATCTGCAACGGCACGACGAAATTCATCAGCCCGAAAATCATCGGCATGGCCACGAAGAAGATCATGATCGTGCCATGGGTGCTGAAGAGCTGGCCCACATGGTCGGGGTCGAGCGGCCCGCCGCCCAGGGCCGCCGACTGGTTCCAGCGCATCACAACGCCCTCGGCGATACCGCGCGCGAGCATGATCAGCGCCAGTACGATATACATGACGCCAATGCGCTTGTGATCGACGCTGAAGATCCAGTCGCGAAAGAGTGGCGTCCAAAGCCGGAAAACGGTCAGAAGCAGAACGCTTACGATACCGCCAATGATCACCAGTCCCGCGGCACCGCTATCGACGATATTGTTGGTCGTGGGGTCCTTGAAGGCATGGAGCACCGTCAGGGAGTCCGGTGTCAGCCGTCCGAAAATCCGTTCATCCATGGGTCGAATGCCCCGTCGTGCCGCAGCCGATGGCGCCGGCGCCATGCATCACCATTGGATCCCTTGGAAGCATGGCGCGCTCAGGATCGTAAGTGTCGCTACCCGGCTGATGCGCGGGGTCCAGTGCCGCACCGGTATGATAGCGCGCGATGACTCTGCCAAAGAGATTTGGGTCGGTGATGCTCAGGTAGATCGGCCCGTCCGCCGTGATGCCGAGCGCCGTACGTGTCGCTGCCAGATCCCCCTGCACGCCGATTTTCGCGTAGACCTCGTCGGTCAGTTCCAAACCCGTTGCGCGCACGTTTGCGACCCATTGCTGCCATTGCCCCTCTGGGAGCGCCTTGACCGGAAACCGCTGCTGCGGAAAGCCGTCGCCGTTGTACTGCGTATTCTCGCCGCGGGTCTCGCCTTGAGCGCTTGCCTCGAAATGCAGCGCGGTGCGCATTCCGGGCATGGCATAGATCTGACCCGCCAGCGCCGAGATGCGGAAACTCTGCATCACCGTATCTGTCGTCAGTTCGACCGCGACGGGCTGCCCGACCGGTACCGCCATTTCACCGATCACCGCGATCTCCTCCTGCGGGTAGATGAACAGCCATTTCCAGTCGAGCCCCACTGCTTGCACGCAGACCGGTGTCCCGGGCAGCGGACTGTAGGGATCGATCCGGTGCGTCGCGGTCCAAAGCTGCACCGCCAGGACCACCACGATCGTGACGGGAACGCCCCAGATAAACGTTTCGAGAACCGGATTGAATTCCCATTTGGGGCGATAGCTGGCCCGTCCCTTCCGACGATATCGGATCAGGATAATCGGCGTGAGCAGGAACACTGGCAGAATCGCGACGCTGGTCCAGGCCAGAACACGGATCAGGTGATCACGCTGGTCTTCGGCAATTGGGCCCAGAGGTTCCAAGAACGTGTGCGGCCCTTGCGCAACCGTGTCGGCGGCGAGCCCCGGCACAGCCAGAGCCAGACATGCGACCAGCGCAAAAACCGTCACAGCAAATGCGCGCGTCAACCAATTCACCGCCATGCATTCAGCGATGGGGTCTCGTCGAGCCGGCCCGTATGACATCTGATAACTCACGGTTTTGGCTTAGCAAATGGCACACTGCCTGCCTCCGAGGCGTATTGTCTCTATATCGTATCCTGGTTCGCGGGCCATTTGCCCTTTGCGTGATCAAACCGCGCGGCCCCAGAATGACGGACCGATGTATGAACGCACCCTAAAGATCAGGGCAGATTCCAACAACCTGCGGCCTTGTGCGGCAAAACGCGGGACAAACATGGCCGGTCCGGTGCGGGGACGGCGTAGCAAAGCCCCGCGTGCCGGCAGGAGTGCCCCAGTTCACACGGACAGCTGCGCGGCGGCAGAGATGGGGCGAGGTGGAGGTCTCTGGCGTTGCGAAATGGTTCGAAGCTTCCATGGACTGCTCAACCCAATGTGCTTCGAAGGCGAAACTGCTCCGTAGTACGAGCCATCCTCGAAGCGCTGGAGCGGTTTGGCGCAACGACACCGGCTTTTCGACAGCCTTGCTTCCATCGAAGCCCACGACCAGTCAAAGGTAACGAAACCTCATCAGAACAACCCGGTAGATGAGGATTCCGTTTACAAGCTGCGCGTCTCAGGAAGTAGCGAGTGTCCTACGTTGCAGCGCCGCCCTCACCACTTGAACGTCGTTTCTGCTCTCGAGACCCAAAAAGGCGCAGGCTGACCGGGCCTCGTTTCCGGGCACACGGACCTGTACGATCCAACGCGGCTACGTCCGTAAGTCGTCTCCAACTGCCGCTTTCACGCCAACGCGCGTCGTTGCCGTCGACTGGAACGACAGCGAAGCGGGGAGTATTCGGATGATTCTTGGCGCCGCGGAGTCGAGCCTTGGCATTTGAGCGAATTAAGCTTCGCGTCAAAATGATATATTTCACACATGGGAATACAAAACAGTCCTCGCGCGGGCGGCTCAACGATGCACGTCTCCTAATACATTTGGGGATCGCTGAGTCCCACCAAGAAAACAGCGTGATGCGACATTTGATAGGCGAATGCGCCTTTGTGTCCGCCCCCGTAACAATCATGCATGGCATGCTTGGATTAACAAAAATGCCGCGAGACAACCCAAGGTTATTGACACGTGCGAATTCGTGATAAATATTTCGAGCCCAAGAGCAAGATATTAATAGAATGTTAATTATGGATCGCTGGGCGAGCACCTCTCTTGTTCTCGTAAAGACCGGGAGCCGCACGCGCATGCGTTCGTGGCGTAATAGTGAAGGAACGAGTTTCGATGACTTACCACAGTGGCGCCACCACGCAAACCTATGAATTCACAGCTTTTTCTGAGATTGACCTACAAAACGCCGGCGTTTCGGGAAGCGTGTCCTGTGGCGACAGTTTCACGATGCCCGCCTCTGCGTCGCTGTGCTTCAAAGTCGAGGACAACGATGCGCGCCTGTCGGGGGACGGCAAGCGCTGGTCCAACGACAAAGCGAGCGACAATTCTTATCAGACAGCTGAGATTTCTGCTGGTGCTGATGGTCCAGATATCGGGAACGGCGGTCAGATTTACGCAGAAAAATATTTCTGGGTCTGCGATGAGGACGGCAATTGGTATGTGCTGATTGAAATCGAACAAGAAGGTTCGTCCGAAAACTACTACACGTTCCATACCGACTACGGCATTCCTCCGGCGGACGCGGTACTGACTGTTTCGGCGCCCTGCAATATCGGTCGCTCAGGCGTGAAATTCGACGATCTCGGTGCGGGCGACTGCGCGCCGACCCCGCCACAAAACGACGACTGCATCACCATCGAAGCCGAGGACATGCATCTTTGGGGCTACGATGTGCAGTATCTCGACGGAGCGTCCGGCGGCAAGGTCGTGAAAGCCGACTATTGCGCGCCTGCGTCCTACGCCAAGACCCAGTTCAATGGCGCCGATGGAACCTATGATCTGAAGCTCACGGTTCTCGACGAGGCCGATGGCCAGGGCGAGATCAATATCTATATCAACGGCGTTCTGGTGTCCTCGGTCGTCCTCGATGAGGACAGTGGCGGGATCTACGGCGAAACCGGCGTGTTCCGGGAGATCGTTCTGGACGATATCGAGCTGAAGGCCGGCGACAAGATCACGATCGAAGGCGTGCGCGACGGCTGCGAGTTTGCCCGGATCGACAAGCTGGAGATCTGCAAGGATGACAAGCCGCTGCCGGCGGCCCTGGGCGATCAGGTGTGGCTGGACGAGAACCGTAACGGGATCCAGGACAGCACCGAGAGCGGCGTCGCGGGCGTCACGGTCGAACTGAAAGACGCGTCCGGAAACGTCATCGCCACAACCACCACTGACGCTAACGGCAACTATCTGTTTTCCGACCTGGCGCCCGGCGACTATTCAGTCGCGTTTGTACTGCCGGACGGGTTCGAGTTCACTGCCCTGGATGTCGGCGACGACAGCACGGATTCCGATGCGGACCCGACCACCGGCATGACGGGCGTCTATTCGCTCGAGGCAGGCGAGACCGACCTCTCCGCGGATGCCGGTCTTGTGCGCGCCAATGTCGCCCCCGAGGCGATGGACGATACGGGCAAGCTCTGCGCCACCGAATCCGTTGCACTCGATGTGCTAGGCAATGACAGCGATCCTGACGGGGACGGCATCCTGGTCGCACGGATCGAAGGCGTCGATGTCGGCGTCGGCTCGAGCGTCACTCTGGGCTCGGGCGCGGTGGTCACGCTCAATGCCGATGGCACGCTGAACTATGACAGCGCGGCTGCGAGCTATACGGTCGGCGGCGTCGCGGTCGCGGCCTCGGACCTGCTGATCAATACCCAGGCAACCGACAGTTTCACCTACTCTGTCTCCGACGGTGTGGATTTCAGCACGGCGACCGTCGATGTCACGATCTGTGGCGCCAAGAATACGCTCGAGACGATCGCGGCAAGTTTGCCGAGCGGAGGGCAAGCCGTGTTGTCCGTTGGAGATGCGTCGGAGTTCTTCACCGTCGATCTGAGCGGAACGGGCGACGCGTCGCTCGACGGTACCTATGGCATCGCCTACTGCGTCGCGGCCGAAGTGCCGATCACGCCCGGAACCAGTTATGACGTGACGCTCGAGGTGCTCGACGACACGGCGCCGATCGCGATCACCGAGAACATCGGCATAATCAATTGGATCCTAAACCAAGACTTCACGTCCGTGGACAACGGGGACGGCACCGGCACGACCTACACCGAAGGCGAAATCCAGGGCGCGATCTGGGGCTTCACCGATGGTTTCGACTTCATCGACGACGTTCCGGACGTGTTCGGCACCGATGAGAATTCGGTCGAGATCTACCAGGCCGCGCTTGATGCCGGCGCCGCCGCAGAAGACTTCGTGCCGGACCAAGGCGATATCCTGGCGATCCTCCTCGCGACCGACGATCCGTCCGTGGTTCAGCCACTGATCATCGGCGTCGAGTTCGACAGCCTCGCCCAAGACTGTGTGTGTGTGTGACGTCCGGCTTGACCGGTCATGCGTCCGGGCCGCCTTTGCCGGCCCGGATCAACAATGAGACCGGAATGAGTTCGGCGAGTTCCTAGGAAAGACGGCCATCCCCTGCCCGTCTCGAATGTTGAAGAGGAAACGACATGAAGAAAAGCATCGCCGTCGGCGTCGCACTGGTGACGGCAACGCTCATCGCGGCACCGGCATTTGCAAACCCATTCCTGAGCAATGTGCCGGAGATCGACGCCACTGCCGGAACCGCGGCCATGGCCTCTCTGGGCGCCGCCGTAGCACTGCTTTGGGAGCGTCGCCGCCGCAAGTGACGGCACGCGACGCGGCCCCGTCGCAGAATACAGATGATCGGCGCCGCTGTCGGCGGCGCCGATCTTGTCATGATGGTTTTGGTATCGGCACAGAGCAATGAACACTGACATCATTGGTGTCGCGGGCGGTGGCACGCGGTTCGCGCGGATCGCCCTCGCCGTGGCTTTCGGCATCCTGTCCCTTGGGACGGTGACCATAACGTTCTGGTACTTCTTCACCGACACCTGTCAGACTGTGGCGCTTTGGCGCTTTTGTAATTTCTCCAGGGAGTTCGGGGAGCGCAGCGTAGCCGTAGTCGCACTTGCCACGATCTGGGCGTTGACCCATCCGGAACGCGTGGCACCCGTGGTTACGGCCGCCCTCTCCCCCGCACCGGTCCTGAAGCCTCTGGCTTTCGGCTTCGGCGGCCTGCTCCTTGCAACCGTTCCGGCGGCCATTGTCGGCGTTGGCGCAGAGGGCCCCCAACTCCTCGCCGCCATCGTCCTTTGGACCGCCGGTATCCTTGTCGTGGTGGCCGCCGGTCTGCGTATGGTCGCGCCATTCGGGGTCTGGATTGCGACCTTTCGATCGGGCGGCATATTGCTGCCCGCGATGCTCCTGTTCGGTCTCGCCCTGCCTGAACTTGGCAAAGTCCTGTTCCCGCTCTGGCACACGGAGCTTTTGCGAGATCCGACATTCAATGCCGTACGGTGGTTTTCCGACCTGCTGGGACTCAACCTGACCTCCACGCCAGAGCATTTCGCCGTACCGCCAGGGCAGTATGTGCTTGGTCAGGGAGACTTCTTCGTCAGCATCGGACAAAGCTGCTCCGGCATCGAGGGGTTCGCCTTGATCTCCATATTCCTGACGGGATATCTCGCGCTGTTCCGGCACCAGCTGTCGGTATCGCGCGCGATGGTGGTCCTTCCCATCGGTCTGGTGCTGTCCTGGCTGCTGAACGTCGTGCGGATCTCCGTCCTGATCTGGCTCGGGGTCAATGTCTCGCCGACCCTGGCGGTCGAGGGGTTTCACTCCCACGCCGGGTGGCTGAGCTTCACTTTTCTCGCGTTCGGGCTGATCGCGACCATTCATTTCTTCCCGTGGTTTCGGGCTCGGGCCTCCGGCCAACATGAGCAGCATAGCTCCCGGAACAGCACCGCGCCCCCACCCCTGACCCAGGATTGGAATGCCGCCCGCATTCTACCCTTTACGGTCTTCATGTTCACCGCCCTGCTGGCTTCGACATTCTTCGAACATCCGGCGATCGCCTATCCGCTGCGCCTTGTGGCGATGCTGGCCGCACTGTGGGTCTTTCGGGCCCAGATCCTGGCCATCGAATGGCGGATCGAAAGCTGGGCCGTTCTGAGCGGCGCCGTGATCGGGGTCGCCTGGGTGCTCACGGCTCCTGCCCCAGCTGCCGGCGTCGATCCCCTGGCCGGTGCTCTCGGCCAGCTCGGGGTCGTTGCCTTTGCTCTTTGGGTCGTCTCACGGGTCATTGGCACAACCTTCGTCGTCCCGCTGATCGAGGAGCTGTTCTTTCGGTCCTACCTTCTCGATCGTCTCTCCGCGCGCCGTTCGATGCTGTTCTTGTTGTTGGCCGTCGGCATCAGCACGGTCGGGTTCGCGCTTCTCCACGGCCGGTGGATCGCGGCGGGTCTTGCAGGACTTGTCTTTGCTTGGCTGGTTTTGCGGCCCAACGGCAAACTGAGCGACGCGATCGTCTCACACGGGATCGCCAACGGTCTCATTGCGGCCGCTGCTGGTATGAGCGGCGATTGGACGATGATCTAACGGCGCGATGGACTGATCGTTGACTCATTGGTCGAGAAGTCAATCCAAGCTTGAGGCTCGTCACCGGATTTGATCCCGTGGTGATGCGACAAAACAGTTCTGACGAAATTGAGCCGTGCAAGCGTCGAACGTCCGATATCCGACGGCATAGCAAGGCATCGGGCTGTTGTCGTCCGACCTAAGCGTCGAGGTTTTTCCGAGTCCTGACAGGAGCCGATGACGGTCTTGGCGATCGTCCCGAGATACATTGAGGGAGTATGTCAGCATTGTTGAGCGCCCGTGGAACGGCCGGTCTTGCCGGAACCCCCGCACATCGAAAGCTAGATCTGCCGCGGTGACGGCCGTTTCGGACGCGAGCGGTTTGCAGCCTTCGGATGTGGCCGAACAACCGGTAACACAGTGTCACCCCCTGCGCTCGATCGGAGCCTTGGCCTGCCAAAAATCATTGACGAGTTCTCCGTTTGACCGCTCGTCTCTGCGCTTGTCGTCGAGGCTCTCGTTCAAGTCTGCCTCCCATAGTGCACCCGGCCCAATGATCACAGGTTTCGCGCCAGCTGTCGCGATCCACGCCCAAAACGCCCCCGACCGCAAATGCGCAGGCCTCACCAATGGCTACTTGGGCCGTCGCCCACCCGGCTCGGACCGATGGCGCCACGAGGGCGACCGTCCCGACGGCTCATCGCTTGCGCCGCTCAGAGACGGTCCCGTTTCTCACCACGAAAGCCGGACAAGATCGCCGACGCTGACGCCCTGCGCCTGCAACGGCTCCGCTGCGCGCTGCTTCGAACCCAGCGCTCCGCAACGAAACCGCGGCGCACCCATTGCTTGTCGCCGCTATGCCGTCCGATCACTCGTCCTAGACACTCGCAAACAAATCCGACGAGGAAAAACAGCACGCGGCACTGGGAAAGTACTCGTCCAGGACGACCAAAATGCGGACGATCCGATGCGAGCATTTGCACTTTGGGGCGATTGCAGCAAGCCGCGGCCCCGAGTTCCGCGGGTTTGATGGACAGTTTTCCTCCAAAGAAGGACGTTAGTTTTCCTGCCGTGAACGACGAACCCGTACCCTGCGGAGTTTGGGGGAGCAGATGGTCACACTGGTGCGAACCGGCGCGGTGTTGAAAACCCGGCGCGGGAAAACGAACCCTGCGGGGGCGAAGATTCACGAATGAGACGAGCAGTCGGCTGGGCCGTGGGCACCCGGCAGAGAACGCAGCTTTTGCTCGACGCGATGCGCATGGCCGTCGCGCAACGCCGCCCCGTCAGCGTCATGCATCCGGCCCTCGATGGGCTCGATCGGCGACCGTCATGACACCGCGTTCGGCAGCGGCCTCGGACCGATGCCGAACTGCGAGGGTTTCTTCGCCACGCTCGAACGCGCTGCGGAAGGCTCTGGGGCCGAGTAGCCAAGCTGTTTGGCGATTTCGTCCATAGACCGGTCCGCCTAAACAAGGAGCGACTTGGCGTGGTTGACCAAAAGGGCCGACCGGACATTTCGAAACGACATTCGCTCCTCCTTCAAAGCACGTTGAAGGGTTCTTGGGCTGATAGCCAGCGATCGAAACACTCATCCCTCATTCGGAACATCGGCGGCGAGAGAGATTTCCAGCATTTATTCGACCGCCTCAATCGTCGTTTGCGCGGGAGCTATGCCCATCAAGGACCCCAACTCATCGAGAGTTAGTGGCTTGGCGGATTTCGGCGGTCCCGGGTTGGTGGTCGATAGCTCGCTTACTCGAATAGCAATGGACGGAACGTCACGATCGGTGCGGATATCAGTTCCAGTTAACGCCTCCAGCTCCTTTGCATCGCTCTTTCTAGTATTGGGCAGTTCAACCCAATCGGGCCGCCAGTTGGCGCCGCAGAAGTGATGCGCAACCCCGCTGATCACGAACGTGGCACCTTCTTCAAGATGACGATGTCCGACTACAGACAATCCCGCGGAGTCCCGTCCGACAATCAGATGAGTTTCTGTCTGGCGAAGAACGATTTCGGAACCCGGGTGAATGAAGTTCCGGGCGCGCCTGCCTCGATCAAGGGCCGTTCCGAGATCAGGGGCGCTCAGAACCTACGCCGAATAGGCGCCGTAGGTCATGTCGTCGAATTCGCGTCCGAGCTTTGCACCAAGATGGCGCTCTCCGATTTCACGTGAGACGGTTTCGACCAAAAACGGCTTCATTAGCGCAGGGAACGAAGCCCCTGGTACCGTCGAGCATTGCCCGGTCTAGCCCTGCTGTTTGAAGGGCGCGTTCGACGACACGTCGCTTCGCATCGCGGTCCAACACCGCGACCACGCGTGTGAACTCGACGAGATTGACCATTTCCTTCCCACGCGCCTCATTGTCGCAAAATGTCCGCTTGTGCAATGCTATCGTCATCGCGGCCTCAGGCTGCTCCTTCTGCGGGGCACGAAATCATTTCGTAACAGGGGGATAAGAATGTGATGTCTTTCTCGCCTTCAGGCTGGACGGTCGCGGTTGTCCTCGTTGTCTCGGGCGGCACGGCGTCGACCCAGAATAGGGACTCAACAATAGACGCGCTCTCTGGGACCCAATCGGTGCCGGTCAACATCGACAACTTCGTGCGGGCAGCCACCGATATCGAACTGGACAAGTATGTTGCACTTGGCGGCGGTGTGAACGCGTTCTTCCACTTCCTTGAACCGACGGACGTGAACACGCAGCCCACAATCCGAATGAACCGTGACACGCTCTACAGCACTGTGGTGATCGACATCAGCGATGGCGCAACGCTGACCCTCCCTGAGCCAGGCGATCGCTACATGACGACGATGATCGTAAACCAGGACCACTACATCAACGAAGTCTTCTCCGGTGGTGGCGCCTTTACGCTCGATATGGAGACATTCGACACGCCCTATGTCGTTGCATTTGTGCGTATTCTTGTGGACGCTTCCGATCCTGAGGACGTCGCCGCGGTCAACGCGCTGCAAGCTCAAATGACGCTCGAAGCCGCCTCGGACGAGCCATTCGTGCCGCCCAATTATGACGAAGAGAACTTCGAGGCGCTGCTGCAGACCATTCTGGCATTCGCGCCATTTACGCCTGACAGCCGTCGGATGTTCGGGCCGAGAGACCACGTGGACGGTGTCCGACACTTGATCGGAACCGCTGGGGGGTGGGGCGGCTTGCCGGAGGACGAAGCGCTTTATCTGGGCGTCGAACCAGGGCTACCGATCGGCGAGTACAAGATCGACGTGCCGGCGGACGTGCCTGTCGACGCGTTCTGGTCCGTCAGCGCCTACAATGCCGCTGGCTTCTTCGAGCCCAACGCGTTGGGGGCCTACAACGTCAACTCGGTCAGCGGGGAACGGAATGACGACGGCAGCATGACCGTCCATTTCGGCGGTTGCGAGGATGGGCGCGTCAACTGCATGCCGATCGTGGAGGGGTGGAACTACACGGTACGCCTGTACCAGCCCAGCTCCGAAATCCTTGACGGCGCGTGGGAGTTTCCAACCGCAAAAGCCGTCAACTGAAGAAAGGGATCAACACCATGAGGAATCTGCTTCTGACGAGTGCCCTTATCCTGCCCATCGCTGCAGGGGCTGAAGACACGGCAGTCGTCAATGTCGAGACGTTTGCACGCGCGGAGTCCGATCACATGTTTCGAGCGAACATGAGCGCCCTCGGAGTGCCGGTTGGCGAGCTGGGGCATTTGCGCGAACCGACGACGCCTGACAACCAGCCCGTGATCCGGATGAACCAGGACACTCTTTATTCGGGTGTCGTGCTGGATTTGAGCGAACCGGTCGAGGCGACGATCCCGGATGCGGACGGGCGATACATCTCGATGCATGTGATCAATCAGGACCATTTCATGTTCGCGGAGTCCGCGCCCGGCACATATCAGCTGACCGAAGAAGACGTTGGGACGCCCTTTGCCTTCGTCGCCTTCCGTACATTCGTGGATGTGACAGACCCCGATGACATTTCCGCCGCACATGCAGCCCAAGACGCCATTGTCATCAGCGGTGGCGGCTCTGGCCCATTTGAGGCCCCGGACTGGGATCTCGGCTCTCTTGAAACGGCTCGGCAGGCACTGAGCCAAGTTGCCATCCTCGGGTTCGATGCGCGGTTCGCCTTCGGTCGCGAGGACGAGACTCGCCCCATCGATCATCTTGTGGGGACCGCTGCGGGATGGGGCGGGTTGCCAGCGGTTTCCGCCAGCTACATCATTGATTCTGTGGCCGACAATGACGGTGAGACGCCCCATGCCGTGACGGTACAGGATGTCCCGGTCGATGCCTTCTGGTCCGTGACCGTGTACAACGCCGAGGGGCGTCTCGAGGCGAATGACCTTGGCATCAACAGCTTCAACAACGTCACCGCCAAAGCCGATGCAAACGGCGCGATCACCTTGCATTTCGGAGGCTGTGAGGACGGACGCGTCAATTGCATCCCGATCGAACCGGGCTGGAACTACGCGCTACGCCTCTATGAACCCCAGGAAGCCATCTTGAGCGGCGACTGGACGTTCCCGACCATCCAGCCCGTCAACTGAAGAATGCGCCAAATAGCGTCGCTGTTGGAACCTACCATGCATTGTGTCTTCGCATGTGCGGGGTTGCTTCGTGCAATCCCTGCTGCAACGCCAACCGTCGCCGACGAAGCCGCTGATCTCGTTCAGGAGCTGGCCAACCCGCTTGCAGAGATCATCGCGGTCCCGTTCCAGTTGAACTACGGCGACAACCTCGGCCTCGCCGACGACCGATCGCGCGACACGCTGAACATCCAACCGGTCGTGGCCTTTCAACTGGGCGACGGCCCAAATCTGATCACGCGCTCGATCATCCCCTTTGTTTGGCAGCATGATGTTGTTCCCTGTACGAGCCAGAGTGGATGCAGCGACGTTCTGGTTTCAGCCTGGTTCTCACCGTTAACCGCACGCGATCTGACTTGTAGCATCCGTCCAGTGGCGCGGTTTCCAATCTTCAGTGACGTATCCAGCGACACTTGGGCGGCCGGTATCACTGATATCGCTCTGCGGCAGAGCGGCCCCTGGACTTATGGCGCCTTGCCGAACCATCTGTGGGATCTGGAGGACGATCCCGCCACGCCCACGAATGCGACATTCTTCGAACCCTTTGTCGCCTATTCGACCGACGGCGGGTGGGCCTATTCGCTGCAAACCGAAAGCACCTACGATTGGGAGACCGAGGATTGCTCCGTTCCCGTTTATGCATCGGTTTCGCGCTCGGTGCAGTGGCGCGCTCTGTCGGCAAATTCTCCAGCAGTGTCGGATACTGTCTTGAAGCGCCTGACGCAGACGCCGAAGGCGTCCGTTTTCGCTTGCAAGCCCAATTCGTGCTCCAACACAGTAGATGACGCGCGATGGAAAGAAACAGATGTGGCAACGGATAGAAACGAAAGGCCCAAATGACAGAACAGACTAAGCGTGATCCGCAAGAGCATGTAGAGCTCGATCCGGAACACGAAGACCCGATCGTCAGAAGCTGCAACCGCGTCATTCGACAGGCCGTGCGCGTTATGTCGGTGTTCATGGTCTTTGTTATTGGGTTTGCGATCGTCGATGCGGGATACTCGCTCTACACTAAACTCGTGAGCCCACCCTTCTTCATTCTGGATGTCAGTGACTTACTGGATGTCTTTGCCGCCGCATTGGTCGTGCTGATCGCAATCGAGATCTATACCAATGTTACGCTTTATCTGACCGCCGATGTCATCCACGTAAAACTGGTCGTCGCAACGGCCCTGATGGCGGTCGCTCGGAAGGTCATCACGCTCGACACAACGAATTTGGACCCGCTTTACTTCGTCGGGTATTCGGGTCTCGGATTGGCCTTTGGCGTCACATATTGGCTGTTGTGGCGAGGCAGATAGAGCAAGGGGCAGATAGCTGTCTTTTTGCCAAGCCGAGTTTCCCCCGGCCGATTCAGCGGGCTCTGCAGGGGCCTTCGCTTAGCAGACTATTTCGTTTCGCGATTCACAATCAGCGCGCTCATGTGAGACTTTGAGGGTCGGCTATACGTATGGTTGCGCCGAAGCAGTGTCCGGAAACGTGGTCCGCTTCGGGCTCTAAGCGGTAGTGTCGCAGCACCGCGGCGAACGCGCGATCAGAGCCGGAAGGTCTGGTGCATGCGACAACTCTTAAAGAGCCGCGGTGCTGCATTGCGGCCTCTCCGAAACCGACACTATTGTCAGCGCAGCATCACTACGGGTCCAATGGACGAGTCGCGGGACATACGTGCTGGTCAACTGCCAAATGTAGCGTCATTCAACCCGCTTAATTTCGGTTCTCCGCTCGTTATCAACCGTGGGGTCCGATTAGTCGCCATTTCTACGAATGCTCCGACGGCGTACAGTCGCCCTAGCACTGGGCCAGTCTGCAGCAGAGCTGAGAGGGAGACGATCGATGGCCCGGACGCGGCACTCCGACGAGGATGCGCGGCATCTTCTGCGTCAGATCGAGGTGCATCCTGCGACTGGAAACGACGTCGCTAAAGCGAGGCGGGACCGGCAGGCGCTGCCAGTGCTGGACCATGCGGCGCTGTCGCAGGCGTTGGGTCTGCTCGGCGCGATGGAGCTGGCGGGCAGCCTGCGCGACCTCTCCAAGGCTGCCAACTCAGGCGCTCTACCGGTCTCGGCGGAAACCGAAGAGGACTGATCAATGCGTGCGCCGCGGTGTTTGTGATCAAGGCAGAGTAGATGCGGGCGCACGGATACGACGACAGCGAGGCGCCATGATCGTAGTCGACTCCCAGAGGGGCAGCAGCCTCAAACGCGCCGCCCATCTGACCAATGATCGGGACAGTGATCATATGGAACTGCACGGCTTACACGGCTACACCTCGGATACCCTGCGCTATGCGCTGCAGGAAGCCGAAGCCATCGCGAAGCGCCCCGGCAAGGAGGCGCGCGTTATCATGCGGGCGTTCCGGGAGGCTTGTACGTTTTCGGACAGCGCTGCGGGGTTTGTCCGCGCTCTTGAGGAAAAGGATTACGTCCTCGCGCGGGGAGACCGCGGGGGCTATGTCGCGCTCGGTCTGGAGGGCGAGATCCAAGCCGTTCCCAAATGGGCCGGGCGCAAGGCCAAGCAGGTGCGGGCGCGGCTGCGCGAACTTAAAGCACTCCCCTCGGTCGCGGAGGCCAAAGCAGCGCTTCGCTGGTCCACGCGCCCCGTCGCGGCGCGCTGGAGGCAGTCCCTCGCGCAGGAAATCAAAGACCTGAAGTCACGCTGTGAGACAGAACACTGTACCCTAGTCGGGGAACAGCGACAGACCCGAACTGAACTCGAGGTTAGACTTGCAACGCGCCAAGAGGCGGCGGGCAAATCCATCCGCGGGGAGATTGTAGAGCAAGAGTTCGAAGCGCTCCTGAAGTCGCTGAGACCGTCAGCAGACTTGTTTGAACTGGCGTCAGCCCTGTTCCGTGATCTCTGGGAACAGCGCATCGCGTTTTCAAAGGCGGAGAGCAAATCCATGACCGCCGAGCTGTCCCAGATCGACCGCAAGATCGATCGGCTTGTAGACAGGCTTGACGATGCCGATTCCGATGATGTGGTTTGCGCCTTGCAGAAGCGCATCGGATCGATGGAAACCGACAAGGCCGCGCTAGAAGAACAAAAATCGCAAAGTGCGGCAGACCACTCCAAGACTATGACGAGATTTTCGAACACTCTATGGCGCCTCCGTCAAACCCTTGGAAAATTTGCGAAAACGGCAGAATGGCACACCGCCACATGGTCCTCCAACTGGCCTTCGCGAACCAGCTGGCATACGACAGCGGAACAGGTTTTCGAACACCCGAAATATCCTTACCATTTAAGGCATTAGGGAATATCTGCAGCGAAGAAAGTGAGATGGCGCACCCGAGATGCGCCATGCAGTATTCCAAGGAAATCCGAGGACTTCCGATTTAGTGACGGATTCACAATGTGTTGAGCTGAAAAGTAGTCCGAGACGTTCTTGAGTGTTCCGATTTGTTCCGCTACTATTTGGGGGAACGAATGGGGGAACCATTGGAAGCAGCCACAAAGTCGAAGCGCAAATCTCTGACCGCAGCATTCGTCTCGACGATCAAAGATCCTGGCAAGTACCACGATGGCAAGGGAACCGGCCTGTTCCTGCTCGTAAAGCCGACTGGCGGTCGGTTCTGGGTCCAGCGCATTGTGATCCGAGGAAAGCGGCGAGAACTGGGGCTAGGAAGTCCACCCGTCGTCTCATTGGCAGAAGCACGTGAACAGGCACTCACAAACAAACGAACCGCTCGCCTAGGGGGCGACCCACTTGCTGAGAAACGCCGTGCTCAGGCAGCTCTCACCTTCGAGCAAGCCGCACGACGAACCCATGTTGAGCTCTCACCCACCTGGAGAAACCCGAAGGATCGGGCAGCATTTCTCTCGTCCATGGAGGCATACATCTTCCCGCGGTTCGGATCCGTCCTGTTACCCGACGTAACGACGGCTGACGTGAGGCAGGCTATTCTAGCCGCCCGAGAGAAAGCACCGGGCGTTGCAAAGAAGCTCGTCTACCGAGTTTCTTTCGTCTTCAAATGGGGCATCGCGGAGGGGATCTGCGAAAGCAATCCCTCGACTACTCAGGCGCTCGCCCTGCCCCGCGTCAAGCGAAAGCCCCAGCATCGTAAAGCACTGCCATATGACGAGGTCGCCGGCTGCCTTGCGACTGTACGCGCGTCGCATGCTTGGAACGCCACCAAGCTTGCCGTCGAGTTCCTTGTTCTGACGGCCAGCCGCTCCGGTGAAGTGCGGTTGGCCGAATGGGATGAAATCGACCTAGCCAAGAAAACTTGGACCGTTCCGGCCGAGCGAATGAAGATGAAGCGCGCGCATCGGGTGCCGCTCTCAGACCGTGCGATGGGGATACTCGCCGAGACCAGTGAGTTGCGCGACGCTTCGAACTATGTCTTCCCGAGCATTCGCGGCAGACCACTGTCAGACATGACGCTATCGAAGTTGATAAAGGAGCTTGGCTTCGACGCCGACATTCATGGATTTCGCACATCATTCAGGACTTGGGTCCAGGAACAGACAGACTACCCGCGTGAAGTGGCGGAGGCGGCGCTTGCGCATAAGCTCGGTGACGACGTCGAAGAAGCCTACGCCAGGTCGGATCTGTTCGAAAAGCGAAAGGCGATGATGGAGGACTGGGCCGCTCACTTGCTCGTCTGCCATGAGAGGGCGATGAAGGGAAATCACACTCGATGAATGGCGATCAAATCTTCCCAGACGTTTATGATGGCTCGACTTCGGAGGAGCCTTGGGACCATCGGTTTAAACCACTGGCCGACATTTTGGAGTGCGAAGTGTGGCAAGTGCAGGACACTATTGGAGGCGCATATACTCCGGAACACCTTTCAAAAATCCATCTTGATGCTGTGCAAAAACAAGCTGGGTTACTTACGAAGGCGATCAACCCAACCAAAAAGCTCATAAATGTACTCCACGCCTTGCCTGAGGAAACCCTCACTGAGCTTCGCAGGAGGGGTGTCGTTACAGTTGAGCAAATAGAACACCTGCTAGATGTCGTGACGGGCAGGGCCGAACGTTTACACGCCTGGTACTCGCGTTACCCTCGACCAGGAGGGCGAAATGTTGCAGCTCACACGATTGCGGAAGGTGTCAGAGTCGCGTTTCGACGGCACCGAAAGCCAATAACGTACGGCGTCGACAAAGGTGCGCCGACGACTGACTTTTGCCGGGCTGTAATGGCCACAATCGCAGCTTTTGGAGAGCGCGCTGATTGGAGCGAACCAGCTCGTGGAGCTTGGGAAAAGCAACAGAACATTCAGATGAGACTCGATGTCCTGAAGGCAAACCAAAAACGTCGACGGGAGCTGTTAGAGAAATACCCGTTCCTGGATAGAAAGAGCATTTCCATTCGATTTCAGGGAATTGGCGTTCCCGCCAACGTCGCAGCATTGATCGACAACACGGACCCCGCCGCCAAACCACTCTTGGTGCCAATCGGGGCTATGCGCTCGGGAGACAAAGACACCATCGAACATGCACGAGCCTGGGCGAACTCAAGAAAGTAGCGGCCAATAGGAACTCTGAGACAAAAAAAATGAGTTCCCATTTTTTCTTTTCAGAGTGATTCCGGCACTGTTCGGTCATCATCAGAAACGCCCGTTAGGAGCTGATAATGACCGAAACAATTCTCCGCAGACCAAAGGTAAAAGGCCGAACCGGACTCTCGGACACCTTGCTTTACGACAAGCTAAACCCCAAAAGCCCCTATCACGACTCAACCTTTCCAAAGCCAGTTCGGCTTGGAAAGCGTGCCGTTGGATGGCGAGAGAGCGAAATCAACGCTTGGATTGAAGCCCGCGAAAGCGCTTCGTCCACATGAATAACCCCCGCCGGACTAGCCGGACAGGGGCGCATTCATCGGTGACACGTAGAATGTAAACTTTTCTGGCTGCTCCGGCAACTCAATGGAGCAGTAAAAATGCTACAGGCAACATCAGACGAGCACCCGCCAGCAGGCACCCAGACCATAAGGCGTTGGCTCGACCTACCAGACAAGCAAGCCCCGGCGGTCTACATCATCCGCGATGATGCGGGGGACGAGCGGCGCGCGACCATCAGCAGGAACGCACGCCGTCTTCTGGAGGGTCTCCGCCGGGGGCCAGTGCTCTGCGCCAGTCCGTGCCGACTGTCGGACATGGTGCTTCACCTCAAGCGAACTCACGGGCTGAGCATCTCAACAAAGATGTACGCGAACGACCGCGCGACAGACCGCACGCGGTACGGCGTCTATTTCCTGGCCAGTGACGTTTCGCTCGCGGCGCCTGAGGCGGCGCAATGACCGGGATCCGCATCAACCACCCCGCCCCTCGCGACCTGCAGGCCCGCCGTATCCGCGTCCGGCACGGTATGGACGAGACCCGCGCCGCCCTAGTGGCTGGCCTCTGTTTCGGGGCGAGCCGGCAATGACAAGCTGCCTTCTCGAAACCTCACCTTTCTCAACGGACGGGGGCGCGCTCATCGGGCGCGATCCCCGCACCATTCCTGCCGAGGACTGGTGCGGCCGCCCCCTCGTCACCGGCCTATCTGCGATCCGCGCGAAGTGCCTGGACTGCGCCCACAACAGCGCCGAAGTCCGCAAGTGTGTACAGACGGACTGCCCACTCTGGCCACTGCGGATGGGTTCAGTGCCAAAAGGCATGCGGAAAGCGGCTCATGAGGCATCGTGCGCAGCAAGTCGCTCGGGGGCACCTACCCTCCATGAAAGGGCTACTTGCAACTCAGAAGCCGCAATGGAGGGCGAAACGTGATGCAGAAGGGTGTTTCGTGCATCTCGCCCGCTTCCCTGGTGCGGAGGTGCGTTTGACATGGCGAGTAGAGACCATCAGGGCAGCGAGCACTGGACCAAGATGATACGGTCCAACATGGAGTGCCGATCCTGGTCGGCTCTCTCGCTTCCAGCACAAGCCATCTATCCTTGGCTGAAGCTTGAGTGGAAGGGGCCCAGGGCCAACAACAACGGCAGGATCCAACTCTCTCTTCGGCAGATTGCGAAGGCCGCCGGCTGCGACGTGAAAACCGCTATGCGCGCAATCAGGGATTTGCAACGTAAGGGCTGGATCGTTGTCCGTGAAGCCGCCTGCATCGGTGTATCGGGCGCAGCCCGAAGCCATCTACTGGAGTTGACCGAGATTGCTTGTCCGCCCGATGACCGTCCGCGCGCGCTCTTTCGTCATTGGCGCGAGGATGCCGAGTATCCCGTAGTGAATGTGCGAACGAACAACCCGTCCGGACGCAATCAAAAACAAAACCCTGTGCCCTTAGAGGGAACAACCCGTTCCCTTAGAGGGCATAAAACTCGGCAAGCTGTGCCCTTAGCGGGAACAGGCTGTTCCTCCAGAGGGAACGAACAGGCCGAAAATGGCGCTCTGGTTGTTCCCTTAGAGGGCATATCCTTATCTACCAGGGGGTCCGGGGGATGAGCCTGCAAAAGTCGTCAGTCTTGAAGCATGGCGCGCGCTCTCTTCGCGCGAGCGTCACGGCCCACGATGATTGACGTGCGGGCTGATACCAGACCAAGAGCGCCAGGATTAACTGGCCCCGGATTCCACCTTTGGGATTGGGTGGGGCGCCATCTCGGCTGGCGAACAGAAGCGATTGACGATTTGCCTACCGTAGGCGCAACGTGCTCCACACGAATCTGGAGAGATGCAATTGTGGACGACACACGCCCAATCGTCGAAGGCGAGATAATCAAGCTTGATTACGCAACGCTGCAAGACACGATTTTTCGGAATTGCAAGATGATCTACGGCGGTGGGCGACCCCCAACGATGATCAACTGTGTATTTGATGCGTGCGAGTTCATATTCGAGGGGCCCGCACTTAATACGCAAATGTTTATGGCTTCACTTGCAAACGGCGGGGCGGAGGATTTGATCATAGGCACAATGCTGGGTTTACCTAATTGGGGTCCCAAGGGTGACCAAAGCTGATAACGTCATTAACATTGCTCATGTGCGCCCACACGACGCGCATGGGTCTCACCCAGCAAAGGGTTCTTTTGCGTACACCGGAGGCGGTGGTGGAGGTGGAATGGACAAAGACTTGCTAGACGCGCGTATTGGCGAGGTTAAGGCGCAGAACGATACTCGCTTTATCGAAGTGCTTGCTAGCATTGATAACCTTAAGGTTGATATTGATAGCAAGCCGTCTCCGCCGAGCATTTGGCAGTTTGCCACGCTTTTGGTTGCCGTGGTGGGGATCGTGTTCGGCATTCTTGCCTTCGTCGGCAACCGCTTCGACAGCGGAATGTCAGTGTCGGGTGTGATAGACGAAACAGCAAACCGCCTTCTCGAAGTACAGATAGCGCGTGATGCTGATCAGGATGCTCGCCTTGGCGCTTTTGACGCGCAGTTGGGCCAGATTCTCGACGCGATAGAACTAAACACTGACCAGATCCGGTCTCTCGTGGCGAACCAATCAGAGTAACCCCAACCTAGGCGGCGTGCTCCCTAGCCTCCCGCGCCATCGCATTGACGGCCTTCCGCAACTCCTCCGCTTCCTTCGTCCGCCCCCCATGCTTGTAGTTCGGGTGCGCGGGCCCTGGCTTTGATCCACCTCGCGCGCCATGCATGCGGCACACGGTCCATCCATTCACCGCTGGCGCCTTGCAGGGAAGCCCGGTTCGCTTTGAGCGGGCGGTGCAGCGCGGCGAGGAATTTGCTGCGCGCAACGGGTCATCGTCAGGTTTTTTCATCGCCCCCTCCCCCATGCTGGACGTTGCCAACGATGGCCTGTCCGCCCTCTTCGACCGTGACACGCTCCACGCGGACCAGTTGCTGACCTTTGGATCGGTAGCGCTTCAAGGTCTCCATCTGGGTCGTGTAGGTGCGCATGAGCTTGTTCAGAGCGCGCTCGGCGCTGTCCTGCTGCTGGATCGTATCGATGAAGTTGAGCTTGCGAGCCATCATCATCACGGCCTGGTGGGTCGCGGCCATCTGAGCGCAGAGCAGCGCTTCGGCCGGGTCCTGAGGTTTCATCGCGTCGACAAATCCGAGTGAGAAGTCTGTGGCCTCCTGATCGACCGCCTTGTAGCGTGAGCCGAGCGTAGCGATTTGCATGACCAAGCCAGTCGCAAGTGCGGTGTTTTCAGTTGCATCGAGAACGCGTTGATAACAGCCGGACGGGTCAACATCGAGTTCGCCGGTCTCGGTGCAACGCAGCCTTATTTTCGGCGGCTTTCGTCTCTGGTTCGTTGCCTCTTCTAGGTCCTGATCCATGCCTCACCTTTAGAAATGGATGCGCTCTCAATTGACACTCGGTGCGCTGCCTCTCCGATTGAACTGTTCTCAGTGGACGCTCAGCTTCGCGTCACCTGGCGCAATCTTCGCCTCAGTAAGCCCCTTCTTCAGAAACGCCCCAAGGGGCGGTCCGCCGTCCTCTCTGGGGGTCTCCAAAGCGAGGCTGAAGAGGTGGTGTGCCGCTTCCAGGTCGCCCCGGCGCTCTGCGTTGTAACCTTCCTCCATCAGCTCGAAATACGTCGCCTCATTCATCGCCGCTCACCGTCTGTGAGGCACCACCAGCGATATACGGCGCCAGCATGTTTCGGGTTCGCTGCGACAAGGGCTTGTCGGGCGGCCGGCGCAGGAGCAGCTCCCGCATCAACTTCGGGTCTTCCACCGCGTCGATCAGCAGTTGCCGGGCCTTGTCGTTGGTCATGTTCTCGAGGAACTTCTGCGCGCGGGTCGTGGCTATGTTGGCGGTCTGCAACGATCCGCCCATTGATCCGCCGCCCATGGCGCCACCCTGGCGAGCGGCTACGATCCGAACGGCCCATTCCATGAGCTGATTGGCCGGGCTGTCGATCACCGCTCCATCCGTCGCCGGTTGGGTGTTCATCTTCACGAATGCATCGGCAATCTGATTTACCCGCTTGAGTTCTTCTGGGGAGAAGATCCGGCGCAGCGCTGCTTTGGTCCGCCCGTCCGACGTCTTTGCAAGCAGCTTGGTGCCGTCGATGTTTCCGCCGGTCTGAGCGCCGCGGATCAGGTAATCAACAGCACCAGCTTTAACCCCCGCCAGAGCATCCCCAGAAGGGTCTTTGGCGGCGGCGTTTCGGATTGCTGTCGCCGCCCTAACGGGGTCATCCGCCCCGAATATCGCCGTGATCGCGTTCTCCGTCTGCCCGCTATTGAACCACTCCAATCCAGATTGATCCGCCAGTTGCGCACGCGCCTCTGTCTTCGCCTTGAAGGTAGACGCTTTCTCCTGCGCCCCCAAGGCTTGGAGCAGCCGCTTGCGCAGCTCCGGCTGCCCTCTCAGCGTTTCCGCGTTGTTGCGCATCCAGGTTCTCGCCTTCTGGGGCGTGAATTTGCCCGACGCATCGAACAGGGCGTCGGAGAACCGGCCTTGCAGATAGTCGCTGACGTCCCGTGCGGCCGCAGGAGCGGCATCACGGACCCTCCGGGCGTCATCCATCCCTGCAGCGCCTCCACGGCCCACGGTGCGCGCCAGAGCGGCGGCAGGAGCCATCTGTTCGTCCCCGTCGATGGTTCGCTGCAGCATCCGGCCCACGGCGCCCGTGTCGAACGTCTCGTGAAGGGCGCGAGAAAAGGCGCGGGCCTCATTGATCTGTTGTCCAAGGGGCGTGTTTGCGTCGACTGCGCCCAAATCCTTGAGAGCGGCTTCGGCAATCTCGTTTGCGATGCGCGCTTGGTTGCGGTTCTGGTTCGTACCCGCCATCGCCGTTCGGGCAACGCGGCGCATTTCGCTGTAGAGCCCGTGAAGCTCCCGGACGGTGGTCTGTTCCCCAATGGGGGATGTACCATCCGCAATGGCCGCGAAATCGCCGGGGAGGTCCCTGCGCTGCGCCCACGGGGTGCTTTCCGTAGCATTGGTGATCGCCGAGCGGGTGTTGTTGGTTCCGACCGACGCCTCGCGGGGAATACTCGCCCACAGCTCGCGCTCTTTCATCAGTTCGGTATCGAGAGCCTTGCGCACCCGCCCCACGGCGCTTTCTGAAATAGCACTTTCGGAGCGACCGGGGGCCAGGGCTTCGCGGCTCCGGCCGGCGCTTGCCATCTGATTTTCGACCGCTGCCTTGAGGTCGGTCTTGTGCTGTTTCAGGCGCTGCGAGAAGAACTTGCGCGCGTCCGTCACATCGCCCCCCAGATCCGTCAGGCCCTGGCGCATCGCATCGGAGCTGGCCACGCGCTGCGCGTCGAGGCTTTCGCGCACGAGGGGATTTGTCCCGGCTGCCGTCGCTTCCAGGCCCAAAAGCCGAGGGTCGCCCGTTTGCTGTGCAGGGGACCGCTTGAACGCGTCATCGGGGTCGATCATGCCCGCCAACTCGCGCGCACGGTCTTCACCACCCGTGATGTTGCGCAGGCGTGCGCCAGCGACTTCGCGGGCACCGGTGTCTGTCATTGGGGCAACACCCCGAACCACGTCCCGGCCGACCCTCTCAGCGGCACGCACACCCGGCAACCCTCGCGCCGCATTCCCGGTTCCGCGGATCGCAGCCGCTGTAGCCGGAACGGCCATCGGCGCCGCCATTTCGGCCGTCTGCTGCACCCATTCCGGGGCGCCGGCTTCCTCGGCCAGCTCTTCAGCGGCCCCGGAAATCCCGCCGGCCAGCGCATCTGCCGCAATACCGGTGCGGGTTGCGAAAGCCTTCAAGGCATCGTCCGCAGCAGCTCGCACTGCAGGCGTGACGCCTTGCATCCTCGACAAGCCCTGCAAGCCCTTCATGATCGGCAGAAGAGCCCCTGTGGCGTTCCCTGTGCCCCTGCCGAAGCCCTCAAGCATTCCCTCGGGGGCCTCATCGGCGACGCTTGCGTTGATGGCCCTCATGCCGCCTTTAAGCGCTTCCTCGGCCGAGCCCATTTCCAGCGGGGTGCCTTCCCACGCCTGGTTGTCGAACGGGTTCACAAAGTCCACCAGCCCGCCGACCGTCTCCGCGATCCCGGCGTTGACCTGGCCCATCACGCTCGGCCCCTGGGGCTGCTGCGGGTGGTTCGCGACCCTGCGCAGCTCAGCTGCGAACATGCGAGCATCCTCTGCGGCCTGTGCGTCGCCAGCCTGCGCGCGCTCGTCGGCCTTGCGGAAAGCGTTTTCGAGGCGCTGCAGCTCGCTCATTCGTAAGCCCTCATCCGCTCCTGGATATCCGGTGACAGCTGCACCCCGCCGCCTTGAAACGACCTGTGAGCTTGGGTCACGCGGCCCAACACCTTTTGCAGGCTCGCTGCCCGCCCTTCCAACTGTTGCTTCAAGGCAGGGCGCAGGCGACGGTTTCGAAGCTGCTTTTCAATGTCCTGCAACTCCGCTCCAACGCTCCGGCCCAGCGCCGCGAGTTTGTCTTGCGCGCCCGCCGGCCCCTGGAATGGCGACCCGGCTTGCGGTGTCAGCTCCTGTATTTGCTTCAAGAGCCAGGACGGCGGTTGACGGTCATAGCCGCCGGCGAGGTCGTTGACCAAGGTTTCGCGGAGAACGCTAAAATCGCGCTGTGTGTCGGCCGTCTCGGGGAACGCCTGGCCAAAGCCAAGGGTGTCGCCCGCCGCGTTCACTGTGCCACGAATTGCCCCGCCGAGCCCGAAGGCGGTATTACTCTTTGAGAAAGGCTTCCCAAAGGCGTCGGTAGAGCCTTGCGGGGCTGGCTGCCTCGCGCCGGTGGGCGCTTCGGAAAATTCAGGCTGGGCCACGGGCTGGCCTGTCGCCTTGTCGATGATCTGGACTTCACCGGTTTGAGCGTTCTGACTGGTGACCCAAACCCCGTCCCGAATGTTGATCGCAGTGTTGCGGTCCAGCCCGGTTTCCATCAGGCGGGCGATTTCGGCTTCTGCTGCCGAGGTCTTGGGTGGATCAATGCTTGTATAAACTTCGACCATACCGTCCAGCCTTGGCGCCATGTCGGCGAAGTTGTCGAACGTGACGTGGTCTGGCGTGTCGGGATCTATGCGCCTGAGGGCGACAAGCCCGGTGTCGAAAATGCTGCGGTTGCCCTCGGAATAGCCGCGCTGCATGGCCGTGAGGGCGTCCACTGTCGCTTTCCGCTCCTGCTCGCTCTGAGCTTCGGCGAGAGTCCGCGTCTCCGCCTCCTGTTCAGCCGTGAGCCGAGCCTGCGCAATCCCAACCCGCTGTCGGTCAAGGTCCAGCCCCTCCTGGCGCACGCGGCGCCGGTCTGTCCGGTCCCGGATGTCCAAGGCCATTTCAGGGGCGTACTGCGCCAGCTGCGCCAGGGCGTTCTGGTCGCCGGCGATGGCCGCCGGGGCCAAATCGGCAAGCGCGTTCTGAGCGGTCTGCTCGCGCTGGACCTGCTGGCCCACAACGAACTGTCGGGGATCAAAGAAAACCTGTTCCATCACTACTCGCCTCAGGAGTATCGCGACCGTTCTGAGAGCCGCTTTTGCTGTTTAAGTTATAGCATTTATTGAGTTTTCAGTCTAGCGTAACGGCATTCACGGCAACTGTTTGTTCGCTCTTTGTTTCAGGCCCGACGATGCAGGAGCCCGTCTCCGTTTGGCGATAAACAGCGTGCTTCGCAGCTTTCATAAAAGCTTCAATGCGTCGTCATTGGGTGTTTTCGGTCGCCGCTCAACCTCTGCACAAGATTCACAGCAAAGCCACGGCGAGGTCTGACCAGCGCCCTGGCTCGAGCAGCACCTAAGAGGAAACCATGAAAGAACACTTCCGAAGCCGAACCGCGGCCATGGCCACTGTTTGTGCGCTTATTGTGCCGAGTTCTTCCTTTGGCGCCACGGCGGAAAACGTCATTCTCATGATTTCCGACGGGGCGTCCTGGGGTACCGTCGATATGGCTAGCTATTGGGAGTTCGGCGAGAAGGGCCGCCAACCCTATGACGGTTTTTCCGTCAAGCTTGGGATGACGACCGAGCCCTACTCGGAACCACAGCAAGTCTACGATCCCGATACGGCATGGGACACGACGCCGACAGGTGACGAAGACTACTTCGCCGGTTACAAGACGATCAAGCAAGGTTCGACGGACAGCGCCGCTGCTGGGACCGCCTTGTCGACCGGTGTCAAGACCAGCAATGGGCGTATTTCGTCCGATCCCGAAGGCAATGCGCTCCCATTCATCACACAGGAGATGAAGGCATCGGGCCGTTCGACCGGTGTTGTGTCCAGTGTCGGCTTCAGCCACGCGACACCTGCCGTCTTCGGAGCGCAGAACGAGCGACGCAACGACTACCACGCGATTGCGAACCAGATGATCAATGAGGGCACGCTCGACCTCATCATGGGCGGCGGCAATCCCAACTTTGGCGACAACGGACAACTGCTCGGCACACCCGAGTATAACTGGCTCTCGGAAGAAGACTGGGCGGCGGTGAACGCGCCCGATGGCCCCATGACGCTGATCCAAACCAAAACGGATTTCGAAGCGCTTGCCGATGGGTCGCTTGAGGTCGACGGACGCCTGATCGGCCTGCCCGAAATACGCGAAACGCTGCAGGCGAGCCGCGATCCGTTCACGACACCGCTCGATCCGAATGCGCCCGGCTCTCCGAACCTCGGCTTTCCGGTAGGCCATGAGATGTTGCCGAACGTCCCGACGCTCGCGACGATGACGACAGGTGCGCTGAACCATCTCGGCAAAGACGAGGACGGCCTGTTCCTGATGGTCGAAGGCGGTGCCGTCGACTGGATGGCGCATGCCAACGCGACCGGCCGGGTGATTGAAGAGCAGATTGACTTCAATCACGCGGTGGGCGCTGCCGTCGATTGGGTGACGGAGTACTCCACCTGGGAGGAGACGCTGCTCGTCGTTTTGACCGACCATGGAAACGGTGCGCCGATGGGGCCAAACTCCGACAAGATCCCGTTTGAACCGATCCAGAACAACGGGCAAGGAAATCTACCCGGCGTTCTATGGCATTCGGGAAACCACACGACGGAAAACACCCTTCTCTGGGCGAATGGCGCAGGATCGGAGGAGTTTCTCGATATGATCGTGGGTCAGGATCCCTACCTCACATCGATCCTCGGCTTCAATGATGGCAGCTATATCGACATCACCGGCGTGAACCCGGCCATTCGAAATGCAGCAGGTTTGGCAACTCCCACACCGGTCCCGCTTCCGGCGGCGGGTTGGCTGTTACTTGTAGGTGTCGGAGTGCTGGCAGGACTTCGGCGTTCTGGCCTGGCGAGCCGACCATAGGGCTGCGTCAGCTGGCGCCTCCGTGAACGGAGTCTACGCTGACGCTCTGCGTTGAAGTGCCTGGAGTGGCCAGGTTGGCCATTCCTCGAATGCCGGTGCAGGGCCTCATTCGCTTCCTTCCGTTTAGCTGTGAACAGCGCGACTTCTGCAGGTGACAGGTTCGAGCCGCAAAGGTTCTCGTCACACTCGCCAATGACCGTGCCTGTCGTCGCATGTCTACGACGGTTGACCGACTGACGTTCAGGAGCCTTGGTTCATCCGGGCAGTGTGTTTAATGTGCTGCGAGCGCCGTGTTTGGGGGCTTTCGCTAGCCTCCTAGGGTCACGATGATAGCCTCAGGAGGAGCGACGGCGCGATGACATCTGAACCAATCCCGTCCGGCAAGAACTGGGGCAAGCGTGCGCCGTTAGGTATCGTGCTGATCCTGTCGGGCATGTTCGTTGCCCTTTGCGGTGGGTCTTGGGTTGCAGCAAAGTATTTCGTGACGTCAATCGGCTTCGTTGCTTCGGCTGAAGTGCTGATGGCCGGGATTGTTGCGGCGCTCATTGCCGGCTTTGCCAGCCTGGTGCTGATGTTCCGACTGCCTCTCAACGCGCTCACCATCGCGACAGTCATTGCGCTGCCCGTGGCGCTGACACTGCTTGTCGTGGTGGTGGTGCGCATGCAGGCCATGGAGGACGCCCAGCGTGATCCGGAGGGAGCCTACAGCGGCATCGCGAGCTTCACCGCCAGCGTTGAGCAGATTGTCGTGACTGATCCCTATCTGCGGGTCCGTATGGATGTGGATTCGAACTCCCGACAATGGGTCAGCACCGGACCTGCACCTGACCATCAGGTTTGCGAAGGCACTGTCCGGGCCAAACAATTGCAGCGGATTTCGCAGGCGTTGGTGACGCTTGCTCAGATGGAGCCGGGCGCGCTCGCAGCCGCTACAGCCGATGACGGTAACGCAGCAAAGCGACTTTCCTGGTCCTTCGTTCAAAATCCAGGCGTCGAGGGGTCATTTGCTATTGAAGGCGACACTACGTTTTCACCCGATCAGCAGCAGGCGAGCAAAGAACTGGCGGCCGTTGTCCATGCTATGTCAATGGCCGCGGCCTCACAGACCAGCCGTATCAGATGCGATTAGGAAAGGCGGCAACTGAAAGCATGAACTCGCTGGCCGGGCCTCGGACGAACAACTCGACATTTACAATAGCTCCTATCCCTCTGCCTGCCACGCTGCCCCTTCTGGCCGGCGCTCTCGGAGCAGGCTTCTTTGGTGCATGGCGGATGTAATCTACTCCCAACCGCCATGCACATCCATCCCGGCCGCCAGGCGCTCATGCGTCATAGCCTGATCGAGAAAGCGTATCCGTATCTCACATCAGCGAGCGCTGAACACCCCGGAAGGACCACCGCCGGAAACCGTCGCCGTTGTCGCCACGACCCGCGACACGGAAACCGAACGCGCGGCACGTGCGGTAAACCGCAAGTCTATCAAGCCTTTCTAAGGTGAGTGGCCGGGCAGTCGGGCTCAAATCGGACATAATGTCCGATTTGCCGAGGCGCTCGACCATTTCCTTAAGTGTCAGGCCAAGAATTCGCCAGTCAGTTCATTGTCCACAGTACTCCGGCGGCCTGATCCGCTTGCGCCGATTGCACTGGTCCGAGCGACATGCTGTATCGCGTCATGGATCGTCGTCTTGCCATAGACCTTTTGCCAGGAGCGGCATTTCTCATCGCCCATATGCTGGGCGGCCTTTTCTGGGCCGCGGGCGCGCTGGTGGTTGCAACAGCGGTCGCCGTGGTGCTGCGCTGGCGGTGGGATAACAGCCTGCCCTGGCTCGCGCTGATGACCTTGCTTCTTGCCCTGGCACTGACAGTGATCGGGGTCGTCCTGCGCGACGAGACCTTCGTTCTGATCCGGCCCACCATCGGATCGCTTTTTTTTGCCGTTGTTCTTGCTATCGGGGCCTTTCTCCGGCCCAGCCTTTTGCAACGCGCGCTTGGCTATAAGCTCGATATTTGGGACGAAGGGTGGCTGTTCTTGCATCTGGGTTGGATCGGCGTCATGCTTTTCGGGGCGGCCGCCAACGAGGTCGCGCGACGGGTCTTCTCAACGGATACATGGGTGATCTTCAACGCTGCATCGGACCCGGTGCTGTTCGGCATGGTCTATGCGGTGACCTATGCCGTCGCCTGGTACTATTGGCGTGAAGACGACGAGGACCCGGAGAGCGCGTAGTGCAGCATCCGAACTCGGAGCAGCCGAATCCTATCGACAGGTGGAAAGCTTTAGACCGCATGTCTGCGTCAGTAGCTGACCGCGGTGGACAAATTTTGAATTATTCCGTTTTTCCAGCGCTCTGCTGATCGAGGCTCGGGCCAAAGCTCGTCTGGCCGACGAATACGGCGCCGCGCAGGAGCGTAGCGAGATAGCCGGCAAGGATAGGACATGCGTTGGAACCGACAACGCACCTCCAACGGCCGCCGACCTCGGTCTTCGCCGCGATCAGATCCACGAGGCGCGCGCAATGCTTCTGCAACCAGTGCACCCTATATCGGTTCTATGAGATCCGCCGCGCTCGCTTTCGTATTCGTCCTACTCGCCGGCTGCGTGCAGACGCCGGACCGCATCGTCACCGCAACGGACTACGACCGCAACGCGTTCAGCGGCTGGGTTGATGTCGACGACGACTGCCAGAATACACGAACCGAAATGCTGATCACCGCGTCGACCGAGCCAGTGGAACTGCGCGCCGGTGGCTGTACGGTATCGCAGGGCGCCTGGATCGCCCCCTACACCGGCCAGACCTTCTCCGATGCATCTGACGTGCAGATAGACCACCTCGTGCCCTTGGCGTGGGCCTGGCGCCGAGGGGCTGCGGAATGGCCAGAGAGCAAGGCGGATCGGTTTGCGCTGGACCCCGACAATCTCAGGATCGTGTCGGCCTCCGAGAACCGCAGAAAGGGCGCGCAGGGGCCGCTAGAGTGGCTGCCGCCGGATCGCGGCTACCACTGCACCTATGTCAGCGATTTCGTGGCCGTGGTAGAAGAGTACGACCTGACGCTGTCGCCCGACGAGGCGCGGCGGTTGGCGCGGCTTCAGGCGAGAAAGTGTGCGAAAGCATAAAGGGCGCATTTTCCGCCCTCTGCGGGCAATTTAAGCGTGTTTCTGCCGAGTTAAACCAAGTCTGAGCAGCGGTTCTCACCTTTAAGGTTTTGGCAACAGCTGCTGTGAGAAATGGAACCATCATCACCGGAACTGCGGCGCTGCGCACAGCACATACGCAACGCCTCTACAGTTTCAAAAGTGATGGTTCTAGCAAGTTGATAAGTTTAGTGGGCGACCGGAATGCAATAATTGGTGCCGACTGAATGCTTGCTACTATAGGGTGAACAACTGGTTACTTTACAACTTCCGGTTGTTCACCCACTTTTTGACACGGACCGGCTTGGGCACTGGTGGCGAGGAATAGGGCCAGGAGGGCGGCGAGGCGGGTCATGGCAAGGCGCTCCTGTCCCGTCTGGAACACCAAGTCGACTCCAATCAGGTGGGCCTTGAAGCCGCGATCCAGCCAGATTGGAACCGACCCGGCGGGCCCGACCTAGTAGAGGTCGATTTCGCCCTTCTTCAGTAGGTGATCGAACCACTCCTCGGGCTTCATCTGGATATGGGCGTGTTTGACCATGGCCGAGTTCATATCCACGAGGTCGGAGGAGTCTTCCCATTTCTCGGGCTGCCAGAGACGTGAGCGCATGATGCATTTGGGACAGTGCATGAATGCTGTGTCGATATGGACCAGAAGCGCGAGCTTTGGCTCTCGACCATTAACCGCCATCTTTTCCAGTAATGTCTTATCCCGGCAGAGCCTTGCGTGGCCGCGGATACGCAGGGTTTCACCGCGGCTGGGCACCAAAAACAGTAGTCCCACGCGCGCGTCGTCCAGCAGATTGTGAAAAGTATCCATACGCTTGTTGCCGGGACGGTCGGGCAAGGCAACTAGGGTCGGGCTGATGACGCTGACAAAGCCCGGAGGATCGCCGCGGGGTGACAGATCCACGTATCCGCCGGGGTTCGCCGTTGCCAGAACACACATCGGCGATTTGGCGATGAAGTCCTGGCAAATCTCATCAAGCTCATGAATTTCCTTGGCAAGAATTTGCGGCAAGGGCTCGCCAGCAAGCTCTTCAAGCTCGTCTTTGGAAGTCACGAAGTCTGTGAACGGTTCAAAGGCCAAAACTCTGCTCCTTCTTCAGTTTGCTGACCGCGGATCACATCGGGTAGCACAACTCGGCATCCCAATTCTGGACAACATCCTTGTGGGCTCGCAAGTCGTCCTGACACTGCAGGAAGTGTAATCTGGGCATCAGGTGTCCGGCTTGGCCGTCACGTGCTGGTGTAACCGTCTTTATGCTTTAGGCGCACGCCCGCACCGCCGCCGTTCTCGGGGATGAACTCCACCCCAGCATCTTCTAAAGCCTTGCGAATGGTTGCGATTGTTGCAGGCTTAAGGTCCTCGCCACGCTCGAAGCGCGAGACAGTCATCTGAGCGACTTCGGCTAGCATCGCGAGCTCCCGCACCCCAAGGCCCAAGGCCGTTCTGGCCATCTTGCACTGAACAGCGTTCATAATGATAACACTGTTATATTTTTGTTGACCACACTGCCGCCTCATGTTTTATAACTGGGTTATAAATTACCATATCGGGAAGACTTGGCAATGAATGAACACACAGCCAACAAGAAACGCGACGATCAATCTGTTCGGATGACGCAAGACCAGATGCAAACAGAGGCTCTCGTGATCGAAACCCTGCTCGAAGCAGTGGTGGCACTGAGCTGTTCGACAAAGAGCTCCGACGCCGCGGAGTTGATCGACATGGCGCAAAGCCGCGCTCGGCAGCTCAACATCGCCCTGGACTTGGTCAATCGGGACAAAGTGCGGCCATGATCGACAAATCCTCACTGTATGACTGCAAGCTTCGCCAGGACGCGGAAGGCTCCTGCTACGCAATTCTCAACCTGTGCCGGGTCGGCATCGCGGCCACCGACTCCGCCATGGCAGTGGACCTGTCAAAGGGCGGGTTTGAGGCTCTCTTTGAAGCGATTGGCGCCTTGGCCGAGGACGCGATTGATCGAATGGAGACCGAGAACACTCGGCAGTCTAAGGCCAAGAGGACGGAGGCGATGGCGGATGATGCCTGACCACGGAACACTCCTACAAGACAGCCCCAGCCATTGCGACGGCGGGAATGGACGCGCCGCCCCCCGCCAAAAGTGGGAACCAATGATACAGGTCTGCGAATGGGTTGATGGCGCCTGGCTCGTTGGCTTCGGCGTCTCCGAGGGCACCTTTGAGATCCATGCTGGCAAGTGGATCATCCGCATAAGCCGTTCCGCTCGCTGAGCTCCCTCACCTGATGTTTGTTTGTGGAATTCCGTAATGAGTTACATGAGTAACCGGCTGTGGTCGGATCAGTTCTTGCCTGAGATCCAGGCCATCGTCGGCCGGCATCTCCTCCAGCCCTCACCCGAGCCGCTGGACCAGCACCACGCAACCGACTTGATGATGCTGGACGCCCGCGACATGCGCGTTGCAGCGCGCGTAAGGCGGCCCGGGTATGCCGGGAGATACCCCTACCAGTTCACGCTGCGCTCAGCCCTCCCATCAGGCGCGCCCACGGAACTGGGCAAGATAATCGAGGGCAAGGGCGACTGGCTGTTCTACGGCCACGCCAGCGACGCTGAACCGGGCCTGGGCAACTGGTGGCTGATCGACCTGCGGGCCTTCCGGGCGGGGCTCATTCGCAGCCGGCGGAGCGGTCAACCGATCCAGTGCGGGAGCAAGCTCAACCCGGATGGCACGTCGTTCATGTGGTTTGATATCCGGTCGTTTCCGCAGGAACCGCCGTTGGTGGTTGCCAGTGAAGTTGGCTACTAGGCTGGTGGAAGGCGTGAGGCAGAGGTTCTTGGCTCTCCATGCCGGTGTTAGCAAAGTGCAGCGCCCAACACCCGATCATCCACGGTTCCTACCCTGTAAAACAAGGGCCATATGGTGCCCTTGGTATTGTCTTTGGCGCTACTTCTAGTGCAATCTGAGCAAAATAGGTCGTCTGTCCTGACGACTAAGGGAGGCGCGGATGACAACCTACAACGTGTTGCCGAACCTTGAATAGGTTGGCACTGACAAACGATTTCGGCCCTGCCAGATCAACCATTTCGCCCCGACGAGAATTGGGCGCGTATGAAGCACTCTTCATGCAAAAAGGTGCGACGTTTAAGACATTGGCAGAGAAGTTTTCCGCCGATGCAACCGCGTTGCCGTCTGACTTCGTGTCTCCTCAAGAGGCCGATCAGGCCGCAACGTCTGCTATTGAGAGCTTGCACAAATCAGGTGTCTACCAGTTTGGTGTTCGCATCAACAAAGCTGGGGACTACCCAACAAAGCTGAGAGACGCCAAACATCCTATCGAACTTCTCTACTATCAGGGCACCTGGGAGCTTAGCGAGATGCGGGGGCTTGCAGTAGTAGGAAGTCGCAAGCCTTCAAAGAACGGCGTTGATAGAGCCGCACGGATCGCAAAAGAGCTTGTGGCGCGTGGTTTTGCCGTTGTGTCGGGCTTGGCTGCCGGGATCGACAGGGCCGCCCATACCGCGGCATTGCAGGCCGGAGGGCGGACTATAGCGGTGATAGGGACGCCGCTAGGCGAGAGTTACCCGAAGGAGAACTCTGAGCTTCAAGATCACATCGCGAAGGAGCACCTCCTAGTTTCGCAGGTACCCGTTTTGCGCTACGCGGCTCAGCCTTTCCAGTACAAGAGATATTACTTTCCTGAACGCAACGCGACTATGAGCGCCTTGACGGAAGGCACGATTATCGTCGAGGCGGGAGAAACTTCGGGCACTCTAACGCAAGCTCGAGCAGCGCTCTATCAAGGCCGTAAGCTGTTCATTCTGGAGAGCTGTTTCCAAAACCCAGAAATCACTTGGCCCGCGCGATTTGAGAAAGAAGGCGCCATAAGAGTTCGAGAGCCGAACGACATTTGGAAAGCTCTCGATCCCAAATGAGCTTCACAGAGGTTGACGAACTGATCAGGGGCGATCACAGCGCCCTGAACGCAGACGACAATTGCATTTTCCTCCGCGAGTACAAGGCAAACGCTGGCTATGAGGGTGAAACGAATAGCCTGATCTGGAACCTTAAAAAGAAACCAAGTGAGCGCTACGTCAAACAAGGTTACGAGTACAAGGCTCGAAGTATTAGAAGGGCATCAGGAGAACTTCGGGCAGCTTTAAGTGCTGACTGGTTGGACGTTGGTACTCTGGTTCCAATACCCGGCTCGAAGGCAGTTGGCCATCCCGACTATGACGACCGAATGGTTCAGGTTTGCAACGGCATACGCCCCAACTTGGATGTACGCAGCCTTGTTGTTCAGACGAAGTCGACTGAAGCATCACATACCGCAGGCGACGGCCAGAGATTGTCGGTGGAGCAACTCATAGAAGTATATCAGCTGGACGAGAGTTTGGCTGACCCACCCCCCAAAAGCATCGGGATATTTGACGACGTGCTAACCGTGGGAAGGCACTATCGTGCGATGCACACGATTTTATCACGTAGGTTTCCTGGTGTTCCAATCGCCGGCATATTCATTGCTCGAACGATTCATCCGAACCCATTCGATAGCGCCGATTTTCCGAGCTTGTAGAGTAAGCTTACAATGCGCATCTGGTCCTTCTGCATCAACGACGACCCCGCCCAGCCCGACCTAGCGGTTGGGTTCGTCCGGGCTGAGACCATCGAAGAAGCCTTCGCGCTGATAGATGACCCGCGCTGCAACCTCTACGACATACCCGGGGATGTGGATGGCCTACGTTGGCCTAACGACGGGCCGAGCGCGCTCTATGAGCCTTCACCTAACGCTGGCTCAACTTTGCATTGACCAACAATGCGAGCAGCTTGGCGTTGACGACTGGTGAACCGGCCTGACACTCCCCTCACGACTGTTCGCGTGGCATCGAAAGGGGGAATAATTGGGGGAACGATCATCTGAAACTCCAGATTCCTCTATCGTTTTCAATACTTTAGGAAAATATCGTGGCGCACCCGAGAGGATTCGAACCTCTGGCCTCCGCCTTCGGAGGGCGGCGCTCTATCCAGCTGAGCTACGGGTGCATACCGTTCGCGAGATGCTTACGCCATGCTTACGCGAGATTTTCGGCCTCTTAAAGAGCGAACCCGACATCCGCCCAGGCCATTGTTTAGTCACATATTTCTTGCAGCACCTTTCGCTGTCGCCAGACTTGACATCCGCCTTCGGAGGGCGGCGCTCTATCCAGCTGAGCTACGGGTGCTGCGGGCTGTGTGCTAGCACTCGTGTCGAGGTCAGTCCATAGCTCTGTGATGAATTGAGCTGCAAGGGAGCGGCGAGAGGCACAATTGGCGCATGATCTGTCGGGTTTGTCATTATCGCGACCGCCTACCTGGTGTTCTGGCAGAACAACATGTGCTTTGGAAACGCTCCGCTCTATCGAAGGTGCCATTTTCTGTAGCGCGCTCGACGTGCGGGTTGCGACTACGGGAAACGTCTTCCCTAACTCCCCGCGGGCATTGAGGTAAGTTGTGCTCCCGCAGTGCGATGTCGCTCCGGCGAAGAGGTTCGGTTCGCCTCCAAAGTAGAACGTCCTTGGCGCAAGCCCGCAGCGGCGGTTCGGTCATGCATGCCTTCAGGCGAAAAGCTCGTGGCAGAGCTCCAGCGCTTCGACCAGCACATCGACCTCATCGCGGGTGTTGTACATGCCGAAGCTGGCGCGGCAGGTTGCGGACACGCCAAGATGCTCCATCAAGGGCTGCGCGCAATGGTGCCCCGCGCGAACAGCCACACCCTTCTTGTCGAGCACGGTCGAGATGTCGTGCGCATGAGCTGCCCCTTCGAGGGTAAAGGAAAAAATTGCAGCTTTATCAGGTGTTTGACCCTGAACATTCAACCAGTTCAACCCGTCGAGCCGGGTTCGGGCATAGTCCCGCAAATCCGCCTCGTGGGTCGCTATGTTCTCCAGTCCAAGCGCCATCATATAGTCCAGGGCCACGCCCAGACCGATGGTCTGCACGATACCGGGAGTTCCGGCCTCGAACTTCATTGGTGGATCGTTCCAGGTGATGTGATCCTTGTGGACCTCGCGGATCATGTCACCGCCGCCGATGAAGGGGCGCATTTCATCCATCCGTTCGCGGCGAATATAGATCGCCCCTGACCCGGTCGGCCCATAGAGCTTGTGACCGGTGATGGCATAGAAATCGCAACCAAGATCCGCGACATTGACCGGCATATGCACGGCGGCCTGGCTGCCATCGACCAGAACCGGCACGCCATGCTCGCGCGCGACCTCGCAGATCGTCCGAATATCGACCTGGGTGCCAAGCACATTCGACAGATGGGTCAATGCGATGAGCTTGGTCTTCGGGCCGATCGCATCGATGATCTTTTGCGGGTCGAGCGCCCCAACGGCATCCACATCGACCCATTTCAACACCACGCCCTGACGTTCGCGCAGGAAGTGCCAGGGCACGATGTTGGCATGATGCTCCATCACCGACAGGATAATCTCGTCCCCGGCCTCCATGCGCGGCATGGCCCAGCCATAGGCGACAAGGTTGATGCCCTCGGTCGTGCCGGAGTTCAGCACGATCTCGTCGCTGTCCTGCACACCAAGGAACCGGGCGATCTTGCCGCGCACGGCCTCGTACTTGTCGGTCGCAAGGTTCGACAGGTAGTGCAGCCCGCGATGGACGTTGGCGTATTCATCCGAATAGGCGGTGGTGATGGCGTCGATCACGACCTGCGGTTTCTGGGCCGAGGCGCCATTGTCCAGATAGACCAATGGCTTACCATTGACCTCGCGCGACAGGATCGGGAAGTCCGCGCGGACGGCTTCGACGTCAAACATTCAGGTCTCCCGGCGCGGTGATACCCAACAGCGACAAGGCCAGCGATATCAGGAACACCATCCCGAGCCCGGAGGCGACGATCATCACGAACACCAGCCCCAGCGACTGGAACCCGTGCAGCACGGCAACGAAATTCGTCAGTAGCCACAGGAACAACACGAGACCCGCGAGCCCGATGATGTCGGCCAGCGGCTGGGCCAGCATCATTGCCGCGATCTGGACGACCTGCAGGCAGATCATGATGAACTGCAACCAGATCATCAGCGCCAGCGTGTCCTCAAAGCTGCCGGTGCCCCCCATACTGCGGCCGATCCAATGGACCGCATAGACGGTGATGACCAGCACCGCGAGCTGCAGGCCCGCCATGATCGCCGGGTTGAGCACCAACGGTCCGGCCAGATCCTCGGGACCCGCGACCAGCAACAACGCGCCCTGCCCCAAGACGACCGACAGCGCGACCACAACCGCCAGCATCTGCCAAAGCAGCTGTGAAGGCACATTCTGCCCCATCACCCGCTCCGCCCCGGCGCGCGGATTGCGAACCGTTTCCCATGCATGGGTTACCAGATCACGCAGGGTGAAGTGCATTTGTTCCACGGCCATGCCTTTCACCTAGAACGGTCCGCCCGCATGCTCAAGCGGCTGCGGCGTCACGGCTTCGCGCAGTCCTATCAGCCAAAAGAACAGAAACAGCAAGAGCAGTGGCAACCCGAGAAGCGCAAGTTGCGGACCGCTGCCGAGGAAACCCGTCAGCAACCCATAGAGCATCCAGAGCGGGCTGACCGCGAGCAGCGCCCAAAAGAGCACCAACCGCGCGCCATACCCGGTCCCCTTCCCACCAAATGCGCGCGCGACCAGATAGGACAGGCCAGCGAGCAGATAGAAGAACAGCGGCGCGACAAAGATCCAGCCCAGCAACGCCCCGCCCATACGCGCATCAAGCGGTACCGACGGGTCGATGAAGGCCTCGCGCGACAGCCGGGGCCATTGCGCAACGAAGATCAGCAGGCAGCCGAGCATCAGATACACCAGCGCCCGGCCCTCGCTCTCAGGCCCAGCGAGCTGGCGGCGGATCACCCGGCGCGGCGCCCGGTAGGTCTCGAGGATGCTCAGGGTGACGGACATTTCTGCCTCAGCTTCTATGCCGCGCGAGCCAGTTTTCCAGTCGCTCCCGGATCTCCTCCGCGATGGTCTCGTCATCGATCTCTTCCAGCGCCTCGGCAAGAAACGCAAGCGTCAGCAAATCGGTGGCCTCCGCCGCCGACACGCCGCGCGAACGCAGGTAGAAAAGCGCCGTGTCGTCGATCGCACCAGAAGTCGACCCATGCGAACAGGCGACATCGTCGGCATAGATCTCAAGCTCGGGCTTGACCAGAAACTGGCTGTCACCGTCGAGCAGCAGCGATTGGCTGATCTGGTAGCCGTCGGTCTTTTGTGCGCCTTGCTTGACGAGGATCTTGCCCTGAAAGACGCCGGTCGCGCCGTTGCGCAGCACCTTCTTGAAGACCTGGCGGCTTTCGCAGGCCAACGCGTCGTGGGTCACGAACACGGTGTCGTCATGGTGAAAATCGCCATCACCTACAGCCGCGCCGGCCACATGGGCGATCGCGTTGTCGCCGGTCAGTTCAATGATGCATTCGTTGCGCGTCAGAACGCCATTGGCCGTGAGCGTGAAGGACTTGAAGGTGCTTTCCTCGCCCAAACGGGTGAAGATGTGGGTCGCGGCGCGGCGCTCATGGTCTCTGCCTTGGGCGCGCACATGGTGGAACACACCACCGTCGGCGATCTCCACTTCCATGCATTTGTTGAACCGCGCCGCCGCCGGGCCGTTTTCCAGAAGCGTCAGTTCCGCCCCGCTTTCGATCTTGATGACATGGTGCAGCACCGCGTCCGAGGTCTCGTCCCCGTGCAAGTAGATCAGCGACACGGGCTTGGACGCTTTGGTAGTCACATGAATGACGATTCCGTCGGTCGCAAAGGCGGTGTTGAGCGCTGCCAGCGGCCGCTCCACCGGGTCTTGACCGCGCGTCTCCAGAACACCGTAGACATCCTTGGCCCAGTGGATGTCCGCCGCACCGGCCTCCGCCAGCCGCTCGATGGACACACCCTCAAGCGTCAGATCGTCCGAGGCTTCGGCATCGAACACGCCATCGACAAAGACGATCTTCACCCGGTCGAGCGAGCTGAAGATCGGCGCCTCGGCGTTGTCGAACAACGCCGCTGCCGGAGCACCGGGCTGCACGAGCGTCTCGGGACGGGTGTATTTCCAGTATTCGTCCCGCCGGCTGGGTAGCCCCATCGCCTGGAGCCGCGACAGCGCGTCGTCGCGCGCTTCGGAAATCCACGCCCCGCCCTCAGGCAGCGTCATCGACGCCAACCGCGCCTCGGTCGCGTCCAGTTTCACCTGCGGCAGCGCCATTACGCGACCTCCTCGAGGATATCGGTATAACCGTTGTTCTCGACTTCGAGCGCCAGCTCGGGACCGCCGGATTTTACGATGCGCCCGTCGGACATGATGTGCACCACATCCGGTTTGATGTGGTCGAGCAGGCGCTGGTAATGCGTGATCACGAGAAACGAGCGTCCCTCGGACCGCAGCGCGTTGACACCTTCGGCCACCAGCTTCATCGCGTCCACGTCGAGGCCGCTGTCGGTCTCGTCCAGGATGCACATCTTGGGCTCCAGCACGGCCATCTGCAGGATCTCGTTGCGCTTTTTCTCACCGCCCGAGAAGCCGACATTGACCGGGCGCTTGAGCATGTCCGCATCGATCTTGAGCGCCTTTGCCTTTTCGCGCACCAGCTTGAGGAAGTCGGTCGCACTCATCTCATCCTCGCCGCGCGATTTGCGTTGCGCATTCAGCGCGGTGCGCAGGAAGGTCATGTTGCCCACGCCGGGGATCTCGACCGGATACTGAAAAGCCAGGAACAGACCCGCGGCCGCGCGCTCTTCGGGGTCCAGATCAAGCAGATCGGTGCCTTCCAGCGTCACGCTGCCATCGGTAACTTCGTACCCGTCACGCCCCGAGAGAACATAGGAAAGGGTCGATTTTCCCGACCCGTTTGGCCCCATGATGGCATGGACCGACCCGGCCCCGACATTCAGGTCGACACCTTTCAGGATCGCCTTCTCTTCTTCTTCAAGCTCGACGTGCAGGTTTTTGATTTCCAACATTATTCCCACCTTTTCCTTTCAGTTTCGCGGCGATCAGCCGAGCGTGACCGCGGTGCCGGAGGCCGACACCATCAGCATGTTGTTGATAACTTCATAGTCCAGATCGACGCCCACGACGGCATTGCCGCCCATGTCGCGGGCGCGGTCTTCCATTTCCTGCAAGGCCGTGGCCCGCGCCTCCCCCAGGGACTCCTCATAAGCCCCGGAGCGGCCGCCGATGATGTCGGTGATCCCGGCAAACACATCGCGAAACACGTTTGCCCCCAAGATCGCCTCGCCCACGACGATCCCGTGGTAGTCGGTGATGGCGCGTCCTTCGACGCTGGGTGTGGTCGTCACGATCATATCTTCACATCCCCCGGGGTCATGTGTCTTCGCCATCCCAGTAGTCCAGACCGCCGTCGCGCCGCGCGATATGTGTGAGATGGGCGCTGAAGAAATCCTGGCCCGGAAAGATGCCGATTGCGCCGAACTTGCCGCTGTCGGGATACTCCACGATGTCAGGATCCCGCCGCGTACTGATCCCCAGATAGCGCAGTACCTCCGTCCCTGTGTTGATCAACTGGTGTGCGGTGTCGGGTCCGCCCTTGGGCGCGGCACAGACATCGCCTGCCACAACAGGATGTTCGCTGTCGCCGAAGCGGTAGATGCCTGTGCCCGCCAGGATCACGAACAGCTCATCGTTGCCCAGGTGGTTGTGAAACGGAAACGCGCGCTTGCCCGGCGCGACTGCGATATGCATCACGCCCAGACCGGTCAGGCCGAGTTGCGCGCCCAGCGACGCGACGTCGGCGCCGAAGCGATCCGAACCGCCCTCAGGCTGCATCGGAAAGCAGGGCGCGTCCGCAGCTGTGATCACGGGGGATACCATCGTCCGTCTTCCTCCGACTAGCGCCCGCTGCGCCGCAGCCGAAATCCGGCGATCCAGAAGGTGCCGAGGATCTGCACGATGCCCGCAACCGCGGTCGCGGTCCCGATATCGCCGCCAAACATTCCCGTTACCACCATCATGGCCACCGCAGAGACCGGGACCATCATCAGGGTGCACACGATCACGAGAAGGATCGGCGCAGTCCATCCGCGGCGAATATCATCCATGATCTGTTCCAAATTCCGTCCTCAGTCTTTTGCGTGCCGCAGCATCGCCCATCAGTCGAGATCCCGCTCCATATAGATCTTGACGATCCAATGAGACGGGATCGCGCAGCAGAAAATGCCAATGGCGGTCCCCAGATTGCCTGTTCCGATCCAAAGCGGCGCTGCCAGCCCGACGAACACGATCATCAACATCGAGAAATAGATCAGGTACCAGCGCCGAGGCTGTGCCGGTGTTGTCCACCAGCGCCAGCTGGTCATCAGCCCACGGAGCCCTCGAGCGAGATGGCGACCAATTGCTGGGCTTCCATCGCGAACTCCATCGGCAGCGCCTGCAGCACCTCCTTGCAGAATCCGTTCACCACAAGTGCCACAGCCTCTTCCTCATCCATACCGCGGCTACGGCAGTAGAAGAGCTGGTCGTCGTCGACCTTGCTGGTCGTGGCCTCGTGCTCCACGCGGGACGAGTTGTTGCGCACCTCAATGTAGGGCACGGTGTGCGCCCCGCATTGATCGCCGATCAACAGGCTGTCGCACTGGGTGTAGTTGCGCCCATCCTTGGCCTTGGGATGCATCGAAACGAGCCCGCGATAGGTGTTCTGGGCCTTGCCCGCGCTGATACCCTTGGAGACGATGCGCGACTTTGTGTTCTTGCCCAGGTGCACCATCTTGGTGCCGGTGTCGGCCTGCTGGTAGTTGTTGGCGATGGCGATGGAGTAGAACTCGCCCTGGCTGTCATCGCCGCGCAAGATGCAGGACGGGTACTTCCAGGTGACGGCGGAGCCGGTTTCGACCTGCGTCCACATCACCTTGGCCCGGTCGCCGCGGCAGTCCGCGCGCTTCGTGACGAAGTTGAAGATCCCGCCATTGCCGTTCTCGTCGCCCGGATACCAGTTCTGGACGGTGGAGTACTTCACCTCCGCGTCCTCTTCGACGATGATCTCGACCACCGCGGCATGGAGCTGGGTGGTGTCCCGCTGCGGTGCAGTGCAACCTTCGAGATAGCTGACATAGGAGCCCTTGTCGGCAATGATCAGCGTCCGCTCGAACTGTCCGGTGTTTTCGGCATTGATGCGGAAATAGGTCGAAAGCTCCATCGGGCAGCGCACGCCCGGCGGCACATAGACAAACGAGCCATCGGAAAAGACCGCCGAGTTCAGCGTGGCAAAGAAATTGTCCGACTGCGGCACGACGCTGCCGAGGTACTTCTTCACCAGCTCGGGATGGTTCTCGATCGCCTCGGAGATCGAACAGAAGATCACGCCGGCGGCCTCGAGTTCCTTCTGGAACGTCGTGCCCAGGCTGACGCTGTCGAACACCGCGTCGACGGCGACCTTGCGCCCCTCGGCCGGGGCCGCTTCTGCCCCCTCCACACCCGCGAGGATCATCTGTTCCTGCAGAGGGATGCCCAGCTTCTCATAGGTCGCGAGCAGTTTCGGGTCGACCTCATCAAGCGATTTCGGCTTTTCTTCCATGCTCTTGGGACGGGCATAGTAATACTGGTCCTGGTAGTCGATCGGCGGATAGTGCACCATCGCCCAGGTCGGCTCGTCCATCTTGGTCCAGCGCTCGAACGCCTGCAGCCGCCACTCGGTCATCCACTCCGGCTCACCGTTCTTTTCGCTGATTAGCCGCACGATGTCTGGGGTTACGCCCTTTGGCGCGTACTCCATCTCGATCTCGGTATCCCAACCATACTTGTACTTCCCGGCCATGGACTGAACGGTTTCAACCGTCTCCCGGTCCACGCCTTCACGTACTTCGGTGGTGGTGTTGTCGAGTGCAGCCATCGTTTGCCCGTTTCCCTATTTGACCGCGTGCTGAACGCGCGCGGAATTTTTCCTTTTGTCCGGCGTTCAGGCCGCGCGGGCCCGGAACCGGTCATATGCCGCTCCCCAGGCTTCGGCAAAACCGCGCACCTGGTCTTCGGTCGTCTCGGGGCCGATGGACACCCGGATCGCGGATTGTGCCACGTCGTCCGGCAGGCCCATTGCCCCCAGCACGCGGCTTGACCGGACCTTGCCGGAAGAGCAGGCCGACCCCGCCGAAATCGCGAACCCGGCCAGGTCCATCTGCATCACCTGGGTCTCTCCCTTCCATCCCGGAACGGAAAAACATGAGGTGTTTGGCAGCCGCTGTGCCTCTTTCCCGATGAAAATAGTCTGACTTGCCCGGAGGTGTATAGTTGTTTCTAGAATATTTCTAACTTTTTCGACGGCGCCCCAGCAATCATTGGCCAGGTCGCGCGCGGCGGCCTCGGCAGCTGCTCCGAATCCGGCAATGCCCGCTACATTTTCGGTGCCCGACCGCCGGCCCATCTCCTGACCGCCACCGAGTATGCGCGCATCGACATCCAGACCGCGACGGAGCACCAGCGCCCCGATGCCCCGCGGTCCGCCGATCTTGTGGGCGGACAGCAGCGCCATGTCGACACCGGACCAGTCGAAGGCCAACGGGACCTTGCCAAAAGCCTGGGTGAAGTCGCTCACCGCGAGACCCTCAGGAAGGTCCTGAAGCACGCCGGTTTCGCTGTTTGCCGCCTGCAGGCAACTGGCCGCCGGATCGTCGGGAGCGACGCGCCCCTCCGCATCGCAGGTCAATTCGGGCACCGTCCACGCGCGCACCGCCTCGTGCTCCACCTCCGACGCCTTCAGGCCTCGCCCGGCCAAGGCAAGCGCCGCGGCCTCGGTGGCACCGCTCGTGAAGACGATGTCGGATGCAACAGCCCCGACAGCTTCGGCCACCTGACCGCGCGCGCGTTCGATCACAGCCCGCGCCGCCCGCCCCTCGGCATGGATGGAGGACGGGTTGCCGCATCGGTCCAGCGCCTCGATCATCGCGGCGCGCGCCTCCGGCCGCAGCGGCGCCGATGCGTTCCAGTCCAAATAGATCCGTGGCTTCATGGCTCGGCGCGCTATTCGTCCACGATCGCGAAGAGCGACGGCACCGCCGGGCACGGCGCCAGCGTATTGCCCACAACATCGGACAGGCTGGTCTGGTGCAGGAACACGTAGACATGGGCGGAAAAGCTTTCCCACAACCGGTTCGTCAGGGATTGCGCCTTGCTGCCCGACAGACCGCCCGAGACTGCGGCCCCGGTATGCATCGCGCTCACTGTCTCATCGACCGCACCGAGGATGTCGGACACGCGGATATCCTCAGGCGGAAGGGCGAGCTTGTATCCGCCCCCTGGCCCGCGCATCGAGACGACCAGACCCGCCTTGCGCAGTTTAACGAAGAGTTGCTCGAGATAAGCCAGCGAAATATTCTGCCGCTCCGAGACCTCAGCCAGCGCGATCAGCTTGTCGGGCGGCTGCATCGCCAGGTCGACCAACGCGACCATGGCATAGCGGCCCTTTGTGCTTAGCTTCATGGTTGTCCCCTGTCCCGCCGGGTGCCTGCGGCATTGACCATCCGAATCCAGATGGTTAGGTGCACTGACACGACATTTCATCGGTCGACGCACGGTTTTGACCTCGGGTGTACGCCTCGCGCGCCATACCCGTCAAGGAACCGGCTTGCCCGTCGACCGACAAAGAGAGAGGCCGGCCGCCCATGCCAGAGGTCATTTTTCCCGGGCCCGAGGGACGGCTCGAAGGCCGCTACCACCCGCAAAAGGAAAAAGACGCGCCGATCGCGATCATCTTGCACCCCCACCCGCAGTTCGGGGGCACGATGAACAATCGGGTCGTCTACAACCTGCACTATTCCTTTCTGAACATGGGCTTCACTGTCCTGCGGTTCAATTTTCGCGGGGTCGGGCGCAGTCAGGGCGAATATGATCAGGGCATCGGCGAACTGAGCGATGCGGCCTCGGCGCTCGACTATCTGCAGTCGATGAACCAGAATGCCAAGCATTGCTGGGTCGCCGGTTTCAGCTTCGGGGCCTGGATTGGCATGCAGCTCCTGATGCGGCGCCCGGAGATTACCGGGTTCATCTCGGTGTCACCCCCGGCGAACATGTATGATTTCTCGTTTCTCGCCCCCTGCCCCTCTTCGGGGCTGATCATCAACGGAACGCGCGACCGTGTGGCCCCGCCCGCAGACACCCACAACCTCGTGGCAAAGCTGCACGAACAAAAGGGAATCACGATCACCCATACGGAAATCGAGGGTGCAGGGCATTTCTTCGAAGACCCGCACATGGAAACGCTGACCGAAAACGTCACCGAGTACGTCCAGCGCCGTCTGACCGAAACCACACGTTAGGCTCGCCGCGCAAGCTGAGGTCTGCCACTCCTCGTAGCTCGAGGTGGTGTGCGTCGCCCCTCCACCGTGTGGTGCTTGACGTTCTGATTGATGCGCCAAGCCAGTACACGCCGGAAAGCCGCGGCGTCGGCACCGCGTTCCACGATACCTGAACGGGCTTCCAACCCTCGCGGCGCTTGCGAACAGCGCTGATTGTCTCCCGCTGCGGAATCTCGGCACGGACGAGCCTGCCGCGAATAGACCATCTTGCGCGGACATCCGTCGTGGCACGCGACGTCCCGCGCTGTAAACGGCGCGTTTGGGGTTGCCAGACCATACAGTGCTGGGCGAGACGTCGTGCTGTCCTGAAACGAGAGTTGATCCGATGCGCATCTATCGCTGCCCATTCTGTGCAGCAGACCTGTATTTTCGGAACCTGATCTGCACCTGCGGGCAACAGGTGGCGCTCGACCCGGCGACGGATCAGTTCGTGCCGCTGGCTGCAGGCTGCGCCAATCGCGAGCTGATCGACTGCAACTGGGTCGCACCGGAGCCCGGCGCGCTCTGCGTCTCCTGCGACACGACCGAGGTTATCCCCGACCTCACGCCGGAGGGCAACACGCAGCTCTGGGCCGATGCGGAGGCGGCCAAACGCTGGGTTCTGATCGGGCTGTTCCGGCTCGGCTGGTTCGCGCCCGGCGCACCACGACCGGAGTTCCGCTTCCTCGCCGAGCAGACCAGCAGCGGGGAAACCCCTGTCGTCATGGGGCATGCCAATGGCGTCGTGACGATCAATATCGCGGAGGCCGACCCGGTTATCCGAACCCGCCGTCGGGAGGCGCTGGACGAAGACTACCGCACCCTCATCGGTCACATGCGCCACGAACTTGCCCACTTCCAGCACTGGGTGCTCGAAGACACCCCGGCGTTCGTCACGGCCTTCCGGGCACTGTTCGGGGATGAGACCGAAGACTATGGCGCCGCGCTCGAACGCTACTATGGCGACAGCGCGCCGCCCGATTGGCAGAGCCGCTTCATCACCGCCTATGCCAGCGCTCATCCCCATGAAGACTGGGCCGAGAGCGTCGCCCACCTGCTGCATCTGGTCGACATTCTCGACAGCGCGGCAGCAGCAGGACTCTCGCTCGCCGACGCCGGATCGCCGGTGCCCGACCCCTATCGGCAGGAGGACAGCGACGCGCTGATCGCACAAGCAATGGCGTATGCGCTGGCGATCAATCACATCAATCGCTCGATGGGGATCGCCGATCTCTACCCGTTTGTGGTCAACGCGCCCGCACGGGAAAAGCTCGCCTTCGTGCATGACTGGATCCGCCTGCCCCACCCCGCCCGACTGCTGGAAGATCCTGCATGACGCCAGCCGTCCGCGCGCGAGCTGCACTGCCCGAACAAATTCTTCACGATTGACGAAAGGGAGCTGAATGACCCCCGCCTTTGCCCAGGACGCGTCAAACAGCGTCAATTTCACGGTCGAGCTATGGATCCCGCTGACGTTAGCCGTGCTCGCGATGGTCTTTGCGATCATCCAGTATCGCAAGCAAAAGGAGATCGACCGGCAAATGGAGATCCGCAGGGAAAAGCGCGCGGCATTCTCCAGCTTCGTGCGCGCGCTCGACCGGCTGATCAATCACCGTGTTTTGGCCAGCGAGGACGCTGAAACCTCGGCTGAGATCGTCAAGGCGAAGGAAGCGCTGAATGAATGCTACCTGCGCGCGACGTCCGAAAACCTGAAGTTCTTCGTGGCCGCGATGGAGGCCGCGCGTCAGCTCTCCAACAGCCTTGAGACGCCAGACACGGAAAGCGCGGAGTTTCGCGAGCTTTGCGATGCCTATAACGCCGCCCTCACCGATGCCGTGAACGGGGCGCGGCGCGAATTCGGCCTTGTCGAAACACTGCAGGACCCGCTGACCGAGGGCATGGTGGACGCGCTGATCCTGCTGCCGGACAAAAAGCTCGAACGCGCGGTCGACGTGGAGACGCCCAAGGCATTGGACAAGTCATGACGGCCCTGCATGTCGGACTGATCGGCTATGGCAGCATCGGCGCAGCACTTGCGGACCTGATCGCGGACGACCCGGCTCTGGGGGATGTCACCCTCACCGTCCTCGTCCGTCGAGGTCGCGAAACCCCGGTCTCCACCGTGCACGACACTTCAGCGCTGATAGCTGCGAAGCCGGACCTCGTCATCGAATGCGCCGGGCATGGTGCCGTCGCAGAGCTGGTGCCCGACTGTCTCACCGCAGGCCTGAACACCGTTGTTGCCTCGATCGGCGCGCTGGCGGATGCCGGCCTTCACGAACGTCTGATCGCGGCGGCCTCAGCCGGTGATACCCGGCTGATCCTGCCTGCGGGTGCGATCGGTGGGATCGATCTGCTGTCGGCGCTGCGCCCCTCCGGCATCGCCTCGGTGATCTACGAAGGGCGCAAACCGCCTGCGGCCTGGGCAGGCTCGCCCGCCGAACAGGCCTGCGACCTGACGGGCTTGCAATCGGCGACCGTCTTTTTCGAAGGCACCGCGCGCGAAGCCGCACTGGCCTATCCGAAAAACGCCAATGTGGCGGCCACCCTCGCGCTCGCCGGAACGGGATTTGACGCAACGCGTGTGCAGCTCATCGCGGACCCGGCCGCCTCCGGAAACACGCACAGCTACACCGTGAGTTCGGGCGGGGCGGATTATCGCGTCGAAATCATCGGAAAGCCGTCGCCGCAAAATCCACGCACGTCGATGGCGACGGTCTACAGCCTCTGGCGCGAGGTCGCGAACCGCGCGGGACCGGTCGCGATCTAGCTGTCTTCTGTGTCGCTGGGAACGGGCAGGCCGCAAGAATGGCGCAATGCCAACAGTCCGCTGCGGAAATCCTCCGGCACCCCGCGCCCCGCCACCCGCAGATACACCGCCACCGGTGGTCCGGCCCGGACGCACCGATCCGTGCCGGCCTCGATATACTCGCTCAGCGCATGTCGCCAGGCCGTCCGCGGCCTAGTATCGAGCGGATCGATATCGATCGCCATGTGATACTTCCTGAAGGCCTCTTGGTGACGCCCCGCGGCAGTGAGGGCCTCGCCCCAAATCGTCCAAGTCAGACTATCGTCCGGGGCGAGTTGCGCGGCCACTTCCAAACTTTCGGCAGCCGCAAGGGGATCTCCCTCGGCGAGCAGTGCCCGGCCGAGCGCGCGCCAAACTTCGAAATTGCCGTCATTGATTTCGATGGCGTTCCAGAACTGTTGGATCGCGCTCTGGTGGTCCCCAAGCTCGATCATGGCCAGACCGATATTGGTGTGGGGCTCCGGAAACTCTTCGGGCCCGAACTCCTCCGACAGGATCAGCGCCCGTCGGTAATGCGGCAAGGCGGCGGCGGGCTGATCCTGATCCAGAAAATGGTTGCCGATGAGATTGGCGGCCCAGGCGCTTTGCGGGTGCTGGCGGCGCATGAGATCCTCCGCCAGATCGATCGCGTCGAGCGGACGCATTTCATAATAATAGAGATAGGCGGCCAGTACGAAGGGATCGATCACCTCGAGAACCCGCATCGCCGATACATGGATATAGCCGTCCAGCGACCCTGCCCCCATCGGATCGGAGCTCAGCACATGCATCCGCCCGCCCTCGAAAACCCGCAGACGCAGATGTAACTCCGACATGGCGCAGCCCGGCGTCATGCACAGAACCTCGCCCGCGATCCGTGTCTGCGGCAGTTTCAGCATACTGCGCAGTGCCTGTGTCAATTGCTGGAGCGAGATGCCGGTACCGGGCTCAGAGACATTGAGCTGCCGGTTCGCCGCGATCAGAGCGGTCTGGGTTTTGTGGGTTCGCGATTTGACCTGAATGTCCGTAATCGCATCCCATATCCGCTGCGCGGCCACCGCCCCGCTATAGCCCTTCTCAATGAGTGCGGGCGGCAAGGACACTTCCTCGATGATCACTGGCTCGCGCAACAACTCGCGCGTCAGCAACACCAAGATTGCGACGATGGAGAAGATTACGATGAGGTTCACCGCAAGCGAGCGGATGAACTGGACCCAGTCGATGATGCGCGTGCGCAGAGGAACATGAGACGTATTGCGCGTGTCGGATGCGCCATCGCGGTCTGGCCCCCCGTCAGGGCCCGGCACAGGAATGTCGACCATAGCATGCCCTCACCTACCGAGTTCGAGCATATTAGGACATTTTTAGGAAACAATCTGTGCGGCAGAGCGCATTTCTGCAAAGCAGGCACAAATGCCGGCGGCGCGCTTGGCGCCACAGGCAAAAGAGGTGCCGCTATTCGGCCGCGAGACCACCGGCCCGGGGCAGCGTTCCCTGCAGAACATAGCGCAGGATTTCAACCACTTGTTGCGGTGTTTCGGTCACCGCCAGCGCCGCCGCATCGACTTCTTTCAGTGCATGCTGATGGTCCGGTCCGTGCAGGATGATGAGCGATTTCCCAAGCGCCGCAGCATAGCCCGCATCGAACGCGGCATTCCATTGCTTGTACTTCTCGCCAAAGCGCACGACGACCACATCGGCCTCCGCGATTCCCTTGCGGGTGCGGATCGCATTCACCATAGCGCCCTTGTGGTCGTGCCAGTATTTGTTCGGCTCCGCCCCGAGGATCGCCACGCCGCAATCGTCGCTGGCCGCATGGTCGGTCACCGGGCTGTCGAAGGCGACGTCGAGCTCCGCAGCCCCTGTAGTGATCTGTTCGCGCCAATCGGTGTGAATCTCTCCGCTGAGATAGACCTTGAGTGTCATCGCTCTCTCCCTTTCCCTTTGTCCTTGAGCTAGCGCGGAGCCCTCCGGTGCGTAGAGCGTTCCGCTCAGCCGCGCAGTACTCCACCCGTGGCTTTGCCGACCTTTTCGACGATCCGGGCGCTTACCGCCTCGATCTCTTTCTCCGTCAGCGTCTTGTCTGCAGGCTGCAGCCGTACCGCGAGTGCGACCGATTTCTTGCCCGCCCCCATCTGCGCTTCGGCCCTTTCGCCCGAAAAGGCGTCGAACACAGAGACATCCGAAATGAGCGCCTTGTCTGCGCCCGCCGCCGCCGCCGCCACATCCGCCGCAGCGACTTCCGTGTCGACAACAAAGGCGAAGTCACGCTCCACCGATTGCAGGTCCTTGAGCACCAGCGCCGGGCGGGTCGCACCGGTCTTGCGCGGCATCGGCACCTCCTCGGGGAAGACGGTGAAGGCTACCGCCGGACCCTTAACGTCGAACGCCTCAAGCGTCTTGGGATGCAGTTCGCCAAAGACCGCGATTGTCTTTTTCGGACCGAGGCCGACACGCCCTGCACGCCCCGGATGGAACCAACCGGGCACATCGCGCAAGATCATGGTCTTCGCGGGTGCGCCGACCGCAGCGAGTATGGCCTCCATGTCTGCCTTGGCGTCGAAAACGTCCACCGTACGACGCGCGCCATGGGGGTCTCGCGGGCCGGAATGGCCAACCAGAAGCCCTGTGGCCAGCAACTGCTGTTCCCCCGGCTCGCCTCCCAGAAAGCCCGGGCCGACCTCGAAGAGCGCCAGATCGGCAAAACCGCGCGCCTGGTTGCGCGCCGCCGCCGCCAGCAACCCCGGCAGTAGAGACGGCCGCATATGGGTCATCTCCTGACTGATCGGGTTTTCGAGCCGGCGTGCTTCGTCGCCACCATCGAAATGCGCCGCCGCGGCGGCATCGATGAAGCTGTAGCTCACGCATTCATTATAGCCGAGGGCTGCGAGCGTCCGGCGCGCTGCCCCCTCGCGCCGCTGCATCGGCGTGGCCACGGGCCGGGTCACGCCGGCGTGGACGCGCGGCATGGGCGTGCCTTGCAACCGCGTGAGCGAGGCCACGCGCGCGACCTCCTCCACCAGATCCGCCTCACCCTGAATGTCCGGGCGCCAGGACGGCACATGGGCCATATCGCCCTCCATCCGGAAGCCGAGCGCGGTCAGGGTCGCGTGTTGTGTGTTCGCCGGAATCTCCATGCCCACAAGGCTCTGGACCCTGTCGGTATCCAGCCGGTAGGCGCGCTCCGTGTCGGGAAGTGCGCCTGCCATGACAACGTCCGAGGCCTCGCCACCGGCCACGTCGAGGATCATGCGTGTCGCATGCTCCAGACCGATGGGCGTCCAGGCCGGGTCGACGCCGCGCTCAAACCGGTAGCGCGCATCCGAGGTGATCTTGAGCGCTCTCCCGGTCTCGGCCGTGGTGATCGGATCGAAATAGGCCGCCTCGACAAAGACATTCACCGTCTCATCGGTGCACCCCGTCCGCAGCCCGCCCATGACCCCGGCGACGCTCTCCACCCCTTCGTCGTCGGAGATCAGCGTCATGCCTGGCGTGAAGCGATACTCCTTGTCGTCGAGACCAACGAGCGTCTCGTTCCCCTCTGCCCGGTGGACCCGGAGCCCGCCCCGGATCTTGTCGGCATCGAAGACATGCAGAGGGCGCGCGCGGTCATAGGCAAAGAAGTTCGTCACATCGACGAGAAAACTGATCGGTCGGAGGCCGATGGCGGTCAGCGCGTCGCGCAGCCATTGCGGGCTCGGCCCATTTTTCACGCCGCGGATCAGACGGCCGTAAAACACCGGGCATTGTTCGCGCGTGTCGGCATCAATGGAGACCGCGATGGGACAGGGAAAAGCGCCTGGGATCGGGTCGGCCTCGCGGGCTTTCAGCGAGCCGAGCCCCCGCGCCGCCAGATCGCGCGCGATGCCATGGACGCCGAGCGCATCGGGACGATTGGGCGTGATCGCGATCTCGATCACCGGATCGACCTTCGCCGGATCATGTTCTGCCAGCCAATCAGTGAAGCGCTGGCCGACCTCGCCCGAGGGCAGCTCGATGATGCCGTCATGCTCCTCAGACAGCTCCATCTCGCGTTCCGAGCACATCATGCCATGGCTCTCGACGCCGCGGATGCGACCGACCTGAATGGTGGTGTCGATACCGGGTACGAAAGTCCCTGGCTTGGCGATCACGACGGTGATGCCCTCCCGCGCGTTCGGCGCGCCACAAACAATCTGGCTGGGCCCGGTATCCGTTTCGACCTGGCACACCTTGAGCTTGTCGGCATCGGGGTGCTTTTCAGCCGAGATCACCTTGCCGAGCGTGAAGGCCGACAGCCGCTCGGCCGGGTTCTCGACGCCTTCGACCTCGAGCCCAAGATCGGTCAGCGCGTCGAGGATCTCGTCGAGCGACGCGGTCGTCTCCAAATGGTCCTTCAGCCAGGAGAGTGTGAATTTCATGGCTTCAAATCCTCGTCTTGGTCACGGCGGTCGTCGGGTCGCCCGTGTTCGGCGTGCCGGACGGTTCGATCAGAAGGATCGCGGCGACTGGTCTGGCCACAGGCCGATGCTCAACTCCAGCGGGCACCACGTAGAGCTCGCCAGGGCCGAGCGTCACCGTGTCGTCACGCAATTCGATATCCAGTTTGCCCGTCACGACCATGAAAAAATCGCCCGTCTCGGGATGGCTGTGCCAGTCGAACGCGCCCTCGACTTTGACCAGCATCAGATCATTGTCGTTGAAGCTGCCCACGATACGTGGCGCCCAGGTGTCCGAGAAAAGCGAGAGCTTCTCAGCCAGATTGACCGGTTTGACATTGCTCATGCGCCACGCTCCAGGACTTCGACGACCTCGAACCGCTCGCACAGCAATTGCATGTCTTCCGACCAGCCTCCGTTGCGCTCGAAATAGTCCCGGTGGTCGCGGCGCCAGCCGTCCAGCGTCTCGTTCTCGCCCTCCGCCAGCGCGAAATCAGCATCGACATCGCAAAACCGGCACTCTTTCACATCGATGGTACGCACCACGATCGCCGGGTTCCCATGCCAGTCCAGCGCGATGTCGCAGCGTCCGACTGACGGCCGCACCTCCCCGCCGGGACCGAAGTCGCGCAATGCGCCGCAGGTCGCGCGTTTCCTGCCCGACCGCACGAGCGACAGCAGCCGGCTCGAGAGAGCCTCACTGTCGCCGAACCGAAATGTTTCGGCCCCCGGGTAACGCTCCGTCAACTCACTGAGCGTCATCGCTCTGCGCCTCTGTCAGGGTGTTCGCCACGCCCTCCGCGCCCGCGAAGACGGCCAGCAGGCGCATCGGGACGGACCCGGAGTTCGTCCCGTTATGGAGTGTCTCGAACGCCTCGATCAGACTGTCGCCTGCCACATAGGTCCGGGTTCCGTCCTTGCCGTAGTCGACGGTCAGTTCGCCTTCCAGAACATAGCCGAAAAGCGGCACCTGATGGAGGTGCCAGCCGGTCGACTGACCGGGCTCCATTGTCACGATCGCCGCGGTGATCTTCGCGTCTCCATCGGGATAGGCATAGGGTTGCCCGATCACCGTTTCAGGCGATGACAGCAAGATTTCGAGCGGCGGATAGCTGTCCTGCGCCGCTACGGGCAAAGCCATTGAAGCGCTGCAGAGACCCGCAACATGCCAGGGCGCGATCATCGGCTGAGCCCGCCCTGCATTGTCGGCACGTCCAGCGCGCTGAACCCGTAATGGCGCAACCAGCGCAGGTCGCTGTCAAAGAACGCACGCAGGTCGGGGATGCCGTATTTCAGCATGGCGATCCGGTCGATGCCCATACCAAAGGCGAAGCCCTGCCACTGGTCCGGATCCACGCCGCCCGACCGCAAGACATGGGGGTGAACCATACCGGAGCCCAGGATCTCCAGCCAGTCGTCGCCCTCGCCCAGCTTCAGGCTCCCGCCTTCCCAGGAACAGCGGATGTCGACTTCGGCGGAGGGTTCGGTGAAGGGGAAGTGCGAGGCGCGAAAGCGCAGCTCCACGGCCTCGACCTCGAAAAACGCCTTCACGAACTCCTCCAGCACCCATTTCAGGTTCGCCATGGAGATGTCGCGGTCGATGGCCAGCCCTTCGATCTGGTGGAACATCGGCGTGTGGGTCTGGTCATAGTCTGCACGATAGACCCGGCCGGGTGCGATCACGCGGATCGGCGCGCCCTGGTCCTGCATGGCGCGGATCTGGACCGGGGACGTGTGGGTCCGCAGCACGTGCGGCGGGCGATTGTCCCCCTCGGCGCGGTGCATGTAGAATGTGTCCATTTCCTGGCGCGAGGGATGGTGGCCAGGGATGTTGAGCGCATCGAAATTGTACCAGTCGCTCTCGATCTGCGGGCCTTCGGCCACGGCAAATCCCATATCGGCGAAGATCGCGGTGACCTCGTCGGTCACCTGGCTGATCGGGTGAACCGTGCCGCCGCGCCGCGCCGCCGCGCGTCCGGGCAGCGTGACGTCGAGCCATTCGGTGCGCAGACGCTCCTCGAGCGCCGCATCGCTGAGCGCGGTCTTTTTCGCCACCAGCGCGCTGTTGATCTCGTCTTTCAGCGCATTGAGCGCGGGGCCGGCGGTCTGGCGCTCCTCAGGCGTCATTCTGCCCAGCTCGCGCATCTTCAGGCTGACCTCGCCTTTTTTGCCCACGGCCTGCACGCGCAGGGTTTCGAGCGCCGCCTCGTCGGGGGCCTCGGCAATGGCGGAAAGGTACTTGTCGCGCAGGTCGTCCATCTGGGGTCTCCGGGGATCGTCGCCGCCTGTTAGCCCCCGTCCGGCAGGGTTTCAAGCGCGTCTCCCACCGCGATGTGTCCGGGCTCCACCACCCGCGCCGTCATCCCGCCATGTCCACGCATGGCGTTGTAGCCGCCCGTTCCGAGTGCAGCCTCCATCCGCGAGCATGGCGCGCAGGGGCCAGTGACCTCGATCAACGCCGTGCCGAGCCGCGCCCGCCTGTGACGCATCGCGACCAGGTTGATGCCAGAGATCACGAGGTTTCGGCGCAGGATGTCAGGGGGCAGGCGCGTATGACCGATCAGAGCTGCGATCACCGGCAGATGCTCCGACTGGATCAGCGTCAGCGCACGCTTGCCGGCCCGAGCACGGTCGCCGACCAGCCCGGCCTCGGTCAACTCGGCACCGCCAACGATCTCCATCGCGGCGTGACGTTCGGGGCGCAGACCGATCCAGTCGATACGTCCGGCGTAAGGAAACCGTGCGGTCAGTGTGGCCAGCGTTTCGGTCATCGCGCTGCCATCACCCGGCCGAGCAGGGTGATATCGCCATCGGGAGCATGGGCGATCGCGACGATCTCACCGGACTGCGGCACCACACCGGTCAGAGCGGTGATATTGACCTGATGGGTGATCAGGATCGGGCGGTCGAGACGAGGAAGGGCAGCCAACGCCCGGCGCAGGGCTTCGGTCTGGGCGGGGCCCGAGCTGCGGTCTCGGAAAAACGAGTTCAGCAAGGGCTGCTCGATCGGGGTCCCGAGCCCAAGCAGGGTCGCCGTCTCTCGGGCGCGACACCACTCGCTGGTCCAGACGCGGTCGATCGGAATGTCCGCTGCGCGAAGCGCCGCGCCCACCGCACGCGCCTGCGTACGTCCCCGTTCATCCAGGTTGCGCTGAGTGGTACAGTCCCCCAGCCGGAACTCCGCCGGATCCCCGGTGCCCGGCGCGAGCGCATGGCGCATCAACAAGATGGCGCCCGGCGTCCGCAGGGCGTCTAAGGGGTCCGCGCCGAGCGGCGACCCCGCCGCCGCAAGGCCAAGCATGAAGGCAATGATCAGACGCATGGCTGGCTTCCCTGGTTTCCCACCGCACAGCTAGCGCGTGCCGCGCGTCAGTCCTGCGGCAATTCCTCGACCAGGACGAGTTCGCGAGTCGATGCGCCGCGGGCGTGGCCAAGAGCCTCCTGATAGATGTCGGACGCGTAGCAGGCCTCCGCCGCAGCAAGCGATGGGAAACGCGCGACGACATTCCGCGGTCGCTCGGCCCCTTCCATCTGGCGGCAGGTCCCACCGCGGGCGAGGAACACCCCGCCATGGGCCGCGATTGCTTGGGTTGCGAGCGCCGCATACCGTCCGTAGGCCTCTGCGTCCGTCACGGTCACATGAGCGATCCAGAGTGCGGTCGGGATGTTGTCCGCCATGTCCTCAAGCCTCCAACAGTTCTTCGACGGCCGCGATGGCGTCTTGGGCATTGTCCGCCGAGGGGCCGCCCGCCTGGGCCATATCGGGCCGACCGCCGCCGCCCTTGCCGCCCAGCCGCTCGGCCGCCGCACGGACCATGTCCACGGCCGAGAGTCGGTCGGTCAGGTCCTCGGTGACCCCGGCCGCGATGGCCGCCTTGCCGCCCGCATCAGCCACCAACAACACCGCGCCAGAGCCCAACCGATCCTTGTGCGCATCGACCAGCGCCGGCAGGTCCTTGCCCGTCACGCCGCTCAAGACCTGCCCGACGAACGCGATCCCGCCGACCGTGCGTGCTTCGCTGGCGGTCTGCGCACCGCCACCCATGGCAATGTCACGGCGCAACTGCGCCAGCTCGGATTGCAGCGCCTTGCGCTCCTCCAACAGCGCCCGGACACGCTCGGGGACATCGGCCGCCTGGGCCTTGAGCGTGAGAGCGATCTCGGCCAGCCGTTGATCCTGCGCGCTCAGATACTCGAACGCTGCCGCCCCGGTCAGCGCCTCGATCCGGCGCACACCTGCAGAGGACGCGCTGTCGCCGAGGGTCACGAACATGCCGATATCGCCGGTCTGGCGAACATGGGTGCCACCGCAGAGCTCCAGCGAGTAGACATCGCCGCCAACGCCACGACCCGATCCAGTCTCGCGCCCCATGGACACGACCCGCACTTCGTCGCCGTATTTCTCACCGAACAGTGCCTGGGCGCCCAGGTCGCGCGCCTCATCCGGCGTCATGATCCGTGTCTCCACCGACGCGTTCTGACGGATATAGGCGTTCACATCGTCTTCGACCTTGCGCAACTCGTCCGGGGTTAGAGCCTTGGCATGACTGAAATCGAACCGCAGCCGGTCGGGCGCATTCAGCGAACCGCGTTGTGCCACATGGTCCCCCAACCTCTGGCGCAGGGCCTCGTGCAGCAGGTGGGTGGCCGAATGATTGGCGCGAATGCTCGTGCGCCGGTCATGGTCGACGATCAGTTCTGCGCCCTGACCCGGGGACATCGCGCCCTCGATCACCTCGGCGATATGCAGGAAAACCCCGGCTGATTTGCGTGTTTCAGTGATCCGTGCCTGCCCGGTGTCGGTCCGGATCGTACCGCAATCGCCGACCTGGCCACCGGCCTCGGCATAAAACGGGGTCTGGTTCGTCACGATCTGCACGTTTTCGCCGGCATTGGCGCCTGGCAGCACTTTGCCATCGGCGACCAGCGCCAGGATCTGCCCTTCCGCCACTTCGGTGTCGTAGCCGAGAAACTCGGTCGGCCCATGCTCTTCGGCCAGATCGAAGAACACGGCCGCATCCGCCGTTTCGCCCGACCCTGCCCAGGCCGCTCGAGCTTTGGCTTTCTGGATCTCCATGGCCTTGTCAAAGCCTGCAACCTCCACGGCCCGGCCCTTCTCGCGCAGGGCATCTTGGGTCAGGTCGAGCGGGAATCCATAGGTGTCATAGAGCCGGAAGGCCGCGTCCCCCGGCAGGTCCGCGCCCTTGGGAAGCTTGTCCAACTCATCGTCGAGCAGACGCAAGCCGCGGTCCAGCGTCTGGCGAAACCGGGTCTCTTCCAACTGCAACGTTTCCTCGATCAGCGGCTGCGCACGCCCGAGCTCCGGATAGGCCTGGCCCATCTGCGCCACGAGCTGCGGCACGAGCCGGTGCATGAGCGGGTCCTGCGCACCAAGCTGGTGGGCATGGCGCATCGCACGGCGCATGATCCGGCGCAGAACGTAGCCGCGACCCTCGTTGGACGGCATCACGCCGTCAGCGATCAGGAATGAGGTCGAGCGGAGATGGTCGGCGATCACCCGGTGGTGAATCCGTCCAGGCCCATCAGGGTCCACACTCGTGGCATGGGCGGACGCCTCGATCAGGGCACGCATCAGATCGGTGTCGTAGTTGTCGTGCTTGCCCTGCAGCAGCGCGCCGATCCGCTCCAACCCCATCCCGGTATCAATCGAGGGACGCGGCAGGTCTTCGCGTCGCCCGCCTTCAAACTGCTCGAACTGCATAAAGACGAGGTTCCAGATTTCGATGAACCGGTCGCCGTCCTCATCGGCACTGCCCGGCGGCCCGCCCGCGATACCGGGGCCGTGGTCATAGAATATCTCCGTGCAGGGCCCGCAGGGGCCGGTCGCCCCCATGGACCAGAAATTGTCCGCGGTCGGAATGCGAATGATGCGTTCGTCTGGTAGACCCGCGACCTTCTTCCAGATCGCCGCTGCGTCGTCATCAGTATGATAGATCGTGACCAGCAGACGGTCCTTGTCGATCCCGAACTCCTTGGTGATCAGGTTCCAGGCAAACGGGATCGCTTCGTCCTTGAAGTAGTCGCCGAAACTGAAATTCCCCAGCATTTCGAAGAATGTGTGATGCCGCGCGGTGTAGCCAACATTGTCGAGATCATTGTGCTTACCGCCCGCGCGCACGCACTTTTGGCTTGTTGCAGCCCGCACATAATCGCGATGCTCCACGCCGGTGAAGACATTCTTGAACTGCACCATTCCGGCGTTTGTGAACATCAATGTCGGATCGTTGCGCGGCACGAGCGGTGAGCTGTCGACCACCGCATGCCCGTTGCGGTCGAAATAGTCGAGAAAAGTCGAGCGAATGTCGTTCAGGCTGGCCATGGCGGATCTTTTCGAAAACGAGGGTTGCGCGACGTGTATCCGTCGACATCCGGGCTGTCCACGTCAAGGGAAAGGTCCCGACCTGGCCCGCGCTAAAGGAAGCATTTCGAGGCGGAGGCTCATCGGCAATGTCGATTAGCGGTGCGCAGGATTTCAGCCGCAACGAAGGATTGCAGCGTCGAAACCACCAAGCCTGCATTTGCTCTCCGGAGTGCTCTTCCGACAAAGTCGAAGCTACGCAGGACTACGATGTCAACAAGTATGGGCCCCAAAAAGAGGACTTCCATCAATCAGTGGTGACAGCCCAATCGCCCACAAAAGGGCCTCCTTGGACCGGCTCCGGCAACTGTCACGCCGCTGGAGACGAGTCTGGTGCAATAAGTGGCCGCTCTGAGTGGTTTACGGAGCGGAAATCCTGATCTCAGAAGCTGTTAACTTTCCAGCACATCGGTCTCGGGAATCTCCGGCGGCTCCTCGAAATCGAGCCCATGGGCAGCACGGATCTTGTCCTCGATCTCCCAGGCGATCTTCGAGTTTTCCTTCAAGTATGACTTGGCGTTCTCGCGCCCCTGACCGATCCGCTCATCGCCGTAGGAGAACCAAGACCCCGATTTTTCCACCACTCCGGCCTTGACGCCGAGATCGAGCAGTTCGCCCATCTTGGAAATGCCCTCACCGTACATGATGTCAAACTCGACCTGCTTGAAGGGCGGGGCGACCTTGTTTTTGACGACTTTAACGCGCGTTGCATTGCCGACCACTTCGTCGCGATCCTTGAGCGCGCCGATCCGCCGGATGTCCAGGCGTACGGACGAATAAAACTTCAGGGCGTTTCCGCCGGTAGTGGTTTCCGGGCTGCCGAACATTACGCCGATCTTCATCCGGATCTGATTGATGAAGATTACCATGCAATTGGACCGGCTGATCGATCCGGTAAGCTTACGCATCGCCTGGCTCATCAGACGGGCTTGAGCGCCGACCTGCGCATCGCCCATATCGCCTTCGAGTTCCGCCTTCGGCGTCAGCGCGGCGACACTGTCCACGACCACCATGCTGATGGCCCCCGAACGCACAAGTGTGTCAGTGATCTCGAGGGCCTGCTCGCCCGTGTCGGGCTGGGAAATCAGCAACTCGTCGATATCAACCCCTACCCTGCGGGCATATTGTGGATCCAACGCATGCTCGGCGTCGACAAATGCGCAAACGCCACCCTTCTTCTGCTCTTCGGCCACGCAGTGCAGCGTGAGCGTGGTCTTGCCGGAGCTCTCAGGGCCGTAAATCTCGACAACCCGACCTTTCGGCAGGCCGCCAATACCAAGGGCAATGTCGAGACCCAGCGATCCCGTTGACGTTGCCTCGATCTCCTGCACCGCGCCCTCTCGGCCCAGCTTCATGATCGAGCCTTTGCCGAACTGGCGCTCGATCTGGGCGAGGGCGGAGTCTAGCGCTTTTTGTTTATCCATTTTGCGCGGTCCGTCGAGGTCAAGAAGATTGGAGGGGCTCTGCGCCATCGGTCCTGTCCTTGTTTCACAGTCCGCTTCACGCGGCAATGATCGGTTTTGTTCTGCTCTTGTTCTCTATGATATGGTCTGAATTCTGCCTCTATTCAATTCATTTTTTTAGAAGGGTGACGTGGAGAGGCTTAAGAAAGGCTTGACGTTGCAGAACCAGCAAGGGCGCTTAGTGAAGTTGGCGCTGAACCGTCGCCGTCAGGTCCTGCAAAGAAAACGGTTTGGGCAGGAAAACCGAATTCGGAATTCGGGATTGTTGGTCGGAAAGGGCATCCTCGGCATAGCCCGAGACGAAAACGACACGCGTGTCCGGCCGGGCTTTCAATGCCTCGCGCACCCAGCTTGGACCGTCCATACCCGGCATAACCACATCTGTGACAAATACGTCGATGTCGAGTGAGCGGTCCGACAGACGGTCGAGCGCCTGCTCAGCATTTTCCGCCTCCAGCACGGTGTAGCCCCGCAGTCGAAGCGCCCGTGAGGCAAAAGCCCGAACCGGCGCCTCATCCTCGACCAAAAGAATAACGCCTGCCCCTTTGGTTGCTGCCGGCATTGGTCGAGGCTCATCGGGCGTTGGGTCTTCCGCTTCAGCTTCCTGCGCAAAGGCCGGGAGGTAGATTGTGAACACGGAGCCCTGCCCCGGCATGCTGTCAGCGAAGATGAAGCCACCGGTTTGCTTGATGATCCCATAGGCCGTCGATAGCCCCAATCCTGTTCCCTCGCCTGTGCGCTTCGTGGTGTAAAAGGGTTCGAAAATCTTGGGCAGCTTGTCCAAAGGAATGCCGACGCCGTGATCAGTTACCGTCACGATCGCATAGTCGCCTGGCGGTATCGCTGCGCGATTCCGTCTGACTTCGGTCTGGAGATGCTGTGCCGTTGTGACGATCTCGATCTCCCCACCCTCAGGCATGGCGTCCCTGGCATTCACCACCAGATTCATGATGACCTGCTCGAGTTGCCGTTTGTCCGCGCGAATCCGCGGAAGATCGGGCGCGTGTTGCAACGTGAGCCGCACCTTTTCTCCGACCAGTCGATTGAGAAGATGGGTGAGGTCCGACAGGCTGTCGCGAAGATCGATAACCTCTGGTTGCAGTGTCTGCTTGCGCGAAAAGGCAAGCAACTGTCCTACGAGGCTGGCCGCGCGGTTGGCATTTTGGTGGATCTGGACCAGATCGCCATAATTCGGGTCTCCCTGGTCGTGACGCATCAACAACAGATCGCAATGCCCTGAAATTGCTGTCAGAAGGTTGTTGAAGTCATGGGCAACACCGCCAGCGAGCTGTCCGATCGCCTGCATTTTCTGGCTTTGGACGAACTGCGCTTCCAACGTCTTGAGTTCGGTCGCATCATTCAGGACCGCGACCAAGGCCGATCCGTCGCCGTCATCAACCGGTTTTAGGGTAACCTGCACGAAGACATCTTTGTTTTGGTTAACAACCTGAAGAAATTCCGACTGATTAAGTCCTCGTCCGCTTGCCGCTTCTTGAAGCCAGTCTTTGACCGAGCGTCCCAGGCCCGTCACAAGATCTTGCAATTGCCGCCCCTGGGGCATGGCGTCATCAAGAAGATCCCGCGCTGACCGGTTTGCCTGAACGACATCGCCTTTGGGCGTGATCTTGAGCAGAGGCACCGGTATGGAATCGAACAGCGACCAGTCTGTCCCCGCCGCGCCACCATTCAAGTCCGCGGGAAGAAAATAGACGGTTCGCCCACCGTCAGGCTGAGAAGCTGTGATGATCCGGCGCTGCTCGTCTCCCTCGCTGGCAGCAAGGCTGTGCATACCGCCCGGTCTGAGGGGTAAGTCCGTAATGATACGGTCAAGCGCGGTCGGGCGTCTGTCGAGCAGCCTTTCGAGCGCGCTATTCGCAGCGATCAAGCGACCTTCGCTGTCTAGCGAGAGAGCCGGCAGAGCCAAGTCGGTATCGGCCTGTCCTTCGACCTCAAGTCGCTCAAAGCGCCACAAAAACATGTGATCATAGATACCGAAAACCGACACGCGCATCATCCCGCGCGTGCTCGCGTGATCCTGCCAGGCATGTCCATGCGCCGCCGCGCGATCGAGAAGCGCTGTAGAGACTGCAAGCGGCGCCGCAAAGAGACGGTCAAGGAATGGTGCAAGACTGTGCATTCCTTCCAGCCCCGCAAAACGGTCCTTTGCGGCCGGGTTGATTGCGCGCACCGCCCCATCGCGGTCCGTGAGCACAGCGGGCGTTGCATCGATGTCGACCAGCGCCATCACTTTTTTCACCGCGCCGGCGGTACGCCAACGATCAAGCTGCAGAATGATCTGTACCGATCCCCAGACACAGAGCAACGCGCTGCCCGCCGCGAGAAACGCATGGCTTCCTGCAAAGGGCGCAACCGACAGAGCGAGAATGATCAGACCGGCCCCACCCAGAGCCAGAAACCCGGCGCGTGGCGCGACAATGCGGCTCACTTCGCTCAACCGCTGCAAATGCGCCATTTCCTGCGCCACAGTCATCCTTTCGATTCCCGTTTGAACACATCTAACGACCGTCGCAGTTAAGCACGACTTAAAATCAACCCAAAGCTATGGTGAGAAACACAACCACAAGTTGTAGCGCCGATTTGCCGATCAAGAGCGCCTGAGGATTGCGCAGAAAAAACCGTCGCCGCCGTCCAACGGAGTCAGGGTCACCTGAGTTTCGCAACTCCAGCCGACATTGCGATTGATGAAAGCCTTCACCCGGTCCGCATTTTCCTCACTGAGCAGCGAACAAGTCGCGTAAACCAGTCGCCCCCCTGCCGGCGACACGAGGACCGCGGCACGGTCAAGTACCTGATCTTGAACCCTGCAAAGCTCCGCCAGACGTTCTTCGGTCAGCCTCCACTTGCCGTCCGGACTGCGCCGCCACGCGCCGCTGCCCGAACAGGGGGCGTCCACCAGCACAACCGGGACCGGCGCGCATGCCGCAACCCCAGACGCGGACAAAAGCTCGACCGGAGTGCCTGCGCGGGCGGCGCGGGCGGGCGCATCCCGCATCCGTTCCGGCCGCACATCATGGAGCAAGTACCGCCCCGCCACCCGCGCGGCGACCGCGAGGCTCTTGCCACCCCCACCTGCACAATAATCCAGCAGGGTTTCTCCCGGTTGCAGCGGAACGAGATCCGCAACCGCCTGGGATGCCGCATCCTGCAACTCCACCAATCCCGAAATGTAGCACTCAGACAGCCTGACCCGGCGCGCGCCTTCGGTCACCTCCAAGGCGGACGGCGAAAGCGCGTGCGGCCGGGTCGCAATGCCTTCCTCGGCCAATGCAGCCTGCACCTGTGCGCGCGACCCGCGCGCCAGATTGGCGCGCACAAAGACCGGCGCGCGGTGCCGCAGGCAGTTCAGAATCTCTTCGGTCTGCGCCCCAAGCGCATCGTGCAATCTTGGCATCAGCCAGTCCGGGCAGTCGAGCGCCGCCCCACTGCCAGGAGTTGGCGTGTCCCCGGCTCGCCTCTCGTTCTCGGTCAACGGAAGCGGTGCGTGACCGAAACCGGTAAAAACGGAGGCCGGGTCTAGGCCGGACTGCCGGCAGTAGCCCAGCACAAGCGCACGCCCCTCTTCGCCACCGCCCAAGGCCGCACAACTCCGCCTCTTGCGCAAGACATCAAACACGATGTCACGAATAGCCGCGCGATCCTTTGAGCCGGCAAAGCGGCTGCGGCGCGCCCAGCCCGTCAGGACTTGTTCCGTCGACGGCGCTTTGGCCGCTGCATCTAGGATCTCGATCGCGGCCTGGAACCGTGCGGCGGGGGTCATTCCCGACCTATGAACGGCAAAAGACCGGCGGGAAAGTCAGAAGGTCCGGAGCACCGCCGGTCAATGGCAAAAAAAATATGACCGCCTGACGGCTGGCGCGTTTGACGGTCATGGTGAATAACTGCGAGGACAATAGTCCGGCGACCTTCTGCGCGTCGCCCAGCACGGAGTTCCATGCATGCCTCTCGTCTCGCGCGCCCCCATACTCGCCCTGCTCACCGCATTGGCCGGGCCCGCCCTTGCCCAACAGGACGCGCCGCCGCCCAAGGTCTCCGTCGCCGCGGCCTATTCGGAGGAAATCACCGAAGAGGAAGTCTTCATCGGCCGCGCCGAGGCGGTGGACAAGGTCTCGCTCGTGGCACGGGTAAGCGGCTATGTGCGCGAAGTCGTGGTTTCGAACGGCGCATCGGTGGCGGCTGGCGAAATGCTCTTTCAAATCGAACCTGACGAGTATCAGGCCACGCTGGATGCGCGAGAAGCCGATCTGGCCAAGGCCGAGGCGGACCTGACGCTGACACAAATTGAACTGGCACGGAAAGAACAACTGGTGGCGCGCGAGGCCATTCCGCAGTCGGAGCTCGATATTGCGCGCGCCAACGAAGCTGTCGCCGAAGCGAACATCCTAGCGGCAAAAGCGGGCATCAAGCAGGCCGAGCTAGACCTGAGCTACACCGAGATCCACGCGCCGTTCGAGGGGCAGATCGGCCGAATCGAGGCCAGCATCGGCGACCTCGTCGGGCCAAGTACCGGCGCGCTGACCACACTCGTGCGCACCAACCCGATCTTTGTGTCGTTTTCCATCAGCGAGAACCAGCTCGCCGATATCCGCCAGGCCGAAATCGCCCGCGGCCAGGATGCCAACAGCCCGCCCGAGCTCGCGGTCCATGTCACTTTGCCAAATGGCAGCCGATTGGACGAGGTCGGCGAGCTTGTTTTCGGAGACAATCTGATCGACCCGGCCACCGGGACGCTCGCCGTGCGCGCCAAGTTCGACAATTCCGAAGGCCTGCTGCTTGATGGCGGTTTCGTCAATGTCGCAATCGAAGGAGCGGAGCCGGTTCAGGAAACGCTCGTGCCCCAGGCCGCGGTGCAGCAGGACCAGCGCGGGCCCTTCGTGTTGCTGGTCAATGACGAGCAGATCGTGGAGCAACGCTACATCGCCACCGGCGCCACCGTGGGAACGGCGATCATCGTCGAAGACGGGCTGGTCCCCGGCGAAGTGGTCGTGGTCGAGGGCCTGCAACGGGTACGCCCGGGTGTTCCCGTCGAGGCCGTGATGGCCGGCGTCGGCCAGGAGGGCTGAGGCGCATGTTCTCGCAAATCTTCATTCACCGCCCCAAAATGGCGCTGGTGATCTCGCTGGTGCTCTCCATCATGGGCGGCATTTCCTATTTCGTGCTGCCGGTGGAACAGTTTCCCGACATCACGCCCCCTGTGGTCAATGTCAGCGCGAACTATACCGGCGCCAGCGCGGAGACGGTCGAGAACACTGTCGCGGCCCCCATCGAGGCACAGGTGAACGGTGTGGACGACATGATCTACATGTCGTCGAAGTCCTCAGACAATGGCGGCTACAGTCTGGACGTCACGTTCGAGGTCGGAACCGACCCCGACATCGCCTCGGTGAACGTGCAGAACCGCACCAGTCAGGCCATGGCACAGCTGCCGGCAGAGGTGACGGACACGGGCGTCGTCACGCAAAAAGCCTCCACCAACATGCTGATGGTGATCTCGCTCACCTCGCCGGGCGGCACCTATGACGAGGTCTTTCTGTCGAACTACGCCTCGATCAACATCAAGGACGCACTGGCGCGGGTGAACGGCGTCGGCAAGGCCGATGTTCTGACCGATTTTGCCTATGCGATGCGGATCTGGATGGATCCGGACCGGATGGCGAGCCTCGGGATCACACCCTCCGACATCATCAACGCCATCCGCGAACAGAACCTGGAGGTTTCGGCGGGCCAGATCGGGGCTCCACCCGTGCCCGGAGACCAGCAGTTTCAGTACACCATCAAGTCGCAGGGCCGGCTGGTCAACCAGCAGGAGTTCAGCGACATCGTCATAAGGACGGGCGATGCAGGCTCGATCGTACGCATCCGCGACGTGGCGGAGGTGGAGCTGGGCTCGAGCTACTACAACGCCTCGGGTCGCTACTCGGACCAGCCGGCGACTGTGCTCGCCGTCTATCAGGCTCCCGGCGCGAATGCCGTGGCGGTCGCAGAGCGGGTCACGGCCGAGCTTGACCGGCTCGGCTTGGCCTTCCCGGACGATGTCAACTACGAGATCCCCTACGATTCCACGAAATTCGTGGAGCAATCGCTCAATGACGTGGTCACGACCCTCATCCTGACCTTCATTCTGGTGATGACCGTCGTGTTCATCTTCCTGGGAAGCTGGCGGGCGACGATCATCCCCATGGTGGCCATTCCGGTGTCGCTGATCGGGACCTTCGCCTTCCTGCTGGCCTTTGGCATGTCGCTCAACACAGTGTCGCTGTTTGCGCTGGTGCTGGCCATTGGGATCGTGGTGGATGACGCCATCGTGGTGGTCGAGAATGTGGAACGGATCATCGCTGAAGAGGGCCTGGCGCCGGCGGAAGCAACCGCCAAGGCGATGGGCCAGATCACGACGCCGGTGATAGCCACCACGCTCGTCCTGCTGGCCGTGTTCGTGCCGGTGACCTTCATGCCTGGCATCACCGGACGGCTCTATTCGCAGTTCGCGGTAACGATTTCGACGGCCGTCGTGATCTCTTCGATCAACGCGCTGACCCTGTCGCCGGCGCTTTGCGCGCTGGTGCTCAAGGCCCGATCCGGTCCGCCCAGGGGCCTGCTGGCCCTCTTTGAGAGCGTCATCGACAAGACGCGCGCAGGCTATGTCGCGATTGTCTCGAAACTCGTCCGGATCTCCATCGTGGCCATCGTCGCGGTGGCGGGGCTGATCGCCCTCAGCGGCACCATCATCACCCAGACCTCGTTCGGCTTTCTGCCAATCGAGGACCAGGGGGCGCTCTTTGTCGATGTGCAGCTTCCCGATGCAGCCTCCCTGAACCGGACAGAAGAGATCACGCAACGGGTGGAGCAACAGATCCTTGGACTGCCAGGCGTACGCTCCAGCGTGGTCGTGAACGGCTTCAGCATGCTCAATGGCTCAGGCTCCAACGGGGCGATGATCATCGTCAACCTGGACCCCTGGGACGACCGTCAAACCCCGGAGCTGAGCGCCGACGGCATCCTCCAGCAGATCTACGGGATCGCCTTTCAGGAGGCTGCAGCAAGCATCGTGGCCTTCAGCCCCCCGCCCATTGCGGGTCTGGGCAATTCGGCCGGTGTCGAGATGATGGTCCAGCAGATCGGCGGCGGCACGCCTCAGGATCTGTCCTCATCGCTCGGCGGGCTCATCTATGCCGTCAACCAGCGTCCAGAAATCGCACAGGCCTACACCACATTCCGGGCCAACGTGCCCCAGGTGTTCGTCGATCTCGACCGGGAGAAGGCCAAGACTCTGAATGTGCCGATCTCCGAAGTCTTTCTGACCATGCAGGCTTATCTCGGCTCGTTCTATGTCAACGATTTTAACCTGTTCGGTCGCGTCTATCAGGTGATGATCCAGGCCGACGGCAGCTATCGCGACAAGATCGAGGACATCGGCAATCTCTATGCGCGCTCGGCGACAGGCGACATGGTCCCGTTGCGCACGCTGATCGACGTGGAAAACGTGCTGGGGCCAATGGTGCTCACCCGGTTCAACATGTTCAGGGCCGCGACGGTGACTGCCGTCCCGGCAGACGGGTTTTCCACGGGCGACGTTATCCGTGTGCTGGAGGAAGAAGCCACAAAAGCCCTGCCCTCCGGATACACCTACGAGTGGACTGGCACGGCACAGCAGCAACAGGCCTCCGGCGGGCTGGTCCAGATCATCCTGATCATGGCAGTCGTCTTCGGGTATCTGTTCCTGGTGGCGCAGTACGAGAGCTGGACGATGCCGGTGGCGATCTTCCTGTCGGTAACGGTGGCGCTCTTCGGGGCCATATTGGGGGTGTTTGTCGTCGGCAGCGATATCAACCTCTACACCCAGATCGGGATGATCATGCTCATCGGTCTCGGCGCGAAAAACGCGATCCTGATTGTGGAATTCGCGATGGAACAGCGGGCAGCGGGTCTCTCGATCCGGGAGGCCGCGATCAGGGCGGCCTCGCTGCGGTTCCGCGCCGTGATGATGACGGCGCTGTCATTCCTATTGGGCGTCGTCCCGCTGCTTGCGGCATCCGGCGCCGGGGCCGCCAGCCAGAAGGCTATCGGTATCGCGGTCTTCTCGGGCATGCTCGCGGCCACGGTTATTGGCGTGATCCTGATCCCGGTGCTCTATGTCGTGATGCAGATCCTGCGCGAACGGGTGAAGGGGCAGTTCAAGGGTGCGGACACACCGCTTGAGGTCGCGCCCGACCCGGCAGTGCGGGCCAGCGCGGCGGAGTGAGCTTGGAGCAAAGCACTGGCTGGGTTGCACAGCAGCCCGGTCCGGGCGCCTCCCGGGGGGGATCCTGCAACCCCGACACTCGCAGCATTTCCGTCTCGCAAAAGAAAAGACCGCCCCCGTGAGGGGCGGTCTGAACCGTGTGGATCTGTTTCGCCGTCTCAGGCTTCGGCGTCGGTCCTGACCCCGGCCATCGCCTCGCGCAGTTTCTCTTCCCGCTCGTGATCGAGAGAGGTCTGCAGGATGCGCCCGCCGATACCCTGTAGCCGGTCGAGAACCTTGTCGCCGGTCACCTTGGTCACGAGGACAAAGAGCACCGCCTCGCCGTCCTGGACCTCTTCGGTCACACCTTTCATGAACTTGTCGTTCACCCCGATATCGGTCAGCGCGCCCGCGATGGCACCGCCAGCGGCACCGGCCGCGACACCCACCAGCGGGTTCATGAACAGGACACCGATCAGAAGACCCCAGAAACTGCCGCCCACGGCACCTGCACCGGTCGTGTTCACCAACTGGTGCAGCTTCACGCCCTTGTCGGTCTTCACAGCGATACAGGCGTCGCCGATCTCAATGAGATAGTCCTTGCGAAGCTCCAGAATCTTGTCGCGCACTTCTTCTGCGCGCGCCTCGCTTTCGAACACGATTGCGATCAAATCGGCCATGGCGGGTCTCCCTATTGTGCCGCAGTCACCTTAGACAGGGTCGCAGCAAAAGTTCCATGACAAATCAACCCGGTGCGCGGCGTCGTAGCGGAACCACGACATCGCTGGTCTCGGTCTTCATGTCGAGCGCCGCGCGCAGCAGTGCCTTGGTGTAGGGCGTCTGGGGATCCTCGAAGACCTGCGCACTCTCGCCCGCCTCGACAATGTCGCCGCGCTTCATCACGATCACTTTGTGGCTGAGCGCGCGGACGACCTTCAGATCGTGCGAAATAAAGAGATAAGCCAGGTCATGCTTGCGCTGAAGCTCGCGCAGCAGATCGACGATCTGCACCTGCACGGTCATATCGAGCGCCGAGGTTGGCTCGTCCAGTACCACCAGTTTCGGCTGCAGGATCATCGCGCGGGCGATCGCGATGCGCTGGCGCTGCCCGCCCGAGAACTCGTGCGGATAGCGGTCCATCATCGCCGGGTCGAGCCCGACCTCCAGTAAAATCTCGGCCACCATCTGCCGCTTGTCTTTGCCCTCGGGTACGCCATGCACGCCGAGGCCCTCGGCGATGATCTCGCCAATGTTCATCCGCGGACTGAGGCTGCCGAACGGGTCCTGAAACACGATCTGCATATGACGGCGCAGCGGCCGCAAAGCGCGCGACTTCCAGCCCTGGATGTCCTGGCCTTCGAACCGGATTGGACCCTCCGAGCTCACGAGGCGCATCAGCGCCAGCGCGAGGGTCGTCTTGCCGGAGCCGCTTTCCCCCACCACGCCAAGCGTCTCACCAGCCCGCACACTCAGTTTCGCATCGTTAACGGCCTTTACATGGCCCACTGTCTTGCGCAGCAACCCGCGATAGATCGGAAACCAGATCCGCAGCCCGTCGGTCGACACGACCTCCTTGGCGTCCTCAGGTACGGGGTCGGGGCGGCCCTTAGCCTCGGCCGCCAGGAGTTTCTGTGTGTACGGATGTTGTGGGTCGGTAAAGATAACGTCCGTCAGGCCTGTCTCGACGATCTCGCCTTCCTTCATCACACAGACCCGATCGGCGAACCGGCGCACGATTCCCAGATCGTGGGTGATGAAGAGCAGGCTCATGCCCTCGGTTTCTTTCAGCTCCGCCAGCAGGTCGAGGATCTGCGCCTGGATCGTGACGTCGAGCGCCGTCGTCGGTTCGTCCGCGACGAGCAGGTCGGGTCCGTTGGCAAGCGCCATAGCGATCATCACACGCTGACGCTGCCCTCCGGAGAGCTGGTGGGGATAAGCGCCAAGCCGGCTTTCGGCGTCGTGGATACCAACGCGATGCAGCAGCTCTATGATCCGGGCGCGCGCCTTGTCGCCGGTCAGGCCCTGATGGAGCGCGAGGCTCTCGGCGATCTGCTTTTCCAACGGATGGAGCGGGTTGAGCGAGGTCATCGGCTCCTGGAAGATGAAACTTATGTCGTTGCCGCGGATTTTGCGCAGTTCGGGCTCAGACGCGTCGACCATCTCGCGGCCCTGGTACCGAACCGAGCCGGTGACCGTGGCGCTGTCGGCCAGAAGCTGCACGGTCGAGAGCGCCGTGACCGACTTGCCCGAGCCGCTTTCCCCCACGAGGGCCACGGTCTCCCCACGCCCGACGCTGAACGACACGCCCCGCACGGCGGGGATGTCCTTGCCGTCTTGCCGGAAGGTGACCGACAGGTCGGACACCGAAAGAACCGTGTCACTCATACGTCCGACCTCATGCAAATGTCTTTCGCGGATCGAACGCGTCGCGAACGCCCTCGAAGATGAACACCATCAGCGACAACATGATCGCGAAGGTGAAGAACGCGGTGAACCCCAGCCACGGTGCCTGAAGGTTCTGCTTGGCCTGGAGCGTCAGCTCACCGAGAGACGGCGCCGAAGACGGCAGCCCGAAGCCGAGGAAGTCGAGCGCGGCGAGGCTGCCCAACGTGCCTGTGATCACAAACGGCAGCATCGTCAGCGTCGCCACCATCGCGTTGGGCAGGACATGGCGGAACATGATCACACCGTTGCCGACGCCCAGCGCCCGGGCAGCGCGCACATACTCGAAATTGCGCGCGCGCAGGAATTCCGCACGCACCACACCGACCAGTGCGGTCCAGCCGAAGAGCACCATCAAAAAGACCAATAACCAGAAATTCATCTGAAAGATCGCAGCCAGAATGATGATGATGTAGAGGCTCGGGGTCGCCCCCCAGATCTCGATCACGCGTTGGAAGATCAAGTCGATCCAACCACCGAAATAGCCCTGCACGGCGCCCGCAGTGATGCCGATGAGCGCGCAAAGCGCCGTGACCACCAGCGCGAAACAGACCGACAGCCGGAAGCCATAGATCACGCGCGCCAGTACATCCCGCGCGGTATCGTCTGTGCCAAGCCAGTGGGTGCCGTCCGGAGCGCTCGGTGCCGTGCCCTGAATGTCGTTGACGGTGTTGTAGCTGAACGGGATGAGCGGCCAGAGCAGCCAGCCGCGATCAACTTCCTGCCCGTTCACCAGCCCGCTGTCGCGCACATCGGCGATCACCTTTTCCGGATCGTCCCAGCAGTCTTCCAGCCCGCCGGAGATGATCAGACACTGCACCTCCACATCGCGGTAGACAGCCTCGGTGCGGAAATCGCCGCCAAATTCGGTCTCGGGGTAGAAATTGAAGATCGGCGTATAGAGCTCGCCCTGGTAGCTGACGAGGATCGGTTTGTCGTTCGCGATGAACTCGGCGAAGAGCGTCAGACCGAAGAGGATCGAAAAGATGATCAGCGACCAGTAGGCCCGACCATTGGCCCGAAAGTTGCGCCAGCGCCGGCGGTTGAGCGGTGACAGACCAGTGGTTTTCGGCGCGAGCTTGATCTCGATATCTTCTGCGACAGCCATCGGTCAGGTCTCCCGCGTTTCGAAGTCGATCCGAGGGTCGATCCAGACATACATCAGATCCGACACCAGCCCCATCAGCAGACCGATGAGGCCAAAGACGTAGAGCGTGCCGAAAATCACCGGATAATCGCGGCTGACCGCGGCTTCGAACCCGAGCCTGCCCAGCCCGTCGAGGCTGAAGATCGTCTCGATGATCAGCGAGCCGCCGAAGAAAACGCTCACGAACACGGCCGGGAAACCCGCGATGACGATCAGCATCGCGTTGCGGAAGACGTGTCCATAGAGGACGCGGGACTCGGTCAGGCCCTTTGCCCGGGCGGTCACAACATACTGTTTCTTGATCTCGTCGAGAAAGCTGTTCTTCGTCAGCAGGGTGAGCGTCGCGAAAGCCGCAATGGTAGAGGCGAGCACCGGCAGCGTGATGTGCCAGAAATAGTCGACGATCTTGCCGCCAAGGCTGAGCTGGTCCCAATTGTCAGACCCGAGTCCCCTTAGTGGAAACCATTGCAGGTAACTGCCCCCCGCAAAGACCACAAGCAGCAGGATCGCGAACAGGAACCCCGGCACCGCATAGGCCACGATGATCGCGCCGGACGTCCAGGTGTCGAATTTCGAGCCGTCTTTGACCGCCTTTCGAATGCCCAGCGGAATCGACACCAGATAGGCGATCAGGGTCGACCAGAGGCCGAGCGAGATCGAGACCGGCATCTTCTCGATCACCAGATCGGTGACGCTGATAGAGCGGAAATAGCTCTCGCCGAAATCAAATCGCGCATAGTCCCACATCATCTGCAGGAACCGCTGCCAGGCGGGCTTGTCGAAGCCGAACTGCGCCTCGAGCTCTGCGATGAACTCGGGCGGTAGGCCACGGGCGCCCAGATACTGGTCGTTGCCGCCAAAGGACTCAGCGCCGCCTCCACCACCCGCGTCGCCACCGCCGCCTACGGTCTCGAACACATCGCCCTGCCCTTCGAGATTGGCAATGATCTGTTCAATCGGACCGCCAGGCACGAACTGCACCATGGCAAAGTTTATCAGCATGATCCCGATCAGCGTCGGGATGATCAACCCGATCCGGCGGAGGATATAGTTTCCCACTCAGAGCGCCCCTTCGGCTTCCAGCCGGGCGGCCTTTTCCGCGTCCCACCACCAGAAATCGAGCTGGCCGAGGCTATAGGGTGGCAGTGGGTCGGGATGTCCGTAGATGTCGTAGAACGCAACCGTATGAGTGTTCTTGTTCCACTGCGGGATCCAGAGCTTCTTGGCCCGCAAAACCCGGTCGAGCGCCTTGACCGCGGTGATCGTCTCTTCCTTGCTCTTGGCTTCCAGCACCACATCAATCAGCGCGTCCACGGCGGGATCCTTCAGCCCCATCTTGTTGAAGGTTGAGGTATCAGCGGTCTCGGAGCCGAAGAACTGCCGCAGTTCCGTGCCGGGGATGTAGGCCGTCGACAAGAAGGTCTGGGCAACGTCGTAGTCATATTGCGGCGGGCGCTCCCGGGCTGTCATCTGGGCATTGTCGACGCGCGAGTGGCGCGCATCCACCCCGAGACGCTTGAGGTTTTCGACGAAGGGATTGATCACTCGGTCGAAGGTCTGGCTGTCGTTGAGGATCTCGATCTGCAGAACCTCTCCTTGGGCGTTGCGGCGCAGACCATCATCGCCAACCGGCCACCCGGCCTCGTCCAGCAGCGCCGACGCGGTGCGCAGATTGCCCCGGTCTAGCTGGCGCGAACCGCTCACCGGCAGGCTGTAGGGCGGGTCCGTCAGGATCGACGCGTCGAGCAGACCCTCATCGACCAAGGGCTGCAGGATCGCGATCTCAGCATCGCTCGGCGGACCTTCGGGCTCCAGGTACGAATTGTCCCAGAAGCTTTCGACACGGTCGTAGATCCCGTAAAACAGGGTCTCGTTCGACCATTCGAAGTTGAACATCAAGGCGATCGCTTCGCGGACTCGGGGGTCCTGAAATCTCTCGCGGCGCAGATTGAAGGCCCACGCCTGGTTGGTCGCCTTGTTTCCGTTTGCAAATTCCTGCTTGGTCACATGACCCTTCTGCAGCGCGGGAAAGTCGTAACCGGTGGCCCAGAGGATGGAGCTGGCCTCGTTGCGGAACGTATAGGTGCCGGCCTTGAACCCCTCGAACGCGGCATTGTAGTCGGCATAGTATTCGATCCGCAGATCGTCGAAGTTATTCCGTCCGATATTGATCGGTATATCCTCACCCCAGTAATCGGGATTGCGCTCGTAGACGATGGTCTGGCCAACATCCATCCGACCCAATGTATAGGGGCCGGAGCCAAGCAGTGGCTCGAGCGAGCTCTCTTCGAAGTCGCGGTCGTTAGCCTCGTAATCCGCTTTGGAGAACACCGGCAAGCCACCAACATCGGAAATCAGATCTCGCGTCGGGATGCCTTCCTTGAACACGAAATGAACGCGCCGGTCATCGAGCGCTTCGACGCTCTCGACCTTCTGCGCAAGCTGCGCACGGAAACTCGGCAGGCCCTTCTCGAGCAGGATGTTGAACGAGAACACCGCATCCTCCGCCGTGAGTGGCGTGCCATCGGAAAAGGCGACGTCGGGATGCAGCGTAAAGATCGCCTCGCTGCGATCCTCCGGATAGGCAATGCTCTCGCAAAGCAGGCAGTACGACGCGCCGATCTCGTCCGCCGTTCCGACCAGCATCGACTCAAAGAAAATCGAAGAGGCCGCCGCCGCGCGCCCCTTGGTAGTGTAGGGGTTCATGCTGTCGAACGACCCGAAGGCCCAGATCGACATCTCGCCGCCTTTTGGCGCCTCGGGGTTCACATAGTCGAGATGGGCAAAACCGGCAGGGTATTTCAGATCCCCAAAGGTGGAGATGCCATGGCTCTCGATCCAATCGTTGCCTGCTTCGATGGCGCTCGACGCGCTGGCGGCAAGGACAAGGGAAATTCCCAGTGCGCTCTGTACGATCCTGGAGCGCAGATCGGGCCCGCGGCGCGGAATTGATCGAACTCGGGCGGCGGCGGGCGCATGGCGGGGTGACGTCATCGGCGGCTCCGGGCTGTCTCGGGAAAGCGTCATTGTCGACATATCAAGCTAGAGCGCTGCATGGCGATGATGCAAGCCGATCTTGCAGCACTGTGAGCCCTTGTGACGTCAATCAAAAAGGCCGCCCGGACAGGACGGCCTTGCTGATCTAGCTCAATGGGCGCTGTTCAGCCGCCGGTGGTCAGCAAATAGGCCACCAAATCGGCGCGTTCATCGGCCTTTTTCAGACCGGCAAAGCTCATGGCGGTCCCAGGCGCATAGCCCCGCGGGTTTTCCAGGAACCCGTTCAGCGCATCGATATCCCAAACCTGATCGGACATCTCCATCAGAGCGTCGGAATAGCCGAAGCCGTCGATCGACGCCTTGACCCGGTCGACGACCCCGTCGAGGTGCGGCCCGACTCCGTCGCTGCCATCCAGCGCGTGGCAGGCCCGGCACTTACCCCAGACCCGTTCGCCGGCATCGGAATCGGCCGCAGAGACCATCGCTGCGAAATCGAGCTCCTCTTCGAGCTCCGCTGTCTCGCTGTCGGCTTCGTCGGTTTCGATCAAGTAGGCTTGCTCGCCATGGCCGCCGATATGGTAGAGTTCCTCCGCCGCCCACGCGCCAAGAAGGTAGATCAGCAGGGCCCCGCAAAAGGCGCCGAGCACTTTGGTAAAGGTCATCGTGTCGAACATGTTGTCCGTCCCTGAGTGTCGGAAGTTGATGACATCTAGCGGGTTCCCCTTACCGCCTTCAAGGTGTAGTTGGCGCGACCAAACGCCCGAAATCAGGGCAGCAGTCGGGGACGGGCAGATGAACCGCATCGCATTCCAGGGCGAACCGGGAGCCTATTCGCACCAAGCCTGCCACGAGGCGCGACCGGGATACGAGGCCCTGCCTTGCCGGACTTTCGAGGATGTGATCGAAACCGTGCGCGAGGGCGCCGCTGAGATCGCCATGCTGCCGGTCGAAAACTCCACCTACGGGCGCGTCGCGGACATCCACCGGCTCTTGCCGGACAGCGGGCTGCATATCGTCGACGAGGCGTTCGTCCGCGTTCATATCAACCTGATGGCCCTGCCGGGCACGGAGCTATCGGACATCCGCGAGGCGATGAGCCACACCGTGTTGCTGGGCCAGTGCCGCAAGTTTCTCGACGAACACAAGATCGCACCCGTAACGGGTGCCGATACGGCTGGATCGGCGCGCGAGGTGGCCGCCGCGGGCTCTGTGTCCCGCGCAGCTCTGGCGTCGGATCTGGCTGCCGAGATCTACGGGTTGGACATACTTGCGCGCCATATCGAAGACCACAACCGCAACACCACGCGCTTTTTGCTGATGACGCAGGCGGCCAATCACGGCCGACGGGGCGGCGATGCGGGAATGATGACGTCGTTCGTGTTCCGTGTGCGCAACATACCGGCCGCACTTTACAAGGCGATGGGCGGGTTCGCGACGAATGGTGTGAACATGACCAAACTGGAAAGCTACATGGTCAACGGGTCGTTCACCGCGACCCAGTTCTTTGCCGATATCGAAGGCCACCCCGAGGATCCGCCAGTCGCGCGCGCGCTCGAGGAACTGGCCTATTTCACCACCGAGCTGCACATTCTCGGTGTCTATCCGGCCGACAAACGGCGGCACGAGTAGACGCCCGCCTCACGGCGCATCATCCATCATCCGGGACACGACCCAGGCGACGCGGTCCTGAAACTTGGCCTCGATCGCAGGCCTGATGATCTGGAGCGGTTTCAGCAACAGCCGCCCCGATAGGCTCGCCGGGGTCCCCTCGGCAGACACCACCAGCGCAGTCACGACCTCGGAAACTGCTGACATGTCGACGCTGAGCGTCAGCTTTATGCTGTCCGTGCCGCCCTGAAGCCGGCACTGCTGCGGCGGCGTAAGCTCTGTCACCACCAACTGCCCGTGATGGTCCCGACCGGCAAAATGCAGCGACACCTGCCAGGCCGCGCCGACGCATGCGGGTCCTGCCCCCACTGACCGCACAATATCCACGCGCTTGTGCGGCACCCGCTCCAGAACGGCATCGATATCGACAAACCTGTCCCAGCACATCTCCAGAGGCGCCGGGATCGTGGTGCGAGCGGTCAGGTGCAACGTCATCAGCTCAGCCGCCCGGCCAGCCACAGATCGATCATAAGGCGCGCGATGGCCCCGCGCCGGGCCGGTTTCAGAGTTGGATGTCGCCCGGCGGTTACATCGACCATATCCTCGCGTGACACCCAGATGGCATCCTCGATCTCGGTCGGATCTATCACGATGGCATCCGTTTCGGCCTCCGCAGCGCAGGCAATCATCAACGACGCAGGAAAGGGCCAAGGCTGGCTGGTGATCACACGCACCGCGCCCAGACGCACACCGGATTCTTCGGCAACCTCGCGCTTAGCCGCCGCCTCGATGGTCTCGCCCGGCTCGACAAACCCCGCGAGCAGGGAATACATCCCCTCGGGCCATCCCGGCGAGCGCCCCATCAACACGCGGTTGCCCGACAACGCCAGCACAATGACGACAGGATCGGTGCGCGGATAGTGGCTCGCACCGCAGGCGGGACAGTCGCGCTGCCACCCGGCCGCGGCGACATCACTCTTCGCGCCACACCGCGCGCAAAACCCGTGAATGTCATGCCACATCACGAGCGCCCGCGCTGTCGCGGCGAGCTCTGCATCATCAGCGGACAGGCGGGTCATCGCGCCGCGCAACTCGATGAACCCGCTGCCCGCTGGCAAATCAGGGTGGGTCTGAACGGACGGGTCGGAAAACCCACCCAGACCCGCAGCGTCGCCATCCGTCGCGACGAGATCTGAAAGATCCACAGCAAATCGCGGCGCGCCTCCGGTCAGGCCCAAAAACATCGCCGTGCCCCGCGCGTCCGCCGCAACCGGGTGCGAAACGGGCAACAAGTTGAGCGTCAGGGCCCCAGGATCGTCGCCCGCAGGGACAGTAAGCGGTTTGCCTCGCCACAGCGCCACGCAGCCCGCATCACTACGGTGCCACAACGCCTCCAGACAGGCCGGATCCGAGCGCAGGTGCGCCGCGCGGTCCAGCATTCCCGCGCCGAAAGTCACCTGCGTGGCCAGCATATCCGCCCGGTCCTCTTCTCGCCTGAGACAGCGGCATCGCACAGCGTTTGCCCACTTGCAAATAGCGCTGAGCTGCGCGAGCAGGTCTTGCAGCGGCGCCACTCTGATTGTTAATAATCCGCTGACAATTCCGCCCCGCCGCCGGGCCAACAACAAGATTTGGGGGACAGCCATCCTGAGCCAAGCAGCGATGCCGCGCGGCGACGCAGGGCCGACCGGTCCTATGCTGCGCATTCTTGCGACAAGCGACCTGCACATGCATCTTCTGGGATGGGATTACCCCGCCGACCGGAACGCCGAAGGCGTCGGGCTCTTCGGTCTGGCCGATCAGATCGAGGCTCTCAGATCGGATGCGACAGCCACGATTTTGGTCGACAATGGAGACTTCCTGCAAGGGACGCTTCTGGGCGACTGGCACGTGACCGAATGGCGACGCGGGATCGCCCGGGCCCATCCGATGATCACCGCCATGGACGCTCTCGGCTATGACGCGATCACCCTCGGCAACCACGAGTTCGACTACGGTCTCGACTATCTTGGAGCGGTTTGCGAAACGGCGGAGATCCCGATCGTCTCCGCAAACCTGCATGGGCCTAATGGCGTCGCGCCGCCACTGGCATCGGTGCGGCCGTGGATCGTGATCGATCGTAGCATTGAGGATGAACAAGGCACGCCCATCCCGCTGCGGATCGGTGTGTTTGGAGTAATGCCGCCGCAGACCATGGATTGGAACCGTCGCACAATGCATGGTCAGGCGGAGGTTTCCGGCATCGTCGAGACGGCGGCGAAAACCGTGACGGAGCTGCGCGATGCCGGCGCGGATCTGGTGATTGCGCTTTCGCATTCCGGGATTGCGGAGCCTAACGACCCGACCAGTGGCGAGAATGCGAGTCTTTGCCTTGCCGACGTTGCAGGCATCGATGCGATTGTCGCCGGGCACACGCACAGGGTTTTTCCAGGGCCGGACCATCAGGGGGTCTCAGGTACAGACAGTCGCGCCGGACTGCTCGCAGGAACGCCTGCCGTGATGCCGGGGCGTTGGGGCTCCCACCTCGGACAGATTGATCTGGCGTTGCGCCATCGCGGGCCGGAGGGCTGGTCCGTGACCGGTCAGGACGTATGCGTGCACCAACCGCCAGCAACTGGCAGGGAGACGTCCGGGAATCGCGCCCTGCCCCAGGACGCGTTGACGGCCCACGAACACACCCGGGCCTGGGGCGCGCACCCCGTCGGACATAGTGAGGCGGCGCTTCACAGCTATTTCGCCCCGGTGCATAGCGGGGCAGCGTGCGATCTGATGGCTCAGGCGCAGCTTTGGGGGCTGATGCAACATGTCGATGACCCAGAGCTGCGCGCGCTGCCGGTTCTGTCTGCGGTGTCCCCCTTCCGTAGCGGCGGCCGGGCCGGGCCGAGCGGGTATGTCGATATCCCGGCTGGCCCGCTTTCCCGAGCCGCCGCGGCCATGCTCTTTCCCTTTCCCAACGAATTGCGCGGGATGGTGATCGACGGCGCGGGGCTGCGGGACTGGCTGGACCACGCCTCGACGCAGTTCACGCAGATCTCCTCCGGGGCTGGCGACCGTCCTTTGCTGACCAATGACTGGATGGCGCATAATTTCGACGTGGTGTTCGGCCTGAAGTACAGCATCGACCTAACGGCGCCCCCGCGCCCCAATGCCGGGCAGGGCCGCTCTCGCATCACCGATATCCGCCACGGCAACCGCCCGGTGACGGACAATTGTCGGTTTCTGCTGGTCACGAACGAGTACCGCGCCAATGGCGGTGGCGGCTTTCCAGGCTGCACTCCGCAGGCCGTCGTCGCAGAACCCAAAATCACCGCGCAGGAGGCGCTCGAGGGTTTTTTGGCGGCCCGCGGTCCTTACCGGCCCAATGGATCGGGCTCCGTTTTCGACTTTGCGCCAGTGCACGACGCGAACGCCATTCTGGCGACCGGCCCCGGGGCGGCGCGCCATCTGGGCGCCCATGGCGCCCCGCATCTGGAGCCGTTGGGACACGGCGCGGATGGGTTCGATCGCTACCGCATGAGCCTGGCGTAGGAACGGCGGCAGTCCGAGTTCCGCACATACATCGGGCAGGTCGCCCGAAAATGCAGCGATACGCAATTGACTCGCGAAGACCGACCTGCCCAACTTCTCCGCGCATCTGCCACTTCCCGTAGCAACCGGCCATCGTTGCGCCGTTCCGTGAGACCCAAAAGGGAGACCCCACCCCGTGTTCATGCGCGCTGTCACTGCTGCCGCCTCCGCGGCATTCTTCGCGACTGCCCCGTTTTCAGCTCTGGCCGAGACCGACATCGACTTTGCGCTCGACTGGAAGTTCGAAGGCCCCGCCGCTCCCTATTTTCTGGCCATCGACAACGGTCATTTCGCCGATGCCGGCTTGGCGGTGGAAGTGACCGCCGGCCAGGGGTCGCTCGACGCGATTCCCAAGGTTGCAACGGGGGCCTTTCCGCTGGGCTTCGCCGACATCAACAGCCTGGTGAAGTTCCTCGACCAGAACCCCGGTGCGCCGGTCATCGCGGTGATGATGACCTATGACAAGCCGCCCTTCGCTGTCGTCGGACGCAAGTCGCTCGGGATCGAGACGCCCAAGGATCTCGAAGGCAAGATCCTCGGCGCGCCGCCGCCCGACGGTGCCTGGGCCCAGTTTCCGCCCTTTGCCGCGGCCAACGATCTCGACATGGCGGCGATCACAGTGGAACCGGTGGGCTTTCCGACGCGCGAGCCGATGCTGGCCGAGGGCAAGGTCGATGCTGTGACCGGCTTCAACTTTTCGTCCTATCTCAACCTTGCCCGCCTCGGCGTGCCGGAGGAGGACATCACAACGCTCCTGATGGCCGATCACGGGCTGGAACTTTACGGCAACGCGTTGATCGTCAACACGGTTTTCGCCGAGGAAAACCCCGATCTGGTCGCGGGCTTTGTCGCGGCCGTGGCCAAGGGCTGGGCCGATGCCATCGCAGACCCGGCGGCCGGAGCCGCAGCCGTGATTGCACGCAATCCCGCAGGCGATGCGGAGCTGGAGGCCCGGCGGCTGCAGCTGGCGATCGATGCCAATGTCGTCACCGACTACACCCGCGCAAACGGGATGGGAAACATCGATGCAGATCGATTTGCCCGGTCGCTCGACCAGATTGCAGAGACGTATGAGTTTCAGAACGCTCCTGACGCGGCGCTCTACTTCACCGATGCTTACCTGCCCGAGGGCGGGTTTGCCGTTCAATAAGGGACACGGGCCGGGCGCTCGCCGTCCGGCCCCACCCGTTCATGTCTGACTTCCCCCCCGCCCATATCGAACTGCGCGAGATCACACACGCCTACCGCACGGCGGCGGGTCCGTTGCCCGTGCTCGACAACCTCAGCATCCGCATGACCAAGGGCAGCTTCACGGCCGTCGTCGGCCCGTCAGGGTGCGGAAAATCGACCCTGACCCGGTTGATCGCGGGACTGATGTTGCCCGACGAAGGTCAGGTCTGGCTTGGCGGCGAGCTTGTGCGCGGCCCACGATCGACCGTGGGGATGGCATTTCAGAACCCTGTGCTGCTGGAATGGCGCACGATCCTCAAGAACGTCATGCTGCCTTTGGAAATCGTGCCCAACACCCTCAGTACGCGAGCGCGCGAAGACCGGGCCGGTGAGCTTCTTGCGTTGGTCGGACTGGAAGGTTTCGAGGACAAGAAACCCTCGGAGCTTTCGGGCGGTATGCGTCAGCGCGCCTCGCTCTGCCGGGCGCTGGTGCATCGGCCCGAAGTTCTTGTGCTTGATGAGCCTTTCGGGGCACTCGACGCCTTCACCCGCGAGGATCTATGGCAAACGATGCACCGGCTGCGGGGCGAGGAGGAGTTCACGGCCGTCCTGATCACCCACGATCTGCGCGAAAGCGTCTTTCTGGCGGACGAGATCGTGGTGCTGTCGGGCCGGCCGGCGACGACGCAGTACGTGCTGAAAAACACCCTGCCGACCGACCGCACGCTCGAGCATCTCTATACGCCGCAGGCGGCGGAGATGCTGGCGGACTTGCGCCACCAGATCCAGATCGCGCAAGGCCGGGTCCCGACGACCGAGGCAGCACAATGAACAAAACCGGACTCGGCAGCCCGCACACCCCGAGACACGTCCGCAGCGCGATCCGGCCCGCGCACTCTGGATGCGGGCGAGTTCAGGAGAATAGCGGATGAGCCTGATGCGAAAAATCGCTGTTCCAGTGCTCTTCATGGTGGGGTTTCTGGCGCTGTGGGAGTGGCTAGTCTGGGTCAATGACATGCCGAACTACAAGATGGCCTCACCCAGCGATCTGTGGCCCGCATTTTGGAAATTCCGCTGGCTGTTTCTGGAGTATGGCTGGCAGACACTCTGGCGGACCGTTGCCGGGCTCGGGCTGGCGATCATCGTCGGGGTCGCGCTTGGCATGGTGATGGGGTTTTCGCGGACGGTGCGCGACGGGCTCTATCCCCTTCTCGTTGGCTTCAACGCGGTACCAAAGGCCACCGTGGTCCCGATCCTCGCCCTGATTCTCGTGGGTCAGCACGATCTGAACACCGTGCTGATCGCGTTCATGATCTCGTTTTTTCCCATCGCGGTATCGGTCTCGATCGGCCTGTCGACCCTGGAGCCGGAATATCGCGACATCCTGCGCTCGCTGGGTGCAAACCAGATGACGGTGTTCTGGAAAATCGCCCTGCCCAAGACTCTGCCGGAGTTCTTTGGCGCGCTGAAGGTGTCGGTCACGCTCGCCTTCATCGGCACCAATCTGATGGAGATCGTGTCGCCGCACGGAAAAGGCCTTGGCGCGCTGTTCGACAGTGGCAAGATCAGTGCGGATTACCCGTTGATGTTCGCCGTCCTTATCGCGCTCGCTGTGCTGGGGATCGCACTTTACTACGTTGTGGTCGCGCTGGAGAAGACCTTTGCTGGCTGGGCGGAGCGCGCTCCGAACTGAACGTGCTCTGGTGGGCATGTAATTCAACCGAGGCGCCTTAAGTTTCCTGGCGTGGACAGTCGCCAAAGCCCGCGCGATATGCGATGGGCAGGCCCATCCAAACTCCATGGCAGGATCCCAATGTCACAGCTGACCGAGAACGGGCGCCGCGCCCTGACCGACATGTCCCAGAGATATGGGCTTTCCCTCGACGCAGTTGAGGCCATGGCCCATGCGGTCGCGCGCGGCGGCGGCACGATGGCACAGTTCAACATCCCCGAGCTTGGCGGGTCGGGCCAGTGGATGGCTGGCGGCATGACCATGGTTGGCGACATGTTCGACCACTCGCTCAAGGCACGTGTCGACACGCTTTGCGGCGAGTTGGCGGGCGAATTGGCCCAAAACGCACTGTTCACGAAGCCCCAAACACTGGCCGGTGCGGCCTGGTGGCCAGAAGAACTGGGCGAGCCGGCGTCGGTCGGTGGACAGAACACAACCCGCTATGCCTATTTCCCCGAAGCGGCACGGGTCGTTTTCGATCCCGGCAATGGCCTACCTCTCGTCCTGCTTGATACGGGCGATCACCGCATCGGCGGCTGGAGCCAGCAGCAAGCCGGCGGCGGCGATCGGTTCATGGGAGTCAGCTTTTCCAGTCAGCACGGGCAGTTCCTGCTGTCGTCGCTGCCGCGGGTCGGGGCCCCCATCGACGCGCCCGAACCGCACGCCACCACTGCGCCACCGTCGGACGCGACGCCGACGACGCAGCCAGAGGCGCCCATGGCGCCCCCGCCACAGCCCGCGTTCGAGCCGGCGCCGCAGGCTGCCCCTCCGGAGGCACCCGCCGCTTCGTCCGCGCCAACCGCAGCCCCTGCTGTCCAAAGTTCGGCCGACGAGATTCTCAGGACCATCGAACGGCTCGCCGCCTTGCGCGACGCCGGGGCCCTGACCGAAGAAGAGTTCTCAGCCAAGAAGGGGGAGCTGCTTCAGCGGCTCTGATACCACGCAGGCCTTTCAGCCACTGCTTGCATCCCACCCCCCGGCTTCGTATCTAGGACATGAGAGGTTGGCGCGGGCAGGCGCCTCGCCAACCCGGTCAGATCCGGAAGGAAGCAGCCGTAACGAGCCCCGCTTGGGTCGTTGTCCAGCCTCTCACCTTTCCTTCAATAGACACCCTCGGCCACCACCTGCCCGGGCCGGGCTTCGGCCCAGTCTGCGAGGAACGCGATCATGTCCTCTTCGCCTACGGCGCTTAACGCCCGGCGTGGGAGCGCCACGCCATGTTCGAGCGCCAGACGCATGCAAGCGATATGGTCCCGCCCGGCCCTCTGGGGGCAGTTTTCCGATCCGTGCAGGATCGTCGAAAACAGCGTGCCGCCATAGCCGTTCACGTGGGACAGATCCGGACTGAGCGACAGGAAGTAGGCCATCTTCTCCGGCAGACCCTCCCATCCGGCGAGGTGCAGCGGCGGCGCCCCCATCTCGTCCGGGACATTGGGATCAAAGCCCAGCGCAACCAGCCGCTTGATATGTGGCAGGCTTCCCGGCCGCCAGACGAGCCGCGTGAGCAACCGCTGTAGCTCTGGCGAGAGGCGGGACATGTCGATCCAGTCGGCCTCGGGCGACGTGCCGTCGGCAGCACGTGCGAGTTGCGCTTCCACCGGGTCGAGCGTGGTCTCGCCACCCGCCTGCTCCATCGCCCTTGCCATGGCATCATTTCCGCAGATCCGCGCCATCGCATAGGCGGAATGCCCGTCGAACCGAACCATCGGATCGGCACCATGAGCGAGCAGCAGTACGACGGTCTCGACCGAACACAGTCGGCGCGCCGCCTGGTGCAGGGCCGGGATGGACTGGGGGGTCTCGCCGGACGGATGGGGTGCGACGCCCTCATTTGGGTCTGCGCCGGCCTCAAGCAACAATCTCACCATTTCGGGGTTGTCGAAATCGAGGGCGCGCAAGAGCGCATTGGTCCCCGCGGGACGCGCCCCGTTGCTCAGCAGCAGCCGCAAAGCGTCCAGATGACCCAGTTCCGTTGCGTGATAGAGCGATTCATTGTCGTTGGGATCGGCTCCGTGCGCCAAGAGCCACTCCCCAAGTCGCAAGTTGCGCGCATGACATAGAGCGCCGTAGAGCGCCGAGAGCCGGTGATCAGATCCGGGTTCATGCGGATATCCATCGTTCACATCGGCTCCGGCAGCAAGAAGCGCTTTGGCCACCGCCATCATCGCATCGGGATCGCCGCCCCCATGGAGATGCTGGGAAAACGCCAGGTGCAAAATGGGAGAGCGCACGCCGACGACGCGCGACGCAGCCGCCGGATCCCGCGCCAGCCGCGCGGTCACGCCGGGCAGGTCATAAAGCGCGCACTGGAGGCCGAAATCCGCCTCCCCGAGGTCTGGGTCGTCCCGCAGCAGGGCAGACACGATCCAGGGCTGGCCGAGATAGAGCGCATGCTTCAGCCTGTCGGCCTTGGCACTCCGGTCCAGGGTGGCAGCCTCAGTGGCAAATTTCAGTTTCGGCCAGCTGTCATACCCCTGCTCACGCGCGAGCACATGCAGCGCATCGGCATGTTTGAGCGTTTGCGCCGCGGGCAGCACCGCCGTAACGCGAGCCCGCGCGATGTTATCGCCAGCGTCCCATCCGCGCCGCAGCACACGCGCCTGACGGCGCAGTTTGTCCAGTGAAGTCATATCGGTCATCCCCGTCACTGCCCGCCCATCCGCCATTCGGGCCAGAGATCAACCGAAGGTTTTCGATGTCTCGAAACACTGCGCGAGGCGCTTTCCGCGGAGGAGGCGGCCGGTGTTGAACGGCACATGGCAAGACTAGCCGCTCGCTGGACGCCGGACAAGCCGAAGCCTAGGGTCGAGCCGAGATTCGATGGCAGGCGCAGGCCACCCGGAGGCGACATGCACGGTGACGACGGCGAAGAGTATCAGGTTCTGGCGCGGAAGTACCGCCCCTCGACCTTCGCCGATCTGGTGGGTCAGGACGCGATGGTCCGGACCCTGAAAAACGCCTTTGCCGCCGACCGCATCGCCCAAGCTTTTATCCTCACCGGCATTCGCGGCACCGGCAAGACGACGACCGCCCGGATCATCGCCAAGGGCATGAACTGCATCGGTCCCGATGGCGAAGGCGGGCCGACGACCAGCCCGTGCGGGGAATGTGATCCATGCCGCGCCATCGCCGAGGGCCGCCATGTCGATGTGCTGGAGATGGACGCGGCGAGCCATACCGGCGTCGGCGATATCCGAGAGATCATCGACAGCGTGCGCTACCGGGCGGCCTCGGCACGCTACAAGATCTACATCATCGACGAGGTCCACATGCTCTCGACCAGCGCGTTCAACGCGCTGCTCAAGACGCTGGAAGAGCCCCCCGCCCATGTGAAGTTCATCTTTGCCACCACCGAGATCCGCAAGGTGCCTGTTACGGTGCTGTCGCGCTGCCAGCGCTTCGACCTGCGCCGGATCGAGCCCGAAGTGATGATGGCCATGCTGCGCCGGATCGCCGATGGCGAAAGCGCGCAGATCGACGATGGGGCGCTGGCGCTCATCACCCGCGCCGCCGAAGGCTCGGCCCGTGACGCGACCTCTCTGCTGGACCAGGCGATCGGGCACGGCGCCGGCGAGACGAACGCCAAAAGCGTGCGCGCGATGCTGGGGCTGGCAGACCGCGGCCGTGTGCTCGACCTCTTCGAGATGATCATGGCTGGGGATGCTGCGGGCGCTCTGGCAGAGCTTGGCCGGCAATATGCCGATGGTGCGGACCCGATGGCCGTCATGCGCGATCTGGCAGAGATCACCCATTGGCTGTCGGTGGCCAAGATCGGGCCTGAGGCGTTGGACGACCCGACCCTGGCGCCCGAGACCCGCACGCGCGGACGAGAACTGGCCGAAAAACTCGGCATGCGTGCGCTCTCTCGCGCCTGGCAGATGCTGCTCAAGGCGCTGGAGGAAATCGCGGCGGCGCCCAACGCGATGATGGCAGCCGAAATGGCGGTGATCCGTCTGACCCATGTCGCCGATCTGCCGACACCGGAGGATCTGGTGCGCAAGCTGGAAAGCAGCGAGGCGCCGCCGGCGAAGCCGTCCGCGCCGCCTCCGGTACCGAACGGTGGCACCGGTCCGGCCGCCCGCGCAGAGACCCCGCCGCAGCCACCGACGGCTGGATTGCGCCTCGCAGCCTCGGGCGCGGGCGGCGCAGCGCTCGCCCCGCAGCCGGCCGACCCTTTGGCCGCCTATACTGACTTTGCAGCCGTCGTTGCGCTGATCCGAGCGCGCCGGGACATGAAGCTTGTGATCGATGTCGAAGATCACATACGTCTGGTGTCGTACATACCGGGCCGGATCGAGTTTCACGCCGGCCCGCAAGCCCCCGCAGATCTCGCGCAACGTCTGCGGGCCCGGCTGGAGGCCTGGACCGCCGCCCGCTGGGCCGTGAGCGTCGCGTCCGCACCGAATGAAGCGGAGACACTTTCTGAGACGCGGGCACGCGAAACCGCAGCGCGCCATGCCACAGCCACGGCCCATCCGCTGGTCGCCGCTGCGATCGAAGCGTTCCCGGGAGCCACGGTTTCGGGCCTGCGCACACCGGAAGAAATCGCAGACGAAGCACAAACCGCGGCTCAGGCCGCAGCGCTTGAAGTACATGATGATCAGGAGGACGGGTGGGACCCGTTCGAGGACGACTAACAAAAGGACGAACACGATGCTGAAGGGACTTGGTGGCCTGGGCGACATGGGCAAGATGATGAAAGCCGCGCAGGAAATGCAGGGTAAGATGGCAGAGCTGCAGGAAGAGCTCGGCCGGACGGTCGTGCTCGGCGAAAGCGGTGCGGGACTGGTCAAGGCGCGCGCCACGGCCAAGGGCGAGCTGACCGGGCTCGATATCGATCCGTCGATCTTCAATGGCGACGACAAGGAAATGGTCGAGGATCTGATCCTCGCGGCGATCAAGGACGCCCAGGCCAAGGCGCAGGAGAAGACCCAGGACGAGATGCGCAAGCTGACCGAAGGGATGGGTCTGCCCGCCGACATGAAGCTGCCGTTCTAGACCGGCGCGCGCAGGCATGGCCGGGCCGGATGGCGCTATCGACCATCTGATCGCACTGATGGCGAAACTGCCGGGGCTGGGGCCCCGCTCTGCCCGCCGCGCCGTTTTGCACATGATCCGCAAGCGGGCGCTGCTGTTGATCCCGCTGGCCGACGCGCTCTCCGAAGTCGCGCGCACGGCGCGTACTTGCGTGAACTGCGGCAATGTCGCGACCGCCGATCTCTGCGCGATCTGCAGCGACGACCGGCGTCAGAACGGTACTCTTTGCGTGGTCGAGGAGGTCGGCGATCTCTGGGCGATGGAACGGGCGGGCGCGTTCAAGGGACGCTACCACGTGTTGGGCGGCACGCTTTCGGCGCTGGAGGACCGCGGACCCGAGGATCTGGGCCTGTCGCACCTGGCCGAACGGATCGTCGCCGAGCAGGTGAGCGAAGTGATTCTAGCCCTCAACGCCACAGTGGACGGCCAGACGACTGCGCATTACATCGCCGGTCTGCTGGAAGACGGGGTCACCGTGACCTCCCTGGCACAGGGCGTGCCGGTGGGCGGAGAGCTCGACTATCTCGACGACGGTACGATCTCGGCCGCGCTCAAGGCCCGAAAGTCGATCTAGCGCCGCCGCGCGGCCCACCCGTTCGACCCCGTGACAGCGCCGCGCACGCCCACGACTGGCCTGTCGCCGCGATTCGAACGCCGGTGACAGCAGATGAAACGCTAGAGACCGGATCCAGGTGGGGGTCGACGGATTTCCTGCGCCGCCGCCAAACCGTTCGTCCGTCATCTCAACGGTGACGGATCGAATTGCGTCGCCCCATCCTCCGCGACGATGGGTTGGAGAACTGCCGCCCAGTCGCGCGCCAGCGACCGGCCCTCGAGCTTGCGGCGAAGTTCCATTTCTCCAGTATGGCGGTGACTTGGCCGACCGTCCGATCCTGGGAACAAGCCAGAATCCCGTAGTGATCCTGTCTGCTCAGCGGCAACGCGCTGGCGTGCGCGTCATGATCGTCCGACAAGAGGACGTGCCGCACAGACAGCCGTTGCGGCAACTCGGTATTGGCGGTGCGCGGGGCCCTTGTTGTCGGGGCTTGCAGACGAGTCTGTACCAGCTGGCGGTGCCGTCGGGCGTGAGATGGCGTGCCTATGGTAACGGTCTCGACAGCTACGGGCCTTGGATCGGGCCGGTTCAGGGCGGCCAACGCGAGTACTGCGCCCGCTCCCGGCGCAGCGCGTCATACTGCGCGCTTTTGCTCAACCTTTGCCCATAAAACAGATCATCACGCGCCCGCCGGCGCAGGCGCCACATTTCCAGGTCCAGTTCCCAGTACTTGCGCCCATGGGCGTAGGCGCGCGACAGCTCCGTCTCGCGCGGTGCGCACACCGCCGGAAAGGACAGACCTGCTCGCGCTTGGCGGTAGATGCGCCCCTCGGTGCAGTAGTTGGCGAGGCCCGCGACATAGCCCTGCTCCCAAAGCGCGCGATCAAACGTTTCGCATTGGGCATACCGCTTGGTCGGCCCCGATCCCGTGGCCTCGGTACCATCGGCAAACCCGACCGCTTCCCAGTCGGACGTCGTGCAGTCTACCGGTGGCGGATTGGAGCAGCCGCCCAGGACCAGCGCCGCGGCAAACGCTGCCGCGGCAAGGTATGCCTCAGGCCTTGTCGTCATCCTCGTCATCCGAGTTCGGGAGGTTGAAGAGGCTGTCGGCATCCACGAGCGTGCTCTCTTCTTCCTTGTCGTCATCGCTGAGCGAGAACGTCTCCAGCCCGGAAATGGCTGTCGGCACACGTGGTTCGGTTTCCATGGTCAGCGACTGCTCTGTCGAGACCAGCTTGCGCCGCTCATCGTCGGACATCACCGCACCTTCGCGCGCCTTCTTGTCCGCCGCCTTGCGCACAGCTGCGTCGAGCTCGATCTGCTTGCAGAGGCCAAGCGCCACCGGATCGATCGGCTGGATATTGTTGATATTCCAGTGGGTCCGTTCGCGGATGGTCTGGATCGTCGGCTTGGTGGTGCCGATCAGCTTTGCGATCTGGGCATCGGCAAGCTCCGGATGGAACTTCACCAGCCACAGGATCGCCGCGGGGCGGTCCTGCCGCTTGCTGAGCGGCGTGTAGCGCGGGCCCCGGCGCTTTTCCTCGCCTGCGGAAGCGGGGTTGTACTTGAGCTTGAGCTTGTAGAGCGGGTTTTTCTCGCCCTGATCGATCTCGGATTGCTCCAGCTGGGTGTTGGCGATCGGGTCGAATCCCTTGACGCCCGCGGCGACATCGCCGTCGGCGATGCCCTGCACTTCCAGCTCATGCAGCCCGCAGAAATCCGCGATCTGCTTGAAGCTGAGCGTCGTGTTGTCGACCAGCCAGACGGCGGTCGCCTTCGCCATGAGAGGCTTGCCTTGCATGTTCTTATCTCCTGTTCGTCTTACGGCGAGACGGACGTAGCCTGCGCCGTGAAATCGGCCGCGCCGGGGCGGCGCAATTCTTCGTTTTGCGGAAGAGTTATTCTCCATATAAGCGCAGCGGCAATCGGAGGAAAGCGAAAGATGCGACAGTTCTGGGTGGCTTTGGCCACGTGTGCATCGCTTTTGGCGGTCCCGGCGCGGGCCGAGGATGTTGCCGGGCAGTTCGACTACTACGTGCTCGCGCTTTCCTGGACGCCCAACTGGTGCTTGCGCGAAGGCGACGCGCGCGATGCCGATCAGTGCGATCCTGCGCAGGATCTGGGCTGGACGCTTCACGGCTTGTGGCCGCAATACACGCGCGGCTACCCGGCGGAATGCCCGACGAACCAGCCGGGCCCTTCGCGAAACGCCCGCGGGGCGATGGTCGACATCATGGGCAGCGCCGGGCTGGCCCGCCACCAGTGGCGCAAACATGGGCGCTGCTCGGGCCTCGACGGGGCGGCTTATCTAGCGCTGAGCCGCGAGGCCTATGAGAGCGTGACGCGTCCTGCGGTTCTGCGCCGACTGGACCGGGAAGTCGCTCTGCCCGCTTCGGTCATCGAAGAGGCGTTTCTGGAGGCCAACCCGACACTGAAGCCGGACATGCTGACCGTGACATGCCGGGACGGACAGATCGCTGAAGTACGGATCTGTATGTCCAAGGCGCTGGTGCCCAGATTTTGCGGCGCAGACGTGGCGCGGGACTGCACCCTGGACAACGCCCGCTTCTCACCCATCCGATAAGCGCACGACCAGCCTACGAGACCGTCGGCATCCGACCGTTGGTGCAGGGTCTATTTCAATGCCGCGCTTGATTGGTCTGCGCTGGCGCGTGACATGGGTTTCAAACGTAGTATCGGCTTCTCAAAATACCGGAAGGACAGTGGCGCAATCAGCAAAAGCGCGAGAAGCCCGTAGGATTGGTTTGGCGGCCACCCGACACCGGGTGCGCGATAAGGCCCTGTGGCCAGGAAGATACCCTGATACATGTAAATGCCGTACGAAATCTGCCCAATATAAACCATTGGTCGTATTTCGAGACTTCGCACGATTCGGGACTCCTGATTGAGGTAGACCCAGCAAATCATCAACGCGATTCCGAACGGCCGCAAATGCTCTCCGGCCGGTCCGATCAGCGCCGAACAAAAAAACAACAGAACGCCAATACAGCCCGCGACCGGCAAAGCCAGCTGTTCGATCAGGCGCGGCAGATCCGACAAGACGATCAGAGCCATCAAGCAACCGAGAGCAATATGCCCTCCGGCAATGAACGACCAGTTCCGCACGCGGTAGAACATATCGAGGTCCGTGAAATTCAGCAGAATAACCAGCAAAACATGGCTCGTGATGACGAAGCCCAAAACATACAGTGCTAGCCTGGCCTGCAACCTTTGGTAGAATGCGAGAAAGAGAAATGGCCATAAAAGGTAGAAATGCTCTTCGACGGCAAGCGACCAGGTATGCCCAAGCGTGGTTGAATAAGCTTCCCTCGGAATGAAGTTGTAGATGTAGAGCGCCGCATACACCATGGAGGTATCGGAAATATCCGTGTTCAGAAAAAACCTGATTAGCAGAATGAAAAAAATACAGGCGAAGTATACTGGGAAAATACGAAGAGTTCGCCGGATGTAAAAACTCTTGAGGTCGACATGTCCGGTTTCCCGTTGCTCGTGAACCAGAAGCGATGTAATCAAAAACCCTGAAAGGACAAAGAAAGCCATCACTCCTGTTTCACCACTGACCAATGGCAGCGCGCGATAGGGAAGCAGATCCAGCCGTGCCAGTCCCAAAAAAACATGCAGATGAGCAAGAACGACAAGCGCGATGGAAATCGCGCGTATTCCGTCAAAGCCCTTGATACGTTTCAACGGTGAGTCTCCGTTTACTCACTACCAGGCAGGCAAATACCTGCTGTGTTCGAACCAACCATTACCCACACGTCGCAAAAAGGAACGCGCGGAGTTCCGGGCAAACTCAGACTCTCACAATATGCGTTGTGGCACACCCGGCGCCGACGTCCCAAGATACTTCAGTCAGTCGATTTCACGCGGTTGCCCTCTGCATAAGCAGAATTTCTAGCACCCAAGCGCATATCCGTCAAAAAAGGCACAGGCGAAAAACGGTGGCGCCGCACGATTTTGACGGCGCAGCTTTGCAAGGTTAACGCGACAACGGTATGATTTTCCTCGCTGCATTCTCAAAAGAGCAGATATTTCTCTGAAAATCAGCGAATCCTGCATCAATGGTGCCATTCCAGAAAAAATCATGACACTAGATTGCTGAAACATTCGCTTCTGGGATACAGTTCTGTTAACGTACTGTTAATCGTTGCCATTTCGAGGATCTGACAGATGCGTCGTCCAATTGCAGTCTTGGCTGGTATCGCTACCGGTGTCGCGGCGGTGAGTCTTGCAGCCGGCACAGGGTTTCTCCCTAATCCGCTTGCTCAAGACAAGGAGCAGGTCGCTGAAGCAAGCGTAGAGCCGGCCATTCAGACCAACGAATCGGAACCCGAGGCGGCGACAGTGATCACCGTTGCCGATCAGACCAGCGAACACAGGGCAAATGAAGCGGTGAGTTCCCCGCAAGCCTCAGATCTGGCGGCGCGTCTGGAAGAAGCCGAAACACGCGAGGCTGCGCTCAAGGCAGAAAAGCAGCGCCTTGAGGATCAAGTCGCCAAACTGGCCGCATTGGAGAAATCGTTGCGCGAGCAGACCGATACGCTCACAGCAAAGTCCGATGCGCTGACCGAACGCCAAGCATTTGTCGAGAGCCGCGAGGCAGATCTGGACGCGCGCGAAGAAGACCTTGCTGTTCGCCTGTCCGAAATAGACGAGGCCGCGCCGCCCGCGCCCCGGATCAGTTCTGCAGATGAGACAGTTCAAGATCTGCCGCAGGAAACCAGCGACGGGGGCGCGGCTTCGGACAACAACGACGATGCTGATCCCGTTCGCGAGACGGCCGACTCTGGCGCCGCGGTCCCGGTCGAAAGCAGCGAGAAAACCTATCGGACCTTTTCGGACGGCCCCATTGCAGAGGTTCATTTCGAGCTGAACAGCGCCGAACTCACCCCCGGTGGGCAACTCCGCGCGCAACAAGCCGCGGAACGCGTTTCAAAAATGAAGGTCGCCAAGATTCGCATTGTCGGCCTGACCGACCGTTCAGGCTCTGACCGCTACAACGACGCGCTTTCCAAGGCTCGGGCCGAGGCTGTCGCCAGTGTTTTCGTGCAATCGGGGCTTTCGCGCCGGGTGATCGAGGTCGTGGGCATGGGCGAGACCCATTACATGCTGCCGATCTCAACAACAGATGGAATCTCGGAGCCTCTGAACCGCTGTGTCGGGATCCTGGTCGAAGAGGCCGTGCCGCTTTAGGCCGCCCTCGTCAAACGCCACAAAGCAGGTATCTCAGTCACGTTTGAGCGGGGCCTTGTCGAGATGTTTGCGCAACCGCGACGGGGTCGATCTCTTGCGATTCTTGTAGGGGTTCTTGTCCGCCTGGCTACGGAAGGTCAGACGGATCGGCGTGCCCGGCATGTCGAAATCCTCCCGCAAACCGTTGATCAGGTACCGCTTATAGCTCTCGGGCAGCTTGTCGGGATGGGAACACATCGTCACGAAGGCCGGGGGCCGTGTCTTGACCTGGGTGGCGTAGCGCAGCTTGATACGCCGCCCGCCCGGCGCCGGGGGCGGATGCGCCTCCAACATGCCGGCGAGCCACCGGTTGAGCTGGGCGGTCGGAACCCTGCGGTTCCAGACCTCGTGCGCCGACAGGATGGCGGCCCGAAGCCTTTCGAGGCCGCGTCCCGTTTTGGCCGACACGGTCACCAGTGGCGCCCCACGCAATTGCGGCAGCAGGCGGTCAAACTGCTCTTTAAGATCGCGCAGCTTACCCTGCCGGTCCGTTTCCAGGTCCCACTTGTTCACCGCGACGACCACCGCGCGCCCCTCGCGCTCGGCCAGATCTGCGATGCGCAGATCCTGCTGCTCGAACGGAATCGCCGCATCGAGAAGTACGACGACGACTTCGGCAAAACTGACCGCACGCAGCCCGTCGGACACCGACAGCTTTTCGAGCTTGTCCTGAACCTTGGCCTTTTTGCGCATCCCCGCCGTGTCAAAGATGCGCATCTCGCGCCCGTCCCAGTCCGCCGTGACGGAAATCGCGTCGCGCGTAATGCCGGCCTCGGGTCCGGTGAGCAGCCGTTCGTCGCCCAGAATGGCGTTGATCAGCGTGGATTTTCCCGCATTGGGCCGGCCGACCACAGCCACCTGCAACGGCTTGTCCGGCAACGTTGCGGTTCCACCGTCCTCGTCGACGTCCAGATCCGTGAGCGGCGCATGGTCCGCAGCAGCCTCGGCGGCAAAAGCATCGACAAGCGGCATCAGCACCGCATGCAGATCTGCCATCCCTTCGCCATGTTCGGCCGAGAGGCGCAGCGGCTCGCCCAGACCCAGCCCGTAGGCTTCGAGCGCGCCTGCCTCGCCGGCCTGCCCTTCGGCCTTGTTGGCGGCCAGCACGACACGAGCCGAACGGCGGCGCAGAATATCGGCAAAAACCTCATCGTCGGGCAGCACTCCGGCCCGCGCATCGATCACGAAAAGGCAGATATCGGCCGCGTCGACCGCCCGCTCGGTCATGCGCCGCATCCGCGCCGGCAGGCTGTCGTCGCTGGCGTCCTCAAGCCCTGCGGTGTCGATCACGGTGAAACGCAGGTCGCCCAGGCGGCCCGCGCCCTCGCGCAGGTCGCGCGTCACGCCGGGCTGGTCGTCCACCAGCGCAAGGCGCTTGCCGACAAGCCGGTTGAACAGCGTCGACTTGCCGACATTCGGTCGACCGACGATGGCAAGGGTGAAGCTCATGGCGCACTCCGGTCCGACAGGCCGCGCGGGCCCGCTCAGCGAAAGGCCCGCAACTGCCCGTCTTCGGTCACGATGTAAAGCGTGCCCCCGGCGACAACCGGGTTGACCGCCGCCGCACTGCCGGTTTCCGTGGTCCGCAGCAGCCGCCCGCTGGCAGGGTCGAACTCGCGCAGCGTCTTGTCGGTCGAGGCCACGATCAGGCGTCCCCCGGCAAGGATCGGGCCGTAATGCGCATAGACGGCCTTGCGACGCCGCAAGCGCTCATTCTGGAAAAACGGCAATGTCCCAGCCCAGATCGTCTCGCCGTTGCGGGCGTCCAGGCGCATCAGCTCTTTCTGGTCGGACACCAGAAAGACCGACCCGCCGACAGGAAGAACCGCACCGGTTGCGCCTTCTTGTGCGGTCCAGATTCGCTCGCCCGACACCGCGTCGAGCGCGACCGTGCGTCCACCAGGATTGCCGACATAAACCGTGTTGCCCTGAACGACGGGATCGGCAGAAATGTCGGACACGGTGGCATAGACCCGTCCGACCCGCCGGCCCGACACCGTCGTCGACCAGAGCCTCACACCCCCCTGGCGCAAAACGGCTGAGATCTCGCCCGATCCGAATGGAAAGAAGACCGATCGCGCGCCGATTGCCGGCGCCGCGCCCGGCAGGGTCACGGTAACGGTGGGCGTGCCTTCGATCTGCCAGCGGACCCGGCCGTTTCCGGTCTCGATCGCCCAACCGAACCCGTTGCGCGTGGTCAGATAGACCAGATCGCCAGAGACGGTCGGCGCACCGGCGGCGATCGCGCTCAGATTCTGGATCCAACGCTGGCCGCCCGTGTTGGTGTCGAGCGCGTGGAGATTGCCGTACCCTGTCGTCACGAAGAGCGTCTGTCCGGCAACCGCAAGCCCGCCACCCGACCCCTCGCCCGCACGTTCGTTCACCGGCACCAGGGAGGTCGACCAGAGCAGCGCCCCAGAGGTCGAATGGGCCCGCACCTCACCAATCGCGTCCATCGTGAAGATGCGGCCGCCAGAGATCACGGGATCTGCGGTGATCCGAACCCGCCGCACGCCTGCCTTGCCGATCGGACGGCTCCAGATCTGGGTGAGTGTGCTGCCCAGGGCCGGGTGTGTGATCGAATGGGACGGCGTGCCGTGACGGTGCGTCCAATCCGCATTCACGCGTGCGGCCGGCAGCGAAATCCCGCGTGCCTCGCCCTGTACCACGTAGTCGCGAAGGGGCTCGCGGCGCGGTTGTTGGGTGCCCTGGGTCAGCGGTCGCCCGGCTTCGGCAGCGGCGGCAGCGGACTGGCTCGCCGCCGAGGTGTCGCGGGGATCGAACCGGTCGCCGTCGAGAATGACCTCGCGCTCCTGGCACCCGGCAAGGATCGCCGCAGCAGCAAAGGCGAACAGTACTCGTGGCAGGTTGAGACTTAACAGCATTGGGCTCACGATTCGTCCGGCAGCCCACCGAGGGCCACGATCAGCTGTGCGGCGCGGTCGCGCATCGCGGCAGAGGTTCCCACATCGTCGCGCAGAGTCGCAAGATCCGCCAGCGCCAGCGCGGTCTCACCCCGTTCGACATGCACCAGCGCCTTTTGCTCCAGCGCCGTCAGGCGAAACGGCGCGCCAGCCACAGTCAGTGGTTCAAGCAGGGCAATCCGATCCGTCGAAAGAACCGGCACGTCCGGCACCATGACCAGACGTATCGTCGCCAAATCGCGGTAGCGTGGTGAGACGCCGGTGTCACTCATCACCGCGCGCAGAAAGCCTTCGGCGGCGCCGGGATCATCCGAGGCGACCTCGGCGGCCGCAATCAACTGACGCACGGCAAAGGCATCACCTGTCGCCGGAACACTCTCCAGTGCGGCGAGCCGCGCGCCGGATTCGTCGGAACTCAGCGCTGCAATCAGCCCGTCTCCGAAAGCTTGCGCCTGGGACCGCGCTTGCGCGGCGCGCCATTCCCACGCCGCCGCCGATCCGACGATGGCCAGCACGACAACCACCGCGATCCAGCCATAGCGCCGCACTAGGGCATTGACGCGGTCCTTGCGGACCTCTTCGGTGACTTCGTTGATGAAACTGTCTGTATTGCTCACGGGGGACTCCCTGCACGTCGCGCTCTCTTAGCTTGAAGCCGGTTTGTTTGCCAAGGCCACCTGCGGTTGAGACAGATGGTCCATCGGCAGTCTCCGGCCCATAGCCCCGCTTGAAGATGACGCTTGGACATCCTATTCTGAACCGGGCGGTTCACCAAAAAGCGGCTTAACCGCTGAGCAACGCCAAGAGACTGCGAGCGGCACACGATGAAACCCATTCCGATCCTGATGGCCCTTGTTGTGGCCGGGTTGCTCTACACGCTGGTGTTCGAGCGCGACAGGATTGCGGCCGTGTTCAACGGATCGCGCGACAGCGAAACCGTGGTCGTGGTCGAGCAACCCGAACCTGATGTTGACGCTGATGCGACCGAGCTTGCCGCTATCTCGGTGGTCGCGATGGAATCGGTGGCACGGCCGGTTGAAAATGCCGTGATCTTGCGCGGACAGACAGAAGCGGCGCGTCAGGTCGAAGTGAAGTCGCAGATCTCGGGCCTCGTGGTTTCTGAGCCCCTGCGCAAAGGCGCTTTCGTCACCAAGGGCGAGGTGATGTGCGAGATCGAGCCCGGCACGCGCCCGGCCGTTTTGGCAGAAGCCGAGGCACGCCTGGCCGAAGCACGGATCGAGGACACGGCAGCCGACCGCCTGGCCGAAGGCGGGTTTGGCTCGGAAACACGCAAGGTCGCGGCGCGCGCGTCGCTGCAAGCCGCAGAAGCGCTTGTCGAAGTCGCCAACACGGACATTGCTCGGCTGCGGATCGCAGCCCCTTTCGACGGCCTTCTGGAGTCCGACAGCGCGGAGCTGGGCAGCCTGCTGCAGCCCGGTGATCATTGCGCCACCATCATCCAGCTTGATCCGATCAAGATCGTAGGGTTTCTACCGGAGACGTCCGTAGACGCGGTTGAGCTGGGCGCGCCGGCACGGGGCCGTCTGGCCACCGGCGCGACCGTTCAGGGCGCTGTGACGTTCCTGTCGCGCTCAGCAGACCCCAACACCCGAACATTCCAGGTCGAGATCGAGGTTCCCAACCCCGACCTGTCGATCCGTGACGGGCAATCGGCGGATATCGCGATCTCTTCCACCGGTGTTCGGGCGCATCTGGTGCCACAGTCGGCGCTGACGCTCGACAACTCTGGCACAATGGGCCTCAGGACGGTCGAGGAAGGTGACAAGGTCGGCTTCCAAGCCGTTGATATCGTGCGCGACACGACGACAGGCATCTGGGTGACCGGTCTGCCCGAGACGGCGACGGTGATCACCACCGGGCAGGAATATGTGATCGACGGCGTCCCGGTTCAGGTCACACTCCGGGAGCCGATTGAATGACCGGTCTGGTGGATTGGGCGACCGAACGGTCGCGCATGATCATCGCCTTCATCCTGCTCTCGCTGGTGGTGGGCGGATTTGCCTACACGCAGCTGCCCAAGGAGGGTGAGCCGGATATCGAGATCCCGGCGCTCTTCGTGTCGGTGCCCTTTCCCGGCATTTCGGCCGAGGACAGCGAGAAGCTGCTCGTCAAACCGATGGAGACGGAGCTTTCCGATCTCGACGGGTTGAAATCCATGCAGGCCACGGCCGCCGAAGGTTACGCCGGCATGGCCCTCGAGTTCGAGTTCGGCTGGGACAAGACCCGGATCATGGCGGATGTACGCGACGCCATGAACACAGCGGAGAGCAAGTTTCCCACCGGCTACGAGAAATACTCGATCAACGAGATCAACTTCTCGGAATTCCCGATCATCATCGTGAATCTTTCCGGCAATGTCCCGGAGCGGACACTGGTACGGATCGCCAAGGACCTTCAGGACGATATCGAGAACATCGACGCTGTGCTCGAAGCGCCCCTGGCAGGCCACCGCGATGAGATGATCGAGGTGACGATCGATCCGTTGCGACTCGAGGCCTACAACATTACCGCAAGCGAACTGATCGACGCGGTCGTCAACAACAACCAGCTCATCGCGGCGGGCGAGGTGGAAAGCCCGTCGGGAGCTTTTTCGGTCAAGATACCTGCGTCATTCACCGTGACATCGGACATCTTTGCGCTTCCCGTGAAGTCCAATGGCGACCGTGTGGTGACGCTGAACGATCTGGCCGACATCCGCCTGACGTTCGAGGATCGCCAAGGCACCGCACGTTTCGACGGGGAACCGACCGTCGCCATGCAGGTCGTCAAACGCAAGGGCTTCAACCTGATCGACACTGCCGAACGGGTGCGCGAGGTTGTCGAGGCGGAGGCCGCAAGCTGGCCGGCGGACGTGCAGTATGCGGTCCATGTCGGCACCAGCAATGACCAATCCTTCAACGTCCAGAGCATGGTCAGCCAGCTCGAGTCCTCGGTCCTGACAGCCATTGCCCTTGTGATGATCGTGGTTCTAGCTTCGCTCGGCATCCGGCCGTCGCTGCTGGTGGGATTTGCGATCCCGACATCCTTCCTGCTCTGTTTCGCGTTTCTTGCCGTGATGGGGGTCTCGATCTCCAACATCGTGATGTTCGGTCTGATTCTCTCGGTGGGCATGCTGGTGGATGGCGCCATCGTGGTGGTCGAATATGCTGACCGGCGCATACGCGAAGGCTCGGGGCCCATGAGCGCCTACCGCGAAGCGGCCAAGCGCATGTTCTGGCCGATCATCTCCTCGACCGCGACGACGCTCTGCGCCTTTCTGCCCATGCTGTTCTGGCCGGGCATTCCCGGTCAGTTCATGGGGATGCTTCCGGTCACGCTGATCTTCGTGCTCTCGGCATCGCTGATCGTGGCGCTGATCTACCTGCCGGTGATGGGCGGCGTCACGGGGCGGATGGCGCGCAGCTTCGACAATACCTCGGCGGCCCTGCGCGAAATGGCCTTGCCGGTGCGGCTGGGGCTCGCCGCGGCGGCACTTGCGGTTCTGTTCTTAGCCGCGATGATGACCCTTACTTGGAGCTTTTCTGGCCGGCCGGCCTGGCCGGGTGCGATCCTCTTTGTTCTGGCCTCCTTCGCGACATCGATCGCAGTGGGCTCCCTGCGCGGCAAACCTCGTGCGCGCCGCATCCGCGCCGGTTACCGCCGCACACCCTTCGGCCATTTCATCGCCTTCATCACCGGCAACCCGCTCATGCCCATCGTCGCCATCGGGCTCGTGGCGGGCCTCGTCGTGACCACCTTCATGATCTACGCGCAGAACAACAACGGGGTGGAGTTCTTTGTCGAGAACGAGCCGGAGCAGGCGATCATCTATGTCCGCGCAAAGGGCAACCTGTCGCTCGATGACAAGGACGCGGTCGTCAAACAGGTCGAAGACGCGGTCCTGTCGACCGAAGGCATCTCCAGCGCCTTTTCCTTTGCCGGCGCCGGCGGCCTGAATTCCGATATGGGCGGCGGGGGCAGCCCGGTCGACACGATCGGGCAGGTCCAGATCGAAACGATACCCTGGCGCGACCGACCCCGTATACCCAACGACGGCGGATTCTGGGAACGACTGCTTTTGCACGAAGTCGTCGATCCTTTCTATGACGGCGACGCGGTGCTGGCCCGCTTGCAGAAAAAGCTGGACGTGATCCCGGGGATCTATACCGAAACCCTGAATCTCGCGGGCGGACCGGGCGAGGGCAAACCCATCCAATTGCGCCTGAAGGGTGACGATTTTGACGTCCTGCGGGAAAGCGTTGAGATCGTGCGCGCGAAGTTTCAGGACACCGATGGTCTGATCGACATCGAGGATACGCTGCCGCTGCCCGGGATCGATTTTCAGATCGATGTCGATGTCGAGCGCGCCGGCCGCTATGGCGCGGATGTAGCCACCGTGGGCGCAATGGTGCAGCTGGTGACCCGCGGTATTCTGCTCGACACGATGCGCGTGGACAGCTCCGACGAAGAGATCGACATCCGGGTGCGATTCCCGGCCGAGGACCGCGTGCTGGCGACGCTGAGCACGCTCAAGGTGCGCACGCGCGACGGGCTGGTGCCATTGTCAAACTTCATTTCTCTGAGGCCGGTGCCGAAACTGGGCCAGATCGACCGGATCGACCAGAGCCGGTTCTTCGATCTGAAGGCCGATGTGACCTCTGGTCTGCGCAATGATGCGGGCGCTCCGATGACACCGACCGAGCGGATCACACTGCTCACCGAGTGGCTGGAGACCGAGCAGCCGTTGCCCATGGGCGTCGACTGGCAATGGACCGGCGATCAGGAGGATCAGGCGGAAAGCCAGGCGTTCCTGTCATCAGCCTTTTTAGGCGCACTCGGTCTGATGTTCATCATCCTGCTGGCGCAATTCAACAGTTTCTACAATGCCACGCTGGTATTGCTGGCGGTGGTGCTGTCGACCACCGGCGTGCTGATCGGGATGCTGGTGATGAACCAGCCGTTTTCGATCATCATGACCGGCACGGGGATCGTCGCTTTGGCGGGGATCGTGGTGAACAACAACATCGTGCTGATCGACACCTACCAGGAATACAGCCGCTACATGCCGCGGATCGAGGCGATCACCCGCACAGCGGAGGCGCGCATCCGGCCCGTGCTGCTGACCTCGCTGACCACCATGGCGGGTCTGACCCCGATGATGTTCGGGCTGAGCCTCGATTTCATCGGCGGTGGGGCCAGCATCGACAGCCCCACGGCGCTCTGGTGGAAGCAACTCGCCACCGCGGTGGTGTTCGGGCTGGGAATCGCCACGATGCTGACGCTGATCTTCACGCCGTCGATGCTGGCGTTGCGGGCTTGGGCCGCAACCTACGTGGTCGCTCTGGGGCAGCTCTTTGCACGGGTCACAGCGGGACGGTCGTCTCGCGCCGCGCAGGACTGGGTGTTGCGCCGGCAGGCACGCAAGGTGCGCGCGCCCGAGATCATCTGGGACGACGCACCCGCCTCGACCAAGCGACCTGCCCCATTGCAGGCCGCGGAATAGCGCTCAGACAGCGCTCGAACTTGGCTTAGACAAGGGCCCATGACCGGGCACTGCCCGCCGGTTCCTCCGCAGCGGCTGGGCACCCCCACGATCAGCGTGACACCGCTGGCAGGCACTTGCGACAGTCCGACGAGGTTTTCGATCCCGTATCGTCCGGTGGGACGCCACGAGTAATGCGTCGCGAATCTCCGCTTTGACCGTGATCGAGCGAAAGCGTACCAACCGCCGTGCCGACAGCCGTGGTGTCGTCGACCGACATTTGCGTCGCATCCACACAGAAGCCGGGAAATGCATCACGTGCTCACCATCGACGTTGCGAAAACCCTCATCCCCGGTCTTGCCCGCCCATCTTGAGTGCATGGTCACGCACGCCCGGTCGGGGATGGAACCCTTTGCAAAGATCCACGCGGTCAGATCGTTGGCGTCGCTTGTCCGTCGGAGCCTTCGGCGGCGCGCGCGGCGATGTCGACCACGACAAGCGGCGCCACCAGATTTCCAACGGGGATCTCATCCACCGATGCGCCGTCGGCCTAAAGATGCTGCGGCGCATCAATATGGGTTCCGGTATGCTCGTTCAAAGACAGGCTCAGCAGGTTGACTCCGTGCTCGGCAAACGTGAACGGCTGCTCACGCGCGATCCAAGGTGCCCCGAAATTGGTCGGGGAAGCCTCGTCATAGACAAGGGTCATATCGACGACGCCGCTGTGGCCCTGTGCCAGCGCCGGCGGCGCCACACCTCCAGTTGTGACCGCCGCAAAGGTCACTGCCGACGCGCTGAAAAACTGGCGGCGTAGCAGCATCCGTCGGCGGACCGAATTCATCGCAAAGCCATTGCACATGAGCAGGTTCCGCATCATCAACGCCGAACATCCGGAATCTGCGGAAGCTCTAGCGAGCGGGATCTTGATCTGTTGAGCTTGCACTGGTCGCGCGCGACCCCGCTGCCTGCGCGCGCCACAGCTCCGCGTAGCGTCTGTTCGCGGCGAGCAGTTCGCTATGGGTGCCGCTCTCGGCAATGCGTCCGGCCTCAAGCACGATGATGCGGTCGGCCTCCACGACCGTCGACAGGCGGTGGGCGATCATCAGCACGCTGCGCCCCTGCCCCATCGCCCGGAGCGCGCCCTGGATTTCGCGCTCTGTTTCGCTGTCCAGCGCGCTTGTCGCCTCGTCCAGCAGCACGATGGGGGGGTTCTTGAGCAGAGTCCGCGCTATGCCGACGCGCTGTTTCTCCCCGCCCGACAGCTTCAGCCCGCGCTCGCCCACCTGCGTGTCATAGCCGTCCGGCAGATGCGCGATGAAGGCATGAAGCTGTGCGGCGCGGGCAGCGGCCTCGATCTCGGCCTGCGTCGCGTCGGGGCGGCCGTAGGCGATGTTGTAATGCAGGCTGTCATTGAAGAGCACCGTGTCCTGCGGAACGATTCCGATGGCTTCGTGCAGGCTGTCCTGGGTGATGTTGCGGACATCCTGCCCGTCGATCTCCACGGCACCGCCTGTCACATCGTAGAACCGAAAGAGCAACCGCCCGATGGTGGATTTGCCGGCGCCTGACGGTCCGACGATCGCGAGCGAGCCGCCGGGCGGGACCTCGAAACTGACCCCCTTGAGGATCGGGCGCGCGGCATCGTAGCCAAAGGACACGTCGCGGAATGCCACGCGCCCGCCGGTGACCTGCAGATTAGGTGCACCGGGCCGGTCCGCGATCTCGACCGGTTGGTCGAGCAGATCAAACATCTCGCCCATGTCGACAAGCGCCTGACGGATCTCGCGATAGACGGTGCCGAGGAAGTTCAGCGGCATGGTGATCTGGATCATGTAGGCGTTGACCATGACGAAATCACCGACGGTCATGTTGCCCTGCTGTACCCCGTAGGCCGCCATGACCATCACCGTCACGAGCCCGGCGGTGATGATTACGCTCTGACCAAAATTCAGGGCCGAGAGCGAATAGGAGGTGCGCAATGCCGCGTCTTCATAGCCGGCCATCGAGACGTCATAGCGCGCCGCTTCGCGCGTTTCGGCGCCGAAATACTTGACCGTCTCGAAATTCAGAAGACTGTCGATGGCCTTCTGGTTGGCCTCGGTGTCCTGGGTGTTCATCTCGCGGCGGATACCGACGCGCCACTCCGTGACCTTGAAGGTGAAGACCACATAGAAGGTGATCGTCACGACAACCGCGACCAGGTACCACACGTCGAAGAGCGTGGTCAGCACGGCAGCGATCAGGATCAGCTCCAGCAGCAGCGGGCCGATGGAAAAGAGCAGAAACCGCAGCAGGAAGGACACGCCCTTCACGCCGCGCTCCATGATCCGGCTGAGTCCGCCGGTCTTGCGCGTGATGTGGTAGCGCAGCGACATGCGGTGGATATGGGCGAACGTGTCGAGCGCGACGGACCGCAGCGCGCGTTGGCCGACCTTGGCGAAGATGACATCGCGCAGCTGCTGGAAACCGACATTCAGGACCCGCGCCCCGCCATAGGCGACCGTGAGCCCCACCGCGCCGGCCGCGAGCATCCAGGTGGGGTCTTTCGCGGCCTCGCCGGACAGTGCGTCGACCGCTCCCTTGTAGAAAAACGGTGTCATCACGGCTATCAGCTTGGCCGCCACGAGCGTCGCCACCGCGGCCACGACCCGCACGCGCATTTCGGCGCTGCCCTCGGGCCAGAGATAGGGCGCAACGCGACGGATGATGGTCAGCGCGTGCGCCTCGCCCGGCACGGCGGTGGGGACGCCTGCCGGATCGGCGCCGCTGTCCTGGGTGGTGTCCTGGGCGACCATGGGGGCCTTTCAGATGCGGCCTGCGTGACATAGCCCGGCGTGCCGCGCTGTCACGGTCACCTCGGTGTCGTCCTGGGACGAACCCGAAGCCTCAATCAGTTGGAACGACCGGTCCGGCGGGCAGAGTAAGTACCTGGCCTGGATAGATCAAGTCAGGGTCGGCGATCGCTTCGGCGTTGGCCTCATAGACCGCGACATACTGAAATCCGTCGCCGTACCGGTCCCGCGCGATCGCCCAGAGCGAAAAGCCCGGCTGCACGGTCAGGAGCGCGGCGGACTGATCGGCATCGCTGGCGGCAACACGGGCGGCTTCGATGGCAGCGGGCGACTCGCGGCGAAAAGGCAGATCCACCCGACCCGCGACGCGGCCCTGCCCGTCAGTCAGATCGGCGCGCAGACGGTAGAGACCGCTCGGCACGTCGGCGAGCACCGCCTGCCAGTCCCCCTGCCCCGTTGTGCGTGCCTGGGCCGCGATCTGCCCGTCGAGATAGATCGAAAGATCGCTCTCGCCTGCGTCCGACCGACCGGCCAGGATAACTTCGCCCTCCGCGCCATAGCGCACTGTGTCCAACGCGATCCCCTGATCGGGATCGACGGGCGTCGGGGCGAGCGGACGAACGCCCTCCGGATCGCTTTCCAGCGCAGGGGCCGTCAGATCGGCCAGTTCCTCCGAGACGTTCTGGTCCGGCGCAGCAGCGATGCCGACGGTTCCGGGCGCCTCAGCCACGGAAGTCTCAGGGGCCTCCGGCGACGGCGCGAGCACGATGCTGGCCTCCGACGATTGCGAACGCCCGTCGCCGTCGTCGCTGCGTAGCGAGATCGTGCGGGCAACCGCGCTGGCGGGCAGATCGACAAATGCCACGAATTCGCCACGTGGATCGGCGGATCCGGACCAGACAGGGGCGCCGTCGACAAGGATCTCAACCGTGGCGCCGGGTTCGCCCGAGCCGCTTACGAGCGCCGCGCCGTCGGGCTGGAGCCGCACCACGTCAATGGCAGGGGGGGCGGGCCCTGGCGCCGCGTCGTCGGGCTGCGGAGTTGCGTCACCTGGTTCGGACGGCGAACGCGCCGCCGGTCCCGTTTGAACCGGAGGTTCTGCCGGTGCAGGCGTCTGCGCGGTCTCGACCAGCGCACCCAGTCGGTCGAGGCCGCCTTCGCGCACCAAAGCGGCGCCGCCGCCGAGGGCAGCCAGTCCGGTCACAATGAGAAGGCTCACCTTGAGTGTGCCCACACGCGCCTCCGCTGGTCGCTGGACCTGTGGCCCGATGGGAGTTTATAGCAGGGCGCACCCACGCGGTCAAAAACGGGACAAAAAACGCCATGAAATCGGGAGATTACAGCATCTGCGTCTATTGCGGTTCTCGGGACGGGGCCGATCCGGCCTTTTCCGCGGCCGCTGAGGAGCTCGGGCAACTGATTGCCGAACACGGCTGCCGGCTGGTCTATGGTGCGGGAGACGTCGGGCTAATGGGGCGGGTCGCTCGGGCTGCGACAACGGCAGGTGGTGCTACGTTCGGCGTTATCCCGCAACATCTTGTGGCACGGGAGGTCGCCAAACACGATCTCAACACGCTCGTCGTCACCGAGACCATGCATGAACGCAAAAAAATTATGGTGATGAACTCGGACGCCATCGCCGTGTTGCCCGGGGGCGCGGGTACGCTCGATGAGTTCTTCGAAATGCTGACCTGGCGGCAACTCGGCTTGCACGCCAAACCGATCGTGCTGGTCAATATCGGCGGATTTTGGGATCCGCTCGTCACCCTGATCGACCATATCGAAACGACGCGATTCGCGGACGGCACGCTCACCCAGAGCGTGCAAGTGGTGGACAACGTGACCGCGGCGATGCCGGCTCTTCTCAACAACTGGAGCGCCTGATCCGCGCGCACCCGCCGGGCCGCGCTGAGACGGGCCTGCATTGGCTCCCTAAAGGACGCCCGGACGCCGTGGAACAGACCCGGCACTGCAGCGCAAATCGCGCTTTTCCGCGCCGCCGCATCATGTCAAACGATGGACGAGGGGACCGCCATGCCGATAACGACTGTCATTTTCGACGCCTATGGAACGCTTCTGGACGTCAGTGCCGCAGCGCGCGACGCCGCGGCAGAGGATCGGTCTCCCCAACTGGCGGAGGCCTGGCCGAAGCTGGCTCAGGACTGGCGTGCCAAACAGCTCGAATACAGCTGGCTGCGCGCGATCACCGGCGATCACTGCGATTTCTGGACCGTTACCCAGAACGCTCTTGACTGGGCGCTGGAAGCTCAGGCGCTGACGGACCCGGCCCTGCGCGCCCGGCTATTGGATCTCTATCGAGATCTGCAGGCCTTTCCCGAGGCCAAGGCCTGCCTGGAGGCCCTGCGGGCACGCGGGCTGGCCACGGGCATCCTGTCGAACGGGAGCCCCAACATGCTCGCCTCCGCCTGCGATGCCGCGGGGATCAGCGGCCTGCTCGATCATGTCCTGTCGGTGGAGGAGGTCGGGGTCTTCAAACCATCGCCGCGGGTCTATGACCTTGTCGGCACACGGTTCGGCGCGGCGACGGATCAGGTACTCTTTGTGTCGTCCAACGGCTGGGACGCGGGATGCGCCGCGGCCTACGGGTTTACCACCACATGGGTGAATCGCGCGGACGCGCCGATCGACCAGTTGCCGGGCCGACCCGCCCATATCGTGCCGGATCTGTCCCGTGTGCCGAACCTGATCGCCCCGGCCGATCACGCGCCACAACCGGCTGCACCGCACCAGACACCTGATGGCGCGCAGTTTTTCACCACGGATGACGGGCTGCGGCTTGCCTATGACGATGCGGGCGAAGGCATACCGCTCATCTGCCTGGCCGGGCTGACCCGCAACATGACCGACTTCGATTTTGTGCGGCCCAATCTGCTGGAACGCTGCCGGGTGATCCGGATGGATTACCGGGGCCGCGGCCGATCGGATTTCGACAGCAACTACCAGAATTACAACGTCTTGCGCGAAGCCCACGACGTGATCGGTCTGATCGACCATCTCGGTCTGGAACGTGCGGCCATCCTCGGCACCTCGCGCGGCGGGATCATCAGCATGGTGCTGGCGGGCAGCCACAAGGATCGCCTGCTTGGCGTCTGCCTGAACGATATCGGCCCGATTCTTGAGCCAGAAGGACTGGAGTTCATTTTTGGCTATCTCGGGATTTCACCGGAGTTTCGCACCTACGACGAGGCCGCGGACGGTATGCTCGAGGGCAACGCCAAGCGCTTTCCCGGCGTGAGCCGTGACCGTTGGCGGGCCCACGCGGAGCATCTGTGGCGCGAAACGCCCGATGGGCTCGCCCTCCGCTATGACAAGCTGCTGCGGCAGATCGTTCTGGAACAATCGGCGTCCGAAACGATGCCGGACATGTGGTTGCTGTTCGAGGCGCTCAAGGACGTTCCCCTTGCTCTGATCCACGGCGCGAACTCCGACTTGCTATCGGCGGAAACTGCCGCGGAGATGCAACGCCGGCGCCCCGACATGTCCTATGCCAAGGTGCCAGACCGCGGCCATGTGCCCTTTCTGGATGAGCCCGAAGCGCTGGATCTGATCGCGCGGTTTCTCGACGGGCTGTCCGTGTCGAGCAAAGCTGACACCGCGGCCGTCTAGTAGTGTAAATCCAACTGGACAGGTTGCGCAGCGCGCGGGATAGTCTTCGGGACGCAACCCGCAGGCGACCATGTCCTCCCGCTCCAATCGCTGGCCGCTCATCTTCATCACCCTGACGCTGGCGCTCGATGCGACCGGGATCGGGCTGATTCTGCCGGTGATGCCGGATCTCATCCGCGATGTCGAAGGCGGCAGCCTGGGTGATGCCGCGGTCTGGGGCGGCATTCTGGCGACGGCCTATGCGGTCATGCAATTCCTGTTCGGGCCCCTGCTCGGGCGGCTGAGCGACAGCGTCGGTCGCCGGCCGGTGCTTCTGGTGTCGCTTGGGGCGATGGCGCTGACCTATGCTGGCATGGCGCTCGCACAAACGCTCTGGATGCTCCTTGCCGCGCGCATTCTCGGGGGTATGGCGGCTGCGACGCAGGCGACGGCGGCGGCGAGCCTTTCAGACCTCGCCAAGCCCGGGCAAAAGGCCCAGACCTTCGGTCTGATCGGCGCCGCCTTTGGGGTCGGCTTCGTCATCGGGCCGCTCGCAGGTGGACTGTTATCGGAGCTGGGACCGCGCGCTCCCTTCATCGCCGCGGGGTTGCTGGCACTGGCCAACCTTGCCCTTGGCGCGATGGTCCTGCCCGAGACGGTCACCAAAACCAAGCGCCGCCGGTTCGACGGGCGCGGCTGCAATCCGTTTGCCGCCTTCGGGCCCTTGCCGGACATGCCGGGGGTCGGGAGGCTGCTGCTGCTCTTTTTCCTCTACGAATTCGCCTTTGTCGTTTATCCAGCCACTTGGGCGTTTTTCGGACAGGAGGCGTTTGGCTGGTCCGCGGCGACGGTCGGGCTGTCGCTGACGCTCTTCGGGGTGATGATGGCCATCGTGCAGGGCGGATTGATCCGCTGGATCATTCCCCGCCTCGGCGAGGCTGGCACCGTGGTCTACGGCTTTTGCTACAACGCATTGATTTTCGCCGCGATGGCCACCGTCAGTGACGGGCGCGTTGCCCTTGTCCTGACACCGATGGCTGCACTCGGCGCGGTCGTGACGCCTGCGCTCCAGTCGCTGATGGCGCGCCGCGCCGGCGACGACCGGCAGGGAGAGTTGCAGGGGCTGGTCTCGGCCATGCGGGCGGTCGCGATGATCCTGGCCCCGCTAGCGATGACGCAGGTTTTTTTCGCCTTCACCGATCCTGCCAACCCGTTGCCCTATCTGCCGGGGGCGGCCTTTGGCCTCTCGGTCGCGATCATGCTGCTCTGCCTGGCGATTTTCCTGCCCGTCGCACGCCGCGTGGCGGCCGTCTGAGCGGGGATCGGGGCAGCCAAAGCCGCCCCAACCTTTGACCGGTTCAGCCGAACATGTCGGACGTGATCCCCTGGTACCAGCCGAGGCTTTCCTCGTAGGTCGCCTTGCGCAGCGCAGCGTCCTCGCCGGTCTGGCTGATGAACCCGTCGACCTTTGAGATCTTGTCATCGGTCGGCTGGTAGCTCGCGCCCACCTTGACCCCGTCGTCGGTGGCGATCAGCGACCAGCAGGTGTTCGAATAGCGCGCCGGGAACACCTTGGAGCCGGTCAGTTCGCCGCGCACGGCCATGGCCGCCACCTTGGCCTGACTGTTCGCCGAGAAGCCCGATTTCGGCATATCTCCCTGCTGGCTCGCGTCACCCAGAACATGGATGTCGGCGTCTTCCCGGCTCTGCATCGTGTCCGGGGTCACCGGCGCCCAGCCCGCGTCGTTGGTCAGGCCGGCCAGTTCTGCGATCCGTCCGGCCTTCATTGCCGGAATGACATTGGCCACATCGACCTTTTCGACCTCGCCGTCGATCACGATCTCCATCTCACCGGGACGCACCTCGACCACGTCTCCGCCGAAATCCGGCCCGATCCGGTCGATCATCCCACCGTAGTGCTTGGCCCAGCCCTCTTCGAAGAGCCCTTGCTTGGAAAACTTCTCCTTGGGGTCCACGATCAGGATCTTAGCGGTCGGGTTCGACTGCGTGAGATGGTGCGCGACCATGGAGATCCGTTCATAGGGTCCCGGCGGACAGCGGTATGGGTTCGGCGGGGCGACCATCGCATAGGTCCCGCCTTCGGGCATGGCCGCGATCTGCGCCTTGAGCAACTCGGCCTGCGTCCCGCCCTTGTAGGCATGGGGCATCATGGTTTGCGTGGCCAGAGACCAGCCCGGCACCGATCCTTCGACAAAGTCGATGCCGGGACTGATGATCAGTTTGTCATAGGGCAGTTGGCCACCCCCCGCGAGCGTGACGGTCTTGGCATCCCGGTCCACACCAACGGCCCAGTCATGGACGACATTGACGCCCATCCCCGCGAGCTTGCCATAGGAATGGCCGAGCGACTCCGCCGGGACGAACCCGCCGAGATAGAGGTTGGAGAAAAAGCAAGTGTGGTAGGTGCGCGAGGGCTCCACCAAAGTGACGTCGATGGCCCCCTCGCTGTCCTTGGCGATGTAGTGCGCGGCCGTGGCGCCTCCCGCACCCCCACCGATAACCACGACCTTGGGTCGGTCTTGCGCGCGAAGCATCGGCGCGGTCAGGGTCGCGGCGGCAGTTGCCGCGCCCAGAAACAGGCGTCGGTTCAGATCCATGAGTTTCCTCCTCCCGGTGTGATCACGCCCCCGATTATGGGTTGAGGGTCGCGAAATATGCGGCCAAGGCCGCGATCTCCTCGTCGGACAGGCGCGCCGCCATCATCTGCATCACAGGATGGGGCCGCTTTTTCTGTTTGTAGGCGTGCATGGCCACGACAAAATCTTCCGCGGGCCACAGGATGATGCCCGGAATCCCACCATCGCCGCCGTCGCGCTGGTGGCAGGTGGTGCATTCGCTGGACAGGTACTCGCCGTACTCCGGATCGCCCTCGATCGCGAGGATCGCCGGGTCGAGATCGGGCAGATCGGCGCGCGCCGTCGGCTCTGCTTCCGGTATATCCCGCGGATTAGCCGAAAAGATGCGCAAATACGCAAGCATATCCGCCCGGTCCTGTGCCTCGGGCAGGCCATCGAAGTTCATCCGCGTCCGGCTGACCAACGCCTTGGGGTTTTCCAGATAGGCGTCGAGCGTGTCGAGATGCCACTCCATCCCGTCCGCACCGGCGCGGGCCATCGCCTTGGAATAGGGGTAGCCCTCGATTGCTCCCGCGCGCCGTCCGAAAATCCCGTTGAGATGCGGGCCAACCCGGTTGACCGCCCCGGCCCCGACCTCGTGACAGCCCGCACAGTCGTAAAACAGCTCGGCCCCGCGGTCTGCGTCACCGATGTCCTCTGCGGCAATCGCCGCCCCGGCCGCCAGGACCAGGGCGAAGCTCGCCAGCGTCGGAGAGCGCCGGGCCATCGTCTAGTTGTTGGCCTGAAGATAGGCGATCACCGCATCGCGGTCGGCCTCGTTTCTCAACCCGGCAAAGGACATCTTGGTCTTGGCAATGAAATCCTTGGGTTTTTCCAGGAAGGCATGGAGGCTGGCCTCATCCCACACCAGTCCCTCTTCCGCGGCCGCAATCAGCGGTTTGGAGTATTTGAACCCCTCAACCTCGCCCGCGGGGGCATCCACGATGCCGTTCAGCAGCGGGCCCGTGCGGTTCTTGGCGTCCGCGCCGACTTGATGGCAGGCACTGCATTTTCGGAACACTTTCTCACCCGCGGCGACCAGTTCAGGATCGGGCGCGGGTGCTGCGCCAGCAGCGGTCTCCGCCACTGGGACGGCTGCCTCGGCGGGTGCCGCGACCGGGACGATTTCTGCGGTCTCCGTGACCGCTTCTTCCAAGGCCGCGTCCTCATCGCCGGACTCAGGTGTCACGTCGAGCACGCGGGCCCGCATCGTGATCTCCACACTGTCCTTGCAGTTTTCCATGCAGGGCGCCTCCGCCCAGAAATGCGCCTCGGTGCTGTCGCGGTCGTCGACGATGAAACCATCCGCATTGGGCATTTCCACATCGAGAAATGTCTCATGGGACAGCACGAAATCATCCTCCACGAGGTCGTTGGAATAAAGGATATAGGCCACGATAGCATAGACTTCGTCCGGGGTCAGCGTCTGCGCGTTGCCGAAGGGCATCGAGCGGTTCACATAGTCCCAGGTCGTCGACAGATAGGGCCAGTAAGAGCCCACCGTCTTGAGCGGATCCTCATGGTCCAACGTGTCCGCGCCACCGGCGAGCTTGGGCCAGTTGCCCACACCTTCGGCGAAGTCGCCATGGCAGACGGCGCAGGCATCGGCGAAGATCTCGTCGCCGGTCCAGACATCGCCGGAGCCTTCCGGCAGACCCGTGCCATCGGGCCGGATGTCGAGGTCCCATGCCGCGATCTCCTCGGGCAGCGCGGTGCGCCCGAGGCCGAAATGCCCCGCGGCATGCTCTTCCGCAGTGTTGCCGGCCGGGTCCGCGCCGGGCGTGGGCCCTTCGGTAGCGTTCGCAGGCGACGCCGCAATCACGCCGCGCGCCGGGGCCGGCATGTCGGAGACGAACTGATCGGCGAGCATGTAGGCCACGCCGATAACGCCCAAGGCTCCGACGGCTGGAGGGGCGATGTAATTAAGATACTTCGACATTTTCCGCCTCCCCTGTCGGGCGCACCCACCAGGTCTGAATGCAGTTGTTGTGATAGATCGAGTTCAGCCCTCGTACGTCGCGCAGCTGCGTCTTGGTCGGCTGGACATAGCCGGTGCTGTCGATGGCCCGCGACTGCAGAAGCATCTCTTCGCCCTGCCAATCGACATCCAGATAGAACCGTGTCAGCGCCATCGGCTTGCCGGGTTCCGCCAGGCGCGCGGTCTGCCAGTTCTTGCCGCCATCAAGCGACACGTCCACGCGCTCGATCGCGCCACGACCCGACCAGGCGAGCCCGGTGATCACCAGCGGCCCATGTCCGTGGGTGATCGGCGATTGCGGACTGGGGCTGGTGACGACCGATTTCGCGTCCATGACCCAGGTCCATTTGCGCGAGGTGCCGTCAGCCAACGTGTCCGTGTATTTGGAGGTCTCCTCGCGGCTTTCTACCGGACCGTCCAGAACCTCGATCCGGCGCAGCCACTTGACCCACATGTTGCCTTCCCAGCCCGGCACCACGAGCCGGACGGGATAGCCATGCTCCTTGCGCAGCGCCTCGCCATTGGCTTTGAAGGCGATCATGCAATCGTCGAGCGCTTTCTCCATCGGGATCGAGCGGCCGTTGGACGACGCATCCGCCCCTTCGACATAAATCCAGGTCCCCTCGGGCTGGATGCCGGCCTCGTTCAGGAGCGTGCGCAGCGTGACGCCGGTATACTCCATGTTGTGGATCATACCGTGGGTGAACTGCGCGCCATTGAGCTGCGCGCCCGCCCATTCCATGCCCGTGTTCGCCGCGCATTCGAGGAAGAAAGTCTTCTGAACCCGCGGGAACCGCTCCAGATCCTCGTAGCTGAAGATCAGCGGCTGATCGACCAACCCGTTGATCATCAGCCGGTAATCCGGCTTGGCCAGCTCGATGGCACCGGAATGGTGCCGCTCAAAAGCGCAGCCCTGGGGCGTGATCGTGCCGTCCAATGCATGGATCGGAGTGAAGTTGATCGAACTGATCGTGTCTGCGGTCAGCCACTCGACATTGCGCCGGATGACATCGCTCTCGAACTCAATCGGCAGGCCATAGGGCGTCGCATCCACCCCGTCCCCGAACCCGCTGGCCCAGGGCTGAACCTCGGTGATCAACGGATCAGCCGCATTGGCACGCGCGGCACCTGCGGCGGCCAGACCGCCGATGGCGGCTGCACTGGCTTTCAGAAACCCGCGGCGCGTGGCCCCGGTCCCATCGGATTGGCGCATGGCGTCCTCCTTGATGCGTTTGCCCATGGCTCAGGCCCCCACAACCTGAACGGACTTGTTGGGATCGACCGTCACGGTGCCGTGGCGGCGGATGAAACCTTCGACCACATCCCAGATCGGCGGTCCCTCGGTGCCTTCGTTGACGCTGGCCCAGCCCGACACGACGTAGGTCTTGGCCGGATCGATGGCCTCGCCGGTCTTGAGCAGCGTCATGTCCGTGATGCGCGCGCCTTGCGGTTTGCCCACGTCGATGCGGTAGCCCATCCCGCCGACCCGGACCATGTCACCGCCCTGCTGGTAATAGGGATCCGGATTGAAGAGGTTGTCGGCGACATCCTCCATGATCGTGTGCAGCATCTCGCCAGTCATCTCGGACCGATACGCGGCGGGGTAGCTCATGCCCGTGGCGTTGAAGACATCCTCGCGGGTGATCGGCGTTCCGGGCAGCAGGCTCGGCCCCCAACGGAAGCCCGGGCTGAGCGCGATGTCGGCCTCACGCTCTTCGATCAGCGCGTTGCAGATCAGATCGTCCCAGGTTCCGTTGAAATTGCCGCGCCGGTAGAGAAGGCTGTCGGTGGTTCCGAACACCTCCCCGAGATCCGCCTCAAATGGTGCGCGCTCTGCGTCGATCAGAGCGGCCATCTCCGGATCCGGCGCGATCACGTCGGAAAAGATCGGGATCAGCTTGTGCCGCACACCCTGAACGCCGCCATCGCGCACATCCAGATCGATCCGGCTGACGAACTTGCCGTTGGAGCCCGAGGCGATCAGCAGCGTGTTTCCGACTTGCACCGGTTCGGGCAGCGCGTCATGGGTATGCCCGGTCAGGATGACGTCGATCCCATCGACGCGGCCTGCGAGCTTGCGATCGACGTCGAAGCCGTTGTGCGACAGCAGCACCACCGCATCGGCGCCGGCGTCGCGGACCTCCTGCACCACTTCGGCCATGCGCTCCTCGCGCACGCCAAAGCTCAGACCCGGGAACATCCAGCCGGGGTTTGCGATGGGCATGTAGGGAAAGGCCTGGCCGATCACGGCGATCTTGGCACCGCCCCGCTCGAACATCCTGTAGGGTTCATAGGCCGGCTCGTCCCATTCAGCGTCGTAGATATTCGCGCCCAGGAACGGGAAGCTAAGATCGTTGTCGATGATCTCGGTGACCCGGTCGAGGCCGAGCGTGAACTCCCAATGCGCGGTCATCGCATCGGGCGAGAGCGCGTTGAGCACGTTGACCATGTCTTGGCCCGCGGTCATCTGGGCCGTGTAGCTGCCCTGCCAGGTGTCACCGCCATCGAGCAGGAGCGCATCGGGCCGCTCCGCCCGGATCGATTTCACGACAGTGGCGACCCGGTCCATCCCGCCCATCTTGCCATAGGCTTTCGCCAGCGCGACGAAGTCGTTGTAGGTCAGCGCATAGGCCTCGGGCGTGCCGGGGGTCAGGTTGAAGAGCTTGAGGAAATCCTGCCCCGTCACGTGGGGGGGCAGCCCGTTGACCTCGCCCATGCCGAGATTGATCTCGGGCTCGCGAAACCAGACCGGTTTGAGCTGGGCATGGATATCGGTGATGTGGATCAGCGTCACGTTGCCCAGCGGGTCAAACTGCAGGAGCTGGTCCTGGCTCAGCGCCTGCTGCGCGGCCAGCCGCGACCAGTTGCCGACACCGGACGCGCCGTAGATTGCGGAAGCGGCCACGCTGGCCTGTAGAAAATCACGGCGCGAGATCATCGCCTGGGGGTCTCCTGCTCATTATGCGCAACACCGCAGGACGCAGGAGGCATCCCCTGCGTAGCGTGTGCGCAGATCGAAATTCGCTCAAACGCAGCGCCCGACGGGGGCGCCGCGCGGGGATCAGTTCCGCACCGACGGTGCTTCGACCGACAGCCCGTTGCCGCGCGTCGCGACATAGAGCTCCAGCGCGACGAACTCGTCGCTGCCCGGCGCGAAGGTGTGGGCTCTCGTGTCACGGATGCAGCCCTTGAAACGGGCATGGGCCGAGTTCAGCTTGGCGTTCTTGAGCCGGTAGACCGGGAAGCCATTAATCTGGCCCTGGCTGAGATGGTCGGCCCGGATCATGTCGCCATAGTGGTCCTCGTGGCAGTTGGCGCAGGCCAGTTCGAGCTGCCCGGTGCGGGTGTAATAGAGCTCCTTGCCCTTTTCCCACATCTCGCGCTCGGGCCCGTCGAACGAGACATCCACCGGCATGCCGCGGCTCGGCACCGAGATCAGCGCCGTCATGTTGACCATGTCCGTGCCGTCGTATTTCCACGGCTCGGCGCCCATCTGTTCGGTCCGGCAGCCATTGACCTGCATCTCGAGCGTGCGGACCTCTCCGGCCTGCTCGTTCCACTTGGGATAGACCGCGCGGACACCCGCCATGCTCTCCATCGGATCTTCGTGGCAAGACGCGCAGGACTTGCCCTCCGTGCCGTCGACCGTGTTCCACGAGTCTATCGCCGTATCGACGAAGACGAATGCGGGATTGTCGAAATCGTCGGCCTGCAAGGCTTGCGTTTCGTCCGACCGGAAGACCCAGCCGGAATAAATCGTATCGAACGCGTCGACATGTTCAGGCGCAGGGGCGCGCACGGTCATCTCGATCTCTTCGTTGACGATCAGGTTGTCGTCCTCGCCGGCCATGAGCCCGGTGCCGAGGGTAAGGCCCGCCAAAGCAGCGGCCATACCCAGAGTGCCTTTCAGCGACGTTTTCATTCAGCTCCTCCCAGAGGCTTCGTATCGCTCAGGCAATGGCGACGGCGTTGCTGGTCTCGTAGACCGACCCGTCGTCGTCATACCAGGTGAAGGCGAACTCGCCTGCCTCTGGAACCACGGCCTCGAATTCGAAATACGGGTTGGTCGACACCGCGGGTTCGATCGTGACGTCGATCACCTCCTGACCGTTGAAGGTCACGTGGAAGCGGTTGATGATCGAGCGCGGGATCAGGTTGCCGTCGCTGTCCTTGCGCTGGCCCGACTCCATCTTATGCGAAATCAGGGTCTTGATGGTGACGGTCTCGCCGGCAGCGGCCGACTTGGGAACCTTCACGCGGGGTTTGACACCTTTTGCCATGGTTGGTCTCCTCTGCCTCTGGTTCAGCCGCCGCAGCCGCCGATTGTGACTTTCACGGTGTTGGACGCCTTGGCAAAGCTGCCATCGGCCATCTGTGCCACCGCGACGACATCCTGCGTTCCGGCGAGCCGGATGCGCGTCGAGAGCGCCTGGCTCCCGGCCAGGGGGCCGAATTTCGCTGTGACGACCTCGGGCGTGGGATTGCCGGCCGCGAAGATCGCAATGGCAACAGCGCCAGGCGCATCGACGCTGACCGGAACGGTATTGCCGTTTTCGGCGATCTCGGGCGTCGTCAGGCTCACTCCGCCATCGGACGTCGCCGCACCGCCGGTGAATGTGGCGATGGCATCGTCAGCAGCGGCACTGGCGCGAAACGGCAGCAGCGTCAGCGCAAAGGTGCTTGCACCCAGGGCAAGCGCGTCGCGTCGTGTAAGGTCCATTTGGGCTCTCCTCATGGGGGGGGACCGGGGTCGGTCTCACGGTCAGCTTTCTTTCAGGGTGAGCAGGTAGGCGACGACGTCCTCCACCTGCTGGGCGTTCAGGATCGGTGGCAGGTCGTCGGGCGCAGGCTCGCCTGTATAGGCGTCGCCGGGTCGGATGAACCCGTCGGTCTTGTAGAAGGCCGGCATCATCGTGCCGTCGAACATCATCTTGGCGTTGGCGACGATGCCGCGCAGTTCCGGCTCGCCCCACCGGCTGCCGGCCCCGTCGAGCACCGGTCCGATCTCGCCGTGCCACTGCACGTCCGCCAGCGCTTCGGCAGCGTGACAGGCCACGCAATTGCCCAGGCCCCTGTCGGCAACGATTTCCCGGCCACGTTCCGGATCGCCCGGCACGCCGGTCAGACTTTCGGCGACGGCGCCATACTCATCGAATTCAACCTCGCCCGGGGCCTTCTCTGCCGCGTGAACGGCAAATGTGCTGGCCATGAGCGCGATCGCGCCTGCCACAGCTTGCTTCATCTGATGAACTCCTCCCACGAGTCACGTCCTGGTGATCTAGCCTACGGTAGAGGTCGCTTCTCAGGCAACTATAAATCTTGTTTCATGAATACGTGCATAGGAAGTCAAAACGTCGCGCTGCATCCTTGAAGCGGAAAAACCAGATTAACCTAGGCGCGCAAGCCATTGAAAAACAGCCAACATTCCGTTGGCAAGACTTGTGAGACCGCCGGTGACGATGAGGCCCGCAAAGACGATCAGCAGTGCGCCCGTCGCTCTCTCAACCTGAGCCAACCACGCCCGATGGCGCTGTATCCAGGCCAGAAAGGGTCCCGAAAACCCGGCCGCCAACACAAAAGGCAGCGTCATGGCTAACCCGTAAACCGCCAGAAGCACCCCACCGCTCAGCGGATCGCCGAGGCCGGACGCGATCAGAAGAATGGCGGTCAGCGTTGGTCCCACGCAGGGCGTCCAGCCGAACCCGAAGGCCAGGCCGAGGAGATAGGCCGGCACGAGGCCCCGCGCCGAGACCGGGCCGGAGAGCCGCGCATCCCTCGCCAGCAATGGCACCCGGATCGCTCCGAGAAAGTGTAGACCAAAGAGGGTCAGCACAGCCGCCGCGACCCAGGACAGTTCGCGATGCCAGTCGCGGAGCATCTGTCCCGCCGCCGTGGCCCCGAGCCCGAGCAGAACGAAGATCGTTGTCACGCCCAGCGCAAAAACCGCGGCGCGGCCAACCAGGTATCCCGGTTGCGCCCCCTGCCCCGTACGCAGGTCGTCGATGGACTGTCCCGCGAGATAGCACAGGTAGAACGGGACCATCGGCAGGATGCAGGGCGACAGAAAGGACAAAAGACCTGCGAGCGCCGCGGCCCCGAGTGTGATGTCTGGCACGGTGAAAGACTTTCCTTGCGGCGGCCCACGAGACATATTAGCATTTTCATATATAACCGGAGGCGGTCAATGGGACGCATCATTCTTGTTGTTTTCGGGCTTTTGGCGCTGCCGGCAGCCGCCGAGACCCGGCTCATGATGGTCCACCAGGCCGGTTGTCACTGGTGTACCCAGTGGCACACGGACGTCGGCACCGAATATCCCAAGACGGACGAGGGACAGCGCGCCCCGCTGGTTCTGCAGGAGTTGCGCGCGCCCCTGCCCGAAGGCGTCACACTGGAGAGCCGCCCGACCTACACACCGACCTTCGTCCTGCTACAGAACGGCGCGGAGGTCGCCCGGCTCGAAGGCTATCCAGGTGAAGACTTCTTCTGGCCGCTGCTCGGCATGATGCTCGAAAAGCTGCCCGAGACGGACGCCGAAACGGCGCTCCGCTGATCGCACGTCGTGTGGTTGGGGCGGTTCGCTCCGGCACAGGCGATGGTTCTTGCACGAAAGTCGTGCAAAGACGCCACGTTGTCGGCTCACTGGCCGGCCAGCCCTCGCAGTCGGTGAGCCTGCATGCTATTTCTGCGCCGCAGAGCACCGAACGGCCCGGGTATGGTCTGTGGGCTGTGCGTGAGATGGATGGACGTAACCGGCCTGCGCCGCAGGCACGAGGGTCAATGGTTGACGGTTCTCGACCGGAGAATGACGACGGGGGCGACTGGGCCGGGATGGAGATCCCGCCCGGCATGGCGGAGAAGTCGCAGATCGCTGCGGGTTTTCTCAAGGCGCTCGCCCATGAAGGGCGCCTGATGATCCTGTGCCATCTCAACACCGGCGAGAAATCCGTGACCGAGCTCGAAGAATTGCTGTCGTCGCGCCAGGCTGCTGTGAGCCAGCAGCTTGCCCGGCTTCGCATGGAAGGGCTGGTGAAGTACCGCCGCGAAGGTAAGGCGATCTACTACTCGCTCGCCGACGGCAAGACCCGGCGCACGATCGCTCTGCTCTACGACATGTTCTGCGGCCCGAAGAGTGGCCGGCCCGACGGCGACTGAGCACGCCATCCTGAACGCCGGGGGGGACGCGCGGGACTGGCAGGCGCGGCACATCGCTCCGGGTCATCGACCTCAGCCGGGACCGCTCATTGGCGGTTTGACCGATGCGGCATGGGCGCATGGCCAACCCAACACATCGGCACCAGCGGTCCATGGAGGTACCGGGCGCTGACCGCCAAAAGCCGGCCCGAAACAGTCTTCTGGTTTGGTGGAGCGACGCAGGATTTTCGCGACCGGATGCGCATCTCGCAAAGGGCGATATGGACCCGAGCGCTGTTTTGCTCTGTAATGACGGGGCCGGTGCCAGGCCGTGGTGGGGCGGCAACGGGCGGTGGCCCAGAACCGGCGGAAACGGCACAAACGCTGTGGGAGGAGCGTTTTGGACATACTCGCAGCAGGACATATCGCGGCACTGATCGGGGCGTTCGGAGGCGCCGTGCTCGGCCTCTCGGCGCGTCTGGGCGGCTTCTGCACCCTCGGCGCCATCGAGTCGGCGGCCTATGGCGGGGACCAACGGCAGTTGCGAATGTGGGGCCTCGCGCTCGGGCTCGCGATCATCCTGTGCGGGACACTGGTCGGCGTCGGCCAGATCGACCTGATGACCACGCTCTACCATCGCACCGACTGGAACCCGGCCGCCAGCATCGTGGGCGGTCTGACCTTTGGCTACGGCATGGCGCTGGCGGGCAATTGCGGCTTCGGCGCCCTCGCGCGCGTGGCCGGCGGCGATCTGCGCGCACTGGCGGTGACCGTCTGTATCGCCATCGCAGGGTACATGGCCCTCAACGGTCCCTTGGCGGGTCTGCGCGTCGCGCTCTTTCCCGCCACGCCCAGCGTCGCACCGCAAAGCATCGCGCTCACCGCCGGGGATCTCACGGGGCTGCCGCCATTCGCGGTCGCCCTGGCCATCGGGCTGGCGCTGATCGCGTGGGCGTTGACCCACGCGCCCTTCCGCAACTCGACCTCCCATGTCGTCTGGGCTGCAGCGGCCGGCCTCGCGATCGTCTGGGCGCTCTGGGCGATGTCGCTGCTGCATCGCGAGAGCTTCGGCGAGGTGGCGGTCGAGGGCTACACCTACACCGCCCCCCTGGGCAAAACGCTGCTCTACTTCATGACGGCGCCGCCCACGGGGCTCGGCTTTGCCGTCGGCTCGGTTCTAGGCGTGGTCGGCGGGGCGGCGGCGGCATCGCTGTGGCGACGGCAGTTCCGGTGGGAGGCCTGCGACGACCCGCGCGAGTTGGGCCGGCAGTTCGGCGGCGCCTTCCTGATGGGGATCGGCGGCGTGATCGCAGCGGGCTGTTCCATTGGTCAGGGGCTCACGGCCTTTGCCACCCTCGCTTACTCCGGCCCCGTCACCCTTGCCTGCATCGGCATCGGCGCACTCATCGGTCTGCGCCAGCTGATCACCAGTTTTCAGCCCGACTGACCGGATTTCAGCGCGGCCAGCTCGGCTTCGAGCTCGGCAATACGTGCCATCATCTTCGCCGTCGCCTGCTCGACCTCATCGAGCGTGAACCGTTGCGTGATGTGCTGCGGGCAGTTCCAGTCGAACCCTTCGACGTGAATGACGAACCCCCGCTCGATCCGCGCGCGATAGCCGTCGACCGACAGGGCGTCGAGGCGGGGGTCGTCGGGTCCGATGGTACTGGCTCGGCCGAACATCTTCAGCCGCGCGCGATTGAGGTAGTCCATGAAGAACAGTGACACCCGGTCATCGCCCGCCAGATTGCCAAGGCTCACATACTGACGATTGCCCGCGAAATCCGCAAAACCGAGAGTTTGCGCATCGAGCACCTTGACGAACCCCGCAGGACCGCCGCGGTGCTGCAGATAAGGCCAGCCGGTTTCGCCGACCGACGCCATGTAGAAACTGTCCCTTTGGGCCAGAAACGCGGCCTCGTCCCCTGTCAACGCCGTATTGGACCGACCCGGCTGCGCCTGTTGGCGCGCGTTCAGTTCTCGGCTACCTTGTGCTGTCTGCGCCGCCTCAACGGCGGGGGTGAAAGCGATATCGCGGTACGCGTTGGGCATGGGAGATCTCCGGCTTGACCATCTCGACCCTGGCAGATCGGATGCTGAGACGGAAATCGCGCTTCGCTCGCGATCTGTCAAACCTGGCTGATAGGCTGGAGGTCCTGTCCATGCGCGTTTTACTGTTTCTCGTCTGCCTTGCCGCCCTGCCCGCCCGGGGCGAGGAGGTGGATCTCGAACTGGTACTGCTGGCCGATGCGTCGGGATCGATCGACAATGCCGAGGCCGCGTTTCAGCGCCAGGGCTACGCCATCGCAATGACGGACCCGGAGGTCCTGCGCGCGATCGAGACAACCGCCTATGGTCGGATCGCGGTCACCTTTGTCGAATGGGCCTCCGCCGGGACCGAGGATGTCGTGGTGCCCTGGATGGTGATCGAAGACATGGCGGGCGCGGCAGCCTTTGCCGCGGCACTCGATGGCCCGCCGCGGCGCGCCTATGGTCGCAACGCCATCGGATCGGCGCTTCTGACCGGCAAGCGGCTCATTGAGGACAATGACATCGCGGGGTGGCGCAAGGTGATCGATTTCTCCGGCGACAGCGCCAACAACTTCAACGGCCCGTCCATCGCGTCCGCGCGCGCCGAGGTCCTGGCCGCGGGGATCACGATCAACGGGCTCGCGATTACCTGCTCGCGTTGCAAGGGAATTCCTGCGGATGCGCGGCTGGAGCAGACCTATCGGGAGCAGATCATCGGCGGGCCTGGCGCCTTCGTGGTCACGGCCGACGATACGAAAGAGTTCGCCGACGCCGTCAAGCGCAAGCTCATTCTGGAGATCTCCGGCACGCTGCCGGCATCACAGATCGCCCGGGCTGCGCCTTAGCGCTGCAACGCCGTGAGATAGGCAATCAAATCGGCCACCGATTGCGTTGTCTGAACCGGGCTGCCGTCATTGGCATCGAGTACGGCAGAGGGACCCGTAGTGATCGGTCCGAACACCGGCATCGCACTGCCATGTCCGCGCAGCACTGCATCGCCCTCGATGATGGACACGGTGCGCGCGATGGGCAGCGTTCCCCCTTCACGCTCGGCAAAGCCGGTCAGATCCGGCACCGGAACCGCAAGCAGCACCGACATCGGCCCGTCGCCCTGCCCACCCAAGCCATGGCAGGTGGCACAGTGGCGCGCGAAAATCTCGGCGCCCGCATCGGGATCACCATCGGCCGATGCGGGTGCAGCAGCGCCGACGGCAAGGGCCAGGTTCAGAAACAATATCCAGCGTGACATGCGCCTATGAATCCCAGCCAGACGCGGCGGTCAACCCGTCAGACGTCCGGCATCGAGCCGCACATGGCGATCCATGCGCGCGGCAAGGTCCGGATTGTGGGTCGCAACCAGCGCCGCGAGACCGGTGTCGCGCACCAGATCGATGAGCGTCTGGAACACGGTCTCCGCCGTCGCGGGATCGAGATTGCCGGTCGGTTCATCCGCCAGCAAGACGGCGGGCCGATTGGCCAGCGCCCGACAGAGCGCGACGCGCTGCGCCTCGCCGCCCGACAGTGCGGCCGGGCGGTGATCGGCGCGCGCGGTCAGCCCGACCTGTTCCAGCAATCCAGAGGCCCGCCGGGCCGCGTCGGCCTGCGGAACCCCCGCCGCAAGCTGGGGCAGGTTCACATTCTCAGCGGCTGTGAATTCGGGCAGCAGATGGTGAAACTGGTACACGAACCCGAGCCGCTCGCGGCGCAGCCCGGTGCGCGCGCGGTCCTTGAGCGGGCCCGCCGCGGTACCGTCGACATAGACCTCGCCTGTGTCGGGCCGGTCGAGCAGACCGCACAGATGCAGCAGCGTCGACTTGCCCGCGCCCGACGGGGCGGTGAGCGCCACGAGCTCTCCGGGTCGCAGTTCCAGATCCGCGCCGCGCAGGACGGGTACCTCGTTAGGGCGCCCCGCATTGAAGGTCCGGGCGATCTCCTCAAGGCGCAAAACGGGCTCAGCCATGGCGCAACGCCTCGACCGGGTTAAGCCGCGCTGCGCGGCGGGCGGGGAAATAGGTGACGACACAGGAGAGCCCGAGCGATAGGGCAACCGCGCTCAGCACATCCTCGAGTTGAAGCCGCGCCGGCAGGTAGTAGATGCCGCGGATCGACGGATCCCAGACGCCGCCGCCCGAGAGCGCGTTCACGGCGGCAAAGATCGGATCGATATAGATCGCAAAGAGGCAGCCCAGGATCACCCCGGCGAGCGTGCCAACCAGACCCGTGGTCATCCCGCACAGCAGAAAGACCCGCAGCACCGCGCCCTCGCTCAGGCCCAGCGTGCGCAGGATCCCGATATCGGCCTGCTTGTTCTTCACCAGCATGATCAGGCCCGACACGATGTTCATCGCCGCGATCAGCACCAGGACCGACAGGATCACGAACATCACGTTGTCCTCGACCTCCAGCGCGCGCAGGAAATTGCCCGACGCGTCCTGCCAGGTCATCAGGAACCCGCGGTCCGCCGCGATGGCTTGCAGCGCGCGGGCGACTTGCGGGGCGGCTTCGGGATCGACGACCATGATCTCGATCTCGTCCGCCACGCCCTGGCGGTTGAAGAAGTCCTGCGCCATCCCGAACGGCATGTAGATGCGGGTGCTGTCGATATCGTAGCGCCCGGCAGTGAACACAAAGGCCACGTCATAGGTCGCGACGCGAGGCTTTGTGCCGAAGGGGGTCTTCACACCCTCCGGCGCGATCACCCGCAGACTGTCCCCCGGTTGCAGCCCGAGCGCGCGCGCGATGCCGGAGCCGACGGCGACCCCCTCGCCATAGCGCGCCGTGTCGCCCCACCCGTCCTCGGATTGTACGATGCGCGGCAGTGTCGCGAGGTCTTCAGGCGTCATGCCGTAGACCTCGGCAGCAGCGGCGCGGCCATTGTGGCTCAGCATCGCCTGCCCTTTGACCAAGGGGGCCGCGCGGACGACGCCAGGCACTTCGGCCAGCGCGGCGGCGCGATCCTCGAAGTCGTCGATCACCCGCGTGACCCGCCCATCGGCATCGACATAGGTCGCGTTGTAATAGGTGATATGGGCGTTGGCGCCGACGATCGTGTCAACGAACTCTGCCCGGAATCCCGCCCGCACCGAAAGCGTGGCGATCAGCGCAAAAACCGCGAGCATGATGCCGATGAAAGAAATCCAGGTCATCACGCTGACGCCGCCTTCGGCCCGCGTGGCACGCAGATAACGCCATGCAATCATGCGTTCGTATCGGGAAAACGGACCGGGTTGCGCCATGCCCCGCTCTTCCGTGCTGCGCGGGCGGAATGCAAGCCCTTCGGGGGTCAAAGCCCCGCGACTGGCGGCACGCGCCGGTTCTGCGCGTGCCGGTTGGTTCAGTCCTTGACTGTCGGGTTCGCCTTGAGCCAGTCGATGACGGTCTGTGCGCTCTGATCCGGCGGGAAGACAGGATAGAACACCTGCTCGATCATGCCGTCGCGCAGCACCATGGTCAGCCGCTTGAGCAGCACCATCCCGCCGGTTTCGAACCGCGGCAGGTCCAACTCATCCGCCAGACGCAGCGCATTGTCCGACAGCAGTGCAAACGGCAGATGCAGTCGGGTTGCGGCTTCGCGTTGCCAAACACTGTCTTGCGTCGACAGACCAAAGATCTGCCGGATCCCAAGTGCGCCCAGCTCCTCCGCATGGTCGCGAAAGGCGCAGGACTGCGGGGTGCAGCCGCGCGCGCCGGGGATCTCATCCCACCCGTCCGGCAAGGGCCTGTCCGGCTTGCCGGTCATCGGATAGATATAGACGACCGTGCGCCCGACGATCTCCGACAGGTCGACCTCTTCGCCCGACGTCGACGTGAGCGGCAGCGTCGGAAGTCCAAGGCCCTGCAGGTGGCTCGCGCCGCCATCGTCCTCGGGCGCGGGCAGCAGGCTCCAATCTACGTCGCTGGATCCCGTGAAGGGTTGGTTACTCATCTTTGCTTATCAATCCCCAGATCAGTGCCCCAAGTGTCCCGCCGATCAGCGGCGCGGCCCAAAAGAGCCATAGCTGCGCCAGCGCGGGTCCATCCGCGAAGAGCGCGACACCCGTCGAACGGGCCGGATTAACCGATGTGTTGGTGACCGGGATCGAAATCAAGTGGATGAGCGTGAGCCCCAGCCCGATCGCCAGAGGCGCCGCGACGGGATGTCCATTCGGCGCTGTCGCGCCGAGAATGATGATCAGGAATGCCGCGGTCAGGACGATCTCGATCACCAGCGCCGACGTCAGGCTATACCCACCTGGCGAGGCCGCGCCGTAGCCGTTGGAGGCAAAGCCGCCCACGCCGGCGAAGTCCGCTTGCCCGCTGACGACCACGTAGAGCACGATCGCCGCGACGATCGAGCCGGCGACCTGCGCCGCCCAATAGGGCAGCAGCAAACCTTTTTCGAACCGGCCCGCCACCATCAGTCCCAGCGAAACCGCCGGGTTGAAATGGCCGCCGGAAATCCCGCCGACCGCATAGGCCATCGTCAGAACCGTCAGGCCAAACGCAAAGGCCACCCCGAGCCAACCGATCCCCACATCCGGGAAACCGGCCGCGAGGACGGCAGCCCCACACCCCCCGAAAACGAGCCAGAAAGTTCCGATGAACTCGGCCATCAATTTCTTTGTCATTGGGCGATCTCTCCGTGGTCCAATTTAGTACGGCCAAAAATCGGCAGCATTTCGTCGCCAGACCGCACCAAGAGGGCTCGGGTAGCATGCGTGTGACACACGCTGCATCAGGCAGGACTGTCAAGGCAAGAGGTGCAGACCCGTTTGCCACATTGGCGGTTGCCGTTCCCACCCGACCGTGTTGGCCGACGGCAAATCCGTTGACGCACGGCAAAACCGCATGCTTAGTTTCCGCTCTCCGACGCATTCTAGGAGAATACCCATGAAACCCTTCGCCGGCCCAGTGCACGTCGCGGTTCTTGCCGCAGCCGTCCTGTCCGCCTGCACCGGGAACCCGTTCACACCCTCGGCCCAGTTGGTGATGGTCGGCAGCGCCTCGCAAGGACCGAAAGTAGCCGCGATTGCGGCGGAGTACGGTATCGACAATATCGACGCCCGCTTTGACGGCACCGGCGTTGGCGTAGCGGCCTTCTGCGGCCAGAACGACAGCAACAACGACGGCGACGGTGTGATCGATATGCTGGTGATTCCGCGGGGTTTGAAAACAGAGGAAGCCGATGCCTGCGTCCAGGACGGCACCAGCTACGAAACGCTGCGATATGCGGGAGACACGGTGCTGATCCGCAAGGCCAGCTTTGGCACAGTCGTTGGGCTGAGCGCCTTGGCGTCCCACCTTCGGCGGAACGGGTAACGCCCCCGCTCGTTTCAGGAGTGCAACATGGCGCGGGTCGATGTGCGCCTAGTTCCGGGAACGAAGCCCCCCAGACGCCATTTGGCTGAGACCGGGTGGTCCGTTTCGGGACCCCTGGTCCCGTGGCAGATGGAGATCACGCCAGGGCCCGCGCCTCCGGCTCAGTCGGGTGCGGATGTGCCTTCAAGCATCGCTCTTACCGGGTCGACCAGGGCAAGCCCGATCGCGCGGGACAGCTCCGGTTCGAAATGGACGCCGTCGATGGTCGATGGGGTGCCGATCTCGGACGCATCGAAAAACGTCACCGCGCACTCCCGGGAGACTTGCCGGATGCGCGCCGGCAGGGCCCGGCTCCGGGCCGCCATCTGTTCCGAGACGTCCGGATCTGGCCCCGCGATCATCGGCGGCGGCGCGACCAGCAAAATGCAGTCGGCGATATAGGAGGTCCGTCCGGGATGGTGGCGGATGATCTCAACGAGCCGCGACAAGCCACGGGCGGTGTCCCGAAGCTCGAGACTGCGGTAGATATCATTCGTTCCCAGCATGATGACCGTGAGGTCGAGAGGTTTGTGGGTCGACAGCAGGGTCGGCAACAGCCGGGCGCCGTTCAGGTCCGCCGGCGAGCTCAAATCGTCATAGGCGGTCGTTCGCCCGTTGAGGCCCTCGGGGATCACCGTCACGCCGGCGAGCGCGGATTCGAGCACCTCCGGCCAGCGATGTGCGGCGTCATGCCGGCCGCTCTTGTCGGGCTTGTAGCCCCAAGTCAGACTGTCTCCGAATGCCAGAACCCGTGCCATCGTGCGCCTCAGGCGTAGATTTCCGCCACTCGGGCCACGGCGACCTCCGGGCTGAGCTCTTCGCTGACCCCCGTCCGCCGGCTGGTCAGTTCGACGACCCCGGCCTTGAGCCCGCGCGGCCCGACGGTGATCCGCCAGGGCAACCCGATCAGGTCCATCGAGGCGAATTTCGCCCCGGCCCGTTCGTCGCGATCGTCGTAGAGCGGCTCCAGCCCCCGCCCCGTAAGCGCAGCGTAGAGGTCCTCGCAGGCGGCATCGGCCTGTGCATCGCCTTGCTTGAGATTGACGATGCCGCACTGAAACGGCGTCACGCCCTCGGGCCAGATGATGCCCTTGTCGTCGTGGTTCGCCTCGATGATCGCGCCCAGTAGACGGCTGACCCCGATGCCGTGACTGCCCATGTGAACCGGCGTAGACTGCCCGTCCGGTCCTTGCACCGTGGCGCCCAATGGCTCCGAATACTTCGTTCCGAAGTAAAAGATCTGGCCGACCTCGATCCCGCGCGCGCTGCGTCGCCGGTCCTCAGGTATGTCGGCGAAAAGCGTCTCGTCATGGGTCTCGTCGGTACGGGCATAGCGCGAGGTGAATTCTTCGAGAATGCCCTGACACTGCTCCACATCGTCATAGTCGATCGCGCGGTCGCCAAAGCTCAGATCGGTCACGGCGCTGTCGTAGAACACCTCCGACTCGCCGGTGTCCGCCAGAACGAGGAACTCGTGGGTATAATCGCCGCCGATCGGCCCGCCATCGGCCCGCATCGGAATCGCCTGCAGCCCCATCCGTTCGTAGCTGCGCAGATAGCTCACCAGATGACGGTTATAGGCGTGAAGCGCATCTTCTTTGGTCAGGTCGAAATTATAGCCGTCCTTCATCAGGAACTCGCGGCCGCGCATGACGCCAAAGCGCGGGCGGATCTCGTCACGGAACTTCCACTGGATATGGTAGAGCGTCAGCGGCAGGTCGCGGTAACTGCGCACATGGGACCGGAAGATGTCCGTGATCAGTTCTTCGTTGGTCGGCCCATAGAGCATATCGCGCCCATGGCGATCGCTGATGCGCAGCATTTCCTCGCCATAGTCATCATATCGTCCGCTCTCGCGCCACAGCTCCGCCGATTGAACGGTCGGCATCAGCATCGGGATGTGGCCCGCGCGGATCTGTTCTTCATGCACGATCTGCTCGATCCGGCGCAGCACCTTGTAGCCGAGCGGCAGCCAGGAATAGATCCCGGCACTGGCCTGCTGGATCATCCCCGCCCGCAGCATCAGCCGGTGGCTGGCGATCTGCGCCTCGGACGGCGTTTCTTTCAGAACGGGCAGGAAGTAGCGGGACAGGCGCATCTGAAACCTTTCTTCGACAGCATCCGTCGACTGCTAGTCCAGTGCCGCCACCGCGACAATCCCAAGCCTTTGGTCGCGCGTACCGTGCGGTGCCGGATCAGGCTGTTTTGACGACCCGGTCGCGCACCGGCAGTTCCGGATCCGCCACATTGTCCAGATCGACCCCGGTCGTTTCAATGCGAAAGAACAGCGTCACAGTCGCGCCTAGCAGCGAGGTCACGATCAGAATCCCCAGTAGCGCCAGCACCCCGATGGCCGACAGCAGGATCGGGAACAGAAAGGCCGTCGTCACCGCCCCGATCTTGCCGAAACTGGCCGCGAACCCGGCACCCGTGCCGCGGATATGCAGCGGAAAAACCTCGACGGCCAGCAAATAGGTTTGCGCGTTCGGGCCCATACCCGCCGCTTTCTCAAAACAAGCCAATGCGGGCTTTCCGTGCTAGTGAGCCGGCCGAGCACGACAAGTATCGCCGGCACCACGACGCTGGCATACATCCAGCGCCATGCCCCAAGCTCGGGATGCGTGGAGAGGATCGCCGCACTGGCCAAACTGTAGCCCAGCACATCGAGCGAGAATTCTCGCGCGATCAGCGGCAGGGCGATTCCGGTGACGAACACCACCATACCCTTGAAGAACTTGCCGGCCGCGGCGAGCAGCCAGATGCGGAGTTGCATGCCCGTCAGGCGTACAGAAGCCGTCCTTGTGCCGTCCGGTCATGCCGGAACCTCATAGATATACTGCTGCGGCGTGCGGGCTTCGACGGCGTCGCGCAATCTGGTGTCTACGAAAAACTCGCCTCTCCGTCATCAGACGCCGACGCCCGCGCCATGGCGCCTGCCAGACCGAGTCTCGCCCCCGGTCGTCCGCGCTTGGAAATCCATCCACCACGTCGGGCCCCGAAAAAGGGTGGCCCAGAATGCTGCGATAATGAAACGGCTAAACCTCTATAGTGACCGGAACAAAAAGCTTTTGTGACCCATTGGCGTGACGGACGCCGGAAATCCAAACGACAGCGCCTTTGCCCTGGACACGCACCGCTCTGGCCAATCTTCAAACACGGCAGTACACAACCCCCATGGCCCTACCCGTTGAGACTCAGATGAAATACTGGAGCATCGCCACCGCGGTGTTCCTGCTGACATTGTGGTTTCTGGGCGACCAGTTGCTGCCGTTCGTGCTGGGCATGGCGGTGGCCTACCTGCTCGATCCGGTGGCCGACCGGCTGGAAGACTGGGGTCTGTCGCGCGGAATTGCCGTCGCGGTCATCTCGATCGTGTTTCTCGTGGCCTTCGTGGCAGTCGTTCTGTTGATCGTTCCCGCGCTGGTGCGCCAGGCCATCGACCTCGTGAATGCAGTCCCGGATCTGGTGCATACCTTGCGCGAGTTCGTCAACTCACGCATTCCGGGCGGGTTGGCCGAAGGATCACCCGCAGGTCAGGCGCTGTCCGACATCGGACAGACCATCCGCGAAAAGGGCACTGTGGTGCTGGAAGGGGTGCTCACGTCCGCGCTGAGTATCGTCAATGTGCTGGTTCTGATCTTCATCGTGCCGGTGGTTTCCGTCTATCTGCTGATCGACTGGGACAAGCTCATCGCCCGGATCGACGATCTTCTGCCCCGGGACCACGCACCGGTGATCCGCACGCTTGCCGGGCGGATGGACCAAGCTCTGTCGTCCTTTATCCGAGGTCAGGGCACGGTGTGCCTCATCCAGGGCACATTCTATGCGGTCGCCCTGATGGCGGCGGGGCTTAATTACGGGCTCGTGGTCGGTTTTGTCGGTGGGCTGCTGTCCTTCATCCCAATGGTCGGCTCCATTGTCGGCGGTGTGCTGGCGATCGGCCTTGCGGCCTTCCAGTTCTGGGGCGATTGGCTGCAGATCGGGCTCATCGCAGGCATTTTCATGTTCGGCCAGATCGTCGAAGGCAACATTCTGACGCCAAAGCTGGTGGGCTCTTCGGTCGGGTTGCACCCTGTCTGGCTGCTGCTGGCACTGTCGGTGTTCGGCGCGCTCTTCGGGTTCGTGGGCATGCTGGTGGCGGTCCCGCTTTCGGCCATGCTGGCGGTCCTGGTCCGGTTTCTGATCGAGCATTACAAGGAGGGACGGCTCTATCGCGGGCTGTCCGACGAACAAGAGACCCGCGACGCCGCCGAATGACCCCGCAGCAGCTGCCTCTCGATCTGCCCCCGGTCACGGCCATGGGGCGCGCGGACTTTTTTGAATCGCCGTGCAATGCAGGCGCGCTGGCGGCAACGCTCGACCATTCTCGTTGGCCCGTGCCACGCATGATCCTGGCCGGCCCGCGCGGCTCCGGACGCAGCCATCTGGCCCATGTCTTTGCCGAAGCGACGGGCGGTGCGGTCGTGGCGGCGCGAGATCTTGCCGCCTCCGGATTGCCGGACCGCGCGACGGCCATCGCCGTGGATGACGCGGATGCCGTCGCGGGCAACGCGGACGCCGAAGAAGCGCTCTTTCACCTGCACAACGGCGCCGCGACCCGGGGCACTCCGCTGCTGCTGACCGGCGCGGATCTGCCCGGCACCTGGGGCATTGAGCTGCCCGACCTGGTCAGCCGCCTCGCCGCCTACCCGGTCACGCTCATTCACCCCCCCGACGACAGTTTGCTCACCATGGTTCTGGCAAAGCTGTTTGACGACCGGCAGCTCTTTCCGGAGCCCGAGGTGCTGACCTATCTCGTCCGGCGGATGGAACGGTCGCTGGACGCCGCGCGCAGGCTCGTCGCCGCGATCGATCAGCGCGCCCTGGCGGAACGGCGCCGGGTGACCCGCACCCTTGCCGCAACGGTGCTTGCGGAGTATGCCGGTTAATCTTCCACCACAGTGGAGCTCACGCCGCCCCATGTCCGCACAATGACCCGCCCATGACCACCGCCGATTTCCTTTCTGCGCCGCGCCCCGATCCGGAGCGTATCGACGGTCTGGACCTCGACGGACCGGAGCGGTTCTTCAATCGGGAACTGTCCTGGCTGGCCTTCAACTGGCGTGTTCTGGAAGAGGCGGAAAACCCGCGCGTACCGCTGCTGGAACGGCTGCGCTTCATCTCGATCTCGGCCACCAACCTCGACGAGTTCTATACCGTGCGCGTCGCGGGCCTGCGCGAGCTGGCCAAGGCGGGCACGACAACCCCGGCGGCGGACGGTCTGACCCCGGTCGAGCAGCTCGTTCTGATCGACGCGGATGCACGGCGGCTGATGCAGACCCAGCAAAAGGTCTGGAGCCAGCTGCGCCGCGAAATGGAAGCCGAGGGCATCCATATCCTCAAGCGGTCCGGGTTGACCAAGGCGGACCGCAAATACCTGTCGGAGCTCTTCCTCTCCCAGGTCTTCCCGGTGCTCTCGCCGCTGGCCGTCGACCCCGCCCACCCGTTTCCCTTCATTCCCAACACCGGCTTTGCCCTGGCGCTGCAGCTCCAGGGCGGCAGCAAGGATGGAACCCTGTCCGCGCTTCTGCCGATCCCGAACCAGATCAACCGGTTCATCGCGCTGCCCTCGGAACCCGGCCAGCACCGGTTTCTGCCGCTCGAGCAGTTGCTTTTGATCCATCTCGACAGCCTCTTTCCCGGCTACAAGCTGACCGGCAGTTGCGCCTTCCGGGTGCTGCGCGACAGCGATCTGGAGGTCGAGGAAGAGGCCGAAGACCTCGTGCGCGAATTCGAGGTCGCCCTGAAACGCCGCCGCCGCGGTGAGGTCGTGCGGATGAAGATCTCCGCCGGCGCGCCCGACAGCCTGCAACGCCTGATCACCGATCAACTGGAGCTAGGCCCCGACGAGGTGATCGAAATCAAGGGCATGATCGGTGTGGGAGATCTGGGCGAGCTGGTGGTCGACAGCCGCGCCGACCTGCTCTGGCCCTCTTACACACCGCGCGTGCCGGAACGGGTTCAGGACCATGACGGCGACATGTTCGGCGCGATCCGCCAGAAGGACATGCTGCTCCACCACCCCTACGAGACCTTCGACATGGTGGTGCGCTTCCTGCAGCAGGCCGCGCGCGATCCCAACGTGCTGGCGATCAAGCAGACGCTCTACAGGACGTCGACCGACAGCCCGATCGTCGCCGCACTTTGCGAGGCCGCCGAAGAGGGCAAATCGGTGACAGCGCTGGTGGAGCTGAAAGCCCGCTTCGACGAGGCCGCCAACATCCGCCAGTCCCGGCACCTGGAACGCGCCGGGGCCCACGTCGTCTATGGCTTCATCAACTACAAGACCCACGCCAAGATCAGCAGCGTCGTTCGGCGCGAAGGCGACCGTCTGGTCACCTACACCCACTACGGCACCGGCAATTACCACCCGATCACCGCGCGCATCTATACCGATCTGTCGCTCTTCACCTGCGATGCAGCGCTCGGGCGGGATGCCACCAAGGTGTTCAATTACCTGTCCGGCTATGCACAGCCCGAAGGGCTGGAGAAGCTCTGCATCTCGCCGCTCACGCTCAAGCAGCGCCTGCTGGACGGGCTGAAGGGTGAGGCGGCCCATGCCAAGGCCGGGCGCCCCGCGATGGTGTGGGCCAAGTTGAACTCGCTCATCGACGCGGAGGTGATCGACGCGCTCTATGCCGCAAGCCAGGCTGGCGTGCAGATCGATCTTGTGCTGCGAGGTATCTGCGGCGTGCGTCCCGGCATCAGCGGGTTGAGCGACAATATCCGGGTGAAGTCCATCGTGGGCAGGTTTCTGGAGCATTCCCGCATCGTCTGTTTCGGCGACGGGCATGGGCTGCCCTCGCCCAAGGCGCGGGTCTATATCTCCTCCGCGGACTGGATGGGGCGCAACCTCAACCGCCGCGTCGAGACCCTGGTCGAATGCGAAAACCCGACCGTCAAGGCGCAGATCGTGGATCAGATCATGGCCGCCAACCTCGCCGATGAGGCATCGAGCTGGGTCCTGCACCCCGATGGCCGCTACGCCCGAAGCTTGCCCGAAAACGGTGAACCGCTGTTCAGCTGCCACCAGTTTTTCATGGAAAACCCCTCGCTTTCGGGACGCGGCTCTGCTGGGGCCGCCGATGTGCCCAGACTGGCCCAACGCCCGAAACCGGCGCACGACGCACCGCTGTAGCCGTCGCAGCAGGACCCCGACCGGACCCCTAACCGAGCGGTCGCGCGGTCAGCCAGCAGCTCGAGGTGCCCGGTCCCTCGCGAAGTCCGATCTCAACCGAATGCAACGGCTGCACCGGGCCTGCGCCACGCCAGAGACAAAAGTCCCGATGGCGGCCAGATTGGCACCCGTGCTGCCCCGCGACACCGCGCAACGATTGACCCGGCGCCGGACCCGCGTAAACTGCGCGCGAATTGGGACGGAGTCTGCGATGGACGGTGTCGAGACGACCGAAATCAGCAGTTGGGGTCCGTTCGGTCGACCGCTTTTCGACGATGTCGCAACGCGGCGCCTGTCGAGGGTCGGTGTCGTGGATATCGGCTCCAACTCCGTCAGACTTGTTATTTTCGACGGGGCGGCGCGCTCGCCCGCCTATTTCTACAATGAAAAGGTGCTCTGCGGCCTGGGTGCGGGACTGGCCGAAACGGGACGGCTGAACCCCAAGGGCAAGGAACGGGCGCTGGCCGCGCTCGAACGATTCCAGGCGCTCAGCAAGGGCTTTGGCGTGACGCCCCTGACGGCGGTCGCGACCGCGGCGATGCGCAACGCCGAAGACGGCCCCGAGTTCCAGGAAGAAATCGCCCGCCGCACGGGCATCAGCGCCTTCATCATCGACGGTCCGGACGAGGCCCGGCTTTCAGCCCAGGGGGTTCTGCTTGGGTGGCCCACAGCGACCGGTGTCGTCTGCGACATCGGCGGATCGTCGCTGGAGCTTGCAGCACTCGACCAGGGGAGTGTCGGCGCCTGCGCGACGGCCTCGCTCGGTCCTCTGAAGCTGCAGGACAACAAGCGCGGCAAAGGCGCATTGCGCAAACATATCGATACCGAGATGGCGCAGTTTTGCGCCGAGTTCACCGGCGCCGCGCCGCGGCTCTTTCTCGTCGGCGGGTCCTGGCGGGCGATTGCCAAGCTCGACATGGCGCGGCGGAACTATCCGCTCAAGGTGCTGCACGAGTATCGGATGCCGCCCAACAACCTCCGCCGCACGTTGAAATGGATCGCCAACACCGACATCGCAACGATGCGCCAGTTGACCGGCATCGGGGCCGAGCGCATGGGCCTGATCCCCACCGCGGCCCAGGTGCTCGACAGCGTGCTCAAGCACCTGCGCCCCAAGGAGGTTTATGTCTCCAGCTACGGTCTGCGCGAAGGGCTGTTGTGGGAGCAGATGCCCGATGATCTGCGCGAGCGCGATCCGCTGATTGAGGCCTGTCGCTTTGCCGAAACGAAGGATGCGCGCGTGCCGGGATTCGGCAAGGTGCTGTATCATTTCGTCAAACCGCTGTTCCCGCGCTTTCCGAAGTCGCGGCTGCGCATGGTCAAGGCCGCCTGCCTGCTTCACGATGTGACGTGGCGGGCTCATCCGGACTACAGGGCGGAGGTCTGTTTCGACTATGCCACGCGCGCAAATCTTGGCGGGCTAAGCCATAGCGAGCGGATCTTTCTGGGGCTGGCGCTGCTGCATCGCTACAAGAACAGCCGTGCAGAGCGGTTCGACCGGGTGTTGGAACTGGTCGAAGAGCCCCTGCAGCGCGAGGCCGAAATCCTGGGCAAGGCGATGCGATTTGGTGCGATGTTCAGCGCGCAACGGTCCGATCAGATGGGCCGCCTGAAATGGCACCCCGGGCGCAAGCTTCTGGTGTTGCAGATCGGACCGGAGAGCAAACCGCTCTTCAGCGAAGTGGCGCAGGCGCGCTTTGCATCGCTGGTGAAGGCGCTGGATGCCGACAGCGACGTGACCGAACTGGTGCAGGGGTGATTTCACCTCAGGTTCCGTGCTGAAAGAGCCCGCCCGCAGGGCAGGCTCAAGGCGCACCGCTCAGACGCGGCGCCTGCGGCGCAGCAGGACAATGCTCCCCAGCCCGGTCAGCAGCAGCAGCGCACCTGCAGGTAGCGGAACCGGCGCCATGTTGTTGTCGCCCGGCGACCCGGGATAGAGCGCGCCGTAATAGTCGCCCGCGAACACCACGGTATCGATCGGCGCATTGCGCCGTGTGCCTTTGACGTTGAAGGCGAAGAACTCGCCCGGCGCCACGGTTGCAGCACTCAGCCAGTCTGTACCGAGGCCCGCAACCAGTGCCGAAAGGTCGTCGGTCAGGCTGCCCAGTCCGTCGATGAACAGGTCGATCCGGTTTCCCGCTTCGCCATCGTCAACGTAAGGGTTCGCCGGTCCGCGGTTCTTCTTGTCGCCGGTGCGCGCAAAGGCCAGCAGTTCGGAGCGGGAGTTGTTCTTGCCGCTGCCGAGGATCGCGAGATCGACGGGCGCGGTAAAGACATAGGCATGCCCCTTGTCTCCCGGGTCGAGAAAGCGGCTGTTCACCCGGACGTTCCGGTCCGACAAATCGGACAGGATGGACTGCACGTCACTGACGGACGGGGCTGGCACCGAGGCTGCGAAGGATGCCGAGGTCGAAAAAAGCGTGACGGCGAAAGCGGCGAGGAATTGCTTGGTTCTGAGCATGATCTTACTAACACTTGACAAATACGATACAGCGCCACGTATGCGGGTGAACTGTTTCGAGCAAGTGTATTCAGCCGGTAACGTTACGTAAAATGCCGATGCTTCACCCGGAATCCCACCGGGCACGTCTGTGCTGGCCGGGGCTCACGGGGCCTTGCCCCTCCGCGGACCCCTCGCTTGAGAGCCCCCAATCGCGATAATCGCCTATGATTTGGGCACTACCACCTGCCGGACGACCGCGCCACCAGCCACGCAACCCAGGCCTGCCGGGGGCGCGCTTACCGCGGACCGACAATGCGCCCCGGCAGATCGGCGCGCGGCGGGCGGGACGGTGCCTTGATCAAACTCATCGCCCAATTCGGCCCCGCCATGAGCGGTTTCAGCAGCGGGTTTTCGTTGACCTTTTTCTTGAGGGTCTCGATCGACATGACATCGTCGATGCGCCGCTCCAGAAACTGCCAGGTGCGCTGGTTGCCCGGGCTCTCATCGCCCAGCCAGTAGAGAACGGTGGCTGAGTACACGCCATAGAGCGTGGCACGCTTGGTGTACCAGTTCACGTCGTCCGAGCTGTCGCCGAGCTCAGACCAGATCCTGTCCACCGTGCCCCAGACGGCGCGCAGCCCGTCCGGCGCGTGGTTCGGCAGCGCAAAAAGCGTCGCCCCCCGGCGCACCGCTTCCTTGTCATCGATCACTTCGAGCCGCAGCTGGATCGCGCGCATGATCTTTTCGCGGAATTTCAGCATCGACAGATCTTCGGCATGCAGACGCTCCACCATCATCGTGTCGCCGCGCGCGTGATAGGCCAGCGCCAGATCCACCGCCCCGCGCGGACAAACGGCGCGCGCGACGGCCGGTTCCATGCCCGTGTCGGAGATCGCGGCGGAGAAACTCGCCGCTGTCCAGCCGTCGAACGGTACGTGGGTCAGGATCGCGTCGAGCAGCTGGTCAATGACCTCTTTTTCCGCATCGTTGGCATGTTGCATCGGTCTTCCTCTCGCGCCGGACGCCCCGCCCGGCGCCGCTGGACAAGCTAGGGGGGCTTTGTTATAGGGCCACCTCCTGCAAAAACTTGCAACTCAAACTAGGAAGGTGGTGACACCCACATGCAGGTCAGCGTTCGCGATAACAACGTCGATCAGGCCCTCCGTGCTCTGAAGAAGAAACTTCAGCGCGAAGGGGTTTTCCGTGAAATGAAGCTCAGGCAGCATTTCGAGAAACCGTCCGAGAAGAAAGCTCGCGAAAAGGCCGAGGCCATCCGCCGGGCCCGTAAGCTTGCGCGCAAGAAGGCGCAGCGCGAAGGTCTTCTCTAAGCAGATCGATCCCGCGAACAAGCGGCTTTGGCCGCATCCGAGTATTCCCGAAACCCCCGTGGCCCAGCCCGGGGGTTTTGTGGTTTGGGATCGCGCGATACCCGCGATACCGGATCGGAGCAGCCGGCACACCGGCAACGGCATGATTGCTCGCCGAGATGACCTGGGCTGCCCGGCGCCACCCGAAGGGCTCTGGACACCCGCGCCGGCTATCCCTGTGCGTTTGCGCCCAGGATGCCCGTGGATATCGCACAGTGGCCGCTCTTTCCTTCGACCGGTTCGCGCATACTTGCTGTGGGTCCCAGACAACTCCGCAAAGGCATGTCCCGATGAAAGACCTCGCGAGCGACGGCATCGACGCCCACCCGATCTCCAGGCGTTGGCCCGCCAAGGACCCGACGGTTCTGCAACTCTACTCCTTTACCACCCCCAACGGTGTGAAGGCGTCCATCGCGCTCGAAGAGCTCGGCATCGAGTACGAGCCACACAGGGTCACGCTTGCCGACGCGGATGTCCGCAGCGACGCGTTTCTATCGCTGAACCCGAACAACAAGATCCCGGCCATCATCGATCCCGACGGGCCGGACGGTGTCCCGCTCGCCCTGTTCGAATCCGGCGCGATCCTGATCTATCTGGCTGAAAAGACAGGCAAGCTGATCGGGAAAACACCGACGGAACGCTACGAGGTTCTCCAGTGGCTGATGTTCCAGATGGGGGGCGTCGGTCCGATGTTCGGCCAGTTGGGGTTCTTTCATGCCTATGCCGGCCGCGAGATCGAGGATCCCCGCCCGCGCGAGCGCTACATCGCCGAAGCGAAACGGCTGCTGAATGTTCTGGAAGGCCATCTGGACGGGCGCGACTGGGTCGCGGGCGACTACTCGATCGCGGATATCGCGATCGGACCCTGGTTGCGGCAGTTGGGGCCCTATGACGCCCATGACCATGTGGGCTGGCACGATCACCCCAATCTCAATGGGTATCTGGACCGTTTTCTCGCGCGCCCGGCCGTCCAGCGCGGTTTGACAATCCCGGCCCGAACCTGACGCCGCGCGGCCGATCTGGCCGCCACGGCACCAGGCCCTGCCCGCGAAACCGGGCAGGGACGATGAAGCGCCGGGGATGGTTGCGTTATACCGCACACCGCGCGCCGGGCTCATCTGTGGTGACGCGTTCCCCAGGCGTGGAGCGCCTCGACGACACCGCGCAACTGCTCTCCCTTGTCCGTCAGGCTGTATTCCACGCGCGGCGGCACGACGGCAAAGACCTCGCGATGGACGATGCCGTCCGCCTCGAGCTCGCGCAGTTGCTTGGTCAGGCTACGCTGTGTGACATCGCCCAAACGGCGCTTCAGTTCGTTGAACCGCAAGGTCCCTGCCATCAGGTGAAAGACGACAAGCCCCTTCCACTTGCCCGAGATCTGTTCGAGCGCTCCCTCGACCGGGCAGCCTGCGCTGCAGTCGTAGCTGACAAATCTCGGTTTGGTCTGCTCGGCGTCTCTTACAGTATCCATTCGGTACCTATAGGCCAAATTTGTGCGTATTGCGCGATCGGACAGTACTCGCATATGCGCTCCTGAAGGCATTTGTCAAAGGGAGCGCCAGCCATGACACTGACCATCGTCGCCCAGATCACCGCCAAACCGGGCCAGGAGGATCTGGTCCGCGCCGAGCTGGAAAAGCTTGTTCCGATCACCCGCGCCGAAAGAGGCGCGCTGCAATATGATCTCCATGTCGATACCGAGAACCCCGGATACTTCGTCTTCTACGAGAACTGGGAAAGCCGGGACCTGTGGCAAACCCACATGAACGCGCCGCATCTGGCCGCCTACATGGAGGCGACCGACGGGGCCGTTGATAGTTTCCTGCTACACGAAATGTCGAAAATCGCCTGACCCAAAGGACCAAGACCATGAAAGCTGTCGGTTATCGTGACCCGGGCCCCATCGACCGGGGTGACGCACTGCTTGATCTCGACATCGCCAGACCTGTGCCCGCAGGCCGGGACCTTCTGGTCCGGGTCCGGGCCGTGTCGGTCAACCCGGTGGACACCAAGGTCCGCAGGTCGCGCGCACCGCAAGGCGGTGATCCCGTCATCCTGGGCTGGGACGCGGTCGGCGAGGTGGTCGAGGTCGGCGACGATGTCGAGACCCACAAGATCGGCGATACTGTATGGTACGCCGGCGCCATCGACAGGCCCGGCACGAATGCGGAGTTTCACTTGGTCGACGAGCGGATCGTCGGGCGAAAACCGGCCTCCGTCTCAGATGGCGCGGCCGCAGCGCTGCCTCTGACATCGCTGACCGCCCACGAAATGCTCTTCGAGCGGCTCCGCGTGACCGACCCTGTCCCCGGCGCGGCGCCCGCGGTGCTGATCATCGGCGGAGCGGGCGGTGTCGGCTCCATCGCCATTCAGCTCTTGCGGGCCAAGACCGATCTGACGGTCATCGCCACAGCCTCCCGCAAAGAGACCATGTCATGGGTGCGCGAACTGGGCGCCCATCATGTGATCGACCACAGCCGGCCGCTGCCCGATCAGGTCGACGCGCTCGGGCTGGGGCAGCCGGGTTCCGTTTTCTCGACGACGCATACCGGCAGCTACATCGGCCAGGTTGCCGAACTCATCGCGCCGCAGGGACGCTTCGGTCTGATCGACGATCCAGAAACGCTCGATGTTTCCGCGTTCAAGACCAAGGCCGTGTCCATCCATTGGGAGATGATGTTTACCAGATCGCTGTTTCAGACGCCCGATATGGGTCGGCAGGGCACCATCCTGAACGAGGTCGCAGGGCTGCTGGACGCCGGGAAAATCCGGTCGACGGCGACGGAGAGTCTCGGTGTCATCAACGCGGCCAATCTCAGGCAGGCGCACGAAACTCTGGAAAGCGGAACGGCCCGCGGCAAGCTGGTCCTCGAAGGGTTCTGAGACGACCGGCGCGGCGCGGGCCCGCGCTCACGCGTCGCCCGCACCCGAAAACACGATCAGCGCGCGCGGGTCCCACGCCACGCGCGCGGCATCGCCCACCGAAAGCACGGGCTGGCCGACCATGTTTTTCATGGAAAGCGTGACCGGCTCGGCAACGCCATCGAGCGCCACCTCGTAATAGGTCATGTCGCCGTAATAAGCCCGGTCGGCAACGCGGCCCGCGGCCTCGCTGGCCGCCCGTGCTTGGCCATCGAAGACCAGCGACAAGCTTTCGGGCCGCATTCCGAAAGTCGCCTGGCCCGCAACGAGCGGCTCCGCGCTCTGGTCCGCCGCAAGCGGCGCATGCCCCAACCCGTGGATCTGGGCGACAAACCCCTCCGATCCGCTGCGCACCTGCCCCGACAGGAAATTCATCTGCCCGATAAAGGCCCCGACCTCGCGGCTCGCCGGACGGCGATAGAGCCCTTCGGGGCTGTCGATCTGGGTAATCCCGCCGTCGAACATCACCGCGATCCGGTCCGACATGATCAGCGCCTCTTCCTGGTCGTGGGTGACCAGAATGAAAGTGATCCCGACATGGCGCTGGAGCCGGCGCAGCTCGCCTTGCATCTGTTCGCGCATCTTGCGGTCGAGCGCCGACAGGGGCTCATCGAGCAGCAGGACCTTGGGTTCCAGCACCAGCGCGCGCGCCAGCGCCACCCGCTGGCGCTGTCCGCCGGACAGGGCATGGGCCGCCCGAGCGCCGTAACCGCCGAGCCCGACCATCTCGAGCGCCCCGCCCACCTTTTCGGCCTGTGTCTTCGCGTCGAGCCCACGCTTCCGCAGGCCGAAGGCGACATTCTCTGCAACGCTCAGATGGGGAAAGATCGCGTAGCTCTGAAACACCATGTTCGTCGGGCGACGGTTGGCAGGCACGCCTGCCATGTCATGGCCATCGATATGGACGCTGCCACCATCCAGCGCCTCGAACCCCGCGATCGCGCGCAGCAACGTGGTCTTGCCGCAGCCCGACGGCCCGAGCAGCGAAAAGAACTCCCCCTCCCCGATCTCCAGATCGATGTCGCGCAATGCGTGATAGGCGCCGAAGTATTTCTGCGCCCCGCTCAGGGCGATCAATGCGCTCACAGGAACCCTCCGCTGTCGCTGCCGCCGCGCTTGGCGACGCCCCGGCGCCGGAACCATTCGGCTAGGATGATGATGAGGATCGAGGCAACCACCAGGATGGTGCCGAGCGCCATCACCACCGGCAGTCGCTGGGGAAAACGCAGCTGTCCCCAGAGATAGACCGGCAGGGTCGGGTCGGACCCCGACAGGAAAAAGGCGATGATGAACTCGTCCATGGAGATCGTGAAGGCGATCAGCAGCGAGGCGACGATGCCCGGCATCACCAGCGGCAGGATCACCAGCCGGAAGGCGCCCCAGCCGCTCTCGCCCAGATCGACGGCGGCCTCTTCCAACGAGACGTCGAGGGACTGGAACGAGCCGTTGAGGATGGCGATGCAGAAGGGCGTGCAGATCAGCACATGCCCCAGGATCACGGTGAGCGACGACAGCTCCAGCCCGATCTGGAGGAACACGACCAGGAGCGACACCGCCACGATGATCTCGGGCAGCACCAGCGGCACCATGATCACCCCCATGATCCCCGCCTTGGCCGGAAAGCGGTACCGCGTGGCCGCGCGGGCGGCACAGATGCCCAACAGGGTGGAGATCAGCGCCGTGATCACCGCGATCTTGAGCGAGGTCAGGACGGCCGAATGCAGCGCCGGGACATCGGCCAGTTCCACGAACCATTGGGTGGTGAAGCCCGACAGCGGAAAGGCGATGATGGTGCTGTCATTGAAGGCAAAGATCGGCAGCAGCACGATGGGTGCGTAGAGGAAAACGAGATAGAGGACCGCATAGACCCGCAAGCCGTGCCCCTGCCCCCGTACCCCCGCCATCAATTGCGTCCTCGCAAAAAGCGGCGGTTGAGCCACAGGAAGACCAGCGCGATCACCGTCACGCAGACCATCGCCAGCACTGCCAGCGTCGCCCCCATCGGCGCGTTGTTGAGCCGCAGGAACTGGGTCTGGATCATGTTGGCGATCATCAGTCCACCCGGCCCCCCGACGAGCCGCGGGGTAATGTAATCGCCCACTGTGGGGATGAAGACGATCAGTACCGCAGCGATCACGCCCGGCATCGCCAGGGGCAGCGTGACCCGCCAGAAGGTCGTCAGCGCGGTCTCGCCCAGATCCTGCGCGGCTTCCAGCAGCGACCGGTCGATCCGTTCCAGCACGACGAAGATCGGCAGGATCGCGAAGGGCGCGAAGGCATGGGCGAGCGTGATCACCACCGCGTTGAGGTTGTAGAGGATGAAGGTCAGCGGCGCGTCGATGATGCCGAGACCCAACAGCGACGTGTTCAGCACCCCGTTGAAGCCCAGGATCACTTTCCACAGGAACACCCGGATCAGGTAGGAGGTCCAGAACGGGATCGTCACCAGGAAGATCCAGAGCGCCTTGCGCTCGGGCGCGACATGGAACGAGATGTAGTAGGCAATGGGAAAGGCCAGAACGACCGTCACCGCGGTCACAATGCCGGAGATATAGAGCGACCGGACCATCAGCTGGCCGTAGATCGGATCGGTCACCGCCTCGCGGTAATTGTCAAACGTCAGCGTCGTGTCGAGCGTCAGGTAATCCTGCGTCCAAAAGCTGAACAGCACGATCGCGGCCATCGGTGCCACCAGCATCGCCAGCGCATAGAGCGCCGTGGGGCTGACCAGCGCGAGACCGCGGGCAGAGTCTTTCATGCTATGTCCGGGCCTCCCCTCACCGTGAGCTCATCTTGTCCAGAAACCGCAATATGTCGCTGCCGGGCGCCCCACCGCGTGTCAAGCCGCAACTGGATTGCCCAGCCGCGCACCGTCGGCCACGGCTGATCTTTGCCACAGCAACAGGCGCCCCGAAGCGACGAGAGCAGCAACGCACGGCGGACTCAGATCAACCCCTGTCCGGTGATGAAAAACGTCAGCGCATCCGCCACAAGCACCAGCCCCGCGACGCCCAGAAGCCCCGGCATGATATAGGCCGCGTATCTCTCGACGGCTTTGTTGATGCGCTCCAGAACCGGCATCGCGGAGCGCCCGAACAACGCCACAGCGGCCGGCACCATCAGGAACGGCACCGCATAGAGCAGATTGTAGAGGACCAGATTGGCGGGCACGAGCGGCCCATCGATCTTCATGAGCTGGTTCACGAAGGCAAAGTAGGGGATGGCAAATGGGATCCCGACGAAACTGACCACCCCGCCAAACATGAAGGCGGCGACCGGTCCGGATTTGCTCGGCTTCGGAGGTGCATCCGACGGATGGGGCGGGTCGGTTTTCCAGCGCAGCGCGATCCTGATCAGCAGCAAACCCACCAGCAGTCCGATGACGAAATCCTCGGGCTCGGGGTTCTGCAGCCTCTGCATCGCCGGCGACAGCACAAGCTCCAACAGTTCGGCAACGCCGTAGACGACAAGGAACCCGACGATGGTGTAGCTCAATGTGTGCGCAGTGATCAGCGCAAACGTATTGGCGTAGGGTTTGGCGCTCGTCATCGACAGGATCACCGCGGCCAAGAGGACGGGATTGGCAATGTCCAGAACCAGTATCGGTCCCGCAACCGCCCAAAGATCAACCATTTCTGTCCGCCGCTCCCATGGGCCTTATCTCACTGACCGACGCAATTCGCCGGGACCAACGACGTCAAACACGATCCGCCAGCAAGTCTGCGGGTCAGACCCACCCCGATTTCTGGCCTTGTAGTGGGTCGAAGCGATGGTCTACAACCCGTCTGCCCGCAGGGTCAAACCCCGTGCAGGGCGGGTGTAGCTCAATGGTAGAGCAGGAGCTTCCCAAGCTTAAGACGAGGGTTCGATTCCCTTCACCCGCTCCAACTGATCAAGAAATATTCCGGCCTCTTTTCAGGTGGTTGAGATCACATTGCGCGCCTTCATCAAGGGCGGATCCAACGCGAGGGTGGGAAAAGTCGGGAACAATTTGGAGACTTCGGAACCCTGAGTACCGCAGAAAGTCCCGAAGTCGGAGCTAGCTAGGTGGAGCCTCGGCGCATAGCTGCCCGTCCGTTGTTCCGTCCATCTCTCGGCCAGCGAGCGGGAATCGAACCCGCGAGGCGTCGGTTGTCGACGCTTACAATACACCGTTAGCCTCAGTTCGTTCTCACTGAGAGGCTCGAAACCAAAACTCTTAACCCGGCACAAACGGTCGTTTATGGCGCCCCGCTTCATTCTTACAAAGTCAGGTGGTTAGCGAAGCCTAAACACCTAGACACAATCCTTTCCGTTTTGGCACGTTTTCGGCAGTCTAGTCGCGAGGACGGTCCACCTGCTTCATGCTTCAACAGACTTATCTTGACGTACATCGAGTGTCGCCCTCCCATCACGTCGGCAGCCCCGTGTAACCAATCCCCAACCAATCGTACCTATATCGAGCGTCTGAGATCCCCTGCCCTCGCCCTTGTCTTGGTCCTGCTCGCCGGCTGCGTGCAGACGCCCGATCGCATCACCACCGTCGCCTATGACCTGAACACTTTCAGCGATCGGGTCGATTCCGACGAGGACTGCCAGAACACCCTCGCCCAAATGCTGATCGCAGCATCGACGGAGCCAGCGGTGATGCGCCGCAGCGGTTGCACCGTAGCCGAGGGCGCCTGGCTGGACCCCTACACCGGCCGGACCTTCTACGATGCCGCTGACGTGCAGATTGACCAGCTCGTGCCGCTGGCGTGAGCTTGGCCCCGTGGTGCCTCAGAATGGCCAGAGAACAAGACGGATCGGTTTGCCCTCGATCCCGGACAATCTGCGGGTCGTGTCGGCCGCGCAGAACCGCACTAAGTGCGCGCAAGGACCGCTGGAGTGGCTGCCGCGGGATCGGCGCTACCACTGCACCTATGTGAGCGATTTCGTAGCGGTGGTGGAGGAGTATGACCTGACGCTGTCAACGACCGAGACGCGGCCCAGTTTCAGCTGATCTGCGCAAGCGTGCTGAACCATCCACTGGATCGGTCAAAGGCGCAGAACGCGGGTCGTGCCGGTGAAGTCGGCAATGCGGCGGGCGGCGCTGCTCGACCACAAGGCGCGGGACTTCCTCGTGCGCCAGCGGATCCAAACCGTGAACGCGATCCGCGCGCACCTTTCCGAGCCCGGGATCGTCGTAGCGAAGGGCACCCTCCACCTGGACCAGCTGCTCGAGGCGGCTCGGGATGTGCCCGAGGCCGCGCGCCCGGCGCTCGACCTGTTGGCCGGTCAGCTGCGCGGCCCGGAAGAGCGGCTCGAGACGGCGAGCACAGGGATCACGGCGGCGCGGGCAGCAAACCCGCTCGCTCGCCGGTTCGCGACGACCCTCAAGGCTTTGCATTCCCGGACGATCTCGTGCACGGTCCCTCCCCAGTATCTCGAACGCGGAGACCGGTATGGCTGGTGGTTGGGCGCGCGACGGCGCGGTGAGCGAGCAGATAGAGGCCAGCATTCAAGACGAGCTGACACGCCTGCGCGCACAAAGGAAGCCGGTTGGCGATAGCCTGACCCACTGCGCCGACTGCCAGGAGCCGATCCCTCAGGCCCGGCGCGAAGCGATCCCGGGGGTTAAGCTCTGCATCGATTGCCAGCAAGAACGGGGGGCCAGACCCGTGACTCGCGGCGGGATAAACCGGCGCGGCTCCAAAGATAGCCAACTGAAATAGGCCAAGCCGAACCGGCTTTGGCTGGTGCGCCGGGCGTTCGCGTGGCCTCGACCACTAAGGTCCGGCGCGATCGCATGGCAGGCCTCGTTCGACCCTATCGCATCGGTTTACGGCCCGCGGGGCTGGGCTTTTGAAGAGCCTCTAGAAAGACGTCACCTGTAACGGCGGCGCGGCCCCTGCCAAGCCCTGCCGCTTGCCAGACGCGACTGCGTCACGCGCAAGCGACACATCGCCGGATCGAGGCCTGCCGGAACCAAATTAGGGGCGCCTCCCGCCCGCTGGATCACCTCCGGCTCGAAGACCACGGGTCCGGATACTGGCGCGGGGCTTCCCCCTGCCCTTGCGCTGATCCGACCGTTAAGCTTCCGGTTCGGTGGCCAGCCTCCGGGCGGCCTCGACCGCCGCATCCTCAAGCCCGCGCATCTCGTCATGGGGAATCCTGCGCGGGCCGATCAGCACAATCAGGCCCTCTATCTGAGCCGTGATCAGCGCCGCACGCAGCTTGCGCGTATGGTCGCTGAGGGGCGGTTCGACCGGCGGCATTACCTCCAGGATCCAGTGACGCACCCGAGCATAGAAAGTGTCGAGCATCCGCATGACGATCTCGCTGCGGCTGGCCATGGCCCACATCTCCTGCAACAGGGCGTTCGTGCCGGGGCGCTTGTTCTCTTCGATCATGTAACGGATGGAATAGTCGAAGATCTCGACAGCGCCATGGAGGTCATCCGGTTTGCGGCGCCGGAAACCCTCCTCCCACCGATCGAAGATGTAGGCGGCAAGCTCATCCATCAGATGTTCTTTTGTCGGAAAATAGTAGGTCACGTTGCCAACGGTCACATCGGCACGTTTCGAGACGTTTCGAAACGAGATGGCTGCGAAACCCTTCTCTACCAGAAGATTCTTCGCGACCTCGAGAATGGCCGTCTTTCGCGATAGCCCCTTATGGGTCAGCGTCGTCTCAGGTACCTTGCTTTCTAGCCGCTGAGCGCTCTCCAAACTCGCCGTGGCAGCCATAATCGCCTGCTCGAGAATAATAAGCCCGGTGACGTCGGACCGGTTTGGGGGGCCAATTCGGAACAAATGATACCGGTTTGGGGGGTGCGCGCCACCTGTCCTTTCCCCGTGAACCTGAGCCACAATATGCTTGGTAGATGAGGGGATTTTCAGATGGTGAGGACGCGACATCAGGATGAAGCGGCGCCAATGCTGCGGCGGGAGATTGACGTCCATCTGGCGAGTGGTAGCGATGGGCGTTCGAGCTACCACCAAGCCGACATCAGCGACGCAACCTACGACATGTGGCGCGAGCTACTCGGCGGGACGGGACGGCTGCCGATGGCGGAACTCAAAGCGCCGGACCAGATACCATGCCCGAAGTCGGAATGAGGCCCGTATACGCTGCCCCGCGGCCTTCGGGTAACGCATCGCCGCGAGAGATCCCGAACACCAGGCTGCTGAAATCAAGATCCGCGTCGCACTCGTGAGTCGCACCTCGACCCTCGGCCTTGCCGGGATCGAGCATCAGCCGAACCTAAAGAACACTGCAGAAGCCAAGCCTTGGGCGTCAGTCCTGCTCCGACGCCGCCACAAAAGTCTCGATTAGAAAGGCACTCGGATCGTTACTGTAATCGAAGCTCGCCTCGACCACCTCTGCGCAATGGGCGTCGATTATCAGGACGTCACCGGCACCATGTAGCAGCGACATTCCTGCGGCTGCCTCGCTACAATTGAGAGGGAACTCCCTGACTGATCCCTCCGGTACCATCTTCAAAAGCGCATCGCGCACAGCAGTGTCGTTGAACCAGAATGTGCGCGCGCCGTCTTCCACGTTTGACGCAAGGGCGAACTGGATAAGCTCCTGGGCAAAAAGAGACGTCGGCACAGACGCTAACGCCAACACTATGGATAGGACTTTCAACATCGGTAACCTCTTGTCTTTTCACTCGCGGAGACACCCCAAGGAAACACGAAGAGGCGTCAACTTAAATACCTGAAATATATATCTTCTGCCCCCCCTTTGGTTATTCCATGCCCCGGATACGGACCGAACTGACCCGGACGAAGCCCTGTAGCTTCCGGGAACGAGGCTCGGCCTCGTCGGCACTGCACCAGCAGACGATGCGACGCCAAAAATGTGACGACTGCGCGCGCCGGCGACCCTGAAGCATCCAATCGGATCCGGTGTCTCACTAGGTCTTTTGGCGATCCCTCCAGGACTCGAACCCGGAACCTGCTGATTAGAAGTCTGAGCTTCTGAAATTCTCTGAGCCTGCGGGCGCATCATTTGACCACCTACAGCATTGTTTTTGCTTAACTCACCCTTCATATCTCTGCGAGAAGCTTCGCTAAGTTTCATCAAGCGTGCTCGCCCGGTGCTCGCTCTAGCGCAAGACCGTTTCCAAGGGAGACCCCATGGATAAGACCAGAATTTCCCGACGCGCCGTGGACGCGATGACGCCGCGGGATAAGCGCTACTATGTTTGGGACACGCAACTCGCCGGGTTTGGCGTCAAGGTTCTTCCGTCAGGCAGAAAGACCTTTGTCTACAAGTACCGCACCAGTGGCGGGCGGGCTGGGGTTGGTCGCGAGCCGGTGATCGGGGTCGACGGGACAGTCACACCCGACCAGGCCAGAAAAGTGGCGCAACACTGGGCCGCCAAGATCGCCCTCGGCGAGGACCCTGCCGCAGACCGCCAGACTGCCCGGTCGTCAGAGCGAATGTCTGAGCTTTTCGAGCGTTACCTCCGCGACCATGCGGAGCTGCACAAGAAACCAACCAGTCTGCGCAACGACCGCGCGACGATTGAGAATATGCTGCGCCCCGCCTTTGGCGCCACACGCGTCAAAGACATCACGCGCGGTGAAATCGCCAAATGGCACAGCAAACTGCGAGAGACGCCCTACGCGGCCAACCGTGCGCTTGCGCTTTTGTCGAAGGCCCTCAACCTCGCCGAGGTCTGGGGCTTGCGCGAACCTGGAAGCAATCCCTGCCGCCAGATCAAGAAGTTCAAAGAAGAGCGACGCGAGCGCTATCTCAGCGAGGCCGAGTTCGGACGCTTGTTCGATGTGCTGGACGAGGCCGAAATCGGCGACCAAGGCGCGCAGCCGGTGGTCTCACCATATGCCATTGCCGCGATCCGGCTGCTGATCCTTACCGGCGCGCGGACCTCCGAAATTCTCGGCCTCCAATGGGACTGGGTTGACTTCGAAAGCAACGTAGCGGTGTTGCCAGACTCCAAAACCGGCCGGCGCACGCTGTACCTGTCCTCCGAAGCCATGGCGGTCCTCACTCAGATCCCGAGGCTTGAGGACAATCCTTTTGTCATCGCAGGTTCCAAAGCTGGGCGCGCTCTTGTGAACCTTAAGCGCCCCTGGACGATCCTTCGAGCCACCGCCGGGCTGCAAGATGTCCGCCTCCACGACCTGCGCCACAGCTATGCCAGCGTGGCCGCCGCGGCTGGTATGTCCCTACCCCAGATCGGCGCGCTTCTCGGTCACAACTCGCCCCAAACGACCGCCCGCTACGCGCATCTCGCCGATAGCGTTCAACATCAGTCAGCCGCCGAGATCGGCGCGCGGATTGGACGTACACGTGAAGTAAACTCCTAGCTCGCTTTGTTTGCCCGGAGCCAATGCTTGATAAGCACAAGAAAAACGCACCCAGCGTTTCGAAGCACCTAGTCCTCAACAAAAGGCACAGAAGCAGAACCATCTGCTGCTCAGAAATTGTCGGTGAAGCGATCGGATACGACGTCACCGCAGTCCTAGCAGTGGCACTTTACCCAACCTAGTGTAACAATGCAGACCAAGCCCCTGCAAACTCAGACCAAAAAAATAGCACAGGGACGGACACACCGGACAGTGAACTGGCAATTTTGCAGGTGATTTGTCGGAGATTAGTTTACACCGCGAAATCAAGTCGTTGCAGTTAAAGCATCAGATTGGAAGGCAAGGGTCTTACCATTACACAACGCCCGCAAATTGATTTATGGCGTACGGCATGCGCATTCCGGGGTCAAGCACACGGGCGCACAGGCATCGGGAGACGTGGGATGTCCAGACCACAGGCGGTGATCATCGGGGTTGGGGACGGGCTTTCCGCGGCCATCGCGCGCGATCTTGCCCGCGATCACGCCCTCACCCTGGCGGCCTGGAGCGGCGCGAAAATGCAAGCGGTAGCCCAAGAGACGTCAACGCAGACAGTGCTCCTGGACGCCATGGATGAGGTTGCCGTCGCGGGGCTCTTTGATGCGCTCCCGACGCCGCCACGGGTGGTTGTCTACAACCCCTCCTCCCGCGTGCGGGGTCCGGTGGCAGAGTTGTCGCTCGAAGAGGTCCGCAGGGCCGTTGACGTTACGGCCATTGGCGCGTTCGTGGTCGGTAAGCACGCGGCACGCCGGATGCTGGAAGCGGATTTCGTCGACGACAAGCGCGCCACCATCCTCTTCATCGGCGCCTCTGCCGGCGTGAAGGGCTTCCCGCTCTCGGCGCCCTTCGCCATGGGCAAGTTTGCTCAGCGTGGCTTGGCCGAGAGCATGGCCCGCGAACTTCACCCGCAAGGCATCCATGTCGCCTGGATCAACATTGATGGCGGGATCCTGAACCCGGGGCGGGAGGAGCCCGCGGATCATCCGGGATCGATGCTGCGCCCCGAAGCGATTGCGCAGACCTACCGCCACCTCATCGAGCAGGAGCGCAGTGCCTGGACAAACGAAGTGGCCCTCCGGCCGTGGGTCGAACGGTTCTAACGTGAACGCCGGCCACGGCGCGCACCCAGTCCAGAGGTTTCTTGTGTGGCCACGCTCCTTGTCGTCTTTCACACGCGTACCGGCGGCAGCCGCCAGATGGCCGAGGCCGCTGCGGAGGCGGCCAGCCTCGAGACGACGACGCAGCTGAAACGGGCCGAGACGGCAACTCCCGACGACCTGCTCGGCGCCGACGGCTACATCTTCTGTGCGCCCGAAAACCTTGCGGCACTCTCCGGCCCCATGAAGGACTTTTTCGACCGCTGCTATTACCCGGTTCTGGGACGGATCGAGGGCCGACCCTATGCGCAGATGATCTGCGCGGGGTCCGACGGCGAGAACGCCGCGCGCCAGACGGCCCGGATCGCCACCGGCTGGCGTCTACGGGAGGTGCAGCCGCCGCTGATCATCCGCACAAATGCCCAGACACCGGAAACTATCCTGGCCGAGAAAACGATCCCCGCGGCCCATCTGGACCGTTGCCGCGATCTTGGAGCCGCCCTCGGCGCCGGGATCAGCATGGGCGTGTTTTGAGAACAGTTGAAATGCGCCCGCGTAGCGCGCTGAAGGCCTCCTGAGTGACCGAAAGGCCTCTCCATCGCGGGAAGCTGTTCTCAATCGAAACACGGATCCAGAAATCGGTGCGTCTATCGCCAGAAAGCGGAAAAGTACTCCGCGTGAAGACCACGCGTCGCTCGGGGTTGGCCGAGGCCTTTCACAGAGTCGGGCGGATTGTGTTGAAAAACGCGGAAATCACGGAAGCTCGAATTTTCGGCGAATGGACGAACGGACGATAAAGTCTCTCAACGACATGGGAGACGGTCGCTGGGACCCCCGTAGGCGGCCAGAGTGAGATTTTGGCCGAACCCCCGGCTGAAAATTCCTACCCGATCTGAGCGGGCAGTTTTTTGCTCGGAGTTGTGCGAAATCGGAGTTTTTCAACACAATGGGCGGAAACCGGACCTTCGCTGCTCCCACGAACTGCATGCCGGTTTAGGAAGAAAGCCGACATCGGCCAACCCTCTATTGAGTAGCTCCGCTGCAGGTTTTCAGAACACCGTCGGGTCGCTAACGTTCCGACATGGAAAATGCGTGCTTAGACAGGCGAGTCGCCACCCAAGTTCAAGGTGAGAGTGCGGTTCAACCGCTGAGCCATCTGCGCGGCGAGCCATTTGTTGTTTTGCTCGGCGAGCCCGGCGCGGGGAAATCCACGGCATTGGAGCACGAGGCGCGTGCCGAAAGTGGAGAGATCGCGACCTGCAGGGAAGTGATGAACGGATCTCCGATCGGTGCGTCTGGAACCGCCTATCTTGATGCCCTCGATGAGTATCGTTCAGGGGATGGCGGCAAAGACAAACTGCTGCGCCTCGCCAACGCGATTTCGAAAAGCAACATTCGCAGGTGGCGCCTCACCTGCCGTGCAGAGGACTGGCGCGCGACTGCTGACATCAACGCGATGCGGCGTGCGACGAGCAATCGGCCAATCATTGTGGCCCATCTCCTGCCACTGAGCGAGGAAGAAGCGCAATCGGTCGTGGCGTCTCTGGGTGAGCCCGACCCGGATCGCTTCGTCAGTGAAGCGAGAAATCGAGGTGCCGGTGCGTTTCTTGAAAATCCACTCAGCCTGAGATTGCTTCACTCGGTTGTTGTTTCGAACGGGGTATGGCCAACATCTCGCTTTGATCTGTTCGCGAGTGCCACATCGGCGCTCGCCCATGAACACGACCCGGAGCGCGAAACAGATCCACGACCGGGGGCGGAAGAAATCCTCGCTGCGGCTTCCGCCATGAGCTTCTACTTTCTCGTCTCCGGGGCAAAGGCGCTCTGGCGCTCAAATGCGTTGCCCCCTGGTTCATCAGAAAACGAGTATGTCGCGACACATGCTCTGGGGATTGACGCCAGCTTACTCCAAGCCGCCCTGGATACCGCCATTTTCAGGGGCGAAGGACACGCGTTCGCGCCGTTTCATCGAACGGTCGCTGAATTTCTGGCAGGGCGTTTTCTGGCAAGAAAGGTGACGGGCGCTGCGGAAACGCCCGCTTTTCCGCTGAGGCGGGCAATTGCGCTCATCACGGGAAGCGACCAGAAGGCTCCGAGCGAACTCAGGGGACTGTATGCGTGGTTTGCCGCTCACCTCCAATCGCAAGGAGACTCCGGTGGGGCAAGACGGCTCATTCAGCATGATGCAGCAACGGTGCTGGCATATGGCGATGCCGCGACGTTCGACACGGCTGGACGACGAGAAATCCTAAATCACCTGGATCGTGATGACCCGTTCTTCCTCGAATCGCAGGATGACGCGACTGTGTTTGGGGGGCTTGCCGGCGAAGATCTCGCAGACGATTTCGAAGCTATTCTCGACGCCGAGGTCCGCAGTCATCTGCAGGTCACCGTCCTTCGGGCACTCGCCGACGGTCCACCCGTTATGCAGATGTCGGAGAAGCTGCGGGAAATTGTGCTCGACGCTTCCCGGCCTCTTTGGATGCGGGAGAGAGCGGCAAAGATCCTCGTCTCGAAAGTCAACGACAAGGATGGTATGCAGCGTGGCCTTTTGAACGATCTTGCCGGCATGACGGTGGACCGGGGTCAATTGGCGATCCGCGCCCTTGTCCTGTCGAGCAGGTCAACGCAGGGTGTTCAGTTTTCCGATCTTCACGCTCTGCTCAATGATTTCGACAGTTTGCCTGCGGAAACGCGGGATGGGGCAAACAACGACGATATTAGTTCGCTGGTCTCTTTGAGTATTGCGATCGCGAGTTCTCCGCGACCGGACTTTTTCGACAACGGTGTTGGAAGAAGCGACACACAGCGCCGGCACAAATCGCAGGTCCAGTCGCTCCTCGACCGCGCTTTTGTCGCCACAATTGATGCCAACCCAGACATTTCCGCCAAGCGTCTTCTAACTTGGATTGGTAATCTCCGAGCACATCGATGGGATATGCTTGACAGCGACGTGGTTGAGGCCATCCGGAGTTGGATTGACCACGATTCGGATCGTCGCGAGTTGGAGTTGTTCCTTGCCCTCGAGGAAGAAAGATCCTCTGAAGTGGGCCCGTGGGCAGTGAACAGAGTATTTATCTCGACCGCTGGACGGCTGCCATCCGACGCATTGATCCGTGGGTTGTTGGACCTCGCTAATACGACGAAAAAGGGGGCGGTGCGAAAGCGATTGTTTCAGGTCGCCGCGTATGCGGCCCTCAGCGAACCGCAATGGCCGAAATGGCAAGAGCCGATCGTATCGCTGCTTGAGCAGGAAGGGGGTTTCAAGGGTTTCATTAAGTCTGTCCTCTCTGACCCGCACGCAAAATGGAAGAAGAGGGAGGCCAAGCGAAAGGCCAAGCAGGATCAAGAAACGGAGAGATCGCGGAATGGCAATGTCGCTCAACTCACACCGAACCTCGCAGCAATCGCAAGCGGTGCTCCCGACCAGTTCGGTGTGTTGAGATGGGCCGCTAACAACTACCGGAATGGCGGCATCTGCAAGGACGAAGCGCCGCTTGAAAAAATCGTTCAATACACAAATAGGGAAATCGCAGCGGCGATCGCCGAAGGTTTCGTCCAGTTTGCGATAAACACCGAGAACAAGGTTGATGTCGAAGATCTCGGCAAAGCCGAGGCCTCCAATAGCGCCTACGATCAGGAATTCGTCGTTGGTGCGGGATTGCATCAGGCGCTATTGCATGGCCGTGAAAACGATATCGACGTGGCTCCCTTGACCGTCGCCGTAGTCGGATTGCGGCAAGCCTATTTCAGCGCCGACGATGATCCTTCGATCGCCGCTTGGGCAGTTGACCGCTTGGCCAGTGATCCTGACCAAGGCGCTGCCATGATGGTGCGATATTGGAACGCCGCTCTGGAAGCGGGCGATGACGACCTTGACGCCATCCATCATCTAACGAGCGCAGACAGGCCAGAGCTGGTATCCCTGTGCATGGTTGGTCTGCTTGGCGAGAGACCGGGGCTGCCAGATCCTGCCCTAAGGCAGGCGATCCGCGCATGCGCGGCGAGTTTAGGCAGTAGCCAACTCGCTGAGCTTGTCCGGCTTTCCCTCGATCGCGATGATCTCGAGCGGCAGCAACGAGATATTTGGTCGTTCGTCGGCCTAGCGCTGATGCCTGAAGAATTTGCCGACCGGTTGGCGGAAGGAGACCTGGAAAAAGCTTTGTTGGCTCCAAATGGGGACATCGCGAATACTCTCAACGAGCTGTGTCCGAACATCGACCTGCTGAACCGTATAAGGATTGGCGCCCTTGGGAAGAAATACCCAGCGCGCGACGATGGTTGTTGGCACTATGGCGGAGCAAGCGGGATTGTCAGGGCAGCTATCCGACGTCTCGGAGCCTCGAATTCAGTTGAAGCGGGCGAACATCTGAAAGAACTCGCTACAACAGTCGATTCGAGCTGGGCGCCCCATATGGCTCATGCAGCCGCGGAGCACGCCCGCAAGCGGCGCGATGAGCAATTCGCGGCGCCTTCAGTGAGCCAACTGACGAGCGCGCTCGCAAATGGCTCTCCGGCGACTCCGTCGGACCTTGCGGCCATCGTTCTCGAAGAGGTCGAGAGGTACAAGGGCACGCTCAGGACTGGCAGCGAGATGCCTTGGAAGCGGTTTTGGAACACTGATGGTGTCGGGGCTGCGACCCAACCACAGATCGAGAACGAGGACAGAGACCGGCTCCTCGAACTAATTCGTCCGCGGTTCGAAAGATACGACATTGTCGCGAGCCTTCCCGAGGCACGTCGCGGCGAAAACACCAGAGCAGACATCCTAATGTTAAGCCACGCGGGCAAGTGTCTGCCGATAGAGGCCAAGCGACACTACAACAAAGAGCTCTGGACGGCCGCTTCGACCCAGCTCTCGGGTTATGCTGCGGATCCAGACGCCTTTGGTTTCGGGATCTATCTTGTTTTTTGGTTCGGTACTGAGTTCAGGGTCCCGAAGCGAAATGATGGCGCTGGCAGCCCCGAGAGTGCCGAGGCGCTGAAGGCAATGCTTGTAGATGACCTTCGGGCTCATGTCAGGGAAAAGCTCTCGGTTGTAGTGCTGGACGTATCCCGACCTCAGTCGATGATCGAGGCCATTGAAAAAAAACGACGAAGAAAGGCATGAAACAAGCGAGTAGAATCACCTCGCCTTGAGCGTGCTCTATCCACAAGCCCTTTGGCCTCAAAAGACTTAAACTCTGACAGAGTCAGATTGGCATTCGAAACCGAACCAGATTGCAAGCTGGATTGCATTCAGTACCGATGTCCGCTTTGGCGAGACGGAGGCGTAGCGAAGTTGACCATCATCAACGGCAGCTAAGGGCCGACCGCTACATTGAGCGACGCGTTAGACCCTCCCTGATGGTCTTGATTTCATCTTCGAGATGCGGGCCGCGGTAGACAAAGGATGTTTCATGCCGGGCGTATTGCCCTTTGCGATCCGCGCTGAGCCAGTTGAATGATCCGGCACAAAGAAGCGCCTTGTCGACGGTCACGATCTTGCTGTGCAGTTTCGGGACACGGTGGACCGTTATCCTGATCTCCGACAGGCTGCGTTCCACGGCTTCCATCTGACTCAGCCCGCCTGCTGCTGTCCCGGTATTCAGTAGCGGGTCGGCGAAGACTTCGATGTCTGCACCACGCTGGCGCGCTGACGTCATTGCCTCCAGAAGGCCGGTCCGTTCGATCGTGCCGGCGACCACCCAAGGGCTGACGATCATAAACCTTCGGCCCTCACCATTCAGTACATCCAGCAGGAAAGCATCGTGCTCGTCTGCGTGCTGAAGCATTTCGATCTGGGCGTCGCTGCGGGTTAGGTCTTCTCGCGGCTCCATGGCGAAATCCAATGCCTTGCCCTTGGCCGCCAGAAATTCGGATAGCAACGCACGAGGGGAACCGCTGCGGGCGGTAGCGAGGACGTCCATGTCTCCAAAAATAAGACAGCTGTCCTTGGCCCGCGACACAGTCACGTTCAACATGCTCGGTGAGGCGTCGATGAAGCCACCATCCGCGTGTTTGGAGTAGACCGGTGAGAAGATGACGACGGACCGTTCAGCTCCTTGCAGAGCATGTACGGTGCCGATCGTCATTCCGTCGGGCCCGGACACGCTGATGCCGCGCGCATTGCAGGCGTCCCGGATGGCGCGCACTTGCCGCCCAAAGGGGGTGACCACCCCTACAACCTGCTCCAATGGTCGACTGTAGCGGTCTTCCAGAAGCGCGCGGTTGTCCTCCAGCCACGCGGCGATGGTGCGGGCCTCGGCGGGGTTCACCCGGCTACCTACGCTGGTGAAAGCGCGGCCTTCGATATGCAGGTAGCCGAGCGCGGGAAGGGGCGCATCCGCGGGAGCCGGGCCGCGCATAGGGCGTAGCTTGCCCTTGTAGCACAAGGCGTTGCTGAAGCCGATGATTTCGTCATGGCAGCGGCGGTGTTCAAACAGGTAGAGCCCGCGATCCAACTCGGGCCAGGGCGCGAGCTTACAAGCCTGCTGGGCGAGATGCATGGCGCTGCCGCTAGTGGTGCGGACACCGCTCGCGGCAATTTGGTCGGGCACGTCTTCGCCGTCGATCAACCCACAATCCTTCAGATTACCGATGTCGACCGGGCCGGGCACAGGAGAGATCGGCTCGATTTGCTGTGTGTCGCCGATCACCAGCGCGCGCTTCGCCAAGGCAAATGAGGCGCCAGCAACCTCGGGCAGGACTTGCCCAGCTTCGTCGACGATTAGCAGGTCGATGAAGTTGTAAAGGCCGTCGGTCGCAAAATTGCCTCCATGGAAGCGTCTGCAGAATAGCTTACCTGGCAGGCTGGCAAAGGTAGCCACGGCGCAGGGGGTCAGCATCATGCGTCGCTGCCAGCGTGGCTCGACGGCTTTGCGCCCAGTCTTTTCGTGCGAAGCGGCTATGGTTGCGAGATCGGCCTCCATTGCCATCAGCCACCGGCCTTCCCAGTAATGGGTCGCAAGCAGGAACAGCTCGAAACGGACCCCTAGGTCAGCCTGCCGTTCCAGCGCGTCCAGGTTATCCGAGTCTCCGAACGCCTCAGTCGCCTCGCGCCAAGCCAGTTCGGTGGCCGTGGACTGCTGCCTCAGCTCCTCTGCGCGGGCGAGGCGCTCTCTGGCGGAGGCAAGGGCCTTCTGCCCATGTTTTAGGGAATCTGAGACCCGCACTTCGATATCCTTGAGGCGGGTCATGTCCTGCAAACCGTCCAGCCGATCCCCGATGGCCAGCCGCGCCCGCAGCGCACGCTTGCGCTCGACCGAGGACAGAAAGCCAAACATACCGGTAAGCCACGACTCCGAAGCGAGATAGTGATCCAGTGCCGCGCGCGCGGCGGCCAGTCGATCTGCCTTTTCCTCGCAGGCACTTGCCGCTTCCGCCCGCCGGGATTGTTCTGCGCCGGGATCTTCGCCAAGTTCCGACAGAAGTTTGGCGGCGCATCTTCTGCGGCGGTCGAACACCGTGTCGATCTGTCGGAGTTTATCGGCCTCCGCAGTCATTCGATCGCGCAGCTTCGCCACAAACTCGGCGATGTCTGCGTCATTTGCATTCGGGAATGCCCTTCCAGCCGCAGCCAGCCAAGCTGTCCGCGCGCGATCGAAATAGGCCACGGACTCGCATTCCTCCTGGAAGGCCTCCGTCTGATATTCCTGCGCAGCCTCCATACGCCGAGAATGCGAAGGTAGGAACATCCCGAAGCTCTTGAGCCCTGGCAACCAACGCCCGGCAAACAGGCCGTCGCCGGCCGCGAAATCCTTGCCAAAAGCATCGATAATGTTGGTGACCGCCTGGTTGTTCGACGAAGCCGCGACGATCACCGGCGGATCGCCCCCGTCGAGCGCGGCCTTTACCCAAAGCCCCGCGACAGCGGAGAGTAGCATCGTCGTTTTGCCGGTCCCGGGAGGGCCGTTGACCGCGATCACCTCGCCGGGTTTGGCGGCATCGAGCCAGGCCAGGACCTGCCGTTGGTGTTCGGCCAAGGGGAAGTGCGGGTTCGAATGGCCGAGGCGTCGAGCGAAGTCCTTCTCGACGTCGCGATCCATCTTCTTTTCTGAACGGGTTGGCAGGGCAATCTGGTGTAGAAGCGGCGCGTTTGGTTCGTCGGCCAGCAGGCTATCGTAGAGATCCAGCATCCCGCGCACAGTTGCATCAGCCCCTTCCGACACTTCAATGAAACCCGTTCCGGTCGGCAGATACTCCGTCTCGTTGGAAGGCCAGCCCGGCGCCAGGGCGTCTACCATCTGGCGGCAATGCTGACGGTAGTCCTGCCAGCCATCCTCGCTCGTAGTCACCTTCGGCAAGGGTGTCGTCGTCAGGAAAGCGTCGAGCTCCTCGACAGATCCGAGGGCAAAGGCCCCCCGGGGCAAGGGCGTCAGCAGGTCTCGCGCAATGGTGTTGCGTGTCGGCACGATCCGCCCCGCCCTATCCACGAAGCCCTCAGTGACCACGGGGGCGACGATTTCCGGCATTCCATCAGCACGAAACGCGGCATGTGAGGCTTTACGGGCTGTCACCAGGGGCCATAAGCGCACCGAGACCGTCCCGGAACCATCCTTGCCACGGAACAGTGTCAGGACCAGCTGCTTGGGAAGGCTACCATTCTTCAGCGCTTCATTCGGGAGCGCTAAGAACCTCTTTTGATCCGACGCCCGGAACGTCCCTTCGCCAAGCGCACCATCCGCCAGAGATGTCCGCCAATACCGCAGGATGTTGGATAGTGTTGCGGGCATGGGGGGATCACCTTGGGACTATTGCGAGCAGAAAACTGATCAAATTCTAATGCTTACTCGAAGTATGCCTGACTTGTGGTCTTTTGAAGATAAGAGGGCAAGTGTTGACCTTCCAGTCACTAGGTTGAAGACCCGCAGCTTTACGCCATGCCTCCGAAGGTTGCGTCTGTTCAGTGATCTGTGATGTCGTGCGGCCTGGAATTTTTGCTCGCGCAGCGAACGGCTGGTTTGACGGGCGTGCCGTAGCTTCAAGATCATCTGATGAAGATCCGAATCGGGTAGAGAGTGTGTTATTGAACTAGGTCTACTCGGCCAGGTGTTGCGCTGCCGACGAGGTTCGGCTGTCCTTCTCCACGGACCTTAAGTGTGCTCGAAAACTTGGGGCTTGTCGCACTCCAATAAGCCAAATGATCCTGCCCCGAAAAAGTGGACGGGGTTAGGCCGCCATGCGCTCCATGTCGGCCGGTGATCGGTAGCCTATCCCGGAATGCAGGCGGCGTGAATTGTAGAAGCCTTCGATGTAGGCGAAGAGATCGCGTCGCGCTTCGTCCCTTGTCGCGTAGACGCGGTGATGCACGCGCTCGACCTTGAGCGTGTGGAAGAAGCTCTCCATCGGCGCGTTGTCGAGGCAGTTTCCCTTCCGGCTCATGGATGGGTTTATTTTCGCAGCAGCAAGGGCTTGGCGATATTCGTCAGCTGCATACTGGACGCCGCGATCCGAATGCTGGATCAGCCCGGGTGCTGGGCGCTGGCGTCTGATGGCCATGTCGAGTGCTTCGAGGGCGATCGAGGCATGCAGGG
>JANSYP010000008.1 GCA_024742405.1 Paracoccaceae bacterium
CAGGATGATATGCACGCCACCAGGTCGGACGGCGATTAATCAAACGATTACAGAGGCTTGTGTGCACCGCGTGCCCTTGGGGCATGCCTTTACGGCAATAAACGCCCCGGTGACCAGAAAACCGCGACCTGCAGCGGAACGTGGGGCTTCGTACCACGGCATTTTTTGGCGTCAGACGCTCTCGTGGGTAATCATGGCCGTCAGTGCTACTCAGGTAGAAACGTGTTGGTCGGAGAAGTGCCATGGATAGTGGGTCCGAAACCCGCAGAATTCTCATTGTCGATGACGATGATACACTCGCCATGCAGGTGAACACATTTCTTGCAGAGCATGGGTATGCTGTGGAACGGGCAAGTAACGTGGGCCACGCACGGACCATGATCGCCCAGCACCCCTACGACCTTTACCTGCTCGACATCGTGATGCCAGGAACCAGTGGAAAGGTCCTTTGCCGCGAGATCGCCGAAGCATCGAGGTCGGGGATTATCATGGTGAGTTCGCTGAGCGATGATGTCGAGCGGATCGCATTGTTGGAACTGGGTGCCGACGACTACATCGTCAAACCGTTCAACATGTTGGAACTGCTTGCGCGTATCCGCGCGTATTTCCGCAGAATGCAGGTCGACAAGTCACGCGGGCAGCGATTGACCCGCTTCGGGCCCTGGGAATTCGTTGAATCTGAGCGACATCTTAGAAATGACGATGGACGCCTGGTCAGCCTCACCTCAAGCGAAGCACAGGTTATGCGCTACTTCCTCGCCAATCCTGGTCTGGTTTGCAGCAGGGAAGACATTCTGGCAATCGCGCGGGTTCGCCAGCACGGCGGGACCGGCGATCGTAGCGTCGACGCGCTGGTCCGCCGGTTGAGAGCCAAGATCGAACCCGACACTGCAAACCCGGTGTTTATCGAGACTGTCTGGGGTCAGGGGTATGTTTTCCGACCTTCCTGAGAATTGAAAATTTGGTATTGAAAGCGCGGTCGCCGGATGGCGCAAGAGAAGTGCGTACTGGGTTTTCCATTCGAAGTGGAATGGGCTGTGCCCAGCGTACAGACCGTTTTGCGGACAGTTGATGCACTAGTCCGATCCAGAAATTCAAAAAAATGGCGGCACAAGGATAGTCTACTCGGCTGACGCATTCGCTATTCCATGGTATTCGTGGGCTATTAGCATGACGGTCCATAGGGTGGAGCATTCGCCGGGCTGTACAACAAGGCTGATGGGGGGCGAAAATGTTTCTGCATGGAGTGACTCTGTTCGAAGAGCGCGTAGTTTTTCTTAAGCGGGGGCTTTGGGTGAGTGCTCTCGCTGCGAGCGTGCTCTCACATGCCGCTTTCGCCGAAAGCCCATCGCCGGAGCCTGATGCATCCGCAAACCCGGCGCAGTATCTACCTTATCCTGAGGGTATCATTCCATCGGATGTTGATGCAGAGACAGACCGAATAAGAAGCGAAATACGTGTCGCATTCCAGCGCGCCATGGACGAATGGCAGGGTCTGGATCCCATCAAGCGGCTGGGAAATCCGCCCGTTCTTGCCGGAAACGGATACCAGGCCGTTGGCCTTCTCGGCGAATTGCTCAATTACGACGAGCGTATTTCCGTGAAGGAAAACCAAGCCTGCGCCTTCTGCCACATGCCCTATACGGGATTTTCGGGCCCCAGCCCGTCAATCAACGAAACGATGAGCGCCTATCCGGGGTCCACGCATTTTCGCGGCGCCGACCGGACACCCATGCGCTATACCTACGCGTCGCGCTTCGCCGTGCTTCAGTACAACGAAACGCAAGGCGATTTTTACGGCGGCAATTTCTGGGATGGCCGGGCGACGGGGCTCCTGCTTCAAAACCCGAACGCAGAGCAGGCCACCGATCCGCCGGTCAGCGCTGGCGAGATGGGGTTTCCGGACATCGCCTGCATCGTGTTCCGGATCAGCCAGGCCGAGTACCGACCGCTCTTCGAGGCGGTTTGGGGCGAAGGCAGCCTTGATATCGCATGGCCGGAGGAAGCAGAAGAGATCTGCGAAACTCCTGCCGGTGCGACCGTATTCGGGGATGATACAGAGCCCCTGGACATCAGCGCCACCGACCGGCTGATCGCCACAAACGCTTTCGACCATTGGGGCCAGTCGGTTTCTTTCTTCCAATCGAGCCCGCGGGTCAGCCCGTTCTCGTCAAAGTTCGACGCCTTTCTGGCTGGGGACTATGACCTGAGCGATGACGAGCGGGCTGGGTATGCGCTGTTCCGCGGCAAGGGCAATTGCAATTCCTGCCATCTCGATGGGATGTCGACACTGCTCGAGCCGGGGACAGAGGACGCGGGCAACGCCGGGGACGCAGCGCCGCTCTTCACCGATGAAACTTATGTCAATCTCGGGTTGCCGATAAACCCAAGGCTGCCTCTCTATTACGAGGACACGCCGGATCCGTTTGGATTTACGCCGAACCCCGATGGGTTTGCGTTGCGCGATCTGGGCATGGGGAGCTTTCTGCGGAGCGTGAACGGCGTCAATCCAAACGCGGATTGGACAAAGCATGCGCCGGTTTTTGATGGCGCTTTCCAGACCGTCACGGCACGCAACGCCGCGATGGCGCCTCTCGATTGTCCAACGACTGAGGCGGGGCGTGTCGACGCCGATGGCAATCCGGTACCGTTTTTCCAGAAGAGCTTCTTTCACAACGGCTACATCAAAAGCCTGAAGCAGCTTGTGCATTTCTACAATACGCGTGACACGTTCGCCTATCCCGTGACCTCCGGGAATTGCCCGGCCGGCACGACCGAGAAGGTCGATTGCTGGCCGATGCCGGAAGTGCCCAACAATGTCGACACGACCGTCGGCGACCTTGGCCTGACCGGCGAGGAAGAGGACCAGTTGGTCGCGTTCTTGGAGACTCTGACTGACGGCTACACGACCCACTACAGGAACCGGGATGTGTTCACCGGAGAATGCCGCACGGGCGGATCTGCGGAAACGCAGGGCAATGAGTTGCTGCTCGCAACACCAGACCTTCCGCCCTGTGCCGCGGCGTTTTGCGGTGTTCCGCCACTGCCCGACCCCGCCATCAAATAGCAGCAGGGTCCGCAGCCCAATCCACCCGCGCGGAGTTCACAGAAAGGGATCGGTATGGGTTTCCGAAAAGTGCTTGCACGATGCGTTCCCGGAGTCGGTAGTCTTTGCCTTTTCGCAGTCGTCGCCAGCACGGTCGCGGCCTCGGAACTGACGGACCCGCCGGTGGCCGCGCGGCCGGGCGGGCTCGATGCAAAAGCACCGGCAGACGGCCGCTTGGATGTGTCCGTTGCGCTGAAGGTCGCGTATCGCGAAGGCACGCTATGGAATCCGGAAGCGCAACGCTCGGACCGGGTGAAGCTGCGGTCCTATCTTGTCGACGGGATTGAGCCGTCGGGGTTCATCGGGCCCACGCTTGAAGTGCGCCCCGGCGACACGCTCCGGGTGCATCTTGAGAATGCGCTGCCCGCCGACGACCCAAGCTGCCAGACAATGCCTGAAAACATCAATATCCCGCACTGCTTCAACAGCACGAACCTGCACACCCATGGGCTGTGGGTGAGCCCGAGCGGAAACAGCGACAACATCTTTCTGACCTTCCGACCCGGTGTCTCGTTCCAGCACGAATATGCCGTTCCAGCGGACCATCCAGCAGGCACGTTCTGGTACCATCCCCACTTGCATGGCTCGACGGCGCTCCAGGTCTCGAGCGGAATGGCCGGAGCCCTGATCGTTCGGGGCGACCGGATGCCGACCGCTGACCACAGCGGCGATCTCGATGTCCTTCTCGGAGCGACAGAGGCGCAGCCGTTTCGGGAACGCATCCTGGTCTTTCAGCAGTTGGCCTATGCGTGTCGGGACGACGCCGGACGCATCCGCACGATGCCGGAGACGGACGATGCCGGCATCTGGGTCTGCGACGAAGGCGATGTCGGTGAGATCGAGCGCTATCTCGGGCCGGTTCCACCGAACCAGTTTGGCGGCGGCATCTGGAGCAACTCAGGCCGCCACACCTCGATCAACGGAGTGGTCGTTCCGACGATCACAGGTATCCGTGCGGGCGAGTTCGAACGCTGGCGCATGATCCATGCGGGTGTGCGGGATACCGTCAAAGTCGAAGTTCATAGGATGGGGCGCGACGCGCCCGATCCGCGCACTGTCAGCATGGAGGAAATACCGGAGTTCATAGCCGAGCACTGCATCGGCGACGATCTTCCCCTGTTTCTCGCCGCGGCCGACGGTCTGACCCTCGACCGCATACAGGAAACACGCCACGCCGTGCTGCAACCCGGCTACCGTTGGGACATGCTCGTGGCCTTCCCGGAGCCCGGGCGATACTGCATCCTCGACGGCGAGGATGGGATCGGCGCGGGGCTCAGCCAGGGGATAGAGGCACCACCGCGCGTAATCGCGGTTGCCGAAGTGGAAGGGAACGGCGCGGCATCGACCGGCGCCACGGCTCTTACCGAGGCGCTTGTTGGCGCGGCGCGGGACAATATTGCCGAAGATATTCTCGCGACGGTCATCGCCGATCTGCAAAACGGCCTCCGCCTCGACGCGTTCGCCCCGCACGACAGCCTCATGGACCGAGACGTCGATGGCACGCAGGAGGTCGTCTACAACATCGACATTTCGACGGATCCAGTGAGCTACGAGGTGAACGGCAACCCGTTCGATCCCAGCGATGTTCGGCTTTTGCGGCTAGGCGCTGTCGAGGATTGGGTGCTGTCCTCGACCTGGGAGGGTCACCCTCATCACATCCATACCAATCCGTTCCAGGTCATCGAAGTGCTCGACCCCAACGGCAAAGACGTCTCAGGTCCGGATGCCGTTGACGACTACACCGGCTCGGTCGACCCACAGTTCCGCGGGCTCAAGGGCGTGTGGAAGGATACGATCTGGGTGAAAAACCCGGTCAAAGCTGCAGAAGGCGCCTACACCGTACGCGTCAGGACCACATATCGGCGCTATGTCGGCCGTGCCGTTTTGCATTGTCACATCCTGGACCATGAGGATCAGGGGATGATGCAGACCATCGAGTTCGTTCTGCCGGATGGGTCGGGCGGTGCGATGGCATCGGGCCATGGGGGCCATGGCGGCGGTCATCACTGACGCCTTGCCGCGGGGGGTGTTTGTGTTCGGCGTTCCGGCGAAAAAGACGCTAGGTCCGGGGTTTGGTGAGGATGGGCGAAATCACCTGTCCATCCGCACCGGCAGCCGCCGGCAGCACCCGGCGAAGGTCCCAGTCAGCGCTCTGGTATTCGGCCACGACGCCGGCCTTTTGCCCGCTGACAAACAAGGCTGCCCCGTCATCGGAAAACCCCAGATGCGACGGTTGTGAAATCCCGGCCCCTGCCTCGAGATCGACCACGGCAAGCTGATCACCGGTCGTCGCGTCCAAGACGACAACGCGCGCATTGCTGTAATCCGCAACGGCGATCAGCGCGCCGTCGGGCGACACCGCAAGGCGCACCGGGTCGAAGCCAACTGCGAGATCCCTCAATACCGTGCCGTCGCGCGTATCGAAGACGGTGATCGTTTCTGCCTTGCGGTTGCCGACCCAGAGCTCGGCACCGTCGGGTGTGAGTGCGATCGCCTCGGCGCCGTCGCCGGCCGGCCATGTCGCCACCACTTCCAAGGGATCGATGCTCGCGACACTGACCGAGTTCGACCCGCGGTTGGTGACGTAGAGGCGCAACCCGTCCGGCGACAACGTAATCAGGTGCGGGTCGTCTTCGCCGGTGACCAGTGCATCGATCACCTCGCGTCTGGCTATGTCGACGCGCAGCACATTGACGGGGTTTTGCGTGACGACGACGATACTCTCGGTGCCGGGCACCCAAAGGATGCCGTGGGGTGCTTCGGCCGGGGAGAGATCGATGACGCCGGTGCGTTCCGCGGTCCCGACGTCAAACAGGTCCAAGCTCCGGCCGACCTCGGTCTCGTCCCTGTAGGAAACCACGACAACGGTTTCGCCATCGGGGGACAGCGTCAATTCATGGGGCCAACGACCCGATGCTGGGCGCGCCACTTCCTCGCCGGACATGAGATCGATAAAGCTCACCGTGTCATCGACCTTGTTGCCAACCACGAGAGTATCGGCGGCTACGGGCGCGGCGAACGCCACGAGAATGGGCCAAATCAATCGCAGCATGTCCAATTGCCTCAAGCAGCCTGTCTTCGGATAGCTGTGACGGTACCGCCGCGAGCAGATTCAAGCAATCTAGGGCCACATGATTTCGCCAGTGCGGTAACCGTTGCCGGCCTTTCCGATCGGCGCAACATCGTCAGGTCGGTGCGCGCGCAGACGCGTGCGACAGGAACATACGGCCATGTTCTACCCATCCTTCGGCCGGGCGAGTTGTTCCAGACCCCTTTTTTTGCTAGCGTCCGAGGGCTGGTCCGGCTCAGTTTCATGGAGACGTTGTATGGTGAACGCTCTGTCGCGGCGTAGACGCACCATTGCGGTTTTTTCGGCTCTGCTGATAGCCGCCGCTGGCATCCTGCATTCGGAGTCCGCCGGATCCTTCCATGAGATCCTGGTCGAAACGGACGCCCATGAGGGGCCGGTTGTGGTTTCGAACCAGAACCGCTTGTACTTTACCACCAAGCCCGATTTCAGCGCTCCCGATACGCATGTTTCAATCCGTTTCGTGGACCTCGACACCGGTGCGGTCGAGACCTTCCATGACCGAAGCAACATGGCAAATGGCATGTGGCTCACCAACGACGGAGAGGCATTGCTGGTCGCCGAACAGGGCACGATGGAAACCCCAGGTGCCATCAGCCGCATCTCGCTTGCGGATGGCAGCCGCACGGTTCTTGTCGACAGTTTTGAAGGCAAGCCCCTGAACTCGCCGAACAAAGCCATAGAAGCGAGCAACGGCTGGATCTACTTCAGCGATCCCGACTACGGCCACAATCAAGGCTTCAAACCTGCGCCGGAACTCCCGATGGCGGTCTATGCGAGGAACCCCGAGGATGGTCAGGTGACCCGATTGACCACCGAGCTCGCGCGTCCGCATGGTCTTGCGCTCTCTCCGGACGAGCGTACGCTCTATATCGGAGATACTGATGCGATCGATGGCGCCACGCCATATGACGCCGACCGAAGCCATGGGATTCTCGCGGCGGACCTGGTGGCCCCCGATCGTATTGGCCCGCTTCGTGACATCCTGTCGGTCCCGGTCGGTATACCGGACGGGTTCGTGACACGCCCTTCCGACGGAGACATCCTCGTCGGTGCGGGAGACGGTCTGCGACATTACACGTCCGACGGTGAACTTGTCGCACTCTATCCGATCGCAAGCGGTGCTGTGAATGTCACCGCCCAGGGCGAAACCTATTTTACCACCGCAGACACCCACATTTGGCAAACGCGAATTCCCGACAACTGAACATCGCGAACTCACCGGAGCGCTCAGATGTTTGCGCCTAGGGAAGGTGCGGAAGTCGGGGTTCAAGCTTCCGTTCCTCTTAGCGCAGCACAGGACCGACGCGGTTTCGCGTCGAAGCGGCTTTCACTGGCGAGCGCATTTCCTGCCGGACCGGCGGCGATGGATCGCTCGTTTTGGCAGGTTGGGATAGCGCTCCTAAAAAAGCCGCCTCACCGTCATGGCATCCGGTGTCCCAGATTTTCTGACGACGGACACCGTAGGAATGGCTGCTGCGAACGCCGCGCGACAGCGTAGATCTGCATGCATTTGCGGCAGAACTCATGCTGTGAACGCACGCCGCGAGAAGATCAAAGTCACAGAGTGGGCCAATGCCCGGCCTTCGCTGAGTTCGGCGAGAAGTCCCTGGTTTCCGTGTCGGGCCGGATAGTGACGTGAAGGTCGAATTCATCTGATGTCGAACTGCACTGGTGGAGAGCACGACCCCGGGCGCACCGTCCCAATCGGCTCGAAGCGGTAGCGCGCTCGGCGAGCGCGGATGACAGGGGGAGCGATGGAACGCATCTGCCGGGCCTGTCGCATCCGATGCCCCGAGACAGCGCGGTCGGGCGCGTTCAGGCGATGATGTCTGGCGTGAGCCGGTCTTCGATCTGCTGGATTTGGTCGCGCAGCTGAAGTTTCTGCTTTTTCAGCCGCCGCTGGGTGAGCTGATCGCCGCGGCCGGTATCCTCCAGCGCGTGGATCGCATCGAGTGTGATCACCCGGCTCTCAAGCGCCCACTCTGAACGAGGCTGTCGCGCGGGTCCGGCGCGCTGCCATGGTGGCGTCTAGAGCAAGGGAGACGATCGGGACCATCAGGACAGCCGCATCACAAGCAGACAGACGGGCGTCCGTGGCGAGGCCTGCTTTGTCCAGAAGCTGTTCTGCGAGGCCGCGCAATTTACGACCGGCGGAACCACGTGCCATCGGTGCGCCAGGAAAATGGTCCTCCCTGCTCGGTCACACAAGTGCGTCGGAACGGCAGACATGCAGATCAACCCAACCCGGCGCGAGCTCTTCGTCCAGCATTCGCAGATAAAACCAGCGGGCGTAGATTTCGGCTATCTCGTCAATCGGACGCCACTTGGATGGATCAAGTTCACGGCCAAACAGACCACTCATTTCACCAGTGAAAGTGGCCTCGGCATAAGATCCTTCACGCGCTGGTTGCGGCGGTTTCTTGAACGGGTGCATCCATTGATTAACGATCTGGGCGCGATCGTATCCACAGGTCTTCAGAATCTCGCCCTCCTTGCCATCGTTCATTTCCACCGACACGAAAGTCGGATGACGGTCGCAGGCCGCAAGTTGATCCCGAAAGATCAGATCGCCCCCCTCCATGTCGCATTTCAGGTAGTGAGGCGTTCCGAATTCGTCGAACATCGTCGCGAGATCGGTGGTTGGCACTTTGATCTCAACCGCTGTTTCCACACCTTTCTCGGCATTGTTCTGGTCTAGGCTTCCCCAATCATCTTTTCCGGGAACTGTATAAAAGGACACGGTTTCGCCAGCGCGGTGATACAAAGCCTTGTTGAGCAGGGTTACGCGCTCGCTGTATCTTGCCGTCCTCTGGACTGCCTGTTCGTAGAGCTCCGGAACGGCTTCAAGTCCGACCACCCGAAATCCCTTCTTAAGGTAGAACTCCGTGTCGTACCCCTTGTGAACCCCCAAATCGAAAACTAGGTCGCTGTGAATACCTGTTTTGGGCATCAGATCTCTCCTGCGCTGATTTGGCTGCGAGGGCTCGCCGGCAATACTGAGGTTGAGCGCGCGCTTCTCTCAACGACACCAAGCTCCAGCCGGGCTTGGCTTACGGCTGAGCACGGGTCAAGAAGCTGTTTTCGAAATGACTGGAGTCCCGCGGGTTTGGCGGACATTTTTCCTGCCAAGAACAAGGGACCCGTACCCTGCGGAGTTTGGGGGAGCAGATGGTCACGCTGATGCGAACCGGGCGCAGTGTTGAAAGCCTGGCGCGGGAGTACGAGCCTTGTGCGGCGCCGATACACGAATGGGTCGGGCCGTCGGCTGGCGATGATGGTGACGATCCGCTAGGCCGGGCGACCGAAGAACGCGACGAGCTGGGACAGCCTCGCGGGAAGTGGAGCAGCTGCGGCAGGCACGGGACATCTGGTCGAAGAGTCGTTCATTGAAGGCGCCACCGGTCCGAACCCGATGGACGACGGCATCACCTTCGTGCCGACATGGGCGGGCTTTCCGTATCTGGCCGTCGTGCTGGATGCTGTCGGCCGCCGTGTTGTCGGCTGGGCTATGGGCATTCGGAAGAGAACACAGCTCGTGCCCGACCCGATGCGCATGGCCGTCGCTCACCGCCGACCCGTCAGCGTCATGCACCCTTCCGGCCGGGGATCGCATACACGTCCGTGGCCTTCGGGCTCAGGTGCAGGGAAAGGGGCATCCGGCCCTCGATGGGCTCGGTCGGCGACCGTCATGACACCGCGTCCGGCAGCGGCCTCAGACCGATGGCGACGCGATGCCGAACTGCGAGGGTTTCTTCGCCACGCTCTAACGCGCGGCGCTCGAACGCCGGAGGTCCAAAGGCGAAGCCGTGGCACGCATCACCTGCGTCGAGCGCATCGAAGGATGGTACAGCCCGTCTCACCAGACATTCGGCGTTGGGACACACGTCGCCGACCAAATAAGAAAGGCCCTCCGATGACGGGTTGGAACCTCCAAGCCCACAAAAGTCCACGAAACCGCGGGAACTCCACATTTTTTTTGATGGAGGGCAAGCAAGGCCCGGACATCGCCAAGTCAGTGCGCGTCCAAGCCTTGCTCGCTAGGGCGCGCGCCGCGATAGCGAGAGAACAAGCATTGAGATGCGCTGTGTCCGCCATGTCTGGGACGACGTTTGCTAAACGCCCAATTCAACACAGACGCTGCACATCGCGCTGCTTGGACTAGAAACCGACGACCACGACCGCGCTCCGGAAGAGCAGTGCCATCTTTGCCCCGGGCTTTCGCGTGGCGGCGTCGCGACCAGCGAAGACCACGGTCATTGGTTGGTCACCTGTTGGGCCGTCGAAGACGGTCTTCCTTCCTATGACAGGAGGCTCGCCCGGCCGATGCCCTAGACCATTGACTCACTGGAAGCGGCACTGTGAACTATGATTCCAGTTCGGAAAAAGAAATGCCACCTTACGACCACTTGCGCCTAGGCATGACACCGCCGGAATCACGGCACCTTTTTCCGCACGCCAGGTTCGGCAACCAATGGCAGGCGGACTGGCCCTGTGTTCGCAGTTCCGTGCAGCTTTTCCGGAGGTATGACACGTGCCACGCAGCGAGTGTCGCCGTTAAGGCTTCCTCAGAAGAGGCGGCATGTCTCTACATGTTCGAAAGTCAATTCGCAGGGCAACATGGCCTGGAAATCGAAACCTGTTTCGGTTGGACCGCAGCGCATGTCTCGACCGCGGGTGCTCGGCTTTGCCGTGTTCATACGTCCAGGGAGCATTCACAGCGAAAAAGGACATGGCCGCAGTGCTCGACGCAGTACAGTGAGCGAGCGGCTGTCGCCTCAGGGGCGAACACGCACTCGAACGCATCGAAGATGTCCGCTATAGATCCAAAAACCCTTGGCTCTTTGCCTTCGTCGACGGCAAGCATGATGGCAAGGCATCAAAAAAAGACGCAACTGCAATTTCGTCCGATCTCATGCAAGACGCGAGGGTAGTGTTTTATGACCTGACCTCACCAGAGATCGAAGCCGTTTTGGAAGTGCTTCCTGAAGCCGGGCTCGGAACACAACTGGCCAAAACGATGCAAGTGCTTAGTGTTGCATGGCTTGGAAACCTCCAACCGTTTGAGCACTCACTGGATCCCAATGTACCGAAGTGACTGCTCGCGCATTTGGACATAAGTCAACAACCGATGCTAAAAATATAAAAATGCATGATGCAGGAGAGCCAAATGGCGAGTTCTTACGATCAAGCTGAGGAAGTTTCCAACCCAGACACAGGTGCCGGCGCTCCTGGCGAACCGCCGGAGGCGCCACGGGCGGCTATCTGGGAAAATCTGATCACCCTGAACTCGGACGTGGAACCAAATTTCGATCTGCTGCCGCCTGCGCACACACATCTTGACTCCGATGGCCGTAAGAATGAGTGGCGAGATTTGAACTATGTTGAGGCGCTCAAACGAGATCAGTTACCCCTCCCAGCAATCGAGGATCGAGAGGGTTATTATGGCGAGGATCACTTCAGCTATTGGGCCAGCGGCTTGCTGGATGCGCGCTATCTTATAGAGGCTGCAGAGCAATATGGAACAGGAACCGGCTCTTATCTTGATCTGGGCTGTGCTTCTGGTCGCGTGCTGCGGCATATGGCGTATGAGTGTCCCAACATCGAAGCTACGGGGTGCGACATCAACAGATTGCATGTCGAATGGTGCAATGCCCATTTGCCGCGCAATTGCAAAACCTTCCAGAATAACTCGGTTCCCACATTGCCGCTGGAAGACAATTCAGTCGATATCGTGTCCGCGTTCAGCGTTTTCACTCACATTGAGGCATTGGAAACCGCTTGGCTTGCCGAAATCAGACGTGTGCTGAAGCCCGGTGGCATTGCGTGGCTCACGGTTCACACCGAGGGTACGTTGAAGGACATGGACGAAGGTTGGCCACTTTGGAAGCCAACGATGGAACATCCAGACACTCCTAGCCTGCTGGATACGAAAAGAGAGTTTAAAGGTAATAGAATGGTATTAAGGTGGCTCTCTGATCGATCCTATTCCTCGAATGTTTTCTACAAGAGCGATTATCTTGTTTCACGATGGAGTCGAATACTTGAGCATATAGAACTTCGTCGGCGGTTCCCGACGTTTCAAGATGTAATGCTCATGCGGAAACCCCGGCGTTGACCCTAGGCCTGCAATCAATCCTGAGCCTCTGGATTGATTGCAGGCTTCATCTTCGCAAATTCGAACGCGCCGAAATATACGGAGTTCTGGTTGCGCCAGTCTTGTCGGAAGGTTGATGCGGTTGTTGCTTCCCTGTACGGAGAAAGGTCAGAGAGTGCACTTGATCTGTAGGTCGTCGGGGCTTTTGAGGTGCCGTAGATAGAAATGCCGAACGATTACCCTTGGTCGAATTTGATTGATCGGGCGCTCATGTAGCATTATAGTTAAAGAAAGCGACATCCGCCTGGCGCGTTTTTCGACAAATGTCAGTTTCCCACATGGCCCCGCCAAGGAAATACCATTGACTTCCAGAGAAAGTGTCTGATGGCACCGCAAGATAGTTCTCAAGGCGGCGCTGCCGAATCCGTTTCGAGCGAAAAAAGATCGAACCCGGACGACCAAATCACAGGTCGGAGTGGCTCGAAACTACGCTACTTTCCGCGTGATGCTTTGCGTCATATAAGAAAGGCAATTCGCAGGGGGCTGGTTCCTATAGTGGGCTCGCCTGGGGCGGGTGACGATGCTCGGCTTTTTTTTGAACGTCAACTCTTTCGAGGTCCCGGTAAGGGTGTGGATTTTAACCCCTTAGATCTGTCTAGCCATGACTTTGAATTCGGGGCTGCTGAGGTTGAGGATCTGGCTTCAAGCTTTGATGCGGACTTCTATTTGGAATCGTATCCCGATGTCGCGGCGAGCGGGATAAACCCGTTTTGGCACTTTATTTTTAAAGGTCGTGGCGAGGGCAGGTTTCCGTCGGCTGATTGTGCTGCGGTGAAAAATGATAAAACTCAGCCCCTAGAGTCTTTGAACATAATAGATCAAATCCGGCCACATTTCGATGAAAACTTTTATCGAGCCGAGAATAAGGATCTTGACAAAGATCTTACCGACTTGGTTTGGCATTATGTTGAGTTCGGTGTCGCCGAGGGTAGAAACCCAACCTCAGAATTTGATACGAGTTTCTACTTGGCGACTTACCCCGATGTCGCAGCCAGTGGAGTAAATCCGTTTTGGCATTTCATATTCAAAGGTCACGAAGAGGGCAGGTATCCTACAAGTGATTTGGCTGGTATGGGGGCGAATAAAGCTCGCACAGAAAAAACTTTGAATGTAGTGGAGCAAATCCGACCACATTTTGATGAAGTGTTTTATAAGGCGCAAAACGAAGACCTGGGTGATGAGTTTGACGACTTGGTTCGGCACTACGTCGAACTCGGAGTCGCTGAGGGTAGAAATCCGACATCGGAATTCGACACCGCCTTCTACCTCGAAACCTACAGAGATATTGCGCTAGGCGATACCAATCCATTCTTGCACTATTTGCTTCACGGTCGACAGGAGGGGCGGCAACCTAACAGAACCGCGCATTACCGGGGGTGGCCCTTCATGGTTAGCTGCGAAAATGAAGAACTAATTTCTGAAATGGTTACGGGCGATTTGGCCTCGAAAGCTGCATTGGAAAAAATCAAGACGTTCTGCCAATCTGATAGAATGAACGAACTGGTTGCCAAGGCCGCAGCTTTGGAACCAGACGTTGGCGTCATCGACAAGCATGTAGACAGTTATTGTGCTCCGTGGCTCGATCAAGATTTCTTCTTTTTGCGTCAGTGTATCGACAAGATTCCAAGTAGACCTTACACGTCCGTAATTTTGATGCCTGCCGGTCGTATGGGAGGTGCGGATCTGGTTGCTGCGATTTTGGCTAAAGCGCTAGCAACTGAGGAGAAGGTGATTATCCTTCGAACCGATGACAGTCATTGGGACCGTCCTGAATGGTATCCGGAGACTGTAATAAGTGTTGATATATCCGATCAGATGAATTCGGTAACTGATTCAAGCAAGCTTCTCTATTCCCTACTTTGCCATATCGGCGCTAGAGACATTTTTAATGTAAATAGTCGACGTGCGTTCGAGACCTATTTAAAGTTTGGGTCCAGGTTGACGTATCAGTTTCGGCTCTATGCATATTATTTTTGTGCGGATCGAACCGAAGATGGTCTTGAGGTGGGTTATCCCGTCTGGTTTTTTGCCAATATCTTTCCAAATTTGACGTGTGCTTTTACGGACACTAAAAACCTATCCCTCGAACTCGTAGAACGTTTTTCAATCCCCCCCGCTCAGAGAGCGCGTGTGCGCAGCCTTTATACTCCCGCGGTTCTCGATGTGCCGTCGGAGCCAATTGCGGCGCGACAGTTACGAAAAGAAGGTGATCGCCGACCTTGCGTTCTCTGGGCGGGTCGTCTTGACCGGCAGAAACGGTTCGACCTTGTCGTCGAAGTCGCAGCCGCAATGCCAAACATCGATTTCCGTTGCTGGGGCAAGGCGGTTCTAGATGCTCCTCCGAACCTCGACGCCATGACAAGAAATCTTGAGATCAATGGTCCATTTGACACTTATCAGGAGTTGCCACTGGAGGATTGCGACGGGTTCTTCTACACGGCCGCTTGGGATGGCCTGCCCACAATCTTGATCGAGTTAGGTGCCCTTGGAATGCCGGTTGCGGCGAGCGCGGTGGGCGGTGTTCCGGAGTTGATCGACGAAACGACGGGGTGGTTGTTTGCGGACCAAGCCGGGGCAGATGCGGCCGTATCGGCTTTGAGACAGATGCTATCGGATCCGGATGAGCGGGTTAGACGTGCGACGGCCTTGCAGCAACGCGTCCGTAACCGTCACAGCATGGCATTGTACCGGGAAGAAATTCTGGCCGTCAAACAAGGGAGATCGTCATGAAGTCCGCCGTTGATTGTGACATCTCGATTGTCATAACCGCTCACCGGGAGGGGTTGCTTTCTGCACCTTGTGGAAAGAGCGCATTATTGGCCAAGCAAGCGGCGGAGGCTGAGGGGCTTCGATGTCAGACGATTGTGGTTCTCGACCGTGCAGATGAGCTAACGAGTTCGGTGCTCCATGAATTGTTTGGGGAAGGTGCCGTCTACCTTGAAACCGACGAGGGAGATCCAGGGCAATCGCGCAACCGAGGTGTCGAACAGGCATCTGGAACCTGTGTCTCGTTCTTGGATGGCGATGACCTTTGGTCAGAAAACTGGCTGGTAGAAAGCTATCGGTGTTACTTGGAACGCCCAGATGTCGTGTATCACCCGGCGTGCCTGATGCGGTTCGGCGATGAGCGACTGCTGTTCTGGCATGTCGATTCAGAGTGCCGTTTGTGTGATCCGGAATACCTTTTATGGAGCAACTACTGGGACGCGATGAGTTTTGCAGAAGCGTCGATTTTTCGGAAGTACCCGTTTAAGGCCAATGATTTGGCTCTCGGGTTCGGTCACGAAGACTGGCACTGGAGTGCATGGACATTGCAGGATGGAGTCCAGCACAAGCCTGTCGCAGAGACCATCCATTTCAAACGCGGTCGTCCCGGGTCTCAAATGTCGCAGGTCAACAGTATTGGTGGCGTTAGCTGGCCAGTTTCGCGACCTTGAGGACTGGGTTGCGTTTGAAATCTCTGAGAAAATACAGACGAAAACCTTCTGCTTCGAGAGATCGGCCCTAAGACTGCAATTTAATTTCGGGAATCCTCTCTGGAATCGTTGGTTTTAGCGGCAGCTATGTCGACGTCGGCGCAAAAGCTGACCACGCGATTGCGCGAACGGCGGCTACTTGTAGGTGACTAAAACAGGCGCCCGGAATGGGGAGGACCCCAACGTGCGTGCGCCTTAGAGATCGCTGGGGGGGCTTCGGCACTTGGGTCTGTAGCAGCTCACCCGACAAAAGTTTCAGTCGATGGCATCACTGACCTGAGACCGGTTTTCTACTCCAGTTTGATGTAGAGTTCGTCCCGGACGAGGAGACGGACAAAACGAAGAGATCGAGGTTCACCGAGGAGCAGGTCATCGCGATCCTGCAGCAGCAGGAGAACGGCGTGGCGACGGCGGATGTATGTCGCGAGCACGGGATCGGCCCGGCGACGTTCTACAGGTGGAAGGCGAAGTTCGGCGGGCTGGAGATATCGGATGCTCGGCGGCTGAAGGCCCTGGAAGACGAGAACGCGACGCTGAAAAGGCTGTTGGCCGAGCAGATGCTGGACAATGCCATGTTGAAGGATGTCGCATCGCGAACGTGGTGACGATGCGCCATGTCGCGCCATCGGTCCGAGCGACAATGGCGAATGGGCTCAGCGGGCACCTGTAGCTCACCTGTGCAGGGAACACGAGGTGAGCCAGCGGCGGGCGTGTACTGTTTTGGGCGTCGATCGGTCGAGCGTGCGGTATCGCAGCGTGCGCCCGGACGATGCCGATCTGCGCACGGCGATGAAGGCCGTGGCGGGAGAGCGCCGCCGGTTCGGCTATCGGCGCGTGCACGTGATGCTCGAGCGCCAAGGCTGGCAGGTGAACCAGAAGAAGCTGAGGCGCCTCTATCGCGAAGAGACGTTGCAGGTGAGTAAGCGCGGCGGACGGAAACGCGTTTCTGGGGACGCGCAGGCCGATGCTTGTGCCGGAGCGGCCAAAGGAGCGCTGGAGCCTGGATTTCGTTTCGGATGCCTTCACCGACGGGTGCCGGTTCAGGGTGCTGGCCATCTTGGACGACTTCGGCCGTGAGTGCCTGGTCTTGGTTGCAGATACATCGCTATCCGGGCTGCGTGTCGCGCGGGAGCTGACCGTGATCATGGCACGACGCGGACGACCGGGAACGATTTTCGGCGCGTTGCGAATGGGTGCGCCACTGGTTCGAGCACCATTGGCGACGGCACCGAACTGACCGGCATGGCCGTTCTGAGATGGTGCCGGGACACCCGGATCGACTGGCACTACATCGCCCCCGGCAAGCCGATGCAGAACGCTTTCGTGGAGTCGTTCAACGGCAGCTTCCGGGACGAGCTTCTGAACGAAACCCCGCTTTCACCGCCGGCCGAGGCACGCGAGAAGACTGGCGCATGGAAGGAGGACTACAATCGCAACAGACCCCGCTCATCCTTTGGCAATCTCACGCCACAGGACTTTGCAATGAAGTCGAGACTGGGAACCAAGGCCGCATGAGGCCAGAAATCACCCGATGGACCCTCCCAACCGCTGGAGGGAAGGCGGGCCGCAGGTCAGGGGTAAGTATCTCCGGCCACGAGTTTTGGGCACGGTGATTGCAGCGAAACGTGCCGAGGATGGCATACGGACCGACACTTCGGAACGCCCATAACTGGAATGGACTGACGGAGCGGAGTGAGTGGTCGCGGCGCCGCGCACTTCGGCACCCGGTGCGCGGACATCCGGGTTGACGGCACAGTCTGGGATCACGACCTCTGCGGGACCAGTTGGCGCAAAGAGACCGTTGTACGCCTGCCACGCGCACGGCTCTGGGCGGCTACATCGGTCGTCTGTCCTGCAGAGCTTCGTCGCGTGCGCCAGCTTGGGCGACGGAGCTGAAAATGTTGCGCCTCAAATACACACGCCAGAGTTCGGTGGTTTCAACGAGCCTGAAATGCTGCCTTATATGGGGACCGTAGATACGTTCCATCGCTTCGGTCGTCGTATGTGCGATCGGTTTCTTGGGTATCATGATGACGTCCACGCCCCTGAACAACGCCTCAGGGGAAAAGTGGAAATCCTCGTTGAAATTGCGATCCAAGTGCATCCATGCCGTACCTCCCTCGGGTGGGGGGAGCCCCGCCAGCGATGTCAAAGGACTGACAAAGTCCATGACCAGCACCCTGTAGGGCTGCGGGTCCAACGACGACAGCAGGGTCACGCCGTCTTCGAGAGAACGTGCGTAGTCGCGGTAGAACTCGAACTGTCCGTCATCGAGGATATTGATCACACGGATGTCCTGTCCGTTTGGTGTGTCCAGAGAAACTCCCGCCTCTGTCGCAGCGAGAAATGCATGCATGCCCAAAGCGGCGGCGGAGGAGATGCTGATTGGTATGGTAAGCACAATCACCACAAGCGACGCGCCTCGCGTCGTCAGGTCCGTGCCGTACTCCAGGCCCGGACGCCATTGACGGGCGAGAAGTTCTGCAGCGACCACGCCGCCCGCGAGCAGTGTGATGATCCCCTGTACTTGGAAATTCTGGAGAAGCAGAGCGTATCCGGAGCATGCACAAAACCCATAGAACAGGACGTCCGTGATGCAGCCCCGTTGCCACAGGGCCAACCCGGCGAGGCACGCTACCATGATGTACTCGCCGGATGTGTCCAGGAGCGACATGTAGTAGGCCCGCATCGGCATCACGCCGCTGACATGCGCAGCCACCTGCAAGTCCTGGACATGCATCAACGTTCCCCCCCAGAGCAGCTCGATCAGGCCACCTGAAAGGACCACGACGCCAATCGCCGTGCCGGCCCAGCGACGTTGGGAGGGTTGCAGCAACAGCAGCAGCAGAAAGCCGAGCGCCACCAACCCGTAGGTCGCCTTGGTGTAGAACAGCAAAAGGGTCAGCGCCGCGGCTGCGCTCGTGTCAAACGCCCTTTGGTGCTTTGCGGGACGCAAAGGCTGTAGGTGCATCATCAGCAGCAAGCCAAGCAGGGCCCAGCCGATCCGGTTATAGAACATCGCAAAGGAGATGTTGATCACCGCTTCTCCGGTGTTTACCGGCGCGACCGTGAGCAGGATGAGACAGATCGCCCAGGGAACGGCGATCAACGGGCGAACCCGTGTTCGAAGGACGTGGATCATGATCGGTGCCATCACGAGCACAACGGTTGCGATGCCGACGGGCATCGCCAGTCCCAGGTTGCCGGTGATCCAAAAACCGAAGGCCGGAATGTAGAACGTCAGGGGACCGAGGGCGGTGTGGAAATCGCGGTTCGGAACCTGACCCTCCACCACTCTGTAGCCGCCATCCAGGAAGATCAGAAGGTCGTTGAAATACTTGGACGACGCCGTGGCTCCTGGCAGGATCAGCAGCGCACAACAGATTAGGGTGGTGGCCAGGATCGCGATGACGATCGGTGAGCGGGCGTTGGTCGGATATGACATTTCCGTACTTCAGACTTTGAGCCGTTTGAAGACCGGCTCGGGCAAGGCGCCAATAACACCCATGGCCGCCCGCCGGATCCGCAACAGGCGGACGACCTTCCGACCACCCGGCGGAAGCGCGAGACTGGGCTTTAAGCCCCGCTCGGTAGATGCTGCGATCAGCCCGGGGAGTGTCATGTCAGCGATCTTTGACGTGCGCGCAAAGCCGGGTTTGACGGCCTCCACGACAGCGCCCGACCGTGCCAGGCGGTTGAGCAGGTGGAACGCGTGAGGATTACGGCCCCATCCGGTCTGACCTCTCACGCCGTCGCATCCCGGAAGACGTGTCGTCGGTCGAGCCAGAACTTGGCTGTATTTCCGATGCTCAATCCGATGACGGCGCCGGTGTGTTTCGCGATATCCGTCTGCCAGATTGCAAGGAATCCCAGTTCGAACGCCCAAAAGATGACCGTGGTCCCCAGGCTGAACAGGCCTGAAAGAGTGATGCGGTGCGCCTCTGCGGCGGGCGTCGTATAGGCCTCGCGAAAGGTCCATGTCTTGTCCATCGCATACTTGGCGGCGAAACCGACAATCGTGCCCACGACGATCGACGCCATCAGGGGGGCCGCCGGGGCGCCGACGACCGTGATCTGTTGAGCCACAAGGTTGGCGACGATCGACAGGACGGCTGTCATCGCGTAGCGCGCAATAGCGTGGCTGCCGGAGACTGTGCGCGCCGAAGACCGCAATGCGTCTAGCATGACGCGGCCACAAAGACTGCGAGCATGGCCAAACCGCTGAGCCGGCTCATCGGGTCTTTGATCGCAAACACGACCGGGTCATCCTGCATCTGTCGGCGCTGCGCGAGGATAAGCGCGCGGCCGATCCAGTAGGTCAGGATGGGGCAGGCCAGGATCAGCAGATCAGGCCGCGTATAAAGCGAACTCACCCCATAGCCGGACACATAGAGCGCCAGCACGGTCACCGCGTTGAAACCCGCGGCTGCGGACAGAGCCGCCAGCATGCCGAGATCGACATTCTCGTAGTCGCGGTTTTCTGGGGAAGGCAGCTTGGCGTCTATGCGCGCCGCCAATTCGACGAAGCGCTTCATCAGCGCAAGCGACACAAAAATCGATAGGGAAAAGACCACGAGCCAGGGGGAAAGACTGATCCCGAGCGCGACCGCGCCCCCGAGCAACCGGATGGTGTATAGGACCGACAGGGTAAGGACGTCGACCAGAAGGATGCGCTTGAGATGCAGCGTGTAGAGGGTGGTCAGCGCAAAGTACCCAGCCAATACGCCGGCAAATGCAACAGAGACGGAAAGCGAAACCAGGGCCGCTAGGGATAGCAGGACAGGGATGGCAAGCACCGCGTCGCGCAGCGGGATGTCCCCTTTCGCGAGCGGGCGATCTTTCTTTGTGCGGTGCGCGCGGTCGGCTGCCAAGTCGACGAGATCGTTCAGGATGTAGCAAGCGGAAGCCGCAAGACAAAACGCCAGGGCGGCAATGGTGGCCGTAACCAGGCTGGCCAGATCAAACATGTGTGCCGCGAACATCGGCAGAAACACCAGCGCGTTCTTTGCGTATTGGTGAACCCGGAGCTGCCTGCCCCAACAGTTTAGAGAAGCACGTTCAAAGCCTAGAATCTGTGCGTCGGGTGCCAGGTTGCGGAGACTGTTTGCCAACGAGCGAGACGGGCCGATGGCGATCGGTTTTCGCGCCAGATTCCACACTGGCAGATTTTTTGCATCACTGCCGAGGTAGTCGAAGTTCTTTACCCCAAAGGCGTCAGCAAGGCGCTGAACCAGTGTTGATACAGACTGATTGCCGGAGGACGTCGCCGCAAAGAATCCGTCAAAGATCCCGAGATGGTTGGCAATTGCGCCTACGTCGCTTTCGTTTGCAGAGGACGCCAGATAGATCGGACGTCCCGCATCATGGGCCAGGTGAAGGAGGCCGAGAACCTTGGTGTCGTAGGCCAGCGCTCCGGGCCTGAAGCAGCCGGCGTCGCTCAGGAAACTCAGCAGCGCGGACTTGCCGTGCGTCAGCGCGCGCAGCGTTGCAAACAGAGCCTGAGGCTTCGAGCCGAGATGCAGGAACGCGGTTTCGAACAAATGGTCGGACCGCATGAGCGCGCTGTCCAAATCGACGACCAGCGGCACGGTCACGTCTGAGTCTCGATCGATCGTGATGGCGGTTTCGGCCGTGGCGACGGTCACGGTGCGACGCAGGCTGTCACAGCCTCGGTTTGCATCCCAATGGGTCGCCGATGTTCCCTGATGAGAAGCGATGTGCGCTTTCGATGTCATGCCTTGGCTCTTCTTTGTTCTGGCGGTCATTGCGAAGTCGACGCAGCCACGAGCCCAGCGAAGGCCCCGAAAAGACCTCAACGCGAAACGACAGTATCTGTGGCTGTGCCGGACTACGGCCAACAGTTGCACGTGACCGCCATTGCACGGGCGGCTTTGCGATCATTCTGTTCTTCGTGTGTCTAGAACCCGCGGGGTCAGACGAGAGGAAGGTGCCCACCGCGTCGTCACGTTACAAGGCTGTTTCCGCCACAAGCTCAGAGCAGGCAGAGATGCGCCAAATTCGAGAATGCGTCGGCGGAAAATGGCAAACTCTGCAGGCCAGCGGCACCGGGTCAAGAAGAAGGAGCTCCAATCGGGTATCCAGTGACTGTGACCGATTTCGGACGTGCAGCCCGGCTTCAACGGCGATGAACCCAAGCCGTCACGCCATTCCCAGTTTGCGCCAGAAAGAAGCGAGACGGAGAAGACGGACCTGGGCGCTGGCATGTGCCTGCCGTTGTGACGACGCAAGAAAGAGGACGTAAGCGATGCAATGGCGCGCACAACTCGGCCGCTTCCTGGTGCGGCTCGCTCCTTGGACAGTATGGGCCTTGGCACCGATCGCTCTTGCTTTGGCCGGGTTCTTTGCCCTTCCGGCGCTTGTCTCCCACAAGCTTGTTCTCGCGCAGGTTGACCAACAGATCGGAGCTTGGACGGGTGGCACGTTCGGACTGCGCTCCGATGCCGAGGTCGTGGTACAGTCCGGGTTTCGCGTCGCGGTCATCGATCCGGCGGTCGTCGACAGAGCCGATACCGCCTCCAGCCCGGTCATGACCGCCGACCTCTTGATCGCTCCACTCAGGATCCTTCCGCTTTTGCTGGGGCGCGTAGAGATCGCAAACCTTGTGCTTCTAAGGCCGGAACTCGATCTGGGCGCGGCTCCGAAACCCCTCTCCGCGAATACCCGACTGCATACTGACGGCGCGCCTCCCATCGAACAGTTGGGTGCGAGGAAGAGCCCACTTGTCGGTATGACCGTGATTGACGGTACCCTGCGGTTTGATAGCGCCACGAATGTCGACGCGATTTCCGGTCTCCACCTCAACCTCGCCAACGAACCGTCTTCAGGAGCCGTGGCCATTCAGGGCGGCCTGGCCTTGGGCACGCAGCAATTGCGCATCAACGGACGGATGGACGATCTGCGCGCGTTGGTTTCTGACGCGGGCACTCAGGGCAAACTGAGTGTCCGGTCCCGTCCGCGCTTGCAGGCCGCACAAGGCGACGCAGTGCCGGTTCAAATGTCCGGCGGCGCATCCGACGAGATCACCGACAGTGCACGGCAAGTGGTGCGTCTCTTCGATCTCGCCAGAACGGGCTTTGGTCAGTTCGTCGTCGAGGGGACTTATTCAGTCACCCGCTATGCTGTGGGCATCTCCGATGCTACGCTGTCGATCGGCGGTATGGACTTGCTAGGCTCTGTGCGCGTGCGAGCCCTGGAACAACCGGTTGTCGGTCAATTACTGCAACTCCCCAACACGCTGAACGCCATGATCGCGCAGGCGAGAAAACTCGGCGCAGGAGACTGGCGTGATGCCCCCGTCTCGCTGGCCTGGCTCGACGGTCTCGACATTGATGTCGAACTGTCGGGGAAAAACCTGCGGTACGGAAATCTGCGGCTGGAAAAGGCGGCGGTGTCGGTTGCTGTCGCAGATGAAAGCGCGACGATCGATCTATCCGCGGCGAGTTCACGTCTTGGTCGGGTGCAGGCCGAATTCTCGATAGAGGATGCGCAGGAACAATCTGGGGAAGCTGTGAGCTTGGCGGGCTTCGGCCGCGTCGATGACATATCGGTTCGAACGATCACCCAATTGGCGGCGGCGACGTCGCCTCCACCTCTGATTGGTACTCCGCAACTGCCCGAGGGGACGATGAACGGGGCCTTTGACGTGGTCACCACTGGCGGGAGCCTGGGGCAGATCATGGAAAACCTTGGTGGATCGGTCACGGCCCGGCTGCAGGATGGGAGCTTTGCAGGCGCGGACCTTGTCGCAACGCTCGAAACGCTTGCCGAAGGGCGTGAGTTCATGACCGAGAAGGATGGGCCGCTGATCCCTGCGGCAGGGCGCACGCAATTCGATCGGGTGGATGCGCAGGTGGAGTTCGCGTCCGGAGAGGCCAGCCTATCGCGCGTGCAGGTTGCAGGCGAGCGGATCGGGATCACCATTCTTGGCGAGGTCCAGTTGACGGAAGGAAGGATGAACGTCGGAGGTCATGCGGTGCTGTTGTCGCCGCCAGAGACTGGGCCGGATGCCGCGCATGACGGACCGATTGTCAACATGCCATTCGGTGTCGGTGGTACGGTGTTCGCTCCGGTTATCGCCGCAGGTGTGCCGGACGTGATCTCGGCATCGGCGAACGATTCCGCAATTGACCCGTAACGAGCTGGTTTCCGGAGCCTGAGCTTTTCGTGAGCCGGGCAATGCAGCGGCGCCCCAGCCAGAGGCTTGCGTGGCACGAGTTCGTGGAGGCGAGGAACACGCCCATGCAGGACAATGCCTCCACGCTCAGCCGGGTCCCTTGGCGCAGCCCCCTGATAGCGACAAGCGTTTTGCTGTTTTGGCTGATCTACTACGGCTACTGTCTCTTTCCCGGACTGGGGGGGATGCTGAACCCGGGAGATTCGGCCAAGTTTCAGACACTTGGGCACACGTCCATCTTGGTTCATGGGCCGGGCTACCCGTTCGTCCTGATGTTGGGGGCGGTCGTGCGGGCGATTGATCTTCCGCTGGAGCCCTGGTGGGTCATGGCGTTCGCGATGGCCTCCGTGCCCGGCGCGATTGCAAACATGATGGCGTTCCTGCTGATCGGACGACTGACGAAGAGCCTGGTCTTTGGTCTGGCCGGCTCAGCGCTTCTGGGCAGCGCCGGTCTGATGGCCGTTCAGTCGACCGAAGCCGAGGTCTATCCACTTGCGCTGGCCTTTGTCCTGACGACTGGATTTCTCCTGCTGCGGTTCCTGGAGACCAGACAGCCGAACTATTTCATCGCGGCGTGCGGTGTCTATGCGCTGTCCTTTGGGAACCATCTGATGATGGTCATGTTGGTCCCGGTCATCCTTTGGGTCGTGGTCGCCCATTTTCGCATCCTGTTCCGGCCGCGGATCGTTTTGCTTGTCACGCTTCTGATAGCGATGGGCGCAAGCCAGTATTTGTATCTGGCCTGGGTCACGTACTCGCCATCGACGGCGTACTCCGAATACATGCCTCTGCCTCCGACGCCGATGGAGCTGGTGCACTACATCGCGGGGACCTATTTTGGCGGGCTCTACGGCTCGGGTCTGGACTCCGTCCAGACCACCGAAGTTCTACTGAATACCTTGAGCTTTGCGCATCCCGGGCTCTCAGCGCCCATCATTGCCCTTGGTGTTTTGCTCTTTGTCGTGGGTTCGCGTCGACGTGATGCGCAGTGGAACGGACTTGCTCTGATCCTCGGTATCGGGCTTGCGTTCACGCCCTTCACACTGTGGTACGGTGCCTATGACATCCGAGCTTTTCACCTGCCGGTGCTTGGACCCATGCTGGTCGGATCGGTTGCAGCCATAGGTTGGTGGTTGGGACGCTGGCCCAGACTGCGACTGCTGGTCGGGGTCGCCCTTCTGGCATTCGGCGGGGTACGAGCCTGGGAGGTTTCCGGACATCTGGCGGCGCGCGAGCCGCTGTTCACCGATCTCGTCGAGACGTTGGAAGGGATCGTTCCGCAATCTCCGGTCGCAGACCCGCTCGTTTCGATGACCTACCCGGTTCGCATGGCGACGCTCTATCACGAGCTGCGCGGCGAGGTCCCGCAACCGGCAACCTTTCGCGTTGCGTGGCGGACCGAGACCGAGATCGCCAAGCGCGATCCCGTGGGCGGGCTTGTCGTGCCCACGGACGGCGAACAATTCCTGCAATGGATCGAGCATCGCCAGCCAGAGCTGCGGTGCCGGGTCTTGCCCGTGGAGCAACCAAAGGCCACGCCCTGGCCAGCCTATGCCTTTCTCTGCGAGGCGCTCGGGCAGCCGGAGGGGTCAGGCAAAGCCACTGACTGAGCGGATTCGCCCCAAAATCAGTCAACCCAAAAAGTAAACGTGGCGTCATATCGGCGATAAATCGCTTGATTGCGGTCTCGTTCCCGGCAAGATGTTGCCCATGGGCGAACGCTGAGGCGTGTTGCATCCCCCCGATTACGAGCACGCGTTGAAGTATCAATCGATAGGGTCGGACCGCTGACTTCCGTGAGAGTTGTGATTGTCCTCGCGCTGCTGGGATCGCTGGCAGTGTTTACCGCAACACCTTTTTCCAGTGCGGGGCACGACCATGTCGGGGTCCTTGCTCCGATAGCACACCCGGTCGAGAGTGCCGGCGCGGAAGCACCATCCGCACCGCCCCCACGGGTTATCGAAACAGCGGTGGTGACCCAATTGACCGGGTCCGGGTCAGCCAATGCGACCGCAGACCGGTGGAACGTGTATGGCACTGATCTGGGGCACATGGTTCTGCACGACGATGAACTCTACATGATCTTCGGCGATACATATGGAGCGGACGGCGGGGACTGGCGTAGCAACGTCATCGCCCGGATCTCCGATCCTGATCCGCGAAACGGCTTGGTCTTTGACGCGATGGCCGAAGCGCCCGACGGATCCGCGCGCGAGTTGCTGCGCGCGGCGAGGGTGCCGGGACTTGAATGGACCGTAATCCCGACCAACGCCGTCTCAGCCGCGGGCCGGCTGGTGCTGCACTACATGTCTGTCAGGGTTTGGGGCGGGAACGACCGCTGGTTCGTCGGCGGCTCCGGGCTTGCCTGGTCTGAAGACGGCGGGAACAGCTGGGTGAAGTCGCCTACGGCCGTGTGGCCCGGCGGAACCGGCTTTGAACAGGTCGCATATGTTGAAAGCGGCGGTATGATCTATGTCTTCGGCATCCCGCAGGGCCGCTTCGGCGCTGCGCGGCTGGGTCGCGTTTCACCCGAGGCGATCTTTGACCCTGGAGCGTACAGCTATTGGAACGGGACCGACTGGCTATCGGATATCCGCGCCGCCAAGGACGTGGCGCCGGCGGCGATAGGCGAGTTGTCTGTGGCCTGGAGCGATGCGCACAAGCGTTGGGTGATGCTCTACTATGAACCGAACCGCCGCGCGGTCGTTCTGCGTAGCGCGTCTGCGTTGACCGGACCCTGGAGCGATGCGCAGGTCGTCGCGGAAAGCCACGACTATCCCGGTCTCTATGCGCCATACATCGTGCCCGGAGCCGACATCGACGATGCGCTCTATTTCACGATGTCGCGGTGGAAGCCGATCTATAACGTGTTCCTGATGAGAGCCTCTCTGGAGGCCGAAACCCTGGCCCTGCAGGCGTCCGGGGACGATTCAGGGTTGCGGTCGCTGGAGTGACCCCGGACGGACGTCACGCACCCCGCAACGGGGTGAAATGCGCGACCTGACCGCGCTGAATTCCGCTCAAACGCAGCGCGCCAAAGCGGGCACCGGTCCGGTGTTCGGCCGTGTTTTGCGCATTGCTGGGGTGACTGCCCACGCAACTGTGTCACCCATTGCGGAAGGCGCAGGAGCGCCGTCTGTAGAGCTTTGCTTCTCGCGTGAGTGACTCGCAGATTGCGGTATTCGTGCGCTTAGTTTTTGAATTAATTTTCAATATCTTGCCGCAATTTTTTCGGAGCAGCATAGGTGTCTCCAATGCCGGCGCATGGGGCCGCTCCGCGGTCGACACTGCGCTGTACAGCCCCGGCAGGCCGCCTTTCGCGGGTCCGGACAGACCGAGGTTTTAGCGATCGGCGGTGGCGTCGATGCCGCGTGCTTGGCAGGCTTTCGCTGCTCTGCCGGGCGCAACTTGGCCGCACCAGGGGAACCTTCTAAATTTGGGGGACGTTGGGGCGGATCATTTCGGCTTTCTCCAAGCGGTAATGGTCCCCTCGCTCATCAGCCTTGCAGGAGCAGGTCATGAGACCAACAGAAAGACCAATGCGATCAAAGACAGTGAGCCGAGCTTTCAGCATCAGGACCGGCATCGGCATCGGTATCGGTATCGGGATGTTGCCGGTTGCGGCACACGCGTATGTTGGCCCCGGCGCGGGCCTGACGGCCATCGGTACTCTGGTGGCGCTTTTCGCTGCGCTGATCCTCGCGATCGTGGGATTTGTCTGGTACCCGGTCAAGCGGTTGCTGCGCGCCAAGAAGGCCTCGTCCAAGATCCCCGAAGGTCATGAGACCGAGAAATGAGCGTCGCGGCCTTGTTGCTGGGCCTGCTTGCGTTCATTCTCGTTCTACGGCGTCTCAAGGCCGCGCAAACTGCCGGTGACATCATCGAGACCACCCATGGTGCGATCGGCGTGATGACCAATCCGGATCTCGGCGACGAAGAGACAGAGAGGCAGGTCCGCCGCGCATCGCTCGAGCTGCTGGGCAAGTTTTTTCGTATTGCTGCAACTTGCCTGGCGGCATTTGCAACATCGGCTCTGCTTGTCTGGGGCGGTGCTTTCCTGGGCCTCTATGCGTTGGACCGCGCGATCGCGATTGCAGTGGGGTGGCCGTTCATCCTTGGGTCTTCTGCCGCCGCGGTTGTGCTGTGGCTTGGTCTTGATCGGCTAAGCCGCTGGCCTCCGTCGCCGGGCGACCCGGTGAACGACGACATCCCCTATGGCAGGCTTGATATCGCGCTGCACGATTTTGCCTTTGCGTCGCTGGATCGTCAGCGCGCCTTGGGGCGTTTCGAGTCCGCTCTGCTGAAGCATCGCATCGACATGGATCGCGCGAAACGGCCGGTCTTTGTGACCTCGCTGCCGCGCGCCGGAACGACGATTCTGCTGGAAGCGTTCGCGGGTTTGCCGCAATTCGCGTCAGCCACCTACCGGCACATGCCTTTTACCCTGTCGCCCCTGCTCTGGGGTGCCATGTCCGGCGCGTTTCGCAAAGCTGGCGAAAAGACCGAGCGCGCGCACGGTGACGGCATCGAAGTAGGTTTTGATAGCCCCGAAGCCTTCGAGGAAATGCTTTGGATGGCGTTTTGGTCAGAGCATTATGGAAAAAGCTGTATCAGCCCGTGGAACGCAGAGCGTAATTGCTCTGAATTCGAAGCGTACTTTCGCACTCATATGGCAAAGGTCGTGGCCACAAAACCGGGTGCCACGCGATATCTGTCAAAGAACAATGCCAATGTCACAAGGCTCGGCCTGATCCAGCGGTTGTTCCCCGATGCCTCTATCCTTGTGCCTGTCCGCAATCCACGTGCCCAAGTATGTTCGCTTCTGCGCCAGCATCTGCGCTTTGGTGATCTGCACGTGCGCGAACCCTTTTCTCGGCGATACATGGAAGGGATTGGCCATTTTGAGTTCGGCGAAGCCCTTCGCCCCATCGCGTTCGACGGGGCACCGCTTGACCGCGCGATGGCACGGTGTCCGGAGTTCTGGCTTCGCTATTGGATTGCGGCCTATGAACATGTCCTGACCACGGCCGGCCACGCCGTCGTTTTCATCGATTGTGACGCCCTGTGCGCCGACCCTGTGCCGACTTTGACCCGACTTGCCGGGGCGCTGGAGCTTGAGAATCCGAGCGAGCTGATCGCCAAGAGCGTTCTGTTTCGCCCGCCGCGTCCGGTGCCGGAGCTTGCCGACATGCCGGTCGCGCTGATGCAACGTGCCGACGACCTGTACGCCGCGCTGCGCCGCCGGTCGATCTCTTCCGCCCGATTGCCTGTACAGGGATTTGCGACGTGAAAAGAAGACAGTCGGACCGCTTTTCGCGGGCGGCCTTTACGGTTTCGCTCGTTTTCATGGCCACTCTCTATGGAATCCTGTCGGCGTGGTGGGGGTGGGTTCCGGCGCCCCAGGTTGGCTTGGCGCATCGCACGTTGATCGACGTCTCGACCAATTGGAGGAACGATCTCGGCCTGGAACCGACGCGCCACCTTGTGCCACCTGATGGGGCCGGCATCGCGTTGCCAGACCGCGGATACACCCTCGCTCCTGGCGCCAGGCAGCAGCCGGGATACGTTCTGGTTGCAGGGTTGAGTGACGACCAGAAAACTTCGGAATTTGCCGTTTATCTTTACGACGCCCAAGGCGCAGAGATCCATCGCTGGCCGATCCACTACGCGAGGTTCGACGCCACCATCCGACCGCAGAATGTGATGCTCCATGGGATGGAGGTGTTCGAGGATGGCTCGGTCGTCGTCACCTTCGACAAGGGTCATGCCATCGCGCGGGTCGATGCCTGTGGCGAAACCATGTGGAGTGTGAATGGAGGGTTTCATCATAGCATCACGCGTAGTGGTGACGGCGGGCTCTGGACGTGGCTCGGCGAAGAGATCGTGCGTCTGGACGAAGCGACGGGGGAGCAGACATTTGCGCTGGATCTCAGGCGTGACGTTGCCTCGGCGGACGGCGGAGAGCAGCGCGGGACCTTTGCTATCCGGACGAGCGAACCGACTGACCGCGATGGCGACCTCACCTATCTGTATGACCCGTTCCATCCCAACGATGTCGAAATGCTGCGCCCGGAGATGGCCGATGCCTTCCCGATGTTTGAGGCTGGAGATCTGATGATCAGTCTTCGCGAACTGAACCTCGTCGCTGTACTTGACCCGCAAACCGGCGTTTTGCGATGGTCGCAGATCGGCCCTTGGCTGAAGCAGCACGACCCCGATTTCCACCCCGATGGCACGATCACGGTGTTCGACAATGCGACTGGCACCGGCCGGTCCCTGATCCGCCGCGTCGACCCCGGGGAGGGCACCCAAAGCGTCGAATTTACCGGGAGCGATGCCCTGCCATTCTACAGTTGGCGGCGCGGCAAACATCAGTACCTGCCAAATGGCAACGTACTGCTCACGAACGCGGAGCATGGCAAGGTGCTCGAAGTCGATCCCGAAGGTCGCCTGGTCTGGAGCCGCGACATGGTCTGGGATGCCACGAGAAACCTGATTGTCACCGAGGCCCGCCATGTTCCTCCAGACTTCTTCGAGAGCGGGCCACCGTCCTGTTCCGCTCTGGCAGGACTGATGGACTGATCCACCTGGCATGAGGCAGGGGCGCATTTGACCGACGCTCCATTGGTCAAATCCGAAGATCCATCGACGAAATTGATCTCGCCCTAAAAACCTGCGTCTATGCTGTTGATCTGTTAGCTCTTGGTGGTTCGAGTGGTTTCGATCCCTTGTAGCATCGATCTTCGTCCCGGGTCGCCTCACGATACGTCGGTGCCTTGTCCGTGCTGATCGTAACCGGGCGATGGAGTGCGGCTTGCCCGATGGCCTTGCACAGGAAAGCTCTAGGATCCCGCCGCGCCATCATGCGGAAATCCATCGTCTGACTGTGTCATTCCATCGCCCGCCAGAGAGTCCACCACTTCGCTCCGGCGCGGACGTAGGTCTCATCGACTTGCCGATCCGTCGCCTGCATTTGTCCGTCCGGTCCACCAGTCGCGGCCCGACCTTCTGCACCCAAAGATAGATCTGGCACCGACACCGACGCCCCGCTCCGCTCCGCCAACAGGGCGCCTGTGTGCATGTACGACAGCCGGCAGCGCGACGACCGTCGGGCGGCAAAAAAAAGTAGATGCTGGCTGAGAAGCGCTGCTGTTTGATGGTTGCTGGCAGGACATCTACTGTCTCAGTTATCCCGACGCTCGGAAATAAAGCCGGCGGATGCAGCAATCCTCTTCGAAGGGCGTAGTGGCGGTTTCGCTCGTGCCACGCGTTTCCGGTGCGAAGCTCGGATACTGTCCAGCGGTCGGGGGCAGCTCAGTCACACTTGCCACTTTCCACCAGAAGCCCAATTTTACTCTTGCGATGGCTGAAAAAGGAAAACCCAAATATCCGGCGCCGCTGGACAAGGTCGGAGCACGACCTCAAGTGAAGTCGTCGCGCGGTGACGTCGCCCAATTCCTGACGTCCGCCAAGGCCGTGGCCGCCCAAAGGGCGAGGGGCGTGCCGGGTCGGCTGGTATTTGCACTCGATGCGACAATGAGCCGGCAACCGACCTGGGATCTCGCCTGCCATCTTCAGGCATCCATGTTTGACGCTGCCGCATCGGTCGGCGGCCTTGACGTTCAACTGGTCTATTTCCGCGGACATGATCAGGCGCGCGCATCGCGCTGGGTGAGCAACGCAGGTGAACTCAAGAACCTCATGACCGGGATGCAATGTATGGGTGGCCTGACGCAGATCGGACGCGTACTGGATCATGCCGAGCGCGAAGCGGCCAAGGCGCCTTTGCCCTCGCTGGTGTTCGTTGGCGACGCGATGGAGGAAGACATTGACAGGCTCTGTCACAAGGCGGGCAAACTCGCGCTCCGCAACACGCGCGCGTTCATGTTCCTCGAAGGATCAGATCCGACGGCTGAGCGGGCCTTTCGAGAAATCGCGCGCCTGACCGGAGGCGTCTTTCTGCGCTTCGACCGTAACTCGGCACAACAACTGAAGGATCTGCTGGCGGCTGTGGCCACGTACTCGGCAGGCGGGCGAGCGGCCTTGGAAAAGCAAGGTGGGGAGTCTGCCCGGCGCTTGCTCACGGACATGAACCGATGACCGCCTGGGCGGCCCCGGCCGTGGCGCTGGCGGCCATTCTGGTGGGACTCGTCGCATTCCAGCGACTTCCGCCGCGTCCGGCGCTCGGTATTCTGTTGATCGCACTCGCGGTGGTCCTGGCCGTTTACCGCATGTTTGCGGTTGCAGGACCCCTGGCGCTCTTCGGCTTTGCCCTCCTTCAGCAAGGCGTCAGCCCAAAGACGACGCCTTCGCCCGGGAAGGTATCCGAGGTGCGGACCGACGCGCTGGCGATGTCGCTCGATCACGATACCGGCGCGATGGATGGCGAGGTACTGTACGGTCCATACTCGGGTGCGCGGCTTTCGGAGTTGGGAGCGGAAGATCTGCAGGATTTCTTCGCTTGGCTGGAGGCAGAGGGCGACGAGAACGGGGTGTCACTGCTCTTGGCATTCCTTGATCGACATGGCGGCGCCGGACAGCAAACTGACCCCAGCGATGCGAGCCAAGACGGTGAGATGAGCGAGGCCGAAGCCTATCGTATCTTGGGACTGGAACCCGGTGCGAGCGCCGAAGAGGTCAGGGATGCGCACAGGCGGCTGATCCGAAAGGTTCACCCAGATCTTGGGGGGTCGAGTGTGCTCGCGTCGATGATCAACTGCGCCAAGGAAAAGCTCGACCCGAGCTGACCAAGGACTGCTTTCAGATCGTCTCATCCAGCGATATGCATCACACGTGTCGTGCGGGATTAGACTTGCTGGCATTGGAGCGAATACCGGCCCGGTGAGCGAGCAATATCGTGCGTAGGATTGCGAGCTCTTGCTCCTTGGCTTCCAGCGACAGAAAGTGACGGCAGCCGCGGGTGCGTTGGCCATACCTCAAAACATCATCGCGACGGGTTGTGACGCGACTCTGGTCGTGTGGGCGGCCGAACATGATCTCGAAGCTGTTCCGGTGTTTCGAGCGCGACCTGTCGCATATGACAGGTTTTCTACGAGATAGCCGGCCAGGGGTGGTGGCCTTCGTGCCTCTGTTTTCCCGCACAGCTCTGTCCCGACCCGTATCATGGCCCCCACGGGACAGGCCTGTCATCACCGCGACGGCGGCCCTGGCTCTTGGGAAAACTGATCCGAAGCTGTGCCAACCCACTTCGCCGGCTGGCCGAGCTTGCGCGGCACGCGGCCAGAATCTCGGGAGCCCGAACAAGCCGCACCCGGCGATTGCACCCTGATCAATGCGCTTAGGGCCTAATGCCAGCTGTCGAAGACCTCTCTGGTTTCGATGCTTTCCGGGCGCAAATTCTCGATCCCACCATAGGGCACTCCCTTGCCAATCGGCTGGTGAGGGTGTTTCGCAATCATATTCGTGTGCCGTTTGACCATGTCCTGAAACGATGCGCCGGACCACAGGGCGATTCCGATGATCGGGTTCATCTCGCGAGGGTCCCGCAAAATATTGAACACCGGAGCCGCGGCACCCGGCAGACCCGGCGCCGGCATGTGCATCTTGAACTCTTGCTTTACGACCGAGCGCAGCACCGGACCCTCGTAGACATACACGTAGTCACGGCGCGAATTGCCTTCACCCTCGATCAAGAGTGCCGTCTGGTCCACGCCGTCGATCACGCGGTCACGCGGAATGAAGTCCGTAGCGCCACCGATCCGCGCGAAGGTGGTAAACAGGTCGGACACGTGAATGATGTCACCTGCGGCGCTGCCCGCCGGGATCACGTCGGGCCAGCGGACAAAGGCGTCTGTGCGCACGCCGCCTTCAAGATGTTCGGTCTTCCCGCCGCGATAGATCAGTTCCATCATGCCTGAATTGGGCGAGTAGTAATTGAAGATGCCATTGTCGGACATAAGCACGACAACGGTGTTGTCTGCTTTGCCGGTATCGTCGATGGCGGCGAAGAATTCTCCGAGCCATTCATCCAGCAATTCCATCTTTTCGGCCATGTAGCCGCCGTTCCGGGATTTCTGCTGGTCCTGATCGTAGACAAAGTTCAGCGGGTACAAGGGCCAGTACTGGAGAAAAAACGGATCGTCCTTTGCCGCCAGTTCATTGAGCTGCTCAATGGCCTGGGTTTGGTAGCGCAGGTTCATGTCGTGGTATTTGGCCTGGGTCCACACTTCGCCCGGTTCCATGTGGACTTCGCGGGCCTGCTGACCGGCTTCGGCTTCCAGCCCGGTGACCAGGCCATAGGGTTTGAAGCGCTGGTCGATTGCAAAAGGATTGGTCTGGCCAGACGGGTCCAGTCCAACCATATTGTTCGCCTTCATGGCGTCACGCGTCATGAGCGACAGCTGAACCTGCTGGTGAACAGGAAACGCGGCCCAGTCAAACCCCTGGTTGTGCGGATAGGATTGTTCGATGTCGCCCTGGTGCCATTTGCCGACATGCGCCGTATTGTAACCCGCTTGCTTGAGGATCTCGGCGATCGTGACCTCTTCTGCAGCCAGACCCTCTCCGACGAGCGCCACCTTGACCTCTTCCTGCCCGGCACGCACCGGGTGTCGGCCTGTCAGCATGGCTGTGCGGGTCGGCGTGCAGGAGGGCTCCGTGTACATCCGCATCAGGCTCATGCCCTGTTCGGCAAAATCATTGATATGGGGCGTATTGATCCCCGTCACATAGTTCATTGCCCGGTTGCCGAGGATGCCAAAGCTGACATCATCGATCAGCACATAGACGATGTTCGGGGGCTTGCCGCCGTTGGCTTCGCGAATTTCGGCCAGCTTGGCATCAATATCCTGGTCCTGAGCGGCCCAGGCCTCTCCGTGCTGGGCTTCCAGATACAGATACTCCCCGTCGCGAATGATGCCGTCGCTCTGAGCAAAGGCTGGCGCACTCAACAGGAGCGACGCGGCAAGCACAAATGATAGTTTCATGTCTGGTCTTTCCAAGTCGTCTTGTTTCATTTTGTACGAATGCACCAAGCTGCGCTGGATCGGTTTAGGCACAGCGGACGAACTCAATCGTCCGGAGGTGTCGCCACTCCCAAAACCAATTGAACGGCCTCATCCGTTTCGGTCCACCGTTATTTTTGGGAGAACGGAGGATCAGATGTGGCGAACAAGCGTGCGAAGCCTGAAGAGGTCGTCATCAAGCTGCATCATGTCGAAGTTCTGGTCGGCCAGGGGACGCTCCGGACCGATGCAACACGAACGATCAGCGTGGCGGGACAAACCTGCTGCCGCGGGCGCATGAACGGAGCCTCTGTCCGGTCGCCTCTCGTGATGCCACAGGTCCAAGCCAGTTGGGCGACGGTCCGAACGAGAAGGGCGCAGTATTCTACCCGCTTCGTGAAGCCGAGATCATCATCCAGACCTGTCAGCGCCATGACACCATCAAACGGCTACACACAGCGCCTTGAACTCAAGCCCGCCGGCACTTGGAGCCGTCGTCCAGATGGACCAACACTCAAGTGGGACCGCTCGAACAGGGGCGCCCACAGCCCGGACGCGCCATTCGGCTTCGGACATCCTGATGCTGCCACGCAAGTTCGAGCGGGCGCTGGTTGGCGGCATCGAGCGTCTTCATCTGGCTTCATGGACCAGGGAGTCAGAAGCTTAGTCATGGCGCCGTTCGGCCGACCCATATCTTTTTGAACTTTCATAGTAGGTATCAAAGCCGATGCGCCGGCGCAGTTCCCCGAATGCCATTTGGTCGGGGCGGGCATCGTCCCGCATGGAGCGCAGCGTTGTGACCATTGCCTGCATTGCCGACGCCATCAGCGACAAAGGATAGGCGGCAATCGAATAGCCGATGTCCCGCAAAGCGGCGTTTGGGAGGTCAGGTGTTTCGCCCCCTTCCACGATGTTGGCCATTTTAGGGCCCGGAAGCGAAGAGCACACCGCCCGCATTTCCGCCTCGGAACGGGGCGCTTCCACGAAGAGGATGTCCGCGCCGAGCTCTGAGAAGGCGGTTGCGCGATCAATGGCTTCGCTCAGTCCGTGCTCATGGCGCGCGTCGGTGCGTGCAAGGATCAAAACGTCGCCGCCCTGTTCGCGTAGCGCCTCGCGTTCGTCCACAGCGGCCCGGATCCGGTCATAGGCTTCGTCCCGGGACACCACGGCCTTGCCGGGGGTGTGCCCGCAGCGTTTCGGAGCGAGCTGATCTTCGATCATGATGGACGCGCACCCGGCCTTGGCGAAGCCGGCCACCGTGCGGCGTACATTCATTGCATTGCCATACCCGGTGTCTCCATCCCCGATCAGGGGGATGCTGATGGCATCTGTGATGTTGCGCGTCTGATCGACCACTTCGCCGTAGCTCATCAACCCGAGGTCGGGCGCGCCGATCCGGGCAGCGGAGGCTGCAAAGCCGGACATGAAGGTCAGCTCAAATCCCTCCTGCGCAATCAGCTTGGCTGACAACGCATCGAAACAGCAGGGCATGACGTGGCATTTGTCCTGCGTCAGCAGGGCGCGAAGAGCAGTGGCCTGGTTCATGTCGTCACCATTTGAAAGGGAGGAACAGGGCGAGGTCCGGGAAGACATAGAGGATCGCCACCGTGACCAGCATCAGCAACAGGAACGGCCAGACACCGCGCGCCACATTCCCCAGACTGGTGCGCGCAACCGATTGGATCACGTACAGGTTCAGGCCCACCGGTGGTGTGATCAGCGCGCATTCGACCATGATCACCATGTAGATCCCGAACCAGATCGGATCGAACCCCAACCCGAGGGCCGCTGGCAGCAGCACCGGGGTCATGATCAGGATCATCGAAAGCGCCTCGAACACCAGCCCCATCAGCAACAGGACAACCGACACCACGAGGATGAACATGATCGGTCCGTCGATCGCTTGTGCGAGGAAGGCCGAGATGTCCTGGGGAATGCGGTAGAGCGCGATGGCTTTGCCGAAGACCTTGGCGCCAGCTACGATGAGCAAAATGGCGGCGGTCGTGAGGGCGGACTCGCGGACCGCCTCCCACAAGGTCGCCCATGTCAGCGTCCGCAGCCAGAGCGTCGTGATCAAAAGCGCTGCCGCGGAGCCTATGGCCGCAGCTTCGGTCGGTGTGAAGGCGCCGGAATAAAGCCCCACGACCACCAGCGCCGCCAATGCGACCGAGGGGAAAGCGCGTTTGGTCGCTGCAACCCGTTCGTCAGTGCTCGCTTTCGGTTCAGGTGTGAAGTTACCGGAAAGACGCGCATGCAGCATGGCGAACAGCACAAAGAGCGTGACGAGAAGCAGGCCCGGTCCGATCCCCGCGAGGAACAGCGCAATGACCGATTGTTCGGTGACGAAGCCATAGACGATCATCGGAATCGACGGCGGTATCAGGATGCCGAGCGTTCCGCCCGCGGCGAGCAGCCCGTAGACGAAGCGCTTTTCGTAGCCCCGGCTGATCATCTCGGGGATGGCGACGGTCCCGATCGTTGCCGCTGTTGCGACGGACGAGCCAGAGATCGCCGCAAAGAGCGCGCAGCTGATGATTGTCGCGACAGCCAGTCCGCCGGGCCAATGACCGACCCATGCCTGCACGGCGGAGAACAGATCGCGCCCCACGCCACCCTTCAGCAGAAGGTTGGACATCAACAGGAACAGCGGCACCGCCAACAGGATGAACCCGTCGAGTGTCGAGAGGATGGATTGCGGCGCCATCAGCGGGGAGAACCCGCCAAGGTAGAGCATCGCCAGCCCCATCCCGCCAAGCGCAAAGGCGACCGGTACGCCGAGCAGCAGCAAGGCAAAGAGCGCCCCCAGGATCAGCAGAATGGTCATTCGTGGGTCGCTCCCAGACTGGTCGTGTCAGACCCGCGCATGCGGAGCATTTCGACAATTCCCTGCAAGGCCAGAAGACCGAAGCCGACAGGAACGGCGGCCTCTGCGATCCAGACCGGCAAGTTCAGCAACGACCCCGTTGTCCGACCGCGTACGAAACTCTCGTGGAAGATATCGAAGCCCCAAAAGGCAACGATCGCTGAGAACGCGATGACAACAGCCAGGGCGAAGACCGCGCAGAGCTTTTGCGCGGCGCGCGGCAGCAGCGTCGTGACCGCGTTGACCGTGATGTGACGGCGCAGGGTCAAAAGATGCGCCATTGCCAGCAGGCAGCCCCAGATCAGGCAGAGCTGGCTGAGTTCGGCGGCCCAGATCGTCGGGCGAATAAAGAAATATCGTGCGATGACTTCATAGGTCAGCATGATGCCTGTTGCGGCCATCAGCACTGCGCCGATGACACAGGCGATCCGCGAGACGGAGCTGATCACAGACATAATTCAAGGGCGCGGACGGCCCGTAGACCGTCCGCTCGTACATGGTGCGACACTGGCTTCAGGAGCCGGAGTTCACGCCAAGCGCGTCGAGGACCTGCCGACCGGCGTCGCCGGTTGCTTCGAGATAGCTGTCATAGACGGGCTGTGCGACGGCTTGCCAGGCGGCAAGCTCCTCATCGTTCAACTCCACGATGGTCATGCCGTTTTCCTCGGCCGCGGCATAGGCGTCGGCTTCGATCTGGCTCATACGATCACGCACATCGTCCTGTGCAACCTTGGCGGCGTCCCGGATATGCCCCTGGATTTCGGGATCCAGACCGTCCCACCAGTCATTGTTCACCACCACGACGAACTCGATATTTGCGTGGTTTGTCTTGGTGATCGTGTCCATCACTTCCCAAAGCTTCCGGGACTTGACGCCGGACACACCAGTCATCCCCACGTCAACGGTGCCGCGCTGGTAGGCGAGGTACTGCTCCGAGCCAGAGATGAGCGTGGGGGCGCCGCCCGAGGCCGTCACGAAGTCACCCAGGGTCTTGCCGAAGACCCGCGCTTTCTTGCCCTTCATGTCTTCGGGCGTGCGGATCGGTTCGTCCTGAGACAGCAGGATCGCGCCGCCATAGGCTTGCCAGTAGAGAACCTGCCCGCCGGTCTTCGCGATTTCGGCTTCAAGCACTTCCCGGACGGGCGAACCTTCGGCCACGGCCGCGCGCACCTTGTCCTCGGTGTTGAAAAGGAAGGGCATGTAGAAGACGTCAACCACAGGCGCGTCGCCGACATAGCGCGTCAGCGAGGCAACGCCGGCCTCGATAGCGCCCGAGCCAACGGCGGCAGGCACCTCCTTGTCCTTGTAGAGCGTCGCGCTGTCGTAAATCTCGACATCGATTGCGCCGCCCGTCCGCTCTTCGACTTCCTTCTCGAACAGCAGGAGGTTCTCACCAAGATGGCTTGTCAGTGGCAACTGAAGTGAGATCCGCATTTTTTCTTCCGCGGCCGCAGCGGTCCCCAAGACGGACACGCAGACGACGGCAACCAAGCTCTCCCTAAGCATTCATTCCTCCCGTTTCTTAGCTGAATTGACGCAACCTACAGAGCGACGTCGATTTGGCAACTGCTTCCGGGTCTTACAGATCTGCGGCGCCGGCGCCCGCTGCCGATTGCAGTAGGTTCGTGCTCAGTGGCGCGGTTGCGCAGGGTCCCGGTTTTTTACCAACACGACCCCTCGCTGACGCTGGGCACAGCGAGTCCATAGCCGTCGGCTCTGCGACCAAGAGACCAGAGCGACGCGGTCGCATCCGCGAGAGCTGCGGTCGATGGCAAAGGTGGCGACTGCAGGATCATGACGTGTCACAGCGATTTCGAGGCGCGCGCGGATCCACCGAACAGAGTTGGCCAACAGTCCGGCATGGTGGCCGGTTTCGACATTCTACCAGATAGGCTCGGGGACGCATCTTGGATTGCCGCACTGCACGAACGGCATTAGGTGCCGGCGTTTCGCCGGGGTCCTTTTGAGACCGTTTTCTTGTGAGAGGCGCGGCTCGGAATGCCGCGCGTCTCGTCTTTGCTAATTCGCGAAGCGGCGCCGCCGGACGGCAGAGCCGGTGGGACATCTCAAGCGAAGAGAAAGTCGTCTACTGGTACATAATCGGCGATGTCGAGAACGCCGTCGTAGCGCGCGGCCTCTGAGAGCGCGGCCCCGGTGACGAGATAGGCCTCGCCGGCATCGGATGCGCCGAGATCGCCCCGCCACGCACCGATCAGGACATCAGCCAAGCCATCACCATCGACATCTCCAGCATCCGCCACGCTCCAGCCGACGGTGCTTTCTTCGCCGAGACCAAGGATCGAGATCCCCTGGTCAGGCGTCATGTCAGCCAGGCGAAAGACCCCGTCTCCAGCGGTGGTGAAGTCGTCCGCCAGAGCCTCGCCGAAGACAAGGTAAGCGCCGCCACTCTCGCCGAGACCGTAGGTGCCTATGAGAATGTCAGGCGCACCTTCGCCGTCGACATCACCCGCTGTCGACACCGAGAAGCCGGTAAGGTCGCGCTCGTCCGCGCCGACAAAGCGCAGGCCACGACCGCCCGACAGGTCGGAGAGATCGACCGTGACATCAAGACCTGGCAGCGTCTCCAGGGTGAGGCCGGCGCCCGACAACAGAAACACTTCGCCGCCGAAGAACGCACCGTCGGCATCGGAGAGATAGGCACCGAACAGAACATCGCCGAAGCCGTCTCCATCGATGTCTCCCGCGTCGGAGAGGCCACGGCCGAGCGCATCGCCAGCATCCGGGCCGTAAACCACGAGACCTTCCCTGTTGGTCATCGTGCCTATGTCGATCTCGCCACCGGTACCGCGGGCGGCGAGGATGGCCGAGCCGAAGATCACCGCCCCGACACCATTCTGCGCACCGGAGCCGTCCGGCGAACCGGTCCAGCCGCCTGCGATGACATCGAGCAGCCCGTCGCCGTCGACGTCGCCCGCGCCCGACACCTGGAAGCCCAGGAGGTCCTGCGCCTTCTCGCCGACGATGGTGACGCCGTCCGCGCCCGAGAGGTCGGCAAGCGCGATGGTTCCGTCGCCGTCGTCCCCGGTTTCGGCGAGGATGGTCGCGCCAAAGACGACATGGGTCTCGCCTCTGCGTCCGTTGGCCTGGCCGGCGCCGATGACGATGTCGTCATGGCCGTCGCCGTCCAGATCGCCGACAGAGGAGATCTGGTGTCCGGCATAATCAAGGATGGCCGAGCCAGTGAGCGTCACGCCTTGGTCCTTCGTCAGCGCGCCAAGGTCGATGGCGGTTTCGCCTGCCCGCGCGGCCTCGATCGCTGAGCCGAACAGGACGAAAGCGCGGCCAGCGAAGATGTCGGCACCGAACGCACCGACGAGGACGTCGCCCAGCCCGTCCCCATCAACGTCGCCGGCGTCTGCCACACTCCAACCCGCGAACTCGGCATTGAGAGCGCCCTGCAGGAGCGTCCCTGCGCCACCTGAGAGGTCGCCAAGATCCAGTGTGGCAAAACCGTTTGTCGGCCGGAGTGCGCCGAGGGTTGCACCATCGACGACATAGGCCTCGCCGGTCGACAGCAGCGCGCCGCGGTCTGCGCTGAACGCGCCGACGACAATTTCGGGCGTACCGTCGCCGTCCACATCGCCGGCGGTGGAGACCGAGATGCCGGCGTTGTCGTCCGCATCGACACCCGTCAGCGCGACGATGGACAGCGGCTGGACGGTAATGTCAGCGTCGGTAAGCTCGGTATTGCGGACTAGGACGCTGGTTTCGCCATAATCCAGAACCGTATGGCCCGATCTCGCATTGAAGGTGAGCGTGTAGTCCGAGTTGTCCGCAAGGCGGATGACGTCGATACCAACCTCGAAATCGGAGATGACATCCTGTCCGTCGGCGGTCCCGAAGTGGAAAATGTCGGCGCCGTCTCCGCCAACGACGCGGTCGTCATCGGCGCCGCCGGTGATCAAGTCGTCACCGTCGCCGCCGAAGATGTAATCGCGGCCGGCGTCTCCGCTCAGCCTGTCGTTATCGGCGCCGCCGAGAACGCTGTCGTCGCCCGCGCCGCCTTCGATGTCGTCGCGCCCGTCATTGCCGCGGAGCCGGTCGTTGCCGTCTCCGCCGAAGATGTCATCGCCGCCTTCGCCGCCATTCAGATTGTCGTTGCCGTCTCCGCCGATCACCGTGTCGTTGCCACGGCCACCGATGATGCGGTCGTTGCCTGCGCCCCCGTCGAGAGTGTCGTCGCCGTTGCCGCCGTTCACGGTGTCTTCGCCGTCTTCACCGAAAATCGTATCGTCGCCGTTCCCGCCGGAGGCGCGGTCGTCGCCTGACCCGGACGAAATGAAGTCCTCGCCGTCCTGACCTGCCAGCCTGTCGTTGCCCTCGCCGCCGGCCAAGCCGTCGTCGCCTGAGCCGCCGCGGAGATTGTCGTCGCCCTGTCCGCCAGACATGCGGTCGTCACCATCTCCACCGAACAGTTCATCGTCTCCGCCGTTGCCGGCAAGGAAGTCGTCGCCACCCTGGCCGCGAATGATGTCGTTGCCGTCGGCGCCGCGCAGAAGCTCCCCATCCGCGGTGCCGCGAAGTGTGAGGTCCCCCGGCAGCGGGGTATCCGCCGTGCCGAAGTTGAAGGTCCGGGTATCGCCAGGCTCAATGGCCGCGAGCGGTTGGCCGGCGGAATCCTCAAACACGCCTTCCTCGAACTCCACGGCGTAGCGTGCGTCGGGACGAAAGAAGTCGGACGGCGTGACGATCGCTGTGTCGCCGTCGATCTGAACGAACAGCGGATCGCGCACATCGACAACGAGGATGTCGGACGGGTCGTCGCGGTTGACGAAGCGGATCTCGCCCTCGCCGCGCACGACCGCCTCGGTAAAGGTGAGGACGACGGATGTGCCGGGGTCGACATCGCGGCCATTGTCCGCCGGTTCGGACGCGAGGAGAAACGGGCGCGCATCGGCGCCGAAATCGATCGCGACCGGGGTCGTCGTGATCCCGTCGGCCTCGTAGCCGAGGCGGCCGTCCGAGTTCGAGCCCCAGGAGTAGGTGGTCCCATCGGCCGCAACGGCGATGATGTGGTTCGGTCCGGTCGCGATCTCGACGATCTCGACGTCGTCGAGTTCGGCGATCTTGGTGGGATAGAACGAGCCATCGGTTTCGACCGCCTGGTCGCCATCGAGCGCGCCGGTCGGACCCTCATCGTTCGGACCCCAGGCATAGACGTCGCCATCGGCGGTCAATGCGACGGCCCAGCGGGCGCCGCCCTTGACGTCGATGACCGCGCCCGGAATGTCGATCTCGACCGGGACCAGCACCTTGTCGTCGGTCGGCCCGAATGTGCCATCGCCATTGTCTGTGCCGACGAGAAGCTGCCCGAACGAATTCTCGCCCCAGCCGTAGAGCCGACCGGATGCGGAGACGGCATAGGACGTCTGCGTAGCGGCCGCGACGGCGACGATATCGGCGGGCAGTCCCTCGATGAGAACCGGCGACAGGACCTCCCGTACCGGATCGCCGTCGTCCTCGAGTTGGGCGGAGCCGGCGGCCTGTCCGTCGATGTTGGAGCCAAAGCCGTAGACTGATCCGTCGTCGGTGAGTGCAACCGTGTGGGACGTTCCGGCGGCAACGGCGAGCACGCGACCCGGCAGATCGACCTCGGTCGGGACGAGGCGTTCGTCCTCGTCGCCCTGACCGAGCTGACCGGAGGTGTTCTGTCCCCAGGCGTAGAGCGTGCCGTCGCTGGTGATCGCGTAGGACGCGCCGTTGCCCATCTCGATGACGGCCACGGGTTTCTCGTCAAGCGAGCCGGAAATCCTTTCGGGGACAAGTCGTTGTTCCTCGTCGCCGAGGCCGAGGCGGCCGGAGTTGCCGAAGCCCCAGATGTAGATGTCGCCGTCCGAGGTCAGGAACGCGGCGTGGATGAGGCCTGCGGAGACAGAGACGATATCACCGTCGAAGCCGCTCGGCAGCTCGACCGCGATCGGTGCCGCGATGTCGTAACCCACAACACCCTGGCCGAGCTGCCCGAGGATGTTCTCTCCAGCTGCCGTAAGCGCACCGCTGTCGGGGTCCAGAAAGACGGAGAAATGATTGCCGGCGCCGACGGTCGTGTTCGCCGGGGCGACGGTGCCTTCGTAGAAGGCCAGCGACCGCGGCCGCTCCAGCGTTTCTTCGTCAAACGCGCGGGACGCGAGGATGTTCGTCTCGCCGATATCGAAATAGTCGCCATCGCCGTTCACGTCGGTAAGAATGTAGACATTGTCGCCGAAAGCGTCGGAGTCATTGGATGTGAGGACGATGCGGCCCTCGCCGTCGGCTGCGACCGAGAAGGCGGCGAACGTCTCGAACACGCCTGGCACAAGGCTGGAGTTCCAGATCTCGACGGTCTCGTCAGGCTGGTCGATGACGCCGGAGCCGTCGAGGTCGGTGAAACGCACCAAACTGTTGCCGTCATCGTCGCTGTCCAGCCATTCGAAGACGACGATGCTCTCGCCGTCGGCAGCGGCGGTGAAGTCGATGGGCGCGCCGGTCGATGTCTTGTCGGCGAAGGTCGAGAACTCGTCGGCCTCGATAGTGCCAGAGCCGTCGGTGTCCTCGAACGTGTAGATGGAGTCCTCGGCGGCCCCCGACGGGTCGATGAGGTATCCGCGAGTGCCGATGAACGTCAGATCAAACGGCGACGAGGTCGGAACGATGGCCGTGAGGTCGAGCCAGAGCGTTGCTTCGCCAGCGTCCTCAGCGTCGCCGTCACCGTTGAGATCCTCGGTGCGGTAGATGCCGTCCTGCGGGCGGGAAGAGACGCCCGCGTTCACGACGTAGATCGCGCCGTCCGGACCCTCGGCGATGCCGTTGGGCGTCGGCAGCGTGAAGGAGGCGTCGTTGCCGGCCTCCGAGAACCAGACAGAGGCCTCGCCCGCGTCGTTGGCATCGCCATCGCCGTTCAGATCGAACAGGCGATAGACAGTGTCGGTGTCGCCGTCACCGATGTAGACTGCCCCGTCTGACGCTTGGGTCAGGTTCAGGATGTTCCCGGTCGGGTTGACGAGGCCACTTGCGTTGTCGCCATCGAAGAACACGATCCGTTCGCCGGCATCGGCCGCGTCGCCATCCCCGTTCGTGTCCGCGAGCAGATAGACCTTGTCGCTACCCACCACCGAACGCGACCCCTGGTCGCCAAGCAAAACGCCATCGACTGGCGCGTTGAAAACACGCGTCATTCAGATTTCCCCCAGTTTTTCTGCTTGATCGACAAGCAGACCCACGATCGGTCCACGGCACCGACCAAATGCATGTCGGCTGGCCGCGGAGTCGCTGGGCTGGCTGTTCGCGAGGTTAGCTGGGAGATATCTTGGCGGATGTCAATCTGACAAAAACAATCAGAAATCGCGCCGTCTGCTGTCGAGAGAGCGAAAACGCGTTTTGGTCCAGTTACTTATATGTGCGTCTGACATGAATGTCGCACGTCCCGCGTCGCGCTGATTGAGCCCGGCTGCAGAGAATTGAGGGTTTGCAGCTTCACCGTACCGTCTTAACGGACGGGCCAGTCTGGGGGGCTCCGCATCGCTGAGAACTCGTTTCTGCAGGCGCGAACACCAGCTTGATCCCTTTACGTCAGTAGCGACCGCATGTGCGTCTGTTTGTTTTGTCCTGCAGTGCGTGAGCGCTGCGACGACGCAGCGAATGTCAGCCGGTCGCAATCCGACGCTTCGCGCCGCTGCCGGTTCATGCCCCGGGTGCACACAAACCACCGGACTCTGCCACTGTTCCAGAGCGGTGAATAAACGGTACCAAGCCCGCATTTTGAAGGCGTCTCGATGAACCTCGTCATCGATAGGTTCGAAGGTGTTTGACGTGGGAACAGGAGGCAAACCTGCAACTCCTGTGCATATCTCGACCAGACCACGTCGCGTCAGGAGGCGCATTTACGTGCGCCCGAGGTGCATTGGGAGTGTCGACACAGATTTGGTGACCGAGTCACCGTCTCTTCCCGCGCATGTGTGGAAAAAGATCTGCGGTACTTTCGGGGAATCGCCATGCTCGCTCAAGTAGATCGCACAGCCGAAAGCTGGTTGCGGCTGCGCTGTCTCGCCTCTGCGGGCGCAGGTGGACCAACCGTCGCCCTTTATCCGTCTCTGATGATTTGGATGCCTGAGCCGGCACCGTCCGGAACTCCACGTAACCTTCGGCATCACCCGCGCAGAGACCCTTCGCACGCGCACCATGGCCGTCCTGCGCATCGCCTTTCTGTCCTCGACGGTGCTGGAGCTTTTTTTCAGCCCTGGGCGTTGCGCTCGTCGCCGTTTTCGTCGGGTTCACCCTGCTCGGAGAAATCGGTTTCGGATCCTGGGGAACGCCGCTGACGCTCGGCCAGGCCCTGTTTCTGCTCCTGATCGCCCCCGAGTTATTCCAGCCGCTCCGCGACCTGGCACGACCGTGCCGCTGGCCATGTCGTCACCGCTGTACTGCATGCGCTGGATGCGGCGGACCGCGCGACTTGCCTCGGCCTTGGCCAGCCGTCCAGACCGCTGCCCGGACCGATTGCGTTGTCGCTCCGCGGCGTGCGCGTGGATATGCGTGGCCAGCTGGTACGCCTGCCCGACGTTGCACTGCGCGGAGGCGATGCGCTCGCCCTGACCGGGCCGAGTGGCGCGGGCAAGAGCACCGCGCTCGCTGCCATTGCGGGACTGACCCCGATCGCGTCAGGCCGGATTGATGTGTGTGGCCTGGCGCTTAGTGCCGAAACCGCCGATGCATGGCGCGCCCGGATCGCCATGGTGCCGCAAGGCCCCCATTTCCCGGATGTGCCGCTCGGGGACTGGCTCGATATCGCGAAGTCCGGCCGCGATCCGTGGCCCGCGCTCCGGAAGGCCGGGGCCGACGGCATCGTCACGCGCCTTCCCGAGGGTCTCGAAACCCGCCTGGGCGAGACCGGGGGCGGGGTGTCCGGCGGAGAGGCGCGCAGGCTGCTGCTGGCGCGCGCCATTCTCACGGGCAGTGATCTCATCCTCGCCGACGAGCCGACCGCCGATCTCGACCGGGAGACGGCGGAGCGGATCATTGAAGCGCTCTGCGATCGCAACGTCGAAGGGTGCACGGTGATCGTTGCGACCCATGACCCTGACCTCGCCGTCGCGATGGGCCGGCAGGTGGCGCTCACGGCATGAGGGCGCTTCTGCAAATCGCCGGGCTGCTCTTGACCGCAGACCGGTGGGCCATGGCGCGGGGGGCTGCACTATCGGTCACCGTCCTGGCGATGGGGGCGGCACTTCTGGGACTCTCGGGCTGGTTCATCACCGCAACCGGAATTGCGGGTCTTGCAGGGCTTGGGATCGCCTTCGATGTCTTCCGGCCATCGGCGGGCGTGCGCTTTCTGACGCTGGGGCGCACGGCTGCGCGCTATGGCGAGCGACTGCTGACCCATGACGCGACGCTCCGCGCGCGGTCATCGGGGTTTTCGTGGCACTGGCGCTGGCCGAAACGCTGCTGCCCCTGCGGCGCGGCTTCTCCGATCTTGGTCGCATGGTGGGGGCCGCAAATCGCATCGCCCCGCGCGTGACACCGGCCCGTCCGGTCCAGGCCGGGTTGGAGCCGCTATCTGCTCCGTTGCTGGCCCTGGACTGCGCAGAGGGGATACTCACGCTTCAAGCCGGCGAGGCCGTCGTTGTCACTGGGCCCACCGGTGCCGGAAAATCCACCTTGCTGATGCAGATCGCGGGGCTCGGCGACGATGGCGGTATCTCGATCAAGGGCCATCGGCCAAACGACCGGCCCGAGAATGCGTTGCGCGCACTGGTCGCGGCGCTGCCGCAGAGAAGCGCGCTCATCGCCGGTACGGTGCGTGACAACCTGTCTCTCGCGGGCGACATGCGTGATCGGGACATGTGGGACGTTCTCGACGCGACGGCCCTGGCGCCCGACATCAGAGCCCGCGGAGGGCTCGACGGACGGCTGGGCGAAGGCGGTGCTGGTTTGTCGGGCGGGCAGGCGCCGCGCCTGACCCTGGCCCGTGTCCTGCTGAAGCACCCGCAGATCCTGCTTTTGGACGAGCCGACAGAGGGCCTCGACGCCGGCACCGCAGATGCGGTTCTGCGGAACGTAAGGGACTTCCTTCCGAACGCGCTGATCGTCGTGGCCATGCATCGGAGCGCGGATCGTCCGATTTTCGACAGGATCGTTCGGCTCTCGCCCTGATTTGGTGATGAAGTCACCGAGGCGTCCCGCCCGAACGATCTACACCACCCCTCGATGCGCAGCGGAGGCCGACTCGGGCTTGTCCGGGACCCGTTCGGTCCGCGCCGCGCAACGATCGAGGTGGAGCCAGAATGGAGCTAGATGTCGTCGAGCTGTCGCGCCTGCAATTCGCGATGACAGCCATGTACCACTTCCTCTTCGTGCTGCTGACGCTGGGCCTGTCGGTCATCGTCGCGATCATGGAGACCGTCTATGTCATGACGGGCCGCCCGATCTGGCGGCAGATGACGAAATTCTGGGGCACGCTCTTCGGGATCAATTTCGTTCTTGGCGTCGCCACCGGCATCACCATGGAATTCCAGTTCGGCATGAACTGGAGCTACTACAGCCACTATGTCGGCGACATCTTCGGGGCGCCGCTCGCCATAGAAGGGCTGATGGCGTTCTTCCTCGAAGCGACCTTCGTCGGGCTCTTCTTCTTCGGCTGGGACAAGCTGACGAAGGTGCAGCATCTCACCGTCGCATGGCTCGTAGCACTCGGTTCGAACTTCTCGGCGCTCTGGATCCTGATCGCGAACGGATGGATGCAGAACCCCGTGGGGTCCGAGTTCAATCTCGATACGATGCGCATGGAAATGACGTCCTTCGCCGAGGTGCTCTTCAACGAGGTGGCCCAGGCGAAATTCGTGCATACTGTGTCGGCGGGCTACGTGACCGCTGCGGTCTTCGTCCTCGGTGTCTCGGCCTGGTATCTGCTGATGGGCCGCCACATCGCGCTGGCGAAGCGCTCCATCACCATCGCGGCCTCCTTCGGACTGGCTGCGGCCCTCTCCGTCGTCGTGCTCGGCGACGAGTCGGGCTACTCCGCCAGCCACACCCAGAAGATGAAACTCGCCGCGATCGAGGCGATGTGGGAGACCCACGACGCGCCCGCGCCCTTCACCATTGTCGGGTTTCCCGATCAGGCGGCGCGCGAGACCCACTATGCCGTGGAGATCCCCTGGGCCATGGGTCTGATCGGCACGCGGTCCCTGACCGAAGAGATCCCGGGCATCGACGCCCTCGTGGCCGAGGCCGGTGACAGAATCCGTCGCGGTCTGATCGCTTACGACGCGCTGATGGTCATCCAGGCAGAGCGCGAGACTGCGCCGGACGACGCCCGGCGGGTCTTCGAACAGACCAAGGACGATCTGGGCTATGCCTATCTGCTGAAACGCTATGTCGATGACCCGCGCGACGCGAACGATGCGCAGATCGCACAGGCGGCCTGGGACACCGTGCCCACCGTCTGGCCGCTTTTCTGGGCCTTCCGGATCATGGTGGGGCTCGGCTTCGCGTACATCGGCATGATGCTCTTTTTCTTCTGGCGGTCATCTTTCCGGGAACAGACCTATCCGCGCTGGGCGCTCTGGGGCGCAGTCTTTGCCATCCCGGCCCCCTGGATCGCGGCGGAACTGGGCTGGTTCGTCTCCGAATTCGGCCGTCGGCCCTGGACCGTGGATGGCGTCCTGCCGACGGCACTCTCGGCCAGCCACCTCAGCGTTCAGGACCTGCTGATCACGCTGGCGGGCTTCATGATCTTCTACACCATCCTCTTCATCGTCGAGATGGGGCTGATGCTGAAATACATCCGCAAGGGCCCGTTCCAGGATGTCGAGGAAACCGACGCCTGGGAGGCGCGGCACGCGCATCGTCTGCGAACCCATGACGGCCAGGGGCCCTTCGCTCCGGCCGGTGCGCGCGCGGCCTCGGCCGTTGGCGGCGCGCTCCCCGGCTCCAGCGCAACCCCGGTGGAGTACCTGACATGATCCTCCACGATCTCATCGAATTTGAAACCTTGCGCGTGATCTGGTCGGCGCTGCTCGGGCTCCTGCTGATCGGCTTCGGGCTGACCGACGGCTTCGATATGGACGTGGGCGCGCTCCTGCCCTTCGTCGCCCGGACAGAACTGGAACGGCGCGTGGTGATCAACACGGTCGGGCCGGTCTGGGAGGGCAACCAGGTCTGGTTCATCCTGGGCGGCGGCGCGATCTTTGCTGCCTGGCCGCCGCTCTACGCGGTCAGCTTTTCGGGTTTCTACCTGGCGATGTTCGTCATTCTCGCCGCGTTCATCGTCCGGCCCGTGGCCTTCAAGTACCGCTCAAAGCGGGACAGCGCCAGCTGGCGGAGCGGCTGGGACTGGGCGCTGTGCGCCAGCGGGGCGATCCCCGCGCTCTTCTTCGGGGTCGCGGTGGGCAATGTCCTGTTTGGCGTGCCCTTTCACCTCAACGACATGCTGATGCCGCGCTATGATGGCTCCGTCCTGACCAAGTTCGCGGGGCTCTTGCGCCCCTTCGCACTGCTTGCCGGCGTCGTGTCCCTGGCGATGCTGCTGACGCACGGCGCGGCATGGCTCAGCCTGAAGGCCGAAGGTCCCGTCGCCCGCCGCGCGCGGCGGATCGGCAGCGGGGCCGGGCTGGTCGCCATGGCAGGCTACGCCCTGGCCGGATTCTGGCTCGCCACCGGCATCCCCGGCTTCGCGCTGGTGGGGGAGGTTGTCACCGACGGCCCGTCCAACCCGCTCTATTCGCAGGTGTCGCAGGGCGGCTCCTGGCTCTCCGCCTACGCGGCGCGCCCCTGGATCGCGGTTGCGCCCCTCATGGGCTTCGTCGGCATGGCGCTGGCCATTCGCGGGCTGCGGGCCGGGCGCGAGCATTCGACGCTGCTCTGGTCGAAGCTCGGGATCACCGGTGTGATCTCGTCGGTGGGGCTTACGATGTTCCCCTTCATCCTGCCCTCGACCGTCGACCCGAACGCCTCGCCGACGGTGTGGGACGCCTCCTCCTCGCACCAGACGCTTTTCATCATGCTGGTCTGCACGGCGATCTTACTGCCGCTGATCCTCGCCTACACCGCGTGGGTCTACCGGGTGCTCTGGGGCAAGGTCACCGCAGCCAACGTCACCGCCAATGCCGACAGCCTCTACTGAGAAAGGAGGATCGCAATGTGGTACTTCGCCTGGCTGCTCGGACTGCCCCTGGCCGCGGTCTTTGCCGTGATGAACGCCGTGTGGCTGGAGCTTCAGCGCGACCGCAGGCTGGCCGACGAGGATGGGCCGCACGCGGTGCAGCTGCCGCCAAAGCGGGTGGCCGCCGAGTAGCCGAAAACCCGCCGCTGCAACGAAAACCAAAGAAGGGAGCAAGACCAATGGAAAGACGTCAGTTCCTGTCCCTAGCACTGGGAGGAGGGGCGGCGACGCTCGCCGCCGCGGGGCGCCCGGCAGAGGCCGCCCCGGTTCGGACATCGGCGCGCATCGTCATCATCGGCGCCGGAGCCGCCGGAACGGCGCTCGCCAACCGATTGACCCGCCGCCTCGACGGGGCCCAGATCACGATCATCGACCCTCGGCAGCAGCATCTTTACCAGCCGGGGCTGTCGCTCGTCGCCGCCGGGCTGAAACCTTCGAGCTACGTCGTCTCGGACACGGCCCAGTGGCTGCCCTCCGGCGTGACCTGGCTGCCGGAACGGGTCGCGGCCGTGGATGCCGAGGCCAAGACGGTCGCGACCGAAGGCGGTCAGATGCTGCCTTACGACTGGCTGGTCGTCGCATCCGGCCTCTTGCTGGATCATGATGCAATCGAGGGTTTCAGCCTCGACATGGTCGGCGAGAACGGGCTCGGCGCGCTCTATGCCGGACCGGAGCATGCCGCCCGGACATGGGCCGCGGCCTCGAAATTCATCGAAGAAGGCGGTACCGCGCTCTTCACCCGGCCCGCGACCGAGATGAAATGCGCCGGCGCGCCGCTCAAGCACGCCTTTCTGATCGACGACATCGCGCGCCGCGCCGGCAGCGCAAGCAAGACCAACATGGTCTATCTCGCGCCGCAGGGTGTGCTCTTCAGCGTGCCGATCGTCGCCGAAAAGGTCCGGATGCTCATTGGGGAGCGCGGCATCGACACGCAGTTCAACCAGACGCTGAAATCCATCGATGCCGGCGCCCGGCGCGCGACCTTCACGTCCGAGACCGGCGGCGAGACCGAGATGGACTATGACTATCTCCAGGTCATCCCACCGCAGCGCGCGCCCGATTTCGTGCGCCAGTCCGGCCTCAGCTGGGCGGACCGGTGGGTGGATCAGGGCTGGATAGAGGTCGACCCCGCAACCCTGCGACACCGCCGCTACCCGGAGATCTTCGCCGTGGGCGACATCGCCGGCGTGCCCAAGGGCAAGACCGCCGCCAGCGTGAAATGGCAGGTGCCGGTGGTCGAGGATCATCTGGTCGGCGCCATCGAGGGCCGCGAGGGGTCCCAGACCTACAACGGCTACACCTCCTGTCCGCTCATCACCCGGGTCGGGCGCGCGATGCTGGTGGAGTTCGACTACCAGAACAACCTCACGCCCTCCTTTCCCGGGATCATCGCGCCGCTGGAAGAGCTCTGGATCAGCTGGCTGATGAAGGAGGTGGCGCTGAAAGCCACCTACAACGCAATGCTCCGTGGCCGGGCGTAGGGAGGGACCGATGAAAGACCTGACATTCTCTACGCTGGTCGCGGTGTTCGAAGAGGTTTTCGGACGCGGGCTCTTCTGGATGATGGTCGCGGCTGCGGCACTCATCACGCTTGGATATCTCTACGTCCTGCTGCGCGACCGTGCGGTGAGCTGGAAGAAATTCCTGCTCGCCCAGCTGTCGATGCCGGTCGGGGCGGTTCTCGCGGTCTGGTTCGTCATGGTGATGACCGAGTCCCACCTGTCCGACCTCGGCGGTCCGGTCGACATCATCGTTTTTCTGGCCGTCGCCGCGGTGGGCGCCGTGGGCATGGCGATCCTCGTCTACACGCTTGAGTCGCTCCTGGGCTCGACGCGCACCAAGCGTGCGCCGGAGGGATGAGCATGGTCCGACAGGCAAGGAGCCGGTCATGAGCAGCCTTGAGCACGCAGCGGCGCCCGAGGCCGCACCCGCCCGGCTGGAGCACTTTCCGATCACCTTCTTCGGGGTCACGATGGGGCTTTTCGGGCTGGCCCTGGCGCTCCGCGCCGGAGGGGTCGCGGCGACGTCGCTGCTCGTGACGGCGGGTACCGCGTTGCTGCTGATCGCGCTGGCGGGCCTCTATGCCCTCAAGATCCTGCGGCATCCCGATCAGGTCGCTGCGGAATGGCAGCACCCTGTCCGGCTCTCCTTCTTTCCGGCCGCGAACATCTCGGTCCTGCTCCTGTCGCTTCTGCTGCAGGACAGCCTGCCGGGCGTCTCGGCCGTGCTCTGGGGGCTGGGTGCCGTCATTCAGGCGATCCTGACGATCGTCATCGTATCGGCCTGGATTTCCCATCGCGCCTTTGTGCCCGGGATGCTGTCGCCGGCCTGGTTCATCCCCGCGGTCGCCAATGTGATCGTGCCCCTCGGCGGGGCGCATCTGGCGCTCTTCGAGATCAGCTGGTACTTCTTTTCGGTCGGGCTCCTGTTCTGGGCGATCCTCCTGACGCTGGTCTTCAATCGCCTGATCTTTCACGATCCGCTGCCGGGCAAACTGCGCCCGACCATGGTGATCCTGATCGCCCCGCCCTCGGTCGCGTTCCTGGCCTGGACCGAGCTGAATGGCGGCAGCCTCGATGCGGCTGGCCTGTTTCTCTTCAATACCGGGCTTTTCTTCGCGGCGCTTGTCGCGGTGCAGGTGCCCGCGCTGCTGCGTCTGCCCTTCGCGATGTCCTTCTGGGCGCTGTCCTTCCCGCTGGCCGCACTGACGACAGCGGTCTTCCGCTACGGCGCGCTCAGCGGAAATCACCTCTCCCAATTGGCGGGTTTCGGCCTTCTCGGCCTGCTCGCCGTCACCATCGCCGCGCTGTCGGTCCGCACCATCCGTGCGGCGATGGCTGGCGAAATCTGCAAACCGGAATAAACCCCAAACCACAGGAGATCCTTCATGAAAAAACTCATCCTTTCCGCCCTTCTGGCGGCCACGACCGCGGCGTCAGCCTTTGCCGAGGACGCGTCCAAACTCGTGACCGTCGTGACATCGGCCGAGCCGCAGACCCAGCTGATGGCCATGGTGCTGACCATGCAGGCCGCGCAGCAGGGCGCCGCCGCGCACATCCTGCTCTGCGGACCGGCCGGCGACATCGCGCTCCGGGACGCGCCTGCCACGGCAACCACGGGCCAGCCGCCCCGCGATATGAGCCCCCAGGGACTGATGCAGATGATCCGCGAGAAAACCGGCGCGACCGTCGAGGTGTGCGCGATCTACCTGCCCGGGCGCGGTGACGATGCTTCGGTCCTCCTGGACGGGATCAGTGTCGCCAAGCCGGACGAAATGGCCGGACGGCTGATCGCGCCGAACACCCGCGTTCTGTCCTTCTGAGGCGCCACGCGCCTCGATCACCTGCCGCTCTGCGAAACGCGCGCGTCAGGGCGGCAGGTGACATCGGCGGGCGCCAGACGGCCCGCGCGCGCCCGTTCCACCCCGACTTGGAGAACTCTCATGCGCATTCTCACCCGCATCGCAGCAATCTTGGCGCTGGCTCTGGCAGCCGCTGCCGCTATCGCCGCGCCGGAACCGGATGACCCCGGAAAACGGACCTCCTGGGGCCTCTATCTGACCTCGAAAGAAGCCTACGACTTGAAGCAGGCGCAAGGTGACGACGCGCTCTTTGTCGATGTCCGTGAACCGGTCGAGATCATGTTCACCGGCTTCACTGACGTCGTGGACATCAACGTCCCCTTCATGCTGGTCGACCCGTCGGCTTGGCACCCGGATAAACCTGTCCTGAAGATGGAGAAGAACCCGGACTTCGCCGCCGGCATCCTTTCAGCGCTCGACGCACGTGGCCTCGACCGTACCGCGCCGGTGATCCTGATGTGCCGCTCGGGCGGCACGCGCGGCGCGCCCTCCGCCAACGCGCTCGAGGGGCACGGGCTGGAGCAGGTCTATGTCGTGGTCGACGGGTTCGAAGGATCGGCGCGCAAGGACACGCCCGACGCCCCGTGGCGCCTCGTCAACGGCTGGAAAAATGCGGGCCTGCCCTGGAGCTATGATCTGAACCCCGCGAAAATCCATCTGAGGGACTAGGCAGCGCGCGGCGGCGGTCACATCGCCGGGGCACTCGCGGCCAGGTCCGACCGCGCCGCCGTCAGGCAGGCTCCGATCTCTGCGAAGAGCTGCGCATGGGGCGAGCTCTGCCGCCATGCCAGGGCGATCTGGCGCGGGCGCGCGCCTTCGAGCGCGCCGAGATGCAGCGCATGACCCCTTGAGATGCCCGCATCGATGGCGAGCTTCGGCAGCAGCGTGATGCCGATCTCCTCCTCGACCATCGCCACGAGGGTCGAGAGGCTCGTCGCGGCAAAGCTCGGATCTTCGTCCAATGTGATGTCCGGAAAACTCGACAGCGCATGGCGCTGCAGACAGTGGCCTCGCTCCAGAAGCAGCAGCTTCCTGTCGACCAGATCCTCCGACCGGATCGTGCTGCGGTTGCCTAGCGGATGGTCCGTCGGCGTCGCGAGCCAATAACCGTCGCTGAACAGGATCTCCGTTTCGATCTGCGCCGGCAGCGGGTGCGGCAGCGCCATCAGGATCAGGTCGAGCCGGCCCTCCATCAGCCCCTCGACCAGCGGATCGGTCAGTTCCTCGCGCAGATAGAGCTTTGTATCAGGCAGCGCCGCGCGCAAACGCGGCATCGCCCGCGGCATCAAAAACGGCCCCACCGTCGGGATCGTGCCGAGGCGCAGGGCGGTTGCCTGCGCGGCGTTTTCGCGCTGGGCCCGCTCCTCGAGATCCTGAACCCCGGCCAGGATCCCGCGCGCCCGCTCGGCAAGATCGCGGCCGACGGGCGTCATCAGCACGCGGTGCTTGGTCCGCTCGGCCACCTGAACGCCCAGCCGACTCTCCAGCTCCTTCAATCCGGTCGAAAGTGTGGATTGTGTGACGTGGCACAACTCCGACGCGCGCGAGAAGCTTAGGGTCTTGTCCAACGCGACAAGGAATCGGAGCTGGCGGAGGCTGGTCATTGCTTATCGATTTAGTGAATAGCCAGAAGCTTCACAATCAATTTCCAAGATTGCCGAGCGCGCCATATCTGACCAGCATCGCAAAATAGAGGAGCAAGGACATGACTGCGCACGCCACTGCCGCCGCGGAAACGGCCACCGGACTGCCGCGGCTGAACGAACCCGCACCCTACTTTGACGCGCTGACGACCCACGGCCGCAAGACCCTGACCGATTACAAGGACAAGTGGCTGATCCTGTTTTCCCACCCCGCCGATTTCACGCCGGTCTGCACCACCGAATTCACGGCCTTTGCCGCCCATGCGGCGGAGTTCGCGGCGCTCGATACTGAACTCCTGGGTCTCTCCATCGACAGCCACTATGCCCACATCGCCTGGGTCCGCGCGATCCGGGACAGTTTCGGCGTCGAGATCCCCTTCCCGATCATCGCTGACCTGGACATGAAGGTCGCGCAGACCTTCGGCATGATCCAGCCTGGGGCCTCGGATACCCAGGCGGTCCGGGCCACCTTCGTCATCGACCCCGAGGGCATCCTGCGCGCGATGGTCTACTACCCGATGTCCAACGGGCGGTCGGTCGGTGAGATCCTGCGCCTTGTGACGGCACTGCAGACCTCCGACAGCGAGGGCGTCGCGACACCGGAAAACTGGCAGCCGGGACAGGACGTCATCGTGCCGCCGCCCCAGACCGCCGAGGCCGCGGATGCGCGGATGTGGGAAGGCTTTGAGACGAAGGACTGGTACTTTTCCACCAGAACGCTTTGATCAGTCAGGTGAACCGACCGTTGGTGCGTCTGGGAACCGGACGCGCCGCACAGCGCCGGATATCGGAAACCGGGGAAAGCAAGCGCATGGAAAACGCATGGATCGATCGCTTCAAGGGGCTGAGCCGCCTGCCCGACGACATCCGCGCCGAGCTTGAACAGGGCAGCCAGATCGTCTCCGTCCCGGCCGGCACGCAGATCTTCGCGCCCGGTCAGACCGCGGACAATCTGTTGCTGCTGCTGGACGGCACAGTGCGGGTCCAGCAGAAGTCCGAGACCGGGCGCGAAGTCTTTCTCTACCGTGTCCATGCCGGCGAAAGCTGCGTTCTGACCACCGCCTGCATGCTGGCCTTCGAGGACTACTCCGCCGACGGGATTGCCGAAACCGACGTCTCCGCCGCTGCGATCCCGCGGCGGACCTTCGACAGTCTGGTGGCCAAATCCCCGGTCTTTCGCGAGTTCGTCTTCACCGCCTATTCGCGGCGGATCACGGACCTCTTCACCCTGATCGACGATATCGTTTTTCAGCGCATGGATGTCCGGCTGGCCGCGCGCCTGCTGGAGCTGGTCGACGAAAACGGCGTCGTGCGCGCGACCCATGCCGTGCTTGGGACCGAGCTCGGAACGGCGCGCGAGGTGATCTCGCGCACCCTGTCCGAATTCCATCGCCGCGGCTGGGTCGAACAGTCCCGCGGTGAAGTTCACATTACGGGTCGTGCGGGGCTCGAACGGCTGGTCAGATCGTCGGGGGCACAGGCCTGACCGCGCTGAGGCCCGGATGCTTTGGTGACCAAGTCACCAAAGCACCGCGCGGGGAAATGCAACGGTACGCCAACCGATTCTCGATGGAGTGACGCATGACCCCCTTTCCGGGCAGACCCGGCCGCGGACCGCGGCGCGTTCGTGCTGCCGGTCTCGACCCGGCGCCCTGTACCGGCGACCCCGACGCGGCCTAATGCCGGAGGCTGGTTCGGTTCCTGTCCGGACGCCACTTCTTTGTGTGCTATGGCCCGCGGGGCCAAAGGCATGGCCTGACTACGGAGGAGACACTCGAAATGACCACCTATCCCGTCACCATGGACGTAAAACCCGACGTCCAGGCCTTCTTCGACGAGGCGACGAACACCATCAGCTACATCGTCAAGGACCCGGCATCGACCGCCTGTGCGATCATCGACAGCGTCATGGACATCGACTACGCCGCCGGCCGCATCGCCTATGACCATGCCGACGAACTGATCCGCCAGATCGAGACCCAAGGCCTCAAGCTGGAATGGATCATCGAGACCCATGTCCATGCCGACCACCTCTCCGCCGCCCCCTACATCCAGCAGAAGCTGGGCGGCAAGATCGGCATCGGATCGAAGATCCTGGTGGTGCAGGACACGTTCGGAAAGGTCTTCAACGAGGGCACGGAGTTCCAGCGCGACGGCTCCCAGTTCGACGCACTTTTCGACGATGGCGACACCTACATGGTCGGCCAGATGCAGGCCGTTGCCATGTACACGCCGGGCCACACGCCGGCCTGCATGGTCCATGTCATGGGTGATGCGGCCTTTGTGGGTGACACGCTCTTCATGCCCGATGGCGGCTCCGCGCGGGCGGATTTCCCCGGCGGCGACGCAGGTACGCTCTATGACAGCATCCAGAAGGTCCTGGCGCTGCCCGATGAGACCCGTCTCTTCATGTGCCACGATTACGGGCCGAACGGGCGCGACATCGCCTGGGAAACCACCGTGGGCGAGGAGAGGGCACACAATATCCATGTCGGCGGCGGCAAGACGAAAGAGGAGTTCGTCAAGTTCCGCACCGAACGGGACGCCCAGCTCGATATGCCCAAACTCATCCTTCCATCGCTGCAGGTGAACATGCGCGCAGGCGAGGTGCCGCGGGACAAGGATGGCAACCCGATGCTCAAGGTACCGGTCAACGCGCTCTGAGATCCGAGGGAGGGGACAGTTATGGAACTGAAGAAGATATCGCCAAGGATCACGGTCAGCCCGCAGATCACCATCGAAGATGTCGAAGCGATCGCCGCAGAAGGCTATCGCGCGATCATCTGCAACCGCCCGGACGGCGAGGGCGCGGATCAGCCCTCCTTTGAAGAGATCGAGGCCGCAGCAAACGCTGCGGGAATCACCGCGCGCTATGTCCCGGTCGAGCGCGGCCTTGTGAGGGACGAGGATGTCGCCGCCTTCGGCGCGGCCCTCGACGAGGTGCAGCGCCCGGTGCTCGCCTACTGCCGGACGGGCACCCGCTCGGCCACGCTCTGGTCCTTTCACGAATCCCGGAGCCGCCCCATGGCCGAAATCCTCGCCGCGACCAAGGCGGCAGGCTACGACATGAACGGTGTGGCGCGCCGCATCGCCAATGGCGGCAAGACACCGACAGACACTGGGGACGCGCATTTCGAGGTGGTGATCGTCGGCGCCGGCGCCGGGGGTATTTCCCTTGCCGCCAGCCTCAAGTCGCGCAAGCGCGGGCTCAATATCGCCGTGATCGACCCCGCGGACATCCACTATTACCAGCCCGGCTGGACCATGGTCGGCGGCGGCGTGTTCGACGCCCAGACAACGGCCAAGACCATGGGCAGCCTGATCCCCAAGGGCGTGCACTGGATCAAATCCGCCGTGGCGGCGTTTGAGCCCGAGAAGAACGCCGTCATCCTCGATGGCTGCCGGGTCGTCAAATATGACCGTCTGGTGGTCTGCCCGGGACTGAAGCTCGACTGGGGCAAGGTCGACGGGCTCGAGGAGACGCTGGGTCGCAATGGCGTCACCTCCAACTACCGCTACGATCTGGCCCCCTACACCTGGGAACTGGTCCAGCAGATGATCGAGGGGCGTGCGATCTTTACCCAGCCGCCCATGCCCATCAAATGCGCCGGCGCCCCGCAAAAGGCGATGTATCTCTCGGGGGACGCCTGGTTCCGCAGAGGCGTGCTGAAGGATATCGACATCCAGTTCATGAATGCCGGCGGGGTGCTCTTCGGCGTGAAGGATTTCGTGCCCGCGCTCGAAGCCTATGTCGAGAAATACGACGCGACGCTCAATTTCTTCCACAACCTGGTCTCGGTCGACGGCCCGACCAAGACGGCCGTTTTCGAGGCCAACAAACCCGACGCCGAACCGACGCAAGTCTCGGTCGAGTTCGACATGATGCATGTCTGCCCGCCCCAGACCGCGCCGGATTTCATCCGCGTGTCGCCCCTGGCCGATGCCGCGGGCTGGGTCGATGTCGATCAGGCGACGCTCCGTCACAAGAGCTATGACAATATCTGGAGCCTGGGCGATGTCATGAACGCGCCGAACGCCAAGACCGCCGCCGCCGCGCGCAAGCAGGCGCCGACCGTGGCCGACAACATCGTCGCCGATATCGCGGGACGCTCCGCGGTGGCGCAGTATGACGGCTATGGCTCCTGCCCGCTGACGGTCGAACGGGGCAAGATCGTGCTGGCGGAGTTCGGCTATGGCGGCGTGCTCCAGCCGAGCTTCCCGTCCTTCCTGATCGACGGCACGAAACCCACCCGCGCGGCCTGGTTTCTCAAGGAAACCCTGCTTCCGCCGATTTACTGGAAGGCGATGCTCCGCGGTAAGGAATGGCTGGCAAAGCCCGAACGGCTCAAGGTCGCGGCCGGGTAGGCGGCAGGCCGCATTTCCCCGTGCCGCGCTTTATGCGCCATGACCGGCGGGCGGAACATCCCACTCCGTCCGCCCCCCTGTTCCGGACGCCAGAATGATCGACCCCATCCGCCGCTATGTCCCGATCCTCGATTGGGGCCGGACCTACTCCAAGCGGGCACTCTCAAACGACCTGATCGCTGCGGTGATCGTGACGATCATGCTGATCCCGCAATCGCTGGCTTACGCCTTGCTCGCGGGACTGCCGCCCGAGGCGGGGATCTATGCCTCGATCGTGCCGATCATGCTCTACGCGATCTTCGGCACCAGCCGCGCCCTGGCGGTGGGCCCCGTGGCGGTCGTCTCGCTCCTGACGGCGACGGCCATCGGACAGGTGGCCGAGCAGGGGACGGCAGGCTACGCCGTGGCGGCCCTGACGCTGGCCTTCCTGTCGGGCGGGTTTCTTCTGCTAATGGGGGTGCTGCGGCTGGGCTTTCTCGCGAATTTCCTCAGCCACCCGGTGATCGCGGGCTTCATCACGGCCTCCGGGATCCTGATCGCGACGAGCCAGCTCAAGCATATCCTGGGCATCAGCGCCGGAGGGCATACGCTGCCCGAGATGCTCGGCTCGCTATTGGAGCATCTGCCCGGGATCAACTGGACCACCGTTCTGATCGGCGTCGCGGCGACCGGCTTTCTGTTCTGGACCCGCAAGCATCTCAAGCCCCTGCTGAAGCGGCTGGGCACGCCCGCGCTGCTGGCCGATGTCCTGACCAAGGCCGGACCGGTAGCGGCGGTGGTGGCCACGACCCTCGCCGTATGGGGCTTTGGCCTCGCAGACCAGGGCGTGAAGGTCGTGGGTACGGTGCCGCAAAGCTTGCCGCCCCTGACGCTGCCCGGCTTTTCGCCGGACCTGCTGGGTGCGCTGCTGGTCCCGGCCATCCTCATCTCGATCATTGGCTTCGTCGAAAGCGTCTCGGTCGCGCAGACTCTCGCCGCAAAGAAGCGCCAGCGGATCGATCCCGATCAGGAACTGATCGGCCTTGGCGCGGCGAACCTCGGCGCGGCCTTCACCGGCGGCTATCCGGTGACCGGCGGCTTTTCCCGATCAGTGGTGAATTACGATGCCGGCGCCGAAACCCCCGCCGCGGGGGCCTTCACCGCGCTGGGCCTCGCCTTCGCAGCTGTCGCCCTGACGCCGCTCGTCTACTACCTTCCCAACGCGACCCTCGCCGCCACGATTATTGTCGCCGTGCTCAGCCTTGTGGACCTGTCGATCCTGAAGAAGACTTGGGGCTATTCCCGAGCTGATTTCATCGCCGTCGCGGCCACCATCCTGCTGACGCTTGGCCTCGGCGTTGAAATCGGCGTGGCCTCGGGCGTGGGGATCTCGGTGCTCCTGCATCTCTACAAGACGTCGCGCCCCCATGTGGCGGAGGTCGGGCTCGTCCCCGGCACTCAGCATTTCCGAAATATCCGCCGCCACAGCGTGGAAACCGACCCTTCGATGGTTACCCTGCGCGTGGACGAAAGCCTTTATTTCGTGAATGCGCGCTTCCTCGAGGATCTGGTCCAGAAGCGCGTGATCGACGGTTGCGCCATCCGCAACGTCGTGCTGATGTTCTCGGCCGTCAACGAGGTCGACTTTTCCGCGCTCGAAAGCCTTGAGGCGATCAATCACCGCCTGAAAGACATGGGGGTGGGGCTTCACCTGTCCGAGGTGAAGGGCCCCGTCATGGACCGGCTGAAGCGCTCGCATTTCATCGAGGACCTGAACGGTTGCGTGTTCCTGTCGCAATTCGAGGCATGGGAAAGTCTTGCCGCCGCGCCGTTGCCGAACGCCGCCGAATGAGGTTGCGCTACCGTGCTTCCACACGCATGGCGACTTTGCAGCAGGATGCCTCGCCACGTAGCAAGGACAACACTCTTCGAGGCCGCGCGCTCTTTTTTGATGCTTCAGCCCTTTGAGGTGCTCTGTGCCGATCCGGCCAAGCCTCTTTCTTGACCGTAAAGTGCCTGCCTCTTGGCCGATTTGCCCAGTCCTCCCGCGGCAGAACAGGCTCTGAGTTGTCCCAATGCTCGAAAAACGTGTCGTCCGGCACCCGGAACAGATCGACCTGGCACGCGTCTTGATCGCCCCGCCGGCCCCTGTTCAATGTAGCGACAGACTTGCCCTCGGCGACGGCAAGGAAGCAGTCCCGGGAGCTGAGCGGGTAATCCTCAGCGCTTTGGAACGCGCTGAATGCGGCCAGCCTGTCTCCCGGATACGATGTGTGCTGGATTACGTGTCGGCGTCGATTAAATCGTCGATCCGGGCCGCGTCCCGTTCGACGAGGCAGGTCCTGATGACTCTTGCTTAAGCGCTTTATTCGAATGGGTCTTGTCCAGATCTGCAACCCCGTTCGGACCATCGAGCTGTATACGATCCGAAGGATTGGGTGGCTGAACGGCGGCAGTCACATCTCAATGTTCGATGATCTTGCCAATTGCGTCGCTGTCGAAAAAGTCGGTCGTGATCCATTCCGCCGCGTCGTTAACGATATCCTGATGGACCTGTACGAAGACGTGGCGCTTTACCTGAAGGGCGCGAGCGTCATTGAAGGCGCATATTGGATTGCGCTCCAGCAACGGCTCGAAGACTGCGATGAAACCCTCAGCCCCGTCGGCGACACCAGTAGAATGCCGGACATGGCGGTTGCCGGTATAGGCGCTGACCGCGGCGCGCCCGTTGCCCTTTACGATTCCTTCGAGCTAGAGGCTAAACGCGTCTTCCTTTTCAGACGGCATGGGGGAAGTCTTGTGTCGACAATTGAAGGGGCGCCGCCGGGCGCGCTTTTCGGGTGCGGGTGTCATTGATCCAAGACATCGCGCGTTATCTCGGTGCTTTCGGCATCGACTATCGACATGAACTTTGCCGCCGTCGGGGCCGGTGCAAAACCGCCCATCGACGCCAGTGCAGCCTTTGACGAGGCCCAATGGACAGTCGCCACCGAAACGGCCTCTGACGCTCCGGTTTCGCAGGGCGCAAACCCGGGCTGCAGGCTGACATGCTCTGTCTCGACGCGCGCATCGACGGTCGCGATCTCCGCGATGCTGACGCCATCGCCCATTTGCATGGCCGCGACGAGTGTTAGCGCACCGGCGAATAGGACGGTCTTCATGAATGCTGTCTCTTAAGTGAACGAAGTTTCGGGGCGACACCGCGCGAGCGAGTCCGGAATTTCGGGATCAGGCACGGCAGAAAATCCTCGCCGTAGCCAGGGAAGGCTGCTCGCTGAATTGCTGCAGCGTCTTTCGGCGTGGAGGTTGGCCCGGTCCATGCAGCCAAGGCTGCCGTCGTGGCGGGTTGGTGTGCACTATCTGCCGGTCAGCGAAGTGGCGGACGAACTGCGGTCAGGTCAGCTTTCCGAGGTATTGCCCGACTGGGCCCTGCCGGATCTGGGCGTCTACGCGGTCTGGCCGGACTTGGTACCGCAAAAGAAACTGGCCTGCCGACTGATCGACCACCTGCGCGAATAGGATGAAGGCCGTTTGTAACGCGTCACACGGTGGTCACATGCGCGCAGAGAGCCGGACCACGTTCGATGAACCCGCTCGCAAATCGCAAGGACGTGTCACGGCCCGTCGTGAGCAACGTTCCGAGTCCGGATGTCGTTGCCGTCGTAGGTTCAGATCGTAGGTGCTCAACGATACGTTTGCGAAGGCGTGATACTCGGCCATATCAGCGGATCGAATGGCATCTAGCTGTCAGGTACTTGAGCTGAACGAAGGAACGACAAGGCCGCCGAACCAGGTAAAGAAGTGACTTGCTCGGCTCGGCCATCCAGCATCATCAAAATCTTGTTGCACTCGCATTGCAGCGATCTGATGCGAGCGCAGCATTGGTCGACTTGGGTTCGAAGCAGACCGGCGTTGGTGCAGCAAAACGTCAGGTGTCGTAATCCGCCACGCCATCGCTCGCGGTCCTGGCCGCACAGCCACAAGGCTCTGACAAGGTGCAATGCGGCGACCCCACAACGGTCATTCATCGGCCGCAAATCTAATTGGGGTTCGGGAGGCAAGATGCACGGACCTTTTCTGCTGCAATCGGCAACCGCCCGGTCGACTCTGCGTGAAAGAAGTGACCCGGCAGCTTCGGATCAATCGTCTATTTGGTTCGGTCAGGTTCCTTGCATCAAACAAAACGCGTTTGTTGGTGCGATCAGTGCAGCCGAGCGCGCACAATATAGCCTTCGACCGTATCCTCACCGAGCGCCCGCAGCGCCTCGAGGCGGTGAAAGCCCTCGACCAGTACAAATCCAACTTTTCCACATCTCACACTTATGGGGGATGTCTGCCCGTTTTCCAGAATGTCCTCGGCCAGCTCTCTCACTTTTACCGGATCAAGAGTCTTTTGCCGTTTGACCGGAACGTAGACGTCGTCAATGGGGAGGATTTCTTTGTTCAGCATCGACTGATCTTGCATCGGTCGCCACAGATTGGCCAGTCCGGATATCGAGAACTTGATCGGTGGAAGCCGGTTTGCGCGCTGCTTCAGCGTAGTGTTTCAAGCTGCGTCTTGTTGCGGTCTTGCAGCTGCTGGCTCAATGGGGACCGGCTCTTGGCGGACTCTACAGCCTCACCTGCCGTTACACTGCAGAATTTGCCTTGCTGCCGACCTTGCACCGCGCAACGTTGCAACCGTCGTGCAGAAAGGAAATTGGCGTTCTGGGTCGAGACCTCAGCCAGGAAGCAATTCTTTCTGGACCGCATCATCCCAGCCCAAATAGAACCTGTCCTGATCACGGATTACCGGACGGACCATCACTTTCGGTTTGGCGGAGATCTGCGCCTCTGCCTCGGAATTCTTCAGCCAGTCATTGAGCGCTCGGTAATCATTCGATTTTCGATCCACCAGTCGATCACCGAACTCAACAACCAACTCGGCAAGTTCCGCCTCACTCAGAGGCTCGGCGCGAACATCGCGAAAGCGAACGTCCTTACCCGCTGCCTCCAATGCCTTGCGGGCCTTCTGGCAGATTGCGCAGGTGTTCAATCCGTAGATCATCATACGACCATCTCCCTCGACAATGATCCTGCAAACTCAAGTATCAAAGCGTCCGGCGCAACCAGTTCGACTCCGCCCGCCTCCCGCAAAGCCCATGATCACAGGCATCTCTGGTTGATCCGAAGTCCTCAAATTCGACCCAATGCTGTCGTTCAACCCGGTCGACAACCTCGTGGCTACTCTCGCATGGCGGACATTTTTGCGACGCGAAAACCAGATGTGCACTGCAGGGCCGCGGACCTATGTCGGCACTGCATGATTTCGACGGGGACTCTTGATTGTCGAGGGCCTAGGGTGATGGAAATCAGGTGCCGACCGTGCCGGTCCTCGGTCCGGGTCGGAACCACCTGGTCTCACAAGGAGCGAGCACCATAGTGGATCTCACCCGGCTCATCTACGTCTCACAACCCTTCGGATTTGACGATGCCATTCTGAGCGGCATCTTGCTCGACGCTCGAAAGAACAACAAACGGGACAGCATTACCGGAGCACTCGTTTGCCGACAGGACATCTACCTGCAGCTTCTTGAGGGTCCCGAGACGGAAGTACTGGCGGCGTTCGAGCGTATCAGCCGAGATGACCGACATCTCGAGATTAGAAAACTGGTGTCGAGGCCCGTTCATGACCGCATCTTCGGAGATTGGGCGATGCTTCACGACCCTGCGAAGTCTTGGATCTGGACCCAGTCGGAACTGTCTGAGGGAGCCTTGGACAACGCGACCCCGGAAGAGATCGAGAAGGTGTTTGAAAACCTTGCCGAGAGGGTAAAAAACGTCTCCTCAGTTTAGCGGATCCGGTCCTTTCCGGGCATTGCGCGCATCAGGATGCTGCGATGCCGCTTCACCAAAACGGCCGTTCACGAAGCGGATCGCATTCCTCATAGCGCTTGGGTCAGGAGGCGGATGGTGTGCGATTTTGCTGAACTCGTCCCTTCCTCATCGCCTCTGCACGCGGGTTGAATGTCTTGTCTGGCCGCCGCTGGGTGGGGTCCGGTACGGACCGGCGTGGATGATGGTTTGCTCGTCGATCGAAGGACGAGCCCGTTCGAAAACTAGGTCAAACCGCACGGTGCGACCGGGTACAGGCTGCCGGCCGTCTCGCATTGTCTCAATGGCACTGCCAGCCCGTCATCGTGAGAAAAAGCAATGACTCTCTGAGGTGGTCGCACCTTGCCGGACAGTTTCGCAGGTTTGCTCGGTTCAGTCGCTCCAAGCCTGCGAACTGCGCGTCGTCCTGTGTCCTCCCAGCAAGCGCTGAGCAAGGTCTTTGAGTCTTTCAGAGGGCCGTTCCTTTTTTGAGGACACGGCAAGCTTGGAAGTCATCCGAATTTCGCCGAGATAAAACTCCTTGTGCTCAGGTGACCGCCCAAACCGCTTGACGAAGATATTGTCTGGGTGCTTGCCACGACAGTCCATTGAGAGTCGTATGCCCGCTTCGGTCAGCGGAGATCCCCAGCACCTCGGTGAACTGCGACCCCTTTTCCGTACTCGTAATCGCGGTCGGCCCGGGTTTGGCAATGACTAAATCTAGCGCGTCGGCACAAAAACCTGCCTGCCTCATGTGGCTGAGCCGCCCGCGCAGAATCCTTCACGTCGCCCAGTCCGCGATCGCGACCAACGACAGAAGCCGGATTTGACAGGTGCGAACGCGAGGTCTGCACAGTAAACCCGGTTCGGGCGATCTAAGACCATCGGTTTTAGCGGGTAGAGACAAACAGGATTGTACAGATTACGTTGGCTCGTCCGTCGGCGATTGCAGATGGTATCCAAGTCGAGCGGCGCGATCAGACGTGTTCGTTTTGCGTGTTGGTGCATGACGGGCCTCTGATCCGTCGGGAGGAGGGTTTCGGGTGCCGGTGGGTGGTCGGCGAGGGCGCTGTGCGGCCTGGCAATCCTGTCGTGCCGCCGCCAGGTTATCGAGGGTGATCTGGAACGCTCGCAACGAGCGGAGGATCTCCCGGTTGAGCAGCTCCCCGCGGAACCGGGCAGTGACGCGCTCCACGTCGCCGGTTTCCCAAGGTGAGCCGGGGTCGATGCAGACGGCCGTCGCACCGAGGGCGGCAATCCGGTCCCGAGCCGCCCGGGCCCCCATCCCACCATCCTGTCGCCTCCTGTCGTCGTGGGTCTGCGACGCTATGTGCACCTCGCGGACCCCATCGACGCGCGCCACGCCTTGCCCGAAGAAAGCGTCAGCCAGACGCAGCTTCGCGCCAATTTCCTCGCGCTTGTCTCCCTCGTGCGCCATTCCGGCTCCTCCCTTCGCCAACCACCGAAGTGGAGCAGTTCAGATTCGTTGGCATCAGTTGAACCCGCCTTGCGTCGCCGTCCAGATCGGGCCCGAAAGCCAGCGTTCGATGGTGGCGACGGAGAGGGCAGGGGCGCTGCCGGTTGGCGCCGCGAGATCCGCTGCGTACAAGCCGACCAGCTTGGGGGATGAGGGCACGGGATCCGCCCCGCCAATCCGGCACCGACGAGTAAAATGGGACCGATCTGCTTTGTGGGCTCTCACAGAGTTCTTGGAGGCGGCGTTACGGACATAGCCTCTTGTGGGTTCTACCACTCGATCAAGGCTGCCTGAGCCGGCAACATGCGCGGGCAGAATGTTGTCATCGGCGGTGTCCTGTGCCACTTCGGCGAGCCGGTTTTCTCCGTTTTTCATACTTACTGTCTATGACGGTTCCATGTGACGGGTGTAGGTGAACCTGACGCTTGATGCCGAATTTGCGAAAACGGTGCGGGAGCTTTGTCTGAGCATGTCGCGCTTGGCGGATTCGGCGGTCTCGCAGGCTGCCAAGATCGACCGCAACCGGCTTTGGCGCCAGAACAACCAAGCGCTGATCGATACATATGCCGAGGAAGTCGAACGGGATGGCTTGGCTTAGTTCCGTTTTCGAACCGTCTAGACGGCCGTCTTAATGGCTCTGTTTGACCTCTTTCGCCTGACCGGCGGGCAGCTTGATGTCGATCTGCAACCGGATCTGATTGGCATCAATGCCTCGCGTATGGTGGACCCGTTGCGTGAGAAAAGCCGTTATGCGGCGTTTCCGGGTCTGACGCCCTCTGTCACTGTCGCGGGAAACGCGCTGAATCCCTCGAAACTGATGCCTTTAGGTCGGGGGCTGCGTTCTTGGTGCGTGATCGGCTGCTCACAGATCCGGCCCATGGTGTGCCCGTGAGGTCACCTGCCAACCGGCAGGCGCTGATGGCGGCCAAGGCTACCTCGAAACGTGAAGGACATACGGCGCGGCAGGGCAGTGTTCGCGACGCCTAGCATCTGACGTGCCAGGCGAGGCAAGGGGCCCGATGGTAAGCTCCTAGCCTTCTGGCGGGAGACTTCGAGTGTGTGATAGACGTTTTGCGATCTTGTAGGGCCGGACCTCGCTGTTGAAGCGGACGGGCAGGGGGCTGACCGGGTGATTCAGCAGCGCATTCTCGAGCCCCTTGAAGACACGATCCGACTGGCCCGTGAACTCGCCCACTGTGCTGGTGTGCTGCCCGCGCTGACGCCGAAGCTCCGAGCGAAGGGGTCTGACGCAGCCGTAGAACTCTTCCTGACAGAGAATGCGGTTGCGCCTGCATCGACGCTCTCGCCGCGCCTCCGCGGAACGTCGATCTTTATGATCTCCCGCGCCGCTCGTCTCTTCTACGACCGTCGTGTTGGGCTTGGTGTTGCGCAGGAACTGACGGGTTGGCCGACCTTCCGGCTCTACGGGATCGCGCCATGACAGCAACAACCGGACGAAAGCCAGCCGAGTCGGACCGGAAGGTCTTCGACCCGGAGCTGGAGGACCTGACGTGCCTCCTTTACATGGACCTGATGGCAAGTGGTCCGCGATCACCGTGTCCAAGGCGCCGAATGTATTCGTGACGACGGACCAGTTCGTCGCGACCTTGGCCTGACGTCGCTCCGCAACCTACCGGATCAGGAGGAGGTGGGTGGGGCGTGCAGGCTGTGAGCTCTCCCGTCGAGATCCGTCGCACAGATCCACGAGACGTCGCGCTGCTATGTCCGGTCGAGACGTTGGGGATGATTGGCAAGCAGGACCATCTCCGGTCATAGCAGTGTGCTTCAAAGCCAACCTGAGAAACACCGAACCTAACATCCTGGGCCGTCAGGACCTGACTATCAAACGCTCACCGGACGCCGCTTTCGCCGACGAGCGCCGGACGCGTGTCGATGCTTTCGTGCGCGCAGATTTCGGCATCGCCAGGTCGTTGCGGCTGCTCCGCAACGAAACCGGGGGGCGATCTGAAACCGAGCTTGTCCACGTGCCGCACGTCTGTTTTACAAATGTCGATTTGTTTTGACATTTGATAGGGGCGCGCGCTAGTCGATGTTAGGCGAAGGGGAGATCGCCGCGATTTTGGGGGGAAACGATTTGTCCCAGGCTCTGCTTGAGGTTGTCGGGTTGCAAAAGAGTTTTGGCGGGGTGGTTGCGCTCAGCCACGGCGAATTCTCATTGCAGCCAGGCTCGGTCCACGCGCTGTGCGGTGGAAATGGCGCGGGCAAATCCACGTTTCTCACCATCGTCATGGGCATTCAGAGTCGTGATGCAGGCTCAATCCGCGTCAAGGGGCGGGTTGTTAACTTTGAGAGACCTCAGGACGCGCTTGCTGCTGGGATCAGTATCATAGAACAAGAACTCAGCCCGGTTCCTGCGATGTCAGTGGCCGAGAACATTTACCTCGGGCGAGAACCGGTGCGGTTTCTTGGACGGGTCGATTTTGCCGCGATGAATCGCGATGCCCAGCGGCTGCTGGATGAGCTGAAATTCGCGATCTCGGCCAAGACTCTGATGATGGATCTCAGCGTTGCGGAGGTTCAGCTCGTCGAGATTGCCAAGGCGCTGTCCTATGATGCCGAGGTGATCATCATGGACGAGCCGACGTCGGCCCTGGGCGAAGCGGAGGCGGATCAGCTGTTTGCAGCGATCACCCGGCTGAAAGAGGCGGGCAAGGGCATCATATATGTCAGTCACCGGCTGTCGGAAATCTTTGAGATTGCGGACAGTTACACCGTTTTCCGTGACGGCGCCTTTGTGGGGAGCGGCGCTCTGGCCGATGTAACACGTGATGATCTGATCCAGATGATCGTAGGCCGGACACTGAACGAAGAGTTCATCAAAGAGAACGAACCCATGGCTGAGATGGCGCTCTCGGTGTCCGGGCTGAATGCAGAAGGCGCCGTGCGCGATGTGTCCTTCAACGTCCACCGAGGTGAGATCCTGGCACTCTACGGCCTTATGGGGTCGGGGCGGAGCGAGATTTTCGAGCGCCTCTTCGGTCTGACCGAGGACCGGGGCGGAGAAATACGTCTCTTCGGCGCGCCTGTCGATTTCCGATCACCCAAAGAGGCGATCGACATGGGGCTGGCCCTTGTCACCGAAGACCGCAAGGGTTCTGGCCTTGTGCTCACCAGCGATGTCCGCTCGAATATCTGCCTCACCCAGCTTGAACAGCTTTCCTTCGGGCCGGTGATGGAGCCTGCGCGCGAGGCCGATGCCGCGGAGCGGATGATCAACATGTTCAGGATAAAGACAGCGTCGGACCGGCTGGAAGTGTCGGATCTCTCGGGCGGAAACCAGCAGAAAGTCGTGCTCGGGAAGTGGTTCTTGACCAGCCCGAAGGTGTTGCTGCTCGACGAGCCGACACGCGGAGTAGACGTGGGCGCCAAGCGAGAGATTTACCGCATCATGTCGGACTTCGCCCAAGCAGGCGGTGCTATCGTGATGATCAGTTCGGAGACCGACGAAGTGCTCGGCATGGCGGACCGGGTCGTGGTGATGCGCGACGGGCGTGTCAGCGGCGAGGTTCCGCGCTCTGAGTTAAAAGCCGAAACACTCGTCCATCTGGCTGCCTAGCTCGATGGCGCAAGGAGCCCCCTCTATGTCGGCACGCTCGGACAGGGCCCGCGACCTGAAGACGCTCGCGGCGCGATATGGTCAGAAATACGGGATCCTCGCGGCTCTGGTGCTGGTCTGCTTAGCGCTGACCGTTGCGAACGAGTTTTTTCTGACGCCGCGCAACATCGTCAACGTGCTGCGGCAGGCCTCGATCAACGGAATTCTCGCGATCGGCATGACGTTTGTCATCCTGACCCGCGGAATAGATCTGTCGGTGGGCTCAGTCGTAGCTTTGGCTGGGGTGGTGTCGGCGTCTTTGGCAACGACTTCGTCGACCGCTGGCGCCCTGGGCGGACCATATCCGGCATTGATAGCGCTTTCGGCAGGTTTGCTTGTGGGGATCGCCTGTGGCTGGGTGAATGGGGTCATCGTGGCCCGTTTCAGCGTGCCGGCATTCGTGGCGACGCTTGGCATGCTCTCCGCAGCGCGAGGGATCACTCTGCTCTATGCGGATGGGCGCCCAGTCCCGGCCCTGACCGATGGATACCGCTATATCGGACGGGGCGATATCTTTGGCATTCCACTGCCTGTGGTGCTGTTCGCGCTCGTCTTTGTCTCCGCAGTATGGGTGCTGAACTACACCCGCTTCGGCCGTTGTATCTACGCGGTGGGTGGCAATCCCCACGCAGCGCGGGTCTCGGGCATCAATGTCCGGCAAGTCAAGATCGGCGTTTACATGATTGCCGGGGCCCTGGCCGGTCTGGCGGGGATGCTCCTGGCCGCAAGGACCGGCTCTGCGCTGCCCCAGGCGGGCATCGCTTACGAACTCGACGCTATTGCTGCCGTAGTGATTGGCGGTACTTCGCTCGCCGGTGGAGTCGGTCGTGTGACCGGCACTCTCATCGGGGCGCTGTTGATTGCGGTGGTCAATAACGGGCTCGATCTGATGGGGGTCGAGTCCTACTACCAGCAGGTCATCAAAGGCGCCCTGATCGTGGCCGCCGTGATGCTCGACCAAGCCCGACACAAATCGACTTAGACAAAACAGAGGCGAAGGGACTGTCTTTCCGAGAGCAAACCGAAACACCGTGCTTACACCAAGGAGGAGATGCACAATGCCGAAACTACTGAAAGCCTTGACCCTATCGACGGCCCTACTTTCCGCCACGGCAGCCGTTGCCGATGACGACATCAAGGTCGGTGCCGCAGTCTACGGGTTGAATGCGGAGTTCATGCAAATCTGGTCGGCCGCCTTGGAAGAGCACCCAGCCGTTAAAGAAGGGATGGTTGACCTCACGATTTTCGACGGCCGCTATGACGCGCTGGTGCAACAGGACCAGTTCGAGACCATGATCACCCAAGGTTTCGACGCAATCATCTTCGTGCCGATCGATGTTGAGGCCGGTGCCGCCGCGGTCGAAGCGGCCCATGAGGCAGGCATCCCTGTCTTCGGGTCCAATACCCGGGTGAACAGCGACCTCTTGAATGCGTATGTCGGCTCAGACGATGTGCAGTCGGGCTACATGGAAGCCAAATATGTGCTCGATCAGATAGGATGCACTGGCAACGTCGTCATCATCGAAGGCCCCATCGGTCAGTCGGCACAGATCCAGCGTCTGGAAGGCAACGAAAAAGCGTTGGCTGAATGTCCGGACGTCAAGGTGCTGGAGCAGCAGACCGCCAACTGGTCGCGGGCCGAGGCACAGACCCTCATGGAAAACTGGCTGACCGCCCATCCCGGCGAGATCAATGGCGTGATTGGTCAGAACGACGAGATGGCCCTGGGTGCGATCGAAGCGATCAAAGCCGCGGGTCTCGACGTCAGTGATTTCGCCATTGCCGGGATCGACGGGGTGACCGACGCGCTGCTTGCGGTGAAGTCCAACGAGATGGCTTCTATCCTGCAGGACGGTGCGGCCCAGGCTCAAGGCGCGCTCGACCTCGCGCTCAAGGCGATCAACAGCGACTATGAACCCATGTCGGAAATCTGGGAACAGTATCCGGACATGCCGTGGAACAACGGCGCCGACCCCGAGTACAGTGTGCCGTGGACGCCGGTCACCATGGAAAATGTCGACGACTTGCTTGCCAAGCGCCAATAGACAGCCCTGCTCTGTCCCGGCGTTTGCCGCGTTCGGGGCAGAGCTATTCTGACAGCAAGGGACAAATGCCATGCCGACGACCGGACCCGAGGCCCTCGACTTTACATATCCGCTGGAGGGGAAGACCGCTCTGGTAACCGGCGCGGCTTCCGGCATTGGCGCGTCGATTGCGGAGGCCTTGGACGAAAAGGGTGTCCGGGTGGCGGTGCTGGACCTCGACAAGGACGCCGCTGCGCAGAAAGCTGAAACGCTCAAAGAGGCGATTGCAGTCCACTGCGACGTGGCGGATGCGGCTTCGGTCCAAGCTGCTGTGAGCCAGGTTGCGATGAGCTTTGGGCATGTCGACATCCTCGTCAACTGCGCCGGGATCGTCGATCTCGCCCCTGCTGAAGAGCTGTCTTTGAGTGCCTGGCAACGCACCCTCGATATCAATCTGACTGGCAGTTTCCTGGTCGCACAAGCCGTGGGGCGCTTGATGATCGCGCGCGGCAGCGGGCGGGTAATCAACATGGCCTCACAGGCGGGTACGGTCGCCATCAACGAACACGTGGCTTACTGCGCGTCCAAATTCGGGGTGATCGGGCTGACGAAAACCTTGGCGGCGGAGTGGGGCAAGCACGGGGTTACCGTGAATTCCATTTCGCCCACTGTGGTGCTCACCGAACTCGGCAAGACCGCCTGGGCCGGAGAAAAAGGTGAAGCGGCGATCAAGCAAATCCCTTCGGGTCGGTTCGCCGAGCCGGTGGAGATTGCTGCCGCGGCGGTGTTTCTCGCCTCTGATGCCGCGGCAATGATCAATGGTGCGGATCTCATTGTCGATGGTGGCTACACGGTCAAGTAAGGACAAAATGATGCAGCGTTTTCTCAATGACCCCGACAACATCGTGGATGAGACTGTGGCGGGTTTTGTGCGCGCCCATAGCGATATCGTCCAGCTTGATCCGAACAATTCGCGGGTCGTGGTTTCGCGTTTCGCCGGCGGGGAAAACCGCGTCGGGATCGTGACGGGCGGTGGCTCCGGCCATGAGCCCGCGTTTCTCGGCTATGCTGGCAAGAACATGGTCGATGCAGTGGCCGTGGGCGAGATCTTTTCCTCTCCCACCGCCAAGAGCTTTCACGATGCCATCAAGGCGGCCGATGGGGGCGCCGGCGTTGCGGTTCTCTACGGCAACTACGCCGGCGACAACATGAACGTGAAGATGGCGCAAAAGATGGCCGGTAAGGACGGCGTCGATGTACAAACCGTCGTAGCCAACGACGATGTCTGTTCGGCACCGCTCGAAGAACGCGAAAAGCGCCGCGGTGTGGCGGGCGAGATCTTCATGTGGAAAGTCGGTGGCGCCATGGCGGCAACTGGCGCGTCACTGCCTGCCGTGATCACTGCCGCGCAAAAGGCCATCAACAACTGCCGGTCGGTGGGGCTCGGGCTCGGGCCATGCACGCTGCCCGCGGTTGGGCATCCGAACTTCGAAATTGCAGCCGGCAAAATGGAGGTCGGGATCGGCCACCACGGCGAACCCGGCACACATGTTGAGGACTTGCGATCGGCTAACGAGATTGCCGACGACATGGTCAAGCTGGTCTTGGACGACCATGACTTGCCTGCGGGAACGGAGGTCGCAGTGCTTGTGTCTGGGTTGGGCGCAACACCAGTCAACGAGCTCTACGTGCTCTATGATCGCATCGCGGGGCAAATCGAGGCACGAGGCCTAACACTTTATCGGAGCCTCGTTGGGAACTACTTCACCTCGCTGGAGATGGTCGGAGCGACGCTTACGGTTATGGCCCTGGATGATGAACTGAAGACGCTTCTTGATACGGACACAATCAGTCCGGGCTATTGAAGGAGGGCCGCCAATGGAGTCGATCCCAAACCAAGGCGCAGGCGTCATCATCTCGGAAATCGCTGCGATGATCGTCGAGAACAAAGCCTATCTGTCCGAGATCGACGGAAAGATTGGCGACGGCGATCACGGGGCCAACATGGCCAAGGGTTTTGGCCGCGCGGCGGAACGGCTCGATCCGGACGGTACATTGAACGACGCAATGGCGCTTTTGTCCGGTGTGCTCATGTCAGAGATCGGCGGCTCTATGGGCCCGCTCTACGGGATGATGTTTTCGGACATGGCAGATGCCGTGGAAGGCGCAGAAGTGATCGATGCAGAGCGCTTTGCGCAAATGATCCGGGCCGGGCTTGATGGCGTACAGAGCATCGGCTCCGCGACCGTCGGAGACAAGACCTTGGTCGACACCTATGTTCCCGCCGTAGATACGTTCGACGCGGCGCGCGCACGGGGCGACAGTTTCGCGGAAGCGCTTTCGTCAATGCAACGCGCGGCAGAGACCGGACGGGACAGCACAACGGATCTCGTGTCAAAGGTCGGTCGCTCTGCTCGGCTCGGAGAACGTTCCCGTGGAGTTGTGGATGCCGGCGCCACCTCCTGCTGCATGATCCTCTCGGGCTTTGCCACCGGCATTGCCGCGCGGCTTGCCTGAGTTGGCTTGCAAAAGCCGATCGCGCGCAGGATCCTGGACAAGTATGGATGACATAGACGGCCAAATCTTGATCGACTTCTTTCGAGCCGCGGCGACGCGTCTCGATATGGACCGCCAGAGGCTTTGCGCTCTGGACGGTGAAATCGGTGACGGAGATCATGGCACTTCGATGGCCAACGGGTTCGCTGCCGTGTCCCGCCGATTGCAGCAAATAAAGGGACAAGACCCCGCACCGGCACAGGTTATGCGCTATGCTGCCTCGGCTTTCATTGGCGAAGTCGGGGCAACTGTCGGCCCGCTCTATGCAACGGGTTTTCTCGAAGCGGCGAGGCTGTTGGAAGAACGGCGCTTGGCAACCACGGACTTAGCCGAACTCATCGATGCAATTGCGCGCGGAATTGCCCTGCGAGGAGATGCGTGTCTCGGCGACAAGACCATGCTGGATGCTTGGTTGCCTGCGGGGCAGGCAGCGCGAGATGCCGCCGATGCCGGCGCTGGAGCTGCGCAGGTCGCCCGGGCCGCGGCAGAAGCCGCCTTGCGCGGCGCCCAAGCGACAAAGGGCATGATCGCCAGCCGTGGGAGAGCCGCGAGACTTCAAGAACGCAACCTGGGACATTTGGATCCGGGGGCTGCGTCAGCTGCCGTGATTCTGGAAGCGTTTGAAGAGACAGTGACGGAGGCTTGATGCCCCATCCCAAGAAGAGGACCGCAAAGGACACGCAATCGCCCAAGCCGCCGCTGCGGTTCGGAGAAGACCCGCTGCTCTGGGTCAGTTGGCTTTACTATGAAGAAGGTCTGACACAGGGTGAAATCGCCCGGATCGTCGGAGCTTCGCGTCCAACGGTAAATGCCTATCTCGCCGAAGCGCGCACCAAGGGCATTGTGAGTATCGCGATAAGCTATGAGAAACTGCGGTCCACGACGCTTTCGAGCGCACTCACCGAACGTTTTGGTCTCGACGATTGTTTGATCATCCCCGGCGAGGGAGGAGACCGGGCCTTGATCGACCGGCTCGGTTCGGCGACCGCCCAAGCCTTGCCGCGTGTTCTGCATTCGGGCGATACAATTGCGATCACTTGGGGGCGGACGATGCTGTCCGTCGCCGACGCGGCCAAGGATCTGCATCTCCGAGACGCCACGGTCGTCCAGGCTACCGGCGGCACAACCGCGACAATACCCTATACACCAGAAGCTTGCGCGACCCGCTTGGCCGACAGTATCGGCGCGCGTTTCGTACCGATCTCTGCCCCTGCAATCGTCTCCAGCCCGGAAGCCCGGCGGATATTGGAGCAAGAGCCGGTTGTTTCGGAACAGCTTCAAATGCTGGGCCAGGTGAACAGGATACTGTTTGGCCTTTCTTCACTTCGGCCGACTTCGACGATCCATTCCAGCGGGTTTTTCGAAGGTTCGATTCAGCAACAGGCGCAATATGGCCAAGCGATCGGGTCCTTGGCAGGACGCTTCATTGACGGGACCGGCGCGATCATTGAGGGACCGCTTGGCGATAGAACAATCGGGATCGGTCTTGATGCGTTGCGTGCAATAGAAACCCGCATTCTGGTGTCGGGCGGCTATGACAAGGTCCCACCGATGCTGGCTGCGCTTCGCGGGAACTACGTCACCGTTCTTGTGACCGACGCGGCGACGGGCGAGGGTATCCTGCGAGCCGACGGGCTGGAGCTGGACTCTCCGCGGCCGCATCTCAAAGAAACTGCGCCGATGGTGACACCGGTTCGTGGGCGACGGAAGCAGTTTATCAATCGCACAAAGAATGCAGTGGACGAGGCGCTTGAGGGAGCTTTGATGGCCTATCCGGGCCATATTGAAAAGATCGGCGACACGGTCCGGGCCATCCGCGCCGTTGCACAGAAGCCCCCAGGCAAGGTCGGTATCGTGATCGGCGGCGGGGCCGGGCATGAGCCGAGCTTTCTTGGATTTGTTGGGCGTGGCCTCCCCGATGCCGTGGCCGTCGGCAACGTCTTTGCCTCGCCGCCACCGGACCGGGTTCTGGCTTGCGCGCGGGATGCCGACGACGGTGCCGGAGTGCTCTTCATCTACGGAAACTACACCGGCGACATAATGAACTTTGACATGGCGGCGGAGCTTGCCGAGGCAAATGGTATTACGGTGCGCTCTATCCAAACAACCGACGATATCGCTTCGGTCAGCGATAATGACCGCGCCGCCGGCCGAGGTATCGCCGGCAGCATCTTTGTATTCAAAATCTCCGGCGCAGCGAGCGCGCGGCTCTACTCACTAGACGAATGCGAAAGGATCGCACGCAAGGCCAATGCATCTTGCTACACGATCGGAGTGGCGCTCGAACCGGGCTCGAGCCCCGAGACACAGCGCCCGAGCTTCCAGCTAGGCGAGGCGGATATGGAGTTCGGCGTTGGCGTTCATGGAGAGCCCGGCGCGCTGCGTCAGCCCATGACCAGCGCCGACCGTATCGTCGATCAGATATGCGACCGGCTGTTTGAGGAAATGGCGCTGAATGAGGGCGATCGCATCGCGGTGCTGGTCAACTCCTTCGGAGGTACCCCGATGATGGAACTTTTCATACTGAATCGGCGGCTCAACCAGCGGCTGGCCAAGCGTAACATTACTGTGCACAAGTCCCTTGTCGGGAATTTTTTCACATCCCTAGATATGGTCGGCGCCTCGGTTACGCTTCTAAAGCTCGACGAAGAATTGACTGGTCTGTTGGATGATAGTTGCGAAGGTTTCGCCTACTCTCAGTGATGAACATCGCGACGAACGCCGGTTCTATCCCTAGGGTGAGGACTTCGGCACCCGGGCCGTCTCGGTCAACGCTGGGTCATACCGTTCGGCTCACGCCTCTGAGTGTGTCGAGCGGCGTCGTTTCCTATCGATCTGGTTTGACCTTGAGACGGGTCGGGAAGCGCTGCTTTGTGGCAAGAGGGGACGTCAGCAAGCTTACAGAGACGCGGCGGTCCAAACGTGCCTGACCATCAAGGGGCTGTTCTCTGTACGCCTTCGCCAAACGACAGGCTTTGTCGCAAGCCATCTGGGGCTGGCTGGCCTGGAATGGGCGGTTCCGGACTTCGGTACGCTGCGTCGACGGCAGAGAGCATTGCCCGTTGCCGTTCCATATCGAGGTTCAGCAGGGCCGGTGCGCCTCCTGATCCCTATCCGGCGGAAAGGCCGCCTAGCACGCAGCGGATAGCACCGGGATCAACGCGGAGGGTGGGGGCGCGTGGAACACACGTACGGATGGTCGCCCCAGGCGTCGCCCATGGCGCAAGATGTAAATCGTAGTCGATACGGAAACACGGGACATACGAGCGGTAGAAATGACGAGCGGCGGCATCGGTGACGCTCTGATGTGACCGGACCTTCTCAGTCAGACCCGGCTAGACCAGGAGAGTGCCAGCGTTACGGCAGATGGCGCTTGTGATGCATGCAAATGCCACAATGCGATTGCTGGCCGGCAGGCTCATGCCGTCATTCCCCCGCGCGAGACCGCCAAGTTGTGGAAGCCGGACACGCCCGGCACCAGGGCACAAAACGACACCGTCCGGTCGTAAAGACATCTGGGACGTGCCCTGTGGCGTCAGCCCCGCGGAGACCACGGCCGACGCCGTGTCGAACCAAAGGTGCATTCAGTGCTTGCTACCCGGTCAGCGCCTCTCTGTGCGAGACCTTGATCGGCAGGTCGCGGAGGTACAAATCTGCGCCGCGATGCTCAGTGGATTCACGGTTCTCGGCATACCCCATACAGAGGTCGTGCGATAAGCCCGTGCGCGGCAAGGCGCAGTCCGACCTCAGAGCGATGTGTGCAACAAGGCCGGTCCTGAGCCTAAAGCTCCGGACAATCACAGAAAAAATTTTAAATTGTTTTTTTGGGGAACGGAATGCGGCAAGCACGCGTTGTCGGGGCAGATTGGTTCTTTGGAGTTACCCATTATGACTGATGAGGAATTCGACACCAAAAGATACCTGGACGAGTCTGGAAATGACGACGGATTATCCAGTGCGCGTATGATCGGAAGCTTGGTATTGACAGTAATGCTCTACCCGGTCTTCGCGGTCTGGTTATTCTTCCAGGGTTTCACCATTCTTCAGATCTTTTTCATCGTTTGGCTGGTCGGTTCATTCTTTTTCGTTGGCCTGTTGATCGTCTCCGATCTGGTTTCCGACTGGATAAAGCGACCTACCAGAAAAAATTTGAAGCGCTACAAAGATTTGCGTGGAATCTCTGCCTTGGTTCAACCCGCTGCCGCCTTGGAAAGCTTGCCGATCGCAAACGCGCGGAAACGACCACCGAGAAACCGATACCGCGCAAGACTGAGATCTTCCTAGCGGATCAGAATTCGACGCCCTTGCCCGTGGGTGCATTACACGGGTCCCACAGACGCGCTGATCGCCCGTTCAGGTAAGCTGGACGATGGAACTGAGTTCAATCGGATGGAGTATTCTGTGCCCAATCATTCGAGAGATAATAGCAGAACAGCAGCCTTCGCAGCGGGTTTGGTTTCGCTCGCGTTGGCAGGTCTGGCGTTTCCGGCATTTTCCGACGCTCCGAGCGGGCGAGCGTTGCTGCCCGAAGCCGAACAGGATGAATGGTTGGCGATCGGCCGGTTGAATGTGGCGCCGGCCCAAGGTCACTGTACTGCCACCCTTATCGCGCCGGATGTGGTGCTGACGGCAGCGCATTGTGTCACCAATCCTCTGAACAATCGCCCCTATGCGGTTGGAAAGCTGCATTTTTTGGCCGGGTTCAGACAGAGCGCATTTGCCCATCATGGCCGTGTTGTGAAGGTGGAAATCGCCGAAGGCTTTCTTCAAGGCGGGCAGGCTATGCAACGGGATCTCGCGCTTGTGCACTTGGACGCACCCGTTGCGGAGCATATCGCGCCAATCCCGCTCGCCCCACCGTCGACGCTCGTTGGGTTCTCCCAGGTCGACGTCTTCAGCTATGGCCGCGACCACGCATTCATCGTTTCGGTCCAGCGTGATTGCGACATTCTTTCCCGCCACAGCACAGTGTTGAAAACCAACTGCGAAGCGGTACCCGGCGTCTCCGGCGCTCCGCTTATCCTGGAGGGAGCAAGCGGTCCTAGCTTGGCCGGTTTGATCGTTGGTGCAAACAGCTCGGATATGCCTTTGAACCCCGGACCCGGCGCGGCGGCCGTAATCGTCGACCCGATAGCGTTCGATGCCCTCCTAGGCGATCTCTAGCGGCATTGATTGCCACACGGCGTGGGATAAGCTCGCAACTCGGCCGGGAGAGTTCCGGAGACCCGCGCCGAGCACCCGCCCCACCGCCGATGCCACGGCATGGAGCGGCATCGGGGCCGGGTCCTGCACATGCAGTGCGACTGGTGCCGAACTCAGGGCGATGCCGCGGCGGTCCCGTTGTCGTCGTCACCGGGATCAAAGCCGGCTCGGGTAAAACGAACGCGGACCGTATAGCTGTTTTCGTCGACATCGAACTCGATCCTCCCATTGAGCTGCGTCGCGAACGCTCTCATCAGGTTGGTGCCGAGTCCCGTGCCGCCGAGATGAGCGTCGCCGCTGACGGTCAGGCCCGCTGCAGGCGCGATACCGTTTGCAATCTCGACGGAGATCTCGCCGGTCTCCGCGACCTTCAAAACCAGGCGCAGCCATTTCTCGGAATCGGCATGCCCCATGTATTTCAGCGCGTTGGTCGTCGCTTCGGCCACGAGAAGGCTGAGCGGCACCGCTTGGTCGGGATAGAGCGTCACGTCTTCAAGCTGACTGTCGAAGGCGATCGATCCGTCGGCGCCTTGGCCCAAAGACAGGATCTGATCGGTGATCTCGGTGAGCATCAGCGCGGCGTGCACCTTGCTGAGATTTTCGGTCCGATACAGGTTCCGGTGAATCGTCGCGAGCCCCAGCACCCGGTCCTGCAGCCGCTGCACCACGGCCTTGGCCTCGGACGACTTCACCTCCCGCATCTGCATGTTCATGATCGAGATGGTGAGTTGGAGGTTGTTTGTGACCCTGTGGTGGACTTCTCTCAGCAGGACGCTCTTGTCGTGCAGCAACTGCTCCAGCGCCGCCTCATCACGCAAGACCTTGTGGACCATCCCTTCAAAGGAATGGTGAATATCGGTGATCACCGCCGACGCATTGCTGCTTTCCAGGCCATCCGGAACGGTTCTGCTATCTGCAAAGGCCCGCATCTGCCGACGCAACCGGCGGATATGGCGCGTGACCAGACGGTGAATGGCAACGAACGCGACGCCCAAGCTCGCCAGCCACATGATCACCGGAAAGAACTGTGGCGGGATAGCGAGCACACCGCCCGCGGCGATCGAGGTTCGCTGCCACGTTCCGAGCGCATAGACCGTATCGTCGAATATCGGCACCACGGCGAAGCTGCGCATGTCGCCTGACGCGCGCCGTTCGCGGAATGTCGTCGTTTCGCTGCCCACAAGGCTTGCCAGACTGCGCGTTTGCGGCAGCACGTCGACCGAAGTCTCGTCATCTTGTCCGCTGCCCGTGAGGAACTGGCCGTTGGCTGTAAAGGCTATGACCGTGAAGTCCTCCTGCGACGGCTCCGCGCTCTGGAAATCGAAGAGTTCGAGCGGCACCGACACAAAGACGAAGCCGGCAAAGCGCGCTTCGCGGTAAACTGGCTGCATGATCACGATCACCGGACGGCGGCTGATTGGCGCGTTGGCGCTCACTTCGACGAAAGCACGGGGATCTGCAACGGCGGCGCGCCATTCCGGTAAGTCCTTGAAGTCGTAGCGGATCCCGTTGGAGGTGCACAGAGTATGGCCATCCTTTCTGATCACTCCGACAGTGATTGCAGTGTCTTGGGTCTCAACGAAGGACGCCAGACGCTGTTCGCACTGAACGCTCTCCTCCCAGGTGTCGGTTGCCAAAGGTATCAACCCGACGGACATCCCGAAGGCGCGCTGGATGATCTCGCGTTCCGCCAGGGCGGCCTCTTGGGTCAGGCCCACTAGCAAGTCGTTTGCGCGCTCATCAGCCTTTTGAACGATACTGGCGGTTTGCATCCCAGCCAGCAAACCGACCGGGATCAGCGCCAAAGACAAAAACAGAACAAGGCGCACCGCGAGGCTGCGGCGCAGTTTTGAAAGCATCTCGTTCAAGCTGCGGCGATTTTGGTCGCGGACATCATGGCCAGGGTGGTCCGGTCCATCATCTCGAGACTGTCTTCGGTCTTCAACCCAAGGAAGTCTTTCAAACGTGCACGCCCGCGGTTCACGCGGCTCTTTATCGTGCCCGCTGCAACGCCGCACATTTCGGCCGCTTCCTCGTAGGAAAACCCCGATGCGCCTACCAGTACCAGCGCTTCGCGCTGTTCGTCAGTCAGCTTGGCAAAGGCCACCGCGAAGTCCCGCATCGCAAGACGCCCGTCATGCGCGGGCCGCTCCGACAGGGCGGCGGTCAGCGCACCGTCCACATCTTCGATCTCGCGCGCTGATTTGCGGCGCTCCGAATAGAAGGTGTTGCGCAGGATGGTGAAGAGCCAGGCCCGCATTTCGGTGCCCGGTTGAAACTGTTCGATATTCGCCCAGGCTTTCAGCAGCGCTTCCTGTACCAGGTCATCAGCGCGCTCGGGATTGCGTGCCAGACTGTGGGCAAAGGCGCGCATCTCCGGAAGGTATTCTACGATCTGCTCGCGCGGGTCCGCAGAGCTCACTCGCCCTGTTCCTTCTTTCGCAAACGCTCAAGTAGTTCGGCAAAGCGGTCCGGCACGTCCTCATCGAGCGTCTCCTTGTAGAGATCGCAAATTTTTTTATCGATTTCGCGATCAATTGGTGTGTCTCTAGACTTTTTGTCAGCCATTCCGGCCTCATCATACATCGTTGCCTCCGCGAACTGGTCGGGAACCTAACGCACTTCAACGCGTTTGGTTCCTGAAGTCTAAAAATAAAGAGATGCCCATGACGACAGACGCCAACAGTCTCGCCGATCAGATCAGACAGAACCTGCCATTTCTGCGGCGCTATGCGCGCGCTCTGACAGGGAGCCAGGTCACGGGTGACGCCTATGCGGTCGCAACACTGGAGACGATCCTCAAGGACCCGAATGCCTTCGGGGCGGGCGGCGCTGCGAAGGTCGCGCTCTTTCGTGCATTTCACAGGATCTGGACCAGGTCCGGCGCTGAGATCGCGGTAGGAGAAACTGGTCTTCTTGCGACGGTTCAGGCCCGGCTGGCAGGCCTCACCAGCGGCGCGCGGGAAGCGCTTCTGCTCAATACGATCGAGGAGATGCCAGCTTCCTCCATCGCCTTGATCATGGACTTGCCGGTGACGGAGGTCGATGATCTGATCGCTGTCGCACGCCGGGAAATGACAGCATCGAGTAGCGGTCGCGTGATGATCATCGAGGATGAAGCCATCATCGCAATGGACCTCAAAGCAATCGTGCAGGACATCGGGCACGAGGCCGTCGGGATTGCACGTACGGCGCAACAGGCTATCGAGCTGGGTCAGGACACCCGCCCGGATCTGGTGCTCGCCGACATCCGTCTGGCCGACAACAGCTCCGGCATCGACGCCGTGAACAGGTTGCTGACGGATTTCGACAAGCTGCCGGTGATTTTCGTCACCGCTTATCCGGAGCGTCTGCTGACCGGAGAGCGGCCCGAGCCCGCATTTCTGATCGCAAAACCCTATAGTGAGGCGCAGATCCGCTCCGCAGTGAGCCAGGCCCTGTTCTTTGCATCAACCGAAACTCTGCAAAGCTAGATGTTCAGTCCCGGTATCTGGGGGAGTGGATCAACGATGAATCGGTCTGGCTCTGAAGTCCAGGTCCTGCGCCTTGCGCGCCTCATCGCCGTCGGAGATTCCCATGTCTTGACCGGCGCACCATTGTGGAAAGCGCCAGGCTTGCGGGCGAGGACAGGGATGTAACGCAATGGGTCGTAGACTGTCGGGTCTCGGCTAAAGACAAGCCTGTGCTGTCCAGCCGCTTGGCCGTCCTACAAGGACGCGACCTGCGCACCACAAACGCGGATCTCGACAGGTCAGCAAACGGCACGGGCGTCGACCAAGACCGAGTATCGGTTCCGGTCGAAGCGAACAGGGAAAGTCTTGGAAATAGGAGCTGGGGTCGCATGGAACCCATCGAGCGGGCCTGCATAGGAGACAAGCTTCGGGCGTTACTCCTAGAAACCCTCACCAGGTGGTTCGATCTCGCATGTCTGCGTGGGCATGTGCCATCGCCTAGGCGACACAGCGATCCAGGAGCCCGGTATTGAGCTCATCGAGGTTCTTAAACCTGGGTCAGGCTACGAAGAACCGCTGGCGTACCAAGCCGACCGGGTTCTCGACCTGACTGTTTTCGCATCCAGACGCTGGCGTGCATGTAACTGGTTCAATCAGAAAACGTCGGCACATCTGCTAGAAGCGCCGGCTGTGGGTGCGATCTTTGCCGACGTAGGTCGTATCGACCACGGTCTGCGTACGCTCTCAGGCGCTCGCGCGCGCAGGTGTCGCCTAAGAAGGCGAAAATCTTGTTTCGGGCATCGAACCCCATCTCCTGCGTCTCGCGCGGATAGGTCCGAACGAAGATCATCCGGCTGTGGCAAAGCCGGACTTGGGCGACCGTGATGATCGTGGTCACCCCTTCGATGACAATCACCACGTAGCTCCAGTTGAACTGGTCGGCTTCACCTGAATCGAAGCCTGGCGGGACATGCACTGCAACCGCGACTTCCAGCTCCGGCTTCGACCAGGACGCGGCATTTCGACTGACAGAAACGTAGGCGCGGTCCTATCCGAGATCGCTCGGTGCCTCAAAGATACGGATCCGCGCCGTCGCTCAAGCTTTGGCTTACACAGGTTCTCGGCCAGCTTTCGGTCAAGAGGTTTACGGAACGGATCGATCTTTGGCTTTGATTTTACGCTGCGATGGTAGGAGAACTCCGTCGCTTCCCGTTGGATCACCTTCCGCACCGTTTTACGGAAAACTCAAAGGTCACGGCTGACCTGCCGTATCGTTATGCGCTCCCGAAAATTGAAGTTGGAGTTCCCCCGGTTTCGTGGACAGTTATTGGCTGGAGGCTTTCAGCCCGGCGAGGGCTTTCCTTTCGTAGTCGATCGGGGAGAGATAGCCGAGCGCCGAGTGTCGTCGCCCGGGATTGTACCAGCCTTCGATGAACTCGAAGATGGCCATGCGGGCCTCGGCCTTGGTCTGGAACTTCCGGCGGCCGAGGAGCTCGCATTCGAGGGTGGCGAAGAAGCTCTCGCACATCGCGTTGTCGTACGCGTCACCGACCGACCCCATCGACGGCCGCACCCCAGCCTCCTTGCAACGCAGGCCAAAGGCAATCGAGGTGTATTGCGATCCCTGGTCCGAGTGATGGATCACCCCGGACGGCCGGCGCTGGCCGACAGCCATGTTTAGCGCGTCGAGCACGACCGCCAGATAGAGGAAGCCGGCCCAGGTCGGAACGTAGGTCATGTCGGCCACCCACAGCTCGTCGGGTTTCTAGGCGTAGAAGTTCCGGTCGACGAGGTCGGAGGCCGGGCGGACGCGCTCGTCGCGGATGGTCGTCCGCGTGCTTCGGCGTCGGCTGACGCCGACTAGGCCGTCCGCTTTCATCAGACGGTCCACGCGCTTGCGGCCCACATGGACGCCTTCAGCCGCGAGTTCAGCGTGAACGCGCGGTGCGCCGTAGGTCTGGTTCGACGTCTTGTGAACCCGGCGGATCTTCGTCAGCAGCCCCCTATCCGCCGGGTCGCGCGCCGATGGCTCGCGGCGGATCCAGGCGTAGAAGCCGCTGCGCGAGACCTTCATCGCCCGCGCCATGGTGTCGATCGGAAACTCGGCCTGGTTCGCGGTCATGAACTCGAAGACTTCGAGGACATCGCGTCGTTCTGGGCGAACCAGGCCGCAGCCTTTGAGAGAATATCACGCTCCTGCCTGATCTGGCGGTTCTCGCGGCGCAGGGCTGGAACTCCTTCGCGAGGTCGTCGATGCTGCGGCCGGCCCGATGCAGGGCCACGATCTGCTCCCTGAATGCCGCAGGGTACGGGGATCTGGTTCTCGGCATTATGACACCTTCCGTTCAAAGTCATCGGGTGTCCACGAAACCGGGGGAACACCACCTAAGCAGGTTCCGCTGGGTCGATACAGGGGGCGGGTCGTTCTGCCGCCGATAAACAGGGATGGGCCAATTCAGTCCCGCCATCTCCAGCAAGCCGGTCACCAAGCCTGTCGGTAGCCGCTTGGCAACTTGAAGAGGTCCTTGATTGTCAGGCGGAACTTGATCGCTGTATCTGAAGAACGTCGCAGCTCGGCCAAGCCTCCCGTCAGGAAGCGCAAGCCAGCTCATGTCCTTGTCCAGCCGGATCAACAGCGCCCGGCGATTCTTCGGTACCGAGAGTTAAAGCTGGACCCGTTGCTCATGCGGTAGCAGGCGGGTACGGGCTTGCTCATGTGTGCCTTCTTACTGCCCGAAATCACGATGTGGCGCCTTGGCGGTCACAGGTTTGAGTCAACACCAACTCACGCGGTCACCACAGCCCTTCCCAGGCCCGCATTCTCGGACCGTTCTGGTTGTAAGAGCGAGTGACGCGCCCGATTTCAACAGGCACACCACTTTGCTCTGCGGCCAGTCTGAAATTGCGCAAGTATCCAAATCTACAAGGGAGCCCGAAGCGGGTCGGTCTCGAGATGTCCGGCGTCCTCAGATCACCGCAAGAAACAGCGCCCGCACCGAGGCGTCGTCCAGCGGGCGGGGATTTCCGCCGCAACTGGGATCGCGCAGGGCCATTTCGACCATGGCATCGACCTTGTCGGAGCCGACGCCCAGATCTCCCAGCCGCGCCGGGATGCCGAGATCGGCGCAGAGCGCCGTCGCAAACGCCACGAACCCCTCATAGCCGTCCTCGATACTCATGTAGGCCGCGGCGCGGTTCAGCCGTTCCTCGACCTCGGTACGGTTGAAGCGCAGCACGGCCTGCATCACCACAGCGTTGGTCGTGCCGTGATGGGTGTCGTAGAGCGCGCCCACGGGGTGCGAAAGCGCATGGATCGCGCCAAGCCCCTTCTGAAAGGCCGTGGCCCCCATCATCGCCGCGGCCATCATCTGCGCCCGCGCGTCGAGATCGTCGGGCGCTTCGTAGGCGCGCAGCAGGTTCTCCTTGACCAGCCGCATACCTTCCAGCGCGATGCCCTGGGACATCGGGTGGAAATGGGGCGAGCAATAGGCCTCCAGACAGTGGGCGAAGGCGTCCATCCCGGTGCCGGCGGTGATCGCGCGCGGCATCCCGACGGTCAGCTCCGGATCGGCGATGACCTGCGACGGCAACACCTTGGGGTGAAAGATGATCTTCTTTTCATGGCTCACGGAGTTGGTGAGCACGGACGCGCGTCCGACCTCGGACCCGGTGCCTGCCGTGGTCGGCACAGCGACATTGGGGACGATCGCATCGGCATCTGCGCGGGTCCACCAATCATCCACGTCTTCGAAATCCCAGACCGGGCGGGTCTGGCCCGCCATAAAGGCGACCATCTTGCCCAGATCGAGCCCGGAGCCGCCGCCGAAAGCGATCACCCCGTCATGGCCACCCGCTTTGAACGCCGCGACCCCGGCGGCGAGGTTCACCTCATTGGGGTTCGGATCGACCTCGGCAAACATCGCGTCGCCGAGCCCATCGTGGGCCAGAAGTGCGCGAGCTCGCTCGGTGATCTCCAGTGGGGCGAGTCCGCGGTCGGTCACCAGAAGTGGACGCGCAATGCCGGCGGCGCGGCATGCCGCGCCCAGTTCGGCGATGCGGCCCGGGCCGAAGCGGATGGTGGTGGGGTAGGACCAGGTGGCCGTAGGGGCGGTCATGTCAGGCCTTTCGGAAATGGTAGGACTTGGGTCGCGTTACCGACTGATAGCCGAGCGCGGACAGCGCCGCGCCGCGCCCGGTATCCTTGCAGCCGGTCCAGCAGAGCGCCGGGTCGAGATAGTCGCAGCGGTTCATATAGACGGTGCCGGTCTCAACGCCCGCCCCGATCTGGGCCGCGCGTTCGGGGTCGGAGGTCCAGAGCGAGGCGGTCAGACCGAAATCGCTGTCATTCATCAGCTCCAGCGCCTCGGCATCGTCGCGCACCGGCATGATGCCAACTACTGGCCCGAAGCTTTCCTCGCGCATAACCCGCATGTCGTGGGTCACGTCGGTCAGGATCTGGGGCGCCAGGTAGGTGCCGCCATCATCGGCAAAGCGGCTTTGGTCGATCAGTGCTGTCGCGCCCGCCGCCACCGCCTGGGTCGTTTGCGCGCGGACCAGGTCGGCAAAGCGGCGATGCGCCATCGGGCCGAGCGTTGTGGCCTCATCCAGCGGATTGCCGAGCACGTAGCCTTCCACAATCGACAGCGCCTTTTCCACGAAGGCACTGAACATGCTGTCGACGACATAGATCCGCTCGATCCCGCAGCAGCACTGGCCGGAGTTGAACATCGCGCCGTCGATCAGGGTCTCCGCTGCGGCGTCGAGATCGGCATCCTCCATGACATAGCCCGGATCCTTGCCGCCGAGCTCCAGCCCAACGCCGGTGAAACTGTCCGCCGCCGCCCGTGCGATGGCGCGTCCCGCCCCGACCGAGCCGGTGAAATTGACGAAGCCGAAGCTGCGCGCCTCGATCAAAGCGCCGGTGGTGGCATGGTCGAGAAAGACATTGGCCAGCACATCTTCCGGCACGCCGGCCTCGTGGAAGGCGCGTACCATGCGCTCCGTCGCCAGCAGCGTCTGGGTGGAGCCCTTGAGCATGACCGTGTTGCCCGCGATGAGCGCGGGAGCGACGGTGTTGATGGCGGTCATGTAGGGGTAGTTCCAGGGCGAGACCACCAGCACCACGCCCACCGGCTCGCGCAGGATACGGCGCTCGAACGATTTGCTGTCCTCAATCACCGTCGGTGCGAGCGCGTCGCCGGCGATATCGGCCATGTAGTCCGCGCGTTCGGTGACGCCGGCGAACTCCCCGCCATAGCGAACCGGGCGGCCCATCATATGCGCGAGCTCCGGCACGGCCTCATCGGTCATCTCCGCCAGGCGCGCGACCCCGGCGCGGACAAGTTTGGCGCGCTCCTTCAGCGACCGCGCGGTCCAGGCCGGTTGCGCGGCCCGAAGCTGGGCGGCGGTGGCGCGGGCCTCGTCCTCGGTCAGGGTCGGGCGGGTGGCAAAAACGCTGCCATCGATCGGAGAAATGCACTCGAGCATCGGCGTTACGACCTTTCGAACCCGCGGAATACCTCCCAGTCGGTGACGCGGCGGTCGTATTCCGACTGCTCCCACCGGGCGGCATGGACATAGTGATCGACCACCGCATCGCCCATGGCGGCCCGCAGCATGGCGGAGCCGTCCGCGGCCTCGGTCGCCGCGCGGAGCGTCGACGGGATCTCGGGGATGCCGTCTGCGGTGTAGGCGTCGCCGGTAAACTCCGGCTGCAGCTCCAGCCCGGCTTCGATGCCCGCCAGCCCCGCGGCGATCTGGGATGCGAAGGCGAGATAGGGGTTCAGGTCCGCGCCGCCGACACGGTTTTCGATCCGGATCGCCTTGGTGTTCTCGCCCACCAGCCGGTAGCCCGCGGTGCGGTTGTCGCGGCTCCAGACCGTGCGGGTCGGCGCAAAGGTGCCCGCGACGAAGCGCTTGTAGGAATTGATATTGGGCGCGAGGAACAGCGTGGTCTCCGACGCATGGGTCAACAGCCCGGCCACATAGGACCGCATCATCGCCGAGATCCCGTGGTCTGCGTCTGCGTCGAGGAACTGCGGTGCGCCGTCGGCGGACCAGAGCGACTGGTGGATATGGCAGGATGAGCCCGCGGGCTCATCGGCGTACTTCGCCATGAAAGTCACCGCATGGCCCTGGGCAAAGGCAATCTCCTTCACCGCCTGCTTGGTGAGCACATGGTTGTCGGCGGCGGTGAGCGCATCGGCATAGCGGACGTTGATCTCTTCCTGACCGGCCCAGGCCTCGCCCTTGGAGCACTCCACCGGGATGCCCGCCCCATAGACCCCGTTGCGGATGGCGCGCATGACGCCCTCCTCCTTTGCGGTCTGAAAGAGGTGGTAGTCCTCGTTATAGGGGCTGACCGGGGTCAGGCCGCGATAGCCACCATCGTGGGCCGTCTCGAAGCTTTCACGAAAGATGTAGAACTCCAGTTCCGAGGCCATCATCGCGCTCAGGCCCTTGGCCTCCAGCCGGTCGAGCTGCGCCTTCAGGATCGCGCGGGGGCTGACCGGGATCGGCGCATCCCCGTGATGGTCGAGGATATCGCAGATCACCAGCGCGGTGCCCGGCGCCCAGGGCAGCCGGCGCAGCGTGGCCATGTCCGGCTTCATCATGTAGTCGCCATAGCCCTGCGCCCAGCTCGCCGAGGCGTAACCGGGCACCGGTTCCATCTCCATATCGACGGTCAGCAGGTAGTTGCAGGAATGGGTCTCGTGGTGGGCGCTGTCGAGGAAATGCCTGGCGTGGAAGCGTTTGCCCATCAGCCGGCCCTGCATGTCGACCTGCGCCATGATGACGGTGTCGATCTCGTGCTCATCGACTGCCGCAGCAAGGGTGTCGATCGTCAGCAATCCGGTCATGGGAAGGGTCCTTGGTCATGGGGAGCCCGGCCGCAGCGGGCCGGGCTCGGGTCTGTGCAGGCAGGCCGGGTTCAGCTGTAGCGATACGGCCGGCCGGCCTTTTCCATATCCGCGTTGTACTGTTTGAAGATCTCCACGACCTGCGCCTTGATCTCGCTTTCCGCGGCGATCTCGTCCCAGAAAACGCGCGCCGCGGCCTCGACCTGCGCCCATTCGGCATCGGGGATCGAGGTCAGCTGCAGCTTGTCGCCATTGACGCGCAGAGCGGCCTCGCCGCCCCAGTACCACCACTGGCGGTAATAGTGCGACTGGTCGCAGCAAACCCGGAAGAGCGTCTGCAGATCCTCGGGCAGCTCGTTCCAGCGGTCCATATTGGCGTAGAAGGACCCGATCCAGGCGCCGGAGATATTGTTGGTCAGGAAGTAGTTGGTCACATCGGCCCAGCCGACGGTGTAATCCTCAGTGATGCCGGACCAGGCGATGCCGTCGAGTTCGCCGGTCTGGACCGCGACCTCGATATCCTCCCAGGGCAGGGTGACCGGCACGACGCCGAACTGTGCCAGGAAACGGCCCGCGGTGGGGAAGGTGAAGACCCGCTTGCCCTGCAGGTCGGCCAGGCTGTTGATCGGATCCTTGGTCGCGAAATGGCACGGGTCCCAGGCGCCGGCAGAGACATGTTTGATGCCGACCTTTTCGTACTCGGCTTCCCAGATCTCCTTCAGCCCGTACTGGTTGAAGAGCACCGGCACATCGAGGCTGTAGCGACAGGCGAAGGGGAAATAGCCGCCAAAGACCGTGACTTCGGTCGGCGAGGCCATGCTGTCATCGTCCGACTGCACGGCATCAATCGTGCCGCGCTGCATCGCACGGAAAAGCTCGCCCGTGGGCACCAGCTGGTCGGCGTAGAAAAGCTCGATCTGCATCCGGTCGCCGGCGATGTCGTTGAACATCTTGATCGCGGGGTCGATCACATGTTCGGCCAACGCGGGACCCGCATAGGTCTGCATCCGCCAGGTGATGGTGCTCTGGGCGATCGCAGGGGCGGCCAGGGCGGCGGCGGGGGCTGCCGCGGCGGCACCGAGCAGTTTGCGTCTGGTGGTCATCGGTCTTCTCCTCTGTTGAACGGCCCTCTTTGGCGGGGCCATAGGCAGAACTCAGTCGGTTAGCCCGTAGACGGTATCGGGCAGCCATGTGGCGATCTCCGGCACCGCCATAACAATGGCCAGAGCCGCGACCATCACAAGCACAAACGGAATGATCGAGCGATAGATATCGCCGAGGCTGACCTCCGGCGGTGCCATTGCCCGCATAAGGAACAGATTGTAGCCAAACGGCGGCGTCATATAGGCGATCTGGGTCGTGATCGTGTAGAGCACGCCGTACCAGATCAGATCGAAGCCGAGCGCGCCGACCAGGGGCACGTAGAGCGGGGCGACGATCACCAGCATGGCGGTGTCGTCCAGAAACGTCCCCATCAGGATGAAGCTCAGCTGCATCAGGATCAGGATCACCCAGGGGTTCAGGTGGAGCTGCTCGGTGAAAAGGTTCTCGATTGCCTTGACCGCGCCGAGCCCGTCGAACACCGCGCCGAACGCCAGCGCGGCCAGGATGATCCACATGAACATGCAGGTGATGGCCAGCGTCTGGCGCACCGAGGTCTCAAAGACAGTCCACGTCATGCGCCCCTTGAGGATCGCCGCGAGAAACGCCGCGAGCGCGCCGATGGCGGAGCTTTCGACGAGGCTCGTCCATCCATTCACGAAGGGCACCATCATCACCGCGAAGATCCCCAGCGGCAGGAGCCCGGCGGTCAAGAGGCGCAGTTTTTCGGCCCGCGGCACGTCGCGCTCGGCGGCGGGCAGGGCGGGCCCGAGCTCCGGCTGCAGCCGGCAGCGGATGACGATATAAATAACGAACATCGACGCCATCATCAGCCCCGGGATGACACCGGCGAGCCAGAGCTGGCCAACCGGCTGGCGGGCGATCATCGCATAGAGCACCAGCACGACCGAGGGCGGCACGAGGATGCCCAGAGACGATCCCGCCTGGATGACCCCGGTCACCATTCGCTTGTCATAGCCGCGTTTGAGTAGCTCCGGCAGGGCGATGGTGGCGCCGATGGCCATGCCCGCGACGCTCAAGCCGTTCATCGCCGAAATGAGCACCATCAGCCCGATTGTCCCGATGGCAAGGCCCCCGCGCAGTCCGCCCATCCAGACATGGAACATCCGGTAGAGATCGTCGGCGATGCGGGATTCCGACAGCACGTAGCCCATGAAGATGAACATCGGCAGGGTCAGCAGCGGATACCATTTCATCAACTTCATCGCCGCGGAGAAGCCGAGGTCATAGCCGCCCCGGTCGCCCCAGAGCAGCAGCGCGGCCATCACCGCCACAAACCCGATGGCGCCGAAAACCCGCTGGCCGGTCAGCAGCATCAGCATCATGGTCGAGAACATGAGCGCGGCGATCAGCTCGTAGGGCATCAGGCGGGTACGCCCCTGAGCTTCAGCACGTCCTTGAAAAGCTCCGAGACCGCCTGAAGCAGCATCAGGAAAATACCGATGCACATCAATGTCTTGATCGGCCACAGGTACGGGCGCCAGGCGGTGGGGGAACGTTCTCCGCCATACTGGAAGGAGTACATCGTGCTGTCGATCCCGCCCCAGAGCAGCACCACCAGATAGGCGATCAGGAAGAAGACCGTGAAGGCATCGGTCCAGGCCTTCCGCCGTTCAGACAGCTCGCCATAGATCAGATCCATCCGCACCGCGGAGCCGAGCTGGATCGAATAGGGCCCGCCCAGGATGTAGTAGGCGACCATGGTGAACTGCGCCATTTCCAGCGTCCAGAGGGTCGGCAGGAAGAAGGTCTTGGAGATCGAGGACCAGAGCAGAATGCCCATCATCACGAAGATGAGGTACATCACGACCCGCCCGATCCAGTGGTTCACCGCATCGACCGTGCGGACGTAACGCTGCATGAAACTCATCATCCGGGGGAGTTGGCGCGAGGTTCCGGCGGCTGTCAATGGGCCCCGCATGGGGGGCGGCGCCGCGCCGCAACGGGGCCCGGAGGCTCTGTCTGTATCACGTCGGTATTACGTCGGTATTACGTCGGTGGACTGCGCCGACGTGCCTCGGCAGTTGCGTCCGCCGCCGGAGGTGCGATGATGGCCCTGTCAGCGAGAGGAGCGAGAGATGTCTGGACTGTTGGGAATGATCATCGTCGGCCTGATCGCCGGCTGGCTGGCCGGTGTCATCGTCCGCGGCGGCGGCTTTGGGCTGCTCGGCAACATGGTGCTCGGGGTCGTCGGCGCCGTGGTCGCGGGGTTCGTCCTGCCCGCCATTGGCGTGAACCTCGGCGAGGGCACGGTGGGTCAGATCCTCTCGGCGATGATCGGCGCCGTGATCGTGCTGGTGGGGATTAGGTTGGTGAAGAGTGCTTAAGACGCAATTGGGTTCCCTAACAACAGCCAATAGCTATGAGCCATAATTACAAGCTCTGTAGCGTATTCAAACGTCCGCTATCATTCCAAGATGACTGATGCTGCGTTCTGCACGAAGATCCGCTCTTTCAGGCGCCCAAAGACGTGACAGCATTGAAGGCAGTTTTGCCATGGTTTTTAGGCTGGATGCTTCAAGCACTTTAATCACGCCGCCTCGCATGCCAAAGCCGGTCGTTTTGGCTCTAGCAACGTGCACTCGCTCTGCTTCTGGTTACAACTTACAAAGTTGCATCCGGTTCAAGATCCTCAGCGCCAGAGTGCGAAATTGTAGACATAGTGAGGACCCTAATCGCTTCGTTACTAAACTCATTTCCAAAAATATCGCCCTTGCTCATCGCAACGACGTCCGCATCTCCGTCTATATTGATTGGGTGGTCTTCGAAAGAAAACGCTGCGGTTCGGCTTATTGTGATGCCGCTACCATCGGCCAACTCAAATCTACCAGAGAAAGGCGAGTTCATTATGAAATGTGCATCTGCGATCCTTACGGGCCGGTTGCACGGTGGCGTCACGGTTCCTGTGACAGTGCAGTGTGTTAGCTTTGCTTCAACATGGATGCCTCTGCTATCACAAAGGGTAACCTGTCCCTCATAAACATAGTCGTTTCTCACAAAGTCCTGACCAAGGCTCAAGGTCTCTGACGCAGAAACCGAAAAGGGTGACCCAATAGAATCTCTTAAGAACACGAATGTTCGACGGTCTTGAACAGAGACTCCGTTATTCACGTAGTTCGAAGAGTAAAACCAGTTACCTGCGACTGGATTTCCGGTGTCCCATTGCGTAGGATTAACAAAGTTTCTTGACCAACACTCGTACTGTGGTGCTCCCCCGGTATTTACCACATGGAGATGCAGGTGGATTCCCACTGCACCGCAGCCAACATCACCAGTAAGCCCAATCACTGTGCATGGAGTAACATTTTGGCCGATCGATACATTCCTAGCTGACAGGTGAAGATACTGAACGTAGTATGCCGGTGTATGCATTGGTCGAATTGTTACCGTAGAACAGCTGCCGCCGAGTGGGCTGATCACTCTTCCCCAAATTCCCGCAAAAATCGGCTTCGGAGTCATTGAGCTACTGAAATCGACTCCTGAATGATAGCAGTCTACATTAGGGCGATACTTACCAAATTCATCAGTTATTCCGTCCAGTCCAAGTTTTTGGGGCGTAAATGCCATTTCCCGGATCCTATCTAATCATTGAGTTCTCATGCTTCTATTAAAGCTTATAAATACCATAAAATGAGCAATCTGGCCACAGCTTGATGTGGGAAGGCTAGCCCTGCAACGCCCGCACCGCCACGTCACGCTCACCCCTCGCCTTCATCGCCAGCGCGGCGGCGTGGCTCGCCGCCAGCGTCGTGAAATAGGGGATCCGGTCCATCAGGGCGACCGTGCGCATGGAGCGTGAATCCTCCACCGCCTGGGCGCCCTCTGTTGTGTTCATGACCAGGACGATATGGCCGTTCTTCATCACGTCGACGATATGGGGCTGGCCCTCGTAGACCTTGTTGACGATGTCCGAGGGCAGCCCGTGGTCGTGGAGGAACTTTGCCGTGCCGCGGGTCGCGATGATGGAAAAGCCGAGCTCCACCAGCGTGCGGGCGGCCTCCTCCAGCATCGGGGTCTTGTCGGCCTCCTTAATCGACAGGAACACCGTGCCGGAGGTCGGCAGGTCGTTGTTGGCGCCGATCTGGGCCTTGAGGAACGCCATGTGGAAATCGGCGTCCGCCCCCATGACCTCTCCGGTGGAGCGCATCTCTGGCCCCAGCAGCGTGTCGACGCCGGGGAAGCGGGCGAAGGGCAGCACGGCCTCTTTCACCGCGAAGCTGTCGATATGCGGGCTGACGAGATCGAAGTTGCCGAGCTTTTCGCCCGCCATGACCCGCGCGGCGATCGACGCGATGGGGCTGCCCACGGCCTTGGCCACGAAGGGCACGGTGCGGCTGGCGCGGGGGTTGACCTCGATGAGGTAGATATCGCCGTTCTTCACCGCGAACTGGACATTCATGAGGCCTACGACGTTCAGCGCGCGGGCGAGGGCGACGGTTTGTGCTTCGAGCGCGGCCACGGTGTCGGCGTCCAGCGAGTAGGGGGGGAGCGCGCAGGCGCTGTCGCCGGAGTGAACCCCGGCCTCTTCGATATGCTGCATGATGCCAGCGACATGGACAGCCTCGCCGTCGCTCAGCGCGTCGACATCGACCTCGATCGCGCCATCGAGATAGCGGTCGAGCAGGACGGGGCTGTCGCCGGAGACCACGACCGCCTGCGCGATGTAGCGCTCCAGATGGGGCATGTCGCGGACGATCTCCATCGCGCGGCCGCCCAGCACGTAGGAAGGGCGGATGACGAGTGGGAAGCCGATAGCTGCGGCCGCGGCCACGGCATGGGCATCGGTGCTGGCGATGGCGTTCTTGGGCTGCTTGAGGCCGAGCTCATTGACGAGGGCCTGGAAGCGCTCGCGGTCTTCGGCGAGGTCGATGGCGTCGGGCGTGGTGCCGAGGATCGGGATGCCCTCGGCCTCCAGCGCGTTGGCAAGCTTCAGGGGGGTCTGTCCGCCGAACTGGACGATGACGCCGTGGAGCGTGCCGTTCTGCTGCTCGGTCGACAGGATCTCCATCACATGCTCGAAACTGAGCGGCTCGAAATAGAGCCGGTCTGAGGTGTCGTAATCGGTGCTGACCGTCTCGGGGTTGCAGTTGATCATGATCGTCTCGTAGCCGGCCTCGGTCAGCGCGAAGCAGGCGTGGCAGCAGCAATAGTCGAACTCGATCCCCTGGCCGATCCGGTTGGGCCCGCCACCGAGGATCACCACCTTGCTGCGGTTGGTGGGGCGGGCCTCGCATTCGACCTCGCCCATCACGGGGACCTCGTAGGTCGAGTACATGTAGGGGGTCTGGGCCTCGAACTCGGCGGCGCAGGTGTCGATGCGCTTGAAGACCGCCGTCACTCCGAGATTCTGGCGGGCGCGGCGGACATTGGCCTCGTCCCGCCCGGTGAGGGTGGCGAGGCGCGCGTCGGTGAAGCCGAGCATCTTGACCATGCGCAGGCCCTCGGCGTCGAGCGGCAGCCCGTCATGGCGGAGCGCCTCCTCGGCCTCGATGATCTCGCGGATGCGGGCGAGGAACCAGGGGTCGAACGCGGTAATGGCGTGGATGTCGTCGTCGGTGAGCCCGTGGCGCATGGCCTGGGCGATCACGCGCAGCCGGTCGGGGGTCTTGGCGGTGAGCGCGCGGGTGATGGCGGCGGGGTCGGGGGCGCCCTCGATGTCGATCTCGTCGAAGCCGGTGAGGCCGGTCTCCATGGAGGCCAGCGCCTTTTGCAGGCTTTCGTGGATCGTGCGGCCGATGGCCATGGCCTCGCCCACGGATTTCATCGCCGTGGTCAGCTCGGGCTTGGCGCCGGGGAACTTCTCGAAGGCGAAGCGCGGGATCTTGGTGACGACATAGTCGATGGTCGGCTCGAAGCTCGCCGGCGTCACCTTGGTGATGTCGTTGTCAAGCTCGTCCAGCGTGTAGCCCACGGCGAGCTTCGCGGCGATCTTGGCGATGGGAAAGCCCGTGGCCTTGGAGGCGAGCGCCGAGGAGCGAGAGACCCGCGGGTTCATCTCGATCACCACCATGCGCCCGTCGTCGGGGTTCACCGCCCATTGGACGTTGGAGCCACCGGTCTCCACCCCGATCTCGCGCAGCACGGCGATCGAGCCGTTGCGCATGATCTGGTATTCCTTGTCGGTCAGCGTCAACGCGGGCGCGACGGTGATGCTGTCACCGGTATGCACGCCCATGGGATCGACGTTCTCGATGGCGCAGACGATGATCGCGTTGTCCGCGACATCGCGGACGACCTCCATCTCGAACTCTTTCCAGCCGAGCAGGCTTTCGTCGATCAGAATCTGGGTGACCGGGGAGGCGTCGAGGCCGGTACGGCAGAGATGGTCGAATTCCTCGCGGTTGTAGGCCACGCCGCCGCCGGTACCGCCGAGAGTAAAGGCCGGCCGGATGATCGCGGGCAGGCCGATATCCTCGAGCGCCGCGCGGCATTCGTCGAGGCTGGTGGCGATTGTGGCGCGGGGATTTTCCAGCCCGATCCGGTCCATCGCCTCGCGAAAAAGCTTGCGGTCCTCGGCCATCTCGATGGCGCCGCGCTTGGCGCCGATCATCTCCACGCCGAATTTCTCCAACACGCCCATTTCCTCAAGCGCGAGCGAGGTGTTGAGCCCGGTCTGCCCGCCCATGGTCGGCAGCAGCGCGTCGGGGCGTTCGGCTTCGATGATCTTGGCGACGATCTCGGGCGTGATCGGTTCGATGTAGGTGGCGTCGGCCATGTCCGGGTCGGTCATGATCGTGGCGGGATTGGAATTGACCAGGATCACCCGGTAGCCTTCCTCCCTCAGCGCCTTGCAGGCCTGGGCCCCGGAATAGTCGAACTCGCAGGCCTGCCCGATGACGATGGGCCCCGCGCCGATGATCATGATCGAAGAGATATCGGTGCGTTTGGGCATGGGACGGTCCTTCGGGTTCAGGCGGCAAATCGCTCGCGTTATAGGGATGGGACCGCGCAGGGCAAGGGGAAGGCGACGGCGGGAAACTCCTTCGCCTCTTCGGCCCTGTGTGCTTGTGTGATGCAAGGCTCGTCAAAGGGTCATGCAGAGGGAGGGGACGGGAACATGTCGCTTGAGATCATTGGGTCGGGATTTGGCCGTACCGGGACCAGATCGCTCAAGGAAGCGCTCGAAATGCTGGGCTTCGGGCCCTGCCACCACATGACGGAGGTTTTTCAGAACCCCGCGCAGGTCGATCACTGGACCGCCCTCGCCGAGGGGCGGGAGGTCGACTGGGAGAGTGTCTTTGCGGGCTATGTTGCCCAGGTCGACTGGCCCGGCGCCCATGTCTGGCGTGAGCTGACGGTGGCCTTTCCCGATGCCAAGGTGTTGCACAGTCACCGGCCGCCGGAGATCTGGTGGGGCAGCTTTTCGAAGACCATCGGTAGGTTGATGCAGGACCGAGAAGGGTTGGAGATTTCGCCCCACGGTGCCGAGATGCTGCGCGCCTTCGGCGAACTGATCATGGCGGAGACCTTCGACACGAACACGCCTGATGAGGCGGCGGCCACGGCCGCCTATGAGCAGCGCCTTGCCGATGTACGGGCCGCGGTCCCGGCCGACCGGCTGTTGGTCTATGACGTGTCGGAAGGCTGGCGGCCGCTCTGCAGTTTTCTGGGCGTTCCGGTCCCGGCGGAGCCGTTCCCGTTCCTCAACCGGCGCAGCGAGTTCTGGCAGGGGTTCGGCGGCGAGCCGGCCTGAGGACTGCGTTCAGATCGCGCGTCTGGTGATCCGCTCCATCAGGCGCCGGACCCTGCCAAAGCGGGGTTCGGCATAGCGGGCGGCGTCGAAGGCCCCCGGCGCAAGCTCGGACCGGGCCAGTTTGCGATATTGGGAGTAGCGCCTGCGCTGTCCGCCGGAGCGTCGCGTGGTCCCGAGGAAGGCCGCAAGGCTGGCCCCGTGCACCTGAACGTCGATCATGCGGGCGATGCGGTGCACCGCGCCCGCCAGATCCTGTGTGACCTCGGCATAGGACATGACGGTCGGCCGCAGCCCCGACAGCGCGAAGAAGCGTTGAAAATTGGCATCCTCACGCAGAACCCGCGCCACAGCCCGGCGCAATTGGCGCGTGCTGGGGGCGGGCAGCGCACGCTCCACGACGGTGTTGCCTAAGTTCTGGGCGTCCTGGGCGACGGCCAGCAGAACCGCCTGCCCCTGAGCATCGCCCCGGGTCATATAGACCAGATGAGCGCCCTCGAAGAACGCCCGCCCGGCGGGATTGCATAGCGCCCGCTGGAGCTGCCAGAACTGGACCTTGGTCGCGAAGACGCCGTTGATACTTCGTTTCTCGATGAGAGTACTGACATATTGCGCCGTGGCGGCCGGACGTCCGGCAGGGATCGGGACGCCCCAGCGTTCGGCCAGCCGGCGTTCGTAGGCGGGCAGGAAATACTCGGTCGGGATGCCGAGCCCAGCCGCCAGCATGGCCCGTGCCAGCGCGTTGGCGCCGGTGCGCGGGCCGGCACAGAGGATCACCCGCGCAGGCGGGGCAGATGGCGGCGGCTGGTCGAGCCCCGCGTCATAGGGCTTGGGCCGGTTCGGCGCGATCGCGGCATTCCACGCGGTTGCCGGAGCGGCTGTGAATGGCGAGCACGGCGCAGGAGTCGGTCTGACAGCCATGGTCCTCCGCACGCTCCCAAAGGATGTAACCTGCTGTCGAGCCTAGCCGAGCGGGCCCGGGCTGCATAGCGGCGGCCCGCGCATGGGCTGAAAACCGCGGTCAGGGAAAGGGCGAGTCGTCGCCGCGGAAGCGGATGCCGTCCTGGCGCACCGCCTTGAGCTGGTGCTGCGTCTTGGCATTGAGGTTGATGAAACGGTAGAGCCGGTTGGATTCCCAATTCAGCGCCCGATCCAGAACCAATTCGATGCCTTCGCCGAAATCGCCGCGATTGATCTCGTGCACGGCGCGCATTTCTCCGGTAAAACGCGAGCTGAAATTGTAGTAGATATCGTCGAAATAGATCACGCAGCCCGACGGGATATAGGGGATCAGTCGGTCAAACACTGCTTTGGTGCTGGAATAGAGATCGCAATCGATCCAGATCAGAATGGGTTTGTATTCCAGCAGCGTTTCGAGAAACTCATCGGTGAGTGTTTCGTCGAACAATCCGCGATGCAATTCGAAATTGTCGTACTTTGCGCCGCAATACTTCTGAAGCTCCTCGTACCTTCCGTGATAGGTGCCTTCTTCCCAGTCGTCCCCGCCGACCAGCGATGCGTCTGACGCCTCATCGACGTCCGGAAGGCCCGAAAACGTATCGAATCCGTGGACTTTCACCCGGTCGTCCATCTTCAGGTATTTCGCGGCATGGAGTTTCTTGGTGAAGGCATAGCCGTCGGCAACCCCGAATTCGAGTACGGAGTATTTGCCTTCATAGGTGTCGCGGAATTCGCCCAGTACCTCGTAGATATGGTCGATGCGATAAAAGGCACCGCTCGCGTTTCGCAGGGCCCGGCGCGGCGCGCGTATCAGATTGAGATATGTCCAGGTTTTAAATCCGGTTCCGGGAATACACTTTCCGAACCAGTACAGGGCTTTCTGAAAGCCCCCGCCTCTCTCTGCCATTAGGCTTTACTCAAACTCTATAATTGTGACCGAATTTCCGACGATAGATGGCCACTGAACTAGCATGGCATCGCTGCGTGGCACAACGGTTTTGTCGGGGCGGGTTTAATGCAGGCCGTGTCGTGCGGCCGCCGGGTTGTCGCGCGGTAAGACGCGGGTCTGCCGGAATCGGCGCAGCGCGGTGGCAAAATCGCTGCGCGCGCTTAGTCTTTGGCACGGGCAGTGGGCTCCGTTGCGGGGTAAGGGCGTCGTGGTCATCGGAATTGGCAAACAGGAGGCGCCCCGGGCGTTGGGGCGATGGACCGAGGTCGCGCTGTTCTTCCTGGCGGCGCCCGTCGCGGGTGCGGTGTTCCTGCCGCCCAACCAGATGTTCGGGATGCTGTTTGCGCTCACGCTGGTCGGGCTGGGGCTGTTGGCGATCACGCCGGGCTTTCGCTGGGGGGATCTGGTTCAGGGCTGGGCCGCGCTCCGGCCGCTTCCCATACTTGTCTTCTGCGCCATTGTTCTGGCCGTTTGTGTGCTCACGATCCGCGCGACCCGGCCCGACGCCGAGTTCTTCCTGATCCGCCAGAACCCCGGGCTGATGCTGATGATCGCGCTGCTCTACCCGGTGCTTTCGGCACTTCCGCAGGAGATCGTCTATCGCGCGCTTTATTTCCGGCGCTATGGCGCGATCCTGCCCGGGGGGATGCTGGGTCTCGTGCTCAATGCTGCGCTCTTCAGCCTCGCACACCTGATGTATTGGAGCTGGCTGGTGCTGGCGATGACCTTTGCCGGCGGGCTGGTCTTCGCCTGGGCCTACGCGGTGCGCCGCAGCTTTCCGCTCGCCGTTGTGCTGCACGCTCTGGCCGGGGTCATCCTCTTTGCCGTAGGGCTGGGGGTGTTCTTTTATTCCGGCGCCGTGACGCGGCCGTTCTGAGCCGGTGCGTCCCGAATGGCCCAAAAGGAGTCTGCCCATGCCCTGGATCTATCTCGGCCTCGCCATTCTGGGCGAAATCATCGGGACCACGGCGCTCAAGGCGTCCGACGGGTTCGCGCGCTGGCCCTATTCGGTGCTGGCGGTGCTGGGCTACGGCGTGGCGTTCTACTTCCTCGCGATCGTGCTCAAGACCATTCCCGTGGGGGTCGCCTATGCGATCTGGGCCGGGGTCGGGGTTGCCGCGGTGTCGGTGATCGGCGTGGTGCTCTTCGGCCAGACCCTCGATCTGGCGGCGGTGATCGGTATCGCGCTGATCGTCGCCGGGGTTGTGGTGCTCAACACGCTATCGGGAAGTGTGTCGCACTGAGGTCCGGGCTGTAAGCTTGGCTGACTTGATTTGTGTCAATTGAAACTGACAGGCGGGAGCGCATGCTGGGGCTGACAGATCAGGGAGTCGGCCGATGCGTATTGTCTTCATCCATCCCAACTACCGTTCCGGCGGCGCCGAGATCGCCGGGAGCTGGCCGCCGGCTTGGGTTGCGTATCTGAGCGGCCATCTGCGGACCGCGGGCTTCGACGACATCCATTTCATCGACGCGATGACCAACGATCTGCCCGACGACGAGATCGCCACGCGGCTCGAGGAACTCAAGCCGGACGTCGTGGGTGTCACGGCGATCACGCCCTCGATCTATGCCGCGGAACGGCTGCTGGAGATCGCCCGCGACCATGCGCCGGACGCGCTGCGGGTGCTGGGCGGGGTCCACGCGACCTTCATGTACAAGCAGGTGCTTTCCGAGGCGCCCTGGATCGATGTGATCGTGCGCGGTGAGGGCGAAGAGATCATCGTGGAGCTGATGAAATCCGTGCGTGACGGCCATTTCCCGGCCTGCCGCCACACGATCAAGGGGCTGGCCTATCGCGACGGCGACGAGATCGTGGCCACGCCCGCGGCCAGCACGGTCAAGGATCTCGATGCGATCGACCCCGACTGGAGCCTGCTGGAGTGGGAGAAATACATCTACATCCCGCTCAACACGCGGGTGGCCATCCCCAACATGGCACGGGGCTGCCCGTTTACCTGTTCCTTCTGCTCGCAATGGAAATTCTGGCGCGACTACCGCGTCCGCGATCCGATCAAGGTGGTCGACGAGATCGAGCGGCTGGTCAACGAACAGCAGGTCGGGTTCTTCATCCTCGCCGACGAGGAACCCACCATCAACCGCAAGAAATTCGTCCAGTTCTGCGAAGAGCTGATCGCCCGCGGCCTGCCCGACAAGGTGAAATGGGGCATCAACACGCGGGTGACCGACATCTACCGTGACCGCGAGCTGCTGAAATTCTACCGCAAGGCGGGGCTGGTCCATGTCAGCCTCGGCACCGAGGCCGCGGCGCAGATGAAGCTCGACCAGTTCAACAAGGAAACCAAGGTCGAAGAGAACAAGACCGCGATCCGGCTGCTGCGCGAGGCCGACATCCTGGTCGAGGCGCAATTCATCGTCGGGCTCGACAATGAGACGCCCGAGACGCTGAACGAGACCTACAAGATGGCCTGGGACTGGCAGCCGGACCTTGCCAACTGGGCGATGTACACGCCCTGGCCCTTCACGCCGCTGTTCCAGGAGCTGCGCGACAAGGTCGAGGTGTTCGATTTCTCGCGCTACAATTTCGTCACGCCGATCATGAAGCCCAAGGCGATGGAGCGGGGCGAACTGCTCGACGGGGTGATGAACAACTATCGCCGCTTCTACATGAAGAAGGCACTGTTCCATTACCCGTGGCGCGGCACCGGGTTCCGGCGGCGTTACCTGCTGGGCTGCCTGAAGGCCTTCGCCAAGGCGGGCTTCGCGCGGACCTTCTACGATCTCGGCAAAGTGGGCTACACGGGGCCCCAGAGCAAGAACCGGCTCGATTTCCATTTCGACGAGACCCGCACCATCGCCGACGCGCAGATGGAGGATTGGGAGGCCAGTGCCGACCGCGCCGCACGTGCGGCGGAACGGCGCGAGGCGGTGCGCGCGCAGGGCAAGGCGCGGGCGGCGGAACGCAATGCCGCCGCTGCCGAGACCTTCCGGATGCCCAACGGCGCCGAGATCAAGGCCTGCGGCGGCGGGACCGATCAGATGACGGACGAACAGATGTCAGCGGACCTTCTGGTGAAAGGACAGGCCGCGGATGGGCAAAGGGAGAATGCCTGACGGGGCAGCGCCGCCCGCGGCAGGCGGTGCGCTGATCGGGCCCAATGCGCTCTTGCAGCTGATCCCGGTGCTGGACCGGGTCGGCGGCCCAGATCTGCGCGCGCGGATCTTTGCCCGGGCGGGCGTCTTCGAGATTCCCGGCCGCGATGGCGGGCTGATCCCTGAGGGACCGGTCGCCCGGGTCCATCAGGAATTGCGCCGGGAGCTGCCTGATATGGCCCCGATGCTCGCCTGGGAGGCGGGCAAACGGACGGGCGACTACATCCTGATCAACCGAATCCCGCGCGGGGCGCAGGCCCTGCTCAAGGCGCTGCCCGCCTGGGCCGCCGCGCCCCTCCTCGCCCGCGCGGTGGCCAAACATGCCTGGACCTTTGCCGGGTCGGGACGCTTTTCGGTGGTCTCCATGCGTCCCCTGGTCTTCGAGCTGGCGGACAATCCCGTGGTGCGGGGCGAGCATGCCGACCATCCGCTCTGCCATTGGCACGCGGCTGTGTTCGAGCGGCTCTTCACCCGGCTGGTCGATCCGCGCCTGCGCTGCGCCGAGACCGCCTGCTGCGCCATGGGCGCGCCGGCCTGCCGGTTCGAACTGACGCGCGCGCCCGCCCGCGCGCGCTGAGCCGCGCCGGGCACGCCCCCGCTAGCAGAGATAGTCCCGCGACAGGGGCACCGCCGTCTGCGTCTTGGCCAGCTGAAGCTGATAGACCGCCTGGGCGCCTTCGCGAAAACTCATCTCGGAGGCGGCGAGATAGTACCGCCACATCCGGTAGAAACGTGCGTCGTACAGCGCCTCGGCCTCGCCCCGCCGCGCGGTGAACCGGTCGAACCAGTGGCGAAGCGTTGTGGCATAGTGCAGCCGCCAGACCTCCATGTCGCAGCACCACAGATGCGCGCGCTCCAGCGGACCGAACACTTCGGACATGGCCGGGGTGTAGCCGCCCGGAAAGATGTATTTGAGAATCCAGGGCGATTGCGGCGCGGGCTCGAAAGCGCGGCCAATGAAATGAATGAGCGCGATCCCGTCTGCGTTGAGCAGCCTCTGAACATGGTCGAAATACTCAGCGTAATGGGGCGGGCCGACATGTTCGAACATGCCCACCGACACGATCCGGTCGAACTCACCGGTGACCTCGCGATAGTCGCAGAGCCGGATCTCGACCTGGTCGGCGAGCCCGGCCCTGGCCACCCGCGCACAGGCGAGGTCGTGTTGTTCGCGTGAGAGCGTGACGCCCGTCACCCGGGCGCCGTAGTCGCGCGCCAGCGTGATCGCCATTCCGCCCCAGCCGCAGCCGATATCGAGCACGCGCGCGCCGGGGCTCAGGCGGAGCTTGGCCGCGATATGGCGCTTCTTGGCCTCCTGTGCGGTGTCGAGATCCATGTCCGGGTCTGGAAAGTAGGCGCAGGAATACTGCCGGTCGCGGTCCAGAAAGAGATCGTAGAGCCCGCCGTCGAGATCGTAATGATGGGCAACATGGGCGCGGGCCCGGTGCACCGGGTTCCAATGATCGAAGCGTCTGCGTGCCGCGCGCCCGATCGTATCGATGCGCAACAGCCAGCCCGGATCGCGGATCCGGTTGCGCAGCAGGAGGCCGAACATGCCCTGTAGATCGTCGTCCTGAAGCCGCAGCGTTCCGTCCATATAGGCCTCGCCGAGCGCGAGTTCGGGCGACATCACGAAGCGCCGGGGTAGGGAGGCATCGCAAAGCGCGAGGGCAAAGGCCGGGGCCTTGGGATCGCCATAGTCGCTCACCCGCCCGTCGGGCCAGGTCAGCCGCAGCCGGCCCTCGCGCAGGAAGCTGCGCAGGTAGCGGTCGAGCAGCAGCACCCAGGGCTGGAGCCCTGGCGAGGCCCCGTGATTAACTGTGTGTTCCATCGTCAGGCCTCCTTCTGCGGCATCCGGCATGGGCTAAGTTTTCGGCGGCGCCTTGACACGCGCCCGGGCGCAAGGTGTATCGGCGCGACCTGATCCACCCCTGGGGAATCTCCATGCATTTTTACCGCAGTCATACCTGCGCTCAATTGACCAAGGACAATGTCGGCGAGATCGTGCGCTTGTCGGGCTGGGTGCACCGCGTGCGCGACCATGGCGGGGTGCTGTTCATCGACCTGCGCGACCACTACGGCATGACCCAGGTGCTCGCCGATCCCGACAGTCCCGTGTTCTCTCAAGTCGAGTCCGTGCGCTCGGAATGGTGCATCCGCATCGATGGCGAGGTGAAGGCGCGCGACGAGGGGCTGGTGAACCCCAAGATCCCGACGGGCGAGGTCGAGGTCTTCATCCGCGATATCGAGGTGCTCGGCGCTGCCGAAGAGCTGCCGCTGATGGTCTTCGGCGATCAGGAATACCCTGAGGAAACCCGCCTGCGCTATCGCTATCTCGACCTGCGTCGCGAGGGGCTGCATGACAATATCATGCTGCGATCCCATGTGGTTGCCTCCATGCGCCGGCGGATGTGGGAGATCGGCTTCACCGAGTTCCAGACCCCGATCATCACCGCGAGCTCGCCCGAGGGCGCGCGCGACTTTCTGGTGCCGTCGCGGCTCCATCCGGGTCGGTTCTACGCGCTGCCTCAGGCCCCGCAGCAGTTCAAGCAGCTCACCATGGTGGCGGGCTTCGACAAGTATTTCCAGATCGCGCCCTGTTTCCGCGACGAGGACCCGCGCGCCGACCGGTCGCCGACCGACTTCTACCAGCTCGATGTGGAGATGAGTTTCGTCACCCAGCAGGACATCTTCGACACGGTTCAGCCGGTTCTGGCGGGCGTGTTCGAGGAATTCGGGCAGGGGCGGCGGGTCGACACGGACTGGCCGCAGATCTCCTATGCGGACGCCGCGCTCTGGTACGGGACCGATAAGCCCGACCTGCGCAACCCGTTGAAAATGCAGGTCGTGTCGGAGCATTTCCGCGGCTCGGGTTTTGCCATCTTCGCCAAGCTTCTGGAGCAGGAGGGCACCGAGATCCGCGCCATCCCCGCGCCGACGGGTGGCAGCCGCAAGTTCTGCGACCGGATGAATGCCTTTGCCCAGAAGGAAGGCCTGCCGGGAATGGGCTATATCTTCTGGCGCGAGAAGGACGGCGAGATGGAGGCCGCGGGGCCGCTGGCCAAGAATATCGGGCCGGAGCGGACCGAGGCGATCCGCCAGCAGCTGGGTCTCGGCGTGGGCGACGCGGCGTTTTTCCTGGGTGGAAAACCATCGGCGTTTCAGGTGGTTGCGGGCAAGGCGCGCGATGAGATCGGGCGCGAGCTGAAACTCACGGAGACCGACCGCTTCGCCTTTGCCTGGATCGTCGACTTTCCGCTCTATGAGCGCGACGACGAGACCGGCGAGGTCGATTTCGAGCACAACCCGTTCTCCATGCCCCAAGGCGGGATGGCAGCGCTCGAAGGCGATCCGCTGGAGGTCAAGGGCTTCCAGTATGACCTGAGCTGCAACGGCTATGAGGTCCTGTCCGGTGCGATCCGCAACCACCAGCCGGATCTGATGTTCAAGGCCTTTGAAATCGCTGGTTATTCCCGCGAAGAGGTGGAGCGTCGCTTTGGCGGGCTTGCTACCGCATTCAAGTACGGCGCGCCCCCCCACGGCGGCTGTGCGGCGGGCATCGACCGGATCGTGATGCTGCTGGCCGACGAGGCCAATATCCGCGAGGTCATCATGTTCCCGATGAACCAGCGTGCCGAGGACCTGATGATGGGCGCGCCGAGCGTGCCCGACAACGCGCAGCTGCGGGAGCTGTCGCTGCGGGTGATCGAGCCAGAGTAAGGGTTCGGCAAGCTTTGTACGAAACGTCCAAACGGACGTTTCGTACAGTCATGTTCGCGTTTTTTCCCAAATGACCCGCCGGGGAAATGGACCCTGGTCGATCGCCGGTGGCGCTGTCCGCTCTGCCGGGCCGTTTGTCGTGCGGGGCTTTCTTGCTGTCGGATGCCTGACGATACGCGCCGCGCACGCGCAGCGTTGTCGGCAGAGCCCGTTCTCGCGGTCTTTGCCGAGGTCGAGACCCGAGAGCGGGAAGCCTAGAGCGCCGCGCCCGTGGTCATGCGGGCATTGATGAGCGCCGCGAGACCGCTTGTGTCGCCAGGGCTGCCATGCAGGGCGGCGGCGGCCTGCTCGAGGTCCACGTCGCCGGCCGCGCGGGCGACACCGCCAAGGAACTGGGCGACATAGGCGTGGGTTTCGGGGTCCCCGGGGGCGCGCAGCAGCTCTGCCGCGTGGGCCAGGTCATCCTGCAGCGCGACGCCGTCGGGATGGACGGTTTCCGAGGACATGATGCGCGGGCCGCGGGGTTGCGCCTCGGCCGGCAGGCAGGCGAGGATCGTGCTCTGGAAATTGCCGAGGCTCGGCACGGGTTTGCCCAGAAATTCCTGGGCACCGGCGGCGCGGGCGGCGGTTTCGGTGCCGTCATCGCCGCTGGTGGCGATCAGCGGCAGGTCGGGTTCGGTGCGGGCAAGCTCCTCGATCAGCTCGAGACCCGAGCCGTCGGGCAGGCCTAGATCGATGATCACCGCGCAGGGGCGGTAGGCCGACAGGTGACGCCGGGCCGCGCGCAGCGTGTCGGCGCGCCGCAGCCGGGCACCGGAGCGCAGGCAGAGCATGCGCATCGCCTCTGACGCAAAGCGGCTGTCTTCGACCAGTAGCAGGGTCAGGCCCAGCAAGGGGCGCGCTGCGGTTGGCGCGCGCCGGGCGAGCAGCTCATCGACCGTATCCGTCATGTCTTGCCTCCATCCGTCCGCTCCGGAGATAAAACCGCAAGCAGGGTGAAGGGCAGGTTAACCGCTAAAATGCAAGCTATTCTGATGCGGGCTCGGTGAGGGCGTCTGCGCCGGGGCCGGGCCATGGCCGCTCGGGCAGGGCCATTGCGTAGACCGGCTGGTCGAGCCCGTCGGTGAGCGATGCGGCGCGCCAGCGGAGGAATGCGGGTTCGGCCAGGTGGGCGTTCACGTAGGTTTTCGCCACCGGGCCGACGGGCAGGCCGTAGGTCGCGATCCGCGCTGCCACGGGGGCGAAGAAGGCATCCGCGATGGAATAGTCGCCGCAAAGCCAGGGCCCGGCCGAGGCGGTGGCGGCCCGGGCGGCGGCCCAGATCTGATCCAGTCGTGCGAGGTCGGCGCGAACCTCGTCGCTGGGCTCGAAGCCCTGATAGGCCGCGCGCAGGTTCATCGGGCAGTCGGTCCGCAGCGCCATGAAGCCTGCATGCATTTCGGCGGCGAGCCCCCGTGCGGTGGCGCGCGCGGCGGGATCGGCAGGCCAGAGTCCGCGGTCGGGAAAGCGGCTGGCCAGTTCCTCGGCGATGGCGAGGCTTTCGCAGATCACGATGCCCTCGGGCGTGCGGAGCGCGGGCACGGTGCGGGCGGGGGCGAACTCGGCCAGAAGGGCCTCGAACCCCGGATCATAAAGGCGCGCGAAACGGCAGGTGACGGGCAGGTCGAACCGGTCGACAAGCAGTCCGGCACGGAGCGACCAGCTGGAATAGGCGCGGTCGCCAAGGGCAAGGGAATAGCTCATGGCAGACAGGTTAGCGGCGGCGCGCGGCGGACACCAATTCCGTTTCGTGAGCCCACCGATCATGGCGGGTGATCGCTGAGCGCGCTCAGGGCAGCTCGTTGAACCGCGCGAGCGTCCAGGCCGGTCCGGTGGAGATTTCGGTGAGCGACAGGTGGCGCAGCTTGCGGCCGAAAACCTGTTTGGCGGTCTCACCGGTGGCGCGCTGGACCTGGGTCAGGATGGAGCCGAAATGCGCCACGACGATGAGCCCGCCGGGGTTGTCGCGCAGCAGCCGGTCGATGCCGGTCCCGACTCGGGTACGCAGGGCGTTCCAGCTTTCGCCGCCGGGCGGGTAGGTATCGCCGGGCGCGTCCCAGAGCCGCTGGGCGAGGCGCGGGGAGCGCGCCCAGATCTCGGCAAAGCCGGCTCCTTCCCAGTCGCCGAAATGGATCTCGCGCAGGTTCGGGTCGTCGGGCAGGCGGGGGCGGTGGCCGGCGATGGCGTCGGCCGTGGCGCGGGCCCGGATCAGATCGGAAGAAATCACCGGCAGGCCCGCGGGCAGGGCCGCCGAGAGCCGGGTGAGGGCCGCGCTGTCCGACAGATCGGCCGGAATGTCGGTCCAGCCATACATCGCCTTTCCCCCGGTGGGCCCGTGGCGGACCAGCCACAGCCTGCTCATGGGGCCGTGCCCTTGATCGTCACGGGAATGCCGGCGAGGACGGCCACGACGGTGTCGGCGCGGTCCGCCAGACGCTGGTTCAGGGCGCCTTGCGCGCCGCGAAAGAGCCGCCCGAGCTTCGTCTCGGGCACGATGCCGTGGCCGACCTCGTTGGTGACGATGACGACCCTGGCGGTGCAGCGGGCCAGCGCGGCGAGCAGGTCGTCGCCGGCGAGCTCCGCATCGCGGCCCGCGAGCAGGCAGTTGCTGAGCCAGAGCGTGACGCAGTCGAGCAGGACGACCTGGTCCGGGGTGGCGCCGTCCAGCGCGCTCATCGGATCGAGGGGCGCCTCGATGGTGGTCCAGCCGGGACCCCGCGCCGCGCGATGGGCCGCGATCTTGGCGGCCATCTCGTCGTCGAATGCCTGGGCGGTGGCGATGTATATCCGGTCCAACCCGCTCTGAACGCAAAGACTTTCGGCAAAGGACGATTTTCCCGAGCTTGCGCCGCCTAGTATGAGCGTCCCTTCTGGCAACATTTTTTTCACTTTCTTTGATCCGGACGGTCAGACGCCGCGTAACCCTCCATGACAAGAGAGACAACTGCTGCTGCTTGGGACGAACCGGGGGTTACTTCACATGGCACTGGACGGGTTTTCTGATCAATCACTGTCGCGGCGCGCAATGCAGGCCGAATTGCTGGACGCCGAGACCGAACTGAAACTGGCCTATGCCTGGCGCGACGAGCGCGACGAGGCCGCCCTCCACCGCCTGATCACCGCCTACATGCGGCTCGCCATATCGATGGCCGCGAAATTCAAGCGCTACGGCGCCCCGATGAACGACCTGATCCAGGAGGCCAGCCTGGGCCTCATGAAAGCCGCCGACAAGTTCGACCCCGACCGCGGCGTGCGCTTTTCGACCTATGCGGTCTGGTGGATCAAGGCGTCGATCCAGGACTATGTGATGCGCAACTGGTCGATGGTACGCACGGGCTCGACCTCCTCCCAGAAGTCGCTCTTCTTCAACATGCGCCGGGTTCAGGCGCGGCTGGAGCGCGAGGCGTCGGCCCAGGGCGATAAGCTCGACAACCATCAGATGCGTCAGATGATCGCCACCGAAGTCGGTGTGCCGCTCCATGATGTGGAGATGATGGAAGGGCGCCTCGCGGGCTCGGACTATTCGCTCAACGCGACCCAGTCGACCGAGGACGAGGGCCGCGAGTGGATCGACACGCTGGAGGATACGGGCGAGCAGGCGGCGGAGCACGTGGAGCACGATCAGGATATCGGCACGCTGCGCGGCTGGCTGGTCACCGCGATGCAGGCGCTCAACGAACGTGAGCGGTTCATCGTCTGCGAGCGCAAGCTCAAGGACCAGCCCCGCACGCTGGAGAGCCTCGGCAACGAGCTTGGCCTCAGCAAGGAGCGGGTCCGTCAGTTGGAGGCCGCGGCCTTTGGAAAAATGCGCAAGAACCTTGAAGCCCAGTCCACCGAGGTGCATCAGTTCTTTGCATGACACATAGCTTTTTTCGTACCCAAGGTCGGGCCGTCGCGTTAGTGGCGGCCCTTTTTGTCGCGCCGCTCTCGGTCTGGACCGGCACCGCTGGTGCCGAGGAAATCGGCGCGGACGCGCTGGACGCGCTGCCGCCGGCGGATATCGTGCTGTTGGGCGAGGTCCATGACAACGCCATCCATCACCGCAACCAGGCCCGCGCGCTGGAGGCGCTGGCGCCGCCGGCGGTGGTGTTCGAGATGCTGAGCCCCGAGCAGGCGGAGTTCGTCAACGGCATGCATGCGCGCGGGCCGTCGCTGGGCGATGCGCTGGGCTGGGACGATAGCGGCTGGCCCGATTTCGCGCTCTACCTGCCGGTCTTCGAAGCGCTGGGCGAGGCCAAGGTCTATGGCATGGCGGTGCCGCGCAGCGAGGCCAATGAGGCGTTCGGGCGCCCTCCGGCGGAGGTCTTTGGCGAGGGGGCGGGGCGCTATGGGCTCGACCAGCCCCTGGACGAGACCCAGCAGGCTGCGCGCGAGGCCCATCAGCTGGCCGTTCATTGCGACGCGCTGCCCGAGGACATGCTGGGGGGCATGGTCGCGGCCCAGCGGCTGCGCGATGCGGAATTCGCCCGCACGACGCTGAACGCGCTGGAAGAGACCGGCGGGCCGGTGGCGGTGATCACCGGGACGGGCCATGTGCGCCGCGACTGGGGCATGCCCGTGCCATTGGCGGCCGCGGCGCCGGATGTGTCCGTTCTGGCGGTGGGGCAACTGGAGCAGACCGCGCCCGACGATCCCCCCGACGATCCTCCCTATGATCTGTGGCTGGTCACGGAGCCTGCGGAGCGCGAGGACCCGTGCCTGGCCTTCCGCGAGCCTGGTTGAGTTTGGGCGGGCGCGGGCCTAAGGCTTGAGGCCAAAGGAGACGCGCGATGCTGGCGGGCAAGCGGATACTTCTGATCATCGGCGGCGGGATCGCGGCCTACAAATCGCTGGAGCTGATCCGGCTCTACCAGAAGGCCGGGGCCTCGGTCGTGCCGGTGCTGACCCGGGCGGCGGAGCAGTTCGTCACGCCGCTCAGTGCCTCGGCGCTGGCCGGCGAGAAGGTCTACCGCGATCTCTTCGATCTGACCGACGAGGCCGAGATGGGCCATATCGAGCTCAGCCGGGCCGCCGATCTGGTGGTCGTGGCGCCTGCGACAGCGGATCTGATGGCCAAGATGGCGGGCGGTCTGGCCAATGATCTGGCCTCCACCCTGCTGATGGCCACCGACAAGCGGGTGCTGATCGCACCGGCGATGAATGTGCGGATGTGGGACCATGCGGCGACGCGCCGGAATCTCGCGACGCTCTTGTCCGATGGCGTGCTGACGGTCGGGCCCGACGAGGGCGACATGGCCTGCGGCGAGTTCGGGTTCGGCCGGATGGCCGAGCCGCCCGCGATTGTCGCCGCGACAGAGGCCGCGTTCGGTGGAGAGGCGCTTTCCGGGCCGCTTTCTGGGCGCCACGTGCTGGTGACCTCCGGGCCCACCCATGAGCCGATCGACCCGGTGCGCTATATTGCCAACCGCTCCTCGGGGGCGCAGGGCAGTGCCATCGGTGGCGCGCTGGCGCGACTCGGCGCCCGTGTGAGCTTTGTCACCGGGCCGACCGCGATCGCGCCCCCGCACGGGGTCGAGGTGATCGCGGTGGAGACGGCCGCCGAGATGTTGGCGGCAGTCGAGGGCGCCCTGCCGGCCGATGCCGCCGTGTTTGCCGCCGCCGTGGCGGACTGGCGGGTCCTGCGCGAGAGCACGTCCAAGGTGAAGAAGGCGCCGGGCGAGGGGCCACCGCCGCTCGAGCTGGCGGAGAATCCCGACATTCTGGCCAGTGTCGCGCGGCGCAACGAGACCCGTCCGACCCTCGTGGTGGGCTTTGCTGCGGAGACCGACGATGTGATCGCCAACGCCACGGCGAAGCGCGCGCGCAAGGGCTGTGACTGGATCCTGGCCAATGATGTTTCGCCCGGCACGGGCATCATGGGCGGCAGCGAAAACGCCGTGACCCTGATCACCGAAGCGGGTGCGGAGAGCTGGCCGCGGATGGGCAAGGTGGCGGTGGCCGAACGGCTGGCGGCGCGCATCGCTGCGGCGCTGGGAGAGGTCGCGGCATGAGTGCGCCGCTGGTCACGCTGGCCTGGACCGAGGAGGCCGACCGGAACCTGCCGCTGCCCGCCTATGCGAGCGACGGCGCCGCGGGGGCGGATCTGTGCGCCAATTTCGCGCCCGCCGACCGCGCCGCGGGGCTGCGCCTGCCGCCCGGGGGGCGCGCGCTGGTGCCCACGGGGCTCAGGCTCGCGATCCCTGCGGGGTTCGAGGTACAGATCCGCCCGCGGTCGGGCCTGGCGCTGCGGCAGGGTCTGACGCTGCCCAACAGCCCCGGTACCATCGACAGCGACTATCGCGGGGCCTTGGCGGTGATCCTGCTGAACGCCGGCGATCAGATCATCGACATCGCCCACGGGGACCGGATCGCGCAGATGATCGTGGCGCCGGTCGTGCAGGCGCGCTTTGCCCTGGCCGAACGCCTGGACGAGACCACGCGCGGGGCGGGCGGGTTCGGCTCCACCGGCGTCGGTCTGGTTGGCGGATCGGGCGGGGTCGGGTCGGGCGGGGGCGCCTGATGATCCTGTTTCTGATCCTTGCCGCCGGGCTCTGGGTGCTGGGGTGGCGTTTCAAGACGCCGGTGCAGGCGCGGCTGATCACCATCGGGCTGCTCTATGTGGTGTTCCTGGCCGCGCTCGTCGTGCTGCCCGAGGGCATGGGCCTGCGCCAGACGCTGGGCGGGTCGGCCAAGGACTGGCTGGCCATCGGCGTGATCGGCGGGCTGGTCTTTGGCTACACGCTGGTTCTGAAGCAGATCCGCAAGCGCGTGCGGCCGGAAAACACGAGCTCGGGCGATCCGCTGCCGAGCATCGACGGGCCCTTTACCGCCGCGGAGCTCGACCGCTATGCGCGCCATATCGTGCTGCGCGAGGTCGGCGGGGCGGGGCAGCGGGGGCTCAAGACCGCCAAGGTTCTGGTGGTGGGCGCCGGCGGGCTGGGCGCCCCGGCGCTGCAGTACCTTGCCGCTGCCGGTGCGGGCACCATCGGCGTGATCGACGACGATACGGTCGACAATTCCAACCTGCAGCGGCAGGTGATCCACCGCGACGACACGATCGGCATGCCCAAGGTCTTTTCGGCCGAAAAAGCGATGAAGGCGCTGAACCCTTACGTCACCGTGCGCCCCTATCACCGGCGGCTGGACGAGGAGATCGCCCGGGACCTGGTGGCGGAGTATGATCTGGTGCTCGACGGGTCGGACAATTTCGACACGCGCTACCTGACGAACCGCGCCTGCGTGGCGGCGGGGGTGCCGCTGATTTCCGGCGCGATCTCGCAATGGGAGGGGCAGCTGAGCCTCTTTGACCCCGCGCACGGCACGCCCTGCTATGAGTGCATCTTCCCCCAGGCGCCGGCTGAGGGGCTCGCGCCCTCCTGCGCCGAGGCGGGCGTGATCGGACCGCTGCCCGGCGTGGTCGGCGCGATGATGGCGGTGGAGGCCGTCAAACAGATCACCGGCGCGGGCGAGACCCTGGCGGGGTCGATGCTGATCTATGACGGACTCTATGGCGAGACCCGCCGGATCGCGCTGGCGCGGCGCGAGGACTGCCCGGTCTGCGCCGGTCTCGACCAGCCTGCGCCGCTGCAGCGCTCGGTCTGAGGGCGCTGCGGGCTCGGGCATATGTGATCGCCGGGGTGGCCGCGGAAGGCTGGCAACCGGCGGGCAGACGGCCTAGGTGACAGGGAGCCGCCGACGGCAGCCGCACACAGGAGCCCGCGATGACCAACCCGCTTCTTGCCGATTGGGAGACCCCGTTCGAGCTGCCGCCCTTCGACCGGATCGAGGACAGCGATTTCGAGCCCGCGTTCGAGGCTGCACTGACCGAGGCGCGCGCCGCCATCGAAACGATCGCCGGGCAGGCCGAGGCGCCCACATTCGCCAACACGATCGAGGCGCTGGAGCGGGCGGGCGAGCCGCTGTCGAAGGTCCTGTCGGTCTTCTACTCCGTGGCAGGGGCAGATTCGAACCCTGAGCGAGAGCGGCTGATGCGGGTCTTTTCGCCCCAGCTCGCCGCCTATTCGTCGGAGCTTTACATGAACGCGGATCTCTTTGCGCGCATCGACGCCCTGTGGGCCGCGCGCGAGGATCTGGGGCTGAGCCCGGAACAGGCGCGGCTGCTGTACCTCACGCGCCGCGGCTTCGTCCGGGCGGGTGCGCAGCTTGCCGGCGCGGACCGCGACCGGCTGTCGGCGATCCGCGAACGGCTCGCGGTGCTGGGCACGCAATTCACCCAGAACCTGCTGGCCGACGAGCGCGACTGGTTCATGGAACTGGGCGAGAGCGACCTGGAGGGGCTGCCGGGCTTCGTCGTGGACGGTGCCCGAGCGGCCGCCGAAGAACGCGGGATGGAGGGTCATGTCGTGACGCTCTCGCGTTCTCTGATCACGCCGTTCCTGCAATTCTGCCCGAACCGGGCACTGCGCGAAAAAGCCTATGCCGCCTGGACCGCGCGCGGGGCCAACGGGGGCGAGACCGACAACCGCGAGATCGCGGGCGAGATCCTGGGCTTGCGCGAGGAGCGGGCGCGGCTTCTGGGCTATGACAGTTTCGCGGCCTACAAGCTGGAAACCGAGATGGCCAAGACGCCGGAGGCCGTGCGCGACCTGCTCATGGCCGTGTGGGCGCCGGCGCGGGCCAAGGCCGAGGCCGATGCTGCGGCGCTGACCGAGCGGCTCCACGCCGACGGGATCAATGGCGACCTGCGGCCCTGGGACTGGCGCTATTACGCGGAGGCGCGGCGGAAGGAAGAGCACGACCTCGATGAGAGTGCGCTGAAGCCCTATCTGCAGCTCGACCGGCTGATCGAGGCGGCGTTCGCCTGCGCCAACCGCCTCTTCGGGCTGGAATTCAAGCCGGTGGACGTGCCGCTCTACCACCCGGACGTCCGCGCCTGGGACGTGATGCGGAACGGCGAGCATATGGCGCTTTTCGTGGGCGACTATTTCGCGCGGGGCTCCAAGCGTTCCGGCGCTTGGTGCTCGGCCATGCGCAGCCAGCAGAAGCTCGCGGGGGAGATCCGCCCCATCGTGATCAATGTGTGCAATTTCGCCAAGCCGCCCGAGGGGCAGCCGGCGCTGCTGAGCTATGACGATGCGCGGACGCTCTTTCACGAGTTCGGCCATGCGCTACACCAGATGCTGTCGGATGTGACCTATGAAAGTCTATCGGGCACATCCGTGGCGCGCGATTTCGTGGAACTGCCGAGCCAGCTCTACGAGCACTGGCTGGAAGTGCCAGAGGTGCTGGCCGAGTTCGCCACCCATGCCGAGACCGGCGAGGCGATGCCACAGGCGATGCTCGACCGGCTGCTGGCGGCGCAGAATTTCGACATGGGGTTTTCCACGGTGGAATATGTGGCCTCGGCGCTCGTGGACCTGGGCTTTCATGAGGGCACGGCGCCCGCCGATCCGATGGCACGGCAGGCGGAGATCCTGGCCGAGATCGGCATGCCCGAGGCGATCGGGATGCGCCACGCGACGCCCCATTTCGCCCATGTCTTCGCAGGCGACGGCTATTCCAGCGGCTATTACAGCTACATGTGGTCCGAGGTCATGGATGCCGACGCGTTCGAGGCCTTCCGCGAGGCGGGCAGTGCATTCGATGAAACCGTTGCGCGGGTGCTCGAGGCCGAGATCCTGTCCATCGGCGGCACGCAGGAGGCCGAGGCCGCCTACACCGCCTTCCGCGGCCGGATGCCGGGGGTCGAGGCGCTGCTGAAGGGCCGCGGTCTCGACAGCGCGGCCTGAGAGGGAGCGAGGCGATGTTGCGTTGGATGATACGTATAGGCACTCACGGGGTGGCACTGGCGGTGGGCTTCGCGCTCGGCGTCTATTTCCTGCCGGTGCTGACCGCGCCGCCCTCGCCCGATGCGGCGATGCTGGAGCAGTCTGCCGCGGATGCGGTTTATACGGCCGAGCTGACCCGCGATCTGCCGGGCAGCGATTTCCTGCATTGGGGCGAGGGCACGATCAGCCTGACGCCGGAGCGTATCGTCCATGAGGGGCAGCTGTCGCCGGGGCCCGACTACAAGCTCTATCTCGTGCCGGAATTCGTGGATCACGAGGACGCGTTCCTCCCGATCAAGGGCGAGGCGCTGCAGCTGGGCGATATCGACACGTTCGAGGGCTTCGTGCTCGACTTGCCCGCCGGCGTCGATCTGAACGCCTACACAACGGTGCTGGTCTGGTGCGAGGCGTTCTCCGAGTTCATCACGGCGGCCGAGTATCGGTGAGAGCCGTGCGGGAGGCCCCGCACTGAGCACGGGCTCAGAACCATAGGTTGACGCCCGCCCGGACCACGCTGGTGCGGGAGTCGATCGCGACCGAGGCCGGCCCAAGGCCCGGGATCAGGGGCGTCAGTCCGATCGTATCGTTGCCATAGTCCCGGTAGTCATACTCGAGGAAGACCCCGAGCCGTTCATTGACGCTGTATTCGCCCCCGACCCCCAGGGTCCAGCCCGTCCGCAGCTCATTGGCCGAATAGGCGGGGCCTGTGATGATGGTGCTCGCCTCGTAGCTGTCATTCTGCCAGGCGAGCCCCGCGCGCACATAGCCCAGGATCCGGTCGACCCGGTAGCCCGCGCGGGCGATGACGGCGCCGGTGCCGCTGATGCGGCTGCTGTAGAACACGCCGCGTTCCAGCCGGCTGGGATGGCTGCCCGAGGCGTCCGCCCAGGAATAGTCGGCGCCGACGCCCAGCACGAAGCCGTCCCGTTCGATGTCGCAGCCGGCCTGGATGCCGCCGATCCCGCTGGAGAGGCTGTGGCTGCCAAGCGACTGGCCGAAGAAATCGCCGCCGGGGGTTTTGACCGTCCAGTCGGCGGCCTCCCCCCAGAGACCGCCGGCATGGACCCCGGCATGACATCCCGCATGGCGCCAGCCGGTGTCCTGCGCGAGGGCGGGTGCCGCAGTCAGGGCCGCCGTGGCGAGGCATGCAGCACGAACGGCCGCTCGCATCTTGGTGTCTGATAAACCCATATCCTTGCCTCTCCGGGTGCGGGTGTTGCCCCAACGATCAGAAGACCGGACCCCAAAGTCAATCCGGTGGCCGGTGCGGTTTGCCGCTGCCGGTTGGGCGTGCCCGGTCTCTGCAAGGGAAAGACGTGTTGGGGGCGGGCGCGCCTTGCACTGCGCATCCGGATGTCACCGCAAGGCCCGGTCCGTCACGGGGCGGCGGCGCGCCCCGAAGCCGGCTACAGCAAGTCGTTTTCGATGCGTCGGACCGGTCCAAGGGTCAGGGGCCGGCGCTGAGACGGTGTCCCCCTGTCATTGGGCCGCGCCTTTTCATCGTGCACCAGTCACAGAAGCCCGACGGGGCAGTCCCCCTGGATGAGATCGAGCTCCGTCTTTTCACGGGGCGTGCCAAGCGCCTCCCGCCTCATGATCGAAATCGCGTACTCTCCGGTGATCCGCTCCAACGCGATGTGGATCGCGAAAAAGCCTCTGCCCGAGTCGTTGAAATGCGTGTCCTCGGCGATGATCCAGCGATCGCTGACCTGCACGATGGAAAAGGGCCAAAACGGTTTCAGCGTCAGCGTGCGCTTTTCGAGATCCACCGTCATCAGCTCGCGGACGCTGTCGGAGCGTGTGCATACCAGCTTGACAGTCTCGGCAGCAGCGACCTGCGGCACAACGAAACCCAAGATGAAAACGGCTATCCGAAGCATTGAAACGCCTTTTACGCGAGGTTCGCATGAGCTTGCGCAGCAAAGCAATCCGCTCGATCCGGGGGATGGCACTCCCCGCGTTCCCGCTGGCGCCCGGTCCGGCGGTCGCGAAACGTTGGGCGGACGGTCCTGTCCGATCCTGCACCGTTCCGATGAGTGACGCGAACGGACATCTGGCACGGCAAGCAAGCGCCTGACCTGCGCAAGACCTGACTGAGCAGCGCGGAGAACTGCGGACCGACTAGTCCGCCGCTCCTGTTGCGCCCCGTTGAGTTGAAGCAAGACACGCTGCTTTGGGATCGCCGCGATCTCGACCTCTGGATTGAAAATGTGAAGTCAGTGTCCGTCACAGACACGCGCGACACCATTCTGGACCGCCTTAGAGGACGCGGGTGCGGGTCAAAGGCTTTAAGGTTTTCGAGGACTGGAACGGTAAGCAACGCTGCCACCACTGCGAGACCGGCCACAAGGTTGACCTGACCCACGCGCCGATTGTTTAGCAGTATTCTTTGCAGAATGTGATACGATCCGCGACACGTCAATCCATGTGATCGACACGCCGCTGATTGCGGGAATCCACGACAAGGCCGCGAAGAAATTCGGTTGGCGGCGGGCGAATATGGTTCGCATTCTTCCGAGTGAGGTGTTTCGCTACAGCATTCCGAAAGGCCTGATCTCAGCCGATTTAGCGCAGAACGTTGTCCCCAAGCGCCGCCCGCGCGACCGCGCCTATGCCAACCGCCGCTGGATCATCGAGGAACGAGACACAGTCTTGGGGTCGGCCAGGCCTCATGTCCGAGTGGCGCTTGCTTTAATGATGAACACCGGCCTCGATCCATCCGACACCCTACGCTTGCGCAAGGATCAGGTTGATGACGGCACGATCGGGGGAGTGCGGGGCAAGACACGGGAAGACGTCGCGATTCCAGTCAGTCCGACCCTGCAAGCCGCGCTTGACCGCATGCCCAACCACGACGCCGAGACGGTGCTGTCCAATTCGCGCGGAGAGGCTTGGACTTACAACGGCTTCTCAACTGTCTGGCACCGTTTCAAATCCACCCTAGAGAAAAGGCCTCATCGAAAAAGTCCTGCCCCTCAAGGGCTTGCGGAACATGATCGCCACGACATTTCGCGAAGCGGGCCTGGGTGAACGCCGCATCGCGGGCCTTTGGGGACAGAAAACACCGTCCATGGCGCGGCACTCTTCACAGTCAGCGAACCTTGCCGACAAGAACCGCGAGACCATTGCCACACTGGAAGAAGAGAACCGAAGGCGTGCCGAAACTGTCAAACTTCGCAGAAAAGCGTCAAACCTGACCGAAACCAGGATCAGTCATGAGCAGAAAACATAATCATATCAGTTTTTTGTATGGTGCCCGGGGGCGGAATCGAACCACCGACACGAGGATTTTCAATCCACTGCTCTACCCCTGAGCTACCCGGGCCTCGGGTAAGCGGTTGGCCCGCTCGGGTCGCGGTGTCTTAGTCGAGGGGTGAGGGGGTGTCTAGGGCCGATTTTTGTGTGCATCGGCTTCTGCCTCACTGTCGTCGGAAGTGTCTTCTGCGGGCACACGGTAGCTCTCGTTCAGCCAGTGGCCGAGATCGACTTCGGCGCAGCGCTTTGAGCAAAATGGCCGGAAGGCATGGACCGTTTTGCGGCGACAGATCGGGCAGGTCATCGCAGGGCCTCCGCCAATGGAAAACGTTCGCGTTTGCGTTGTAGCTCGAAATGGCCCAGCGGTGTCCAGCCGACAAGGGTCGTGTCCACGAGATCTGTGCGAAAGGCCGCGCGCAGAGCGGTTTCCACCTGGCGGCGATCCTTTTTTGGCGCGGGTGCGAAGTCCACGGTGATCTGCCCCCCCAGTCCGCGGAGGCGGAGGGCTGTGGGCAGGGCCCGTGCGGCGGCGATGTTCGCCTTCAGCCCGGCCGCCGGGCTGCCATCGGGCCCGGTGTTGACATCGACCGCGATCAACGCGCGGGTTGGCTCGATCACAAGCCCGGCCCCACCGGCAAGGGGCACATCCGGCATACGCAGCGCTTCGATCCGGTCGAGCAGGTCCAACTCTGCAAAAGCCGCGTCGCCTTCGATCAAATCGTCGGCGTCGGTCCAGTCTCGCCAAGCCAGCGTGGCAGGGTCTGGCCCGTCGAGCAGCAATTCGGGTGCTGTGCCGTTGTCAGCCGTCACCGCAAGTGCCGTTTCCGAGGTGGCCGCGAGGTCGGCGGCAATCTCGGCATCCTGCGCCGTTTCCGCGGCGGAACGCAGGATCGCGCCGGAACCGTCGGGCAGGCCGGCCTCGTGGGCCAGAAGTTGGAGCGTGTCTCGCCGCGCCTCGTCGCGGATCGAACGCGAAATGTTGAGCCCGGGGGCGCCGGGACTGACGATGCAATACCGGCTTTTGAACAGGATGCGACGGGTGACAGGCACGGCCTTGCCCGGTTCGGAAAATCCGGTGACCTGCACCAGAAACCGCTCGCCCGGGCGTATCCCCTTGGCGTCGCGCAAAAAACCGCGGCCGCCCGGCCAGGAGACAAAAACGCCGCCCAGTCCCTTGAGCGGGCGCTCTGCCTGGGCCCGGTAGATCGCCTCCGGCAGCGGCACATCGTCAGGCGGCGCCACGAGAAGATCCACAAGTGCGCCGTCCAGCAGCCGCACGGCTGCGGGCCGACCCTGGAGTGCGCCGACGACGATCTGTGCGCCCTTCATTCGGCCAATGTCCCGATCCGGACCCCGGCCGCCCGCAGGAGACCCGAGGTCTCCGACAGCGGCAGGCCCACGATGCCGGTGAAAGACCCTCTGATCCACGGGCAGAATGCGCCCGCCGGCCCCTGTATCCCGTAGCCGCCAGCCTTTCCGCGCCAGTCGCCGCTATCGAGGTAGTGTTCGCGTTCGACCTGCAGAATCTGGCGCATCCGCACGATGCTGATGACGATCTTCTGGCGTATCCGTTCGGGGGTGGCGACGGTGACGGCGGTGATCACGCGGTGGCGGCGTCCCGACAGCGCGGTTAGAAACGCGGCTGCCTCGGATCGGTCCGCAGGTTTTCCAAGGATTCGGCGGCCAAGCGCGACCGTCGTGTCCGCGCAAAGCACAACCTCGCCCGGCCCGGCGCCGATGGCTTCTGCCTTTTGGCGCGACACCCGGGCACAATAGGTGCGCGCGCTCTCACCTACGGCCTCGGACTCGTCTATATCGGCCGGTCGGATCGCATGCGGCACAATCCCGAGTTGCGCCAGCAACTCCAGCCGGCGCGGGCTGGCCGAACCGAGGATCAGCCGCGGCCCGGCTTGGCGCGCGGGGCCGCCATCCATCGCAGGTTTACTTGAAACGATAGTTGATCCGGCCCTTGGTCAGGTCATAGGGGGTCATCTCGACCTGTACCTTGTCCCCTGCCAGAACGCGGATGCGGTTCTTGCGCATCTTTCCTGCCGTGTGTGCGATGATCTCATGGCCGTTTTCGAGCTCGACCCGGAACGTCGCATTTGGCAGGAGTTCCTTCACGACACCGGGGAATTCGAGCATCTCTTCCTTGGCCATGGTCACTCCATATTTCGTTAACATTGACCGCCGGATCCGACGGTGGCGGTTAAATGCGCCCATTGGCCCTTCATTTCAAGGGCGCATTGGGGTCAAGCGTCCTAATTGCGTCGCCAAGGGCACAACGCGCGCTCTCCGGCCAGTGGCGGCGCGGCGCCACGGCGCCCTGACTGCGGCTATGTTGCAGCGTCGCCGGATCGACCTGCGCCACCACCCAGCCCGCTCCGTTGGGCGCTCCGTCGCCCAGGATACCGTCGTCGGGAAAACCCAGATCAGGCGGGGCGAACACACCGGCCTGCCCCTCATTCACGTCGATCAACGGGCAGGCAGGGTCACCTCCCAAAAGCGGCGCGTGGCAGGTGATGCACTGGCCCTCGAGTGCGCGGGCCCGTGCCGACAGTCGAACACGGACCTGGCCGGCAAGGCTGTCGGTGCACGCCGGAACAGCAAGTATATCGGCGTCAAGCTGCCGGGCCAGCAGCGGGAATTCGCAATCATAGCAGATCAGGACGCCGAGAATGCCGAAGGGCGTTTCGAACCGGTGCAGCCGGGTTCCGGCGTACAGCGGGGTGTTCTGACGCTCCCACGGGGTCAGGATGCACTTGTCCTGCCACCCCAGCAGCCCATCCGGCCCGACGATGTACGCGCGATTGACGTAGCTTGCGCCCTCCTGCACCGGCAGGCTGCCTGCCACGACATGCACGCGGTGACGATGCGCCAGATGCACGACCAGGTCTCGGTAGGCTCCGGCCTGCGCCGCGCTGCGCGCGAAATCGGCCTTGGTCTGTGCAGCGTCATCGGCCAGCGGCTCGGCCGGGGCCGCGGCAAGCGCGGCTTCGATCCCGGCATATTCGGGAAAAACTGCCAGATCGGCGCCATGCTCTGCGGCATCCGACAGCCAAGCGTCGAGCTTCGCTTCCAGCGCCTCAAGCCCGGGAAGCCGCTCGGCCGGATAGGCGGCCACGGCGAGGCGCGTCACAGCGGTCGCATCCAGACCGCAAACTCTTTGCTGGTTTCACCCGGTGTGCCCACGTCCTTCCACGCGATCGACAGGCGGGCTCCGGGCAGGGGTGCGTAGCCGCGCTTGCGCCAGAACGGCTCCAGCGAACGGTGGACGACGGGGCGTCTCGGGTCGTCCGCTGCGCGGATGACAGCCGCAAAGAGCGTGGCCGAAAACCCTGCGCGGCGTGCGGCCTCCTCGCGCAGATCGAAAAAGCGTCCGCCGGCGCCCCGGCCGCGATACTCGGGCAGAAGCACGCTTTCGGCACAATAGTAGATCCTGCTGCGATCCGGGGCCGCGTCCGGCAAAATGAGATGCTTTGCATCGCCATGGGCCTCGAGCGGCAACCCGCTGGAGGCGCCGACGATGCGGCCGCCGTCGCGCGCGGCGACCAGGGTTGCGGCGGGGTCATCGGCATAGCCACGCAGGTATCGTTCCTCATAGGCGGCATCGCCGTCATAGAGATAGGGCCAGGCGCGGAAGACCTCGATCCGCAGCCGTGCGAGATCCTGAAGAGCGTTGGCAATCTCGGAACCGGCGAGCGCACGTACCTCCAGCGGCATGGTCAGCCGTCCGTCATTGCGCAGACCAGGGTAAAAAGCCGCCGTGCGGTATCCTCGTCCATTTCGGCTTTGCCTTCCAGCTTCTCCGACAGCACGCGCGCGCCCTCGCGATGGATGTCGCGCCGCGCTTCGTCGAGCGCTTCGATCCGGGCGGGGGGCTCGGTCTTCACGGCGTCGTAGTAGCTGGCGCAGATCTGGGCGTAGTCCTTCACGATCTGGCGCAACCCGCCCAGCGTGATCTGAAAGCTTTCCGCATCACCGCTGCCATCGGGCTGCAGATCGAAGCTCAGCCGGCCCGCGTCCCGGCGCAGGGTCAGGCGAAACGGACCTTGGCCGCCGCTGGGCAGCGCAAAGCTGTTGTCTTCGAGCAAATCGAACACCGCGGTCCGCTGCTCCTGTTCGACCTCGGGCGGTGGCGCTGACTTGCTGCCACAGTCGATGATGATATCGCTCAGCCGGCTCATTCGGCGGCCTTGCGATTGAGCCGGTCGAGACGCAGGCCGATTGACAGCGCATGTGCCTGCAGGCTCTCGGACGTCGCCAGCGTTTCTGCCGCCGGGCCGATGGCCGCCAGTGCTTCGGGCGTCATGCGAGCCAGCGTGGTGCGTTTCATGAAATCAAGCACGGACAACCCGGACGAGAACCGCGCCGAGCGTGCAGTGGGCAGCACATGGTTGGGTCCGCCGACGTAATCGCCGATCGCTTCCGGCGTCCAAGATCCGAGAAAGACGGCACCGGCATGACGGACGCGGTTGGCCAGGGCCTCGGGGTCAGCCACACAGATTTCCAGATGTTCCGGCGCGATCCGGTCGGCCAGCGCTACAGCCTCGTTCATGTCGCGCACCATGATCACGGCACCGAAGTCGCGCCAGCTCGCCCCGGCGATCACGCGTCGCTCCAGTGTCTTCAACCGGACCTCGACGGCGTTGATCACCGCTTGGCCGAAACCGGCATCGTCGGTGATCAGAATGGACTGGGCGCTTTCGTCATGCTCGGCCTGGCTAAGCAGATCGACTGCGACCCAATCGGGGTCATTGTCCCTGTCGGCAATCACCAGGATCTCGGAGGGGCCCGCGATCATGTCGATACCGACCTTGCCGAACACCCGTCGCTTGGCCGCGGCGACATAGGCGTTGCCGGGGCCGGTGATCTTGTCCACCGGCGCGATCGTCTCGGTGCCATAGGCCAGCGCCGCAATCGCCTGGGCTCCTCCGATGCGATAGACCGTGTCGACGCCCGACAGCCGCGCGGCCAGCAACACCAGCGGATTGACGGCCCCGTCCGGTGTCGGGGCGCAGATGACCAGCCGCTCGACGCCGGCCACACGCGCGGGAATGGCGTTCATCAGGACCGATGAGGGGTAGGATGCGAGGCCACCCGGCACATAGAGGCCGGCCGCGGAGACCGCTGTCCAACGCCAGCCGAGCTGCGCGCCCGTTTCTTCGGTCCACTGAGCGTCTTCGGGCAACTGGCGTTCGTGGTAGGATCGGATGCGCTCGGCGGCGGTCTCAAGCGCCAAGCGCTCGGTCGTGGGCACGCGCGCGCATGCGTCGTCGATCTCTTCGGCTGTGAACGCAAGCGTTTGCGGAGTCAGTGCCAGCCGGTCGAACCGGTCTGTCAGCGCGATCACCGCGTCGTCACCACGGGCTCGCACATCCGCGATGATTCCGGCCACCGTGTCGTCCACATCCGGCGCATCCTCGCGCTTGGCCGAAAGCAGCGCGGCAAAGCGCTCTTCGAAACCGGGATCGGATGTGCTCAGCAGGTGGGCCATGCAATGCTCCTTCTGCCCGGGGACTTACCGGTTCGCACGCCCGCGCTCAAGCAAGCCATATGGCTTAATCGGGATCGGACGATCACCGCTGGGCACTTTACTCGGAGTGGTGCGGGGCCTGGCCCGAGGGCGCAATATAAGGCCGTGTGACATCCTTCAGCGTCACATCCAGACATTCCACGTTCAAACGCACCGCACCATCGCCGGCAAAAGTCAGCTCGACTTGCCCTGCGGGAGCATCGGATGCTTCGAAGGTGAGCGTCAGCAGCGACAGGATGGTCTCCGCGTCCTTGCGGTCGATCCCCTGGGAGGCGACGGCTTTGACATCGTCAAACACCAGAACCGCCTGAACCCGCTCGTATTGGCGTTTGCCAAGTTCCGCAGCGGCACGGTCTTCCCAGCGGAACCGGTTGAGCAGCAGTGCAAACCGCTGCCGGACGGGGTCCCACGACAGTTCTGTCGCGGGCAGAACGGCATCCTGAACGAGGGCTGCGATCACCGACAGGTCTTCCGGATCCGTCGCGACAAGTCTTAGAGGGTCGTCCTGGCCGTCCTCGAACCGGGCATCGTCGGTCAAGCGGAAACCCTTTCGATCTTGGCGCCGCATGCGCGCAGCTTCTCTTCGACGCGTTCGTAGCCGCGGTCAAGATGGTAGACGCGCCGGACGATGGAGTCGCCCTCGGCGGCAAGCGCTGCAAGGATCAGCGACACCGAAGCGCGCAGATCGGTGGCCATCACCGGCGCGCCGCGAAGCTTGTTGACTCCGGTCACGGTGGCGACGCCGCCATGCACGTCGATATCGGCCCCCATGCGCATCAGCTCGGGCGCATGCATGAAGCGGTTTTCGAAGATCCGCTCTTCCAGACGGCTGGTGCCATCCGCGGTGCACATCAGCGCCATCATTTGCGCCTGGAGATCCGTCGGAAAGCCCGGGAAAGGGGCGGTGGTCACATCCACGGCCCCGACATGTCCGTTGCGGCGCACGACACGCAGGCCAGCGGCGGTTTCTTCCACCGAGATCCCGGCCTCGTCGAGCTTCTCGACGAAGGACGACACCAGATCGAGCCGCCCGCCGACCAGTTCAACATCGCCTCCGGTAATCGCCGGGGCCAGCATGTAGGTGCCCAGTTCGATCCGGTCAGCAACCACGCTGTGGGTCGCGCCCCCGAGGCGGTCGACACCTTCGATTTCAATCTCGGACGTCCCATCCCCCGAGATCCGAGCGCCCATCGCGCGCAGACAGTCGGCAAGATCGACGATCTCGGGTTCGCGCGCGGCGTTGCGCAGCAGCGTGGTCCCGCGTGCCAGCGTTGCCGCCATCAGCAGGTTCTCGGTCGCGCCCACCGACACGAAGGGAAACTCCACGACCGCTCCGGTCAGACCGGACTTGGCCTCGGCATGGACATAACCATCGCGCAGATCGAGCGTCGCGCCGAGCTTTTCCAGCCCCTTGAGGTGCAGATCCACCGGCCGGGCGCCGATCGCGCAACCGCCGGGCAGCGACACGACCGCCCGCCCCATCCGCGCCAGCAGCGGCCCAAGCACCAGGATCGAGGCGCGCATTTTGCGGACGATGTCATAGTCGGCTTTTAAATTGTCGATCTCATGCGACGACAGCGCGATCACCTTGCCGTCCTGCAGCGCGGTGATCTCGGTCCCGAGCGACCGCAGCAGCACGGTCATCGTCTTGATGTCCGACAGCCGCGGCGCATTGGTCAGGGTCAGCGGCGCGTCGCTCAGAATCGTCGCCGGCATCAGCGCGAGACACGCGTTCTTGGCCCCGGCGATAGGGATTTGTCCCTTCAGCGGCCCGTTACCCGTGACGACGATGGAATCCACGATCTCAATCCCCATGACTGTCCTGCCCGCTCCGTGCCTTTGCCTGCTGCTTGCGCTTCTTGAGGTTTTCCTTCAGCGCCTGCTTCAGACGGTCTTTCCGTGTCGCAGGTGCCGGGGGTCGCGCAGGCTTGCCCTTGTTTTTGTCCATATAGATGGTCCCTAACGGAGCAAGGTTACCCGGTCCAGAATGCCCTTGCACGATTGGGGTAGAGAGCGTATCAGCCCGGCCACACGTCGCGGCGGGGTTTGCCCCGCTACCGACCCTGCCGCAGTAGCTCAGTGGTAGAGCGCACCCTTGGTAAGGGTGAGGTCGGGAGTTCAATCCTCCCCTGCGGCACCATGCTCTCACTCAATCCGCATATCTCTCCTTTGGTGTTGAAATAGCGTCCGAATCTGGGGCTGCGTCGTTTCTTGCTACGGGCAGACAAAGGCTTTCCAGAGGCAGGTCCACACACGGTTTTGCGCACCGAATGCACGCAGCCTTACGAAACCTTGCGGACAGTAAGGGCTCTATTGAGGCCGGCCGAAAAAACCCGCTTGGTGTCTTTTCTGAGGGACAGGATGCTTCCCGCAGCCGCCGTGCTCGGCGACGCGAGGCTCCTGAATGGGCTCTAGAGAGAGGTGACTGAGCAGGCCGCGGTGACTCTCCTCGAGGCGCGAAGATTCTTTTGTCAGCTTTGGGTGTCCACAGAGGCGGATTTGTAACCATTGCACGGCGCAACAAACTGGCGGACTCTACGCTTGGCAGATGTCAGCCCGTGTCAATCTTGGGACGCCCGCCGCCGGTGGATCAGTGGCCCACGATCGTGGAGAAAATGCTGAAACCGCCGACGATCACAAGACTCACGGCCCACACCAGGTCGAGGTTGAACCACGTCTTGGACAGGAACTTCAGCCCGAGCCAGAGATAGATGACAATGGCGATGACACCGCCTGCGGCGGTCATGGCCAGCGTATGTGCCGCCGCAACGGCGAATGCGGTGCCGACATTGCCTGCCATCAGGTCCCCGGCTGCGGCGTGCCCTGCATCTTGGGCACCCACGGCACAGATCCCGAGATAGATTGGCACCAGCATGAGCCCCGCCCCATGCGCCATGGCGGCCAAAAAAGACCACAGCACGAGGCGGGCAGGGTGGATGCGGGCGAGGATCTTCGGGTGCCGTCGGTTGATGAGCAGATAGAGCCCCATCGCCATGACCAGAAGGCCCGCGCCGATCCGGATCTCGCGGTCCCACTCGACGAGGAAAATCAGCAGCGTGAAGGGCAGAAGGATGCCGATCATCGCGAGGAAATGCCCGAGCGCCAGCATCGCCAGCGCCTTGGGCAGAGCCGCGCGTTTTGGCTCCATCAGTGCGGCGGACACGGCCAAAGGCCAGCCCATGCCGGGGTTCACGCCATGGTAGATCCCGGAAACGATGACGGCCCACCAAAGGGCCGCCAACGATGTCACCTCTGGCACGTGCTATGCCGACGGGTAGCAGAAACTGTCGGTTGAACAGTCGCCGCCTTCGAGACGGATCTGGTGGGCGCGCAGTCCCTCCGGGAAGTCGATGTAGAAGTCCTTGTCCAGCTCGAAGCCGCCATCGTCGCCGACGCGCGCCATGACCATCTGGCCCCCGTCTTGACCGGGATAGAACTGGTCGTCCCAGGAAGAGTAGAGCGAGTTGGTCCAGTAGACGCGTTTCCCGTCACGGCTGATCTCGACCATCTGCGGGCCGAAGACGAACTCCTTGCCGTTGGGATGTTTTGTGCCCCGGCCAATTCCGCCCAGTTCGACCTTGCCCGCCAGCACCGGATTCATCGGGTCCGACACATCGTACTGGTGCATTTCGCCAAGACCCCAGCAGGCGACATAGAGATACTTGTCGTCGAGGCTCAGGTCGATGTCGGTCACCAGTGGCGGTACCGCAGAAAAGCCCTTCAGCAGGTCGGGCAGGTTCTCGGGATCTTCGGGACGCGGATCGATGGTGATCGTCTTTTTCGACTTCCAGGTGCCATCCTCGTTGCGCCACCATGTGAAGATCGCGCCCTGCAGGTTGGTCGTGTCCACCACGACGCCGCAGAAGCCATAGGATTTCGTCGGATCGTGGGCCGGACGGATTTCCAGCGCCATCTGGTAGTTTTCGCCGAAATCCATCGTTTGGATGTTCTTGCGCGCGCGTAGGTCCCAAAAATGGATCGAGTGGCCGTATTTGTTCGACAGCAGATCCTCGGCCACGATGCCGTTCTCGAACTGTGGTGGCAGGCCCCATTCAGAGCTGACCATGTAGTCCTGCGGCAGATTCCACCAGAAATCGTAGTGCTTGTCCTGCTTGCCGCGGTCCATCTCGTACCGGCCGATGATCTCGAAGGTCTGGCAATCCATGATGAAGATGCCCGGAGGCCCGTCAGTGCCGTCGGGTCCACCGCCGCCCAGGGTCGAGACATAGATGCCCTCGGGGCCGCAATGGATGGTGTGCGGGCGCGAATAGCCGGTCTTTTCGAACAGTTCCTCGGGTTCGATGATCTTGTGGATCTTGGCTTCGAGCGGTTCCTTGACGTCGAACACGTAGATCCGGGAGGACCGGATGCCCGGCACGATCAGATAGCGCCGTTCCAGAAAGGCATGGCCGGACAAAGGCGACAGGGCCGAGGAGCACGCATTCCAACCGAAATGGTGAAACTCGTCCCCCTTGTAGGGCGTCATGACGGTGTGAACGATCTCGCCATAGCTGTCGGATTTCGGATTGAGGTCGATGACGGCCAGACCGTCGGATTGCGATCCGTCCGGGCAAAGCATCACGGTAAAGGCATAATTCTCCACCGGCGCCTGCATGGCGATCTTCGGCGACGCATAGAACGTCGGATCAGGTCTTAGGTTCATGGTATTCCTCCCTTTCTTTGTGTTTGCGACCCGTTCTCGGGTTCTCCTGGTGCGCAGTCGATGTCGACTAGTCCGCGCGCTGCACCTCACTGACGTTGGACAGCTGGATGGCACCCGCGATCTTCGTGGAGAGCAGTTTCATCTTCTCGCCGATCTCGTGACGGTAGGCGGTCCCGAACCTTCGGATCGGACCGACGGCGCCGACACTGAAACTGGCGCCGATATTGCCGATCATGACCGGCGCCGCGACGCTGGCGATGCCGATGTCGATCTCCTGGTCGCAATCGGCAAAGCCGCGTTCGACGATCTCGGCAAACTCCGCGCGCAGATCCGCTTCGCTGATCTGGGTGAACTCGGTGTAGGCCTTGAGGTTCTTGCTCAGGATATGGTCCTGAAACGCCGGTTCCGCAAAGGCCGCGATCGCTTTCGAACAGGAGCAGGCGTGCAACGGACGCTCGCCGATCCCGGGATGCACAAAGGCGCGGGCCGGATCCTTGGGTGTTTCGACATGAATGATCTCCACACGGCTGTCGCGGAACCGCGCCAGAAAAACGGTCTCGTTGATGGTGGTAGCTGCGGTCTTCAACAACGGTGCTGCACACCGGCGGACGTCCACGTCCGACTTGCCCAGCAGCGCGATCCTGATCAACCGCTCTCCGATGACAACCTTTGCTGTGTCATCGGGTTGGTCGAGCAGTCTCTGGTCGATCAGGGTTTGAACCAGCCGGTAGCATGTCGGCTTTGGAAGGCCGGACGCCTTTTGAATCTCGGCGACAGACACCGGACGTCCAACCACGGCGATAATCTCCAGTAGACCGATGAGGCGTTCGAGATGCATGCAGGTCTGTGATTCTCAGTTCTCGAGACAAAGTATCATATTTTGATAATGCAATATCAAGACATGAGTCGTGCTTCGGGCGAAAAACCTCCACCGGCGAAGCTGGGAATGCGCGGAGTTAGACCCAGGTCGTGCCATTTCGGGAAAAGCGGCTTCCGAAGGTCTTCAAGACTTGAGGATTTTCTGGACGCGGCGCGCCAGGTCCAGGGTCAATAGATCAGATCCGGATGGCCCGGTGATGTCGAGACCGATGGGCAGGCCGCTTCCAGGTTCCCTCATAGGGATGCTGCAGGCGGTGAACCCATAGACATTCGCCATCCGCGTGAGCCCGAGCGCGCGCTTGGTGAAGGCAGACGCGGACGCGACGTCTCCAAGATCCTCGACCAAGGGCGCGCAGATGGGGGAGGTCGGTTGAATGACCGCGTCGAGGGATGTCATCCGTTCCGCTGCGCGGCGCGCGAACGCGTGCCGGATGCGCGAAAGCTCGGCGTAGGCGTGGTCTGGAACGGCACTGGCGCGATCCAGCCGGTCCAGCGCGACCGGATCGATGCTGTCCCGGTTGGTTTCTATGCGCTCCACGCCAAGCGTCGCGATCAGATCGGAGGGTACCAAGCCGGCATAGATCGCGCCGATCTGCTCGATTTCTGCGTGGTCCGGCCAATCGAGCGGCACCAGATGCCCACCAGCCCGTTCCAATTTGCGCAAGCTTGCTTCGAAGACCTCGGCGACTTCGGTGTCCAGGTCCGATAGAGCTGCATCGTGGGGCACGCCGAACCTCATGCCCGTGAGGCTGTCAGGGGCCGACCGGGGAGGTCGCGCATCGGCCAGACTGCCATGGGCGATGGCGGCATCCTCAGCCGAAAGCGCGAAGAAGCCGACACTGTCCATGGCAGGACAAAGCGGAAAAGCGCCGTCCAGCGAAAAGCTCTGCGCCGATGCTTTGGACCCGACGATGCCGCAGAGCGCTGCCGGCGCGCGAACAGAACCGCCGGTGTCGGAGCCGATGGCGATGGGGCAGAACCCGGCGGCAACGGCCACGGCCGATCCGTTGCTCGATCCCCCAGGGCTGCGATGACGGTCCGGATCGGCCGGGTTCCAGGGGGTCGGATGGCTGATGTTCTGCGCGCCGGCGGCAAACTCGACCATCCGCGCCTTGCCGAGGATGATCGCACCCGCCCGCTTCAGCCGTCCGATCAGCGGTCCTTCGAGGCCGATTGCGTGGGACAGATCAAGGCGCGACCCCGCCTGCGTGGGCATGCCTGTCACGGCAAAGAGGTCCTTTACCGCAACCGGAACGCCCATCAAAGGCCCCAGATCGACCCCGGCGGCCAGGAGCAAATCGATCCCCCGTGCGGCGTGCTTCGCACGCTCCGCATCCACGTGGACAAAGGCGCGGAAGTTGTCATCCGCAGCCGCGATGCGGTCGAGCGCGGCCTCGGTTACCTGCGTCGCCGTCGCGCTTCCGTTTCTCAGTCGTCGCCCATAGGCCGCCAACCCATTGTCCCATTCAGTGCCGCGCGCCGGCGCGCTCATAGAAGCAGAAGGCTGATCTGCGGGACGAAGGCCAGAACGAGCAGGGCCAGGATCATAGACGCCAGGAACGGCAGGACCGCTATGGAGAGCCGTTCAATCGATATCTTTCCGATGGAGCAACCGACGAACAGGTTCACGCCGACCGGCGGGGTCAGGAACCCGATGGCGATCGCCACGATCATGACAATGCCGAAATGGATCGGGTCTATGCCCACTTCGCGCACCACGGGCAGCAGCAGCGGTGTCAGGATCAGGATGTTCGCAAGCGCATCCATGAAGGTGCCGACGACCAGCAGCAAAACGATGATGAGCACCAGCAGCACGTATTTGTTGTCCGAGATCGCTGTCATGAAATCGACCATCTGATCGGGCACATTGTTGAAGAGCAGGATCTGGCCGAGCGCCGTTGCCGTGGCCACCAGGAAGAAGATCGACGCGGTGGTGAGCACCGTGCTTTTCAGGATGTCCCAGATGTCGCGAAGCCCGATCTGGCGCAAAACGACCGTCTCCACGACCAGTGCGTAGGCGACGGCGCTGACGCCGGCCTCGGTCGGGGTCATGATGCCGCCATAGATGCCGCCCAGGACGATCACCGGCACCATCAGCGCGTGGATGGAGCCGAGAAAGGCGCTGCCGATCTCGCGTGGCGAACTGCGCGGGGCAGTCGCCGTGTAGCCACGCCGCTTGGCGATGATGTAGGCGCAGACCATCAGAGAGAAGCCTACGAAGATGCCGGGCAGGATGCCTGCGATAAAGAGATCGCCCACCGAAACACCTGCCGTCGTGCCATAGATGATCAACGGTACGCTGGGCGGGATCATCACGCCGAGGCATCCTGCCGAGGTGTTGACCGCGGTGGCATAGCCGACGTCATAGCCCTCCTCCTTCATCTTCGGCACCATGATGCCGCCGACCGCCGCGACCGTCGCCGGCGAGGATCCTGAGAGCGCGCCGAAGAACAGGCTGGTGAGAACGGAGATATGCGCGGTGCCGCCGGTGATGTGTCCGACCAGGCTGCGCGACAGGGCCAGCAGACGTTCGGCCATGCTGCCCTTTTGCATCAATTCTCCGGCCATCACGAAGAACGGCACCGCCAGCAGCGGGAAGCTGTCGAGCGATGTCACGAGCTTCTGGACAAGGAAGATGGACTGGATGTCGCCGGCGAACATGCCGACGATCACGCTCAATCCGATCGCCGCGCCAATCGGCACACCGAGGATCAGCAACAGGAAAAGCGTGATGAAGATCAGCGCAATGGTCATCGGTCTATCCGTCCCGGAACGATAAGGGTCACTGGAGCTCGCTTTCGCGCGTGCCGTAGAACATCTGGTAGAGGTTCTGGACGCAGCGGATCGCCATCAGGGTCATGCCGAAGGGCAGCGCGAGGTAAACCCAATAGATCGGCACTTCGAGCGCGGGGGCCTCCTGGCCGGTGCGCGCGAGGAACAGGATCATCTGCGTGCCCCAGACGATGGCGAAGCCGCAGAAGGCGAGCGTCGCGAGTTGCGCGAAGGCATCGAGCAGCTTCCGGGGCCCGGGTCCGACGAACTGCGACAACGCGGTGACCCGCAGATGCCGGTCGGCGCGCATCGCGTAGCTGCAGCCGACCCAGACCGACCAGATAAAGAGAAACCGGCCCAGTTCCTCGGACCAGACGAGGGAGGAGCCAAGGACGTAGCGGTTGAAAACCTGCATGCCGATCACGATGACCATCACGGCCATGCACAGGCAGGAAACCACTTCTTCGATGCGCGCGATCATGGGCCGTCCCTCTGCATCCGGTTGCGTTCCCGGCCCGCACCGCCGATCGCGGTGCGGGCCTTCATGTGACGCCGGGGGTGTTAGGTTCCGCCGTTGGAGATCGTGGTGCGCGCCTGTTCGATCAGGTCCTCACCAACCTGGCTCTTGAACTCCTCGATGACTGGCTGCGTCGCCTCCTGCCAGCGCGCGCGCTCCTCCGGGCTCAGCTCCACCACGGTGACGCCCTTCTCCGCGAGCTTGGTCAGGATTTCGGCCTCGTTCTCGCGGATCTTGTTGCGCTGGAATTGCTGCATTTCCGCAAAGGCCGTGGTGACAAGCTCCTGATGCTCGGGCGAAAGACCGTCGTAGAACATCTTGGAGATCATCACCAAATGCGGGCTGTAGAGGCTGCCGATCAGGGTGAGATTGTCCGTGACCTCGTGGAAATTGTTCGACCAGGCCAGGTTCAGGTCGATGTCGATCCCGTCCACGGTCTTTTGCTGCAGTGCAGTGTAAACCTCGCTCCATGCAATCGGCGTCGGGTTCGCGCCAAGGGCCTGCAGGGTCGCGATATGCGCCTTGGAGGGCGTCGAGCGGATTTTCAGGCCGTCCATATCGGCCAGTTCTTCAACTGACCGCGTGTTGTTGAAGTTATGCCGGAAGCCGATCTCGATATAGCCCAGCCCGATGATGCCCGTCGGCTCCAGGGCACGCGCCGCGTTCTGGCCGATCTCTCCGTCGGTGATCAGATCCGCGGCCTCGTAGCTCGGGATCAGGAACGGCATGTCGAAGATCAGGAAGTCCTTTGAGAACGGCGCGAGGTTCGGGGTCGAGGCCGACCCCATCTGAAGAAGCCCGCTCTGCAGCCCCTGAACGACGCTGTCGAAATTGCCGAACTTGCTGCTGTCAAAGACGGTGACTTCGATCTCGCCGTTGGAACGCTCCTCGACCAGTTCCTTGAAGTAGTCGAAACCCTGACCCATCGGATGCTCGGGCACGTTGGGATGCGCAAGCTTGATCGTGATGTCCGCGGCGCTTGCAACGATCGGCGATAATGCAGTCGCAAGGGTGAGCGTGGCCGCCGCAGCGACGGTCTTCAGAGCTGTTCTATCGAGCCTCATGTCGGGGTCCTTTCATGTTCGCGTTTTGATCGGGCGTCGTTGACCTGGGTCGGTCGCGCGGGGTGCCCGCGCCGGTGGTCCAAGGCTATTTCTGGTAGTCCGGCAGTCCGAAAATGCCGGGATATCCGAAAAGGGCCGTACTTCCGCCGGTGTGCAGAAACACGATGTTGGTCTTGCCGTCGAAGAAGCCCTGCTGCGTGAGATCAATCAATCCGGCGAGCGCCTTGCCCGAGTAGACCGGATCGAACAGCAGACCTTCGAGACGCGCGAGCAGCAGGACAGCCTCGCACATGCCGTCGGTCGGTATGCCGTAGCCCTCGCCGACATAGTCGCAATTTGCCACGACCCGCGATTTCGGCAAGCTCTGCTCATGGCCGAGGAGCCGGAGCGTCTTTTCGGCCAGATTATACACCATCGCTTCCTGCTTTTCGCGCGGCGCGCGGGTGCCGAGCCCGAGCAGATCGATCTCGCTTGCCATGGCGAAAAGTCCGGCCGCCATTCCGGCATGGGTGCCGGCGCTTCCCGTCGGCTGCACGATCATGTCGATCGAAAGGTCCTGCGCGTCGGCCTGAGCCAGCATTTCCCGAGCGCATTCCACATAGCCGAGCGCGCCGATCTGGTTGGACCCGCCGCCGGGAATGACATAGGGCTTCTGGCCCTTGCGCCGGAGATCCTCAGCCAAGGCTTCCATCTCGGCCGGCATGTCCGTTCCGCCCGGACGCTTGGCCAGATGCGCGCCTGCGAGTTGGCTGAGTAGGACATTGCCATTGTAGTTGTACTGCGCGTCGGTCGATCCGGTTCGGTCTTCCAGAAGAACGTAGCAGTCCAGCCCCAGCTTTGCCGAGGCCGCTGCGGTCTGACGCGTGTGGTTCGACTGCGTCGCCCCCTGGGTGACGATCGTATCGGCGCCGGCCGCCAGCGCGTCAGCCATCAGAAACTCCAGTTTCCGCGCCTTGTTGCCGCCCGTCGCGAGGCCCGTGCAATCGTCCCGCTTCACCCAGATCCGCGGGCCGCCCAGATGCTCGCTGAGCCGGTCCATCGGTTCGAGCGGCGTCGGTAGATGCGCAAGAGAGGTCCGGGGAAACCCGGCCAGTACCGCGGCGAGGTCTTTGTTGGCGGCCGTTCCGGTTGGCTTTGTATTTCTCGATGTCACGTCGGACACTGCCATAAGCTTTGACTCCCCCATGCCGTCCGCGAGATCGTGACCGCAGAAAAGTCCCTATTCAAATGCCGATCTGGCACCCTGCTATGCCAAATGGTATGAGCGATCATGGATATGAAGCTTCTTGAAGACGCTCTTGCCCTGATCGAATGCGGCAGTCTCAGCCGCGCGGCAGAACGACGGCATGTGACGCAGCCGGCCTTCTCGCGCCGTATCCGGGCGCTGGAGGATTGGGTGGGCGCGCCGCTGCTGGAACGGGGTCCAAACCAGGTTGCGCTTTCGCCGGAACTGCTCGAAGCCGAGCCCGAGATCCGCGCTCTGCTCGCCCGGACCCGGCAATTGCGCAAAAGGTTCGCCTCGCGCGAGGGGCACGGGCTGACCATGGTTCTGGCCACACAACACGCCCTCGCCGCGGATGTCTTCCCGAGTGTCTTCGCCAGTTTCGCGGACCGTCGCCCGGAGATTTCCTGGCGCTTGCGAACCCTGAACCGGGAGGATTGCGTGTCGCTCTTTGTGCGGGGCGATGCGGACCTGCTGCTGTGCTACGAGGCGCGAGGATTTCCTCCCTTGCCGTTTGACACATCGGTCGGGCGCCGCGTCTGGAGGGGCGATACCCTGATCCCCGTGGTCGGCGGCTCCGCGCGCCATCTGATCGATGCCGAGGGGCGGCTGACCGAAGCGGTCCGGGTTCTGTCCTATCCCAACGACAGCCACTTCGGACGCCTGTTGGCCCAGACCGGCCTGTCGGAGGCCTTTCCGCGGGCGGTCACAGGCGGGCGCGAGGTCGAATCCGCGTTTTCGGTCGGACTTCTGGAACTCATCTGCCGCGGTGCGGGCGTCGGCTGGATCCCCTACACGATGTGCCGGTCCAGTCTCGCCTCGGGAGAGCTGGTGTCGCTTGCCCGTAACTACGGCGCGATACCCCTCGACATCACGCTCTTCGCCCTCGAGAAAAACCGCCTCGCGCTGGACATTGTACACGCCATCTAGCGTCAGATTGCTTTCCGCCCGCCGGTCCTGACGCATCTTGCAGATACCGACCGCCGGCAGGACCCGGTCCTTGCACCGTTTCCGGCCGGTCTTGGGGATGGCGCAACTCTATCCGGGTCGGGCATTGCACCGGGGCTTTAGGGGATGCCATCGCCTCAAAAGCTGATCCCAGCCATCGGTGCCTGGCCGCGGCGTCGCGCGCTGCGGTTTGCCGCCTGGCTTAGTGGCGCAGGACTGTCATCGCCGAGCTGTCCCAGGCGATCCAGATCGAATCGGTACCCATCCTCTGGACGGTGTCGGCGTCGGTATAGGCCCGCAACCTCAGGTCCGGCAGGTCGTCGATCGCGAGATCCACAGCCGTGCGACTGCCTTGAAAGGTGCAGTCGGCGATCCGGCCTTTGACCGCATTTGCCGCTTCGGGCTTGTCGCTATGGAAGGCGATATTCTCCAGACGCAGCGACGCGGACGCGGCCTGTCCGGCTTGTGGTGCGGCATGGGCCGCCTGGCCCCGCAAGGAGATCCCGTTCCAGTCGAACAGGATCTCGCTCCGGCTGGCGTCGACAGAACGAACGGTTCCATCCAGGAGATTGGTCTCGCCGATGAACTCGGCAACGAAACGGGTCTCGGGCCGGAAATAGAGGTCTTCGGGCGTGCCATCCTGTTCGATCCGGCCGCTGTTCATCACCACGATCCTGTCAGACATCGTCAGCGCCTCCTCCTGATCGTGGGTCACGAAGAAGAACGTCTTGTGCGTCTGCCGCTGGATCGACTTCAGTTCGAGCTGCACCTGACCGCGGAGCTTGGCGTCCAGCGCGCCGAGCGGCTCGTCCAGAAGCAGCAGCGCCGGGTCCAGCGCCAGCGCCCGGGCGAGCGCCACACGTTGCCGCTGTCCCCCCGAAAGCTGCGAGGGATAGCGATCCGCGAAAGGCGTCAGCTCCAGAAAGGACATGATCTCGTTCAGCCGCTGCTTGATCGCCTCGCGACCCATGCCCTTCAGCTCAAGCCCGAAGGCCATGTTCTGGGCCACGGTCATATGGGGGAAGAGGGCATAGTCCTGAAAGACCATGTTGATATGCCGTTTTTCAGGAGGCTGGGCGGTGATGTCCTTACCATTGAGTAGAATGCGGCCCTGGTCTGGCTTTTCGAACCCGCCAAGGATGCGCAGCGTAGTGGACTTTCCGCAGCCCGACGGGCCGAGGAAGGTTACAAACTCGCCCTCGGCGATATCGAGATGCATTTCGTGCAGAGCCACGGCGCTGCCAAAGCTCTTGGATATGCCATCAAGCCGGACAAGCGGTGCGGGAGGCTGGGTCGTCATTGGCTGTCTTTCTTCATGCGGCGGCTGGAGCGTTCGGCCCAGACCCCGAGAACGGCGGTGAGCACCAGGGCGACCGTCGCGATTGCGTTGATCTCCGGCGACATGCCGGAGCGGAGCATCGCGAAGATCAGCACCGGGAGGGTGGGGTCGTATCCGCCGAGGAAGAAGGAGCGGACGAAATCGTCGAAGCTCAGCAGCAGGCAGAAGATGCCCGCGCCGATCAGGGCCGGTTTCAGATAGGGCAGCGTGATCCGCATGAAGGTCACGAACGGATCGGCGCCCAGATCCCGCGCGGCCTCGCCCATGCTCTTGGGCAGGGTCGACAAACGGGCGATCACGACGAGCGACACGAAGGGCACGTTGTGAACCGCGTGGGCCCAGATGATCGCGAACATGCCCGGCTCGATCCCGAGCTGGCGGGCATAGATCCGAAACGCGATGGCCGAGATGATCCCCGGGACGAGCGCGGGCAGGATCATCAGCGCATAGACCGCGGCGCGCCCGGCGAACTTGTCTCGCGCCAGAAGAACCGCCAACCAGGTGCCCATCACGATGGAAATCAGAGTCGAGATGATCGCGATCGCCACCGAATAGGAGAAGGTGAAAATGACGTCGGTGTCGGCAAAAACACCCAGATACCAGTCGAGCGTCCAGGACCGGATCGGGAAGCCGATGAACTTGCTGTCCTTGAAGCCCATCACCACCATCAGCACGAGCGGCACGAAGAGATAGACGACGAAGGCCCAGAAGATCACGGACAGCAGAACACGATGGGAGCGGGTCATTTGCTGTCCCCTTTCCGCAAGGCCGAGATAAACCGGCTGAAGATACCGGTGAGAAGAAGCGCCGCGACGAACATGATCACCGCAAAGGCGGCGCCCGTGGGCCACTTGTCCCCGGCCACATGGAAGAACCCTGCGATGGTCTGGGCAAAGACGGTGCTGTTCGGACCACCAAGCAGAACCGGAGTGCCGTAATAGCCGGTCGAGATCAGGAACACGAGAATGCAGCCTGAACCGACCCCCTCGAGAGAGAGCGGCAGCGTGATCCGCCAGAAGCGGGTCCAGGCGCCCGCGCCCAGATCGGCGGCGGCTTCTGTGATGTTGCGGGGCAACTTTTCCAGCGCCGAGTAGAGCGGCAGAAGCATATAGAGCGCGGTGAGGTAGATCAGGCCGACGCTTACGGAAAAGCCAGTATACATGAAGGGAATTGGCCGCTCGATCAGACCAAGCCATTGCAGGGCGATATTGACCGCGCCGTTGTTGCCTAGAAGGATCATGATCGCGTAGGTGCGCACGATCTCGCCGGTCCAGAACGGGATCAGGAGCAGCAGGAGCAGCGCCAGCTGGTTGTGGCGTTTCACATGGCGCGCCAGGAAGTACGCCACCGGATAGGTGATGATCAGCGTGACCAAGGTCAGCATCGCCGAATAGCCCAGCGTGCGGAAAAATGGCCGCTGGAAAACGCTCTGCTCGAAGAACGCCACGTAGTTGGCAAGCGTGAAATGAGTCTCCTGCCCGACGGTCACCGGGTAGGCATCCATCAGGCTGACGCGGAGCATCTGCAACATCGGGCCCAGATGCTGGGTCAGAACCCAGATCAGCGGGATCAGCGCGAGCATGAGGAACTGCCGGCGCGGCGACGCGAAAACCACAGCCGACAAGAGCTGGTAGGGCCGCCAGGCCACGAACCGGCCCCATGCCGCTGGTCGGTCTCCGCCGCCAGCGGCCGCGACTTGCGTACGCTCTGCGCCGATAGGCGCAGCGTCGTTGGTCATTGCAGTTCCTCGCTAAGGGGTCTCAGATCGTGAAGCGCCCGCGGCCCCTGTCGGTTTGCACCGGGGGCCGCGGACGTGTCGGGCGAGGCCTCAGGCGGCCTTGATCGCTTCCACCGCCGGATCGACCAGGCTGTATTTCAGTTCGTTCGCTTCGGCGCGGAAGAATTGCAGGTTGGCGAGTTCCTCCTCGGTGAAGGCAGACGCGGCTTTTTCGGCCTCGGTCAGATGCTGGTCCGCGCCGTTGAACGTCGAAATGAAGCCCGAGGCCCTGGTCATCTCGGCGCCGATCTCGGGCGAGGACAGGATCGCATCGAGGAAGAGATAGGCGTTGTCGGCGTTCGGCGCGTTGTTGGCGATGTTGTATGTGTAGACAAAGCCGTAGGATCCTTCCTTAGGGATCGTCATCGACACAGGGAAGCCGTCCGCCATCAGTGCTGCAATCGGCCCGTTCCAGGCGCAGGCCATGGTGATGTCCTGGTTGACGAACATCTGCTGCACTTCGGCGCCGCTGTCATAGTATTTGCGCACCAGCGGCTTCTTCTCGATCAGGAAATCGCGCGCCTCCGCCACGATCTCGGCGGCCTTCTCCGGATCGTCGAGATAGGCGACCATGTTGCCGTCATAGCCCTTCATGAGCATCACGATCGAGAGCATGTCCTGGATCGTGTAGGCGGTCTGGCCGGCGTATTTGTCGGAGAAGAACGTGTACCAGCTCTTGACGTCCTCTTCGGGCACGAGCTCGTTATTGTAGGCGAGCACTTCCATACCCGACAGGATCGGCGCGCCCCATTTGTTGCCGTTGATCGTCGACCAGTCGCTCTCCGAATAGATCGGGTTCATCGCACCCCAGTTGGTCAGGCGTCCGGCATCGAGTGGCGCCAGCAGGTCGCTGTCGATGAACTGAAGGAACCTGTGGCCGGCGACGGTCACGATGTCCACGGTCGGCTCCGGCGCTTCGGCCGCGAGCAGGTTGAACTGCTTGCCCTGGTCATCGACGAGGCGAATGTTCACCTTGATACCGGTTTCCGACTCGAACTGATCCTTGAACGCTTCGGGGACGAAATCGGTATAGGTCCAGATATTCACCTCGCCGCCCGCAGCACGGGCGGGGCGCAGGTAGGCCGGGCTGGCGAGCACCGCGGCAGAGGCTGCTGTCGTGCCTAGAAATTTGCGGCGGCTCAGGGGTAGTTTGGTCATTTTTTTCTCCTTGCTGGGTCTTCAGGCGTTATTTTGCTTCTTTGGCTGCGCGCAGTGAACCCTGTCAGGTTTTCTCGGCACAAGCTTCTTTTGGGTCCAGACGGCCGGTTTTGGCGGCCTCGGCCAGATCTGCCAGACTGCAGTGCTCGAGCGATAACGCATTGAGCAACTGGTTTTCGGCGGTGAAGTCCCGCCCGTACATGGCCGAGAAGATCGCGATGCCGGCTTCGTGCAGCACCGCCGGCCGCCCCACAAGCTTGCCCAGGACCGCGACGGGCACAAGGCCGTAGGGAACATCTTCGGTGACATAGCGGGTGTCGGCAGTCGCCGGCCCTGTGCCGCCGTTCCCCTGCGCGTGCATCTGCTGGTTCATCTCAGAGATCGAGGCCACGGGCACGTGAAAGGACAGGTGAAAATGCTCGAAGATGGTCTTGACCGACAGACCGAGCGCCTGCGCGATCGCCAGCCGCTCATCGTCAAGCCGCTCCAGGAGGCGCCCGACCGTTGGGGTGACGTTCTTGCCCTGGCTCCAGGTCTCGCCCTGCTCCATCCGGGTGATGTTGCCGAGCGCGATGCCCATGTGGTTCTGCGGGTTCAGGTTCGACAGCGTGATCGCCAACAGCCCCTCGCGCGGTGCAAAAACCTCGCCGAACAGCGTCTCGCACAGCACCATCTGCGCGTCTTGCTCGGATGCCGGCAACGTGCACATGTCGACCTTTGCGCGCACGGTGTTGACTTGGACATCGGTCCCGCTTTTGCGCCGGCCGGTGACGGCCGTGGTGCCCCAGGCGGTGATCGGGATCTCGATCCCGCGGGCAGCCAGAAGGCGCGCGAGATAGAGCGCTCCGAAAGAGCCGTGGGATGAGATGAGCACACGATGATCCGCGCGGATGTGCGGCGCCAGCGCGTCGAACACCGTTTTATGCCCATAGCCCGGCAGCGCGATCAACAGAACATCGTTCGCGTCTGCAAGCGTCGCTGCGGACGTGGCCACCGAGGGCGAAAAGACACCCTCCAACGCGCCCCGGGCCGTCAGCTTTTCGCCTTCTGCAAGCTCCACTGTGCCCGCCCCGGAAGGCGACCAGAGCATCGGCGCGTGCCCCTTCTGCTCCAGCAGCGCGGCTGTGGCGAAGGCGATGGAACCTGCGCCAGCGATCCCGACCTTCATCTGTTCACCGCTCATGCCGCGTCACTCCTGCGCACCGGATCTCCAAGCACATGCATCAGCCGGTTCGCCCATCCGAACAAGGCAGTCGAAAGTATGAGGTCGAGGATCTCGGCCTCATCAAAACCCGCCTCCTGTAGCGCCGCCATATCCGACGCATCCGCCTCTGACGGGCAGGCCGACAGTTTGCGCGCAAAGTCGAAAATCGCGCGGTCGCGGGGCGACAGATCAGCCTCTGCACCATTCGCAAAGAGCGCGTCGGTCACTTCGGTGCTGTTCTCAAGCTGGGCATGGCGCGCCGCGTGCACGGCGGCGCAATAGATGCACCGATTGACGATGGAGGCGCCAAGCGCCCCAAGCTCCCGCTCCGCCCGGCTCAGCCCGCCCTCATCATACATGATCGCGTTGAAGAGCGGCGAGCGCACCGCGAGGCTCTCCACATCGTGGGCCAGAACGAGCACATAGTCCGACACCTTCGTGTTGGACGGGGTCACCTGCAACGCCGAGAGTTGCGCCTCCGTGGCGTCCTCGAGTTTGACCGGCGCGACACGCGGCAACCATCGCGGCACTGTGCGGGTGAACTTGTGGACCACATTCTCGGTCATTCCGCCGTCCCTGCCATGAGTTTGAGCCCTGCGACGAGGCGCAATTGGTAAGCCAGGAAGGCATTCAATTCGCACAACCGCACGATATCTGCATCGGTTGTGCCAGAAGCCTTGAGACGCTCGATATCCACGCGGGCGATATCCTTGGGCGCGCGGGCCACCTTGTCCATGAAGGTAATCACCTCCACCAGGCCCTTGTCGCGGCCGTCCTGCGCCGGGTCGGCGAGCCAGGCATAGTCCTGCCCCTGCTGGCGTGCGGCATAGCGTTGGGCGACCTGCTCCTCGCCATTCAGCCGCGCAATCCGCGCGGCGAGGGCCGCACGCATGTCGGCAGGCCAGGCACCGCAATCCTGGGGCGCCAGCACGGCCTGCTCCGCAGCGTCGGTCTTTTCCAGCACCGACGCCCGCAGGGTGGCTGCAGCGGACCCCGCGCCGCCCTCCGTCACGCCGCCTTCGACAAGGCTGGTGGTCTGCCAGATGTCGCTCACGCATCCACCTCCTGCGGCAGATCGCTGGCGACCCATTCGTCGCCGATCAGTTCCGGGGTGTCATAGTCCAGAAAACCCTGCCAATGGGCCTCGACATCCTCGGCATAGAGCTTGGCGGCGATGTCGCGCGCGAGCCAGGCTGCTCCATCCGACACGCCCGGCACGTCGCCGCTGACCTTGCCGAGGCTCGCGGTGGCCCCGTAGTTGAAGCAATAGACATTGGACAGCCACGGCGCACTGCCGGGTGTCTTTTCGCGGAAGGTGAAGTCCGGGTTGAGATAGGGAAAGCGGCCGAGATCCGCGTTCTCTTCGCTTGCGGGCGGCGTGTAGACATCCTGCCAGAGCTGGATCTGGCCTGCGGCCTCGCCGAACTCCACCCGCATCATCGGATCGGTCACAAAGCCGGTGCCGAGGATCAGGAAATCGGCCAGATAGCTCGTCCCGTCGGCAAAGCTTATCTTCACCCCGCTGCCCTGCTCCTCCACTTTGGTGGTGGCCTTGCCGAAGTGGAAATAGGCGTTCTTGTGGCAGCTCACGCGGAGTGTCGAGCCGTGGGGGGCCGGCGTCTGGGTCGCGAAACTGTACTGCATGAAGCGCCAGCGCCATGCGTCGGACAATGCCGCATAGCCGGCGGTGAACCCGTAGCTTCCGATACCCATCATCTTGTTGACGACCGGCATGTCCTTGCGGCGGATCAGATGGCGCACCTCGGCCGCGCCGTGCTCCAGCGCTTCCGCGGAATTGTCGACCGCCGACGCGCCGACGCCGATCACGGCCACCTTCTTGTTTTTCAGTCCGGCAAAATCGATCTCGTCCGCGCTGTGCGCCCAGAGCCGCCGCGGCAGATCGCCGATGAAGCCCGGAATGTTCGGTTTGCCGGTGCCGTCCCGCCCCGTGGCCGAAACGAGCTTGCGCGCGAGGATCGACCCGGAGGTCGCGCCGGAAAGATGCAGGCGCAAGAGATCGCCCTCGGGTTCGACCAGATCAACCGACACCTCGTTTTCGACCGGGATGTCCAGCGCCTTGCGGTACCATTTCAGGTACTCCATCCACATCGGCCGTGGGATCTTGTCGAGCTTTTCCCAGTCAGCGGTGCCGAACTGTGCCCTGTACCAGGCCTGGAACGTCAGTGGGCCAAGGCCAAAGGCCGGGCCGGTCAGTGTCTTGGGCGAGCGCAGCGTGACCATGCGCGCATAGTTCAGCCAGGGCCCCTCGAAGCCCGCGGGAGAACGGTCGAGGACGCGGATATTGTCGACACCGCCGGTGCGTAGGGCGAGCCAGGCCACCATCCCGCACATACCGCCACCGATGATCACGACGTCATGGATCTTTTCGCCGTCCTTCGTGCGCGCCGGCACCCAGGACTTGCCCGGATAAAGAAGGTGGCTGAGATCCTCCTTGAGGCGGGCTTCGAGTGCGGCCAGACCCTGGCCGTCGATTGAAGGCGTCATTGCACCGTCCATGTGTCTGTCATGCCTCTTGTTTCTGCCGCATTGAAAAGCTCACGCCGCTACGCCGGGCCAGTGCGGATGCAACTCGTCGATATAGTAGCGATGCCGGTGTCGGCCGCCCTCTGACGAATGCGCGCGCAAATGCGGATGGTCTGCCGGCAGCTCCGGGTGAAGATGTTCCGGTTCTTCGATATCGGCCGCGGGCCAGACGCGCAGCGCGGCAAGGGTCAGCAGCGCACAGGCCGGGCACAGCAGCAGCATTGCCGTGGCCGGTGAGAGAAGCGCCCCCAGCCAGCCCGCCAGCGGGTAGGCCAGAAGCCAGCCGGCGTGGGAGAGCGCGAACTGCGCAGCAAAAACGGCCGGCCGGTTCTCCTGCACCGCCGACCGAGCGATCACAATTCCGCCGGGCGTGAGTACCAACGATCCGGCGGCCCCGAAGGCCAACCAGAGGGCCATCAGCCCCCCAAGCGGCAGGTTGAGCGCGACCAGCACGCCCAGACTGGCAAAGCAGAAGGCACCCGTGGCCATCACGCGCCGCTCGTCGCTCATCTCCACCAGGCGCGGCACGATGAGCGCCATGCCCGCCGCGCCGAGGCCGTAACAGGCCATCTGCCACGTATAGATGCTCTCCGCCGCGTTGAAGCGCGATCCCGCATAGATGACCGTGTTGACGAAGACCCAGGCCATGGCGAGGCTGACGGCAAACTGGATGAGCCACAGCCCGCGCAGGCGTGGCGTGCGCGCATAGATCCGCATGCCCCGCGTGAGCCGCTCCAGGAAGGGGCTTTTGGCCGGGCGCACCACCCCTGGCAACCGGGTCAGCATCAAGGCCGCGACCGAGCCGCAAAAGCTGAGACTGGCGAGAAAGAAGAGATCCCCTGCCACCAGCAGGGTCAGCGCAACCGCTGCGATGACTGGGCTGAGCACCGCTTCGAGCGTGTAGGCGACGCGCGACCAAGCCAGAGCCCGCACATAGGTGGCCTCATCGGGCAGGATTTCGGTCAAGACCGCCTGAAAGAGCGGCGTGAAGCCCGAGGACACGGCGAAAAAGAGAAAGGCGAGCCCAGCCACCTGCAGCGGCGTGTCCGCAAACCCCATGCAGGCCACAAGCGCCAGCCGCAGGATGTCGATGGTGACCAGCACGAGGCGCCTGGGCAGCGCTGATGTCAGCGGCTCGGCCAACGGCGCCACCAGCACATAGGCCACCATCTTGAGCGCCAGGATCCCGCCCAGGATCGGTCCGCCCATGTTCACACCACCGAATTCGAACGCGCTCAGCGACAGCGACACCGTCATTACGCCGATCCCCAACAGCGAGAAAACCTGCGCCGCGAAGAGTTTGCGAAACTCGGGATGGTGCAGGGGCGAACTCAAGCAGAAGCCCCTTCTTTGCTGCTGGCTGCATTGGCAACGGTGGGCGATGTGGTGCGCGAAACGAACCGCGCATTACGCGTATCGACCTGATAATCGACCAGATAATCCGACGCGCAGGAGGCCAGTTCATCAACCTTTGCGATAATCAGTTCGGCCTTCTCATCGCACATCAGTGCCGAGATGTTCAACCTGATCCAGCCGGGCTTTTCGGTTTCCAGGCCGTGTTCGATCGCTTTCCGCGTCCGTTCGGAACTGGCCCGGTCGAGTCCGAGCAGGCGATGCGCATAGGAGCCCGCGCAAGCGCAGCCGCCGCGTGCCTGAATACCGTGCAGATCGCTCAGAAGCCGGGTGAAGAACTGGTGATGCACGTAGCCACCCTTGCCATCGCGCACGCGAAACGAAAATAGCGGCAGGCTGGGCGCAAGAGGGTTGCCAAGGAGCTCGATGGCCGGGTTCTCGCGCCAGACCGACAGCGCCCGCTCGCGCAACGTGGCATGGCGACGATCCAGCCAGTCCTGTCCCATCGCCTCCTTGACCAACATCACGAGTGCGGCCCGGATATCGCCGACAACATTCGGAGTTCCGGCTTCCTCGCGATGGGAAATGTTGCGGGAGTAGACATGGGACCAGGGCGACACGAACGACACCGTGCCGCCGCCGGGGAGGGTGGGTATGTCGCGCCGTACAATGCCATCGCGTATCACCATGACCCCCGATGCGCTCGGCCCACCGGGAAATTTGTGCGTCGAGAACACGATAGCGTCTTTCTCGCGGTCCGTACTCGCCTGCATGTCCATCGCGATATAAGGGGCGCCGCAGGCATAGTCCCAGATCGCCAGCGCGCCGTAGCGTTTGAGCAGGCGGGTGACAGGATCGGGATCCGTCAGAATACCGGTGACGTTGGACGCCGCCGAAAACGCCCCGACGATCAGCTCAGCCGTTTCAGCCCTCTGCAGCTCCGTTTCGAGCACGCCCATGTCGGGGCCACCGGTCGCGGCTTCGGGGATCTCGACGGTCTCTGCCCCGCTTTCGCGCCAGGGCAGAAGATTGGAATGATGCTCATAGGGTCCGACCAGAACGACGACGCGCGCCCCGCGGGCCGTCATGGCCGGGATGTCGAGCAGGTTCACCATCCGGTTCAGGCCGTTGGTCGCCCCGGAGCCGGTGAAGACCACGCTGAAATCATCCGTTGCACCGGTGAGGCGGGCGATTTCTGCCCGCGCACTCTCGCGCAAGCGCGTCGAGAAGGCGCCGCAATAGGAGGCTTCGGTGTGGCTGTTGGCATAGAAGGGCAGCACCTCGTCGCGGATGAAATCCTCAATCTGCGCCAGGGCGCGCCCCGACGCCACATAGTCGGCATAAATCAGGGGTTTGCGTCCGTAGGGGCCCGGAATCGTGGCAGACGCACCGAGCAGCCCGTCGCGCAACTCTTCGATCAGGTGATCGGACTGCAGCGAACTCTTGAAAGATTCGATCGGTGTCATCGTAGCCCGGGGCTCCTGGCGGGGATTTGTACAAGAGGCAATTTTGACAACAGAAGGGCAAAAATCATCCCTCAATTCAGCGTGGAAACTCACCATGATCTATCATATGATCTCAAAATGATGCTAAATATCGATCATATAGACTGCCAGCTTCTCAAGGAGCTGCAACGGGACTCGTCACGCTCTCAGCGGGCCTTGAGCGAAAAGGTCGGCCTGTCGCAGAATGCCTGCTGGCGCCGCCTCAAAGCACTGGAAGAGGCGGGGGTCATCCGCAATCGCACCGTCGTGCTCGACCGCGAATTGCTGGGCGCGGGGCTGGTCGTGTTTGTGATGATCCGCACGCGGCATCACTCCGCGGCGTGGCTGGAACATTTTCGGCGGCACGTCTCAAAGATCGAAGATGTCGTCGATTTCTTCCGTATCGGTGGCGAGTACGACTACCTGCTTAAGATCGTGACCCGGGACATGACCAGTTACGACGCCTGCTACCGCCAGCTCATCGCTGATATCGAGCTCGAAACGGTCACGTCCCTTTTTGCGATGGAAGCCATCGAAGAGCAGCGCCCCATTCCGTTGCGCCCGACACGCTAGCACCGCCCATCGGTTTGGTGCCGGCGGCGAAGGCCATTCCGGTTCCCAACTGTACTGCCGGATACTGCGGATTGAGCGTCGCTCGGAAGTCGGAGCGCGCCCGCTCGCGTCATCCGGTCTGCACGCCCCGCGTTGGGGTGCATTCAGTCCTGCCGATTGGGCGCAGGGCGCCAGGTTTCCGCGCGACGCACGCTTACTGCTGTCGTTGTAGCACTCCCTCCGATCCTCGGTCCGGTTGCGATCACATTGCGTGAAAGGAACGCAAATCACGTCCCACCATTCGGGCCGGCGTTGGCTGTTCCAGGGCGAAACGGAACGTAATCCTACGCACGATCGTGCCAATCGTCAGCCTCAGCGATCTCTCGCCCGGAGCAGGCGCCGAGGCGGGATACGGTAACAAGATCCAGGGTCTTTTCTTTTCGCCCAAGGCTCCTTCGCGCGGTGGGTTGATCTGGGATGCAGGGCCGGTGATCCAAGATCCGACCTCGACCGATACCGCCATTGCCCCTTACCAGTGGGGTGGCGGCATAACGGCCGTTTGGCTGAAGCAGGATGGCCCCGGGATCTACGGTGCGCTGGCCAACCACATCTGGTCCATTTGCGACCTCCTTCAGCTAAAACAGCGAACCCAACTATGACCGAGAGGATGACGACTGTTCAGTACCGATCAACGTCACAGTCGGTCGCGTGGTAAAGCCCGGCAAATGCCCCGTGCAGTTCATGGGCGGCGCCCGGTATCGGGCCACTTCACCGGAGGACGGAAGCCGACGAGACATCTGCGATTGTCGGCTGGGTGAGCAACGCCTTCCCGACCGTGGTCGCAGTGTTCGGCTGTCCCACAAGAAAACGGGTGTCCGGAAACTTCGCCCGGGCCGAGTCGCTTTGGCGATGCGGCGAGACAAAGGCGATTTCCGCCGGGCACCAATCCGCACCCGCGAAGCTTTCGATCGCGGTGATCGTGCCCTGAACGTTGAGCCATTCCGCAGACGTGACGAACGGATGCGCGCGCGTCCGCGCTATCTCGATGATCACCCGCAGGTTGGGTCCTTCGCTCCGGAGCTCCGTACGCACGTCGCCGTCCTCACGCGCAGCGAAGCGCGTGAAGGCGCGCGGGCGCATCAGGCCAGACGGTGCATTGGCAAGCGCGGTTTGAAACGGCCGGCTAGGTACCCGCGGCGATGCGTGCTGGGCGCCGAGGAAATCTGGCGCGCCCTGCGAGACGTGGTTTCAAAGCGTCGGGGCGGAAAGCGGCGATGTCGTCATCTTCGAAAAACTCATGGAGTCCAATTCGCTGTTTCTGACGGCGAACGCAGATACGGTCTGCTACTTGGCCCGGCTCGACCTGTCGGACGGGCCGATCGTGATCGACCAACCGTCGGGCGGGCTCGGCACGATCGAAGATTCTTTGTTTTCCTGGGTGATCGATATTGGCCGGCCGAGATCGGACCGCGGTCTGGGAGGCAAACACCTGATCGTCGCGCCGTAACATGACGGACAGTGGCTCCAGGGCGGCATTTTCCATTGCCTATACGCTCGACAGCGCTGGGATGATCATGAACCTGCCCGAAGTCGGGTCCCAAAACCTGATCGGCTTATTAGACGCGGACGGAAATCCCTATGACGGATCCGGGACTTGCAAGGTAATGCGGCCCAAGGACACTCCGGCGAAGGCCTTCTGGTCCGTAACACTCAATGACAACCAGACAAGGTCAATGCTGCAGGTGCCGCAGAAATGCCGACGGTCCGGCATCCAATCCTATCTGACCCCCGCCGCCACGGCGGTCCTATACCGAATTTCTTCGACAAGCCCGGGCAACTGAGCGGGGTCGAACTGGTCGAGTAGGTCGAGTCCCGTCGGGTTGGTTGCGATCGAAACCGGCCTTCCGCCCCTAGGCGAGAATATTGGCCTCAACAGAATCGTGCGCATGAACCAGCCCGGTTTTCAGAGCCTGGAATCCCGGACCGCGCTCAAGGTGGCGCGGTCCGGATGAGCAGATGGCTCTCTGTGAGCCCCATTGGTGCGTCTTGGTGGGACCGGGACGGTCGATATCGAGCCGTTTGCCCGGCAATCGACCCAGTGGCGATGTCACGGCTCACTCTCGCAGAGCCACCATGGGTCAACGTCCTTCGGGCCATTGGCCTCTCTTGTGACATTACGCTGTCCTACTGCGCCCGGTCGGCCGCGAAACGTTTTGATCTTCCTTGGCCGTCTTCGTGCACCGTTCACTCTCTCTCTCGCCGGAGTTTTGCGCGGAAACACTCCCTCTGCTTGGACCAGCCCCGAGGGCAACGTCCCATCTGGAGGTCTCAGGTAGTCGCGGTCCGGTTTTTGGAGAAGGTCATAGAGACGACCGCTCTGTGCGATGAGATGTCAGTTCGGCTCTGGCACACTCTCCAAACGTAGTTCTGACGCCCCAGATCGGTGCCTGCTCACGGTACGTGATCGGAATTGGGGCGGCGGTGACGGTGTCGCGAATGACACCGACATTTCTGGCGTTTGGAGGCTGGGTTGCCTCCGGACCCGCGCGGATTTCACCCCGTGCAGCGTTGTCGGTCGGCAGAGCCACTTCGTGTGGCGGAAGCAACTCGGGGGTTGTAGCGTGGCGATGAAGCGAACCGCAGGCAACGCTGGACAGCAGGGAACCGCCGGATGCGTAAGATCACAGAACCCGCACGGCAGGTGGATGTCGTTTTTGAAACGGATGTCATCGTCGTCGGGTCCGGCCCGGCGGGGCTTGCGGCCGCACTTTCTGCGGCGCGCGCTGGTGTCGATGTCGCCCTGGTGGAGCGGTTCGGCTGCTTTGGCGGCAATATCACCGCGGTCGGGGTCGAGGGCTTCGCCTGGTACCGCCACGAGGCCACGATCGAGGCTGGCGGGATCGGCCGTGAATTCGAGGAACGGGCGAAAGAGATGGGTGCGGCTGTTCCCGAAAGCCAGTCGCTCAGCTACGAGCTCGACAGCGAAGGGTTCAAGATCGTCGCCGACAGGATGGTCGAAGAGGCCGGGGTTCATCCGATGCTGCACCGCCAGTTCGTGGCGCCCGTCATGGACGGTGAACGGATCACCGGCATCATCACGGAGTCAAAGGCCGGGCGCGAAGCGATCCTGGGAAAGGTCGTCATCGACGCCACCGGCGACGCAGACGTCGCCCATCGCGCTGGCGCGCCGACCAGTATGACGCCGCGCGAATCCATGATGGCGGCCTCGGTGATGTTCCACCTCGCAGGCGTCGACAAGAGAGCATTCATGGACGGGGTCAGATCCGATCCTCAGACCTACAAGGATTGGGGTGGCGGGGGCGAATGGACGATCGAGACCACCGGCAAGGAAGACGACATGTTTTCGCCCTTCATCAAGAAGCCCTTTGATCAAGCCATCGCGGAAGGGCTGATCCCGCCGCACCTCAACACGATCGCAGGCACATGGGGCGCGGTACATGACACCGGTGAACTGACCTACATGAACCTGATTCACCTCGACGAGATAGACGGCACCGATCCCGACAGCCTGACACGGGGCGAAATCGAGGGGCGCCGCCAGGCGATGCTCGCCGTGGAAGCGCTGCGCCGCTTCATGCCCGGCTGCGGCGGGGCGCGGCTGCGGAATTTCGGGATGACCGTCGGCATCCGCGACACGCGAAAGATCGATGCCGTCTACAACATGACCGAAAGCGACGTACGCGAGCAGGGGCGGTTCGAGGACTCCATCGGGATCTATCCCGAGTTCATCGATGGCTATGGCATCCTGATCCTGCCCACCACCGGGCGCTACATGCAGCTTCCCTATCGGTCGATGTTGCCAAAGAGCGTCAAGGGTCTGTTGGTGGCCGGACGATCGACGGGCGGCGACCGGGTCGCCCATGCTGCGACGCGCAACATGTCCTGCTGTGCGGTCGTGGGCCAGGCCGGGGGGGCGGCTGCAGCGCAGGTCGTGAAGTCGAACCGCGATTTTGACGATGTGGATCTGACGGCCGTCAGGTCGGAGCTGGACCGCCAGGGCATGCGCGTCGACTGACGCGTCCCGTCACCAGCCGAACCTGTCGCGAAGACGGTAGGCGAGAACGGAAGGCGCCAGAAACCACGGCGTTCCGGAGTAGAAAGGCCGCGTCGGGTTGGGGATCGCGTCAAAGGCGGTCTCAGCATCGTCGAGCCCGGCTGCGCGCCGGCCGATCTTCATGCCGAGATACCCGGCCATGCCCACGCCGGAGCCACAATAGCCCATCGCGTAAAAGAGCCCCGCGTCCTCGCCGCAATGCATGAGGGCATCGAAACTGTAGGCGACTGTGCCGCTCCAGGAATGGCTGATCCGCGTCCCGGCCAGGCCCGGAAACAGCCGGACCAGTTCGGCCAGCAGGATCGGACCGGTCCGGCGGGTGTCGGTTTCGCGCAATGATACGCGGCCTCCGAACAGAACCCGGGTCCTGTCTGGCGAAGGGCGGTAGTAGTAAACGAGCTTTCGGGTGTCCGACAGGATCCGGTCGGTCGGAAAGAGGCTGTCCATGAGATCGACCGGAATGGGTTCGGTGGCAATGACATATGATCCGATGGGGATCACGCGGCGCCGGTGCCACGGTGAGAGCGGACCGCTGTAGCCGTTGGTGGCCAAAATCACCTTGCCGGCCCGAATCTTGCCCATTTCGGACCGCAATTGGAAACCGGGTGCCCGGCGCTCCAGTTCCGTCACCTGGCAGTGCGGCACCACGTGCACCCCAGCCGCGCGGCAAAGCCCGAGCAACGCGCGGTGGTACTTTCCTGGATCCAGACTCGCGTGCCGCGGAAACACGGCTCCACCGAAATAGGCCTCCGTTCCGAGTTCCGTGACCATCTCGCCACGCGGAACCATGTAGGCACCCGTTTCGAAAGCGGGGATCGGGGCAGCGATGTCGCGGGCGAGCCTGTCGTAGGTTTTGGCCAGATGCGCACCGTGAAACCTGCCCACGACCTGAAAATCCGCGTCGAGTCGCTCCTCGGAGATGAAGGCTTCCGTGAAATCGAGCGACGCCTGACCCTCGCGCAGGATCGCGGTGGCTGTGTCCTCGCCGTATCGACCGGCGAGTTTTGCAAAGGGTGGCTTGATACTCGTCGAGACTTGCCCGCCATTGCGTGTGCTGCAGCCCCAGCCCGGTGCTTCGGCCTCCAGAACGACGGTTGAACGCCCGGCCCGCGCACACTGGAGCGCGGCGTGCAGACCCGTGTAGCCGGCCCCCACCACGACCACGTCGGCTTCATCGGGAAGGGCGTCACCTGTGGAAGGGTCGGGGGGGCAAACCTCCCACCAATAGGGTGTGGACTTGGCGTCTTCCGTAAAGGCGGAAGCCATTGTCACCTCCCGTCACTCGGACGGAGCGGGACGCTGAACAACAACGGAAATCAATGCCAGCAGACCCGAGCCGACCATGAGGAAGAAGGAAACGGCGTTCAGGACGGGCGTCGAGCCGACCTTGGCCATACGGTCGTACATGGTGATGGTCAGCGGGCTCTCCGACCCCACGAGAAAGAGCGTGGTGTTGAAGTTCTCGAACGAGACGAGGAAGGCGACGATTCCGGACGCGATCATTGCCGGCCGAAGGAACGGCAGCGTGATTGTGAAAAGCACGCGCGCGCGGCCGGCGCCAAGATTGTACGCCGCCTCTTCGAGAGAGAGATCGCACTTGCGCAGCCGTGCCGTGATGACGAGCGACGTGATCGTCGTGATGAACGAGAACTGTCCCAGCACCACCAGAAACAATCCCGGCCTCAGAAACTCCAACTCTATCCCGAAACGATCGTCGGCGGTATTTGCGACATTGCTGGCCAGCACGAGGATCGAGATGCCGAGGATGACCCCGGGAATCACAAGGGGCACGATCATCAGGATGTAGAAGAAGTTCTTGTAGGGGAACTCCCGCCGCACAAAGAGAAACGCGTTCGTGGTGCCGACGGCAACCGAGAGCGTCGAAACCATGAGCGCGATCACGAACGAATAATACAGCCCCCGCAGCAATCGACGGTCGTGGAACATGCCGAGCTTTGGCTCGGTATCGTTGAAGAACCAGTCGAGGGTGAACCCTTGCCAGGGAAGCGAGGGGAAGAGGGAATCGTTGAACGCGAACGTCCCGGCCGCGACGAGTGGCGCGGCGAGAAAGACGAAAAACGCGACGATGTACGCCTGGTAGCCGAAGAGCAGCGCCTTGCTGGTGTTTGCCCGTGCCATGATCCGCCCCTCAGGTCCGTGCGACCGTGTTGGTCAGCGACTGCCCGCTCAGACGCAACCCGAGCCAGACGACGAAGGATGTGAATGCAAGCAGCAAGAAGCCGAACGCGGCGCCGGACTCCCAGTTGAAGCGGGTGATGAACTGGTCATAGATCTGCTCGGTGAACCAGCTCGAGTTCTTGCCGCCCAGCAGGATCGGCGTGAGGTAGCTCCCCGCTGTGAGCATGAACACGACGATGCAGCCCGCGACGATGCCGGGCATCGCATAGGGGATGATGATCCGCCGCAATACTGTCAGAGAGTTGCCCCCGAGATTGTACCCGGCCTCGATCATGTCGTCTCCCATGCCGTCAAGCGTGGAGACGAGCGGCACGATCATGAACAGGATCACTGTGTAGACCAGCCCAATGATGACGGTCACATCGTTGTAGAGAAACTCGATGCCATGGTCGGTCATGCCGGTCCAGATCAGGAAGCTCGAGATCACGCCGGTCTCGCGCAGAAGCAGGATCCAGCCGAACGCCCGGATAAGGTCGCTGACCCAGAGCGGGATTAGGCACATCAGGAACAATGCTCCACGCGACCGCTTGCCCGCGATTTTCGCGATGTAGTAGGCGACAGGAAAGCCGATTAACAGCGCCAGAGCGGTCACCAGCAGCGACATCGAACCCGTCCTGAGCAACGTGTTCCAGTAGATCGGCTCGTTGATGAAATCGATGTAGTTTCCGAAACCGAATTCATACACGCGCGGGGCTACTTTTTCGCGCAGCGACAGCGCCACCATGCCGATATGTGGCAACAGGATCAGCAGAACGATCCAGAGGGCGAAAGGAGAAAAGAGCAGGATCAGCGAGAGACGTTTTACGTCGGACGACATGGCAGCCCCTCAGACCGAAAAACACATGGATTGCGCGCGCGCCCAGGTGAGCCTGACAGGATCTCCCTCGCGAACATCTTCGCCGCTGCCGGTGACGACCACATCAGCTTCAATCAGGGTCCCCGAAGGACTTCGGACCAGCACTCGACTGTTCGCACCGTTGAAAAGAACACTGTCGATGGTGCCGGTATGCTCATTCTCACCGGCGGCTGGCGGGGTGGGTTCGCCGGGCTTCGTCGCCGAAATGAATTCGGGGCGTACGAAGATCTCGACCGCGGCGCCTTCGGCGATCGGGCTTTCTCCGTAGGCCGTCGCGACCACGGACAATCCTGCATCGGTTTCGACCTTGATCCCGTCGCTCCGGACCTCGAGAGCCCGGCCCTTCCACCGATTGGAGTCTCCGACGAAGCCGGCGACGAAGGCGGTTTTCGGCGCGTGGTAAAGCTCCTCGGGCCGGCCGACCTGTTCAAACCGGCCGGCGTTCATGACGGCGACGTAATCCGACATCACCAGCGCCTCGGATTGGTCATGGGTGATGTAGACGAAAGTGGTATCGAATTGATGCTGAAGGAGTTTCAGCTCGATCTTCATCGCTTCGCGCAGCTTCAAATCCAAGGCGCCCAAGGGCTCGTCGAGCAACAGAACGTCCGGATTCAACGCCATGCAGCGCGCGATGGCGATACGCTGCTTCTGGCCGCCGGAAAGCTGGTGGATTTCCCGGCGTGCGAGGTCGGGAAGCGCCACACGTTCGAGCACGTCCGCGACCCTGCGCGCGATCTCCTCCTTCGCGGCCCCGGCGCACCGCAGCCCGTAGGCGATGTTGTCGTAGACATCCATCATGGGAAAGAGCGCGAGATGCTGGAAGACCATCTTCACGTTACGCTTGTTCGGCGGCGTGGAAAGAACCGACACGCCCTTGATACTGATGTCCCCGCGGGTCGGATCTTCGAACCCCGCGATCATGCGCATCAGCGTCGTCTTTCCACATCCCGATGGGCCGAGTATGGAAAAGAATGTCCCGCTTGGGATCCGGAAGGAGACATCGTCAACTGCGCGAAAGTCGCCGAACTCCTTGGAAATACCTGTACATTCGAGGTCAAAAACATCGGCGGCAGTCATGTTGTACCGGTCATCCACATAGGTCATCTGAAAAATGCGTCTGCCGGGGCGCCGCTTGATGGCGCCGCCCCGTCTGGATGAGAGATCAACCGCCGGTCGCTGCTTTGATCTTTTCCAGTGTCTTGCCTTCCATGTCTTCGACACCCGGCGGGATGTTGGCGAAGAACTTGAGGTTGTCGATATCCTCCTGCGTAAAGGACGCGTTCACCGCTGCCTTCTTGTCCGCAGGCAGCAAGTCCGCACCGCCTTGGACCGCCGCAATGGCGCCTGTGCTGCCCGACATGATGGTGATGTTCTCGGGCTCAAGGACGAAATTTATCCACTTGTACGCGGCATCGTCTGCCTTGCCCTTCGCCGGAATCGCAAAGGTGTCGATCCAAGTCAGCGCACCGGTTTCTGGCGGAATGAACACGATGTCACTGTTCTGGTCGTAAAGCTTGTAGGCCGTCGAATCCCAAGTCTCGGAGGCCACGATCTCGCCTGAGAGCATCATCGCCGAAAGATCGTCACCACCCTGCCAGTAGGCCTTGATGTTTTCCTTGCAGGTGATGAGCGTTTCGGCGACCCGATCCAGCAAATCCTGATACTGGTCGAGATCAGAATACATGGCGAAGGGATCCTCGCCCATTGCGAAGGCGGTCCCGAGAAGGATCGTCCGCTTCAGGCGCATCGAGGTCTTGCCCGCATAGGCGGGATCGCAAAGGTCGTCCCAACCCGCAACGTCGGGCGCCTCGGTCATATTGGCCATCAGCCCGGACGTGCCCCACTGGTGCGGAACGGCATAGACTGCCCCGTCGATCGTCGTGTTGGTCTTGACCGCGTCGAGATGGACCGGCGACATCACGTCGGTGTTGATCTGTGACAGATCGAGCGGCTTGTAGATGTCGTACTCAAGCTGCGCGGCATAGATCCGGTCATGGCTCGGCTGCGCCAGATCGAAGCCAGCGCCGCCTGTCGCACGAAGCTTGGCGATCATCTCCTCATTGTTGGAAAAGGTAACCTCGACATTGATGTCGGGGTACTTTTCCTCGAACTTCTGGATGAGTTCCTCGGGGGCATAGGAGCCCCAGGTCAGCAGACGCAGCGTTTCTGCGAACCCGGCCGCCGGCGTCAATGCCGTCGAGGCCACCAGGCCCACAATCAGAACATACGGTTTCATATAGTCGCGCTCCCCAGTCTTTCTTCTCGTTGAAGCCTCGCAAGAGGTATTCGAACTGGAACTCTAGGTCAGTTTTCAAGGTTTGTCGCTGCCGAACCAACGCGAGTGGGGTTCAAACCGCCGCGGATGGCGGCACGAAAGGGAAATGGGCGCTTTGGTGCACAAACCGGGCTTGTCTGACATCACCGCCGACGGGACGGACTTCGGATTGCGTACAGGGCACCCGACACGTCGACCGCCGCCGCTGAGAAGTTGGTCATAGGCATCAATTGGTCGAGCCGGGATGAATACTCAGTTGGAGCCAAGATGAGGATCGTCTTGATCGACAGAGTTTTCGGAGCCCGAGAAGTGCCGGTTGGTGCGCAACATTGCCTCGTCGGCAACAGAGTCCCGGCCCATGGACCTGCAGTTGGACCCTCCTGATCACCAGGAAATGGGCGCCGTTGCCACTCTACCATCACCGAACGTCAGGAAACTGCGATCATCCCGATCCGCAAGAACGATCGGCCCTGGGAGAAAGACGGTCCGGCGGCGGTGGCGAGCAAAGAGACCCGCCGCGCCATGCGGCGCTACGGGCCGGGCACTCTGAAAGCGTTGAACTGGCGACCATCTCCGACGCCTGATCGGGGCAAAACGCGTTGCCGAATGGTCTGCGGCGCGCATCGCGGCAAATGACCCTGACTGCCACACCGCCGAAATCCGTATCCGCGTCGCCCTCAGGAACCGCTTCAACGCACTCGGCGCCGCCGAGACCGTTCCTGTGGCGTGACGTCCGTGGGAAGAGCGGAACTCACGCTTCAGACGTGAGTTCTGCAACACATGCCGGTCTAGCCGCTGCAGCGGGAATGCCCGCAACTGCCGCAGGTCATGCAGCCCTCCAGCATCCGCATCTCATAGGCGCCGCAGGCCTCGCAGGCCTTACCGCGGGGCCGGTTCAGCGGCTCCGGCCCGTCATGGGGGTCGGCTTTCAGCCCCAGCCCTTCGCCCTCGATGAAGCCGATGGCCACCATATGCCGCTCGATCACGCCCCCGATCGCGGCGAGGATCGACGGCACGTATTTGCCCTCCATCCATGCCCCGCCACGCGGATCAAACACCGCTTTCAGTTCTTCGACTACAAAGGACACGTCGCCCCCGCGCCGGAACACCGCCGAGATCATCCGCGTCAGCGCCACGGTCCAAGCGTAGTGCTCCATATTCTTGGAGTTGATGAAGACCTCGAAGGGCCGCCGCCGACCGTTCACCGTGATGTCGTTCAGCGTGATATAGATCGCATGCTCGCTGTCGGGCCATTTCAGCTTGTAGGTATGGCCCTCCAGCGCCCGGGGCCGGTCCAGCGGCTCGGTCAGATGGACGACATCGCCCGTGTTGATCGTCTCCAGCGGCGCCGCGGCGGGTTCTTCCTCCGCCACGCTCAGCACGCTGCCGGTGACCGCGTTCGGCCGGTAGGTGGTGCAGCCCTTGCAGCCCTGGTCCCAGGCCGCAAGGTAGACATCCTTGAACGCCTCGAAGCTGATATCCTCCGGGCAGTTGATCGTCTTGGAGATCGAGCTGTCGATCCAGCGCTGGGCCGCGGCCTGCATGCGCACATGATCGAGCGGCGCCAAGGTCTGGGCATTAACGAAATGATCGGGCAGGGGCGCGTCGCCTTTCAGCTCGCGCCACATCTGCACCGCATAGTCGGTCACCTCTTCCTCGGTGCGACTGCCATCCTTCTGAAGCACCTTGCGGGTGTAGCTGTAGGCAAAGACCGGCTCGATGCCCGACGAGACATTCCCGGCATAAAGGCTGATCGTTCCGGTGGGCGCGATCGAGGTTAGGAGCGCATTGCGGATGCCGTGCTCCGCCACCGCCGCGCGCACCTCGTCGCCCATACCTTCCATCGTGCCGCTGGCCAGATAGGCCTCGGCATCGAAAAGCGGAAAAGCCCCCTTTTCGGCGGCCAGGTCGCTCGACGCCAGATAGGCGGCGCGGGCCAGCCGTTCCAACCAGCGGTCGGTCAGACGCGCCGCGTCCTCGGAGCCATAGCGCGCCCCCACCATCAAAAGCGCGTCTGCCAGCCCCGTGACCCCCAGCCCGATCCGGCGCTTGGCCTCCGCCTCGCGCGCCTGCGCCTCCAGCGGAAAGCGGCTCGCATCGACGGTGTTGTCCATCATCCGCACCGCCACGCGCACCAGATCGTCCAGCGCATCCTCGTCGAGGGCCGCACCCTCTTCGAACGGCTCTGTCACCAGCCGCGCCAGGTTGATCGAGCCCAGCAGGCAGGCGCCATAGGGGGGCAGGGGCTGCTCGCCGCAGGGATTCGTCGCCGCGATGGTCTCGCAATAGGCCAAGTTGTTGGCCTCGTTGATCCGGTCGATGAAGATCACGCCCGGCTCGGCATAATCATAGGTCGACTGCATGATCGCATCCCAGAGCGCGCGCGCCTGCACCGTGCGGTAGACCGTGCCGCCGAACTCCAGGTCCCAGGCCCGGTCGGCCTTCACCGCCTCCATGAACGGGTCGGTGATCAGCACGCTCAGGTTGAACATCCGCAGCCGCGCCGGGTCACCCTTGGCGGCAATGAACTCCTCGATATCGGGATGATCGCAGCGCATCGTCGCCATCATCGCGCCGCGGCGCGAGCCCGCCGACATGATCGTCCGGCACATCGCATCCCAGACATCCATGAACGAAAGCGGCCCCGAGGCGTCCGCCGCCACGCCATGGACCGGCGCACCGCTCGGACGGATGGTCGAGAAATCATAGCCGATCCCGCCGCCCTGCTGCATGGTCAGCGCGGCCTCCTTCAGCATGTCGAAGATGCCCGACATCGTGTCGGGGATCGTGCCCATGACGAAACAGTTGAAGAGCGTCACCGCCCGGTCGGTGCCTGCGCCCGCGGTGATCCGGCCCGCGGGCAGGAACTTGAAATCCTCCAGCGCCGCATAGAATTTCGGCGCCCAGGCGTCGGGGTCGTCCTCCACGGCGGCCAGAGCGCCCGCGATCCGGCGCCAGCTGTCCTCGACGGTCTGGTCGACGGGCGTGCCGTCCGCCTCCTTGAGGCGGTATTTCATATCCCAGATCTGCTCGGCGATCGGCGCGGAGAAGCGGCTCATGACAGTGGACCCAAAGTAAAATGGAGAAGAGTCACAATCTAGCCCATGGCCTTGCAGCGCGCAACAATTAGTCTAGGATCACGACTCACTCACAAGGGATAGGGGGCTGCCATGGCAGACGCGCTGCACTTGCTAAAGCTCTCCGTCGGCACGGAAAACGTCGAAGACCTCGCGGCGTGGCAGGCCTCCGCCCCGGCCAAGGGTCCCGATGGCCGCCCCCGCCACGTCACCCGCATGTGGCCCAGGCAGGAGGCCGCGCTGCTTGACGGCGGCTCGATCTTCTGGGTGATCAAGGGGCTGATCCTGGTGCGCCAGCAGATCGTCGCGCTCGACGAGGTGATCGGGTCCGACGGCATTCGCCGCTGCGCCATCGTGCTCGATCCGCACCTGATCCTGACCGAGACGCGGCGCAAGCGACCGTTCCAGGGCTGGCGCTATCTCAAGGGGGCCGATGCGCCCTGCGATCTGAGCCGTGCAGACCGGTCCGAGGAACGTCTGCCGCCGCAGCTCCAGGCGGCGCTGGCCGAAATCGGCGTGCGCTGATCAGGTGGCGTGCCGGAGCGCTTCGGGATGGTCGCTCAGAAACCGGCGCAGCGTCGCATAGAGCCGCCGCGCCCGGTCGAACTCATCGGCATGGAGTGCCCCGCGGATATCGTCGCAGATCATCTCCCGGACCCGCTGCAGCCCCTTGTGGGCATGGAGCATATAGCTGCCCAGGCACGCCGCGCTGGCCGGTGGCAGCCGTCCCCGCGTGACGATCTCGAGCACTTCCCGCACGGTCAGTTCCGTGCCCCGTGCAACATCTCCTGCGGTGATCATCTCGGTCTCCTCCCAAAGTCCGATCCGTCTCGCGCTGCTTAAACCAGCTCTGCGACTCTCCGATCTGACACAGGTCAAAGAATCCCCCCGCGCAAAGGCGTATCTCCAATACGGCAAAAAAAGGAGGGCCGTGTGATGATGCGACTTGCGATGATTCTCTTCTCTTTGATCGGCACAACACTGGCGGGCAGTGGTGTGGTGATCGCGCTGGTCGCAGGCTATGATGATCTGCCCGGAATCCTCTGGTCCGCGGCCATCGGTGCAGTGCTTGCGGTGCCGGTATCGCTCTGGGTGGCGCGCCGGATCATCGCCGAATCCTGACCGGCCCGCTCAGGCCGCTGTAAATCGGACAGCCGAGGGTCTCGCGCAGTGCGTCGATCAGTTCATCGACGGTTTCGGTGTCGACATAGGTCCCGCCGGTCTGGTCGGCGAGGCAGCGTGACACGGTGAAACCGTAGCGATGCGCGTTGCCTTGGCTGTCCCAGGTGAAATACTCGCTGCGCACCTTGAACCCGATGACATGGACGGTCAGGTCCGCGCTGTCGGCGGCCAGCGTGGCCGCCAGTTCGCAGGGCGCGCCGCCGCAGGTTTCCTTGCCATCGGTCACCAGAACAACCGTCGCCGGTCGTTGGGTATGGTTCAGCACTTCCGCGGCCTGGCGCACGGCTTCGGTCAGGGGGGTTTCGCCATCGGGCTGGAGCGCTTCGATCGCGGCGATGATTTCTTCTGCCGCTTCCGGCATCGGCGCAAAGCGCACGTCGATGTTCTTGCAGGCCGGGTTCGTGCCCGGCCCGTAGATGATCAGCCCAAGGTTCCGAAAGGGCTCGATGGCAGGCAGCGCCGTGCGGATGGCCCTGCGGGCTTCGAAAATCCGCGGCTGGTCGAGCTGATTGAACCCCATCTCCGACATGGAGCCCGATCCGTCGAACACGATCATCGCGTCCTCGGTGCACTGACCTTCGGCGTGCGAATGGGGCGCGGGCAGCGCGGCGCCGAGGGTAACGGCGAGACCGGCAACGGGAATGACACGCATTGCAAAGCTCCCTTTGCGTTCAGTCTGCGCGCCCTGCACGGTTCGGGGCAAGCCTGAGTGCGGGAAATCAGCGGTCTGGGGCCACGAATTGTCCGCCGCCTTACAGCTATTGTGCAGGAAGCACGCGCATTGTCGCATGCCGCTTCATTTTCAGGCCGTTGCCGCGCGGTTCGCCCGCGCTGCGTTCAGCGAGAACGCGCGCGTCAGTTGCGTGTCTGGGGATCTCCGGGCGGTGCCCGGTTCGCCAGCTCTGCCTTGAGTGCCGCCCGGTCCGGCCAGTCGCCGCTCTTGGGGCAGTAGAGCTCGGTCATCGCCGTGGCCAGGGCGCGGGCGATCTGGGGCGCGGCGACGGAGGTGCCGCTTTCGCGGAGCCCCGCGCCGCCGAAGAACGATTTGACCGGGACGCCTCCCAGCGCGCGGCTCCGGTCGCTCGGCGCCAGCACATCGCCTTCTGATGGGCGGGGGACACCGATCGTGCCGAGCCCGGAATAGGGCACCACGCTGCCGTCGCGGTCAAAGCTGCCGCCGACGCGCCAGGCGTCGCGCCCCGTGGCATAGGCATTGACCGAGCGCGCGCGCCGAATCGGGCTCGCAACGGGATCGGGGTCGCGTTCGATCTCGCGGCCAGCATCGTCGAAACGCCGGTAGCTGGCATGACCAAACCGAGCCTGACGTCCGCCCGAGCGCAAACCGTCAATGGAATCGTCGCGCTGGACGAAAAGCTCGACCTCCCCCGCGGTTTCCGCCCAGATCGTCCAGCAGCCCGCGGGCAATGGCGTTTCGCTCGGGTCGCGCGTCGCCGTCGGCCCGAAGGCCAGAAGGATCATGTCGCGTGCCGGAGCCCCCGCCGGGGTTTCGCGAAGGCAGTAGGCACGCACGATGCTACCATCGCGCAGAGTGAGATCCACACGCGTGCCCGGCGCGGGGTGCGCCGGTGTGTAGGTCCAACCGGTGTCGCCCGGCAGGCGGAGCCCCGCGCGCAGCTCGAAGCTGCCATCGGCCGGGGCCTCGGTGCGCAGCGAGACATAGCTCGGTGTGCGGTCGTCGGGCAGCAGATGCAGCGACAGCGGTCCGGTCTTTGGGCCAACCACCGCATGGCTTTGCGCCTGTCGGCCATTGCCCATGGGCCAGACCACATGGACCGGACCGAGCCCGGTAATGGCCGGACGGTCCGCCGCGCAGAGCGCATCGAGCGCGCGCGACATCGGATCGCTGCCGTCCTTGGGGCCCGACAGCACCCCGTAGCTGATGTTCAGAACCGCGGGCAGGGCGAGGTCCGCGCTGCCGCAGGACTTGCCGATCTGCGCCGACAGCGCCCGGGTGCGCGCCGCGGTATAGAGCACACCGCACAGGATGAAGAACGGCAGCAGCGCGCCGGACGTGTCCTCGACCACCTCGGCGGGAAACCCGACGCCGATCACCGGGTGCTGGTCGCCCAGGTTCGACGCGGCAAGATCCATCACGCTCGCCCCGTGGCTGCGCACCCCGTGCATCCGGCGGCCCGTCGGCGTTCTGATGTCGTTGATGCCGAGCGCTCCATACAGTCCGGACGCGCCGCGCAGATGTGCCGCCGCCGCGGGCAGGGCGGCCATGTCGGTGCCCGTGACCTCGGCCCCGAAGGGAACGGCGCCGCGGGGGCTGGCCCCCATGGCCCAGAGGCTTGCCAAATGGGTGTTGAGCGCGGGTCTGGCAATTGGCAGCGCCTCGTCCAGCACAGCGATCACGACCGCGCTGGCCGGATCTGAGGGCATCGCCGCCTCGGGCATCAGCGTGCCCAGCTTGCCCGGGGCAGGGCAGGGGCGCAGTTCGGCACCCACCGCCGCCGCGGCGAGGCCGTAATGCACCAGCGCTGTGCGAAACACTGCAGCAATCTCCTGAGCGTCGCCAAAGGCCGCGTCGAGCAGGGCGTCGAGTCCCAACGCGTCGACCACTTCCGCGGGGCTCTTGCCGTCATTCTCGGCCCCAAGGCCAAGCAGCCGGAGATGGTCCAGAAGGGGCGAGCCGTCAAAGTCGGGGCTGTCGTTTTCCATCTCGGCTCACCCCCACCGGTTCTTCCACTCGTCTTCCGCCTTCTTCCAAAGCACTGCGAAATGCGGGGCGGGCCGAGGCGAGAATGCTTTGCAAGGGGGAGCGGAATCGTCCTTGCCGGACAGCAGTTTGGCCAGCTCGCCGGTGTGATAGTCGCGCGTCAGCGCCGTGCCATCGTCTGCCGTGCTCACATATTTGGCGCCGTCGAAACTGTAACCTGCGGCCGTGGTATCCTTCGTTCCCGACTTTTTTAGGGCATTCTTCGCGCGCGCGACCAAGAGCCTTGCGAACGCGACGCCCAGAAGCGCGCCAGCCGCGCTGTCGGACGGGTAGTGCACGCCCGCAACCGTCCGGTTGATCGCTATGCGCGCCGCCTGGCGGTAAAGCTGCAGAACCTGTTCGTCCGCCTTGCCGCCCAATGGCGCGGCTGCATGTTTGGGAAAGCGCAGATGGGTCAGCAATTCGGCGACAAGATGCGCCTGGGTGGAATGCCCACTGGGAAAGGCGCCATGGCTGGGCGTCTGGATGACCGGTTGGATGAGCGGGCTGAACAGCTCCGGCCGCGGGCAGCCGAGGCCAAGCTTCACCCGCTGCGTCAGCATGGTGGCAAAGTCGAGAGCCGCGCTGAGCATTTCGAGAGTCCGCTGGAACCCGGTCGGCTGCAGCGGTGTGACAGACCCGAAGAACGAAAGCTGATCGTCGACCTGAAGATAGATCTCGGGCAGCCGGTCGTCGCGCAAATCGGCATAGCTCGCCACGATGGCGGCATCCCGTTCGAAATCCTTGATCCCGGGCCGTGCCGTGCTGGCCAGAGGTGCATAGGGATGACCCTTTGCGGTCGTGCGGACCGAGAGAGCCACCGATTTGCTTTTGGGGTCGATGGCAACGTCCATATCCTCGATGAGTTCGGACTGGATTACCGAGGCACGCTCGATCGGACTCAACCGCATCATGCGACCAGGGCCATCCTTCGTGACGTCGGTGCCTGGCATTCCGGTGATCGCGCCCGACGGAACCAGGCCGTCGCGCTGGACGATAAGGGCATCGCCGATCAGATAGGAACTGTCCCCGCCGGCATGCTCGAAATCGGCCTGACCGACGTCCGTGACGGTCGACACGCTCCGCCCGGACCTGCCGCTGCGTCCGCTCCGTCCGCTGCGCCCACTACGTCCGCTTTCAAACGACATGATAAAATCCCCCATAAGCTGAATCGCAGGCACCCCACAGCCCGCGTTGTCAGCACGAAGACAGCGCGATAGTACCCTAAGGGCAAGGAGTTTTGTTGCGCGAGGGGGTTTTTTTACGGTGCCTGAGATCGTGTTGGATCTGGTTGGCCCGCTGCGCGCGACGCGGACCGACGGTGTCGACGTGACACCCCAAGGCGCGAAGCCGCGTGCAATCCTCACGCTCCTTGCCGTTGCGCCGGGCTTTCGTCGGGGTCGCGTTCAGATCATGGACAAGCTCTGGAGCGACCGTGCTCCGGACCAGGCGGCGGGCAGTTTGCGACAGGCGCTCCATACGGTGCGGACGCGGATGGGGTCGGAGGCGCTGCTGTCCGGAGAGGGCTGGATCAGCCTGAACGAACGTCTCGTCGAAGTGCTGCTGGTGCCGGGCAAGGATATGGCAGGCCGCGCAATGCCGGAGTTTGCCGAAGGGCTCGACGTGCGCGACCCGGAATTCGAGGACTGGATCCGCGACCAGAGGCTGCATTTTGCGGATGTCTGGGCCGGTTCGAAAGCTGTGGATCTGGATGCGCCCGGCGGGGCGGCTCGGGCGCCGCGCCGATCGGGCCGGCTCGTGCTCTACCTTGCTGCCAGTGAAGCGCCCGACCATGACAAGCGTGTCCTGGCCGAGGTCATTGCGCGGGATGGCGCCAACCGTGCGGCCCAGTTCCTGGATGCCGATGTCGAGGGCGCTTTTGGTCCCGTGGAAACCTCCAGCGCGCCGCCGGGAAGTCTGGCGCTGTCGTGCCGTATCACGGCGCTGCCCGGCCTGATGATTCTGCAACCCCAGGTTGCCGAGGCCCGGACGAACCGCAGCCTCTGGACCCGCACGATCCAAGGGCCGGATACCGATCTGAGCCGGTTGATGCCCGAGGCGGTAACTGCGCTCTCGGCTGCGGCGATGACGGCGCATCGGCAGCTTGATCCAGCGCTGTTTGATCTGCCGATCGCGGACGTGTTCAGCTATGACCATTCCCGGCTGCTTCGGGCCGATGCGATGTTGGCGGAGGAACATGACGGCCCGCCATCGCCGGCGCGCATGGCCTATCGGGCCTATCTGCGCCACACGCTGGTCATGGAACGGCTGAGCGGCGACCCCGGTCTGGTGCTTGACGAGGCCGAGGCGCTGATCCGGCGCGCCATGGAGGCCGCCCCTCACAACCAGTTCATTCTGGCGATCGCATCGCTGATCATGGGCGTTCTGGAGCAGGACGACTTCGCACTGCAGCTGGCGCAAGAAGCGAAGCGGCAGGATCCCAACAATGCCTGGGTGCGCCAATGCATGTCGGTCGCGCTCTCGTTTGCCGGTCACCCCGAAGACGCCCACCGCGAGGCCCAGGCCGCGCGCGCCAACCAGCTTGCGGTGATCAGTCCTGCGCTGTTCGATCTGCGCAATGCCTATACCAGCATCGGGATCGGCGATCGCGTGGGCGCGCTGAAATGGGCAATGGCGGCTGTCCAGCGCTCGCCCGATCTGCGCGCGGCGCACCGCGTCGTGGCCGCGCTGCAGTATTCCGAAGGCCAGATCGGCGAGGCCGAGGCCAGCCTGCGAGCGCTCAAGCGGCTGGAGCCGGACTTCAGTCTCGAACTGATGGCAAGCGACAGCTACCCTGTCGACAGTTTGCGCAAGGCCGGGCTGCTCAAGGTCACGGACTCCGGTTTGCTACAGCCGCTGTCGCCTCACCCGGTGCGCAACGGTCATCGGGCGACTGCGCCGTCTTCGGGACAAGGTCAGCCCAGACAGGAAGGTGATCCGATGCGTGTGCTGCGGGGCCGTCGCTGAGCACACCGGCACCGGTGCTGACCAATCCATGGCCCAAGGCGATCCGGTCCAGGGCGGCGACCGGGCGCGCGGCATGGAACGACCGGCCCGGCGCGATCACGTCAAAGGCGGCCTCCAGCAGCTCCAGCCCGTGCTGCGTCGACCATTCATTGAAATCGCCCATCACTACGGTCCGGTCGAGATCATGGGCATCGAGATGTCCGCGGATCCGGGCGAGTTGCTTGCGCCGCCAGGACCGCAGCAGCCCCAGGTGGGTGCCCAGCACATGGAGCGGCCCGGAGGGCGTGTCGAGATCCACCTGTACCGCGCCGCGCGGCTCCAGCCCGGGCAGCTCGATATGGTGTGCGTCCAGGATCCGCAGTGACCGGCGCACCAGCATCGCGTTGCCGTGCCAGCCCAGGCTCACCGGGCTCCGCGCCAGATCCGCGACGGTGAAATCGGTGTGCGCAGCGATCAGGTCCCGCGGGATTGCCGCCGCGCGGTCACCGAACCGGCGGTCGGCCTCCTGCAGCGCCACGACATCGGCGCCGAGCGCGTTGATCGCGTCGATGACGCGGCCCGGGTTGCGCCGCATATCCAGGCCGACGGCTTTCTGGATGTTGTAGCTGGCCAGGCGAAGGGGCGTCGGCGGGTGTGGTGCGCCGGGATCGCTCATGCCGGTACCGTGCGGCCAAATTGGCCGACGGGTCCCCGCGACTCCGGTCTGTTCACGCCGATCTGGCTCATAGCAGCGGCGCGAAGAGACGGGCGAACCGCGCGCCATGGCGCTGCCAGAGCGGCCGGTCGTTCAGGCGCATCGTCAGCCGGACGGAGCGCGAGAAATCCGCCTCCAGCATCTCGGCGACCGCTTCGGCGGCGCGTCGATCGAACAGCATCGCGGTGGCCTCGAAATTCAGCCTGAAGCTGCGATTGTCGAAATTCGTCGTTCCGACGCTGGCGAAACGGTCGTCCACCAGCAGAATCTTCTGGTGCATGAACCCGTCCTGATAGCGCCAGATCTGCACCCCTGTATCTTCGAGATCGTCGAAATAGGACAAGGCCGCCAGCCAGGGGATGCGATGATCGACCGCCTTGGGTGTCAGGATGCGCACATCCACGCCCCGCAATGCCGCAAGTTTCAGCGCCCCCAGAACATCGTTTTCCACAACCAGATAGGGCGAGGCGATCCAGAGCCGCTCCTGCGCCGCCTCAATCGCTGCGATGAAGTAAAGCGCCCCGGTCTCCATGGTGTCGGCTGGCCCGGTGGGCATGATGAGCCCATCCATCCCGTCGGGATCGGCCGGCGGCCGCCAGTTCATGCCATCGTCCAGCACTTCGCCGGTCGCCCAGTGCCAGTCCTCGGCAAAGACCAGCTGCAGCTGCGCCACCACAGGACCGGTCAGCCGGCAATGGGTATCGCGCCATGGGCTCAGAACCGGATCCTGCCCCATATACTCGTCGCCGACATTGAGCCCGCCGATGAATCCGGTCACCCCGTCCACGACCACCGACTTGCGGTGGTTCCGGAAATTGAGCTGGAACCGCGTCTTGGGTCCGCGCAGCGCATGAATGTTGACGACCTCCACACCGGCCTGGGTCAGCCGGTCGCGCCAGCTTTGCGGCAGGTTCTTGGACCCCACCGCGTCAAAGAGCAGCCGCACGCTCACCCCGCGCGCCGCGCAGGCGATCAGCCGAGCCTGCAGCTCGTGGCCCAGATCGTCGTCATGGATGATGTAGAACTGGACCAGCACATAGTGTTCGGCCCGGTCCAGCGCGGCAAAGATCGCGTCAAAAGTCTCGTCGCCGTCGACCAGCAGCTGGAACCCGTTGCCGCCGCAAAGCGGCATGCCGGCGAGATGCTCGAAGCCGCGCACAAGGCCGCGTTCTTCGGTTTGGTTCGGCGGGTACGTGTCGGCAAAGCGCTTGAGGCCTTCGCGCACCTGTTTGCTCTCGCGCCGGATCACGGTGTAGCCGCGAAACCGTGCGGATCCGAGGAACAGATAGGCCGGCACGGCAAAAATCGGCGCCGCGAACAGAAAAACCACCCAGGCGACCGAGCCCTGGGGCGTGCGGGCCCGCTCGATCGCGCGCAGGGCAAACAGCACGGCAAAGATCTGGACCAGCAGATAGGATAGGATGATCGGCAGGGATGTCATGGCCGGACCGTGGCAAATTCCGGCTTTGGTGGAAAGGTCTTAGGTACAGATCGTGCTGACAAATCGCTTGGCGCGGACGGGCAAGGGCGCGCTTGCGGGGCTTTCCCGCCCCTTGGTCATCACGCGGCCCGATACTCCGTGGCGCGCGGTGGGTGCGCCAGGGAAATCCATATCGCACATAGCGCCCATGGCCGGTTTCGGGCGACATCCCGCAGGGCCGGGCGTCAGAGCGATTTCCGGCGGGGCCGATTGTCAGCGGTCTTGAGCGCACGTTAGCGGCTCGGAACGGCGTCAACGTCCGCCGCATCCAGGCGGCCTTGGCCGCGCGGGGTCGACTTACGGTCCGAGCTGCATCCCCCGCCTTGTATCGAGGGGCGATGCACCCCGAGCGATCCGGTGCCCATCGACGCAAGATGGACCAGAGGCGCAACAGGCGCGCGGCCCGCGCGCAAGAAAAGAGCGCCTGATGGCTCGGCAAAGGTCTGGAATGCGCGCCCGCGGCGCCCCATGGTTCGCCCGCGCCGTGATCTGCTCCCCGAGCCCGCGGGACGGACGGGACGGGCCGCCAAGAGCCGCCCGCCGCGGACCACGGCTCGTCCGTGTCAGTCCAGCGGCACCAGCCGCAGATCCACCCAGACCAGCCGGTGGTCGCTCGCTTTTGCCGCCTCCGCCAGCGGCGCGCCGTCGCGGGGCCAGACCACGCCGCCGCCCATCCAGCGAAACCCGGTGCGCGACGGCAGCACGTAATCCACCCGCAGATTGCCCGGCCGTCGGCCGAAATCGGCGGTGTCGAACCGCGGGTCGCCCGCGTGGGTCTCGGTCTCGTCCGGCTGGTCGAGCGACCCCTCGCCCGCAGGGGTGATTTCCGGATCGGTGGCCGAGCCCAACACCTTTGGATGGTCGAGCAGCTGACGCACGCCCGCTCCGCGGCTGTCTCCGTCGAACGGATCGGCATTGAGATCGCCGAAGATGACGAAGCGGCGCCCCTCTGGCAGCCCGCCTGACTGCCCGGCGTCGTCGGTGATCCACGCGGCGCCTTCGATATAGTCGGCCCAGAACCGGATCTCGTCATGATTGCGTTTGCCGTTGCGATCCTCGAGCCCGTCGAACACCGGCGGGGTCGGGTGCGCCGCCAGAAGATGAACCCGCAGGTCGCCTACGACGAGCGGAAGATCGAGATGGGACTTGGACGACAGGCGCAGGATTTCAGCGACCTCTGCGGCATAGAAACCGCCCGGCCCGGCCAATGGCGCGCCCTCGGGATCGGGCGCGTCCAGCAGCGTCGCCGGCATCGCGCGCCAGGGCAGGGTCTGAAAGGTCCGCGCGGCGGCGTTATCGAACGGCAGACGCGAGAAGACAGCGAACCCATACTGCCCCGGGAACCTGCCAAAGCCCCAGGCATCGCCCGGCCCGCCGGCGTCTCCGTCGCCATCCAGGTCCACCCCCGACGCAACCCCGGTATTGACGGGCGGAGCCATGACATGGGGATAGTCGATGCCGTCCTGCCCGTTCTGACCGACGGCCAGGTAGAGCCGGCGAAAGAGGTCGGCGGCCTCGCCACCTGCGTCCCAGTCGAGCTCGTTGACCAGAAGCACATCGGGACGCACCGATTGGATGACCTCGGCGAGCGCCCGCGCCTGGGGGTCGTCGCCCCCGCGTAGATCGGCGACCAGTGCACCGGTGGCATCTCGGGTGAGGGCCGCATTGTAGCTCGCCACGCGCAGGTCGGTCTGCGCGGCGGCCGGTCCGACCAGCGTCACCGCGACCAGCAGAGCGCCCGCGCCCCGCCACCCCAATCCGCCCGATGTCGTCTGCGGTCCGCTCATTTCGCCTCCAAACTGCCGCGAGACTGCCCACAGGCTGTTGCAGCCATGTGACAGCCGGGCCCGAGAGGGCCATTCCGTTCCCCTGATAGCCCGTATTTGATGCGTCCGGACCTTTCGTGCCCCGGCGTTTTCCCCCATAGTCGCGCCGAGGTATAGGGTCCGGCGCCGTCCAGAGAGGCGGCCGTGCCCCAACACAGGAAGCTGGAGGGAACGCAGATGATGCATGCTACCGCCCGTCGTGCGTATGGCTGTGCTGCGGCAGGTCTGATCGCCGGGCTATGCATGGCGACCGCCGTGACGGCTCAAGAATCGTCGAACCGTGTCGCGGCCAAGACCGACTGGAGCATTTTCGTCGAGGACAATCCCAAGCAGTGCTGGGTGGTCTCCGCGCCGACCGAAAACATCGCGCGCCGTGATGGCCGCGTGGTCGCCGTGCGCCGGGGTGACATCTATCTCTTTGTCTCTTTCTGGCCCGACAGCGCGGAAATGGGGCAGGTCTCGTTCCTCGGCGGCTATCCGTTCAGAGAAGGCTCCGCCGTCGAACTGAAGATCGGCGACAGTGAATTCCAGCTTATCACCGATGGCGAAACCGCCTGGGCCGCGACACCCGAAGACGACCGCCGCATCGCCGCCGCGATGAAACGCGGCGCCGAGGCCATGGTCGTCGGGGTTTCCCAGCGTGGCACCCAGACCACTGACCGGTTCTCGCTGATGGGTTTCACCGCGGCGATCGAAGACGCCGAAAAGCGCTGCTCCGGCTGACCTGACGCTGCCCGCGTCGCAGGCACGTCAGCGGCCCGGCCTTTGCTTGCGCGGGCTTTTCCGCTATCTGGCAGCGCTTGAACGCCAGAGGACCGACCATGACCGCCGCAGCCAGCGCGCCCGCCACGCCAATCACGCAAGACCTGCTGACCCTTCCGCGCAAGCCCGCGGCAGAGGGACTGGTAAACCTCGTTGGTCTGACGCGGGACGCATTGCGCGCGGCCCTGATCGATGCCGGCACCCCCGAAAAGCAGGCCAGGATGCGCGCCAACCAGCTCTGGCAGTGGATCTACCAGAAGGGCGTGCGCGATTTCGCGGACATGACGAACCTCGCCAAGCCCTACCGGGCCGAGCTCTCCGAGGCATTCGAGATCCGCGTCCCGGAGGTCGCCCGCCGCGAGGTCAGCGCCGACGGCACCCGCAAGTACCTCGTCCGGATCGATGGCGGGCACGAGGTCGAGACCGTCTATATCCCCGAGGCCGACCGCGGCACGCTTTGCATCTCGTCCCAGGTCGGCTGCACGCTGACCTGTTCCTTCTGTCACACCGGCACCCAGCGGCTGGTGCGCAACCTGACGCCCGGCGAGATCATCGGCCAGGTGATGCTCGCCCGCGACGATCTGGGCGAATGGCCCGCGCCCGGGCGCAACCCCAAGGACGAGACGCGGCTTCTGTCCAACATCGTGCTCATGGGCATGGGCGAGCCGCTCTACAATTTCGAGGCCGTGCGCGACGCGATGAAGATCGCCATGGACCCCGAGGGCATCCAGCTCAGCCGCCGCCGGATCACGCTTTCGACGTCCGGCGTCGTCCCCGAGATCGCGCGGACGGCTGAGGAAATCGGCTGTATGCTGGCCGTGAGCTTCCACGCCACCACCGACGAGGTGCGCGACAAGCTCGTGCCGATCAACAAGCGCTGGCCGATCGCCGATCTACTCGACGCCCTGCGCGCCTATCCCAAGCTCAGCAATTCGGAGCGGATCACCTTCGAGTACGTGATGCTGAAGGACGTCAATGACAGTGACGCCGATGCCCGTCGTCTGATCGATCTGATCCGCGGCATCCCGGCCAAGATCAACCTCATCCCCTTCAACGAATGGCCCGGCGCGCCCTACCAGCGCTCAGACCAGGTCCGCATCAAGCGCTTCGCCGACATCATCTACAAGGCCGGATACGCAGCGCCGATCCGCACGCCGAGGGGCGAGGACATCATGGCCGCGTGCGGCCAGCTCAAGTCCGACAGCGAACGCGCCCGCAACCCGCGCCGCGCGGCGGCGAAATAGGGGCTCGCGCCCGTCGCGCAGCCCGGCCGCCATGCCCTAAAGCTCCTATGGCGCGGGTATCGCCACCGAGCTCTGGTCGATGGCCGGATAGATCCACCGCGTCGCCATCCCGTTGAGCGTCCCGTTGGAGGTCTGAAGACCCAGCCAATAGTTCAGATAGAGGCGGAGCGCATCGGCCTGTTTCGGCATCAGATATCCGAACAGGAATCGCGTCGCCAAATCCTTCGGCACGACCGCTGTGTAGCCTTCGTTCGATATCGCCCAGGCGCGGGCCTGCTCGATCGTCCAGATCGCGGCGTCGATATCGGCTTCTGAGGCGAGCGTGTGGAAATTGCTCAGGACCTTGATGGTCGCGTTCGGGAAGCTGCGCTTGGCAAGCGGCAGCAGGACCGGATCGTCGAACACCGCAATCGTCAGGTTCGCGATCTCATTCACCTGATCGCGCGAGGCGAAATCCTGTACCTGATCGGCACGGACGATCAGCGCGATCGGGTTCTCGAAATAGGGGGTGCTCGCCGAGACCTCCTGCAGACGGCTTTCGGTGATGTAGATCCCGCCGATGGCCACATCGAATTTCGAGGCCTCGAGATCATCGATCAGGGTCTGCCAGTCATAGGGGACGAACTCCAACTCGACATTCATGTCGCGCGCGAAGCGGTACATCAGCTCCACATCATATCCGACCAGACGGTTCTCGGTGTTGATGTAGGAAAAGGGCAGAACCTCCGGGTTGAAGCCGACGCGAATTACCCCCGAGGACTGGATGCGGGACAGAATGCCGACATCGCCATCAGCGGGCGCGGGATCCTGCGCGCCGCTGTCGGAGGCAGTGCCGTCGAGCCCGAGACGACTGGCAAGATTTGCATCGCTCAGCGCCTGCAGATCCTGAGGCAGGCCCATCGCCTGGTAATTCGTTTCGGAGTTCAGCGGGATATGCGTGCCGCCGACACGACCCACGGCCAGGATGGCCACAAGGCAGACCGCGGCGCCGACCGCGGTCAGCAGCAACCGGTAGGGCCGGAAGGTCAGATGGCCATAGAAATTGAACGTCACCAGCGCCGTGATGAAGGCAAAGGCCGAAACCGATGCCAGGATCTGCGCATAGCGCGTGATGGTCATCGTTTCGACATAGAGCTTGGTGGTGAGCGACGGCAGGTTCAGCCAACTGGCGAGGAAACTCACCGCATCGATTGAGGAGGAGGGAGAGCCGATGCCAGACAACAGCGTCATGCCGGGCAAGGCCAGCATCTGCGAGTTCTCGATGGGAGTGAAGAAATAGTAGGAGGCATAGAGCAGGAAGACGAAGACAAAGAAATTGCCGACCTGCGCGAGCGGGTAACTGACCGAAAGGGTTGTTTGGATGATCTCGTGCTGCTGGGCGGTGTCCTTGGTCGTGAATTTCCGCTTGGCGATGGTCTCCACGGCCGACTGGATGATCGGTAGTGCGGCCACCGACAATGTCGTCACAAAGGCGATCAGAAACGCGCCTCTGAGCGCCGAAAGCAGCTCCCAATACCCGATGGCGGTGAAGCATGTCAGCAGCATCGGAATGATCCAGAAAGCCAGAAGTAGCGCCGCGGAGATGACCACCGAGATATAGATCGAGAGCGCCAACAGCTCTTCGGGATTGACGCGGTCTATCGTACCGGCGACCAGGGCACAGACGCCCAACGGCGCGATCAGGACGACCCAGCCCCAGATCTTGATGCAGGCCTTGTGGATCACCCTGAGAAAAGTGATCAGCACGGCCTTCTCCTCCACATGCTGGATGGCCACGCCAAAGACGATCGCAACGAAGACGACGGCCGGGATGTAGTTGTTCGCCAGCGCCGAAAAGAGATTGTCGGGAATGACCAGATCGACCAGCGAGGCAAAGGATCGGGGCGCCTCCGGCACGCTGGCAAAGTTGACGACCGGGCTTCGCGTGACCTCCGGGGCGGTCGCACCGGCGGTGAGGATCACGGCAAAGGCCACTATCCACAAAAGAAGATACGCGACCCAGCTATGCCTCAGCAGCTTCCTCGCGGTGTCCGGAGAGATCTGACCGAGCCCCAGCATCAGCGACGCGATCAGATAGGGCAGGACCACCACCTCCATCAGCCGGATATAGACATCGCCGACGGGATCGATCAGCGCGGCCGTTTTCGGCAGGTAGAGCCCGATCACCACGCCGAGCGTAGCACCGAACAACACCCAGAGCGGGAGGAGCTTCTGTCGCATCACAGCCTCCGCCTGCTACCATCGACGCGCAGATCATAACCATGTTCGGCGGACGGGTTTCTGCGCCAACTTGCCGCTTTTCAGCGATGGCTGCTGGAGATGGTCCGGGCGGGGCACACGACTCGCTCCGCACGGCAGCGGGTTCTGGACTGGAAGCCCGAACAGTTGCTGGTTGCCCATGGCAAATGCGCACGAACGGGAGCAACGCAGATCATCGAAAAAGCGTTGAGCTGGATGTAGCGGCGTCGGTCGGGCTCAAGACGCACCAATTCGCGTAACGCGCCGCAAGTCCGGCACTCCATCGGCCTGTTGCGTGGCCAGAGGCCCGTGGCTTGGAACAAACGTCCTCGGAGCGGCACGGGCCTGTGCTCGGCGTTCGGAACTCCAACAAGCGCAGGTGCAGCGATCGTCACCTGGGCAGAGCTGTCCTGAGAGGTGCTTCGTTCGAAGCTGTCGGGGCGGTCTCGGACAGATCCTTGAGATGGTCGCGATCCGCGTCGAACCCTGGGGCCAGTCTGTCTGGGACCTCTGCGATACCCGTTCCCGTCAGGCGAAATCCTGACGCCACTGCGAATACCACCGACGTTTTACCGACGTGGTGCTGACGCGATGCAGACATCTCGGTACGCGCCCCGAAACGACAAAAGCCCCGGCGCTGGGCCGGGGCTCTGTTGGGCTATCTCGCGATGGCGGGAGCCTTAGCTTCCGGGCAGGATCACCGCGTCGATGACGTGGATAACGCCGTTGGAGGCTTCGATATCGGCTGCCGTTACGGTGGCGTCGTTGACTTCGACGCCGTCACGTCCGTCGATGATCAGCTTCTCGCCATTGACGGTCTTGGCAGACACGGTTTGGCCGGCCAGCTCAGAGGACATCACCTTTGCCGGTACGACGTGCAGTGTCAGGATGTCGACCAGCTGCTGCTTGTTTTCTTCCAGCAGGAGCGTTTCGACCGTGCCGTCGGGCAGGGCAGCGAACGCATCATCGGTCGGTGCGAAGACGGTGAACGGACCCGGGCCCTTGAGGGTATCGACCAGACCTGCGGCACCGACGGCGGCGACGAGGGTCTGGAAGGTGCCGGCACCGACAGCGGTGTCGACGATGTCCTTGGACTGAGCGGATACCGGGCCGGCCAGCAAGGTGGCAGCGGCAAGAGCGGTGAATGTGCGGCGGAACATGAGCAATCTCCAGAACGAGGCGTGGCCACAACGGCCGTCGCTTGTGTTTGTGGGAAATATGCACACGTGACAAATGGTCCAGCGGCGCAGGCCGCCGATTTGGCAAAAAACTGCCCTTGATTGAGCGAAACGCCCCGCTAAGCGACGGCGGTACGCGGTTTCCAGTCACGGAACCGTGAGCCACCGTGCGCTGTTGTGATCACAATTGGGTAGGCTTACTCCAGCCCGAGGGCCTCTTGAACGATGTCGGTGAGCAGAGCTTCGACCTCTTTCATGGCGCCTTCGGGCATCTCGTTGAACCCGACCACGGTCTCGCCGGGGGTGGCGGCCGTGGTGTAGACGAAGATGTCGTAGGGGCAGAACCGCAGGTTGGTGATGTCGGCCTCCATCACCTTGCGCGACAGGCTTGCCGAGCAGAAGCTGAAGACATCCGCCTGTTCGAACAGCACGATGTCCGAGCCGACATCGGCGCGGGTGCGTTCAAGCATGGCGCCGATATGGCTGGTCGCATCGATAACGAGTCCGCGCCCGACGATCGCGCTTTCGATGCCGAATGTGACGTCGTCGAAGCTCTCGTCGGTTGTGAAGGTGATGGCGCCGTCGGCGCAGGCTACGCTGCCGCTCAGGCACAGGGCTGTCAGGGCGAATTTCATCAGTTGCTCCCGGAAAAGTTCAGGCTTGTTGAAGCGGTTCACCTGTGCCCAAGTCTGACGTGATACTGACCGCAGCGCCAAGGGTTTCTCAGTATGACACCGATTGAAATGGATCTGACCTTTATCGAACGCGCGCTCAATCTTCTGCAGCTGCTGTTCGTTCTTGTTCTGGGACTGGTTTTCGCCGCGGTCGTGTTGATGTACATCACCGACACACTGCAGACCCGCGATGCTATCCGGCGCAATTACCCCGTTCTGGGCCGCTTTCGCGCCTTGTTCACCAAGCTGGGCGAGTTCTTCCGCCAGTATTTCTTTGCCATGGACCGCGAGGAATACCCGTTCAACCGGGCCCAGCGGGAATGGGTGAATCGGGCCTCCGGCGGCCGCGACAACACTATCGCCTTCGGGTCGACCCGCAATCTCGACGTCGTCGGCACACCGATATTCGTGAACTCCGCGTTCCCCCCGCTCGATGACGAGGCGAGCCCGGCTGCGCCCATGGTGATCGGGCCGGGTGCGCGCATTCCCTATGTTGCACGCTCAATCTTCAATATCTCCGGGATGAGCTTCGGCGCGATCTCCAAACCCGCGGTGCAGGCCCTGTCCAAGGGCGCTGCCAAAGCCGGGATCTGGATGAACACCGGCGAGGGCGGGCTGTCGCCGTACCACCTGGAGGGCGGCTGCGACATTGTCTTTCAGATTGGCACGGCGAAATACGGCGTGCGCGACCATGCCGGCAATCTCGATGACGACAAGTTGCGGGCGGTGGCGGGCCATGAACAGGTGCGGATGTTCGAGATCAAGCTCAGCCAGGGTGCGAAACCGGGCAAGGGCGGCATCCTGCCCGGTGCAAAGGTCACCCCCGAAATCGCCAAGATCCGGGGCATCCCCGAAGGCCACGCCAGCTATTCGCCCAACCGCCATGTCGAGGTGCACAATTGGGACGAGCTGCTCGACCTTGTGGACCATATCCGCGACGTGACCGGAAAGCCCACGGGCATCAAACTCTGCATCGGGTCGGTCGACGGCGTGCGAGACTTCTTTTCGACCATCAACCGGCGCGGCAAGGACGCCGCGCCGGATTTCATCACCATCGACGGCGGAGAGGGCGGCACCGGGGCATCCCCCATGCCGCTGATGGATCTGGTCGGGATGCCGGTGCGCGAGAGTCTGCCGAGGATGGCCGACATGATGGTCGAGTACGGGCTGCGCGACCGCATCCGCCTGATCGCGAGCGGCAAGCTGGTCAATCCCGGGGACGTGGCCTGGGCGCTCGGTGCGGGCGCGGATTTCGTGACCTCGGCGCGGGGCTTCATGTTTGCGCTGGGATGTATCCAGGCGCTGAAATGCAACAAAAACACCTGTCCGACCGGCATCACGACCCACGATCTTCGGTTTCAGAAGGGCCTCGACGTGACCAACAAGACCGAGCGGGTCGCCAACTATGCCATGAAGGTGATCGCCGAAGTCGAAACAATTGCCCATTCCGTAGGGGTTTCCGATCCACGGCAGATGCAGCGCAAACATGTCCGGCTTGTGCAGCCCAATGGCCGGTCGGTCCGCATGGATGCCTTGTTTCCACAGGTCGAGCAACGCAGCACGGCGGCTTGAATTGGCCATCGCGGATGATCACCCTAGTGTGAGAAGCGTTGGGTTCGTTTGGAGACGGGTCCGATGTCGGATATCTGTCCCAGCAAAGCGAGGGAGTCCCGAATGCATCGCCGCACCAAGCCCACCCTGACCTGGGCCGACGTCACGCCCCGTGACGTGTTCATGAACCGCAGGTCCGTCATTGCCGGCCTGGCCGCAACCGGCGCCATGACGCTCGCAGGACGGCCCGCTGACGCGGTCAGTGCGGCGCCAAGCAAATTCTCCACGGATGAACCAAAGAACACGTTCGAGGAGATCACCTCTTACAACAACTTCTACGAGTTCGGACCGGACAAGGCCGACCCCAAGAAATACTCCAAGGCGATGACGACAGACCCCTGGTCGGTCGAGATTGCCGGCCTGGTCGACAAGCCGGGAACCTACGACCTGGCCGACGTGATGAAGGATCAGCCGCTGGAAGAGCGGATCTACCGTCTGCGCTGCGTCGAGGCCTGGTCGATGGTCATCCCTTGGATAGGGTTCGAACTTTCTGGTCTGCTCAATCGCGTGGGGGTGCAGCCGGGAGCAAAGTATGTCGCCTTCGAGACGCTCTACCGACCCGACGAGATGCGCGGCCAACGCATGCCGATCCTGAAATGGCCCTATGTCGAGGGATTGCGCCTTGATGAGGCGATGCATCCGCTGACGATCATGGCCACCGGGCTCTATGGCGACGAGATGCCGAACCAGAACGGTGCACCGATCCGGCTGGTGGTGCCATGGAAATACGGGTTCAAATCGATCAAGTCGGTGGTGAAGATCACCCTGACCGAAGACGAGCCCCCGACAAGCTGGAACATCGCCAATCCCCGTGAATATGGGTTCTACTCCAACGTGAATCCGAAGGTGGACCATGCGCGCTGGTCCCAGGCCACCGAGCGCCGCATCGGTGGCGGGCTCTTCTCCAAGAAGCGTCCAACTTTGATGTTCAACGGCTACGCCGATGAAGTCTCGGGGCTCTATGAGGGCATGGATCTGACCAAGGACATCTGACCCCGCCGTGCGGGACCGGGTTTGGGTCGAATAGGGGATGCCAGTGGCCGACACATCTGACATCGTCCTGCGCTGCAATGGTGCCGTTCGCGGCGTGCCTGACTGGATCCTGTATATCGGAGCTGCGGCCTATGCGGCCTGGGTCTTCTGGCTCGGGCTGACAGGCGGGCTCGGCATCGAGCCGATCAAGGAGCTGGAGCATCGCTATGGCATGGCGGGGTTCTATTTCGTCATCATCGGACTGGCCGTCACTCCGATGCGCCAATGGACCGGCGTCAATTTGATCTGCTGGCGCCGCGCGATCGGACTGATCGCCTTCTTCTTCATCCTCGCGCATCTCCTGGTCTGGTTGCTGCTGGACGTCCAGATGCTGTCCGCGATCGGCAAGGACATCGTGAAGCGCCCCTACATCACCGTCGGGATGGCCGCGTTTGTCCTGATGATCCCGCTGGCGTTGACGTCGAACAACTGGTCCATGCGCCGGTTGGGACCTGTGCGCTGGCGCAAACTTCATAAGCTCACATATGTGATTACGATCTTGGGGTGCCTGCACTATTTGTTGCAGGTGCGCGGGTTCCGGCTCGAAGCGGTCGCCTACACGGTCATCATCGCCGTTCTCTTGATCGCACGACTCCGCATGGGGTCGGCGAAAAAGTCCTAGCCGGCCTTCGCGACACATCGAATGCAACCTGCGTCGCGGTTGACGTGCCGCGCAAACTGCCGATCCCTTTCGGGGTTGGCATCGATGATTAGGAGCGGAGAGCAAGCAATGAACAGGAAGCTGTACGGAGTGGCCTTGGCCGTGGCCGTTGCTGGTGCGACACCTGGGATAGCCGAGATTTCTCAGATGTCGGCCCATGTCGGCAGCATGGCGGCGGGCATGGAGGCCGAAGCCGCACCGGCCGAAGAGGGCGGTGCACTGAACAATCTGCGTTTCGAGCCCTGGCAGATGGTCGATGAAATGTTCTTTCGCGACGACGTGGTCTACCTGATGCGCCACGGCCCCACCGACTGGAGCAAACTCGACGAAAAGAACGTGAACCCGACGGATTGCGACAACCAGCGCGTGATGATCGAGGACGGGATCAACGACATGCGCCGGATGGGGTTCGTGCTGGGCGAGAACGGGGTGATGCCGGGCAAGATCGTGGTCAGCGAATGGTGCCGCAATCAGCAGACCGTGGAGGCGCTGCTCGAAGGCTATGAGGCGGCCGAACCCGGCACGGCCGAAGGGATCCCCGTAGAGACCAGCGCCGACTTGAACCTGCTGCTGTCGCTGCAGGGCGCCGAGAACGTGACAGCCCTGCGCGATCGCATCTCCGAATGGGAAGGTTCGGACGGGCAGGGGCCGCTCCTGCTGGTCAGCCACTTCACCAATATCGAAGAGCTGACCCAGTTCACGGTCTATGAGGGTGAGATCCTCGTGATCGACCCGAAACGGGACAATCGGGTGCTGGGCTATGTTCGTCTGTCCAGCGCCGAACCCGATGTCGGCCACTTCCCCTGAGCGCGCGAGTCGCTTTGCGGCCGGGTTTGCGCGTTCCGGGCCGAATGGCGAGAGATTTGCCTCAATCTGGGGTCTGAGTCTGTCCCCGAGTCTGGGGATAAGGCTGCGAACGAGGCAAAATCGGCCCAAAACACCCCGGGCGAGTCGTCGCCCGGGGTTGTTTTTGGCCTCGTCAGAGCGCTCTCTCGTCGCCGTGAAGTCGCTTAAGACATTGAAATATAAGTGGTATGGAGGCGTCTCCAAGAAATCGTCATGTTTCTGCAAAAAAGCGCTTGCAGCCTCCGAGCCCAAACCGTAGACACCGCTTCACCGAAGGGGCGGCGACGCTCCAACGGGGCACCGGACGGGCCGCTGGCCACTAAGGGAAGAAAATTCAGAGACAGTAACGAGCGGGTCGCGTCAAAGAAAAATGACGCCCTCGTGAGTTTTTGCCTCTGCGCTCTTTGAAATCGCGAGTATCTGAAGAGATATGTGGGCGGTTTGGTTCATTCGATGGACTAATCGACTGCATATCGGCTTACTAGGGCTTCGGCCCGATGATGTAAGTGTCAGCTTCACTGTTTGGCGGCTTGCGTTACTTCGGTAACTCAAGCACATCAAACAGATGACGAACCCTGTTGTAACAGACAGGGAACGATGTGCAGAGGTTCGAACGTCAAGGACACGCCGTAAGGCGTTTCAACTTGAGAGTTTGATCCTGGCTCAGAATGAACGCTGGCGGCAGGCCTAACACATGCAAGTCGAGCGAACCTTCGGGTTAGCGGCGGACGGGTTAGTAACGCGTGGGAATATACCCAATGGTACGGAATAGCCTCTGGAAACGGAGAGTAATACCGTATGTGCCCTTCGGGGGAAAGATTTATCGCCATTGGATTAGCCCGCGTTGGATTAGGTAGTTGGTGGGGTAATGGCCTACCAAGCCTACGATCCATAGCTGGTTTGAGAGGATGATCAGCAACACTGGGACTGAGACACGGCCCAGACTCCTACGGGAGGCAGCAGTGGGGAATCTTCGGCAATGGGCGAAAGCCTGACCGAGCCATGCCGCGTGAGCGATGAAGGCCTTAGGGTTGTAAATATCTTTCGCCAGGGAAGATAATGACGGTACCTGGTTAAGAATCCCCTGCTAACTCCGTGCCAGCTGCCGCGGTAATACGTAGGGGGTTAGCGTTATTCGGAATTACTGGGCGTA
>JANSYP010000003.1 GCA_024742405.1 Paracoccaceae bacterium
CAGGATGATATGCACGCCACCAGGTCGGACGGCGATTAATCAAACGATTACAGAGGCTTGTGTGCACCGCGTGCCCTTGGGGCATGCCTTTACGGCAATAAACGCCCCGGTGACCAGAAAACCGCGACCTGCAGCGGAACGCGGAAAAGGTCCGCTTAACTGATAAGGGGACAGGTTTCCCCGGCGTTGCACATCGACAGATCGCAAATCGCAGCTAAACCCACGTTCGGTTTTTTGGCGGCAGTTCAGGCATCTACAGAGTTTGTCACACTTTGTTTCATCTAAGCGCTTAAAATAGCGTGGAATTTTTTTCGGCCAATCACGACATGAGAGACATCGAGGCGCTCTTGCACGCAGATCTTGCGGCGGGAGGGTCAGAGTTCCTTGTGTGGAGTAAAAAGATGGAAAAGCGTTTTAACACTGTAGATCACTTCGATTTTCTTGATGAGTTCAATCCAGGGGCAGAAGCAACTTCGGTCCCATCGGAACGGCGCTCGGAAATCGCTGGAAGCCCGAACTTGACGGGGATCTCGATTTCGGATCGTACGAGCGATCTGGATACCGACGACCACCATTTGGTCGAACCGAATATAATCCCGGAGAATGATGTTCAGACAGACGGGGGTGAGAGCTCGGATTCTGGGGAACGCCTCAACTCCAACGGCGTCACCGTTTCGGAGCGGTCGAGCGCTCCGGCTGTGCAGTATCTTCCCGCGGCCCCGGGGTTCGACGCCGCAGGGGTTGATCCTCTAACGGACGGGTCGGGAGATTTCTTCGGCGGCCCTTCGATCCACGATATCGACATCAAACCGGAAGACTATTCCGTACAAGCAGGCAAAGAACTGGACGCTCAGGAGCGCACCTGGTGGTTTGGTGAGCTCTACGTGAAAACCAAGCAGTTCGTGGATTCCCGCGGCGAGCTCAACCTCGCTGATGGCGGTGCAACCTATGACGGGGGCTTCAACCTGTACGACTCCTACGAGACAAACGCCCTTGGCAACAAAACCAGAGCAGAGTTCTACAATGTCTATGAAAAAATTGTCGGAGGCGATGGCGACGACGTGATCTATGGTGCCGGTCGGCTGGATTTGGTCGAGAGACCCTATGACCATGATGACGTTATCTTCGGCGGGGCTGGCAACGATCGGATCTATGGTCTCGAAGGCAATGATACGATCAGCGGTGGTGTCGGTGACGACAAGATTTATGGCGGCGCTGGAAACGACGTCCTTTACGGTGGCGCCGGGAATGACATCATCGATGGCGGTGACGGGACAGACACGCTCTATGGCGGCTTGGGGAATGACTGGCTCTTTTCCGGCATGGCAAAAAGCGGCCATGGCCAAACCGAAATGTATGGCGGATCGGGATCGGATGTTTTCGTCGTCGGTCAGCGTTCCGGCTTTGAACAAAAAAATACACCGTTCGACTGGATGGGATTTGCAACCGATGCGATCTACAACGTCGGCGGGCTGATCCCCGTAGTCGGCGGGTATGTCAAGACCGCCAAAGAGATCGTCACGGCTCTGCCCTTTTTCACCGAAGGCAACACGTCAGAGAACACGTGGGACGGATCCAACGCTGCGATCGTCAAGGACTTCAATCCTGGAGAAGACGTGTTGGTCGTTCCTCTGAACCGCGACGGGACCCCCAATGCGCATATCAAGCTTGAGGGCCTTGTCGCTGGCGAAGCCTTCCGGATCTACGAGGACAGCGAGTCGACCAAACTGATCGCAGTGGTGTACTGGGACGATCTGGCCAAGACGCTGGGTGTTGATCTTTCGACGTTTTCGGCCACGGAGATCACAGCCCTGAAAAACTCGATCGCGAACACGATGCTGATCATGGACAGTGATCAGGTCGTGGATCGTTCGGGTCAGGCCCTTGATCTGGGGCCGGAGGATCTCTCCGGACTTGGATCCGGACGTTTTCTGGTGATTGGCTCGCATTCCGGTCAACTGGTCCGCGGGTCGAACCAGTCGGAATACCAGTTCGGCACCGGCCACAATGATGTTGTCATGGGCTATAACTACGGCGCTGGTGGCGATGCGGCATCCGCAGATGACGATGTCCTCTATGGCTTCGGCGGAGATGACCTGTTCATTCCGGGAGCCGGGCGGAACACCATCTACGGGGGCGGAGGCTCCGATACGGTAGGCTACTTTGACGCGAGTTCAGGCATCAACGTGGATATGACGGATCGGACCGCCGACGAAAGCGGACGTGGCGACTACTATGTCATCCGCGCGGACTACAGGGATCGCGATGACGGCCCCGTCGTCACCAGCAGCGACCGGTTGTTCAGCGTCGAGAATGTCGTCGGCACAAGCCACAACGACACCTTCAAGGGGGATGAAAGAAACAACACCTTTGTGTCCGGGTTGGGTAACGACACGATGACCGGCGGTGCTGGCGCGGACAGCTTCGTGATGAGTGGCGGCCGAAACGTCATTACCGATTACAACCAGAATGACGGCGACAGGATCGTCGTCGACATGGCGTCGTACAATCTGACGTCGTACACGCAGGTCCATACACACGACATCGGCAATGGTGATTTCAGATTGGTCAAACATAACGACCCCAATCAGGTGATCGTCGAGTTTTCGAGCGAGAGCGTAAACAATTTCGCGCGCGGCATGATGGATGAGAACGGCAATACGCGGTTCTATCTGACCCATGGCGACAACGAGTTTACCATGACCGAGACAGACAGCTATGTGCGCGGTCTTTCCGGTGACGACACGATCTACGGCAGCAACGCCTCTGAAATCATCTATGGTGATAGCGGTAACGACAGGCTCTATGGTGGCGGTGGCAATGACTATCTGAGCGGAGATGACGGCAATGACCTCATTTACGGGGACGATGGAAATGACATCATTCGCGGCGGCAGGGGGGATGACTATCTCTATGGCGGCAACGGCGACGACAAGATATTCAGCGGTGGCGCAGATGGGATAGGCCCCTGGGGCTGGGACAGGCTCTATGGCGAAAATGGCGATGACGTCCTCGTCCATGATGGAGCAAAAAAGGCGCATCTTTTCGGAGGAAACGGAAACGACAAGATGTTCAACCTCGATGGGAGCTCGCACATGTGGGGCGGTGACGGTGACGATCTGATGGTTGTCTCCGAAGGTCATGCCGTCGCAGATGGCGGAGCGGGACGTGACAGCTTTGTCATGGACGGCGGCAAGATGGTCATCCTCAACTATGAAATGGGGGACACAATCTTCATCGACTACGAGTCCTACGGCTACTCATCGGCTGATGAAATCGTCCTCGGGTGGTCGACGGTCCATAAGGACGGCTCGGTCGAGTACCATGACAAAGCAACCGGAGAGATGATGCTGAGCGTGCACGGGGATTGGGACGGTTACTCCGGTCCTTCCATCAAACCCACGACCGGCGACTGGAGCGAGTGGTACATGTGACACGGGAGCATAATGGTTGGTGCTTTAACAGGCACCAACCTACTACGATCGGTGGGGTGATCTCGCAACGCACGTTAGCCATGTCATCTCTGCGCCGGCCCTACCGAAGCCCATCGTGTCTCAAATTGACCATCAATCATCGGGTCTGGTTGTGTACGCGCGTCTATCCAAGGCTTTGTGAAGCCAACGAGATAGAACCACGGTGCAAGCCAGGTTTAGCGAGGAAAGACTTCAATTCGGCCCGGGCTGGCGCAGTTTTAAGACAACCGGGCCGAACTTCTTCAGGCGTGCATATTGTGGAAGACCATCCACAAAGCCCCTGAAAACCTTACGCGTATCGTTGAAATCCTGCATGAAACCGCCGAGCTGCAAGCGTAGTTGCCTTGGCAAGTTTTGGGCCTTTCATTCCTTTAGGTAGTTTGGTTTACGGCCCGTCACACAGAGGAATGACTGATGAATGGTGATTCTGAGACCTCGCAAGGCGCTAGAATCCTTTTTGTCGAAGACGACGAGGAACTCGCATCACAGACGGGGGTATTTCTGTCAGATCGCGGATACTCTGTAGAGTGCGCAAATGCCGTGGGCCCTGCCCGCGCCCTGATTTCACAACAGCCCTACGACCTGTACCTTCTTGACATAATCTTGCCTGGAGTGAGCGGTAAGGTTCTGTGCCGGGAGATCGCAGAAACGTCTCGGTCAGGTATCATCATGGTCAGTTCAGTGAGCGACGATGCCGAACGGATCGCGTTGCTAGAGCTGGGCGCGGACGACTACATCGTCAAACCTTTCAACATGTTTGAGTTGCTTGCCCGGGTGCGGGCGTTTTTCAGAAGGACGCAAGGCGGCAGGGCATCCGAACCTCGATTGCAGCGCTTTGGACCATGGAGCTTTGTCGAAGACGAGCGACATCTCAAACATGACGACGGGCGTCTGATCACGTTGACCACAAGCGAAGCACTGGTTTTACGCTACTTTCTCGCCAACCCGGGTCTTGTATGCAGTCGCGAAGATCTTTTGGCGATTGCGCGCGCACGCCAGCATGGCGGTTCAGGCGACCGGAGTGTCGACACATTGATCCGCCGCCTCAGAACCAAGGTCGAACCCGACCCTGCGGATCCGACCTTCATTGAGACTGTGTGGGGGCAAGGCTACTCTTTTCGGTACGGCTGATTTCCATCGGGTCGAGCGGCAGACGTATAGTTGCACGCAGACCGGATGGGGCGCGATTGGCCAGCTCGATTTCGCCTCCGTGATCCACGACGATTGCTTTGACGATCGCCAATCCCAGACCACTCCCTGGGCCTTCCGCATTAAGGCGCTCAAAGGGACGGAAGGCATTTTCGAGCTGGTCTGGCGCGATACCCTTGCCGTCGTCGTCTACGGTTATGACCGCAAATCGGTCCGTACGATCCAACGTCACCCGTGCCACAGTCCCGTACTTTACCGCATTCTCGACGAGGTTTCTGAGTGCCCGTGTCAATGCGCTGTGTCGTCCCTTTACAGTTACAGCGGCTTTCACATCCAAAGACGATTGATGGCCCAGATCCAGCTGTTCCTCGACAAGGGCGTCAAGCAAAGACGGAAGATCAACACGTACAAGCGTTCCGTCGCGCCGTGTCGCCCGCGTGAAGCTCGTCACCGAGCCGACGATGTCATCGACCGAATTGATCCGCTGCAGCAAGTCATCCCGGATCTGTTCCGGCGATGTCGTTTTCGCGAGTCTTCGCACCCGGTCCAGCGGTCCTCGCAAGTCGTGACCAAGACTCTGAATGAGAGACGATTGATAGTCGTAGGCGTGTCTGACCCGCTCGCTCATCCTGTTGAATGCAACAACCGTTTCCCGCACGTCCTTGCTGCCCTCCGGGGGCAACACGTCGACCTTCTCGCCGCGCCCGAGCTGTTCCGCACCTTCCGAGAGTGCACGCATCGGGCCCAGAACACGTCCAACCAAGGCGATCATCGCGAACGTGAAAAACAAGGCGATCCCCGTATCCAGCGATGCAGCCATAAGCAGCGGCACCGTATTCATCGGCTCGGTCAGAATATAAAAATTGTACCAGGTTGGATCGTCGGGAAGTCGCAAGGAGAGGATCGCGACATTTTCGGGATTCAACGAGGCGTCCTCATCGGTTTCCTGTGTAGAGCTCTGATGTTGCGAGAAAAAAGCGCCGAACACGTCGTGATCTGAGTCTGTGGCTTCAATTCGTCGGTCCGCGACGAGCATACTCTCAACTTCGAAGCCGTCGGCACGAAGCCGATCGGCCAACGCAGTTGCGATATCTGGATGCAGGCGAGTTGCCTCCTCTTCAGAAGTGCCCGGTTCTTGGCCAGTCCGAAGCGTTCGCTCGGAACTGCTGAAACCGCTTGCGACATCTGCTCGTGTTTCAACGGCTTCAGCGATAAGGGCAGGCAAGACCTCCTGAACGAACGCACCTCCCCGATTACTAACTTCAGACTTGTGGTCCGCGCGGATCTGGAGGTAGTCGAGCCCTACGGAAGCGGTCTCAAAGGTTAACACAACCAGTACGATCACACAGGTTACTTGCGTTCTTAGGGTCCAAGTGGACCATGACAGTCTGTGCAATGCCATCGAGCCCTCTAGTGTTTATTACGATTTGTAATAGGTGTGCAGCGACTACCAAACTTCCTTTGCGCAATGCTCGATCCACTCTCCAGCAAGCCAGGGCTCATCAATCTCGCGCATAGCCACAGTACTCTGTCATTAGTGACCTGCTGGGATCAAAAACTCAACGACAGCTATGTCCATCCAGGTCCTAAGCCCAACAGCTTTCCTCGGAATTTCAATGAGAAGCATGCAAGTCTGCCGCCCGGATGCCCGCAAGCAATGAGCGCAGGCTCCCGACAAACCGGGCAAAGTGACAAATCAGGAAGAAAACGCCATCGCTCTGCCAAACCTACGCTTTGTTGGGTTTTTGAGAAACTGGACCTCACAAATCAAAGACGTAACCGCGTCCCCAAACCGTTTTTAGGTGAAACGGGTCAGCGGGATCTGCCTCAATTTTTATTCGTAGTCGCCTTATCAGATTGTCGATACTTCGATCATTACGTCCGACATGCTGACGAATACGAGAAACCGCGAGCAGGTCCTGGCGGTCAAATACAATCCCAGGGTTCGCCGCAAATAAGCGCATGACGAGTGCCTCGCTTGGCGTCAGCGTTACCAGACGCCCGTCATCATGCAGCAAATGCCGGTCATTCTCACACAAGCGCCACGGGCCAAACTTAGGCGAACTTCCCAAGGTTTGTTTCTTTGAGCGTCGAAAATAGGCTCTAATCCTTGCTTGCAATTCAAGCATATTAAATGGCTTCACTATGTAGTCATCAGCGCCAAAATCTAACAAAGCAATCCTCTCGGAGTCACTATCGACAGCGCTTACAACGATGATCCCTGCTTGAGTATTCTCTGCGATTTCACAGCACAGAACGCGCCCGTTCGTTCCGGGCAAAAGCAGGTCCAGCAATACCAGTTCATCCGTGAATTTCGATAAAAGCAGACGGGCTTCAGCTACTGATCCGGCACTTCGAACTGAATAGCCGCGGCTCTCCAGGTTCGTCACGATATCAGTGACAAAATCGACGTCATCATCAACGACGAGAATACGCCGCTTCTCGGTTGTTTGCTCGCTCAAACTGCTAGCCCTTTCAACCGGCTCCCGGATGGTAAGCGAGATGTAACAAAGTCTATCATCTTTAGATAGGCGCATTTTCAAGCCACCTAACTAATTGAAAAAAAACTCTTTAATTGGATCACGCAGAGTCCCGCCGACCGCCTGTGCTGCGGTTCCCATCCTGCATCCGCATCGACAGGATAAAGGAACGGACGTGGCCACGTCGAGCATGATCTAAAACTGAGAACGATGGAGAACCAAATGCCGACCGGAACATATTCCGAATTTCTTGACGCTCTTCTTGCATTTGAATCCGGGTGGGACCGCGAACGATATGAAAGTGGAAATATACAGGATTGGCAACTGACCCAATGGGCCGGCGGTCCAGTTGCAGATTTTTTTCCACAATATACCAGCTGGAATGATCTGAGCGATGCCGAATGGGAAGCGATGGCCTATCAGTCGACGAATTCCCTGGGCTTTGTCGGCTTTCAGTTCGGCGAAGCTCTGCTGATCGATCTCGGGTACTACGACGATACGGTTTATTATGGAGCAGGGGCAGCTACGAACACATGGGACGGTACATGGACCGGCAAAAACGGAATCGACTCCCTTGCCGAGTTTAAGACCAAAGCCGCGCAATCGGTCGCCATTAAAGAGGCATTCGGCTTTAATCTGTCAATCATCGAGGAAGGGCTTTCGAATTCCGGAAAGAGTCTGAATGATCTTCTGGGAACAACCGCGACATACTCGAGTTCCGATGGCACTATACAGTCCGTGGTTCTGACCCTCACGGGGATCATGGCCGCAGCGCATCTGAGTGGCGCCTATGGCACACTGAACCTGCTTCAGAATGGTGCAGTTTCGACGGATGAATATGGAACCTCCATATTGCAGTATATCGACCAGTTCGGCGGCTACGACAGCCCTACGATCGAAGAGGCGATATCCTTTTTTCAGGATCGTCTGACCGGTGATGAAGGACTCGGCGGGCCAGGGGGGGGCGGGTCGATCCCCGGAACGCAAGGTACTGCCGGGGTGACCAAGGACTCCGCGGACGTCGTGGTCACCTGGTCTTACGGTTCAGACACCGTCGAAACCGGGTTCGATCCTGCCACGGACACGATTTTTGTCGACTGGATTTCAGCCGGCAGTCTGGATGTCTCAGAAATCAATGGATCTTTGGTTTTTGCCATTCCATCAAATGCACAGACCATCACGATCCAGAACGTGTCCTTGGCAGAACTTTCGCCTGCGAACTTCACAATTCTAGATGCGACCACCGCGCAGATGATCTTGGACCTTTTGCCGGATACCCCGTCGCCTCAGCCCGAACCCCAGCCTGAGCCCGAACCCGAGCCAGAACCCCAGCCTGAGCCTGAACCCGAGCCTGAACCGGAACCGCAACCAAACCCAACTGGCGACGGCTCAGTCTTTGATAACCCGGCGATCACGGCCGCGACCGCCGATGTTGTCCTGAACTGGGCCTACGGTACGCATGCAACGGTCGCGGATTTCGACCCTGCCACGGAGACGATATTCATCTCGTGGGTCGGTGCGACGCATCTGGAAGTGCGGGAAGACGGTGGGTCAACTATCTTGGCGATCCCGTCCAACGACCAATCAATCACACTTCGCAACGTGCCGCTTGCCATGCTGCGGCCGGACGGAATCAACGCCCTCGACCCGTCTGCACGCGCAGAGCTCGCCTCGTATATCGGCGATACCTCAGGAACAGGCGGGCACGGCGGACATACGCATATGCACGTCATGATTGGGTTGGACAGCCCGGCGCAGGTGATCGAAGGATTCATGCCGGCAATGGGAGACGTCATAGAAATCCTTGCTGACGTCACCGCCGAGGACTTTGCCTTGTTCGAAGAGTCCGGTGATGCGCTAGGGACGACGGTTCGGATCGAGATAAGCCAAAATGGCACGACGACGCAGACCATCCTGACCGGCATCAGTCTGAGTGATCTGAGTATGGGGAATTTCTCAGCCGGCACCCAAAGCGTCCTGAACGAAATCGCCGCTACGATCGGTGTGGATGTGTCGCCGCCAGCTACAGGCGCATACGAAATCGAGTACGACAATGACGGATCAAACCCGGCAGACGCGTCGCCAGACAGCGACGGCAGTGGAACCGTCTATCGCGCAGATAGCAACGCCGATGACATCGTGGGGTTCGATCCTGCGGTCGACAGGCTCGATTTCGGGGACACTTCGGTTCATGGAATGATCGTGACGAAGTCCCAAGCCGGTGAGATCGTGATTGACAGCCCTTGGTCCAGCGCGGCGCAGATCGTGCAGGGTGTGACCTACCAGGACGTCTCTGTGGCGAATTTCGGTGTCGTGGGAAACGAGCATTTCCGCCAGGACATGGGTGGAGTGATTTCTTGGGAGCAGGATGTCGGTCCGCGTGATGCTGATACGGTTTATGTCCGCAGTCATGAGTATGGGGTGCACGAAGTCGTCCAGAATTTCGACCCCACATCCATGAAGATCAGCTTTCTCTATTTCGGAACGCGCGAACGGCTGAGTGTGGAAGACAGTGATGCCGGGCTGGTCATCTCTTCCTTGCCTACCGGCCAGAGCGTCACGTTTCCAGGTGTCACCAAATCCGAGCTGATCCCCGGTCTGATCGAGTTTCACCATGATCAGGTCATCGAGGACAATCTTGAGGCTCCGTTCGGCTTTGCTCAGGACGATGTCACCCTTGTGGACCGCACCGTGCTGCTAACCCCGGCCGCGCCAGCGGGAGCGACGACAGATGGCTTTCAGACAAGTACCGGTGACATGACCGGCTCCAGTACCGGGGATAATGGCGGACCGGACGATGGACCGGGCCCGGTCCCCGGCGGCGGAACGACCGCTGGCAGCTCGGGTGGCACGACCCAGAAGCTTGGCTCCGGTGTCGATATCGTCGAGGTGACCTGGAACTGGGGGGCGCAGATCGAGATTCTCGGCTTCGATCCTTCGCAGGACCGGTTCGATTTCACTTCGCTGGGCAGCGATAGCCTGATGGTTGCAGAAGTGGAGGGCGATCTGGTCTTCGAGGTCGCGAACAACGGCGGTCACAAAATCGTCGTTCGAGACACGCAGGCCGAAGACCTCTCACTGGCCAACTTGACGGCCGATGACTGGAACCCGATCGCCGACAGCGACAGCGCGATGGTGGAGAGCCTGATCGCCCTCGGCTTTGATCCGATCGCCTGAAAAGTGTTCCGGGGCGCGTTACGCGCCCCGGCAACGACCCGCACTCAGTGCACTGCTTAACTCAAGCTGACGCGCGCTGAGTGCGGCTCCCCTCGATACCTGTACAAGAGCGTCGGCGTTCAGGTACCAGACCGCTCCTGCGCGGCGTCAGAGACCGTCCCTCCGACATTGTTACAATCGCCTGCCGACTGCGCCACAAGTTGCACCGTGTGCGCTTGATCTGTTTGACCATTGAGGTCGCACAAGACCGGCAATGTGCTCGACGCGGTTACTTCGCTGACGGTCTGTTCATCATCCCCACCGGTAGGACCAGCACCCCAAATTGTTCCAGGCCAGCTATTCCATTGAGGAATAGTTTTTTGGCCAGCAGACGCGGGCACTGCCAAAACAGCAATAGCCAACAGTGCTGCTCCGATGCGATATTTGTTAGTGTGTATCATTTCATTTTACCTCATCAATTCTTTCGGTTCCAAATAAATCATGATGGGATCATGTACGATCAAGGCGCTGACTCAAAAAGTCACAAACTGTCACAAATTCCACTTTCGAAATACACTACAGTAGCCTCACGCACAAAAGTCAACCAGCTCCAGACGGGGCTTGTGACAAATTGTAACTTCTTTCCCTGCATCATTGATGACGCTCCGCACAATGCCGATCTCTGTTCGGTAACGCCGCAATACCTCGAGAGGAATTCAAAGTGAAAATCTGGAATGCTAAGCTCATTTACACAGCCATATTGAACGCTGGAACGATCGCCACCCCGGCACTGTCAAATACCGATAACCTCATCTCGATTTAGGACGCTGCGCGGGTTCCGACAGCCAAAACTCAAGAGTCAAATTAATTAAACTCCGCACGTGCTATTTTTTCTCTATATTTGGCTATTGACCGCGATCGGAGAATTCTACTGGCTGCACAATCGGAAGAAGAATGCATCCACGTCGGCGGTAAAGTCAATTAACTGAATGACCACTAGGTACAACCTCAGAGGGTGTTTTCGATGGCTCGCTTGATCAAACCTTCGGTCCTACTTTTCGAACGATGCGCCATTGCGACACTCCTCGGAGCTTGCCTGCTCGTGACCATGCTCGCACCGTCTCAGGCGCAACCGTCTGACGGAGAGGCTCACTTGCTGACGATCTCTGTGTGTCCGCCATCCCATACTCAGATCTCTATCGATGTGTGTCATCGTACAAGCGAAAGGGTCGAGACGGCCATCTCGGCAGCGTTGTCGATCTCGCCAGACCGAACGGTCAGTCTTGTCGACAGTGATGCCCGGGGGCCCAATGTCCTCAGAGTCATTGAAACCTATGCAAGCGAGTTAAACAGTGATGACCATCTCATAATCTATTTGAATGCCCACGGATCTACATATAGCGACTGGACAAAGGCTCTAGTTCCCGACGAAACAATAAGACCGATGGTATCCGGCGCCCTACCCTCCGAAACCTACACAGTGCAGTTTTGGTCGGGAAAACCCCCAATTCTTCCGATGATTGCGTTGTCGGACAAGTCGCTTATTCCAATCAATCAGATATTTTCATTTCTCGGCACGGTCGACGCCAAGATTGCATTGATTATCGATTCCTGTTTCGCTGAACTTGCCCACAGCGCGTTGCTCGAAGGTTCAAAGCCGGAAAATCTAGATCTTCTCGTCGTGGCGTCAGGTGCAAAGCAAGCTGCCAATCTGACAGAGGATCGTGAAGCTTCGCTCTACGGCACTGCCATTGCAGATGCGTTTCTTTCGGCCGAAGGGTCGACATTTGGCGAAGTCATGGAGCTTGCCAATTTGGATGCAGTAGATATGGCAACGGAAGTCTGCCGCGCCTCAACAATCTCGCGAGATGTTTTCGAAGTGATTTTCCCGGAGGAGCCAATACCTGAAAATGCCAACGGCTCGGACGAGGTTGCAATGCCAGACTGGTATTGCATCCAGAAACCGAAGCTCTTTGACTTTGGTGGATCCACAACGGCTTTAGGTGTTTAGAAAATGCAAGAATTGCCGGATCTGACCCGATATCTGGTCCGACCGTACAGCGCGGGTCCGGCTCGGGTTGTACGGGCATCAGGGCAGAGAGACGTGCGACGGGCGTTTGGCCAAGCCCTTGCCGTGGTTGATGCCTGGGCGGACGTGCTGTGCAAGCAAGCTCTCCCCATCGGGCGTGTTGAGCTTCCCGGAGGTGTTCGACCATGTCCAACGTCCTTGGGATTGATTTCTGGACTCAATCGAGTGGCTGTTCAACGTCCAACCACCAAGCCGAGATCGGGCTTTTGGTCAGCGAGAGAGCCGCGGCTTGGCTACGGAGGGAGCTGCGGATATTCACATTTGACAAAGTGTCCGCTTCCGGGACCTGCTGTCCGTCAGCTTTCGTCAGCATCCCTCAGCCACTGCGTCCTTGCGCCCAAGCCTGAGTGCACTCAACGGCAAACCCGACCAGCGGTCGCAGATCAACATCCCGATGGATCGAGGGCCCATGAACCAGTAAAAGAAAACAAACCTAGCCACTTACGTGGGACCGACGATAAGCTGTGTCAAAGCTACGCCTCGAACATCGTCACAGAGCGGTCCGGGAGGCACCAAAAAAACGAGCGAGGAGACGAACCTTGAAACAAAATCGCAAGATGCTTTCTGCCAATTTCGCGACGGACGGAGACAGTAAGATACCAACCCTGCTTTCGGTCAGCGATCGGTCTCAAGAGTTTCTGAGGAGGGCGAAGGAAACTGGCAGCAAGGTGCGCATTGTTCTAGAATTGGACGGCGATGGCGCCCTGTCTTCCTCGCTAGAAGCTGATCCCGACATGCTGGGACTCGCTGCGGCATTCGAACTGCAATTGCGAGCAGAGCTGATCGCGGATGGCTACAACATCCGCAAGGTAGACTTTTCGAAGATCCATGGCGTTGCCGGAGAGGATCTTGAGAAACTGGCCGACGCGATGGAAATCTCCGATGGTGCTCGCGTGCTCGACCTAATGTGCGGATATGGCGCCGTCAGTGCCCACATATTGGAGCGAACCGAGAAGGAGCGGCTCAAGATTGAACTCAGCATGTGCGACCTGCACAAGGTTCAGCTCGACCGGATTCCCGATGCAGTACGCGCAATGGCGGCGGATGTGACTGTCGGTGATGCCCGCAACCTTCCTTACGATGACGGCGTCTTCGATGCCGTGGTTATCAAGATGGGGCTGCACGAAGTGCCACATATCGATCAGCCGCTCGTCTTTCAGAACGTGTTTCGGGTACTGAAGCCAGGGGGACGCTTCGTCATCTGGGAAGTCATGCCCAATACGGGGGAGCAACAAGACGCGTTTACCGAGCAAATGCAAAAGAAGAACGAACTGGCCGGCTATGAATCGATTGTCGTTGATCGATACTTCACCCGGGGCGAACAGATGCCCTGGCTCTTCGAAGAAGCTGGGTTTGTTGACGTGAAGCAGGTTTTTGAGGCCAATTTTCACCAAAGCACACTTGGTCGCCTCGACAGCGAACTGGGAGGCGATCGCCACAAGCTCGACGAGCTCAATGCTTTCGTGCGGCGCTGCACGCCCGCGTCCATCAGGTCCGAAGTCGACTACCTAGACGAAGGCGACAGCATCTCGATGAAAGTGCCAAATCGCATTTTTCGCGCGACAAAGCCGGAGTGATACGATGCCAAGTTTGAAGGTCTTTATTGACACGAAGAAACCTGTGTCAGACGCCGATCTGGAAGAGCTAAACAATGTTGTTGTCAAAGGCCTAGAAGCGCACGGCGAACATGCTGTGGTCGTTGTGGTTCCGGATGCGAAGGTCAACCTGTCCGGCTGCTATGTGGAGCTGACCTGCCGGCATAAGGCAAACAGAACGCCTGAGTTGCTGCAAGCGCTTGCCGAAGATCTTGATCGTACAACACGCAGCTTGTTTGGCTTGAGCGATCCGGTGCGAGTACGCATCATCATGGTTGAGGAAAACCTGCTCGGCGCGGTGAATTGAACGTCCGAGACTGCGACGGCGGATTTGTTTCGACCTAAGGGGCGCGTTCGCTCCTGCGAAGCAATATCGCTGTGAGGATGTGTGCGACGGATAACGGGGTTCGCGCCGTTCTTACAGGTTGCGTTATTGATAGCGATGCGCCCCGGAGACCAAGCCGCTGTCGCGGCTGGACGCCTGTTGCGGGCCTTTGAAGTTGAGCTGAACGGCGCACTTCACCGATCGGTCCGCTCGACCAGACAACTGAGATCGGTTACCCGCTGATCACCACTGACCGCGCCAACCAATTCTTCCAACTCGTCAACGCCGGCTAAGAGAAGAGCGCCGTGATCCTGACCTCGAACCACGGCTTCGCCGAATGCGGGCGAGGTGTTGGGTGATCCTGTGGCGGCCACCGCGATGCTCGATCGTCTCCTTCACCATGCGGTCGTCGTCCAGATCGAGGGCGCCAGCTCCTGGCTAGGCAGCCATACCGACCTGATCCCGGAATACGTCCGATCCAATGCGCCCATCGCACCGCCTCCGACGCGCCGAGGGCGCCCACCGAAAACCAAGAACGGCGCCGCCAATTACTGACACCAGCTGATTACCGGGCCCGATATAGTTGAAGATCTACCTCCGCACTTCTGGGGAGAGTTCAGTCGGCACCGAAATGTTGGTTCTCAGCTTGACCCAGTGGCTATCGGAGAAGCCGTAGTCGGTCAGCGTCTCATGGCCGTTCTCTTTGAGCAGCTCAGCGGCCTTGGTCAGCTTCATGGTCTTCAGCTCGGCGATGCCAGCATCCATCTTCCTGGTTGTCGCTTTTCGGCTTTCCTGGGCATGGATGGCTGTAAGCGTCTTCGCGATTACCCGGCCCTTACCCTAGGGGACGAGACTGAAGACGTTGCAGTGGAAATGCACCACGCAGCGCTGCCACTTCGCCTCGGGATTGACCTCGGCGGCGCTCTCCACCAGGCCACGGCTGGCATCTGAGACGATCCGTTGCACGCCTGAGAAGCCGCGGTCGGCTAGGTGCCACGAGAACATCGACCAGCCAAACTTGTCATCCTTGGGGCCGTCGACGGTGCCAAGGATGTCGCGGTAGCCGTCCGTGGTGACGTCTATGGCCACCAGAAGCGAAACGTTGCGCACCTTGCCGGCCCAGAGCGCTCCGTCACGATGCCGTCGAGGAAGACTTACGGATGCTCGCCTTCGATGCGACGGTGACGTCATTCGTCAATCTTGGCATAGATCCTCTTGTTGACGTTCGGCACCGTGCCGGGGCTGACACGCGTTCCCCACAGCGCCTCGGTGAGGCCCTAGACCCGGCGCACCGAAATCCCGGCCAGGTACATCTCGATCAGTGCCTCCTCGACCGAACTTTTCCCTCGCTGGTTGCGTTCGATGATCGCCGTCTCGAAGGTCTGGCGCCGGAGCTTCGGCATCTTGGGTCTTACCGAGCCGGCCTTGGTGTCAAGGAGCGTTCATAGCTGCCGGTACGCGTGTCCTTGCGTCCCTCTCTACGCTCGTACCGTCCTTCTCCGCACAGATGCTCCGTCCCAGGGTCCAGCATGGCGTTCAGGGCTTCCTCGACCGTTCCACGGACCAATTCGCCCATGTGGTCGCGTATCCGCGCTTCGTCGCCCGTTCCCACGCTTTACCTTTGCAGACTGTAGGATGGTATCGCTTAGGCTCGCAATAAATGGCGCAAGAATTTGATTCTGTGCAGTAATTTTTATTTTGGTAGCGGAGGAGGGACTTGAACCCCCGACACAGGGATTATGATTCCCCTGCTCTAACCAACTGAGCTACTCCGCCGCCAAGTGGCGGGTCAGTAGGCAAAGGCGCCGAAACCGTCAAGGCGAAATCGGCGGCTCGGGAGGTGCGGCAACCTACGGCGCATCAGGCCTCTGCGGGCTCGAAGTTCAAGCTGATACCGTTAATGCACTGCAACAGCCTGCCATCAACGATAAAGTAATGCCCCATATGGCTGCCGCAGCGGCGGCAATGGGTCTCGACCGACGCGACAACGTCGTACTTGGCGTCGCTCGGATCAGCTCCCTCGGGCCAGTCGATGCCGAGAAGCAGCGCATTGGGTTCGCCATGCGTGAAGAAGAGCCATCCCTTGTCTTCGATCACGGTCTTCCAGCGTGAGTCGTAGATCTTCAGATCGCAGCCCTTGCAGTTATACTCTCCTGCGCCGGTTTCGTTCCAGAGCGGGCTGGAACGCTGCTGCTCCGTTCCGCCTTCGCGCATGATCTGGTAGGCAGCCTCGCCCAGCATCTCGCGCCACTCCGCCTCGCTGCGGGTCACCTCGTAGGGGAAGGTATCGTCGCTGGCCTTGTAGGCAGCATTTGCGGCCGTGGCAGCCGGCATGGCAAGAATCGATACCGCCGATCCGGCGAGCATCTGGCGTCGTGTGTGTTCAGGAAACTCCGGCATCGGCGTATCCTCCTGTACATGCGCTATTCAACGATGCCACGGTACGCCACTGGACAGCGAACCGCGATGAAAGATGGCGTGAAAGACTGTGACAGTGGGCCCGCATCACAATTATTGTTTTGATTCAGAAATTTACTGTTTGCGGCACAGATCTTCTGATACCTTGAACTTCGAGCTGGCGGTTGGATCGGGTCACGCTTGGGAAACCCGACTGTAACAATGTGTCGGGGCTGTCTCGCGGTTGCGAGATCAGGGGAGTGTTCGAACGACACATCGTGTCAACGCGTCATACTTATGTCATTGTGAATCCAGAAATTCTGTCATTAGAGTACTTGCGTCACCCACAGTGACCATGTCACGTCTGCCGAACAGGCATGAAAACACCGAAAGGACCTACTATGAACACCACTGTGAAAATGCTTGCTGCTGCCGCTCTGGCGATGGCCGTGGCCATGCCTGTGAGCGCGCAGAACGCAGGCGAATCCATGCTGCTGAGCGCCGTGAAGAACGAACTTTCCGGTATGGACGTCACGGATGAGCAAATCGATGCCCTGTCGCTCAACGACCTGGTGTCGATCCAGACGATCCTCACGGACCCGGACGAAAACGCAAACACCAAGCGTAACAAGGTCATGCAGGTCATCGACTCCGCCAACTGATCTCGGCCGACACACTCTCCAAATGCGCTCGGGGTGATGCCCCGGGCGCATTTTTTTGGCACTGCGGGCGCTGCAAGTTAGAACGCGGCTTAGTAGTCTCCCCCGCGATCTTCATCGCGATGCTCGGGATCGATCTCATTGGCTGGAATGCCATCGCATCCGGCGAGTGCCAGCCCCAGAAACACAATTAAAACTGCACGCAACATCTCGGGTTCTCCGCTTTTTATGCCGGTGTGGATTCCTACATCATGGCAGCAATCCGCTGAGTGTATTGCCCATTAAATGGTCAAGTGCGCTTATTTTTTGCGCTTTTTTGGCCGTATTGGAACGGGTCCGCCACCGTCCCGCGAATTCCGTTCCGTCCCTACCACCGTCTACGCAACATCCCGACGCGCCGGGCAGGGGTCCGGTGCGAACAGGCGAACAACGCAGGATCACGCGATCCCGCCGCGCGCCGAAACAGGGCATCACCGCACGGGTGCCGGCCAAGGGGTGGCCGCTCCACGCTGGTGAAAGAACAGGGGACTGAACATATGACGACACTCGGCAAGGCGCTCCGCGGGGCGGGTCTGGCGACACTTTTCATGAGCACCACGGCACTGGCGCAGGATGACACGATCAAGGTCGGCATCCTCCACTCGCTTTCGGGCACCATGGCAATTTCGGAGACAACCCTGAAGGACGCCATGCTGATGCTCATCGAGGAGCAGAACAAGAAGGGCGGCGTCAACGGCAAGATGCTGGAGCCTGTCGTGGTGGATCCCGCCTCAGACTGGCCGCTCTTCGCCGAAAAAGCGCGCGAACTGATCGAGGGCGAAGAGGTCGACGTGGTGTTCGGCTGCTGGACGAGCGTCAGCCGTAAGTCGGTGCTGCCGGTCTTCGAGGAGCTGAACTCGATCCTGTTCTACCCCGTCCAGTACGAGGGCGAGGAGAGCCAGCGCAACGTCTTCTACACCGGCGCGGCCCCCAACCAGCAGGCGATCCCGGCGGTCGACTATCTGATGAACGAAGAGGGCGTGGAACGCTGGGTGCTCGCGGGCACCGACTATGTCTATCCGCGCACGACGAACAAGATCCTCGAGGCTTACCTGCTAGCCAAGGGCGTGGCACCCGAGGACATTGAGATCAACTACACGCCCTTCGGCCATTCCGACTGGCAGACGATCGTCTCCGACATCAAGGACTTCGGCTCGGCCGGCAAGAAGACGGCCGTGGTCTCGACCATCAACGGTGATGCCAACGTGCCGTTCTACAAGGAACTGGGCAACCAGGGGATTTCGGCCGAAGACATTCCGGTGGTTGCTTTCTCCGTGGGTGAGGAAGAGCTCTCGGGCCTCGACACCGAACCTCTCGTCGGTCATCTCGCGGCCTGGAACTACTTCATGTCCGTCGATACGCCCGAAAATGACGCGTTCATCGACAGCTGGATCGAGTTCATCGGCGACGAAAACCGCGTCACCAACGATCCCATGGAAGCTCATTACATCGGCTTCAACATGTGGGTGAAGGCCGCCGAAGAGGCCGGAACGACGGACGCCGATGCGGTGATCGCGGCCCTGCCGGGTACCGAGGTTCCGAACCTCACCGGCGGTATTTCGGTGATGCTGCCGAACCACCACATCACCAAGCCCGTGCTGGTGGGTGAGATCCAGGATGACGGGCAATTCGACGTCGTGTGGGAAACAGATGGTCTGGTGCCGGGCGATGCCTGGTCCGACTTCCTGCCCGAGAGCGCACCTCTGAAGTCCGATTGGGTGGAACTGAACTGCGGCAACTTCAACACCGAGACCGAGACCTGCGGCGGCGCGTGAGCCACCAGCGTCTTTGAAGAAACCGGCCGGTCCCCGACGGTGGGGCCGGCCCCGGCTGCCAAGGACAATTCATGCCTCTCATTTTGCGCAGCCTTTGCGCGGCGGTGATGCTGTGCGCTGCCACCCTCGCCCAGGCACAGAGCTTTGATGATCTGGTGCCCGCCCTGCCTGAAGGCGGTTTTGGCGAGCGCGCGCAGGTGGTCGCGCAGATCGCCGCCACCGGAGACGATCGCGCGGAGGCGGTGCTCGCGGCTCTTCTGGAGGGCGATCTGCACACGTTGAAATCCGATGGAACCGTGGTGATCGTCACAGAGGTCGGCCGAGACGATGTGGCGACAGACCCGGTGACCGGCGCGGATCGCGGCATCGTGGAACGGCGCGGATCGAGCAAGATCCGGGTGAACAACTCCCTGCGTCGGGTGCTGCGCACAGCCATCGGGACACTGACGCTGACCCATCCCGATCCGAACCGGCGGCTGGAGGCAGCGGACGCGGCCTTCAAGTCCGCCGACCCCGATCAGTTCGAGATCCTGAAGACAGTTTTGGACGGCGAGCAGGACCGCGCCGTACGGACGGCGCTGAGCGAAGCCCTCGCGGTCTCGGCCCTGGCGGGTGACGCTGCTGACGAGTCCTTCAAACTCGCCGGCATCGCGATTTTGCAAAGCCGCGGGGATCAGGAGGCCATGGCGATCCTGCGTCCCATCGCCGAGGGCGACGACCCTGTCCTGGCACCTGCCGCTGCCGACGCAGTCACCGCCATGGAACAGTCACAGAGGCTTTGGGGGCTGGCGCAGAACGTGTGGTTCGGGCTTTCGCTCGGCTCGGTCCTGTTGCTGGCGGCCATCGGGCTCGCAATAACCTTCGGCGTGATGGGCGTCATCAACATGGCCCATGGCGAGCTGGTGATGCTCGGCGCCTACACGACCTTTGCGGTGCAAGAGGCGATCCGGGGCTCGATGCCCTGGCTTTTCGACTGGTCGCTGCTGATTGCGGCCCCCCTCGCCTTTCTTGTGGCGGGTGGTGTCGGGGTCGCCATCGAACGCGGCTGCGTGCGTTATCTCTATGGAAGACCTCTGGAGACGCTGCTGGCAACCTGGGGCATCAGCCTGATCCTGCAACAGACCGTGAGGTCGATCTTTGGCCCCAACAACCGCGAGGTTGGCAACCCCTCCTGGATGTCGGGCGCTTTCGAGATCGGACAGATGACGATCACCTACAACCGGTTGTGGATCCTGATCTTTTCGCTGGCGGTGTTTTTCGTACTGCTCTTCGTGCTGAAACGCACCGCGATCGGCTTGCAGATGCGCGCGGTAACCCAGAACCGGCCCATGGCGGCCGATATGGGCATCCGAACCGGCTGGGTCGATGCGATGACCTTCGGGCTTGGCGCGGGGATCGCCGGGCTCGCCGGTGTGGCGCTGAGCCAGATCGACAATGTCTCGCCCAATCTGGGTCAGAGCTATATCGTCGACAGTTTCATGATCGTGGTGTTCGGCGGCGCGGGCTCGATCTGGGGCACGCTTGCAGCGGCGTTCTCGCTCGGTATCGCCAACAAGTTCATGGAGCCCTGGACAGGCGCGGTGTTGGCCAAGATCCTGGTTCTGATCTTCATCATCCTGTTCATCCAGAAACGGCCGCGCGGGCTCTTTGCAGTGCGCGGCCGGGCTGTAGACTCGTGAGCGGCGCGCACAAGCTCCCGCGGGTCCACGCTCCGTTGCGGGAGTTGCGACCGCTTGGGGGAGGACCGTCCCTTGGGGGCATCGAGCCCCCTCGGCCCGGGTCGCGCGATGCCGCGCTCCGGCACACCACTCCAGGCGTCGCTTTTGATTGCAGACGAAACCGCCGCGCGCCTGCGCGGCTCGGCCCAACGGGAGGGGACATGCCCTGGCATGGCGACGACGGGCGGGAGCCCCCCTTTCCAAAGTGCAAGGGAGCTGCGGGATGGGGCTGATCGACCGCCGCATGGGCATCTTCCTCGCCGGGCTCTTCGTACTCACCGTCGCGATCCCGTACGGCAACATGGCGATGGAGGGGCAGCCGGTGCCATCCTATGTCGTTTCCTTGCTGGGCAAGTATCTTTGCTACGCTTTGCTGGCCGTGGCACTCGATCTGGTCTGGGGCTATTGCGGGATCCTGAGCCTCGGGCACGGGGCCTTCTTCGCACTGGGCGGCTATGCCATGGGCATGCATCTGATGCGTGAAATCGGCGACCGGGGCGTCTATGCCAATCCCGAGCTACCGGATTTCATGGTCTTCCTCAATTACGACGCCCTGCCCTGGTATTGGTATGGGTTCGACATGTTCTGGTTCGCCTGCGCGATGGTCCTTCTGGTGCCCGGAACGCTCGCCTTCGTCTTCGGCTGGTTCGCCTTCCGCAGCCGGGTGACGGGTGTCTATCTCTCGATCATAACCCAGGCGATGACATACGCCCTGATGCTGGCCTTTTTTCGCAACGAAATGGGCTTCGGCGGCAATAACGGGCTGACGGATTTCAAGGATGTGCTCGGATTCGATCTGCAGTCGGATGTCACGCGGGCCTGGCTTTTCGGGCTCTCGGCCTTTGCCTTGGCCTGCGGTCTGTTGCTGGCCAAGGCAATCACCCAAAGCAAGCTCGGTCAGGTTCTGATCGCGGTACGCGATGCCGAGAGCCGGACGCGGTTCTTGGGCTACCGCGTGGAGGAGTACAAGCTCTTCGTCTTTGTCGTCTCGGCAATGATGGCCGGGGTCGCCGGCGCGCTCTACGTCCCCCAAGTCGGTATTATAAATCCCGGCGAATTCAGCCCTGCGAACTCCATCGAGATCGTGATCTGGGTCGCCCTTGGCGGCCGCGGCACCCTGGTGGGCGCGGCGCTGGGAGCGATCATCGTGGCCACATTCCAGACCGTGCTGACCGGATGGATCCCGGAGATCTGGCTTTTTGCGCTCGGCGCGCTCTTTGTCTTTGTCACGATCTTCCTGCCCAAGGGGGTACTCGGCCTGATCGAAGGCCGCCAGCGTGGGCAGGCGACTAGCCGAAAACGCTCCGCCGACCGCGAGGACGGTCTCGATCTGGACGTGCGGCCCGAGAGCATGCGCGGGGGAGGGCGGCCATGAGCATTCAGCTCGCCCTCGATGGCGTGTCCCGCAGTTTCGACGGGTTCAAAGCGATCAACGAGCTGTCGATCACCGTGGACAAGGGTGAGTTGCGCGCCGTGATCGGCCCCAATGGTGCGGGCAAGACAACGATGATGGACATCATCACAGGCAAGACCCGACCCGACGAGGGCAGCGTGCTGTGGAACCAGTCGGTCGATCTGACGGAACTGGACGAGGCCGGTACCGCGCGGCTGGGGATCGGGCGGAAATTTCAGAAGCCCACTGTGTTCGAAACCCAAAGCGTGGAGGACAATATCGCGCTCGCGCTGGCGAACGAACGCACGGTTTGGGCGACGCTCTTCCACCGGCGCAGCGCGACCGAAGCCGCCCGCATCGGGGAGATCCTCGAACTTGTGCGGCTTGATGGGGAGCGCGCGGCACAGGCTGGCGATCTCAGCCATGGCCAGAAACAGTGGCTGGAGATCGGCATGTTGTTGGCCCAGGATCCCGAACTGCTTCTGGTGGACGAACCGGCCGCCGGGATGACCGATGCCGAGACGATGCGCACGGCCGAGTTGCTGCGCGAAATCGCGGGGCAGCACACGGTCGTAGTCGTAGAGCATGATATGGAGTTCGTGCGTGCACTCGATTGCCGGGTAACGGTGCTCCACCAGGGCCACGTGCTGGCCGAGGGCTCGCTGGACCATGTGTCCGCAAACCCCGAAGTGGTGGAGGTCTATCTTGGGCGGTGAGGCCGCAGGGTGGTTTCGGCAGAGCCGCTTGCATCTGCCGAACATAGGACCATGGCCGCAGTGGCACTGCGCGAGCCTGCCGCACTCGGGTCCGTGGACACGCCCCTGCCCGCGCGGCGCAGCGCTGGCGTGCGATCCTTGGTCGAAACAAATGGCGGTCGCCGAACAGCCCGCATCAAACTGCTCCGGGTTTTGACATGTTAGACGTTCAGGATATTGACCTCCATTATGGGGCGGCCCAGGCGCTGCGCTCCGTCTCTCTGTCGGTACGTCCGGGCGAAGTCACGGCCGTTCTGGGCCGCAACGGGGTGGGCAAGACGACCCTGCTGCGCGCCATCGTCGGCCGTCAGAGGATTTCAAGCGGGTCGATCTGGTGGGAGGGCCACCGCATCGACGCGCTGCGCCCGGCCGACCGGGCCCGCGCCGGGATCGCTTCGGTGCCGCAGGGGCGCGAGATCTTTCCCCTGCTCACCGTGCAAGAGAACCTGCAAACGGGCTTTGCCGCCCTGCCGCGCACCCAGCGCGATGTTCCCGACGAGGTCTTCGAGCTCTTTCCGGTCCTGCGCGAGATGCTGTCGCGCCGCGGCGGAGATCTCTCGGGCGGTCAGCAGCAGCAGCTCGCCATCGGCCGGGCGCTCGTTACCCGCCCGCGCTGCCTTGTGCTGGACGAGCCGACGGAAGGCATCCAGCCGTCTATCATCAAGGACATCGGACGCGCCATCGGCTATCTGCGGGATCGTGGCGACATGGCCATTGTTCTGGTGGAACAGTATTTCGAGTTTGCGCGCGATCTGTGTGACCATTTCCATGTCCTGGAGCGCGGCCAGATCGTCAACTCGGGTACCCGCGCCGAGATGGTGGAGGAAGACGTGCGCGGCCTTTTGACCGTCTAGGCCCCGCAGGCCAGCGCCGGAGGCCGCCCCTTGGGCACTATGCATGTTGACCCGAACCCGGCGCGCCGCATCAGACAGCATCGGCGCTGTCCCCCAAAGGGCGTTCATTGACAGGCATACCGCCATGGTATGGTGTCGAGGCGAACCGAGGGAGAGATCTATGAAACATGCTGTTTGGGCGGCCGCGCTGATCATGGCGGGGACAGGGGCGTTCGCCGATGGGCACGATGCCGATGACATTCATTGGAGCATCACGATGAAGGTGAACGACGGTATGGCCGAGAAAGTCGTTCCCCTCGTGACCCGAATGTCCGAGGCGACGATGACGAATGAACCGGACGCGCTGATCTACGAGTATATGCAATCCGGCGACGAGGTTCACATCTACGAACGTTATGCAAACAATGAGGCGGCCGTGCTGCACATGAGCAATTTCGGCGCAAACTTCGCGGATGAATTCTTTGCGGTCTTCGATGTGCAGAGCATCGCCATCTACGGACCGGCCGGCGACGATCTGAAAGCCGTGTTCGAGGCCGCCAACCCGGCCTATCTGGACAAAGTCGCCGGGTTCGCGCGCTGATCGACAGGCGTCGGGATCCGGTCACGACCGGGTCTCGGCTTCCCTGGTGTCGAACCGCGCCCTTGCAGGTCCTCCGATCAGGCCGTGGACAGACCAGACTTCGAGGACACGCAGACAGTACAACCGTGCAGTTGGAATGAAATCATGTTTGCGCGCGGTCTCCTAGACCTGCTCGCAATGCTGACGCGACCCAGATCGTTGATCCCGACAGGCAAAACCAGGTGGTCTAACGCGCGCTGCGCAGATGGCTGACAGTTTGACCAATATCCCGCTCAGGTAATTGTCGCTAAGGGTCCCGGCAAAAGCCGATAACGAGGGACCCTTCGACATGTTCGGGATCATCCTGTCCTTAGTCTTGCTGATGTACCTCGCTTATCGGGGGATCAGCGTGCTGATCCTGGCACCGGTGCTGTCGCTGCTGGCGGCGGCGCTTTCGGGTGGCGCACCGATCCTGGCGACGTACACGCAGATCTTCATGGAGGCGCTTGGCGGCTACGTGATCCGCTTTTTTCCGCTGTTCCTGCTCGGCGCAATCTTTGGCAAGCTGATGGAGGTCTCGGGCTCGGCCCGGGTCATCGCGGAATGGATCATCACCAAGGTGGGACAGGGGCAGGCTGCACTGGCCGTCGTGCTGGCCTGTGCCGTGCTGACCTATGGCGGCGTGTCGCTGTTCGTCGTGGCCTTCGCCGTTTATCCCATTGCGGCGTCTCTCTTTGCCCGCGCGGGCAACCCGAAACGCTTCGTTCCGGCGGCCATTGCTCTGGGCAGTTTCACCTTCACCATGACAGCCCTGCCAGGCACCCCTGCGATCCAGAACGCGATCCCCGCCCCCTATTTCGGGACGGACGCCTTCGCGGCCCCGGTCCTCGGACTTCTGGCGGCGGGGATCATGTTCGGTGGCGGGATGCTCTGGTTGAACTGGCGGATCAGCACGGCTGTGCGCGCGGGTCAGGGCTATGGCGAGCAGGATCAATATGTGGCCGAGGCCATGGCACCCCCGAGCGATGCACCAAAAATCGGCCCGGCCCCGGCGCTGGCCTTTCTGCCCATCGTGGTGGTGATCCTGCTCAACCTGATCCTGTCGCGTTTCGTCTTTCCGGTCATGGATTTCTCCTATCTCGCAGATGAGACTTATGGTGGCATCACGATCGACGATGTGCGCGGGATCTGGGCGATTATCGCGGCGCTGACGGCGGCGATCCTGACGATCATCGCGGTGAACTTCGTCAGTCTGCGCGAGAATCTGAACGACACCGTAACCAAAGGCGTCAACGGGTCGTTCCTGCCGATCTTCAACACCGCATCCGAGGTCGGCTATGGCACCGTGATCGCGAGCCTGCCGGCCTTCGTGATCATCAAGAACGGTGTGACAGGCATCATGCCCGAATACCCGCTGGTCTCATTGGCCATCGCGGTGAATGTGCTGGCGGGGATCACCGGTTCGGCTTCGGGCGGGCTCTCCATCGCGCTTGAGGCACTCGGCCCGACCTATGTCGCAATGGCCGAGGCGGTGAACCTCAGCCCACAGCTCTTGCACCGCGTGGCCGCGATCTCGTCCGGCGGGTTCGACTGTCTGCCCCATAACGGCGCGGTGATCACGCTCTTTGCGATCACGGGACTGACCCACCGCAAGAGTTACCCAGATCTCTTCGTCGTCGCGGTTGTGGTGCCGATCTGTGCGCTGATCACGATCATCATTCTGGGCAGCATGTTCGGCACGATCGTCTGACTGTTCTACCCGAAAGACGGGGCAGGCTCAGACCGTCTGAAGGAAACTGTCGGCAAAGCGCTCGCGCAGTTCTGCCTTTTGCACCTTCCCCATCGTGTTACGGGGCAGCGCGTCGAGGATTTCAATCCGCTTCGGCTGCTTGAAACGTGCCAGATCGCGGGCCATCGCGGCACGCACGGCCTCCAGATCGATGCTCTGGCCGGGCTGCGGTACGAGAGCGGCAACAGGGCTTTCGCCGAAATCAGGATGGGGGGCCGCGACCACCGCGCTTTCCAGCACACCGGGCTGGTCGTCGAGCAGCAGCTCGATCTCCTTGGGATAGATGTTATAGCCGCCGGAGATGATCAGATCCTTGCCGCGTCCGACGATCGTCAGATAGCCATCCGCGTCCAGCCGCCCCAGATCACCGGTGATGAAGAACCCGTCGGCGCGCAATTCCTCGGCGGTTTTGTCGGGCATCTGCCAGTACCCCCTGAAAACATTCGGCCCGCGCACCTCGACCATCCCGATCTCGCCTCGGGGCAGTGCCGCGCCGCTGTCGGGATCGGTGACCTTGACCTCGACCCCCGGGAGGGCCCGGCCAACGGTTCCGGCGCGTCGCTCGCCGTCATAGGGGTTGGACGTGTTCATGTTCGTCTCCGTCATCCCATAGCGTTCCAGGATGCGGTGGCCGGTGCGCGCCTCGAAGCGTTCATGGGTTTCGGCCAGCAGCGGCGCGGAGCCAGACACAAAGAGCCGCATGTGCTGCGCGGCCTGCCGCGTGAAGCGCGCGTCCTCCAGCAGACGGGTGTAGAATGTCGGCACCCCCATCATCGTGGTCGCTTCGGGCAAAGCCTCCAGAACGGCGTCGATATCGAACTTCGGCAGGAAAATCATCGCACCGCCGGCCAAGAGCGTGACATTTGTCCCGACAAATAGCCCATGGGTATGAAAAATGGGCAGCGCATGGAGCAGAACGTCTTGGTCCGTGAAGCGCCAATACGCGACCAGCGCCTCGGCATTGCTGAGCAGGTTGGTCTGGGTCAGCATCGCGCCCTTGGACCGGCCGGTCGTGCCGGAAGTGTAGAGGATCGCGGCCAGATCGGCGCCGTCACGCGGGGCGACCGTGGTGCTGGGCTCGAGCAGCGCGGCGCGCGCGGCTAGTGTCCCGTCACTGGACGCTCCGAGCGTCCAGAGCGCGGCGCCGCAGGTTTCGGCGACCGGTTGCAACGCCGTCGCACTGGCGGGGTCGCAAACCACAGCGCGGGCGCCCGAATTCTCTATGAAATAGGACAGCTCGTTGGGCGTGTAGGCGGTGTTGAGCGGCAACAGCACCGTGCCGGTCTGGACGCAGGCCGCGATCAGGGCGAGCGCTTGGGGCGATTTCGGCACCTGGATGGCGAGCCGGTCTCCAGGGGCCAGCCCAATCTCGCGCAGCGCCGCCGCGAAGCGTCCGGCCTCAGCGACGAAATCTCCATAGTTCAGCTCTGCACCGTCCTTCAGATGGAGAAACGACCTGTCGGAACCGGCATGGCGGCCGAAGAGACGGTCGTAGAGCGGGTTGGCCATGGGGGTCTCCTGTCAGGCGTCCGGGTCAGGCGTCGACGGTGGAGCCATGCTGGCGTGCCAACGTCTGGACCGCGCCTGACGATGCGATCTTCCCGGCGTTGGCGAAGGCTTCGTGGTTTCGGTCGATCCGCGAGAGATCGTAGAGATAGTTGACCATTACGCCGCCGGAGCGGGCCAGCCCGGCCTCGGAGGTGTCGGCGCCGGCGTGGACCTCTTGCAGCAGGGCACCGTTTGTCAGGTGAAACCGCGCAACTGGATCACGCGGCAAGCCGCCGTCGTCCTTTACTTCGGTAAGAAAGTGGGCCGCCGCGGCGCGGAGAGCTTCGGGGTCGTCAGGCACCTGGGCGTCGGCGCGGCGGAGCCATGTCATCAGGCTCGGCACCGGCGAAAGCGTGACGAAGGTCTTTATCCCGGGCGCCTCGCGGGACAATTCCGCGACCACCTGCTTGATCAGCGAATTGCCAAAGGAGATACCCGCCAGTCCGGGCTGACAATTGGAGATCGAGTAGAACACGGCCGTGTCGGCATCGTCGGTGTCGAGCACGTCGCGTTCCTCGGCCAGAAGACTCTGGATCGAGCTGGCAATGCCGCGGGTCAGCGCGACCTCGACGAAGATCAGCGGCTCATCGGGCATGGACGGGTGGAAAAACGCAAAGCAGCGCCGATCGGCCGGCTGCATGCGTCGCCGCAGCTCACGCCAACTGCCGATGGCGTGGACAGCCTCGTATTTGATGATCTTTTCCAGGATGTGGGCCGGGCTTTCCCAGTTGATAGGGCGCAGGACCAGAAAGCCGCGGTTGAACCAGGATTTGAAGAGATGTCGGAAATCGACATCGAGTTTGGCCAGATGCGGGTCGATCTTCAGCGCCTCCAGCAGATCGGTACGCATCGCCACGAGCCGCGCGGTGGCGCCGGGCATCTGGTTCATCCGCCGCGCCAGTTCCTGCCGCCTTGGCTCCGTCGCCTGCATCAGCCGGCGATAGGTGTCCCGATCCGGCGCGTCGCGATAGGCGGAAAGTGCCAGCTGGATCCGGTCGGCATCGATATCGAGCACGTCGTTGAGAAAGCGGAAAAAAACCATCCGCTCCTCCGCATCCAGCCCGTCATAGGCATCCAGGATCAGCCGCGCGAGTTCCGAGCCCGACACCTCGCCATGGCTGGTCAGCAGATCGCGGCACAGATCCTCGATGCTGCGCCCTGCCCGGTCGAGCCGGACGAACGGAACATACCGCCGGTCGAACAGATTGGACATTAAGTCGGCAAGCAAACTCATGACGCACTACCCCATGACAGCCGTTGGCAGCCAGGTGGCCAGTCCCGGAAACACGCACAGGATGATGATCGCGATCACCATGCAGGCGACAAAGGGAAGCGACCCGGTCAGGATCGTTTTTAGCGAAATGTCCGGCGCGATACCATTGATGACATAGAGGTTGAGCCCCACAGGCGGGGAAATCAGCCCGATCTCCATGTTGATGGTCAGAATGACGGCAAACCAGATCGGATCGAAGCCCGCGGCGGTGATGATCGGCAGCAAGATAGGGGCGGCCATCAGGATCACCGCAACGGGCGGCAGAAAGAACCCGGCGACCAGCAGGAAGAGATTGACCGCGCCCATCAGCACCCAGCGGTTCACATCCAGCGTACCGATCCACTCGGCGATGGATTGCGTGATAAAGAGCGAGGACAGCATGTAGCTGAAGACGCCCGCCGCCGCGATGATGAAGAGGATCATCACCGATTCCTTGGTGCTGTCGCGTAGAACCGCCCAGAGCGCGGCCGGGTTCCAGAGCCGGTAGATGATCATCGCGATCAGCATGCAAAGCAGCGCGCCCACCGCGGCAGTCTCGGACGGTGTCGCGACGCCGCCATACATCGCATAGAGCACACCGAGGATGATCAACAAAAAAGGCAGGACGCGGGGCAGAACCTCGACCTTCTCGGCCCAGCTATAAACTCGGGTGGACAGGACCTGGGTGTTGCCGGAGCGCCAGGTCGAATAGAGCGACCAGGCCATGAAGAGCGTCACCAGCAACAACCCTGGAAAGACGCCCGCGAGAAAGAGCCGCCCGATCGAGGTTTCCGTGGCGATCCCGTAGACGATCATCGTCACCGAGGGCGGGATCAGGATGCCGAGCGTGCCGCCCGCGGCGATTGAGCCTGCGGCGACCGCATCGGGGTAGCCGCGCTTGCGCATCTCCGGGATGCCCATCTTGCCGATGGCAGCACAGGTTGCCGGGCTGGAGCCTGACATGGCCGAAAAGAGTGCACAGGCGCCGAGGTTGGAGATCACCAGCCCGCCCGGCACACGGGTCAGCCAGCGCTCCAGCGCTTCGTAGAGGTCCGCACCGGCCCGCGTCGAAGCGATTGAGGCGCCCATGATGATAAACATCGGGATCGAGAGCAGCGCGAAATTATCGAGCTTTCCGAACAGGATCTCCGGCATCAGCTCCAGCGAGCGCATGCCGTCGAAGACGATCAGGAAACCCGCCGAGACGATCAGCAGTCCGATACCGACCGACACACCGGAAAACAGCACCGCGATCGTGGCGACCGCCACAAGCGCGCCGAGAAGCAGCGGATCCATCAGCCCTCCTCCGCCAGCCCGAAGGGCGGCTCGATGCGCCAGATCACGGCGAGCAGATCAGCGATCAGTTGCAGGAGCAGCAGGCCGAAGCCTACGGGGATCGCAAGATAAGGGATCCAGAGTTTGATGCCCCAGATCGTGTCCGACCGCCAGCCGCGCGACCAAGCCTGATGCCAGTAGTCATAGCCGTAATAGAGCATGACCGCGACGATCAGCACGGACATCGACAATGTGAAAACGGCCAGCACGCGCCGCGGCCCCATCGGCAGCGCGAGCGGGATCAGGTCGACATTCACATGGCCGCGCAACCGCTGGACGTAAGGCAGCCCGACCAGCGTGGCGGCGATGACCAAATAGACGACTGCCTCGGTCTGCCAGACGGTGGAGCCATTCAGCACGAAGCGAATCCAGATCATCTGGCAGGTGATGGCGACCGCTGCAACGATCATGGAGGCGCTGGCCCACCCCGCGACGGTCGAGATCGCGGCAACAAGGCGCAGAAACGGATTGCCGCCGGTCTGTGCCACCGGGGCGGTCGAGTGGGTCGCCATGGCGTTCCCCTATTGCGTTGAGCTTGTGACCGCGGCCAGTGCCCCGGGCGGGCTGTAGGCGGGACCGGAGCCCCGCCGAGACTGTCAATGACTCGTGGACGTCACTCGACCGAAAGAGCCATGTTCAGAAGGTTCTGCCCGTCGGGAACTTCCTCGATGAACTTCTTGTAGGAGGTTTCCTGCGCAAGCGCGCGCCATTGCTCGAACTCCTCCGGGGTCATTTCCGCAATCTCGACCCCGGCCTCCTCAAAGACCTTGCGACTTTCGGCGTCCTGCCGCTTCGCTTCTTCGAGATAGTAGGCTTCGGCCTTCGCCGCGGCAGCGAGAAGTGCCTCTTGCTGGGCGGGCTCCAGCCCGTCGAAGGTGGACTTGTTCATGAGGAGAGGCTGATACATGAACCACAGCGCGACGTCGCCGGCGGGTGTATAGCAGGCAACCTGTTCGTAGATGCGGTAGCTGACGAAGGACGAGCTGGAGGTATTGGCGGCATCGAGCACGCCGTTCTGCATCGCGCTATAGATCTCCGAAGAGGCCATGGAGGCGATGGACGCGTCGGCACCGGCCAGCATCTGCTCGAAAGATTTGCCCGCGGCGCGGGTCTGGAGACCCGAGATATCCTCGGGGCTGGTGATGCATTGCTCTTTGCCGGCGAAGCCTCCGGCGAGATAGCCATGGACCAGCACCATGACATCGTCCTCGGCCATCTTGGCCTCGATCGCTTCCATGAACTCGCTCTCGTTCAGCCGCGCGGCATGGTCATGGTTCTTCACCAGACCGGGCATCAGCGTCAGGTTGAAGGCCGGCTGCTGGCCGCCTGCATAGCTGAGCGGGAACACCGTCATGTCGAGCTGGCCGCGCGACAGCGGCTTATACTGTTCCCGCGGCTTGAAGAGCGATTTCGACGGGAAGATCTTGATGTCGAGGTCGACATCGGCGGCGGCCACCTCATCGGCCACGATCTGGGCCACTTCATGGCGCACATCCGCCGTGGACCATTGGTGGGACAGGCGCAGCTCGGTGGCATGGGCTGCACCGAGCGCGAGAACGGATGCCGCAGCCGCGGCGGTCAGGCTGTATTTCACGGATTTCCTCCCGAATAGGCGCCCCGCATCTTGACGCGCGGGGAGCGTCTGCCGGTAGAATTGAGGTCGACCGCCAAACTGTCAAGCTTTTTGTATACAAGATGTTTTCTATTGCATGCGCGCCTGCCTTCTTTGCATAATTCTCGGATGGATACGCGCAGATCTGATCTGATCGCCGATGATCTGGAAGACGAGATCGCCACCGGCGCGCTTGAGGATGGCGCGCGGCTTGATGAAATGGCGCTCGCCGCCCGGTTTGGCGTCTCACGCACTCCGATCCGCGAGGCACTGCAGCGGCTGGCCAGCACGGGACTTGTCGAACAGCGCCCGCGGCGCGGCGTTTTCGTGGCGCAACCCGGTCCGGTGGAACTGCTGGAAATGTTCGAGGTGATGGCCGAACTGGAGGGCGTCTGCGTGCGGCTCGCCGCCGACCGTCTCACTGACGAGGATCTGACCGCACTGGAGGACGCCAATGTGGCATGTGCACAGGCGGTCAGCGATGGGGATGCCGACCAGTATTATCATGCCAACGAGCGGTTTCACCTGCGGCTCTACGCGGCCTGTGGGAACGGATTCCTCGAAAGCGAAGCCCGCCGCCTCCATCGGCGACTGAAGCCCTATCGCCGGCTGCAACTGCGGCTGCGTGGACGCATGGACCAGTCTCTGCAGGAGCATCGCGCAGTTCTGACAGCTCTGCGTGACGGCAACGGGATCGATGCCAGCAGCGCACTGCGCGCTCATGTGAGCGTACAGGGTGAAAAGTTCCATCGCCTGATCGCCGAAATGCGGCGCACCTGACGCGCACCACCGGCTAGCCTTTCGCGATATCCGCGCGCGCCGAACCTGCCCCGGCATCTTCGAACCGGGCGACGAGACCGTTGACCAGAAAGGCAATGGAGTTGCGATAGCGATGCGGAACACGGCTGGAGATCAGAAAGGCCATGCTTTCGGCATCACGGGCCTGACAACGCTCAAAGAGCCGTAACAGCCACGCTTCGTCAAATGTGTAGCGCGTGCAGCCCGGTGCGTTCATCATCGGCTCGTCGCCGATCGCTTCGGTCAGAGACATCGCGAGCGCTGTCAGATAGGTCCGCGTCGCGGCGTAGCGATCAAGTTCGAGCAGTTCGCAGGTTTCGACCGGATCTATGCCGGCCCGGGCCCTGCCATCACCGATATTGGCACGCAGCGAGTCGATGGCCCAGAATGCGTCATCAGTCGGAGCCGCGTGGAGACCATCCGCCCAGAATGCACGGCTTCTTGCCCCGTCAGTCATCACAGTCTTGCCTCGCCGAAACCAGCGCCCTGCACCCAGGGCAGAACCAAACCGCAAATCTTTTGCACGTGCAGAATGATACACTACCGCGCGGGAAGAACCCTCAGGGCAATTTGTATCAGGCGCGAAGTGCGCGGTGGCCTTGCGTGGTTAGCCGCCGAGCAGACGCCGTGTCGATTGGTCGATCAGCCCTCGCAATCGACCACTTGCCAGCGTGTCCGAGAGTTTGCCGTCGATCAGCAGAAACGAGGCCCCATGGACGAACATCCACAGCGGCAGGGCCACGGCCGTGGTTTCCTCCGCATCGTCGGCCGTGCCGAGATGCAGGGCGGTCTGCCGCAGAAGGCGCCCGTAACAGGACATACCCGCCTCGGTCAGGCTGTCGGGCTTTTCCTCGTGAGCCGCGAACATCAGACGGAACACGCCGGGCTCGGCGGCCGCGAAATCGACATAGGCGCAGCCCAGCTCGGTGATGGCCTCGGCCGATCCGGGCGGCAGACTGGCGATTCGCGCATCAAACGAAGCCGCCAATCTGTGCATTCCGTCTTCGGCGACCGCATGAAGCAGCGCGGTGCGATCCTTGAAATGGCGGTAGGGCGCGGCCGTGGACACCGCCGCCTGACGCGCGGCCTCGGCAACCGTAAAGCCGGAAGGTCCTTTTTCCTCAACCAGTTGCCTGGTGGCAGCCACAAGCTGCGCCCGCAGATCACCGTGATGATACGCAGACTTCTTGTGCACTTCTGCCTGACCTTTGGTCATGTTTTTCCTGATCCAGAAACTAAACTGTTTCGTACAGCTTGAAGTTATGGCATCTAACATCAAGTTAGAGCTTCTAACATAGACCTATGCCGCCCCGCGTTGCGGAGCAAGTCGCAAAGGAAGATCGGGTATGAGCCAGAATTCCGAACCACAGACCACAGAACCCGGCTCGCGTTCCGGCATGGGCAGACGTGCGGTGCAGCGGGCGGGTATACTGGCGGGCACGGCACTTGTCGCAGCCCTCGCGGTTGGCGCGGTCATCGGGGCCACGACCATGATCAGTGCCAATTCGGTGCGGATCGCGACCGAAGAAGCGGCACCGCCCCTGACGGTCAGCACCGTGGTGCTGAACGTTCAGGACAGCTACGCCATCCCGCAGGACTTTGTCGGCCAGATCGAGCCGCGCCGCGCTGCGGTGCTGGGGTTTGAGACCGGTGGCACGCTCGCTGAGATCGCGGTGGACGAAGGCTGGCAGGTGACCCAAGGCGCGATCCTCGCCCAGCTCGATACCCGGGTACTGGACGCGCAGCTGCGCCAGCAGCGCGCTGCGCGTGAAGCGCTCGTGGCGCAGCGCGAGCTCGCCGAACTGACCGCCGAACGGCAGGAGGCCCTGGCCGATAGGAATTTCTCCTCACAGCAGCGCGCCGATGAGACCCGCCTGCGCGTGGTCGAGCTGGAGGCCCGACTGGCGGAGGTCGATGCTGCGATCGTCGGTGTCGAAGTGCAGATCGACAAGGCGATGATCCGTGCGCCGTTCGACGGCGTGATCGGACGGCGGCTGGCGGATGATGGCACCCGCGTCGCGCCCTCTGAACCTGTGGTCGAAGTGCTGGAACGCGCCGCCCCCCGCCTGCGCATCGGGCTCGCCCCGGAAACCGCCGCGACGCTCGAACGCGACCGCCCCTATACCGTGACCATCGCCGGGGCCGATCATGAAGCTTGGCTCGAGAGCCGTCGGGGCGATATCGATACCCGGACCCGGACACTCCCCGTCTTGTTCGAACTGCGCGGCACGGACGCCGCTGCCCTGCCCTACGGTCTCGTCACCCGCCTCAGCGTGACTCGTGAGGTTCCCGGACGCGGCGCCTGGGTGCCGCTGAGCGCGCTCGCCGAAGGCACGCGCGGGCTGTGGAACCTGATGCGCATCGACCGCACCGGCACAGACGGCCCCGTCGTCGTTCGCGAGGCGGTGGAGATCCTTTATGCCGACGAAACGCGCGCTTATGTGCGCGGCGGTCTTACCGACAGCATGGAGATCGTCACCGATGGCATCCATCGCGTCGCCGCCGGCCAGCGCGTTCTGGCCAGCGGGAGCTGAGCGCGATGCTGACCACCGCAACCTTCCGCAACCCGCGCCTCGTCGCTCTGATCCTGTTGGTCGTGATTGCTGCGGGTCTGTCGGCCTTTCTGGCCCTCGGCCGGCAGGAAGACCCCACGATCACCAATATCCAGGCGACGATCACGACCTTCTACCCCGGCGCAGATCCGGCCCGGATCGAGTCTCTGATCAGCCAGAAGCTGGAGGAAGAGCTGCGCGAGGTCCCCGAGATCGATGTGGTGACCTCCACCTCCTCGACCGGCGTGTCGGTGCTGCAGCTGGAGCTGATCGAAACCGTCAATCCCGACATCATCGAAGAGGTCTGGACCGACGCGCGTAACGCCATGGAAGACGCCGCGCGGACCTTCCCGGCCGGCGCTTTGGCACCGGAGTTCAACTCCGACAATCTTGGCGCTTTTGCAGCAATAGTGGCGCTCACACCGTCCCGCGACAATATCCCCGAGGCGGTGCTCGGGCGCTATTCCGAAGATCTTGCCGATGTGCTGCGCGCCGTTCCGGGCACCAAGAATGTCGAACGGTTCGGCGAACCTATCGAAGAGGTTCTGGTCCGGCTCGATCCGGTTCGCTCCTCCGCCATGGGTGTGACCGCTGACGATGTCTCCCAGGCCGTGGCGCGGGCCGATGCCAAGGTACAGGCCGGTAAGTTGACGGCTACTGGATCGGAGCTGCTGCTCGAAGTCTCCGGCGAGATCGAAGTGCTCGACCGGCTGCGAGGGATCGTCATCGTCGAAAACGGCGATGGGAGCATGACCAAACTGGGTGAGATCGCCGAGGTCAGCCGCGGCCCCCGTCTACCTGCGGACAGCCTCGCGCTCTCCCAGGGACAGAACGCGGTCCTGGTCGCCGTGCGGCTTGAGGACGGATTGCAGGTGGACACCTGGATGGGCCGCGTCGATGCCGCTCTGGACGACTTCTCCTCCGGGCTGCCGGCGGGGTTGGAGGCGCGCCTGATCTTTGACCAGAGCGAGTACACGCTGGACCGCCTCGGCGAGGTCGGCACCAACATGGCGATTGGTGTCGGGCTGGTGGTCGCGGTCCTGCTGATCACCCTGGGCGTTCGCGCCGCAATGATCGTGGCAATGGTGCTGCCGCTCGTCAGTCTTGCGACCCTGGCGACGATGAACTTCGTAGGCCTGCCCCTGCACCAGATGTCGGTCACGGGGCTGATCGTGGCCCTCGGGCTCCTGGTCGATGCGGCCATCGTGATGACCGACGAGATCCGGCAGCGGCTGGCACGCGGCATGGCCCGGCTCGATGCCGTGGGCGAGGCCGTCGCGCGGCTCTGGGCGCCTCTGGCGGCCTCCACTGTCACCACCGCGCTGAGCTTCACCCCGATGATCCTGCTGCCCGGTCCGGCGGGCGATTTCGTGGGCTCCATCGCACTGGCCGTGGTCTTCATGCTGATCTGGTCGCTGATCATCGCGTTGACGGTGACGCCCGCGATTGCCGGCTGGCTGTTACCCGAAGGTGACCGCGCACAGGGCTGGAGCAACGGTATTCCCGCAGGTCTGCCCGGCCGCATCTTTCGCGCCACGATAGGCTGGGGCGTCCGCAACCCGATACGCTCCGTCATGCTGGCCCTCGTTCTGCCGGTCACCGGTTTCATCAGCCTCGGCGGGCTGACGGCGCAGTTCTTCCCGGGCGTGGAACGCGACCAGTTCCATATCGAGGTCGAGCTTGCCGAAGGCACGTCGATGGACCGGACCGAAGCGATGGTGCGCGCGATGGACAGCGATCTGCGTGCGACGGACGGGATCGCCGAGGTCGCGTGGACGATCGGGCGGTCGGCCCCGGCCTTCTACTACAACCTCGTCGGGAACCGAAAAAATGCGGCCGCCTTTGCCCAGGCGCTCATCACGACCGACAGCCCCGAGGCAACCGCGGCACTGCTGACCCCGCTTCAGGACCGGCTGAACGCGAACTATCCCGAGGCGCGCATCCTGGTGCGCGGTCTCGTGCAGGGTCCCCCGGTAAACGCCCCCATCGAGCTGCGTCTTGTCGGCACCGATCTGGCGACGCTGCGTGAAAAGGGCGAGGAGATTCGTTCCGTTCTGCTCGGGCTCGACCCGATCACCATCGTTCGCACGGAGCTCGAAGGCGGCGCCCCCAAGGTGTCGGTGACCGTGGATGAGGCGGCCGCGAACCTCGTCGGTCTGAGCCTCGGCGACGTTGCGCGCCAGCTGCAGGCGGGGCTCGACGGCGCCACCGGAGGCTCGCTCATCGAGGGTGGCGAAGAGCTGCCCGTGCGGGTGCGGCTCGGCGACGATCTGCGCAGCGATCTGGCCCGGATCTCGAACCTGATGATCCTGCCGCCCGGCGCCCGCGACATCGCCGCTGACGGCGGCTTCCCCGGCATCCCGCTCTCGGCAATTGCAGAGGTCAGCCTGATTCCGGCGCAGGCCGAAATCACCCGGCGCAACAGCGAGCGTGTGAACACGGTCCAGGCCTTCGTCCAGCCCGGCGTGCTGCCTGAAGAGGCCTTGCAGCTGTCCCGCACGGCGCTGGAAGAGGCAGGCTTCGTGCTGCCGACCGGACTGCGGATGGAGATCGGGGGCGACAGCGATGCCCGCGACGATACGGTCAACAACCTTCTCGCACCGATCGGGCTGATCCTGACGCTCTCCATCGCCACCGTCGTCCTCACGTTCGGGTCGTTCCGGCTCGCGGCGGTGACATTCGTGGTCGGCGGTCTGTCGGCCGGGTTGTCGTTCCTGTCGCTGGCGATCTTCAACTATCCGTTCGGGATCAATGCGATCATCGGCGTGATCGGCTCAATTGGCGTGTCGATCAATGCCGCGATCATCATTATGACCGGATTACAGGCGGACTGTCGCGCCCGCACGGGAGATACCGAAGCCATGACCGATGTGGTGATGGCCTCCTCACGTCACATCATTTCGACGACCATCACGACCTTCGGGGGCTTTCTGCCGCTGATCCTGGCCGGTGGCGGGTTTTGGCCACCCTTCGCGATGTCGATCGCAGGCGGGGTGCTGTTGTCGACGGTGGTCAGTTTCTACTTCACGCCGCAGATGTTCGCGCTGGTCTACCCGCGCCGCGGGCGGCGCGAAACGGCGCGTGAGATGGCGGCCGAAGAGGCGGAGCGCGCGCACCTGCCCCGACTCCACGCCGAAGCAGCGTAGCTTTGGACAGGCCCTTCGCGCCCGGCGAGACCCACTCGCCGGATCAGCACTCGAGCCATAGCAGGGCTAGCGCCTCTGTCCCCGAGATGGCGACGCAAGTGTGGCCGCCGCGCCCTCGCAGGGTGTGCAACCGCCCGGCTGGCGTTGCCCTTTGGCGCGGAGCGGGGCTATAGCAGGCCGGTGAAAACTCCCGGAGCCCCCAATGCGCCGAGCCAACCTGAGCCGAAAGACCGCGGAAACCGAAATCGCGGTGACCCTCGATCTCGACGGGACCGGAACCTATGACAACCGCACCGGCGTAGGGTTCTTCGACCATATGCTGGACCAACTCGCCCGGCACGCCCTGATCGACATGACGATCACGGCCACCGGCGATCTGCATGTCGACGACCACCACACGGTAGAGGATACCGGCATCACGCTCGGCCAAGCACTCACCCAAGCTGTGGGCGACAAGCGGGGTATCCGCCGCTACGGATCCTGCCTGCTGCCGATGGATGACGCGCTGGTGCGCGCATCACTGGATCTTTCGGGGCGGCCCTATCTGGTCTGGAACGTGCCTCTGCCCGCAGCCAAGATCGGCAGCTTCGACACCGAACTGGTGCGCGAGTTCTTTCAGGCCCTGAGCACCCATGGCGGGATCACGCTCCATGTCGAGGCGCTCGCCGGTCTCAACAGCCATCACATCACAGAGGCCGCGTTCAAGGCCGTGGCGCGCAGCTTGCGCGATGCGCTGGAGCTCGACCCCCGCCGCACTGACGCGGTGCCGTCGACCAAAGGGAGCCTGTAGGCCCTGTGATCACAGCCCTGGTGGATTACGAAAGCGGCAATCTGCATTCCGCGGAGAAGGCGTTTCAGCGCATGGCCGCAGATCATGGCGGCGAGATCATCGTAACCTCGGACCCTGCAACGGTCGCGCGCGCCGATCGAATCGTGTTGCCGGGCGACGGCGCATTCCCTGCCTGCCGGACGGGTCTGGCGGGTTATGACGGGCTTTTCGAGGCGATCGAACAGGCTGTGATCACAAAAGGGCGGCCGTTTCTGGGTATTTGCGTCGGAATGCAGATGCTGGCTAGCTGGGGGCGGGAATATGAAGACACCGCCGGCTTCGACTGGATCGCGGGCGAGGTGGTGCGGATCACGCCCGACGACCCGGCGCTCAAAGTACCGCATATGGGCTGGAACGACCTTGTGATCACAGGCACACATCCCGTTCTTGAGGGCGTGCAGACCGGAGATCACGCCTATTTCGTCCACTCCTTCCAATTCCATACCGAGGAGACGTCAGAGACGCTGGCCCATGTGGCCTATGGCGGCGACGTCACCGCCATCGTTGCGCGCGACAATGTGCTGGGATTTCAGTTTCATCCTGAAAAGAGCCAGGCACCCGGGCTGCGGATGATTTCCAATTTTCTGAGCTGGACGCCCTGAACAATCACTGTACGCGGGTCCAGACCTGGCTGCGGCAGAGGACGGCCACACAGCCCGATACCTTGAGCCGGGTGCCGTCGAGCGTCATCTTCGAGCTATAGGTTTTGTCCCGGTCCGGCGCCCAGATTTTGCCACCACCATAGGACCCACCGCCTTGCGGGGTCATATCCCAAACGATCTTGCGCCCGATGGCGTCGGAGGATCCCTGTCTGCCTTCGGCATCGAAACCACGAACAAGCGTTCCGCAAATGGCCGGGCCACAGGCTGCGATTTCGACCTGCCCATAGGCGCCATCGTCGCCGGGCTGGGTCTGCCAAAGGCCGTAGACCGGATCGGTATGCGCCGCACTCGCGGCACCAGCAAAGACAAGAGCAAGGGCAAACTTCATTGCGGGTCTCCAAGGACAGGTTTTCTTTCGCCCCCTGAAGCGCGGACCGGAACGGCACGCCAGCGTGACGTTGCGCGCCTTGGCAACCGTGGCGATGCGTGGCAGAGGCGCGGCATCCATCTGCAAGGGACCGCCGTGATGATCCTCTACCCTGCCATTGATCTGAAAGACGGCGCGTGCGTTCGGCTGCTCAAGGGCGATATGGACGAGGCCACGGTCTTCAACACCGATCCAGCCGCCCAGGCGCGGGCGTTTCAGAACGCAGGTTGCCAGTGGTTGCATCTGGTGGACTTGAATGGCGCGTTCGCAGGTGTCCCGGTGAATGCCGCGGCAGTCTCGAGCATCCTGGCGGCAGTGGACGTGCCGGTGCAGCTTGGCGGCGGCATCCGCGACATGGACACCATCGAAATGTGGCTCGACCGTGGCATCCGGCGGGTCATCCTCGGCACCGTCGCTGTGGAGGATCCCGACCTCGTGCGCGCCGCCGCACGCGCCTTCCCAGGCCAGATCGCGGTGGGGCTCGACGCCCGCGACGGCAAGGTCGCCACGCGCGGCTGGGCCGAGGAGACCGAGCTGCAGGTCACCGATCTGGCGCGAAGCTTCGAAGATGCAGGCATCGCGGCGATCATTTACACCGACATCAACCGCGACGGTGCCATGAAGGGGCCCAACATCCCGGCCACCGCGGCGCTGGCGGATGTGGTGGGAATTCCCGTCATTGCATCGGGGGGGGTATCGTCGCTCGACGATCTGATCGCACTGCGTGATTGCGGTGCTCCCTTGGACGGCGCGATCTCGGGCCGGGCGCTCTATGACGGGGCGATCGATCTTTCCGCAGCGCTGCGCGCCTTGGCGGCCGACTGAGGCGCGGCTTTCCTTTTTGCGGCGGGCGGCCTATCACCGCCAGCGCCATGCTCAAGACCCGCATCATTCCCTGTCTCGACGTGAAAGACGGCCGTGTCGTCAAAGGGGTGAACTTTGTCGATCTGATCGATGCCGGTGATCCGGTGGAGGCCGCGCGGGCCTACGATGCTGCTGGCGCCGATGAGCTCTGTTTCCTTGACATCAATGCGACGCACGAAAACCGCGGCACGATGTACGATCTGGCGACGCGCACAGCCGAGCAGTGTTTCATGCCGCTGACCATCGGCGGCGGCGTGCGCAACCGTGACGACGTCCGCGCGCTGCTGCTGGCAGGTGCGGACAAGGTCAGCTTCAACTCCGCCGCCGTGGCCAACCCGGAGGTCGTGGCCGAGGCCGCAAACCAGTTCGGCAGCCAGTGCATCGTTGTGGCCATCGACGCCAAGACCGTGGCCCCCGGCAGGTGGGAGATCTTCACCCATGGCGGACGCCGGCCCACGGGGATCGACGCGGTGGCGTTCGCGCGGACGGTCGTGGCCAAGGGCGCGGGCGAAATCCTGCTAACATCGATGGACCGCGACGGCACGCGCGCAGGCTTCAATCTGCCGCTGACGCGCGCGATTTCCGATGCGGTGCCAGTTCCCGTCATCGCGAGCGGCGGGGTCGGCACGCTCGATCACCTCGTCGAGGGGGTCACGGAAGGCCGAGCCAGCGCAGTGCTGGCGGCTTCGATCTTTCACTTTGGCGACCATACGATCGGCGAGGCAAAGGCGCATATGGCTGCCGCGGGCATTCCGGTGCGTCTGACATGAGCGTTCTGGAAGAACTCGCCGCCGTGATCGAGGCGCGCAAGGTTGCCGATCCCGAAAGCTCCTGGACCGCGAAGCTTCTGGCCAAGGGGCCCGAGAAATGCGCGGAGAAGTTTGGCGAAGAAGCCGTAGAGGCCATCATCGAAGCGGTAAAGGGGGATCGCGCACGCCTGACGGCCGAGGCCGCCGACGTGTTGTACCATCTTCTGGTGATGCTGGCGGCGCGCGATGTGACGCTCGCAGAGGTGCTGGAGGAGCTTGCCCGGCGCCAGGGCGTCTCGGGGCTTACAGAAAAAAACGCCCGGGAGACCCGGGCGCTGAAGTCACGGAACGAGGGACAGTGAAGTCAGCGCAGGTGTTCCGCATCTGCGCCCATGCATTAGAGATAGGTACCCCAACTCGAATTCCTAGAAGCGCTGCGTCGCCGCGCCATCACAGACGCGTTACTATAGATGCTAGCGCTTGACCGGTGTCCTTAGGGCAACACAGCGGGTCAATCGAAGATATCCTCGAACAGATCGAAGATCTCCGAGGCGACCCTGCGCGAGACGGACTTGCGGCGCTTGCGTCGCTTCGGTCGGGCGGGCACTGAGGACCAGACGTCTTCCGGCACTCTGGCCGCGGGCTTGCGCGGCGCCGAGGTTTTTCCCCGGGCAGTGGTCGGAAAGGCTTTCATCTTGTGAAGCGGCGCTCCGCAAGACCCACAGGCGAGCTCGTGTTGCACCCGGCCCGTGAGCACCAGCGCCGTGCGGCGGCCGCAATAGCAGCAGGTCGCCATTTTACCGCTTTGCTGTGCCAATGCTACCTCCCACGCGTGGCCGCATAAAGCCCAACCGCCGCAGCGTTGGACACGTTGAGCGAGCCGAACGGGCCCTGCGCAGGGACACGCGCCAGCAGATCGCAGGTGTCGCGCGTGCGCTCACGCAGCCCTGGCCCTTCGGCTCCGAGCACGAGCCCGACCGGCCGGTCGACCAGGGGCGCGAGCGCCTCGTCCAGGGTGCTCTCGGCCTCTTCTGCAAGTCCGATCAGGACGTAGCCCATCTCCTGAAGCTGTCCCATCGCAGCGGCCAGGTTGCGTACACGCAGATACGGCTGACGCTCCAGCGCGCCCGATGCGGTCTTGGCCAAGGCACCTGTCTCCGGCGCCGAATGGCGCGCCGGTGCGATCACGGCACGGGCGCCAAAGACCTCGGCCGACCGCAGCACCGCGCCGACATTGTGCGGATCGCTCACCCGGTCGAGCAGCACGACCCGCGGCGCACCGGATCCGTCTGACATGCAGCACTCGGACAGCTCGCCCCAAGCCAGGGGGAGCACCTCCAGGGCCGCACCCTGATGCACCGACCCGACCTCGATCGGCGGCGCGAATTTCCTGGCATCAGTGATCTCGGGCGCCATGTCGCTGGATGCAATGGCTGCTTCCAATTTGGCCGCAGCGTTCGGCGTGACCATCAAACGCAGCTTCCGGCGCGCCGGGTTGGTCAACGCGTCCCGCACCGCATGCAGTCCGAACAGCCACACCGTCTCGGACGCCGATGCCCGGCGCGCGCGTTCCTTGTCGATCACCCAGGCCGGTTTCTTCACCGGATACCTCCATCTGTTCCGGCGCGGACCCTGCGTCAGAGCGGCTGCGGCGTCCAGCGAATTTCGCTTGACGGGTTTGGGGGCGATGGCTAGTCAGCGCGGCACTGAGGGCGACGTGCTGCAAGGTGCGGCAGCGGACTGTAACTCCGCCGGGGAGACCCATGCCTGGTTCGATTCCAGGGTCGCCCACCATCCCGCACTTTGGGGTTGAGAATTCCGCTAACACCTTGAAGGGAAAGGTGGTGCTGGCGGTTCGATAACCGTTTTCACGGCTGTATCGTAAGGGGTCTGCAAAGGCCAATTTCAGCACTGTGCGCTTGATAGCAATGCTACCCTTTTCGTAAATATTCCAAGGACTTGCCAGAAATCCAAGAAGCGGTTCGATAAATCGCTCCGCTTGGCCGTCCGGCGGCACGCATTGCGCAGCCTGTTCGGTCAATCTGATCTTCTGACGCTCTAGGGACTCGATGCGTTCTTCGAACGCTTTCATCACCTTCGGGCTGGAGGTTTCCACGATGCGATCAAGTATGGTATCAATCTGCGTCCCCAGCTCCCTGATCTGCGCATGCAGCGCCTTTTGCTCGTTTTGAGCGCGTGCAAGGCGCATGGCCCAGGCATCGATGAACATGACCTTAGCGAGCGCAAAAACCTGTCTCGCAGGCTGTAGGCGGCGCAGAAGCGCCCTGCGCCATCTTCGATATTGGCGCGCGGGATCGACTTGCGCCTGGACGGGCAGTCCAGCGTGTCGCAGAGATAATAGGCGTAGTGCTTGTTGCGGCCTTTGGACCAACAGGAGGTCATCGGCTCCCCGCAGTCATCGCAAGCCACGAAGCCGCGTAGCGGGAAGTCCTCGCTGATATCCTTGCGGGCCGGTGCATAGACCTTGCCGCTAAGGACTGACTGCAAGCGCTCATAGGTGGCAAAGCTGATCAAAGGCTCATGATGGCCTTTACGAAGCGAAACACCCCACATCGGCGCTTCGACATAGCCAGCATAAACCACACGCTGGAGCATATCCTTGACCTTGGAGGGATGAACATAACCTGACGCGCCGCTTTTGGGGAACTCTGGTTGTGCTTCCAGGAAGCGTTTGACCTCGTATTGCGAGGAAAAGCGTCCACTGGCAAAACCTTCCAGAGCTTCGGCGACGATGGAGGCGACGGGCTCATCCCGCACCAAAATCTTGCCGTGCGCTTTGTCTTTTTCGTAGCGGTAGCCGACCGGCGGATGGAACACCCAATACCCACGCTCAACGCGGGCGGTCATTTTCTGGACGACCTGACGGCCATTTTGTTCGCGCTCCAGCTGACCGGAAGCAGCAAACATCGTTTCGACAAACCGGCCTTCTGGTGAGTTATCGAACTTGAAGTTCGGTGACTCGACAACAGCGCCAAATTCATCCAGCTTTTCACGCAAGGTCCAATGAAACTTGGTATCGCGCGCAAGACGTTTGAGATCATTAAAGATGACAACGTAATTCTGGTCTGCCTCAGACGCGAGATAGGCCAATAGCGCCCGCATAGCCGGGCGTTTCATAAAATCGCCGCCACCGGTGATATCATCGGTGAAGACCATATCCACGGTATAGCCGCGCTCATCCGCATATTGGCGGCAGCGATGTTCCTGACTTTCCAGGCCGTGGCCGTCTGTCTTTTGCTTTTTGTCCGAGACGCGGCAATAGATGAGCGCGCACCTAGAGCTCTTCGGATTACCCTTATCAGGCTTCAAATGTTCTTGCGGTTTCATGTGACTTACCTTTCTTCTTATGCCCCAAGCGGTTAGCTCTGCTTGGGGTCCTCGTTAAATTCTTCTTTCAATCCAATATCTTCATCGGAATCGACCTGAGCGAGCGGATCAAGCTCTTTTTCGACTTGTCCACAGGCTTGTTGGGTCGGACTGACACCAAAGCCAAGTTCGACAAAGGCCATGATGATGATCCATAGCGCGTGGATAATTTCCTCTTTTTGATCATCGCTGAGGGACGGATCATCCAGGTAAGCCTGATACTTCTCCACATCGATTTCGATGTTGCGGGCCTCGGCCTTGCTCGCTGCCCGTTCCAGAGCCACACCCAGATCGGGCGCACTATCAAACTCGTGATCTTTCATGACATCACCGCCTTTCTTGTGAAGACAAGCACACGGGGCTTTGCATCCGCCCAAATGTGCGGAGCAGTTTTTCTATCCGTCGCTCTCTGAGATGCCTGAGCCGAATGGCTGCGCGGCGAAAAATGATAATCTCTTTTGCTGCAACTGCGCTCTGAGAGCTGTGCGCAAAGCATCACCCTTTCTTTCATTTTACCACGTTTCGGCGCAAAGGCGCAAAAACGCTGGGATTCCGTGATATATTTCAGGATGTTGAGCATTCCTACGTTCCTTTCAAAACGGCAGTTCATCGTCGGATACACGCCGCCCCATAAGGCTGTGCAGCTCATTGGCGGCGTCGTTGGATTTCCGATGGAGCATGTCGAGATAGGCGTGGTGGATTGCCGCCTGCATCGCGTCATGCAGTGTGAGGTCCCATTCCACGGCAAGCTCCGATAACCGGTTTGCCGTAGGATCGCTGAGGCGCAATGGCGCTGTGAGGCGCGGCAGTTTGCTATTCTTGCTCATGATGTCGTCCTTTTCAGTGTTTCCATGTGATGAGGGGGCAGCGGCCATTGCCGAAGGTCTCGAACCCATCGGCGATGAACGGGATGCCGAGATAGCGGCACCAGCTACCGGAAGCGGTGTATTCCCAGAGCAGATGCGGCCAGCCATAGGTGAGGATGACGAGTGCCGCTCCGCCGAAGATTATGAGCGGCGCGGCTGGGAGCGTGCCTAAGAGAGCAGCCAGCAGCGGACGAATGAGGGAACGCCGGGCGCGTTTGAGAATCCTTGTTCCGGCTCTAGTAGCCAAAGCCCGACCGCGCCGGATACGCATCTTGACCTTGCCGAGATAGCGCTTCCCGCCATGCAGCGGGTTGTTCGCAACTTCCATCCGCCAGGGCGAGACTTCGTGATATCCCGCCTTGAGCGCCTTTGCCGGCGGTAGGTTCTTGATGAACAATATTTGTTCATCGTCCGGCAGGCGGCGAACTTGATCGGGGGTGAGCAGCGTCCTTTTTGCTCTACCAATGGACAGGCTTGGCATATCGCCGGGCGCACCGCCCATGCCGAAACTCTCGGAGCTGATCTCCTCTTCGCCGAGCATCCGGCTCACAAGGCTTGCCGTCTCGAAAGAAGATACCCCGAAGAATTGCTTCACGTCCGTTTGGCTGAGGATTGTGGCCAGCGCTTCGCGGCCATAAACTCGTGCAATCTCTTCCAGCTCCTGGACAACCATCCAGCAACGCACCCCGTATCCGCCAAGGGCTGTGAGCGCGTTCGGCAGGCCAGAGAGGCGGTAGTTGGTAAACTCATCCAGAATGAACTGGACGGGCGTGGCATCATCGCTGCGCACCAACTCTTTGAGCGCTGCCCAGATTAGCAGACCGAGCCAGGGCGCAAAGACATCCATGCGGGAGTAATCGCAGACCAGAAACAGCGTGGTTTTTTCGCGTTTCAGATCGGAGAACCTTAAATCGCAATGCGCCATCGATGGGGCCAGCCGCCCGCTGGGACCGAAAGCTACCAGCGCCTGCACCGCGCCTTCGCGGAAAGATTCGAGGTGTTTGGGATTATCTTCCCAGCTTGAGGCGATATTTGTAGCCAGGTTTGCCAGCTCGCCGCCAAGTGCATCGCTAGTGCACGCCTCTGCAAGCAAGCGTTCGAATTCGTTGTTGTCACCGAGGACCGCGAAAGGGCGGGGAAGATTGGCGTCAAGCGAGTCCCGCAGCACGCAGAGCGCCACGACGACAAAGACGATCAGCTTGCGCGTACCATTCGGCCAGAAGGGATCACGGTCCCCGCCCGGCGGCGTGGCGACGAGCTGGAACGCCAGCGACCAGGCATCGGCGATGGCATCTTCCGGCGCGTTCTCCAGATCATCCAGAATGATCTGGAGCGGATTGTAGGCTGCATTGCCCATCCCGAACTTGTGGGCGGGGTTTAGGATAATGACTTTTTGGCCTTGGCGCTCTTCGATCAGGCGGGCGGTTTGCGCCGCCAGCTCACCCTTCATGTCGGCCACGACACGGCTGGTGCCGATATCGTGGGCAAGCGCAGCCATCACGAAGCCGGTTGTCTTGCCCTTTCGCGCAGGGGAGCAGAGCAAGCCATGGACGGCATTTGGGATAAATAGCGGCTGACCTTCCAGAATGCCGAGAAACAGTCCCTTGTTATTCGCCAGCCCCGCCTTGCGGGCTTCGCGCTTTGTCAGCCAGCTGGCCGACGCATCTGTTCGCTTCGGACGCAGAGCACGGAACGTCCGGCCCAGCTTGACTATCAGCGTCGATAACTCGGCAGCGACGGCGACCACACCGAAGGCGAATATCAGCGCCCCGCCGCCCCAGGCGTAGCTCCACCATTCCGGGCCATAGCTGCCAGGCTGGACGAGTGGCCAGCCTTGATACAAGCCGTATCCGAGCGCGGTTGTGACCAGCAGCTTGCCGGTCAGGCCCGCGCCGGGTTTTTGCGGAGCGCCGTTCATTAGGACACACCCGGAAATGGGCAGGCAGAGCGCGCTGCATCAACATCCGCCGCGCTCATATCCAGCAGCGCCAGATCATCAGCCCGTACAGCGACATCTTCGATCCGGCCATCACCGTGCAGGACAGCCAGGCCGACGCGGGGATCGAGCCCGCCATTATCAATGATCGCCCAGCAGAAGGAGCGGATCAGGCCAGTTTGGAGGGAGGCGTTCGCATAGAGCGTCCCGACCACAAGATTAACGCCGTCCTTGAGCTGATCGCCCTGGGTGAAGACGAAACTCTGCGCGGCGATCACATCGCCGAGACGCTCGCGCTCTTCTTCAAGCGCCTGGCGCTCCTCCTCCAGCGCTGCCAGTTCCTGGGCCACGCATTCACTGCCTGCTTGCGGAAACCCGGCGATGCAGCGCAACTCCGCGCCGATGGCTTTGATGCCGGGCATTTGCTCAGAGGCTAGAGATAGGACCAGGGCGATAATCCCGGCGGTGAAGGCAAGCACCATCGCAAAGCCGATGGCGGTGCCGATCATGCGTTTGATCGCGCTCACGAGAATTCTCCTGATTGAATTGCGACTTTGCGCGCCCGGGCCTTGATCGCAGCGGCCCAGAAGAGCAGCGTGGCAAGCGGCGCGAACAGATCGATGGCCAGCGCAATGGCGAGCTGCGGCAGGTGCAGCCGCCAATGCTCCAGAACCAGAACTTGAGCGGGTTTGAGCGTTGCGCGCCCGGCTTCCGGCAAGGGCAGCGCCTCAATTTCTACGATCATCGCCGCAATAGCTGCGCCGGAAGCGCGTTCTTCCTGGACGATTGAGGCAATGGCACGCGCTTGAGCTTGTGCCAGCCCGTTCCCGGCGTTTTCTAGCTCCGCGACCGAACCGGCCATGCTCGCAGAGGCTGCGCGCAATCCTCTGGTGCGGTCGGCGTTTTGAAGCTCGCTTAGCAGCGCATCCATACGCCGGGCCAAGGCGAGGAAGGTCAGCTCCCGCGCGCCGATGCTGACATCGCGGTCATAGATAACCTGATCGAGTTGAAGGCTGAGACGGGAGATTTCCCCGATACGCGCCTCGTTAGCGGCAATCGTTTCTTCTAGAGCGCGCACGATTTCGGTCTTGCCGGAGCAAAAGCCCAGAAGCGTTCCGGTGACAATGCCGCGCCCACTGGCCCCGGTGATCGCGCCGGTTTGCAGCTCTTGCTCATAGCGGGCGCAGGCCGCTTCGGCTTGCGGCGCGATGACAAAGAACGCATCTTCCATAGCCGCAGCGCGCGGTGCGAGCATCCGAGCTTGGGCCGCGTATTCATCGGCCTGGCCTTGCAGCTCCAACCCCCGCGCGGAGTCCTGCGAAATACCGATGAAGCTGGTATAGGTGCTGGAAAGCGCCAGCATCACCATCAGAACGGCGACGACAACAACGCCAATGCCCCGCGCCTGATAGGTGACGTAACGCGGGATCAGGCGCATGGCGTAGTGCCAGAGCGCATATTGCGCGCCCATGGCCGAGGCCGTGACGAGCAGCGCAATCTGGCGGGTGGTTTCGCTGGCTCCGCTGATCCAGTCCGCCATGGCCAGCACGCCCGCATTGCTGGTCCACCAGGAGCAGACCAGAAATCCGAGCAGCAGAAGCGGCTGATAGTAGAACTGGTAGATGGCGCTGAACCGCTGCGCCTCGTCTGTCGGCGGTGTAGCCAAGGGAATCGGTCGATGTTTCATGGCGTTAGACAAGCCTTTCCTGTGCACCGGGAACGCAGGTTTCCGGCGGCGGGTGAGTTTCGATCAGGTTGTTTCGGATGCGCTTTTCGGCGCGTGACCATCAGGTAGCCATTGCTGTCCGATCCGTCACGCGGCGACCTTCGAGCTTGTCAAGTTTAGGGAACAACGCGCTATGATTGGGCCATGGCTACACGGACGAAAAAGCCGAAGAACCGGTTCTTGCCTGGCGCGCATGTTTCCGAGGCGACACTGGCGCGCGTCCTCTATTGCTGGCTGAACGGCGAGCTATACACGAATATCCCAGACGCCATTCAGCGAAGAGGCGGCGCTGTTGACGCCGCCATGGATCAGCTCAGGGAGATGATGGGGGAGAAGTTCACACTCGCGGAGAACAACAAGACCACAGTCTCGCGCCAAGCGTGCCACTCGATCATTGCCGAAATCTCGCTAAAGGTGATCGTGCGTGCCTATAAAGATCGCATCGCCCGCTTGGACGAACTGCTAAATGGAGACGATCCCCTTCAAAAGGCTGAGCGCAGGCGGGTCGTAGCCATAATCGGACATGAGCCATCAGACGAAGAGAAGGCCGAACTGCTAGAAAAGATGAGAGGGCAAAGCGTTGAGGACTTCATCACCCGTTGGGGCAAAATTGTCTTAATACTGTCGGCCAACGTAGTTCCATATGAAGCTATGCGGGCAATCCCAGGTGTGAAGCCCTTCGATCTGATCCAGAACCCGATCATCCTTGAGAAGATGCAGGCGCGCTACAGGGCCTTCCGTGGGTACAAGATACACGCCTTGAAGACACACGTAGCGCACCATAGGTGCCTTGAAGATGGTTCAAGGCAACTGGCACGATTCTATCAGATCGAAAATCACGATGACCACCATACTTTCAGTGAAACGGAAAGAAGGGCTTATTGGCAGGATTTGGTAGTACATTCGACGGCACTTTTATGTTTGAAGCTGTTTCATGCAACTAGTAGTCAAAAGAAAAGCACAGTAGAAACAGAAAGACACTAAGCTTTTTTGGATTCTTGGGATATAATCTATGCTCAGCGCAAAAGAAAAACTTGAATTGGAAAGCCTCCCCATAAGAGAAAGGGTGGCCTCTCTTAATTCTAACCGCAGTAACTTTTCCACTCTAGAGAGAATGGGCTACGCACCAACAGGTCCTAGGCAGAATTATAAAGCGATCGCCTCTGATTCCCGAACTGAAGTACTAATGTTTGGTTCCAACAACTATCTGGACCTCAACTCTGAGAGCTATGTGAAAGAAAAGGTCAAAGAGGCCATTGAGACACTGGGGATCGGCTCAGGTGGGTCGCCCGGCTTTTCTGGGTACACAAGCCAACACAACGACTTAGAGCTACGACTGGCCACCAAGTCTAACCACGAATCTGCCCTCCTGACCCCTAGTGGCTATGTCGCAAATCTTTGCTGGGTAACGGGATTAGTCGGCAAAGATGACCTGCTCTTGGTCGATAAGAACAGTCATGCAAGTGTGTTTGATGCCTGCCGGATGGTAAGTGGAAGATCATCAATATTTGATCCCGACAATCTGGATGAGCTAGAAGAGCATATCATCAGAGAGCTTAATAATGGTATGGATAGCAGCAGGGTAATGATCACCTTTGAAGGAGTGCGTTCCGCAGACGGTTCAATTGCAGACGTTCCGGCACTCATGAAACTTTCACAAAAGTACGATATTTTTACGATCTTAGATGATGCTCACGCCTTTGGCGTTCTGGGTAAATATGGAGGCGGTACAGTTGAACACTTTGGGCTCAAAAGTTATCCAGACGTAAGAATGGCAACATGCTCCAAAGCAATTGGTGCACAAGGCGCATTTCTATCCGGCTCCAAAAAGACAATCGATTTCATACGCCGCACGGCAACACCTTACCTTTTTACAACCGCTCTATCCCAGCCAAGCATTGCAGCTATCAATGCAGCTATTGATCTTATCGATCAAGATACAACGATAATTCAGTCCCTACAAAAAAACATAGGCCTACTCACACAGCAGTTTGAGAATCAAGGATTAAAGACCAATCGAAGCGCAAGCGGAATAATTCCTCTGTACCTCGACACAAATGACACAACCGATATCTGCGCCAAACTACATAATGCGGGACTTTTTGTGAATCTAATGGAATATCCTATCATACCTCGATCTATGCAAAGGTATCTCCGCTTTTCCGTTATGAGGACCCATTCAAATCTAGAGATCGAGAGAGTGTCGCCGATACTAAAAGCCGTAGGAGCAATAACCTAAATTGCTTATAATATTTCTAGTTTCTCGAGTAAATACATTGCATTGCGATTTGTCGTACGGCCTGGTTTTGCCGAGTATGTAAAATGCATACCACTTTCGTCGAGCAACGAGTCCATATGTGCCTGATGAACGTTCGATTTGCATTCCAGATATTCCGAAAGGCTTTCATCATGTGTTGAAAAAAGGAAAAATGATGGTGTGGTTTTTACAAGATCAACAAATTTCTCAACGGCGCTTTTTCGATCAGAGGCGTTAGTAGAGCTTAATATCTCGTCGCTAAGAAATAACACCCCTTCACTAGCTCTTGACGAGAACGCCTTCAGCCTCTTAATTTCTGAACCGAACCTCGAAATTCCATTGTGAAGATCGTCATTTACTGAGATTGAAGAAACGATAGAGACAAGGGGAACCTTGGCCTCGGCAGCCATAACGCTCGAACCAGCATGTGCGAGCACAACATTGATCCCCACGCTACGCAAGAAGGTACTTTTGCCCGACATGTTCGGTCCAGTTAGGCATAGAACCTCGCCTGGCTTAAGTTCAATTGAGTTTCTCACGCCTAAACCTTGGGACAAAAGTAACGGGTTCGCGAAATTATATATGCTTAGAGGGCCACCTTTGATTACTCTGGGTATAGAGAAATCTGCACGTCTACCGAAGACAGATAGTGCAATGGCCGCCTCGATGATCCCCCAGGCTGCACTCCAACATTTCGAGTGAGCTTGCATGTCAGCGCTTAGTCGGTATTGAAGAACGGACATTATTTCCGTGTATGGGAAAAAGAGATTTATCGCAAAGCGGGGAATAATCGTTTGCTCAAACGTACCGAGAACTTCAATTTTGAACAAACGTTTTCTAAAAGCTCCAATACCAGTATCGCGATTTGTTATTGTGTCCAAATACGGCTTCAATGGAGAGTATTTCCGAATCTTTCGATCGCTGGCAATCTTGTATATTTTCCCAAGGTCAGAATATTGATCAAAGTGCAACACTCCTTTTCTGTTCGGGGAGTGAAGAACACTAGTTAGGAACAGAATACTGAGAAAAAGTGAGAGGACAAGAGGCGTCGAAGTTGAAGCCAGGATCAAGAGCAAAATCGAAACCCAGTTCGCGCAACAAAGAACTGAATGTCTCCAAAATAAACTTCTCCTAAAAGCCTTCGGTGTGGTGATTAGAGTTCCAGCACCCCCAATAGACTGGGCAGCAAGTAAGATTCGTAGTCTAGTTTCTGGGTACTTTTCGAATCCAAAGATAACGCTACGGCGCTGACGATAAGCACTTTCTGATAAATCTGGGTTGAATATCCACGCCTCAAGCGTACTTCGACCTTCCGGCGTGTGCGTCGAGTCTACCAGATGAAGAAGGGAACGACTACCGCGAAGCATGAGGTCATCAGCAAAGAGATTGTCGATGGGTTTGTTGCCACCCTCAATTGTTGGAGGTTCCTGTTGCGTGAACATACCCAACATTCGATGAAGCTCTAACTCGCAGATACCTGAAGCTTCAGAATACCGTCGCGCCTTCCTTTGAAAGAAAATCGCAGCAGAAACGGACAAAAGAAAGATAATTAAAACAACAGTGAAGACTATTGATAGACCCACAAATTGGTCTGCAAGCATCAGGGCTATCAAAGCAGCAGCAAACACAAACGCCGTACGCACAAAAAACAGACGCCTAACTTCAGCCGCGGTTGCCGCAGCTGAAAACACTCTATCACACCTTCCCTCAAGGTAATTCGTTGGGTTCTCTTTCAGTTCACGCCTCCAATGCAAATCATAGAACATTCTTGCCGGTATGAATACCAAATTTTGAATTCAATTTCGGCAGGTCCTCTGGTTTGCAATTCGGTAGCTCTACGAATAACCGCTCAAAGCCACCAGGCATAATGACAATTCGCACTGTAGTTTTTTCCTGCAAAACTCTAAATTCATGCCAGATATTCTCCGGAATGTAAACGTAGCTTCCCTCCTTTAGGAGCATATGCTCGCTCTCTATCAATACCTCTAACGCTCCAGAGAGAATCTCTACGGAATGCCCCTCTAGAGTATGTTTGTGTCTTTCACTTACTTTTCCTTCAGGCAGGACTTGCTCAACTATTGAATATCGACCACCTGTACTCTCTGACGAAACAAGGACTTTACTGCCGAGTGTCCGCTTCTCGACGGCCTCATCACCAAAGTTCTTAATCAACAATACACCTAGTTTAGACAACCTTTCACTAGACATTTGAAACTCCCACGGAGCAGATTCCCATGCTTGCGCCTGATTTTAACCCTGAAACTCCCGCATGTTCACCGCCAATTAGGTACCTCACTAAAATACCGGATATATCGTTATCAAAAAAATACGGTCCAAAAACAGAACCAGGCAGCACGGAGCCACAGAAACCTGATCTAATGACCTCATCACCAACTACGCGCTCTTGGAGCACGAAGCTTTCATTAGACGAGATCAGACGGTTGAGTTCTTTTTCCCAATGGTCCGATTTAGAATATGCACCTACTGTTACGCCTTCACCTCCCGAAGTATAACTCTTCTTGATTACATACGAATCCTTCTTCTCACGCGCACTCTGTAGAACCGTAGTGTTACTCGGCAAATACGTGGGTACAAGCGTGGACAAAACAACATCTTTCTCATACGCGCCGAGCTTTACACGATCAGTAGAAATATCATCGAGGAATCTCGCGATACTGATCTTGTCTTCGATTTTCATATCATTGGTATCGGATAGCATTCTGACAGATGAGGTTTCGACTTGATTTATGAATTGGCTGAATTCTGCAGCCTCCGGATCGTCAAGTCGCAGCCAATCTAGTCTATATATTGCGTCAAACGAAAATTTACTGATTCCCTTGATCGTCTTTGTGTTCAAGTCAATATTCGAGTAGTGTGAGACGACAATTTCTATGTTGGTAATGTTTTCAATTTCTCTAGCGAAAGTGTTTGCGGCAAGTAAGTTTCGCCCGGACAATCGAGCTGTATGTGCGAGCACAACTCCCGTTCCGTTGGAGAAATTTTTAAGAATTTTTGCAAAGTGTACTTCTATTGGTGAAAAACACAGATTAGAGTACTGACCGCATGAGCGATACAGCTTGTTCACATATGAGGTCTGCCAAATTCCGCCCAATCCAGAGTCAAAATTTAGTTCAATCAGCTTGAGCTTTCCATCATTTATGATGCAATCGGGCCGTGCAATTAGAGGATAGACAGTTCTTCGCTTGGGGAAACTGATCCTAGCGGAAAGGAATTCCTCTGTTTCACGCGAGCCCAATCCGTGATGAAAATGCTCTCTTACCAGCGGTAATGTGACCCTCAATTGCTCGTTCCAGAGATCTAGCGTCTGTTTGGATATTTCGATTGGGTCCGTTTGAAATCCTTGCTGCTCGCGTTTAACCCCAAAGGACTCCAGATATGGGCGCATCTCTTCACTAAGTTGTTCAGAAGTAATCATCTTGCACCTATACGTTACTATCAATTATATCGTATACATCAGAGAAATCCGGAGCATGTGCGCGGATTGTAAGCAATCTAGCCTGTTTGCTTGCGTCGCTTAAATGCAGCGTAGCCGATGTTACCGCGTACTGTGTAACCGGATCGATAGCCACATCAGAGGCCTCAAACGATTGACTGTCCCCAACACATTTCTCGTCATACGGAAGAAGGCTTGGTTGATCTCTTAGAAGTCTCACGTAGCAGGGCAATGCGGTCTCAGCTAGATGGTGCCGTAGAAACGAAGGGAATTTGTTGAGAGATAGTGGTTTCCTTGCTTCAAAAGCTATATTTGCGTCATCTCTTCGTTGAAGCATTGCAGAACTATAATGCGCCGAAAAATGATCGACTGACCCTTTAGGGAGTTCAAAAAGCGAGTCAGAGAGAGAGTTCATTTTAGGCAACTCTAGTCCTAGTGTCAGGCAAAGGTTGGCCATTGCTTGCTTTGGCTGCATTGCAAAGAGTGACGCCTCTAGTACGATCGGATTTATTGTTGACTGTAGGGTGGAAAACAGGCGGGTCCAACCCGTTACGGATGTTTTTGCGGCGTAAGAAATTAACTTATCACCTATTTCCTTAGCATTGAAGTAGCGAGACCATTTAACAAATTCGGGCCATTTATTTCGCGGAATAGCATTCCAGTCTACTTGATGACTGTCATCGACGTCGTCTATCGCTAAATTATGTACCGCTCTCAATGATTGCTTTACATATTCACCTCTAAATGCATTGGAATCGTCATAGTGCTGATAGATGTTTAGCAGCGGAAATAGGCATTCATACGATCGCTCTCTTAGCGCGGAATCTCTTGTCTTTTGGTACTCACTCCTTTCTACGAAATTGCTTTGCCTTTTGGGCATAACCCTGGAATAGACACTCCATGTTTCCTCGTGATCCCCGACAAAGAAGGACAGATTCAGCCTCATGAGCGATTCTACCGCAAGCAGCGGGTTTCTTACAATAATGATTGGTTGAATGTCTTCATTTTCTTGAATTTCTTTCCAATCTTGCGAAAGTATATTTCTCGCCATTTCCTTGACTAATGTCAGGCCTGCGTCTTGATGCTCTCCCTGGGGTTCCTTTGCCAGTTTTTTCTTTATGATAGCTTTTATCAATCCAATATCTAAATCTCGTGGATAGACCTTTCGCTCATGATGTTTTGGGTGAAGCGCATAGTATTGAAAGACTTCTTGGTTGAGCAAGTTTCGGAAGATAGCCGTACTCAAACACCTGGCTGGAGATATCAAAAGTATCGTTTTCATCTGCTCAATTCAAATTAGCCCACTAATTCACGATGACGCTCTTCCTTGATGTTTCAGATAATGCGTCACTTTTGAGCTTACGCAAGATGTGTGTTGTAGTACAACACCTCTTGGCAAGGGAGCCCGCTGCGCGCTCCCGTTGCATCCCTCCGGCCCGTGGCTCAGATCAGGGCATCAAGCCCATTCACTGAGCCATATGGGAGACTTCGCTCTCCCAAACCCATCGATCCAAGACCCTTCATGGCCTTAGAGAACCTGACCAACCCTGCGCGGTTTGGATACCGCCATCTTGTCAAAGATGGATCATGATCAAGGGGCCTATCGCCGCCCCCTGAACCCAACTCGTCCGGCTTGGAGACTTCCCTCTCCACCGACACCGAACCATGCACAATCGAAACGCCCGATTGATCAGCGACTATAGCTTGTACTTCAGCACCACATTCTCAACGAGGTCTTCGACAAAATCGATAACCTTGCTGCGCGCGATCTTCACACCCGATGGATGGGCGCTCGTATTTCGCGTGCCAAGCTTCTGATCCAGGATTTTGCGAACATCATTTGAGACGACACCCGCACTACGGCAAAACTCGATGAACTTGCCTTCGGGGATGTCACTGAAATCATCTCGCTGCGTAATGGCCTTCACCTTCACACGCTTATCCGTGTTCTTCGCCAACACCGCGTTGAACTCTGCGAGCTTATGCTTCAGAATATAATCGAACAGGTGGTTTACGGCCAAAATCCAAGCCATGACAATCGTCGCTCGGTTCGCACCCGCCTCAAAACAATCCAGCGTCTCCGCTAGAAAAGTCTTCGCGCTGCCATCGGGTAGCTTGTGCTCCAATGAGCGGAGTGTAGCACTTGTTTGAATAGTGGTTGTTTCAGCGCCAAGTTTCTTCGAAAGCGCTTCGCGCATATGGCGTTGCAACTTATACCCATTGCCCGACTTGATGTATTTTTGGGGCTTGGTTTTCGTGCCCTTGGTGCCTTCCGACAAGCGCACCGCAGTTGCTTTAGGTGGCGTTAAATCACAGTCTAAAAAGCACTGGTCCACATCCTTAGGTGCGGCCACATCCTGTCCGAGTTCAACAGTGAGGAAGTAGACAAACAACTCAATTAAAGACGCTTGAGATTGGCCGCTCGCATCCTCGATCGAGCTATAGAACCGATTAACGGCATCGCTCATTCAGCGCTCTTCTTCTTGAGGTCGAACTTGAAGTGGTTGTTGCCTATTGTTGTCACCTGAACGTCTGTTGAAGAGTTATACTGAATGTACCCAAATTTCTTACCGCTCGCGTCCCGGAAGGCTTGAGAAAAGACCTTTGGCACGCGCTCGTTCGCAGCCTCGTAGCAGGTGAAAACCTGATCTGTATTGGGTTGCTCAATTCCCAGCTCATCAACCAGAAATTTTAGGAAAATCAAAATTTTCTCTGCGTTGTTTGATGGCTCGAACTGCCCAAAGAAATTCGCAAGGCCTGACGTATCGAGGTTCTTGTCTAGTTGCGGTGCATCAGCACTAATCTTTGGACCATCTTCCCCACTTGACTTTGCAGGCTTACGTGCTCGCGCGCGAGGCTTTGGCTTTGCAGGCTTGTTTGCTTCGGTTCCGTCCTGATCCGTTGGATTTTCGTGTGTTGTAGGCCGGGTAGATTGAGCAGACAACCGATCTTTGAAGTCGTCATAAACAGACTTCACAAGCTCCGCGTCGCCTTCGACATCAATAATGCCTTGCGTAAGATTGATGTGGAGTTTGGCAGTCATTTTCGCTACTTCCGATGGTAGAGTTCGATAAATTCTGCACGATATATAGTAGCCAGCGCTTGCTTGCAAGCAGTCTTGATGCCCAAGTGGGGCTTGCAAGCAAGCAAAGGGTTAACGGCAAGCCAACTCCGCCTGGACATTCTCCAGCGAAGCCAGCGCATTTCGGCGTTCGGGACTACCTGGCTCAGAGCGCGCCAGAGCGTTAAAGGTTTCGCGCATCAATCCGCGCAGTTCAGCTTCTGTAAGCGCAGCAAGCTCAAATCGTGTGATGAGGTTCATCGTATCCTCCTGTGTTTCAGGAGGCCCCGACCATCAGGGCCTTTCGGCCCGGTTCCGCATCATACTCTCGTGGCTATGAAGGCCTGATGGGTCGGTCGGTTTGCTGAGACACGGAAATGTTGATCACTTATCTGTACGAGGTTTTGCAGTGCATGCATTACAAAGGGCAATGCGATGTAAGTATGTGGAATTTTGACGTAATTTTTTGTATACTGCCGCTGATTTGATCAATTGGCTAAGAGCTTTTTCGGAGGTCAGCTTTGTTTCCAGACAGTATTTTTGAGCCTGTTCCACTTTGGAATGAGTCCTTCACTCAACAGGATGAAAGTGGCCTCGCTCGGTTCACGCTGGGTGCTTATCTGCTCATGGCAGGCGTTCTGTTTCTGCATTCCGAAGAGGACGCAGAGGACAACTTTGAACTTCTATCCAGGGAAGAATTGGAGATGCTCGGAATCAATTTCGATGTCGAGCGGGGTCCACTGCGCCGTTTGGATTACCGTGAGTTTGCTGTGACCTCACGCGACTTCGGGTCTCTTCGCGGATTAGCCCTGCGCGCAGCTCGCGCCAATGAGCGTGGGGACCCTCGGGAAGCAGCAGCACTCGTAGCCTTAGCGTCACGTTCTGATGATGAGCTTATCCGAGTCTGCGCACTCGGGTCTGCCATCGATTTTTTCGATCCTCGGAGTATCGATATCCCAGATCAGATCGCTTGGTTTCTTCGAAACGCACGCCAACCAGAAACGTTCGAACTGCTTTCCATTATCATGGCCCGCGTTAGTCCAGTGGCGGCGCTTGGTGCGATACCGCCGGGCACAGCGAACGCCCAAAGTCTGACCGCGCCAGGGCTTATGGCGATCCACGGCACGGTTCTTCCTTACTCCCAATCAAACAGACCAGAGTGGTCTGTGCCGAACAAGGGAAGTATGTTCGCTCATATCCAGGGCGTTCGCCCAGATATTTACGCATCCAACGACTACTTTCGCTGGGAGGGTGGGTATACTGACTATGCCCGCGAAGTAGCCATGACGAACTTGTTTGATTGGCTGAATAGTCGTGGCCTTCATGGGATGGACGTTGTCGCGCATAGCCACGGGTGCAACGTTGTGATGGCAAGCACATCACTCGGTGCAACATACAACAAGATCGTGCTGCTAAGTTGTCCAGTCCACTGGAGCAAATACAGCCTACCGTCAGCAATGCTCACAAAAAACGCCATCTCCATTCGAACAAAAATGGACTATGTGATCTTAGCGGATAGGGGCGGCCAAAGGTTCCCTGTTGGAACAATCAAGGATGAGGTTCTTCCTATCTGGTTTAGTCACAGTGCCACTGTTGAGCCAAAGACGTGGATAGATCACAACCTTGACCGTTTTCTTTAGTAGGGGCTTGGGGCTGCTGCCCCTGGCGCGGAGCAAAGGGTGGGTCCTCGCCATGCTCGCTTCCTACGCCCGAGTTGAGCTTCGTGCAGCTGCGCGTGGCTTGCGGTCCCGCCTTTGGCGCCTTTGCGCCTTGCACCCCCGTGTTTCGCCAGCAGGTCAGGGTTGCGGGAGCAACCCATAGCTGACAAGGGGAACAGTGAACCCATGCTGGAAGCGAAGACAATATGGAGTAGCCTTCGCACGGATTTCTAGGTTACCGTCTTTATGGAAACATCTCGTCCCACCAAAAGGATGTTTAGTGTGAAGCTGTTACAATTTTTGGCAGCAAATGTTGCGTGTATTGTCTCGGCAGGGCTGTCTTGGGCGCAAACGCTCCCGAAAATAGACCCTGAGGACCTTTTGAGAGAGTTCGGGACTCACCAAACCACTGGACCTTTCATCGTTCGCCAAGGTGAGATGACGAGCGAGGAAAGCGAACGTAATGGTACAGTTCTGAGACAAAGAAGCACCTTATTTGTAAGTTTAGGCGAATGGTCCTTCGTCGCAGAAGTCGAGAGCCGGCGAACGTCCACTGACGGCGCACCGTTGTCCACAGTTTGCAACATCGTTCGAAGTGATCGGGCTGGGGACGTCGTCGCCTTGCTGGCGCTCGATTGCGTTCCAGACGTTGGTCTTCTGAGAGTTGGGAATGAACTATTTGCGAGTGAGGATTGGTCGCCAGAACAACGCGACTCTTCCTTGGATGTATTCGAGAGTTTGGGCGTTTTACTATATATGAATCACGAAATAGGAAGTCTAGAATCTCCCTCTTCATTTCAAGGCAATACGGTCAGCGGCGATGTATCGGTTGATCTGGATGTTTCTCGGATGATTACACAGATTGAGTCTATTCGGGATGATTACGTTACCTTGACGGATGACCCCTCAACGCGCGCTCTCACATTATTAGGCAGCACGGAATTCTCATTTTCGATCCGTAGGGCTGGGCCAACTGGTGCGATCAGTCATTGTGAAATTACGATGCCAACTATGTCCGGTCAAAGCCACATCATCCGAGACTACTACTGCGATGGTATCGCAAGCTATGATACGGTCGGTGAGCGAGAGACGAAAGGGACGTTTGTCGGTTATAGTGGGCTGTCTCAGGAATTAGGGGCGCATCCTTTCGAGATTGGGTACCAACAATTAGAGATCATTTTGAACACGCTAGGTTCGGTCGTACCTGACTTCTACGAATAACTCCTACGCCGCCTCAAGAAGCGGAAGGCGTTTTTGCATACCTGCCAGGAGTGAAGCCACAAGGTCTTCGGGGAAGCCTGCCGGTAGTTCAGAAAACAACTCAGTCCACGCATCATCGAAACGCGCGGTGATCTCGGCGCATATCTCATCGACAACCGTCTTGCCCGCACCGGCCCTTTGGGCAGTCTGCGCGAAATGGCGCGGCATGATGCCATCAATGAGGTAATGGCGCTTCTTTCCAGCAAACATGGCGAGCTTGACCTTCTGGCGCTGGAGTGTGCCAGCATCAATCGCAGGCTGGACTGAGATCACATCATAGAAAGGCGTCATCCGAAACCGCCCACCGGGCAGCAAGAAGACACTGAAATTCTTTGCGTGGCCATCGGTTGCAGCCAACATCCAGAACAGGATTTGCGCCTTCAGAAAGTCGCGCCGGTCCTTCTCCGGCTCATCACTGCCTTTCAGTTGTTCGAGGATCGCGGCCATACCGGGGCCGCCCTCATTCTGGTATTTGAGCGTCGAGGGGACACCAAGCGCCTGACAGAAATCTTCTTGCGGCAAGCGTAGTAAGCGTCCGTCCGATGTATACCGGCGGTCAAAGCGCTCCACGACCAAGACACGGCGGTCTCCGAAGTCTGAGATATCTGTGGTCGCGACATCGAGACCGAACGCGGCCAGTATCCGCAGGCACAAATGTTCGTTCTCGACAGAGTTCGACAGATCGACGCCAATTGGCAGCGTCCCGATCTGCGGCTTTAGGATATGAGTGGTCGGCGTGGTGCCGTGGGGGCGTATCCATTGGCCGTCTTCGTAGAGCAGCGCTGTTTTCTCCTGCGCTCCCGCTACGGAAATCCGAAAGTCTTGATCCTCGCCCAGGCCAAGCGGCGCGCGTTTCAAATTGGCGATCATCTCGGCGAGCGCATTCTCATTAAGGATATCGCCGCTGCGCTGATCGGTTGGGTTTGGCTCTTCACCCTCGGGCAAGAATTGCAATGCGCCGACGCAGTCGCGTCCGACAGCGCTCAGGAGGCTAAAGGGATCAGTACCGTCCGCGCCGCGCTTCTCGGCGACGTGACGGCGGATATCTTCGGCATCGGGCAGGAGATTGTCGAAGACCGCCAAGACCGGCGCACCGACATAACGATCCTCGCGCAACGGCAAAGACAGCGAGATCGGCATCGTATGCTCCCAGCCTAACCAGTCCGGCGCATACGAAAACGCAATCGCGCCGCTGGGCTGACGGCTCAGCTGGCCGACATGGCGGGTATTCAGAAAGACCGAGAGCGGACGGTATGTCTTGCGGCGGGCCATGGCTTAGAAAATATCCTCGATATCATCATGCGAGCCCTTGCTGCGTGGGCGCACGACCAGTTCAAGGTCGAGCGCAGCCAGCATGTCGAGAACCGTCTTGGTACTGGGATCAGTATCGCCGGATTCGATCTGTGAAACCGTCGCCTGACGCAGCCCAGCCCGCTTGCCGAGATCGGCCTGGGTCATCTTGGCGGTTTTGCGGGCCCGGCGGATGATGTTGCCGAGCTGGCTTTGTGTGCGTGCGATCTGTGTCATGCGTACCTCTTAACTTTCAATATACGCCATGACGTATAAATTGTCAATATACGGCGCGGCGCATAAGTCTTCTTTATGCGGCAAGGCGTATAAAATAGAAATATACGGTCTGGCGCATAGCTAGAACGGTAGCTCGTAATCCAGTTCATCCAATTCTTTAACCCGGCGACGATGGTCCTCTAGGCACTCCCCAATGATCAGCTTGATCGTCAGGCGCGGGTGTTCGCCGCGCAGTGCAGCCAACTCCTCCAGCTTGCGAAAATCCTCACCGCTAAAGCGGATGCGCATATCAGCCATATCGTTTTCCTCCATTATCCAGGTTCATGATCACGGCCCTGATCGCGCCGCCGGGTGTGTGTGGGCTCACGCCCTGGCCCGCGCCCATCCTTGCGTGATCTTTCGTCAAAGCGTTCGGTGACCTCGATGGGGGCCTTGCCACCAAGCATCATGTAATGAGCGACATCGCGATTGAGCGCTTGCAGGCGCTCTTGTTCTTTGGCTCGCGCGGCCTTCATGCGGGTTTGCAATCGTCTGCGCTCCGCCAATTGGCGCTCAATCATGGCCTGTTTTTCTGCGCGGTCGCGGTCTTGAGCGCGGGCGATCCCCGCTTCGTTCTCCTGGCGGATTTTCTTGTTTCGTCCCGTGATCCAACCCCACAGGCCCCGCATACCCGTTGGCGTGCGCGCTGCGCGCTTGCGCTCTTCTTCCAACCAGCGCGCTTCATGCTGGCGTTTCATCTGGTCACGCAGATGGCGCTGACGCTGCACCATCTGTTCGCGTTGGAGCTTCGCCGCCATCGCTGACTTTTGGGCTTGGGCTTCGGCATCCTTCGCCCAGCTTTGCAGGCGCGGGCTCATCCGCTCCGAGATGAAACTCTTCGCATCACCGGTGCTGTGCAGCTTTTGCGGATCGCCAAGACGGGATTGAAGTTCTTTGGTTTTGACGCCCGTCAGACGGCTGAGCGAGTAGACCTCACCGCGCCAATCCACGGCGACAAAGCCGCGCCGGTCGCCTTGGGCCAGCATAAGCCCGCGCTCGCGCAGTGCCGCTTCAAAGCTCTGGCGCGTGTCTGAGCCCGCCCAAGCGTCTCGCATGGCCTCTTTCATGATCTTTGGGTCCTGACGCGTGCGCTGCGCTTGCTGCCATTCCGCGTGGCTAAAGCTCAAAGGGTCGCGCTCATTGCGATCCCTCAGACCCTTTGGCATCTCCCAGCCATGCTCACGGTACAGATCGCGGGAAATGCCCGTCAGGGTTTGCTTGTAGAACGGTAGGTTGATCGCCTTCATCTCATCGCCATCGATCCGGCTCCAAACTGCGTGAGCGTGGCGGCGCCCGTCCTTTTCGTGGAAGACGATGGCCCGTGGCTGGCCGTTCAGCCCCAGTTCGCCTTCGACCCGGCCAATCGCGGCCTCGAAATCTTCCACCGGCACGTCCCTATCCGGCGGCGGGTTGAGGCTCAGCGAAAAGAGATGGTTCTTGGCCCGCGTACCCTTGGCGATGGCATCGGCTTCGTGAAATGCTTCGACAATGTCATCGCTCACAAAGCCGCGTAGATCGTGGAGTTCGACGTGATCATTGTCGCGCATCGCCATCAGATATCGGCCCAGCTGCACCCCGTCTCCGCGCTCTTTGGCTTTTAGGATCATGGGCGCCCCCCGGACTTGCCAAGGGCGCGCAAAAGCTCAGCACGTATCTCCGATACTTCAAGGCAAGCATCGCGCAGCTCCGCTTCGATCTCGGGGTGGATGGGCAACGTGCCTATGTTCACAGCGCGCGCGAGTTGGTTCAGATTGGACGACAAACGTGATTGGCCGAGCGCCGCCAAAACGCGGGCCAAAGCCTTATGATCCTCCACGGGACGCGTGTTGCGCCGCCGAACCTTATCCAAATCCTCGCCAAACAGGACGGCCTTGATATACGCGCCCAACGGCACGCCATTTGCCACCGCCTCCAGCTTCGCACGCTCCTCAAACGTCAAACGTAGCGAGAACGGCGCAGGCGCCTTTGCCTTGGATGAGCTGTTAAATCTATGGCGCGGGTTCGTCATCATCGCACCTCAGATCATCTGGATCAAAGTGCGAAAGCTGGTCGTTCCAGTCTTGAAGGGTTTCAAACAGACCGTTCGATTCCTCTACCGTCAGGTCCACCACCCCGCATTTTGGGTTGGTAAGTCCCGCTGACTCCCTGAACGGAAAAATGGTTTCAGCGGTTCTATGTCCGTTCCCCCGGCGATATCCGAAAGGTTTGGAGAAGGCTGATTTCGGCGCGGTCCGACTACGGGTAGGATTGCCTTTTTGACAAGTATTCCATGATCCTGGCAGAACCCGCAAAGCCGGGTGGACATGCTTCCAGCACCTACCCTTCGGCGGCACAGTTCCAGCACGCTTTGTGCTCCTCCCCTAGCGCGGGCCCCGGAAAACCCGGCGACTATGCCTACATCGCGGCCGCCGACCGCTGGCTCCTCCACGAATGTCTGAATGCCTCGTCGCCATCGTCGCTCGGACCGATGGCGCTCCTCGGCGACGCCCTTTCGAGGACCTACGCTCGCCCGCGCTTCGACGCCTGGAGGACCGACTAAAACGACAACCGTCCGCATTTGGTGCTCGGGAACGTGGCGCCGAGTGCGCTTGTCACCCAACCTCAACCTGCCGGAAGGTCGCAAGCCCCCCGGACCAGAAACTGGGTGAGTTCCCACAGTTCCCGAGACCTTACGAAGAATTGGCCCAGCACGGGGGGCGGGGCAAAGGAGGCCCGCCTTTCTCGCCACAAGACGCAAGCGAAACGGCTTCATATAGCCCCCAGTCCCGGCACTTTCCTGTGACGCGCCTCTCGCATCATCTATCTCCGAAACTCGGCCGAGATGTGGATGATAGCGGCACTGGTTTTGGAGGAAAGCGTATCCATACCTGTCTCATGGCGGAGCGATTATGGTTGACTGCGCTCCGTTCGGTGAACATCAAAGTCGTGTTGTAAGGACAGTAGACCATCGCAGAAGAACGATGCGGACGCTGTTCATCAGGGACAAAGCGTGAATTACGCAAGCCAAATGCTGATTATCATGGCGCTGCTGCCGTTTTTGGGAGCGCTCCTGCCAAGCCTGATGATCCGGGCCGGGCGCAACGCGTGTGCGATCTTCACTGCCCTTCCAACATTTCTGGCATTGGTCATCCTGCTCATCCTCTCTCCCTCGGTTATGCGCGGAGAGGTCCTGCAGGCGGAACTGGCGTGGTTGCCTCAGATCGGGTTGAGCGCATCGTTTTTCCTTGATGGGCTGGGGCTTCTCTTCGCGGGCATGATTCTGGGCGTGGGGCTGTTGATCACGCTTTACGCACGTTTTTACCTGTCGGGCGAGGATCCGATGGGGCAGTTCTACACTTTTCTGCTGCTCTTTCAGGGCGCAATGCTGGGCATCGTTCTGTCGGACAACATCCTGCTCTTGCTGGTGTTCTGGGAGCTGACCTCGCTGTCGTCCTTTCTGTTGATCGGTTATTGGAAGCATCTTCCCGAAGGTCGGCAGGGCGCGCGCATGGCGCTGGCCGTCACCGGGTCGGGTGGACTAGCCATGATCGCGGGCATGCTGATCCTCGGCAACATCGTGGGCAGCTACAACCTGACCGACATCCTGCAGGCAGGGGACGCGATTCGGGCCTCCGACTGGTATCTTCCAGCACTGATCCTGATCCTGTTGGGTGCCTTCACGAAATCGGCGCAGTTTCCATTCCACTTCTGGTTGCCGCAGGCCATGGCGGCGCCCACGCCGGTCTCGGCCTATCTGCACTCGGCAACCATGGTGAAGGCCGGCGTCTTCCTGATGGCGCGGATGTGGCCGGTGCTCTCGGGTACCGACGCTTGGTTCAATATCGTCACCACCACCGGCCTCATCACCATGGTACTGGGAGCTCTGATCGCGCTCTTCAAGAATGACCTCAAAGCGCTCCTCGCCTACTCGACGGTCAGCCAGCTTGGCCTCATGACCATGCTTCTGGGGTTTGGGACCCAAGTCGCGGCGGTGGCCGCCGTCTTTCACATCATCAATCACCTGACATTCAAGGCCGCACTCTTCATGACCGCGGGCATTGTGGATCACGAGACCCACACACGCGACATCAGGCGTTTGGGGGGGCTGAGGCATCTCATGCCTGTGACCTTCGTCATCGCCACGATCTCGGCGCTGTCGATGGCGGGTATTCCGTTCCTCAATGGCTTTCTGTCCAAGGAGATGATGCTGGAGGAAGCATCCCACACCGGATTGTTCGGTAGCCCCTCTGCCCTACCCATTCTGGCCACGATCGGTGCGCTTCTGTCGGTGGCCTATTCCTTCCGCTTCGTGGTGCATGTCTTTCTTGGTCCGGTCCGCGACGACTATCCCCACAAGCCTCACGACCCGCCCTTCGGCATGTGGGCCGCACCTGCATTGCTGGCGTGTCTTGTCGTCCTCATCGGTGTCGCCCCGTTCCTGGCGGAAGGGATCGTCACGGCCGCAGCCAATGCCGTGACCGGCGCAGACCTGCACCCGCACTTCAAGATCTGGCACGGGTTCACTCCGGCGCTGTGGATGTCGGTGGTGGCCGTCGTCTCCGGGGCGATCCTCCTGTTGCAGTATGGGATGCTGGATAGGGTTTGGGAGGCTTTGCCGAGACCGGAGGCAAAGACGATCTTCGACCATTTGGTGGCGGCAGTTGTCGCTGGAGCGCGCCGCGTTACCGAGATCACGCATAACGGTGCGATCAGCCGGTACCTGGCCATCTTCACCATCGCTTCGGTTGCTCTGGGATGGGTCGCCTACTCCGGCGGCGGACTGGGACCGCGTACGCGCGATCTGCTCGCCGTACCCCTGGTGGTGGCCGTGGGCTGGCTCATGCTGATCGTGGCCACGGGATACGTGGTCGTGAACCATCATCACCGTTTCCGGGCCCTGGTTCTGATCGGAGTCATCGGACTGACCGTGTCGGCCGGGTTCGTCTATCTTTCGGCCCCCGATCTCGCACTGACGCAGATCTCGGTGGAGACCGTGACCATTATGCTGCTGCTGCTGGCACTGCATTTCCTGCCCAAGGTCACGCCAAGGGAAAGCTCCCTCGCCTTGCGTCTACGCGACGGGGCCATCGCCACCGTGGCGGGGCTTGGCGTGGGCGGGCTGGCCTACGCTTTCCTGCTACGCGACACAGATACGATTTCAGATTACTTCATCGCCAACAGCTACGAGGGCGGCGGCGGCACGAACGTGGTCAACGTGATCCTCGTGGATTTCCGGGGTTTTGACACCTATGGCGAAATCATCGTTCTGGGGATCGCGGGTTTCCTGATTTTTTCCCTGATGCACGCTCTGCTCGACGGCCCGGCGGCAAAACGGTTGCGCGCCAGAGACTACTCTCAGGATCGCTCGCACGACCGTCACCCGCTGATGATGGTGGTGGTGACCCGCGTCCTGATGCCGATCGCGATGGTCGTGGGCATCTACATCTTCCTGCGCGGACACAACGCGCCGGGCGGTGGCTTCGTGGCGGGATTGGTGGTCGCGATCGCGCTCCTGATGCAGTACATGGCCTCGGGTTTTGCCTGGACGCAGGCGCGAAAGCGGATCGAGTATCACACGCTGATCGGCATGGGCGTGGTGATCGCGGGGCTGACCGGCGCCGGAGCCTGGCTTTTCGGGCAGCCCTTCCTGACCAGCGCCTACACCTATGTCCACATTGCGCCGGTCGAGGAATTCGAACTCGCCACCGCGATGCTCTTCGATCTCGGTGTTTTCCTGACAGTGTTGGGCGCAGTGATGCTGATGCTCTACAGCCTCAGCCGCATCGCGCGCTTCGCGGGCGAAACCGTGAATATGGAGCCGATGGATTACGACCCGAGCGAGCATGTCGACGACGGCAAGGTGAAGGTCTGAGATGGAGTTTCTAGTCGCCAGCGCCGTGGGGGTCCTGACAGCAGGGGGCGTCTATCTGCTTTTGCGTCTGCGCACCTTCCCTGTGATCCTGGGCATCGCGCTTCTGTCCTACGCCGTGAATGTGTTCCTCTTTGCCAGCGGGCGGCTGGCGATCGACAAGTCGCCGATCCTCGCGAAATATGGCGAAGCGAGCTACACGGATCCGCTACCGCAAGCGCTCGTGCTGACCGCGATCGTGATTTCGTTCGGCATGACCGCCGTGCTGGTGATGATCGGGCTGGGCGCCTATCTGGAAGCCGACAGCGACCGGATCGATATCGAGGATACCGAAGAGGACACCGGCGCATGATGCACTGGATCGTTCTGCCGATTGTCCTTCCGGCAATGGTCGCGCCCCTAATCGGCTTCGTGATGCGCAACGACATCACGATGGCGCGCATCACCTCGCTTGTCTCCACGGCACTCCTGCTGTGCATTGCCATCGGGCTGACGGCGATGGCGGCACAGGGCGAGACGCTGACCTATCGGCTCGGCGACTGGCCCGCACCTTTTGGCATCGTGATGGTGTTGGACCGGCTGTCGGCCTTGATGGTGCTCTTGACCGCATCGCTGGCGCTGATCGTGCTCATCCATGCCATTGCAACCGGCTGGGATGCCCGCGGGCGCCATTTCCACGTGTTGTTCCAGTTCCAGCTGATGGGCATCTGCGGCGCCTTCCTGACCGGTGACGTGTTCAACCTGTTCGTCTTTTTCGAGGTTCTGCTGATCGCCTCCTACGGGCTGATGATCCATGCGGGAGGACGCGCCCGGATGCGGGCGGGGCTGCAATATGTGGTCATGAACCTCGCCGGGTCGACCCTGTTCCTCTTTGCACTGGGAACACTCTACGCCTCGACCGGCACGCTCAACATCGCTGATCTTGCTGCGAAGATCCCGACCATCCCGCCGGACGATGCGGCCCTGGTGCGGGTCGCAGCGATGCTTCTGATGATCGTCTTTGCGGTCAAAGCGGCCGTGTTTCCAGTACAGTTCTGGCTCCCGGCAACTTATTCCAACGCGCCCGCCCCCGTGGCGGCATTGTTCGCGATCATGACCAAGGTGGGCGCCTATGCCATCCTGCGGGTGCATACGCTGGCCTTCGGCCCCGGCGTCCCGGGCACCGAGGGGATGGCCGGAACATGGCTCTTTCCCGCCGCCATTGTGACCATCGCCATAGGCGCCTTCGGCGTGATTGGCGCGCGCCGCCTGATGCCGCTCATCGCCTTTTCGGTGGTGGGATCGATGGGCACGCTGCTGGCCGCCGTGGCTGTCTTTTCTCCTACGGCGACGACGGCGGCACTCTACTACATGGTGCATTCTACATTCGCGGCGGCTTGCCTGTTTCTGATCGCCGACCTGGTCGTGACACGCCGGCAGTCCGACACTCTGGATCCCATACCGGCGACGGTGCAGAACGGCCTCTTTGCCGCGCTCTTTTTCGCCGCTGCCATCGGCATGGCCGGAATGCCACCGCTGAGCGGGTTCCTGGGCAAGCTTCTGGTGCTGGACGCACTGCGCGCCCCGGGGATGATCGGGTGGGCGTGGACAGCAATACTGCTGGGATCCCTTTTGACCATCGTCGGATTCGCCCGCGCGGGCAGCAATTTGTTCTGGAAATCCACAACCCTGTCCGAGCCCGCGCTCGACCCAGGCGAGCAGCGCGGTGACGCTGCGCGGTCCCGAACCGCAACTGCGGCTCAACTGGCACCTGCCATGGCGGCGCTGGCTGTGCTGGCCGGTCTGGCGGCCTTTGCCGGGCCCGCGGCCGCGTATTTCGAGGACACCTCGACGCAGCTGTTCGATCGCTCCGGGTATGTCGCGGCGGTCCTGGGCACCGGCGAGGAGGACTGATCCATGCTGGCACGGCTGATACCCCATCCCCTGCTGAGCCTGGCCCTCGTCCTGGTTTGGCTGGCATTGGTGAACACCTTCACCTTGGGCAACCTCATCCTTGCCATAGCGATCGGCCTCATCATTCCCATGCTGACCGCAGCCTACTGGCCGGACCGGCCGAAACTTAGCAAGCCGCTGAAATCCATCGAATACGTCGCGATTGTCATCTGGGATATCGTTCTCGCGAACATCGAAGTGGCGAAGATCATCCTGTTTCGCAAAGAGCGCGACATCCGCTCTCGATGGGTGAGCGTGCCGCTCGAACTCACCTCGCCCGAAGCGATCACGGTTCTGGCGGGCACCATCACGATGACCCCCGGCACCGTCTCGACCATGCTGTCGGCGGATGCGGGGTGCATTCTTGTCCACTGTCTGAACACGGACGATCCCGACGGAGTCCGGGACGAGATCAAGGCCAGGTACGAAACGCGGCTTATGGAGATTTTCGAATGATCGAATACGCCATATTCTTCGCCGGCATTTGCTACGGCGCGGCGCTGCTGCTGGATTTGTGGCGCATCGCGGTGGGTCCGGACGCGGCCGACCGTATCCTCGCACTCGACACCATGGTGGTGAACGTCATCGCGCTTCTGGTGTTGTATGGGCTGTGGCGCGGCACGGCCGTCTATTTCGAGGCCGCGATGCTGTTTGCGATGGTCGGCTTTGTGTCAACCGTCGCCTATTGCCGCTTCATCCTTCGCGGCGATATCATCGAATAGGTGCCACATGGAATTCATCGCCGAACTTCTCATTTCGCTTTTCCTGGTCGTCAGTGGGGTCTTCGGATTCGTCGGATCCTATGGGCTGGTCAAGCTGAAGGACTCGGTGCAGCGGCTGCATGCACCCACGAAGGCGACAACGCTCGGCGTGGGCGGCGTGCTGATCGCGTCGATGCTGTTCTTCTTTTTGGATACCGGACACATTTCGATTCACGAAATCCTCATCGCGTTGTTTCTCTTTCTGACCGCGCCAATCACAGCGAACTTCATCGCGAAGACCTATATGGTTGCGAATTTGAAGCAAGAAAAGCTGCCCAAAAGCTCCAGCGAATGCGGCTGGTCGATATACGACAAGCCGCCCAGCAGTGACGAGGACAGCTGACGCCGTGCCCTTTCTAGGTAACTCGACTATCAAGGCGACTGGTTTTTCGCCTGTTCCGGCATGCAGACTTTCTGGTCGCCGCTGACGACTGACTATTCCTGCCAGCGCCTGCACTCTGTGCTCGCATGAATCGCTGGTTCGAAAGCCTCGCCACAAAGACCAGGCTCTGTTTTTGCTGTCCATGATGCTGTTAGGTCGCAAAAATGCGTCGCCAGCTCCGCAAGGTCGCACCGCCGAAGCGGCGGCCCCTCTGCGTCCGTCACCTCGCTAACACAGCACGCCGGCCTCAAACCGTGACGATTTCAGGAAATAAGTCGGGATTTACGCCGCGCCCATGAAGGTGTCGCCGGTTGAAATCGCGACATTCCCATTGGCACCTCGGGTCCCGAAGATACTATCGAGGTCAGCGCCGATAACGGAGAGGCGCAGTGGCCGCGCCGCTGGGCGCGGGCTCTAGCGTGGTCGCGGAGCGCACCCCCCTATTGCTGGAAGGTCGATGGCGACGGCAATCAGCGGTCCGATATCGACCTTGTCGTCTATGAGGTCGTGCAGGATCCGCAGGTTCTACTGCTCAACGCGTTGGCGGGCGAAAACGACATGATCGCCGCCCTCACCGACGATTACGGAAACAAGGCGGTGCTCTTCGACGGTATGGAGCAGGGCGGCTACCACTTCATCGACAAGACGCCGTCGGCCACCAACCTTACGAACTATACCTTCAAGCAGATACACCAGACCGCGGTTCTACCCAGCTACGAGTTGCTCCACGACGAGAAGCTTGCAACGCAAGATCTCGACTACGATGTCGCCAAGGCCAACGAGTATCTCGACAAGGCGTTCCCCGAGAAGGACGGTGACGGCTTCCGCCTGAGCCCGGATGGCAACCGTATCCAATTCGCGCTGTCGAGTCGGGCCGACAAGGCACTCGTGGCCTGTATCAGTCAGATGCTCGTCGGATACTGGCGAGATGTGGGCGTGGATACACGTTTCGACGTGGTCGACCGGAGCCTCGCGCGCTTCCACAAGAACGCAAACCAGCATTTTGCCATCATCGAATACTTCCCCGGCGGGGCGCGGGATGCCTTCCTGCTCCCGACGCCCTGGGGGCCGATGCTCCATAACGCGGTCTACGGGATCCTTTGGTTCCACTGTTACCGCGCTGAGGGCGGCGAAGAGCCTCCAGAGAATCTCATGCGGCAGATCGAGCTCTGGAACACGATCAACGCCACGGCCGATCAGGAGGCCCGGGCCGAGAAGATGTGCGAGATCCTCGCGAATGCAGCGGAGGGTTTCTACGATATCCGCATCGCCGTGCCCCCTGTCGAGCTATGGCATCGCAAACGCCAGGATGCGCAACGTTCCCGATAGCATGCAGGGCAGCTACTGGTTCGCACCGACGGGCCGCTGAAGTTTCAGGACCTGTACGCGGCCGGAAGCTTCGTTCTGATCCTGTCGGTGCTGACCGTGGTCGGTACGCTGATCTCGCGCCTGCTGCTTGCATGGCTTGACCCGAGGATTTCCCACGAATGAGCGTCGGTTTAGGACGGCCATGTCACCGGGGCGGATCTGGCCGTTGCGAGCCTGTGCACACTGATCTGGTGGAAGTCCCGCAAGCATCGGCCGGCTACGGTCGGCGGCGTGATCGTTCTGGTGGTCTGTTTCGCGGCGCTCTTCGCGGACTTCACCGCGCCCGCCGATCCCAATCCGACCCACCCGCGCCATACCTACGCACCGCCCCAGAGCCTTGGGCTCTTCATCGACGGCGACGGCTTTCGCCTCATGTGGGTGGCGACAAGTTAGAGATCGATCCCGTCGCGATCCGCGGGGTCTTCGCCTCTGACAGAACCAACATCGTTCCCATCGGGCTATTCGTGAAGTGCGGGCCTTATCGCATGCTCGGCCTCATCGAGTTGGGCCGCAAACTGGTCGGGCCGCTCGATACAGGTCAGCCTCTCTATCTGCTGGGTGCCGACGGGCTGGGCCGAAACATGCTTTCGCGGATCTTGTACGGCACCCGTGTCCCGATGACCATCGCGCTGGTGGGTGTGGCTGTGTTGCCTGGCCTTGGCGTCTTGCTCGGCGGGATCTCCGCCGACAACGGTGGCTCGCTCGACGACGCGGTGTATCGGCTGGTCGAGCTGCTGAAGCGATCCCAACCATGCCGCTCTGGCTGGGTCTGGCTCCCGCCATCCCGGCGGCATGGTCGACGCGGACGGTATACTTCGTTATCACCGTCCTGATCTCGCTCATAGGCTGGACTTCTCGGGGACGCGAGGTGCGGAGGCGCATCCTTTCCACGAAGATCGACGATATCGTCTTCGCGGCCAAGCTCGACCGGGCCAGCGAGCTTCGGGTGATCCTTCGCCATATGGCACCGAGCTTCATCAGTCACATCATCGCCACACTCACCCTTGCCGTTCCCGCAAAGATCCTCGCAGAAACCGCGCTCAGCTTTCTCGGGATGGGTCTGCGTGCGCCGATCGTCAGTTGGGGTGTGCCTCTCCAAGACGCGAAAAACGTGCGCGCTGCGGCAACCGCACCTTGGCTTCTGACGCAGGGTCAAGCGCCCGTGATCGCGGTGCTGTCGCTCAACTTCCTCGAGGATGGTCTGCGCGACGCGGCAGCCCCGTACAGCGCATGGCGGCGATGGACGGGACCTATTCCAACGGGAGCTGAACGCTGGATGACCCGGCGCTCGAATTGCGCGCGCTGAGCACCCACTTCGTGCTGCGCCAGGGTATCTTGCAGGCCGTCGAGGATATCAGCTTCACGGTCAAGCGGGTCAAGATGCTCTGCTTCGTCGGCGCAAGCGACTCTGGCAAGATCGGCGCTGCTCGGTCCATCCTCCAGATCGTGCCGGCGCCGGGCACAAGGACTCTCGGCCGGATGATCCTGCGCACCGTCGAACGGAGCAGCGATCAGGTGCTCTACCATGACCGGGAAAGCAGCCCGGTCGATGTGACGGCGCGAATTGGCGGGGCTGCCAACCGCGAAGAGATGCTGGCGCGCTGTCTGGAACGCACGTCGCAGGGCTTCCTCGCGATCGGTCACCTGAACCCGTTTCTCGACGAGGACCGTTCGGTGCCCTATGGCAAACCCCATGCACGAAAGACAGACGCGGCCGTGAGCCTCGTTGCGGAACTGCGCCAAGTGCTGGGGCCGGACGTCGATCTTTGCATCGAAATCCACCGACGGCTGGCTTCGCCCGAGGCGATTGACTTTGACCGAGAGATCGCGCCGTTCCACCCGCTGCTCTTCGAGGATCCCATTCCGCCGACGACGTCGGACAGCATGGCGCGCGCCGCCGTGGCCATCGACATTCCAATCGCCACGGGTGAACGTTTCTCATCGCTTCAGGAGTTCCAAAGCCATCTCAGCCGTGGTGCACTCAGTTTTGCGCGGAATTCGCTGTACCTCTGCAGCGGGATCACGGATGCGCGCAAGATCACAGCGCCCTACGAGGCGTTCGATATCGATGTCGTCGCGCACAACGCGCTCTCGCCGGTGTCGCTTGTGGCCTGCATGCAGCTCAACGCGGCCGTCCCGAGTTTCACGATCCAGGAATACCCGACGGCGATGCTGGAGGAGGGAGAGACCGAGGGCCCTGAGACCGACAGATTGTTGCGCGGCAGAAACCTCGTCACCTCCCGACCGGCCCTTAAAGTCGGCTATGTGGACGCCCCGGACGCGCCGGGCCTTGGTACCCGCCCGTCCAAGGCGGGCTGCACCGCGCCGCTCAGCCCCCGGACGGTCTCCATACGCACCGATGTCGACGGCTTCGTGGTCGATCAGTGAGGATGACGATACATGAGCGGCTGGAACGCCACGGTCGAGTTGCTGCGCGAGCCACGCATTTCGTTTTTTCTGGCCGGTCGCGCACTGGCCGCGACGGGGATCTGGCTGGAACGTATCGGATTGGCCTGGCTCGTGTGGGAGCTGACCGGTTCGGCGGGCTGGGTCGGCACGCTGGCCTTCGTGCGGCTGATGCCGACACTCGTGCTGACGCCATTGGGTGGGGTGCTGGCGGACCGGCTTGGCGGGATCGTGGTGCTCAGGTGGAGCTTCGCGGGGGCCGCTCTTGTGGCTGCGGGCACGGCGGCGCTCGTTTTCAGCGGTTCGGCTGGACTTTGGCCCGTGATGGGTGTGGGCGTCTTGGCCGGGGCGCTGCAGGCAATCGCAACCGGGCCCATGAAATCGGCGCTCTTCGAGGTCGCACCCCGTCACCGTCTTGCGACGATCGTACCCCTCGGATCCGTCACCTTCAATCTGGCCGGCTTCATTGGCCCGGCCCTGGCAGGGCTGTTGATCGCTACAGTCGGCGCGGCTTCGGTCTTTGTTCTCGCGGCGGCAACTTCGGCGGCCTTTGTTGCCGCGCTCGTCCGCGTTCGCCCAACCACACCCGGAGTGACCGCGAAGGGACAAGTGGTGGCAGACTTCCTCGGATCGGTTGGCACCGCCCGGCGCGATCCGGTGATCGCACCGCTCATGGCACTGCATCTGGCGTTCGCGCTGCTGCTGCGGCCCATCATCGATCTTTTGCCCGTCATTGCGGGCGCATTCGCGAGCGGAGACGCCGAGGCGCTCGGGCTGCTTGGCGCTGCCCTTGGCCTGGGCGCTCTCATCGGCAGCCTGTGGCTGACTTGGCGCAGCGGGGGAGAGAGCGGCGCTCGGGCGCTGAGCGGGCGTATCCTGGCCGGCGGCGCACTAGCTGCGGTCGCGGCTGTGGCGCTGGCCCTGTCGCTCTCGGCCGTCCAGGCCGCCTTGTGTCTGTTCGTTCTGGGGGCCGCGCTGGTTGTCCGCGGCGCCGGAGGAAACACCCTTGTGCAACTAACCGTTGCGGACACGGAGCGGGGGCGCATCATGTCCTTATGGGGCATGGCGCTGCGGCTGGGCTCCGCGCTTGGCGGGTTGATTTTGGGTGTGAGCGCGGAGCTGGTCGGGCTACGTACCGTCCTGATCCTCGCGGCCATGATCGCGTGTGTAGTTTTGTTTCCAGTAGCGCGCGCCCTGACCGGCGCGCTTGCATCCCCTTCGCATAAGGACTGACCGTGACCCAACGCTACACCATCAGCTTCATCCCCGGCGACGGGATCGGAACAGAGGTTCTTCCGGTCGGACGCGATGCAATAGGCATTGTCGCGGACCGGCATGGGTTCGAGGTCCGCTGGCAGGACTTCGACTGGTCCTGCGCGCGCTTCGAAGACACCGGATCCATGATGCCCGAGGACGGGATAGACCGGCTTCGGGAGACGGACGCGATCTATCTTGGCGCGGTGGGCTGGCCGAGCGTGCCTGATCATGTCTCCCTCTGGGGCCTTCTCATCCCGATCCGGCGGGCCTTCGATCAGTATGCCAATGTCCGGCCGGTGCGGTTGCTCGAGGGGATCTCGTCGCCGCTCGCCGGGCGCGGACCCGAGGACATCGACTTCGTCGTGGTGCGCGAAAATGTCGAAGGCGAGTATTCCGAGATCGGGGGCCGGATCTTTCAGGGCACCGAGCGCGAAGCCGTCATGCAGCAGGCGGTCTTCACACGCAGCGGGTGCGACCGGATCATCCGCTATGCCTTCGAGCTGGCGCTCAAACGCCGCGGTCATGTCACCTCGGCCACCAAGTCAAACGGCATTATCCATTCCATGCCCTTCTGGGACGAGCGGTTCAGGGCGGTGGCGAGCGACTATCCCAAGGTCGAGACCGCGCAGTACCACATCGACATCCTGACGGCGCATTTCGTCCTGCATCCCGACTGGTTCGACGTGGTCGTCGGCTCCAACCTCTTTGGCGACATCCTGAGCGATCTGGGTCCGGCAGTCGCGGGGTCGATCGGGATCGCACCGTCGGCCAATATTAATCCCGACCGCACGGCACCGTCGATGTTCGAGCCGGTGCATGGCTCCGCGCCCGACATCGCGGGGCAAGGCATTGCGAACCCGGTCGGCGCGGTCTGGGCCGCGGCCATGATGCTCGATCATCTGGGTCAGCCTGCCGCCGCCGCGGATCTCGTGGCGGCCATCGAGGTCAGTTTGCAGAACCCGGACACCCGCACCGACGACCTCGGCGGAACCGCCGACACCCGTCAAGCCGCCGAGGCCCTTCTGGGTGCGATTTGCGACCGGGCCGGATGAGCCTCGATCCGGGCCCTGTCGCTGCTGGCATTACGACCCTCACGCGCGCCGCGGGTTATCTGGTACGCGGGATCGTCGCCCTGTCCATGGTAGCTGGGCCTGTCGACGATGATGGCCACTCCGCCCTGACGCCACGAAGCAAAGAAGCACACGGAGCCTGATACCCTATGCGGATCGTTGAAGTACTCGAAGTGACGAAACCGATCTCGTCGCCCATTCGAAACGCCTATATCGATTTCACCAAAATGACCGCGAGCCTCGTTGCCGTCGTCACGGATGTGGAGCGGGACGGTCGCCGGGTGGTGGGTTACGGCTTCAATTCCAATGGGCGCTACGGACAAGGCGGTCTGATCCGCGAACGGTTCCGCGACCGCATTCTGGAGGCCGATCCGCGCAGCTTGCTGACCGAGGCTGGCGACAATCTGGACCCGCACCGGGTGTGGGATGCCATGATGACCAACGAAAAGCCCGGCGGACATGGCGAGCGGTCCGTGGCGGTGGGCACCATCGACATGGCCGTTTGGGATGCAACCGCAAAGATCGCCGGCAAACCGCTGTTTCAGCTTTTGGCCGATCAGGCCGGGCGGGATGCCGAGCCGCGCGTTTTCGTCTATGCCGCGGGCGGGTACTATTATCCCGGCAAGGACGACACCCAGCTCAGGGCCGAGATGCGCAGCTATCTCGACCGCGGATATACGGTCGTCAAGATGAAGATTGGCGGCGCGCCTCTCGACATGGACCGCCGACGGATCGAGGCGGTTCTGGACGAAATCGGACCCGATGCGCGGCTGGCTGTCGATGCCAACGGTCGGTTCGATCTGGAAACCGCCATCGCCTATGCGAAGCTTCTCCGGGAGTATCCGCTCTTTTGGTACGAAGAGGCAGGCGATCCGCTGGACTATGCACTTCAGGCGGCACTGGCCGAGTTCTACCGCGGCCCCATGGCGACCGGGGAAAACCTGTTCTCGCATCAGGATGCCCGAAACCTGCTGCGCTATGGTGGCATGCGTCCCGACCGCGACTGGCTGCAATTCGACTGCGCGCTGAGCTATGGCCTCGTGGAGTACCTGCGCACCTTGGACGTGCTGGAAACCAGCGGTTGGTCCCGCGCCCGCTGCATCCCCCATGGCGGACATCAGATGTCGCTCAACATCGCCGCCGGGCTCGGACTGGGCGGAAACGAGAGCTACCCGGACCTCTTCCAGCCCTATGGGGGTTTCCCTGACGGCGTCCGCGTGGAGAACGGCTACGTGACCATGCCGGATCTGCCGGGCGTCGGTTTCGAGGGTAAGTCCGATCTGATTTCGGAAATGCGCATGCTGGCCGAGTAGCCGGTGATGTCCCGAACGGCCCATCCCGCCAAACCGACAAAGCGTGCACCGTCGCAAATGCCTCTCGGACCAATGGCATTCTTTCGGTCGACTGTCGGCGGTGGTTTACCCCACGCCGACGATATGACGCGCCCTGCGAACACGTGTGCCATCCGCCGGCGCCAGCTCGATCTCATGAAGTAGACACGGGGACTCCTCGTCCGGCGACTGCTTCCAGTCAGTTTGCATACCCCGATCCCATTCAGCGTACTGGCACAAATCTCTGGAGCGGGGATGCAGACGAACCCGTCAGGCCGGTTCCATACAGATGGCGCAACGGGCGTCGCCGAGACCCGCTCTCCTCGCCTCACCGGACCGTCCCAGACCAGCAGTGTCAGACTCTGTCACGATGAAAGAGCATTTGCCAAAGATGCCTTGCCGGGCTCCGCTGGCCACGACCGGTGCGACACAGGGCATGAATCGTCAGGCGGTGATGACATCCAGCCCCTTTTCGCGTGCGTCGCGCAGGAAGCTCGCGGGAGCGCCGGAATCGGTGATCAGCCGGTCGGCTTCGGGCAGCCCGACGATCCGGGCCGACGCAACATGGCCAACCTTGCTGTGGTCGGCGAGAAAGATCACTTCCTTGGCGGCCCGCACCATGGCCTTGGTCACTTCCGCCTCGGCCCAGGAGGCGTTGGTGAAGCCCCTGTCGAGGTCCACGCCGGAAGCGCTCAGAAGGCCGAGATCGGCATTGATCTCCTGCAAGAGCACGTCGCCGAGCGGTGCCACGAGCGAATTGACCTTGGAGCGCAGCGTGCCACCGGTGACGATCACCGACACGCCGGGATGCTCGCCAAGAATGCGCGCGACGTTGATGGAGTTCGTCGCGACAACCAGATCCGTGATCGTGGGCGGCATGCGGGCTGCCAGAACCTCCGCCGTCGAGCCGCTGCTGAGAAAGATCGTCATCCCGTCATAAACCCGGTCGAGCGCTGCGCCGACAATGCGTTCCTTTTGCTTGAGATTTGGAGGCGTGGTGACGTCGGCGCTTGCGTCGTATCGACTTGTATAGACCGCCACCGCGCCGCCGCGCACGCGACGTAGGAGTTGCGCCGCCTCCAGCCGCCCCAGATCCGCCCGGATCGTCACCGACGAGACGCCGAGTTCGTCCGATAATTGAGCAATCTCCACGCGCCCGCGATCCTGGAGGGTTGCGAGGATGTGATTCTGTCTTTCGATTGCTTTCGTTTCCATGTATTCCGTAAAACCGTAACCGGCACCGCCAAGTGTTTTGGCAGCCTAACGAATGCGTCCGGTCTGGCAATGAAATTGTCCGAGACCACCGGCTCCGAACGCTGTGAACGTGAGATTTGACAAATAGATGAATGAAACCCGCGTTATCGCCGCCCTGCAAGTGCCCGCCTTTTGGATAACCGACGCCCGCCCCATGAGCTGGTACGAGGATTATGTAGTTTCGAATGCCCGTATCTTCGTGGAGAACGGAATATCCTCGATCAAGCTTCAGGACGAAACCACGGCCCCGGCGAACGCCGCGCCGCGCACCGTGGCACGCATGGCGCGGCTGGGCGCAGCGCTGAAGCGCGCTTTTCCGAAGCTCGATCTCGGGATCATATTGCAAGCCCATGATGCCGAAGCCGCACTCGCCGTCGCGGACGGGTGCGATGCGTCCTTCGTGCGCCTGAAGATCTTTGCCGGCGCGGCGATGAATGCCGACGGGCCGCGCGCAGCGCTCGGGCCCGCGGCGACGGCCTATCGCGATGCGATTGGGCGCAGGGACATCCGGATTCTGGCCGACGTCCATGACCGGACGGCCGTTCCGATGGCGCCGGTATCGAACGATGTCGCCGCCGAGTGGGCCGCCAAGCTCGGCGCAGATGCGCTCGTGATCACCGGCGCCAGCTTCGACGATACGCTAGAACGTATCACGGGCGTTCGGGCGCGCGGCCTGCGCACACCGGTCTGGATCGGCGGCGGCATCACGCAATCGAATGTGAAACGGGCGCTCGGCGCGGCCGAAGGCGTGATCGTGTCCTCGTCACTGCGCCGCGACGGGGCAGCGTCGGATGCGATGGACCGGTGGGACGGCGCGCGGGTCCGTGCCTTCATGGACGAGGTTGTCCGATGAATGCGCCGAGCTCGCCTTTGATTGATCCGGCCTCCGGCATCCCCGCGTCCGACCGGGAACTTGTCGCCCGGTTGACGCAGGCCGAGGCAGAGCTGATCTCGGGGCTGCCGAGTGACGATCCAAACGATCCCAAGCGGCGCAAGCGTGTGGGCCACACGGCCGAGGAAATCGAGGATCAGCCGCTCTGCATCTTGCGCACGTTGGCACAGAACGAGGCGGTGATGCCGCGGGTAGCCACCGCTCTTGCGGCACGCGCGCCGAAGCGGGTCGTGCTGACCGGCTGCGGTGACAGTCTGGCTTGCCATATCGGGCTGCGGAGTCTGTGGGAGCAGGCGACGGGACTGCCCTGCCTGCCGGTGCAAGCGCTGGAGCTGGCTTATTACCCCGGTGCGCTGATCGATGCACAAACGATCGTGCTCGGCCTGTCCTCTTCCGGCTCGACCCCACGGACGGTGGAGGCGATGCTGACCGCGCGCCAGCGCGGCGCGGCGACCGTCGCGCTCACGAACACCGTAGGCTCCGCGATGACGGACGTGGCAGATCATACGCTGATGATCTCTGCGGTGCGCAGAGGATGGCCGACGCAGGCCTCGACCGCGGCGATGGCGGCGGAGGCGCAGCTTGCCGCAGCGCTTGGCCAGGGCCTTGGCCGGCCCGATCTGCCGGCAGAACTCGGCACGGGCCGTCTCGCCGGGCATGTAGCACAGGCTCTTGCGGCCACGAAGGAACCGGCGCGCATCATCGGCAGGCGCCTCTCGGGCACGCCGCTGCTGCATCTGTGTGGCGCAGGGCCCGGCTATGCCGCGGCCAAATTCGGTGCGGCGAAAGTCAAGGAATGCGCTTCGGGCCATGCAATCGCTCACCGGCTGGAGGAGGTGCATCATTACACCTCCACCAAGCGCGGCGAGACGATGGTGGTGATCGCTCCGACCGGCCCCTCGCGCGCGCGCGCCGCCGACACCTTGCGGCAGGTGCGGGCCTGGGGCGGGCGCTCCATCGCAGTACTGAGCAAAGGAGACACGGCGCTCGGGGATCTTGCTGACGACGCGATCTTTCTGCCGCAGGTGCCAGAGGAGCTCGCCGCGCTCACCTTTACCACTCCGCTTCAGTACCTTGCCCTGCACATGGCGCTGGCGGAGTTCGACGGGTCCGACAATGCCTGATACGATGGAGCGTCCGGCTCTTTTGTGCCTTGGCAACCTGACAATCGACGATGTCGTGCTGCCCGATGGCAGTGCGCGTCCAGGCTGCATTGGTGGTGATGCGCTCTATGCGGTGCTCGCAGCACGGCCGTGGGAGCCTACGGCACAGATGGTGGCCCCCGTAGGCTACAACCTACCCGCGAGCGTGTCGGATGGCATCACGCGCGCCGGCCTTGCCACGGATGGTCTGCCCCAACGCGACCGCCCCACCCTGCACAACAAGGTCGTCTATGACGCCCGTGGCGGTCGGGACTGGACCCTCTACAACGAAGAGAGCGATTTCTCCGATCTCTCGCCCCGGCCTGACGACATACCGGCAGGCTATAGAGGGGCGAACTGGGCGCTGGTCTCGGCCATGGCGCTGGAGGCACAGGAAGCTCTGGTCCCGTTCTTTGCAATGGAAACTTCGACCACCACCGCACTCGATCCGCAGGAGGACTATATCGCCGGCAACGAGGCTCGGTTGGAAGCTTTGATCCGCGCCGTCGATATCTTCCTGCCCAGCGAAGAGGAGGTGACCCGCCTGACCGCCCTCACGGACTGGTCCGTCGCCGCACGTTACTTTGCCCGGCTGGGACCGAAGACGGTGGTGATCAAACGCGGCGCAGCGGGGGTGCTGGTCTATGATGCGACGCAGGATGCAGAGTTTCACGTGCCGCCCTGCGATGGCGCGGCGGTCGTCGACACGACCGGGGCGGGCGACAGCTTTTGCGGCGCTTTCATGGCCGCCATCGCCGCGCATCCACCCGAAATCGCCGCTCTCGCCGGGGCGGCAGCGGCATCCTTTACTGTCGCAGGATACGGCGCGGCGCCGCTGCTTGAGACACCCGCAGACGACATCAGCGCGCGGTTCGAGGCGTGGCGCGCGCGCAGCAGTTTTCGTGAGGACGCGCCGGGACGGTTCGTTCTGACCGAGGCGCCCGCATGACGGATGTGCTGATCTCGGGCGATCGGATCCTCGAAGTGTTCGACGGGGACACACCGATCCTGCACGAAAACGCCGCCATTCTGGTCCGCGATGGCCATGTCGCCGAAATCGGGCCGGCCGACGCTCTGGCGTGCGCACACCCGCAAGCCGTGCGGCACGGCGGGCCCGGCCATGTCGTGATCCCCGGTCTGATCAACGCGCATCACCATGTCGGGCTGACCCCGTTCCAGCTCGGCTCTCCCGATCATCCGCTGGAGCTATGGTTTGCCTCCCGCCTCGGGCTGCGCGCCATTGATCCCCGCCTCGACACACTCTATTCCGCATTAGAGATGGTCGCCTCCGGCGTGACCTGCGTGCAGCATCTGCACAGCCGCGCGCCGGGCGGGGTCGAGGGGCTGCAGAGCACCTCGGCCGCGATCCTCGGCGCTTATGACGAGATCGGGATGCGGGTGTCGTTCTCCATGGCGATCCGGGATCAGAACCGCCTGGCATACGAGGATGACGGCGCGTTTCTAAGGCGTCTACCAGAGGCGCTGCGCCCCGCGCTGAAGGCGTATTTCGATGCCTACACCGTGCCGCTGGAGGCCCAGCTGGAGCTGACCGATGCGCTCCTCAAACTGGCGGCGGGGCGCGACCGGCAACGTATCCAGCTTGCCCCGTCAAACCTGCACTGGCTAAGCGACACCGCGCTTGAAGCCGTGGCGGAACTGTCTGAGGCGCGGGACATGGCGATGCACGCCCATCTGCTCGAGACGCCCTACCAATGGGCCTATGCGCTGGAACGCACCGGCGGCTCGCCCATTGCCCATCTTGCCGAGCGGGGGCTGCTGACCGAACGGTTGACGATCGGCCACGGCGTGTGGATGAGCCAGGGCGACATCGAGACCTGCGCCGAGGCAGGCTGCGCGCTCTGTCACAACTGCAGCTCGAACCTGAGGCTGAAGAGCGGGATCGCGCCGGTGAACCGGTTCCTCGCGGCAGGGGTCCCCGTCGCTCTCGGGATCGACGAGGCAGGCATCAACGACGACCGGGACATGCTGCAGGAGATGCGGCTGACCAAGCATATGCACCGCGAGCCCGGTATCGACGCGCCCGCCCCGAGCGCGGAGCAAGTGCTGCGGATGGCAACGGCCCATGGCGCGCGCACGACCCCGTTCGGCGCCCGGATCGGCGCGCTGACGGTGGGAGCAGCAGCCGACGCGGTGATCCTCGACTGGTCGCGGCTGACCTTTCCCTACCAGGATCCGTCGCGCAGCCTTGCAGAGATACTGATCCACCGTGCGAGGCCGCAGGCCATTCATGCCGTGCTGGTCGGCGGCGAGGTGATCCTGAAGGAGGGACGTTTCACCCGCCTCGACCGGGGCACCGTGATGGACGAGATCGCCGAAGCACTCGCCGCACCCCCCGATGCGGACACACGCGCGCGCGCCGAACTGGGGGAGGCCGTGATGCCCTTCGTGCGCGATGCCTACGCCGGATACGCCTTGCCCCAGGGCGCGCCGCATTACCGGCAGAGCTGCAATCACTGGCCGGGAGAGGCGCAATGACCCGCGATCTGCGCGGCTACGGGGCCACGCCGCCCGAGATCACCTGGCCCGGCGGTGCGCGCGTTGCCGTTTCGCTGGTGGTCAATGTCGAAGAAGGGGCGGAGCTGTCTCTGCTGGACGGAGACGAGCGCAACGAGAGCATCTACGAGGCGCGCGAAGAGGTGGTCGGCGCCGCGGATCCCTGCATGACCAGCCATTTCGGCTATGGCCCAAGGCGCGGCTATTGGCGGATCGCGGAGACCCTGGCCACGCACGGGGTGCCGGCCACCTTCTCCACCTGCGGGCGGGCGGCCGCGGCGACGCCCTGGCTGATCCGGGACGCGGTTGCCCGCGGTCACGAAATCTCGTGCCATGGATGGCGGTGGGAACGGCATGCAGGGATGGACGAAGCGACCGAGCGCGCGGTGATCGCCCGCACCCACACCATGTTGACCGAAATCGCCGGAACGCCGCCGGTCGGCTGGCACACGCGGTCCGCAGCGACGGTAAACACCCGCCGTTTGCTCATAGAGCATGGCGGGTTTCGCTACGACTCCGACGCCTATGACGACGATCTGCCTTACATCGCGGCGGGATCAGACGCGCCCCACGTGATCCTGCCCTATGCGTTCGACACGAACGACATGCGGTTTCAACCCGGCGGCGGGTTTGTGACCGGCGAGGATTTCGCGCGCTACTGCTTGGCCGCCTATGACCGCCTGGCATGGGAGGGTCGCGGCGCCCTGCTCTCGGTCGGCCTGCATCTTCGGATCATCGGCAAGCCGGCCCGCATCCATGGGCTGGAACTGTTCCTGGACGGAGTCGCGGCGCGCGGAGGCGCCTGGTTCGCCACGCGCGCCCAGATCGCAGAGCAGTGGCGTCAGCTCACCGACGCATGAGCCACTAGCCGCGCGACATGCAGCGCGGCCTCGGACACCGGCTCGATCAGGGGCACGGGGCTGTCATCGGACAGGTCCCGCGCAACCAACGCAAGGGGGCCGCCACCGATCACTACGGCATCGGCGCCGTCCGCGGCACATCTCGCGACCGCCGCGCCCATCGCGTCACGCAGGCGCACCGGATTGCCCATCACGGCCAGCGGGTCGCCTGCCGTCACACGCACGGAAACCAACGCATCGGCCAGACCGTAAGCCGCGGCGCGGGCACGAATGGGGTCTTCCAACGCCGGCGTGGTCGTGGCCACCGAAAACCGCCGTCCGCCGGTTGCTGCCGCAAGCATGCCCGCCTCGGCGATCCCTACCACCGGGCAGACAAGCCGGCCGCGCAGCGCATCCCGTCCGGGATCGCCGAAGGCCGCGACAATGACCGCGGCCACATTCGGCGAAACGCGGTGGGCGGCGACAGCCAGCGCGGCGCGCTGAAGAGCCTGCGGCGTGGTGATGACATTGGCCTGCCCATGCATCGTGGCGCCCTGCACAGTCAGATCGGCACAGGCCGCCGCCGCGATCGCGACCATGGTCTGCGTCGTCGCGTGGTTGCCATTCGGATTGATGAGCAGAACCCTCGCGCTCACACCACAGCCTCGCGAAAGGCGCTGGCAATCTCGCGCCGCGGTGCTACCCAAACCCGGGGCCCGAACACATCGAGCATCGCCAGTGTGTCACGAAACGCTCCGAAGCGGGCCGGCCGACCGCAGATGCGCAGGTGAAACCCGATATTGAAGAGCGATGTCCGCCCCCGCTCTGCCTCTTCCAGCAGAGTAATCAGACCGGCGGACACGTAGTCCACCATCTCCTCGGCACGCACGAAGCCGTTGGGGTGAAAGAATTTCATGTCGTTGCTGTCGAGCGCGTAGGGCAGAACCAGCAGATCGGGATGGTCGGGATCGTTGTAAGGCATGTCGTCATCGAAGGCGTTCGAGCTGTAGGTGTATCCCAGTTCTGACAGCAGGCTCCGCGTCCAGATGCTTTCACTACCCCGGCAAAAGAACCCCGCCGGCGGGATGCCCGCGGCCGTCCGAAGGACCGCGCCGCAGCGCACCAGGTCGGCCCGCTCCTCGGCGCGCGTGGCGTAGTCCGCATGGGGCCGCCAGCGCCAGCCGTGGCAGGCCAGCTCATGCCCGCGCCGCGCAACCTCGGCCGCCGCTTCGGGCGCCCGCTCCACTGCGCGGCCGCAGCAGAAAAACGTCGCGCGCTGCTCGAACCGATCCAATGCATCGAGCATCCGCCAGAGGCCCGCGCGCATCCCGTAGGCAAAGATCTGTTCCTGCCCGATGTCGCGCGTGCCTTCGGCAACGACGCTCAGCACCTCGCCCATCTGTTCGCTCACCGGATCGCCATCGCCGACCTGCAACTCAGCGCCTTCCTCGAAATTGACGACGATCGACACGGCCACGCGGGCTCCGTTGGGCCAGACGATCTGCGGCGGCTGCCCGCCATAGCCACGCAAATCCCGGTCGGTCACTTCGCCAGCCGCTCCAGCCCGATGGTGCGCCCCAACACCAGCATCACCACGAATGCGAGCAGGATCTCCAGGCTCGACAGGGCGGCCACCATCGGGCTGCTGTCGAACTGCACCAGGTTATAGAGTTCCACTGCGAGCGGCCGCGCGCGCGGCGACGCCGTGAAGAGCGCGACCGTCAGGTTGTCGAAGGACTCGATGAAGACAAACGCCGCGCCGGCCACGATGGCGGGCACGATCTGGCGCAAGGTGATCTGTACGAAAGTCCGCTTCTTGGTTGCCCCCAACGAGAGAGAAGCCTCCTCCAACGCAGGGTTCAGAAGCTGCAACTGCGCCATCACCAACCGGACCGCGAAGGGCAGGCAAAAAACGGTCAGGCCAAGCACCAGCATCAGATCCGACTGCCGAAAGGAGATGTAGGCGCCGAAGAACAGCAGAGCCACGCCGATCACCATGCCCGGGATCATCTGCGGTGCCACGATCAGAGCGCCCGCGAAAGTCTTGCCCGGATAGCGACCGCGCACGAGAGAGAACGCCGCCGGCACCGCAAGCAGGAGCGCGATCGTTGTCGACCAGAGCGAGATCCGCAGGCTGGTGACCGCGGATTCCACGATCTGCTGGCGCGAAAACAGATCCGCATACCATTCGAAGGTGAAGCCTTGGGGCGGGAAGGTGATGTAGGCCGTCTCGGTAAAGGAGATCATTACCACGATCAGGCTCGGCGCGATCAAGAGCAACAGGGCGAACCCGGCCAATGTCCAGATCACGAAGAAACCCAGCCGATCCGCCCAGACGGACGCCAGAGCCGGTCCACGCGCCCCGCGCGCCGGTGCGACATCCGCGTCCATCATTCCACCGTCTCCTTGACCGACCAGCGCATCACGCGGTTACCCGCAAGCCCGATCATCAGGATGAAAACAAAGCAACTGCCCAACAGCAGCAGCGCCAGCATCGCGCCCTTGCTCCAGTCCAGGATAACGACGATCTGCTCGTAGACCTGCACGGCGAGCGTCGTGAAACCGCCACCGCCGAGAAGCTGGGGGATGATGAAATTGGTGTAGGAGAGCGCGAAGACGATCGTCAGCCCCGCCACGATCCCGGGCATCGAGAGCGGGACCACGATCCTGAAAAAGGTGGATAAGCGGCTCGCGCCCATCCCGAGGGAGGCGGCTTCCATGTTCCTGTCGCGTGCCGCCAGGACGGTGATGAGCGGTAGCACCATGAACGGCAGATGCACTTGCGTCATCCCGATGATCACCGCGAAATCGGTGTTCAGCATTCGGAACGGGCGCTCGATCAGCCCCAGTTCGATCAGGGTGGAGTTGATCACCCCGCGCCGCCCGCCCAGGATCACGAGCCAGGCATAGGTGCGCACGATGGCGCTCGTCAGCAGGGGCGAGATCGTCAGGACTAGGATCAGCAGGCGCATCCGCCGACCGCTCTCGCTGTAGAGATAGGCGAGCGGATAGGCGAGCAGGAAGCACAGCAGCGTCGACAGCGTGCCGATATAGAATGACTTCCACCAGACCCACCAGAAGAGGTCATCGCTCAGCGTGTCGGTCAGGTAGCGCAGGGTGAACCCGTTTTCCTGAACCTGGCCGCGTTCGATCTCGGTGAAGCCAAAGGAAAAGAGCACCCCCATCGGTGCAATGAAGAAGATCGCCAGAAACACGAAAGCCGGGACAGCGGGCCATACCCCGCGCCCATCGCGGAACCGCGTCCAGAAGGCCTCGGTCATCAGGCGGCTCCCGGCAGCGCCACGCACGCATCCGGATTACGTATCGCGACCTGCGTATCGGCGCCAACGGCAAGGGGGACATGGCCGTCGCGATCGACCAGTGCGCGCAAGACGGTGCCGTCGGCAAGGGCCACCTCGTATTCCATTGCCGGACCGGTCAGACGCGCGAAGACGACCTTGCCCGCTACGCCGTCGTCGGGCGTCCCGCCCAGCATCACATTCTCGGGCCGGATCACCAGCGCCGCGTTGCCGTTGAGAGTCTTGGCCGCGTGCGAAAACCGCGCCGCCGCGTCGCGCGTCAGGATGTTCGCTGCCCCGATGAAGTCGGCCACAAAGGCCGAAGTGGGGTTATCGTAGATCTGCGCGGGTGCTGCGAATTGCTCTATCCGTCCTTCGGCCATCACGGCAATACGGTCGCTGATGGTCAGCGCCTCGGACTGATCGTGTGTGACACAAACGGCGGTGATTCCGACGCGCTTGACGATCTTGCGCAACTCGACCTGCATCGCGCCGCGCAGCTTCGCGTCCAGTGCGTTGAACGCCTCGTCCATCAACAGAACCTTGGGCTGCAGAATGAGCGAGCGTGCCAGAGCCACGCGCTGCTGCTGTCCGCCCGAAAGGGAATTGGGAAAGCGCCGGGCGAAATCGGTCAGGGACACCAAGTCCAGCGCGTCGGCCACCTCGCGCTTGATTTGATCGGCGGGCGCTTTACGCGCCTTCAGGCCGTAGGCGACGTTCTCCTCGACGCTCATATGGGGAAAGAGCGCGTAATTCTGAAAGACGAAACCGACATCGCGCTGGTTTGGCGGCAGACGGGTCACGTCCTGACCAGCCAGCGTCAGCGTGCCGGCATCGGGAGTCTCAAAGCCCGCGATGCAGCGCAGCAGCGTGGTTTTCCCGCAGCCCGAAGCGCCAAGAAGCGTGACAACCTCCCCCCCCTCGACCGTCAGATCGCAGTCGCGCAACACGTGGTTGGCGCCGAAAAACTTGTTGATGCCCTGCGCGTCGATCATGCCGTTTCCCCTAGACCGCTGTCTGCGCATCGCCGGCCAGCGCCAGAAGCGACCGGCGTGTGAGCCTGCGGCTGGTTTTGAACCGCTCGGTGTCGGTCTTCAGATGCATCCGTCGGTCGGGATCGAACCCGGTTGCCGCGGCCCAATGATAGCCGAAAAGCTGCGTGGCCACCGCAGCGAGAGCGAGCGGATCGACAGCGTCGGACGCTGGCCAGTCGAGCACCCAGTCGCCCGCGGCTACCATGCCTTCGGGGGCGATGGCCAGCGTGCGTACATCCATCGCCTTCAGCGCTTCTGCCGACGCCGCCGCGATCTCGCCCACGGCGGGACTCGTGGGCAGCATCACCACCATTTCGCCCCGTTGCATCGTCCAGTACTGGCGATGGGCGAATTCCTCGACATCGTCGCTCCAGACGGGCGTGCCGCTCAACTCGACGATCTTTGCCGCGCCGTAGTCCGCAACCGCAATGCCAGCGGGTCCGCAGGACAGATAGCGCAAACCTGGCACGGCCGGAGCAACCATTGCTGCCTCCCTGGCAACCGCATGGGCGCGGGGCAACAAGCTGTCCATCGCATCCGCCGTCGCCTCAAGCCGCGCGCGCAAACGTCCTGGCGGCACACCTTGGGCTAAACCGGCGATCAGGCCCAGCATTGCTCGGGTGGCGGTAAAGCTCGACGTACCGCACAGAAACTTTGCCATGTCGGGCAGCTTCAGACTGATATTGGGAAGTCCAAGGTCCGACAGACGGCCGCCATCGCTGTTGGTCAGCGAAACCGCGACGCCGCAAGTTGCCTGCGCGACCTCGGCGGCCTCGACCGTCCGATCGACATTGCCGGACATCGAAATGGCCACAGCCCGATCCGCCCGCGTCAGCGCCGGACCGACCCCGCCCGATACTTCTAGGCCGGAGGCGCCCGTAACGCCCGCCACGCTCCGCGCCGCGAACCAGCCATCGCCACTGCCGAATGCCACGATCCGGCCTCCGGAACCCGGAGCAAGCCGGTGCTCTGAGCAAAAGCCGGCCACTTCATCGAGACGCGTCGCCAGCCCCCGCAGAACGGCAGGCTGGCGGTCGATGTCGGCGAGCATCGGGGCGGCAGGGGCCACCCCGTGCGGCTGTTCAGGTTGCGAATTCACGATCGAACCGCTCCACAAGTTCGGGGCGAACCTTCACGATCTCGGCCCAGTCCACGGTCTGCAGGGCAGCGACCTCTTCGGGCGTAGACGGAGTGTAGGGGCGCGCGGCCTCCGGCACGTCCACACCCTGCACCGTCACACCGAAATAGTAGGGCGCTGCGGCGGCAAGCTCCTGATAATCATCGCTGATGATCCCGTCCATCCAGCGATAGACCAATTCGGTATCGCGCGCGCCGGTGATTTCGGACATGACCGACAGGATCGCGACGGGACCGGGATCGGGCTTCACGAACTTGATCGGCAGACCCTTTTCGGCGGCCACGGCGGCATCGTTGTTCCACAACGGGGCGACGGCGATCTCGCCGCGTTCCAGCATTTGCGCCAGGATCCGCGGGCTGCGCCCCGCAAGCGGGTTCAGTTCCTTTAGCTTCGCCCAGGCGGGATCCAGATCCGTCTCCGATCCGCCAAAGATCTTGGCCGTCATCGCCAGCGTGCCGAGACCGAGGTTCGACGACGTGCGGCAGATGCCGACCATATCGGCATATTCCTCGTTCCACATATCGGCCCAGCTGGTGGGCGGAGTGTCGACCATCTCTTCGTTGTAGGCCAGACCGATCAGCGAGAATGTGGCAGGCACGCCGTAGCCTTGGGTCTTCGGCCAGAATTCGGGCACGACATTGTCGTAGTTTTCGAGGCGTGTGGGGTCGAGTTTCTGGATGTAGCCGTCGCGGATCGCGATCAGGTGCGGCGGCTCGCCGTTTGGCATCGCGTCATAGGGGCTGAAGCCCTGCGCAGCCTTGATCTGGGCAACGATATCCTGGCTCTCGCTCGGCACGAGGCGCACGGTCAGGTTCGGAATCTCCCTTTGCAGCTTGTCGCCGAGCCAGCGATGGGGTTCCTGCAGCGCACCGCCATAGCTGATCACGATCAGCTCCTTTTCCTGGGCACGGACGATCGTGGGCGCGGCGACAAGCGAGCTGGCCGCAAGCGCCGTTGTCGTAAAGCTTCGACGTGTCAGTTTCATGTCTTCTCTCCTGTTGGGGCCGCGCAGGCGGTCGGTCGGTTCTTTGGGCTGTCAGGCGAATTCCGTGCGCAGATCGCCGCCACGGATCAGCCAGCGGTCATCGGTTCGGCGGAGCGGGATCTCAGACACGCTCCGGCGCCGGGCAAGGTGCAACGCGAGAAGCTGAGCCGGCACGTGGAACGTGAGCGGCGACAGGAGCTCGTCGCGCGCATCAGGCAGTGCCACAACTGCCTCGGCGTCGTTCTGCCCAAAAAGCTGCGGGTCGTCCGTCACGAGTATCGCACGACCACCGGCCTGCCGGATACCCGTCAGAATCTCGGCCGCACGGTCCGTGGACCGCCCCTTGGGGGCCAACACCAGGACCACGGCTCCAGCCCCCCAGCCAAGCGTCAGAAAATATTGCAGATGCGCCCATTCCTCGAGGTCCTGCGACACACCGTTGAGCGGCACCTGCTCATGGAATTTCGCCGCGCTGTAGTCCGCCGTGCCGCGGCTCGGACCGGCGCCGAGAACCCACAGGGTGTCGACCCCGTCCATCGACCTGGCCAGGTCGCGCATGACCGGATCGGCCGCCTGCGCAGCCGCGCCGACATCGCCGATCCCCTGCTCGATCTTGTCGCGCCAGTCCACCGCACCCTCTTGGCTCATCGTGCCGCGCAAGCAGCCTGCATGAAGTCCGAGGGCATAGAGCGCGACCAGTCCCGCCATGTATTCCGCGGCGTTCAGATACACGCGCGGTGACCAGTCCGGCGTTGTGCCCCGCAGGGCGACGGGCCGATGCAGCACGACATCTGCCGACGCCGCGAGCGGCCCGTCGCGCGAGCCGACCACGCCGACTGTCGGCACGCCGAGCTTCTGCGCCAATGCGGCTGTCTCACGCGTGCGGGTCGATCCGCCGGAGTTGGACACGGCAATCAGGACGGCGCGGGCCGCCTCTTCGGGCAACTCGTATCGCGCGCATTCGATCGAGGTCGACACCCGCACGTCCAGCCCGCTGAACAGGCGCAACGCCCTGCCCGCCGACGCGGCGGCAAAGAGGCTGTCGCCCGACCCGGAGAGCAGAAATCTGTCACGCTTTTCCGCGCCAGCCAGATCGAGCATCCGCGCTGCCGCCGTTCCGGCGGCCTCGAAAATTGCACCGACATCGACACTGTGCGCGGCCTGTGAGAGCGCTGCGGGGAAAGCGCCCGCAACTTGGTCATTCTCCGCCCTAAGCTGCGCGTTGCTCGTGTGCATCTGATGAGACCTCCCCGCGAGTCTGCAAATCAACCGCAGTCACTTTCATTTACTTTGGTTTTTGATTTTTTGCAAAGAACAAGATGCTTGGCCCGCGCAAAGCTTGCTCTGCCAATAGGTTCGAATGCCCCCAAGCATCTCATTTTTATTTATGTTTAACATATATATACAGGATATCCTGCATTCCTTTACCAAGCTCCTTCGCATGACCCCGAGTTTCCCGACGTTCAAAACTCCACCGGAACGACCTTCGTCTGCTTACTTTTCCAGCAGTTACAAAAGCAGAACTGACGCAACACACGGGAATCGCCACGGCTGACCGTTTTCCACTGCGTTGAACTGCAACAGCGGTGGCGCTCGGACAGGATCCGCGATTTCAACCCTGTCGCAGAGAGACCGGCACGCGCGTCCGCGCGCCAGCGCTGCCGCAGGCCCGAGGTCCGGGGCTTTGCTTCAATTCTGATCAGACCGCCCAGCATCGACCGGTACGATGGGACCCAGGGACAATCGAGCGCTGGCGTCAGTCCTACAAGCACCCCATACTGCCGTCACATGATTACGTGTCATGACGTTTGAGGCGGCAGATGCATCCTCTGCGCCCTGAGACGACGGGCGACTTGCCCCAAGGGAGCGAACTTCGCGGGAGCAGCACACGCCCGCAATGAGTATCGCAACCAAACGAACAAACCCGCTGGCGTGATAACAGCCAGCCGACGCGGAACACCGCGCATGGTAACTGAGGGACACGGAATGGCCGGCACATTATCAATTATCATCTCATTTGGCATATTGCTGGCGCTTGCGCTGGTGACGTTCTGCACCATCAAATGGTGGAACCTGCGTGCGATCGGCGTCACGCCGGTCCCTCTGTTCACCTTCATAGCGATACTCTTCACATCGGGCCTCGATGTCGGCCTCATCATGTTTCCGCTGGGCGAGTTTCCGACCTATGCCGATCCGGAGAACGCTGGCGATTACGGTTTCACCAACCCGCTGGCGATCGAGTTCGGCTTCTGGGGCTTCCTGATCTGGAGCTTCTATTTTCTCACCAGCTTCTACTTCTGCATTGTCGAGCCGCATGTGAAGTTCTTTCAGATCCCCTTCGTGCGGATCCTCAACAACATCGTCATCATCGGGACCTGCGCCTTCACGGCGAGCCTGTTCCTGATCTACCTGCCCTTCTACATCCCCGAAATGGGCGATGGGGAAACGGTGATCACGACTTTCTATCTGATCGTCTTCTGCGTCATCCTGGCGGCGGCTTATTCGAGCACGGACATCAAGTTCGTGCGCATCCTGAGCGTCGGCTCCACTTTCCTCTTCGTGGCACTGATCGTCATGATGTGGCTCTATAGCGGCATGGGCGTAGGCGGCATGGCCAGCAATCTGGGCGAGTTGACCTCCGGCTATTTCAGCAACATCCACAAGTTCGCCACACCGATCAACGAGTACCACGAGTTCTACCTGTTCTGGTGGTTCGCCTGGTCGATCATGATCGGACAGTTCACGTCGCGCTTCGTCGGCGGGCTGAAGACGCAGCATCTGCTGCTGGCGCTGCTGATCATCCCGTCCATCCCGCTCGCGGTCTGGTTTTCGGTGCTCTATTTCTACTTCACCAACGGGATCGACACGACGGGACTGCTCAACATCGCCATGGTCATCGTCGGCGTGACCTTTGTGATCAACTCGCTCGACAGTCTGATCCGGCTCTATTCCGACAACCTGTCGCTGACGCCCGCGCGGCTGGGTAAGACCTGGTACATCGTCGGCAATGTCGCTGTGCTCTTCGGACTGACGCTCGCGTTCCAGACCCAGTGGCTGCAGATCCAGTGGATCGGCGCGGTTGTCGTGGGCATCTATCTGGCCTGTGTCATCTACATCCTGCTGTTGAAGCGGGCCGATGTCGCCGCGATCAAGGCGTCTCCAGAGGAGAACAAGTTGGACTTCGACAAGATCGAAGCGGTCCGTTAGACCCCACTGCGCCCCTGCCATGTGGCGGGGGCGTATTCTGATCCGCCTGGAGCTGGCAATGCCGGACTATTCTCTTGCGCCCGAGGGGTCGCACTTCATCGATGGCGCCTATGTCGAAGATCCGGCCGGGGCCGAGATCACGGTGATCTTTCCTGCCACTGGCGAGGTGATCGCGCGGCTGCACTCTGCCACGGCGCCGATCGTGGACGCCGCGGTCGAGAGCGCACAGCGCGCCCAGTGGATATGGGCGGAAATGGCCCCTGTGGATCGCGGACGCGTGCTGCTGCGTGCGGCCGAGCTGATCCGCGCGCGCAATGATGCCCTGTCTGAGCTGGAAACCTACGACACCGGCAAGCCGATTCAGGAGACGCTCGTCGCCGACGCGACCTCCGGCGCTGACAGTCTGGAGTTCTTCGGCGGGCTGATTGCGGCGGATACCGGCCAGTACATTCCCCTCGGTGGTGGTGATTTCGCCTTTACCAAGCGCGAGCCGCTGGGCGTCTGCCTCGGGATCGGGGCCTGGAACTATCCCACGCAAATCGCCTGCTGGAAGGCGGCGCCGGCCCTGGCGGGCGGCAACGCGATGGTGTTCAAACCGTCGGAGACCACGCCGCTCTGCGCGTTGAAGATCGCCGAGATCTTTGTCGAAGCCGGGGCACCTAAGGGTCTATTCAACGTGGTGCAGGGCTATGGCGATGTGGGCGGGATGCTGGTGGGGCACCCTGCGATCGACAAGGTCTCGCTCACGGGCTCGGTGCCCACCGGCCGCAAGGTTGCCGGGGCGGCTGCGGGCGCGTTGAAGCACGTGACAATGGAGCTGGGCGGGAAATCCCCGCTGATCGTTTTTGAAGATGCCGATATCGAGAGCGCCATCGGTGCGGCCATGCTGGGCAACTTCTATTCTTCCGGCCAGATCTGCTCCAATGGGACCCGGGTTTTCGTCCATGAAGCGGTCCATGACCGGTTCGTGGCGCGGCTGAAGGAGCGCACCGAGAGCATTCGCATCGGCGACCCGCGTGATCCGGAGGTGCAGTACGGGCCCATGGTGACCGAGGCGCAGATGCAAATCGCGCTCGACTATGTCGCCATCGGTCAGAGCGAGGGGGCAATCCTTCAAACGGGCGGCGCGCGGGTCGTGCCCGAGGACGCGGCGGACGGGTTCTTCGTCAGCCCCGCGGTGTTCACTGCGGTCACGGACGACATGCGCATCGCTCGCGAAGAGATCTTCGGGCCCGTTATGAGCGTCTTGAAATTCGCTACAGAGGACGAAGTCGTCGCCCGCGCGAATGCAACGGAGTTCGGTCTTGCCGCCGGCGTCTTCACCCAGGACATCACCCGCGCGCACAGGGTGATAGATGCGCTCGAGGCCGGCACCTGCTGGATCAACACCTACAATCTGACGCCGGTACAGATGCCGTTCGGCGGCATCAAGGCCTCCGGGTTCGGACGGGAGAACTCCGCCGCGGCGCTCGATCACTACACGCAGTTGAAATCCGTCTATGTCGCCTCGGGACCGGTGGAGAGCCCCTATTGATGCAAGCGGACTACGTGATCATCGGCTCGGGCTCTGCGGGGGCCGCGCTGGCCTACCGGTTGTCGGAGAGCGGCAAGCACAGCGTGCTGGTGCTGGAACATGGCGGCACGGACATCGGTCCGCTGATTCAGATGCCCGCCGCCCTGAGCTACCCGATGAACATGAAAGTGTACGATTGGGGCTTCCGAACCGAACCCGAGCCGCATCTGGGCGGACGGCGGCTGGCAACGCCGCGGGGCAAGGTGATCGGCGGCAGCTCCAGCATCAACGGCATGGTCTATGTCCGGGGCAATGCCAAGGATTTCGACTATTGGGACGAGAGCGGCGCTGCCGGCTGGGGCTACGCGGACGTCCTGCCCTACTTCAAACGGATGGAGCACTGGCACGACGGAGGCCATGGCGGCGATCCGGCGTGGCGCGGCACTGACGGCCCCCTGCATGTCACCCGCGGCCCCCGTAAGAATCCGCTGTTCCATGCCTTTGTCGAGGCCGGGCGCCAGGCGGGTTATCCGCTGACGGACGACTATAACGGGGAGCATCAGGAGGGTTTCGGCCCCATGGAGCAGACGGTCTGGAAGGGCCGGCGCTGGTCCGTGGCGAATGCCTATCTGAAGCCCGCGCTGAAACGCCCGAACTGCGATCTGCGGCGCTGCCTCGCCAGGCGGATCGTGATCGAAGATGGCCGCGCGGTCGGGGTGGAGATCCTGCGCGGCGACAGGATCGAGACCGTGCGGGCCAACCGCGAGGTGATTGTGGCGGCCTCCTCGATCAACTCACCCAAGATCCTGATGCATTCTGGCATCGGACCGGGAGAGCATCTGCGCGGTTTCGGGATCGACGTGGTCGCGGACCGGCCCGGGGTCGGGCAGAACCTGCAGGATCACCTGGAGCTCTACATCCAGCAGGCGAGCACTCAGCCTATCACGCTCTACAAATACTGGAACCTCTGGGGCAAGGCGGCAATCGGCGCGCAATGGCTTTTCACCAAGACCGGCCTCGGGGCGTCGAACCAGTTCGAGTCCGCAGCCTTCCTTCGGTCGGGGCCGGAAGCGGACTACCCCGACATCCAGTATCATTTCCTGCCCATCGCGGTCCGCTATGACGGGCAGGCGGCGTCCGAGGGCCATGGGTTTCAGGCCCATGTCGGCCCGATGCGCTCGAAATCCCGCGGCCGGATCACCTTACAGGACGCCGACCCGGACGCGCCGCCGAAAATCGAATTCAACTACATGTCACATCCCGAGGATTGGGTGGATTTCCGGCATTGCATCCGCCTGACCCGCGAGATCTTTGCGCAAAAGGCTTTCGATCCCTATCGCGGCGATGAGATCCAACCCGGTGCGGATTACCAGACCGATGCCGAACTGGATGCGTTCATTGCAGAGCATGCGGAGAGCGCTTACCACCCCTGCGGCACCTGCAGGATGGGAGCGGCAAGCGACCCGATGGCCGTGGTCGACCCCGAATGCCGGGTCATCGGCGTCGACGGTCTGCGCGTCGCCGACAGCTCCATCTTTCCGCGCGTGACGAACGGCAACCTGAACGCGCCCAGTATCATGACGGGGGAGAAAGCCTCCGATCACATTCTCGGCGGCGGCATGCTCCCTCGGTCGGATCTCTGACCCGGACACGGGAGCTTGGAGATCCTGGCATCCGGTACCGGTCCATGGGACCGAAAATCCCGCCATTCGTAGCGACGAACCCCTGGGCCTGTACGTGTTAGGTACCAGGCGCCTGACCGTGACGCCGCAAACCTGAGCACTCCACTCCGCCCTGGCCGTCTAGGGGCGCACCAGCCCACTCATGTCCACAGTGACCTGCTGAGACAGGCTCTCCAGGCTGTCGAAGAGCAGTTGCAGCGCATAGCGCGGGTTGTGAACATATGCGGCGCTGTCCTTTGCCACGAACTGGTAGTTGTAGGCGGCCTGCAACAGGCGCGGAGTCCAGCTTTGATAGCGGTTGGGATAGGCAGCTTCGCCTTCTGTGACAGCGCCGTCCCCATCGCCGTCGATGAAGAAGTAGGGATAGGCGTTGGCGTAGATGATGGGTGTCCCTGCGACACTGGTCGCGTAGTCCCGAATGGCTGCGTAAAGCCTTTCGTGCAGCGTGGCGATGGGATCGGCGATCCCTTCGGCCACATTCCCGTCGCCGTCATAGTCTTGAACCGACAGCCGGATGGCCGAGAAGTCTGCGGCATTCTGGTGGCATGCGACGCAATTCTCCCGGGGCACGTCCAGGGAATGCGGCTGGTGACACTCCACGCAAGTGCCGAATCCGGGCACATGGGCGAACTGTCCCTGATAGCTCTTGCCGCCATACTCGTACCCGCCATGGACCGCCGACCCCATCAGCGTCGCCGCGGACGCGGAATAGTGAATGTTGATGAAACTCAGATCGCCCGAGACCGCGTCCTCGGCCAAATCACCGACAGCGGCCCGCACGGTATCGGCAGACGCACGGCCCTGATGGCAGACCGCGCATGTCGCCGAGGTTCCGAATCCGTCAACCGTGACACCCGACGGGAACGGCACCGCGGTCAAGGCCGTGGCCGCCGGGCCGTGGCACACGTCACATTCCACAACAGTACCCAGAGGAACCGGATGGTCGAGGATACCCGGAGTGCTCATAGGCCCTGCCATGTAATCGATTGCCCCGGTGCTGGAATGGCACACTGCGCAGCTTCCCGGGATCTCGCCGTCATCGTCCCAATGCGTGAAAGAACCGGAGGATCTGTCGGCATGGGGCGAGGCTAACCATGCAGCGGTGATCTGGTCCAAGGTAGGGCTCGCCCCCTCCTCCTGCGCCAGGGCGGGGCCGAAGAGTGACAAGACAGCCGCCAGTACGGCGACAAGGCCAAGATGTTGTCTGATTGAATGGGTCATGCGCGCTCGCTCACTGTTAGGGATCCCGGCTGGCTGGGCTCGATTGTCCCCCGCTTCGGTTTGCCGATATTGCTGCACGTCAAAACTTTGCCCGACGGCGCTTGTATCCTTGAGTTGTGACGTCCCCATCCTGGCGCGAAAGCGCCGGGCCGAATTGAATGACGCTTGGGCAAGGATTTACGAGGCGCGTTGGTGGTACGATTCAGGATTTCGAAAGGGCTCAAACTGCCAGAAAAAGGCATTCCTCGACAAAGGGTTGATGAGCATCCGGCACCGCGCCGCGCCGCATTGGTCGGCGCCGATCTCTTCGGAATGCGCGCAGCTTTGGAGGTTTCCGTCGGAGATGTCGTCGCGGCAGGCGATATAGTTTTTCGCGACCGACGAAACCCGGAGATCACATTCGCAGCACCACTGTCCGGACAGGTTTCGGCGATCGAGTTCGGGCCGCGCCGCACGCTCTCGGCCTTGATCATCGATGGCGATGGCGTCCGGAGGGACGACCCCGTCGAGTCCCCCGCGGTCGCCCCAAGCAACCGCACGGATCTGCGCGAAAGGCTGTTGCAGCGCGGGCTCTGGAACGCTTTTCGAACACGCCCCTTCGGTATCATTCCCGCACCGGCGGCAAGGGCAGACGCCATTGTGGTGAACGCCGTGCCAAGCTCCGCGCTGGCCCCCGACCCGAGCGTGGTGATCGCTGTGCGACCCGAGGCGTTCCGGGACGGCCTTGCCAGTCTCACACAGCTGGCTGATGGTCCGGTACATCTCTGCCGCGCGCCCGATGCGATTTTGTGCAACCCGCTGCCCGAGGGCGTCGAAGAAGCGGTTTTCAGCGGCACGTCGGCCGTGGGGCTTGCGGGGACTCAGATTAGCCGGCTTTGCCCGGCTGGTCCCGGGCGGCAGGTCTGGAGCATCGGCTACCAGGACGTGATCGCCATCGGTCACCTGTTGAGGACCGGCGCGTATCTGGCCGAACGGATCATGTCCGTCGTTGGCCCGCGTGCCGCGCGGCCAAGGTTGTTGCGATCCGTGATAGGCGCGGATTTGCACGCGATCGCGTCGGTGGAGGCAGGAACGGACCCCACTTCGTCCTGCACCGTGATATCGGGCGATAGCCTGACCGGGTGCGAGGCCCAGTTTCTTGGACGTTACGACGATCAGATGACTCTGGCAGACCCGGTCCGACCCGCTGACCGAACCAGAAAACTGCACACACGTCTCGTCCAGCGCAGCGCAATCACACCAACGGTTCAGCTTGAACGGGCGATGGGGATTGACGTTCTCCCGGTGCCATTGATGCGGGCGCTCAGCGTTGGCGATGTGGATACGGCCGAACGGCTCGGCTGCCTTGAACTCATAGAGGAAGACGTCGCTGCACTCAGCCGGCTCTGTACCAGCGGCGCAGATTACGGCCGTCTTTTGCGCGAGGTTCTCGACCAGCTTGCGGTGGATGCCGCGTGACCCGGCCGCATGTGCTTGTGGGCCACTGGGGTGTGACCGGCGTGACCGCGGCGCAAGGTTTGGCGCTTCTGGCACCGGTAGGTGTGGCCCTGCTCCAAGGTGGCGCCCTCAAGGCGATGATGCTGATCGCGGCCGTGGTCGTGGTTCTGATCTGGGAGCTTCTGTTCGCGCTTTTGCGCAACCGCCGGGTCAGTTTTCACGGTCTGACCGTCGCCGTGATCGTCGCTGTGTTGTCGCCGGCTCTCCTTCCGCTCTGGCAACTCGCCATCGCCCTCTCGCTGGGCCTTGTGCTGGGAGAGCTGGTCTTTGGCGGGCGGGGGTTTGGGTTCGTCGCCCCGGCGACGGTAACACTGTCCGTTCTGGTGGTGTCGTTTCCTCAGGCCGGTCTGGCACCGGTCAGCGCCCAGATCGCTCTGGCGACAGTACCAGGGGCTCTCTTTCTGCTCTATTTGGGACTGATGTCCTGGCGTGTTGTCGTCGGTGTGATGCTGGCGTTGCTGGCTCTGCAAGGCCTATCGCTCGACCCGATCGCGGTCGCTACAGCGTTGAGTTTCGGCCTGGTCTTTCTCGCCTGTGACCCTGTTGCCGCCGCGAGCACCAATCCGGGCCGGTGGCTCTATGGCGCGCTGACGGGTCTTTTGATCGCGCTCTTTTCAGCGGGCAACGGCGCGATCACGACCGAAGCCCTGGTCTTCGCCGCACTCCTGTCGAGCATCTTTGCACCCTTGATCGACCACCTCGTCGTTCTTGCAGACGCCGCGCGCAGGAGGCGCCGGTTTGGCTGATCCGCTCTCCCTCTGGCGCGGTTTCCTGGCCCGCCCGAACGATGACCGGCTCAAGGTCTTCGGCATGGCGATGATGGTTTCACTGGTCTGCGCGGTGACCCTGTCGACCACATCGGTCCTGCTGCGGCCCTATCAGGAGGCCCATCTCGAGGCCGAACGACGCGCGCAGATGGAAGCGATGCTCGACCGGCTTCCGGGGCTGCGCGATCTCATGGAAGAGGCCGGAGTCGACGGCTTGACGACGCGACTTGTCGATCTTGAAACGGGAGTCTTTCTGCTCGACATGGACCCTGCTGAGTTCGATGCGCGTGCGGCGGCCACCGACCCGGAGCTGAGCGCCGCGATCCCCGCCGAGGTGGACATCGCGGGCCTGCGGACACGGGCGCGTATCGCCCCTGTCCATTTTCTGGAACGGGACGGCGCGCTGCATTTGATCGTCCTGCCGGTCAGCGGCGCCGGCTATCAGTCCACGATTCACGCGATGCTGGCTCTGGAGGCGGATCTCAGGACAATCGCCGCGCTGACCATTCTCGAGCAAGGCGAGACACCCGGACTTGGCAGCCGGATCGAAGACCCGGCTTGGCAGGCGCTCTGGCCCGGCAAGCAGATCACGGACGAGTCCGGCCAAATCGCCATTGCCGTGGTCCGCGGGCCGGGAACGGGTCCTTATGAGGTCGACGGGATCACCGGCGCGACCCAAACGGCAACGGGCGTCGGCAATATGCTGCGCTATTGGCTCGGGGATCACGGCTTTGGCCCGTTCCTCGACCGACTCCGGCAAGGGGGACTCTGACATGCTATCGCGATTGCGCACCGTCACCGGCCCGATCATCGCCAACAATCCGATCACGCTCCAGATCCTCGGGATCTGTTCGGCGCTCGCCGTCACGACGTCGCTGTCGACTGCGCTGACCATGTCGGCGGCACTGACGGTGGTTCTGTGCCTGTCTTCGGGGATCATCAGCCTGATCCGCCATCACATCCCTCCAGTCATCCGCCTGATCGTGCAGATCATCATCATTGCGTCGCTGGTCATCGTGATCGACGAGTTCCTGCGGGCCTTCGCCTTCGAGATCAGCCGCCAGCTGTCGATCTTTGTCGGGTTGATCGTGACCAACTGCCTGGTTCTTGGCCGCGCCGAATCCTTCGCGATGCACAACCCGCCCCTGCCGGCCGTCCTCGACGGGCTCGGCAACGGGCTCGGCTACAGCGCGGTGCTGATCCTCGTGGGCACCATCCGCGAACTGTTGGGCGCGGGCACGCTGCTCGGGTATCCCATGCTTCCGCTCGCCGCGGAGGGCGGTTGGTTCGAACCGCTCGGCTTGATGCAGCTCGCCCCGAGTGCGTTCTTCATCATCGGGTTTCTGATCTGGGCGATCCGAACCCGCTGGGCGGCGCAAGTTGAGCCGCCCAAATTCGCGCTCAAAACACGACGGGCGGTGCGATGACGGAGATTCTCGTCACGTCGATCTTTCAACAGAACCTCGCACTCTCGTTCTTTCTGGGGATCTGCACGTTCCTTGCCGTGTCCGAGAGGTTCGAGACCGCAGTAGGCCTCGGACTGGCTCTGATCGTGGTACAGACGATCACGGTGCCGGCGAACAACCTGATCCTCAACGGTCTGCTCGTCGAAGGTGCCTGGGCTTGGCTGGGCCTGCCGGACGTCAACCTGACCTTCGTGAGCCTGATCGCCTTCATCGGCGTGATCGCCGCGATGGTGCAGATCCTGGAGATGACGCTCGACCGGTTCGCACCCGCACTCTATCGCGCTCTTGGGATCTTCCTGCCGCTGATCACGGTGAACTGCGCGGTTCTGGGCGGAAGCCTCTTCATGGTCGAACGCCAGTACAGTTTCAGCGAGTCCGTCGTCTACGGCTTCGGCGGCGGTGTCGGCTGGGCGCTGGCCATCGTCAGCTTTGCCGCGATCCGCGAGCGGCTGAAATACAGCGATATCCCTGAAGGCCTTCAGGGCCTCGGCAGCGCATTTCTGGTCACCGGGCTTATTTCGCTGGGCTTCTCCGCCTTTGCGAGGCTGGAGCCATGACTGACATCGTTTTCGGCAGCGCCGTCATCATCGCGCTCGTTCTTGTCCTCAGCGCCGTGGTGGTGGCGGCGCGCACGTTCCTGATGCCGGCCAATCCCGCGATGCTGACCCTCAATGGATCCACAAAGATCGCGACGGTGACCGGGCAGAAACTGCTCTCGGCGCTGACCGACAATGGCGTTCTGATCCCCTCGGCCTGTGCCGGCGCCGGAACCTGCGGGTTGTGCCGCGTCACAATCCCCGCGGGCGGCCCCAAGGCCCTGCCCGTCGAGGCCGCAAAACTCACAAGGGCCGAATTGAAAGAAGGGTTGCATCTGGCCTGTCAGGTCGTGCTGCGCGGCGACATGGCCGTTGAGGTGCCCGAGGATCTGCTTGGGGCCGAGCGCTACGAGGCGACGGTTCTGTCCTCACGCGCGCTCACGCCGCTCATTCGCGAGATCGTTCTGCAACTCCCCGACGGTGTCCGCCCGGACGTCTTCGCCGGCTGCTTTGTCGAGATTGCCGCCCCGCCTTTCCGGCTCAGTTACCGCGATCTCGATGTGCCCGCCCGGTATACCGAACAGTGGGCGTCGCTGCGCCGTCTGCATGTCCAAAGCCCCGCCGAAGTGAGCCGCGTCTACTCTGTGTCCAACAGGCCCGAGGACACGGCCGCCGGGCGTCTCGTTTTCAACATCCGGCTGGCGTTGCCGCCGCCCTCGGTCGCCGATGCGCCGCCAGGCATTGTCTCCTCCTGGCTCTTTTCCTTGACCGAGGGCGATCTTGTCTCGGTCGCGGGGCCCTTCGGCACGTTTCGTGCGCAGGATACGGAGCGCGAGATGGTTCTCATCGGTGGCGGGGTGGGTATGGCGCCGCTCAGGGCGATGATCTTCGAGCAGCTCGAACAGCGCGGATCAACCCGAAAGATGAGCTTCTGGTATGGGGCGCGCAGCGAGATCGAGCTGTTCTACGCGGCGGAGTTCGATGCGCTGGCCGCGGAACACGCGAATTTCAACTGGACGGTCGCGTTGTCAGACCCACAGCCCACCGACACCCGCGGCGCGCCGACAGGGTTCGTGCACAGCGTCGCGCTCACCCATTATCTGCGCGACCATCCAGCGCCCGAGACCTGCGAATACTACCTCTGCGGGCCGCCGCTGATGATCCGCGCGGTCTTTGCCATGCTCGACGATCTCGGCGTCGAACGCGACAGCATCTTCAATGATGATTTCGGAGTATAGGCCATGCCCGCCGTGCCGCTCGTCTCAGACTATATGGCCCGCGATCTGATCAGCCTTTCGCCGGAAATGGAGATCAATCACGCGATGAACGTCCTTCTGGACAACCACATTTCCGGGGCTCCGGTGGTCGATGCGACGGGGACGCTCGTCGGGGTCCTGTCCAAGAAGGACTGCCTGAAAGCCGCGCTGGATGCGAGCTATTACCGGGACTGGGGCCGGACCGTCGCGAGATACATGTCGACGGATGTGCAGACCATTCCGGCCGGTATGGACATCGTCACGGCAACCGAAGCGTTCGTCAGCAGCGCGTTCCGCCGATTTCCGGTGATGGAGAACGGGCGCCTTGTTGGCCAGGTCAGCCGCGCAGACGCTCTGCGGGCAATGCGCGACAACTGGAAGTAGCCAATGCCGGTTTTGACGCCAGGGAGTCCAGCTCGACAGCAGGAATACGCAGGCGCCCCTGGGTCGTTGCCAAAGGCGTTCTGAGTCCCTCCAACGCGCCGGGTCAGAAGATCCGTGCCGTGGCGAACTCAAGCCTGGGTCACATCGTCCAACTCGAGGGCGATCGGGCTGACGAACCCGTCCGGTTTCACCGTCACGACCGAACACTGAACGTTGTTCAGGATATCCTCGGCCGTATTGCCGATGATCACGCCGTGCAACCCGGTGCGCGCGACCGTTCCCATAACGATGACCTCGGCGCCCAGAAACCCTGCCTGATCCGCAATCACGGCGCGCGGGGCGCCACGGATAAGACGAGGCTCAAGCTTTGGGCCCTCGACATCGCGCGAGCGCTCAAGAAGCGGGGCAACGAGATCGTTCAGCGCCGCGCGCCGCGCGTCCTCCACCTCGTCGACATACCGTTGCGCGGCCAGGCTGGCATCCGCACCGGAAGAGAATGTCCAGACCAGTCCTTCTCCCATCGCCTCCCAGGCGTGCAGCACATGCACCAAGGCACCCGGCCCGGATGCAAGACGTCGGGCGATCTCGATCACCCGACGGTTCAGAACGCCCAACGTCTCGGGTTCGGCCGCGTCCCACTCATCGACATCCACCGCTGCAATGACGGTCCGCGGTGCAGGGCTGTCGGCCGCCAGATGCAGCCAGACCGGACAGGGGCACTTGCGCATCAGATGATGATCGGTGCTGGCAAAGAGAAACCCTGCGACGCCCGAGAGCGGCTCCGCCGTCTTGACCACGACATCAACGTCCTCCCGCAGCGTATGCTGGACGATTTCGATGAAAGGCTTGCCGCGTGCCACCACAAGGTTCGCGTCCGACCGGGGCAGCACGCTTGCGACTGCATCCGCCATCTGATCGTGTCGGTCCGCGACAAGTCGGGCAAGCAAGTCATCGGGTGTCGTGGCCATAACACGGGCCAGAATGTGCAGATCGTTGGGCGGCTCGACACAGGACAGAACCGTCAGATGCGCACCGTGACGGTCCGCCAGATCCGCGGCGGCACGCAGGGTGGCGGCGTCCGCCTTGCGATCCCAGATGGCAACCACATTGCGAAATGGCCTGAGTTCTGTGGGAACCGGTGGGTTTGTCATGAGCTCAATTCCTTCTGGCCAAGCGGATCCTCGACGGCGGGTCGCGACACTTCGGAGCCGCTCAGGATCATGCGCGCGGCAGCGACGGCAGCGTCGCGGTACGGCATCAAGATCAGATCGGCCTGCGCGCCGTTCAGGCGGTCCGCTGTATGCGCGCTATGGGCGGCCACGGCGACCTTGCCCGCAAAACCCAGGTCGCGCGCCGCCCGTAGCAGCGCTTTTCGCGGGTCGTCATGGGTGATCCCGGTGTCATGTTCGGGCACCGCCAGCACCAGCCAGCGGGCCGATCGCAGCGGAAGATGGGCCAGGAATTCCGGATCTGTCGCGTCGCCGAAGACCACGTCATAGCCGTCGTCGCGGGCGTAGCGCACGGCCTGGGGGCTGAAATCGACGCCCAGAACCCGCAGACCGCCCTCTTTCAGGGCAGCGCCGATGCCGAGCCCGTAACGCCCCAGCCCGAACAGGATCACGTCGTGGGGCGTTGCGTTCTGTGGGGCGTCTTCCCTCAAATCGGCCGACGCCCGGCGCTCGAACACACCCAGCAGCGGCTCCAACCGGTCGTAGATCCAGTGCGAGTAGGTGATCATGTAGGTAGAAGCAGCAATCGTCACGAGGCCGACCAGCGTGACGAGGCCGAGCGCGCTTTCCGGCACGTGCCCTATGCTCACCGCCATTGCCATGAAGATCAACGAAAACTCGCTGATCTGAGCGACCGTCATGCCGGCCAGAAAGCTGGTCCGCTTGCGGTACCCCATCGCGCCCATGATCATGAGGACGATCAGCGGATTGCCGATCAACACGAAGAGCGACAGCACCAGCGCCGGACCGACGCTCGCCCCCAAAACCGACAGATCCAGCGAGGCCCCCAGAGCGATGAAGAAGAAGAGCAGGAGGAAATCGCGCAGTGACGCGAGGCGGGAGGCAATGGCCTCGCGAAACGGGGTGGAGGCGAGCGACACGCCCGCGAGCAACCCCCCAAGCTCCTTACCGAAGCCAAGGTAGTGGCCAAGTGCGGCCAGCAGCGCGGCCCAGCCGATGGCAAAGGACACCAGCAGCTCCGGGGACCGCGACAGCCGCTCGACTAGTGGATTTGCGGCGTACCGAATGAAGAGCGCAACCGCCCCCAGCATCGCCGCGCCATAGCCGAGCACCTTGAACACATCGCTCAATGCCGCGTCTCCGGCACCGCCGACGCCGATGGCCGACAGCACGATCATCGCCACCACGACCACAATGTCCTGAACGATCAGAAACCCGAGCGCGATCCGACCATGGAGCGCGTCGATCTCGCGCTTGTCCGACAGCAGTTTGACGATGATGATCGTGGACGAAAAGGTCAGTGCCACGGCGACATAAAAGGATGTCAGCGGATCCAGACCAAGCGCGAGCCCGATCAGAAACCCGAAGACGGTGGTGAAGAGCACCTGACCCAGACCGGTCACCAGCGCGACCGGTCCCAGCGTGCGCACCAGGTTGAAATCGAGCTTCAGCCCGACCAGGAACAAGAGCACCGCGATACCAAGCTCGGCCAGCAGGTCGATCTGCTCGTCCGACTGCGCGATATCGAGCACCGACGGTCCTGCCATGATGCCGACCGCGATGAAACTGACGATCAGCGGTTGACGCAGCAACAACCCGATGAAGCCGACCCCGGCCGCCAACACAAGCAGGGCGGCGATTTCATAGAATATGTAGCCTTCGATGGCTTCGGTCATTGCTGGTCATCTCGCAACATGTTGTGGGCTGTGTGTTCCAGCGCCGGGCCTCGGGCACGGCGCGTCCCGGAACGGTCTTTCGCCGGCGGACAAAAAACGGTGTGGATCGCGTCCCGTCGGGCCACGATAGCGGAACGGTCGCCCTGCTCAACCGCACCTGGATGGATGAGTTCGGGGATGCCTCGGGGTCTGTTGCCACTCACGCGGAACTGTTCCCCTTGTTAGAAGAAGCCAGCGCTGGAGACCGGTCGCGACCCGAGCTCTGTCGGCGCCGCATGACGCGTTTCTCCATTTCCAGGATCAGCAGGAGCGCCGGACCAACTGCCACGATCTGAAGCCCTTGCGCCAAACTGAGGGGGCGCGTGTCGAAGAACGCTTCCATGAAGGGCGCGTAGGTGAAGAGGAACTGAAGAACGGTGACCGCGGCGATGGCGATCAGTACTGGCCGGGTGCCGAGCATGGCGCGCAATGACAGAGAGGGGCTGTTCAGAAAACGTACCGAGAAGAGGTAGAAGATCTCCATCACCACGAGCGTGTTCACCGCCATCGTGCGCGCCACTTCGAGGCTCTCGCCCTGCGCCTGGGCCAGCAGGAACATCCCGAAGATCCCCGCCGAAAAGAGCAGCGACACGAACGCCACGCGCCAGAGCACGAAGCCCGACAGGATCGCGTCGTCGGCCGGGCGCGGCGGACGGCGCATGATGCCCGGCTCGGAAGTCTCAAAGGCCAGCGCCATGGCCAGAACGACCGAACTGACCATGTTCACCCACAGGATCTGAACCGGCGTGATTGGCAGGGTCAGCCCCAGCAGAAGCGCCGCGATCAGCGCCAGGGCCTCGCCGCCATTCACGGGCAGTAGAAAGAGTATCGCCTTCTTGAGATTGTCATAGACGGTCCGTCCCGCCTTGATCGCCGCGGTGATTGTGGCGAAATTGTCGTCGGCCAGGACGATCTCGGCCGCCTCCTTGGCCGCTTCGGTCCCGGTGCGGCCCATGGCGATACCGATGTCCGCACGCTTCAGAGCCGGGGCATCATTGACGCCGTCGCCGGTCATCGCGACGGCTTGCCCACGCGCCTGGAGCGCCTCAACGAGCCGAAGCTTGTGCTCCGGGCTGGTGCGCGCGAAAACGTCGACCCGAACGGCGCGCTCCTGCAACGCTTGGGCGTCGAGGTCGTCGATCTCGGCGCCGGTCAGCACGTCGGCGGCATTTTCCAGACCGAGCTGGCGGGCGATGGCCGAGGCGGTCCCGGCGTGGTCCCCGGTGATCATCTTCACCCTTATCCCCGCGCTCCGGCACTCGGCCACCGCGGCGACGGCCTCGTCACGCGGCGGGTCGATCAGCCCAACAAGGCCCAGCAGGGTCAGGCCGGCCTCGACATCGTCAAAGGCAAGGTTCCGGGCATCCGGCGCCGCGGCACGCGTGGCAATGGCCAGCACCCTCTGCCCGCGCGCCGCAATCTCATCGGCGCGCATATGCCAGTAGTCCGGGTCGAGCGGCCGCTCGCCGTCCTCGTCCCCATGCTCGAACGCGCACATCCCGATGATCCGTTCGGGCGCGCCTTTGACATGAATGGCGGCAGACCCGGAATGGTCGTGATGCAGGGTGGCCATGAAACGGTGAACCGCGTCGAAGGGGATCGCGTCGGTCTGAGGATTGGACTGCCGCACCGCGCGCGCGTCGAGACCGGCCTTGCAGGCAAAGGTGATCAGCGCTCCTTCCATCGGATCGCCCTGAACGGTCCAGTCCCCGTCGGTATTCACCAGTTCAGCGTCGTTGCAAAGCAGCGCGCCCATCGCCAGGTCCGACAGCAGCGGATGGGCATCGCGCGAGATGTCGCGCCCTTCAAGGGTGATCGTTCCGTGGGGCGCATAACCGGCCCCGCCCACGGAAAAGAGGTTCTTCGACGTCGCCACGGCAGCGACGGTCATCTCGTTTCGCGTGAGGGTCCCGGTCTTGTCGGTGCAGATTACCGAAACCGATCCCAGCGCCTCGATCGCGGGCAGACGTCGTACGATCGCATGCCGCTGTGCCATGCCCTGCACACCGATCGCGAGAGTCACGGTGAGAATTGCCGGCAAGCCTTCGGGGATTGCCGCGACCGATAGACCGACGACCGCCATAAAGAGCTCGCTGAACGGCATCCCGGCAACGAAATAGCCAAAGCCAAGGATCAGCACGGCAAGCGCAAGGATGGCGCCGGTGATACGCTTCGCGAAGATCTCCATCTGTTTCAAAAGCGGCGTCGTGACAGTCTCGACCGTCGTCAGCAGCCCGCTGATCCGCCCGATCTCGGTCTCGTCCGCCGTCGCAACGACGACGCCACGGCCCGTGCCGGCCGCGACGAGCGAACCACTGAAGACCATGGAGCGCCGGTCGCCCAGTGCAGCACCCTCGGCAACGGGCGCTGTCGCCTTTTCGACGGCAACGGACTCCCCGGTCAACACCGCCTCCTGGATGCGCAGCCCGTAGGCTGCAGTCAGCCGCAGGTCGGCAGGCACCCGGTCGCCCGGTTCCAGCAGAACCATGTCGCCCGGAACGAGCGTATCCGCCGGGACGGTTGCCCGCCGCCCCTGGCGCAGCACCTGGGCATCAGGCGCCAGCATGTCCCGGATCGCCGACAGCGCCTCCTCGGCGCGACCCTCTTGCACGAAGCCAATCACGGCATTGACCACGACGACGGCGAGGATAACGCCGGTATCGACGAAATGCCCAAGCATCGCCGTGACGGCCGCGGCGGCGAGCAAGACGTAGATCAGCAGGTTTTGGAACTGCCGCAGGAAGCGCGCGAACGGACCGGCGGGCGGCGCTTCGGGCAAACGGTTGGGACCGTAGGTCTGAAGCCGCTGCGCGGCTTCGGGGCCCGGCAATCCATCAGGACCGACGCCCAGCGCTCCCAGCACGTCATCGACCGGTCGGGCATGCCACACCGCGCCTGCGTTCGAAACCGGAACCGGATCGGCCACAGCGCCCAGGTGTCTGCCGGAGATCGGTCGCGTCATGGCGTCGAGGGTCGGTGTTTTCGGGTCAGGCCGACCGTGCGTCGGACGCGTCCGGAAGCACCAGCATTCCGGTGCCGCGCCACGAGCCGGAAGTCCGTTCCGCGTTTTGCCACGCGCAACCCCTGATTGTGGATCCGGAACGGTGCATGGGGGACGCGCATCTTGTGATGGCCGGTGCTGTTGAGTGTCGTCATGAGTGGCTTTTCGGCATGAGGGACCCCTCTTGCCGGCACACCGGAGATCGTGAGCGCCCGGAAAAGAGACCAACTATATGCTTCAGATATGAACCGGATCCCATGATCGCCAGAGGCGCGCCGCGCTTCTGATCGGTATAGTGCGGAGGTGCGTCGATTTGGACATGGTCCGCGCACGATCCGGAACGGTTTCCGGGGTTTTCCAGGGCTTTTCCCCATCAAACACCGACAGAACACCCGAACCGCGACTCTCAAGCAAGCGGTCTGTCCGCACCCTCACTGACCCCGGAGCGCGGCCCGCACCGCCTTGCGATAAGCGCGTCCAACGGGCACCTGCTGGCCGTCGCGCAACGTGATGACCTGCGTCCCCTCGCGATGCTCCAGGCGGGTGATCCAGCGCCGAGCGACCCACCAGGACCGGTGAACGCGCAGGCCGTACCCGCCGAGTTCGGCTGTCGCATCCGTCAGGCTCGTGCGGATCAGGGATCGCCCCATGGGTGTCTGCGCGAGGACATAGTGGTCCTGCGAGTGCAGCAGGATCAGGTCACTTCCGATCTGGTCTGGAAGCCTGTTGAGCCAGGCGGGCCGGGCCTCGACCGCCCCATCAGAAACCGGCCCCGGTTGCCGTGCCTCGAGAACCTCGTAGATCACCGCAACGACCGTCGAGATCGCTGCCACCGAGGGCAGCAGCTCAAGCATGCCTGCAGGGATCGATGTGCCAAACGTAACCGCGTTTGCAAGACCGACGAGGATCGAAACCGGAAGGCTCGCGGCAAGTCCGCCCAGACCGGCAGCATGCATCGGCCGGGCGCCACGGTCTTCGGCGAGACTCGCGACCGTCATCGACGTCACGACTCCCAGCCAGAAGGTCAAAACGCCCAGCACCGACCAATAGACCAGTCGGCCTGCAAGCGGCAGCGCGTCATAGGTGCCGAAGGGCCCGCCAAGACCCAGCAACACCACAACGCCGGCGAACACAGCCCAGAACCGCGGTCTGGAGGCCAGACCGACTGCCTCCCGCACTGCGACACCCAGCGCGCTGTCGTTCACGGCAATTGCCATGTCGTTGGCGCCATTTCGGTTCCGTCCGGCATATCGCGATCCTATCTTGGCACTGCTTCCGGCAAAAGACGAAGAAGGAGACCAACGCGGTGGCAAGACGTGTCTTCCGGATCGGAGCCGGCCTGCTGTGCGTCCTGATCCTTGCGGGCGGGGCCGGGTTTCTGTGGCTTCGCACCTCGCCTTACTGGGCTGGGATCACGCTCTTTTCCGAGGCGAACCGGGTAGAGAATTTCCGCGCGATGGATCAGGTATTCCCGTCGCGAGACATAGTTGCCGGGAGCGACCCGTGGCTCCTGGCGGTCGAACGGCGCCCCTTGCCGGAGAGCTATCAGTTCGCGGGCCAGCGTCGGTCCGTCGCGGCGTTTCTCGATACAACGGTGACCACGGGCCTTTTGGTTCTCAAAGACGGCGTGATCGTTCACGAAGAGTACCGCTTGGGCGCGGACGCAACATCGCGCTTCACCTCATGGTCGATGGCCAAATCGGTCCTGTCCGCACTTGTCGGGATCGCGCTCGAAGAGGGGTATATCGAGAGCCTCGAAGACCCGCTTGACCGATACCTGCCGGCTTTGGCCCGATCCGGCTACGCGGGCGTGACCATCGAAGAGGCGCTGACGATGTCCTCCGGCGTGGCGTTCGACGAGGACTATAACAACCCGATGTCGGACGTGAACCGGCTTTTCTTCACCCTCGCGGCTGGTACTCCGATGGACGACACCATTGCCGACCTGCCACGGATGCGACCGCCGGGCACCTACAATGACTATATCAGTTCCGACAGTATCGCCCTGGGCCTGATGCTGGAGGCCGCCACGGGCTTGCCCAACGAGCGCTACCTCGAAACGCGCCTCTGGGATCCCATGGGGGCCGAAGACGACGCGTATTGGAATACCGGTCGCACGGGTCCGGTACTGCCGTTTTGCTGCTTGAACGCGACCTTGCGCGACTATGCCCGGCTAGGCTTGTTGTTTCTGGAGGGCGGCGCGCGGGAAGGCGTCCAGATCGTCCCGCGGGACTGGGTCGAGAGGTCCACGCGACCGAGCGCACCGCGCCTTGAACCCGGAGAGAACCCCGCTTCCTTCTGGACCTTCGGCTACGGCTACCACTGGTGGATTCCCGAAGACCCGCAGGAGGAGTTTTTGGCCATCGGCATCTGGGGGCAATACATCTATGTCGACAGGACACGCGCGGTGGTCATCGTCAAAACCAGCGCTGACTATGACTTCGACGTACGAGATCATGAAAGCGTGGCGGTCTTTCGTGCGATCGCCGCGTCGCTTGACCGGCAGTCGAAATGATCGCCTTCGAGCATCATCCCGCGATCATCACATAGGTGGCGCGGCAAGACTCGGCACCATGCTGGTTCGGCGCGCGACACGAACGACCCAGGGGCTGCAGAACGACCAATGACCTACCGCGCCAGAGCAGTGCCTCATCGGCGCCTAACCTGTTTGTGCCGTCACATCGGATTGCGGTCCCGGGCAAGCTCGCTGGATGGCCCGGTATCGGCGCGTTCGATGGTATAAAACATATTGGCACGCACCTTCTCGAATATGCTTTGCACACGATCCCGCCCGGGCCACTGAACCTCGACCCTGTCGATCTGCGCCGCATCGCCAACGCCGAAATGCAGCTCGTAGGGCGCGCTCGCCAGGAAACCACCGCCGGCCCGCATTTCCTGAAATTGGCGCACACCGTTTGCAGTGACAAAAACCTTGGCACCGACAGCGCGGCTGTTCGCGTCCGGCGCCGCCAGCCGAATGCTGACGAAGTTGCTCTCGGGATGGCCCCGGAAGTTGTTTCGATAGAGCAGAGGGCGCCCCTGGTGATTACTCACCAGAATGTCGATGTCCCCGTCGCGGTCGTAGTCGAAGCACACGACGGCGCGGCCGGAGTCTCGGTCGGTCACCCCAAGTTCGGCCGCACGCTCCGTGAATGTCCCGTCGCGGTTGGACATGAACAGCAGGCTCGGCGTCTTCTCGAACTCCGCCATGATGCGCTTGAGCTGGTGGTACACGCGCGGGCCGCCAAGCGCCGGCGCCATCTCGGGCAACAGATCGAACCCGGTCGCGTGAAAGAGATCAGGCCAGGAATCATTTTTGAAATCGGCAAAACACGCGCCCCAGCCCCAATAGCCTTCGGTCACGCCGGCCGCCCCGGCAATCTCTGCAAAGGCCCCCCCATCGTTGCGGTAGAGCTTGTTGCCAGAAACCCCCCAGTTTCCTTCTGCGACGCCGTCGGGATCCCAGACGCTTGTCACGAACCAGTCCAAATCGCCGTCATTGTCATAGTCGGCAACGGCGGCGCCCATTCCATTCTCGTCGGAGATCACCGTCCTGTCGGTACGGCGATTGAAAGTCCCGAGCCCGGAATTCGCGAACACCTCGCTGTTCTCGAAATCCGCCGCGACCAACAGATCCGGCGCGCCGTCCAGATCGACATCGCTGAAAATGCTTGTGAAGGTGAAGTCGGATTTTCCGGTGAAGTCCGCGAGCCCCGAATCCGCATCGGCAGGGACAAAAACCGGCCCGTTCTCGGTCTGATCCTGGCGCCACAGGTGATTGGGCGGCGCCCCCCCGATACCGGCACCGCGCCAATGGGTCGAGACACCATCGAGATCGCCGTCGAGATCATAGTCGCCGAACGCTATCGACCAACTGGTGCCGATGGCGGTGAACCCGGCATCGGGCCAAAGCTCGAACCGTTCGTTGCCGACATTTCGATACACGGTCGGGTGTTCCGCGGCTTCGGGTCCGACCTCACGGCCAGCGATCGAGGGCAGATCGGGATGCACGATGTTCGTCACGACCGCGTCGAGGGTTCCGTCGCCATCAAGATCCACCAGTGTGACCCCGTTGGAAAACTCCCTTTCGGTCAGTCCCCAGGCCTCCGAGACGTCGGTAAAACGCCCACTCGGCTGGTTCAGATAGAGCTTGTCCGGCGTCGTATCACCCGTCGGCAAGTAGATGTCCGGAAGGCAGTCGCCATTGACATCCCCGACTGCAATTCCGCCGGTGAACAGAACCCGCTGGGCATGCCGCGCGGAATAAAGCGACCAGGACAGTGCATGCCGGCCGGACAGTCCGACATCGAGACCAACCTCGTCAAAACCCGCGCTGCCGCTGCCGGGTGACGGCGGCGCGGTGGCGCACTGAATGCTGAGCGTCGCCGGCACGTCCGTCAGCGCGGAATCAGCAACCCGGCCCGAGCGCGCGAGGCGACCGTCCACGGGGACGGCTTCGGGCGTCTGTGTCCCGTGGTCAGTATCAAACGCGCCGAAGGTCGCCTCAAGGCGGTGCGCATCGGGTGGCGCGCCTTTGGGCAGCCACCGGGACAGACAGGCGCGATCCTCCATGCACGGATCGGTCAGAGTTTCGAGGAACGCCGCCAGTGCGCGCACGTCCCGGTCCCCTAGGGCAAGGTCGCGGGGCAGCGCGCTTGTGCCGGTTTCCCAGGCCCGCTCGAGGGCGGACAACGCGTCCTCGGTGAGCCGCGGGCTTGCAGCGTAGCGCGCGGCAAAGGGGGCCAGTTGCGGATTGTCAGCGAAGGAGAAATCGAACTCTGCAATCGACCCGGCGGGATCGATGTGATGGGCGATCATCCGCTCCAGTGTCAGGAACGCGCCGGTATGTCCGTAAGGCGCCGTCATCGCGATATTGAGCAGGGAGGGCGTACGAAACCGGTAGCGGTCCGCCTCCATCTGCGTGACGTGCCGGCGCCCATAGTCCGCGCCATCCGCCTGAATCCCGCGGCCAAACTGCGGCACGGCGATGTTGTGAAATCCCTCGTCGGTGAAGAGCGGCGGCGCATGGCAGTGCACGCACCCGGCGCCGCCGTCGCCCGGTGCGGCAAAGAAAAGCCGCGCGCCTTCCTTCGCCTCGGGGTTCAGCGCATCGGCAGCCCCCCGCACATAGTCGAACCAGGGCGCGTCCACTGTCAGCTTCGAGGACTGATAGGCCGACAGCGCTTTCTGGATGTTGGGAAACGTGATCGCGTCGGTTGCGGTCGGCCCGACGCCCATCCCGAACGCGGCCTCAAAGCGCGGCACCCAACCCGCGCCGGCCTCTGTTTCGGCATAGTCCTTCAGGCGCGCGGCCAGCGCGTCGCGCACGGCATCGTTGGTGGCGCCGGCCAATGCGCCGAAACCCGCCATCTCCTGGGGCGAGATCACGGGAAAGCGCGCCTGCGTCGCAAGCAGATCGAGACCCGCGTTCGGATCGGCCTGGGCAAAAATGCTGTCCGGTGTGCGCTGGGACGGCCCGGCACCGCCGCCGGGGTAGCCGTCGAGTACGAAGAGGCGGCCGTCGGTGAAGAGCGTCGTCTCTAGCAGACCCGTGTTGAAGATCGTGGGCGTGTGGCGTGGAAGGTTCGGGGCGCCATCGGCCTTGCGATCCTTGGACGCCTGCGCATCGTGGCGCCGACCGGGGCCGAGCCGGTCAGGATCGACGGCGCTCTCGCCGACCGGCAGACTGAGCCCGTCCGCCCCGGCTAGGAACGGGTGGTGGCAGCTCGCGCAGGCCGTGTCGAGATTCCCGCTGAGTGTTTTGCTGAAGAAAAGCTCGGCCCCGAGATCAATCAACGCCTGGGGTGCCGGTTTGGGCAGCATGGCCTCATCAATCAAGAGATCACCGGCAAAGCGCGCCAAGACCGCGTCCAGTTCGGCATCTGACATGGCGACAGCGCCCTGCCTCGCAGCGCTGTCGCCATGTGCGCCCGCTGTCAGCGCCAGCACCACCACGACACTGACAAACACACGGTGCATGTCCGATCAGTCCATCGTCCGCCGGGTGCAGATGTCGTTCGTCACAAGCTCGCCGTTGGCAAAATGCAGCGTGACGTCGTCTGCTGTATGCGCGATGCGTTTTATCGGCGCGGGCCTTGCGGCAATCGGGACGCTCTGGCCTTCGCCCTCGCCGATATGGCGGCAATCGGGGCTGTAGAAGGCCTGATTGATGGCTGGCGTTTCGTTATTCTCAAACACTGTAAGAACCCCGGCATCGCACATTGCCATCGCCACCAGCTTCGATGAGCCCGAATAGACCAGCTCCTTGCGCTCCGGTTCGCCATGGATCCAGAACACCCGGCCATCGCCCATCCGAACGAAGAACCCGCCTTCGCAGGACACGCCGGTGATCGGCTTTCGCGCCTCGGCGGGCCCGAGCGCGAGAACAGAAACCGCGGCAGCCACGGCGAGCAGGACCGAGATCCGAGGCTTGGCCGCGTGTGTGATGTGTTTATGCATGATCAAGCTCCCTAGATTTTCGTGCCGAAACCGACCGGGGTGGTGTAGTCCCGCGCGACCCTGATGACCCCGTCTTCATCGAGCGCGAGTGGAAGCGCCGGCAGCGGACGGTAGGCCGGTCCGGCAACGAGCGTGCCCATGTTCCTGGGGTCGAACTGGCTTTGATGACAGGGGCACATGTATGTGTCCGTCTTGCGATCCCAGGCTGTCACCGGGCAACCATCATGGGTGCACACGGCGGTGTAAGCGACCAGCCCGTCGGCCGAGATTGCCTGAGTCTGCTCCGACAGTTCCTCCATCGGAAAGCGCTGCAGCAGAATCTGGTTGCGGCGGTCGTTCTCGCGCACGATGCCAGTTTCAGGATCCTTGGGCAGGACGAGGAGCTGCTTGCTGCTCATCTTAATGTCATCCAGCACCAGCGACGGACCCCGCCTGCTTTGCTGGAACCGGGTAAGCTGATCGCCGATCTGGGTGGTCATGTCCGCCGGTTCGGCGGCGGCACGGGCGGGTTTGCCGCTCAGCGCAGGCAAGACGCTCGCCAACGCGCCAAGCCCGACCGCCTTCAGGAGCGAACGGCGGCCTTCGGACGGGCGCGCTTCCGGCTGGGTTTTGTCCTGGCAACACGGACATGGTCCGCTTTGCGCATCTTCATTGACGTCGGTCATAATGCTGATGATCTCTTGGGTCCGAGGGGCAGGCCGGGCACCCTTCGGGGTGCCCAGCCCGATTTGCGGGCGGGTTCGGTTCAGTCTTCGACTGCAAAGACCCAAATTACACCGCCGACGGGCACGTCGGTGTTCCACTCGCCCGGCTCGAACTGCGCGCCGATCACACCATTGGTCCAGTCCGCATCGACGCCGTAGCCGGCCGTCACCGCGATGTATTGCTTGCCATCGACCGTATAGCTGACCGGCGGCGCGATCGAAGTGGAGTTCAGCGGGAAGGTCCACAGAACCTCACCGGTATCGGCGTCGAGTGCCCGGATCTGACGATCATTGGTGCCCGCGTTGAAGACCAGCCCGCCGGCCGTGGTCAGCACCGAACCCCAGTTCATCGTGTTGCCGTACTCGCGCTTCCAGACCATCTCGCGGGTGTTGACATCCCACGCTTGGATCTCGCCGATGCTCTTGCCTTTCTCGCGGACCGTTACCTCCAGGTCGGGGATGTCGATGCCCGCCCAGAACTGACCGGAGGCCGGATCGACGTCGTCCTGGAAGATGCCGATGAACGAGTTGCAGAGATTCTCGTTGACCGGAACGTAGAGCAGACCGGTATTCGGGTTGTAGGCATCGTAGGGATAGTTCTTGCCGCCCCAGAGGCTCGGGCAATAGCCGACGCGCTTGCCGGTGACCGGGGTATGCTCCGGGTCATAGGTGAAGCGACCGGTTTCGGGGTCCATGCTGGCGAAAGCGTTGTTGTAGACATAGGGCTTGCCGTCCATGAAGCCGATCTCGCCGTCCTCATGGCGCTCCAGCCAGAACATGTAGCCGTTGCGCTGCGGGGTTAGCAGGCCCGGCTTGGTTTCGCCGTCATCCTCGAGATCGATGAGCATCGGGGCATTCATGCCCGCCCAATCCCACGAGTCGTTCCAGTGGTACTGGTGATGGCCGACGATTTCGCCATCTTCGGGATCCATGGCCACGACCGACGCGACATAGAGGTTGTCGCCGGGCCGCTGGTCGCCGAGCCAAGGGGAGCCGTTGCCCACACCCCAATAGACGACCTCGTTTTCCGCGTCGTAATTGCCGGGCATCCACATGCTGCCACCGCCGTATTTCCACGCATCCGGGCGAGGCCCCTCAGCCAGCCAGGTCTCGTGACCGGGCTCTCCGGGTCCGGGAATGGAATAGGTCCGCCATGCTTGCTCGCAGGTTTCCGCGTCGGTCGCCTGCATGAAGCCGCGGACACCGAATTCGCCACCCGATGGGCCGACAAGGATGTTGCCCTCGACCGGCATCGGCGCGGATGTGATGTAGGCGCCGATGCTCCAGTCGCCGATCTCGGCCTGACAAAGCCGCTCACCCGTCCGCGCATCAAGCGCGTTCAGCGTCCCGTCGAGGCCTGCCGCGAAGACACGATCACCCCAGAGCGCCACACCGCGGGAGGTGTTGTGCATGACGGCAAGATCGGGCGGATTGTCATGCTCATAGCGCCAGAAAAGCTGTCCGGTCGCGGCATCAAGCGCGAGCACATGGTTGTAGGGGGTCGCGACGAACATGACGCCGTCATTGACGATCGCCGGCGCCTGGTGACCTGAGTCCAGATTGGTCGAATAGAGCCAGACCGGTTTCAGGTTCTTGACGTTGTCCTTGTTGATCTGGTCGAGCTCGCTGTACATCCAGCCTTCGTAATTGCCCTTGGGCAGCAGCCAGTCGCTCGGGTCGGCTTCGACCAGCCGTTCCTTCGTCACGGTCGAGTAATTCTCTATGGGTTTCACAAGCTTGGTGAGGTCCTGCGCGCTGATCGGCTGTGCGGCAACGGCGAGCGCGAGGACCGAGATGGTGCCGGCAAATCCCGCCCTCCGGGGTTTCGTAGTCTCTGGGGTTTTCATGCGTTTCCTCCCTTACATTCGATTTCAGTTTCGCGACGGCAGGCAAAGCGGGGTCTTCAGGCCGCGAACGCGGCCTGGCACTGCCTGCAACAAAACGGCGACTTTCTAAGAGACGGTGGTTCCAATCGGCAGGTCGCGCAGCCGCTGACCCGTCGCGTTGAAGACCGCGTTCGCGATGGCCGGTGCAATCGGCGGCACGCCGGGCTCCCCCACACCGGCTGCGTGCACCGAGAACGGATGCTCGACAATGTGCGTGTGCACGACCTTCGGGAAATTGGTCGCCCGCACGATGTCGTAGTCATAGAAATTCGACTGCTGCGCCGCGCCGTTCTGGAAGGTGATGGCGCTGTTCAGCGCGAGCGTCATGCCCATGACCGCGGCCCCCTCCATCTGGCTGCGGATACGTTCCGGGTTGGCGACAAATCCGCAATCCACCGCAATATGCATCTCGGGTACGGTGATGAGGCCGTCGACGATGTCCACCCGGGCCGCCACGGCGACATAGGTCACGAAGGCCCGGTGCGCCGCGATGCCGAGGCCGGAGCCCGCTGGCAGGTCCGCCCCCCACCCGGCCTTCTCCGCGGCGAGTTCCGTGACGTTCTTCAGCCGCGCGGTCGTTATGGGGTATTCCTGGTAGACCTCGCCGTAGTTCCAGTAATCGTCGGGGAAGCCCTGGTTCGGTGGATCGAGTTCGCGGTCCGACCCGATCAGCTCGATCAGCAAATCCTTCTGGTCGCGGCCCAACTCGTCGGCCAGCTCAGCCACGAAGGACTGGATCGCCCAGGCCCGCGGCACGTTCGACACCGCGCGGTACCAGCCGATTCTGGTATGCGCCATGGCCTTGCCGTTCTCGATCGACATGTTCGGGATCTCGAAGGGCACGTCCACATGACCCATTCCGCTCTCGATAAAGAACTGGTGGCCTGAGTCCTCTGCGAAGGTCGACAGGATCGACGGCGCGACGGAGTTGTGCCGCCACCCGGTCACGGCGTCCTGATCATCGAGCGCCACCTCGATCCGTTCCACGGACGTGGTGTGAAAGAACGAATGGTGGATATCGTCCTCGCGGGTCCATTGGACGCGGACCGGCGCACCGACATCTCGGCTGAGCAGGGCCGCTTCGATGGCAAAGTCGCACTTCGACTTCCGCCCGAAGCCTCCGCCGAGCAGCGTGACATGGACGGTCACGTCCTCGATGGGCAACTCAAGCGCAGCGGCAATGTCCTGGCGGGTACCAAAGGGGGATTGCACAGGCGCCCAGATCTCCGCCTTGCCGTCCTTGACGTCCGCGATGGCCACAGGCGGCTCCATCGGCGCGTGCGCCATATGGGCCTGGGAGTACTCTCTGCCGAAGACCTTGGCCGCCTCGGCAAATGCCGCCTCGGGATCGCCCTCCTTGCGCAACACCTTTCCGGGCGCGTTCGCGGTCTCGCGCATCTCGGCGGTGAACTCTTCGGTGTTGTAGTTCGAGTGCGGACCCTCGCCCCATTCGATCTCCAGCGCGTCACGGCCGCGGATCGCCGCATCCGTATGGGCCGCGATCACCGCAACGCCTCCCAGAGGCGCAAACTTCGCCGGCATCACCGTGATCGGCAGTTCCGCGATGTCCTCCACACCAGCAATGCTTCGGGCCGCGGTTGCATCATAGCTGACGAGCGGAGCGCCCACCGCCGGCGGGCGGGCGATCACCGCGACTTTCATGCCCGGCAGATCGACATCGGCACCATAGATCGCCTTTCCCGTGGTGATGTCATGCTGATCGTAGGGCTCGATCTCGCCCTTGCCGACATAGCGAAACTCCGACTCGTCCTTGAAGTTGAGCTGCTCGAATTCGGGAACGGGCACAAGCATCGCGATCTCGGCAAGTTCACCGAACCCGACCGCCTCGCCGGTCGCATCGTTGGTAACCTCATGCACACCAACCGTGACACCCTGCACTTCGAACTGGTCGTCGCTGGCCCCGAAAGCCTCCGCAACGGCCTCAATCGGCTGATCGATGATCCCGAAATGCTGCATCGCTGCGATGGCGAGCATGAAGCGGACCGACGCCCCCATCTGACGCATCGACTGGATATGGTGGCGCATGGAGCGCGAGCCGTCGGTGTCCTGATTGCCATATTTCGGCTCGTCGCCTTCGGCCTGGATGATCTTCACACGATCCCAGTCCGCGCCCATCTCATCGGCGAGCACCATAGGCAGCGATGTACGCACGCCGGTGCCCATCTCGGAACGATGGGCGACGATGGTCACGGTGCCATCACTGTCGATGGAAACGAAGACTGTGGGGTCGTAGACGAGCCCGTGCGGCATCTGGCTGCCGCCGACCTCGTATTTCGCAAAGCCAAGGGCATCCTTCGGAAAGGCTGCAACGGCAAAGCCTGCAGCGGCGGTGCCGAGGAACGTCCTGCGAGAGACATTCCGAACAACAATCGCCTTGCGGGGGGCGACTTTGCCGGCAGCCGCCTGCTCAAGATAATGCAACATGATCTAGCTCCCCGTCGCTGCGGTGCGCACGGCTGCAACGATGCGCTGGTAGCAGCCGCAACGGCACAGATTGCCCGACATGCCGTCGAGAATTTCCTGGTCCGAGATGTCCGGCTTGTCTTCGATCAGGCTTGCTGCCGTCATGATTTGTCCAGCTTGACAGAAACCGCATTGCGGCACGTTGAGCTCGCGCCAGGCGACCTGAACGGGGTGATTGCCATCGTCCGAAAGCCCTTCGATCGTGGTGATCTCCGTGCCTTCCACCTGGGATACCGTAAGCATGCAAGAGACCTGGGCGACGCCATCGACATGAATGGTGCAGGCGCCGCAGAGACCAACGCCGCAGCCGTATTTCGTGCCCTTCAGTCCGGCGAGGTCCCGAAGCGCCCACAGCAATGTCGTGTCGCCGGGCACATCAATGGTTCGGCTCTCACCGTTGATGGTCAGTTGTGCCATTCATTCCTCCTCTGATCTCGCCGCTGAGGTCTTGCGCCCCGTCGCCGAGTTGTCTTCCTCGCCTCTCGGCGCAAAATGCCATGCCCTTGGGTGACCGCACCGAGATTTCCCACGCCGCCATCCCCAAGAGGAGTGCCACACCCGTAGGCGGCCAGGTTCGCATGGCGAGAGTCATCGCAACGACTCCCGTACCGCGATCTTTCCGCGCCGGAATAGCTTGATTTTAAACCCCTCTTCCTAGGGGCAACCTGTGGATTAGAAAACTTGAGCAACCTTTGAACTCTGAATTCAAAGCTTGCACGAGAGCCACGCTGCGTCAAGCGCGTGGAGGCGAAAACCCGGATTCTGACGAATGATAGCCTAAGGCTATCATTATTATAGTCTGTTTTTCAGTATTTTATGCCTGTAAAGTTGGTCGAGCGCAGGATTCGCGCATAAGAGGAAATCAAGTGGATTGCACCTCCTTGAGGCGATAAGATGCCCATTGAATTCAAAGTGATCGCGCGACGCGCGCTGCATTCTGCGGGAAAGCTGGAGTACCGACCGAGGCGTTGCGAAAGCCGGTTTCGCGATACTCCGATGATGCCGGCTACAGCAGGTTGGTACAGCTCACCTGTAACGAAAAGCGGGCCGCGCGGGACCACTGCGACCGCCGGGATCGCACACACCCGGCCAAGCGTTGCAGTTTCTGAGAGGTCGACAGAAGCGCCGCGGCAGCCTAAGTCCAAGGAGCGGATTCGGAGCCGCAAGTTGTTGCGATAGTACCCATATGATGAACATTCCAACCCCACAGACACGCTTCGAAGCCGCCTATGGCGCCCTACGCGACAGTATCGTGGATGGCACTCTCGCACCTGGCACGCATATCATTCAGGAAGAGATCGCAGCACGCATCGGAGTTTCAAGACAACCGATCCAGCAGGCGCTCGCACTTCTCAAAAGCCAAGGGCTTCTTGTCGAGTCCGGCGCACGGGGGCTCTATGTTGCGGAGTTGAACCCTTCAGAGACACGGGCCCGCTTCCAGGTGCGGGCCGCACTTGAACAAGTCGCGGTGCGTGAAGCGAGCCTCAGAGCGGTTACCGACCCAGACCTTGCCGAGGCGATACGGTCGGAAGGCGAAGCCATCCTCGCGAAGGGCGAACGTCTCGTCGCAACGGAACAGTTCAAGGAGGCTGTCACGGAGGACATCGCCTTTCATTCGTTCCTGTGCCGCGTATCAGGGAACCACCTGCTGCAGCCCACGCTGGAGGTTCACTGGCTCTATATCCGGAGGGTCATGATAGCAGTCGTGCTCTTCGCGGACCGGGGACCGCTCGTCTGGAAAGAACACCGCGGTGTCCTCGACGCGGTCTGTGGTGGTCGGGCAGAGGAGGCCGCGGCACGCATCGCCACCCATATCTACGGCTCCGGGGGAGCGTTGGCCACCGCCCTGGAGCGGATGAGCCGCTGAACCGCGGCCGCCCAAGGCAGAGTCAACATCCTGCCGGCAAAGCCAGCCCTCAGCCGTAGCCCCCTACGAGGGTGACAGTCTCTCCGACATTGCCTGGACAGACACCGCCTGAGCTACAGCCTCGATATGACGCGCAAAATTCCTGTTGCGCCACCCGCGACGCGCTCGGCAACAGCGTCCCATCGCAACTTGCCGGCCGGTTGGGCCGCCCTCTGTCCGGCGCGCAGACTCAGCTCTGTTCGTCCGGGTAGATCGCGGCGACAATCTGTTTGGCGAACTCCGCCCCGATCCGGACCGACAGATGGTCGTGATCCTTGTAGTTGGAGATTTCCGCAGTCCCGAACGGACAGCGGACAGGCCCGCACAGCTCGTCCGCAAAACTCAGCGCGACGGTGTTGTCGGACCGCGCCAGATCATCCAGTTCGTCCTCGATGATCGCAGAACGTGCGTCATGTTCCGCGCGCTCGACAGCGTAGGTCGCGTTGATTTCATCGAAGTCCAGGTCTGCCAGCGCGATCCGCGCATAGACATCTTCGGTCCAGAAGTTCTGGTAGGGCGGCTGCTGGATCAGAACCAGTTGCGCACCGGCCCCTTCGACGCGGTTCTGTAACTCTCGCAGCTGCGATCCGAATACTTCCTGAGATCGCGCTCGATCGCGACTCACATCGACGCTGGTGTCCATATAAGCGGGCTGCGTGACGAAGTCGCCAGTCACGTAGAAACTCCAACGCGCCGCCACGACGACCGCATCCACGCCTTCGAACGCCTCGGGCGTCAGCGCGTAGCTGTTCCGGCGCGTGCAGGTGGAATCCACCTCCTGCCGGTACCAAAGCGAGACATCCGGCAAGGGGGGGCAGCCCCCCTGAACGGACACGAGCATCCGGACGCCCATATCCGCGAAAATCGAATCGAGTTCGGAGAAGTAGGGGATCACATGGCTATCGCCGATGACGAGCACTGTACGCCCGCCATCAGGGTCGCCCTTGACGCAATAGTAGTCGTGCGCGGGTTGTCCATCGGGGATGAAATGGGCCCAGTTAAAGCACGCGTCCTGCCCATTAATCTTGTAGCCGTCGGTCAAGGAGGCTTGAAGCTCCGGATCCAAATTCAAGCGTGCGGGAAAACCGCCATTCGCAAGCCCCCAGGCACCGAATCCGACGAAGACCAGAGACACCGCACCAGATGCCGCGAAGATCTGCTTGCGCTTGGGCAGTAGCGCCGGCGATTTTCCCCGGAACGGCTGTTCGACGAACCGCCAGCTCGCCCAGGCCAGACCGAACACGCCGATCGTCAGAATCACCATCAACCAGATCGGTGGATCTCCGAAATACCGCACACGGGCGAAACTGTAGACCGGATGGTGCCAGAGATAGGCACTGTAGCTGATCAGCCCGATGGCGACCATGACCCGGGCCGACAACAGCCGGGCAACCTGCGTGCCCTCGCGCGCGAAGGCCAGGATCAGGACCGTGCCGACGACCGGTAACAGCGTGTAAAACGAAGGGAATGGCGTGCGGTCCGTATAGAGCAGCATGGCCGCCGCCACCATCGCCAGACCGAGCCAAGCCAAAAGGTCGTGCCCTTTCATCTGGCGCCCGGTCGCATAGAGCGCGAGCAGCGATCCGGCGAGCAGTTCCCAGAACCGCGAGGGCGTGAAGAAGAAATTTACCGTTGGTTCGTTGCGCGACCCCCAGTCACTCAGCAAGAGGCTGGCAAATGCCAGCAGCCCCAATATCGCAAAGGTCAGCCGCCGGCCGGACATCATGCACAGGAAAAGGATCAGCGGGATCACGAGGTAGTACTGCTCCTCGACCCCGAGGGTCCAGGTATGCAAAAGAGGCTTCTCGCCGACATTGGCGGCAAAGTAGCCGCCCTGCTTCTCGCCAAAATGGAAGTTCGAGATAAAGAGCGCCGCGGCGCCGAAACTTCGGGCGTAATCTGCAAATTCGGTCGGGATCAGGAAAAACCACGCCAGCGGAACAGTCACCGTCATCATTACGAAGAGCGCCGGCAGGATCCGCCGCGCACGTCGCTCGTAGAACCCCGCAAGCGAGTAGCGCTTTTGTTCCAGATCGTTGATCAGGATCGTGGTGATCAGAAACCCAGAGATGACAAAAAAGACATCCACGCCGATATAACCGCCCGGTATCAGCGGCAGGCCCGCGTGAAACAGGATCACGGGCATCACCGCGACAGCGCGCAACCCGTCAATTTCCCGGCGATAGTTCATGGCAAACGGCTCTGATCAAGATCGGATGAGGATCCATGCCCGCGAGGCGCGCAAAGCTCAAGACGGGCCAAGTGCGAAGTCAGAAACTGTGATCGAAAGGATAAGGTGCGGCAGAAGATCGGAACCGAAACACAGTCGCGCCCAGGATCGGAACGGCACAGCAAAAAATGGGCAGAGTCTGCCCCAGGTCTGTCTCTGACGCGGTTTTCAGGCGCGCTCGCTTATTTGACGCAGGATGCGGTATTTCTGAACAGCGCAATGGCACAGGCAAAGGGACCCAAATGTCGACAACACGCTCGCCATGCGCCCTGTCCAAGCTGCCGCTTGCATTCAGAATTGCACGATTTCCAGTATCTTTTCAGCCTGCCACGCGGCGTCTGCGCTGTTGAGGGACGCAAAAACAAGTGTCCGTGACGTTTGGGGATCGGGCGTCTCCAGGATGCGAGCCTGTGCGCCAATGTAGCGTTGCACATCGGGTTCGGGGAGCAGCGCAAAGCCGAGACCTTCGTTCACGCACTCCATGATGGCCTCGACACTGTCGAGATAGATCCTCTTGCCCTTTTTCTGGTTCGGTTCCGAGATCTGTTTCGCAATGACCTTGCCAATGCCGGTTTGAGGCATGAAGTGAAAAAACGGCAGCGTGGCAAAGAGCGCATCACTCGTCAGGCACGGGCAATCCGCAGGCACGGCAAACACGAACCGTTCCGTACGCAAGATCTGGTAACTCAACCGAGGATGCGGGGTCGAGGATCCGGTCAGGATGGCCCCGTCGAGAAGACCGGACAAAACGCGCGCCTCAAGATCGTCAGACAGCCCCGTTTCGACATCGAACTGCGCCTCCGGTGCGAGCTTGCCCGAGCGGATCAGGAATTTCGGCAGCAGACGCACGCTCGCGGTGGCGACAAAGCCGATCCTAAAGGTGCCTGACAGTCGGTCGCCGGGTTGGCAGACCCGGATCATGTCCTCCTCGACGGATACGAGCCGTTCCGCCTGGGCGCAGACCGCCCGGCCGACCGGTGTGAGCTGGGGAGGTCTGAAGGTCCGGTCGAACAGTTTCGCGCCAAGATCGCTTTCAAGCGATTTCATCTGCATGGAGACCGCGGACAGGGTCATGTTCAATTGATCCGCCGCTTTGGCAAAGGATCCGATGCGGCCAATTTCCACGAGCGTTCGGAGGGCACGGGTCTGCATATATATTCAATAATCCTGTATTTGCCATACAATCTAATTCGATTGTCATGAATTTGCAATTCGGTACTCTGTTCGCGACATTCCGGAGGACCCCATGCAGTCAGAATCCAGCGCCTTTCAGGCAAAAGCCCGCGAGCTTGCCGCGAAATTCGCACCGCGCGCCGCCCAATGGGATCAGTCGCGGGAGTACTGCTGGGAAAATGTCCGAGACCTGACAGATGCGGGCCTGATGGGGATGTCGATCCCGACGGCCTATGGCGGCCAGGGCGCCTCGTTTTATGACGTCGCGCTTGTAATCGAGGAAATCGCCAAAGCCTGTACTCTGACCGCCCGCATCGTTGTCGAGGCAAACATGGGCGGCGTCAGTGCCATCATGCAGTACGGCACAGAGGAGCAGAAAAGCCTGTGCGCGCCTCTGGTTCTTGCCGGCGACAAGCCTGCGATCTGTATCACAGAGCCGGGCGCCGGGAGCGCGGCGACCCAAATGACGACGACGGCCCGCCGCCGCGGCAGCAAATACATCCTGAATGGGACAAAGCACTGGATCACCGGCGGAGGCGTGTCAAAAGTTCATCTCGTTTTCGCGCGGGTTCTGGACGAACGCGGGGCCGACCAGGGCATCGGCGGGTTCATCGTGATCTGCGACCCGGCGACCGGTTCCTACCCCGGAGGCTTCGAGGTCGTCGGCCGCGAACGTACAATGGGCCTGTGCGGAATGCCCGAAGCGACGCTGCGGTTCACGGATGTCGAGGTCGATGCGGAGCTTGCCCTGACCCCGCCATCCGGGTTTCGGCGCGGCTTTGCAGATCTCATGAACGCCTATAACAGCCAGCGCGTCGGGGCCGGTACGATCGCGATGGGCGTTGCCGCGGGTGCGCTGGAGCGCGCGACCCGCTATCTGAACGAACGGCACCAGTTCGACCGTCCATTGGCAGAGTTTCAAGGTCTGCAATGGATGCTGGCTGACATGGATGCAGGGGTCCATGCCTCGCGCCTGATGCTCCATGACGCGGCCCTGTCCCGCGGGCCCGACGGCAGCCCCTTCCCGGATATGATGCTGGCAGCGCGGGCAAAGCTCTTCGCGTCCGAGACAGCGATCAAGGTCGTGAATGATGCGCTCCAGATGTTCGGTGCGCGTGGGTACGGCGATCAGGAGCCGCTGGAGCGGATGTATCGCGACGTACGCATGTTCACGATCGGCGGCGGCACGGCGCAAATCCTGCGCACCCAGGTCGCCGGCAAGCTGCTGGGTATCAAGACGCCTCAGACCAGGGACGCCTATGTCGATGCCCCCCTGTGCATCGCGGCGGAGTGACGACTCCGAAAGCGCCCGGGCACGCAGCGCGCCGGTCGCGTCCGGGCCACGCCGAACGCGACGAAAATCGGACCTTTGCTGTCTTCAGTCCGGCGCTTCGAAATCGAGCCGCTCGGGCCGATAGTTGAACAGCTCCAGCCGGGCGGGCTTGTTGTCGCCCAAGCGGAGTGCCGTCAGGCTGGCAGGGGCGACCGGGATGACCTGCGCCGGCGGCAGTCCCAGATAGTGGTGCAGGACCGCGCGGATCACACCGCCATGGCAGGCCACCAGCAGGTTGAGGCAGGGGTCGGTGCGCTGCGCCTCGATCACGTCGGTCACCCGCTTGGAAAACGCCCCCCAGGTTTCGCCGTCGGGCGGGGTGCGTGTACCGGCACGCCAACCTTGGTAGGCGACAGGATCCTCGGCCTGAATCTCGCCGATGCTGCGCCCTGTCCATTTGCCGACGTCGATTTCACGCAGTCCGGCATCGTACTGCGCGTCGGCGGCCCCGATCCGATCCGCCGTCTCGCGGACCCGGCTCATATCGGAGGAGATCGCCCGGCAGGGACCGATTTCGTCGATCACGGGGCGCAGCCGGTCGGCCTGGGCGCGGCCAAGATCCGACAGATTGATATCGGCCTGCCCCTGCAGGCGCCGCGACGCGTTCCATTCCGACTGCCCATGGCGAACAAGAAGCACACGCATCAGCCGATCCTTTCGCCGTCTGCACCGAACCAGCTGTCAGGTTCCGGCGGCAGTTGAAACTGCACGATATCGCCGATGCGGGCATCGGGCGCACGGTCGACGATGGCAGTCAGACGCAAACCGCCGCCCAGGCCGGTGACCATCGTACGCCCCGCAATCGCGCTCATCTCCACCAGCTCCATCGGCAGGGTCGTCGCGGTCTCCTGCGTGGCGAGGCCCATCGCCTCGGCGCGGTACATCGCCATGCACCCGTCTGCAGGCGGCGCCATGGGCATGTGCCGGCTCCCGACCTTGTAGCCGGTGCCGTTCTTGACCACAGGCACCATGTTGTTGGGCGGCGTGCCCACGAAGGTGGCGACAAAAGCCGTTTCGGGATGATCGATCAGGTCGGCCGGCGAACCGAATTGCTGCACACGCCCGTTGTTCATCACCGCCACATGGCTGGCCATGGTCATGGCCTCGATCTGATCGTGGGTGACATAGACCGTTGTGGCGCCGGTCGCGCGGTGCAGGCGCATCAGTTCGGCCCGCATCTCAACCCGCAACTTGGCGTCGAGGTTCGACAGCGGCTCATCAAAGAGCAGCACGGCGGGTTTCGGGGCAATCGTCCGGGCGATGGCAACGCGCTGCTGTTGCCCGCCGGAGATCTCGTTGGGATAGCGATCGGCCAGGGGGCCGATCTCGAGCAGGTCCAGCACCTCCTGCACCCGGGTCGCGCGGTCCGGGTTGGCCATGCCGGCTACCTTCAGGGGCCATTCGATATTGCCGCGCACCGACATGTGCGGCCAGAGCGCATAGGACTGGAACACCAGCCCCGAATTGCGTTTGGCGGGGTCCACCGACCAGTTTTCGTCGCCATCGGAAACGGTCTGACCGGCAAATACGATCTGACCGGCGGTGGGCAACTCCAGACCTGCCAGCATACGTAGCAACGTGGTCTTGCCGCAACCGGACGGGCCCAGAAGCACCAGAAATGCGCCATCGGGGACCCGGATCGAGACGTCCTTGACTGCCTCGAAGCTCCCGAACGCCTTGGAAAGGTTCTTGATCTCAAGCATGGTGCGGGCCTTCAGGTTTCCAGCCAGGGCTGTGATTTGGTTTGCAACCGCTGCGCGATCAGCGAGGCCGTGATGGAGATGAGCAGGATGACGACGGTGATCGCGTTGGCGAATTGCGTGAAGCCTTCGGACGCGTAGCGGTAGGCCACGACCGACAGGACCGGCATCGTCGGGGTAAAAAGCAGTACCACGAGCGACAGGTCGCGGACGATCTTCACGAAGATCAGGATACCGCCCGCCGCCAACCCACGGATCGCCAGCGGGACGGTGATGGCCGCCAGCCGCCGCACGAAGCCCGCGCCGGTGATACGCGCGCTTTCCTCCAGCTCACCGCCAACCTGCTGGATCACCGCGCGACCGGTCTGGACCGAAAAGGGCAGCAGATAGGCGGTCCCCGCGATCACCAGGAGCGCAAAAGTGCCGTAGAGCGCAGGCAAAGGGCCGATGGGGGCGCCGAGATAGGCGATATAGGCAGCGCCGAAGGCGATGCCCGGCACCAGAAGCGGCAGAAAGCTGACCTGCGTGATCGCCGCGGACATCCAGCCCTCGCGGTAGCGCGCTGCCGTGTAGGCCGCCAGCAACCCCACGACCATTCCGGCAAATGCCACGGCGAGGCCGAGGCTCAACGTGACCCAGAGCGCGCGCAGGATGTCGGGATTGTGGACGATTCCCGCCGTGCCTTGGGCGAAATCAGGGCGGCTTTCGCCGATCCAGAAATGGGTGGTCCAATTGGCAAACAAATCCGCGGAGGAAGGCGCAAAGCTCGAGGCGGTGAGCACGATCACCGGCACCCCGGTGGAGGCCATGAGGATGACCATGGCGACCGCAAAGAGCGGCCAGCGCGCGCTGCGCAAGTCGAACCGCTTGGCACGCCCGCCCTTGCCCGTGATCGTGGCGTAGGAGCGGCGGCCCGAGACGATTCGATTGCCAGCCCAAAGGAAAGCGGCTGAGATCAGCACCAGGAGGATGCCGATGACATAGCCGCGGCTGACCTGCCCGACTTCGATCATCCCAAACAGCCGGGTCGAAAGGGTCTGCATTCTGACGGGCAGACCCAAAAGCGCGGGCGTCGCGAAGTTCGACACGGCGCCGGCAAAGCACAGCGATCCCGCCGCGACCAGCGCGGGTGTCGTCACCGGCAAGATGATCCCCATCAGGATCCGGCGGCCCTTGGCGCCCGCGATCTGGGCGGCCTCGACCAGATCGGAGTTCACCGTGGCGAGCGCCGCGGCAATGATGGTAAACGCGAGGCTGAAGTAGTGGAGCGTCAGGACGATCAGCGTCGGCACCATGCCCCAGGCCAGCCAGTCGGGCACATCAAGCCCGGCGCCCTGCAGAAACCCCGCCTGTCCGCCCAGCCGGTCATTGCGAAAGAGCGTGCCCCAGGCCAGCGCCGCCGCAAAGCTCGGGATCATGAAGGGAAGTGTCGCCATGACTCCGATCAGCTTGCGGTAAGGCACGTTGGTCATCACCACCAGCCAGGCGAGGAATCCTCCGATGAGGATACAGAAGGTGGCCACCACGACGCCGATGATCAGGGTATTGGTGAGCGGTTTGTAAAAGAGGTTCTTGCTCAATCGCCCGGTCAAAACGTCGGACCAGGCGCGCAGGTTCTCGGGCTCTAGCGTGAAGAGAACCGTCCTCAGGAGCGGCAGTACGATCAACGCGATCAGCAGGACAAGAACGACCGCCTTCAGCACGGCGCCTTGCTTGAAGAAGACACGCCCGCCCTGTGCGCTCATGGCGGCATTGGCCATCCGTTCAGATCCTTCGTTAAAGATGAGAATAGCGCAGGCCGGGGGCAGTCGGCTGTCATTGCCCGCCCCGGCCGGGGACCATTACTGCAGCGTCAATACCAGGTCACCGACATCGGCCCGGATCGTGGCGGTCTGCGCCGGATCTATGCGCCAGGCGGTGAAGTCGTCCAGCGGCACGGCGTCCGGATGCGGCGGGATGTCGGTCCGGGTGACGTAGTCGCCTGCCACATAGAAAGGCGCGAGGCCCGGACCGCCGGTCTCGCTCTCGTCACCCATCAGAAAGTCGATCGCCAGACGCGCGGCGGCGGGATTGTTAGGCTCGGCCGCCAAGGCAACTATGGCCGGAAAGATGATACCAGGGGCAGGGCTCACATCGTTTGCGACCTGAAGCGCCCATCCCTCATCCTCGTTGTCGCGACGGTCCGAATAGCTTGTGAAGCCCACGGGCGGGTTGTCCTGTCCGAGCACACCCACGGCCGCATTCACATCATCGGTGGACCCGACGAGGATCACGTCATTGTCGAACAGGTCCATGATGAAGCGCTCACCGGCATTCGCGGCCCCGTCAAGCTCCACAGCCGTGCCGAAATACGCCTCATGGGCCTCGGCCATTTCGTCGGAGCGCAACACGATTTCGGTCATCAGATCGAGATAATCGCCACGCTGAAGCGGATCGACCATGATCACCCGGCCGCGCCAGTCATCTTCGGTCAATTCCCAAAGGTTCGACACCGGCGCGCCATCGGGATTGGCCTCTTCATTGTACATCAAGACCTTGGTCGACAGGCGTTGTGCAAGGAGGGGCGACTGAAACTCCGCCGGGACGCGGTCGGCAACCCGCGGCGGGACGTAAGGAGAAATGATCCCCGCCTCCAGCAGCGCGGTCAGCACCACTGGCGTGTCCGAGATGTAGATCACGTCCGCATTGGTCACACCGGCCTGCGCCTCGGCAGTCAGGCGCGCGATCTGCTCGGTCGAGGAAATGTCGAACCCTTGCAGATCGATGCCGGGGTAAGCCTCCTCGAACGCCGACTCCACTCGTCCGATCCGACTGGTGAAGGAATAGACGACGACCTCTCCCTCGGCCTCTGCCAGGGGCAGAAGCGCGTCAGCGGTCATCTCGTCGAGATTGCCTTGGGCGAAGGATGCCGATGACAATACGATACCGATCGCGCCAAGGCGCGTTGCAGCTAGGATCTTCATGATGGTCTCCCTTGGGTCCGTCTTGGGTTATTCGAACCGTTCGATCAGTTGCCCCAGATGGTTGAGCTTCTTGAGTGCCTCTTCCTTTTCAGTATGCCCCGCTGCGATGACGATGGCATTACAGACGGTCATCGGCACGGTGAGGGTTTGAAACGCGTCCGGGTCACCCGAACGTGGGGCCGCGAGCAGATGGTCGGGCCGGGGTGCAAGCAGGGCGCCCGACGTACCCGAAATCACGATCGTCTCCGCACCTGCCTCGCGCGCCGTTTCGATCAACGCCGCGTAGGACCGCGGCGGGCGTCGAAACGCAAAGGTCAGCACCACATCCCCGGCGCGCAGGCCCAGCGCCTGTTCGGCGAGCGCCCGCGGGTCCGCGCTGAGCTTGTGCACATCTTTTCCAAACCGGCGGAACCGTTTGATCATCAGGAGCGAGAGCACCTGGGCGTTGCCATAACCATAGACAAAAATCCGCCCAGCACCCATCAGCGACGCGACCACCCGGGCGATTTGGTCCGCGGTGATGAACTCCTCGATCCGCCCGAGCGCCTGGATCTCTTCGCCCGCGAGCTTGCCCAGCACGGTCTCCGAGCTGCTTTCGGCAATCGTCTTTTCGAACCGGGTTGCCGTCTCGCGCGTTGCGATGAACTCCTCGCGCAGTGCATCGCGAAACGCGGCATAGCTCTCGTAGCCGAGCTTCCGCGCCAGGCGCGAGGCGGTTGCCTCATGCACGCCAACGGCCTTCGCCAGTTCGTTGGCCGTTCCCAGGGCCGCGGCCGTCGGGCTGTTGATCACCGATTGTACAAGCAACCGCTCGTTCGGAGTGAGCTTCGCAGCTTCGTCAGAGATCTTTTCGAGCAGCGACATTGCGGTTGCACTCCCGTTCTGCATGCCTTTTTGCACAAGATCATATTCATTGCAATGATTCTTGCAGGCGGGCGTGGTTGTTGCAGGTGCACCGACTCGTGCCAGTGGCCGCATGAGCCACCAAAATCTCAGATGCGGTAGGGTCGTGTGTCACAGCGAATTGGCCGTTGGAGCAGCGCCGGTCAGCCGGTCCCCTGCGCTTGCTCGACGGGCTTCCCGTCCCGGAAACCACCGGAGACCGAGATGTTTCTTTGACGGAACTGCCAGTAGAGGAAGACGCTCAAAAGCGCGGCGTAGAAGCACCAGAGCGATGAGAATGCATAGAGTTTCACGATCATCACGACGGTCAGACCCACCAGATTGAGCAGCCCGAACATCCGCACCACGAAATGCCCGGAGAGGATCAGTGCACCGCAGGTGACGAAGACATAAAGAAGCACTGTCCAGATGTTTTCCGTGACAGAGTTCTTGTAGACGATGGAGCGGTGTTCGGCATAGCACTCCGTCGGAAAGGCCATGACCCCCCAGATCATGTAGACACAAAAGACTGCCGCGATACCTGTGATCCAACCGATCACCCTGCGCCGCCAGGGAACCTCTTCGATCAGCAGCACCGCAAGCGGCATCAGGAATGGCAGAATACCCTGCGCGTAAAGAATGAAGAGGAACGCCGAGTTCTTGAAGGCCAACTCACCGATGTACCCCTCCAGCCCGAGCCAGACGAACCCTTCGGTGAACTGGTGCAGTGCGAACAGAAGCGGCATCGCCGCAAAGAGCACCTCACGCGGATGCCGCGTGTGAGACAGCGTGGCGACACCGACCGCGCCGATCACCGCGCTCGCAACGAAATTCACCTCTGCCGAGAGGCACATATCATCAACACTGCGTTGTTTCCTCCGGTTTTTCTAAGACCAGGGCGGGCCTGACTCAAAGCGCAATATGCCGCGCGCCGACGTCGGGTACTTTCCGACCCAGCTCTCCCGATGCAGTGCACGAGTACGCCTTGCCCGGGGACTTTGGCCATCGCATGTTCCGTGCCGTTCACCGCTTGATCGCACCTGCGCATCGTCCTATCTGGCGCCAGACAACTGACGGGACCAGTTGACGGTTTTGCTCTTGTGCGTTGTGACACGGGCTCGGGCCGCGCGTGGAACAGTGGCCAACGAACGGGGATGGCGCAGTGAGCATCGGCAACACGCAAGAGGGCTATGGCGCCTTCACGAAACTCTTCCACTGGCTGATCGTGATCCTCTTCGCGCTGCAGTATGTCGGCGCGAACATCATGACGCGGATCGAGTGGGAAGAGACGTTTGTCGGGCTGTCGCAGGCCACCTACTACAATTGGCACAAATCGCTCGGGCTCGTGGCGCTGGCGATTGCCGTGTTTCGCCTCATCAATCGCCATTTGGGCCGCCTGCCCGACTGGGCGCCGACCCTCACTGAGGGCGAGCATCGCCTCATCCACCGCTATGAGCAAGTTCTCTACCTTGCGATGTTCGTGATGCCGGTCTCGGGCTATCTCTATGTGATGTCGGGTGGCTTCGGCGTGCAGCTTTTCGGGGTCTGGAAGCTCACCAATCCCATCGGCAAATGGGAAGAGCTGGCGTTCATCACCAAGTGGATCCACATCATTTCGAGCTATGTGCTGCTGGCCGCGATCATTGCCCATCTCTGGGTCGTGTTGCGGCACCAGTTCGTCGAGAAAGACGGGCTCATCAAACGCATGTTGCCGGGGCGGCGGGACTAGCGCATTCGCCCTTAGAGCGAACGCATCGACCCCGTCCCAAAGGGTGTTTCGCCAGTTTCGCGGCATCCGCCGAGCGAACCGCCAACTTTCATCGCATGCAGATTCAGGAACTGCGCGGCGCGGCCGCGACCAAGACGCGTGTCGCGATTGCCCTGCGCTCCTGAGGGTCTCGACGGCGGGACCGTTGGCCTCTGTCAAGTGATCGACCCGCAGGATATCTTGGGCAAAGCCAGTGTGCACGTCGCACCCAGCAGATTGGCGCACCCGAAGGGATGGATGAATGCTGAAGAAAATCGGCGCCGGGCTTCGCTACGGAGAGGATGATGTTCAGTTCTACGGGGTCGGCATTCAAACCAGGATGAGCGTCGTCACGCAGCCCGACGGCGGATTGCTGGTGATTTCGCCGCTCATCCTGACGACCCAGATCAAAGCCGAACTGGACGCGCTCGGCCCTGTCCGGCATATCGCGTCCCCCAACAAGATCCACAATCAGGGACTGGCCAGCTTTGCCGGGGCCTATCCCGAAGCACAGCTATGGGCGTCTCCGGGTCTGGCGGAACGCTGTCCGGATATTCGGTTCGCCGGGACTCTCGACGACCACCCCCATCCGGATTGGGCGCCCGTGCTCGACCAACTGGTGACACGGGGCAACTTCTTCTTCTCCGAAGTGGTTTTCTACCATGGCGAGAGCAAGACGCTCGTTGTCGCCGACTTGGTAGAGAACATCTCGGACGACACGGTCAAGTCGCGCCTCGGCCAACAGCTGGCCAAGACATTCCATGTCTTTGGACGCCCCCTGCCCTCGCCCGAGTTTCGCATGTACACGTCAGATGCGAAGGCTGCCGCTGACAGGCTCGACGAGATTGGCATGTGGGACTTCGAGCGGATCTTGATGGCGCATGGAACTGTCATCACTGATGACGCGCACGACACTCTGCGCGACGTGCGCGACTTCCTGGTTGCCGAAGTAACGTCACGCTCGGGGCACCGGACCGCGATCAACAGGTTCCTCGCATCGCACCAATAGCCCGGGGCATCCGGGAGATCCCCCCGGAGGAATGGGGGGCATTCACTTGTGTCTCGGGCGCTGTCGGCTCCGCGTCCATCGATGGTTTTGTGCCACGTCCAGCATGAATTGAGCCTTTGCCAAGAGCCCTTCCCGGGTTTGGTCCCAGGGCGGCGTTAGGCACCGCTCGCTTCAGCCTTGGAGAAGGTCAGTCGCCCCAGAGAAAAGGCGCAGCCCCACAGGGGCCGCGCTGCTCCTCTACTTCATCACGGCCTCTTGCTTTAGCAAGAAAGCGTCCACGCTTGCCTTGGACTCCGGACGCAGGTTCTCGATCCCTTCGTAGGGCATGCCCCGCGCCGGTTCGGTATCGGGGTACAGCTCCTTGCGCTTCAGATGCCGCCCAAGGATGCGTACGAACTCCTGACCGCCCCAGGCCCCGACCTCGGTGGACACCGGATATTTCTCATGGGTGTCTCTGAAGACATCGTAGAAATCGGCAAGGATCGGACTCTCGCCGGCCGGGGGGAGTGCGAGCTTGAGATGCTCCTTGATGATCGCCTTGGGCGAGGCGATCGAGTAGACGATGACATGGTCGCGGCGACCTTTGGTTTCGTCCAGCAGAATGGCCGCCGATTGATCCACGCCGTCTACCAGACGATCGCGGGGGATTGCGTCTCCGGCACCGGCGAAGCGCGCCAAGGTCGTGTAGATATCGGACACATGGATGATGTTGTTGATGATGCCGTCGGCCTCGATCATGCCCGGCCAGCGGATGAAGGCATCCACCCGGATACCGCCCTCGGTGGTGTCACCCTTGCCCCCGCGAAACACCATCGACGTGTAGCCCGACTGCGGCGCGTATTTGGTGAAATGCCCGTTGTCGCCCATCAGCACCACGATGGTGTTGTCTGCGACGCCCAACTCGTCCATCCGCGCAAAGAGATCGCCCAGCCAACGGTCAAGCAGCTGCATCTTGTCGACATAGAGCCCGCCATTGGGCGATTCAGGCCCATCGCGGCCGGAGCGCGTGTTGTCGAGCGGCAGAAGTGGCCAGTACTGCAGAAAGAACGGCTGATCCCCGGCGGCAAGCTCACCGAGCTTGGCCATGGCCTGATCCTGATAGCGCTGGTTCATGGCGTCGTATTTTTCGGCCGTCCAGCGTTCACCGGGAGACATGTCAACCTCGCGTGCCAGCCCCCCGCGCTCAGCCTCAAGACCAGTGACCATGGCCGAGGCATCGGGGCGAAAGTAATCGTCCAGGGTGAAGCGGTCCTCGAAATCGGAGATCCCGACCGCGACCTGCTCCTTGATGGCATCGTCGTGGAAAATCGTCAGCTGGCCCTGCTGGTGCACGGGAAACGCGGCCGTATCGAAGCCTTGATTGTGCGGCCAGGCTTCGGGGATGTCGCCCATATGCCACTTCCCGACATGGGCCGTGGCGTAACCGCTGTCGCTGAGGACCTCTGCGAGTGTGACCTCATCAGCAGGCAATCCGAACCCTGAGATATCCACGGTCGTGTCGCCCATGCCCATCCGCACCGGCAGCCGGCCGGTCATCATCGCGACCCGGGTCGGCGTGCAGGAGGGCTCGGTGTACATCCGCGCCATGCGCATGGCGTCGTCGGAGAAGGCGTTGATGTTGGGCGTGGAGTAGCCGCGCACTGCGTTCAGTTCGGGAATGCCCAGATCGCCGAACCCGACATCGTCGATCAGGATGTTGATGACGTTGGGGGGCTTGCCATCGTTCGCCTCACGGAACGCAGCAAGGAGCGCATCCACCTCGGCGTTATCGTTCGCCCATTGCTCGCCATGCTGGGACTGAAGGATGTAGTATTCGGCGTCATGGACAATCGGCGCGTCCTGGGCACGGCCCGCCGTGGCGGCCAGAACCAGGATCACGGCCGTTGCCGCGAAGGGATGGGTCATTGTGGTCTCCTGCAATTACTATCGTGCGGACTCGCCTTCTGGGGTGAGCGCAACTTCTCTGAACTCGTTGGCCCGATGCGCATATCGCGGGACCACGCGATCTCCGCAGATCGTCGCATGTCAAACACCGCCACAATGCTGACGCAAGGCTGACCTAGGGTCGAAGAGCGCACCGGATCCCGAGCCCGTCAGGGCCCGAACAACTGGACCGGAACGGCACTTAGCCGACCCCGGCAAGATACGCCGACCGGTCTTCAAGCGGCACCAACACCAGCGACCGGCTGAGCCGCCGTCGTCGCTTCGCTGCCCATCCGGTTTATGTCGGTGTGGGGGAAAAACTCGACCCAGACGTGCCAGAACATGCCCGGTCGCAGGGTTTCGACGCGTTCCAGCTTGCCCTGATCGGAACTGCCCCAGAAGTCGCAATGCGTCACCGGAACACCGCTGTCGTTGTACCAGACCCCGAGACTCTCGAACTTCGGATCATAGCTCACCACCAGATCGCGTCCGCCCACCTGCGCGTTGATCACCCCATCTTGCTCGACCACAAAATCGTCGGTCCAGCAGACGGCCTCATCTCCGACCGTCACGCCCCAGACATAGGTCTTGTTCGGCAGGCGGTCGTCGAAATGGCTCATGTTGTCCATTACCGGCGCCGCCTCCTGATGCTGGCGTTCGATCCCCCAGCCGAAGGTGATGCCTGTGATTGTGTCGAACAGGCGCAACAGCGGGTTGGAGGAGGGCTTGTTGAGGAACACCTCGCCCTCCGGATAGGCTTTTTGGAAAGCGCGGAAGGTCATCCGGAAGGTGGGCCAGGGTTTCATCGCGAGGCCGGGCTTTAGCGGGCACGCGTTGCCCTCGGTCTCCGGGGCCGCGTCGGCCTCGCGAAAGCCATAGATCTGCTGGATAGGCTCCCCGGTCGTATTATCGCGCAGGATCAGATTGTTCCCGTGCTGCGCCAGAACCTCGAGGTTGAGTCTCTGGCCCTCGATGCTCGGGGTATAGCCCATCCCGAGATTGGCCATGGCGCAATAGGTGAGCACCACGTCTTCGCCGTCGAGCCCCTGCGCGTTCCCGGCGAGGTGTGGGCGCATGATCTGCGCATCTGCATGGGCGCGCGCCTTGCCACTGTTCTCGATCACGATCACCGACGCGGACGGGTTGATGAAGTCGCGCGCCTCGTCGATGGAATAGTACTTTGCACTATCCTTCTGGTTTCGCAGCCCGACATGAACCCAAACCCATGGGAACACGAACAGAAACGCAACCACGGGCAAGGCGATCCAGAAGAGCCAGCCCGGTCCGCCGCCCAGAAGATGTCCAAGGATCATCACTCCGGCAGCGGCCAGTCCGATGGCCACGAACAGATATTCGTTGCGGATGAAGCGGATCATGTTCTCCCGCTTCACCTTCAGCAGCATCTGAACGACGTCGCCGAGATCGCGGAAGTACACAAAGCCAAGGGTCAATGAGACAGCGAAGCCAACATAGAAGAGCAGGTTGCCGAGCATGGTGGATACCTTTTAGGGAGTTTATTTCGATCAGCCGGTCACTCTGTCCGACCGGTGTGATTTCGGGAGCGTTCGAGCTTGGCGCAGATTTCCTCTTCCAGCCCGGAAAGACTGTCCCGGATATCTTCGAGAACGGGGTCGCTCGTGTCGCGCGGCATCAAATGCACAAGGGTTTCGTAGTCCCGGCAAATCTCAGCAAACACCCGGTCTGTCGCGCCCAGACGACGGATTTCAGCCAGGCGATCGCCTAAAGAGCCAGCCCTAAGACTCATCGTGATTTTTCTCCGCCATCGGTTTGGTCAGTCCGGGACTGCGTACTGATTCACATTCGCGGCCAATGATGCTGGAGAAAATCGGCGGCGAAAGGTATCTTGGACGTGTTACGCCCGTAACACGTTACAATTCAAAAGGTTGGAGGCGTATTGCACGCGGGGGTACCGTCAACATGCATAGATCAACCCTCTCGCCCCTCCCCGCGGAGCCTGCCACGCCAGTTGACTTGACGGCTGTCCGGTCCGCCTTAGACACGGTTCTAAAGAGCCCGGAATTCGGTGGCGCTGCACGGCTACAATCGTTTTTGACGTATGTCGTTGAGGAGGCTTTGGCCGGCCGTTCGGTTGCGATCCGCGCGCGCAAGATTGCGGAGCACGTTTACAAACGTCCGCCGGATCAGGGCGATGATCCGATGGCCGTCGTCAGGGTTGACGCAGGGCGTCTGCGGCGCAGGCTCGACGATTATTATGCCGCGTCAGGAAAGAACGCGGCCCTGCGCATTCACATCGATCCCGGAGGCTATGCCCCTCGGTTCGAGTGGATCGGAGAGGATCACCCGACTGGTGACGCTCCGACAAAACCGCGCGTTGTCCTCTCGCGGCCCGCATATGTGGCGGCTGTGTCCGGCTGGGGGGTGTTGGCTGTGGTCCTGCTCTCGCTGGTCGTGCTTCGCCTGACGGGCGGGGCTGGCGCGGTCGCGGTCGATCCGGCGACCGGTCGTTCGGCCGATATTCGCGAGGCTTTGTTTGCAGCATCGCCGGCAAAGCTTCAGGCGGTCAATCTGGCGGAACAGGCGCGCGGTATCATGTTTCCACCGCTGGACCGCCAGAGGCTGGAATCCGTGCTCAGCATGTTCGAGCAATCGATGGATCTCGACCCGACCTATCACGGCGGCCACGCGGGCGCGGCACAGGTCCAGGCGATGCTCGCCATGACTTCCCCGTCGGCCTCCTATCGGGAGGACACCCTGGCGAACGCGGCGACGGATGCTGCCAGAGCCGTCGACCTTGCTCCTGCAGAAGGGTGGAGCCATTCGGCTTTGGCCCTCGTCGCGATGGGCAACAGGCAGTACGGGCAGGCTCTCGACATCTCGGAGCGTGCACGAACGCTGAGTCCGGAGGATCCCCATGTTCTGGAGTTCGACGCGCTGATCGCCCTTTTCAGCGGTGAGTTTGAGCGTGCCCTGGCTGCCTCAGAACCGCCAGATCATTCCCAGCGGGCGGATCACCGGTTCTCCCATCGCAATGTGTCGGCTGCGGCCAACTATCATCTGGGAGACGACAGAGAGACCATCCGCCTCTTTACCGAGGCTGCGCGCGCGGGCGATCCGATCAGTGCAATCAGCATGAGCTATCTGATCGCCGCACACCATAACCTTGGCGACCACGACGCTGCCGAAGCCATGCTGAGCCTGCTGAATCGCGCGTGGCCAGGATTTCCTGTGGACGCGCTTTTTTTCAGGCTTTTCAAGGATCAAACGCTCGCCACAGCCGTTATCGCGCCGCTCACCGATGCGGGATGGCGCCCAAGAGCCCCCTAGACCTATCGCACGGGCGCACCGGGTCGGATCCGGCACTCCGACAGTCAGTGCGAACAAACAGATCCAGCATCGGGCAGTCTCGGCGTGCGAACTCTCCCTTCATCGTCACCGACCCAAGGGGACGTCGCAATGTCGATCGGCGGTGCGTCGGCACTTCGTTGCATCGAAACGTCGTGACGCCCATCACATCCGCGGAGGAAACGGTCGAGGCAACCGGTAGCGACGCCCCCGGCCCCACTTGGCCAAAGACGAAGCCAATCCCGCATTTTACGCGTTGGCTTACCTCCAGCTCGGTCGATTTCACCGAATTGTCGCTTGGACCGAGCTCGAAAGATGGATGCCTAAGATAGCGCAGCCAAGACGCCGAGAGGTGCCGGCGTATTCGTCGAAACCGACCGACTGCAGCTTGCCCTTAGGGCGAAGAGAGTCGTGCAAAGGGACGTAGAACGGATGCTGGACGGCCCCTTTTGCGGAGACCTCGGACGTGCCAGGCTGGGTCATCATCATCGACGTCCAGCCTGGGACGCCGCGTGAGCGCAACCGCGGCCTCGCGGAAAACGCACGGTCATGGTGGCCGGGATCTTCCCGGTTCGGCCCGGACCTGACCGGTGACCTCCGCGCGTATTGTTCCGTTCTCGATGTCGCCTGTTGGGCGCATCTCGTAAACCGGCTCACCCTGACCGGGTGAGCCGTCGAATTAGCTTTTCCTCAATGCGATCCTCGCTGAGCTTGCACGAGGCAGTGCCGAAGCTTCTGACCAGATTGGGTTCTTTCAGGCGCGGCCCTGTGCCCGCGGCTAGGACGACGCGCTCTCACCGGCACCCGGCATTTCCAATGCCTGGATCACACAGAAAATACTTTCGACGGGCACGGGCGCGTCCGCATCGGTGATGGCCGTCAAACCGTGGGGCGTTGAAGCCTGCGTCACAAGGGTGGTTAGGGCCGACATAGGCTTCCGTTTGATTTTCCGGTTCATGGGTCTGTTGGTGGATCGGGTGCGCGGGAAGATCCTGTGGCTCTGCCTGACGAATCCGAGGGCGATTACTCGGCTCAAGCGCCGGGGAGCCGACATAGAGGCGTCCTGGTTTACCTGTCGGCGGCGCGGTTTCGTCCCTGAAGGTGTTTGTCGCCCAACCACCGACCGAAGCGCGATGGCAGCCATGACGCCGGAGCCTCGACGGGCTCACACCGCGGGCTTATCACCGGTAGACGAAAAAGCGCCGGCGCCGATACCATACCATGATCGATCCGCGGCATCGGGGGGAGTGTCGCCCATTTCCCACGTCCGACCAACTGCGCGACACGACATCCGACCCCGGAGAAAGGCGGCAAATACAGAATGCAATGGCCCCGCATGCTCTCGCGCATTCCGGTTTTCGCCGGCATTCTGCCGATCCGTCCCGGTCAGGTTCCCGGTGAAATCATTGCGGGTATAACGCTGGCTGCGCTCGCGATTCCCGAGGTCATGGGATACACGCAGATCGCGGGAACGCCCCTGATTTCGGGGCTCTACACGATCCTCATACCCGCCGCTCTGTTCGCGATCTTCGGCTCTTCGCGCCACCTCGTGGTCGGCGCGGATTCTGCAACCGCCGCGATTTTGGCCAGTGGTCTGATCGGTCTCGCCGCGGTGGGATCGGATGAATACATGGCGCTGGCCATGGCGCTGGCGATCATGGTCGGGCTCCTGCTCTTTCTTGCCAGCGCCTTCGGGCTCGGCTTCATGGCCGATTTCTTATCGCGACCGGTTCTCGTCGGGTTTCTGTCAGGTGTCGGCATTCAGGTCATGGTACATGCCCTGACCGGTCTCGCCGGTATCCACGGCGAGCAGGACGGCATGATCGCGACCATACAGTCACTGCCGTCGGGCCTGGCCGGCGCGAACCCTGCTGCGCTCGGCATCGCGGCGGCCACGGTCGTCACCCTTGTCGCCGGCAAGCTGATCTCGGCACGGTGGCACATTCGTCCGCCGACCGCGATGCTGGTGGTGATTGTCGCGATTACACTCTCCTGGGCCTATGACCTCGCCCGGGTGGTTCCCGTCGTGGGGGCCATCCCGAGTGGACTGCCCCGGCTCGCGCTTCCGGAGATCGACCGTCACCTGCCATTGGTCTGGGCGCTTCTTCCAACGGCGTTCGCGATGGCCGTCGTCGTTCTGGCCCAAAGTGCGGCGACCGCACGGGCCTATGCCACGCGCAACCAGGAGACGCTTGATGAAACGCGCGACCTGTTTGCCCTGGGCCTTGCCAATCTCGGCGCGGGATTCAGCGGCGCCTTCGTGGTGAATGGCAGTCCGACAAAGACCGCGATGGTCAGCTCGGCCGGCGGCCAGACCCAGCTGTCGCTGCTGGTGATGGTGGGTGTCGTCGTGATGACACTGTTGTTCCTGACCGCGCCCCTGTCCTACCTGCCCCAAGCGGTGCTGTCCGGTGTGGTCTTGCTGATCGGGATCGAGCTGATCGATTTCCGCGGCCTGGCTAGCATCTACAGGACCCGGCGCGCAGAGTTCTGGGTCGCGCTGTTGACGGTTGGCGCCGTGGTTGTCTTTGGCGTCGAGCATGGGATCGGCCTCGCCGTGATCCTCTCGATCATCAGCCATACCCGACACGGGTACCGACCGAGAGATCTGATCCTCGCCGAGGATTCCGACGGCAATCTGCACGGCGCGCCGCTGAGTGCAGGCACGCAGATCCGACCCGGTCTGATCGTCTATCGCTTCGCCCACGCGATGTATTTCGCCAACTCTCAGCTGATGCGCGACGAAATCTCCGAACTGACACGATCCTCCGCACCACCGCTGAGATGGTTCTGCATCGATATCTCGGCCGTCGATGATATCGACTACACCGCGCAGACGACACTCGCGGATCTCGATTGCGCCCTCGCCGCCCAATCCATCCGTCTGGTGTTCATGCACAATGTGTCTGAGCCCCGAGAGCGCAGCCGAACGCAGATCGTGACCCAGTTCGGCGCGAAGGTGATGTTCGATTCCCTCCCCGATCTCCTGGCCAGCTATGAGCTGTCGGGCGCGTCTGTGAAGCCAAAGGGCCGCGTGTCCGAATAGCCCCCACCGGAAACCATGCCCCGCTCAATTTGGTGCTCGCGGTGCCCTGAACTCTCCGCCGCGACACACTTCAGCAGGACCTAGCGAACACAGTGCTCGGGATGGCGTGCAATAGCGTCGGTCGGGGTGCATCACTGCGGGCGATACACCAGTCGAAACCCTAAATGAGATGTGGACGAGTCAGCCGAAGTACTGTTTCGCGCGGCGATCCGATAGCGGTAGCAGTAGCTGCGGTGGCAGAGAAACGATCCGCCCTTGCTGAGCTTGAACCCCTTCTTGCCGGCATGGGCGCGGGCGACCGATTTCTTCAGGGACCGAACCTTGAAAGGCTCCGATGTCATTTCCCAGACATTGCCGACCATATTGTAGAGCCCGTAGCCGTTTGGCGCGAACGACCGCGCGGGGGCCGTACCGGCATACCCGTCGGCACCGGTGTCCTGGTGCGGAAACGTCCCCTGCCAAATATTGCAAGGAAGGTATTCCGTATCGTCGGGTTCCTGGTCGCCCCATGGGAACGCGACATCCGCGAGTCCGCCCCGCGCCGCATGCTCCCACTCGACCTCGGTGGGCAGTCGTCCCCCCGCCCAGGCGGCAAACGCCGTTGCATCGTTCCAGGAAACATGGACCACGGGATGGTCAGGATCGGCCAGGTCCGCACTGTCCGGCCCGTGAATGCAGCGCCAGGTCGCACCGGGGATCATGCGCCACCACGGGGCTTCGGCCACGGCGCGGCTGGGCGGCGCGTCCTTGGGCAGCAACCCCTGAAACACCAGCGAGTCGCCCAGACGCTCTGCATCTGTCCGGTATCCCGTATCCTCAACGAAGGCTGCAAAACGGGCGTTGGTCACGGTCGTTGCGTCCATTCGGAATGGAGCGATCTTCTTTCGCCGCAGAGGGCCTTCGCCATCCATCTCGAATAACGGCCGGTCCGTCCCGATCAGCGCGGCACCACCCGAAATGTCGATAACTTCGCCGGGGCGGTCGCGCCCCCCCCGGGCGGCATACGCACCGGCCCGAGGTTGCGTCTCTGCCGACGTTTCCCTTGCAGGCGTACAGCAGGACTTCATGGCGCGATGCTCAGCAGCTCACGCAAGGAACCGGCCCCGGGGGTCGTCTCCACACGCGGACCTACTTCTTCGCGTGGCGCGGATGCTGCGGCTCGGTGACCGGCACATAGGGAAACCGCCCCCGTTGCTTTGTCGCCGTGGTGCTGGGATCGACACCACCGCGCACATAGACCTTGGCGGGATCATAGGGCGGACCGTAATCCCAGGATGGGAAGCGTCCATGTTTCATCGCCTCCTGAACAAAAAGCCGCTTGCGCTGCGACACGCGGATCCGAGCGTCCAGATCGTCTTCGTCCCATCGCGCCTGCATCTCGGCGAACATCGCATTCAGATCATCCTGATAGGCTGGCTCATCCGCAAGGTTTGTCAGCTCAAGCGGGTCCTTCTCAAGATCAAAGAGCATCTTCGGATCTGTGCGACTGTGAACCAGCTTCAGATGTCCTCGGATCATGATCAGAGCGGGCGCATAGAGCCCTTCGCCCGTGAATTCGATGAAAATCTTGTCTTCGGGGCTTCCGCGCTCCGGCAGATCCAGAAGATTGCGGCCGTCATAGGGCGCCGCGAACCCGTTGAATGTGCCGTCACTGGCGATCGCGGTGAAGGTCGGCAGCAGATCCACCAGCGACGCGAGCGCGTCTTCGCGATGGCCTGCCTTCACGCCGGGACCTTGCAGTATGAGAGGCACACGTACAGACGCCTCGTAAGGGTTGAACTTGTACCACATCCCGCGTTCGCCCAGCATTTCGCCATGGTCGGAGGTGAAAAGGACATAGGTGTTGTCCAGTTCCCCGATGCTTTCAAGCGTGTCGATCAGGCCACCGATCAGCTCGTCGAGATGCGTGACCATCGCGAAATAGCCGCGGCGCGCGTTGTAGAGTTGCTCGGGCGTGATGTCGAACTCGTCCTGCCGGATCGTCAGATAGTATCGCTGAGACCAGGGATCGCGATCCTCATACGGGATGTGCGGCACCTCGGGTTCGGGGATATCGGCGCCCTCATACATGTCCCAGTACTTGCGGCCCGCAACGAAGGGGTTGTGCGGTTGGGTGAAGGACACGTGCAGCATGAAGGGCCGGTCGTCCGTCGATCGCGCGTGGTTGTAGAGTTCCTGTTTGGCGGACTGGAAGACCTCTTCGTCGTAGTCGATCTGGAGATTGCGCTCGCATTGCCCGGCCTCGACAACGCTCAGGAGGCTCATGACCGACGGGGCATAGGGCTCGTCCGTCTGATCCCAGTCCGCGGTCCAGGCGAAATCCGACGGATAGATGTCTGTCGTGATGCGCTCTTCGAAGCCATGGAGCTGGTCCGGCCCGACGAAATGCATCTTGCCCGCGAGGGTGGTCTTGTAGCCCAGCAGGCGCAGATAGTGGGCAAAAGTGGGCTCGGACGGCAGGAATTCCGCTCCGTTGTCGAAGACGCCGACATCCGACGGCAAGCGACCGGTCATCATCGAGGCCCGCGACGGACCGCAAACCGGGTTGTTGCAATAGCTGTTGGCAAAGGTCGTGCCGCGCGCGGCGAGTTTATCGATATTCGGGGTGATAGCGTAAGGCTTGTTGTAGGCAGACAGGCACAGGGCGGTCATCTGATCAGCCTGTATGACAAGGATATTTGGGCGGGGCATTCGGGTATCCTGGACTCTGAAGACTTGTGCCCGGGGCATCCACGAGATGCCCCGGAAGCGTTATGCTCTGCACTTAACCGCTTGTTCTGGAGACGAACTCCTCGATGCCGGGCACTCCGATCTCGCGGTAGTACCTCAGCGCGCCCGGGTGCAGCGGCGAGCCGAAGCCGTTCAGCACCGTCTCCGCCGACATGCTGCCGAACGCCGGATGCACACCGGCCAGAGCGTCGAGGTTTTCAAACACCGCCTTGGTCATTTCATAGACCCGTTCTTCGGGCACATCAGCCGAAATCACGAGCCCGTTCGCGAGCCCGTACGTGGCGGTGTTTCCGGGCACATCCTCATAGGTGCCGCCGGGAATGGACAGCCGGAAGTACGGAGGATACTCGGCATTCAGCTCCTCGAAGAACCCATCTTCGACCGGGATGAGCTTCAGATCGCGCTGCGCGGCCAGCTTGATTACCGGCGCAAGGGGAAAGGACCCGTTCCAGAGGGCTGCATCGATATTGCCGTCGCTCAACATGTCGACCATGTCGCCCAGACGCACGCGGAACGGATCGAAGTCGTCGCCGGCAACCTTGGCCATCAGCACATTGGCATCCAGCATCGACACCCCGCCCGGCTGCCCCATACCGACCCGCTTGCCCTTGAGATCCTCGACCGAGTTCACGGGGCCACCCTCAAGCGCGATGATGTGCATCGCAACCGGTGCAATCGACATCCAGGACATGATCTTGCCCGGCTCGGTGCCTTCGTAATTTCCGGTCGCTGTGTAAGCCTCATAAGCCGAAAGCGATGTCGCCATGGACGCCTCAAGCTCGCCATCCTGCATCAGGGCGATGTTGGCGACGTAGCCCTTGGTTTCCTCGGCGGTCGCCTGAACGCCCTCGACATTCTGGTTGATCACGTCGGCGATCCCCGCCGACCATGTGTAGGCCGTGCAGGTCACCGGGCATGACCCGATGGACAGGTAGTCATTGGCCTGTGCGGTTCCGGGCACTGCGAGTGCCGCCGCAAGGAGCGCGGGTCTGATCTCAATTCTCACTGGTAGTCTCCCTGTTGTTCGATCCCGCCGGGTTTGCTCCGGCTTGATGTTCATGGTCTGCCGATAGGGGTGTCTGCCGGGTCGTCCAGTAGACGAGCGCGGCCAAAAGAACGGCGGCTGCTGTGTCAACGCGCCAGTCCGAATTCATGAAGAGGATCGCGGTGGCGGCGAAAAGCATCCGTTGGATGACACTAAGACGGTGCGAGAAATATCCGATCATCGCTGCGCTGGCACAGATGCCGCCGGCAATGGCCGTGACGAAGGACACGACAATGGCGAGGCCCGTCACATCCTGACCAAGGATGGCCGGGTCGTAGACGAAGAAATAGGGCACTGCGAAGGCCGCCATCCCGAATTGGCAGGCGAGCACCGCGATCGTGAGCGGGTTGCCCTTGGCAATGGAGGCGGCAGCATAGGCCGCCAGCGCGACGGGCGGCGTGATCGAGGACAACATCGCGGAGTAAAGGACGAAGAGGTGCGCGGCCAGAAGGCTGACGCCAAGGTTCACCAAGGCGGGTGCGACGAGCGTCGCCACCAGTATGTAGGCCGCCGCCGTCGGCAACCCCATTCCCAGGATCAGGCAGGTCAGCATCGTCAGAACCAGCGCGAGAGGGAGCGAGCCGCCCGACAGCATGACCACGAGGGTCGAGAATTTCAGTCCGATCCCCGTCAGGGTGATGATGCCGATGATGACGCCTGCCGCCGCGCATGCGAGTGCGACGGGGATCACCGCTCTCGCCGCCGTCACGCAGGTGTCGAGGATTCGGCCTGGGGTCAGCGCGCTGCTGCGATTGAAGTAGCTGACCAGCGACGAAGCCGCGATCGCCCAAAAGGACGACAGCATAATCGAATAGCCGTTGAGCAGCATGCTGACAAAGACGGGCAACGGGAGCAGCAGGTATGAGCGCTTCAAGATCGATGCCCAGTCCGTCACGGACTCCCCATCACGGAGAATGGGAATTTCGCGTTTCACCGCTTCGAAATGGACCATCGCCAGAAGCACGGCGTAGAAGATCACCGCGGGCAGAAAGGCGGCCTTGGCGATCGTCAGGTAGGATGTGTTCGTGAACTCCGCCATGATGAAAGCCGCGGCGCCCATGACGGGCGGCATCAGCTGTCCCCCGGTGGAGGCCACGGCCTCGATCGCGCCCGCAACCTCCTTGCGATAGCCGCTCTTGCGCATCAGGGGGATCGAGATCGGACCGGTCGTGAGGACATTGGCGACGGCCGTGCCGGAGATCATTCCCATCAGGCTGGAGCCGACGACGGCCGCTTTCGCCGGGCCGCCGCGCATCCGGCCGGTAAGGGCTGTGGCGAAGTCCATGAGCACCTTACCGGCACCGGTCTTCTCCAGCAGCGCGCCAAGGACGACGACCGCCGTGACGAACGTCGCACTGACCCCAAGGGGCGTTCCGAAGATACCGCCGCCGCCGAGATACACCTGCGACGCAACGCGCTTGAGCGAATAGCCCCGGTGCCCGAGCGGATCGGGAAGATAGGCGCCAAAGAGGCCATAGAGGATGAACACGCTTGCAAGCAGGACGATGGGCCAACCGATGCTGCGGCGGGCGGCGTCGAAGAGCGCAATGACCAGCACGACCCCCAGAACGATCTCGAATTGCGTGATCGACCCGTAGCGGTTGTTGATTGCCTCGAAGTTCAGGAACTGATGGCCGGTCGCCACCACGCCGCCTATCAGGGCCACTCCGATCCAGGCCCGTTTCGCGGTGAGCCTCATCCCGTGGTGCGTCTCGCGCTCTGGGTCGAATGTCGCCTGCAGCGCGTAGGCGTAGACCAGAACCAGAACGAGAAGCAGGTGCGCGCTGCGTTGGATACCGTCGGGAAAGACGCCGAAATACGCGGTGTAAAGCGTCAATCCGATCAGAACGACCGACGCGGCGGCGATCACGCTGCGCAGGCTTTTGCTCCAAACTGCTTCAGCCATACAGGCTCTCTTCGCGGCGCTTGGCGCGGAGCGCAAAGCGCTCGAAATCGAGCCGGTCGGAAAAGCAGAACGCATGCAGCGCGAGCAGGGCGGCCGAACGGACCGACGTGATAGAGCCCTGCACAAGCCTGAACGGCCCATCCGTACTGTAGTCGAAGTCTCGTTCAAGCGACGCCTTTGCCCCTTCGAAATAGGCGTCGTTGGCGCCCAAGTGGCCGCTCAGAATAATCATCCTGGGGCCAAGGAGCTTGGCAATGCAATCGAGCGCCGGCGCAAGTTTCTCACCGGTATCAGCCACCAGATCCGACACGTTGTCATCTTCCAGCGCCTCCAGAAGCGACGCGGCATAAAAGGGCAGTCTGGACCGATCGAATGCCTGGTGATCCAGCTTACCCAGCCGGGAGAGCAACGCAAAACCCGTTGCATTCAGATTGAGACAGTCTCGTCGTCCGCAGACACAGATCAGCGGCTGCTCCTCGGCCCGGAAATGTCCGATCAGCCCCGACACCCCCGATGCGCCGCGCACAATCCTGTTTTCGGACACGACGCTCGCCCCAACGAATGTGGCGGCATGGATCAGAGTAAGATCACGCACGTCGCGCGCCGCTCCGTACCGCATCTCGGCAATCGCGAGCGCGTTCGCGATGTTTTCGATCTCTACCGGCAGATCGATGATCTCCTGTATTTCGCGGCAAAAACTGCCGCCGTCATTCTCCCAGCCAAAGTACTCCGACGTGACGATCTCACTCCGGTCGGGGGCAGTCCTGGCTGAAAGCGCGACACCGATGCCCACCATCCGCTCGACATCGATCCCGGTCTTCTCGATCAGTTCGCGCAATGCTTTGGCGTAAAACTGAGCCGCCTCGGTTCCGCTCTCGAAGGGCAGGTTTTCCAAACGGCTATGAGCGTAAAGGCTCCCGGAGGCATCGCAGATCGAAACCTCCGAGTGGTAGGCCGACACGGTAACGCCCGCGGCGAAAAGGCCATCGGGAACCATCCGCAAACCGGTTCTTGGTCTGCCTACGGTCCTTTTGTTGCTCTTGTTTTTGCTCCGAACATCAAACTCTTCGATGATCCCGGCCTCCATCAGCTCGCGGACGATCCGAGTGGCCGCCATCTCGGAAAACCCATGTCGACGGGCGAGTTCCGATCTGGAGATTCCGGGTGCGCCATCAATGCTCGACAGGATCAACCCGCGGTGTGTCCGACGGAGGCTGGCGGGTGTAGAAGATGAAGCCTTTTTACTAACCATCTGTTAGTTAATAATGCAAACGTCACGATTCGAACAGGTTTTTTGTGCGAACGCGCTCACGGTCTGGGAAAGCCCAACAAGGCAAGCAGTTCGCAGATCTCCTTTGGGTGTACCCCCCCCAATCGGTTTTGCAGCCCGAGCTTGCTCCGCGGGAGCGCACTTCGAATTCTTCACCGCACCCTAGCTGGTCGCGTTGCATCGATGCCGGAGAGCGTAGACTAGTTGCCGCAATCCATACGACGCAATTTGTGCACGAACGGCGCATTACCGGCGATGCTCTCCGAAATCCTTTGTTACGCGGCAATCAGGTTCATTTCCGGGTGAAGGGCCGCACGCCCGTCCAGGTCTCTGCGTCGAAAGAATCCATCTTTGCGTTCAGTTTTTCCGCGCGCCGCTCTTTGCGGATGTAGGTGTGGTAGTGTGCCGAGATACCGCTCAGCGTGAGGACCGAGGCAAAGCCAAGCCCGGACATGATCGTGACCACAATCGACGCAAAAACTACGTCGAAAAGCAGTGGCGCCATTTCGAGGATTGTCGTCGCGGCGGCCCGGCGCCGCTTTCCAATGAGCAAAAGCGTGATCAGCAGCGTGATCCCAATGCTCGACGGCATCTGCTTGCCGAGGCTCGCCATCGCATTGCCCGCGCTTTCCTGCTCGCTGCCCCATTCCCGACTATGTCCGGGAGACAACGCGATCACCTCGATCGCCGAACCCACTTCTGCAATGGCTTGCAGTAGTAAAACCCCCGGGACGGCGAAGCCCTGGACGATGATGGTCGGCATACGTTCACGGCGCAGCATGAGAGTATCGCGCGGGATCACCTCGAACCCGTCAATGACATCTTTGAGGCTGGTGGAATGCGCTGTGACCGGGGACTGGATCACCTGATCCAGCACGGGGGGCAGCGGTCGCGACTTCCTCCCGTGAATTTCGGATGACAATCGGGATCTTCCGATCCAGCTCGCGCAGGGTTCCCGCCAGTCGAACCGCTCGGTTTGCAGCAACGCGGTTTCATTTCGAAAAATCGCCTCCGCTTCATCGGCGAGCGCCCGCAAGACATCCGGATCGGGTCCACTAAGGCGCACCTCGACATCCGCGCTCACCGGCGGGTCATAGATGATCTGCTCGACCCGGCTTTCGGCCCATGGCAAGGCGCGCTGCGCGAAGACGGCAAGATCGTCGCGCACGGCCGGGATGGCCTCATAGGCACTGGCACGGATCACGATCTGCCCATAGGAGGGGTTGGGATCCTCGGGCGTATAGGTCAGCAAGAACCGCGTCAGGCTTTGCCCGACGTTGGTCGTGTACTCGATAACGTCATCGCGCGCGGTCAGCCAAAGCCTCGTCGATCCTGGTTCCCTATCTAGCCTTTTAGTTGAAATAGAACAGCGGCGTATTGGCGGGCGGAAAAAACAGTTGCGCCACCATTTCGAACAGCCAGAAACAAGCAGAGGCCCGCCCAAAAGGCTAGCGAGCACCAGCCACCGAAGCTTCAGCACTAAGCGCACAACCGAGACAAAGGCGCGGAGGAAAGGGGTGACATAGGGGTCAGGACGCGCGCCGCGCTCTTCGACCTTTAAGACGTAGCTCGCCAGAAGCGGGGTCACTGTCACCGATGTGAGCCAGGACAGCGAGAGCGCAATGAAGAGGACGGCAAAGAGCGAAAACAGAAACTCACCAAAACCGTGGGAGCTGAGCCCGATGCCCGCGAACGCCACGACACCGATCACTGTGGCTCCCAGAAACGGGATCTGGATTCGCCATGAGACCTCATCGGCCGCCTCCGCCGCCTCGCACCCCATGCGCAACTGGGCCTGCATGCCTTCGGCGACCAAGATCGCGTTGTCCCCCTGCGTGCCTTTGGCGATGATCAGTGCGCCGAGGCTGATCCGTTCGACCTTGATGTCAAAGAGCGCCATGAAAAGGAACGTCAGCGTTAGCAGAAGCCCGCCCACAACAAAGGCCGCACGCCACCCCAAGAAAAGCGCGAGAACACCGATCACCACCCCCACAGAAAGTGACAGACTGACCGGGAACTCCCTGTCCGCGCTGTCCCCAACGCGATGCTGCTTGTAGATCGGCTCGAACGTCACTCGCACCGGCAGGAGCGCCGCGATCTCTGCCGCGCGGTCCTCGACCCGATGACCGATCGTGACAGTACTGTCCGACGTCGGGCCGGACACGCCGAAGGTGGAGCCTTCGATCCGATAATGGCGCACGATTTCTCCGGGGGCACCGACCTGTGCCCGATAGACCGTCGCGTTATCCGCGAGGTCTATGGTTTCTCCGTCGACCCCCACGGTTAGCGCCGCGATTTCGAAAACACTGTCATCGGACGCGGGTGCGTCGATCCTCAGATTGCGGCGACCTTGATCGCTTGTGCCGGTGGACGTCCCGGCATCCCGTTTGCGACGGCGTCGAGGATTGCCGCTGTAGGCGCGCCAAGGGCTTTCAGGATCTGGCTGGAGGGCTGGAAAAAGACTGCGTCCGCAGGCTGTCCCAGAATCTCGACGTCCGCGACCCCGCGAACGGAAAGCAATTCGCGACGCAGGAATTGCCCGGCATCCAAGTTGTCCGCAGCCGAGTAGCCGGTCGCCGTCACGGCATAGCAACGGCGGTCAGCATTCCCGAAACCGTCATTGATCTGCGGAGACTGCGCGCCCGGGCTCGTCGAAAGAAAGATCCGGTTCAGCAGCTCTGGGAGGGTACGACAGGTGGGACGCCTGAGGGGTTGCAGAAAGGCCGACTGCGCCCCGCCCTTAGAACGACCCAAATGCGACTGACCGTCGATCTTTTGCTTGTGGAACATACCGCCGAGCTGACTGGACCGGTCGTAGGTTTCCATCGGAATGCGCGTACCGTCCGGAGGCGTAGCGCCGTACTGAGCAGGCTCCGGAACATCCGGTGCGGTCCGCATGCGCCAGCAGAACCCGTCCGTTCGATCCGCCTGCACATAGGCGCAGAGCTTTCGACCTGTCTGGCGGTCTCAGCGAGCGTCGCAGGCAACATCATGCCAGCGATGACGACACCTCCGGTCATGACCCTTAAGACACCTTTCACGTGGGCTTCACAGCGGTTGGAAGGCGCAGACAAGCGGCAGGAACGGCGCGGCGCTACGCGCTCAAACGCGCGATGACCGTGGAATGCGCACCGCGCGCCGCCGGCACCAAGTGTTCGGTCTGGAGGCGCCACTCCCAACGTCCGGATCAGGCTCCCAGAGGGATCGACCTCCGGTCTGGAACCGCGGTTGGTACAGGGTATCGTGGATGTCTCGCTGCTGCATCCGACGCTTCGCGCGCCAGGACTTTCGAAAGCCCACCTGTTGACCAAACCCATGGCGTTTGCCGACGGCAATCCCGGTCCACTGAACCGCAGGCCGATGGTAGCCTATCCCCGCTCGGGCACTCCTGATCTGACGGGTGCGCCGACCCGCCGGTCTTTCGACGGCAGCGGCGACTTACCCGCGGCCGATAGCGGATACGATGCTGGGCGCGATGGATCTGTGGAGCGCGGGGTTCCGGCCTTTCACCGACACCGAAAGGACTCCGACAGCCGTTGAGAAAACCGTGGCCCGACTTGACACGCAAAACATGGGCCCGCCGCTCTAAACTCCGACCGCACGTCGGTCCCTGCATAGAAATGCAATGATGGACACCCTGATCAAATTCGCAATTGCGTCGGTGGCTTGGCCTTGAGCCTTTTCGAAAGCGGCAGTCGATCTTCGGAGGGACCAGCCAAATTCGCCGGACGGCGAAAAACGCGCGATGCAAGACCCGCTTTACTTTCGGCACACTGTCCGAAGATCGCCTCAAACCGCCCGGGGACAGAGGGCAATACCAATCACCGCAGAGCTCGGACTGGAGGGGTCTGTTTCCTACTCCTCCGTTGCCCTGTGATATTTGCGACGGATCGCATTCAGGTCGACCGTCGGGACCGGACGTTTCATTTTCAACCCTTCAAGTGTGTCGATGATAATCTCGGACACGGCAAGGTTGCGGAACCATTTGTGGTTCGAGGGGATGACATACCAGGGCGCGTTCTTGGGTGAGCACTTCGTCAGCATGGCCTCGTAAGCCTTGACATAGGCATCCCAAAACCCGCGTTCGCTATAGTCGGCGTCGCTGATCTTCCATTGCTTCGTCGGGTCGTCGAGCCGGCTCTTGAAGCGCTGGAGCTGTTCGTCGGGAGAGATCCAGAGGAAGAACTTCAGGATTGTCGTCCCCTGCAATGTCAACTGACGCTCGAAGTCATTGATGACGTCATAGCGCTTGCTCCAGACCGATCGCGGGACGAGATCGTGCACGCGTGGCACGAGCACATCCTCATAGTGGGAGCGGTTGAAGACAGCCACTTCCCCGAGCGCCGGCGTATGCTTGTGGATACGCCAGAGAAAGTCGTGGCCGCGTTCCTCCGGGGTGGGCTGCTTGAAACCGGTAACGCGTGTCCCCTGGGGGTTCATGCTGCGCAGCACGTGCCAGCAGGTCCCGTCCGTGCCGGCGGCATCGATGCCCTGAAGCACGGTCAGCAGAGCGTGTTTGCGCTCTGCATAGAGCAGCTCCTGAAGCTCGGTCATCCGATCAAGATTGTGGTCCAGCCGCGCGGCCGCGTTGGCATGGGATTCGTGGGCACCGCTGAACCCCGGATCGATCTTGTTCAGCCTGACCTTGGCGTCGGGCTTTACTCTCAGGGCAGTGCTGAGTTTCATCTATCTTCTCCCCCTTGGTCCGAGGCGGCCATCGCCGGGCACGCGATGCACCTTGGCAAGGTCGAGGGTCACCAACTGACCGCTGCGCAGTCTCGCGTTCGTCCGGTGATCCATCAGCCGTTCGGTCGAAACCCGCACCACGCCCAGCAGGATCATCCAGACGAGGTTGTAGGCCCAGACTATGGCGATCAGGTTCCAGCTGATCGCCGGCACCAGCCAGCCGTTGCCGCACATCGCAATGGCCAGCGCCTGGGTCGCGACGATCGCCCAGAAGAGCGGCGCGGCAGGATAGGGCCTGAGAAAGAACCACCCTTCGGACCGGGTGATGAAGAGCAAGAGATGCCCCCCGGCCACGAGTTGCAGGAACATCAGCGTCTGGAGCTGATCGTGGCTGAAGTCTCCGATCCAGGACAATTGCGATTGGAGTTGCGGGCTGGACAGGAACTCGATCCCCAGCAGGAGCAACCCGAAGGACTGAAGCACACAGAAGAACCCAAGCACGGCAGACACCGCCAGAATTCTCGGCATCCGCCATTGGATTGGACGGGGGCTGACCGGTGTCCGGTCATAGGCGATGGTCATGATCGGGATATCGTCGAGCAGCGACATCACCACGATCATGACCGCGGTGAGAGGCTGAAACCCGAGGAACACGGTCGACAGAACGACCAGCAGCATGATGTCGATGGTCAGCGCCACGCGGTAGATCGTGTAGCTGGTGATCCGCCCGAAAATGCGGCGCGCCTCGTCAATCGCGCTGTTGATCACTGAGAGCCCGGGCGCGGTCAGGATCAGCGCGGCCGCGCTCTGCGCGGCGTCGGTCGCACCTGAGACGGCGGTACCGCAATCGGCCTGCTTGAGCGCGGGGGCGTCGTTGACCCCATCCCCTGTCATCGCAACCAGATGCCCGCGCGCCTGCAGTGCCTTGACGATGGCGTATTTGTGCTCGGGAAAGACGCGCGCAAACCCGTCCGCCCGTTCAATCGCATCCGCGATGGCATCGGGCACATTGGACGGGTCCATGTCTTTCGGGAACGCTTGGGACGCTGGAATTATGTTGGTTCCCATGCCGAGCTGCCGCGCGGTTTCGATCGCGATCGCCGTATCGTCGCCGGTGATCATCTTGACCTCGACACCCTTGGCGCGGACTGCGTCGATCGTCGCTTTGGAATCGTCCCGCGGCGGGTCGAACATTGGCAGGATGCCCAGAATCTCCCATGTCTGACCGCCGTCCCGCGACCGCCCGACAGCGAGCGCGCGGCTGCCCTTTTTCGCCAGATCCGCGACGCATTGTGCCACCTTCTGCGCAATCTCAGACGGCGGCGAGGCAAGATCGACGATGGCCTGCGGCGCCCCCTTGGCGATGGTCATCATGCTGCCGTCCGCGGCCTTGACCGTGGCCACCGTACGTTTGGTAACCGGATCGAAGGGCGTGAAGTCTGTCTGGCTGTAGCTCCGCAGAACCGACTTGTCCGCGAGCCCCGCAATCACACAGTCGTCGATGGCATCGTGATCTTCCGCATGGGAGGCCAGCGCCCCCGCCAAAACAACCTCCTGCGCGTCCTTGCCCTGCAGCAGGATCGGATCGCCCAGCTTTAGCTGGTTCTTGGTCAACGTTCCGGTCTTGTCCGTACACAGGATGTCGACGCCAGCCATCTCTTCGATGGCCTCCAGGCGGGAGACGATGGCCTTCTGCTTCGACAGGCTGAGCGCACCGAGCGCCATGGTGATCGAAAACACCGCCGGCATCGCCACGGGGATGGATGCGACCAGCAGGATCAGCACGAATTGCAGGATCTCGAGGGCGTCGTTCCAGACCCAGCTGTCCGCCAGAACGATGTCCCGGTAAACCTGAACCGAGACCATCAGCGACGCAAAGACCAGCGCCATGACGATGAGGAAATTGCCGATCTGAAACATCGCGCGCTGCGCATGGCTCGTCGATCCGGCCCCCGCCACGAGCTTTGCGGTCCGACCGAAGAACGTGTTGCCGCCCGTGGCGATGACGACGCCCTGCATCTCGCCCTGTTTGACCACGCTGCCGGAATAGGCACTGTCGCCGACGGCCTTGGTAGCTGGAACGGATTCGCCGGTTAGCGCGGCCTGGTCGATCGATGCAAACTGCCCCTCTACAAGACGCAGATCGGCTGGAACGACATCGCCCAACCGGATCTTGACGATGTCGCCCGGGACCAGCGTTGCCGCAGCGACCGTTTCCCATGCGTCATCGCGACGGGCTGTCGCGTCGGGCGCCAGACCTTTCTTGAGCGCGGCCAGAGCGTTGGACGCTTTGGCGTCCTGCCAGAGATCGAGGACTGCGTTGAAAATCAGCAAACCCGAGATGATGACGAATTCTTCCCAATGGCCGAGAAGCGCGGAAATCACCGCGGCGGCTTCGATGATCAAGGCGATCGGGCCGATGAAACAGCCCACGATCTTGCTGAGCAGGCTCCGCTCTTTGACGATGATCGCATTGGGACCGTAGGATCGCAGGCGGCTGGCCGCTTCGTCTGCCGTCAGGCCCGTGTCGGGGTTCGTGCCCAGATCGGCGAGCACATCTGCAATCGGCGCGGTTTCGAGATCCGGACCTTGCGAGATCGGGGAGGCAGCGGCTTCCGATTTCGTCAGCATTGCGATGCGTTCCTTCGTTGCCGTTCGCGAGGAAAAGCCTGCAGCAGAGCGCAACGACAAGCAAACACTCGAAGGGATGGGCCGTTCTGCGACCGCGCTGGTCTACACTTTCGCGCGCCCGAACGGGCAACTTCGGGTCCAACACGACGGCCCGGACTCATCGGCGACGCCGGGGCCACGCAACCGAATTCCGACCGCACAAGGTCAACGGGCGCGGCTAACTCAGCAAAGGCTCGCGACGTACGACCAACATCGCAATCCGGATGCGAAGCCCCCTATGGTACCGTTTGCGACATGAAAGACGACTCTGGTCGATTTGGCAGGCCGCCTGTTCTGGGGTCCGGTCCGGCCTTGGCGATGTTGCTGGTGCTTCCGCTTTTGACGCTCGCGCTTCTCGGTGCCTGGTACGTGGATGCGAAGCGGGTGGCGGATGCCGAGGCCCAAAGGGTCGCTCAGCTCCGACACGCCGACCTACAGGCGGCCGAGGTTCTACAAGCCATCGAAGATGCGACGCTGGCAAGAATGCGCGCCGTTTTGTCCGGTTTCGAGACGGGTGCGGGGATCGCGGTTCGAAACCACTATTTGTCCGACGACGTGACCGAAATGGTCGCCATCTACGATGCGGATGGGGGTCTCCTCTTTCCTGAGGACCAGGAGTTGCGTTTGTTCGCCGAGGACACCGTTTTGCGGCGTAACGACCTGCGCCTGCTGTCGGCACGACAATCCGCAAACTCAGAGCATACGAGCTGGGTCGGCACGATCCGCGACCGCGAGGCTGGCACGGTGGCCTGTCGGCTGGTCGGCGATTTGACGATCTGTCTGCTTTTGCGCGCCGACAGGCTGCGCGAGATTGCAGAGCATGCTGTCGGCGACGGTCGGATCATCTATCTCAGCGCACCTGCGCCCGTACCAGCCGCGCAAAACAGGGCCATTGCGGTGTTGTCCGAGCCGTTGAACGGTCTGGCCATCGCTGTGGATTATGACACCCTTTTCGGGAACAGTTGGCTATTGGTTGCCGCTATCGCCGTGCCCACCTTGTTGGCGTCAGCGATCGCCGCACTCGCCCTGCAAACGGCCCATCGCGCGCGTGTCGGCGCGGCGGAGCATCGGGCAAATGTGCTTTCGGACGTTTCGCACGAGCTCCGCACACCGCTAGCCAACCTGCGCCTCTATGCGGACCTGTTGCGTTCGCACAAATCCGACGGCACCAAGATCGACCGTTACGCCGCCGTCATCGAAGACGAAGCAACGCGCCTCGGTTGGATCGTGGACAACGCCCTGGCGCTGTCCACGCGAGACACGGCACCGGCGCGCCAACTGCAAAGGGCTGAACCCAACAGTGTCGTCACCGCATTGATCGAGCGCTATGGCCCGCTGCTCCATGATGCGCGCGACTTGCGTCTTGATCTGCGGGCGCCTGATCCCGTGGAGTTCGATGTCAGGACATTTGAGCAAGTTCTGATCAACGTGCTCGACAACGCAAGAAAGCACGCGCCGGGCGCGACGGTGAACGTGCAATGCTGGGTATCTGGGAACGGTCTGTACCTGAAACTGTCCGACGACGGCGCAAAAATCCCGCCAAAGCATGACGGCTTAAACGGTTTCGGCCTCGGCCTGCGGGCCTGTGCGACGCTGGCGCGGCTGGCAGGCGGGCGGTTCGACCATGCCCTCGCACCCGGTGGGAGTTGGTTCACGCTCCGCCTGCCGCTTGAGGCCGCGCCGATGCAAGAAATTGGTCGGTCGGCGGTGCCCACGTGAGGGTCCAGATCGTCGAGGATAACCCGGCGCTTCGCGACGGTCTGGCCGATCTGCTGAGCCTGGAGGGCTATGCATGCGAGACCTTCGACGACGGTCATGCAGCCCTCTCGGCCTTCGAGGCGCTGCCCTATGACATCGTGCTGCTCGACGTGGTTCTGCCGGGTCTCGACGGACTGGACCTGTGCCGGCGCTTTCGCGACATCGCACCGGAGACCCAGATCCTAATTCTCAGCGCGCGGGGCGATGCCATCGACCGGCGGCTCGGGCTGGAAATGGGCGCGGACGACTATGTCGCCAAGCCATTCGATCCGGGCGAGTTGAAGGCGCGCGTCGCCGCAATGTCCCGGAGGCTGAACCAGAATGCGCGGCCGGCGTCGGGATTTCAGATGGCGGATCTGTGGATCGACGCCTCCCGGCACATCGCGATGCGGGGGGCGACGCGGTTCGAGCTCAACGCTCGCGAGCTCGCCATCCTGAAGCTGCTGTTCGAGAATTCCGGACATCCGGTGGCCAGGGACACCCTGTTCGACGCCTGTTGGGGCCGCGACTATTTCCCCAATAGCCGTGCGCTCGACCAATACATCTCCGGCCTGCGGCGCAAACTCGAACGCGATCCGCAAAACCCCCGGATCATCCAGACGGTGCGCGGCATCGGGTACAGGTTCAGCCCGCATTCCTGAACTTACAGTTTTCTTACAGAGGGCTGACCCGCCACGGGCCAAGACCCCGTTGGATAGAGCCGTACCGTTAGAGGATTGCACCGATGAAACGAACCGCGCTCGCAGCCGTGCTGTGCCTTGCGATGTCCCCCCTCGCGTCCGAAGAATTCGGGCGCCTCAACCCCGAAGAAGGCGGGCTTTCGCGGTTGGCCGAAAATCTCGCCGCTCACCCGGAACGGGCCGGGACACTGTGTTGGGTCGCCTACGAAACCCAGAAGGGTGGTCGGGACCTCGCGCCCGAGGCCTTCCAAGCCATGTTGACCTGTGCCGAGAACGGCAATGCGCCATCGATGATCATGCTCTCGCATGCCTATGAAAACGGTTTTGGCACCGACAGCGACCCCGAATTGTCGACCTATTGGGTGCAGCAGGCCGCTCTGTCCGGCTATTCGATGGGGGCCTACCATTATGGCGTGGCGCTGCTGAACGGATATGGCACGCCGCGCGATCTCACCGAAGCCGTCAGATGGCTCAGGGTGGCGGCAGATGACGGGATCGAAGACGCGGTGACGGAGCTGGAGAAGCTCGGCAAGGCTTGATGCCTGGCCGGCCGAAACCTTTTCTCGAGGCGAGCGCCAGCCCAGTCATTCAATGCGCCGCGATGCCCCTCGCCCCGAAAGCTAACAGGTCATTCCCTTGGCACGTGAGGTCTAGGGGATGGCATCTACGGTCTTTTGCCCCGATGGCTGACCGGGTTCGCCGCCACATCAGACCCGGCGGCGCTCAAAGAAATGCCAGGCTGATCCCCGGCACCAGCGCCAGAACGAGCAACGCCAGACAGGTGACCAGGAAGAACGGCATCGCCACACGGAAGACAGCCAGCGGGCTGACCCGGGCAACTGTGGCCGCTACATAGAGACCGATCCCGACCGGCGGAGAGAGCAACCCGAGGATCAGGTTGATCGATACGACCACCCCGAAATGCACCGGATGGATGCCATACACATCGGTGGCGATGGGAAGCAGGATCGGCACCACCATGATCAGGCCCGCGATCCCGTCGATGACCGTTCCCACCAGAAGCAGGATCACCAGGACCAGCAACATGAACGCGGTCGGTGTCGTCGCCACCGTCTGAATCCAGGCGGCTGCCGTTTGCGGCACCTGCCCGAAAACTAGAACCCAGGAAAACACGCTGGCCGACGCCACAAGGAACAGCACCAGTGCAGAGTTGATGCCGGTTCTCAGAAGGATCCCGGGCAGATCCGAGAGTTTCAACGAGCGGGTCACAAAGAGCCCGAGTATGGCCGCTGCCAGTGCGCCGAGGGCTGCGGCCTCGGTGGGGGAGCCGACCCCGCCGAGAATGGTGCCGGTGATGATCGCGGGGATCGTCAGCATCGGGAGCGCCTGGCGCAATGCGCCGCCCTTCTCCCGCCAGGTCAGCCTTTTGCCGCGCGGGTAGTCATAGCGCAGACCCAAAAGCGCGATCGTCGCCAGGAACAGACCCGTCAGCATCAAGCCAGGCAAAAGCCCGGCCAAGAGCATATCGCGGACCGCCAGTTGCGCGAGCACAGCATAGACGACAAAGACGATGGAGGGCGGAATGATCGGCCCCAGAAGCCCCCCGAAGGCCGTGACCGCGGTGGAGAAATCTCGGCGATAGCCCGCGCGCTCCATCTCGGGCACCATCACTTGGCTCATCATAGCGATCTGCGCGGTCGCGGATCCCAGGATGGAGGCGACCATCATGTTCGCGATAAGGTTGATATAGGCGAGCCCCCCGCGCACCGCGCCGAGAAAGGCCGCCGCGAGACGTACCAGCCGTTGCGTGATGCCGGCCCCGTTCATCAGTTCGCCGATCAGGATGAAGAGCGGAATGGCCAGCAGCCCGAAATTGTTGAGAGACCCGAACAACTGGAGCGGGAAACTGTCCAGCAGCAGCGGATTGCCCGATGACATGATGAAAGCGAGTGCGGCGACACACAGGACGATCCCGATCGGAACCCCCACGATCAGCAGAAGAAGAAAGACAATCGCGGCCATCGATCAGACCTCGGACGTCACGACTTTGATGGGATTTGCCACGCGTTCGACCGCACCGATATCTTCCATCAGGTTTGCTGCGGCATGGATCGAAAGCGTGATCCCGAACCACGGCACGATCAGGTAGAACCAGAAGGCGGAAGCCCCCATAACCGGTGTCGTGTCGGTGTAGATGAAGTTGAACGTCGCCCCTTCGAACGTCGCCACGTCAAATCCCGCAGCAATGAGGCCCGGCGGATTGAACCAGCGCCAGCATAGATAGACCATGGTCATTCCGAACCCGAGCGCCACGATCGAGATGATGACCCGCAGGACCTGAACACCCCATCCTGGCAAAAGCTCATGGAGCAGCAGCACGGCAGGATCGATCCGACCGCGCAGCATGAGGGAGGCGCCGACGAAGCCCGACAGGACCATGGAGTAGATCGCGATTTCGTCAGCCCAGGCGATGGTAACGCCGATCATCCGCAACAGTACGTTCATCAGAACAAAGACCGCGATGGCCGCGATGAGCAGGGCAAGGAGCGGCCGTTCGATCGCCGCGACCAGCGAGGAAAGACGCACGATGGCGCGGGCAATGAACACGGTGCAGGACGCTCCTTAAGAAGAAACCGCATGTTCGGGCTGCCAAGGTTATTCCATGGCAGCCCGCGCTGGTCAGCCGGTTGTGCGTTCAGAAGCCCGCGACGAGGGCGCGCAGCCGTTCGACATAGTCGGTCTGCCCGGCCCACTCAGTGTCCCATTGCTCGACGACATCGCCAAAGAAATCCTTGCTGACACCTTCGGTGATGGTGAGGCCTTCGACGGCCTGCAGCGTTTCCAGCTTGCCGGCCTCTCCTTCGACGAAACGGTCGATGGTTGCATCGCAATGGGCCTGCACGGCCTCGCGCACGATCTCCTGATCTTCTGGGGACATCTGCGCCCAGACACGTCCCGAAACCAACGCCACCATCGGGAACATCTGGTGGTTGGTCTGGAGCATGTACGGAGCGTGGTCATGGTAGCCGAAATTGATGATCGACTCGTAATCCATCGCGATTGCGTCGATCTGGCCATTGGCAAGGGAGTCGTAGACCTGCGTCAGCGGCATCGGCGCGGGTGCGGCACCGAGCATCTCAAAGAAGGACCGCATCGGCGGGGCCGGCGTGATGCGAAAGCGCATCCCATCCAGATCGGCCGCGCTGTCCATGGCCTCGCGGCTCATCATCTGGCGCATGCCGGTCATCGCGTAACAGATACCTACGGCACCGGTCGCCCGTGGCAGCAGCTCAAGGATTTCGCGCGCTTCGTCCGAACGCAGAACCCGGGCGGCATCTTCGATATTGTCCACCAGAAACGGCGTGTGAAGCGCGCTCATATCCGGCACGCGCGTGGTGACCTCAGCGGTTGTCAGCCAAGCCATGTCCAGCGCACCGGTCTGAAGCTGCTGCAGCATTTCGTTTTCGGACCCGAGCTGGCCGGACGGAAAGGCCGTGACCGAAAAGCGTCCGTCGGACAGACTGCCCAGGGTTTCGCCCATGGCATCGACTTCCTGGTTCCAGACGTGGACCGGCGGCGTGATCAGCCCGACACCGAACGCGCGCTCCTGTGCGATGCCAGTTGCCGGAAACACCGCGGCCGCGACGCCCAGTACAGTCGCTAACGTCTTCAATCTCATCTCTTCACCCGTTGGTTTGCGTGAGCATTTTTTTTTGCGAAGGCATCGATCTTGCCGACTTCATTTTTGTTTGTGTACGAACCATTTTCCAAGACAGCCGGCAGGTCAAGTTTTTCCTGTGGTGGATCCGTTTGAACATAGAAGTGGCACAGCAGACTTTCGGCAACCAGCACCCTTCTTAATCATTCTGCCTCGTTTCTCGCCGGATCAGATCCGTATTCGCGCCATCTGTTTTTGTTTGATAGAGAATTCGGGCAAGGCGCTTCTTGGCGACAGACCCATGAACCGCGTGCCATTTCCTTACGAAACGTCAAGGAGGGGGTGAAAGGGGACAGGGTCACCGCGCCGCCTCGGGAACAGCCACTCGACGCCGATCCTACCAATGGAACAGAAGTCGCCCTTCAGATTTAACGTGTACGCAAATGGTCTTGCGAAATCGGACCGTCCGCCGACGATCCGGGCTGACACAGGACCTGTCCGACCAATCTGCGGGCCGACCGGTGCTCAAGCCGGCTTGAACGAGGCACGGCAGGTGACCTTGGCGGCCGTCTACCCCGGCAGCACTCGTTGCACTCGGCTTCCGTCACAGGATTGACCTGACCACGCGTTTCTAGCGGCCCCGGGTTGCGCGGCGCTCAGTAGAACGCCTGCAGTCCGGTCTGTGCGCGTCCCAGGATCAGCGCGTGCACGTCGTGCGTCCCCTCATAGGTGTTCACGGTTTCCAGGTTGCTCATGTGACGCATGACCTGAAACTCCTCGGAGATCCCGTTGCCGCCATGCATGTCGCGGGCGAGGCGCGCGATGTCGAGCGCCTTGCCGCAATTATTGCGCTTGATCAGCGATATCATTTCCGGCGCGGCATTGCCTTCGTCCATGAGGCGCCCGACACGTAAGCATGCTTGCAGGCCCAGGGCGATTTCCGTCTGCATATCCGCCAGCTTCTTCTGAAAGAGCTGCGTCTGCGCAAGCGGGCGTTTGAACTGATGGCGGTCCAGCCCATACTGTCGCGCGCCATGCCAGCAGGCTTCGGCGGCCCCCATCACCCCCCAGGAGATCCCATAGCGCGCCCGGTTCAGGCAGCCGAACGGGCCCTTCAGTCCTTCGACATTGGGCAGCAACGCATCCTCACCCACCTCGACATCATCCATCACGATTTCCCCGGTGATCGAAGCACGCAGCGAGAGCTTGCCGCCGATCTTGGGCGCCGAGAGTCCCTTCATCCCTTTTTCGAGGACAAAGCCGCGGACTGCTCCGCCATGGGCCTCCGACTTCGCCCAGACCACAAAGACATCGGCGATCGGCGCGTTGGATATCCACATCTTGGAGCCTGTCAGCCGATAGCCATCCGCGGTCTTTGCGGCCCGGGTTGTCATCGCGCCCGGGTCGGAGCCGGCGTCAGCCTCGGTCAGTCCAAAGCATCCGATCAGCGCGCCCGACGCCAAACCGGGCAGGAATTTCTGGCGCTGCGCTTCGGAGCCATAGGCATAGATCGGGTACATGACCAAGGACGACTGCACGCTCATCATGGACCGGTACCCGCTATCGACCCGCTCGATCTCGCGCGCGACGAGGCCGTACGCGACATAGGACGCCCCCAGCCCGCCATATTCCTCCGGGATCGTCACTCCGAGCAGGCCCATATCGCCCATTTCTCGGAAGATGTCGGGGTCGGTGATCTCCTCGCGATAGGCGTCGATGACGCGCGACTGCAGCTTTTCGCTCGCATAGGCGCGGGCGGCGTCGCGCATCATCCGCTCCTCCTGCGACAGCTGGTCCTCCAGCCGGAACGGATCGTCCCAGGTGAAGCTGGAGAGATCGGGGCGGGACGCGGGGGACAGTTCATTCATGGCCGGACCTTTCGGGATCAGTCGACGAACGCGCGCTCGACGACGAATGTCGCGGGTTTGTTGTTGGCGCCTTCCACGAGACCGAAGCCTTCGAGAAGTGCTTTGGTATCTCGCAGCATGGCCATGGAGCCGCAGATCATGCCACGGTCGGTCTCCGGCGTGATGGGCGGGACACCCAGATCGGAGAACAGCTGTCCGGATACCATCAGATCGGTGATCCGGCCGGTACAGGCGTAGGCCTCACGCGTGACGGAGCAGTAGTGGCGCAGGCGGCCCTGAGCGAGCTCACCAACCAGGGGATCGTCCATGACTTGCGCGACCAGCTCCTTGCCATAGGTCAGCTCTGCCGCTTCGCGGCAGGTCTGCGTGAGGATCACCTCATCGAATTTCTCATAGGTCTCGGGGTCGCGGATGAGCGACGCGAAGGGCGCGATCCCGGTTCCGGTGGAGAACATGTAGACCCGTTTGCCCGGCAGGAGCGCATCGTTGACCAGCGTGCCCGTCGGCTTCCTGCGCATCAGGATCGTGTCGCCGACCTCGATCCTTTGCAGATGTTCGGTGAGCGGTCCGTCTTCTACCTTGATCGAAAAGAACTCGATCTCTTCATCCCAGGACGGGCTCGCGATGGAGTAAGCGCGGTAGACCGGTTTTGCGGCATTCGGCAGACCGATCATGACGAACTCGCCGGAGCGGAACCGGAAACTTGCAGGCCGCGTGATACGGAATTTGAACAGACGATCCGTGTAATGCTGGACCGAAGTCACGGTCTCCGCAAACACGCCCTGAGGCACGGGAAACCCGCTGGCCTCTCCCTGCACTGTCGCCACGCGTTCATCCATGTCGCATCTCGTTTCCGTCTGGTGTCTGCAGCGGTACAGCACGGGTTCCCGACCCGACACCTGCGCGGAGGGGGCTGTGCACATGGACCGGCAGTTGGGCATGGGAGCCTTCCCTGCGGCGATGACCGGTCAGGGTTTCGCACCTCGAGCCGGCCATCTCGGCCATCCCACCGAAAGGGCCGAAACCGATGCAACGATCTGCCAAAGCGGGTGTCATGTCTTTCTGATTTTCATTAGTATACTAACAATCAACTCGAAGCAAGATTTGTCAAGATGCAACGGTTGTCGCTCCATATTTTTCTGTCGGTCCGGTGTCTGGGAAAGTGTGCCCAAGACTTGTTTCGGTAAAAATGGACAGAAGTTGAGGGGCCAGCTGGGGCGCCTGCCGACCATCCGGCCACAGTCTCGCCAACGCGACTCTGTCCCTTCGTCGACCAGGCTATCGCAGGCCGTCCTCGCCCTTGGCCTCGTCATGTTCGAGACCACCGACGCGCGGCAGAGGCCGGCCGGAATCGGTCACCGCGATGGCGACAAGAATCTCATCCGGGCGCGGCGCATCATTGAACCGAATCTCGACCCCGTCGAAATGCGAGCGCACATAAGCGGCGTCCTTGTGGCCCAGAGGGATGTCCAGATCCTGCCCAAGCCCGCCGCGCTTTTTGGACGATGGCACGAGGGCGGCCCCTTTTTCGACGGCCGCGCGCAAGGGTGCGCCCATCTTGGGATGCAGGATCGCGGCGGCATGTTCCAGTTCGCCATTTTCACCGACCATGGCCGCCTTGCCGTAGCTTTCGGCCTCTGATGGCGCGATGCCGAGGGCCGCGACCGCCCGCTCGCCCAACAGCCCGCCCAGCTCGGCGCCGATCTCCATCAGGTCCGACAGATCTTCGACGAACTGCCCGGCAAAGGGGTTCTCGATCACCGCCGAAGCGACGGCCTTGCGCGTTGGCGGGTCGATGGGCCGGCCAGCCTCGAGATGCGTCTCTTCCAGCCAAACGCCGATCTTGCGAATGCGCGCCCTCATTTCAAACCGTCCTCTCCTATGATCTCCCAGGCTTCCAGGCCGCCGGAACGGGAGTGGATGCGAGGTCCGGTGGTCATGACCAGCGCAAAAAGCACTTCGTCCGCGCGGGGCGCGTCGTTCAGACCGACCTCCATACTGTCGAAATGGCTGCGCACGTAGGAGGCGTTGATGTGCGTGATCGGGACATCGAGCCTGCTGCCGGTGCCGCCGACCTTTTTGGCCGAGGGCACGATGGCCTTCGTGCCGCCGATCACCTCGCGCATCGCGTAGCCGCCCGGGCCGTGCCAAAGCGCCCCGTGCTCCAGTTCACCCGCCGCGCCAACCAGAGCTCCCTTGCCGTAGCCTTCGATCTTGTCGGCGCCGCCAAGAGCGGCGACCAGACGCTGCGCAAGGTCCAGCCCCAAGGGGCGCAAGTCATCCATGAAGCCCTGAATTTCGGCCGCGTAGTGCCCCGCGAAAGGATTGGCGATGACGGCGAAACAGGCCCCTCGCTTGAGCGGGGTATCCGGGATCGGCCCCCCTTCGTGGAAGACCTCCTCGACCGAAAGCACGATCTTTCTGACTTCCAGCTTAGACATCCACGAACTCCAATCTTTTTCTGGTTCCGGCAGAGCACGAACCCACCGTTTTAGTTTGTCCCTGAAGAAACAGGGCCGCCCCTTTGATCAGGCCTGCATTGCGCATCCTGTCCGCCTGCACCCGGCCCCGCGCTAAAGCCTCGCTGACCTCAGCAGAGTCGAGCGGTGGTACCGCGACGACCACAAGCCGATCCCTCAGATCGCTGTCAGGCTGCAACTCACTGGCCGGAACCCGTTGGATCCTCGGGTCGTCCGGCAGATCGACCGCATTGGCGATCAGAGTGGCCGCAACATCCGCCGCCGCCGCCGTAGCGGCGAGCACGGTCACACTGTCGGCAATCCCGAACGAATGGCTGCGTCCCCCTGTGCCACTGGTGGCAATGCCGCGGATACCGTCATCGCTGCCGAACCGCAGGGTACCGAGATCGGTGCCTTCGGCCCCGGACATCGACACTGAATAACTCTCGCCCGGTGCCAGGTGCACAGCGATATCACCACCATTGTTCACATAAACGCGGCGCGGTCGGACCGCACTGCAGATCGCCGCCAGAACCTCGTCGGCCACTGCGCCTGCGACCGCGATCATCGGCGTGACAAACGCGGAGGTGCAATGAGGTCTCGCGGCGCTGTACATCCTGCACGCCACCGCATTCGACGGGTCGGGCGTGCCGGGCGAAAGCTGCGTGCGATGGCGGTCCAGGTCCTGGACAAGCCCATCGAGAATGGTCTGGAACCGGTCGGACGCTACCTCGAACGCCCGAAACCTGTCGCCGGGCGCGGCCTCATCGGCGCCGACGATCAGATCGATGGGGCCATGGTTCAGGTGCAGGCGGTCCCCTGTGCCGAGCAGGGTTGAGGTCGGGCGCTGCATCCGAACCTACCCGCCGTTCTTCCAGCGGTAATTGCGTTTCGCGGTTGGGTCAGCTTCGGGGTCGATTTGTCCGACCCGGCGCACATCCGGGGTGATCACGTCGCCGATCGGCCGGATCTGATCGGCATGCCCGCCGAGCGCAACATAGTCCGACAGGCGCATCGTGAACTCGATGGGAGCGACAAGGGCAGGCGTCGGGACATAGCCGAAGGAATTCGACGGCATATCCAGTACATTCGCCATCACCGTGATCCCGCCGCCGGGCCAGACATAGGCGTTAGCGCCGCCGCAAGAGACATGGGTGAGCGAGTCCTTGACCGATTTGGTGAGCTTGACAGGGTTTTCAGTGACCCCCGCGCGCAGGGACCCCCCGGCCCCGCCCATGAACAGGACCGAACAGAGAGACGGCTCGCAGTTCTCGGCGATCCGCTCGACTGAAAGCTGGAGGACGTCCGGCAGCGGCGTCGCCTTGGGCTCCAGCGCCTCGTCCAGCTCGAAATAGGCGTATTGCTCGCCGGTGGTCGACACCATGAGCAGCCGCAACCCCTGCCAGGCGGCATTCGCATCGAAGGGTTTGAGGATGGTCAGCGGATCCTCGACATCGGTGCCGCCCCAACCCGTCCCCGGCTCCGCCACCTGGAAATACCGGCCCGGCGTGGAGCGACGGCCATGGATCCTGATACCTGTCGGCGGTACGTTCAGCATCTTGCCAGCCTGATGCTCCGACAGGATGCCCGTGATATGGTCATCCACCACGATGACCTCGTCCACATGCTGCGCCCATTGAGACGCAAACATCCCGATGGCCGCCGAACCGCAGCCGACACGCATTAGTCTTTCTTCCTGACTATTGACGATGGGGGCCTTGCCGGCCTGCACGACGATGGTCGCTCCATTGTCGACGCTCAGTTCGACTGCTTCGGCATTGCACAATTTCAAGAGCGTGTCGCAGGTGACGCGTCCCTCCTTCTTGGTGCCGCCGGTCAGATGTTCGACACCCCCGAGCGAGAGCATCTTCGAGCCATATTCGCTCGTCATCACATGGCCGACGGGTTCGCCCTGGCAGCGCACGATATCGCGCTCATGACCGACGAACCGGTCGGTGTCGATTTTCACCTTCACGCCGCAATAGCTGAAGATGCCTTCGGTCACGACCGTGACCATGTCCGCATCGTCGACCGTTTGGCTGACGATGAAGGGGGCAGGTTTGTAGTCCGGATATGTGGTGCCTGCCCCGACCGCGGTGATGAAAGGACGGTTGGCCTGAACCAGATCCCCGTCCCAGTCGTTGCCGTCGCTTCCCTTCATGAAGGGCACGGCCTTGACCCCGTTTTCGATGGCATTCTCGATGATCGTCAGCGGATCGAGCCGGACGAGCTCTCCGCCATGGTTGGCGTAGCGGTCGCACGCGCCGGATCTGCCGTCCGCGATATAACACAGCACGGGGCAGGCATCGCAGCGGATCTTGTCGGGCTTGGCGCGCGCAGTTTCAGCCATGTCGAGCCCCCTTGATCGCGTCGCGCAGCTTGGACGGCGTCACCGGAACCGAATACATGCGCACGCCAGTGGCGTGTTTGATCGCATTCAGGAGCGCGGGCGCAGTGGGGATCAGGACATGTTCGCCCAATCCCTTGGCGCCGTAGGGTCCGTGGGCATCTGGCAGCTCGAGGATCAGCGTCTCGATGGGCGGGATATCCCCGATGGTCGGGATCAGATAGTCGTGCAGGTTCTCGGTGCGGCCGGGCAGATACTCTTCCATCAGAGCCATGCCGAGCCCCTGTGCGATCCCACCTTGAACCTGACCCTCGACCAGCACCGGATTGATCGCCTTGCCGACGTCATGGGCCGCGACGAACCTGATCGGTCTTGTCGTGCCGAGCGCCAGATCGACCTCGACAACAGCGAGTTGCGCCGCATAGCCGAACTGCGCGTAGGGCGCGCCCTGGCCGTTTTTGTCAAGCGGCTTGGTCGGCGGATCGTAACGGCCCGTCGAGGTGATGACATAGCCTTCATTGTCCGGCGGCAGCGTGCGCAGGTCGATGACATGTTGCCGGTCGCCATCGGAAACTGTGAGCGTCCCGTCACCGAACGCAATCGCGGCCTCTTTCGAAGCGTCGACCTGGCGCAGGATCTTGGCGCGCATCGCCTCGCCCGACTGCCGCGCGGCATTGCCCGACACGAAGGTCTGGCGCGAAGCGGAGGTCTTGCCCGCGTCGGGAGTCACGTCGGTGTCCCCGCCCACAAGGGTCAAGTCAGCCGCCGAGAACCCGAGGGCACTGCCAAAGATTTGCGAGATTACCGTATTGGACCCCTGCCCGATATCCGTCGCTCCCTGGTGCAGCACCACGGTGCCGTCGGCTCTGATCCCCGCCTTGATCGTGGAAGGGTTCGGCAAGGAGGTATTACCGCAGCCATACCAGCCGGCTGCAAGCCCCACGCCGCGCCGCAAAGCCCCCGTGGCACCGGCATTGAACGCATCGGCCCGCACGCGTTCGCGGTGCCAGGCAGGGCGGAGCGCCTCAAGACAGGCTTTTGCCCCCACGCCCTGCTCGAAAACCTGTCCGCAGACCGTCGGCACGCCATCCTCCAGCGCGTTCTGAACACGGAATTCCAGTGCATCGATCCCCAGCTTTTGGGCCAGTTCGTCGAATAATGACTCCTGCGCAATGCCCGATTGCGGCACGCCAAAGCCCCGGAACGCCCCCGCGGGAGGGCAATGCGTGTGGATGCCTTTGGCCACCGCGGTGTAGTCCGACACGCGGTAGGGGCCCGACGCATGGACCGGCACGCGGTTGGCCACAGTCGGTCCCCAGGACGCGTAGGCCCCGGTGTTAAAGGCGCCCTCGAAGTGAAAGCCCGACAGCTTCCCGTCCTGGGTCGCTCCGATCCTGATATGGATTTCCGACGGGTGGCGTTTGGTCGTCGATTGCATGGACTCCGTGCGCGAGTAGGTCAGCCGCACCGGGCGGCCTGTCTTGAGCGCACCAAGCGCCAGATAGGGTTGCACCGAAATATCGAGCTTCGACCCGAAGCCGCCGCCGACCCCGGTCGGCACCATGCGGATTTGGTTGCGGTGCATGCCGAGGATGATCTCCATCGCCTCGAGGTCCATGACCGGCGCCTGAGTGCAGGCATGAATCTCCACCCGCCCGTCGACAATTTCGGCAAAGCCCGCTTCCGGCTCGATATAGCCATGTTCGACGAAGCCGCTGGTAAACGTCCCTTCGACCGTAACATCCGCCGTGGCAAGAGCCGCTTCTGCGTCACCCGTCGTGACGAAACCGCGGCACATCAGATTGTCCGGCCGGGCCTCGTGGAGCTGCGGGGCGCCGTCGGCCTGCGCTTCTGAAACAACGGACACGCCGCCGAGCTCCGCCCACGTCACAGGGAAGGCGTCAGGTGAAAAGGCCCGGACGGCATCCGGCGTTCCGACGATCGCGGCCACGGCTTCGCCGCGAAAGCGCGCTGTGCCCTCCGCGAAAACCGGCTGATCCGCAAAGGCCGGGATCACCCCGAAGCGGTTTTCGCCGGGGATGTCGGCGGCCGTCAGAACCGCCTCAATTCCAGCGATCTCTTCGCGCCATCCGTTCAGGTCTCCAAACTCGAACGTGGCCAGGGGATAGGGCGATCTGATCACCTTGATTTCGAGTGTGCCGGGGGGCGCCACGTCATCGCCGAAACGCTCCGTGCCCTCGACTTTGCCGATGCCATCCACGCGCCGCAACGCCTGGCCGACCCCGCCGTCCTCAACGATCGCGGCGGGAACACCGAGCACCGCATCGATGATTTTGCGATAGCCCGTGCAGCGGCACAGAACGCCCCCGAGCGCCTCCTGAACTTGGCTCTCATCGGGCGCTCGCGTCTCGCGCAGCAACCCAACAGCCGAAACGATCATGCCCGGCGTGCAGATCCCGCATTGCGCCGCACCGTGATCCTGAAACCGCTCCATGAGGCCCTGGGCATGCGCGTCGGACCGGACCAGTCCCGCGAGTGTCTCAACGGTCCGCTCGTGTGCCTGCTGTGCCGTCATGAGACAAGCGCAGACGACTTCGCCATCGACCAGAACGGTACAGGCCCCGCAGTCGCCGGCATTGCAGCCAATCTTGACATCGCGCGCCTCCAGACGTTCCCGCAGCGCCTCGGACAGACGCTCGCCGGGGTTGGGCGTGATGCGAACCGCCTCTCCGTTCAACTCAAACGCGACGCTTGCTTCGGTGTTTCGAACGTCCATCGCCCTAACTCCGCGCGCTGGCTGCGATGACGGCCCGGCGGCACAGTTCAGCCACCGCATCCAACCGGTAGTCCGCAGATCCCCGCACGTCCGAAATCGGCGTCAGAGGGGTCAATGCCTCCGGATTGGCGAAATCGAAGCCTGCCAAATCCTCGACCGCCGTTCCGACCAGCCGCGCCTCCAGGTCCGGCAGACGCCGGGCGACCGGTGAGCAGCTTCCAACCGCGATGTGGGCCAGTGCAACACGCCCCGCATCGAGCCGCACGTTCGCAGCCACCATCGCGATCGAAATCACCAGATTGGTCCGGCTGCCCAGCTTGAGAAAGTGGCTCTGCGTGTCCGCGGAAACATCGGGGACATGGAGCGCCACCACCAGCTCGTCTGGCTGCAGAACCGTCCGCCGCACACCCGTGATGAACTCGGAAAGCGGCACGACCCTGCGGGCATCCGCGGCGGCGATTTCGACCGTTGCCTCCAGCGCCAGAAGCGGCGGAACGCCATCGGCGGCAGGGGACGCGTTGCAGATGTTGCCCGCAACTGTGCCCTGGTTCTGGATTTGCAGCGACCCGACCTCTCTGGCGGCCAGCTTGAGCGCATCGAACGCAGGCGGCAATGGTGCACGAACGATATCGGTCCATGTCGTTGCGGCCCCGATACGCCATCCGGTCTCGTCACGCGAAATCCCGCGCATGCCGGGTATCCGCGTCACGTCGAGCAGATCCTCATCGACCTGCCCTTGTTGCAGGCTGGGGAAATAGTCCGTGCACCCGGCGACGACTTTTGGACTGTTGCTGCGAAGAAAACGCAACGCATCCTCAGTGCGTGTAGGGGCCAGATACGGCACCGCAGACCTCCCGGATCACTTTGTTTGTACACAAACGGTACCAACGCAAATCGAGCCGAGTCAAATGATTATTTGCCTACGCATGCAGGCCGCCGCGCCCGCCGGCCGCCGGGTACTTTTACCCGTTCGGGAACATCGCGCAGCCCTGCGACCGTAAAGCGGGCGGCGCGTCGGAACGCGCCCGGCGGGGCTAGCTGAGCTTCTTGAGCAACCGAAGGAGCGATTTCTGTTCAGCGCTGCTCAACGGGGACAGCGTCAGGTTCGAAATCGTGTGGCCCGCCGCGTGAAGCTCCGGCACGATCTGGGCATGTTCGGCGGGAATGGAGATAATGGTGCGACGTTTGTCCTTTGGGTCGGATCTGACATCGACCAGCCCCTTGGCCCGCAACCGTTCGACGACGCCCTTTATGGTAGCCACATCCATGGAGGTCCGGCGCCCCAGATCGTTCTGGGAGCATTCGCCCAGTTCCGCCAGTTTGACCAGCGCCGCGAACTGGGTCGGCGTCAGGTCCATCGGGACAATCTTCTGGAACAAGGCGGTGTGCCGTTGGCTCGCCTGCCGAAGCAGGTATCCGACCTGATCCTCAAGCATGTATCGGCTTTCTTTGACGTCCAATGCTGTGGTGCTCCGCTTCCTGCCTGTCCATACCTGCAACTGGTCCGTCGCAGAGGGCCTTTCCAGGGAAGACTTGCAGCCGAGACGGTCCGACCGGCGCGTCGTCGCGCCCATGTAACGGCGCTCTGTTTAGGACCCCCGTCGCGGCAAGCAAAGGGGATTGCACGCAAACCAGCCAAACAAACTATGGACAGGCGCCACACCTTGTTAGCATACTAACATAAATCACAGTGTGAGGCGGCCATGGGCACATCCACGAAGATGCTGATCATAAGGAATATCGGCCTGATCCTGACGGGCAAGATCGAAGCGCCCATCGCCGACGGGGATTGCGTGATCGCCGTGGATGGTAGGATTTCGGCAATCGGATACGAGAAGGATCTCGATACGGAAGGCGCGACCACAATTGTGGACGCGAACGGCTGCACGATCGCGCCGGGCCTGATCGACAGCCATGTGCATCCGGTGATCGGCGACTACACGCCCCGCCAACAGCAATTGCACTGGATCGACTCCACCCTGCACGGCGGTGTCACGACGATGGTCTCCGCGGGCGAGGTCCATATGCCCGGACGTCCAAAGGACATCGTCGGCCTCAAGGCGATGTCGATTGCGGCCCAACGCTGGTACGAGAATTTCCGCCCGTCCGGGGTCAAGGTGCTGGCCGGGGCGCCTGTGATCGAACACGGCATGGAGGAGCATGACTTCAAGGAACTCGCCAATGCCGGTGTGAAGTTTCTCGGAGAGGTCGGCCTTGGGACGGTCAAGGACGGCAAGACCGCCAATCAGATGGTCAGTTGGGCGCGCAAATACGGCATTCAGTCAACGATCCACACGGGCGGCCCGTCAATTCCCGGCTCCGGCCTGATCGACGCCGACATGGTCCTGGAAACCGGCACGGACGTCGTGGGGCACATCAATGGCGGGCACTCCGCCCTGCCCGACGGCCAGATCGTCTGCCTGTGCGAAAACTGCGCGCAAGGGCTCGAGATCGTTCATAACGGCAATGAGCGCGCGGCCTTGCTGACCCTCAACACGGCACGGGAGCTGAACAAGCTCGACCAGATCATCCTGGGGACCGACGGTCCCGCGGGGTCCGGCGTCCAACCCCTTGGGATCATGCGAATGGTCGCGATGCTCTCCAGCCTTGGCGATGTGCCGGCAGAAATCGCATTCTGCTTTGCGACTGGGAACACCGCGCGGCAGAGGGAACTGGATGCCGGGCTCATGGAGGTCGGCGCGACCGCGGATTTCGTCCTGATGGATCAGGCCCAGCACGCGCCGGGGAAGAACATTCTCGAGTCGGTGCAACTGGGCAACCTGCCCGGGATTGGTATGATGATCATCGACGGCGAGATCCGCAGCCACCGCAGCCGCAACACGCCCCCTGCGCAAAACCTGCCCGAAGAGCTGACCTGACGCGGCCGCCAGCCCTCGAGCGAACGTTGCGGTCTAGGCCGGCCCCATCCGCGACCGGCAGATTGGAGTGGTGACAGTGTTACCAGCATTCAGAACGGTTTTCGGCGACCGGGCTCCCAATCCGTCCCGGCTCCTGCACGATCGACCTGCCGGAAAAGACTCTAACAAATGCGCGGTAGCTGTTCACCAACGAGCATGTCGACCAGCCGCGCACCGCCAAAGAGGGTCCGCATGGTCACTCTGCCCGGTTCGTGCTGTCCGGCCGTTCCGATGGCAACGGTATCGCGCCCGGCCTCGTGGGCCCGCATTGCGCCAATCGCGGCATCAGCTTGGGCGGCGGGCACGAACAGCACCAGCGTGCCTTCGTTTGCCAGATAGAGAGGGTCCAGCCCCAGGATCTCGCACATGCCTTTCACTTCGGCCCGCAGTGGTAGCGAGGCCTCGTCGATTTCGATGCTGACGCCGGCGGCTTCGGCCATCTCGTTCAATGCGGAGGCAAGCCCGCCCCGCGTGGCATCGCGGGCGGCGCGTGCATCCGGCGCCGCGCCGAGCACCGCCTCGATCAGACCGTTCAGGCTTTGGCAGTCGGACTGGATATCCGTCGACAAGGCCATGTCACCACGTGCCGCCAAAATGGCGGCGCCATGATCGCCCAGAACGCCGTTCACAATCGCCACGTCGCCCGGCCGGATACGCTCGGCGCGCAGATCGCGCCCTGGCGGGATCACCCCGACGCCGGACGTCGTCACAAAGACCTTGTCCGCCGAGCCCTTGCCAACGACCTTCGTGTCGCCGGTGACGATGGTGACACCGGCCTTGTCTGCCTCTGCCTGCATCGACGCCACGATCCGACGCAGCAGCGCGATCTCGCATCCCTCTTCGATGATGAAGGCCGCGGACAGCCAGAGCGGTCTTGCCCCGCCGACCGCGAGATCGTTCACCGTGCCGCAGACCGCGATCTTTCCGATATCGCCGCCGGGAAACTCCACCGGATCGACCACGAAACTGTCGGTGGTAAAGGCCAGTTGCGCGCCCGGCTCTGCCAAAGCAGCATTGGTCAGCCGTGCCTGATCCTCGCGGTTGGCGGGCTGGAACACGTCCGTGAAGACCTCTTCGATCAGATCGCGCATGGCCTTGCCACCGCCGCCATGGGCCAGCGTGACGCGATCGCCGCGTAGACGGGTGACAGGCTTGAGCATGGTCATTCTACGGTCTCCGCCGCGCGCGCACCGCCATATTGGTAGTAGGCGGCGCAGGCCCCTTCGGAGCTGACCATAAGCGCGCCAAGCGGCATCTCGGGCGTACAGCCGACACCGTAGTGGGGGCATTCAGGCGGCTTGATCCGGCCGGTCATGACCGCCCCGCAGGCACAGCCGTCGGGTTCTTGTACCGAGCGGTGGCCTGCCCCGTAGCCCACGCCGAATTTTTCCTCGGCGTCGAAGGCCTTGTAGGCATCGCGGATCCGCAGGCCGCTTGCATCGATCTCCCCCAGGCCACGCCATTCAAATTTGGGGCGCGCCTCGTAGACATCTTCGATGGCTGCCAGCGATACACGGTTTCCATGCTCGGGCACGACACGAGCATACTGGTTTTCGACTTCCGCCCGCCCGTCGCGGATCTGCTTGAGCACCATGAGGACCGACTGCAGTAGATCCAGCGGCTCGAACCCGGCCACAACGATCGGTTTGTCGTATGCCTCGGCGATGAAATCATAGGGGTGGATGCCGATAACCATAGAGACATGGCCGGGTCCGACAAAGCCGTCGAGGATCATGTGGGGGTCGTCCAGCAGCACCTTGATCGGTGGCGGCACCGTGATGTGGTTGCAGAAGACACTAAAGTTCGTGAGGCCCTCGCGCGCCGCCTGCTGGATCGACAGCGCCGTCGAAGGCGTCGTCGTCTCGAACCCCAGGCCGAAAAACACCACTTCGCGATCCGGATTGCGCCGGGCGATTTCCAGCGCGTCGAGCGGCGAGTACACCATGCGGATATCGGCCCCATCGGCCTTCGCCTGCAGCAGGGATTTCTTCGATCCCGGCACGCGCATCGCATCGCCGAAGGTGGTGAAGATCACCCGCGGGTCCTCGGCCAGCGTCACACATTCGTCGATCCGGCTCATCGGCAGCACGCAGACCGGACAGCCGGGCCCGTGGATGAACTCGATCCCCGGCGGTGTCAGTCGGTCGAGCCCATAGCGAAAGATGGCATGGGTGTGGCCGCCGCAGATCTCCATGATATGGACCGGTTTCTCGGCCGTCGCACCGATCTGGTCCACGACATGCGCGATCTCCGCCAGCACCACCTTGGCGGCGACCGGGTCGCGGAACTCTTCGACATATCTCATTGCGTCCCCTCCAGGGCCGAGGCGGAGTCCGCCATCGCTTCAAGCGTTTCCTGCGCCTCGCCGAGGCCCCGCAGCGCCTCCAGCGTCTTGGCGGCCTCCTCCTCGTCAATAAGGCTCATGGCAAATCCGACATGGATCAGCGTCCAGGCGCCCACCAGATCGTCGAGCGGCCCGGTGGCCACGCAGGCGACATTCACCTCGCGCCGCACACCGGACACCTCGGCCATGGCCATCAGCCGATCTGCATCGGTGATCTCGACGATCTGGCCGGGAATTCCCAAACACATTTCTCAGTCCTCCTCATCATCGGCGCTGACCTTGCCGGTTCGGGCACCGGGCTGGACGATGCCGTAGCGGTCCAGTTTCGCGCGCAAACCGACGCGGGACAGGCCCAGTTCCGCCGCAGCGCGGCTCTTGTTCCACTTCAGGCGCGTCAGGGTTTCGCGCAGCACGCGCATCTCGATCCCTTCGACCCGCTCTTTAAGCGTGCCTTGCTGTGCCAACACGTCGCCGGCCTGAGGGTCTTCGGCCACCGCACAGGGATCGGCCTGCAGTATATGGCGCGAGATCAGTTCGGGGCCGAGCACCGTGTCTTGGGCGAAGATCAGCATCCGGGTGAGTTCGTTTTCGAACTCGCGCAGATTTCCCGGCCAGTCGTAGTTGCAAAGAAACTCGATCGCCAGTTCGGACAACCCGTGCACCGGCTTTCCATGCGCCGAGGCCAGGTCGAAGAGCATGTGCTGGGACAGGACCGCGATATCCTCGGTGCGGGCGCGAAGCGGCGGCAGCGTCAGTTCGGTCGACGCCAGCGCATAGTAGAGGTCATTGCGGAACTCGCCGGCGCTCACCTGCGCGGCCAGATCGCCATGGGCCCCAGTCAACAGGCGCACATCTGTCGTCAGTTCCTCGTGGCCGCCAAGCGGCTGAAAAGATCCTTCTGTCGCCACACGCAGCAGGATCATCTGCAATTGCTGGCTCAGGCTCTCGATGCCGTTCAGAAAGAGCGTCCCGCGGCTCGCCTTTTGCAGAAGCCCGATCTTGTTGTTGGGCACGCCGGGCAGGGCCCCGCGTTTTGCCCCGAGCAGTTCGATCTGCAAAAGCTCGTCGGACATGCCCGCGCAGTTCAACTCGAAGAAGGACTGGTTGGACCGTAGAGAGCTGTAATGCATCGCCCGCGCCAGCACCGACTTGCCCGTCCCGGCCTCGCCCGTGATCAGAACCGGCACGTCGAAGCTGGCGAACTGCCGGGCCTGGTCGATGACCGGGTTTAGAGGCGAGCCCGGCGTGCGCCACATCTTCTCGAAGCCGAGCCCCTCGCGCAGCGCCTTGCGGCGGCTTTCGAGCTTCGTCTCCGCCGTATTGCTCAGGAACCGCATCTCCAGCGACAGCCGGTCATGGTCGCGGGTCAGCTGAAACAGCTGGGCGGCGTTCTTGGCCGCCATCACAAGCTGGTCGGGGTGCCAAGGCTTGGTCACGAACTGATAGATGCCCGCGTCGTTGATCGCGGCGATCATGTCGTTGGATTCGGTGTAGCCGGTGATGATGATGCGCACGGTTTCCGGCCAGCGCTCGCGCACCTCGGTCAGGAACTCCACGCCCGTGCGCCCCGGCATCCGCTGGTCGCAGAACACGACCTGGACGAAATGTTCCTCCATGAGCTTGCCGGCCGCATCCGCATCCGCGGCGGTCAGGCACTCGAAATCGTCCTCCAGCGCCATGCGCATCGAGGCGAGCGAGTGCTCTTCATCATCGACAAGCAGGATCGTGGGCAGGGGCGTGCGCTTGCTCATTCGGCCGCTTTCACCTCCGACTTAAGAGCCAGATTGCGGCGCAGCCACTCGATCCAGGCCTGCATCCCCTCACCCGTGCGGGCGGAGAGGCGCAGGATTTCGATGTCAGGGTTCACCCGTCGCAGATTTGCCTCGTAGAGATCCATAGCGACGTCGCAATGGGGCGCCAGATCGGTCTTGTTCAGGATGGCCAGACGCGACGCGGTGAACATGTCGGGGTACTTCAAGGGCTTGTCCTCACCCTCGGTCACCGAGAGGATCGCAACCTTGCAATCCTCACCCAGATCGAACGCGGCGGGACAGACCAGATTGCCAACATTCTCGATGAAGACCATCGCCCCTTGCGGCAGCGCCAGATGCGCCATCGCGTGGCCCACCATATGCCCGTCCAGATGGCAGCCCTTGCCGGTGTTCACCTGTATGGCCGCGGCCCCCGTGGCGCGGATTCTGTCGGCATCGTTTTCAGTCTGCTGGTCGCCTTCGATCACAGCCAGCGGCTGATCGCCCAGGGCCTCAATCGTCTTGCACAAGAGCGTCGTCTTGCCAGAGCCTGGCGAGGACACGAGGTTGATCGCAAACGCCCCCAGCCCGGACAGCGCGGCCCGGTTCGCCTGAGCGTAGCCGTCGTTCTTCGTCAGGATATCGGTTTCGATCTCGATCAACCGGTCCTGGCTCATGCCTGCCACCTCGACCCCCGCCGGCCCATGGCCGAAGTGCAGGTGGTCGTGGTGATGGTGATCATGGGAGTGGCCCTTGACCGTGCTCTCCCCGCATCCGCAAACCGTACACATCACGCGACCTCCAAATCCTTGATCCGCATTTCATCCCCGCCGATCGGCATCAGCTTGCCACCCCCGCAGAAAGGGCAGTGATCCAGCCGGTTTTCGATCTCGACCTCGCGCACACAGTCGTAGCACATCGCCCGTCCGGGCAGATCCTGCATGACCAGCTCCGCCCCCTCGGCAACCGACCCGCGCATCACGATGTCGAAGGCAAAGCTGAGCGCGTCCTTCTCGACCCCGGCAAAGCGACCCAATTCGACGCGGACCCTCGCGATCCGGTCCACCTTGTGGGCCTGCGCCTGCTCTTCGATGATGAGCCGCATTCCCTCGCAAAGCGACATTTCATGCATCAGCCACCTCCCTCAGCCGGACCGGCGCGCAGGGATCGAGGATCTCAAGGATCAGCTGCGCGAGCCCGGATTTCTCAACCGGCAAGGTGGCCAGCGTCTGCTGCAGAATGCCGCCCGGCGCCAGCAGATGATCGGTGGGCGTAACACGTGCGAACTTGGCCACGACACCGTCCGAAACCAGCGCGGTCATCGAATAGGCCCCGCGCGTCGCAGGCACGATTGCGGTACCTTCCGCCAGGGTCAGCGGCTGCGGCAAGGCCTGATCCAAACATGCCTCAAGGTCGTAGGCGCGTGCCGCGGCGCGCCAGAACGGTCCGCATCCCTTTTCATCCGCAATGGCGCGCATCACCGGGTGCGCTGCGTGGCGCGCGGCTACGGAGTTTTCGATCGCCCGCGCGGTCAACATGTTGATGGTATCAGGCAGTGGCAGACCGGCTGTCACCGCCTCGCCCGGTGCAAAGCATTGGTCGATCAGATCCAGAACCCCGGCAACGCCGGAACCCGCGGCCAGGAATGAGGCAAACGCGCCCGGGGTGGACGGCATCCTCTCCGCGGGACCGAAGAGATCGCGGCGCAACGCCCTGCTGCCGTCGGCCCACTCCGGCGGCAGGGGCATGGGTGCCCGGCCGAAAAGCCCGGGCCATTTGAGGTAGAACTTGATCAGGTGATCGCGCAGCACTTCGCTGGTCAGATCCGCGCCGCTCCGATCCGGCAGCGGCAGCCCAAAGGCGAGACGGGCGGCGGTCGCTTGCGCAGTGCGGCACAGATTGAAGAGACGCGGCAACAGCGCGGTGGCATCTTCGACCGACTGGCCGATCATCATCTCCGCGACCGGCAAGGGTGCGGACGGCTCGGGCACCAACCGGTGGGATCCATGCGAGAAGCCGTCCAGCATTGGCTCAGCCTCCTTCCGCCAAACCGCCAGTGACAAGCGCACGGCGCGTCGGCGCGGCCGGCCCATCGGCGTCGGGCGGCGGGGCCAATTCGACTTCGCGCGCGGCGCGGATGTCGGCGCTGCGGTCGGTTTCGGCTCTGTTGTCGCCGTCAAACAGCGCCACCATGACGGCCCGGGCCACATCGGTCGCGGCGGCATGGGTTTTGAAATCGTTCATCGGGGAAAACAGCGAACAGGCTTTGTAGCCGCCGGTCTGCTCACGCAGGTTGTGCAGAAACTCGTAGTCTCCCGATGGAAAGGAGATAACTTCCTTCGCGCCCGGCGTCAGGGCTGACCAGTCCTCGGTCTCACCGGGCAACATCACCAGATTCATGAACCAGGGCGAGATCAGCACCCCCAGCGGGCGATCCTGCCACATCTGGAAACCGACCGCTTCGACCGACAGCATCTTGTTCACCATCGGCAGATCACGCATTTTCGCGTGCCAGACCTCGCGGAAATCCGCGACCAGATTGGCGGTGACGGCGTCTATGGCACTGGCCTCCTCCGACCTCGCCGATCCGGGATCCTCCAGCACCATGAATTGTTCCTTGGGCGCGCTGCAGTTGGGACAGGACCAGTCCGGCGGCAGGGCGACAAACGGAGTTCCGGGCTCGACCTGCCGATAGTCGTCGCCATGGGCGGGATCATAGGGCGTCCAGCAGATCTTGCATTCCATGATCGCGGCCGGGCTGATCTTGTCCGACGCACCCAGAAAAGATCCCTCGAAGCCGCTCATGTGATCGCCTCCAGCACGCTGAGGACGCGCATCCCACTGTCGCTGAGATCCTCGGGCGCGGCGACCATGACCTCCGGCGCCTTCGTCACCTCGAACGTGTCCAGAATGAGCGTGTCCATGGAGTTGAAGAAGTGCACCCGCCAGACATGAGGGAGGGCCGTCGCGGAGATGCGACAGTTGCCATAGCCCCGGGACAGGACAGTCACCGACCCCTCGCCCAGGGCGGCGTCGAGCCAGAGCAGGTCAGGCTCGGTATGGGGCAGCAATGTCAGGTTGATGACGTGGAGATCCGCCTCCCCCGTGAAGGCGGCGGACTTGTCGTTCAACTCCACCAGCAGCGGCGGCGCGTTCTGAACCCCGTCGGCCATCGGGGTCCGGCTACCCTGGCCTGCGCGGCGAGGCACAAATGGATCAGCCGTCACGCAGGCCGGAACTGACGCCACATCGATCCGGTCCACACCGGCCCCCGTCACGCGCCAGACACCGGCAAACACGCTCTCCTGAATGGCCAGCGCCGGCACGCCCCAGACCTTGGCGGACACTTCGCCTTCGCCCAGGGTTTCGGCGATCAGCGCCAGATTGGCTTGGTCCAGACCGCTCAGGTCAAACTGTGTCTCGCGCCCGTCATCCGCGGCGATCCGGCAGGCGGCGGCCACGTCCTTCAACAGGCGCAGCGCCGGGCCGAACTTGTCGGGCGCCACCTCGACATCGGGCAGGTGGGGGGCGTAGGTCCGCATGTCCTGAGGCAGCGGCATGTAGTCGAGCTTTTCGTCCTCGCTCTCCAAAGGCTGCGAACCGGGGCCGAAACCGGTGGGGGGCATTGTGAAATTGCTCATCTGTCGTCCCTCATTCCGCCGCGATGGGTAGCGCAAGGATCTGGGTGATCCGCGTAACGTAGTCCTGCCAGTCGCGCACTTTCGGGATCCCACCGATCATCCGGCCCTCACGGTAGAAAATAAGGCTCGGCGTCTTGAAGACCTTGGCCTCATCGCGGACATCGGCCTCGACAGTATCGGCGACGACGGCGCAGTCGAACTGTCCCTGAAACGCAAGCTGCAACTCCGGCAGAATGACAGCCACGTCGGGCGTTTCGAGATTGCGCGCCGCGTTGCCGGGCACGAAGAGCACATGGGTGCCAGGTGCTTCGGTAAAGGCCGCGACGTCGGCCATTGTAGCCAGCGCAGGCCAGCCCAGGTCGTCGGTCAGGCGGGTGATCAGCGGGTGGGTCACATTGGCCTCCTCAGGCTATGGTCTTGTTCGCGTCGCGCGCGGCTTGCAAATGGGCGGGCAGCCGCGGCCCGGTGGCTTCGAGATCGGCAAAGGCATCGCCCAGATCGCGGCCTTCCATGAGCGCGCGCAAGCCGCCCAGAGCGGCAGAGATCTTGGCCGCTTCGTCGGCGGAGATCACCTCGCGCGAGGCGCCTAGGAAATTCAGAACCCAGTCGCCCGGTGCGGCCTCCGGCGTCAGAGAAAGATCGATCAACTCGCCAGTGCCGACCGCGCGGCCCGCGATCCCGTCTACGGACAGAAGCTGCATGGGAACCCCGACGCACATGGCTCAGTCCGCCGCCGGAAAGAAGCGGTCGTCGCCGGTGCGGCAGGCGGCATCCTCGCTGGGACGCCCGCGTTCATAGGCGCTCCGCAGGATCGAAGCGTCGGCCAGCAGCCGCGCATCCCCCTGTCCGGGCCGGGCATGAATGCCCAGCTCGCGCAGTTTCCGCAGCGCGATGGCAATCGCAGGTTCGATGCGGGCCGCCACGATGTCACGCAGACCGCCGCCGTAGTCTTCCAGTTCTTCGGGCTGACAGCCGATCAGGATCAGGGTCTGCGGACAGTAGCCCATCAGCTGTGCCGTCGCGATCACGTCCTGAAACCCGGTCTGGTGCAGGCTCATTTTCTTGGCGCCCATAAAGGCGGGGACGTCATCGCCCTCGATCACCTTCATGGTCCCCGCAGGCAGGCCATAGTCGATGGCGTCGAAGACCAGCAGAATGTCGGCCTCTTCCAGAAAGGGCAGAAGATAGAGACCCTGCGTGCCGCCGTCGAGGATCTGGACATTGGCGTCGAAGGCCCAGTTCTCGGCCAGGGTCTCGACGCAGCGGACACCGAACCCTTCGTCTGCCCAAAGCACGTTGCCGATGCCGAGAATTAGCGCCCGCTGGCTCATTGCCCTCTCCCCTTGTCTGTCCCTCGCGAGCGGAAGATGTCTTTCCGGTCGCCCCTCAAGGTGAGAGTAAGCTTTTTGGTTCCGGTCGGGCGCACCATCTGCACAAAAGCTGGATTCAAGATAACGCATTGAATTGAAGCTGTTTATCCGTATGCGATTGTATTCTGAGCCGTTTGGAGTGGAAAGTTAATAATCGATTGTCGTGAGAAGTGATTATCTCTTGACCATTAGAAAAGGCGGGCGACTCAGCGCCCGCCTTCCGGCTTCCTGCTAAGGGTCCCGTTAGGTCAATTCGGATCGTCGTCCTTGAAGGTCCGATGACCCGAAATCATGGTCGAAACGATCGACTGCCGGCTCATGATGTCCTCACGGATCGCCACGTAGATATGGATGATCATGAAGATCACGATCCACCACATGCCCAGATGGTGAAGCGTGTGGACCACGTGGCTGTTGCCGCCGACGACCAGGAACACCCAACCGAACATGCGGTCGGCCCAGCTGCCGGCCCCCAGCCCTTCGCCATAGAGCGCGAAGCCGGTTATGATCATGAAGCCGACACCCAGCGTGACGAAACAGAACATCGCCAATTGGGCCAGAGGGTTGTGGCCAACGTATTTTTTGGGGCGCTTTTCCAGAAACAGGTACCAGCGGATCTCGAACAGTACCTCGCGCCACCACTCGACGTTGAGGATCGGCAGATAGAACATCTGGCGCGCGTGGTGGTTGCCGAAGATGGCCCAGTACATCCGGCCGAGAAAGGCGACCGCCAGAATGTTGCCGGCGGCGAAATGGGCAAACCGGATATAGCCGAAGGTGAACTGGTGCGTTGCTTCGGCAATGATCATGGTGGGCGGCGGAGATCCGATCAGGTAGCCCGTCACGCAGAGCACCACGATCGCGGCCGCGTTGATCCAGTGCCAGAGGCGCACGGGCACCTCGTAGACATAGACACTGGTCTGGCGGGAGACATGGGCCAGATCCTCGGCATCGGCATCGGTTCCGGCAAGCGGTGAGGAGGCTGTGCTGTCGGTCATGGCCGCGCTCTCTTGTCCCGCGCCAGCCGTCTGCGCACGCGGCGCAAGGCGGCAAGCCCGCCCACTACGGCCACAAAGGCCGCCAGAACCAGCACGATGACATGGTCCCCCGAAGTCAGCCAGTGGGCGCTCCCTTGCACGACGGCTTCCTCATGGCCGCCATGGGCGAGGGCTGTTCCGGCGCTCAGCACATATGCCGTGATCGCGTGTCTCATGATCTCTCCCTCTCAGCGGACCTTGACGGTCGTCAGTTCGTCGCCATCGGGCGACATCACATGGGTGGAACAGGCGAGGCAGGGATCGAAACTGTGCAGGGTGCGCAGGATTTCGACCGGCTCCTCGGGCCGCTCCATCTTGGTGTTCATCAGCGCGGCCTCGAAGGCGCCGATGTTGCCCTGGCTGTCGCGTGGGGAGCCGTTCCAGGTGGTGGGAACGACGCACTGGTAGTTCTCGATGCGCCCGTCCTTGATCCGCACCCAGTGACCCAAAGCTCCTCGCGGCGCCTCCGACATACCGACGCCCTTGGCTTCGGCGGGCCATGTGGAGGGGTCCCATTTGGCGATGTTCGCGGTGCTCTCGTCGCCGTTCTTGATGTTGGTCACAAGCTTGTCGAAGAACTGCTTTTGCAGGCGCCCGCAATACTCGCTTTCCAGCGCACGCGCCGCAGTCCGGCCCAGCGTCGAGAAGAGCGCATCGACCGGCAAATCCATCGTGGTCAGCAGCCCGTTGACCTGCTCGGTGATGTCTTCGTGCCCGCTTGCGTAGCCGACGATGTAGCGGGCCAGTGGGCCTACCTCCATCGGGTTGCCGCGCCAGCGGGGCGCCTTGATCCAGCTGTACTTGGCGGCCTCGTCGATCTCTTCGATATTCGTGCGGGTGCCCTTGGTGTTCGCGCCCAGCTCGAAGTTCGCCTCGGTCACCCCGTCCCAGGGATGCAGGCCCTTGCCGGGCTCGCCATACTCGTACCAGCTGTGATCGACGAACTCCTGGATCTGCTCGGGATCGCGCACATCCACATCATGCACGGTGGTCAGGTCGCCATTGGTGATGGCCCCGCGTGGCAGATGCATGTTCGCGGCCGAGTAGTCGTTGGCGTTCTCGGGGATATCGCCATAGGCCATGACGCATTGCGAGCTGAGCCCGCCGCCATAGAGCCAGTTCTTGTAGAACCCGCCGATGGCTACGACATCGGGCAGGTACACGTTCTTGTTGAAGTCGATGCATTTGTCGATGATCGAGCTGACAAGGTTCAGCCGTTCCATGTTTATCGCGCCGACAGCGCCCGTAGAATGGACGTTGATCGGACAAGGCACGCCGCCGACCAGCCAGTTGGGATGGGGGTTCTTACCGCCGAAGATCGTATGGATCTTCACGATCTCCTTCTGCAGGTCGAGCGCCTCCAGATAGTGGGTGGTGGCCATCAGATCCGCTTCGGGCGGCAGTAGATAGGCGGGATTGTCCCAGTAGCCGTTCTTGAAGAGGCCGAGCTGACCGCTTTCCACGAACTGCTTGAGCCGGTTCTGCACGTCCCGGAAATAGCCCGGCGACGACAGCGGATGGCTGGGCGAGACCGCCTGCTGCAACTCGCTCGTCGCCTTGGGATCGGCCCGCAACGCGTTGATCGGATTCACCCAGTCGAGCGCATGCAGATGGTAGAAATGCACGATGTGGTCGTGAATCTGCAGGTTCAGCTGCATCATGTTGCGGATGGAGTTGGCGTTTTCCGGGATGGTGATCCCGAGCGCATCCTCGACCGCCCGTACCGATGTGAGTGCATGAGTGCCGGTACAGACGCCGCAGATCCGTTCGGTGAAGGCCCAGGCATCGCGCGGATCGCGCCCTTTCAGGATCACTTCGAGCCCGCGCCACATCGTTCCCGTGGAGACGGCGTTTCGAATGATCCCTTCATCGTCCACATTCACTTCGCAGCGCATGTGGCCTTCGATCCGTGTAACCGGATCGACGACGATCCGCTGGCCGGTATTATCGAGGTCGAAACCGTTCGGCGTGATGGTCATGGCTCAGACCTCCTCTTTGTTGGTTTCCGGCGTGGATTGGGTCTTCTTCTGCGCCTGCTTCAGCGCCGAGACCGCCGCATGGATTGCAATGGCGCCGCCGACGACACCCGCTGCGGCAAAGCCCACCTGATCGGCGTTCTTTTCCACGCCGAACTGGGTCAGATCGGTGACGCGGTCATAAAAGCTGCCCTGGTCCCAGAATCCGTCCTCGGAGCAGCCGATGCAGCCATGGCCGGACTGGATCGGAAAGGAGGTCCCTTCGTTCCAGCCGATGGTCGAGCAGGCATTGTAGGTCGTCGGTCCCTTGCAGCCCATCTTGTAGAGGCAATAGCCCTTGCGCGCGTTGTCGTCGTCCCAGGTCTCGATGAACTGGCCGGCATCGAAATGCGGACGGCGGTAGCATTTGTCGTGGATGCGCTGGCCATAGAACATCGCTGGCCGGCCCTGACGGTCGAGTTCGGGCAGCCGGTCGAAGGTCAGCATGTAGGTGATCACGCCGGTCATCACCTCGGCGATGGGCGGGCATCCGGGGATCTTGATGATCGGCTTGTCGGTGATGACCTTGTGCACCGGCGTGGCTTGCGTCGGGTTCGGCTTGGCCGCCTGAACGCAGCCGTATGAGGCGCATGCCCCCCAGCTGATCACAGCCTTGGCGCCCTCGGCCACATGACGCAGTTTTTCGACAAAGGGCTTGCCGGCCGAGATGCAGAACATCCCGTCCTCGTTCAGCGGCGGGTTACCCTCCACGGCGAGGATGTAGTTGCCGTGGTACTTTTCCATCGCCTCGTCGAGCGCCGCTTCGGCCGCATGACCGGCGGCGGCCATCAGAACGTGCTGGTAGTCGAGCGAGATCATCGACAGCACCACGTCCTTGGCCAACGGGTGCGCGCCGCGGATGAAGCTTTCCGAGCAGCAGGTGCATTCCAGACCGTTGAGCCAGATCACTGGTGTGCGTGGCTTGGTTTCCATCGCGTGGGCAATCTGCGGCACGAACGCGGGGCCAAGCCCGAGCGCCGACGCGGTCAGCGAGCAGTATTTCATGAAGGACCGGCGGGTGATCCCCTGGGTGCGCATCACGTCATAGAAGGTTTCGATCTCGGGCACGTGGCGTCCTCCGGCTGGTCCCATGCTGGCTGCCGGGCGTACCGGTGCCATCCTCCCCACCAGGCTGGGCCGGTATGCGGTCGTGCTCAAAGGAAAAGAGCGAGCTGCAGCGTCTGTGGAATTCCCTATGCAAATCAGAGACTCGCAGCTGAGAACCAGGTAGATATGCGTGACCGGACCGGTCGATGCCTGACCGAATTGCAAACTGGCTGGCCAGTTTCTTACCGCTCAGCGCAGGTGTGCGGCCGCTGCGACCAGCGCTTGCCCCAAGGCCAGCCCGCCATCATTCGCAGGTATCTTGGTGTGGATGAGCACCGGCAGATCGGTCAGCTGGGCGCAGCACAAATCCAACAGCGTGGCGTTCTGAAAGCAGCCACCCGAGAGGGCCACGGCGCGCGCCTGCCCGGTTTCGACGAGAGCCCGAGCCGGAGCACAGAAGGCCGCAGCCAGCCCGGCGTGGAAGCGGGCGGCCATCACGGCTGCCGGAGTGCCGACCGACATGTCCTGTGCCCAGGCGCGGAACAGCGGCGCAGGATCGAGATCCGGTCCGAACGGGTAGGGCTCGGCGAAGGCGCCAGGTGCCGAAAGGGCCATCGTCTCCAGCGCCATCGCCGCCTCGCCTTCGTAGCTTTGCCCCGCGACGCAAAGACCGAGCGCGGCTGCAAACGCATCGAAAAGCCGGCCGGCGGAGCTCGACAACGGAGCGTTCACGCCGGCAATCGCGGCCTGCCGTACGAGCGCCAGAGGATGGTCGGCCAAACGCTCGTCGGCCAGTGCGGACATGCCCGCCTGATCCAGTCGGATCAGCAGATTGCGCCATGGCTGACGTTGCGCCGCATCCCCGCCCACCAAGGGCGCGGGGCGCAGGTAGGCCACGCGCTCGAATCCGTGATAGTCGCCCAGCAGAAGCTCTCCGCCCCAGATCGTGCCTTCAGATCCCAGCCCGAGCCCGTCGAGGACGATCCCGGCAACCGCACCGTCCTCCAGCCCCCAGCCATTCTCCCCCAGACAGGTGGCCAGATGGGCGTGGTGGTGCTGCACCTCCACCAATGGCTTACGCCCTGCCCGCGCGACGGAGTGCTGCGAGGACCGGTAGCCGGCATGCAAATCACAGGCGAACACCTCCGGAGCATGGTCGAAGAGCTCCGCATAATCCGCATCCGCCCTGCGAAACTCATCCCAGGTCAGCGCGTCGTCCAGATCGCCCAGATGATGCGAGAGCAGCGCCTGCCCGTTCTTGATCAGACAGATCGCCGATTTCAGATGCGCGCCAAATGCCGTCACCTGTGGCACGTCCTTGAATCCGGGCGGCAGAGGAAGCGTCCCGGGCACCCGCCCGCGCGCCCGGCGCAGGACCATTGGGCCGCGCGCCGTGATCCGCTCGACCGAGTCGTCTAGCCGACGCACGATGTCCCGATCATGCATCACGAAGGCGTCGACAATCCCGTCCAGCTTGTCGCGGGCTTCAGCGTTGCCGATCACCTGCGGCTCGCCGCTGAGATTGCCTGATGTCATCACCAGCGGCACGCCGACCGCGGCCAGAAGCAGATGGTGGAGCGGCGTATAGGGCAGCATCCAGCCAAGCCGGGACTGACCGGGAGCTAGACTGTCGGGCAACGCACCGCGCCCCGGCGCGATCAGCACGATCGGGGCTGCGGGGTCCGACAGCAGCGCCATCTCTGCCTCGGTTGGGGCACCATAGTCTTTGATGTGATGCTCGGTTCCCATCAGGGCAAAGGGTTTGCCAGGCCGACGTTTGCGGTCGCGCAGCAACTCGATGGCGACGGAGTTTGTGGCGTCGCAGGCCAAATGAAAGCCGCCGAGACCCTTGATGGCAAGGACCTGTCCGGACCTCAGTTGGTTTGCCGCTTTGGCTACCGGATCGCCTGGGACTTCCACCCCATCAGCCTCGAGCCAGAGGCGCGGGCCGCATTTGGCGCAAGCGACGGGCTGGGCATGAAAACGCCGGTCCGCCGGATCGGCGTACTCCACGGCGCAGTCCCCGCACATCGCGAACTCGGCCATTGATGTCTGCCCCCGGTCGTAGGGCAGATGGTGCAGAATGGTGAAGCGCGGACCGCAATGGGTGCAGTTGGTGAAGGCATAGCCGGCGCGGCGCGGGTCGGAGCCCGAAATGTCGACCACGCAGTCTGCGCAGGTTGCCGCGTCGGGCGTTACACGGGTATCGGCCCCGCGCGCGCCGGATCCGGAAATCTGAAACCCGTCAGGCGGTCTGTCGAAACGAAACGCCTCGCTTTGAATGGCATCGACCCGCGCCAGGGGTGGCGCCTCGGCAGCAATCGCGGCCTCGAACCCATCGAGATCAGGGCCGATTACATGGATCAAAACGCCTTCGGCATCGTTACGAACATCACCGCGGAGGCCGCGCGCCCGTGCCAACTGCCAGATGAAAGGGCGAAAGCCCACGCCCTGAACCTGACCGCGCACGCGGATGCGGCGGGTTTCGCTCAATGCACTGTACATACCATGCAAGGGTCGAAGCTGCGCACGATATGCTGGACCGACAGCGGGGTATCTTCACCGTCGCCAACAGGCGCGCCTACCAGCGCGGCCTCGAGCGGGCCTGGCACGCCAGCCGCGTCGCGCGGGCTGAAATTCCAGGTCGTCGGCGCAATGATCTGGTAGGCGGCGATGCGCCCGCCTTCGATACGGACCCAGTGGCCGAGAGCGCCGCGCGCGGCCTCGACCAACCCCTCGCCGATACCCTCGCGGGGGAGGCTGACGCCGGTCATGAACTTCTCCTCCGGGCGGATCGCTTCGGCCCAACGCTCCAGCAGGACCTGTGTGCGGGCAATTTCCAGTAACCGACCGGCCACGCGTGCCAGAACGCCGCCGACCCCGCCTTGTGCCAGGTCGACGGCAAGCGGGTGCCCGTCGATCAGTTGGCGGGCGAGGGCGCCGGTTTCCATGGGCGCGCCCGCCAAACGGGGTGCTTTGCACCAGCTGTAGCCCGGCGCGGCCATGTCCTCGTCGGGCGTGGTGTGGCCAATGGTGGGATGGGCCGTGTCGCCTCGCATCCAGGCATGGCTGAGATCTTCGACAATGGCGCGGGTATCCAGCGGATGAACGGTGCCATCTTCCCAAACCCCTGCGGCCAAAGCGCGTCCGCCCTCCATCGGATAGGCCCCGTAGGACAGATAGTGACCCGGCCCGGGGCCGAGCCGCGCCAGGTCGAGGTCGGCGGCGATCTCGAAAAAAAGGCCGGCGTCACCCGTGCTCCAGCGCATCAGTTCGGCCGTGCTTCCAAGGGCGGCAAAGGCCTCAACCGGCGCGCCGAACAGTACCTCCTCCAGATAGCGGCGGAAGGACGCCAGATCGGCACGTATCCGGATGCGATCGCGGGCGGTGGGCGCACGGGTCACGCCGCCGGGCTGAATGGCCAGGGTATGGGGCCACTTGCCGCCCAGAAGACCGACGATATGCAACAGCTCCGCGCGCGCTTCGACGGCCCGCCGGACGGCGGAGCCCTGCATCGCAGTGAACCGCGTCACCGCGCGGTCGTGCCAGACCCTCTCCGCGTAGGCAGGTCGGGAAAAATCGGCCATGAAGAACAGGTTGAAATGCGTCAGGTGATCGCAAACATTTTCCACACCGTGCAACAGCGAGGCCACCAGCGCGCCCTGGGGGGCGGGAGTGGCGCCTGCCGCAGCAGCAAGCGCCTGTGCCGCGGCCGCCGACTGGCTGATCGAACAGATGCCGCAAATCCGGGGGGTGATCGTCAGCGCGTCTTCGGGCGCCTTGCCGAGCAGCATCTGTTCGAACCCGCGAAAGAGCGGCGAGTTGGCATAGGCCGCTCGCACCTGTCCATCGGTGATCTCGAGCCGCACCTCGAGATCCCCCTCAACGCGATTGAAAGGCCCGACCAAAAGCTCCCCCGGGTTCATGTCTTGGGCGCTTTGGGTTGCGGCGGAACCATGATCCTGTCTGAGATGGCGTTCTGCTCGATCCGTTTGGGCGTCGCCGCCTTGGACAATGAGGCAAGCGCCATGAACCAGGCCTTGGGCATGTCCGAAGGTAGCCCCACCGGGATCCCGGCGAATTTCGGCGTCTCGGTAAAGGCATGGCGCGGTTCTTCGAACTCCGGCGCCGTGCAGTTGATGCAGGGATAGCCCGCGCGGGTACAGGAGCCTTCGCCGTTCCAGCCGCGAATGTTGCAATCGCCCACGGCTTGCGTGCCGATACAGCCCAGATGCTCCATCATGCAGCCCATCTGCGACAGGTGATGGGCGCTGGCCTTATACTCGTAGAACTCGTTCTTGGGGCAGGCATGGTGCACCAAATGATCGGCGTAAAACCGCGGCCGGGCGAAACTGTCCAGATCGGTCGCGGTCAACTCGTCGGCGGCCAGCAGAAGCAGGGTTTCCGTTACCCAGTCGGGATGGGTTGGACAGCCGGCGACATTGATCACCGGCAACCCAGAGCCCGACCGGAACTCGGCTGGCACGGCGCCACCCGCGTGACGCCCGTCATACTGTACGCCGATGGCCGACGCCGGGTTGTTCCCGGCTGATGTGACGCCGCCATAGGTCGCGCAGGTTCCGACCGCGACCACGTGGTGGGCTTTCGCGGATAGGCTCCGAACCCAGTCCAGCATTGACCGGCCCGTGCCCGACAGAAGGTGAAACCGGCCCGTGCCCTTGGGACCGGTGAGGATCGATCCCTCGACGCAGAGCACGTCGAGAGGTACAGCACCGCTTTCGACATCCTGCAGGAGCTGCCGCACCTCGCCACCAGTCTCGACCGACAGTGCAGGGTGCCATAGAAACGAGATGCCGGCGCCCGACAGAAGGTCGAACACGTTCGGGCCTTCGGCGCAAAGCAGGGACATGGTGCAGCCGCCGCAGCCGGCCGATTGCAGCCAGAGCACATTCATGGCGCTTCTCCTTTCGGCAGCTCGAGACAGAAGCAGGCACCGCCGCCCCCCGGCGCGCAATAGGCCAGCTGCCCGCCATGCTCCTGCGCGATCTTGTGCGAAATCGACAGCCCCAAGCCGGTGCCTTTGCCGACGGGCTTGGTGGTGAAGAACGGATCGAAAATGGCCCCGGCAATCTCCGGCGGCACACCCGGGCCATTGTCGCACACGCGCAGCAGCGCTTGTGTGCCGCGCTCCTCATGGGTGATGGTGATGGCCGGTGCGTCGGTGTCGGCCAGCGCATCGATGGCGTTCTGGACCAGGTTCATCACGATCTGCTGGACATGGCCGGGCTGGCCCCGCGCGATCAGGCGCGTCGCCCCGTCAAAGGTGATCTGCACCGGAGTCTTCGTGCCCCGCTCGATCCAGTCGGCGGCGATGCGTGTGGTCGTGACCAGGTCGAAGTCGGTGTCCTCGCCGGACCCCTCCGCCGACAGCCGCCGCAGATCCTCGACGATATCCCGCACCCGTTCGGCGCCGTCGCGGGCGCCGCTGATCGCCTGACGGAGATTGACCAGTTCACGGTCCAGCTTCAGCTCCTTACGCAACTCGACCAATGCGCCGCGGCTGGCACCAGATTGCACCGCGTCGAAGTATGTCTCGAACCGGGTGAGGTATTTCTCCAACGCGTGGGTATTGGCATAGACGAAGCTGATCGGGTTGTTCAGCTCGTGCGCCACCCCGGCGAGCAGACGGCCCAGCGAGGCCAGCTTTTCATTGCGTACAAGGTGGGCCTGCGCCTCCTTCAGGGCCAGATGACTGTCCTCAAGCTCCGAATAGGCCTTGCGCAACTCGCCCACCGCACGACCGGCGATCACCGCGCCCTTGCTCTTGCCGCGCTCATCGAGACGCGGGGCGAGATGGACGTCGAGCGGCGCCAGACCGCCGGGTGTGTCGAGATTGATCTCCAGCCGCGTGGGTTCACGCGTCGCGATCACTTGATCCAGTGCCGTCTTGAGCGCCGCACGGGAGGCATCGTCGGTAGCACCGTCAATGGAGTGACCGAGCATCGCCTGCGGCGCCTGTCCCATGAGCTTGTCGAACGACCCACTGGCCTGTTCGATCACCCGGTCGCGCCCGACAACAACGAGCACATCGGACACAGACGCAAGGACAGACGCCATGAAGCGACGCAGAGCGTCGAGCTCGGCATTCTGGTGCTCAAGCCGCTCCTGATAGGCCACGAGTTCGGAATAGGTTTTGTCGACCGCGCTGATGACATCCATCCACGCTGTGTCGCTGAACTCTGCCGAGCCGGGACCTTCACCGGCGTCAGAGCTTTGCGGTATGATCGGCTTGTCCTCAATCATTGCTCGCATCTTAGAGAACAATAATGGGTTCCGGTAGTGTCCCGCCAATTCGAACCGCTGGTGGAGATCTGGACACAGGCCCATTTCGACAGACGGTCGTCCCCGAAATCTCGCCTGTCCACAGAACACCGCTGGCGGACCCGTGCTCTCACATCCGCTCACTGATGCGGGAAATACAAGCCTGGAACAGCGCAATGTCGGGACCAAGCAGGCCCTCTCGCACAGTGGGCGCTGCCCTCCCGCCGGAGCTGCCTGGCCCGACCCCCCTGCGCATGCGAAAGTCGAAATGATGATCGCCGACGGCGCCGCGTCGAAATCACTCGAGCCGAGAAGGCCGGAGCGCTGCGCGGAGTCGAATCCTGCGCTCGGTTATTCGGGCTCGAAAGCTTTCAGAGTCCGGTCCGAGGGACCCTTCCAGCCGGCCGCTCCACCACCAAGGACGTCAGACTTTAGAATCCTGTAGCGCTTCATTTTGCGGTACAGTGTCGGACGCGAAATACCCAGGAAGGTGGCCACGCGGGTCAGGTTGCCGTTCTCCGCAAGGATTGTTCGCCGGATGGCGCGGGCCTCAATGCTTTCCAGATCGCCGGAGTATCCCCCGAGGATGTGTTCTAGCGAGTCCACGTCGCAGCTGTCGAAATCGTTCTGAATCTCCGGTGGAAGATCTCGAACCGTCACGACATTGTCCGACTTGACGAGGTAAAAGCGCTGTACAACGTTGCGCAGCTCCCGGACGTTCCCGGGCCATTGATACGCAGAAAGCTGCTTGATCGCTCTTTCGGTAAACACCATTCGAGGGCGGCCGTTTTCCTCGGCGTAGAGATCCGAGAAGTGATCGACCAGCGCTTGAATATCGTCACCGCGCTCCCGCAGCGGCGGGACTTCGATGGTCATTACACCGATCCGGTAGAACAGGTCGCGCCGGAAATTACCCTTGTCGATCTCCTCGCGCAGATCGCGGTTCGTCATGGCGACGAGCCGCACATCAACCGGGCGCCGCTTGCTGTCACCGACCCTGTAGATCGCGCGCTGCTCCAGCGCCCGAAGCAGATAGGGCTGTAGTTCGATCGGCATGTCGCCGATCTCGTCCAGGCACAGCACGCCACCATCCGCGAGTTCGAATTTGCCGGAGCGCCCACCCGCGACAGCACCGGTAAAGGCGCCGTCGGCATAACCGAAAAGCTCCGCGCCGATCAGCTCGCTGGAAATGGCTGCGCAATTGACCGGCACATAGGGCGCATCCTTCTTCGGCAGCCTGCTGTGGATCAGGCGGGCAAACAGTTCCTTCCCGACACCGGTTTCCCCGTGGATCAGGATCGGCACATTCGCCTGCGCCGCCCGTTCGGCCAAGCCGATGGCATTGATCATCTTCGGCGAGCTTCCGACGATCTGCAGCTCTGCCTCGGCCACGTTGGCCCGCGGCTTGATCCTGCAGGTTTCGTCCGCTTTCCGCTGCAGTTTGCCCTTGTCCTTCAGGAAAACCGCAGCTCCGCGGAACTCGCCTTCGAGCTTCAGCCACTCGACCCCCTGTGCCTCGACGCTGAGCGGCAGCAGTTTCGGAATATCCTGGTCGGAAAGCCCCTCCAGCTTCGGGAGCAGCTTGTGGCCCACCGCAAGTTCTGTGGCGCTCCGAAGCACGTCTTCTTCCAACCCCCGACGAAACAGCACCCGTCCGGATTGATCGACCAGAACAACGCTGTCATGCGCGCGGCCGTGATCCGACATCAGGAACGCTTCCAGCAACTGTGTGCGCTCTGCCTGCTTTTGTTCAGCGAGCGCGATCTCGATCTCGCGCGCCGTTGCGAGCACCAGAGCCACGTTGTGCTGTCTGAAAATCTGCGGCGGGCCCGAGAGGTCGACAACTCCGATGGTCGTCTGGGTAAAGGGATCCTGGATCGGAGCGCCCGCGCAGGTCCAGGATTTCACACCTTCGGCGAAATGCTCGGATGCATGCACATACGCCGGTTTACCGGTCCTCAGGGCAGTCCCGATCCCGTTGGTTCCAATCGTGTTTTCGCTCCAGTCGCCACCAATCTCGAGATGGATACCCTGGCCTTCGTCCAACACCAGTTCATCGCCGATCGCGTCAATGATGACCCCCTTTTCATCGGCGAGGATCAGGATCGTCTTGGCTTCCGTTAGGTGCGGTTCGAGCCGTTTGAAGGCTGCAGAAGCGGCCTTGCGCAACGCGGCGTTCCGCTGTCGTCGCAGGTAAAGCTGGTTTTCATCGACAATCTTGCGCGACGCGAGCGTACCCGCGTTCACTCCGAGCTCCTTGCTGCGCTTCCAGGAGTCCAGTATCTCTTCTCGAACCTTCGATGGCCGCTCATCGGCCCGATTTCCGGCCGAGACGAAACGCTCCCACGCTTCTCGAGTGTCGTGTTCCGAATAGCTTGAGTCGTTAGACAATTGCTAGGCCCTCTTGCTTTTCGCTCTACTTCAACGGGTTATCCGCGCATTCTGCGAGAGATCATCCTTCCGGTCGGTTTCGGAAAAAAGCGAGATACCGGTCAAGCATCCGCTGGTAAGAGAAACGTCTCTAACGTTGTTGCAAGATCGTCCTCGGTGAACGCGTCGGAGATTTCCGCGTCGTTCAGATGGCCAATCGCGGCAAACATCTCGTCGTCGATTGGAGAGAGAAACCCGTTCTCGCGCGTCGCCAACACGAACGTCTTCGCCATGAAGCTTCCGCGGATCTCGCCCAGCAGTTGCATCTGCCGGCCGCTGGACCTGTCCACAAGTACCACGCGATTGTTCAAGCTGACCTTGACGTAGGGCTCCGGCACATCGGCATGCGATGTCGCCTTCATATCATGGATGATCAGACCTTCGGGTTTTGGCGCTTCCTTGCGGCGCGCCTGTTCGGCCTGCGACCGAGAATAGCCACCATTGCTGATCTGGTCTGCCAGCTTACGGATCGTGCCTGCATTTTCCTTTAGAACGCGCCGTGCCTTCACGTCCTCAAGGCGCGGACCATCGCGCTTCGAGAAAATATCCACCACATTCTCCTCCCGCATGTGTTTCTAGCAGAACAGCCTGTAATTTGCTAATTGTTTAGGCTGGGTTCAGCCGACAAGCCCGTACAGTGCATGGCGTGAGCCATGAACGTCCCGACACAAGCTCTCCAAGAAAATCAGCCGCTTATGATTGCATCCGCTCCTGCCAAAGAGCGGATGACCGGCTGAATGGTGTTCAGAAACTGATCACATTCTCCAGCATCACAAGCCGGGTTTTCCACCTCGTTTCAGGTCGAAACGATCCGCTTCCATAACCTTCGCCCAGGCACGGGCAAAGTCCTGCACGAACCTTTCGGACGCATCGTCCTGCGCGTAGGCTTCGGACAGCGCGCGAAGTTGAGAGTTCGAGCCGAAGACCAGATCGGCACGGGTTGCACGCCACTTCACCTCGCTTGAGCCTTGGACGCGGCCCTCGAAGTCCTGCTGGCCATCGGAGGTCGGCGACCAGGTCACAGTCATGTCCAGCAGGGTGGTAAAGAAGTCGTTGGTCAACTGCCCCGGACGGTCCGTCAGAATGCCGTGCGGCCGGTCGCCATGGGTCGCGCCGAGCACACGCAGGCCGCCGACCAGAACCGTCATCTCCGGTGCGGTCAGCGTCAGAAGCTGCGCCCGATCGATCAGCATGGCTTCGGTCGGGACCGACATGTCCGTGGCGAGGTAATTGCGGAACCCGTCAGCCTTCGGTTCCAGCGGCGCGAAGCTTTCTGCATCCGTCTTGTCTTCGGTGGCATCTGTCCGGCCCGGAGTGAACCGCACGGTGATATCGTGGCCTGCATCCCTTGCCGCCCACTCAACCGCCGCCGTACCGCCAAGCACAATCAGGTCGGCAAGGGACACGGCCTTGCCGCCCGACGCACGGTCGTTGAATGCGGTTTGGACCGCCTCAATCTTGGCCAGACGGTCGCCCAGTGTCGCCGGTTCGTTTACCGCCCAGCCGTTCTGAGGCGCCAGTCGAAGCCGTGCGCCATTGGCACCCCCCCGCTTGTCGGACCCGCGGAAGCTCGCCGCCGAGGCCCAGGCTGTCTTAACCAGATCCGGGATGCTCAGACCGCATTCCAGAAGCTGCGCCTTGAGATCCGCAATGTCCCCATCGTCGATCAGGGCATGGTCGACCTCCGGCACGGGATCCATCCAGATCAGCGTCTCGTCCGGCACGTCCTTGCCCAGATACCGCACCTTGGGGCCCATGTCGCGATGGGTGAGCTTGAACCAGGCACGGGCGAAGGCATCGGCAAACTGGTCGGGGTTTTCGTGGAACCGGCGGGAGATCTTTTCGTAAGCAGGATCCATCCGCATCGCCATGTCGGCTGTGGTCGTCATCAGCGTGACCTTTTCGGCGGAGCCATCGACCTGCGGCGCCCGGTCGGCGTCCTTGAGGTCCTTGGGCTGCCACTGGTAGGCCCCCGCCGGAGATTTCGTCAGCTCCCACTCATAGCCGAAGAGCACATCGAAATAGCCGTTGTCCCATTTGATCGGGTTCGGCGTCCACGGGCCTTCGATGCCGGAGGTCGTGGCGTACACGCCCCGGCCGCTTTCGAACGCATTGGCCCAGCCGAACCCCATCGCCTCCATCGGGGCACCTTCGGGCTCGGACCCCACGAGACCTACATCGCCTGCGCCATGGGCCTTGCCGAAGGTGTGGCCCCCGGCGGTCAGCGCGACGGTCTCCTCGTCATCCATCGCCATGCGGGCAAAGGTCTCGCGGATGTCGCGGGCCGAGGCCAGCGGGTCGGGATTGCCGTCCGGGCCCTCGGGGTTCACGTAGATCAGACCCATCTGCACCGCCGCGAGAGGGTTTTCCAGCTCCCGCTCGCCGCTATAGCGGCTGCCGGGTCTGTCGGAGGTAGCGAGCCATTCCTCTTCGGCGCCCCAGTAGATGTCTTCCTCGGGCTCCCAGATATCCTCGCGCCCGCCGCCGAACCCGAATGTCCTGCCGCCCATCGACTCGATGGCCGCGTTGCCGGCAAGGATGAACAGATCCGCCCAGCTCAGCGCGTTGCCGTACTTGCGCTTCACCGGCCATAGCAGGCGCCGCGCCTTGTCGAGATTGCCGTTGTCGGGCCAGGAATTCAGCGGCGCGAACCGCTGCGCGCCCGAAGACGCGCCGCCCCGCCCGTCACCGGTCCGGTAGGTGCCCGCGGCGTGCCAAGCCATGCGGATAAAGAACGGGCCGTAGTGACCGTAGTCGGCGGGCCACCAGTCCTGGCTGTCCGTCATCAACGCATAGAGGTCCTCCTTGACCGTGTCGAGATCGAGCGCCTCGAACGCCTTGGCATAGTCAAATGCGCCGCCCATCGGATCTCCGGCGGGCTGGTTCTGGTGCAGGATCTTCAGGTTGAGCTGGTTGGGCCACCATTCCCGGTTGGAGCGCGCTCCGAAAGTGGCCTGCATGACCGGGCATTTGCCCGTCCCGACAGTATTGCCGTCCATGTGTCTGTCCTTCATTCAAGTCTTTGTTTTTGATCCCACGCGAGTGTGGGACAGCTGGCCCAGCGGCCCGCCGGACGGGCGGCCGGGGTTGAAGTCTCATCCCAGATCGACACGCGTCGGGGGTGCCTTTTCCGGAACAATGCGGCGGGAATGCGGCCGGGTTGGAGAAACCCGGCCGCGGGACGCGGAGCACCGCGCGACCCCTTGCGGTCACGGGTGCCCCAGCGGGCCAGGAGGCGGCGTTTCAGGGAACGATCACCCCGCGTCCGGTGAACTTGCGGTCCTTGAAGTCGGTGATGGCCTGATTGATGTTGGCGAGGCTGTACTCCGTCTGGTGCATCTTCACCTTGCCGTCGGCATTCATCTCCATCAGCTCGACCAGTTCGACATAGTCGCCGACGAGGCTGCCGCCTATCTTGATCTCATTGGCCACGAGCTCCAGCGTCGGGATTTCGACCGTTCCGCCATAGCCCACCATGATCAGCTCGCCGCCCTGCCGGAGCAGCTTCCAGCAGACATTTTCTGTGCCATGCTCGCCGACGAAATCGATCGCCACATGGGCTCCGCCGCCGGTCAGATCCTTGACCTCGTCGATAAGGTTCGGCCCGCCATCAAGGACGATGTCGGCGCCCAGTTCCTTGGCCAAGGCCTGTGCGGCGGGCTCGCGGTCCACCGCGATCACCCGTGCGCCGCTGGAATGCTTGAGCACCTGGAGCGCGATATGGCCGAGCCCGCCGATGCCCAACAGCAGCACGTATCCGCCCGGGTAAAGCAGCTTCGCCGCCTTCTTGGCGGCGCGGTAGGCGGTGATACCCGCGTCGGCCATGGGCGCGACCTCAAGCGGCGTGATGCCGGTATTGAGTTTGATGACCGAGCCTTCGTTGGTTTTGAAATACTCGGCAAATCCGCCGTCCAGGCCCAGCCCCGGAAACAGACCGTGGTCGCAATACATGTCATGGCCGTAGCGGCAATTCAGGCAGATACCGCAGCTTCTGTGCGGGTGACAGATCACCGCGTCGCCGGGCTTCACCGATGTCACGGCGCTTCCGACATCCTCGACCCAGCCGGCATTTTCGTGGCCCAGGACATAGGGCAACAGGGTGCCCTGCGTGTCCATGATGTCCTTCCAGACGCCCTCGATGATGTGCAGATCGGTGCGGCACAAACCGGCCGCACCGACCTTTACGATCACCTCGTTGGGAGCTGTGATTGTAGGAGGGAGTACGTCTTCAATCTTCAGCTCCACATTCATGGCGGGATCGTATTCGTATAGCCTTGCTGCTTTCATCGTCTCATTCCTTCGGTCTGTTGGGCCCGTCCCCGTGAGGACGGCCGCCCTGTGTGTTCAGCGCGCGCTCACGCCCGGCCCAGCAGCTCGGCGCCGCCCCCGAGGGCGGGTCCTTCGGTCGGATCGGCCTCGCCCTCGTCGAGATCGCCGATCAGGGTTTCAGTTGTCAGGATCAGCGTTGCGACCGATGCCGCATTGACCAGAGCGCTGGCGGGCACGCGGGCCGGATCTATGATCCCGGCTTCGTACATATCGCCGAATGTCGCCGTCGCCGCGTTGAAGCCGTGACCCGCTGCGCCCTCGCTCACCGCCTGCACGACCGAGTCCTCATCGGCGCCGGCATTGCGCGCAATGCGCCGCAGGGGCTGGGTCAGGATCGAGCGGACAAGCTGGATGCCCTTGGCCACGTCTCCCAGGGCATCGAGACTGTCGAGACAAGACCCGATCTGGGCCAGAGCCGTACCGCCACCGGGCACGACGCCGTCCTCGGCCGCGGCGCGCACCGCGCTGAGCGCATCGTCGATCAACTGGATCGTCCGCTTCTGCTCGACCGGTGTGAACCCGCCGGCATAGATGATGGCGCTACCGCCGGTGAGTTTCGACAACCGTTCGCGCAGCTTGTCCTTGTCGATGTTCGGCGGGGCCGCATCATGCTGGCGCTGCACCTGGTTGCGGCGTGCGGTGATGGCCTCCGGGTTGCCCTCGCCGCGCAAGATCGAGGTGCCGGACGCGTGGGAGCGTACCATTTCCGCGCCGCCGAGTTGCTCTCGGGTGACGTTTTCGATCTTTTTGCCAAGGTCGCGGGCCAGCACCTCGCCACCGGTGAGGATGGCCAGATCGTCCATCATAGCGCTGCGCCAGTGGCCGTATTCCGGCGGATGAACGATCAGGTACTTCCCGGCCCCGCCGCCTTCGAGCAGCTTGATCACCACCTCGGGCGCAATCTCTTCGGCAACGATGAGCAGCGGGCGGTTCTCGCCATCGGCGATGGCGATCGCGCTGTCCAGAATATCGGGCTTGAGGATCTTCTGATCCGTCATCAGGATCAGCGGGTTGCGCAGCACAGCTTCCATGTTCTCGCGGTCGGTGACCATGTGGTGCGAAATGTAGCCGCGCTCGATGGACATGCCCTCGACCACATCCATCGTGGTCTCAATGGTGACCCCGAAATCGGCGGAGATCACACCGTCCCGACCGACGCGGTGATAGGCCTCCGCCACCAGTTCACCCAGTTTCGGATCGGTGGAGGACACACGCGCCACCGCTTCGAGATATTCGGGGTGGTCGTCGCACTCGAGCGACAGCGCGTCGATGGCGTCGATGACCCGCGCCACGGCCAGGTCGATCCCCTTGCACAGGTCGACCGGCTTCACGCCGCTGTCGGTCAGATCGACGCCGTTCTGGATCAGCGCATTGGCCAGCACGATCGCCGTCGTCGTGCCGTCGCCGGCCACGTCGTTGGTCTGCATTGACACTTCGCGGACCACCTGCGCGCCCATGTTTTCGAACCGGTCGCTCAGTTCGATCTCCGAGGCGATGCTCACCCCGTCGCGGGTCACCAGCGGCGTGCCGACCGGGCGGTCTACCATTGCGTTGAGCCCCTTGGGGCCCAGGGTGGGTTCCACCGCTGCCGCAAGCCGGGCGACGCCACGGGCAAGGCAGTTCCTCGCGGCCTTGCCATGAACCATCAGTTTAGCCATATCTTCCTCCTTCGGCCCGAATGCGAGTTCGGGCGTCCTCCCAGGTATCTGCAGTATCTCAGCGGCTTAGCTTCGCGCGGCGGATCCTTCGCGAGGCGGCACGCGCCCGGCGACGAAATCGATCAGCGTCGGTCCGTCGGGCCCGATTTTCACTTCCTTGTAGCGTGTCTTTGCCAGCCCCCGGCACATGGCGCCGTTGAACTCCATGTTGATGCGGGTGCTGCGCAGACGGCCGAGATGCTCTGCCAGCGCTTCGGCTTCGATGGGGTCCCCGTTCCAGTCGGGAAACGCCAGATCATCGGGACGGACCGCCAGACCCCGGGCGGTCAGCAGCTCGAGATATCGCGGTTTCTGCCGCAGCTCCTCTTCGCCGCGAAACTCGATCCGCTGCAGTCTGCCCAGCGTCATCGCCACGATATCCTCCGGGCTGTGCCCTAGCTCCCGAACGCCGAGCAACACGGTTTCCTGGCGACGGTCGAAGGCCTTGGCGGCGAATTTCTCCTCGACCTCGTCGAGATCCGCGCCATCGCAGTATTGAGCAAAGACGGCGTTGTAGTTTCGGCCGCTATTGACTCCTTCGTTGACCTCGTCGCCAAAGCAATGGTCGTTGAGCTGAACGGTTGCCTTGGCGACCCAGGGCAGCGACATCACCTCCTTGCGGATGCCGAGCGCCATGAGGAACGCGAAGTTGGGCGAGCACCAGTAGGTGGGAAGCCGGAATTCGACCGTCACCGTCTTCGCGTCGCAGACTTCAACCGCCTCGACAAAGCCCATGTCGGTTATGGGCTCGTCTAGCTCCGGGTCCGGTACGAGGTCCAGACGTTCCCAGACCTCGAGTTCCAGTTCGGTCTTCAGAGTGTCGACCAGCATCAGATCACTCCGCCGCAATCTGGACCGGAGCGCCAGCGAGCTCGGCCTTTTTCCGTTCGACATCGACATTGTAGAGCCGTGCCGCGTTGAGCCCGAGGATCTTTTCCTTGATCTCGTCGGTCAGCTGGACGCCACGCTCCTGCGCGATGTCTTCGGGGATCTGGAAATCCCAGAATTTCTCGACCAGCCACTGCGGCGTCCAGATCGCGTAGTCCGACCCGAAGAGCAGCTTGTCCTCGCCGATCCAAAACAGGAGCTCCGCGATCACTTCGCCGAAATAGCGCGGCCGGGCATGGATGAATGGCAGCGCCACGGCAAGACCGCCATAGACGTTGGTTTCCTGCGTCGCAATCCAGCAGAAATCGTCGAGACGCGGCAGGCCGACATGCTCGATGATCCAGTTGAGATTCTGGAAATCGGTGGCCGCATGGTCGACGTCATGCACGTCGAACGCGTCCTTCGACAGCGGGATGATAGTCGGGCCCTTGTGGACGTGAATGTTCCGGATGCCGAGCTTGTCGCAGAGCTCGAAGCACTTGTAGGCCGAAGGATCGTTCAGCGCCCAGCCCTTGCTGTCGCCGTTCCATTCGGCCGTGTACATCTTCACGCCCTGGATATCGAAGTTTTCCTTCATGTAGTGGATGTATTCCAGCGCCTTCTCACCATCGCGCGGATCGAACGATCCATTGACGATGAAGCGTTCCGGGTGACGCGCGGCCATCGTCGAGCTGCGCTCGATCGAGGAAAAGCCGTTCTTGTAGAAATCGCGCAGATAGGTCGACTGGATGATCGCCATGTCGTCCGGCCCGTCCACGAACAGGTCGCGGTAGATGTCGTCCTCGGTGTATTTCTCGAACTTCGCCTTTTCCCACAGCTCTTCGGCGGGGCTCAGGTTGGTGTGATAGGCATAGAAGCAATCGATGAATTGCTTGCCATGCACGTTCGCCTGGTTTTCCGGGCTGCCGTCCCAGAAATGGGTGTGACCGTCGAGAACGAAAATCTCTTTTCCATCGGGTGTCTTGAACATTTACCCCTCCCTTGAGGTGTTCTGGATCGGAAGGGGGCCGACGCCGGCCCCCGCATTTGGTGGCTCCGGCAGGTCAGATGTACTCCATGACCTCGTTCATATCGCCGAAGAGGATCACGGTGTTGTCGTCGACCCGGACCATGCGCCCGTAGTGGGTGGATGTGTTGACCTCGAAGATCTCGGCGGTCATCTCGCGGCCGAGATATTCGGTGATCTCATCCATCTTGAAGATCAGCTTGCCCTCGCCGTCGACGCGGATGGTCGCCGGGTTGTAGGTCACGGTCACCTTCGGATCCTGCCCCATGAACTCGGCAATCGCGCGAGCCTCGACCGAGTCGTTCATGGTGACGCCGCACTGGTGCGAGATCGTCTGATCGAAGGTGATGTCCTTCATTGGCTTGAAGATGTTCTGCTGTGACGCGTCGCGTGCAGTTGTAGACATATGTCTTATCCTTTTCCGGTAGTTACCCGATGCCGAGCTCACTGATGATGTGGCCGATCCGTTCATGGGACACGGCTTTGACATCCTCGAACGAGACGGGTTTGGAATGCGGCTGGGACCAGATCGGCTGCAGCGCGGTGGCCGCCTTGTCGGCCAGATCGCGGTGCTTCTTGAGCCAGGTGGCGAAGAGGTTGCGATTGTGATCGCCATACTCGGCATCGGTGGCCAGCAGGTAGATCAGGTCCACGGTATTCGCCAAGTTGCGCTCATAGTCGGCTTCGGCAGCCGAGATCACTGGCGGCGTGATGAAGTCGTTGTTGGCCGCCGCGACCTGCATGAAGAAGCCAGAGCGGACCAGTTCGCCCACCAGCGGCTCGAACACGATGTTGATGGCGAAATACTGCTCAAGGTAGTCCTCGCACCCCATGATCGTCTCGACCGCCTCGCGGGTCGGCTGCCAGATCGGATCCTCCAGCCAGGCCTGTTTGCCGAGTTCGTCGTTCCAATCCTCGATCTCCATGCCGATCTCGGCCAGGTAGAGCGTGATGTCCTGAGCGAGACGCATCTTGTAGGACGAGTTTGTCAGCGTCGCGTTGTTGATCATCTGGGTGTAGCCGTAGCGCTGCGCCTGCATGAGCGACGTGCCGAGGCCGAACTCCGCGTGCTTCCACGCGCCCAGATGCTTCTGCAGGATCTTCAACCAGGTCTTGTCGAAGGCAGACGGCGCACCGGCCCGGCGGGCATTGGTGATGACGTTCTGCACCATCGTCTCGATCTTGGACTGGCGCTGGTAGTGGGTCCGCTCCCATTCCTGGTCCGGCGCACGGAAGGCGTGCCAGTTGCTGGACCGCGCGGCGGTGTAGTCCTTCTGATAGGCGCCACCGCCCTTGCCGCCCTCGAACTCGATGATCCAGTTCTGAATCAGGTAGCGCTCGGGGTCTGGCTGGACGTCGACAGTGACGTCCTCGTAGTGCGTTGCGCGCTTCCCGCGCGGTTCAAAGTAGTTGTACTTGCGGCTGGTCGAGCCGACGAACTGTGCGGCACCTGCCGCGCCGGATCCCACTGAGCTTGATGTTGCTACCATCGTAGCCTCCCTTGCGTTGTCTCACGTCACTAGCGTTCGGGCCAAAGTCAGTGGCCCGAAGAACCGGAAGTGGGCGTGAACCTGTCGAAGAAGATCCGGTCGGTGTCGAAGTCATGCATGAAGAGCACCGGCGTCAGCGCGTCGATCATCGGCGGCGGGCCGCAGGCATAGACGTCGCCCTCGCCATCGATGCCGAGCGTCTTGAGATGGGTATCGACATATTCATGGACAAAGCCGCGTGCGCCGGACCAACTCGCGTCGTCGTCGGCATGGCTGAGCACCGGAATGAACTCGACATTGGGATGGGCGCTGGTCAGGGCCTCGATCTCGTCGAGATGGAACAGGTCATCCTGGGTACGCGCGCCATAGAAGAAATGGATGGGACGCTCTTCGCCGCAACTCACCTGATCGTTGAGGATCGACCAGACCGGCGACATGCCCGATCCGGCGCCGACCAGGATCACGGGTCCTTCGCGTTCTTCCCGTCGGAAGCACATTCCGAAGGGTCCTTCGATGCGGACCTCTGCTCCGACTTTGATTCCGCCGTCGTCGAGCTGGTTGGAGAACTGTCCGTCGGGGTATTTCTTGATGATGAACCCGAGTTTCTGGGTTTCGCTCGGCGGATTTGCCATGGAGAACGAGCGTGTAATCTCCTCCCCCTTTTCCGTTTTGACCGTGATGTCGACATATTGCCCCGCCCAGAATTTCAGCGGTGCATCCAGTTCGATCTGAACGCTTCGAATGTCATGGGTGAGCTTCTGGAAATCGACGATCTTGCCCGAGTACTGCTTGACCGGGATCGATTTGGAGAGGAGCTCTTCGTCATAGTTCAGAAGCTCGATATCGACATCGCTGTAGGCCAAGGTCCGGCACATCAGGATATGGCCGCTGTCTTGTTCGGTCTCACTCAGCGCGAAGGTCGAGTATTTCAACAGCTCCGTCTCGCCCTCAAGCTTGATGCATTTGCACGCGGAACACTGGCCTTCCTTGCATCCATGGGGCAGCGCGATGCCCTGGCGGAACGCGGCGTCCAGGATGGTTTCATCCTCCTCGACGTCGAATTCCACGCCGACCGGTTCCAGCCGAACCTTGTAGATATCTGTCATTTCTCTCTCACTCTCCGCGAGGCACGGGACCTGCGGGTTTGGGGGCGGAGGCCGCGAACGGCCTCCGCAAGATTGCTCAGTTACAGGGATTGATGGTGAAGCCGGCGCGATACTCGGCGACATGCGCCTCGCGGTCCGCGTCGCTCATGCCGCGCAGCATGTTCAGCGGTGACCGCAGCGTGTGGCCACGGACGTGCTCGAGCTTCCACATGTCCTTGTTGTCGAACCGCAGATGCGGCTGAGCGGTCAGGGTCTCGCCGTCGTCACGGACGAAGTTGAGATCCTTGATGGCATCCGCCAGATCCCAGCCGTCATAGACGGTTTCCCATTCGCGCTTGCCCGAGAACTTGCCCATCGCCGGGGTCGGACGACCCTGGTACTCATCCGAGAAGGCCTCGACCGCGGTCCAGCGATCCAGCTCATGCGCGAAGGTGTGGAGCTTGCCGTCGATCTCGTCGACGACCATGTCCTCGCGGATGAGGCAGGGCACCAGGCACGACCAGCAGCGGTGCGGATAGACATAGCCGGTCTCTTCGTTGAAGGTGATGACCTTCTCGCCCGGCTTCGAGAGCTTCGCGTACCACTTCCAGAAATCGCCGAATTCGGCGTACCAGCCCGGATACTTGTGCTCGAACCACTCGAAGTCCTTGTCGGTCTGGGCCTCGATCCGCCAGAAGTTGACGGGCCAGCCGACCGCAAAGAACTGGGCGACCTTGTGGACGTAGTTCTTTTCGGTGATCCGCTTCCAGGCTTCCTGAACGTCGTCGTGGTGGATCTTCACGCCGTACTTCTCGAGCGGCAGCATGTAGGTCCGGTAGTAATCTTCAAAGATCCACCGGTGCCACATTTCCGCGTAGGATTCCTTGTCCTTGTCGCGGTTGGTGGTGCCGTACTCGATGAACGTGCCGATGGCGGCGTCCACGATGGCGTGGTTCTGCCAGAAGGCGTACCGAAGATCGCGCTCCAGAAGCAGGTGGTTTTCCGGCTCTTTCAGCGCGGCCATCAGCAGCGAGTGACCGTTGCCGATGTGGCGGCTCTCATCCGATTGAACAGACAGAAACACGGTCGGCAGCGCATAGTCGCCGTTGCGAGCGGCTTCAGAGGGCATAGCCACGAAAAGCGTGTTCGTGAAAGCTGTCTCGGCAACCACGGTCAGGTACATGCAGGCGGCGGTCATGGTGTCGCCGGTGATGAAGCCCTCACCGAACTGACGCCCGATCGTCGTGGCATAGCACTTGCCAAAGGCCTCTTCGGTGATGTCGAAGCCCGCCGGATCGATGTAGTTCTCCATGTACCACTTCTTCAGGTTCATCTGAATCGTGGAGTGACGGAATTCGTCCACCATCTGCATGGTGAAGCCGGTGCGCAGCTCTTCGCCGGGCGAGATCCGGGCAACCATGGCCATGGAACGTGCGGCCGAGATTTCCGGGAAGGGAATGATCGCCAGGAAGAGCTTCATCCACTCGATCCAGCGCGGCTCCACATTGCGGAACATGTCGCCGCGAAGGGCAGCATCGAGCGCGCCGTAGACGCGGTTGTCCTTCTCCTCCTCCATGGGGAAATACGAGCGCAGGACCTGCTTCATCGGGTCGCGCGGCGCCTTAGTGATCTTGTAGTCGGTCGGGAACGTGCTGGCTTCCTGCACGTAGGATGGGTTCCATCCCAGATCAGCGATCTTCTTGGTGGCCTCCCCCACCGAGATACCACGCTGAGACGTGATCTTGTTGAGAGTCAAAGTCATGCCATGAGCCTCCTATAGCTCCGTGACCGGTGCACCGGTCACCTGTTGGCGGCTTTTGCCGTTTCGTTTGAGCGCTTGACCGTCTTCCGACAGCCAGGCACCAGTTCTCGGCAAAGGTTGAAAAGATCGACATCGCCTGCCGCCCCGCGCATCGCGCCCGAGCTTCTGGCCTCTCTCCCTATCCTTCGTTCTTTGAGCCGCACGCGTCTAAGCAGGCGCTCGCATCTTGTGTCTGTCTTGTGGCAAGTCCGGTTCCAGAAACCGCAGGGCGCTGAAGAGACCGCGCTCGAAAGGCGACATCTATTTGTTTTATCGTTCTATTTTTTGCGGATTTTTTTTGCGCCGGCGATGTAGAGGGCGCGGCCGTGACGCCGAAGCAGAGGTCAAGCGTCACACATCGTTACAGTCGTTCCACGGCTCCCGAACACTCTGTTACACCCGCCTGTAACACCCCGCACTGCGCGCACTTCGTCTCCAGGAAGTGCAGGTCCCGTTTTGATCGACCATCCCGGGAATGCGGCAACGCCCCCACGGCGCTTCCACCAGCGCGACCCGGTGTTCGCGCCTGTCCAGCGGCGTGCGTTCGGGATGCGTGGTTGACTGTGAAGTTTCTGGAGCCGCGCCGCGTTCCGGCGGAGCCGCGAAGGCACAAGTCAGGCGCGCAACTTGCGTTTCGATGCCGGCAAAATGCCGATCCCCTGGCGATAGTTCGACACAACGCGGCGCGACACCATGATCCCCTCGTTCTTCAAGAGCGTGGTCAGCCGCCGGTCCGACAATGGTCTTCTCGGGTCTTCCGTGGAGAGCAAGGCGCGGATTCGAGCCTGCACCATCGGCTTCGACTTAGGCGTATGAGCGGACGCCGTCCCTGCAAACAGCTTGCGGGCCGCGACGATCCCGTTCGGCCCCTCGATCAGCAACCCATTCAATACGCGACTGACGGTGCTCATGTGAAACCCGGTCTCCTGCGCAATTTCAGACATGGTCATCGGTTCCAGCGCCTCGGTCCCGAAGCGGAAATAGGCGTCTTGGCGGTTGACCACTGCGTGGACCACCTGTTCGAGGGCAGAACGCCGGATCTCCAATGCCCGCTTCAGCGCCCTCGCCTGTTCCAAAGCCTCCAACGTCGCCTGCGTCTTGCGGCCTCGCGGAAGAGCCGCGACCTCAATCTCGGCGCGCGGGGACGCGCGAAAATCAAAGCCCCAGCCATCGCAAGATGGGCTGATCCGCACGTCGGGTTCTCGCATCAGGGTGGCGTCGTTGGTGAATGCGCTCCCCGGTTTCGGGTCGAGCTGTCGAAGCATGGCAAGACAGTGCCGCACCCTGCGCTCATCCAGACAGGACGCCGCAACAAGCCCCGCAACACCGTCGCTTTCCAACGCGGGAAGATCGGCAAGCACACGTTTCATGTCGTCACTCAGCTCGTCCAGATCCTCAAGCTGCAGTCGAAGGCACTCTTGCAGGTTACGGGCGAACAGACCGGCCGGATCGACGCGTTTCTGCACGACCATCAACGCCGCTTCGACCAACTCCGCCGACACGTCCAGCGTTTCAGCGATCTCCGGAACCGGCCGACCGAGCCAACCCGATGGCTCAAGCTCCTCGATCAGGGCAGTGACCAGTTTTTCCATCAGACCGCCCTGCGCGATCAGCCCAGCGAGGGCATGGAAGACATGGGAATGAAGGCTGACGGTATCGGCCACGGCCGTCATTTCCAGCACATCCGTTGCGCTGGACGTCTCGGCACGGCGCTGGCGAAGGATCAGCATCGGGTTCTCGCGGACCATTGCGGCAAGATGCTCGTCAAGATCTGCTGTGGTCATCTGCAGGATGCTGACGAACTGCCCCAGGCGGAAAACCTGGCTCTGTTTGGCACGCAGTCGAAGCCCTAGCGCCATGCCAAACCCTCCGCGGTCCGGTTTGGACAAAGCGCTGGCCACGACGGGGAACAACAGCCTATCCTAGCCCGAAGAAGCCATTGAATTGCGGTTGGATGAGCCAGACTCCCCCGATCAGCGGCATCGCCGACCCCGACCGCGCGGCGCCGGAGCTGTCCTATCCCAACCTGTCTCCGCAGCTTCTGGCACGCGTGACGCAGCTCTGGTCTGCCGCCGGCGCCGATTTCGATCACCACTGGCGGGCCGGGGTTCGCAGCCTTCCGGGCTTTCGTGCAGTGCCGCGGGCAGAGACACCGAAGGACAGCACCGATGTTGATCTGGTATTCCTGTTCGACCAATGCATCCTCTGGGTCAGGGCGCTGCACGAAGCCGCGACTGCCGGCCGCGCCCATGAGATCCATGGGCTCAGCCCGGCGCAATGGCACGGCCTGGCGGCCCTGTCGGCCCGGCTGACCGAACAACTGGCAGCCCTTCGGCTGCTGGCGCTCACTGATCTGCCAATGCCCGCCATGCAGATCGCCCGATCGATTTCCGAAGATGTCGATATGGCGCTGATGCTTCTGATCCGACGCAAGCTGGCGCAACGTTTTGCCGATTGCCGGACGGTGGAGGATGCCAGCGATTTCTGGCGCCGCCATATCGCGGGCGGGCGGGCGTTCCGGAGTATCTCTGAAAAGCTCTACGCCGTGGGCATCGACCACACCGCGGATACCGATTACGCGAAATGGCGCAGATCGGTGCTCATGACGCTGGGCGCAGCGGCCCACAGCAACGCGCTGCACACGCGACTTCCGACGCGGCAGCAAAGCGATGTGCTTTTGAACGGCGACAGCCTGCAATTCGCAACATTCCGAATTCATGAGTTCTGCGCCTTTGCGCAACTGCTTGAACCGACCCTGACCGAGACGCTCGAGCTCGCAGGCCGGGCCGCGACGAGCGACGCGCCGCACTCACCGCACCAACCGCTCGCCGCGTTGGCCGCACCCCTGAACCGTATTCTCATCAGTCAGATCCAGAGCCTCGAAGCACCGGAGCCTCACAGCCGACAGCGTGCGGACTGGTACCGCTAGTGCTTGACATCCTCAGTCTTGCCGATCCGGTTTTCGGCGACCCAGCGCGCGGCCAGCACCAAGGCGCCGGCGGCGAAGTCCTTGCCGTGCTCCCCCACCATCTCTTCGGCGACCTTGGCCAACTGTTGGAAATAGCGGTCCTTGCTCTGTTCTTCTGCAGATAGCGCTTGTGTCATGGGGTCTCCCTCCCTCGCGGGTTACTTGAACATGTTCTTGGGGAACGTCGCGATCGACAGGCTGCCATCGCAGTCCCCGATCGCCAGATGCGCGCCGTCTGCCGTCCAGGTCAGGCTATTGACCCGTGAACCGGTGCCTTCGCGCAGCAACATCTCATCAGGATGGGCGATCCGGCAGATCATCACCAGACCGTTGCCATAGCTCACGGCGCAGAGGTCCCGCGTGGGATGTGCCGCGACCAGATCGACGATCATCAGCCCCGGCTTGCCGGTCTCGATGGGATCGCCCTGATGCTCACCAAAGGGCAGATCGGGCAGCGTCCAGCCGGCGACGCGAAAGGCGCCGGCGGCGATCATCGCACCGGCCTTTTCGCTGAAGTCCACGGCCCGCACAACTTCGGGAAAATCGACGATCCGGTCGCAGGTGCCGGCCGGGACATCGACCAGCGACACTGCCTTGTCCTCGCAGCCGGCCACGAGCCAGCGGTTGCACGGCGACCATGCGAGGTCGAGGACCGTCCCGTCGAACGCGACCGGGGCCGCTGCTTTGAGGCCATCGACGGACACGACGCTCATCATGCCGGCGCCGAAACAGCCCAGCATGCGCTCGTTGCCCGAAACGGCAATCCGCGTGACCTCGTGGGGCAGCTCCACAGTTGCAACCCCGGCGCCGGTCTCTTCCGCGGCCAGCATCAGCGTGCCGCCCTGAGCCAAAGCGATCCGCCCGGCCTTCGGAAGAGCGGCGAGCGCGGTCACCGCGCCCGCGGGCGCTAATTTCATCGGCAGGGTCTGCCCTCTCGCGGTCGCGCGCCACAACGCTCCCGTCTCGGCATGAGCAAAGGCGAATCCCTGTGCGCCTAGGCGACATGGACCCACGTTCACCCGTGCGACCGGCACTTCGCTTGTCACCGGGGGTGGCAGCGGCTTGGACCGGGGCCGGATGCTCGTGCGCCCGGTGTCGGCTTCGACGCGCACCCGCTTTTCAGGATGTTCGGCATCGTTGACTGAGACGAATGCCATGCGGCCATCGTCGAGCAGCGCGGCAAGCGACGTTCCGGAGGTGTTGAACAGGACCTGGCGCGCCTCTCCGTCCAACGCCCACGTGCGGGCGATCAGGTCAAAGAGCGACATAGCGCGGGGTGGCTTGTGCTGTGACATTCATCCGTCTTTCTGTGCGGCGGCTTCGAGCTCTTGGTCCAGAGCGGCGAGCTCTTCTTCCAGCCGGTTGATCTTGGTCATGTTGTCGTCGAGCGCTGCATCGTTGCGATTGCGCGCCTCGTCGTTGGCGCAATCGGCCACCCCGTCGCGCGCGTCTTTCATCTCCAGAACCATCATGCCGTTGGCGATCTGATTGAGACGCAGCTGTTCGGAGTTCGCCACGGCGATATCCTGGATGATCTTCAAGCGCTCCATCAGGATGTCCTGGATGCCACGCGATTGACCGCTCATGCGCCGGTCCTGTAGTTGGACGACGAAATCGGAACCGAAGGGCCCGCGCCATGCTTGATCCCGCCGACACGCGCTTCTTCCAGATACTCCAACAGGTGTGCGGGCAGTCCGACGACGTCGATCAGGCCTGCCGCGACGCCATCGACCGCGCCGTCAGCACGGGTGACCAGCTGGACCTGCGCGCGGCACGCGAGGCTGTGGACCGTCTGGACGCGCCTGTGAAAGAAGCAGTGCTGCGCGAGGTTCATTTGCGGATGGCGACAGACCTCTCCGCTGTGTGGGACGCGAAGCCGGGAGCGCCCGGCAAGCAACGCCCGAACTGACTCGCTCCGCCGCCGGAGGCGCGAACGACCCTGTCCCATGTCCCGCATGGATTCACCTCCCTTGGACGCCCGATCGATCGAGTGGCAAAAAGGCTATCTCGGGGACCTCTCGACGCAAGGAGTTTGGGTCAGGTCGGCAGTATTCATTCGGATTCACGACGCCGCGGCGCAAAACCGTAAACTTGCGTTACGGTCAAATTTCGAGTGTGTAACACCCTGTTCCAAGGCTTTTTCGCTGCGACGCAGAAACGCCCGGTCGTTCACCGTACCAGCCGAATCACCCGCTTGATCTTCGCCGCTGTTCCGCGCTCTGCTGACCTCATCCGCAGTGGGACCGCGCAGAATGATGAGTGATATCCCCGATGTTTTGCAGCAGGACGACCTGAGACTCCGGCCGTTGACGGAACAGGATCTGCCTGAAGTCGCCGCCCAGATCGGCGACAGCCGCGTTGCACCGTGGCTTGCGACGGTGGCCCAGCCCTTCGATGCCGCGGCGGCCAACGCGCTGCTGGCGCACAGCCGCCACCCGGGCGAAGATCTGCGATTGATCGAACGGGACGGCGCAGTGGCGGGCGGCATCTGTATGGGGCATGCGCTGTGGTACTGGCTCGCGCCGGCCTACTGGAGGCAGGGGCTCATGCAACGGGCTCTCCTGCTTGCCGTCGCGGCCCGTTTCGCCCGGCCTGCGCCACCGCTGATTGCCACCTGCCACGAGGACAACTCAGCCTCACGCGCGGTGCTCGCTCGGTTGGGTTTTGCGCCCAGCCCTATCGGCCGGAGGATGTTCTTTCAGAGCACTCAACGAGCCGAACCCTGTCGCGACCACCTGATGGCGCCAGAGCAGTGGCACCTGCTTCACCCCCCAAGCGTCACCGCTGGCTCCGCCACACTGCGTCCTGCCAGGCAACAGGATGCCGCGACGCTGGCCCGGATGCTCCCGCGGGCCGGTGCCGGTGCCGCGCCATGGCCCGAAACCGAGGCGCTGCCCGATTTCATCGAGGCTCACCGTTTCCGTGGAACCCCGCAGGGGATTTTCGTTATCGAGGATGACAATCGCCGCAGTGTCGGCGTGGCCTTGATCCATGAGGACGGCGGTCACGTCTGCTTTCTGTCCGAGGAAGACGAGGCTCGCCACCGCGCCATCGTCGAAACGGCATTGGGCGCAGGTCTGTTTTCTGCAGCCTAGTCCTTCAGGTGCGCGTAGACCGTGTTGCGCGATACGCCAAGCCGTCTGGCCGTCAGCGCCACATTGCCCTGACAGGCTCTGAACTTTTGCCGGATCTCGATGCACCGTTGCCGACGGATAGGTGCGCTGTCGCAGCGGGCGCAGGCGCTTATCTTGCTGGTCTGTTGCGGAAAGACATGCGTCACCTGGCTGTCCCTTACGACCCCGGCCGGGTAGCTCGCCACGAGCACCTGAAGGTGATGACGCAGATCAGCAATGTTGCCCGGCCGGTCGATGTCCGAAAGCGCTTTCAAGGCTTTGGTCGACAACTGATGCGCGGGCGACAAACCCGCCAGAATTCCGCGCGCGATCTTGTCGAAGTCCGTTCGGAGCGCGAGGGGCGGCAGATCTACCGCGAGCATCTTCAACCCGGCCCGCCCCACGATCCGCGGACCGATCTCCCCGGGCGGAACACGGTCGGTTGCCAGCACGCTCACCAGTCCGGCCGCCAGTGCGTCGCCAAGACCGTCGAGCAACGTTTCGAGCTGCCGCAAGCCCTGCCCTTTCGCTGCTGAAGCATTCTCCAGGACCAGGGTACCGCCGTTGCTGAGGGCGCCCGCGGGCCCTGCATACGGGAAAAGAACTTCTGTGCCACCCTCGCGGCACAAGCGGCGACAGTCGATGACTATCAACGGTCTGACCGGTTGAGCATGGCGATGCACAGCGTCTGTCAGCGCCGTCTTGCCGGTACCCGGCGCGCCGCGGATGACGACGGGCTGTCCCAGTTTCGCGGCCTTCACCGCGACACGCAGACAGTCGCGCGCCATCTCATCATCGAGGACAAACTCGCGTTGCACGGACTTCATCCTGTACGCCACTGGTGGCGCGATGGGGGCGCCACGTGCCGCGGCGCGCGTAGCCAGATACGGGGATGCCGGGTGCAGCCGCGCGAAAAAGCCTGAATTCAGCCATTCGCAAAGCTGCAAGGTTTCGCCCGCGGTCAGTTTCCGCAAGATCACCCGGAAATCACCCCGAAAAAGATCGCCGAAGCTTTTCGCCTTTGCAAAACCGAACCCAGACAGGAGCCGACTGGAATTGCGGTTCACTCCGGCGATCCGACCGGTGGCATCGACGGCGATCAAGCCCACGCTTTGCGTCGCCAGATACTCTTGCCGCGGGTGAAACTGGATGATGTACTCTGTCTGATGCGCCTCAACAAAATGCCGGTTCTCGATATTCGTTGCGGCAAGTTTGACCAAAGCTCTGGTATGCAACTGGCGCTCCTCGACTTCGGATGAGGCGTCGAGCAGGCCGACGATTTTGCCATCGGACGCAAAGATCGGAGTCGACACGCACGACACTCCGCCATGGCAGCCGAAAAAATGCTCTTGTCCGGTCACCATGCTCGTCTGCCGCGTGGAGAGCGCCAGTCCCAGCGCATTGGTGCCACGGATTTCCTCGCGCCAGACTGATCCGACGCGCACGCTGCGAGCGCATTCGCTCGCATCGAATTCGCTGTCTGTGATCGCGTCCAGCACAACACCATTTTCGTCAGCAAAGGCACACAGGAAGTTCGTGCCCGCGATCTGCGAACTCAGCAATTCAAGCTCGGGCCGCACGAACTGCATCAGCCTTTCTTTAGCCTGCAAAGCGATGCGCAACTCGTTATCGGACAGCGCCGCGTCCGTCGGCACGTTGCACGGATCAAGTCCCATTTGCCGACAACGGTTCCAACTGGTCGCGATCGGCTCGGGCACACTGCCCTGAGCGATGCTGCGGCCCGATTCAAGCAAGCCACGCGCCTCGGATAAAGTGGCTTTTGTCGTCAAGCGATGGCTCCATTTAACATAACTCGTCAGTCTCCGTACGGCTTGGACGAAAATCAACCAAAACCTTTTTGTTTATCGCAAAGGGTAAACCGGACGCGCACAGCCGGGTCGGTCGCAGGCGGCCAACGTCAATCGCTTAGCGAAGCTTCCATCGATTCCCCGAGCAGGAACAGGTTCAAGTTGCGAAGAATACCACCGAAACTCGCAGGATTGGGATTGGGTAGAGTTTCGAAGAAATGAGGACTCAAGCGCCAATCCAACGGTGAGTTGCGTCTCGATAAGGCTCTGACCTCATTGTCTTTCCCGGTGATGCCTCCGGGTCGCAAACGTGATTTGGAGTCCGATCTTTCCCTCTTCCCGGAGCTTCCTGGACGCTTCCCGGGAAACTGTGCCGATTTCTCCTGAAGCTGAGGGAGGATGCCCATGCCCCACACTGGTTCGGCCAAGACAGCGTTCGCTCAAACCACGGTTTCGGAAATCGCTACATGGGACTGTAACGTGCCGCGGCTTGGTCTGATACCGCGCGGTGTTTCACGTTCCTGGATCGCGCAATGCCAGCGGGACAGTCTCAGCCGCAAGCGCACACTCGGGCCTTCCGACAAGATCGGCCGGAACGCCGCGCGGCGCCTCGCGAAAGTGGCAGACGTTGGTCTGCCGGCCCTGCCGACACGGTGGCTACGCTCAGCGTTCGGTATCTCTCGGGCCACGCGGCAGCTGGAAGCCGGCGAAGAAGGTTTACGCGCTCTATGACGCGCAGTGCGACGGACACGCCCTTCGCGCCACGATGGGTCGTGCAGATCTCCATGCCGAATGCAGCGGAGTGGTTCACACGCTACTCGCTATCTTGCGCAGTCGGGGTCAATCAGGCCCCGGGTCACTTCACAATGATCCCGACTTGGGGCCGCCAGAACGGGCTGCTGCCCGCGGACCACCGAATGCAAGAGCATCGACGCTGTCTGGCTGGACCGTCCAGTCCTAGGAAGCTGAATTGCGCCGAAAAACCGCTTATGTCCTGACGCTCGATCCCCGCACCACAAGAGATGGCGTCGGACCGGAAACGGGATCCTGGCTTGGATCGCCTTCGATGATCTCGGCGAGTTTTCGGGTTGCCAAAGCCGCGACGACATCAAGCTTCAAGTTCAAGGCAGTGAGCGGAGGGTCTTCCGTGCGCGCCCGAAAACCATCGTAACGCGTGACGACACAGACCTCCGATGGTACCGCCCTCTTGTCCCGGCGCAATGCCTGCATGACCCCGGTCGCCATGGCATCCGTTGGCGCAAGCACCGCGTCAAATACGTAACCTTCGTCCATCAGCCCGGCCACGGCCTCGGCCGCGCCGCTCTCCGCAAGATATTCTGCGACCTCGATGATGACCTCGGCCATACCGGCTCTCTCGCATGCTGCGCGATAGGCCTCTTTGAACGCCAGATTGCTGGGACGCGTACTGGCGCCAACAATCAACGGGAACCGCGTGGCGCCGACGTCAAACAAATGCTCGATCAGCATGTCTGCCATGACGGCGTAGTCCAGGTCGATATAGGCGGTCTTGGCCCCAAGCGGTTTGCCAATACACACGGTCGGCACGCCGACACGATTTAGAAGTGTCAGAACCGGATCGTTTTCCTCGGGCTCGACGACAAGCGCACCATCCATCGCGATCGTTTCCAGCGCTTCAATCGGGTTCTCGATGGGTGGAACAAGAATCAGCGCGGTGTTGCGCTCCAGGGCTGCCACTGCCGCCGATGCGGCGATCTCCATGAGAAACCCCAGTTTTGACGGCCCGGCGGCAACCGCTGTCGGCATGGACGAAAAAATCGCAATGGTGTTGGTCCGCCCGCTTCGCATGCCCCTTGCCGCCAGATTGGGGCGATAGCCCAATTCCTGAATGGCAGTCTCGATCCGCTTCCGGGTGTCCTTGTCGACTTTGCGCTTTCCGCTGAGCGAATTTGAGACTGTCCCCGGCGAAACACCGGCCGCCTTCGCCACGTCAACCACGGTGACACGCTTGTGCCGGGGGGGTGAATGCTCCGTCACTTTCAAGCTGCCTTCAAAACCATCAAAAAGAACCTGATCTGCGCACTTTGAGGGCGCTCAACTGAGTTTGTAGCCGCGAATCCGTTAAAACGTTTTACTTGATCCTGAACAACCGCCATTCATCATTAAAACGTTTTACCGGCATGTTCTGGAGGGGCGTAAGATGCCAGATGGATACCGAGAGCTACCAAACCAGATTACCCTATGCCGAAGGCGCATCGGGTTGACTGCCTATGATCCCGCCGGGTCCGCGGGGGGATACACTCTGTTTGCCCGACAGACCGGCGGCGGAGTGGTCGATCTGATCGATATCGATGGCAGCACGGCGCACCAGTGGACCTTGCCAGTGCGCCCGGGCCGAGATGCGGTGATCCTCGCCAATGGCAATCTTGGCTACAATGGCAGCCACGCGACTTCGGCCGCGCTCTATCCTGCCTGGGATCTATGGCACGGCGGCGACTTCTACGAGGTCACCCCGGACGGCGAGATCGTCTGGCGGTACGAGGACATATACCACCACCATGACGCCCAGTGGCTGCCCAACGGTAACCTCCTCTACACCGTGGCGGCGCAACTGCCGGCGGAGAAGGCGGCGCGCATCACCGGCGGCGACGCGGCCAAGGACGGCAAGGACGGGATCGTTCAGTCGGACATCGTGCGCGAAGTGAACCGCAAGGGCGAGGTCGTCTGGGAATGGCGCATCTGGGATCACCTCGACCCCGCCGATCTGCCGATCCACCCGAATTTCGACCGTCGGCACTGGCCGATGATCAACGGGGTCTCCGAAACACGCGACGGGCTGGTCCTCATGAGCCTGCGAACGACCTCGGGCGTGATCGCGGTCGACAAGACCACAGGCGGCATCGTCTGGCACGCAGGTCCCGATATCGTCGCGCAACAACACACTCCGATCGAGATGGAGGGCGGTACGGTCCTGTGTTTTGACAATGGCAACCTACGGCCCGGCATGTCCAACCCGTTCTCCCGCGCGTTGGAATTCGATCCCAACACCATGCAGATCACATGGGACTATACCGATCCGACCCCAATCTCGTTTTTCTCGCCGTTCATGGGCAGCGCGGAACGGCTCTGGAACGGCAACACGCTCATTTGCGAAAGCGCGTTTGGCCGACTGTTTGAGGTCACACCCGACGGTACACTGGTCTGGGAATATCTCATCCCGGACTTCGCCGAGTATCCGAGTCCGCTGAACAGCTTCATCACCGGCGCGACCAACAGTTGCTTTCGCGCACATCGGTACAAGGCGGAGCAGATCGCATGGCTGTAACATCTACTTCTCAGCCAAGGCCCCCAGCCGCGGTCTGGCGCCGTCCACTGAGCGCCTTGGCTTCCGGCGGCGCGCCATTGATCTCTTTTGCCTTTGTCCTCGGGATCTGGACGATCGTGTCCCTGTTGAAAATCGTGCCGGAAACGATCTTTCCCTCTCCATGGTCGGTCTGGTTCGCCACCATCGAGATGTGGCAGAACGGCACGATGCCCAATGATTTGCGCGTCTCCCTGGGACGGGCCGCCATCGGCTTTGCCATCGGGGCGTCGCTCGGGGTCTTGTTGGGCCTCATGACGGGACGCGTGGCAATTGTGCGCACACTGCTGAACCCGTTTCTGAACCTGCTCCGGCCAATTCCGGCGATCGCCTTGGTCCCGGTGGCGATCGTCTGGTTCGGGATTGGCGAAGGATCGAAGTATTTCGTGGTCTCATACACGGTGTTCCTGACCGTTTGGTTCAACACCCATCACGGGATGCAGTACGTTCCCGGGACCTACCTGCGCGCCGCGCGTTCTCTGGGAGCATCCAAACTCCGGGAATTCGTGACCGTGATCATCCCGGCGGCTGCCCCGCACATATTCGCCGGCATCCGCCTGGGCGTTGCGTTGGCGTTCCTGAGCCTGATCGCGGCAGAGCTTTCGGGGGCGTCATCAGGCCTTGGATTCCGCTTGCAGGAGGCGCGCCAGTACATCCGCACCGACCGCATGTTCTCTCTGCTGATTATCCTCGGCATCCTCGGGGCCACGGTGGATTACGTCGTGCACCGGATCGGCCAGAAACTCGTCCATTGGGAGCAAGGCCAATGAGCGATCAACCGAATGTCGGTCGGGTCCAGATTGATGATGTCGTCATCCGTTTCGCCACCAAACAAGGCGAAATGACCGCGCTGGATCGGACCCGGCTCGTCCTGGAGCCTGGCACGTTCACCGCACTCATCGGGCCCTCGGGGTGTGGCAAGTCGACCTTGATGAACGCGATCGCCGGCTTCGTCACCCCATCCGAGGGTCGGCTGTCGCTGGACGGCACACCGATCACGGGTCCCTCAAACGATGTCGGCGTGATCTTTCAGCAATATGCGCTTTTCCCGTGGTTTACCGCACTCGGCAATGTACGATTTGGCCTCAAGCAACTGGGCCTTTCGAAAGCGGAAGAAATCGACCGTGCCCGCGCCGCCCTCGACGAGGTTGGCTTGAGCGCCCATGCGGACAAGTATCCCCAACAGCTCTCGGGCGGGATGAAACAGAGGGTCGCGATTGCCCGTACCTTCGTCGTCGGCCCCAAGGTTCTGCTCATGGACGAGCCGTTCGGTGCTCTGGATGCGCAGACCCGGATCTCCATGCACAGCCTGCTTATGGGCGTCTGGCAGAAACATCGCGCGACCGTTCTGTTCGTCACTCATGACGTCGATGAAGCGCTTCTGCTGGCCGACGATGTCCGCGTCATGAGCCAGGCACCGGGCCGCATGATCCGCCACTACAACCTGACCGAACCGCGCCCGCGCGCCTTCAGCCGATCCGGTCCGAACCTCCTGGAAATACGAGAGGAAATACTCGGTCTCTTGCGACCGGACGAAGACCTGATTGCCACCTGACCCAACAATGGAGACTGCTATGATCAACCTGAAGCCACTGGCCCTTGCGGCCTCGATCCTCGTGCCGAGCGCCGCTCTGGCGGAAGAGCTTACCTTTGCATGGACCCCGAACCCCCAGACCCCGCAAGTCGATGTCGCGATCGAGAAGGGGTATTTCGAAGAGGCCGGACTGGACATCAATTACGTCGCTTTCCGCACCGGGCGTGAAGGGTTCGAAGCCATGCTTGGCGGACAGGTCGATGTCACCTTCATGGCCGAGTTTCCGGCCGCGGTCGGCGCGCTGACGGGTCAGGATTTCGGCATCATCGGCGATCTGGCCCGCTTCACGGGCTCACGGGTGATCGTCAACACATCCGGCGGAGAGGTTTCGATACCAACAGATCTCGCGGGCAAGAAGATCGGCACAACGCTCGGCACGAACGTCAATTTCTACCTCGACCAGATCCTGACCGATGCCGGGATCGAGGCGGAACTGGTCAGCGCCGCGCCTCCCGATCTGGTGCCCGCCGTGGCGCGCGGGGATGTCGATGCAATTGTCCCGTTTCCGAGCTTCTACAGCGCGGCGCGGACCACGCTCGGCGAAAACTACGGAGAACTGCGTGTCCCCGGGTATCAGGTGCATTACATCCTGTCGGCTTCACCCGAAATGATCAATGATCGCCCCGATGTGCTTGAAGCCTTCATGGGCGCTCTGGCCAAAGCCGATGCCGATGTGCAGGCAGATCCAGCCGCTGCAATGGCCGCTGTTAGCGCCTCGATGACCGGCGCCATGTCACCCGAGGAACTGGCCGTGATGTGGCAGGACGTGGATATCGGTCTCAACTTGAAGACCGGACTTGCCGAACTCTTGGTTGCAGAAGCCGATTGGATCCTTGCCCAGGGAGTTGTGAAAGGCGAAGCCCTGACCCTGGAAGACATGCTCGGCAACTTCGCGCCGGATGCGCTAATGGCGGTGATGCCAGACGCCGTCAGCCTTCCGTGATCGACTGCAGCCGCCACCTGAACAGGGGTGGTGGTTTCGTGAGATGACACAACAGATGCCGGATCTTCGAAATGGCACCGCGCACATCAACAGTTTTCAAACCATACCGCTGATGGTTTGCTCCGCAGCCGCACTGTCATCGAGCATGGTCATTGGATTGGACACAGCGCATTGATGCTATGCGCCGGGGTGCGGTTGTTCGGCACCCCGGACCGCTTGCGCTCTTGGCAATTGTCTCCCCTGACGGTCCGCCCTTCGGCAGGCTGCCAGTCTCTGGTCCTCCTGATCGGGGTGCAGTCGACAGGTAACGTTTATTCAGGTTACCGACCTTCCGGAGGCGCACCGGACAGGCTCTTCCAGTAGGACGACGCGCAGATGGCGCGGATTCAGCCCTGCTCTCCCAAGCGGCACGGTTGCCCCGCGGTGATGACAGCCCTGTCCCGCGCGGGAATGTGGGAAATCAGGCATCGACCCGGTGCCTTGATGGCCTCGACGGACCGTCATCGACCGCAACGGGTTGCGGCAGTCTGATACACCGTGAGGCTACTGCCCGCCGAAGACCTGGCGGGCAAGCACGCGGACCGCAAAGCCATGACGATCCACGTTGGCAGGCGAACGTCATGCTGCCGGGCACGCCTACGCGAGTTTCCGAACGCGCGCCGCGCGGCATCCAGCCTGCGGTCGATGACTGGCGTCGCGGGCACCTGATCGAGGGCCGCGTCGGTGGATTTGAGACTTACGTTCCCGTCTTATGGGACGGGGCGGCCATCACAGGATTTGCACGAGGGAGGCGGCACGCGCCGGCACCGTGTGGCAAAATGGAAGGCTTGATATCTGCAGCGCGGCGTGGTGGCGTCGGCCCAGAGGGTTTGAAAGCGCCTGCATGCGATCCGCGCGCGTCCGCTCGGACCTTCTAAAGAATTCCAAGGGAGGAAAACTATGCAGAGAACGCTCAAGCATTTCGTGATCACAGCCGTCGCCGGAGTGGCATTGTGCGCTTCGACCGCTTCCGCCGAAGTCACCATGAAGTTTCAGTCGTCGGACCCCGCCGGTAACCCGAATTTCATTCTGCAGCAGGGATGGACGGAATTGGTCAGCGAAAGGACGGATGGCGAGGTCACAATCGAATTGTTGCCGGTCAATTCCATCGTTTCGCACACCGAGACCCAAAACGCGATCGCGGCGGGCATCCTCGATGGACATATCACGGACACGTCTTACTTCGCCGGAAAGGACCCCGCATTTGGTCTGATTGCCAACCCCGTCGGCGCCTGGTCATCGCCTCAAGAGATGTTCGATTTCATGAATACGGGCGGCGGCAATGAGCTGATGAACGAGCTCCTCAACCCCTACGGACTCCAGTTCATCGGTGCGACGACCCCCGGGCTTGAGGCATTCGTCTCCTCAGTTCCTCTCAACAGCGTCGAAGACCTCAAAGGCGTGAAAATGCGCGCGCCCGAGGGGCTCGTGCAACAGGTCTTCGCGGCAGCCGGCGCATCCCCGGTGAACCTGCCGGGATCCGAGGTCTTCACCTCTTTGGACAAAAAGGTGATCGAGGCGGCCGACTATTCGGTGTTTTCGACCAACGCGGCGCAGGGTCTCCACGATGTCGCCCCCTATCCGATCTACCCCGGGTTTCATTCGATGCCGCTCGTCGAAGTGTCGATGAACAAGGACCGCTGGGATAGCCTGTCTCCGGAGCTTCAAGCCACGATTTCCGAAACAGTCGCCGAATTTGCGCAGTCGCAGGTCGCAGCACTCGCCGAAAAGGATCTGGAAGCTGTCGAGGCGGCCAATGCAGGCGGCGAGGTCACCGTGATCGACTGGCCGGAAGAGGAACGCGCAAAGTTTCGTACAATTGCCGCGAGCCAGTGGGAATCTGTCGCCGGCCGCTCTCCGAACGCGCAGAAAGTCTATGATCAGCTGACCGAGTATCTCAAGGCGAACGGGCTGATCAACTAGGTCCCCCAAACCGACGTTCAGCACCGGGCGATGGGTCGCCCGGTGCCTTTTTTGGGGAGCACAAATGTCAGATCAGAAAGCCGCCGAGGCGGTCGTCGATCCGCGAGCCGACAAGGGCGCGATCGCAGAAGCCGGGCTCCTTGGACGAGCAATCAATGCCGGAGGGTTGGTCTTTGCGATCGGGATCGTGTGTGCCGCAGCGATCCTGATCAACGAGGTCGTGTTGCGATATGTGTTCAACGCCCCGACCATCTGGGCCCATGAAACCACGATCTTTATCTGCGGCCTCGCGTTTATCTATGGCGGGCTCTATTGCGCGGCCCGAGACCAGCATATCCGCGTCGTGCTGATCTATGATTACGTTCCGCTCAAGGTTCGACGCGCCCTGGACATCGTCATTTCTCTGGCAAATGCCGCAGCGGCCGGCATGTTTGCCTGGGCTGCATGGAGCATGGTGCAGCGCGCCATTTTCCGGCCCGACGGGACTATCTGGATCGAACGGTCCGGCAGCGCCTGGGACCCGATCTTTCCGGGTCTTCTGAAGATCGCACTGTTCCTGATCATGATCCTGATGTGCCTTCAATTCCTGATCCTGGCAGCGAACTACGCGCGAGGCCGCAAGTGATGGAGTTTTTCGGCTCCTTCAAGGCTATGGGGATCGAATACGGCACGCTGACGATGTTCGTGATGCTGTTCATCCTGTTGCTGACCGGTATGCCCCTGGCTTTCGTGACGCTGATGGTGGCGCTCATCTTCGCGCTCGGCTGGTTCGGGCCGATGGTCGTCCCCCTGATCACAAGCAACATCTTCTCGTTCGTGTCGTCCTTTGTCTTCGTATCGGTGCCGATGTTCGTGCTTATGGCGGCCATTCTGGACCGGTCGGGCATCGCACGGGATCTGTTTGACGCCATGCGACTTGTCGGCGGCCGGCTGCGGGGGGGCGTTGCGATCCAGACAATCGCGGTCGCCGTGATCCTGGCCGCGATGTCGGGTATCATCGGCGGCGAAGTCGTCCTACTCGGCCTTGTGGCTCTGCCGCAAATGCTCCGTCTCGGGTATGACAAACACTTGGCGATCGGGGTCGTCTGTGCCGGCGGCGCGCTTGGCACCATGGTACCGCCGTCGATCGTGCTGATCATCTATGGTCTCACTGCAAATGTCTCGATCGGTGACCTGTTCACCGCCTCCTTTCTGCCCGGCTTGATGCTGGCGAGCTTCTACGTCGCCTACGTTCTGGTCCGGGCCTATCTCAACCCGAGCCTTGCGCCGATCCCGGAGCCGAACGAGACCACGACCGCGGAAAAGCTCCGCCTGCTGAAGGGCCTGTTCCTGCCGCTCTGCGTCGTCGCCGGGGTACTGGGGTCCATCTATGGCGGGATCGCCAGCGTCACGGAGGCTTCGGCGGTGGGCGTGGCCGGGGTCATTCTCTCGACCATCGTGCGGCGTGAGTTTTCGTTCGCAATGCTCAAGGGGGCTGGCCTGCAATCGCTGCGGACCGTGGGCATGATCGTCTGGATCGGGATCGGGGCCAGCGCCCTGGTCGGCGTGTTCAATCTGATGGGCGGTATCAACTTCGTGTCGTCGCTGATCACGGGGATCTCGGAAAACCCGACGGTCGTCCTGCTGTTCATGATGCTGATCCTGTTCGTGCTCGGCATGTTCCTTGACTGGGTCGGGATCGCGTTGCTGACCATGCCGATCTTCGTGCCGGTGATCATCCAGCTTGGGTATGATCCGGTCTGGTTCGGCGTTCTCTTTGCGATGAACATGCAGGTGAGCTTTCTCTCTCCGCCCTTCGGTCCGGCGGCATTCTATCTCAAGAGCGTGGCGCCACCGGACATCAGCCTCGGGACGATCTTCCGGTCCCTGCTGCCCTTCATCGGGTTGCAGATTCTCGGGGTCGCCATGTTGATTATCTTTCCGGGTATCACCGGCCGGTAGCGGAGCAGTCCGGCATCTCTCGGCCGCAAGGCAAACGCGACAGCCTTGCGCGCGCGCCGGGTGCCTTGCGATTGCCACATTCGTTTCGCCTGCGTCTTTGAAGGAAGCCGAACCATGAAGATCACCAAGCTCACGACCTATGTGGTGCCGCCCCGCTGGACGTTTCTCAAGGTCGAAACGGACGAGGGGATCACGGGTTGGGGCGAGCCGATCCTGGAAGGACACGCAGAGACCCTGGCCGCCAAGATCCGGGAACTTGAGCCTCTCGTCATCGGCTCCGATCCCCGGCACATCGAGGACATGTGGCAGAAAATCTATCGCAATGGCTGTTACCGCGGCGGGCCGATCCTGATGAGCGCGATCTCTGGCCTCGACATGGCGCTTTGGGACATCAAGGGGAAATGGCTGGGCCAGCCCGTCCACATGCTTCTGGGCGGACAGGTGCGGGACAAGATCAGAACCTATCGGTGGACCGGCGGAGACAAACCTGCCGACCTCGTGAACGGAGCGCTCAAGCTGCGCGACGAAGGCCTCGATGCCGTCAAGTTCAACGCCTGTGCGGAGATGCAGATCGTTGACAGCTACACCAAGGTCGACAGCGTGCTGCGCGGGTTGCAGGACGTGCGGGACGCGGTCGGCGCAACGATGGATCTGGCGTTCGATTTCCATGGCCGCGTCCATGCGCCGATGGCCAAGATCATGGTCAAGGAGGTCGAACATCTGCGCCCGATGTTCATCGAGGACGTTGTCGACGGCGTGCATCTGGACAAGATGGCCGACATCAATCGCCACTCGACCGTACCTCTGTGCGTCGGCGAGCGTCTTTACTCCCGGTACGACTTCAAGGACGTGTTCGAGAAGCGTGCAGCCTCTGTGATCAACCCCGACACCGCCCACGCAGGCGGCATTTCAGAGATGATCCGGATCGGTGCGATGGCCGAAGCCTATGACGTGGCGCTTGCCCCTCACTGTCCGCTTGGCCCCATCGCTCTCTCGGCCTGCCTGCAGGTGGACGCGGTGTGCCACAACGCCTTCATCCAGGAGCAATCGATCGGCATTCACTATAACCAGGGTGCGGACGTGAATGACTACTTGACCGAGGACACCAGGATCCGGGTGGTCGAAGGATTTTTGGAAATTCCGCAACGCCCCGGCCTCGGGATCGAAGTGGATGAGGCCATAGTCGAGGAAAAAGCAGTCATCGGCCATCAGTGGCGTCCGCCAGTCTGGCGCCATGAGGATGGATCCATCTCCGAGTGGTAACGTCACGGTTTCGTCGCCCAGCACAGTTCCCGGACCGATGAAAAAATCGGGTGCCGCGGCCAGGCATCTGCCGCGGCACGACAGAGATCATCATGTGTCGGGCTTTGGGCCAAAGACGCTCAAATGCGGGCCTGACTGCTCCGGTTTCACTTTCCACGCAATTTGACAAACGAGCGGCACATGCGGCCCTTTCGGGACGTACGGTGTGGCAACCTGCTCCTGTCACCAATCTGGAACGCCGCGGTTGTCGTGCTCAGGAATCTGGAACATGTCCTGACCCGAGACCTTGTCTAGGGCAGCACCCGCTTTCCACTATTTCTTGATCCTGCAGTATCTGTCTGACACGTATATGTTCACACCGCTTGCTTCATTCCCGGATGACGTCCGTGACAACGAGTATCTGGGTGAACTGGATCGGCCAGCACGCGCATAGTCTTCGCGATCGGACTTTTTGCCTATGACCAGAGCTTCTGCGAGAACGACACTGGCCGATGTGGCGCGTGCGGCGGGTGTCGATGTTTCGACGGCGTCGCGTGTGTTGCGTGGCGAGGCCACGCAGAGAATACGTGAAGATACGAAGACGCGCATTCTTCAATCCGCAGAGACGTTGCGCTACCGACCAAACTCGATGGCCCGGGCCTTGCGGACATCGACGACATCGACCTTGGGCATCATCGTGCCTCAACTGGACAATCCGGTGTTCTCAGCAGCCATTCGGGGCGCCGAAAGTGCTGCGTCGGCTGAAGGCTATTCGTTGCTGATCTCGCATCGCGCGCCTGGCCAGACGGCCAGCACGATCACCAATCTGTCACAGATCAACAGGGTCGACGGGCTGCTGGTGGCCAGCCTCGACGATGACGAGATCCTGCGTTCTGACCTCAAGGCGGCGGATGTGCCCTATGTCGTACTCAATCGGATGCTGGGCGGCGCACCTCTTACAGTGGTTCTCGACAGCCGTGCGGCCGCACTGCGGGCCACCGATCACCTGATCGGACTTGGCCATCGCCGCATCGCGCATCTGAGTGGGCGGGCCGGCGGCTTCAATGCCGGAGAGCGTCTGTCCGGATACAAGGACGCGCTTCGGGCCGCCGGGATCGACTGGGATGATCGACTGGTGCGCGCTGCGGGCTATACATTCGAAGGCGGGCGCAGCGCGATGAAGGAATTGCTGCCATCCGCACCGACCGCCGTCATGGCCGCGACGCTGGTTTCGGCCGCCGGCGCGATGAGCGTGTTGCATGACAGTGGTCTGACCATTCCTGACGACGTGTCGGTGATCGGACTGCACGACGCCGCCGTCGCCGAGATGCTCTACCCAGCACTCAGCACCGTCGCGATGCCGACCGAGGAAATGGGCCGGGTTGCCGCAGATCTGCTGATCCGGCTGCTGCGGGGCGAAAATCCCGACAATGTCGCCGCGCTGCCGCCTGGCGAGCTGGTTCTGCGGGCCTCGACCGCGCCTCCGACGGTCTGATCAATTTCGTTGACTCTGGTTTGGTTTCCGTACAAACCACTTGAACAAACGATTGTTCAAGTTTGGATTGCCCAGCGTAGTCCGTATCGCCAGCCCGGAGCACCGACTGATATGCCACAATCGCATGCCACCACTTCGACCCAGCAGGATGAGGCTCTCGGCGAGACGCTGTCACGGATTGTCGGGACGACGCATGTCTTGGTTGGTGAGGATGCGCGGCGGGAGTACGCACACGACCGCTTGCCCTATGCCAACTTTCAAGAACGTCACGGCCGGCTCGCGGGCGTGCTGCCGCGTATGGTTGTACGCCCCGGAAGCACCGACGAGGTGCGCAGGATCGTGGAGCTTTCCCGCGACCGGAAAGTACAGCTGATCCCCTATGGAAACGGCTCGGGGGTGCTTGGCGGTGCAATCCCGATCAGCCGCGAAGTGACGATCGATCTGCGCCGTATGGGCAGCATTCTATCGCTGTCCCCACAAGATGCCATGGTAACGGTCGAGGCGGGTATGAACGGCGGCGACTTTGAGGCCGCGTTGAACGAACGGGGCTTCACCTGCGGGCATCTTCCGCAATCGCTGGAGATTTCGACCGTGGGGGGCTGGGCGGCGTGCCGCGGTGGCGGGCAGGCGTCGAGCCGTTTCGGCAAAATCGAAGATATTGTCCTGGGCCTGAAGGCGATTTTGCCCGACGCGGCGCCGCTGGACATTCAGCCGGTCGCCCGCCGCGCGGTCGGACCATCGATCCGCGACCTGATTGTCGGCAGCGAAGGCACGCTCGGTATCATCACGGAACTGACCCTGAGGATCTGGAAGTTGCCGGAGGTCGAGCGCGGCACGGTTCTTGCCTTCCCCAACCTTCGCGCCGCGCTGGACGCCGCGCGGGACATCATGCAGGCCGAACTGCGACCTGCCGTGGCACGGATCTATGACCGGGTGGAAAGCGACGAGCGGACCGCCGGCATCGGGGTCTTTGCCGAGAACCCGATCATGGCGATGTTCGTTTTTTCCGGCAGCAAGCGGCTGATGGAAACCGAAGAGGCGCTGGCGCTGGAGATTGCCGAAGAACACGGGGCCCGGATTGCCCCGCAAGGCCCCTACGAGCATTGGAAGCAGAACCGCTATGTCGCGTTCTCGCAGAAATGGCAGGCCAAGGGGTTCTACAACGATACGATCGAGGTCACCGCCAAGTGGTCGGAGATTCCAGCCATGTTCGAAAAAATGGGCAAGGCCGTGCGCGCCATCTGCCCGGAGGTGCATTTCGGCGCGCACTGGTCCCACATTTATCCCGAAGGCGCCTGCCAGTACATGACCATTCGCCTGCCGCAGATGGACGAGGCGGAGGCGCTGCCGATGCACGCTGCGATGTGGGACAAAATCCAGTCCCTGACGCTGGATCACGACGGGTCGATTGCCCATCATCACGGGGTGGGTGTCTTCCGCAACCGCTGGCTTGAGAGAGAGATGGGCGGTGGCCTGGCCGTGCTCCAGCAAATCAAGGACGCGCTCGACCCCGACAACCTGCTCAATCCGGGCAAGGTCGGCTTGCGCGCGCCCAAGGACGCCGTGACGGTCGGAGGCGCATGAGCCACATGCCTATGCTGATCGGAGACGCCACGTGAACGATCCGGTGCTCTTGGGCATCGACCTTGGGGCAGGGTCGATGAAGGGGATGCTCATCGCGCCGGACGGCGCGGTGCTGGCCGAAAGCTCGGCGCCAGTCGTCACCCATACACCCCACCCGGGCTGGAGCGAGCAGGACCCTGACGAATGGTGGCGCGCTCTCTGCACCACCTGCCGCGGTGTGCTGGATATCTCTGGCATACGGCCAGACCGGATCGCCGCGCTGGCAGTCTCGGCCGGGGCCCATACCCAGGTTCTGGAGGACGCGCAGGGGCGTGTGATCCGACGCGCAATCCTGTGGAATGACCAGCGTGCGATGCGTGAGACCCATGATTTGCGCGACGGCGACGGCGACGCGCGCATCCTCGAAATTGGCGGCAACCGGGCCAATCCTACCTGGACCCTGCCGCAAATGCTGTGGCTGAAGCGGCACGAGCCCGAGAACTTCGTGCGCGTGGCGCGGCTCTACCTGGCCAAGGACTGGATCCGGGGACGGCTGAGCGGCGACTGGACCACGGACCGGATCGACGCGGCGGGTTCGTTGTTATCGCAGGCCGACGGCGCCGCGTGGTCGCCGGAACTGTGCGGAATGATCGGCTGGCCGACCGAGACACTGCCGCCGATCGTTGGATGTACAGAGCGGACCGGTCATGTCACCGCAGAGGCCGCGGCCTGTACCGGTCTTTCGAAAGGCACGCTTGTGATCTGCGGCACGTCGGATACGGCTGCCGAGACCTATGGTGCAGGAATGACAACCCCCGGCCGCGGGGTGATCAAGCTGGCCACTGCCGCCACGGTCAGTGTGCTGTCGCCCCAGCCCCATCCAGACCGGACGGTGATCAACTATCCGCATGTGATGCCGGAGATGTTCTATACCATCGCCGCAACGAACTCCTGTGCGTCGGCGCATCGCTGGTTGCGCGATACTTTCTTCCTGCGCCCCGGCGACGACGGGGGCACGGTCTATGCCGAGATGGACCGTTCTGCAGCGCAGATCAGGCCGGGTGCCGAGGGGCTGTTCTTTCACCCCTATCTGAACGGTGAACGCAGCCCGCACTGGGACCCGCTGCTGCGGGCCGAGTTCGCGGGCATCGGGTTCAACCACGGTCCGGGCCATTTCGTGCGCGCCCTTTACGAAGGCGTTTCCTACTCGCTGCGCGACTGTCTGGAGGCGCTGCGAGCGCTTGGTCTGGATTTCCAGACTGCGCGCCTGATCGGCGGCGGCGCAAAGAGCGCGGTCTGGCAGCAGATCGCAGCGGATGTTCTCGATGTCGAGATCGAGGTTCCGAACTCGGGCGATGCGTCTTTCGGCGCAGCGTTGATCGCGGCAGTCGGCGCGGGCGTGTTCGGCTCCGAAATGGAGGCCGCCTCGGCGATTGGTGTGCGCACGCGCGTAGCTCCTGATCCGGACCGCTCGGCGCGGTACGCGCAGGGCTATGAGATCTACCGCGCGCTGCACGCGGCACTTGCCCCGATCAACCACTGGATTCACGCCTTTGCGGCCGACACGGAAGGAGCTGTGTGAACATGGCACAGGTCAGACTATCGCAGGTGCGCAAGATGTACGGCGCGACCATGGCTGTGCATGGGGTCGATCTGGTCATCGAGGACGGCGAGTTGGTGGTCTTCCTCGGGCCCTCCGGCTGCGGAAAATCGACGACGCTACGCATGATTGCCGGGCTCGAGGCGATCAGTTCGGGCAGCGTCGAGATCGGCACGCGCGATGTCACCAAGCTAGAACCCAAAGATCGAAACATCGCGATGGTGTTCCAGAACTATGCCCTTTATCCGCACAAGACGATCCGCGAAAATCTGGCCTTCGGGCTGCGGATGCGCAAGATGTCCGCCCCCGAAATCAATCAACGGGTAAATTCGGCGGCAGAGATGCTGGGTCTGACGCCTCTGCTGGGGCGCAAACCCGGACAGCTGTCGGGCGGTCAGATGCAGCGCGTGGCGTTGGGGCGCGCGCTGGTGCGCGAGCCCGAGGTCTTTCTGCTGGACGAGCCCCTGTCGAACCTCGACGCCAAACTGCGCGTGAAGATGCGCGAAGAGATCGCCCGCCTGCAGAAGAAAGTCGGCACCTCGATGGTGTATGTCACCCATGACCAGGTCGAGGCGATGACCCTCGCCGATCGCATCGTCATCATGCAGAGCGGGCATGTTCAGCAGGTCGGCGCGCCGCTCGAGGTCTATGACAGGCCTGCAAACCTGTTCGTCGCAGGCTTCATCGGATCGCCTGAGATGAACCTGATCGACGGACGCGCCGAGGGCGGCAAGTTCCGTTTCAACGATCTCTCTTTGTCCCTGCCCCAGGGCGTCAGGGCGGACGGTACGCCTCTCACCTTCGGTATCAGACCCGAACACATCACTATCGGCGACGGACCGAATTCGCAGATCTTCCGCGTCGGGGTCGTCGAACAGCTCGGCGCGCAGACACTCTGCGTCGGTGATGTCGGCGGCTGTCAGGTCCGGGTGATGATGGACCGTACGGATACCGTTTCCTCCGGGACGGAAATGACCGTGTCGTTCCCGCCGCAGCGCATTCACATCTTCGCGGCCGAGACCGGCGAGCGGTTGGGCGACCACACCGGTTCAGAGGAAGCCGAACCTCCCAGAACATCGAAACGAGCTCTTGAGACTTCAGAGGAGGAGACCCGATGACCAAGATGCAACTTCCGCCCGGCCTGACGCGCCGGTCTGTCCTGAAGGGCGCCGCCGCCGGCACGGCGTTGGGCCTGAGCGCGCCCGCCGTGCTCGGTCAGGGGCGCAAGACAATCCGGTTCCTGAACACCGAGACCTCCATCGACAGTCTTCGGGCCCTCAAGGTCGCCGCGGCCGAGTACGAGCGCGAGACCGGGGTCGAGGTCGCGATCGACTCCGTGCCCCTGGGAGACGCCTTTACCAAGATCACCACTGCTCTGCGCAGTGGGTCGCCCTATGACATCGGCACCTTGGGCTTTATCGGTCATGTGCTGATTCTGGCCGAAGAGGGTCACCTCGTCGAAATGAACGACCTGACGGACCAGCATGAATGGGGTCCCAATATCCTGTTCCCGATCAATGGCAAAACCTACTGGTATCCCTTCGACTACAACCTGGCGTGGATTTACTACCGCCGTGACCTTTATGACGAGAACGGTCTGGAAGAGGCCAACACCTGGGACCAGTTCCTGAACAACGCGCAGACGCTCACCACCGACAAGCGGTCGGGTGCGCTGTTCCCGATCGGCTCGAACGGGGCCACCAACTGGCTTTCGACCGGGTTCATGTGGGCCGACGGGGTCGAGATCTTCGATGACCAGTGGGATGTGGTTTTCGACCAAGGCGCCAATGCCGACAGCGTCAAAGGCTACCTCGATTTCTTTGCCGAGCTTTACAAGATCATGCCACCGGGCTCGAGCCAGGTCAGCTTTGGCGAGATGCTGTCGAACTTCACCTCCGATCAGGTGGCCCATTCCGCCTATGCCGGACGGATGATCGAAACCATCGAGCGCAACGCGCCCGACCTAGCCGACAAGATCGGGATCATGCCGTACATGGACAGCAAGGGGCAGGGAAAGGCAGTGAACCACGGCTATGATGGTTGGGTCGTTCTGGATACCGATGCCAAGGACGAGTCGATGAACTTCATGAGGTGGTTCACCGAGAACCAGTTCATCAATTTCCTGCACACAGCGCCCTTGCACTTCCAGCCGCCGCGGATGGACATCTACGACGATCCCCGCTGGCGCGCGCATCCGCTCATCGAAAAGCATGCGGTCATCGTCGAACGGATGAAGTCCTTTCTGACCGACGACGATATACGTGTCGCCTCGATCGACACGATGGGCCCTGCGCCCGATCTGCGGACCGGCAAGGTTTTTGAATCCTTCGCCATTCCCGAGATGATCCAAAACAAGGTTCTCAAAGGGCTGTACTCGGAGGAATGCCTGGCCCAGGCGGCCGAAACGATGCGCAAGTCAATCGCCTGACGCGGTTTTCGATGCGATCGTCCAAGGCCACGACGCTCCGGCCGGCGCAGGGGCGCCGGTCGATCTCAACCTAGGTGAGGCCATGAGCTCCAAAGCCACCTTTATGTCGTTCCTGGTCATCGGGCTGCTGATCACGCTCACGTTGATCGCGGCCCCGGTCACGTATGCCATCACCCTGAGCTTTTATTCTCTCGACAGTTTCGTCGGCGACCCGGAGTGGGTGGGGCTTGGCAACTATGCCAAGGTTCTGGCCAGTTCCGAGTTTTGGAATGCCCTGAAAAACGGGCTGATCTACGCCTTTGCCACGATCTTTCTGCAGGTCGTTCTGGGCATCGGCATGGCACTGGTGCTCAATCAGGTCTTCTTCGGTCGCAACGTCGTGCGCGGCCTGTCGATCCTGCCCTATCTGCTGCCCACGGTGGTCATGGTGCTGGTCTTCAAGTGGATGGTCGACGGATCGATCGGAGTGATTACCGCCGGGGTCGAATGGCTGGGCCTGCCGCCGATCTACTGGTTCGAAAGCCCGCTTGCCGCGATGCTGTCGGTCATCATGGTCAGCGTCTGGCTCTGGACGCCCTTCGTGACGACGGCCTTTCTGGCCGCCATGCAAACGGTGCCCGGCTCTCTCTACGAGGCGGCCAAGGTCGACGGCACCAACGCAGTGCAGCGGTTCTTTCACATCACCCTGCCGATGCTGAAACCCGTGCTGACGGTGATCATCCTTCTGCGTGCGGTGTGGATGTTCAACAAGTTCGACGTGATATGGCTGCTGACCGGCGGCGGGCCTGTCGGCTCGACCGAGCATCTGGCCATCCTTGCCTACACCACAGCGTTTTCACAGTTCGACATCGGGGCAGGCGCGGCAATCGCCACGATTTCCTTCCTGATCCTGTCGCTTGCGGTGTTCATCTATTTCTTCTTCTTCCCTCTTGATGCGGAGTAGCGCGCATGGTCCGTTCAGTTCCTAGCCGCATCGCCCTCTATGTCGCGGCGCTGATCATCTCGATCTATTCGGCCTTTCCGATCTACTGGATGGTGGTGTCATCCACCCGCGCGCCGCAATCGCTGCTGCGCGAGACGTCGCTGGTGCCGGGGCCGTTCACGCTGGAATACTATTCCAATCTGCTGGAACTGACGGATTATCCCTCGCAGTTGCTGAACAGCGTCATCGTCGCATTCAGTGTCGTGGCCATCACGATGGTCTTTTCGGTGATGATTGCCTACGCGGTGACGCGCCAGAGGATCCGGGGCAAGAAGCTGATCGTCGGCGCGATGCTCTATGCCTACATGTTCCCGCCTCTGCTGCTGGCGATCCCGATCTACACCATCTTCACCAAGATCGGGTTGGGCGACACTTTGCTCTCGCTGATCGTGGCGCATCTGACGCTGACCCTGCCACTGGGCGTCTGGTTCCTGTGGGGGTTCTTCAAGAATATGCCCTTTGAACTGGAGGAAGCAGCGATGGTCGACGGATGCACCCGGCTGGGTGCGTTTCTGCGCATCGTGCTGCCGCTGTCGTTGCCCGGGCTGATCACGGTGGCGATCTTTTCCTTCCTGCTGTCCTGGACGGACTATACCTTCGCGCTGATCATGATCGGATCCGACGCCAACAAGACGGTGCCGGTGGGTCTGGCCTCGATGATCGGGTCGTTTGACCTGCGCTGGGGAGAGATCATGGCCGGATCGACCCTGATCGCACTGCCGCTGTTCGGCGCGTTCGCGCTGCTCAGCCAGTACTTCATTCAAGGCATGAGTGCGGGCGCGGTAAAGGGCTAGGCCAATGGATCTTGGTATCGCAGGGCGAGTGGCACTGGTCACCGGAGGTGGTGGTGCCATCGGACAGGCCGAAGCACGCGCCCTGGCCGAAGAAGGCGTTCGTATCGTCGTCAACGATCTGGATCCGGCCACCGCCGACACGACCGCGGAACAATTGCGCGATACGGGGTTCGAGGCGACGACAGCTGCAGGTGACGTGTCGGATGCCGCACAGGTGCCCGACATCGTCGCGACGGCGGTGGCGGCGTTCGGAACGCTCGACATTCTGGTGAACAATGCCGGCGCGGGGGGCGAGCATCTTGGCCGACCGGTGTCTGCGATCCCGCTGAAAAGCTGGGAGGTCATCCTCCAGTCCCATCTGACCTCCACATTCCTATGTTCACAGGCAGTGCTGCCGCATCTGGGGCTGGATGGTTACGGGCGTATCGTCAACACCTCGTCGATGAACTTCACAGGAGGCGGCCGACCGGGCGTTGCCAACTATTCCGCCGCCAAAGCGGGCATCGTGGGCTTTACCCGGACCTTTGCGAAGGAAGCCGGACCTAACGGCATCACCGTCAACGCGATCGCGCCAGGCTATGTCGAAACCGGACTCATCGCGGGGTTCACGGATGCGCAGCGCCGGGTGGTCACAACCCAGAACCCACTGGGCCGGTTCTGTCGGCCCGACGAGGTCGGCGCGCTGGTGGCCTATCTTTGCAGCCGGCAAGCCGAATACATCAACGGCGCGCTGGTCTGCATCGATGGCGGCAAGCGCGATTTCTATTGGAGCCCCTCATGACCCTTCGCAAGTTCGGGGCACCCCGGCTCTACATCCAGGGCGACGGCGCGCTGGATGAACTGCCCGGCCTCGTCGCGCAATACGGGCGTTGCCCGCTGATCGTGGCCGACGCCGTCGTGACCGACCTTCTGGAACCCCGGCTGCGCGCCCTGTTCAAGGAAAACGCACCGGTGTTTGCGGATTTCGGGGGGGAATGCACCGCGGTCGAGATCGACCGCCTTGCCGCGCTGACCGCCAAGACAAAGGCCGACGTCGTGGTGGGACTTGGCGGAGGCAAGGCGATCGACTCTGCCAAGGGCGTGCGTATCGCGCGGGATCTTCCGATCATTGTCTGTCCCACCATTGCGTCCAACGACAGTCCCACCTCACGCCTCGCTGTGATCTATACGGAATCACACGCCATCAGCGAAGTACGGTTGATGGCCGCGAACCCCGATGCGGTGCTGGTCGATACCGGGCTGATCGCCCGCGCGCCGGTCCGGTTTCTGAGGGCCGGGATCGGCGACGCATTGTCCAAGGTCTTCGAGGTGGCGCAATGCGCGGATTCGGATGGACTGAATTTCTTTGGCGGCAGACCAACCCGGATGGCCCTGGGAATTTCCCGGACCTGCTACGACATCCTGCGCGAACATAGCAGCGCAGCCATAGCCGATGTGCAAGCCCAGCGCGTCACTCCGGCCGTCGAGAATGTGGTAGAGGCCTGTGTTCTGCTCAGCGGCTTGGCCTTCGAGAGCGGCGGGCTATCCATCGCACATTCACTGACACGCGGCTTTTCGGCCATTCCGGCCATCGGTAGTACGCTACATGGCGAACAGGTGGCGGTCGGCCTTCTGGTCCAGCTCATGCTGAGCAAGGGCCAGCAAGAGACCCTCCGCGATATCCTTGGATTCTATGCCGAGATCGGATTGCCACGCGGCCCGTCAGCGCTCGGCTGCAGGATGGACGATTATCGGACGATTGCCCGCATCAGCCTGGAAACGGCACCGTACATCGGTAATTTCGAGCGCAGACTGACCGTCGAAGAGATCACGAGCGCCCTCAGAGACGTTGATACGGTTGCCTCTGCATGGTCCCGGAACTGACTGGCAGATCGATGCACCGCGTCCTTGGGATCGGGCGAAAAGTGACGATGCATCGCCCTTCGGAATGTGTGCACCGATGTGCTTCGGCAAACGCGATAGGCGAAGGGCGCGATACCTTCCTGTCCGACAGCGGTCGTGGCGCCATGTGTACAAACCCAGTGGCGCGCCGGGCGGTTTCTTCTCCTCGCCGAGAGAGTGTCGGAGCGCAAAGAAGGATGGAGAAGGCACGACACCCCACGCGACCCGGCGCATGCAGTGGGTTATCAGGCACATGCTCCTGAATTCATCATCCGGCTGCAGCATTGGCCGGTCTTTCACCGACAAACGAAGCGCTCCATTCGAACTTGGTCCCCAGGAAGCATTCTCGGCAATTCCTTCACGTCTTTTCGAAGGGTCAGGAAAGCCAATCGGTTCCGGACAGGCCTGGCGGATCTGAAAATCTCCATAGATCCGAGAAATACAATCCGCCACGTCCGGTGTGCGCGCGAGATCGTTCTGGACGAACGCGGTCTGCGACGTAGTCTTCTCAAAGCCGGAGATCACCAGCGCAAGGTTCGTGTGTCCGAATTGATCCCGCACCGGCATGGCGAAAGACACCAGCTCACCGTCTACTGTGGCATGGCCGCGCGCGCCGGTCAGCGCGTCGTCCTTTGGAGCGCCAGTAAAACCGCGTCCTCCGGAGAGAGTGCCTCCGCCACCGGGCTTTCGTCCGCTTTGGCGTCGCAGGAGGGGCTTTTTGACAAGAGGGATACGTCAGAAGATCTTTGGCTCCGGCACCGGGTCACCCGCCGCCGTTTCCGGAGAATCTAAGTCGCAGCCGTCATGGTCTGGCTGACTTGCATCGCGACATCATCCCGAAGCCATGGCCTAAGGGCGGCGGGCGCGCCAGCCAAGCGGCGCGGCGGGCGTCAAGTTCGACCTCGCTTACCACCATGTCGATCCGCCGTTCGATGGATCGAAAGCCTGAAGATGTCACCGGTGCAGAGCAAGGCCAGCGGCCCTACGACATGGGCTTCGAGAGAGACGTAACGGATACGGGCGCTGCAGCGCCTCCCGCTCCTTCGCGCGTCGGACAGGTGCACGGTGTCGCACACGCCCGAGCGCAGCAGCTTGGCCGGGATCGACAATCCCCTATTCCGGGCCCGCCCACAGCCCCCGCGTTCGGAAGGACCAGCACCGTGTCCTCCGTTGCGTCCAGATCGGGATCGTCGATCCGGACACTCAGATTGAAATTGCTCTGAAAGACCAATGCCTGACGGCGATGGGTCTGAAATCGCGCGCTGCAACCCGAGGGTTTGATGAGACAGTCGTGCGGCGGGAGGTTACCGCGCAGGCTCAGCAAAGACTGGCAGAGTAAAAGGCGGACGAAATCGTTGTCAAAGACCCGGGCGCACTCCAGGTCTTCGCGTAGCGTTTTGCCGGGAACCGAAATCATGCCCAGATCCAGTGATCCGTGATCCGCGTCATGAGCGCGGGGAGACCGCCAACAACTCCAGCGGGAAGCCACCTGCCTGCAGGATCCCTGCTTTCGCGGACTTGGCGCGCTTCCTGAAATGGGCGTGGCGCGGATTGACGTCGGACCAGGTGTTGATGATCGCGATGATTGCCCGCCCTTCCAAATCCTCGGGGTCATTGCCCATCGGCATGATACGCTATCAGCAGCGACATCAAGTAATGAGGTCTGCAGGCATAGCGGACGGCAGCGCTCAGCTGGGACATCAGATTCGCGAGCTTTATCGGATGGCCTCCAGCCGCGTCCGAAGTTAGATAGAACCTGAGAGAGGGCGGCGCTCGGCCGCCCGTCGAAGCGGTCAGCTCACTCTTCGTCGAGCAAACCGATCTTGCGCTGGCATTCCTGCTGCGCAGCACAGACCATCGTCGCGCCTTCGGGCTCGGTCGCAGCACGCTCCCAGGCGGTCTTTGCCGCTCCGCGGAAGGCCTGCCGATCCTCCGCGTTCCAGTCGAAGATCGCGAACCCCTCGCGGGTGCTCAACTTCGCCGCGATCGCACGGTCTTAGAGATCGGCCTAGCGGCGGATATCATCATAGGCCGCCGCGTACCAGACATCGAGCAACACCTTGTCGCGTTCGCTGAACGCCTCTCACATGGCGGCATAGATAGAAGAATACGTACCGCCTGGGAATAGATGGCCGGGCAAACCGGATTCGTTGCGATCTTGTGCAGCCCGAACGCCTCGTTACTGACCACTGGACTCGCGCCCGCAGCATCCACGAGGCCCGTCTCAATCGATTTGCAGTCCTTGTGGAAACCTTCGGCGGCCAGGCCTGCCAGCGACCGGGTCTTCTTGCCCTTTAGCTCCGAGAGCGTTTCGATCGGCCTGGCCGCGCCCAGTGCTTCGCGGGCGTAGGGTCTGACGCCGACAACGTGAAGATCATCGCCAAAATGGTTGTTGTAGGACTGCTCATGGATCTGCTTGCCGCCGAGTTTTCGGCAGAAGCTCTGCGCCTGATCGCGGTTGTCACAGGCAGCGATCAGATCCCGAACAGCGCGAAAGCGGTGTCGATGCCAGCAAAACACGTCGCCGACGTCATCTGCCCGTCGAAGATCCCGGCTCCAATGGCGTCTCGCGCGTTATCACGAAATCGCCCGCCTTCTACGCTATCTAAAGCGCACCCGAAGCGATGCGAACTCCGGGCTTCCGCTTCCGAACCACAGCCGCAGACCGGATCAGGGCCGTCTACGACATCAATGGTCGCGTCGAAGAACGCCCGCGAAACGCCAAGTTGCTCCGACCAGATCGAGAAGCCTAAGCAGTCAAACCACTGCGCACGCCCGGCGCGACCAGACCGCCTCACGGCGCATCGGACGATGGATCACCGGCCCTCGAAATCAGCGTTCGATCACGCCAAAGGTCGAGAGCGCGTCATGCGCAGAGAGGGACCACGTAGATGCCGCGGGTCCTCGGTCATCCCGGTATCCTACCGCGTTTGTGCCATGTTGGGGGCAAATGTCTCGGCCGAGGCTAATGCCCACTCGGACGCGTAGACACCTTCGGCGCTGTTGTCGCGCAGTGCGTTCGGTGCAACCGATGGATAAATCTCATCGAAATGCAATTTGGTCTCGTTGGAAACGCGACACCAGATATGGTGGGGAACGAGTTTCGCAGGGTCGTCCAGTCCCATTGCGCCGACCATCTCAAAGAACACCTTCAGAGTGTTTCGTTGAAAGTTGGCAACCCGTATGTGCCTTGCATCGATATCGAGAGCCTTGCCGCGAACCGGGTCTTGCGTGGCGATCCCGGTCGGGCATCTGTTGGTGTTGCAGGACTGCGACTGGATACAGCCGAGCGACAGCATCATGGTGCGCGCCGCATTCACCAGATCCGCCCCAACGGCCACTTTCCGAACCATCTCGAAGCCACTGGATGTCTTGCCAGATGAGATTATCCGGATCTTGTCGCGCAGCCCGATACCGCGCAGGCAATTATGGACAAAGTAGGTCGCTTCGATGCAGGGCACGCCGAACCGGTTGCTGTATTCGACAGGTGCAGCACCAGTTCCGCCCTCGGCCCCGTCGACGGTGATGAAGTCCGGCAGGATACCGGTCTCGACCATCGCCTTGCAGATCGCCATGAACTCGTACTTGTGGCCGATACAGAGTTTGAACCCCACCGGCTTGCCGCCGCTCAGTTCGCGCAGTTGCACCACGAAATCGAGCAGGCCCTTGGGAGTGTCGAAAGTGCGGTGGCCGGGGGGCGAGATCACGTCCTTGCCCATTTCGACAAGCCGTATATCCGCGATCTCCTGGGTGACTTTCGCCGCCGGCAGAACCCCGCCATGGGACGGTTTCGCGCCCTGCGAAATCTTGATCTCGATCATCCGCACCTGTTCGGTCGCGGCTTTCTTGCGGAACTCCTCGGGATCGAAATCGCCATCGGGCGTGCGGCATCCGAAGTAGCCGGTGCCGATCTGCCAGACGATGTCTCCGCCCTCCTGCAGGTGATAGGGGCTCAAGCCGCCCTCGCCCGTATTGTGGTAGAAACCGCCGACTCTGGCGCCACGGTTGATCGCCCGGATCGCATTGGCACCAAGCGCGCCGAAGCTCATAGCCGAACAGTTCAGTCGCGCGGCGTTATAGGGTTGTGTGCACTGCTCGCCGCCGATCATCACGCGCTTTGTCTCTTCGCGCACGGTGGTCGGATTGATCGAATGCGCCGCCCCGCCATAGCCCGGGGCCATGATGTCATGCTCGGTGCCGAAGGGCATCGTATCGTCGAGATCCTGCGCACGGCGGTACACGAGATTGCGGTCTTCGCGGCTGAAGGGCAGCTCGTCGGTGTCGCTGGCGATGAAATACTGGTGGATCTCGGGGCGGATGGATTCGAGCGCGTAGCGGATATAGGCCGCCACCGGGTAGAGCCGATTGAGCGTATGGCGACTGAAATACAGGTCGTAGAGCCCGACGATGGTGTAGATCCCCAAAAGCGCCACGATAAAGAAACCCGCCGGCCAGTACAGGTATGAAACCAGCGCCAGTACCGGGTTGATGACCACCGCCACCAGCCAGAAACACTTCTGCATCAATGTCATTGTGAAACTATCCTCAGGTTCAGAGCTGGAAAGCTATGTGCCAGGCGCTGCGTCATCCCAGGGTCGCCTTGTATTCCGCGCGCCAGTTTTCCCAGACCTCATGGTCGCCGCGGACGCCGAGCAGGCCTTCCTTGATCTTGGACATGCCAAAACCCCAGGCTTCGCCGACCTTGATCTTGGGCGGCATCACCAGTTCGCCGCTTGAGACGACAGCGTCGATGATGAAGGGCTTGTCAGAGGCTTTGGCGCGGGCGATGGCGGGCAAGATCTCGTCGGCATGCTCGACGCGCACGCCATCGCCGCCGCAGGACTTGGCAAAGGCGGCGAAATCCGGGTTCACAAGGCCTGTGGCCTCGAAATCGTGCGGCATGCCGGAGGTTTCCATCTCCATCTTCACGAAACCGAACTCGGAATTGTTCAGCACCACCACCTTGATGGGCCAGCCATAGCGCACGGCGGTGACGAAGTCGGGCATCGACATCGCAAAGCCGCCATCGCCGCAGAGCGCCCACACCTCGCGATCCGGGTGCAGCGCTGCCGCTCCGAGCGCGACCGGGAAGCCCGAGCCGATCGCCCCATGATTGAAACCGCTGACCATGCGCCTGTCGCCGGACATGTCCATTTGGCGTGCGAGCCATACCGTGCATTCGCCCACATCGATCCCGAAGAGCGCGTCGGGCTCTGCCGCCTCGCTGATCGCACGGGCGAAGAGCTGCGGGTGGAGCGGCTCGTCCGTCCGCGTCAGGCTCGCCTGTTCGGTCATGTGGCGGAGCCACCGGTCGCGCAGCTTGACCAGGGTATCGCGGAACGGGGCCGAGCGGCCTTCGCCAAGCATCGGCAGAAGCGCCCGCACCGTCGCCCCGAGATCGGCAGCAATCCCGAGCGTCACCGGCGCGCGCCGTCCGATATGATCGAGCTGGCGGTCCACCTGGATGATCGGCCGCCCGTCGGGGAGGAATTCGTCATAGGGAAAATCGGTGCCCAGCATCACCAGCACGTCGCAATCGGACACCGCATGCAGCCCCGCCGGGTTGCCGATATTGCCAGTCATGCCAACGATCGGGCCCTCGATCGGCTCGAACACCTCCTTGCCCCGCAGCGTATGGGCGACAGGCGCGCCGATGCGTTCGGCCAGTGCCAGCACATCCTCGCGGACGCCGCGGCAACCCACGCCGCAGTAAAGAGTGACGCGCTTGCCGGCGTTTATGATCTCCGCCGCCTTGGCGAGCAGCTCGGGCTCCGGCGCGGTCACCGGCCATGCAGGCACCACCGGCCGCGCGTAGTGGTCGCTGACGGTATCCTGTACGATCACATCGGCGGGGATCTCGATCCTGGTGACCACCCGCTCGGTGAGCGCCTTTTGCACTGCCAGTTCGGCCATGCGCGGCATCTGTGCAGGGCTCTCGATGATCGCTTGGTAGGCGCAGACATCATCGAACACCTTCGTGAGGTCCATCTCTTTGTGATAGTCGCTGCCGCGCTCGGACCGTGGCACCTGACCGGTGATCGCAACCACCCCGGCCCCTTCCGCCTTGGCATTGTAGAGCCCGTTGATCAGATGAAGCGCGCCTGGTCCCGCCGTGCCCGCACAGACACCGATGGCACCGGAGAGCTGCGATTGTGCGCTGGCCGCGTAGCCTGCATGTTCCTCATGACGTACCGTGATCCACCGAAAACGCGGATCACGGATCACCCCGTTCACGAACGGGTTGATAACATCTCCAACGATGCCGAAGACGTCTCGTGCGCCGGCATCCGCCAAGACATCCAGCAAGCTTTCGGTAATGCTACGCGTCATGATATCTCCTTTGGTCCATTTCTTGCCAGCCGTGGCCTCAAAAGGGAATTGGAAAGTGATCTGCGATGCCTCTGCGAAGGCGCAATTGCACTTTGAAATTGCAGCACTTTCGCCCTCGGGAAGTGCCGCGACTGCATCGGCCAGTGGGGTTTGAGCGGCGCCAGCAAAGGGGTTTCGACCCCGATGATCGACGATCGAAACTTGTCTCAGCTTTCGCAAAGGACCCCGGCAAGTGGCGCCATCGTTTCCAGTTTGAGCTGCCGGATCTGTCCAGCCGGGCACGACCGTTGCAACCGGGAAGACCGCTGAGACGTGCCAGTGTCGCCTGCACCCGCTTGCCCGCACGCCCACGAACTCGACCGAGCACACAGGGACCGGCACGGACCGGTTTGCCCGCGCAATAGACCCGGGCCGCACACCACGCGGCATGCGGATGTCCGCATTGCCAGAAGCGTCCCGCAGCAAGGGTTCGGGCAATGAACATCTGCTGCGGGGTTCTCCGCGGCACAGCTCATCGCCCGCACCATGGCTTCCACCAGCCGTCCGGCCAGCTGGATGGGACGCAGGCCGGTTACGCGGCGAGCGCTCCGGCCTGCCTTTGGTGGAGCGCACGGTACAGGCCGTCCTCGCGGGCGAGCAACTCCTCCGGAGTGCCATCCTCGACGATCCGGCCCTTGTCGAAGACCAGGAGCCGGTCGAGCTTGGCCACCGTTGCCAGCCGGTGCGCGATCACCAGCGTCGTGCGTCCTTCCATCAGCCGCTCCGCCGCCGCCGCGACTTTGGCCTCCGATTCCGAGTCGAGGCTCGACGTTGCTTCATCCATCACCAGCACCGGCGCATCCGACAGGAAGGCGCGTGCGATTGCGACCCTCTGGCGTTCACCGCCCGAGAGTTTCACCCCCCGTTCGCCCACCAGTGTGCCATAGCCTTTGGGCATGGCTTCGATGAACTCCGCGGCACCCGCGCGGGCCGCCGCCTCGCGCACGGCGGCCATGTCGGCGCCCGGGCAGGCATAGGCGATGTTCTCGGCGAGGTTCCGGTGGAACAGGATCGGTTCCTGAGGAACGACGGCGAGGGACCGGCGCAGATCGGCCAGCGGCAGGGACGCGATGTCCACACCGTCCATCTCGATCCGACCCTCCGTCACCAAGTACAGGCGCTGCAACAGCTTGACGAAGGTGGTCTTGCCGGAGCCCGACCGGCCCACCAGACCGACACGCTGACCTGCCGGGATCGCCACGTTGAGCCCGGTGAAGAGCGGTGTCGGTGCCCCGGCATAACCATAGCTGACCTCCTTGAAGTCCAACGCACCGCGGCGGGTCCCCGGCAATGCTTGGGCCGGGGCCCGCGCGACTTGCGCTTCGGGGCTCGCGTCCATCAGGTCGACGAGTTCCTCCATATCGTTGATCGCCTGCTGCAGCGTCCGGATCTCTTGCCCGATCGAGCGGAGGTAGGCCTGAAGCGTGGCGAAAGCCGTCACGACAAAGGCCACGTCCCCGGGGCCCGCGATTCCACGCGCCCAGGCCAACACCGCCCCGCCGAGCACCGCGGCGCGCAACAGCCACAGGATCGAATCCTGGATCAGGCCCGTCACCGTGCCTCTGCGCCAGGTACGTCTCGTGCGGTGCCGCCACTTGGCCGCAACTTTGGCGAGGCGGTTTTCCTCCCGCGCCTCTGCAGCGTGGGCCTTGACCACGGCGTTCGAAGTGATGGCGTCGGCGATCGCCCCGCTCAGACGGCTGTCCTGCGCATTGGAAAGGCTCGCCGCCGGGGCGACCCAACGCGTCACGAGGATCGCGGAGACGGCCGTGAACAAGAGGCTGCCGACAAGAGCGACGACGCCGAGTTCCGGCCGGAACATGGCGAGGGTCACGGTGGTTCCCGCCAGCGCCAGAAGTGCCGGCAACAACGCCAGGAAGACCGTGTCGCCAAGGTCGTCGAGCGCCCAGGCACCACGCGTGATCTTGCGCACAGTGGCGCCCGCGAAGTTTCCGGAATGCCATTCGTTCGGCAGCCGCTGAATGCGCGAGAAGCCGTCGATGAGCAGACCGCGCATGGCATTGAGCGTGAGGCCGATGATCGCGAAGTATGAGAGGATCTTGGCCACGACCGACAGGGCCGCCAGTGCCAGCATGATGGCGAACGCGCTCCATGCCGCCCCGGACGAGGCGTCCGTGTCGGACACCGTTCCGATCAAATGACCCGTGGCGACCGGGAAGCCGACATCGGCCGCCGTGGAAAGCATGACCAGTGCGGCCAGCGCGACCACGCGGGCCGGCTGCTGCCGCCAGCGACGCCAGGTGAATGTCAGGACGCGGCGCGGCGCGTCGGATTTCGACTTGCGGATCATGGAGAAGTCACGGTCGTCTCGCGAATGCGAGACCGTGCCCTAGCTGAAGATGTTCGGTGCGCCCGTATTCTGGGCGATGGCGGAACGCGGGCTCAGGAGGTGCCGCATCCCTTTCCGGTGAGCATGGCTGGTCGAGGGAGACCCATGCCAAAGAGCACGGAGGGTACGTCGATCATACGGTAAACCATCTGTAGCCTCCTCGGTTGCTCGTCTTCAGATTGTGCTCGCATACATGAGGTGACGGGTTTCGGTCAACCGCTCGCCTTCGGTTTCGGCGGATTCTGTAAGCCTTGGCATCTCAAGGACAGCGTTTGTGGCGCTGCAGTCTTGCTGCGCAATCGAGTTCCGGGGCACTGCCTTGGCGCCGTCGAATTCGACGGGATCGGGTTGCCGGTCCGTTCCTGAGCGAACAGGGCGACGATCAAGCCAAGGGTCTCTCGTCGCTTTGAGCGCCCGATTGTATAGCCCAAATCGAAAGGCCCGAAAGTCGAACCAAGTGGACGCGAAGCAAACCCCTCCGAGGCCACCCGCGGGAGGGGTTGCCCATGTGCGGGGGGTCCGGGCGCCTCTCCCAAGAGTCACCGCAGACGGTATTCGGAGGCTTTGACTCGACGGATCGGGATCGAGGACTCGATCGACGCCACACCCTCCACGTTGGTCAGGCGCCGGGTCAGAAAGTCTTCGAACTCCATCAGGTCCTTCACCGCAATCCGCAACAGGTAGTCGCGCGAGCCGGTCATCAGCCAGCAATCCACGACTTCGGGAAAGCGGTTCACGGCGGTCTCGAAGCTCCGGAGGCGATCCTGAACCTGGTGGTCGAGCTTCACCGAAATGAAGACCGAAAACCCGAAGCCGAGATTGGCCTCGTTGATGCTTGCCCGGTAGCCGGTGATGACGTCGTGCTCTTCCAGCAGACGCACGCGCCGGGTGCAGGCCGTGGGCGACAGACCGACCCGCTCGGCCAGTTCCAGTTGTGTCAGTCGGGCCTCCCCGTGAAGTTCGCGCAGGATCTTGCGGTCGATGTCGTCCAGCGTGCGGGCCATGGCGATCTCTTGGTGACTTTCTCTATGAATTATGCCTTATGCAATCGAATTTCGCCACGATTATATCTGAATTTCCGTGACATTAGCGCCTCTCGCGACCTCAAAACGTCTAGAATGACGAAAAGGCAGGAGGACAGAGGTGAATGGAAAGCCGCGGTCAGGGTTTGTTGCCCGTGATCCCGACCCCGAGGAAACGCAGGAATGGATAGACGCGCTTGAAGCCTTGACCGCGGTCGAGGGCAAAGAGCGGGCTCAGTTCGTGCTGTCGCAGATCCAGGACCGGGCGCGGCGGCTTGGTGTCACGACCGGCGGGCTGCCCTATTCCGCCTATCGCAACACGATCCCACTGTCGCGCCAGCCGGCCTATCCGGGCGATCTGGACCTCGAAGAGCGCGTCACCTCCATCATTCGCTGGAATGCGCTGGCGATGGTGGTACGGGCGAACCGGGCCAATGGCGAGCTGGGCGGGCATGTTGCGTCCTACGCGTCTGCGGCGGAGATTTTCGAGCTCGGCTTCAACCATTTCTTTCGCGCCAGAACGGACGATTTCGGCGGGGATCTGGTATACTTCCAGCCCCACTCCGCGCCGGGGGTCTATGCCCGCGCGTTCCTCGAAGGCCGCCTGAGCGAAGAGGACATCGCGAACTATCGCCAGGAGGTGCCCGGGCGTGGCCTGAGCTCTTATCCGCATCCGTGGCTGATGAAGGAGTTCTGGCAGCTGCCCACGGGGTCCATGGGCATCGGTCCGCTGTCGGCAGTCTACCAGGCGCGGTTCATGCGGTATCTCCAAGGGCGGGGGCTGGCCGAAACCGAAGGGCGACATGTCTGGGGCATCTTCGGTGACGGCGAAATGGATGAACCGGAATCGATCGCCGGCCTGACCCTGGCCGCGCGAGAAGGCCTCGACAACCTGACCTTCATCGTCAACTGCAACTTGCAGCGGCTCGATGGACCCGTGCGCGGCAATGGGCAGATCATTCAGGAACTCGAGGCGCTTTTCGTCGGCGCAGGCTGGAACGTGATCAAGGTGCTGTGGGGCTCCGAGTGGGACAACTTGTTCGCGCGCGACTCCAACAACGTCCTGCTGCGCCGGTTCGCGGAAACGGTCGACGGGCAGTACCAGGATCTCGGCTCAAAGGACGGTGATTACAACCGCGCGAAGTTCTTCGATACCGACCCCGAAAGCGCGGCGCTGGTCCGACACATGACGGATGCCGAGATCCATGCGCTCCGGCGTGGCGGCCACGACTTCAAGAAGCTCTACGCGGCTTTCGCAGCGGCCAAGGCGCAACGGGGAAAGCCGACCGTGATCCTGGCCAAGACAAAAAAAGGCTACGGAATGGGAGGCGCAGGAGAATCCCGCATGACCGCGCATCAGGCCAAGAAGCTCGATATCGACGCGCTTCTGGCTTTTCGCGACAGGTTCGATCTCCCGCTGACGGACACGGCCGTCGAAGCATTGAACTTCTACCGACCGGCAGAAGACAGCCTTGAGCTGAGCTATATGCGGGAGCGGCGCGCGGCGCTTGGCGGGCCGATACCAAAGCGGCGGATCAACGCCAGCGCAGAGATCCCGAGCCGCCCTGAGCCGCAACGCTACGCCAAGTTCGCGCTAGAGGCCGACGGCAAGGAGATGTCGACCACCATGGCCGCCGTCCGGATGCTGGGCGGCTTACTGAGGGACAAGTCCTTCGGTCCCCGGATCGTGCCCATCGTCGCGGACGAGGCGCGGACCTTCGGAATGGACAACCTCTTCCGGCAGGTGGGCATCTATGCGCCGGAAGGTCAGCTCTATGAGCCTGAGGATGCGGGCTCGATGCTCTACTACAAGGAGGCCTCCGACGGTCAGCTTCTTGAGGAAGGCATCACCGAGGCCGGCGCGATCAGCTCCTGGACCGCTGCGGCGACCGCCTATAGCCTGCATGATACGCCACTCCTCCCGGTCTATATCTACTACTCCATGTTCGGTTTTCAGCGGATCGGGGATCTGATCTGGGCGGCTGCCGATCAGCGGGCGCGAGGGTTTCTCTTTGGTGCCACCGCGGGACGTACAACGCTCAGTGGCGAGGGGCTCCAGCACCAGGACGGCTCCAGCCATCTCGCGGCTTCCGCCATACCCAACTGCCGCGCCTACGATCCGGCCTACGCCTACGAGGTTGCCGTGATCCTGGAACATGGCATGGCCCGAATGCTCGAGGAAAAGTGCGACGAGTTTTTCTACCTCACGCTCATGAATGAAAACTACACCCAGCCGTCGCTGCCGGAGGGTGCTGAGGACGGGATCGTCAGAGGCCTCTATGAGGTGCGAAAGCTCGGCGAGGCCAAGGGTCCGACGGTCCGGCTGTTGGGCTCCGGCGCGATCCTGCCAGAGGCGCTCGCCGCCGCTGAGCTTTTGACGAGCGACTACGGCATTAGCGCGACCGTGTTCAGCGTCACGAGCTATCCTGAACTGGCCCGCGAGGCCATGGAGGTGGAGCGCCGCAACCGTCTGAGCGCCGCCGCAAAGCCCGAGCTCAGCTATGTGGAGACAGCGCTTGGCGGGTCAGATCCCGTGATCGCGGCAACGGACTACGTCCGCGCCCTGCCGCAACAGATCGCGCCCCACATTCGCGGGCGCTACGTGGTGCTCGGCACGGACGGGTTCGGGCGCTCCGGGAACCGCCAGGCGCTGAGACGCTTTTTCGAGGTCGATCGGAACAGCATTACGCTCGCCGCGATCGATGCCCTCGTGCGAGACGGAAGGCTGGAGCATGCGGTTCTGAGTAAGGCGATTTCCGATCTGGATATCGACGGTGCGGTTCCAGCGCCCTGGACTGTGTGAGGCGCAGCAATGGTCAGGATGATCGAGGTGCGCGTACCCGATATCGGCGATTTCAGCGAAGTACCGGTGTTGGAGGTTGCGGTCGATGTGGGCGATGCGGTCCAGATCGATGACCCGGTTATCATGCTGGAGTCCGACAAGGCGACACTGGATGTTCCCACGCCCCATGCCGGCTCGGTCTTCGAAGTGAAGGTCAAGGAAGGGGACAGAGTTTCGCAGGGCGACGTCATCATGACCCTCAAGGCCGACGCGGACGAAGCCGCCGCCGATGACGCGTACCCCGCCGCCCGTACACCGATGCAGCAAGCGTCGAGGACGGAGAATACATCGCGTCCCGCACCTCGATCGACAGCACCGATGAAAACTCCTGCGCCGCCCGCCCGTCCAGGCCTGCCGGTCTATGCGTCGCCCTCGGTGCGCAAGTTTGCCCGCACCCTCGGTGCCGACATCTCCGAAGTGACCGGAAGCGGCCCCAAGGGCCGGATCCTCCGCGAGGATGTGGAAGCCCATATCAAAGCGCGTTTGAGTGCTGCTCAAGCCGGTGCAATGCCGGCCCCGGGCGAGGCAGCGCTGCTCGACCTTCCGGATTGGCCCAGAGTAGATTTTGCCAAGTTCGGACCGGTGGAGCGAACGCCCCTGTCGCGGATCGCGCGGATCACTGGCCCCGCGCTCAGCCGCAACGCGATTGTCATTCCCCACGTGACGAGTTTCGACAAGGCCGATGTCACTGACCTGGAGGCGTTCCGAAGGACACTGAACGACGAGCGTGGTAGCGACGAGGCAAAACTCACCATGCTGGCCTTCGCGGTCAAGGTCGTCGTCGCCGCGCTCAAGGCCTATCCGAAATTCAATGCGTCGCTCGATGGGGAGGACCTGGTCCTCAAGCAATACTGGAACATCGGGGTTGCGGCGGACACGCCCGACGGTCTGGTCGTTCCAGTCATCAAGCAGGCCGACAAGAAAGGCCTCCGCGATATCGCCGCCGAGATTGCAGAATTCGCAGCCGTCGCCCGCGGGGGCAAACTGCCGGCAGCAGACATGCAGGGCGCCACCTTCACGATCTCCTCGCTGGGCGGCGTTGGCGGGACCGGGTTCACGCCGATCATCAACGCCCCGGAGGTAGCGATCCTTGGCATGACGCGGGCCGAAGTACAGCCCGTATGGGACGGCACAGACTTCGCACCGCGCCTGATCCAGCCGGCAAGCCTCAGCTGGGATCATCGCGTGATCGACGGCGTCCTTGCCGCCCGGTTCCTGGTCCACGTCACCCGCACCCTGGGCGATTTTCGCCGCATCGCCGTCTGATAGATCGTGACCGAAAAGGATGATGCGGGTCCCCGACCTCCGGGATGACGAAAAAGGTCCGGGATCGGCGTCCAGATTGGCTCAGGAGACACCGTCGCATCGGGAAATGGGGTTTGATGCGGACGCTCGAACTGCAGTGCCCGATTTCCTGAACCACACGCGACGCGCTACGAAGGGAGCTTCTCATTGATCTGCCGAAAACTCCTGGGGTTCGGCCAGAACCCAGTGCAACTGTGGATTTGGGCGATCTGAGATTGAGCGCTGTCAATGCTTGCTACAAGTGGTTTCGTGCCTCGACGTCTCACAGTCTTCCTTAGCCGTCGTCCACACACACAATGATCTGCTGAGTGTACCAGGTGCGCGCAAAATCAGAGCTTTGGGGTCAGGCCCCTTAAACCTGCTTGAGCCCTTTGTGCCGTCGCGATTCACGCTGCGAAACACTGGGGTGGCAGCTTGAGAGATTGCTACTGGTTGACGGAAGCGCTGTTGGTGCGCCTGCGACCGCATTTACCGAAGGTGAGGAAGATCAGACATTGATCCAATGGATCGATGTTCTGACGGACGGGGAAAGCCCAAAGCGGATGATCGCCGGGTTCCGAGCGGGATCATCCGCGTCAAGCGGAACGGCTTGCGGTGGTGGGACACAGCACCCATGCATGGGCCGCACAGGACGCTCCAAAACCGGATTGTCAAGTGGTCTCGCATGGGCGTGTTCGCGCGCATCCTCAAGGACTTGGCGCAACCGGGACACGAAGGCGACAAGATCATGATCGACCGCACGCATCCGAAAGCGCACCGCACGGCGACAACCCTTTCACGAGGGGGATCAAGCCGAGGGCCATCGGGCGCACCAAAGGTAGACTGAACTCCAAGCTGCACATGGTATCGGAGGGGCGGGGGCGCTCGCTGACGGTCTTCCTGTCGCGAGGTCAGATGAGCGATGGATGAGGCGCCGTCGTCGTATTGGACGATCTGCCAAAAGCGAAACGGCTGCTAGGTGACAAAGGGCACGATGCCGACCGGTTCCGCGTCGAGCTGAACCGAAAGGGACTGCGAACCTGCATCCCGCCAAGGGCGAAGCGAAATCGACCCGCCACCTACGACAAACGCCTCTACGGAAAGCGCCACCGCATCGAGAGCGCCTTTTCCCGCTTGAGGGGTTAGCGCCGGATCGCAACTTGCTTACTGCAACAGCGTTTTCCTGAAATCCCAACTTGTGGAAACTAAGGGCCGACGTTGAAATCCAGGCGGTCCGCCAGACGGGAGTGTTCGATGCGTCGTCGTCCTGCTATATCGTTCAGGCCGAGAAACGTACGGGTTTTACTCTGTTTCACCTGAGTTGTAACAACAGAAGGTAAACGCGAGAGGAGCCGGATTTCCTGCCTGTTGCGGTAGGACAAAGGGCCGATTTGGACGGTTACTTAAATCGGGTTGCCGATCTGCGGGACACGGGACCTGGCATGCTTCCGACTGGCTGCGGAGCGCTGACTATCAGAACACAGATTCTACCGGCGGTGCGGTCTGTAAAGCAGGCGACGCCGGACTTGCGGTTCAGGGTCTTAGTCGGCGCATACGGCAGACCACTGGACCTTCTTCAGGCCGGCCAGACTGATGCCTTTGTCGGAGATTGACACACACTCCGAAAGTGGACGGTGCCGAATAGGTAAAAGCACTACCGACTATCGAGAACGGCCATTATCGGGCCACAATGCCTCGCTACTGATGGCGGGCGTTTCGGTTGCGCTCGGTTTCAGGACAACACACTGGACAGCCGCCCTTGGATACCCGGCATTCTTGAGCAAACAGCAGCCGGTCACGAACTCCGCGTTCTGGCGCTCCCAATGAGGCCTGCCCTACGTCAGTGCGCGCGCGAGGCCCAGGGCGGAACGCATTTTCTGTTACCGAAGAGCAGTTACACGAAACTGCCCGTTACTACGCGCAGCCAACAACAGAAGATGGTTTCAACTTGGTGATCCACGACCAAGCGCTTTAGCGGCAGTCCATGGCACCGCAGCATTTTTGCAGTTTGAGCTCAGTGGCGAGCTCAAAAGCAGGGACCATCGCCCGATGCTCCGAACAGGCGGCCGACGCGCAGGTGCTGCTGTCGCTAGAAAGCCTGCAGTTGTCATGCAGTGTATGTGGGTCAATGGTCGAGCTTTCCGTGCTAGTCTCTTGGCCGTGCCGTAAGAGCGGACCGAAATCTCCAACGATCAACGAAGGGATCTTCCCTCACCGGACGACGTCGGTGGACGACGCTGGAAACGGCTGCTTCGACGTCTGAAGCGCGCCTAAGTGGCCGACCGTTCCGCGCGCATCTGGGCTCGGTGGGCGAGTAGCCCCTCGCCGAGCTGCAGGGTGTAGGTCTGCAGCACCGTCAGAATGGCATCGGCGGCGGCGGCGTCGCGCCGCTCCAGCGCGTCGGCGAGGTCGGTGTGCAGCGCAACGATGCGCGCGCGGGACCGCGCGGTATAGGTGATCATGTTCATCAGCGGCTGCATCGCCTCGACCGCGCCGGACAGCTGGTAGGACAGGATCGGATTGCCCGCGCTGTCCACGATCGCCCGGTGAAAGGCCACGTCCGAGGCGCAGAAGGCCTCGTCGCTCAGGTCCGGGCTGGCCTGACGCCCGATTTCCTTTCGCAGGCGGGCAAGGTCTTTGGGCCCGCAGCGCGCGGCGCTCAGGGGCAGGCAGGCGCGCTCCAGCGCGAAGCGTGCCTCGCAGGCCACGTCGAACCGGACCTCGTTCATGGTCAGCAACAGGGTCGACATGGTGATGTTCTGCCGCCGTGCGTCGTCATAGGAGAGCTGGCGCACGAAGGCGCCGCCGAACGCGCCACGCTCGGTCCGGATCAGCGACTGGGCGGCCAGCCGCTTGAGCGCCTCGCGGACCGTCGAGCGGGATACGTCGAAATCTTCGGCCAGTTCGGCCTCGGACGGCAGCCGGTCGTCGGCCAGCAGGTCGCCCGCCAGTATGGAATCGCTGATCGACTTGGCGATGCGGGCGGATAGGTCGGTTTTTTTGGTCATGTCAGATTTCATTTGTCAGGCATTTAATTGTCTGGCAATTGTTTTTCCTAGTCTGGAGTCGCGCAGGGGAGGGCGGGGCTTGTTGGCACTGCGTATCAGGTCCATGGCGCGCATGCACTGGCTGGGGCTTTTCGCCCTTGTCCTGTTGGGCTGGGCCGGGCTCTTCGCCATGGCCATCCCGTCGGACCTGCGTGATCTCGAAACGGTTTACGGCGCCGATTTTGTCGCGGCGCTCTGCGGTGTGACGCCGGGGGTCGCGGGTCTCTGGCTCGGCATCGCCATGTGGGTGCTGATGAGCGGCGCGATGATGCTGCCGACCGCGCTGCCGGCCTTTGCCACCTATGACGATCTGGGCCATGCCACGTCGACGGGCTTCTGGCGGCTGGTGGCGGGCTATATGGCGGTCTGGATCGGGTTTTCGGTGCTGGCCGGGCTGATGCAGGCCGCGCTGTTTGCAACCGGGCTGATCGGTGCGCTGGGTCAGAGCCTTTCGGTGGTGTTCACCGCGGCGCTCCTGGCGGGCGCCGGCGCCTATCAGTTCAGCCCGCTGAAAGACGCCTGTCTGTCGCGCTGCAGGGCGCCGCTGAGCTTTTTCGTCCAGCACTGGGCCGAGGGTCCCTGGCGCAACGGTCTGCGCCTGGGGCTCGATTGCCTGGGCTGCTGCTGGGCGCTGATGCTTCTGGCCTTTGCCGGGGGCACGATGAACCTCGGTTTCATGGGACTCGCGATGCTGGTCATGGTGCTGGAAAAGCTCCCTGAGATCGGCCGCCCTCTGACCCGTCCGCTCGGCGCCGCGTTGCTGCTCGCCGCCGCCCTCTGCCTTGCCACCGGTTTTTGACACTCAGCACCAAGGATATCCGCCATGGCACTTGACGTCCCCGGAACACCCCCTTGGACCCTGCGGGGGGAACTGATCCTGAACTGCAACTGCACGGTCTTTTGCCCCTGCGTCGTCAGTCTGGGACAACACCCGCCGACCGAGGGCCATTGCCAGGCCTGGTCTGGCGTGCGGATCGACCAAGGGAGCTACGGCGAGGTCGATCTGTCGGGGCTGAATGTCGGGCTGATGCTGGAGATCCCCGGCCTGATGGCGCGCGGCAACTGGAAGGCAGCCGCCTATATCGACGAGCGCGCCAGCGACGAGGCCTATGAGGCGCTGGTCGCGATCTTCAGCGGCCGCGCGCGGGGCACCACCGGGCTTTTCGGCATTCTGGTCAGCGAGTTCCTTGGCGCCGAACGCGCCCCCGTCAGCTACGAGAACGAAGGCAATGCCCGCCGGCTGATGGTCGGCAAGAAGATCCAGGGCGAGGTCGTCCCCGTGCCGGGCCATGGCGGCAAGGATATCGTCGTGACCAACTCCGAATACTGGATGGGCCCCGACATCACCGTCGCCACCGCCACCAAGGGCCGCGTGCGCGCCTTTGGCCGGGTCTGGGATTTCCATGGCCGATCGGCCGAGATCTGCCAGATCGACTGGCACGGGCCGAGCTGAAGGAGCGCGGCCATGCATGCGCATTTCCAGGCTCCCGCACCCGGTCCGGCCAACCATGTGGCCCTGTCGCCCGTGTCCTTCTTCGCCCGGGCCGGGGAGGTTCATGCCGGCGATCCGGCGGTGGTCTATGGCGATATCCGGCGCGACTGGGCAGAGACCGCGCGCCGCGTGCGCGCTGTGGCGGCGGGTCTGGGCGCGCTTGGGATCGGGCGGGGCGACACGGTCTGCGTGCTGGCGCCCAATATCCCCGAGCTATTCGAGGCGCATTTCGCCGTGCCCATGGCCGGTGCGGTGCTGTCTGCGATCAACATTCGGCTGGAGCCCGACACGGTCGCCTATATCCTGGACCATTCCGACTGCCGGCTGGTGATCGTCGACAGCGCCCTGCGGCCCACGCTGGATACGGCCTTCGCCATCCTGGAGCGCGAGATCCCGGTGGTGGAGATCGTCGATCCCGCCGGACCTGCGCCCGAGGGGCGGGGCGATCCGACCTACGGCGCCCTGGCCGAGGGCGACGCGCCGCTGTCCGACGCACTGCCCGACGACGAGTGGCAGGCGATTGCGCTCAACTACACGTCCGGCACATCGGGCCGGCCCAAGGGCGTGATCTATCACCATCGCGGCGCCTATCTGATGGCGCTCGGCACGGTGGCCGCCTGGCAGGTGCCCCACCGCCCCGCGTACCTGTCCGTCGTGCCGATGTTTCATTGCAACGGCTGGGGCCATCCCTGGATGATGGCCATTGTCGGCGGCAAGACGGTGTTCGTGCGCCAGCCCGAGCCTGCGCGCCTTTTCGAGGCGATTGAGGCGGAGGGAATCACTCATTTCGGCGCCGCGCCCGTGATCCTGCAGATGCTGGCCGAGAGCGACGCCGCACCCTCCGCCTCGTTCGATCCGCCCATCCAGGTGATGACCGCGGGCGCCCCGCCGCCGCCCGCGATCCTGGAACGCACCGCCGCCATGGGGATGGAGGTGATGCATGTCTACGGGCTGACCGAGACCTATGGGCATATCAGCCAGGCGCTGCCCCAGCCCGGCTGGGCAGGGCTCTCGCCCGAGGCGCAGGCCGAGCAGCGCGCGCGCCAGGGCATCGCCTTTCCGATGGTCGAAGCCGTGACGGTGACCGACCGAGACACCGGCGCGCCCGTGCCCCGCGACGGCACCACCCAGGGCGAGATCATGGTCCGCGGCAACACGGTGATGAAGGGCTATTACAAGGACCCCGCCGCCACCGAGGCCGCCTTTGCCAGCGGGCGCTTTGCGACCGGCGATGCCGCCGTGGTCTATCCCGACGGCTATATCCAGATCCGCGACCGGCTGAAGGACGTGATCATCTCGGGCGGCGAGAACGTGTCATCGGTCGAGGTCGAGGCGACGCTCTACCGCCACCCGGATGTGCAGGCCGCCGCCGTGGTCGCGCAGCCCGACGCCAAATGGGGCGAGGTCCCCTGCGCCTTCATCGAGCTGCGCCCCGATGCCACGGCCGATGCCGACGCCATAATCGCCTTCTGCCGCGCCCATCTGGCGGGCTTCAAGACCCCGAAAACCGTGATTTTCACCAACATCCCGAAAACCGCCACCGGCAAGGTGCAGAAATTCATGCTCCGCGCCCGCGCAAAGGAGCTCAGCTGATGGGTGCCCTGCCAAATATCTCCCTCTCGCGGCGGTTGCGCCGCACCCCTTTCAGCGACGGTGTCGAGGCCGCCGGCGTCAGCGCCTACACGGTCTATAATCACATGCTGCTGCCGACGGTCTTCCGGTCGCTCGAAGAGGACTATCACCATCTGAAATCGGCGGTGCAGGTCTGGGACGTCTCCTGCGAGCGTCAGGTCGAGCTGCGCGGCCCCGATGCCGGACGGCTGATGCAGATGCTGACCCCGCGGGACCTGCGCGGGATGATGCCGGGCCAGTGCTACTACGTGCCCATCGTGGATGAGACCGGCGGCATGCTGAACGACCCGGTGGCGGTCAAGCTGGCCGAGGACCGCTGGTGGATCTCCATCGCCGACAGCGACCTGCTGCTCTGGGTCAAGGGCATCGTCTACGGGTTCCGGCTCGATGTGCTGGTGGACGAGCCCGACGTGTCGCCACTCGCCGTGCAGGGGCCGCTGGCCGAGGATCTGATGGCCGCCGTCTTTGGCGACGGGGTGCGGGCAGTGCGGTTCTTCCGCTTCGGGCATTTCCAGTTCATGGGCAGGGAGCTCGTGGTGGCACGGTCGGGCTATTCCCGGCAGGGCGGCTATGAGATCTATGTCGAAGGCTGGGACGTCGGGATGCCGCTCTGGAACGCGCTCTTCGAGGCCGGCGCCGGGATGGATGTCCGCGCAGGCTGTCCCAACGGCATCGAACGGATCGAGAGCGGGCTTCTGTCCTACGGCAACGATATGACCGACGACAACACCCCGCACGAATGCGGGCTCGGCCGGTTCTGTAACACCCAGACGGCCATCGGCTGCATCGGCCGCGATGCCCTGCTGCGTGTCTCCATCGAGGGGCCGGTGCAACAGATCCGACCGATCTCCATTTCCGGCCCGCCGGTGCCGCCCTGTACATCGGCCTGGCCGATGCGCGCGGGCAATACCGTGGTCGGACGCGTCACCTCGGCGGCTTGGTCGCCGGACCACGAGACCAACGTCGCCATCGGCATGGTCCGCATGACCCATTGGGATCCGGGGTCGGAACTGACGCTACACACCCCTTCGGGCCAGCGGGAGGCCGTCGTGGAACCCGCCTTCTGGAATTAGGGCGCGACGCGGGCGGAGACGAGCGGGTTGTCTGTGACCGACCTGACGACGAACCGGGTGTCCACGAAACCCGGTTGCGCCAATGGATGCGAAAGCTCGGCATGTCGTGGAGGTAAACTGAACAGCACTCGGTTTGCGAGACGCAGGAACCGTCCGCGGTCGACATGGCGCGCATGGGGGCCTCCACCAGTCCACTCAGAAGGGGCTGGACCCGGTCGATCAGCAGACGGAGCGGTGTGATGCTGGCCCTGCGCGATCTGCGACAGCGCTAGGAATTATTCAGCGGAGCGTCGTTGATTTACCGGGACTGCCTGCCAATTTTCCGGCACTTAGCCTGGCATTCCAGTGCTCGAACGGCGCGGATGCAGGTGGTTGTTGTCAAAACGCGCGCGGCCTGCGTAACCTATCGGAGTCACTGGGGAATGTTCGCGCAACAATGAACGATCTCGGATCAGATACGTTTCTACGTTTTGACAATGTCAAAAAGAGTTACGATCAAAAAAGCCTTGTAGTCAAAGGCTTCGATATGGACGTGGAGGATGGAGAGTTCATCACCCTGCTCGGTCCCTCCGGGTCGGGGAAGACCACCGTCCTGATGATGCTTGCCGGGTTTGAAAGCGTCACCTCGGGCGACATCGCTATCGCGGGCAAGTCGATCAATCGAACTGCCCCGAACAAGCGCAATATCGGCATGGTTTTCCAGAACTATGCGTTGTTTCCACATATGACGGTGGCGGAGAACCTGGCCTATCCCCTGACCGTGCGGAAAACGCCCAAAGCCCAGATCAAGGAACGCGTCGCCGAGTACCTGAAACTGGTGGAGTTGTCGGATTTCGGAGCCCGCCGCCCGGGGCAGCTTTCGGGAGGCCAACGACAGCGCGTGGCGCTGGCGCGCGCGATGATCTTTGAACCGACACTGATCCTGATGGACGAGCCACTTGGCGCGTTGGACAAGAACCTGCGCGAACAGATGCAATTCGAGATCACGCGCCTGCACAAGCAGCTAGGGTTCACCGTGATCTACGTGACCCATGACCAGACCGAAGCCTTGTCGATGTCCAGCCGGATCGCCGTGTTCAACGATGGTGTGGTGCAACAATGCGCGCCACCTGCAGAGCTCTACGAACGTCCGTCAAATGCATTTGTTGCGGACTTCATCGGAGAGAACAACTTTGTCCCGGGCAAGGTCATCACACTGGAAGGCACCACCGCACAGGTTCAGACCGACGGCGGAACGATCGTCGCTCAGGCGGTGGACGGGTTGGCCATAGGTCACGCGTGCCGCGTGTCGATCCGGCCCGAAAAGCTGTTCATCCCGCCAACGAGCCATGCCCATGACAACGCCCTGACAGTGCGGTTCAATACCCGCATCTATGTCGGCGACTTCATTCGCTACTATTTCAAGCTGCCTGACGGGACGGACATTATCGTCAAGGTCTTGAACGACTTATCCGCGCCGGAGTTTGCAGATGACGCGGAAGCCCAGCTGCTTTGGCTGGCGTCCGATTCTATCGCCTTTCCGGCTGGTTAGGCGAAACGGGACAAACCGGGGTCCTGCAAAACACCCGGACTGACAAGGAGACACCGATGAAAATGCATCTGACGTTACTTGCCACTCTGGCGCTGACTGCCAGTCCTCTGGTGGCACAGGATCTCACCGTGACATCCTTCGGCGGGGCTTACGGAGCCGCTCAGAAGGAGCATATGATCGATCCTTTCGTGGCCGAGACCGGCACGAACATCCTGTTTGAAGACTATGGCGGCGGCGTCGCGGAGATGAAGGCGCAGGTGGAGGCCGGCAACGTTCAATGGGACGTCGTCGATGTTGAGGTTATCGACCTCGAACGCGCATGCGCCGAGGGTTATCTCGAGGTTATCGACCAAAGCACCCTGCCGGACGGAGACGATGGCACGCCCGCTGCGGAAGATTTCATCCCGGAGGCCTTGGCCAATGAATGCGGCGTCGGGAACATCGTCTGGTCCATTGTCTTTGCCGTGAACACCGAGAACGGTCCAGGCCCGCAGACCATCGCGGAGTTCTTTGACAAAGACGCGTTCCCGGGCAAGCGCGGGCTGCGCAAGCGTCCTCAGGTCAACATGGAATGGGCCCTGATCGCGGACGGCGTCGCCCCCGAGGATGTCTATGAGACGCTTTCGACCGACGAAGGTCAGGCACGGGCCTTTGCCAAGCTCGACACGATCAAGGACGATATCGTCTGGTACGATAGCTGGTCGCAGGCGCCCGTTTTGCTGAACGATGGCGGCGCACAGATGGTGCAATCCGCCAATGGGCGCATCTATGCCGCCATCAAGGACGATGGCGCCCCGTTCAGCATCGTTTGGGACAGCCACGTCTATGACCTGGATGTCTGGGCGATCATGAAGGGGACTCCGCACAAGGAAAAGGCGATGGAGTTCATCCAGTTTGCGACCCGGACAGTGCCGCTGTCAGGGATGCAGGATGTCGCCTACGGCCCGACGCGCCGCTCCGCCCAAGCGCTGCTGCCGGAAGACGTAAAGCAGGATCTGCCGACGGCGCACCTCGATGAGGGCCTGAAGGCCGATGGCATTTTCTGGGCCGACTACGGCGAAAGCCTTGGTGAAAAGTTCAACGAGTGGCTTTTGCAGTGACGCACTCCCCCCGCGCCGTCATTCGGCGCGGGGGGATGGACATCATGCCATGAGCGACACCGCAGCAGGACTGAACCCGGCCGACGCCCGCAACGCGGCGCGCGACGTGCGCAGGCGAAAGCTGCAGGCGTTCCTGTTCGTGACGCCGCTGCTGGTATTCATCATCTTTGCCTTCGTGGCACCGATCGCGACGATGCTTTATCGCAGCGTGCACAACCCCACTGTCGCGAACCTTGTGCCAGAGACATTGGCGGCGCTTGACGATTGGTCGGGGAATGCCGTTCCTGACGATGCCGTCCTGATCCAGTTCGCAACGGACATGAAGCGGATGGCGAACGACCGCACGTCTGGCCAGCTCGCCGACGAAATCAACCGGGCATTACCCGGGATGTCCAGCGTCGTGAAATCAACAGCGCGCAGCCTGCGCAGGGTGGATGACGCGGAGATTTCCGCCAATGGTGCGACACTTCTGCTGGAGGCAAATGACCGATGGTCGGATCCGACGACATGGCATGCGTTGAAGGCCGCCGGTCAGGTCTATTCGTCCAGCTACTACCTGACATCCGTCGACCTTGAACGCACAGCCGACGGCGGTATTGCGCAACGGGATACCCAGATCTACGTCAAGCTCTACACCAAGACCTTGCGCATGGCCCTGACCATTACGGTTCTGACCATCGTACTGGGCTATCCGCTTGCCTTCTTCATGGCGCACGCGTCCGACGGCCTCGCCAATTTCCTGATGGTGTTCGTGCTCTTGCCGTTCTGGACCTCTCTGTTGGTGCGAACGACCGCGTGGATCGCGCTGCTCCAGACGAACGGCGTAGTGAACTCCAGCCTCATGGCTCTGGGGATCACCGATGAACCGATCGAGATGCTCTATACGCAATTCTCAACGATCATCGCGATGACCCACATCCTGCTGCCCTTCATGGTCCTACCGCTCTATGCGGTCATGCGCGGGATCGACAGCAGCTACATGCGCGCCGCCATCTCCATGGGGAGCCGGCCACTCGGTGCCTGGTACAAGATCTACCTGCCAATGAGCCTGCCGGGGCTCTCGGCCGGGGCGCTGCTCGTCTTCATCATTTCTGTCGGCTACTACATCACGCCTGCCCTGGTCGGTGGCACGGACGGACAGATGATCTCCAATATCATCGCGTTCCACATGCAGCAGTCCAACAACTGGGAGCTTGCAGCGGCGTTGGGCTCGCTTCTGCTAATCCTCATCCTGCTGCTCTACTGGCTGTTCGACAGGTTCGTGGGCACCGACAATCTCAAGCTGGGATAGGTCATGAAACGCTTCCCGGAGTATTACACAATCTGGAACATCGCGGGCCACTACGGGCTCCGGATCTTTGCGTTGCTGGTGCTGATCTTCCTGATGCTGCCCATCCTCGTAATCATGCCATTGTCGTTTAACTCGGAGCCGTTTTTCACCTTCACCGAAGGCATGCTGGCGCTTGATGCCGAGGCCTACTCTCTGCGTTGGTACCAAGAGGTTGTAGATGACGACAAATGGCGCCTCGCGATCCGGAACAGTTTTGTTGTGGGGATCGCCGCGGCGCTCATCGCCACGGTGCTTGGAACGCTTGCGGCCGTGGGCTTGGCCTCTCCGTGGATGCCCTACAAGCGGTTCATCACGGCGCTTTTACTCTCCCCGATGATCGTGCCGCTGATCATTATCGCAGCCGGCATGTTCTTCTTTTACACCCGGTTCAATTTGGTCGGCACCTTTGCGGGCCTGATCATCGCTCATGCGGCTCTGGGCGTGCCCTTCGTGATCATCACTGTCACGGCGACGCTCAGCGGTTTTGACAGGTCCCTGTTCGTCGCCGGGCTCAGCCTCGGCGCGGGGCCGTTCAAGGTTTTCTGGGACGTCGTCATCCCGTTGATCCGGCCTGGCGTCATCTCGGGCGGGCTGTTCGCTTTCGTGACCTCGTTCGATGAGGTCGTATTGGTCCTGTTCCTGGCCGGACCCGAGCAGCGCACAATCCCGAGACAGATGTTCTCGGGATTGCGCGAACAGATCAATCCCACGATCCTTGCCGTTGCGACTCTTCTCGTCGTGCTGTCCGCAGCATTGCTGTTCACGCTCGAGGCCTTGCGCCGACGATCCGTGCGGCTCAGCGGGTCAGCCTAGACGCGCGACCCATAAAGGGGTCCTGAGCCAGAGCGAGTTTTGGGTGATAACACGGGGATGGGAGGAGTTCTCAGATGCCCGCGGAGTGTTTCCCGGACGAGCAGATCGCCTTCGCGCTATGCCATGCCGAGGCAGGAACAACGTTTGGCGGAATATGCCGCAAGAAGAGACGCGTCCGGCCTCTCTGCTGGGCGAATGCTGCGACGAAAGACCAAAAGCCTGCTACACCATGGCCACCGGCGCTCGCCGCTACCGCGCGAGCCGCGCAGTCGACAGCATAACGAGCATCTGACGGGGCCAAGCAGCCGCTATTGTTCGAACCCGATGGCGCTCCCTGGCGACTTGCTCTCCACGGCCGGCATACACCAATGGATCGATCGCTAGAGGGCAGATGACAACGACCGCATTCGGCGCTCAGAGATTCGAGGCCGAACGAACTCGGAGCCCAACTTAAACCACCCCCAAAAGTTGTGTAACGGCCGAACCAGATATGGGGGGAGCCCCATCAACCGGACGGACTCCCCCCTCCAACTTGAAGAAGAAACGAGGCTCAGGTCACAAGTTTATACTCGTCTGGAAAACAGGACGTAGACCCTGATCGACTCTTTCTCGGTATCTCCTACGAGACACGTGGGTCGATCAACAACGGACAGGGCTAGGTTAACCTTACGTAAAGGATTAGTTGAAAGACTAGTAATAGTTTGTTTTCAAAATATTACCAATTCCATCGGAAAACCTCTAGAAAAGTAAGGACTTCAGGTGCCTTTTTCGAAATGCGAAACAGGCTACCATTGGGAGAGACGTGCGCGCGCGCCCTTCGCACTCGGCGTGCCAATTGGCTGCTTTAGTTTGCGCAACCGATCCAAGTTTGGGTTTCGTTCTGCCACTGTGCCATGCCAACCGAATCCATTGGGCGCAGGTCTGTACGTCAATCTATCCGAAGGCACCGTCAAGCTTGAGACCGGAATAGATCGCTGTTCTAAATCGCATGCAGCTTGGCGATCGAAGCGAAATGCGAACGAAAGCTCTAGTGAAAATCCTTTTTCCGAAAACGCAAATCTCATTTCACGATTCGGGCAATTTTTTTGGGCACTTTGTTGCTCACGATCGGCGCTTGCTCTCAGCATTGTGCTGGTTTTGAGTGCCTTTGGCGAAGTCCATGCCGCCGAAGATCCGGCGCCACAAGACATTCAGAATGTCGTGGAAGATGCATCGTCTATCGACAATGCGCTCTCCTTAACCGGGCTTGAGAAAGAGCCCAGCCAAGCGGCCCCGGAAGCCTATCAGTCAGAATTGAAATCCGATCCGTTCGCCGGAACTCCGATCACCATGCATCTTCGGTTGAAAGACCTTGAAATCGCGGAGGTTGATTTGGGCGCAAACACCTTCGAGGCCCACTTTGAGTTGCTGATGTCATGGCGTGATCCTCCGGCGAGCGAAGAATCACCCATCGAACCCTTTACCCCGAAAATCGTCTTTGCAAACGCCGAAGCGGAGCTTTCCAATACGATATTCGGCGTTTCGCGACTGGAGGACGGTGCGATCAGCGTCTGGAGCAGTCATCGCATCGTATTTTCAGCACCACTTCAGGCACGTCACTATCCGTTTGATACGCAGGTTTTGCCCGTAACTGTTCTGATCGATGCCGACACAGATCGACCGGTCGACTATGATTTCCGCAGAGTTGAAAATGAAGCCGACGAAGCGCACCATGATTGGAAGATTACCTCTTTGGACAGCGCAACGATTCCGTTTGGCTTTCATTCTGAGGGTTTCGGCGTTCAAAGCTCTGCTTTGCAACTGAGCATCGAAGCACAGCGTTCTTACCTAAAGCCCTTTCTCCTGGTGTTTTTACCAATCGCCGGCGCTGCACTGATTTCGATCACGACCTTCGGGTTGCCGGCCGGGGATACGGCGAGCCGCCAAGGGATGTCGACAACCGCCCTGCTTCTCGCCATCGCATTCACCTTTACGCTTTATGATCTGATCTCGTTCGATACAGAGTTGGGACTGTCGCGAATAACAGTGTTTTTTCTTGTTTGCATGGCAATTCCCCTTATCGCGTTCTTCTTCTCGCTTCTCCATCTGTCGATCCGAACCGCGATGGGCGAAGACCGCGTCAGTGTGATTGAAAGCACTCTTTTTTGGTCCTCATTAGCGGCGATTGCAGCGACTTATTTTTTCACCTGGAACTGCGGAACGTTCCTGTCTCCGCCGACCTGTTTGCAATGAGGAAGGATCACGATGTCTTATAGCAGTCTCCTACCCGTTGTGAGCGTCGCGACCCTGACCCTTCTGGAAACCATTGTCGGATTGCCTTTTCTGCCGGATGCAATGGATCTGTCGAAGAGAAATGCCGGTACCGTCGGAGCATCGCTTGAATCCGTTTTCGCGACAACTCGAGAACAGCGCCAAACTGTACAGCAGCAGGAACGCGTGAGTTTTTCCGATAGTCTGGCCCAAGAGCTGGAGCTGCTGCGCAGGTCGGGGGGAAGCGCAAACGCCCCAACTGACAGTGTCGACGCTCAAACTGTTCAAGCCGAGGCGAGTGCGAAGAGCACTGAAGGTGTGCAGGCAGCACAGGAGCCCGTCGTCGCGCCCGCTTCGGAGACAGCGGTTGTGACCCCTCCGGTGGCGCCCGAAAGCTTGATGTCACTCTTCAACAGCCGCTCTCTGGGCGGTGGAGCTATCTCGGGTGAAGCTGGTTCGGCGTCTGTCCTTCCAACGCGGTTCGCATCGCTTTCCCCGGACGATCTAAGTTTGGGTGAATCGTTCTTTGATCCGACCAGTCCCGGTTCGCGACCGTTGACCACACAACCAAGTCCCGTGCGCCCCACAATACCCGGTTCCATTACCGACGTTCCGGCAGTTAGCCTGCCGATGCCTATCCTGCTCATGCTTGGCGCGCTGGCGTGCCTCGTTTTCCTTCGCTTTCAGCGCGCGCTCTCCTCAGTTTCGTTGGCGCGGACCGGTTGAGGACTTTGACAAGGAAATGGCTCGCTGCCTTTTTCGTGGACACCGAAAGTAGGTGCTCCATGAGCCTGGACGTTTCGAGTGGCGGGGCGACGCGAGATCTACTTTCGAGAGTAGCTTGATCGCTGCGTGTTGCGTCTTCTTGGTTGGGACTGGCGCAAGGTCAAACCGGTCGTGGTCACGGGGTTCCGGTCACAAGGCACGCACTTTGCCGAGGTGATGGGAAGGATCGGCCTGGCACCGCAGTCACAGAGCCGGTGGCCCCAGCACTATGGCGGGACGAGCCGGGATCAGATGAAAGGTGTGTAGGAGCGTGGGAAGGAAAACGCCCGGCCGTGGCCTGCAGTTTCTGTCCTCACATTCGATAAATTGGGACTTCTGCAAACGTGCGCAGAGCGAATAGTCTCCTCCCTTAGGAGCGCATGACGCTCAGACCAAGCGCCAACTTAGCAAACCCCTGCTTTTGTTATCTCCGCAGAGGAAATCGAACGCGCGTCACCCTTTCCTGGCGTGACAGTCCGATTGACGAAAGTGCCCTAGTTCCGAACGAGAGCAGGCAGCCAGGTGGCCAGCCCCGGGACGGCGATCGCGATCAGGAGAAAACAGACTATGCCCAGGAAGAAGGGCGTGTTCGCCCGCATGACCCGGATCTGATCGACATTGGCGATCTTGCCCACGATGATCAGCGCGATGGCCATGGGCGGCGTGACCTGCCCTATGACGACGGCAATCACCATCAGCACGCCAAAATGAACGAGATCGACATCGTAGGCGATCAGCGTTGGCAGGATGATCGGCATGAGAACGGGAATGAGCGGATCGAGGATCATACCCGCGAGGATCGCAAGGATCAGCAGCGCCAGAAGCCTCAGATACATGCTGTCGACCACGGTCACCATGTCGATGAATTCGACCAGGAACTCCGGTACGCGCGCATTCGTCAGGGCAGACCCGAGCGCAAAGGACAGCCCTACGATAATCAACAGCTCTCCGCTCAATTGCACCGCGTTCGCGAGCACGCGGTAGAGACCGCGCAGGTCGAGCACCCGGTGCACGAACATGGCCAGCACAAGCGCATAGACCACCGCAAAGGCGCCTGCTTCGGACGGGGTGAAGACGCCGATGACGAGCCCGCCTACGATGATGAGCGGCATGCCAAAGGAGAGGATGGCGCGGCGCCCGGTGCGCCAGACCTCGTCGAGCGAGAAGTCGGCATAGGCCTTCCACCCCCTGCGTTTGGCCAGCCAGGCGACGATCATCATCTGGCTGAGGCCGAGCAAAAGCCCCGGGATCAGCCCGGCCAGGAACAGCGCACCGAGCGAGACACCAGTCATCGCCGAATAGAGGATCATGGGAGAGCTGGGTGGGATCATCGGCCCGATGCCCGCGGAGGACGCGGTGAGCGCCGCGGAGAAATCCGCAGGATAGCCGTTCTTCTTCATCTCCGGGATCACGATGGAACCCGTGCCGGCCAGATCGGCCGTCGACGACCCGATCATGCCGCCGAAGAACATGCTGGTGACGACATTCACATGGGCGAGCCCGCCGCGAAACGCGCCGACGAGGGCGCGGGCGAACTCGAAGATCCGGCCGGAAATGCCGCCCGCGTTCATGAGCCCGCCGGCGAGCACGAAGAGCGGCAGGGCAATCAGGACGAACCGGCCGATGCCCGACATCATGGTCTGCGGGAGCGTCATCATCCATGCGCCGGACATGAAGTTGCCGAAGAAGACCACAGCCATGATCGCGACGACCATCGGGATCCGGAACACCAGAAGGCCACAAAGCAGTAGGATGGACAGGCCCGCGCCGAGAAGAGGTGTCATCCGTTTTGCCCGCTTCCGGTGCCCGAGCTTTGACGGAAAGCTCCGACAAAGGCCGCCGCATAGGCCATCGCCGCCCCGGCGGCGCCGAAGACAAGCGCAGAAGTCGATACACCCATCGGCAACCCGACATAGAGCGCCATGTCACCACCGAACATCTGCACGAAATCGAAGGAAACGACCGCCATCGTGGCCAACACCAAGCAGTTGAAGGCGAGACCCGCGCGCGCCACAAATCCATGCATCCAGCGCGGCATCTTCTCAAAGAAGAAGTCGATCCGGATCACCGTCCCTCGCCTGACCGACAGGAAAACCCCGGCCATCGCGAGCCACGGCAGGCTCATCTGGACCATCTCCTCGGCCCAGGAAAAGCTGCTGTTCAGCAGGTAACGCGAGGACGCGTTGGCGAACACGACCAGCACGATCGAGGCCAGAGCGAGAACACCGATCGCCTCAATCACCCGATTGATCCCGCGGTCCAGACGCCCGAGCCCCGCATCGGGATCGGCAAGCTCGAGCTTGCGCGCCGAGTGATCGATCTGTTCCGCGACAGCTTTACCATCCCGGTCTCCGCCTGACGTCGTCATGAGGCGTCCCCTTGCACATCCTGCAGTTGTCGGTGCTCTGCGCAGCCGTCTGCGTGAGCCGTTGACGGCGCGGATCTGAGCCGCGCCGTCGGATTCAGTGCCTCATTGGGAGGCTGCGTCCACGAACCGTGCGGTGAACTCAGGCCCCGCGGTTTCGCCGATATTCTCGCCGATGGCCTTGGCAACCTCCTGGAAGCTCGCGGAGTCGATCTCGTTGAACTGCACATCCGGAGAGCGTTCGCGGATGACCGCTTCGAGCGAGGCATCATTCTCCGCGCCATAGGCCCTGCTCGCCTCGACCGCTGCGCGGGCGGCCGCATCGACGGCGGCACGCTGCTCGTCGGTCAGGCTCTCATAGCGCTGCAAGTTCATCACGAAGGTGATCGGCGTGTAGACGTGGCGCGAGAGCGAGATGTAGTCCTGCACCTCGTCCCAGGACCATTTCGCGATGTTGCCGAACGGGTTTTCCTGACCGTCGATCACGCCCTGCTGCAGGGAGAGGTAGACGTCGCCGATATTCATCTTGATCGGCGCGGCGCCCAGCATCTCGAAGGACATGATCCGGGTCTGGCTCCCCGGCGTCCGGAGCTTGAGACCCTCAAGGTCGGCCGGGGTCACGACGGGGCGGACATTGTTGGTGATATGGCGAAAACCGATCTCGCCGAAACCCAACACCTTCAGCCCGGCATTCTCTTGAAACGACTTGTCGAGCTCTTCGCCGATCGGGCCGTCCAGGACGGATGCGACCTGCTCGCGGCTGTTGAACAGGAACGGGATGTCGAAGACCGCGAACTTCTGGTCGAGCTGCACGGCGTCCGAACCGATCGGGATCACGTCGAGCTGACCGGTGCGGACCTGCTGCATGTGGACGATTTCGTCGCCGAGCGTGCCGCTGTCGAAATACTCGATCTCGACCCCGTCACCCAACTCTTCCTGCAAGGCATCGCGGAACGCCGCGAGCATCTGCTGGGTCGAGGCGCCCGGCGTGCTCTCGACTGAAAGGCGCAGTTTCAGTGGCTCCTGTGCCACCGCCGTCCCGGCACAGAACAGCGCCGCAGTTACGAGGCCGATTGCCGACCTTCTTTTGAATCCGATCATTGTGATCTCCTCCCTTTGGTTTTTCTCTGGCTGTCTCGCAACCTCCACTTCGCGAGATTGTCTGTGGTCCCTTTTCTACAAGTCTTACGGTGTCATGCCGAAGTGGCTGGGGCTGCGGCGAGGAAATAGGACTCGTTTCCCACCTCGCTGACCGTACCGGCAACCTCTCCGCTCTCTGGATCGATCAGCCAGACACAGCTGCTGCCAGGTCCCCCCTTGGCGCCGCCGATGACACAGGCATAGCGGCCACAGGTTACGATGCCACGCGGTCGGGCGGGGCCGCCATTCGGGGCCGCCGGCGTGATCCGGTGCCGCTCTGCCGGGCGCCCGGCCACGGCCGCCTCGACATCCAGGACCGAGATCACGTTGGTCCGAAAGCAGGACACGACCAGCAGCGCGCCGTCCTGTGAGAAACTAACGCCGAACGGCCTGCTGCGATCTGTCTCGTCCGTCCCGCCCACGGGCACGCGGGCGACTTCGGCATCGTCCCGGCCGGCAGCAGCGCGCGCGACATCAATGAGAGAGACGGTTCCGCCCTCAATGGGCCGCGTCATGCTTTCGCGCGACGCAACCGCGACAAGCGCACCATCCGGGCTGAGCGCCATGCCGAACGGCCCGGTTTCCACGTCGACACGATTGACCTCGGCATCGGCGTCGCCCGTCAGAGCGGCGTCGAGCCTCAGAACCGAAACGTCACTGAAGCCCCCGTTGCCGATAAACGCCACCCCGCCGCCCAGCGGAGAGATGACGAGCCCCGTGGGGTTTGGATAGCGTCCGAAACTCTCATGCGGGCTATCATGGCGGCTCGGCTCCGTGGCGGGGTAGTCGAGGTTCAGCTTGAGCGGCACCCGGGCCGACACGCTGCGCGATGCGACATCGATGACTGTGACCTCGTCCCCGCCATCCTCGCTGCCTGCATCCTCGCCGCAGTTCACAAGGAGCTTCGTGCCGTCCGGAGTAAGCGCACAGCCGACCGGGCCGGTACGCCCGGTGGAAATGAAACCGACGACGGCGCCAAGGCTGTCATCATGCGCCGGGTCCGTCGCCGCGGCGACATCGAGGACCGTCACCAGCCCCGGGTGTCCGTGCTGATAAGCGCCCGCCGCCGCCGGCGATGCGTCTCCCGAGTGGCACACCACATAGGCAAACCGTCCAGCGGAATCGACGGCGACGGCGACCGGCTGCCCGCTCGCGCGCGCGTCCGGCACGCCATCGCCGTCCAGATCCAGGTCCGGAGTGACGCGGGGGCGCGAAATGACTGCGTTCGAGGTGCCATCGTTCTCCGGCCGCAGGGCCGTTTCCACGTCCACGATGGCGACGTTGTCATCCCAGCGCCCACTAACGATCAATCGTCCTTTCGAACCGGTCACCGGCCTGCTCCTGCGCAGGGCACTCGCGAAACCGGCGTGTCGCAGTCGGCCGCCGGAGCGGCGCCCAGGGTTGAGTTCGCTTGTTCTGGTGAGATTTGGAACCGCGCGGGAAACACTCTTCCAAGAGCAGGCAAAGCGAGATTATTGCCCAAACCCGCTCTGCAACCTGACCTCGCGGGCGCCGAGTCTGCCGTCTCACACAGGGCTTCGCTGGCCATACTGTCCATCCCCCCGAGCAAGGTTAGGGAAGTGCCCCTTCCAGTCAAGCGGTGGACGGAGCGCCGTTTTGGCAACCTGCTCGCTGCACCGGACCTCGGCGGTGAGGCGGCCCGATGTTCTTCATCGGGTCGCTCTCCATGCCGCAGCAACACAGTAGAAACCCACACCGTTGGCTCAGAGGTTGCGGCAGTCGCCACCCAAACTCCTCCGGCCTCTGACTGTCGGTTTCGTTCATCTGTCATCCCGGTGTCCCGACATCCTGAACCACAGACTCCGCCACGAAAACGGCTGACCTCAAGCCAAGCATCCCGTCCTGCCTTCGCGTCCCTGAAGACGCCGACGGGCGCGTCTTCGCACCTTGTCTTCGGCGTCATTGGTCCTTTTCCTTCCACCGTTTCACAAGCGGGAGGTGAATGCCGAACAGATCCAGCGCGCGGCCGACAGATTGATCGACCATTTCCTCGAGACTACGTGGTTTGTAGTAGAATGCAGGCACGGGCGGCATGACGATAGCGCCATTTCGCGTGGCTTGATCCATCAGTGCGATGTGGCCTGCATGGAGCGGTGTCTCGCGGAACATGAGCACGAGTCTGCGGCGCTCCTTGAGGCAAACATCTGCAGCACGTGGGATCAGTTCGCCTGCATTACATGTCGCGATATTGGACAGGGTCTTCACGGTGCAGGGCGCCACAAGCATTCCCATAGTCTGAAACGACCCAGACGACAGCGAAGCGCCGATGTCGCGGTGGTTGTGAAGAACGTCGGGCAATGCGCGCATCTCGTCGGGCTGCATGTCCAGTTCATCCTGCGCCGTCAGAAAGGCCGAGGGCGAGATGATCGCATGACTTTCGATATCGGAAACCTGCTTGAGCAGTTGCAGGGCCCGGACTCCATAGATCGTGCCCGAAGCGCCTGTGATCGCCACGACAAGGCGCTTAGCCGCGACGCCACTGCTCATGCCCGGGTCCCTTGCAACGCCTGCCAAATGCGCAGCGGCGTCGCGGGCATATCAATGTGGTGCACACCATGTGCCGCCAAGGCGTCGCTGACAGCACTTATGACCACTGCAAGCGCACCCACGGTCCCGGCCTCACCCGCTCCCTTGGCGCCAAGCGGATTCATCAGCGTAGGAACCGGATGACTGTGGACGACAATCTCAGGGAGATTTTCGCTGCGCGGTATCGCGTAGTCCATGAATGACGCGGTCAGCAACTGACCACTGCCATCTTCGTATTGGATGTTTTCCATCAAGGCCTGCCCCACCCCCTGGGCGACACCTCCAGCGACCTGCCCTTTCACAAGAAGCGGGTTAACGACGGTGCCGACATCGTCGACAACCGTATACCGGTCGACTTCAGCGACCCCAGTATCGGTATTGATCACAACTTCGCAGATGTGACACCCATTGGGGAAGGTCGCCCCGTCGGCGCAGACAAAGGCCTGCGCTTCTGCGGGCGCGTCGACGGCAGCGCGCACTTCGAGGAAGGGGACGCATTTCCCGGACGGCGCGCGGTATGCGCCGCGCTCGAAACCCAGCACATCCTCGTCGCATTTCAGGATCTCGGCGGCGTGCGGCCGCAGTTCAGCGATGAGTTGCGACATCGAACTCCACAAGGCCGTCCCCGCGGCCGAAACACTTCGCGATCCGAACGTGCCGGTCCCTTGCGCAACCTCGCGGGTATCGCCCGAGACGACTTCTATGGCCGTGGGGTCGACACCCAACCGGTCGGACGCGATCTGACGAAAAGCGGTCGCGTGACCCTGGCCGGTGTCGCAACTCCCGACCACGATCCGCATGTTTCCCTGGCGCGCCACGCGCACGGAAGCGAACTCGCCGTGGGGCGCCTTGGCGGGTCCGCCGGCGATTTCGATCGGATTGGCGATCCCGATCCCGCGGAGCATACCGCGTGCAGCGGACGCCTTGCGCCGTTCGGAGAACCCCGCCCAATCCGCGGCCTCCAGCGCTCGGTCCATGACGGTTTCGAAGGCGCCGCAGTCATAGACCCAGCCAAGCGACGTCTCATAAGGCATCGCCTCGGTCGGGATCATGTTCTTGCGGCGAAGCTCCACGCGATCGAAACCTGCTTCGGCGGCGGCGATATCGATCATCCGTTCGATGATGTACGTCGCTTCCGGTCTCCCGGCCCCGCGATAAGGCGCGACTTGCTGGCAGTTCGTGAATACGCCGTCGACGACGACATGGATTGCCGGCGTTCTGTAGACACCGGCAAGACCGGCGAGGTTGGCCACAGACGGGTGCGTAGACGCCGGCCCCATGCATGCACCAAGACCTGCGGTGATATGGACGTCGAGGCCAAGGATCAGACCTGCATCATCGATGGCGATGGCTGCATCCACCCACTGGTCTCGGGCGTGGGCATCCGACAGAAAGGACTCGAGCCGGTCGGACACCCAGTTGATTTTGCGACCGGTCCGACGGGCGGCCCAAAGGGCGATGGCATATTCCGGGTAGCCGCTGTTTTTCATTCCGAAGGACCCGCCCGTGTCCTTTGAGACGACCCGGATCTCGCAAGGATCAATGCCAAGCACTTTGGATAGATCCGTCGCAACGCGGTGTGGCGTCTGCGTACCGATATCAAGCCGGTAACCCATGACTGCGTCATGGGACGCTATCGCCGCGCGTGGCTCCAAAGCGACCGCCGTAACCCTGCTGATCCGCAGGCGTGCGCGGGTGACGTGGTGTGCCGCATCCAACGCCAGACGAACGGCTTGGCCATCCCCCTTCTCCACTCGGAAGCAATGGTTGTCAGGCAAATCGAGCCACACTCTCGGAGCGCCCGGGGCGAGTGCGGCAATCGGATCGACAACAGGGTCGCCTTCGTCGCAATCGACAGTGATCATCTCTGCGGCCGCTTCCGCAACCTCGGCTGTCTCGGCCACAATGGCCGCGATCGGATGCCCGACATATTGCAGCCTCTCTGTTGCGAGCGGCCTCACGTCCGGCAGAAGCATCGCCCGACCATGGGGGCCCGGACGATCGACGCGCGGGACAATCGGGCCGATCCCGTCTCGGGCCTGTTCCGAACCGAGTAGAATGTCCACGACTCCGGGAAGCGACCGTGCACCCTCGACATCGACCGCATTCAGCTTTGCAGCCGCTGTTTGCGATCGGAGCAGAACCATCACGAGACCCTCGGGATCACGTCGATCATTCGTGTAACACCCCGCGCCCGTGACAAGACTGGCGTCCTCAAGCCGCGTCTGAGAACGACCGATCTTCCACATGTTTGCCTTCCTCCGGCATCGCTCATTCCGCCTCAGCTCACCGAGAGAGTGGAGCGGCTACTTGAAAAGTATATCGTCATACATTACGACATACAACAGTACGATCGATCCGGGCCGCCATATTCATGAAATGCACACATCGCCTCACCAGATGACGCAGAAACCAGGAAAGCTGCGGGCTGAGTTTCGGACCGAACTGCCGTCCGGATGGGCTTTTGATGAGATTGAAGCACGCATCGGCCCAATCCGCGATCAGCTTTTCAAGCAAATCGGCCAACCAGTCAGACGCAAGGAAGACCGGCGGCTGGTCACCGGGCGAGGACGCTTCACGGACGACTTTTCGGTTCCGGGGGAGTGCTATGCAGCGTTGGTCCGGTCGCCCTACCCGCATGCCCGGATAAAGGGGATCGATCCAAGCGCCGCGCTTGAGCTGCCTGGGGTTCTGGCCGTCTACACTGGCGTCGACGCGTTGGCCGACGGACTTGGTCCGATCCCGCACAGCCCGGTTCCGTCGACAAAGTTCGATGTCCGTCTCACCGCACCGGACGGCGAAGCGCCGTTCATTGGTCCCCACCTTCTGCTTCCGATCGACAAGGCACGCCATGTCGGTGAAGCGGTGGCTGTGGTGATCGCGGATACAAAAGCGCGCGCCGAGGATGCGGCCGAGCGTGTCGATGTCGACTGGGAAGAGCTCCCCCACGTGACCGACAGTCTGGAGGCGATCAGGCCTGGATCGCCACGGCTCTGGGACGAAGTGCCCGACAACACACTGGTCTGCAGCCATTTCGGCGACGCGGACGCAACCGACGCAGCCTTTCAGTCAGCCGCGCATCGCGTCAGGGCAAAGTTTCACATCAACCGCGTAACCGCCGTCACGATAGAGCCGCGTGCGGCACTGGCCGACTACGACAAAGCCAGCGCCCGGTCGACACTGTATGCCGGCAGCGGCGGCGCGGTCCGGCAAAAACGGGAACTGGCCTCGGTTCTGGGCATCGACCCCGATGACCTGCGCGTACTTTCCTACGACGTCGGCGGGAATTTCGGCGCCCGAAACCGCGTCTATGTGGAGTTCGGCCTCATTCTCTGGGCGTCGCGAAAGCTCGAACGGCCCGTCAAATTCACAGCCACGCGATCCGAGGCGTTTCTGACGGACTACCAGGGTCGCGACCTGCATACGACCGTCGAGCTGGCACTGGACGAGAACGGCCAGTTCCTCGCCATGAGAGCCGACAATGTCTCGAACGTCGGCGCGAGGTGCGTGTCGCTCTCGCCGCTCTCGAAGGGCTCGGGGCTGATCACCGGATCATACCACATTCCTGTCGCCCATCTGGTCGCGCGCGCCGTCTTCACCAATACAATGTGCACGCAGGCCTATCGAAGTTCGGGCCGCCCCGAGGTGACCTATGCCATCGAACGGCTTGTCGAGATCGCTGCGGAACAGTGCGGCTTCGATCCCATCGACCTGCGCCGCCGAAACCTGGTTTCCGCAGATCAGATGCCCTACCGCAACGCGGTCGGCGCGATCTACGACAGTGGCGCGTACGAGGAGAACATGGACAAGGCCATGGCGCTCTTTCAATGGCCCGACATCGCCGCGCGCCGCGATGACGCGAGGGCGCGCGGCAAGTTGCTGGGCGTGGGCCTTGCCAACTACGTCGAAAGCTCGATCGGATCACCGGTGGAACGTGCCGAGATCGCCGTGTCGCCGGACGGCGAGGTCGAGGTTGTCATCGGGACCCAGCCATCTGGTCAGGGGCACGAGACCTCATTCGCGCAGGTCGTCGCGGACATGCTGCAAATGCCGGTCGAGGCGGTGACGATCACGCTGGGCGACACGGACATTGTGTCGGTCGGTGGCGGCAGTCATTCGGGGCGTTCCATGCGCCATGCTGGAACCGTTATGACGATGGCGTCGGCGGACCTGCTGGCCGAAGCCCGGCGGCGGGCAGGCGCAGAGTTCGGAACGCCTGCAGAAGATCTTGCGTTCGAAGATGGCGCTTTCAAATGCCGCGCAACGAACCGGTTTCTCACCCTCAGCGATCTTTCGACGGCCACCGCACCTTTAGCAGTGGCGCGCACCAACGAGATGCATGCGCCGGTCTTTCCCAACGGTACGGCCATATGCGAGGTCGAGATCGATCCGGACAGCTGTCAGATCGAGATCACACGCTATGCCTCCGTCGATGATGTTGGACGCTGTATCAACCCGCTCATCGTCCATGGCCAGAGTCATGGCGGCATTGCACAGGGCGTCGGCCAGGCGATGTGGGAAGACTGCGCGATTGACCCGTCGTCGGGCCAGCAGATTGCCGGTTCGCTTTTGGACTATGGCATGCCGCGGGCAGACAACGTCCCGTCCTTCGATTGCGAGATTGCCGAGGTGTTGTCGCCGACCAACCCGCTCGGGATCAAGGCCGGCGGCGAAGGTGGCACAACGCCTGCTTTGGCCACGGTCACGCTGGCCGTGCTCGACGCGCTCCGACCGCTCGGGGTGCGCGACATTTCCATGCCCATCACACCCGAACGGATTTGGCAGGCGCTCGCTTCGGCGCGCGAGGCCAACATGCAGGAGCTCGTGCCATGACGACCGATCCGGAAACCCTCAGAATCATCGCTTTTCCTGGTGCGCCGAACCTTCCGGTCTTCGCTGCGATCGAAGAAGGCTTCTTCGAGGACCAGGGCCTTTCGGTCGAGATTGAGCTCACGCCGTCCAGCATCTATCAGGCCGAGCAGGTCGCCGCGGGCGCATTCGACATGGCGCTCACCGCGTTCGACAATGTCGTCGCTTACTCCGAGGGCCAGGGCGCCGCCGGGCCGGATGTGGACCCGCAATATGTGGTGGTGATGGGTGCAACGCAGCTTGAGCTGAGTTTCGTGGTTTCGCCAGATGTGGAGAGCTTCGACGACTTGAAAGGGCGCACCATTGCGCTCGATGCAAAGGCGACGGGCTTTGCTTTCGTGCTCACCGACATGCTCCAGCGCGCCGGATTGACGGAAAGCGACACGGAATATGTCGCGGTCGGGGCCACACCACAACGCTGGCAGTCGGTTCAGGCCGGCGACCATGCGGGCACTCTGACCATCGAACCTTTCACGACCCTCGCGACACGGGCAGGCTTCGGTGTTCTGCAGAAATCGACCGAGATCTACGACGCCTATCAAGGCGGCATCGTCGCAGCCAACCGCGGTTTTGCAGAACAAAGGCCCGAGGTCGTGTGCGGCTTCATCCGAGCCTACCTCACAGCGCTTGACTGGGTGCAAGACAAGACCAACCGGGAGACCGCCGCCGCACATCTGCAAAAGCACATGCCCGCGATCAAACCGCAGGCGGTGGAACCGGTGATGAACAGCCTCCTCGACCCGAAGTCGGGCCTAACCCCCCGGGGCGAGATTTTGCGCGATGGCATGGCTCAGGTTCTGGATCTGAGAAGCCGCTTCGGCCCCGCGGATGCGCCGCTTACGGAAATCGACCGGTATCTCGACTTGTCTCACTACCAGTTGGTCCTGGACAGGGCGGACGCATGACGACCGTTTCTCTCACAATCAATGGCGACCGCAGACAGGTCGATGTCGAAGACCGCACTCTGCTGGTGGACCTCTTGCGCGAAACGTTGGGGATGACCGGCACGCATGTCGGATGTGACACCACGCAGTGCGGGGCGTGCACGGTCATTCTGGATGGAAAGGCGGTCAAGAGTTGCACCATTCTCGCTGTGATGGCGGAGGGGGCAGAGCTCAGAACCATTGAGGGCCTGGCCGATGGCGACACCCTCCATCCGATGCAGCAGGCCTTCTGCGACAACCATGCGCTGCAATGCGGGTTCTGTACGCCGGGCATGATCATGGCCGCCGTGAACATCATCGAACGCCACGGCACCGATATCGACGAGAGCCTCGTACGCCGTGAGCTGGAAGGCAATCTTTGCAGGTGCACCGGCTACCATAACATCGTGAAAGCGGTTCTCGACGTTGCCGGCAAACTGCCTCGGGCGTCGGAGTGAGTCGATGATGTATGCCTTCTCATACCACGCGCCCATTAGCCTCTCCGAGGCACGCAAACGCTTTGAGGAAAGCGAGGATGCCGCCTATATCTCCGGCGGGCACACCCTGCTTCCGACCATGAAGAACCGGCTGGCCGCACCGTCCGATCTGGTTAGTCTTGGCCAGATCGAAGAATTGCAGGGTATCGCCGTCGCTGAGGGTTGCCTCACGATCGGCGCCGCCGAGACGCACGCGTCCGTCGCTGCCTCCGACGCCGTGACGGGCCGTATCCCCGCGCTGGCAGGACTTGCAGGCTCCATCGGCGATGTACAGGTGCGCCACCGCGGAACGATCGGCGGGTCCGTGGCAAACAACGACCCGGCAGCAGATTATCCATCGGCCGTGCTGGCGTTGGATGCGCGGCTCCACACAAGCGAACGCGTCATAGAGGCCTCGGATTTTTTCCAGGGTGTATACACGACCGCGCTGGAACCCGGCGAGATCCTCACCAAAGTCGGTTTTCGCATCCCGGACACGGCGGGCTACGCCAAGATGCGCAATCCCGCCTCGCGATATGCGCTCGCTGCCGCATTCGTCGCGCGTTTCGGCGACAGCGTGCGCGTGGCGATCACCGGCGCCAGCGAAGACGGTGTGTTTCGCTGGACCGAGGCGGAAGAGCGTCTGAGCAAGGATTTCTCCGCCGGTGCCCTTGCCGGCCTGACCTTGAACGAGGCGGACATGAACGAAGACATCCATGCCAGTCGGGGGTATCGCGCCCATCTGGCCGCGCTCTGCACCCGCAAGGCCGTCGAGCTTCAAGGCAGGCTCACCTTGCTCTGAGCCCGTCACACCGGGGAGGACCATCGAAATGGAAATGAAGGGCGATCGACGTATCGCAGCTCCCCGCACCATCGTTTGGGAAAAGCTCAACGATCCCGATACGCTGAAGATCTGCATCCCGGGCTGCGAAGAGCTCACAGGCTCCAAAGACGAGGGGTTCGAAGCCGTCGTGAAGCAGAAAGTCGGACCGGTCCGTGCAACCTTTAAAGGCAAGGTCGAGTTGCGCGATGTCATTGAAATGCAAAGCTACACGATTTCGGGGTCCGGCAAGGGCGGTGTCGCTGGTTTTGCAAATGGTGATGCGCGGGTGATGCTGACTGATGCCGAGGATGGCGGGACTGAGCTAACGTACGACGTGCAGGCAAAGCTGGGCGGAAAACTGGCGCAGCTCGGCGGACGCCTGATCGGCAGCGTGGCCAAGAAGCTTTCCGACGAGTTCTTCGATCGCTTCAAAGCGGAGGTCGAGACTTGACGCCTATGGAGCCTGCATCGCAATCGCGGCCAGGACGAGGGTACTGCCTTCTCCGGCCGCCAAGTTCGTCGCGCCCGCATAGAGTGCCAAGGCTGTGGCGAGGTTGTCGGCATACAGATCGGCACTCGGTTCGACGCGTTCACCCAGCCGAACGAGCCCAGCCAGATGATCCAGTTCGATCTTCTCGGCCTTCAGTTCGGCCGCTTTTACCGCCGCCCGCAAGCTGTCGGTCTCGGAATCCGGCGCGGGCGAAGGCCCGGTTTTCAACCGCTGCCTGACACGCCTCAACGACTGAACAATCTCGCGCCGCCAGTCGCCAACCTCTGTGTCGATCATCACCATCGACGCTGGTGTCAATCTGCACCCCCGCCCCGCCAGCCAAAGCGCGTAAAGAAGAACCGGGACGTCCGCATCGAACCGTTCCTGAAGCTCAAGGCAGGCATCCGACACGCCGTCGCGTCCGTAAAGCGCGACGGCATAGGCCCAGAGATCTTCCGCGTCTTCGGTCAAAGGCTTCTGCACCGGGCCTAGGGAGTGGCGAACGGAAGCGCCGAAGCCGCCGCGTGTTCGACATGGCGGCGCGCGGAGCTCCGGGTCGCTTTGACGTCACGGCTGGACAGGGCCTCTTTCAGCGCCGTGATCTCGAGAATGGACTGCTCCTGACGCTCTTTGCGAACGACCGATCGCCGGCGCAACTGCGCTGTCCTAAGCGTCAGCTTTGCCAAGAGGTCACGTGCCACCCGGTTGTCCGCGACATTGCACATATGATCGTAGAAGCGGCGCTTCGCCTCGACGATCCCGCTGAACGCGCCAGTCTCATAGGACAGGACCATCGCGTCGCACAGGTGCATCGCCTCCGCGAGCTCTGTATCGTTCGCATTCATCAGGAATTGCTCGAATATGAGCGCCTCAAGATCCGCCCTGATCCGATAGATGTTCTGAGCATCCCTTTGCGATATCTTCACCACGGTCAGCCCGCGCGCACTTTCCTGTGCAACGACGCCTTCGCCTTCCAGCTCCCGCAGCGCCTCGCGCAAGGACGTCCGGCTGACGTTCAGCTGCACACAGAGGTCCTTCTCCACCAGCCTTTCGCCCGGCTTCAGAGTGCCGAGCTCGATGGCTTGCCGCATTGCATCGATGATGCGCGAGCGGAGCGGTGCGGACTCGAAATGGATGGGCGTCAGACCACTGTTCGAAGGTGCGGACATTGTTGGACCTCTCCTCTTCGTATCGCTCGAAGTGAGCCACTCAATCAGATCCCTTCGCCCGCTGAAAGTAGCGGAAGACAACAGGCGCAACCATGACAATGAACGTGATGCGAACCAAATGGTGACTTGCGACATATGCGATGTCTGCGTTCATCGCCAGTGCGACAAGGCTCATTTCGGCCAGACCGCCCGGCGAGTAAGCCAGAACCACCTGTTCGAAAGACTGTCGAAACAGTCCATGCAAACCGAACGCGAACAGAAGCGTAATTGTGAGCATCACGAGAGTCGCACCGATACTGATCAAAATCGCTTGCCCGATAAGACCGGGCGACGATCCGACAAACCGGCATCCGATAATGGTGCCAAGGACGATCTGCGCCACCACAACCAGCTCTTGGGGAGGCGGACTGTCCGTCCACCCCGCGATGTGGACTGCGGCGCTCACGATCATCGGCCCAAGAAGCGTGGGCGCAGGAAGCCGGAGGGCGCGGCCGAGGAAAAAACCGATCACACCGGCAAGAAAGAGCACGGCGATTTCGATGCCTGGGATCTCAACGAATGGCGTCCCAAACTGGGATCGGTCGGAGAGGTCCAGCCCCTGGATCAGGCGAAACCAGATCGCGACAAACGCTACGACAACGACGATCCGGCTGGCATGGGCAAGTGCGATCTTGCGCTCGTCGCCACCCATGTCGCGGCCAACCAGCATCATCTCGTTCAACCCGCCCGGCATACCCGAGAAATACGCGGTGACGCGGTCGAAGCCCGCGATGCGTTGGTAATACGGCACAACGAGAGCGCCGCAGACCGCGATGTAGACAATCAAGAAGGCGAAGGACAGCGCCCAAGCCCCCAACTGATCATAGAGTGCCGGTGTGAAGCCCGACCCAAGCATGACGCCGATCACAACGACCACATAGGGGCGTGCCGCGGACGGAGAGGAAATCGGAAGTCTCAGGACAGCTGCAACCGTCAACGCAACCATAGGGCCCAGCATCCATGGCAGCGGAAACGTCGCCCAGGAAAAAAGGAACCCGGCGATCAGACCAATCGAAAGAGCGAATGTGACGCGGACGGCAAGTTGCCTGCGCGATCTGGTTTCGCTGCCGGGCGGGGCGCCCTGATCGCCCTCACCCTTCAATATCGCGAACCGGAGTTTCCGGCTTCATGCCGTCCTTCTGGCGTTTCTCGGTGATCTCACCGTTCACTTCCCAGTCCCCCGATACCGCGCGATCGGCATAGTCCGACCATTGCTCCGACCAGTCGCCGAGCTCGTAGCCGTGCCAGGGCGGCTGCGGCGTCAGCCGTGGCAGGTCGAGCTCTTCCCAGATGTCCTTCGCACGCAGCATGAATTTCTCGCGCGGCATGGCGAGCGGGGGCATATCAGCTTTCAATGTCGCGTCAATCATCAGGGTGGCGTCGGCCCCGCTGCGTCCGGATTTCGGTCCGTGGCCGCCTGAGCGATAGGGCGTCACATGCATGTCGGTCGACAGATTGGACCGGTAGGCGATCGACCAGAAAATCGCATCTGCATTGTTGGGTTCGATATCGTCCGAGACCGCGATGACGACCTTTCCGCACTGGGCCTGCAACGACGCAGCGCCCTGGAGCCCGCGCCATATCTCGGTTTGCGGCGCCGTGCGGTCGAACTGCAGAAAGATGACTTTGCGGATGTTGGTCAGAGGCTCATGCATCACGACCCGCTTGATACCTTTGACGTTCAACACGGTTTTCAGATGCTCGAAATACAGCGGCTCGTACGCGACCTTCTTCAGCGTCGAGCTCTCGCTCGGCGTCACCTGGCTGACGATGGAGATGAATGTCGCGCTCTTTTTCATCGTGATCGCCGTCACGCGCATCGACATGTTGAAGTCTTCGAGCGCGACATGGCCGTGGCTTTCGCCAAAAGGCCCCTCCGGTTCGAGATAGTCGGTGGCGATCTCGCCTTCTATCACGATCTCCGCGTCGGCGGGGACTTCCAGGTCGACGGTCTTGCAGCGCACGGTGCGCACCGGCGCGCCGATCAGACCGCCGGCGACAGCCATTTCGTCGTCGTCGATGGGCAGCTTCTGTGGCCCGGTGAACAACACCGCGGGGGCGCAGCCGACGACAATTGCCACGGGCATCTTTTCCCCGCGTGCCTTGTATTTCAGCCAGTGTTGGTAGCCGCCCGCGCCGCCAAGTCGGCTTGCCATCCGGACGCCAAGGCGATCCTTCGCCTTCAGCTGTCCGCGGTAGGTGCCCATGTTGCGGATCCCGGATTCCGGGTCCTTCGTCACGACAAGCGTCGCCGTCAGGTAGGGCGCGGCATCGAACCCCGGAGTCGACACAGGCACCGGGAGCGCGGCCATACCGCCCCCCTCATTGACAAGGTCCGACCCCGTGAGAACGACCTCCTGACAGGGGGCGTCGGTCACCGTTTCAGGCTGGATCGGGCGCTGCATCGCGCGCACCCAGACATCTCCGATTTCGGCGACCGGGACGCCAAGCCCGGCGGCGTAAATCTCAGGGGTCGCCGCCAGCGCCCCCACCGTAACCGGCATGTCGAATTTCCGGCCCTTAGCATCGACGACATTGGTGAAGAGAAAGGCACTCCGCTCTTTCTCCGTGAGTCCGCCCTGAAATTGCCACCGCACCAGCGGATGCAGTTCGTTGTCTTTGTCGATCTCGCGATCGATGCGCCTGAGCAAGCCCCTGTCCTCGAGACGCCTGAGGTGTTCCTGCAGGTCGCGCGGCGCATCGGTTCCCGTCATGTCGTCTGCCTCGGTTCGACGTCTGAATTTTGGCGCCCTCCCACGAAGGGCGCCATTACTGGTACGCGCGTGTGCAGCAATTGTCCTGCGCTTACTCGACCGTCGCTGCGCCTGATGTGTCGATCGCCTTTCGCACGGCATCCAGCAGGGTCTCGTCGGCGGCCATGATCTCAGCCATGGCGGCCTCCATCTCGGCGCCATCCCTTGGATCGATGATGGCCGCGCGCTGCTCGGCCGTGGCAAGGAACTCCGGGTCGCTGGCCATTTGCTGAAACGCCTCGCGCAAACCGTCGATGATGTCTTCGGGCGTGTCGGGATGGATCATCATCGACCGCCCGATCGGCGCACTCGCGCCCAGATAGCGCAGCACGGCCTGGCCCTCGGGATCGTCCGTCAGTTCCTGCATGAGCGGGACGTCCGGCAGGTCAGGGTCGCGCTCCAACCCCGTCTGCACGAGGATATTGAGCGTGCCGTCGCCCAGATCGCCCGGATCGGATTTGAACGACGCCCAGTTCTGGGAAAGCATGTCGGCTTCACCACGCAGCGCGGCCAGGACGGTCGCCTGGGATCCGTCATAACCACAGATGAGCCGCAGGTTCAGGCCGGCGGCATTCTTCATGGCCTGCGCCTGCTGTGCCGAGCGGGCGTTCGCGCCTGTGCAGGCAACGATGATCTCGGTCTCTTTCATGTCCTCGGCGCTCGTCGCTTTGTCTGCGCGGACAGCGAATGCGGCATTGGCCGAAGCGAAGCGACCGATATAGCGGAACTTGGACGCATCCCAGTTCGCAGCATCTGGCCGAAGATGTTCGATATGGCCAAGGCTGTCGGGAAGCACCGCGACGGTCATCCCGTCGGGCTCGGTGTTGTTGATAAAGAACGCCGCTGCCTTGCGACCACCGCCGCCAGGCATGTGCTGAACGATGACGTTCGGATTGCCGGGGATGTACTTGCCCATGTATTCCGCCGCGAGCTGCGCATAGAGATCATAGGAGCCGCCTGGCGGATGGCCGATGAGGATCGTGAGCGTCTGGCCGTCATATATCTCGTCCAGCGACTGAGCCTGCACAGTCTGCGGACCGGCCAAGGCGAGCACGGACGCGGCGCAGGCAAACGCGCATGATCTGAGTGTCGTTACAAGGTTCATGAATATCTCCCTTTCGCGGCCACACCCTGCCTTCTGCGGGCACGAGTTTTCGCAACCATCACCCTTTCGTCCCGGCAGAGGGCCGTGATTTGAAAGCGGTTGTAAGTATTATTGCCATACATTATACCGTAACGCAACTCTGTGCCGGCGACGCTTGCGAAGCCGAAAACGGCGGGGATGGGGGGAGACAGGGAGATGATCGAAGCCGCTGTCGAGGCTCTTCTGATCATTGGTGACCCGGCACGGCTGCTCTTTGTCGCCTTCGGCACATTGCTTGGCCTGATGATCGGCGTGATCCCCGGAATTGGCGGACTTGTCGGGCTGGCGCTTCTTCTGCCCTTCACCTTCGCGATGGACCCTTTCACTGCGCTCGCGTTTCTCGTCGGCGTACAGTCGGTAACGACGACGTCCGACACGATCCCGGCGGTCCTGTTCGGGGTGCCCGGCACCAGCGGCTCGGCGGCAACTGTTCTGGACGGGCACCCGATGGCCAAGAAGGGCGAAGCCGGTCGTGCCTATGGCGCGGCCTTCACGGCCTCTGTCTGCGGCGGCCTCTTCGGCGCGTTCATCCTCGCCATCTCCATCCCGGTGCTGCGCCCCTTCATCATGGCAATCGGAACGCCGGAATTGCTGGCGATCTGCCTGCTTGGCCTGACGCTCGTGGTCTCGCTGAGCCACGGCGCACTCTTCAAGGGGCTGGTGGCCGCGGCGATCGGACTGCTTCTGGCGACCATCGGTGACGAGCCGCAGACCGGCACGATGCGCTGGACGTTCGGGTCTTTGTACCTTTGGGACGGTCTCAGCCTGGTGCCCGTCGCGCTCGGCCTCTTTGCCGTCCCCGAAATGATCGACCTTGGCGCCTCCAAGCGCACCATCGCGCGTGACGGCAAGAAGGTTTCGGGTTGGGATCAGGTCGAGGGGATGCGCGACGTGTTCCGCAACTGGTGGTTGGTGCTGCGCTGTTCCAGTATCGGGACATTCCTCGGCTCGATCCCCGGGCTCGGCGCCAATGTGATCGACTGGATCGCCTATGGCTACGCCGCCCGCAGCGTCCCCAACGCCCGCGAAACCTTCGGCAAGGGCGACGTGCGCGGCGTCATCGCATCGGAGAGCGCGAACAACGCCAAGGAAGGCGGCGCACTCGTGCCGACACTCGCATTTGGCGTTCCAGGCTCTGCCTCCATGGCAATCCTTCTGGGCGCTTTCCTGATCCACGGCATCGCCCCCGGCCCCAACATGCTGAACGAGCAGCTCGACGTGACCTTCACGCTGATCTGGACGGTCGCAATCGCGAACATCCTTGGTGCCGGGGCCTGTTTCCTGATGGCCGGCCACTTCGCCAAGATCGCAACCATTCGCGCCGGCATCCTTGTGCCGCTGGTGTTCGGCATCATGGTGATCGGCGCCTACCAGGGATCCAAGCACTACGCAGACCTGATTGTACTGATCGCCTTCGGCATCCTTGGCTGGAACATGAAGCGCCTGAACTGGCCGCGCCCGCCGCTGATCCTTGCCTTCGTGCTAGGCGGCCTTGTCGAGAACTACCTCTTCATATCGCAACTCCGCTATGGGTTTGCGTGGATGACGCAGCCTCTGCCGGCCGTCGTGCTGCTGATCATCGCCTTCCTGCTGCTGCGCCCGCTGGTCGTGCGCTTTCTTCCCGGATGGACGGGCGCGTATGCCGAGCCTGGTACCGACGGCGGACACGGGCGTGTCGTCCATGCCCGCGGTGGAGAGTTTTTCGCCGATCTCGCGATGTGGGCCGCGGTGGTCGCGCTCTTCGCCTATGTCTACGCAGCCTCGTCGGACTGGGCCGCGGCGGCCCGCATGGTGCCCCAGGCCATCGCGATCGGTGGATTGGTTGCCGCGCTCGGCTTCGCCGTCTTTCGCACAATGGGAAAGATCCCGCCCTCGGGGACCCAGACGCACGAGCCTCTGCCGCGGGTCCTGATCCAGATGTTCTGGTTGTTGCTGCTGGTCGTGGGCGTTCACCTGATCGGTATGGTCCCCGCGATCACGCTCTTCGGCATTGCCTACATGTTGATCGAAGGCAGGACGCGGCCGCTGACGGCAATCATCATCATGGTCCCGTTCATCGCCGGCATCCTGATCCTGTTTCACAACCTTCTCTACATCCCGTGGCCGCAATCCGTGCTCGGCGACCTGCTGCCGGAGCTTCGCCGCATGACCGGCCGCCTGATTTGAGCCCGACCAAAAGGAGCCTTTGCGTGAACAAGCCGACGAAACTAGACGCCGCCAAAGCCGATCTGCCCAACCACAAGCTCTATGGCAGCGACATCATCGCCGAGGCCCTGCGCGAGCAGGATTTTCCGTTTATCTGCCTGAATCCCGGGGCGAGCTACCGCGGCTTGCATGACAGCCTGGTGAACCACCTCGGGAACAAAACTCCGGAGATCATCACCTGCATGCACGAAGAGCATGCCGTCGGGATCGCTCAGGGCTATGCCAAGGTCACCGACAAGGCGCTGGCCGTCGCGGTCCATTCGAATGTCGGATTGATGCACGCATCGATGGGTATCTTCAACGCCTGGTGCGATCGCACGCCAATGCTGATTATCGGGGCGACAGGCCCGATCGATGCGGCCAAGCGGCGGCCCTGGATCGAATGGATCCACACGACCGTCGATCAGGGCGGCATGGTCCGGGGCTATACGAAATGGGACGATCAACCCGGCTCTGCGATTGCGGCGGTGGAATCCATCCGACGCGGCGTGACATTGGCCAATACCCGGCCATCGGGGCCGGTCTATGTGAATCTCGATGTCAGTATCCAGGAAGCCGAGATCGCCACGCGTCCCGACACCGGCAATCCGGCGCATTTCCAGGCACCAGAGGATGCCGAGCCGCCGAAGGCCGCATTGGAACAGGCCGTCGAGATCCTGGCGAATGCAAAGCGCCCCTTCATCTTCTGCGGCCGCGCGACACGATCCGAGGACGGCTGGAACGACCGCATCCGGCTGGCCGAAGCGCTCGGGGCACGCACGACCACGCATATGAAGCTACCGGCCGGGTTCCCGACGACGCACCCGGCTTTCATCGGCGAGACGGGTTGGCGGCTCAAGGGACCGGTACTGGACGCGATCCATAATGCCGACGCCATCCTCATGCTCGATTGGCTGGACGCCGGGAACACGATCGACCTTGCCTTCCCTCCAGGTGCGGTCCGCCCGCCCATCATCAATGTGTCGAACGATTTCCACATCCATCGTGGCTGGAACATGGATTATGGCGGGCTCCCGGCCGTCGACGTCACCATCCCGACAGTGACGGAGACCGCCGTCAGCGCGCTTCTGGAAAGACTTGGGACGGGCGTGCCTTCCGCCGCTCTGAAATCCTGGGACGTCGCGGCACCCAGCGGGTCGGGACCAATCGGGCTGATGGATCTCGCCCGCGCCTTTCACGCGGCCAGCGCGGATCGCGAGATTTGCATCACGGGCCGCCCTCTGGGTTGGCCGCAAACCGCGAACGAGATCACCCATCCGCTTGGCTTTCTTGGACATACAGGCGGAGGGGGGCTTGGCGCAGGCACGGCGATCGCGGTCGGCGTGGCACTCGGTCTGCGTGAACGGGGCCTCAGTCGACGTGCTGTCGCGATCCTCGGCGATGGCGACTACACGATGGGACTGACCGGTATCTGGAACGCCGCCACCCAGGACCTGCCGGTCCTGTTCCTGATCGCGAACAACCATTCGTATTACAATGACGAAGACCACCAGATCAAAGTTGCCAGGCGCCGTGGCCGCCCGGAGGAAAACGCGCCCATCGGACAGAGGATGCAAGGCCCCGAGCCCGATCTGGCCGGGCTCGCCCGGAGCCTGGGGCTAGAGGCGCCCGATCCCGTCACCGACCTCGCCAACCTTCCAAGCGCGCTCAGCACCGCGCTCGACCGTGTGGAACAGGGCGCGGCCTATGTCCTCGATGTGCGGGTGACAGCGGAGTATATCGGCGAAGCCATGGTCGATCTGTCGTGAGCCAGATGCCGAAACGGTCGTCGACGGCCAAAGCTCCCGATAGAACCTCGCTCCGCTACGCTGTCTGGGGCCCTGAGAGCGCGAGCAAGCGCGCAGCGCTCGTCCACTCCCTGGCGATGACGGCTGAGTTCTGGGAGCCGACGGTGGCGGCGCTCGGCACCGATTGGCAAGTCCTTGCGCTGGATTGCCGCGGACACGGCGCATCCGGCAAACCGGACGGTCCATACTCAGTCGAGCTCTTTGCCGACGACCTCGCATCCGTGCTCGACCACGCAGGCTGGGAGAAGGCGATCGTCGGCGGCGCCTCCATGGGAGGATGTGTAGCGCTCGCGTTTGGCCAGCGACATGCCGAACGTGCCACGGGTCTCGCCCTGATCGACACCACCTCCTGGTACGGAGAGGACGCGGAGAAAAACTGGGAAACGCGCGGACAAAAGGCCCTGGCGGACGGTATGGCCGCCTTGACGGAGTTCCAGCAGACCCGCTGGTTTTCGGATGCCTTCCGGTCGGAACATCCAGATGCCGTTCAGGACGCAATCGACGTCTTCGTTGCCAACGATGTGGCCGCCTATCTTGAAACCTGTCGCATGCTCGGTCGGTGCGACATGCGCGGCGCCACCTCGACCTTCACCTTTCCCGTGGAGATCGTGGTCGGCGAAGAAGACTACGCAACACCGGTCGAGATGGCCAAGGCGATGGCGCGCCAGATACCGCAGGCGAAGCTGGAAGTTCTCGAGAGCGCACGTCACTTCACACCGCTTGAAGTGCCCGACAGGATCGCTGCCTGTCTCAAGCGATTGGCCTGATGCGCACGGTCTCTGACACGGTTGTCGGCTCTGGGATCGTGCGATTTATCGCAAGGCAACCAGAGACCAGACCCAACGTTCCTGCCTTCAGTTCGATGGTTTTGTCCGGCCTGATAGACTTCAGAAACGTCCTGTCGTGACCGACCATCAGCATGGCTCCGTCATAGGCGGTGTGCGCTGATCCCAGGGCGGCGATCCCGTACAGATCCAGTTGGTTGGTCGGCTCGTCGTGGATCGAAAGCATGGGCTGCAGCGTCGAGCCGAGGCTCGCGCGCAATCGCTCTCCGCCGCTCAAATCGCCTGCATGCAACAGCGGGTCCGTCGCCCGGGAACCAAATCGGGCGAGCGCAGAATAGTCCATACGCGCATCGGCCGACGGGTTGAGACAGAGAAACTTGTCGCGCAGGCTGCAGGCGCGCCTGAGCATCCCCAAATGCTGACCCAGCATCGCAAAGGGAACCGTAAGCGCCACCTTGCCAGATTGGGGCGGTATCCGTTCCGCGATCAGCTTCAGAAGCATTGTCTTGTCGCTGCTATTCGGTCCAGCGACAACGAAGCGTACCGGGCCTCACACCGTCATCGACAGATCCTCGATCGTCGGACGCGCCGGATCATGGCCGCCGGTCAGGCCCTAGACTCGCAGCACCATTTTGCCTGCCGGCAGGCCGGTCGGAGGAATGTCCATGTCGACAGGCTGCAACAGCTCGATCTTGTCGCGCGCCGCGGAAAACGCTTCCTGCGCGGCGTCGCGGGTTGCATCTCGCAGGCGGGCGCCTGCGCCGCCAGTTGCTTCGTCCCGGCCTTTGGCAAGGTCGAGCAGTGCCTTGGGCTGATCGCCTTTCGCGCGCGACTTGTGCCACGCACTGTCCTTGCGCGCCTTTCGCTCGCTGGCCTGCCGCGCGCGGCGGACAGTCTCGGCATGCACTTTCTCTGCATCGGCGGCGGCGCGCTGTGCGGCGTGCAGTTCAGTCTCCTTACGCCAGCGGAAGGCATTGTAGTTCCTGCCGTACCGGGCAGCGCCACGCGTTGTCAGTTCCAGAGTGGCGTCCGTTTTCGCCAGCAGTTCGAAGTCACGGCTGACAATCATCGCACTTCCTGCCCAACTCCGCAGAAGGTTGATCGCCGCCCTGCGTCCAGCCCGGTCGAGACTGTTCGTCGGCTCGTCCGGCAGCAGGATGTCGGGCTCGGCGAAGTTCAGCGCAGCCAAGGCCGCACGACTTCGCTGCCCAACCGGCAATCTGTTCAACTTGGTATATGGACGGGTAGAAAGTTCGGAGCGCGACCGTGCCAGAGCATTGCACGCGGCCCAACGCCGGATGCAGGTCGCCAGGGATCAGGCGCAACCGCGCGCTTTTGCCCGCTCCGTAGCGACTGACTGTTCCGGTGCGCTCGGCACCAAAGGTCAGATTGAGATCGGAGAAGAGCTGTGCGCCGTCAGACGTGAACCACGAATGATCGGACAGAGGTACAGATTCAGGCATGGATAGGTACTTCTCGCAACGAAACCGAGAGAGTGAAGGCGGCGAGGACTTGATCCATGGTGCAGGCATCTTCGATCATTGCGGCCTTTCGGGATAGGGACGACCGCTCCAACTCTCAAGACTCTCTGCGATGTTGGGCAAAGGCTGGCGACCAAGCGTAACGTGTGGTTGGGCCGGTCCTGCCGGGATCTGGACCAGGCCGAGAGCGTTCTTCAGCGAGGGATGCGAAGAGCAGCCGAGATCGCGGCCCGAAGAAGCAACTCGCCAAGCTCGCGGCAGAGCGCGACGTACAAGTTGGGGCGACTGCTGGTTACGCTACCCCATCGAGAAAACTCCGGCGACACATGCGTCACGCGAGAACCGTCGTGATATTCGATCTCGTCGCGAAGCACAGACACATCTGGCCTGTCATTTGGTTGTGCGCGGTGCTGGGCGCCTCGCGGTCGGGCTTCCACGCATCGCCCGGAAGGCCGATCAGCGACCGGGCAGCCCATGATACGACGCTCGTCATCGCGACCGACAAGAGCTTCGAGGCCAGCGGTCGCACGTGCGGCGCCCGTCGCGGCCGATCGCGCCTGGCATGACCTGCTAGACGAAGGGAGCTCCCGCAGGCTGCACCGGATCGAACGGCGGACGCGGCAGAACGCGATGTGACCGCGATTTCGACGCTGACAGGTCGCACAGAAGTCGCTGGCCGACGTCATCTCCATCTGGACCGCAGCGGGCTGGCTGCATGTCGCCGTCGCGCTGGACCTGTTTTCCCGGCGCGTCATCGGCTGGTCCATGAAGGCGGACCGGAATTCATCACGGGTCATGGACTCGCTGACAGTGGCCGTTTGGCGGCGTGGGAAGTCCTGCGCGCTGCCGGACCTCTCGGACCAGGCGCGCAATACACCAGCGCAATGCTTCAGCGCCTGCTCCTCGGCCCCGGCATCACGTACCCGATGGGCCGGACGGACAACGTTTACGCCTCCTCGGCGATGGAGAGCTTCCTCTCTTCGTTGAAGACCGAGCGGACGGCCCGCAAGGCCTACCGTAAGCGCAATTCGACTTCCGCCGTTCTGTTCGACCACACCAAGCGCGTCCACAACCCACGGCGTCGGCAGTCCAAGGCGGGCTATCGAAGCCCCATAGTGCTGCGGTAACGCGCGATGCAAACCTATATTGCTATCCATCAAACCAGACGTAGGCCGAAAGCATCTTATGTGCCGCCAGTCCGAACGTGCTCTGGGCTCGTTCACGTGGCGCCATTGGTCCAGGCGCAATGGAGGACGACATTGTCTACGTCCCAGACTAGACCGGGTTTATGCATCTGGACATCGCCCTTGACGTGTTCTCTCACAGGATCGTCCGCTGGGCCGTGGAGACGACCCAGCTTGTTCTCAGCGCAAAGACAGTGGCGATCTGCCAGGGGACGCTTTCGGATAGAATCAAACACAGCGACCAACGCTCTAAGTACGGGGCCAAATAAGCTGGCGCACCGACGGCAAGCGGTTCCTCCGGTCGTCAATTGCACGAGCTCAAAGAACAGCTTCCGGATGAGGAACACCTTGCCACGGATGGCTGACAGGTTCCACCGCATCCGGCAGTGCCGAAACCCCATCGCCCTCCGACCTCCGGCGGGTCGCCCCATTATCCCGGCCCGCATCCCCGGCCGAGGGGTGCGCGGCCAGTCGGAAATCTAGCCCTCCCGAAGACGCACCAGGTCGATATCGACCTTCTTCTGTCTCATGCTGGACATAGCTCAGGGTCACAAACCGCGCATCGAGCTTGTCCGTGCTCTGGGGTCAGTCGGGAAACCCACTAGGTGCCATGCGCGGTCATACCGGCGGACGCTCTGCAGTGTCAGGCGGCATCAGGCGCAGATGCACCGCGACCAGGGCCAGGCTTTCAACATCCTCTTGGCTCAGCGCAACACGCAGTACTCCTTTGAAAAACTCTCGGCTTTCGCGCACTTCGCGCAGCGTAAATTTTGGCGGTGATTCCCCGTCTTGACCATTTCGCCCTGCCATGGGGCTCCGGTGGCGGTCGCGGGATCGAACCGAGCGAAAGACCCTATCAACCTTCTTTGAAAATCCCCTACACAGCAGGCTCCGGCACCGCAATATCGACCCATACCCCACCGGACTGAAAGGTCAGCCTTGCGCCCTCCATCTCGATCACCAGTGCGCCGTCCGGGCCGCTCTCAAAGGTAAGATCGTGCTCACCTTCCGAATAGTTCACGATGACGGTCATCAACCCCTCGGGACGGGTGGCAGGAAACAAGGTCTGAGTCCTCTCGTTCATCGCCGCGCCTCTCAGAACGTGACCTCGCCGCTATGACCGATGATTTGGCCCGGCCGATAGCGATCGAATGGACATCAGGAGAAAACTCCGTTCAGGTATAGATCGGTCGTTCGTCGAAGCGATTGTCGACAGTGTTGTAGATTTTTCCGTCGTCGAAGGCCCAGCCGACTCCGATCGCTGACCAGAATGTCATTGGCTAGCCCGACCAGAGCTTACTGCAGACAGTATTCGATCCCGAGATCGTCGGCGAGATTAGCTGCCAGCGGCATCTCATTCCCATCCTGCAAAGTGGGGCGGCCCGGAGGAGTGACGACAAACTTGGTGTCGCGCGCTGCCCCCCCGCTGGATCAGACCGAGCGCGAGCTCTATTTTTCCGTCTAGTTCGACGCCCATTGTGCCGTAATCCTGATTCACGAGGAAATACACCAGCGTCGCCGGTCCGGTGAAAACGAAGTCGAAAAGCTTCTCGTCCTTGGTCTGGTTTGGATCGGCGCTCAGCGTCCGGCCAATCTGATTGTCGAGCGCCCGGCACCTCAGCTCGACCTCGAAGCCGTCGTTGGTGGCGGTCTGGAAAGCACACCCGACGTTTCAGCGTTGGATCCGATGAAGAGCTTTGCGAACCCGCCGTCGACGTAGGCGCGTGTGATCGAAGCATAGCAAGCCAGATCCTTGGTGGAGCGGCGCGATCAGACGTGTTCGTTTTGAGTGTTGGTGCATGACGGGCCTTTGATCCACCGGGACGCGCTGCAGGTGCCGGCGGGACAATCAGGGAGGAGCCGGCTCCGGCCGAACCGCCGGTCATGTGTTCATCCCGGGCCCGTTCGATCATGTCTGCCACGAGGCGCCCCTCGTCCACACGCCCCCGCGGCCGGTGCCGTTGCATGGGGCGATGCCGGCCGAGTTCGCGGCAAACACGCCGCTCCGAGACTGCCACTTGTGTACGGATAGACTCAAATGCCGGCCAGGGGACGGGCGGGGCCGAGACGCGTCCCCGGGCAGCCTCGGCGCGGATGAACTTGGCATGCGTCAGGTCCGACACCACCCTCGTCAGCCAAGCGTTCTCCTTCTGCAGGCACTTCGGTTGGTTGAGTTGGCCGGTCCCCATCCCACCATCCTGTCGCCTCCAGCAGTCGTGAGTCTGCGCCGCTAGGCGCACCTCTCGGACCCCATCGACGCGCGCCACGCCTTGCCCGAAGAACACGCCAGCCCGACTCAGCTTCGCGCCAATTTCCTCGCGCTTATCTACCTCTTGCGCCATTCCGGCTTCTTCCTTCGCCAACCATCGAAGTGGAGCAGTTCAGATGCGCTTGCATCAGCTGAACACGCTTTGCGTCGCCTTCCAGACCGGGCCCGAAAGCCAGCGTTTGCAGGAAATCTACCGGCGCATCATTCTGGTTATGAGGGTCGATCAAACTCCTGGTTGGTTTGTCGCCGTCGATCAGCGTGCCGGCGACGTCAAGTCGCGACCAGCACCCGGGATCGAGACGGCCGAAACCGGTGCCTTTGGGCGAGACGAGCAAGCCGCCGTCGTCAGTCCCAGCCGAGATATTGCCGGTTGATCCGTCAGTCAGGCCAAGTCGAAGTTCGATTAGACAAAGAAGCAAATCTGGTCGCGCAGTCTGGCCTCAACGGTCACGCGACCCTTTGTTTTGCCAGGGCATCGGCAAAGAAGATCTCGGTGCCGAAATTCCCGGATTTCAAGGTCAGTGCGATGTCGTGACCACCGGATTGGCAATAGGTCCACGGCACACCCGGTGCAATCTCGGCCCCGATATCCAGGCGGGCGGTGCCCAGAGCCTGGGTCACCGCGCCCGAGGTTTCGCCGCCGGCCATCAGCGGCATGTCGCAGCGGGCTTCGGCGATGACGGTCAGGTCATCGTCGGCCACAGCATCCACGACCACATGAGCGACCCCCTCGTCGCGCAAAGCGGCCAGCTGGTCGCGCAAAGCACCGGCCCCGCGGGCCACTGTCAGCCGGTTGGCCAGATCGACGGGTCCGGTGACCTGGGGCTCCAGCAATCGCACAAGATTGCTGTCGCGCATCGGGGTGACGGGGTGATCTTTCATCGGGCTTTTGGCAAGCGGTTGTTCCCCGACGAAAAGGTTGCCCATGAAGATGGAGCGCCCATTCTCGGGGAAAGCCGGGCAATAGGTGGTCTGGTCCGTTCCAAGGGCCTGCATCAACGCCTCGGCCACGGGGCCGATATTGCCCTGTGCCGTGCTGTCGAAGGTGGAGCAGTATTTCCAGAAGAACCGCTGCGCGCCAGCTACCTTGAGCCAGTCCAGCGCTGCATGCGCTTGGGCAACCGCTTGCGGCACCCGGGCGGTCCGGGACTTCAGCGCGATCACCTCGAAAGGGGAAGTTGCAGCCGGGGGCTCGTCCGGAATACCAATGCGCAGGCTGACCCGCACACCCGCGCGCGCCAGCAGGCAGGCCAGATCGGTTGCACCTGTGAAATCGTCGGCGCTACAGCCAATAACCGTCGTCACGCCTCGTCCTGTCCGGGCAGTGTCAGTCCCGCATTTCGGGCATAGACCTTGGCCACGGCGGCGTCGTCTTCGGCCCCCAATCCCATCCCTGCGGCAGCGAGGTATTGCTGCATGGCGGCCGCTGTGATGGGTGCGCTGAACTGTGCGGATTTGGCAATGTCCAAGACGATGCCCAAATCCTTTGGCCAGATATTCACCGTGCTATGGGGCGTGTAGTCTCCCGCAACGATATGGGGGGCTCGGTTTTCCAGCATCCAGCTGGTGCCCGCACATTTCGAGATGACATCGACGAAATCCGCAGGCTCCACACCTTGCGTCATGCCAAAGGTCAACGCCTCGGCCATCGTCGCGATATGCACGCCTGCGAGCAGCTGGTTCACCGCTTTCATCGCAGAGCCGGCGCCTGCCGCATCGCCCAGCTCAAACACGGTTTCAGCCATGGCATCGAGCGCGGAGCGCGCCGCGGCAAAGGCCTCTGGCGTGCCCGAAGCCATGATCGAAAGCTGGCCCTTGGCCGCCTTTACGGAGCCGCCTGAAATCGGCGCATCCAGATAGAGAACGCCGTATTCACCGCAGCGTGCCTCCATCGCGCGGGCGAAATCGGGCGGTACGGTCGCACAGGCGAGAACGACGGTACCAGGTTTCAGCTGCGGGACGAGACCTGCATCGCCGAACAAGACAGATGCGGTCTGAGCCGCGTTCAGCACCGCGACTACGATAGCATCTGCTGTGCCTGCGACATCGGCCAGAACGCCCTGAGCCCCGCCTTCTGCAGCAAATGCCTCAACCTTCTCGGGCGCAATATCGAACCCATGGGTCACGTGCTGAGCTTGCAGCAGCGACTGCGCCATGCCGTAGCCCATCGACCCAAGACCAATGATTGCCGTCGTTTGTCGTTTGATCATGATTGGGAGTCCCTACTGCTGAGGCGCAACTGCGCCGCGGCATCGAAACGGGACGAATGCACGCGATACACACGATCCGATGACGTGATGAACATTGTTTGCCCGGACTGGCCCCCGAAACAGAGGTTCGAGGTCTGGTTTGGCAAAAGGATCTTGCCGATCAGGGTGCCTTCCGGCGTCAAACAGTGAATGCCGTCCAGGGCCGAGCTCCAGACGAAGCCCTCGTGATCCACGCGCAGGCCATCGGGTACACCGGGGGTGATCTCGGCAAAGACACGTCCACCGGTCAACACTCCATCCTTCACGTCAAAGACGCGGATGTGATGGGGTAGGCTATAATCGATGCCCGGAAAGCTCGCGCCCCGGATCGCCCCGGAATCGGCGATATAGAGCAGGGACTCATCGGGGGAGAACGCCAGGCCATTCGGTTTGTCGAAATCCGTGGCGACGGCGATCAGCTCGCCGTCCGCGCCAAGGCGGAAGACATAGCAGCCGTCCTGCTCGCTCTCGGCTGGATAACCTTCGACATCAGAATTGATCCCGTACGGCGGATCGGTGAACCAGATCGACCCGTCACAGGCGACAACCACGTCATTGGGCGAATTCAGCCGCCCGCCATTGTAGCGGTCCGCGAGGGTTTCCACTGTCGCCGGGTCGCCAGGATCGCCGCGGCGCAACACGCGTCGCCCGCCATGTTCGCAGCTGATCATGCGGCCTTGCAGATCCAGCGTGTTGCCATTGGCGAATTCGCTGTTTGCAAGGGCAACCTGCGCGCCCGCGCTTTCCGTCCAGCGCATCATCCGCTCGTTGGGGATGTCGTTGAAATACAGGCCCCCGTCCAGCCAGACAGGCCCTTCGGTCCATGCGCATCCTTCTGCAAGAGCTTCTGGCGGCGTCGCCGTGTCGATGAAGGTTGCGAACGGTGGGGCGATCACCTCGTACCCCGGAGCACGTGAGGTCATGACGCGCCTCCCTTTCGCACAGTCTGAAACAATAGCATGGCCAGAATAATGACGCCAAAGATGATGCTGCGCCATGCGTCCGAGATCTGTGCGACCGACAAGATCGAATTCAGGATCGTGATGAACAGCGCCCCGCCCACGCTGCCGAACAATCCGCCACGCCCGCCAAGGATCGAGGTGCCGCCGATGACGACAGCCGCGATCGTGGGCAGCAGGAACGGATCACCCATGGATTGATAGGCCTGGTCGGCATAGCCCGCCAGCATCACCCCGCCCAGGGCTGAACACACACCCGCAATCACGAAAGCCCCGATCACAACGCTGCGTGTCGAGACGCCGGACAGATAGACGGCCTTTTCATTGAACCCGATGGACCGCAGATAGCGCCCGAACTGGGTGCGCATCATCAGGGCGGCGAGCCCCGTTGCGACCAGCATCCACACCATGAACGCGACAGGCATCCCGCCAAGCGTGCCCGACGCGAGCCATGACATCAGATCGCTGCTCTCCCCTTTGGGATTGAACCCGCCCGTGTTCAACACCGCGAGGCCCAACAGCATCGAATTGATGGCAAGCGTCCAGACCATTGACGGGATGCGCAGAAAGGTGACGCCGAGCCCGTTCACGGCGCCGACGGCCGCGCCAAACAACAAAGCTGCCGGTATGGCGAGGCCCACAAGCACGGGATTGCCCGACCCGGCCATCGCGGTCGCCACAATTGCAGCTCCGTTCAGCGTCCAGGGAACGGACAGATCGATGTGCCCCAGCAGGATCACCAGGGTAGCCCCGGCCGCCAGCACCCCCAGAAAGGCCGCGATTTGCAACTGTTGCCCTAGATAATCGAGGCTCAGCACCTGCGGGAAAGCAAAGCTCGCGCAGAGCAACAGAAGGACCGTCCCGACATAAGGCAGCATCGTTTCGATAGTGATCCAAGTCGGCAGGACTGACGGCGTGCGCGCGGAAATCATCGGCCAAACGCCTCCAGCCTGTGTCTGGACCGCAAAATGTCCGCGCCACCGATAGCGATCGCAGTGGCGAGGATCAGCCCCTCGAACAGCGGTTGGGCCAGCGACGGGATACCGGAAAAGAACATCAGGGAAGCAATGGTTTTGAGGATAAAGGCGCCGATCAGCGCACCGATCAGAGACCCTGTGCCGCCGCGCAGCAGAACCCCGCCCAGCACGACTGCCGCGATCGAATTCAGTGTGAAGTTCGCGGCGATCCCGGCATCGCCAGTTGTGGTCACAAAGGAGTAAAAGAGACCCGCGAGCCCGGCGAACAGACCTGCCAGCGAAAACGCCGCGAGCCGGATCACCGTCACCGGCATCCCTGATTGAAAGGCGGCCTGCTCCGATGAGCCGACGGCGTACAGGCCAAGGCCCAAGCCGGTGCGTCGGAACGGCAACCAAAAGGCAAAAACGATCACAGCTGTGATGATCAGGGCCGTCGGGATACCGAAGAGATCAAGCGTCATCGCATCCGCGAGGTCATAGTTCACCTGCCCCCCCGGCGTGGGCCGCAGGATCAGCGCAAGCCCGACAAAAATCGACGCCGTCGCGAGTGTCACGACAATCGGCTGGATCCGACCAAAGACGACCAGCAGGCCGTTGAGCAAACCGCAAAGCGCGCCAGTCCCGAGAACCGCAACGATCCCGACTGCAATCGCGCCGCTGCCCCCGTCCAAAAGGTGCGATGCAACGGTGTTGGTCAGCGCCATGATCGCGCCGACGGACAGATCGATCCCACGCACGACCACCGCAAAGAATTGTGCGATGGCGACAAGGCCAAGGATGACGCATTGGTTGGCCCAAATTGTCATTACATAGGTGGACGGGCCGCGCGGGTGGGTTCCGAGATAGATCGTCAGCAAGACGACAAGGACCACCCCGGCAATCAGCTCTCGTCTGTAGGCTGTCGCAAAATCACGCATGTTGGGCGTGTTTCGGAGACGGAATGTTCAAGGACGCGGCGATGATGTTCTGAGCGGTCAAAGTGTCCCCCTGCAGCGACTGGACGATCTCGCCGCCGTAGAAAACATGCGTCTCGTCACACAGATGAATCAGTTCTTCATAATCCGTGCTGAGCAGCAGGATCGCCACTCCCTGATCCGCCAGTTCGCGCAGCAGCCCATATATCTGGGTCTTGGTTTTCACATCGATTCCGCGTGTCGGATCGGCCAGCAATAGCACCCTGGGAGCAAGGGCCAGCCACTTTGCCAGCACGACTTTTTGCTGGTTCCCCCCCGACAAGGACGACACCGGCAAATCCAGCCCGCCATGCTTCAACTCCAGCCTCTGCAACGCGCCGTCATACAGCGCCAGGTCCATTGCGTTCAGATCCGGGCGCCCCAATGCCGCCAACTCCAGGTTTTCGGCAATGCTCTGGTCCTGGATCAGCCCGTCCGCCTTGCGGTCTTCCGGGATGTAGGCCAGCCCGATCCGGGCCTGTTTGGCAGCCTTTGGCCCCGTCAGCGGGATTGTCTCGCCATTCACGCGAACCGCGCCTCGGGTCCCCCTGAGCAGCCCGAAGACACCCTGAAGCAGGGTGGATTGCCCCTGCCCATCCAGCCCGCCAAGTCCGACGATCTGACCCGCCTTCACGGCAAAGGACGTGGGGTGAGCCTCGGGCGCCCATGCGAAATCATTGAGCTCCAGGACGACAGGAGCATCAGGTTCTGGCGGCGTTTTGGGTGGGAACAGCTCTTCGATCCGCTGTCCCACCATCATGTTGATGATCGCGGCATAGTCGTGATCGCCGTTCATAAAGGTCTCGACCCGCGCGCCGTTGCGAAAGACGGAGATACGGTCTGCCAAAGCCTCGATCTCGTGGAAACGGTGCGAGATGAACAAGACCGCAACGCCCATGTCCCGCTCTGCACGCACCAGATCAAAAACCTTTTCGACCACAGAGGAGTTCAACGCAGAGGTGGCTTCATCAAGGATCAGCAGCTTGGGATCCCGGATCAACGCCTTGGCAACCTCGACCTGCTGGCGTTCCGCCAATGTGAGATCAGCCACCTTCGCGCCAAAGCGTATGCCCTGTCCGTCGATCTGGTCCAGAATTTGCGTTGCACGCGTCAAAGGACCCGTGTCCAGCCGGCCAAGGCCAGACCCCGATGCGCCCAGCAACAGGTTCTCGCGCACGGTCAGGTCCGGCACGAGCGACAACTCCTGGTACATGCAGACGAAACCGGCGGCCATGGCGTCTGCCGGGCTCTTGAAGTTCACGGGTTGACCCGCTGCGAAAACTTGCCCGGACGTTGGGCGCAATACGCCCGAAATGGTCTTCATCAACGTGCTTTTGCCAGCGCCGTTTTCACCAAGGATCGCGTGAACCTCGCCGGGATAGCATTGGAAATCGACGTCATGCAGCGCGACCGTCGCCCCAAAGCGCTTGGTCACCCCTTCCATCGACGCAATAGGCGTTCGCGGGTCGGTCATAATGTGTCTTGTCCGCAGCGACCGCGCGCCATCGAAAGCGCGCGGTCAACAGCATTATGGATTAGCTGTTGTCTGGCGACTGGCCCAACAGCTCTTCTGGGGTGAACGGCGTGAAGCAGGCTTCAAAACCGGTGCCGGTGTTGAACGACTTCGGCAAATCCGGGAAATAGTTCGTGCCCGCCGCCAAATCCGCAGCCGCAACCTGCGGGATCGGCAAGTACACCGTCTGAGGCAGGCTGTTACCTTCTAACAAGGCCACCGCAGCTTCGAGCGCGACAGCGGACATCGCTGGTGCCTGGCTGGCTGAGACACCGGGAATGTCCAATTCGTCCATCAGCATTCGCACACCGTTCTCACCATCAACACCCATCGGCACAATCGGATGATCGGCGGCTTGCAACGCATTGATTGTCCCGGCAGAGCCGTGCTGCGAGACGACCGCATCAAACTGACCATGGGTCGCCAGCGCGTCAGCCACGACCTTTTGGCTCGTGCCAGTGTCCCAATTGCCAACGACTTCGACGATTTCCAAACCGTCCACGTTTTCCAGAACGCTCAACATCCCAAGGCGACGGTCCCGGTCGGTCGCGTTGCCCGGCAGGCCGTTGACCATCAGGATCTTTGAGGCCTCGCCACCCAATTCATCCATCACGGCCTTCGCCTTTAGCGCTCCCAAGGCCATCTGGCTTTCGTTGATCTGTACGACCTTGTCGGTATCCAGAACGTTGTCGAAAGGCACCAGCACGGTGCCTGCCCGTTCCGCACGGCGGATCACAGGTTCAAACGCCGTTGGGTTCACCGCAATGAAGGTAATTGCATCATAGCCAGCAGCGATGAAATTATCGATGGCCGCAATCTGTGCCGCACTGTCATTGCCCACGGAGACGACCGTGAATTCGTCAATCTTGGCTGCATTCTGTTCGCGCGCGGCCCAGGCTTTTGCGGACTGGATTGCCTGGATCCGCCAGTCATTGCCCGCAAATCCATTCACGAACGCAATCTTGTAGGGCCCATCCTTGGCATCATACGAAATCGTCGATGTGCCTGGCGCCGGAGCAAAGCATTCCGCCCGGTATGTGTCCGCCGCCCAAGCCTGCGACACGCCGAATGCGAGCACGGCTGAGCTCAAAAGCAGTCTCTTCATGGTTTCCTCCCAAACCGGATGTCTCAGCATCCTAAAGGTGCCGTGTTTACGTAAACCGATAACATGTTTACGTAAACATCTGGTCTTACGTCTATGTGGTTACGTAAACACTTGTCAATATGGAGGAGTCGAAGCTCTTGTCTCAGGCGTCAAAGAAATCGCGCCCCACAATGCACGATGTGGCGGCCAAGGCCGGCGTCAGCCAGATGACGGTCAGCCGCGTGCTGAGGGGAGAAGGTTACTTTTCTCAGGACGTTAAGACGCGCGTGGCCGATGCCGCAAAAGCTCTCGGCTATATTCAAAATCGCCTCGCGTCGGTCCAGCGGGGCATGGAAAACCCGATGATCGGGGTCGTTCTGCCGACGCTCAAGAACACCGTTTTCATCGACGTTTTGGCCGGCATCAACGATACGCTCGCTGAGGTCGGAATGCGTCCTGTCTTCGGCGTTTCGGAGTATTCTGAAGCGGAAGAAGAGACTCTGGTCCGCGATATGCTGTCCTGGCAGCCTTGCGGTTTGATCCTGTCAGGCATCGAGCACACGGACGGGTTACGCCGCACTGTCGCGCAATCCGGTGTCCGGGTGGCCGAGATCATGGACGTGGAAGGCGACGCCATCTCTGCCTCATTCGGCATCTCCCAGCAAGCCGCAGGCGCAGAGATGGCCCGCCACTTCATCGCGCAAGGCCACCGCCGGGTCGCCTATATCGGCAGCCAAGGCGGCAGCGACCTGCGAGCCCTGAAACGCTACACCGCGTTCAAAAGCGAGTTGGAAGCCGAGGGCGGCTGCATCACGTATGAACGCATTGCCAACCGCGCATCGTCCATGCCCTTGGGGCGAGAACTGACCGCCGCATGCCTGTCGGACGTGACAGATTGTGATGCGATTTACTTCTCCAATGATGACCTGGCTGCAGGTGGTTTGATGCACTGTCTGAGTAATAAAGTCAGCGTACCTCATGGCGTTGCCCTCGCGGGGTTCAACGATCTTCCGTTCCTATCGGCCCTGCCGCAACGGATCACGACGACCCACACCCCAAGATATGAAATCGGTGCACTGGCCGCGCGTTACGTCGCGGGTGCCGATGACGTCCCCGCGAAAAGACACATGCTTCTCGCTGAGCTTGTCGTCGGTGACACGACATAGCCAAACAGTCAGGCAATCGGGGGCCGTGATTGAAGGTTAATCCTTCGACAGATGGGGTTCTCAAACTGACGCGGTACGTACCGAAGCAAGATCTCCCCGAAGTGTATAGGACATCATCGGTCCGGGCATTCACGAGCCGAAGAAGCATGATCCTCCCGCGCTTGAGCGCTCCACCGCTATGCTCAGTTGAACGGAAGACCAGAGTGTCTACGAAGCGGCAAAGGACGGAAGTGATTGCCGCCACCCACGGATCGCGCGGCAGACACCGCCGAGCGCGCCGGTTTGGGGTGCTGAATTCCGCGGCTCCGAGCCACAATGGCTTGGTTCAATCACTCCGGCGCTTTGACACCCGAGGCGGAGAGATCGGATTTGGGATCGCTACACGCGAATGGTGCGAGCCACCGATCAATCCCGCGACGGCGAGTGTCATCCGAAATGGCTGGCTCATCATCTATGATCCGAACTGTTGCCTCCAGCGCGCAGTCGAACGCGTCGCCTCAAAGCAAGGTCGCCAAGGGTGACGCAGCCATTTTGTCTTCGGTCCTCGATTGCGCGTTTGGCGTGCCTTTGGATCGCAATGAGCGGCGAACGAAAGCAATGGCGAGACTGCGTCGCAACAAGGATGAGAATGCACCTGTCTGCGACCTTTTGCAGCTCAACCCATACCATTCAATACTCAAGCCATCCTCATTGCTTTTCGAAAAGTTGAGATCTCAAAACAGCAGACGATGAGAAGACCGCCCCAAGACGGCCTTCTGCACATCCAGGCGGATTCTGTCAGACGACGAACAAAAGATCGTCGAACGCAAAGGTGGCGCTGAAGCCTGCATCGTCCGGACGCGCGAATACCAACTCGTCGATCCCGAGGAAGTCGAGATTGTACGACGTCATCTCGTCGGTCTCCAAGGCGATATCCTGGGAATAGACTTCCTCGCCGTCGCGAAAGCCACTCACAGTCATCGTGGTGAGGAACGTCAATGGCGAAGCTGTACTGCCTAATCCGCCGCCAAAGTCGCCGCTCACAAAATCGAACGTATCTCCGTCCCGTGTGAGCGTCCAAGAATCCGAAACCTGGGAGACGCCCTCATTGTCGCCACCATCGCCGTCCCATTCGATGGCTGAAACCCGTGGCTGAAGGAACGGGCTGCTTGATATCGGACTTCCCGTCCAGGTAAACCCCTGATAGCCTTCATTAACTGGGACATCCGGCCCGAACACTGAGTCTGGAAAGAGACTGAACTCTTCAAAGTCGATCAACAGCTCCGTGCCGGTGTCAAAGTCCGCCTGACTGATCCCGGTCAAGATGATGGAACTGTCGAGCGTTCCGTCCTTGTCGGAATCCACGTCGATCTGCACCCCATCTGCCGTATCGGTGACAGTGCCGCTGCCATCCGACTCCAGGGTGGCGAAGAGGGATGCGAATTCCTCCAGGCTGGTGGCCTCGATGATCTCGAAATCACTGTTCCTGAAGGCCAGTGTGTCTGTCCCAAGTTCGAAGTCGGTGATCGTGTTAGCCCCTGTGCTGATGATAAACCTGTCGGCACCGTTGCCCCCGGTCTGCACGTCGTCACCGTCGCCACCATCGAACGTGTCGTTGCCGTCACCGCCGTTCAGAGTGTCATTGCCCAAGCCGCCGATCATGAGGTCGTCACCGTCACCGCCGCTCAACTCATCATCGCTAGACCCGCCGGTCAGGACATCATTGCCCGCTCCACCATCAACGATGCTGGTCGCGGCCGATGCGCCGGCGAAATAGACATCATTGCCCGCGCCCAGATCAGCGGTGACGGTGGTGAACCTGCCATCGGTGATCGCGTCCCATTGGCCGCCGAGCTGCTCCCCCTCGAACGAGCCCGCACCGATCCTCACAAAGTCGGCCTGGGCAGAACCCTGCACGTCGAAGCTGTTCTGCCAGCCCGACCCGTTGCTGGTCAGCCCGACCGTAGCGAAGACGCCGCGATCGGACTGGGAGGCATCCAGTTCGCCGCGTTTGACATTGTCGATACTGATCTCGACCGGATCGGTGAACGTGCCCGATCCGGGTGCTCCGCCGCCCTCGCCCGGAGCCCCGATCTGAACACGGGTATCGACGAGGGCATTTATCTCGATGCCAGAGACATCGCCAAGATCCTCGGCGCCGATCTTGACCTCGACATTCTTGACCCCGTTCCACTCCGCGGCCGGGCCGCCATCGAGCGTGAGCACTCCGTCCTCAAAACTCGCCGCGACCTCGTCGCCGAACGGGTCATCACCGTCCACGATGTCCGCATCATCGGCTGCGAGGTCCAGACCATAGGCTGCGGCGTCATCGCTGTTCGCGCCGGTGGGCACCTTGAAAGGCGCATCCTGTTCGAGAGCCCCCAGTTCCCACTTGTCACGTTCTCCGTTGGCGTCGGACGAGCGTGAGAACAACACGTGGCTCGTCGGCGGCTCGGGCTGCAGGTCTTCGGCGAGTTGCATCGCCCTCTCGCCCTCGAAGCGGAGGATATCGGTGCTCCAGCGCCCGCCGACATGGATGTCGAACCCGGTGTCGGTCTCGAAAAACTCCAGATCGGCTTCCCCGGCGATCGCAGCCGTGACCAATGCAATGAAATCATCCGCCGAAACCACCTCGCCGGCGTCGTTTTCCGCGAAGAGCTCTAGTCGATAGCGGCCGCCGTCATCATCGATGAAGTCTTCGGGCTCGTTCCTGTTGTCGTTCGTGGCTTCGAACTCCTTGAGCAGCTGAAGGGTGACCCGGCCGTCCGTGCCCTTCGAACCAGCATTGCCAAAGAAGTCGAGCTGCGCCCGGATGAGATCGTCGCCAAAGGCCGTGCCAATCACGTCGAGATTGATCTCATAAGTTTTTGCGCGGTCGCCGGAATCCACCCTCACGAACCCGCGTGGGTCGTCACCGGTCATGATCTCGGTAACGTCCACAATCGCATTGTCAGGGTTCTGCTGGCCGTCGGCCGCAGTTTCATTGATATCGTTGCTCACGACATAGTCCTTTGAGTTGGCGCCGGGGTTGGAAAACTGGTCGTACGGGCGCGAAAAAAAATATACAAAACAACTGCTTCGCGCAGATCACGGGCTTGCTGGGCCCTCAATCTCTACGAATTAGTTCGATTACGGAAACAGAATCATTAAAAATTGCTTAATTAGACCATAATAAGAGACTATTAGTCATAACGACAAAGGAAGACACACGGCCGAAAGCTCCCACTTTTGGCGAATATCGCCGTATTCCAAATGGCTGATTTCAATAGCTTTCGCTATGGGCACGTGACAAACCCGGACCGATTTCCATCTCCGGCCGGGCGCACGTCTGGGGGATATAGTGGACCCCGGCCTGGACGCTCTGCGGATCCAGCGGCGCCGTGCCGTGTTCAGTTTTGCTGACGCGCCCGAGAAATGCGGCCCCACTGGGTGGCCCGGCGCGGCCGCGGGCGTGGGAGCACACCGGGTCCGTGTCGGCGCACCGTGGACCGCGTGCGAGCGCCGCCCCTTCGGCAGCGTTATGGCCTTGACCGGAGTGGGTGCGACCGAGACCGCGTAGAGGTGAGACTTGGCCCCGGGCGCGGCTCGACCGCAGATAGGCCATCAACCGGGCGCCATCTGCACGGCTAAAGGCGGTGCGACAAGGCCAGGATGGCCCTTCGAGGGTCCGCCAAGCCGATCGACCTCAATGCGGCGCAAATTCGCAAGGATCTGGCCCGTTCTGATAGCGTCACCCGGATGGCACTCCCTATTTGTGGTGAGTAGCGAGCCAGACGCTCGGGACTGGCACATCAAGCGGGCAGAGCCAGCAATGTCATAGTAACGAGTTCTTCTCCGGCTTCGGCGCAGATGCCCCCCGGATGCGCCGGGGCCGGTTTTCGACCCAACGAGTGTCCCGCCGGTGGTGCCTCGGCAAGCCTCCTCGACAGTAGGCGCAATCTCGGCAAGTGGAACATGCAAACCAGGGATGTGAGCCGCCCGATCCGTCTCAGTCCACCTTTAGGGTTCGGAGAACGGCGGATCAGAGAAGGTCGAGAGGTGTGCGACGCCGGTGGAAATCGTCACCGCGTGGCGGCTGGTGGACGTCTTGCTGGTCCAGGCAACGCCACGGACCGATGCGATCCGGAAATTAGCGCAACCGAACAAACCTACGGCCTGTGGCGCAACAAACGAGCCATGTCCACTCGCCTTACGCGGCGCCACCGGTAAAAACCGACGGGCGACGGTCCGGAGAAAGTGGCGTGTGCGATCCGCAGGCGCCGCACGCAAGGCTTTGGCGATGGGCTGGTCGCACAGACCCACCTCTGCATTGTGCGCGGCATTCCGAGAGTCATCCAATCCGAGTTGCCGTTATGCTGCGTCACTGGCTCGATGAACGCGGTTTTGACGCTTGAACCCGAGATCCGCTCCTCTAGGGCGTCGGCTCTGAACTCCGGGCCGTCGCCAGTGGTTGCTCGAGCCGGTGACGCAACAGGCGCAGTCTTCGACGTGCTTCGGCAGGCCCGGATCATCATCTAAGGCTGGCGACGCCATTAGACACCACGCGGCTACTCAGCGCGGTGGGCTATCTACCGCCAGGCCGTTGTTCAAATGGATGCTCGACCGCGGATGCACCAATAATCAAAGTGAACCACTCAGGCGAGGCTGATCGGAATTCGCAAGTAACGTGCCTCACTCTTCGAAATAGCTTCGGTGCGTTGTGTAAAGTGCATCGATCGTGGGCGTGAGCCGGTCCAGATGTGTCCTCAGGATGCGCGTACCTGCTTCGTCATCGCCTTTGAAAAGTGCGTCCAGTAGAGCCTCGTGATCCGCGTAGAGTGTCTCCATGGCCTTTTGGCTGGTCAGAGACAGCATGCACAAGCGATCGATCTGGGCTTTGTTGGCCGCGATGATATCGAAGGCAAATGCATGGCCCGACGCGCGACACAGCAGCTTGTGAAACTGGTAGTCCAGATCGTGGAATGCTTCGGCGTCTTCACGCGAAATGGCGGTGCGCTGGGCCCGCAAGTTTGACCGCAGTTCGGCATCCACAGACATGTCGCGATTCCTGGCAACCTCCCGTACGACCTCCAGTTCGATGGCGGCGCGCACGAAGCGCGCGTTGGAGATGATCTCTCTTGAAAACGGGCGGACGATCGTTGCGCGTTGCGGGCGGATCAGCAGCAGGTTGAGATTTGCCAACCGCGTGAATGCTTCACGGACCGGCTGACGAGAGAAGCCAAAGGACTTCGCGATCTCCGTTTCCGAAATCTTCGTTCCAGGCAGCAGCTCCAGCCTCACGATCTGACCAAAGAGCGTCTCGAATACATGATCGCTGCCAGTTTTCCTGTCGGTGAGCGCCACGGCCATCGTCATCGGTTCTTTCCCATCTGTTCGCGTAGCAACTGTGTCGATTCGTTGCCGAAAGGTACAGTCTAAATGGTGTCGACTAGGCTTTTTCGCCATGGTCATTGCTGAAAAATATACGGATTTTTCGTCTCTTCACAAAAGTTATGTTGACTAGTATCCAAGTTTTGCCAAAGCTCTGAAAAACGATCCTGAGAGGCTCACCATGAACGTAGAACTTGCTCAGCAGAGCAAATCTGTTCCCGCACTCGCGCTGGCGGGAAAGGTCGCGCTGGTGACAGGTGGCGGCCGGGACATCGGTCAAGCCTGTGCCATCGCATTGGCGGCGAAGGGTGCCTCTGTCGCGGTCAGTTACCATACCAGCGCGCACGGAGCGGACGAGACCGTTGCGCAAATCGAGGATGCGGGCGGGCGTTCGATGGCGGTGAGCGCCGACCTGGCGCAGCCGGACAGTGCCAAGGCGTTCGTGGAAGCCGTCGTCGCCGAATATGGTCACATCGACACGCTGGTGAACAACGCTGGCGGTCTGGTCGCACGAAAAACCTTGGAAGAGATGGACCTTGCCCATTGGCAGGCTGTCATGGACCTGAACCTGACCTCTGTTTTCACCATGACAAAATCCTGCCTGCCGCACATGCGCGAGAATGGATGCATCATCAACCTGGCAAGCCTTGCAGGACGCGACGGCGGCGGGCCGGGCGCGGTGGCTTATGCGACATCGAAGGGCGCCGTCATGACGATGACCCGCGGGCTCGCAAAGGAGCTGGGTCCGAAAATCCGGGTCAATGCCCTGTGCCCCGGCATGATCGACACCAATTTCCACAACGTCTTCACCAAGGATGAAGTGCGGGCCAAGGTCGCGGCATCCACACCGCTGAAACGCGAAGGCACCCCACAGGAAATCGGAGAGCTTGTCGCGTTTCTCGCGACGGACGGTGCCGGCTTCATCAATGGGGCCTGCATCGACGTGAACGGGGGCGTTGCGTTCTCGTAGAGCCGCGGCGACCTCACCAAAAACCGGGTCATCACGCCCCGGACAAAGACCTGAACTTGAACTGGGAGGAAACGATGTTCAATTTCTCGCTGAAGGCAATCGCTGCAGCCACTGTGCTGGCGGTCGGTGGCATCTCCACAGCATCCGCCGACGTCACGCTGCGCGGTGCAAGCATGTTTGATGAGGAGCATGCCTTTACCAAAACGCTGCGTGAATTCGAGCGTCTTGTCGCAGAGAAGTATGATGGCGACGTCGAGTTCGACCTGCGCCTGAACGGCGAGCTTGGCGTTGAATCCGACTATGTCACGTATCTGAACCAGGGCGTCGCGGTCGACTACACCATCATCGCGCCGTCCAACATGGCAGTATTCTCGGAATCGATCCCGCTGATGGACATGCCCTTCCTGTTCCGCGATCTGGAGCATTGGGACGCGGTTCTGTCGTCGGATGCCCTGAAACCGCTGGAAGATGACCTGCGCGAAAAAGCCGGCATCGTGATCGTGGGCTATCACGGCGGCGGCGTCCGCAACCTCGCCTCTGCCGAGCCGATCACGAACATGGAAGAACTGGCAGGCCACCGGATGCGCGTCATGGGCGCACCGATCCAGGCGCAGACCTTTTCGGCCGTGGGCGCGGCCCCGTCGGCGATTGCCTATGACGAAGTCTACAATGCGATCCAGACGGGCGTCATCGCAGGGTTCGAGAACGAGGCAGCCTCGATCCAGAACCTCAAGTTCTACGAAGTCGCGCCGTACATCTCGCTGACCCAGCACACGATCACCGTGCGTCCGATCGTGATGTCCGCTAAGATCTTTGACGCGCTGCCTGCCGATCTTCAGGCGGCAATCATGGCGGCGGGTGCAGAAGCTGGCGCCTTCGGGCGTGCGCTGGAAAGCAATCAGGACAGCGAAAAGCTGCAAGCGATGGCAGATGCAGGTCAGATCGAAGTGCTCGACTTCGCAGGCCGCGAGAAGATGCTCGAGCTCGTCCAGCCGGTGCAAGACGCCTACGCGGCCGAACTCGGGGCAACCGAACTGCTGGAAAACGTCCGCGGGATGTAATTTGGCCGGCACAAGATGCGGCGTGCGTTTTGCACGCCGCTTTTTTTGCGCGACCGGGTGAGGGTCCGCATTGGCAGAACGATCGGGAGGGGGCAAAACATGATCGGCACAGTGCTCGAGGGCTTTTGCAAAGGCCTACGCGTTTTGCTCGGCGTCCTTATGGGCGCACTCGCCCTCCCTGTCGCGATGCAGGTGATCTCCAGATACACCGGCCTGATCCCAACATTTCTTTGGACCGAGGAACTTGCGACCTTCATTTTCGTTTGGATCGTGATGATCGGATCGATGGTCGCCGTCTGGGACGGGACGCACTTTGACGTGCGCGTGATCCCGGATGCCAGGTCCCCATTTCTTCGACTTCTGCAGAATGGACTGGTTCACGTGGCGATCATGATCTTCGCTGTGCTGTTCGTCGTATATGGCATCGAGTATACGGAGTTCGGGAACAACCAGCGCTCTGTCATGATGCGCGCGAACCTGGCGATCACCTACATCTCGGTACCCATCGCCGGCGCGGTCTGGTTCGTGTTCGCGAGCTACAGGTTGGCCCAAGAAATTGCGAAGTTCCGCGACAGCGCGGCCTCGATATCATGATCCTGGATACCGCCACCGCAAGCAGTTTGCTGATCTGCGGCTTTCTCGTGCTGATTTTTCTGCGCGTTCCGGTCGCCTTCGCGCTTGGGCTGTCAACGATCCCGGTTGTCTTGCTGGAGTTGCGACTGACGCCGTTCATCGTGCTCGACCGCATGTTCCAGTCCTACAACTCCTTCATCCTGCTCGCCGTGCCGTTCTTTCTGCTGGCGGCGAACCTGATGAATTCCGGCAAGGTCACGGACCGGTTGATCGAGCTTGCGCGCGTTCTAACCGGTTGGCTGCCCGGCGGGCTGGGGCACGTCAACGTGGCGGTGTCGATGCTGTTCGCAGGGATTTCCGGGTCATCCACCGCCGATGCTGCGGGCATCGGGAAAATCCTCATTCCGGCGATGCAGAGAGAGGGGTACGATACCCGCTTTGCCGTGGCCATCACGGCGTGCTCGTCCGTGATGGGTGTCATAATCCCACCGTCTATCCTGATGATCGTCTGGGGCGGGGTCATGCAGGTTTCGGTCGGGGCGTTGTTCCTAGGTGGTGCCATCCCGGGCGTGATGATCGGGTTCGCCTTGATGGCAACCGTCTACGGCTTCGCCAAGGCTCGGAATTACCCCGTTACCGCCACACCGAACTGGGGAGAGTTCTGCGCGGCCTGGAAAGGTGCGGCGCTCGCCTTGCTCACGCCGATCTTCGTGATTGGCGGCATTGTGGGCGGTATCGTCACTCCGACCGAGAGCGCCATAATCGCCGCCGGGTATGCGCTGATCCTCGGGATGTTCGTATACCGCACCGTGCGGCCCAGGGATCTCGGCTTCATCCTTTACGACACGGCGCGTTTTGCCGCGATCTCCCTCTTTGCCATTGGAACAGCCTCTGCCTTCGGCTGGCTCCTGTCTTTCTACAATGCGCCGCGCCTGATCGTCGGTCTGATCACGGCGTGGGAGTTCGGACCATTTGGCACCGCGCTGATCATCGCGCTCCTGTTTCTGATCTTCGGGCTGTTCATCGACGCGATTCCAACGATCATCATTCTGGGCACGGTGCTTATGCCGGTAGCGCAGGCAAGCAACATTGACCCGATCGCCTTCGCGATCATCGGCATCGTGTCCTTGGCATTTGGCCTCGTCACCCCGCCTTATGGTTTATGTCTGCTGATCTCTGCGGCAATCGGCGGTTTGAACGTGGTGCAGGTTCTGAAGGAAGTCGCGATCATCCTCGCGCCGATGTTGCTAATCTTGGTACTGCTCGCGGCCTTTCCGGAAATCGTCCTGTGGCTGCCCAGGCTGGTCATGCCGGAGAGCTTCTGATTTCTCCTGGGATTATCTTTGACACTTTCAAAGATCTGAACAGGTGCCGACAGTCATCGCTGACCCCGGTCGCGGGCGCAGCATTCAGTGTTCAGGGCTCTGAGACGCCGTGCCGAGACGCAGCAGAGGTGCGATACTCACGGCCCATGCCTGCGGTACGCCGAGGTGCCGGGCTCAACGGTGCCAACTCCGCAAAGCAGATGGAATGGATGGCTCCCGCTCGACGGCGACCCCCTTCGCGTGCCAAACGTTGTTGGATGCATCCCACGTAAATCGCCCGAACCGACTTAGACTTGGCGAAATACGTATTGGAGGCACACGGTCACGATGCGCAGGACGAAGCTGTTCTACCGACGGTATTGCGTCGGGATCCTGCTGCCGCTTTTTTTGCCGGACTGCCGTCGTGCATCGTCGGAACTGAAGCCTGCTGCGTCGCGCACTTGGCGGAGCGACCGAAGGCGAGGAAGGCGGGTTTCTTCGGATGTTTCGGGATATGCAGTGCGGCACCGATGAAGATTTGACCGAACTGGGTAAACGTGTCTCTGGCTATGACCGAAAGATCCGGAACCCCTTCCGCAACAACGGTATGTGCCAACGTTTCGCTAGGCTCAAAAGGACCGGTCCGATCTTGAAAACCGCTCTGGTTGCGGCTCTTGGCGATCGCTTCGGCCTCAAATACGGGCGTCGGTTCGCCGCCTGGCTGGAGTTGGTTCCGCTCATTGGGAACTCCACCAAGGAAAAGTCACAAGTCTTGCCGAAGCGGGTGTCCTCTGACGTTGTTCGGATCAGGGCTGGAACGAGAATTTGCAGCGCTGCGACTGCGATTAAGAGCAAGCCGACGATCTCCATGAACAGGTCGGCATTGCATCGGGTGATCAGCGCGATGGCCTTGGACGGCGTGATCTGCCGAGGACCACGGTAGTCACCATCAGCATGCCGAAAAGGACCAGATCGACATCGTAGCCGATCAGCGAAGCCAGGATGATCGGCATGAGAACCGGACTGAGCGGATCGAGGATCAATTCCGCAAGGATCGCGAGGATCCGAAGCGAAGCGTCTCCAACCAGTCTTGCAATTCCTTACTCTGTCGCACTGGACCCATCCTCGGTCTTGAGATCGTCGTGACCGGCAAACGCGCAAATCTCGGCGCCGGGACGGATTGGGTGGAAATGACACCACCCAACCTGTCCCGGCCGCATGGAAGCAGTGCTAGCTCGCTCCGGTACCGCAGCCCATTTCCGCCGCGCGATCCACATAGGTGAAATCCACGAACCCGGCCGCGTCGAGCGGATCGTCCAGTTCCCCGCCGGCATGCATCAGATCGGCGAGCGACTGGTAGCCCGACACATCGAGCAGTTCCCTCGGCTCGGTCGGGAACATGTTGATGTCCATCGCCACATCGTAGAACGCGGACACCGCGTCCTCGTTCGCGCCGCGGACATTGTCCATGGCATAGGCCACGAACTCGTCCTTGCTGGAGTTGATCCAGGCGTTCACCTCCAGATTGGCGCAGGCGATCGCGGTGACGAGCTCTTCGTTCGCGGCCAGATAATCGCGCGGCGCAAACACGGCGCGCGAGGACAGGCCCGGTACAAGATCGGCGACATACCCCAGCAGCTGGGCATTGGCGCCCTGCTCTTTCAGCGCAAGCCAATTGTCGATGAACACGACGGTGGCCTGAACCTGACCGGCCATGATGGCGGCGGCGCGTTCGCTGGAGCCCCCGACAGGGACGATGGCCACGTCGACCTCGGGCTCGATGCCTGCCTCGGTGAGCATGTAGCGAAAGAGCATCCCGTTGAACCCGCCCGGGCCACTGGTCGCGATGGCCTGGCCGCGCAGATCCTCCAGCGTATCAATACCGGGGGTCGAGACGACCGCATAGTGCATCGTCGAGATCGGTGCGGCGAACGCCACCACATCCACACCACGCGACTGGCCGGACAGGATCTCGTCCGAGCTGCGCGAGGCGATATCGATCCGCTCGGCGACGATGGCCTCAAGCCCCGAGATGTTTGGCAGCTCGACCCGGGTCACATCTGCGCCCCAGCCTTCCAGCATCTCGATCATGCGCAGGGTACCGAGGTTCAGGACCTGCGCTTGTGCGGTGCCGATCGTCACCTCTGTGCCGCTGAGGTCGAATTCTTGCGCGGATGCGCCGCCGGCGATCATAGCGCCCAGGCCTGCGCCCGCGAGATAACGGGTGAGTTTTCTGATGTTCGTCATGGTCTGTTGTCTCCTCCACGGATGGGTCGGGTCTCTCCGCCCGGCTTGGATTTGGCTGCCGCTGCCTGCCGGGGTGATTTTGCGAACGCGGCGTCGGGTCAGGGTGCGCCTTTCCAGTCCTGGAAACGTTTTTCGACAGTGTCCAACGCGGTCACGATGATCGTGCCAAGGACGGCGATGACAGCGACGGCGCAGAGCATCTTGGCCGGCAAGAGCTCCTGGGAGCCCTTGGTGATGACGCCGCCCAACCCGACGATCTGCAGGAACATCTCGCCGATGATGACGCCGACGATGGCGCGTTCGGCGCCGATCCGCAGACCGGAGACGACAAAGGGGATCGCGCCGGGGATCAGGACATGACGGGCCATCTGGAGGCGCGTCGCCTGAAAGGACCGCGCGACTTCCACCAGATCCGGCCGGGCATGGCGCACACCCTGCGCGGTGTTCACGCTGATGGCGATCATCGACCAGAAAAACACCAGGAAAAGCCGTGCCTCGAAGCCGATGCCGAACCACACCACGATCAACGGGACCAGAACCACCCGTGGGGTCGCGAAGATGGCATAGAGATAAGGCTGCAGAATGTCGCCGAAACGCGTCCAGGCCCCCATAAGGATGCCAAACGGGATGCCGACAACTACGGCCAGGAAATAGCCGAGGAACAGCGCCCGCACCGTGACCATGGCCGCGTCCTGCAACTCGCCCGTCTGCAAAAGCTCGCCGAACTGGCGCAGCACCTCCGACGGCGGTGCGAAGAGCAGCGGATTGATGCTGCGGCCGACGATCTCCCAGCCGCCGAACACGACGACGAGGCTGACGAGAGGCAGGAAAACGCTGGGCCGGATCAGTTTGTCGATCATGATCGTTGCCCTCTTACGTCCAATGCAGGCGCCGTTCGGCGCGCCCGATGAGCGAAACGATCCCGATCCCGAGCAACGAAAGCGGCAGGATCGACGCAAAGACATAGTCGGTCTGGAACATCGCGCCGTAGGACTTGATCAGCCCGCCGATCCCGCCGAGCCGCAGATAGGTTTCGGCTACGGCCATGCCCACGACACCTCGACCGGCGGCCAGGCGCAGACCGGCCAGAAGCACGGGCAATGCCGCCCGAATGCGCACCTTGAAGAGAAGCGCGATCTCCCCCTTCACGCCGAAAGACCGGGCCACGTCGATCAGATCGCCTGGGGAATCCCGCAGCCCGGAGGCGACGCTGAAGAGAATGGGCACGACAGCCGCGAGCACAACCACCGTGACACGACCCGGAAACCCGAAGCCGAACCACACCAGCACGAGCGGCACCAGCGCGATCGTGGGGGTTACGAAGAGGGCACTGAGATAGGGGTTCAGCATCCAGTAAGCCGTCCTGGAGCGCGCGATCAGCGCGCCAAGGACAAAGCCGATCGTCGTCGCCACAATGAGCCCCGCAATCAGCAGCAGGATGCTCTGGCTGAGCGCGACGATCAGTTGACCGGTGATGATCAGCTCCCACAGCGCGGCGAGGATCGCACTGATCGGCGGCAGGATCAGCGAGTTGTCGAGGAGCCGGGCGCTGACCTCCCAGATTATCAGAAAGACCATCACCCCGACGATCTGATCGCGCCGGACGTCCTTGCGGCTGCGTGCCTTCACGACGTCTCCTCCGCGCGCTGCTCGACCAGGTCGTTGCGCAGCTCGTGCCAGAGATGGGCGCGGACCTTCACGAAGGTCTCATGGCCGCGGACATCGTAATCGAACCGCGGACGCGGCAGGTCGACATCGATCACCTCGCGCACCCGGCCGGGACCGCGTGACATCAGCAGAACGCGGTCGGCCAACAGAACCGCTTCGTCCAGATCATGGGTAATGAACACGACGGTCTTTTGCTCCTGCTGGCAGATCTTCATCAGCTCTTCCTGCATCAGCTCGCGCGTCTGTGCGTCGATGGCGCCGAATGGTTCGTCCATCAGCAGGATATCAGCCCCGGTCGACAGAGCGCGGGCGAGCCCGACCCGCTGCTGCATGCCGCCGGAGAGCTGATGGGGGTATGCGTCCACGAATTTGTCCAGCCCAACCTGCCGGATATGCTTCATCGCGATCTCGCGCGCCTCTGCGGCGTCGAACTTGCGCACCATGAGCGGGAAGATCACATTGTCGATGACGCTTTTCCACGGGAACAGACCGAAAGTCTGGAACACCATGGCGCGTTTGATGCCGGGCTCTCGGACCGGTTCGCCCTCGACGATAACTTCGCCTTCGTCGGGCAGGATCAGCGAGGCAATGATGCGCAGCAGGGTGGTCTTGCCGCAGCCCGACGGGCCAATGATGGTCAGGAACTCGCCCTGCCGGATCTTGAGATCCACACCGTCCAGCGCCAGAACCGTCTTGGCATCCCGGTCCTCCGACAGCGTGAAGGTCTTGCGGATGCCTTTCAGCTCGATTGCCGGAATATCCAGAACCGTATCTTTCATCGAGATCTCCTCCCCTGCTGGCGCGTCCGTCTCGGGATCTTCGCCAAAGTCCGGTCGGGCGCTGGCGGTAAGCGATCGCTCGCGCGCCAAAGGCACCGCCATATTCACATTCGCAGCCCGTCCCGCCTTACGACCTGCCGAAGCGGGATCCCCGACGCACAGACCGGCACCACGAGCGGGGCGCCGGAAGCCAAGCCTCGGCCGTTCTGCGCCGGGGCTTCGCGAGTCTTCGGGCCGGCCACTACGCTTCTCCGAACAGACGCGACGAAACGGACCTAAGGTGACGCCGCATCGCGTCAAAAGCGGCATCGCCATCATGGGCTTCGATCGCCGCAAGGATCGCCCCGTGCTCGGCGAAGCTCGAATGCCCGCGGGAGGGGCGGGCCGAGGATCGCGTGACCGCGCCCCAGGCAACTTCACGCCGCACCCTATTGAGGCTGTCGAACACGGCGAGCAGCAGTGCATTGTCCGCGGCTTCTGCGATCGCCCGGTGAAACTGATCATCCTGTCGCTCGTACTCGGCCCAGTACGTCGAGACTTCGGCTCTTTGCGCGATGGCCGAGATGCGGGTCAGTGCTTCGCGGGACGCGTTCATTGCGGCTTCACGGGCGATCGCAGGCTCGATGCAGATTCGCGCGCGCATCATGCGGTATGGTGTGAGGTGATGGCCAAGCCCCGCAAACGCGTCCTGGCCCGCCCCTTCGCCTGCGCCATAAGAGACGAATGTTCCCTTGCCGACATGGCGCCAGATGACGCCGTCTCTCTCTAGAACTTCCAGCGCACGACGCAAGGCCGCGCGGCTGATGCCCAACAGATCGATCAATCGACGTTCCGGCGGGATCCTGTCTCCGGGCGCATAACCTCGCTCTTCGATAAACGCCCGCAACTGTTGAGCGGCCTCATCTCGAACTGGTTGATCAGCGCGTTTCAGCACGGTTGACGAACTCTCTTCCAGGAATCATGTCGTTTGATCATTATATCATCAATAACGTAGAGTCATCATTTTAGTATATTGATCACGATTGATTTCGCGCTTGGACACTCAAGACGTAGGTCTGTCGATGCAAGTCGAATTGCTCTACGGATGAAGGGAACCACTCCGATAATAGCTGTGATATCGCCAAGCAGTTTATCATTTTATACTTAATATCAGAGCTATAATATGACTCCGGCCTGATCTCTCGTGGCAACAGTCTTCATGCTGAATCGGTGTTTCCAGCGGTTGGTAGGTGGCAGACAGACGCCGCGCACGATTGGATTGAGCCCGGGACCAAAGCCACACAATCTCGAACCAATCTGAAGAACCCCGTCTTCCTGCGAGAGTACCGCTCGATGACGGCCTAGCCCGTCCCGCAGTGACACAGACGCAATCGCATAGACCTGCCACCGGACGGCATCGAGTGGGCGGACTTTCGATTTCGTGGATCTGCTAAACAAGCTCGAACCGTCGAGCGCGGCGACCGGCAGGGACGAACCGCCCAACTCTTGTGTCGCATCGCCATGTTCGCTTTCGCCGGCGCGCTTGAAGCTGTCCCTTCATCCTCCGGTCGGGCCGTAGTTCATTGAGCTAGACAGGAATGGGCGTTGGCCCGGAAGCGTCACACCAACGAGGATGCGCTGCGTCTTCTGCGTGAGATCGAGATTCATCCTGGTTCTGGAAACGACGTCGCTAAGGCGGGGAATTGTGATGCGGAGTATCACAATGCGCAGGACATTAGGCGGCGTGTCCCAACCCCAATTGGCTGAAAAGAAGACCCTGGAGAAAGAGAACAAGCGGTTGAAAAGAATGAGCCGTCGGAACGGGCGCCCCCATGGCGCCTTAGGTCCGAGCCCGATAGGCGACGGCGAATGCCGGGCATAAGTTAGACAAGCTGATCCAAAACGAGAGCCTGGACCTATTAAAGACGAAGGCCTGACGGTCGAGCAGCTCCGACATGCCCAGACCGTCACCGACATCTGCCGCAGGCGGTACAACGGGATCCGCCCACAACAGGCCCTAGGTATGCCATCCCCCAAGCCAGAGACGATTCGAGAAAATCCGAACGCATGGTCCCAAACGTAGGGGGATTAACACGATCCAAGGAATAGGGTTTCCGCGTCAGAACGCATGACGGTCAGACGCTGTCTTGCCAGGTCAAAGCAAACGACGATCCCAACACTTTTAGCCCACATCCACCGTCAAGGCCCTGCCCTTTCAGGCCTGCTTACATACTTTACAGCCCTCCTGCGGGGTGGATCGCCTGTTATCAGGGTCATGAACCGCATGTTCTCGTAGTATCGTCAACGGTTCGATGTCCGCGGAACAGCAGCCGATTGTCGGCGGCTGGATCCCAATGACTCGCTCGCCACGGCCGTTTCACAGGATCAGGCCGTCGGTATGATCATCCACTCTAAAACCAGGTCGTGGAGCCTAGGCTGGTGCAAAGTCGCTCGGCCCGCAATCGCTTCGTGACCGGTGCCGCGACGCCGGCCGAAACAAGCAGGATCCGGCCAATACTGCCCCTGCTCATGGTCCCTGGAACCCAGTTTAAGCTTGAAGCCGACTTGCGGCACACGATGTGTCGTAAACTGTTGCACAACCTGTCTTCGGCGCCGGCCTCGGTGCTCACAGGTGGTCAGGCCTATGACGTCATCGACGATCCCAATGCGCAGCCCGTCGCCCGGGCGCCCTTTCTCGAGGGGGCCGCCGTGGCGCACGCCCGCGGGTTCGATGATCTCGACAGTGACCTGGGCGAGATCCCCTCGCCAGGGTCTCGAGTGCATAAGTGACCCTCTAGGCGCCAGGATGTCGATCTCGGGCGCCCCATGGAAATCGACGGTAGTCTTCGGATCGTGCAGGATTTCGCAAGACAGTTCGGTGTCCCGACGCCCACCCAGGAAGCGGTGGTCGGTCTCGTCTTGCTCCGTGCGCGATTAGCAGGGCTCTATCCGCCTCTCGTTTATAGAGACCTGTCTTGGCACCAATGGACGAGAATCGCACCGGCGCCGCCCGAGGACAGTCAGCCCAGCATAACGCCGCTGCGGCCAGACGGGAGTTGGAGATCGCCGATGTCGGGGACAATCCGGGCGACTGACTGTTACAGGGTCACATGCTGGAGCATGCGGCCGGCGGCATGATGACCTAGTTGCGGGCCACATGGCAGGCGTATGGACAAACCTTCCGCGTGGGAGCAGCAAAATGGATCGCAGACTGTTCTTGGCAAGCACTTTGGGCCTGCCGCTGCTCGCCCGGCCGGCATTGGCTGCTGACCTCCCAATGGAGGTGTGCAAACCCGGACCTGCGGATGCTGCTCGGCGTGGATCGCGCATGTCGAGCCGGCCGGGTCCGTTGTCGAGGGACAGGATATCGGCCAGGATGTGCTGTGGCGCCTGAAGATGCGCTCTGGGATCACGGCCGAACTCAGCGCTTTCCACACCGGGTTCGTCGAGGGCTATTTTCGAAGGTCATGTGCCCGCTGCCGACGTACAACGGCTTCTCCGCGAGCGCCCTGACGCGCTCGGTCTGACCGTTCCAGGCACGCCGACCGGATCGCCGGCAATGGAAAAAGGCAATCGCCGCAACGCTTTCGCAACACTCCTTATTAAGCAGAATGGGGATACGGAAACACTCTAGAGGCACGGGTGATAGGGCTGGCGCAATCACCAAGGGAGACGGCCAGCACCCAGTTTTCAATTGCTCGAGCGTGGGCGCGTTCCACCCAAACCAAACTGACATGATGGCATGCGGCACCGTGAAGGTGGCGCTTGCGAGGGTACTCTCGCTCGAAAACTGGTGACAGTTTCAGGCGCCTCAATAAACGCGTTTCAGCTTTGGCCGTGTCCGTATAACGCGAGCGTAAATGCTGTCGACGGCACTCGAATACACAATCTTCAAGTGCCCCGATGCACCGACGACGAGGCGCATTGAAGACGGCGTTCGACAGAGGATTGAACTTCGAACGCATCAAACACTTTGAACAACGAAGCCCGCCAGCTCGACTTTGTCCCGTACGGGCCGCACCTTTGGGTTCTGCGCGATGTGCTAAAAAACCGACCGGTAAGGAATTCGGCTGCGGTGTCGCTGCCTTCGCTGCTTCTACCGTGCATGTAGTTGTCTAAGCGGTGGCCCTGTTAGACTCTGATCGGCGATCTGGAGGTTAGCGAGAACAATACAGTCTGGGCCATTGAAACGCCGGGAGCCAAATCGATCCCAGCCGCCCGGTTGAAATAGTGGGGCCGCAATGCGGTTTTTGCCAGTCCAGCCAGAGCATTCCGGCATCCGCTCTACTTGCCGAGATACCAAAACCCACCGACGAGGATATCAAGGCGGCGATGGACGGCAATCATCGCTGTTGCGCCAGCTACGCCCTTATCTGCAGGGCGATCCATCGTGCATTCAAGAACATGGAGTCTTGAGATACTGCACTGTCTGAACGCCCAGCGTTTCTGCGCTCAAACACAAACTCCAGACATTTCTCGGCGCACGCACGCCAGGAAAGCGCCCGTATCGCCCAAGTTGGACCCGCGCGTGCGCGCGCAGGGATCCGCGCTGGAACCGATCGCGACGATCGCACCGCGGATCGACCTCTGGAGACGACTGAGCGTTTCGCTTGGATTCCGACCTGCGCCGGCTCTGGAGATAGGCGGACGCGTTATCTTCGCGCCTGATTAGGACGATGTGCCCGAGGAGACATCTCCGGGAGAGACCCCTACCGACCTTGATCTCTTGGCGCCCAGGCGTCAGGAATTCGGCTGCCTCAATGACGTCGTCTTCCGCGTGGGGATCGACAATGCCTTCAACGAAACCTATGCGATCTATCCCAACCAGGCGGATTCGGTCCGTCGAGGTCTCTGACGCGGTCACCTTCCTACCCGCGCGCCAGCGGTTTGGAGGTGGCGTTTCTTGGGGAGTGTCTCTACCGTCGGGGGAAACCTGAAACGCGCTCGAGACTTGGTTGCAAACCGTCGTATCCAACTCCGGCGGTCTTCAAGAGGGGACGGCTCCAGTTTGTACACCAAAATCGCGGGCGCGCGGCCTGTCGCCTTGGCGAGTTTCAGAGAGCCCTGCATTGCGCCTAGATGACAGTTCCACGGCAACTCATCCGTCTCGCTGAGTTGCCCAATCCTAAACACGCGAACCCCACGATCCGGTACTTCCGGCCGCGAGATTTCACCGGGTGCCAGGGGTGGCGATGTCCATCTCTGTCAGTGGTGGTCGGAGACGCTCTGGGCGAACTCGCCGGTCAGTTCCTGCGAGACGGCATGGCTGATATCGCCGAGGCTGAGCATGCCAACGAGGCGTTTCTTGTTGTTGATGACAGGCAGCCGGCGCACCTGCTTTTGCTCCATGAGATAGATCGCGTCGCCGATCTCCTCGCCGGTCGTACAGTAGACGATACCCTCGGTCATCACGTCGCGCGCTGTGAGCGCTGCCGGGTCCTGCCCCTCGGCGAAAGCCCGCAGTGCAATGTCCCGGTCCGTCACCATGCCCACGAGCCGGTCGTTTTCGCCGATCGGTACCGCGCCGATGTCCTCCGAGCGCATCAGCGCCGCGATGTCGGCAAGGCTCGTGTCGGGCGTGCACCATTTCGCGCCTGAGTGCATTGCGTCTGTCACCTTGGTCATGGGTATCTCCCCTTACTCTCCCTGGCCGGTCGACCGCTGAAGTCGTCAGCGACAGAGGCCGTTTCGCATCTGGAAGTGCCGCCACACTGCCTTAAGCAACCGGCGCTCGCGTTGATGGCCGTCAAGCACATCGTCTGTCGGTGGGAAAAGTGAGTGTTCATTGCAGAGCCGGGCACCGTGTCGGTGCGCCTTGAGTCCAACGTGCACGGTGTGAAAGGAAGTGGTCCCCGCCCGGCGTTCCAGTGAGTTCATCATGGCGGTCCGGCACCTCGGGTTGGCTCCAAATGGATCGCCGCAAGGCCACGCGACTTGTTGCGGGCAGGCGGCCAGACCCCAAAGAGACTCTCATTGATCCAGATCATCGAACGGATGGGCCGCCACGTGGACCTGAGGCGGACCTTGGTCATGTGCATGTCGAGGAGCGGCGTGAGCGTCCGGAGTGCGCCAAGGATTATCCGACCGCGGAACGTCTCTCGCCCGTCTTCGATGGCCAGCCGTTCGAAGCCAGGACCGTTGCGCAAGGTGCGTTCCCGATCGCGAGGGGAAGATCGACATCGTGAGCGTCGAAAGGGTGCTGGAACGCGGTATCCGTGCGCGCCTGATGCAGACCGGGCGGCGCGCCCATTTCCTGTGTCGCAGCCATGGCGACGAAGAGGAGCAGCATGGTCGGGATCAAGGGACCCGTAGGCCCCGCGCTTGGACGCGCGGCAACGTTTGGTGCCGATCAATGGTCCGTACGAAACCTTGTCCCCGAACCCTACCGATTGCCCGAACGCTGGCCTTGACGTCCCCGGGCGAGCGGCTGTCTTGACAGCAATCAATGCGCCTGCGCGAACGACGTGACAGCTTGATCGAGCAAACAGAGCGAGTGAGAGCTGTGATCAGACCCAGCCAGAGCCGCAAGTACACGTGGATCCTCGTCATGAACGGGTCCCGCGCCCGGATCATCCGTGGTCTCGGCGGTACGGAGGATGACTGCCAGGAAGAGCTGGTCATCCGCTCCGACCATCCTCAGCTCAAGGAGATCCTGGCGGATCGTCAGGGGCGATCCTTCCCGCCTGGTGGTGGCGGACGGCGCGCGGCGATGGCGTTCGGATCGGATCCGCTTCAGCATGACCTCCACATGTTTCTCGAGAAGGTCGTCACTCTGCTCGAGACGCATCGGCTCGCAGGGGACCTGCGAGCGCTGATCGCATTTGCCGATCCCTCGATACTCGGCGAGCTGCGTAAAACGTGGAGCCCTCAGCTTCGCGACATCGTATCGGCGGAGATTCCAAAGAACATCGTGAGTCTAAGCGCTGCGGAAATCCAGAAGCGCGCCATCGAGGCAGCAACTGCATACTGAAGTTGTACTTTCGCTCAGTCCCAGAGGTCGCGCAGCGGTTTGCGCATGGCATTGGCGACCTGGTTGAACTCGCCTTCCGAGATTTTCCGGCGCAACAGATCGAAAACAGCCGCCGCCGCGCGTTCCGAGTTCTCGAGCGGCTCTTCAGCGAACGGCTTGGATATCCGCGTCAGGAAGTCTTCCTTTGAGCGGGGATGCGCCGGCGTCCGGGATGGCACCCATCCGTCGAAATAGATGCCGCGTACGAGCACCGGAAGCTGTGCGGCAAGGTCGGCGGCTTCATCGACGCTCAGGTAGTCGCGCACGGCATGAAGTACCATCCGCAGCAGCATGTAGCCCCGCCCCTGATCGTGCCATTCCAGATCCTCGCACAGAAGGTTGATCCACTCCGCCGCGACCTGCGGAGCATGGTTCAATGTCGTCAGCGCTGTCTTTGTCATCCTTCGGTGTCCTTGTGCGTCATCTGTGCGGCGATTTTGGCAGACCCGCTCAGGTGCATCTTTTTGCTGGTCGATCCGGTGCTAGTGCCCGGCAATGGCGGCCATCCGGGCCCAGCCATCCGTTGGCTCGGACCGCGACAAGTGCGATCTTTGGCTCACCCCCAGCTCTTTGGCTGAGATCGTTCCGTTGCTCGTTGCGACCCGTCGTGACGAACCGGCAGGCGCGGGCGACCTCTGCCTCGTAGGTCCGCCAGGAACCTACGCTTTCGCGTATTGCTCGGAAAACACGGACTTCGTCTGCACCGGGCAATACCAGTCTGCGCGTTGCCCGGGCGCCGATCATTGACCGTTGTCATTTGCGGCGAAGAAAGCGCTCCGGACGATGGGAGGGGCTCGCCAATCGAAGCATTTGGACCTGCAATTGTCGCTTAGTCCGTCCCGATCTACGATCCGCAGCTGCCGCGAACCGTGCATGACGATAAGGCCGTCCTTCTCAAGCGCCTTTAGCGTCCGGCATATCGTTTCGACGGATGTGGACAGCAAGTCGGCCAAGTCGCGCCGTGTGATGAGTTGCTTGAGAATGCCCGTTCCGTCCGGCAGCGGCTCGTACGGCATGAAGCTGGGCGCGGAGGCGATGAAGGCAGAGATCCTCTCGTCAGGCCCCATCGCCCCGATGGCGAGCGCGAGCCAGCGAAGCCGCTCCAGACTGAGCGTCTCCTGGTGGTAGAGCATCTGTCTGAACCGTGAATCCCGGGAAAGACGTTCCCGGAACCATGCGCGATCGTAATACGCAATCTCCACGGGGGTCGCCGCCTCGACGGTATAACCGGCACGGCGCTGCGCGTCGTCGCCGAGTACCTCTCCCGGCAGGATCAGGTTCAGGATCTGCCGGCGTCCGTCCCGGTTGAAACGGACAAGCCGCGCCAGGCCACTGCGCACCACACCGACGGTTTGCGGCAGATCTTCGTCCGCATGGCGCAGTACGTGATCCGGCGGATACGATCTGAAATGTCTCTTGGGATTGGTACGCACGCAGTTGCGCGGACGGCCAATTCTTCCGCCCGGGCTGAGGGCTGTGATTGCAGGCTCGCCGTTTGGCATCGTCGTTCTTCCCGATTGCGGCATGGCTTTTTTCGGAATTACTAAAGGCGTCCCTTGCGCAACCCCGTGCTGGGATAGGCCGGACGGAGCCTTGGGAAACACGGAACGCGACCGCTTATGCGGTCCAACATGCCCGCATGTCACACAGGGTGCATCGGCAACCGCATCTCCATATTGACGGGTGTCAACAAGCCCCCCGGAGCTGCAGCTAGGTTCACCTGCGGGGAAGCTGGCCGCCGATTTGCAGCGGTCCGGGAGAGGGCATGACACAGAGGATCGTCGGCGAGCAGGCCGTGAAGCTGCTGCGCGGAGATGCGAAGATCCGCCAGATATTCGACGCCGAGTCCCTTGATGCTTTGGCGGACGTCACCGAAATCCGGGACTACGGATACCATGATGTCGTTCTTCAGTCGGAGCACGCAGCCGACCATGTGGGCTACGTCCTGGAAGGTGCTCTCGCCATGCAAAAGACGCTGCCGGACGGGCGGGTGCATTTCGTCGGGATACTGGCGCCCACGGACCTCTATGGACGCCTCTTCAACGGCCCGCTCCATTACGACCTGATCTCCCTGGGAGAAACGCGCGTCGCGGCTTTCGAGAAAACCCGCTTCGAGGCGCTGATCTCCGGCTCGCCGGCTCTGGAGCGGCGTTTCCTGCTTGATCTTCTGGACGAGCTGGATGCTGCACGGGAGTGGATCATACTGCTGGGTGGGCACAAGGTGAGCGAACGCGTGGCGTCGTTCCTGATGATCCTGTACCAGCGAATCGGCGCACAGTCAGAGCATCGCCCGGTTCTCAAAATACCGATAAAGCGCGTGGATCTTGCACATTACCTCGGTGTTCGACACGAGAGCATCAGCCGGGCTCTGCACGAGTTGGAACGTGCCGGCGTGATCGAACTGATCGATGCCTACACGGTTGAAATACTGGATATGTCCGCGCTCAGAGATGCGTCCAGCGTCGAGTTCGACGGCGACTGGGCCGCCTGAACCAAGCCCGAAAGCCCTGCCCGTTGAGAGCCATCAACGACGTACATGACAGCTATCGGCATCCTTTGCCTCAAGGGCCCGCAATTCGAGTGCGAGCCGTTGGTGGGAGGGTTACATCATGGACAATACGACAGGTTTTTCGGTGGAACCGCCTGAAGCGGCCGATGCGCCATCGTCTGAATCCCGGCGGGGTTTCCTAAAGTTCGCGGCGTTGACCGGCGCTGTGGTCTCGATGACGGCCAATCGGGCACTCGCCGATGGCGACATTGCATTTCACGCGCAGGATCTCTCCGACGAGCAGCTTGTCGACCTGTTCCGCACGATCCTGAAAATCCGCTGGCACGAGCGGACCCAGGCGGACGAGATGCTCTCCAACCCGGATTACCGGGGATACAACCATTTCTATGCTGGGCAGGAGGCTGTCGCGTCCGGCGTCTGCGCGACGCTAAGGAACAGCGGCCCGTTCGACCAGATCGACGTCGTCTATTCATCGCACCGCCCATCGGGGCACGCCATCGCCAAGGGCGTCGACATTCCGAGGATGTGTGCGGAGAACGACTTCCGCGCGACGGGGCTGAACGGCGGGTACGCCGCCGAGATGCATCTGTCGGATCCCGATGTCGGATTCATCGGCGCCGATGGCATGATAGGCCCGTCGATGCCGATCGCGACAGGGTCTGCCTTTGCATTCCGCGCGCGGGGCTCGGATCAGGTCTCGGTCGTGTTCGGCGGCGACGGCACCTACGCGACACCACATTTCCATTCAGCGCTGAACAACGCCAAGATCCTCGATCTGCCGTTCATCTACGTGCTGGAGAACAACCTCTATCACCAATATGCGCACTACACGTACTCGTCTCCGCACAAGGACATCGCGAGTGCCGCGGCTGCGTATGGCATTCCATCGCGCGTCGTGGACGGTCAGGACGTCATCCAGGTGTACAACGCCGCAAAGGAGGCGGTGGATCGCGCCCGGTCCGGCGGGGGCCCGAGCTTCATCGAAGCGAAGACCTATCGCTACTACAACCACTGGGGCGCGCCTGGCGCGAAGGCCGGCGAGCTGGGGGCCTTTGGCTACGATCCGCTCGCGATCACATCGTTCCGGCCCGATCGCGAGGTCCGTGCATGGATGCAACGCGATCCCGTGGACATCGCCCGCAGGACCCTGATCGAATGGGGCGCCCTGGATGCGGCCGGGGCCGAGGCCGTCGAGGCCGACGTCAAGGCCGAGATCGCGGCAGCCTTTGCTTGGGCCGCCGAGCAGCCCCTTTGCACTCCCGAAGATGGGCTGGAGCATGTCTTCACCCAAGGCACTGTGCCCGCGCGCCAGTTCGGCTGAGACGGCAGGCGTGGATAAAAGGATGATCCGATGACACAGAAAAGTTGGATGTACTCGGTCCTCGAGGCCGTTCAGTGGGAGATGCAGAACGATCCAAAGATGATCTGGATCTTCGAGCTGACGCCGCCGGTTGCGTCGACTCCCGGCAGACCCGTGATCAATCTCGAAACGGAGTTCGGGCGCAAGCGCGTCGTCAACACCGGCATCGACGAGAACTGGATGGCCTCCTGCTGCCTCGGCGCGAGCCTCGCGGGCTCGCCGTCGGCGACGTATATCCCGTACCAGGGCGCGCTCATGCCGTTCCAAGTGATCCAGAACGTGGCCGGCAAGCTCCGGCACATGACGGGGGGGCGGGCCTCGATGCCCGTGACCTGGATCATAGAGATGACCGGTCAGACACCGGGCTTTGCCGGGCAGCATTCCTGCTACGAGGAAGACAGCTACTATGCACATATTCCCGGCGTGCGCACGGTGGTTCCGTCCACGCCCTTCGATGCCAAGGGAATGATGCATGCGTCGCTAAGGTCGCCTGACCCGGTTGTGTTTCTCTACCCGGCAGGGCTGCGCACGCTGGTCGAGGACGTGCCGGATGAGCCCTACGAGGTCTCGCTCGAGAAGGCCGCCGTCCGCATGGAGGGCAGCGACCTGACGATTGTCAGCTCGGGCGCCGGGATGCCGGAGGTCGTGAAAGCTGCCGAGACGCTTCGGGACGAGGGGATGGGCGTGGAGGTCGTGGACCTCCGCGTGCTGAAGGAGATGGACACCGATACGCTCGTGAACTCGGTTGCGAAGACCAAGCGCCTGCTCACGGTGGACCAATCCTACTTTACGCTTTGTCCGGGGGCGGAGGTGATCGCGCGCGTCGCGACGAATGTGGATGGCGCGAAATACAAGCGGGTCGCCTTTCCTGATGCACCGCCGCCGGCCTCGCCGGAGATGTTCCTCTGGATGCGTCCGGATGCAGACAAGATCGCGGGGGCGGCACGTGGACTTGTCTGACCGGCCTGTCCCGGCAAACGGCACCGTCACGACCGCCGCCGTTGCGGACGCGACCTGCTCTGCCTGCACGAGCGGTCGGTTGCTGGAGGATCGGGTGAAATCGGCGCTTTGGGACGGCGATCGACTTGTCGTCGTCGAGGATATCCCGGCGCTGCTCTGCAGTGCGTGCGGCGAGCAGTTTTTCGAAGACAGGACCGCCCTCGCGCTCGACCTGATGCGCGGCGGCGGCTTCCCACCGGGCGAGGCGGAGCGCCAGATGACGGTCCAGGTCTTCAGATACCGCAACCCGGAACCGGACCGGGAGGGCGCCTGATGGCGATCGCGAGCAGGCGAAAGATGCTCGCCGGCGCAGGCCTGCTGGCCCTCGCGACAGTTGTGATCGCCCAAGACGAAACCTACGGGTTCATGCCGGATGGCGGACGCACGATCCTCGTGCAGGTCCTGGGTGACGAAACGCTTTCGCAGGTCGCATCGACGGAGCAGAGCGAGGAGGCGTGGCAAGCCTGGGGAATTACCCGCGCACCGGATCTCAACCCGGCAGAGCTGGAGACTTTGGCTGGGTACGCCGCGCTCAACTTTCCGCTGACGCCGGACAGGATCGCACAGCTTTCGGATAGCGGCGACGCCGCGCTTCTGCCCCAGGACGGCAGAGACCTCGCGATCGCCCAGTGTCAGTTCTGCCATTCCATGTTTACCGGATACCTGATGCACGATCGCGACGAGACCGGATGGAAGGGAACGTTCAAGGCCCCGTTCCACCAGGAAATCCCGATGACCGAAACCGAACGCGATACATTCGCGCGCTACTCGGCCATCAACATGCCGCTGAGGGTCGAAGACGTCCCGCCGGAGCTGCGTTTCTGACGGCGGCAGAAGGAGGCACCGTGCAAAGGTTCATCCCATCATTCGCGCTCGCCGCCGCGGTCCTGCTGCACAGTGGGACGGGGTGGAGCGAAGACGACATCTTTGAGTTCGTCCCCGATGGCGGGCGGACGCTCCTTGGCGTGCTGATGGAGCAGGACGCGGCGGATGATGTCGCGTCGGCCATCGCGGCCCGCGAAGACGGACCGGAAGGCTGGAGCGCAACCTTGCAGGCGTCGCCGAGCGCAGCGGAGCTCGATACATGGCAGATCGACACGCTGGCACACTATCTTGCCACGAACGCGCCCTTCGACCCTGACGGGGCGCTGCCCCAGGACGGGCGGGACATGACGCTGAACCTTTGCCAGTCCTGCCACATCGTCACCGTCGTGGTCACGCAGGACAGAACACGCGAGGCGTGGCTCGGTACGCTTCACAAACCCAGCCATATCGAGATTGAGATGACGGAGGCAGAGCGCGGCGCGCTGGCCGACTATCTCGTAATCAATGGCGGCATTCCCATCGACCTCGTGCCGCCTGCGCTTCGTGCGGGAGGGGCGTCCTACTGACCTCCCGAAAGGCGGGCCGATGCTGTTCAATTCGCTGGGGTTCTTGCTGTTTCTTCCCCTCGTCGTGTTGGTTTTCTGGCTGCTGCCGCAGCGGTTCCGCCTCACCTGGATGCTGGCGATCAGCCTGGGCTTCTATGCGAGCTTCGGCGCTTCGAATCTGGGGTATCTCGCGGTCGTGGCCGGTGTCGCCCTGGTCGCCGGTCGCTACCTGTTGCAGCACGACTCCCGGCACCGGAAGCTTGCCGCATGGGGCGGCGTCGGAGCCATCCTCGCTCTGCTCTTCGTGTTACGCTACTACGACCCGCTTGTTGCCGGAACAGGGTTGCCGACCCATGGACTGACCGCACCGGCGGGGTTCTCCTTCTACGCTTTCATGGCGATCGCGCTGCTGATCGACCGCTACCGGGCGCCGGACCGGTCCCGTGCGGGAGCGGCAGAGGACGTCACCTTCATCGCCTGGTTCCCCCGCATTCTCGCCGGCCCGATCCAGCGCGTGCGTCCCTTCGTCCGGGAACTGGGCAAGCGGGCGCACCCGAAGCCCGCATTCCTGGCGCTCGGTGCCCAGCTCTTTCTTTGGGGCCTCGTCAAGAAGGCCGTGGTGGCCGACAATCTTGCCCCGTTCGTGGACCGGACCTACGCGATCCCCGAATTCGCCGTGCCGCTAGAGCTCATCATCGCGACCTACTTCTTCGCCTTCCAGGTCTATTGCGATTTCTCCGGCTACACCGACATGGCGCGGGGGGCTTCTCTGATGTTCGGGCTGAAACTGCCGGAGAATTTCAAACGTCCGTACTTTTCCGGGTCGATCGGGGAATTTTGGTCGCGCCGCTGGCATATCACACTGGCCGACTGGTTCCGTGACTATGTCTATTACCCGTTCGTGGGAGAGCACCGTACGGCATTCCGGATGTACGCAGGCATCATGCTGGTGTTTCTGCTCAGTGGCATTTGGCATGCCGGGCTTGGCTACGGCATCGGCTGGGGATTTCTGGTCTGGGGCGTGCTGAACGGGCTGCTGCTCTGGGTGGAACGCGCGCTGCGCGCGCCGCGCCGGAGGCTGGCGGAGACCGTCGGCGACGGGGCGGCGGGGATGCTTTACCGCGTCTTCGTCTCGGTGCTGGTCTTCCACCTGATCATGGTGACCTGGATCTTCTTCCGAGCCGGCGATCTGAGCGACGCGCTGACCGTCCTGACGCGGATCTGGACCGCGCTACCCGAGATCCCGTCGCTTATCGGGCGCTACCCGTTCACTGCCGAGCACCGTTTCCTCGCCGGTCTGATCGCGGCCCTGCTTTTGGTCGAACTGGTGCTCGAGCGGAAAACCTGGGTGCGCCGCCTGGCAGCCCTGCCACGGGGGGTCCGTTGGTCGGCCTGGTACGCGTGTCTGTTTGCTCTGATCCTGCTCGGCAGGTGGCAGGGCGAAAGCTTCGTATACATGCAGTTCTGAGGTCCGAACATGGTAGCCGCCAGCAACAGCCCGCAGACAAGAACGCCGTTGAAGCAGGCCGCCCTGTTCGTTGGCACCTTTCTGGTCCTCTATGCGGCAGCCGTCTGGATCGTTGAACGGAACCTCCGGCAGATCGAACCCGAAACGGCGTTGCAGAAGCTGTCCGCCCATGACGGAACGCCGGTTGACTGGCTGGTCCTCGGCGCTTCGCACGCCCTGCCACTGGACTTCGGCGACGTTCCCGACCGGCTCCAGTCGGAGAGCGGTCAGACGATGCTGATCCTCGCCGAGGTCGGGGCTGGTCCGGTCTATTCCGCATTCGTGCTCGACCGGGCCCTGGACGAACTCACCGCCCGGCGCGTCCTTTTCGTGGCCGACAGCTTCGCCTTCGCCAGCGAAAACTGGAATGAAGCGCGGTTTTCGGACCGCAAGCTGCTGGCGCATATGCCGCTGGAAGTGGCGACTGCGCGACGTCTCGCCAGCCGCGTGACTGAAGGCAAGGTGCCCGTGACCGCCCTGGCCGACTATCTGACGGGTTTTTCCAAGCTCAACCCGGTGGACCGGTTTCCCACCCAGGGCTGGCAGGGTCAGGCCGATTTCGACAAGACGCACCGGACGTCGCGACACGCGGTATCCGCCCGGATCGCGTATCTCTATCCGGACGGCGCGCCCGATCCAGAAATCATCGACACCTATCTCGCAGAGTTGGGCGGAATGATCGATGCAGCAAGGCGATCGGGCGCCGAATTCCTGATCCTGAAGCCGCCGGTACCGCCGGAGTTTTCGCGGGCGCTGACCGGAGAGGCCATGTTCGACGCGGCCTTGGCCGAGTTGGCTGAAGTCCGGAGCGTACCGTTTCTGGACCATTCAGCTGAGGTCGCCGACCCGACCCTCTATTTCGACACGGATCACCTCAACCGGCAGGGTGTGGATACCTATTATCAAGATACGCTGCGAGACGTGTTTCAGTCGGACGCGGTCCGTTCCGAAAGGTAATCGGCTAGGTCGTTGAAAGTAGACATCTGCGGATAGTCCGCCTCGGGGACTTTGATCGATAGTCGCTTTTCCAGCGATGTGACGAGGGTGAGGAAGTCCATTGAGTCGATATCGAAGGCGTCCCGCAGGTCGTCGTCGCGGTCGATCTCGCTGGCGTCGATGTCGGGAGCGACGCGGCGCAGCTCCTCTTTCAGAACCGTTCCGATATTCTCACCCATCGGTCAGACCTCATCGCTTTCGAGTGTTGAGATGTCGCCTTCGGGGAGGCCCAGTTCCCGCGCCTTGAGCAGCCGGCGCATGATCTTTCCGGACCGCGTTTTCGGCAGGTTGGTTCGAAAGGCGATGGATTTCGGCGCTACAGCCGGCCCGAGGCGCTTGCGGGCGTGGGCCAACAGTTCCAGCGCAAGATCCTCACAGGACGTGTGATCCGGTTTGAGGGCCACATACGCCTTCACGACTTCGCCCGCCGTTTCGTCCGGCATCCCTATGACGGCGACCTCGGCAACGGCGTCATGTTCCATGAGCGCGCTTTCCACCTCGAACGGACCGATAAGGTGTCCGGCGCTCTTGATCAGGTCGTCCGCGCGGCCGACGAACCAGAAGTACCCTTCGACATCCTGCATCGCGAGATCGCCGGTCAGGTACCATCCGTCGCGGAAACATTTCGCGTAGCGTTCGGGCTCGTGGATATAGGCGCGCATCATCGACGGCCAACCGGGGCGCAAGGCAAGTTCGCCCATGGCCAGCGGTGTTGTCGTCTCCACCAGCCTGCCATCGGCCTCCTCCACGATCCCGGCCACTACACCCGGAACGGGGCGGCCCATCGAGCCGGGCTTGACGTCCATCGCCGCAAAGTTGGCAATCATGATGGCGCCGGTTTCCGATTGCCACCAGTTGTCGTGGAAGGGCATACCGAAGGCTTCGTTCGACCATGTCACGGCCTCGGGGTTGAGCGGTTCGCCCACACTCGCCATGAACCGGAGGTTCGAGAGGTCGCGCGCCTTCGCCAGATCGGTCCCGGCCTTCATGAGCATGCGGATGGCGGTCGGTGCCGTGTACCAGACCGCGACCCTTTCCTCCTCCAAAATGTCGTACCAGTGCGCAGTGTCGAACTCCGCCTCGCTGATGACCAAGGTGACCGCATTGGCCAGAGGTGCGGTGATCCCGTAGGACGTGCCCGTCACCCACCCGGGATCTGCCGTACACCAGTAGATATCGCCCGGTCGGAGATCGAGTGCCAGGCGCCCCGTCGCGCGATGAGCGACAAACGCGTCGTGGACATGCAGGACGCCCTTGGGCTTTCCCGTCGTGCCGGATGTGAAATGCAACAGCGCGGGATCCTCGGGCGACAAGGGTCGTACATCGAACCGATCCGATGCGCGCTCGAACAGCTGCGCGAAAGACGTCGTGTCCTGGCTCTCGCCATCGACCGTGAGGACATGGGTCAGTGACGGCACGTCCATTCGAATGCGTGCGACCTTGCGCCGGTAGAGCGCAAGGGTCGTCAACAGTAGCCGGCCATCACCGATCTGGAGCCGGGATTTGATCGGCTCGGGCCCGAACGCGGAGAAGAGCGGACAGAAGACGCAGCCTGCCTTCAGCGCACCGATTGCGGTGATATAGAGCTCGAGCCTGCGCCCCAAGAGCGAAAAAACAGTATCTCCGGGCTTCAGGCCCATATCGACGAGCAGGTTTGCGACGCGATCGGTCTCTTTCCGAAGCTCCGCGTAGCTGAGCGTCTTTCGGGTGCCGTCGCGCCCGAGCCAGCGGATCGCTTCGCGGTTTCCGTGCCCTTCGACGACATGCCGATCGACGATTTCGTGGGCGATGTTCATGCGGTCTTTGGAAAGCCATGCGATTTTTGCGCGCTCGTCTTCCCAAGAGAAACGATCGCGGAACGCGTCATAGTCCGGCATGCGCGCCGCCTGCCGGTTGTCCGACCGCTTTCGAATGATGTCGTGAGCCATCGCCCCCTCCCAGTCGCAGGTTAGAGGCGGCGACCCTGCGCGCCTTGACCACGCGCAACGGCTGTTCGTTCGCGACCAGAACAGCCACGCAGTCTACTGTATGATACGGATCGCGCGTTGACCGCCATGGCCAGCAGCACGGGCAGCATGGCGGACGTTGTGGCGTCCGGATCAGATCCGGGCCTGGATCACCGCAGCCACAGGCGACTGTATCTGCCACGGGCCGAAGCTGCAGCGGGCAAGGAGAGGCCCGTATTGCTGGCATGCGCACGCGCTGTCCGCCAGACGCCGGGCCGCCGTCCGGAAGGTACCCCGTGCTACGATGCCATCACCCCACCCAGCGCGGCGGTCGCACACGGCAGCTTGCCGGTGTCAGAGCTGATGCACGTAGGTGCCCGGAGCCGGACCAAAGGTGGAGGACCCCTCACCGGACAGGCCAAAGGGGGGCGGAGATCTGCGCCCACCGGAGCGATCCGCCAACCAACGCGACCATTCCGGCCACCATGACCCGGCGATGGGATCATGCTGGGCCAACCAGTCGTTCGGTCCGGCAGAGAACGCACCGGCTTCCCGGTCCCCGACCCGGTAGTGCCGCTGACTGTGCCCGGGCTCGCTGAGAATGCCGCTATTGTGCCCGCCCTTGGTCAACACGAAGGTCAGGTCGTTGTCGGTAAACAGCTGCGTCTTGTAGACCGACCGCCAAGGCGCGATGTGATCGCTCTCTGTGCCGACGACAAAGGCAGGCGCCGCGATATCCTTGAGCGTGATCCCCCGGCCTTCCACTGCAAAACAGCCGGCGCTCAGCCGGTTTTCGAGAAAGAGCGCGCGCAGATACTCCGAATGCATCCGCGCGGGCATTCGCGTGGTATCCCCGTTCCACACCAGGACGTCAGCGGGCAGATCCTCGCGCCCCAGGAAGTAGCGGTTCACGGCCCGGGTATAGATCAGATCCCCAGCCCGGATCGTGGAGAAGGCACGGGTCATCTGCGGCCGGTCCAGATAGCCCCGGAGCCACATCAGATCTTCGACGAAGGCGACTTGGCTTTCGTCGACGAACAGAAGCAGTTCGCCCGCGTCGGCAAAATCAACCTGCGCGGCCATCAGCGTGAGCGAGGCCAGACGGTCTTCCCCGTCCCGCGCCATCACCGAGGCGGCAATCGCCAGGAGCGTCCCTCCCAGACAATAGCCATTCGCATGGATCTTCACGCCGGGCATGATCGCGTTGACCGTATCGAGCGCTGTCATGACGCCACGCGTGCGGTAATCCTCCAGCGACAGCTCCGCCTGGTCGGCGCCGGGGTTGCACCACGAGATCATGAACACGGTAAAACCTCGCTGCACCAGATACTTGACCATTGAGTTCTGCGGCGAAAGATCGAGGATGTAATATTTCATGATCCAGGCGGGTACGAACAGGATCGGTTCGGGGTAGACGGTGCCGGTCTGCGGTGAGTACTGGATCAGCTCGAACAGGTCGTTTCGAAAAACGATCTTGCCCGGGGTGCAGGCCAGATCTTCTCCGATCCTGAGCCCCTTCGGCGCAGGCTTGTGTGCCTGTGTCAGGGTCTGTGTCAGGTCCTCGGTGAACTGCGCGGCGCCTTTGGCAAGGTTCCGGCCCCGTGTTTTTACCGTCTCATCGATGATCTCGGGATTCGACCATGGAGAGTTCGATGGCGCGATGAGGTCCAGGGCCTGACGCGTCTGAAACCGGATACGGTCCGCGTTGCCCTTGGCCATACCGGGCAAATCCTCTGTCGCCACATCCCACCAGTCCTGCACGGCCAGAAACCCCTGCTTCCAATGCTTGTAGGGCGGTTTGTCCCATGAGCGATGCGCAAAGCGGCGATCCTGGGCATTGGGTTCGAACGGCGCTGAGGCCCCATCTGTCATGGTGTATGCCAGCAGTTTCATGGCGTTGGTCCGAGCACGCTCCGCGAGCTCAAGCTGACGTCCTGGCGCGCAGCTCAGGTGAAAGGCCCAGTCGCTCCAGGCCGCGAAGATTGAGTGGGATGAGACCCCGCCCGTCATTCGCGCAAGCGCTGCCCGGGCCGTCCGGTCGAACAGGCGATAGGGATGCGGCGGCGTTTCCGGCTCGATCACCGGTGGCCGCGCCGCGGCGCTGGCATCTTTCGGTTTGTTCGTCATCGCTGTGCCGTTCGTCCTGACTGTTGGAGGAATGTTCCGGCGTGGCCGGACTCGGCGGGTACTGGGACCAGGCAACTTTGCGCGAGACGACCCGGTGTCGGTCTATCTCCGACGATGCTTCGGGCCGGAATGCATGAAGCGTCGGGATCACTCCTGCGCGTCGCGCTTCAAAAACACCAGACATACCGGTGTATTCCGCGACGGTGATAACCGTCGTGCCTCTGCTCTCCTTTCCGGCTGTGGGGTTTGGCATCCTTGGTCTCTGAGAAACGTGGAATGGGGCGCGGTGTGCTGTCCATATCGCCTTGGCGACGACGGCCAGTTGAGGTCCGTCAATATCGCCGGTCTTTTCGACCTTGCTCGGTAGCCCGCGCCAGTTCACTGTGAGAGCGCCGCCGGGGCCGAAACTGGCGCTTCGCAGATCGAAGCAACTAAGGCATCGCGAAATTTCACCACGACCGCGCCGGTCCTCCGACCTACCGTCGCGCCCTTGAAGGTCCCGTGCCTGGGGCAAAAGTCCAAACCCCATGGCAGCTAAAACTACGACATGCCGATGGCCACGACCCCGGCCGATGGCGCCAAGGCAATGGCACTGCCCTCGGCATGCTCTTCCGATCCCAGCGCGAAGGCCATCGGCGGATCCTTAGGCCCGTTCCGACGCCCGGTCCTCACCGCCAGAGTGAACGCGGGTCCGATGTGGCCACACAGCCCAACCTTCATACTACTCGGACAGGTTGGCATGGCCGCAATGGCTTGCCGGTTCGGCGGCGGGCTGCAAGGTCGCATTCCAGGCCCGCTGATCGATCCCGTCGTGCCGACCTGTGCGCTCTCTTGAACGAAGAGCAAGATACCCGATGTTTTTTTGCGGCCACCAGACCAGCGCCAAGCGTGGGGGTCAGCCGCGTCGACTACCGGATATTGGAACGTCCGGCGCCGCGGTCTCTGGTTCCTGCTCCGCCCAGCAGTCTCGCAGCAGGGAAACTGTTTCCTCATCGGACAGCTGGTGAAAGTCGCGATAGAATCCGCCCACACCACGAAAGGCGGAGGCGGGATGCAGACAGACGATGTCGTCGGCCTGCCCACCCAAATCCTCCAGCACCCGCGTCGGCGCCACGGGAAGGGCCACCACGATCCGTCCGGCGCGGTTGCGTTTCAGCGCAGACAGGGCCGCCTTAATCGTGGCTCCAGTGGCCAGTCCGTCATCGACAACGATCACTGTCCGGCCTGACGGGGCCAGACGCGGTCTCTCTCCGATGTAACACTTCCGCCTGCGCTCCAGTTCGGACCGCTCGTCGGCACAGGCACGTTCGAAGTAGGACAACTCTGCGCCAGACATGCGCCGCACGTCTTCGTTGATCACGACCTGGCTATCGTTGCCTTCGACTATCGCGCCCATCGCAAGCTCTGGATACCCCGGCGCCCCGATCTTGCGGACAAGTATCAGGTCAAGCGGTGCCTCCAGCCTGCGCGCAATCTCGACCGCCACGGGCACACCGCCCCGTGGCAGGGCAAAGACGAGCGGATTTTCCAGTCCCATCGCGGCCAGCCGGTCCGCAAGCTGTCGCCCGGCATCCACACGACTTGAAAAGCTGACATCGCGATGATCCATGCACGCAACTGTAATGCCCCGGCTCGGCGGGCAATTGACAGATATCAATGGCCTTACGCGCCGCGCCGGACGGCGTCGCCCTGTTTGCCTTGGACGCGGGACTTCTGGCAATTGGGGCAGTCTTGCCGCAAAATCGCGCGTCATAACCCGCCGCTGGTCCGCATCACTTACTGCACCAAGCTTATGCTTCGCAGTTTCGCGAACTTGAGAGCCTCAGGCACCACGATCAACGGGAACGCCAGGAGAAGGATCATCGTCCACTGGTCCAATCCGATCGGCGCAGTCTGCAAAAGCGTTTGCAGCGGCGCCCAGTAGATCGCGAGGATCTGCAGCAGCAGGCTGACCGAAAACGCCGCGATCAAGAACCGGTTCGACAGCCAGCCAATCCGCGAACAGGGCTGCGTCAGCGAGCGAAAGGCGAAGACGCTGACCTTTTCGAACACCACCATGCCTGCGAAGGCCGTGGTGCGGGCGATATCCGTGCCTAGCGGGAGCAAGGTATAGAAGAGCCACAGGCTCGCGCCGCCGGTGTAGAGCCCGAAGGCGCCAATCGTCAGCAGGCTCTGCCGCTTCAAGATCGGCGCGTCGGGACGGCGCGGTGCGTGTTCCATCTGATTTTTCTCGGATTTCTCCAAGCCAAGCGCCACAGCGGTTACACCGTCTGTGATCAGGTTCATCCACAGAATCTGTGTGGCCAGAAAGACCAACGGTCCGCCGAGGGCGAGGTTTGCAACGATCGCCACCACCTCACCTGCGTTCGAGGACAGCAGGTAACTGACGAATTTGCGCAGATTGTCGAACTGCCGTCGCCCCTCGCGTATCGCGCTGATGATCGTGGCGAAGTTATCGTCGAGCAGGATGATATCGGCGGCATTCTTCGATACGTCCGTACCGCGGATGCCCATGGCCACGCCGATATCCGCGCGTTTGAGTGCAGGCGCGTCGTTCACGCCGTCCCCCGTCATCGCGACGATCTGGGTGTCGGCCTGAAGCGCGCGAACGATCCTGAGCTTGTGTTCGGGCCGGGTGCGGGCGAAATGCACCGGCGCGCGCAAGCGTTCCTGCAACGCATCATCGGACAAGGCGTCGAGATCCTGACCCTGGATCACCTCGGCGGCATCAAGCCCAATGATCCCGGCGATGGCCTGCGCGGTCAGAGGGCTGTCGCCGGTAACCATGATCACGCGGACACCGGCGGAGCGGGCGCTCCGAATGGCGTGCGCGACCTCGGGACGCGGCGGATCGATCATGCCAACCAGCCCCAGGAACACCAGATCGCGTTCTTCGGTATCGCCGGGCTCCGCTTCTCGTGCTGCCAGGGCCAGCACACGCTGCCCCCTGCTGGCCATCTCTGTATAGGCGGCTTCGATGGCCTCACGTAGGGGCGCATCGAGCGGGCGTGACCCGCTTTCGGTGAGAACGGCAGTGGCCCTTTCCAGAATGGCCTCGGGCGCACCCTTTGCATGCAAACGCGCGCCGGTGCCATGCTTTGCAAGAACGCTCATGCGTTTGCGGTCGCTTGTGAACGGCACTTCGGCCAGTCTGTCATCGGCGGAGCAGGGCGGCGCCCAGCCTTTGAACGCCAGCGTGACCAGCGCGCCTTCGGTGGGCGCCCCGACCATCGACCAGCGGTCGCCTTCCCGGTGCAGGCTCGCGTGGGTACAGGTCAACCCGGTCTCCAGGAGGCGCGCCAGCACAGCGTCGTCTGCCGCACGGATCTTGTGCCCATTGCGTTCGATATGGCCCGCCGGATCATAGCCCGATCCGGTGGCGGTATAGTTATTCTCCGCCGTCCAGATGCGCGTCGCGGTCATCTGGTTTTCGGTCAGGGTGCCTGTCTTGTCGGTGCAGATGACAGAGGCCGCACCGAGGCTCTCGATGGCCTGCAGGCGCCGGGCCAACGCCCTTTGCCGGGCCATCGCGGACGCGCCGAGCGCCAGCGTTATCGTAACGACCGCGGGGAGACCTTCGGGAACCATGGCGACGGCCAGCGACAGACCCGTCATGAACATGTCGAGCACCGGTCTGCCGAGCCAGGTTCCAAGACCGATGACGGCACAGGCGATGGCGATCGCCGCAATGCCGATCTGACCGGCCAATTGACTGAGCCTGCGTTGCAGGTTGGTCTTTTTCTCGCCCACGGTGGCAGTCAGTTCGGCCACGTGGCCGAACACCGTGTCGGCGCCGATCGCCGTCACGACACCGTCGCCCCGTCCCGAGACCACCGCTGTGCCCGCCATCAGCTGCCCGGCCTCTCCCTCGGCGCCGGGGCTTTTCGCGACCGGAACCGACTCCCCCGAGAGCGCGCTTTCGTCCAGCATCATTTCCGCCCCGGTGTTCAGTGCCAGATCGGCGGGTACGGAATTGCCGGCCTCCAGTATCACGACGTCGCCCGGCACGAGCTCGCGCGCAGGGATGCGCGTTTCCCGCCCGTCGCGCAGAACGGTCGCGCTTGGCGTCAGCATGGCGCGCAGGGCCTCCAGAGCGGTTTCCGCCCGCCATTCCTGCACAAAGCCGAGAACCGCGTTCAGGATCAGTACAAGACCGATGGCGAACGCATCGATCCGCTCGCCGAGGACAAAGGCAAGCACCGCCGCGATGGCCAAGATCAGGATCAGGAACCCTTTGAACTGGCGCAGAAAAACCACGGTGAGCGAGGGCGGGCGGCCGCGGGGGAGTTCATTCCACCCGTATTGCCGCCTGAGGCTGTCGGCCTGTTGGCTGCTCAGGCCCGTGTTGGGCGCAGAATTGATGGCTGCTGCTGCGGTACCGGATACGATCGAAGACATGGCGGAGGACCTATCCTATCCGCGAAGCACTGAGATTGCGGAGGATCAAATACATTACGAATAGACCCTGACATGCCGGTCTCTCTGTCGCAAAGGGCGTGCCGTTCGCCGCCTGCGCGCGGTCGAACGAACATTGCCATCGTATTCCAAGACGCGGTCGGCGCGGCCTCATCCGGGATGGGTGTGTTCGGCAGCACCGGCGCGTCGCTGACAGGATCGCACGAAAGAGTGGGGCCGGGCGGAAGTGTCGGGTCGGATCGTGGACAGCGTTTGATCCCTGTCAATTTCACAGACCCGATTCCGGTGAATGTGCAATGGACTTAGTACCGCTCGCGGCAGAGTTTACATTGAAGAACGCCGGACGCCTGAATGTGCCGTCTCTACGCCATGCATGCCAATGAGCCGACCCGCGTTGAATGCGGTCTGGTCAAGTCACAAAACGCGCTCATGGCGCAAAGTGCCGGAGATTTGCAGGGTATGATGCATGGCCATGGCTGGGGGGTGGCGGACTACCCGGACGGTGTTCCGTTCATCGAAAAGCAGACTTGGGCCGCCTTTCACGGCGAGCATTTCCAGAAGGCCGCCGCGCGCGTCTATGCGCGCACCGCGGTGGCCCATGTCCGGCGCGCCACCGTTGGGCCAACCAGCCTAGAAAACACGCATCCCTTCCACCACGGCACCTGGATCTTCGCGCATAACGGGACAGTTCCGAACTTCGAGAGGGTGCGGATGAAGCTGCTCGATCACATGGACCCGCTGCACCGATGCGAGATCCGCGGCCAGACCGATAGCGAGCATGTGTTCCGCTATCTGCTGAGCCTGTTTCTGCGCCGTCCGGAGGCGGGCTTTCTGGAGACATTGCAGGCGGGTCTGGATCGGATTGTCGGTTGGTGCCGGGCCGTCGATCCGACCCAACGTGTGGGGTTGAACGTGGTCCTGACCGATGGGCAACGCCTGTTCGGATCCCGCCTGAACCGATCTCTTGTGCATCTGCGCCGCGATCACCTGCATGTCTGTCTCGTCTGCGGGCGAACCCATGTGAAACACAAACCCTCTGCCAGCTATCGCGCGATCGAAGTGGCGTCGGAGCCGGTGACGCAGGACGAAACCTGGATCAATATACCAAACGCCACAGTGTTTGCGGCCACGGACGACTACAGCCTCGATATCCGCCCCATGGGCCCGCACGCTGAGGCCGCTGCTACCGGCTGATCAGGGATTTGTCGGTCGGCTGAGGAAGACCCCTCCATCGCTGAACGCGCCGCAACGGAACCGGGTGGGAGCGGTCCATCGCCGTCGCCCCGATCTGCGCCGCTCGACGAACTAGCGCATGCCGGCTCCGATGCCGACCATAACGGTTTCATCTCGTACCTGCCCCAGACAGGCGCGCCACAACTTCAGACACGAGGTCTTCTGCAGCCTCTTGTGTCCCGGCCACGGCGCAGGCGCTGAGCAGGGTACCGCCCGCGGTCTGTGCAGGCGCTGTGAGTATCAGGCCTTCTCCGCCGGGGTCGCACAGGACGTCCCCGACCAGATCGAGCAGCTCCGACGTCCCCATCTGACGGCCCGGCACGGTTTCCTGCACGATGACGAGCCCTGGAGGTACGCGCCCGGCCCGTTGCGAAAGCGCCGTCAGGGGGATGGACACTCCGCCCCAACGCCCGTTGCATTCGATCCAGTGGATCCTTTCGGAGCCACCCGGCGTGCGCTGGATCACTGCGTCAAAGCTGCACCGGCCGAAATAACCGATCCGCTGCAGGACCGCGGCTAGGCGCAGGGCCTGGGCGCGCAGCTGCGCCTGCAGCGCGGGCGGCAGGCTCGACCGGCTGGCACCGACGAAGGTGCCTGCTTCTCCTCTGACGGTTTGCTCAAATATCGCCTCACAGACCGGGGCACCATCCTCGATCCGCGGCAGCCAGAGCTGCGCCGACGGGCTGCAGAGCACGTCCGTGTCCCAGACCCCGACAAGAACCGGATAGCGATCTCTCCAGCCGACGGCGTGCAGGCGGTCGAGAAGAAAGCGCCTGAGACGCGTTAGCGACATGGCGCGGACACGGTTGCTCTGTAGCCTGATATTGCCTGTCGACCCGGCGCTGTCGGGGACCTTGACGACCACGCGCTCGGCGCGCTTGCTGTTGTATGACACCAGACCCGCCGTTGCCGCAGGGCCGTAGGCCGACAGGGTCGGCGGGGTTGCGTTTTCGCCAAGAACGTCCTGCACCAAACGGGAGAACCAGAGCTTGTCATTGACCCGTCGCGTCGCGCGCGGCGACGAACCGCATACAGTGACAGGCTGACGCGATGCGTCCCCGATAGCCTGTGCCAAGCGCCAGACATGCCCTTTGGTCAGGTAGGATTTGATTGTCATTCCCCCGTGCTCCGCGGCCAGCCTGGCCAGCCGGTCGATCAGGTCCGGCGTTTGGCGAGCGAGACGGGCAATAGCGCCAAATCCGGCTTTCCCGACCTCGACGAATGCAACGCCCTTCATCTCCAGATACCGGTTCAGGTAGGCCTCGAACTTAATGTCGCGCCGGCGTACCAAAACGACGTCTCCGGGATGCGCCAAAAGGCCCATCCGGTATTCCAGACCGGGTTTGTCCGTCGGGTCGAAAAGGCTGATCTCGGAAGGGTCGCCGATGATCAGAGTGGGGCCGTCACCGCTGCCCTGCCTGACGAAGGGTCCGAAATCGAGCGAGCTGACCAGTGCAGGCTCGTCGGCGCGGAGGCGATCGGCGATCGTCCTTGGGGTGGGCATTGTCATGGCCTTCGGTTCGTTCATGTCTGACACGGTCTGCCGTGTGGGCACCGCCCGGGGCGAACCGCCTCCGCGGAAGCGTTGCCTGCGGCCTGATGCCGGAACGACTGCGGCACCACGGATCTGACCAAAGGCTGGCAGGAATGGGAGGCTGGTTTTGCAGCGCACTCACGCGCGCCCCGGTTCGTCGCATGCGCCTGGGGCGCGGGCCGCCAGATTCGTCTCATCGGGCCGATCCATGAACTGGCGCCTGGGAGACGCGACGATGCAGGTCAGATGTGCGTTTGCGAGTGGGCTCGGAGGCAATGACATCGCAGTTGACCGCAGGGTTGGGTTCGGCCTCCAAGGTTTTCCGGGGGTGTCCGACGCTACTGACCTGGAGCGAACCCTGGGACGCGGTAAAGACCAGTGCGGTTCCATGTCTGGACAAGCAGCCAAGGCCCACGACAAGCGGAGCAAGTGTGGAAGTTTTCGCGGTGCACCGCGGAAAGCGCGTGCCAGCGACGTGCGACGGGGGGGGCACCCCACGTGTCAGAGCGGACGTCCGGGCGGTTTCCATGCGCGGATGCGCGGTGACGCCGTCGTCGGGTATCGGCGTGGCATGGGTCTGCAGCGGAGCACCTCGCAGAGTAACACCGTGCAGTCTGGCAGGATTGCATCAGCCACTGTTGATCACGGTCAATCCTGTCAGGTGTATCCCGTGCTTCGGGCTCAACACCGGCGCGAACCGGCCCATTCGCTCATGCGAGCCCGCGTCCTGCAGCCGCCCTTCAGGTGGCGGGGGGAAGGACCGACTGACGGGATCGGCTACGCGGGGCCTGGCAGCGACGACGCGATCTGCCGCGAGATGTCGAGATGCTTGCTGACGTCGCTCAGCGTTACGACGCCGCGCAAGACCCCAGCCTCGACAACAAGGAACTTTCGCCGACCGCTCTGCGATATCTTCTCCAGCAGCTTTTGCGCGGAAAGGTTGGGGGCGACTGAATTGTCTGCGGAGATGCTTTCGGCGACATCTTCAACAATGGTCGTCGCCCAGTGGTCGCGGTCGATCCTGCGTATGGTATGCAGATCGACATAGCCTAGCAGGACGTCATGCGCGACGACCGGCGCAAAGCTCACACCCGCGGCCAGAAACACGTGGTTGACGGCGTCGGCGAGAGTTTGGTCTGGCCGGAGCGTGGTGACGTTACGCGTCATCAGGTCGGCAACACACCGCCCGCTGAACAGCTGCTTCATTTCCGCCTGGCGGTAGGATGCCTTGCCGATGGCCAGAAGAAACAAACCCACGAGGATGGGCCAAAGCCCGGCCCCCAAGCCAGCGTTGAAAGCCGCCACCAGCCCAAGCACTATCAGGCCCCAGGCGAAATAGGCCGACACGTCCGTGGCCCGCCGCGTTGCGACCAACAAGTCTCCGCAGCGCCGCCAGATAACCGCACGAAACACCCGCCCGCCATCCAGCGGGAAGGCCGGCACCAAGTTGAACAAGGCCAGGACCAGATTGATAATCGCCAGATACGCCAGAACTGCTGTCACGACGGGCGCAAGCGCCAACGTCGCCGCAAGAGCCATACTCAGCCAAAAGACCCCTGCCAGCGCCAAGCTGGTGATCGGGCCGACGATGGCCACCCGGATCTCCACGGTCGGGTCATCGGGTTCCGTCTCCAGCTCTGCGACGCCACCGAACAGAAAGAGCGTGATGCCCGCGATGTTCAGCCCGTGGAGGCGCGCCATGACCGAATGGGCCAGCTCGTGCAGGATCAGGGACAGAAAGAGCCCCACCATGGCGATGATCGCGGCGGTGACATGAACGGCATTCTGCGCATCGGGCAGGATTTGGGGAAAGTAACCAGTCGACAGGCTCCAAGTGATCAGGCCCGCAATCAATAGCCAACTGGCATCGATCTTGATGTCAAACCCGGCGAGCCGGGTAATTCTGATAGGTCGACCCCACATGTTTCCACTCTCCCTGTGCGCGTTAGGCCGCACTCGCAATCCGGCACCGGAATAGTGGCGCGGTTCGCCGACGAGCTATTGAGCGAGGTCAATCGGAGGCTCATTTCGACAATCCTTTGGCAAAACGTCATCGCCCGAACATCGGAACCCGATTTCCGAGGTGTAGAGTATCAACGAGAGCGAGGCCGATGCAGCCATCGCCAGCGCCCTCTGGCATGCACCTGCGACCGGCGACGACGTAGCAGGCCGAAACGCAGCTGCCGCAATCTTCACTCTTCGACTGTAAGTACCGCGCCACAGACCGAAGCGCGTCTGGCCGGGATTGAACGTGTCGGAAGCACAGATGCTGACTTCGGTCAGTTCGCGCTCGCGACCCGGTGCTGAGCTGCGGTTAGATCAGGCGTGCAGATGCCGTGGAATGGGACGAATGACCGGTATGCCCATTTGGCGTCTGTCCACGCTGTGCTGCGCGGTTTCATCCGAGATGCCGAATGTAACGACGCCATTGGACGGGTCAGCCGCGGGCCCTCCCACGGGTTGACGTTGCGGATTGACCGGGCACGCATTCTCAACTCTCGCAAGAGTCGCCGAATGCACCTGTGACCACCAGATCCACTCCCTTGTCGGATGCGACGGTCAGCGAAACCTTCGCATTATCGTCGCCGGGGTGCGCGACGGATGTCAGGTCATGGGCGTCGCGCATGGCCTCTCGAGTTTCGCCCCACCCAAGGAGAGCCGAGGCGCCGATCGCCTGCCCCGAGAAGTCTGGCGGAACGATGATGACCGGCCGACCGTATTCCTGGATGACACGCGCGAAACCTTGATCTCCGGGGGGGCGTCGTTCGTGGTGTTTGGACCTGTAACCAGATCAGCCGCGCGTGCATTCTCGATGATGCGGAGTACAGCCGAGGTCAAAGCCACATTGAGGCACTGAAGAAACTCTCGGCGCCGACGGCCTCTGCCTTCTGGCTTTCGGTGAACGCTCGGAAAGCCTCATGTGGCAAGTGCATCGCGATGCCGGGATACGCCAGCAAAGCGTCCGGCGAGTGCAATTCGTCCAGATGCGCGTTACTGGCCCGGGCCCGGGCAACTGCGGAGGCCATGACGGCCTCCGCCGGCTCGCGGATCATCAGGCCGGCCAGGATCGTCTTCAATGCAATTGGCACGTCCCGCTTGGACACCGGACACGCCTGGGCCGTGGCGCGTCAGCCCCGTGAGACCTTGATCTTCTGCACGGACCGCTTCGCCTCTTCGGGCTTGGCGATGGTCAGCTTCAGCACGCCATCGGCGAAGGTTGCCTTCACAGCGTCGTCTGCCGGCATGAACCCCAGCGGCACTTGGCGGCGAAAGCTGCCATAGCGGCGTTCGACAAGATGATAGTCCTGCTTCTTCTCTTCATGGTCGCTGGACTTCTCTCCCTTGAGGATCAGCGTATTCTGAGCAATCGAGATATCGAGGTCTTCTTCCCGTACGCCTGGAATTTCGGCGGTGATCTCTACAGCGTTTTCGGATTCCGACATGTCGAGCGCCGGGAACATCGGTGCACTCAGCGCCTCGAAAAACTCTCCGGGGCTTGTCACCGGTTGACCGCGAAACCGGTCGAAGAACTGGTTCATTTCCCGTTGCATCGATTGGAAGAACGGTGTGTTGCGCTCTTCCAGATTGGAAGGAAGGGTTTGCCGCGTCACTGGTTGTCTCCTTTGCTGCGTAGGTCGACGATGTGACGCGTTGGTAGCAGGGCCATGCAGAACTGGGTTGATCCACGTCAACGGAGAGCGCTCGCAAAACCCACAGCTCCCCGCATCCGTCCGGCGCGCGTCGTCGGGCGTCACGATCGCGCCTTGTCAGCCGCGCGTTGCCTCTTCTGGCCAGACCGGCGCGAATCTCGAGCATGCGAGTTCAAACCGATCAGTATGCACCCTGTTCCGGCAGAGGTGGCCCGGCAAGGTTGATCGCAATCAATTCCAGCTCCGGCAGCTGTGGCAAGCTGTGCGAAAGCAGATTTCTCTTGAAAGGAACAGGGCATGGAAAATGTGGAGCGCTTGCTGAAGGGGACTGTGGAGGAACTCGACCGTCTGCTGAATGCCAAGAACGTCCTTGGCGACCCGATTGAAAAGGGGGCGGCCACCGTGATCCCGATTGTCAGCTACGGCTTCGGGTTTGGCGCGGGCGGCAACACGAACGCCAAGAATGGCGACGGTGCGGGCACCGGTGGCGGGGGCGGGATCAAGCCGCTTGGCGCTATCATCATCGACGATGAAGGCGCCCGTGTAGAATCCGTTCAGGGTCCGATGACAACGTTCGCAGAGGTGTTGGGAGAAACTGCCGGTAAGGCCATCGAATCGACGGCAGGCCGGGCGAGCGCGTCCAAATCCTCGGGCTGAGGTGACGGGATGGAGGTCCTGGCTGTCGTCCTTACTTGGGGGCTGGCGGCCGTTCTCTTTCTCATCCTGCTGGTGCTCTGTCTTCCGCTGCGGCTGGAGCTGATGCTGCGAAAGCAAGCCGATTGGCAGTATTCGGTCCGTCTCAGACCCTTCGGACGGATCGGGCCATCGATCTCGCTCTCGGGCAAAAAGACAGGCGCAGAACCCAAGGCAGGGGACACCCAACAAGACCGAAAGCGGCGCCGGCGCGGTGGACCGTTCGGAGCTCAGCGGATGTTGCGGGCCGTCGTGCGATTGTTGATGGATATCCTGTATCGTATCCGGATCGGCCAACTGACTCTGGACGCCCGGTTTGGCCTGGGTGATCCGGCGGCCACCGGACAGACCTATGGCGCGCTCATGCCGGTGGTTTATGCCGCGGCCGCCTTTCCCGGCGTGCGGATGAACCTGGTTCCGGTTTTCGACATTGCGGAACTGACGGGCGCCGCCCGGCTGAACGTTTCGCTGATCCCCGTCACACTCATCGGGCCGGCGCTGCGCTTCGGCTGGCAGGCCTTTCGGGCGGCAGGATGAACTGGAGTGTCGATCCCCCAATCCGCGTCGGCCATCGTGTCTTCGCAGCCGTCGCAGAGCGTGAAACGGAAGTTTACGGGATACGTGCCGCTGGGACCTGCTTGGGGACGAAGCGACCGGCCCTGATCCTGGTGCTCGAGCGCGGTCAGGTGCGGGCACTGGATGTGACCGGCCGGGCTCTTGATCTTGCCGCGGTCGAACGGTCCTTTCCCGAGGCCGTCGAGCATTTGCGCGCCTTGGTCGAGGACGCCCCGTCCGCCGATTGACGGCGTCTGGACTGGAGCTGGTTCGAGCTTGTCGATCAATAACCGGCGAGGTCGTTGAGCCCCAACTTCGCCAGCCGGCTCACTTGCTCCAGGGCAGGTGGAAGTCGAAATCGTGACATGTCGCGCAGAAGTTCTCCGATGCCCTATGCACTTCGTGACACAGCGCGCAGTCTGCATAGGGCCAGCCGTGGGGCGAGTCGTGCGGATTGGTCGGCTGCGCCTCGGACGTCAGCGCCGACAGCCGCTGCAACGGCCCGTGACACGCGAGGCAGGTTTCCGTTGCGGGCTCGTCCATTGGCTCACTGCTGCCATGGCATCCGGCGCAGGACACTCCAGACAACAAGTGGGCATGGCTGAGAGGCAGCATGTCGGCGAGGTCGGAGGACGCGCCCTTGATATGGCAGCTCTCGCAGGCCGCGAGCCCGGTCCCCGATGTCGGTGGATGTGCAGACGACAAAACGTCGTCGTCATGGTGGCAGGAGCCGCAAAACTGCTGGAGCGAGTCCGCTACTGGCAAGACCTGGTGCCTGTCGGCTGGAAGAGCGTCGGCAGGAGGCGTTTTTTGGACGCTGTCGTGGCCCAACGCGCCTCCCGCCGCCGGCCAGAGCTGCGGCAAGTCATTCGCCGCAATGTCAGACGGTTGGCTGATCAGAACCGCGAAGAGCGCAGCAAGGCCAAACGCGACACTGAAGGGCAGGATTCGCATGTCGGCTCAGCCGTGCCGATCAACGCCAGACGGGGTGTGCTGCCACGTTTTTTCCGGCGATCCGTCCGAAGACCAGGCAGTCGACATAGGCGCAGGATCCCAGTCGGGACGCGCCATGCACACCGCCTGCGGCTTCGCCGGCCACATAGAGGCCAGGGATCGGGTCGGAGGTCTGAACATCCAGTGCCCGCGCTTCGGCATCCATCGCCAGCCCGCCCATGCAATGGTGGATTTTTGGCAGTAGCCGGACAGCATAGTACGGCGGCGTTTCGATCCTGAACTGGTCGGCTTGCATGTACCGGCCCATCTCCTGGTCCTCGCCAACGTCCACCGATGCATTGAAGGCACTGATCGTCTCTGCGAGCGGATCCAAAGGGCTGTCATAGGCGGCCGCCATGGCATCGAGCGTGTCGAACTTCCGCACAACGCCGCTGTCCAGCAAAGCCTCCAAAAGGTTGTCACCGAGTCGCTGTTGCGCGACTTCGAAGCCCTTGCCGTCGCAGAAGGCGATCACCTTGTTGTCCTGTGAAAGAATTGCATCGGCCCGGGTCTTGCGGTCCGCCATTTCATCGACGAACCGCTTGCCGGTTTCCGTGCTGACCCAAAGACCATAGGCGGCCGTCACAAGCTGGACAAACAGTGGTGCCCGGCCAAAGCCTCTCTCGTCGGGACTCGTCCATGGGCCGAGTTGGACCCAGGACGGCTGAACAAGAAAACAGCCGACGGCCATCGCCTCGCGTAATGCCTCGCCTGTTGCGCCGGGCTGGTTCGTACTGTCCAGAGTCTCGTCAAGCCGAGGGTCCTGTAACATCCGAAACCCGATATCGTTGCCGAAGCCACCGGTTGCCAGCACGACCCCGCGCGAGGCGCGGATCAGCTTGGTGGTGCCGCTGTCCTCATCGGGAAATCGGTAGCCTTCGCGGATCTCGACGCCTTTGACACGGCCGTCGTCGTCACGGACGATATGCTTGAGCAATGCTCCGGTCCGCGGCTCTATCCCCAGATCCCGCAGCGTCTCTAGCATGGGCACGACAACGCCGGCGCCGGATCCGACGGCGGTCTTGTAGGCTCGGGGAACCGCATGTCCGCCCATGTGACTGAGCTCATCGGCCCATTCGGCTCCGAATTCGTCGACCGTCCATTGATGCGTCTCGGTCGACCGTTCGGCCGCGATCCGCGCGAGCTCCGGGTGGTTCAGATGTAGCCCGGCTGTCAGCATGTCTTGATAAAGCTGCTCCGGACTGTCTTCGATGCCCTGTGCCGCCTGGGCGGGTGAACCTGCAGCGGACATTACGCCGCCGCTGATGAGTGAATTCCCGCCGGGCGTGCGCATCTTCTCCAGAATGACAACCGACGCGCCTGCTTTTTGCGCTTCATAGGCCGCTGCCAGCCCCGCGAAACCCGACCCGACCACAACGACGTCGACCGTTTCGTCCCACGTCTCCGGCATAGGGCGAGGCATGGCATCCGCGGCGATCGGCAATGCGAGGGCGGATGCGGCGCCCGCACCGAGAACGGCGCGTCGGGACAGTTCACTTTTGGTCCCGGCCAGGTTTTTGCGGGTCATGGTTGCCTCCTCCCCTGTACCAGTCGGCGGACATCGTGTGCGCGACCGGAGTGTTGCGAATCCAATTGCCGAAGTATCAGCCCCCTGGCCGGCTTGCGTTGACAGCTATCAACGGCTGGTTCCCGCAGGCGAGTTTGGAACCGTTTGGATGGGAGCCCTTTGTCTCAGGTTTGCCGCCAGTTCCGACGTGCCGGTGACTGGAGCAACCCAGCGTCCCGAAAGCGCTCCTTGTTTCGTTAGGCGATGGCCGCATTGAGTTTCGCAGCCCCAAGATGCAGTCAGCAGTGCGCACCATGGCCAAAGGGAACAGCGTGGGACTCCTGTCGTTGCGAAGTGCGACAGGCCTCCAATCCATCAGGTAGCCGAGCTTGGGCTCGATACGGTTGCGGCGATTGCATCAGCGCTTTTCGAAACCGACGAGTCTCTCGCGCGACGTCCGCTGGGGGAGGCAGGCGCGTACGTTGCTGCGATGGCAGAAGAACATCCCGCGCGGAACGCGCCAGTCTTCGACAGGCGGTTCTCCAAGCACTTCGGGAAGCAAGGCCAGGGCCGTGCCATCTGTTCGCCGCTCACCCGGAAATCGTCACTTATCACGCCTCCTGAGGTTCAGCAGCCCGACACGGTCCGGTGGGAAGACCGCACTCAATCCAAGGGGTCAGATGTTAGAGGCGCCTTGCGTCAATCACATCTCGATCATCCAATCGGAGCGTTACATCCGTATCTTGTCGACTTCGTGGTCTACCCTAACAACGGTCCGGCCGAACCCGCCTGGGCACAAGGGTGTGCGCACAAGGGTTTTGGTTCTTCGTTGAGCACAGGAGCGCTTGCCTCTCCATTCACTGGACAGATCCATTTTGCGACCTCGAAAACCGAGCTTCTCTCCGGACCTTGTAACGGATGGGATGGCGCGGGACGGACGACTTCGCTGGCAATCTGTCTGTTCCAGCGGTCCGGGACACCCAGAGATTGCGTGACGAACAACAGAGATCGATCGCTACTCTGTGTTCAACGGACGTCCGCCATTGTTCAATCCTCCTGAGCGCGTCAGCTTGATGGTTGCAGCGGAGTTTGCATGTGACAGATCACAACGACGGCTTCAGGTGCTGGCGCGCGGTAGCCCAACAGGGCACTTGGATTTCGGTTCGCTGGATCTGTCGTATCGACTGGATGGCTCTAGCCTCGTCGTCCTTCGCACGGTCGATTCACAGCACTTTCGGCGCCACTGATCGAGAGAGTGGGGGCGCGAGCGCGATCAAAACGGACTGCACCTCCTCGTGGCCGGTCATCAGGCAAATTACCCGCCTAGCACAGGCCCTGCTGCGCGAGGCGCTGCCATCAATAGAGGTGTCGTGCGCACCTTGGGATGCGGGTTCGTGGAAGGCGCGGCACTGTGGCCGCCGACTCCAGAGATGGACGCTACTCTTTGGAACAACCGTCGCTAGTTTCTTGCTGACAGCATAACGTGCCATCTTTTGAATGAACCTCGTCCGGCACGAATGCCCCCACAGCACCTGTTTCACCTGGACGGGTGGGGCGCTGCACACCTTCCGCCAGCCATTCGGCAGGGCCGTGCTGTCCGCCGTTACGTGGTAACCCCGTGTTGCAATCCGGCGATGACGCCACGCAACTCGGCCAACCCCTTGAGCCGTCCAATGGCGGGATAGCCTGGCTGCGCCTTGCGGCCGAGGTCATCAAGGATGTCCTGTCCATGGTCGGGGCGAAACGGAATCGACCAGTCAGTGCGACCTTGTGCTTTACGGCGCGCCTCTTCGCGCAGGCAGGCGGCGACCAGCGCCACCATGTCCGTGTCCCCGCCCAGATGCTCGTCCTCGAAAAAAGAGCCCCGAACACTGGATGTCTCGCGTTTGACGTTACGCAGATGGAGGAAATGCACCCGGTCTCCCAGCCTGTCCATCATCCCTGGCAGATCGTTGTCGGGCCGTGCGCCAAGCGAGCCGGCACACAGTGTGATACCGTTGCAGGGCCGGTCGACTGCCTGCATGACGCCGACATACTGCGCCTCGGTCGACATGATCCGCGGCAGGCCCAGAAGTGGCACCGGCGGGTCGTCCGGGTGGCAGCAAAGCCGCAGGTCCAGTCCTTCGGCGACCGGCGCCACCTCTGACAGGAAATCGATCAGGTGGGCGCGCAGCCGATCCTCGCTTATCGCGTCATATTCGGCGATATGCTGCCGCACATCTTCCAACGAGAAGTTCTCTGCCGCGCCCGGCAGGCCAAAGACCACGTTTCGCGCCAACTCTTCGCGCCGGGCGTCGCTCATACCCGCGAAGCGCTCTGCCGCGGAGTCTCGCAAGGCCTCATCGAAATCATCCTCTGCTCCGGGTCGGGCAAGAATATGCAGGTCGAACGCCGCGAAATCCGTGAGGTCGAAACGCATGCAGGTGGCTCCGCTGGGACGGCGCCAGGCCAGGTCGGTGCGCGTCCAGTCCAAAACCGGCATGAAGTTGTAGCAGATCACCTCGAGCCCCGCAGCGGCGAGGTTTCGCAGGCTTTCCTTGTAGGCTGCGATATGGTCGCGCCAGTTGCCTCGCTGCTTCTTGATGTCCTCCGAAACCGGAAGGCTTTCCACCACATCCCAGGCCAGACCAGATGGGCGGCCATCTGCGAGGGTGCCGATCTCGCGCTGACGCTGTGCGATCTCCCGAGGCGTCCAGACGTCACCGGTGGGCACGTGATGAAGGGCAGACACGACCCCCTCGGCCCCGGCCTGCAAAATGTCGTCGACGGACACCTGATCCCCGGGTCCGAACCATCGCCATGTCTGCTTCATCCGGTTTCCTCCCCAGCCTCACAGGTCATTCTACCATTTTCCCGCATTGCTGACTAGTATGGAAGTATGGTAAGCAGATTTAGGGAGGGGCGAGAATCATGACGGCATACAGCGTTGTTGCCAACGATCTTGATCCGTCCATGGCGATCTCTCCCCAGATCTATGCCCAACTGCGCGATGCCATCATCCGCAACCGTTTCGCGCCCGGCGACCGGATTTCCGAAAGCGAGATCGCCCGCAGCCGCAATGTCAGCCGCCAGCCCGTGCGCGAAGCCTTCATCAAGCTCGCAGGGGAGGGTCTGCTTGTCATCCTGCCCCAGCGCGGCACCATAATCTCCAAGATCAGCTATACCGCCGTCCTGGATGCGCGCTTTCTGCGCGAGGCAATCGAAGCTGATATTGTCAGGATCCTTGCGGCCGATCCCGAGCGCGCCGTTATCCGCGAGCTGCGCCATCAGATCAAAGCCCAGTCCGCCGTGGCCGGCGCGGATCAGCAGGAATTCATCAACCTGGACGAACGCTTTCACCGCACGCTGGCCGACTCGGCCGGCAAGGTCGGCGCCTGGCGTTTGATCGAAGGGTTGAAGTCACAAATGGACCGGGTGCGCTTTCTTTCTCTGGGTCAGTTCCCCGTGAAAAAGCTTATCGATCAGCATAGCGCGGTCGTCGACCGCATCGAGATTGGCGACCCGAACGGTGCCAATGCGGCCATTCGGGCCCATCTGCGCGAGGTCCTGAGCGACCTGCCCGAGATCCTCGCGGCCAACCCAGACTTTTTCGACTTGCCCAAGGGAGCGATCCCGGAGCCGGTCAATGCACCTATCCAAGGAGGAGTGGAGACATGATGTTCAACTGGAAAAAGACAATTGCGGCCGCAACCGTTGTCGCGCTGACGGCCGTACCGGCACTTGCGCAGGAGATGACACTGAAGCTGGGTCATCTCGCCAACGAAGATAATCCCTGGCACCTCGCATCGGTCAAGTTCGGTGAAGAGCTGTCTGCCCTGACGGATGGCCGCATTGTTGTTGAGGTTTTTCCGAATGAATCCCTCGGCAAGGAAATCGACCTGATCAACGGCATGCAGCTGGGGACTGTCGATATGACCATCACCGGCGAAAGCCTGCAGAACTGGGCGCCCATGGCCGCGCTGCTGGCTGTGCCCTATGCATACAAATCCATCGATCACATGGATGAAATCGCCTCGGGCGAGATCGGCGACCAGATCAAGGCCCAGATCATCGAGAAGGCGCAGATCCGACCCATCGCCCATTTCGCCCGTGGTCCGCGCAACCTGACATCGAACCGACCGATCGCGCATCCCGACGATCTGGACGGTCTGAAAATGCGCGTGCCGAACGTGCCGCTGTTTGTCGACACCTGGAAAGCGCTTGGCGCGAACCCCGGCCCGATGGCATTCTCTGAGGTTTTCACTTCGCTCCAGAACGGCACTATCGAAAGCCAGGAGAACCCGCTGGCGCTTATCCGTTCGGCGTCATTCAACGAAGTCCAAAGCCACGTGAACACGACCGAGCATGTGCGGTCATGGATCTACCTGACCATTGCAGAATCCACCTGGAACAAGCTCAGCGAAGAAGATCAGGCCGCCGTGATGGAAGCCGCTGCCCGCGCCCAGGCCTATGAGCGCGGCCTGTTCAACGACTCCATTGCGGCCGACCGTGCCTTTCTGGAGGAAAAGGGTATGATCTTCGTCGAAGTGGACGGTGCCGCGTTCCAGGCAGCGGCCAAGGACGCCGTGCTGATGAACGTCAACGACGAGATCAAGCCGATCGTGGAAAACCTTTTCGCAGAGTAACCCGAAACGCCATGACATCCGGCACCGCATCATCGCGGTGCCGGCGACGTCCAAGCCCCGGGGTACCATGTGCGACACGCAGACAAGATCATCGACCTGATCACCCGGGTCGCGCAATGGGGAACGGGGATATCGTTTGCCGTGTTGATCGCGGCCGTGTTGATCCAGGTAACGGCCCGCCTCACCGGTCTGAGCGCTGTCTGGACCGAGGAGCTCACACGCTACGCGCTGCTCTTCACCATCGCGTTTGGCGCCGGTCTGGCCTTTCGCTCCGGTGACCTGGTGAATGTCGATGTGGTCTGTGAATCGCTGCCCGGTCGCGCGCCCTGGGTCCTGCGGCTGATCTCTGCGATCGCCACGGGTGGATTGGCGCTCTATCTTCTGCCCCACGCCTGGCGCTACGTTTCCATCGGCAAGATGCAGACATCGCCGGCTCTGGGTGTCCGAATGGACTTCATCCATGTCACCGTCTGGCTGATGCTGGTCTTTCTGTTGATCTTCGCCGCCTTGCGCGTGCTTGGCATGTTGACCGGCACCGAGGATGGCAAACCTTTCAAACCGGATGAAGAAAGCTGAGCAATGGAGGTTGCCGCGCTCTTTTCCGTTTTTGTCGCCGGGCTTGTCCTCGGTATTCCTGTGGCCATCACACTCGGCCTGTCGTCGCTGTGTTATCTGCTCCTGGCAGGCATTCCGCCCGTGGTCATGCCGCAGAAGATGTATGCCGGCATGGACGTCTTTGTGCTGCTGTCCATTCCCGGCTTTATTCTCGCGGGAAACCTGATGAACCGCGGTGGCATCACCCACCGTATCATCCGCTTTGCCAACGCGCTGGTCGGCTGGATCAAGGGTGGGCTGGGGCTGACCAATATCGCCGCTTCCATGCTCTTCGGTGGCATCACGGGGACGGCCGTGGCCGACGCCGCGTCCATCGGCGGGGTCCTGATCCCCGGCATGAAGAAGGCCGGCTACCCGGCGGATTTCTCCGCCGCTGTCACCGCCGCCTCGTCCACGGTCGGGCCAATCATCCCGCCCTCAGTGCCGATGATCATCGTCGGCGCACTGTCGGGCATCTCCGTGGGGCAGATGTTCCTCGCCGGCGCGGTGCCCGGGATCCTGATGGGCGTGGCCATGATGGTGACCGCCTACCTGATCGCGGCCCGCAAGAATTTCCCCCGCCAGGAATGGAAGGGCTTCGGCGAAGTCGCGCGATCCTTCGGAGGTGCGTTCTGGGCGCTGGCGATGACTTTCCTGATCATCTACGGTCTGCTGTCCGGCCTTGCCACGCCAACGGAAACCGCCGTTGTGGCGTCTGTCTATGCCTTCCTCGTCGGCGCCTTCATCTATCGCGAGCTTCCCGTAACCAGGCTGCCCGGCATCGTCGTGGAAAGCGCAACCTCCGCGGCGGGAATTCTCGCGCTCGTGGGGTTCGCAAATGTTTTTGGCTGGATCCTCGTCTCGGAGCATATTCCGCAGGCCATCGCGAGCGGGGTGTTGTCGCTGACCGAAAACAGGTTTCTGGTGATCCTGCTGATCAATTTGCTGCTGCTCTTTGTGGGCATGTTCATGGAGACCATTGCAGCACTGATCATCCTCTTTGTGCCGCTTCTATCGCTGGCCGAGGCCGTCGGGATCGAGCCGCTGCATTTCGCCACCTTTGCGGTGCTCAACCTGATGATCGGGCTGACCACCCCACCAGTAGGCGTCTGCCTATTTGTCTGCGCCGGGATCGCCCGACTGCCGCTGGCGCCCGTAGTGGTCGCGATCCTGCCGTTTCTGCTCACCAACATCGTGGTGCTGCTTCTGGTGTCCTACATCCCGGCGCTGGCGACCTGGCTGCCGTCCCTCCTGATCAAGTGAATGCTTGCATGAAAACCCGCGTCTGCCGCCTCTATGGCCGAAACGACCTCCGCATCGAAACCGACACGGTACCCGCCCCCGTCGAAGGGCAGGTCCTGCTGGCCATCGCCTCGGGCGGCATCTGCGGGTCGGACATGCATTACCTGTCCGATGGCGGGATCGGTACGATCCGGGTGCGCGAACCCATTATCCTCGGCCACGAAGCCTCGGGCCGTATACTGGAGGTCGGCCCAGGTGTGACGGGGCTTGGTCCCGGTGATGGGGTGGCAATCAATCCCAGCTGTCCCTGTGGGGCGTGCAGCTATTGCGCCGAAGGCCTGCCGATGCATTGCTTGAACATGCGATTCAACGGCTCGGCCATGCGCTTGCCGCACGAACAGGGGTTGTTTCGCGACCGGGTCGTGGTGGCGTTGGAACAATGTATCAAACTGCCGGTCGGTGCTGATCTGGGCGCGGTGGCATGTGCTGAGCCTTTGGCCGTCTGCCTGCATGCGGCGCGGATGGCCGGAGGAAGCAGGGGCAAGCGCGTACTCATCACTGGTGCAGGACCGATCGGCGCGCTCTGCACCGCCGTGGCCGCAGACGCCGGCGCGGCGGAAATCGTCGTGACCGATCTTGAAGACACCGTGCTGGCAATTGCCCGACAGATGGGCGCGACCCGCACGATTAACGTCGCCCGGGACAGCGCGGCAATGGAAAAGTACGCCGAGGACAGGGGTCACTTCCACCTCGCCTTCGAATGCTCCGCTGCCGTTACCGCAATAAAGTCCGCCGTCTCAGCACTCCGCCCACGCGGCACTCTGGTTCAGGTTGGCGTTGCGGGGGATACGCCGATGCCCGTAAACATGCTGGTGGCAAAGGAGATACGGCTGCAGGGCACCCACCGCTTTCATGAGGAATTCGCCGAGGCCGTCGAGGCGATCACGTCCGGTCGGATCGACCCAAGACCGATCGTCACCGACCGATATCCCCTGGAGCACGCCGCCGCGGCCTTTGACGCCGCGTCCGACCGGACCCGATCAGTCAAGGTGCACTTGGAGTTCGATCGGGGAGACACACGCGCGTCTTGAACAGTTTGCAATCGATGCGTTTTCGCGCCGTGCTCCGAAACTCATGCCCTTCGACAGGAGCGCTGTCACTGGACACAACGCCACCTGAGACCGTGCCGATCTTCGAATTTCCGGCAACGAAAGACCAGGCATCTCGAGCGGCGCTTCGTCGGTGACATTGATTGCCAAGAAGCGCGCTAACACGTCGTTCGAGAGCTGATCAGTTCCACATCATGAAGTTGAGTACCCCCGCAAGCATGAAAAGTCCCATACCAGCGGCTGCCACCGCAAGCAGGGTCTGGATTACGATGAGCAACCCGGTCCCATCCGTGCCTGCCGCGGCGTTCACGGTCGGAGGCTGCAGAACCGAGAAGGAGAACTTGGTGTTGACGGTATTCCTCTGGTTCCGTCCAGTACGCCGCCATCGGAAAACTCGACGCAAGCTGCGCCTGTGTCGGCATCGACCACAAAGATTTGCGCGCCCATCGTACCGATGAAAACGCTTTTACCACAAAAGCAATCTGCGCCGCTGTCCCAATAGACAACGCCGCGGTTTTTCAGCCTGGGCTGAGCGAGCGGTACCGCTGGTCCCATCAATTCCTGTCATGGGCGTCACTTAGCCCCAAACAAAAACGACGCAGATCAACGCACCACAAAACGCGGTCGACAGAAAAGGAACTAACATCTGTCTCTCTAGTACAGCGCCTTCTACTCAGCGAGTAAATACTTTAAAATCAAAATTTTCGGTGATTACATACCCAATTCTCGGCCGGTGCGTAGCTTTTCAATACGGCCGCTTGTCTATCTTCGTACGATCCGCCGCCAGTCCCCCTCGCACCCAGCAGATCAGCGGTGTCTGGTCTCCTGTCAGGATACCGCCAATGCGTCCGCACGAGACACAGATTGGCGCCAGCCAGCAATCGCAACTGCGTGCAGAGCTCATAAAACGCCGGGCGCTATCACCCCTGCCCGACTGTCGCTCCATCCGCAGGTCAGGGCAACCGTTCCGGGCACGTCTCAATACACCCCATCAACAGATGCCCCTCAAGAGATCACCGCGGTGCGAGCGCCGCGAGAAACTCGTTCGCGACGGTCGCCATTTCCATCCCGGCGGCAAAGTCAAACTGGTTGATTGCGATGAAAATGCCGACGCCGCGGGTCGGGGCGAAGGCAATGTAGCTGAACACGCCATTGGTACCGCCCGCCTTTTGAATGATCAGAGGCCGGTCGCCCTCCGGCATCATGATCACCCAGCCAAGCCCCATCGCGTTCATGTGGCCGGATTCGTCCATACCGTAGACCGGTTCGATCCCATCGCGGAAAATGTGCGCGGCATGGCTGAGGGCGCGCGCCTCGGTACCGGGCGCGCCGAAGCGATCGAGGTTCCATTTCAGGTACTGCACCATATCGTTTGCGTTGGTGTAGAGCTGGGAAGCGCCATAGCGGTTCGGGATCGGATCGCCAGGGTCCATGACGTTACCGTTCCAGTCATAGCCGACCATTAAATTCTCGCCTTGCGGGCGGTCATAGCTGGTGTTTTCGAGACCAACCAAGTCGAGGACCTTGTCCTGCAGAAGGCTCTGGTAGGGGGTGTCTGCCGCGCCCGAAAGCGCCAGCGCCAGCACGTCGAAACCGACGTTCGAATAGAGGATCCCGGTGCCCGGAGCGAAGAGCAGGGCGTCGTCGGTAAGGTTTTCCACAAGGGACGCATCGGAGTATTTCTCTGCGCCTTCAACCGGTTCGAGCTCACGCGAGAGGCCGCTGGCGTGCGTGGCAAGGTCGACGAAACGGATCGCCCGACCGTCGTGTTCGGGTAGCCCGTCCGACAGTTCGACATAAGGACCGGCAGGCTCGGTCAGCGCCACCGTACCTTCTGCCACCAGCTGGGCGAGCGTCAGCCCGGTGAACGTCTTGGTGATCGAGGCGATCCCCAACTGGGTCTCGCCATCGGGCTCCCGACCGCTGCCTTTTTCGATTTCGCCGAAGCCCGCCACGAAGCTCTCGTCATCGCGCACAGTTGCAATGACCAGTCCAGGCGCCTCGGTCATGAGCGAAAAAATCTGGCCGGTGAACTCGGTGGTTTCCTCCAGCAGCGGATCGTCTGCCAGGGTTGGTGTGGCAAGACCCCAGATGAGGAAGGCGGTAAGGACTCTTAGTTGCATCAAGGTACCTCTCTTTCTTCGTTTGATCAGTGTCGGTCGGGTTGGCCGATCAGTTGGTTCCACAAGTGGCATGAGCGACCTCAAAAGACTGTTCTGAGGCTGAAAAAAGCCGAGAGTCCTGGATCGGCGATACCGTCGGCGGTTTTGATGGGGGCGGCGAGTATGCCTTCCAGCGCCGTATCGTAGGCGAGGCGGGCCCGGATCCCGGCCCCAATGGAGCCGAGCGTTGTCGCTGTGGCCCTGTTTGGTCCGCGTCGGTCCCACACGGCGCCATAGTCGGTGAACACAAACGGTATGAGCCCTGACATGAAGGGCGAGTCGACCGGATAACGCGCAGAAATCTCGGCGCTGACAGCGAACCCGCTGTCGCCCGACATGACCGTATCTTCGAACGCGCGACCAAACGGCTCGCCGCCGAAGGCGAACCGGGTCGCGGTGGGTTGTACCGTGGCGCCGTACTGCCCGGTGGCGCGTCCGGTCACAGTCAGCCGGTCAGACAATGCGCGCCGTAGCAGGGCATCGGCGCGTATGGCGCTGAAATCCGTGCCGGCATCGGGACGCACCGACAGTGGGCCGCCACGTGGCGTCGCCCCGAGGATATCGAGGCCGAGAACCAGGCTGGCATTGAACTCGGCCTCTCCGACTGGTCCGTCATGGCTCGTGTCAAAGGCCAACTCGACCCAGCGTGTACGGTCGCGCGAGTTTAGTCGGTTCAGCACGCTGACGGAATTGTCCTTTGTGAACAGGTCGACGCTTGCGAAGAGGCTCTTGCCGATTGTGCGCACCACGGGATAGCGCAACCCGAGCGAAGTCGCGGTCGTGCTTATATCGACGTCCAGTTCGGCGAGCTCGCCCCCTGGTCTAGAGCGCACACGGCTGACGGCATAGCGCAGGCTGAGGCCCCGCGTGCTGATCGGGATATCCTGCGAAATCTGTCCGAATAGAAGCTCGCGCGGCGTATCCGGCACTGTCACGCCGAGAATATCCGTCGATTCCAACAGACCGAAGGCGTCATTGATGCCGAGTTGGCCTATGAACTGGAGCGGCCCGACATCGTTGTCGCCCCGATTGTTGAACAGGAAGCGTCCCGATGCAGACTCGAGCTCGACCTCAACGGTCAGGGTCCCGCCGGTTCCCGGGATCTCGGGTCGGGTGAGTGTTCCGGTAACCGTCAGGCCGGCCAGGTCGGCCATCAGCAGCAGGATGCGCTCAATTTCCTCGATGCGCAGAGGCTGCATTGCGACGATACGCTGTATGTAGGGCTGGAGACGCTGCTCCAGTCGCCGATGATCGCCCAGAAACTCAACGGTCCTGATAAAGGACTGCTCGAACATCACGATCCGCAGCGTGCCTGACGCGAAATCTTGATCCGGTACGGCTGCTATCACGAGGTGGCCGGCACGCCGATAGACCTGCTCGATCTCCTCGGCGATCTCGAGCGTCTCGGCAACGGTGAGGGAGGTACCGATGTCTTCCACCCAGATCGGCGCGAGGCTGGCCGTCGACACCAGCATTGCGCCCTCCACAACGACCCACTCGAGGACGATACGTTCCTCAAGCACTGACGCCGGCAGACCGGCCGCCTTTAGATCGACGATGTTCAGGCGGATATTGCCGCGCCTCTGCGGCTGCGTGTATTTTCTGATTATCGTCGACTGATCGACGATTACATTCTGAATTTCCCGCAAGGGTTGTGCCCCTGCGCCGGCAGTCAGCGCGCAAATCAGCGCCAGCGCCGTGACGACGATACGGGTCATGTGCCGGTAGAAATCGCAGAAAGTGCGCCGATCATAGCAACCCATACGCGCCGAGGTGGGGCGCCGCCGGCAGCAGGTGCGGCGGCCGGGGAAAGGGCTATGTCGCGATCGTCCGGGCGTCGTGCGGTTTGCAGCGGTGTCGGTCCGGATTGCAGGCTCCGTTTCGTCTCAGCCCGCCTGACCGTTGCGGGGAGCGGGCTGGACGCAACCCGGCGCTCTGCCGCCGCGCCCCATCGTAACCGCCTGGACGCACCACCGGCAGCGGCTCCACGTGGCGCAGCTCGACCAGCGCGACCCTCGGCACACGACCCTGCCGGAGAACCTGCAGACTGAACGCAGACATGCCGGAACAGGCGCACCTTCTTCGCCGCTTTCTCGCGCATTGTGCCGGCAGTCGCGTGACGGAGGTTGGATCTCGGAAGCACCGGGCCGCCGGACCAGGAAGAGCCCTGGTGTCGCCGCGACCCACCCGCCCTCGCACCAGTCTCACCCGCGCCTTCGTCTGGGGTGGCGCGAGAACGCGACGTCCGTCCCGTTCGGTCTGGAACAGCGCCGGAGCTGGACAAGGTGGCATTACAGGGCGCGGGCGCACGTTGGGGGTTTTTTCGACGCCGGCGATCGGTGCCCCACCGACCGGAACCAGAACCTGACGGACGCAACACCGACTGCCGACGATACCCAAGCGACGCCGCCTTTGCCGGAGCGAGGTACGCGAGCCTGTATCGGCGCTAGTAGGTCCTGCACGTCAAAATTTCCTATAAAATTTGATTATTTATCGGAGTCCCACCTGAGCGTTGGATAATCGTCTTCGTCTGCTATACAGCGACAGTTACGGTCAACATGCGAAATTGACAACCAAAACAAACGGCCGCGTTTCCAGCGAGTTCCGGTCTGAAGGAGGGCACTCGTCCCCTCGGAAGTCTCTGCCGAAGCGACCGGATCGTATCGGTTGTCAAGCTCGATACTCGACCGCAACTGTCGCCGAGACGGGCGTGGTCATTCTGCTGCCTGCCAAATTGATCCCCATAGGGCGCAAGGGTTTAGCGCTTCAGTAGTCAACTTTTTGAGGACGGGACTATGGATACCGAGGTTACAGTTTTGGATGCATTGGCGATCGACGGCGGCCCGCCGGTTCGCACGACACCGCTGCCCTGGGAACTGCCTGGCGCACATTACATCGGCGCGGAGGAGCGCGAACTCATTGATGCGGTCGTCGATGCGCAAAGCCCGTTTCGCTTCTACGGATTCGATCTGCAGGCCACTGTGACTCGGCTGGAAAACGAATGGTGCGAGCGGTTTGGGCACCGGTTTGCGCTCGGCGTGTCGTCCGGAACAGCGGCGCTGACGATCGCGGTCTCAGCACTCGAACTTGGACCGGGCGACGAGGTGCTAGTCCCGGGGTATCTCTGGGTGAGCTGCGTCAGTGCCGTGGTCAGCGCTGGCGCCATCCCCCGTCTTGTCGACATCGATGACACCTTCACCATCGACCCGGCTGACCTCGAAAACAAGATCACCTCCCGCACGCGCGCCGTCTTGTGCGTGCACATGAGCGGAGCGCCCGGCCGGATCGACAGGGTCGCCGACATCTGTGCAGCCCATGACATCGCACTGATCGAGGATTGCGCGCAATGCGCCGGTGGCTCTTTCAACGACCGCGCGGTTGGCCGGTTCGGTGATATTGGCATTTTCTCGTTCCAGTTGAACAAGAACATGACCAGCGGCGAAGGCGGTCTGCTCGTGACCGACGACGAGGCGCTCTATCGCCGGATCGTCGCGCTTCACGACCTCGGATATCCCCGCAACCCGGAAGGGCGGCTCGATACGGCCGATCCGAGCTATCAGTTGTGGGGCAAGGGGGCGCGGATGTCGGAACTTGCCGGAGCGATGGCGCTGGCGCAGATGCGAAAGTTGCCAAAGATCACCGGCGCGATGCGGAAGGCGAAGTGGAGAATTCGGGAGGCCATTGAGGGATGCGCCGCCTTCACGATGCGCTCCATCATCGACCCTGCAGGCGATACCGGGCCGTTTCTGATCACAACATGGCCGTCCGCCGAGGCGGCATCCTATGCGGTGGAGGCGCTCAACGCAGAGGGCATACGCGGACCCGAAGGAAGCCTGACCTGCGTGAGGATGCGCGATTTCGGCCTGCATTGGTACTTCAACATCTCGAGCCTGACCGAGAAGCGCTCCAACAGCAGGGACGGGTTTCCCTGGACGCACCCGGCGAACGACTTTGCGGCCGCGTTCGACTATGGGCACGGGGCGCTTGCCAGGGCCGATGAGCTTCATGCGCGCAGTGCTATTCTTTCGATCGCGTCAATCCTTGGGGATGAGGATGTCGCCGACATTGTGATGGCCTTCAAAAAGGTGGCCCGGGGCGTCGAGCTTCGTTTCGGGGTCTAATGTTGGGATCCAAGACCGCACGCGCGGTTTTCCGAGCCAGGCATCGCCCATCTGTCGGCGGGCGATGAGCGGGCCTGGCGTCCAATTCCGATGACCTGTGGATGTTGGTTGGGGAGGCCACGCCACAAGAAACCGGTTGGACCGGGAGAACGCGCCATCGGTCCAAAGGTTCGAGCGAGACGCGGTGGGAGGGCACCGCGTCCAAAGGAACCGGCCACGCAATTCTACCCGCGAACATCCACGTGGCGTGGGTCTCGACCCCGGCATCCGCGCAGGTCCAACCGTTTTATATTTGTTGTCAATATCACTACATCACCGTAACTGGTTCTCGATACGCGACGAACTTTCTGTCGCTCGGACCCATCGTTACCTGACGGCTCATTTACGACAAGGAAGAAGTAAGTGACTGATAATTCAGCACCATTACTGGCTCAAATCCTCTGCAGCAGTGTAAGAAGTGTCGCTCGGTCGCCGAGCCCCATCGATGTCGCAATTGTCGGCTCCGGTCCCGCGGGCATCACCAGCGCCATCGAGATTGCGAAGGCTGGGTACAGCGTAGTCATATTCGAAGCCGGGCCTTTCCTGCTGTCGGCCCATGTTGGATCCATGCCGTTTCGGTCGCGCGATGATCTGACGCCGAAGCTACACGAAATGGTGCGCTACAAGACCGCGTGGCTCGACCCGTCCGAGGTGTCCGACACCAAGCCGCCGATGCTGAGCAATGATGCCTGGTCGGTCGTGGGGGGGCGGTCGATTTTCTGGGGCGGGTGCACGCCGCGCTTCGCGTCGTGGGATTTCGACGACTGGCCCATTTCGGCCGAAGACATGGCGCCCTATTACCGGCGTGCCGAAAGACTCATGCACGTGTCGGGCAACTGCGAAACGCGCCCGCCGTTTTTCCAGGGGGCCACCCAGGACCGCGTGCTGGCCAAGCTCCGCGGTGACGGGATTTCGGCGTCCCACGCCCGGCTCGGGCTGGATACGCAGGTCCCGAAAAACGGGCATGTCCCGCGCGGATTCGACTGTGCCATCGATCGGCTGGTCCGCTCGGGGCTCTTGTCGAAGGACGTGACCCGCGAACGGATCACGCTTGTGCCGAACGCCCCGGTGGACGAGGTGGTTGCCGAGGAGCGGGCACGCGGTCTGGTGGTCAGCGATCCAGCGATCGACCGACGCTACAAAATCTCAGCACGCCATGTGGTGCTTGCGGGCGGCGCGGTTCAGTCGACCCGACTGGCACTGGCGTCCGGGCTGGATCGCCTGCACCCGTCGGTTGGGAACTACATCGCCGATCACCTCTTCGTCCAAGGACTGTTCAAGCTGAAAGAGCCGCTCGACGCCCCGATCTATGCGTTTGTCGACCCGACCCCGGAACGCCCCTTCCATGTTCAGGTGCAGGGCCCATTCGACGAGACCTGGTATTCGCCCTATCACGCCACGGTCTGGCTCGATTGCGAACAGTCGGGATCCTACCTGTTGATATACTGCTTCGGCGTGGGCGAGCCGGCCGAGGATCACAAGCTTGTCCTGAGAGAAAGCTCGTCCGATGCACCGGGCGAGTTGGGCAACTACTATGTCCTCGCGGAGCGCACCGAAAAGGAACTCGCGACCCTGCAGGAAATGGAGGCGTTCTTGCCGGTTCTGGCGGACTCGATGGGAGCGGAATGCATTCGCTCGCAGGTCAATCCCGCCGGGGCTGCGCTTCACGAGATCGGCGGCCTGCGCATGGCGGCGAGCCCGCGGGACGGCGCGGTAGATCCAAGCGGGCATTTCCACGAAATCGAGAACTTGTCGGTTGCCGACGCCGCTGCATGGCCGTCGCAAGGGTCGGCGAATTCCTATCTGACGATTGTCGCGTGGTCGCTCTGCCATGCCGACGAAGTAATCAAGCGGTTGGGCCGGGCATGACGCTCAGCCGCGCATTGATCAGCCTTGCCGCGCTTGCGGCGCTGTTTGGCTTTCTGTTCGGGTTCGACGAAGGGATCATCGCCGGCGCACTCCCCTTCATCGAACAGACCTTCGAGGTAACGCCGGCGGCCGAAGGGTTCATGACGGCGGCGGTGCCACTTGGCGCCGTTCTCGGTGTCGTGCTCGCCGCCCGCTACTCCGACCAGTTCGGCCGGAGGCTTGTTCTGATGTCCTGCGCCGCGGTCTTTGTTGTCGGGTCGATCATGTCGGGACTTGCCAGTGGTGTGGTGTCCCTCACCATCGCGCGGCTGGTGCTTGGCATCGGGATCGGAATGTCGGCGCTGGCGGCGCCGATGTTTCTGGCCGAACTTGCGCCGGCAGCTGTGCGCGGAATGCTGGTCAGCGCTTTTCAACTCTTGATCACGATCGGGATCGTCGCGTCCTACGGGGTCAGCTTGGCCCTATCCCCGCTGGGGGACTGGCGATTGATGCTCGCCCTCGGCGCGATCCCCGCACTGATCGCGCTCGTCGGGATCGCGGTCAGCCCGGAGAGCCCCCGTTGGCTGGTGCTCCGGGGCCGCGACGAGGATGCGCAGCGGACGATCTCGACGCTTCAGCCGCGCCTCACCGACAGCGAAGTTGCGAGCAAGGTGCACGAGATCAGAGCGAGCCTGGAAGGGACGCCCAAAGCGCCACCCTGGTCGGCCTTCCTCGCGCCGAAGGTCCGGCCCGTCGTCGCATTCGCGATCACGCTCTTCCTGCTGCAGCAGCTTTCGGGCATCAACGCGGTCATCTACTACGCGCCGATCATCATGGCGGAGGCCGGAATGGAGGGGGTCTCGGCGCGGCTCGGTGCGACTGTCGGAATCGGTTTGCTGAATGTTGTGATGACCGTCGTCGCCATGATCCTCGTGGACCGGGTGGGGCGCAGACCCTTGCTGATCACCGGATTTGCCGGTGCGGCGGTGTCATTGGCCATCATCACCTTCGCCTTCGCCACGCCGACCGATGATGCCGGTTTGGCGCTTGCCGGAATTCTGCTCTATGTGGCGTTCTTTGCTGTCGCGCTCGGTCCGCTGCCATGGCTCTACATGGCCGAGCTTTTCCCGATGCGGCTGAAAACGCGCGGCATTGCCCTGGCCTCGACGGCGAACTGGAGCATGAACTTCCTCGTCGTGTTCCTGTTCCCGGTGGTCCTCAGCGCGGTCGGAGCGTCCGCGGCATTCGCGATCTTCGCCGCCTGTTGCGCCTTCGGCTTTTTCTACGCGCTGAAATATGCACCGGAAACAAACGGCGTGTCGCTCGAGGCCATGGAGCATGAGCTGGCAGAAGATGCCGCCTGACAAAGCTCCGGTCCCATCTGGATCTGCCTGGCGGGGCCTTTTGCGGGCCGGCAGCGTTTCGATCTGCTTCGGGTTGGTGTTCGGGTTTTCCACCGCGATCATCGCCGGCGTGCTCGACGATGTAGCTAAGGCCTATGCGCTCGGTACGGCCGCCACCGAAACCATGGTCGCGGCGCTCGTCTTCAGCGCATTCCTGGGCGCGATCGCCGCAAGCCCGGTCACCAGCTATCTCGGGCGACGGGCGGGTCTGGGCCTGGCCTCGCTGCTCGTTCTCGGGGGCTACACCGTCATCCTGTTCGAGCCTGATGCGCGTCTGTTCATGGCCGCGCGGATTGCGATAGGCTTTGCGGTGGGTTTGTCGTCTATGGCCGCACCGATGTATGCCGGCGAGGCGTCGCCAACCCGCTATCGAGGGGCGATCGTGTCCATGTTTCAGCTTGCGGTCACGCTCGGCATCCTTGCCGCCTACGCGTTGCCACTCTTCTTCTTCGGCACGCTGGCATGGTTTCAGATCATCGGCACCGGCGTCGTGATCGGCGGTGCAGCCCTTGTCGTGACGCTGGTTGTCCCGGAAAGCCCGCGATGGCTGCTCGCCCGGGGAAAACCCGTGCAGGCCAAGAAGGCGGCGAGGGTTCTGGGTCTGTCCGCCGTCGACCTGCCGAGCGCGCCAAAGCGGCCACGCACAGCGGGTCCCCGCACACTCTTTCAGGGTGCGATCCCGATGGTGCTGGTGCTGTGCGGGAGCCTGTTCGTGCTGCAAAACCTCTCCGGCATCGACGCCTTCCTGTATTATGCGCCACGCGTGTTCGAAGGCCTTGGTTTCGACAAGGGGGTGGCTGCATTGACGGCGACCTTCGCGCTTGGCGCGATCAACGTCGTGTCCACCCTGATTGCGATCCGTCTGATGGACCGGCTGGGCCGCCGCCCGCTCATCGTCGTCGGATCTGCGGTCATGACGCTAGGGCTGCTCAGCGTTGTAGGCGCGCAGGTGACGGGAAGTGCGACGCTCGGGCTCGTGGGACTGTGCATCTACATCGCTGCCTTTGCCGCGAGCCTCGGGCCTATTCCCTACGTGATGATGTCGGAGCTTTTCCCGACGCGTATCCGGGAACCCGGTATCGCTGCGGCGTCCGCCACCTCGTGGCTGTTCAACGGAGGTGTCGCATTCTTCTTTCTCAGTGCGGTCGAAAGCTTCGGAACCGTGACGGTGTTTCTGTTCTTTGCCGGAATCTGCTTTCTGTCATTGATCATCGGTATCCTTTTCGTGCCCGAAACGAAGGGCGTTCCACTCGAAGATATCGAAGAGAACGTCCTGCAGGGCATCGGTCTCCGCGATCTCGGGACGCACCGCCGCACCTTTGCGCCTCAAAAGGTTTAAGAGCGGGCGGGCCCGTCGGTGCCGCTCGGTCTCCTTCTGAGGGCGCTTCAACTCCTTGAGCAGCCCGGTGCCCATGCCGCCTTACTTCCTTCGCCACCTTTAGTAGGTTTGCTCCGTCACGCGGATCTCACGGATCGCACCAACCCTCGTGCTCTGATCGCTGAAAACTGGATCGTTTGCAGCCGGGGTTTTCCGATAGATTTCCCTGGCTGGGACAGCCGCGGAATCGCATGAAAGCAGCGATGTTCACTAAGGCGCAGAAGGCGTTCGTCCCGAAGCGGGGCGAGCAGGGAGCGCCGGTCACTGACGTTTGTCGGTAGGCCGGGATCAGCCAGGCGACGTGCTTCAGCGGAAAGAAACAGTATGGCGGGTTGCTGCCGGACGAGATGCATCAGCTGAAAGCGCTCGAGGATGGGGGTACCCCTCCGAAGAAGATCCTAGCGGATGTGACGCTCGACCGTGAGATGTTGCGGGACGTCATTCGCCGAGAGCTCTGAAGCCTGGCCGTTTGCGCGAGATCGTCACCGGGTCCTTGGCACCCGAGTTTGCGTAATAGTGCTCCAGTTGCCGACGCAACCTCTGCGCATCGACGCGAACCATGTATTCCGGGTCGCCCGTGCCCCCGGAGCGCCGACCACAACGTGATGCGCAACGGTCTTGCCAGGGATGTCGTCACCGCGGCTGCCGATCTCTTCATCGATCACGAAGTACAGGAACGCGCAAAGGCGGCCACCGCCTTCGACGCCAGGTGTCTCCAGAACCCTTCTGAGCGCTTACCTGAGCAATTCAGGGTGTCGGGCAGTAATCGCTGCTGCGACCGCCATGGTCGTACAACCATCCGTGACCAGTGCTCATTCTGATGTCTTTCACAAAGTGAGGCACCCCTCAGAAACTGGCAGTCATTTGCGTGATCGTGGTCAAACAAGTATGGTTACCAGGCGCAGGGAACTAATCCCATCGACCAAGACACTGCGATACGCGGGGCGGCCGAAAAGGGATCTGTGCAACCCAACGTGGAGGGACATGGGACATGATAAATCAAGCGAGCGCGTTCAAGCGTGCGGCCTGTCCTTTGGCGGCTGTAGCCCTAGGCGCATGGGTCGTTGCTCCGGGGACGTCTACAGGCCCCAGCGGCCTGGTGTTCGTCAATGCAGCCTACGCACAGGAGGCCGAGGTCTCGCCGACGATGGTACGCGACCGTCCGCGCGACACCTATTATCCCAATACCGAGGACCTCGCGCCCGATGAAATGCGAGTCATCGCCTGTGGCACCGGAATGCCGACAACGCGCGCGGCGCAGGCGGCAGCTTGTTTTCTCGTGGAACTCGGGAACGGTGACAAGTTCCTGTTCGACATCGGCTCGGGGTCGGCCGAAAGGATTTCATCGTTGCAGATTCCCTACAACTATCTCGACAAGGTCTTCATCGGGCACCTGCACACCGACCATTTCGGCGCCCTCCACGACCTGTTCATCGGCGGGGCCCTGATGGGGCGGAACATCCCGCTTCGCGTGTGGGGCCCCAGTGGTCCAGCCGAGGAACTTGGAACGGCCTATGCGCTTGAACACATGCAGAAGATGCTCACGTGGGACCTCGCAGGCCGGGTCGGGAATGTCGATTTCGGCGGCTATTCCATGGAAGTGACGGAGTTTGACTACAAGCTCGAAAACGAGATCATCTACGAAGACAACGGTGTCGTCATCCGCACCTTCCCGGCCATCCATTCGATCGACGGGTCGGTCAGCTATGCATTGGAGTGGAATGATCTGAAGTTTGTCTTCAGCTCGGACACCTACCCCAACAAGTGGTTCATTGAATATGCAAAGGATGCCGATCTGGCGATCCATGAATGCTTCGTCGCTGTGCCGGATCTGGTCAGCAAGATGCGCTTCACGCCGGAATCGGCACTTCTCGTCGGAACGCAGGTCCACACGGCGCCGGAAGCCTTCGGCAAGGTCATGAGCGAGATCCAACCCCGGCTGGCCGTGGCCTATCACTTCTTCAACGATTTCGACACGTCCACCTCCGTCTACGAACGGATCAGGTCGACATATGATGGCCCGCTCAGCCTTGCCGACGACTTTATGGTGTGGAACATCACCAAGGACGAGATCACCGTCCGCATGGCCGTGACGGAGGAGCGCACATGGTCGCCGCCGCTGGCCAGCCCAGCCAAAGCGCCCGGCGAGAACGACAAGCTTGACTACGCCGAGGGCATCGGTCTGCCAGCGGATGTGATGGAGTTCTCCGACTTCACCAAGGAAGGCTTCTGGGACGTCGACGATGTTCTGCGCCCGATCTTCGAAGACGCTAGTGAAACGCTCGGGCGGGAATTTCCCTATCCGGGCGACCAGTAGGGCACGTACCGCCCCCCGGCACGAAAACGTGCCGAGGGGCGGTTCCTGGCGCAAGCTGGTAGCATGATGTGGACGTACCGCGCCTTGTCCGTTCTTGTTGTCCTGGTGTTGGCCGCAAGTTTTGCGCGCGCGGATCTCGTGTCTCCCTATGGCGGCGAAACGGCTCCTAACTTTGTAGAGTTGATTGTGCTGGAGGATCGCGTCCGCGTCGTGCTGGAGATCGACCGCGCGGACTTTCCCTACTTCGTTGCTCCGGAGGACGACGCTGGCACCGGCCTTGCCGCGCGCACGGGCCGGACCCTGCGTGTTGAGGCAGACGGGACGCCCCTTGAGCCAGTGACACGCACGGTGGACCTGCGCCCGCGAAAGCAGCGCCAGACCGCCGCGACCTCATTTGTCGCCCCCCGGCCGCGCAGCGCCGAAGTGATCTATGCCGAACTTGAGTTCCACTTCGAGGGACGGCCTGAAAGGATTGCCTTCACGCCACCACTCGACAAGGACAGCCGACCGGTCGCCTCGATCGGCGTTCTTGCCCAGCATATGGGCGTCCGCGTGACGGATTACAGGTATCTTTCACAACGCGAGATTATGCGGCTCGATTGGGACGACCCTTGGTTCACCCGCTTCGACAACCCCAACCTCACTCGCCATCACGCTTCTCCGCTGATGTCCTTCGTTTCGGTCGAGCCGCGCGAGGTGCGCCATGAACTGATCTTGAGGCTGGCAGATCTCGAAAGCTGGGTCGACCTGCCGCTCGACGGCGCTAGCGAGATAGGCGAGGCCGAAATGGCCATCGTGACGGACGCTGCCACGGAGTTCCTCAGGGCTCGGAACCCGCTGTCGGTCGACGGCATCGCGCAAGAGCCTTTCGAGCTTCGCATCTCACGCATCGCTGTGGGCGTCGAGGGGCTGCGGGTGCTTCCCGAAGACGCGGTGACACCGCGCCGTACGACGCTGTTGGGAGCGATCTTGTCCTATCCGCAGACGTCACTTGCGGACGAAGTGGCGATGACCTGGGGTCTCTTCCCCAAGACCTTGTCGACTATTCCGGTGACCCTGACCGATCCCGCTGGTGGAGTTCCGGCGCAGGTCCGGGTGGACGATGCGACCGTGGTCTGGACCAACCACCTAACCTCCTGGCATGAGCCCGTGACGAAACCCGTCACTTTGCCTCGGGATTCGCCTCTTCGCCTGCCGCTGCTGTCCGGCGCATTTGCGCTCGGCGGCATCCTGTTGGCTGCGACAGCCTTGCGCGCACCTGGTAAGCGTCGCCGGCTTGCAGCAGCCGCGGTGGCGCTGGCGCTCGCTGCTGCGGCCTCGCCCGTTACCTTGGGACTGCGCCAGCCTCCGTCGTCGGTTCTCAACGAGGAGTCTGCCGGGATCGTGATGTCCGGCCTGATCGAGAATGCCGGGGTCGCGATGCTCGAGACGCGCGAAACGGCTTTCGAGACGTCGCTTGCGCCCTTTGTCGAGGACGGTCAGCGCGATGCCGTCGGCCGCGAGATCTTGCGCGGCCTGACCGTGACGCTTCCGTCGGGCGCCCGGGGACGCGTCGAGAAGATTGAGGACCTTGTCATCGAAGACATCCGCCCCGCCTCCGAGGCTGGCGGTCAGGCGGTTCTTGCACATTGGACTGCCACGATGACGGGCGGCCATTGGGGACACCTGCATCGAAGGAAGGTGACCTATCGCGCCTTGGCCGAGATCGTCCCGCAGGATGGAACCTGGATGCTGTCAGGCTTGACCGTGCTCCGCGCCCAATAGACTGATCGTAGGATCCGACCCATGTTTCGAACTCTCGGTCTGGTACTCGCGACACTCGCCTTCCTGGTTGCCGCCGGCGGCGCGTTCGCGCATTTCAAGCTGAACCAGAATGTTCGCATTTTTCACATCGTGCATACCGATGAAGGTCTCGATCTCTACCTTCGGACGCCCATGGCCTATCTCGTGGCTGGTCTTGTCGGGCCGGAAAATGCAGGCGGCCTACCCTCTCCCGCGCCTTATACAAGGAACCGGCTGGAAAACGGCACGCCGATGCATTTGGTCGACGCCGATGCGCTCCGCTCGGATGCGGGCGGCCTGGGCCAGCTCGCCGCGGACACGATCCGTATTGCGACGGAGAGCGGGCTCCTTGAAGCACAAGTCATAGCGCTGCGCGCCTACCCGATCGGACAGGAACCGGGCTTCGCCACGCGTTCAGAGGCAGAGGCCGCGCTGACACCGGGACCGGCTTTTCCCACTGCCGCGCGCGAAACCTACGTCGGCGATACGGTTGTCGACATCCACCTGCGTCTGACCTCGGTCGGTCCGGTCAAAAGCTACCTCCTGTCCATGTCATCAGATCCTGGACTTCCAGGCCAGGAAGACACGGCCAACCTGATCCTCGACTACTCAGGCGAAGAAACGCGGACCTATCGCGCCAACGGGCTTCTGGACGCGTCTGTCGAAGTCTCCGGCTCCGCCATCGTGGCAGCATGGACCTTTGTCATCGAAGGCATCCGGCATATCCTCGAAGGTCTGGATCACGTGCTCTTCGTTTTCTGCATGATCATTGGCGCGGCGACGCTCGGAGGGCTCATCGGTCGCGTCACTGGCTTCACAATCGGGCACACCGTCACGCTGATCCTTGGCTTTTTTGGCTTCGCGCCTCAGGGCGCATGGTTCATCCCGGCCGTTGAGACCGCAATCGCCCTGTCGATCATTCTCGTCGCCGTTGACGCCGTGCTGCGCGCGGGGTCACACGGCGAGGCGCGCGACCGATACGGCATTCCGATCACTGCTGCGCTCGGGCTCCTCCACGGCTTCGGTTTTTCCTTCATGCTTCATAATATCCTGCAAATCGACGCGCCGAATGTCTGGCAGAGCCTGCTGGCCTTCAATGTCGGTGTGGAAATCGGGCAACTTCTCATCGTCGCTGCGGTCTGGCCGATCGTTCTGATGCTTCGCAAACGTCCGGCACCAACATGGCGTATTGCGAGCGGTTCGGTCGCGGCAGTCGCGTCGATAGTCGCATGTGTTTGGGTCTTCGAAAGGGTCGGCCTGTTGCTTGGTTGAATCTCCCCAAACGCCGGCCAAGAACTACATTGGCGAGGCACGCGCCAATGTATGAAACTCGATAATCGACACTGACCCAGCATGGCAGGACAAGGAGACAAACCTCCAGAGCATTCAAGATGCGCAAAGTAGCGAATACGGTCACTTTCTCCGGGCGCGGGGCGCACGTCCGAGACCAAATTGGTTGGTAAACCAAGCATGTGCTTTGACGCTAAACGCGATTCAAAAACGGGCGTTTTTGCACGCGATACGGCGCCAAAAAAAACTCCAAAAAACCTCGTGCCGCATTCCTTTGCCGTGCCCTTCCGCCTCAGTCTGGGCCATCAGGATGGCTGAGAGAAGGGGGGACGGAGCGTGGCCCGCAACCGGCATTCCGACGACACTGTTCTGAAGCTGCTGCGTGAGATCGAGCCAAAACTCGCGAACGGCGGCGACGTGCGAACGGCGAGACGCGCCATCGGCATCGGCGACGCGGCGTATTCCAATTGGCGGCGCCAGTCCGGCGGGGTGGGCAGCGCAAAGCTCTCGAAGTTTCGCGATCTCGAGAGAGAGAGAGAGAATATCCGCCCGGAAAGGAATGTGCCGTTGGAACGCCATCGCCCACTGCGCGCGGACTGATGGCGCCGCAATGGACAACTCCGGGTGACAATGGCGCATGCCGAACATGAACCGGACAAGCTCGTTCTCAAGAAAAGCCTGCCCCCCAAAGCCGAGGACCTGCCGAAAGAGCAACTGCGTCGGACCGTCATCCATACACGCCGGAAGCGCGCGTCATCCGAGCAGCGGACACGCAAGGTGCTCGGTCTCGCGCGGAGCTCCCTGCATCCTCGTTTCGGGAAAGAGCACGATACAGCAGGCTAAAATCGTCACCAATGGTTGGCTCAAGCAGTACACTCACACCCGACCGCACCAGGCGCTCAACATGCGCCCACCTGTGCCCGAAACCCTGCGATGAAATGGTCCAGTCATGGGGGCTAGTGATAGTGCGATCCCCGGCCGGAAGGATGCATGACGCCGACGGGGCGGCGTTGCGCAACGGCCATGCGCATCGGGTCGGGCAAAAGCTGCGTTCTCTGCCGGGTGCCCATGGTCCAGCAAACGACACTGCGGCTGGACCGCTTGCGCGGGGCGTCCAAACATCCTCCGACCCAGGGTAAGATCGAGCGCTGACATCAGAGGCTGAAGAACCGAGTTCTGCTCAAGAACCACCATCTACCGCGCGCGTTTGAGGCCGCCATCGAGACATTCTTCGATCACTAGAACCACGACTGGATTCCTGAGAACCGCGGCAACGTCACACCCGCCGACGTCTAGCTCCGACGCGCGTCAGCCATCTTGGAGTAACGGAGAAGGATCAAAGAGGAAACCCGCCGTCAGCGCCACTTGCTCAACCAGACCCGAGCAGCGTAACGTCACCCCAACCGAGCCAGACCCGCATGACCATCACGGTCTCTGGTGGACCAAATCATCTGGCGACGGACACAAGGCTCCTCCAACGCGCCTGTTGTCCATTGAGGCAGTTTCCAAGCGAGCCACACGGAGCAATTTCGCCGAGGTCTATACGTCGGGTCAGGCCTCAGAACTCCGCGCTCAAAGGTGTGCCTAGGAGAGGCCCAGTGCACGCGTAAGGCGGTCGAAGGCACAGCGAGCAAAAGCCCGCTACGCTGATTTCAAAGGTTTCCATTCGGCTCGATCGCTACTCCGACAATCGCCGACTAACGCCAATTGCATATACGGCGCTGCGGGCTTCAAGCATTGGATCCTCGGTGGGCTCAAATCCATCACTCAGAACCAGAGGGTCGAAGTTCATTTCGCCGCAGGTACTGTCTTCTTCTTGCATCGCGTTCTCTACGACCAGTCTTGCTGCAGTGAACTGCGTATGATCCCCTTCCCAGGGAGTGGCAGGGTTCAGTATGTCATCGGCGGGGTTGGCGATCGTGACGACCATGTCCCACGCAACCTCCCCCCGTGAGAGATTCTCCCGGATTTTCTCAAGAAAGAAGCTTGGGCTCGTTTCCAACACGATGTCATGCTCACCAGCAGGTACGAAGGACCAACGCACGGCTGTGCGAGTGTCGGCGTTGTCGACAAGGTAGAAGCTGTTGATGCTGTTGTACGTCGCACCTTCATATGGCCGCAGTGTCATATCACGCGCGCTTTGGTGAGCTTTGTGCGCACGCAGATCCGGGCTGTTCTTGGCGAAGGCTGCGACCGCCTCGTCCCCTTGAGCTTTCGCTCGCATCAGAGCGACGAATTCTTCTGCTGTGGGCACTGGAAAGAAATCCTCAGTGTTCATCTTCATGATGTGCGTGTCGCCGGAGGTCGTCTTGATCTCAAATGCGAGACCATAGTCGCCAAAAACGTCGTCTGCGGCGTTACTCTTTCCGCCCTTGTGCGACACCCGACCCAAGAACGTCGATGCTTCAGCGAAAATCGGGCTGCTAGAGTAGTTCAGGATCTCATCATCAACGCGCTCAAACGAGCCGGTAATGCACTAACCCTTGGTGTGATTTCGGCGCTTTCCGGTCGTGACGCCAAAGACATCCTCAAAAGCCTTCATAGCGTTCTCGGCTGTTTCAAAGGTATCTGCCTGCGATGACATGGGCAGGAGTGCGACGCAAATCGCCACAGCAAGGTGTGTGTTGAACATTGTGATCTCCTTGTTGGGGTCGGAATGAGAAAGAGGTTAGGATTGGCGCCTTGCGTAAGAGACCGCGTACGCCGCGCTGCGCAGCCCAAAGACCGCATCTTGGGGCGCGTGAACCCCTTTTGGCATCATGGCAGGATCGAAGACCTCGTGAGGGTCGTCCGGCGCGAGATCCGTGATCTCGATGGTGCCGAGAACAATCTCGCGGTGCGCACCGTCCCAAGGCACTGTTGGATCGCTTGTCTCATCGGATTTGTTGGCAACGACGATCTTGAGGTTCCAGCGCGCCGGCTGTTCTGCAAGGCTGGCGTGGAGCGCGTCGGCAAGGAAATCATCAGGCGTCGATGCCATCTGTTCTTCCGACAGCCCGTGGCGTCCCTGTTCCGGTTCCATCACAAGACGCCCGACAACTGTTGGCGCGCCGTCAAACCCATAGGCATGACCTGAATGGTAACGCTCGGTGGTGTAGCTCTGGCATGGTGCCGTGTCGGCCAGATACTTCTGATGCGGCAGCGTATTGGGGTTGGCCTCATTGAATGCCTTCACCCGCACCGGGTTTGGACCGCCCAGGTCAGGGTCGGGTTGGCGGGCCACAAGAAAGGCTCTGAATTGCTCGCCTGAACTTGCGAAAAACACAGGTGCCGAAATGAGGGCCAGCGCCCAGGAACGGTCGCCGGTCCCAATCCGCAAGCCTAGTCCGCGCACGGTTGGGCTTTTGTCACTGATCCCAGGCTTGCCGCCCCCGATGGAGAAGCGTGCCGTGACGGGGTGTTCGGCGCGCAGATGAGGCACCGACACCTTGTCCGCCGACGAGGCCGACAAGAAACGACCGCGCACCTGCAGACCTTTGGCATGTGAGGCCCGATGCCGCTCGTGGCGCCCGAAGGTGGTGTTGAGCGCATCAATGAGTGTTTCGGCCTGCGCGGATGACATGATCTTCTCTGTTGCTTCATGGATTTAATTTATCGCCTACGACTAGTTCGTGTACGATATATAGTAGTTTGACATCTGGCAGAGAGTCAAGCAAATATATCGTGCACGATATTGTTTGAGGTAGATCATGCCAAAAGACATCGACCGGGTTCCGGTGCCGGACATGTTTTGCCATGCCGTCTATGGCGCGACCCATGTCATCAATCAGGCCTACGCGCCTATGCTCAAACGCCTCGGCCTGACGTATCCGCAGTACATTACTATGCTGACCCTGGACGAGGCCAATGGGCTAACCGTCGGGCAAGTGTCAGAAAAACTGAAGATGAAGACCAGCACCGTCACACCACTGCTCAAGAGATTGGAAGCTTTGGGTTATCTGGTCAGGCAAAGACAAAAGCACGATGAGAGAAAGGTGCTCGTTTCCCTAACCGATGCTGGACGTCGCTCGTTGCGGGAAGCGCCAGAAATAACTGCATGTATGATTAGCAAAACGGGGCTGTCCGAAGACGAGTTGATGCATTTGGTCGACTTGTTGCACCGGCTGACAGAAAATCTCGCGTCTGAGTAGACCGGACCTCAGACAGAACCGTTCAGCGATGTCAGATGCCCAAACGTACAGCGCTTGAGGTCAATGACTTCGGCAGTCAATAAAGCGCTCAGCGAAAGAGCGCTAAGCGCAACCTTCAAGCCAGACATCTGCCTGGCCCGCGGGACGACAATCACCTGATACGAGCCACGCGATACTAGAGGTACGATCGGCCCAGAGTCGACCTCGAGCATCAAGCTATGATGCTGCAGCGCAGTCCGTCGAAGGAGACATTCGCCGCACCAGAAAGATCGGATGGCACGCGAACTGACATAAGGCGGGACTTTACGGCCATTCTAGGAGCGTCTGATTTCGATCAAACGAAGGATGGTTCCAAAAACTGGAGTAAAGCCAGTACGGAGGCCAGAGTGCGCCCGTCGGAGTGGATGGGGCGGGTACGCTTAACTAACCGGAAGCATCCTCCACAGTTTTTTCAACAAGTCGAGCGACAGTCTACACGCGTCGCATATGTGATCAGTGTTGTCGCATCGATGGCACCACGGGTGCCGTTCGATCACCCCGTGATCCCAAAGACAATCAGGCGGCGAGGAGCCAGGGGGACGTACGGGCCCAAAGGCTTGCACAGGTTGCCGGGAAATGCCGCTGCTTTGAACGGACTTCTCTCTCACGAGCACCCAGGCTCGGCCGGTGCCACGTAGTCGAAGAGAGCGCTCAACTTCTCGCCAGCCCGTGTGAGTTCCTCCGGCCTGAATGCGGCAAAACCCAGAAGCAATCCCTGCAGCGCCTCTCCTCCGCTGAAGAAGGGTGACAAAGGTCGGGTTAGAATACCGGTTTCGGCGAGCCGCTGCGCCAGTCGGACATCGTTGGCCTCCGGTACCAACGGCAAGACAACGTGCATTCCGCTCGTCCGTTCGAACTCCGGCACGAAATAGCCCAGGTGCTCCTTGATCGTAGACACCAGAACCTCCTGGCGTTCGCGGTACAGTTTGCGCATCCGCCGCACATGGGCGGCATAGGTCCCGCGATTCATCATTTCCGCCAGCACCATTTGCTCCAGCAGCGACGCGTGACCCTGGGAGATCGAGCGGGCATTCGTGAAGGCGGGAATCAGGTCTTGCGGCACGACCAGGTACCCAAGACGCAACGAGGGAACCAGTGTTGTTGAGAATGTGCCCATGAATACGACACGGGAGCCTCGATCCTGGGCGCCGAGCGCAATAGGTGGGGGTGCGGCATAGTGGAGTTCGGAATCGTAGTCATCCTCGATGATCCACGCGCCGGTACGGGAGGCGAACTCCAACAAGGCGTGCCGGCGGGACGGCGAAAGCACCGCCCCGGTGGGGAATTGCCGGGCCGCCGACACGCAGATCAACCTGGGCGCGAGAGCCCTTTCGATGCCCGCCGCGATGTCCATCCCTTCACCGTCCACCGGCACTCTCTGAATGTTGGCGCCGTTTGCCGCCAGCGCGGCTTGCGTCCCCAGGTATCCGGGGTTCTCCATCCAGATCGGGTCGCCCCGATCCGCTAACAAGCGAGACGTCAGATCGAGCCCCTGTTGGGAGCCGGTTGTGACGATCACCTGGTCCGCCGTGCAGGGCAGCGCGCGCGTGATCGAGACATGGTGCGCGATAGCTTTGCGCAGTGGCATGAAGCCGGCGCTTGAAACCCCGGACAGCGCATCACCGGTCAGCGCACCCGAAACCTCGTTGAGCAGACGTAACCAGGAGCGTATTGGAAATGAACGCAAATCCGGAACGTTCGGCATGAAGGGACGCGGACGCTCCGGCACGCCGTAATCCGGTTCGGACAACAGGATGCGGCCCCTGCGGGACAGGTCCCGGAACGGGTAGATGCCCGGCGACCCACCGATCCCATCTGTGTTGGCGCGCGTCTCGGGATCGAGTCGCGCATCCATCGCCACATAGGTTCCATCGCCCACCCGCGAGACCAGGATCCCCTCGGCCACGAGCGTCGCGAAGACCTGAATGACCGTGTTGCGCGAGACTCCCCAATCGCTGGCAAGGATGCGCGAGGAGGCAAGCCTCGCGCCCCCCACGATCCGCCCGTCCTGAATGCCCCGGCGCAGGCTTTCGGCAACCTGCAGGTGGATCGCAGTGCGGGAGGGTCGCTCGATCTCGACGATTGGACTGAGCCCCTTCGCGTTCGTTTTTACCATCGGGCGATTTCCTTCCGGGCATCCGCAAATTGGTCCCACCCCAACTTCCATAATGGCCCTTTCTGCGGCGGGTCATCCGGAAAACTGTCTTGCTACATCGAGATCTCGGCGCGCTGCCCCCGTTTTCAACCGGCAGCAGCGTTCTTGGTCGCAAGAGGAAAAAACGCCCGCAGCGGGCCTGTACGAAGGGATCGCCACCATGAAGAACCATGTGAGTATTCAGGCAGCTTGCGAAAGCTTTGACGCGGGACTGCTGCCGCGCCGGACTTTCCTCAAATCGCTGGCCGCGCTCGGTGCGACGGCCTCTGTCGCGAACTACATTGCGTCGTCGCCTGCGGGCGCCAGCACAGCACTCGCGACAATCAGCGGGCCTGAAGAACGCGCCTGGGCGCTTGCCAAGGAGATGGCGGCAAAGGCCGACAAGAAGACCCTGACGCTGCTCATCCCCACCGGCTCCATCGGCAACATGACACCCTATGCCGACAAGTGGAAAGATGAGCTGGGCATCACCCTGGAGTTCATCGAAGAGCCCGACGAGGTCGTGCATACCAAGGGCATGCAAGAGGCCGTCGCCAAGACCGGCCGCTACGACATCATGATGCCCACAGCGATGTCCTATCCTGATTGGATCGACAGTGGTGTGATCTACGATCTGACCGACTGGACCGAAGCCTACAATCCCGAGCTTTTCAGCCCGGAGTTCGGCGTCGTGTTCCCGGCCAGCCACCACGCGCAGCTCTATAATGGACGCGTTGCCGGGCTGCTCAACGATGGCGACCAGATCACGCTGCTGTGCCGGTCCGACAAGATGGCCCAAAAAGCGAAAGCCTTCGAGGATGCTTACGGCCGGCCAGTCGGTGTGCCCGATACATGGAAGGAATATCACGAGCTGGCGCAGTTCTTCCACGACCCCGACAATGGGTTTTTCGGCAGCCTGGAATACCGGTCCCGCTACTACGTGAAATGGATGTTCATGCAGCGGCTGATGTCCAAGGGTATGCTCTATTTCGACGGCGATATGAACCCGACCTTCAATGGCGACGAAGGCGTCGCGGCTATCGAAGACATGCTTGCCGTCAATGAATACCTGCACCCCGATGCGTTCAGCTTCACCTGGTCATCGAACTACAACGCGTTCGGACGTGGCGAAGGTTTCATGAACATCGTCTGGCCGTCCGGGTTCAAATACTCCAAGGCGCCTTCCACGGGCCCGGCCACCACCGGAAACATCGCCGCCACCGTCATGCCGGCGGATTACACGAAGTCAGGTGAAAAGCTCTATGCCGGACTCTTTTGCTGGGGCTACGGCTACGCGGTTTCGCGGTATTCGGAGAATCCGGAACTGGCCTATGCCTACGCGCAATGGATGACTTCGCCCACGATCGGTGCGGACGCGATCCCGTACCTCGGCGGTTACTCGGATCCCTACCGCGTCAACCACATGAAGGCGCCGACCGAGCGGCTGATCGAGACCTATTCGCCCGAATATCTCAACACGCTCTACGAAAACATGGTCAACACGGTGCCGGATTTCTGCCTGCCGGGCGGGTTCGAGTATCAGGACGCGCTGGACAAGGAGATCCACGCAGCCATGACCAGCGACAAGCAACCCAAACAGGCGCTCGACGACGCTGCCCAGGCGGTTGATCGCATCACGAGGCGCGTGGGTCGCGAGAAGGTACAGGCCTCGTGGCTGTCGCTTGCCCAGAAGCTCGCCGATCCGATCAAGCGCGCCTCAGGCGCCGACAAATGGGCCTGACTCCCTGAAGCGCGCGCCGGCAGCAATGGACCGCCGGCGCACCACCACAACGTCGCCCTCCGCTCGAACCCGACAGGACGCCGATAAATGCCGCAGGAAATTGCAATCTCCGATCTGAAAGGCACCCGCCTGGGCGTGCCTGCGGCGGATCGGACGTCCGCGCCAAGCCCGACAGGCGCGCAGCGTGCCGCCCGCAAACGCGCCCGTTTTGCCCGTGGTCTTGCGGCGCCTGGTATGGTCATTTCGGTTTTCGTGCTGGTCGTGCCGTTGCTGGTTGCACTGGCTATGAGTTTCACCACCTGGTCGCCAACAAGGGGGTCGCTCCTGGACGCGGGGTTCGAGGGTCTCTTCAACTATGAAGAGTTGCTCGTCTATGACACGCGCTTTGTCGAGGCGGTCGCGCGCACCCTGACGCTCAGCGTGATCTGCCTCAGCCTGGAACTGGCCATCGGGCTCGGCCTAGCGGTGATTTTCCTCCGCGAATTCAAGGGCAAATCGGTCCTGTTCTCGACGCTGCTGACGCCGATGATGGTGATGCCCGTGGTCGTCGGCTACACCTTCTGGATGCTGTTCCAGTCGAACGGCCCGATCAATCAGATCTCGATGATCCTGTTCGGGACGGCGCCGGAGTGGTTCCGAAGCGCCTTTTTCGCCTGGATCGTGGTCATCGTGACCGAGGTCTGGCACTGGACCCCGCTGTTCTTCTTGATCATGCTTTCGGGGCTCAACAGCCTTCCTGAAAACCCGATCCGCGCCGCCGTGATCCTTGGCGCTTCGCCGCGCCAGGTTTTTTGGCGCGTCGTGCTGCCGATGCTCAAGCCGGTGATCATCGTGGCCCTCGTCATCCGCGCGATGGAGATCGTGAAGCTCTTTGACGAGGTCTTTATCCTGACCCGCGGTGGACCCAGCACGTCGACCGAAACCATCAGCCTTTATATCTACAAGCTCGCCTTTCAGGACTTCCAGCTGGCCTACGGCGCGGCTGCGGCCTTCCTTGTGCTGATCGGCACGCTCCTGATGGTGCATTTCCTTCTCGCACCAGTTCGCGATCAGCTTCTCGGAGAGCCGCGCTAATGAACACGCGTCCGCTCACACCGCTTCTGGCACTGATTCTTCTCGTCGCGCTCGTCGTCACCCTGTTCCCCATCTTCTGGATCGTGATGACCGCGCTCAAGCCGCCGACTGACTGGAATGCGGCCCCCGCGATCTGGATCCCGTCTGAGCCGACGCTGATCAATTTCCTGACGCTGTTCGATCCCGAAGCGATCGGGGCGTTTGGCGTCGGCGGGATCAGCGAGAGTGCGACCGCCGCGGTCTTTGGCTCCATCCTGACCTCCACCTGCGCCACGCTGATTTCGGTCGGCATCGGGTTCTTCGCGGCCATCGGTCTGTCGCGCTACACGCGCGTGAACCGTTTCACGCCGCTTTTCATCCTGTCGGGACGGATGTTTCCGCCGGCTGCGATTGCGGTGCCGTTCGTGATCATCTTCTCAGCCATCCAGCTGATCGACACTTACGTGGGGCTCATCGCGATCTATGTCGCGATCACGCTGCCTTTCGCGACCTGGATGCTCAAGAGCTTCGTCGACGAAGTGCCACGCGAGGTCGAAGAGGCCGCAATGATCGACGGCCAAAGCCGCCTCATGGCGCATCTGACGGTCACGGCGCCGCTCATCAAGGGTGGGCTTTTCGCGACCACACTCTTCATCTTCATCCTGAACTGGTCGGAGTTCCTGTTCGCGCTGGTCCTGTCCTACTCGAATATCGAGACGATCCCCATCCGGCTGGCGAAATACGTCACTGCGACGGCAGGCACGCTCTTTGGCGTCCAGGCCGCGCTCGCGGTGCTGGCCATGGCCCCGCTGATCGTTGCCGGGTTCCTGATCCAGAAACACCTCGCCCGCGGCATGACTTTTGGGGCGGTGAAACGATGACGCATACTGACCCTCCCAAGCTCGAACTCGTGGCGCTGCGAAAGGAGTACGACGGTGGCGAGGTTGTCGCCGTAGAGAACCTCAGCCTGTCGGTGCAACCCGGCGAGACCCTGGCGATCCTCGGCCCGTCGGGCTGCGGGAAATCGACGACACTCAACATGATCGTCGGCATCGAAACGCCGACCTCGGGCGACATTCTCATTGATGGGGTGTCGGTGCTGGACCAGCCCGCAGGGCGCCGCAGTGTCGGACTGGTGTTTCAGGACTACGCGGTTTTTACCCACATGACGGTGGCGCAGAACCTGGCCTTCGGGCTCAAGGTACGTGGCGTGGCGAAACCCGAAATCGCCCGAGCTGTCGGCGAGACCGCTCACATGCTCGGCCTGACTGGACAGCTTGGCCTGCGCGCCAGCCGGCTCGGCGGATCAGAGCTTCAGCGCGTCGCGATCGGACGCACTCTGGTGACCAAACCTGCCCTTCTGCTGCTCGACGAGCCGCTGTCCAACCTGGAGACCGAAATGCGCGCGGCCATGCGGCGCGAGCTCCGGCGTTTGCAGCAGGAGATCGGACTGACGATCATCTATGTGACCCATGATCAGATCGAAGCGCTGTCGCTGGCACAACAAATCGCAGTGATGAGCCACGGCAAGCTGCGTCAATGCGCGCCGACCGACGTGGTCTATGAGCAGCCGGCGCATACATTCGTCGCTGGTTTCATTGGGGCCCCGCCAATGAACATCCTCCATGGCGCGTTTGAAACCCGCGCCGGGGCCAGCACCTTCGTCGCCGGGTCTGTGCGCATTGATGCGCCGGGTGGACTCGGGCCCGGACCGTCGCACAGACGCGGCCTGATGGGCGTGCGGCCCGACGCCATCACACTCGCAACGCCGGCCGAAGGTGCGGCCACGGCTACGGTGCGCCGGATCGAACCTCTGGGCGCCGAAGCGGTCCTGACCCTCGATATGAACGGCCAGCATCTGGCCGCCACCGCCCCGGCCCGGAACTGCCCTAGCGAAGGCGATCACGTCGCCCTGATGTTCGACCACGACCGCGTCGCTTTCTTCGATGCGGACTCGCTGCGCAATCTCAAGGAGTTGTCCGCGTGACCGTTCCTGTACTGCAACTCAGAGCAATCACACGTACCTTCGGCACGCTCACGGCATTGGACGGCGTGGACCTGGCCCTCGACGAGGGCGCCTTTGTCGCCCTTCTCGGCCCCGCGGGCGCCGGCAAGACAACGACCCTGCGCATCGCGTCAGGCCTGGAAACACCTGACACAGGCGAGGTGCTGATCAACGGCGAGGATGCGACCGCACTTGCACCAAAGGACCGCGATGTCGCGATGATCTTCGACAGTCTCGCGCTCTATCCCAACAAGACCGGGTTCGAAAACATCGCCAACCCCCTACGCATCCGCGGCAACTCGCAGGATGCGATCTCAGAGCGCGTCACCGAGGTCGCACAGACGCTGAAGATCGGTCATATCCTGGCGCGAAAACCGCGCACCATGAGCGGCGGAGAGAGGCAGCGAATCGCGCTTGGCCGTGCGCTGGTCCGCGATCCGGCATTCTTTCTTTTGGACGAGCCTCTATCGAGCCTCGATGCAAAGCTTCGCGTCGAACTGCGCGCAGAGCTGCGCAGGCTCCAGCGCGAGCGTGGCGCGAGCTTTCTCTATGCCACGCCGGACTATTCCGAGGCGATGGCTGTTGCTGACAGTGTCGTGCTGATCTTCGACGGCCAGGTGCGCCAGGTCGCGCGGCCACAGGTCCTCTACGACCGGCCGGCCGACACCCGGGTCGCCCGCTTCGTGGGCGCGCCAGAGATCAACCTGGTTGAGGCCGACTACGACCCGGCGGACGGCGGGCGGTTGCTTTTGGGCGGGCTCATGACACAGGCCAGCCCCGCCCACCATTACCTCTTCAACGGCACCCCGCACCGGTTCGAAGCAGGGTTCCGGCCGGAACAGATCCTGATCGCACCTCCCGGGACGGAAGGTGCCAATGGAAAGGTCCTGGATAGCGAGCCGTTAGGGCTGAAATCCGCGATCACCGTGGAAACCTCTGCCGGCCCGTTGCGCGCTTCGGTGCCCGAACATATCGGCGCCCAGCTCGGCATCGGCGCCCCCGTCACCGTGAGCTTCGATGTCGAGCACAGCCTGTGCTTCGACCCGCAGGCCGGAACCCTTTTGGAACGATGACCGGAATGAGCAACCCGCAGACAAGACTTGGAGCCAGCGGACATGACTGAAGCAAAACGCGAGGTGATCAAAACAACATGCCCACGGGACTGCTACGACGCTTGCGGGATGGTTGCGGTGTTCGACGATGGCAAGCTGCGACGCATTCTGGGCGACCCGGAACATCACGTTGCCCGGGGCAGTCTGTGCGGCAAATGTGCGATCGTTTATAATGGGGTATGGCGCGATCCCGATGCGCGTCTGTCACAGCCTTTGCGGCGGATAGGCGCGAAAGGCGACGGACAGTTCGAGCCGATCACCTGGAACGCAGCACTCGCCGAGATCGCCGACAAGATCCGTCCGCTGATGACAGGCGGACCAGCGCGGCAGGTTGTGCATGCGCACTATACCGGCACCGTTGGGCTGATCGCCGGATGGTACCCGCTGCGCTTCTTTCAGCATATCGGCGCGACGGAGATCGACCCCGACACCGTCTGCAACAAGGCAGGGCACACCGCCCTGGAACTGGTGTTCGGGGACAGCCTCGAAGGCTTCGACCCGGAGACCGCCAAGGACGCAAAGACGATCCTCGTGTGGGGTGCAAATCCTAGCCATACGGCGCCCCACATGCACAAGAACTGGCTCCGCGAGACGCCGGCCAAGATCATTGCGATCGACCCGATTGCCCATCGCACGGCAACTGAACGCGCGGACCTACATCTCAAGCTGCGCCCGGGAACGGATGCTGCCTTGGCCTTTGGCCTGCTCCATGTCGCGCTGACCAAAGGCCTTCTCGACCGCGATTTCATCGACGCGAACGTTATCGGCTTCGAGTCTCTGCTCCCAGCGATCAAAGCCGCCGACCCTGCCACGACCGAGGCGCTTACAGGGGTGCCAAGCACGCTGATCGAAGAGGTCGCAGTAGCCTATGCGACGGGGCCTTCGCTGCTTTGGATGGGCCAAGGGATGCAGCGCACCGCCAGAGGCGGCAATGCGTTCCGGGCCCTCGGAGCGCTGATCGCCCTGACCGGGAACCTCGCCAAACCGGGCACAGGTTTTTGCTACATGAACGGTCCCGGATCGCGAAACATCGACATGGGCGTCATGGTGCCGCCCCAGCTCGATGCCGGATGCGCGTCCGTCAGCCACATGGATCTGGCCACAACGCTCGCGGACGCGGAAAACACCAAGGTCTTTTGCACCTGGAACTGCAACCCAGTAGCATCCTCGCCCGATCAGGCAGCTTTGCGCGCAGCACTCGCACGCGAGGATCTTTTCACTGTCGTCTGTGATCTTTTCGAGACCGACACCGCCGCCTATGCCGACATCGTGCTGCCCGCTGCCTCGTTTCTGGAATTCGACGATCTTGTCGCCCCCTATTTCTACCAGACGCTTTCGGCGCAGGTGAAAGTACAGGACGCACCGGGCGAGGCTCTTCCCAATCAGGAGATTTTCAGACGTCTCGCCCGCGCCCTTGGTCTGACGGAGCCTCTGCTCTTCGAGGAAGATCGCCCCCTGCTCGAGCGTCTGGTGGCGATGACTGGTTTTGCAGGCGGGTTCGACGCGCTCTCGCGCGTCGGCACAGCGCAGCTCTATTCCGAGCCCAGGCTGCAGTTCGCCGATCTGACCTTCGCCACGCCTTCGGGTCAGATCGAACTGGCGTCCGAGGCCGCCTTGGCCCAGGGTCTTCCGTTGGTGCCCGAACCCCATGCCGATGCCGCGCTCGCCGCGGACAAGCTGCGCATCCTGTCGCCGGCTTCGATCTGGCAGATGAATGCGAGCTACGCCAACGATTCCGGAATACTGAAAAACCTTGGTCAGAACGCGGTCATACTCCATCCCGAGGAGGCGCGTCGGCGCGCGCTTGAAGACGGAGACCGGGTCGTGCTGTCGAACGCGGCGGGATCCCTGACCCTTGGCGTGTCCGTCAGCGACATCGCGCAACCAGGATTTGGTATCGTCTACAAGGGCCGCTGGCCGACGCACGAAACCGCGGGCGCCAATGTCAACGTCCTGCACGCGGGACGAAAGAGCGACATTGCGGAAGCCACATCGGTCCACAGCATCGAGGTCTCAATTGCAAAGCTGCCCGAGGCGGCAGAATGACCGCGCCGGTAGAACCGCCGATTGGCTAGAGGAAAGAAAAGCATATGAAGTTTCTCGTATTTCAGCACCTAGCGGTTGAACATCCCGGCGCGTTTCGCGCGCTCTGGAGATCCGACGGCATCGCATGGCATGTGGTCGAATTGGATCAGGGCGACGCTGTTCCGCCCCTTGAAGGCTTCGACGCTCTCATTGTCATGGGTGGGCCAATGGACGTCTGGCAAGAGGATGCGCACCCTTGGCTGACCGCTGAGAAGGCTGCGATCCGCCGCTGGGTCATGGATCTCGGGCGGCCCTATCTAGGTATCTGCCTCGGCCACCAGCTTTTGGCAGAGGCAACCGGCGGATCGGTGGGACCGGGGGGCAGCTCGGAGGTCGGCTTCGGCCGTGTCGAGATCACCGAGGCTGGCCGGCGGGATCCGATCTTCGCGGGTTTCGCGGACCATATGGACGTTTTCCAGTGGCACAGCGCAGAGGTTACATCCTTGCCAGGACACGCTGAGGTGCTTGCCTCGAACGAGGCTTGTGCGGTCCAGGCCTTCCGCTACCGGACCCACGCCTACGGGCTTCAGTACCACGTGGAACTGACGGACCAGACCGTGCCGGAATGGGGCGGGATTACCGAGTACGCCGCATCGCTTGCGAAGACGTTCGGCCCGGGCGGGGCCAAACGGCTTGAAACCGAAGTAACGGCTCGTCTGCCCGAGTTTGAAACCACAGCAGCCCGGCTGCACACGAATCTCACGACCATCATCAACCGCCAGCGCGCAGCTGCCTGAGCCGCAAGGATAGTCCAATGCCCGACACACTCAGCACCATGGATGGCAAGGACAGCCTCCCAGACATTTCGCTGTTCGACGGCGCCGAGGCCGAGGCCTTTGTCGAGCAGGTCAGGCAATCGGGCTTCGACTATCTGCGCTTTGAGTTTGCCGACACTGCCGGCCTCTCGCGCGGCAAAACTGTTCCGATCGATCACATCGCAGGCTACATGCGCAAAGGGTTGAATTTCTACGGCGGCACGGTCGCGCTCGATAGCTATTCGATCCCCGTCCGAGGGTCGGGCTATAACGAGGAACGCAACTACACCGATTGCGTGCTCGTACCCGACATCACGTCGCTCAGCGAGGTGCCGTGGCTGGAAAAAACCGGGCGCGTGATCTGCGACACGATGTGGTACGATGGCACCCCGCAATGGGCCGCCCCGCGGGTGCTGTTGAAGAAGATGCTGAAGAAGGCCGACGAACTCGGCTACATCGTCAAGATGGGGCACGAGTACGAGTTCTACACCGTCGACGCGAGCACCGGCGAGCCGCTCTTCCCCGACCAGCCCATCTTCGTCACGTCCCGCACCCACCAGAACCCGGCGATCGACAATCTGATACGGGTTTGCCAGGCGCAGGGGCTCGACATCATCACCTACAATGTCGAACACGGACCCGGGCAGATCGAGATCAATTACTCGGCCCTCGACGGTATCGCCGCGGCGGACCGGGCCTTTGTCTTCAAGAACACCGTCAAGGAGTATTTGCCGCGAGAGGGCGTGCACGCGACCTTCATGACCAAACCCTATAAGGGCAAGTCGGGCAGCTGCTCGCATTTCCATATCTCGTTGCTCGACAAGGAGACCGGGCAGAACGCATTTCTGGATCCGCAGTGCGAGGACGGTCTCTCGCCGCTGATGCGGTCCTTTATCAGGGGTATCCTCGATCACACCCGCGCCTCCATGGCGATCTGGAACCCCACGCCGAACTGCTACCGCCGCATCCGTCCGCGCACCTATGCCCCGTCGAACATCTCCTGGGGGGTTCAGGACCGGACCGCCAGCGTCAGGGTCAAGGCGAGCTATGATCAGGCCACGCATTTGGAGGTGCGGGTGCCCTCGGCCATGGCGAACCCATACTTGGTTTCGGCGTCGGTCCTGGCCTCGGGACTTCTGGGCATCGCGCACGAGAGCCAGCTGATGCCCGCGGCCGCAGGTCCCAAGGAGGATGACGGCCAGTTCGAAAAACTGCCCACCTCTATTGAAGACGCACTGGAGGCGCTGGAAGCAGACATCGCCCTGCGCGAGATGCTGGGCGAAGAGTTCATCCGCGTTTACATGAGCATGAAATGGCAAGAGGTAAACCGGCTGCGCGACGACATCCCGGCGGCCGAGACCGCAGAATATTTCGACCTCTACTGATGCGGGACCACGCCTCCAAACCGGGTATGCAGCTTGCCGACCTGTCGGTGGCAGATCTTGGCGCAGGCTTCCGCTCCGGGGCGTTCTCGCCTGTCGACGCGTTGGAGAGCGCATTTGCTCGCGTCGATGCGTTCCAGGGCCAAGTGAATGCGCTGGTCTTTCAGGATCGCGAAACGAGCCGCGCAATGGCAGAGGCGTCGGCGCAGAGATTTCGGCAAAAAAGCACGCTTGGCCCACTCGATGGAATCCCCGTCTCGGTAAAAGATCTGACCCCGGTCGCGGGCTGGCCGAACCGGCGAGGGTCGCGCGCGCTGCCGATGGACGTCCCTGCGTCGGCCGATGCACCGGCCACGGCGCGACTTCGCGAGGCGGGCGCGGTTTTCGTCGGCAAGACGGCAACGCCGGAATCGGGCTCTCGGATCGTCACACGTAGCGCGGTCCATGGCGTCACCCGGAACCCCTATGCACCTGATCGCACGCCCGGGGGATCTAGCGGCGGGTCCGCCGCGGCCTTGGCGCTAGGCATGGGTACACTCGCGACCGGTACTGACGGCGCCGGATCCATTCGCATTCCCGCGGCCTTCTGCAACCTGACCGGTCTGAAACCTGGCTTTGGGCGTGTTCCGGCCTGGCCGCCGAGCCATTTCATGCCCCATTCGGTCACCGGTCCGATGGCGCGCTGTATGGATGACCTCGTTGCCATGACCGAAGTGATGGCGCGCGCCGATCCGCGCGACCCTTTCGGCTGGCCCGTTCCGTTCGATGCCGCGCAGGCAGCTGTGCCCGTCGGCGGACGGCGCGTCGCACTCTCGTACGATCTGGGCACAGGGCGGGCCCCTGATCCGGAGATCCGAAGCGCGCTCGAAGCGGTCGCCGATGCGCTTTCAGACGCAGGCGTAGAGATGGAACTGGCCTCACCGCGCTGGCCCGTGCCCCCGTCCGAGCCGTTCGAGGTCTTCTGGACCACCAGCTATGCGGGTTTTCTCGATCTGTATCCGGAGCACCAGGCCCGCGAAATGGACCCGTTGCTGCACGATATCACCGCGCGTGGGCGAGCTTGCGATACGCTGACCTATCACCGCGCTCTCAACGACCGTCTTGCGATCACGACCGAGAGCCATGCGTTTCTGACCAGATATGACGCAATCCTGTGCCCTTCGGTCATTGGTCCGGCCTTCGACATTGAGGCAGACGCCCCTCCGGGCGAGACACCGGACGATTGGAGCTGGTCTCCGTATTGCTACATCTTCAACATGACCGGGCAGCCGGCGCTGGCAGTCCCTGCAGGCTTTGACCTCGGCGGGCTTCCGCTCGGCGTGCAGCTCGCCGCCAGAACGGGACGCGAAGAGCTTCTCCTCTCGCTCGGCTCGGCAGTCGAGGCACGGCTTGGCCTTCTAGACCGTCGCCCCCCGATGCTCGTCGACTCCCAATGACGCCAGCGTGGGCACGACGACCGACGTACACCGGATCACGGTCCATTTTCACGATGCGGAGGGGACATGCCATACCATTGCTGCGCCCTTGGGGCTGTAGGTGATGGAGGCCTTGCAAGACGCAGGCTTCGTGGAGAGCGAATGCCGCGGGGCCCTGGCCTGCGCCACCTGTCATGTCCGGGTCGCCGCCGAAGTTGATCGTGCGGGCTGATCTCGACGGCTTGACTGTATCGGAGCCCGGGCGTGCCGTTGAGCACCAAGAACCAATCCAAGACAACGCAATAGTGCGACGCGGCGTCTAACCATGGTACCTTGTGGAAAAACAAGCGTCATTTGGATCTTCTGGAGACCCGTTTGGGCATATGGTGAAGTCGGCACTTGTGGTCACTCCTGACAACCGACGATAGGTATTTACCTTCAATGACTTAGAGGTAACTTGTTTCGAGCTCGGAATCGGGCAGCAGTTTATAGATCCAAAAACGCTGGATCGCGTAGAAAAACCAGATTTCGTCCTTAGGGAGTGTCTTCTATTGGTGGCTTAAGGCGGCTCTTGCATCGCTCGACGAGCGCAGGGAAACTTATCTCATCATCTGTTAAAGCCAAAAGAGACAGGCGACATCGCCGCTGCAGAGACAGAGATATTCATCGGGCCTTTAGTCTGTTGGTTGTTTGACCCGGCCCCGATGGTCATGGGCGAGAGATTCGGCTTGAAGTCGATCCCGGCGCCAGAGCTGGTGATGGCGGAGCCAGAGGTATGCGAGTACTTGCCACCGTCTGCGGTGCAAGCGGCCTTTCGGGACAATGCAGCGAACGACGCGGTCGGGCTCGTTCGCGACATCGGATGCGCGGTGCGATCTGGCCCAGTTCGAAGGCGTGCCACTGCGGTTTCGACCCAATACGGCCATTGATCCGACCCCCGAAACCCCGCGCAACTCCCCGTTGCCTGCCATTTCTGGCGACTGCGAGAAGGCTTCGCCATCTAGCCCTGGCAAGGACATTCAGTGGGCGGCTGAAGATCTTGCTTTTTTTCCCGTGTCACGAAGGAAAATCTCGGCGACTTGACGATCTGGACATGGCGGCCTCCGACTGCCAGCCTCTCGTCATGCCACGACATATTATTCAGGAGGGGAACGAAGCCCCCGATGGCCGCCGAACCGCGCCGGCAGCTCTGCGGAATACCGCCCCACTCATCGAGGCCCTGCGGGCGCGGTTGCCCTCTGAGGGGCGTGTTTTGGAAGTGGCGAGCGGCACAGGCCAGCATGCGGCGGCATTCGCAGCGGCGTTTCCCGCGTTGAGTTGGATGCCTTCAGACGTCGACCCCGGCCAGCGGGAGAGTATTACCGCGTGGCGGCGCGAGAGCGGCTTGAGGAACCTAGCCGAGCCGTTGGACCTGGACATCGCGACGCCGTGGCCCGTCGCGCCTGAGGCTGTGCAGGCAGTTCTGACAATCAATCTCCTCCATCTCATCCCGGAGCTGTTCGTTTCCCGACTCTTTGAGGAAGCGCGCGCGGTGCTGAGTGACGGGGGTCGAATGATCGTCTATGGCCCGTTCTTGCGTGGATCATCGTATGCCTCAGATGGCGATCGCGCGTTTGATGCTTCTCTGCGGGCCCGTGACCCTATGATCGGTTACAAATCGGTGGAGACCGTTTCCGACATAGCCCTTGAAACCGGGCTCATCCCGATCGCAACGGACGCGATGCCGGCGAACAACCTGCTTCTCACCTTCGCGCATCAGTAAAAGATTCTTGAGGTCATCCCAAACGGACAGATCTCGACGAGGGTCGGAGCGCCGTTCGTCGCGGACTTCTTAGTCTGCTCCGGAGTCGAAGTGATTGGAACGCGATGAAATAGAACCGGGATCTGCTTCTATGCGGGCTGACCGCTCTCTACCTTGCCCTCGACCCATAGCCAACATCCAGCAGCTCATCGCTATGCCGCGGTTACAGCCCACATTGCTGCCGTTCGCTCCGTACGAGAACTCTGGGCTGCTCGAAGTCGCAGTCCGCGGGGCTGTTCTGCCTTTCGCCGCATCCGGGTGTCACACCCTGGCGGGCAACTCTGCAAGCACCTTTGCGACACGGTCTTGCCGTGGTCCAACGACCTCAAGCAAGCGTAGACGGCTTTCAAAGAAGCTGAGTTCATCGTCGCGCAATATAGACTTGAGACGCTCATCAACTTTCCGGCGCAGCTTCGGATATTCAATGCTTTCCATGATTTCGTCATCATCCAACAGAGGCGCAAAGACGATCAGATCAAGCGTCTCCAACGTGCGCTCAATCCGCGCTAGTTGCTTCGGTGAAGGCATCCATTCGTGACCTTCTGCTTCGCTCAAAACGTCTAGATAGCCAAGAAAGTCGATGGGGCAGCGATCAAAGACAAGGTCTCTGTCGATGGTCGACCCCAAGATTAAGTCGCAGCTCTGATTGAGTTGGTCTTCGAAGTCATCCGAGTTCGGGCCATTGACGAATGCCGCGTCGTTTTGAAAGACGATGAACGGCTCCGGGATCGCCTCAAACTGACTGGCACTACCTGCGATGTCCTCAACGAGCGTGGTTTTACCAATCCCGTGCGTTCCAGTGACTGCTATGCGCATGCCATAGTCCCAACATGTTTGAGGGACGGCGTCGCAGAATGATGTCGGGGTGGCAACTGGTCGTAGGTTTGGGCTCTATCCGGACCTCGGATGCGTCGCGGCTTCTGGCCCGGTGCGATGGTCGACCACGATAGTGACGGCCCATCGCTGCCGTTGCCTCGGTCATCCCACTGCTGCGGTCCGGCCGCTGTGGAACCATAGAGACAGCACAACGCAAGCCCGGGATCGCGGGACAAAAGACACAGATCATCGTCAGGGAATGCCCTGTCCGCGGGACTATTTTGGTAGTTGCTTTAGGATGCACGCGGGGACTGAGGTCGCTTTTGAGAGGAACGGGGGACATGAACAGCGTCACAGCAACGATTGGGGCGGCCGCACTCCTCGCCGCAATCGTCTCTCTCTCGGCCCAAGCGCAATCGGTGGTGCTATCCGCACAAGAGTCCGACCCAAGTGTCATGGGGTGGATGCAGGGTTTCCCGCCGCCGCCCGACAAGCTGATCACCCAGCCAGACAGTGTGTATTTCGGCTTCCCGCAACTGCGCTGGTCAGTTTGCCATCTGCGGGAGTTCCTGCCCACAGAAGAGATTAGCCGCGGCCTCGGTGCCTCCGTACCGCTGGCCTATCCTTCGCCATGGGAATTTGCCGATCTGCGCCAGCAGATCGACGCGGTGACCTTTGTGCCGCAGAACAGCGATGAAGAGATGACATGGAAAGAGTCTCTCTACGCCAACTACACCGATGGCATGCTGATCCTGCATAAGGGCGTGGTCGTCTACGAGCGCTACTTCGGCTGTCTCGAAGAGGACGGCAAGCACGCCATTATGTCGATGACCAAGTCCGTCACGGGCCTTCTGGCCGAAATCATGGTGGTGGAGGGTACACTCGACGACACCGCGTTGGTGCGTGACATCATTCCCGAGATCGGCGAGAGCGCCTTTGCCTCGGCCACTGTCCGACAGGTCATGGATATGACCACTGGCGTGAAATACTCCGAAGACTATTCCGACCCCAACGCAGACATCTGGCTCTATTCCGCTGCTGCCAGCCCGTTGCCGAAGCCCGAGGGCTACGACGGGCCGGACGGCTACTGGGAATACCTGCAGCAGGTCGAACCCGAGGGCAGTCACGGGGACGCGTTCCACTACAAGACGATCAACTCCGACATGCTGGGCTGGATCATCAGCCGCGTCTTAGGAAAATCGGTGACCCAGCTCGCCTCCGAGCGGCTCTGGCGCCGGATTGGGGCCGAGCAGGACGCGTACCAAACAGTCGACGGCAAGGGCGTACCCTTTGCGGGCGGTGGCATCACCGCCGGGCTGAGGGATCTGGCGCGCTTGGGTCAGTTGATGCTGAACGAAGGCAAGCTAAACGGAGAGCGCCTGTTTCCGGCCGAAGTCGTGGCCAATATCCGCGCCGGGGGCGATCGGTCCAAGTTTGGCGCAGCCTTCCCGACCATCGGTGCAGGCAGCTACACCAGCCAGTGGTGGGTTCTTCACAATGAGCACGGCGCCTTTGCAGCGCGAGGCGTGCATGGCCAGACGATCTACGTCGATCCAACGGCAGAGATGGTGTTGGTGCGCCTCGCCTCGTTTCCGCGCGCACAAAACGGCTTCATCGACCCGACATCGCTGCCCGCCTATCAGGCTGTGGCCGAGTTTCTTATGGAGAGATGACCGTATCCTCCGTCTCGGAGTGGTCCGCTTGGAGCTCGAACCCGACCTTCGTTTCCTCGGGACGCGTGTCTCGTCCGCCCAAGGTCGGCTTCGTTGTCTGGTTTGTGGTCAATTGACAACTCTCTTAGCTTGCGCGGGCAGCGCGCTCCCATTGACTCCCATAGTGTCAGGTTTTACCTGACTGTCAGGATCTACCTGACGGAGAGTGGTGCTATGAAGACCCTGAATTGTTCCTTCTGTGGGAAGACCGACAAGGAGGTAGCGAAACTGGCAGCTGGCCCTGGTGGCCTGTTTATTTGCGATGAATGCGTTGAAACGTGCCGAGTTGTGATGGATGGCACGGATGCGCCTCCGAAGGCCTTCGACCCGACGACTTGGCCGACCGAGCGGCTGATCGGCGCCCTAGCGGCATTGGATGCAACGGCAGAAGCCTACAAGGAACATCTTGCCCGAGCCGTCGATGCACTGCGAGAGCGTGGCGTGAGTTGGGCCAAAGTTGCGGAGCCGCTCGGAGTATCAAGACAGTCGGCTTGGGAACGCTTTAGCTAATCCCTGATATTTGACCTTCGTTGCACCCTTGCGAACAGACAGTTTGGGTATTGAGCGGACCTCGGGTGCACCGCAGCTTTTGTCATAGAGTTCGGCCAAGATGAAGTGGTTCGCGTCCGAAAGCCGACATCCAACAGCGCATTTGTTTGCTGCGGTTGCGCCCGCGTTGCTGCCGTTCGCTGCGTGCGCGAATTCTGGGGCGGCTCAACTTACGGTCGCGGGACAAAGCCGACATTGGGTTTTCGGTCTTTGCTGACGCAGCATTCTCTCGCCACTGCAGCACATCCATAAGTGCGATGCAGCGCATGTCGCCGAACCGGTCGTTCGCAGAGTTCGATTTGGTCGGAATCGAGACCTTACTTACGCTACGACAAGCTCAAACAAGCGAGACGCGGGACACACCCGTCTTCTGCACGCGCAGCTAGTGCTGAAGCAGTGGATGCGGTGTTCTTAGAATTTATTGCTGCAAAGTGTTACTCGCGACGGCACGGCAACATTGCTAAACCAGTCATGCAGGGGGCTCGACCTACATGAGGCGCGAATTGAGCAGGTCACGGTTGCAGGTTTGCCTCGGCGCATGGGGACAACCCACCAGAGAGAAACCCTGCGATCATGCGGAGCGTCTCGCGGCAATGCTCATCCGTCTGCGTAAGGATATGATTTCTTGAAGACACTTCATGGAAGCTCGAATTCGGCATCGCCTCGGCAACACGCCTACCGTGGGCGATTGGGATAGCGACATCCTCCGAAGCGTGAAGCACAAGTGCAGGCATGTCGTACGTTCGGAGCTTCTCTCGAAAATCATAACCCGATATCGCTTCAAGAAGCTTGATCGACACCCGTGCAGAGATCGTTCGCCAAAGATAGTCGTCCAGCCACGCGGCATGCGCCGGAGCTGGGTCCGGAAGGACAGACTTGACTGTCAGGCGACGGAACGTTGGCTCTTCTGCATCCCAGCCAAGCCTGGCCATGGCCATGATCGCCTCTGTGCGCTCGGTGGCCTCGCCCCAATCGGAGTGACGCCAACCTGTCGCGGAGGATCCATAGAGCGCCAAGCGGCTCACGCGGTCCGGATTGTCGTTGAGGTACTCGAAGGCGACCGGGCAGCCATGGGCCATGGACATCAGCGCGAAGCAGTCCAGACCAGCCGCATCCACTACCGCTGTCAGGTCGGCTGCTAAACCGCCAAGATTCAGGTCTTCGATATCGCGCTGAGACTGTCCTACGCCCCGGTGGTCGAACTGGATGAGGGTGAAGCGTTCGGCGAGCGCACTGACAATCTCATTGCAGAACGGGTTCTCATGATCGAGCGAGAGATTGCCGAGCCAGCGCACCGACGCGACAAGCGGCGGGCCCGACCCGATGCGCGACCAGGCGATGCGCACACCGTCCCCCGTTGTCGCATACTCTATGGGATATGGCGCCGGCGATCCTTCACCCGCTGAACGTTGCGGAATGTGCGCGGGCGTCGTCGCGCTCCCGGCTAAACCAGCACGTTTCAGCGCCTGTGCGTAGGCCAAGCCCAGGCCCGACCGGAAGGGTTGTCGCGCGATGGCCTCCTCGACATCGTGCTGCGGCAGCAGCGTCATCAGTGTTTCGGCGGCGCGGCGGGCCTCGACAGGCCGGTCGAGGCGAGCCAGCGACGCGCATTTCATGCGGTGGCCGGAGGGATGCTCAGGGCTGAGCGCGATCAACTCCCGCGCGGAGGCCAGAGCACCAGCGAAATCGTCGAGACCGAACTGGGCGATGCCGCGCCCGGTAAGCCAGAGCCCCCGGCGCCGGTCGTTCGGACTGAGAGCCATGGCACGGTCGAACGCCTCGAGAGCCTCGCCGTAGTTGCCGGAATAGGCCAGAACCCAAGAATGGCAGCCATGGACCATGGCTGAGGCCGGGTCGATTTCTATCGCCCGGCGCGAGTCGTCGAGAGCGGCCTCGAACTGCCTCATGGTGAGCTTGCAGATTGCCAGGATCGACCAGGCCCAGCTGTCATCCGATGCAAGCTTGAGTGCACGCTCGGCGTCCCGTGCCGCTGCGCCCAGGGACAGTTCCGCACTCTCCGACCAGTCGTACTTGTAGTCCCACAAATGGGTCATTGCCAAACCGGCATGAAGTCGGCCTGACCCTGGCTCGAGCAAAAGCGCTCGCTCGAAGTGTCCGCGGGCGGCTGCGTTGCCGGCCTTGCCGGGTGTCGCAATCAGGTGCTGTCCCAGGACAAACTCGTGCCACGCGGAACGCAGCTTGGGGTCTATCGCCTCCGCTTTGACGCGTTCGGCCTCGATCAACTCGGGTTGCGCCGTGGCCGTCACAATCGTCGAGATCTCGTCGAACAGATTGAAGAGCCCAGTGTACGTCAACTCGTGCCGCGAAACATGAATATGCAGGGCCGGTTTTGTGTCGGTGAGCTGCAAGTGCAGGCGAATGTCGTCACCGTCGCGGAAGACGCCGCCTTCAACGATGTAGCTTGCACCGATCCTCCCGTAGGGATGACGCACCTCGGCTGGCAAATCCAGGAATGTCCTGGCGCGGTTGCGGGCGATCAGGGGAAACCAGCGCGAGCGTGCGAGCGCCGCCATCACTTCCTCCGTGATGCCCTCACTCAGGCCTTTTGGGTCCGGGGTGTCGCCGACGATCTCGAATGGAAGGACCATGACCGCCGGCGCGCCTTCGACCCTGGGTTTCGATGCGAGCGAGGCATCGCGCATGGAGTCACTGACGATCTGCGGTCCACCGATTTCGCGGACCTCGGCGCGAAATAGAAAGCCACGGCCATGCCGCGTGGCAATGATCTGCTGCTTTTCGCCCGAGTCCCCGACCAGACGTCTTGCATTTCGGACGAGCGTCGAAAGCGCCGCGTCGGACACAACGCGACCGGGCCAAAAGGTCTCGTGAAGCGCGTCCTTTGAAACGAGTTCCCCGCGATTGCGGATCATGTGGATGAGGAATTCCAACGCCTGCGGCTCCGCCTCCACCGGACCATCTGGGCCAGAGAGCTGGAAGCGATCTGTATCTATCACAAAGTCGTCGAATTCATAGATCATCGCATGTCGTGGGACCTGCAGCGTCAAAAAAACCTGTTCAATCGCAAAATACCAGAAACGGCGAGGCATTCCTCAGGAATCCCTCAGGACCCCGCCAAGCTTCTCAGAACGGCTCCGTTTAGACGCATCTCGCGGCGTGCCGCAAGCTTGTCAAAAAGGAGTTCAGTAATGAGAGCCATCGTTATCGCCTTTGCAGCCGCTGCAATTCTCTTGGGGCACGCAGAAGCCGCGGAGCATCGCGTGACCATCGAGGACGACGCTTTCTCGCCATCAGCGCTTTCGGTCGCCCGCGGTGACGAGGTCGTCTTCGTCAACGCAGGCGAATGCGCCCACGCCGTCACCGCAACGGACGGCAGTTTCGCCACTGGCCGTATCGCCCCCGGGACAACCGCCCGCATTCTGGTGCCTGCCGTTGGGACCTTGGACTTCGTCTCCGACCGCTATCCGTCGATGCGCGGCCGCATCGAGACGGACTGACCGGAGACATCAGATGCAGGTCCTCATGATCCTTTGGCGGTCATGTTTCCTGTTGCCCGGAGCACATGCGCCGAGCGGGACACGCCATCACGGACGCACCAACACCCGCGAATTCCGCGCGAACATCCTGGCCAACCCGGCCGCCAAATCAAATCCGAAGGAAACGAAATGCTGAAACAGATCCTCACGTCAACTGTTCTGCTGTCTCTCGCCAGTGGCACGGTCTTGGCGGACGACCAGCGCAACGTCCCCGTCAAGGTTCACAATGTCATGGGCTATACCATCCTGGTGGAGTCGCTCACGTCCGACACAGCGGCGTCTGCGAAACTGGCCTCCTCGTGGACGACGCAATCCGAACCGGCGCGGGCGATCCCCGCTACGAGGCGGGGGCCATGTTTCGATGTTGTCCGCGAAAGCTTCGAGCGAGCAGGTTTGATAACCGAACCAACTGCGACTGATTTGAACGTGCCGGCCGGACCGACGGCATCGGAATACAATGCCCTCATTCTCGATAGCTTCGAACGAGCAGGCGTGGCGCCGGAAGGTTTGCCAGACGCGTGCGACTAGCAATGGCGCGCACACACGCCGGCCAGGAACCTCTCGCATCACCCCATTCGAAACTTCCGAATGGCCATCCGTGTCCCCAACGAAAACGGAAAGCAAATGACATGCTGAAACAAATCCTTACGTCAACTGCCCTGCTCTCTCTCGCAAGCGGTACGGTTCTGGCAGACGGCCAAGGCAGCGAACCCGTCAGACTTGGAATTCTGATGGGCTTCACCGGCCCGGTGGAATCGCTCACGCCCGACATGGCGGCTTCCGCGGGTCTGGCCATTGAAGAAATCAACGCCTCGGGCCTGTTCCTGGGCGGTCGGCAGATCGAAACTCTTCATGGCGACAGCACCTGTGTCGACGCGGGGGCGGCCACTGCGGCGGCTGAACGCCTTGTCGGAGACGGAGTCACAGCGATCGTTGGCGCGGCGTGCTCGGGCGCGACCAGTGCGGTCGTGTCCAATGTCGCCGTGCCGAACGGCATGCTGATCCTGTCGCCGTCTGCGACAAGCCCCGGCCTGAGCGACATCGATGATCGCGGTCTCTTCTTCCGCACAGCACCGTCCGATGCGCGTCAGGGAGACGTGCTTGCCGAACTCACCATGGCCCGCGGGATCGACGAAGTCGCGGTGACCTATACCAAGAACGACTACGGTCAGGGCCTCGCCGACGCATTCGAGCGCGCGTTCGAAGCCCTCGGTGGTACCGTGGCCGTGTCGGTCGCCCATGAAGACGGCAAGGCCGACTACGCGGCAGAGGTCTCCACGCTTTCCGCGTCCGGCGCGTCCGAATTGCTGGTCATCGGATATGTCGACCAAGGCGGGCGTCAGATCATCCAGACATCGCTCGATCTTGGGGCCTTCGATCGATTCATCCTGCCGGATGGGATGATCGGGGACACGCTTCTGGCTGATCTGGGCGCGGACCTCGAAGGTTCGTTCGGCTCGGTCCCGGGTTCGGACAGCGATACATCGGCGGCTTTCGACGCGCTGGCTGCGGATCAGGGGATCACCGGTATCGGGCCGTTTCGTGGTGAAAGCTATGACGCCGCGGCTTTGGTCGCGCTGGCCATTCAGTCGGCAGGTTCGACCGACGGCGCAGCCATTGCCGAGCACATGTCGCGCGTTGCGAACGCACCAGGCACGCCCATCGGCGTCGGCGACCTCGCCAACGGCCTACGCGTCCTCTCCGAAGGCGGTGACATCGACTATGTCGGCGTCTCGAATGTCGAGTTTGACGCGGGCGGCAACGCCGCCGGCACCTACCGTGAAATCGAAATCAGGGGAGCGGCGTTCGAAACCCAGCGTGTCTGGTAGCCGCCACACCCCACGCCTCGCCGGACGACCCGGCGAGGCGGATACCGGAAGCAGAACAATGACATACCAAAAGGCAATTCTAGACCTCCCCGTGATAAGCCTGCGGCGCGCCACGATGGCGGACCGGCCGGCACTGGAGGAGATGAAGGAGCGGTCGATGTCGGCCCTTCTCGATCCGCTTTTGACGCCGGATCAGAGCCGAGAGATGAGGCAACTCACGCCCTTTGATCCCGCGTTGGTCGAAGATGGCACCTACTACGTTGCCGATGTGAATGGATGGATTGCTGCAAGCGGCGGCTGGTCGCGGCGCGCTGCGCTGTTCAGCGCGGAGCAGCCTGGACCGGCCGAGCCGCAATTTCTCGACCCTCAGTGCGATGCTGCCGGCATCCGAGCCATGTACACGCATCCCGATTTCGCTCGGAAAGGTTTGGGATCTCTGGTGTTGGCAACAGCCCTTGCCGCGGCGCGCCTTGCGGGCTTCCGGCGGGCCCAGCTGCTCGCCACTGTTGCGGGTGAACGGCTCTACCGGACCGCCGGGTGGAAGACTGAGGAGCGTGTCATGGTTGGCACCGACGGAAAGGCGATCGTACCGGGCTATCGCATGTCGCGAGACATCTGATGAGGATGATCCAAACGCCACGCCGTTCGTCTCCAGGTCGAGCCATTTCGCTTCAGGATGCGCTGCCGCCCTTGAGCGGGCCCGCGGTTGGTCCGTCGCAGGATATCAGCGGGACCGATCTCGTGGCCACCGCGCGATGTCCCGGATGTGAGGGTCGGTTTCCTTCCCTGGACAGACCGACCCATACCCACCTGACCGTTTCCGCCGGATGCTGGGCACATTTCGAGCATGCTCTGGCCCTTCACTTTTCTGACCAACGCTACTGGCCGGCACACCAGCTTCTCACCAATGCCTATTCGCTGCAGCACAGCCGCGGCGGCGACCGCCGCGCCCTCCGGTCAGTCCATGTGCATCTGAGCGCCCTCTATGCCCAGATCTGTTTGCGTCAGCCGGAGGCGCGCGTGATCGCAATGCGCCGCGCGCTCTCGGAGTTCGATTTCCACGAGTCCCCCCCTACTTGGCCAGCGCCCAGTGCTTCTGTCGCGGATGTCGATCTCTCGGAGCCCAAGCAACATCTCGCGACCGTCGAGCGCTTCGCGTACGCGGTTCTGTCTGATTGGTCGGATCATCATGCGCTTGCCCAAATGCTCTGCGAGATCTGAGCGGGACCGCCTGGGAAGGAAACCTGGACCGATGGCTTGGCCCAAATCACTCAAACGGCCTGCCATGCTGCGTCCCGGTGACCGTGTTGCAATCGTCACGCCTTCCTGGGGCGGGCCGGCATGTTTTCCGGACCGCTTCACCGCCGGCACGCGTTTTCTCGAAAGGGAGTTCGGGGTGACCACCGTCCCGATGCCCCATGCTTGCAAGCCGGCGGACTGGCTAGACCGGAACCCAGGTGCGCGGGCCGAGGATGTGATGCGCGCCTTTGCCGATCCATCCATCTCGGCCGTGATCACCAGCATCGGCGGCGATGATACCATCCGATTGCTGCCTCATCTCGATCTCAGCGTCATCGCAAACAACCCGAAGATCTTTTTGGGCTACTCCGACGCGACCGTTCTGCATCTCGCCTGCCTCAAAGCGGGTATCACCAGCTTCTACGGACCCACGGTGATGGCGGGCTTTGCGGAGAACGGGGGCATGCACGACTTCACGATCTCGGCGGTCCGCCAAATGCTGTTTTCGTCCGAGCCACCGGGGAAACTGCCGAAAAACGCAGCAGGCTGGACCGACGAACGGCTCGAGTGGTCCGTCCCTGGAAACCAACTCAAGAGGCGGCGGCTCCAGTGGTCGTCGCCCCCAAAGGTCTGGCAGGGATCCGGCAGGGTTCGGGGATCCCTGATCGGTGGCTGTGCCGAAACCCTCGAGATGATCAAGGGCACGGCGCTCTGGCCGCCGCTCGACTATTGGACCGGCGCGCTTCTTTTCTACGAGACGTCGGAGGAGGCGCCAGCGCCATCCACGGTCGCGCGATGGCTGCGCAACTTCGGCGCCCAGGGCATCCTCAGGGAGCTTGCTGGTGTGCTGCTCGGGCGGCCGGGCGGAGGAGTTCCGCCCGAGCAACACGATGCCTATGGCGCCGTGATCGCGAGGGTCATGGCCGAGTACGGGGCGCATCGGACACCGCTGATCTCTGGACTCGATTTCGGTCATACCGATCCCATGACCGTTCTACCCTATGGGGCCACAGCAGAGATCGACTGCGAGACCGCGGTTATCTCGGTACCCATTCCGGCGGTGACAGATATGTAGCGTGAACGCGAGGCCACACTCAGATGCTGTTTTCGAACGAAGCCAGTCTGCCGGGTCGTCCCCCCAGCCGCGCACGCTCTTCAAGCAGAAAGTGCACCTCCTCGTCGTCCACAGCATGCCGCCTCACGACACATCTCAGTCGCACAGAGTAAATCATGACCGGGACAACTCGCTTAAGCCTGCGGGTAAACTCGGTTGGCAGCCTCTGCATGATCGCGTCGGTGTTCGCGTTCTCTTGCGAGACTGTCCTTCTGAAACGGGCCGCCTCAGACCCCCCTTGGTTTGGTGACGGTCTTCTTCGGGGCCATCGGTCGGAGGCCTATAAAATGCGGCGTCCGGCCGGGATCTGCTCCCGTTCGATTCTGGAGAGAATCTGGTTTACTGAGCGCGGACTTCGTACCGCAATCTAGAACTCAAATCAGCCCGCGGTTCATCGCTCTTGAGCCATGCCGATGTATTTGTGCCGACAAGTCATCCGTCATCATTCAAAACCGCTCAAAGGCATCTCTAGGTCGAGGATGGCATTGTATTCATCCTCGGGATCAATACGGGCGGCGAGTATCTTCCCCTGCTCAATGTCGAGCGCTGCAACATCACTGGCCGAAACCCAGATGATCCGCTGGTTCGCTGTGAAGGCTCCCCCATGCGTTTCGCCAAAAACCACACGCACCATCTTTGAACCCGGCGCAAAGATCCGTAGAAACGGGTCCGCTGGCGTGCCCACAGTTAGGACCTCCGCCTTGTCTCGCCGCCAATCGGCACCCGCCTGTCGTTCTTCCGGCCCCATGAAGGCCTCGAACGCGCCGACGGCCAAGGTCGCGATCGCGGAGGATAGTAGCACCGCGCCGATCGCCATTTGCATAGCACCCCCGTTGGTGCCGCTATATGAGGACCATGCCGTAAGGCGCATCAGCCTGAGACGCGGATGGTAAATGACCTCAACTGTATCCCCGGGCTCGGTCCGGTTCCAAAGGTCTACCGGTGCGACCTGTTTCACAGAGAACGCGCGCCGGTCATCCAGCAACTCAAAGCGCAGAAAATACCTTTTCAGCGCGGGTTTGCGATGCCGTTCCTCGCGATCGACGTAGCCTTTCTTGATCCATTTTTTTGTGACCCGTGCACGCCCAACCTGGCCTGACCGCTTCAGAAACACAGAGTTGAGGTAGTGAGAGTACCCCTTGAGGATTAAAAACAGGCCCACGGATAAAACGGCCGCCGCCCCGATCACAGGGAGCCAATTGAAAAGGATGTCGGCGACGGGATCGCCGGGATGATAAAATTCTTGCAATGTCTTTCCGTCTCCGAGGTTGGGATCTTGAGCGGCGCCGTCCCCTGCAGGCCGCATGCGCACAGCTGGCGCCGTCGTAACGGCGCCAGGGCCAGGTCAGAACTGATACTCAGACAATGAACACGTCCTGTACCGTCAGATCGAGATGATCGGTCAACGCGACTTGAACGTCGGCACCGTCACCGATGTCGTCGCGAATATAGAGCAGTGTCGTTGCGCCGAAGTCCGGGTCGATCACATGCTCAAAGTACGCCTGCGCGCCCTCTTCGCCCATAAAGCCCGATTGCTCGCCCAAGAACGCGGTTGTGCCGATCTCTTGGAACACCATCAGATCCAGACCCACCTCGAAATCAGAGATCCGGTCGACCCCTTCGCCTTCGTTGCTGTCCCAGAAGTCGAAGTAAAAGACGTCCGCGCCGAGGCCGCCCGACATGAGATCGCCACCGCTCGCGCCGTTCAGGCCGCCCCGCAACGTGTCGTTCCCATCGCCCCCGGAAAGAATATCTCGACCCGTGCCGCCCAGAAGTTCGTCATTGCCATCGCCGCCGTTCAGGATGTCGTCGCCTGACCCGCCATCCAGCGTGTCATTCCCGGTCCCGGCGGTGAGTTTGTCGTCTCCATCGCCGCCGGAGAGATAGTCGTCGCCCTCTCCGCCGAGCAGATTATCGTCACCATGATTGCCCCAGAGGAAATCGTCGCCGTCACCGCCGAACAGCCCATCGTTTCCATCACCTCCGCGCAGGTAATCGTTGCCAGCATCGCCGCCGAGATTGTCGTTGCCCGCACCGCCAAACAGCAGGTCATGCCCATCATTGCCAAAGAGCTGGTCATCTCCGGCATCGCCACGCAGGTCGTCATTGCCATCGCCGCCATAGAGCCAGTCGTCGCCATTGCCGCCGTAGAGCCAGTCATTAAAGGCGTCACCGTGCATCGTATCGTCGCCTGCACCGCCCAAGAGCGTGTCGTTCCCGGCGCCACCGCGCATATCGTCGTTGCCACTGTTGCCGATGAGCGTATCACCCCCGGCATCGCCGCGCATCGTGTCAGCTCCGCCACCGCCAAACAGCGTGTCATTGCCGATTCCGCCATGGAGGGTATCTGATCCTGATCCTCCAAAGAGCGTGTCATCCCCGGAGCCGCCGTAGAGCAGGTCGTTTCCGCGGCCACCAAAGATCGTATCGTTCCCGGACCCGCCATAGCCGCGGTCATCGCCCCCTTTGAGGTCGATCACATCGTTGCCGGAAAGCCCGTATGCAACGTTGTTCCCGGCGTTTCCGACGTAGTTGTCCGAGCCGCCCCAATCGTACCAGTAGCTCGGATCGCTTTGAACGTCGCGCGGGCCGGTCGGCGTGCCGAGCTGTGCCCATGACATGAGGAAATTCAGCGGAGATTGGGCCGGTACCCAATTTGCAGACAGAGAATCGTACCACGCCCAGTTGTGATCAAGGGCCGTCGGAGCGTCGCCATCGGTTGCGTCCGTGGCGCGGTCGCGCGCGGGTGATGGCGCTATAGCCGACCGGAAGTTAAACAAATCAAACATATCATTTTCCCGTTTGGCTGCAGGTAATGTCGTGTGTTGCAGCAACTTGTTATCGCGGAGCCAGACAGGCCCGCTGTTGACACCCGTCCGCGGTCATGAGCGGAACGCTACGCCGCGGCCGGGAGGCCGGCACATCTGCGCCGGTGCAGGACGGATAAGGGACGTGTTTTTCAGCCGTATTTCGCCTAAAGTAACTGTTGTGTCAGGGTGCCGCCGATCCTGATAGGATTGATACAACTGATAAAAAAATTGCTCTGACAGGGCGTTTGTATCCGTGCTTGAATAAGATGAGATACAAAGGCGGAACGGATCCAAATGAAGATCACGGCGGGTTCATTTCACGCATCTGATGGCATGGACTGCACCGCAGCTATGTACGAAGCGATCGAACATCTCGAGCACGGGTTCGCCCTGTTCGATCCGAAAGGTGCAGAAGTGCTCGCCAATACGCGGTTCTCGGATGCATTTCGCAAAAGCACGCTAGCGGAGGTCGACAGGCCGCCACTTGCCGAGCGGTTGCGGCAGGCGTTCGGACGCGCCGACGGCGATGTGCTTTTGGCCAGCGTCCAAGCGGCCCGCGCCCAAGGTCAAATCGGTCTACTGGAGGAGCGCCGGACAGATCGTCTCTCGGCCCATGTGCAGGAATTAAAAATCTATTCCAACAGGGACGGATCGATAACGGTGATACAGCAAGCGCTGGCGCTCGCCCCCCCACAGAGCCGCACCACCCGGGAGTTGTTTGGCGACGCCGTGGACAACGTGAACTTCGGGGTCGCCCTCATCGACGAACACCACCGGCTGGTGTTCGCCAACAAGAAGTTCCGCGCGAACTGCGATCCGAATGACGAGTTGCTCGTGGCCGGCCACACGATGCGGCAGGTGCATGCGGACGCGGTTCGGACCGGCCTCTTCCCGGTCCCTCCAGGTTGGTCAACAGAACAGCTTCTCGACCTGCTGGATCACCTGATCGACACGAACGCACGGGATTTTCCGGTCCCCAACAATCATGGCGCAGCGCTTGTTGGTAATGTCTACGGGACTGAGTTCGGTGGGCGGATACTGACAATCCAGGACCTAACGCAAGACCGACAAGCTGAAAAACTGATGGTCAACGCAATGTCACGGCTGCCGGTTGGCGTCGCGATTGAGGATGCAGAGGGAAACTTCACGCATTGCAACACGGCCTTTGCAGCACCATACGGACTGACGCCAGACGAGCTGATTGCGATGCCGGGCGACGAACGCATTGCCTATCTCGGCCCGCAACTGGCAAGCATCGACAACAGCCGCCCGGAGGGCGATCTGGGCGTTGCCTTTCGCACGGCGATCCAAAACCAACGAGAGACCTCGGCCCCGTTCGAGGTGCGATTCAAATCAGGCCAGCATTTTCTTGTCGAACGCGCCAAGACAGAAAACAACGGTCGCGTGGTCGTTGTCACCGATATCACAGCGCTCAAGGATGCCGAGACCCGCAACCTCGCTGCCGTCACCGATGCGGTCCAGACACTGGATATCGGCATAGTTCATTTCGATAAGAACCTGCGGATTACATATGGCAACCAAAAGTGGGCAGAGATTTTTTCGTCCAGCGAGGTACCGGTCCGGATTGGGGACCACGCGATTGACGCAATACGGCGGCAAGTGGAAGCCGGGTTCTATCAGCTTCCCGATGGCGTTTCGGGCGACGTTTTCATAGAACGGCTGACAAGCTTTATCGGGAACTACGCCAAGAATGAACCTTTGGTCTTCAGCGACGGTCGGTACTTCTTGGCGTCGTGCCACAAGACGCGGCTCAACGGCTTCCTGATCTCATTCATCGATCTTACCGAGCAGCGTGCCATCGAAAAAGAGCTGGCCAGGCAGCGAGAGATTACACGGCAGAAAGAACGCCTGTCCGCCCTTGGCGAGCTTGTCGCAGGGGTAGCCCATGAGCTTAAGAACCCGTTGTCCATCATTCTGGGCTACGCACAGATGCTTGAGGACCAGGCCGGTGACACTGTTCTGCGGCGGCGGGTCGACCGGATCTCTGAAGCGGCCGAGCGCAGCACGCGGATTGTGGAGATGTTTCTCGACATGGCGCAGGATCGGGCATTCGACAAGGAACCGTGCGACCTAAATGCCATTGTGGCTAGCGCGCTCGATATCGCCGCAAGCAACCTGTCGGAGCAGACGAGCATTCAGACCGAATACGATGAGATGCTGTCCCCGATTGCGGGGGATGCGGATCAGCTTATTCAAGTGATCTACAACATCATTGTGAATGCCCATCAGGCAATGCAGCCCTGCGACCGGAAGCCCATGATCCGTCTCAAAACCTTCGAGAACGAAGCAGCGCAAACTGCCGTCGTGGAAGTATCCGATTCCGGACCCGGCATCCCGGAGGCGTTGCGGGAGCGTGTTTTCGAGCCTCTGTTCTCGACCAAGGAGGTGGGCGAGGGAACGGGCATGGGCTTGGCCCTGAGCCACAGAATCGTGACAGGCCACAACGGGAGCATCACAATCGGGCAGAGCGATCTGGGCGGCGCGTTGTTCGAAATCCACTTACCGCTGGCACCGCGGGCAAACGATGCGAACACGCCATGCTAGATACTCGGCCGAAGCGCATTCTGATTTGTGACGACGAGCCCCGTATGCGCGAGATGGTCTCGGAATACCTGACTGAACGCGGGTTCGAGGTGACAGAGGCCGCGAATGCAGACGAACTCGCGGATGAGAGTCGAGCGCATCCACCCGACCTCATCCTGCTCGATATCAACATGCCGGGACGTGACGGTCTGATGGCTTTGCGCGAGATGCGCGTGCATTCGGCGGTGCCCGTCATCATGCTCACGGCGGCGAGCGAAGTGATCGATCGCGTCGTAGGGCTGGAGATGGGCGCAGACGACTATCTGGGCAAGCCGGTCGACTTGCGCGAGCTCGAGGCACGCATCAAGGCTGCGCTCCGCCGGCAGAGCGAGCCGCAGGTAGGACTTTATCCAAAGTGTTCAAAGAACGACGACACCGCGGACTTTGGCCCGTGCAAACTGGACCTTGGTGCCGCGAGGTTGTTCGGACCACAGGGGGAAGAGATTCCGATCACAGCGATGGAGTTCGATCTGTTACAGCTTTTCCACGAAAACCAGGGCCGTGTATTGAGCCGAGACCAAATTCTTGAACGTGCGCACAAGAAAGGTTGGGCGCCTTTCGACCGGTCTATTGATTTGCGGATATCGAGGTTGCGACGAAAGATCGAAAGCAACCCCTCCAAGCCGCAAATCATACGAACCGTACGCGGCATCGGCTATATCTTTGTGGCGTGAGGCGCACGTCATGAGTGAGGCCTTCAGTGTAGAATCTGCGACCTGAAAAAGCATGGCATCAATGGAGAAGTAAATTGCTCACACGGATGAGTTTTATGCGGGTGTCGTGGTCACGCCATTCTTGAGACCATTTTATATTTGCTTTTGATTTCATGCGTTTGGTAAGGTTGTGCACAGGATATCCACATGACACTTTCGTGTTTTCTCGAGAGACTTCTACGCTCACTGCAGCAATTTGGATCGTGACCTGCCCCAATCGAGTGGTCCGGTTTCAGTCTTAGTACATGACGGGTCTGAGAGCTACGATTGGTATGGCCGGCGACTGCACAACCTCTGGTGCTGGCGGTCGATAACCAAGAGATGAGTGCGGTCGCTTCGTGTTGTAGTGTTTGCGCCACCCCTAGATGACGATCCGCGCCTCGGCCAAGCGGTAGAAGAATGCGCTTGTCGCGCCATTGGTCCGAGCGACAATGGCGCATGCCGTTAAGCAGCTCATCCCTGAGCTTCGCGTTGAAGCTCTCGCAATAGCCGTTCTCCCATAAGCTGCCCGGCTTGATGAAGGCCGTCCGGGCACCGATGGCGGCGATCCACTCGCGCACTGCCGTCGCCACGAACTCCGGGCCGTTGTCATACCTGATGTGGTCTGGAACGCCACGGTGGATGAACTGGTCCGACAGCATGTCGATCACATCCGTTGATTTCAGCCGCCGATCGATACGTTTTGCATGCGCCATTGTCCTCGGACCAATGGCGGAAAATAGCGCATCACTCCCGGGTGAACTCGTCGATGAGATTGAGCATCCTGAACCTTCTTCCGTCGTGGGTCCGGCTCTCGACGAAGTCGTAGGACCAGACGTGGTTGGACCGCTCCGACCGCAGTCGGACGCACGACCCGTCGTTGAACCAGAGGCGCCCCTTCCTGGGGTGCTTCTTAGGCACCTTCAGCACCTCCCGCCGCCAGATCCGTTCCACCCGCTTCACGTTCACGACCCAGCCGGCTTCGCGCAGCAGTGCGTCGCCAGTGGTCGCTCGGACCAGTGGTGCAACCACTGGCAACTCCGCCGGTAGCCGTAGCGGCCATATTCAGATGCGAGCGCAATGATGTCCGCGGTGAGCGCCTCCTCGTCAGGACGCCCGCGCGGCACCTTTCGCTGGGTCGACCGATGGTGGCCGAGGACACGGCACGCGAGCCCTTCGGAGACCCGGAACTTCTGCCTGACAGGATCGACACAACGCCGGCGGCGGGCCGGATGAGGAATTGTGCGCCATTGGTTCAAGCACAATGACGAATGAAGTTTCCCGATGCTGCCTCCCTCAGGATCAGCTTCTCGCGCGTGAGGTCCGAGACCGCCTTCCGGAGCCGCTCGTTCTCCTTCTCCAACTCCTTCAACCGTTTCGCCTGGTTCATCTGCAGCCCGCATTCGCCATTGTCACTCGGACCAATGGCGTTCCAACGGCTCATTCCTTGCGCCTATAGCAGCTGAACTGTGTCACACCTATCGAGCGCGCCGCCCCGGCCACCGACTGGCCGTGCGACACCAGCACATCAACCTGCCACAGCTTCGTGACAATCTCTTCGGGTTTGTGCTTCTTTTGGGGCATTCCTCTGTCCTCCATCTGGTTCGAAAAAGCCTACTTCAGGGAGGAGCACTTTTCAGGGGGCAGGCCAACTTCACCAAAGGTCCCGCGCTACAGGACAGCCGATCTAGCACCAGTCAAGTCGGAATGAGATACGACGCGACTCGTCAAACCTGCCATTCGCTCCAGACCCGAGGCGCCAGGCCCATCGAACCGGAGCAATGCGCGCAGAGCCGTCTTTTGCCGATGCAGCGAAACCATCGTACAAGCGACCACCAAATTGCGGGATCGGTCGCGGCGCTGCAGCGCGGGCTCCCGGAAGCGGTCATTCAGAACCACGCAATCGCTTTCGATTCAGACCGGTCTTTCGCGGCGCCAGTGCTGAGGGTCTCAGTGCAAACTAACCAGCCGGTCACCCAGTTGGACGAGACGCAATGCGGACGCTGCGCGTTCTTCGATCAGAGCCTGTTTTCCAACCTATAGCAGCCGGTTGATCAGGTCGCGCCAATTGCGCGTCCTGTGCAATCGGAACACCAACAGCTTCAGCTACTCGATCTGAACGAAGTCCCCCGGCTTCCAGGATTTGTCAAACCAAGGCTCTAGTGGACCATAAAGCCGGAACATCATATTGAAGCTCTTTCCGGGAATGGTCTGAACCCAGTTGTTCTCCCATCCCTCCGGTGCCTCAGGACCGACATACACACTGTATCCACCGTCATCGTTTGCCCGGATGCCCTCACGTTTGGAGTCGATACCGGCGGCCTTCATGTCTGTCTCGAGCATGGAGCGCGTCTGGCCGCTGTACATCATGAACGACCAGAAATTGGCCGCGGGGACAGGTCCGGGCAGGTCGACCCGGTAGGTCTTCGATCCATCGAGATATACCCCGTCAATGTCCCGCGCTGTCATGGCATAGACTGAGCCGCTACCAACCGGCGGTGCCGTCATTGCCGGTGTGATACCCGTGGCCATGTAGTGGAAGTATGTACGGTCATCGAGAACGCGGACGCCATCTTGAAGGAATTCAAAGCTTTGCCTTTGAAATGGTGAGTTCCACTGACGATCTTCGTAGAAGTAGACTTCCGGATCGCGCCCCGCATAGGTTATCGCGCGGGCAGTGCCATTCGCGATTGCAGCGGCTTCCGTGAGGATCCGGATCATGCGGTCGTCCGGTTCAAAGGGAGTACCCTTCTTGATGCCGACGGATGCAAACTTTCCGAGTAGCTCAGGATTGAAAGCGTCTTCCGGCTCGCGCTGCACAGCCTCGTTCACTTCATAGAAGAACTCGATGTTATTGGCGTGCACGGTGTTATGCTTCACTCCGCTCATGTTGAGGAAGGTTTCCGCCGATGGTGCGTCAGCCTCTGACAGAGGATAGATATTCATGTACTCTTTGACTGTGTTGACGGCGGCCGTTGTATCGCCGTTTTCGTCAGGCGACATACGACCGAGGAACCAGTGGTAGTAAGTCTTTGAGCGAAGCACGAAGTACCCTTCAGGCACATCTCCCTCAAACCCCGGTGGGAGTAGCAAGTACTTGCCGCCCTTACCTTCGTCCGGTCCCAAGGGGCCGAAATCCGCGACGTATGTGAACTCTGCATCATCCAACAGCGCGAGAATGCCGGGTGGAACCTCGATGACAACCGGCCCTTCGGAAGTATCAACGATACTCGTCACATAGATTGTCGTCGTATTCGCTGTGAGCCATATGGAGCGGGCATCCAGAAGTGTCTCGCTGATCGCGATCTCATTTGTGTTCAGGCCCATACCCGCAAAGCCGTTTACGAAGCCCTGTATAGCCGCGACCGGAATGCCATCAAGAAACGCAGTCGTCGCCCTGACCAAATCCAGGTTGTCGTAGAGCTTTTCAACAGTTTCCTGGCTCGGCATGCCATCGAAGAAGTTGAGTGTCCCAAGAGAATAGGTTTCGACGACATCGGGTGTCGTCACACTATCCGGAACATCAGCAGCAAATTCGGGAGACTGGGCGACGCCACTGGTCGCGGCAGCACATAGAGCCATGCCGCAGGCTATTGCAGAAATTCGCATTTTTGATCCTCAGTATCGTTGTAAGCCCATCAGAGCTTTTCGAGGTCGCCGAGCTGCCAGCCACTTTCGAGCCAGCCTTCACTCGGACCATAGAGGCGGAACAGAAGGAAATACGGCTCTGTTGTCGGGATCCAATTGCTCTCCAGGCCTTCCGGCGCTTCGGGCCCGAAGTAGATGTCATAGGAGCCGTCGTCGTTGGCCTGCATCGTCTCGGTATCCCGCGAGGAAAGGCCGACCGGGTCTACGTTGCGAATGAAACTCTTAGTCTCCATCGAATACACGATTACCGACCAGAAATTTTCCGCGGGCGTATCCTCGGGCACGTTGAGCTTGTACGTGGCAGTGTGGTCGTACATCTCGCCGGCGCTGTCGCGAAGGCCAGTCAGGTAGAACGTGCCGCCGCCAAGGTTTTTCGGCAGGTAGGTGATCCAGAAGTAGCTGCCGCCCGCCCGATCATCGACCAGAACTTCGGTGTCTGTTTCATATGGAAACCCTGCCTCGGGCTGCCCTTCGGCAAAGTCCCAGACCATCCATTGGTTCTTGAGCGTGCCGTCCTCGTTGACCCAAAGCGGCACGGTGGCCAGGCCGGGCTCGACAAAGTATCGCTGCATAGCGGCATAGGCCAGAACGAGGCCCTCATTCATGGCCTCCATCTGTCGCTCGGTCGGCTCGAATGGCTTGCCCTTCTCGATCCCGAGATCCTTCAGGAAGTTCACCATGACCTTGTCCTGCGGACGGATCGGGTTGTTCTGAACGTAGTCGTTCAGGTCCTGAAAATAGGTGTGATTGTAGTAGGGAAGCGAGTTGTAGGGCAGTTCCGTCGCATCAAGATAGGTCGTGGGCGGCGGATTGTCTGCCTCGGACAGGTAGTAGATCTTGATCGTCTGGGCGTATTCGGCGGCGTCCTGATCCGTTGCCCCGTTGTAGAGCCGCGGACGGAACGAGAACCCGTATTCAAGGGTGTCGGTCTCGAATGGGAAATACCCGGCGGCCTCAAGCTCCTCGATGGACTTTTCGTCATAGCCAGGAGGGAGCAGAAGGTATTTCCCACCTTTTCCTTCGTCGAAACCATCAGGCCCCACATCGGCAATGGGGACGTCCCAGGCATTCACGATGGAGCCGAAATAGCTGACATTCTCGGTTGCCGCCGGAACCTCAACCACCAGCGGACCCGGTTCCGACGTCATGGAGGACCAAGCATAAGCGGTCACGTCGTTGGCTGTGAGCATGCCATTTTTTGCGTCCATTGGTGCCGTGAGATAAGCGACATCGTTGTAGTCGCCCCCCAGATCCCGGCGAAACCCTTTGAGGAAGTCGATCATCCCAGCCGCAGGCATACCCCAGATGGCTGTCTGCGTGGCCCGCTGCACCATGATCTGATACTCGATATCCTCAACCTCCGCTGAACGGGCAAGGATGTCGCCGGTGTCGTCGAAGGTCTGCGCGCTGACATGCGGAACCGCTGCGCCGCAGCCTAACAGAGCGGCAAACGCAAGGGTGTGCGTAAGGGTTTTCAAAGATTGCGACATGGGGTTCTCTCTCTTGTTTCGTGCGGCGGTCCGAGACCGGCTTGGAGCTATTCTGTAACGGAGATGCTGGAGACTTTTTCGGATTGCAGCGTTTGCGTCGCGCACTAGTCCTCAAAGACTTCATGTAGGACGGCGCCCGTGGCCCCGGTCGGCGCCTTGATCCCCAGGTAGGCCGCGATCGTGGGCGCGAGATCGATCGTTTCGACGCGACGCACCACACGTTTCGGCGCGATGCCGGGTCTCGACAGGATGATCGGCACGTAGGTGTCATATGCCCAGGGCGCGCCGTGGGACGACGCGACGAACAACCCGTCGAAATCGGCGACAAACCAATGGGGGTCGAAGACGATGAAGATATCGCCCGAACGATCCGGGTGAAAATTCGCGGCGACGGCCCGATTGACCCGCGTATCGCCGACCAAACCGTTGCGAAATTCGGTCGCTCCAACGGCTAAGGCGATACCGGGCAGCTTGACAAGCTCCTCCGAAACGGTCCGTTCAACCTCCAGCGGGTCAAGGTCTCGCTCTTCGATCAAGGCCTTGTTCAGATAGAGGTATGGCTGCGAGAAATTGAGGATAAGGTCCTTTGAGGCCCCGAAATCCGCCTGCAGCCGTACGAAACCAGGCTCGGTATCGATACGTTTGAAATCGAAGTACTGCGCCTCGATGCCGATTTCGGCAAGCGAACCCGGCGTTTCAGCCCCGCCATGGTCGGCCGACAGGACGACAAGAACGTTGTCGAGGCCGACTCTCTCGTCGAGGAAAGATAGGAATTCGCCCAGTCTCTTATCGAGTTGCTTGAGGTTGTCCTCGGCTTCGAGGCTGGAGGGTCCGAACATGTGACCCACGTAATCTGTCGATGACAGGCTGATCGCCAGATAATCGGGAATATCGTCTTGACCGATATCCTCCGCCTCGATCAGCGATTTGGCAAAATCGAGGGTCAACGCATCGCCTGCCGGGCTGACCGTCAGAAGGGTTGTGTAGTAGTCGCCGTCTACAGGACCGAAATTGTGAGGAAACACGCGGCCAAATCCACCCAGATCGGTTTCCCACATCTGATCGTCCCGGTCGGCGAAGCTGTAGTTCTCTTCAGGCAGCAGCAGCGACCAATCCTTATTGGCATAGGCCTGTACCTTTCCCGAAGCATTCCACACCTCGACCCATCCCGGATAATCGTCGCGATAATATGTCGAAGTGACGAAAGACGCATCGGACTTCGAGAACCAATAGGCTTGTCCCGCATGGCCCGCCATGGAGATCGCACCTCTGTCCTTGATGGAAACACCGAAAATTTTGGCTTCAGGGCCATAGTGAAGCGCAATTTCGTCACTGACCGTCGATGTAATGATGGACCGTGGCGAGCGACCGTCCGTGGTCGCGGCGCGTTGTGTCGGGTCGATCTCTGTCGCGTCGTCAACACCGGAAGCCCCGACAAGTGGGTAGTCGGCATCCTGCACGTTATAGAACTGTTCGCCGGTAACGCGATCAAACCACAGGTTCGCCACCATGCCGTGCACGGCGGGGTCGGCACCGGTTGACAGCGTGGTATGCCCCACAATCGTCTCGGTATTGGCATGTCGGTGATGCGCATCGGCATAGTGCACACCGTTCGACATCAGACGACGAAAGCCATCCTCGCCCATGCCTTTCTCGAACCGTTGGATCAAATCTCCGCGAAGCTGATCGACGGTAAGTTGCAGTACGAGTCTGGGGGCATCCTGGCCGACTGCGGGAAATGCAATGAGCCCGAAAACGATCGGAACGGCACAACGAAGCATGGACAGACCTCACGATTTGGCAATTTGGCCGGCCCTCCGGAAGCCGGTGCTTTGCTCGGCAAAATTGCATATGTAGCCTGCCGGGGCGTGTCATTTCACGACACGGGCTTCAGGAGTGCTCGACGTCATGCCATTGCCAATGATCTCCATCAGAGCGTTGGGAACCATGCCAGAGTTCGTGCTCGCAAACATGGGAGGTCGCGTTCTCGACAAGGCTTTGGATTCCGCCGGGCTAACCCATGCTGTCATCGACAAGAAGTCAGGCTTCATTCCCAAGGCATCCTTCACGAAGTTCTTTTCAGAAGTTGACCGAGCGGCCGGCGTTCAAAATATCGGCCTGATGTGGGCACCGGCACTGACCGTGCGGGACTACGGAAACTGGGGGCGATACGTTCTCGGCGCTTCGACCCTTGGCGAGGCATTGACGCGTGCCCAATCGGTAATGCCGCTGCATTCATCGTCAGATGTGACGGAAATGCGCCTCCGGCGAAACCACGCGTCCTACGAGTACAAGTTTAGCCTAAAGGGCCACTCAAGCTACCCGGACATTGGCTTTTCTGCCGTCGGATCGGTGCTTAGCATCTTTCACAATTTCTTGGGAAATGATTGGCGCCCGCTGCACGTGAACTGCGATTTCCCGAAAGTCAGGCATTCGGATGATGCCGAGATGACGTTTGGCTGCCCGGTAAACTGGGATACCGACAGATTGGAGATCTGCTTCCCGGTTCGTGACTTGCTTGTTAGTTCGGTAGCTTCAGGGCAAGACCGGATCACGCTCGAGGATCTGAAAAGGGAAAGAACTGAAGAGTATCCGAGAACCTATGTCGATCTGGTTGTGTCGATCCTGCAGCGGCAGACCGAAATCCGCGAGATTTCATTGGATCGGATAGCAAATGCCCTGAATCTCGGACCGCGCTCGCTGCAAAGGCGGCTCCGGTCCGAGGGCGACGATTTTCGGTCGATTGCAAATCGGGTTGTGATCGGACGCGCAAAAGAACTGCTCCACGAGGGTGATCTGTCGGTTAAAGGGATTGCCATTGAGCTTGGATATGACAATCCGCAGAACTTTTCGCGGGCATTCAAGAATGGAACGGGCGTTTCTCCCAGTGAATTCACACCCAGATGTAAGGCTCATTCCGCCTGACGTTAGAAAATTGGGAAGTCTAAGCGTACGTTTCCAATAACTCGTGTGATTGGTTGCCCGGCAGCATGGTGGTCAGTCGTGAAAAGTCGGCGACAGACCTTTCACAATCAAGCCAGTGGGCCGGTCTACGCAGATATCCGCACGTCGATCATCGCGACCACATTCTTGGTCGCAGAGCACATCAACTGCCGCTTTTGCATTTGCCGTACATTTGCGGTCGCATTCGATACCATTGTTACAAATGGATGCTGTTGGCGCAGCGCGTCCAATGCCGGCTCGCTACAGTCGTGCGCAACGCGGACCGCTAATGGCGACGACCGGTACAGGCGGTGATGCTGCCAACGCAAAGCGTTGATGCATTGTGGCCGGCAGCTTTGCAAAGGGGCCGAATTCGTCATCGTCCGCTTTGAACGGCGCGTTCGTCCGCAACTCGGTCATTGGTGTCCCAAAAACTCGCTGCAGTGGGCACGAACGGCAGCTTTTCACTCTGCGACGCGGCTGGCCGATTGGTCGATCTTGATGCCGCATCTGCGAGCATGAGAGTTGGGGCACTTCTGGTATGGGCTCACGGCGGCCATCGGGGGCGTTGCAGCACCCTGTGATATGCTGCGTTGGTAACCGTCGGGTTGTCGTTGTTGGAAGGCATGGCGGATCGCAGGATCAATCATGGAAACACCAAACTTACCTGCAATTCGCGCACTTCGCCCAGCTTGGAACACGGGTCGCATAGCAGGCCAAAAACGACCACCCAAACCGAAACATGTATGGGCGATCCGCGTCCGACTGGAGCTGCCCGAGAACCATCGCGACCTTAAATTGTTCAAAATGGCGGTCGATAGCAAGCTCCGCGGCTGCGACCTGGTGAAGATGTAAGTGGTCGATGTCATGGCGTCGGGTCAGATCAAGCAGCGCGTTTCCCTTCTGTAACGGAAAACCCGGCAACCGGGGCGCTTCGAGATTTCTGAGGGCACGCGTGCGCCCGCTGAGACGTGGATGGAGGATGAGTTCATGGTCGGTTCAGAGTATCTTTGGCCCGGACGCTTCCATGAGCGTTTGCACATTTCGACCCGACAGTATGACCGGATAGTCCAGAAACGAGTGACGTCGATCGCACTTGAGGCGAGTGCCTACGGAACGCATTCGATGCGAAGAACAAAAGTCACACAGATTTACAAGAAGACGGGCAACCTAAGCTGTTCAGCTTTTGCTCGGTCATACAAAAACGGACAGCACCGTCAGATGTCTTGACGTCGAGCTCGAGGATGCCTTGGCCATTGCTGAAGCCATTGAAATCTAGCATCTATGGGCCGCTCTTGCAGGGACGTTCCTTGGCCGATGTTGACTAGAACCCGACGTGCTGCAAAGCAGCTTACCTGAAGCTGACAGTGCCAACGAACTAAGCGTTTGTTCTCGTCAGATGGCCGCAGAGCTACAGAAAGCGGACCTCCCGCCCCATCACTGCGCTCCTTCGGACAACGCCCGTTTGCTGATTTTCTGTTTGAAACATTACGGATAGCAGTCCAAGTCGCGTGGTTGACTTGAAGGATTGTGGGGCCATCTCGACAGCCGACAGTTGAAACGGGAGCACGCTATGAAGGGTCTCTGGATCTTGCCACTACTCGCACTTCTTCCCACGCCGATCCTTGCCGAGGAACTTGCTAGCGCCGACGAGATCACCGCGGCGATCGCGGGTAACACCGTTCAAGGTGGCATGCCCGACGGCGCGGCCTATTCCGAGTTCTACGACAACGACGGATCCATAAAGGCAGACGGGTACACAGGCACGTGGTCGATCGCCGAAGATGAGATGTGCTTTGACTACGGCGACGGCAGCAGTTGTTTCTCTGTCCACATTGTGAGCGACCAAGTAACCTGGATCCAGGAAGGTGCGGACGTCGGCTCTGGCACGATCATCGCCGGAAACCCCAACGCGTATTGAAGGCGAGCGCGGCGTTTCGGGTATTGCCACGCGATAGCACTGAACTTCGCCCGATCACTGGACCGTCCTGGGCGCCATTGGGCCGCGTTTTCGGGCGGCTCGATCTCCCTTGCGCCGGCCACGAGTTGGCCGAACAGCGAAGGCGACGTCCCTCTTCGTTTCAGCCTCCGCATAGGCCAAAAACCGCCGTGCAGCGGTGCTCAAAGTTGTCTGCCGCGCGGAAGCCTTGGCGCCGCGGCCACCTCATTCCGGACCTTAGCCACAAGGTTCTCTAAAGCGTCATGTGGAGATCGTGTTTATAGACTCGGTGCATCCCGTGAAAGTGGCATATCCAAAGGTAATTCTCCCGAAAAATCGCCTTCCTGGAAACACGGCTTGGCAGGCGGTTGTTCGCGCGAACCGTCTTTCAACTTTTTGAGGCCATTTTCTCCTCGCAGAGTTTTTCAACACGATCCGGACAAAGCACCAATTCGCTGCGTCTGCTTGAATGTCGGTAATTTGGCAGTGCTTGGGTTGGAACCACACCTTCAACGTGGCCGCCGAATTCTCCCGGTCATGCGTAGGCCATCGCGAATGTTCAGCCCCATCATAGTGAGGTTTGCTGCACCTGCGATCAGCTCAACCACCTGAACTGCGTAAAGTGTGCTGTCAAATTCACCAGCTGCGGCCTTGCCAGCCAGAAACCAAGCAGCCGGCAGGAGGATCACCAACCCGTTCAGAGCTATAACAGGCATGCGGGTTTTCTTTGCTCTCGTCAGCGCATCCTTGCGTTTCTGGCCCAGTGCCATGCCCGTCCCGCCAGCAATAGCCATCGCAGGAATGAGGATGAACATACCCCTCAAGATCATTGCCTTAACGGCTGCTACTGTTTCGTGGTTTGCAAAGAGCTCAGAAATGGCCGTTGACGCCCAGAAGAGGAGGATCATCACGAAGCCGATGCCGCCTGCGATGGCGTGAATCCTTGTTTTCATTTCGGTTCCCTCAAATTGGCTTTGTGAGAAGAGTTTCGTCAGGCCGTGCAACAGTTCGGCACGGCGACTTTCTCGAACAGATGGGGTGCGGCCACAGCGCTGGAGGGGTAGTGGTTGAGCTGCTGTTGAAACTCGGGGTTTGAAAACGCATCGCGGAAGGCCGCAACAGAATCCCAGACGGCATAGTTCAGATACATGCTGCCATCGCCAACAGCCTTATGAAGTTGAGTGCTGATGTACCCCGGCTGCTTCTTCATCCATTGAGCATCGTTCCGCCAGGCTTCAACCAAGGCATCTTGGTCGCCGGGATCGACGGAAAACAGGTTGACCAGAACAACAGGTCCAGCGTCGATGCCCAATTGCCGTTCAATGGGAAACTCAGGGTCGAGGGGCTTGAACTTGACCATATCGGTACTCCTTGTAAGTCGCTTTGGCTTGGTGTCATGTTGTCATATTTTGGAGGCATTAAGCATAATGACAATATGTTGTCAAATAAATGAGGAGCCGGCATGTCGGATGAGCAAAGGACCGAAGAAGGAGAAGCGGTGACCGCGCTGGTACTGGATGTGTTTCGGCTGAACGGTCGATTGCAGCTTGCCGGTGATCGGCTCGTATCGGAACTCGGCTTAACAAGTGCGCGATGGCAGATCCTTGGTGCCATCGCTTACGCGGATCGGCCGGAGACAGTCGCGTGGCATGCACGGACCATGGGTGTTCACCGGCAGGGCGTTCAACGGATCGTTAACGAGCTGAATAGTGAGGGCGTCGTTGAGTTTCAGCCAAATCCACACCACAAGCGCGCGCACCTTGTTGTTCTGACCCGAAAGGGAGAGAAACTATACGAAGCCGCGATTGCGCGGCAAATCCCATGGGTGAATGAACTGTCGGAAGGCCTGTCGTCAGATGATATTGCGACAGCGCAAAATGTTATTGGCCATCTCAAGACACGTCTCGAAGAAGCCTCACTGCGACAGGATCAGAGCTCAACCCAAAGCTGACGCTCATACAGGTTGCAGCATTCTGTACTACGGGCTCCCTGTGGTCACCGGAGGCGTCGCAGCGTCTTGCGTTGTGCTGAGGTCGTCAACGTCGGGTTGTCGTTCTGGGTGGGCATGGCGGATGGAAGGATGAGTCATGCAAACACCAAACCTACCTGCCATTCGCGCCCTACGCCCAGCTTGGAACAAGGGACGCGTTGTCGGTCGAAAACGACCGCTGAAGCCACAACACGCCTGGGCGATCCGAATTCGCCCTGAGTTGACTGACACCCATCGTGATCTCGTGAAGATGAAGGTTGTCGACGTGTTGGCGTCCGGCCAAATCAAAGAATGTGCCTCTGTGTTGCAGAGCAAGACGCTTAGACCTGTGCGCTTCAAAAAATCCGATGGGAGCCGGGCCGCTGCCGAAGAGTGGATGGACGATGAACTGATGGTTGGATCAGAATACCTTTGGCCAGGTTGGTTCCATGAGCGGTTGCACATCTCGACGCACCAACACGTTCGGATCGTACACGGTTGGGTCGAGTCCCTCGGACTGGAGGCGAGCGCTTACGGCACTTACTCGATGCGTCGGACAAAGGTGACACAGATCTACAAAGAGACAGGTACTCTTAGAGCCGTCCAACTTCTTCCTGGTCACACCAAGATGGACAGCGCAGTCCAGTATCTCGGCATTGAGCTTGGGGATGCGCTAGCGATCGCGGAAGCTATTGAAATCTAGAGCTCGTGGGCCGTCTTTGCGGGCGGCCCAGGACCGACATTGGGCGACTGCCAGGGCGCTGCGGTCCAGCTTTCTCAAAGCGACCGTTCAACATACAGCACGGTAGTCGGGGCGCTCCAAGGTCGTCGGCACGCACGAAGAAGACGGTCGCAGAGAGTGCGCCAACGCTGCCTGAGCTAGAGCTTATCCTGCATTCGTGACCAAGAGGGCGGGAAAGGGAACCGGATCCGAGACCATCCTCTGAGTGGACGGCACCGGCGGTGCGGATCGGCAGGGTACGCCGCTCGCGCGGCCAGCCACCCAGATTGATTTCTTCTATGCTTGCGGTAGGCTCGTCCTAACGAGGCGAATTTCGGAGCACCATTTTTATGAGACTTCCTTGGCAGCTCATCCTTTGCATCATTGGCTCAGCGGCGATGGCACAAGATGACACCCAATCCATCGTAGTAACCAACGTTCACCTGTTCGATGGAGTCAACGACGCGAGACTTGAAAACGCCAACGTGCTGATCGATGGCCACCTGATATCCCAGATCTCGACCGATCCAATTGAGGCAGAAGGCGCGACGATAATCGATGGTCAGGGTGGCACCCTTATGCCGGGGTTGGTCGATAATCATGTGCATTTGTCGATGGTCACTGTGACTGTTCCTGATCTTTTGTTCGGTGAGCCGACGTATCCGCTGGTTCGTGCCGTGCGCGATGCCGAAGAGATGCTTCTGCGCGGCGTCACAACTGGCCGCGACATGGGAGGAAACATTTTCGGGCTGAAACAGGCGATCGACGAGAACATCGTACCGGGCCCGAGGATTTATCCGTCCGGGAGATTCCTGTCTCAGACATCCGGCCACTTTGATTTCCGAACGAAGACCGACACGCATCGCGCGTTCAGCAACATCGAACCGACCACTGACCGGCTTGGATGGGTGTTCATGGTTGACGGCGTGCCGCAAATTCTGGCCGCTGCACGTGAGAACCTGCGACTGGGGGCATCGCAAATCAAGATCGCCGCAGGCGGTGGCTACGCGTCGCCGACCGATCCTCTTTTTTCGACTCAATTCACTTTTGAGGAGATGAAGGCCGCGGCCAACGCGGCCACGGACTTTGGCACCTATGTTACCATGCACGCCTACACTCCGGCCGCGGTCAATCGTGCCATAGACGCGGGTATAAAAGACGTTGGTCACGGCCAGTTACTTGACCGGGAAACCCTCGAACGCATGGCCGCCGAAGGCGTACATCTGAGCACGCAGCCCTTCACAGTCTGCAACGAGCCACAACTTGACGAATTCTCGAACGAAAAACTCAATACCGTGTGTCAGGGAACGGCAAACATGTATCAGATTGTGAGCGAATTGCCGGACCTGAACGTGACTTGGGGTACGGATCTCTTCAATGTTCCGGACGCCTCGGACCAGGTCGAACAGCTTGAAAGACTGTTGGATTTCTTCGAGCCCGTCGAGATCTTGAAGCAGGCAACCGGTAACGCAACAAGCCTTCTCGCCATGAGTGGAGACAAGAACCCGTACCCCGATGGACCGATTGGTCGGATCGTGGAGGGGGCCTATGCGGATCTTTTGATCGTCGAAGGCAATCCGCTGGAAGATTTGTCTGCGGTGACTGACGCGAACAATATAAAGCTGATCATGAAAAACGGGGAAGTCTACAAGGACACGTTGAACTAGGCAGCAAACCCGCCAAGATCCCGCTTGGCGCAAGTGCTTGAGCAATTTCAAGTTGCGATCATACTTGCGCCAATAAGAAGTTGCTACGCGTGACCTCAGCGAGTTCCGGTTAGGAAAAGTCATTCGCGGAAGCCGGCTTTAGCAACTGCCTTCTTTGCGACGCAGTCGGACGACCTTCGCCTTGCGGTGTTGGCTGACTGAGCGATCTGTCTTCTCGGACCCAACCGACTCTTTTTGCGCTCAGCATCAAAAATGAAACATTCCGGATGGCCGAATAAGGTAGTGTCGCGTGACTCGAATAGATACTAGAGACCGAAAAAGCAGATCTCACTTTTCGTTGGCCGCGCTCTCGTGTTAGCCTAAAATCACCAATTCAACCGCTAGGGTTTAACGCACGCGCCCTGGAACGGTTTGAATGCCCAGAAAAATTGTGCGCGAAAGAAGTGGAACCGCCCTTGAAACTTGCCCTTGCAGTGGCCCTTGTTGTGCTGTCGGCTCCAGCCTATGCGCAGGAATTTGATCTCGTAATTGAAAACGGACGTGTAATTGACCCTGAAACCAAGCTCGATGCGCTTCGAAATGTAGGTATTACGGATGGCCGTATTGAAGTCGTCACCGATGCAGAAATATCGGGTGAAGAGACAATTGACGCTTCGGGACATGTTGTTGCCCCGGGTTTCATCGACTTTCATTGGCATGGGCAAGACCCGTTCGGCATCAAGCTGGCGCTGCGTGGCGGCGTGACCTCACCATTGGAATTGGAGGTCGGCGCCCACCCTGTCGAAGCGTACTACGACGGCAAAGAGGGAAAATCACAAGCAAACTACGGAACTTCCGTCAGTCATTTGGGAACTCGACTTCAGACGCTGGACAATATCAAAAATGATGCTTTAGGCCTTCCCCTCTATTCTGACTCCATCAACAAAGCCGCCCAGGACGGGGCGAAATGGAGCACGGAACGTGCCGCCGCCGGATCTGACGAACGCGCGCGGATCATATCTGCGGTCGAAGACGGGATGCGGCAGGGCGCGATTGGGATTGGTTTTCCGGTTGGCTATGCCACTCAGGTGTCCAGCGGGTAATTGACTGAAGTTGCGAGTATTGCCAGTCGCTATAACTCATTCATTTTGACGCATGTGCGATATCTTTCGCAAGTTCCTCCGAGTGGATATCTGGGTCTTCAGGAACTCATAACGGTTGCGCAAGTGAACGAGGTTCCCCTCATTGTTCAGCACGTGCCGAGCAATTGTCTTGGGCTCACTCCGGAGTGTTTGGAGCTTATAAATCGCGCTCGCGCCAGCGGAATGAAGGTGGTCGGTGAATTCTACCCTTGGGAGAAAGGCAGTTCCATCATTGGCGCCGACTACTTGGGGGAAGGGTTTCAGGAGAAAACCGGAATGGATTATTCCGATCTTCTCATCGTTTCTACCAACGAAACGCTAAATGAAGAAAGCTTCAACAAATATCGTTCGGAAAGTCCCGGCGAGACGATGATCATGCACCACATCAAGAATAAGGACATGATGGCCGCCTTCTCGGACCCGGCAACCATCGTTGGTTCGGATGCATTTCCATTCATTGACGAGAACGGAATGCCTTTACCGTGGGACGCCCCATATGAAACGGCGTTGGGACATCCTCGAGGAGCGGGCACTTCCGGCAAAATGCTGCGACTTACCCGTGAGACTGGCGCGATCACACTGATGGATGCCGTGGCGAGGATGTCTTACCTTCCCGCCCGTTTCATTGAAGACATGGTTCCGGATATGCGCCAGCGAGGGCGTGTTCAACCCGGGATGATTGCTGACATTACAGTTTTCGACCCTGCGACTGTAACGGAGAATTCGGACTACGAAGTAGGCAAGAACGCTCTGCCAACTACCGGAATACCTTATGTGATTGTAAATGGCACCTTGGTCGTTCGCGATTCCAAAGTGCTGGAAGACGTGTTTCCCGGACAACCCATAAGGAACCCCGTGCTCGACTAAGCCAAAAAGGTCTTTAAGTGGTGGCGCTGTTTAGCGCCGCCGCTGGACATCACACTGTAGCGACCGGCAGAAAACCTTTTTTCAATTCTAGATGTCAGTTTAGATCATTGCGGCGTGCATAGGTCACGTATGCAGCGGACTACCGCAACCCGCCCGTTTTTGACCGAAGTGACTGGACTTCGCGCGTTTAGGAAGCGGTGCTGTGCGTACCGCTAGCTCGCCCGGGATCGCCGGGCTCCACTCGGTACGGGCGCCGGAATGGCCGGTGCCGGCAGAGTGGAGAGAGTGATGACCGAGGATGTGACAGCTGCTTGTGGATCGGCAGGTTC
>JANSYP010000002.1 GCA_024742405.1 Paracoccaceae bacterium
ACAACCCGCTCGTCTCGGTGCGCTCCACAGCCTGCCGCTTGAACTCGTCCGGAAAATGTCTGCGCTTCTTCTTCTCCATCAGACACTCCTTCCGTTGGCCCGAAAGCCTATCATGGGTGTCCACCAAGTCGGGGCAGGATCTTTTCCACTCCCCAGTGACAGCCGACTTCGAAGGCGATGCAGCACAGTTTTGGAGCGCTTGTCTTACTCATGTGAGGACAGCCCAAAGCCGTCCTTGAGCACACTCTTAAAGTGCTGCGGCCGCAGCCCGTTGTCCGGACATTCGCCACAAGCCTGAAGTGGCAGATGCGACTCAGTTCATCGTTTGGGCAACTGCGCCGCGTGGCTCCATTGCCGGGGTGACTGGCCGTACATCCACTTGAACTCACGACTGAATTGAGAGGAGCTTTGATAGCCCACGTCCCAAGCCGCCTCCGACACGGTCTTCCCTTCGGCGATCTTCATCGCGGCGTTATTCAGCCGCATCGACTTTACAAACTGTATCGGCGACATGGTCGTAGCTTCCTTGAACCGCCGATGGAACACTGCGCGGCTCATACCCACATGGTCTGCCATGTCGTCGATGGTGACCTGTGCGTTGAGGTGGTTCGAGAGATAGTCGATGGTGCGCGCGATTTCGTTGCCGACGCCAAAGGCACGTCTTGCGGCAGCCCCGGCCTCCCCCATGAGCACCGCGTAACACAACTCGCGCAGCCTCCCTGTTCCCAGCACCTCAAGATCAACCGGATTGTCGAGCAGATCGAGGAGCCGCAGCAAAGCCTGGGTGAACCCAGTATCCCAAGACGCCAATGCAAAAGCCGACGGCGCCTCGCCCCGAGACTGTCTGTTGCCACCGGCTGTGGCTTCGATCTCCATGGTAAGTTCACGCATCATTCGTGGATCCAGTGTGATCACCGCGCCGAGCAGAGCATCCGCTTCGGACGCCTGTGGCGTGCCCGCCTAAACCGGCAGGGTCATTGGGCACAGCAAGTATTGATCGCTGCCATAGACATGGTGCTCACTGTCCAGCACTGCTTCCTTGGTGCCACTGAGAATAGCCACCACCGTGGGCTCATAGACGGCAGGCACGCAGGGCATGGCCTCGGTCACTCGGAAAAGCTGGACGCCCTTCAGCGCGGTATCGACAAGGCCTGGTTCGGGCAGACGGCGCTCTATAAGGTCTTTGATCCGTTCTTTGCTCATGCACTCTAGCTGGCAGAGGACTTTCATCTTTGCAATTTTGTTGAGACGATTAGGCAAGCAATTGAGAGAATTACGCCTATTTTCGTGCCCAGTCAGGTTCTATCTGTGCCTTCAAGCAACAACACCCCTAAGCGCCAGTTTGAGCTGGCAAGAGACAGAAAATGGCAGATACAACATTTGGACCCAAAGGCTGGACACCCGAGCGCCTCGGCGACCAATCAGGCAAGACCTACCTCATCACCGGCGCCAACGCGGGCGCTGGCTTTCAAGCCGCGCGCATTCTTCTGAAGAAGAACGCCAAGGTGGTGATGCTGAACCGCTCGGCAGAGAAATCCGAGGCGGCAATCGCGGAACTGAAACAGGAGTTCGGCGCGAAAGCCGACGTGAGCTTCATCCGCATGGACCTGTCCGTACTAAACAACGTGCGCGAGGCCGCCGACAAGGTCCTGAAGACCGTGCCCCGCATCGACGCGTTGATCAACAATGCGGCCATTGCCCAACGCATCTCGTCATCAACATCTAAGCAAAGGGATTGAATTACTCGCAGCTCATCCTCCGTAAAAGGCTGTCGTTTTTGGCTATCCTCGCCAAAATTGGGTATCTGAACTATGGCGAGTATGTTGCTTCTGGTTAGTTTTTCCTCTGCCAGCATAAGCGAGAAGATCGCAGAGATAGAATTCAGCTGCCTTCTTACTGTTGTAGTTTTGCTTCCGCTTTCAATCAGGCTTTGGACATACCTGTTCGCATCATCTCGGGTGTATTACTCAATAGGGCGGTCACCGCTCAAAGAGATAAAGCCAGAAACCGCCCTCGTACGATCCTTGAACACTCTGGAATTTTCAATCTCACCCCTGAGTGTTTGAAACTCTTTTAGCGCTTCGGATAAAAAGAACGGCGGCTTCGCCCCGTAGAGTAGCTCTACAGCAAGCTTGTACTCTGAAGGTAGGTCATTCCTTATCTGGTATTTGTTGTCTTCGAGACTACCATTCGGGTCTAAGTCAGCTTGGTAATCCAGCTCTCTCAGGAACTCGTCAGGATCGATCCCCATTTCATCTCTGAGGGGACCTTCGCCCGGTTTGAGGTCCAAACGTTGAAGTATACCCATGGCTGTTTGAAACCAACTGAGGACTATTGGCGACTTCTCGTGTCCTTATTGACGTCCACAGGGCATCCTGAGCCAGAACGTTCCGATGGGCTATACGTGCCGCTTTCTTCTCGTCTCTTGTCTTCAGAGAGAAACGGATCGAACCGTTCTTGCCGGGATAATGCCTGGCAAGGTCATCAGGTATCCGTCTACGGAAGTACCAAACGGGCGACTGCTTCTACTGGTAAATGTACTTCGCCAAAAGAACGAAGGCCCCTGTCTGAATGATCACGATAGACATGGATGTAACACCTTTTGCGTCACCCCCAAGGGCCAAATACCACCATAAGCTTTTGATAAGTTTGGAGGTTTTACGGTATTTTGGTGCCCAGGAGAGGACTCGAACCTCCACGTCCATACAGACACTAGCACCTGAAGCTAGCGCGTCTACCAATTCCGCCACCTGGGCCGTCGCGTGGCGGGCTGATATCCGGGGTATGGGGGGGTGTCAACACTGGTTCGAGCGCTTGAAACGATGCACAGCGGGGGCCCTGTCGCGAATTGGATTGCGGTGGCCATTTCGTCGCTCGTGGTTCCCGATAGAAGTGAGTTCGGCGTAGGTCCCGCTTCCTACAGGAATGGAGGTGAGCAAGCACCCTCTGGCTGTGGGTATGGTACAAGAGGTCCGGCTACGCGATGCTTCGAAATCACGTCCAGCAGTAGATGGAGGGTGCCCCCCCACGCGGAGCCTTCGCACCAGGAGCACGGCAATGCGCGCCCTCAAGATGCTCGGCGCTATAGTCGGTACCGTGGCCGAAAGCTGCGAACGCTTCTCAAAAGCATTGACTATTGCAAATGGTTCGCAATATAAACTGCTCTGACACTGACCCAAGACAATCAACCGGAGCGCGTTCATGCCGACAAAGAGAATTGTCCTTGCCGCTATTGCGGCCTTCAGCATGGCACTGCCTGCTGGTTTTGCCACGGCCCAGGACAAGCTCGACGTGGTCGCCACCACGGGAATGATCGGTGACGCGGCCCGTCAGGTCGGCGGAGACTTGGTCGAGGTCAGGACGCTGATGGGACCGGGCGTCGACCCACATGCCTACCGCCAGACCCGCTCCGACATCGTCGCGATGGCCCAGGCGGATGCCGTGCTGTGGCATGGGCTCTACCTCGAAGCACAGATGGAAGACTTTCTGCGCGAGCTTGAGCAGGACGGCAACGTGACCGCCGTGGCCGAAGGCTTGCCACGCAACATGCTGATCGGCCACGATGATTACGACGACAAGTACGACCCCCATGTCTGGATGAACCCAAATTTGTGGACCCAGGTCGTCCTGAATGTCCGGGACGCCTTGATCGCAGCGCAACCCGAGAACGAAGAGATCTTTCGCGCCAATACCGACGCGCACACGGGCGAGTTACGGGAGTTGGCGAACTACACTACCGGAGTTCTGTCGTCTGTTCCGCCCGAAGCCCGCGTTCTGCTGACGGCCCATGACGCGTTCAACTATTTCGGGTCTGCCTACGGGTTCGAAGTGATGGGAATCCAGGGGATCTCGACCGAGAGCGAGGCCGGTCTGAACCGCATCTCGGAACTCGTCGACATGCTGGTGGAGCGTGACATCGGAGCCGTGTTCGTCGAAAGCTCCGTCTCCGACCGCAATGTCCGTGCGCTGATCGAAGGGGCCGCGGCCGCGGGCCAAGAGGTCGTTATCGGTGGCGAGCTTTTTTCCGACGCCATGGGCGCGGACGGCACCTATGAGGGCACCTATCTGGGCATGATCGACCACAATGCCACCGTGATTGCCGGGGCGCTCGGCGGCGACGTGCCCGATCAGGGTATGCAGGGGCTGCTGAACTGATGGCACTCCGGTCGGCACAGGTCACGGTTGCGGCGCAGGACGGCCAGGCCCTGCGCGCGCCTGATCCGGTGGCCAGTGCGCCGCTCGCCGTGCGCGGCGTCACCGTCTCCTATGGTGAGAAACCGGCGGTGTTCTCGGTCGACGCGACCTTTCCGGCAGGAGCGATGACCGCAATCATCGGCCCCAACGGCGCGGGTAAATCCACCCTGCTGAAAGCAGCTCTTGGAGTGATCCCGCGCCTTTCAGGCGAGGTGAGCGTTTTTGGCCAACCGATCGAAACGGCGCGCGCGCGCATCGCTTACGTGCCGCAGCGCGCCAGCGTCGATTGGGACTTTCCGGCCAGCGTGATCGACGTGGTTTTGATGGGGCTCTACCGTCGGATCGGGCTTCTGGGCCGGCTGACGGGTGCGCAACGCGCCAAGGCCAACGCCTGCCTCGCTCGCGTTGGCATGTCGGACTTCGCCGACCGGCAGATCGGACAGCTTTCGGGCGGCCAGCAGCAGCGTGTGTTCCTGGCCAGGGCGCTGGCGCAGGACGCGGATCTGTATCTGCTCGATGAGCCCTTTGCCGGTGTCGACGCGGCCACCGAACGCGCGATCATCGACGTTCTGAAGTCGCTCAAGGCTGATGGCAAGGCAGTCGTCTGTGTACACCACGACCTGGCAACCGTGGCGACCTATTTCGACCATGTTTTTCTGATCAATGTCCGCAAGATCGCCGAAGGTCCGGTTGCGACGACCTTCACGGGCGCAAACCTGAACGCCACCTATGGCGGACGGCTCGCGGCCACCCATATCGACCAGCTCGCACTGGCGGACCCTGCGTGAACCCATTTCTCGACGCGCTGGCGCTCAATGCGGGTTACAACGCGGCACTGGTAGGGATCGGCGCGGCGATGCTCGGCTTTGCGGCCGGCGCGGCGGGCACGTTCCTTTTCCTGCGCAAGCGGGCGCTCGTGTCGGACGCGGTGGCCCACGCCACCCTGCCCGGCGTCGGGTTGGCCTTTATCCTCATGGTCGCCCTTGGCGGAGATGGACGCAACCTGATCGGGCTGCTTCTGGGATCTGCTGCCACTGCCGGGATCGGCCTGCTCCTGGTCGAATGGATAGCCCGGCGCACGCGTCTGAGCGAAGATGCCGCCATCGGTGCGGTTCTATCTGTGTTCTTCGGCTTCGGCATCGTTTTGCTGACTGTGGTCCAGACCATGAGCGCGGGTCGCCAGGCGGGGTTGGAGGGGTTCCTGCTGGGCTCCACGGCAGGCATGCTGTTTCAGGACGCGGTCGTCATTGCCGTGGGCGGGGCGCTGGCCGTCTTTGCGACCTGGCTGCTGCGCCGCCCGATGACGCTGGTGGCATTCGACCCCGACTATGCCGCAGCGCTCGGCTACAATGTGCGCCGGATCGATCTGGCCATGATGGGGCTGGTGATGGCCGTTACGGTGATCGGTCTGAAACTCGTCGGCCTGATCCTGATCGTCGCCATGTTGATCATACCGCCGGTCACGGCGCGGTTCTGGACCGAAAGCAGCGCCTATGTGATCTGGTATGCCGGGCTGATCGGGGGGGTGTCAGGCTATGTCGGTGCCGCGCTGTCGACGACCGCGCCCGCCATGCCAACGGGGCCGATCATCGTGCTGGTCGCGGCATCGCTCTTTCTGATGTCGCTTTTCGTTGCTCCGGCGCGCGGCGTCGCGGCAGCCGTAATCCGCCACCGGCGGTTTCAGCGCCGTGTGCACCGGCGCCAGGGATTGCTGGCGCTATCGCGGGCCGAGCCGATCCATGACGATTTCACCCTGCGCGTGCTGCGCGGCGAGGGCCTGATCCGCCCCGACGGCGTGGCCACCGCGAACGGCCGCGCCCTGGCCGCCAAGACCGCGCGCGACGAACACCGCTGGGACATTGCCCGCGAGATCCACCAGGATGCCGGGCTGACGGGGCGCTATGACGGGCTCACCCCGATCGAGCAGGTGTTCACCCCTGACGAAATCGCCGAGTTCGACCGCCGCATCGGCGGCCCGCGTGCCCTGGGCAGCTCACTGGGGGGGACCGCCTGATGGGGTCGGAGTTCGTCCAGTTTTCTCTTACGCCGATGCTGATCGGCATCCTGGCATCGATAGCCTGCGCCCTGCCGGGCAACTTCCTCATCCTGCGCAAACAGGCGCTGATCGGCGATGCGATCAGCCATGTCGTGTTGCCGGGGATCGTCGTCGCGTTTCTGCTGACCGGGGTCGTGTCCGCGCTCCCGATGCTGTTGGGTGCCGCCGGGGCCGCTGTGGTCGCCGTGATCCTGATCGAGGCGATCAAGCGTCTGGGCAAGATCGAACCGGGTGCAGCCATGGGCGTGACCTTTACCACGCTCTTCGCGGCCGGCGTGCTGCTGCTGGAGCAGACCGATACGTCCAGCGTCCACCTTGATGTCGAGCATGCTCTGATGGGCAATCTGGAGAGCCTGATCTGGTTTCAAGCACGTGATGGCTGGGCTTCGCTGATCGATCCAGTGGCTCTCGCCGCCCTGCCGCCCGAACTCGGGCGGATCGCGCTGGTCTGCGCGCTGGTGGTCGCCCTCACGCTGGTGTTCTGGCGCTGGCTGAAGATCTCCACATTCGACGAGGGCTTTGCCGACGCCCTCGGCCTTCCGACCGGCGCGATCGGTTTCGGGCTCGTGATAACGGCAGCGATCGCCGCGGTCGCGGCCTTCGACGCCGTGGGCTCGATCATCGTGATCGCCATGTTCATATGCCCGCCGGCCGCCGCCCGGCTGATGACCAACAGTCTGGAACGTCAGATCTGGTGGTCAGTGGCGTTTGCGGTGCTGTCGGCCGTTCTGGGCTATGTTTTCGCCGGCTACGGGCCGCTCTGGATCGGGGCGCAACACGCCGTCAGCGCCGCGGGCATGATCGCGACGGTATCCGGCCTGATCCTGGGACTGACCTGTCTTTTCGGCCCGCACCGGAGCCGCATCGGAGTCGGCAAGGAAACGGCGACTTAGGACGGCGCCGGAGTCACTCGGGCGGATCAAAGAACGGCGTCATCTGGGCCACGATCACGGCGTTTTCGGCCAGCGCCCGGTCCATCAGCGCACGCTCCTCATCGCCGATCTCATGGCCCTCGGCGAGCCGTTCGTCGAACGTGCCATACCCGGTGACGTCGAGCGGGGCGAGATCGGCCTGCTTGAGGATCGCCACCGTTTCGCGCACCGCTTCGGGTTCATCCACACCGGTGGCATAGACCATCAGCGCCGCGCCGGTCGCCCCCTTGGGCAAGCCGTCGCCGTCCTTGCGTCCGACCTGAACGAGCAGTGTGTAGACCTGTTGCGCCATGGCGCGCGGCGTACCCGCCGCGCGTTGTCGGGTCAATGGAGCGCGAAACTCCCGATCCAACCAGTTTCCAGCGCCCAGACGCAGCCGATGGCCAAAACCAGAACAACCTGTTTGAGCATTGCGACGCTCCTTGGGTAACTTCACAGTCTGATACGGATGGCGGACAGGTTTCCGTCGCTGCGGACGGCTCTGTTTGCGTCCGGCGCGGTCAAGCGGTACGCCCGGGGCACGCACAGCCAGAGGTACGCCAGTTGAAATCCGTCAAATCCATGGTCCAAGAGGCCAACGCGCAGGTCGATCACGCACCGGCCAGCGACCTGCTGACGCTTCAAGATGTCGACACCGTCACCTTCGTCGATCTGCGCGATCCGCGCGAGCTGGAGCGCGACGGCATGATCCCCGGCGCGTTTCACTGCCCGCGTGGCATGCTCGAGTTTTGGATCGACCCCGACAGCCCCTATGCCAAACCGCAATTCGCCAGTGGCAACCGGTTCGTGTTCTATTGCGCCTCTGGCTGGCGTTCCGCCCTCGCCGCCCGGACCGCCCACGAGATGGGCCTGCCGAATGTGAGCCACATCGAGGACGGGTTCTCCGGCTGGAAAGCTGCCGGCGGCCCGGTCGCGCAGCGCCCGGGCAAGGACTGAACCCGGTTCAGTCGCGCAACAGCTCGTTGATCGAGGTCTTGGACCGGGTCTGCGCGTCGACGCGTTTCACAATAACCGCGCAATAGAGGTTCACACCGTTTTTGGAGGGCATGGACCCCGCGACAACGACCGACCCCGCCGGCACCTCGCCATACATAACCTCGCCGCTCTCGCGGTCGACGATCTTGGTGGACTGGCCGATGAAGACGCCCATACCGAGGACGGAGCCTTCGCGGACGATCACGCCCTCGACCACCTCTGAGCGCGCCCCGATGAAGCAGTCATCCTCGATGATCGTCGGGCCCGCCTGCATCGGCTCCAGCACGCCGCCGATGCCGACGCCGCCCGACAGATGCACGTTCTTGCCGATCTGCGCGCAGGAGCCGACCGTGGCCCAGGTGTCGACCATGGTGCCGCTGTCGACATGGGCGCCGAGATTGACGAAGGACGGCATCAACACCACGCCCGGCGCGATATAGGCCGATCGCCGCACGATGCAGTTCGGCACAGCGCGAAAGCCGGCAGCACCCCATTCCTCGGGGCCCCAGCCCTCGAACTTGCTGTCGACCTTGTCCCACCAGCTGCTGCCCTGGGGACCGCCGGACTGGGGCGCCATGTCCTTCAGCCGGAACCCAAGCAGGACGGCCTTCTTGGCCCACTGGTTCACATGCCAGCTGCCGTCATCCTGCTTTTCGGCAACCCGCAACGTGCCGCTGTCCAGCGCGCCAAGCGTCTGCTCGATCGCATCGCGTGTGGCTCCGGTCGTGCTGGGCGAGATGCCATCGCGCGCCTCCCACGCGGCCTCGATTGCGGTTTCCAGATGCGCGTTGCTCATGGCTTTTCCCTGTATCGAACTTGGCATTTTGGTTGGCGCTCCCCTACCGGCTGGCGGGCGCAGGGGCAATGCGCGAAACCCTCTGGCTCGGACGCGGTCGCGCTGCCATGGTGCACGAAACCGATATGAACCCGGAGACGCCCGACATGCCGTCCGACGCCGAGATGCTGGAGATCGCCCTCGAGGAAGCCCGCGCCGGCGCGGACGAAGGCGGGATTCCCATTGGTGCCGCACTCTTTGTCGACGGTACCTGCGTCGCGCGCGGCCGTAACCAGCGCGTCCAGCAGGGTAGCCAGATCCTCCATGGCGAGATGTCCTGCCTGGCCAATGCCGGACGGCGCGGCGATTTTCACCGCGCGGTACTGGCGACGACGCTGTCGCCCTGCATGATGTGTTCCGGCACGATCCTGCAATTTGCCATTCCGCGCGTGATCATAGGCGAGGCAGAGACCTTTGGCGGCAACGAGGTATTCCTGCGCGACCGCGGCGTGGCGTTGTCGATATTGAACGACGCCCGGTGCATCGCGCTGATGCGCGGCTTCATCGACGCGCACCCGGCGCTCTGGAACGAGGACATTGGCGTGCATGACTGAATGATCCCGGTGCCTGAGACATGACGCCCCCGATCCGCTCTTGGCACTGGCCTCGGCGCGTTCCACCCTGTAGGCGAAGGGCTTGGGAAAGACGAGTAAGGCGAGCAGCGTGCGTATGAAAGACCACAAGGCCCATCCCCTGCCCGACGCCCGAGAGGATGTCGCTCGGGCAAGACATATTCCCGACACACCCCAGACCCGCTCGCCGACCCACCGCTTGGCCTTTGCCGATGACGAGTTTCTGACACGTGAGGCACTGCGCCCGGTTCGGCTGCAGCTTGAGCTTCTCAAGACGCAGTTGGCGCTGGAGGAACGCGGCATCGTCTCGACCGTGGTGATGTTCGGCGGCGCCCGCATTCCCGCGCCCGACCAGCGCCAATCCGCGCGCACCCCCGAACTGGCCGAGCTGTCGCGGTTCTACAACGAGGCGCGCCAGTTCGCCCGCATGGTCACCGAGCGTAGCGTCGCAAGCGGAAACACCGAGGACGTCATTGTTACGGGAGGAGGTCCCGGTGTGATGGAGGCCGGCAATCTCGGAGCGGCCGAGGCTGGCGGCGTGTCCATCGGTCTCAATATCGTACTGCCCCATGAACAGGCGCCTAACCTGCATGTGACGCCGGATCTGTCCTTCAACTTCCACTATTTCGCCGTGCGCAAGATGCATTTCCTGATGCGCGCGCGCGCGATCACGGTCTTTCCCGGCGGATTCGGAACGTTGGACGAGCTTTTCGAGGCTCTGACGCTGATCCAGACCAAACGCATGGACCCGGTGCCGATCCTGCTCTTCGGCGAAGCGTTCTGGCGGCGAATCGTCAACTGGGATGCCCTGGCGGAAGCCGGCACAATCTCTGCCGACGACCTGGAGCTTTTCACTTTTGTCGAAACTGCTGAAGAAGCCGTCAAGTTTATCAGGTAATCGTCATTTTACTGTTACTTTTTAATCGGCTAGTTGACTTAACCCAGCGTGAAGGCCACGTGTGTGCGGTGCAAGTGTTAAGGTCTTGGTAGCTTTAAGGCCTCGGTAAGACTCTTCTGTAATATTATTTCAAAAGACAGCAGGGAATGCGCATGCACAGGGTGATCTACCGCAGCAACGCATTGATCGGGGAATACACCCCCGGCGCGCTCGATATCCTTGCGACCTCCGAGCGCCGGAACCTCGAGGACGGGATCACGGGGTTCCTTCACCGCGAGGCCGACAATTTCGTTCAAGTGATCGAAGGCGACGGCCCCGCCGTGGCAGCGCTGGTGACGCGGTTGCGCGCCGATCGACGCCACGCCGGCATGACGATCCTGTCGGAACAGACGATCAGCATCCGCGCCTTTGAAAGCTGGGATATGGCCTATGCCAGCAATCATCAGCTCAGCCTGTCTCAACGGGTTCCCGAGATCTGGGGGCGTTCATCCCTGTCCCACAGTGCCACGGACAGGCTGATCGCGTTCCTGCTGGATCTGGCCGCGCGCAAGACCCGCGCAGCCTGAGCCGGGCGGCCCAAAGAACAAGCCTTTTCCACTTCGCGCCGGCGCCGTGGCCCGAAACCGGGCTTGATGTTCCGCGCAGCGCTCAGACTGGGTGGACCTCGAACTTCATCGCAGACCGCTTCGCACCGATCCGAGCAATGGCTGGGAAGGATCAACAGCCCAAAGTGCGTACCAACTGGCCTGCGCCTGACGTGCCGCCGAGCGGCGGCAATGCAGTTACGTGCTCAGGAGACCACTCCGTCCGTCGCGTCTGCGGCCGAGGCTCAGGCCCGCAGCGCCGTGACCTTGCCTCCGCCGACGGCGGCAAAGGCCGCCTCGGCAATTCCGTTCGCGTCGAGCCCCGCGGCGCGATACATCGCGTCCGGGCTCGCGTGGTCGATGAACCGGTCGGGCAGCGTGAGCGTGCGAACCGCGAGTCCGCGATCGAGCCTGCCGGACGCAGCCAGATGGTGTAGCACCAGCGCACCGAACCCGCCCGTTGCCCCCTGTTCTACCGTGATCAGCGCACCGTGTTCCGCCACCAACCGGTCGATGAGGTCGGTGTCCAGCGGTTTCGCAAAGCGGGCGTCCGCCACAGTCGCGGTGATCCCCGCGGCCTCCAGCCGGTCGGCTGCGATCAGCACTTGGTCGAGATGCGCGCCGAAGGACAGCAGCGCCACTCCCGTGCCTTCGCGCAGAATACGGCCCTTACCGATCTCCAGCGTTTCACCGCGTTCGGGCAGTGCGACACCGGTACCGGACCCGCGCGGATAGCGGAACGCGATCGGTCCCTCGTCGAACAGCGCCGCGGTCGCCACCATATGCTTCAGCTCGGCTTCGTCGGCCGCAGCCATGACCGTGAACCCGGGCAGATTAGCCAGATAGCCAATATCGAAACTGCCGGCATGGGTTGGCCCGTCCGCACCCACGAGGCCGGCGCGGTCGATGGCAAAACGCACCGGCAACCGCTGGATCGCCACGTCGTGGACGACCTGATCATAAGCCCGCTGCAGGAAGGTCGAATAAATCGCGCAGAACGGCCTCAGCCCGCTGGCAGCCATTCCCGCGGCAAAGGTCACGGCATGCTGCTCGGCCATGCCGACGTCGAAGACGCGGGCCGGAAAGCGCTTCTGCATCCGGTCGACCCCGGTGCCCGACGGCATTGCCGCCGTCACGGCCACGACCCGCGGGTCGGCGGCCGCAGCCTCGGTCAGAGCATCGCCGAAGACTGCCGTGTAGGACGGAGCGGCGGGCTTGCTCTTCTTCTGGGCGCCTGAAGCTACGTCGAACTTCGCAACGCCGTGGTACTTGTCGGCGGAGTTCTCGGCCGGAGCATAACCCTTGCCCTTGACCGTGCAGCAATGGATCAGCACGGGGCCGGAAGCGCGGGAGCGCGCGGCCCGGAAGACCTTGAGCAGCTGGCCCATGTCGTGCCCGTCGATCGGGCCCATGTAGGAAAAGCCGAGCTCTTCGAAGAGCGTCCCGCCGCCGGGCATGCCGGTCACAAGCTGTCGCGCCCGCCGGGCGCCGTCACGCAGCGGCCCGGGCAGCGTGGACTCCCAGCTCTCGGCCATGTCTTTCAAGGGCCCGAGCGGCGTGTTGCCATAAAGCCCCGAGAGATAGGCCGACATCGCGCCGGTCGGCGGCGCGATCGACATCTCGTTGTCATTGAGGATCACAAACAGACGCCGGCCCTCGTGGCCTGCATTGTTCATCGCTTCGTAGGCCATGCCCGCGCTGATCGCGCCGTCGCCGATGACGGCAATGGCATCGCCGGTCGCCTGGCCCATATCGTGCCCCACCGCAAATCCGAGCGCGGATGAGATCGAGGTCGAGGAATGCGCCGCGCCGAAAGGATCAAACTCGCTCTCGGCCCGCTTGGTGAAGCCCGACAGCCCGCCTTCCTGACGGATGGTGCGGATCCGGTCGCGCCGGCCGGTGAGGATCTTGTGCGGATAGCACTGGTGACCGACATCCCAGATCAGCTTGTCGCGGGGCGTGTCGAACACCGCGTGGATCGCGACGGTCATCTCCACGACACCGAGCGAGGATCCCAGATGCCCGCCGGTCTGGCTGACCGCGTCAATCAGTTCAGCCCGCAGTTCGTCGGACAATCGACCAAGCTCGGCATCGCTCAGACGGCGCAGATCGGCCGGACCGGCGACGCGGTCGAGCGTCGGAGTGTGCAGCGAAGGGGTTGCGAGCGTGTCCATGATGTCCTCCCGAGACAGTCGAATGGTGGTTCTCGCTCCTGCTGGCTTTGGGAACAGGCGCCGCGGGGATTGCGCCCCGCGGCGCCGGTCTCCTGTAGCCAGCAGGAAGGGAACCGGGGCACATGGCCCCGATGCCAGACCGCCCGGGGGACGGTCCGACCAGGGTGCAGCGGGGGCGGCGGCTTGGACCGCCCGCGCGCTCAGGCGTGGGTCGCGGCGTCCTCGGCCGGGATCACATAGGACCACGGCGTCGGATCGGCGGCTTCTTTGCTGTCGGGCGGCAGAACCGACCCGAGCAGGATCAGAAGCCAGATGAAAACTCCGACCCCGACGAAGATGGCAGCGCCCATGGCCGCCCCCTTCCCCATGAGCCAGGCGACTTCCAGCTGGCGTCTGTTGAACTCCGGGATCTGGAGGTCGTACTTTTTCGAGTCGTCAGACATAGCGTGCCTTTCTCAGATCAGCGGTCCAGCGGAGCGTAGTTGTGATCCTGCGCCCAGGTGTACCAGTCGTCGACAACGGTGCCGGTGATCAGGATCCCGATGCCGCCGGTCAGCGTGCAGAGCACGGCGAACCACCAGGCCCAGCGGTGGATCCCCTCCATCGTGGCGTTGAAGCCCATGGTCCAGCGCCAGAACAGCGCCGCCCGTTCCGAGGCCGTCCCGCGATCCGCGATCTGCTCAATCTCCCGGTCGCCACCGAAGCGCGACACCGCGAGGATCGTCGCCCCATGCATGGCAAAGAGTAGTGCAGAACCATAGAGGAACACGATCGAGAGCGCGTGGAACGGGTTGTAGAACAGGTTCCCGTAGGTGAGCGAGAACAGGTTCGTCCAGTCCAGATGGGTGAAGATGCCATAGGGCACCGCCTCGGACCAGGACCCCATCAAGATCGGACGGATCAGGCCAAGCACGAGAAAGAGCCAGATTGCCGAACCGAAGGCCCAGAAAATGTGTTTGCCCATCTTCATCTGGTCAGCCAGCACCCAGCAACGCGCCCACCAGGTCAGCACCGAAATCAGCAGGAAGAAGGAGGCGATCAGCCAGCCCAAGCCCTCGCCGAGGGGCGGAATGCCGAGGCCGTACTCGGGCCCGGGCGGCTCCAGCGAGAAGTAGAACAGATCGCGCAGGAACACCGCCGGGTTGTAGCCCGCCTGGTCCCAGTAGCTGATGCCCACGATGAAGAACCAGAGTAGCCCCGTGGCGAGCGACACCACGCCCAGACCGCCCAGATAGATCGGGCCGAGCTGCGCGTTGCCGAACCACCCGATCCAGGTCGAGTAGCCGGGCTGGCCCACGCGCTCGTCGAGATCGGCATCCTCGGCCATACCCATTTCGGGCACGCCCTGGACCTGGACCTGGGTGACGAGGTTCTGGTTCTCGGCGGTGAAGATGCTTTCATACTTAGCCATTGACGCCTCCCTCGATATTTGCCCACCAAGGCAGGTTGATGTACCAGTCCCACCAGACGACCCACTGATCGAACCAGATGGTTCCCGAAATCACGATGCAGATCGCCGACCAGAACCCGGCATTCAGCGCCAGCAACAGGCCGATCCGGTGGATGCCCAGCGTACCGACCGAGTAGCCGATATAGTCGCGGAAATAGGTGTCCTCGTGATCGGGGGTCTTCATCTCGGTGCCCTTCTTGGGGTTCACCGCCGACAGGATGAGGCCGCCATGGAGGGCGAGCGCCAGCGTCGTGGTGAAGAAGAAGGTGATCGCGATCATATGCGCCGGATTGTAATGGAAGTTCCCGTAGGCGTAGCCGACGTTGCTGACCCAATCGAGGTGGCTCCAGATCCCGTAGGGGAACCCATGACCCCAGGCGCCCATCAGAACGGGCCGGATCACGACCAGCGTGGTGTAGGCAAAGATCGCGACGCTGAAGGCGAAGGGCACGTGATAGCCCATGCCGAGCTTGCGGCAGATCTCGACCTCACGCAGGGCCCAGCTGATGAAGGCACCGTGGGCGCAGATCGTGATGATCTGCCACAGCCCGCCCTCGCGGAGCGGCGCCATGCCCAGCCCGTATTCCAGCGGCGGCGGATCGATCGAGATGAGCCAGGGGTTCCATTCGCCCTGCATCGAAGCGCCCCAGAAGATGAGGATCGTGCCAAGTGCGGCGAAGAACAGCGTCGTGACGCCGAAGAATCCGACAAAGAACGGCCCGACCCAGAAATCGAACAAGTCGCCGCCGATGAGCGTGCCCCCCGGCACGCGGTATTTTCGTTCGAAGCTGAGCAGTGCCATACTTCAACCCTCGCTATGGCCCCTCGTGCCGGCGTGCATGCGGCGCAAAGGATCGGTGAAATAAGAGGATCGCCTCGGGCGACTGGGTTGCCGCCCGGGGCTGTTGGTGTGGATTACTCTTCCACGATCACTTCTGTGCCGTACTTGGCCTCCGCCACGTCGAACCAGTTGTAGCGCTCGGTGCTGAGCAGAACGAGGTGGATCATCGCTGCCAGCAGGAAGAGAAAAACCCCCTGGGCCACGAAAACGCGGCGGGGATCGAAGACGAGCCAGACCTTGTAGAATTTTTGCATCTGTCAGATCTCCTTCAGAACCACGGGCGCCAGATCAGCACCGCCAGGTGGGCAACAAGCGCCACGGCGACGAAGAGCCAGAGACCGCTCATATAGACGGCATGCAGTTCTTGCGCCTGCTCGTCGGTAAGGCCTGTGAAGGACAGACCAGTGTTTTCAGCCATTTAACTTTCCTCCGGAAACATGGACTGACGCCGCGGGACCCCCGCGACAGGGCAGACCGGCCGGGCGCGAGCCCCGCCGGGTATCCGTCCCCTCCGGGGGACGGGACGGATTTCGGTCGACCGGCGTCACCGCGCTCAGGCCGTAAAGATCATCGGCGTGATGATCCGTGCCTGGGACCAGGCTTTGCTGATCGGGTCTTTTTCGGGCAAGCGCATCTGACGTGCGGCGGACAGGGTCCAGGTCACGAAAGCCAAGGGCAGCGTCGCCACGAAGATGATGGCGAAGTACGCATAGAACTCCCGCCGCGGCGGCTTGTGGCTTCGCATCGAAGAGGCCGCACGAATGTCGTTGAGCATCTCGTCTGAAGTATGATCGGTCATCAGCGGGTCTCTCCTTCGGTGGTGATCCTTGCGAGCTCGGCGATCTGAGCGCGCAAAACGGTTTCGGTAACGGTTGGATATTGCTGGTTCCGGGCGGCGGTTTCGGCGCGGCGGCGCAACCGGCGGGCTTGAACGCCCATCTCGTCTGCCGACAGGCCGGTGAGATAGATGGCCATGAGGGCCCGCGCGCCGTCGGACCAGGCGAGGGGCGCAGCTTTCGTCAGACCGCACGCGGCCCCGTTCGCATCGCGGAGGAACGGATCCTTCATGCTGCCGACCCTCCGGTGATTGCAGTCGGTCCGGGCGTTTGCCTGGCGCCGGTTGGAACCGGGGGCAACCCACGGCGGTATGCGGCCACGACCCGCATCAGGCCTCCACCTCGAAACCTGCGGGCGCGAGCCTGCGCACGGTGTCGATCTGGACCCGCTCCGCGCCGGCCTCCAGCGCACGTTTTTCCGCCTCGTCGCGTAGCGTTTTCGCCGCCGAGATGCGGGTCAGCACCGGGTGCTCGGCCACGATCCGGTCGAGCAGGCGTTGCGCATCATCATCCCAGGGGAAGTCGCGGCGGAGCGTCGTCGGTGTCGCCTCGGCACTGTCCATCTCGGAGCCCAGCGGCAGGATGTGGAAGAGCGCGTCGAAGAGCCCGTTGCACACCTCCTGCAAGAGGTAGGTGGCCCCCGCGTAGCCCATGAAGGGCGTGCCCGTGGCTCGGCGGATCGCGGCGCCGGGAAAGGAGGCGGGGATGAATGCGGGCTTCGGTCCATGCCCTGCCGCCATCTCCGCGAGATACATCTTTTCGTTGATCGACCCCATGACGATGAGCGGCCGCTTGGCGTGGATCTCGGCGCGGACGGTGTCGTTGTCGGTCTTGCGCCCGGCGACCCTTGCGGTGGCCAGTGCGCAAGGCAGCCCCAGATCGCTCTCGAGGAAATGCCGGATGCCGCGGGCATAGGTCTCGTTGGCGACCACGGCAAAGCTCGCGGTGGCAAAGAAATCCTGGGTGACGGAGCGCCAGAGATCCCAGACCGGTTTGATGGTCGAGTGCTTCTCGGTGGCGATGAAAGGCTCGGGATCGAGTCCGGTCAGCTCGCCCAGTTTACGCAGGAACTTCGTCGTGCTGTCGATGCCGATGGGGGCCTGAAGATAAGGCTTTCCAAGGACTTCCGCGAGGCCGCGGCCGAATTCGCGGTACATGCAGATGTTCACATCGGCATTCACGAGGTTGCGCATCTCGGCCAGATGGGCACCCAGCGGCATGACCATGTTGACCTCGGCGCCGATGCCTTCGACGAGACGGCGGATCTCGGCCAGATCGGAGGGCATGTTGAAGGTGCCGTACATCGGACCGAGGACATTGACCCGCGGTTTGGCCCCCTCGGGACGCTTTTTCTCGGGGGGCATCCTACCCTTGGTCTGGCCGAACTCGGTGAAGAGCCATGTCATCGCCCGGTCGGCGGCTTCCCACTGGTCCTCGTCAATGGTGCGCGGCAAAAAGCGTTGGATATTCGTACCTTGCGGGGTCACCCCGCCGCCGATCATCTCGGCGATGGAGCCGGTGACGACGACCGCGGGCAGCGCCGGATCCAGCGTCTTCCAGGCGCGTTTCATGGCGCCTTCGGTACCGTCGCGGCCAAGCTCTTCTTCGCCCAGCCCCGTGGTCACGATGGGCAGCTCATGGGGCGGCAGCGCGTCGGTATAGTGCAGGACGCTCGTCACCGGCAGGTTCTCGCAGCCCACCGGACCGTCGATGACAACCTGCAGACCCTTGACCGCTGTGAAGGCGTAAACCGCCCCCCAATAGCCCCCGGCCCGGTCATGATCCTGGATCAGCATCGGGCGCCTCCCTGATCGGAAATGCGGTGTCCGCAAGACGACGGTATTGCGTCGGTAAAACGTCGGTGGAGTGCACAGATGCCGACGCGGGAGCGGAGAGGATGCGTACCCATCAGATCATCTCCTGCGCCTTGGCGGCGCGGGCCTGCTTGTCGAGCTTCTTCTGGTGCGCCTCACGGAACTTCGGCTGGAGGTTCGGGTCGCCCTCCCAGACGCCGGCGGTGTCGCCATGGCCCACGCCCTCGAAGAATTCGCGCATGGTCTCCATCCGCTCGGCATTGCCCATCGCGGCCGTGACAACCTCGGCGAGGCTGCCGGCGCCCGCGGGGCCCATAAGCGGGCGGGCGGAGATCAAGTTGGTGTAGTAGAGTCCCGGAATTGCCAGCTCTTTGGCCTTCTGGACGACCGGCGTTGTACCGATGGCGAGATCCGGGCGGACCGCTTCCATCGCGGCGCAATCGTCTTCGAGGCTCGCGCGGTACTGTACCTTCACGCCCTTGGCCTCCAGCCACGCCGCATCCGGCGCAGACCAAGGTGTTTTGGGACAGGCCGTGCCGACGTAAGGCACGTTCGCGCCGCTCTCGATCAGCAGCCGGGCGACCAGAAGCTCGGAGCCCTCATAACCCGAGAGTGTGATCGTGCCGTCGATCCGGGCGCCGGAAAGCGCCCCCTTGATCGCGGGAAGGAAGGCGTTCTGTGCTGCGGCAACCTGTGCGGCGGGAACACCCGTTGCCTCGCCGATGGCAGCAAGCCAGGCGGCGGTGCCGTCATGGCCCACGGGCGCGGAGCCGACGATCGGCCGGCCTGCGGCCTCGAACTCACGCACGGCGGCGGTGTAGAACGGATGGATCGCGGCGCAGACGCTGCTGTCGAGCGCGGCGTAGAGCTCGCGCCACTCGCGGCAGGGCACGACGGGTCCGGCGGCCAGTCCCATGGGCGCCAGCATCGCACCGATCATCATCGGATCGGCGGGAAACATCTCGCCCAGCATCGCCACGGTGGGACGGTCGGATTTGCCCGACGCGGGGGCCTGGACCGGACCGGCCTCGATCTCGGCGCGGGCATAGTTGAGCATCGCGCCGGCCAGGATGTCCTTGGCCTCGGCATGGGTCGGCACGCCAAAGCCCGGCACGTCGATACCGACGATGCGCACGCCATTGATCTCATTGGGCAGCAGCCGCAGCGGCACGCCGGAGGCGGTGGGCACGCAGAGGTTGGTCACCACGATCGCGTCATAGCGTTCGGGATCGGCCATCTCGTGGACCGCGTCGCGGATATCCTCAAAGAGCTTGCCGGTGACGAGGCTCTCGGAATTGAAGGGCACGTAACCGACCGAGCGGCGGGCGCCGTAGAAATGCGACACGAAGGTCAGCCCGTAAACGCAGCAGGCCGAGCCCGAGAGCATCGTGGCCACCCGGCGCATCCGCAGCCCGACGCGCAACGACCCGAAGGCGGGACACATGCTTTGCGGTTTGTCATGGGGTCCCTGCGGGTAGTCGGCCGCGTATTGATCGAGGATCTCGGACATGCCGGACGCCCGCGCCTGGGCCTCCATCTGCTCGGAGGGCGCATGGCAGCCGACGCCGTCGGGCGTCACCGTACCTTCCGGCGGCGGTGACCCGGCCGGGTCTCGCGCCGCGCCCATATCGACTTCGGTCAGATCGGCCTCGTCATAGCGGGTTTCCCCGATCTGGCGGGTGAGATCGTCGGTCATGCCGCGCTCTCCTCCACGCCGCCGTCACCGCCGATCCGGCGGATGTCGCGCAGCAGGCGCATGATCTGGTCGGGCCGGGCGTTGGCCACAACGGTGCGCACGGTTTCGGGGCGGGCGTATTTGCACTGCTCACACATCGTCATAGACCACTTCGAGGCTGACTTTGGGTTTGGCGTTCTTGCCGCGCATGTCGGCATCGGTGGCGGGTTCCAGCACAAAGCCCGCACCGGTGGTTTCGGCGCTGAAGAGATCGAGCAGACCGTCCTGGCTGAGCGGTTCGGGATGGCCCGGAGGTGCCATGCCGACCGCTTCCGCCAGCCCGGCGAACATCTCGCCCCACTGGGATTTCGAGGTGCCCACGATCTGGTAGTTTGCCGATTTCTTGCGCAGATCATCGTCGGCAGGGATGGAGGCCAGAACCGGGATGTTGACCGCTTCGGCAAAGGCCGCAGCCTCGCCGGTGCCGTCATCCTTGTTGATCACCAGGCCCGCGACGCCGACATTGCCGCCCATCTTGCGGAAATACTGAACCGCAGAGCAGACATTGTTGGCCACATAGAGCGACTGCAGATCGTTGGAGCCGACCAGGATCACCTTTTGCGCCATGTCGCGCGCGATCGGCAGGCCGAAGCCGCCGCAGACCACGTCGCCCAGAAAGTCGAGCAGGACATAGTCGAAATCCCAGTCGTGGAACCCGAGCTTTTCCAGGAGTTCGAAGCCGTGGATGATCCCGCGCCCGCCGCAGCCGCGGCCGACCTCGGGCCCGCCAAGCTCCATCGCGAAGACGCCCCCGCGCTTGAAGCAGACATCGCCGATCTTGACCTCTTCTCCGGCGAGTTTCTTCTTGGTCGAGGTCTCGATGATCGTCGGGCAGGCCTTGCCGCCGAAAAGCAGGCTGGTCGTGTCCGATTTCGGGTCACACCCGATCAGCAGCACGCGCTTGCCCTGCTCGGCCATCATGTGGCTGAGATTGGCCAGCGTGAAGCTTTTGCCGATACCGCCCTTGCCGTAGATCGCGATGATCTGGGTGTGCTTGGTCGGCTCCCCCTGGGGGACCTCCAGCGTGGGTTCCTGCGCGGCCTCGTCTTTCAGACGGGCGTCGAAATCCTTCAGGTTCGGGACCTCATCAAGGCTCATGCCGTGGCGCTCCAATCAATGATCATTTTCAGGCAGGCCGGATCGTCGAAGGCGGTCTGGTAAGCCTTCGGCGCGTCGGTCGCTGCGCTGGTGTGGGTGATGAGTCCCTCGAGCGAGAGCGCGCCGCTTTCCACCAGCTGGCGGGTGGCGTGCAGGTCCTCGCGGGCCCACTCCGCGGCAATGCGCAGGCGAGCTTCTTTCATGAATGCGGGCGGAAAGGCGAATTGCAGCGGTTGGGTGTAGAACCCCGCCAGCACGATCTCGCCGCCTCGCGCGATGCGGGTGATGAGCTGATCGAGCAGCCCGGCATTGCCCGAGGCATCATAGATGGCCGTATAGTCGCGGCGCGGATCGGAATCGGGGGTCAGCACCTCGTAACCCTCAGCCCCGCCCTGGCGGATCGGATCGATCTCCCACACGGTCGGCGCGGCGCCGCCCGCGGCGATGGTCAGCCGCGCGAGCAGCCGTCCGAGCACGCCGTGGCCTACGATCAGATCGGGCAGCGCACGGTCGAGCCCGGCCAGCGCGTGGCGGGCCGTCGCGGCGAGCGCGAGCAGAGAACCCTCGGCCTTTAGCCCGGCATCGATCCGGGTGACCCGGTCGGCATCGGTGACCAGGCGGCGCGCCGCCCCGCCAAAGAGCCCCTTGACCTCGCCATAGCAATTCGCGCCGGGCACAAAGACCCGCTCGCCGGGGCTGAAGCCGGTCGCGGGACCGGCCTCCACCACCTCGCCCGCGGCCTCATAGCCAGGGATCAGCGGATAGCCCATGCCCGGAAAGGGCGGCATCTGGCCGGACCAGAACAGTTTTTCAGTACCCGTCGAGATCCCGGAATGGCTGATTTCGACCACGAGATCCTTGGGGCCCGGCGCAGCGATCGCAACCGTATCAAGGCAAAGATCGCGGGCGCCGCGGAGGATTACGGCCTGGCTTTCTAACCCTGAGGTCATCGAGGCGGGCATGGCGCGTACTCTCCCTGTTTTGTCGGAAGTCCCGCCGGGTCAGGAGGGACTCACCTGCATCATTTCGTGCGTTAGTGTAATTCTAACCTGACACTTTCTGCTGTCAAACTTTTTAGACAGTAATTTTGTCAGGCCACTGTGACAGTCACGGCGCAATGGCCGTGACGACCGATGTCAGGAAGCGGCGGCGCGTGCGCGGCGTGCGGATCCGGACAAAGCCTGCGCGCGCGCAGGCGGCGGCGATCTCGGCCGGGCTGCGCGCCCGCCCGGTGCGCATCGCCATGCAATAAAAGGCAAAATAGACATCGCCTGCCCGGTGCGGTCGGTCGCCGCCGGCCATGGGCTCGGTGACGATCAGCCGGCCACCCGGGGGCAATGCCGCGCGCGCGACCGCCAAAAGCGCGTCGACCGTGTCGTCGGCATGATCATAGAGCACGCGCACCAGACTGATCGCATCGGCCCCGTCGGGCAGTGGATCGTCGCGAAAACTGCCGGGATGCAGCAAAACCCGGTCCGCCATCCCAGCTTCGGCCAGGCGCGTCTCCGCCCCCGGCAGCACTGCGGGCAAGTCGAAGAGCGTCGCGGTGAGGTCGGGATGGCGCTGCAGGACCGCGGTCAGGAACGCGCCGGTGCCCCCACCGACATCCAGCAGATGACGGATGCCGCGGAAGGACACTGTGGCGAGCGTTTCCTCCGCCACGAGCGCCTGACTGTCGGCCATCAGCTGGCTGTAAACGGCGGCCCGCGCCGGGTCTTCCGCCGCGCCGGCGCCGAAGACATAGGGCCAGACCTGGGCGAGTTCCGTCTCTGCCTCGCCGCGCAGCAGGGCAACGGGATCGGCCATATCGCGGTAGAACGCACCGTGGTGCCGGATCATCGGCACGACGCCCGGTACGCTCAGCAGCGCCGCGCCGCGCGGGGCCAGATCGTAGCTTTCCCCATTCCGTGCCCGGGTCAGCAGCCCGAGCGCGGTGCCGGCCTGCAGAAGCGCGCCCATCCGCTGGGCCGGAACATCCGATTGCAGTGCCAGCACGTCCAAGGCCTGCGGGCCGTCGCGCAGGGCCTCCAGCACGTCGAGTTCTACCAGCGCCAGCAGCACCTGGGCATTCACGAACCCGGCCAGCAGGTCCATCATCGCCTCCCCCTCGGACCGTGCAATGCCGCGCAATCCGGGAATGCGTGCTGCCAGGCTCTGGAACCGCGGCGAGCCCGCACAGCGTAGCGCCAGCCGCGCGATAGGGCCTCGCTCCCGCGGGACGGGCAGCGCCAGTGCGGATTCCAAAGGCTCCACGGCCAGATCCTTCATCTCTGCCCCCCGCCAAAGCGGATCAAGGATTGGCACCGCCGACCCGGACAGCGGCGTGTCCCTGACGCGCGACCCAGACCCGGAATCGAAGACGCACCGTGCAGGACAGTTCTGCCCCCCAAGCGACCATCAGCATAGGCTTTCCCACGCAGGCCAAAGGCGGGCGTCCGGAACATGGGCGCGCCGCGCACTGCACCGCAGGGCAGCGCGGCGCGCGGCCCAACGCCGTGCGGCGGCGCCATGCCGCAAACGGGGGCGGGAGCGCCCCCTGCCATTACTGGTCTGCCCGCACCACCGGCGTGACCGGGGTCAGCCGCTCGGCCTGCTTGCGCACCATCCGCGCCAGCGCCGCCTCGCCGGGGCAGGACGGAATCGACGAAATCGCTCCGCCGAGAATATCCTTGAGTCGCGCGATCGCGCCCTCGACCCCGAATTCCGCCACCGCGTTCGGGCGGTTGTGAATCGCGTCCTGCCCCGCCGGCTTGCCGAGAGTCTCGGCATCCATGAGCGCATCGCGCAGATCGTCGGCGACCTGGAATGCCTCGCCGATGCGCGCGCCGAGCTCTTCCCAGGGCTCCGGATCCTGGCCCGCCGCCTGGGCGCCCATCTGGGTCGCGGCAATGAAGAGCGCGCCTGTCTTGGCACGGTGATAGGCGGACAGATCGACGCTCGCCTCGCTCTCCCAGCCCTGCCCTGCGCAGATCCCGAAGGGCATGCCCGACCGGCGGGTGAGGATCGAGATCAGGCCTGCCGCACGCAGCGGATCCACCGCGGCCTGCCGGGCCAGAATGTCGAAGGCCAGAATGATCAGGCTGTCGCCGGTCAGAACCGCGAGCGGTTCCGAATAGGCCTTGTGCACCGAGGGTTTGCCGCGGCGCGTATCGGCATCGTCGAAACAGGGCAGATCGTCATGCACCAGGCTCGCACAATGCATCAGCTCCAGCGCCGCGGCGGCCGCATCGGCCATCTCCGGACGGTCGTCGCCGCAAGCCATCGCCACCGACAGCAGGATCGTCGGACGGATTCGCGCGCCTCCCGGCGTGACCGCATAGTCGAGCGCGCTGGCAAGCTTGCCAGGCACCGCAACAGGGTCGCCGCGCCCCTGCCCGCGCGCGATGGCGGCGCCCATGGCGTTTTCGATACGGCTCGGCAGCATCAGGGTCTCGGGGAGAGTATCGGGCATCGGACGAACTCCTGCAGCGTGGATCGGCGTCGGGCGCGCAGGCCGTCAACTTATCCAGACATAGTATTTGTAAATCAAACTGGACAGTCTAAGGTCAGGTGTCAACGATTCAGATCAGGAGACGCGTCAGGTCGTGACCGCCCCGGGCCCTGCACCTCCAGCACGCAAAGCTGCACCGTCCGGTGACAAGACGGCCGCGGGCGGGCCTGTGGACGGGCCTGTGATCGTCATCGGGGCCGGGGTCGGCGGGCTGGCCTGTGCGGTGCGGCTCGCCGCCGGCGGCGCCCGGGTCACGGTGCTGGAGGCCCACGGCGCAGTGGGCGGCAAGATGCGCACGCTGCCCTCGCCGGCGGGGCCCGTGGATGCCGGTCCGACCGTGATGACGATGAAGGCGGTGTTCGAGGAGCTGTTCGCCGCCGCCGGCACCCGTCTGGCCGATCATGTGACCCTGGTGCCTGAGAATGTACTCGCGCGGCACTGGTGGCCCGACGGCTCCCGGCTCGATCTCGATGCCGACCCGGCGGTCAGCGCCGCGGCGGTGCGGGCTTTTGCGGGCCCGAAGGCCGAGGCACAGTTCCGCCGGTTCTCCGCCCATGCAGCCAAGCTTTTCAACGCGTTCGACGCGCCGATGATGCAGGCGCCCAGCCCTGCGGTGCCGGCCCTGGCGCGCGCCGCGCTTTTGCAACCCGCCAGCCTGCCCGCGCTGCTGCCGGGCCGCACGCTCGCCGGCGCGTTGAGGGCGGCGTTCGACGACCCGCGCCTGCGGCAGCTTTTCGGGCGCTACGCCACCTATGTCGGGGGCAGCCCGCTCGAGAGCCCCGCCCTGCTGGCCCTGATCTGGCAGGCCGAAGCCGCGGGCGTCTGGCGGGTCGAGGGCGGGATGCATCGGCTGGCGAGCGCGCTGGCTGACCTGATCCGGGGGCGTGGCGGCGAGATCCGGCTGAACGCACCGGTGGCCGGGATCGATCTGCGGGACGGGGCCGTGCGCGGCGTGACCCTGTCCGACGGCACGGCAATCGCGGCGGAGCGCGTGGTCTATGCCGGCGATCCGCGGGCGCTGGCACAGGGCAGACTGGGGCCCGCTCTCACCGGGCTGCTGCCGAAAAAGGCGACGGAGCCACGCAGCCTGTCCGCCCATGTGCTGGCCTTCGCCGCCGAGCCGAAAGGTCCGCGCGCGGCGGAGCTGGTGCATCACAATCTGATCTTCGGGCGCGATCCCGCATCGGAGTTTCGCGATCTGGCGGCAGGGCGCCCCCCGGCCGATCCGACATTATACATATGCGCCCAGGACCGCGGCGGCGGGGCGGCCCCTGCCCCGGGTGCGCTGGAGCGCTTCGAGATCATCATGAACGGGCCGCCCACGGACCGCAGTGCAACCGACCCCGATGAGGAGGGCGACGCATGTCTGAGACGGATATTGGCAGTGCTGGAGGCCGCTGGTTTGACCTTCGATCCGGCACCGTCGCGCGCGACACTGACGACACCGGCGGGGTTCGACCGCCTCTTCCCCGGATCGGCCGGCTCCCTTTATGGGCGAAGCCCGCATGGGATGATGGCGGCTCTGGCCCGCCCGCGGGCGACGACGGCGGTGAGGGGTCTTTTCCTGGCGGGCGGCGGGTGCCATCCGGGGGCGGGGATCCCGATGGCGGCGCTCTCCGGAAAGCACGCGGCCGAGGCGATCGCGATGGGCCGAACTTCGACCTCGCCGTCCCGCCCGATGGCTATGCGTGGTGGTATGTCGACGGGATCAGCGAGGACGGCAGCCGCGCCGTCTCGGTGATCGGGTTCATCGGCTCGGTCTTTTCGCCCTGGTACCGCTGGTCGGGGCGGAGGAACCCGGCCAACCATTGCTGCATCAATGTCGCCACCTACGGGCCCGGCGGTCGGTTCACGATGACGGACCGCGGCGAGGAGGCGCTGCGGCTGTCGCCCGACAGGTTCGAGGTGGGCCCGTCGCAAATGCACTGGACCGGTCGCGAACTGGTGATCGATGTCGACGAGATCTCCGGCCCGCCCATGATCAGTCGCGTGCGCGGGCGGATCACCGTGACGCCCACGGGTCTGTCGGATGTCGAGCTGCCCCTGACCGCGGATGGCGCGCATATCTGGCGGCCCTTCGCGCCCACGTCAGACATCACGGTCGAACTGGAGGCGAAGGGCTGGCAATGGTCCGGCCACGGCTATTTCGACGCCAATTTCGGCACCCGCGCACTGGAAACCGATTTCCGCTTCTGGACCTGGGGCCGTTATCCCACCGCGGACGGGTCGATCTGTTTCTACGACGCGGTGCGCCGGGACGGGTCGGAGCTGGCCACCAGCGTCCGCTTCGACGCCGACGGGGCCGCGCGCGCAGTCAGACCGCCGCCGAAAACCGCGCTGAAACGCTCCCTCTGGCAGGTGCGCCGTGAAACCCGGGCCGATGCCGGCACCACCGCGCGGCAGGTCAAACCGATGCTGGACGCGCCGTTTTATTCCCGCTCGGCGGTGGAGATCCAGTTCGCCGGGCAGCGCACGGTCGGCGTGCATGAAGCGCTGGACCTCGACCGGTTCCGCTCGCCACTCCTGAAGCCCATGCTCGCAGTCCGTGTGCCCCGCCGTCGGCGCTGGAGCTTTGCCGACTAGGGGCGCTCCCGCCCGGCTCTCGGCTCCTGGCGGAGCCTCACCCCGTTGGGCCGGGCGCCGGGGCGCCGGTCCGGCACCCCAGCGCTCCGCTCAATCCGCAGGCAACCGCTCGCGGCATCGCCCGTTTTGCCGGTGCCCCCCCTTGCCCCTCTCGGCCCGGCATGGTCAGGCTCCCGCAATGACACGCTCGATCCTGATCACCGGCTGCAGCTCCGGCATCGGCTATGATGCCGCGCACGCGCTCCGCGCCCGCGGCTGGCGCGTGCTGGCGACCTGCCGCAATCCCGGCGACTGTGCGCGGCTGGAGGGCGAAGGGCTGGAGAGCTTTCCGCTCGACTATGCCGATCCGCAATCGGTGCGCGACGCGGTGGCCGAGACGCTTGAACGCACCGGCGGCACGCTCGATGCGCTTTTCAACAACGGGGCGTGGGCCCTGCCCGGAGCGGTCGAGGATGTTCCGCGCGAGGGGCTGCGGGCGATTTTCGAGGCCAATCTCTTTGGCTGGCACGACCTGACGGCGCAGATCATCCCGGTCATGCGCGAGCAGGGGCACGGGCGGATCATCCAGAACTCGTCCGTGGTGGGGTTCGTCGCGCTCAAGTGGCGCGGCGCCTACGTGGCCACGAAATTCGCGCTCGAAGGGCTGACGGACACGCTGCGCGTCGAGATGAGGGACACCCCGATCCATATCGTGCTGATCCAGCCCGGCCCGATTACCAGCCGCATGCGCGCGAATTCCATCGCGCATTTCGAGCGCTGGATCGACTGGGAGGCCTCGGCCCGGGTGGAGCAGTATCGCGACAGTCTGCTCAACCGGCTCTATGGAGAGCGCGCGGCGGACCGGTTCGAGCTGCCGGCCTCGGCGGTCAGCCGGGTGCTGATCCGGGCGCTCGAGGCCGAACGTCCGCGCGCGCGCTACCGGGTGACGACGCCGACCAAGCTCATGGCCGGGGCGCGGCGTGTGTTGCCCACCCGCTGGCTCGACCGCGTGCTGGCGCTGTCATGAGCCGGGTCGACGGACATAGGCGGACGCAAGGACCGCTGCGGCTGGCGGCCATTGCGCTGCTGTTTGTTGCTGGCGCCTGTGCCGCGCCGCCGCCGCCCCCGACACAGACCACTGGTCAGGGTTCGGGTCCGGTCGCAGGTCCGGCGGCGGTCGACGCACAGAGCGAAGTCGCCGCGCTCAGTGCCGAGATCCAGGCGCTCGGCCCCGGTGTTTCGGCGCCCGAGGCCACGCGGGCCGCGCAGGTCGCGCTCTCCACCAGCCGGCAGCTTGCCGTTGAATACGGCGTGACCGACCCGCCGCTCATCCACAATACCAAGGTCAATATGGGCCTGCGTCCGCGCGGCCTGTGCTATCACTGGGCCGACGATCTGGAGGCCCGGCTGCGGCAGGAGGGGTTCGAGACGCTCCAGCTGCACCGCGCGATCGCCAATTCCGACAACCCGTTCCGGATCGAGCACAGCACGGTGATCCTCAGCCGCAAGGGCGATCCGATGGCCCGCGGCGTCGTGCTCGATCCCTGGCGCGCGGGGGGCGATCTGTTCTGGGCGCCGATGGTGGAGGACACGTCCTATGCCTGGATCCCGCGGAGCGAGGTGTTCGCCGCAAAACGCGCCAAGCGCGAAGCTGTGACGCAGGATCGGCGCGGGCAGCCATGACAAAACCGTCAGTCGATGCCGTTACGGTCCGTCCTGCGCCTGAGGCCTGTTGAGAGCGCCGTATGGCGTGGCCATATCGGGGTGTAGAGAGTTTCATTTTTACGCGTAAGGAGCGTCTGGAGCGTGACACCGCAGTCGGGCGAGCTTGCGCAGATCGAGTATTTCTATGATGTCGCGCTTCCAAACAGCTACGCGGCAACCCTGCAGATTCTCAAAACCGGCGCGGCTGTGGCCGAGCTTGGGGTCGGCTTTCGTCTGAATTGCGGGCCGATAGCGGGTGATTTCGGGGCATTGGCCACCAGGCTGGCCATTCGCCACTCCCCTGGCCTGACGGTGCGCCCGGTCTTTGGCCATGCCGCCGTTTTGGGAAAACCCATTCCGCAGGGCCTGCGCACCGCGCGGGTGGCGCGCCAATGCAAGCAACTGCTCCGGGCCGAGGCGCCCGCCTGCGTGATCAGCCGGGGCGAAACCGGCATCGCGGCAGCGCTGGTACCGCGCCCTGCCGGAACGAAACTGATCCTGGAAACCCACAAGCTGCTATGTCTGGACCGGTTGGAAAAGGCCGCGAAAGGCTTGCTGCCGCTCGAGCGCGCCCGCCACGCCCGTGGATTCGCGCGCGAGCGGGCGGCGTTTCATGCCGCCGACGGTCACCTTTATATCTCCCACGGCGTACGCGCGGCTGCCGAGGCACTGTTCGGGGTTCCCGACAGCCCGGCGATGGTGCTGCCGAGCGGCGTGGACCCGCCCGCCGCCTCGCGGGCGAATGCGCCGGACACCGATTTCGTCTTTGCCGGCAAGATCGAGACCCGCAAGGGTCTGTGGCTGATGCTGGAGACCCTTGCGCGCCTGCCGGACGCGAGTCTGCGCCTGACCGGCACGGGTCCGGAACTGGCCCGCGCCCGCGCCTTCGTCGCCGGGATCGGAGCGCAGGACCGGATCGAGCTGACCGGCGCGCGCGATCATGCCGAGCTTGCGGCGGAGCTGTCGCGCGGCCGGGTCGGCCTGTGCCTGCTGCCCGGCGATATCGACCATGTCGCCCACAGCTTTTCGAGCCCGATGAAGCTTCTGGAGTTCATGGCGCTCGGCCTGCCCGCGGTGGCGACGGACATGCCGTCGGTGCGCGAGATCAGCGGGCAAGGGAGCACGGCCGCGGCGGTGCTCTGCCCGCCGGAACCTGACGAGATCGCGGCCGCCTGTGCCGCCCTGCTGGCGGACCCCGACCGGCAGGCGCGTCTCGGCCATGCCGGACGCACGCGTGCCGAAGCCTTTGCCTGGCCCGCCCGCGGGCGCCGCCTGGTCGCGTTCTGCCGCGAGGTTCTGGCCGCCTGAGCCGTCGCGGCGCCCGGCCTGCTACTTCGCCAGAACCTTGCGCGCGATCACCAGGACGCGGGGCTCCAGCGCGACGAGCAGGACCAGATGCAGGACCAGACCCGCCGAGACCAACCAGCCCGGCAGGACCCCGAATCCGCCCGCCAGCAAGAGCGCCACCGACGCGGTGAGCCCCGCACCCCCGGACAGGCGCAGCCCGCAAAACCCGGTCACGCGCCAGAGTACGGCCAGGGACGCGATACCCACGAGCGTCCGGGCGACGAAGATCGCGACGGCGCAGCCCACAGCACCGTAGGTCGGGGCGAGCAGGAGAATCAGTACTGACGCGATAACCAGCGCCGCCACCCGCAACGCGGCGCTCAGAAAGACCTCGCCGCTCATCGCAAGGTAGCTGGCCGGCATGCCGCAGCCCGTCAGCGCAACATAGCCCGCACTGATGATCAGAAGCGTGGCGTAGGCGCCGGAATAGTCTCCGAAGGCGGTCAGGATCGGCAGGCCGAGCAGGGCGAAACCGGCGGCGGCCCCGAGCGCGATCATGGTGGCGGCCAGCTGCGCATCCCTGAATTCGCGCTGCGCGCTGTCATCGTCGCCGCGGGCAAGGTGCCGCCGCGCGCGGGGTACGAAGGTGGGCTTGAAGGCGACGCGGCCGAACTCCGTCAGTTCACCCAGCCGGGACGCGACGGCGTATACGGCGACCTCGGCCCCGGTGCTGGCAAACCCCAGAAGGATCAGGTCGAGCCTGCGGATGCCTTCGTTCGCGATCCGCTGGGTGAGAAAGAGCGATCCTTTCGACAGATCCTCGAGCATCATGCGCCGCGGCGCGCGGCGGCGTTTGAGCCGGAGCGCCGTGACCACGAGGATGACCGCGGGCACGATCGCCGCCGCGACCACCGCGCCGGCCACCGACGCCTGCCCGCCACCGAACAGATAGACCAGGCCGAGCAGCCCCGCGCGAGCGGCATCCGAGATTGCCGGGACGATGATGCCGATGGCGACGCGATGATTGGCCTGCATCCAGCTCGCCAGAATGCGGGTGAGCGCGAGAGGCACGACGGCCGCGGCCAGCGCCGCGAGCCAGAACGCCGCCCCCAGGGGCGCGCCCGCGGCCTCGATCTGCGGCGCGAACGCCCAGAGCAGGATCGCCACGACGCCGGCAAAGCCGACACCCGCCGCGGTCACGCGCAAGACCAGCCCGGTGCCCTTGAGCACGCCGGGGGCCGGCGCCGTGGCCGCAACCCGGTAGAGCAGCGCCCGGTCGAGCCCGAGGACCGCCAGCAGCCCCAGCAGCAGCACCACGTTCATGGCAAAACTGTAGGCGCCGAACGTCGCCTGCGACAGGATCCGCGTCAGCAACAGAAGGCTGGCGAACCCGGACGCAAAGCTTGCCATGCGCGCGGCCCAGACCACCGCCGCGCCCGACAGATAGGACCTGCGGGCGTCGCGCACCTAGCTTGCAGCCATGGAGCCCGACGTCGGGACGACTGCCAGGCGCCGCGCGATGTGCCCGGCCAGACGCCGCGACAGCGCCACAATGGTCATCGTCGGCGAATAAGAGATCCCCGTCGGGAACACGGCGGAGCTTGCGATGTGCAGGTTGGGCACTTCGAAGAGCGTGCAGTTCACGTCGACCACACCCTCGCGCGGATGCGCGCCCATGCGGGTCGTTCCGATGTGATGGGCCGCGTCCATGCTCTCGCCCAGCTCCGTGGTTTCGCCATGGCCATAGTCGATCACGCCGATCCCGGTTTCGCGGAATCGCCGCGCCAGCAGTTCGGCCGACTGGGTGAAACTGCGCCGGTCCAGATCGGTGAAACGCCAGTCGACCACCATGCGCGGCACGCCCAGGGCGTCCGGCGTGGTGGACAGGGTGATCCGGCTGTCGGGGTTCGGCGCCTGTTCGCTGGCATAGGTGACGTTGAATCGCGTCCAGCATTTACGTCCGTCGATCATGATCGGCTCGCCCTTGAGCCGGTTGGCCAGCACATCGCGGACGCTCTGGTATTTGGCCTTGATGAACACTGCGGTGTCGAGAAGCTCATGCTTGCGCCGATCCGCCTCACCGGGGGCAAGGCAGAGACAGCGCCGCGGGGCCCGGAGAAGCTGGACCGCCCGGTTGTGCCGGCGCAGCAGCGGGCCGGGCGTCAGTTCGGCGTTCTGGATCTTGGGATGGTCCTGCAGGAACCGGCCGACAAGATCATGGCCGTTGCCGAGCCCCGTGGGTCGCTGGTGGTGGTTGCTGAGCAGGATGCGCGGCGTCTCCAGCCCGCCGGTGGCGAGCACCGCGTGCTGGCAGCGTACGCTCAGCTCGTCCCCGCTGCGCCCCTTGCACGTCACCTCCGCCAGGTGTGTACCAGCCTCGTCCAGCGTCAGCCGCACGGCTGTGGCATCCAGGAGGATCGACAGGGTCGCGCCCTCGGCCGCCAGCAAGGCATCCTTGCTGCGATAGGTTTTGCCCTGATTGAAGTATTCGACCACCCCGAAGCCGGCATCGGCGAAGGCCCGCGCCCCGCGCGTCAGCGCCGCGTCGCGGGGATGATCGGCGCCGAGCTGCAAGCCGTAGGCCGCGATCACCTCGCGATAGGCCGCGTCGAGATCCCCGTAATCGATGGGCCAGCCGCTATGGGGCACCCAGGCGCGCGGAGCGACGTCCGCGGCCGAGAATGACCGCCATTTCCCGGTCCAGGTATTACCGGTCCCGCCGAATTCGCGGACCCGGTTCAGCCCCTGATAGTTCGCGGGAAGGTACTGTTGAAACTGCTCGGGCGTGTCGGCGTTGCGGTGCCGCCGGCCGACATACTCCGCCTCGTTCAGGGCGTTGGCGAACGGATCGAACATGTCGAGACCGCTTTCCAGAACCGTGACCCGGATGCCGCGCCGGGCCAGCTGGATCGCGACTTCGGCGCCGCCGGGTCCCGACCCGATCACCGCCACCTGGGTTTCGATGGTTCGTGCCGTCACATCCTGAGATCGCACTGGCATCTCGTGGTCCTCGTTACACTTTTCGCGCCACAACTATCAGCGCTGCCGGCATGACTCCCACAGCCGGGTCAACGGGTTCAAGCTTAGCCATGTTGTCATATTGGCGCGATACCGCACGGTCCAACAGCGGCAACGTGACCGTCAGCAGGTCAAGGAACGGTCGCACGGGCGGAAAGACGTCGCATTGAAGCGCGATCCGCTGGGCGAGCACGCCGAGCGTTTCGAACGGACCGGTCGAACCGCGCATCTCGACCAGATCCAGATCGTCGCCCAACACCGACTCCAGTCCGGCCGGCGTGAAGTGATAATAATTGTCCCGTCCGCCGTGAAAGGAAAAGACCGCGCTGGCGGACAGGATCAGACGGCCGCCGGGACGCAGGATGCGGGCCATTTCAGCGACGCTGGCGTGGGGGTCGGGGAGATGTTCCAACAACCCGGTACAAACGATGAGGTCCTCGCTCCGGGCCGGCAGCTCGGCCAGAATGGTGTAGTGTGGGTCGGCCGGTTCGTCGGTGGGCTCCGGCTTGCTCGAAATGCGTTTGGCGTTCGGGAAATGCCGTCTGTAGTCGATGTCGCGGGAATGTATCACCAGCGCGCGCGCCTCGGTCGCCTGGGTCGCCATGAACGCGTCGAGCCGCCGCCGGGTCAGACGCCCACGCACAAAGCTATGGCGCTTTGCGCGGTGCCACAGACCGTTGAGGGGGCGCATGAACTCACCTTGGGGTTGACCGTTCGCTGCACCGAAGTGTGGGGGTTTTACCCCGAACGATCCAGACCCATGGGCCCGCGCGCCCTTTGGTGGGTGCTCCGTTGTCCCCGTACGGCGCGGCAAACGCCATTTCGGGAAGAGTTTCGGCGCCTTTCCGCGCATGTTGTGGCTGGCCGGCCCGTAGCGCCCACGCCGCGCGGCGCCGTGTGCGCGCGCCCCATCCCGGCTTGGACGTTCAGGGCCGGGGCGCCGTGCCAAAGGCCCCGCCGGACGGACACGCGGCGGGTCGGTTGGCGGCATCGGCCGGGTGACCGAGACCCCGGGGGCGGGCTCATGCCGCACCTGCGAAAAGACCCGGGCAGCGCGGTATCAAACCGGCCGCAGACCTGATAATATCCGGCTGCGCCCGCCGGGCGAACCGAACAGCTGGAGTGTGTGCTTGTGGTAAAGAGCGTGCTTGTAACCGGTGGGGCCGGGTTTCTGGGCTCCCATCTCTGCGAACGTCTGATCGAAGAAGGCAACGAGGTTGTCTGCGTCGACAATTTTTTCACCGGGCGGCGGCGCAATGTGGCTCATCTGCTGGGCAATCCCAGATTCGAGATCCTGCGTCACGACGTGACCTTTCCGCTCTATGTCGAGGTCGACGAGATCTACAATCTCGCCTGTCCGGCATCGCCCGTGCACTACCAGCACGATCCGGTGCAGACGACCAAGACCTCGGTCATGGGCGCGATCCACATGCTGGGCTTGGCAAAGCGGCTGAAGGTGCCGATCCTGCAGGCCTCGACCTCCGAGGTGTATGGCGATCCCACGATGCATCCGCAGCCGGAGGGATACTGGGGCAACGTCAACCCGATCGGTCCGCGGTCCTGCTATGACGAAGGCAAGCGCTGCGCCGAGACGCTGTTTTTCGACTATCACAAGCAGCATGGCATGCAGATCAAGGTGGCGCGCATCTTCAACACCTACGGCCCGCGCATGCAGCCCGATGATGGCAGGGTCATTTCCAATTTCGTGCTCCAGGCGCTACGGGGCGAGCCGATCACCGTCTACGGCAACGGCGATCAGACCCGGTCCTTCTGTTTCGTTTCCGATCAGATCGCAGCCCTGATGGCGCTGATGCACAGCCCGCGCGAGGTGACCGGGCCGATCAATCTGGGCAATCCGGCGGAAATGACGATCCTGCAGCTGGCGCAGGAAATCGTCGCGCGCACCGGGGCCCGTTCCGAGATCGTGTTCGAGCCGTTGCCGGCGGACGACCCGATGCAGCGCTGTCCGGTGATCGACAAGGCGCGTGATCTGCTCGGCTGGACCCCGAAGGTCGATCTGGCCGAAGGGCTCGACGCCACGATCGCCTATTTCGCCAAGCTGATGAATGTCGACCTCGCGCCGCTTGGGGGTATCGGCGAGGCGGTCCGGTGAACACCGCGCCATTGCGGATCGGTCTTCTGACAACTCTCGCAGCCGCGGCGATGCTGTCGGTCTGGCTGATCAATGGCGCGCCGCTGACCTATGTCGATTCGGGCGCCTATCTGAAAAAGGGCCATCTGGCGCTCGCGGAACTGGGGTTGAGCGCACCGTTGCAATCGGTCACGGCGGACTTGCCGCCGGACGCTCCGGGCGACGAAACACCGGACGACGTCGATGCCAGCCGGTCCATCGTCTACAGTCTGGCGCTCACCATCGTGGCCATGCTGGGCCATGTGTCCTGGACGATCCTGCTCCAGAGCGCGGTGATCGTGGCGACCGTCGGTCTGGTGGCGCGGGTTCTGGCGCGGGTCTACGGGCTGCGGGGCGTCCGGCTGGCGCTGCTGGCGCTGCTGGCGGGATCGGCCGGTGCACTGCCCTTCTACACCGCGTTTTTGATGCCGGACTTCGCCACCGCGCCGCTGGTGTTGTCCCTGGCGCTGCTTGCGGTCTTTGCCGGTGCGGGTCTGCACAGGTCCGAAGCCGCGCTCGCCGTGCTGATCTGCGTCGGCGCCGCGTCGCTGCATCTGTCGCATCTGGCCATTGTCGCAATCATGCTGCCCCTGGTGGCCTGCGTGGCGCTGATGATCTCGCACCGGGCGCGCTGGATCCCCGTGCTCCTGGTCGGGCTCATTGTCGTCGGAGGTGTGGTGGAGCGGCAGGCCTTTGCCCTGTCGGTCACCAGCACGTCGGATCGCGCGGTCAGCTACCTGCCCTTTCTGACCACGCGGCTGATCGATGACGGCCCGGGGCTGCGCTATCTGGCAGCGAACTGCCCGGACCCGGCGATCGCGAGCTGCGCGCTTTATGCAGAGCTGCAGCGGGACCCGGACCCGCAGCGTCTGCGAAGCTACAACATCCTCTTCGCGCCGGACGAACGCGGGTCCTTCAAGCACCTGACCGCAGCGCAAAGAGCTGCGATTTCCGCCGATCAGCAGGCTTTTGCCCTGTCGGTGCTGCGAACCGACCCACTGGGCGTCGCAGCGGCCTTTGCCGGTAACGTCCTGGAGCAAATGAGGCTTTTCAGCGTCTCACAGGCCGTGGGCAGTCCCAAGGACGTGGCCCAGGCCAACGAGATCCAGGAGCTCACGCCGGATCTGTTCAAAGTCGGGCGGCTGGTGGCGGACCGCTCCTGGCTGACCGCGGTGGAGCGGATACACGGCACCGTCTACGCCGCCAGCACGCTTGTGCTGCTGCTGGCGCTGGTCTGGCCCGGCGCGCTTGACGCGCGAATGCGCGGCTTCGTGGTGCTGGTGCTTGCCGGTATTCTGGTCAATGCCGTGGTGTGCGGCGGGCTTTCGACGCCGGCGGACCGCTATGGCGCGCGTGTGATGTGGCTGTTGCCGCTCACCGCGGTGATGGCGTCGATGGTCTGGCGGGCACGTGCTGCCGGCGCCTCCGCCCTCCCTGCCCGCCCGGGGTCGCGCTATGTATGACCCCGGCCCCGCCGCGCTTCGCACCAGCCGCGATGCCCGGCCGGCGGCCCCGCTGCGTGTCCTGATGCTCAACGATTACGGGCGGCCCAGCGGTGGCGCGGAACTGCAGATGCTGGCGTTGCGTGACGGGCTGCGCGCCCGCGGCCATCAGGTACGCCTGCTGACCAGCGACGCGACCCTGAGCGCGGGCTTTCCTCTGCTCGCGGACACCGCCTGTGCAGGACGCACCGACCGGCTGCAGGCGCTGAGCCAGGCAATCAACCCCTCCGCATACCGCGCGCTGCGGACCGAACTGGCCGAAAACCCTCCGGACGTCGTCCATATCCGGATGTTCCTGTGGCAGCTGTCGCCGCTGGTCCTGCCGCTCCTGCGCGAGGTGCCGACACTGTTTCAGGCCGCGGTCTACAAGGCGATCTGTCCGAACGGGCTCAAACTGCTGCCCGACGGCAGCGCCTGTACCCAGCCGGCGGGCACCGTCTGCCGGCGGTCGGGCTGTGTGTCACCGATGACCTGGGCCGCCACGATGATGCAGCTGCGCCTGGTCCGGCGCTGGCGGCGCAACATCGACACGGTCTCCACGCTGAGCCGGCGCATGGCCGACCGGTTTACCGCCGAAGGGTGGGACGATATCCTGGTGATGGGCAATGGCGTCGACGCGCGCCCCGCTCGACCGCCGCTGACCGGGCCGCCGCTGGTGGCCTTTGCCGGCCGGCTGGCGCGGGAAAAGGGCATCGCCACGGCACTGGACGCCTTTGCCCAGATCGCAGGCCAAATCCCGGAGGCGCACTTCGTCATCGCCGGCGACGGACCCGAAGAGGCCGCCCTGCGCATCCGGGCGGCCCCGCTCGGGGACCGGGTGCGGTTTCTGGGCCATCTGCCGCGGCCCGAGATGGAAGCCCGGTTCGACGCGGCATGGGTGCAGCTCGTCCCATCGCTCTGGGAAGAGCCGTTCGGGAATGTGTCGACCGAGGCGATGATGCGCGGCACGGCGGTGATCGCGTCGGATGTGGGCGGACAGTCCGATATCGTTCGCGACGGCAAAACCGGCTATCTGGTGCCGCCGGGCGATGCCAAGGCGCTGGCCTCGCGGCTCACCCGGATCCTGGCAGACCGCGAACATGCCGAGCATCTGGGGGCCGAAGCGCGCCGCGTCGCGCTCACCGACTATTCCCGGGATGCCGTGCTCGACCGGTTGATTTCGGCCTACCGCGACACGATTGCGCGCTCGGCATCCGGAGGCCACCAATGACCGAGCAGACCCCACCGCCGATTCCCGTGACGATTGTCGTGCCGAGCTACAACCGCCCCGACAAGCTCGCCGCCTGCCTCGAGGCGCTCGACCGGCAGGACTATTCCGACGTTCAGGTCGTCGTGGTCGATGACGGCAGCGATACCTCGCTGGAGCCCATCTGCGCGCCCTACCCGCAGATGCGCTGCCTGCATCAGAAGAACCAGGGCCCGGCCGCGGCGCGCAATGCCGGGGTCGCGGCCGCGCGCGACGGTTTCGTGGCCTTCACCGACGACGATTGCCGGCCCCGGCCCGACTGGGTCACGCGGCTGGTCGCAGCCCATGGCGGTGATCCCGCCGTGCTGGTCGGCGGTCGGGTGGAGAACGCCCTGACCGACAATGTCTTTTCGGCGGCCAGCCAGACGCTCTGCGACTATCTCTATGACTATTTCGACGCGGCCGAGGGCGAGGCGCCGTTTTTCACCTCCAACAATATGGGCTGCCTGAAGTCACATTTCCTGGAACTTGGCGGGTTCGACCGGACCTTTCCGCTCGCCGCCGCCGAAGACCGCGATTTCGGCCTGCGCTGGCGGGCGCGGTTCGGCCGGCTGGTCTATGCGCCCGACGCCATCGTCGATCACTTCCACGATCTGTCACTGCAAAAATTCTGGCGGCAGCATTCGAATTACGGGCGCGGTGCGCGGCATCTCCACCGGGTGATGGACGCGCGGGCCGAACAAACGCCCAAGCTGGAGCGGCTGGCCTTCTATTTCAATCTGCTGCGCTATCCCGTTGCGCAGCGCGAGCGCAAAGCGCTGCGTCAGTCGGCGCTGATGCTGCTGTCGCAGGTCGCGATGGTCTATGGCTATGCGCGCTCGGCATCTGCGAAACCTGCGGGACATCCGTCCCCGAAGCGTGTGTGAGGGGTCATGAGTGTTCGTGTTGTCCTGGTCGGGTGCGGCCGCATTGCGGGGTATTTCCACGGCCCCATCCTCGGCAATATGCCCGGGGCCGAGCTGGTCGCGGCGGTCGATGCCGACCCGGACGCGCGGGCGCGGGCCACGGCCCGGACGCCCGGCGTCACCCGGTTCGCCGACTGGGCCCCTGCCCTTGCCACCATGCCGCTCGATGCGGCGGTGATCTGTCTGCCCCCGGCGCTGCATGCGCCCGCCGCGCGCGATGCGCTGGCCGCGGGCTTGCATGTCTATATCGAAAAGCCCCTGGCGACGACGCTGGCCGACGGCCAGGCGATCTGCAGCGCTGCCGAGGCGGCCGGGCGCGTCGCCGCGGCGGGTTTCAATTTCCGGTTTCATCCGCTGATCGAGGATGCGCGGACACGGATCGCCCGCGGCGAGCTGGGCGAGATCATCGCCGTGCGGAGCCTCTTCACCGCGGCGCGGCGCGCCCTGCCCGGCTGGAAGCGCGAACGCGGGCTCGGCGGCGGGGTGCTCGCCGATCTGGGCTCGCACCATTTCGACGTGATCCCGTTCCTGACCGGGGCGCCCTTCGTCGAGGGCAGCCTCACGGCCTCGCTCTCAACGGCTGAGGATGGGGAGGCCGCCAGCGTTCTGGGGCGGCTCGAGAGCGGCACGCAAGTGTCGATGACCGTCAGCCAACTGACCGGGCATGGAACCAACAGGCTCGAGATCCTGGGCGAAAAGGGTCATCTGACCGTCGATCTTTCGGCGGCCCGTCCCGCCGCGCTTGAGCGCCCACCGGGACGCTTGGCGCGGGTGCACCGGCTGACCGCGCGCCTCGGTGCCCTCACCCCGGCGGAGCTGTTGCACAACCCTGGCGCGGAGCCCTCCTTTGGCCGCGCGCTGGCGGCCTTCGTCGCCGCGGCGACCGGTGCGCAGACCGATCTGGCCACGGCCCGAGACGGCCTCGCGGTGATGCGACTGGTGGAGGAGGCCGAACGCGCGGCCGAGACGCCGGCGGCGCCGCTCGAACTGGAGAAAGCCGGATGAGCGACACCACACCCGATCTGACCGTCGTGCTGACCACCGCGGCGAGTTTCGACAATCTCTGGCGCACCCTCGCGGCGGTAGCATCCCAGACCATCGCCGAACGCATCGAAGTGCTGATCCTCGTGCCGCAGGACGATGTCAGCGAGCGCGGCGCGCCGCTACTCGCGCGGTTCCAATCCTGGCGTGTTGTGGAATGCGGACCCATAGACAATGTCGATCACAGCGCCGCGAAAGGGCTGCTGATGGCCGCAGCCCCGGTCTGCGCGTCGATCGAGGACCACGCCTTTCCCGACCCCGAATGGGGGGCGCGTATCCTGGAGGCGTTCGAGCATGACTGCGTCGCCGCGGGATCCTGCATGGAAAACGCCAACCCCAAGGCCGGGCTGAGCTGGAGCAACATGCTGATCGCCTACGGGCAATGGTCGCCCACTACGCCCGCGGGGCCAACCGACTGGGTCGCGCTCCATAACGGCACCTACCGCCGTGCGGCGCTGGAACCTTACGGCGAGGAGCTCTGGCAACTCTTCAACCGCGAAAGCGAGATCCTTGTGAAACTGCGCGACGGCGGCGGTGCGTTCCGCTTCGTGCCCGACGCGCGGATCCGGCATTTGAACCCGTCGAGCCTGGCCTCGACCGCCAAGCTGCGCTTCGACGCCGGCCGTCTCTATGCCGCAAACCGCGCGCGGGACGAAGGCTGGTCGCTAATCAAGCGGATCGCCTATGTCGGGCTGGGCCCGGTGATCCCGCTGCTACGCTATGTCCGGATGCGCAAGGAGCTGCTGGGCGGCGACACCGGCCGCTCGGAGGCGAAACTGGGCCCCTTCCTGCTGCTCGGGCTCATCTTCGACGCCGCCGGACAGATGGCGGGCTTTGCCGCCGGACCCGGCGGGGCCCGGGGGCGGCTCGCCGTGTTCGAGATGGACCGGATTGACCATCTGAACGCAAGCGACCGCGGCATCTTTGCGTCCGTGCCATGACGGCCCACACCGATCGCGCCAACGCCCCCCGAACGATGCCTGACCGCAAACGACCGGTACTGCCATGAGCCTCACCGTCGTCATGCCGGCCTACAAGGCCGCACATCAGTTGCCGCGCTCTATCCCGGCTCTGCTGGAGGCGGGCTTCGCGCCGGGCGAGATCCTGGTCGTCGATGACGCCTCGGGCGACGGCACCGCCGAGGCGGCCGAAGCGTTCGGCGTCGAGGTGCTGCGGCTGACCGAGAATTCAGGCGCCGCGGGCGCGCGCAACGCGGGTGCTGCTGCGGCGGCGGGCGAGGTCCTGGTTTTTGTCGATGCCGATGTGGTCGTCCATCCCGGCACCAAAGCGCGGATCACGAAATTCTTTGCCACGCGGCCCGATTATGACGCGCTTTTCGGCACCTATGACACTGATCCGCCCGAGGGCGGTGTGGTCAGCCGGTTCCGCAACCTGCTCCACCGGTATGTCCATGTGACCAATGCCGGCGAGGCCGTGACCTTCTGGACCGGGTGCGGGGCGGTGCGGGCCGAGGCGTTCGCACGCGCCGGCGGGTTCGATCCGGCCCAGCGGTGGGTGATGATCGAGGATGTCGTCTTTGGCGTGGCGCTGCACAAGACCGGCGGGCGGATCTGGCTCGATCCGGAGCTGGAATGCGCCCATCTCAAGGCCTGGACGCTGAAATCCATGGTGCGCACGGATATCTTCCACCGGGCCATGCCCTGGACACGGCTGCTGATGCAGGAAAAGCAGAGCGCGTTTGACGGCCAGCTCAACGCCAACAAGACCGGGCGGCTGTCCGTGCTGTCCGTCGCCGCGAGCCTGCTGGCGCTGCCCCTGATGCTGCTGGCCCCGACGGTCGGCCTGGGTCTGCTTGCACTCGCCTTGGGCTGGCTGATCTGGCTCAATCGCGGGTTTCTGGCGATGATGCGGCGCGTGCGCGGCGCGCGCGAGGCCGCGCAGTCTATCCCGCTTCTCTGGATTCACTATCTGAGCGGTGGGCTGGGCTATGCGTGGGTAAGGCTCGGCCTGTCCCGAGTGGCGTGACGGTTGTGTTCGCAGGCTTGGCCGCCGAGCGCGTGTTCTCTTCCTCGGTCGTGAAATCCTCGTGGTAGGAACGTTCCACGTTGACGTCCCAGACGTCGTGGTTGGCCCCGAGGATATTACGCGCGGCATACATCGCCGACAGCATCGAATGGTCCTGGTTGTTATAGCGGTGCAGGCCGTTGCGCCCGACCGTCTGGAACCCTTCGATCTGCTTGAGCCAGGCTGAGATGACCTCCAGAGCGCCTTGATACTCCCCGTCATAGACCGGGTAGGCCTTGGGCTGACGGATGATGGCCGCATCGATGACGTCGTCTTCCTTGGCGAGACCCAGCTGGGCCAGCTCCTGCGAAGCGAGCGCGCGCAGATCCTCGTCCGACATCGTCCAGAGCCCGTCGCCCGCCTGACAAAAATACTCCATCCCGATCGAGGACGTCTCGGGGTTCGGGATCATATCCGCCGACCAGGCGCGGAAATTCTGGATCCGGCCGACCTTCACCTCTGGCGCATGGACGTAGATCCAGTTGTCCGGGAAGGGATCGGCCGATTTCAGCACCAGCGTCACGATCAGAAAATCGCGGTAGCGCAGCCGCGAGGCGGCTTCCACGATCTCCGGCGGCGGCGGCGGATCGAAGGCTTCGATCAGCTCGTCGATGGCCATGGAGTTGATCACGTAATCGGCGGGAACGTGGGACAGGGTGCCGTCGGGCTGTTCGATGTCGACCCCGGTCACCTTCATCCCGTCGCGGCTGACCCGGGTCACCTTGGTCTCCATCGTGACCTCGCCGCCTCGTTCACGGATCAGATCGCGGCATTTCTCCCACATCTGGCCGGGGCCGAGTCGCGGATACTGGAATTCTTCGATCAGGCTGGACGTGTCGTTTGCGCCCGAGATCGCGTTCCAGACCGCCTTGATCAGCGACAGGTTCTTGATCCGCTGCGCGGCCCAGTCGGCGCGGATACTGGTCGGCGGGATACCCCAGACCTTTTCGGTGTAGCTGCGGAAGAAGTGCATATATAGCCGCCCGCCGAAGCGGTTGATCACCCACTGTTCGAAATTGTCTTCGACGGGGTGGGGCCGCACCTGCCATTTGAGGTAGCTCGCCATGATCCGCGCGGATTCGTAAACGCCGATATTCGACAGCGCATTCAAGAGCTTGAGAGGGTAGCTGAAGAACCGGCCGCGATAATAGATCCGGCTCTGGCGCGGGACGGTGATGAAATCATCGCCCATCACCTCCTGCCACATGGCCTCGACCTCGGTCACCTTGGTGAAGAACCGGTGCCCGCCGATATCGAAGCGATATCCATTATGGCTCTCGGTGCGGGCGATGCCGCCGACCAGATTGCCGCCTTCGAAGACCGTGACAGAATGGTGGTCCGACAATTTCAAAAGTTCGTAGGCCGCCGTCAATCCGGCAGGACCGCCACCAATTACCACCACGCTTGCGTCGCTATTCGATGTCACCAACGTAACCCCTGAACCAAAAAAATACCTCTGCGAGACGTTAACAGTTTTCCTTTAGGTAAAATAGTTGCTTCCGGAGCCGTTTCAGCCCGGCGGCACGCATTTTTCCGATATCGGCAATTCTCTGCCGGCGCGGTCGCTACGGCCGCTCAGCGCGGCGATTTTCGCGCGCGTCCGGACGTCCTCGGCGCGGCGACGGCCCCGAAGAGACGCCTTGCCTTACCGCTATTTAGAGGTGACTCTGCCCTGCGCTGCATGCCAATACCGCCGCCAGTGGCGTGAGGAGCCAGCGTGCCGGAGAAGACCCGCACATGCATCCGGCGCAGCAATGACCGATGGATACGGGTCTTTCGGTATTTTTCGGGTAGCGATTGAACCTATGGATATTGTCGTTCTCACCACGATTGTTGCCGCGCTCTTTGTGGTTGTCGGCGCGGCGGAGCCTGTGGCGGCGCGGTTGCGCCTGCCTTACAGCGTGATCCTGGCCGTGGTCGGCACCATGATCGGCGGCGGGGCGATCTTTTTCCTGCAGACCGAGTTGACTGACGCCCTGAACCCCGTGGCAGAGGCGATCCTCGCCTTGCCGATCAGGTCGGATGTTTTCCTTTATGTCTTTCTGCCGACGCTGATCTTTCAGGCGACGCTGGGTTTCGATCTGCGACGCATGCTCGACGACTGGGTGCCGATTCTGGTGCTCGCGGTTGTCGCGGTCGTGGTGGCCACGGTCACGGTGGGCTACGCGCTGTCCTGGACGAGCACCCTGCCGCTGATGGCGTGTTTCCTGATCGGCGCCATCGTGTCGACGACCGATCCTTCGGCCGTTGTCAGCATCTTCCGATCGATTTCGGCGCCGCAACGGCTCGCGCGGATCATCGAGGGCGAAAGCCTGCTCAACGATGCCGCCGCGATCGCGCTCTTCGGGCTCTTCATGGGCTTTGTCATGCTGGGCGTGCCGAACCCGACGCTCGGCGACGCTTTCGGCAGTTTTCCGATGCTGATCGCGGGCGGTGCCGCGACCGGATGGATCATGGCGCGGATCGCGGTCTGGCTCATGGCGCTCTTCCGGCGCTACGAACTGGCCCAGATCTCGGTGTGCGTCGCGCTCCCCTACCTGGCTTACATCGTGGCGGAACAGAGCGTCGGCGCTTCTGGCGTGATCGCCGTGGTCGCGGCGGGGCTGACCCTGAACATCACCGGCCCGGGCCGCCTGCCGCCTGCGGCCTGGGTCAATCTGCGCGAGGTCTGGGACCTGCTGGCGCACTGGGCCGGGGCGCTGATCTTCATCCTGGCGGCCTTGCTGATCCCCCGGCTTCTGGAAGGGGTGCGCGCGGAGGATTTCGTGCTGGTCGGCGTGGTGATTGCCGCGGCCATCGTGGCGCGGATCCTGATCCTATTTCTTCTGCTGCCGCTGCTGACCAAGATGAAGCTGTCGCCGAACGTGGAGCGACCCTACCGCGTTGCGATTCTCTGGGGCGGGTTGCGCGGGGCCGTGACGCTCGCGCTGGCACTGGCAGTTACCGAGAGCTTTCGCGTGCCCGTCGAGATCAAGCATGTGGTCGGCATTCTCGCGACCGGCTTCACGCTGTTCACGCTTCTGGTACAGGGCACCACCTTGCGGCTGGTGATCGGCTGGCTCGGTCTCGACCGTCTGTCGCCCATGGATCAGGCGCTCGCAAACCAGGTGGTCGCGGTCTCGCTGCAGACCGTGCGTGAGGATGTCGCCAAGACCACCGAGAACTATGAGCTTAACCGGGACATTGCCCGGACCGAGGCCAAGCGCTTTGCCGAACGGCTGGACGGCGCGGTGAAGGCCGCCGAAGACGATGCCGAGATTCTCGACCGCGACCGGGTGACGCTGGGCCTGATCGCGCTCGCCGGGGCTGAACGTGACACGATCCTGGAGCTGATCCGCGAGGGGACGGTACCTCCGCCGCTCGCGGGGATCCTGATGTCGGACGCCGACCGGCTGATCGAGGCCACGCGGGGGCGCGGACGGATCGGATATGGGCGCGCATCGCGCCAGAGTGTCGGCTACGGACCCTTGTTCCGCTTCGGCGTGTTTCTCAACAACCGGCTGAAGTTTACGCGCCCGCTCGCCCGATTGACGGCAAACCGGTTCGAGCTGTTGCTGTCCCAACGCTTGATCCTTCGCGATCTGCACGGGTTCATCAACGGGCGGATTCGGCGGATTCACGGGCGCCGGGTGGCCGATCTGCTGCACGAAATGCTGGAGCGCCGGGTCGAGACCGTGACAACCGCGCTCGAAGGGCTCCGGCTGCAGTATCCCGGCTATGCCGAAGAACTGGAGCGGCGCTTCATCCGGCGCACGGCCCTGCGGCTGGAGCAACGGGAATACGACATCATGCGCGGCGACGGGTTGATCGGCGCGGAACTGCACACCGTGCTGGTCCAGGAAATCGCCCGGCGCCGCCAGATCGCCGAAAAGCGCCCGCCCCTCGATGTGGCGCTGCAAAAAACCGAACTGATCCGGCAGATCCCGCTCTTCGAGGATCTCGAGACCGGCCCGTTGCGGCGGCTGACCCGTGCGCTCCAGACCCGCTATGTCAATGCCGGCGACGTGATCATGCGCAAGGACGTCGCGCTGAAAAACGTGTTCTTCGTCGCCTCCGGAGCCGTCGAGCTCGAGTCTGCTGGACAGACCCTACGGCTGGGCCGGGGAGAGATGTTCGGCCAGATCGCCCTGCTCACCGCCCGCCGCCGTCGGGCCGTCGTGCGCGCCATCACACCGACGATCCTGCTGGTGCTCGACGAGGCGCGGTTCCGGCGCTTGCTCACACGCAGCGCCCTGCTGCGCGAAGCCGTGCACGAAAGCGCGCGCGAAAGAGGGATCAGCGAGGATCTGCTGGAGATGCCGGATCCGACCGAGACCACGCCTGCACTGCCGCGCGTGGAGGCGTCGGACCAAGGGAAGGTTTGAGCTCCCAGAGACCTCGGGCCCAGCCATAAGGGCATTGGTTCGACCGCCGTTTCCGCAGCGCACCGGACCTTGGCAACGGGACGTCGGCGACAGCTGGGCTCGCGCCCGGCAACCACGCGCGTGGCACCTGCCGGTTTGGGCCCTCAAGCGCCCCGTCCGATTGCCCCGGTCCATGACGGTTCTGCACGGCGCTAGGCCGCCGGCACCAGCAGATCGGCCCGGTCGGCCAGGTCCGCCGCCAGATGTTCGATGAAGCGCGTGAGCTTCACCGGCGCGTATCGCTTGCTGGGGTAGACCGCATAGATCCCGCGCGATCGGATCATGCTCCGGGGCAGCAGATGCAAGGCTCTGCCCCCATGGATCAGGGGCATCGCCAGATTGCTGCCAAGTTGCGCAACCCCTGCCCCGCCGGCCACAGCCTCGGCCAGCGCCGCAGGGTCGTTGACGATGATCGATGGCGCGATCTCCATCCGTTGAAGACCCGCGTCTCCGGGATCCGCGAACTCCCACGCGAACACCCGCTGCGATGGGTTCGACCGCATTCCGATCAGACGGTGACAGGCCAGATCGTCCAGAGTTTGAGGGGTGCCGTGCCGGTCCAGATAGGCCGGCGCCGCGCAAACCATCGGCGTTACCGGCAGCAACAGCCGGGCGATGTGATCACTGTCGGGCAAGACGCCGGCGCGGATCGCGAGATCGAATTCCTCCGTCACCAGATCAACGAACCCATCGGTCAGCGACAGCTCCACCGTCAGATCGGGATGGTGCGCCTGGAACGCGCAGAGCGCCGGTAGAACATGGGCACGCCCGAAGGCGGTGGTGGAGGTGATCCGCAGCGTGCCGCGAAACGCCGCGTGGTCCTCCTGCAGTGCCGTCGCCGCATCGGCGAGCGCCTCGACTGCCGGTGCGCAGCGCTGCAGGAACCGGGTACCTTCCGGGGTCAACCGGACCTGCCGCGTCGTGCGGGTGAAAAGCCGGGTCGCCAGCCGGTCTTCGAGCGCCTTGATGTTCTGGCTGACCGCGCCCGGAGAGACGCCGAGCGCCTTGGCTGCCCCACTGAAGCTTTCGCGCCGGGCGGCCTGAATGAAGGTCTCGATGAGGCGCAGGTCGATCATGCCCCATAGTTTAGTTTGACTGACAGGTCTTATCAATCTGCGGCATATTCTAAACCAACTTGGCGCCCTGCAAGTTCCGGCTATCGACACCCTAGGACCCAGGAGCCCCCCATGACCGCATACAACGATACCCCCCGCAGCTTCGCCATCGGCGGCGATATGGACGTGAACCGCATCGGCTATGGTGCCATGCGTCTGACCGGTCAGCCCGGCAATTTCGGTCCCTATCCCGATTGGGAAGGCGGCGTGGCTCTGCTCCGCCGCGCCTACGAGCTCGGCGTGCGGTTCTTTGACAGTGCATACGCCTATGGCCCCGGATGGGCCGACAGGATCTTGGGCGAGGCCCTGGGCGACAGCGATGCCGTGCTCGCCACCAAAGGCGGCGTCGACAAGCCCGCCGCCGGCCAGATCACCGTGGACGGATCGCCCGAAACGCTGCGTCGGCAGGTCGGCGAGGCGATGGAAAACCTGCGCCGCGACCGGATCGACCTTTTTCAGCTCCACCGCGTCGACCCGCAGATCCCCATCGAGACCTCCGTCGCGGCGCTGGCCGAGATGCAGGCCGAAGGTCTGATCCGGCATATCGGGCTCTCCAACATCGATCAGGCGCAGTTGGAGCGCGCCCTGTCCGTGGCACCGATCGCGTCGGTGCAGAACAGGTTCAACGCCGCCGAACGGGGCGCCGAGGCGATGGTCGATTTTACGGCGGCGCGCGGCATCGCCTTTATCCCCTACGGACCGCTCGGGGCGCATCCGATGCAGGCCGGCGCCAAGCTGAACCCGCAGGTCGCACTCGCCTGGCTGCTGAAGCGGGCGCCCAACATCGTGGTGATCCCCGGCACGACCAACCCTGCGCATCTTGACGCCAATGTCGCGACCTGGGCCGCGCTTTGACATGCACGACCCATGTGCGGCGCCGCACACGGTCGGCGTCGCGCAACCGGCGACAGCCCCTGCAAACCCGCGGCCGGGTGGCATTGCGCGCCATCGGATTGGCGAGGTCCCCAACACTCGACGGGTCCATACCGCCCGGAAATCGCGCAGCATTTCTCCCTCATGTCCCATCGAGCGGGCTATCGCTCAGAGATACCCACGCCTGCCCCCGGATTCGGGCGCGCACCCGCGCCACGACCAGCCCTGGAAAACCGAAATCGGTTCAATGCGGCTTCTTGAAACTTGCAGGCCGCGTCTAGATACTTGCGAGCTTACGCAGCGGCAGGACGCCGCGATCGCCCGCCCCCAACGGCCTCCGCCGGAGCGACCGGCATTCACCCGTTGGGGCAACACGGAGTTGTGCCAATGCCTCGCATCCGCTCGTTCCTGACCATCGCGCTCGTACTTGGCCTGTCGACAATGGCGGCCACATTCGAGGCCAGAGCGCAGCAGGGTCCGCCCCCGGTGATCACGGCCACGCCGCTGGTCGATACGGTCGTCGATTGGGATGAGTATACCGGACGGTTCGTGGCCCAGGCGCGTGTGGATATCCGGGCCCGCGTATCCGGCTACCTCGATGGTATCCATTTCGAGGAAGGCCAGATCGTCGAAGCGGGGCAGCTGCTCTACACCATCGATCACCGCCCGTTCGATCTGGCGGTTCGGCAGGCGCGCGCCCGGCTTGATGCGGCAGCCGCCCTGCGCGATTTGTCGATCCTGGAATTCGAGCGCGCCGAAGAGCTGGAATCTCGCAATGTCGGCTCCACGCGCAACGTCCAACAGGCCCGCGCCGTGTTTCAGGAGGCCGTGGCCAACATCGCCCTGGCCCAAGCGCAGCTGGAAGAGGCCGAACTCAACCTCGAATACACACGGATCACTGCGCCCATCAATGGCAGGATCTCGACCACGGCGCTGGATGAGGGCGATCTGGTTGTCGGCGGCCCGACCGGCGCGGATGTCCTCACCGATATCGTGCGGGTCGACCCGATCGAGTTCGTGTTCACCGGTTCGGAGGCTGATTTCCTGCGATATGCGCGTCTTAACGAGGGCGGCATCGCCGCCGGGGACCGCGACGCGCGCAACCCGGTGCAGGTTCAACTGCTGGACGAGGATGACTGGCCGTGGGTCGGTTATGTCGATTTCGTCGACAGCGTGCTCGACCCCAACTCCGGCACGATCACGGCCCGCGGCGTTTTCGAGAATGACGAGGGGTTCCTGCAGCCCGGGCTCTTCGGAAGGGCCCGTCTGCCCGGATCGGGCGAGTATGAGGCGGTGCTGATCCCCGCCGAGGCGATCGTGGCGGACCAATCCCGCTCCATCGTCTATGTCGTGGGTGACGACGATGTTGTCGAGGCACGCCTCGTGACGCCCGGTGCGCTCTGGAAAGGTCTGCGGATCGTCCGCGACGGGCTGACGCCGGAGGATCGCGTGGTGATTTCGGGCCTCCAGCGTGTCCGTCCCGGCAGTCCGGTCACACCGGTCGACGAGCCGCTGACCCTCGCCGCGGGCAACTGATCCATGGGCAATCCGAAGTTCTTCGTTGACCGCCCGATCTTTGCGACTGTGATCTCGATCCTGATCGCCATCGTGGGAATCGTCTCCTTCACCCGCCTGCCCGTGGATGCCTATCCGGAGGTCGTCCCGCCGACGATCCAGGTTACCGCGACCTATCCCGGCGCGTCCGCCGAAGTTGTCGCGGACACCGTGGCGACGCCGTTGGAACAGGAAATCAACGGCATTGAGAACATGCTCTACATGCTCAGCCAGTCCACCGGCGACGGACGTATGACGCTGACCATCACATTCGATCTGGGCACGGACGTCGATCAGGCCCAGGTTCTGGTACAGAACCGGGTTGCGATCGCCGAACCGCGCTTGCCCGAAGAGGTGCGCCGCCTCGGTGTGCAGACCCAGCAGAACTCTCCAAACCTGATGATGGTCGTACATCTGCTGTCGCCCGACGGCAGCCGCGACCAGCTCTACATCTCGAACTATGCGCGCACCCAGATCGTCGACCGGCTCCTGCGCATCGACGGGGTCGGTCAGGCGACGGTGTTCGGCGAGCGGGCCTATTCGATGCGGATCTGGCTCGATCCCGACCTGATCGCCGCCCGCGGCCTGACCGCGGGAGAGGTCGTCTCGGCCCTGCGCGCCAACAACATCCAGGTGGCCTCCGGTGTGATCAACCAGCTTCCGGTCGCAAACCAAGGTGCGTTCCAACTCAATGTCTCGACCCTTGGCCGGCTGGTGACGACGGAGCAGTTCGAAGACATCGTGGTCGCGACCGATGACAGCGGTGGCAAGATCCGCGTCCGCGACGTCGCAAGGGTGGAGCTCGGCGCGCTCGACTACAGCCTGAACGGCTATCTCGACGATGTCACGGCGCTGCCCATCGGTATTTTCCAGCGCCCGGGCTCCAACGGGTTGGAGACCGCCGAGCAGGTCATCGCTCTGATCGAGGAGCTGTCGGAGGATTTTCCTCCCGGCATGGAATTCGACATCGTCTACAACCCCACGGAATATATCGAGGAATCGGTGGCCGAGGTCTATGTGACCATCGAAGAGGCCGTGCTGCTGGTGATCCTCGTGGTGGTCGTCTTCCTGCAGTCGTTGCGCGCGTCGATCATCCCCATTCTGGCGATCCCGGTGTCGCTGGTCGGTACGTTCTTCGTCATGCAGCTCTTGGGCTTTTCGCTCAACAACCTGACCCTTTTCGGACTGGTTCTGGCCATCGGGATCGTGGTCGATGACGCCATCGTCGTGGTGGAGAATGTCGAACGCTATATCGAAGAGGGATTCTCGCCGCGCGAGGCGGCTTACAAGACCATGGCCGAGGTCAGCGGCGCGCTGATCTCCATCGGTCTGGTGCTGCTGGCGGTGTTTGTGCCCACGGCCTTCATCGAGGGCATCACCGGCCAGTTCATGCAGCAGTTCGCCATCACCATCGCGACGGCGACGGCGATCTCGGTGACGGTTTCGCTGACGCTGTCGCCCGCCCTCTCCCGGCTGCTTCTGAAATCCAAGGAAGAGCAGAACGCCCCGCCCACCAGCCTTCTGGGGCGGGCCTGGCACGCGATCAGCTGGCCCTTCCGCAAGTTCGCCGACGGCTTCAACTGGGGCTTCGACCGGATGGCCAAGGGCTATGTCTGGCTGGTGCGGCGCATGATCAGGGTCTCCCTGCTGGCGATGGTCGTCTACGCCGGATTGATGGTGCTGGCGGCCTATCAGTTCCAGCGCGCGCCCGCCGGCTTCATCCCCGAACAGGATCAGGGCTATCTGATCGCGGTGGTTCAATTGCCGCCCGGCGCCTCGCTCAGCCGCACCGACACGGTGGTGCGCGAGGCCAGTACCATCCTGCGCGGCATGGACGGCGTGGCCTACACCGTCGGCTTTGCCGGGCTCGATGGTGCAACCTTCACCAACGCCTCCAACGCCGGGGTGATCTTTGTCGTCACCGACCCTTTCGAGGAACGCGTGCCGGCGGGGCTCAACAACCAGGCGCTGATCGGCGAGGCGTTCGGGCGGCTGTCCGCGCTTACTGACGCCTTCATCTTTCTGCTCTCGCCGCCACCGATCCAGGGTCTGGGCAATTCCGGCGGCTGGGAGCTCTATATCCAGGACCAGCGGGGCCGCGGGCTCGATGCGCTGGAGGTCGCCACGACCGAGGTCACCGGGGCGGCAAACCAGGTCGAGGGCCTGGCCCAGGTCTTCACGCTTTTCAACACTCGAACGCCCCGGATCTTCGCCGAGATCGACCGCGTCCGCGCCGAAGAACTTGGCGTGTCCCCGAGCCGGCTCTTCGAGACGCTGGAGGTCTATATCGGCTCGGCCTTCGTCAATGATTTCAACTTTCTGGGGCGCACCTTTCGCGTGACTGCGCAAGCTGAGGGCGACTTCCGCGACAACCCGAACGACGTGCTCGACCTGCGCACGAGATCCGACAACGGCGAGATGGTCCCGCTGGGATCGGTGGCACAGCTCGAGCAGCAGACCGGCCCCTACCGCGTGGCACGCTACAACCTGTTCCCCGCCGCGTCCGTCCAGGGCGCGACCTTGCCAGGCACCTCGACGGGCGAGGCGATCACGCGGATGGAGACATTGCTGGGCGACACGCTGCCCGACGGGTTCGGCTATGAATGGACCGGCCTCGCGCTGCAGGAAAAGCTCGCCGGCAACACCGCGATCTTTGCCTTCCTGCTGGCCGTTGTCTTTGTCTACCTGCTGCTCGCCGCGCTCTACGAGAGCTTGTTCCTGCCGCTCGCCGTGATCTTCATCGTGCCGATGTGTCTGCTTGCAGGGATCACAGGCGTGCTCTGGCGAGGGCTCGACAACGACATCCTGGTGCAAATCGGGTTCGTGGTACTCGTGGGGCTCGCCTCGAAGAACGCGATCCTGATTGTGGAATTCGCGCGTCAGGCGGAGGCGTCGGGCATGAACCGCGTGGAGGCGGCAATTGACGCGGCCCGTTTGCGCCTGCGTCCGATCCTGATGACGTCCTTTGCCTTCATCCTCGGTGTGGTGCCGCTGGTACTGGCGAGCGGGGCAGGCTCGGAGATGCGTCAGGCGCTTGGCACAGCTGTCTTTTCCGGCATGCTCGGGGTGACCTTCTTCGGTCTGCTCTTCACTCCGGTCTTCTACACGGTCTTCCGCTGGCTCGAGGACCTCGTCATGCCCAAACGCGTCGAGGATCCAGCGCCGGCGGAGTGACGGCGCCGCGCGAAGCCTGTCGCGTCTCGGGCCGGTCGTCCGGGATGCCATCGATGCCGGCGCCGGCCTCCCTAGGATGCATTCGATCCGCCACTGAATCCGGGCCTTTGGGACGGTCAGGGTGCAGAAACGCGCTGTCGGGGATTTGGCCAAAGGTATAGGAGTGAACTGGCATGGTCAGGTTCATTCACTCTTCCGACCTTCATTTGGGCAAACCTTTCGGCCGGTTCCCCGAGGATGTGCGCGGACGTCTCAGACAGGCCCGCGCCGATGCACTGCCACGGCTGGCCTCGCTGGCACGCGCACATGCGGCCAGCCACATCCTGCTCGCGGGCGACACGTTCGATCAGACGACGCCAGCGCCATCGGTCATCCGGCAGGCGCTCAACGCGATGGGCGCCGCCGATCAGGTGACCTGGCTGCTGATGCCGGGCAACCATGACCACGCCAACGCAACGGAGCTCTGGCGTCAGGTGACGCAGGACGCGCCACCGAATGTCGCCCCACTCCTGACACCCGAACCTTACCCGCTCACCGCCCATGCAACGCTCTTGCCTGCCCCTCCGAGCGAACGGCACCCGGGCCGGGATCTGACCGCCTGGTTCGACGGTGCCGTGACGGGCGAGACCGCGCGCATCGGTCTGGCACACGGATCGATCACCGATTTCGACAGCAGCGAAGAGGGCGGGTCGTCAGTGATCGCCGCCGACCGCGCTCAGCGCGCAGGGCTTGCCTATCTGGGCTTGGGCGACTGGCACGGGCAACTGCAGATCGGACCTACGAGCTGGTATTCGGGGGCGCCCGAAGCGGACGGGTTCAAGCATGCACAGGCTCCCGCAGCACTGCTGGTCGAGATCGCCGGCGACGGCGCGCCGCCAACGGTGACATCGCTGCCCACCGGCACCATCACCTGGACCCGCGCGCCGCTGGATCTTGTCGGTGACGAGGACAGCACAGGCGCGTTCGAAGCCCTCCTGCCGCCGCTGTCCGAAAGGGCACTGACCCTTTTCGATCTGGTGGTCACAGGCCGCGCCCGCCCGCTGGAACGTGTCGCGCTCGAGCAGGCCATCGCCAGCGCCGCGCCGGATTTCCTGTGGCACCGGACGGATCTGAGCGGATTGGGCGCGGTGCACGACACGGCTGATCTCGACGCGATCGACCGGCATGGCGCCTTGCGGGCCGCAGCCGAGGTGCTGGCCCGCGAAGCAGCCGACGAGACCCTAACTGCGCAGGAACGCGCAACCGCCCAGACCGCGCTTTCGCATCTCTTCAGCTTTGCACTGGAGACGGAATGAAACTGCGCGCGCTTCATCTCACGAATGTCCGCAAATTCACCGGAAAACGCGCCTCGATCACCGGCATCGGCGACGGTATCACCGTGGTTTCAGAGGCGAACGAATTCGGGAAATCGACCTTTTTCGACGCGATCCATGCGCTTTTTTTCGAGAAGTACAGCGCCACAGGCCGGGCGGTGAAATCGCTCCAGCCCTACGCCGGAGGCGCGGTCGAGATCGCGGCCGAGGTGGAAACTGACGCGGGCCATTTTCGCATCGAAAAACGGTTCCTGTCGCGCAAGGCGGCACGGATCGCGCGGTTGCCAGAGGGCACCACCCTCGCGCAGGACGACGAAGCCGAACGCTGGATCGCGGCGCTTCTTGGCACCGGGCGGGAGGGTCCGGCCGGGTTGCTCTGGGTGCGTCAGGGACTGGTCGGGCTGGAGCCAGACAGCCCCAAGGAAAAGTCGCAGTTGATGGAAACCCGCCGCGATCTGCTTTCGTCCGTCGCGGGCGAAATCGACGCCATGACCGGCGGGCGCCGCATGGATCGCGTGATGCGGCGCGTAACCGACCGCCTTGCACCGATCCTGACGAAAACAGGCCGCAAGACCGGCCCTTGGAAGGCCGCTCTGGACGAGATCGAAACGCTTGAGTGCACGCTGGCCGGCCTGAACGCGCAGGTCGCAACGTTGGATCAGGCGCTGGTCGACCGCAAGCAGGCTGAAGCATCGCTGAAACGCCTCGATGACGTGGATGCCAAAGCGCGGCGTGACGCGTCACTGGCCGCGGCGAAGGCGGCGCTCGAAAAGGCACGTGCCCATGCCGGGGCCGTCACCGCCGCGCGTCAGGCGCGAGACCTGGCAGCCTTGACGGCCAAAGGCGCCCAGTCCGATCTCGACAGCTTCTTGTCAGCGCTCGAAGCGCTCCAGACCGCGGAAAAGCGGGAAGCGCAGAGCACAGCCGCACTCGCCGATGCCGCGGACGAAGCGACCCGCCAGAAGTCCGCCCTGGATCGCGCGCAGAGGCATCTCAAAACGACGATCGACACCGCCACCGGGGCCCGCAGAGCGCTTGACGCGGCGCGCCGCCAGTCCGCCGCACGCGCGGCGCAGACCGAGGCGGCACGCCTGGACACGCAGATCGCCGATGCCGAAGCGGCGCTCGGCAACCGCGATGCCGCGCGGGCGGTCATGCGAGCCTCCCCCGCAACGGCAGAGTGGCTGCGCCGCGCGGAACAAGCCCAGGACGCAGTCGCCAAGCTCGAAGCCGCCGCGCAGACCCGGGCCACGACCCTGAGCATGGCTTATGCGGGTGCAACCCGCATCACCCGAAACGGTACGGACCTGCCCGCAGATCGTCCCGTGACTCTGGACGGCGAAACCCGCCTCGAGCTTCCCGGAATCGGCACGATGACCATTCGGCCCCAGAACATGGATGAAGCGGGAAAGGCGCAGCTGGCAAAGGCAAAGGCCGCGCGCGATGCTCTGTTTTCTGAGGCGGGCGCGGCAACCCTTCAGGACAGTCGCGCACTTGCCGCCACGCGATCGGAAGCCACTGCTGCGACGGATCTGGCGCAGGCCATACTCGATACGCTCGCGCCGGACGGCATCGAAGTGCTGCGCGCCGCCAAGGCGGACGCGGATCTGGCCGCGGCCGGCGCCCACGGCGATGCGCTGCCCCCCATCGCCGAACTGGAGGCCCGCGTGAGCGAGGCCGAACAGGCTCAAGAAGCGGCCCAGCGCCTGCTGGACGGGGCCGATACCGACCATGCCAGGGCCCGCGATGCTCTCATGAAGGCCCAGGCAACCGCGGAAGCCGCGCAGCACGCGCTGGACCGGGCCAGGACCGATGCGGGCCCGCCAGAGATCCGCGAGAGCCGCCGCGCGGAGCTCCTGCGCAGTCAGGCGATGGCGGACGAGGCGCTGACCACGGCCGACGCCGCGTTGGAAACGCTCATAGCCGCTGCGCCAGACATGCAAACCGCCGCCGCAGAGCTGCAGCGCGCCGAAGACGCCGTAACCGCGGTGCGCAGCGAACGCGCGCAGGTCGCCGAGCGTCTGGCAGCGCTCCTGTCGGAAATCCGGACGCATGCCGGAAACGGCATCGAAGAGCGCCGTGACGAAGCCGCGGGGCAACTCGACGCCGCCCGCGCAATCGAAGCCGGCTTCGCCCGCCAGGCCGCCGCCCTGACGCGCTTGAAAGCAGCGCTGGAGGCGGAGCGCGACGCTGCGCGCGAAACCTATTTCGGACCGGTCCAGGAGGAGCTCAAACCGCTCCTCTCCATCCTGCACGGCGACGCAGCGCTCCGGTTCGATGGCGAAAACCTGTTGCCCGCCGGCCTGACGCGCGACCACGCCGAAGAGGCTCTGGAAGATCTCTCGGGCGGCACCAAGGAGCAGATCGCAATCCTCACGCGCCTAGCCTTTGCGCGCCTTTTCGCGCGGCAGGACCGGCACATCCCGATCATTCTGGACGATGCGTTGGTCTATTCGGACGACAGCCGTATCATCCGGATGTTCACCGCGCTGACCCGGGTGGCCCAGGACCAGCAGATCCTGGTGTTTTCCTGCCGTCAGCTGGCCTTTCAGGACCTTGGCGGAGCACGACCGGCCGTGGAGGTCGCCGACGTCTGAGGCAAAAAGGCGAGCCTGGGAAACCTCTACAACCTATGCGGGCCGGGACGTGTCCAGCGAAATGGGCATAGGACATCCCCACAGTGCAGGTTCGCGTTTTATCAACGACTAGGGCGAGCGCGGCTCGCCTTTGGGACGACCTGCCAAAACCGAAGCAGAACGGTCCCGCAGAAAGCCGATCTCCTTGAAAGGATTATCTTGTGGAGTCCGGATCGTCCAATGGCCCGCTCCGCTGCGGTCCGACCCACGAAGAGTGCGGTAGACGCGCGTCCGCGCCCGTGCTTCAACCCTGACATGTTTAGTGCTCACGATACCGCAAAGCACCGTTCTGCCCTGGGTTGTGCGGCCGAGCTGGCCGTCGGCAAGGCGACCACGCGCGGTCTCCTCCGAGCCAACTTGTCTCGACGGAACGCCCGCCTCGGAGCCAACAGAGCCATGTAACCGCGGACCCAAGTGCCCCTTCCCCACTTCGAACACCACACGCCTCAGCACGGAGACCCCGTTATGACGTCCATCAAGCGCTTCACTCCCCTGCTCTTCGGCCTTGCCACTCTGGCCGGCCCTGCCCTGGCACAGCCGGCAGGCTTCACGCCGCCGGAGGATGTGTTTGTCGAAGCAAGCCTGACCGAGGGCGGTATTGCACTGTCGACGCAGGCCGTGACCCTGACGCGTGGCGATTACTACCGTCTGAACCTCGCCTGCGTTGCGAGCGAGGCCGGCGAGCCGGAGTTCAACTTCGACGCCGGGCGGCTGGCCCGCGACTCGCACCTGCGCGTGCTCACCGTGGACACGATCGAAGTCTACCTGCAGGGCCTGTCGTTCCGCGCGCTGCAATGTGAAGGCGTCGGCACCGTCAAGTTCAGCTTCTACCCGATGCGGGCGGGCGAGTATGTCATCGAGGTCACCGACGAAGCTGACGAAGATGTCACCGCCTCCTTCACTGTGACGGTGGAGTAGCTCGCCACGGCGGTCGCGGTGCGCGGGCGAACCGCGCGTTGCCGCGGCCCGCTGGGCGCCGCGGCAATATCCCCTCGCCTCCCGACTGTGCGATGGTGCATGAGACACCGGCCACCCGCGCCGGAAACAGCCGTCCGTATGGATGACCGGCCGGTCTGCACAGCCACTCAGGACAGACCGGTCGACAGGCGGTCCGCGCGTCTTTGGGAAACAGCCGCAGAAACAAGCCGACCGCTTAAACCAGAGCCTCTGGCTGGCGAACGCTGCCCTCAGACACCAGGTCTCCCCCAGACGGTTATTTCAGCGGAACGCTAGCGGGGGGCATTCCGGTCTTGAGCGGCCGAAGACTGCCACGCATTGAAGACCGCCGCCGTGTCCGCGGTCGACGGGGCGCGACCTCCCGCGTTTGACGATCAGCGTCGCGACGGTCGCCCGAAGGCGTTTAGTTCGACGCTCGACCGTCGCAACGCTCAACTCATCAAGCTTCAGAACTCTTCAATCTCCAAGACCGATGCCGTTTCAGCGCGGATGGCGCGACAGGCGTCTGCATCGATTGTCAGATCAATCCCGTAGGTCGGGATGATACGCTTCAATGCCGGAAGCCATGCGTCGGCGGTCAGCTTGCTGCCAAAGATGGTTTCGAGAATTTGCGTCGCAATGAAGGCGGCTGTGGACGCACCTGGCGAGGCGCCGAGCAGGACGGCCAGAGACTTGTCTTCGGCAGACACGAGCTCGGTGCCGAATTCCAGGACACCATGTCTGTGCTCGGCCGGTTTGATGATCTGGACCCGCTGACCTGCCACTGCCTCTTTCCAATCCGCCTTGCGGGCCGTTGGGAAGATTTCCTTGAGTGTTTGGAACTGATGCCTGCCTGTTTGCAGAACCTGCCCGACGAGGTAATCGACCAACGCGATGTTGTCCTTCCCGACATCGAGCAGCGGGACGATATTGCTCGGCGTGATCGACGCGAACAGGTCTGTTGGCGAGCCATGCTTCAAGAACTTGGACGAAAACCCGGCATAGGGGCCAAACAAAAGCGACGTTTTCCCGTCCACGACACGGGTATCCAGGTGCGGCACGGACATCGGCGGCGAACCTGCGGCGGCCTTGCCGTAGACCTTCGCGTGGTGGCGCCGCGCGACGTCGTCAGCGTCGCAGCGCAACCAAATACCGCTGACCGGAAAACCGCCATAGCCGCGCCCTTCCGGGATGCCGGACTTCTGCATAAGCTCGACGGCGGCGCCGCCGGCCCCCACGAAAACGAACTTTGCCGAAACGGATTGGTGAGTTCCGTCGTAGGTGTCTTCGATCGTGACACGCCAGCGGCCACTTTCTTCGCGTTCCAGGTTGGTGACCTTCCGGTTGTAATGGACGGCAAAGCCACTCTGTTTCGACAGCGCTGCGACGAGCCGGTGCGTGAGCGCGCCGAAGTCGACATCCGTCCCCGTCACCATCCGTGTTGCCGCAACCGGTTCATCCGGATCGCGTCCTTCGATGATCAACGGCGCCCACTCCGCGATGGCCGCGCGATCCTCGCTATACGCCATGCCACTGTAACAATGGTGGGCCGACATCGCCTCGTGGCGCGCCCGAAGGAAGTTCACGTTGTCATCGCCCGTGACAAAGCTCATGTGCGGACAGGGTCGGATGAATTCCCGCGGACTCGGGATCACGCCCTTGCGCACAAGGTATGCCCAGAACTGGCGCGAGACGTCGAACTCGGTGTTCACTTTCAGCGCTCGTGAGATATCGACCGAGCCGTCGGGGTGCTGCGGCGTATAGTTGAGCTCGCAGTTGGCCGCATGTCCCGTCCCGGCGTTGTTCCAGGATTGCGAGCTCTCCTGCGCACAATCGTGCAGCGTCTCATACATGCTGACGGTCAGGGATGGCTCGAGGTCCTTAAGGAAGGTCCCGAGCGTCGCGCTCATAATACCAGCCCCGATGAGAACGACGTCTGGGGTATCACTTGGATCAATTGCCATGGGTGCGCGCTTTAAGTTTGCTTCGAAGGAGGAATGGACAGAGTATCCCCGCCCGGATCCTTGACGATATCCCGGTGGCAAGACAGCGATTTGTCAATCGACTACCAGAGTTACTCGATACCGGAGCCAGTTCGCGGGGACGGGGGCCCCCTGGCCGACGTGGCGGCGCAGGCAACGCTTCCTGGCTCCGCCTGAACCTTAATGACCGGTCTTCCCCAAAAGGCGGCGTCCTTTCTGGTCCGGTCCGTCGCCCGAGACATCGGATCATGGTCACATCCCGTTCATGCGAAAGAGCCTACTGCGCCGTATGCAGATCGTGAAGCGACCGTGGGCGGACGCGCTCTAACCAACCTTGGGACCGCGTAACGATCTGCTTCGAGGCCGGCGAGCAGTGGCTCGGTGCATTGTGCGATCGCTTCGTGGTGCCGTGCCGCCGCAATTTCCCGAGCAGTATCTTCGCCTCGCGAGCACTGCTGGAGACTTCGAATTTCGCGCCACCCGTTCGCGCCACCCGTCCGAGCGACACGGGAGCTTCAGATTGGTGGTTCGTCCCGGAACCGGGCGTGCAAGCCATTGTAGCCTCGCCTCTCTCAGCTATTTGAAAGACCGGAAAAAGATTCTACGGTTCGTTGGCCCGGCAAGCAGCAAGATCGGGTCTTTCTAAGCGCCAAGCGTCGCGATCCAATCCGAACCGCCTCCGAAAAGAACTCGAGGCCAGTGTTCGACCAAGTTTCGGCAGAGTCGCTCACCGCGCGAACGCGTCGCGAAACGCACCAAACAGCGTCGCCCACCTGGACCGAGATCTGCCATCCCCCAATCGTGCATACCGACAGGCGGGACCTAGAAGGTTTCCCGGCAGAAAGGCGTCTCACACTCCGGGACCGTGACTCAGGCCTGGTGGCCGGCGACCTCCGGCGGGTCGGGAACGTCGCGCTCCAGCGTTGGCGCCGGACGGGCCGCCGCCATGGCCGCTTCAGGTGCGGTGCTGACAACTGCCGCGGCTTCGGGCAGTTGTTCCGCGACGAGTTCGGCATTCAGCGTCGCCCCCAGCAGAACCGATGAGATCGACAGGTAAAGAAACATCAGCAGCGCAATGATCGCCCCGATCGAGCCATAGACCCCGCTATAGGCGTCGGCATGGGCGAGATAATGCGAAAACCCCCAGGACGCCGGCACCCAGACCCCGATGGCCAGCAGCGCGCCGGGCGAAAAGAGCCGCACCCGCGCCACGGGGCCGTTGGGTGCAAAGCGGTAGAGCAACCAGATCCCTCCGAATACCACGCCACCCGCGATCAACCAGCGCAGCGCCGTCAGCAGACCGCCGGTCGCGAAATCCACCACATCTGCCGGAATGATCTCGGCGAACACATCCAGCGACAGCACGCGCACCACGACCGGAATCGCGACAAGGGCAAGCGCCGAGACCGCCACCACAAGGATCAGCGCCAGGGTGAGCCCCAGCGCCATCAGGTTGGCCAGAACACCGCCTCGCTGCGGCACCCCGTAGATCGCGTTCATCGCCCGGATCAACGCATCGGTCCCCCGCCGGGCCGACCAGAGTGCCGCCAGCGTCGTCAGAATGGTGGTCCAGCCCAACGTCTCAGGGTTGGCCGACACCAGACGCGTGATCTGCTGCTGCAAGATGGCAAAGGCCTCACCCGGCACGAACTCCTTCAGCATCTCCAGCTGGGTCTGAATGAGCGTCGGATCGGTAAACAGTCCGACCAGCGCGATCAGCGCGGCCAGTGCAGGAAACAACGACAGCATCGCAAAAAACGCGCCGCCTGCTGCCACCAGCGACAGGTTCGCGACATCGCTGCGGGCCATGATGCCCTTCAGTATGGTCCATATCCTCTTGGCGGTGGCAATCAGCCGCATGGGGCCTCTCCGATTCTCTTCGGGCCCTGCATAGCTTGGTCCGGCACCTCAGGCGCGCGCAAAAGCCTTGTATCTTTCCTGACAGCCAAATTGTAAACTACACTAGACGTTTTTGTGATCCGCACCCACTTCATCTGTATGTGCCCCTGACGCAAAAGGAAACTCAGCCATGCTGGACGGCCCTCGGACCGCGCCCGGCCTGACCGCACCGACGCCAGCGCCGGCTCTGCCCCGCCGATTGTGCACCGATTGCGGCCTGTCACGCACCGGGATGGCACAGGCCTGCGGAACGGCCTGCCAGTTTCTCAAACCGGATTATGCAGGTCTGGAAACCCAGGTCCATGGACGGGTCCGCGACCGGCGCGGCGACGAGCAGTTCTTCGGCCTCGTTCGCGCGATGTATCGCGCCTCTCTGCGGCCTGCGCGTACTGGCGCGCAATGGACCGGCCTGACCACCCGGATCGCCGAACGACTGCTTGAGACGGGCGCAATCGACGCCGTTCTCACCGTCGGTCCCGACCCCGACGATCGTTGGCGCCCGCGCCCGGTGATTGTCACCGACCCCGCCAAGATGGCCCATGTCCGGGGGATGCGTATGGGGTACGCGCCGCTGCTGGCGCTGCTGGAACCGGCGGCAGCCGCAGGCCACCGCCGAGTCGCCGTGATCGGCATTCCCTGCCAGATCCATGCCCTGCGCGCGATCGAGCGCACCCTGGGATTCGAGCGGATCTATGTCATCGGCACGCCCTGCTCGGACAATACCACAACCGAGAATTTCCATACGTTCCTCGATCTTCTGACCGACCGGCCCGAGGATGTGACCTACCTGGAGTTTCGCGCCGACTACCACGTCGAAATGCGTTTTGCCGATGGGGCCAAGCGGCTGATACCGTTTCTGAAATTGCCTATCTCGGATCTGCCCAACGATTTCTTTCCTCTCACCTGCCGCACCTGTGTCGACTACACAAACGCCTTGGCTGACATCACTGTGGGCTACATGGCCGGGGAAGGCGAACAATGGCTTCTGGTGCGCAATCTGCGTGGCCAGGAGATGCTGGATCTGCTGGGAGACGAGGTCACGCTCGCGGCGCCCCGGTCTGCCGGCAACCGGGCCAATGCGGTTAAGGGCTTCGTCGAAAACACCCGCCGGGCAGCCGGCGGACTGCCGCTGCGCCGTATGCCCAACTGGGCGCGCACGATCGTGGGTTGGCTCATGCCGCGCATCGGCCCGCGCGGGCTGGAATTCGCCCGGGCCCGGGTCGAGATGAAGGCCGCCGAAACCGTTCTGCATCTGCGCCACAGCCACCCGCGCGGGCTGCGCTCGATGGTACCTGACCATGTCTGGCGTATGGTCGCGCCATACGGCTTATCGCCCGAGGATAACGAGCTGCCGCGCCGCTCCGACTGACGCACTATGCGATGCCAGCTTGCCGGTTGGCGCGGCCTGCAAGGACGCGCCCCTAACAAACAAGTAACGCCCCCGGCGCGGAACCGGGGGCGTTGTTTTGCGTCGGACGCGGTGGCAATCAGCCCAGGGGCGCGCCGTCGTCCCGCTTGACGGCGATCACCGCGGAGCGTTCGGGCGAACCGCCGTCCGGCCAGCCGCTGCCCGGATGCTGGATGCCCACGAACATGGTGCTCCGGTCGTCGGACCAGGCCAGGCCGGTGACTTCGCAGCCCGTCGGGCCGGTCAGGAACCGTGCGATTTCGCCGGTCTCCGGGTCGCCGGCCAGCATCTGGTTGTTGCCCATACCGGCAAAGTCGCCTTCGTTGCTGTCGTCGCCATCGGTCTGGATCCAGACCAGACCTGTGTTGTCGAACGCCATGCCGTCGGGCGAGTTGAACATGTTGCCGGGCGTAACGTTGGGCGAGCCGGCATAGGCATCCGAATGTACATTCGGGTTGCCCGCCATCACGTAGAGATCCCAATCGAACGTATCCGACGCGTGGTCGCTGTCATGGGGACGCCACCGCACGATCTGGCCATACTTGTTGGCCTCGCGCGGGTTCGGACCACCGACCGGCGTTTCGTCGCCGCCCGCGTTGGGGCGCAGACCCCGGCGCGAATTGTTGGTCAAGCAGCAATAGCCTTCGACGGCGTTGGGGTTCGCCGAAATCCACTCCGGCCGGTCCATCGTGGTGGCGCCGACCGCCGAGCCTGCTGTCCGGGCAAAGATCAGGATCTCGGCCGCATCCATGCCGGTCGTCTCCGGCGTGAGCGGCAGCCACTCGCCGGTCATGTCGTCGTTGAATTTCGCGACATAGAGCGTGCCGTCATCCAGCAAACCTTCGGTCGGGCCGCCCGGCGTGTAGGTGCCGTTGGAGACGAACCTGTAGATGAACTCGCCCCGCTCATCGTCGCCGAGATAGACCACCACGCGGTCGTCATTGGCGATGACCACTTCGGCGTTCTCATGCTTGAAACGACCGAGACCGGTATGCTTGACCGGCGTGCTTTCAGGGTCTGACGGGTCGATCTCGACCACCCAGCCGAAGCGGTGCGGCTCGTTGGGGTTCAGCGACGTGTCGAAGCGCGGGTCGAACTTCTCGTACTGATAGCGGCCCTCCGCACCGATGCCGTAGCGCGCATAGCCGTCCACGAGCTGGACCGGCTTCTGGTCTTCTTCGGCTTCGGTCGTTCCGAAGTAGCCGTTGAAGTTTTCTTCGCAGGTCAGATACGTTCCCCAGGGCGTCTTGCCCGAGCCGCAATTGTTCATCGTGCCCAGCGCCAGGGCGCCGGTCGGATCGGCGTCTGTCTTGAGCAGGTCATGACCGGCCGCCGGACCCGCGATCTGCATTTCGGTGCGGTGATGAATGACCCGGTTATAGGGGCTGTTCTTGACGACGGCCCATCCGTCGGGACCTTCGGCTACCTCGATCACGCTCACGCCCTGCAAGTTCTGCAGCTTGGTCACGTCACCGGCGCTCTGGGCGACGCCCTCCTGCTCGGCCGGCAGATTGAGCTTCGGATTGACATATTCATGGTTGATCGCGATCAGCTGACGGCCGTCGACCGTGAAGGTCTCCATCCCGTCGGTATTCTCGCCAAAGACCCGGTCGGAGCCTTCGACGGCGCCGCCGCCCTGGGTGACGTCGTAGCCGTCGGCGTCGGAAAAGAGCGGATCGCCCCAGCCGACCAGAACCTTCCAGTTGTAGCCCTCCGGCACATGCACCGCGCCGTCGGTCTGGATGTCGATCGGGGTGAAGGGGAAACGGGACGCCTCCTGGGCCCGGGCGGATGTCGAAGAAAGCAGTCCCGTGCCCATGACCGCGGCACCGGAACCAAAGGCCAGAACGCCGCTGATGAAGCCGCGGCGCGAAATCGCGTTTTCAACGACTTGGTCGAAATCGTTCTCGGCGGGGCGGGGGAAGTGCAGCTCATCCCATTCGTCCCAACTCAGCGAAGACTTGTCGATATCGGTCATGGGTACCTCCGGTTGGTGTATCGGTGCCTAGATGCACCAACCGACCTATGGGAGCGGTGTGACGCCTGAATGACAGGCGCGGCTGGGCCAGCATGTGCGCGCTGATTTTATTGTGATCTCACAGACTCTTTTTTTTTCGACGGACCATCAGGGGAGTCAGCGCTTGGCAACCGCGGACGGCGATCCACACTAGGACTCCCATTAGAACAAAAGGGGAATATACTTCTCCCGAACCGTCGCCATACCCGGGACACCGCACCGATGCCCGCCGAACTGTCGATCACCTCGAACTTCACCTTCCTGACCGGGGCGTCACATCCCGAGGAGTATGCTGCCCGGGCCGCGGAATTGGGGCTGGACACCATCGCCATCGCCGATGTGAACTCCGTCGCCGGCATCGTGCGCGCCCACACCGCCTGCCGCGAGATCGCCCGCCAGCTCGCCGCGCGCGCCGCCGCCGAGGCGCGCGATGGCCCCATCGGCCCACCCGCGCCGGCTGGCCATCCCCATCGGCAGGCGCCGCTGCTCTCCTGCGCACCCCGGCTGATCCCCGCTGCCCGGATCGAGCTGGAGAACGGTTTCGCCCTGACCGCCTTGCCGCGCGACCGCGCCGGCTGGGGGCGGCTCTGCCGGTTGCTGACGCTCGGCCGCCGCCGGGCCGAAAAAGGATCCTGCCAGCTTACCCTGGCCGACCTCGCGGACCATGGTGCGGGCCTCGCCCTCCTGCTCCACCCGCCAAAGGCGCTGCCGGGGCCGCGCGGCGCGGGCGACTGGCTGCCACAGGCGTGCCGGCTGACGCGCCGCTTCCCCGGTCAGGTCTTCCTGCGTCTCGCCCCGCTCTATGACGGACAGGACCGCGTCCGCTTCAAGGCCCAGACCAGGCACGCCGCCGATCTTGGCATCCCCGTCGTCGCCTCGGCGGCCCCCATCATGCACGCCGCCCGCCGCCGCAGGCTGGCCGACGTGCTGACCGCCATCCGCAGCGGCACGCCCGTCGACCGGCTGGGCCGGGCAGCCCTCACCAATGCCGAACGCCGTCTGCGCGCGCCCGCGGAACTGGCCCGGCTCTTCGCCGACCATACTGATGCCCTCACCGCTGCCGACGCGCTCGCAGCCTCTCTCACCTTCTCCCTCGACGAACTGCGATATGACTATCCGTCCGAGGCGCAGAATGGCGAAACAGCGCCCGAGCGGCTGGCCCGGCTCGCCCATGAGGGGCTGCGTTGGCGCTATCCCGGCGGGGCGCCGGAGCGCGTGCGCCAGCTTCTCGACCATGAACTGGCGCTTATCGGCAAGCTGAACTACGCGCCCTATTTCCTCACCGTCCACGATATCGTGGCCTTCGCGCGCTCCCGCGACATCCTCTGCCAGGGCCGGGGCTCCGCGGCCAACTCGGTCACCTGTTTCTGCCTCGGCATCACCTCGGTCTCGCCCGAAATCGGCACCATGGTGTTCGAGCGTTTCGTGTCCGAGGCCCGCGACGAGCCCCCCGATATCGACGTCGATTTCGAGCATGAGCGCCGCGAAGAGGTCATCCAGCATATCTACGAACGCTATGGCCGCCACCGCGCAGGCCTCACCGCTACCGTGATCCACTATCGCGGCAAGCGCGCACTCCGCGAGGTCGGCCGTGCCATGGGCCTGACCGAAGACACCATTTCCGCGCTGTCCTCCCAGCTCTGGGGGTTTTTCTCCGCCGAGGGGCTGGAGGACCAGCGCCTGCGCGAGATCGGCCTCGACCCTGCCGACCGCCGCCTGCAGCAGACCCTCGCGCTCGTCCGCGAAATCCAGGGCTTCCCCCGCCATCTCAGCCAGCATGTGGGTGGTTTCGTCATCACCGAAGGACGGCTCGACGAACTGGTGCCGGTGGAGAACGCCACCATGGAGGACCGCACCGTCATCTGTTGGGACAAGGACGATATCGACGCGCTCGGCATCCTCAAGATCGACGTGCTCGCCCTCGGCATGCTGAGCTGCATCCGAAAGGCCTTCGATCTGATCGCCCGTCACCACCAGACCGAGCACACACTGGCCACGCTCCCGCCCGAGGACCCCCGCGTCTACGACATGCTCTGCCGCGCGGACGCGATCGGGGTCTTTCAGGTCGAAAGCCGGGCGCAGATGAACTTTCTGCCCCGGATGAAGCCGCGCTGCTTCTACGATCTGGTGATCGAGGTCGCTATCGTCCGTCCCGGCCCGATCCAGGGCGACATGGTTCACCCCTATCTCCGCCGCCGCAATGGCGAGGAAGAGGTGTCCTTTCCCTCCGACGCGCTCGGCGCGGTGCTGCGCAAGACCCTCGGCGTGCCGCTTTTTCAGGAACAGGCGATGCAGATCGCCATCGTCGGCGCAGGCTTCGACCCGTCCGAGGCCGACCGGCTGCGACGCTCGCTGGCCACCTTCAAGAAGCATGGCAATGTCAGCGACTTCCGCACCCGCTTCCTGCGCGGCATGGCCAAGAACGGCTATGAAGAGGATTTTGCCGAGCGCTGCTTTTCCCAGATCGAGGGGTTCGGCTCCTACGGCTTCCCGGAAAGCCACGCCGCAAGCTTCGCGCTCTTGGTCTATGCCTCGGCCTGGCTCAAATGCCACCATCCCGGCATCTTCGCCTGCGCGCTGCTGAACTCCCAGCCCATGGGCTTCTACGCGCCCGCTCAGATCGTCCGCGATGCGCGCGAACATGGGGTCGAAGTGCGCCCGGTCTGTGTCAACGCCAGCTACTGGGACAATGTGATGGAACCCGACGGCCACGGCGGGCTCGCTCTGCGCCTCGGACTGCGCCAGATCAAGGCGATGCGCGAAGAGGATGCGAGCTGGCTGGTAGGCGCGCGCGGCAACGGCTACCGCGCCGTGGCAGACCTGTGGCGCCGTGCCGGCCTTGGCCCCGGCCCGCTGACCACGCTGGCCGAAGCCGACGCCTTCGCCGGCCTCGGGCTCAACCGCCGCGAGGCGCTCTGGGAGGCGCGCGCCGTGGCTCCCGGCTTGCCCCTGCCGCTCTTTTCGGGCGACCTGGAGGGCGAAGGCGGCACCGAGCCCCTGCCCGCGCTGCCGCCGATGTCCGAGGGCGAAGAGGTGGTCGAAGACTATGTTGCCATGCGCCTGACCCTGCGCCGCCACCCGGTCTCGATCCTGCGCGCGGCCCTGACCCCCGGCTGGGGCTTCGGCGCCCCCACACCTCCTGAAGGTCAGGCGCCGGACCCCGGCCCGGACGCGAACAGGGCCCGCGCCGCATTCGACCGTGCCCATGCCGGGATGGGCGGTGCCCCGCCTTCCAAACCCGACGCGCGCCAGCAGCCCAAGCCCGCGCGATTTCCCAAACTCATCCGTACCGAAATGTGGGACAAGGCAGGTAGCAACCGGCGGAGTTGATCCCCGCCGCTGCCCCACCCCGTTACAGCCACGCACGGCCCAACTCCGCGCCCGGCCGCCGGCCCCCGACCCATCGCCCCAATGGATCGCAGACCGCCCCCCTTGGCGGCGTCCCAGTCCTAAGGGCGCGCCGCCTGCGTTCAGGAGACCGCTTTTGGCAGGGACGGATCGCTGCCCCATTCCGCCCAGGAGCGGTGATAGACCCGCACCCGCGGGTATCCCAGGAGGCGCAGCGCGACGTAGCTGTGCGCCGAGGCCAGACCGTTTTCGCAATGCATCGTCACGCTCCGATCCGGAGTCACGCCACGCGCCTCGAACTGCGTGCGCAGATCGTCCGCGGGCAGAAACCGCTTGTCACCGGCAAGGTTGCGCGCCCAGGGGATACTAACCGCCCAAGGGATATGGCCCTTGTCATAGATCCCGGTCGGCCGGACGTCGATCAGCACATGGCCGGGGTCCGCCCCATGGTCCAGAACGAACTCCGCTGTTGCGAACCGTCTCGGACTGGGAGCCGCCTGGAAGGTGGCGCTGTCGTGGCCCTCAGCCATCTGCGTGACTGGTCCGTCGACCGCCTGCCATGCCGTTAGGCCACCATTGAGAAGCGCCACGTTCTGGTGTCCGAGATACTCCAGCAGCCAGAACATTCGAGCCGCATGAAACCCGCCGCGGTCGTCGTAGAAAATGATCCTGCGGTCCGTTGCGACACCGAGTTCACTCAAGATCTCCTCAATCTCCGAGATCGACCGCAGCGAGCCACCGACCGGGCTGTGCGCCGCCACCACGGCATTGGGATCCAGATGCCGCGCACCTCGGATGTGGCCGGCATCGAACGCCTTGCGCGGGCGCACATCGACCAACACGATGCCTTCGCTATCCAGCATCGGGCGCGACGTTTCCGCCGGTGGCAACGCGCCGATCAATTCGCCGGGCTCGACCAGAAGATGCGGGTGCGCATAGCCCGATGCGTCGCCGGTGCCCGCTATGGAGAACCCGGGCAGCGCAGTCGTCACGGCCAGCGACACGAGACCAAACTGGCGGCGCGTAAATCCCTGTTTCATAATCGTATCCTCCTCCTTCAAGCGTCTCAGGCCGACTGTTGGCGCACCAGTCGCAGATAGGGCAGCGGCGATTTCCAGCCTTCGGGATAGCGTTTCCGGGCCTCGTCATCGGACACCGAGGGCACGATCACCACGTCCTCGCCCTGCTGCCAGTTCGCCGGTGTGGCCAGCTGATGGCGCGCGGTCAGCTGAAGACTGTCGATGACGCGGAGAACCTCGTTGAAATCGCGTCCGGTGGTCATCGGGTAGGAGATCGTCAGTTTGATCCGCTTGTCCGGACCGATCACGAACAGCGTCCGCGCGGTGGCGTTGTCGGCGGCGGTCCGGCCGTCGGAGCTATCGCCCGCATCCGCCGGTAGCATGCCGAAGAGCTTGGCGATGCTCAGGTCTGTGTCGCCGATCAGGGGATAGTTCGGCGCCACACCAGAGGCGATTTCGATATCGGCGGCCCAGTTGGTGTGATCGGCAACCGGGTCGATCGACAGGCCTATGAGCTTGACGCGGCGGCGATCGAACTCCGGCTTCATGCGAGCGACGACGCCCAGTTCCGTCGTGCAGACCGGTGTGAAGTCCTTCGGGTGCGAAAAGAGAACGCACCAGTCGTCGCCGATCCAATCGTGGAACCGGATCGTGCCTTGGGTGCTCTGCCCAGCGAAATCGGGCGCAATACTGTTGATGGAAAGGGGCATCGGACATCCTTTTTCTGTTGGCTCAAAGCTCGGCCGAGCTCATTCGGCGCAACCGGCCCCTACGACCTAGCAAGCTGCCGCCTGCCGATCCTGAACGAGTTCTGAAAGAGTTCTGAAAGAGTTCTGAAACCGCGCCCAGATCCGCGGTTCAGGCAACCGCGAGGCTGCGCCGCATCCGGCGGAACCGACGATCCCCGGCGATGTTCGCAAAGGCCGGGTCCGCGTCGAGCCAATGAACATCGCGCCAGCCATGATCGAAGAGCTGCTCGAAACACAGCACCGCACGATCCAGCTCACCGATCATCGCAAAGGTCGACGCGTGGTAGACCGCCTGCGCACTATTGCTCACATCGATATCACGGATCGTGGCATAGGCGGCCGCAGGCTCTCCCATCAATGCCATCAGCACGCCCGATGCGGTCAGCGCCCGCGGGTCCGTGGGATCGCACGTCAGCCGCGTCCTGGCGCGGATCAACGCGCGCTCCGCATTGCGACGGGACCGCAGGGGATCGTGTGCCACAGACAGGCAGGCGGCCTGCAAGTACCCCTTGATATTCTGCGGATCGAGATCGCCGGTCTGCTCGAAGAATACGACAGCCGCACGATAATTGCGGCGCGACATCATCATCCAGGCGGCGTGGTGATAGCAGCTTGCATCCCTGGGATCCAAGGCCAGCGCGGTGCCGTGCGCCGCCTCCGCCGCGCGCCAGTGCCCGAACGCTCCCAATGCGTACCCGAGCACGGAGTGGGCCCGCGCAAAGCCCGGATCCAGCGCGACCGCCTTCTCGGCTTCGGCCAAGGCCCGGCTGAGCATATCGCAGCTCTCGGACCAATACATGTGGCGGCGCACCAGCGCGATCGCTCGGTCCGACCGTACCGAGGGGCAGTCGGGCGCCAGATCCACGGCTTCCGCGGTCAATTCCTCCGCCCGCTCGATCGAACCGGCGCCGCACCGCACCAGTTCCGTGCGCGCCTCCAGACAAAGAGCGTGGGCCGCGAGATTCACCTCCCGCATGGTCTGGGCCGGCGATCGGGACGCAGAAGCTGTTATTTCACGAAGAACGGGCGCCGTGAGACGATAGCCGCCCCGCGAAACCGTCTCGATCAAAGAGCGGTCCGCCAGTTTCCGGCGCAGCTCTGACACGACCTGTGTCAGGCTTTCGTCGCTGACGGTCACATCGGGCCAGATACGGTCCAACAGCTCGGACCGCGAAAGGGTGGCGCCATCGGCGCCGATCAACACATCCAGCAGCCGGATCGCGCGGGGCGACAAATGCTGAACGCTCCCGTTTTTCTGTGCGGTCCGGGCGCCGAAATCGACCCGCCAGCCGCCGATTGAGAGATGCATGGGGCAAGTCCTGCGGGCATGAAGCGTCTTGAGTGCGAGGACGCTAGGGCAACTCCATTCAAACCCGACAGTTAAAGACGACACCGCGCACGCGTTTGTGACGGACGCGTGAGCGGCCGAGAGCGCCGGTGTGAACAACACTCGTTTCCAGGGCATTGAAGGCGGTGCGCCTGCACCGGAAGCGTTACGCCCCCCAAAAAGCTATTTGCACCCACCCAGGTCGACCGGCTTGAGACGTGAAAGGTGACCCGGACGTACGAGCGAACCGCGGCGCAGGGAAAACTCGACTCGAGGCACCCGCCTGGTTCATCGAAGTGAAACGCAAGATCGAGACGGTTCCTTGGAAAGTTGCTCGGAGGTAAGCACGACCGATCCCGCTGCTGCGTTGGTCTCGACTTCTGGAGGACGAGGAAGATCTCGGCTTTCGGTGGGGACTTCACCGAGATGCGCCACGGATTAGACACCGCGACGTCTCTGGCGACAGGGCCGGCACCTACAATGGATGCCAGGCACCCCAATGCGACGTGCGACTTTCGCGCAGGTTTTCGCTGAGTCCGGACCAACGGCACTGTCTGGCGATGGCTGCCTGCCCCTTTGCCCGACGAATTCGCAACGGGCTATGGCCGGTGTACAAGCTTTCCGTCCTGAGGTCCAACCACGCCCGGGCACAACAGCGACATACCCGGAGCAGATTTGCTTCGCCAACATCGGGGACAGGATGAGAGATCGTAGAAACGACGGCCTTTGGGCGTGGAAGCAACGAGAGAACAACAACCGCCTGATCGCGTTCCAAGGCCGTCGCGCGCCAGAGACACCTGACACAGATGCAATACGGCTCGCCTATTTCGGCGGCTCGTGCTTCCGGCTCACGACGCCCGCCGGAGTGACCCTGATGATCGACCCGTGGCGCAATCCGCCTTGGGGAAACTGGGACTGGTTTCTTTACGATTTTCCCGACTGCGAGGTCGATATCGGCCTCTCGACGCACGCTCATTTCGATCACGACAATCTGCATTCTCTGCGGGCGAGCACTCTGCTGGACCGGCTGGTGGGACGGTTCGAACTTGCCGATGCGGTCGTTACGGGCATCGCAGACAAGCACGCGACGGACACGCGCCACACCGCCTATGACTGGGTCGCGCTGACACAGAAGCTGACGCCGATATCAGCATTGCCGCCGGACAATTGGCGCAGCTTCGACAACTCGCTGCTTCTGATCGAGACGGCGGGGCTGCGCATCCTGCATTGGGGCGACAACCGCGCGGACCCGCCGGAGGAGGTCTGGTCCAGGCTCGGGCAGATCGACATCCTGCTCTTGCCGGTCGACGGCTCGTTCCATGTTCTCAGCGAAGACCATATCGCGCAGGTTCGTGAGAGGCTGGCGCCCAGCATTACAATCCCGCACCATTACTTCATCTGGAACGTCACACATCAGGCCTCGACGCTGCTGCCGCCTGACGACTGGCTGCACCGTCAAGCCAATGCCGCGTTCACCGGGGCCGGCGAGGTGACGCTCACCCGTGAAGATGTGAAGGCGGCCCAGGACCGCGTTCTGTGCTTCGGTCAGAAGGTCGCGTTCGATCCGGCAGAGGAACTGTCCCGCAAGGCGCGCCAGGAAGAGCGCGGTTAGCAGTCTTGCCAAGGATGCCGGCTGCAAAACTCTGTTGGGCATCCGTCCCGGCGCGCATGCCTGGCCCGGTGATCGCCCATCCGAACGGCCTTGGACTCGCGTCAGTCCGACAGGTGGATGCGTCCCCGCGGCAAGGCGAAATAGGCATCGGGCCGCGCGTCGGTGACGAGGTGATCGATCTCGTCCATTCGACAGATGGACACGCGGCTCTCGACGCCGAATTTCGCGCTGTGGCACAGGATCACGGTTTGCCGTGAGCGCTGCATCATCTTGCGGGCGACCTCGGCCTCGTTCAGATCGTAGTCCGTGAGGCCGCGCTCGGCATGAACCCCCACAGGCGACAGCACAGCAAAATCGGCAAGAAAGCGGTCTATTTCGGACAGCGTGATTTCACCGAACGTGCCCGGCACTTCGCGATGCGGACGCCCGCCGAGCAGCAAGACCTCGCAGCGTTCCACGACGCCGGGGGTCTGCGCGATCTCTATGGAATTGGTGATGATCCGGATGTCGTCGCGCTGCGCAAGCATCTGGGCGAAGGCCAGCGTCGTCGTGCCCACATCGACGAGGATGGTGGCCCCGGACGGGATAAGCGCCGCCGCCTTCTGTCCGATCGCCAGCTTGGTGTCGGCGTCGGTTTGCAGGCGTTCCGCGAAGGCGGGTTCAGGTGCGAAACCTTTCGAAGACGCAACCGCGCCACCATGCACTCGTTGCAGCGTGCCTCCGCGCTCCATGTTGAGCAGATCGCGGCGGACCGTTTCCCGCGAGACCGCGAACAGGCTTGCGAGGACGTTGGTCAGCACCTTGCCGTCGGCATCCAGCATCTCGAGAATCTGTGCGTGCCGTTCATGGGGCCACATGGAAATCTCCGTCCCTGTAGGATTCGGATCAGGCAAACGCGAATGCCACATACAGTCTGCGCTCATGTGGATTTACGTGCAATTCCAAAATTGGACCGCCCTGTCTTCGTGCATTTGACGCGAAATCTGGCATTTTCCGCAGTGTTTCTCTGAAAAATTTGACGATGCGTTAATATTTGACAGACTCGAGGTGGCTTCGCCCGGTAACTTCCAACAAATGACACTCATTTGCACATCCTCGGGACGCGGCGATGCTTGACTTGGGGGCTGCCCACCGGTTCGCCACGCAGGCCGCGGACGATGCCGGACGCATCGCCTTGCACCACTTTCGAAACAAGCTGGAGGTCGACTACAAGGACGATCGGAGCCCGGTGACGATCGCCGACCGGACCATCGAATCCTTCCTGCGCGCGCGGATTGCCGAGGAATATCCGGACCACGGCATCCTCGGCGAGGAAGAAGCGCCGAGCAACACCGACCGCAAGCATGTCTGGGTCATCGATCCGATCGACGGAACCAAGAGCTTCGTCACCGGTCATCCCCTTTTCGGCGGGCTGATGGGCCTGTTGGACGAAGGTGTGCCCTGCCTGGGTCAGATCGACATGCCGGTCCTTTGCGAGCGGTATTTTGCAGCCGGGGACCAGCCCACCACCCTGAACGGCGCCCCTTGTCGCACTAGCGACTGTACCAGGATCGAGGACGCATTCGCCTACACCACGGATCCGATCCTTTTTTCAGGCCGGCGCCAGCCGGCCCTCGACCTGCTGCGCGAACACACCTGCCTGACGCGGTTTGGCGGCGACTGCTATTGCTATGCGCTACTGGCATCCGGCCATTGCGACATCGTTCTGGAGACAGGGTTGGAGCCCTACGACTATCTGCCGGTCGTCAAGGTCGTCGAGGGGGCCGGCGGCGTCATCACCGACTGGCGCGGCGACGCCCTGAGCGTCGCATCCACCGGCGACGTCATAGCGGCCGCCACGCCGCAACTCCACGCTGCGATGCTTGAACGCCTACGACCCCTGGGCGCCGTACTGGCCGCCTGATCCCGTTCCACCTCGTAAATTCATCACCCATGGGAGTAATGAAAATGGAGAGACGCAAGTTCCTGAGCTATAGCGCGATGATCGGCGCGGCCGCGGCAATCCCGCGGATCAACCCCGATTTCGCCTTTTCCAAGGCCTTCGCACAGGAAAACCGGCCGTTGATGTTCCTGTCGGCGGAAAACATCACCGGCAACTGGGACCCGACCGCGCACACGACGCTGTCCCAGACGAATATCGAAGGTTTCGTGATGGGGTTCCTGACCCGCGCGCCGATGCGACCCGATGATCCCGACAAGGTCATCTATGAGCTGGCGACCGAGATCAACGAAATCGACGCCTTCACGCTCGAGATAAAGCTGCGCGAAGGCGTAACGTTCCACGACGGCAAGCCCTTCAAGGCCGAGGACGTGAAAGCGACGTTCGAGTACGGTGCGCAGCCGGACCGGCCCAAGCAGGTCTATCCCGGCCCCACCGACACGTTCGAGGTGACGACACCGGATGACTACACCGTCATCATCGACACGTCTAAGGGCGGCTATGGCGCGTCCCTCTTCATCTTTCTCGCGTCCTACCTGCCGATGCTGTCTGCCCAGGATATCGCCGAGGGTCCCAACGGGGTCCTGTCGCAGCGCCTGAACGGGACAGGCCCGTTCAAATTCGTGGAACAGCGCGGCAACGACACCGTCATGGAAGCCTTCCCGGAGTATTTCCGCGGCGCCCCCATCGTGCCGGGTGTGACTTTCGCCTTTGTTGGCGACGGGACGACGCGGATGCTGTCGCTCATGAGCGGTCAGGCGGACGTGATCGAACGGCTGGAACCGGAACAGGTCGAGACACTGGAGGCCGAGGACGATATCAAGCTGTCGCGCCTGGTGTCGGTGGAAAACAAGTACCTGTTCTTCCGCTGCTCCAAGCCGCCCTTCGATGATTGGCGCGTGCGTAAGGCCGCCGCGCATGCGATCGATCGCACTATCCTTTGGGATGTCATGGGGTCGGCAGGCGAGCCGTCCTCCAATTGGATCTCGCCGATCAAGTTCGGCTATATCGATCTGGAGAGCTATCCCGAATACGATCCCGACGAATGTCAGCGTCTTCTGGCGGAGGCAGGGTATCCGGGCGGCGAAGGGTTGCCGGAACTCGAGTATCTCACCTCCACGGGCTTCTATCCCAAAACCAAGGAATACGGGGAGGTCATCACCGCCCTGCTGCAGGAACAGGGTTTCCCGGTCCGGCTCAACGTCATGGAGGTCGCGGCCTGGAACGAGCGGCTCTATGACCGGCCCGGCGGCGGGCCCGGCCACATGGTCGATTGCGGCTGGTCGACCGGCTCGCCAGAACCCGATCTGGTCCTCCGAACCCACTTCCATTCGTCGTCCAAGCGGATCTGCGGCATCGTGGACCCGGAGATCGATGCCGCATTGGATGAGGAACGCAACGCGCCGTCCCTCGAAGCGCGCAGGGAATCGCTACAGACCAACCTGATGCCGCTGCTGGCGCAAAAGGTCCCGGCGCTCAGTCTCTTCACGTCGGTGCTGATCCACGGGATGCGGTCCAACGTGGACGGGTTGTTCATCTATCCCGATGGCGTGGCCGACGCGTCCGAGGCGACCCTCAGCTAACCGGCCTGCCCGGGGCTGCCGTCCACGCGGCGGGCCCGGGCGTGAAACAGGCGCCTGTCAGTCTCGGAGCCCGCCATGTTCGTCGTCAGATTTCTTGCGAGGCGCCTCTTTCAGGGCGTGATCATCGTGTTTCTGGTCTCGGCGCTGATCTTCACGCTGCTGCGGGTCGTGCCCGGCGATCCCGTACGGCTGATGGCGGGCGGGATGGCGCCCGAAGCCCTGATCGAGCAGATCGCCACCGACATGGGGCTGCGCGACCCGATTTATGTTCAGTTCGCGCGATACATGTCAGGGGTTGCCCAGGGCGATCTCGGACAATCCTTCGTACGACCGGCCAGTGGTGCAGCACTCGGGGGGGCGAGCTTTGATGACACCACCCGTAGCGAACGCGCCGAGGTACTGACCCTGATCGCGGAAACGGCGCCGATGACGATCCAGCTCGCATTGCTGGCGATGATTTTTGCGCTGATCATTGCCATTCCGATCGGGATCTGGGCCGGGCTCAACCCCGGCAGGTGGCCCGATCGCATTGCGCTCTACCTGTCTTCGATCTTCGTGAGCCTGCCGAATTTCTGGCTGGGGATTGTCCTGGTTCTGCTCTTGTCGGTCAAACTGCAACTCGTACCGGCCATCGGCTATGACGGCTTTGCCTACACGATCCTGCCGGCGTTCGTTCTGGCGATTGAAATCGCCCCCTTCATCATTCGTGCGCTCAGCGTCTCGGTCGCCAGCGTGATGTCGCAGAACTTCATCGCCATCGCTGCGGTGCGCGGGCTGACCCAGACCCAGATCGTGTTCCGGCACGCGCTCAAGAACTCCGCCGTACCGCTGCTGAACCTGCTCGGCGTGCAGTTCTCCATGCTGCTCGGCGGGGTGCTCGTGATCGAGTTCATCTTTGACTATCCCGGCCTGGGACTGCTGACCATCAACGCCGTGTTGCAGCGGGACTTTCCGCTGATCCAGGGCATCGCGATCGTCACGGCCGCGGCCTTTGTCCTGATCAATATTTTTGTCGATCTCATCGCCACCGTCATCGACCCGAGGTTGGATTACTGATGACCATCATCGACCTTCCATCCAGCGCGGCGGATCAAGAGCGCAGCGAGGCGCGGATCGCCACCCGGATCTGGCAGCACGCCTTCGCGTCGACCGAGTTCAAGATCGGTCTCGTCGTCTTTGTTGTGCTGCTCTCGGCCGCCCTGCTCTATCCGTGGCTGTCGGATATCGATCCCACCAAAATGAACATCCGCGCCAAGCTGACCCCGCCGGTCTTCATGGGCGAGGACTGGACCTGGGCGCATCCCCTCGGCACCGATCAGCTGGGCCGGGACATGCTGGCGCGCACGCTCGTCGGTCTGCGCTATTCGCTGCTGATCGGGGTCTCAACCACAGTCCTCATGGTCATGGTCGGCGCGCTCATCGGCCTTTTCGCAGGCTATTTCGGCGGCTGGGTCGATACGGTCCTGATGCGGCTCACGGACGCACAGCTTTCGATCCCGATGATCATCCTTGCAATCACGATCCTCGGCGTGTCGCGCCCGACGATCCCCTCCATCATCCTGGTTCTTGGCCTCGCAGGATGGCCCGTCTATGCGCGTGTCATGCGGTCCATGGTGATGGCCGAACGCAAGAAGGAGTTCGTCCGCGGCGCGATGGTGCTGGGTGCAACCGACTTGCGCATTATGTTCGCGCTGATCCTGCCGCTCGTGTTGCCGCCGATGATGTTCGTCGCCGTGCTCGACATCGCGCGGATGATGATCTTCGAAAGCGTGCTGGGCTTTCTGGGGCTCGGCGTGCAGCCACCGACGCCGACCTTCGGAAACATCATCGCCGATGGCCGCAAGTACCTTCTGAACGCCTGGTGGATCGCGACGATGCCGGGCATTTTCCTGGTGGTCACGCTGACCTCGATCAACCTGATGGGCGCCGCGCTGGAGCGGGCGCGCAACACCGTCTATGGAGGGACCTGACGTGGCGCTGGGCACCAAGGCCTCTCAGACCGTTCTCTCCGTCCGCAATCTATCTGTCGCGGCGGTCGATGCGGCGGGGGCGCGGCCAATCCTCAGCGACATCTCTTTCGACATCGAATCGCGCCGTGTTCTGGGCGTGATCGGGGAAAGTGGGTCGGGCAAGACCGTGCTCGCCCGATCGATCGTGAGCTGGCTCACCGCCCCGCTCAAGGTCACGGCCGGAGAGATCATGTTCCACGGCCGCGATATCGTTACGGACCAGGCCTATGCCCGGACCCTCGCAGGCCGTGAGATCGCCTATATCGGCGGCAACCCCGCCGGGGCGCTCGATCCGACGATGACGGTCGGCGCTCAGCTCGTCGAAAAGCTGAGCGCCGTGCGCCCCGACATCTCGACAAGAGACGCGCGCGACAAAGCGATCCGGCTGCTGGAGGCGGTGCGGATCCCTTCCGCCGACCGGCGGTTCCACGAATACCCGTTCCAGTATTCCGGCGGCATGATGCAGCGCGTCATGATCGTGGATGCGCTGATCTCCGACCCCGCCCTGCTGATTGCCGACAACATCACCCAGCCGCTCGATGTGACGATCGCAGCGCAGATCCTCAAGCTCATGCGGGAGCTCAACGAGGAGTTCTCGACGGCGATCCTCTTTATCTGCTCGTCCCTGCCCGTCGCCTGCGATGCGTCCGATGATGTCATGGTTCTCCATGACGGCCGGGTGGTCGAGCACCAGAAGCCCGAGGCCCTCGTGGCCGCGCCCCAGCACAGCTACACCAAGGGCCTGATCGCGGAGCTGCCGACCCTCTGGCAGGACGGTCCAGCCTCTGAACCGCAAAGCCCGACGCGCGATCAACAGGCCATCATTTCCGTGCGCAGTGCCGCGAAAGCCTACTACGTGCACAGCCGCGGACAGGCGGGCATGTCGCGCGTCCAGGCGGTGCGGAACGTCGATTTCGACGTATTCCCCGGCGACAATTTCGGCATCGTCGGAGAATCCGGCTGCGGCAAGTCCTCGCTCATGCGGCTTCTGACCGGGCTGGAGCGACCCGACAGTGGCACGATCCTGTTCAAGGGCGAAAATGTCGGCGAAGCAAGCCCCAGGCGCCTGCGCGAACTGCGGCGCAAGTTCCAGCTTGTCCTGCAAGATCCCTACGGCTCCCTGCCACCGCAATCCTCCATCGGGAACATCCTCGAGGAACCGCTCAAGATCCACCGGATCGGCTCGCGCAGCGAGCGGCGCGATCGCGCCCGGTCGGTCATGGCCGAGGTGGGCTTGAGCGACACGCTCTACGAACACTTGCCGACCAATCTCTCAGCGGGTCAGCGTCAGCGGCTGAACGTCGCCCGCGCGATCATCCTCGAGCCACAACTTCTGATCATGGACGAAACCCTTTCGGCGCTCGACCAGACCGAACAGGGCAAGCTGCTGACCCTGTTTGAGCGGCTGCAGGCACAGCACGGCTTCACCTATATCTTCATCTCGCACGATCTGACGATGGTGCGCCGGGTCTGTTCCCGTATCGCCGTGATGTATCTGGGCGAGACGGTCGAGGTCGCGCCCAACGACCGGCTGTTCTTTGATCCGGGCCATCCTTACACGCGCGCGCTGCTCTCGGCGGCACCGACGCTGGAAGCGCGGCGCTACCGCCCCGAAGAGTGCCTGCTGGAAGGCGAACCTCCGAGCCCAATAGACCTGCCGCCGGGTTGCGCGTTTGCCAGCCGGTGCCCCAATGTATTCGACCGCTGCCACAGAGAGAACCCAACCCTGCGGGCACGCGGTAACTCCGCACTTGCCTCCTGTTTTTTGATCGACGAGCACGAGAGCGGCCCCATACCTCAAGAGAGCCACAATGCCTGACGACCCAGACCTTTCAATGCCAGACGCCCCCAAGATCGACGTCGATCTTCTGTCCGACTTGATGGACAGGGTGTCGACCTTCGGCTCTACCGGCGACGGCGGCGTCAACCGGCCGGTGCTGACCGACGCGCATCGCGACGCGCGCGACTGGTTCCGGAGCGAGGTGACCGCGCGCGGCTACGACGTGAGCGTGGATGCGATCGGCAATCTGTTTGCTCGCATAGACCTCGCTGGCCCGGATGCGCCGGTGGTGATGATCGGCTCGCATCTGGACAGCCAGCCCTTCGGCGGGCGGTTTGACGGAGCCTATGGCGTGGTCGGCGCCCTGACCGTTATCGAGAGCTGGCGGCGCCTAATTGAGGACACAGCCTGGATGCCGCGCTGCAACTACGTCATCGCCGACTGGATGAACGAAGAAGGTGCGCGCTTCCAGCCCAGTCTGCTCGGCTCATCGGTCTATGCCGGTGCACTGGAGCTCGACTGGGCGCTCGACCGGCGTGACCGCGATGGGCTGAGCGTGGGCGACGAGTTGCGGCGCATCGGCTACAAAGGCACCGATACCGCGCCCAAGGCCGATCTCTACCTTGAGGTACATGTCGAGGGCGACGCCAAGATGGAGACCGCCGGCGCGCGGATCGCGCCCTTCCTGCGCCACTGGGGCGCTCTGAAGGTCCGGATCGAGGTGACCGGCGAGCAGAACCATACCGGTCCGACGCCGATGGAGGACCGCAAGGACGCCCTGCTTGGCGCCGCCTACATCATCGCCGAAGTGAAACGGCTGTCAGAGACCGCGACCGACACGCTCTACACCTCGGTCGCCCGCGTCGACGTCTCGCCGAACTCCCCCAATATCGTGCCCGGCAAAGCGGTTCTGTTCACCGAGCTGCGCGCCCCTGAAGCGGCAATGTTGGAGTGGTCCGAGGCGGCGCTGCGCGCGGCACTCCCGGGGCTCGCGGCAAAGGCTGGTGTGACGGCGGACATCGTGTCGGTCGACCGGCGCCCCGCGGGCCGCTTCGACGGACGGCTCGTTGCTCTGGCCGAGCGCTCCGCCGATGCCTTCGGCTATCCCCGGATGCAGCTCGACACCATTGGCGGACATGACGCGGTCGCCGTGAATGACATCATGCCGTCCATCGTGATCGCCGTGCCCTCGGTCAACGGCGTGATCCACCGAAACGACGAGTTCACGTCGCTCGAAGACCTCGCCGCCGGCGCCAATGTGCTTCTCGACATGGTCCGCCGGATCGAGATGGCCGGCGGGGCGCTGGACAAGACCGTCGAGGCTACCCCGTGACGGACGCGCTCGCCACCGATGCCATGGTGCAAGAAGCCCTGTCGCGTGCCAGTCTCGCCGACACCTCCCTGACGCCCGGCCCCGCTGCCCTCGCGTCGCCCAGCTACAAGGCACTGGAGAGCGCATCGGTCTTTGCAAGCGGGCCCGACGGCGTTCAGTTCGTCAAGGTCATGCATCCCGAAATGAAGGACGCGTTCGATCTGGCAGCGGCGGCAGCGCTGGCCAAGACCGCGGGCGAAACGGGCATCGGCCCGCGCGTCACCTGGTCCGACCCCGAACGCGGCGCCATCGCGATGGAGGCGCTGACGGCGGATGCAGGCTGGCGCACGGCGGACCAGTACCTGCTGCAGGACGAGGCGGTTGTTGCCGCCGTCATGACGACCGTCAGGGCCATGCACGAGCGCACGGAGCACACGGTCAGGTTCGACCCGTTCGCCCGGATCGATGCGACCATGGCGCAGGCCGAGCGCGTGGACGCGCCCTTGCCGTCCGATGTCCGCTGGCTCCGCCGTCTGGTCGCCGAAATCGAACCGCTGGCCGACACCACACAGCTCGCGCCCTGCCGCAACGACGGGTCCGCGTCGAACCTGATGATCGGAGCCGATCACGCCGTGCGGCTCGTCGATTTCGACCGCGCAGGGCTGAACGACCCGCTCTATGATGTCGGTGCGTTGCTCGCGGAAGTCACGGAGTTCGAGCACGACATGAAACCCGGCTTCGTCGCATATGACGGCAGCTATGACGAGGCCCGCTTCGCCCGCGCGATGCTTTGGTCATATGTCGACGATATGCTGCACGCGCTGTCGGCCCGCGTCATGGCCCATATCTCCGAGCGCACCGGGCTCGAATGGCTGAAATACGGCGAATGGCGCCTGATGCGGTTGCGCATGGCGCTGAACCACCCGCAATTCGAAGAGAAACTCCGGATCGCTGGAGCAACGCGATGACGCCAAAGGCACTGGGCTCTCCGGCCAACGCGGTCGAGGAAACGATCGAAGAGGTCATTCGCGCCGCCCCGCTGTTCAATGGCGGGGAGGGCCTCGTCTACGGACCCGTCCATGGCGGCATTTCCAACGAAAACTGGCGTGTGCAGGCGACCGACGGCTCCGGCGACTGGTTCGTCAAGGTGCCGGGTCAGGGCACGGAGATGTTCATCGACCGCGTGGCGGCGTTCGACGCCTCGCGCAAGGCGGCGGCGGCCGGGTTGGGCCCACGGGTCTATGACGATCTCTGTGACCGCGGAGTGGAGATCAACGACTTCATGCCCGACCGCTGGCCATCGACCCACAGCGATTTCGTGGATGCCGACACAAGACACGCCGCGATTGCGGCCTACCGCAAGATGCACGCGCTGCCTGCGCTCGACCAGACGAAAACCGTGTTCGACATGATCGACGAACACGCGCGGCAGGTAGCCGATCTCGGCGCGCCAAGCTTTGTCGACGGGCACTGGATCATGCTGAACGAGCGAATGGCCCGAGAGGCGATCCACGCCGCCGGGCTGGACCTGGTGCCCTGCTTCAACGACCCCATGCCCGGGAACTTCATGATCGGCGAGGACGGCTCGATCATGCTGATCGACTATGAATACGCCTCCATGAACGACCGGTGCTACGATCTGGGGATCTGGTTCGGCGAGATGTTCTACACCCCGGAGCGGGAGCTGGAGCTGATCGAGGCCTATTTCGGCGAGGTCCGCCCCGAGATCGTCAGCCGGGTCATCGTTCACAAGGCGCTGGCCGACGTGAAATGGGCGCTCTGGTCGATGGTGCAGTTGCGGGTGTCGCGCCTGGAGTTCGATTTCCACAAGTACGGCATGTTGAAATTGCGACGCTTTCGACAAATTGTCGGCCATCCGGATTGGCCCATGCATCTCGCCAGACTCTGATATGCGCCGAACACCCAGCGCCTTGGGCGCCAGGCGTAGCACCGCAGGGACCCCAGTCCGGGCTGTGCGCTGGCTTGACCGAAGAAGTCCGGCAGTTGGAGAGCTCTGCGAGCTCTCCCGTCTCATGTTGGCATGGCGAACAGCGATCCGGGCTTGTCCGGTCTAAACCCTTCGAGACAAGTTTGGGTGATTGAGAAGCGAAGGATTTCTGGCTCATTCGAGACACCAAGGCTTGAAGATCACACAGAGCGGCGGACGTCGAAGGAAGCGGTTTAGAAGGTCGTCAATATTTCCGCCGGAAGACACGGCGCAAGTTCAGCACCGACGAGAAGTCCCGCATCGGGTTGGAGACGCGGCGCGGCGTTGGAAAACCCGGTCAAAGACCGGAAAGGCGCAGGTTGTTCCACCGCCGCGCCCGACATCACTGAGATTGCCGCTTCGGACTCCCCAAAAAACCCAGCCGGCTAGGGCCTCAGGAAACGGATCAGGCTTACGCCCGCATCGGAGATGTCTGCGGCGCGTGCCAGCAGATGCTCGCGGGCCAGAGGCGGTGGTTTGCCATCGGCGGTGTCGAGCGCGGACAGCAGCCGCAACAACCGGCGTCGGTGAATGCCAAGCGCCGCCTGGATCGGGTCGACAACGATACCGGCAAAGGTTGTCACCAGCGACGCGACCATGGCCAGCGCAATACCGATCGCAACGACTGACCAGACAGCGAGACGTGCCGGAAACAGGCTGTACCAGAGCGTGCCAAGCCGCTCGCCGAGCGCAAAGCCGTCAATCGCGGATGCCCGCGCCACGTGATCCGATATCAGTGGCGTAAGCGAAATGATCCCCGGCGTAGGGCTGTGAAAGATCGCGAAACCAGCGACGACCACGATGAGCGTTGTGGCGATCTCGGACACCGCAGAACGCACCGCGGTATAGTCTTCGAGACGCTGTCGCTGTGGAACGGTCAAGGCTGCGGACCCCGCCTCGGCTTGTGCGGGAGTGATGATCAACTCTGCCTTGATATGCGCCTCAACGGCCATCGCAGTATCCGATTTCAGCAAGATGCGCCGACGAAAGAGCCAGGCCGCAACCCTTTTCAGGCCCAGCAGCGATGCCGCAATCGCTGTCAGGCGCGACAGCAGGAAGATGGGGGCCAAAGCGACATTCAACGGGGCTCGCAACAGATCCAGACCCAAGGCAGCGCGGTGCAGCCGCAACGACCCGACGAAGCCATAGTGTGCCTGCACGAAAGCGTCGACACGCGACTTACGCCCGGCGACAGCCGCGCTGTCCGGAGGGCATGCGATGGTTCGATCCTGCGTGTCCAAGGCGACGATTCCGACGTTGTTCGACATCATCTGGGGACTTGTGCCGTCACGGGCAATGGCCATGTCCTCAATCATTGCGAGCGGCACGAACAAGCACGACAGCGGTGCGCACCTGTCTGGACGGCGAAGGCTCTCTCTACCCGTTTCGGTCTTTTGGTCCAGACCGGTCAGCTCCGGGCGTGAGCGCCGCAGTTCGAATTGATGGCCCGGCCAACCACGCCCTCGCGACCGCTTTCGGAGCACCGCGACGCAACATCCCTCGAGACTCTTCAACTTCTGAACGGGCAGGCCGAGAGGCCGCTGTTGCACGAAAGCGAGCATTGCGAGGTCTGATGGCCCGACCATCGTGGTCTCAAAGACGGATCGGGAGAGCCTAGCCCCCAACCTCATTGAGCGTCAGCGCCAGACGATGGCGACAGCCATGAGTGCGATGGCCGACAAGCGTACCTTTGGGCATCTGTTGTTGCGGGTTGCGACACGGCTCCGGTCCGTTGGGCGGCGAAAAGTGATCTGGATGCGGTTTCGGTGTTTGTGCACTACGTGTCGCATCAGACAGGTTTGTTGCGAGATCTTCGGTCGGCAATGCAGACATGTATCCCTTTGCCTTTCAACGCACCTCTGTCCAAACCGGCCATCACCCAACCGGCGGCAGACGGACTGCTCAGCAGCGCCCGCGACGCCCAATTTCACCGCCGGGCCCGATACCGTGCGGCGCGCTTTCTGAGCCTTGCGCAGGCACGCTCGAACCAGCGGCACGCCGCCGCGGGCCTCCACCGTTTGCACCTGACGTCCAAAACCTTGGGTCCGCTGACGTCCGTAAGCGCATCGAAGTCCTGCAATCCTGGGGGTGTTTTTCCTCGCAGAACAGGCGGCCATCGCCACGAGGGAACTATGTAACTTGGGTGGATCGGCAAAGGCGCGCCATCTAGGCCTGGGCACTCCAGATCGGAGAGCCCATGAATGTGGTTTGCGTGCAAAGCCTGATCCATTGAAAAGGACCGAGATCCACGGAGCTCGCGCCTAGTCCGGCAGGGCGACGCGGTGTCCGGCCTTGAGCTCTTCCAGAGCAAAACGGTCGGGGTGCTCACCAACGGGATAAATGGGGCTGTTCGGCTCCTTGCCGATTGCGACATCGACGGTCTGACGGACCCGCGTGGGATCGGGGACAGGAACTGCGGACAGCAGTCTTTGCGTATACGGGTGACGGGGATCATGGAGGACGTCGTCGCGGCGTCCTTCCTCCATGACCTGGCCCAGACGCATGACCATCACGCGATCGGCGACGCGTTCGACGACGGCCATGTCATGGCTTATGAACAGGTAGGACAACGCGTCCTCGTCCTGCAGTTCCTGCAAAAGGTCCAGAACCTGCGCTTGAACCGACACATCGAGCGCCGAGACGCTTTCGTCAGCGACGATGACCTGCGGAGACAGGCTGAGCGCCCGTGCGATGCAGACCCTCTGCCGCTGGCCGCCCGAAAACTCGTGGGGATAGCGTTTCAGCATATCGGCCGAGAGCCCGACCCGCCGGAAAAGCCATTCCGCTCTGTCGGTCAGCTCGGACCCTTTGGCGAGACCGTGCACCTTCAAGGGCTCGACGACCTGATCGCCTACGGTCATGCGCGCGTCGAGCGACGCCCCGGGGTCTTGAAACACCATCTGGATCTTGCGCAGGACCGGCCTCATGGCGCTGCGCGAGCGACCCTGCGTTTGCTGCCCGTCTATGCGGATAGAACCATCCCAGGGCACCAGCCCGAGCAGCGCCTTGCCGATCGTAGATTTGCCAGACCCGGACTCGCCCACCAATGCCAGCGTTTCGCCAGCCCGAATGTGGAAAGACACGCCCTCGACGGCGTGCAGCCGCGCGACCGTCCGGTTCAGCAAGCCGCCCGTGACGTCGAACCGAACGGTCAGATCATCGACTTCGACCAGCTTCTGCGCTTGCGGTTTGGCGGGGCGCTCCGGCGCTTCGCCAAGGCGGGGCACGGCGGCCAGAAGCGCGGCGGCATAAGCCGTCCGGGGCTCGGCAAAGAGTTTGCGCACAGGGGCGGCCTCTTCCTGCCGGCCTTCGCGCAACAGGATGACCCGGTCCGCCATTTCGGCCACCACGCCCATGTCATGGGTGATCATCAGAACCGCGGTGCCGTGGACGTGCTGCAGCTGGCGGATCAGATCGAGGATCTCGGCCTGAACGGTCACGTCGAGCGCCGTGGTCGGCTCGTCCGCAATCAGGATCTCGGGGTCGCACGCCAGAGCGATCGCAATCATCACGCGCTGCCGCATGCCGCCCGAAAGCTCATGCGGAAACTGTTTGAGCCGACGCTCCGGCTCGGTCAACCGCACATCCTTGAGAAGCTGGAGCGCTCGTTTCGGCGCGTCGCGGCGCGAACAGATCTCGTGGGCCAGCAGAACCTCGCAGAGTTGTCGTTCGACCGTCATCAGCGGGTTGAGCGATGTCATCGGTTCCTGGAATATCATCGCGATCCGCTTCGCACGGATCTCACGATAGTCGGTCTCGGTCAGCTCGGTAAGGTCGCGATCCCCCAGGCGGATAGCACCCGCCGTGATCCGCGCCATGGGCTTGGGCAGCAACCCCATGATCGCAAGCGCGGTCATCGATTTGCCCGACCCGCTCTCGCCCGCAAGTGCCAGAGTTTCGCCGAGCCGAAGGTCGAAAGACAGACTGTCGAGAACGGTTTTGCCGCCTTCCGTGGTGGCCACCTGCACGGTCAGGTCGCGAACCGAAAGAACGGGGCGCACACCGTCGCCCCGCTCGGGATTTTCGGTCATCATCATTCGAAGACGATGCGCGGGAAATAGAACGAGACCACCCAGTTCGGCATATCCACGATCTCGGAAATCCGCAGATCCCCTGCAACCGAACAAAGAAGATAAGCGTCTTCTGCGGACAGGTCATGCTGCTTGGACAGAAAGTCGATCATGCCCGAAACAGCGCTTTTCGCGCCTTCCATCATGTCCGGTCCAATCCCGGTCGTGACGTCATAGCCTTTGGCATCGAGATGCCGCGTCACCGGGCCGGGTGTTGAAAAGCGTGGAAACGCCAGCGCTTCCTGTTTGATCAGGTCGAGCGTGATCTCCACATCCATTGGGCTCTCGATCGCCGTGCCGCACACCTCGCCGTCACCCTGCGCCGCATGGGTGTCCCCCACCGAGAACAGCGCGCCGGCGACCTCGACCGGGAGATAGAGCGTGGAGCCCGCGGAAAGATCACGGATATCGAGATTGCCGCCCATGCGCCGCGGCGGCACGACCGAGTGGAGCCCAGGCTCCGCCGGCGCCAGCCCGATGGTCCCGGTAAAGGGCTTCAGCGGCACCTTGGCGATGTTCGAAAAGAGCGAGGGCGCCATGGTGTCCGGATCATAGTCCCAGATCTTCAGATGCGGCTCGGTGAACTGATCCGCCAGCAAACCGAAGCCTGGGATGTTCGCCGTCCAGCCGAAACCCGACGGGTGGAACGCCTCGAGCGTGATCTTGAGGACGTCACCGGGCTCGGCCCCGTCGACATAGACCGGCCCGGTGACCGGGTTGATCTTGCCAAAGTCCAGGCCGGGCACATCCGCAGTGGTACTGTCCTTGGTCAGTTGGCCGCCGGAACTGTCGAGGCACCGGAAATGCACTCGGCTGCCGGGCGCCACCGTCTCGGCGGGCGGGATCGAATGATCCCACCCGTGATGATGGCGACCATGGATGGTATAGTCGCAAGCCTTGCACATCGGATCACTCGGCTGTGCTGGAGTAGATATAGTCGTAGTTCACCGGGATGTGGACAGGATCGACGAACAGGCTGTCGTCACCCGCCATCGCGTCGGACACCATGGTGAACCGCTGCTCGTTGAACACCGGCACCCACGGGGCATCGGCCATGATGTCGACATAGATCGACCGCCACGCGTCTTCGCGGGCGCCGGCCATATCCGGGCCGGTCATGGCGTCCGCTTCCGCTGCGCGCGCGTCCAGTGCTTCGTTGCAGTACCAGGACCAGTTCCACCCCCCCGGCACCGCCCCGGCACAGCCCAGGATCGGACCGTAGAAGTTGGAGGGATCAGGGAAGTCCGCGATCCAGGCCATACCGCCCGACCAGATCATCGGCGCCTGATCGGCCTCGCCGCCGGCTGCGATCACGTTGGCCTGCGCCAGGCTGCGGATTTCGGCGGTGACACCGATCTCGGACAGATCCTGCTGGATGGCCTGGGCGATGCGCGGGTTCGGGTCAACGTTCATCACATAGAGCTCGGTCGTGAAGCCATCGGGAAACCCGGCCTCCGCGAGCATCGCCTTGGCGGCTTCGGGGTCGTAGGCATAGCCTTCGTACTCGGTGTCGTAGCCGGGCATCGTCGGCGGCAGCGGCTGGTTCGCGGGCACGGCGCGCCCGTTGATCATCTGGACAATACGGTCCTTGTTGACCGCCATGTTCACGGCCTTGCGCACATCGACATTGTCGAACGGTGCCATCTGCGTGTTCAGCGTGATGTAACCAGTATGCAGCTGCCCGCCTTCGACCACATTGTCGGCCTGTTCTGCATCGTTCATGACCTGCAGGAACTGCGCCGGCGGGATGCCGTCGCCGGGCACATCGGCCTCGCCGCTTTGCAGCCGGAGCAGCGCCACAGTGGGATCGAGCCCGATATTGAAGGTGACCTGGTCGAGCTTTGGCACGCCGGCGCGGTGGTAGTCCGCGAACCGCTCAAAGACGAGTTGCTGGCCCGGCGTCCACTCCGCCAGTGTGAAGGCACCCGAGCCGACCGGCTGACGGCCGAAATCCTCGCCGGCGGCCTCCACCGCTTCCTGCGGCACGATGGACGCGAAATTGAGCGCCATGACATGGCTGAAGGTCGCGTCCGGCCTGGACAGCGTGATCTGTACCGTTTTGTCGTCGACCACCTCGACCCCGGTCAGTCCTTCGCCTTCGCCCGCGTTCCAACTGTCGAAGCCGTCAATCATCGAGAAGAACCCTGCGCCCGGGCTACGGGTCTCTGGGTTGGTCACCCGCTCAAGCGAGTACTTCACATCCGGCGCACCGATTTCGCGTCCGTTATGGAACTTGATTCCATCTTTCAGAACGAAGGTGTGAACCAGCCCGTCCTCGGAAATCTCGTGGCTTTCGGCCAGCTCATTGCGCAGTGTGGTGGTCCCCGGCTCGTAACCCATGAGCCCGTCGAACAGGGATTTGATCATTGACCAGTTCTGCCAGTCATAGCCGATCGCGGGGTCGAGCGTGGCGACATCGTCCTGGTAGGTAACGACCATCGCGCCGCCCTGCGGGGCGTCCTCGTCCACCTGTGCCAGGGCGCCTGTTGCGGCAAGGGCGAGCCCGGCGACGCCGGTCAGGAACATGCTCTTCATTTCGGATACTCCTCTGTCGGTTACTTGGTTTTGATGCGCGGATCGATGAGAGGCGTCACAAGATCGGCCAGGAGATTGCCCAGCACGATGGCGGTGGCCGAGACCATGGTGACGCCCATGATCACGGGAATGTCGACGCGCTGGATGGCCTGCCAGGCAAGCTGACCGATCCCGGGCCACCCGAAGACGCTTTCGACAACGACGATACCGGACATGAACAGGCCGATATCGATCCCGATCATCGCAATGATCGGCAGGATCGCGTTGGGCATGACATGGCGGATGATGATGCGCAGCTTTGACAGGCCCTTGGCACGGGCCGTTCGGACGAAGTCTTGTCCGAGCACCTCGATCATCGAGGAGCGCATCATGCGACTGTACCAGCCCGCGCCCAGCAGACCGAGGGTGATCGATGGCAGCACCAAATGCGCAAAAGTTCCGTAGCCGCCGATCGGAAACCACCCGAGCTGCACGGCAAAGACGTAGAGCAGCAGAATGCCGATCACGAATTGCGGGGCGGAGATCGAAATGAAGCTGAAGATCATCAGCGTGTGATCGACCGGCTTGTTCCGGCGCAGCGCCGCGACGATGCCGATCGTCAGCCCGATGATCAGTTCGGTCACGATGGCGGAAACCATGAGCAGCAAGCTCGCAGGCAGGCGAGACGCGATCAGCGAGGAAACCTCTGCCCGCTGCATATAGGAGCGTCCCAGATCGCCCTGGAACAGGTTCGAGAGATACCGGAAGTATTGGATGAACAGCGGATCGTTCAGACCCAACTGATCGCGGATGTTGGCCACGGTCGCGGCGGTGGCGGCGCGCCCCGCGATCTGGCGGGCGGGATCGGCCGGTACGAGATAGAGCAGCACAAAGGTCACGAAGGTGATCCCCAGCAGGATCAACGCGCTCTCGAACAGCCGGCGGATCAAGTAGCCTGTCATCCGTGTCGCCCCTTGAGCGTCGGGTCCAGGATGTCGCGCAGCGCGTCCCCCACCAGGTTGAAGGCCAGCGCCAGCAGCACGATCAGCAACCCCGGAAAGAACACCAGCCAGGGCGCTGTCGAAAAGTAGGTCTGGTTCTCAAAAATGATGTTGCCCCAGCTCGGCATCGGCGGCTGCACCCCCACACCAAGAAAGCTGAGCGTCGCCTCCAGAAGCACCGTGGTCGAGATCCCGAGCGTGCCGAACACAATGATCGACGACAGCAAATGGGGCAGCAGGTGTTTGATGAGAATTCGGATCGGGTTCGATCCGATCGAGCGCTGGACCTGGATGAAATCGCGTTCGACCAGACTGCGCGTTTCCGTATAGATCACGCGGCTCATCTGAACCCAGTTCACCATGGCGATGACGAGCGCGACGATCAGTAGGCTGGGCTGAAAGATCGCCGCGAGCACGATGGCCAGCAACAGGGCGGGAAAGGCCATCATCAGATCCGTGAACCGCATCAGAATGGCGGCCGTCCAACCGCCGAAATATCCTGCCGTGATGCCAACGGCCGCGCCCAGCATCACCGCGACCCCGTTCGCCAGCACACCAATGGTCAGAGACGTGCGTGTGCCAAGGATCAGGCGCGAGGCCAGATCGCGTCCCAGCAGATCTGTACCAAGCAAGTACTCGCCCCCGGGCGGCAGCGGACCGCCCATGAGATCGAGCCCATCGAAGCTCTGCTCGAATGGGTCTTGGGGCATTATCCACGGCGCAAAGATCGCGCAGAGCACCATCGCCACGATGATCACGAGGCCAAAGGCCGCGCGCGGGCGGCGCAGCAATTCCGACAGCACCTCACGGGTCCTGCCGCGCGAGCGCGGCGCTACGACGTCCACATCGCTCACGAAGCACCGCCACGGATGGCTCGACGTTTCGCCAGAAGGCGCCGCGCCGCATCTTCCAGGCTGATCTGTTCGACCATGGCCATGGCGCGCAGTTTCTTGAGCGCGAGCGCCTCGTCACGCCCCTCTTCCATCAGCGCCAGCACCGCGCGGATCACATCCAGCCGGCCGCTGCTGCGCCGGGCAAGTTCCGCGGCGCGCGCGCGGGTTTCCGACTTTCTCGCAAAGACCTCGTGGCCGACCACCAGGGCAGAAAACAGGTTGCCCAGAGCCGATAGCGGCAAGAAGGCATCCAGCTCTTGTCGCAGGGCCCAAGCCAACCGTCCGGGGCTTTCCGACCCGACCAGCCCGATTACCGGCACCGGCGCGGCGCCGTTCGGCCAGGGCAGCATCCCGTCATCGGCGGTGTCGATATCGAGGATGAGCATGTCGGCTGTCTCGGCCAGCGAGGCGCTCAGATCCCCGGTGCAAACCAAGGCGCGCACGCCCAACCGGTCGCAACGAGCCTTGATCCTTTGGCCGATCTCTTCGGAGCGGTGCAGCACGATCGCGGTACGACCCGAGAAGTTGTGCAAAGGGGCGCGCGTCATTGGATGATCCTCAGCACGGGCTTGCGGTGAATGGGATTTGCCACGCGGCTGGTAAGGTAGGGATCGGCCGGAATGGGGCGGTCCATTCTTTCGACGACGCGGAAATGCCCGTCCTCCGCCAGCGACAGGCACGGCCGCAGCTCCGCATGACGGAGCACCGGATCAATCGAAACGGGGCCCATCGCCGTTGCCACGGGGGCGGAGCATGCGGATTTGAACATGGCTTTTGGATCCTCGGTGCCAGCCCGCACGAGCGCCTCTGCGATGATTTCGACGGCAGCATAGGCTGTCGAAAGAAACGACGAGACCCGTCCGTTCGGCGCATGACGTCTTGCCGCGGTCTTGAGTTGCGCGCCGGCATCCTCCTCGAAAAGGCTTCCGGCGGACAACAGACCGTTGGCGGCGGCCCCCAGATCATCGAGGTCAGCCTCGGTCTGGTTGAAGCTGACAACGTGTCCCGGTCGCCCCACCCGAGCCGGATCGCGCGCGGCGAGCCCTTGCAGAAAAGTCGTGTTGGATGGCCCGATCAGGCTGTCGACGACACACTCCACATCGCGAGAGCAGACTTCGTCCAGGACATGGTCATGGCGTGTGGAGCCGAGCGGGACATAGCGCTCTCCCACAATCTTTACGCCGTGGGTTTGAAGACAGTCCCGCGCCAGCCGCAATGTCTCCCACCCCCAGACGTAGTTTGACCCCACGAGGAACGCCCGGCGCATACCTTGCGCCGCGATCCAGTCCGTGACCGGTACCACATGGTGGTTCGGCGCGGCCCCCAGGTAGACAACGTGATCGTTGCTCTCGAACCCTTCGTAGGGACAGGGATACCATAGCAGCCCGCCGCGCTGCTCCAGCAGAGGGATCATTTCCTTGCGGCTCGACGATGTGATGGCACCGAGAATGTGCCGGACCCCATCATCGAGCAGCGACCGGGTCAGACGCTCATATTCGGCGATATCGCCGCCAGGATCAGCGATCACAGGCGTAATCTCGGGTGCACCGGCCTTTTGCAGTGTCTCGATCGCTCCCAACGCCCCGGCGAGCGCACTCTGGCCAAGCGCCGCGTAACTTCCAGTCGTGGAAAAGATCAGACCCAGACGCAGTGACAAAACGGCCCCCTCAAAAACGAAAAAAGCCCCGCCTCTTCCGAAGGAAGAAAAGCGGGGCGCTGTTGCCCTTGGCTGCTTGAACCAGCCGATGTTCTTAAAAGATGAGGGACAGGTCCCGCAGAGTCCAGCCCTGCATATCGTTCGGGCAAGCGGCGATGACGTGCCGCCCATTTTTTGAGCTAACAGGATCCGGGTCCGTATTGCGCCTGCCAAGAGTTTGGGCGCACTGCCAAACCGTCAGTGGCATCGGAAGCGGTGTTCGGCCATCGCCGAGACGGCAGCCAAAACGTTTCGCCAACTCCCTTCCCAGTGCGAACGGCACGGATCGGTGCGAGCGCCTAAGAATTCGGTTTGGTACAGGGCGATCCGCTCATCAGGCAGAACATGGGCATAGAGCGTTCTGCTTTGCGTGTGGGACCCGCAGATGCTGGGTCCTCCGCGCGACTGTCCCAAGCGTAATTGCATGTCTTGTCTGGGCGATTGCAGCATGCGGTCCGGGAGGGTGCAGGATCAGAAAGCGGTGCAGAGGAGCGCTTTCCTGACGACTGGTGGCATAGACGATCTCTCTTTCCTGCAACGACCAAAGCGGGCCGGAGCTCGTCGCGGTCGATAACCTAGAGCACTACTCTGCGGCAACGGTGAGGAAGGACGTGACTATACGCGTGATCTCACCGTGAATGCGCTTTCGCGCATCTGCAGAGACGCCACACATCGCCGGATCTCCGTCGTCTTCGGACAGGATTGCCGGCCCGGCTTCTGTACAGATCGGAAATCCGTCGAATACCCGCGCAGAGGAAATCGTGACTTCGTCGATAAACCGAGGGTCCGTGACGTCGCTCGGCCGGTCTTCATCGCCCAGAAAGATGAGCCGTACCGGTACTTCGATCGAGGCCGTGCCGTCCAAGAACAGCTCCACATATTCCGGGCTGATCGCAACAGCAGATGCAAAGCGAAAGTCACGTCGCGACCGGGCAAGTTCCGCCTGATCCACATTCTCCAAAGCGATCCCCTGCGCCGCAAACCAAGCACAGTCCGGTCCGCCAGCCCCGCCCTCATCGCAAGTGTGCATGTAGCGCTGCACGTCGATTTCCGCGCCCGCTATGGCAAGGGCCGCAGTTCCGCCGAGCGCGAAGCCCAACACGGAGATCCTCGATGTATCGATGTGATCGGCCCAGATCCCCGTCGTGAGGATCAGATCCAGGGCGCGGCTGACATCACCGGGGCGGCGCCAGATCTCATTCACGGCAGCCTCGGCACTGTTTGGACGCGGGCCATTGACATCCACCACGACAAAACCGGCCTGCGCGAGGGCCGCGCCAAGCCACGCGCCTGAGCCGTTTGCCGACCGCAACCCACCGTGCAGCATGACAACCAGAGGGTATGACCCAGCGGCGATCCGGGCGTTCGGAGCGGCAAAAGGCCCCCGGAATACCGCGTTTCCGCCGATCTCTTCGGGATGACCGCCCGCCGCAGGATACCAGATCGACAGATCCAGGGGTCTGTCCCGATCTGCATCGATTTCGACGCGTGCAACACCAATTGCCTGGTCCGCGAAACCCGTGAGGGCGATGGCAACCAGAAAAGCCAAAGCAATGATGTAACTCATGGATGTACCCGTATAGCTGAGTGCCGCCCCTTCCGTCGGGGGCCGCTCATCCCTCTAACATCGCTCGTTTGACTTGTCCGCGTCGTCCGCTGGACCCGGCATCAAACGTACAAGTATGCGGCGTTGCGTGCCATTCACTGGCTTTGTGCCTCGCTCTTGCAGTGTGCGATGCTTGACTGATGGTCCGCTGTGAGTCGCAGGAACTCGCCCCTACGCTTCATGCTTGTGGTCTCAAACCGGGACTCCAAAGGCGTCGGTGGTGTTTTCTGTACTTACAGGGAAGGTGATGATCGTGGCAGGCGTGTGACCCGCGACCGTCCCCAAGCCAACTAAGATCTCAGGTCACAGGCGCCAGTGTGATGCCCGCGCACGCGGCCGTCGCCCGAATATGAGCACGCATCGCGTCGCCCGATCTCCTCGGATCCCTCGCTGCGAGCGCGGCAAGAATAAGCTCATGTTCCTGAATTGACTTTTCCATTCTGGCGCTGTCCGTCATCGGAATCGGGCTTCTCTGGCTCTCGGTCATCATCCCGATCAGCGACTCGTAGATCTGGTTCAGCAGGCCGTTTGGACTGGCGGCGGCGATTTGACGATGGAAGCTCAGATCTGCTTCGACATGGCCGATCAAGTCTCCTTCCTCATAGAGCCTTCGGAACTGATGTTGCGCGGCCTGGATGCCGGCCACGGCGTGATCCGAGATCTCGACCGCAGCTGTCGCTGCCAGCTCGCTCTCCAACATGACGCGGGTCGCATAGACTTCGTTCAGAGGGACGGAATTGATCTCGCGAAAGGGCAGCCTGGTGACCAGCGCCCGGACGTTCGGCCCGGTGACGAAGGTGCCCCGCGCTGGGAGTGTACGGACCAGCCCAAGGGTCTCCAAAGACAGAAGCGCTTCACGGACCGATGCCCGCGACGCACCAAGCTGTTCGGCCAGTTCCCGTTGGGACGGAAGCCGCTCGTCGGGCGCATAGGTGCCGCCCCGGATCATGTCCTGAATCCGTCGCGCGACGGCCTGAGGTACGGGCAGGCGGTCAAGATCTAGCTCAATAGGCAGCCCGGTTCTCCTTTGCATCCGAACAAGATGTAGATTCCCCGGTCGCCCTTGATTTGCAAGGTGAGGTGTGAGTTAGTCTGGTCAGGCCGGTCTGACCAGTCAACAGCTTCATCTCACTCAAGCAGGGAAAACAACATGACGTCCATTTTGAAGAAAACGGCAAAGCTCGGCTTGGGCATAGCCCTGGGCGCATCGCTGGCGGTTGCGGCGACCGCAGATACGCTGACCGTGGGCGCCAATGTGGGAAATGTCCCGTGGGAATTCCAGGACGCCGATGGCAATATCGTCGGGTTCGAGGTGGATCTGGCGACAGCCGTCGCCGAAAAGCTTGGGCGTGACCTTGAGATCGTGAACATCCCGTTCAACGGGCTGTTTTCAGCGGTGCAGTCGGGGCGCATCGACATGGCGATGTCATCGATCACGATCACCGAGGAACGGCTGGAGTCGGTGTCTTTCGCGCAGCCCTACTATGACAGCGATCAGTCCCTGACGACCGCGGCCGAGGGGCCCACCTCGCTGGAAGAGATGAAAGGCAAGGTTGTCGGCGTCGATACCGGCTCGACTGGCGACATGTGGACTACGGAAAACAGCGACGCGATCGGGTTCGAGTCGATCAGCCGCTATGAGGGCCTGGCCCCTGCAATGCTCGATCTCGCGGCGGGCCGGATCGATGGCTATATCTCGGATATCCCGGCGCTTCTCTACTTTGTGCGGGACAAACCGAACCTGCAGGTGGTGGAGCGCATCGAAACGGGCGAGAAATACTCGTTCATGTTCGACAAGGACGCGCCGCTGGCCGCCGAAGTGAACACGGCCATCACCGAGCTCAAGGAAGACGGCACCGTCGCGGCGCTGCATGAGAAATGGTTCGGCAAGACCCCCGAGGCCGGCACGTCGACCGCAACCGTTCTCGACATGCCCTAAGGCACAGCGGCCGGCGGCCCCTAGGCGCGCCGCCGGCACCGCGGCAGATTCATGGACATTTTTGATACGTTCTTCAACGCCAGTGTGATGGCACAGGCCTGGCCGATGCTGCTGCGTGGGCTCTGGATCACGCTGCAACTTGGCATCGTTTCGATCCTGCTCGGGTTGATCCTGGGACTGCTTCTGGCGCTCCTGCGCCTCTATGCACCATTCTGGGTAAAGTGGCCTGTGCGGCTCTACATCGATATCTTCCGGTCGATCCCACTGCTCGTTCTGCTGATCGTGATCTACTATGCGCTGCCCTTCGTGGGATTGCGTCTGTCGGCGTTTGCCTCGGCGACCGCGGCGCTGTCACTGGTGTCGGGTGCCTATTCGGCAGAGATCTTTCGGGCAGGCATTCAGGCCATCGCAAAGGGTCAGTTCGAGGCATCGGCCGCGCTTGGTCTCGGACCGGTCCAGACCATGCGCGATGTCATTCTGCCGCAAGCCATCCGCATCGTGATCCCGCCGCTGACGAACAATTCGATCAATGTGGTCAAGGACACGGCGCTGGCCTCGGTCGTGGCCATGCCCGACCTCCTCAAGCAGGCCACGCAGGCCCAGGCACTCGCCGCGAACCCGACACCGCTGATCGGCGCCGCGATCATCTATGTCGCCTTTCTGTGGCCCCTGGTGGCCTTGGTGAGCCGGATGGAATCGCGTCTCGGCGAGGGGCAGGACCGATGACCGCGTTCATCGAAATCCGCGATCTCCACAAACGCTATGGCGCCTTCACGGCCCTCAGGGGGATCGATTTGACAGTGGCCAAAGGCGAAGTCGTCTGCATCATCGGACCATCCGGTTCGGGCAAATCCACGTTGATCAGATGCATCAATCTGCTGGAAAGCTTCGAACCCGGCAGCAAGATCATCGTCGACGGCACCGAGGTGGCCTGTGGCCGGGGTCTGGCCAAGGTCCGGGCCGAGGTCGGAATGGTGTTTCAATCCTTCAACCTTTTCCCGCACCTCACCGTCGCGGAGAATGTGATGCTGGCGCCGCGGCGTGTCCGCGGCAAGTCGAAGGACGAGGCGAGGCGTCAGGCGCTGGAGCTCTTGGAACGGGTGGGCATTGCCGATCAGGCCGACAAGCATCCCGGACGTTTGTCGGGAGGACAGCAACAGCGTGTTGCCATCGCCCGCGCACTGGCAATGGAACCTCAGGTGATGCTGTTCGACGAACCGACCTCGGCGCTCGATCCCGAAATGGTCGGCGAAGTTCTCGACGTCATGCGCGGTCTTGCGGGCAGTGGCGTCACGATGGTCGTCGTCACCCACGAAATGGGATTTGCCCGGCAGGTCGCTGACCGCGTGATCTTTATGGATGACGGGGAAATCGTCGAAGCCGGCGCCCCCGAGAGACTCTTCGACGGGCCAACCGAGCCACGGACGCGGGATTTCCTGCGCTCCATTCTGAACCACTGACACTCAAGGACACACCCATGGACGACCTCAACCGCCCTCTGGAACTGGTCTGGGCCCAGTCACAGTTCCCGTCCCTTGCCGGTCCGTGGACGTTTTTCGACAATGCCGGCGGGTCGCAAACCCTCCGCGGCGTCGTCGACCGGATCTCCGAGTTCCTGATCGAGCGCAACGTTCAGATCGGCGGCAGCTACGAGATCAGCCAGAAGGCCGCCGAGGCCCTGCGTGCGGGACGCGGGGCTGCGCAGACCCTTATGAATGCCGAGCGCCCCGAAGAAATCGTCTTCGGGCACTCGACTTCCGTTCTGGTGATGACGCTCGCCGCTGCAATGCGGCGCCAGTTTTCGCCGGGCGACGAGGTTGTCCTCTGCCGGGCCGACCATGAAAGCAATATCGGCCACTGGGAACGTTTGTCGGAGTTTGGTGTGGTCATTCGCTGGTGGGACCCCGACGCCACAGGTCGCCTGTCGCTCGCTGATCTCGAAGCTCTGCTGAACGACAAAACCAGGCTGGTCTGTGTCCACCATGTGTCCAACATCCTCGGCCTGATCAACCCGATCGCGGACATAGCCGAACTGGTGCATCGCTATGGCGCGAAGATCGTCGTTGATGGCGTGGCATACGCCCCGCATCGTGCCATCGATGTGCGCGCCTGGGATGTCGACTACTACATTTTCAGCATCTACAAATGCTATGGTGCCCATACAGCCGTGATGTACGGAAAATACGATCTTCTGGCCGAACTTGACGGGCTCTACCACTATTTTTACGGCAAGGAGATGGTGCCGGGAAAACTCGAGCCCGGAAATGCCAACTACGAGCTGAACTACGCGATCACCGCCATCGTCGAGTACCTCGCCGAACTGGGGCGGCGTGCCGGTGGAACGGGCGACACCCGTGCGCTGCTGGAAGCCGGCTATCAGGCGATCACGGCGCAGGAAGACGTGCTGACCACGCGGCTGCTGAGCTATCTCGATGCGAATCCGAAAACGCGCGTCATCGGCGTGCCGCTGAACGAAAACAGCCGCCGGGTGCCAACGATCGCGTTCCGCATCGACGGCATGAACAGCAAGGACGTATGCGCGGCGATGGACCGGCATCACATCGCGATCCGGCATGGGGATTTCCATTCGCGCCGTCTGGTCGAGTTGCTCGGGGAGATCGGTGACGGCGGCCCGTTGCGGGCGTCTTTGGTGCACTACAATTCGCTCGAGCAGGTCGATCGCTTTACTGCCGCGCTGGACGCAGTTGTGAAAGACGCAGCCTAGCAGCCTCCTCCAAGTTCGCGGCGGCAGAGCGATTGACGACCGAGCTCTTGTCCCGCGACTTATCTAAGTCGCGACACGGTCAGCTTGGTGGCACTGAAGAGAGCAAAGGAACAGTTGAACCTCGCAGCCCGGTTCTTCGAAACCAACAGAGACCGGGCTAAGTTCGCCTGCGACACCGTCTGACCGGGCAGGCTCGAGAATGCGTTCTCGTGGATCGTTAGACTGCGGCGCCTATCCACGGGAGGTCCCGAAACATCGATCGAGCGCGCACGAACGGTCGTTGGCGATTTGACTGGTTGGGCGGAGTACGGCGATTGTCCAGACCCGAGTTCCTGGCCGTCACTTAAGTTAGGCTAGAGTTCGGTTGAACAGCCCCGGAAGCCAGGCTGCCAAGTTCCTGCAACGCTGGGAAAGTGAAGCCGAGTGCCATGCGATGGCGCAAAGAGTTTCGAATGCTCTCAAACGCCACCGAACGAAAGGCGAGCGGATCCGAATGCTTCGCGCAGCTGCCAGATCCCAATGGCTGAAATGGATCGGTGTTCAATTTTCTGCAAACGGGGAAATGCCGCAAAGCTGGCAGAGCGATCACATCAAGTGACAAGGGACGAGGAACCCCTGAAAACCAATCCCCACACCTACCGAACCAACTAAGTGATCAGTGCGACCGCTACGTTCACTCGCATAACCTACGTGTTTGATTTCAGTGGTGAGCCGTGCAGGATTCGAACCTGCGACCCACTGATTAAAAGTCAGTTGCTCTACCAACTGAGCTAACGGCCCACGCGTGCCGGCTGCCTTACAAACAGCGCCCCCTGCGGTCAAGGCCACCGCTTGGGAAAAACCTCTCCGGGCTGGATTTCGTGGCCGCGGGCCGTTACATGCGCGCCATGTTTGCAACGTCACCTCCCAAAGGCCTGCCATTTCTGAAGATGCATGGGCTCGGCAATGACTTCGTCATTCTGGACAGCCGGGGCGGCGCGGCCGTGACGACACCCGCGCTGGCGCAGCAGATCGGCGACCGGCATTTCGGCGTGGGGTTCGATCAGCTTGCCGAGATCCGCGACGGAACGGACGAGGGCGCGGATATCCTGCTCGATTTCTGGAATACCGACGGCACCCGGGCCGGCGCCTGCGGCAATGCCACGAGGTGCGTCGCGGACATCGTCATGTCGGAGGGGGTGCTAGACCGGCTCCGGATCCGCACCGCGCGCGGCGTGCTGATTGCCGAGCGCTCTGCGGATGGGCGCGTCTCTGTGAATATGGGCCAGCCTCAAACCCTCGAAAAAGATATCCCGCTTGCTCAAGGAACCGATCCGCTGGCGCTACCGCTAGAAGGCGCCCCGATCGCCGTCGGCATGGGCAACCCGCACTGCGTGTTCTTCGTCCCTGACGCGGATCTGGTCGATCCCGCCGTTCGCGGCCCAGCGATCGAAACCGATCCACTCTTTCCCGAGCGAACGAATGTGGAATTCGTCTCGCGCCGGCCCGATGGCAGCCTGCGGTTGCGGGTCTGGGAACGCGGCGCCGGCGTCACGCTTGCCTGCGGCTCGGGTGCCTGTGCCGTTGCGGTGGCCGCCCAAACGCGTGGAATCATCTCGGGTCCGGTGCGCGTCCATCTCGATGGTGGCATATTGGACATCGACCCGCGCGAGGACGGGGTTTGGATGACAGGTCCGGTGGCGCGGGTGTTTTCGGGCTGGCTTGACCCGGCCATGCTGGACGCGGCGTCGTGAGCACACCGCCCCGCTTCACGACCTTCGGCTGCCGTCTGAACGCCTATGAGACCGCCGCGATGACCGAACTGGCCGAGCGTGCAGGGCTACGCGACACGATCGTCGTCAACACCTGCGCCGTGACCGCCGAGGCCGTTCGGAAGGGCAAGCAGGAGATCCGCAAGCTGAAGCGCGCCCACCCCGGATCGGACGTGATCGTGACCGGCTGCGCGGCACAGACCGATCCGCAGGCCTTCGCCGCCATGCCCGAGGTCGCCCACGTGATCGGGAATGCCGAAAAGATGCGGGCCGGTACCTGGGAGCGGCTCGCGGCTCCAGATCTGATCGGTGAAACCGAACGGGTGCAGGTCGACGATATCATGTCGGTGCGCGACACGGCAGGCCATCTGATCGACGGGTTCGGCACCCGAGCGCGGGCCTATGTACAGGTCCAGAACGGCTGCGATCACCGCTGCACCTTCTGCATCATCCCCTACGGACGGGGCAATTCGCGCTCGGTCCCTGCGGGCGTCGTGGTGGAACAGATCGCGCGGCTGGCGGGTCGCGGCTACAACGAGGTCGTTCTGACCGGTGTCGACATGACGAGCTGGGGTGCCGATCTGCCCGGAACGCCGCGGCTGGGTGATCTGGTGCGTCGGATCCTGCGGCTGGTTCCGGATCTGCCCCGTCTGCGGATCTCGTCTATCGACTCGATCGAGGCCGATCCCGCGCTGATGGAGACGCTCGCCACCGAGCGGCGGCTCATGCCCCATCTGCATCTCAGCCTGCAGGCCGGCGACGACATGATCCTGAAGCGGATGAAACGGCGCCACCTGCGCGACGACGCGATCCGCTTTTGCGCCGAGGCGCGGGCGCTGCGCCCCGACATCGTTTTCGGCGCGGATATCATCGCAGGCTTTCCGACCGAAACCGAGGCCATGTTCGAGGCTTCGCTGGCATTGGTGGAGGAGTGCGGGCTGACCTGGCTCCATGTCTTTCCCTACTCGCCGCGCGCCGGCACCCCGGCGGCGCGGATGCCGCAGGTCCCCGGTGACGCGATTCGCGCGCGGGCGGCGCGGTTGCGCGAGGCCGGTCGCGCTCAAAAAGTTCGGCATCTAGCAGCACAGATCGGAGCGACCCACCGCGTTTTGATGGAGGCGCCGAGGATGGGCCGGACCGAACAGTTCGCTCCGGTGCATCTCGACAGCGATGCGCCCGTCGGCGGCATCGAAACTCTACTCATCAATGACCACGACGGCGACGGACTGCGCGCCCGTTTCAGTACGGAGGCCGCAGCATGACGGACCTGACGCTCTATTACGGACCGACCTCGCCCTATGTGCGCAAGGTCATGATCATTCTGCACGAAACCGGTCAGCTCGAGGATGTAACGCGGGTGACGACCACGGGCACACCACTGGACAGCTCGCGGATGCCGCTGTCGCAAAACCCGCTCGGGAAGGTACCGGTGCTGGCCCGCGCGGACGGGCCCGCGCTCTTCGACAGCCGGGTGATCTGTCGTTATCTCGACGCACGCGCCAAGGCGGGGCTCTATCCCGAAGGCGAGGCCCTATGGTCGATTCTAACGCTCGAAGCACTCGCCGAGGGCATGCTCGATGCAGCCTTGCAAATGACCTATGAGACGCGGCTGCGTCCGGAGGGCATGCGCAGCGATGCGATTGTTGAAGGGCTCTGGGCCAAGATCGAGCGCGCCGTTGCGATGCTGGAGGCCCGTTGGATGGGTCATCTGACCGGGCGCTTCGGCATCGGCCAGATCGCCGTGGGTGCGGCGCTCGGTTATCTGGACCTGCGTCACGAGCCCCGCGGATGGCGCAGTGATGCGCCGTCTTTGGCAACCTGGTTCGAAGGGATCAATGCGCGGCCGTCCTTTGTCGCGACGGCGCCGCCTGCGGACGGCTGATCCGGACCCTACGTCGGGCCCGGCGCGCCAAGCCCGAAATCCCGCATGCGGGACAGCGTCTCAGAAGTTGAAGCTTACGCCCACATTCAGCGCGTTTGTCACGATGTTGGTGTCGAGCGACCCGCCATTGTCCAGATCGGCGCTGTTCTGGGAATAGGTGCCCTTGTACTCGCCATAGACCGACCAGCGTTCCGCAAACGGATAGGACACACCGGCCACCCAGGACACGGCCGGACCGGTATACTGGTAGCCAAAGGTTTTCCCGCCGGAGGTTTCGACGTCGACATGGGGCACGGCGATACCGAGACCGGCACCGACATAGGGCGTCCAGCGGCGTGTTTCCCCGGGGAAACGGCGCATCAGGTTGACGGTGACGATATTCAGACCGTCGCTGAGTTCCAGCCTTTCAAACCCCTGCTCGGCCAGATCCTCGTCGCTCGCATAGACTTTCACATGGTTGAAATCGAGCGCCAGACCGTAAAGGCCGGCGTTGCGCCACCAGATGCCCCGCAGGCCATAATGGGGCGGTGCTTCGAAGGACTTCCCCTCCCATGCGGCGGTAAAATCGAACGGACCGACACCGCCGGGATCGTTCCCTGAGACTTTGCTGTGCGGCGCGGTCTGCCAGCCGGTATAGAAGCTGACCTCGAACTCGGCCGATGCCGCCCGCGGAAGGGCCGTCGACAGGACCAGAACGCAAAGGGTGATCAGCAGTCGGGTCATGGGATACATCAACTCCAGAAAAACGGTGGCAAGGCGTCGTAGGGTCAAGCTCGGGCGCTGTACTCGACACTGCGCGAAACTGGTAACGCAAATCCTAAACCCCGTCCACTGGACCGAACCTCACAAATTACTCAGTGCGGCACCGCGGCATCATCTGGGTGTCGGACCTGCACGCTGCAACGGTGACAGGGTAATGTGCGTCGTTTCGCCCCTCACATGGTCCATTGATTTCTGGACGCTCTCGCTGTGCAACCCTAACTACACCCCCAATGCGTTTAAACACCAAACGACCGGTGTCTAATTCGTCAGCAGCTGCTAGCTAAGCAATGGAGAGTTCTTGTGTCCGATGCAGAACACCACGAAGGTACCCGGCGGGATTTCCTGTACTATGCGACAGCGGGCGCGGGCACAGTCGTTGCCGGCGCTGCCATCTGGCCGCTCGTCAATCAAATGAACCCGAGCGCCGATGTGCAGGCGCTGTCATCGATCCGGGTGGATATCTCGGGCATAGAGCCCGGCACGCAGCTCACGGTGAAGTGGCTCGGCAAGCCGGTCTTTATCCGCCGCCGCGTCGAGGAGGAGATCACCGCCGCGCGCGATGTCGACCTGTCCGACTTGATCGACAATAACGACCGCAACGCCAACAAACCCGATCTCGACGCCGCCGACGAAAACCGCTCCCTGAGCGAAGATGGCGAATGGCTCGTGATGATCGGCGTTTGCACGCATCTGGGCTGTGTGCCGATCGGTGATGGCGCAGGCGATTTCGGCGGCTGGTTCTGTCCCTGTCACGGTTCGCACTACGACACGTCGGGCCGTATCCGCCGCGGTCCCGCGCCCGAGAACCTCCCGGTTCCGATCGCGGCATTCACCGACGAACAAACGATTCAGCTCGGGTAAGGGAGAGAGACGAGATGTCGGGAATTCCTCACGACCATTACGAGCCCAAGACCGGCGCCGAGAAGTGGCTTCACTCTCGCCTTCCGATTGTCGGACTCCTCTACAACACGATCATGATCCCCACCCCCAAGAACCTCAATTGGATGTGGATCTGGGGCATCGTGCTGACCTTCTGCCTGGTTTTGCAGATCGTCACCGGCATCGTTCTGGTGATGCACTACACGCCAGATACGGCCCTCGCCTTCGCCAGCGTCGAGCACATCATGCGCGACGTGAATGGTGGGCACATGCTGCGCTATCTCCACCAGAACGGCGCCTCGCTCTTCTTCGTGGCGGTCTATCTGCATATCTTCCGCGGTCTCTTCTACGGATCCTACAAGGAGCCGCGCGAGATCACGTGGATCATCGGCATGCTGATCTACATCCTGATGATGGCGACTGCCTTCATGGGCTACGTGCTGCCCTGGGGTCAGATGTCCTTCTGGGGTGCGACCGTGATCACCGGCCTCTTCGGCGCCATCCCCTTCGTGGGCGACTCGCTGCAGACATGGCTGCTGGGCGGACCGGCCGTGGACAATGCCACGCTGACGCGGTTCTTCTCGCTCCATTACCTGCTGCCTTTCGTGATCGCAGCACTGGTCGCGGTGCATATCTGGGCCTTCCACACCACCGGCAACAACAACCCCACCGGTGTTGAAGTGCGCCGCACCTCCAAGGCCGACGCCGAGAAGGACACCCTGCCCTTCTGGCCCTACTTCGTGATGAAGGACCTCTTCGCGCTGGCCGTGATCCTGCTGGTGTTCTTCGCCATCGTCGGCTTCATGCCGAACTATCTCGGCCACCCGGACAACTATATCGAAGCCAACCCGCTGGTGACGCCGGCGCATATCGTGCCGGAATGGTATTTCCTGCCCTTCTACGCGATCCTGCGCGCCTTCGACACCGAGGTGTGGCTCGTTCAGATCGTGCACTGGCTGAGCTTCGGCATCATCGATGCCAAGTTCTTCGGCGTATTGGCAATGTTCGGCGCGATCGTCGTGATGGCGCTGGCGCCCTGGCTCGACACCTCGTCGGTCCGCTCCGGCCGCTATCGTCCGATGTTCAAGATCTGGTTCTGGCTGCTCTGCGTGGACTTCATGATCCTGATGTGGGTGGGCGCGATGCCGGCCGAAGGCATCTATCCCTACATCGCGCTCGCGGCGTCGACCTACTGGTTCGCGTACTTCCTCGTCATCCTGCCACTTCTGGGCGTGATCGAGAAACCGCTGCCCCAGGCCGAAACCATCGAGCAGGATTTCATCGAACATTACGGCAAGGCCAAGGACACCGCTTCGGGCGGTACCGTGGCCACCCCGGCTGAGTGAAGAAAGGACGCGTGATGATCACTACGCTCAAACGCGCCGCCGTCGTGCTTGCCTTCTCGGCGAGCGCGGCCCTCGCGGCCGGCGGTGCCGGTCATATCGAAGATGTGGATTTCTCCTTCGAGGGTCCCTTCGGCACCTATGATCAAAACCAGCTCCAGCGCGGCCTGCAGGTTTACACCGAGGTCTGCTCAGCCTGCCACGGGCTGAAGTTCCTTCCATACCGCGCCCTGGGCTACGAGGGTGGGCCGCACCTGCCCGAGGAGCAGGTTCGCGCCTATGCAGCCCAGTTCGAGGTTTTCGATCCGGAAATCGACGACTGGCGTTCCGCGACGCCAACCGACTATTTTGCTGAAAGCGGTGTCGAAAACGCCCCCGACCTGACGCTGATGGCCAAGGCGCGTGCGGGCTTTCACGGGCCCTACGGCACCGGGATCAGCCAGCTGTTCAACGGGATCGGCGGGCCGGAATACATCGCCTCGCTGCTGACGGGCTACACCGGCAGCGAACGCGAGGAAGCCGGCGCGGTTCTCTACGGCAACGATGCCTTTGGCGGCTACCTATCCATGGGTCCGCCGCTCTGGGGCGATGATGTCGAGTACGCTGACGGCACACCGGCCACCATCGAACAACAGTCGGAAGATGTCGCGGCTTTCCTGATGTGGGCCGCGGAGCCAAAGATGATGGCGCGCAAGCAGGCCGGTCTGACGGCGGTGATCTTCCTGACCGTCCTGTCGGTTCTTCTCTACCTGACCAACAAGCGGATCTGGGCGCCGGTCAAGCGCGAGGCCAAGGAAGCCTACAAGAAGAACAACGGCAAGATGCCTGCGGAATAGCATCTCCGTATTATGCCAAAGAAAATCGGGCGGCCCATCGGGTCGCCCTTTTCATTTGTCCGGGCTGTTCTAGCCCTGCGCAGAGTCACACGATCCGCTGGTCCAGTTCTCTCGGGTCCTCGACATCGACACGCCAGTAGGCCACGGCGCCCTCGGGCAGCCGCGCCAGGACGCGGTCGAGGTCGCGTTGGTCGATGCAGCGGCGCAATGCCCAGGCGGTATCCTCGATGGCGCTGTCCGGTGTCAGGTTATGGTGCGGGCGCACTGCCCGGACCTCACGGGTCAGCGTCCGGCGGTCTGTAAACGGCACCGGATGCTCCGCTGGGGCCCAGTCCTTTACGAACATCGCGCGCAGCACCGATGGCAGCACGCTCGCAAAAGCCAGCCCCTGCTCAGCGGTCAGGCGGCGGCGAAAGACCTGGAACACACCATCGACCGCCGTGTAGGCCATGTTGTCGGACTCCAGCGCCATCCGCAGTTTGACGTCGGCCAGGAACCCCGCGAACTCCTTCGAGGCATGGCGGTAGGTCCAGGGCATCGGCATCGGATCGGTCCTTCCGGGGGGTCCTTGCGCGCTCAAGGGCGACGAGCGAGCGACCAAAGCAGATGCGCAAAGCCCAGTGCCCAGGCCGCCGTGATCAAACCGAGCCCGCGCTCCCAGGCGCCATCGAAGCCAGTGGGCAGCAGGAAGAAGATCGGCGCCCCGAGCACCCAGAGCACGCCACAAACAATGCTCAGCCGTCGGTAGGATCGCGAGACCTCCCCCATGCCCTTCGCGGCGCAAAAGAACAGCAATGTGAAGAATACGCCCAGCCCGTAAACCAGGTAAATGTGGATCACGACGCCCTCGTTGTCGCCATCGCCATATTCGTTACGCGCGCCGATCACGACCACCAGCAACGCCAGAATGCACAGGCTTGCGATGCTCGCATTCCAGCGGTCGCCGTCGAGATGGACGTGGGCGGCGCCGATGGCGAGCGCGACCAGCGCCGACGCGTAAGCATAGAGCGCGACATCCTGAATGATCTCATATCGGCCCGCCGCCAAATCGCTGACTGTGTCGGCGACCCAGTCATGGTTCGGCACGAGCATGCTGCCGAGGACGTTGCCGCCAATCAGGATCAACGTACCGACGGCCCCGATCATGGCGCAGCCTGCCAGAAGCCTGCGATCATTGGGCGCGGACCGCGCTTCGCTGTTTGACATCGGAGCGCCCTGTTTCCGGAGACCTGCAGCAGCGTTTCACCGAACCGGATGGCCGTCAAGCGCTGGACCAAGCGGCGGCGCGTGACGCCGGGCTTGAGGCTGGCCCTGCGAGCCCCTAAGGGAGGCGGCAGGGAGTAAACGCCATGTCGCTCAACAGCTTCGGCCATCTTTTTCGCGTCACCACCTGGGGCGAAAGCCACGGCCCCGCGCTCGGGGCCACCGTCGACGGCTGCCCGCCGGGGGTGCCGGTCACGGCCGAGGCGCTGCAGCACTGGCTCGACCGCCGCAAACCGGGGCAGAGCAAATACACCACCCAGCGGCGCGAAGCAGACGAAGTCGAGATCCTGTCGGGTGTCTTCGAGGGGGTGAGCACCGGCACGCCGATCCAGCTGATGATCCGCAACACCGATCAGCGCAGCAAGGACTATGGCGACATCGCCGAGAAATTCCGCCCAGGCCATGCCGACATCACCTACTGGCAGAAATACGGCATCCGGGACTATCGCGGCGGGGGGCGGTCATCGGCCCGCGAAACCGCCGCGCGGGTGGCCGCAGGCGGGGTGGCGCGGGCGGCACTGGGTGTGCTGCTGCCGGACCTCGTGATCACCGGATGCATGGTCCAGATGGGCCCCCACGGTATCGACCGCGCCTGCTGGGACGACGAGGAAATCGGCCGCAATCCCTTCTGGGTACCCGACGCGCAAGCGGCCGAAGACTGGGCCGGCTACCTCGACGGTCTTCGCAAGTCCGGCGACAGCGTCGGCGCGGTCATCGAGGTCGGCGCCAAAGGCGTCCCCCCGGGACTCGGCGCGCCGGTCTATGGCAAGCTCGACACCGATCTGGCCGCCGCGATGATGAGCATCAACGCGGTCAAGGGCGTGGAGATCGGCGATGGCATGTCCGCGGCCGCGCTCACCGGCAGCGCCAATGCCGACGAGATCACCATGGGCCCCGACGGGCCGGTCTACAGCTCCAACCATGCCGGGGGCATTCTGGGCGGGATCTCCACAGGTCAGGAGGTCGTCGTGCGCTTCGCGGTCAAGCCGACCTCATCGATCCTGACACCGCGCAAGACGATCACGAAGTCCGGCGAAGAGACCGAAATCGTCACCAAGGGACGGCACGATCCCTGCGTCGGGATCCGCGCCGTGCCTGTGGGCGAAGCGATGATGGCCTGCGTGCTGCTCGACCACGTCCTACTCCATCGCGGGCAGGTCGGCGACGGGCCGCGCGGCCAGATCGGTTAGGGACCAGTACGAGCCGACGGGGCCACGCGCCGGATCAGGAGGTGGTCAGCCCCAGATCCATCAGCGCCTTGATGTCTTCGCGCCGCGGGTTGGCCACCACCCGGCCAAGCTCCTGGTCTCCGCGGAGCACGATCAGGGTGGACCGGCGCGGCACGTTCAGGCGCGCCACGATGTCCGATCCCTTCCATTCGTCCCAGTCCACATCAATGAAGGTGATGCGGTCGGCATAGGCCGGGTTCTCGGCCTTCAGCGCTTCGATCTGACGGCCCTGGGCGCGGCAGGTGGTGCACCAGCTGGCCTTGAAATCGAGGAACACCGTATCGCCCGCGGCCAGCCGTTCCGTCACCAGACCGGGCTGGTAGGCCAGTGCGCCGGACCCGGCATGGGCGGGCAGGGCCGCGACAGCGGCGAGGGCCGTGGCGGAGACGAGAAAATGGCGACGATCCATGGGAGAGCTCCTATGCGGGATCAGAGGGAAACGGACAGGTCCTGCAGCCAGACCGGCATCACATCGAGCGCCCAGGCCTCGAGCCGGTAGTGCAGGCCGAAGAGAATGGCGATGCCGACAGCAACGAACACCACGCCGAGAATGGGCCGCGATGCGGTCGCGATCCGGTGCATCAGCGCCTGGTTGCGCATCAGGGCCGCCCTGGCGCCGTAACCGATCACAAGGATCAGCGTCGCGACACCGAGCGCAAAGACCGCCATTATCGAGCCGGCCTTGACCAGGCTCTCGCCCTGGCTGGCCAGCGCGATGGCGCCGCCGAGCGTCGGGCCGACACAGGGACTCCAGACCGCGCCGAGCAGCAGACCGCCCAGAAACTGGCCCTTGAGGCTGGTATGGTCGAGACTGTCCATGCGGGTGTCTGCAGCGCCCGCGGCTCCGGCCGTCACGGCGGCAAAGCCCGCCGAAAAGCGCGGCACCAGCAGCACCAGACCGAAGCCGATCATCACGACCGCGCCGGCCTGCGCCACGGTTTCCGGCGAGAGGCCCACCAGATGCCCCGCCGCGGCCACGCCGACGCCCAGGGCCACGAATGAGATGCCCATGCCCGCGGCCAGCGCCACGGGTCCAAGCTTGTCGGCCTGCAGCGAACTGGCCAGCACGATGGGCAGCACTGGCAACACGCAGGGGTTGATCAGGGTCAGCAGACCGGCGGCATAAGCAAAGATGAATTCCATGGCCATGAGGTGGCATTGCCGTTGCGGAATGTCACATGACGTTCGGCTCGCCGGGACTCACATGCGCGTCAGGTGGTGCCCTCGCCCGCACGTGACAGTTGCACCATCAGAATGCCGCCCGTCACGATCGCCACGCCGAGCAGATCGAGCAGGGTCACCCGTTCCCCCAGCAGCAGGGCCGCAATGAGCACGCCAAAGACCGGGTTGAGAAAGTGGAAGGTCGCCGCGCGCACCGCCCCGATGCGGTTGACCAGCGCGAACCACACCACTGTCGCCGCGAGCCCCGGCACCAGGATCGTGTAGCTGAAGGCCAGCACCAAAGGCACCGAGAGCGTGACGTGATGGTCCTCGGTCAAAAGCGCGATGGGCAACAACGCGGCGCCACCGACCAGCATCTGCAGCCCAACGACCATCAGGAGGTTGCCGCCCGACCCGGTACTGCGCACCGTCAACGTGGCCACCGCCAGCGCCGCCACGCCGATCCCGCAATAGAGCAGCCCCAGCGGATCGGCCCCGCCTGTGATGCGCGCGCCCAGGATCACGCAGACGCCCAGAAGGCCCGCGCCCAGCCCGGCCCAACCCAGCAGGCGGATCCGCGCCCCGAAAAGCGCCCAGCCGAGCCCGGCCGCGATCAGCGGCATGGTCGAGGCGATGATCGCCGCCAGCGAGGCCTCGACGCTCTGCATCGCGACGAAGAAGAACCCCAGATAGAGCGCGTTCTGGCAGATCCCGAAGATCGCCACGGATCGCCATTGCCGGCCCGACAGCCGCCAGCTTTGCCCATAGAGCGCACCCAGACCCACGGCGATCAGCCCCGACAGGGCAAAGCGCAACGCGAGAGACGACAGCGGCGGCGCGTCGGCCACGATGATCCGCGCCGACGAAAATGCCGACGACCACATGACGGCAAAGGCCAGCCCCATGCCGATGGCGCGCCAATCCATGGCCCTCTCCCACGAAAAAGGGCCGCGCACCGCGACCCTTCGTACCGTTTTCCCGTGTGAGCGGGATATCAGACGTTGACGCTATCCTTGAGCGGCTTCGCGATCGTAACCTTGACGACCTTGTCTGCGTCTTTCTTGATCTGCTCGCCTGTCTGGGGATTGCGGACCATACGCTCGGGCCGCTCACGGCAATAGAACTTGCCGATACCCGGGATCGTCACTGCACCGCCACCGCTGACTTCCTTGCTGATCACACCCGCGATCGCGTCCAGAGCGGCGCCTGCGGCTTTCTTGTCTGTACCCATTTCCTCAGCCAATGCTGCTACGAGCTGGGTCTTTGTCATCGGTTTGGTCACATTTGCCTCCGTTTGTGCCTGTGCTTTTTGGTTTGTTTCGCCACTTAACGGCAATCGAATCCCCGGCACAACGGCTGGAGCCTTGTTTTTAAGGGCTCAAAGGCGTTTTTTCGTCAAAAACCGGCCTCAGAGGAAGGCTGTCTCCTCGAAACTGCGCAATTTCCGGCTGTGGATGCGCTCCAGGGGCATTTCACGGATCAGCTCCATCGCGCGGATCCCGATCTCCAGATGGCGTGCAACCTGGGTCCGGTAGAAGTCCGAAGCCATACCCGGCAGCTTCAATTCGCCATGGAGCGGCTTGTCGGACACGCACAGGAGCGTGCCGTAGGGCACCCGAAACCGAAAGCCGTTCGCAGCGATCGTCGCGCTCTCCATATCCAGCGCCACGGCGCGGGATTGCGACAGCCGCTGCACCGGCCCGGAATTGTCGCGCAGCTCCCAGTTGCGGTTGTCGACCGAGGCCACGGTTCCGGTGCGCATGATCCGCTTCAGCTCGAACCCGTCGATGCTGCTGATCTCCTCCACCGCCTGCTGCAGGGCGATCTGGATCTCGGCCAGGGGCGGGATCGGCACCCAGACGGGCAGATCGTCGTCCAGCACGTGATCCTCGCGCAGATAGGCATGGGCCAGCACATAGTCGCCCAGCCGCTGGGTGTTGCGCAGCCCCGCGCAGTGCCCGACCATCAGCCAGGCATGGGGCCGCAGCACGGCGATATGGTCGGTCGCGGTCTTCGCATTGGACGGGCCCACCCCGATATTGACGAGGCTGATCCCGGCCTCGCCCTCGCGTTTGAGATGATAGGTCGGCATCTGGGGCATCTTGGCGGGATGCAGCAGTTCTTCCTCGGGCCCGGTGATTTCGGCATCGCCCGGCCCCACCAGCGCGGTGTAGCCCTGCGACGGGTCCGCGAGCATCCGACGCGCGTAGGCTTCGAATTCCTCGACATAGAACTGGTAGTTGGTGAAGAGCACGTGGTTCTGGAAATGCGCCGCATCGGTGGCGGTGTAATGCGCCAGCCGCGCCAGCGAGTAATCCACCCGTGGCGCGGTGAAGGGCGCCAGCGGCATGGTCCCGTCCGGCAGGGGCGGGGCCACACCGTTGACGATATCGTCGTTGGTCGTCGTCAGATCTGGCACGTCGAAATAGTCGCGCAAGGGAAATGACAGCGCGCCCTCATGGGGTACCGGCCGCCCCGCAAGGGCGAAATGCAGGGGCATCGGGGTCTCCGACCACCCGACCGTCACCGGCACCCCATGGTTGCGCAAAACCAGATCGATCTGTTGCCGCAGATAATTGGCGAAAAGGTCCGGTCGAGTGATCGTGGCGGCATACTCGCCCGGGCCCGGCGCGTGACCAAAGCTCAGGCGGCTGTCGATCATGGCGTGGGTTTCCACCGACAGGCGCAGTGCAGGATAGAACGCCCGGTGCCGCAGCGCGTCCTGCGGCGCGGCAAGCACCTGCTCAAATGCGTCGCGCAGAAACTCTGTGGCGATGTCGTACCGGTCGTGCAACTCGGCCACAGCCACATCGGCGTCGGTGAAGCTGCGCTCCGCGCCTGTAGGCGGCGTGAGAATACGGGAACTGTCCGAAGGGCTGACCATGTCTGCGTGTCCTGCAAGCGATGTGCGGACCAGACACCCGCCCCGCGTCCGCCGCAAGGGGGGAAATCGCGGGACAGGCGGCGACGTGGCGACCTAGCGTTCGGTCAGCTTGATCTCGATGCGCCGGTTGCGGGCGCGCGCCTCGGGCGTGTCGGAAGCGTCAACCGGCTGGAACTCCGCGAACCCGGTTGCCGCCAAGCGGTCGGGCGGAAATCCATAGGCGTCGATCAGGAACTGCACAACGGACAGCGCACGCCCCTGACTGAGCTCCCAGTTGTCGCGGAACCGCCCCCCGCCGGTCAGCGGCACGTCGTCGGTATGCCCGTCGACACGGATGATCCAATTCAGTTCCTCGGGCAGATCGGCCGACACATCGCGCAGCACCGCGCCGACCTTGGCGATCTCTGCCGCGCCTTCGAAAGACAGCTGCGCCGAGCCGCTCTCGAAGAGCACTTCGGACGAAAACACGAACCGGTCGCCGACGATTTGCACGCCTTCCAGGTCGCCCAGCACCTCGCGCAGCCGGCCGAAGAAATCGGAGCGGTAGGTTTCCAGCCGCTGGGCCTCCTCGGCCAGGCGTGCAGTTTCTTCTTCCAGTCGTATGCGCTCGGCTTCCTCTAGGTCTGCGCGGCGGCGCTGTTCGCTGGCGGCCTGGGCCAGTGCGGCGTTCAGGCGGGTTCCGAGCGCCTCGATCTGAACCTGTGCCTCGCTGTCGCGCGCTTCGGACGCATCGAGCAAACCCTGAAGATTGCCAAGCTGTTCGCGCAGATCGGCGACCTGCTGGTTGAGCAGCGCCATATCGCGGGCCGCATCGGCGCTGGCCGCGTCGGCCTCGGCAATGGCCCGGTCGGCAGCCGCCAGAAGGGCCTCGCGACGGTCCGCTTCGCTCAACGCCGCTTCGGCCTGGGCCTCCGCTTCGGCGCGACGTGCCTCGGCCTCGGCGAGTGCTGCTTCCGCGGCGGCCCGCGCGGTTGCTGCGTCTTCCGCGGTTCCGGCGGAAAGCGCCCGTGCCGCTTCGGCGTCGGTCAAGGCGGCCAGCGCCTCGGCCCGCGCGGCCTCTGCCTCCGCGCGCGCCGCTTGCGCGCGGTCGCGCGCCAGCTCCGCCGCCGCCAGAAGCGTCAGCGTGTCCTCGGCCTCCTGCCGCTCCGCCTCCAAAGCCAGCGACAGGCTTGTCAGTTCCGCATCGGCATTGGCAAGCCGGTCGCGCAGCGCCTCTGCGGCGGCGGCCTCGGCCAAACGCGCGGCTTCGGCCTCCGACAGCGCTTCGGCCTGTTCCGCTGCCTGGGCATCGCTTTGAGCGGTCAGCTCGGCTTCGCGCGCCTCCAGGTCGGCGATCATCGCCTCCAGCGCCTCGCGCCGGGCGGCATCCAGACGGGCCGCTTCGGTCCCTGCGTCGATCTCATCGCGCGCCTGGGCCAGCGCCAGGTCGAGCGCGGCAGCCTGATCCATCGCCTCCACGCGCGCGCTCTCGGACGTCTGCAGATCACCCTCCAACTCGTCGATGATGCCCAGTGCCGCGTCCCGGTCAGCCAGAAGCGTAGCAACCTGCGTTTCCAGATCGCCCATATCTTCGGCCTGACGCTGCGCGCGTGCCGCCAGCGCGGCCATCAGCGCCTCCTGCAGTGCAGCTTCCGATTGCGCCCCTTCGAGCGCGTCGTTCAGCCCGACAACCTGATCCTCCAGTTCCACGGCGCGCTGCTGCTCCACGCCCAACGCGCGTCCCAGCTCGGTCACCCGCGCCGTCAGCCGGTCAAGCTCCGTCTCCTGGCCCAGGATCTCCTCGGACTGGATCGACTGGACCACCATGAAGATAGTCAGCACAAAGATCAGCACCAGCAGCAGCGCGGTCATCGCATCGACGAAACCGGGCCAGATGGAGGCCTGAAACCGCTGCCCGCTGCGCCGAGACAGGGCCATGGGCTCAGCCCCCGCCGTCGCCGGTGGCGCGTTCGATCACGTCCGTCAGACGCTTCAGGTCATGGCGCAGTTCGCCCAGTGTTTCCTGCCGCCCGGCGCTGAGCTCTTCGAGGATGCGCAGCATCTGCACATCGATACTTCGCAGGCGCATCCGGGTTTCGGCATCGTCACCACCGGTCTCTTCGCGCACGGCGAGCGCTTCGAGTGTGGCGTTGAGACGTTCCTGCCCCTCCGCGATACGGGCGAGCGCCGCAGCCGAGCCGTCATCGGCCTCCAGCCGCGCCCCCAGCCCCGCAACCGACGCCGCAACCTCGCCCAGGCGCGCGTCGAGCTTGTCGCGCGTTTCGTCGGACCGCTCGATCACCGCCTGCATCGTGACGACCTGGCTGTCCATCGCCTCCAGCAGCGCACCGAGCATGGCCTGTTCCGGGGTTGCATCACCCTCCCCGTCCGGGCCGGCAAAGCCGAGCCGCGTGAAAGTCGAGAGCCACTCCTCGAGCTCGCGGTAAAAGCGGTTCTGCCCGTGGCTGGCCAGCAGCTCCAGCAAGCCCACCACCAGCGAGCCCGCGAGTCCAAGCAGCGAGGAGGCAAAGGCCGTGCCCATGCCGCCGAGCTGCCGTTCCAGACCGCCGATCAGCCGGGCGAACACGGCGCTGCTTTCCTCGCCATCCTGCGGCGCGAGCGAACGGATCGTGTCGACCACAGCCGGGACGGTCGTGGCCAGCCCGTAGAAGGTGCCCAGAAGACCCAAGAAGATCAGAAGATTGACGATATAGCGCGTGATGTCGCGCGCCTCATCGATCCTGGTGGCCACCGAATCAAGGATCGAGCGCGCCGACGACGCCCCGATCTGCGCGGTCGCCCCGCGCGAACCCAGCAGGGCGGCCAGCGGCGCCAGCAGCCGCGGGGCGTCGCCCATCTCGGCCTTGTCGCGGTGGCGCACGAAGCTTTCGATCCAGCCCACCGAGGAAAAGAGCTGGAGCACCTGCCAGAAACAGGCCAGCACGCCGAAGACGAACACCCCCCCGATGACCCCGTTCAGCCAGGGGTTGGCCAGAAACACCGGCGCCACCCGCGGGTAGGCGACATAGGCCCCCGCCACGAAAGCCGCGACGACCAGCAGCATCGTGACGATCTGCCGGGTCGGTCGGGTAAAGCGGGGCGTCAGGGTGCGTTCGGGCGCTTTCATGGGGCGGTCTCGCCTGTCTTGATACGGCGCACCCGATCGGCCAGCCAGTCCAGATCGGGATCGGGCAGCGCCAGTTCGTGCAGATGCTCCACCGTGTTGTAGAGATAGGCGTCGTTGGGACCGCGCCCGCCGACGGCCTGGGCGATCACCTCGGCCTGCCGCTCCAGCGGCAGTCCGCCGCAATACTGCTCATGGGTCGTATCGACGACGTATGTGATCGCCTCGATCTCGCGCCCGTCGCGCAAAGACAGCGTCACGCGCCGCTCCAGATATGCCGAAGAGATCAATTCCCGCTCGCGCAGCACCATCAGGGTTTCGTCCGCGCCGTCATGCCCGATGCCAAAGGCCACACCCGCGCAGCGCGCGCCCGGCTGGGCATCCAACGCCAGAACAAGGCCGGGATCCTCTTCGGTGCCGCGATGGTGGATCGACCACATGCAGAACGACCGGTGCCAGCCGGTCAGCGTTGCCAGCTGCCGGTCCACAGGCGTGAACCCCGGATGCCACATCAGCGATCCGTACCCGAAGACCCACAGCGCAACGTCGCCGTCTTGATCTGTCATGCCTGCCCGACTGGTCCTTTGTTACAAGGCCTTGTAAACACCAGCGCGCCCGGAACCGAAAGGCCCGCCCATGCGAATCCTGCTCGCTGTGATCCTCCTGTCAGCCCTGGGCTGGTCGGGCTACTGGTATTTTGGCGCCCAGGCGGTGGAGCGCGGCCTGTCCACTTGGCTCGATCAGCGAGCGGATGAAGGCTGGATCGCCGAGTATGCCTCGCTCGACACGGCCGGCTTCCCAAACCGCTTCGACACCACGATCACCGAGCTGGAACTCGCCGATCCCGAGACCGGCGTGGCCTGGAGCGCGCCGTTCTTCCAGATCCTGCAGCTCAGCTACAAGCCGCACCATGTGATCGCCGTCTGGCCCGACGCGCAACTCGTCTCGACCCCGAACCAGAATATCGAGGTCGCGAGCGAGGTTTTTCGCGGCTCGATCGAGTTTGTACCGGGCCCCGCGCTGGCGCTGTCGGAGACCACGGTGGAGTTGGGCGCCCTCACGCTGGTCTCCTCCGCCGACTGGACCGGCGCGCTGGAAACCGGCCAGCTGTCGCTGCGCACGACGCCTGCGGCTGTCAACAGCTATGACGTCTATTTCGCCGCCCGCAATCTGACGTTGCCTGAGCGCATCCGTCGGATGGCCGCGCAATCGGACCTGGTGGGCGATGTGGCCGAAACGCTGGCCGTCACGGCGACGGTGCGCTTTACCGCGCCCTGGGACCGGCGCGCCATCGAGGTTGCCCGCCCCCAAGTCACCCATATCGATCTGGATCTGGCGCAGGGCACCTGGGGCGAGCTCGACCTGCGCTTTGCGGGCGCGCTGGAGGTCGATGCCCTCGGCGTGCCGACCGGCGAGATCACCGTAAAGGCCACGAACTGGCGCGAGATGCTGGCGCTGGCCCAGCGCGCAGACCTGGTTTCGCCCAACCTCGCGCCGCTGATCGAGGGCGGGCTGAACATGGTCGCCCGGCTCTCGGGCAATCCGGAGTCGATCGACGCACCGCTGGTCTTCTCGGACGGAAACGTGTCTCTGGGGGGCCTGCTGCCGCTGGGGCCCGCGCCACTCATCGTGCTCCGCTAGGGTCCGCTTGACAGCCCGGCGCGCTTTCGCCATACGCGCGTCTTCATTGGTGTTGGCGGCCCCCGCAAGGGGATGCCTGTCGGCCGATCCCCTTAAGGGTGAGGCAAAGGACAACGCCCTTTCGATCCGAGGCCTGCCCGGATCGGCGACCACACCGGCGCATCGGCGCGGCACCTGCCGTCCGAGGCCCGCAAAGTGGGAACCGGTTTTCGGACAAGCCGCGGAGGCAAAAAAGAAAGGATACCAGCCGTGACCAAACGCACGTCTGCCAAGTACAAGATCGACCGCCGGATGGGCGAAAACATCTGGGGCCGTCCGAAGTCCCCGGTCAATCGCCGCGAATACGGCCCCGGCCAGCACGGGCAGCGCCGCAAGGGCAAGATGTCCGATTTCGGCCTGCAGCTGCGCGCCAAGCAGAAGCTCAAGGGCTACTATGGCGACATCACCGAAAAGCAGTTCCGCCGCATTTATGCCGAGGCCGAGCGTGTCCGCGGCGACACCGGCGAGAACCTGATCGGCCTTCTGGAGCGTCGCCTCGACGCCGTGATCTACCGCGCGAAATTCGTGCCCACCGTCTTTGCTGCACGCCAGTTCGTGAACCACGGGCATGTCAAGGTGAACGGCAAGCGCGTCAACATCCCGTCCTACCGCGTGAAAGAGGGCGATCTGATCGAGGTCCGCGACAAGTCCAAGCAGCTCGCCCTGGTTCTGGAGGCCGTTGGCCTGCCCGAGCGCGACGTGCCGGACTATATCGACGCCGACCACTCCAAGATGACCGCGACTTTCGTGCGCACCCCGGGCCTCGGCGACGTGCCTTACCCGGTGCAGATGGAACCGAACCTCGTGATCGAATATTACGCCCAGAACTGAGACCGGAACTGGTCTGAGCTGGTCCGCGCGCATATCGCGGCGTATTCAAGCCCTGTCGGTCCCGGCCGACAGGGCTTTTCCGTGCCACCGGCCTATGTTGACGGGTGCGCGCGGGTGTCTCACCGTGCGACGCGCCGCCCGAGACAACCGGCGCGGCACCAACTGGGAGGTTCTCATATGAAACAGCTATCTTTTGCCGTCGGCCTGTCGATCCTGCTTGCGGGGCCCGTCGCGGCCTGGACGCTCGATGGCGACAGTTCGGCCGTCAGCTACGTGACGACCAAGAACACCGACACCGCGGAGGCCAATCTGCTGACCGGACTGACCGGCTCGGTTTCCGATGAAGGGCAGGCCGCGGTCGAGGTTTCGCTCAGCTCCGTGGAGACCTTCATCGACATCCGCAACGAACGGATGCGCGAGATCCTGTTCCGGGTCGCAGACTTCCCGGTCGCCACGGTGACTGCCGCGCTCGACATGGACGCTCTCCAGGCGCTGGAGCCGGGCGCGACAACCGAGGCCGAGTTCGAGGTGTCCATCGCTGCCAATGGCGAAGAGACGAGCTATGACACGATGGCCTTCGTCACCCGCGTCGGTGAGGATCGCGTTCTGGTCAACTCCAAGGCGCCGATCATCGTCTATGTCGAGGATTTCGGCTATTCCGACGGCGTGGCGCAGCTTCAAGAGATCGCCGGTCTGGACTCGATTCAGCCCGCAGTCCCGGTCAGCTTCAACCTCAGCTTCAGCCGCTGAAGGTCAGCCGGGGGGGCGTTGCCCGTTTAAACGCCGACGCCATGCACCCCAGTGCCCGGCCCTGCCCCATAGCAGCGGCCGGGCATGGGGCCCACGCGCCCTGGCGCCACTCGCCAGAGTCGCACCGTGCATCTCCGCAGGACGCGGCGCGTAGCCCGGTGCCGCATTCCGCGCTGGCCACCAGCGACGCGCCCCGTTAAAACGCGGCGCAGATCGCGAAAGAGTGAGCCATGACGACCCAGCCCCAGCCGCAGCCGGGCATTCTCGAAATCGCGCTCTACCAGGGAGGCGCGTCCGCCATCGCCGGCGTCGACAATGTCGTCAAGCTGTCGTCCAACGAAAACCCGTTCGGTCCCTCGCCCGCCGCGATTCAAGCCGTGCGTGCCAGCGCCGCCGATCTGCACCGCTACCCGCCGACCGACCATGGCAACTTGCGCGCCGCCATCGGTGAGGCGCACGGGCTGGATCCGGATCGGATCATCTGCGGTGTGGGCTCCGACGAGGTGATCAACTGGCTTTGCCAGGCCTATGCGGGCCCCGGCGACGAGGTGCTCCATACCGAGCACGGCTTTTCGATGTACCGCATCTCGGCCCTCGGCGCCGGCGCCACGCCCGTCGCCGCGCCAGAACGCGAACGCGTGACGGATGTCGACGCGCTGCTCGACGCCTGCACCGACCGCACGCGGCTGGTGTTCATCGCCAACCCCAACAACCCCACCGGCACGATGATCGGCGGCAATGAGCTCGCCCGGCTGGCCGATGGCATTCCCGATCGCGCGATCCTGGTCCTCGACGGTGCCTATGCCGAATTCGTCCCAGGCTATGACGGCGGCGCCAGCCTCGCCACCGACCGGCCTAACGTGTTCATGACACGCACCTTCTCCAAGCTTTACGGGCTGGGGGGCCTGCGCATCGGCTGGGGCTACGGCCCGCGCGGGATCATCGATGTCCTGAACCGACTGCGCGGCCCCTTCAACCTCTCGGGCACCGCGCTCGCCGCCGCCGAGGCCGCGATCCGCGACCGCAGCTATACCGACCGCTGTCTGGCCGAAAACGCTCGCCTGCGGGTCTGGCTGGGCGAGGCGCTGGCCGCCGTCGGCGTGCCGTCGGACGTCAGCCACACGAACTTCATCCTCGCCCGCTTCCGCGATGCGGCCGACGCCGACGCCTGCGACGCCCATCTCAAGCGCGACGGGCTGATCGTGCGCAAGGTGGCGGGCTACGGTCTGCCCAACTGCCTGCGCATCACCGTCGGCGACGAACCCGCCTGCCGTCGCGTTGCGGCCTCCGTCGCCGCCTTCAAGGGCCGCGCCGCGTGAGCCGGATCTACGACCGTGTCGCGCTGATCGGGTTGGGGCTGATCGCGGGCTCCATGGCCCACGCGATGCGCCGCGCCGATCTGGCGGGCGAAATCGTCGGCACCGCCCGGTCCGAGAATACCCGCCGCATCGCCCGCGAAATCGGGCTCTGTGACCGCGTCACCGAAACTGCCGCAGAAGCGGTCGAAGGCGCCGATCTTGTCGTGCTCTGTGTGCCGATTGGTGCCATGGACCCGGTCGCCCGCGAGATCGCACCGCATCTGAAGCCCGGCGCCACGGTCACCGATGTCGGTTCGGTCAAGCGCGCCGTGATCGACGCCGTCGCGCCGCATCTGCCCGACACCGTGCATTTCATCCCCGCCCATCCCCTCGCCGGGACCGAACATAGCGGCCCGCGTTCCGGCTTTGCGGAGCTCTTCGACAATCGTTTCACCGTTCTGTCGCCCGACGAGACAACGGATCCGGACGCCTTGGCGAGGCTCCGCGCCCTCTGGGAAGGCATGGGCGCAAATGTCGAAGAGATGGAGCCCGACCGCCATGACCTGGTGCTCGCCGTGACCTCGCACGCGCCCCATCTGATCGCCTACACGATGGTCGGCGTGGCCGACGATCTGCGCCGCGTGACCGACAGCGAGGTCATCCGCTATTCCGCCGCGGGCTTTCGCGATTTCACGCGGATCGCCGCCTCCGACCCGACCATGTGGCGCGACGTCTTCCTCAACAACAAGGACGCCACGCTGGAGATCCTAGGCCGCTTTACCGAAGAGCTCTTCGCGCTCCAGCGCGCCATCCGCACCGGCGACGGCGATCACCTGCACGACTATTTCACCCGCACGCGGGCGATCCGGCGCGGCATCATCGAGGCCGGCCAGGACACGGACGCGCCCGATTTCGGACGGGGAGCGCCGAAACCATGATCCGCGCGGCGCTGCTAGTTCTGATCGCATCCTTCGCAGCGCCCGCCAGCATCGCCGCCCCGGCCAACTCACCGCTCCCCGAAAAACGCCTGACCGGCGAACGCGCCACCCCGCAGGAACCCGGCGCCGTCGGATTGTCGCCGCGCCCCGGCGACCGTCCCGGCAATCTGCGCCGCAAGTTCGCCGCGGCCTTCGCCGGATTCCGCGCGCCGGTAACCCCGCGCGCCGACCGGGTCGACCGCAAGGGCCGGCTCTGCGGCAGCAAAACACTGCGTGGCGATGCCGCCCCGGTGATCCCCGCAAAGCTGCCCGGCTGCGGACTGTCCGGCGGCGTGCAGGTCCACAGCGTGGACGATGTGGCGCTGTCGCGGCCCGCGACCTTGGACTGCACCACTGCGCTGGCACTGGAAAGCTGGGTCCGCCAGGGGCTGAAACCGGCTGTGGGCCGGGCGGGCGGCGGTGTCGCGTCGATCAAGGTCGCCGCGCATTATGTCTGCCGGACGCGCAACCACCGCCGCGGCGCGCCGATCTCCGAGCATGGCAAGGGCAAGGCCATCGACATCTCCGCCATCGTGCTGAAGAACGGCGCGGTGCTCAGCGTCTTCACGGGTTGGAACGACAAGACCCAGGGGCCAATCCTGCAACAGGCGCACCGCGCCGCCTGCGGGCCCTTCGGGACCGTGCTGGGACCCCGCGCCGACCGGGCGCATCGCAATCATTTCCATTTCGACACCGCCCGGCATCGCAACGGCCCTTATTGCCGTTAGGACGTTTCCTGTACACCTGCACGCGCTCCGATTGGGATCGTATTCTCTCCATTGCCAGCGATTGCGATCACCCCGACGATCGGTCGTCAGGACGCCTGAGGCAGATTGCTGTCCGAGAAAAGGAAAGCCCCGCTCCTCTGAGTTGGCGTTCCGCCGCTGATTGGGCGCTCCGCGCGCGCTTCGGCGTCCGTGTCCTCCTTTGGGTCTTGTTCCGATCAAGCGGGATGGTCCGCCCGCACTTGGTCTGCATGCCAGCGGGCGTGAGGTTGTCCAGGCTTTCGTCGCAATGACCTTCGCCCGAGATTGGGGCGGGGTTGGTTCGGGGTTTCCCGGTTGGTTTTCGATGTTGAGCGGGCGCATGAAGACCACTGATGTCTCAGGCCCCGACTGGGCGATCCTGTCCCGCCCCGGCAACGTAAGCCGCATCTTGGCGCGCCCCTGCGGACCCCGTCCGATGGAGAGTCGGGCGGCGCGCCTTCGGTTCACGCCCTCCCTTGGCGGCGCAACATGGCTGAAGGCACAGACAGTCATGCCCTCAGATCTCCGACGCTGGCCCCTTCATGCGCGCAATTTCAGCGCTTCGGTCCCTTGGCGGGGCCTGGCACCGCTGCACCGACCTGGCCAAGCAAACGGTGCGGCATGCGCCCGCGCGCCTTGGCCCATCTCGCGCATCAGACCCGCGCAGCCCGGCACATCGCCGCCGGAGCGCCCGTTTTTTTTCGGAAGGTTTCCCGTCGCGCCCTTGTCCGGCATGCGATCTACACGATACCGCCGCCTGCCCCGTTGACCGCCGGACGCTCGCCCGCGACGTGGGCGCGGTACCCGGACGCGCGGTACGTCGCGACAGGGTCAATCGCCGCGCCGCTTTCAAACCGCGCCATCGCGAGGATCGGTTCGACATCGGTGCGGAACCCCTGTTTGAGCGTCGCTGTCGCCATGAGCGCATCGTTTTCATCCTGAAATCCTGCGAGGGCCGCGCGATCCACCAGCAACGCTTGTGCACGAGCCCTCTGGACCTCGGTCGCCGAGACCATCAGACTTTCGATCGGGTCGGTCACATTGTGGCTTTGGTCCAGCATGTGCATCGGGTTGAGTTCCGGATCCGCCTCGGCCTCGACCAACTCGTTGAACACGAGAAACAACCGGTAGGGATCAACGCTGCCCGTGTCCAAGTCGTCGTCACCATACTTGCTGTCGTTGAAGTGGAACCCGCCCAGCTTGCCGAATTGCATCAACCGGGCGACGATCATCTCGATATTCACATTCGGGGCGTGGTGGCCAAGGTCCACCAGACACTTGGCCTTCTCCCCCATCTGCTGCGCGATCAGCAGGTTGGTGCCCCAGTCCTGCACGACGGTGGAGTAAAAGGCTGGTTCATACATCTTGTGTTCGGTCAGCAGAGTCCAATCGTCTGGCAGGGCTCCGTAAACCTGACTGGCCGCCTCAAGATAGCGTTCGAACTGCTTGGTCAGATTTGTCTGACCAGGAAAGTTGGACCCGTCGCCAACCCAGATCGTGAGCGCCTTTGACCCGATCTGTTGGCCCAGTTCGATACAGGCGATGTTGTGGTCCACCGCCTGCTGGCGCGTGGCGGCGTCCGTGTGCGAGAGCGACCCGAACTTGTAACTGTGCGTCTGATCCGGCTGATCCTGGAACGTGTTGGAATTCATCGCATCGAACGTGAGCCCGACCTCTTCGGCCTTGCCGTTCAGATCGGCGGCGGGCTGTGCGTCCCACGGGATATGCAACGACACCGACGGCGTCGCGCGGGTCAGCTGATGGATCACACCGCAATCATCCATCTTGTCGAAAATGTCGCGTGGCTCGCCCGCGCCGGGGAACCGCGCGAACCGTGTGCCGCCTGTGCCGACGCCCCAGCTGGGCACGGCCACACCATGTGTGCCAACCATGGACTTGATTGCGCCGATGTCGATCCCGCGCCTGTCCAGATGTTCCCCAAGTGCGTCATAGTCAGCCTTCAGGTTGGCAAGGACCGGCTCGTTGGCCTCGGCGATGAGGTCTGAATTGATCATGGTGCCGCTCCCTACCGTGTGAACGCCTGGACGTTGCCCGCGTCCACGTTGATGATGTTTCCGGTGGATTTGGCCGACCGATCGGAGGCCAGAAAATAGGCCGCCTCCGCAATGTCCTCGGGCAGCACCGAAAGCTTGAGCATGGACCTGTCGCGATACATCGCCTCCAGCCCGTCCTTGTCGGTGCCGTAGGTGCCCGCCCTCTGATCGAGCCATTCGCCCTGCCAGATCTTTGACCCCTTCAGGACCGCATCGGGGTTCACCACGTTCACCCGCACGCCCATCGGCGCGCCCTCGAGGGCCAGGCACCGCGCAAGGTGGATTTCGGAGGCCTTTGCCGTGCAATAGGCCGCCGCATTGGGCGATGCGGCCAGCCCGTTCTTTGAGGCCACGAACACGACCGCGCCGCCCATGTTCTGCAACTTAAACAGTTTGAATGCCTCGCGGCTGACGAGGAAATAGCCCGTGGACAGGATCGCCATGTTCTTGTTCCACAGATCAAGCGTGGTGTCCTCGATGGGCGCAGAGCTTGCGATGCCTGCGTTCGACACCAGAATATCCACCCCCCCGAACTCCGCCGCGACATCGCTATAGGCAGAGCCCACCGCGTCCTCGCTTGTGACGTTCATATTCACCGTGCGCACGACATCCGCGGAATAGCGCGCCGCGAGGGTTTCTGCCGTCTCGGACAGGGCTGCGTCATCGATGTCGGCGAGCATTACGCAGGCCCCTTCGCGCAAGTACCGCTCGGCCGTGGCCGCGCCAATACCGCCTGCCCCGCCCGTGACAATCGCGACGCGACCAGCCATGGATTTGGGCGCGGGCATCCGTTGCAGCTTGGCCTCCTCCAAAAGCCAGTATTCGATGTCGAAGGCTTCCTGTTCCGGCAGGCCACGGTATTCGGACACCGCATCCGCACCGCGCATCACGTTGATCGCATTGACGTAGAACTCGCCGGAAATCCGCGCCGTTGCCTTGTCCCTGGCGAAGGTCATCATGCCCACTCCGGGGATCAGGTAGACCACCGCATTCGGGTCGCGGATGGCAGGACTGTCGTCCCGCTTGCAGCGGTCGTAATAGGCCGTGTAGCCCTCGCGATACAGCGCCACCGCATCGGCCAGCCCGGCAAGGGTCGCCTCGACATCCGGCTTGGCGGGATCGAAATCCACCACCAGCGGACAGATCTTGGTGCGCAGGAAGTGATCGGGGCACGAGGTGCCGAGGGCCGCCAGCCGCGCCATGTCCTTCGCGTTGACGAACTCCAGCACCGTATCGCTGTCGGTGAAATGACCCACCATATGCTGCCGGCCGGACACCATGCCGCGAATGGCCGGCATCAGGCGCGCGGCCGTCGCCCGGCGCTCTTTCGCATCCAGGCTTTGGTGAACCGCCCCGCCAAAGGCCGGTCTGCCGTCCGTTTTCCCGGAGAACCAATCCATCGCCGTCTGGATCACCTCCAGCGTCAGCGCGTAGCATTCCTGCGCATCGTCGGCCCAGGTAAAGAGCCCGTGGCTTTCCAGAACGACCCCCTTCGCGTCGGGGTTTTCTGCGCAAAACTCGGACAGCCATAGCCCGAGCTCGTACCCCGGCCTCTTCCACGGCAGCCAGCCGATGCTGTCGCCGAAAATCTCCTGCGTCAGCGCCTTGCTGTCCTTGGCCGCGGCAATCGCGATGATCGCGTCGGGATGCATGTGATCGACATGTTTCGCGGGCACATAGGCGTGCAGCGGCGTGTCGATCGAGGCCGCGCGCGGATTCAAGTTGAACGTGCAATGGGGCAGGTAGCCCACCATCTCATCTTCGAATGCCACCCCGCGATAGAGCCCCCGCAGCGCATTCAGCTTGTCCATGTAAAGCGTCGAGAACCCGTCCATCTTGATCGATCCCACGTCCCCGCCGGACCCTTTCACCCAAAGCACCTCGACCGCCTCGCCGGTCAAAGGATCAACTTCCATCACTTTGGCGGATGTATTGCCGCCGCCGTAATTGGTGATTCTCTTGTCCGACCCCAACAGGTTCGACCGATACAGCAGCCGCTCTGGCTCGCTCATCTTCTCAGCGTGGGCAGCATCCCATTTGTTTTCAAGGTTTTGGCTGGCTCCGAATGCGGTCATGTGAGTCTCCGTGGACGGCGGCATTTCTCGAACGGGTCGAATGCAAGCTGACCGGGGCACCCCCTCAAGTCAATCAATTTCAATCACTCACGATCATTCTGCGCCGCAGAATGATCGTTTATGACAAAAAATGATTGACAGCGAATGGCGACTCAATCCACGCTGACCCAAGCGAAAGGGCCCCAAGTGCACGAAAAAGACCGACACCGCGTAATCCTGTCCGCCGTCCAAGACCGCTCCTTGGTAACGGTCGCGGATCTCTGCGCGCTGACGGGTGCGTCCGAGGCCACGGTGCGCCGCGACATCAACACTTTGGACGACCAGAAACGCCTGCGACGCGTGCGCGGCGGTGCCGAGGCGCTGACCGCAACACCCTTCGTCGGCCTTGCCGGGCGTCCCTTTTCGGTCAACGAAACCATGAACATCGCCGAAAAGCAGGCGATCGCCGCTGCCGCCGTAGAGCTGTGCGAGGATGGCGAGCCGATCATCATCAATGGCGGCACAACAACTTTCCAGATGGTGCACCCGCTGGCGTCGCGCCGGATGCAGGTCTTTACCAACTCGTTCCCTATCGCCGAGCATCTGCTGAAGAACACGCGCAACACGGTGATGTTGCCGGGCGGGATCATCTACCGCGAACAAAACATCATCCTATCGCCGTTCGACAATGACGTGACCCGCAATTTCTATGCCAAACGGATGTTCATGGGAGCCCAGGGCATCGGGCCGCTGGGGCTGATGGAACAGGACCCGCTGCTCATTCAGGCCGAGCAGAAACTGATCGGTCAGGCCGAGGAACTCATTGTTCTGGTGGACAGCTCCAAGTTCGCAAACCGCTCAAGCCTGGTGCTCTGCCCGCTTGAACGGATGGACATGATCATCACCGACGACGGCATCGATGACCGTACTGCGGCCATGTTGGAATCAGCGGATGTCACATTGATCGTGGTGCCCTTGGGTACCGCGCAGAAAGAGGGGATGGCTACGCTGCCAGCCTGAAAGAAACCACTCCAGGGAGGAAAACCATGAGTGTATTCAAAAAACTAGCGGCGTCCGCCGCACTGGCTGGCGCAATGCTCGCCACTCCTGCCGTTGCACAGGACAACGTGCGGATCGCCCTTGTCGTGAAGGCCCTTGGCATCGGGTTCTTCGAAGCGGCCGCTGAAGGCGCAGAAGAGGCCGCAGCAGAGCTTGGCAATGTCGAAATCATCTACACTGGCCCGACGGACACCACCGCTGAGGGTCAGATCGAGGTGATCAATGCGCTGATCGCCCAGCAGGTCGACGCAATTGCGGTTTCTGCCAACGACACCGACGCCCTCGTCCCCGCCCTGGAACGCGCCATGCAGCGTGGCATAACCGTGATCAGCTGGGATAGCGGCGTCGCTCCCGCTGGCCGTCAGTTGCACCTGAATCCATCGTCCAATCCGCTGATCGGCAACATGATCATCAAACTGGCTGCGGATCACCTGCCCGACGGCGGCGAAGTGGCCGTGTTGTCGGCGACAACGACATCAACCAACCAGAACACCTGGATCGACGAGATGAACAAGGTGATGGGCAACTATCCTGGCATCGAAGTCGTGGCGACGGTCTATGGCGACGACCTGGCCGACAAATCCTACCGCGAGGCCACGGGCCTGATGCAGTCCTACCCCGATCTGGACGCGATCATCGCACCGACCTCCGTGGGCATCGTGGCCGCCGCTCAGGCCGTGGTCGATGCCGGCAAAGTCGGCGAGGTCAACGTCACGGGCCTTGGTCTTCCGTCCGAAATGGCCGGTGCCGTCGAAAGCGGCGCGTCCCAGTCCTTCGCCATCTGGAACCCGATCGATCTGGGGTACTCCGCGACGATGCTGGCCTATGAACTCAGCCAGAACGGTGTCGAAGCCGCGCCCGGTGCCGAAATCCCCATGGGCCGCATGGGCAGCCTAACGCTCGACGACAACAACGAAGGCGCGATGGCCGACCCGTTCGTCTATGACGCCAGCAACATCGACCAGTTCAAGTCGATCTTCTAGGCGGCCCCTCCGGACCGGTCCGACGCGCGTCTTGCGCGTCGGTCCGGACAGGCCCGGCATCTTCCACTCCCCGTGAGGTTTCGAATGACGACGCTGTCCGCGCCCAGTTCGCCCGTCGTGTCGATGGACATGATCACCAAGACCTTCCCCGGAGTGAAGGCCTTGGACGAGGTGAAACTGGACCTCTTTCCCGGCCAGGTGACGGCCCTTGTGGGTGAGAACGGCGCAGGCAAGTCCACGACTGTCAAAATCCTCACCGGCATTTATCACCCCGATGGCGGCACGGTCCGGATCGACGGCGATCCTGCCGTCTTTGCCAGCCCCAACGATGCAGCGGACGCGGGCATCACGGCGATCCATCAGGAAACCGTCTTGTTTGACGAGCTCTCCGTCGCCGAAAACATCTATATCGGCCATGCGCCACGCACGCGGTTCGGCCTGATCGACACCGCCAAGATACACCGCGCTGCCACCGACCTTTTGGACGAAATCGGTGCGCCCTTCAGTTCCCACACCCAACTGCGCGACCTTGGCATTGCCAACAAACACCTTGTGGCCATTGCCCGCGCTCTGTCGGTGGATGCCCGCGTGGTGATCATGGACGAACCCACGGCCGCCCTGTCCCACAAGGAAATCGAAGAGCTGTACGATCTGGTCGAAACCCTGAAATCCCAGGGCAAGGCGATCCTGTTCATCAGTCACAAGTTCGACGAGATTTTCCGCATCGCGGACCGCTACACCGTCTTTCGAGACGGGGCCTTCGTGGGCGACGGCCTGATTTCGGACATCGATGAGGATGCGCTTGTCAAAATGATGGTTGGCCGCGCCGTCGATCACATTTTTCCCGACCGCGACCCGGTCGTCGGCGAAGACGTGCTGCAGGTCGTGGGCTACGACCATCCCACCGAATTCGCCGACATTGGCTTCAGCCTCAAACGCGGTGAAATCCTTGGGTTCTACGGGCTTGTGGGTGCCGGGCGGTCCGAATTCATGCAAGCGCTTTTCGGCATCACCAAGCCCAGCAAGGGCGTCACGAAGATGAACGGCGAGATCCGCACCATCCGCTCTCCAGCCGATGCGGTGAAGAACGGGATCGTCTACGTCCCCGAGGACCGTGGCAAGCAAGGAGCGATCATCGGCCTGCCGATCTTCCAGAACATCACCCTGCCCTCGCTGCGACGCACGTCGAACCACGGTTTCCTGCGACTGGCCGAGGAATTCAAGCTGGCACGGGACTACGCCGAACGTCTCGACCTGCGCGCCGCCAGCCTCGATCAGGACGTGGGCAACTTGTCGGGCGGCAACCAGCAAAAGGTGGTGATCGCCAAATGGCTCGCCACCCGACCGCAGGTTATCATTCTGGACGAGCCCACCAAGGGCATCGACATCGGCTCCAAGGCCGCTGTGCACGAATTCATGGCCGAACTGGCCGTCCAGGGCCTGTCCGTGATCATGGTGAGCTCTGAAATCCCCGAAGTCATCGGCATGTCCGACCGCGTGATCGTCATGCGCGACGGGCGCATCGCAGCCGAGCTCGCGGGCGATGAACTCTCGCCCGAAACCCTTGTGCGCCACGCCGCGGGCATCACCATGTCGGCAGAAAGCGTTCCCGCATGAGCCGTTTTATCCCTGTCCGTGAAACCATCCTTGCTGCCGCCATCCTTGTTCTGATGTTCCTGATCGCCTCGCGCTTTCCCGGGTTTGTCGCGCCCTCGAACCTCGCCAATGTGTTCAACGACACCAGCCCTCTGATCATCCTCGCCCTCGGTCAGATGGTTGTGATCCTGACCCGCTGCATTGATCTTTCGGTGGCAGCCAACCTTGCGCTGACCGGCATGGCGGTGGCCATGATCAACGTCGCCATGCCCGGCCTGCCGATTCCGGTGATCATCGCCATCGCGATTCTGACGGGGTCCTTCATGGGCGCGATCAATGGTATTCTCGTCTGGAAACTGGCTATCCCGCCGATCGTCGTGACGCTGGGCACCATGACCATTTTCCGCGGCATCATCTTCCTGATCTCGGACGGCAAATGGGTGAACTCCCATGAGATGAGCCCCGCCTTCACTGGCTTCCCCCGCGCCGAACTCCTAGGCCTGCCGGTCCTGTCGTGGATCGCGGTAGCAACAGTCCTGATCTTTGCAGTGATGATGTCGCGCACCCCGCTGGGCCGGTCGATCTTTGCCGTGGGCGGCAACCCGCACGCCGCGGTCTACACGGGCATCAATGTCGGCAAGACGCAGTTTCTGGCCTTCGTGATTTCAGGCGCGCTGGCGGGCCTGACGGGCTACCTCTGGGTGGCGCGCTACGCTGTGGCCTACGTCGATATCGCCGGCGGGTTCGAGCTCGAGGTCGTGGCCGCCTGCGTCATCGGCGGCATCTCGATCGCGGGCGGCATAGGCTCGGTGGGTGGCGCGGTGCTGGGCGCGATTTTCCTTGGGGTGGTGAAAAACGCCCTGCCCGTCGTCAACATCTCGCCCTTCTGGCAACTGGCAATCTCCGGCAGCGCGATCCTGATCGCAGTGGCCTTCAATGCCCGTGCGGGCCGCACCAAGGGCCGCATCATCCTCAAATCAGCCGAGAAACCGGTCGGAGCCACGCCATGACCGACACCGGTCTTCAGACCCGGTTCGTCCCGGACCGCCTGCATTCCCGCGCCTACCGCACGCTCCGCAGTTGGGAAGCCCTGCTTTTGGTCGTGGCCATCGCGATCTTCGTCGTCAACAGTTTCGCCTCGCCCTACTTCCTCAGCGCGTGGAATCTCAGCGACGCGACCTTCAACTTCACCGAGAAGGCGATGATCGCCTTTGCCATGGCGCTACTGATCATCTCGGGCGAGATCGACCTCTCCGTCGCCTCGATCATCGCACTGGCCAGCACCGCCATGGGCCTTGCGCTGCAATACGGGGCCGGCACGCCTGAGCTCGTCCTGATCGGCCTGACGGTCGGCCTGCTCTGCGGGGCTTTCAATGCGGTCTTCGTCACGATCCTCGGGCTGCCTTCCATCGTCGTCACCATCGGCACCATGAGCCTGTTTCGCGGCATCAGCTACATCATCCTTGGCGACGACGCGTTCCGCGGCTACCCGGCCAGCTTTTCGTGGTTCGGGCAGGGCTATATCTACTGGGTCTTCACCGTCGAGATGCTGCTTTTCGTTATCATCGCGATCGTCTACGGCGTTCTTCTGCACAAGACCAACTTTGGCCGCGCGGTCTATGCCATCGGCAACAATCCCACCGGCGCGCTCTTCAGCGGCATCCGCGTGCAGCGGGTCAAGTTCATCCTGTTCCTTCTCACCGGCCTGATGTCGGGCGTGGCGGCGGTTTGCCTGACCTCGCGCCTTGGCTCCACCCGCCCCAGCATCGCCACGGGGATGGAGCTCGAGGTCGTTACCATGGTCGTTTTGGGAGGCGTCAACATCCTCGGAGGGTCGGGTTCGATCCCCGGGGTGGTGATCGCGGCCTTCGTCATGGGCCTCGTCACCTTCGGACTGGGCCTTTTGAATGTGCCGGGGATCGTGATGTCGATCTTCATCGGCCTGCTGCTGATCGGCGTGATCGCCCTGCCGAGACTCTGGGGAATGATGGCCGCACGGAGGGGCAGATGACCGAACGCTTCGTCTTTCGCATGCGACTGAACGACGGCATGGAGGTCGAATACAAGCGTCGCCATGACGCCATCTGGCCAGAACTGGTGGACCTTCTGCGCGATGCGGGCATCAGCGATTATTCGATCCATTTCGACCCGGAAACCCTGGTGCTGATCGGTGTTCTGGAACGCGTGGATGGTCACAAGATGGACGCGCTGCCCGATCATCCGGTGATGCAGAAATGGTGGGCGCATATGGCCGACATCATGGAAACCGGTCCCGACGACGCGCCCGTGGCCGTGCCGCTGGAGCGCGTGTTTCACATGCCATGACACCCCCGCGCCACATCGCTGTCATCGACATCGGAAAGACCAACGTGAAACTGGCGCTCGTCGATCTGGAGACCTTGCAAGAAATCGCGGTGGTGACCCGCCCGAACAGGGTCCTGCCACGGCCGCCCTGGGGGCATTTCGACACCGACGGCCACTGGGCGTTCTTGTTGGATGCGCTCAAGAGGTTTCATTCGGATCATGGTATCGATGCAATCTCCGTCACAACCCACGGCGCAAGCATCGTGCTGCTGGATGACAGGGGCGATCTGGCCGCGCCGATCATCGATTACGAACACCCCATCCCCGACGAGATCGCCCGGGCCTATGATGCGATCCGTCCACCTTTCGCTGAGACCGGCTCGCCTCGGCTCGCGGCGGGCCTGAACGTAGGCGCGCAGCTGCACTACGTGTTCGCGCAAGACCCTGGCTTGCATGCCCGCACGGACAAGATACTGGGCTATCCACAATACTGGGGGCACCGCCTGACCGGTGAGGCCGCCTGCGACGTGACTTCCATTGGCTGTCACACTGACCTTTGGAACCCGAGCGAAGGCACATTCTCCGACCTTGTCGACAGGCTGGACATTGCGGGAAAGATCGCGCCGGTTCGCAAATCGAGCGACATCCTCGGCACCCTTCTGCCCAACATCGCTGCCGCCACGGGCCTGGCCCCCGATACGCCCGTCGCCGTCGGCATCCACGATTCCAATGCCTCGCTCTATCCCCACATTATGGGGCAGAGCGCGCCGTTCAGCGTCGTCTCCACGGGCACATGGGTCATCGTCATGGCCGTCGGCGGCAGGGCGGAACGCCTCGATCCCGACCGTGATACGCTTGTGAACGTCTCTGCTCTGGGTGATCCCGTGCCGTCCGCGCGCTTCATGGGCGGGCGGGAATACGAGCTGGTCCTGGCGGGTCAACCCACCGAGCCGACACCCGACGATGTCGCGCAGGTGCTGGCCGACAAACTGATGCTCTTGCCCGCGGTCGAGCCGCATACAGGACCATTTCGGGGTCAGCAGATGCGCTGGACCGGACCCGAACCCGCCATCGGATCGGGACAGCGGGCCGCTGCGCTGTCTTTCTATCTGGCGATGATGACCGAATCCTGCCTGGGGCTGACAGGTGCGGCCGGACCGACGGTTGTCGAAGGCCCCTTCGCGCACAATCCGGAGTTTCGAGGCATGCTTGCCGCCGCGACAGGCCGCCCTGTCCTTGCCAGCGATGCATCCACAGGCACCGCCATCGGGGCGGCCCTTCTGTTCGCCGGCAAACACGCAGCTGTCCCCACGCCGCCGATTGCGAGCCGCGATGCTCCCGCCGTGTGGCGTGCTTACGCGGAGCGTTGGCGCGACCGCTGCATGTCCGACTAGGCGGCGACGCTCTGGCAAACAGCTCGGCCTTGCCAAGACGTGACACCAGCGGGCGACAAAAATCCACTGTCCGCTCCCGCACGATCGACAGCCAGCTACGGGGCTGCGATCCGGTTGGTTCGAATGTGACCGGTCTTGTCGCCCCTGTTCGCGTCCGGGAACGGAACCGCCAAACAGTTCGAGACACGGCGTCCGGTCCGTTCGAAGTCTCTGACGAGACACGCGATCTTACCCGGAATTGGGTCTCAGGCAGCAAGATGCTTGGCGGATTTTTTCCCAAGCCGATGTCGTGCGCGGTCGCATTTCTCGACACGGCAATACGCGCGGTCCAACACCACCCGGGTCACCCGGAGGTCGACAGCACGGTGCGATATCTTGCAGCTGAACGCCAAGGTGCGCTCTGCATTTCCGCGTGGCCGAGTTTTATTGGCTTGGCGAGCGTCATTTGCTGCTCACCGGCCCGGTCCAGTCACGCATCGACAACCGGCTGAAGACGAAATCGAGCCATCACGCGGCGCCGCAGTGAGCCGCGAGGACCGAAAATCGACAATAGTCGTCGTCCGGCGATACCAGCGAATTCTCTTGCTTTCGTGCACCTCGGTGCGGTTCTCGCAATCGGCGTCAGCCCGGTCTCAGCGGAGATTATCTCGCCGGGCCTCCCAAAGACTGGCGGACCCTGTCGATCACAACGCCGCGCGGACGGCTTCGCGAAACTCCGGGAAAAGTACCCAGTTTCCCGGTGCCTCACCGTCTTGCGGCTCGTCTCGAAACCCCAGAAACGAAACTCCGTCGGTCCCGGCGGAGGTCTCGCTAGAAGCCGCCTCCAAGGAAAGGTAGTTGGCGATCAACAGACCTGCGCTCGCGAAAGATCTGCTGGCCGATGCCAGGGACTTGTAGCCGGCCGCGTTGGCCATGCGGGCCTCCGTCAGTCCGTCTTCGTCGGCCAGCGACAGCGCCGTCAACAATGCGCGCTGCGGGCCCGCGAGGGCAACGTGGTTGAGCGCTTCGACATATTCTTCGACGCTCGGCACCGACGCGCCCGTTCGCTCGTCTGTTCTGCGGTCTTCGGTTCTGCGGTTTTCCCGTGCATCGATGACGGCGTGCAAAGCGGTGATCGCGGCCTCTTCGGTTTCGCCGCTTGCCTCGGCGATCATGCCGCGCGCCTTCGTGGGCGGTTTGGCAAACGCGCGCGCCACGTACTTCCCCTCGAGGCGGCCGGACTTGATCTGGTATCTGCCATGTTCGCCCACCTGGATCGAGGTCGGCGTTACTTTCTTGTTTTCCTTTATATTTTTCTTCTTTTCTCCGCCTTTGAAGAGGTCATGGCCCGCATTCGGTCGGCCTGCTGCACTGGAGCGTGTCATCTAAGATCCTATCCCGGATTTCGGTAATTCGTGTGCCGATGTCAGCGGATAGCGACGCCAGCCGAGGTACGGCGGTTAGGCAGGTGAGCCGTCGGCCCCTTTCACCCCGGTGCGCCAAGCTAACGCACTGTGGCAGTGCCGGGAAGCGCGGAGTTGTAGCTGCGCTTCGAGCGGCAGTCGGAACGGCCAGGTTTCCGGGCGACACCAATAAGCTGCGCACATCTGGGCTGGACCTCGAAGATCCGGCTCCTCGCGACTTCGGCGAGCGGCGGTGCTGGGAGTTGCTCCAACGGTGCACCAGGACGACCGTGTGCCCAGGCGGATCAACTTGTCGGCCGTTGCGGCCTCGTGTCGAGAGCCCTTGGGGTCAGTCCCATCACCGCAATTGGGCGCCCCGTAAGGACGCCCGCTTGCAAGTTTCAGGCGAGCGCGATGTTGCTTGCGCTTTCGCGGCCGTCACGTCCGGTTTCGACGTCGTAGGTCACCTTCTGATCGTCGGCGAGGCTGGTCATGCCCGCCCGCTCGAGTGCTGAGATGTGCAAGAACACGTCTTTGCCGCCAGATTCAGGGGCGATGAAGCCGAAGCCTTTGGTGGCGTTGAACCATTTCACTGTGCCATTGGCCATGTGAGGTTTCCTTTTTGATCGCTGCCCGCGATGTGCGGCAGCCCGGCTTCTCACGACGTGTCGAGCGCTGTGAGCCGGTAAAGGAAAACAGAGAGTCGAATGGAGGTCAGTAGCCTAGCACATGTGGGACCTGCCCGGATGGGTTGCAAGGTAAAAGCGGTCCGGTCGCCGAGGGTTCCTTTGCCATAGAGGCATCAATCCCCCGCATGCCGGCGGCTGCCGAAAGGTTTGGTGGCCAGTCAAGAAAAGCCAGAATGTCGATCACCGGCTTGGTAGAATTCAGACACCTTGGCCAAAGCCCCTCCCGAGATTGCGACCCGACCTTTTACTCCGAAAACCGACCGAGGCCGCAGGTCGGCCGCCATGTCTGCCGATCCGTCTCCGGGTTGAACGGCTGGCTCGACACCGTGCGGCAGACTTCACAACGAGGGATGCAAACGCTTGCCACCGGCGACGATTTCGTTGGTCAGGTTGGCGGCGGAGGCGTGGAATTTTTGGTCGATTCCCGAACCCCGAGCGTCCTGGTGGGTTGCCGCTGCATCGCAAAGAACCCTCACGATCTCGGGTTTAGGAAACAGGTTGCGATCATCCATGCCAAGCAGGAGCGCCTCGCAGATCGCGAGGGCAGCCATGCCTGCGGCGCGCCTTCGCTCGAACTCGGGTCAGCCCGCGTGCGCCAGAAATTAGACCCTCACGAACACAAGAATGCCCATCAGCGCCAGCAGCATCCAAAAGACCGGGATCCGGAGGCCGCTATAATGCACCGCCTAGGGCAGTTTTGAAACGCGCTGCATCACGTTCTTCGACAGCAAAGAGACCAGCTTCGTCGCCACACCGCCGCTCTCGGGACCAACCACGGGGACATCGCTGATCACCGCAAGATGCGCCTTCAGTCGAACTTGAGCCGCATCCCGGCCCAGTTGTGCAAGCTCTCAGACAGCAGTCCAGGGCCCGGTTTCGAGGCGCGCAAAGGCTGACAAAACCGTCGCGGCCGCACCGGTTCCGTCCTCGCCGACCACTACAAGCAGGAAGGCGTCGTAGTCGGTGCCATCCAGGCCCAGAACGTCTGATATCGACATGGTTGTTCCGTTTCGCATGGGAGGCGGCGCACGGCCGCGTGTCCTTGGGGACAAGATGCCGGTCAACGCGGCGCGCCGGTTCGAACGTTCATCATTCGAAGTGGCGTTCGATCACGCGCATAACCGCCCGAAGAAGGCAACATGTGGAGCCGGATAGTACTCAGATGTCGACCAAGGGACCGTCAGCGATGGGGCTTCAGCCCCACCACGTGCGCCTGTCGCGCATCCATCCCACCCCGGCAAAAGACTTGCCACAGCGGTGCCGACGGCGGTTGTCTATTGCGAAGAAGACTTTGGACAGATCGACGGCAAGACTGCGAATGACCTTGTCCGCTTTTCGCAGGTCTGCCGCATTCTCTGGGTGTTCGACAGCGCGCTCTGCGGGCAAGACCGAGGACAGGTGCTGGGCAGCGTCGACAACATCGTTCCCGTCCCAGAGCGCCTCGAGTCCCCGGTTCCGCGCGAAGCGCGTGTCCTGGACCGGCTGATTTGCGGAATGGCACCATAGACCGGAAAGCTGTCGCTCGCGGATCGGGCGGTGGTGCTGGATGCAATCGCGCGCGGTTTGAACATCATCAGCGGTCTGCACGAATACCTAGGTGAAGATCCCAGAATTTCGGCGGCCGCTCCTGCGGCCAACGTCACGATCCGTCACATCCGCAAACTCCGGCCGAACGAGGACGCGCCTGTTCGAAGGCAGCGTGGCATCGGTTAAAGCTATCCCCAACGCCGTGCCGGGAACTGACTGCGCGATCGGAAAGCGAACAACGGCGACCGTTCTGGCGTCGGCGCTGAGCCGCAACGAGATCCATACGATCCTTGTCGGCGCCGGCCAGACTGGCTTGATGCTGGGCGCCAGATACGAGATCGCAATGGACGCGGTGCCACTACAGTCTTGCTGTGGAGAACTTGAGCGCGCGAATTTGGAGGCGTCGTAGGGCGAAGAGCCGGATGTCACCCTGATCGTGGGTCATGGCGCGCTCAGCCATCCGGCCTTTTGCGCCTCGGCATTCCTTCTGCGTGGCCGTCAACCGCAGGCCGTTGTCCTGCAGCACGCGCCCCGGCGCGCGGACCGTTGCGACTGTCCCGCCATGCCGGTGCTCGACCCGCGGGACGACATCGCACTCATCGAAGCATTCTCCGACACGAGGGTCATAGGCATGGCGGACGCAGACGTGAGTGCGGCGATCGCGGCTTTTTTGCTGGATCTGGGCAATCCGGTCACGGACGCGCTCACCCGGTCGGCCACATATCTGTCCGAAATGGTCCTGTCCGCATTTCCGCGTTTGCGACCGCTGCCCCTCGTGGCAGCATAATGACTGTGCCGCGTGTCGAGATCGATCCGGGTAAGATCAGCCGAAACACGCGGTTTCTCGTCGAACGTCTTCGTACCCACGGGATCACCGTGACCCGAGTGACCAAGGCCGTTTGCGGTCATCCCGGCGTCGCTCTGGCGTTGCCGGATGGCGGGACAGTCGGTCTGGCGGATGCACGGGTCGTGAACGTTCGGCGCAAGCGCGACGTCGGCCTCACCTGTCTGACATCGATGGTCCGCGGGCCGCTGCAGAGCGAGATCGAAGACGTCGTCCAGTACTGCGATAGCAGCTACAATACCGAGATCGACACGAGCCAGAGACTGGCGGTGGCTGCTCACAAGCCGGGCAAGACGCACGACGTCCTACCGATGCTCGAAGTGGGAGGTATGCGCGAAGGCATCCTGCCGAAAACGACACGGCCTTGGACTCTCGGGTGGTCGCAACGCCAGGTGTCGCGCTCAAGGGGATCGCCGCGCATTTTGCCTGGCTGGGGGATGCGGCGCCGCAAAGAAGCATTGACCGCGACGATCAGGTATCGTGGAGGCCGCCCGCATTCGACTCCGGTCTGGTTTTTCGATGCGCGCACCGCAGCCGGAGAAGCAGCTCTGCACACTCACGTGCCCGGAAACGCGCCACGGTAAATCGGCCTGTTGATCCCCATGCGCTGCCAAGCCGCACAAGCATACTCGATCCGATCCGAGACACCGAGGTTTCAGCGCAAATCCCAAAAGGACAGAGAGCAGTTCTCTCGAGAACCTGGCGACAAGGGCTGCCATCCCGCTGAAAGCGAAGCCTGCGGAACCGTCGAAAAAGGAACAGTACGTCACAGCGTCCGACCCCGGCTCGGACACAGGTCAGACGGATCCGAAGAAACTCTGAAAGACACATGCAATCACCTGGATTCGCTGGCAAAGACGAGCGAGCGCTCCAATCGACAGGCCCCGCCGCAATTGACGATCAGATAGCCAGAGCCATCGCGGTTTTTGATCAGCCCTTCAGAGTGCCGGACTTTAACCGAACGCTCCCTGACGGAGAGAATGAGGTTGAGACCGAACTCTCCGCACCACCAGAACACCAGGACCCCGAAGCGTGGAAGGCGTCGGCCGTGGTCCACCTGCACTTATGCGTGGCCCATCCCGAATTGACGCGAAGCTGGCGGTTTCCCAAGTCGATCTCGACTATGCCCGCTGCGAGCGCACCAAAGCCTGGCGCACAGCCGTGCGGGATGGCAGCGGTCAAGGTCGGCGCCGCTCCGGCGGCCGGTCGTCCTGGCTCGCTCGTGCGCGGTCGACCACGATCGGCCACACGACCAGCTATCGCTACCGGACCGCGGTGGGCCTCGGTCCCACCGGCTGATGCTACGCCCCCGTGAAACGCGGGAGCTCGCTGTGAAACACTTCGCGCTCGAAATCACGCCGACCGACCGCATCGCCTGTCCCCGAATTTCGCCGACAACGCCATCGCCACAGCAAGCTTCGATGCGTCGTCTGATACGCTTTCGATCCGGTCGCGCACGTATGTCGATCTCAGCGGGCCGGCCTGACCCGGCTTCCCGGTCGCGGCTTCCGCGGCGGTATACCCGTTCGTCTCCGCGGCGGGGGACTGGACCGATCTCGGTGCGCTGGCCATGCCGCAATGTGCCTGCGACGCAGAGCGGGTCCTTCGCCAGCGTCATCCGCTTGTTCTGCAGGCATTCCATCGGCGCCATGCCGACCATCCGGTTGAACTCCGGGAAAACGGCCGACTGTGACCGGGCGGCTTCGCGCGATAGCTCATCGATCTTCCAACCGTATTTGGGATCTTCGTGCAGGCGTCTGATAGCCATCACGATCTTATCGTCCGCAAGCCCGCGCACCGGACCGGTACACCCACCTTCGTCAGGAAGGTCGCGAGAGGCTTCGATGGAGAGCAGCCCTGGCAGGCGTTCGAGGATCACTTCGCGCGCATTGCTCTGATTTCGATACGCGTCGTCGACGGGACGCGCGCGCGCTGCCAGACGATTGTTGTTCCGGACGATGATGATCTCCGCCTGTTCGCCTGCCTGGAAACGAAAGCTCCCCTCCGGCGACAGTTCGCACTCGACCCGCTCCGTGACCTCGCAGCGCACGCACCACGCACCGCCGCCAAGAGCCAGCTTCATCGCAGCAAGCCTGGACTGGAGCAAAAAATATCACTTCGGTCAGAGGGTCTGTCATGACAGGGCTCCCGCAAATGAAGGTCGGACTTTCACTTATCGATAATACAGGTCTCGCCGCTTACTCTGATCGCAGAGGATTGCAGACACCCCACAGGAGGTCCCAGGAAAACCGTACTCATCACAGGAGGCTCTCCGGCTTCAGCCTGCAGACAGCGCTCTTTTTCCTGGACAAAGGGTGGTCCGCCGTCGCGACCACGCGCACTCCGCGCGAGGGTCTCTTCACGGCGCGCGTTCGGCTGCGGGTGCTGGCGCTGGCGCTGGACACGACCGACCCGGACAGCATCGCAGCGGCCATGGAGGCCGCCGGTCCCATCGGTGTGCTCGTCAACAACGCCGGTGTCGGCATGCTGAGCGCCGTCGCAGGCACCGATATGGCCGGGGCCCGAGAGACCTATGAGACCAATACGCTCGGCACGGTCGTCATGACCAAGGAGGCCCTGCCCGGCTTCAGGCGGCGACGATCGGGCGTGCTCGTGAGCATTGATTCCGGCACGACGCTGGCGCCCTTCCCGCTCCTCTTTTTTCTACACCGCCAGTAGGGCCGCATTCGTCGTGTTCAGCGATTGTCTCGCACTTGAACTGAAAAGAGTTCGGCGCCACCGTGAAACTCGCCATTCCCGGGCAGGCCGAAAGCGCACAACCACGCAACCCGGACGACGCTCCACTCGCCTGCCCCGATCACCTGCCTGTGGGGGGAGCGATGCCCGAGCCCTCGCGGACGCCTCGACCTGTTCCCCATCGCCCCAAACTCAAAGTGCCTGATCGAAAAGAAACCCCACATGTCTCGACTTTCGGAGCCACCGGAATTGTCGTCGGCGCACTCGCAGCCCAGCTTTTGCAACAGGGCCACGCCATGCGCGTCTTTGTCCGCGACTAAGCGCGCGACAAGAAACACCTCCCGTCAGGAACCCATGTCGCGTTGGGCCATCTCGCCGACGCCGGGAGCATCTCCGCGGCCACCAACGGCGTGGAGGGCGGGTTCTTCATGCAGGCGGACCCGTTGCCCGAGCAGGCGCAAAGCATGGTGGTCGCGGCCTATGCCGCCGACGTCAAACAGATCGGGCTGCGCTCGTCCCTTGGCACCCGCCTGGTACCGCGACCTGTTCGCCGGCGGTCAGCGCCTCGGGGCCGATCAAGATGTAGCCCTTGCGCGCGTGACCCGGCTCGGTCAGCAGCAGCGCGGCGCCGCGCGCCGCGTCATGGGGATCGACGATGGGCAGGCGGCCGGGGTCGGTGGCATCGACTACGCGACCGTATTTTTGGACTCGCATCGTGCCACACCAAGCCTTGCGCTCCATTGGGGGTGACGGCGCGGAGGCACATGGTCTCGAGGATCTGTCGCCAGAGCGGCCGTGGGTCGAGCCCCCCCTTTCGCATCACGGGAAACCAGTCTCGATGCCTGGGAGAGCCGTGCTCGTTTTCCCGGCTGCCGTTTTCCGGCCAGAGCCAGGGGTCGCAGCCTCCAGTCCTATGCCCCCTGATCTACGAACGGGCAGGATCGTATGTGACCAAAGCAGCCGTCGGCACGATAGCGAAGGCCCGTAGCACCGTCGTCTGCCCAGATTGCCTGCCCACGGTCCCTTTGGCCGATTCTGTTGCGAGCCCGCGATCCTCCCCGTAACCTTCCGCGGGCCCCAGTCCGGCGCGCTCATCGGCTTTGCCTCTAGCCCGACCCAGGCGCCGGCAGGGCGACATCGGACGCTGACCTCCCGGCCGCGCCCATCGCGGCCTGGGCCTCGCCTCCCGCAGCGGTTTCGGCCTGAGGGATGCCCATTTCGCGCCAAAACATGCCGGCGGGCCCGCGGAGATTTCTGATTTCGAGGGGCCGATGCTAAGATATTCGCTCGGGGGGTGTTCAGAGGGGACGCAAGAGGCGTCTTCGCCCTCAGGAAGCAAACAGAGGCAAAGATGAAGCATTTCACGAAAATCGCGGCGCTGTCGCTGGCGCTGGTCACGGCATCCGGAGCGGTCTGGGCCCAGAATTCCGACGTGGATTCGGTCAAGATGATGCTGCAGCAGCTCGACGTGAACACCGACGCGGTCGACAACCTGCCAGAGGACACGCTTCTTCAGCTCGAAGCGATGCTGCTCGATGCCGGCCACAACCCCGAAGAAAAGCGCCGCATGGCCGAAGAGATCATCTCCTCGGCGCAGTAGCGTCCGGCACAGCCGTAAGTGACGGCCGCGCCGGCGCGGCCATCACTCCGACCAGTTCAGGAAAAGCCCCACATCGCCGGGCATGCCGCCGGGATAGTCGACGATAATCGCCCGCAACTTGTAGCCCGCCGGCCGCGCGCGCTCTTCCCAGAGCGCATAGAGATCCGCCGCCTTGCCCGGCAGGGTGTCGGGCCAGTTTTCCAGCGCGTTGTTGATAGCGCGGCCCTTGTCGGAGCAGAGCCGCGACGGGAAGCGCATCACCATCACCTCCATCTGGCCATTATCGACGGCGTGCTTCACCTTTGTACGCAATTCGGCCAGCTCTTCCTCGTTAAGATGCTGGTGCACGAAATCCCGCGCCATCCGGTCCATCGCAGCGTCGGCCTTGGCCCGCTTTTCGGCAAGCAGACGCATCTTCTCGGCTTCCAGTTCCGCAATCTGCTGACGCAGCTCGGACGCGCTTATGGGGGTGTCGTCGGCCATCTGGACCTCCTTCGGACTGTCACGCTGCCTCCGGCTTAGCCCGGTTTGCACAAGGGAAAAACCCGCATTGCGCGCCTGCGGATGTTCCCGGCCCTCGCCGGGCGATCCCGATCCTTTGCGTTGTTGACATTTGCGGACCCGAGGCGTATCCGACCGCCATCCCGGAAGAGCCACGCCCTTCCGGTCCCTACGGGATCGACCTCCACCAGCGCGATGCGCCCGTGGGGGCGCATGTCGTTGGGGTCCGCCCGTAGAGACGCACGTCGTCTGATAGCGCCCCCCGGGGCGCAACTTGTTTCTTGGCACTGTCCCGGCAGTGCTTGTCGTTTGAGCCGGTCCCCGCCATCTGTGGACCAGACCCGCAGCCGCTCGAAAAGGAGCCATGCCCATGTTCGAAAGCCTTTCCGAACGCCTCGGCGGTGTCTTCGACCGGCTGACCAAGGCCGGTGCGCTCTCCGAGGATGACGTCAAGACCGCGCTCCGCGAGGTGCGCGTGGCCCTGCTGGAGGCCGACGTCTCCCTGCCCGTGGCCCGCGACTTCATCAAGGCGGTCCAGAAGAAAGCCACCGGCGCCGCGGTCACCAAATCGGTCACGCCGGGCCAGCAGGTGGTCAAGATCGTCCATGACGAGCTCGTCCATGTGCTCGCCGGCGAGGATGAGGACCCGGGCGAGCTCAAGATCGACAATCCGCCCGCGCCGGTCCTGATGGTCGGGCTGCAGGGCTCGGGCAAGACCACGACCACCGCCAAACTCGCCAAGCGGCTGAGCGAAAAGTCCGGCAAGCGCGTGCTCATGGCCTCACTCGACACCAACCGCCCCGCGGCGATGGAACAGCTCGCCATCCTTGGCAACCAGATCGGCGTCGACACGCTGCCCATCGTGCCTGGCGAAACACCCGTCCAGATCGCCAAGCGCGCGAAAACCCAGGCCAGCCTCGGCGGCTATGACGTCTTCATGCTCGACACCGCCGGGCGGCTCTCGATCGACGAAGAGCTGATGACCCAGGTCGAACAGGTCCGCGACGTCACCACACCGCGCGAAACCCTGCTTGTCGTCGACGGGCTTACCGGCCAGGACGCGGTCAACACAGCCGAGAATTTCGACAGCCGCATCGGCATCTCCGGCGTCGTGCTGACGCGGATGGATGGCGACGGGCGCGGCGGTGCGGCGCTTTCGATGCGCGCGGTCACCGGCCAGCCGATCAAGTTCGTGGGTCTGGGCGAAAAGATGGACGCGCTGGAGGAGTTCCACCCCTCCCGCGTCGCCGGCCGCATCCTCGGCATGGGCGATATCGTCAGCCTGGTCGAAAAGGCCCAGGAAACGCTGGAGGTCGAACAGGCCGAGCGCATGATGAAGCGCTTCCAGAAGGGTCAGTTCAACATGAACGACCTGCGCGGCCAGTTGGAGCAAATGCTCAAGATGGGCGGCATGGACGGCATTATGGGGATGATGCCCGGCATGGCCAAGATGCAGAAGCAGGTCGCCGACGCGGGCTTCGACGACAAGATCCTCAAACAGCAGATCGCGCTCATCCAGTCCATGACCAAGAAAGAACGCGCCAACCCCCAGATCCTCCAGGCCAGCCGCAAGAAACGCATCGCCGCCGGATCGGGCATGGAGGTCAGCGATCTCAACAAGCTGCTGAAAATGCACCGCCAGATGTCCGACGCGATGAAGAAGCTCGGCAAGATGGGCAAGAAGGGCATGATGCGCCAGCTCGGCGGGCTCCTCGGCGGCAAGGGCGGCGGGATGCCGTCCGAGGCGGAGATTGCCGCGGCACAAGCGAAAATGGGCGGCCCCGGCGGCATGCCCGGTGGCCTTCCCGGCGGGATGCCGGGTCTCGGCGGCGCACCCGCCCTGCCCCCCGGCCTCAGCGGGTTCGGCAAGAAGAAATGAGCCCGCGCTGCACCCATCCTCCCCTTGGTCCTGCGGCCAAGGCGGCGACGCGCCATCGCGCCGTGCTGCCGCGCCTGCGGACGGAGCGGTTGGTGCTGCGCGCACCGGAACTGACCGATCTGCCGCTCTGGACAGAGATCTGCACCGGCGACGAGGCCGCGCTGGTCGGCGGTCCGATGAGCGCGCAGGACGCGTGGGAGGCGTTCTGCGTCTATGTCGCGGGCTGGAGCCTCCATGGCCACGGTCTCTGGGCGATCGACCACCGCGCCAGCGACAGTCTGGTCGGCTTCGTCATGCTCGGCCTCGAATGGGAGGATCTGGAGCCCGAACTGGGCTGGATGCTCGCCCCCGGCGCGCGCGGCCAGGGCTACGGCGCCGAGGCGGCCATGGCCGCCCGCGATCACGCGCTGTCGCTTTTCGGCCCCGGCGGCTGCGTCAGCTATGTCGCCGTCGACAATCCCCGCTCCGCCCGGCTCGCCGCCGCGATCGGGGGCCAGCGCGATACCGAGGCCGAGGTCGGTCTGCCTGCGGGCACCCAGGTCTGGCGCCATGGCACGGAGGCCGCGGCATGAGCGAGGCGATCCTCACCACACAGCGCCTGCGCCTGCGCCGCCCCGGTCCGCAGGATCTGGACGGCTACCGGCGCTTCGTGCGCTCCCAGCGCGCGCGCTATTTCTACTTCGCCAAAAACGACGAAGAGGCCTGGAAGCTCTATTGCATGGAACTGGCCCATTGGGATCTGCGCGGCTTCGGCATGTTCGCGATCACGACCCATGAGGACGACACATGCCTAGGCCTCGTCGGACACTGGTATCCCGAAGGCTGGATCGAACGCGAAATCGGATGGCTCCTCTGGCCCGAAGCCGAGGGCAAGGGCTATGGCTATGAGGCCGCCCGCGCCTGCGTCGACTACGCCTTTGACGTGCTCGATTGGGACACCGCCGTCAGCTATATCGAAGAGGGCAACACCCGGTCCTTCGCGCTTGCCGAAAAGCTCGGCGCCTATTGGGACGAAGCCGCGACGACCCGCGCACCGGATCTGAGGGTCTATCGCCACCCGCACCCGTCCGAGCGCACCGAGGAGGGTTCGGCATGACCGCACCCGTGCTCACCACCGACCGCCTGACGCTCGGCCCGCTCCTGCCCGAACATACCGATTCCGTAACGGCGTTCTACAGCTCCGACCGCACGGAGTTCGTCGGTGGGCGCAAGACCCCCGAAATGGCCTGGCGCCACTTCGCGACCGAGATCGGGCACTGGACGCTGCGCGGCTACGGCAACTTCGCGGTGACCGAGACCGCGACCGGCGCGCTCGTCGGTCTGGTCGGTCCCTGGTATCCCTACGGTTGGCCGGAGCCCGAGATCGGCTGGATGCTGCTGGACGGGTTCGAGGGCCGCGGCTATGCCTCCGAGGCCGCGGAACGCGCCCGGGCCTGGGCCTATGACACGCTCGGCTGGACCACCGCGATCAGCCTGATCTCCCCGGGCAACACGCCCTCGGCAGCGGTCGCGCAGCGGCTCGGGGCCTGGCTGGAGCAAGAGACCGAACATGTGCGCTTCGGGCCGATGCAGATCTGGCGCCATCCCGGACCGGACGCGCTGGGCATGAGGGCCGCGCAATGATCCCCCTCGGCGATGTCCCCATCCTGATCGACAGCGGCCGGATCGCCCTGCCGCACTATGGCGGCAAGCTGGCGCACGCCGCTCGGCGCGCGCGCCGCATCACACCGGGACCCGACGCCGGGCTGCGCATTCCGCCGACGTTTTACCGACGCAGTACCGACGCGATACAGACACCGCGAACATCCCTCCGGAGACCCCGATGACCGACGCCACCGCCAAGGCCGCCGCACTGCTGAAGGACCACCGCGAGAGTATCGACCGGCTCGACGCGATCCTCGTCTACACGCTCGGAGAACGCTTCAAACACACCCAGGCCGTTGGCGTGCTCAAGGCACAGAACGACCTGCCGCCGTCGGACCCGGACCGCGAAACCGCCCAGATCGCGCGGCTCGAGGATCTCGCCCGCCGCGCCGACCTCGATCCCGATTTTGCTAAGAAATTCCTCGGCTTCATCATCGAGGAAGTCATCCGCCACCACAAACAATACCAAGCCTGAGGCCGGACATCCTGCCTCGCCCGCCATTCAAAGGAGACATCAAATGGCCATGAAACTTCGCCTCGCCCGGGGCGGTTCCAAAAAACGCCCCTTCTACCGCATCGTCGCCTCCGACAGCCGCATGCCGCGTGACGGCCGCTATATCGAGAAGCTCGGCACCTATAACCCGCTGCTCCCGAAGGACAGCGAGGACCGCATCAAGATGGATCTCGACCGGGTCAAGTATTGGCTCGGCGAAGGCGCCATCCCGACCGACCGGGTGAGCCGTATGCTCGAGGCCGCAGGCGTCCTGACGGCCAAGACCCGCGCCAACCCCAACAAGGGCGAACCCGGCCAGAAAGCCAAGGATCGCGCCGAGGAGAAGGCCGCCAAGTCCGCCGAGGCGGCAGATGCACCGGCCGAAGCTCCTGCTGAAGAAGCGCCCGCCGAAGAGGCCGCGGCGGAGTAATCCGCCCGGCCCGGCAAGCGTCGGGAGCATGCCATGATCCGGCTCGTCATCTGGGTAGCGATCTTCGGGTGCGGTCTCTGGGCCGGCGCGGAATACGAGCGCACGTCCCAAATCGACCGCTGCCTGAGCGCCGGCGGCGCCATCGACGGGCGCGGTCTTTGCCTGGGGCTTGCAGCCGGTGAGTGAGCGGGTCTGCGTCGGCGCGCTCGCAGGCGCGTTCGGGGTGCGCGGCGAAGTGCGGCTGAAGAGCTTCTGCGCCCCGGCCGAAGCCATCGCGGACTATGCGCCGCTCAGCACCGAAGACGGCGGGCGGAGCTTTTCTGTCCGCCTGACCGGTCAGGCCAAGGGCGCGCTGACCGCGCGGCTCGACGGCGTGGCCAACAAGGAAGCCGCCGACGCCCTGCGCGGCACCCGGCTCTACGCGCCGCGTGACCGACTGCCCGCGCTGTCGGAGGACGAGTTCTACCATGCCGATCTGATCGGCCTGAACGTACTCGATACCGGCGGGAAAATCTTGGGCAAGATCCGCGCGGTCCATGACCATGGCGCGGGCGATCTGCTGGAGGTCCACGGGCCGGGGCTTAGGGGCACGGTGCTGCTGCCTTTCACCAAGGAGGTTGTGCCCACCGTCGATATCGCCGGGGGCAGCATCGTGGCCGACCCGCCCGAAGGGCTCTTTCCCGATGGGTGAGGGGCGCTCCCACGGGCGCAAGGCCATCCATGCCAGCGCAACGCCCCGGTCGCTTATGACCGAACGCCCGGTGCTCGCAGGCGTCTGGACCGCCCAAGTCATCACGCTCTTTCCGGAACTTTTTCCCGGCGTGCTCGGCGCGTCGCTGACGGGCAAGGCGCTCGATGAGGGGCTCTGGAGCCTGGAGGCCATCGATCTGCGCCGCTTCGGAGCAGGCCGGCATCGCAATGTCGATGACACGCCCTTTGGCGGGGGAGCGGGCATGGTGTTGCGCCCCGACATCATGGCCAGCGCCATCGAGGCCGCCCAACGCGCGGCACCCTCCCGGCTCCCGCTCGTCTACCTGTCGCCGCGCGGGACCCCCTTCACCCAGGCCACCGCACGCCGGTTCGCCGACGGCCCCGGCATCACCCTGATCTGCGGGCGTTTCGAAGGGCTGGACGAGCGCGTCATCGAGGCTTACGGCGTCGAGGAAGTGTCCCTGGGGGATTTCGTCCTCACCGGCGGCGAGATCGCGGCGCAGGCCTTGATCGATGCCACCGTGCGACTTATACCCCGCGTGCTGGGGAATCAGGTCAGTCTGGAGGAGGAGTCTTTCTCGACCGGGCTTCTTGAACACCCGCACTACACAAAACCCGCCGACTGGGAGGGCCGCACAGTGCCCGACATTCTCCTGTCGGGCCATCACGGCAAGATAGCCGACTGGCGGCGGGAGATGGCCGAAAGGCTAACGAAGGAACGCCGCCCCGATCTCTGGCGGGCATATCGCAAAAGCCGCGTTATGGACCCGGTGGACGACCAAGAGCTCTCGGCGCAGCCCCATGATGCGGGAAATACCCGCGCAGACAAAGGATAGATGCGATGGATCTGATCGCTCAGATCGAGGCGGAGCAGGTCGCTGCCCTCGGCAAGGATCTCCCCGATTTCAAGGCCGGCGACACCGTGCGCGTCGGCTACAAGGTGACCGAAGGCACCCGCACCCGGGTGCAGAATTACGAAGGCGTGTGCATTGCGCGCAAGAACGGCGAAGGCATCGCCGGCTCCTTCACGGTCCGCAAGATCAGCTTCGGTGAAGGCGTGGAACGGGTCTTCCCGCTCCATTCGACCAATATCGACAGCATCACCGTGGTGCGCCGCGGCAAGGTCCGCCGGGCCAAGCTCTACTATCTGCGCGCCCGTCGCGGGAAGTCTGCGCGGATCGCCGAACAGACGAATTACAAGTCCAAGGCCGCCCCGGCCGGCGCAGAAGCCTGAGGAGCATCGCGATGAAAAAGGATATCCACCCCGACTATCACTTCATCGACGTGAAGATGATCGACGGCACCATCGTCAAGATGCGTTCGACCTATGGCAGCGAGGGCGACACCCTGTCTCTCGACATCGACCCGTCCGCACATCCGGCCTGGACGGGCGGCAACACCAAGCTGCTCGACACCGGCGGGCGCGTCTCGAAGTTCAAGAAGAAGTACGAGGGTCTCGGGTTCTGAACAGAACCCCAACCGCACAAAGAAAAACGCCGCCCCGGTCCGGGCGGCGTTTTTTTACGCCGCGCGTTTGCGCCGCCTGCCTACCAGCACCAGTCCGCCGAGCGCCGCGGGCAGAAGCAGGATACCGGCCGGCAACGGAATGGGCGCCGATACGGTAGGATCGAGTCCATAATTGTCGAATCCTCCACGCCCACCTCCGCCTCCAACGCTTTGCGCAATGATCCCAAGAGAGACCCCTCCAGAGGCGCCGAAACGCCGGGACTCGACGCTCCCTTCGGTCCCAAGCGCCTCGGTGATGCCGCCGGGCCCGGACTCTGGGAGTGCGCCCAAAATCCCTTGCTCCAGGAGCGCGCCAAAGATCCCGTTTTCCCCATAGCGCTCACCCTCGATACTGATGCCGCTCACTTCAATCGCATCGGCGTAAGGAACACCGCCGTCGGGCTCGGCGAACAGGCTGTTCAGGATGCTCGACAGGAGCAACACATCCGCCAGATCGTACGAGGATAGCTTGTTCAGAAACAGCGTGGTCATGAAAAGCTCGGCCGGCGTGGTGGCCGGTGCCATCTGGAGCAGCGGCATAACCGAAAATCCCGGTCCGCCCGATAACGGGTTTTCGAAGACCACCGACAGCGACGCCACGCCCTGCGCGACGTCGATACGGAAACTGGCCGGTCCATTGGACGAACCGACCCCGTAGGAAAAGTCCAGCTCGGCAATCTCTCCGGCACCGTCCACGACCGCGCTCCGCGGGCTACTGTGTTCGGGATCGACCTCGCGAGTGGCATCCGTCACCATCTGGTCTTGCGCGACATCGACAAACGCCGACCCGACCACGGCGGCGTTCGCTGCCCCGCCGAGCAGGGCGATGCATGTACCAATCCCAAGGATACTCCGCAAAAACATCTGAATGCCTTTAATTAATAAAAGTAACTTATAGCAAATTTCTTACGGTATTTTAATGATTTTAGAAAGGCCGTTTCCGGCCCGTGACCCTACGGAAGGGCGCCGCACTCCGCCGTAATGCGCGGGACCTTTGGTTCAGTCCTTGTTTCCCATCCCCATGAAGCCCGGCATTTTCATCAGTTCGGTCATCCAGTCGGAATTGCCGCTCGCGGCCTTGATCCAGGCCTGGATCATGCCCTCCGGCGTCAACTGGTCCATATGCTCTTCCATTTTCGCGTTCATGCGCGTCAGCCAGAGCTCTTGCAGCGGCCGGACATCGGGCAAGCCGAGCAGATCGCGCGCCTCCATGGGCGTCATGTCGATATCGACGTTGATCTTCATCCAGAGCACTCCATCCGTTTCGCCATTGGCGCACAATAACCGCATGTTATCCACAAACAATCCACAGACTGCGCCGAAACAGCACGTTGCGGCGGCGATGCCGCACGGACTGGGAGGCGAGAACCGCTTCCCATCTGCATGGCCACAACATATAGTCGTCTCAATCAGGTGCTTGCGCCGCTTATCGTGTGATCGACTATCCTCCATGGCCCATATTATCGTCATCGGGAACGAAAAGGGCGGGTCGGGGAAATCCACGACCACGATGCATTTGGGTACAGCGCTCGCCCGGATGGGGCACCGCGTGGGCGGACTAGATCTGGACCTGCGCCAACGCAGCTTTGGCCGCTATGTCGAGAACCGCGTCGCCTATTGCCGGCGGGAGGGCGTCGACCTGGCCGTGCCGCACTATCTGCCCTTGCCCGAGATAGACCCCGACACTCTCGCCGACGGGCAGAACATCTATGATCTGCGCCTGGATGCGGCGGTGTCGGAGCTGGAAAACGCGGTGGATTTCCTGCTGATCGACTGCCCCGGCAGCCACACGCGGCTCAGCCAGATGGCCCACAGCCTCGCCGATACGCTGATCACGCCGCTCAATGACAGTTTCATCGATTTCGACCTGCTCGCGCGGCACGATCCTGAAACCGGCAAGATCACCGGCCCCTCGGTCTATGCAGAGATGGTTTGGAACGCCCGCCAGCTGCGCGCCCGCGCCGGTCTGAAACCCATCGACTGGATCGTGCTGCGCAACCGCATGGGCAGCCAGCAGATGCACAACAAGCGCAAGGTGGGCGAGGCGCTGCAGGAGCTGTCGCGCCGGATCGGGTTTCGCGTCGCGCCGGGCTTTTCGGAACGGGTGATCTTTCGCGAGCTCTTTCCGCGCGGGCTGACACTGCTCGATCTGCGGGATATCGGGGTGACCGGATTGAGCATGTCCAACATCGCGGCCCGCCAGGAAGTCCGCGATCTGGTCAACGAATTAAACCTGCCCAACGTGCGCGCAAATTTCTGAGCATATCCGGCTGCGACAGCGCTGCTGTCAGCGCGGAGCGATCACCCCTTAAATCAGCAAGAGCCGCGAGAGCTCCGCGGCGGCGGCGCGAAGTCGTTCGACATGACTGCGCGCAACTTCCAGCGTCAATCGCACGGCCGGCGCATGGAACGACACGGTAGACAGCAGGCGATCCTGATCGTCGAGGATCGGGCAGGCAATGGCAATCATGCCGTCCATGAATTCTTCCGCGTCCTCGCTATAGCCGCGGTCCCGTGTCAGCGAGATTTCGTTCCGCAACGCGTCGATGCTCGTCAGCGTGGATGCCGTGTGCTGAACGAAATGCCCGGCGCGCAGATAGCGTTCCAGATGCGCTTCGTTGAGCGAGGACAGATACATCTTGCCGCTGGCCGTGCAATAGAACGGGACATGGGTGCCGATGGGCAGCTGGATCCGCAGCGGCCATTTCGTTTCGACCCGGTCCAGATAGAACATCGCGTCGCGGTCCGGCACGGCGATATTGCAAGTCTCGCCCACTTCTTCGGCCAGCCGCCCCAAGACCGCCAGTCGGGCCGTGCGCACCCGCAGCGATGACAGCACGTTGATCGACAGGCGCCGCAGCCGCTTGCCCGGCGTGTAGGATTTGCCATCGAGTTCCCGCATGATGAAGCCTTCGGCTTCGAGGGTGGCAAAGAGCCTGTGGATCGTGGGCTTCGGCAGACCGATGCGCTGGTTGACCTCTGTGGGCGTCACCGGCACACCGCTCTGCGCGATTTCCTCGAGGACGAGGAGCATACGCAGATTTGTCGGTATGCTCCCGATGCGCGTCTCCCCGTTCTGTCCGTCCATTACATCTCCAGTTTACCGACCAGGCAGCAGCAATGTTGTCGTCGCCGGAACCAGCGCAACTATTAGCCATACCGTCAACAGCGCCGCAAGATAGATCAGGGTGAACTTCAACAGCCTGAAGTAGGGAACGCCAGTCACCCCGCTTGCGACATAAAGGTTCAGACCGTAGGGCGGCGTGATGAACCCGATGGAGGCCCCGACCAGGAAGATCACCGCGAAGTGGATCGGATCCACCCCGACCGACGCCGCAATGGGCGCGAGGATCGGCGCGAGGATGATCGTCACCGGCAGGCTTTCCAGGATCATGCCCGTTACGAAGACGATGCCCATCGCGGTAAACAGCACCGCATGATAGCCGCCCATGCTCGTGACGAAATTCCCGATCACCTCCTGTGCGCCCAAGAGCGACAGGATCTGCTGCATCACGACCGACACCGCGATCAGCGGCGCGAGGATGCCGGTGATCTGGGCCGAGCGCATGGTGATCGACGGGATCTCGGAGACCTTGAAGCCCTCGACCACGAGCATCTCGCCATAGCTCTTGTCCGACACGGGACGTTCAGAGTCAGGCGCCCCCATCAGCCGGAAGAGCGGCAGTGACAGCACACCCACGATGACGCAGAACCCGACGGTCACGCCGGCCGCCTCGGTGGGCGAGAATTTGCCCGTATAGATCCCCCAGAGCACCAGACCGATGGCGAAGAAGCCCAGCCAGGCGCCGACCGCGGTCTTGAGCATGCGCGACAGCTGCAGCGGGATCAGGTAGCCCCAGCCGTTGTACATGCACACGATCCAGCAGGCCAACATCATGCCAAGGACCATCATCGAGCCCGGGATGATCCCGGCCACAAACAGGTCCGAGATCGGCAGGTTCATCAGGAAGCCGTAGACGATGAAGATGATCGAGGGCGGGATGATGATGCCCACCGTACCGCCCGCCGCAGCGGTCGCCGCGGAGAAGCGCTCGTCATAGCCGCCCTTGACCATCTCCGGATGCAGCATGGATCCGATCGTCGCGGTCGTGGCCGAGTTCGACCCCGAGATCGCCGCGAAAAGACCGCAGGCGCCCAGCGATGCCATGGCCAGACCGCCGCGCAGCCACCCCAGACAGGAATAGGCGAAATCCGACAATCGTCGCGCGATCCCCGACTTGTTGATCAGGTCCCCCGTCAGGATGAAGAGCGGCATCGCCAGCAGGGCAAAGCCATCGGTAAAGACATCCGAAAGCGCCGAGCCGATATTGTCGAGCGTCATGCCCAGCACGAAGCTGCAGCCGAGCACCCAGTAGGCGATTACCAGAAAGACCGGCGTACCGAGCATGAAGAGAACCGTGACCCCGAGCGAGATCAGGGTGATGATTGTTCCGTCTGTCATGATGCCCTCCTCAGTCCGCGCCAATCACGGCCTGCTCGATGAGCGGCTTGCCGGAGCGATAGTTTTCTAGATCTTCGAGGAAATTCTCGATCACCCGGGTGGCCATCATGATGAAGGCCAGGGGCACGGTGGCCAGAAACCACCATTGCAGCACGTTGTCGGTGCCCAGCAGGATCTGGAAGTTGGAGGCAGAGTTCGCCGTGACCCGCGCCGATGTGACGACGACGACCCAGCAGAAGCCGAGCCAGAGGACCGCGTCCATCGTCAGGCAGGCCATCTGGCCCGCCCGGCCCATGTTGGACCGAAACTCCGCGAATGCCAGATGCGTCCGAAGACGCACGTTATAGGCGCAGCCGAACCAGGTCATCACGAGAAACAGGAAGGGCGGAATGGTTGTCGACCAGGGCGCCTGCTGGTTCAGGACGAAGCGGCGAAACACTTCGATGAAGATGATCGCCGCGATCAGCAGGTAGGTCCAGACCATCACAGTGCGTTCCAGGTGCCGGTCGATCAGCGGCACATGTCGATAGATGGTCAAGAGCACGACGGCGCTCGCCAGCATGGCGAACAGACCAACGAGCCAGGCGCCCGAGGTCGAGAATGCCTGGCTCATCGCCCAGGCATCGTTTGTAAACAGCGACGCGATGACCGATCCGGCCTCGGCGAATAGAGTACCCATAGATTCCTCCCGGCGAGCCGGGTTGGCCGGCTTCGAAGTTTAGTGGCCAACGGGCGCCGCTCCTCCGGCGCCCGATGTCTTTGTCAGGGTCCTTGAGTTATCCCCGCCACCAGCGACGCGGTTCGACATTCTCCGGCAGCGTGTCGATCGGGATCTCGCGCGCGACGTTGTAGATGTCGGTGTAGGTGTCGAGACCACCCGACCAGTTGTTGATACGCTCGCGCCACTGTTCCCAAGGCTCGGGATTGAACTCCGGGCTGCACATCTCTTCGGCGATCTTGATCTCGCTGTCCGGCAGGAAGGTCGGCTTGACGTTCTCCTTGACGAAGATCGTGTCCGGAAGCTGCGGATCGGAGAATCCGACGGTCTTGACCAGTGCCGCCTCGTTGGCTGCCTGCACATGGACCTGCGCCAGGTAGGCCGATTCCATGATGGCGTCCTGAAGATGCGGCTCCATCGCGTCATAGACCTTGGACGACATCGCCGTGTGTTCGGTGCCGCAGAAGAACTTCAGGTCGATGGACTGGCTGACCACCGGGCTCATGTTGGCGTACGCCACGGCCGAGGCCCAGGTTTCCGCCCCGTCGATCAGGCCCTGCTTCAGACCGTCGAGCGTTTCCTCCCATGCGATGGGCACCGGGTTGAGATTGAGAAGCTGCATGGCGATCCGGCCAAGCTGCGTACCCGTCACCCGGTTCTTGGAGCCGAAGAGTTCCTCGACCTTGGTCACCTGCGGCTTGTCCTGCCAGCCGAGACCCATCTGAAGGCCGCGCAACTCGCAATGCGAAAACAGGAATTTCAGACCGTGCCGCTTTTCGAGCGGATCGCGCAGGATGGTCTGGCTCGCCGGGCTGTAGAGGAAGTAGTACTGCGCCGCCCGGCTGGGGAACATGTAGGCATAGTCGAGCACGTTCAGATAGGGCGCGCCGCCGGCCGAGTTCTGTGTCGACGCCGCATAGATGTCGACGATGCCGAGCTGGGTCTTCTCAACGCAGGACAGCTGGCTGCAGATCTGGTTGTCGCCGATGAACTCGACGCGGATCTCCCCGTCGGTGCGCTCTTCAAGATCGCGCGCGAACTCCAGACAGCCGGCACGTTCGATGAGCAGGTTGCGCGCATTGAACCCGGATGCACCGAATTTCAGAGTGTGCTTCGGTTCCTTTCCGAACCGCTTCTCATAGGTTGATTCCGCCGCCTGCGCGAGCGAAGCAAAGCTGAGGGCGCCTCCGGCTCCGCCCGCAGCCAGCAATACCGAGCTGACCCCGAAACGTCCCGTGAGCCGCATCAGGTCGCGGCGCGATATCCCCGCGAGCTTATTGGCGATTTTCATTCGTCTCCTCCCTATTTTATTGAGACTTGTAGTTCCAAAACAACATAGAATGGCCGCCCTGGCAAGATTAAAAATGAGACTTTAGGTCTCAAAAAACAAAAAATGAGACTTGCAGTCTCAAAAATAAAGCGTATGGTCATCTCGGCGAAACTCAAAAGAGTGCGCCAAGCAGGGGGGAACCACACAGTGACGGAAGCGGCGGCCGATTATGTAATCGTTGGGGCGGGGTCCGCCGGATGCGTCGTGGCCAATCGCCTGAGCGCCGATCCCGACATTCGGGTCGTGCTGCTCGAAGCGGGAGGACGCGACTGGAACCCGTGGATCCACGTGCCGGTCGGCTACTTCAAGACACTGCACAATCCCAACACCGACTGGTGCTACAAGACAGAACCGGAACCAAACCTCAACGGTCGCTCCCTGGACTGGCCGCGCGGCAAGACGCTTGGCGGATCCAGCTCGATCAACGGGCTGCTTTATGTGCGCGGTCAGAGCGACGACTACGATCACTGGGCACAGCTCGGCAACAAGGGCTGGGGCTGGGACGATGTCTTGCCGCTTTTCAAGCGCTCCGAAACCCACGAGGACGGCGAAACCGAGGTTCACGGCGGCAGCGGCGGGCTCGCCGTCTCGCGCATCCGGGCCAAGAGCGACGTTGCCGAAGCCTTCATAGACGCCGCCGTCGAAATGGGCGTGCCGCGCACACAGGATTACAATGGCGGCCATCTGGAGGGCGCCGGCTACTTCCACCAGACCGCAAAGGGCGGGTTTCGCTGCTCTTCGGCGCGGGCCTTTCTCAACCCGGCCCGCAAGCGCCCGAACCTGGAAATCATCACTCACGCCCACACCGAAGGGCTGATCTTCGACGAAACCGACCCGCGCAAGGTCACCGGCGTCCGGTATCTGCGCGACGGTAAGCCCCAGACCGTGATGCTGCGCGACGGTGGCGAGGTGATCCTGTCGGCCGGTGCGATCGGGTCGCCGCAGATCCTTGAGCTGTCGGGCATCGGGCGCGGCGATACCCTGACGTCCGCAGGCGTCGATGTCCGCCATGACCTTTCTGGCGTCGGAGAGTGCCTTCAGGACCATCTGCAAATCCGGCTGGTCTACGAAGTCAACGTGCCGACCCTGAACGATGCAATCAACCGTTTCCTGCCCCGGATGAATATTGGCATTCAGTACATTCTGTTCCGCAAGGGGCCGATGAGCCTCGGCGCGAGCCAGGTGACGATCTTTGCGAAATCCACTGAAGGGTTGGAAACGCCGGACATCCAGTTCCATTTCCAGCCGCTCTCGGCGGACAAGCCGGGCATCGAGATGCATCCGTTCTCCGGCATCACCTCTTCCGTCTGCCAGCTGCGCCCGGAAAGCCGCGGGCACATCCACATCACCAGCCCGGATGCGCAGGTCTATCCCAAGATCGTGCCGAACTACCTTTCGGCGCCGGCCGATCAGCTCTGCGCCGTGCGCGGCATCAAATTCGCCCGCGCCATGACCAAGACCGCGGCGCTCAGCCCGTTCGTTGTACGCGAGCATGTCCCGAACACCGATCCGCAGACCGACGAAGACCTGCTGGAGGCCGCCCGCAACATCAGCCAGACGATCTATCATCCGACCAGCACCTGCCGTATGGGCCATGACAGCGAAGCTGTCGTCGACGACCGGCTCAGGGTGCATGGGATCAGCGGGCTGCGCGTGGCCGATGCCTCGATCATGCCGGCCATCATCAGCGGCAATACCAACGCTCCAACGATCATGATCGGCGAGAAGGCCAGCGACATGATCCTGGAGGACCGCCGGGCCTGACCTTCACCACGAATTGACCCTTAAGCTTTGCGACCGAAAGGAAACGCCATGAAAATGACGACCGAGGAGGCATTCATCAAAGTCCTCCAGATGCACGGGATCGAACATGCCTTCGGCATTATCGGCTCCGCCATGATGCCCATTTCGGACCTGTTTCCGGCGGCCGGCATCAAGTTCTGGGACTGCGCCCATGAGGTGAATGCCGGCATGTCCGCCGATGGCTACACCCGCGCCACCGGCAAGATGTCCATGGCCATCGCCCAGAACGGCCCCGGCATCACCAACATCGTGACGCCGATCATCACCGCCTACTGGAACCACACCCCGCTGCTGCTGGTCACGCCCCAGGCGTCCAACAAGACCATCGGCCAGGGCGGCTTCCAGGAAGTGAAGCAGATGGCGATGTTCGAGGATTGCGTCTGCTATCAGGAAGAAGTGCGCGACCCGACCCGTGTCGCCGAGGTCCTGAACCGTGTGATCACCAAGGCCCATCGCGGCTCGGCGCCCGCACAGATCAACATTCCCCGGGACATGTGGACCCAGGTGATCGATATCGACCTGCCCCAGATCGTCGATATCGAGCATCCCCGCGGGTCCGCGAAGGCCATCACGGAGGCCGCAGAGCTTCTGTCGAATGCCAAGTTCCCGGTGATCTTGAACGGTGCTGGCGTCGTTCTGGCGGGCGCGATCCCGGCGTCTGCGGCGCTGGCCGAACGTCTGACCGCGCCGGTCTGCTGCAACTACCAGCACAATGACGCCTTCCCCGGCAGCCATCCCCTGTCCTGTGGCCCGCTGGGCTATAACGGCTCCAAGGCCGGCATGGAGGTGATGGCCAAGGCCGACGTGATCCTCGCGCTCGGGACACGGCTCAACCCGTTCTCGTCCCTGCCCGCCTACCAGACCGAATACTGGCCCAAGGACGCGAAGATCATTCAGGTCGACATCAATGCCGACCGGATCGGTCTGACAAAGCGGGTTGCCGTCGGCATCCAGGGCGACGCCCGCATGGTTGCCGAAGAGATCCTGTCGGAGCTGTCGGACAGCGCCGGGGATGCAGGCCGCGCCGATCGTCAGGCGCTGATCGCGCAATCCAAATCCCGCTGGGCGCAGGAACTCTCGTCCATGGATCACGAGGATGACAGCGACGAGGGCGTCACCTGGAACGAGCGCGCCCGCGCGAGCGAACCCGACCGCATGTCACCGCGCCAGGCCTGGCGCGCGATCATGACCGGCATGCCCCAGGACGCGATCGTGTCGACGGACATCGGCAACAACTGCGCGATCGGCAACGCCTACCCGATGTTCGAAAAGGGCCGCAAATACCTCGCCCCCGGGCTCTTCGGACCCTGCGGCTACGGCCTACCCTCGATCCTTGGCGCCAAGATCGGCTGCCCGGACATGCCGTGCGTGGGCTTCGCCGGCGACGGCGCATTCGGCATCTCGATGAACGAGCTGACCGCCTGCGGCCGCGGCGACTGGCCCGCGATCACCATGGTCGTTTTCCGCAACTACCAGTGGGGCGCCGAAAAGCGGAACTCCACGCTCTGGTTCGACGACAATTTCGTCGGCACCGAGCTCAACCTGGGCGTCGACTATGCCAAGGTCGCCGAGGGCTGCGGGCTCAAGGGCGTCAAGGTCACCTCCATGGAGGAAACCACCGACGCGATCCGCGAGGCCATTCGCGCGCAGATGGAGGACAACGTCACGACCCTCGTCGAGGTTGTCCTGAACCAGGAACTGGGCGAGCCGTTCCGCCGGGATGCGATGAAAAAGCCTGTTGAAGTCGCGGGCATCAGCGCCGAGGACATGCAGCCACAGCAACCCCGGCTCTGAGCCAGCGAGGGCGCGCGCGTCGCACCCTCGCGAAAACGATCGCTCCATCCGTCACTCGGCGGGTGGAGCGACCTCTGATGTAGAAAGGTGCTCCGGTGAGTCTGTCCTTCCTTCCGACCGCAGAACGCATCGCAGGCTGGCGTGACCGCGCAAGCGTGCTCGGCCCCGGCTTTCTGGTCGCCGTCGTCGTTGGCGTGACCGCACAGTTCATCTCGGAGCATTACGGCGCTCCCGCAATGCTGATGGCGCTGCTACTCGGGATCGCCTTTCATTTTCTGGCCGAAGAGGGCCGCTGCGTTGCCGGGATCGAGATGACGGCGAAAACCGTTCTGCGCATCGGCGTCGCGCTTCTCGGCGTACGCATCAGCGTCGATCTGCTGCTCGGCCTGGGCTGGGAACTCATCGGCCTTGTCGTGCTGGGCGTCGTGCTGACGATCTGTTTCGGCCTGCTGGGCGCACGGCTGCTGAACCGCGGCTGGCGTCTGGCGCTGCTGACCGGCGGCTCGGTCGCGATCTGCGGGGCCTCCGCGGCCATGGCCATTGCCGCCGTGCTGCCCAAGAACCAGTATTCCGAACGCAACCTGATCTTCACCGTGCTCAGCGTGACCGTCCTGTCGACGGCTGCGATGATCCTCTATCCGGCCATCGTGACGCTCTTTCACCTCGACGACCGCGCCATCGGCGTTTTTCTTGGCGGGACTATCCACGATGTGGCCCAGGTAGTCGGCGCAGGCTTTTCAGTCAGCGAGGAAACCGGCGAGACGGCGACGCTGGTCAAGCTCATCCGCGTGTCGATGCTCGCGCCCGTCGTGCTGGTTTTCGCCCTGGTGATCCGCTCCATGGGCGAAGCCGAGGCCTCCGACAAGCGCCCGCCGCTCATCCCGGGCTTTGTCATCGCCTTTCTGGTCTTTGCCACGCTGAACTCCGTCGGCGCGGTGCCCGTCGTCGTCGGCGAGGCGCTGGCCGAGCTCTCCCGCTGGGCGCTGTTGATCGCCATCGCCGCGGTCGGCATGAAGACATCGCTGCGCAGCATCACCGATGTCGGCGGGCAGGCGATCATCCTGATCGTTGCCGAAACCGTCTTCATCGCGGGCTTCGTGCTGGCCGGCATCCTCTGGCTCACCTGAGCAACCGGAGTCGACGGCCCCCGGCCTAGCGCGGCGAAGGCCCCAGTGTCTGACGCAGACACAGATAAGTATCGAGCCTCAGGCTGGTCTCGGCCCCGTCGCCATTGAGCACATCCACCAGGCGCCGAGCGGCCTCCGTCCCCATCGCGCGGTGCGGGACATGCACGGTTGTCAGCTGTGGCTCGACGATCTCCGCGATCTCGATATCGTCGAAGCCGGTGATCGAGACGTCTTCGGGGACACGCAGGCCGGCCGCCTTGGCCGCCATCACCGCACCCACGGCGAGCACATCGTTGCCGCACAGGATTGCAGTGGGCCGCGGCGCGCCCGACATCACATCGTCAAAGGCCGCAGCACCGCTCTTGATGGCATAGGTCGTTTCCGTAACCCGCAGGCCGTCCGGATCGCGTCCGTGCGCGCGCAGCGCATCGCGTGCCCCTTCGACCCGCGCCCGCGCCCGGTCATTGGATGCCTGTTCAGCGGTGATCATGGCGATGTGGCGATGGCCGAAGTCGAGCACCTTCTCGGTCAGTTCCGCCATCGCGGCGCGATTGTCGAATCCGACCGACAGGTGTTCGGCGCCAGGGTCATAGACCCAGGCCACCAGAAACGGCACGCCGCGACGCTCCAGATAGTCATAGACCGCTTTGGGGCGCTCATGGCCGATCAGCAGCAAGGCATCGGCGCCACGCATCAACAATGTGCGGATCTGCTCTTCCTCCAGATCCGCTCGGTAGGACGAGCTGGAAACCAGCAGCGTGAACCCATGCCGCCCCAACTCCTCCTGAAAGGCTTGCAACGCACGGGCGAAGATCGCGTTCTCCATCGTCGGAATGATTGCGCCGATTGTGTTGGTGCGTCTGGCCGCGAGCGCACGGGCATTGAAATTCGGGGAATAGCCAAGCTCGCGCACGGCATCGAGCACCCGTTTGCGGGTGCGCTCGACCACGAGGTCGGGCGTGTTCAGGCAGCGCGAGACGGTCGCCGTGGACACCCGGGCACTTCGGGCGACATCTTCCAGGGTCGGGCGGTGCGCGCCCCCGGCCTTGGGCGCGCCCTTGAGGCGCGCGCGGTCCATGTTGCTGTCCTGATCCATGCCCTGACTTTGCGAGGTCTTTCAAACTGACCTAAGCGCACTTTCCGACCATTGCCAATGTAAGCGCTTGCATGAAACTTTGTAAGCGCTTACATTTTCTTCGACTCAGCTGGACGGGAGACAGGCGGAGACATGGCACTGACAATCGCAATTGTTCTTTTCGCCATCTATTTCGGCAACGTGGCCCTAGGGGCGTTCGGCGGGACAGTATTTCTCGGTGATATCGGCGAAATGCTGACCCTGTTCGCTGCGTCCATCGCCTTTGTCGTAGCGATCCTCAACCGAGAGGACGCTGCGCGCCGCAATGACGGCGACCAATGAAACATGACAGGGAGGAAAGCATGGATCGCGACACCAAGGAGCTTGCGTCCGAAGAGCGGCGCAACTTTCTGAGGCTCGCCGGCAGCGGCAGTTTCACCGCGGCGCTTGTCGCCGGCGCCGGCGGGATGCTCTGGTCTTCCCAGGCCAGTGCCCAGACCGCTCAGGAAGAACGGGCCCGCGAATCTGCGGCAGACCACACCATGACGCTGGCCACGGCCTATGTGCTGGGCGCTTCGCGCAGCTACCCGATCATGCAGCTGGACCTGAAGGAGAACATCCAGAACGCCACCAACGGCAAGGTCTATGTAAAGCTCGCCCCCGGTGGGCAACTCGGCGCCGGTGGCGCGCTGGCCCAGGCGGTCCAGGGCGGCACGATACAGTGTGCCCAGCATTCCCTGTCCAACTTCGCGCCCTTTGCCAGCTCGGTGGACCTGATCAACCTGCCCTATTTCTGCGGCTCCAATCAGCGCTTCACCAACCTCGTGACCTCCGCCGCGTGGGAAGCCGACGTGCATCCCAAGATCGAGGCCTCGGGCTTCAAGGCGCTGTTCTACGTCGTCATCGACCCGCGCGTCGTTGCGATCCGGGCCGGCGGTGCGGGCCCTGTCCTGCTGCCCGAGGATCTGGACGGGATTAAATTCCGCGTACCGGGCTCTCAGATGCTGCAGCAATACTACCGCATGGTCGGCGCCAACCCGACGCCGGTGGCCTGGGGCGAGACGCCCTCGGCGATCAAGCAGGGCGTGGCCGACGCACTCGATCCGTCGGTGGGCGCGCTCTATGTCTTCGGCTTCTCCGACATTCTGAGCCATGTGACCTTCACCCAGGCGGTGCCGGACAGTCAGGTCTATTCGATGAACCTGGAATGGTTCAATTCGCTGCCGCCCGATGTCCAGGCCGGCATTGAGTTCGCCGGAGAGATCACCGCCCAGCAGAACCTCGCCAAGGTTCCGGCCGCGCGCAACTATGCGATGGCCGAGCTTACCAAGGCCGGTGTGGAGTTCCATTCGCTCAACGACGATCAGCTTTCCGCCTGGCAGGAAGCCGGCGGCTACCAGCGCCCGGAATGGGAGCAGTACAAGATCGATCTCGCTGGCTCGCTTGACGCTTTCTCGTCACTCGAAGAAGCGGCCGGCACGAAAGGCCGCTATTACGTCCACGACGCCTGAACCAGACAATTCAGGCCGGCATCTGACGTGCCGGCCTGACCCTGCCACCACACATCACCTGACAAGATTGGCTCGGCGCTGCGATCCCTCGCACACCGGCTGACGGGAGGACTCCATGTCTCACCTGCTTGATGCGCTGAACCGGAACGCCGAACGATGGCTGCTGCTCACCTTCTACGTGATGCTCGTGGCGACGATGTTCATCGAGGTGATGCGGCGCGAGATCTTTTCCTACTCGTCCATCTGGGGCGAAGAGATCGTGCGCTATTCGTTCATCTATCTCGCCTGGATCGGCGCGGCGGCGGCGGTCAAGGAACGCGGCCACATCCGCATCGACGTGCTGATGGAGTATGTCGGTCCGAAAACGAAGGCGCTGCTCTACATCTTCGGCGACATCGTGATGTTCGTGGTGGCCGTCATCGCCTTCTACTGGTCGCTCGAGGCCGTGCTCGTCTCTGCCAAGTTCGGCTCGGTCACCCACGGACTGCGTGTTTCTCAGGTCTGGTTCCTGTCGGCGGTGCCCGTCGGGTTCGGCCTCGTGATCTTCCGGCTGATCCAATCCTTCCTTCGCGACATCAACGACTTTCGGAACGGACGACCCGTTTACGAAGGCGACAAGCTTTTCGACTGAGGGGACGGACATGCTTTGGAACCAACTCCAGGAACAGACCGTCATCCTCGGATGGGACTTCTACGGTCCCGTGCTGCTCTTCGTGGCGCTCGTGGCGCTCGCGGTCCCGGTCTGGGCCGCCATCGGCGCCTCGGCGATCCTCATGCTGCTCTGGTCGGGCGCATTGCCGCTCAGCCTGGTCGGTGAGAGTCTCTTTCACGGGATCGACCATTTCGCCCTAACCGCCGTGCCGCTCTTCATCCTCACCGGCGACGTGCTGGTGCGCACCGGGCTCAGCCGCAAGTTTCTCGATGTGGCCGAGGCGCTGACGCAGTTCGCCAAGGGCGGCTTCGGCTCGGCCACGGTGCTTGTCTGCGGCATGTTCGCGGCGATCTCGGGCTCCGACGCGGCCGGTGCCGCCGCCGTGGGCCGGATGACGATCGGTCGACTGGTGGAATCGGGTTATCCGCGCCCCTATGCCTGTGCACTGGTTGCGGCCGGCGCCTGTACCGGCATCCTGATCCCGCCCTCGATCGCCTACATCATCATCGGCCTCGTGCTGGGCATATCGGCCTCCACGCTGTTTCTGGCGGCCCTGATCCCGGGCATCGCGATCCTGGTCTCGATCCTGGCCACCAACATCATCATGAACCGGCTTTATGGCTGGGAAGGTGGCGGCAATATCAGCCTCAACGAGTATCTCTCGCGACTCGGTAAGGCGTTGAAATCAGGCTGGTATGCCTTCATCGTGCCCGGCATCATCTTTTACGGGATCTTCTCCGGGCGTCTGACCCCCACCGAGGCCGGCGCCGTGGCAGTCGTTGTCACGATCATCATGGGCTTCATCCTGGGTACGCTGAAATTGTCGGACTTTCCGGCGATGCTGGTGAGCTCGGCCAAGGTCAACGGGGTGATCCTGCCGATCATCGCCTTCTCGCTGCCATTGGCTCAGGCGCTGGCGATCATGGGCGTGCCGCAGGGCTTCGTCGCTGCCGCGACGTCGGTCAGCAACGAGCCCTGGGTTCTGATCCTGATGATGGTCGGGATCCTGATCGCGGCGGGCTGCGTGATGGAGACGACACCGAACATCGTGATCCTCGCGCCGATCCTGAAACCCTTGGCCGACAACATCGGCATGAACGAGATCCAGTTCTGTATCATGATGATCACTGCCCTTGGCGTGGGCTTCATCACACCACCCCTGGGGCTCAATCTTTTCGTGGTGTCCGGCCTGACGGGAGAATCCATCCTCAAGATCGCCTACCGCGCTATTCCCTTCGTCTTTTTCATGCTCTGCGTGACACTGCTGATCGCGTATATGCCGGCGCTATCGACCACGCTGCTTCCCGATATCTACAAGTAGGACCAAGAACCGATGCCCCGTGAGTACCTGAAAAAAGCAACCCTCACCTCGAAAAGCGACGCTTCTGAGACCAAGGAGATCGTCCAGAAGATACTCGACGATATCGAGGCGGGGGGCGATCAGGCTGCGCTCGAGTACGCCGCCAAGTTCGACAAGTATGACGGCAATATCATGCTGACCGAGGACGAGATCGCCGCGGCCGCCGCGCAGGTCCCCGAGAAGCTGAAGGAAGACATCCGCTTCGCCCATGGCAATGTGAAACGGTTCGCCGAGGCGCAGCGGCAGACCCTCAGCGATATCGAGATCGAGGTCGTGCCCGGTGTGATCGCCGGGCAGAAAGCGATCCCCGTCAAGGCCGCCGGCTGCTACGTGCCCGGCGGGCGCTACAGCCACATCGCAAGCGCGATCATGACCGTGACCACCGCCAAGGTTGCGGGCTGCGAGCATATCGTGGCTTGCTCTCCGCCGCGCCCCGATGTCGGAGTGAACCCCGCGATCGTCTATGCCGCCCATGTCTGCGGCGCCGACAAGATCCTCGCCATGGGCGGGGTGCAGGGGGTCGCCGCGATGACCTTCGGCCTTTTCGGACTGCCCAAGGCGAACATCCTCGTCGGCCCCGGCAACCAGTTCGTGGCCGAGGCCAAGCGCATCCTTTTCGGCCGGGTGGGCATCGACATGATCGCCGGGCCCACGGACAGCCTTGTGCTCGCCGACAGCACCGCCGATCCGCTGGTGGTGGCGACCGACCTCGTCGGTCAGGCCGAGCACGGCTACAACTCGCCTGTCTGGCTCGTCACAGATGACCGCGCGCTGGCCGAAGAGGTCATGCGCCTCGTGCCGCTGCTGATCGACGATCTGCCGGAGGTCAACCGCGATAACGCCACCGCGGCCTGGCGCGACTATGCCGAGGTGATCCTGTGTGCCGACCGCGAGGAGATGGCGGCGACATCGGACGACTACGCGCCCGAGCACCTGACCGTGCAGGCGCAGGATCTCGACTGGTGGCTGGGTCGTCTCTCCTGCTACGGCTCGCTGTTCCTGGGCGAAGAAACCACCGTGGCCTTCGGCGACAAGGCGTCGGGCACCAACCACGTGCTGCCGACCTCGGGAGCGGCGAACTACACCGGCGGTCTATCGGTCCACAAATACATGAAGATCGTCACCTGGCAGCGGTCGACCCGCGAGGGTTCCAAATCCATCGCGGAGGCCACAGCCCGCATCGCCAGGCTGGAGGGAATGGAGGGCCACGCCCGCACTGCCGACATCCGGCTGAAGAAATACTTCCCCGACGAGACGTTCGATCTGTCCTCGGATGGCTGAGGACGGATCTCCCGCGGCCCTTTTCGATCTCGGCGGCCGCGTCGCCTGTGTGACCGGCGCCAGCGCGGGGCTGGGCCGGCGCGCGGCGACGGTGCTCGCCCGCGCGGGCGCCTCGGTCGTGGGCATCGCCCGGCGGCAGGCGGAGCTTGACAGCTGGCGCGCCGAAGCGGGCGGCGCAACCCATGCCATCGCCGCCGACCTGATGGACCGGGACGGGCTCGGCGCGCTCGCAGCGGCGGTCAGCGCGCCCTTCGGGCCGCCTGAAATCCTCGTCCATGCCGCGGGGCTCAACAGCCGCGAACCGGCGGGCGCCGTGACCGATGCCGGGTGGGACGCGACGCTTGCGCTGAACCTGGAGACGCCCTTCTTCCTCAGCCAGCATTTCGCGCCGGACATGCTGGCCAAGGGCTGGGGACGGATCGTCACCTTCGCCTCGCTGCAGACCACCCGCGCCTTTCCCGGCGGCGTGGCCTACGGCGCGTCCAAGGCCGGTATCGCCCAGCTCACGCGGTCGATGGCAGAGGCCTGGTCCAGCGGCGGCATCAACGCAAACGCCATCGGGCCGGGCTTTTTCCACACAGAGCTGACCGCGGCGGTGTTCGCGGATCCCGACCGCGCCGCACGCAACGCCGCGCAGACCTGCATCGGCCGCAACGGCGCGCCCGAGGATCTCGACGGGCCGCTGCTCTTTCTCTGCTCGGACGCCTCGGCCTATGTCACGGGGCAGGTTCTGATGGTCGACGGAGGCTTTACCGCGAAATGAAAGCGCTCATCTACACCGGTCCCGAAACGCTGGAGTACGGCGACACAGCCGACGCCGCGCCGCGCGACGGCGAAGTGCTGGTCCATGTCGAAAGCGCGGGCATCTGCGGCTCCGACATGCACGCCTATCTCGGCCATGACGACCGGCGCCCGGCGCCCCTGGTCCTGGGCCACGAGGTCGCCGGCACCGTGCAGGGCACCGGCCAGCGCATTACCGTGAACCCGCTCGTCACCTGCGGGATCTGCCGGTTCTGCCGGATGGGGCGCGACAACCTCTGCGAAACCCGCCAGATCATCTCCATGCCGCCGCGCCCCGGGGCCTTCGCCGAGGCTCTCGCGATGCCCGAAGGTAACCTCATCGCCCTGCCCGACACGATTTCCTACGATCAGGCTGCGCTGGCCGAACCCATCGCCTGCGGATGGCACGCGGTGCGGCTTGCCCGCGCGGCACTGGACGCGCCGGCCCAGGCGCTGGTGATCGGCGGTGGGGCAATCGGCGTCGGCGCGGCACTGAGCCTGAAGGCGCAGGGGATCGACAGCGTCACGCTGGTCGAACCCAACCCGGCGCGCCGCAGCTATCTGGGCGAGAAATGCGATTTCGCGGTCGCAGCCGCCCCCCCCGGCGAGGGGACGGCCTTCGTCGATATCGTGATCGACGCCGTGGGCATCGAAGCCACCCGGGCCGTGGCCTCGGCCCAGGTGCGCCCCGGCGGCGCGATCCTGCATATCGGGCTCGGCAGCGCGCAGGGCGGTCTCGATCTGCGGCGCATGACACTGCAGGAGATCACCCTGATCGGCACCTACACCTATACGGCGCAGGATTTTCGCGACACTGCGCAGGCGATATTCGACGGTCGGCTCGGCCCGCTCGACTGGACCGAAAGCCGGTCGCTGCAGGACGGCGCGGGCGCCTTTGCCGACATCCGCGCCGGGCGTGTTTCGGCGCCCAAGATCATCCTCAAGCCGGACCCGAACGTCGCCCTCGACTAGGGTCGCTCGACCTCAGCCAAGGTCTCTAAGGCACGGCGCTCCAGGTCAGAACCGCCCGTCGCGCGACAGCATAATCGGGATCGGCCTGGTAGGGCGGAAGGCGGCCAGAATGATCATCAGGATCGAAGTCATTGGCACCGCGATGATCGCGCCGGCCAGTCCCCAGAGCGATGACCACACAACCAGAGCGGCCAGCACGACGAAGGGCGACAGGTTGAGCGAACGCGCCATCATGCGGGGCTCGAACCAGTTGCCGACATAGACCTGCGCTGCGGTCAGCACCACGAGCACGGCGGCCGATGGGCGCAGGGCGCCGGTTTGTGCAGCCGAATAGAGCACGACGATCCCGACGCCCACGAGCGAGCCGACATAGGGAATGTAGTTGAAAATCGCGATCAGGAATGCCCAGAACACCGCGTTGTCGATCCCCAGGATCAGCATCAGCACATAGGAGATCAGGCCCAGTACGATGTTGATCACGGTCTTGGTGAAGAGGTAGGTGACGATCTGTTCGTTGATCCGTCCCACAACCTTGACCGCGGCGGCGCGATCCTCGCCCTCGCCGAAGATCAGCGTCATCTTTCGGTCAAAACTGCCCCGCTCGGCGACGAGAAAGGCCACATAGGTGATGATCAATACCGTATAGCCGCCGATGGCCGCCAAGGACCCCAAAAGCCCGATGGAAAAGGTCCCGAGGTCGATACGGTCCAGTGTCAGAGCGCGCAGGGTACCCCAGGTCGGCATGTCGCGCAGCCCGATCGCTTCGGCACCGCGGGTCAGCAGCGCCAGGATGTTCTCCTGATATTGCGGGGCCGACGTCGCAATACTGCGGAGATTGGCGATGGCCACCAACCCGATGGACGTGATCGCCAGACCAAAAATCGCCAGCGCAATCGAAAAGAGCATCCAGCGCGGCAGCGCCCCCATCACCGGCCAGCCGCGCATGGTTTCCACCGCACCCACCAGCACATAAGCCAACATCACCGCAACCACGATGGGCAAAAGCACGGCCTGTCCGACGACCATGACATAGCCGATCAGCACTGCCAGTGCTGTGATGAAAAAGAAATCCCTCAAGGACATGACGCGCCCCGCTCACTGTCGCCCGCGCCCTTGTCGCGGGGCGTGTGCCAGCTGTCAAACGGCAGCTTGAGCGACGCATGACCCGCTGCGTCCAGCACAGCCGACACGCGCCCTCCTCCGGTGCCGAAGCAAGAGTGCGCAATAGACGCCGTTCTCGGTGCAACCTCGGCGACGTTACAGGCTAGCGAACCACGAAAACCGAACAACTGGCGTGACGGACCACGCGGCTGGCGTTGGGACCCAAAAGATAGTCGCGCAGCGCCGGGCGGTGCGCCCCGAGCACAATCAGCGTGGCCTTTTCCACCTCTGCCACGCGCAGCACCTCTTCATAGACCGTTCCGGTCGCGACGACATGGCGGACCTTGGCATTGACCTCGGCCCCGAGCGTCTCGCCGACAAAGGCCTCCAGCGCATCATGGGTTTCCTGCACTGCCTTCTCATGAAAGCCGGACGGGAAGAAACTGCCGACCATGCTGGTGCCATAGTCGGGCACGACCGTAAGCACGTCGAGACGGGCGTCATCGAGCTGCACCAACTGATAGGCGCGCTCCAGCACCGCCTTTTCATGCTCCGGCTGGCTGATATCCAGCGCACACAGAACCGTTCCACTCATGCCGGTACCTCGCTTGTTTCTTCCCGTGCCGCCCGACCCCTCTGCAGCCAGATTACACCGGCCAGCAGCAGGAATGCCGGAAGGAAGACCAACTCCTGCGGCAACTGACTTTTCTCGGACTGAGCGGTCACGACGGTCACAGGTTCATCACCGTAGAAGTCGAAATCGGTCATGGTGTCAAAGAAGGGCGTGCCTGGGAACGGCTCTTCAAGAAGCATCGCGTCGCCTTCGGGGATCAGGGTGAGCCCCAGCGCCCCCAGCCGGTCCGCGCCGTTCGCCGCACCCTCCACAGGCAAGGCCAGGGTCGTCTCATCGATCTCGCCCGTCATGAAGTCCGGCCCACGCACGACCACGCGCAGCTGGCTGCCTTCCGGTGCTGCTCCCATGGCGGCCTCGAGATCCGCCGGTGCGATCGTCTCGAACGGCGGTTGCAGGCGGTCCATGAAGAAGTCGGGCCGGAAGAGGATGAAGGCGATGAGGATCAGCGCCAGGCTTTCATAGATGCGGTTCTTGGTCAGGAACCAGCCCATCGTGCCCGCGGTGAAAAGCAGTATCGCGATCGTCGAGACGATGAAGACAACGATCCCCTGCGTCCACGTCACGTCGATCAGCAGCAGATCCGTGTTGAAGATGAAGACAAAGGGCAGCGCCACGGTCCGCAGGCTGTAGAAGAAGGCAGTAAAGCCGGTGCGGATCGCATCCCCGCCCGAGACCGCCGCAGCGGCGAAACTCGCCAGCCCCACAGGGGGTGTCACATCCGCCATGATCCCGAAATAGAAGACAAAAAGGTGCACCGCGATCAACGGCACGATCAGACCCGATTGCGCGCCAAGCTCCACCACAACCCCGGCCATGAGCGAGGACACGACGATATAGTTGGCGGTCGTGGGCAGCCCCATACCGAGGATCAGAGACAGGAGGCCCACGAAGACGAGCATTGCGATCAGATTGCCGCCGGAGATGAACTCCACAAGATCCGCCATCACCTGGCCGATCCCCGTCAGCGTCACGGTGCCGACGATGACGCCCGCGGTCGCCGTGGCGAGCGCGATGCCGATCATGTTGCGCGCTCCGTCGATCAGGCCCTGGATCAGATCCACGAGCCCGTCCGTAGCGGAGTTGACCACCGTGTTTTGCCCGCGGAAGATCGCCTTGAGCGGTTTTTGCGTGAGCAGGATCACAAACAGCAGCGAGGTCGCCCAGAAGGCCGACAGACCCGGCGATTTCTGTTCGATCATCAGGAAATAGACCAGCACGATGATCGGCAGCAGGTAATAGAGACCCGACTTGTAGATCTCGCTGATGACCGGCAGCTCGACATGTTCGGCGTTGGGATCGTCCGGCACGAGATCCGGGCCCTGCGCCGCCAGCCAGAGCAGCGCCGCGTAGGCGACAAAGACACCCGCGGCCAGGATCCAGCCTGCCCCCTCGGGCACGGCCGCGACGACCCATCCGACGGGGTACTGCACGAGATAACAGAGCGCCGCGAACCCGATGAAGAAGGCCGCCATCCCCCCGACGGTCTTGCCCATGCTGACGACCCGGTCGCCGAGCGTCGGCATGTTGAGCTTAACGGCTTCCAGATGAACGATATAGACCAGCGCGATGTAGCTGATCGCGGCCGGCAGGAAGGCGTGGGTGATGACCTCCACATAGGAGATGCCCACATACTCGACCATCAGGAAGGCCGCAGCCCCCATGACGGGAGGCATGATCTGCCCGTTGACGGAGCTGGCCACCTCGACCGCGCCGGCCTTTTCGCTGGTGAAGCCGACCCGCTTCATCAGCGGGATCGTGAAGGTTCCGGTGGTGACCACATTGGCGATAGACGAGCCGGAGATCAGACCCGTGGCCGCCGAGCCCACGACCGCGGCCTTGGCCGGCCCGCCGCGCAGGTGGCCCAGAGCCCCGAACGCCATCTTGATGAAGTAGTTGCCCGCGCCGGCCTTATCCAGGAGCGCCCCGAAGAGCACAAAGAGAAAGACGAACCGCGTCGACACGCCGAGCGCAATGCCGAACACGCCTTCCGAGGTGATCCACATATGGCTCATCGCCTTCTGCAGCGACGCGCCATTCCAACGGATGACATCGGGAACCCAGGCCGCCGATCCAAAAAACACATAGGCCAGGAAAATCGTCGCGATCACCGCCATGGCGGGGCCCAGCGCGCGGCGCGAGGCCTCGAACAGCAACAGAAGACCAGCAAGGGCGAACCATTTGTCCACATCGTCGGCAAGACCGCCCGACTGCACGATCTTTTCGTAAAAGAAGAACCCGTAGAGCGCGAGGAACGAGCCGGCGACGGCAAATACCCAATCCTGGGCCGGAATGCGGTGGCGGGGCGAGGTCTTCAGCGCCGGATAGGCCAGGAAGGCCAGGAACATCGCAAAGGCCAGATGGAACTGGCGGGAGTTGTTGATGAGGTCGCCCGGCAGGATGTAGTTGGCCAGCGGCGAGGCCAGGATCACCTGAAACACCGACCAGACGAGCGCGACCACCGCCATCAGGGTGCCCACCGCCCCGGCGGGACTCCGCGCCCCGGCATCTGTGGAGGCAACGAGCTCCTGAAGCTCTTCTTCGGAAAGCGGTCGGTTCTGGCTATCGGTCATCGCGCGGATCCTAAGCGAGGGTCGTACTGAAAAGGGCCGGAGGTTTCCCCCGGCCCTTCCTGGTTATCGGATCATTCGATCAATCCAGCCTCTTTGTAGTACTTTTCTGCGCCCGGATGCAGCGGGGCGGACAGCCCGTCGGCGACCATCTCTTCCTTGGTGAGATTGGCAAAGGCGGGGTGCAGGTTGGTGAAATCGTCGAAGTTTTCGAAGACGGATTTGACCAGCGTATAGACGACCTCGTCATCGACGTTGGCAGAGGTCACGAAAGTCGCGCCGACGCCAAAGGTCTGAACATCCTCATCGGTCCCCCGGTACATGCCGCCGGGGATGGTGGCGACCCGGTAGAACGAATTGTCGTTGACCAGCCCCTCGACGGCTTCGCCCGACACTTCGACCAGGACACTGTCGCAGGCGGTCGTCGCTTCCTGGATCGACCCGGACGGGTGACCCACAGTGTAGACCATCGCATCGATCTGATTGTCGCAGAGCGCGGCAGACTGCTCGGCGGCCTTCAGCTCGGTCGCCAGCGCGAGGTCATCGACGGTCCAGCCCTTGGCCTCCATCAGCACTTCCATCGTGCCGCGCTGACCCGAGCCTGGGTTGCCGATATTCACCCGCTTGCCCTTGAGATCGTCGACCGTGGCGATTCCGGCATCGGCACGTGCGACGACGGTGAAGGGTTCGGGATGGACCGAGAATACCGCGCGCAGTTCCTCAAACGGCCCATCTTCTTCGAACCGCGACGAACCGTTGAAGGCGTGGTACTGCCAGTCGGACTGCGCGACGCCGAACTCCAGCTCGCCCGCGCGGATGGTGTTGATGTTGTAGACCGATCCGCCGGTGCTCTCGACCGAGCAGCGCAGCCCGTGCTCTTTTCGGCCCTGGTTCACCAGGCGGCAGATCGCGCCGCCGGTCGGATAGTAGACGCCGGTCACGCCGCCCGTCCCGATGGTAAAGAAGTCCTGCGCACTGGCCATTGGTGCCATCATTGCGCTCGCGGCCAACATTGCGGCCGTTAGTTTCAGTTTCGCAAGCATTTAACGCTCCCTGTTATGAATGCGTCTTTTCCAGGTCGTCCCCAGGCCCGGCCCTGTGCATCTAACGGCTCAGGTGCCCGGCCAGTACTCTTCCAGATCGTGGTTTAAATTAGTGACGGCAGCAATCCTTTCCTGCGCCGATGTTCCCATCCGCGCCACAAGCATTCCCATGATCGTCTCGAAAAGCACGACAATCGCAGCGTTTGATGAAAAAAACTGCGGGCTTTCGGTCGGCACGACGAAATGGTGGCTGGCATGGGGAAGCGCGGGACAGGCGTGAGTATCCGTGATGACGGCGACTTCGATCCCCAGGGCCTGCGCCGTGCGGGCGAGCCGGATCGATCCGCTGGCGAAAGGCCGCAGTGTAAGGATGATCAGGACGTCGCCCGGCCCCGCCCCGGCCAGCGCCGCCGCGCCGGATTGGCCGTACTGACCGATCATCCGCCACCGGTCGCTGAAAAAACCCGCCAGATAGACCATGTGATGGATCAACCCCCGGGAACTGAGCCCGCCCGCAGCATAGACGGTGCGGGCATCCCCGAGCGCATCCACCAGCCTGTCGATACGCTCCGGGTCGAGATCGCGCGCCGTCGAGGAAAGGTTTTCGATCACCGCGCTGCATTGCTGGTTGAGGAATGGTGGCTCCGACCCAGAGGCCAGACCTTCTTGCAACGCCTGCGCCCTCTCCGAAAAACCGGAGTAACGTTCGCCGACGGCGCGGCGCGCCATTTCGCGCAGATCCTCATATCCGGGGAAACCAAGCGCCTGGGCCAGCCGCGTGAAGGTCGCCGGTGCCAGCTTGCTCTCTTCGGCCACGCTGCGCAGGCTGCGGGTGGCCACATCGACCGGATTGGCAAGAACGTAGTCGGCCGCATTGCGCAGTCGACCGCTCAACCGGCTGTAATGCGCCGCGATCCTGTCTTCGATGTCCGGCATAGCTCTGACCTATGTGCGCGATTTTTGTGGCTCGAACCTACGGAGGGCCATTGTAGGCACGTGAAACATATGTTTCAATGTAAATCCACCCAGAAGCCCACACGAAAGGGCTGGCCCGATGTCCCATGTCTTTGCCCGCAACTCCCGCAGCACACCACCGCGCGTCGCTCGCGGTGAGGGCGCGTACCTCTTTGACACCGATGGTAAGGCTTATCTCGACGGCTCCGGCGGCGCGGCGGTCTCTTGTCTCGGCCATGGCGATCCGGCGGTGACACGGGCGATCCGCGACCAGCTCGACAAGGTTGCCTTCGCCCATACCGGCTTTTTCACCTCCGAGCCCGCCGAGATGTTGGCCGACCGGCTTGTAGCGCTGGCGCCGGAGGGCATGGACCGGGTCTATCTGGTCTCTGGTGGATCCGAAGCGATGGAATCCGCGCTCAAACTGGCACGACAGTATTTTGTCGAACTCGGGCAGCCGCAGCGGCGCCGGATCATCGCACGCCGCCAGAGCTACCATGGCAACACGTTGGGTGCGCTCGCCGTGGGCGGCAATGCCTGGCGGCGCGAACAGTTCGACCCGCTGCTGATCGAGGCGCATCACGTCGCACCCTGCTACGCTTACCGTGACCAGCGCGTCGGCGAGAGCCCGGAAGCCTACGGCGCGCGACTGGTGAGAGAGCTGGAAGACACCATCCAGAGGCTCGGCCCCGACACCGTGATCGCCTTCTTGGCCGAACCTGTCGTCGGCGCGACGGCCGGCGCGGTGCCACCGGTTCCGGGCTACTTCAAGGGCGTGCGCGAACTCTGCGATCGCTATGGGATCTTGCTGGTGCTCGATGAAGTGATGTGTGGCATGGGGCGCACCGGTACGCTCTTTGCCTGCGAACAAGAGGACGTGCGCCCCGACATCCTCGCCGTCGCCAAGGGTCTGGGCGCCGGTTACCAGCCGGTGGGCGCGATGCTCTGCACCGCAACAGTCCACGACGCGATTGCGAACGGTTCGGGCTTTTTCCAGCACGGTCACACCTATCTCGGCCATCCGGTTGCCGCGGCTGCAGCGGGCGCCGTTCTGAGCCGGCTTACCGAGGACGGGCTCGTGGACCGCGCAGCCGCCATGGGCACCGTGTTGCGCGAGGCCCTGGAGGCCCGGTTCGGTCAGCACCCCCATATCGGCGATATCCGGGGGCGGGGGATGTTTCAGGGGCTGGAGATCGTTGCCGACCGGGATACCAAGACCCCCTTTCCGCCCGAAAACAGGATCGCTCCGCGCCTGAAGGCCGCCGCGTTCGAGGCCGGTCTGATCTGCTACCCGATGGGAGGCACAATCGACGGGAAACAGGGCGCCCATGTGCTGCTCGCCCCGCCTTTCATCCTGACCGAAGACCAGGTCGGCGAGCTTGTGGACAAGCTCAGCCTGGCGGTCGAGGCGGTCACATGACCCGACCGTTGCCGCGCCTCATGGTGGCGCCCAACGGGGCGCGCATGGGCAGACGGGATCATCCGGCCCTGCCCGTCACCCTGCCCCAGATCCTCGACACGGCGAAAGCCTGCCACGCGGCCGGGGCTGACGGGCTGCACCTGCATCTGCGCGACGAAACGGGTGGGCATCTGCTCGATGCCCGCGCCTATCGCGACGCCCTCGCGGCCCTTTCGGAAACCGTCCCGGACATGGCGGTCCAGATCACTACCGAGGCCGTCGGCCTCTACAGCCCCGCCGACCAACGCGCACTGGTCCGCGACCTGGCTCCGCCGCTGGTCTCAATCGCGCTGCGTGAAATGATAGATGGCGGCGACATCGGCGAAGCGCTGCGGCTCTATATCGATTGCGCCCAGGCCGGCACCGGCGTGCAACACATCCTCCACGCGCCCGAGGACCTGCGTCGGCTGTCCGATCTGCTTCCGAGCGACTTGTTGCAGAGCCCCGCCCTGCAACTGCTGTTCGTGCTGGGCAGCCATGGCGGCCGCAATGGCACGCCGGCCGATCTCAATGGCTTTCTGATCACGATGGCCAGGCTGGGGCTGCAGCCGGATTGGGGCGTCTGTTGCTTCGGCGCGGACGAGACGCGGTGCCTGCGGCTCGCGCATCAGGCGGGCGGTAAGCTGCGCGTGGGGTTCGAGAATAACTGGCTCGCCGACGATGGCAACGTCGCGCCCGACAACGCGGCCCGCGTCGCCGAGGTCGCCGGGCGGATCAAGAAGCGTCCCGACGTTCCCGCTTGAAGCGGTAGTCGGACCGGAAGACCTCAGGCGTCGGCCAAATGGCACGCGACCCGCGCCGGCCCCACAGCGCGCAGTTCGGGACGCTCCTCCAAACAGCGGTCAACCGCGATCGGGCAGCGCGGATGAAAGGCGCACCCGGTGGGCGGATTGATCGGATCCGGGATCTCGCCCTTGGGCGGATCGACCTCGCGCCCGAACGCATCCATGCGCGGCGCCGCATCGAACAACATCTGCGTGTAGGGGTGGCGTGGCCTGGCAAAGAGCTCCTCCGCCGCGGCCTCCTCGACCAGACGGCCGAGATAAAGCACGCCGATCCGGTCGGCCATATGCTGCACGACCGCCAGATCGTGGGTGATGAAGAGATAGGTCAGGCCGAGCTTCTCCTGCAGATCGCTCATCAGGTTCAGCACCTGCGCCTGTACCGAGACGTCGAGCGCCGAGGTCGGCTCGTCGCAGACGATCAGCCGCGGCTCTGAGGCCAACGCCCGGGCGATGCAGATCCGCTGGCGCTGCCCGCCCGAAAACTCGTGCGGATACTTGCCAGCATCCGCCGCCGACAAGCCCACCTGTTCCAGCAGCCGCTCGGCAAGGCCATTCGTTTCGCCGCCTTGCGCCGCGACTGGCTCGGCCACGATATCGCGCACGCGCCAGCGCGGGTTGAGCGACGCGTAGGGATCCTGAAAGATCATCTGGATGTGGCTGCGCGTCTCGGCCACGCGGGCCTTGTCGGCCTCGCTCGCCAGATTGACACCCTCAATCTCGACATCGCCGTCCGAGGGCGGCAGCAGCCCCACGACCATCTTGCCGATGGTGGACTTGCCCGAACCGCTCTCGCCGACCAGCGCGTAGACCTGCCGTTCGGGAATGTCGAACGTCACATCGGACACGGCCGTCAGCAAGGCCTTGGGCAAACGTTCGATCACCCGGTTCAGCCAGGGTTTGGAGACATCGAAGACGCGGGTCAGATGGCGGATACGGACCAGGGCTGTCATTGCGCGGCCTCCTGCGGTTCCACCGTCATCGGAAAGTGGCAGGCCGCCAGATGCCCGTCGCCCATCACCACAGGCTGCGGAACGGATTGACTGCAGGCCGGTGCCGCCTTTGGGCAACGGGGGTGAAAGGCACAGCCCTCGGGCATATGCCCGAGCCGCGGCATCGCGCCGGGGATCTGGTTGAGCCGCCTTTGACCGCGCGCCGCAAGCGGCGTCGAGCCCATCAGCCCGTAGGTGTAGGGATGACGCGGCGCCGTCAGAACGTCCGCCACCGGCCCGATTTCGGCCAGGCGCCCGGCATACATGACCGCCACGCGGTCGGCGGCTTCGGCGATCACCCCCATGTCGTGGGTCACCAGCATCACAGCCATCCCCCGCTCGCGGCAGAGCCGTTTGAGGAGCGCGATGATCTGAGCCTGCACCGACACATCGAGCGCGGTGGTCGGCTCGTCCGCGATCAGCATGCAAGGCTCTGCGCAGAGCGCCAATGCGATCACGACCCGCTGACGCATGCCCCCGGAAAACTCATGCGGATAGCTGTCCAGACGATCCGCTGCGCCCGGGATGCCGACCTCTTCCAGACCGGCGAGGGCACGCGCGCGGGCCTCGCGCCGGGTGACGGGCAGATGCTCCTGAATGGTTTCGGCAAGCTGTTCGCCAATGGGCAGCAGCGGGTTGAGCGACGTCAGCGGATCCTGAAACACCATGCCGATCTGCTTGCCGCGCAAGCGCCGCATCTCGGACCGCGGCAGGCTTTCGATGCTCTCGCCGTTCAGGCGGACCTGCCCCGAGGCGATGCGTGCCGGCGGATCCAGCAGGCCGATCACCGCATTGCCGGCCATGGATTTTCCCGCCCCGCTTTCGCCCACGACGCCAAGGATCTCCCCGGCAGAAATATCGTAGCTGACACCGTCTACGGGCCGCAGGACGCCGTAACGGGTCGGAATCTCCACGACCAGATCGCGCAGGGAAAGGACCGGCTTGTCGGTCCCGCCATCGGGCGCGGCGGGCTTGTGCGCAGTCCCCTCGCGCAGCCTGCTGGAGATGCCTTGAACTCTGTCAGCCATTGCGCGCCTCCGCTCTCATCGCAGCTTCGGATTCAGCGCATCGCGCAACCAGTCGCCGAGCAGGTTCACCGACAGGGCGAGCGCGAGCAACGTGGCTGCCGGGAAAAACAGGATCCACCACTCGCCCGAGAAGAGGAACCCCTGCCCGATCCGGATCAGCGTGCCGAGGCTGGGCTGGGTCGGCGGCGCTCCGATCCCCAGAAAACTCAGCGTCGCTTCCGCTATGATCGCGAGTGCGAGGCTGATCGTGGCTATGACCAGCACCGGCGAGAGGACATTGGGCAGGATATGTCGGACCATGATCGCCGGACCTGTCCGCCCAATGAGCCGGGCGGCAGCCACATATTCGCGGTTCTTTTCCACCAGCGTCGCGCCGCGGACGACGCGCGCGAACTGCACCCAGTCGCTGAGCCCGATCGCTAGGATCAACACCCAGATGGCCATCTGGTCGCGATACTCGATCGGGATCACGCCCTTGGCGATGCCGAAGATCAGCATGGCCACGAGGATCGCGGGGAATGTCAGCTGCACATCCGCGAGCCGCATGATCATCGTTTCCGTCCAGCCGCCGAGATACCCGGCCAACAGCCCCAGCGTGATGCCCAGCACCAGGGCCAGCATCACCGCCGCAAAGCCGACGAAGAGGGAGATGCGCAAGCCGTAGAGGATCGTGGAAAAGACATCGCGGCCTTGGTCGTCGGTGCCGAGCCAGAATACCTCGCCCGTAAAGGCGTTGGGCTGCATCGGCGCGCTGAAGCCGTTCATCAGGTTCAGCGTGGACGGATCGAACGGATTGTGGGGCGCGATCCAGGGCGCGAACACCGCGCCGCAGACGAGGATCACAACAACTATCAGCGAGACAATCGCCACCGGAGAATGGCGAAAGGACCATCCGACATCGCTCTCCAAGAAGCCTCGCAGCGCTCCGGGCCGCGGCGCCGGCGCCTTCGGCACCTGCGTGTCTGGGGTCAGGTCGGCCATCTCACACCTCTCCGCTCGGGGTTGGGCCCGCCGGCTGGGCAATAACCGCGCCCATCACTTCGCGCGCGCCGTCGTGTCGGCGCGCAGCCGCGGGTCGATCGCGACATAGAGCAGATCGACGATCAGATTGATTCCCACGAACATTACGGAAATCAGCATCAGATAGGCGGCCATCACCGGGATATCGACGAACTGGATCGCGTTTATGAACAGCAACCCCACACCGGGCCATTGGAACACCGTCTCCGTGATGATCGCGAAAGCGATGATCGAGCCGAGCTGCAAACCGGTTACTGTGATCACTGGAACCATCGTGTTCTTCAACGCGTGCCGAAAATTGACCGAGCGTTCGCGCAGTCCCCGGGCGCGGGCAAAGCGGATATAGTCCTGGCGCAGCACTTCGAGCATCTCGGAGCGCACCAGCCGCATAATGAGTGTCATCTGATAGAGCCCCAGTGTGATCGACGGCAAGATCAGCGCCTTCAGCCCGCTTTCCGTCAGGAACCCTGTGGTCCACCAGCTGCCGACGCGGACGACCTCCCCGCGCCCGAAGCTCGGCAGCCAGCCAAGCTCCACCGAAAAGATGTAAATCAACAGGATACCGATCAGGAAGGTCGGCAGCGACACACCGATGAGCGATACGGTCATGACGACGTTGGCCAGAACACCGTCGCGACGGATCGCGGTCAAGACGCCAAAGCCGATCCCGAAGACGATGGCGAAGAGCGCAGACACCCCGGCGAGTTCCAGCGTCGCCGGCGCGCGTTCGAGCAGGATTTCCGCGACTGGACGGCCCTGGCGATAGCTCATCCCGAAGTCGCCCTGCATCGCGCCGGTCAGGAAGTTCCAGTACTGCACCACGAACGGATCGTTCAGGCCAAGCTGGTCCCGGAGACGGTCGATATCCTCCATCGTCCGCTCCTGGCCCAGCATGTTGTCGATCGGGTCGCCGACAAAGCGAAACATCGAAAAGGCGATCAGGCCCACGATCAGCAGAACGAGCAAGGACTGGAAGACGCGGCGGATGATGTAAGCGAGCATGCGGTCTTTCTTCCGGATCCCATACAGTTGGTCGCGCGCGGCGGGCTTTGTCGAGAAAAAACGCCGCGTGAATGGCCAATCAGTCGACCAGCAGTGGGACCGGACGGCGCAGGGAATAGGGCATGGCACGCGCGCGTCCGACCCGGAGCACAAAATTTGGGCGTTTGTCCGGCAGACCGATCAGGTTGGCCAGCTCGGCACGGCTCTCGGGATGCTCCACGGCCTGATTGACGAAGGCGTTCTTGAGGCCGAGCGCGGTCGCCCGCAGGGCCAGCCGCTGATAGGCGCGCCCCGCAGCGATCCATCCGGTCGGATCGTTGCGCTCGGCCACCAGGACGAAACATCCCGCGGAACTGGCCATCTGGCGGCGGTATTTCCTGGTCTCGGCCTCCACGGAAAAAAGGTACCCGAACAGCAGCTTACCGAGCCATGTCGGGGCCGCGGGGTTTCCGGCACAGCCCCCAAAGAGACCGTCACCGGTCGCTACTGCCTGCTGCGGGTTGAAGCGGATCCAGTCCTTCAGTTCTGCCACGAATGCCAGGTCGCGCATCTGTGCAGTGTTGCCGCTGATCACGAGCTCCGTCAGGTCGGCCTGCTCGTCGGCCGGGACCCAGACCGCGGCGACATCGAACATGGCCGCTTCTGCAATCAACTGATCGATCAGGTCTGGCGCAAGTCCGGTGCCGTCATAGTCCGACCGGGTGCATTGCCGCTGAGGGATCGCATCAAAGAGCGCGCCGGGTTCACGCGGACCCGGATCAAGCGCGACCTCGATAGGGTTGCCCGGGCTGGCACCCAGTGTGACCTCGCCACCCTGCCCCCGCGCACGAGCCGCAATCGACAGCGTCTCGGCAATGCAACCCAGCGAGGCGTAGAAATGGTGATCGTCCGGATCCACGACCGGGGTTTTGCGCGTTGTATCCGGACGGATCTCAACCCCCTGCCCGTTCGGGGCAAAGCGCCAGGGTTGTGTATTGTGGGCGTTGGCGGCCAGAGTTGCATAGCGCAGCAGATCCTCGATGCCGGGATCGTCTGGCAGCGGTGCCCTTAGCCGGGCGAGGGCAGTTTCGTGGGGCGTCATAGTCCTGTCGCCTGGTTTGTGCCGTGATCTGGTTCTGGGCCGCCCCAAACGCGCGTGAAAGCCTGCGGGGCGATGTCAGTTTAAACTGCGAATGGGGTGTCTCGAAGGGATTCCGCCGCGTCACATCGCGCGACTAAGGATGTCCTCCGGCGGATGTAACACGCGCCATTTCAGCTCCGGTCTTCTGGAACACCACATGACGCAGTTTAGCTGCGGCACGCTTGCGGCCCAGCGTTTGTCAGCATTTGAGAGTACCCAAGGTAGTTTTGCCATGTGAACTACATGTGTTAGCGTCTTGTCGTCGAAATGGAATCTCTTGGAAAGCAACTCAGATGAAAAAGATCTTTCTTGCAGCGCCCTTGGCGATCGGATTTTCACTGCCGTCTTCGCTCTTTGCCGCGTGCGCCACCGACGAAGAGGTCGCGGCCTTCGTCGAGGCGCACCAATCCGTCCAGCCGACGCCCGCGCTCTCAGCCGGCGGCACGATGGAGGATGCGGCCTGCACCGCCGCCAAGGTCCGCGCTGCGATGGAAGAAAAGCTCGGACCCGTGATCGGCTACAAAGCGGGGTTCACCAGCAAACCGGCGATGGAGGCCTTTGGCGTTTCCGAACCGGTGATGGGTGTGCTCTATCGCGACATGATGCTGGAAGACGGCGCGACCTTGCCCGAGAGTTTCGGCGTCCGCCCCCTGTTTGAGGCTGATCTTATTCTTGTCGTTGGGGATGCGGCGATAAACGATGCCGAGACGGCTGCAGAAGCGATGGCTCATATCTCGGCGGTCCACCCCTTCATCGAACTGCCGGACGGGATGTACGCTGAAGGCGAGCCAATGACAGGCGTGACAATAGCCGCGAATGGGGTCGGGGCGAGAATGGGGGTGCTCGGCGCCGCGATACCGGTCGAGGACCCTGCAGCTATGCTCGAAACCCTCGGTTCCATGGTGGTTACGATGGAGAATGCGGCAGGTGAGGAGATCGCCTCCGCGCCCGGCTCGGTCGTGCTCGGACACCCGGTGAACTCACTGCTCTGGCTGCGCTCCAAGGGTGTCGAGTTCCAGCCAGGTGATCTGGTGTCAGTGGGCTCGATCGGACCGCTGATGCCGCCAGCCAAGGCCGGCGGCAAGGCGACCGCGACCTATGTCGGGCTTGGGGACGATGCCTCGGTGTCGGTGAATTTCGAGTAACCTTTCGCGACGGGTCGGCCCCTGCACTACTCGACCGTAACCCAACGCAGGATGAAGAAATTGTCTGGCCGCTGGGTCACCTCGACATTGTCGGCCGTTCCCCAGAGCAAGGGCTGCACGTAGAGCGGCACATAGGCCATCTCCTCCTGCAGAATGCCGGCGGACTGGTCCAGCAGCGCCTGCCGTTTCTCTTCATCGATCTCGGACTGAATGACCGGGAGCATTTCGTCGATGCGGGCATCGGAGAAGCCGCCATAGTTCCAGCTGCCGAGTTTCTTGTCCGGATCGGGCGTCGCGGCAAGGAACCGGATCGGGTGTTCCGCATCGAATGTGCCGGGCGACCAGCCAAGCAGGTACATGTCGAAATTGTCCTCGCGCAGCTCGGGCCAGTAGTTGCGCACCGGCATCGCGTCGAGTTCGGCATCCAGACCGACCTGAGCCAGCATCCCCACGATGGCCTGACAGACGCTTTCATCATTGATGTAACGGTCGTTCGAGCATTTCAGTCCGAACGAAAAGCCCTCCGGATAACCGGCCTCGGCCAACAATGCTTTAGCAGCCTCCGGATCAAAGGTGGGCCGCTCGCCAAGGCCGGTGGCGTAACCGCGCATGGCTGATGAGACGAGCTGCGCAGCCGGTTCGGCATTGCCGCGCATGATCGTCTGCAGGATGGCGGGCACATTGATCGCCTGCGCAACGGCCTGACGCACGCGGACATCGGCAAATGGATTGGGATCGCCAGCATCCTCGCCGTATTTCAATGCCTCGTGGTCATGGGCAAAGCCCAACATCATGACCCGGGCCTCGATCCCCCGAATCATCTGCACGTCGTCGGCTTGATCCAGCCGGTCAGCGTCCTGGATCGGGACGGGGTCGATCATGTCGACATCGCCGGACAAAAGCGCGGCGACCGCCGTCGCGGAGTTCTGAATGGGCGTGAACTCGGCACGTGTGACGTTGCCCTCCCTCTCGCCCCACCAGCCCTCAAAGGGTTCCAGCACCGTCTTGAGGCCGGGCTGTCGCTCCACCAGCCGATAGGCCCCGGTCCCGTTTGCGTTCAGCGTGGCGAAATTCTCGGTTTCCTTCGCCGGACTCACCGCGCCGTTCGCTTCGGCCCATCCGCTGTCCATCATCATCCAGTTGGCGATGCTATCGGGAAAGATCGGGTTGGGCGCGGTCGTAAGAATGTCCACCGTGTAGTCATCGACCATCTGCACATCTGAAACAGGCGCGAACCAGCTGGCCGTGTCGGCATCCTGGGAGCTTGCCCGGGCGTAACTGAAAAGCACATCTTCAGCCGTGAAAGTACTGCCGTCGTGAAACGTCACGCCCTCACGCAGGAAAAATCGCCAGCCCTCGCCATCGCCGATCGGCTCCCAGGAGATCGCTAGGGCGGGCTCGAGGCTCATGTCCTTGCCACGGCGCACGAGACCCTCGTAGATATTGTTGGCGAAGCTCAGAACCGGGGCGGAGTTCACCGCGTGAGGATCCATCGTCTGCGGGTCCGTGGTCGAGGCCCAGCGAAAGGTCTCGGACTGGGCAGGACAGGCGACGCCCAGGATCAGGGTGGCTATGAGGGCTGGTCTCGGCATGGGTTACCTCGGGTCGCAGTTGAAAGCGCGCGATTGTGCGTCAATGTCACGGTAGCGCACGGTACGGGCACCGCAACCGAGCTTTGCGTGACGGAGGGATGAACGGATGTGCAACGGGCTATTCACACGGCGTCGGATGTTGGGCTGTTGCGGTGCCGCAGCGCTGCTGGCCGGGTGCGACAGCTCGTCCGGTGGGTTGGATCTCGTGTCCTCGGCAGATGTCGACAAAATGGGGTTGCAGACCTGGGAGCAAATCAAGTCGCAGGTTCCGCGCAGCCGCAACGGCAATATGCAAGGTCAGGTGAACGCCTCGGCCAATCGGCTGCTGCGTGCGGCGGGGGAAAACCCCGACGAGTGGGAGGCCGTGGTGTTCGCGCGGCCGCAGATCAACGCCTTTGCCCTGCCCGGCAAGAAGATCGGCGTCTATGAAGGCATGTTCAAAGCGGCCGAGACGCAGGACCAGCTCGCCGCGGTAATCGGGCACGAGATCGGCCATGTTCAGGCTCGCCATGGCGAGGCTCGGATCGAACGGGAGATGACGACGGGGATCGGGCTGGCCATCGCGGAGGCGGCGCTGCGGGCTGGCGGTGTGTCCGGCGCGGGCGATATCGCCCAGGTGCTCGGAACCGGCGCGCAGTACGGGCTGATCCTGCCCTATTCCCGCGGCCAGGAACTGGAGGCCGACAGCATCGGTTTGCGCCTTATGGCCGGTGCGCAATATGACCCGGCGCAGGCCGTGACGCTCTGGCAGAATATGGCAAGGGCTAACGGCGGCAATCCGCCCGAGTTCCTTTCGACCCATCCGGCGCCAGCCTCTCGCATCCAGCGGATCGAAGCGCAGCTGCCCGCGCTGAAAGGCGCGTGAGAAGCGCGCGCCCCGCACGGGGGCGCGCGGCAAGGCTCAGGGATAGGTCGAGCGGGCCCAGGAAATCAGCGCGCTCAACGCCGGGCCGCCGCCGAACTCATTGTCGCCGTTGGTGCTGCCATGGGGCGCCTGGACCGCGGTCGAGCCGATGGTCGAAACCACGCCTACGACCCGCGGCCAGGGCTCACCATCCCACCAGCCCCAGCAGGGGCCGCCGGACTGGCCGGGGGTGATGTCGTTGAAATGACCCAGCACGGCACCTGTCTGCCCGCTGGTATTGTGGTTCTGGACCGACGTGATCGAGGCATCGCCCTGAAAGCCCGGCCGCTGGCCACTGGCCAATTCACCGGGATACCCGATGATCTGCCAGAACCGTCCGTCGTTCCAGTCGTCGTCATAGGTGCGGTATCCCGGATAACCGATAGTATTTCCGAGCGGTTCTCCGAGCACCAGGATCACATAGTCGAAGGCGGTTTCCTGATCGCTCAGCAAGCCAATGGCGGGCTGCCAATAGATGATCCGTTGGGCGGAATAGGTGCCCCAGGGCGCGTCGCCGTCGAAAGAGCCGGGGGTGAAGGTGATCCAGCCCGCGCTGCTGCCATCGGACGACCAGTTGATGCAGTGGCTCGCGGTCAGCACCAGGCGCGGTCCGATCATCGTGCCCGTGCACGCCCCGCCGGCGGTGCGGATCACACCCGTCGTGCGCCAGGGAAAGGAGCGGTCGTTGAAGAGATAGCGGTCATCGGTGCCAAAGATCGTGGCGCCACGGTCGTCGCGCTTTTCCTTGCCCTCCGCCTTGTCGATATCGAGGTACTTTTGCGCGCGGGTCCGTTCAGCCTTTTTGGGGTTCACCGAAGGACGCTCGACATCGTCGGGCACGAAACCCTTGATCTCGCGGACATCGGCAAAGCGTTTGGCCATCTCCTCGTCGACTCGGATCGCCTCGATGTCCTTGCGGCTATGCTGTTCCATGCCGTTGGGTCCGACCTCGCAGCAGACACGCATCAAGTTGTCGTCGCTGCGGTCACGCTCCAGCGTGAGCCGTTCGCCCTTGGCAAGTGTCAGGGTCGCCATCGGCAGGAAGGTCTGGACATTGGCTAGCTGTCCGGCTCGGCCGACGCGGGCATGCAGATCCTTGGCCAGGATCGGGGACTGAACGGTCATGGTGAATTCTCCTCTCAAAAGGCAGTAACGGGAGATATACCACCGGAGGAATGCGCCTCCGGTGGATAATCGTTACGCTCAGGAACAGGAATGAGAATGCCGGCCACCCTGCCATCCGGTCAATTCCGGGACGGCGTGAAAACAGGGGGACTCCGTCAGAAGACCGTCAATTGCAGACGTAACCTGCCGGCGCGGATCAGTATCCCGTCCGGCGGCGGATTTCTTCGAGCGTATAGCGATCGGCAATCGGATCTCTTGGATCGGGGCGATAGGCGGCGTCGCTCGGGAGGCAGCGGGGCCCGCAGATCAGCCTGCTCTCCCCGGTTATGCCATCCACGAACCACAGCCTTCCGCCGGGGGTCGCGACATAACCGTTGATCCCGTCGGCCATGTCGCCCTCGACATCCGCCAGCGATGGCACTTCGTTGTCATAGTCCTCTCGGTGGGCGGCGTGCGTGTGATAGCTGGCCGTGATCCGCATGTCGCGCAAATCGTAGCGCGGGCGACAGCTTGTCCGCCGTCCACGCCGGGGTTTCGTGGCGATCAGCTGCCCGGCCTCGTCGCGCCCAATCAGGCCGCAATACTCGCGATTGCGTTGGACGGACAGCACCTGAATCTCAGTAAAAATCTCCCTGGCCAGCGCGATCTCGTCAGCAGATTGCGCTCCCGCCGGGACGGGCAAGAGCAAGCACCATGAGGCAAGTACAAGAGAGAGTCGTACCACCGCGGTCTCCTTACCAGGGTCAGGACGGCGCATCCCGGCGCCGTCCCGCATCGGTCAAACGGTTCAGTTCAGAGAGATATACTTGATCTTCGGCTGGTCCTCGGGATCGACATCGATTTCGACGCCGTCCTTCATCCCCCAGTTCAGCACCTGGTGATGCACCGGCAGATACAGTGTTTCGGCCTGCACGGTGTCCCAGAGCTTGGCGATCGTGGCGTTGCGGCTCTCGAGATCGATATCCGAGGCCAGGCTGACGATCATCGCATCGACCTCGGGGTTGCTGTAGCGCGTGTTGTTCCACGAGCCGCGATCGTCACCCCGGGTGTGGTAGAGGAAGTTGAAGATGTATTCGCTGTCCATCGGCGGGATGCCCCAGCCGAGCATGTAGAAATCGGTCTCGCCTTGCGTGATGAGCGGGAAGAACTGCGCCTTGGGCATGGCGTTGAGATTTACCGTGATCCCGATCTGACCCAGCATGCCGACCACGGCCTGACAGATCGCCTCGTCATTGATGTAGCGGTCGTTGGGGCAGTCGAGCTGGATGGTGAAGCCGTCGCCGTACCCTGCCTCAGCCAAAAGCTCCTTGGCCTTGCCGATATCGGTCGCGGGCACAGCATCAAGCGCTTCGGTCCAGCCATTCACGAAGGGCGGCATGATCACGCCCGCGGGCTGGGACTGGCCACGCATCACCACCTGTTTGATCGCGTCACGGTTGATCGCCATATTCATGGCCTGGCGCACCCGGAGATCGGCCAGGGGATTGGCGGCATCCACGCTGTCGCTGCCCAGATCGTCATCGCCAGAGTTCATTCCGAAGAAGATCACACGGTTCTGCGGCGCAGTACGGACGACCAGGCCGTCTTCGTCGGAGACGCGCTGGAGATCCTGCACCGGCACGTCCTGGATGAAATCGACGTCCCCGGACAGCAGGGCGGCGACGCGGGTCGCAGCATTCTGGATCGGCGTATGGATGATCTCGGTCACGTCGAGTGGGAACTGATCCTTGCCCCAGTAGTCTTCGTTGATCGCAAGAACCGTCTTCGTGTCCGGCTGACGGCTTACCAGCTTGTAGGCGCCGGTGCCGTTCGCATTGGTCGAGGCAAAGGTCGTCTCGCCGCTGTCGAAGTTCTGAACCTCGGTCGCGCCGTTGGCCTCGGCCCAAGACTTGTCCATGATGAACATGTTGGTCAGGTTCGATGGCAGGATCGGGTTCGGGCCGTCGGTGACGAACTCGACCGTGTTGTTATCTGTCGCGCGCACCTCGACGACCGAGGTCAGCAACTCCTTCATCTGGCTGTTTTCGGATTTCGCGCGATTGATGGTGAAGATCACGTCCTCGGCGTCGAAGGTTTCACCGTTGTGGAACGTCACGCCTTCGCGCAGGTTGAACACCCAGACATTCGGATCGGTGTCGGACGGTGCCCAACTGGTCGCGAGCGCAGGCTCGAGTGCGCCGGACTCGTCGCGCAACAGCAGCGGTTCGTAGATCTGATGCGACAATGTGTGGGTCGGCCCTTCGTTCTGGGCTTGCGGGTCGAGCGTCAGGCTGTCGCCCGCCGTCGCCCAGCGGAGCGTGTCGGCGCTGGCGCAGAGCGCCGTGCTTGCCAGCAATGCCGAAACGGCGATTGTGTATCCCAGTTTCATCAGCTTTCTCCCTGTAGGTTATGAAACCACCCAACCGACGCCGCGCGCGCGGCGCAAGCCCAGAAATCCGGTGCCGGAGCGTCAGCGGGCTGAGCGCAGCGCTTGGGCCGGAAAACCGGGCAGAAAATCTTCACCCGAAGGCAAAGCTACGCCACAGGTAATTCACGGGCCCCGGCAGCGGTTCTGGCGCGATACTGTGCGCAAGAACACCGACTGGGGCCGGACGTCCTGTCATTCTTTCTCCGAATGCCTTTTTTGGCGACCGCGACTCCAAAAGGATATCGCCATGAAGATGGAAGACCCGTTGGCGCGGTTGGGAAACCTTGCGCCATTGATCGAAAAGCACGCACCTTACCTGCATCTGCACCCGGCCGAAGTCTACAGGACCGGTGCCTTCGAGGACTACCTTGCCGACCCGGGCATGCATTACGGCCCGCCGCGCAACAAACATCCCGTGCCCCAGCCGCTGCCTGCGGGCACCAGCTCCCGAGGCGGCTACCTCTACTACGACTGGAACAACCCGCGGATCCGTAAGGGCGACCTGGATCGCACCCGCACCTACATCCACGCACTGGAGCATCAGATCTGGGGCGCGGACCAGCCCCCGGGCATCGCGCTGCAGTTCTGGTTCTGGTACCCGTTCAACGGCGCAGGCACCGGGCGGGTGTCGCTGCGGCTGGAGCTACAACTGCCGGTGAAGGTCAAGCTCAAATGGCCGCCCTGGAAGAGCAGGGTCGAGGACAAGACGGTGCTCGATCACAGCTTTTCCGGCACGATCGGGCTGAACCCGTTCGGTGAGCACGAGGGCGATTGGGAGCAGGCGACGCTCTTTTTCGACCATGAGCAGTCGCTCAAGATGATCCGCTGCCACGAGCACGACTACTACACCGATTATCAGCCTGGCGAATGGGCCGAGCGCAACGGACGCCCGGTGCTCTACTCGGCGCTCAACGGGCATCCGACCTTTGCGATGCCGGGGGAGTATCCGACGCAAAAAAGGAGCGGCGGACAGCTCAAACCAGTCGGCACAATGCAACGCGTGTCCTTCAACGCAGAGATCGCCAAGGTCCAAGCGGACGTGAAGGTCGGACTGATCAACGAGTGCCGCGCCGGACCGGCGGTGGATTGCGCCACGACCGGCCGCGTCGTTGCCGTGACCACTTCGACCAAAGATGGCCCGCTACAGAATTTCCAAGGTCCGCCAGCGCCCGCTTGGCTCGCGTTTCAGGGACGTGCCGGAGACGCAGAACCCAATCCGAAGAGCACGTCCAAGCAGTTCGTGGCCGAATTCACACGTAGTTTCGTCGACACGTTCCTCGACCCGGTCGATCATGTGCTGCCCGGGGCGGTGCGCAAGCTGACCAACGGAATCGCCAAGGATATCGTCGGCGGGATCGCCAAGCGGGTGGCGCCACCGATCCTGAAAGAGATCGGCAAGGCCGCAAAGATCGGCGATGGTGGACCGCGCATGCCTGCAGGCAAGTCCGACTGGACCCCCGACTGGCAGGCAAAGTGAGGCATATCGAAGACAGCGACGCCCGCTAGGTGCCGCGTCGGCGCGCCTTCATACGCTCATGGGACGCCTCCGTGCCGTCATGGAACGATCCGAACCACCTGTCCCAAGGCACTTCGAGATTGCCGTAATTACACTCGAAATAGCGGTGGTGCATCTGGTGATGAAAGGTTCCGAGCGCAAGCCGGCTTTTGTCCCGCACCACCATTCCTTCGAACCCTGTATGCGACGTCGCTGCGGTGAGTGCCTGGTGCTGCATGTGAAACAGGATATGGATCGGATGGGCGGGTACGATCCAGTGGATCAGCACGGACGAGAAGAACAGCAGGTGCTCCACAGGATGCATCGAGAGCCCCGACCAGGGCCCGACATTGGTGTTTCGGTGATGCAGAGCGTGGGCGAGACGGTAGAGCGGCGGCCAGTGCAGCGCGCGGTGGATCCAGTAAAAGTGGAACGAAATCCAGAGCGGCGTCAGCGGAAAGAGCAGCAAAAACCAAACCGGGTTGTCGGACCAGAGCAGAACCGGCGCATAGCCATTGGCCATGGCCCAGAACATCAAGACCTCGTAGGCCGTCCAGAACGTGACGCCGCTCGCCAGCGTCCAGAAGACATTGTCAAAAAGCTGACTGTTGAACGTGAACGCCCGCCCGGTCGCGTTGAGCTCCCTCGGGTCATATTTCAACTGCCATCCCTGCCCCCGCCACGTATAGAAATAGAGGTGCAGACCTCCGGCAACCAGAACTATCAGTATCAGGTTGCGTAGCCAGATCTGGCCGATCCAGGACAGCGAGAGCGTCTGCATCTCCGCTAGCGGCGGCTGAAACCACGTCCAGCAGACCAGGGCGATGACGGCGAGGATAGAGTTTTCGGCGATGGCGAACCACCGGTCACGAAACCACAGAAGCGTCTGCCGAGGCGCAGGCGGCCATGAGAAGAGCGGCGATACCGCGATGGGTACCTCAGGACGATAGTGCCACTGCCGGGAAAACGCGCTCGACTTGGCATCATCATCGGTGTTCTGGACACTCATTGGGTCATCCCGGCTGTTGCACCCATAGAGTGGCACGCCTTGGAGATTTCTCAAACTGTCGCAATCGCACGCCCCATCCGAGTGTCGGCACCTTGAATTTCGTGGACCGGTCGCATACTCTTTTGATGTTCCTCGGAACTATGGCGATAAACGCGCTCGTAATAAACGGATCGGACCCGGGGGCGGTACCCGGCGGCTCCACCATTATCCTTCATTTGGGGATCGCGGGGCCGAAATAGGATCGACGGACGTCTAAAGGGGTTAGCTTTTGCTCGGTGAGGTACCACCGTTATCGGTCCGATCAAGCTAGTTGCAAATGACAACAAAGCTCCGGTGGCACTCGCAGCGTAAGCTGTGCGTAACATCGAAATCTTAAGCCCAAGGGCCTAGCAGCTTTTGGCGGGGTTCGCAGGCACCTGGCAACAGAAGCCTGCACTAATCCCCTAATAGCGCTTGTACGCATGTGAAACTTCGGTGTCAGCCGTCCTATCCCGCTTGCCCTGTGCGGCATGCGGTGGTCTGAGCAGGCTATGTCTGCCTCCGACATCCAGCCCGCCCCGGACGGCACCCCGACCCTGGCGGAGATGACCCGTGTCTTTGCAAGGATCGGGATTCTTTCTTTCGGTGGTCCCGCGGCACAGATTGCTTTGATGCACCGCGAGTTGGTCGATGAGCGCCCCTGGCTGAGCGAAGAACAGTTTCTCGGCGCGCTGAGTTTTTGCACATTGCTGCCCGGACCGGAGGCGATGCAACTGGCAACCTACGCGGGCTGGCGGGTTCATGGCGTGGTCGGCGGGCTGATAGGCGGGCTGCTTTTCGTGTTGCCGGGCGCCGCCGTGATGGCCTGCCTCGCGCTGGCCTATGCCTATTTCGGACAGGTCCCGCTGGTCGAGGCGCTGTTTCTGGGCATCAAGGCGACGGTCGTGGTGATCGTGTTGCAGGCCCTGCAGAAAGTCGCGACCCGAGCGCTCAAGTCCACCGACCGTTGGATCATCGCGGGGCTGTCCTTTCTCGGCATCTTCGTGCTGAACCTGCCCTTTCCCCTGATCATCCTCTGCGCGGCAGCCTATGGCTTTGCCACGGCGCGGGCCGGTGACCAGCCGCCGCCCGAGGTCGCAGGTGCACGCCCGCTGCGGACTGCCGCGATCTGGACCGCAATCTGGCTTGCGCCCCTTTCGTTGCTCGCGCTCAGTGGCGCAGATCTGCTGACCGAGATCGCGCTCTTTTTTGCCCAGTTGGCCGTCGTCACTTTCGGCGGGGCCTATGCAGTGCTGGCCTATATGACCCAGCAGGTGGTGCAGGACTATGGCTGGATCACGACTGCGCAGATGATGGACGGGCTCGGACTGGCAGAGACCACGCCGGGGCCGCTGATCCTCGTGACCCAGTTCGTCGGCATGCTGGCGGGGTTCGGCAGCGATGGCGCGGGGCTGGCGCTTTTGGCCGGTATCGTCACACTCTGGATGACCTTCGTTCCGAGCTTTCTCTTTATCTTCGTGGGCGCGCCCTTCATCGAATGGATCGCCTCGCGGCCGCGCCTGGCCGCGGCCCTGTCAGCCACCACCGCCGCGGTGGTCGGTGTGATTCTGAACCTCACGGTCTGGTTCGCGCTGCACGTATTCTTTGCCGAGGTGGGAACTCTCCGGGCAGGACCGATCGGCATGCCCTGGCCGATTTTTTCCAGCTTCACACCCGTTGCAGCCCTGCTTTGCGCTATCGCCACCACGCTCCTGCTGTGGCGCGGATGGCCTTTGCCCGGTACGCTCGCGGTAATGGCAGCCCTTGGCGCCGCCACTGCGATGTTCTAGGAAATACCGGGAGAAATCGCGCCGGGTCTTGGCTTCCCGTGCGTTACGCTGTTCAGATGGTCAGGACAGAAGCGGAAGGACGGTCCATGACGCGCGGCATTGAATATGGTCAACTCATGCACAAGGCGATGCGCTCGCTGATCATGCAGGTGTTGGCGGATGTCGCGGAAGACGGGCTGCCCGGAGAGCACCATTTCTTCATCACCTTTGACACGCGGCACCCCGATGTGGAGTTGGCCGAGTGGCTGACCGAACGCTATCCGGACGAGATGACGATCGTTATCCAGCACTGGTTCGAGAACCTTACCGTGGGATCGGACGGCTTTTCCGTGACGCTGAATTTCGGCGACCAGCCCGAAACCGTCTTCGTACCCTACAGCGCCATTCGCACCTTCGTTGATCCCTCCGTCGAGTTCGGCCTCCGGTTCGAAACCCACAGCGCCGACGACGAAGACGTGGATGAGGATGAAGAAGACACCGAAGGCGAAGCCGAGATGGCCGAGGATGTCGAAGTCGAAGAGGTCGAACGCCACGGCGACGCCGAAATCGTCAGCCTCGACAGCTTCCGCAAGTAAGCTCCGCACGGCGCGACGCGCTTTCGGGTGCGGCGGCAGCGCGTTTGCCCCGCCGGGCGCAGCGTCCTAGAAGCGGGCAACATTGCCGCGAAGGACCAGGATCCATGACAGCCACCCGCACCGAAACCGACAGCTTCGGACCGCTCGAGGTTCCCGCCGACAAGTACTGGGGCGCGCAGACGCAACGCTCGATCATGAACTTTCCCATCGGCTGGGAAAAGCAGCCGGTGGCCATCGTCCGGGCGTTGGGCTGCATCAAGAAGGCCTGCGCGCAGGCCAACATCGCCAACGGATCGCTGGATCCCAAGCGCGGGGAGGCGATCATCGAGGCCGCGGGCGAAGTCTATGACGGCAAGTTCGACGACAACTTTCCTCTGGTCGTCTGGCAGACCGGGTCCGGCACACAGTCGAACATGAATGCCAACGAGGTGATCGCCAACCGCGCGATCGAACTCCTCGGCGGCACAATCGGCTCGAAGGACCCGGTCCATCCCAACGACCATTGCAACATGGGTCAGTCTTCGAACGATACCTTTCCGACGGCCATGCATATCGCAACGGCCATGATGGCCCACAATGTGCTGATCCCGGGGCTGGAGAAGCTTCACGCGACGCTGGAGGAAAAGGTCGCGGAGTTCGACGGCATCATCAAGATCGGCCGCACCCATACCCAGGACGCAACTCCGCTGACGCTGAGCCAGGAGTTCTCAGGCTACGCCCATCAGGTCGCCATGGGCATCGTTCGGGTCAAAACCGCACTCACCCACATCTATGAGCTGGCCCAGGGCGGCACGGCGGTCGGCACGGGTCTCAACACCAAGCCCGGCTGGTCCGAAAACGTCGCCGCGAATATTGCCGCCATCACCGGCCTGCCCTTCGTCACGGCGCCGAACAAATTCGAGGCACTCGCCGCCCATGACGCGATGGTAGAAATGTCGGGATCGCTCAAAACGGTGGCCGCGTCATTGTTCAAGATCGCCAACGATATCCGGTTGCTGGGCTCCGGCCCCCGCTGCGGGCTCGGCGAGCTGATGCTGCCGGAAAATGAGCCGGGCAGTTCGATCATGCCGGGCAAGGTCAACCCGACGCAGTGCGAGGCGATGACCCAGGTCTGCGCCCAGGTGATGGGCAATGACGCAGCGGTAGGCTTCGCCGGTTCTCAGGGGCATTTCGAGCTCAATGTCTACAAGCCGATGATGGCCTATAACGTGCTGCAATCGATGCAGCTTCTGGGCGATGCCAGCGTGGCTTTCACCGACAATTGCGTCAGCGGCATTCGGGCCAACACCGATCGCATCGACAAACTGATGCACGAGAGCCTGATGCTGGTCACCGCGCTCGCGCCGACCATTGGCTACGACAACGCCACGACCGTCGCGAAAACGGCTCACAAGAACGGCACGACGCTGAAGGAAGAGGCCATCGCCCTCGGCTTTGTCGACGAGGCGACATTCGACGCCGTCGTCCGGCCCGAGCAGATGATCGGTCCCAGGGACTGACCCATGGCCGGACCGGGGACAGATCCGAACGCCGCCGGTCTGGTCTTCTGGTTCGATTTCGCGTCGAGCTACTCATACCTCAGCGCGATGCGGATCGAGGCCGCGGCCCGGAAAGCGGACGTCGCGATTGTGTGGCGCCCGTTCCTGCTCGGGCCCATTTTCAACGCACAGGGCTGGGCGACGTCACCCTTCAACCTCTATCCGGCGAAGGGTGCGTATATGTGGCGCGACCTGGAACGGCGCTGCGGCGCGCGTGGCCTGCCGCTAAAGCGCCCACCGGGCTTTCCGCAGAACGGGCTGCGCGCGGCGCGGATCGCCCTTGCCGCCAGCGAAACGCCGCAATTAGCCGCCTTTTGCCGGGCCGTGTTTCGCGCAGGCTTTGCCGAAACCCGCGATATCGCCGAGCCCGCGACCCTGGAATGGGCGCTCGAGCAAGCCAAGCTGCCCAAAACGCTGCTGGATGCCGCCGACGATCCCGAGCGCAAGGCCGAACTGCGCGCCATTGGCGACGAGGCCGCGGCACGGGGACTGTTCGGGGCCCCGAGCTTCACCGTTGGAGACGAGCTTTTTTGGGGCGACGATCGGCTTGAAGAGGCTCTGGCCTGGGCGCGGGACGCAAAGTGACTGGGCCCTTGACCGTGATTGCGGCCCGACCGCACTGTCGAGGTCAATCTTGAGCGGAGGGGACATGCGTCGGCAGAGCCGCAGGACAAGCCGGAGCCTACAGAATCGGTGCAGAGACGCACGCGGAGGTCGCCCGCAGCCCGGCACTGACGCAACACGGGCGTCCTGACCATGGCCGACCGTCCCATCAGCCTCTCCAAGCATCGCAAGGCCCGCGCCCGTGCGGAGAAACGTGCGACCGCCGAGGTGAACGCCGCGAAATTCGGCCGCAGCAAGGCCGAAAAGCTGGCCGAGCGTCAGCAACAGACCCGAGACGCCACGAAGCTCGACGGACATAGACGCGACCATGACCCCGAAGGGTGACCTGCGCCCCCGCAAACACTCTCTGACGCTCAAGGGACACCGCACAAGCGTGTCGCTTGAGGACCCGTTCTGGCGCGCGTTTCTGGAGATCGCCCGCGAACGGAACATGTCAATCAGTGCGCTGGCCTCCGAAATCGACGCCGCGCGCGGGCTGGATTGCGGGCTGGCCTCTGCCATCCGGGTCCATATCCTGGCCCACTACCGCGCGATGGCGGAGCGGCAGGCGTGACCCACCCTATAGTGATCGCGCTGCCCGGAATCGTGTTGCCGGAAACCGGTCCCTTGCGCCGCCATGTGCGCCCGCCCGAGCGACGAACAGAACTCTATCTGGAGCGCTATGACCGGCGCACGCTGATCTACGACGCTGTTCGCCTGCCCGGAGGAGGCGTCTGTCTGACCACTCCGCGACTGCTCAACCTCTGGCCGCTCCTGCGCGACGGACTTCGGCGCAGCGGGGTGGCGGTAAGGCGTCGAAAATACCTGCGGTGCGAGCAGATCACGCTGCGCGGTCTCACCGCAGGGCTGGAGCCGGAGATCGGTGGGTCGCCCGTCCCCCTGCCGCTGCGCGCCAGTGGCGCGCCGCTCTTTGCCGGGATGCGGGTGCTCATGGCAGTCAACAAGGACAATGATCTGGACTGGATCGCCGACTGGGCCCGGTTCCACGCCCTGCGGCATGGGGCGGATGGCGTGCTGCTCTTCGACAACGGCTCGACGGCTTATTCGCCCGAGGACGCCGCCGCGCGGCTCAGCGAGGTTCCCGGCATGGCCCGCGCGGTCGTCGTCTCCGCCCCGTTCCCCTATGGACCGGCGGACAAGGGCGGGCGGTTCGACGTGCCGCCGCGCTTTTTCCAGACCGCGATGCTCAACCTCGCACGGCGGGATTTCGTGGCTCAGGCGCGCGCTGTGCTGAGTGTGGACATCGACGAAATGGTGACCGGGCCGCAGGGCGAGAGCATCTTTGCCGCCGCCGAACGCCACCCGTTGGGGATGGTCACGATCCCCGGCATCTGGGTCTTCCCGCCGCCGGGCACTGAAGGTCCGGTGCCGCAACGGGCGCATCTGTGGCAGGCGGACCCGACCCAGCCTTGCCACCAGAAATGGTGCATCGCCCCGAGCGGGCCCATGGGACGCGTCGGCTGGCATGTGCACAGTCTGGGCGGACCGCTGCAGCCGCTTTTTACCGTCAGCAAAGACTTCGAGCTGCTGCATTGCCGCGCCACGTCAACCGGGTGGAAACCGGGCCGCTTCGCGCCGCCGGCGGCAGTGAGCCAGGACCCTGAGATCGCCGCGTTGTTCGACAGCGTTTTCGGGAACGCAGTTTAGCCCAGGACGGCGAGGGCGGGAAACTGCTCCAGCAGCCACCAGGAGAACCACGTAAAGGCGCCGCTGAGCATGGCAATGCCCACAAGCAGCAGCAGCGCGCCCATGACCTTTTCGATCAGCGCCATATGCCGCTTCAGCCGCCCCATCAAGCCGACGGCCCGGTGAAGGTAAAACGCGGCCAGCAAGAATGGGATGCCGAGCCCGGCGGCATAGACTGCCAGCAGTGTTGTGCCCCGTGTGATGGACGCCTCCGACGCTGCGAGCGACAGGATCGCCCCCAGTTGCGGTCCAATGCAGGGCGTCCAACCAAAGGCAAAGGCCAGCCCGAGCACGTAGGCGCCAAAAGCGGAGCCGCCCTGATCGCCCACATCCACCCGGGCCTCGCGGTCGAGGATCGGAATGCGGAAGACGCCGAGGAAATGCAGACCGAACACGATCACGATGCACCCTGCGATCTGGGCAAATAGCTCCTGATTGCGCAGGAAGAACGTCCCAAATGCGGACGCGGTAAATCCGAGAAACAGAAAAACCGTTGAAAGTCCCATCACGAAAAACAGGGCCGGCAGCATTGCCTTACGCCGTGTTTCGGCCACCGACTGCTTGTCCTCGGTGACGTCGTGGAGGGAAATCCCGCCCATGTAGGCCAGGTAGGGCGGCACGATGGGCAGCACGCAGGGCGATAGGAACGATATCATCCCCGCCAGCAGTGCGACAAACATCGCGGGCAACAGGCCCGCGTCGATGATTTCGATACCGAACATAGGTGTGACCTATCCGATCCCGCGCCGATGCGCAGCGCGCATGCTGTCACATTGCCGTGGTTGGCTGAAACAGCGCGCCTGACCCAAGCGGCGGGCTTTTCAATCTCGAGCCGGGGGATATGGTGCGCACATGACCGCTGATGAAGAACTCGACGCCACGGGGCTTTTGTGCCCTCTGCCGGTGCTCAAGGCTCGAAAACGCCTGCAGTCCATGGCCTCGGGTCAGGTTCTGGCCCTGCTCGCAACGGATCCTGCGGCGGTCGTGGATGTGCCGCATTTCTGTACAGAGGCCGGGCATGAGTTGGTCGCGCAGACCGACAGCGCGGCCGGTCAGCGCTATTTCATTCGCAAGGGCTGAAAAGGCCTCGGGAAAACCGGACCTAAACCTGCTCCGATCGTAGCGCGACGGAGGTCTCCATCGCGCGACAGTCCGACTCAGGCGCCCATCGACCACCAGCCACGGCGCTTGGGCTTGGGCGGCTCAGCGGGTTTCGCCGCCTCTTCCGGTGCGGCCTTTGGCGCGATCTCTTCTCGCGCTGCGGGCGCATCAAAGGCGTCTGCAGCGGGCTCGATCGCTTCAGCCGCTTCGTCGGCAAGCGCGGCTTCGGTCGCCTCAGGCTCAGCGTGAGGAATGTCCTCGGCTTGCGTCGCTGGCTCTGGAGCGTCCGCCGATGGCTCCGGCATCTCGGCCGCAGCGCCCTGTTCATCATCGGACGCCTGTTCGGCGGGTGCTTCTGCTACCAACGGACCTGGCGTCTCGTCGGCCTCGGCGGCCGGCTCTGCCCCGACTTCGGAGAACGCCACCCCTTCGGCAGCGGCGACCACCGCTCCGTTCTGGGCTGTGCCGGCGCTCTCTTCTTCGGAGGCGTCCCGGCCTTTTGCTGTATCACCGGTGTTGTCGCCATTCCGCCTGCGGCCGCGACCGCCGCGGCTGCGCCGGCGACGGGGTTGCGCCTCGGATCCTTCGGCGCCGTCTTCGTTGCTGGCTTCAACGCTGTCTGAGCTATCCCCTGTTGCAGCGTCGGCCTCCTGGGGATCGCCGGCCTCCGACGACACACCCGTAGCCTCGTCACCGCCATTGCCACCGGACTTGCGCCGCCGACGACGACGGCGCCGCTTGCGCCCGCCGCCCTGGCCTTCGTCGCTTTCGCTGTCAGCCTCGACCTCTGGAGGCGCCGCTGTGTCTTGGGCTTCCACTTCCTCGGCTTCGATCTCTTCAAGATCCGGCATAAAGGCGGTTGTATCCACCGACACCACCGGAGCGGTCGCTTCGACCTTGCGCGTCGCGGTCTTGAATTTCTCGATGCGGAAATCAGGGCTGATCAGATGTGGATCCGCTTCGATCCGGATCGACAGCCCGTAGCGGGTCTCGATCTGGGCGATATGCTCGCGCTTGTTGTTCATCAGGAAATTCGCAATCCCGATCGGGGCCGCGATCAGGACCTCGCGGGAGCGGCGGCGCACGCCTTCCTCTTCCACCTCGCGCAGGATGTTGAGCGCCAGATTGTCGTCGGAGCGAATCAAACCGGTGCCGTGGCAGGTGCTGCACGGTTTGGTCGTGGCCTCGATCATACCCGGCCGCAGACGCTGGCGGGACATCTCCAACAGGCCAAAGCCCGAGATGCGGCCGACCTGGATACGGGCGCGATCGTTCTTGAGCTTGTCCTTGAACCTCTTCTCGACAGCCGCGTTGTTCTTGCGCTCTTCCATGTCGATGAAGTCGATCACGATGAGCCCGGCGAGGTCGCGAAGACGCAACTGCCGCGCGATCTCTTCGGCGGCTTCCAGGTTGGTGTTGAGCGCGGTTTGCTCGATCGAGCCTTCCTTGGTCGCCTTGCCGGAGTTCACGTCGATGGCGACCAGCGCCTCGGTCACGCCGATCACGATGTAACCACCCGACTTGAGCTTCACGGTCGGATTGAACATCGCGCCAAGATAGCTTTCCACCTGAAACCGCGCGAAGAGCGGCAGGGGATCGGTGTACTGCTTCACGTTCTTGGCGTGGGACGGCATGATCATCTTCATGAAGTCCTTGGCCGTCCGGTACCCGGCCTCGCCTTCGACCAGAACCTCGTCGATCTCGCGCGTGTAGAGGTCGCGGATTGAGCGTTTGATCAGGTCGCCTTCCTCGTAGATCTTGGTCGGCGCGATGGACTGCAGAGTCAGTTCGCGGATCTGTTCCCAGAGCCGTTGCAGATATTCGTAGTCGCGCTTGATCTCTGACTTGGTGCGCTTGGCACCCGCGGTTCGGATGATCAGGCCCGCGCCATCGGGCACGTCAATCTCGGCGGCGATCTGCTTGAGCTTCTTGCGGTCGACTGCGTTGGTGATCTTGCGGCTGATCCCGCCGCCACGGGCGGTGTTGGGCATCAGAACGCAGTAGCGGCCGGCGAGGCTGAGATAGGTCGTCAGGGCCGCGCCCTTGTTGCCGCGCTCTTCCTTGACCACCTGGACCAGCATGATCTGCCGGACCTTGACGACTTCCTGGATCTTGTACCGGCGCGGGCGTGGTTTGCGCGGCGGCCGTATCTCATCGGGTGTGTCATCGTCGGCGACGGCCTCGATGCTGTCGTCCTGCAGCACGTCCTGGGGCGCTTCGCCGGCAGGCTCATCGACCGCCTCGCTATCGCCGTCGGCGCTGCTCGTTTCGGCCTCAGGGGCCTCGTCTGCGTCCGACGCCGCCATGTCGGCGTTCTCGGCCTCCGCAGGCGCTTCCGCTTCGTCCGGCGACGGGCTGTGAGCGTTTTCGGTCCTGGCGTCAGCAGACGCCGCTTCGTCATTGCCAGCGGCAGCCTCTGGGGCAGGCTCCGATGGGGCTGCTTCGGCAGCGGGCGCGTTTGCTGTTTCGACGCTTTCGGCCTCAGGCACAGCTTCGGGCTCCGCGGCGGCACCCTTTGTGCTGGCGTCCTCGTCAGAGGTCGTCACGGCATCGTCGTCGCCCAGCCGTTCGTTGGCCGCGATCGAGCCACCCGACGGACGGTCCTTGTCTTCTTCTTCGTCGCCATCAGCAGACTCCGGTGCGTCCGCGGCGGCCTCGGTCGCGGCAATCTCTTCTGCAACTGCGACGTCGGGGCTGGTCTCAACTTCTGTGGCGGCCTCATCGGGCGACGCCTCACCGGTGTCCGCACCGTCCTCGGCCTGCTCCGCTGCAACCTCGGACTCTGTCACCGGCAACCCAGCACCAAGGATGTCTTCGGCCAAGCTTTGCTCCGGGTTCGCTGCAGGGGCAAGTTCCACAACATCCATACCTGCAATCCCGGCAGGGGGCGTCGCATCGGCGGTCTCTGCGCTTGCTGTCCTGTCCGTGTCCAGCACGGCATCAACCGCGTCGATCGGATCAGCCTTGGAGTCGTCGCTGGTCTCGGCAGACTTGCCGCGACGCGAACGCGAACGGCGCGGCTTGGACTTCACCGTCTCTTCGTCGCCGTCTTCGTCGCGCAACGACTGGGCGTAGGCGCGTTCCTCGGCCATCAGCGCTTCGCGGTCCGCGACCGGAATCTGGTAGTAGTCGGGGTGGATCTCGGAAAAGGCGAGAAATCCGTGCCTGTTGCCGCCATAATCGACAAAGGCCGCCTGAAGCGAGGGTTCGACCCTCGTGACCTTCGCTAGATAGATGTTTCCAGCAAGCTGGCGCTTGTTTTCGGACTCAAAGTCGAATTCCTCGACCTTGCTTCCGTCCACCACAACCACGCGGGTTTCTTCCGCGTGTGTGGCGTCGATCAGCATTTTGTTCGCCATTATGTCTCTTCGCACCGGTCTGACCGGGCACGCATTGCGGCCCGCACAGAGCTGGGTGTCTGGTTAAAGCGGAGAGACGGGCATTGCTCAGCTCGAAAGTGGCGGGGGATCCGCGCGAACTGTATTTGGGCACTGCGTCGCGTCTCATCGCGTTTCTTCTCCGATGCCACGGGGGCATCATTTCGCGGTTGCCGCGGTATAGGGTTCCACTGACAAACCGAAGGCCCTGGGGGGCGTTTCGACCCCTCCGGCAGGGCACAATAGCAGCGACCGGCGGATCGGAGGGGAGAAATTCTATCGTCGGGTCAACTCCGACTCCCCTCATAAAGCGCACAGACGGGACAAATACAATCCTAAACTGCGCCGACGCGCGCCAGTTCAGAGATAATCGCTGCGTGACAAGCCGTATTTTGCCATCTTTTCGTTCAATGTACGTCGCGGCAAACTGAGCTCTTCCATCACCTTGGCAATCGATCCCCGATGGCGCCGCATGGTGGTGTCGATCAGCATTTTTTCGAAGGCTTCGACATAATGCTTGAGCGGTTTGCCTTCCGGCGTGATCGTGGGCGTCGTCGTGTCCGAGTCGGAGATCAGCAGCGATGTGATCGTGCCCCCGCCCCGTCGGGCCTGCAGGACCGCCCGTTCCGCCACGTTCATCATCTGACGCACATTGCCCGGCCACGGCGCCTGGAGCAGTTCGGCCGCCTCGCGCGCCGTCACGGTGGGCGCTGGACAGCCGTAATCCTCGGCGAAATCCTCCATCAATGCGGTGAAGAGGCTGAGCACATCGTCGCCGCGGTTGCGCAGCGGCGGCAGATCGATGCGCATCGCCGACAGACGGTGAAAAAGATCGGGCCGCAAAAGATCGTCGCAGCTGCCGTCGCCTTCGGTGAGGTTGCAGACCGACACGATTCGCGGAACGCTGTCTGCCGGTGTGCTCTTGAGCAGCGCCAGCAGGCGGGTTTGGGTTTCCTCGGACACCGCCTCGATATCTTCCAGCACGAGCGTGCCGCCGCGGGCCTGATGCCACGGGCTGTCGGGGGGCAGCGCGCCTTCCGGACCAGCCACGCCAAACAGCCGGTCGCACTGCACCTGTCCGCCGTCAGTGCCCAGAACATGGCGCACAAACGGACCCGACGGCGTCGGCCCGACAGCGTGCAATGCTTGCGCCACCAGGGTCTTTCCGGTGCCGGTTTCGCCGTAGATCAGCACGTGGCCTTCGGACTGCGCAGTGTCGAGGATCTCCTCGCGCAGACGCACCATTGCCGGACTGGTTCCGATCAATCGCCGCAACAGCGCCTCGCCACTGGCCAGCTCGTCGCGCAGTGACCGATTGGTCAGGGCAAGCCCGCGGGCCTGACAGGCCTTGCGCGCCAGATCGGACAGACGCTCGGGATCGAAGGGCTTTTCGAGAAAATCATAGGCGCCGATCCGCATCGCTTCCACCGCCATGGGCACATCGCCATGACCTGTGATCACAATGACCGGCAGCGCGCTGTCAACGCCGAGCAAATGGCGCAGCAGCGTCATACCGTCCATCTCGGGCATCCGCAGATCGGTCATCACGATGCCCGGATAGCCTGATTTGATAGCGGCAAGCGCCTCGCGGGCGCTGGAAAACGCCTCGGTTTCGAAACCAGACAATGTAAGCCATTGGCTGATCGACTGACGCATGTCGAGTTCGTCGTCCACGACAGCGATGCGGGAAATCTGTGTCATCGGAAGTTACTCTGCTGCGAGAGAGCGATCAGAGGCAAGCGGTAGCACCATTTCAAAGACCGCGCCGGCGCCATCTGGCCGATTTCTGCCTGTCAGGCGCCCTCCCATGTTGGTTACGATGCCACTGGATATGGCCAGACCAAGGCCAAGCCCGTCGCCTGGGGCCTTGGTTGTGTAGAACGGCTCGAACAGCGCATCGAGATCGACGATACCACCGCCATTGTCGCGGATAGTCAGGTTCGCCTTGCGTCCAACGGCCATGATGACGTCGACCTGTGGGGTCTCCACATCGCTCACCGCGTCGAGCGCGTTGCGCAGCAGGTTGACGATCACCTGTTCGACTCTCAATTGGTCGCCCTCCACCATCACCGCACCTTCGGGCTGGCTGATCGACAACCGCACGCCCTGGCGGTGCACCTGCGGTTCCATCATCGCCATGACAGCGCTGAGAGCGTCGCGCAGATCAAAGCTCTCTTCGGTCTCGGCACCGCGGTGCGCATAGGATTTCAACTGACGCGTGATCGCGCTCATGCGATTGATCATGTGGTCGATGCGCTGAAATGAGGCGACGGCCTGATCCGTCCGCTGGCGTGCGATCAGCAGCCGGGCCCCGGCCAGGTAGGTCTTCATCGCGGCCAGCGGCTGGTTGAGCTCGTGGCTGACCGCCGCCGACATTTCGCCTAGGGCAGCCAGCTTGGACGATTGCGCGAGCGACTGTTCGGCAAATTCCAGGTTCCGTTCGGCGCGCTGACGTTCGGAAATCTCGTGTTGCAACAGGTCGTTGAGCGCGCGCAACTGCTCGGATTCGCGCATCAGCTGATCGGAGCGCCGCTCCGCCCGCACCGACATGGAATAGAACAGCAATGCCAGCAGGATCGCGAAGGCCATTACCTCAAGCGCCAACACCGCATTTACCCGCTCGCGCACCTCGCCATAGTTGATGAAAGAGCCGATCCGCCACCCCTGGAATGGGATCCGCGCCTCGTTGCGCATCACCGCCGAACCCTTGAGGTAAGCATCCGGGCTGGAGGCGGTCCAGTCGGTGGTGGCACGGAAGGCGCGCTCGATGGGACTGTTCGCCGGCTCCACCGCGAGCGCCTCGGCTTCGGTCAGTCCCCGCCAGCCCGGTGTCGTCGTCAGCAGCACCTCGCCGGAACTATCAGTGACGATGACCGCGGTTGCGAACTGCGACCAGGACTCTTCGTACTTCCGCAGGTCGACCTCTACGACGATTACGCCGAGCGTTGTGGGTCCTTGTTTGACCGCGCGCGAATAGAAGAAGCGCGCCAGACCGGTATCTTCGCGAACAACGGTGAATACCGTATCGTTGGAGCGTAGCGCGTTGACATAAAAGGGCTCGCCCCGGTGCTGAGAGCCGAGCTCGACGCGATTGGTTGTCGCCACTGCGCGCCCGGTCTCGTCGAGCAGAAAGATAGAGGCGGAGCCGATTTCGTCCTGATAGGAAATCAGGCGCTGCGTGCTTTGGGAAAAGTCATCCGCCGTCAACGCGCCGATCAACGCGGGGTCACGGGACAACAGCAGAGGGACCACCGAGTTCCGGCGCAGTTCGCTCATCAGATTGCCGGAATAGAGCGCGAGCTGCACCTGTGCCTCGCTCCGGTCAATGGCAGCGAACCGTTCGGTCAGGGTGCGGTTGGTCGTCCAAATCGTGACAAGTGCGATCAGGAACAGCGCCAGCGCAGCGACGCGCAAACGCCAACCATCCTCTCGCAGGATGCGAAACCGGGGGAGCCTCTCGTCAGTCATGGATGCAGTTTAACCCAGAGTCTGTGTCAGGTGATCCCGCTTTTTTGTTTGCCGCCGGGGCAACCCTGTCGCAAGCGTCACGGGGCGGACAGTTACGCTGTCGCGAGCGTTTCCGCGAGCCCGGCAAACAGTGCCGCACCATCAGCACTGCCTTGCCGCGCCTCCAATGCCCGTTCGGGGTGGGGCATCATGCCGAGCACCCGTCGGTTCTGCGACAGCACGCCGGCAATATCCCCGGCCGATCCGTTGGGCGTGTCACGATACCGAAACGCGATCCTGTCCTCGTCGGAGAGCTGTGCAAGTTGCTCGGGCCCGACGGTGTAATTGCCGTCATGGTGCGCGATCGGGATGGCGATGGTATCGCCAAGGGTATAGCCGACGGTGAACGGGCTGTCGGTCGTCACAACCTCCAGCGCTTCGGTCCGGCACAGAAACTTGATGCCGGCATTGCGCATCAGCGCGCCGGGTAACAGCCCCATTTCGGTCAGCACCTGAAAGCCGTTGCACACGCCCAGCACAATTCCGCCGGTCGCCGCGAAATCGGCCACCGCGCGGCAAATCGGCGAGCGCGCCGCAATCGCACCGCAACGCAGATAGTCGCCGTAGGAAAACCCGCCCGGCAGCCCGACCACGTCGATCCCGTCGGGCAGCACCGTCTCTTTGTGCCAGACCATCGCGGGCGTCTGCCCGGTGATGCGCTGGAACGCGACCGCCATGTCGCGGTCGCAGTTGGAGCCGGGAAAGACGATCACGGCAGCGCGCATCAGGCGATCTCGATCCGGTAGCTTTCAATGACTGTGTTGGCGAGCAGCTTTTCGCACATCTGCGTAACGCTGTGGCGGGCGCGTTCGGGGTCGGTCTCGTCCAGATCGAGCTCAATCACCTTGCCCTGCCTTACCCCGTCGACACCGTCAAAACCAAGCGCGCCGAGCGCATGGCGCACAGCCTCGCCTTGCGGGTCGAGCACGCCGTTCTTGAGCATGACTTGCACGCGAGCCTTCATGGTCAGGTCCCCCGGGGGTCAGTTGATCAGGTGCGGTTTGGTCATTTGCGTCGCCATGGCGGGCAGCACGCCGAGCCGCCGTGCAACCTCGGTATAGGCCTCGGCCAGATTGCCGATATCTTGCCTAAAAACGTCCTTGTCGAGCTTGTCGCCACTCTTGATGTCCCACAGCCGGCAGCTGTCGGGGCTGATTTCGTCGGCGACCACGAGCCGCTGGAAATCGCCGTCCCAGATGCGGCCGATCTCGATCTTGAAATCGATCAGGCGGATCCCGACGGCAAGCATGACCCCGGACAGGAAATCGTTCACGCGCAGGGCCAGCGCGACCATGTCGTCAAGATCCTGCTGCGAGGCCCAGCCGAAGGCGATGATATGTTCTTCGGAGACCAGCGGATCACCGAGTTCGTCGTTCTTGAAGCTGAACTCCACGATCGGACGGGGCAGCGCCTCGCCTTCAGGGATGCCCAGCCGCTTGCAGATCGACCCCGCGGCACGGTTCCGCACGATCACCTCCAGCGGGATGATCTCGACGGAGCGGATGAGCTGCTCGCGCATGTTGATGCGGCGAATGAAATGGGTCGGCACGCCGATCGTGTTGAGCCCATCCATGAAAAATTCCGACAGGCGGTTGTTCAATACACCCTTGCCTTCGATGACGTCGCGCTTCTCGGCGTTGAACGCCGTCGCGTCGTCCTTGAAATGCTGCACGAGCGTGCCCGGCTCCGGTCCTTCATAGAGGATCTTCGCCTTGCCTTCATAGAGTTTCTTGCGGCGTGCCATGCATGCTCCGTGGGGAAACCGGCGCCGACTCCCGCGCCCGGTGAGCGGGATATACGGGAAGGGCCGCAGTGGCACAAGAACGCGGCATTTTACCTTGTGTAGCTGTGTCGAACACCCCAGTTATAGCTTAACCCCGATTTGACACGGAGATGCCCGATGACCACCTTTGACGAACGCGAAAACGCGTTTGAAAGCAAGTTCGCCCACGACAACGAAATGATGTTCAAGGCCGTGGCGCGTCGTAACAAGCTGCTGGGCTATTGGGCGGCGGAACTGCTGGGCAAAACCGGGGACGATGCCGAAGCCTACGCGGTCGAAGTGGTAAAGTCGGACTTCGAAGAGGCCGGCCACGAGGATGTGGTGCGCAAGGTCTCGGGCGATCTCGGCGACAAGGCAACCGACGCGGAGATCCGCGCCAAGATGGCCGAGATGCTCGCGGTCGCCCAAAAGCAGTTGATGGCCGAGAGCTGAGCACAGGTTCGGCGCCGGAGCCATCTGGCCCCGGCCGGTTGCTGATCGCAACGGGGCTCATGATTATTATGCGCATTATGAATTTGTCTCATGGCGCGCAGTATGGCAGGGACGCTTGACCCGCGCTGCCGAAAGCTCCCTTCCATGACCGATGCCCTGACGACCCACCTCGCCACCCATGAATGGGTGCTTGCCGACGGCGCGACGGGTACGAACCTGTTCAATATGGGTCTGTCTTCTGGCGATGCGCCGGAGCTCTGGAACGAGCAGGAGCCCGACAAGATCCGCGCGCTGTATAGCGGCGCGGTCGACGCCGGCAGCGATCTGTTTCTGACAAACAGCTTTGGCGGCAACGCCGCGCGGCTGAAGCTGCATGACGCGGGGCACCGCGCGCGCGAGCTGTCACGCATGTCAGCCGAGCTCGGTCGAGAGATCGCCGATGCCGCGGGCCGCACGGTGATCGTGGCGGGCTCCGTTGGACCGACCGGCGAAATCATGGCGCCCATGGGCCCCCTGACCCACGAACTGGCCGTGGAGATGTTTCACGAGCAGGCCGAAGGTCTGAAAGAAGGGGGCGCCGACGTGCTCTGGGCCGAGACGATCAGTGCGCCCGAGGAATACCGCGCCGCCGCCGAAGCCGCCGGATTGGCGGGGATGCCCTGGTGCGGTACGATGAGCTTCGACACCGCCGGGCGTACGATGATGGGCCTGACCTCGACCGACATGGTCACCATGGTCGATGGACTGGACTACGCCCCCCTGGCGTTCGGCGCCAATTGCGGCGTCGGCGCATCGGACCTTCTGCGCACGGTGCTGGGCTTTTCGGCCACCGGCACTGAGCGTCCGATCATCGCCAAGGGCAATGCGGGCATTCCAAAATTCGTCGACGGGCACATCCACTATGACGGCACGCCGGAGTTGATGGCCGACTATGCGGTGCTGGCACGTGCCTGTGGCGCCACGATCATCGGCGGCTGCTGCGGCACGACGCCCGAGCATCTCCGCCACATGCGCGAGGCGTTGGAAACCCGGCCCAAGGCGGAGCGACCCTCGCTGGAGACCATTTCCGACGCGTTGGGCGGGTTCTCGTCGCCAGTTGACGGCACCGGGGAAAACACCGGACCAACGCGGGCGCGGCAATCGCGCCGCAAGGCGCGCGGCTAGAGCCATGATCTCAGAACAGGCTCAGCTGATCGCCGGGCCGGGCGGGAACGCGAAACCGGCCGCAGTCCAGTGCTGGCAGGTCCCTCGACAGTCCCTGCCGGCGTCGCGCGAGATCGAACCGGCGGGCGAGCAGTTCGGCGTGCACGCCCTGACCGCGCATGCGGTGGCCCCATCGCGGGTCATAATCGCGCCCGCCATTGGCTTCGCGTACCCGCGCCATGACCTTCGCCGCGCGCCCCGGCTCGTGCTCGGCCAGCCATTCGCGAAAGAGCCCCGCCACTTCGAGCGGCAGGCGCAGATGGATCATGGTTGCGGCGCGCGCCCCGGCCTCGGCTGCCGCGGTGAGGATCGGTTCGATCTCGTGATCGGTAAGCCCGGGGATGACCGGCGAAACCATGACACGCACGGGGATGCCCGTAGCCGCCAGGTTGCGGATCATCGCGATCCGGCGGACCGGTGCCGGCACCCGCGGTTCCATCCGGCGGGCAAGGTTGCGGTCCAGCGTCGTCACGCTGACGCCGACCTGCGCCAGACCATCCGCCGCCATCGGAGCGAGGATATCGATATCGCGTTCGATCAGACTGCCTTTCGTCGCGATGGTGACCGGATGAGCATGGTCGCGCAGCACTTCGAGGATGGCGCGCATGATGCCCCGGTCCCGTTCGATCGGCTGGTAGGGATCAGTGTTCGTCCCGATGGCAATCGGGGCTGGCCGGTAGGACGGGCGCGCCAGTTCGCGGGTCAGGACCTCCGGCGCGTCGGGCCGGGCGATGAGCTTGGTTTCGAAGTCCAGTCCCGGCGACAGCCCCAGAAACGCGTGGGTCGGGCGTGCAAAACAGTAGATGCAGCCATGCTCGCAGCCCCGGTAGGGGTTGATCGAGCGATCAAACGAGATGTCCGGAGACCTGTTGCGCGTGATCACGCGGCGAGGCCGTTCGTCGGAGACCTCCGTACGCAAGGGCGGCAGGTCCTCGGGCACCTCCCAGCCATCCAAAACAGCTTCACGGGCCAGCGGTTCGAACCGACCGGTGGCGTTGCTGGCCGCCGCCCGGCCCGGCCGGCGCGGACCGGGAGGCGAATCGCCGGACTGCATGCGTCAAAATTAGAACATAAAGAGAACATCCACAAGCTGCGGCCCCGTCTGTCGCCATTTGGCGATTTAATGTCGGCGCGGGACGCGCGCGAAGGCAACGGCCCAAGCACCACTGTTGAAAGACTGCTCCCGGAGACTGCCCGCCATGGCTGATGAAGACGACGAAATCATCCTCGCTGAGCTGAGCGACGAAGAGCTCACCGAACAGATGATGGACGACCTCTATGACGGGCTGAAACCCGAAATCGAAGAGGCCGTGAACATCCTGCTCGCGCGCGATTGGGCACCCTACGACATCCTGACCAAGGCACTGGTCGCGGGCATGACCATCGTCGGAAACGATTTCCGCGACGGGATCCTGTTCGTGCCCGAGGTGTTGCTGGCGGCCAACGCGATGAAGGGCGGCATGGCCATTCTCAAACCGCTGCTGGTGGAAACTGGCGCGCCGCGGATGGGCAAGATGGTCATCGGCACCGTCAAAGGCGACATCCACGACATCGGCAAGAACCTCGTGGCGATGATGATGGAAGGCGCAGGGTTCGAGGTGGTCGATCTGGGCATCAACAATGCGGTGGAAAGCTATCTGGAGGCGATCGAGCGCGAAGAGGCCGACATCCTCGGCATGTCCGCACTGTTGACGACAACCATGCCCTACATGAAGGTCGTCATAGATACGCTGATCGAAAAGCAGATGCGCGAGAATTACATCATCATGGTCGGCGGTGCGCCTCTGAACGAAGAATTCGGCAAAGCCATCGGGGCGGACGCCTATTGCCGCGACGCTGCCGTCGCGGTGGAGACCGCAAAGGATCTGATCGCGCGGCGTCATAACAGCCTCGCCGCACAGTAGGCTGAGCCGACACACGTCTTGCGCCCTGCCAGCGCGGCCCCCACCTTTGGCGTAACCCGGAGGACTCCAAATGCCGCTCGACCGTTTCGTTCTGATCCTCGTTGTCGTCATCGTCGCGGCCGCTCTGACCGTCGGCGTCGCGGTCTGGGCCGCGGCGGCGTTCCAGTTGCCGGCTGTCGCGCTTGCGGCGGCCGCACCTGGGCTTCTTCTGGCCTATGTCGCCTGGCGCGTGATCGCAGACCGGCTCGGCAACGCCGAAGACGACTACTACGACCGAACCCCGCGCTGACATGCTGGTGGTGACCACCGACGGCGTGCCCGGGCGGCAGATCACTGGCGCGCTCGGCATCGTGCGCGGATCGACCGTGCGCGCCAAGCATGTGGGCGCGGACATCGTGGCGGGCTTGCGCAGTGTCGTGGGTGGCGAGGTCAAGGAATATGCCCAGCTCTTGGCGGCCGCGCGGGAACAGGCCTTGGACCGCATGAAGGCTGAAGCCACAACGCTTGGTGCAGATGCGGTGGTCGCGGTCCGGATGGAGACCTCGACGATCCGCGATGGCGCCAGCGAGGTGATTGCCTATGGCACTGCCGTCACCCTCGCCTGAGACCATCCACGTCATCGCCTGCGGGGCGTTGGCGCGGGAGATCACCGGGCTGATCCGCGCCAACGGCTGGGGCCACGTGCGGCTGAAGTGCCTACCGGCAATCTTGCACAACACGCCCGACCGGATCGTCCCGGCCGTGGAGGCCGCCCTCGACGCCCTGCCTGACGGCGCCGAGGCCTTTGTCGCCTATGCGGATTGCGGCACCGGCGGCCAGCTCCAGGCGCTTTGCGCGGCGCGCGGGGTGGGGATGATCGACGGGCCGCACTGTTATGCGTTTTATGAGACCCGCGACAGCTTTGCCGCCCATAGCGACGAGATCGCCGCCTTCTACCTCACCGACTTCATCGCCCGGCAGTTCGATGCCTTCGTCTGGCGGCCCTTGGGGCTCGACCGGCATCCCGAGTTGCGCGAGGCCTATTTCGGAAATTATGAAAAGGTCGTGTATCTCGCCCAGACCGAGGATGCGGCCCTGCGCGCGGCAGCCGTGGACGCGGCAGAGCGGCTCGGATTGCCACTCGAGGTGCGCTCAACCGGATTGGGCGATCTCGCTTCCGACCTCGCCCGCGCCGTCAAACACCCCGGCTGATTCCGCCGGCCTGAGCAACGACCGCCACCGACCGGACACCGTCAAGATCGCCGTTGCTGATGAACGCGCCGACATTCAGTTCGCGGCTGCGCGGAGTACCGACCCGGACCTGAGTTGGGTCCACCGGCGGCCATGCCCGAAAATCGAAGCGATAGACCCCGTCGCGCGGATTGTCACCCGGCGCTGGCACCAGATCGGCATCCCAGTATTCCTGCGTTGGCATGACGGCAGTGGCCCGCACGATAACGCCGCCGGTTACCCGCTCGATCGCCATAGAGTCCACGCGCGGCGCCAACGGACGCGGATCCGTCTGGGCCGAGATGAACCCTCCTTCCGGCTCCAGGGTCTCGGGTTCATCGCGGCGGCCAAAGCCGAACCAGCCGCGGCGCCCGCCATCGCGGCGGCCTCCGCATCCGGCAAGCAGCGCGGCACCGCCCAGGGTCAGAACCGCACGGCGGGACATTCGGGGGACTGCCGGATTGGCCATTGGACTACTCCTTGTCGCGGTCCCGATCTAGCGCAAGCCTCGGGTGGTGAAAAGCCGATCCGATCTCTGGACCCGGAGGCCATGGCGACTTAGGTCGTGGGAAAGGATGGAGACTGCATCATGGCCACGGACGCCTTCGAAGAGATCGCCGATACGTTTGAATTCCTGGAGGACTGGGAAGACCGCTATCGCCACGTGATCGAGATCGGCAAGGCGATGCCGCCGCTCGACCCGGCGTTTCGCGTGCCCGCGACCAAGGTTGAGGGTTGTGCCAGCCAGGTCTGGATCCGCCCGGTGATCGAGGGCAGCGGACCGCAGGCGCGGTTCGACTTTCAGGGCGAAAGCGACGCGATGATCGTGCGCGGCCTGATCGCGGTGCTCCACGCGCTTTATAGCGGGTTGAGTGTGGCCGAGGTCCGCAGCGTGGATGCACCGGCGGAGCTTACCCGGTTGGGACTGAACGATCACTTGTCAGCGCAACGTTCCAACGGGTTGCGGGCCATGGTCGAACGTATCCGAAGCATCGCCACGCAAACCGCAGAGGCCGCCTGATCTGATCGTACCGGTCGTTTGGTCCGCAGCGCGACTGATGCGCCAAGCCGTCCTGCACCCGCGATGCCCGGGTTGAAAACCGTTCCCGGTTTTCTTGCCATCGCTCTAAAGCTCGACGATCCGCACGCTGCCGTCCTGCGCGGCGAGCGCAATCTCGCCTGCGCAAAGCCGTAACGCGTCATCGCCGAACACCTCCGCCCGCCAGCCGCGGAGCGCCAGCCCGTCGCGTGCTCCCGCTGCGATCCCATCCAGTTCGGACGCGGTGGCAATCAGCTTTTGCGCCACGCCCGCATCTTCGGCCTTGGCTTTGAGCAGCACACGCAGCAGATCGGCGAGCGCGGGATTGATTTGTTGACGGTCCATCCCCTTGTCCGGGCGCGGCGCGTCGTCGGCGGGCATCGCGGCGCCCTTTTCGATCGCCGCCAGAATGCCGTCGGAAATCTCGCCCTTGCGGGCCTCGCGCTGGAGCAGGCGCGATTTTTTCAGATCGGCCGCGTTACGGGGCTTCGTGGAGGCAAGCTCCAGAAGTACATCGTCCTTGAACACCCGGTTGCGCGGCACATTGTTGGTCTGCGCATAGATCTCGCGGAATGCGGCGAGCATCTGCACCATCGCCATGAACCGGGCCGAAGTCGTGCGCGTCTTGACCCGTTTCCAGGCTTCCTCGGGCCGCGTCACGTAGACCTCCGGATCGACCAGCCCTTTCAACTCCTCGCCGACCCATCGCGCGCGGTCGGTCCGCGCAAGCTCCGCCGAAAGAAACTCGTAGATGTCGCGCAAGTGGGTCACATCGGCGAGGGCATAGGCCTTTTGCGCGTCGCTGAGCGGCCGGCGCGACCAGTCGGTGAAGCGCGAGGACTTGTCGACCTGCGCCTTGGCGATCCGCTTGACCAGCGTCTCGTATCCGACCTGCTCGCCGAAACCGCAGACCATCGCAGCCACCTGTGTGTCGAAGAGCGGATCCGGAAACCCGCCATCGTCGAAGAAAAAGATCTCAAGATCCTGCCGCGCGGCGTGAAACACCTTGACCACAGATGTGTCGGCAAAGAGTTCGTAGAGCGGTTCGAGCGACATTTCCCCCACCAGCGGATCGACCAGAACCGCGTCGCTTTCGCCGTCACCGCGATAGGCGAGTTGCACCAGGCAGAGCTTGGAATAGTAGGTCCGCTCGCGCAGAAACTCTGTGTCGATCGTGACATAGTCTGTCTCCCGGGCAGCGGCACAGAATGCCGCCAACTCGGCCGTCGTGGTCAATGTGATCATGCTGTGCAGGTCTTTCGAAACGGCGCGCGAATGGAATGAAGCGTCAGGTTAGCCTGCTCTCCGACGCTTGGCCAGAGAGGCGGGTGCGCTCAAGGCAAGCACAGCGGCGCGGTTTCGCCATCAACGAACCGGCGCAGGACCGCCGGATAAAGCCGATGCTCCATCTCCAGCACGCGGGCGGCAAGGGTCTCGGCGGTATCGCGGTCCTGCACCGGCACGCGCGCCTGCCCGAGGATCGGCCCGTCGTCCAGTTCCGGGGTGACCAGATGGACTGTGCAGCCATGCTCCGCGTCGCCCGCCGCAAGAGCACGCGCATGGGTGTTCAACCCGCGGTATTTCGGCAGAAGCGACGGATGGATGTTCAGCATCCGCCCGGTCCATGTCTCTACGAAGCCCGCGGTCAGAATACGCATGAAACCCGCGCAACAGATCAGATCCGGCGCGGCCTCCGCGAGCCGGGCCTGCAATGCATCGTCGAACGATGCGCGGTCCTGGCCGAAGGGCCGGTGATCAACAAAATCAGTCGGAATGTCGAGCGCACGCGCCTTGTCCAGGCCCCCCGCATCGGGACGGTTCGAAAGCACCAGAACGGGACGCGCCGGGTGATCGCCAGTCATCGAGCGTGCCAGCGCCACCATGTTGGATCCGCCGCCGGAGATCAGGATCGCGACCCGTGTGCTCACGCGAGGCTGCCGCTATAGCGCACGCCCGCACCCTCGGTGACCTGTCCGATAACGTGAACGCCCTCGCCAGCAGCACTCAACTCCGCCGCCAGCGCTTCGGCGCGCTCAGGCGCGATGACCAGGACCATCCCGATGCCCGCATTGAAGGTTTTCAGCAGCTCCGCCTGCTCGAGCCGCCCGGCCTCGGAAAGCCAGGCAAAGACCGGGGGCAGCGTCCAGGCGCCGAGGTCGATCTCGGCCCCGAGCCCGTCCGGCAAGACGCGTGGCAGATTCTCGGTCAGCCCGCCACCGGTGATGTGCGCAGCCGCCTGAAGCCCGCCGGCTTGCAACGCGGCGAGCAGCGGGCGCACATAGAGCCGCGTTGGCGTCAGCAGGGCCGACCCCAGCGGGCCATCGAAAAAGGGGGCGGTCGCGCCCCAGTCCAAGCCCTCACGCTCAGCGACCCGGCGCACGAGGGAAAATCCATTCGAATGCAGCCCGTCCGAAGACAGCCCGAGGATCACGCTGCCTGCCGCAACACCGGCTGGCAGCGCAGTGCCCCGCTCCATGGCGCCCACTGCAAAGCCCGCGAGGTCGAAATCGCCCGCACCGTACATGCCGGGCATTTCCGCCGTTTCGCCACCGATCAGCGCACAGCCCGCCTGCGCGCAGCCTTCGGCGATGCCCTCGACCACCTGCGCGGCGGTGGCGGGGTCGAGTTTTCCGGTCGCGAAATAGTCGAGGAAAAAGAGCGGCTCTGCCCCCTGACAGACCAGATCGTTGACGCACATGGCGACCAGATCGATGCCCACAGTATCGACAATGCCCGTGTCGATGGCGATCCGCAGCTTGGTGCCAACCCCGTCTGTCGCAGCGACCAGCACAGGATCGACAAACCCCGCCGCCTTGGGATCAAAAAGGGCACCAAATCCACCCAGCCCCGCCATGACACCCGGCCGCGCCGTGCGGGCCGCCGCCGGGCCGATCCGATCGATCAGTGCGTTTCCCGCACTGATATCGACGCCGGCTTCGGCATAGGTCAGTGGTGTTTTTTCCGTGCTCATGCCCCGCCCGCCCCGTGTTCTGTGGCGCCCTGCTAGGAGATTTGCCCGGCCCGCGCAACGGGAACGGACGCTTGACCTGGCTGGTCGGGCTGCTTACGCCCACCGCACGGCGGGCCTGTAGCTCAATTGGTTAGAGCAGAGTGCTCATAACACTTTGGTTGGGGGTTCAAGTCCCTCCGGGCCTACCATTGACGCCGTCTCTGCTGTTTCAGTCACCGCACCGCGAGAGAAGGCGCATATCGTTGCGGTTGTTCTGTCAAACCGCGGCGCTGCTGGAGCCGACCTCAGCCCTGCGAGAAAGGCGCACGCCGCAGGATCGTGCCGCCGTCGCCAGCCGCGAAGACATCGCCCTCGGGCGAGGCCGCCAGCGCGCGCAGTCCGATCTCCGCGCCCGTCGGGTCCGGTGCCCAGCGTGCGCCGTCATGCACCATTCCGACGCCGCCGGCACCGACCGCGACAACATGGGTCTCCGTTCCCGCGAGTGCCAACAGATCACGGCGGGCACGGGCCGGAGTGATGCGCCAGCGACGTCCGTCGAAATGTCCGATCGTCCCGGAAAGCCCGACGATATAGATGTCATCGAGCCCGCGACCCCAGACATCGAAGAGAAAATGTTCCGTGCCGGCGTTGAACGTATCCCAGCGCGTGCCGTTCCAGCGCAGCACCAGGCCGAAATCGCCCACGGCGAGCAGGTGATCGGCGTCACGCCCCCACAAACCGTAGAGCGCGCTGCGCGTGCCCGAGGCCATGCGGCTCCAGTCGCCCTCGTGATGGCGCAGAACCAGACCTTCGTCCCCCGCAGCCAAAAGCGCGCCCTGCCCGTCCGACCAAAGCGTCAGGATCGTCACGTCCATGAACAAGTCAAAGTGCTTTCGCCACACAGAGCCGTCGAAATGGTGGATCTCGCCGAGCTGACCGGCGGCAAGCAACCCGCCATCGGGCGCGCGCGCCAGTGTGTGGATGCCCAGATCGCCTGCGGCCGGAAGCGCCTCCCATTGCCCGCGGTCCAGCACCAGGACCGTACCCTCTTCTCCGCAGGCATGGGTAATGCCGGTGTCCGGGTCGGCCCAGAGTCCCCAGAGCTGGCGGTCGGTGCCACTTTCCATCGCCGCCCAACGGCTCGGCGTTTCCCCGGCTTGGATGGCCGGCGCAATGGTCGTGAGCGCGGCCGGACTTCCCATCAGGACAGTGCCGAAATCGCCCACCGCCAGCGCTTCCCCGCCGGGCAGTGCGACGAGCCCTTGAAGGTCATGGATCGTGCCGCTGTCGATCCGGTCCAGTTCGTCCCCGCGCAGCAGGTGCATCTGTCCGCCATCACCGACCGCGACAATCCCGGCCCTTGTCTGCGCCAAATCGCGAAACCGCCGGAAGCGCGCCCCGGCAAAGAGTGGACGGGCGCCGTCCTTGTCCAGCAGCACCAGATCGCCGCGAAATGCATTGCCATCGACGAAATAGCGGCCGCCCGCCAGCAACAATGTTCCCGGCTCCACCTCCAGCGCGGCAGTGAATGTGCTGCCGTGGGGACTTGTCTGCGCCTCCCACAAGCCTTCTTTGCTGCGCCGCAGGATCGTGCCATCCGCGCCTGCCGCCAACACCTGACCATCCGACAGGCAGCGCACGCAGCGCAGATGAGCGCGCGTGCCGGACGCCTCGGCGACCCACGTGCCCGCCTCGCACCGCAGGATCGTGCCCGTATCGCCCACTGCCCAGGCGGTGCCATCCGCACGGCCGTCGATGGCGAAAAGCGGCGTGTTTTCAGGGATGGCCGCATAGCGGTTCTCGTCGGTCGTGACGCCACCCCGGACAAGGGTCCAGGACGTTCCATCGAAACGCAGGATCAGCCCCATCCAGCCAACGGCCCAGAGTTCATCGCGGCTCAGGCCCCAGAGCGCATGGACAGGCAGAGTGGCGGGGACCTCCATCCGCGCCCAGACCGCGCCGTCGAAGTAAAAGACCACGCCCTCGTCGCCGGCGACGAAGACACCCTCGGCATCAGCCCAGCCGGCCCAGAACACATCGCCCGACCCGGCGGCGAGCCCCTCGATCGGCTGCCACTCCGCTGTGTCCATGGGGACTTGCCCGCGGATGAGCGCCCTGCGGCTGAGCGTCTCGGTCGCCGTCATGGTGCGTCTCGGGTCTGCGTCGCCCCCTGCACGCGCGCCGCCTCACCATCCAGCAACGCACCGATTTCTTCGGCCATCGCGGCGCGCGCATCTTCGGGCAGCGCGTCGAGAGCAGCGGTCATTTCGTCGTCGGCGAGGTTCTTGCCAAAGACATCTTCCAGACTGCGCGCCACAGCGCCTCCGAACTCCGCCTGTCCCAGAGCCGCCACCGCGTCCACCAGCGGGCCAAAGGCCTTTGCGGCCAGGCCCTCCGGCTGGGCCGTGACAACGGGCGCGCCTTTGTCCGAACCCACGGCAAGTTCGGGGGCCAGCGGGATTTGCGCGATGCGCGGTATGTCGAGGGCGTCAAGCGCCTCGGTCAGGCCAGCCTCGGGGAAGACGTGGAACTCCCCCGCGCAATGGGGACAGACGACGCCGGCCATGTTCTCGACAGCACCGATGACCGGCAAGCCACGTTCGCGGCAGAACCTGCCGGCTTTCAAACTGTCCATCTGCGCCACGGCTTGCGGCGTGGTCACGAGAACGGACGAAACGTTCGCGCCCTCCAGCATGTCGCAGAGCGTGATCAGCTCGTTGCCGGTGCCCGGCGGCATGTCGATCACCAGAAAATCGAGCGGTCCCCAGTCGAAGCTGCCGATCAGATGGTGGATGAAATCATGCTTGTAGGCGTCGCGCCAGACGATGGGCACGGTGTCGTCGGCGAGCAGGAAGGCCAGCGAGCCGACGCGCAGCGGCTCCGCGATCCCCTTGGCTTCGAAATCATGGGTCTGCAATCCTGTCGCGCTGGTGCGGGTGTGTGCGCCCGCAAAGCCGAAAAACCGGCTTTGGTTCGGTCCGTGGATGTCCGCGTCCGCCATGCCCACCCGAAAGCCGCGCGTGGCCAGCCCGGCGGCGAGGTTGGCGGAAACGGTGCTCTTTCCCACGCCACCCTTGTTGGCGAGCACGATGATGATCTGGTCGATCGCTTCCAGCCGTGCCTCGATCAGGCGACGGTTGTGGTTGGGCTTGTCGAGCGCACAGGTATCCTCCTGCGGGCAGAACTGGCAGGCATGGCCGAGATTGCAGTCAAACGTCGCGGGTTTGGCATCCTGCTGCATCACCTCAATCCTGCGCCATATCGAGCAGGATCCAGCCGTCGGAGACATGCTTGAGCCCATCGCGCTGGCCGTCGCTGCCCTGCCAGACGGCAAAGGCCATCGGCACCTCTGCGCGGCGGAACGAGGCCTCGTAATCGCCCGCGACCCCGATCGGGCGCGACATGACCACGGCCCATTCGTTCGGATCGCCCTCTTTCTCCGTGTAGCGCGCATCTCCGGTCACCGACCGGCTGTCCAGGATCGTCGTGCTGCCATAGCCGCCGGCGGCGAGGTTCTGCACCGCGCCTCCATCGCCGGGCCAGTACCAGATGTTCACCGGCTCGTCCGGCCCCGACCCCATCAGATAGGAGGTCGCGTCATCGCCGAGCGAAAACTGCACCGCGGCCGCATCCCGAAACCGGTCCTTGGTGGTTGCGGTATCCTTGGTGTCATCGCGCCAGCGCATGCGCACGTAAAGCCGGTCAGAGGTACGCGCGAGATGGAGATAGGCATAGTAGCCCGGATCGTCGTAGTTCACCCGCAGCTCGACGGATGGATGCACGGCTGGTGCGGGCAGCAGCTCCACCCGATACTCAGGCAGGCGCTCCCAAATGATGTCATCGGGGTCGTTTACATTACGCAGATAGATCCCGTCGGGGATCTTCGCGACCTGCACCACATCGCCAGCCTGCAGAAGCGCAGTGTTCGCCTCCACGATCGTGTCAGCGGCGGTTGCGGGAAGGGCGAGCGTGGCGAGGACGCCAAGGGTCGACGTGAGCTGTCGCATCTTCGGTCTCCTTATCCCCAGAGGTTCTGTGGTGCGGAATCGTCCGCCGCAGGGCGCGGCATGTCGGGGTCGCGATAGGGGCCGACGCGGGCCTCCAACTCGCCGATCTGCTGGCGGGCCCAGGGTCCGAGTTCCTGCACCAGCTGCGCGATCGTCGGGTCCAGTTCGGGTACGGGACGCCGCCGCAACTTGTCCGCAATGCCTTCCAGAAAGGGCGCGAGGTAGCGCGCGAGGAAGTCGCGCTGCGCCCGGCGCGGCGGGTCGGGGTCGGTGCCGCGCTCCAGCGCGCGCGCCTCCAGATGGCACAGGACCGCCATGAACTCCGCCATTGCGGAGGCATGGTCGGGCTCATCGGCGCGGCCCTCGTCTTCGACCGCGGGCTTCAGCCCGAAATGGCCGTAAAAGGCCGCGACGTTCAGCATAAAGACCGGCCGCGCGAGTCCGTGGAGCAGCGCATCATGGTCTCCGGCGAGAAGCGATGCGGCGGGTTTGCCATCGGGCCCATGCAGGAACGCCGCGATGTAACCTGCCTCGAACCCGTCGAATGCGGACGGAGGCTCCGGGCGCGGCCAGGCCCGGCCCGTGACATCGCCCCAGGCGGTAGCAAACGCGTCATGGAACGCGCCGCCGGCGATGGCGTCGCGCAACTCCGGCGCGGGATGTGCCAGGGCCAAAGCCGCGAGGCGCCAGATCGTTTCCCTGGCGCGGGCCCGCGATGCGGGATCAGCGGTGGGCGGGCGGGAGGGGGCGGCGACCGACATCAGCTCAGCTTGAACATTTCGGCGTGCCGATAACCGATAAGCGTGTCCATCAGTTCGCTGTCGACGCCATCGGCTTTCTTTTGCCGTTCAACCGCCAGTGTCTGGAGCGCCGTCGCCACACCGTCACCGAAGAGGCTTTCGAGATACTCCAGCGGCACGCGGGACTCACCGGTCGTTTCTCCGCTTTCATCATATTTCGGCGGCGAGAACGGCGGCACATAGAAGACATTCGGCTTTGTGCCCCACTCGGCATGCAAAGGCAGCGCGACCTTCCACTGATCCACGAGCTTGTAGATCGGGCCCTCCTCGTCATCGCGATACCCGATCCAGCGGATGCGCCCGACGCACTGCTTCGCGCAGGCGGTTGGCAGGCCCTTTTCGATGCGCGGATAGCAGAAGATGCACTTCTCGGACTTGGAAATCTCTTCGTTGAAGTAGACTTTCTTGTAGGGGCATGCGCCGACGCAGTAGCGGTAGCCGCGGCAGCGTTCCTGGTCGATCAGGACGATCCCGTCCTCCTGCCGCTTGTAGATCGCATTGCGCGAGCAGGCCGCCAGGCAGGCGGGGTTTTCGCAGTGATTGCAGAGCCGGGGCAGGTAGAAATAGTAGCTGTTGGGATAGTCCCCCTCGCCCTCATCCTCGTCCCAGTTGGCGCCCCAGGTCGGCTTGACGTTCGGGCGCAGCCACGGGTCCGTGCCCGTCATCAGCGCCTCTTCGTAATTGTACTCCCAGGGGATGCCGTAATCCTCGGCCGAGGGTTCGGTGCCCGTCTTCAGCGCGCCGTCCTCGTCAAAGCCGCCGCCCATATCGGCGTAGTTTTTCGGATAGCCCGTGCCCGGCATCGTCTCCACGTTGTTCCAGTACATGTATTCCCGGCCGTTGCGGTTGGTCCACTGGAGCTTGCAGGCCGAAGTGCAGGTATGGCACCCGATGCATTTGTTGAGATCCATCACCATGCTGAGCTGACGTTTCACAGCCATCTGTTATCCTCCCTGGCGTGTCGCTGGGTGTGGGTTCGGCTCAAGCCGGCTCCACGTCGACGCTGCTTTCATGCGCCAGCTGATTTGCGTTCCATTTGAAGAGCTTGAAGCCGAGATGCCCCCAGCCGCCGGCCAGTTCCAGGGGCTGGATCAGCGTCGCCATGGCATTGTTCATAGGCTTCCATTGCTGGTATTGGTGCGGCTCCCACCCATGTTCCATCATGATCGAGCCCTCGGGCAGGCTGGGGTAGAACTTCGCCTGGGCAAAGAACTCTCCGACCCCGTTGAAGATGCGGACATTGGAGCCGTCGGTGATGCCCTTTTGGGCAGCGAGCTTTGGGTTGATGTAGATATTGGGCTCACCGCGCTGCAGCCGCATCATGAACTTGTTCGACCGCCAGTTGGAATGGATGCCCCAGCGGGTGTGCGGCGAGTAGAACGTGAGCGGGTAGGTCGATGCATGGATACCAGCATGGTGCCGAGCCGTGGGCACGACGGCCCCCATGCGCTCGAAGGTCGGATGATCGCAATAGAAGGTCATCCGCCCGGTGAGCGTCTCGTAGGGGATCTTGTTTTCGGTCTGCGCGACGAATGGATTGTAGGGCTCGTCGGGCGGCAATGGCTGGTTCGCGCCGGCGGTCTCGTTCATCACGAAGAACCCGCGCTCCGCCCCTTCCTCCAGCGTCACGCCTCCAAACTCCGGACCATTGTCGACGAGCCATTTCGTGGCGTCGTAGTCGGTCATCAGGGTGCCGTTCATGGTGAAATCGTCATGGATCGTGTGAAGATCACGGCTCACATCGCCGTCCTGGAACCCTTCGACCCCGCGCGCGATAGCGCGTTCCTGGATCTTGCGGGTCAGGATCTCCATGATCTCCCAGTCGGGCTTGGCCTCGCCGATGGGATCAACGGGGCGGGAGAAGACATTGACGAAGCGGTGGAAGCCGACCGCGCGCAGATCCCAGGCCTCGTAGTGACTGGCCGCGGGCAGCAGGTAGTCGGCCCATTGCGCGGTGCTGTCCATCCGCACGTTGATGTTCACGAAGAGCTCCGAGACTTCTTCAAGGATGCGCTCGCGATACTTGTCGGCGAACTTGTTGCGGCGGAACTTGTTGTCGGCGATGGAGATCAGCCCCTTCATGTCGCCGTGATAGGGCATCCAGCCTTTCTCGATGCTCTCGTCGATCATCTCTTCCATCTCGTCGATGGTGAAGCCGACGCGCTCCTTGAGCTTGTCATCGTCAAAATGCTTGCGGGCATGCTCGATCATGTGGCCGCGCTGGAACTCGCCCAGACCGCCGGCCTCCAGCCGCGGGAATTTCTGGAAGCCGAAAAGCGCCAGTTCCAGCCATTTGGGCTGCTGCCAGCTGATCCAGGACGTGTCGATGCCCCCGGTCTTGCCGCCATGGCCGGTGAGGCCCAGCATCAGCGCCTGCGCCCAGCCGGTATAGATACCGTTGGAATAGCGACCGATATTGAAGCCCTGCATCAGGATGGCCTTGCGGGCCTTGGCAAAAGCGCGCGCCTCCTCCCGGACGGTGGAGGCCGCGACGCCTGTTACAGACGCAGTTTCCTCGGGCGCATACTTGGCGGCCTCTTCCTTCACCTTCTCGAAAACGGTGGTGACGGGAATGCCCTCGACATAGGTGTGCCCCTCCAGCGCCGGGTCGACGCCTTCGAGGGCGATGGTCTTTTCCTCTGCCCCCATGGAGCCGCGCACCTTCACCGCCGTCTCGGTGTTCAGGTCCCAGTGGTAGAAAACCTCCTCCGAACCGCCATCCTCAAGATCCGCCTCGCGCAGCAGTTTGCCTGTATCAGTGCGCACGAGCATCGGCAGGTCGGTCTGCTCTTTCATGAAGTCGGGTTTGTAGAGTACTTCCTCGATGATCACATTGACGAAGGACATCGCGAGGTACGGGTCGGTGCCCGGCTCGATCGGGATCCACAGATCGGCGTGGATCGAGGACGGGTTGTAGTCGGGTGCGACGGACACTACCCGCGCTCCGTTCCACTTGGCCTCCCAGATGTAGTGGGCGTCGGGGATCCGCGTCGCGTTGGGATTGAAGAGCGACATCATGATGTAGTCGGCATCGAACCAGGCGTCCGAGGTGAAGCTTTCCAGCGGGTTGCCATAGGCCAGATGCGCGCCGGTATTCAGATCGCCCACGTCTGTGAAAATATCGAGCTGCACGCCGCCCACCAGCGAGGCAAAGCGGTAAGGCGCCGCGAAGCGCACCATCGACAGGTTGCCCGAGCCGGTGTGGGTCATCAGATTGCCGGGACCGTGTTCGACGAAAATGTCGATGATCTTGTCAGCGATCTCTTCGGTGATCTCGTCCCAGGAGACGCGTTGCCACTTGCCCTCACCGCGTTCGCCTGTGCGCTTGAGCGGGTAGCGCAACCGGTCGGCTTCATACATCGCGGCGGAGTGGATGGCGCCCTTCTGACAACCGCGGGGGTTGGCGTCGGGCACGTTCGGGTTGATCTGGGGGTACTTGGCGAGCTGCTCTTCGCGGATGACGATGCCATCTTTCACATAGACGTCGAAGGCGCAGTTGCCGACACAGTTGATGCAATGCGCCGCCTTGCCGATCTTGTCCCAGCTGTATTCGCGGCGGTAGAGGTCCTCCCAATCGCGATAAGGGTACTCCTCGCCCAACGAGTCCTCGATCGGCTCCAGCCGGTTCAGCGCCCAGGACCGGTCCGCCGCGATGATGCCGGCCCCGACCAACGAGCCCGTTCTCAGGAAATCCCGACGTTTCATCCGCAACATGGCTGTCCTCCTCTGACGCGTGCAGCACAGGGGACCGCCCTGCCCGGCACGTTCCGAACAGCTCTCAGCCTAGCGGCGCAGATCACGTCAAAGGCTGCGAAGTTGTGTGCAGATGTAAACGAGTTGTAAACAATTCCGGCGCCGCCTTCTCAGCGCGACGGTTTACTGATTGAATGACGCCAGCCAGCAGCGACAGGGAGGGTACCGCATGGAGGGTACGTCGCGCGAGCAGACCGTCGGAGCACCGGTGCGTCAGCACGAAGCAGACGACACCGCCGAGGCGCACGCCACGGCCGAAGCGGCCATTGCCGCGCGGCTGAACGGGCTTGAGGATCGGCTCGTCGAACACTCGATCGAGCTGGCGAAAACCAACGGCTATGCCCCATATACCACCACCATCCGCGCGGCCTGGGTCGAGGCTGTGCGCGGTCTGACCGAAGCGCTGAGCGACAACCTGTCGCGCCCGCGCGCCGGGCCGCGGGGACCGCAAGCGGAGGTCACGTACCGCCATGACCCGCGCTTTGCCAAAATGCGCAAGATCGCGCGGATGCACCGATCTGTTGGGATCACGCTGGAGCTCTACCTCGGCCTCTTCAAGCATTTCCGGCGTGTCTATCTCGATGCTCTGGCGACCGTTCCGGCAAGCCCGGAGATGCGCGCGCGTCTTCTTGATCGTACGCTCGACTTTTTTGACGAGACGGAACTGAGCGTCACCGCCGACTGGAATGACGCGGGCGACGACCGCAGGCTGCATGAGCTGCAGGCGCGCACCCGCTCGCTCACCCTGGCCAAGGACCGCTACGTCGCCATCTTTGAGAGCCTGCGCCATCCGGCCTTTCTGCTCGACCGGTCCCATGGGCTGGCGCATGCCAATCAGGCCGCGCTCGATCTCTTCGTGGACGCGTCGGAAGCCGGCGACAGTCTCTACCGGCATGGCCGTCGCGAACTGGCGATGCAGGTCGAACAGATGCTCGGCGATGTGCTCGACCCGGAGGCCGAACCCGAACCGACCGTCTGGATCGACACGCTGGCCGGCCGGCGCTGCTTTGACCTGCGACTGCGCCCGCTGCATGACGCGGTGGAAAACACCTCGCTGGGCTACCTGATCCAGCTCTACGACGTCACCGCCTATCACGACGCGACCGAAAAAGCGCAGCGCGCGGAACGGCAGATGTCGCGGTTCCTGGCCACGATGAGCCACGAAATCCGCACGCCGCTCCACGCGGTTTTGGGGGCCGCGGACCTGCTGCGCTTGTCGGAGGACGCCGCCCGCGAAACCTATATCGATGTGATCCAGAGCGCAGGACAGTCGTTGCTGCAAACCCTGAACAACGTGCTCGACTATTCCAAACTGGAGAACGGGCCCCCGACACCGCGCCCTGCGGACATCGAGATCGCGCCCGCGCTCCAGGCATTTTGCGGGATGGCCGTGGTCGGCCCCGAGGCTGGCTCGACGCAGCTTTCGCTGGAACTCTCCCCCGCTGTGCCGGCATGCGTGCAGATCGATTGGGCGATGACGCGGCCGGTTCTGACCAATCTGGTTTCCAACGCCCTGCGCCATGACGAGGGCGGCGGTGTGACGTTGCGGGTGGAACCCGTGACGCCAAAGACACCGGACGCTCCGATGTTGCGGTTTGAGGTGACCGACAATGGCCCGGGGCTTAGCGCCGAAGACGCGGAGACACTCTTTCGCCCGTTCGAGGATATCAGCGCGCGGCCCACGGCTGCGGGCGGGACCGGCCTGGGGCTGGCCATCTCACGCTACCTCGTGAGTGCATTGGGCGGTCGGATCGATTTTGAAACGACCACGTGTGGCACGCGCATCTGGTTCGACCTTCCATTGCGCGCAGCCGCCGAGGCGACTGCACCAGCAGCACACGAGGCCGCCACGAGCGTGGCGTCCGGGGGCCGCTGCCTGCTCGTCGATGACGATCCGATCGGCGCTTTGGTGACCGTCCGGCAGCTCGAACGCGCGGGCTTCACGGTCGATCGCGCCGCCACGCTCCGCGAGGCCCGAGCCGCATTCGACGACACCGCCTATGACGCCGTCGTCGTGGATTACCTGCTGCCCGACGGGATCGGGCCGGACCTGCTCGCCGATCTGCGCCGGTCGGGCCTGGCGCACGACACCCGCTTTGTCGCTCTTACTGCGAATGTCGAAGCGCTCAACGCCTCCAACGATCTCAGAAAGGGGTTTTCCCGGGTCCTTGCGAAGCCCACTGACACCGCCAACCTCGCCGAAGCGCTTCACGGACCGGGAAACTGGACCGGCGGTCGACCGGACCAGGGTCAGCCCGTGGCAGCGACGCCGAACCCGGTACGAGACGGCCTGGAGGGGCTCTCCGCCGTCACGATTGCCGCGATGGCGGACGCCTTTCAAACACAGTGGGCGGACTTTCGCGCCCGGCTGACGGCGCTTCAGAACGACGGTCGCTGCGGCGAACTCGGCGATATCGCCCACAGGCTCGCCGGCAGCAGCGCGCAACTGGGCCTTGTCGAGCTGGAAGCCGCTCTGCGAGAGCTGGAACAGCGATGCAATACGGATCACACCGCGCCTGAGGCGGAGCTGATCGCTCGGCTGAACCTGCCTCTCGAGCACGCGGAATCCTGGCGCCGCTTGCAGCGTGAGGAGGCCGCACGGTGAGCCCGGCGCTCCGCGACAGCCCCATCGCCGCGCCGGCAACGTTCGGCGACGTGCTGTGCATCGACGATGACCAAGTCGTCCAAATCCTGTTGGAGGAAGTCGTGCGGCTCGCCGGGGCAGACTATCATGACGCGCGGTCGGCCGAGCAGGCGAAAGACTTGCTTGGTGCACGGCGCTTCGATCTCATTCTGCTGGACCGTCGGCTGCCCGACAGCGACGGGCTCCTGCTGATCGAGACCATCCGGCAGCACGGTGATTGCCCGGTCATCGTATTGTCCGAAATGGGCTGCCCCCAGGACCGCCAGCTTGGGATCGGCCTCGGCGCTACGGAGTACCTCACCAAGCCCTTCAACCCGGCCGAACTCTCGATGCGGATCCGCCTGATCCTAGAACGTGAACAGCGGCGGCTGGAACGTGCGCGGGACGCGCCGATCACACTCGGCCACCTGTCCTATAGCCCGGCCGCCCGGCGTCTCCGTATCGGATCCGTTGAAACGTACCTTCCCCCGGCCGAAGGACGCATGCTCTACCTGCTCCTCACGCACCAGGGAGAGGTCCTGAGCAGAGACGACCTCACCCTCGGCGCGTGCGGCCGGGAGTGGAGCCCCGGTGACAGAACTGCCGATGTGCTGATCGCCCGGCTTAGAAAGAAACTTCCAAACGACATCGCGGAAATCGTGACGGTGCACAGGCTCGGCTATGTGCTCACCGCACGGCCAGGCTGTTGACCTAGCGAGTCATCAAGGAATGCACGCATTTTTTTGGTGAGCAGAGCGCAACTCGGCAACCCTTCTGCGCGGATCCGCGACATTCCTATAACCCTCCGAAACATCGCCCGCGGTGCGGTCGAAGAACAAAATCGTGAACAAATCACCTCATCTCCAAGATGAGTTTCCGTACAGTTTTAGGCAAAGAACTCAAATGACGCCTTGAGTTTAAAATCCTGATTTTTCTGAAAAATTAGGTCTCCCACACACCAGTCAGGTTCACCGAATCTTAAACCTGACGGACCGATTGTCCCTTCATCCGAACCGGTAGAATGCTGGTCGTTGAGGAGATCGCACACGTGGAACGCCTGCGCGTCTTTTGGAGTTCTTTGGACACACCGCGGCGCGGGTTGGCTGCGCTGGCGCTGGTGGCGTTTTTGGCTGTGGCGATCGGCTTTGGTAATGCCGTATCACGCCCGGATATGGCGCTGCTCTATGGCGGCATGGATCCGTCCGAAGCGTCTCGCGTGCTCACCGCTCTCGATCAGCGCGGCGCACGCTATGACGTGCGCGGCCAGTCGATCTTCGTGGACCGTGCCCAGCGCGACACGCTGCGCATGGAACTTGCCGGCGAAGGCCTCCCCTCCGCGTCCGGGGCAGGATACGAACTACTCGATTCTCTGTCGGGCTTCGGGACGACCTCCCAGATGTTCGACGCCGCCTACTGGCGGGCCAAAGAAGGCGAACTGGCGCGTACGATCCTCGCCTCACCGATGATCAGCGATGCGCGCGTTCACATTGCGACCGCCGGCTCGTCGCCCTTTCGGCGGGACAGCCTGACGACGGCTTCGGTGGCAGTCTCGGGGCGGGGCGCGATCAATCGGGAAACCGCGCAGGCGTTGCAGTCTCTGGTCGCCGCGGCGGTGGCGGATCTGACACCGGAAAACGTCTCGGTCATCGACTCGCAGACCGGCCGGGTTCTGGCGCCGATTGATGAGCTGGAACCGGGTGGCCATGCCGGGGATCGAGAGCAGGCATTGCAGGCGCGGGTCACCCGCCTGCTCGAAGCGCGGGTCGGTGCAGGCAACGCACGGGTCGAGATCAGCATCGAACGCCAAATGAACCGCGAAACCGTGACGGAGCGGCAGATCGATCCAGAGAGCCGGGTGGTGATCAGTCAGGACACCGAAGAGGTATCCTCGCAGGCCACCGGCGGCGCCGGCTCAGTCACGGTGGCCAGCAACCTGCCTTCCGGCGACGCTGCCGGAGAGGGCGACGGATCCAGCGAGCAGCGCAGTGAAACGCGTGAAAGATCCAACTTCGACGTCTCCGAACTACGCCGCGAAACCGTGATGGCACCCGGCGCGATCAAACGGCTGTCGGTTGCCGTTTTGGTGAACAACACTCCTGCTGGCGACGCGAACGCGCCAGCACCGCGCAGCGCGGAGGAGATAGCCGATCTCTATGAACTCGTTGCCGCCGCGGTTGGCTACGACGAAGAACGCGGCGATGTTCTGACACTGAAGGCGCTTGATTTCACCGCAACACCGGAGCTTGGCAGCGGGCCCATCGGGTCGGCTTGGGCCATGGATGGTTTTGATCCCTGGCGCTTGATCCAGTTGGGCATCCTCGCGCTGGTCACCATGGTCCTCGGTATCTTCGTTGTACGCCCTCTCTTGCTGGCACAGCGTTCTGACCCCGAACTGCGGCAGGCTGACGGTCCGCTTGCGATGCTTGCGCCCGGTGCTCAGGCCGGCGGCGAGCCGGGAGCCGCGCCCCCACGTATCGTGGATCATGCCGGGCTTCCGACGCTGGACAACGGGCTTCAAACCCTCTCGGTCGTGCCGGAGTTCGACGAGGGGGAGCAGATCCCGGCGTCCCCGGTTGAACGTCTCAAGGGCGCCATCGAAAGCCGACAACCCGACACGCTGGAAATCCTGCGAAGCTGGATGGAACCGAGCGCTGACGAAACGGAGAAAGCATAGTGGCACGAAACCTTTTGCTCGAAGACTTCGCACCTGCGCCGCAGACCGTGCTCGCAAGCGCGCGCTCCGAAGGCCTGGCCGAGGAACAGCGCCTGATAGCCTTTGAACAAGGCTATCAGGCAGGTTGGGACGACGCGATCGCGGCCTCCGATGAAGACCAGTCACGGGTGACAGCCGATCTTGCGTCGCAACTGCGCGACCTGTCATTCGGCTTCCACGAGGCGCGCGCCCATGTCCTGTCCGGGGTCGAAGAACTGATCACGTCCGTCATGCAATCGCTCGTCCCGCGAATCGGCTCCGAAGTCCTCCCCCTCCTGGTGGTGGAGCATCTGACAGAGCTCGTTCAAGGCGCAAGCAATACGCCGGTCAAGCTGCGCGTGGCACCTGCGAACCGCTCCGCCATCGAGGCCGCGCTGCCCTCAGAGCCTGGCTTTCCTCTGTCAATCGAGGACTCGGAAGACTGCGCGGTCGGGCAGGTCGGCTTCGTCATGGGGCGGACCGAGAGCGAGCTGAACCTCGATGAGTGTTTTGCCCGCATCGAGGAGGAAGTCACGAAATTCTTCTCCGAAAATGAGAGGCAACTGGCAAATGGATGAATCGACCGATCAGCTGAAGGCCCCCGAAGACCGTAGTCTGTCCACGAGCCCGTTCAAACAGGTTCATATCGAAATCCGTGTCTGCGTCGGTCGGGCACGCCCGACAGTCGCAGAGCTCTTGTCGCTGGAACAGAACTCGGTGCTGCATCTCGACAGCACGATCAGTGACCCGGTCGAAATCTATGCCGGGGACCGTCTCATCGCGCGCGGCGAGCTAGAGGAGCTTGATGGATCGGACGCAGGCCGCCTGGCAGTACGCCTGACCGAAATCGGCGTTATCGACGACAGCCTGTGAATTGATGCCCCTTCGTATCGCCGTCCTGCTAGTTCTGGTCGCGAGCTTCGCAGCCGCGAGCGCCGGCCACGCGCAGTCGCTGGACGCGCTGGACCAGATCGATAGCTCCTTGGCCGAGCGGGGCGTACAGCTTTTTTTGTTGATTACAGTGCTCAGCCTCGCCCCGGGGCTGGCCATCATGGTCACCTGCTTTCCGTTCATCGTAACGGTGCTCGCGATTCTGCGCCAAGCCATTGGCCTGCAGCAATCGCCTCCGAACATGCTGATCGTGAGCCTGGCGCTGTTTCTGACCTGGTTCGTAATGGACCCGGTCTTTCGCGCCGCTTGGGAGGCAGGGGCAGGTCCGTATTCGCGCGGCGAGATGGCACTTTCGACAGCCATTCTCCAGTCTGCCGAGCCATTTCGCACGTTCATGCTGGCGCGCACCGACGCAGAAACGCTCGCCGCGCTGACCAACCTCCGCCAGGACGATCCCAACGGGCCGGTCGAAAGCACGAGCTATGCCATCTTGGTGCCGTCCTTCATGCTCTCGGAACTTGCGCGCGCCTTCGAGATCGGTTTTCTGATCTACCTGCCGTTTTTGATCATCGACCTAGTCGTCGCGGCGATCCTGATGTCGATGGGCATGATGATGGTGCCACCTGCGGTCGTATCACTGCCCTTCAAACTGGCGTTTTTCGTCGTTGCGGATGGCTGGCGTCTGATCTCGGAAGCGCTGGTGCGCAGCTATCTATAAAAAGCACGCACAGCACATCGTGATGGCAATTCACCCGCTCTCGGCAAGACTGATCAGATACTGACCGTAGTCGTTCTTGCGGTAGGCTTCACCCGCATCACGCAGACCTTCCTTGCTGAGCCAACCCTGGCTGAAAGCGATCTCTTCCAGGCACCCCACCTGCTGGCCCTGACGCAATGTCAGTGTCCGCACGAAATTGCCCGCGTCGAGCAGACTTCCGTGGGTTCCGGTATCGAGCCAGGCAAATCCACGGCCCATCGTCTCGACAGTCAGGCTGCCGTCGGCAAGGTATTGCTCCAGCAAGGTTGTGATTTCGAGCTCACCGCGCGCAGAGGGTTCGACTGCGCGCGCCCGCGCCGGCGCGGTTTCATCAAGAAAGTAGAGTCCCGTCACGGCATAGTTCGAGGCCGGCACCTGCGGCTTTTCGACGATCGACTGAACATGCCCGCCGTCGGAAAACCCCACCACACCATAGCGCTCCGGATCACTCACACGGTAGCCGAAGACCGTGCCGCCCGAGGCCTTCGTGTCCGCCGCTCGCAACAGAGCCGGCAGACCGTGTCCGAAAAAGATATTGTCGCCCAAGACCATCGCCGACGGCGCTCCGTCGAGGAAATCTTCTGCCAACAGATAGGCCTGCGCCAACCCATCGGGCGAAGGCTGCACGATGTAGGTCAGCGACAGTCCCCATTGACTGCCGTCACCTAGAGTACGCTTGAATTGTTCCTGATCATGAGGCGTCGTGATCAACGCGATCTCGCGGATCCCACTGAGCATCAGCACCGATAGCGGAAAGTAGATCATCGGCTTGTCATAGATCGGCAGAAGCTGTTTCGAAACGCCACGGGTAATCGGGTAGAGCCGCGTGCCGGATCCGCCCGCCAGAACGATGCCTTTGCGTTGAGCCATGATCACTGATCTCCAAGGTCGTTGAGGATGGCGCGGATGCCAACGCGCCAATCCGGGCGTTCGAGCCCGAAGACGCGCGCCGTCAGACTGTTGTCGAGCCGCGAGTTTGCCGGTCGGCGAGCCGGCGTCGGAAACGCGCTGGAGGGGATGTCCTCCACCACGCAGTCGATCCCCGCCATGTCGAAAATGGCACGTGCCAGCTCTGCCCAACTCACATCCGGCGCACCGCTGAAATGATAGGTGCCGGACTTGTCGCCGGAGGATGTCAGGGCCCCGGCGATCGTCATGCAGGCTGCCGCGATGTCTGCAGCACATGTCGGACCGCCGATCTGGTCCGACACGACCGTCAGCCGGTCACGTTCCTTACCCAGCCGCAGCATTGTCTTGAGAAAGTTGCGGCCGTGGGCTGAGATCACCCAGGACGTACGCAGGATCGCATGCGATCCGCCGGCTGCCCGCACGGCATCTTCGCCGGCAAGCTTCGAACGACCGTAAGCGCCAAGCGGCGCAGTGAGTGCATCGACCGACCAAGGCTGCTCTCCGCTACCTTCGAAGACATAGTCGGTGGAGATATGGACGAACGGCGCGCCTATCCCCGCCGCAGCCTGGGCCAGCGCACCCGGTGTGCGCGCGTTGATGACCGTGGCAAGGTCCTCTTTCTCTTCGGCCTGATCAACGGCGGTGTAGGCGACAGCGTTGATCACGGCCGTTGGCCGGATCTCTTCGAGCAGCGCCACACACGCAACCGGGTCGGCAAAGTCCGCCCGCTCGCGCGGCGCAAAGACCGTATCCGTCCCGGCGGCGGCGCGTCGCAGCTCGGTACCGACCTGACCGTTTCCGCCAAAGACGAGAATACTCACGCCTTGGTTCCCAGTCGCGCGCCAACGCCCTGGCGCTCTTGCAGCGCCCGCCACCAGTCCTCGTTTTCGAGGTACCATTGCACCGTGCGCTCGAGCCCCTGTTCCAGCGTCACCGAAGGCCGCCAACCCAGTTCGGTCGCGATGCGGGTGGGGTCAATCGCGTACCGCAGGTCATGCCCAGGACGGTCGGTCACGAACGTGATCTGTTCCGCGTAGGGACGATTACCGGGCCTCTTTTCATCGAGGATGGCGCAGATCATGCGCACCAGATCGATGTTTCGGGCCTCGTTTTCGCCGCCGATATTGTAGCTGCGGCCAAGCTCGCCCCTGGTCAGCACTGTCAGAAGCGCGTCGGCGTGGTCTTCGACATATAGCCAGTCGCGCACGTTTTCGCCTGCGCCGTAAACCGGGATCGGCGCGCCGGCGAGCGCTTTGAGGATAACCACCGGGATCAGTTTCTCGGGGAAGTGGAAGGGCCCGTAATTGTTCGAACAATTGGTCAGAACATAGGGAAGTCCGTAGGTTTCCCCCCAGGCGCGTACCAGGTGGTCGCTGGCGGCCTTGGACGCAGAGTAGGGCGAGTTCGGCGCGTAGGGCGTCTCTTCGGTGAACTGCCCGGTGGCGCCCAACGTGCCATAGACCTCGTCGGTGGAAATGTGGTGAAAGCGGAAGTCCTGCGGCTTTTCCTTGGAAAGCCAGTGAGCTCGCGCCGCCTCCAGCATCCGGTAGGTGCCGGTCACGTTGGTTTCGATAAAGGCACCGGGGCCGTCGATCGATCGGTCGACATGGCTCTCCGCAGCGAGATGCATCACAGCGTCTGGATCGTGCTGAGCGAAGATCCGGGCCAGAGCCTCGCCATCGCAGATGTCGGCATGCTCAAACGCGTAGAGTGGATTGTCGGCCACCGAGGCGACGTTTTCGAGGCAGGCAGCATAGGTGAGCGCGTCGAGATTGACGACCTCATGCCCGCGCGCCACCGCAAGACGGACCACGGCCGATCCGATAAAGCCGGCACCGCCGGTAACGAGCAGCTTCATGCGCAGCCCCTGTAAACGAAGGGCGACTCGAAATCGGCAAAGAGCGGCGCACGCGCGTCTTTATCCGAAAGCGTCGCCGCAGATGTATCAAAACCCCAGTCGATACCGATCTCGGGGTCGTCGAAGCGTACGGCACCATCACAGTCCGGCGCGTAGAAATCAGAACATTTGTACAGAAGCTGGCTATCGGGCTCCAGCGTCGCAAAGCCGTGCAAAAATCCCTCAGGAATGAAAACCTGGTTTCCGACCTCCGCTGAAAGCTCGACCGCCGCCCATTTTCCATAGTGGGGCGAGCCCACTCGTATATCGACCGCCACATCCAGAACACGTCCGGCCCCGACCCGTACAAGCTTTGCCTGCGCATGGGGCGGCGCCTGGAAATGCAAGCCGCGGACGACGCCGACGTCGCGCGATAGCGAATGGTTGTCCTGAACGAACACGGTGGCTATTCCGGCTGATGCAAAGGTCTGGGCGTTGTAGACCTCGGAAAAGAAACCACGATCATCGCCGAACCGCGGCGGGACGAGTTCGATCACGTCGGGGAGGGATGTCTCAATGACCTGCATAACGACCTCACTGATGACCACGCCCGCGGCTTACAAGGGCCCGACGAGGGATCACACCGAAAAAAAGACGCAGCCGCCGCATTTCCGCCGACTCTGTTGCAAGAATTCGTGCCACAGACTCCGCCCCGAGAACAGAACGGGCCGCTTTGCTCTGGAAATGTGCGACTCAGTCTTTATGTGATCACGCGGGGGTAACGGGCATGGCAACGAACGACACGACAGGCACCCGCGCATTCAGCGCGGCAGGGATCTTGCCCTGTGCCATATCTCTGGCGTTGTTTGTTTGGTTCGCAGGCTTTCTGCCCGAAATCGCGCGTGGCGAAGTCCTCAGGTTCTCCGTCCCGTGGGTACCATCGCTCGGGGTTTCGCTCAGCTTTCTGCTCGACGGGCTGGGCCTGACCTTTGCGCTGCTCATCACCGGAATAGGCTTTCTGGTGATGCTCTATTCGGCCCGATATCTTATCGGGCATGTCCACCATGCGCGGTTTTCGCTCTACCTGACGAGCTTCATGCTCGCCATGCTGGGTCTGGTTCTGGCGGATAACCTTCTGGTCCTGTTTGTTTTCTGGGAATTGACGACCTTTACTTCCTACTTGCTGATCGGGTTCGCCCATTCCAGTGCCGAGTCGCGGCGCTCGGCACTGCAGGCGATGCTGGTCACGGCATCGGGCGGGCTCGCCATGCTGGCAGGGTTTATCCTGATCGGCACCGTCGCGGGCACGTTCGAGCTGTCGGAAATCCGGGCGATGGGCGGCGTGCTGCGCGACAGCCCGATGTATCTGGCCATCCTGATCCTGATACTCGCCGGCGCCTTCACGAAATCCGCCCAGGTGCCTTTCCATTTCTGGCTGCCCAACGCGATGGCGGCACCGACCCCGGTCAGCGCCTATCTGCACTCGGCTACAATGGTCAAAGGCGGTGTCTATCTTCTGGCGCGCATGCATCCGTCTCTCTCGGGGACGGACGTTTGGCTATGGACCCTTGGCATTTTTGGTGCGGTGACGGCGGTTTTTGCCTCGGTCGTATCTCTGCGACAGACCGACCTGAAGCAGGCACTGGCCTATACCACGCTCATGGCGCTCGGCACTCTGACACTGTTCCTGTCGGCCCCGGGCAGCTACGCGATCACGGCCATGGCGACGTTCCTAGTGGTGCATTCCTTCTACAAGGCGGCGCTCTTTTTGGCCGTTGGCTGCATAGATCACCAGACCGGGACGCGGAATGCCGACGTGCTGGGAGGGCTCTGGCGACCAATGCCCGTTACGGCCTTTGCGGCTGGTCTCGCGGCTTTGTCCATGGCTGGCGTGCCACCTTTTCTGGGCTTCATCGCCAAGGAGTTGCTCTACAAGGGCGCGCTTGAGACATCGACCGCAATCCTGATCGTCACCGCCGCGTTTGCCGCCAGCGCAATGATGTTCGCGGTGGCAGGCATTGTCGCGTTCCGTCCGTTCTGGGGGTCGGGCAAGCGTATGGATCCTAGCCGCCCGGTCTTGGGAGAAGCCCCTTGGCCGATGGTGGCGGGGCCTTTGCTGTTGGGGATCGCCGGTATCGTCTTCGGGCTGGCGCCAGAGCCTCTGCAATCCCATGTCGTCACACCGATTGTGGCCTCCTTGCTGGGAGACCCGGCCCAAGCAGAACCATTGCTTTTGTGGACCGGCGTCAATACCGCGCTGATCCTGAGTCTGCTGACCTTTGCCACCGGTATCGGACTCTATGCGCTGCATTTGCGCATCCGCGCCGGGCTCGCGCGCTTTTCCGAAGTCGCTCCGGACTCTGACGTGGGCTGGGATCGGTTCCTGGCCGGTTTCGTGCGGCTCGCAAACTGGCAAACGGACATCCTGCAAAGCGGCGTGATGCGCCGCTACCTGATGACCATCTTCGGCGTGCTTGCCGCAGGGCTCGTATTTGGCATGGCGCTGAGCTTTCCCGACCTGTCTCAAGTCGCCCTGCCGGACCTGCTCCCCAAACACTGGGCCGTGTTTCTGATGACACTGATCGCCACGGGGCTGGTAGCCGCGACGCGGTCACGGATCACGGCGATCGCGGGACTTGGGGTGGTCGGTATCGGCGTCGCGATGGTCTTTATCCTCTTTAGCGCGCCGGATGTGGCAATCACACAGCTGCTCGTTGAAACGCTCATCGTGGTCCTTTTTGCGGTCGCAGCGCTGCGCCTTCCAAACCTGCCAAGACGGACAGAGGTCAAGAGCCGCCCCGGGGACTTCGTTTTTGCGGTCTTCGTCGGCACGATGATCGCTATCGTCCTGATGTCGGCCTCATCGGGCCCCATCGATTTGCGCCTCTCGGAGTTCTTTGAAATCGCAAGCTGGCCGGAGGCGTTCGGGCGCAACATCGTCAACGTCATCCTGGTCGATTTCCGGGCGCTGGACACGTTCGGCGAAGTGGCCGTGGTCGCGGTCGCGGCCCTGTCGGCCGTAGCCCTTCTGCGTCAACGACCCAGAAAGGGACCGCGCGCGTGAAATCAATTATCCTGATTGCCGGGACCAGACTGCTGGTCGCGCTTCTGCTGGTGTTCTCGGTCTACATGCTCTGGCGCGGACATAACGAACCCGGCGGAGGCTTCATCGGTGGGCTGATCGGGGCGACGGGGTTTGTGCTCTATGCCATCGCCTGCGGCACGCAGGCAACGCGCGAAGCCTTGCGGATACGCCCTGAAATCATCGCCATGGTCGGACTCGGACTTTCGCTGGGTGCGGGTTTGATCGCCGGGCTCTTCGGGGACGATTTCCTGACAGGTCAGTGGCTGTTCATAGGGGGCAGCAAGGAAGAGGGCGGCTTTCCATTATCCACGGTGCTGATGTTCGACGTCGGCGTCTATGGCGTGGTCATGGGATCGGTCCTCGCCATCGTTTTGGCACTAGAAGAAGAAGAGGAAGACTGACGCGATGGAGCCACTGCTCGCAATCCTCGTCGGCGCGATGACCGCGGCAGCGATTTATCTCATGCTGGATCGCAATCTTCTGCGCTTTCTCTTCGGTCTGATCCTGATCTCTAACGCGGCGAACCTGACGATCTTTGCCGCCGGTCGGCTCACTCCCGGAAAACCACCGCTCGTGCCGGAAGGGGCCGACGCGCCGCTCTCCTTGGTCGCAAATGCACTGCCGCAGGCGCTGGTTCTGACGGCCATTGTAATCGGCTTTGGACTTTTTGCCTTTGCTCTGGTGCTTGCGCTACGCGCGTATGAGGCGCTGGGCACGCTGGACACCACCGAGATGCGTCTGGCAGAGCCGCGCGAAGACCGGGACGCGCCATGAGCTGGATTCTCGCGCTGCCTCTGCTGATCCCGTTTGTTACGGCGATTGCAGTGTTTCTCTTGTCCAACAGTCCGAAAATGTCGGCACGTGTTTCGTTGGCCGGGTCGCTGGCCGGGTTGGTGGCGGCCCTGTTTTTGTTCGCCGAGGTCGCATCCACGGGTGTGGTCGCCGGCCAGATGGGTGGCTGGCCCGCACCCTTCGGCATCACGCTGGTGGCGGATATGCTCTCGGCGATCATGGTAGTGATCACGGCAATCACGGCAGTGGCTGTCGCACTCTACGCCCTTGGCGAGATCGGGGCGGAGCAATCGCGGCTGGGATACCACGCGCTCTTTCAGGTGCTGATCGGCGGAGTGAGCGGCGCGTTTCTCACGGGTGACCTGTTCAACCTTTATGTCTGGTTCGAGGTGATGCTGATCTCATCCTTCGGCCTTCTGATCCTCGGCGGGCGGCCGGAGCAGATCGACGGCGCGGTCAAATACGTCGCACTCAACCTTGTCTCGACGATCCTGTTTCTGTCCGGCATCGGCCTGCTCTATGGCGAGACCGGAACGCTGAACATGGCCGATCTGTCTCGCGTTGTGGCCGAGCACCCCGATCAGGGGATGATGACTCTGATAGCATTGCTCTTCATGATCGCGTTCGGTGTGAAATCCGCAGTCTTCCCTCTGTTTTTCTGGCTTCCGGCCTCGTACCACACACCCGGATTCGCGGTTTCTGCAGTGTTCGCTGGACTGCTGACAAAGGTCGGCGTCTATTCGTTGATCCGGGCGTTCACGCTCATCTTTGTCTCCCAGCCCGAGGTGACTCATACCATCTTGCTGTGGGTGGCCGGGTTCACGATGGTCACCGGCGTTCTTGGTGCCGCGGCGCAAAGCGAATTCCGGCGCATCCTGTCGTTCCACATCGTCAGCCAGATCGGTTACATGGTGCTCGGGCTTGCGCTTTTTACGCCACTCGCCCTGGTCGGCTCGGTGTTCTACTTGGTGCACCACATCATCGTAAAAGCGAATCTGTTTCTGATTTCCGGCATTTCCCAGCGCATGACCGGAAGTGGTGAGCTTTATCGCATCGGCGGCCTCTATGCTGCAGCGCCCCTGTTGGCCGCGCTCTTCCTGATTCCGGCCTTCTCGCTGGCAGGGTTTCCACCGCTGTCGGGCTTTTGGGCGAAGTATGTTCTGGTCAAGGCCAGCCTTGATGCGGATGCATGGATCATCGCAGGCGTGGCGCTGCTTGTAGGGCTCTTGACGATCTATTCGATGACCAAGATCTGGGCGGAAGCCTTTTGGAAAGACGACCCTTCCGGGCGCATTCCGAAGGCGCCGCAGGACGGGCCTCCACTATGGCCGTGCTATGCCGCCGTCGTGTTCCTGGCGGTCCTGACGATCTGTGTGGGTCTGGTGCCCGGTCCGTTTCTCGCTTTCGCCGAGACCGCGGCCACGCAGCTGCTATCGTCCGACGCCTATATCAACGCTGTGCTGGGGGCCCAGGAATGAGTCTCTTTCCGCTCAACATTCTGCTGGCCTTGGCCTGGGCCGCCCTGATGGGAAGCTTCAGCTTCATGACACTCGTGGCGGGGTTCACAATCGGCTTTGCGGCTCTGTGGGCCGCTCAACCTCTCTACGACAAGCCAAGCGGGTATTTTCTACGTAGCTGGCGCATCGTCAGATTGATCGTGTTTTTCATCTACGAGCTTTTTGCATCGAGCATTCAGGTTGTTCACGACATCGTCACGTCCCAGGATATGTCGACGCCGCGGATCATTGCGATGCCCCTGGACGCGGAAACCGACGCCGAGATCCTGTTGGTAACGAACCTCATTTCACTGACGCCAGGAACGCTCAGCTTGGATGTGTCGGACGATCGGAAAACATTATATGTGCATGCTATGTTCGCCGACGATCCCGACGCGCTCGTCGAGCAGCTGAAGTCCGGGATGGAGCGGATGGTTCTGGAGGTCTTCGATACATGAGCGACAACATGGTGACGATGGCGGTCGACGTCTCTTTCGCGCTGATCATCCTGTCGATTCTGTTGAGCTTCGTACGGTTGATTCGGGGGCCGAGCCTCGCGGACCGGGTCGTCGCGCTGGACATGATGACCGTTTCGATCGTCGCATTCGCCGCGCTGTTCGCGATCCGCACCGATGATCCGGTGTTTCTCGACATTGCTCTGGTGCTTGCACTGATCGGTTTCCTGACGACGGTTGCGTTGGCCAGATACGCGGAGCGACGGCTCGAATCACTTATCCGAAACGAAGAGACGAGCAGCGGTCCAACAGAACCTGCGGAGACAGAGAAATGACGGCGCTGATTGTTTCTCTGCTAGCCATTTCAGGAGGGCTCTTCGGCTTGTTCGCCGGGCTCGGGGTTCTCAGGTTGCCCGGCGTTCTGAACAAGATGCATGCCTCGACCAAGGCTGGCACCTTGGGCAGCGCGCTGACACTGGCCGCGGCCGCAGTTCATTTCGGCGAGGTCAGCGTGACGGTGCGAGTGATTGCGACGGTGCTGTTCCTGCTGCTGACGGCGCCCATTGCCGCGCACATGATCGGGCGCGCCGCCGCGCGAGCGCTCGACCGCGGAAAGCCTTCGCCGATAGATTGATCCCCTTTGAAAGCTGGAATCGGCGACGCCATGTAGCGCGGCATTGGTTCGGCCTCGCTGCGCTGTTCAGCGTACCACGAACTCGGCATGCAAGGCTCCTGCCGCCTTTATACTCTTGAGAATATCGATCATGTCACGCGGTGATACACCCAGGGCATTCAACCCAGCGACCACTTCCGAAAGCGATGTGCCGCCGTCAATCTCGGCGAGACCGGTGCCGGGCTCTTCGTCAATATCAACGTTTGTGCGCGGCACGACGACCGTCTGACCCTCGGCGAACGGATTGGGCTGGACGACCAGTGGTGCCTCCTGAACTCGAAGGGTCAGGTTCCCCTGGGACACGGCGACGCGCGAAATTCGAACATCTTCCCCCATGACAATGGTGCCCGAGCGCTGGTCGACAACCACCCGGGCACGGTTCTGAGGCGCAACGGTGATGTTTTCGATCTGAGCGAGTGCTCGCGTCGGGGACCCTGACCGCGTGGCTCCGATATTGAGCTGGACAGTTCCTGCGTCGATGGCATTGGCCACGCGACCGGGAAACCGAGCATTGATCGCCTGTTCGATCAGAATGGCGGTCGTAAAGTCCGGAGTCCGCAATGCCAAACGGAGCGAGCCTAACGCATTGAAATCAAAATCTAGTTCCTGTTCGACACGTGCACCTGATGGGATTACGCCGGCGGTGGGCACGCCTTGTACAACTTCGGCCGCATCTCCCCCCACCGCAATACCGCCAGCAATTAGAGAACCCTGTGCAACTGCATAAATCTGTCCATCCGCCGCATTCAAAGGCGTCATGATCAGAGTGCCGCCAAGAAGGCTTTCGGCGTCGCCGATTGCGGAAACTGTGACGTCGATCTGGCTGCCGACTCGCGCAAAGGGCGGAAGAGTCGCGGTCACAAATACAGCTGCCACGTTTTTCGGACGAAACTGCTCGCCGTTGACGTTCACCCCGAGCCGCTCGAGGATATTGGTCATGATCTCTTCGGTGAACGGGGCGTTGCGCAAGCCGTCGCCTGTGCCGCTTAACCCCACGACAAGCCCATAGCCAATCAGGTCGTTGCCCCGCACCCCATCGAATTCTACAAGATCCTTGAGTCGGATCTCGCTCGCGGCGACAGCACCGGGGCTGATTAGAAGAACTACAAGCAGGCGCAAAAGCTTGATCACCGCAGATACTCCGACAGGGACAAGCCAGCAAGGCGTGCCGTCATGTTGTAGAGGATCTGCAGTTGGGCCCGTGCGTCCTCCAGACGTGTTGCCGTCTCAAAAGGATCGACACCGATCAGGCTGTCCCTGGCGGTTAGCAGGCTGGAGCGTTCCGCCGAATTGCGGACAACCGTGGATTCGATATGCGCTTGTTCCGTACCGATGCGCGACCGGGCCGCTGTCAGGTCCCGTTCGGCCCCGATCATGCCCAGCCCTACCTCTTCGGCCAGGCGCTGACGCTGCGTTAAGTCACCAGACAACAGGCCGTCGTCCAGAAGCGCTGCAAGGCTGAACTCCTTGAGCACAGCCCGCATTTCGTCGTCACGCGCGAGCAGATCAAGCTTCGCTTCTCCGACCTCCGAGATCTGGAAGGGATCCAGCGGGTCGTCGCTGCCTAGATAGGCAATGCTATCGAAGCCGCCGCCGGGTGTGTCGAACCAGGTATCAACCGCAGTTCTGACATCAGCGGCAGACGTGAGCCCGACCAGCGCTGTCGACAGCGCAGAAAGAATGTCATCGGCTGGCGCGAGCGCCGGGTTGTCGACAGCGTTTCCGGCAAAGAGGCTTCGGTCGCCGTCGCGGCCATTTATCTGGCCGACGATCGCGTCGAAATGGTGACCGGCCTCTGCAAGGGTCGCGTCGAGCAAGCGCTCCTCGCCTGGCTTGACCGCAGCGACGAGCTTGGGGCCGCTGTCGGAAAGGTTCTGCTGCACCGCTTCCAGCGCAGTTTGCATTCCCGCGGCGAAGTTTCCGGATTCAACCAAGACTGTCGAATAGGCCTTTAGCTGGGTCAGTCCAGCTTCAACGGCTGCCAGACCACTGAAGTCGCCGCGCAGCCGCTTGGGAATGTCAGCCGCTTGTCCGGTCGAGATCTCGGAGACGAGCGTATCAAGCTCGCGACGCGCCGATAGGTTGTGGGCGCGCATTGCATAGGATTGGGCAAGGTCACCAAGGCCATTCATGGTCATGAATCAGATCCTCATCAGTGTCTCGAACAGGGAATCCACCGTCTGGATTACCCGCGCGTTGGCTGCATAGGCTTGTTCGATCAAAAGGAGTTTCTGCAATTCCTGGTCGGTATCGACGCCGTTCTCCAATTCGATTTGTTTGAGCGACGCGCGTTGCGCCTCGACAAAGGACAGGTCTGTCTCCAGGCTTTGGAGCGTGCCCCCAATGCTCGACAGCATGTCTGCGGACAGCGCTTGTGCTGACCGTGCAGCTCCGGAATACCCTCCGGAAGCCGGCACGCGTGACACGGACAACGCCTCGCTCAGAGCCGTCAGTCCGGATGCGTTGCCTACAGGCCCCTCCACCGCCGCGAGAAGCCCGTCGCGCAAGCGCCAGAGCTCCCCGCCGCTGGCAGGATCGACTGCGGCATTGACCGCGATACGCCCCGCAATGCCTGCTTCGGTCAGAGGATCGAATGCCGCACCAGCATCCGTGAGAAGCCCCGGATCGGTCGGTCCGAGGGTGGGGTCAACCGCCGGATCTGCAAAACGTTCGATCAGATCGCGCGCGACCGCATCAAGGCGCGCCTGCGCTTCGGGTCCGAGCGAGTCCCGCACATCGAGGTTTCCGGCGAGCCGGCCACCAGAAAGCCTGTGCGGCTCGCGCGCAAGGTCGACCGGGACACCATCTATGGATATGCCGGACAACGTTCCTCCTGACAGGCTGAGGTCAGCGGTTATGGCATTAGCGGGCGTGAAGGACAGTTCAACGGCTGGACCATCCAACAACAATCCGCCCTGGGGTGTCATCAGCGCGATCACGCCGTTTCCACGATCCAGTTCCCGAACCGGAATGATCTCGGCAACCGTGTCAACAAGCTCTTGCCGTTGATCGAGCAAGCCCGAGATATCGTCGCCGGAGGTGACATGGCGCCGGAGCTTGCCATTGAGATCCTCGACCCGGGCGAGTGTCTCATTGACGAGCGCGACATCGGTCGCAATCGCTTTGTCGGCGCGAGCACGGGCCGATTGGATATGTTCGGAAATCTCTCCAAGATGGGACGTCACATCCTTCAGCCCGTCCACCACCGCGTCGAGACGCGTTTCGGATTCGGGCCGACCGATAGCCGTGGTCAGCGCGGCGTCGAGCTTGGCCAGCCGGTCTGACAAAGACCCGGTTTCACCCGGAAGGCCGATCTCCGACTCCACCCCACTGAGAAAACCAGTTTGCGCGTCGATATTGGCAAGCTCGGCGTCTGCTCCGCGGCGGTCCTGCAAGACCGCTTGATCGACATGGCGCTGAATGCCGACGATCTGCACCCCGCCCCCCGAGCCCTGCCAGCGCGCCATCACCTCCACTTCTCGTCGGCGATAGCCATCGGTCATCGCGTTGGAGATGTTCGAGGCGGTCACATCCGCGGAGCGCGATGCCGCGGACATGCCGGAAAGGGCGTTTGACAGGGCAGAGGTGAGCGTCATGACATGAAGTCCTCAGACCGCCGGTGCAGCGTGCCGCGATCAGCGTTTGATGTTGGTGGTTTCCTGCAGCATCTCGTCGACAGTCTGGATGACCTTCGCGTTGGAGCTGTAGGCGCGTTGCGTCGAGATCAGCTGGGTGAGCTCGTTCGCCACATCTACCGTCGATTCCTCGCGGGCATAGCTCACGATGTCACCGGTCGGCCCGTCCCCGGCATCCCAGAGGAAGTAGGAGCCGCTTTCATTGGAGATCTGGTAGGTCTGGTTGTCCAGAGACACCAGTCCGTTTGGATTGGGCATGTCGACAAGCGGGATCTGATAAATCGTTCGGGTGATCCCGATATCGAACAGGGCGTGCACATATCCGTTGGGGTCAACCTCCACCGCCATCATGTTGCCAACGGGAGAGCCGTCCTTGGAGATGGCAACAGGCGCGAAGGCGTCGGACAGTTGCGTGATGCCGTCGCTGTTATTCTGCAGGCCGATATTGATTGAAATCGGATCGGGGTTGAGACCGCGATTGACCACGACATTGCCGGTCAGTGGATCATATGCATTGCCCGGACCCGTGTTCGTTACCGTCGCCAGGGTCCCGCCGTCGGTTAACGTGTCATTGAAGGTCAGAACATACTGCCCGATCAATGTGCCCGCCTGGGCACTGTCCCGAATTTCCATCGTCCACTCATTGGATGGCGGGTCGGTCGGGAGCGCCGGTACTGTCGGCGTGAACGTGATATCGAGGTTTTCCGAGGTTCCGAGATTATCGAAATACTCGACCGACAAAGCCTCCGTCGCGCCGGTGGCACCGGCCTTCGTGCTGACCGCCGGCAGATTCAGGCCGAGCGTCATCTGTGTCGTCGGCTCGCCCGCGAACTGGTTCACATTGATCTGAATCGGCTCGAGACCGTCGGACGTGTCCCTGGGATAGTTCGGGATTGAGCCATCGGGTTGGGCCGGCCAGCCCATCAGCACCAATCCAGCCTCCGACTTCAGGAACCCGTCGGCATCCGTGCGGAACGACCCTGTGGTCGTCAACATCATGGGAAAGTCGCCGTTGTTGACGGATACGGCCGTCTCCGACGTAACCGGCAGCATGCCGCGGCCGCGCACAGCGAGATCCGTGGAGTTCGTGGTGCTGATCAGCGGACCGCGTTCATCGATCAGGCGGTTGGTGGTCACTCGAACACCCCCCGCGGAATAGGAGTCGCCGCTGCCGCCAATCACCATCGAATGGAAATCGGCCTCGACCCGCTTGTACCCGAAGGTCGAAGAGTTCGCGATGTTGTCTGAAATCGCCCCGAGCTTGCTGGCATTGGCGGCCAGGCCCATCACCCCGGCGTTCATCGAAGAGGAAATCGTCATGCGTGCGCCTTTCTGCTTCATCGCCATGTCGTCGAGAAGCAGGGCTAAAGGCTCGCGCTTAACACGCATCTAACAATTAAAGTCTTCGGTATTTGGAGCGCCGGGCGGTCAGATGTCGTCGCGCAGGATGATCACCTCGATGCGGTTGTTGCGCACCGCCATCGGGTTGGGATCGGCGCGCTCGCGGTCGGCGAAGCCCGTCAGCCGAGCCACGCGTCGTGCCGAAAGCCCCGAGGTTTCAAGCGCTTGGCGTACAGTGTCCGCACGAGCAGAGGACAAGTCCCATTTCGGATTGAGGGCCTGGACCACCGGACGGGCCGCCAGATGGCCGTTGACTGCCACATCGTTGGTTACAAGACGCAAGACGTCCGAGACAACGGCCAGCGTGGCGGCGAGCACGGGTTCGGGCGTATCGGTTTCGGGCGCAAAAAGCGGCGAGTCCGGCAAATCGAAGATTTCGATAACCAGTCCCTGGTCGCTGAGCCGCGTTACGACGTGGCGCAGTTCGGACAGGGCGGCCATGCTTTCTCCGCCGCGCAGCTCCAGCTCTTCCAAAAGCTCCTCAGAGCCATTGCCTGCGGCGGTTCCGGTATTGTCGCGCAACTCATTGATCAGGTCGATCCCGGTCATGCCACTGGCCTGATGATGTTCGGTCGGGTGCTGGTTGGAGGCGCCGGTTCCCGACTGCGCAAGCTCCTGCTCGGCGAAGACATCGTCACCCCAAAACGCCCCGTCGCCACCGCCGGATATCTCGTTCATCGGAATCGTCGGCGAGAAATAGTCGGCAAGCCCGTTGCGTTGCGACTCGGTCGTGGAATTCAGCAACCACATCAGCAAAAAGAACGCCATCATCGCGGTCACGAAGTCCGCATAGGCCACTTTCCACGCGCCGCCATGGTGACCATCGGCCGCCGCAGCACGCTTTTTCTTAATGATCACAGGCGCCAGACTGTCCGTAGACATCGCACACCACCCCTCAATTTCACCCGAGCCCAGATCTAGGCGGAACGGGTTTCCGAGAGGTTAGACCGCGCCGGTTCCCAACGGAAAAGCGCTGCGGATTTGAATGATCCCCGTCCAGGACCGTTTCAGGCAACACCGCGATCGGTGTGTGTTGCCCTGGCGTCGTCCATGACCCGGCGCATCTCGGCAATCGCCGGGGACAGTCCGCGAAAGATCGCCTCGCCGATCAGGAAATGGCCGATATTGAGCTCACGCAACTCGGGCAGGGCTGCCACCGGTGCGACGGAGTCGAAGGTCAACCCGTGCCCGGCATGGAGCTCCAGTCCAAGCCCATGGCCGAACGTCGCCATGTCGCGCAGCCGGGCAAGCTCGACTGCGGCCTCCTCGGTCCGCCCCTCGGCCACGGCATCGCAATAGGACCCTGTGTGCAGCTCGATCACCTCCGCGCCGATCCGGTGCGCGGCTTCGATCTGACGGCGTTCGGCCGCGATGAAGATCGACACGCGGCAGCCTGCTTCCCGTAAGGGAGCTATGAAATGGGCGAGCCTGTTTTCCTCGCGCGCAACCTCGAGGCCACCCTCGGTGGTGCGCTCTTCGCGCCGCTCGGGAACTATGCAGACCGCGTGGGGTTTGTGACGCAATGCAATGGCCTGCATCTCGTCTGTGGCAGCCATCTCGAAATTGAGAGGCACGCTGAGGACCTCCATCAGACCATCGATATCGGCGTCGGAAATATGCCGGCGGTCCTCGCGCAGATGTGCCGTGATTCCGTCCGCGCCGGCATCCTCGGCCAGTTTGGCCGCGCGCAGCGGATCAGGGTAGGCACCGCCGCGCGCATTCCGCACGGTGGCCACATGGTCGATATTGACGCCAAGACGCAGTCGGTTCGGGTCGGTGTGCTCAGTCATGGTCTTGCTCCCTCTCGGCGGCAGGTATAGCGCAAAACCGCGCCGCTCCGACAGACCTCAGAGCGATCTGTTCAGAGCCCGCGCCCGGCGGCGCTGATAAGCGGCGATCACGGGCTTGGAGAGCGCATAGGCGGCAAATCCCGCAATCAGCCCCGGGACCATTCCGCCCACCATATAAGGCAAGAACACCGTATCGAAGAACAGATGCAGCCGGTCCCAATGCGCGTCGACGGGGCGGAACAGTGACGTAAGGTTCCACCAGAGCTCACCCGAAGCACGCGAAAACGCCTCGAAAACGCCAACGCTTGTTTCGCGCTGCTTCGTGCCCAGAACGCGGTTCCCGATTTGCAGCGCCAGCGCGGCAATGAACGGGAAGGTCAGCGGGTTTCCAACAAATGTGGACAGCATCGCGGCCAGAACGTTTCCGCGCAGGGCGAGGGCCACAAAGGCCGCAGCAATGAAGTGGAGACCAAACAGCGGTGTGAATGACACGAAAACGCCTGCCGCAATGCCTCGCGCGATGCGCTGCGGTGGATCAGGCAACCGACGAAGGCGGTGCCCGATGTAACTCGCCGCCCGGCCCCAGCCGCCTTTGGGATAGACGCTGTCCTGCGCAACTTGCAAATAGCTGCGTTTGTTTTTTCTCTTGAAGACCAACCGCTTACTGTCTCCAACTCATTGCGCCGGAACTGGCGTCCGCACCACTTCCCTGTACCGGGTAATCGCCGCCACATCACTGTCGGCTTCGAGAGCCGTCATGACACGATGCAGATGCTCGGCATCTCTCAGGTCGACATATACAAGGAGCCTGTAAAAGTCCGGCTTTCGGTCCGCGAATACCAGATCGGAGATATTGGCCTGCTGTTCGCCGATCAATGTGCAGATTCGCCCCAGCACGCCGGCATCGTTGCTCAGGGTCACGTCGAAGCCGACCGTGTTCACCGCCGCATGCGGGCCGGAATGCCAGTGCAGGTCGATCCAGCGGTCAAGCTGATCATCGAACTGCGCCAGTCTCGGACAATCGATGGCATGGACCTCGACTCCTTTGCCCGGCATGGTGATACCCACGATCCGCTCGCCCGGGACAGGCCGGCAACAGGTGCCACGCACCCAGCTTTGCCCCGGCTCGATTCCCAGGACGGCCCTGCGGGCGTCGATCTCCTCGCCGCGCTTGCTGGCCAGCTCAGGATAGAGCGTGTCGACGACCTTGCGCGCGGCGAGCTCCCCGCTGCCCAGGCGCGACAGCATTTCTTCGACATCGTCGAAGCCCAGATGCCGCGATGCCGTGATCAGTGCCTTGTCGGATGCCTTCTTGTCGACATGTTCGAACGCCACCCGCGCCAGTTCACGTCCAAGCTTGACGAAGCGGGACCGGTTGTCTGCGCGCATCGCCCGACGGATCGCTGACTTCGCCTTGCCGGTCACAGCGATATCGATCCAGGTCGCCTGGGGGGTCTGTGCCTCGGCGGTCATGATCTCGACCGACTGGCCGTTCTTGAGCTGGGTCCAGAGCGGCACGCGCCGCCCGTCGACTTTTGCCCCGGCACAGGCTTGTCCGATCCGCGTGTGGATCGCAAAGGCGAAGTCGAGCGGCGTTGCGCCCTTGGGCAGTTTGACGACATCGCCCTTGGGCGTGAAGCAGAACACCTTGTCGGTGTACATCTCGAGCTTCACGGCCTCAAAGAACTCGTCGTCATCCGCCGAGGCCTCGAAATGCTCAGTCAGGCCCGCAATCCAGCTCGCAGGATCGACGGCAAATGGGTTTTCCGTCCGCTCGCCGTCGCGGTAGGCCCAGTGCGCTGCGACGCCGGCCTCGGCCACCTCATGCATCTCCTGAGTACGGATCTGCACCTCTACCCGTTTACCATCGCGTCCCAGAACAGTGGTATGCAGGCTGCGATACCCGTTCTGCTTGGGCTGGCTGATATAGTCCTTGAACCGTGTCGGCACGGCCCGCCACCGGCGGTGAATTGCCCCAAGGGCGCGGTAGCAGTCCATCTGGCTGTCGGTGATCACGCGGAACCCGTAGATGTCCGACAGGCGCGAAAAGCTCTGGTCCTTCTGCTCCATCTTGCGCCAGATCGAATAGGGACGCTTGGCCCGGCCCACGACTTCGGCCGCAATCGCCTCGGCGGTCAGTTCGCGCTCTATGTCGTCCTTGATACGGCCGACCACATCGCCCGCATCGCCCTGCAGTTTGACAAAGCGGCGCAGGATCGACTCGCGCCCCTTCGGATTGAGCACCTGGAACGACAGATCCTCGATCTCGTCGCGCATCCATTGCATCCCCATGCGCCCTGCAAGCGGCGCATAGATATCCATGGTCTCGCGGGCTTTCTGAGCCTGCTTCTCGGCCGGAAGGGAGCGGATCGTGCGCATATTGTGCAGCCGGTCGAAGAGCTTCACCAAGATCACACGCAGATCTCGGCTCATCGCCATGAAGAGCTTGCGGAAATTCTCTGCCTGCTTGGTCTCGGTCGAGGTGAGCTGCAGGTTGGTGAGCTTGGTCACGCCTTCGACCAGTTCGGCGATCTCGGCCCCAAAGGTCTCGGCAATCTCGCGGTAGGTCGCGGAGGTGTCTTCGAGCGTGTCGTGCAGCAGGGCCGTGATGATCGTAGCGTCGTCCAGCCGCTGCTCTGCCAGCAGCGCCGCGACAGCAACCGGGTGCGTGATGTAGGGCTCGCCGGATCGGCGAAACTGGCCTTCATGGGCCGCCAGCGCGTAGTCGTAAGCGGCCCGGATCAGCGCGATGTCAGACCTTGGGTTGTAGCTGCGAACCCGACCGATCAGATCGTCTGACGCGATCAGATGCTCCAAGCCACCCTCCGGCCAAGACCCGTCAGCTCGGCCCCTGCGCTTCCATCAGCGCGCGGAGCAGCTTTTCCTCGGACATGTCATCGTCCGCCGGCTTGTCGGCTTCGACGCCCATCAAAAGCGACATCGCATCGTCTTCCGGCTCATCGACCTCGATCTGGGTCTGGTTGCTCTCGATCATCCGTTCGCGCAGGTCATCCGCCTGCTGCGTTTCCTCGGCAATCTCGCGCAGGGAGACCACAGGGTTCTTGTCATTGTCGCGATCAATGGTGATCGGCCCGCCTGCGGCGATTTCGCGGGCGCGATGGGCGGCGAGCATGACAAGCTCAAACCGGTTCGGAACCTTATCAACGCAGTCTTCAACCGTCACGCGGGCCATGATTCGAATTCCTCAGAACTTTGGCAGAGCGACTTAACTATGCCATCGAGCCCTGATTGGCAAGGTTTGTGGCCATCCGGATCGCCTGTCGCTGCGGCAGTTGCACAGGTCCGCGGATCTGGGATGCCTGACGCCAACCAAGTCCTGCAATGGGGAAGCTTTTTTGACTTTTCTCCGCCGATGCGGTCAATTATTTCGGTCCCAGCGCATGGCATTCCGGTCCGCACAGCGCCCGGGTAGCGTGCCAGTCCATCGGCACGGTCCGTCTGTAGCAGCATCATACCACCCGATGATTCGTTTGGGACTTTCAGGGTCGGCGGAATGTTCCGACACGCCTTTCGCCCGCACCCCGCGATGTGCCAGGCGAAAGACCGCCGATGCCTGCGACGCGACCGAAACCGTTTTCTGCGCAACCCCGTCGTGACAGTTTTACAGAGACTGTTTCCGCGTTAATAAACTTCTTGTCGGGCCGACCCGCCGCCCACCCATCGGGCTGGAAGGGCGCTCAAACGCGTGGCACCTCCGCGTCCAACCGCTCTACGGCAGCGCACGCCTCCGCCGGCAGTCCGTCGCGCATTTCCGTTACCGTGAGGCCCAGCACAGGGTGACGCCAGTCTGGGGCGACCTCCGCCAGCGGGATCAACACAAATGCCCGATCCTGCATACGGGGATGCGGTAAGATCAGATCCTGTGGCGTTTCCAGCCTTTGGCGCGCAGGCAACAGTGTCTGCCAATGCGCAAAACTCTTCCGATCGGGCAAGATGAGCTGTCCGACGGCGAGCAGGTCCAGATCCAGGGTGCGCGGCCCCCAACGGGTTTTGCGGTTCCGGCCGATAAGTCCTTCGATCGCTCGGAACTTTGCCAGGGCTTCTTGCGGGGTCCCCTCGAACGAGACCCGCGCCGCGGCATTCACAAAATCGGGACCGGAGCCTTCGGGGAATGCCGCAGACTTGAAAAGTGCGCTCGCTGCGTCAACTTTGAAGGGGCGCTGATTGAGAAGTTCCATCGCGCGACGGACAGTTTCGACTGGTCCGCCAATAGCCGACGCCAAGTTACTGCCGAATCCAACTAGCATCGCCGTTGCATAGCTGTCATGCTCCCTCGGTGACCTAAGGCAATTGTCCCCAGGTCTCTTTGTGTTTTTTCGGCGGCGACCAGCAAACTTCGACCGACGGATAGAGCACTGTTGGAAAGGAACATTACATGTTTTACCGAGACGAGCGTTTGGCGCTGTTTGTCGACGGTTCAAACCTCTATGCGGCTGCCAAAGCGCTTTCGTTTGACATCGACTACAAACTCCTTCGCCAGGAGTTCATGCGCCGAGGCAAATTGCTGCGCGCTTTCTACTATACTGCCCTTCTAGAGAATGACGAGTATTCTCCGATCCGCCCGCTGGTGGATTGGCTGCATTATAACGGCTTCACCATGGTGACCAAGCCCGCAAAGGAATACATCGACAGTCAAGGCCGTAGAAAAGTTAAAGGAAACATGGACATCGAGCTGACCGTCGATGCCATGGAGCTTGCACCCCATGTCGATCACATCGTCCTGTTTTCGGGCGACGGCGATTTCCGGCCTTTGGTCGAAAGCCTGCAGCGCAAGGGCGTCAGAGTTTCAGTGGTCTCGACCATCCGGTCGCAACCGCCGATGATCTCGGATGATCTGCGCCGGCAGGCCGACAATTTCATCGAACTGGATGAACTCAAGGACGTCATCGGGCGCCCGCCGCGCGAACCGCGCGAATTCGACCGCAGACCGCTCGAAACACAGGACCGGGCAGACACCGAAGCGTGAACCGGCAGGAAGGCACGCGATCAGCCCCTGCCCTCCCCGCCGCTCTTCAAGTCTCACGCTTTGAACCGGGCGACATTTGACGGGTCGCCCGTTACCTTTGCCGAGGGCAAAGGCAAAATGCGCCGGAGTACACTTCGCGCGTCGTCCTGACGCTCGAGCTTTCCCGCGCAGCGCTGCAAGAGCATGGTTGTAGCCACGTGATCGTTGGTGGTGCCACCCATGACGCGCCGGCAAGATTGCCTCCCAACCAGCCCGCGACGCTGTGACGGGACCGTTCGACCGCGTTTACCCGATCCACATGAGCGCCTCCGACCCGGGGCCGACGCGCGCTGGTATCTGTCCTTTCGCGCGGTGCCTATCTCTGGACCCGCAGCCTCCCAGGCCCTAGGTTGGCCTGCGAAAGGACACCCGCCGATGACCGACGCTTTCAAGCCGCCGCTCACCCTTTTTCTCGCCGCGCCGCGGGGGTTCTGCGCAGGCGTGGATCGGGCGATCAAGATCGTCGAGATGGCGCTGCAGAAATGGGGCGCACCGGTCTATGTGCGCCATGAGATTGTCCACAACCGCTATGTCGTCGACGGGTTGCGCGCCAAGGGTGCGGTGTTCGTCAAGGAACTGGACGAATGCCCCGATGACCGGCCGGTCATCTTTTCCGCCCATGGCGTGCCGAAGGCGGTCCCCGCCGAAGCGGCCCGGCGCGAAATGATCTATGTCGACGCCACCTGCCCGCTTGTCTCCAAGGTGCATATCGAAGCCGGCCGGCACCATGACAACGGTCTGCAGATCATCATGATCGGCCATGCGGGTCACCCCGAGACCGTGGGCACGATGGGACAATTGCCACCCGGTGAAGTGCTGCTGGTCGAAACGGCCGAAGATGTCGCGACCGTCGCCCCGCGAGACCCCGACAGGCTCGCCTTCGTCACGCAGACCACTCTCTCGGTCGATGACACCGCAGACATCGTCGCGGCGCTGCAGCAGCGGTTTCCCCAGATCGTCGGGCCGCACAAGGAAGACATCTGCTACGCCACCACCAACCGTCAGGAGGCCGTCAAGGCGCTGGCGCCCCATGCCGAAGCGCTTCTGGTGGTCGGTGCGCCGAACTCCTCCAACTCCAAGCGGCTGGTGGATGTCGGCCGCAAGGCCGGCTGCGCCTATGCACAACTGGTGCAACGCGCCGCCGATATCGACTGGCGCGCGCTGGACGGTGTCCGGAGCCTCGGCGTCACGGCAGGCGCGTCGGCCCCTGACGTGCTGATCGAAGAAGTCATCGACGCCTGTCGGGCGCGCTTTGACGTGACCATCGAGACCGTCGAGACCGCCCGTGAAGATGTTGAGTTCAAGGTGCCGCGCGTCCTGCGCGAACCGGCATGAAGGACACACGCGCCGGCGCCGCATCGGTGCCGGTCTCGGCCCTGGCGCTCGGGGTGGCGGGCGTCATCCCCTTTGTCTGGGGCGCGGCGACCGAAATCAGCCCGTTTCTCTTCGATCTGGGCCAGGACGTGCTCGGCCCACGGTTCGTCGGACAGTATGTCCAGATCTTCTACGGCGCGATCATCCTGTCCTTCATGTCCGGCGTGCTTTGGGGTTTTGCGACCCGCGCGGAGGGCGGCACCGCAACCCTGGGCTATACTCTGAGCGTACTGCCAGCACTCTGGGCGTTCTTCTTTGTCGGGGGCGGGGCGGACCGCGCGGCGTGGTTTCTGATTGCCGGTTTCGTCGGGCTGCTCGGGCTCGACTTCGGTTTCTGGCGGCTGGGGCTCGCGCCGGCCTGGTGGATGCACTTGCGAAACCTCCTGACCCTTATCGTCGTGGGCTGCCTGGCGTTGGGATTGCTGTTTTGAGCACACCGGACGCCGAAACGCTGGCAGTCTATGATGCCCGCGCGCGGGAGTATGCCGCGATGGTCGATGACGGCCCCAATGCCCGGCTGCAGGACTTCCTGGAGAGAGTTCCGCCCAAGGCCCGTCTGCTCGATCTGGGCTGCGGCACCGGCGCCATGACCGTACAGATGCGCGCGGCGGAACACGAGGTGGTAGCCCTCGACCCCTCCACCGGAATGGCCGAGGAGGCGAAGGCGCGCTATGGCCTCAAGGTGCAGATCGGCGATTTCGACGATATTCCCCGGCTTGGGCATTTCGACGGTGTCTGGGCGCATTTCAGTCTGCTCCATGCTCCGCGCACGGACCTGCCCCGCCATCTTGCCGCGATCCATGCAGCCTTGCGCCCCGATGGCATCTTCCTGATCGCGATGAAGACCGGTACGGGGGCGGCACGGGACGGTCTGGGCCGCCACTACACCTATGTCACGGAGACCGAGTTGCACGATTTGCTGGAAGACGCGGGGTTCACGCCCCGTAGCGTCGAAACCGGATCTGAAGAAGGTTTCGACGGGGTCGTGGCGCCCTGGGTGGTGATGACCGCCGATGCCTGAGCTCTTCGCCTATACCGATGGGGCCTGCAGCGGAAATCCCGGTCCGGGGGGCTGGGGGGCGCTTCTGGTGGCGCGCGACGGCGAGACCGTGCTGCGCGAGCGAGAGCTTTCGGGCGGGGAACCGCACACCACCAACAACCGCATGGAGCTGCTGGCCGCGATCACAACGCTAGAGACGCTGGAGCGTCCGTCGCAACTGACGCTGGTGACCGACAGCGCCTATGTTAAGGACGGCATCACGAAGTGGCTCGCCGGTTGGAAGCGCAACGGATGGAAGACGGCGGCGAAGAAACCGGTAAAGAACGACGATCTGTGGAAGCGACTGGACGAAGCCCGCGCGCGGCATGACGTGACCTGGGAATGGGTCAAGGGCCATGCCGGCCATCCCGAAAACGAACGCGCGGACGAGTTGGCGCGAGCGGGCATGGCCCCGTTCAAAGATTGAGCTCATGGACGGGGTTCCGCTGACACTCGATCTCGCGGCAGTGGTCGTCTTTGCCCTGACCGGCGCGCTTGTGGCCAGCCGCGCGCAACTCGACCCAGTGGGCTTCATGTTCCTGGCCAGCCTCACCGCAGTGGGCGGCGGCACGATCCGAGATCTTCTACTGGCGCGCGCGATCTTCTGGGTGGCAGCGCCGATCTATCTGGCGGTTGCCTGCACCGCTGCGATCGTGGTGTTCTTCGCGGCTCATCTCCTCGAAAGCCGCTACAAGGTTCTGGTCTGGCTGGATGCCGTGGCGCTCGCCGTGGCGGTAGCCGCCGGGCTCTTTGCCGCCACTCAGATGGGCAGCAGTCCTGCCATCTGCCTCGTCATGGGGATCCTGACGGGCTGCCTCGGGGGACTGATGCGCGACGTTGTGGCAAACGAGGTGCCGCTGGTGCTCAAACAGGGGCAGCTCTACGTGACAGCCGCCTTCGCCGGCGCACTTGTGGGAGTAGCGGCACTCGAGGTCGGGGCCGACGGCGCTGTCGCTGGAACGCTTTGCATCGCGGTGACCTTCACCTTGCGCGCCGGCGCGATCCTGTATGGGTGGCATCTGCCAGGCTACAAACCCCGCCCGCCCCGCTACAAGTGAGCCGCTGAGCCGGGGTTCAGCCCAAGTCGTCTGGCATCTCGAAGCCACGCAGAAATTCCGCGGTATCAAGCGGCTTTCCTCCCTGCTTCTGAGCGCGCGTGACCTGAACTGCGCCGGTCCCGCACGCGATCCGCAGGCCGCCCAGATGAGCCCCCGGCGCACCGATGCCCTCGGCGACACGGGAGCCCAGCAGCTTCACCCGCGCCCCCCCGATCTCGCACCAGGCCCCGGGAAAAGGGGCGAGACCGCGGATCTGCCGGTCGACGTCCACGGCCGGCCGCCGCCAATCCACCCGTGCCTCGGCCTTGTCGATCTTTTCGGCGTAGGTCACGCCGTCCTCGGGCTGGAGCGTGGGGGAGAGCTCATCCAGTCGCGCAAGCGCGTCGGCGATCATCCGCGCCCCCAGAGTCGAGAGACGATCATGGAGGTCGGCGGCGGTGTCCTCGGCATTGATTGGCACCGCCTCGCGCAGCAGGACCGGGCCGGTGTCGAGCCCGGCCTCCATCTGCATGATGCAGACCCCGGTCTCGGCATCGCCAGCCATGATCGCGCGCTGGATCGGTGCAGCCCCGCGCCAGCGCGGCAGGAGCGAGGCGTGGATGTTCAGACAACCCCGTGCCGGGGCATCGAGGATCGGTTGCGGCAGAATGAGCCCGTAGGCCACGACGACAGCGATCTCTGCGCCAAGCGCCGCGAATTCGGCTTGCGCCATACCGTTGCGCAGCGAGACCGGGTGGCGGACCGGCAAGCCCAACATCTCGGCGCGCGCCTGCACTGGACTGGGCCGAGGTTTCTTTCCACGCCCCGCCGGACGCGGCGGCTGGCAATAGACGCACGCGACATCGTGGCCGGCGGCGACCAGCGCCTCCAGTACCGGAACGGAAAACTCCGGCGTGCCCATGAACACGATCCGCATGCCATTGCCCCTTCATCTGGCCAGTCGAAAGGCCCCGTGGTCCGGCCGGGGGTGCTCCCGCCCGTCTTCGCCCCTGCCGGGCTCATCCCGTTGGGCCGAGCACCGCTGACGCGGTGCACCCGCATCTAGCCTTTGCGCAGCTTCTGGTACCGTCTCAGCAGCATCTGGCGTTTCGTCCGGCTGAGACGGTCGATATAGACTTGTCCGTCGAGATGGTCGATCTGGTGCTGTACACTCGTCGACCAGAGCCCCTCGAACAGACGCTGAACCTCGTCCCCCGCCTCGTCGATATAGCGGACTTCGACCGTTTCGGGCCGTTCCAGCCGCGCCCAGATACCCGGCAGGTTGGGGCTCGCCTCTTCGTGAGCTCTGAAAGACTCGGAGCGCGCAATCAGCACCGGATTGGCCATCCGCACCGCCTGGCCCCGGTCTTCGGAGGCGTCAACCACGGCCAGCCGCTGCATCACACCGATCTGGCAGGCGGCAAGCCCGACACCCTGGCCCGGCATGGCCTCCATCGTGTCGACCATGTCCGCCCAGATCGCGCGCACCGCATCGTCCACGACCGCCACCGGTTCGCAGGGTGTCCGCAGCCGCGCATCGGGCCACATAACGAACGGTCGGACGCTCACGCGCTGTCGCGCGCGCGGTCCCGCTTCAGCTTGACCATCTTGCGGGTGATGAGCTGGCGTTTGAGCGGCGACAGGTAATCGATGAAAAGCTTGCCGTCGAGATGGTCGATCTCGTGCTGCACGCAGGTGGCCCAGAGCCCGTCGAACGTGTCTTCCTGGGCCACGCCGTCCCGGTCGATCCAGCGCACCGTCACCTCGCGCGGGCGCGTCACGTCGGCATAGATCTCGGGAATGGAGAGGCAGCCTTCCTCGTACACATTCGTGTCGTCGGACGCCGCGATCACTTCGGGGTTGAAGAGCGCCATTGGCCGGGGGGCCGCGCCCTCTTCTTTGATGCAATCCATCACGATCAACCGCGTGTTCACCCCGATCTGCGGGGCGGCCAAGCCGATGCCCGGCGCGTCATACATCGTGACAAGCATGTCGTCGGCAAGCCTCCGCAGGTCGTCGGACAGGTCGGTGACCGGATCGGACGGTTTCTTGAGCCGCGGGTCGGGGTGGATCAGGATCGGATGCAAGGCCATACCAGCGATTTAGGCGAGCCGCGCGGCCCGTGCAATCACCCTTGCACCCGCCGCCGCCAGAGCTAGCCTGTGCGACGACGCGAAGGAGCCCCCATGACAGCCGAAACCCCGATCGATCCCCGCTTCGACACGATCCGCGACCGCCGCGGTACCAATTGCAGCAAATGGGACGGGATGGAGAGCCTGTTCGGCGTCTCGCCCGAGGACGGGCTGTCGATGTGGGTGGCGGACATGGACTTTGCCGCGCCGGACATTGTCCAGAAAGCGCTGGCCGACTATGCGTCGTCCGGTGTCTACGGCTATGCGGACAGCGAACGCGGCCTCCAGGAAGCGACCGCCCGATGGATGCAGACCCGCCACGGCTGGACGCTGGACCCGGATCACGTGTTGTCGACCAACGGGATGGTCAATGCGGTCGCCCTTGCGATCGATGCCTACAGCGCACCCGGGGACGGAGTGGTGGTCTTTACCCCCGTCTACCATGCGTTCAAACGGGTGATCGATGCAGCTGGGCGGGAGCTGATCGATTGCCCCCTGCGTGTCGAAAACGGGCGCCACGTTATGGACTTTGCGGCCTATGAGGCGATCGTGCCGGAGCATACGCGGATCATCATCCTCTGCTCGCCGCACAATCCCGGCGGGCAGGTGTGGCGCGCGGATGAACTGCGCGCGCTGGCCGATTTCGCACAGCGCCACGATCTGATCCTGTTGTCTGACGAAATCCATCACGATCTGCTCTATCCGGGTCAGACCCACATACCGATGGCCGTCGCAGCCCCGGAGATAACCGGCCGGTTGGTCATGATGACGGCCACGACCAAGAGTTTCAACATCGCGGGCGCCCATATCTCGCAGGTGACAATCGCGGATGGGGACCTGCGCGCCCGGTTCGCCAACCGGAAAAAGGCGCTGGCGACGTCGCCCGGCGCCTTCGGGATACTGATGGCCGAAGCCGCCTACTCTTCGGAAGGCGCCCAATGGCTGGACGCGCTGATGCGCTATCTCGACGGCAACCGGCGCCTGTTCGACAAGGGTGTGAATGCGATCCCGGGGGTGCGTTCCATGGCGCTGGAATCCACCTATCTCGCTTGGGTCGATTTCACTGACACCGGCATGGACCGGGCCGAAATGACCCGGCGGATCCGAAAAGGCGCGCAGATCGCCGCAAGCCCGGGTGAAAGCTTCGGACCTCGGTCCGAGACATGGACGCGGTTCAATATCGGGATGCCCCGGGCCCAGATTGCCGAGGCGGTCGAACGGCTGCAGGCAGCCTTTGCCGACCTGCAGTAGCGGTGCGGACATGTGCGCGGCATGGCTGCCAGCCGCGCACTCAAAGCCTTCGTTCCATGGGCAGGTAGTTTCGCCCGCTACATGTACCCAAGAAGTGATCCTGTAGCAGGAAACGTCTTTGCACATTAAAGGCTACCAGCCGGATCCCCCCCGAGGCTCTCAGCGCAAGAGTATCGACCTGATAGAGGGCCCCTTGGCCACCACACGGGCTCTGCCCGCTCGACGAGTTGAGACAGAACTCCAATCTTGGAGGCGCCACAGACGGGTATCGTGGTTCCTAGTTTCGATGGGTTTCGACAGAGGTTCATCCAAATTGAGTTGAAGCTCCGGCAAGCCCTTTTGAGACCATCCGCTCTGAACTCCGGTGCCAGGGCGAGACCCCTCAAGCCTAGGACGGGTAGATCAGCGGGACCTCAACGCTCATCAGCCTGCCCGTCGCAGCGCTCGATCGCTTCGCCCTTTCGTTCAGGGTCGGCGCTGCCAGTCGCAACATCCCTGCCGGCGTTTCGATGACCGTCTGGTCCTCACGTCTTGACTCGCGGCCGCAGCACATGGGGCCGCTCAGGATCGTAGAGCGCGCTGTCGGGAAACCCGTCGCCTGTCGCCAGTGCCGGTCCGACGAGGATCAGGGCCGTGCGCGTGATCTTGGCGTCGCGCACCTGCGCGCGAATGTCCGTGAGCGTCCCGCGCAGGATGGTTTGGTCCGGCCAACCGACGCGGTAGATGACCGCCACAGGACAATCTGCGCCATAGTGCGGGATCAGAACGCGTTCGATCTCACGTAGCGCCCGGATGCCCAGATGAATCGCCAACGTGGTTCCGGTGCGTGCAAAATTCTCAAGACTCTCGCCCGCCGGCATACCGGTCGACTTCATCGACATCCGGGTCAGCACGACGGACTGTGCAAGTTCCGGCACCGTGAGTTCCTGACCCAGTGCCGCCGCGGCCGCGGTGTAGGCGGGTACGCCCGGCACGATCTGATAGGCAATGCCATCGCGCTTCAGCAGACGGATCTGTTCAGCAATCGCGCCATAGAGCGACGGATCGCCGGAATGCACGCGCGCCACATCCTCGCCCCTGCCTTGTGCGGCCAAGATCAGTCCGTGGGTTTCGGCCAAGGTCATCGGAGCCGTGTCGCGGACAAGGGCGCCCTCGGGCGCGCCGGCCACGACCTCTTCCGGCACCAGCGATCCCGCATAGAGACAGACCGGACAGGCCGCGATGAGCCGCGCGGCCTTTAGCGTCAGCAGTTCCGGATCCCCCGGCCCGGCCCCAATGAAAAAAATCGTCATGCCATCCTCCGCCACGTACATGGCGCGGCAGTCGCGCTGCACGTTTCGCACGGGCGGCCGAATATCTCTGGCGCGACGCTTTCGTCACCAGCGATACGCTCGCCGCCGGCCTGCGGCAGCAAAACAGCGTCCGCGCCGCAGGCGCGGTCCGTTTGGTTCCCGACCCTCATGGCAGCTCTTTCACCTTCGCCGCATAGCCGCGCGGCGTATACATCGCCGGACCTTCCCCACGCGGCAACAGACGCGACTGGCTCGAGCCGACCAGAACGACCGTCAGCATGTCCACCTCATCGACCTGCAGCGCATCGAGGCGCCGAAAGCGCAGCGTTTCGTCCGGTCGCCCAAGCGACGCCGCCAGGAGCACCGGGCAGTCGGCGGGGCGGTGCTCCAACAGGATCTCTCGCGCTTCCGCCAGCAATGTCCGGCGGGCCTTGGAGACCGGGTTGTAGAACGCGATCACGAAATCGCCCTGCGCCGCAGCCCGGATCCGGCGCACAATATCCTCGCGCGGTGTCAACAGGTCGCTGAGCGAAATCGCGCAAAAATCATGGCCCAAAGGTGCGCCGGCTCGCGCCGCCGCTGCCTGAAGCGCCGAAACCCCCGGCGCGCTCATCACCTCGACCCGCCGCGCCGCATCGGGCAGCGCGCCCCGGTCCAGTAGCTCATAGACGAGCGCTCCCATGGCATAGATCCCCGCATCGCCCGAGCAGACCAGCGCAACACGGCGCCCCTCGCCCGCTCGCTCTAGGGCAAATCGGCAGCGCGCCTCTTCGCCCCCCAGCGGAAACTCATGACGCGGCTTGCCTGCCGCAAGGGGACCCAGCAGATCAAGATAGAGCCCGTAGCCTACAAGATCGTCGGCCTGGGCGATCAGCCTGCTGGCCTCCGGCGTGCGCCAGTCGGCCTGCCCCGGTCCGATCCCGACAAGCGCCAGATGACCGCGGGCATGACCGGGCAGAGCGCCGGAAAGCGGCGCGGGGGCCCGTCCCAACGCGCAGGTCGCGGTCTCTATTTTGCGCTTCTCCACCGCCAGATGACCCTCGGCCCCGCACAGCGCCAGCGCTGCACCTTCGGCGACCCCGTGGCATCCTACTTCGGCAAAAACCACGTCCGACGGATTGGCGAGCCGATTGGCCTCCACCTCCAACTCGGCGGCTGAAAAGAGTCGCAGCGGAACGTCCAGCCGCGCGGCCAGTGCCAGAACCGCCGGCTCATCGGCCTTCAGATCGAGCGTTCCGACCGCGGCGACGGCCCCCGGCGCCACACCCGCCTCGGTCAGAACGGACTGTACCAGTGCCCAAAGCGCCTCGGGTTCGGCGCCCCGCGCACACCCGACGCCAAGGGTGACGGCTTGCGGGTGATAGACCAGCCGGTCCGGTCCGCCGTCCATCGGTGCCTCGGTCACGGCCAGCGTCACCGGCGCCGAACCGGCGCGGTCATCAAGCGCAAAGAGCGGCGCGCCGTCCTGTCGCAGCCCGGCACCCGACAGTATCGCGGCCATCGCATCCTTGGCGTCTTCGGGATTTGCCAGCACATGTCCCGGCGGTGGCGCATCGAGCGCAACGCCCAAGCTCAGATCTCCCGCCGTGGTGACCGCCGCCCGCCCATCCAGGGCCTCCGCGATCTCCCGCGCCAGACGGTTTGCGCCGCGGTGCCCGCCCAGCAGCGGCACCACGACGGCCCCGTCATCGGACACCGACAACACCGGCGGTTCTAAGCGCTTGTCTGCCAAGAGCGGGGCAACCGCCCGGACCAGAATACCCGAGGCACAGACACCGATCACCGGCGTGCCGGCCGCAAAGAGCGTGCGCACATGGTCCAGCACGTTCGGAAAGGTCAGATCGCAGCTATCGGTCCGTCCCGCCCGGCCATGGAGCGGCGCGCCGAGCGCCGTGGCCGCGCGCCGCGCCACAGGCTCACCGGACCGATTGACGCACACGATGACAGGTTTCACGCCCATGGGCCTACCCGACCACCAACGCGCCGCCATAGGGTCCGCGCTCGCTTTACAGCCATGGGTCGCTCTCCCGCGCCACCAAGATCATCGAGAAATAGGGCGCAACCGGTGGCGCCTCCGCCAAGGGCAGGCAGGCCGCGTTGGCAAGACCCGCGCGCGCCACGTAATGCGCGCGCCCAGTCAGCCCCTCGTCTGCCAGCAGCTCCCGGATCCGCGGCAGATGCCGTCCAAGTTTCATCAGCACCACTGTTTCTGCCCCTGACATGCGGTCGCGGAGGGTTCCATCGGGCAGCGTCGCCGGCAACACCGTCACGACCCCATCTCGCGCGGCCAGCGGCAGGCCGGCCAATGCGGCACAGGCGGTCATCGACGTGACCCCCGGAACGATTTCGACCCGAAACCGCGCCGCCAGACGCGCCTGCAGGTACATGAATGAGCCGTAGAACAGCGGATCGCCCTCGCAGAGCGCCACAACATCCGCGCCCGCCTCAAGCATGTCCGCAATCTCGGCGGACCCCGCATCGTATGCCGCCTGGGCCGGGGCCCGATCGCGGGTCATCGGCACATCGATGCGGATCTCCCGCGCGCCGGCGGGAATGAGTTCCGCCGCAATCGACCGGGCAAAGCTGGCGCCGCCAGCCAGGCACGGATAGGCAATAACGCCCGCCCCCTCGATCAAGGCCGCCGCGCGCCGCGTGATCAGGCCCGGGTCGCCCGGTCCGAGCCCGACACCATAAAGCACACCTGCCTCAGCCATTGCGACCAGCATCCGCTGGATGCGCCGCCGCAGCCGCGCGCCTGCGCTCGGCTGCCCGGCCCAACGGGATAAGGCCCCGGCAGGGCGCCGAAGACGGGCGGGAGCTCCCCCGGCACCTCATCGCTTGATCAGCGCCAATTGCGTGACGGTCATCAGGCTGCCCCAACCGGTGAACGGGCCGACCGGGCGCGCGCGGCTGACCGAAAGTCGCGTCAACGACCCGCCATGACTGGCATACAAACCCAGCAACACCGCCTCGCTTTCCAGCGTCACGGCGTTGGCCACCAGGCGCCCCAGCGGTTTGAGCGCGTCCCAGGCCGGTGCAAAGCTTTCCCGGCTGATCCCGCCGCCCAGGAACACGGCATCCGGCGCTGGCAATCCGTCCAGCGCGTCGGGCGCTGCACCGGCGCGCAGGTCCAGACGCGGCACGCCGAGTGCCAGCGCATTCTCCGCCGCCATCGCCCGGCGTTCCGCGCGCGGCTCGATTCCGATCGCGTGGGCGTCCGGCGCAGCACGCATCCATTCGATCGCCACAGATCCAGCACCGCACCCGATGTCCCACAAAAGCGCACCCCGCTGCGGCATCAGGTGCGAGAGCGTCACCGCTCGGGTCTCGCGCTTGGTCATCTTGCCGTCATGGGTGAAGACCGTATCCGGCAGCCCCGGCATGCGGCTGAGCAACTGCGCCTGAGGCTCTGCCACGCATTCGACCGCCAGCGTGTTCAGTGCGCCGACCTCGGCGTCCCACCCCGTGGCGGTGCCGGCAGCCCGTGCTTCGGTTTCCGCACCAAGATCCGAGAACACCACCATCTTGCTGGCCCCGTAGCCGCGGTCGCGAAGCAGAGCAGCGACCTGCGCGGGCGTGTCCGCCCCGGCCGTGAACACCAGCATGCGGATCCCCGGCGCAACGAAGGGCAGGATCTGTTCCGGCGCGCGTCCATGGGCGGTGACGGTTTCGACATCGGCAAGCGACCAGCCGAGCCGCGCCGCGGCCAGCTGAAACGCAGAGAGCTGGGGGTGATAGACGATCTCGGCCGGGTCGATCACCGTACCCAGTCGCGCGCCCACCGAAAACCAGAGCGGATCGCCCGTGGCCAGCACGGCAACGCGCCGCCCGCGCAAGCCCGCGATGGTGTCCACCATCATGTCGAACGGGCTCGGCCACGCCAGCCGCTCGCTCCCGAGATCCGACGTCAGCGCGTGCAGCCGCTCGGAACCGACGATCACTTCTGCCGCTTCAAGCGCCGCGCGGCTCGCCGGCATGAGGCTCGCCAGTCCATCCGCGCCGATGCCGATGATATGCAGCCAGGGGGTTGTCATTCCATTTCTCCAGGCAATCCCGCGGCCAACGCGTTCAATGCGGCCGATGCCATGGCCGAGCCGCCACGTCGACCGCGCAGGGTCACGTAGGCCGCGCCGCGCGGTCGGGCGGCAAGCTCCGCCTTGCTCTCGGCTGCGCCGACGAACCCCACCGGAAAGCCAAGGATCGCCGCGGGAACCGGTCCGCCGGTCTCCATGCTTTCCAGCAAATGAAACAGCGCTGTGGGCGCATTACCGATCACGACGACCGCGCCGGACAGGTGGTCGCGCCACAACTCGACCGCAGCGGCCGAGCGGGTGGTGCCGAGTTGCGCAGCGAGTGCGCGCACGCGCGGATCGTTGAGCGTCACCAGCACCGAATTGTCCGCGGGCAACTTCGCGTGCTGGATACCGGCGGCCACCATTTCGCAATCACAGAGCACCGGCGCCCCGGCGCTCAGGGCCGCGCGCCCGATGCCCCAGGCGCCCGGCGAGAAATCGAGCCGGTCGGCCACATCGACCATGCCGCAGGCGTGGATCAACCGCACTGCCAGCGTTTCCATGCCCGGATCGAACCGCTCCAGACGAGCCTCGGCGCGGACCGCCGCAAAGCTCTCGGCATAGATCGCCGCAGGGTCGCGCAGATAGGGCCGCATCGCGCTCAGACCTCCGCTGGACAGATTGGGGCTGGGCATCCCGTCATACCGCGCCGTTCAGCCTTTCCGCCGGGCGCTTTCGGGCCCGTGGGGATGGTGCGCATGGGGATACGGTGCATGGTGATGGTGGTGGTCATGCGAATGGTCGTGGCTGTGGCCATGGGAATGAGCCGTCTCCAACCGGCATTCGCCAGTACAGAACGTATCGCAGAGCGCACAGTCAGCCACGTTCGAGCCCGGCGCGCTCGCGCCCTGGCCTTCGACATGGTGGTGGTGGCTCTCCTGCACCGCGCCGACCTCGGCCTCGAAACCCAGAACCTGGGTGCGGTACTTGCACATTGCGCAATTGGGCGGCGGCACCTCACCCACCAGTTCGGTCACCCGCTCGGCAAACGTTTCCAGCACAAGGCGGTGGTCGCCAAGATACCCGGCCTTTACGAAATGCGTGCCGGGCGTCGCTGCTGCCACGCGGTCGGTAAAGCCGTAGATCCGGTCGATTAGGATCCCGGAAAAGAGAAAATAGGGAAACACGATGACGCGTCGGTAGCCCAGCCGCGCGGCATGTTCGAGACAGGGCTGTACCAGCGGAAAGGTCACCCCGGAATAGCCGGTTTCGCACCAGCCAAACCCCATCCCTTCCCACAGCATCCGCGCAACCTTGGTCACGTTGCCGTTGGCATCCGGGTCGCTTGCGCCGCGTCCGATCACGACAAGGCAGGTCTCTTCACGCGGCACCACACCGTGGGCCACATTGGCCTCCGCCTCGGCCGCTTCGATCCGCGCGGCGGCAGCGGCGATCATCTTGGGATCGACGCCAAGCTCGCGCCCATAAAGCACATCGACGCCGTGGGCCGCGGCATAGGTCGACAGCACCGTCGGAATATCGTTTTTCGAGTGCATCGCGGCAAAGAGCATGCCCGGCACGGCCAGGATCCGCTCGCAGCCCGCGTCGCGCAGTCGGTCGAGCCCGTCGCGGATCACCGGATTGGCAAACTCCAGATAGCCGTATTCGCAAAGCCACTCGGGCGGCAAAACACCGGGAAGCTGCCGCGCCATGCCGGCGAATTCGTCCACCGCAGCCTGACTGCGGGAGCCATGGCCGCAGATCATCACACCGGTCTTCGGCCCCTGCGTGCCGGATGTGCCGTCAGCGCTCATGTCTCGGAGGTCTCGTCAGGCGTTTCGCCTGGCTCTGACTGCGGTTTCGCGGCGGAGGTCCTGTCGTCCCCGCGGCGCCGCGTTCCAGCCCAGAGCGCTACGGCCGCGGCCAGCCCAAGCGCCGCACCTGCCACCCAGTGGCTATGGCCAGCAAGCTCGCCAAAATGCCCCGGATGAGCCGCCGCAGGGCCGGCAATAACTCCGGCCGCGACCAGAAGAATCAGGGTGAGCAAAGCACGTGACAGCATCGGAACTCCCTTTCAGATCGTGGGCCAAGCACGGATTCGGCACGGTGCGGAGAGGCGACGATGCGGGCGCTGCCCCCCGGTATGGGTCAGGTGCGCGCCGCCTCCGTTCCGGCCATTTGGCCTCGTCATGCGCCGGTATAGGGGCGCACCTGATCCATCGCAAATGCAAAAGCCGTCGCAGAGCCTGGCATCCGGCGCGAGACGCAGGCGCATCGGCAAACTGCGCAATTGGCCAGTCAGATGGCCACGGGCGAAGGACCTGGAAACGCGAAATGGCGCAAAACGCGCGCAACAGCCTTCTGGCGCGGATACAACTGTGCGATTCTGCGTATAAGGCTCTGCGGTTTTCGCTCTGGTTCTTACCGGGTTTGGTGCCATGTTTTCCGGCATGACCCGGAGGAGATCTGCATGGGACAACTGATCGATGGTGTCTGGCACGATGCCTGGTACGAGACCAAGAAAAGCGGCGGCGCGTTCGTCCGCTCAACTGCGAAGTATCGCAATTGGGTCACCCCGGACGGCGCTCCAGGCCCCTCGGGTGAGGGGGGCTTTGCCGCAGAAAGCGGACGCTATCACCTCTATGTCTCGAATGCCTGTCCCTGGGCGCACCGGACGCTGATATTTCGTGAGATCAAAGGGTTGGCCGATCATGTCACCGTCGACGTGGTGCATCCGGACATGCTGTCAGATGGTTGGAGTCTCGCCGATGACTATCCTGGCGCAACCGGCGATAGGGTGCTGGGCAAGCGATACTTGCGCGAGGTCTATACCCATGTGGATCCGAAGGTGTCCGGCCGGGTGACGGTCCCGATCCTCTATGACAAGGTACGCGGCACGATCGTCTCCAACGAGTCTTCCGAAATCATCCGGATGTTCAATTCCGCCTTCGACGGGATCACGGGCAACCGCGACGACTACTGGCCCGAGCCGCTGCGCGAGGAAATCGAAGAGGTCAACGCCCGGATTTATGACACCGTCAACAACGGCGTCTACAAGGCCGGGTTCGCCACGTCGCAGAGCGCCTATGACCACGCCGTCACGGCGCTCTTCGACAGTCTCGACTGGCTGGAGGATCGGCTGTCGCGGCAGCGCTACCTCACTGGCAATCGTATCACGGAAGCCGACTGGCGGCTCCTGACCACGCTCCTGCGCTTCGATCCGGTGTACCATCTGCATTTCAAATGCAACCGCAGGCGCCTGGTCGATTACCCGGCCCTCTGGGCGTACACGCGCGAGCTCTACCAGTGGCCGGGCGTCGCCAAGACCGTGCATTTCGACCATATCGTGCGCCACTATCACTATAGCCACGAGACCATCAATCCGCACCGGATCATCCCGATCAACCCGGTGCTGGATTTCGATCAACCCCATGGGCGGGATCAGGTCGGCTCCTTCGCGGCGTGACGGGCGATCATCGCGGCAAGATCCCCGGGCGGGGTGTCCCGCCCCAGGATCGCGCAGGCGTTGCGCGCGTGGATCAGCAGATCCCCATCGGTCCAGGGATTGCCAGGTGTGATGAAGATGACCGGCGCCCAGGGCTGCCGCACGGCCGTGTAGTCGGCCAGCGCCATGGCCGCACCCACATTCTGGGTCAGGTCTATGACCACCAGGGTCACGCGTCGGGTGCCGATGGTATCGAAGCCGCCAGCGGTGTCGGGGGTCAGTATCGCGCGCCGGTCGAACTGCGCCAGGTGCCCGGCCCAGTCTTGCCCGAGATCTTCGCTATGTTCGACAATGAGGACCGGCACAACCACACTCTCGCCAGCCGGGAACGATCCTGTTCCCCGCGCAGCCCTCACACAGCTGCGATAGGCCTGATAGATTAAGATTTCCCTTCATTCTGCGCCGCGGCGCTAGATATCCCCCCCGGGCGTGGTATAGCCCTGAGCCGATCCAGTCAGGAGACCCGGATGACCACTTGGATAACCGTCTGCGACACCTGCAAGCGGAGCGAAACCGGCGCGGTCGACGCCGAAGGGACCGACGGCGAACGGCTGGCCGCCCTTGTCGAGCGCGCCGCCGCGGGCCGGGTTCAGGTCCGCCGATTCAGTTGCCTGATGGGGTGCGCGCGGGCGTGCAATGTCACGATCCAGGCCACGGGGAAGATCGGCTACACCCTGGCCGAGTTTCAACCGACCCGAGAGGACGCAGCGGCCATCGCGGACTACGCGGAAATGCACCAGGAGAGCGACAACGGACAGGTGCCCTATCGCCAATGGCCACAGGGCGTGAAAGGCCATTTCGCCACGCGCCATCCGGCGCTGCCCGATCTGGCCCCATGACGCGGCCTGCGTGAGCATGACGCCGCGCGACCATGGCGGCGGCATCGATGCGGCGGCCGCGCGCTGGGGCGGGGTGCGGGCCGATTGGCTCGATCTGTCGACGGGTATCAACCCGCGGCCCTATCCTTTGCCGGAACTAGGTACTGCCCTCTGGAGAGCTCTTCCCGACCGCGCAGATGCCGATACGCTAGAGCGTGCGGCGCGGCAGGCCTGGCATGTGCCGCAGGGCGCCGCCGTGCTGGCAGCCCCCGGCGCGTCCGCCCTGATCGCGCGCATCCCCGCGTTGGGGCCGACCGCGAACGTACATATCCCGACTCCCACTTATAACGAGCACGCCGCCGCCTTTTTGACCCAGGGGTGGGACGTTTCGACCGAAGCAAGCGCCGAGCGGTTTGCGGCGCAGGTACTGGTCAACCCGAACAATCCCGACGGGCGCTGGTGGGCGCGCACGGATTTGCGCGACGCCGCACTGACGACTCTGGACGAAAGCTTCGCCGACGTCGATCCTGCGCGCAGCCTGATTACCATAGCTGCGCGTCCCGGCACTATCGTTCTCAAGAGCTTCGGCAAGTTCTGGGGACTTGCCGGGCTGCGCCTGGGATTTGCCATCGGCGATCCAGCGCTGATCGGGCGCCTCGCCGAGATGCTGGGACCCTGGCCGGTTTCGGGACCCGCCCTGGCAATAGGGTCCGCAGCCTTGGCCGATACCGAATGGGCCCACGCGACACGCCTGAGGTTGAAAACCGACGCCGCCCGTCTGGATGGCATGATGGCGCGGGTCGGCACCCGCGCGGTCGGTGGCACGTCGCTTTTCCGGCTCTACCAGACAAAGGATGCGGGGTCGTGGCAGGATCGCCTTGCCCAGCACCGCATTTGGAGTCGCGTCTTTCCCTATGATCCGACTTGGCTGCGCCTTGGCCTGCCGGGTTCGGAGAGCGATTGGACACGCCTCGCGACGGCCCTGGATGTGCCGGGATGAACAGCGCGGTCGCCCTTGTCATTGCGCTCGGGCTCGATGGGTGGCTGGGCGAACCACGCTGGTTGTGGCGCCATGCCCCCCACCCCGCGGTGCTGATGGGACGGCTGGTGGGGTGGACCGACACTCGTTTCAATGGCGGCGGACCGGGTCGCGCACGTGGACTCGCGGCGCTGGCGCTCTTCATTGTCGTCGGCATTGCTGTCGGACTGGGGATCGGCGCCCTGCCCGGCGGCCCGCTCTGGGAGATTGCGGTGGCCGCGATCCTGCTGGCGCAACGCAGCCTCGTTGACCATGTTGACGATGTCGCGGTGGCCCTGCGCCGCTCCGTCGTAGAGGGGCGGGGGGCGGTGTCGCGGATCGTAGGGCGTGAAACGGCCGAGATGGACGGTGCCCAGGTCAGCCGGGCCGCGATAGAAAGCGCTGCGGAAAACCTAAGCGACGCGGTTGTTGCCCCGGCCTTCTGGTTTCTGGTTGCGGGGCTGCCGGGGATGCTGGTCTACAAGATGGTCAACACCGCCGATAGCATGATCGGGTACCGGACGGACCGTCATCTGGGCTTTGGCTGGGCCAGCGCCCGTACCGACGATCTCATGAACCTTGTGCCGGCGCGCCTGACGGCACTTCTGATTGCAGGGCTCTATGGCGGGCTGGCCCAGTGGCGCGCCATTGCGGCCGAAGCCCGGCAGCACCGTTCACCGAATGCCGGCTGGCCGGAGGCCGCCATGGCGCGCGCGCTCGGTCTCGCCCTGTCGGGCCCCCGGCGTTACCACGGGGTGCTGAGTGACGATCCGTTCGTGAACGCAACCGCCCGCCGGGACGCTGGCCCGCGCGACATCCACGCGACAGTTCAGGTGCTCTGGCGGGTCTGGAGCGCGTTGGTTCTGGCCACAGCAACGATCGGCGCAGTGACGTTGTTTGGCTGAACGCCTCGGCCAGCCCGTCACGTCACCGGCCACCGCATTCGCGATCGCGGGACCATCCGGACCTGCGCAGAGCGGACGAATCCGAAGATCAGTGCCGCACCAGCGCTTCGACGGGGAACCGATGTCCACTGGCATGGACCAGAGCCATTCCGTTTGCATCGCGGACGTAGGTGTCACATCTTTTGAGCCCGGCATGGTAGCTCACACAGACTTCGCCCCCATCGCCGAACCGGTAGGTTCCAGTGAACGGGTCGGTCCCCGGACGATGCACAAAGGCAAAGCTGCCATCCCGACCGTAGCGCGCGGACGAGCCATCGCTGAAATTCACCGTGTAGCCGGACAATTCTTGCGTCAGGCCCACTTTGGTGAGCCCCCACTCCGTGGGCGATCCACCCCTTTTTTGCACGTCCAACGCTCCCGCGCTGGAGGCGCAAAGCCCTGCGACCAGCAGGGCTGCAGTCAAAAAGCGCATAACACCTCTAACTGCCCCCACGGCAGACAATAGCCGAAAGGCGCCACGGGGCGGAGCGAATTATACTCGCGAATTCAGTAAAATATGTGCCGAATTCGGGTCAGGCGACGAGGCTTTCGGCCCCCTTGAGATCGACCGACACGAGTTGGCTGATGCCCTGCTCACCCATGGTCACACCGAAAAGACGGTCCATACGTGACATCGTCACGGCGTGGTGCGTGATGATGAGGAAGCGGGTTTGCGTCCTGCGGGTCATGTCGTCGAGAAGCTCGCAGAACCGCGTGACATTGGCGTCGTCGAGCGGCGCGTCGACCTCGTCGAGCACACAGATCGGGGCCGGGTTCGCCAGGAACACTCCAAAGATCAGCGCCAGGGCCGTGAGGGTCTGTTCGCCGCCCGACAGCAGCGAAAGGGTCGAGAGCTTCTTGCCCGGCGGCTGGCAGAGGATCTCCAGCCCGGCCTCCAGCGGGTCGTCGCTTTCGATCAGCGCCAGCCGCGCCTCGCCGCCACCGAAGAGGTGGGTGAAAAGCGTGCCGAAATTGTCGTTGACCTGCTCGAAAGCGGTCAGCAAACGTTCCCGTCCCTCGCGGTTGAGGCTGGAGATCCCCCCGCGCAACTTGGCGATGGCGGCCTCGAGATCGTTCTTGTCGGTGTCGAGCCGCACGATTTCGACCTCGACTTCTTGCGCATCCTCCTCGGCCCGCAGATTGACCGCGCCCAGCGCGTCGCGCTGACGGCGAAGACGGTGGACACGCGCCTCGACCTCGGTCGGATCGCTCGCCGTCAATGCGTCCGGGTCCTGCTGGGCGCGGGCATCCTCGGGACTCAGGTCCAGCGCCTCGGTCAGGCGGTCCGCCGCAGCCGCCAGCGTCTCGCCCGCCGCTTCCAGCCGGGCCTGGGCGGCGGCGCGGGCTTCACGACGGTCGGCGCAGGCGCGGTCGGCCTCTCGTTCCGCTGCGCGCGCATCGCGCAGGGTCGCTTCCACAGCGGCAACGGCGTCATCGGCTGCAGCTTTGCGCGCTTCGCCGCGGGCGATCTCGGCGGAAAGCGCCTCCGCTTGCGCAGCGATCTCGGCAGGCAGCGGTTCCGCCTTGGTGAGATCGTCGGCACAGCGTGCGCGGCGCTCGGCAAGATCGGCGGCCCGTGCAGCTGCACTGTCCAGACGTCCGCGCCACTGGGCTTCGTCCTGCACGATCCGTTCCAGCCGGCGGCGGCGGCCTTCTGCGGCGCGGCGCAGCTCGTCGCGCGCGGCACGGCGCGACATCACCGCGATTCGGGCCGCTTCGACCCCGGTGCGCTGCAGTTCCACGCGATCGCTCAACCCGCTCAGATCGGGCAACTCGGATTTCGCCGCCACGGCAGCCTCAAGCCTTTCCGTGGCGGCGGCAAGTTCGGCAGCATGGGTTTCCCGCGCTGCGTCCAGCCGGGCCACACGGCCCTCCGCCTGGTCGCGCTCGAGCCCGGCGCGGCTGTGACGACGTCCGGCCTCGGCGAGGGCTGCGTCGGCCGCCCGCCGGGCCAGCCGCGCGGCGGCCTCATCATCGCTGGCCGCCTTGAACGCTTCGGCGGCCCTGGATTCCCGGGCGGCAACCGCCGCCACCGCCGCGCGCGCGGTGTCTTCTTCGCGGCGCAGTTCCGCCAAGCGGTTGATCTGTTTCAGCCGTAGCGCCGCAGCCGAAGGCGCATCGCCCGCGGCACGTACCAGCCCGTCCCAGCGCCAGACATCGCCCGCGGGACTGACCAGCCTCTGGCCAGGGACAAGCGCGCTATGCAGCGCTGCGCCAGCTTCGGCATCCACGATTCCGACCTGTGACAAACGCCGCGCCAAAGCATCAGGACCCGTGACGTGATCCGCCAGAGGCGTGGCTTGCCCAGGCAACGACGGCGCCGCGTCATAGGGCGCAAGAGCATGCCAGCCCGAGCCACCGGGAGCGTCGCGCAGGGGCTCCGCCAGATCCTCGCCCAGCACGGCACCGAGGGCAGCTTCAAAACCCGGCGCGACGGCGATGGCGTCGAGAATCTGGCCGTCTGCCCCACGGTCCTGTTCGACCAGCCGGGCCAGAGTAGCGATCTCGCCCGACAGGGCCCGCAGCGTGCTTTCCGCCGCAGCACGGTCGGATTTCAGTTGACCGTGGGCCTCCTGTGCACCCGCACGGGCGCTCTCGCCTTGCTCCATCGCCACTTCGGCACGCTTCAGATCCGCGCCGGCAACCTCAAGTGCGGCTGCCGCATCCGTTTGGGCAAGCTCAGCGGTCTCTGCCTTTGCCGTCTCCTCCGAGAGCGCCGTTTCCGCCGATGCGAGGGCTGCGCGCGCCTTGGACTGCGCGGCCTCGGCCTCCGTGACGGCCCGGCCCACGGTTTCATGCAGCGCCCTGTCGCGCGCCAAGGTCTGTGCGGCTTCGGACAGGGCCTGCTCGCCCTCGGCCAGGGCGGCGTCGGCGGTCTCTGCAGCAGCGTCGGCCTCGGTCTGCTGACCCTCCTCGTCGGCTTGAGCGGCGCGGATAGATCCGGCTTCGGAGGCCAGCCGCTCCAGCGTTTCGCGGGCATCGCCATCAAGCGTCGCTTCGCGCGCAGCATCGGCATCGATCTGGGCAAGCCGCCCCTTGAGATCGGCGATCTGGGTTTCGGCGGCCTCGGCCTTTGTGCGCAGACCGTCACGTTCCACGAGCGCGCGCTGCAGGATCGCGGCGGCGATAGTCGCCTCTTCGCGCGCGGGCGGCGTGGCGGTTTCCGCAGCCTCGGTGGCGCTGCGCGCTGCGGCCACCGCGCTCTCTGCCTGACCCAGCCCGCGCACCTGCTCGCCCAGAGCGGCCTGAGCCGCCTCGCTCGCGGCCAGGGATTCCTGCCAGCGCAGCACCAGGAGCAGCGCCTCGGCCGTGCGCAGATCGGTGCCGATGGCGCGATAGCGCGCCGCCTGTTTCGCCTGACGGCTGAGCTGCGAGAGCTGACCTCGCAACTGCTCCAGCACATCGTCGAGCCGCGCCAGGTTCGCCTCGCTCGAGCGCAGCTTCAGTTCGGCCTCGTGACGGCGCTGATAGAGCCCGGAAATGCCCGCGGCTTCTTCCAGAATCCGGCGGCGCGCCTTGGGCTTGGCGTTGATCAGTTCAGAAATCTGGCCCTGCCGCACCAGCGACGGCGAATGGGCACCGGTGGACGCGTCCGCGAACAAGAGTTGCACATCGCGAGCCCGCACATCGCGACTGTTGACCTTGTAGGCCGACCCCGCGTCCCGCGTGATCCGGCGCGTGACATCGAGCAGATCGCTGTCATTGAAGGCCGCGGGCGCCCGGCGCTCGGAGTTGTCGATGTTGAGCGCAACTTCCGCGAAATTGCGCGCCGGCCGTGTGGCCGCGCCGGCAAAGATCACGTCTTCCATGCCGCCGCCGCGCATTGCCGAAGCGCGGTTTTCGCCCATTACCCAGCGGAGCGCTTCAAGCAGATTGGATTTGCCGCAACCGTTTGGACCGACGACGCCCGTCAGTCCCTCGGCGATCACCAATTCGGTGGGGTCGACGAAGCTTTTGAAACCGTTCAGGCGCAGGCGTGTGAGATGCACGGGGGCTGGTCTCCCAATGGAATCGGTACGGCCCATGGCCTTGAGGAAGCCTGCCACATCTCGTGGCCGTGGCGCAAGAACTGACAGGATATGGTGGGCGAACCGGTTTGGCAGGTCGCGCCAGCTGCGACATCGGCTGGACCTGGAGCCCCTTGTGGGCCAGCCGTCAAACGGCATAGGCTCTGTCCGATGTCGTAACCTAGGAGAGACCGATGGCCCAAAAGATCCCCGCCACCGTGGTGACCGGTTTCCTCGGCTCCGGCAAGACGACGCTGATCCGAAACCTGCTCGCCCAGTCGAACGGAAAGCGAATCGCGCTGATCATCAACGAGTTCGGCGATCTCGGTGTGGATGGCGACATCCTCAAGGGCTGCGGCGACGCGGCCTGCACAGAAGAGGACGTGGTCGAGCTCTCCAACGGCTGCATCTGCTGTACCGTGGCGGACGACTTCATTCCGACACTGGAAAAGCTGCTCGATCGCGCCGACCCGCCCGAGCATATCGTGATCGAGACCTCCGGTCTGGCCCTGCCGCAACCGCTTGTGCGGGCCTTCAACTGGCCTGACATCCGGACGCGCGTGACCGTCGATGGGGTGATTACGGTCGTGGATGGCAACGCCGTGCACGAGGGCCGCTTTGCTCATGACCCTGCGGCGGTGGATCAACAGCGCGCCGCTGACGACTCGCTGGATCACGAAACGCCGCTGTCCGAGCTCTTTGCCGACCAGGTCACCTGTGCCGACATGATCATCGTCAACAAAACGGATCTGCTGGACGCGGCCGCGGCCCGGGATTTGACCCAGGACCTGGTTGAGCGCAGTCGCGACGGCGTCCATGTCGTCCCGACAAGCCACGGCGCGCTGCCGATCTCGGTGCTGCTGGGCCAGAACGCGGGCGCCGAGGCGGACGTGGATGCACGGCAAGAGAGCCACCATCATCACCACGACCACGACCACGACCACGACCACGACCACGATGAGCACGGACATGATGCATTCGAAAGCTTTGTCGTCACCCGGGCCGAGGTTGAGGATGTCGCGTCCTTCGAGGCGCGGCTGGCCGACGTGATCCGGGCGCATGACATCCTGCGCCTGAAGGGCTTTGCCGCCGTGGCGGGCAAACCGATGCGCCTGACCCTGCAGGCGGTCGGACCGCGGGTCGACAGCTATTTCGACCGTCCCTTCGGCGGCGACGAGACGCGGCAGACCCGGTTGGTCGTCATCGGGCAGCGCGGTCTGGATCAGGCAGAGATCACGCGAGCGCTGGCGGCATGACCGTCGCGACGCGCGCGCCCCAGGCGATCACCATTGGCGTTGTCGCCTCCACCGGACCGGCGCTGCGGAAACTCATCGCCGAGAGCCAGGACGAACTGCTCAAGCTTTTCCCCCCCGAAGAGATCTTTTCGCTGTCTGCCGAAGAACTGGCCACGCCCAATTGCCACCTGCTTCTGGCGCGGCATGGGACCGATGCCGTTGGTTGCGTGGCCCTGGTCGACCAGATGCAATATGGCGAGATCAAACGGCTTTTCGTGCGTGAAACGTGCCGCGGCATGGGCGTTGCGCGCGGCCTGATGGCCGAGGCCGAGTTGCTGGCCGGAGAAATCGGTCTGCGCGTGATGCGGCTGGAGACAGGCGGCCCGCTGGCTGCCGCGGTCGGGCTCTACCGCTCGATGGGGTATACCGACTGCGCGGCGTTCGGTGGGTACCCGCAGCTCGACAGCTCGCTCTTCCTGGAAAAACGGCTCTTCTGATGCATCTGCTGGCCGCGACGCCAGGGACGATCGAAGATGGCGCTGCCGTGGATCTGGAGCAGAGCCCGGCGGATGTGGTGGTCCTGTCCGCTGCCGACAGCGAACTGGCCGCGCTCGCCGAGGCACGCGCCACGATGACAGAGCCCCCCGGGCTCCGGTTGGCGAGCCTGCTGCATCTGCGCCATCCGATGTCGGTGGATGAGCATATCACTAGCTGTGCCAGCGGCGCGAAGCTGGTCGTCGCCCGCGTGCTCGGCGGCACAGGCTATTGGCGCTACGGAGTGGAGCAATACTCCGCTCGTCTGGCCGAAGCTGGCGTGAAATTCGCCGCTCTGCCAGGCGATGACAAGCCTGACGAGGAGCTCTGGGCGCTGTCCAATATCGGGCGCGAAGCGTGGGAAAGGCTCTGGGCCTATCTGGTCGAGGGTGGTCCCGAAAACGCGGTGCATTTCCTCGAGATGGCGGCCCATGTGATCGCACCAGCCCGTGCGACACCGCCGCCGGCGCGTCCGCTGCTGCGCGCGGGTCTGTACTGGCCGGGGCGCGGAATCGCGGACCTCGACGCCGTGCGCGCGGAATGGACAGACGGTGCGCCGGTGGTCCCGGTCGTGTTCTATCGCGCGCTGGTCCAAGGGGCAGGACTGCACCCGATCAACCGTCTCGTCGCGGGGTTGACGCGCGCGGGGCTGAACCCTTTGCCGGTCTTTGTCGCCTCTCTGAAGGATCCGGTGTCCGCGGCGGTTCTGGAGCACCTGTTTTCCGAGGCGGCCCCGGACGTGATCCTGAACTGCACCGCCTTTGCCGTGGGCAGCTTCGGCGAGGGAACGCCCGGCAAGGGGGCATCGAACCCCCTCACCGGGCCGGCCGCACAGAGTGCGCCCGTGCTCCAGGTCGTTCTCGCGGGGATATCGGAAGAGGTCTGGGAGAGCGGAGCGGCGGGCTTGAGCGCCCGCGATATCGCGATGAACGTGGCCTTGCCGGAGGTCGACGGCCGCATCATGACCCGAGCGGTCAGCTTCAAGGGCGAGGCTTATTTCGACGAGGCCACGCAGTGCCCGATCGCAAGCTACCGGGCGCGCGGCGATCGGATCGCTTTTGTCTGCGCGCTGGCTGCGAACTGGGCGCGGCTGCGCCGGAGCCCGGTGGCGGAGCGGCAAGTGGCTCTGGTGCTGGCCAACTATCCCAACAAAGACGGACGGCTGGCCAATGGGGTCGGGCTCGACACACCGGCCTCCACCGTCGCTGTGCTGCAGCTGCTCTCGCAGGCAGGATATGGCCTGGACGGCGCACCGTCAGATGGCGCGGCTCTGATGGACGCGGTCCGTGCGGGACCGACCAATTGGCTGCCTGACCGTGCCACAAGGTCGGGTGGCGAACGGTTGCCTATGGAAACCTACCGCGCCGCCTATGGCCGGCTGCCGCTGGAGGTGCGCACCCGGATCGAAGACCGTTGGGGTGCACCGGAGGACGATCTGTTCGCCGGGACGGATGGCTTTGCCTTGTCGATCTTGCGCTATGGCAGGGTTACGGTCGGTCTTCAGCCCGCGCGCGGCTACAATATCGATCCTGAGGAGACCTATCACAGTCCCGATCTGGTCCCGCCGCACAACTACCTCGCCTTCTACATCTGGCTGCGCGAGGTTCAGCAGGCCCAAGCGATCGTGCATATGGGCAAACATGGCAACCTGGAATGGCTGCCCGGCAAGGCGGTGGCACTGTCCGAAGAATGCCTGCCGGAGGCTGTCCTGGGACCGGTCCCCCACGTCTATCCGTTCATCGTCAACGATCCCGGCGAAGGCACGCAGGCCAAACGGCGCGCGTCGGCGGTGATCATTGACCATCTGACCCCGCCGCTGACACGTGCGGAAAGCTATGGTCCTCTGCGCGATCTCGAAGCTCTGGTGGACGAGTATTACGAGGCTGCCGGGGTGGATCCCCGACGGATCGCGCATCTTCAGCGCGAAATCGTGACGCTCTGCGCAGCCACCGGGCTCGGCGAAGATGCCGGTATGACAGGGGCGGACGAGGCGGCGGATCTTGCGCGGCTCGATGCCTGGCTCTGCGAACTGAAGGAAGCCCAGATCCGCGACGGGCTGCATGTGTTCGGCGCGGCGCCCGACGGACGTCTGGAGCGCGATCTGGCGTTGGCGCTGCTGCGGCTCCCGCGGGGGGCGGCAGCGGGCGAGGCCTCCCTGACGAGCGCCTTGGCGCAGGACCTGGGGTTGGCGTTCGATCCGCTTGATTGCGAGATGGCCGAGCCATGGAAGGGGCCGCGGCCGGCGCTGCTCGGGGATCTGACGCATGATCGGTGGCGCAGCCACGGCGACACGGTCGAGCGGTTGGAATTGCTGGCGCTGGCGTGTCTCGACGCAATGTCCGTGGCACCGGGACCGGCGAGCGCGGCGGTGCTGGAGGCTGCGCAGACGGGGTTGCGGCCCGCGATCGCCGCCTGCGGCCCGGCAGAGGGGGCGGGGCTCCTCAGGGCCCTTTCAGGACGCTTCGTCGCCCCGGGGCCTTCCGGCGCGCCAACGCGCGGACGGCCCGACACCCTTCCGACGGGGCGCAACTTTTTCAGCGTGGACAGCCGCGCAGTGCCAACCCGGACCGCTTGGTCTCTGGGCTGGAAATCCGCGAGCCTGCTGATCGAGCGGCATCTGCAAGACCATGGCGACTGGCCCCGGACCATGCTGATCACCGCCTGGGGCACAGCGAACATGCGCACGGGCGGCGACGATATCGCCCAGTGCCTCGCGCTCATGGGGGTGCGCCCGCAATGGGATGCCGCGAACCGCCGCGTGACGGGGTTCGAGATCATCCCCCATACCGCACTCGGGCGCCCTCGGGTCGACGTGACGCTGCGGGTATCCGGATTCTTCCGCGATGCCTTTCCGCAGCAGATCGCACTTGTGGACAGTGCCGCGCGGGCGGTGATGGCGCTCGATGAACCCGATGATGTCAATCCTGCCGCAGTGCGGGCACGCGCGGAGGGCCCGGATGGGCAATTCCGCGTCTTTGGCTCGAAGCCCGGTGCCTACGGCGCCGGACTCCAGGCGATGATCGACGAGCGGCTCTGGACGGAGCGGGGCGATCTGGCCGAAGCCTACCTGGAATGGGGCGGCTATGCCTATGGCGCGGCCACCGAAGGCGTCGCAGCCCGCGGCGCTCTCGAGACACGGCTGTCGCAGACCGAGGCGATCGTCCAGAATCAGGACAACCGCGAGCACGACATCCTGGATAGCGACGATTACTATCAGTTCGAGGGCGGGGCAGCCGCGGCGATCGAAGCGCTCCAGGGCACGGCGCGTCCGATCTACCACAATGACCACTCGCGCCCCGAGCGCCCGGTGATCCGAACGTTGGACGAAGAGATCGCCCGGGTCGTGCGCTCCCGCGCGGTGAACCCGAAATGGATCGCCGGCGTGAAGCGCCATGGCTACAAGGGCGCCTTTGAGATCGCCGCGACGGTCGATTACCTCTTTGCATTTGCCGCCACGACGGGTGCGGTGCGCGGGCATCATTTCGACGCGGTCCACGCGGCCTATCTGGAAGATGCCGAGACACGGAATTTCATCACTGAGGCCAATCCCGATGCGTTGCGCGAGATCGCCGAGCGGCTGACCGAAGCGATCGAACGGGGGCTATGGCAGCCGCGGTCGAACTCGGCGCGCGCGCTTCTGGCCAGCCTCACGGCCGTGGCGGACGCTTGACAGGCTCAGTAGTGCGGTGGCGGCTCGTCACCCAGCACGACCCCTGCGGAGGCCTCGACCTCGCGTTGCGCCTCGCGTTCCATCAGCATCTCGACCCGCCGGGTCAGTTGGTCGATCGCGCGGTCTTGCCGGGCCACGGTCGTGGAGAGCTCGTCCAGTGTGCGCTCCAGATGGGCGATTTTCTCTTCTAGCCGGTTGTCGGTCATCGCATCCCTCCCACGTGCGTCGGCGCCTTGCCCCGCATAGGCCCTTCGGCTAGACCCCGCCCCGAACCGCGAGGGACGACATGGCGAAGGTCAAGAAACAGCCCAGGCCCAAGGCCGAGACGCCCAAGGGCTTTCGGGACTATTTCGGCGCGGAGGTCACGCAGCGCAAGGCCATGCTCGACCGGATCGCCGCGGTCTATCACCGCTACGGATTCGATGCGCTCGAAAGCGGGGCGGTGGAGACCGTCGAGGCCCTGGGCAAATTCCTGCCCGATGTCGACCGCCCGAACGAGGGCGTATTCGCCTGGCAGGAGGAGGACAGCGGCTGGCTCGCGCTGCGCTATGACCTGACCGCGCCCTTGGCCCGGGTCTATGCCCAGCACCGCAACGATCTGCCGACACCCTACCGCCGATACGCGATGGGTCCGGTCTGGCGCAACGAAAAGCCGGGACCGGGGCGGTTCCGGCAATTCTATCAATGCGATGCCGATACTGTGGGTGCCGCGAGCGTGGCCGCGGACGCGGAGATCTGCGCGATGCTTGCAGACGTGCTGGAAGAGCTGGGCATCCCGCGCGGCGACTATGTGGTGCGGGTCAACAACCGCAAGGTTCTGGACGGCATGTTGGAGACTATGTGCTATCCTCCCGATGCAGGACTAGGAAAAGACAATCCTACAGTAAGGCAGTCAATTGAAGGCGCATTAAAGCACACGGCTGAGAAGACAGTTCGTGAGAATATGCCCGCAATCCTGCGCACAATCGACAAGTTCGACAAAGTTGGTGAGGCCGGTGTCATCGAGCTTTTGACGAATGGCCGGAAGGATGCCTCTGGCGCCTTCATCGAAGGTGTTGGGTTGCTTCACGAAGAAGCCCAAGCGGTTGTTCGCTTTTTAACTTCGAAAGCGGACGACGCTTCGACAACCCTCAGCAATCTGCGCGGTGCCGTTGGTCAATCTGAACTTGGGCTGGAGGGAGTCCAGGAGCTTGAAACAATTGCCGAGCTCCTTGCAAAACAGGGCTACGGTCCCGACCGCATCGTCATCGACCCATCCGTCGTGCGCGGGCTCGGCTACTACACCGGGCCGGTCTTCGAGGCGGAGCTGACCTTCGAGATCAAGGACGAAAAGGGCCGCCCGCGGCAATTCGGTTCTGTCGCGGGCGGAGGGCGCTATGACGACCTGGTCAAGCGATTCACCGGACAGGCAGTCCCGGCGACCGGCGTGTCCATCGGCGTCGACCGGCTGCTCGCCGCACTGCAGGCCAAGGGGCGGATGGAAGATCACGCCGCGGGGCCGGTCGTCGTCACCGTGATGGATCGCAACCGTATGGGCGACTACCAGGCCATGGTGTCCGAGCTGCGCGCTGCGGGGTTGCGCGCGGAGGTTTACCTCGGCAACCCCAAGAACTTCGGCAACCAGCTCAACTATGCAGACGCGCGCGGCGCGCCGGTGGCCGTGATCCAGGGCAGCGAAGAAGCCGCGCGCGGTGTCGTGCAGCTCAAGGATCTGGTGCTGGGCGCAAAGATCGCGTCCGAGGCAAGCCTTGAGGAATGGAAGGCCCAGCCCGCGCAGCGCGAAGTACCGCGTGACCAGCTCGTCGCGACCGTGCAGGCGATGCTGGCAGGCGGCGCCGCGTGAACCAAACGGACGCTCTGGCCCAGGCCGAGGCCGCCCGCGCGCTGCGGGATCGTTTCGTGGCGGCCGGCGCGGTGCCGGTGGAACCGGACATTCTCATGCCTGCCGAAATGCTGATCGAGCTTTACGGCGAGGATATCCGTGCACGGGCCTATACCTGCGCCGACCCGCTGAGGGGCGAGTTGATGCTACGGCCCGACTTTACCGTCGGCGTTGCCCAGCACCACCTGGCCAAGGGACAGGGCCCGTCGCGGTACGCCTATGCCGGGCCGGTCTTCCGCCAGCAGGAGGCTGATCCCGACCGACCCAGCGAATATCAACAGGCCGGCGTGGAGATCCTCGACGGCACCGACCCGGCGGATGCGGAAGCCGACGTATTCGCGGCGATGGCCGAGGCCACGGCACCGCTCGGCCTGCGCGCCGCGATCGGGGATATCGGCCTGCTGACGGCCGCCATCAGCGGGCTTACGGCATCGGATGTGCGCAAGGCCGCGCTGACGCGCCATCTGTGGCGGCCGAGGCGGTTCCGGGCGCTGCTCGACCGGTTCGCGGGCCGGAAGTCCCCACCGGCCGCCCGCACCCGGCTGCTGGAAACCCTTGAGACGGACGGCGATCCCTTTTCCGACGCTGGCCCACAGATCGGCCTGCGCAGCCGAGAGGAGATCACAGCACGGCTCTCGCGGCTGCAAGCCGATGCCGCAGAGCCGCCGATCCCGGACCGCGAAGTCGCGCTGCTGGAGCAGTTGCTTGCACTGCGCGATACCGCCCCTGCGGCCGGCGAACAGTTGCGCGATCTTGCTGTGGATCTGCCCGCGATCCTGCCGGCAGTGTCCAAGTTCACCGCAAGACTTGACGCCCTCACCGCCCGGGGCGTCGATCCCGGCACGCTGGAGTTCGAGGGCAGCTACGGCCGCACGACACTGGAGTACTATGACGGTTTCGTCTTCGGCCTGTCCGCCCCGTCGCGCCCCGACCTGCCGAGCGTCGTCACCGGCGGGCGCTACGATGCCTTGACCCGCGTGCTTGGCGGCGGTGCCCCCTGCCGGGCGGTGGGTGCGGCGGTCCGGGTGCATATCGGCAGCGAGGTCGCGCGGACACGGGGGGTTCAATGGCCGTGAAACTTGGCGTGCCCTCCAAGGGCCGCTTGATGGACAAGACCTTCGACTGGTTCGCAAGCCGGGGCATCACACTCACGCGGACCGGCTCGGAACGGGAGTATGCCGGCGCGGTGTCCGGCATCGCGGATGTGGATCTGGTGCTGCTCTCCGCCGGTGAGATCCCGCGCGAGCTTGCCGCCGGGCGCATCCATCTGGGCGTGACCGGGTCGGATCTGGTGCGCGAAAAAGTGCCCGCCTGGGACGGCGCGGTGATGGAACTGGAACCCCTTGGCTTCGGCCATGCCGATCTCGTGCTCGCCGTGCCCAGTTGCTGGGTTGACGTGGACACTGTGTCCGACCTCGATGCGGCCGCCGCCGGGTTTCGCGCCACCCACGGCTTTCGGTTGCGGATCGCGACAAAGTACCATCGGCTGATCCGCGAGTTTCTCCGGCGCGAGGGCGTCGCTGACTATCAGCTCGTGGACAGCCAGGGCGCCACGGAAGGCACGGTGAAGAACCTGACCGCCGAGGCCATTGCCGACATCACCTCGACCGGAGAAACGCTGCGCGCAAACCACCTGAAGGTCCTGTCCGACGGTCTGGTTCACCGGAGCGAAGCGACACTGTTCAAGGCGCGCCGGGCGACCTGGACGAACGAAGATCGCGCCACCCTGGCGTCCCTCGCCGCCCGGCTCGAAACTGCCGCCGAGTAACCGACTTCTCCGCGATCTGGCGACCGGACTTTCCTCGCACGACCACGTGATCACCCTTCGGGCCGCTCGACTCTTGGCAATTCCCTACCTATCAGTAGATAGAGATGCGGTACCCTGCGATGCCGCACGGTTCTGACGGAGACCCTGCGATGAAGATCAATGCCGATTTCTCGACCCGCGCTATCGTGAAGTTCGATCAGTCCGATTGGGTGCCCTCGCCTATGCCGGGGGTCGAGCGCAAGATGCTGGATCGAATCGGCGAAGAGGTCGCCCGCGCGACAACAATCGTGCGGTTCGCGCCGGGCAGCGCGTTTTCCGCCCACACCCATGACGGCGGAGAGGAGTATCTGGTGCTCGACGGGACTTTTCAGGACGAGGACGGGGATTTCCCGGTTGGGGCCTATGTCCGCAATCCGCCGACATCCAGCCACACGCCCGCGGCACAAGACGGTGCGACCATACTGGTCAAGCTGCACCAGTTCGATCCCGACGACCGGACCCATGTCCATGTGGACACCAAAAACGCCACGTGGAGCGACGCCGTCGACGGCATTTCGACCCTGTCCCTCCATCGCGACAGCCGCGAAGACGTGCGCATGGTGCACTTGGCGCCGGGAAAAGGCGCGACGATCGACGCAAGCGGGGGACTGGAACTGCTGGTGATCGAAGGCACCTTGACCGAAAGCGACGAGACGCTCGGCCGGTGGGACTGGTTGCGCCTGCCCATTGGATCGACGCTCACCGCCAAGGCGGGTTCCGAAGGCGCGCGGATCTGGGTCAAGACCGGACATCTCGCGGCCGAAGCCGCGGCAGCCTGACAGTCCGTGGAAACCGACATTCTCATCATCGGTGGCGGGTTGAGCGGCCTCGCTACGGCAGACAGGCTGAACCACGCAGGTCACCGTGTCACGCTTTTGGAGGCGCGCGATCGACCCGGTGGCCGCATCCTGACGCGGCACACAGAACAGAGCGGGTACGATCTGGGCCCGGCCTGGATCTGGCCCCAGAACCACCGCATTCGGGCGCTCGCCGAGCGCTTCGGTCTGGACGTGTTCGCGCAACATGCCGACGGCAATCTGGTGTTCGAGGATCCCGGTGGAGCGGTACGCCGGGACCTCGGCTTTGCCACAATGGGCGGCGCCCTACGGATCGCTGACGGGCTCGGACAGATCACGGACAAGCTGGCGGCAGCCCTACCGCCGGGCGCCTTGCGCCTGTCGCATCGCGTGACCCAACTGGCGGCGGCCTCGGACGCGATCCTTGCAACGGGCACGACCGCTGAAGGCCCGTTCGAGCTGCGCGCGGACCGGGTGATCCTCGCGCTGCCCCCGCGGATCATTGCTCAAACGCTGCGATTCACTCCAGCGCTGGACAGTACACTCTCGGACCGTCTCTCCCGCGTGCCGACATGGATGGCGGGACACGCGAAACTGGTTGCCGTATATGATCAGCCCTTCTGGCGCGCCGAGGGGCTGTCGGGGGATGCGATCAGCCACCGCGGCCCGCTGGTCGAGATCCACGATGCGAGCCTGCCGGGCACGTCGGAAGGTGCCTTGTTCGGCTTCCTCGCCCCGGCAATCGCAAGCGCAGACTTCAAAACGGTACGAGATGCCGGTGTAGCACAGTTGACGCGGCTCTTTGGACCCGCGGCCGGCACGCCGCGCGCCGTGTTGCTCAAGGACTGGGCGCAGGATCCGGAGACCGCGACCCGTGACGACCGCGCCGCCGCGACGGGGCACCCCAGCTACGGACCGATCCCGCCATTGACGGGCGACTGGCGCGGCCGCGTCAGTTTTGCCGGGACCGAGACCGCGGAAACCGACGGAGGCTTTCTCGAAGGTGCGCTGCAGGCCGCCGAAGCGAGTATTGCGGCGGTGGGGCCTGCGACAACGAGCGTCGCACCATGACTGCACCCACCAGGGAGCGTATCCTGGAGGCTGCCGAACGCCATGTGCGCGCGGGCGGCTATAACGGCTTCAGCTTCCGCGATCTGGCCACCGAGATCGGCATCAAGAGCGCGAGCGTGCACTACCATTTCCCGAGCAAGGAGACGTTGGTGGCGGAGCTTGCCGCACGCTACCGCGAGCGGTTCCTTGTTGGACTACCGGCGCCGTCGCCTGCCCAACCGGCCCTACCGGCATTGCGCGCAGCCTTTCGCGCCGCGTTGCACCGGGACGGGCTGATGTGTCTGTGCGGGGCGCTTGCCAATCAGACGGAGGTCCTGCCGCCCCCAGTCGCCACCGAGGCCCGGGCGTTTTTCGAAGCTCTCCTGGTTTGGCTTGACGCCGGGCTGACAGGTAGTGACGTGATCCGTCGACAGACCGCTCTGGCCAGTCTCGCGCAGCTCGAAGGGGCCATGCTACTCGCCCGGACCCTGGACGATCCCAGGGTTTTCGACGACGCGACCGCGGAGTTGGCCTAACCGCCGTGACGCCGGGCCATCGTCCTACAGAGCAGAAGCACCGGCAAAAGGCCCACAGCGACGATCACGAGGCTGGGCACCGCCGCGCCCTCCAGCCGCTCGTCCGAGGCCAGCCGGTGTGCCTGCACGGCGAGCGTGTCGAAATTGAATGGTCGCATGATCAGGGTCGCGGGCAATTCCTTCATCACATCGACGAAAACAATCAGCAGCGCAGTCAGAGCCGAAGGCGCGAGGATTGGCAGATGCACCCGGCGCAGCGTGCCATAGAGCGACGCGCCCAAGCTGCGCGCCGCGGCATCGATATTGCTGTGAATGCTGGCCTGACCGCTGTCATAGGCCCCGATAGCGGCGGCCAGAAAGCGGACCATGTAGGCAAGCACGAGCAAGGCGACGGATCCGGTGAAGAAGAGCCCCGTACTGATCCCGAACTGCGCCCGCATCCAGGCGTCCACGGCATTGTCGAGCGCCGCAAAGGGCACCAAAAGCCCAACCGCGATCACGCCTCCCGGCACGGCGTAGCCAAGGCGTGAAATTGCCAGAGTAGTCCGGGCCCGCGTCGAGCGTCCGGTACGACTGTAATAGCTCAGCACCATCGCCGCCGCGACGGTCACCACGGCTGCGACGGAGGCCAGTGTCAGCGAATTCTGGACGAACCGCAGATAGCGCGGGCTGAACAGTGACTGCTCCGACCCGGTCGCCATCGTCGCCAGCGCAATCACCGGGATCAGAAAGCCAAGCAGCACAGGCAGCGCACAGACCGCCGCGGCGATCCATCCCTGCCAGCCGGTCAGGGTTATGCGCGGCAGACCCGTTTGCCGCCGTGCGCCGGCGTCGAAACGCCGCCCACCGCGGGTGCTGCGTTCCAGCACTGCCAGCGCCAAAGCAAGCCCGAGCAGGCAGAGCGCGAGTTGCGCCGCCGCGCCGCGATCCCCCAGATTGAACCAGCTTGTGTAGATCCCGGTGGCAAAAGTCTGCACGCCGAAGAACGCCACCGTGCCGTAGTCCGCGAGCGTTTCCATGACGGCAAGCAGCACGCCGCTGGCGATGGCCGGGCGCGCCTGGGGCGCCACCACGGCAATGAGCGCGCGCAGCGGGCTGTAGCCGAGCGTGCGCGCCACGAGCAAACCCGTGCCGCCCTGCTGGATGAACGATGCCCGCGCCAGCAGATAGACGTAGGGATAGAGTACGAGGGTCAGCATCACCGCCGCACCGCCGACCGACCGGATCTCGGGGAACCAGTAGTCGCGCGGGCCCCACCCCGTCACATCGCGCAGCGTCGTTTGCACGATCCCGGGATGGTCGAGCATATGGGTATAGGCGTAGGCCATCACGTAGGCGGGAAAGGCCAGAGGCAGCACCAGCAGCACCTCAAGCACCCGCCGACCGGGAAACTGGAACACCGTGACCAACCAAGCCGTCCCGGTGCCGATCACACATGTGCCAAGCGCGACGATTGCGACAAGCTGGACGGTCGCCCAGAGGTAACGGGGCAACACGCTGCCGGCGAGCTGCAGGACTGTGTCCGTGCCCCCGGTAAGCGCGGCGAGCACCACCGCGAGCATCGGCAGCAGGCAGAGCCAGGCGATGCCCCAGGACGCCAGCCCGAACCAGCGCGCCTCGCGGCGCCGGGTACGGGGCGACGTGGCCGCCGCCCCCTCCGAGTATTTCTGTCGGATATCACTTGCCACGGGCCCGCGGATCGCACGAACCGCCCCGGCGGGCAAGGTTTCCCTGTGCGAATCCGGGCGCGCTAGTGCGCCTCCGCCCAGTTCGCGCCATGCCCGGCATCCACCGTCAGCGGCACCGACAACGCGACCGCAGGCAGCGACGCGTCCTGCATCACGTCCCGGACCCGCGAGATGGTTTTCTCGATGGCGTCCTCGTCGACCTCGAAGAGCAGTTCGTCATGGACCTGAAGCAGCATCCTGGCGGGCAGATCCGCGATGGCGGCCGGCATGCGGATCATCGCGCGGCGGATCACGTCGGCCGCCGTGCCCTGGATCGGGGCGTTGATCGCGGCACGTTTGGCAAAGCCCGCGCGCGGGCCGCGGGCATTGATTTCGGGCGTGTGGATCTTGCGGCCGAAAAGGGTCTGCACGAAGCCATGTTCCTGGGCGAAGCCGGTGGTCTCGGCCATATACTGCTTGATGCCGGGGAACCGCTCGAAATAGCGGTCGATGAAACCCTGCGCCTCGGCGCGCGGAATGCGCAAGTTGCGCGCAAGCCCCCAACCAGAGATGCCGTAAATCACACCAAAATTGATCGCCTTGGCCTGACGCCGCACCATCGGGTCCATGCCGTCGATCGGCACCCCGAACATCTCGGACGCCGTCATGGCATGGATGTCCTGACCGTCACGGAACGCCTGCTTGAGGCTCTCGATATCGGCGATATGGGCGAGGATGCGCAGCTCGATCTGGGAATAGTCCAGGCTGACGAGCTGCTTGCCGGGTTCAGCGACGAAGGCCTCGCGGATGCGGCGGCCCTCCTCGGTGCGCACAGGGATGTTCTGCAGGTTCGGGTCAGTCGAGGCGAGGCGCCCAGTGTTGGCGCCCGCAATGGAATAGGAGGTGTGAACCCTGCCGGTGTCGGGATTGATATGGTCCTGCAGCGCATCCGTATAGGTCGATTTCAGCTTCTGCAGCTGGCGGTAGTCGAGCACGCGCGCGGCAAAGTCATGCTCCGTGGCCAGATCCTCAAGCACATCGGCCGGGGTCGACCACTGCCCGGTTTTGGTCTTCTTACCGCCCTCCAGCCCCATCTTGTCGAAGAGAATCGCGCCGACCTGGGCGGGAGACTGAACGTTGAAGGGCCCATCGGCCAACGCGTGGAGATCTGCCTCAAGCTCCGCCATTTTCTGCGCAAACGCGTTGGACATGCGGCTGAGCGTGTCGCGGTCGACCTTTATGCCGGTCCGTTCCATCGCGGCCAGCACCGGCACCAACGGGCGCTCCAGCGTTTCATAGACCGTAGTAACCTGCGCCTGCGGTAGTCCCGGCTTGAGCACGTGCCACAGCCGCAGGGTAATGTCGGCATCTTCGGCGGCGTAAGGGGCTGCCTTGTCGATGGGCACGCGGTCGAATGTGATGGCGGATTTCCCCGAACCCAACAGCGGCTTGATCGGGATCGGCGTGTGGTCGAGATAGCGCTCTGACAGAAGATCCATCCCATGCCCATGCAACCCGCCGTTCTGCGCATAGGAGAGCAGCATGGTATCGTCGATCGGCGCGATGGTGACTTCGTAGGACGCCATGACCTTGGCGTCATATTTGATGTTCTGCCCGATCTTGAGGATCGACGGGTCCTCCAGCACGGGCTTGAGCAGGGCGAGTGCCTCGTCGAGCGGCATCTGGCCATCGGCCAGCCCATCAGAACCAAACAATCCGTCTTCTCGTTCGGCCTTGTGCGCGAGCGGGATGTAGCAGGCGTGCCCGGCCTCTACCGCCAAACTGATCCCGACCAGATCCGCCCGCATCTCGTCCAGGCTCGTCGTTTCCGTATCGAAGGCCACCCAGCCGCGCTCGGCCACCCTGTCCAGCCAGCACGTCAGGGCCTTCGCATCGCGGACTGTTTCATATTGCGCAGCGTCGAACGGGATGGATGCGTTGGCGTCCTGCGCAGCTTGAGGCGCTTCGGTCACCGGTATCTCTGTGTTGAGACGCGTGGCCACACGCTGGGTGATGGTGCGGAACTCCATCGATGCCAGGAACGCGAGCAGCGTGTCGGCGTCGGGCTCCTGCACCTCCAGATCGTCCAGCGTGAAATCGAGCGACATGTCGCAATCGAGTTGTACCAGCCGTTTCGAGATGCGGATCTGTTCGGCATTGTCGATCAGGGTCTGGCGACGTTTCGGCTGTTTGATCTCTTCGGCGCGGGCGAGCAAGGTTTCCACGTCGCCGAAGTCATTGATCAGCTGCGCCGCGGTCTTGATGCCGATCCCCGGCGCACCCGGCACGTTGTCGACGCTGTCGCCGGCCAGCGCCTGCACATCCACGACCTTGTCCGGACCGACACCGAACTTCGCCACCACACCGTCGGTATCGATCCGCGCGTTTTTCATCGCGTCCAGCATCTCGACCCCGCCGCCGACAAGCTGCATCAGGTCCTTGTCGGAACTGATGATCGTGACCCGACCGCCAGCCTCCCGGGCCTGGCAGGCAAGCGTGGCAATGATGTCGTCGGCCTCGAAGCCTTCGACCTCCTTGCAGGCGATGTTGAACGCACGGGTGGCTTCGCGCGTGAGCGGGATCTGCGGGCGCAGATCCTCGGGCATCTCGTCGCGGTTGGCCTTGTATTGATCGTAGATGTCGTTGCGGAAGGTGTGGCTGCCCTTGTCGAACACCACCGCGGCATGGGTGGGCGCATCGGGACCGGCATTATCCTCGATATAGCGAAAGAGCATGTTGCAAAAACCGGACACGGCACCAACGGGCAGCCCGTCGGACTTGCGGGTCAAAGGAGGCAGGGCGTGGTAGGCGCGGAAGATGAACGCCGAGCCATCGATCAGATGCAGGTGATGTCCTGTGCCGAATGCCATGTCCGCTGTCCCCCTGCGTGTCGACGCCTCACACCTAGCGCCGGGCCGCGGCGCGGTCTAGGCAGCGCCGCGACGGGAGTGCAGAAGACCGGTGCCACGGAGCTTGCGTCGGCAGCGACGCAAGCAGTCGCGACGAGGCGAACTGGCCTTGGACCGGGTGCCTCCGATCGCCTATGCTGGGCTCAAATCGGGCAAGGATACGGGCAATGGCACGCCGCACATGGCTTGCAAGACTGGCCATTTGCATGGCCGTTGCGACGACGCAAGCGGCGCTGGCCGATCCGGCGGTCGAGCGCGCCCTCCCCCCAGTCGCCGAGCTACCGGCGCCGGGAATCGCCCCGGTTGTGCCGACGCAACGGCCTGCAGCGCCCGCGCTGTCGCCCCTGCCCGCACCCGCCCAACGCGACGCCGCAGCGCGCTATGCCGCGCAAACCGACGCCCTGCTCGAGGCAACGCCAGAGCCTGTGCCGCCACGCCCGCGCCGCAGGGTGCCGGCCTCCTGCACCTCCGACGGGCTCCACTGCATCAGACCACTGACCTATCTGGGCGATGTCTGCCGGGTGATTGGCACGACCGCACGGGAGGCCGGACTGGACCCGCATTTCTTTGCCCGGCTGATCTGGCGCGAGAGCCTCTTCGACGCCTACGCGATCAGCCCGGCCGGGGCGCTTGGGATCGCGCAATTCATTCCGTCAACCGCGGCGCTACGGGGTCTAGACGACCCGTTCAACCCGGCGGAGGCCTTGCGGGCGTCGGCGCACTACCTGAGTCTTTTGCGCGACCGCTTCGGCAATGTGGGGCTGGCCGCCGGCGCCTATAACGGTGGCGAAGCACGGATGTCCCGGTATCTTTCAGAAGGTGGCGCATTGCCCGGCGAGACGCGGGCCTATGTGAACTGGATTACCGGATACCGCGCCGATCGGTGGCGCAGCGATCCCCCGGAAGCTCTCGATCTCAGCCTTGGCGATGACAAGCCCTTTAATACGGCTTGCGTGGACTGGGCGCGTGCGCGCAAGGCTCCGACAGTGGCGCCGGATGGGCCGACCCTGCCCTGGGCGATGGTCTATGCCGCCCACGCCGACCGCGATGCCGCAGCACGCCGGGCCGAGGCGATGCGCACCCGGTTTCCCGCGCTTCTGGGCGATACCGATGGGCAGCTGCACCGCACGCGTCTGCCGGGGTCGGGCCGGGTGCTCTATACCGCGCGACTCGATGCGGCGAGCCGGATGACGGCGGCGCGGCTCTGCACTCGGCTGCGTCGGGCGGGCGGGGGCTGCATGGTTCTGCGCAACTGAACAGACCGTCAGGGATCGGGATTGTCAGGGCGGCCCATGCAAAAGCCCGCGCGGTGGTCCGCGCGGGCTGAATGCTTCAAACGTTCTGGTGCATCCTCTTGGGACGCGGAGCGGGTCAGTTGACCTGCTTTGCCTCGACGGCATCCACCGAAACGGGTGCGCCGCGCTGGATCGCGATCCGGCGGGGTTTGAGCGCTTCGGGGATCTCGCGCTTCAGGTCGATATGAAGAAGGCCGTCGGCCTGTGTCGCACCGGTTGCAACCACATGGTCAGCAAGGTGGAAGCGGCGTTCGAAGGCCCGGGTGGCGATACCGCGGTGCAGATAGGTCTGCTCGGCCTCGGTGTCGGCTTTCTTCGCCGAGACGATCAACGCCTTTTCGCGCAGTTCGACATTCAGTTCGTCCTCAGTGAACCCAGCCACCGCGATGGTGATTCGATAGGTGTCGTCCGAGGTCTTTTCGATGTTGTAGGGGGGGTAGCTCGGCTGGCTGACATCGGAAGCCAGCACCCGGTCCATCATGTCGGCAATCTGGTCGAAACCGACGGTGGCGCGGTAGAGCGGAGCAAGATCAAAGTTACGCAAAGGTATCCTCCTTCAGAGCGATTCCAAGGGGATCCTCCAGATGGACGGATCCCATTTCAGACTGCGGAGCCCGGTTCCGGCGCCCCGCATCCCTTAGCTGGGAATGGCTCCGTGTCCTGTCAAGGCCTATGCAACGGGCTCAGAACCGGGCGTGCCGGCTGGACGTCTGCCGCCTGATCCACCAACGCGGTCGGGCCGAAAAGCCCGTCGCGCGCCGTCCGATCGACCGACACTGACAGCGCCCGACCGCGCATCAGCGGCGGTTTCGCCCCGGTCATCGCGGCGATGACGCCGACGACCCGCGGGCCGTCCGGTGTGCTCAGGATCAGCGGTGCCCCGGACACCCCCGGTGTCGCCTCGCAACTGGTACCCAGCAACGTGCCCTCGCGCCCGAGAATGTGGCAGGACGGCTCCGAAGACAGGATGAAGGACCGGTCGCGGCCATAGCTGTAGGTTGCCACCTCCTGGCCGACGCCGGCGTGATCGGCGAGATCGATCGGAGCTACCAGATCGGCAGAGACCGGTGCACGCAGGCGCACCAGCGCCACATCGCGCGAGGTCGGACGGCCGCCGCCGAAATATCCCTTCGCTGGCCGAATCGTCGCCACGCGCCCGTGGATCGAATAACTGCCCTTGCGGAACCCGGCGAGGAAATGCACCTGGTCGGGATGCACGATCTTGCCCGTACGCCGATTGGCAACGCAGTGCGCCGCGGTAAGCACAAGATCGGGAGCTATCAGCGTCGCCGTACAATGGCCCTGCCCTCTGATATTGAGGCGGCCGACGGCATCCCAGGCCTTCTGGGACTGCTCGGTCAGCATCAGCCGGCGGCTGTCACCGCCCGACGCGGGCAGCGCGCAGGCGATTGCAAGAAGAGTGGCGACAAGCGGTTTCAACATGCCCGCAACCATGGCACGCGCGGGTTAATAGTTCAGCCCGGAACTCTGCCAAATGCCCTGTTTCCGTTGCGACACTCGCCGGCCGCCCGCCCAGCTTGTGCCGTTTTTTCAGGCAGCCAGGGCCGGCGGGCGCGGCCCGCCCGTCGCCCAATCCAATAGCTCGACCGTATGCACGACAGGAATGTCGGTGCCGCCCCCGATCTGCATCATGCAGCCGATGTTGCCCGCCGCGATCAGATCCGGCGCGGTCGCCTCGAGCGTATCGACCTTGCGGGTCTTCAATTCCTTGCTGATCGCGGGCTGCATCAGATTGTAGGTGCCTGCCGAGCCGCAGCACAGGTGGCTGTCGCGCGGCTCCACCACCCGGAACCCGGCCTCTTTCAGCAGGGTCTTTGGGGCCGTCTTTATCTGCTGGCCATGCTGGAGCGAACAGGCCGAATGGTAGGCAACCTTGAGCTGCTCCGGCGCCGCGGCATTCGGCAGTGGCCCGAGCGTTTCGAGAAACTCGGAGATATCCATCGCACGCTCGGCGACCCGGGCGGCGTCCGCGGCCTGGCCGGTGAGCCGCATCATGTGGCCATAGTCCTTCACCGTCGTGCCGCAGCCCGAGGTGTTGATCACAATTGCGTCGAGACCGTCACCGTCGATCTCGGCGCACCACGCCCGGATGTTGGCCCCGGCCGCGCCATGGGATTGCGCCTCTTTGCCCATATGGTGCGTCAGCGCTCCGCAGCAGCCCGCGCCTTCGGCCACCACGACTTCGACACCGAGCCGCGTGAGCAAACGGATGGTCGCGTCGTTGATGTCGGTGTTCAGCGCCTTTTGCGCGCAGCCGGTCATCAGCGCGACCCGCTTGCGGCGCGTGCCTGCAGGCGGAAAGCTCTGCGGGTCGTCATTTCGCGACACCGGCGGGATGGTCTTGGGCGCCATCTCCAGCATGGCGCGCAGCCGCGCGTCGGGCATCAGCCGCTTGAAGGGACGTGCGATCTTCGCCCCGAGCAGCGCAAACCGGAACCGCATCGGGTAAGGCAGCACCTGTGCCAGGATCCAGCGCAACGCGCGGTCCGACCAGGGCCGGTCATAGGTCTTTTCGATATAGGCGCGGGCCTCGTCGACAAGATGCATGTAGTGCACGCCCGAAGGGCACGTCGTCATGCAGGCCAGACAGGACAGGCAGCGATCGATATGCTTAACGGTCTTTTCGTCCGCCGGCCGCCCGTTTTCGAGCATGTCCTTGATCAGGTAGATGCGCCCGCGCGGACTGTCGAGTTCGTCACCGAGAACCTGGTAGGTCGGGCAGGTGGCGGTGCAGAAGCCGCAATGCACACAGGAGCGCAGGATCTCGTTGGAGCGCGCCAGACGCGGATCGGACAGTTGCTCGGGAGTGAAGTTCGTTTGCATGGGGAAGCTTTCAGAGCAGAGCGAGGTAGAGCGTGCCAAGCACCGCCGCCACCCCCAGATAAACCAGTGCGAAGACGACCCGGGCCCGCCAGACATCGTCGAACCGGCCGAGATAGAGGTGGTAGAACATGCCACCCACGGTCGCGGCCAAAAGCGCCAGACCCAAGGCGCTGACCTGCAATGCCGAAAGACCAATTCCCGAAAGGGCCGTGTCAAAGACCAGCGCCGCAAGGATCAACGCGGCCGCGCCGGCGGAGCCGATCTGTGCGATCAACGCGCCCCGAGGTCGATCCCGGACAAGGACCAGGCCGGTAAAGACCAGCGTCGAGATCAGCGCGACAGTCGCGGCCGTTGCGATCATGTCCCGGCCGGGCCTGGCGCGGTCATCAGGCCAGGATTGAGGACAGCGCGCGGATCGAAGCTTGCGCGCAACCGAGTGGCAAGCGCGGCCAGCGGTCCGGGTTCGGGCTGGAATACCGGCAAGCGCTCGCGCGTCTCGACATCCGCGCGCACCAGGGTCGCGTGACCGCGGAAACTGCCGAGTTGCGCGCGCAAGTCGGTGCCGGGCGTAGCCAGCACCCAGATCAGACCACCGCCCCAGTCAAAGAGCCGAGGCAGATCTCCGAGATGCGCGGCAAGCGCCGCGGCCTCGGACGGACGCACCGACAACCGCCAGACGTCCCCGTCGCGCCCCGCGAACTCCCGGACGTCGCGAATGTCGCGCCAGATGGCATCCGATGCGTCGCGGTCGTCCAAAAGCTCGACCGGACCGAAACGTCCCAACTCCGCAACCAGACGCTCCGCTCGATAGGCCACCGAAGCGGCCAGCCCTTCGATCCGCACGAGCGTTCTGCCGTCGGAGCCGTTCGCGCCGCCGGAACGGTGAGCCGCACCCGTGACATCGTAGGGCGACCCGAGCGCTTCGGAGAGCGCGTCTATGGCCTGCGGCTCGGACAATCCCGAAATGCTCAGCGTCGCGCGCGCATCCGGCGCTGGAAGAACCTTGAAACTCACCTCCGTCAGGACCCCAAGGGTTCCGAAACTGCCTGCCATGAGCTTGACGAGGTCATAGCCGGTGACGTTTTTCATCACCCGCCCGCCGTTCTTCACGATGCGGCCGGCCCCATCGACGAAGCGCACGCCGATCAGGCTGTCGCGGCAGGCTCCCGCCTGAACCCGACGCGGGCCGGAGGCGTTGGTCGCGACAACGCCGCCGATCGTCGGCACGCCCTCAGTCGCCAGAAGCGCACGGTGATCCAGCGGCTCGAATGGCAGGCGCTGTCCGGCGCTCGCCAGCGTGGCTTCGATCTCTTCCAACGGCGTTCCGGCGCGGGCGACCAGCGTCAGCGCGCCGGGATCATGGCGGACGATGCCCGACACCCCTGCGACAGACAGGATTTGCGCGGCGACCGGCCGGCCGATGTTTCGCGTGCCTCCACCCATCGGGCGGAGGGGCCCGCTCGCGTCACGAACAGCCTCGGCGAGACCAGCCTCACTGGTCGGCGCGAGCACGGACTGACCCGGGGACGTGGTCGCGCCTGCACCAGTCGCCTGCGCGGCTTCCTGAGCAGTGGTGACAGCGGCAGCGGTCATGCCGCTTGCTCCCTGCGGGTGGCACTCACCGACAACGGGAACACTTTTGCAGGGTTCAGGAGCCAGCGGGGATCGAATGCGTCCTTCACGGTGAGTTGCGCCTCAAGATCCTCCGGCGCGAACTGCGTCTGCATGAGGTCGCGCTTTTCAACGCCGACGCCATGTTCACCGGTCAGACAGCCTCCGGCCTCCACGCAGAGTTTGAGGATCTCCGCACCGAGTTCTTCGCAGATCTCCAGGTCGCCCTCCTTGTTGGCGTCAAAGAGGATCAAAGGATGAAGATTGCCGTCACCCGCGTGGAACACATTGGCGACGTCCAGCCCGTATTCGTCCGACAGTTCGCCGATCCGACGCAACACCATGGGCAGTTCGCTCACCGGAATCGTGCCGTCGAGACACATGTAGTCACTGATCCGGCCAATCGCGCCAAAGGCCGCCTTGCGGCCCTTCCAGATCAGCGCGCTCTCGGCGTCCGATGCGCTTTCGCGGAAGGCAACGGGGTTGTGCCGCTGAGATAGCTGCCGGATCAACCCGATCTGTTCGTCGATCTCCGCACGGCTGCCTTCGACTTCGACGATCAGCAGCGCCTCGCAATCGGGATAGCCCGCATGGGCAAAATCCTCGCTGACGCGGATGCAAGGGCGATCCATGAACTCGATAGCCACCGGCAAAACGCCCGCCTCGATGATATCGGCCACACAGGCGCCCGCGACTTCGGCCGTGTCAAAGCCCATAAGGACGGGGCGCGCGCCTTCGGGTTTCCGCAAGATGCGCAATGTTGCTTCGGTCACGACACCAAGCTGGCCTTCGGAGCCGCAGATCACGCCGAGCAGATCGAGCCCCGGTGCATCGAGATGCGCGCCGCCAATCTCGACCACGGTTCCATCCATCATGACCATGGTCACGCCCAGCAGGTTGTTGGTCGTCACGCCGTATTTCAGGCAATGCGCGCCCCCGGAATTCATCCCGATATTGCCCGCGATAGCGCAAGCAAGCTGAGAGGACGGGTCCGGGGCGTAAAAGAAATCCTCACCCTCCACAGCACCGGTTACTGACAGGTTGGTCCGGCCCGCCTGCACCCGAATGATCCGGTCGGCGGTATTCACCTCCAGAACGTCGGTCATCTTGGAGACCCCGAGCACAACGGAATCCGCGGTCGGCAACGCACCACCGGCCAGCGACGTGCCCGACCCGCGTGGAACCACCGGCACACGTTCTTCGTGGCAGATCTTGAGCACGGCCGCGACTTCCTGGGTCGTGCTCGGCAAGGCCACGGCAAGCGGCGGACACCGGTAGGCGGTCAGCGCGTCACACTCGAAGGCGCGGGTCTCGGCCAGATCGGAGATCACGGCCTCTGCGGGGAGAACCTCGCTCAATCGCGTTACGATCGTCTCGCGCCGCGCCAGCACTGTGGCATCGGGGGCAGGCATCTGCATGGTCTCTCTCCCAAACTCGGTGTGAGGCACCCGCTTTCACCGGTTCTATGCGCCAATTGGTAATTTTATATAACCAATTTGACCGGATGACAACCCATGATCTGTGAGAATACATGCGCCCATGACTATTGTAGGTCCGCTCACCGCTTTTCACATGCTCGACGGCATTGCCGTTGCCCTGCTGTTTCTGACCTGGGCCACGATCGGCTGGCTGATTGAGCGCCCCAATGCAAAGCATAAATCGGCCTCGGTGCTCATGGCGCGCTATCGGCTGGAATGGATGAGCCACATCGCCGCTCGCGATCCGCGCGTTTTCGATGCGATGCTGCTGACCAACCTGCGCGAGGGCACGGCGTTCTTTGCCTCAGCCTGCCTTATCGCCATCGGCGGCGGTATGGCGCTCTTGTCCAATACGGAACGGGTCAGCATGATCGCCGAAGACCTGATCCTCGACACCGCGCCGGAGTCTGTTCTGGAGGTCAAGATCCTCGTCGTGATTCTGCTGCTCACCGCGGCGTTTCTCAAATTCGTCTGGGCCAACCGGGTCTTCGGCTATTGCGCAGTGCTGGCGGGCACGATCCCGAACGACCTGTCCGATCCACGCTGCACGATCCGGTCGCGCCAGGCTGGGGAACTGAATGTGACGGCGGCGCGGGCCTTCAACAAGGGCCTGCGGTCGGTTTACTTTGCGCTCGGCGCCCTGGCCTGGCTGGTCGGCGCCTGGGCGCTGATCGTCGCGACGGCGCTGACCCTGATCATGATCATCCGCCGCGAATACGCGTCGCGCTCGCGCAATGTCCTGCTGGAGGAGCCTGTCCAATGATCCGCACCGCCCTTCTTGTTGCCATCGTCGCCTGTTTTGCGGTTCCGCTGCGGGCCGATCCGCCCGAGATCACCGAGGTGACGGCGCGCGAGGCCGGCGGAGTCTGGCGTTTTGATGTCACGATCCTGCACCCCGACACTGGTTGGGATCACTACGCCGACGGGTGGGAGGTGCTGGCCCCTGATGGCACAAGGCTGGGCTTCCGGGAGCTTTTTCACCCCCATGTGGAAGAACAGCCCTTCACCCGCAGTCTCTCGGGCATCACGATCCCCGACACGCTGACCGAGGTCATCGTCCGCCCGCGCTGCAACCTCACCGGGTGGGCCGAGGAGGGCGTGCGGGTCGCCCTGCCGGGGCGGTAAGACACAAACGGCTGACAGAGCGCCGCGGATAACCGGGTCGACCTGCTCTTGTGCTAGGTTTCCGCTCCGACCCGCGCGCGGCGGCGCCGGCCTTCGACCAGCCAAGCCCCGACCACCAGACCCGCCGCGAGCAGCAGATAGGCCCATGGCGGCAAAAACGGCGTGACCGTAACGTCAGAGGTGCGGTAGGCCTCACGCGGGGTAATCCCGATCCAGCCGCGCCCCGCGGCCGGGCGGCCCGGACGGATCGTGCGAATGTCCGGTATGCCGTCCGACAGAGTCATCACCCCGCCGCGGGTGTCGGCCACAACGGGCGCCAAAGCCTCGCCGCTGGCAATGGTCTGCTCGAACTCGCGCGGGGCGGAGGGACCGAGCGCGGCGACCGTATCGTGCTCCCCGTCGCTGATCCGGTAAAGCCCTAGGTCGGGGCCCTCGACCACGGCTTCGAACCGCCCGGGCGACACCTCACGCGGTGTCACGGTGATCACCGTTCCGTCCGGCGCCGTGACCTCAAAATCGCCGGTGCTCTCGTCGAGCGTCCGGCGGATGATCGTCATGGTCTGGCCATCGGCCTCGACCCAGAGCGCCTCTTCTTCCAGTTCGGGCTCTTTCATCATCCAGTGGGCAAGCCGGCGCAGCAGCTCCAACTGCGGCCCGCCGCCCTCATAGCCGCGGCTCCACAGCCAGGCATGGTCCGATGCCATGAGCGCCACGCGCCCCTCGCCGACCCGGTCAAGCACCAGCAACGGTCGGTCCTCGGCGCCGGTCATCACCGTCACGCCACTCTTGGGCAGCACATCGATCTGACGGAACCAGCGCCCCCAGCCCGGGCCTTCTTCGCCTTCCGCGGGGGGCGGCGCGAACTCTTCGAGCCCTGATGTGACCGGGTGGCGCGCGCCCAGATCGCTGATCAGGGGCAGAAATCCGGACTCGACCACACGGGCGGACGGCGTCGCCGGCAGGACCTGGTTGAGCGGCGTGCGGTAGAGACTCGCGGCACTTGCAAAGTCCGGTCCCGCGGCGACCAGCACCGCACCGCCATCCTCGACATACTGGCGGATATTGTCGAGATAGATGACCGGCAGGATCCCACGGCGCTTGTACCGGTCGAAGATGATCAGATCGAACTCGTCGATCTTTTCCAGAAACAGCTCGCGGGTAGGAAATGCGATCAGCGACAGCTCGGTCACCGGCACGCCGTCCTGCTTTTCGGGAGGGCGCAGGATCGTGAAATGCACCAGGTCGACACTGCTGTCGGACTTCAGCAGGTTGCGCCAGGTCCGTTCACCGGGATGTGGCTCGCCGGAGACCAGCAGAACGCGCAGGCGGTCGCGCACACCGTTGATCTGGACCACGGCGGCATTGTTGCGGTCGGTCAGCTCTCCGGGCGCTTCGGGCACCGTGAACTGGATCACGTTCATGCCGCCATGGGGCAGCACGACGGGCAGGTCGAGATCTTCGCCGACCGGCACGCGGTACTCGGCCGGCTCGCCGCCATCGACGGAAAGCTGAAGGGTGGCGAACCCGCCTTCGCCCGGCGGCACGGCGCCCTGGTCCTCGATCCGCAAGGTCAGCGTGACTTCTTCGCCCAGGATGGCAAAGGCCGGCGCATTCTGCACCACGAGCCTGCGGTCCCAATCATCTGGCTCGCCGGTGAGCAGCGCGTGGAGCGGCGCGGGAAGGTTCGGGGCGGCCTCCACATCATGGAGTTGCCCGTCGGTGAGCAGGATGACCCCGGCGACACGGGCGCGCGGCTCGTCCGCCAGCGCCTCGCTGACAGCGCCCATAAGCAGCGTGCCTTCGTTACCCTCGGCATCGCCCAGCGGCAGGATCCGCAGTTCGGTGTTCGGCAGGCTTGCAATCTCGGCCTCGAGCCGCGCGAGCGCCGCCGCGGTCTGGTTCGGGCGCACATCGATGCGCTGGCTGGCGCTCTCGTCGACGACGACCACGACGATATCGGTGAGCGGTTCGCGGTCCTCGCGTTGGATCGACGGGTTGGCGAGCGCCAGCAACAGAACCGCCGCGCCGAGCCCGCGCAGCCACCAACCCGCCAGCCGCTGCCATGTGGCAAAGGCGAGCAGACCCAAGGTGATCACCGCCACGATGGCGATCATGCTCCAGCTGATCAGCGGTGCGAATACGATCTCTCCGCCCATGGGTTTACGCTCCTATTGGCCCAGCCGGTCGAGCAGAGCCGGAACATGGACCTGGTCGGATTTATAGTTTCCGGTCAACACATGCATGATCAAGTTCACGCCAAACCGGTAGGCGATCTCGCGCTGGCGATCGCCGGCGAACCCGCGTCCGACAGGATACACTGGCGCCCCGCGGCGGTCCACGGCCCAGGCCGCGGCCCAGTCATTGCCGCCGATGACCACCGGGGTGACACCATCGTTGAGATTGCGAAACGGCATTCCGTCGACCTGCTCGGCGTCCGGCGGCGCCGCCTCGACCCAGACGTCGGGGCTGACATGGCGGCCCGGAAAATCCTGGATCAGATAGAAGGTGCGCGTCAGGACATGGTCATCGGGGATCGGCTCCAGCGGCGGCACGTCGAGCGGGCGCGCGAGCTGGCGCAGCATGCGCCCGTTGGGCGAGGAACTGCCGAACCGCGCCGTGTCGGCATCGCGGGTATCGAACAGGATCATGCCCCCGGTGCGCAGATAGCGGTTGAGCTTCGCATAGGCAAGATCCGACGGGATCGGCTGGTCCGGCGTCACCGCCCAGTAGAGAAACGGAAAGAACGATATCTCGTCCATTTCCAGGTTGACCGCGATGGGTTCGGAGGGCTCGATCGACGTGCGTTGGTACAGAACGCGTGACAGCCCCTCGAGCCCCGCACGCGTCACCTCGTCGACCCGTTCGTTGCCCGTAACGATATAGGCTAGCGCCACTTCGGAGGTGGCAGCCAGGGCAAACTCGTCTTCCGTCTGGGCCCAGGTTTCGGGCGCCGCGCCAAAGGCCAACGCCGCAGCGACCAGACCGGCCATTGCGCGACCGCGCGGGCGCAGCTTGCCGGACAACCAGAGCGACGCGATCAGATCCGCAATCAGGATCAGCAAGGCCGCGGTGAGAAACGCGCCCTTGAAACGGGTCTCTTCGCGCACATCCATCCCACTGAGAGACACGCGCTCCGGCCAAACCGCCGGTGCGAGCGTGTCTTCGGCGCCAATGACATTGAGCGCGAGCCGCCGGTCGGCCCCGGCATAGAGCCCCGGTGGCATATCAGCAGCCGGCACGCCCTCGGCCAGGCGCTCACCCGGCAGGCCGCGCAGCCGTTCCGCATCGCCGAGTGCACCGAACGCGTCGAGCACCTCGGACGCCTCCCAGACCGTACCCTCCAATTCGGCCGCGTCGGGCTGCGCCGTGCGGCTGGACACTGCCAGACGCTCCAGCATCGATACAAAGAGCCCCGAAAGCGGCAGCGAGGACCATTCTGCATTCGCGGTGACATGAAAAAGCACGATCTGCCCCGACCCGACGGGCTTGCGCGTGACCAGAGGCGTGCCGTCGGCGAGGCTCGCGATGGCCCGGTCGGCCAGATCCGGGTCGGGTTGCGCCAGCACCTGGGCGGAAACCGTTACGTCCTCGGGCACAGGCAGGCCGAAAAACGGCGAGCCTTCGGCAAAGGCGCGCAGGGCCTTGGGCGCTCCCCAGCTCATGGCGCCACCAACGCTGCGCCCGCCGATACGCAAGCGCACAGGCATCAGCGGGTCTTCCAAATCGCGACTGATATCGCTGGAGGCAAGCCGCGGCCCGGCAAAACGCAGCAGCAACCCACCCCCTTCGAGCCATTCGGTCAGCGCCGCAGTCTCCTCATCCGTGACGCGCGCGACATCGGCAAAGACGATGACGTCGGGGTTCGCCTGCAGGATGTCGAGCAGGCTGCCATCGATCAGATCGGCGTTCGGGACGAGGGCCTTTTCAAGATAGTGCAGCGGCGAGAGCAGCTCCAAACCCTCGCGGTCGTCGCGTCCCGCGATCAGGGCGATCTCGCGCCGGCGCAGCGCATCGTCGGTCAGGCTGACGGCCGCAGCAGAGCGGATGCCGGAGAGCTCGAAGCGCGTGATCCGGTTGCGCAGCTCCGGTGGCAAGGTCAGGTCGATTTCGATTTCGGTCTCGGAAGGCAGGAACTCGGTTTGAATGCGGGCAAGCTCGCGCTCGATCCCCGCCGGGTCGAGGCCGCGGGCGGTGACGGTAACCAGCGCCTCCGTTCCCGGCTGCGCGCGCAGGGCCGTCATCCGAATCAAGCCATCTTCGAACCGCGCGGGCCGCAGACCAAAGACTGAGCGGCCGCTCTCCAGCACGCTGACACTGCCTCGGGCCTCCAGGGCGGCCAACACATCGTCGCGCCCGGCGCGGTCGATCCCGTCCGAAAGCCAGATCGTGTCGAAATCGCCGTCCTGCGCCGCGGCCCAGCCCGCCAGGGTGTCATCGGGCTGCCAAGGGTTCGGGCTGAGCGCACCAAGGCGCGGCAACCAGGCGTCTGCAGCCTGGAAGGGCAGGCTGCCCTCGGGCAGATCTGTGGCCACGACCACCGCCACCGGCCGGCCGGCACGGCCAGCCTCGGTCACCGCCACTTCGATCCGGTCGAGCCGGCGCGCCCAGTCACGCGCATCTGCCCAGGTCCCGTCTGCCAGCACCAGGAGCGGTCCGGACCCAGCAGCCTCGCTGCGCGGGTTCAGCACCGGTCCGGCCAACCCCACGATCACCGCGGCCACCGCCAGAATGCGCAGCAGCAGCAACCACCAGGGCGTCTTGTCGCTTTGCGTTTCGTCATCGGACAGCCCCAGCAGCAAAGCCACGCCGGGAAAGCGCCGGCGGATCGGCGCGGGTGGTACTGCGCGCAGCAGGAACCACAGGATCGGCAGGGCGATCAGCGCCAGCAACAGGAATGGCGCAGTGAAGCCCAAGGGCCCAATGGTGAGCATCAGCGTACCTTTTCCAACGCCCCAAAGAGCCACATCAGGGCGGCTTGTGCGCTTTCGCCGGTATGGTGGCAATCCACCTGCCAGCCGGTGATCCGAGCCAGTTCCGCCAGGCGGTCCTTGCGTTCAGCGAGCCGCTGCAGATAGCGGTCGCGCAGCGCGCCGGCCTGTAGTGTTTCGTGCTGCAGCCTGCCGCCCATACTCTCGAACACAGTGCGCCCGTCATAGGGGAAGGCTTCTTCCTCCGGGTCGAGGATTTGCAGCAGCGCGCCGCGCACGCCGCGGTCGGCGGCAGCGGTCAGTGCGGCCTCCAAAGGCTCCAGCGGCCCCATAAAATCGGAGATGAAGAGCGCGCGGGACTTCGACAGCATGCCCGTGATCTCGGGCGCACCGTAGTCGGTGGACCCGCCCCCGATCGACAGCAGCCCCGCGGCCAGCCGCAGCAGTTGCACCTCGCCGCGCCGTGGCGGCACGTCGGCCCCGGTCAACCCGACGCGTTCCCCGCCGCGCAGCAACAGGATCGCCACAGCCATCGCCAGGGTGCGCGCGCGGTCGGCCTTGGTCTGGCGTCCTTTCGAGGCGAACTCCATCGATTGCGCGCCATCCACCCAGATCAGGATCGTCTGCGCCGCCTGCCATTCCTTTTCCCGGATGAAATGCGTGTCCGACCGCGCCGAGCGGCGCCAGTCGATCAGCCGGGCCTCGTCGTTGGGCATCGCGGGTCGGTATTGCCAGAACTCCTCGCCCATGCCGGAGCGGCGCCGGCCGTGATCGCCCAGCAACATGGTCGAGGCCAGATGTTCGGCATCGGCCATGAGCGGGGGCAGCGGTGCGGCGAGCGCGTCGGCATCGGCTCTGAGGCTGGGAGCATCTCTCACGCAGCGGCCTCGATATGGGTGACCTGAGCGGCAACCTGTTCGATCAGGTCGTTCAGCCGTTCCCCGCGTGCCCGCGCCGCAAAGGTGAGCTGCATCCGGTGGGTCAGGATCGGAACCGCCATGCGCGTCACATCATCGGCCGTCGGCACCAGCCGTCCTTCCAGCAACGCCTGCGCGCGGACCGTCAGCATCAGTGCCTGAGCGGCGCGCGGACCCGGCCCCCAGCTCACGCTGTCCTTGACGATCTGTGGCGATGCCTCTTCTTCCGGACGGCAGGCACGCACGAGATCGAGGATGAGTTCGACGACCGCCTCGCCCACCGGCATCCGGCGCAGCAGCGTCTGGGCCGCCAGCAGGCTTTCGCCGGTGAAGACCTGGGTGGATTGCTCCTCCTCCACGCCAGTGGTCGCCAGCAGGATGTCGCGTTCGGTGTCGCGGTCGGGGTTCTTGACGTCGATCTGCACGAGGAACCGGTCAAGCTGCGCTTCGGGCAGCGGGTAGGTGCCCTCCTGCTCGATCGGGTTCTGGGTCGCCAGGACGTGGAACGGCAACTCCAGAGGATGGGGCTGACCGGCGATAGTCACGGACTTCTCCTGCATCGCCTGCAGCAGCGCCGACTGCGTCCGCGGGCTGGCGCGGTTGATCTCGTCCGCCATCAGGAGCTGGCAGAACACCGGTCCCTCGATGAACCGGAAGGACCGCGACCCATCCTCGGCGGTTTCCAGCACTTCGGACCCCAGAATATCCGCAGGCATAAGGTCGGGCGTGAACTGAATCCGCGCCCCATCAAGCCCCATGACGGTCGAAAGCGTCTCGACGAGGCGGGTCTTGCCAAGGCCGGGCAGTCCGATGAGCAACCCGTGACCACCACACAAAAGGGCCGCCAAAGTCAGATCTACGACGCGCTCCTGGCCGATGAAGCGCTTGGTAATGCTCGACTTTGCGGCCGACAGCTGTGCTCCGAGAGCTTCGATTTCGCCCACAAGATCTTCGGTCTCGGCCATGACTCGCTCCGCCTAGTTGTTATATGCACATCAAAGCCAGATATCCCGGGTACCGCAAATGACAAAATCCAATCCTGCACAAAACCCCGTGACGGCGCCGTCGGCGGACGCATTGCTGGCCAGCGCGACGAAGGCGGCAAAGAAGGGTCCGCCCCCCGTACATCTATGGAATCCCCCCTTTTGCGGCGATCTCGACATGCGCATCGCCCGCGACGGGACGTGGTTTTACGAGGGCACCCCCATCGGCCGCCCCGCGATGGTACGCCTTTTTGCGTCGATCCTGCGCAAGGACGGCGAGGACTACGTTCTCGTCACCCCGGTAGAAAAGGTCGGGCTCAAGGTTGAGGACGTGCCCTTCATCGCCACCGATTTCGAGGTTGCCGGTCAGGGCGCGGATCAGACGATCACCTTCACCACGAATGTCGGCGACAGCGTTACCGCCGGGCCCGATGCGCCGATTCGGGTCGAGCGCGACACCGAAACCGGCGAACCCACGCCCTATGTGCTTGTCCGGGCCGCGCTTGAGGCGCGGATCGATCGCAAAAGCTTTTACCGGCTGGTTGAGCTGGGCGAAACCGCGCCGCACCAGGGTCAGGACTGGTTCGGCGTCCGCTCAGAGGGCAGATTCTTTCCGATCATCCCGCAGGCGGAACTGGTCGAACCCTGAGAGTGCCGCAACCACGGGTGCCGACCGGTTGACATCGGTTTGAAGAGATCGCGGAGATCGCGTTTCCTCGGCCGTCTATCCAGACCCGAACGGCACCACGAGCGTCCGTCCAATCGGAAAAAACGAACGGGTAATTGCCGGATCGTGACTTGACGGCGGGTGGCGGGCCCGTCCGAATGGCACCATGTCGAAGCCTCATGCTGTGATCATCGGCGTTGGCGATGGGCTTTCAGCCTCGGTCGCCCGCGCTCTGGCGCCGACCTACGCTCTGACACTCTGTGCTCGGACGCCTGACAAACTCAACGATCTGGCCGCTGGGACCGGCGGACGGACGGTTGCGCTTGATGCAACCGACCCGGCCGGAATGGCGAGGCTGTTCGAGGATCTGCCCGGGCCCCTGCGCGTGGCCGTCTACAACCCGTCGGCGCGGGTGCGCGGGCCGATAGCTGAGCTTGATCCAGAGACAGTACGCCGCGCGATCGAGATCACCGCGTTTGGCGCGTTTCTGATGGGCCAGCAGGCCGCGCGCCGCATGCTGGCACAGGACAGCGATGAGACTGGGACGCGCGGCACGATCCTTTTCACCGGGGCATCGGCTGGGGTGAAAGGTTTTCCGCTGTCGGCCAGTTTCGCCATGGGCAAATTCGCCCAGCGCGGATTGGCCGAAAGCATGTCCCGCGAACTTCATTCAAAGGGTGTGCATGTCGCCTGGGTCAATATCGACGGCGCGATCCGAAACCCGGGCCGGTCAGAGCCCGCCGACAATCCGGACTCGATGCTCGACCCCGATGCCATTGCACAAGCGTATCTCGGGCTCATCGCACAGCACCGCTCGACCTGGTCGCACGAGCTGAGCCTGCGGCCTTGGGTCGAGCGGTTCTAGCCTTTGTCGGACCCAAACCGGCTAGTAGACACCCAGTTCCGCCAACAATTGCCGCGCGAGCACCCTGCGCAGGGGCGCGTCGGCTCTGGACCGCATGTCGATATTGAGGGCGAAGGCATAGATCCCGTCATCGCGCACGACCCACCCAACGAACCACCCGATGTCCGGATCGGGGGCCGTCGTCCATCCGGTTTTCCCGTAGAGAACGGCCCCGTCCTTCGTCTCGATCCGTGCGATGTCCTGGACGAGATCCTGTGTTCGATCGGACAGAGGCAGCTGTTTCTGTGCCAACAGCGACAGGAACTTGACCTGTTCAACAGCGCTGATCTCAAGCGGTCCCGCCAGCCAAAAGCGATCGACCTCGGTCCCGAACGCGCCATTGCCATAGTCCAAATCCGCCAGGTACTCAGAGTATCTGGCCAGCCCGACGCGTCGCGCAATTTCCTGAAAGACCGGCACATTCGACACTGCAAAGGCTTCCCCTAGCGTCATGTCATTTTCCCACGCCCGGATCGGCTGAGGCTCGCCGCCATAGGGGATGATCTCGTTGTTATCCGCAACCACACCGAGCTCGAGCGCGATCAGGCTGTTGGCAATCTTGAACGTCGAGGCCGGGATAAAGCGCTGATGCGCGCGCGGCTGGTTGACCACGGTCAACCGGTCCGCATTGACGTCCAGCAGCGCGAAACTGCCCGAGAGGCCTTGCGCCTCGAAAACTTTAGTCAGATCGGAGCGATCCACAACAGTCGCAGCCCTGGCAAGCGAGGTTACCAGGACACAAACTGTGAAAGCCGAAAACAAGATTTTCTGCATGCTGCTCTATCACCTTTGAGTGGTTTTGCCGGCGCGCTAGGCCAGTCTCGGGCGGCGCGCAAGGTCAAAGCGCGGGGGCAGAGCGCCCTATCCAAACGCCGTAAGAACACCCTGCAAAGCGGTGATGTTCCAAACGCTCTACCAGGGCGCGTTTCGGCAAGGCGCGACGCTACTGATCCTCCACCAGCACAACGCCCGGCAGCGACTTGATCGCACCCTTGATTGCGGGCGTGATCGCGTAGGGCTGGGGCAGAGTGACCTCCGCTTCGCCCAGATCAGGGGCCATGATGCACAAGGACACCGGCGCGCCACGGCGCGAATCGGCGACGGCACCGGACAGGATGGTCGCCGCGGGGCCGAGCGCGTCGGGGGCATCGACGACGACCCGCAGCCCGCTCGCCCCGCCAGCGACGGCAACGGCATCCACCGGCTGTGCGCTGCGGCAAAGCAGCTTGAGCTGATCGGCTTCGAGCTGCGCCTCGACGGTCAGCACGACGTTCTGCCCCGGCTCCAGATGATCGCGCGCAACCTCCAGCGTGTCGGAGAAAACTGTAACCTCGTAGAGACCGGTCGGATCGGACAGCTGCACGAACGCAAAGCGGTTGCCGCGCGCCGATTTGCGTTCCTGCCGCTGGGCCACGGAGCCGGCGAGCTTGGCCACCTGCGGACCGCGCGCCGCGTCGCGTTCCACCTCGGCCAAGGTCTTTACACCCTGGCGCTTTAGCGGGCCCATATAGTCGTCCAGCGGATGGCCGGAGAGGTAGAAGCCCACGGCCGCATGCTCCTCGGCCAGCCGCTCCGCCGGCAGCCAGTCGGCGGCCGGGGACAGGCGCGGTTCGGGCAGATCCTCGCCCGCCTCGCCGAAGAGCGACACCTGGGCCGATCCGCGTTGGTGGTGAATCGCCTCGGAATAGGCGACCAGCGCATCGAGGCTTTCCAACACCCGCCTCCGGTTGCGGTCGAGCGTATCGAAGGCCCCGGCGCGAGCGAGCATCTCCAGCGGACGCTTACCCACGCGTTTCAGATCCACCCGCCGGGCGACGTCGAAGAGCGTCACGAAGGGTCCATCGCCGCGCGCCTCTGTGATCAGGCGCATTGCCTCGACGCCCACATTCTTGAGCGCGCCCAGAGCATAGACGATCTTTCCGTCCGCCACGCTGAACATCGGCTGGGATCGGTTCACGCAGGGCGGCACGATCTCGATCTCCAGCCGCCGCTTTACCTCTTCGGCATAGACGGCCAGCTTGTCGGTCAGGTGCAAATCGCAGTTCATCACACCCGCCATGAACTCCACCGGGTGGTTCGCCTTGAGCCAGGCGGTCTGATAGCTGACCACCGCATAGGCGGCCGCGTGGGACTTGTTGAAACCGTAGTTGGCGAACTTGTCGAGCAGGTTCCAGACCTCGATCGCCTTGGCCTCATCGACCCCGTTCTCCGCCGCGCCCTTGAGGAATTTCGGCTTCTCGGCGTCCATCGCCTCCTGGATCTTCTTGCCCATGGCGCGGCGCAGCATGTCCGCCCCGCCGAGGCTGTAGCCCGCCATCTCCTGGGCGATCTGCATCACCTGTTCCTGATAGACGATGATGCCTTGCGTCTCGTCGAGGATATGGTCGACTGACGGATGCAGCATTTCCCGCTCGCTGATCCCGTTCTTGACCTCGCAGAATTTCGGGATGTTCTCCATCGGCCCGGGCCGGTAAAGCGCCACGAGCGCGATGATATCCTCGATGCAGTCGGGTTTCATCCGCCGCAGCGCATCCATCATGCCCGAGCTTTCCACCTGGAACACGGCGACCGTCTTGGCCTCGGAGTAGAGCTTGTAGCTGGCGTCATCATCCAGCGGAATGGCATTGATGTCGCCCTCCGCGCCCTCGGTCGGCGCGTAGATCTGCCGCCCGTCGGCGGCGACATGCAACGGTCGGCCCTGCCCGGCAATCAGCTCCAGAGCATTCTGGATTACGGTCAGCGTCTTCAGGCCCAGAAAGTCGAACTTTACCAGCCCCGCCTGCTCGACCCATTTCATGTTGAACTGCGTTGCCGGCATGTCCGAACGCGGATCCTGGTAGAGCGGCACAAGCTCATCAAGCGGCCGGTCCCCGATCACGACGCCCGCTGCATGGGTGGATGCGTTGCGCAGCAATCCCTCGACCTGCTGGCCATAGGTGAGCAGTCTATCCACGACCTCTTCGGCCTGCGCGGCTTCCTTCAGCCGCGGCTCGTCGCGCAGCGCCTTCTCGATACTGACCGGCTTGACCCCTTCGACCGGGATCATCTTGCTCAGCCGGTCCACCTGCCCATAAGGCATCTGCAGCACCCGGCCGACGTCGCGCACCGCGGCCTTGCTGAGCAGCGCGCCGAAGGTGATGATCTGACCCACCCGGTCGCGGCCGTACTTCTCCTGAACGTACTGAATCACTTCCTCGCGCCGGTCCATGCAGAAATCGATGTCGAAATCCGGCATGCTGACCCGCTCGGGGTTCAGGAACCGCTCGAACAGCAGCGAATAGCGCAACGGGTCGAGGTCCGTGATCGTCAGCGCATAGGCCACAAGGCTGCCCGCACCCGATCCGCGCCCCGGCCCAACCGGAATATCGCGCGCCTTGGCCCATTTGATGAAATCGGCGACGATCAGAAAATAGCCCGGAAAGCCCATGCCTTCGATGATGCCGAGCTCGAACTCCAGCCGCTCCTCATACTCCGCCACCTCCGCGGCATGGGGAATCACGGCCAACCGCGCGGCCAGACCTTCGCGCGCCTGACGGCGCAGTTCTTCCACCTCGTCTTCGGCAAAGCGCGGCAGAATGGGGTCGCGCGTTTCAGTGGCGAAGGCGCAGCGCCGCGCGATCTCGACCGTGTTTTCAATCGCTTCCGGGAGGTCCGCGAAGAGCGTGATCATCTCTTCAGGCGACTTGAGGTAATGCTGCGGCGTCAGGCGCCGGCGCGGCTCGTTCTGGTCGACATAGGCGCCTTCGGCGATGCAGATCAGCGCATCATGGGCCTCGTACATCTCGGCATCGGGGAAATAGACGTCATTCGTGGCGACCAGCGGCAGGTCCTGGTCATAGGCCAGTTCCACCAACCCGCGCTCGCTGCCCGCCTCGGCCTCCGGCAGGCCGGTGTCGCCAGGATGACGCTGAAGCTCGATATAGAGCCGGTCGGGAAATCCGCGCGCCAGCGTTGCGGCCAATGCCGTGGCCTTGCCCCCCTGCCCGGCCCGGATCAGACGGCCCAGCGGTCCGTCCGGTCCACCGGTCAGACAGATCAGCCCCTCTGCATGCTCCAACAACTGCGCCGTTGTGACATGGGGCGCCTCACCTGGATGGGTCAGGTAGAGCGCCGAATTCAGTTTGAGAAGGTTGAGGTATCCCGCAGCGTTCTGCGCCAGCAGGACCACCGGCGCGGGCGGGATCGGTTTATCTCCGGGCGCGGATGCCTCGTAGGCCAAATCAACCTGACAGCCGAGGATCGCCTGCACACCGGCCTTCTTGGCCGACACAGAAAACTCCAGCGCTGCGAACATGTTGTTCGTATCGGTCAGCGCGATTGCGGGCATACGCAGTTCGGCCGCCTTCGACGCCAGAGTCTTGACCCGAAGCGCGCCCTCCAGAAGCGAGTACTCGCTGTGCAGGCGCAAGTGAATGAATCGCGGTGTCTCTGCCATGGCGCCAGGCTATCGCCCAGATCTAGCGGAGAGAAGGGGCCTCAGGCACAAATTCTGTGGACAGACAGAGCACCGGTCAGGCAGTCTGCCCATAAAAACAGCAGGTGGCGCAACCTGCGGCAAATGCCAAGGCTTCGTCCTTGCGAAACAGGCTGTTCCGAGCTTGACTGACAATCGGCACGGTCCCAGCCGCTTGCTCTACGCCGCATCGAGCAGGACCAGCCAACAGAAAACCGAGTAACGCGGCGGGACCTTTGATGCATGTGGCGTTTCTTCTCAACGAGACCCCCGTGCAGGTCGAGGGCGCTCCACCGAGACGCGCGCGTCTCGGTCGGCTGCGCGCATGCGGGTTGGACGGCATCGAAGAACACTGCAAAAGCGGCCGTCGCGACGCGCACCGTTTGATGCCAAGAGACGCACAGAGGCACCACGCGCCAAATGCTTGCAAGCTGTTTCTGGCGCAGCACAACGGCAAGGCATTCGGTACGGTCGAGGGGATCGCAGACCCCGGTAGATCGCTGCACTCGGAGCAATATGCGCAGATGGATCGCCCCGGTCCGCCATGCGGCTTCTACTGGCCGAGCGCCTTGGTCTCGAGGACCACGGTCCCCGCCAATGGCGCGGTCGAACATGACGACGACCTTCTGCGAAGACTTCGCCACGCTCGCCCAGACTGCGTGTTCGCGGCGCAGGCTCTTGCGTCTTTGCCACTGGGACAACGGTCTCGCGGCGCCGATCCAGAAAGCGACACAGTGACTGCCGGTGACACCGCCGCCGCGGCGAACAACCTCGGCCCGCCCCTCCCCCGCGGTGCGGCGCGCTTGCATATCACTGGCCCTGTCAGCGATATCGATGACATGCTGGTGTTCGCGAATTTCCCGCATCTGGCCATTGCCGTCAGGGAGATGACCTGCCCCACGCTGAAAACGCCGGATCTTGACGCATTGGGCGCTGCTCTGCACGTGGTCGAGGCACGCGCCGCCGACAACCTCGACCCAGACGAATGCTTCGGGGAGGGCCCGCGCATATTGGCCCGGAACGATTCCGACGCTGCTGCCCACCGGACCGAGGACCAACCGAGGGAAGGCGCGCCATCCACCGCCTGTACAATCATCGTGGCGCGCACCGGCCGTTCGGCCAAGCTGGACAACGATCGCGACGACTTGCTCCCTACTGGCCGACCACATGATCTTGGCATCCGCTACCACGTGCGCACCGACGGGGCTGGCCACCCCCTCGGCTCCGATTTTGTTCGTAATGCGCAATGCGGCTGGACGCTGGGTCTGACGCTGCCCGTGGCCGATCCGGCCATGCTCCTTGCCGAAAACGGGCACCACGTGCCCGATGCGCGCACCACATCGCACCATTTGAAAACCAGCACTCAGAGCCTCGCGGCAACGCGGATCCTCGCACTGTGCCATGGGATGCTTGGCATCATGCAAATTGCCGATCCTATCCCGCCCGCCTTAAACAAGGCCCCACTGAGCACCCGCAAACTCAAAGACCACCGCGAGATGAGCGCCTTGGGGGTTGGGTCGGACAGCGACGGGCAGGAGCCTCCCCAGATCGTCACGCTCAATGCGAACCTGGCCTCGCGCCACGCTCAAGGCGGCGCTTTGCCCGAAGATGATCAGATTCAGGGCTCGCCCGGCGCTGGACAGTCCACGCGCCTTGGCATGACGGTCGAAGACGTCATCCTCAGATCCATAACCGACCGAATGTCCAAGGCCGATCACCGTGCTGACCAACGGATAGCGATGGGAACCCGATTTATCCAAAAGCGCCAAACCATCGGCGAAATCATTCACGTCGAGAACGGTAAGAGTCATACCCGCACTGCCAGCAACTGCTCCGCGGAGTCTGTGATGCAACGCGTCGAGCACAGCGGCAGCCTTGGCGCTAAAGGGGTCTCCGTAACGCAAAGGCATGCTTGGAATCGTGGCGCCCCGCGCGCCCAACTCACCGCCGGCACGCAAATTCAGACCAGCCCCCGGTCGCTCGACCGGGGTCTCGGCCCGTTCAGGGGCTGCGCGGTTGTGTTGGCATCAGGGTTTTGGGACGCCTCGCGCTTCCCGGCCTTTGGTCGACCACGCGCCAACCTTCGCCGGATCTCGGGCGGCGCGAAACAGCCCGTCGCCGCGGGCGGCTTTGAGCACATTGCCTGCCCGACCAACAACTCTCCCCTTGGCAAAGCCCCGGACCAGATCGCCATCGGTGTCGCCAAGCGGCCCCCGTCCGCCGGCCCGCCGCTGCGCGTCGCCATGCCCTCCCGACAGGATACTGCATGACGTCCGCTCTGCTGCGCCTTTCCGGTATCACGAAATCCTATCCCGGCGTGCGGGCGAATGACGATGTGTCCTTCGAGATCGCGCCTGGCGAAATCCATGCGCTGCTCGGCGAGAACGGCGCCGGAAAATCGACCCTGGTCAAGGCGATTTATGGGCTTGTCAAACCCGATGCCGGCCAGATGACGCTCAACGGAGAACGCTATGTGCCCGCGGAGCCTCGCGCCGCCCGGGCCGCCGGCGTGGCCATGGTATTCCAGCATTTCTCGCTCTTCGAGGCGTTGAGCGTCGCCGAGAATGTCAGCCTCGGGATGGAAGATCCCCCGCCCAGACGGCGGCTCGCTGCGCGCATCCGCGAGGTCAGTCAGGCCTACGGTCTGCCGCTGGAACCTGACCGGCTCGTTGGCGATTTGTCGGTCGGCGGTCGTCAGCGCGTTGAAATCATCCGCTGCCTGCTTCAGAATCCGCGCCTGCTGATCATGGATGAACCGACCTCGGTCCTGACCCCGCAAGAGGTCGACACGCTCTTTACCACGCTGCGGAAGCTCTCCGCCGAGTGCACGGCGATCCTGTATATCTCGCACAAGCTCGAAGAGATCCGCGCGCTCTGCGATGCAGCCACGATCCTGCGCCATGGCAAGGTCGTGGGCGAGTGCGTGCCCGCCGCGCGCAGCGCCCGCGAGATGGCAGAAATGATGGTCGGTACCGACCTGACCCCGCCGGAACGGTCCGAGACGAGACCCGGCGCTGTGATGCTGGAGGCTCGTGCCCTCACCCTGCCCGCAGCTACGCAATTCGCCACACCGCTGCGGGAGGTGTCGTTTGCGGTGCGCACGGGCGAGATTCTGGGGATCGGAGGCGTCGCAGGTAACGGGCAGGACGAATTGATGGCCGTGCTGACCGGGGAGACCCGCGCGCCGGCCGGCACGCTTTTGCTGGGCGGCGAAGACATCGCACTTGCCGGCCCGTCGGATCGGCGCGCCATGGGATTGCGAACGGCGCCGGAGGAACGGCTCGGCCATGCCGCGGCGCCCGACATGAGCCTGACCGAAAACATGTTGCTGACCTCCGGCGCGGCAGAAGGGCTCTTGTCGCGCGGCTTTGTGCGCTGGGCGGCGGCGCGGGAGGCGGCGGAAAAGGTGATCGAAACCTTCGATGTGCGTACTCCGGGCCCTGCGGTGGCCGCACGCGCGCTTTCCGGCGGCAATCTGCAGAAATTCGTGGTCGGGCGCGAGGTCGTTCAGTCGCCGCCAGTGTTTGTTGTCAACCAGCCGACCTGGGGCGTGGACGCCGCAGCGGCAGCCACCATCCGGCAGGCGCTGATGACGCTGGCGGCGACCGGATCGGCAGTCGTGGTGGTCAGCCAGGATCTCGACGAGCTGTTGGAAATCGCGACCTGGTTTGCGGCGATGAACGAGGGCACGCTGTCAGTGCCGCGTCGTGTGGCTACGCTCAGTCTCGAGGAGATCGGCCTGATGCTCGGCGGGGGCGAGCGCCCAGGAAATGGCCCCGAAGCACCGCCCGACGCCACGCCTCCTCGGACCCAGGCCGCGGAGGCTGCCCGTGCTCAGGCTTGAAAAACGGCCCCAACCCTCACGTCTCTGGACGGCGTTGACCCCCATTCTGGCCGTGCTGGCCACGATGGTGGCCGGCGGGTTGCTCTTTGCGGCGCTCGGCAAGAACCCGGTCGAGGCGATCCGGGTGATTTTTTTCGACCCGCTTTTCAACGATCAGGTGGCAAGCTTCGCCCGGCCCCAGATCCTGGTAAAGGCCGGACCGCTCATTCTGATCGCCATCGGGCTCTCCATGGGCTTTCGCGCGGGCATCTGGAACATCGGCGCCGAGGGGCAATACATCATGGGCGCGATCTTTGGCGCCGCGGTGGGCCTCGCGCTCTATCCGATGGACCACGCGCTTATCTTTCCGCTGATGGTAGTGGCCGGTGCGCTCGGTGGATGGCTCTGGGCGATGATCCCCGCAATCCTGAAGATCGCCTTCCGCACGAACGAAATCCTCGTCTCGCTGCTGCTGGTCTATGTCGCCGAGCAGATCCTGGCCTCGGCCGCACTCGATCTTCTGCGCAACCCCGATGGCGGCGGGTTTCCCGGCTCGCGCGATCTGTCGGAATGGGACACGGCCTCCAACCTGGAGCTCATCGCAGGCAGCGGCATGCATTGGGGCGTCGTGACGGCCTTCATCGCCGTCATCGCGGCCTATGTGATGCTGTCGCGCCATATCCTCGGCGTGCATCTCCGCCTCGCCGGTCAGGCGCCGCGCGCCGCACGCTTCGCAGGTGTTCGCCCCGGCATGGTGGTGTTCTTGTGCTTCACCGTTTCAGGGGTCCTCGCCGGACTGGCGGGCCTATTCGAAGTCACGGGGCCCGCCGGCCAGATCAGCATTGATTTCAACGTGGGCTATGGCTTCACCGCGATCATCGTGGCTTTCTTGGGACGGCTCAATCCCATCGGCATCCTGCTGGCCGGGCTGCTCATGGCGCTGACCTATATCGGCGGCGAGTTGGCGCAATTCATGCTTGGCCTGCCGGCCGCCGCGATCCAGGCGTTCCAGGGGATGCTGCTCTTCTTCCTGCTGGCCCTGGACATGCTGTCGAACTACCGCTTTCGACTTGTCACGCGCGAGGCTGTCTGATGTCGCCTGAACTCCTCATTGATGCGCTGATTATCGCGGCGACACCGATCCTGCTGGCGGCAATCGGAGAACTGGTCACCGAAAAGTCAGGCGTACTGAACCTCGGCGTCGAAGGAATGATGATCGTCGGCGCGATCTGCGGCTTTGCCGTCGCCATCGAAAGCGGCAGCCCGGCCCTGGGATTTGCCGGGGCTGCCCTGGGTGGGGCGGCGCTGTCCCTGATCTTCGGCGTGCTGACGCAGTATCTGCTTTCCAACCAGGTCGCGACGGGGCTTGCGCTGACGCTCTTCGGGCTCGGTTTTTCAGCCATGATCGGCCAAGGTTATGTCGGGGTCGTGCCACCGGCGACGCCAAAGCTGGATTTTGGACCGCTCACGGACATCCCGTTTGTCGGGCCGGTGCTCTTCAACCATGACCTGATGGTCTATGTCGGCATCGCCATTGTCGCCGGTGTCTGGGCCACGCTGCGCTACACACGGGCCGGCATGATCCTGCGCGCGGTGGGCGAAAACCACGATGCCGCCCATGCGCTCGGCTACAAGGTCATCCGGATCCGCCTGCTGGCCATCGCCTTCGGCGGTGCCTGTGCGGGGCTCGGCGGCGCGTACCTGAGCCTCGTGCGCGTGCCGCAATGGACCGAAGGCATGACCGCAGGTGCAGGCTGGATCGCCCTGGCGCTTGTGGTCTTTGCCTCGTGGAAACCCTGGCGCATTGTGATCGGTGCGTGGCTCTTTGGCGGCATCACCGTTCTGCAACTGAACCTCCAGGTCGCCGGCGTGAAGGTCCCGGTCGAGCTGCTGTCGATGTCGCCCTACCTGATCACAATTCTGGTGCTGGTCCTGATCTCCTCGGACCGCCGTCGCGCCAGTCTCAGCGCCCCGGCCGAACTTGGCCGGGTGTTCCACGCGGCCGGTTAACCCCATGATCAAGCATTATCCCGAAGCAGGCATTGGTCGGCCCGGACGCGCCCCTCGCAAAAGCGCGTCTAAGATCTGCTTTCATCGCAGCCAAGCCGAGCGTTCTATATGTACATGCGGCCTCATCCACTCACGGTCGCGGACCAACGAGCGCAACGGACTCGCAAACTCATGAACCGCACCGACATCATAGACATCATAGACGGCACCCACCCGACGGCGCCACGCTGGCCCGCCTATGCCCACCAGGGGCTGATCATGCTGTCGGCCGTTGCAATCGCTGTGGAAACCGAACCCGGCCTGCCGCCTCTGGTGAGACATGCGCTTTTTGCCTTCGAGATTTTCGTGCTGGGCATCTTTGCCGCCGAATATCTGCTGCGCCTGTGGCTGGCCAAGAACCGCTGGCGCTATGCCACGAGTTTCTGGGGCATCGTGGATCTGGTGTCGGCCCTGCCGCTGTTTTTCGTGCTGTCGAGCAGTTGGGCTGCGCTGCGCACTCTGCGCCTGCTGCGCCTCGTCCGAATGCTCAAGCTGCTGCACACCAACCGCGCCATGCTCCGGCTGCAAAAGGCACTGGAGCAGACACGCGGCGAGCTGGCGGTGTTCGCTTTTCTCGCCGCGATCATTGTCTATATCGCCGGGGTGGGCATCTACACGTTCGAGCACGAGGCCCAGCCAGAGGTGTTTTCCTCGATCCCCGACAGCCTGTGGTGGGCCGTCGTCAGCTTTACCACCGTTGGCTATGGCGACAGCTATCCCATCACCTGGGAGGGCCGTATCTTCACGGCCGCGATTCTCTTCGTCGGTCTGGGCGTGATCGCCGTGCCCACCGCCATTATCACCACCGCGCTGATCAATGCCGATCTGCGCGAAGATCTCGAGGACGAGATCGAAGGTGACATCCGCCGGGAGCTCAAGAAAGACCTCGGCCCCCTGACCCGCAAACCGAAACGGAGGAAGTAGCATTGATCCAACCGATAACCCGCCGCGGGTTCGCCGCGCTGACCCTTGCGGCCACACTGCCATTCGCGGCCCAAGCCCAAGACCCGACCAAGATCGGCTTCATCTATGTCGGCCCGGTCGGCGATCTTGGCTGGTCCTACGAACATGATCAGGGCCGCCTTGCCATCGAAGAAGCCTTCGGCGACTCCGTTGAGACCGCATTCGTCGAAAGTGTCGACGTAGGCAACGATGCCGAAAGCATCATGACCCAGATGGCGCTGCAGGGGACCGACCTGATCTTTGCCACATCCTTCGGCTATGGTCCTGCGGTCAATACCGTCGCGGGCAACTTCCCGGATGTGAAATTCGAGCACGCCACCGGCTATCAGCGCGACCACCCCAATGTCTCGACCTATTCGGCGCGCTTCTACGAAGGCCGGGCCGTCATCGGGCATGTCGCCGGCAAGATGACCCAGACGAACAAGATCGGCTACATCGCCTCCTACCCGATCCCCGAAGTTATCCGCGGCATCAACTCGGCCTACATCCACGCCAAGAAAGCCAACCCCGATGTCGAGATGTCTGTGGTCTGGGTCTACACGTGGTTCGATCCGGGCAAAGAAGCCGACGCCGCCCGGGCGCTGATCGACCAGGGCGTCGATGTCCTGATGCAACATACCGACAGCACAGCGCCCCAGGCCGCAGCGGCGGAGGCGAGCATCCTCACCTTCGGGCAGGCGTCCGATATGGCGCAGTACAAACCCGCGCCGCGGATCGGGTCGATCATCGACGATTGGGCCCCCTACTACATCCAGCGCGTGCAGGACGTGAAGGATGGCACCTGGGAGAGCGGCGACACCTGGCACGGCATCAAGGAAGGCATGGTCGAACTGGGCGAGTTCACCGATGTCATCCCCGAAGAGGTCCGCGCCGAGGCGCAGGCGCTGTCCGACGCCATCGCGGCGGGCGAGTACAGCCCCTTCACCGGGCCGCTGAACAAGCAGGATGGCAGCGCATGGCTCGCCGAGGGCGAAACCGCCGATGACGCCGCGCTTGCCGGGATGAACTTTTATGTCGAAGGTCTAACCGGCGAGATCCCGAACTGAGCGCGACCGTCTGCGGCGATCGGCCGGAGCTTTCCCGGAAGGTTGCCGCGGGCGGGCCTACACCATCACGCGACGCGACATATCGCAGTCGAGATAGGCCGTGACTTCTACGGTGTGTCGGTCGCGCATCACCATGGTCTAGTGATGGACCCGATCGTAACGCGCGCCGTTCTTGGTGCGCGCGGGACACTCCAACTTCGGAAATACCTTGTCGGCCTCGGCGGCGAGATCGTCTTCAGCCGATCGTCCAGCCAGTCAAACTGGCGGCCCCACAGTCCTGCAGACGAACTCTTGCTAGGAGTGAAAGACGCCCGAAGCCCATGTCTTGCCGATCAAGGTCCAGTGCATATCGGCGGCATGTTGGCAAAGAATGGCACGCTGTCGCCGTTTTCCCAAAGGTAGAAACCTGCGCTTTTTTTCGGCGGAAGTGTCCAGAGCGTCCTTCTCCGACCTGCGCGCGGCTCATTGCGCAGCTTAACCCATTCCTTGGAACGCTTTAGGGCCTCTAGCCGGTTCCGGCGCGCCGGGTGACGTCCTGCAACGCGCCCGGGGCAGTATCGTAACGCGCAAACTGCAGCCTGTAGTCGGAGGGAATGTCCTGCATCGACAACATGCCGATGCAGTCCCCAGCGCGGATGACGGGCAAATGGCGGACCCCGCCCCGCAGCATCTGCTCCATCGCCTGTACGAGGCTTGTTTCTTCTCGCACTGTAATCGGTTCGGGCGTCATCACATCGGACACGGCGGTCTTGCCCGGCGGCAGTTGCCGCAGGACCACCCGACACACCACATCGCGTTCGCTGAACACACCGACGAGCCGCGCCGCGTCGATCACAGGGGCGGCGCTGACATTGTTGTCCGCCAGCACCTTGCAGGCGGACAAAATGCTGTCGGCCGGGCAGACCCAGGCCAGGGCCCGCCCCGCAATTGCCTCACCTACTGTACGAATGATCATCCCCACCTCCGGCCGCCTCAGGCAGACCTAGGTGCCGATCACCGGCGCGCCAGTATGCTTTGGTCGGAACCGCCTGCCGAGCGCGGCGACCGCGCTCAGGCGTCCACGTGCTCGAGCGTGTGGCGGGCGCTGCGAGATTCCTCGTAGCGTTCGAACATCACGCGGTACTCTGTCGGAATGTCACGCATCGACAGCACGCCGACCACCTCGTCACGCTTCATCACCGGCAGATGCCGGAATCCCCCCCGGATCATTGTCTGCATCGCGGTGGCCACGCTGGCATCCCGGGGCACCGTTTTGGGGTCTGGCGTCATGATCTCGGACACTGCGGTTTCTTCGGCGGCGCGGTGCTTGCCGATCGCGCGGCATATAACGTCGCGCTCACAGAGCAGGCCGACAAGCCGGTCACCGTCGAGCACCGGAAGCGCACCGACATTCTCGCGGTCGAGAACTTCGCAGGCCTGCTGGACGGTCGCTCCGGCAGCGATACAGAACAGCGGGCGATCCTCAACAATCTTTGCAACCGACTCGATAACCATCGAAACCTCCTCCTTCGAACAGCGTGCGGAACAAGCGCCCGCAAGAACTATGTAACAGAAATACGACAAACCCTAAAAGCGCGTTACCGTGAAAATGCCGTCGAAGTGATGCTAAAGTCGTGTCTCAAGGCACCGAAAGCCCGTTTGACGCTCTGCGCCCCGGGCATTTCAGTATCAATTTCAACGACATCTCCCGCGTGATCCGATCAGCAGACACGCCAGACCCAGACAGGAGTGAGTGCCGCGCCATGGCACATTGGGCTGGGAGGCGGCCGGCATGGGGCCGGTTGACAGGCGGGCGGGCTACTCCGCGGCTTTGGCCAAAGAGCTCGAAGCGTCGGCGCGGATACGCAGGTTCTTGGGGTCGTAGGGACAGTCCTCGACGATGCGGGCGGGCCAGAGACGGTCGAACATCTTGACCTGCAGCTCTGTGCCCGGCGCCGCCATGTCTGGCTGGACATAGCCCATCGCGATCGACTGGCCGAAACCCTGCGACCAGCCGCCCGAGGTCAGCCGCCCGACCCGGGTCTCGCCGGCATAGAGCGCCTCGCGCCCCCAAGGATCGGCATCCTCGGGCCCGTCCACCAGCAGCGTCACGCAAGTTGACCGGATGCCCGTGGCCTCCATCGCCGCCTTGCCGCGAAACGCCTTCGACAGATCCACGAACCGGTCGAGCCCGGCCTCCAGCGGCGTAGCATCCCGGCCCAGTTCGGTGCCAAACGCCCGGTAGCTTTTCTCCTGGCGCAGCCAGTTCTGCGCCCGCGCGCCCACAGGTTTCAGCCCGTGCGCGACGCCGGCCTCCATTAGCCGGTCCCACAGGTAGGCCGACATCTCAATGGGATGGTGCAATTCCCACCCCAGTTCACCGGTATAGGCCACGCGGACCGCGCGGACCGGACACATGCCAAGCTCGATCTCCCGAACCGAAAGCCAGGGAGACCGCTTGTTCGACAGAACCGTGTCGGGATCGGCGTCACGGATGAGTGCCTGTAGCACGTCTCGCGATTTCGGGCCGGCGATGGCGAACACGCCCCATTGGGTCGTGACATCTTCTTCGTTGATGCGCCCGACTTCGGGCTCCTTGTCTTCGATGGCCTTGTAGAGGAAGTCCTGATCATAGGCGTGCCAGGCGCCGGCGGAGATCAGTGTGTAGTCATTCTCGGCCATACGGATCAGGGTATACTCCGTCCGCACGGTCCCGGCCGAGGTGAGCGCATAGGTCAGATTGATCCGCCCGACCTTTGGCAGTCGATTACAAGTGAACCAGTCGAGGAAACCACTCGCGCCCGGTCCGCTCAGGCGGTGCTTGGCAAAGGCCGTGGCATCGATCAGCCCGACCGCCTCGCGGATCGCCTTTGCCTCGTCCGCCGCGTACTGCCACCAGCCACCGCGGCGGAAACTGCGCGCGTCATGGTCGAAGCTCTCGGGCGCATCGACGGGGCCGTAGTAGTTCGGACGTTCCCATCCATTGACTTGCCCGAACTGCGCGCCGAGCGCCTTTTGCCGTGCATAGGCCGGGGCGGTGCGCAGAGGGCGGCAATCGGGCCGTTCCTCGTCGGGATGATGCAGGACGAAAACGTGAGAGTAGCACTCCTCGTTCTTGCGGCTGGCATATTCGGTGGTCATCCAGGGGCCAAACCGCTTGGGATCGAGGCTCGCCATGTCGATCTCGACCTCTCCCTCGGTGAGCATCTGGGCGATGTAGTGCCCTGCACCCCCGGCCGCCGTGATGCCAAAGCTGAAGCCCTCGGCCAGCCACATGTTGCGCAGGCCCGGCGCCTCCCCGATCAGCGGATTGCCGTCGGGCGTGTAGCAGATCGGCCCGTTGAAATCGTCCTTCAGCCCAACGGTTTCCGACGACGGAATCCGGTGGATCATCGACATGTACTCTTCCTCGATCCGCTCCAGATCGAGGGGAAACAGATCGGCCCGGAAGCTGTCGGGCACCTCATGGGCAAAGCGCGCGGGCGCGCCCTGCTCGTAGGGACCCAGGATCCAGCCGCCGCGTTCCTCGCGCACGTACCACTTCGCGTCGGCGTCCCGCAGGACAGGGTGCTCGGGATTGTCCGCACGCCACGCGACCAGCGCCGGATCGGGCTCCGTCACGATATACTGGTGCTCCACCGGGATCGCCGGGATCCTGATCCCCAGAAGCCGAGCGGTCCGCTGGGCATGGTTGCCGGTGGCCGTGATCACATGCTCCGCAGTGATCTCGAAGCGCTCCTCGCTGGGCACAAGGCTGTTGCCCCGCTCCGCCATGCGCGTGCAGGACACGATCCATTCCGAGCCGGTCCAGCGATATCCATCGACCTGTACCTTGCGCTCGATGCTGACACCGAAGGCGCGAGCGCCCTTGGCCATGGCCTGAGTGACGTCGGCCGGGTTGATATAGCCGTCCGTGGGATGAAGGATCGCGCCCTTCAGATCCTCGGTCCGCACCAGCGGGTAGCGCTCCTTGATCTGGGCGGGACTCAGCCACTCGTATGGCACGCCGCAGGTCTCGGCGGTTGTGGCGTAGAGCATGTATTCGTCCATGCGCGCGTCGGTCTGGGCCATGCGCAGATTGCCCACGACGGAAAAGCCGGGGTTCAACCCTGTCTCCGCCTCTAGACCCTTGTAGAAACGGATCGAGTAGTCGTGGATATGCGTCGTGGCATAGCTCATGTTGAAATAGGGGAGCAGCCCGGCCGCATGCCATGTGGAGCCGCTGGTCAGTTCGTCGCGTTCGACCAGCAACGTGTCCCACCCGGCCTTGCCGAGATGGTAGGCAATCGAGGTGCCAACGGCGCCGCCGCCGACGACCAGAGCCCGGACGTGCGTCTTCATGGCTGAACTCCTCAGGCTGTTTGCCACAGCATGCCGCGCACTGCCCCGTCGCGCCAAGCCCCGGCGACCCTGCGGAGCGCGAAAACGACATCAGCGGCACGCCTGACTGGAAACCAGGTGCTGAACAGGCTGGCCTCGTCGCGAAAAGCTTTGGCTCAAAAGCCTAACCCTAGGGCAGGCGCCGTACCCATATCTCCTACATTAACGAGCACCAGGCCTGCGATAGGCGGCATTCAATCCGCCCCACGATCCCAACCAGGTCTATTACGAGTGTCTAAGCCTCGGTTCGCTCCCCCGCGAACCGGGGTTCCATCGATTCCGATCCGTTCCGAGACTCCAGCGGCGCGTTTACTGTGGCATGTCCAAGCCCAGGTCCCGAAGCAGGCTGTAGAAGTCCCAAATCACCCAGCTCTCAGCGATCCTGCCCTCGGCTATGCGGTCGATCTGCACGCCGGTCCATGCGGCCGTACCCCCTGTGGCGGGGTGATCGAGATAGGCGCCGGTCTGCGTCCCGGCGAACCGCCAATATGTGGCAATCCGGTCTTCTTCGCCGATCTGTGCCAGGATCTCGACCTTCAGGTCGGGAAAGGTAGTGTGGGTCGATGCCACCAAGCTTGCCCAGCTTTCAAGATCGATTGTCTCGCGACCGCCTCCGGCTTTCGGCTCCTGATGGTTCTGATAGCCCGCCGCAAAGATTGATGTGTCGATTGTGGCGTCCCCTGCCCACATTTCGATGGCCTGCCGTGCCAAATCTTTCTCGCTGGACATCTCGTCCGCCTCCGCTCTCGGCAAAACTGCCAGTGTCGCCGCCACTGCGAGAAACACAGCGCTCACCAGGATAGCTGATCTCTCAATTGGCATCCCGCGTCTCCGCACCGCGACGGCACCCTACACATGTACTCAAGAATCCTAGCATCGACGACCCTTAGCGTCGAAGGCTTTGTGCTGGCAGGCCACGCTGCTCAGGCTTATCCTGCACCCTATGACTCCTGTAACCTCGCGCCAGCGGCTTCCAGATGATTACTACGAACGCGAGGCGCGCCAGCTTGGCGCAACCCGGATCGCCGGAGTCGATGAGGTCGGACGCGGTCCGCTGGCAGGGCCCGTGAGCGCGGCTGCGGTCGTACTGGATTTCGACCGGCTACCCGAAGGACTTCGCGACAGCAAACAGCTCTCGCACAAGCGCCGGGAGGCGCTGGCCGAGGCCATCCACGCAACCGCAGATCTGTGCATCGTCCATATCGGTGTCGAAGAGATCGAACAGCTGAACATCCTCGGCGCCGCCCATCTTGCCATGCGCCAGGCCTTGGCTGGCCTCGCCCAGCCCGCTGACTTCGCATTGATCGATGGCAAGCTCGCGCCCAGGGGACTCAACCTGCCGCACCGCATGGTGGTCAAGGGGGATGCCAAGGTTCTGTCGATCGCCGCGGCCTCGATCGTGGCCAAGGTGGCGCGTGACGCGATCATGGCAGAGCTGGCCCGTACGAACCCCGGCTATGGCTGGGATACGAACGCCGGTTATCCCACCCCGGCCCATCGTGCGGCCCTTGCCCGGCTGGGGGTGACCCCACATCATCGCCGCTCCTTCGCGCCCGTCCACAAGATCTTGTACAAGTGAGTCTTTCAAGCCACTGATTCAAAACCGGGATTTGACTGGTACCCAGGTTTGACTCATCTTGCGCAGCATATCGGTGCCTTCCGCGCCGGCGACATGAGGCAGACCGAATGATGAAGACCCACCGGCGCTCCGACGGCCTGCCAAGCGACACCGTGCTGCGCGGCGACTGCGTAGAGGCGATGAACCGTCTGCCCGAAGGCTCAGTCGATCTGGTCTTTGCCGATCCGCCCTATAACCTCCAGCTCAAAGGCGAACTGCACCGCCCCGACAACTCCCGCGTCGATGCCGTGGACGATGCCTGGGACCACTTCGACGGGTTCGCGGCCTATGACCGCTTCACGCGCGCATGGCTCAAGGCCGCGCGCCGGGTGCTGAAACCCGATGGCGCGCTCTGGGTTATCGGGAGCTATCACAACATCTTCCGCGTCGGCGCAGCACTTCAGGATGCCGGCTACTGGATCCTCAACGACGTCGTCTGGCGCAAATCGAACCCGATGCCGAATTTCCGCGGCAAGCGGCTGACCAACGCCCATGAGACGATGATCTGGGCCAGCCGGTCGGAGGGAGCGAAATACACCTTCAACTACGAAGCCCTCAAGGCGCTGAACGAAGGCATTCAAATGCGGTCCGACTGGGTTCTGCCGCTATGTACAGGGCATGAGCGGCTGAAAAACTCCGAGGGTGCCAAGGCGCATCCGACGCAGAAACCCGAGGCGCTGCTGCACCGCATTCTGATTGGCACGACCCAACCGGGCGAAACCATCCTCGATCCGTTCTTTGGCACCGGCACCAGCGGCGCAGTCGCCAAGCGGCTGGGGCGCCATTTCATCGGGATCGAGCGCGACACTGGCTATGCCGACCTCGCCGAGGCGCGCATCGCCAAAGTGCGCCGTGCGGAGACCGCCTCGCTTGAGGTAAGCCAGAGCAAGCGGGCCGCGCCCCGCATCCCCTTCGGTCAGTTGGTCGAGCGCGGATACCTCGCCCCGGGCGAGTTGCTGCGATCCCCACGCGGCGTGACGGCCAAGGTCCGGGCCGACGGCACTCTCATCTCCGCGGACCATCGCGGCTCCATCCACCAGGTCGGCGCCGCGCTCGAGGGCGCCCCGTCCTGCAACGGCTGGACCTATTGGAGCGTGCTGAAGGAGGGCAAGCCAGTGCCGATCGACTGGTTCCGTCAGCAAATCCGCGGAGAACTCTAGACCGGAAGCGGTCGCAGAATCCACGCCGAGCGACCTGCGGCCCGGTTCGATCATGGCATGCCGGACACCGACCATGGCGAGGTGTCGGTGACCGGGCATAAACGAGCGGCGTGAAAATCGACCAGACAGGCGCGTCCGCCCCCATCGATTGCCTACACCGTAGAGCACTGGCGGGCGACACCGCCCCGACCGAGGCGCGACATTCGAGTCCGCGAGTGCATTGCAACGCCATGGTCTTTCAGTTTTTTCCTTTTGATCCAACAAGTCCCGGCGCAGCCTCCAAAGCAAGTAGACGGCGCAATTGAGCTGGGCAGAGCTATACGACATCGGGCCCGCGCCCGTCTGGATTCTGGAAAACTCCGCTGCCCGAGCATACCTCAGTAGATTAGGGTTGACCCGCCCCCTCTACATGCGAGGTCTGCGGGGAGGAGACATGCACCATGACCAGCGCCGACCGTCCCAAACTCGCCATCCTGATCGATGCCGACAACACGTCGCCGTCCTGGGCCGAGTCGATCATCGAAGAAGTCGCCGCAATGGGCGAGGCCACGGTGCGGCGGATCTACGGCGATTTCTCCTCGGGTCAGATGAAGCGCTGGTCGGAGAAGCTCGCCAGACTTGCCATCGTGCCTCACCAGCAGTTTGCCAACACCGTGGGGAAAAACTCATCGGACATCGCGCTGGTGATCGACGCGATGGATCTGTTGCATTCGGGCCGGGTCGACGGGTTCTGCCTGGTCTCGTCGGACAGCGATTTCACTCGTCTGGCCAGCCGGATCCGCGAAGAGGGCGCCGATGTGATCGGCATCGGCCGGCGCACCACGCCCGAGGCGTTCCGCATGGCCTGCAAACGGTTCCTGTTCGTGGAAAACCTCACCGGTGACACAAGTCCGCCGCCGGGCAAACCCACCGAGAAGCCGATCAAGAAGCTCAAACCGACCGATGCCCGAGATCTCGTGTTGCGTGCGATGGACGCGATCGAGCAGGAGGATGAGTGGTATTCACTGGGCCAGATCGGGCAGCAGATGACCGCTGCCAATCCCGATTTCGACCCGCGCAGCTACGGCAAGCGCAAGCTCAGCGACCTGATCAACGAGTTGAAACTGTTCGAGTTGCGCCGCGGCGCGGGAAACCAGTTCGAAGCCCGCCGGATCGACTGACCCCCGGATCGTAAGGGTCTCAGTCGCAGCGCTCGGGCACCCCATAGCGCGCTAGGAACATGTCCACCGCGCCCGCAATCACCCGCGCGACTTCTGCCTCGCTCACGCTATCGGTGACATTAAACATCAGCCGCGGGAACAGATCGGCCTTGCACAGCTCCGCGAACTGGTCCGCCGCGAGCTGGCAATCGTCGATTTCAAGTTCGCCGCGCGCGACCGCATCCTCCAGGTACTCCTTCATCCGGCGCCGGGCGAGTTCGGGCCCCGACTGGTAAAAAGTGCGCCCGATCTCGGGGAACCGGTCCGCCTCGGCGACGCAAATGCGGAAAACACGCTGGCCCAGGTCCGACAGGAAAAAGGACGTCATCCGCTGGGCGATGTCGGTCAGCGTCGCCCGGGCGCTCTGACCGGTTTTGGACAACACCAGGGCTGTCTCCGACTGCTGAAGACACTCGGCTTTGGCAACCTCCAGAAAGAGCAGCTTCTTGTCGGTGAAATAGCTGTAGAGCGTCGCCTTGGACACGGCCGCAGCCTTGGCGATGGCGTCGACACTGGCCCCTTCAAAACCTTCGCGCATGAAAACCTCACGCGCCCCATCGATAACCTGATCGTACTTCCTGCCCCGCTTAGGGCTTGGAACATGCTTGTTCACAGTCTTCAGAACTCCTGACCTGGTCCTGACAATTTATAAACCGCACAGTTCAGTTCTTGCAACCAAGGCGCGCGCCGGCGGCGCATATCTCAGGGTAACGAAGCGGAACGCAAAGACAGCTCGTCCACGGCCATGCGTCTTGGCTATCGGCTAGCCTTGAGGCGACAGCGCCGCCCGAACCGCACCACGTCCGAATTCCTGTTCCCCACCGATTGCATGCTGCACCCCCTTGCACCGCGCGAAAATACACTCCTAAGGTCGCTCGGCGGGGAATACAGCGCGGCGTACCGTTCAACGGGTGCACGAGAATACACCCGCAACGCAGGACAGGAGGCCAGGACGCCCATGACTCATATTCTCGCCATCGATCAGGGCACGACGTCCTCCCGAGCGATCCTCTTTGACAGTGACATGAAACCGCTTGCGATGGCGCAGCAGGAGTTCGCCCAGCACTATCCCGACAGCGGTTGGGTGGAGCATGACCCCGCCGATCTCTGGACCACCACAGTGGACACCTGCCGACAAGCGATCGAGCGCGCGCGCATTTCTGCCGAAAGCATTGCCGCCATCGGCATCACCAATCAGCGCGAGACCACCCTCGTCTGGGACCGGCAGACCGGCAAACCCATCCACAATGCGATTGTCTGGCAAGACCGACGTACCGCCTCTCTATGCGCCGCGCTGCGCGATGACGGTAATGAGGCCATGGTGACGGCACGTACCGGGCTGCTGCTCGACCCGTACTTTTCCGGAACCAAGCTGAAATGGTTGCTCGATAACGTCGACGGCGCGCGCGCCAAGGCCAAGGCCGGAGAGCTCATCTTCGGCACCGTCGACACCTGGCTGATCTGGCATCTGACCGAAGGGCAGTCCCACGTCACCGACGCCACGAACGCGGCCCGGACCATGCTCTACGACATCCATGAAGGGAGCTGGTCGCAGGAGATCTGCGATCTTCTGGACATCCCCATTGCAATGCTGCCGGAGGTTCATGATTGCGCAAGCGATTTTGGCGTGACGCGGACCGATCTCTTTGGTCGCGAAATACCGATTTATGGTGTTGCGGGAGATCAGCAGGCCGCCACGATCGGCCAGGCCTGCTTTGAGCCGGGGATGCTGAAGTCAACCTACGGCACCGGCTGCTTTGCCCTTCTGAACACCGGCGACACACCTGTAAGCTCCTCCAACAGACTGCTGACGACGATCGGCTACCAGTTCGACGGAACGCCCACCTACGCGCTGGAAGGGTCGATCTTCGTAGCCGGTGCAGTGGTGCAATGGCTGCGCGACGGGCTCCAGATCATCCAGAGCGCCCACGAGACCCAGCCCCTGGCCGAGGCCGCCGATCCTGCACAGCAAATCGTTTTAGTTCCTGCTTTCACCGGGCTCGGCGCCCCCTATTGGAACCCCGATTGCCGCGGTGCCGTCTTCGGCCTGACCCGCAGTTCGGGGCCGGCAGAGCTCGCCCGTGCGGCACTGGAAAGCGTCGGTTTCCAGACCCGGGATCTGCTGGAGGCAATGCGCGCCGATTGGCCGGAGGCTACGGAGGACGGCGTGCTGCGCGTCGATGGCGGCATGACCGCCAGCGACTGGACCATGCAGTTTCTTGCCGACATTCTGGGCGCCGAAGTGGACCGGCCAGAGATCACCGAAACCACGGCACTCGGCGTCGCCTGGCTCGCCGGCAGCCGGGCGGGAATCTACCCAGACCGCGACGGGTTTGCAGAAACCTGGGCGCTGGAACGCCGGTTTGAGCCGAAAATGGCGCCGGACACACGCGAAATCCGCTATTCGGCGTGGAAACGCGCCGTCGCTGCGACGCTCAGCGCCTGACCCAATCTGGCGCCCGCGCGCCAAGCGTGCCCCTGCCAGGCAAAGCCGCGATGCGGTGCGGTTTGCCGGAACAGAACCGAGGTTGGCCGAGCGCGGCCCACGGGGGCGGTGATTTTTCCGACCGTCCGTGCCAGTTTGACCCGACCCCAATGATCAAAGGTATCCTGATGTTTCGCCCACTTCTCTGTCTGCTTGCCGTAACAGCCCTCGCCGCGTGCACGACTCCGCCGGCGCTGACGCCGGTCCCCCTGCCAGCGCCGGGTCCCGAAGCAGCACCTCCAGCCGCGCCCACTGACGCGCCCGTCGAACCGAGCGCGGCTGATCCGGCTCAAATGGCCGCGGCCTGCCGCAACGCCGCCGCCGGCCAGTTGAATGTCGCAGCCGCAGCCGTTTCGCTGTCACCCGCCGAAGAAACATCACTAGGCTTCGTCGTCTTCGGCGAGGCGACCGGATCGGGCGGCAGCGCGCGGCCATTCGAATGCAGTTTCGGCAGAGATGGGGCATTGCGCGTCGTGCGCGCCGCCTGAAGCGCATGGTGGCACGCGCCGGGATCACACCGGCCCGTGCCATGACGAGACCCTGCCAAAACAGGGGCAGCGGCTGTTCTTGCGCGACTTGGGCGCCGGCCCTTTACGCAGCCAGCGGCGCGATCAGCTCGGGTCCGGCGGCACGGTTCGAGTTCACCGCCGGGTCGACACGATGAAAGCACAGCGCATCCACCGGGGCCGCGCGCATCAGCGCCGCTGCGCCGTGTCCGGCCTCTCCCAGCCAAAGCGGCCAGTCAGGCGCCGCAAGCAGGACCGGCATCCGATGGTGAATCGCCGACATCGGCGCGTTCGCCGCGGTCGTGACGATCGCGCAGCTGCGCAGGGTCTCACCGCCGCCATCCTTGGTGGTCCAGTCCTGCCAAACCCCGGCAAAGGCAAGGAGCGCCCCCTGCGACGGATGGATGTACCAGGGCAGGCGCGTGCCCGCGTCATCCTTGGTCCACTCGAAAAATCCGGTCGCCGGGATCAGACAGCGCCGGGAACGGCATGCGGCGCGAAAGGCCGGTTTCTCAGCAATGGTCTCGGCGCGCGCATTGATTAGCAACGGCCCGTCGGTAGGTGTCTTGTACCAATGCGGCAGAAACCCCCAACGCAGCGCGGCGAGCCGCCGGGCGCCGCCGTCCTGAAGCACAGCGTGCACAGAGTTTGTCGGGCAGATGTTGTAGTTCGGCACGTCCGGCAGATCATTCGATGGCACAGCCTCGAAAAGCTGTGCCACCGCATCATGGGGCAGGGTCAGGGCAAAGCGACCACACATCGAGACGCCGAGCGACTACTGTTCCGTAATCGCGATGCGCCCGTCGAGATAGGGTTCATAGGGCACGCTGAGCGTCGCGAGGTAGTCGGCCAGGACCTTGTCCAGTCCCGGGCCGTAATCATAGGCATCCTCGGCCACTTCGAACATCCCGTACCCGTCGCCCCCCTTGCGGACGTAGTCGTTGGTTGCGACGCCGTAGCGCGCTTCGGGGTCGATCGGCACCCAAGCCTCCCCATCGGTCACCTCGACGCTGAGGATCCGACCCTCGTTCGGTCCGACAGCCGGATCCCAGACGAACCGCAACCCCGAGACCTGCGGGAAGCGGCCCTTTACGTCCTCGACCTGGCTCACGCCATTTTCCAGCGCGTCGATGATCTGCGCTCCGGTCGCGGTAAAGGTGGAGAGCGTGTTCTGGAACGGCAGCACCGTCAGCACATCGCCCATCGTCACCTCGCCCTCGTCGATGGACGCGCGCAAGCCGCCGCCATTGGTGAGCGCGATCGTGACCCCCTGGTTGCGCACCCGGTCCAGCATCGCGTCGGTAACCAGATTGCCCATGGTGCATTCGCCGACGCGGCACGAGCCGCGATCCCCGTCGATGACCGCGGCAGATATCCCGACCACCTCCTTTTTGATCTTCTCTATTGGCTCCGCGCGTTCCGCGACCCGCGCCGCAATCTCGGGATCCTGGGCGACGTCCGGTCCGATCGCGATCGGCCCGCCTGTGGCCGAGATCACGTTGCCGTCGTCATCGAAGGTGAGCACCAGATGCCCCAGCCAGCGCCCGTAGGCCCCGGCCTGGACGACCGGCACGGCACCCTCCATCACCGGGTAGGGCCCTCGTGCGTCCGGATCGTCGCTGTTGAGGTACGTGTGGGAATGTCCGCCCACGACCACGTCCAACCCGGGCACTTGAGCGGCAATCTCCAGATCACGGTTGAGCCCGACATGGGTGAGCGCGATGATCTTGTTGACCCCTTCGGCCTGAAGTGCTGCGACATCTGCAGTCAGCGCTTCGACCTCGTCGAAAAAGATCACGTTCGGCCCCGGCGACGAGGTGTCCACGGTATCCGTTGCCAGCGCCGAGACGATGCCGATCTGCTCTCCGCCGACCTCCAAGGTGACATAGTCGCCGAGAACCTCGGCCAGCAATGGCTCGCCCGCGACGTCGAGATTGCCGGAGATCACGGGGAAAGGGACTTGCGCTATGAAGTCGGCGAAATTGACCGGCCCGTCATCGAATTCGTGGTTCCCCGCGGCCATCACGCCAAAACCGATCTCGGTCATGAACTCGGCCGCCGCCCGCCCCTTGTAGGTGGTATAGATCAGCGAGCCCTGGAACTGGTCCCCTGCATCGAGGGTGATCACATTGGCACCTTCGGCCTCCAGGCGATCGCGCGTTTCGTTCAGAAGCGTCGCAAGCCGCGCGACCCCGCCAAAGCATTCATCCGCAGCCTGATCGTCCTCAGAACAGGTCGCGTTGTATTTGTTCACCGGCTCAATCCGGCTGTGCAGATCGTTGATATGAAGTATGTGCAGCACATAATCTGCCTGCGCTGTCCCGCCGATGGCAAGCGTCCCTGCCAGCACAAGTGGTCCCAGTTTCCGCATCATTGGCTCCGCCCCCGTTGTCGCGCTGCAACGAGCCTGCCTGCGTCACCCCGCTTTAGGCAAGGACTCTGGCGTGTCTTGACGGAAATTCCTGTGCCGGGCAGGAGAACTGCCATGATCATCTACAAAATCTTTCGCGCCGTAGAGTGGGACGCGCTCTGCGCAGCAGGCCAGACCGCCGGCGCCCCGGTAGATCTGGCCGATGGCTATATTCATTTCTCGACGGCCGAACAGGTGCGCGAGACCGCGGCCAAGCACTTCGCCGGCGCCGAGGGGCTGGTTCTTGTGCAACTCGACAGCGACCGCCTCGGCGATGCGCTGAAATGGGAGCCATCGCGCGGCGGTGCGCTTTTCCCGCACCTCTACCGCGTTTTGCGACGTGATGAGGTTCTGTGCCACGATCCCCTGCCGATTGGGCCTGACGGTGCACACGTCTTTCCGGACGCGCTGCCATGAGCCTTTTTGAAGCCGCAGCGCTGCGCGCCTTGAGGCTGGCTGATCCCGAGACCGCCCATCGCTGGGCGATCACTGCGCTGGAGCGGGGCTGGACCCCGCGCCCCGGCCCCGTCACCTCGCCCAGGTTGCACGTCACGCTGGCGGGGCTGGATCTGCCCAACCCGGTCGGCTTGGCCGCAGGGTTCGACAAGCACGCCACAGCGCTCGATGGTCTGTGCACCGCCGGCTTTGGCTATGTCGAGATCGGTGGGGTTACCCCGAGATCCCAACCCGGCAACCCACGCCCGCGGGTCTTTCGCCTGAATCGACATGGCGGTGTGATCAACCGCTATGGGCTCAACAGCGACGGCGCCGAAGCCGTTGCGATGCGCCTCGCGGCTTTCCGTCGGATTGGCGCGCCACCGGTGCCCGTCGGTCTCAATCTCGGTGCGAACAAGGACAGCGCCGACCGACCCGCCGACTATGCCGAGGTTCTGCGCATCTGCGGGCCCCATGTCGACTATGCGACAATCAACGTCTCGTCGCCCAACACCGAAGGCCTGCGCGAGCTGCAGGGGCGCGCGGCGCTCTGGGGTGTCCTGACAGGCGTTCTGCAGGTCCGCGCAGATCTGCCCCGCCGCATCCCCGTTTTCGTCAAGATTGCCCCGGATATGACAGATGCCGATCTGGCCGACGTGGCCGAGGTCGCGATGGAAAGCGCGCTGGACGGGATCGTGGCCACCAACACCACCACTTCCCGAGACGGTATCGAGGGACGCCATGCGAGCCAGCAGGGCGGTCTGTCGGGCCGCCCGCTTTTTGCGCGCTCGACTGAGGTTCTGGCTACGCTCTACCGGCTGACGGACGGCAAACTGCCACTGATCGGCGTCGGCGGGATCGAGGATGCGGACACTGCCTATGCCAAGATCCGCGCCGGGGCGACGGCGGTGCAGCTCTACTCGGCGCTGACCTGGAACGGGCTGTCGCTCGTGGGCCGGATCGCCGACGGGCTCGACACGCGGCTCGCTGCCGACGGTTTCGCCAATGTGGCAGATGCCGTGGGCGTCGGCACCCGCTGAACAGGCCGGCTTGACACCGCCCACTCACCGCAGCAAACCGTCCGCTACCCGCAACCGGGCGTTTCGTAGGCGCCAAACCGACGAGGAGGACCTGTGATGTCCCAAGTCTCCCTGACATTCCCCGATGGCGCGACGCGCTCTTATCCCTCCGGGACCACCCCGGGCGAGGTCGCAGCGAGCATTTCCTCGAGCCTTGGCAAGAAAGCGATCTCGGCGCAGCTGAACGGTGCGCATTGGGACCTTGCCTGGCCCATCCGGACCGATGCCGAGATCGCCATCAACACCATGAAGGACGAGGCCCCCGCACTGGAGCTGATCCGGCATGACCTGGCCCATATCATGGCCCGTGCGGTGCAAGAGATCTGGCCGGACGTGAAGGTCACCATTGGCCCGGTGATCAAGGATGGCTGGTACTATGATTTCGACCGAGCCGAGCCCTTCACACCGGAGGATCTGGGCGCCATCGAGGCCAAGATGCGCGAGATCATCGCCGCGCGCGACCCGGTGCGCACCGAGGTTTGGGACCGCGCCCGCGCCGTGGCGCATTACGAGGCCAACGGAGAACCGTACAAGGTAGAGCTGATCGACGCGATCCCCGGCGACGAACCGCTTCGAATGTACTGGCACGGGGATTGGCAGGATCTCTGCCGCGGGCCCCACTTGCAGCATACCGGCCAGGTTCCCGCGGACGCGTTCAAGCTGATGAAGGTCGCCGGCGCCTACTGGCGCGGTGACAGCGACCGGCAGATGTTGCAGCGGATCTACGGCGTCGGATTTCAGAACCGGCAGCAACTCAAGGAGTATCTGCACTTTCTGGAGGAAGCCGAGAAACGAGACCACCGCCGCCTGGGCCGCGAGATGGAGCTGTTTCACTTCCAGGAGGAAGCGCCGGGTATGGTGTTCTGGCACCCCAATGGCTGGACGATCTACCGCGAACTCGAAGACTACATGCGCCGCCGGCTCGACGCGGCGGGCTATCGCGAGATCAAGACCCCCCAGGTGGTGGATCGCAAACTCTGGGAAGCGAGCGGTCACTGGGACAAGTACCGCGAAAACATGTACATCACCGAGATCGACGAGGAACATGCCAACGAAAAGCGCACCAATGCGCTCAAGCCGATGAACTGTCCCTGCCACGTCCAGGTCTTCAACCAAGGCATCAAGAGCTACCGCGACCTGCCGATGCGGCTGGCGGAGTTCGGGTCCTGCCACCGTTACGAGGCCCATGGCGCGCTGCACGGGCTGATGCGGGTGCGCGGCTTCACCCAGGACGATGCGCATATCTTCTGCACCGAGGACCAGATCGAGGCCGAATGCGCGGCCTTCATCGACCTGCTTTCCACAATCTATCGCGACACGGGATTCGGTAGCTTCGATATCAAGCTGTCCACCCGGCCAGAGGTACGCGTGGGCTCCGACGAGGTCTGGGACAAGGCCGAAGCGGCGCTGGAAAAGGCCATTCTGAGCGTGCGCAACGACTATGAGGTCGATCCCGGCGAAGGCGCGTTCTACGGGCCGAAGCTCGATTTCAAGCTCACCGACGCCATTGGACGCGAATGGCAGTGCGGCACGTTCCAGGCTGATTTCAACCTGCCCGAGCGGCTCGACGCCACCTATGTCGGTGCGGACGGCGAAAAGCACCGCCCCGTTATGCTGCACCGCGCGATTCTGGGCAGTTTCGAGCGTTTCATCGGCATCCTGATAGAAAACTATGCCGGCAAGCTGCCCTTCTGGCTCGCGCCGCGCCAGATCGTGGTTGCCTCAATCGTGTCGGATGCGGACCCTTACGTGCACGAAGTGGTCGGCAGATTGCGCGCCGCGGGGCTGCGAGCGGAGCCCGACATCCGCAACGAAAAAATCAATTTCAAGGTGCGCGAGCATTCGGTCGGCAAGGTGCCGGTGATCCTGGCCTGCGGCATGCGCGAGGTCGAAGAGCAGAGCGTGACAGTACGCCGGCTGGGCGAAAAACGCACATCGACGATGTCCCTGGACGAGGTCACGGATGCGCTCAGGGCCGAGGCCACTCCACCCGATTTACTGTAACAAACACCTTCAGTTCGGCTGCCGCCGCGACGGCCGGGCAAGGCATGTCGTATTTTTTAGTTTGAAAACATGCACTTAAGCTTCGGCCTCTGGTTTTGCTTGTCACCGTCAGTGACGCCCGCGTGAGACACGGGGGTGTGAGTAGCGTAACGACAAGCAATTTTTCTAGGTTTACAGTGTTGCTAGAGATGCGACACCGACTTCGTACCGACGAAAAAGGACACAGCCCATGTCAAATACCGCAAAGACCCTCGCCGTTGCTGGCGCCGTTGCCGCTGCGGTCGCCGCCTACGGCACCGCTCCTGCAGAGGCACAAGCGAAAGAGAAATGCTACGGCGTGTCCCTGGCGGGCGAAAACGACTGCGCCGCGGGCCCCGGCACCACCTGTGCCGGCACGTCGACGGTGAACTATCAAGGCAATGCCTGGACACTCGTTCCCGCCGGAACTTGCACGACCATGGAGATCCCGGCAGCCGCTGACGGCACTGCGCGCCACGGCTCGCTGACCGAACTCAGCCGCGACCTGCCCTCTGCCTGATCCCCGGTTGCCCCCGGCATAGACCCGGGGGCCCGTCCGCAGGAGGCCACGCCTATGCTTGACACCACGCCCCGCGAGAGCCGCCTGCCGAACTGCCCCGGCGTGGGCTTCAAGTCCCAGCATTTCGACGGGCTGATGACCGAGCCTGGCCCGGTCGGCTGGATCGAGATCCACGCCGAGAACTATATGGGCGCGGGCGGTCGGCCGTTGGCGCAGCTGCGCGCCTTGGCCGAACGCTTTGCCGTTTCGGTACATGGCGTTGGGCTGTCCATCGGCGCTGAAGGGCGGCTCGATCCCGACCATCTGGCGCGCCTCAAGCATCTGGTCGGCTGGCTCGACCCGGCCAGCTTTTCCGAACATCTTGCCTGGTCCACCCACGACACCGGCTATTTCAACGATCTGCTGCCGCTACCCTACACCGAGGCGACGCTCGCGCGGGTCTGCGCACATATCGACGAGGTCCAGGACACGCTGGGCCGGCGAATGTTGCTGGAGAACCCGTCGACCTATCTGGCCTTTGCTGAGACCACGTTGGCGGAGGTCGATTTCCTGCGCGAGATCGCGCAGCGCACCGGCTGCGGGCTGCTGCTCGACGTCAATAACGTGTTCGTCTCGGCCACGAATCAGCAAACCGACCCGATCAGCTACCTCGATGCGTTTCCGCTGGAGCATGTGGGCGAGCTGCATCTCGGCGGACATGACGAAGACCGCGACGATGCGGGCGCGCCCCTGCTGATCGACAGTCACGCCGCGCCGGTCGTGGACCCGGTTTGGACGCTCTATTCCCATGTCATTGCCCGCGGCGGTGCGCGGCCCACCTTGATCGAGTGGGACACCGACGTGCCCGACTGGCCCGAGCTGCGCGCCGAAGCCGACCGCGCCGCGACCTATCTCGGGGCCCGGGCACCAGTGGAATGACCGGTCAGGCAGAGTTCCTCTCGGCCCTGCTCGATGCCGAATGCTCTGCCCCTGACGGGGTGCTGGGCCCCTCTGGCAGGCCTGCCGGAAAGCGGTTCGACGTCTATCGCAACAACGTGGTCATCAGCCTGACCGAAGCGCTTGAAACGGGTTTCCCGGTGGTGCGCAAACTGGTCGGCGACGCGTTCTTTGGCGCAATGGCCGGCGTGTTCCTGCGCGCCCACCCGCCGAGTTCTCCGGTTCTTTCACGGTATGGCGAGGCACTGCCGGGTTTTCTCAAGAGCTTCCCCCCCGCGGCGTCATTGCCCTATCTGCCCGATGTCGCTCGGCTGGAACTGGCGTTGCGCCACGCCTATCACGCCGCCGATCCAGCCCCCTTCGATGCAGAGGCGCTCAGCAACTTGCCGCCCGACGAACTGATGTCTGCGACTTTGAGCCTTGCCCCGGCGGTTCAGGTCGTAGCGTCGCCCTGGCCGATCCACGGGATCTGGCGCGCAAATACCGATGCCGATGCGCCCCCCCCGGGCGCGGGCGCGCAGGCCGCGCTCGTCACCCGGCCCGGATTTGACCCGGTCGCCACAGCGCTCGACCCGGCCGCGGCAGTCTTCGTCGAAGCACTGCTCGCCGGCTCCGGTTTGGGCGTCGCCGCCGAGACAGCAAACGAAGCGGACCCCGCATTCGATCTCTCCCAGATCCTTGGCCTGCTGCTCGCCCAGCGGGCCATCACCGCCGTGAAGGAAAGACCTACGCTATGACTGACACCGCCTCGCCCTCGCCCACACCGGCGGCCCCCTCTCGCAAGAAACGGATCCTTGGCACGCTCTTGGCGGCTCACAACGCGGCGTTCCGCCTGCTGGACCGTATCACTGCCGGTTGGCTGACACCGACGCTCGCACGTCTGGTCTTTGCCGGGGTGCTGCTGATGTATTTCTGGGCCTCCGCGCTGACCAAACTGGGCGACGGGCCTCTGGGGTGGCTCTTTCCATCGGCCGGTGCCTACGCGCAGATGTTCCCCCGCGCGATGGAGGCGGTCACCTATGATGTCAGCCAGATGGCGTTTTGGCAGTGGCTGGTCGCCGTACTCGGGACCTGGGCCGAATTCATCCTGCCGCTACTGATCGTTATCGGCCTTTTCACCCGGCTGGCCGCACTCGGGATGATCGGCTTCATCATCGTAATGAGCCTGACCGACATCATCGGCCACAACGCCGATGCGGCAACCGTCGGGGCCTGGTTCGACAAGGCGTCGGGATCTCTGATCGTGGATCAGCGATCCCTTTGGATCTTTGTCCTGATCGTACTGGTGTTGCGTGGCGCCGGGCCGCTTTCCGTCGATCGCTTCACCATCGAGCGTCCGGCAAAGGGCTGACACTTCACGCCTTCAGCTTGAAGGCAACAGGGTTTGTTGAACGGCGGCGGTCCAACCCAGTGTAACCTCGTCGCCGGCGACGATGACCGGCCGTTTCATCAAGGCCGGATGCGCGCGCAGCAGGTCCAACGGTGGCGCAGTCCGTTCCTGCGCGTTGAGCCCGCGCCAGGTGGTCGAACGCGTGTTGACCAGTGCATCCCCGAACAGCGAGAGCCAGTCCGACAGTGTACCAACATCAACGGGTGTAGCCCGGATATCGACGAATTCCACGCTCCGATCGGCGGCTTTCAGCATCTGCATCGCTTTTCGGCAGGTATCGCAGGTCTTGAGTCCGTAAATGGTCACGTCCTTGTCAATCATCAGATAATTCACTCTCTCATTGCTGTGATGTCTTGCTTTTTCGAGTCCGGGCACAATGTTTCGGTGCAGTCCTCCGTGTCCTTGGTCGCGCGAAAGGCGGCGATCGGACTGCGGCGGGTATCGCTACCGACCGCGGCGCGCCGCGGCCAAGATAATCGAAGGAGACATCGGATGCCCACTGGCACCGTGAAGTGGTTTAACACAACCAAAGGGTACGGTTTCATCGCACCCGACGACGGCGGTAAGGACGTTTTCGTCCATATTTCAGCCGTCGAACGCGCCGGCATGACCGGCTTGGCTGACAACATGAAGATCGAATACGAGCTTCGAGAAGGGCGGGATGGCAGAGCCTCAGCATCGGAACTCAAGTCGGTCTGATATACCAAATCAGCCGTTTCTGCTGCGGACATCCAATGCAACCGGTAACGGTCAAGCCGTAGCAACCTAGCCTGCGGCTGCGCAGAGGAGTGTTTCGTACGCGGTTTTCCGGCGCGGGGCGAGCGCCAGGCAACGACAACTGAGCGCGCACTCGGTGACCTATTTCAGTTCCGGGTGAAGAGTCCGCGCCGTCCGCAGTCCTGCGGGAGCGTTCGTTCTGTACGAAGGCTCGAACCTCGCCGAACGGCCGCACTGTCGGCACGTTGCGCTGTCGTGCCGTTTTACGGTTCAGCCCTCCTGCCCCTTGGCCCTGATCAGAGCTTCGAACTCCCGCCATTCTCCAGCGCTCATACCGGAGTCGTCCTTGGTGACCTGCTCTCCGGCGAGCATGCGGCGCAAACAGTCCAGCGCGGGTCCCGACAGGCTTGCGCCGTTCATCCGATAGTCTTCGAACGCCGCATAGGCAGCCGGCACCCACTGCGCGACGATCCCGCAGATTGTGTCAGCATAGGTACGGATCTCGTATTGCGCATGGGCGTCTGCGCGCAACCTGAGGAAATGAAAGAGGTTGTGCAGGTCGGTTTTCCAGTACCACTGCGTATAGATATTGGCCGGCAGGTTCATGCGGGCCAGTTCCCGGGCGAGCCCGCGCTGACCGTCCTGGCTGAGCATTTCCTCGTAGTGATCGTAGGAACGAGTCGCGTCGTCCCGAAGCAGATCGAGCACACGGGCGGCTTCTTCTCCGTCCAGCGTGTCGCCGCGCCCCTGATTGTTGGTGGTGGACTGGGCCGCGAGATGCTCCGGCGCGGGGATGTAGAATTCGCGGTCTAGGATCGAATAGCGGGCCGAGTATTCGTTCACATTTGCCGTGCGGTGGCGGATCCACTGACGCGCGACGAAAACCGGAAGTTTGACGTGCAGCTTGATCTCGCACATCTCGAACGGCGTCGAATGCCAGTGCCGCATCAGGTATCGGATGAGCCCGGAATCGTCGCGGGCCTTTTTGGTGCCCGCGCCATAGCTGACCCGCGCGGCTTGCACGATCGCCGCATCGTCGCCCATATAGTCGACGACCCGGACAAAACCGTGATCCAGCACGTCGTGACGCAAATAAAGCAGATCTTCCATGGCCGGAACAGTCGCGCGACGGGTCTGGGACGATTGCGCGCGTTGCTCTTCGATGGGGTCTGAGGGGTCGCCCAGGGGCACTTGCGCGGTCATTGGCACTCTCCTTCTCGTAGCACGACTCACAGAATACCATATATAGACGAGAAGGCTATAGCGGACACGACATGTGCCAGAACATACAGGCTATGGATAGGCAATTCCATTACGCGGCGCTCGTCATTCCAAGGCGCGCAGTCTATACGGGCTTCGTGGGAAAGCGACGGAGGATGCAATGCCCCTCACCTATCTACACACCATGGTGCGTGTGAAGGATCTAGAAAAATCGATGGCGTTCTACAAGCTGCTCGGGCTTGAGGAAACGCGCAGAATGGACAACGAAAACGGACGTTTCACGCTGATTTTCCTTGCGCCTCCGGGCCAGCCCGAATGCCCTGTCGAGTTGACCTACAATTGGGACGGCGATGACGATCTGCCGTCGGACAGCCGTCATTTCGGCCATCTCGCCTACCGCGTCGACAATATCTACGACACCTGCCAGCACCTGATGGATAACGGCGTGACCATTAACCGGCCGCCCCGCGACGGCCATATGGCCTTTGTGCGCTCGCCCGACAATATCTCGATCGAGCTGCTTCAGGCCGGCGACTCGCTCGCTCCGGCAGAACCTTGGGCAAGCATGGGCAACACCGGTCACTGGTAACCTGTGGAGCTGCGCCGCGCTGGTCGCGGCGCACCCTTGGCCGGGCCTGCTGGTACCGGGCGTTGTCCCGGTATGGCTTCGGCCCGACAGGTGTTCGATCTTGCGTACGGCGATCTCTAACCGCGTTGCAAGTCCTGGGGTGACAATCAGGCACCAATCGACTTTTCCAAGGTGAGCGCGCTGCTGTCGTGCTGACCCCCAAAACGACGAGAGCCCCCATGTCCACCGATGCTCATATCTCCCAGGTTCGTCCTCAACTCGCGGACGGCACGCCAGTCTCCCACTTTTGCTTTGGCGCGATGCAATTCGGGTCGGGGGCGGACCAGACTGCGGCCCGTGCGATGTATGATGCCTGCCGTGCGGCTGGGATCAATTTTTTCGATACGGCTCATGTCTATACCGACGGACTGTCCGAAACCTGGCTGGGCTCCATGGTCCGGGACGAGCGCGAAGCAGTTTATGTGGCGAGCAAGGTTTCCAGCAACGGCCCAGCCGACCGCGGAACCATTTGCGCGCAGATGGATGAAAGCCGGCGCCGACTCGGCCTCGATTGTATTGACGCGGTCTATCTCCACCGTTGGGACGCGCACACACCGCTTGACGAGACCTTTGACACCTTGGCGGAGCTGCGTGTTGCCGGCGCATTCCGGGATCTGGGCGTTTCGAACTACGCCGCATGGCAAGTAATGAAGGCCGCGGGTGTCGCGGCAAAGTTCGGTCTGCGCATCACTCTGCTCCAGCCGATGTACAATCTGGTCAAGCGGCAAGCGGAGGTCGAACTGCTGCCAATGGCGCAAGATCAGGGGATCGCGGTGGCGCCCTATTCGCCTCTGGGCGGGGGGCTTCTCACCGGGAAGTACAGCGCGGGCGGCAAGGGGCGTCTGTCCAGCGACCCGAGATACGCCGTCCGTTATGGCCAGTCATGGATGTATGAGACCGCGGGCGCTCTGTCACAGCTTGCGGAGGAGATCGGTATTTCCGCAACAACCCTCGCAGTGGCCTGGGTCGCCCAAGCCCCCGCCATCACCGCGCCGATCATCAGCGCGCGATCGCTGGCGCAACTTGAGCCGTCTCTGGCCGCTCTGGAATTCGCCATGGACCAGGAATTGCGCGACCGCATCACCGCCTTGTCGCCAACGCCGGCCCCTGCCACCGACCGCCTCGAAGAGGCCTGAAATGACCTTGGCCATCCGTCCCGCCATTCCAGCGCGGCACCTGTCGGTTGAGGGTCGTGGCTGCCGAAGACCCTCCGATAAAAGGCGCCAGCTACGCCGCCACTTCGAGCAGTGCAGCGGCTTGGAGGAGGTTCTCCCAGTTCTGCCCGGCTCGTGCGCTGTTGAAGACAAACCTCGTGCGCGCCACGAGATGCGGCCAAGCCAGTCCGAAAACGGCCTGCCAGTGGCGCCACTTTTCGACACGGCTCCGGCAAAGAGTGTCCATATGATCTTTGCCGACTGCTCGGGTCGCCGAAATCCTCGCGGACGGCGCGTTGTTTGTCACCGGCCGCGATCTCGGGACCTAAAAGCTGGACCGAACGGAAGGGAACATACGCGCGTCAATCCGCGACTCACCGAACGGAGTTGATCGACCGTGGAAATGCCGGTCGTGTCAGGCCCGCCTTCGGTTCCGCATGGCCGTTTCAGTTGGTCCAGGTCGCTCCCGGGTCAGTAGATGTAGCGGATCTGGTCGGTCCAATACCGCTCGACCCGGCGCAGGGAGGTGTTGATTTCCTCGACACCGTCCATCCCGAGGATGCCGCGTTGTTGCAGGCCTTCGGCATGGCGCGAGAACAGATCCTCGACGATATCGCGAATCTCGCGACCTCGTTCGGTGAGCTTCACGCGGACCGAGCGCCGGTCTATTTCGCAGCGCTGGTGGTGCATGAACCCGGTCTCGACGAGTTTCTTGAGGTTGTAGGACACATTGGAGCCCTGATAATACCCGCGGCTTTTCAGTTCCCCGGCGGTCACCTCGTTTTCGCCGATATTGAACAGCAGTAGCGCCTGAACAGCATTGACCTCCAATATCCCGACGCGCTCGAACTCATCCTTAATGACATCAAGCAAAAGCCTGTGCAGACGCTCGACAAGCGCAAGGCTGTCGAGATAGCTCGACATAAAGCCCTTGGTCTGCGTGTCACCGAGCTGGGAATGTACACTCATGATCATCTCCGCCTCTAAACCGTGTCGAGACATTGAGAACATTTCACAAACATCGCGTTAAATTACGCGATGACGCTTCGTGTGAGTATTCAAGCGTTTGTCGGGTGCTCAGCCTGGGGTCGCACCGGCATGGCTGGAAATCTGGCTAACGAGATCCAGGTACCGCGCCGGCGTGGGCTGCTGCCCAGTCACCCATTGGTAGAGATCATGGTCACTTTCGGCCAGAAGCACGTCATAGACGTCAAGTTCAGCAGGGCTCAAACCGGCCAGCGCTGAGCGTGAAAAACCGCCGAGTATGATATCCATCTCCTTGATGCCGCGCCGGATGGATCGCATATGCAGCCGCTTGAGCCGGATTTCGCGGGGTTCAACACTCATGCTGCAGGCTCATTCAACATCTGGCGCAAGCGTTTTTCGAGTCGTCCGAGCCGATCAGCGTTCCGCGTCATCTCGCCGCGGATTGTGCGCAACTCCACGAGAAGGTGGGACAGATCTTCCGGAATGGCCGCGGCCTCGAAGGGTCCGTCGATTCCGTCGCCCTCCGCGGTCAGTAGCCAAGTGAGCGAGACGTTAAGCACGCCTGCAAGCATCTGCAGCTTGTTCGCACGAGGTTCGGAGGTGTCGCCCTCCCATCCCTGCACGGTCTTGAGCTTGACCCCGAGCCGCCGGGCAAGGTCGCCCTGACTCATCCCGAGGCTCTCGCGCGCCCCGGCAACGCGGTCCCCGAAGGTCGAACTTTCCGGGCTGTACCATTCGGGTCCGGGCACCATGTCATCCATCGTTACGGACCTCTGGGAGGCTTGAACAGGTCATGGGCGCAGCCTAAGCAAGGGCTGAGCCCAATTCAACCGGAGAGCCCCATGAGCGTCCTGTCCGCAACACTGGATCGAGTGAAACCGTCGCCCACGATCGCCGTGACCAACAAGGCACGGGAGCTGAAGGCTGCGGGCAAGGACGTGATCGGACTTGGCGCCGGTGAGCCTGACTTCGACACGCCACAGAATATCAAGGACGCGGCCAAGGCGGCGATCGACCGGGGCGAGACGAAATACACTGCAGTCGACGGGATTCCGGAGTTGAAATCCGCGATCTGCGCCAAGTTCAAGCGCGACAACGGGCTCGACTATACGCCGTCGCAGGTCACCGTGGGCACGGGCGGCAAGCAGGTGCTCTACAACGCGCTGATGGCGACGCTGAACCCAGGCGACGAGGTCGTGATCCCTGCGCCGTACTGGGTGAGTTATCCGGACATGGTGCTGCTGGCCGGCGGCGAGCCGGTGATCGCCGAGGCGTCATCTCAGACCGCCTACAAGCTGACCGCCGACCAGCTGGAGGCCGCGATCACGCCCAAGACCAAATGGCTGATCTTCAATTCGCCATCGAATCCGACCGGCGCGGCCTATACCGCCGACGAGCTGAAGGAACTCACCGACGTTCTGATGCGCCACCCCCATGTCTGGGTGATGACTGACGATATGTACGAACACCTCGTCTATGACGGATTCGAATTCGTAACTCCGGCACAGGTGGAGCCCGGGCTCTATGACCGCACGCTGACGGTCAACGGCGTGTCCAAGGCCTATGCGATGACCGGCTGGCGGATCGGCTATGCCGCGGGGCCCGAACAGCTCATCGGCGCGATGCGCAAGGTGCAATCGCAATCGACGTCAAACCCCTGCTCGATCAGCCAGTGGGCCGCGGTCGAAGCGCTGAACGGGCCGCAGGATTACATCCCGACCAACAACGAGACTTTCAAACGCCGCCGTGATCTGGTGGTGGAGATGCTGAACGACGCCCAGGGCATCACCTGCCCGACGCCCGAAGGCGCGTTTTATGTTTATCCCGGCATCGGTGGCTGCATCGGCAAGACGAGCGCCGGCGGCACCAAGATCACCGATGACGAGACCTTTGCCACCGCGCTGCTGGAGGAAAAGGGTGTGGCAGTGGTTTTTGGTGCGGCCTTCGGGCTCTCTCCGGCATTCCGCGTCAGCTACGCAACCTCCGACGCCCTGCTCAAGGATGCCTGCGCCCGGATCCAGGAGTTCTGCGCCGGGCTCGGGTAGGCCACGCTATGCAGGGGGCGCGGGCCACCGGGATCAAAGCCCCGCGTCTTCGTGCATGCGATGCATCGACCAGCGTACGACCCCGGCGACCCAGAGAAAGCCGATCGCACCACCGAGGTAGACATTCATCGTGCCGCCCGGCGCGATGAATCCATCTTTTCCGAAGACGGTGATGGTTTCGATTGCCTGTTCGGCAAAGAACACAACACTCAGCCAGGCCAGCCACCGTGGGATGATCGGCGCGCGGCCGAAACCCAACGCGGCCACGGCAGCCGCCATGGCGGTGGTCGAGCCGTTGACCAGCGGACCCCAGTAGGAGGTGACGGCAAAAAGCGTCCGCGCCGCCCCGGGGTCGAGAGTTTCGGGGTCAAAGGCGAGGCCCGCCCAGAACCAGCCCTGAACCTGCGCCGTCAACGCGAACCCCAAGACACCGGCGAAAAAGATGTACCTGTTGGGCGCGGGCAATAGTGCTGCCACCTGACTGGCAAAGATCACGAGACCCAGGGAGAAGAATGCCGCCGTCCAGGCATAGATCCGGGCTTTCACGCCGTTTTCGCTGAACCATTGCACGATCTCTGGACCGCTAGTGTTGATGGTGGGGAAATCACTTCCAAGCGCCACGAAACTGGCAACGTAAAACGCGCAAGTGGCCAGAATGTTGATCAAAAGTAGTCGTGGCGCAGTCATAATCGCATTCACCATACGCTTGAGATTGCCAGATAGCCAGAAAGCGCACCGCTGCGCGCGCCGCGATTACGTCTGGCGATCAGGCATCACGGTCAGACCTCACGCACCGAGCGGCGCCAGAAACGGGTCATCATCGTGACCGCCGCTCCGCTCAGCCCGAGCACAAGGCCGAGCCAGACGCCCGGCGCCCCCAGCCCGAAAGTGAAGCCGAACAGATAGCCCGCGGGGGCCCCGATGGCCCAGTAGCTCACAGTAGCAAAGATCATCGGCACCCGCGTGTCCTGCACCCCACGCAAAAGCCCCAGAGCGATGACCTGAACCGCGTCGGCAAGCTGAAACAACGCCGCGCAGGCGAGCAGGACCGTACCCGTGGCGAGGATCGCGGCGCGCGCCGGTTCGTCGGGGGCCATGAACAACCCGATGAGCGGGTGCGGAAAGCCGAGAAAGACCACCACCGTGAGCAGCACCATGGCGCCCGATAGCGCAATCACCACCCGCGCCCCGCGCTTGAGCGATGTCGCATCGTGGCGCCCCAATGCGCGGCCCGCGCGCACCGTCGCGGCCTGACTCAGACCGATATGGACCATGAAGGTAATCGAGGCGAGCTGCAGCGCAATGCCGTGGGCGGCCAGCGGCACCGCCCCCAGCCACCCGACCAGCAGCGACGAGAACCCGAACAACCCGACCTCGGCGATGTTCGTGACACCGATCGGCCAGCCGAGTTGAAAGACCCGGCCCAGTGCACTCCAGTCCGGCCGCCAGAGCCGCCGGAGCAGATCGTAGTCCGGCAGACGGCGCAGGATATAGACCAACAGTGCCAGCGCCGAGACCGTCATGATCGTCACGCTTGCCAGGGCCGCGCCGCGCACCCCCAGCTCCGGCGCGCCGAGATTGCCGAAGATGAAGGCATAGTTGAGCAAGACATTCAGACCCGCAGCCCCGAGCGTCACCCAGAGCACGATCTGTGTCAGCTCCAGCGCTGACAGAAAGCTGCGAAGCACCATCACCACCAGCGCCGGGACCAGCATCCAGCCCGCAAGGCCCAGATAGTCGCCCGCCAGCGCCGCGACGGCCGGGTCCTGCCCCATCCGGTTCAGCAGCCACCCGGCGCTCAACAACAGCGGTACCGCCGGCACGCAGAACACGAAACAGGCCCAGAGACCCATTCGCGTCACCCGCCGAACCTGGGTGGTGTCGTCCATTTCCGCGGCGGCGGCCGCCAGGGGCACAACCGCCCAGGCCAGACCTGCGCCAAGGATGAAGACGATGAAATAGAGCGCCGACGCCACCGTGACCGCGGCCAGTTCGGTCACTCCATACCAGCCCAGCATCAGCGTATCAGTGGTCTGGATCGCGATCTGCGCGAGCTGGCTCCCGACCAGAGGCGCGCCAAGATTGACCACGGCGCGGGCATGTTGGGAGTAGGTCATGGGGCGTCTCATGGATTGGCCCATAGACCCCGGGCAAGAACCGGGCAAGGCCGGTTGATGCGCCACGGACAGTGCTTACCTGACCCATATTCGAACCCAAGAGGAGGAGATGACATGAAAGGCCTAGCGATTATGACTGCGGCCGGGATGATTGCAGCGGCACCGGTCCTGGCTGGCACCGAAGCGAGCGAAAGCGACCCCCTTCAGATTTATGCCGGTATGGCCAAGCTCGAAGCCAACATGGCCGAGGCCGCCGGTGCGGTGATGGTGGGCGCGATGGCCGGCGGCAATGCCGAGATCCGGACCGAAGCGCTTGAGGATTTCAACTCCGACGCAGGTCAGATCGAAAACTACGTCGCCACGTTGCGCGCCGCTCCGCTCAATGGCGAGCAGACTCAGGCGCTCGAGAGCTTCGTGAGCCAGTGGGAACCGATTGCCGAGGCCGGGCGCAACCTGCTGGCCAGCGAAGATGACGACATCCAGCAGGCGGCCTTTGAGTGGTGGGAGAGCCTAGATGGGCTCGACGATCTCATCGACGACCAGCTTGAGGCGATCCTCGAAGCCCAGGGTATCGAGCTGAGCAGCTAACCCGTCTTAGGTGGTTCGGCAGCAGGGGGCTGGTGGTTTACCGGCCCCTACTGCACCTCGACATAGCGCAGGAAGCTGCGGTCCGTCACGGCTCGGCGGTGCTCCTGAAGCGTGCGGGACCGTGGCACGAAGCGCAGCCCGCCATAGAGATCATTATATCCTTCGAACCCGCGATATTCGACCAGGGTATGTCCCCACTCGAGAAAGAAGCTCACCGGCCAGTCGCTTGGGCGATACTCGGCGCCGATGGCCCCTATATCACCATCGCTGTCGCCCATGATGCCAAGCCAGAGCGCGATGTTGTCCGTCGGAAACCAGGTCGCTTCGGCAAGACCGAAGACCGAACTATCGTCACGATCGTCGAGCTCTTCGGAATTGGTGACGCCCTGCACACCCACCATGCCGCGCAAGTCGATGTTGGATCCGAACCGCTCGATCACATAGGCCAGCTCGCCAGTTGTTTCGCGGTCATCTGCCCAGCGCGCGCGTCCGCCGACCGACTGCCGGCCCCACGAACTGTTCCAGGTCCAGGAAAGCTCCCCGCCGAACATCGCCGGATAGCTGGACGAAAAGTCCTCGTTGCGAACACCCGCCTCCAACGCCGCGCGCGCCTGCTGCGATCCGTCGAACCGCCATGTGCCACCGAACGTGAAGCGGATGATATCGTTGTCGCTGTCATCAATCGTTTGACGCGCGCCATAGGCGAAATTCCCGTCCAGCTCGAACGGTGGCAAAGCCTCTTGCGCGGCAGCGGGCAGCGCAAGCAGGGTGCACAGGGCGACGGGCTTCCACATCGAACAGGACCTCCGAGTAACTCCGGCGGACCATGGCAGAGGGAGACCATCTGCGAAAGTCAAAGGTCGCGGAAATCGCCCTAGGCGTGGCTCCCTTGCACCGGCGCGGGATCAGGCACGGCCAAGCATACGCAGCAGCGTCGTATCGCGGTCGATCAGATGATGTTTCACCGCCCCCGCCGTATGCGCGACGATCGCAATCACCAGGATCCAGGCGGTGACGTCATGGGCGTAACCTGCGACCGCATTCAGCGCCTCGATCTCAGGCCCTGCGGGGATCGTGAAAAGACCGAATACCTCCGTCGCCCGCCCGGCGAAGTAGGACCCTGCAATACCCGACAGCGGCATCACGAGAATGCAGGCCATCAGTACCCAGTGCACGCACTTGGCCGCGGTCACCTGCCATCCCGGCATCCTGGCCGCCTCAGTCTTGAATCCCTGGAACAACCTGTAGCCGATGCGCCAGACACCATAGACTAGGATCAACACACCAACCGCCTTGTGAATGCCGATGAGCGCCCCTTTCTCTGGCCCACGCTCGACAAACCACGAAAGATAGAATCCGAAGCCGAGCATGCCGATGATCGCTACCGCGACAAGCCAATGGTTGAATCTCGAAATGCGGTCATAGTTGTCCCGGGCGCCGGTCATGCCGGTCTCTGTCTGGCTCGTCACGCTGGGCTCTCCTTTGGTGCCACTGTTCCTTTGGGCAGTGGTACGAGCGGTGCGTGGACTTCCGTCGGGGAATGCCGAAAAAAACTCAGACCGCCGCGCTCAACCGGCCGTCACGTGCGCGGAGCGCCAAGCAGCATCTTCTGGTCGGCAAGCGCCGACTCGCAACCCTCCCAGGCATAGAGCAGCAACGCAGGCTCCAGGTCGGAGACAGTGATCCGGTGCAAGTGCTCGGGCGGATTGAAGATCAGCGAGCCGGGCGCATAGACCCCCTGGTGGTTTTCCGACACGGCACCGGACAGGCAGACATAGCTTTCGGTGATCCCCAGATGGGCGTGAGCCGGATAGGTGCAGCCCGGCGCAAAGAGCACCAGCCCCAGCGTGACCTCGCGGCTGGGCACCGGCGCGTAGGGACCTGCGATTTCGCAAAAGGCGTATTTCCGCGCCAGCGCCTTTGGCACCCGGTCATAGCCGTATTGCCAGGTCAGTTCGTCCCGGATCCTCTCGATCCCCAGGAGAACCGGGCGGAGGTGGGTATGCTGGCCCTTGTCCAGCGCCCTGTTGAGATGGGCGGAAACCGGCTTCACCGCGGGGTATCTTGGACGCATCTGAGGGTTGGCCTTGACCAGCCGCGACACTGCTGCCCGCACCCGGCGCATATGCGCGCGGATCCGCGGCGAGCCGCCGGCGGAGGAGTGTCGGTAGAGCTCGTAGATCTCCCGCAGAAGGTAGGTCCAGTCGGGATGCTCCGACAGGGCCGGGAACACTGTCTGGTCCTGGGTCTCATCCAACGCACGGGTCTGGGGGTCCATCGGCTGCTCCTTTCTTGGTCTGATCCGCGTGATGAAACCGCAAAAGGATCGGCGCGCGACAGTTGCCGACATCCAATGGTCGTTTTTGAACCCGGGGCGCGCAGGCTGCTGCCCGCCCCGGGTCTCATGTGTGGTTCAGCCCTCGTGGCGCCTATGATCCGGATGCAGCGAAGCGCCCAGAATATGCTCGGATTGGCCCACGACATGGCCCGCATGGCCCACGATCAGCGGGTCCGGCGCCTTGGCGATTTCCGGATCCTTGTCGGGATACTCCAGACCGGCCAGGAAGTGGCGCATACAGTTGAGGCGCGCGCGCTTCTTGTCGTTGGACTTCACGATCGTCCAAGGCGCGTCGGCGGTGTCGGTATAAAAGAACATCGCCTCCTTCGCCTCGGTATAGTCGTCCCACTTGTCGAGGCTCGCCTTGTCGATGGGTGACAGTTTCCAGCGCTTGAGCGGATCGGTTTCGCGCGAGGCAAAGCGCCGGCGTTGCTCCTCCTGAGTGACCGAGAACCAGTATTTCGACAGGCGAACGCCGGAGCGCACAAGCATCCGTTCGAATTCGGGCGCCTGGCGCATGAACTCCAGGTACTCGTTCGCAGCACAGAACCCCATGACCCGCTCAACCCCGGCGCGGTTGTACCAGGAGCGGTCATAGAGCACGATCTCTCCGGCAGTGGGCAGATGTTCGATGTAGCGCTGAAAGAACCACTGACCCCGCTCTTCATCGCTGGGTTTGTTGAGCGCCACCACCCGCGCCTGACGGGGATTGAGATGCTCGGTGAAGCGCTTGATCGTGCCGCCCTTGCCCGCGGCATCGCGCCCTTCGAAGAGAAGCACGAATTTCTGGCCGGTTTCCTGGGCCCAGAGCTGCACCTTCAGCAGCTCCGCCTGCAACTGAGCCTTTTCCTTCTCATAGACTGGGCGGGCCATCTTGCGGGCATAGGGGTAGCGCCCGCTCTCGAACGCATGGCGGATCGCGTCCTTGGCAACCTTTGGAAAGCCATGGGCGAGGGGCGCGGGCGCTGCGGGTGGCGGGGCCTGCTTCTCGACGGTTGGCGTGCCGTCACGCACGACGGAATCAAGTGTCATGGGCGCGTCTCCTCGTATCGTCTTTTTTTGGTCGGTGCCGCCTTAAGGCACCGAAACGCCCTGCGCGCTTTGACCTATGTCATGAAAGCGTCACATGTCGCAGGACCGCGGGGCTTTCCGGGGTCGCCGCGCTCGCCTATGCTGTCCCCAACCAAAAAAGAAAAACGAGCAGCCTATGGCCGACGATCTTCTCTCTGGAGCCGCCCCGGATCCCGGCGCTTACGACGCGTCCTCGATCGAGGTGCTCGAAGGCTTGGAGCCCGTGCGCAAACGTCCGGGCATGTATATCGGCGGCACCGACGAACGCGCGCTGCACCATCTGGTGGCCGAGGTGCTCGACAATTCCATGGACGAGGCCGTCGCGGGCCATGCCACCCGCATCGAGGTCACGCTGCATGGCGACGGGTCGGCCAGCATCCGGGACAACGGCCGCGGCATCCCCATCGACCCGCACCCGAAATTTCCCGACAAGTCCGCGCTGGAGGTGATCATGTGCACGCTCCATGCCGGCGGCAAGTTCTCCGGCAAGGCCTACCAGACCTCAGGCGGGCTGCACGGGGTCGGCATTTCCGTCGTCAATGCGCTAAGCGACCATGTCAGGGTGGAGGTCGCGCGCGACAAGCGGCTCTGGGCGCAAGAGTTCGCGCGCGGCATCCCGCAGGGCCCCGTCGCCGAGGTCGGCGCCGCTCCGAACCGCCGCGGCAGCACCGTAACTTTCCACCCAGATGCCGAGATCTTTGGCAAGCTGGCGCTGAAACCGGCGCGGCTCTTAAAAATGGTGCGTTCCAAGGCCTATCTCTTTTCCGGCGTCGAAATCCGCTGGAAGTCCGAGATCGACGACGGCGAAACTCCGACCGAGGCCACGTTCCACTTCCCCGGCGGGCTGGCCGACTATCTGGGCGAAACCCTGGGCGAGGCTGCGACCTATGCCGAGCGCCCCTTCGCCGGCAAGGTCGGATTTCAGGAACGTTTCGGCGTGCCGGGCTCCGTCGAATGGGCCGTGAACTGGACGCCCGCCCGCGACGGGTTCATCCAGTCCTACTGCAACACCGTGCCCACCCCCGAAGGCGGCACCCACGAGGCGGGCTTCTGGGCTGCGATCCTCAAGGGCATCCGCGGCTATGGCGAGCTGGCGAACAACCGCAAGGCCGCCCAGATCACCCGCGACGACCTGGCGACGGGGGGCTGTGCGCTGGTGAGTTGTTTCATCCGCGAACCCGAGTTCGTCGGTCAGACCAAGGACCGTCTGGCCACGGTGGAGGCCCAGCGGCTGGTCGAAAACTCCGTCCGCGATCATTTCGACAACTGGCTGGCGGCCGACACGAAGTCGGCCGGTGCGATCCTCGATTTCCTGGTGCTGCGGGCCGAAGAGCGCCTGCGACGCCGTCAGGAAAAGGAAACCGCGCGTAAGTCCGCGACCAAGAAGCTCCGCCTGCCCGGCAAGCTGGTCGATTGCACGCAACAGGCCCGCGACGGGACAGAGATCTTTCTGGTCGAGGGCGACAGCGCCGGCGGCTCGGCCAAGATGGCACGGGACCGCAAGATCCAAGCGTTGCTGCCATTGCGGGGCAAGATCCTCAACGTGCTGGGGGCGGCGTCCTCGAAGCTGGGCCAGAACGCCGAGATCAACGACCTCTGCCAGGCGCTCGGCGTCGGCATGGGCACGCGCTTCCGCATCGACGATCTGCGCTATGACAAGGTCATCATCATGACCGACGCCGATGTCGACGGCGCCCATATCGCCGCACTTTTGATGACGTTCTTCTTCAGCCAGATGCGCCCGCTCATCGACGCCGGCCACCTCTATCTCGCCTGCCCGCCGCTCTTCCGCCTGACCCAGGGCGCGAACCGGGTCTACTGCCTGGACGAAGAGGAACGCGACACATGGTTGGAAAAGGGCCTCGGCGGCAAAGGCAAGATCGACGTCAGCCGTTTCAAGGGCCTGGGCGAGATGGACGCCAAGGACCTCAAGGACACGACGATGAACCCGCTCACCCGCAAGCTGATCCGCGTGACCGTCGGCGACGACGAGCCGGGCGAAACCGACGATCTGGTGGAACGGCTGATGGGCAAGAAACCCGAAAAGCGGTTTGAATACATCCAGCAGAATGCGCGGTTCGTGGAGGAGTTGGATGTTTGAAGCATGAAGTCTGTTTACGTTTCGCTACGCCGGCTCAATGAGCATAAACTCCAAAAAACCGGCCGCACTTTGACGTCGGACGGCATAAGCCTCAAAGACTTTTATTTAATCCTGCACGCAAGGATACAGAAAGAAACAAAGTCAATAGTAAAGCAGGTTATCGCAGCAGCCACGATCATAGTAGCTGTGTCGGGTCTATCTAGCTCGCCGCTATCAGGTTTTGGACTTTCCCTGACCTTGATCCCAGAGCTCGCTCCGATACTGTTGTTATCTGGCAGCATTATGTTTTTCTTTGTTTTCTTGAGCTTCTGCGGCATCCTTGTTATGTTCAACTACATTCACTCGCTCAGCCCTAGACTACTTCGTCTCGGCTATGACGCTTCCGCGCTTGAAGCTATCTACGGTGAAAGTTTCGGCAGCCTCGCCGGAACGTACATTTATCAGCAGTTCTTGAAACCTGTTCCTTTGGTGCCAGTGATCGCAACTGCCTTACTCTTTGGAGTAATTTTTTTCTCGCTTTCACCGGTATTAATTCTGGCAGCAATGTATGTGAATTTGCAGGTTGAAGTCTTATTTTTGGCAGATGCACCGCTCTTCCACAAAGCCTTCGCGATTATCGGCATAGCCTGCATCGTTGGCTCATTCCTTTTTCTGATCTTATTCAACATACCCATCTCCCACAAAAAAAACATCGACGACATTCGCTGGAATTTCCTTTTTAAGCGTGTTGGGCAAGGGACACATCCTCAAAGCAAAAAGTGGTTAGATGACGATGTATAACTTCATGCCCGGCGGCACCGTCGGGCTGCGCCTGCCTGCCCCCCGGCAGGGGCATTTGCGCCTCCCCAAGCAGGCACAGCCCTTGCTTTTTCAGTCGACCCTCGCCACTCGCTCCCGCCGCCGCGACGCGGGAGCTACGATTCGAACACAACCTTGAGTGACCATGCATGCGTTCCCAGCAGGGCATGCCCACTCTGCGTTAGAAAAAGTCATTTTCCTTCGGCAGTACCCTTGAGCCACCCCTCAATCTCCCCCGCCACCGTCTCCCAGCCCGGTTCCAGGAACAGAAAGTGGGCGTGGTCCTTAGCGGCCAGAAATGTACCGCGGGTGCCGTAGCGCGCGGCCAGATCGCGGCAGGTGGCCGGGTTCACCGCCCTGTCCTCGCTGCCCGACACGACCAGCACGGGGCAGTCCACCGTATCGATCTCCACCTTCGTCGCCGCTGCGTCGTCGAACATCCAGAAGAACATCTCGAACATCACCTTGCCGGATTCCGACCCGAGCCTGTCATAGGTCGCGCGGGCCTCGTCATCCGACAGCTTGTTGAAGGCGAACTCGCGGAACATCTCGAAGGGCACCCGCATCGGCGCTGTCCAGAACGCGCCGCCCTCCATCAGGCCCCGCGCCACGGCGCGTTCGTCATCGGTTGCGGGCAAGGTGCCGTAGGGCGCATTCGGGTTGATCAGCACCACCGCGCTTGCCAGCCCTCTTGCGGCAAGCTTCTGGGCCACCACACCGCCGATGGCGTGTCCCAGAAGTACGGGCTTAGTGTCCGTCGCCGCCACCGCGGCCGCGATATCCTCGACATAGTCGAGCACACTCGCCCCGTTCAACTCGGCCGGCTCCTCCGAAGGATCTCCGCCATGTCCGCGAAAGGCAGGCGTGTGAACGGTCCAGCCACGCTCCCGAAAAAATCCCGCATAGGTGTCCATGCTCCACGGTCCCGCGAAGGCCCCGTGGATCAGTACGATGTCTTTGCCCAATCTCTCCCCCATTGCCTACGCCGGCTTTGCGCTCTCTTATGGCACCCGACGCGCGACGAAAGGACAGTAAATTGCGCAGCTTTGAGGAAATCCACGCCATCGCCGCCGATCGCAAGGGCGGCGCGGACGCACTCGAGTCGCTCCTGACCAAACCCAAGCCCGCCGCGGACGTCGCTCAAGTTCCCGAGGACCGTTGGCTCGCCGGGTTCTCCCGCGCGATCTTTCAGACCGGGATCAGCTGGAAAGTCGTGGACAAAAAATGGGACGGGATCGAAGCAGCCTTCAAGGGCTTCGATGTTGGCGCCTGCGCGATGATGGATGATGACTGGTTCGACGCACTCCTCCGCGACACGCGCATCATCCGCCATGGGGCCAAGGTGCAGGCGGTGCGCGACAACGCCGCCTTCCTGCTCTCGCTGCGGGACCGGGGCGGCGCAGGCCGCGTCTTTGCCGACTGGCCTGCGACCGACTATGCCGGGTTGCTCGCGCTCCTGAAAACCGAAGGCTCCCGCCTCGGGGCCTCGACCGGCCAATATGCCATGCGCCTCCAGGGCCGGGACGGCTACATGATGTCCACAGATGTCGTTGCGCGACTTGTCGCCGAAGGCGTGATCGACAAGTCCCCGAGCTCCAAACGCGCGATGACAGCCGTGCAGGGTGCTTTCAACACATGGATGGACCAGTCCGGCCGCTCCCTGACCGAGATCAGCCGCGTGCTCGCCCTTTCCGTTTAATCTCCGCCGCCTCACCCATCCGTGACAGCATCTTTCCCAAAGCGTCGATATGGTGGCGGCACTGACCTCAGACCGGAGTTCGCCATGCGCGCCCTTACCCTCGCCCTCGCCCTGATCCCCAGCTTTGCCTTTGCCGATATGGCGCCGCGCGACGGCTGGTCCGTCACACCGACGCAGAAGTCCTACGCCGATCTCATCGCGGCGGTGAAGGAAGCCGCGGGCGCCAACAAGCTGGGCGTCGTCACCGAGGCGGGGCCAACCGAAGTCGCCGCTGGCCGCGGTGTCGAAATCCCCGGCAACCGTGTCATCGGGCTCTTCAACAATGTGTACGCCGTGCGTATCCTGAACCTCTCGACGCCCGCGATGATCGAGGCGCCGATCCGGATGTATGTGACGGAAAACCCCGACGGCACGGCGACGCTCTCCTACAAGCTGCCCACGACCGTCTTCGCCCCCTACTACGAAGGTGCCGACCCGGATCTGCAGGCCGCCGCGGAAGAGCTCGATGCGATGTTCGCGGCCGTCAACGCCAATGCGGTGGAGTGACGGTCTCCTCCTCCTCGCGGCTCTGACGCTCGCCGCCTGCACCACGCGCCCGCTCACGCCGTCGGAAACAGCCTTTGCCGCAACGATCGTCCCGGGGCTCGACCCAGCCCCGGTGCGCGTGACCAAGGGCGCGGTCACCGGGCGGTGGGAACGCACGCGCGGCCCGCGGCCCGCCGTGGCCTGCCGCGAGCGGATCTTTCCGCCTGAGACCGCGCCGAGCATCCCCTATACCACAGCAGCCTTCGTCCTGGGCGAGCAGATGTTCTACAATCGCCGCCTCTATGCCGACGACAATGTGCCCGACTACCCCGACAGCCTGCCGCTTGCACGCGCGATGCTGCTGGCCCACGAACTGACCCATGTTTGGCAGTGGCAGAACCGTCAGGTGACGGGCTTTCACCCCTTGCGCGCCGTGCGCGAGCAGAGCGACGACGACCCTTACCTCTTCGATCTCGAGCCGCCGAAGCCCTTTCTCGACTACGGCTTTGAACAGCAGGCCGCGTTGGTGGAGGAGTTTCTCTGCTGCCGGACGCTCGACCCGGACGGCGGACGCACCGCGCAGCTCCACGCGCTGCTCGCGCCGCATTTCCCGGGCCTGCCACGGCAAAGCACGGTGGCGCAGATCGACCTGCCCTGGCCCGACGCGGAAACCCGGGGCATCTGCGCCTAACCCCGATGTGGGGGCGGCGCCAGGGGCGAGCCCGGCTCCAGCTCGCCCGCCTGCTTGCCATAGCTCCGGAACCGCTCCAGCACGTCGCCCATCTGCGCCTCCGACAGGATCAGCGGATCGCCGTGCGCGCAGGCGACGGTGTATTGATGGCAGAGCGTCTCGATCTCGCCCGCGAGCCATAGCGCCTTGTCGAGCGAAGACCCGAACGCGATCACCCCATGATTGGCCAGCAGGCAGGCGCTGCGATCCTCCAGCGCCGCCAGCATCGCGTCCGACAGCGCCTGGGTACCGAAGGTCGCGTAATCCGCGCAGCGCAGTGTCGTACCGCCGGCGATCGCGACCATGTAGTGAAAGGCCGGCACCTCCGCGCGCAGACAGGACAGCGCCGTGGCATGGATCGAGTGCGTGTGGACCACCGCCTGCGCCTCGGGTCGCGCGCGATAGAGATCGAGATGCATCCGCCATTCCGACGACGGCAGCCAGTCGCCCCAGTACCCGCCATCAAGGCCCATGCCGACGATCTGGTCCGGGCTCATCGTCTCATAGGCCAGCCCGGACGGCGTGATCAGGAACCCGTCGCCACTGCGCACGCTGACATTTCCTGAGCTGCCCTGGTTGATGCCGCGCGCTGTCATCGCCAAACAGGTGTCTATGACCTGCTGACAGAGTTCCGGGTCCTTTGGCGGGGCGGTGCGCGCATCTGGCATCTTCGGGGTCCTTCGCAGTTCCGGTCGCGCCGGGACCATGGCGCGGGCCGACGCGGGATGGAAGGGTTTCCCCCCGGCGCATCCCCCCGTAAAGCTTGACGGGACATCCGACAGGCGGAGAACACCCCATGAAGATCGACGGTAAAGCCACCCGCACCATCTGGTTCGCCGATGACGGCAAGACGGTCGAGGTGATCGACCAGACCAAGCTGCCCTTTGCGCTGGAGATCCTGCCGCTTGGCACCGTGGAAGACGCCGCCCGCGCGATTGAAACGATGGTCGTCCGCGGTGCGCCGCTGATCGGTGCGACCGCGGCCTATGGCATGGCATTGGCGATGGCCGAGGATGCCTCAGACGATGCGCTGGGGGCGGCCTACACCCGGCTGATGCGTACACGCCCAACGGCTGTGAACCTCCGCTGGGCGCTCGACGAAATGATGGCCGCTCTGCGCAACCGCCCGCGCGAGGACCGCGTTGCCGCCGCCTATGCCCGCGCGGCCGAGATCTGTGACGAAGACGTGGAGATCAACTCACGCATAGGGCGCAACGGGTTGGAGATCATCCGACAAATCGCGGCCACAAAACAGCCGGGAGAGCCCGTCAACGTGCTGACCCACTGCAATGCCGGCTGGCTTGCGACGGTCGATTGGGGCACCGCGACGGCACCGGTCTACATGGCCCATGACGAGGGCATTCCAATGCATGTCTGGGTCGATGAAACCCGACCGCGGAACCAGGGCGCGGCGCTCACCGCCTATGAACTGGGCCATCACGGCGTGCCGCATACGGTGATCCCGGACAATACCGGCGGGCATCTGATGCAGCACGGGCAGGTGGATCTGGTCATCACCGGCACCGACCGGACCACTGCTACAGGCGACGTCTGCAACAAGATCGGCACCTATCTGAAGGCGCTCGCGGCCGCCGACAATGACGTTCCGTTCTACGTCACCCTGCCCTCGCCCACGATCGATTTCACACTGTCGGACGGGGTGGCAGAGATCCCCATCGAACAGCGGTCGGGGGACGAAGTCTCGCACATGACCGGCGTGACCGAGGCCGGCGATGTCGTCACCGTGGATATCGTGGCCAAGGGCTCGCCTGTCGCGAACTACGCCTTCGATGTGACACCGGGGCGGCTTGTGACCGGACTGATCACCGAGGCCGGGGTGTGCCCCGCCACGCGCGAGGGCATCGCCGCGCTCTTTCCGGACCGCGCCAAGGGCGACGACGCTTAGACGCCGGGCTCAATCACTCCTTTGCGCAGCAGAAAACAGCCATAGAATCGCCGCTCGCCGGTTTGTAGCACGGCAAAGGCCGAGGCCGCCTTGTCGTAAAAATCGAAGCGTCCCACCGAGCCCATCGGGCGGGGTCGACCTTCGGCCGCGTCGATCGCCGCCTGTGCCTCGACCTGGACCCCCGCAACCTTGCTTGCGTCCCCGGAAGCCTCCATCCGGGCCGCAAAATCCGACACGAACGTGTCTAGCGGCATCAGCGAAAGAATCGCCTCAAGCGCGTCACCTGCAGTCAGGTTCTCCATCCGCAGGAGCTCGCCGTAAGCAGTCTTGGACGCGATCGCGGCTGCCGGAAAATTCATATCCACCACCGCGAGCACATCGCCGTGGCCCATCGCTCTGAGCGCATAAAGCACGTCGGCATTCAGCCGCGGATCAATCCCCTTGAGCATCGCAGTTTCTCTCCCCGTTTGTCGTTCAAGCGACGCTAGACCAAAACCGTGACGGAGTGAATCGATCCGAAAAAGGAATGCAAAGAGCTTCGCGCGCCAAAGCGACATCCCCGGACAGGACGGTACCAGTCTGATCCGGTCTCGCCCGAGCCCCGCCGATAGAAATCGCCAACGTGAGAGGTTTTCCCGGGGCGCGTCGCCGTGGGGGCTTGGCCCCCGTCGCCGGAGCGCGTATCGGCGCAGACATGGCTGCGGTTTTTTTCCAGACCCTTCCGTTCTTTGCGTTGATCGGTCTGGGCTATGGCGCGGGCCGACAGGGGTTTTTCGGCCCCGAGGCAACGGCCGCGCTGACCAAGTTCGTCTTCTACTTCGCGCTGTCGGCAATGCTCTTCCTCTTTGCGGTGCAGCTCGATCTGGGAGACCTCTTCAACTGGCCGTTCGTCTGGGCCTATCTCGCGGCATCAGGAGCGGTCTTTCTGCTGGCGCTCATCGTGGCGCTGGTGCGCGGATGCCGGCTCGAGGAGGCCGCCATCGAGGGCCAGTGCTCGGCCATCGGCAATACCGGCTTTCTCGGTGTGCCGCTGCTGGCGCTGCTTCTCGGGCCCGAAGCCATCGGTCCTGTGATGTTCGTGCTGGCGATCGACATGATCATCTTCGGCAGCCTGATCGTGATCCTGATCACGGCGCGGCGCGAAGGGCGGCTGCGCCCCGCTGTTCTGGGCGCGGTCGCGGGCGGACTGATCCGCAATCCCATGATCGTGTCGATCAGCCTCGGGCTGGCCTGGTCGGCGACGGGGTTCGGACTGCCCGACCCGATGCTGTCCTTTCTCGACGTGCTGGGGGCGGCAGCCACGCCGGGGGCGCTTTTTGCCATCGGCGCCTCGCTCGCGGGCAAATCCGCTGAACGGCTGAGCGTCGCGCTCTGGTTGTCGTTCGGTAAGCTGGTGCTGCACCCTGCGGCGGTGGCCTATGCCTCGCTGGTGGTCTTTGCGGTGCCTCGTGACCAGGCGCTGGTGATGATCGCCGCGGCCGCCCTGCCCGTGGCCGGCAATATCTATATCATCGCCGCGCATTACAATGTCGCGCCACAGCGGGTGTCCGCGGCGATTCTCGTCTCGACGGTGCTGAGCCTGCTCACGGTGACATGGGTGCTCGCGCAGATCTCCGGCGCGTGATCACGGCGCCTCTTGTCTCACTTTGCGCGGCGCGCTAGCCGAAGGGCAGAGAGGGAGCAATATCCATGGAAACGATCAGCGAAAACCGGGCCTTCGGCGGCGTACAGGGGGTGTACCGGCATCAAAGCCAGGTCTGCGGCTGCGACATGACTTTCGGACTGTATCTACCGCCCCAGGCCGAGGCCGGTCCGGTGCCGTTGCTGTGGTATCTGTCGGGTCTGACCTGCACCCATGAGAACGCCATGGTGAAGGCCGGGGCGCAGGATTACGCCGCGCGCCGTGGGCTCGCGCTCTGCTTTCCCGACACCTCGCCGCGCGGCGACGGTGTGGCCGATGACGAGGCCTATGATCTGGGCCAGGGCGCGGGATTCTACGTCGATGCGACCGAGACGCCATGGAGCCCTCACTTCAAGATGTGGTCCTATGTCGGCGATGAACTTCCCAGGATCCTCGACGCGAATTTCGCCATCGACCCCGAGCGGCAGGCGATCACCGGGCACAGCATGGGCGGACATGGCGCGCTGACGCTGGCGATGGCCAACCCGGGACGTTTCGCCAGCGTGTCGGGCTTTGCGCCGATCTCGCACCCCAGCGCGTCGGACTGGGGCCGCAAGCAGCTCACCGCATATCTCGGGGCCGATGAAACGAACTGGGGTCGCCACGACGCGACGCTGCAGATGCGCGCAGTCGGGCTCGACGCGCCGCTGTTGATCGATCAGGGCGGCTCCGATCAGTTTCTGAACCTGCTCAAACCCGAAGCGCTTGTCGAAGCGATGGCCACCCGTCGGCAACCCAACACCTTCCGGATGCAAAAGGGCTACGACCACAGTTACTTCTTCGTGGCGAGCTTCATGGCGGACCATGTAGCCTTTCACGCCGACGCGTTGGGGTTGAGATAGCGCGCCCCACGCCGGACGGCGTCTAGCCGTCGTCCGGGATAATCCTGCGGCCGAGCGCGTCTGTCACCTGGCGGCGATGGGGCTCCGGCAAGGCTTCGACCGCTTCGAGCACGGCGCGCAGATCGCCGCGCGCGCCGTGAAACCGGTCCACCAACCCGAGCACGACAGCCAGTGCATCCTCGTTCAGATCGAGGCTTTCACGCAGCTCACAGGCCAGCCGCAATCGCGCGGCATCGATCTGGCTATAGACCACGCCCGGCGGACTGGGCCGTTGCAGCGGGATCACGATGCGCGTCTCGACGAAGCGCACCAGCAATGTCCGGTCGAGCCCCGGCACTTCGGCGATGATCTCTTCTTCGGTGTAAACGAGGGTCATGGCGTCATCCCCTTGCGCGGATCATAGGCGTGCGTCGTCCGCCAGTTTTCCATGAACTCGGCAAGATCGTCATCGACCTTGGGCGGCAGTACGACCTTGAGCTCCACCAGCTGGTCGCCGCGCGCCTCGCGCCCGCGCGGGGCGACGCCCCGGCCACGAAGTCGCAGCACCTGACCCGAACTCGCACCCTTCGGGATCGTCAGGTTCACAGCACCACTGATTGTCGGCACCTCCACCTTGCCGCCCAGAACGGCCTCGTCGATGGTGATCGGCAGGACAATGCGGATCGTGTCGCCATCGCGCTCGAACAGCTTGTGCGGCGCGATGGAAATGGTGATCAGCGCATCGCCCGGGCGCCCCTCGCCGATGGGGGCACCGCCCTTGCCGCGGAGCCGGATTGTCTGTCCGTCGGCAATGCCGCGCGGAATCTGAACCTCCAGCGCAGAGCCATCGGGCAACGTGATCCGCGCACTGCCGCCCAGGGCCGCGTCCATGAATGGGACCTCCAGCCGGTAGCGCGCATCGCCGCCATCAGCGTGAAAGCCGCCGCCCCCGAACCCGCTACCACCATGTCCCGTCCCGCGCGCACCGCCGCGCTGGCGAAACAGATCTTCGAACACTCCGCTCATATCGCCGAAATCATCGAACCCCTGCTGGTCGCGATAGGGGTTGTCCTGTGCTCCCGCATACTGGCGGTAGAACTGCGCCTCGGGCCGCTCCTGTCCCTGGGCGTCGATCTCGCCCTTGTCGAAGCGCGCGCGCTGTTCTGGATCCTTGAGCAGATCATAGGCGGCCGCGGCGGCCTTGAACTTTTCCTCGTTGGCGCTGTCGCCGGGATGGAGGTCGGGATGGCACTCCTTGACCAGCTTGCGGTAGGCCTTCTTGAGCTCGTCGGCGCTCGCCGTTTTCGTCACCCCTAATGCGTCGTACGGATCCATGCTGCGCTATGCCTGTCTGCCCCAATTCGGTTGTGACGGACCTTGCGGGACTGTGGAGGGATTTTCCAGCCCCGTCGGTCCGGGCATGTCGCGATCACACGCCGTTCAGACCGCGAGGCCGGGATCGTCCAGAAGGTGCCGGCCTGACGGGTCGTCGACCGCGATTATCCAAAGGTCGCGGTCGCGCGCGGCTTGTCGCTCCAGCATGGCGTCGATCTCATCTTCGGCGGCCTCCTCCATAACGTCCCAGTGGCGTTCGCCCGTGGTCAGATCATAGGTCCGCGCAAAGACGGTTGCCCGGCCATCCATCTTGCAGAGCTTGACGCTGATCGCGCCCGCCGTTGCGTCGCCCCGCCGCGCAACCACCGCCATGATGCCCTCCGCCGAGAGGCGCATCAGATAGGCCTCCACCCAAAGCCCCGAGGCCAGCCGCGCGCTCATCCCGCATCCCCGATATCGAGCCCGATCTCGCGATAACGGGCAGCCTCATCAAGCCAGCCGGGGCGCACCTTGACCTGCAAGAACAGATGGACGGGCCGACCGATAAACTCTGCGATCTCCGCGCGCGCGGCGACGCTGATCGCCTTGATCGTCTCGCCGCCCTTGCCCAGCAAGATACCCTTGTGCCCGTCGCGCGCGACATAGACCACCTGGTCGATCCGGACGGAGCCGTCCTTGCGTTCCTGCCACTGTTCGGTCTCGACCGTCAGCTGGTAAGGCAGCTCCTGATGCAGCCGAAGCGTCAGCTTTTCGCGGGTCATTTCCGCGGCGATCATCCGGCTGGGCAGATCGGCGATCTGGTCTTCGGGATAGAGCCACGGACCCTCTGGCAGGCCATCCGCCAGCCAGCCCCGCAGATCGTCGACGCCATGGCCTTTTTCGGCCGAGATCATGAAGGTCTGGGCAAACCTGAACCGCTCGTTCAATTTTTTCGTCAGCGCCAGAAGCACCGGCGCCTCTACCCGGTCGATCTTGTTGATCGCCAGTGCCACCGGCCGCGCGTCGCCCTCGCCACTGCGCTCCTCCAAACCCTCCAGGATCGCCTCGACCCCTTCGGTCAGACCCCGATGGGCTTCGATCATCAGCACGACGATATCGGCATCCGCCGCGCCGGACCATGCCGCTGCGACCATCGCCCGGTCGAGCCGGCGCCGTGGTCGGAAGAGCCCCGGCGTGTCGACGAACACGATCTGCGCCGCTCCGTCGATCGCCACGCCACGGAGGCGCGCGCGTGTTGTCTGCACCTTGTGCGTCACGATGGATACCTTGGCGCCCACCATGCGGTTGAGCAGCGTCGACTTGCCCGCGTTCGGCTCGCCGATCAGGGCAACAAACCCCGCCCGCTGCGGAGCTTCAGGATCATTCATCGTCAGTCTGTCCCTCCAGGGCGTCGAGCAAAGCCCGCGCCGCAGCCTGTTCGGCCTGTCGTTTCGATCCGGCCGAGGCAGCCGCGCTCCGCCCGTCGGAAAGCTCCGCCCGCATCGCGAACACCGGCGCATGGTCCGGGCCGCTGCGGGCCTGCTGACTGTAGACAGGCGGCGGCAGCTTGCGCGCCTGCGCCCATTCCTGCAGCGCAGTCTTGGGGTCTCGGGCGTCGTCCTCGACACTCTCGATCCGGTCGCCCCAGAGCCGCAGGATCATCGCCCGCGCCGCCTCGATCCCGCCATCGAGATAGACCGCCGCGATCACAGCCTCCATGGCATCGCCAAGCAGCGCCTCCTTGCGCCGCCCGCCCGACAGCATCTCCGACCGGCCCAGCCGCAGCACAGCGCCCAGATCGACGGCGCGTGCCACGTCGGCGCAGGTCTCCTTGCGGACAAGTGCGTTGAAGCGCGGCGCCAGTAACCCCTCGGACGCCGCGGTATCGGCCCCCAGCAGCGCTTCGGCCATCACCAGCGCCAGCACCCGGTCGCCGAGAAACTCCAACCGCTGATTGTCGCCGCTGGCCGGTGTGGAGGCGGAACCGTGGATCAGCGCCTGGCGTAGCAAAGCCGGGTCGGCGAAGGCGTGCCCGATTCGGGCCGCGAATGCGTCGAGTGCCCCGCTGCCGGTCAATCGAGCCTCTTGAAGAACCGGTCGCCGCGCCACGTCCAGAAAAAGAAGATCGACCGCCCGGCAGATGAAAACATCACCCGGTCCGCCCGGCCGATCAGGTTCTCGAACGGCACGAAGCCGACCCCGCGCGCCGCCTGGGGCGTGCGGCTGTCATTGGAATTGTCGCGATTGTCGCCCATGAAAAAGTAATGCCCTTCGGGCACCGTGTAGACCGCTGTATTATCGGTGCGCTGGTCGCGGATCTCCAGGACCGAATGGCTTACCCCGTTGGGCAGCGTCTCGATGAACTTGTTCTTCAGGCAGATCCCGCCGAGCCCCACCGGCGCGTTCGAGCATTGCGGCGTGCTGCCTTGGGGCCCCTGGGGTTCGAAAATCTCTTCAAACACCCCGTCCGGGACCAGTTCGACCGGCTCGCCGTTGATTTGCAGAACACCCTGCTTCATCTGGATGCTATCGCCCGGCAGGCCCACGACCCGCTTGATGAAATCGGCGTTGTTCTGGGGATGGCGGAAGACGACGATATCGCCCCGTTCGGGCTCGGCCCCCCAGATGCGTCCGTCGATGAAGGTGCAGAGCGAGAACGGGCAGGAGTCCTTCGAATAGCCATAGGCCATCTTGTTGACGAAGAGAAAATCCCCGATCAGCAGCGTGTCCTTCATGGACCCGGACGGGATCCAGAAGGGCTGAAACAACAGGGTTCGGAAAAGCCCGGCGATCAGCAGCGCATAGACGATCGTCTTGATGGTCTCGACGATCCCGCCGTCTTTTTCCGCCGCACTGGCCATACCGTCCCCCGTTGAATGACCCGCGCTTCATGGGCGCGGGGGCAGGGGCTGTCAAGCGAGCCCGCATGCCGGGGCTTGACCGCTGGTCCCCCGCTGACACGATGGGCTGTGACGGCCGATTCCTGTCCTGCCAGCCCCGAACGGAGACGAAGATGACCCTGCGCGCCTTCTTCCTCTCCCTTGCCATGGTTTTCCCCGCGCTGACCGCCCAGGCTTGCGGCGGTCCCGAAACCCCCTGCTCCATAGCCGGCGGCGCGTATTACGCCGCCCTACCGCAAGACGTTGCGTCACCGCCCGTGCTGTTCTGGCTCCATGGCTATGCGGCCAGCGGCAAGGCGCTGGCCGCGAACACAGGCTTTGTCGAGGCCGCCCTGGCGCGTGGCTACGCGGTGATCGCGCCGGACGGGCAGCCCAACCCGTTCCAACGATCCCAGCTCGACTGGGGTGTGGACGACGGGGTGCCGCTGGAGCGTGACGATATCGCCTTCCTTCAGGACGTGCGTGCCGACGCGGTGGCGCGGTTCAACCTCGATCCCGACCGCGTCCTCGTCGCGGGCTATTCCCGAGGCGGCGGCATGACCTGGGATCTCGCCTGCGCCGATCCTGCGTTCGCTTTTGCCTTCGCCAGCCATGCCGGCGGGTTCTGGGAACCGCTGCCCCAAAGCTGCACGGGCCCGATCCATTTGCTGCACAGCCACGGGTTCATCGACAACACCCTGCCGCCCGAGGGCAGCGCCATGACCTTCTACGGTCAGAACTACACGGTCGGTGACATCTTCACCGGCTTGGCGCTCTGGCGCGAGACAATGGGCTGTCCGATGAGCGCGCGTGTGAGCCGCGCGGAAACCGATCTCTGGGTGAAGCATTGGACCGACTGCGCAGTCGGTTCGCTCCGGCTGGAGCTTATGCCCGGCGGCCACAACCGGCGCGCCGACTGGCCTGGCGCGGTGCTCGATTGGGCCGAAACCCTGTCACCCGCCGATTGACCGGACCTGTCAGCTCAGCGGCCGCGCCTCGATCACGACAAAGGCCTGCGCCCAGGGGTGATCGTCGGTCAGTGTGACATGGATGACCGCCTCATGGCCGGACGGCGTCATCGCGGCCAGCCGCTCCGCCGCCCAGCCTGTCACTGCCATCACCGGCTGGCCCGTCGGCAGGTTACTGACGGCCATGTCCTTCCAGGAGATGCCCATGCGCAGCCCCGTCCCCAATGCCTTGGAGCAAGCCTCCTTCGCCGCCCACCGCTTGGCATAGGTCCCGGCGGTATCGGCGCGCGCCTCCGCCTTGCGCTGCTCCGTCTCGGTGAAGACGCGGTTGCGGAACCGGTCGCCGAACCGCTCGAGTGTCGCGGCAATACGTTCGATGTTGGCCAGGTCTGTCCCGATGCCTAGGATCACGTTGCCTCAGCGACGCGCTCTCGCGGTCGCTGCCACCCCTTACCGACGGCGTCGCCCAGCGGGCTGGGCGGGATGCGGAACGCCCGGAACAACGCGCTAGCCTGCGCCGAGCCCGCCGAACGCCGCCATCTGGGCATCTGCCCAGGCGGTGACGGAATTGCGCTCCACCGCGCCACGAAGCAGTTTCATTCTCTGGCGCCGTTCCTCTTCGGGCATGTCCAGCGCGCTGGTTAGCGCCTGATCCATGGAGCGGTGCGAAAAGGGATTGGTGATCACCGCCGCAGACAGCACAACTGAAGCGCCGGCAAACTCCGACAGCACCAGAACACCGTCTCCGTCGATCCGGCTGGCGACATATTCCTCGCAGACCAGGTTCATCCCGTCCGCGAGCGGTGTGATCCAGGCGATTTCGGCACTGCGATAATAGGCAACGAGGTTTTTGAACGGGATCGGCGACGAAATCAGCGACACAGGCTGCCATTCGAAACTGCCGAACGTGCCGTTGATGCGCCCGGCAATCTGCTCGATCCCGGACTGCACTTCCTCGTAGGCCGCCATGTTCCGGTTCGCACTGACCGAGACATGCATCAACCGCAGCTTGCCGTGCAAATCCGGACGCTCCGTCAGCACGCGCTCATAGCTCTCGAGCTGCTCGATCCCGCCCTTGGTATAGTCCGTCCGGCCCACCGACAGGATCAGCCGCGTGTCCTGCCCCAGCTCGGCGCGGATATCGGCCATCCCCGATGCTGTCTCCGGCGCCCAGGCCTGCTTTTCGATGAAGCCGACATCGACGCCAACGGGGGCGGCCACGACCCGAATGCGGCGATCGGCATGGCCGATGATCACCGGCGCGCGCCGGTCGCTGAGCGCGGTGCCGTCGGTCGTGAATTCGGTGCTCACGGTCGCTCTTTCCAACACCTCGACTTCAAGCAGAGACTGCGCGACGGTCACGAAGTTCGCCGCAAAGCGGGGGATATGAAACCCCACCACATCGCAGGCCAGAAGGCTCTCGACGATCTCCCGGCGCCAGGGCAGCACGTTGAACATGTCCGCCGAGGGAAAAGGCGTGTGGTGGAAAAAGCTGATCCGCAGATCCGGCCGCATCTGGCGCAGATAGCCGGGCACCAGCCACAGGTTGTAGTCATGCACCCAGACGACCGCGCCCTCCGCGGCCTCGGCGGCGGCGGCCTCGGCAAAGGCCCAGTTCACCTCGCGAAAGGTCGGCCAGTCGACGGGGTCGTAATTGTAGCGTTCCTTGAAGCTGTGCAGGATCGGCCAGAACGCCTCCTTGGAGGTGACGTGGTAGAAACTGCGCACCTGAGCGGCGGTCAGCGGCAGGCGCGAAACGCTGTAGCTGCCATAGCTGTCATCGATCTCGATCACCCGTTCGAAGCCCGGATCGGCCGGGTCCTCGGCCTCCTTCCAGGCAACCCAGGCGGCATGGTTCACGCGGCCGAAAAAGCTTTTCAGCGTCGGTACGATCCCGTTCGGGCTCTTGTTTTCGCGCAGGACGGTCTCACCGTCTTCCTCAACCTCTTCGTAGGGCTGCCGGTGATAGACGATCACCAGATCGCTCGGGGCTCGGTCAGCTCCGTTTGCCGTCATGTCAGTCAGCCTCCAGCGGGTGCATGCCGAACGCCTCGATGGCCTCCAGGATCCCCGCCGCGCCGGGGGCTTTCGCGCGATGGACATGATCATGCCCGTCGAGCGCTTCCAGTAGCGCGGGCTCGGAGCGGCCGACGGCCACCGCCGGCAGACCGCTGGCCAACATGGACAGATCGTTGAGCGTGTCGCCCGCAGCCAGTACCCGCTCCTCGCCCACCTCCAGATGGGCGATCAGCCGACGCAGGGATGGGCCCTTGCTCACACCGCGAGGCAGGACGTCAAAGAACCGGTTGTCGGACATCAGCCAGTCATGGCCCATCTCCTCCACCAGATCCTTGGCCGCAGGATCGAACCTGTCAGGGTCCATGTCAAAGCTCACGCGGTACCGGAATGCCGTGGGCTGCAGCGTCAGGCCCGGATGCCCGTCGAGCGCCGCGCGGACCTGCCCCCCGGCATCGCCCCAGGCCGCGGCAATCTCTTCCTCCAGGTGGGGGATGGGCGCCACTCCGGTTTCGGGCGAAACCGCGGCGATGGTTGTGCCGACATCGCCCACCGCGTAGTCCGGCCACGGCACGCCACCGGCACAAAGCTCCCCGATGAAGTCCGGATCCCGCCCCGTCACGAAGATCAGCCCGACACTGTCGCGGTTGTCCTCGATCCAGCCATAGAGCGCCGCGCGATCGGCGTCGCTGCCCCCCAGAAAAGTGCCGTCGAGGTCCGTCGCCAGCACGAAACGCCGGTCAGCCAGATGTGCTCCGTTCATGCTCTACCCCCTGACACCTTCATCCGCGGTCGGGTGTGGGATCTCCAGATCCAGCGACTGCGGCTCGGCCTCGATGGGAGAAGCCCAGAAATCGGCGAAAGTTCCCTTCAGGTCCGCGCCCTCGTGCAAGATCGCATGTACGGCCGTGCAGATCGGCATGACGATCCCCAGACGCCGCGCCAGATCGATGACGGAGATTGCATTCACCTCGCCCTCGACCACCACGGGCTTGCCGTCGAAACAGTCCCCGCGCGCAATCCCCTGGCCGAGCTGCACACCCAGCGCCATGTTGCGCGAAGTCGTCGATGAACAGGTCAGCGTCAGGTCGCCCGCGCCCGACAGACCCGTAACAGTCTCGCGCCGCCCGCCCAGCGCCTGGGCCAGCGTTTTCATTTCGTCCATGCCGCGCACGATAAGCGCGGCGCGGGTATTCTCGGCAAAGCCCGCGCCCGTCATCATCCCGCAGGCGATGGCAATGACGTTCTTGACTGCGCCGCCCACCTCCACCCCGATCAGATCGTCGGAGACGTACGGCCGGAAGCTGCCGGAGCCGAAGCTGACCGCCAGCCGCGCCGCAGGGCTCGCCTCCGGATGCAGCCGGTCCGAATAGGTGAACGGAAAGGCCACCGTCGCCGCGGTATAGTCGCCCTGCGCGGCCTCGCGCGCAAAGGTCGGACCCGACAGCGCGCCGACCGGCGTGTCCGGCAGGACCTGGGCGGCGACTTCGCTCATCAGCAGTCCTGTGCCGGCCTCAACTCCCTTGGCGCACAGCACGACGGGTACGCCCGGCCGCAAATAGGGCGCGATCTGGCCGCACAACTCGCGCACCGTCCGGGACGGAGTAACCAGCAGCACCGCATCGGCCGACCCGACCGCTTCGGCGAGATCGGCGGTGGCGGTGATGCCCTCGGGAAGATCGAGACCCGGCAGATAGCGTGACTGGCCGGCGCTGTTGACCTGATCCAGCACGTCTGGGTCACGGCCCCAAAGACGCACCTCGCGCCCGGCCCGGCACGCCAGAGCCGCCAATGCGGTGCCCCAGGATCCGGCGCCCAAAACGGTCACACGGTCGAATGGAACGGCAGTGGAGACAGGTTGATCGGGCGCCAATGGAGAGGCCGGGAAATCCATGCTATGTCTATTGCATCGCAGCACCGGCGGCGCAACCGCACAGCCTATCGGTTAACCGCGTTGGACGAAGGCGCACCCTGACGCCACGGCAATTCATACCCTGTTTACCCGCGCGCCATAGCACCAAGCTCGTGGGGGCCTTCTTGTTTCAAGAGGGCCAAGGTGGACAGACGACAGTTTTTGAGCTCTGCCGGTGGCCTTGGGCTGGTCGCCGCGCTTGTGCCAAAACCCGTGGACGCGGCCGTGTCGTGTTTTTCGGTGCACAACGCCAAGGTGCGTTGCACCGCCGGGATACTGCAGTCTCCGCCCATCGCGGCGCAGCCTTGCCGCGCGCTCACATGGGCGACTTGCCTGACCTACATGCTACAGGGCTACGGCGCCAATATCAGCGAAGGCACGGTTCTGGACCGCTACGCTAGCGACGGCGCTTGCACCGATCCGACCGGCGACGACACCGCTCTGCTGATGGGGGCCGCCGGCACTTGGAGCGACGATTACGGGCGCCGGTTCCTGGTGCTGACACGACGCTTGCCGGATCTGTCCGCCGGTCATCTATCGGCGGACGACGCCCGCCTGATCATCTCGCGCCTGGCGCGCCAGCCGGTCCTGTGCGGGGCAGCGGGGCACACCACACTGCTGACCGAACTCGTCTATGACGACAGCATGATCACGCGGCTCAAGGTGACAGAAGCCACTGTTCGCGATCCCTGGACCGAGACCCCGCAACTGCGTCCGTTGACCGACAAAGAACTGTCCAAGCCCTTTTCTATGGTGTCCCTGAGTATTCGCGCTCTCTGAGCCGCCGCACGATCGGACCGTGCTGCGCTCAGTGGCACGACTTGCCCATGCGGTGTCCCGCCCCATCCTTGGCGTTGGTAGCATATCGCGCAGGCAGATCCCCGATGACTCTAGAGCCCGGCCTGACCGCCCGTCCCGACCATCGCGGCGGATGCCTCTGCGGTGCCGTTCGCTACCACGCCCGTGCCTCTCCTCTCTGGTCGGCCGTCTGTGCCTGCGCCGGGTGCCGCCGTGCGACCGGCGCGCCGCTCGTCGCGCTCTTCGCGATGCCAGACCCAGCATTTCGCTGGGACGCCGCCCGACCTAGCTGGTTCGCGCCCGCGCCGGGGATCTCGCGGGGGTTTTGTGCCACCTGCGGGACCCCGCTTTGCCACAAGACGACGCGCTATCCCGGCGAGACACGATTTCACACCGCCACGCTCGACGACCCCGACGCCCTGCCCCCGACCGAGCGGTTCGACCCCGACGACGATGCCCCCGAATGGACCTGGCGGCTCTGCACCTTGCCGCTGGCCGGCAGCCACCCGTCGTCGTGATAGCACTTGCGCCGGACCGCGCGGCGCGGTCTGCTGGCGCAATCTCAGAAGAGTTGACCCGAACGATTTGACCCCGAGCACCGGAGAGACGATGACCGACGCCCCACAAGACAGCGCGCCCAAACAGGATGCCGCCCGCCACGCCGCGAAAATGGCCAAGAAGAAAGCCTCCCGCGACAAGATCATGGCCACCAAGACCGACGAAAAGGGCCTGATCATCGTCCATACCGGCAAGGGCAAGGGCAAGAGCTCCGCCGCCTTCGGCATGATCTTCCGCTGTATCGCCCATGACATGCCCTGCGCCGTGGTGCAGTTCATCAAGGGCGGCATGTCCACCGGCGAGCGGGACCTGATCCTGGCGCGGTTCTCCGATATCTGCCAGTTTCACACGATGGGCGAGGGCTTCACCTGGGAAACCCAGGACCGCGACCGCGATATAGAGATGGCCCAGGCCGCTTGGGAGCGGGCCAAGACGCTGATCCGCGATCCGGCCAACCGCATGGTGCTGCTCGACGAGATCAATATCGCGCTGCGTTACGACTATCTGGATGTCGACGAAGTTGTGGCGTTCCTGCAGACCGAAAAGCCCAAGATGACCCATGTCGTGCTGACCGGGCGCAACGCCAAGGAGCCGCTGATCGAAGCCGCGGACCTGGTGACGGAAATGGAGCTGATCAAGCATCCCTTCCGCTCCGGTATCAAGGCGCAGATCGGGGTGGAATACTGACAGACTGCGCCCCCCGGAGCGCAAGGAGGCACAAAATGAGACATGTTCTTGGCCTGACCGCAGCCCTGTTTGCCGCCGGAGGCGCGCAGGCGCAGGACAGCTGGGAGTTCCGTCTGACCCCCTATGTCTGGGCCCCCTCCTTCGACGCCAGCACCCGCCTGCCCGATGGCGGCGACGGCTCCACATCCGGAAGTTTGCTGGACTATCTCGCCGGCGCGTTTCTGATCACGGGCGAGGCCCGGTACGGTCCCTGGAGCGTCTTCGGCGACTACAACTACGTCAACCTGTCAGAGGGCCTGAACCCGCCAGCGTCTCTCGTCTTCCGAAGGCTCCGGTTGGAGGGTTCCTTCGGCACGGTGGCGGCAGGCTACGCCCTCCGCAATACCGGCGACACGCGGCTGGAGGCGTTTGCAGGCGCCCGGATCTGGGACGTTGAAGCACGACTTGAGGGACCACTGATCGAACCCTCCTCGACGCTGGACTTCACCGATCCGATCATCGGGCTGCGGGGCGAAACCCGGCTGGGCGAGAAATGGGGCATTCGCGGCACGGTCGATATTGGCGGCTTCGGTCTGGCGGACTCTTCGGATTTCCAGACCGAGATCATCGGCGCGGCAAGCTATGACTTCTCCGACCGTGTCGCGGGCGTGCTGGGCTACCGCTACCTCCATGTCGACCTGCAGGACGATCCCGGGACCAGCATCCGGGACATCACGTTTTCCGGCCCCTTCGTCGCGCTCGATTTCCGCTTCTAGTCCCCCGCGAGATCAGACAGCGCCAGACCGGGCGCAATCGCGGCGGGGTCCGTGATCAATTCGATCAGCGCGGGGCGCCCCTCCATCGTGGCTGCCCGAGCCCCGGCAAAGGCTTCGGCGAACCCGGCGGTCTCCGTCACCCGCGCCGACCACGCCCCGCTGGCCGCCGCCAGCGCGGCGAAATCGGGATTGATCAGGGCTGTGCCGCTGACCCGGCCCGGGAAGGTGCGCTCCTGATGCATCCGGATCGTTCCGTACTGTCCGTTATTGACCACAAGCACGATGACCCCGGTCCGGTGCTGGGTCGCGGTGGCCAGTTCCGCCCCGGTCATCTGGAAGCAGCCGTCGCCTGCGAACGCCACGACGACCCGGTCGGGATGGACAAGCTTGGCCGCAATCGCCGACGGCAATCCATAGCCCATGGAGCCGCTGGTGGGGGCGAGCTGACTCCGATATCCCTTGAACCGAAAATACCGATGCAGCCATGCCGCGTAGTTGCCCGCGCCGTTGGTCACGATAGCATCCTGGGGCAGGTGCGCGCTGAGCCAGCGGACGATCTCGGCCATCTGGACCGCCCCCGGGTCGGGGCGCGGCTGCTGCCAGGCCGCATAGGCCGACCGGAGCTCCGCCACCCGCTGCGCCGGCCCGGGGCTTGCCGATTGCGCGGCCAGAACCGCAATGAGCGCGGGCGCCCCCGCCGCGATAGCCAGGTCGGGGTGCAGCACCTTGCCCAGTTCGCCGGGGTCGGGATGGACATGGAGCAGCCGCGCATCCTCGGGCAGCCGGGCATAGCCACCAGTGGTCACGTCGCTTAGCCGCGTGCCGAGCGCCAGCACCAGATCGGCCCCGGCCAGCGCCTGTAACAGCGCCGGGTTCACAGAAAGCCCCAGATCTCCGACATAGCAGGGATGGCGGTTGTCGAGGTAATCCTGCCGCCGGAATGCCGCCGCCACGGGCAGGTTCCAGGCGGCCGCGACATCGCCCAGCGCGCGCGCCGCCCCCGGCGTCCAACCGCTGCCGCCAACGATGGCCATCGGCCGCGTGGCCCGGGTCAACTCACGCGCAACGGCGGCGGCCTCCACCCGCAATTCCGGCGCAGGCGGCGGCGGGACCGGCTCAGGGTCCGCTACCTCTGCCAAGCCTGCAAGCACATCCTCCGGCAACGCAAGAACGACAGGACCAGGCCGCCCGGACTGCGCCACGTGAAAGGCGCGCGCAAGATACTCCGGCAGCCGCGCGGTTTCGCCCACTTCGGCCACCCACTTGGCCAATGGAGTGAACATTGCGCGATAATCCACCTCCTGGAACACTTCCCGGTCGCGGTCCCCCCGCGCGATCTGCCCCACAAGCAGCAGCATCGGCGTGCTGTCCTGGCGCGCCACATGAACTCCGCTGCTGGCATTGCAGGCGCCGGGCCCCCGAGTGACGATGGCCACGCCGGCCCTGCCGGTCAGCTTGCCGTCGGCTTCCGCCATCATCGCAGCACCACCCTCGTGCCGGCAGACCACTGTTCGGATAGAACTGTCGTAGAGCGCATCGAGCACCGGCAGAAAGCTTTCCCCCGGAACGGTGAAGACCCGTTCCACGCCATGGGCCTCCAGCGCTGCCACCAGTATTCTTCCGCCGTGTCGCATCGTCCCCTATCCCTTTGCCGCGCGGCGACTATCTTCCCGCGAGGTTACGATCACAGGAGCGGCCCATGTCCACCCCAACCCTTCTCGGCCTCTGCGGTTCTCTGCGCCAAGGCTCTTTCAACCGCAAGCTGATGCATGTCGCCGCCGGTATCCATGGCGGCCCCTTCAGCGAAGGCAGCATCAGACTGCCGCTCTATGACGGCGATCTGGAGCAGAACGAAGGGGTGCCCGCCGAAGTGCACACTCTGGCCGAGCAGATCGCCGCCGCCGACGGGGTGCTGATCTGCACGCCGGAATACAACCAGGCGCTGCCGGGCGGGCTGAAGAATGCGCTCGACTGGGTCAGCCGGCCGAAGGGCAATCCCTGGCTCAACAAACCCGTCGCGCTGATGTCAGCCGCGGCTGGGCGCGCGGGCGGAGCCCGCTCGCAGTTTTCGCTGCGCCTCGCGCTCGTGCCGTTCCGCCCCATCGTGATCAACGGGCCGGAGGTACTCGTCGCGAACGCCTCCAAAGAGTTCGCCGAGGATGGCAGCCTGTCCAACGAGATGTATCTCAAGGCCATCACCGAAACGGTAGCGCTTCTGAAGGCCGCCGCCTGAAGTTGCCCTAGAGACTGTCGGCGACGCGGAACCCGTCTGGGATCTCGTCCCGCCCCTCCAGCACCAGATCGGCCATGACCTCGCCCACTTTCGGCGCCATGCCGAAGCCGATCTTGAACCCACCATTGGCGATGAAGACCCCCGGCCTGCCGGGATGGGCCCCCAGCATCGGCGCCCGGCTGCGCGCCCGCGGCCGCACGCCGGCCCAGCGCTCCAGCAGCGGTGCGCCGGCCAGCGCAGGGCAGACCGCCACGGCCCGCGCGTGCAGAGCGTCGATCTGTGAGTCGGTCGCGGTCGGATCATCGAAGTCCCGCTCGCTGGTGGAGCCGACAGCCGTGGTGCCGTCGCTGTGCGGGATGATATGCAGCCCGTCGGCGAAGAGCTGCGGGGCGTCGGGTCCAGCGTAGTCCAACAGCAGCGCCTGACCTTTGACCCCTGCTCCGACCGTGCGCTCGAACGCCTCGCCCAACGCGGCTAGCCCCTCCCAACCGGTCGCCAGAACCTCGGCGCCTTCGGTCTCGGCTTCCGTCAGGATGTCCCCGCCCAGCGCCGCGATCGCCCCGGCCAGCGCGGCACAAGCGCGGCGCGGATGCAGCCGGGCGCTCAGCGTGTCCTCGATCAACCAGCCGGTGGGGGTCTGTGGCGCGAACGCCCCGGCCGCCCCCCGCCGAACCACCCGCCAGTCCGCGCGTCCCTGCCAGAGCCTTGCTGCCCCCGCCGACCGCTCTTGCGCCAGATCCAGCGCCCGCGCGTCCGCCACCGGCTGCAGCCGTCCGTGCCGCCCATAGCCCGGGTCGAGACCCGATCGCGTGGCGACATCAGCCCAGAACGCTTCGGCCATGAGCAAGCTGTCCAGTTGAAACGCCTTCTTCGAGTTCCAGTTTTCCGGCGTATGCGGCGCCAGTGCTCCGACGATCCCGCCGCTCGCCCCGCCGCCCGGACCGCGCGGATCCACCACGCGCACCCGCGCGCCCCGCCGCGCGCAGGCATAGGCAACGGACAGGCCGAAAATGCCTGCCCCGCGCACCGTCACGTCCACGCTTGCCAATCGCCTGCCCCTTGCCCAGTGTCCCGGCGATGCCCCGCCTAGACGACCCTCTGCCCCATGACCAGCACGCGACCGTGAGCTTTCGCGACGGCGTGCCCGTCTCGGCGCGTTTCGACGACCCCTATTATTCGCTGCAGGACGGCGCTGCCGAGTGCGCTTATGTCTTTCTCGCCGGCAATGATCTGCCTGCCCGCTTCCGCGACGGGTTTCATATCGCGGAACTTGGCTTCGGCACCGGGTTGAACCTGCTTGTAGCCCTTGCTGCGTGGGAAGGAACCGGCCTGACGGGCAGCTTCCACTTCACCAGTTTCGAGGCCTTCCCACTGAGCGCCGCGCACACCGCCACCGCGCTCGCGCAATTGCCCGTGAATCGCGCCCACGCCGCGAAGCTGACCGACGCAATCGCCACGGGCCGGACGCGATTTCCCGTCGGGCCTGCCGAAGTCACACTGATCGTCGGCGACGCCCGCACAACCCTGCCCGAGTGGGACGGCCGCGTCGACGCCTGGTTCCTCGACGGTTTTGCGCCCGCCCGGAACCCCGAGCTGTGGGAGCCGACCCTGATGATGCAGGTCGCCCGCCACACAGCCTCGAACGGCAGCTTCGCCACTTACACGGCCGCCGGGTCCGTGCGCCGGGCGCTGGACGCCGCTGGGTTCAAGGTTTCGCGCCGCACCGGCTTCGGCCGCAAACGCCATATGACCACTGGACGGCTACGATGACGGCGACGGTGCAGTCCGGAGCGATGGCCGCACCGCAAAACACCCGCAGGGGCATCGCGCTGATGGTTGCGACGACCATCATCTTCACCCTGCAGGATGCGTTCTCGCGTCACCTGGGCACGGAATACAACGTGCTGATGGTGGTGATGATCCGGTTCTGGTTCTTCGGCGCCTTCGTCGTCTGGCTTGCGCTGCGCCGCGCCGGCAGCCTGCGCAAGGCCGCGGCGACAAAGCAGCCGGGCCTGCAGATCCTGCGTGGGCTGCTGCTCGCCGGTGAGATTTGCGTGATGGTCCTGGCCTTCGTGCAGCTCGGCCTCGTGGACACCCACGCCGTCTTCATCTGCTACCCGCTGATCGTCGCGGCGCTTTCCGGACCGCTGCTGGGCGAACGCGTGGGCTGGCGCCGCTGGGGCGCCATCGCTGTGGGCTTGGCCGGCGTGCTTGTCGTGTTGCAGCCCGGCCTGGGAGTCTTCGAACCCGGCGCCGTCCTGCCGCTGCTCGCAGCGACGATGTTCGCGCTCTATGCGCTACTGACGCGCTACGCGGCCCGCACGGACAGTGCAGCCACGAGCTTTTTCTGGGCCGGCGTGACCGGCGCACTGGCCATGACCGCCGTGGGGATCTGGTTTTGGGAGCCCATGGCGCCACGCGACTGGGGCTGGATGGCAGCGCTTTGCGTCTCGGGCGCATTCGGCCATTGGCTTCTGATCAAGTGCTACGAGGTCGCCGAGGCCAGCGCCGTGCAGCCGTTCGCCTATCTGCAGCTCGTCTGGGCCTCGCTGATCGGCGTCACGATCTTCGGAGAAACGGTAACGATGCCCGTCGTGGTCGGCGCCGCCCTGGTGATCGCCGCAGGTCTCTTCACCCTCTGGCGCGAGCGCGCAATGCAGAGTTCGGCGCCGACCTGACCAGCGGCGCGCACTACGAAAAGCTGAACAGCCCGGCGGCCATCATGGGCAGGCGCACCAGCGCCTGCACGGCCCAACGCCCGGGGCGCGCCCGGCAGGGCGGGCTTCGGGGACGGGAGCACACCGGCCCGGATCCGCCCATCACTATTTGGTTCTCCGGAATTTCAAGATCGCGTGCTATGATGTCGCAGACATGCGCGGCCGGGCCTCGGCCCGACCCACAACCTGGGGAGAGCAGCATGGTCAAGACAATCGGAAATCCACTGACTTGGACCGCCGGAGCGGTGAGCTCTGCGGGAACCTATCTGGCCGACACGACGGGGCGCATCGGCGGAGAGGCGGCCGCGGCCCCGCCGATCATCCGCGACATGACCACGGAGGACATCCGCGTCGCGCTGCGCAAGGGGCTCGACGATTTCATGGCCCTGCGCAGCGACGTGATCTTTATGTGCGTGCTCTACCCGCTGATTGGACTGTGTCTGTCGCTGTTCGCCTTCAACGCCAGCCTTGCCCCCTATCTCTTTCCCATGGCCTCGGGCTTTGCCCTGATTGGCCCGATCGCCGCCGTCGGGCTCTATGAGATGAGCCGTCTGCGCGAGGCCGGGCACCAGACCGGCTGGGGCGATGCTTTCGCGCTGCTCAGATCGCCCGCCATCGGCCCGCTGGTGGTGATGGGGCTCTATCTGCTGCTGATCTTTGCGATCTGGCTGCTCTGTGCCCGTCTGATCTACACATTCACCATGGGTGCGGGCCCGCCCGAGAGCATCGGTGCGTTTCTGAGCGACGTGTTCACGACCCCCGGAGGCCGAGCGATGATCCTGCTGGGTATTCCCGCGGGCGGACTTTTCGCCCTGCTTGTCCTGACGGTCAGCGTGGTGTCGATCCCGATGCTGGTCGACCGCGATGTCGGACTGCCTACAGCCGTTGTCACGTCGTTGCGGGTCTCACAACGCAATCCCAAGGTCATCGGGCTCTGGGGCCTGATCGTCGCGACCGGGCTCGTCCTGGGCTCGATCCCGCTCTTTCTGGGTTTGATCGTGGTGATGCCCGTGCTTGGCCACGCGAGCTGGCATCTCTACCGGAGGGCTGTGGAACCGATCACCCAGTCCGACTGACCCCGGGACCAGGGATCGCACACTCCGCGGGGGACCTGGACCGCGTCATCCACTGTTGGCCTTTGCCGCGCAACCGAACACCGCCAGCGGCCTCTGCGGGAACGCACGCGGTTGGCACGGCACGTGTCCGGCGCGCGCCCGTCCTTTTCGCTTTTCTTTCCGCGCGATTTCACCTATGCGCAGGCGCTTCGGGGCAAAACCCCCGAAACCCCTCCACGGGCCTTGCTGGACGACATCCCGGCTCGCGCCATCACCCCTTTGATCAAGGAGACCCCGATGTCGATCACTGTCGAAGACAAAGCCCGCGTCATGAAGGATTACGGCACCAAGGAGGGCGACACCGGTTCGCCAGAGGTCCAGGTCGCCATCCTCAGCTCTCGGATCGCAACCCTGACCGAGCATTTCAAGACCCACAAGAAAGACAACCACTCACGCCGGGGTCTGCTCAAGCTTGTGGCCCAGCGCCGCAAACTGCTCGATTACCTGCGCGGCAAGGACGAAGCCCGCTATCAGGATCTCATCAAGCGCCTCGGCCTGCGCCGCTGATCCAGCAGCATACCGTGACGATGACGCGCTCAATTCGGTTTGGGCGCGTTTTTATGTGCCCTCTACAAAGATCTGTTCGGTAAAGTTCACAGCCGTTAACCCTTGGTGCAGCGCTGCACCAAGGATGTCCAGATGTTGAACTCGTTCCGAAACACGACTCTCGCCTTGTGTGCGGCGGTCATAGCGACCGCGGCGCCTGGCGCGGTCCTGGCGCAGAACATCGCGCCCATCGTGATCCGGGACGCCGCGATCTTTGACGGGGCCTCGCCGGACCTGATTACGGGATCGGATGTGCTGGTCGAAGACGGCATGATCTCGGCCATCGCTCCGGATATTGAGCTACCGGAGGGAGCGCAGATCATTGACGCCGCCGGTCGGACCATGATCCCCGGCCTGATCGACGTGCACTGGCACACCTCTTACGCCTATGCAGCGCAGAGCATGATTGCCACTGGCGACGTTCTTGAAGTTGCGATCCGCGGTGCGATCGGTTCGGAAAAAACCCTGATGCGCGGTTTCACAACCGTGCGCGACGTGGGCGGCAATCCGTTCGCCACCAAGCGAATGATCGACGCGGGCGAACTGGTCGGGCCGCGCATCTTTCCGTCCGGACCACCCATGAGCCAGACCTCCGGGCACTTCGACTATCGCGCTGCTCAGGCCACGCCGACAAACCCCGGCGATGCCCTCGAATACTGGAACCGCAACTTCATCCTGCTCATTGCCGACGGCGTGCCCGAGGTGATCAAACGGTCCCGCGAGGTGCTGCGCATGGGGGCATCACAGCTGAAAATCGCGGGCGGTGGTGGCGTGTCCTCGGTCTATGATCCGCTGGACGTGCAGGAATACACGTTTGACGAGATGCGTGCATTCGTCGAGGTCGCCGAGACATGGAACACCTATGTCGCTGCCCATATCTTCACTGACAAGGCCGTCCAGACCGCCGTGCGCGCGGGCATCAAGACCATCGAACATGGCTTTCTGATGAGTGAAGAGACACTGCAACTGATGAAAGACAACGACGTCTGGCTCAGCATCCAACCGCTGTTGAATGACGAGGACGCATTGAAATTCGACGATCCCGTCAGCACGGAGAAATGGATTCAGGTCACTGACGGCACCGACACGATCTACACGAAGGCCAAGGAAATCGGCGTCAAGATCGCCTTTGGCACGGACATGCTGTTTGACCCGGCCACGGCCGAAAAGCAGGGGGCGTTTCTTGCCAAGCTTCAGCGCTGGTTCACGCCATACGAAGTCATGAAGATGGCGACATCGACCAATGCGGAACTGCTCTATCTGTCCGGTCCGCGCAATCCCTACCAGGAGGGCCCGCTCGGGGTCATCGCCGAAGGCGCCTACGCCGATCTGATACTGGTCGACGGCAACCCGCTTGAGGACATTGACCTGGTCGCCGATCCCCACGAAAACTCCGATCTCATCATGAAGGGCGGCGAGGTCTTCAAGGACGCCCTCTAGACGCGCACCGATCAGCGCCGCAAGCAACCTGCGTTGACGCGCGGGCCGGAGGATACGTGGTTTTCAACGGTCCCGAACTGCTGTAGAGGCGCGCAATCTGAGACGTGGCGCTCGGACCCCGGCGCTGTGCGTAGGACAGGGGTCGGCGGCAATGGGGCCGCCAAGCAAACGGGAGACCCGGGATACGCCCGGGAGCGCTCCCAGATAGGAAATGCAAATGTTCGATATCGTAACCAAATCCATGCAGTGGGGCGACGAAACCCTCACGCTGGAAACCGGCAAGGTCGCCCGTCAGGCCGACGGATCGGTGATCGCCACCCTCGGCGAGACCTCCGTGATGGCCAACGTCACATTCGCCAAGTCCCCCAAGCCGGGACAGGATTTCTTTCCCCTGACCGTCCACTATCAGGAAAAATACTATGCCGCGGGCAAGATCCCCGGTGGCTTCTTCAAGCGCGAGGCGCGTCCGACCGAGAAGGAAACGCTGACCGCGCGCCTGATCGACCGGCCGATCCGCCCGCTCTTCGTGCCCGGCTTCAAGCATGAAGTGCTCGTGATGTGCACCGTGCTCAGCCACGATCTGGTCAACGACCCCGACATCGTCGCGATGATCGCCGCCTCCGCCGCGCTGACGATCTCCGGCGCGCCTTTCATGGGTCCGATCGCCTGCGCGCGCGTCGGCTTTGTCGACGGCGAATATGTGCTGAATCCGTCCGTGGACGACATGGACCGGCTGCGCAACAACCCCGAGCAGCGGCTCGATCTGGTCGTTGCCGGCACCCGCGACGCGGTCATGATGGTCGAATCGGAAGCCTACGAGCTGTCCGAGGCCGAAATGCTCGGCGCCGTGACCTTCGCCCATGACGCGCTCAAGCCGGTCGTCGATCTGATCATCGATCTGGCCGAGGACGCCGCCAAGGAGCCGTTCGACTTCCAGGCCCCCGACTATTCGGATCTCTACGCGGCTGTCAAAGCTGCCGGAGAGGCACAGATGCGCGATGCCTTCGCGATCACCGACAAGCAGGAGCGCACGACCGCCATCGCGGCGGCCCGCGAGGCCATCCTGGCCACCCTCACGGACGAACAGCGTGAAGACTCCAATCTCGGCTCGGCCCTGAAGAAGCTTGAATCCTCGATCCTGCGCGGCGGCATCATTTCGGGCGGCGCCCGCATTGACGGCCGCGCCCGCGATCAGGTCCGCCCGATCGTGTCCGAGGTCGGCATCCTGCCCCGGACCCATGGCTCGGCGCTTTTCACCCGCGGCGAAACCCAGGGGCTCGTGGTCACGACGCTGGGCACAGGCGATGACGAGCAGATGATCGATGCCCTCCAGGGCACGTACCGCAGTAACTTCCTGCTGCATTACAACTTCCCCCCCTATTCGGTGGGCGAAGTCGGCCGCGTCTCCGGCCCCGGACGCCGCGAGATCGGCCATGGCAAGCTCGCCTGGCGCGCGCTTCAGGCCGTCCTGCCGCCGGCGACGGAGTTCCCATACACGATCCGCGTCGTCTCGGAGATCACCGAATCGAACGGCTCCTCCTCCATGGCCTCGGTCTGCGGCGGCTCGCTCAGCATGATGGACGCCGGTGTCCCGCTCTCCGCCCCCGTGGCGGGTGTGGCCATGGGCCTGATCCTGGAAGAGGACGGCCAGTTCGCCGTCCTGACCGACATCCTGGGCGACGAGGACCATCTCGGCGACATGGACTTCAAGGTCGCAGGCACAGAAAATGGCATCACCTCGCTGCAGATGGACATCAAGGTCGCCGGCATCACGCCGGAAATCATGGAGCAGGCCCTGGCTCAGGCCAAGGACGGCCGGATGCACATCCTCGGCGAGATGTCCAAGGCGCTCAGCGCAGGCCGGTCGGAATTCTCCGCCCACGCCCCGCGCATCGAGACCATGACCGTGCCCACCGACAAGATCCGCGAAGTGATCGGTTCGGGCGGCAAGGTGATCCGCGAGATCGTCGAGGTCTCGGGCGCCAAGGTCGACATCAACGACGATGGCGTGATCAAGATCGCCTCGGCCAATGCCGAAGCCATCCAAAAGGCCTATGACATGATCTATTCGATCGTGGCCGAGCCCGAAGAAGGCAAGATCTACAAGGGCAAGGTCGTCAAGATCGTCGACTTCGGCGCCTTCGTGAACTTCTTCGGCAAACGCGACGGGCTGGTCCATGTCAGCCAGATCGAGAACCGGCGCCTGAACCATCCCTCCGACGTGCTCACGGAGGGCCAGGAGGTCTGGGTCAAGCTGCTGGGCTTCGACGACCGCGGCAAAGTGCGCCTGTCGATGAAAATCGTCGATCAGGAAACGGGTCTTGATGCCCAAAAGTCCGAAGAACCCGCAGACTGACGCGGATATCTTCGCTCAAGATTTCGATATGGCCCGCGACATCGCGGGCCATTTTTTTTGCGGTGCCCGGAAAGTGACGTTAAGTAAGCTTGCAGGGATTCGGCGGCCTGACAGCTGAATCGGCGAAACTCCGCCTGTCCTTGTTCGACTGTGTTTTAATCGTGCGCAACAATCGAAAATTCGTGCCATAGTATCCTTGTGTGAAATAGTTCCACGGTGCAGCGCTGGAGAGGCCCATGCAAGCTGGACTATCACTTTCTCTGATTTCCGATGCCATGGGTCGTTGCTTTGGCTATTGGAACGGTTTGCGCGCGGGGGGCTCGGCCCCCACGCTGCTTGAGCTCGACCCGTTCTTTTCGTCGGCACTGACCGAATGCGCCATCGCCGCCGACGTCAGCGGCCCGCCGGAAGACTTCGCCTTCTGGGCGGTCGGCAACGCGCTGTTGCCTTATGTCAAGGATACAAGGCCGGGGCGCAGCTTTGCAGAGCTTCATGGGGAGCTTGGCGATAGCCTTCTGTGGCAGGCCTATGCCGCAGTCAAAACCCGCGGCATGCCGCACTTTGCAGCCTTTGACTATGACGGTCCGGTGCCGGGCATCCGCTCGACCCGGGAGTTGTTCCTGCCCTTCCGGCAACCGGAAACCTCTGACATCGGCGATGTCCTGACAGTGGTGGAATTCTCCACCGATCCCGTCCCGCGCGACACGCTCGGCGCGAGCCAGCGCGTGCCGCTGCCGGTGAAGTCCCGGCGCCGGGTCCTGGCTACGACTTGAGCCGGTAGCCCATCCGCAGCCAGCGCCAGACCAGCGCGCAGACCGCGGCCGTGCTCACGATGCAAATCACCAGCCCAAGCCACGGCGAGCTGTCCGACACCCCCAGAATGCCGTAGCGCACCCCGTCGATCAGATAGAACATCGGATTGACGTGCAGCACCGTCTGCATGACCGGCGGCACCGCCTCGATTGAATAGAAGGTGCCCGACAGAAAGCTCAGCGGTGTGATGAAGAAGTTCGTGATTGCGGCAAGCTGGTCGAACTTGTTGGCCAGAATCCCCGCCATCATCCCCAGTGCACCCAGCAGCGTGCTGCCGAGCACGACGAAGACCAGCAACCAGACCGGATGCGCCACGCCCATCCCGAGCGCCAGCACCATCAGTGCCAGGATCGCCGTGCCGACGAACAGGCCCCGTGCGATCCCCCCGGCCAGATAGCCGGCCAGCATCTCTCCGGGTGACAGCGGCGGCATCAGCGTGTCGACGATGTTGCCCATGATCTTGGCGCCCGCCAGCGAAGACGAGGTATTGCCGAACGCGTTCTGGATCACCGTCATCATCAGGATGCCGGGGGCCAGAAACTCGATGAATCGCACCCCCATCACATCGCCGCGGCCAGGCCCGATGGCGATGGTGAAGATCACGAGAAACAGTGCGCCCGTGACCAGCGGCGCCATCAGGGTCTGGGCCCAGACGGCCATGAAGCGCCGGACCTCACGCTCGGCCAGCGTCGCCGTGCCGAGCCAGTTGACCCGTCCGAAGCGACGCTCCCCCATATCCGTCATCTGCGCCATGGCGATCCCCTGGTCTGACTGCTGGTCTGATGGTGCGTGCCTTGTAGCCCGGGCGCGCCCTGCATAGAATAGGGTCTTGGTGTAGCACTCCAAAGCCGCGCGCGGCCTTGGGGCGGGAATGAAAGGGTGCCGATGTCCTGGACCGAAGAGCGCGTGGAAATCCTCAAGCGAATGTGGGGCGAAGGCCAGAGCGCCAGCCAGATCGCCAAGGAACTTGGCGGTGTGACCCGCAACGCCGTGATTGGCAAGGTGCACAGGCTGGGCCTGTCCAACCGCACCCAGACCGGTGCCAAGCCCGACAGCCCGAGCGAGCCCGCCGATGCCGCGGCGCCGCCCCAGGCCGCGGTCTCGGGCGAGCCCGCGAACACCACCGCACCCCCGGCCAAGGACGCCGCGGCCAAGCAGCCCGCCGCCGTGCCCGTGCCGCGCCCCGTCGTACCGATGCGCAAGCCCATCGTGCCGGCCGGTCAGCCGCTGCCACCCCAGCCTTCGCCCAACGAGATCAGCCCGGAGGCGCTCGCCACCCAGCGCGAGATCGAAAAGCAGGCCAAGCGGCTCACCCTGATGGAGCTTACCGAGCGGACCTGCAAATGGCCCATCGGAGATCCCGCGACCGACGATTTCTGGTTCTGCGGCCTGCCGGTGCAGTCAGGCAAACCCTATTGCGAGGCCCATGTGAACGTGGCCTTCCAGCCGATGTCCTCGCGCCGGGACCGGCGCCGCTGACGCAATGCCCGGAGCGCAGGCGCCAGCCGCCGGACAGGCTTGGTCCGCTGACGGCTATGTCCGGCATGCGGGCTTTGTGTCGTCTCTGGGGCAAGACGCTCTGGTTCTTCTGAACCCGCAGGCCGGGGAGGACGTGCTCGATCTGGGCTGCGGCGACGGCACTCTGGCGCTTCGGATCATCGAAACCGGCGCTGCGGTGACGGGACTGGAGCCCGACCCCTCCATGGCGGCGGCAGCGCGGGCCCGTGGTCTGCGCGTGCTGGAACAGGACGCCCATGCGCCCTTTGGCGACGGGGCCTATGACGCGGTGTTTTCCAACGCGGCCCTGCACTGGATGCGTGACCCTGAACAGGTAATCGCCAACGCCCACACGGCCCTGCGCCCCGGCGGGCGCCTGGTGGCAGAGCAGGGCGGGTTCGGCAATGTCGCCGCTGTGGTCACCGCGCTCCACGGCGCGCTCACCGGCCTCGGTCACGCCACGCCGGAACGCGGACCCTGGGACTTCCCCCGCCCCGAAGCGCAGCAGGACCGACTGGAGGCCGCCGGGTTCACCGTCACCTCCATCGCACTGATCCCGCGCCCGACGCCCCTTCCCACCGGGATCGCGGGCTGGCTTGCAACATTCGCCGATCCCTACCTGGCGCACTTGCCCGCTGCCGCGCGTCCGGACGTTCTCAGCCGTACCGAAGCGCTGCTCAGCCCCCTGCGCGACCACACGGGAGGCTGGTGGGCGGACTATGTGCGCCTGCGATTCGCCGCAGCAAAGCCTGACTGAGTCATGCGACTCAACGGGTGCGCCCCGAACCAGGGCCCTGGGTACCAGACAGCTGCGGTGAACCAAACTCCAGCTTGGGCGCAACCGGTCGGAGAGGGCCGGAAAGACGCCCGCGCGGACTCAGCGCGCCTGCGCGCGCCACCTGTCGTCCGCGCCTCCGTGACGGGTGGTACGGCTCATGTTCAGCACGAGCGCCCCGCGGGAATGACGACACCCGGTCCGAACCCGACCTTCACAGAATTCTTCTCCGCGGGCCCACCGCTCGGCTATGGTCAAGAAAAACAACGGGGACAGCGATGTCGACAATAGCCAAAATCACCCTGATGTTCGTGGTCTTTGTCGATCTGATCGGCCAGGGTCTGGTCTTTCCGATCATCAACACGTTGATCATGGAACCCAGTTCGGGCTTCCTGCCCGAAGGCACATCTACCGGAACGCGCCATCTCAACTATGGCCTCGTGATCGGGATGTTCTTTCTGTCCTGGTTCTTCGGTGTGGTCTACGTCGCCAAGGTCTCCGACGCGATCGGGCGCAAGAACGCCATGCTGATCTGTCTGGCCGGTGCGCTTCTGGGCTATCTGATCACCATTCTGTCGCTCTACATGGGTAGCCTCTGGATGCTGATCCTGGGCCGTTCGATCACGGGTTTCACCGCCGGGAACCAGCCTATCGCCCAGGCCGCTATGATCGATGGCAGCCGCGACGACGCAGAACGCGACCGCAACATGGGCTACATCGTGACCGGGGTCAGCTTCGGCCTTGTCGGTGGCCCGCTCATCGGCGCGCTCTTGTCGGACCAGGCCCTGCTGGGCAACTTCGGGAACCTGAAGACACCGTTTTGGGGCGCATTCGTGCTGGTGGCCATCGCCATCGTTTTGGTCATCGCCTTTTTCCACGACGTTCGGACCGAACGCGAGAAATTCGTCTTCCGCCCGCTCGATGTCTTCGACAGTCTGTTCAAGATCCGCCACCATCCGCTCGTGATGGAGCTGATGCCGGTCTATGCGCTCTTCATGATCGCCAACGTCACGTTCTATGTCTTCATCGACAATTACCTGACCAGCGCCTTTGGCTATGGCGTGGTGGGCGGCAGCATCGCCATGGTGGTGATCGGCGTGGCCCTCGCGAGTTCCAGTACCTTCCTCGTGAAACCTGCGCAGGAGCGGTTCCACAAGCGCACCCTGATCCGCGCATCCCTGATCGTGATGATCGTCGCGATCGCCTGGTTCATCACGACAAAGAGCGGCCCGGCCTCCTTCGTGGCGCCCTTTTTCTTCTACCTGCTCTTCGGCATCTCCTACCCCACATTGTTGGGGCTCTTTTCCGGCAGCGTCGACGCCGAGTATCAGGGGTGGGTCATGGGTGTGACGACGGCAGTGTTCTGCCTGGCCGGCGGGGTCATGTCGCTGATCGGCGGCTGGCTGATGAGCATAGACATCAAGCTTCCGTTCTACATCGCCGGGGCCGCCGCTGTGCTCGGCCTGCTAGCGATGAGCCCCACCTGGCGCAGTCAGCGCATACGCGAAATGGTAGACGCCGGACCGCAGTAGGGTCCTGCCCGGAAATCATCGGGTGCGAGCATCGAAACCCATGGGGTATGAAGAGCGATCGGTTTTGGCTTGATCGGCAAGCCGCCGGCGCGGTCTCGACCTTTCTGACACAAGTGCCGTCGCAGACCACCTGTCAATCGCGGGCGGATCTAGAGAGGTGTCCCCGTCATCGATTGCAACGCGTGACGGAGGTCCAAAACCGGGGGCGCATGGGCGCCGAAATGGCTTCTTGAGCGGTCACCTGCCACTGGTTCGAATGCGGTCGAAAACGAAACGATCTTGCGCGGACCCAGGATGGCCCGAACGCCAATTACAAAGATCAAACGGCGATTATGATCTCCGCTCGGCGAAACGCGCGGGGCGGGGGGCGCGGGCTACTTCAGCGCCCATCGTTTCGCCTTGCGCGTGGGTCCCCTCACTGTCCGCTTCAGGGCTTCACGGTCGAATGCGGGGCTCTTGCAAGCGCGGAGCCTCGTGGGGTTCGCGCGCCTGGATCCCGTACAAGGCCGGCGCCGAATGGTCGTCTGAGAGCTCCCCCCAGTTGCGCGCAACCTGACAGGCTTTGTCATAGTCCATCCGGTCTTCATGCTGCGTATGGGGCCAGTCACTGCCCCAGACGACGTGGTGCGCCGGCAGGATTGACAGCAGCGTTCTCGCATGGGGACGCACGTCGAAAGACGTCCGGTAGGGGGCGGAGAACTTGACGTAGAGGTTTGACAGGTCGCCGAGCCTGCCGACGGCCCGGATCATCGGGTCATTGGCGGGCTCGGGCTCCGATGGCAGGCCGAAATGGTCGACGACCAACCTGATCCCCTGATCGCAAAGGGGCGCCAGCGCCGGCGCGAGACGAGGTCCCTCGAGATGTATCTCGAGATGAAGGTTCCTGTCGCGCAAACGCCTGAAGAAGGTTTGCGTCTGCTTGGCGGTCACGTCGGGAATTTGGGCCCCGCGAACAAGGTTCCAGCGCACCCCGCGAATCCCGGAGCGCACCAGGCGATCCAGCGCGTCTTCGCGCACGTCCAGCGGAACGACCGCGACACCCACGAAACGTCTGCGGTCCAGTTTCGCCAATGCCGCGCAGAGTTCGGAGTTATCCGTCCCGAGAAAGCTGACCTGCACGATCACACCGCCGTTGATCCCGTGCCGCTGATGATGCGCCAACCAGTCCGCCAAGGGCGCGGGCGCTTTGGGCGAATAGCGGGCGCCCGAAATTGCAACAGTCTTCTCAAAGACATGCGCGTGGCAATCGAACTGAAGCATTCTGTAGCCCCCTCAATTCATATATATGACTAGTTGACTAATTGAATCAATCTCGTTTAGCCTCGAAAGGGGAGGAAATTCATGACCACAGGTTTCACAGCCGCGGACAACCGGCTTCCGGCCTATGCCCGGTTGCGCGACACGCTTGCTGCACGCATCGCCCGGGGCGAGTGGACAGCAGAGGAACCGATCCCGTCCGAAGCCCGGTTGGCGCGGGAATACGGCCTGTCGGTCGGCACTGTGCGAAAGGGCGTCGATGGACTGGTGGGCGAAGGCCTGCTGGAGCGGCGGCAAGGGTCCGGCACCTACGTCCGCGCACCCTCTTTTGACGCTTCGCTGTTCCGGTTCTTCCAACTGCGCGAGGCCGATGGTTCTGCGCTGTCGATCCCGTCCAGCCAGCTGATCCTGCGCAGTGTCACGACTGCGCCGGACGAAGCTTCCGAGGCGCTTGGCACCCGGGACGTCATCAAGATCGTGCGCCTGCGCAGCCTGTCCGATCTGCCGGTGCTGTTTGAAGAGATCTACATTCCGGCCAAGAAATTCGCAGGCTTCGAGAAGCTGCCGGAGGCGAGCTTCGGCCCGCTTCTCTATCCGCTCTACTTCGAAAAGTTCGGCGTGCTGGTGAAGCGCGCCACCGATGATCTGGCGTTTGGGCGTGCCGACGTGAACACGGCGCAGCAGCTTCGGCTCAAGAAAAGCGATCCGCTCGCCGTCATCCGGCGCACCGCCTTCGATATCGAGGATACCCCGGTCGAGTGGCGGATCGCACAAGGCAGCGCCGCGCAGTTCCGCTACCGCAGCGAAATCACCTGACATGCCGAACCTCTATGGGAGAAGAACCATGACCATAAAGACGACCCTTGTGGGCCTCGCGGCCGCTGCTGCGCTGGCCACACCCGCCCTTGCGGAATACCCTGAGCGTGCCATCGAACTGACGATCCCCGCAGGCGCGGGCGGCGGCACCGACACCAGCGCGCGCAAGCTGGCGATCCTGCTGGAGGAGGCGCTCGGCACCTCCATTGCCGTTCTGAACGTGGGCGGCGGTGGCGGCTCGGTCGGCGCATCGCAGTTCATGCAGGCCAAGCCGGATGGCTACTCCCTTTTTGCGACATGGAACAGCCCGCTGACGACGGTGCCACAGGTACAGAACGTCGCCTATTCGCTGGACAGCTTCACACCCATCGCCTCCACGTCCGAGACGGCCTACACGCTTTGCGTCAAGGCCGATTTCCCGGCCGATGATGGCGCGGGCTTTCTCGAAGAGCTGGCGGCGAACCCTGCCAAATACACCTATGGCAACGACGGCATCGGCGGCACCATGCAGCTTGCTGCCGAGCGGATATTCCAGACCAAGGGGATCGAGGCGATCGCCATCCCCTTCGGAGGCGCAGGCGAGACTTTGCAGAACTTCCTCGGCGGTCACGTTGACATCTATGGTGGCTCGATCTCGACCGTTCTGCCCTACGTGGAAACCGGCGAAGCCAAATGCCTGCTCGTGACGTCGGCGGCGGATGTGCCCGCGCTTCCGCAGGCCTCGGGCCTCGAAGCGCTTGGTATGGGCGACAAGGAGACACTGCTGTGGCGGGCGATCCTTGGGCCAAAGGATATGGACCCGGCCATCGTTGAATTGCTGGCCGACACCATCGAAGCCTCCGTGAACGATCCGGGCTATGTCGAGTTCCTTGCGACCAAGGGCGAGGTGCCCAACGTGGTCAAGGGCGATGACCTTGGCACCCGTCTGCAGGCCGAGTTCGACGCGCTGGCTCAGGTGTCCAAAGGCCTCGGCCTGTAAGACATGGAACGCCGTCAGGATATCGTCCTTGGAGCCGTGTTCACGGCTCTGGGCATCGCCGCTGCATGGATGGCAACGTCCTACAGCGGCGCCGGAGGACTCTATCCGATGGTGCTGGGCGTTATCCTGACGCTTCTCGGCGCAGTCGTGGCCGCACGGGCCATTCGGTCCGGCGCTGACAAGGAACGCGTCTTGATCGGGGCGCCGGTCAAGATGGTCACCGCAATTGCAGCCGGCGCGCTCTATGTGGCACTGGTGGTGCCGCTGGGGTTCTACACGGCCTCTTTCCTGCTGATGCTGTTCCTGCCCATCGCATTGGGTTTCCGGCAAGGGCTCTATGCCCTGATCGTGGCGGTGGTGTTCATGGGCCTCGTGTATCTCGTTTTTTCGGTCCTGCTGGAAAAGCCCCTCCCGCGCGAGGCGCTGGTGTCGCTCTTCGGAACAGGCGGCTGACATGGATTTCTATGTCAGCGCGCTCGCCAATGTCCTGACGTTCGGTCCCCTTGCCGCCATGATCGGGGCGACTCTTCTGGGAGTCTTCATCGGCGCGCTTCCCGGCCTGAACCCGGTGATGGCAATCGCGCTCCTGCTGCCGTTGACCTATTCGATGGAACCGCTTGTGGCCCTTGCCATGGTTGCCGGCATCTACAATGGGTCGATGTATGGCGGTGCGATCCCGGCGATCCTGCTGCGCATCCCCGGCACTCCGGCCTCTATCGCCACCACCTTCGATGGCTTCCCGATGGCCGACAAGGGCGAAGCGGCCAAGGCCCTGAAGATCGCCTGCTGGTCTTCTGCCGTCGGCGGAATAGCCAGTGCCATCGCCCTGATGACCGTTGGTCCGCTTCTGGCCCGCGTAACCCTCTTCTTTGGACCGGCCGAGTATTTCTGGATCGCGATCTTCGGCATGGCGTCCGTCGGCGTCATGGTCGGCTCCGATCCGATCAAGGGCATCATGGCCGCAGTTCTGGGCCTGCTGATCGGCACGATGGGCATCGACAGTCTGTCGGGTCAGGCACGCTACACGTTCGAACAGACATGGCTCTTGGGCGGGCTCGACCTGATCGTCGTTCTCGTGGGCCTCTACGCGCTGCCACCTGTCCTGCAACTGGCCGAGAAATGCGACCTCAAGGGGCTGTCCGCCGCGCAGCTCAAGCTGACCGACGTGCCGTTCAAGAGGGGTGAAATCAGGGGGCTTTTTCCGACATGGCTCCGCTCCTCCGGCATTGGCATCAGTGTCGGCATCCTGCCCGGCGCAGGGGGCAACATCGCGGCCTTTCTCAGCTACAACGCCGCCAAGAACGCGTCGAAAGAGCCGGACAGTTTCGGCAAGGGCAACCCGCAAGGCGTCGCCGCAGCCGAATGCGGCAACAACGCGGATAACGCGGCCTCGATGATTCCGGCCTTGTCACTGGGAATTCCCGGCAATGTGGTGGCAGCCCTCGTGCTCAGCGCCCTGACCATCCACGGGCTGCAACCGGGTCCGCAGCTGTTCCACCAGAACCCCGGCCTCGTGGGTGGGTTCATGATGGAAATGCTGATCACGTCCTTGCTGATCTTCTTGCTGGGCGGCGCCGTGGCCACCCGCGTGTTCGCACAATTCCAACGGCTGCCCGGTGTGCTGTTGGTCCCCTCGATCCTGATCCTGATGTGTGTGGGAGTCTACGTCATCAACGGCAGGCCGGTTGACCTCTGGGTGATGCTTGCCGCGGGCGTCGCCGGCTACTTCCTCGAAAAGGTGAATGTCCCGCTGGCGCCGATTATCCTGGGCATGATCCTCGGGCCCATGGCCGAGCAAAGCGTGCGCCGCGCGCTGTTGATCAGCCGCGGCGATGCGACGGAGCTGTTGACGCGGCCGATTTCCGCGACGCTCGCGATTGCGACCCTCCTGATGATCACATGGCCGATCGTAAAGGCGATGCGCAGCAGGCGAGCCGCGGCCAGGACGTGACCCGCAGCCGGAAGGTGAAGACCAGCGTCTGCTCCCCCGAGGCTGGTGGGACGACTGTCCTTGGTTGTGGTGCAAAAAACCCCCGGTTCGGACCCACAATGTCCCAAAGGCCCTGGAAACGATCTCGAACCTGGGATCCGAGATCGATCGCGTGGTTTCGCACCACCCGCCCCAGGAGGAGGTTTCGAAGAGTCTCGCCATGTCCCCACCCGCGGGCGGCCTGAAGCTCCAGTCGGTGCACATCTGAATGCCGACTGCCCGGCGGACCCGGGCCGCCGCCCCAAGGCGCACCGGGCAGGCGATCCGGTTGGCGCGGCCCATTGCGGCCACAGCCGGTCCGCAGGCGGCCGTGGACGGCGCCGCGGGCGCGCCCCATGGCGGAGTTTCGGGCCGGGGACCTTACCCTGCTCTCTGTCCTTGCCTCTTGCTGCCATCGCCACCCCCACAAACCGGCGCGCAAGCCATTGGAATTCTCTATTGATCAATCGCCGCATGGAAACCCCCGTCGCGCTGAGCTAGCCAAAACGCCATGGTCCGTGCGTTCAGACATGGTTGGATGGCGCTGCTTTTCGCACTCACGTTGGTGGTCGCGGGGGTGCAGTTTGCCGGCCATTCGGTGCGCGCGGAAGTCACAGATCCAGACCTGATCGCCTTTCTGGCCGCTGGCGGGGCGGTCGACGATGTCTGCAAGACCGGCGGCGCGGCCCATGACCATGGCGACTGTCCGTTCTGCCGCGAACTCAACCCGCTGATCCTGCCCGACCTTCGGGCCACTGTCCGGCCCTACGTCCCGGCAGAGCCCGTGCGCTTTGCCCGCGTCGCGCCCTCCCATGTTCCGGCGGACGGCCCCCCGCGGCCCCCGGCACGCGCACCGCCCCACGCATAGATCCTGACCCAAGACTGAAAAGCCAACTGTGCCGCATCTGACCTGCGGCAGTGCTTCCTTTGGAGGACTCTATGAAGCGTTTCGCAATGACCGCCGCCCTTTTGGCGGCACATCCCGCATGGGCCGACCAGCCGGTCGAAATCCGGTTCGCCGCAGACCTGGGCGGCCAGCCGTTCTCCTGCGCGCAAACCTATGGCGGGCTGGGCGCCACCGGGGCACCGGTCCAGGTGCTCGACTACCGTATGTTCGTCTCCGAGCCCGCACTGACCAAAGCGGACGGCACGTCTGTGCCCATCGCGCTGGATCAGGACGGCGCGTGGCAGGTGGAAAACATCGGTCTGCTCGATTTCGAGAATGCGACCGGCTCCTGCACCAACGGCACTGCGGCGACGAACATGACGCTGCGCGGTACGGTGCCAGCGGGCGACTATACCGGGTTGAGCTTCACGATCGGCGTGCCGTTCGACTGGAACCACGGCGATCCCACCGTGGTGCCTTCGCCGTTGAACCTTACGGCGATGTTCTGGAACTGGCGCGGCGGCTACAAGTTCATCAAGTTCGAGACCAGCCCCGTGACGGGTGACGGCATGAACCTTGCCGCCGCGGCCCATTCCGAGGGCGACGGGGCCGGCGACGCGGCGTCCGGCTGGTTCCTGCATCTGGGCTCCACCCTGTGCGAAGCGGCCTCGCGCACCGACGCGCCGGCGGCACCCTGCGCCAATCCCAACGTCATGCAGGTGACCTTCGACAAGTTCGATCCGGCCAGCCAGGTCGTGATTATCGACCCCGCGCCGGTGATCGCTGCCGCCGATCTCACCGTGAACACGCCCGACACCAGCCCCGGCTGCATGTCCTTTCCCAACGACCCGGACTGCAACAGCGTGTTGCCGCGCCTCGGCCTCGCCTTCAACGACTTCGAGGCCGGCACGCAACAGCTCCTGTCGGTTCGGTAAGAAACCATGCAACTGCGACATGTCCTTGCCGGAACACTCGCGGGTCTGACTGCGGCGGCGGCCCCCGCCGCCGCAGTGGATCTCGACGAACTCGGCTTTCGCTGGCAGATGCCCGCGTGGCTCGCCGCCCCGCCGGTGCCGGACGACACCGAAATGAGCGTGGCCAGGGTCGAGCTTGGCCGCCACCTCTTCTACGACGCGCGGTTATCGGCGGACGGCACGGTTGCGTGCGTTTCCTGCCATGTGCAGGAGCGCGCCTTTACCGACGGGCGTGCCCTTGCCGTCGGCGTCTTTGACATCGAGGGCACGCGCAACGCCCCCGGGCTGGCCAATGTCGGCTACAATCCGGCACTGACCTGGGCCAACCCCCATGCCGGCACGCTGGAGTTTCAGTCGCTCTTTCCGCTCTTCGGCACCGAGCCGGTCGAGATGGGCATGGCCGGACGGGAGGCCGAGCTTTTCGCGCTGCTGGAGGAGGATCCCTACTATGCCGAAGCCTTCGCGAACGCCTTTCCGGAACGCGGCGGCACCGTCGATCTCTTCACGCTCACCCGCGCGCTCGGCGCCTTCCAGCGGACGCTGATCTCCGTCGACAGTCCCTATGACCGGTTCAAGTATGGCGGCGATGAGACCGCGCTTTCGGACGCGGCCCGCCGCGGCGAGCAGCTCTTTTTCGATCACCGGTTCGAATGCTATCACTGCCATCTGGGCGTCATGTTCACCGACAATCTGCAGACCGCGCGCTCTCCCTTCGTCGAGACCGCGTTTCACAATACCGGGCTCTACAATCTCGGGGGCACCGGGTCCTATCCGCCCACCGCCCAGGGCCTGGCGGAATTCACCGGGCGCGTCCGGGATGTCGGCCGCTTCCGCACGCCGTCGCTGCGCAATGTGGCCGTCACCGCGCCCTACATGCATGACGGCTCCATCGCGACACTGCGCGAGGTGATCGCGCATTACGCCGCCGGGGGGCGCACCATCGAGGACGGCCCCTATGCCGGCGTCGGCGCCGATCACCCCAACAAGAGCGCGCTGCTGATCGGGTTCGACCCGACGGAAGCCGAGATCGCCGATCTGATCGCCTTTCTGGAAAGCCTCACAGACGAAAGCTTCCTGACCAACCCGGCCTATGCCGACCCCTGGCCCGCGGATCACCCGGCCCGGGCCAGCCGGGCCATGCCCGAGGCGATGAACTGATGCTGCGCGCCCTGACGCTCTGCCTGGCACTGCTCGGCGCAGCGCCCGCCCTCGCCCATGAATATCTCGTCGGCGATCTGGCCATCGTGCATCCGCACACGCGCCCGACCGCCCCCGGCACGACCGTTGCGGGGGGCTTCATGGAGCTCTTTAACGGGTCGGGCACCCCCGAGAGGCTCCTGGCCGCGCGCTCCGGGGTCGCCGATCTGTCCTTCTTCGATGCCGCCGCGGACGGCGGCGCCGGAGCCCGGCGCGCCACCGCCATTGACCTGCCGCCGGGCCGGTCGGTCTTCTTGGAGCCTGACAGCCTCCAGATTCGGCTCGCAGACCTCGAAGAGCCGCTGCGCATCGGCGACAGGGTCCCGGTCACGCTGGTGTTCGAACAGGCCGGCCCGGTCACGGTCGAGTTCTGGGTCGAAGGCACCGCCGCCGCGCTCCCGCCCGAGCCTGCGCCGGAAAGTGACGTCGCCGCGGCCTCAACCCTCGCCGCGGACGAGGCCGCGATCTCGGTGCAATTGCGCGCCACGCTGGGGCCCGACACCGGGATCGCCGCCATCGCCGTGTCGGGGTCCGCCGCCGTGGCGGGCTGGGTCGCCGGCGACGAGGCCGGACGGGCCTTCCTGCGCCGCACCGGTGACAGCTGGCGGATCCTCCTGCTCTCCGGGCCCAGCCTGATCACCGCTGCCGGTCTCCGGGCCCAGGGGATCTCTCCGCGCACGGCAAACGACCTGCTGGAACGCATCGAAGCGGCGGAAGCCGCCCTGCCGGCCACGACCCTCGCCCGGCTCGACGGCTTCGCAGGCACACTCATCCTCCACCACCGCGATCCGCCCTAGGGCACGCCGGCCCGCCCTCCGATCCTCTTTCACACAAGGACCCCCGTCATGATCCGCATCCCTCTCCCGCTCACCGCCGCGCTGCTGCTCGTCACGCTACCGGTGCTGGCCCACGATTTCCGCATCGGCACTCTGGTCATCGACCATCCCATGGCCTTCGCCACGGCCAAAAGCGCCATGTCCGGCGCGGGCTATCTGAGCGTCACCAACACCGGCAGCGACGCAGACCGCCTGATCGGGATCACCGCCGACTTTCCCAGCGTCTCGCTCCATGGCACCGAGGAAAACGATGGCGTGATGCGTATGTACTCGATCGACGCCATCGAGATCCCCGCCGGCGAAACTGTCGCGCTGGAGCCCGGCGCGCTGCACGTCATGTTCATGGGGCTGAACGGCGATCCGTTCGAGGTCGGCGAGGAGATCCCGGCTACCCTGATCTTCGAGACCGCAGGCGAGGTCGATGTGGTCTTCAATGTCGAAGCGCGCGGCGCAGGCGGACAAGCGATCGACCATTCCGGCCACTAGCCTCACGACGGCAGACGCCGATTCGCCTTGAGGCCCCACGCGCTAACAGAAATCTCCTGAGGCGCGCCGGCCCACCCCCCCCGTCCGGCAATCGCGATGGTCAGGACGCCGACCCCGCCTGCGCCGCGAACCAGTCCATGACCGCAGCGATTGCCCCGCTGCGTTTCGGGGTGCGCGCGGCCAGCAGATAGAAATCCTGTTTGCCAGCAAGAGACTGCGGTGCGACCTGCACGAGGCGCTTCGCGGCGAGGTCCCGCGCAACCAGAAAACGGCTGACGAGGGCAACCCCTTGCCCGGAAAGCGCGGCATCCACCGCCAATGCGGTCTGGCTCATGCGCACCCCGTGAGGGGTTCGGTCCTCGACCCCCAGAAACCTGAGGAACTCCGGCCACAGATCATGGGCGTCGTGGAGCTTGGGCAGTTTAGACAGCGCATCTGGACCAAGTGGAAGAGTGTGCCCCGCGACCAGACCCGGCGCGGCGACGGCGATGGTCTCCTGGCGAAACAACCGGATGGCGTCCAGCGTCGCGCCAAACGGGGGCTGTCCCTGCCGGACCGCCAGATCGATCCCGTCGCTATAGAAGCTCGACACATTCTCGGTCGCGAGAATGCGCAGTTCGATCTCGGGATGCGCCGCTGAAAAGCTCGGCAGGTTCGGGATCAGCCACCGCGCCGCAAAGGTCGGCGTGACGCTGACCAGCACCTTTCCCGGCTCCGGTTTCAGATCCCCGGTCGCGGCGCGCAATTCGTCGAATGCCGCGGCGACATGGGAGTGGTACGTGCGCCCCGGCGATGTGAAGCTCAGCCCCTTGGGAAGGCGTTCAAAGAGCTGGACCCCCAGATGCGCTTCGAGCTGGCGGACCTGCTGGGCGACGGCGCCCTGGGTGACGCCCAGGTCCTCCGCGGCGGCGCGAAAGGTCAGACGGCGACCGGCGGCCTCGAAGGCGCGCAGCCCGTTCAGAGGCGGCAGATCAGCCATTTGAAGATAGATTTTCTACTGTCATGACGTCCGAATTCTCTCGCGCACTCCCGGATTTCTCAAGCTAAATGTCTTTGGCCGGATGAAGGAGAGGCACATGCCGATAGAAAACAACACACAATCGCGCGCCATCCTGGCCCCACATTCGGATCGCGTCACGTTTGTCATCAAATGGATGGCCTCGATCATTCAGATCATGGGCTACACCGCGACAGGCTTCGGCATCACGCCCCTGAACATCTATCTTTTCCTCGGCGGTCTGATCGGCTGGTTCGTGGTCGGGGTGTTGTGGAAAGACCGGGCGATCATGCTGATCCACGTCGTGGCCCTCGGCGCCATGATCGCCGGGATAACGAGCGGCTGACAGGCGCTTGCTCTCGCGCAATGGCCGCGCCACACACGGAGCCTTTCGCACCGTCCCTCCGTACTCACATGGCCGCGGCACCGGACAGGCTCGGATCACGTCCGTCACGTTGCTGCACCGGCGTCCTTGGCGGCAGGTGCTACCAGTGGCTGTCCCCGGCGCCATCCGACGCCTGCGCCCCCGTGCCAGCCATGACCGAGCAGCGCGCCGTCCACCGACGTTCTACCGATGCAATACCGACGTGATACCGACGCGTTGCAGACAGGCGATTTCGAGGCGATTTGCGCTGTCCGTCGCGCGGCGCTACATGCACCCTATGGTTCTCAATCCGCCAGACCTTCGCCCGGACCTCGCACCCAAAATGCGTCCTCCGGAAGACCGCCGTGCCGGCCAGCCTGCCATCGGGATGGTGTCGCTCGGCTGCCCCAAGGCGCTGGTGGACAGTGAACGCATCCTCACCCGACTGCGGGCCGAAGGCTACGCGATCTCGCCCGACTATGGCGGCGCCGATGCGGTGATCGTCAACACCTGCGGCTTTCTCGACAGCGCCCGGGTTGAAAGCCTGGAGGCCATCGGCGAGGCCCTGGCTGAGAACGGCCGCGTCATCGTCACCGGCTGCTTGGGTGCGGAGGCCGATCTGATCACCGGCGCGCACCCGACCGTGCTGGCCGTCACAGGCCCGCACCAGTACGAACAGGTGCTCGATGCGGTCCATAGCGCGGTGCCGCCGGCGCCCGATCCCTTCATCGATCTGCTGCCGGCAAGTGCCGTGAGCCTCACGCCAAGGCATTACAGTTACTTGAAAATTTCCGAAGGCTGCAACCACAAATGCCGCTTCTGCATTATCCCGGACATGCGTGGAAAACTCGCGTCGCGCCCGGCCCATGCGGTGCTGCGCGAGGCTGAAAAGCTGGTGGAGGCCGGCGTTCGCGAGCTCCTCGTGATCAGCCAGGACACCTCCGCCTACGGGGTCGACATTCGACATGCCGAGGATCGCGGCCACCGCGCCCACATCACTGATCTGGCGCGCGATCTGGGCGGCCTCGGGGCCTGGGTGCGGCTGCATTACGTCTATCCCTACCCCCATGTGCGCGAGTTGGTCCCGCTCATGGCCGACCCCGCGAACGGCCTGCTGCCCTATCTCGACATCCCCTTTCAGCACGCCCATCCCGATACGCTCAAACGCATGGCGCGTCCCGCCGCCAGCGCAAAGACCCTGGACGAGATCGCCGCCTGGCGCGCGATCTGCCCGGACCTGACCCTGCGCTCCACCTTCATCGTGGGCTATCCCGGCGAGACAGAGGCAGAGTTCCAGACCCTGCTCGACTGGCTCGACGAGGCACAGCTCGACCGAGTGGGTTGTTTTCAATATGAAAACGTTCGCGGCGCCCGGTCCAACGCGCTGCCCGATCACGTCGCGGACGAGGTCAAACAGGATCGCTGGAACCGCTTCATGGAGAAGGCTCAGGCCATTTCCGCGGCCAGGCTCTCGGCCAAGGTGGGGCACATCGTTCAAGTCATCGTGGACACAGTCGACGACGAGGCCGCCACCTGCCGCACCATGGCCGATGCGCCCGAGATCGACGGAAACCTGTTCATCGACGAGGGGTTTGAGGGCTTGAAACCGGGCGAGGTCCTGACCGTGCAAATCGAAGAAGCCAGCGATTATGACCTCTGGGGGAGACTTACCGATGGATGATGCAGTCTCGGTCCGCGTGGCCTGTCCGGATATGGACACCGCCAAATCCATCGCCCGTGCAGCGGTAAAGGCGCGGCTGGCCGCCTGCGCCAATATCTCGTCGATCGAGAGTGTCTACCGATGGCAGGACGCAGTCGAGGAGGACCCCGAAGTTCTCGTCGAGCTGAAAACGGTACGCGGCCGCGCCCCGGCGCTCGCCGCCCTGATCCGCGACATCCACAGCTATGACCTGCCTGCCATAACCTGGCACACCATCGAGCCTGACGCGGAAACCGCGGCCTGGCTGAAAGAGACGACCGCGGACTAGCCCCGCGCGGGCGCCCATAAGCGCCTCTGCATCCCGGCCCCCAGCGTCGCCGCCCTGTCGCATTTGTGCGCGCGCGCACAGACAGTCCGGCGCGCGCGGCGCAATCTCAGTACATCTCCCCGACTGGCCGAGGATGCCGAGACCACCCCCCAACTCGAGAGCCATTATAGCAATCGACGGTCTCGGCGTCCTCGGATTTTTGATCTACGCTGGCGCCGACGGGATGCTGGCCCGGCGCAGGCTCAATTCCGCGCTGATACCGTTACTTGCGAACAGTGCAGTGCCAGGTCCTCACCGGTTTGCCTTGGGATCGCATCAAAGGCACGTGCTTGACCAAAGACTTCGTCCAGCCGGCTTGTGCAAGGGCCATCGACAGGCCGGTTCCTGGGCAAAGAACTGCTGCGGCCTAAGCGGCGTGCCTTTGGCACACGGATAGCCTGTGGGCGCCCGACTCCAGCCCCACCGTCCCGCATCACCGCACGCGCTTCAGCCGTCGTTTGCCGCGACCACGTCGCCCGGTCCGGTCTCGATCCGGTCGAACACGGCGCGGTTGACACATGTCCCCGGCACATCGCTGGTCTCGTCGCTTTCCAGCGCGAGCTTCAGCCAGCGGCCACAGCCGCCGTCGCGTTCCCAGTCGCACCCCCGACAGCGGGTCACGAGCCCGGCCCAGTCCTGATGGCTCAGCGAACCGTCATCCATCGCCTTCTGAAGATCGACGCCTGCTGCCTTGGCCATCGCCACGGCAAGCCAGTAGTGGTGATTCTCATCGCCGAGGGGTTTGATCTCGGGCGCGACGCTTTGGGACATTTCAGCCCTCCTCTGGGTGACCACACCATCAAGCGCAGATCACCACCCGTGTGCCTTGATCCAGATCATGCCGAACTCTGAACCGGGCGCCGGTCAGTTCAGTTGCGCGGCGACCGCACGGACCGTGCGGATACGGTCAGCATTGGGCGGGTGCGAGCCAAGGAACTGGTCGCCAGGATCGGGCAAGCGGTTGAAGAACTCCGCACCGCGCACGGGGTTGAAGCCGGCCCGCGCGGCGATCACCGTGCCCAGAGCGTCGGCCTCCAGCTCGAACTGCTTGGAAAACACCCGTGATCCCACGGCTTGGCCGAGCTGGCCGGCCGTCGCCCGGCCCGACGACGGGACACCGCTCGCAGCCGCCGCGGCCTCCAGTGCGGCGCCGAGCGCCCCGGCCGCCTGGGCACGTTGGCCCAGGTGGTCTTCGATATGGTGGGCCGCCTCATGGCCGATGACGAAAGCCATCTCATCGGTATTGCGGAACTCTTCCACGATCGCGCGGGTAAAGACCAGAATCGGCTGACCACGCCGGTTGACGGTCTGAAAGGCGTTGATTGGCTGGCCGGGACGTTCGTCAATAAGGATCACGAAATTGCATGACCCGCGCGCATTGGCCTGCTGACACACCGATTGTGCCACGGGCTCGACCCGCTGGACGACCGCGGCGAACTGCTGCGTCGCGGCATCGGTCTTGACGACGCGCTGCGGGGCAGAGGTCTGGGGAACGGGTTGCTGCGGGACGCGCGATACCGTGCAGGCGGACAAAGCCGCAAGCAACAGCAGTAGCGAGGACAGGCGACGAAGCATTTTCATGGGGCGCAGCATGGCGTGCCCCATCGTCAAAAGCGAGAGCCGTCAGGGCGATCTGCGACCTCTCGCGCCATCGCTCACTGCGACGCCGCGGCGACCCGGCGGACAGTCGCCGACCGCGCGGGGTCAGGCCGGTGGATCTTTAGGAAAAGCTCCGCACCCTCGGGCGCCCGGTCGAAAAACGCAGCCCCCGCAACCGGATCGAAACCGGCCTCCGCCGTGATCCGCGTGGCCAGCGCATCGGCGGCGATCTCTTCATTGGGCTTGAAACTTCGGGTGCCGGACGCGGAATTGAGCTGGATCGCAGTATTGACCAGGGATTGGATATTGCCAGTGACTGCGCCTTGCGCGCCGGAGATCAATGTCTGCGCGATGGCCCTCTGGTTGCTGCCGCGGCTGTGCCCTTCGGTATGGTGGCCCGCCATATGCGCCAGCACGAAGGCCAGTTCGTCATCGCTGCGGGTACTCTCCAGCAGCGTCCCCGTCGCCACGACGAGTGCCGCCCCGTCGTCGGTCCGCGTGACCAACGCCCCCGCAGGCACGTCGGCACGCGGGTCCAGCCGGAACCGAAAGGCGCAAGCCCCCGAATCGCCCTGTTGCGTGCAGACGCGACCGGCCGCCGGTCCGACCTTGCGGCGCACGCGGTCGAACCTGCGGATCTGTGCCTGGGACACCTGCGGAGCGGTCTCGGTCTCAGCAGCAGACTCGTCCTCGGCAGGCGCGCCGGCTTTTACCTCGGCCTGGGTGGCAGCGTCGACCACGGGGGACGGCGTGTCGCATCCGCTCAGCACGGCACCGATCGCCGCAAGCACCAGTGTGCGCGTCCAACCCTTCACTTGCAGCCTCCTCCGCCTATCTGCTCGCCATGACACAGACGACCGAGATCATCTATAACGGCTCCTGCCCGATCTGCTCACGTGAAATCGTGGCCTACGAACGCTATGCTACGAAGCGCGATCTGCCGCTGGACTTCACGCCCTTGGACCAGGCCGATCTGGCCGCCCTTGGTCTGACCGAGAACGAGGCGGCGCGGCGGCTCCATGTCGTGCAGGATGGCAAGCTCGTATCTGGAGTGGAGGCCTTTGCGCTGCTGTGGGAAGTCATGCCGCGCTTTCGCTGGCTCGCGCGGCTGGTGCGCCTGCCGCTGGTGCGCCCGCTGGCGGGGGCTGTTTACGACCGCCTGCTCGCGCCGCTGCTCTACTGGCTGCACCGTCGCCGCAACGCCCGAGCCGCGCGCACCTGATCTGGTGCGCCCAGGGCACGGGGGCTAAGATGCGCCACCTACCGACAGTAAGTCTTGGGCCAGAGGAATTTCGGAATGTTCAGTATCGAGCACGAGTTCGACGCCACGGTGATCACCCTGGTGGACGAGGGCAACGCCCCGCTGCGTGGCGACGTGATCGTGCACAGCTTCGAGGATTGCGTCACCGTCGATCAGTACGACGAACGCACCGACCGCGATGTGAAGATCACGCTCTCGTTGAACCAGCTGCGCGATCTGGCCGCGGCGCTCGACCTGCCCGAAGGGATCTACCGCCGCAGACCGGCACCGGACGCCGCGCCCGGCTGAGGCCTCACGGCGCACGCAACCGGAACAGCTTGTGCCGCCCCTTGGCACCGCGCACCAGTTCCAATCGTTGTGGTGCAACCTTGAGGTGGCACGCGAGCAGTTTCGTCACTGCGATGTTGGCCTTGCCGTCAGCCGGTGGGGCGGTGACGCGGACCCGAAATCCCGCACCCTCTGCCTGCACCTCGTTGCGTCGCGCCCGCGGAATCACCCGCACCGCGATGAGCGTTTCGTGCATCATGGCAAATGATCTGCGCCGATTTGCGGGCGTGGTCAAACCTCGGACCAAGGCGCAGCGCCCGTGTGCTCCCCTAAGCCGCGCAAGACAGCGGGTCATGGCGCGGTACGCGCCTGCGCGGCCCAACGCCGGCGCGCGCCCGCGAGGGCGCAGTTTCCGGGGGCCGGAGTGCGCCGTTTCGGGTTCTCGCCTCGCGTCGAACGGGGTGTGCGCTGCGCCGCGGAGACGCCTTGCATCCCCCGCCGGGCTGCGCTTCACCAAGGGCATCAGCCCATGAGGAGGCTTCATGCCCGCCGCTCGCCCAGACGTCGTCGACTTTCTTCTGACCCGCCGGTCCCGCCCGGCCAAGACGCTTGTTGCACCGGGACCCGATCGCGCTGCGCTGGCGCCGCTGCTGACCGCTGCGCTTCGGGTCCCGGACCATGGCAAGCTGGAGCCTTGGCGGCTGATCGTGCTGGAACGCGGCGCCCTCGACCGCCTCGCCGAAACGGTGGCAGAGCGTGGCGCAGCCCTTGGGCTTGACGAGGCCACGATCGCTAAGCAGGCTCAGGCCTTTTCAGCGTCACCCTGCTGCGTCGCAGTCATCGCCGCCCCGAAACCCTCCGCGAAGATTCCGCAGATCGAACAGCTCCATTCCGCGGGCGCGGCTTGCCTGTCGCTGCTCAACGCGGCCCTTGCAAGCGGCTGGGGCGCGAACTGGCTGACCGGATGGGCTGCCCATGACCGCACCTTTCTCACCGAGGCCCTCGCCCTCGGCGCCGATGAAACCGTCGCGGGCTTTGTCCATATCGGAACCGAAACCTCGACACCGCCCGAGCGCCCGCGCCCGGATGTCGCCACCCTCACCCAATGGATGGACCGATGATCTTTGACTGCGCCTCGCGCGCGCTCTCCCAGATCGGAGATCCGCGTTTTCGCAGCGTTCTGCTGCGCGGTGTCGGGCTGACGCTCGCGTTGCTGATCGCCCTGGCCTGGGCGGCGGGCTGGCTGGCCGGCTGGCTGGTCCCGGATACCATCACCCTGCCCTGGATCGGCCAGATCGGCTTCGTCGACAATCTGGCCTCTATCGGCGGGGTGATCGCGGTTCTGGGCCTGTCGGTCTTCCTGATGGTGCCGGTCGCCTCCGCCTTTACGGGTATGTTTCTGGACGAAGTCGCGGATGCTGTCGAAGAAACCCACTATCCCGCGCTCGGCCCCGCGCCGCGCGTCGGTTTCGGCGCCGCCCTTGGCGATACGCTCAGCTTTCTGGGGGTGATCGTGGCTGCGAACCTCGCGGCCCTGGTGCTCTATCTCTTTTTCATTCCGCTGGCGCCGCTGATCTTCTGGGCGCTCAACGGCTTCCTGCTCGGTCGCGAATATTTCCAGCTCATCGCCATGCGCCGGCTCGGCCGCGCCGGCGCGAAACGCATGCGCCGCCGGCATCGGACTGCGATCTGGGGCCTGGGACTGCTGATGGCGGTGCCTCTGACGGTCCCGGTGGTGAACCTCTTCGTGCCGATCCTCGGAGTGGCAGCCTTCACCCATCTCTACCATGCGCTGGAAGCGAAGTTCGGCACGCCCGAGCCCTGAAGCGCGCGCCCTCCGAAGCCCTTGCGCCCCCACAGCACTGTGGCGTTTCCGCATCAGGTTGCGGCCTTCCTGCGCATTTGACCTCTGTCAAAGTCCGGCGATTGCGTTGGCGTCATTGGTAAGCCGCCAAATCATTAAGGAACCCAGGAAATGACACGCGCACTGCTCGCCGCCCTTGCCACTTCGACCGCCCTGATGGCCGCTCCGGCCGTCGCACAGGATGCCGGCGATTGGACCATCGGCCTTGGCCTCGGCTACGTGATGCCGAAAGACGACAATGGCTCGCTCGCCAACGGCGCCTTCCAGATCGATGTCGGCGACAGCCTGCGCCCGACGCTCACCGGTGAGTATTTCGTCTATGAAAACCTCGGGATCGAGCTGCTGGCCGCTTGGCCGTTCAAGCACTCGATCAGCGTCGATGGCGTCGGAAAGATCGCTGACACCACCCATCTGCCACCCACCCTGTCGCTGGTCTATCACTTCGCCAACACAAGCGCCTGGACCCCCTATGTCGGTGTCGGTGTGAACTACACGAACTTCTACGACACCAACCTGACGAACCTGGGACAGGTCGCGCTGGAGACGGGCAAGAACGCGCTGAAGCTCGACAGCTCCTGGGGCGTCGCCGGGATGGTCGGAATCGACTATGATGTCAGCCCGCGCGGCGCGGTGCGCGGCGAGGTCCGCTATATCGACATCAACACCGACGCCACGCTCAACGGCGTGCCGATCGGCACCGTGAATGTCGACCCGTGGGTGTTCAACGTCGCCTACGTCTTTAAATTCTAAAGACTGCTTGCGCTGCGCCCCGGACGGGGCGTGGCGACCCCGTTGAGTCAAGGCGTTGCGCCGGTCCAACCAGCTGTGGCACTTGCATGCCGCGCGCTACTCGGCGGGCGCCTCCAGGGGCGGCATCCGCCCCATGACGTCGAAGTCCCGCACCGTGATCACGCCGGACAGGATCGTACCACCGATCAGGATCCACAACCCCAATGCCCAGACCGTCGTGGTCCGCACCTTGCGTTTGAGCTGCGGATCGGCCGGCGCCGACGCATGGGTGCCCGGCACCACCTTCCCGGCCTCGCCTTGTGTCGTCAGCCGCAGCGGCAGCACGACGAAGAACACCATGAACCAGATCACGGCGAACAGAACGATGGCGGATGTGATCGACACTCAGACCTCTTCCAGCTCGATGAGGCAGCCGTTGAAATCCTTCGGGTGCAGGAACAGCACCGGCTTGCCATGGGCGCCGATCTTAGGGTCTCCCGTGCCCAGCACCCGCGCGCCTTCGGACTTCAGCCGTTCGCTGGCGGCGCCGATATCCTCGACCTCATAGCAGACATGGTGGATGCCCCCCGAGGGGTTCTTGTCGAGAAACCCCTGGATGGGGCTGTTTTCGCCAAGCGGGTAAAGCAGCTCGATCTTGGTGTTGGGCAGTTCGATAAAGACCACCGTGACGCCGTGATCCGGCTCGTCCTGGGGCGCGCCGACATTGGCGCCCAGCATCGCAGCATACTGGTGCGACGCGGCCTCCAGATCCGGCACGGCGATGGCGACATGGTTCAGGCGTCCGATCATGGGGCAGGCTCCTAAAACTGGCTTTGGCCGCTTATGTCGCAGCGTCCGCGCACCGGCAAGGGCCAGGGCCAGCCGGAACGGATCACACCGGCGTGCGACAGGCCAGACCGACGGCGCACAGACCATGGTTAACCGGCTGTAAACCGCGACATACCAATGGTTAAGCCTGATTGAACCGGAGGATGCGATGGTCGCCCGCGCCTATACAGTCGCCTTCGACGGGATCGAGGCGCGCCCCGTGGAGGTGCAATGCGCCGTCAGCCCCGGACTGCCGGCCTTTTCCATTGTCGGGCTGCCGGACAAAGCCGTCAGCGAGGCGCGCGACCGGGTACGCAGCGCGCTGACCTCCATGGCGATTGCGCTGCCGTCCAAGCGGATCACGATCAACCTCGCCCCCGCCAACCTGCCCAAGGAAGGCTCGCACTTCGATCTGCCGATCGCGCTGGCGCTTCTTTCGGCGCTGGAGATTCTGCCCCCTGACGAGATCGAGGGCACCGTCGCACTCGGGGAGATGTCGCTCGACGGCTCGCTTGTTCCGGTGGTCGGCGCCTTGCCAGCAGCACTGGCCGCCGCGGCCGAGGACCGGGCACTGCTTTGCCCCCGCGCCTGCGGGTCCGAGGCCGCGTGGGTCGCCAACGCCCGCGTGCTCGCGGCACGCTCTCTGGGCGAAGTCGTGCAGCACTTTACCGGGCAGGCGCCGCTTGCGGACGTAACGCCGGGAGAAGTGGCAGATGCCAAGGCCACCGGTTGCCTGAGCGAGGTGCGCGGGCAGGAACGGGCCAAGCGGGCACTGGAGATTGCCGCCGCGGGCCGGCACCACCTACTGATGGTCGGCGCGCCGGGATCGGGCAAATCGATGATGGCCGAACGGTTGCCGGGCCTGCTGCCGCCTCTCACGGCGATGGAGGCGCTGGAGACTTCCATGGTCCATTCGGTCGCCGGTCTGCTGGACGAAGGCGGCATCTCTCGCGCGCGACCCTTTCGACGGCCCCACCACACCGCCTCGAAGGTTTCCATCGTGGGGGGCGGCAAGGGGGCGAAGCCCGGCGAGGTCTCGCTCGCCCATAACGGCGTGCTCTTTCTCGACGAGTTTCCGGAGTTTCAGCGGCAGGTCCTGGAAACCCTGCGCCAGCCCGTGGAGACCGGCGATGTCGTGGTGTCGCGCGCCAACGCCCATATCCGCTACCCAGCACGGTTCATGCTGTTGGCCGCGGCCAACCCCTGCCGCTGTGGGCACTTGGCCGATCCGGCCCGCGCCTGCAGCAAGGCGCCCGCCTGCGGTGAGGACTATCTCGCGCGGATCTCCGGCCCGCTGATGGACCGGTTCGACCTGCGGCTGGAGGTTCCGCCCGTCGCCTTTCAGGATCTCGATCTGCCGTCGGCGGGCGAAACCAGCGCGGCGATCCGAACCCGCGTCACCGCCGCTTGGGAAACGCAACAGGCCCGGTATGCCGAGTTCCGTGAGATCCGGCAAAATGCGGACGCGGGCGGCAAGCTTCTGGAAGAGGTCGCCCGTCCCGAGCCGGACGCCAAGGCGCTCCTGGGTCAGGCGGCGGCACGGTTCGGTATTTCGGCCCGCGGCTTTCACCGTATCCTGAGGGTTGCGCGCACGATTGCCGATCTGGATGGTGCCGACGCCGTGGCCCGCCCCCATATGGCCGAAGCCCTGAGCTTTCGGCTAGCCCTGGGCGCCGGCTAGCTTGGCTTCGATCACGTCCCAGATCCGACCCGCGATGTCGGTTCCGTCGAACCGCTCCAACTCCTGAATGCCGGTGGGCGAGGTCACATTGATCTCGGTTAGGCAATCGCCGATCACGTCGATGCCGACAAAGACCTGACCGTGGTCGCGCAGGGTCGGACCGATCGCGTCGCAGATCTCGCGGTCGCGCGGCGTGAGTTCTGACGGGTCCGCACGCCCCCCCACATGCATGTTCGAGCGGGTTTCGCCTTCTGCCGGCACCCGGTTGATCGCCCCGACGGGATGCCCGTCGACAAGGATGATGCGCTTGTCGCCTGCACTCACGTCAGGCAGAAATTTCTGCGCGATCAGGGGCTCGCGGTTCATGCCCACAAAGAGCTCGTGGAGCGCGTTGAGATTGCGGTCGCTGTCAGGCAGGCGGAACACGCCGGCGCCGCCATTGCCGTAGAGCGGCTTGAGGATGATGTCGCCGTGGGTGTCCTTGAAGACGCGCAAGCTGCCCAGATCCCGCGCGATCATGGTCGGCGGCGTCAGATCGGGAAAGCGCAGGACCAGCAGCTTCTCGGGAAAGTTCCGAACCCAGAACGGGTCGTTGACGATCAGCGTCTCGGTCGCGGCAAGGTCGAGAAGATGTGTGCTGGTGATATAGCCCATATCGAAGGGCGGATCCTGGCGCAGCCAGACCACGTCGAACTCCGATAGTGGAGCGCTCCTGGTCTCGCCGAGGGTCACATGATCACCGAAAACGCGGCGCAGGGTCATGTCCTGGCCGCGGGCCATAACCGTGCCTTCGTCCCACGACAGCCCATCGGGGGTGTAAAAGAACAGCGTGTGACCGCGCTCCTGCGCCGCCTCAGCGAGCCGGAAACTGCTGTCGGCGTCGATATCGACTGCGCCGATCGGATCCATCTGAAACGCGACACTGGCCATGGCATCCCCCGTTTGGCGCATTCCATGGCCCAAGGGCGGCGCGGGCGCAATGGTCAGAAAAACGCAGCCTCGACGATCTCCAGACGGCCCAGTCCGTCGACAAGGGCCACGTCGAACTGCATCTCGGACTCCAGACCGGACGCGCATGCGCCCGCGAATTCCTGCGCCGCGAGCATGATGCGGCTGCGTTGGCGCGGGCTGACACGTTCCGCCGCGCGCGCATGGGTCCGGGCTTTCTTGACCTCGACAAATCGGATGACGTCACCGCGGCGGGCGATCAGATCGATCTCACCAGCGTCACCGCGCCAGCGCCGCGCGAGCACCTCATGGCCGCTCGCCACATAGGCGTTTTCGGCAATCTGTTCCGCCGCAAGTCCGCCATGGTAGCCGACTGCCCCCGTCATTGCGGCCTGTCTTTCTGGCGCTCAAGCGCATCCTGGTACACCGACCGGCGCGGCAAGCCGAACATCTCCGCGACCTCGGTCGCGGCGTCGCGCACACTCAGCCGCGCCAACGCGTCATCCAGAGCGCGCCCGACGGTTTCGGGATCGGCGACCCGGTCCGTCGAGGGCGGGCCGACCAACAGCACGCACTCGCCCCGTGGATCTGTGTCGCCGAGCCTGTCGCGTAAACTGAGCAAGGTTCCGCGCATGGTTTCCTCAAAGCGTTTGGTCAACTCGCGGCAGAGCACCGCCGGCCTCTCGGCGTCCCACGTCTCGCACAGCTCCCCTAACAATTGCCGAACACGCTTGGGCGATGCGTAGAAAACGATCGTGGCCGGCACCACGGCCAGCTCGGCAAAGAGCGCGGCCCGCGCGCCGGCCTTCGGAGGGGGAAATCCACTGAACAGAAACCGGTCGCTGGGAAGCCCGGACACCGTCAGCGCCGCCAGCAGGGCCGAGGGCCCCGGGGCCGCGGTGACATTGCCCCCGGCCGCCACGACGGCGCGCCCCAGCATGAAGCCGGGGTCGGACACCATCGCCGTTCCCGCCTCCGGCGCGTAGACGACCGAGCGCCCCGCCAGGACATGCTCTACAATCGCATCGCGGTCCTTGGGGCGGCTGTGGTCGTGATAGGCGAAGACATGACGCCCGCCCAGCGGCACACCGTGGATCTGCATCAGACGGCGTAGGCTGCGGGTGTCTTCGGCAACCAGAATGTCGGCGGAGGCCAGCAGATCGAGCGCCCGCAATGTAATGTCTCGCGCAGCCCCGATCGGTGTTGCGACAAAGTAGAGACCGGGCGAGAGTTCGACGACGCTGAAATTCAACATTGGACCGCAGACGCAGAGACGCTTAGAAAAGCGGTATAGACGCGGCTCCACGCCTGCAACCATCCAGCCTGAAAGCACCATTTCATGTCCAAGGTCCGTTTCCTCCTTCGCAGACTGCTTCTCCGTCGCCTGGTTCTTTTGGGTGCCATGTTCGCCTTGGCGGCCTGTGACCCAAGTGCATTCGGTGGCCCGCGTGTCCAGTCGGGGCAGCCGGTCAAGGTCGCGTTGCTGGTTCCGGGAGGTTCCGGAGACGCCCAGTTCGATCTGATCGCGCGGGACCTGACCAACGCCGCACGGCTGGCGGTTGCCGATCTCGACGGCGTCGCCATCGACCTTCAGGTCTACGAAACCGGCCGCTCCGCCCAGCGTGCCGCACAACTGGCCCAACAGGCCGTGGCCGATGGCGCAGGCATCATCGTCGGGCCGCTCGACGCCAGTTCCGCCAACGCGGCAGCCGTGGCTGTAGCCGGCCAAAACGTGAATGTGCTGAGCTTTTCCAACAACCCCGCCATCGCCGGTGGCAATACGTTCATCCTTGGCAACACGTTCCAGAACACCGCCGACCGGCTGGTCCAATATGGCCGTCGCAACGGAAAGTCGCGTTACATGGTGGTCAGCGGCCGCACTGCTGCCGAAGAAGTCGCCAACGCCGCCGTGATCGAAGCTATTCAGAGCCGCGGCGGCACCGTCGTCGGCAATTCGCAGTTCTCGATGTCCCAGGAAGGCGTCGTGGCGGCGGTTCCTGCCATTGCAGAAGGCGCCGTGGCCTCCGGCGCGGATGCGCTCTTTCTGACCTCCAGCACGCAGGACGCCTTGCCGCTGCTGACCCAGCTGCTGCCCGAGCGCGGTTTGACCCCGAATGTGGTGCAGTATATCGGCCTGACGCGGTGGGATATTCCCGCTTCGGCCTTGTCGTTGCCAGGGGTACAGGGCAGTTGGTTCGCGCTGCCGGATGCGAGCGCCACCCAGCAGTTCCGGCAGCGTTTTACCAGCGCCTATGGCAACAACCCGCATCCTCTTGCCGGACTGGCCTATGACGGGGTCGCGGCGGTCGGGGCTCTGGTGAAATCCCGCGGCAGCAATGCGCTGACGCGGTCGGCGCTGACACAACGCAACGGATTTGCCGGCGCGTCGGGCGTATTCCGGTTCCGCGACAACGGCACAAACCAGCGCGCCCTCGCGGTCGCCACGGTCCGAAACAGACAGGTAATAGTGATTGACCCAGCTCCAAGACGTCTCGGAACAGCGGGTTTCTGACCCGTATCCCGGCGGCTACAAGGCGCCGGAGCCTTTATTGGCGGCGGCGGATACGATCTTTGATCGCAACCGCATCTCAGCGGATCTGCATGACGCCATCACGGACGACATGTCGCCCAAGGAGATCCGCGCGGCCACCGTCTCTTGCCTCGCCGCTGCGCGCAAATCCGCGCTGGCGGTGATCGCCGAGGCGATTGCGGAAGATCCCTATGCCTCGCAGGCCGCGGTGCGGTCCTACACCTATCTGTGCGATTGCCTGGTGCATGGCGTATTCGACGTCGCGGTCCGTCATATCCACCCGCCCAAGACCCGGAAAGAGGCCGAACAGCTCAGCGTGGTCGCGGTCGGCGGCTATGGCCGCGCAGAAATGGCGCCCTTTTCCGATGTCGATCTGCTGTTCCTGACGCCCTGGAAAACGACCGCCTGGGCCGAGAGCATGATCGAAACCATGCTCTACATGCTGTGGGACCTGCGGCTCAAAGTCGGTCACGCCAGCCGTACGGTACAGGACTGCATCCGTCTGGGGCGCGACGATTACACGATCCGGACCTCTCTTCTGGAGAAGCGCTTTCTCGACGGCAATGCAGAGCTGGCCGAGACCCTGCGCACCCGGCTGCGCGAGGATCTGTTTCGCACTACGGCAGCCGATTTCATCGAGGCCAAACTGACCGAGCGCGAGCAGCGCCACCGGAAGCAGGGCGGCCAGCGCTATGTTGTGGAGCCAAACGTGAAGGAGGGCAAGGGCGGGCTGCGCGACCTGCAATCGCTCTACTGGATCGCGAAATACGTCCATTCGGTCGACAACATCGCGGAACTGGTGGATCTCGGCGTCTTCACCCAGGCGGAGTTCGACAACTTCCGGAATGCCGAGCGGTTTCTCTGGGCGGTACGCAACCAGCTCCACCTGATCTCGCGCCGGGCGATGGACCAGCTGACCTTTGACATCCAGGTGCAGGTCGCAGAGGCGTTAGGCTACGAGGATTACGGCGGGCGCCGCGCGGTCGAGCATTTCATGCAGGACTATTTCCGCCATGCCACGCGTGTGGGCGAGCTGACCCGCATCTTTCTGACCGCACTAGAGGCCGATCACACCAAGCGCGCGCCATCGCTCGTGGGATTTCTCAGACGCGGCAAGAAAGTGCGGCCCGGCTTTCGGATGGTGCAGAACCGGCTGACCTATGAAGATGCCGACGCGTTTCTGAGCGACAAGCTCAATATCCTGCGGCTCTTCGAGGAAGCACTGCGGACAGCCTATCTGATCCATCCGGACGCGATGCGGCTGGTGTCGGCCAATCTCGACCTCATCGACGACGACATGCGCCGCAACCCCGAGGCCACCCGGCTTTTCCTCGACACGTTGCTGAAGCACGGCAATCCCGACCGCGCACTGCGGCGGATGAATGAACTGGGCGTGCTCGGTGCCTTCATCCCTGAGTTTCAGCCCGTCGTCGCGATGATGCAGTACAACCTCTACCACCAATACACGGTGGACGAGCACACCATCCAGTGCATCGCGACGCTCTCTAGGATCGAACGCGGCAAGATGGCCGAGGATCTGCCCTTTGCGACGCGCATCCTCAAGGAAGGCAAGATCGATCGAAAAGTGCTCTATCTCGCGCTTTTTCTCCACGATATCGGCAAGGGTCGCAAAGAGGATCACTCGATCCTGGGTGCGCGTATCGCCCGCAAGGTAGCCCCGCGGCTGGGACTGAAAAAGGATGACTGCGAGACCGTCGAATGGCTGGTACGCTATCACCTGCTGATGTCGGACATGGCGCAGAAACGCGACCTGTCAGACCCGCGCACGATCCGGGATTTCGCCAAGGCCGTGAAGACCCAGAAACGGCTCGATCTGCTCAGCGTGCTGACCACCTGCGATATCATCGGTGTGGGCCCGGGGGTCTGGAACAACTGGAAGGCGCAGTTGATGCGCGACCTTTACCGGCAGACCTCCACCGCGCTCTCCACCGGCCTCGAAGAGATCAACCGCGAAAGCCGCCAGAGCGAGGCCAAAGCAGCCCTGCGGGCCGCATTGCCGGACTGGACCAAGGCGGAGTTGCGTGCCGAGACCGCGCGTCACTACGGCCCCTATTGGCAGGGACTCCAGACCGAGACGCATGTCGTCATGGCCCGAATGCTGCGCGAGATGACCGAGACCAACGAAGACAAGGTCGGCATCGATCTTCAGCCCGATCCCGACCGCGACGCGACGCGGATCTGTTTTGCCATGCCCGACCATCCGGGCATTTTCGCCCGGCTGGCAGGCTCGCTGGCGCTGGTCGGGGCCAATGTCGTGGACGCGCGCAGCTATACGTCGAAGGACGGTTATGCCACGGCGGCGTTCTGGGTGCAGGACGCCGATGGCCACCCCTACCAGGCCGACCGTCTGGAACGGCTGAAGACCACCATCCACAAGACCCTCAGCGGCGAGCTTGTGACATCGGATGCGGTGCGCCGGCGCGACAAGATCAAGAAACGCGAGCGCAACTTCGTCTTCCCGACTTCGATCACTTTCGACAACGAGGGCTCCGAGATCTACACCATCATCGAGGTCGACACCCGCGACCGCGCCGGGCTGCTCTTTGATCTGACCCGCGTGCTGGCCTCGGCCAATGTCTACATCTCGTCGGCCCAGATCGCGACCTATGGCGCGCAGGTCGTCGACACCTTCTACGTCAAGGACATGTTCGGGCTGAAACTGATCTCCAGGGCCAAGCAGGAGGCGCTGGAGGCGCGGCTGCGCGAGGCGATCGAGACCGGGGCACGGGCCGCCGCAGAATGAAGCCGATCCGTCTGCTGTCGGGCTTTCTGACCGTCGGCGGCTGGACCATGGCCAGCCGCGTCCTGGGGTTCGCCCGGGATATCCTGATCGCCGCGACCATGGGCTCCGGGCCCGTGGGGCAGGCCTTTCTTGTCGCCTTCGCGCTGCCCAACATGTTCCGACGTTTCTTCGCCGAAGGTGCGTTCAACATGGCCTTCGTACCGCTTTTCTCGAAAAAGCTCGAACGCGGCGAGGATGCGAAGGGCTTTGCCACCGAGGCCTTCGCCGGACTTGCGACCCTTCTGGCGGTGTTCTCGGCGGTCGCCATCGTGGCGATGCCGCTGCTGGTCTTGGCCATGGCCAGCGGCTTTGCGGGGGATGTCCGGTTCGAGCTCGCGGTCACCTATGGGCGGATCTGCTTTGCCTACATCCTCTTCATTTCGCTGGGCGCGCTGCTCTCAGGCGTCCTGAACGCGTTGGGGCACTTCGCCGCCGCCGCCGCGGCCCCCGTGCTGCTCAACGTCATCCTGATCGCCGCGCTGTTGCTGGCGGAGTCGGGTGTTTTCCTCGATACCGCCGTGATCGAGGCCACCGGCACCGCGGCCCTGACCGGCGCGCATCAGGCGACGCTGCTGGTCTGGGGCGTGCTGTTTGCAGGCGTGGCGCAACTCTCCATGCTGTGGTGGGCAGCGCACCGGGCAGGCTACGGTCTGCGCCCCGCCCGGCCGCGCTTCACGCCCGAGATGAAACGGCTGCTCGTGCTGGCAGCCCCCGCCGCACTGGCCGGCGGGGTGGTCCAGATCAACCTGCTGGTGGGCCGCCAGGTGGCGAGTTTTTTCGACGGCGCGGTGTTCTGGCTCGGCATGGCAGACAGGCTCTATCAGCTTCCGCTCGGCGTCGTCGGCATCGCCGTCGGAATCGTGCTGCTGCCGGACCTGTCGCGCCGGATCGGCGCGGGCGACGATGCGGGCGGCCGCGCGGCCTTCAGCCGGGCCGGAGAGATTTCCCTCGCCCTCACCTTGCCCGCGGCCATGGCGCTCTGCGTGATCCCCGGACCGCTCGTCTCGGTGCTCTACGAGCGCGGCGCCTTCACCGCGGCCGACACCGCGGCCACGGCCCTGGCCGTCGCGATCTACGGCGCGGGTCTGCCGGCCTTCGTGCTGCAAAAGGTCCTCCAGCCGCTGTTCTACGCGCGCGAGGACACGCGCCGGCCGTTTCGCTATGCCGCCATGGCGATGCTGGTCAATGCTGCCGTCGCCATAGGATTGGCCCCGCTGATCGGCTGGATCGCGGCAGCGCTGGCCACGACGCTGGCGGGCTGGGCACTGGTCGGGCTGCTGCTCTGGGGCGCGCGCGATATGGGCGACACGGCGCGGTTCGATGCACGTTTTGCGCACCGGCTGCCCCGCCAGGTGCTCGCCTGCATCGTCATGGGTCTGTGCCTTCTGGTGCTCAGAACGGTTCTGAGCGATGCTCTGACCACCCCGACCCTGCGTTACGGGGCGCTGGCGCTGCTGGTAGGCGGTGGTGCCGCGAGCTATTTCGCGGCGGCCCATCTGCTCGGCGCGCTGCGCCTGTCAGAACTGAAATCGGCCTTGCGGCGCAGCTGATGTTGCACCGCCTCGGGCCCGCGATACCCGAACCACGAGACCAACAGGGAGCCCACCATGACAACGCGAAAAACCGCACGCGACTTCTCGCCGGAGCTTCTCGAGCTTTATGACGGCTATGTGCATGGGCAGATGTCCAAGCGCGACTTTCTGAGCCGGGCCACGAAATACGTCGCCGCGGGCGTCACCGCGGCCGCCGTACTGGAGAGCCTGCAGCCAAACTATGCGCTCGCCCAGCAGGTCGCACCGGACGATCCGGCGATCGAGACCATACGCATCACCTATGACAGCCCCGACGGCCATGGCCAGATCTCCGGGCTGATGGCCAAACCCGCGGGCGTTGAGGGTCCGCTACCGGCCGTTCTGGTCGTACATGAGAACCGTGGCCTGAACCCCTACATCGAAGACGTCGTCCGCCGCACGGCCAAGGCCGGCTACCTGGCCCTCGGCCCGGACGGGTTGAGCCCGCTCGGGGGCTATCCGGGCACCGACGAGGAAGGCCGCGAAATGCAGCGTTCGCTCGACGGCGCCAAGCTGATGCAGGATTTCTTTGCCGGGTTCGAATATCTGATGTCGCACGAGGACAGCACCGGCAAGGTCGGCGCGGTGGGGTTTTGCTATGGCGGCGGTGTGTGCAACGCGCTGGCGGTGGCCTATCCCGAAATGGCGGCCTCGGTACCGTTCTACGGCCGCCAGCCCGACGCCGCGGATGTGCCGTCAATCCAGGCCCCGCTGCTGATCCAACTGGCCGAGTTGGACGAGCGTATCAACGCAGGCTGGCCCGCCTACGAAGCCGCGCTGATCGCGAACGACAAGACGTTCGAGGCGCACATCTATCCCGGCGTGAACCACGGATTTCACAACGACACGACGCCGCGCTATGACGCCGAGGCCGCAGAGCTTGCCTGGCAGCGAACGCTGGCGCATTTCGCCGCCCATTTGAACTGAACCGTCGGCGCGCCGGCGATCCCGGCTCAGCCGCGGCGGCGCAGCCCACGGAGGAGAACCAGACCGGCGCCCAGCATCAGCGCCGTGGCCGGCAGCGGAACCGGCACGGCGCTCTGAACCGCTCCGGCGAGCAGTTTGTGCCCCGTTTGCGTGAAGTGGACATCATCGAACCAGGCCGAGGCATTGACCGAGGCCGGATCGCTTTCGTCACAGACATCGCTGCTGAAGTCATGCACCGGGAAGCCGGCTTGGAAGGTCACGAGGCTACCGCAAGGCTGCGTCGTGTTGGTCACGCCGAAGCTCGGGGCGTTGTCGAGGTAATTGTCGAACAGGCTCGCCACGTCGATGTCTGTGACCCGAAAACCGACGCCGCGCAGTTCCTCCGACACTTCCATAAGCCGCGCGTTATAGGCATCGGTGAAAGCACTGACGAGGAAGGCGAGCGGCCGACCGGTCGCCGGCGCGGGCTGTTCGATCGGCGGGGCGACACCGACGAAATTCGGCAAGGCAAAGCGCGGTGTGCGCGCCGGATCGCCGAGGTTCAGGATCGCCACATCCTGAAGCAGCCCATCGAACAACAGCACGTTGTCGCGCACGGAGTTTGCCGACAGGACGCCCGCCGCCCGCGCCAGGCCGATGGCGGCGGCGTCGGGAAATGTCGAAGCCGCCTCAAAGGCAGCGGTGAAACTGTCGTTGCCGCCGAAAAAGAACATCGCGAGCGCACGCGATCCGACATCCGTGCCGCTGGCGAAAAACTCACCCACCTGTTCGGGCAGATCGGGGATCGGATTGAGCGGCCGGAGCGCCGCCGTCGCACCACCGAAGGCGTAATTGTCGAAATTTCCGCCCGTCACCAACCCGTTGTTTGCCTGCAGCATGTCGACATAGTTCGGACCATTGGTGAAGCGGCCGGCAAAGTAGGGTCCGAGCGGCTGGGAGGGCGGGTAGAACGGGAAACCGGGCCCCGGCGGACTGGGCACGGCCCCGCTCGCCGCAAAGGCACGCCCCTGGTCGCTCAGGCTGTCGCCGAAGAGCAGCGTGTAGGTATAGGTGTCCGTCCAGGGCGTCGCCTGGGCCGCGCCGAAAAGACCGCAGACAAACACGGCCGCAAGCATGGAGGATCGAAACATCTGCTGACATCCCTGTCGGTGACTCTGATATGTCCATCTACAGCACAGTTTTGACGTGAGGTCAGGCATTGTTGCGTTGCGATCCGCGCGCCAGGCTTGCAGCAGAGGCCTATTTCGCCACATCCCCGGCTTGAAGCGCCCGGCTGGCAATGCGACGTTGCCTCCACTGGGACGAGGAGCACCCCCGATGACCGATGCGACGGCCCTCTATATCGACGGCGGCTGGGTGGAGCCCGAAGAGCGCCACCGGCTCGACGTGATCGACCCATCCACCGAAGAATCCTGCGCCACGATCTCGCTCGGGGGGCAGCGTGACACCGACGCCGCGGTGGCCGCCGCGCGCCGCGCTTTCGCAAGCTTTTCGCAGTCCACAAAGGCCGACCGGCTGGATCTGCTCGCCGCGATCCTCGATCGTTACAAGGCCCGTTCGCAGGAGATTGCCGAGGCGATCTCGCTGGAAATGGGCGCGCCCATCGACCTGTCGATGTCCAGCCAGATGCCCGCGGGCAGCTCGCACCTGAAGAACTTCATCCGCGCGCTCGAAGGGATCGATTTCGAAGCCCCGCTCAACGGCGCTGGCAAGCCCGGGCGCGTGCATCTGGAGCCTGTGGGCGTCTGCGCCCTGATCACGCCGTGGAACTGGCCGATGAACCAGGTCACGCTCAAGGTCGGCGCGGCCATCGCGGCGGGCTGCACCATGGTGCTGAAGCCGTCGGAGATTGCACCGCTGTCATCGATGGTCTTCGCGGAGGTGATGCACGAGGCGGGCGTGCCGGCCGGGGTCTTCAATCTGGTCAATGGCGACGGTGCGGGCGTGGGCAGCCAGCTCTCGAGCCATCCGGACGTCGACATGGTCAGCTTCACGGGCTCAACCCGCGCCGGACGCGCGATCACCAAGGCAGGTGCCGAGACGATCAAACGCGTGGCGCTGGAGCTTGGCGGCAAGGGCGCGAACATCCTCTTTGACGACGCCGATGACACCGCCGTGCGCCGCGGCGTGGCGCACTGCATGGAAAACACAGGCCAGTCCTGCAACGCGCCCACCCGCATGCTGGTGCAGAACGGCCGCTATGACGCGGTGGTCGAAGAGGCCGGCGCGCTGGCCGCTGCGACATCCACAGGACCCGCACGCGAGGCGGGCGAGCATATCGGTCCGCTGGTGTCGGCCGCCCAATATGACAAGGTCCAGAGCCTCATCGAGACCGGCCTTCGCGAAGGCGCGCGACTGGTGGCCGGCGGTCCGGGCCGTCCCGAAGGCACCAATCGCGGCTATTTCGTCCGGCCCACGGTCTTTGCCGACGTCACTAACGACATGACCATCGCGCAGAAGGAGATCTTTGGCCCGGTGCTGTCGATCCTGAGGTTCGAGACCGAAGCGGACGCCATCCGCATTGCAAACGACACGCCCTATGGGCTCACCGACTATGTCCAGACCCAGGATCCCGACCGCGCGCGGCGGGTCGCGCGCGCCCTGCGTGCGGGCATGGTAGTGATCAATGGCGGCTCGCGCGGGTCCGGTGCGCCGTTCGGCGGCATGAAACAGTCCGGCAACGGCCGTGAGGGCGGGCGCTACGGAATCGAGGAGTTTCTCGAGGTCAAATCAATCGGCGGCTGGCCCGGCTGACGGGCAGATGGCGTCGACCCCTTAGTCCCCGGACCAGGCGCTCTATTAGGTCTGAGGTACAGACCTTACAGCACGTCACCTATTGTGCACCGTCCGAAGAAACGCTTCGCTTGATTTTGAGCGGGTCGCCGGAAGGCGAGCGTTCCAAAGATCAAGCGACAGGGGGCCAGATCATGACGACACGCCGCACATTTATGAAATCCGTTCCAGCGATGGGAGCAGCCTTTGCTGTCACGCCCGGCTTTCTCACCGAAGGCGGTGGCGCACAGGCCCAGACCGCCGAACCTCTGGAGGGGCACTTTCACCCCAAGGGCAAGGCGCCGTCCGAGCATACGCTACGGGTCCTGGCCGAGGCGCGCGAGGGGCTGCCCTTTTCGGACAGGCAGGATTTCGACGAGCAGGCGCGCGGTCTGATCGCGGAGATGCCGGAGCGTCAGATCATGGCCGATGCCGGCCATGTCGCCTGGGACAAAGCGGCGTTCGACTTCCTCGACGAGGCAGAGGAGTTCGATTCGATCCACCCTTCTCTCACGCGTATCTGCAAGCTGAACCAGAATTACGGGCTCTACGAGGTCACCCCAGGGATCTACCAGGTCCGCGGCTTCGATCTGTCCGACATCTCCTTTGTGCGCGGCGCGACCGGCTGGATCGCCATCGACCCGCTGGTGTCGGCAGAGACCGCCCGCGCCGCCTGGGAGCTTTTCTCCGAGCATGTGGGCGAGGGCTTGCCGATCACCGCGGTGATCTATTCCCACTCCCACGGCGACCATTGGGGCGGTGTACGCGGTATCGTCGAAGAGGAGGACGTGCGCGCCGGCAAGGTGGAGATCATCGCGCCGCGGGCCTTCATGGAACACACGATTTCGGAGAATGTCTTTGCCGGCAACGCGATGAACCGGCGGCTGTTCTACCAGTACGGGCTGCTGCTGCCCGTCGCACAGCACGGCTATGTCGGCCAGGGGCTGGGCAAACGCGTATCGGCCGGAACGGTCGGGCTGATCGCACCCACACGGATCGTCGAGGAGGATATCGAGGAGTTCGAGGTCGACGGCGTGAGGATGATTTTCCAGAACACGCCGGGCACCGAGGCACCCTCGGAGATGAACACCTATCTTCCGGACTTAAAAGCGCTCTGGATGGCCGAGAACGTCACCGCCACTCTGCACAACATCTACACGCTGCGTGGCGCGCCGGTGCGCGACCCGCTGAACTGGTCAAAGTACATCAGCCGCGCGCTCTATCTCTTCGGGCAGGAGGCCGAGGTGATGTTCTATTCGCATCACTGGCCGCGCTGGGGAAATGATCGTGTGCAGGACGTACTGCGCGGTCAGCGGGACGTTTATGCCCACATGAACAACCAGTCGCTCCATCTGGCCAACCAGGGGGTGACCATCAACCAGATCCACAATGTTTATGAGCCGTCCGAAGGGCTGAAGCAGACATGGCACACCCGCGGCTATCACGGGTCGCCGCAGCACAACTCGCGCGGTGTGGTGCAGCGCTTTCTGGGCTTCTGGGACTGCAATCCCGCCACCCTCGTCCCTCTCTCGCCGGGCGATTCGGCACCGCTCTATGTCGAGATGATGGGCGGCAAGGACCCGATCATGGCCAAGGGGTTGGAACTCCACGGCGCGGGACGGTATCTGGAAGCGGTCGAGATCCTCAACAAACTCTTCTTCGCCGATCCGTCTGACCAGGAGGTCAAGGACCTGCTGGCGGACGTCTATGAGCAGATCGGCTATCAGCAGGAAAACCCTGGCCTGCGAAACAGTTTCCTGTCCGGCGCCTATGAGCTGCGCAGTGGCATCCCTACGGGCGACACGGTGGACAGCACCGGTCCCGATGTGATCCGGGCGATGTCGACGGAGCTGTTCCTGGATTATCTCGCCATCAAGATGGACAGCCGCAAGGCCGAAGGTCTCGAATTCTCCATGAACCTGGTCACGCCGGACAACAACGAGCGTTTCGCCATCGAGCTGTCCAATGCGACCCTGTCCAACGTGAAGGGTTTTTCGGTGCCGGATCCCGACCTGACATTGACCCTCGACCGACAGGATCTGGAACAGGTCATGACCGGCGAGGCGGAGTTTGCCGACCTGATCGCCGACGGCAGGGCGACTGCGGAGGGCGATGCCAGCCTGCTGGTGCAGCTTGCCGCCACCATGGTGGAGTTCGACCCGCTCTTCGAGGTTCTGCCCGGCACCAAATTGCAGCCCGACAGCCTGGCCACCGCAGCGCCGCTGCAGGCCGTCACGGGACAGGTCGCAATCGAGTGAGCGGCCAAGGCTTGGCGCGCCTCGTCAAAGTGGCTAGGTAACAGGGATGTTTGGTGATCTATTGAAATCCCTCATGGCGCCGGAACCGGAGCCCCTGCCCGATCCGGATGCCCGCATCGCCCTTGCGGCGCTTCTGGTGCGCGTTGCGCGGTCCGATGGTGAATATGCTGCCGAAGAGGTGTCGCGCATCGACCGCATCCTGGCCGCGCGCTACAAACTCAGCCCGTTTGAGGCAACTGCTCTGCGCGGCCGCGGCGAGACCCTGGAAAACCAGGCCCCCGACACTGTCCGTTTCACCCGTGCGATCAAGGAGGCCGTTCCATTCGAGGATCGGCGCGGTGTGATCGAAGCGCTGTGGGAGGTTGTGCTAGCCGACGGCGAACGCGACGGCGAAGAAGACAGCGTGCTGCGCATGGTGGCCAATTTCCTCGGCGTCAATGACCACGAGAGCAATGCGGCCCGGCTGCGCGTCCAGCGCGCCATGGACGGCTAAGGCGACAACCGGCTGACCGGCGACGGGGAGCGCGCCGAGCCCGCCCAAGATACCAAACGCCCGAGCAATGGCGGCCGTTGCATCGTCGTCACCGATGCGCCGGCAGCAAAAATTGCGCATTTCCTGGGCGATCGCTCAAATCGGCCCCAGCGTAATTCGCCGGGACCATTGCAATTAGCGTTAATTTCCGCATGACTCGCGCGAAACCCAAGTAAGGGATGCCGCGTGAGCAACGCACCGCCCGTTATTGAAATCCGCGACCTGCACAAATCCTATGGGGCTCTGGAGGTGCTCAAGGGCGTCTCGGTCACAGCCCCCCGCGGCCATGTGGTGTCGCTGATCGGCTCTTCGGGGTCGGGCAAATCCACCCTCCTGCGCTGCTGCAATCTGCTGGAGGACAGCCAGCAGGGCGAGATCCTGTTCGAAGGCGAACCGATCTCCTGGCGCGGCAAAGGCAACGGCCGCAAACCTTCCGATGGCGCGCAGGTGCTTCGGGTGCGCACGAACCTGTCGATGGTGTTTCAGCAGTTCAATCTCTGGGCCCACATGACGGTCCTGGAAAACGTCATGGAAGCGCCGGTGACGGTTCTACGCGAACTCAAAGCCGATGTGGAAACCCGCGCGCGTGCTTTGCTCGCCAAGGTCGGGATCGGCGACAAATGCGATGTCTATCCCGCGCAGCTCTCGGGCGGCCAGCAGCAGCGTGCTGCCATCGCCCGCGCCCTGGCCATGAACCCCAAGGCGCTCTTGTTCGACGAGCCGACCTCGGCACTCGATCCGGAACTCGAGCAGGAGGTGGTCAAGGTGATCCGCGATCTCGCGAACGAGGGGCGCACCATGCTGATCGTGACCCACGACATGCGTCTGGCCGCGGATGTCTCGGACCATGTGATTTTTCTCCACCAGGGCCGGATCGAAGAAGAAGGTCCGCCCGAAGCGCTGTTCGGCGCCCCGAAATCCCCACGCCTGCAACAATTCCTGTCGGCAACCGCCCCCGCCTAGAGTCGGACCGGCCCATTAACCCAACAGAGGAGACCCCAATGAAGACAGTGTTGATCGCGTCGGCCGCGCTGGCTCTGACCGCCGCCGCCGCCCTCGCCCAAGATGTGGTGCGCATGGGCACCGAAGGTGCATACCCCCCGTTCAATTTCATCGATGACGCCACCGGCGAGGTCGCCGGATTCGACATCGATGTCGGAAACGAGGCCTGCAGCCGGGCCGAACTCAACTGCGAGTGGGTCAAGAACGACTGGGACAGCATCATCCCCAACCTCGTGTCGGGCAATTTCGACACGATCATGGCCGGCATGTCGATTACGCCCGAGCGTGATGCGGTCATCGACTTCACCCAGAATTACCTGCCGCCGGAGCCCTCGGCCTACGCCGCACTCAGCGATGATGTCGAGATCGGCGACGCGGTCATCGCGGCCCAGACCGGCACGATCCAGGCCGGCTATGTCGTGGAAAGCGGCGCGACGATCGTTGAGTTTCCCACCCCGGACGACACGATCGCCGCGGTAAAGAATGGCGAGGCCGACGCGGTGCTCGCCGACAAGGCGTTTCTCGAACCGTTCGTGAACGAGGATCCCGACCTTTTCTTTGTCGCGGACGATGTGCTGCTGGGCGGCGGATTGGGTGTCGGCCTGCGTGAAAGCGACACCGAACTGAAGATCAAGCTCGACGCCGCCATCCAGTCGATGAAGGACGACGGCAGCCTCAACGAACTGATCGCGAAATGGTTCGACGAGCGCCCGGGCTTCTGAAAACTGGCTCGGACAGGCCTGCGAAGCGCCCAAATAACACCCATACGGCCGGGCTGCGTCAAGCCCGGCCTTTTCTTTTCCACAGGCAGGCTTGATAGTTGACCGATGCCGGGTCTGATGGTCTGACCCGTTTCGCTCTGGACTCCACCCCATATGTTCCAGTTCTGCACAGATCCCTCGCTGCTCTCCGACACTCGGTGGATGCTGTGCTATCTGACCAGCCCGAAACATATCGCGTTCTACTATTCGTTCGGCACTGTGCTGGGCCTTCTGGCTATCACCGCTCCCTGCGCGCTGATGCTGGGGTTCGGCGGGGCGGTCGCAATGCGCTCGAAAATCGCGCCGGTGCGCTGGTTCGGGCGCGGCTACACGTCGATGGTGCGCGGCATTCCCGACATCGTCTTTTTCCTCTTCATGCCCATCGCGGTGGACCAGGCGCTTGAATGGCTGCGCCACAAGGTCATCTGTCCCGACTGGCCCGACCCGGTGCGCCGGGGCAGTGATTTCGTCGTCTGCGCAGAAGCCAAGCTACCGCTCAGCACGTCGGCGGCCTGGGTGCACGACGCCTATTCGATCTTCCTCGCGGTGCTCGCGTTTTCCATCGTCTTCGGGGCCTTCGCGGCGAATGTGCTCTCGGGCGCCATGACCGCCGTGCCCCGCGCACAGATGGAGACGGCCGAAGCCTACGGCATGTCCCGGCGCCAGAGCTTCTGGCGCATCCTGGTGCCGCAGATGTGGGTCTATGCGCTGCCGGGCCTGTCGAACCTCTGGCAGATCTTGGTAAAGGCCACCCCGCTGCTGTTCCTGCTGGGAATCACCGACATCGTCTACTGGGCGCGGGAGCTCGGCGGGGCCAAGACCTCGACCTTCTCCTACCCGCATCCCGACTGGCGGCTCTACTACTTCCTCTTCCTGCTGGTTTTCTATCTCGCACTGACAAGCGTATCCGAGCGGCTGTTCCGGCGCGCCATGGTGCGGCTGAGCCACGGACAGGCCACAATGGCGGGCGAGGCGCAGCGCAAGGCCGACACCAATGAGGTCACGGCATGAGCTGCTGGCAGACCGTTCAGGACTACGGATTGCGCGCCATCGGGCTGGGCGAGCGGCTGCTGCCCACCGCGGATATCACCCTCTGCCACCAGTTCACGCTGATTGGCTCCGGCCTGATCTGGAACGTCTATTTCGGGGCGATGGCACTGGCGCTTGGCTTTTCGATGTCGCTGGCACTGGCCCTGGGCAAGGCCAGCCAGAACCCGTTTCTCCGGGTGCCGGCGGATTGGTTCATCTTCGTCTTCCGCGGCTCACCGCTCTTCATCCAGTTCTTTCTGGCCTACGAGGCCTTCGTTCTGCTGCCGCGGAACGGGATCGAGATCAACCTGATCTTCGTGGAGATCACCGCCGAGACCCGCTGGCTGACCCGCGCCTGGGCGGGCGCACTGGTCGTGTTGTTCCTGAACACCTCTGCCTATGCCGGAGAGATCTTCTACGGCGCGTTGCGTTCGGTGCCGAAGGGCGATCTGGAAGCCGCGGATGCCTATGGCATGACGGGCTGGATCAAGTTCCGGCGCGTGACCCTGCCCTGCACGCTGCGGCTGGCCTGGCCATCCTATACCAACGAGGCGATCTTTCTCTTCCACGCCACGACGCTGGTTTACTTTTCGGGTTTCCCGGCCTGGCGGCAACAGGGCGATGCGCTCTATTACGCCAAGTATTTCGCCGACAAGACCTTCAACCCGTTCGTTCCCTACCCGATCGTGGCCGCCTATTTCATCTGCCTCACCCTGCTCTTGATCTGGCTCTTCGGGACGCTGCACAAGCGCCTGAACCGCCATGTGGCCCCTGAAGCCCGGTCGCGCCTGCGACTGCGGATGCAACTGGTGCGATGATCGACGAGAGCGCGCCCAATAGCCTTCGCGTGACCTGCGCGGATCTCAACGGTCAGATGCGCGGCAAGCGTCTGGCCGGCGATCAGTTGGCCAAGATCGAGTTCACCGGCCTGCGCATGCCGCTTTCCGCGCTCAATCTGGATCTGTGGGGCGATGATATCGTGGGCTCGCCGCTCGTCTTTGCCAGCGGCGACAGCGACGGACAGTTGCGCATCACCGAGCGTGGACCGGTGCCGATGCCCTGGCTGCCCCAGGCGACCGAGCTGGTCCCGATGTGGATGTTCACCGATGACGGCCGCCCCTTCGCGGGCGATCCGCGCCATGCGCTCTCGCGCGTGCTCGACAGTTTCAACCGCCACGGCTGGAAGGTTGTCGCCGCGTTGGAGCTCGAGTTCACTCTCCTCGACCCGACCGCCGAGCCACCGCAACCTGCGGCCGACAGCGACGGCGCCGCCCAGATCCTCGGGGTCGAACAGCTCGACAGGTTCGCCGCCGTCTTCGACGAGATTTTCGATGCTGCCGCCGCCATGGGGATCGCTCTGCAGGGCGCGATTTCCGAAGGCGGTCAAGGCCAGTTCGAGCTCAACCTCACCCACTGCAGCGCAATGCGCATGGCCGATGACGCCTGGCTGACCAAACAGCTTGTGCGCGGCGTGGCGCGCAAGCACGGGCTGGCGGCGACCTTTATGGCCAAGCCCTTCGCCGATCAGGCGGGCAATTCCATGCATGCCCATGTCTCGGTTCTCGACCGGCAGGGGCGTAACCTCTTCGACAACGGGTTGCGCAGCGGCAGCGGACTGATGCACTGCGCCATTGCCGGATGTCTCGCCTGCATGCCCGCGGCGACCCTGGTGTTCGCGCCCTGGGAGAACAGTTTCGAACGGATCACGCCGGGCGTCCACGCCCCCACCGGGGTCTGCTGGGGCTATGAGAATCGCACCACATCGATCCGCGTTCCCGGCGGTGACCCCGCCGCCCGGCGGATCGAGCATCGCGTACCAGGCGCGGACGCGAACCCCTATCTGGCGCTGGCGGCGGTTCTCGGCGCGATGATGATCGGGATCGAGGATGAGCTGACCCCGCCGGAGCCTGTGATGGGCAATGCCTATGACCAGCGCCTGCTGCAACTTCCCACGGACTGGGACAATGCGATCACCCGCTTCGCCGACAGTCCCAAGATGGCCCGGATCTTTCCCCCATTGCTGATCGACAATCTCACCGCGACGAAGCGGCAGGAACAGCGGCGCATGGCCGACCTGACGCCGGAGGCGCAGTTGCGCGCGACACTGCAAGGCGTGTAAGCGGGATAGGCGTAGCAGCCCCCGTAGAGACCCATCCAAGCCCATGAAGATCGGCATCCTGCATTGCGGACACACCGCCCCCAGCGTCATCGCCAGACATGGCGAGTATGCCGAGATGTTCCAGCGGCTGCTGGCCGGGCCGGGACGGGAGTTCGTGACTTGGGATGTCGTGGATGGCAAGTTTCCGGACGGGCCCGGCGACGCGGATGCCTGGGTCATGACCGGCTCGCCGCTGGGGGTCTATGAGCCCCATGGCTTCATCGCGCCGCTCGAGGCGCTCACACGGGACATCGTAGCCGCGCGCCGGCCGCTCGCCGGCATCTGCTTCGGTCACCAGCTCATCGCGCAGGCGCTCGGTGGAACGGTCGGCAAGTATCCCGGCGGCTGGCGGATGGGCCCGCAACCCTACCGGGTTGACGGCATGCCGGATCCGGTCACGCTCCACGCCTGGCACCAGGATCAGGTGAGTGTCGCCCCGCCGGACGCGCAGGTGATCGCAAGCGGGCCGGACTGCGCGATCGCGGGAATGGCGATCGGCTCCCGTGTTCTGAGCCTGCAGGCCCATCCGGAATTCACTGACGGGGTGGTCACGGATCTGATCGCCGCCCGCCGCGATGCTGCCAACTTCGCCAACGCGCCCTTCGCAGAGGCCGAGGCAAAGCTCGGCGCGCCCATCGACCGGGATTGGGCCGCGCAGCGCATCGGCACGTTTCTCGAACAGACGAAGGCCCGTATCGATGGCTGACTGGACGGCACAGATCCCTCCCGCCGCCCAAGACTATCTGGAAGGCCAGCGGCTCGACGAGGTCGAATGCATCATCGCGGACCTCTCGGGCATCGCGCGCGGCAAGGCGATGCCGGCCAGCAAATTCGCCCAGCAGACCCGGTTCTATCTGCCCGACTCGATCTTTTTCCAGACCATCGCAGGGGGCTGGGCCGAGGCCGCCGGCGAGGCCGGATTCACCGAACCCGACATGGTGCTGGTTCCGGATTTTTCGACCACCACCGCCGCCCCCTGGACCTCCGACTACACGGTCCAGGTCATCCATGACGCCCAGACCGGCGACGGCGCGCCGATGCCTCTGTCGCCGCGCAACGTGTTGAAACGGATCGTGGGCGCCTATGAGGCGCGCGGGCTGCAGCCCGTCGTCGCGCCCGAGATGGAGTTCTTTCTCGTCGCGCGCAACCTCGACCCCGCGCAACCGATTCTGCCGATGATGGGCCGCTCGGGCCGCCCCGCCGCGGCGCGTCAGGCCTATTCGATGTCCGCCGTCGACGAATACGGCCCGGTCATAGACGACATCTACGATTTCGCCGAAGCCCAGGGGTTCGAGATCGACGGCATTACCCAGGAGGGCGGCGCCGGTCAGGTAGAGATCAACCTGCGCCACGGCGACCCGGTCAAGCTCGCCGACGAGGTCTTCTATTTCAAACGCCTGATCCGCGAGGCCGCCCTGCGCCACAGCTGCTTTGCCACCTTCATGGCCAAACCGATCGCAGGCGAGCCCGGCTCGGCCATGCATATCCACCACTCGGTGCTCGACAAATCGACGGGACGCAACATCTTCGCCGCCGAGGATGGCAGCGAGACGCCCGAGTTCATGCATTTCATTGCCGGGCTGCAAAGCCATCTGCCCTCAGCCCTGCCGCTCCTTGCGCCTTACGTGAACTCCTACCGCCGCTATGTCCGCGACCATGCTGCCCCGATCAATCTGGAATGGGGGCGCGACAATCGCACGACGTCGATCCGGGTACCGATCTCCGATCCGGGCTCGCGTCGAGTGGAAAACAGGCTCGCGGGGATGGATTGCAACCCCTATCTCGGCATCGCGGCGTCGCTCGCCTGCGGGCTTCTGGGGTTGGAGGATGCCGTTCAGCCGCGCCCGATCTTTACCGGCGACGCTTACGACGCGCGCGAAGAGATCCCGCGCAGCATGTTCCACGCGCTGGACCTGTTCGCCGGCGCGGCGCGTCTGCGGGATCTGCTCGGGTCCGAGTTCGCGCGGGTCTACGGGATCGTCAAAACCGCCGAGTATGACGAGTTTCTCGAAGAGATCTCGCCCTGGGAACGCGAGCATCTGCTGCTCAACGTATGAACCTGCTCCATACCAATGACCGGCCTGGCGCGTATCCCGACAGCTGGTACGTCGCAACGGCCGATCCGCTGCCCGACTGCGCACCGCTGGCAGGCGACGGACGCGCCGATGTCTGCGTCGTGGGGGCGGGCTATACCGGGCTATCGGCCGCACTCCACCTTGCCCGGCGAGGCTATGCTGTCACGGTTCTGGAGGCGCAGCGCATCGGCTTCGGTGCATCGGGCCGCAACGGTGGGCAGGTGGGTTCCGGCCAACGCGTCGAACAGTCCGAACTGGAGCACATGGTCGGGCCGGAGGATGCCGCAAAACTCTGGGAGATCGGCGAGGCCGCCAAGGCCAAGGTGAAATCGCTGATCGCCGACCATAAAATCGACTGCAACTGGCGCGACGGGGTGGCCCACGCCGATTGGCGCGCCGCGGACGTGCCCGACACCCACAATGAGGTCGCCCATCTCCGCGATCGCTACGGCTATCGCGAGGTTCAGGCACTCGGCCGAGACGGGATTGCGGCTTTGACCGGCACGGATGTCTTCGCCGGCGGCGCGGTGGACCACGGCGCGGGCAGCCTGCATCCGCTGCGCTATGTGCTCGGGCTGGCCCGGGCGGCACAGAGCGCCGGCGTGACGATCCATGAACGCAGCGAGGTCACGGAACTGACCTCCAGCTCTCGCACGACCGTTCGCACCGCGACGGGATCGGTGACAGCGGACCATGTGATCCTGGCATGCAACGGCTATCTCGGCGGACTGGAGCCGCGCCTTGCCGCCCGGATCATGCCGATCAACAATTTCATCGTTGCAACGGCCCCGCTGGGACCGGAGTTCGACGCGATCCTGCCCGGAGGCGAGGCCGTCGCCGATTCGCGTTTCGTCGTGAATTACTGGCGCATGAGCCACGACCGGCGGCTGCTCTTCGGCGGGGGCGAGAGCTATGGGCCGCGCTTTCCCCGCAACATCGCCGCCCTTGTCCGACGTAATCTGGCGCAGGTCTATCCGCAGCTTGCCGACGTCCCTATCGCCCACGCCTGGGGAGGGACGCTAGCGATCACGCTGTCCCGCCTGCCCTGCTTTTTCATGCCCGCGCCGGGCGTGCTGGCGATGGCCGGCTATTCCGGCCACGGGGTCGCACTGGCCACGCTCGCGGGAGACATTGCAGCCGAGACGGTGGCGGGGCAGGCCGAGCGCTTCGATCTGATGGCCAGGCTGCCGGTGCCGCGCTTTCCTGGCGGCGTCGCCCTGCGACAGCCGATGTTGGCATTGGCCATGGGGTGGTATGCCTTGCGTGACCGTTTAGGGGTCTAGACCCGCGGCTGCTCGTCTCTCGAACCGGCGCGACGCACACAGCCTGTGCCCAGGCCGCTAAACCGGCCCTTTCGGTGTTGGTCCCTTGGATTTTGACAAACACCCCGAGCATGGGGCTGCCCGCCCCACCCGGACGACCGCGCCCGCCAGACGGACCGGTTACGCCGTTGCGAGCTCCCAAAACCGATGCCGCGATCCCAGGCCGATTCCCGCGTGCGCCAAAGGCGTCTGGCGCCTGTTCTCATGCATCTTTTCCAGAAACCGAGCGCTCATCGCACCAACCTGCGGACCAGCACGGAGCCGGGCATCGGGCGCGGAAGACAGTTTTGTCATGGAACCGTCGGAGCCTGGGCTATATGGGTTTTCAGGAACTCTTTTTCAGGAAACCGAAAATGACTCTCGCCGCCTCACAGCCGATCCCGGATACCCACGCCGCTGAGTCGATCCCGGACGCCGCACGCGTCGAGATCGACCGCCTGCTCAGCTCCGGCGATCTCTTCCGCTACACCACCGGCGAAACCGCGCCGGTCACGCTGTTGGAACAAGAATTCGCCGACATGATGGGGACCCGCTACGCGCTGGCCGTGTCATCCTGCTCGGCCGCGCTCTTTTTGTCGCTCAAGGCGCTCGGTCTTCCCCCGGGCGCCCGGGTGGCTATTCCGGCCTTCACCTTCGGCGCGGTGCCCTCGGCGGTTGTGCACGCCGACTGCACGCCGGTGCTGGTCGAATGCGGCGAGACCTACCGGATCGATCTGCAGGATCTTGAGGCAAAGCTCGACGGTGACATCCAGGCGATCCTGATCAGCCATATGCGCGGGCACACGTCCGATATGGACGCGATCCTGGCCATGGCCGAAGCGCGCGGCCTGCCGGTGATCGAGGATGCTGCCCATTCGCTCGGCACGCTGTGGAACGGGCGTCGGATCGGTACGCTGGGCCGGATCGGCTGCTTTTCCTTTCAGTCCTACAAGATGCTCAACGCCGGCGAGGGCGGCATGCTTATCACCGACGATTCGGAGATCGCGGCGCGGGCGGTGATCATGTCGGGAGCCTACGAACACAATTGGCGCAAGCACGCTCTGGTCGGGCCGCATTTCGAGCAGTGGCAAAACCGACTGCCGCTCTACAACACCCGCCTTGGCAACCTTTCGGCAGCAGTGATCCGGCCGCAACTGGCCGAGCTCGACCGCCGAGTCCGCAACGGACGCGCCAACCATGATCATGTCGCGGCACGTCTGAACGGCGCCCCCGTGCTCTCGGTACCGGCTGCGCTGCCACAAGAGACCCGCGCCCCGGATTCCATCCAGTTCAACCTGGTCGGTCTCGATGCAGCCCAGGCCAGGGCGTTTGCCGAGGCAGCCCAGGCGCGCGGGGTCACGGTGCAAGTCTTTGGTCTCTCCACCGACAATGCGCGTGCGTTCTGGAACTGGCAGTTCCTGGGCGAGGCACCCGATCTGCCCAAGACCCGGGCAATGCTGATGCGGGCCTGCGATGTGCGCCTGCCCGCGCGGCTGACCCGGGCCGAGTGTGATGCCGTCGCCGATGCCCTGCTGGCCGCCGCCGAGACGGTGATGGCCCGAGCCGCCTGACTCTCCAACGGCGCCCGCGAAAACCGCGCACCCCGGACCGAGGGAGCGGCGCTCTCTCATGTGTCATGGGCACCTGCCTAGACCTTCGGTATTGGTCGAAGTCGTCACACCCGGCGCGACCGGTGTCGCCGCCATGCCCACCGCTCCCATGGATGTGCCGGGCAGGGTCCGGACGCGGGTGGTCGGGTGGGGCGGCCGGACCCTGCCCGGTCCCTACCCCGCCGCAATCACCCGCAGGTCGCCCATCAGCCAGGGACAAAGCGCCACCGCAGGCGCCACGATCTGCGCGTCCAGGATCCGGCGCAACCGTGCCGCCACCCCCTCCGGCATGTCACCCATCACCCCCCGCCGTGCGACCAGAGAGATCGTCCGCGCCAGCGGCGGCCCGGGCAGCGGCACCATGACCGCATCGTCCTGAAATCGCCGCGCGCGCAGGTATCCCAGCGGCGTGAGGATCGTCCAACCCGCACCGCTGGCAACCATCGCCAGGATCGCGTGGTAGCTGTCGAGCTCGAACCGCGTCGCCACCGGCACCGCCTGCCGGGCAAGATGCGCCGCAATCTGCCGGCCCATATGGTGGCGGTGAGTGTAGCCTATGAACGGCAGGTCCGCGAGATCGGCCAAGGTTCCGGGAACCGCCCGTCCGCGGGGAAGCGCGGCCACATAGGGCTCCGCCAGCAGCGGATGCAGCTCGCAATCCTCGTCCGCCGCGCCGATATCCGCCGCGACGATCATGTCGAGCGCGCGGTCCTCAAGCTGGGCATAAAGCCGATGGCTCGCCCCGGTTTCCAACAAAAACTGCGACCGGCTGAGTTCGACCGCCATTTCCGACAGCAGCGCCGGGGTCACGTCGGCATCGAAATCTTCTATGACGCCGAACCGCACCCGGGTCATCGTCGACAGATCGCCCACGGCGAGTTCGGTCCGCGCCAGGGCGGCTTCGTCCAGAATCGCCTGGGCCCGGCGACGAAACGTCGTGCCGGCCACGGTCAGGGTCAGCGGCCGCGCCGTGCGGTCTACCAGAGCCGCGCCGAGGGCCGCCTCCAGATTGCTCAGCTGCGTGCTGACCGCCGAAACGCTTGCCCCCACACGCTTGGCCGCGCCCGACATCGAATGCGCTTCCGCGATAGCGAGAAAAATCTCGATGCCCCAGAGACTGAGGCGGCCCGGAGTGTCGACCATGGCAAAGCTCCCTTGCGCCGCAGCGTAAGCCATTGCGCGCCCGCGGCAACAGCGCCAAGCTGCCGCTGCCCGCCCACGGAGCCCTGAAATGAACCACCTGCCCTCGCGCAACAAAAGCTGGCCCGAGCGCGCCGACGCGGCGAGCTTCTACGGCTTTACGGACCTGCCCTCCGTCCATGCCCGCGGGGCCGTGGTGCTCAGCCACGGTGAAGGGCCCTATGTGCTCGACACCGACGGACGGCGCTGGCTGGACGCGAACTCCGGGCTCTGGAACATGGTGGCGGGGTTCGATCATCCCGGCCTGCGCGAAGCCGCCCAGGCGCAGTATGCGCGCTTTCCGGGCTACCATGCTCTCTTCGGGCGGATGTCGGACCAGACCGTCGCGCTGGCCGAACGGATGGCGGAGCTTGCGCCCTTCGACGGGGGGCGGGTGTTCTTCACCAACTCGGGATCCGAAGCCAACGATACGCTGATCAAGATGCTCTGGTTTCTCGCCCGCGCCGAGGGCCGGCCGGAGCGGCGCAAGATCCTGACCCGGGTGAACGCCTATCACGGCGTGACGCTCGGCGCGGCTTCGATGACAGGCAAACCCTATATCGAGCAGTTCGGCCTACCGCTGCCGGGGTTCCTCCACCTCACCTGCCCGCATTTCTGGCGCGAGGGGCGCGAGCGCGAAACCGAGGCCGACTTCACCGCTCGGCTCGCGCGCGAGCTGGAGGAGGTGATCGCGCGCGAAGGCGCAGACACCATCGCCGCTTTCGTTGCCGAGCCGGTGATGGGCGCCGGTGGCGTCATCCCCCCGTCCGAAGGGTATTTCCAGGCGGTGCAGCCGATCCTGAAGCGCCACGGCATCCCGTTCATCGCCGACGAGGTGATCTGCGGCTTCGGGCGCACGGGTACGCTCTGGGGGTCGGAAGGGTACGGTTTCGTGCCCGACGCGCTGATTGCATCCAAGGCGATGACCGCCGGCTATTTCCCCATGGGCGCCGTGGTTCTCGGGCCCGATCTCGGCGACCGGCTGACCGCGGCGGCGGAGTCTGCCGAGGAGTTTCCCCACGGTTTCACGGCGTCCGGACACCCGGTCGGCTGCGCCATCGCGCTCAAGGCCATCGACGTCATCCTGAACGAGGGATTGCTGGAAAACGTTGTGCGTCTGACCCCGCGTTTCGAGGCCGGTATGGCCACGCTGGCAGGGACCTATCCACAGATCGGCGAGGTCCGCGGCCGCGGTCTCATGGGCGCGCTGGAGGTCGTTGCGGACCGAGACAGCAAGACCCCATATCCGCCAGAACTGGCGGTTTCCGAACGGGTTGCCAATGCCTGTATGGATCACGGGCTGATCTGCCGTCCCCTGGGGCAAGCCATCGTGCTCTGCCCACCCTTCATCCTGACCGACGCACAGATGGACGAGATGTTCGCGCGACTCGATCAGGCGCTGGCCGAGGTCTTTGCGGAGTTGCCCGCAGGGTAACCGCCTGCATGACACGGGGGTGGACCCCGCGTCGGCAGTGAAGGGCGCGGTTCAAAGTCGACGGCCACGCCCCGTGGCTCAGCCCTTCTTCTTGTCGTCGCCTTCCAGCTTGGCGAGCTTGCCCCGAAGTTCCGCGAGCTGCTTCTTGACGCTGTCGAGGTCGGCCTCGCTCTCGGGCGCCTCGTCGGGGTCCACCGCGCCGGGAACCGTGCTGCCTGCCGGACCCGGCCAGCCCGGAAGCATGCTTTTCAGAAACGCGCGCTGCTGACGCTGCATGGCTTCGATTCCGGCCGACATCGGCGTCATCGGTCCGGGGATCGTGGAGAGATTCTCCATCATCTTCGACTGGCCGTCGCGCAGCATCTCGAACGACATGGCGAGAAACTGCGGCACAACGCTCTGGGCCTGGGTCGTGTAGCTGCGCACCAGATCGGTCAGCACACCGATCGGCAGGACGCTGTCGCCCTTGCTCTCATGTTCGGCGATGATCTGCAGCAGATATTGCCGGGTCAGGTCATCGCCACTCTTGAGGTCAACGATCTTGACCTCGCGGCCCTCGCGGATGAAGCGCGCGATATCTTCCAGCGTGACGTAATCGCTCGTCTCGGTGTTGTAGAGCCGTCTGCTTGCGTACCGCTTGATCAGCAGCGGCGCTTCGGTGTCTGCCACGTCGCGGTCTCCCCTTCATGCTGCAAAGCAGCTTAGGCGAGACCCCCGCAAAAAGAAAGACCGTACAAGGGGTTTGGCGCGAGATCGGGCCATGGTGGGCGCGGGAAATGACAGTCGCGCGGCGTCGGCCCGGGGTGCCGTTCAGGCGGAGCGCGTCGGGTCGGTTTGCTCTTTGGGCGAGCCCGGCCCCGGCGTGCGGCGAATGCCGAAGGCGCCCACAGCCGCCGCAACCAGGCAGAGCGCGGCCGTGATCCACGCAACGGCAGCAAAGGCGGCATTGCTCGCGCCGGCGTGCGTGCCGGGGTCGGCTCCCGCAGGCACGGGCACGCCGACGCCGACCGCTCCGCCAGCCATCGCATAGGCCACCGCCGCCACGCCCCCCATACTGGCCACCGCGACCAACCCGGCCACGCGGCTGACGGCATTGTTGATGCCTGACGCCGCGCCGCTGTCCGACGGGGCGACCGCCCCCATCACGGCTGCAGACAGCGGGGCCACGACCAGCGCCATGCCGATCGCCATAAGGCACATGGACGGCATCACATGGGCCCAGAATTCCTGCCAGCCGATACCGTAGGCAAGAATCCCATAGGCGATACCGACGATCAAACTGCCCCCACCGACCAGCGGCGCCGGTCCGATCCGCTGCGACAGCGCGCCGGCAGGTCCCGACCCGACGGCGATGGCAAGGGTCAGCGGCAGGAACACCAGCCCCACCTCCTGCGGCGGCAGACCCCAGCCTGCAATCAGCGTCATCGGCAGATAGAAAAGCACCGCGGAGAGCGCGAAATAGAGACAGAATGTCAGCAGATTGGCCGAGGAGAAGCTGCGCGACCGAAAGAGCCGCAGCGGCATCATCGGATGGGCACTGCGCGCCTCGACCGCCAGAAAGGCGGCGAAGACCGCGAGACCGGCGAGCCCGAACCCCAGGATATGGCCACCCGGCGGCAGCCCGCCTTCGCCTTCGGGGCCGGTCAGCGCCCAGGCGAGAAGGCCCAGTCCCAGCGTGGCAAGACCGGCGCCCGCCAGATCGGGCGGCGCGTCAGAAATCGGGCGGTCCGGCGGCACACGCGCATAGAGCAGGAACAGCACCAGCGCCGCGATAGGCAGGTTGATCGCAAAGATCAGCCGCCAGGCCTCGGGCCCTCCGACAGACAGGAGCAGCCCGCCCAGTACAGGGCCTGCCGCGGTCGTCACGGCCGAGGCCGCAGCCCAGATCCCGATAGCGCGGTCGCGCTCTCTCTCCGGATAGGTTTTTGAGATCAGGGCGAGACTGCCCGGCACCATCATCGCGGCACCCACCCCTTGCAGCGCACGCGCCGCGATCAGCGACTCGGCGCCCGGGGCCAGCGCACAGGCGAGCGACGCGATCCCGAACACCCAGATCCCCACGCCGAAGACCCGGTGCAACCCGAACCGGTCCCCGGCCGCGCCGCCGACCAGGATCAGGGCGGAGAGGGCGAGCATGTAGCTGTTGTTGATCCATTGCGCGTCCGCGAGCCCCGCGTCGAGGCTCTCGAGGATCGCCGGCAGAGCGATGGAAACGGCTGTGCCGTCGATGAACCCCATCGCCGAAGCGAGGATCGCGCAGATCAGAACGAACCGGCGGCGGGACTGCGGACAGAAATCCTGAAAGGCCGCCGCGTGCGCCACAGGGCGAAAGGGATGCAAAGTGCGCAGACGGGTCATGAATCCCCCTGTCGGTGTCCGGCCGGAACGCGTCACGACACCCCGGGCAGAGCAGTCTCTATGCGCCCGATAACCCGAAACGTCCCGCCCGACTGTGGCGCGATCTGACGTTTTGGCAACGCAGAATTGGTCCAGCGCCGAACGGATTGACGGGGGGCGTCCCGGTCGACTGGCGCGTCGTTTGCCGGGCAGCCCACCATGACCGCGGACTCAAAAAGAAAGGGCAGGCTTGCGCCTGCCCAGACCTGGCGAATTGGGAGGGAGGAGCCCTTTCCGCCGAACTTGTTAAGTAACTCGTTACAAAAGCACTCTTACTTACTTAGCGGCCGCTTTCTTGGCAGCTGTCGTCACGTCGGCTGTCGCCTTCTTGACGGCTGCAGTGGCATCTTCCGAGATGTCTTTTCCGGCGGCCAGCATCAGCTCGACAGTTTCCATCTGAACCTTTTTGGCGACTTCAGCGAAGGCAGCCATGGTTTCAGCGGTCATCTCAGCTTCGGACGACATGAAGTCGGTCAGAGCTTTGGTGTAGTCGGTGGCTTCGCTTTTGACCGTGGTGACTTCGGCCAGCTTGGCCAGGGTCTCTTTCGTCCACTTGGACGAGATCTCGGTCGACTGCTCGGCAGCTTCCAGAGCGACTTTGGACATCTTTTCGCTCAGCGTGGCGGACGTTTTGAACGCGTCCTGCATCGCCTTGGAATCGACGGGAAACGAGCCCATCGCGTCTTGCATCATCTTGGTGAAATCTTGTGTCTTGGCAGCCATTGGTTCTCTCCTGACTATGGCGGTCCGTTCTTTCCGGTCCCGCATCCTGCGCCTGAGAGCTATATGCCTGCCGCAGTGCAGCATTTCAAGAAAAAAGATGCTGCGCCGCAGAAAAAATTATTCCCGTTGAATTATCAGGCGTTTGTCTGAGCCAAAACGTAGGTGCCCGGAGCCGACGCCAGGACAGGGTGCTTCGAATCGCCGGGAACTCGCGCCGGCACCTTGCGGCCGGACTTCTTGGCGAGCCATGCGCCCCATCTGGGCCACCAGGATCCCTCGTGAAAATCGGCGCCTGCGAACCACTCTTCGGGTTCGAGCTTCAGATTGGTATTGGTGTAATGACCGTACTTGTTCTTGGAAGGCGGGTTGACGATCCCTGCGATATGGCCGGATTGCGAGACCACAAAGGTCTTGGACCGGCTCCCCATCTGACGCACGCCGTTGTAGCTGGCCGTCCAGGTCGCAATATGGTCGGTTTCGCAGGCGATGGCATAGATCGGTGTCTTGATGTCCTTGAGCGTCACCGTCTCGCCGCAGACTGTGAAGCCGGTCGTGGCGAAACGGTTGTCCATGCAGAGCCCGCGCAGATACTCCACCGTCATCTTCGCCGGCAGGTTGGTGCCGTCGCCATTCCAATAAAGCAGATCGAAGGCGGGCGGCGTGTCGCCCATCATGTAGCTCTTGATCGCCGGGCCATAGATCAGGTCGTTGGACCGCAGGAACGAGAACGTCCGCGACATGAAGAAACTGTCCAGGATGCCGGACTGCGCGACCTCTCGTTCGATGCCGCCGACGAAATCGTCGTTGAGGAACACCCCGATCTCGCCCTGATCGGAGAAATCGGTCATCGTCGTGAAAAGCGTGGCGGAATTGACCGAACTGTCGCCGCGCTTGGCCATCATCGCAAGCACCATGCTGAGCGTGGTCCCCGCGATGCAATAGCCGATGGCGTTGACCTTGGCCTGCCCGGTGATGGCCTTGACCTCTTCGATGGCGGTCAGAAAGCCGTCCTGGACATAGTCGTCCATGCCGACCTCGGCATAGCTCGGGTCGGGGTTTTTCCAGCTCACCACAAAGAGCGTGAAGCCCTGATCGACGATCCATTTGATCAGGCTGTTCTTCTGCTTGAGGTCGAGAATGTAGAACTTGTTGATCCAGGGCGGGAACAGCACCAGCGGCGTGGCATGCACCTTCTCGGTCGTCGGCGCATACTGGATCAGTTCCATCATGCGGTTGCGATAGACGACCGACCCCGGGGTGGTGGCGAGGTTTTCGCCGACATGGAACGCTTCGGGATCGGCGAGCGTCACCAGAACCTCGCCATCGTGGGTCTCGACATCGCGCACGAGGTTTTCCAGCCCGTTGACCAGGGACTGACCGTTGGTTTCGACCGCTTTCTCCAGCGCGTCCGGGTTGGTCGCCAGGAAGTTCGTCGGCGCGAACATGTCGACGATCTGCTGGGTGAAATACTCCACCCGCTGTTTGTCCCTGGGTTCGAGCCCGTCAAGCTCCTTGACCGCGCCGTGGATCGCCTCGGAGGTCAGAAGGTAGTTTTGCTTGATGAAATTGAAATAGGGATGGGTCTGCCACATCGGGTTCGAGAAGCGGCGGTCGCGCGGTGTAGGGTCCTCGGGTGCGGCGAGCTTGCCACTGCTGAGCACCTGTTGCGCTTCGACGTAATGCTTCAGCAGTTTGCCCCAATAGGCGACCTGATGCTCCATGATCCGGGTGGGATGCTGCACGAATTCGGTCATGTAGGCGGAGGCCGCGCGCGCGAACAGCTCATGACCGGGGGCCTGCAGCTTGGGATCCACATTCCGTTTGGCGGCCACGGCTGCCACCAGCCGCTGCGACAACTCTTCGAGCTTGGCGATATTTGTGTTCAGCTTTTCAAGGTTTGCGCCTGCTTCGTTTTCGTCAGTTGTCATATCGACGGTTCCACCCTAGTTTCGCGCAGCTTTAATGGTAATCGCCGCCGCTCGGGAGGGGCAAAGCGACGAATTGTTCCGGTGTTTTGCCCGGAGGTAAGGAGATCCGATGCGTTACATGCTGACCTACGACCTTATGGAAACGGTCCGCACTACGAACCAGTGGCTTGGCGCCAGCGCGCTCGCTTTTGGCTCCTACCCCCAGACCGGGCTGTTTCCGACGCCCGCCTTTCGGCTGATCGCCGCCTGGGGCGAAGTGATGGAACGCAGCTATGCGCGAATGGTCACCAAGCCGGACTGGAACATCTACGCGGTGGTCAGCGATGACGGTCGCGACCATGTGGTGCACGAACGCACACTGATCGAACGCCCCTTTGGCGATCTGATGCGGTTCGAGGTCCAGGGCCGGCCCGAAAAGAAACGGCGCGTGCTGCTTGTGGCGCCGATGTCGGGGCACTACGCGACGCTGTTGCGCTCGACGGTGATCAGCCTGCTGCCCGACTGCGAGGTCTTCATCACCGACTGGCACAATGCCCGCGACATCCCCGTCTCCAAAGGCAAGTTCGACATCGAGGATTACACGCTCTACCTCGCCGACTTCATGGAGTTCCTCGGGCCCGACACCCATGTGATCGCGGTCTGCCAGCCCGCGCCGCTGGCCCTGGCCGCCACGGCCTATCTAGCCGAGAAGAACCCCGAGGCCCAGCCGCGCAGCCTGACGCTGATCGGCGGTCCGATCGACCCCGATGCCGCGGCCACCGATGTGACGGATTTTGGCCGGCGCATCACCATGGGCCAGCTCGAGGAGCTTGCCGTTCAGCGCGTGGGCTTCAAATATGCGGGCGCCGGCAGGATGGTCTATCCCGGCCTGCTGCAGCTGACCTCCTTCATGTCGATGAATGCCGACCGCCATGGCGAGGCGTTCTTCAACCAGATCATTCGCGTCGCCAAGGGCGAGGCTGCCGATCACGACCACCATAACCGCTTCTACGACGAGTATCTGGCGGTGATGGACATGCCGGCGGAGTTCTACCTGTCGACGGTAGAGCGGATCTTCAAGAATCTTGAGATCGCGCAGAACGACTTTGAAGTCGCCGGGCACAAGGTCGACATCGGCGCCATCACAACCGTGGCGGTAAAGGTCGTGGAGGGCGAGAAGGACGATATCTCGGCGCCCGGGCAGTGCCTGGCGGCGCTGGATCTTCTGACGGGCCTGCCCGACGACAAGAAGGCAAGCCATGTCGAACCCGGGGCGGGCCATTACGGCATCTTCGCCGGCAAGAGCTGGCGCAACAATATCCGCCCGCTGGTGCTGGAATTCATCGACTCCAACAGCGCCGCGCCGTCACAGCCCGCCAGCCCTGCACTCGCCGGCGAGTGAGCCCGACCAGAGTAGACGCGCGCCCCTCCGAAGGGGCGTGACCCGACCCTCCGGAAACGTCAAAGGCGGCACTCCCGCCCCCGGATCGGCACGGCCCTGACGGGCCGCTTGCCCGGTGTTGGGCCGCGCAGGCTACGCCTGCACCGTGAATTGCAGATTCTGTGTCAGCGATCCAGTCGAAGCGCCCATGGCTCAAGGGCATTTCGAACAGAGCAAACCAGTCGGCACGGGCTTCGCGCCCTCGGCTGGGCTCGGCGGCGCCGCGGCCAGAGATGTAAGGACCGGCGTAACTTCGGGGCAGCGGCCGGTGCAGCGATCGACATTTTCAGGCGCCAAGGCACATCAGGCGCCGGGCGCGAATGCGCCGCGGAGCTGCGGGGCTCGACGCCCCATGGCTCCCCCCCCGTCACAGAACGACCGCGGCCGACATGGGGGCTTGCTGACCTGCGCCAGGTGCTCCGCCGATGACCCGCCCTGGTTGCCCGAAAGAGGTCAGGGCCGCCCGTTCAAGACCTGGATCCAGACCGCACCCTCGTCATAGAGCGTCCATTCCCGGCGCAGCCCCCGCGGACCGAACTCGGCATGGGTGACACCCATCACATGAACCTGCGCGCCCGACGGCGCTCCGAACGGCCCCCACCCTTCATGCGGCCCCGTCAGCGACCAGCGCACCGCGGCGCGCGGCGGCATCAGAGGATCCTCGCGTCCTATCACGTGGTGGATGGCAAACACCGCGGCCGGAAAAGCCGCGCGCAGCGGCAGCCAGAACCGGTCCGCCGCAGCCTGACCCTGAGTCTCGACCCCGCCGGGATAGCTCAGCGCGCAGGCGCGATCATACTCCGCAGGGACGACCGAGAACTCCGCCTCCATGAGGCGCGCCAGCAGATCGGCCAGCCGCGCGCCGGTCGGCTCGTCATTGCCCTGACCGTCATAGGGCCCGCCCCGGTCGCGCGCCGGCGTCAGCGGTGTTTCGGCCGCTCCGCCTTCGATCCTTGCCGCGGCCCACTCCTGTGGGTCCTGCCCGATCTGACGCAGGATCGCACCGCTGTCGCAGACCCGCCACGCGTCGCAGATCTTACCGCCCTGCGAAAAACAGTCGGAGATGGTGCGAAAGCGCAACCGCCGGCGCGTGGGCGGACCGAACGGGCCGTCCCCGCGGTGGGTCGCCGTGGAAAGGACACGGTGGGACGACAGAATGCCCGTTGCCGGATCCCCGCACCAGATCACATCCTCACCCAAAAGCTCGCGGTCGGGGAAGGCATGGAGCATCTCCATCGTTTCCCGGGTCGCCGCAGGCTCACCGATGCGTAGCCCGCCTGGGGTCCGAACAATCACATCCGGGGCGTAGAATTCTCGCATCTTTGCGGCGAGGCCACGGCCCTCCCAGATCTCTTCCGTGATCCCCAAGGATCCAGTCGGCAGAGGCTGCACCACCATCGCCAAGGTTTTTCACTGAATGGCCCCAGTCCCGGCGCCATTACCGGTTCCAGGCCCGATTTCACGCCCGGCCCAGCCTTCGGGCACTTGCGCGGAGCCGCGCAGGACGAGTTGCCCCGGCACGATGATCGTGCGTGGCTGCGCATCGGGATCGCGGACGCGGCGCAGCAGGCAGGCGACCGTTTCCACCACCATCCGGTCCGACGGCTGGCGCCAGGTGGTCAGATCATAGGCCCCCCAGGACGCGAGCGGGACATCGTCATAGCCCACGACCGAAACATCGCCAGGCACCGACAGGCCAAGCTCGCTGCGCAAGGTGTCCATCACCGCAAAGGCCATGTGGTCATTCCCGACGAACACAGCATCGGGCGGATCGGGCCGGTCCCAGAGCGCCAATGTGACCTCGCGCGCCGCGGTCCGGCAATACTGCCCCGTGCCGCTGGCATGGAGCGGCACGCCCGACTGGCTGAGACCCGCGCAAAATCCCTCCGCCCGGTCTCGTCCGGTGTTGGAGCCCGCGAGGCCGGTGATTTGAGCGATCCGTCGATGCCCGCCCGCCACCAGAAACCGCGCGACCTCGGCCGCGCCTTGGGCATTGTCCGAGACGATCTGGGAAAAGCGGCGGTCGTCGTGGCTGCGGTTGAACAGCACGACCGGGATGCCCGCGGCGTCACACCGGGTCACCAGGCTGTCCGACAGACCGACGGAGGCCGCAATGATGCCGTCCACCTGGTAGTCCAGCAACTCATCCACCACCCGGTCGAGGTCCGGATCGGCGTCGGCGGCCAGAAACACCATCAGCCGGTAGCCTTCGGTTTCCAGCGCCGCCGACAGCCGCTCCAACGCATCGAGGTAGAACTGGTTCTGCAAATAGGCGACCACCAGCCCGATGATGCGGCTGCGTCCGGTGATCAGCGAACGGGCCAGCACGTTTGGGCGATAACCCAGCTCCGCGGCGGCCTTGCGCACCTTTTCGGCGGTTTCCTTGCTGGCCGAGGCCCCTGGGGTAAAGACGCGGCTGACGGCCGACTGGCTCACGCCAGCCCGCGCGGCAACGTCGATCGAGGTGATCTTGCCCGAGCGCATCTTACCACCCCCGGCCAGGGGCGCGGCGTGGCGCGGGCGAGCTGCCGCCGATGGGGGATTGGTCGATATGTCTTCGGGTCATGCTTAATTCTATGACGCGGCGCCGCGCACCGATCAACCCGACGAGATGTCAGCGGTAGGCAGCCGTGCCAAAATACGGAAAATCGCCATAACGCGCGGCACGGACCGCGGCGAGTCCGTCCAGCGTTACGCCTGCACGCAGCAATACAGAATTGCCGCCGATCCTGCCACCGATCTCGCGCTTGGGAACATCGTGCCCGTGCAGATTGAATGCGCAGAGTTTCGGGAAAAACCGCATTTCGAAATAGAGCAGATGGTCGTGCACCCACCAAACCAGATTGTGCCAGTCGCCGCCGTGCCCTTAGCGGTCGGCAAACCAAGGGATGGCGACACAGTCGCGGGCACCCATATGGCCCGCAGCATTGCGCAAGTCCCAGATATGGCCGGCCCGGTTGGCCTCATCACGCGCGCAGTTGCGCCCGTTGGTATCGCCGCACGCGTTCAGTGCCGCACTGCGGTAACGCGACCGGATCTGGAGCGGCCGAAGGTGTCAACCAGCGGGTCGAGCATGTCCCTCGCCAGCCGCGCACCGGCAGCGATGGGCAGCTCCGGATCCTCGCGGATGTTGGCAAAGCCCTGCGCGGCGCCAATCTCGGAATAGAGGAAGTCGCGGAAGAAGAAGCGTTTCGAGAGCTGCATGCGGCCGCACGCTTCGAGCCCACGCATGGACCGGGAGGATTTCATTTATTCGGTGCGGCCCGCATCATCGATGCTTGCCACTTCTAGTGAGGATCCAAGCCCCTCGAAAAAGCCACTGGCCGCGTCGAGTGGCACGACCCTGACCAGAATCTCAATGCCGGAAACCCCAGCAACAAGGAACAGCATTGCCACACTCCAAAGCGCCCAGACTGAATGCCGCCCAATTGCATGCCATAAACGCGACCAATTGAGAGCGAGAGTATCGGGTTCTTGGCTGACGAGATCGAAGCCTCCAACAAACAGCATATGCGCCCAAAAGTCTTCGCTTCGCACGCTTCGCTTGTGAGCGAGCCATCCGTTTCAGCACGGGTTCACCGCAAATCGGTTGTGAATGAGCTGTCGGTAAAGCGTGTATCCGGGGATTGAAAAGAGCCGCCGCCTAGTAGCTGTAGGCGCCATAGATCCGGGTCAGGTCGCAGTTCCAGTCGCCGTGATAGTGCTCCAGCAGCTCGTCCGCCGGGGTCTGACCACTGTCCACGCTGTCCTGCAGCGCGTTGAGGAAATGGGTTTCGTCGGGCAGGATACCGCCTGCGCCGGGGACCGCCCGTGCCGCCAGCCCGGACCGTGCGATCTCCAGCACCTCGCCCGCCAGATCGCGCATCGACTGGCCGTTGATCGCGGCCCGCAGCCCGTCCTTGGCGGCCGCCACGCGCCAGGCTTCGCGTGTTTCCGCATCCCAGCCCTTGGCCAGATCCCAGGCCGCGTCCAGCGCGCCCTGGTCGTAGGTCAGCCCGACCCAGAGAGCGGGCAACGCGCAAAGCCGCCGCCAGGGCCCGCCGTCCGCGCCGCGCATCTCGATGAATTTCTTGATCCGCGCCTCGGGAAAGATCGTGGTCAGATGATCGGCCCAGTCGCTCAGCGTCGGGATCTCGCCGGGCAGCGCGGGCAGTTGGCCGTCGAGGAAATCGCGAAACGACTGCCCCCGCGCATCGACATATTTCCCGTCGCGGAAGACAAAATACATCGGCACATCGAGCGCATAGTCCGCCCATGCCTCGAACCCAAAACCGGCATCGAAAACGAAGGGCAGCATGCCGGTACGGTCGGCATCGAGGTCGCGCCAGACCCGGCTGCGCCAGCTCTGATAGCCGTTGGGCTTGCCGTCCAGAAAGGGCGAATTGGCGAATAGCGCCGTGGCCACGGGCTGCAGCGCCAGCGCCACGCGCAGCTTTTTGACCATGTCCGGCTCGGAGGCGAAATCGAGGTTCACCTGGACGGTACAGGTCCGGTACATCATGGTTTTTCCCATGGTCCCGACCTTGTCCATATAGTCGGTCATCAGGGCATAGCGCCCCTTGGGCATCGCCGGCATCTCGGCCTGCCGCCAGATCGGTGCGGCGCCCAGACCGATGAAGCCCGCACCGATCTCGTCGGCCACCGACTGCACTTCGCGGAGGTGGACATTCACCTCGTCGCAGGTCTCGTGGATGCTCCTGAGCGGCGCGCCGGACAGTTCCAGCTGGCCTCCGGGCTCCAGGCTGACATTCGCGCCGTCCTTTTCCAGCCCGATGATGTTGCCGCCTTCCAGCACGGGCGCCCAGCCATACCGGTCGCGCAACCCTTCCAGAATCGCCTTGATCGAGCGCGCGCCGTCATAGGGCAGCGGCTTGAGCGTATCCTTGCAGTAGCCGAATTTCTCGTGCTCGGTCCCGATGCGCCACTCATCCTTGGGCTTGCAGCCCGAAGCCAGATAGTCGGCGAGTTGCGCATGGGTCTCGATCGGGCCGCCACCGGACTGGGGGATGGACATGGGGTGGGGCTCCGTCTGGGTCGGTTTTCTGGGTCGTTCAGGGGCCGAGACGTGTGGCGAATTGGCGCCCGTGTCAACCGAGCCTTAGGGTTGAAGAGACACGCCAGAGGCTCACCGGACTGGTGCCAGGCTGCTCGCGCAGTGCCAGAAGGCGCTGCATGTCCAGGCCCGGAAGCTGCTCGAACGCATCGAACAGCGCCTCCGCGCCGGTGGCAGTCACGGGAATGTGCACCGCCTTGCCGCCGCCATGGCGCAGCACCCAGACCGGGGGGCTGGAGCGGGGATCGAAGCTCAGCTCCGACAGCAGATCCATTGCTACGACGCCGCCATCGAGCGGGCCGAAATAGGCGATCTGGCCCTCGGTCACGGTGACGATGCCGGGCCCCTCGCCCGCGCCGTCGCGAAACCGCGCACGCTGGATCCCCGCCGCGGCCAAGGCCAGCCCGGCGGCAAAGGCGATCCATCCGAGCACGCCAAGGAGACCGGAAGACGAAAGCCCCACCCAGAGCCCCAGCAGTGCGAGCCCCGCGCCGACGATGCTTTCCCGCCAGCGTCGGGCAAGGACGATGAGTTCGGGTCGAATCATCTGCGCCAGTCTCCGAATCGTGCCTGCCAAAGCGCGAGGGCGGCAACCGCGGCGGTATCCGCGCGCAAAACCCGAGGCCCGAGGCTCACCGGCACCGCCTGCACCATCGCATGGAGCCGGTCGCGTTCTGACGCGCTGAACCCGCCCTCCGGTCCGATCAGGATCGCCCAGGGGTCCGGCTGGTCGGGAATCGCGGCGAAATCGGTGGCATGCCCCACCCGCGCCTCGTCGCAGAACATCAACCGCCGGTCATTGGGCCAAGCGTCGAGCACTGCGCTCAAACGGCGCAGGTCGCCTACCTCGGGCACATAGGTCCCGCCGCATTGTTCTGCCGCCTCCACTGCGTGGGCGCGCAGCCGGTCGGCGCGAACCCTTTCGGCATTGGTGAAATCGGTCTGCACCGGCAGGATCCGTGCGGCCCCGAGCTCCGCGGCTTTCTCGACGATGAAATCGGTGCGCGCCTTCTTGATCGGCGCAAACAGAAGCCACAGGTCCGGCGGCCGTTGCAATCCCTTCGTCTGTGCGACGCAGACCGCCTGCCCGCAGCGTTTGCCAGTCTGCGTGATCTCGGCCGCCCATTCGCCCGCGCGCCCATCGAACAGCGCGATGCGGTCACCCAGCCCCAGCCGCATCACCCCGAAGAGGTAATGCGCCTGCCCCCGGTCCAGCGGAACCGATTGGCCCTCGCCCAGCGGCTGGTCTACATAGAGCCTGATCTTGGGAGCCTCCATGGGAGCCGTGATATGACCCAGCTTGCACAAACGCCAGAGGGTCAGGTCGCCGATGCGGTGCGCGGCAACTGGGTCGACACGCGCGCGCCGGAATGGACCCGACCCTATCTGCGGCTCAGCCGCGCCGACCGGCCCATCGGGACATGGCTGCTGCTGATCCCCTGCCTCTGGGGGCTGCTTCTGTCGGCGGCCAGCGGCGACGGGCTGGGCTGGAACGGGCTCTGGATCGGGGTCGGCTGCGCGGCGGGCGCCTGGCTGATGCGTGGCGCCGGTTGTACCTGGAACGATATCACCGACCGGAATTATGACGGGCAGGTCGCGCGCACCCGGTCGCGCCCGATCCCGTCGGGACAGGTCACGGCCGTGCAGGCGTTCAAATGGTGCTGCATCCAGGCGCTCATCGCTTTCTGCATCCTGCTGACCTTCAACACCAACGCGATCCTGCTGGGGATGGCCGCGCTGGCGCCGGTGTGCATCTATCCCTTCGCCAAGCGGTTCACCTGGTGGCCGCAAGTGTTCCTCGGGCTGGCCTTCAACTGGGGCGCGCTGCTGGCCTGGACGGCCCATGATGGCACGCTCGGCTGGCCGGCGGTGGTTCTCTATCTCGGCGGGATCGCCTGGACCCTGTTTTACGACACGATCTACGCGCATCAGGACACCGAGGATGACGCGCTGATCGGAGTGAAGTCCACCGCCCGGCTCTTTGCGGACCAGACCCCGGTCTGGCTCTGGCGATTCCATCTGGCAACGGTGACGCTGCTGGCGGTCGCCGTGGCGCTGGCCTTCGGGATCGACGGACGGACCTGGCCTTTGGTGCTCTGCCTGGCCGGGGTCGGCGCGATGGGGGTGCATCTGGCGCGCCAGATGCGGCGCGTGGATATCGCCGATCCCGAAAGCTGCCTTGCGGTCTTTCGCTCCAACCGGAATGCCGGGCTGCTGCCGGTGGCGTTTTTCGCCCTGGCGCTCCTGCTCTGATTGCAAGGCCGGACGGGCAGGCATAGATAAGCCCGACCGTCAAAAGGTTAACGATGCGCCGTACCGTCCAGACCCTCCTTTACATCGCCACCCTCGCCGCCGCCGCTGCCGGGGCGTATACTCTGGCCGAACGCGCGGCCGACGAGATGGAGGCCCGCACAGGCGCCGCCGTGCGCGGTGCGCTGAGCCGCTCCCAGATCGACTGGGCCTGGGTCGAGATCGACGGGATGCAGGCGATTCTGCGCGGCCCGGCGCCGGATGAGGCCGCACGCTTCCGCGCGCTGGCCGCGGCGGGCGAGGTGGTGAACCCGCTCAACCTGCGTGACGAGATGTCCGTCGCGGTCCCGGTTCGCCGTCCCGAGACCGCGTTCCGGGTCGAGTTTTTGCGCAATGGCGACAGCATCCTGATCCATGGACTGGCTCCCGACAGCGGCGCGCCGATGCTGGACGGGCTGATCGCCGCCAACCCGGACCTGGAGGTCGTCGATCTCGTCGCGCGCAGCGCCGACCCGGCCCCCGAAACCTGGGACATCGCCACCGATCTTGCTGTGCAGGCCATGGAGGAGTTGCGCACCGCCCGTGTGATCCTGACGCCGGGCGCATTGCAACTCGACGGTATCGCCCCGGACCGCGAAACCGCCCTCGCGCTCGAAACCCGGCTCGACGGCACGCAATTTGCCGGGCTCGCAACCGACATCGCCCTGAAACTGCCGCGACCGGTTCTGTCGCCTTTCATGACCCGATTCACCCTGGACGAAACCTCGGCGCGGTTCGAGATTTGTGCCGCCGAAAGCGAGGCCGGACGCGCGCTGATCCTCGCGGCCGCGATCGCGGCAGGGGCGGATCCGGATGCCAGCTGCACCGCGGCTCTCGGGGCGCCGGATCCGAACTGGGGTCAGCTGGTCGCCGACGGGATCGGGCTGATCAAGGCGCTCGGGGGAGGCACCGTGACCTTCTCGGATCTTTCGGTGACCGTCAGCCTGCCGCCGATGGCGCAAGACAACCGCGAGTTCGAAACGCTGATGACGCGATTCGAGACCGAACTACCCCAGATCTACGCGCTGTCTGTGGTCGAACGCCCGAATACGAGCGCGGCCGATTACGAGCTGCGCTTCACCGCGACCCGCAGCCCCGAAGGTCTGGTCAATCTGCGCGGTCCGGTCGGCCCCCTGGATGCCCGCGAGATCGTGCAGACCCTGGCTGATGCGCGCTTTGGCAGCGGCCGGCTGCACACGGCGCTGCGGGGTGGCACCGCCCTGCCCGACTCCTGGCCGGTTCAGGTGATGGCATCCGTCGATGCGCTCAGCCATCTCGACACCGGCGTGGTCACGCTGACCCCCGGGCTCGTGGCGGTCCGCGGCACCACCGGCAATCCCGACGCCGAAACCGCCATCGCCCGCACGCTCAGCCAGGCCGTCGGCCCGGCGCTCGCCTACGAGATCGATGTGAACTACGTCGAAGAGCTCGACCCGGTGATCGCCGCGCAGGCGCTGACACCGCAGGAATGCGTCGGTCGGATCAACTCCCTGCTGGAGGAAAACGACGTCAGCTTTCCCTCCGGTGCGGTGGAGATCGACGCCGCGGGGCTCGACACCGTCGACCTGATCGCCGAGATCCTCTTCGAATGCCCGGAGGTGGAGATGGAGATCGGCGGGCACACCGACAGCCAGGGACGCGAAGAGATGAACCAGCTTCTCAGTCAGGCGCGGGCCGATGCGGTGCTCAACGCGCTGATCGAACGGCGGGTCCTGACCCGAAACCTGAGCTCCACCGGCTATGGCGAGATGCAGCCCATCGCCGACAACGACACAGCCGAAGGGCGCGAGGCCAACCGGCGCATCCGGTTCAGCCTAGTCGGCCCGGATGGCGAGATCATCGATGTCGAACCGGCGCAGGACGCCGACGCAGACAGCGAAACAGACGCCGGGACCGAAGCAGCGACAGACAGCGACGACACCGCCGCAGAGACCACAGAGGACACCGAAAGCGATGGATAGAACCCAGGTCATCGCAGCGCTGGCAATCCTGCTCTTCGGCGCCTTTCTGCTGGGCTTTCTGACCCATTGGGTCGTCACGCGGCTGAGCCGGGTGTCGCACCGCGATCTCGACGAGCTCGACAAGATGGCCGAGGAGCTTCACGAGGCCGAGATCCAGCGCGACGAGGCCGTCACCGAACGTCACCGGGTCGAGCACGAGGCCCATCGCAAGCTCGTCCAGACCGAGGCGGAACTGCGCGCCGCCATGGACGGGCTGCGCGATGCCCGCGCCGAGGCCGCGGACCTGCGCGCATTCATCTCCGAACAGAATTTGAGGCAGCCGTGAGCCTCCAGCCGTCGCGTCATCCGCGCCGATGACGACCCACGGGGGTGACAGTCGCCCCGCCCCTGCTATCCTCTCCCGGTATTGAAGGAGCCGCCGCCATGACCCGTTCGCTCAAGATCGCGCCGTCGATCCTCGCCTCTGACTTCGCCGCCTTCGGCGCGGAATGCGAAGCCATCGAGGCGCAGGGCTGCGACTGGGTGCATGTCGACGTGATGGATGGGCATTTCGTGCCCAACCTGACCTTCGGACCGCCGATGTGCGCCGCCCTGCGGCCGCACATCAAGACCGTGATGGACGTGCATCTGATGATCGCCCCGGTCGATCCCTATATCGACGCTTTTGCAGACGCCGGCGCCGACATCATCACCGCCCATGCCGAGGCCGGCCCCCATATCCACCGCACGCTCCAGGCGATCCGCGGCGCGGGCTGCAAGGCGGGGCTCGCGCTCAATCCCGGGACGCCCGCAGAGGCGGCAGCACCGCTCATCGACGATGTCGACATGATCTGCGTCATGGGGGTCAATCCCGGTTTTGGTGGACAGAAATTCATTCACTCCCAGCTCGACAAGATCGCAGCCTTGCGCGCCCTGATCGGCGACCGGCCGATCGAGATCGAAGTCGACGGCGGCGTCACCCTGGAGACCGCGCCGCTCTGCGCCGCCGCGGGCGCCACGGTGCTGGTCGCGGGTTCGGCGGTGTTCAAGGGCGGATCGGTTCAGGATCCGGCGCCCTATGGTGCGAACATACGCGCCATTCGCGACGCGGCCGCGCGCGGCCTGGCCCGGGCGGCCTGACCCATGGCCACACCCCCCGTCTGCGATTTCGGCTGGACCGCGCCGGCCTTCGCCCTGCCCGGAACCGATGGCGTCACCTACACGCTGGAAAGCGTCTCGGGGCCCCGCGGCACACTGGTGATGTTTATCTGCAACCACTGCCCCTACGTGCTGCGCCAGCTCGACCGGATCGTCGCCGAAGCCAAGGCGCTGCAGGACGAAGGCATCGGGGTGGCCGCGATCTGCGCCAACGATGCCAAGACCTACCCGGACGACAGTTTTCCCAAGATGATCGAACTGGCCAAGGCCCAGGGCTTTTCCTTTCCCTATCTCCATGACGAGAGCCAGGAGGTCGCCCGCGCCTGGGATGCCGCCTGCACGCCCGATTTCTTTGGTCTGGCCGCGGACGGAACGTTGCAATACCGCGGCCAACTGACCGGCCAGGACGGGGAGCGCGCGCTCTTCGAGGCGATGAAGACTATCGCGGAAACCGGCCAGGGCCCGCGCCAACAGGTTCCCTCCAGGGGCTGCTCGATCAAATGGCGCGCCGCGTGAAGCCCCAGGTTAAGTCCCCGAATTGAAAGTCTGATATGAAAGCCGTGATCTTCGATCTCGACGGGACGCTGGTGAACAGCGCCCCCGACCTGCACGCCGCGGGCCTCGCGATGCTGGCGGAAGCCGGGCTTCCGCCCGTCAGCTTCGACCAGACCCGCAGCTTCATCGGCAACGGCGCACCCAAGCTGGTGGAACGTCTGCTCGGCGCGACGGGCGGCGACGGCACCCGCCTGGACGATCTTCTGGCGCGGTTCCTGCACCATTACGAGGCTGACCCGGTGGGCCGCACGCAGCTCTATCCCGGTGTGCGCGAGGCACTGGAGACGCTTGTCTCCACCGGCCATGTGCTGGCGATCTGCACCAACAAGCCCGAGGCGCCCGCGCGCACGGTGGCCGCTCATTTCGGGCTCGCCGAACCGATGGCGGCGATTGTCGGCGGCGACACGCTGGCGGTGAAAAAACCCGATCCTGCGCCGCTCCACCGGGCGATCGCGGCGACCGGCGCGGACGAGATCCTCTATGTCGGCGACAGCGAGATCGACAGCGCCACGGCCCATGCCGCCAAGGTGCCGTTTGCGCTCTTCACCGAAGGCTACCGCAAAAGCCCCGTGGCCGACATCCCGCACCAGACGGCCTTCGCCGAATTCGCGTTGCTTCCCGCCATCGCAAACGGGCAACGGACCACGGGGTCCGCCGCCTGATCCCAAAGCCGTGACCGCTCCGCCGGTTACCAAACGGCCCACGCATGGCTAGACTGACCCTCGATTTGGGAAAAGGCAGGACGATGCGCACTCCGACACTCGCAGGCCTGGTGAAAGCCTGGGCGGTTGCCTTCGCGCTGATGCTCGCGCCTGGCCTCGCGCACGCCTGCCCGGTTTGCATCGACGTGCCGGAGCGTACGGTAGCCGATCATGCGCTGGAGGACTGGATCGTCGTGCTGGCTCGTGGCGACAGCGGGAACCCGTTCCGCTTTGCCCCGGTCGAGATCCTGCGCGGCACCCAGCACGATATCGCGGACGCGCCTGAGATCCCCTTTCTCGTCGATGCGGCCACGCGGCGCGCGATGGCCCGAAACCCCGACCTGTCGGTGCTCCTGACCTACGGGCCGCCGGCGGACTATACCGGGCGCACCCCCGGCAGCGGCCTCTGGTACCGCCATGTCACCATCAATCCCGACCGGCGCGCGGTGCTCGAGAACGTCCTGAATGACGGCGCGCTCTGGGACTGGGGGATGACAACCGATCAGGCCCGATTCGATTTCTTCGCCGCGCGGATCACCGATCCCGATCCCGTGGTCCAGCGCATGGCGCTGACCGAGATCTCGCGGGCGCCCTACGCCATGATCCGCAAGATCGACAGGGCCCCGGCGACCGACGAATTGCTGCAGCGCCTGACCCGTGTGACCGCCATTCCGCTGACACCGATCACGATCCTGCTGCTGGGTCTGGATGACAGCCCGACAGCCGAGGCCGCCGTAAGGCGAGGTTTCGACCGTGCGCTTGCCGGTGCAGGGACCAGCATCGGGGCCTGGATCGTGGCCGGCATCGAACGCGGCGGCGCGGCGGCGCTCGCCCAAGCCACGGCGCGGCTCCGCGACGCGCCCGAGATGTCGTTTGAAAACCGCCGCGACATCCTCGCTGCGCTGACGGTGACCGGGACCGCACGGCCCGATCTGCGTCCCGCCATCGCGTCTGCGCTGGTCGAAACGGTGGAACGCCACCCCGACCATGCCGGGGATCTGGCCTACAGCTTCTACACCTGGAAGGACTGGTCGATCCTGCCGCTCTACAGCGCGATGCTGGAGGGCGAACTCGACCATGACACCCGCTATATCCTAGGAATCGTGGTCGCCACCGGACGGGCCGAGCAGGCCGTTCCGCTCAATGCCGGGGATCTTTGAGCCAATCGGCAGCGACGCCCTGGACGGTAGGCGCCGCCTGACCCTGAACCCTCGCGGTGTCATAGAGAAAGGCCAACCCAACCCGGACTTCCCGACGTGTCTAAGGCAGGGGTTACGGGCGGGGGGCGCTCGGAACGACCTTGCCCCCGTGCAGCGACGGCCAGTTTGGTCAGAAGCGATGAAGCCCTGATCTTGGGTCTGGAAGCTCGCACTGGTGCGCTCGGAGACTCGGACGGCAGCAAACTCCTCTCCATGAGCTTTCGCGGCACAGACTTGGTTGCAGTTCGGCGGCATGGCGCGGCCATACGCCGTAAAGTGAGACGCCAAACTTTCTGGATAGGCGCGAACCGGGCACTCGCCGCGGTGGTCACAAATAACGGATGTTTGCGGAAACACTTGGTTTGCGCCGGACCCCTGACACAACTGTCCAAACCACCGCGCGTCCGCCAATCCGTCCCCTTGCCACCTCGCCGTCGCGCTCTGCACGGGCCTTAGGCTTTCACGCGGCAATCGCGCGTCGCGGCCGTGAAAAGCTCCGAATACCCTTCGACATGCGCCCGGCGGTGCGTATAGTTGCCGTTAAGGAAACGGCGCGCAACAGCCGTTCGGGACAGCGGAGGACAGCCATGTCGAACATTGCCGGAAAGGCGTATGCGATGAATGTCGTGACGCCCAGTCATCCCCTGCGCACATGGGCGAACCGAGGGCTCTTCATGGTCGCGCGCTGTCTGCCGCAGCAACTGGGCGGGCTTCTGGGTCTCTCGCTCATCCATTTCGCCCGCTGGGTCATCATCAAACGCGACCAGTGGCCCGATCTCGGCCAGGGAAAGCAGGATCTGCAAAACGACTACATGCTCTTCTGCTCGAATTTCAACGGCACCTGGGACCAGTATATCGACGCGTTCTCCGACGGGATCCCGAACGGTCTGGACCTGTTCTGGTACAGCGCCCTGAAATACCCCAAGTCCATCCCGGTGACCGGGTTCAAGAACTACATCACCTTCAACCAGATCATGACGGCCTATTACTACAACGCGACGCCGGGCGCGGCACAGCGCGATGTCAAGACGTCTCTCAGGGCCCGCCGCGCCGTCGAAGAACTGGCCGCCGCCCACGCGACCCAGAGCCCCGAGGAGTTCGCCGAGACCTACCGCAAGACCGTGCTCAGCGTGCAGGGCTGCTTCGGCGATCCGGGCTTCGGGCCGGTCGCAAGCCTCAACACCGAACGCGCGGACCAGAACCGGGCCGCGTTGATCCGACGCCTGCACACCATCCACGAGCAAGAGCGCGTCAAAGAGGTCGCCTGATCGGAGAATACCAATGCCCAATTTCGACACCGGCAGCCTTTTTCTGACCTTTCTCGCACCAGTGAAGCCCGGCACCACCACCGATCTGCGCGGCGAGACGGTCTCCTTCCAGCGCAACCTGCACAATGTGCTCGCCTTCCTGCCGACCGCGCTGCAATCGCCCGCCACGCAGGAGATCGGGATCAACAGCCCCTTCGCCCTCAATCGGCGTACCCATCTGGCACGCTTCGTGGTGATCGACGAGGCGCCCTTCAATGGCCGGATGCCCCAGAACCCGATCGTGGGCTCCCTGAAGGACGAGGACCCGATCACGCCTCGCAAGGTCGACAAGCTGACGACGCCGTACCTCTTCTTCGGGGCCGAGATTGATGCGGTCACCGAAGACGGCGCGCCGCTGCCCACCGAGCTGGACGAGGACGGGCAAGCCAGGGTTCGAGACGCCTATGCGCGCGAGCTTTGGACGACAATGGAGCCCGAACTGCGCTCGATCTACAGCAATTGCTACGGCTTCGAGTCCGTCACGACCGCCGATGATTTCGCGAAGTACCTGGCGCGCTGTCAGGTCGAGACGACGATGCCGTTCCACGACTACTGGATCGATCCTCCGGCGCTCAAACCGCTTAACCTGAAGATCCTGATCGCGCTGGTGGCCGTACCGGCCATCGTCGCTCTGCTGGGGCTTCTGGGGTTGCTCACCGGCATGGGCAGCACCCCGATCCTGGGCTGGTTCACCTCCTGGACGCCGGGCATCACGACGATCGTCGCCCTGATCCTGACGGTGGTCGCAGCGGTCGGTGCCTATCGCTATGTCCTCGGGCGCGGTGCCAAGCCCTTCCCGCCGCAACCCGGTGCCAGCCTGCCGGACGTGCTGAAAGCACTCTATGTCCAGCAGCATTTCAGCGATTTCGTCACCGCACAGCAGGGGGCAAGCGCCGAGGATCTGCACAAGGCCTTTGGCGCGTTCCTCGCCACCCACAAACCCGACGACATCCACGGTCCGACCCAGACGCCCGGCGTGATCTCCGCCCGTGCGCCCGGCGGCACCACCGGCTGAGAAAGACCGCACGCCATGAAACGCCAGCTCGACTATGCCGACATCCAGGGCAACATCACCCGCGCCTATGGCCGCTATTCCTTTCCCTTCGCGCGCTATTTCTTCCTCAATATCGCGACCGCCGAGGCCGGCCGCAGCTTCGTGGACACGGTGCGCCGGCGAGTGACGACCGCCTCGCTCTGGGATCCCGAGGACAAGCCCAAGGTGACGCTGAATATCGGCTTCACCTTCTTCGGACTACTGACCCTCGCAGTGCCCTCGCGGACGCTGCAAGGCATGCCGATCCCCTTCGTCGACGGGATGAAGGAGCGCGCCTTCCTGCTCGGTGACCGCGACCAGACGCTGACCGAGGCCGAGGCCCAGAGCAAGGACTGGTGCGGTCACTGGGACAAGATCTGGCAGCAGAACCGCACCGGCGCGGGCGAGGACGTGCATGTCTGGATCTCGATGAACGCCCAGCTCGCCAAATTCGGCACGACCGACCCGGTGCCCGAGCTCGAACAGCAGACCCAGTGGCTGCGCGATGTCTGCAACGACCTGGACGGCAAGGTCCGCATCCTCAGCACCAACGGCCCCAATGGCGACGAGGAATTCCAGCAGGCCTCCGCTGTGTTTCACGACTATGACGGCGTCGCCGTGCCCACCCCGCGCGAACATTTCGGGCTGACCGACGGGATCGGCAACCCGGTCTTCTACGGCCAGTACCCCGACATCGAGGTTGAGAAGCGCCTCGTCATCGGGCGCGGCAAGTGGATGAGCAAGGAGCGCGGCTGGGAGCCGCTGGCCACCGGCGAGTTCCTGCTCGGCCATGTCGACGAAAGTCAGGAGATCGCCCCCAGCGCCATGCCGCCCGAGTTTTCGCTCAACGGCAGCTTCATGGTCTACCGCAAGCTCCACGAGAACGTCTCCACCTGGCACGATTTCGTGGCCTCCGAGTCCGCGAAATTCGGCAAGACGATGGGGCTGGACGATGAGGACGAGGCCCGCGAGACGCTCATCGCCAAGATCGTCGGGCGCTGGTCGGACGGGGTTCCGCTCTCGCGTGTGCCGACCTACGCCGAATGGCAGAAATTTCGCACCGACAAGGGCCTGGACGACCCGGATCCGACCAAGGCACTCTTGGCGCAGCAGGCCTTCCTGAAATCCACAGAGGCGTCGGACTTCAAGTATGGCGACGACATGAGCGGCGCCAAATGCCCCGGCGGCAGCCATCTGCGCCGCGTCAACACGCGCGATTATCTCGACCCGCTGAACACGCCCGGCGGCAAGAATCCCGACGCCACGACCCAGCTCAACAAGCGGCGCCGGCTCTTGCGCCGCGGTCTGCCCTATGGCGATCCGCTCTCGCGCGATCTGAGCGACGAGACCGAACAGGGCGTGGCCTTCATGATCGTGGGCACCGGCATTTTCCGGCAGTTCGAATTCGTCCAGCAACAGTGGATCCAGTACGGGCTGGATTTCAACGAGGGCAACAACACCTGCCCGCTGCTGGGCGATCACAGCACCCACAAGCGCCACCCGATCCCCAGCGATCCGGCCAGCGGCAAACCCACCTATATCGTCGACGATCTGAAGAACTTCGTGGAAACCCGCGGCGGCGACTATTTCTTCCTGCCCTCGATGACCTGCCTGGAGATGATCGCCCACGGCTCCATCGACCCGACCTGAGGTACGCCAGTGAGTTTCATCGTCAATCTTCTGCTGGCCGTCTTCCGGGCGCTCTTCGCTCTGCTGCTCACGCTCTGGGACGGGCTCGCGGCCCTGGTGAGCCTCGCTGGAACAGCGCTCGGCGCCTACAACGCGCCCGGCGGCTTCAGCAAGAACATCGGCGCGGCGTTGCTGTCGCCGGCCAACCAGATCCGCGGCATGGCGCTGCTGCGGGCCTTCGCCCCGAATCTCGTGCTCAAACGCCAGGTGGTCGCCGCCTACGAGAACACCGGCACGGCGGTCGTGGCCCGCGGCGCGGATGTCCGCAACATGCTCGCCCGCGACGCCGATTTCGAGGTCGTCTACGGCCCGCGCATGCGCAAGCTGACGGATGGCGAGAACTTCTTTCTCGGGATGCAGCCGGGCTGGGACTATACGCGCGACACCTCCGCCATGCGGCTTGCCGCGCGCACCACCGACGTGGCCGAAATCGTCCAGCCCCGCGCCACCGAGCTCGCCAATCGGATCGTGGCCGAAAGCGGCGGAACCATCGACCTGCCCCCCGCACTGACGCTTCAGGTGCCCTGGGACATGACGGAGCGCTATTTCGGCACCGGCGGGCCGGACGCGGCGACCATGCAGGACTGGACCACCACGCTCTTCTGGTACCTCTTCGGCGATCTGGGCGCAGACCCCGAACTGGACGCCAAATCCATGGCCGATGCCGCCGCCATGCGCGCCTATCTCGACGGCGCTGTTGCCACCGCCAAAACCCGGCCCGATGACCGCGACACGATCCTCAACCGCTGCCTCGCGCTCCAGGGCGCCGAGACGCCGGGCATGTCTGACCTGGGCATCCGCAACAATCTGCTGGGGCTGCTGATCGGCGCCATCCCGACGATTTCCAAGGCCAGTTGCCTCGCACTCGACGAACTGCTCCGCAGGCCCGATGCGCTCCGCCAAGCCCAGGCCGCGGCCCGCGCGGACGATGATGCCAAGCTCGCCGCCTGCATCTGGGAGGCGCTCCGCTTCAACCCGCACAACCCGGTGATCTACCGCCGCGCCACCCGCGACACGGTGATCGCGCCGGGCACACTCCGCGGCCGCACCATCCCCGAGGGCACGCTCGTCTTCGCCGCCACGCTCTCGGCGATGTTCGACCGGCGCGACATCGCCGACCCGCACGCCTTTCGCACCGACCGGCGGTTCGAAGACTACATCATCTGGGGGATCGGCATGCATACCTGCTTCGGCGCCGCGATCAACAGCGCCGTCATCCCCGCGATCCTCAAGCCGCTCCTGATCCAGCAGAACCTGCGCCGGGCCGACGGAACCGCGGGCCAGGTCGACACCGGCGGCACGCCCTTTCCGCAGCACTTCACTGTCGCGTTCGATCCCGCCTGAGGACCCGCTCAAGGAGCCACTCAATGACCGCGCCGAAAATGGTCACCCTGCTGCCGAGCACCGATGTCGATCTCGGCCGCTGGCTGATGCAGCACTGGGATCTGCCCTACCGCGAGAAGCCGCACGCCCCGATCTTTCACGTACTTGCGCTCCTGTGGAACGGGGTCGGCAAGGATGACTACCCGCTGCTGGTGGGTCCAGATTACAAGATCCCGACCGTTGACAAGTTCCTCACCGAACTCGACCCCAAGGCGCCCGCCGACCGCCGGCTGGTGCCCGACGCCGAGGCCGAGCCCGCGCTCAATTCCGAGGTGATGGACTTCCAGAAATCCGCCCGCTTCGACATGGGCGGCGGTGTCGTGCATTGGGCCTATTACCACTTCCTCCAGCACAGAAAGGTCGTCTGGCCCAGCATCACCACCGGCGTGCCCTGGTGGGAGGTCGGGTTCCTCAGCCTCGGTGGCTACCCGGTCATCAAGGGGCTGATGTTCAAGGCGCTCAAGCTCTCCGCCGAGGATGCCGCGCAGTCGCTCGACACCGTGCGCAAGGCGTTCGACGCGACCGACACCCGGCTCGCCGACGGGCGGCAGTTCCTTTATGGCGACCGGCTCACCATCGCCGATCTGGCCTTTGCCGCCTCCGCCGCGCCCATGGTCCTCGCCAACGGTTATGGCGGCCATCTGCCCGCGTTGGAGGCCTGCCCGCCCGAGATGCAAACCGTGTTCCAGGAGCTGCGCACCCGCCCCTCGGGCGCCTTCATCCAGCGGATGTATGACAGCTACCGCCTCGCGGCCTAGGTCCACCCCATGGCTGACGGATTTGCAGAGCTGATCGACCGCGCCAACGGGTTCTTCACCGAACTCGCCGCCAACAACCGCCGCGACTGGTTCGAGGCGCGCAAGGACTTCTACAAGTCCGAGATCCAGCAGCCCGGCCAGCTTCTCGCCGACCTGATGGCCGAAGAGCTCAGCCGCATGACCGGCACCGCGCACCGGGCGAAGCTCTTCCGGATCTATCGCGACGTGCGGTTTTCAAAAGACAAATCCCCCTACAATCCGCATCTGCATATCTCCTGGCTGCCCACCGACGGGGAGTACCTCTCACCGCAATGGTTCTTCGGCAGCGCGCCGGATTACCTCGTGCTCTGCACCGGCCTGCCCGGACTGCAGGGTGACGCGCTCACCCGCTGGCGCGCTTTCGTCGATGCGGAAGGGGACGAGATCGCCAAAACCATGGCCGAAGCCGAAACATCCATCGGCGCGCGGCTCTCGGCCTGGGGCGCGTCGCCGCTGAAGCGCGTGCCAAAGCCCTACGCCGCCGACCACCCGCACGGCGATCTGCTCAAGCGCAAATCCCTGATCCTGGAGGCCACGCCCGCCGACGGCTGGCGCGAGCAGGGCCTCATCCCCGCACTCCGCGACACCGCCAAGGGGCTCCTGCCGATCTGGAAACTCTGCACGCGGGTCTGAGCACGGCGGACCATATTGCAGGCGCGACATGCTTGGACATGACGCTAAGACCGTCTTTTCTGAGCCCGACCTTGCCTACGCCGCCGTGTGGGCTGCTGCCTCAACAGTCGCGTCCACTTGACGACCGTAAGGCATGCTCCGTCGCATCGCCCGGATCTCTGACGTTGACAGCCATACTGGCCCGCTTGCAGATTTGACCTCGGCAACAGGTGCGACCGGCGCGCGTCGCGTCCGGCTCACGTTCCAAGACCGCGCCGTGTAAGCCAAGGGAAACGATAGTGATTTTCACACAAGCGCAGTTCGAAGAGTACGAAGACGCATTCAACAACGCGTCCGACAAGAGCGCGTTCTTTGACAAATACTACGATCCCGAAGCGGTCTTTGTTCACCCCTACAAGGGCACCTTGAAGGGCAAGGAACAACTGGTCGGGTTCTGGAATTCGGGCAAAAACTCGGGCCATGACGGCATCCATGAGATCCTGCATCTGAAGAATTTCATCTCCGTGGACGACAAGCTTGCCGTCGAACTGGACATCGAATGGCGGTGCTTCGAAGACACCGACTATCTCGGCCCCCGAAAGGCGGGGGACGTGTTCTGGGGCCACTGCGCGGCGTTCTATGACATCAAGGACGGCAAGTTCGCCAAGGTTTTCATCTACCTCAATCTCGCCCAGTCCGATGCCCAAACTGATTGAGGTCGGCCTCTCCGAGTTCGCCCTGGACACCTTTCGCGCGGAGATGGACGCCAAGACCAAGCACATCCTGAAACGCAACATCCTCGACTCCTACGCGGGTATTTGCGGGTCCATGTACGACACCGAAATGCTCGGCAAGTTCGACAGGATGGTCGGTATCGCGCCGGTCGAAACAGGCCTGTCGGTCTGGGGCACGGGACAGAGCGGGACCCATGCCGACGCGATCTTTCTCAACACCATCCTCGGGCGCCGGAGCGACCTGCTCAACACGTACTTCTCGCCAAACAAAATGGGGGTCGCCCATCCGTCCGACAATGTGTCGCTCGTTCTGACGCTCGCGGACTGGCTCGGCAAATCCGGTCAGGATGTGCTGCGTCTCACCCATCTCGCCTATATGCTGGCGGGGATGTTTTCCGACTACTACTTTCCGGAATCCGTCGAGTATGATCACGACGCCGCCGCGCTCTTCTACACCACACTCGTCATTGGCTGCGCGCTTGATCTGAACGCCGGTGAGCTGACCAATGCGCAGCGGATCGCAGGCGGCATGGGGCTCGACACGAACCAATCCGCCCGGGATCGGGTGACGGACTGGAAGCATTGCACCTACGCCTCCTGCGCGCTGAGGGGCCTCTTTGCGGTCAAGATGGCAAAGGCCGGGATCGAGGGGCCGTACGAGGTGTATCAGGGCACCGCGGGCGTAGACCGGTTCTTCCCCCACTCCGCAAAAATGTTCGAGGTTAAACCGGATCTGGGTTCCGTGGTGTTCAAACGCTGGCCCGCCCTCGTCTTCTGCCAGACCCCGATCGATGTCGCTCTGGATCTGGCACCCAGGATCGGCGATCCCTCATCGATCGAAAAGATCGACGTGCGCACCTACGAGATGTGCGTCAATATCGGCGCTGACGAAACGGCTTGGGCCCTCGACAGTCGCGCGGGCCGGACGCATTCGCTGCCCTATTGCGTGGCTTGCATCTTCGCCAAGGGGTCAATCGCTTACCAGGATTTCGACGAACCCTTCGCGGGCGACCCCACGCTGAATGCGCTCATGGCCAAGGTCTCCGTTTCCGAGGATCCGTCGATGACAGCGGCTTTTCCGGCAAAGTCGGCCTGCGAGATCACGGTCACCCGCAAGGACGGCACTCAGGAAACGGCCTCCCGCGACCGTCCGCACGGCGATCCGGCTGACCCGATGAGCGACGGGGAAATCGAAGATAAACTGCGAACCTATTTCTTCTTCGCGAATGACGGTGAGGCAGACACTGTCATCGGACTGATCTCGCGTCTGGAAGAAGCAACAGACGTCAGCGCGCTGGTCTCGCCGCTGAAGCGGCGGCGTATCTGACGCGTCTGAAACCGCCCGCGCGGTCCAGATCCTTACCCTGGGGGAGCGCCGCCCCGGCGTTCATCCACAGAAGAACCGTCATCTTGTCCGCGGTACGACCAACCTATGGTGATGGCTCAACCGTCCGGTCCGGAAAATTTTCCGACCTTCGCGCTGGATGTGCCTGACACCCGAAACTCGAGGCGGAGACCCGGCTGCGCCGGATCGACGCTCCGGGACGACCGGCGCTCGGCGCTACCAGCGCTCCAGCGCGCTCTCGTCCGCATCCCGCGCCGCGACCCAGTCGGCACCCTGACCGCTCACTTCCTTCTTCCAGAAGGGCGCGCGGGATTTCAGCCAGTCCATCAGATACTCGGCGCCCGCGAACGCATCCGCCCGGTGCCGCGCCGCCGTGGCCACCATCATGATCGGCTCATGGGGGGCAAGTGGCCCGTAACGGTGGATCACCAGCGCATCGGCCAGCTTGAACCGCGCCACCGCCTCGGCGCGAAAGGCCTCCACGGCCTTTTCGGTCATGCCCGGGTAATGCTCGATCTCCATCACCGCCAGATCGCCCGAGGCCACGTCCCGCACCACGCCGGTGAAGGTCACGATCGCGCCCGCGCCGGTCTGCGCGGCGGCAAAGGCATTGGCCTCCAGCCCCAGATCGAAGGGCTCGGCCTGGATCCGCGTGCCCGCGCGGCGCGCGCCGTCAGCCACCGGTCATCGGCGGAAAGAACGCCACCTCGCGCACGCCCGCGAGCGGCGCATCGAAATCCGTCAGTTCCTGGTCAGTCGCAACCCGGAGCGCGCTGAGATCGGCAAATGCCGCCTCATAGCGTTCCTCGCGGCCCTTCAGCTCCTCGACCAGATCGCCCACCGTCGCGGCGCCGGTCTCCACCTGTTCCTTGGGCACGCCGATCCGTTCCCGGACCCACGCGAAATAGAGCACATCGATCATCGCTTCGCCTCCCCGCTATCCTTTAGATAGGGCATTGCCTTGCGCAGATAATCCCATCCGGTCAGCGCCGTCAAAACCGCGGCCAGCCACAGCAGCACGATACCGGCCTGCCCGATCATCCAGCCGAGCTGCCCGCTCCACCAGAGCCAGCCCTCGCCCGCCGCCATCGCGGCATCGTACTCCGCATCGGTGACGGTGTGATAGAGCACCGCATGTTCGGACTGCAGCCCCATGCCCGCCATGAGGGCCGCCAGCGCCACCATCTGCGCCGTCGTCTTCCATTTGGCGAGCTTCGTGACCGCAAGCTTGCCCGCATCGGCGCCCAGGAACTCCCGCAGACCCGACACGAAAACCTCGCGCAAAAGGATGATTGAGGCCGGCACGATCACCCAGGGGTTCAACCCCGAAGTGCCCATGACCACGGCGAGCGCCGTGATCACCATCGCCTTGTCGGCAATCGGGTCGAGCATCGCGCCGAACCGGCTGATCTGGTTCCATTTCCGGGCGAGGTATCCGTCGATCCAATCGGTCAGCGCCGCGCCGACAAACAGCCCCAGCGCCACCCAGTCGGCCGTGGGCCGCACCCAGATGGCAAAGGCCAGCGCCACACCGGGGGCTGCGAGCAAGCGAAAGAGGGTGAGCAGGTTGGGCAGGTTCATCGGCATGACACAGCCCTACCCTGTCGGGGCGGGACCCGGAAGCCCCGCCCGCACGGATACCTCCGCCTCAGGCGGCGAAACCCAGCTTGTAGACATGGATCTCGAAGGATGGGTGCTGCTCCGCCCCCACGACACCGGGCCGCACATGGCGGTAGGTGGCGCGCCAGTAGGGCTGGATGATCACGCCCTCGTCCTGCATCAGCTTCTGGATCTTGGCCATGACCTCGCGGCGCTTGTCGGCGTCCGCGATGGTCAGCGCCTCGTCCATGAGCGCATCGAACTCAGGGCTTTCGAACCCGGTCTCGTTCCAGTCCGCGCTGCTGCGATAGGCCAGGTTCAGCGTCTGCACGCCCAGCGGCCGGTGGCCCCAGTCCGTCGCGCTGAACGGATATTTCGTCCAGTCGTTCCAGAAGGTCGCGCCGGGGATGATCGTGCGTTTGACCTGGAACCCGGCATCGCGCAACTGGGCGGCGGCTGCGTCGCAGGTCTCGCGCCGCCAGCCATCGTCGATGCTGATCAGCTCATGCTCGAAATCCATCATCCCGGCCTCTTCCATGAGCGCGCGGGCGGCCTCGGGATCGTAGACCGGGGGTGGCAGCTCCGCATATTCGGGATGGATCGGCGCGACATGGTGGTTTTCGGCCAGTGCGCCCTGTCCGGAATAGCCGAGCTCCAGCAGCACCTCGCGGTCCACGGCCATGGCAAGCGCCCGGCGCACGCGCGGGTCGGCGTAGGGTGTGATGCCACCCATCTCGGCCTGCTGGTTGGGGCGCAGCACGACGGTCGCCGCGGTGATCGCCTCGGACCGGTCCCAGCCGAGGCTGTCGATGATCTCCACATAATCGCCGATGGTCTCATAGACCATGTCGACCTCGTCGGAGTCGACAGCCGAGAGCCAGGAGGCCGGGTCCGTGCCGTAGTCGATATACTCGATCCGGTCGAGCGCCGCACCGCCGAACACCTCGTCGCCCCACCAGGGATGGTCGGGATTGCGTTCCAGCACGCCGCGCACGCCGACCTCGTAGTCGCCGGGTCTGTACGGGCCTGTGCCGATGGGGTCGGCCAGCGGGTCGCCGCCAAAGCTGGGATGCACGATCGGCGCCGGGTAATCCGACATGCCCGCGATCAGCGTGATGTCGGGCGCGGCCAGCAGCAGGCGCAGGGTCAGGTCGTCCACCACTTCGATCGCGCCTTCGCGCGCCTGTCCGGTCTCGGGATCGACCAGGGCGGCCATCCGCGTGGCCATCGTGTTGCCCTCGGCCCCCGTTTCGCACCAGCGGGTGAAATTGAAGGCGACGTCCGAGGCCGTGAACGGATCGCCGTTGCTCCAGGTCACGCCGGGGCGGAGGCGGAGCACATACTCCGTCGCATCGTCGCTGACATCCCAGTCTTCCAGCAGGATGCCGCGGAACGTCCCGTCGCGATTGTACTCCACGAGATATTCGAGCCAGCCGCGCGTGTAGTTCGACATTGCCGGCCAGTCGAAATTCCGCGGATCCTTCAGGGCCTGCACTTCCTGCTGGATGCGCAGGGTCCCGCCCTGCTGCTTTTCCTGGGCCCGGGCCGCGGGCGCGGCGAGGCCGAGCAGTCCGTAGGCCACGGCGGCGCTGGCACCGAGTGCAGTGGCGCGGGTCAGGAACTCGCGCCGGGACATGGTGCCGTCGGCCACCTCGGCGGCATAGAGCGGCACGGCAGGATGAAGGACGGTCGGTCCGGTCTTGAAATGGGTCATGTGGGGGGATGCTCCCGAGCCTTGGGGCTCGCAGGACCGGGGCCTTGCCCGGTCGTGGATGAGTTGCGCGGCCTCTGGTGCCGCAGGCGACGCCTCACAGTTGCGCCGCTCGCGGGCAAAGTCAAAGCGGTGCCCCCGCGGATTACCCGCGTTCGTGAAAGAAGTTGTAGACCGTTTCGGCCATCGCATCCGAAATACCGTCGACGGCCTTGAGATCGGACAGGTTGGCGCGGCTCACCGCCTTGGCCGACCCGAAATGCGCCAATAGCGCGCGTTTGCGCGTGGCGCCCACGCCGGGGATCTCATCGAGCGGGGTCGCCCCGATGGCCTTGGCGCGTTTCGCCCGGTGGGTGCCGATGGCGAACCGGTGCGCCTCGTCGCGCAGACGCTGCACGAAATAGAGCACCGGATCGTTGTGTCGCAGCGCCATGGGCCGCGTGCCCACGCGGTGGAACTCCTCCTTGCCGGCATCGCGGTCGATCCCCTTGGCCACACCCACCATGGGGATATCCTCCACGCCGAGCTCTGCCATGATCTCATGGACCGCGCTCACCTGACCCGCGCCGCCATCGATCAGCAGCAGGTCGGGCCAGTCGCCCTCCTCGCGGTCGGGGTCTTCCTTCAGCAGCCGTCTGAAGCGGCGCGACAGCACCTCCTTCATCATGCCGAAATCGTCGCCGGGGGTCAGATCCTCGCCGCGGATGTTGAACTTGCGATAGGCGTTCTTCATCAGCCCGTCGGGACCCGCGACGATCATCGCGCCGACCGCATGGGCGCCCTGGATGTGGGAGTTGTCATAGACCTCGACGCGGCCCGGCGGGCCGTCCAGATCGAACGCCTCGGCGAGCCCGCGCAGGAGCTTCGCCTGGGTCGCGGTCTCGGCCATCTTGCGCCCCAGGCTTTCGCGGGCATTTCGCGCCGCCCCTTCGACCAGCTCGGCCTTCTCACCCCGTTGCGGCACCGCAAGCTGAACCTTGCGCCCGGCCTTCTGGCTCAGCGCCTCGGTCAGCAGGTCCTCGTCCTCGACCCCATGGCTCAGCAGGATCAGCCGCGGCGGCTCCTTGGTGTCGTAGAACTGGCCCAGAAACGCCTGCAGAATCTCGGCGCTGCCGACCTCGTCGGAGCCCACACGCGGATAGTAATCCTTGTTGCCCCAGTTCTGGTGCGCGCGGATGAAGAAGACCTGCACACAGGCCTGCCCGCCATCCATGTGCAGCGCGACCACGTCCGCCTCGGCCACGCCGCGCGGGTTGATGCCCTGGGCCGACTGCACGCTCGTCAGCGCCTTGATCCGGTCGCGCAGGGCCGCGGCACGCTCGAACTCCATCGCGTCCGACGCCTCGGCCATCTGCGCGGCCAGGGTTTCCTGCACCTTGGTGGTCTTGCCGGCCAGGAACCGTTCCGCGTCGCCGACCAGCCCGGCATAGTCCGCCTCGCTGACATAGCCCACGCAGGGCGCGCAACAGCGCTTGATCTGATAGAGCAGACAGGGCCGCGTGCGGCTCTCGAACGTGCTGTCGGAGCAGTTGCGGAGCAGGAACACCTTCTGGAGCTGGTTCAGCGTCCGGTTCACCGCGCCGGCGCTCGCGAAGGGCCCGTAATAGGCGCCCTTGGCGGTCTTCGCCCCGCGATGCTTGCGGATCTGCGGAAAGCCGTGGTCCTTGGCCACCAGGATGTTGGGAAAGCTCTTGTCGTCGCGCAGCAGCACATTGTAGCGCGGCTTGAGCTGCTTGATCAGGTTCTGCTCCAGCAGCAGCGCCTCGGTCTCTGTGCGCGTTGTGAGGAACATCATCGAGGCGGTTTCATCGATCATCCGCGCGATCCGGCCGCTGTGACCCGCCGGGCGCGCGTAGTTCGACACGCGCGCGCGCAGGTTCCGCGCCTTGCCGACATAGAGCACACGCGCCTGCGCATCGAGCATCCGGTAGACCCCGGGCGAGCTGTCGAGCGTCGGCAGATACCCCGCAATGCAGGCATGTCCGGTCGGCGCATCGACAGCCGTTTCCCGGTTACTTTTTGTTAAGGTTTTTCGCGGGTCTTCCGTCATCCTGCCGAACACCTGAGTCCCGTCCTGCGCTGCACCGGATCGCACCACGGGACAAGCAAAAACATATGCACGAAATCTGTGGATAACCCTGGTGACAAACTATGCCCGTCCGGCAAAAAGCCTTGCTTTACGGGCAGTTCATCAATTTGCCCGCAATTTGAGCATATTTCTAAGTCATTGATAGTAGGGGTTTTTATTTCCTGTTTTTGATAAGGCATTGATAGAAATAACGTTTTCGGGAACTTTTTGTGACACTTTGTGACAGGGTGCAAAACTCCGCCAAGTCCACCGTCGTACGCCTACTCAACGCCCAAGACATCGGGGGTCTGCCAGGCCAGGTGCTGGCCTCCGTCGAGGCACAGGATCTGACCCGTGACCGAGGGTTCGGCCAGGTAGAACCGAAGCGCACGGACCATCCCGTCCGGGCCGGCCCCGCGGCCCAGAATCGTTGCCGCGCGCTGATCGGCGAAATGTTGCGGGCTCTGTCGTGCCCCCTGCATCGTCGGTCCCGGACCGATGGCATTGACCCGGATGTGGGGTGCCAGCCCCTGCGCCGCGGTGCGCGTGAAAGCCCAGAGCCCCATCTTGGCGATCGTGTAGCTCATGAATTCCGGCGTCAGCTTGTTCACCCGCTGGTCGATCATGTTGAGCACCATGCCCTGCGCCAGCGGCTCGCCATTCTCGTCCGGTTCCGCGGGCGGCATCTGGGCCGCCAGCGCCTGGGTCAGCACGACCGGCGCGCGCAGGTTGCTCTCCAGCGCGCGGTCCCAACTGGTCCGCGTGGCACTGCTCAGGTCGTCATGCTCAAAGATCGAGGCGTTGTTGACCAGCACATGGATCGGACCGCCCAGCGCTTCGGCCGCACGGCCCACCAGCGGGGCGACCTGCGCCTCGTCCAGCAGGTTCGCCTCCAGGGCAACGGCTTGGCGGCCCATCTCCCGTATCAGGCCCACGACCTCTTCGGCGGCGTCGCCCGAGCTCGCGTAGTGAACGGCGACGTCATAGCCGTCCTCGGCGAGAGCCAGGGCCATGGCCCGGCCCAATCGCTTGCCGGCCCCGGTGACGAGCGCACGTCGTGTCATGGCAATGCTCCTCAAAAGACCAGAAGGCTCGCGATATAAAACAGATAGAGCGCCGTCAGACCGACCCCCGCGGCGCGAGTGATATCTCGGCCGAAGAAGACGAAGGGGATCAGCAGCAGGCTCGCCCCGAGCATCACCCACAGATCGAGCGTCAGAAACTCCGGCTTCACCTTGATCGGACCAACCAGGCTCGCCACCCCGATGATGGCCAGCAGGTTGAACATGTTCGAGCCGATCACGTTGCCCAGCGCCACGTCCGCCTTGCCCCGCAGCGCCGCCATCAGCGTGGTGGCCAGCTCCGGCAGCGAGGTGCCCAGCGCGATCATCGTCAGCCCGATCACCGTCTCGCTCACCCCGAAGGTCCGCGCGATGATCACCGCATTGTCGACCAGCAGGTTGGCCCCCAGCGGCAGCCCGACCAGGCCCAGCCCCAGAAACATCGCGATCTGCCAGCCCGGCATGTTCGGATCGGCGCCCTCGATTTCCTCGATCTCCGGATCGAAGGCCGCGGCCGCCGACAGGCTCGCGGCCCGGTGTCGGCGCGCAGAAATGAACGAATGCGTCAGCATCGCGGTCAGGCCGGCCAGAAGGGCGAGCCCGTGATACCAGGTCAACGGACCGGTAAAGCACAGCGCGATGAAAAACAGCGACGCCACGATCATCATGATGAAGCTCTGGCGCGTGTCGCAGCCGCTGGTATGCAACGTCCGCAGCATCGCCGGCACCCCGAGCACCAGCAGGATATTGGCGATGTTGGAGCCCACGACATTGCCCATCGCGATGCCCGGCGAGCCATAGAGCACCGCCTCGACCGAAATCAGCAGCTCCGGCGCCGAGGTGCCGAAGGCAACGATGGTCAGGCTGATGATCAGCGACGGAATCCCGAGCCGCAGCGACAGGTTCACCGCACCCCGGACAAGACTGTCACCCGCCAGAAGCAGGATGACGAGCCCGAGGCCCGCATAGATCCAGACCACGGTCTAGACCCCGGCCGATTTACAGGGGCAGGGCGATTTTCCGATCCGGTGGCGTCCGCACCGCGGGCATTTGCGCTTGGTCAACTGCCCGATCCTGGGCATCCGCAGCCGGCCGAACATCGCCAGCACGGCCATCCCGATCAGGAACAGTGTGACGATCTTGACCATCATTCAGAGACCATAGCGCGTGTAGAGCGCCTGTTCTTCGACGCGGCCGATCGCGGCATCGACCAGCCCGACATTCAGGCGCTGCAGCAGTCCCTTGCGCTGGCCGTAGGGTTGGAACTTCACGTCGTCGCCGTAAAGTTCCTTCATCTTCGGAACCAGATGGGCGATGCCGTCCGCCAGACCAAGATCGACCGCGCGCTGACCGACCCAGAACTCCCCGGTGAAAAGATCCTCGTCACCGTTCAGCCGGTCGCCCCGGCGGGTTTTGACATGGTCGATGAAGCTGGTGTGGATCTCGCCCAGCACACCATGCAGCCGCGCCACGTCCTCTTCCTTTTCGGGGCGGAACGGGTCGAGCATGCTCTTCGATTTACCGGCCGTATAGACCCGCCGTTCGATGCCGTAGCGCGCGATGAAATCCTGCGCGCCGAACCCCGCCGAGATCACTCCGATCGACCCGATCACCGAGGACGGGTCGGACCAGATCTTGTCCGCCGCGGCCGCCAGCCAGTAGCCGCCCGAAGCCGCGACGTCCTCGACAAAGGCGTGCACGGGCACGTCCTTTTCCTCGGCCAGGCGCCGGATGCGCGCACCGATCAGCGAGGATTGCACCGGGCTGCCGCCGGGCGAGTTGATCACCAGGGCAACGGCGGCCGGTTTGCGGCGGGAAAAGGCGCGCTCCATCAGAGGCGCGAGAGTTGCGTCATTGAGTCCGGCGCCGCGGCCGGCCCCGGTGATGACCCCCGACAGCCGCAAAACGGACACGGTCGGCGGAGTTTTCAGAAAGGGAATCCAGCGTCGCATTGGGCTCACATAGAATGCAGGGGGTGCGACAACAAGGCCGAAGGCCATGGTTACTTCCGGGCTGTTGCCCGATCGAGGTGCCTTTCGACACCGTTGTCCGATCGCGGGTCCTGCCGGGGGCATTGCTGGACCGGCGACGTCAGCCGCGCAATACCCGGCCCGCCGCTGACGCGCCCCACCCGGCAAAGGCCGCAACCGCCAGCGCCATCAGCCCGTAGACCAGCGGCTGCTGATGCGCGAGCGTGTAGAGCCAGCGCTCCAGCCCGACCTTTCGGACCTGGATCACGGTCTCGTATTGATCGATCACTTCGCGGTCGCGGGTCAGAAAGATCCGCGTCGTATACGCCCCTTCGGTCAGGCGCGGCGGCAGGAACACCGCCGTCCAGAACAGCGTCTGGTCATCAAAGGCGACGCTGTTTTCCAGGATCTGGTAGAGCCCCTCCTCCTCGCGGATGCGCATCAGCGCGTCGGTGAACGCGGCCGCGTCGGGGTCGTCGCTGGCCGCCCCCACGGTACGCATCACGCGCGGGATGCTGATCTGATGGCGCAGATCCTCGGTCTCGCTGATCACCTGGGGCAGCGTGCCCGACGCCGCGACCGCGTAAAAGCTCGGCGCCGACCCAATCCGCACACTGCTGGTGTTGACCCAGATGCCGAACCGCCGCTCCTTGCGGCGCACCTCGACCGGCGCCTCGGGCCCGGCGATGGCCACGACGACCTGCATCGGCGGGCCGTCGGGCAGCGGCAGGAAACGCTTCACCGCGCCGAACACCAGGATCTCCGATCCGGTGAAGGTGGCGGTGATCGGGATCTCCGCCTGCGACAGCCCCAGCACGACCTCCTCGCCCGGGGCCGCCGCGGGCAGCATCAGCGCCGCCGCCACGAGCAGGGATCGCAGGGTTCTTGCCGCCATGCTCACGGCATCATCCCCCGGGTTTGCAGGCTGTAGAGCTCCGCGGGCTGGATCAGCAGGTCGAGCGCCAGCTTGAGGCAAACCGCCAGCACCAGCAGCGCCAGAAGGATGCGCAGCTGCTCGGCCTTCATGCGCACCGCCAGCGCCGTTCCGACCTGTGCGCCCACCACACCGCCGATGATCAGGATCAGCGCCAGCAGCACGTCGACCGTCTGGCTCGCCGTGGCATGCATCACGGTCACGAACCCGGTGACGAAGATGATCTGAAAGAGCGACGTGCCGATCACGACCTTGGTCGGCATGCCCAGCAGATAGATCATCGCCGGTACCATGATGAAGCCGCCCCCCACGCCCATGATGGCCGCCAGCAGCCCGACGACGAAGCCCACCACCAGCGGCGGAAAGACCGAGATATAGAGCCCCGAAGTGCGGAACTTCATCTTGCCCGGAAGGTTGTGGACCCAGACATGCTTGCGCCGTTTCGGCGGGCTGCCCTTGCGCGACCGGCGCAGGGCGGCGAGGCTCTCGATGAACATAAGCGCGCCCACCGCGCCGAGAAACACGACGTAGCAAAGCGTCACCAGCAGATCGACCTGGCCGGTACGGCTGAGCATCGTGAAGACCTGCACGCCGACGGCGGCGCCGACCAGACCGCCGGCCAGAAGCACCAGCCCCATCGGCAGATCGACGGTCCGCCGTCGCAGATGGGCGAGCACGCCCGAGATCGACGAGGCCACGATCTGGTTCGCGCCGGTGGCCACGGCCACGGCGGGCGGAATACCGATGAAAAACAGCAGCGGGGTCAACAGAAAGCCGCCGCCCACGCCGAACATCCCCGACAGCACACCGACCAGCCCACCCATGCCGAGGAGCAAATAGGCATTCACGGACACCTCGGCGATCGGCAGGTAGATTTGCATTGTCTGGCGTGGAACTCCCTCGGCTGATCAGACCTTAGCGCCGAAGATCCAGCCCGTCACCGCGCCCCGATGGCACGTTTGGCACCGTGCTCAGATGGCGCATTCTGGCATCGCGCCGGACTAGCGTTCCTTCACATAGGGCGCCCCGCCGGCACGCGGCGGGATCGCCTTGCCGACGAAGCCTGCCAGGATCACGACAGTCAGCACGTAGGGCAGCGCCTGCATCAGCTGCACCGGCACGTCGACGCCGAGCACAGAGAGGTTCTGGAACCGGTTGCCGAATGCCTCCAGCAGCCCGAAGAGGAAACAGGCCCCTAACGCGTGCCAGGGCCGCCATTTGGCAAAGATCAGCGCCGCCAGCGCGATGAAGCCGCGCCCCGCGCTCATGTCCTTGACGAAATTCGCCGACAGGCCCGTGGCCAGATAGGCGCCGGCCAGACCGCAAAGAAACCCGCAGATCAGCACCGCGGCAAAGCGCAGGCCCGTGACCGACACGCCCGACGTGTCCACCGCCGCGGGGTTTTCGCCCACCGCGCGCAGGCGCAACCCGAACCGGGTGCGAAACAGGATGTACCAGGTGGCCGGCACCGCCAGCAGCGCGATATAGACCAACGCGGAATGGCCCGAAATGACCTGGCTATAGATTGGCCCGATCACCGGCACCGGCGCCAGCGTCTCGGAAAAGGGCAGCGTGATGTTCTGGAACCGCGCCGCGCCCTCCAGCGCCGGGGTGCGCCCGCCCTGCTCGAACCAGTTCTGCGCGATCAGCACCGTCAGCCCCGCGGCCAGGAAATTGATCGCCACGCCCGAGATCAGCTGATTGCCCCGGAAGGTGATCGAGGCCAGCCCGTGGATGCCCGCCAGCACCATCGAGGCGATGCAGCCCGCCGCCAGTCCAAGCCAGACCGAGCCGGTGATATAGGCATAGGCGGCCGAGAAAAACGCGGCGGCCAGCATCTTGCCCTCGAGCCCGATGTCGAAAATGCCCGCGCGTTCGGAAAAGAGGCCGGCCAGACAGGCCAGCAGCAGCGGGGTCGCGAGCCGGAGCGCGCTGTCGAGGATCTGGAGGAGCGTGGCGAAATCCATGGTTCAGCCCCGCTCCGTCGCCAGCTTCAGCGCGAAGCCGGAAAAGAACACGCCCAGCGTCCCTTCGATCCAGCGCTGCGCCCGCGCATAGCCGTACCGGACCGGGCCCGAGGACAGCAGCAGCGCATAGCCTGCATGCCCGACAAAGGACTGCACGAACGCGCCCGCCACGAACACCGCCAGGACCGGCAGGGGGGCACCGAAAAACCCGCCGAGGCTCGCGATGGCGAGCCAGAAAAACAGCGCCTTGGGATTGCTGATCTGCAGGAAGAACCCCGCGCAGGCCAGACGCGCCAGCCCGCGGATCGGTACCGGTGCCACTTGGATGGGCGGCGGGGCGATGCAGCGGCGAAACGCCTTGTAGGCGAGGTACGCAAGATAGGCGGAGCCGGCAAGGCGCACCACGGTCAACGCGCCGCTGACCTGCGCCAGCAGGGCCGAGATCCCCGCCACGGTTGCCAACGCCAGCAGGATCGAGGCCAGAGAAATGCCCGTCGCGGTCACCAACGCGGGCACCCGGCCCGACGCGGTCGCCACGCCCAGGATCATCATGACGCCGGGCCCCGGCGACAGCACCCCCATCAGCTGAACGCCCCAGGCCGCGAGCAGGGCGTGAAGGTAGTCCGTGATCATCGCCGGCCCCTCATTCCGCAGCCACCCCGGTACCCCGTCCGTTCCGCTGCCGTGCAAGACGCCGGGCGTCATAGAACTTCTCGATCGGCATGCGCACCATGTTGTCCAGCGCCCCGGTGAACAGGATGACCAGCGCCTGAATGACGATGATCATCTCGCGGCTGATGGCGGGCATCTCGAACTCCAGCTCCGCCCCGCCCTGGTAGAGCATCCCGAACAGCAATGCTGCCAGCAGCACACCCACGGGATGGGACCGGCCCATCAGCGCCACGGCGATGCCGACGAAGCCCGCCCCCTGCACGCTGTTGATCACGAGCCGCTCGGCCTCGCCCATGACCGAATTGATCGCCATGCAGCCGGCCAGCGCGCCCGAGATCAGCATCGTCGCCATGATGATCCACGTCGGATGGATGCCGGCATAGACCGCCGCGGGTTCGCTATGGCCGAAGGCGCGGATCTCGTATCCGAGTCGCGTCCGCCAGATCAGCAGCCAGACGCCGGCGCAGGCGACGAGCGCGAGCAGGAAGGAGATATTCAGCGGCGCGGACGGCCGGAACCCCAGCCAGGGCGCGATGTCATGGGCGGTGGGCAGTGCTGCGCCGTCGGGAAAGGGCGCGGTTTCGGGCGACATGCCCGACGCCTTGAGCGGACCGACCAGCAGATAGACCAGAAGCGCCTGGGCGATGAAGTTGAACATGATCGTTGTGATCACGATATGGCTGCCGCGCCGTGCCTGGAGCCAGGCCGGGATCGCCGCCCAGGCCGCCCCGAAAAGCGCGCCGCCGACGATCGCCGCCGGCAGCGCCAGCGTCCAGTGCGGCCAGGGCACCGCGAGGCACACAAGCGCCACACCAAGCCCGCCCAGCGCCGCCTGACCCTCACCGCCGATATTGAACAGCCGCGCGTGGAACGCCACCGCCACGGCCAGCCCGGTGAATATGAAATTGGTGGTGTAATAGAGCGTGTAGCCCCAGCCATAGGCCGAGCCCACGGCCCCCTTGACCATGATCGCCAGCGCTTCGAACGGGCTTTCGCCGATCCACAAGATCACCAGCATCGACACTGCAAGCGCGAGCGCGAGGTTGATCAGCGGGATCAGCGCGACATCGACCCATTTCGGCAAGACCGTCTCCCCGTCATGTCAGACCGCTCGGCCTGACTCAGCTTAGCGACGCCCACGCCGACTAGAAACAGCGAAAAGCCAAGAAAGGGCAACTCCGGCCGTCAGAGCTTGCGTCCCGGGCAAATGTGCACCGCGCTTGAGCAAACCGCGGAAGGCCCCCAAAAAAGGACTGCTTCTCTGCCACAAACGGCTTAGCGTGCCATCGAAGAAATTGTTTGCGGATATTTGAGTCTGCTATGCGCGACCACCTCTCCCCCCTGACATCGCTGCGGTTCCTTGCTGCGCTGGCCATCGTGTTTCACCATCTCGCCGGCGTCCTCTGGTTGGCCCCCGGAGCCCTGGCACCCTATTCCCTCGGCGCCGCGGTCTCGTTCTTTTTCGTCCTGTCCGGCTTCATCATGCACCATTCCTACGCTCAGCGCTTGTCCGTGGTCGGCTGGCGAGCGTTCTTGCTCCAGCGTTTTCTGCGGATCTGGCCTGCGCATATCGCGGTGATCGTGCTGTGCGCATTATGGATCTCCATCCCTGACATCCTGTGGCAGACCGAACATCAGTCGACTTCGGAAATCCTGCAAATTCTGTTTCTCTTTCAGGCCTGGAACACGACGCCAGTTGTGTTCTGGGGTCTGAACGGCCCATCCTGGTCGCTCTCCGTCGAACTGTTCTTTTACGGCAGTTTTCCATTCCTCCTGGTCGCCATGCGGTATCTTGGACAAGCGCGCTTCCTGCTCGGCGCAGCAGTCTTTACAATCGCCTGGCTGACCTTTGCGACACTGGTCCTGTTCGACCCGGACGCAGAGTTGAACGCCCTGGCTCTGGGCTACATCTCGCCGGCCGCGCGTCTCGGCGAATTTGCCCTGGGCATGGCGGTCGGTGCGTTGTTCGTCGCGCAAAGGTCGACCTGGCAAGCCTGGTCGCGCGGATTCTGGACCTTGGCGGAATGCCTGAGTGTCATCGCCTGCGTCCTGTCAGTTCGCTATACATACCTGATCGGCTTCCACGTGGGCGAGACACTCGGCCCGGTCGCCGGTGCCTGGGCCAGCGCCTCCTTTGGCATGCTCAGCTTTGCTGTCGTGGTCGGGGTGTTCGCGGTCGGCAAAGGTGCGCTGTCCCGAGTGCTGGAACTTGGTTTGCTCGTCTGGCTCGGCCATATCAGCTTTGCGATGTACCTGGTCCACCAACCCCTTATTGGGCACTGGGTTCGAGTTGTGGAGCCTGTTCAGACTTCTGTCTGGTTGGAGGTTCTCGGGTTTGCGATCGCGCTCATTCTGCTGTCTGCAGCGGTTTTTTACTGGATCGAGCGTCCGGGCATGACGCTGGCCCGACAGCTCTCACGACATTTGCGCCCCCCTCCGGCCGAGAACATCACCGTCCCAACCGACGCGGTGGCCAAAACCGAAGCCACGCGCTAAACGCCGTTGCGCTACGCCGTCTCGGTCGACGCGTCCATGCCCGCCATCAGCAGGCCCAGTTCGGTCTCGTCGGTCTCGTTCGGCATCCGCTCGCCCATGATGCGGCCGTCGAACATCACTAGGATGCGGTCGGCGAGGCTGAAGATCTCCTCCAGCTCCACGCTGACCAGCAGGATCGCCTTGCCCGTGTCGCGGAGCTGCACGATCCGCTCATGGATGAACTCGATGGCGCCGATATCCACGCCACGGGTCGGCTGACCGACAAGCAGAAGGTCGGGGTCGCGCTCGATCTCGCGGGCCAGGACGATCTTTTGCTGGTTGCCGCCGGAAAAACTCTTGGCATGGAGCCAGCAGTCCGAGGGGCGCACATCGAACCGCTCCATCTTCGCGGCCGTGTCCCGGCGCAGGGCGTCGTTCTTCATCATCACGCCCTCGCAATAGTCGGGCAGGTTCTGATAGCCGAAACCGGTGTTTTCCCAAGCGTGGAAATCGAGGATCAGGCCCAGCCTGTGGCGGTCCTCGGGCACGTGGGTGATGCCGGCGGCGCGGCGCGCCCGTCCGTCGGAATTGGGGCCGCTCAGCGACAGCGGCGCGCCGTTCAATTTGACAGATCCGGTCGCCTCGCGGATGCCGCCCAGCACTTCCAGCAGTTCCGACTGACCGTTTCCGGCGACGCCCGCGATACCCACGATCTCGCCCGCACGCACGTCCAGATCGATGCCGCGCAGCCGCTCCACCCCCATGCGGTCGGTCACGCGCAAGTCGCGCACTTCCAGAACGGTCTCGCCGGGCTTGGCCGGCGCCTTGTCGACGCGCAGCAGCACCTTACGCCCCACCATCAGCTCGGCCAGCTCTTCGGGGCTGGTCTCGGCGGTCTTCACCGTCGCCGTCATCTCGCCGCGCCGCATGACGCTGACGGTGTCGGTGACCTCCATGATCTCGCGCAGCTTGTGGGTGATCAGGATGATGGTCTTGCCCTGCGCCCTCAACCCCTTGAGAATGCGGAACAAATGGTCCGCTTCCGACGGGGTCAATACGCCGGTTGGCTCGTCCAGGATCAGGATATCGGCCTCGCGGTAGAGCGCCTTCAGGATCTCCACCCGCTGCTGATGCCCGACGCTCAGGTTTTCTATCCGTGCATCGGGATCGACATTGAGCTCATATTCCCGCGCCAGATCCGTCAGCAGGCCGCGCGCCTTGGCCAGCGACGGGCGCAGCAGCGCGCCATCCTCGGCGCCAAGGATCACGTTCTCCAGCACGGTGAAGTTCTCGACCAGCTTGAAATGCTGGAACACCATGCCGATGCCCGCGCGGATCGCGGCCAGACTGTCTGTGATCTCGGCGCGTTCGCCCTTGAGCCGGATCTCGCCGGAATCGGCCTTGTAGAACCCGTAGAGGATCGACATGAGCGTCGACTTCCCGGCGCCGTTCTCGCCGATGATGCCGTGGATCGTGCCGGGCTGAACGGTCAGCGAGATATCCTTGTTGGCCTGCACCGGGCCGAAGGCCTTGGAGATGCCTGTCAACTCGATCGCCGGAGCGGCCCTGTCGCTCATCTCGGCCCTTTCATTCCGCACCGCGCCCGGCAAAGCCGATCAGCCGGGAAACCCGGCCCTCGCCATCCAGATCAGCGAAATACTGGCCGGTCATCATGACCTTGCCGCCGTTCAGGAACCGCACGGTGCAGCGGGCATGGCCATGATGCATGTCCACCGGCTCGACAAGCTCCGCCGCCGCGCCGGGCATGTTCCGGCTGAACCCTGCGATGAACTCCAGGAACGACGCCGCGGATGTGATCGGCGCGGGCGCATGGGGATCCGCATAGTAGAAGTCCGGCGCGACGGCCGCGTTGATCAGCGCGGGGCGCTCCGCCTCCGGCGCGCCCCAGGCCCTGAAAAGCGCCCCCAATGCAGAGACCGGCGTCATCGGACGCCCTTACTCGACCGGGCAGCTATCGTCGTCGGAGTAGTCGTGAACCTCGATTTCACCGGAAATGATCGCCGCCTCGGCGGCTTCGACGGCGGCCTCCATCTCGGGGCTGACGAGTTCCGCGTTATGCTCGTCCATCGCCGCGCCGACGCCGTCGGCCTCCAGGTCCAGGATTGTCAGACCGGGCTCCAGCGTGCCGTCCGCCGCGGCCTGGAACGTGTCATAGACCACGAGATCGACGCGCTTGACCATGGAGGTCAGCACTGACCCGGCCGCCCCCTCCATGCCGTTCTGGTTGCTGTCAACGCCGATGCCCAGAATACCGCTTTCGGCCGCCTGTTGCAGCACGCCCTCGCCGGTTCCGCCCGCCGCGGCAAACACCACATCCGCGCCCTGGCTGATCTGCGCCTGGGTGATCTCGCGCCCGGCGACAGGATTGTTCCAGGCCACCGCGGCATCGCTGCTGACGAAGTTGGACACGATTTCCGCATCCGGGTTCACCGATTTCACGCCCTGCTTGTAGCCGCATTCGAATTTTTGGATCAGTGGGATCTGCATCCCGCCGATAAAGCCCACGGTGCCGCTCTCTGACGCCATGCCGGCCATCAGGCCGACCAGATAGCTGCCTTCATGCTCGGCGAACTTGACCGACTTGACATTGTCGGCCTCGACGACCTCGTCGACGATCACAAAGGTCGTCTCGGGGTAGTCCGGCGCCACTTCGCGCAAGGTGGAGGCATTGGCAAAGCCCAGAACGATCAGCGGGTTGGCGCCGCGTTCGGCCATGCGCCGCATGTTCTGCTCGCGCTGCGCCTCTTCCTTCAGCTCCGCTTCCATGTAGCTGCCGCCGGTCTCTTCGGCCCAGCGCTGCGCGCCGGTATAGGCGGCCTCGTTGAAGCTGCTGTCGAACTTGCCGCCGAGATCGATGATCAGGCCCGGCTCGGCCTCGGCGGTCGCGGCCAGCATGGCCAGAACCGAGGCTGTCACGGTGGCGGCGGCGCGCGTGGTGGTCACAAAGCCCATGGCGAGGTCCCTTTCTGGTGTCGCCGGCGCCGCGTCTGGGACGGGCCGGTCCGTGTGGCAAGGATAAGGCCGCAGGGCCTCGAAGCGGTCAACTGGTTTCTCGCCACCGCCCGGCGCCGCGCGCTCACAAGACGCGGCGCAGCACAATCGCGTCGCACCGCGTGCCGTCGGGGCGGCGGAAATAGGCCGGGCGGCGGCCCGCATCGGCATAGCCGGCGGCGCGGTAGAGCCCCAGGGCCGCCCCGTTGTCCGCAGCGACCTCCAGAAAGCAGGCCGTAGCGCCGCGCGCTCGGGCGCTGCGCTCGATGCCCGCGAGCAGCGCTCGGCCAGTACCGCGGCGGCGCGCTTCGGGCGCCACGGCGAGCGTCAGCAGTTCCGCCTCCCCGCCCGCGGCCCGGCCGAGCGCAAATCCGTCCGGCGCGGTCTCGGCGAACACGCCTGGATCGGCGAGAAGGTTTCGAAACTCCGCCTCGGTCCAGGGCCGCGGCGCGGTGAAGGAGGCCGCGTGCAGCGCGGCCATGACCCGGGGTGTCACGGGATCAGCTGCGGCGCGGGCGCGGCCGGGGCGGCATCCGCCGCGCGCAGATAGAGCGGCGCGGGTCGCTCCGCGGGCCCAGCGCGCCGCGCATGGGCGAAACGCGCGATGGCCACGGCCAGGGGTTCTGCCGGATCGGCAACGCTGCCCCCGCAGGCCGCCGCCGCCGCGCCAGCCGCATCGCCGACACAGACCGCCCCGGCGGGCAGATCCAGCGTCGCAAGCTCTCCCTCGGTCACGAGCCGCGGCGGGTCGGCACGCCCCGCGGCAAAGGCCTGCAGATAGACCGCGCCGCGCCGCGCGTCGAAACAGGCCACCGCCGGGCGCGGCAGGCCGTGCAGCGCCGCCTCCAGCCGCGTTACCCCGATCGCCCGCGCTCCCGTGGACAGCGCGAGCCCCCGCGCCGCGGCCACCGAAAGTCGGATACCGGTGAAGTTGCCCGGCCCTGTCCCGACGCCGATCACACTCACATCGCCGAACTCCGCGCCCTGTGCGCTCAGCATCTCTTCGAGCAGCCCCATCAGCCGCTCGGCCTGGCCCTTGGCCATATCCTCGGCGCGCGCATCCAGCAGCCGGTCGCCGGACAGCAAAGCGGCCGCGCACTGCGCGGCCGATGTGTCGAATGCGAGCGTAAGGGGGTCGGACACCGCCAGATCAGACGCCGACGGGGCGTACCTCGACCACTTCCGGGATGTAATGGCGCAGCAGGTTCTCGATCCCCATCTTCAGCGTCAGGGTCGAGGACGGGCAGCCCGCGCAGGCGCCCTGCATATGTAGATAGACAACCCCGCGCTCGAATCCGTGGAATGTGATATCGCCGCCATCCTGGGCCACCGCCGGGCGCACACGCGTGTCCAGCAGCTCCTTGATCTGACCGACGATCTCTGAATCCTCGCCGCTATGCTCGGCATGGCCGCCCGCGGCCGCGTCGCCTTCCATCACGGGCTCTCCGGACTGGAAATGCTCCATGATCGCGCCGAGGATCGCAGGCTTGATATGGTCCCACTCGGTGGCCTCGCCCTTCGTCACGGTGACGAAATCGCTGCCCAGGAACACGCCGGTGACGCCCTCGACGGCAAAGACGCGGCCCGCGAGGGGGGATTTGTCTGCCGTGTCCGCGCTCGGGAAATCGGCTGTCCCGGCCTCGAGGATCACCTGCCCGGGCAGGAATTTCAGCGTGGCGGGGTTCGGCGTGGATTCGGTCTGGATGAACATGGGGTGTTTCTCCTGTCTCCCCTCATATGAATTCAGCACGCACGACTGTCAAGATTTGGAACAGTTCTAAATCACGCTGCGCCGCCCTCAGCAGACCGCCTCCAGCTCCTCCTTGCCGAGCGAGCCCGGCACGATCGTGAAGGGGATCGGCAGGTTGCCCGCGGCCTTGCACATCTGGTTGACCAGCGGACCGGGGCCGCTCTTCTCGGTGCCCGCCCCGAGGACAAGCAGCCCGACCTCCCGGTCCTCGTCGATCTGGGCCAGGATCTCTGGCACCGGCTCGCCCTCGCGAATCACCAGCTCGGGATCGACCCCCTGCTTGTCGCGCATCCATTTGGCGAAAACCTCGAAATGGGCCTGGATGCGTTCACGCGCCTCTTCGCGCATGATCTCGCCCACGCCGATCCAGTGGCTGTAATCCTCCGGCGGGATCACCGACAGGATCTGCACTCCGCCGGTGGTCTTGGCCGCCCGCATCGCGGCAAAACGCATCGCGTTCAGGCATTCTCGGCTGTCGTCGAGCACGACGAGGAATTTGCGCATCTTGGGCCTCCCGCCGGAAGCGTGCCTTGCATCGCCCGCGCTGGCAACCGTTCTGGCAACCGCTCAGGCGGCGCTGGCGCGGCGCTCCGAATGGGCCCAGTCCCAATAGATCTCGCGCGCGCGCAGCGCGATGGGACCGATCTGGTACTCCGTCCCGTCGAACTCCCGCACCGGCGTGATCTTCTGCAGATTGCCGGTCATGAAGACCTCGTCGGCCCCCCGGAAATCGTCGAAGCTCAGCGTCGTCTCATGGACGGTGAACCCGTCCGCGCGCAGGTTCGCAATATGGCGCTGGCGGGTGATGCCATTGAGAAACGTCCCGTTCGGCACCGGCGTGAAGACCTCGCCATCGCGCGTCATGAAGATGTTCGACACCGTTGTCTCCGCCACATTGCCCAGCGGATCGGCGACCAGCGCGTTGTCATAGCCCTTGGCCCGCGCCTCGGCCAACATCCGCGCGCTGTTGGGATAAAGGCAACCAGCCTTCGCGTTGGCGATGGCTGTCTCCAGCGTCGGGCGGTGAAAGCGCGTCGTGGTCAGCCGCACGGTGGCATCGGGCGCGGCCATCGGCACCGCCTCCAGACAGATGCAGAACCCACAGGCCTCCCCGTTCAGGATCGCCATATGGATATTGTCGAGCCCCCAGTACATCGGCCGGATATAGAGCGCCGTGCCCTCGGGATAGCTCGCAATCCCCTCCCAGACGATATCGTGGATCTCCTGGGTGCTGTGCGTGGGCTCCAGCATCAGTGCCCGGGCCGAGGCGTTCAGCCGCTCGCAATGGCGCATCAGGTCGGGCGCCACCCCGTCGACATAGCGTGCCCCGTCAAAGGCGGTGGAAGCGAGCCAGGACCCGTGATCCGCCGCACGCATGACCGCGAGGTTGCCGTCATGCCATTCGCCTTCGAAATAGGTGCGGATATCGGTGCCCGTTGCCATGTCACTTGTCCCGGATCGGTTGTCCAACGACCCTACGCGCGCGGCGCAAACGGGTCCAGAGACCGCCCCGTTAAACGTTTTGGACAGCCTCGGCAATCATGGCCTCGGCAATCAGCGCGTCGAGATCGAGCCGCCGGGTCGTGAGCTTGATCCCACCCGCCGCGTCCCGCGGCCACTCGCCCTCCGGCCGGTCGCGATAGACCTCGACGCCATTGCCGTCGGGATCGCGGAAATAGACCGCCTCGCTCACCCCGTGGTCCGAGGCGCCATCGATCTCCACCCCCGCCGCGATCGCACGGGCCACCACCGCCCCGAGCGTCGCCCGGTCGGGATAGAGAAAGGCGGCGTGGTAGAGACCGGTATGGCCCTTAGGCGGCGGCGTGGCGCCGGCGCTCTCCCAGGTGTTGAGCCCCAGATGGTGGTGATAGCCATCGAAACTCAGGAACGCCGCCTTGCCGCCGACACGGGTCTGTTCTTCAAGCCCCAGCACATCGCGGTAAAAGCCCATGGCCCGGTCAAGATCGGCGACTTTCAGGTGCACATGGCCAATCCGGCCGGTGAACGCGGCGGGATCGGGTATGGTTTCAGACATGCCGGCACTCTCCTTTGCCGCAACCATGCCGCGCCACGCCGACCGCGCAAAGTTCCCGACACGCGCCGCCTCCGTGCATCAATGCACAAAGGCGGTCGGATCATCTCCCCGCCCCGGTCCTCCGGGACCCGCGCCCACAGGCGCCGTCTCCGGCCGCGCGCCGCGGGCCCGACGCGGCCACGGGCGCCGCAGCGGACGCGGCGCCCCCGCTGCCTAACCGACCATCCCGACGATCTCGTAGGTGCGTTTCACGATTGGCGCCGCGATCTCGCGCGCCCGCACCGCGCCGCCCGCCAGGATCGCATCGATCGCCGCCGGATCCTCCATCAGCCGCGCCATCTCGGCAGAAATCGGCGAGAGCTCCGCCACCGCCAGCTCCGCCAACATCGGCTTGAACTCGGAAAACTGCCGCCCGCCGACCTCCGTCAGCACCGTCTCCACATCGCTGCCCGCAAGGGCCGCATAGATCGCGACCAGATTGCGCGCCTCCGCCCGGCCCTCCAGACCCGCTTCCTCCGAGGGCAGCGCCTCGGGGTCGGTCCGCGCCTTGCGGATCTTCTTGGCAATCGTGTCCGCATCGTCGGTCATGTTGATCCGGCTCATGTCAGACGGATCGCTCTTGGACATCTTCTTGGTCCCGTCGCGCAGGCTCATAACCCGCGTCGCCACGCCTTCGATCACCGGCTCGGTGACCGGAAAGAAGTCGACGCCAAAGTCGGTGTTGAACTTGATCGCAATGTCGCGCGTCAGCTCGATATGCTGCTTCTGGTCCTCGCCCACCGGAACTTCGGTCGCGTGATAGACCAGAATGTCCGCCGCCATAAGGCAGGGATAGGCAAAGAGCCCCACGGAGGCGTTCTCGCGGTTCTTGCCGGCCTTGTCCTTGAACTGCGTCATCCGGTTCAGCCAGCCCATCCGCGCGACGCAGTTGAAGATCCAGGCCAGCTGCGTGTGCTCGGGCACCTGGGACTGGTTGAACATGGTCGAGCGGGTGGGATCGAGCCCCGCGGCCAGATAGCCCGCCGCCAGCTCGCGCGTGGCATGGCGCAGCTTGGCCGGGTCCTGCCAGACCGTGATCGCGTGCAGATCGACCATGCAATAGAGCGTCTCGATCCCGCTGTCCTGCTTCTCGACGAAGCGGCGGATCGCGCCCAGATAATTGCCGAGCGTCAGCCCGCCGGACGGCTGGATCCCCGAAAACACCCGCGGCGTGAAACCCGCATTGGGGCCGGCGGGATCATCGGCAGGGTCGGACTGCGTGTGGACCGCATCCATGGGGCACTCTCCGGGCTGGGGCTGGTGTTTTGGTGCGCGCGTGCGTATCGCTGCGCCCGTCCGTCGTCAACAACCGGGCCTGCGCCCCGCGAACCGGCCCTGCCCGAAAAGGCCCCGCATGTCCCAAGATCCCAACCAGCCGCCCGACCCGTCTGCGGTCAACCCGCTGCCCGCCGCCGTGCTGGCGCTGGCCACGGTCATCTTCGGGGTCGAGGTCCTGTTCTGGCTCGCCGACCGCGGCGTCATCGGCGGTCCGGGCGGCGAAATGATCCGCATCGACGCGATCGAACGCTACGCCTTCTTCGGCGCCTCGGTCGACTGGATGATCCAGAACCGCCGCTTCCCGCCGGAGCTCCTGGTCCGCTTCCTGACCTACCCGTTCCTGCATCTGTCGATGCTCAATTGCGTCATGGTCTGCGTCTTTATCCTCGCCCTTGGCAAGATGGTGGCCGAAGCCTTCGGCAATCTCGCCATGCTGGTGATCTTCTTCGCCGCCTCCATCGGTGGCGCGCTGGTCTACGGGCTGGTGCTCGACGATGATTTCCCGCTGGTGGGCGGCTTTCCCGGTGTCTATGGGCTGATCGGCGGCTTCACCTTCCTGATGTGGGTGCGCAAGCGCGCCCTGGGCGAACGCCAGATCACCGCCTTCAACCTGATCGGAATCCTGCTCGCGCTCCAGCTGGTCTTCAGCCTCGCCTTCGGCGGACCGGGCGACTGGCTCGCCGATCTGAGCGGGTTCGCCATCGGCTTCGGCGCCTGTTTCCTGCTTGTCCCCGGCGGCTGGGCGCGGATCCGCGACGCGCTCCGAAACCGCTAACCGGCGGCCGCGTCGAGCTCCAGCGCCGCGGGCTTTTTCAGATCTTCGACCGAGAGCGGCGCCTCGGGCCGCGCCAACCGGTAGCGCGTCACCCAGAACAGCCGCGTTTGCGCCCGTGTGACCGCGACATAGGCCAACCGCTTCCAGAGCGGCGCACCGGCCTCCGTACGCCCGGCCCGTGCCGCGGCATAGAGATCGGGAGCAAAGACCTGCACTTCGGGCCATTGCGACCCTTGCGCCTTGTGGATCGTCACCGCCGCGCCATGGAGAAACGCCGCGCCCATCCGCGCGGCCTCGGGGATGAAGGGCTCCTCCTCGCCCGGCATCTCGATCTTGATGATCGAGGCCGCCGAGACCTGGGGCTCGGGCGCGCCAAAGACATGGAGCTTCGCGAAGCCGGGCCGCGAGCCGGGACCCAGATAGACCACCTGGGCGCCCTTGATCAGACCCCGCGCTTCCAGATCCAGCCGCTTCTTGCGGTGCTTCAGCGGCAACTCGATCCCGTCGCAGATGAGCGGCTCGCCCGGCACCAGCGCGTCCGGCGGCGCGCCATAGGCCGCCCGGAATGCATGGATCAGCCGGATCCGCGTCGCGTTGCGCCAGACCAGTACAGGGGAGCGCGCCATTGGGCCCGCCTGCACCCGCTCGGCGATCACCACCCGGTCGTCGCGGCCAGCGGCCTCTTCGACCATGGCCTCGAATCGCTCGAATCCCAGGTCCGGATCGCCCAGCGCATGGGCCAGATCGAGGATCGGATTGTCCTCGGTCTGGCGGTGCACCCGCGACAAGGTTAACCGCCTCGGCTCCGGCAGGCGGTCGAAAACCATCTCTCCGGACTGCCCGACCGGGGCCAATTGTGCAGGATCTCCGAACAATACCAGACTCGGAAAGATCTCCCGCAGATCGTCGAACTGCCGCGCGTCGAGCATGGAGCTTTCGTCCACGAACCCGATATCGAGCGGATCCTCCCGCCGTTTCCAACCGGTGATGAAGTCCGACCCGCGCACCCCGGCCGCGGCCAGGGCGGCGGGCACCGAACTGTGGCTGGTGTAGAACGCCTGCGCCCGGTCCAGCGCGGCATCGTCCAGTATGCCCTTTTCGGGCCGCGCGGCATTGCCCGTCAGCCATTCGGCGATCCGCTCATATTCAGGGTCGTACACGGGGGTGTAGAGAATGCGGTGGATCGTCGTCGCCGGCACGCCCTGCATCCGCAGCACCGACGCCGCCTTGTTGGTCGGCGCCAGTATCGCAAGGCTGCGCCGTTCGCGTTTGCGCCGGCTCTCGTAGTCGCCGGACACGATCTCCACCCCGGCCTCCGCCAGAGCCCGGTAGAGCCGCGCGAGCAGCAGCGTCTTGCCGGATCCGGCCTTTCCGATCACCGCGAGCGGCGGGCTGTCACCGCCTTCGGGCGGCGTCAGGCGCCCCGTCGCGATATCGATCCCGGCCTCAGACAGATGCTCCGCGACCCGGTCAAAGGCCGCGGACTGGTCTTCGGACAGTGCGAGTACGGGCGGCTCCGGCATGGGCGAACCTTAGGCCCGCGCGCCGCAGAGCGCCAGCCGGCCTCAGGCGATGCGGGCGAGCTGTGCCACGCGCGGCTCGAACGCCTCGTCGTACCAGGCACGCGACTGCGCGCGGGTCAGCCCGGCACGCTCGGCCACGAGGTTTGCCGCATCCTCCGAGAAATGCCACAGACCGACGCTGATCGCATCGCGGCCCTCGCCCTGGCTGGCCAGAACCATCGGCTCCCAGCCGAGGCGACCATAGATCCGCACCATGCGCGCATCGAAGATGCCGACCGAGAATGTCAGATCGTGACCGAGGCCCAGCTCCAGCCCTGCCAGCAGCAGTGCCCCGGACACCTGGGGCGACGCCCCGCGCGCCAGACAGAACCGCGTGCATTCCCAGATCTTTTCGTTGCGGATCGGCCGGTTCTGCAAGAGATGAACGAAATGATCGTTCAGCATGGTCGGCCCGTTGGTCGGCAGGACGCGCATGGACCCGCCATGGGTGCCGTCCTCATTCTCCCAAATCACATAGAGCGGCGATTCTCTGTCGTACTCGTCACGCTCCGCACCGGTGTCGTCGATCGTGACGTCCCAGCCCAGTCTGGTGCGGAATTGGTCAGCCCGGTCGCGGAACATCGTATCGCGCAGCCGGGGAAAAAGCGGAAGATCGTTCGCTCGAATGTAGCGGATCATCGATAAGGCCCCTGAATACTATCGTTGCTGATGCAAGGACAATCAGGGAGAAAAGGTTAACGAGCTTTTACACCTACGCGCGCTGCGTTAACGGCTTCTTTAGACTTTAATTAAACCTTGAGATAAAGCCTGCGCGACTGCGTGAGTCGTATTCTGTGCACCCATCTTCGCCCGGGCCGCTTCAATATAGACCCGCAACGTGTGTTCGGAGATCTTGAGCGTCTCCGACGCCTGGGCGCGCGTGTAGCCCGTGGCGAGCAGGCTGAGGGCATCCATTTCGCGCGGTGACAGGCGCGCCTGCGGCTTGATATCGGCGACGTCGCTCAGTTCGGACGCCTTTTGATTTATGAAATGTGCAACGAGCAGAAGATCTTCACGGTACTGGGCGCTGAACTTGGCCCAGTCGGTTTCGGACCGCCGTGCACTGACGGTGAACATTGCAAACTGGCCGGACGTGCCGCGTACCGGAATCGAAAGGCCCTGATTCCCGATCCCCGCATCCAGCGCCTCGCCGCGAAACTCGCGCACGCTCTCCGCCTGCCAGTCCAGGCCGCGCCAGTCGAGCGGATGGAACCGCTTGAAGCACCCCTGCACCACCGGGTCGATACTGGCATACTTCTGGTCGAGATACCGATCGACCCACTCTGATTCGTAAGACAGCGCCGCGTACTGGGCGCCATGGCTATCAACCGAATGATAGACCACATGGTCGACATCATAGATGTCTCGCACTTTCAGAACCGCCTGCTGCAAATCCTCACGAGTTCGGACTCGCTCGAGAGATGACACATGGCGTTCCAGGTTTTTCGACATGCGCAGTCGCCTTGTCACTATGGCATCGGGCAGACGCGGCGATCTCCGCAGTGGCGACCATCATCGTGTCGTCGAGATGCTCTGCCAGTCGGTCCAGACCGTTGCACTGTGCGAATGTCTTCACGTCTGCCAGAACGTTAATTACCCAGTCGTGTTGCATATTGTTCTCTCTAAGGCGGCTTAACACAACGTTAATTTACACGTTGACTAATTGAAGCTTCGCATGGGTTCCCGGGCCTGACCACTCGCTAAAAATGGGGAGGCGTGAGTTAAGCATTTAAAATCGCTACCGGGATTACAGAACGCCGATAGCCGCCGCTCTGGTCAGAACGGCGGCAACATAAAAAAATGATTCGGGAACAATTTATCCCCGATCGGCGTTTTGTCCTGTCAGATCAAGCCTTCGGACCACATTCCAGCGCGTCTTCCAGGGTGCGCAGCCCGGTTTTCGGCGCCTGAACCAACACGGCCATGTTCCCCGGCTTGTGCTCGTTGCGCATCATTTTCATGTGCGCGTCGGGAATCTCGGCCCAGGGAAAGACCTCGGACATGCAGGGGTCGAGCCGGCGCTCTACCATCAGCTTGTTGGCCGACGCCGCCTGCTTGAGATGGGCAAAATGGCTGCCCTGCAGGCGTTTTTGGTGCATCCACATATACCGGACGTCGAAGGTGCAGTTGAACCCCGTCGTCCCGGCGCAGATCACCACCATGCCGCCCTTCTTGCACACGAAGGTCGAGACCGGGAAGGTCGCCTCGCCGGGGTGCTCGAAGACGATGTCGACATTGTTGCCCTTGCCGGTGATGTCCCAGATCGCCTTGCCGAACTTGCGCGCCTCCTTGAACCAGGCGGCATATTCCGGCGTGTTGACGGTCGGCATCTGGCCCCAGCAGTTGAAATCCTTGCGATTCAGTACGCCCTTGGCGCCGAGCCCCATGACGAATTCGCGCTTGTCCTCATCTGAGATCACCGCGATCGCGTTGCCGCCCGCGGCGTTGATCAGCTGGATCGCGTAAGAGCCCAAGCCCCCCGACGCGCCCCAGACCAGCACGTTCTGTCCGGGCTTGAGCTCATGGGGATGGTGGCCGAACAGCATCCGGTAAGCGGTGGCCAGCGTCAGCGTGTAGCAGGCCGATTCCTCCCAGGTCAGGTGCTTGGGCCGCGCCATGAGCTGCTGTGCCTGGACGCGCGTGAACTGGGCGAACGACCCGTCGGGCGTCTCATAACCCCAGATCCGCTGGCTCGGGGAATACATCGGATCGCCGCCGTTGCACTCCTCATCGTCGCCATCGTCCTGGTTGCAGTGGATCACGACCTCGTCGCCGACTTTCCAGTTCTTCACCTTGTCGCCCACAGCCCAGACGATGCCCGACGCGTCCGACCCCGCGATGTGATAAGGCTCGTTATGGCCGTCGAAGGGCGAGATCGGTACGCCGAGCCCGGCCCAGACGCCATTGTAGTTCACCCCGGCCGCCATCACGAGCACCAGCACCTCGTGGCTGTCGATCTCGGGTGTTTCCACCACTTCGAGCTGGAACGACTTGTCGGGATCGCCATGGCGCTCGCGGCGGATCGCCCAGGCGTGCATCTTGGCGGGGACGTAACCCATCGGGGGCATCTCCCCCAAATCGTAGAGGTCTTTCTTCGGCGCGTCATAGGCTGCAATCGCCGGATTCGTATCGAGAGCCATGGGAGCCTCCTTAAGTCGCCACAAAAATGCCGCACTGCAACATCGCGGCTATCGAGGTCAGTTACTGCCAAGCGCGCAATTTAGCAATCATGAAAAGCTGTTTTTTGAAATTTTCTGTCGCACCCCTCCTCCAGCCGGGCGGAAGCTTGCCGGACTGGTCCGGGCAAGGGTCGGGGCACAGACGCTCCCCGCCTGTCTGACGCAGCGCACCGGACCACGGCGGCTTGGACGGGAGCACCGGGCGTGGCATGATGTGACGCGGTCCGTCGCGCCGCACTGCAGCGAATTGACAGAGACATAATCTTACAAGTATGACCCGCAAAGCGCACGAAAGTTGCATGCCCTTGAGTCGCGAGGCCCCGATGACCGCCCCCAAGACCGACACGCAGACCGACACACGACCAGACCGCCCCTGGATCTTCAGGACCTATGCGGGCCACTCGACGGCCAAGGCGTCCAACGCGCTCTACCGGACGAACCTCTCAAAGGGCCAGACCGGGCTGTCGGTCGCGTTCGATCTGCCGACCCAGACGGGCTATGACAGCGACCACGAACTGGCGCGCGGCGAGGTCGGCAAGGTCGGCGTGCCGGTGGCGCATCTGGGCGACATGCGCGCACTCTTCGCCGACATCCCGCTGGAGCAGATGAACACCTCGATGACGATCAACGCGACGGCGCCGTGGCTGCTGTCGCTCTATATCGCGGTGGCCGAGGAACAGGGCGCGGACGTCGCCAAGCTCCAGGGCACCGTCCAGAACGACCTGATCAAGGAATATCTCAGCCGCGGCACCTATGTCTGCCCGCCCAAGCCCTCGGTGAAGATGATCACCGACGTGGCCGCCTACTGCTATACCAACCTCCCCAAATGGAACCCGATGAACGTGTGTTCCTACCACCTGCAGGAGGCCGGCGCGACGCCCGAGCAGGAGCTCGCCTTTGCGCTCGCCACCGCCTGCGCGGTGCTGGACGACGCCCGCACCAAGGTGCCGGAAGAGGATTTCCCGACCGTCGTCGGCCGCATCAGCTTTTTCGTGAATGCCGGCATCCGGTTCGTCACCGAGATGTGCAAGATGCGCGCCTTCGTCGATCTCTGGGACGAGATCTGCGCCGAGCGTTACGGCGTGACGGACCCGAAATTCCGCCGCTTCCGCTACGGCGTGCAGGTCAACAGCCTCGGGCTCACCGAACAGCAGCCCGAAAACAACGTCTACCGCATCCTGATCGAGATGCTCGCCGTGACGCTCAGCAAAAAGGCCCGCGCCCGCGCAGTCCAGCTGCCGGCCTGGAACGAGGCGCTCGGCCTGCCGCGCCCCTGGGACCAGCAATGGTCGCTCCGGATGCAGCAGATCCTCGCATTGGAAACCGACCTGCTCGAATATGACGATCTCTTCGAAGGCAACCCCGCCGTGGACCGCAAGGTCGAAGAGCTGAAGGACGGGGCCCGCGCCGAACTCGCCAATATCGACGGCATGGGCGGGGCCGTGGCCTGCATCGAATACATGAAGGCGCAGCTCGTGAACTCCAACGCCGACCGCGTCAGCGGGATCGAGCAGGGCAAGACCGTGGTCGTCGGCGTCAACAAGTACCAGCAGGGCGAACCCTCGCCGCTGATGGATGAGGATGGCGGCATCATGACCGTCGACCCGGCCGTCGAAGCCGACCAGATCGGCCGCCTCAACGACTGGCGCGCCGCCCGCGACGCCGAGGCCGTGGCCCAGGCGCTTGCCGATCTGCGCTGTGCCGCCGAAAACGACGAAAACGTCATGCCGCCTTCGATCGCCGCGGCCAAGGCCGGCGTCACCACCGGCGAGTGGGCCGGCGTCATGCGCGCCGTTTACGGCCAGTATCGCGGCCCCACCGGGGTCAGCCGTGCGGTCAGCAACAAGACCGAAGGGCTCGATGAGCTCCGCGAACAGGTCAATCTCGTCTCCGACAAGCTCGGCCGGCGGCTGAAATTCATGATGGGCAAGCCCGGGCTCGACGGGCATTCCAACGGCGCCGAACAGATCGTCTTCCGCGCCCGCGACTGCGGGATGGAGATCGACTACGAGGGCATCCGCCTCACTCCGGATGAGATCATCGAAGCGGCCAAGCGCGAAGACCCCCATGTCATCGGGCTCTCGATCCTCTCGGGCAGCCATATCCCGCTGGTCCAGGACCTGATGGGCAAGCTCAAATCCGAAGGCCTGACCCATATCCCCGTCATCGTCGGCGGCATCATTCCCGATGACGATGCCGACCGGCTCCGCGCCATGGGCGTGTCGAAGGTCTATACGCCGAAGGATTTCGAGCTGAACCGGATCATGGCCGACATCGTCACCCTGGCCGAACCCCAGAGCGTCGCCGCCGAATGACCCTCCGCGCCGCCCTGGCCGCGCTTGTGCTGCTCGCGGGCCTCCCCGCGGCGGCTCAGGATCTTCCCCCGCCGGTACAGGCCCAGATCGACGACGCCCGCGCAGACTGCGAAAGTTTCGAGGCGGGCGACTTCTCCATGGCGCCCGAGGCCCTCCGGCAGATCGACCTGACCGGTGACGGCACCCCCGACTGGGTGGTGGACGAGTCCCATATGAAATGCAGCTCCGCGGCCAGCATGTATTGCGGCAGCGGCGGCTGCGGGCTCAGCCTGATCGTCGGCGATCTGGTGGCCGAAACGCTCGCGCGCGGCTGGACCGTCGTCGATGTCTTCGGAAGGACGGCAGTCCTGCTCGACGTCCACGGCGCGCTCTGCGGCGGCGTCGGCCCCACCCCCTGTGCCGAGGCCCTGACCTGGGACCCCGACAGCCAGCGCTTCACCAGCGTCGCCCCGCCGGTTCAGTAGCGCGGGGTCACGCCCACCGTCGCGATCGCACGAAAGAGTCGCCCGAAGCTCGCACACATCGCGATGAGGGCAACGCCAGCCACAAACGCCCATATTGCGGAGCGATTTAGTGCTTGAGCCAAAGGTGGACGTCAGTGCTCGCGCAGTGAGAGCAACATCGGACAGTGCAAACTGCCATTAGTGCAATTGGCGGTGACCTCATTCAGCGCACGTTCGAGACGTTCCAGATCGTTGATCTTCTTGCGGATGCTGGACTTGTGAGAAGCAGCGATGTCCAGCGCCTTGGCGCAGTCCGCCTCGCGCTGCTCGGAGAGGTCAAGAAGCGCCTTTGCCTCGGCCAAAGGGAAGCCCAAGTTGCGGCATCTTTTTAGGAAGATCAACCGTCCTACATCAGTCTTCGAATAGAGCCGTCGGTTGTTCGCCGCGCGTCCGGGTTTCGGGACGATGCCTTCACGCTCATAATACCGAATGGCCTCTATGCCGACGCCACTTTGCCGGGACGCCTCTCCAATCGCGATCATGTGACCTCGTCCTTCTTGCTCCTGTAGTGGCTACAGGAATTAGATGATGTGCTGATAGTTTGAAATGCCACTTTGAGGGCAGGAACAAGGAATTCAGCATGAGGAATTACCTTGGCTTCAGCTACTTGGCATCATTCGGCGCACTCGGCGTCGCGTCATGCTGCGTTCTACCCATGACCATGATGCTTTTTGGTTTGGGCGGAAGCTGGCTGGCGGTGTTCGGGAAGATCGCAGCTGCAAGCTACCACGTGCTCGCGATCTCGACCATTTTGGTTGTGGCGTCTTGGATCATCGCGCGCCGTCGCGGTTCGCTGGCAAAACTGAAATGGTGGCTGGGTGGAACGACATTGGTCACGGCAATCGCATGGGTGATCGTGTTCAACGAAACCCGTATCAACGACCTTCTCATTATGCAGATGTGAACCATGACAGATCAAATCGTGGTGCTGGAAAGCACACTCACTTGCCCGCAATGCGGACACATCGAACCAGAGACCATGCCTACGGACTCCTGCCAATGGTTTTACGAGTGCAAGTCGTGCAAGTCGGTGTTGAAACCAAAGGAAGGTGATTGTTGCGTGTTTTGCTCCTACGCAACAGTGCCATGCCCTCCCATCCAAGAAGGCGACAGTTGCTGCGGTTGATCTGATTGACCGCTCCGTCCCGCACTGCCGAAATTCGGAACAACACTCAGTATCAGCTCTTCGCGGCCTGCGTCGCTGCAGAATTGGCTGCTGCCCGGATGGTCGTCTGGGGGGGCAATGGCGCTGGGGTGGCGGACAATGCGCGCACTGTCGCCTTCTCTTTCCGCGCACGGATGTTATGCCCGACGGACCGCAGCGAGGGAGCCCGCCCATGACCATCCATATCGGAGCAGAGCCCGGAGATATCGCCGAAACCGTGCTGATGCCCGGCGACCCGATGCGCGCCAAATGGGCCGCCGAGACGTTCCTTGAGGCGCCACAGCAGGTGAACGCCGTGCGCGGAATGCTCGGCTTCACCGGAACCTGGCGCGGCAACCGCGTGACAATCCACGGCTCCGGCATGGGGATGCCGTCGCTGTCGATCTACGCCAATGAGCTGATCCGGGATTTCGGCGCCAAGACGCTGATCCGCATCGGCTCCACCGGTGCAATGCAACAGTCGGTCAGACTGCGCGACGTGGTGATCGCGATGACCGCCTCGTCGGTTTCCACGCCGTCCTCGTCGCTCTTTCGCGAACTGCACTATGCGCCCTGCGCCGACTACGAGCTTCTGGCCGCCGCCGTCACTGCGGCCGAGACCCGCGGCAGCACCGTCCATGTCGGCGGGATCTATTCGTCCGACACCTTCTATGACGAACGCCCCGACCTGAACGACCAGATGACCCGCCATGGCGTGCTGGCCGTCGAGATGGAGGCCGCCGAACTCTACACCGTCGCCGCCCGCCACGGCTGCCGCGCGCTCGCTCTGCTCACCGTTTCCGATCATCTGCTCGACGGCACGCATCTGGCCTCGGAGGAGCGGCAATCGGGATTCTCCGACATGGTCGAGATCGCGCTGGAGGCCGCCTTCGCCTGAGCCCAGCCGCGTCGCGGCAAAACCGGCTCAAAGCGCGAACATAAACGTACAAAAAGACGGTTTGGACGTGTCGTACAAAGCTTAACGGCGGTTCTCCGGCCTCAGGCAGACCGGGGGCGGCAGGTTGTCGGGGCAGAAGGTCTCCACCCCGCAATTCATGCAGACGAAGTACCGCCCGTCGGGCGTGTCCTTCTCGTGGTTTTCCCGCCAGCGGCAGTCCCGCACCCGCTGGCGCGCCTTGAAGGTCACGAAGAGCCAGACCAGCAAAATCAGCGCGAGGATCAGGATCAGGGGCATCGGCGACCTTGCGGGCTTGGCGGAGGGTGCCCCTGTGCTAGCATAGGGCGATGGTTCGACGCACGCTGCTCCTGCCCGTCCTGCTCGCGATCTCGCTCGGCGGCGCCCCGGCGCTCCAGGCGCAGGGCTGGGGCGATCTCGATGCGCTCATGGCCCGGAGCTTCGGACCGGACGTCGTGAGCGCCTACTGGCTGCCCGACCATCTCGACCCAGCCCAGGCGCAGAGCGCTGTTGCCATTGCCTATCTCGAAAATCCCCATGGAGGAAATGCCGTTGGCATCGCCGGTTCGCTCTTTACCCGGACCCCGCAGGGCTTTGCGCAAACCCTTCAGATCACAGGTGTTTATGGCATGACCCCGCGCGACGCGGTGTTTTCGCCGACCCATGTGGAACTCACAACCACCATGCCGGGTCCCAACGATCCGCGCTGCTGTCCCACGGTCCCCACCCGCTGGCGCATCGACCGGACGACAGGGGTTGCGGCACGGCTCAACTGAGCAACGCATCGGCCAGTGCGCCAGTCAGGTACGCAGGCCGACCGGCGGCAAAGCAGCCCAGGATGCGACGGCCCGCGGGATCGAACACCACCAGATCGGCCCGCGCGCCCGCTACGATCTGACCTCGGTCTGCAAGCCCCAAGAGCGCCGCCGGACGGCTGGAGATCAGCGCCCAAGCCTCCGCGAAGCCCAGCGTGCCCCGGTCGGTCAGGGCCAGCGCGGCGCCGACGAGCGAGGGATAGTGATAGTCGGAGACCAGCGCATCGACCAAGCCGTCGGCGATCAGCGCCTCCGCCGCGACACCCTTGCCATGGCTGCCCCCGCGCAGGACGTTCGGCGCGCCCATGATCACCTGCGCGCCCTCTGCGTGGGCGGCTTCGGCCGCCGCGCGTGTGGTGGGAAACTCACAAATATCAAAGCCTTGGGCAGCATGACGCGCTCTGGTCTCCGCGTCGGGATCATCGTGAGTCCCCAACCGCACGCCCTGGGGCGCAAGGTCCCGGGCGAGCGCCTCGACAAAGCCTGCGACCTTGGGACCCTGCGCGGCCCGGTATTGCATTTCGGCCAGATGCGCCTCGGGCGACCGGCCCGCCTTGAGCGCTGATCCGGTCAGGCGCGGGGGAGTGCGCCCCTCGGCCAGACGGGCATGGGGCAGATGATCGTTGATCACGAGATAGTCGATCCCGTGAGTCGCGATGAGGGCGCGGACGGCATCGCCATCCTCGACCATATGGCTCTCGAGCCGCAGCTGCATGCGCAGATCCAACCGCCGCGCCGACTGGCTACCAGTCAGTGCCTCGGCCAGCCGCGTCGCGAAACCGGGCCCGCGCATGCTGCCCTCCCAGGACCAGAACTGCGCGAGCCAGCCGGTGGTGATGCCGCAGGTGGCCAGCTCCGCCTCCACCGACTCTAACCCTTTGGCAAGGTCCGTCATGACCCCGCGGCGCGGCGCGAGGTGGCGTTCGAACCCATCGCCATGCAGATCGACGATGCCGGGCAGGAGCCAGAGCCCGCTGACATCGATGGTGCGCCCGTCCGGCCCCTCGGGCCCGTTCTCGAAGCACCCGTCCCGAACACTCAGATCGGCGGGCGCGAGGCACTGCGCCCCGAGCACCTGGCCTCCGGTAAATGTCAGATCTCGTTGCATGGCCGCTGCCTAGCGGGGGCGGCGGGTGGAGGAAAGGCCAGGATCGTCCGGGCGCCGGGCGGCCGCCACCGCAATGCGCAGGATCCGGGTCGAGCCGGGATCCGCCCCCGGTCTAGTCCATTGCCGTCAATGAGGAGACGGAACATGCATCTGAGGGACAGGACGATCATCGTGACCGGCGCCAGCAGCGGAATTGGCAAAGCCGCGGCGAAGCTCTTTGCCGCAGAGGGCGCGAAGCTGGTTCTGGGGGCCCGGCGGGATGCGCTGCTGAGCACGCTCGCGGCGGAGATCTCCGACGCCGGCGGCAAAGCGGTCAGCTTGGCAGGCGACGTCCGCGAGGAGGGCTATGCCGCGGCGCTCGTCGAGACCGCAGAGACGCAGTTCGGCGGGCTCGATGCGGCCTTCAACAATGCCGGGATCGTCGGCGATATGGGTCCCGTGCCCAAGATGATATCCGAGACCTGGGACACGGTGCTGGCCGTCAACCTGACCAGCGCGTTTTTCGCCGCGAAGCACCAGATCCCCGCCCTGTTGCGCGCCGGAGGCGGGTCGATCGCCTTCACCTCGTCCTTTGTCGGCCACACGATCGGCCTGCCCGGGATGGGGGCCTATGCCGCCGCCAAGGCCGGGCTGATCGGGCTGACCCAGGTGCTCGCCGCGGAGCACGGAGCCGACGGGATCCGCGTCAACGCGTTGCTGCCTGGGGGCACAATGACCGCCATGGCGGGCGAGGACCCCGCAACGCTCGACTATATCCGCGGATTGCATGCGCTCAAACGGATGGCCGCGCCCGAGGAGATCGCTCAGGCCGCGCTCTTTCTGATGTCGGATCAGTCGTCCTTTGTCACCGGCAGCGCGCTGATCGCCGATGGCGGCAACTCAATCACCAAGACCTGAGGTCCGCGGGGGCGCTCAATAGGCCTGCAACTCTTCGATGCGCTTGCGGGTCTGGTATTCGTAGCAGGTCTGGATCCAGAGATTGGCGTTCCCGCGCGCGTCGACACCGATCCGCGTGCAATCGGCATCGCGAAAGGCGATCCAGGCGCGTTGAGCCGTCCTCAGCGCATCCTTGTACTCCTCTGCCAAAGGCCACTGAGGGTCCACGCCGTCCATGATGTCTTCGTAGACGCGGTTCAACTCCGCATCCGCGGCCTCATTCGCGGCGGCGGCGCAGTCCCAGGCCCCTTCGCCATCCCCGGTTTCCTGGAGTTGCCGCCAGCAGGGCGAGTCCCGCACATAGGCGGGATCGGTGGGCAGAGGTTCGGCAAAGGCGGGCGCGCTCAGGACAAGAAAGAGCGCGGCGGATCGCAGTAGAGTCACGGGATGAGGCCTGTCCGTTCAGAGGAGTGTTGCGGCCTGACTGCCAAAAACGAAAACCCCGGACAAGGCCGGGGTTTCCTGGGTTGTGGGTTCGCCGGGCCTAAACCGTCCGCTCGACCATCATCTTCTTGATCTCGGCAATGGCCTTGGCCGGGTTCAGACCCTTCGGGCAGGTCTTGGCGCAGTTCATGATCGTGTGGCAGCGATAGAGCTTGAACGGATCTTCCAGGTCGTCGAGACGCTCGCCCGTCGCCTCGTCGCGGCTGTCGATGATCCAGCGGTACGCGTGCAGCAGCGCGGCGGGACCAAGATAGCGGTCGCCGTTCCACCAGTAGCTCGGGCAGGCGGTCGAGCAGGACGCACACATCACGCATTCATAGAGTCCGTCGAGTTTCTTGCGGTCCTCGATGGACTGCCTCCACTCTTTCGCCGGGCGATTGGTCTTGGTCTCCAACCAGGGCATGATCGAGGCATGCTGGGCATAGAAATGGGTCAGGTCCGGGATCAGGTCCTTGACCACCGACATGTGGGGCAGCGGATAGATCTTCACGTCGCCCTTGATCTCGTCCATGCCGTAGATGCAGGCCAGCGTGTTGATCCCGTCGATATTCATCGCGCAGGAGCCGCAGATGCCCTCGCGGCAGGAGCGGCGGAAGGTCAGCGTCGGGTCAATCTCGTTCTTGATCTTGATCAGCGCGTCCAGAACCATGGGCCCGCAGCTGTCCATGTCGACGAAGTAGGTGTCGACGCTGGGGTTTTTGCCATCATCCGGGTTCCAGCGGTAGATCTTGAACTTGCGGACGTTGGTGGCGCCCTCCGGCTTGGGCCAGGTTTTGCCGGTGGTGATCTTGGAGTTCTTGGGCAGCGTGAACTGAACCATCTTGGGTCTCCTCAGCGCAATCTGGGCAAATTCTTGGATTGGAAGCAGGCCTGCGTCTCGGGTCTTTGGGCAATCAGCACGCCGAGCCGGCGCCGGGGATCGGGCTGGCCGGCGCCGACGGTACCGGCGAGCAGCAGCACCTCGCGGTCCGTCGCGTTTTCGCGCACGCAGGTGGCGGCGGCCTCAGGCTGCGGGTAGTTGGGATACTGTGCAGCCAGTGTTTCCGCGACGAACGCCTCCGCGGCGGTCTCGTCTTGCGGTGTCATCACGACGACATCCATCGTGCAGGCGCCCACGAGGAGCACCGGCAGCAACAGCGGCGCCGCTTTTGCCGCGAAATCACGCCCGGAGATCATTTACTGCGGCAACCCTGCAAGACCGCTACCGTCAAAGCACTCCCGGGTCTCGGGCCGCGCTGCAATCGATGCCGCAATCTCGGACGGCGTGCCGCCTTCGCCGACGACGATCCCACCGGTGGCTTGGGTGCCACCCATCTGGGAAAGCTCTTCCGGGGTCGCATGGTACGAGACGCAACTTGCGTGCGCGGACACATCCACGCCGGGGAACGCATCGCGCAGGGCGGGCGACACGGCGTCATGGGGCTCTCCCATGTCTTCGGCTGCGCGATTGATGTTGTCGGTCATGTCCTGCAGCGTGCTTTCGGCTGCAGCCACGGACGCCCAGCAAACTGCCAGGGCGACCCCTGCTTGAAAAAGTGCTGTCCGCATCAGTAAACCCTCGCTTTCGGGACGATCTTGGCAAGATCTATGCCGCCCTCATTGTGCCCCAGAAGCGGGTTGAGGTGAACCGGGCGGTACTCTAGCGTCACGCCCCCGTTGACCCAGGACAAGGAGTGCTTGCGCCATTCCTCGTCGTCGCGGTCGGGATAATCCTCATGGGCATGGGCACCGCGGCTTTCCTTGCGCGCCTCGGCGGCGAACACGGTGGCAAGGGCGTTTGGCATCAGGTTGGTCAGTTCGAGCGTTTCCATCAGATCCGAATTCCAGATCAAGGAGCTGTCGGTGACCTTGATATCGTCGAGCTTGGCCGCGACAGACGCCATCTTTTCGCATCCCTCCGCAAGCGTCTTGTCGGTGCGGAAGACGGCAGCGTCGGCCTGCATGGCCTTTTGCATCTCCAGGCGCAGCTCCGCGGTACCGGTCGTGCCGTTGGCGTGGCGCAGCCCGTCGAACCGTTCAAACGCCGCTTCGACACTAGCCAGGTTCACCCGCGGGTTGGGATCGGACGGATCGACCACCTTGCCCGCCTTAATCGCGGCGGCTCGCCCGAACACGACCAGATCGATAAGCGAATTGGAGCCGAGGCGATTGGCGCCATGAACGCTCGCGCAGCCGGCCTCACCCACGGCCATCAGACCCGGCGAGATGCGGTCGGGATCGTCCGCCGTGGGGTTCAGAACCTCGCCCCAGTAGTTCGTCGGGATGCCGCCCATGTTGTAGTGCACCGTAGGCAGCACCGGGATCGGCTCCTTGGTGACGTCGACGCCGGCAAAGATACGCGCGGATTCCGAGATCCCCGGCAAACGTTCGTGCAGTGTCTCGGGCGGCAGGTGGTTGAGGTGCAGATGGATGTGATCACCCTCGGGTCCGACCCCGCGGCCTTCGCGGATCTCCATCGTCATGCAGCGGCTGACCACGTCGCGGCTGGCGAGATCCTTGTAGGTGGGCGCGTAGCGCTCCATGAAGCGCTCGTCCTCGGAGTTGGTCAGATAGCCGCCCTCGCCGCGGGCGCCTTCGGTGATCAGGCAACCGGCACCGTAGATGCCGGTCGGATGGAACTGGACGAACTCCATATCCTGGAGCGGCAGACCCTGACGCGCGACCATGCCGCCACCGTCCCCGGTACAGGTGTGAGCCGACGTGGCCGAGAAATAGGCGCGCCCGTAACCGCCGGTGGCCAGCACGGTCATCTTGGCGTTGAAGAGATGCATCGTCCCGTCGTCGAGCTTCCAGGCAAGCACACCCTGGCAGGTACCGTCCTCGGACATGATCAGGTCGATGGCGAAGTACTCGATATAGAACTCGGCATTGTTCTTGAGCGACTGGCCGTAGAGCGTGTGCAGGATCGCGTGGCCGGTCCGGTCGGCGGCAGCGCAGGTGCGCTGCACCGGGGGGCCCTCGCCGAACTCCGTCGTGTGCCCGCCAAAGGGCCGCTGGTAAATCCTGCCCTCTTCGGTGCGCGAGAAGGGCACGCCGTAATGCTCGAGCTCATAGACGGCCTTGGGCGCCTCACGGGCGAGATATTCCATTGCGTCCGTGTCGCCGAGCCAGTCCGAGCCCTTGACCGTGTCATACATATGCCACTGCCAGCTGTCGGGGCCCATATTGCCCAGCGAAGCGGCGATGCCGCCTTGGGCTGCAACGGTATGGGAGCGGGTCGGAAAGACCTTGGTCACACAGGCTGTGCGCAGGCCCTGTTCGGCCATGCCCAGCGTCGCGCGCAGGCCTGCGCCGCCCGCGCCGACCACCACAACGTCATATTCGTGCGTCTCGTATTCGTAAGCTGCCATTGTCAGTTGCTCCGAAAGATCACAGGGCGAGCCGGGCGAGCGCGTAGAGCGCCACGCCGATGGCGCCATAACTCAAACAGGTCATCGCGATGATCAGCCCCGTGCGTGCGGCACCATGGACATAATCCTCGATCAGCGTCTGGACGCCGCCCTTGAAGTGCAGAAACCCGACGATGATCGTCAGGCCCGTAACGACCGACGGGAAGGGCCGGGCGAAATAGGCCACGACCTCGTCGTAGGGCTGACCCAGCATCGGGCCGAAGGTAAAGACGAAGAGCGGCACCAGGATCAGCAGGCCATAGCTGCTGAGCGTCATAGACCAGTGATGCTCGGTCCCGGTCTTGGCGGATCCGAGGCCGATGACACGTTTGCGTTCGGTCAGAAACTGCATCGGTTCCTCCTTCAGACCAGGACGATGGTGACGAGGGTCAGGACGAAGGAGCCGCCGATGACCAGATAGGCGAGGGATTCGGCATCCTTGAGATCCAGGCCGCGCCCGGTGTCCCAGATCAGGTGCCGCACGCCGGCAAGCGCGTGGTACCAGAGCGCCCAGACCGACAGCAGCATCACCAGATCGCCGAACCAGGATGTGATCACACCGTCGGCAATGGCGAAATACTCTGGCCCACTTGCGGCGGCGAGCAGCCACCAGACAACCAGGAGTGCGCCCAGCAGCAGGGCGTTGCCGGTGATCCGCGTGAGAATCGACGTGATCGAGGTGAACTCAGGCCGGTAGATTTGCAGATGCGGGGAGAGGGGCCGGTTGCCCCTGTTCACGTCAGCCATGGTTCGCCCTTTGGTTATTTCTGCGAGAGTGTCGTGATGCTTGTGATAGCACCTTTGCGCAGGGAGTCAGCGCCGCGGACCCGGTGATAGGCGCGGTCAATTGGCGCAATTGGCAAGGTTATCGCCGTTTGTGATCACACATTTTAATCATGTGATCACAAATTCGAAGATTGCGATCAAAGCGGCATCAACGCCCAGTAATCGAAATCCAACAGCACGTCGGACAGGTATTTGCCATCCTCGCCCTTCAACGCGAAGGGCGCGGACCCGGCCTTCACGGCCACGAGCCGCAGACGGATCGCGCCGACGCCGGGCGCCGCGGTCTCGGCCTTGTCGAGCACTTCGGACCAGGCCCGGAGCGTCGTTCCCGCGAAAGACGGGTTGGCATGGGCGCCGGCATTGATGCCCGCGATCATCTGGGCGTTGGCCAGCCCATTGAAGCTGAGCGAGCGGGCCATGGAGATGATGTGGCCGCCATAGATCAGCAGACGCCCGTCGGGCCGCACGGTCGTGTCGAAATGCACCTTGGAGGTGTTCTGCCAGAGCCGGGTCGCCATCATATGCAGCGACTCGGCCAGCGTGACGCCGTCTACATGGTCGATGGTCTCGCCGATCTCATAGTCGCGCATCCGGTGCGGTTCTCCGGCCAGCGAGAAGTCATAGTTGCTGAAATCGAGCCCCTCGGGGATCACCAGAGTCGCGGGATCGACCGCCTTCGCTAGATCCGGGATCACCGTCTCGGGCGCCGGCGCATCCATGTCGCGCTTGTGCACCATCACCCAGCGGCAATAGTCCACCACGACCTCGTCGCGCTGGTTCCAGCCCTTGGACCGGACATAGACGACGCCGGATTTACCGCTGGAATTCTGCTTGAGCCCGATCACCTCGGACGTCGCGCGCAGACTGTCGCCGGGAAAGATCGGCAGCAGGAACCGCCCCTCGGCATAACCGAGGTTGGCCACCGCGTTGCGCGACACGTCCGGAACGGTCTTGCCGAACACCATGTGAAACCCGGCCAGATCGTCCATCGGGCTTGTCGGCAACCCGCAGGCGCGGGCGAATTCATCCGAGGAATAGAGTGCGTGACGCGCCGGATAGAGCGCGTGGTAGAGTGCGCGCTCCCCGCCGGAAATCGTACGCGGGACCGCGTGGTCGATCACCTCGCCAACGGTGTAATCCTCGAAAAATCGGCCGGGATTGGTCTTGGCCATCGCGCCGCTCCTGTTACTGGTCACTCAACTTCATCTCGGGGGTGTAAGGGCAGGGCACTTCCTTGGTCACGGCCTGGCCGCAGCGCATGACGCCGCGCGCCGCGTCAAAGGCGTAAACCGGCGGGCCCTGAAGCTGCCATCCTGCGGCAAGTGCCGCGGACACCTTGTGGCAGAAGGCCGAGGTGTCGTCCTCGGTCAGAAATCGGTAGAGCCGCGTCACGGGATCAGCCGAAGGGCCAGACGCCGAGCCAGAAGTGGATATAGCCGATCACGGCCAGCAAAATCACCGAACCGACGGCAAACATCGCATCGTACTTGATCTGCCCCGGTGGGGGCGCGGTCCAGTCCGGTTCAGCCCTGTTGATGATGACCTGCTCCGCGATGGACCAGGCCAAAAGACCGCCAAACAGCACGATCGCCGCGAGATTGCCATTCACCAGCAAGTGCGCAAAGGCCCACAGACCGAAGCCCGTCAGCATCGGATGGCGCATGCCCGAGATCAGCCGGCCCTTCTTGGGCGCGGGGCTCATCATGAAGATGGCGATCAGGATGAGCAGATTGTTGATGTGGATCAGGAAGTAGGGAGGGAACCAGACCTGCGGATCCTGCACCCAGCGGTAGCCGATGACCATCAGTATGATCGATGCGAAGATCGTCATCGCGACCAGACCGCGGCCCTTGTCGCCCAACTCCGCACGCCGCTCCGGGGCGACACGTTTGAACAGATGCGCTCCCGCCCAGAGGGCTACGCCGAGGATCAGGAGCAGCCAGGCCATCAGGCGGCCTCGGATGCCAGGGCGGCGATGGTACGGGCCTTGGCCAGGGTCGCCTCGGCGGTGACGACATGGAGATTTTCAACGATCTTGCCATCGAGCACCGCCACGCCTTCGCCGGCGGCCATTGCTTCCTTGAATGCCGCGATCTGGCGACGGGCCAGATCGACCTCGGTCTGACTAGGGGCGAAAACTTCGTTGGCGGTAGCGACCTGGGCCGGATGAATCAGGGTCTTGCCGTCAAACCCCATGTCGCGGCCCTGTTCACATTCCGCGCGCAGACCGTCCTCGTCCCGGAACGCGTTGTAGACCCCGTCAACCACGGCGATGCCTGCCGCCCGCGCAGCCAGCAGGCAAAGCTGCAGCGACGTCATCAGAGGTTCGCGGTCTGCCCGGAATTTGCACATCAGCTCCTTGGCTAGGTCATTCGTGCCCAGAATGAAGCCCCCCATCCGCGGCGCGCGCGCAATCTCGGCAGCATTCAGAATGCCTTCGGCTGTTTCCATCATTGCCCAGATTTTGGTCTCGCGGCAAGCCGGATTGGCATCGAGCATGGCCGCGACCCTGGCGACATCTGCGGCCTTGTTGACCTTGGGCAGCAGGATCGCCTGAGGCCCGATCGCGACGGCGGCCTCAAAGTCGGCCGTCCCCCAAGCGCTGTCGAACCCGTTGATCCGGATCAGCTGCGAACGCGCGCCATAGCCTCCGGCAGCGAGCGTTTCCATCAGCAATTTCCGGGCGTTGGCCTTTTCGTCCGGCGCGACGGCATCTTCGAGATCGAAGATGATTGCATCGACAGGCAAGCCTTTGGCCTTTTCCAGCGCCCGTGCTTTCGACGCGGGAATATAGAGTACCGACCGGTAAGGGCGCGCGCGATCATCCATGATTCTGTCCTCAATGCTGCACCTGCATAAAGTGGCCTTATGGACCCAGCAAGGCGCAAGCGTCCAGATGCCGCATCGTCACAACAGAGCAGCAGATATGACACTTTTTACATGAAGCCGGCGTAACCCGCGCGGGGAGTTAACCATCTTTTCGCGGATCGGGTCCACGCTTCTGACATTGTCGGGCACCGGGAGGGCCGTTGTGGCTGGCCGCCACGCATAAGCGGCAGATTGGTCCGGCACCGCTGTACGAGGGGCAATGGCCCCTTGCCGCCAGGGCGTTTGACCCTGGGCGAGCCCGGCAAGGTCCTGCGCCCCCCGAGGAAAGGTAGTATGATGACCAATCCCTTCGCGTGCCTGACACTGGCGCTTGGCCTCGCGGCCTTCATTCCCACTCCCGGTTACTCCCAGGCCATTAGCAATTGCGCAGAGCGCGAGAGCGTCGTGGAAAAGCTGCAATCGAGCTATGGCGAGACCCGTCAGAGCATCGGTCTGGGCGCCAACAATTCGCTCGTCGAAGTCTTTGCCAGTGACGAAACCGGCACCTGGACCATCACGGTGACCATGCCCGGCGGCAAGACCTGCCTCGTTGCCAGCGGTCAGGCATTTGAAGAGCTTGACGAAAAGGTGGCGCTCGGCAACGACGCCTGAGGCAGACCGGAAACGGGTGCGCCGACTGGGGGTGTCCGCCTACGACGGGCGCCGCCAGAGCTCTCCTTCAGAGGTTTCGGGTGCCTTTCGCAATGGTTTCATGGCTGACTAGCTGAGCGCATCGTAGATCAGCTTGGTCCCAGCGATGGCCAACAGGCTGTAGGTCACGCCGAAAAACACGTGCTCCGGAACCATGCGGTGCGCCCGCACGCCCACCCACGCGCCGAACAGCGCGACCGGCGCCAGTGCCGCCGCCGTCCAGAGCAGCGCCGCATCGAACAGGCCAAGGGCTGCGTAGGGTCCGACCTTGGCGATATTGACCAGCCAGAACACCAGCACCGTCGTAGCCTGAAACTCGGTCTTCGTCAGGCTGCGATGGAGCAGATAAACCGTCACCGGCGGGCCGCCGGCATGGGACACGAAACTGGTGAACCCGGCAATGCTTCCGGCGGTCAGACCCAGCCAGCGGGGCGCCTGCCAGACCGACCCCGCGCCCCAGCCGCGCCGCCGCGCCAGCTGAAACGCCAGAAAGGCGAGCGCGATGGTGCCGATCAGAAAGCGGATCACATCGGGGTCGCTGGCGCGGTAGATCAGGGCGCCGAGCGCGACACCGGGCAGTGCGCCAAGGCACAGCAACAAGGCCGATTGCGCATGCCATTTGCGCCAGTAGGGCTGCAGTGTAGCCAGGTCGATCACCATCAGGACCGGGAGCAGGACCGCCAGAGCCACCGCCGGCGCCACGAAGATCGTCAGGAGCGGCGCGGCAACGAAGGACGCGCCGGAGCCGAACCCGCCCTTGGACACGCCCGCGATGAACACGCCCAGACAGGCGACGGCAAAAACAGTCGGATCGGCCAGCATGAGCCGTACGAGGCTCTAGGCGCCCGCTCCTATCAGGATTGCACGGCGCTGCCGGTCGTACTCCGCCTCGGAGATTGTTCCGGCCGCATAGTCGGCCTGAAGCCGGGTCAGCGCGTTCCCGACCGAGCTGCTGGAGCCGGACGTTGTTCCCGTCGAACCGGTGGGCGAAGCGCCGCCACAGGCGGACAGACCCGCGCCCATCCCGGCGAAAAGCAACACTAGCAGAACCGTTCTGGTCATCGAAACCCTCGTCTTTGCTGCACCGGCGGCGACAGGCGCCGCGGGCGATTTGCTTCCGTTTGCCGCGCAGGGGCTGTCTTGCACGATAGTAGTAATCGCTCTACCCCAACTGCAACAAAAGCCAAGGACCGGAGTGAAAACCATGGCACGACCCAAAATTGCGCTCATCGGGGCGGGACAGATCGGGGGGACGCTGGCCCATCTGGCCGCGATGAAGGAACTCGGCGACGTCGTCATCTTCGACATCGCCGACGGTCTGCCCCAGGGTAAAGCGCTCGACATCGCGGAATCCGGTCCCTCCGAAGGGTTCGACGCGGCCCTGAGCGGCACGACCGACTATGCCGACATAGCCGGGGCGGATGTCTGCATCGTCACCGCCGGCGTGCCGCGCAAGCCGGGCATGAGCCGCGACGACCTGCTGGGGATCAACCTCAAGGTCATGAAATCCGTAGGCGAGGGCATCCGCGACAATTGCCCCAACGCATTCGTCATCTGCATCACCAACCCACTCGACGCGATGGTCTGGGCCCTGCACGAGTTTTCCGGCCTGCCCCATGCCAAGGTCTGCGGCATGGCCGGCGTGCTCGACAGCGCGCGGTTCCGCCATTTCCTCAGCGTGGAATTCGACGTGTCGATGAAGGATGTCACGGCCTTCGTGCTCGGCGGGCATGGCGACACGATGGTGCCGTCGGTGCGCTATTCCACGGTGGCGGGTATCCCCCTGCCCGATCTGGTGAAGATGGGCTGGACGACGCAGGAAAAACTCGACGCAATCGTGCAGCGCACCCGCGATGGCGGCGCCGAGATCGTCGGCCTGCTCAAGACCGGGTCAGCCTACTACGCTCCCGCGACGTCCGCGATCGAGATGGCCGAGGCTTATCTCAAGGACCAGAAGCGGGTCCTGCCCTGCGCGGCCTATTGTGACGGCGAGTTCGGGCTGAAGGGCATGTATGTCGGCGTGCCCACGGTGATCGGCGCCGGCGGCGTCGAGAAAGTGATCGACATCAAGCTGACCAAGCAGGAGCAGGAGATGTTCGACAGCTCCATCAACGCGGTCAAAGGCCTCGTGCAGGCGTGCAAGGGCATCGACGAAAGCCTGAACTGACCGCTGCGTCGTCTTAGAGCATTGGAAAGCGCGTCCCTTGGGGCGCGCTTTTTCCGTTTCGAGACATCGGATGAAATGGCCACACGACCCGGAGCGAATCGGCGCATAGACGCAGGGCGGCGACATCGGGATCAGGACGAGAAGGTGGTGGCAGGCGCCCTTGGCGACGCGGTTGCGCGCGATTCTCGCCAGAAACGGCCATGAAATGCCGCCAAGGCTCGAAGAGATACCTAAAACCGAGACGTCTGCCCGATTCTCCGCCGGCCGCGGTGGCGAAATTCATGGCCAGCAAGGACCCTTTGCGATCACAGCCAAGCGCCTTGCTTTCTATTTGTGATCACAAGATTTATGGCTGTGATCACAAACCAGCAAAAACCTCTGTTCTTTCGCTAAATGCGACTTTATGGCGGTTCAAGCGTCCGCAACGTATATGTTTAGTCCGAAAACGACGACCAATAAGAGGGGACAGTCTTCATGAACATTCATGAATACCAGGCGAAGGCGCTGCTGCGCGACTATGGCGCGCCGGTGTCGGACGGGCGCGTGGTGCTCAGAGCCGAGGAAGCGAAGACCGCGGCAGGCGAGCTCGAAGGTCCGCTCTGGGTCGTCAAGGCACAGATCCATGCAGGCGGCCGCGGCAAGGGCAGCTTCAAGGAAAACTCCGCCGGTGAAAAGGGCGGCGTACGCCTGGCCAAATCGGTCGAGGAAGCCGCCGACGAAGCCTCCAAGATGCTGGGCCGCACCCTCGTGACCCATCAGACCGGCCCCGCGGGCAAACAAGTCAACCGGATCTATATCGAAGACGGCTCGGGCATCGAGCGTGAGCTCTACCTCGCGCTGCTTGTGGACCGCGGCACCTCGCGGATCAGTTTCGTCTGCTCGACCGAAGGCGGCATGGATATCGAGGAGGTCGCGGCGAGCACGCCGGACAAGATCCTCTCCTTCGCCGTCGATCCCGCCACCGGCTACCAGCCCTATCACGGGCGCCGGATCGCCTTCATGCTCGGGCTGAGCGGACCGCAGGTCAAACAATGCGTCGCGCTCATGGGTACGCTCTACAAGCTCTTCACCGAGAAAGACATGGAGATGCTCGAGATCAACCCGCTGGTCGTCGCGGGCGACGGCAGCCTGAAGTGCCTCGACGCAAAGATGGGTTTCGACAGCAACGCGGTCTACCGCCACCCCGACATCGCCGCGCTGCGCGACGAGACCGAGGAAGACCCCAAGGAACTCGCGGCCTCCAAGTTCGACCTGAACTACATCGCGCTCGATGGCGAGATCGGCTGCATGGTCAACGGCGCGGGCCTGGCCATGGCGACGATGGACATCATCAAGCTCTATGGTTCGGAGCCCGCGAACTTCCTCGATGTGGGCGGCGGTGCGACCAAGGAAAAGGTCACCGAGGCCTTCAAGATCATCACCTCGGACCCGCAGGTCAAAGGCATCCTGGTCAACATCTTCGGCGGGATCATGCGTTGCGACGTGATCGCTGAGGGCGTGGTCAGTGCCGTGAAAGAAGTGGGCCTTCAGGTGCCGCTGGTGGTGCGCCTCGAAGGGACCAATGTCGAGAAGGGCAAGGAGATCATCAATACCTCCGGCCTCGACGTGATCGCCGCGGACAATCTGCGCGATGGCGCGGAGAAGATCGTGGCTGCGGTCAAGGGCTAGCTCTTGTGACTGTGGATACTACGATCTGTCACCTCTTTCCTGCGAGAAAGCACCTGCCAAGATGGTATCTCTTGGTTTGGGTGGCGACGATATTGCTTAGCGTCCACAGTCTTACGGATCCGCCTGACCATACCAGCGAATGGTACAGCAGAGACGTCCGTGGTTTCTATGCTGCGATCCTAATGCTTCCATTTGGTGTTCTGGGTATCATGTTCTACTGGAGTACCAACCGCATCTTGAAATCCCTAGCAGGTCGGCCAGCGGTCGAGGTCAACTCAGACGGCATTCTCGACCGACGCGTGATCGATGAAACGGTGCCGTGGGATTGCATATGTGGCGTGAAGCTGGAGGGGCATTGGGGCCCTTTCCCCGGACGGCTCGTACTTACACTAAGACACGGCTTTGCCGCTGCCTATCGATCTGACCTCCTGGTGCGAAGAGTACAGGCTGGTCCGCTCGGAAAAGTTCATCTCTCGGCGCTCGGCCTACAGGCAAACATCCAAACTTTGGAGCGTGTGCTAGCGGCGTTTTGGAAGAGCAAGAGGATTGGTCGGGCGTCGCTCGCCGATCCAAAAACGACTTAGAAGGAAGTAAGAAGATGGCCGTTCTCGTCGACGAAAATACCAAAGTCATCTGCCAGGGCTTCACCGGCTCCCAGGGCACGTTCCACTCCGAGCAGGCCATCGCCTATGGCACCCGGATGGTGGGCGGCGTGACGCCGGGCAAAGGCGGGCAGGAACACCTGGACCTGCCGGTCTTCAACTCGGTGCATGAGGCGAAGCATGTGACCGGCGCCAACGCCACAGCGATCTACGTGCCTCCGCCCTTTGCGGCGGACTCGATCCTTGAGGCGATGGACGCGGAGATGGAGCTGATCGTCTGCATCACAGAGGGCATTCCGGTGCTCGACATGATGCGGGTCAAGCGCGCGCTGATGGACAGCGACTCGATCCTGATCGGCCCGAACTGCCCCGGTGTCATCACGCCCGACGCCTGCAAGATCGGCATCATGCCCGGCCATATTCACAAGCGCGGGTCCGTGGGCGTCGTGTCGCGCTCCGGCACGCTGACCTACGAGGCGGTGGCCCAGACAACGGCGGCGGGCCTCGGACAGTCGACCTGCGTCGGCATCGGCGGCGACCCGATCAAGGGCACCGAGCATATCGACGTGCTGGAGTGGTTCCTGGCGGACGACGAGACCGAAAGCATCATCATGATCGGCGAGATCGGTGGCTCGGCCGAAGAAGAAGCCGCGCAATTCCTAGCTGACGAGAAGAAGAAGGGCCGCTGGAAGCCCACCGCCGGGTTCATCGCCGGACGCACAGCACCTCCGGGCCGCCGCATGGGCCATGCCGGGGCGATTGTCGCCGGCGGCAAGGGCGGGGCCGAAGACAAGATCGAAGCCATGCAGGCGGCCGGCATCGTGGTCGCTGACAGCCCCGCCGGCCTTGGCGAAGCGGTTGTGAAAGCCATCGGTTAACGAAAGCGGTCGTAGACAGACGGCGGGACCAACGATCTGGGAGTGGATCACATCATGGACTTTCAAACAGCCGTCCGAACCTGCCTGTCCAAGTACCTGATGCTGAGCGGCCGCGCCGCTCGGCCCGAGTACTGGTGGTTCTATCTCTTCACCATCATCGCCGCGGCACTCGCCAGCATCATCGACGGCCTCGTGTTCGGATTTGCCGTCGAGGACGAGGTCGGCAAGCACCCGTTCACCATGGTCGTCAGCTTTGCGCTGTTCTTTCCGCTCTTGGCCGCGGGCTGGCGCCGGATGCATGACACAAACCGCCCCGGATGGCTGATGTTGCTTCCGGCGATCCTCGTCCTTGCCGGGCTGGTCACCTTTCTAATCACCGTGGGGATCGCCGGGCTGTTCGGCCATGTGATGGATGCAGGCCCCGACGCCATGGAACAAACCGACCGCTTCGCCGGCATTGCCCTGCTGGTGCTGTTCTACATCGCGATTCTGGCCGCAGCGCTTATGAAGCTGTGGTGGCTGACCCGGCCCGGGGACGAAGGGCAAAACGCATACGGCCCACCGCCACCCCGCTAGAGGCACGCCGCCCAGGCGTCCGGCCAGCGCCTGCCCCAAGGGAGAGACAAGATGACCGAACTGAACAAGAACGACATTTTTCACGCGTCGTCATTCCTCCAGGGACAGAACGCGGGCTATATCGAACAGCTCTACGCGCGCTACGCCAACGATCCCGACAGCGTCGATCAGGCCTGGGCGGAATTCTTCCGCAGTCTCGGAGATTCCGAGATCGACGTGAAGGCCGAAGCCTCCGGACCGTCCTGGGCCCATGCCGACTGGCCGCCGCAGTCGGATGACGAGATCGTCCAGGCGCTCGACGGCAGCATCCATGACGTTGTGGCGCCCGCCAAAGAGACCAGGGCCGCCGGGGAAAAGATCCGCACCAAGGCCAAAGAGGCCGGGGTCGCGGTGACCGACGATCAGATCAAGCGCGCGGTACTGGACAGTATCCGGGCCCTGATGCTGATCCGCGCCTACCGGATCAGGGGGCATCTGGTCGCAAATCTCGACCCGTTGGGAATGCGCAACCCGATCCCGCACCCCGAACTCGACCCCCGCTCCTACGGGTTCGACGAGGCCGACATGGACCGGCCGATCTTCATCGACAAGGTGCTCGGGCTCGAACTGGCCTCGATGCGGCAGATCCTCGAGATCGTGAAGCGGACCTACTGCGGCACCTTCGCGCTTCAATACATGCATATCTCGGACCCCGAACAGGCGTCCTGGCTGAAAGAGCGCATCGAGGGTCTGGACAAGGAAATCCGCTTCACTCGTGAAGGCCGCCGCGCCATCCTGAACAAGCTCGTGGAGGCCGAAGGCTTCGAAAAGTTCCTCCATGTCAAATACATGGGCACCAAGCGGTTCGGGCTCGACGGTGGCGAGGCGCTGATCCCGGCGATGGAGCAGATCATCAAGCGGGGCGGCAGCCTCGGCCTGAACGAAATCGTCATCGGCATGCCCCACCGGGGCCGGTTGTCGGTGCTGGCCAACGTGCTCGCCAAACCTTATCGCGCGATCTTCAACGAGTTTCAGGGTGGCAGCTTCAAGCCCGAGGATGTCGACGGTTCGGGCGATGTGAAGTACCATCTCGGCGCCTCCTCGGACCGGGAATTCGACGGCAACACGGTGCACCTGTCGCTGACGGCGAACCCCTCGCACCTCGAGGCGGTTGATCCGGTGGTTCTGGGCAAGGCACGGGCCAAGCAGGCGCAGGCGAACGACGCGACCCGCACGACCGTCTTGCCGATGCTGCTCCATGGCGACGCGGCCTTTGCCGGCCAGGGCATCGTCGCGGAATGCTTCGCGCTCTCGGGTCTGGTCGGTCACCGCACGGGCGGCACGATCCATATCGTGGTGAACAACCAGATCGGCTTCACCACGTCGCCGCATTTTTCGCGCTCCTCGCCCTACCCCACCGACAACGCGCTGGTGGTCGAGGCGCCGATCTTTCACGTCAATGGCGACGACCCGGAGGCTGTGGTCCACGCCGCCAAGGTCGCGACGGAGTTTCGCCAGAAATTCCACAAGGACGTGGTCATCGACATCTTCTGCTACCGGCGGTTCGGCCATAACGAAGGCGACGAGCCGATGTTCACGCAGCCGGACATGTACACCAAGATCAAGCGCCACAAGACGACGCTGCAGATCTATACGGAGCGTCTCGTGGCTGACGGGCTGATCCCCGAGGGCGAGATCGAGGACATGAAGGCCGCGTTCCAGTCCCATCTGAACGAAGAGTTCGAGGCTGGGAAGGACTTCAAGCCCAACAAGGCCGACTGGCTCGACGGGCGCTGGTCGCATCTCGACAAGGAGGCCGGCGAGTACGAGCGCGGCACCACCTCGATCAAGCAAGAGTCGTTCGACGAGATCGGCACGGCGCTGACCCGCGTGCCCGAGGGTTTCCACCTGCACAAGACGCTCAACCGCTTCGTCGACGCGCGACGTAAGATGTTCGACAGCGGCGAAGGGTTCGACTGGGCGACGGCCGAGGCGCTGGCATTCGGCTCTCTGCAGCTCGAAGGCTACCCGGTCCGCCTCTCCGGTCAGGACTGTACGCGCGGGACCTTCTCTCAGCGGCACTCGGCTTTTATCGATCAGAAGACCGAGGAGCGCTACTACCCGCTGAACCATATCCGCGAAGGGCAGGCCCAGTACGAGGTCATCGACAGCGCCTTGTCGGAGTATGCGGTGCTCGGGTTCGAATACGGCTACTCGCTGTCGGAACCCAATGCGCTGGTGATGTGGGAAGGCCAGTTCGGCGACTTCGCCAACGGTGCGCAGATCATGTTCGACCAATTCGTTAGCTCGGGCGAACGCAAATGGCTGCGGATGTCGGGCCTTGTCTGCCTGCTGCCGCACGGGTTCGAAGGCCAGGGGCCGGAACACTCGTCCGCCCGTCTGGAGCGGTTCCTGCAGATGAGCGCCGAGGACAACTGGATCGTCGCCAACTGCTCGACCCCGGCGAACTATTTCCACATCCTGCGCCGGCAGCTGCACCGCAGCTTCCGCAAGCCGCTGATCCTAATGACGCCGAAATCGCTGCTGCGGCACAAACTGTGCGTTTCCAAGACCGACGATTTCGTCAACGGCTCGTCCTTCCACCGGGTGCTGTGGGACGATGCGCAACTCGGCAGTTCCGACACCGAGCTGGTCGCCGACGACAAGATCGAACGCGTGGTGATGTGCTCGGGCAAGGTTTATTTCGACCTGCTCGACGAACGCGATGCGCGCGGGCTCGACAATGTCTATCTGCTGCGGGTCGAGCAGTTCTATCCCTTCCCGGCACTGAGCCTCGTCAAGGAGCTGGAACGCTTCAAGGGCGCCGAGATGGTCTGGTGCCAGGAAGAGCCGAAGAACCAGGGCGCCTGGACCTTTATCGAGCCCAATATCGAATGGGTGCTGACACGGATCGGTGCCGCGCATTCGCGCCCGCGTTATGCGGGCCGCGCGGCCTCGGCCTCACCGGCCACGGGTCTGGCCAGCCAGCACAAGGCGCAGCAGGCCGCACTGGTCGACGACGCGCTCACCGCCGCCATCTGAACGACATCCGAAGGGAAGAGCCCATGTCCACCGAAGTCCGCGTCCCCACCCTCGGCGAGAGCGTCACCGAAGCCACAGTCGCCACCTGGTTCAAGAAGCCGGGCGATGCCGTCGCGCAGGACGAGATGCTGTGCGAACTCGAAACCGACAAGGTGACGGTCGAGGTGCCCTCGCCGACCGCCGGCACGCTCTCAGAAATCGTCGCTGACGAAGGAACCACCGTCGGGGTCGATGCACTGCTGGCCTCGATTTCCGAAGGCGCGGGCGCCGCCGCAGCGGCCCCGGCGAGCGCACCGGAGACTGCGCCGGCCACGGCGGATGCCGCCCCGGCCGCATCGCCCGCCGGATCCCGTGTCGACGTGATGGTGCCGACACTCGGCGAAAGCGTCACCGAGGCCACTGTGTCCACCTGGTTCAAATCCGTGGGCGACAGCGTCGCACAGGACGAAATGCTGTGCGAACTGGAGACCGACAAGGTCAGCGTCGAGGTGCCCGCCCCGACCGCCGGAGTGCTGTCGGAAATCCTGGCCGAAGAAGGCGCGAACGTGACGGCCGATGCCAAGCTTGCGGTGATCGACAGCGCCGGCAGCACGCAAGCCCAGGGCAATGGTGCTGCGAAAGACGAAGCTCAGTCCGCCGAACACGCACAGGCTACCCCGGCCAAGTCGGACGGCAAGGCCGATGTCGAAAACGCGCCGTCGGCCAATAAGCTGATGGCCGAAAAGGGTCTGGGCGCCGATCAGGTCGCCGGCTCGGGCCGCGACGGACGCATCATGAAAGAGGATGTGCTCAAGGCTCTGACCGCGCCCGCGGCCACGCCCGCCGCCCCGGCCGCGCCGCGCGCGCCGATCCCGGCCGAGGACGCCGCCCGCGAAGAACGGGTCAAGATGACGAAGCTGCGCCAGACTATCGCGCGCCGCCTCAAGGACAGCCAGAACACCGCCGCGATCCTGACCACCTACAACGAGGTGGACATGACCGAGACCATGGCGATGCGGAAGGAGTACAAGGACCTCTTCGAGAAGAAGTACGGCGTGCGGCTTGGCTTCATGTCCTTCTTCACCAAAGCCTGCTGCTTCGCGCTGAAAGAGGTGCCCGAGGTCAATTCCGAGATCGACGGCACCGACATCGTCTACAAAAACTTCGTCCATATGGGCATCGCCGCCGGCACGCCCCAGGGCCTCGTCGTCCCGGTGATCCGTGATGCCGACAGCATGTCCTTTGCCGAGATCGAAAAGGCCATCGCCGAAAAGGGCCGCCGGGCCCGCGACGGCAAGTTGAGCATGGCCGAGATGCAAGGCGGCACCTTCACCATCTCCAACGGCGGTGTGTACGGTTCGCTGATGTCCGCGCCGATCCTGAATCCGCCGCAGTCGGGGATCCTGGGCATGCACAAGATCCAGGACCGTCCGATGGTTATCAATGGCGAGATCAAGATCCGCCCGATGATGTATCTGGCGCTCAGTTACGATCACCGCGTGGTCGACGGCAAAGGTGCTGTGACATTCCTCGTCCGGGTGAAAGAGGCGCTCGAGGATCCACGGCGCATGCTGATGGATCTCTGAGCGCAGACCGGATCAGACCCTCAAAGGGCCGTTCGCGGCCCTCTTTGAGACGGAATTCACGATGTCCCGAGCCATTTCTGGACTGCGCGCGATGCGACGGCTAAAAGGGACACCCCTGCCGCCTAGGAGATCGCCGCCATGCCCCGTCTTGCCTGCTTTGCCTTCCTGGCCGCCTTTGGCCTTCTGTCGGGTTGCGAACAGCCGGTGCGAACTTCGGGCGAAGTTGCCGCCGACGGTCTGGGATCCGCGATCGACCGCCTGCCTGACGCCGAAGGCACCATGACCAACAGCGCACCCTCTTCGCCTCTGCCGGGCGGCGTCTAGGGCCGCAACGCGCGGCCGGTCGTTTTGCGCCGCCTCCCCCGACCCAGTCCCGGGGACGAAAGGACGCCACAGATGTCACTGCATATGATCACGACATTCGACACCGCCGACTATGCCGCATGGCGCGAGGTGTTCGACACCGAACTCAGTGGGCTTCGTCATGCCGGGTTGCATCCGGTGAAGGTGCTGCACGAGACCGAGAACGCCAACCGTGTCTGGATCCTTTTCGAGGTCCAGGACCGTCACCGCGCGGAATGCTGGATCGATGGCGACCCCATCGCCGGGGATGAACGCGCTGGTGTTGCCAATCAGGTCCATACCTTTCTGGAGACGGCCTGACGTGCAGTACTGGGATGCTCTGGCGCAGCCCCCACGGCCAAGCCGCCCCATGGCTCGCCTTGCGCGCTGCGTGATCCCGCGCGTGCTGCTCCCACAGCCGCAACAGGCAACTTGACCTTCCGGTCTCAGCGCACAGGTCACGGAGCAGAATTTGTGCCGGAGATCCCCCAATGACACCCGAATTGACCGCCCTCGCCCTCGCCCTGCTCTGGCAAGGGGTGCAGTTCGCGCTGGTCTCCGTGCCCGCCAACCGGGAGCTTGGAACCGAAATCACGCTGGCGCCGCGCGACGACGGCCCCCTGGTCGACAAGGTCGGCCCGCGCACAGCGCGTCTCGCGCGGGCGCTGGACAATCACGCGGCGGCGCTGACGCTCTTTGCGCCTGCGGTATTTCTCGTTGTGATCACGGACAGCGGCACCGCGCTGACCGCAACGCTGGCCTTTGCCTATCTCGCGGCGCGCGTGGTCTATGTCCCGGCGTATGCGTTCGGCTGGCGGCCATGGCGGTCCATCGTCTGGATGGTGGGCTTTGCCGCCACCATGGCGCTCGCCGCGGTTTCCCTGCTCTGACAAATGGTCCTATGGTGCCGTATGCTGGGCCTGCCACAAGACGACGGGACAGGTGACGAGTGCGCAGGGCCGCGCCAAGGAGGATTTGATGGCAGACTATGACGTGATCGTAATCGGCAGTGGCCCGGGCGGCTATGTCTGCGCCATCCGCTGCGCGCAACTGGGGCTCAAGACCGCTTGCGTCGAGGGGCGCGAGACACTCGGCGGCACCTGCCTCAATATCGGCTGCATCCCCTCCAAGGCGCTGCTCCATGCCAGCCATCAGGTGCATGAAGTCCACGAGAACTTCTCCAAGATGGGCATCAACGGTGTGGAGCCGGACGTCGACTGGACCCAGATGAAATCCTACAAGGACGACGTCATCGGCCAGAACACCAAAGGTGTCGAGTTCCTGTTCAAGAAGAACAAGGTCGACTGGCTCAAGGGCTGGGGCTCGATCCCGGAGCCCGGCAAGGTCAAGGTCGGCGACGAGATCTATAGCGCGAAGAACATCATCATCGCCAGCGGATCGGAGGCCACGAGCCTGCCCGGTATCGAAATCGACGAAAAGACCGTGGTGACGTCTACCGGTGCGCTGGAACTGGACGCGATTCCATCCGAAATGGTGGTGATCGGCGCGGGCGTCATCGGGCTGGAGCTTGGCTCCGTCTATGCCCGTCTCGGCACCAAGGTGCATGTGATCGAGTTCATGGACGGCGTCACGCCGGGCATGGACGCCGAGATCGCCCGCCAGTTCCAGAAGATCCTGACCAAGCAGGGGCTGGAGTTCACGCTCGGCGCCGCGGTCCAGTCCGTGGACACGTCGGGCAAGAAAGCCAAGGTGACCTACAAGCTCAAGAAGGACGACAGCGAGCACACGGTGGAGGCCGACACGGTGCTCGTGGCTACCGGTAGGCGGCCCTACACCGATGGGCTGGGGCTCGGCGATCTGGGCGTCGAGATGACCAATCGCGGCCAGATCAAGACCGACGACCACTATCAGACGAACGTGGGCGGGATCTACGCCATCGGCGATGCGATCGACGGCCCCATGCTCGCCCACAAAGCCGAGGACGAGGGCATGGCCGTGGCCGAGATCCTCGCCGGTCAGGCGGGCCATGTGAATTACGGCGTGATCCCCGGTGTGATTTACACCCACCCCGAGGTCGCCAGCGTCGGCAAGACCGAGGAGCAGCTCAAGGACGAGGGCCGGGCCTACAAGGTCGGCAAATTCTCCTTCATGGGCAATGGCCGGGCAAAGGCCAATTTCGCCGCCGATGGATTTGTGAAGATACTGGCCGACAAGGACACCGACCGTATCCTGGGTGCCCATATCATCGGCCCGATGGCCGGCGACCTGCTGCACGAGATTTGCGTCGCAATGGAGTTCGGCGCCGCGGCGGAGGATCTGGCGCGGACCTGCCACGCGCATCCGACCTATTCGGAGGCGGTGCGCGAAGCAGCCCTCGCCTGCGGCGACGGTGCGATCCACGCGTGATCGGAGCCGTGGGCGCGTTTTACAGGATCTGTTAGACCGCGCCCGCTGGCGGGTATTCGTTCGCGCAGAAATTGGGTCGCGAAACCGTGCCGTTCACAGGCGCAGCAGTCTTTGAGTGACCGAGAGCTACCCGCGACGCGCGGCGTCAGAGCTCGCTCTGAGGCACGGCGCGGAGGCGATCACCGGTCGACGCCGGCCAGTGCCTGCACGCCCTCGACATTCGACGCATCGACAAATGCGGGACCGGTCAGTGTAGGCGCAGACGGCACGAGCCCGCTGCCGGTGTTGTAAAGGTCCAGATAGATCACCGGAAGGTAGCCCTGCAAACGCAGTTGCTGGTCGACCGTGAAGTCAATTTCGCCTGACTTTATGCCAGCGGCAATGCCATCGCTCAGGTCGAAACAGGCAAGGTGCAGATCGGCGCTGAGGTCTTTGACAGCCATCGCCGCGGTCGTGCAGAGCGTCGGCGCGGGGGCAAGGATGCTGTCGATTTCGGGATCTGAGCGGAGCGCCGCCGCGGTGCGCGCGCGTATCTGCACCAGGTCGTACGAGGTTTCGAGTTCCGTTCCTTCCACCCCGATCGCGTCAAAGAACCCGCGGCACCTCTCGGAAAACGCGTTGTTGCCACGATCAGGATTCAGGCAGAGGGTGTTGGTCGCGCCTTCTGCTTTCGCGCGCTCCCCGGCGCCGAAGCCGGCCACGTACTCGTCCTGTCCGACATGAGTTATTGCACCCACATCCTCGTAGAACTCGATCCCGGAATTGATCGTGATCACGGGGATTCCGGAAGACGCCGCAGTTCTCAAGGCACGCCCCAGAACGGACGCATCCGGCAGAGTTACAATGAGACCGTCTGGCCCCTTGGCGGTGACGGCCTCGATCGTTCTGGCCATGTCAGCAAGGTCGCCGGATGGGTTTGTGAAGGTTTCGATCTGGGCACCCACCGCGTCCCCTGCATCGCGCGCAGCCTTTTCAAGGATTTGCACGAAGCCTTCGGTCCCAGTGGCATGGGTCACCAGTACGAACGTTTCGGCCCGTACGGTCTGTGCCCCGAGCGCAAGAGCCAGAATGGCTAAACTCGTCTTCAACACCGGCTTTCCTCTCTCGCAGAACGCCTTTGTCCGCGAGCTATGCGCTCGTCCACATCTTTACCAGATGCAAACGCTCCCGAGACTGGCCGATCGTGTTCAACGCTCTGTGTATGCGACGGGAGGTCCTTGCCGATCAACGTTGCGTCAACGGTCCGATGCAGATTTCATCGATTGCAACAAGAGGAAGCGTTTTTCCTGTCGCAGGGCTTGTGGGAACCTGGGCCGCCCTCAGGGCGTCAGCAATCGCAGCGCCTGGGTGACGTCGGAGCGAACGGCGACACGCAGGCCCGGTTCGTCGCCGGCCTTCAGGGCCGCGATGATCAGCTCGTGCCCCTTCGGTGGTTCCGTCCGATTGAGTCGTCCGTAAAGCTTGCCCATGGTCGGGCCGAGCTGCAGCCAGACGGTTTCCAGCATGGCCAGCATGAGCGGCGCCTGCGCGCGCAGGTAGAGCGTGCGGTGGAACTCCAGATTGCCGCGGATATAGGAGACCTCGTCGCCGGGCGCCGTCACCGGGGGGATGGCGTCATTGATCGCCTCGAGCCGTTCGATCAGCGTGCCGTGGGCGCGTGGTAGCGCACGGGCCGAGAGCTCGGGCTCGAGCAGCGCGCGGATCGCTGCGAGCTCTTCGATCCGTTCGGCCGACAGCTCCGGCGTCGAGATCCGTCCCGACGATGACAGCGTCAGCGCCCCTTCGGCCGCCAGACGGCGGACGGCCTCTCGGGCTGGGGTCATGGAGACGCCGAACTCCTCGGCAATTCCGCGCAGGGTCAGGGACACGCCGGGCGCGATCTGGCCCAGCAGCACACGCGTTCGCAGGGTCCGATAGATGCGGTCATGGACGGGCGTGCCGCCACCCTCGGCGCCGCGTGGGGCCATCAGCGCTCGCCCCCGTCGAACCGGTAGCGGTGCAACGCCGCGCCGTTGGCATGGAGCCAACCGCGATAGCGCTCGAATTCGGGACAAAGCTCTCGGACGAGGGCCCAGAACCGGGAAGAGTGATTCATCTCGCGCAAATGGGCCACTTCATGGGCAGCAACGTAGTCGAGCACCGCCTCGGGGGCCATGGCCAACCGCCAGGAAAACATCAGATTGCCCGCCGCGGTGCAGGACCCCCAGCGGGACCGGGTGTCGCGCAGGCTGATGCGGGCCGGTGTCCTGCCGATCAGGCTGCCGTAGCGCATGCACGCGGGCTCGAGCAGCGCCTTCGCCCTTGCGCGCACCACGGCGGCGGCCTGGGGGCCTGCGGGACGGGCAGTGCGCACAATGAGTTGCCCGTCTTCAATGCGGGCGGGGCCGCGCGGCGCGGCGCTGACCACAACGCGATCCGCACCGATCGGCAGGCAGACCCCTGGCGCGACCGTGACCGCCGTCGGTTGTTCAGCCAGCACCCCGCGCAGCCACGCGGCCCGGTCGCGCAGGAACGCCTCGGCCTCGCGGATCGGGACAGCCCGCGGGATCGACAGGGTCACCCGCCCGTCGAGACGCGACACCCGGAGCGACAACCGCCGTGCCTGAGCTGAGCGCCGTACTCGGGCTTCGATCCGGGGATCCCCGCCGACAACAAGTTTTTCCACCATCGATGACCTCCCGCGTTTCGGCACCCGCGCCCGGCCCGTGCCGCCCCGCACATACCCTCTAGCCTGCGACCCGCGGGCATAAAAGGCTTTGACAAGCTTGTGTGCCTATGGCACCGCCCGAACCTTCATCGAAGAACCGCAGACGAGGTAGATCGCAATGGCGAAAGAGGAATGGGGCACAAAACGGGTCTGCCCGACAACCGGCAAGCGCTTCTACGACCTGGGCCGCACCCCGATCGTCAGCCCCTATAGCGGCGAAGTGGTAGAAATCGAAACCGGGAACCGCACGCGGTCGATTTCGACCGAAAAGGCAGCTCCCAAGGCCAAGGCCAAAGCCAAGCCCGTACCCGAGGCCGATGACGAAACCGTCGTTCTCGAGGACGACGATACGGCCGATGTTGATCTCGGCGACGAGGTGCTCGAGGACGATGACGACGACACGGTCGCGCTCGACGATATCGCCGATGTCGCCTCGGATGACGACGACACCTAGGACGACAAAGGCCGTGGCGTGGGTTCACGTTTTTTCTTGAACAGACCCACGCCAAACTCTAAGGACGCGGTGTAGCCTCGTTGGGCTGCAGGTATGGGGCCATAGCTCAGTTGGGAGAGCGCTTGCATGGCATGCAAGAGGTCAGGGGTTCGACTCCCCTTGGCTCCACCACCACCCTCAATACTAATAAAAACAAGAGCCTGTGTCCTCCAATAAGGACGTTCCCGGGATTTTGTCATACGATTTGTCTGACAGAATTAGGCGTCGAGACACCGTAATAAGCCGCTTGTGGCGAACTGCGCTAGGCACTGCGCCCTTCCAGAGGACGAAGCATCACAAGCGGCTTCACTTGAGGAGGTCGTCGAACGGTACTTTGAAGATTAGCTCCGGGGGCACGCGCTTGCACGCAAGACTGAGACAGAAAAGAGAGATGCACTTGAGCTGCTTTCCGAGCTTGCGAGCAACAAGCCGGTTGGCAAGATGCCTAGGGTCAGGACCTATTGATTTGCGTAGGGTGGCGTGATTCACGGCTCGAAAAACGAGCGGTGACATGTTTGATCTTTTCTGGCTGACCGACGCGCAGATGGCGCGTCTTGAGCCCTACTTTCCGAAGTCCCATGGCAAGCCACGCGTTGATGATCGGCGTGTGTTGAGCGGTATTATCTTCATTAACTGCAATGGCTTGCGGTGGCGCGATGCCCCCGCTGCCTACGGGCCCCATAAGACGCTGTACAACCGTTGAAAGCGGTGGAGCGACAAGGGTATCTTCGCTCTGATGATGGCCGGTCTGGCTGCCGAGCACGGTGAAGAAAAGACTGTGTTGATCGACGCCACCTACCTTAAGGCACACCGCACTGCGACCAGTCTGGGCGCGAAAAAGGGGGTGTGGACGCCTGATGGGTCGAACCAAAGGCGGCATGAACACCAAACTCCATGTCATCTGCGACAGATGAGCCATGGTGCGCCATTGGTTCGAGCACAATGGCGAATGCCGACCTATCAACCTCTTCGTCACCGCTGGTCAGGTCAGCGATTACATCGGCGCGCGGGCACTGCTCAGCAGCCTGCAGAATGTCGATTGGTTGCTCGGGGATCGCGGATATGACGCCGATTGGTTCAGAGAAGCGTTGAAATACAAAGGGATACGCGCCTGCATCCCCGGCCGGAAACGGCGAAACAAAGCGGTCAAATACGACAAGCGCCGCTACAAACGCCGCAATCGGATCGAGATCATGTTCGGCAGGCTCAAGGATTGGCGGCGTGTGGCGACCCGATACGATAGGTGCCCGAAGGTCTTCCTATCAGCAATGGCCCTGGCCGCTCTCGTCATCTACTGGCTATCAATCCTGACCCTAGCCCTGCTCGAGGAACCTTCGGAAGGTCAGATCACGATGACAGGTGACGTGATCGCCTGCCAGTCTCCCAGTCGTAGGCTCCGCCGGTCGGCTCGGGTCGTCAGCTCGGACATCGGCATGGTGTTCCAGCATTTCAATCTCTGGCCGCATCTGACGGTTTTGGAGAGCAACATCGTGGCTCCCTTGCGGGTGCGAGGAACGGCGCGCGATCAGGCGGTGCCTGAAGCCGAAGCGCTTCTGGACAAGGTCGGCCTCGCGGAAATAGCGAGGCGTCTGTCCCACGCGCCTTTCGAGCGGCCAGCAGCAACGTGTCGCCGTCGCGCGCGCGTTGCCGATGCGGCCTCAAGTCCTGCTATTCGAGGAGGCGAACTCTGCGCTCGATCCGGAACTGAAACGCGAGGTGCTGCATGCTACGCGTCAGCTGGCCAACGAAGGCGTGACGATGGTCTGTGTCACACACGAATTGGGGTTTGCCCGCAATGTGTGAAGCCGGATCTTCTTCATGGATGCGGGCGAAACCGTCGAAGAAAGTGAGGTTACTGTGCATTCCTACGCATTAGGAGCCTTCCTGGTATTGAGCGCGAGAGCAACAGGCGCGATCAACGCCGCGACGAACCCTGCAGCGAACCCGTTATTGTACAGACTAAGGCCGCCATGAAGAGCTCCAACGGTCTGGGCTGCAGAGACATGGACCGCCCCAGCGAGGAGGCCCCAGTACCAACCAAAACTGCCTGAAATCGGCGCAAGTGTTGTGGAAAAAAGTGCTGCAATCAGAACGCTTGGAGCTGTTGGATCGGCCTGTTTCAGAACTGTCGCAAGGTAGACCCCAGCCACAACCGGCACGCAGTTAAAGACGTGCTTACCGAATGCGCCGAACCCCATAATCGACAAGATACCGCCAACCACCGGACCGTTGAGATCGCCGCCGATCGCAAGAACATAACCAGTCGATAGAAGTCCGAGCAGGCCCATGTTGATCAGGACCGGTCCATCGCCACAACTTGCGATAAAGTCGCTTGGAGCTTGTCCGGACCGCGCCAGCAATGTGCGGAGCCGCGCAACACCGTGCCTATCGAAAAGAAACCCACCAACGATCATCGCGCCGCAGCATCCGGAAATAGTTACGGCGAAGAGTGCAGTGTGATCCGTCGACCAATAAAAGAGCGGCGCAGGGACAAATCCGTAGGACATGAAGATCGCGACAATTAGGCTACCCACGACGCCTGCAACGAAACCCATATTGTAGAGGCTGTAACCGCCGTGAGCCCGGAAGAGCTGAACTGCAACCGGTGGCAGCACGAAGCCAATCAGGAGCCCGCTTCCTAGGCTCAGGGGGATGCTCTGACGAAAGCTCAACGCACTGCTGAAGAGGATCTCGGAGACCACAGGAGCAAGCGCGCAGCCAAAGAAGGCCGTATTGATGTGATTGGCAAAGCGTTCCCTGGTGAAGCGGCAATAGAGCAGCACGCCGCCGAGAATGGGCCAGACGTTGAGGAGGTTCTTCCCGTAGAGTGCGGTGCCCAAGACCAACATCAGACAGGCGAGCGCTCCTCCGCTTACGGTCGCTCCAGTGATCCAGTAGGCCGCGACGGCGATGAGGGTGAGCGCGCCGGCATTTACGAAGGCGGCGCCGACTCCCCCGAGCTCCACATAGTCAGTGATGAGAGTGTCCCGCGCGAACAGGATTGCCTTCAAGCCGTCTGCAGTCTCTTCAAGTCCAGAAACGGAAAGGCCGAATACAATGAAGGCGGCCGATAGAATTGCAACGAGAAGAAGGCGCGTCCGGTCGCTCAGAACCTTCGGCGCAATCTCTGTTGCGGTCATGCGCGCTCTGCGCCGACTTCTTGCGCGTCGACAGCGGGTTCGTGCGCGATGCTGTCGCGATTGAAGACCAGATCATAGAGCACAGGCAGGACGAGCAGCGTCAGGACCGAGGCCACGGCGAGCCCGCCCATGATCGCGAACGCCATCGCGCTCCAAAACACCGTGAACGCGATCGGGATCAGTCCAAGTACTGTGGACAGGGCCGTGAGCGCTATCGGGCGCACTCGGCTTGCGGAGGCATCGGCCACGGCCTGCCGGACGGGTTTGCCCGCGCGGCGTTCATCCTCGATCTGCTCGATCAGAATCACGGCATTCTTGGCGACCATACCAACCAGCGCGAGCACGCCGAGGATGGCGACAAAACCGAGCGGTTGACCCGACAGCAGCAGCGCGCCGACCACGCCGATCATGCCCAGCGGCGCCATGAAAAGCACCAGCCCGACCAGCCGAAAGCTGCGCAATTGCGCCATCAGGATCGTCACCACAAGCAGCAGCATGAAGGGCACGACCGCGAAGACAGAGGCTTGGGAGGCAGCGCTTTCTTCCACCAGTCCGCCTGTGTCGACAGAGTACCCTGACGGCAGGTTTGCACGCAGGTCCGAAAGCGCAGGTTCGATCCGTTCCACGACTGTTGCTGCTTCCAGACCGGGGTGCACATCGGCCTGTACTGTCAGAGACGCCACGCGATCGCGTCGGTGCACGAGCGGATCGGTAAGCGCATACTCGAGCCGCGCTATTTGGCTGAGAGGTACCGTCCGGCCCTCGCCCACCGAAATCTCCAGGTTGGCAAGGCGCTCAGGCGAAAGTGTCTGCCCGCCTTCTGCACGGGTCACGACCGGGATCAGGTAGATGTCGTCACGGATTTGCGTAACGGGTGTGCCGGAAAGATAGAGATTGAGCGTATCGGCCACCGCCGAGGCGCTGAGCCCCAGGCGTCGGGCCTCGTCCTGATCGAGAACGACCTCAATCTCGCGTGCAGGCTCCATCCAGTTGAAGCTGAGGGAACGTACATCGCCCACACCGGCCACTGTTGCTGCAACTTCGCGGGCGATAGTGCGAACCTGATCGAGATCCTCCCCGGTGACGCGGTACTGCACCGGCCAGCCGACGGGCGGTCCAAGCTCCAGTGCGTAGATCCGGGTGATCGCCTCGGGAAACTCTTCGATCAGCAGGCTTTCCAGCGCCGGCTGCAGGCGCTGGCGGTCCTCGATGCTATCGGTCACCAGAACGAGTTGGGCGAAAAACGGGCTCGGAGTCTGGACATCGAGCGGCAGGTAGAACCGAATTGCACCGCGCCCGATATAGCTGCTCCAATGAGAGATCCCCTCCTGCTCAGCCAACCGGTCCTCGAACCTGTCGACCGCGGCGCGCGTGCCGTGGATCGATGAACTTTGCGGCATGGTGATGTCCACCAGCAACTCCACGCGGTCCGACGGTGGGAAAAACTGCCGTGGCACCAGCGACAGCCCAAGCACCGAGACAGCAAAAAGCGCGACGGTCAGCGCGACGACCAGAAGCCGCGCGCGCATCGCCACAGCCAAGACGCTGCGATAGATGCGCAGAAGAAAACCCTCGGAGTCTCCGTCCGCGCCTTCCGGAGCTCGCAGAATGGCAACCCCCACGACAGGAACGAAGAGCACCGCGATGATCCAGGAGGCCACAAGCGCAATAGCCACCACCGCGAAGATAGAAAAGGTGTATTCACCCGCCGCGCTTTGAGCAAAGCCAATGGGTACGAAACCCGCGATGGTCACGAAGGCACCGGTCAGCATCGCAAAGGCCAGCTTTTCGTAGGCGTAGGAGCCCGCACGCAGCTCGTCATCTCCTGCGGCAAGGCGGCGGCTCATACTGTCGACGGTGGTCATCGCATCATCGACCAGCAAGCCAAGGGCGATGATCAGCGCACCCAGGGAAATGCGCTGCAAATCAATGCTGGCGATCTGCATGATCACGAAGACCGCCGCCATCGTCAGCGGGATAGCAATCGCCACGACCAGCCCGGCACGCACGCCGAGCGCGAGAAAACTGATCACCAGAACGATCCCGATCGCCTGCCACAGGGACTCTGTGAATTCGGCGATGGCCGTGTCCACGATCTCGGGCTGATTGGCGACGAGGACGGTTTCGATCCCGATCGGTAGATCCACGCCAAGCTCCGCCATCCGGACACTCAGGTTGTCCCCAAGCGCGATGACGTCGCCGCCATCGGTCATGGCAATCGCGAGCCCAAGGGCCTCTTGGCCGTTGACGCGGAACATCGGCTGGGGTGGATCGACATAGCCCCGTCGTATCTGTGCCACGTCGCCCAGTCGCAGCCTCCGATCTCCTGCCGCGATTAGGATTTCGCTCAGATCACTCTCGTTCGTGAAGGCACCCGATACGTTGACGGTGATCGCGTCGGTGCCTGTGCGCATTGTGCCCGCCGGGCTGACGAGGTTTTGCGCACGAAGGGCTTCGCGCACTGCACCAGGGGGAATTCCGAGCGCCGCGAGCTCTGCGGGGTCGAATTCTACAAAGATCGTCTCGTCCTGAGCGCCCAGGACCTCAATCTTCGCAACGTCCTGAACGCGCAGGAGCTCCGAACGCACGCCTTCGACATAGTCGCGCAATTCGCGTCTCGAGAACCCATCCGCGGTAAAGCCGTAGATCACCCCGAAGGTATCACCGAACTCATCGTTGAACCCGGGACCGATGACTCCCTGCGGAAGGGTGTGCACCATGTCGCCCACGCGATTTCGCACGCCCTGCCAGATCATCGGCACCTCGCGCGCCGATGTCGCATCCATCAAGTGCACGAAGAGCGTTGAGGTACCCGGCCTCGTCTGGCTGTCGATGCGGTCGAGGCCGGGGGTTTCCTGCAGCACCTGCTCAAGGCGCTCCGTCACTTGCAGCAGGGTTTCTTCGGCGGTTGCACCGGGCCAGGCGGCCTGAACCACCATGGTACGGATCGTAAAGGGAGGATCCTCATCCCGACCCAGCCCCAGAAAAGCGGCAAGCCCCGCGGCCACGACGAGCCCCATCAGAAAGAGTGACAGCGCCTTGTTCTGAAGTGCCCAGGCCGACAGGTTCGCGCCCATCCTAGCCGCCCTCGCCGATCCGCACCGGCTGACCGGGTCGCAGCGCTTGCACGCCTGCTGTGACGACGACATCTCCGTCTTCCAAGCCGCCCGTTACCCGCACCTGGGCCAAGTCGAACTTTCCGATTTCAACCTGCCTTAGCGCCACCACCCCTGCTTCTGGATCCACGACAAAGACCGCCGGGGCACCCTCCACCGTCGTCAACGCAGAGGCAGGCAGCGGGGTCGCGGCGGTTCCGGCCAGTGTCACGGTCCCGGTCACGCCCGAGCCGAGGCGGAAGCTGTCCGGCACATCGGACAAGCCGACCCGGACCTGAAAGGTACGGGTCACTGGATCGGCTTCGGGCGCGACCTCGCGAACCCGTCCGGTGGCGACCGCATCCGGATTGCTGACGAGCGAAACGTCGATAACAGCATTTGGGTCGACCGTGCTGATCAGACGTTCTGGCACATCGAACACCGCGTCCCTGCCATTGTCGCGAGCGACTTGCACCGTCATTGCTCCAGCCGCAACGACCTCGCCAGGTTCGGCACCCACCGCCGTGACGACACCTGGTGCATCCGCATAGAGCGCCGTGAATGAAAGTGTTTCCTGCGCATTGGCCAATTGCGCGCGTGCTGCATCGGCACGCGATTGCGCTTGGCGAAGCACTTGCAGGGCCGTGTCGTAGCGTTGCCGCGTCGTGAAACCGCGCTCCAGTAGTTCCGCCTGACGGCCGTAGTCCGTCTCAGTACGGTCCACATCCCCTTCGGCGGCAGAAAGCTCCGCCTTGGCGGCCTGAACCGTATTCAACTGCGTGGCGTCTTCCAGCCGCGCGAGGAGATCCCCTGCCTCGACAGTGTCGCCGACATTGACGGTGCGTGTCACCAGGCGGCCGCCGGTTTTGAACCCGAGAAGCACCGTTTCCTGGGCGCGGACATCCCCGGTCAGGCGTACGGTTTCGCCTCCCGCCGTGCTTTGGGCGACCGTAACACGCACAGGACGGACCGGTTCGCTCTCTGGCGTAGCCTCTTCCTCGCACCCGGTGAGCACCAGGAACACAAGCAAGGCCCCCCCGAAACGCATCATCTGCGCGCTCCAAAGTCGCGCGTAGCATGGAAAGGATCGCTCCAATGCGTCATGTTTGACCCTCGTTCGCTCAGGTGTGCCAGTGTTTCCCGGCATCTATAAGCATAGAAACGCAAGGCGCTGTCGTTGCAAGCATCCTTCCCGCAACCTCATTCATTCCATTCACGTTCCCAAAACGACCCGAATGCTTTTCCGAGGAAAACAACGATAAACAGCGCCAACATCGCCCCAAGCACCGCGACCATTGCAATGTCGAGGTAGCGTTCCCGGTGGCTGCACCTGCAAACCGCGAGCACGACCGCCAGAACCGCGCGCTTCGGGCCGAAAGTACGGGTCTTTTAGTCGGCGATGGCATCGACCGAGCCGGAATCTTCGATCAACTTTCCGAATAGCGCCCCCAGCACGAAAAGCGGAAAGAACTGCACAACGAAACCCGCAGCAGCTCCCACAAACGTCTGCGTCCAGTGCGCCAGCAGCGGCTCGCCAGAAAAGGCGGCGACCCAGTGCGGCAAGCGGGGCCAACAGTGGAATTGACCAACCGCGAAAGGCCAGCGACATTAGGATCGCGAGGCTGACCAGTAGACCAAGAAGCCCCGCAGGCTCAGCCCTCGTCGAGCAGACTGTTAAAGTCGAAGGACGAGCGGACCCCCACATCCTCGCGGTGGTTCTCCGCAAAATCGTCCGCCGCTTGCCGCCCCTTTTCCTTTAGCATTTTCAAGAACGCCCACTCCGCATTGAGCTTGGAGGACGCGCTGAGACTTACCATCACATCGCTCGCAATCCGGTGCAGCCGCATCTCGGCCCACAACCGGCCCTCGCTGTTCCCGGGATCCGCGACCTTGCGCATCAGCGCGACCATCTGGAGCTCTTTGAGAAGCGTCGCGTTGAACGACACCTCGTTCATGCGGTTGAGGATATCGCGCGCGGTCATCGGCACGTCGGGGCGGGTCACCGGGTTGATCTGTACCAAGAATGTGTCGGCCGAGTCGCATTCGCGCACCAGCGGGGCGATCGTTGGATTGCCCGCGAACCCGCCGTCCCAATACGCCTCGCCGTCGATCTCGACCGGTTGGAAGAGCGTCGGCAGACAAGCGGAGGCGAGGAGGACATCGGCAGTAATCTCGTCTCGTCGAAAGACGCGCCCACGTCCGGTGCGCACGTTGGTTGCGGTGATAAAGAGCTTGATCGGACCCTTGGCGAGCGCCGGGAAATCGATTGTCTCTTCAAGGATCTTCCGCAGCGGGTTCGTCTTTGCTGCAAGCGGGCCAAACGCGAAGGGTGAGACGAAACGCGCCATCGTGTCGGCCATGATATAGGCGGGCGAGTTGTCGAGGGTCCAGTTGCCCGTCAATCGATCGAGCGGCGTGCGCTGGAACGGGCTGAGGGAAGCTGCTTTCGATACGCTGCGCCAGAACTCTTCCAGCGCATTGCGCGCGCCGTCGTGGCCCCCGGTCATCATGCCATAGGCGAAAACGGCCGCGTTCATCGCCCCGGCCGAAGTGCCGGAGATGCCTTCGACCTCAAGCCAGGGGTAATCGAGCAAGCGGTCCAGCGCCCCCCAGGCAAAGGCGCCATGGGAACCGCCGCCCTGAAGCGCAAGATCCACGGCCAGCGGCGCGCGCTCCTGGGGCGTCTCCCGGGGCGCAGTTTTCGCATTATCAGCCATCTTCGGGTCCTGTTCTGCGGTGAAGCTGTTTCGTCTGTATCCACGACCAGAGCACGCGGTACTCCTCTGCAATTCCGTTGAGTTCGCCTTCTGGACCGCCAGTGCGCCAAACGCGCCAAGCGATAGTAGTGGCGCCAGCAGATAACGCAGCTAGGACAAGAAAGGCAGTGGAAGCGCCAGATTGTGCCGCAAGCCATCCCGCCAGCGCAAAACCAAACACCAATATCAGGCTTTGAACGGACCAGCCGGCACCGTACAAGGTCAACAGGCCATGCTCACCCGCGGACCGCCGGATAATGGCCGCCGCGGGAGTCTGGACGAGGGTTACCCCGGCGCCAATCAGGAACCAAAGCAGGACGAGCACAACGAAGCTCTGCTGCGGGATCCCGCCGAACAAGCCGGTCGTGATTAGTATGGCTCCCGCGAGCATCGTCGCGCGCTCGCTGAGATGTCGCCCGAGCCAGACCACTGCGATCGCCCCGACAACGGCGCCAACTCCGAAAGCACCGAAAGCACCGAAAGCAAGCGCGATGGCAGACGCCTCAAAATCGCCAGCGGCTTCCACGAGCGCCGGAGTGTTCGTCATCACCATCGCCGTGCCCGCCGCAACGGCAACCATCAGCCACGTCACGGGACGCAGAGTCGCGTCGGAATGAAAGCGCGCGATCCCGGCGAAGCTACGGCGCCAGTGGTAATCGGCCCCCGATCGGCCGAGATCGGGCAAGCGCGCCATCCCCGTGCGCAGCGCGGACACGACGAACGCGAGAGCGGTGAGAACCAGAAACAGATCCATCGGAAGCAGGAACAGCAGTGCCGCTGCCAGCAACGGGCTTATCGCCCCTTCGAGTTCGTCGATGATCCGGCTTTTCGACATGGCGGTCGCAAACTCATCCCGGTCCGGCACCAGGTGAGCCACATACTCCAGATAGGTGACCTTAAATGCTGCAGAGGCCGCAAGGAATACCGCGATGACCGCCAGAAACGATAACTCGCTCGACACAAAAATCAGCCCTAGCACGGCAGCAGCGCGCAGCAGATCTATTGCAATCAGGGACCGTCCGCGCGGGAGATGTTCGACCACTGCCGCCATGAGCAGGGGCGCCACCACGAAGCACAGCGCCTTCAGAGCAAGCGCCGTTCCGAGCAGAGCGCTCGCGTCCGGTCCGGCGATATTCACCGCGATTACCGAGAGCTCCACAGAAGCTATGCCCGTTGCAAGGAGTGTCAGAACCTTGGCCTGAAACAGACGCGCATACTGGCGGCTTTCAGGCACGACGCAGTACGGCTTGAGAGCAGCTTTGGTCGCCAGAGTTCGTCACATGCAAAACCTGGATCCGGAGATACGATAACATCGTGCATCGGTGAGCCCGGTCGGCTGTGTTTCGCAACGAATTGCCCCGCTGAAACGACACGACGTCAACGCCATGGTCCTTTCTAAACGATTAGGGATGTTCATGCCGCACGGCAACATCCTTCCCTTAGTATCGTGCGCTAGCAGATCATCGCAACGAAACCGGTTCTCGGTTTCGCCTGACGCGGGAGCAAAGGCGGCACTCTCCAAAGGCCGGTCTTCTGGTGAGTTGAAAACCGGCGTTCTGCAGGACAAGCTCGCTATTTTCACTCGGGGTTCCAAATGCTGCGTCTTTCGGCCGTCTACGCTCTACGATTGAGAACATCTGGAAAGTATGCGAGCACAAACAAAAGACTGAACCCGAGCGATGAAACAAAGGCCTTTCGCAAAGAGAAAGCCAGACACCAGCCAGGGTTGATAATTGATTGGACAGTGGAGGACCAAACAATGTCACGACTTGTCGTCCTCATGCGCCGGAGAGCGGCATTGCGCCCGCGCTCTCGCGAACCCCGCTCAATGCGCCATACGCCCGCAAGAGTGTTATCGCAGGCGCCGCAGCTTCATTTTTGACCACTGAGGACCCCACAGATGACAACAGCCTCCACTTGGATTGAGTCGCGCCGGCCTGGCGTCGCAACCGCGCTGCAACAGTTCGGTATGCTCGGGTTTTGGGTCCAACTGGTATTCCTGATTATCGTCGCCCTGCTCGGAGGATACACATTCAGTGTTACAGGCGGCACGAACTCGCGCGCAGGCCTCGCAAACCTGCTGTCCTTTCTGGTCCTGGCGATCCCGGTCTTCACGACGTTCTGGTGTCGGCGCTACGCTTCGACAGGCAAATCGATGGCTGCCGGCAGCGACGGGCCTACGCCCGCTGGCCTCAAGCGTCGGCTCTGGACCGGAACTTGGGCAGGCATCATCGGTGCCGTGGCGTCGCTCTTGTCGCTCTTTGGGGCAGCCTCTGCCCTCCTGTTTACGATGCTCGCAAATCCGCAGATCGGAATTCAAGTATCGCCAGGACCCGGTACGCCCTCTTCCTATACCATCTCAGCGATAGACGGCGTGAGCATCATGTCACTCCTGTTGACGCTCACAGCCGAACTGCTTGTGGTTGCCATTTCGCTGCGACTGATTTTTTTGACGGAACGTGCCTCGACCCGCAATACACCGGCCTGACGCGTGACACGCGGCCCAGGACTCGCGGTTAGGTGAGCATACAAACATCTTCAGATCAGCTCTTCCGAGCAACCTGTATCCTCGTTATCGCGGCGCTGGTGTTAACACTCTTCGCTATCGGGGCGCGCATCCTGCTGCCTTTGGTCGAGGCGGTGATCTTGTGGTTCGTAATCAATCGCACGGGCGAGTCCCTGCGTCGTGTACCGCAACTCAAGCCCTATCTCAGTCATGGTGCGGCGTGCGCGCTCGCTGGCGTCTTTGTTACGGCAATCGCATTCGCCGCGATCTACAGCGGCGTCCGCGGTATTGTGAGCGCAGGCCCCCAAACGGTGAGCCTTCACGACAGTCTCGATCCGATCATCACGCGCATAGCGGATTTGCTAGGCACCGACAGCGCCCAAATGCTGAACCGTGTCGTCGACTCGGTGGGGCTCGAGACCATGATGCAGCAGATGGTTCTGGGGCTCGTCGGGCTTCTCAACCAGTTCGGCGTGATCCTGATCTACGTGGCTTTTTTGTTCGCTGACCAAGCCATGTTCGGCGCGAAGATGCGCGCGCTCTTTCCCGACAACGCACGCCGCGAGAGGGTGACGTTGTTTCTTAATTCGATTGGGCACGCGATCGGTTCCTACCTTTGGCTGATGACGAAAATCAGCGCAATGACCGCGGTTCTGAGTTATGTCGCGTTGCTGTTCTTCGGGATTGAGAATGCGGTCTTCTGGGCCGTGCTCGTGTTTTTCCTGAATTTCATACCGACCATCGGATCCATCCTCGGAACACTTCTGCCGACCGCCTACGCGCTCGTGCAATCGCAGGACCTTCTCGCAACCGGCGCGCTGATGGTGGTGCTGGGCGCGATCCAGGTCACGATGGGCAATGTGGTTTTCCCGCGGATGGCCGGGAACTCATTCAATCTGAGCCTCTTCGTCACGATCCTGTCGCTCTTTGTCTGGGGGACGCTTTGGGGGGTGACGGGCATGTTCCTCGCGGTCCCACTGACCGCCATTCTCGTCATCATCCTCTCGCAGTTCCAGGACACGCGACCGATTGCCATCCTGCTGTCGAAGACAGGCGAAATCGGCGCTGTAGACCCGTTGCCGAAGGACGTGCCGAAAGGGCCCGCATAAACGCAACTGACACGGGCCCCACTGGCGGCAAAGCCAGAGCCTTCAAGGCTTCGGCCAGAGAGGTCGCGTGGCAACAAGGTTTCTTGCAGTTTCAGGGGCCGACCCGTTGCGTCGCGCCGGGATCTGAACAAGGTGGTGTCAACGCTCACCACGGTTGAACACCAAGTGCAGAAGGACCCGCAGATGATGATCGCACCTCACTTTGCGCGCCGGATGAGCATCGCGCACGTCGCGCGCGCTCTGCTGACGGTGCTGATCTTTGTCTTTGTCGTCTTGGGGGTAGGCGGTGTGCACACCGCGGATGCCCAACAGGAAGACATCGAGGACCGTGCCGTGACACCGCTGAGCACGGATAGTCCCCGCGATGTGTTGCGCAGCTTCCTGTTGCTGCGCGACGAGATGGAGGCCGGACTGCTGGCGTATACGACCGACCCGACACGGGCGGGCGCGCAGCGGCTTGCGCTATTGTCGGACCAGATGGTCGCGCTGTTCGATCTCGATCTCGTGCCAAGGGTCGCACGGCGCGAAGTTGGAATCGAGACCGCGACCTATCTGATGGATATCTTCGGCCGGATCGATCCGCCCGCGCTCGACACAGTCCCCGACAACACGGCTTTGGACGACGAAAGTATCAGTTACTTCCGTATTTTAGGAACGCCACTCCGCATCATGCAGATGACCGACGGGGACCGCGAAGGCGAGTTCCTCTTCAGCGGCCGCACGGTCCAGGCCGCCCCGCGCTTCCTGCGTAGCCTTCGAGATATCCCGTTGCGTTCGCCTTTGGAAATCGAAAGCTATAGTGCCTTCTCTCCGCAGTTGACCGGTCCGCTCATTCCGGCGTCGGTTCTACAGGGGGTGCCAGCCTCTCTAAAAACCCTTTGGTTCGGGACACCGGCCTGGAAAGTGCTGACGATGGGTGTGCTGACCATCGTCAGCATGGTCGTGCTCGCCAAGCTTTATCGCGCTGTGTCGGCTGGGCCAAGGGATCGCCGCATGTGGTTCCTTTTCCTGCGTGCGCTTGTCCCGCTGGCAATGCTTTTCGCCGTGCTCTGGGCGCTGCCCTATATCATGCATCAGATCAACGTCTCTGGCGGGTTCTCGAACTTTGCCGAGAAGACCCTGAGTATTTCAGCACATGTCGCCTTTGCGTGGCTTTTCTGGATCGTGGTGCGGATGATGATGGAATGGGTGATCCTGTCGCCCAGGATCCCGGACGAAAGCCTTGACGCCAATCTTCTGCGGCTGGTGTCCGGCGTCATCGGCATCATCGGGGCCGCGATCATTCTAGCCTTCGGAGGTCAGGCGATCGGACTTCCCATCGTCAGCGTCCTTGCCGGTCTCGGGATCGGCGGTCTTGCAGTGGCGCTGGCATTGCGCCCCACGCTTGAGAACCTGGTGGGCGGCGTGATGCTCTATATCGACCGCCCGGTTCGGGTCGGCGATTTTTGCTGTTTCGAAGGCCAGACCGGAACCGTCGAAGGCATTGGGATCCGCTCCACCCGGCTGCGCGCGCTCGACCGGACGCTCATCACGGTTCCAAACGCGCAATTCGCAGATATGCAGATCATCAATTTCACATCGCGCGATCAGATCCTCATCGATGAGACGGTCGGCCTACGCTACGAGACAACACCGGATCAATTGCGCACTCTGCTAACTCGTATCCGGACGTTGTTTATCGAGCATCCGGATGTGGACAGCAAAACGGTGCGGGTCCGTTTTAGCGGCTACGGCGACAGCGCGCTCGAGGTGAACTTTCGGATCTACGTGATGACAACCGATTGGGAAACGTTCGTCGCGATCCGAGAAGAGATGTTTCTGTCCATTCTTGATATCGTCAGCGACTGCGGTACCGAGTTCGCCTTTTCCTCGCAGACGCTTTATCTGTCGAGGGACAAATGGGCGAGGGAAGCCGGACTGCAAGACGGCCGCCAAGCGGAGCCTACGTTGGTCGACAGCGGTGAAGCGCGCACGTTTCCCAGAACAAAATGACGATCTGGTCCAGCGGGCTTTTTTTTCGCCGGCTCAATCCTGAGGGCGGTCATCTCGCTCGCGCACAAAGCGCTCACTGCGCTTCAGCAGCGATCACCTTGGGCCGGCAGGGCCACCCAGAACGACATTTGCGGCGTCTTGAATTGCATCGACCCCCCCTTGCAATAGGCCCGGACTGTTTTGCCCTTCCTGAAACATCTCCAGGCCTGCCGTACCCATACCCGCAAAAAGGGCGATCATCGTCGGCGAACTGGCCGCCTTGAAGTGCTGCAACGGGTCGCCGTTCGCGCCCACATCTGACGTGTCGATGATAGCCACCGGAAGATCACCCAAAGCCGCAGCATCGGTCAACATTCCAAGCCTTGGTGCTCGTCCGCGCAAAAGCGAGGAAAGCCGTAGGGCGCGGTCGCGGCTGGACACGAAAATGTAGAGTGGGATGTCCAGTTCGGCCAGCGGCGCCGCTTGGTTCACAAACAGGTCAACATCGATGTCGGGCGCGACTAGAACCACGCTCGAAAGCTTGTCGAAGAACACCGGAGCACCGCGGATTTCCATCTGGCGGAGCGTTTCCATGACGACCTGAGCACCCATCGAGTGAGCAATAATGACAATCCGCGTGGCATTGGACGCAGACACTGACAGAAGAAGGCTTTCGAGACCATCACGAGCGAGCAGCGCACTCTCTCGGTCGTAAGCATAGGCCCTGAGGTCGCCGGCTGACGCCCAGGAGAAGTTCACCGAAATCCCTCGGCTTCCGAAATCGTGACTGAGCTGGGCCTGCCGATAGAGGCCTTCCGCGAAGTTGGTATTGAAGCCATGAACGAACAGGACCACTTCGCGGTCTTGTGGCTGCTTCTGCCTTGCCACCGAGTTCAGCGAACTGACAAAGGCAGATCTGTCACGAAATTGCGTGGCCGAAATGGTGACGAAGTCGGTTTGTAAGTTTGGCGAACGGCGGCGTGGAAACCGAACCGTTCCCGGAATGTGGTCTGGAGGCACAGCAACCGAGAAATCAAAATAGTGCATTGACGGTGATCGCGTTCCCGACAGCACTGCGGAACCATCCACAAGCTCTCGCGTGCTGGCTACAAACACGTCTTGAACGCTCCCTTGCTCCGCACCTGGTGGCTTTATAGATATCGAGCCTCGCGGAGCGCAGCCAGCGACCAAAACTACAAAGAGGATACAGACAAGCTGCGCACAACGCTGATGCGACTTGGTCTTGCGGTGCATCGGCGAGGTCGTCTCGCTCGACGGATTGACGGCCTTGCTCATGCTTGGACGAACCTGCAATTCGGTCGAAGTCTCGGTTGGACATGCGAAGTGAGACCGTGGCTGTTCTACAGCACAATCCGTGACTTCCAAACACAGAGACGATTGGTGCAAATCAAGTCACCTGAGACCCGACTTCCCTCCAGCGTTTGGGGGGGCGTAGAATTGAACGATTCAGCGAGACACCTTCGATGATTTACAACCGGGAGAATGGGGGTGTCTTCAATGACCGACGACCAACGGGAAATCCGTCGCAAGCTGCGCGTCCTGGCGCATGCGGAGACGTCTGGCAATGTCAGCAGAACGTACCGGTGTTTCGGGATAGGCAGGGCGAGCTTCTATAGGTGGCGCAGCGCGTATCACGCCAGGGGTGAGATCGAGTTGGCAAGTGGTCGATCGGTTCCTCACAACCACCCGAACAAGACACCGCCGGCGGTCGCTGAGAAGGTCCTGCACCTTCGCCGCAAGTAACACCTCGGTCCCACCCTCGTCAGCTGGTACATGGAGCGCTACCACGGGACCCGGATCTCCGACGCGGGCGTCTACCGGATCCTCAAGCGCAACGGCATGAACCGGCTCCCTCGCGGCACGAGGCTGCGCAAGGTCCATACGAAGCGGAACAACAAGCAAGTTTCCGGCCACCATTTCCGGATAGACGTCAAGCTCCTGACTTTCATCGGAAAAAGCGGAAAGAAGGTCAGGCGCTTTCAGTTCACGGCCATCGACGATGCCACCCGCATCCGCGCTCTCAAGACCTATGACAGGCATACTCAGGCCAACGCCATCGCGTTCGTCGACCACGTGATCGAGACCTTCCCGTTCCGCATACGCGAGATCCGAACCGACAATGGCCAGGAGTTCCGGGCCCGGTTGCACTGGCATGTCGAGGACAGAAGCATTCGCCACGCCTACATCAAGCCGAGCTCCCCGCAGCTCAACGGCAAAGTCGAGCGATGGCACAGGTCCAACGAGCAGGAGTTCCACCAGCTTCTCAGCTACTAGGGCGACATCGACCTGGACGCAAGGCTCACAGAGTGGGAGCGCTTCTACAATCTTGCCAGGCCACACGGCGCGCACGGCGGAAAGACGCCTTACGAGGCGCTCAGAGACAAGCTATAGAAGATCGCGCTGATGTACCGCTGAATTGCTCAGGCTACACTCTTGGCAGGTTGACCCTATCAGACGATCGGCTGCCGGTATTTCTCTTGTTTCGTCAGTAGGGCCCAGATCATCTGGGCGGATTTATTGGCCATGGTGACCGTCGCCAGCCGGAAGGGCTTCTCGTCCAGTAGCTTTGCGGTTCACGTGTCGGCTTTCTCTGGGCAGTTCTTGGCCATCAACGCGCGCGACGCCATTCCGATGATCAAGAGCTTTCGGATATAGCGGTCACCCTTCCTTGTGATCCGGCCGAGGCGATCTCGCCCTCCGCTGGATTTGTTGAACGGCGTCAGCCCCAGCCAAGCGGCCAGCTCGCGCGCAGCTTTGAACTAGCTCGCGTCGCCAATGGTGGCAACGATGGCGGAAGCCGTAATCGGTCCGGCGCCTTGCATGCGCATCAGCCTACGCGCATCAGCATCCAGCCAGGCATGCTGTTCGATAAACTTCGTCAGCCCGTCGATACGAGCATTGAGGCCGTTCAGCTGATGGCACATCGCGCCGAGAATGCCGTCCGCGATCCCGGGCACTTCCAACTCGTCTTCCGTGCCGTGCTCTCGTGCGAACTTGGACTCGGCCTCAATAACTGTCGGCAGGATATGTCCAAATTCCCGGAGTATGCTTCGGATCATGTTCACAACCTCGGTGCGCTGTCGAACGACCAGATCCCGGGCACGATGGATGGAAAGAACAGCCTGCTGATCTTCGGACTTGATCTCGACAAAGCGCATGGTCGGTCGGCGCACAGCTTAGCAGATCGCTTCGGCATAGGCTGCGTCCGTCTTGCCGCGTTTCAAATAGGGTTTGACATAGGCGGCTGGCATCAGCCGAATATCATGGCCGAGTTCGCGCAGCTCGCGTCCCCAGTGATGTGCTGATCCGCAGACCTCCATGCCGACAACACAGCGAGGCAATGTCTCGAAGTGTGCGAGCAACTTGGCCCGCTTGATTTTCTTGTTGATGATCCGTCGGCCCGTCACGGAAACGCAGTGAACTTGTCAAACGTCGCTGGCCAAATCCAGACCCACAGTCTTTACTGTCATTAGGTGGCTCCTTTGTTTGCATTCGACAACAACTGCATTTTAGCACGTACGATGCCGGTCGAGCAGGAGCCATCCATCTCATCCGCTAAGGGCCGAAAGTCGGACACGCAAGATCGAGTAACCTAGGGTTCTAGGCATTGGAGCTGGCAAGAACTCGATAGACCGATGCTCGACCTATGCCGAGTTGCCTGGCGATCTCGGACGCGCCGGCTCCGCTCTCTTTCATTGCCAGAATCTCTTGCGCCTTTGCTCGCGCAGTTGGCTTGCGGCCTTGCCCCGAAGCTTTAGGTGTGTGTTGCGCGGTCTCATCGTTACGCTACTCGTGTCAAACAGTTTTCCTGACATGCAAACGCATATTAATCATTTTTTTCAATAAGATATGGGATTGAAGATCTAGGGGGTCGCTCCGTCCCTTGGCTCCACCACCACCCCCTCGGATAGAGTATTGGAGTTCCATAGGAATTCTCTCTTTTCGAGCTTTCCATCATGTTACCGAGTGCGGCATCGTACTGTCCGTTTCCAGCAGCACTCGGGAACGGCGCTTGAAAAGCGAGACATGACTCGGGGCGGGGCTGATCGACGACGAGACGGTTGCCCCGAGGGGCCCACATCCAACCTCGTCTTACTTGATAGGTACGACGGCTTGAGGGCTAGCTCGGGTCTGCAACAGATGCGCCTCGTCTCTCCCCGCCACCTGCTTTTGAAGGTCGACCGCGCATTGGGTCAGCCGAATGTGTCGATGAAAGCGTTGCTCAACCTTGGTCTCTCTGTTTTGGACTACCCTCGTCGCTCCACCGCTCACAGAAGTTGCAGAGCGTCTTCGGCGGGTCGAACTTCCGTAGCGCATCCAACGCCGCGACCCATTGCGCTTGGCGAGAATAATCCCATTCAGAACGCGTCTTTCATGACCGCGCGGCTCGGCAAGCTCTTCAGTTACTGGCGACGGCGCCGCGCCACCTGCTCGTCGATCAGCCAGATAACACTGCCCAGACCGTATTCCGAGGTTCAGCGGCCTGAATCAGGCTCGCAACGAAACCTCTGGCAAATCAGTGAGATTAATCCGTGCTCGGCGGCGCGGGTTTGGCGGTGCCCTTGAGCTCTGATTCAGAGGGCCAAAATGCAGCGCTCGTAGACCATCGGACGGAAACTTCAGTCATAGTCCCTCATGCCGCTCGACAATCGCGCCCTGGCATTTGGACACCATTTGACCATCCTCAATGATGGGCCTGCCGCGCAGCAGGACTGTCTCGGGCCGACCTTGCACCTCAAGTCCCTCATAGGGCGTGTAGTCCGACCCGTCATGCAGATCGGCATGCTGAATGGTGCGGCGGATCCCGGGATCCCAGATCGCAATGTCGGCGTCGCTGCCCACCGCGATCGTGCCCTTCCGCGGGTAGAGACCATAGGCGCGCGCATGGTTGGTCGCCGTCAGAGCGACGAACCGCGGCAGGTCGATCCGGCCTTTCATCACACCTTCGGAAAAGAGGATCGGCAGACGGGTTTCAACGCCGGGGATGCCATTGGGAATATGGCGGAAACTGCGCAGGCCCTTGGGATTTCGCTTGCCCTTGTCGTCGGCATATCGGAACGGGCAATGGTCAGATGAGAAGAGGTCGAAAAGGCCCGTCTGCAGCCCGCGCCAGCAGTTTTCCTGCTCGGTCCGGTTGCGGGGCGGCGGCGAGCAGACGAATTTCGCGCCCTCCCAGTTCTCGCGCGACAGGTCTTCGCCCTCCAGCATCAGATATTGCGGGCAGGTCTCGGCGGTGATGTCGAGCCCGCGCATCCGGGCGCGCGCAATTTCCTCCATCGCGGCGCCGTTCGAGACATGGACGATGACGATCGGGACATCGACCACCTCGGCCAGGGTCAGGGCGCGGTGGGTGGCCTCGCGTTCCGCGGCCACCGGGCGGGTGGTGGCATGGGCCCGCGGGGCCATGTCGCCGGCCTGTTCGGCGCGGCGGGCGAGAAAGGCGATCACGTCCTCGTTCTCGCAATGGACGAGCACCTTGGCGCCATGGCGGCGCGCGACATCCATCGTTGCGAGGATCTCCGCATCATCCATGCGCAGGGCCTCGTAGGTCATGAACACCTTGACCGAACGATGCCCTTCTTCGATCAGGGCGGGCAGTTCCTGGCCGAGAACGCTGGGCGTGGGGTCGGTGACGATGAGGTGAAACCCGACATCCACGTGGCTTCGGCCTTCGGCCTGGGCACGGTAGTCGCGAAAGGTCGCCGCCAGAGAATCGCCGCGCTCCTGCAGGCAGAAAGGCATGACCATCGTGTTGCCGCCGAAGGCCGCGGAGCGCGTGGCGCTGTCGAAATCGTCGGCCATCTCGATCCCCGGGCCGGAAGGCTGGGCGATGTGGACGTGGCTGTCGATGCCGCCGGGCAGGACATAGCGCCCGGTCGCGTCGATGGTGCGCGCGGCGGACCCCATATCGCCGCCGATCTGGGCGACCCGGCCGTCCCGGATGCCGATATCAGCGGAAAACATGTCCGACGCGGTGGCGACGGTGCCGTTGGCGATGACCAGGTCGTGGGACATGTCGGACCCCTGTTCAGGCGTTGATGAGATCGAGATCGAGATCGCCGGCATCGCTGCGCCGGTAGGCCAGCCCGATGGCCAGCGTCTGAACGAGGCTCATCACGGCGGTGAGTGACCGGAACCCGTGCAGCGCGGCGTCATCCACGGGCAGCACCACGGCGGCGCCTTCGGTGATCGGGCTGACCGGATTGTCCGTGATCGCCAGGATCGGCGTCCCCGCCTCCCGCGCCTGGGCCGTCGCGCCGATTGTGGCGGGCGCGTAGGGCGGGAAGCTGATCGAGACCAGCAGGTCGCCCGGTTGCATCACCGCGATCTGGTCATCGGGCGCGCTGCCGGTCCCGCTGATCTGAACCGCCTGACAGTGCGCCCGGCGCAGCGCGTAGGAAAAGTAGGAGGCCACGGGATAGGAACGGTCGAGGCCGATCACATGGACCGTCCGCGCGTTCAGAATGAGCTCCATCGCAGCGTCGAGCGGCAGTTCGGCCAGCCGGCTGCCGAGATGGGCCAGGGAGGCGCTGTTCGCCCGGCAGAAGGATTGCCCCATCGCCACGAGGTCGGACGGGTCGTGCACGACCTCGTCGCCCTGGATGTGCGAGATCCGTTCCGAGAGGGAGGCGGGATAGACGTTGTGGAGCGGCGCGCGGAAGATCCGCTGCATCTCGGTGAAGCCGTCGAAGCCCATCGCCTTGGCCAGCCGGACGAAGATCGAGGGCGTAAGCTGGGATTTCTTTGCCATGACGGCGAGCGTTTCCAGCGCGACCACCCGCTGATTTTCCAGCACCCACGCGCCGGCATCGAGCATGCGGCCGGTGAATAGATGCCGCTCGCCGGTGAGGCGCTCGCGGAATTCCTCGAGGGTTCTCGGTTTGGTTGGCGTGTCGGGTTTGGCCATGCTCTGGGTCATCGTTCGGGGCTCTGGTCTCTTGATCGTCTCGGTCGGCACGTCGCCGCGTCTTGGAACTTAATGGGCTAGCACCTGCGACAGGAAGGTGCGACCGCGTTCCGTCTGCGGGTTCTGGAAGAACGCCTCGGGATCGGATTCCTCGACGATCCGGCCGCCATCCATGAAGACGATCCTGTTCGCGACCTTGCGCGCAAACCCCATCTCGTGGGTCACGCAGACCATCGTCATCCCCTCGCCCGCCAGTTCGATCATGACGTCGAGCACCTCCTTGATCATCTCGGGATCCAGCGCCGAGGTGGGCTCGTCGAAGAGCATGATCTCGGGCCTGGTGCAGAGCGCGCGGGCAATGGCGACGCGCTGCTGCTGACCGCCGGAGAGCTGCCCGGGATACTTGGCGGCCTGGTCGGGAATATGGACGCGCGCGAGGTAATGGTGGGCACGCTCGTCGGCCTCCTTGCGGGGCACATGATGCACCCAGATCTGCGCCAGCGTGAGGTTTTCGAGCACTGTCAGGTGAGGATAGAGATTGAAGTTCTGGAAGACCATGCCGACGCGGGCGCGGAGCGTCTCGATGTTCTTCATCTCGGCATTGATCTCCTGCCCGTTGATCTCGATCCGGCCCATCTGGTGCGTCTCGAGCTGGTTGATGCAGCGGATCAGCGTGGATTTGCCAGACCCGGACGGGCCGCAGATCACGATCTTTTCGCCGGAGGCCACGGTCAGGTTGATGTCCTGCAGCACGTGGAATTGGTCGAACCATTTGTTCAGCCCGTCGATCCGGATGATCTCTGCCGCGTCGGCCATGGCGCTTGCTCCGCTCGGGTTGGGTTGAAAGCCGTCTGCCTGAGGTGTCATTTCTTCTGGCCCGTGTTGAGCTTGCGTTCCAGATGCATCGAGTAGCGCGAGAGGCCGAAACAGAGCACCCAGAAGCCGAAGCCGGCAAAGACATAGCCCGTCGTCGTGACAGACGGGGCGAGCCAGTTGCTTGAGGAAATGCCCGCCTGCACGATCCCGAGCAGGTCGAACAGCCCGATGATCAGGACCAGCGTGGTGTCCTTGATGATCGCCACATAGGTGTTGACCAGACCCGGGATCACCGTGCGCAGGGCCTGGGGCAGGATGATGAAGGTCATCATCTTCCAGTAGCCCATGCCCGACGCGGTGGCGGCCTCGAACTGGCCCCTGGGGATCGCCTGGAGCCCGCCGCGGATCACCTCGGCCATGAGCGCCCCGTTGAAAAGCGCCACGCCGATCAGGGCGCGCAGCAGCTTGTCCATGGTGAAGCCCTGAGGCATGAACAGGGGCAGCATGACCGACGCCATGAAGAGAATGGTGATCAGCGGGACGGCGCGGAACAACTCGATGAACGTCACGCAGAAGATGCGGATCGCGGGCATGCGCGACCGGCGCCCCAGCGCCATCAGGATCCCGATGGGCAGCGCGCCGAGCATCCCGGCCACCGCCACCACGAGGGTCAGCATGAACCCGCCCCAGCGGTCGGTGGGCACGACCTCCAGACCGAGCATCCCGCCATGCAGCAGCACGACCGTCACCACGGGCAGGGCGATGAAGCTGCCGGTGATGATCCAGCCCTTGTTGGGTACCCGCGGCAGGAACAGAACGGCGATGGACGCCAGCAGCGCCAGCATCGACAGATCGACCCTCCAGCGATGCTCCGGCGGGTAGAAGCCGTAGATGAACTGCCCCCAGCGCGCGCCGACAAAGGCCCAGCAGGCGCCTCCGGCGGCCACGCAATCATCGCGGTCGCCGGTCCAGGCGGCATCGATGAAGAGCCAGTCGATCAGCGGCGGGATCGTGCGGATCAGCAGCCACAGGACCAGAAGGGTCAGCAGGCCCTGGCGCCAGTCGGGAAAGAGGTTGCGGCGGATCCAGGCCGCCGGACCCAACACAGATCCCGGCGTTCTCAGCGGCAGATGTCGGCTGGTTTCGGTCATCGCATCCTCAGAAGGACCGCCGCGTCACGCGCCAGTTGAAGAAATTCATGATCGCGGCAATGAGCAGGCTCACCGTCAGATAGAAGGCCATGGCCAGCGCGATGGTTTCCAGCGCCTGCCCGGTCTGGGTCATCGTCGTTCCGGCCACGATCGAGATGATCTCGGGGAACGCGATGGCGGAGGCGAGCGAGGTGTTCTTGGCGAGCGACTGGTATTGTGTCGTCAGCGGCGGAATGATGATCCGCAGCGCCTGGGGGATCACGACGAGGCGCATGATCTGGCCGCGGGAATGCCCCAGCGCCTGCGCCGCCTCGGTCTGGCCGTGATCGACCCCCTCGATGCCGGCGCGCACGATCTCGCCAACCGCTGCGGCGATGTAGAAGGAGAGCCCCAAAAGCGCGGCCAGCATCTCGGGCAGGATGACCATCCCGCCCTGGAAGTTGAAGCCTTCCAGCGCCGGGACCGACAGGGCCATCGACGCGTTGGTCGCAAACCAAGTCGCCAGCGGCAGGGCGACGAGCCCGATGATCCACCATTGCAGCACCGGTCTGGAATGCCCGGTTGCCGCACGGTGGCGGCGCGCGAAATGCGCCATGGTCAGCGCAAAGATCAACCCGGTGGCGAAGGCGACGAGGGTGAGCTGGGCCCCGGAATCCAGCAGCGGCTTGGGAAGGTAGAGCCCCCGATTGCTGAGAAACGCGCCGCCTCCGATCTCGATGCTCTGGCGCGGGCCCGGCAGCGGCCGGAGAATGGCGAAATACCAGAAAAAGAGCTGCAGAAGCAGCGGGATGTTACGGAAGATCTCGATATAGACGGCGGCCAGCCGTGAGATCAGCCAGTTGGGTGACACCCGCGCCAACCCGATCACGAGACCGATGAGAGAGGCCAGGCCGATGCCCAGCACCGCGAGAACCACCGTGTTCGCGACCGCGGTCCAGAGCGCCTGCAGGTAGGTGTCGTTGCGCTCGAACGGGGAGAAGCGGATGGCGATGTCGAAGCCCGCGCGGTTTTCGAGAAAGCCGAAACCGGAGGCGATGCCCTGCCGGTCGAGATTGGCCATCGTGTTCGCCAGCAGGAACTGGATGAGCAGCGCCAAGAGCGCAACGAACCCGACCTGTATCAGCGCGGACCGTATACGGGAGCGGGTCCAGAACGGCGTCCGGGGCGGGGCCATCGGACCGAGATCGCGGGAGACGGGCACTGGCGGGTTCCTCGAGGGGCGGACCGGTCAGAGGAGCCCCCGCCGCAGGACGCGGCGGGGACGGTGTCTGATCACTTGAAAGGCATCGCGTATTGCAGCCCGCCATCGGTATGGAGCGCGTTCATGCCGCGTTCGATCTGCAGCGGTGTATCGGGGCCGACATGGCGTTCGAAGATCTCGCCATAATTGCCCACCGAGGAAATCGCGCGGTAGACCCACTGGTTGTCCAGGCCGATCCATTCCCCGACCGGAGAGCCCTCACCGCCCAGCATCCGGGTGATGTTGGGGTTCTCGGAGGCCAGCATCTCATCGATATTGTCCTGGGTGATGCCGAATTCCTCGGCCTCGATCAGCGCGTAGACGGTCCAGGTCACGATGTCGAACCACTGGTCGTCACCATGGCGCACCGCGGGCGCGAGCGGTTCCTTGGAGATCGTCTCGGGTAGCATGACATGCTCGGACGGGTCGCTCATCACCAGGCGCCGTGCCGCAAGACCCGAGCGGTCGGAGGTGTAGACGTCGCAGCGGTTCGCGTCATAGGCTGCCAGAACCTCGTCGGCGCGGTCGAAGCGGACCGGGTTGTAGGTCATCCCGTTGGCTTCGAAATAGTCGGCCAGGTTCAGTTCGGTCGTGGAGCCAGCCGAGACGCAGACCGTGGCGCCGTTGAGCTGCGAGACGCTGTCCACATCCATGCTGTCGCGCACCATGAAGCCCTGACCGTCATAGAACATGACCGGCGCGAAATTCAGCCCCAGCGCGGTGTCGCGGTTCAGGGTGCGCGTCGTGGTCCGCGACAGCATGTCGATCTCGCCCGATTGCAGCGCGGTGAACCGCTCGGTGTTCGACAGCGGTGTGTAGCGCACCGCGTCGGGATCCTCGAGCACGGCCGCCGCGACTGCGCGGCACACCTCGACATCGAAGCCCGACCAGTTGCCCGCGTCGTCGGGGTTGGAGAAGCCCGCGACACCGGGGGACACGCCACAGTTCAGGTAGCCGCGCTCGCGCACTTCTTCGAGCGTCTGGGCCGAAACAGCGGCGCCAGACAGCGCCATGAGCGCGGCGGCGGAGGTCAGAATGGTACAGAGTTTCATAGGGAGCCCCTTGTTGGAGAGTGGGTGGTCACGTCATTCGGCCTGTTGCGCAGGCTCTCGAGCCGCTCGATGAAGTGATCGACCTCATCCACGGTTTTGGTGCGCGCCGCTGAGACACGGACGACGCCATCTGGATCTCCACGGTCCGGCGCCGCCCGCGTGGAGCGGGCTTTGCCGGGTCGGAGGCCGGCTGTTGATGGATGGATCGCCTCGACCAGGTCGCACGGGGTACGACCAGCGGTACCAAAGGAAATGGCCGGCGAACGGAGGTCGACCTGTGTGGCCAGGTGGCCGATCATGATCTCGTCGCCCCGACCGCCTTGGCCGATCAAAGAGAACCCAATCTGGACAGCGTCGCCTTCGCGGATACTGCCAGGAATTTCGGAACACCGGCCCATCGCAGCGGACCGGGTTTCTGGCTTAAGGCATGTCGCGAAGTCGCTCGGACCGGCATTCGCCTCATGCGCTGTACTCGTGGCGATTGACCCGTCGCCGAGCTGCCATTTATGAACCGCGGCGCACGCGCTTTGACCGAAGGGACACCTCTCGCTTGCCTCGATGCCGGCATCCTCGGGACTGTCCGCATCTGCCTGCGTGGCAAGGCTGTCGGACAGTTTTCCACCGGGGGAGATCAACGGGGCATCGTACGCGCGCGGCTGAACGTCGCCCAAGCCCAAGGGGTCCGTTAATCGGTCAAAGGCCGGCCTGGCCATCTGCAGCCCGGTCGCATCTCCGACAAGATCGGTATCTTCGCGTGACGCGGGAACCTGATCGCGGACATAGGTGATGCCGAGCCCTGCCATCCGTACCTTTCTGAAACTCCCCAGCGAGTAAAACATATTTTTCAGTTTTGTCGACTCGAAATGAAAATTCTATTCTAGTCTCGAAGCCTGGGTGCGCGCTGCTGCACTTTTACACATAAAAACAAAGCGCTGCGGGTTGATCGCGCTTCAGCGACGCTGCCTCGAAGGCGCTGCCGATTGACCGCCAAGCGCTCGGTACGCGTTGAAAGCCTCGTCACGGACCAGGCCCAGGTTCCATCGACCTCTACCTAGGGTGCGAGGTGCGGGCGGTTTGCGCCCTCAAACTGCGGGGACAGCATGCGCTATGTCTTCTGGCAGACGGAGGCGTAGTTGGCGCGTTCGAGTCCCCATTCTCCGAAGGTGAGCGAGCACAGACATCGATCCTGTGGATCAATGTGCTGACGCACGGCAAATCGGGAAGTGAGCCCGCCGAGTTCTGAGCGGGGTCGGAAACACCGTTGCTTCCGAACGGCCAGCGCGGGATCACCACGACGGATGCGGGGACCTGCTCCTTCCGGCCGCTTGCATCTCTGCCATCGTCACATTTGGCGGCCGAACCGGCGTGAAACTAGTGACTGTCCCTCGGCAAGTCGCGGCGCACCTATTGATACGATGCTGCAAGCTCGAGGCAGTCACTTACGGAGAGTTGCCCGACAGTGGCTCGGAGAATCTCCTGCGAAGGGGTTTGATGGAGAAGTTCGGGCGCAACCCAAGCCTCGCGCCGCGCGGTCCGTTCGCTCTCTTCCGCCAGTGCATGGACGACAAACCCATTCAGGTCCAGACGCACGCTGTCGCCGGCTTGCAGCAGTACGACCAGACCGAAACTGGACAGGTTGCGATCCAGGGCCGCGGTCGGCCGCTTTCCGGTTTGCTGAACGGGGTGGAAGGGAAATCTCGTCTGGATGCCGGCACTTTCGCGGATCCCAGCCTTGCTCCGGTTCATCAGAAAGACGTGGCTCTTGTTGCACAACGCCTGATCAGAGCCGGTTTGCACGATGCCGATGGCGGGTTACTCCCCTGGAAGCTCTTGGCGGGTGTGTTCCTCGTTCCGGTACCACTCCATAGAGAGCATGGTCATGCTTGGTTTGCCGGGAGTGTCGAACCATTCCTGGCCGCGAAACCGCTTTTTGGCGCGCGGCGCGGAAACTGGCAGTACTTGTTCCAGTCAGGGCAATGCGAACACGGATGCAAATCAGTTCACTCAACTGCGGATCGCATGCAAAACAATGATGTACGGTGCGCTGCCGTGCATCTATTCCTGTGTCCGGCCAATGGCCCGACCCCCTTATTGTGCAGATAGCTGTACAGGCTAAGTCGGTTGTGACGCGGCCCGGAATGCATCTTGGATCAGCTTACAGACGGGATCTGCGTCCTCGCCATTTGCGCGGAATGACTCCTGTTTTCGGATGACGAGCGTGTACCGAGGACCCGGGTGGCGCAAACTGGACAACTACGGTTGTGGCGGTCAGCCAATTGGCCATCGGCCCCGGCGCGCCACCTGCGCACATTGACGAGGACTTGGGCGTGGCGATGGATACTCTCATGCCTGCCGTGCAAGATGCGCGAATGAAGTGTTCCCCCGAGCTGAACTCTGAAAGAGCGACCGCCGTGAGCGATGCAAGGTCGCCCGGCATGGCGCAGAGCACGCCTTTGTCGGGCGTCGGTCCGCCGGTGCCGCCTCTGGTGAGAACCGCGCGAGATGGCATTGTCCGCCAGCCGCAACACGATCTCGCCGCTTCACCCAAACACGCCCCCCGGTGGCTTGAGCAGATGCTCTTGCTGGATCCGATGATCCTGTCCCGGCGCAATCACTAAGGAGACATCAATGCTTCCCGACACGAAGACACGTCGCGACGCAGTCTTTGCGGGCCGCGTTTGGCGCCCGGGGATCGGGCCGTCCCTCGTGACATTGCGCGACGAGACAGTCGTCGATGTCACCTGCAGGGACACTCCAACGATGCGCGACCTGATCGAACAGGACAGCCCCTCCGACTGGCTGCGCCACGCCGAGGGAGAGCCGGTCGCCAGTCTCGCAGATCTGGTGGCCAGCTCCACCGAATCTGCCGGCGCAGATGCCCTGCGGTTTCTGGCCCCCACGGACCTGCAAGCCGTCAAGGCCAGCGGTGTGACTTTCGCGGAGTCCATGGTTGAGCGGGTGATCGAGGAACAGGCCGCAGGTGACGCCGACCGGGCGCACGACATCCGGCTGAAGGTACAGGGCGTCATTGGCGAAAGCCTGATCGGGATCGAGCCGGGGTCCGACCAGGCGATGCAAGTCAAGGCGGTGCTGCAAAAGGAAGGTCTGTGGTCGCAGTACCTAGAGGTCGGTATCGGCCCGGACGCCGAGGTTTTCACCAAGAGCCAACCCATGTCCGCCGTCGGCTGGGGCGCCGCGGTCGGCCTGCACCCCATGTCGCATTGGAACAATCCCGAGCCAGAGATCGTGCTGGCCATCGCCAGCGACGGGACCATCAAAGGCGCCACGCTGGGCAATGACGTGAATCTGCGCGATGTCGAGGGGCGCTCCGCGCTGTTGCTCGGAAAGGCCAAGGACAACAACGCGTCCTGTTCTCTGGGGCCGTTCCTGCGCCTGTTCGACAAAGACTATACGCTGGACGATGTGCGGCGGGCCGAGCTGACCCTGACAGTGGAGGGCGAGGACGGGTTTGTCCTCGAGGGGCACTCCTCGATGACCCGGATCAGCCGCGACCCGGCCTATATCGTGGCGCAGACCATCGGGCGTCATCACCAGTATCCCGATGGGTTCGTCCTGTTTCTCGGCACCCTGTTCGCCCCCATTCAGGACCGAGACACGCCGGGGCAAGGCTTCACGCACAAAGTGGGCGACCGGGTCACCATCGCCGAGGCCGAGCTGGGCGCGCTCGTTAACACGGTGCGCCTGTCGACCGAGTGCCCGGAATGGACCTTTGGCACAGGGGCACTGATGCGCAATCTGGCCGAGCGCGGCTTTTTATGAAGCTGCGCGAAAGCGGCCCGCGCACAGCGCGCGGGTCAGGTCTGGCGATGTGAAGTCCGGGACGCGCCCCTGATGCGGAACGCGGGACACTTCGTGCTTCAGGCCAGAACGCCCGGCGGAATCGCGTCCGGCGATTGTTGGCAGCAATCCGACCACAGAAAGTGCCGGATCGACAGGGTGCCGACGGACGTGGCGCCGACGTGGGCCGTGCGCGCCAGGTTTCACGATGCACGGTGTTGTCGGCCATCTCGACGCCCGTCGGAAAGCAGTTGGGCGGTAGACGCCCAGCCTGCGCTCCAGCACGGGAATCAACGTGCGGGCGGTCTCGGTGTCGGCGTGATCCAAATGCAGCGTGCAGGTCAGCTACCGTTTCAGGCTTTCCGCGATGGCCGTCATCTCGTGAAAAGAGACTGCGCGTCGCGTCACGCCGGTGCTGGCTTTCATCCGGTCACGCCCGTCGCGGTTGGCCCGCGCGATCCGTCGGTCAGATTGGTCCGCAGGCAGGTCGCCGTCCGCGCGTCCGCGGTGGCGGTCACGATCGCTTCGGGCCGCTGCGCTATCATCAGATCCGGACGCGGCAGCGGCGCGTGATCCGGCAAGGGCACATCATGGCGACGGTCCAGATTGGCCCCGCCTCGGCTGCGGCTGGCAAACAACCGCAACTGGCCGGTGGTACGGTCCCGTTCAAATTCGAGCCGGGCATTGGGCAAACTTGTTTCGAACGTCCGGAGGCCGTGATCCAAGCCCTTCTAGCATCGTTCTCATGGGCAATCGCGCCCAGAAAAGCCGCGCGCTTTTTCGCGACTGACCGGCGGCCCAAATTAACGCGTACCGAAGCCGGTAGGGTCGGTGCAGTTGGAGATAGGCGACGCCACGTACTCGAGAGGCCTCCGACGTCTTGCGTTACGCGCCTTGCTTCGGAGTGGGCGCTGTCGCCGCTCGGGAGAACGGTGCTGTTCTAGAGCTCGATCTGGCAGATCAGGGCGCTGTAATCCGGCTCGCCTTCCGCGTCGGCCAGCCCCCTGAACAAGGACGCTGTTTCCGCAAGAACGGACGCGGAGAAACGAATACGGCAGACAGCGTCCTCGGTATTGCCCAAGTCCTTGAGAAGCGTGACTTTGCTTCCGCGCATCACGAAATCGGGCTCGACCATGCGATGGCCGTTCAACGCCGCGCGCACGTGTGCCGGATCGGCTCCACCCCGGGCGGCGAGGGGGCGCGCTTCAGCGACGGCGGCGATCGTCATCCCTAAGATCATCTGATTGGCCAGCTTGGCCAGATGCCCGATGCCAGATGGTCCCACATGCTCTGGCGGATCGAGCGTCACACCGGCATCCCGTCCACCCATCGCCATAAGTCAGCGATCGCCGATCACGACCAGATCGTCCTGGTTCGCATGGTCGTCGGCAAGAATCCTTGCGCTCACCTCAGGGGCGTTCCCCAGGAATCTCCAATGGCGATGGAGACGGTCAATCTATTGCATCTTCCTAACTTTGTATTTGTTTTGCGAAGCTCGAACCGCTCGCCTTGCAAGGATTGGTGTCCCAAGATGGCCGCCAACCAGCGACGGGACCGGACTATGGACATGAGCAACGGCCTTCCCGGCCCGGCGCCGATCTAAAGGCACTCGCTGCACGATCAGGTCGCCAATCAGGTTCGCGATCTGATTGGCGACGGCTATCTGGAACCCGGACCACGCATCGATGAAACCGAGCTTGTGGCGCGGTTGGGTATGTCGCGCACTCCGCCCCGCGGGGCATTGCGCACGCTCGCCGCAGTGGGTCTGGTTGTGATCCGTCCGTCGCGCGGCACGACGGTGCGCAAGCTGTCGCGGGATGACATGCCACCATGCTCGAAGTTCAGGCCAGTATTCAGGCCCGGCTCAAACGCATTCGCCTTGTCGGCAACCGCCATGAAAGCGACCGGGCCGCCGCCCCGTGCGCAGGAGATGGCAAAACAGTTGGGCAATCTGCTTGCGCTTCACATTGCGCGGGCGTGGGACCGGGTGAAGGATACGATCTGACTTTGGCGGCGCTCTCGATGCCGCCAAGGTTCCTTCAAGCCTATGCGCCGGAGCGGCGCCCTTCCAGTTCGTCCTCGAGGTACACGTCGACGATCTCCCGAAAGGAGGTCTCCGCGCGAAAGCCCATCTCGCGTGCGCGGGCCGTGTTGAAATCGCGCGGCCACCCCTCGATGATCCGGGCCACCACCGGGTCGGGGGCTCGGCGGATCAACGCGACGGCCTCATCCCCGGCCACGTCCCGCAAGGCTTCGATCTGATCTCCGACGGTGGCAGACACGCCCGGCATCGTCATGTTCCGACGCGCCCCAAGCAGTACAGTGTCCATCGTGGCGGCATGCTCTACAAAGCCCACCGCCGAGCGCACGCTCGCGAACCAATGGCGCACATCGTCTCCGACCGGCAGGATCGCCTGTTCCCCATTCAAGGGCTCTCGCAGTATTCCCGAGAAAAAGCTGGACGCGGCCTTGTTCGGCCGTCCGGGCCGGATGCAAATGGTGGGAAAGCGGATGCCGACACCATCCAGAAACCCCCGGCGCGTGTAGTCATCGAGCAGAACCTCGCCCATGGCTTTCTGGGCTCCGTAGCTCGTCAACGGTGTCAGGTGATAATCATCCTCGATTTTCTCAGGGAACGGAGCGCCGAACACAGCCAGCGAGGAGGCATAGACCACCCGCGGGACATACCCCTTAACTGCGCGGATCGCTTCGAAGAGAGCGCGCGTCCCATCGAGGTTGACGCGGTAGCCCTTTTCAAAGTCCGCTTCCGCCTCGCCCGAGACGATGGCCGCAAGGTGCACGATCACATCGGGGCGCGCGCCCACGATCCGTTCGGCCGTGCCCGCCGCCGACAGATCCGCCGCAATCGCGGTGCGTTTGCCGTCAAAGTCCTGTGCGACCTCGGGCGCGATGACATCGATCAAGGTCAGCATGTCGACCGGCATGTCTCCGATCTTGCCTGCCGTCGCGACGCGTTCCGCACATTTGCGACCGATCATGCCGGCCGCTCCTATGATCGCAACATGCATGGCCCATGCCTTTCATCAACTGATGTTCAACGGCGAAACCGCTCGGAGTAGATGGCCCGAGATGGACCACCAGGCAGTCAAGAAAACCAGTGGTCCGCACCAGGTCAAGATCTGCCCTGCCACCAGCCTCTCTTGAGACTGTGGCCTGCGCTACAAAGGCGGTCCACCGCAACTGTCAGTCGCCGATTTCTCGGGTGCGGCTTGCATGGTCTGGCTGTGGTCCAAAGGCGGGGCCAGACAGTGATCAGGATCTGCACATTGCGCATCGCGCAAACTGATGCCTTCGCCAGCAGCTCGACAGGGAGCTTGCACTTGGAAGGCTTGCAGAAGTTCCACGGCGCGCGGGTTGGCAGAACGGCTCGGTTGCGCAAGTCTGGTGAGAGAGACACCCCGGGAACCCAGCTAGCACGCCGGTGCGCTTGAGCGGACCGACGCCCCGCCCAACAGACCCTGAATCCGGACGCAATGCAGACAGTGTTGTCGCTAGAAACGAAGCTTTGCAGTCAACAGAGCACCTGTGCCGGGCCTCCGGCGACGATGGAACGGATACAGCGGTCGGAGCCGAGTTGAGACACAATTTCACGGCGTGAAGCCAACTGGCCGACGACGCATGCGGCTCGCCAGTGTTACGCGGGCCGCCATCGTTCCAATGGCGCACCTTCGACCGGCCGGATGCGAAACTCCAGAGTCGTATTTCGTGGCTCGACCTATCCGTCATTGAGGCCGCGACCTAGGTGCGCCCGGAAAAAGGGGACCAAGTTCGGAAGCCAATTCAATTGACAGAGCTTCTAAGTGAAACGGATTTCGGGGCGAGGTTCGATCATGTAGAGCAAGACCCAAATTGGCAACGCAGCGCCCATCCCGCTTGGTTCAGCCCGACCCGCCGCGCGTGAACACCAGCCCCATACTATCGCGCAGCACGATCGGCCCACCAGTGTAGTCCGACCCGATCCCGGGCGTGCGCAGGACGAGCGTCCAGGGTGCGCCGTCCGGTCCCGCGATCGGCAAGGCGGTCGGATCGAAATCCGGCGTTTCCACCCCTTCCATATGAGTGACCGTCAGTAATTGCTGGCCGTCCGGACCATGGCGCAGGGCGGTAAAAACGGTGCGTCCTTCGAGCGGTTTCATGTATTCGAACCGGTCCGCGGCACCCAGGTTTCGGCGCAGCCAGGGGTTTGCGCGTCGGAAATTGCGCAGATCATGCATGAAACGGGTCTGGCTCGGGTCGAGCGCTGACAGCGAATGCGAGACATTGCAGTAGTCGTGCATGTCGTCCATCCAGGCCCGCGCGATGGTTTTCAGATGTTCGACGCTGTAGCTTTGTGGCCCCGCCAGGGGAGGCTCGGCCCCGTTCAGCATGCGGGCGATCTCGTCGAGATCGTACTCCGTCACTTCGACCAGCGCGGGCAGAAACTCCATGAACCGTGCCAACTCCTCGCGGGTCTCAAAGCCCAGATCCTTCAGTCGGCCGAAATTGCCGGGCACCGAATAGCGGTATTCATCGACCTGCCATTTGAGGCTGATCGCCTCTTCCGCCACGACCTTTACGCCATAGCGGTCGTCCTGATTGCGGATGAAACCCCAAGAGGCGCGCGCAGTGGCATTGAGGAAATCCATCGGCACGCCGGGCAGCGTGGCATAGCTCAGCAGGCTGGCGGCGGGATTGTCATAGCCCTTGTCGAGGATCTCCATCCTCGTTTCGCCAAGCCGAGTGTTGATGTTGAGCTCGGGATTGACCTGGGTCCCGCGGCGGAGCGTGTCATGGTTGGCGGTGCCGCTGATCCAGTTTTCACCGCGCTCCAGCATCTCCTGGATGCGCCAGTATTTGGACAGCCAGAACGTGTAGAGAAACGGGGTGTTGTGGGCGAATGTCAGAGGCCCCCATTGGAACACGTCACTGTCGGTCTGGCTGTCGATCACCGCGCGGTAGGTGGAGCTGAGCTCCCAATCCTCTTGCGGCCAGGGGCGACCGTCCTCGAACACGAACCAGGGGCGGTAGTCGAGGCCGGCGACATGCTGTGACAGGTCCGCCATGCTTTGCAGATACTCGTCATCATGGCGCAGCTCCTGGGTACGCGGATCCCACCATTTGAAATCCTGCGCTCCGTCCACACGCACACCGTCGGCGCCGAAATTGACCTTGCGGCGCTGCATCTCCAGCAGGATCGCGCGCACCGCGGGGTTCCGGTAGTCGAGGTTCTGGCCGTACATGTTCGGCCCGGTGAAGAAATGGCTGTTGAGCGCGTCGAGCCCCTGATTGTCGGCATGGCCAAAGACCACATCAAGAATTAGCATCTTCGGCGTGCGCGGAAAGCTGTGCAGCGCCGCGGCGAGTTCCACCAGCTCGTCCGGACGGCCGGATTCCAGCAGCACGGGATTGACCGCAGCCATGCCCGAGATCACCACGTCGTAGCCCCAGTTGGTGGTGTTCGGACGGGTCAGATCGACCTCTAGCGTCGCGCTGTTTCCGGGCAGCTCTTCGGGAAGCATGTCCTGGCCGGTCTCCTGCCAGAAGGACGGGCCGGTCTCAAAGACGGTCGTCGGCTCCACCGGCAGCAGTTGCACAGCATCATAGCCCAGAAACAGCCGGTCGCCCGGTTCCAGCGGCAGCTTGGCGCGCAGCCGGTCGGCGAGCCGCTGGTAATGGCGCGTGAGCGAGGCCAGCGTTCCGCCCCCTGTCGCTGTCGGCACATGGATCTGCAGGATGTTCACCGGCGGGCCGAACTTGTGTTGGGCCTCGCCTTTCAGCGCGGCGTAGTAGGACCCGTCGGTTCGCGCGGCCTGCATCGCGTCGAGGTCATAGAGCTCGGCGGGGGCGAAGGCGCCAAAGGGGAGCGAGGCCGCCATGGGGTCGAGGATCCGGTGCCATGCACCCTCGGCATCGCGCCACACCAAGGCATAGAAGTCTCCCGTTTCGTCGCGCCGCCCGGGACGAAGACCCGTGGCGACCGCAAAGGTATGGGCCTCAAACCGCGCCACAGGCAGCAGTGTGCGGGCGAAGCTCACCGTCTGATGGGCCCGGGTCAGATCGAGCGGCGTTTCCGGACGCAGAATTTCAAGGAACACATCGCCATCGGGCACCCGTTGGTCGAGCAGTTCCGGCGTCCAGAAGCCGAATTGCGCTACCCCGTCCTGCCAGTGTGCTCCAAGCCGCCGGGCGATCGTCTGTTCTGCGGAAAAGGCGGTCTCGCCGGTGGTGATCACCTGCTGGCACCAGTCGGCGAGCGCGACCGCCTCGTCAGGCAGAGCCTCGATCGGCAGGGCGTCATCGGGTGCGGTGGTGCTCATCAGGTGTGCCTTTCAGGTCGGCCCGGGTACGGATGCCCGCGCCCGGTACGAAGGTCAGGTGCGCACATCGGGGGCTGTGCGTCCGGTGCGCGCGGTGATGCCCGCCAGCGCGTCGGCGGCCGCGATCACCGGTGCCAGCGCGGCCTGTGGGTCTTCATGCTGCTTTGCCGGGTCAAGCTCCAACGCCTCCAGATAAACCCGCAGGGTCGCGCCTTCGGTGCCGGTGCCCGACAGGCGCATCACCACCCGCGCACCGCCGTCGAAATCGATCCGCAGCCCTTGGGCTTCGGCGCGGCTGCCATCGACGGGGTCGTCATAGGCAAACTCGTCAGCTGCAGCGATGACGAGATTCTCGAAGCTCTGGCCCGGGAGCTCCGGCAAGCGGGCGCGCAGGGCTTCCATCAACCCGTTGGCGGCATCGCTGTCCACGGCCTCGTAGTCGTGGCGCGAGTAGTAGTTGCGCCCGAACTCGGCCCAATGCGCAGCGAGGATCTCGGCCACGGATCTGCCGGTGCCAGCGAGGATCGACAGCCACAGGAGCACGGCCCACACGCCGTCCTTTTCGCGGACATGGTCCGATCCTGTGCCGGCGCTTTCTTCGCCGCACAGCGTGATCTTGCCCGCATCGAGCAGGTTGCCGAAAAACTTCCAGCCGGTGGGCGTCTCGTAGCAGTCAAGGCCGCGTGCCGCGGCAACCCGGTCGAGCGCCCGCGAGGTCGGCATGGAACGGGCGACGCCCGCGAGCCCGCCGGCATAACCCGGCGCGAGCTGGGCATGGGCCGCGAGCACCGCGAGGCTGTCGGACGGCGTCACATACGCGCCGCGCCCGACGATCATGTTGCGGTCCCCGTCGCCATCAGAGGCCGCACCGAAATCGGGCGCATCGTCGCCCATCATCACGTCCATCAGATCCTTGGCCCAGATCGGGTTCGGGTCGGGATGTCCGCCGCCGAAATCCGGGCTCGGCATGCCGTTGACCACGGTACCCGGGGGGGCGCCGAGCGCCTCTTCGAGAATCGCGGTCGCGTAGGGCCCGGTGATCGCGTGCATCGCGTCGAACCGCATCCGGAACCCGCCTGCAAAGAGCGCGCGGAGCCGGTCGAAATCGAAGAGCTGCTCCATGAGTGTGACATAGTCCGCGACCGGGTCGACGACCTCCACCACCATTCCGGCAAGATCGGTTTCGCCCAAGCGCGCGAGGTCGATATCATGGGTCTCGATGATGGCGTATTCGGTGATTTCGCGGCTGGCGGCAAACATTCGTTCGGTCACATCCGCCGGCGCCGGACCGCCATTGGGGGTGTTGAACTTGATGCCGAAATCCTCGTCGATCCCGCCCGGATTGTGACTGGCCGACAGGATGATGCCGCCATCGGTGCCGCGCTTGCGGATCAGGTTGGAAGCCGCCGGCGTCGACAGTAACCCGTTCTGGCCCACGATCACCCGTGCCGCATCCGAGGCCGCGGCCATGCGCAGGATGATCTGCGCCGCACGGTCGTTGAAATAGCGTCCGTCTCCGCCCAGCACGAGGGTCTTTCCCGCGACCCCGCCGATGCCGTCCCAGATCGCCTGAACGAAATTCTCCAGATAGTGGCGCCCCATGAAGACCCGGGTTTTCTTGCGCAGGCCCGACGTCCCGGGTTTCTGGCCGTCGATCGGGCTGGTTTGGATTGTCAGACGTTCCATCAGGGGTCTCCTCGTCCGCTGAGTGCCATCGCGCGCGCGGCCGCGCCGACGCTTGGATGGCTGGCCAGGGCGTCCGGCCCGAGGGGCAGGCGCCTGCGCCAGTTGGGGTAGTCATGCACGGTGCCGGGCAGGTTGGGTTGGTCTTCGATCTCCAGCAGGTCCTCGATCTGCAACGCCACGAGCCGCGAGCCGGTGGCGCCGAGAAACCTGTCGAGCGTGGCCGGATCGCCGGGAGGGCCATCGGCCGCGCGATCGAAAGCGGCGACCTCACGGGTGCGATCGGCCCGCGCGGTTACCGCCGTATCGGCATCTATCATGTCCAGATCGGCGCGCACGGTGATGTCTCGGCCTGCGCGCCAGCCGCGAAAGCTTGGCAGATCATGGGTGCCGAACGCGGCGAGGGTCGCGCTGGCATAGTCCTTGGCCGGGTGAAAGCCGCCTGCCTTGTCATGTTCGAACTGCACGATCCGGCAGCCCAGCAGGCCCGAGCCCGCCATGGCCGCCTGAAGCCCGTCGGGAATGTTGCCGAGATCCTCGCCGACAACCGTGGCCCCGGCGCGGGCGGCCTCGATGCGGGTCACAGCCAGCATCGCCTCTCGTGGCATGGACACATAGGCGCCGGGCAACCCGCCCGCCATCGGCACCCAGAAGGCCCGCTCGAAGCCCAGAATATGGTCGATCCGCAGCAGCCGGGCATAGCGAAACTGGCACCGCAGCGTTTCGGCGAGCGCCGCAAAGCCTGTGTCGACAAGTGCGATCGGATTGAACGGCGACAGTCCCCAGACCTGCCCATCGGCTGCGAACGCGTCGGGCGGCGCGCCGAGCGAGGCGTTCTTTGCGAATTGATCGGGCTCGGCCCAGGTTTCGGCGCCATTGGGATGCGTACCGACAGCGAGATCAAGGTAGAGGCCGTGACGCATGCCCGCATCATCGGCGGCCTTGGCGACCTGCCGCAATGCGCGGTCGGCGCGCCACTGCAGCCACGCGTGATAGCGCAGGCGATCGGGGTGCGCCGCGGCAAAGCTGCAGGACTCGACAGTCTCCGGATCGCGCAGAGCCGCGGGCCAGCGGTCCCAGAACGCGCCATACTGTTCGCTCAATGTCTGGTGCAACGCAAAACGATGGAGTTCCGGGCCGCCCTCTGTACGAAATGTCTCGAACGCGGCGTCAGGCGAAGCAGCGGCAAAGGCTTCGGCCTGATGGTCTGCTCGGCAAAGGGTACTGGAGGGATAGTCGATCAGGGGATCGCCCCGCCCGGCGGTATCCTCGGTGCAGGGCAGATGCAGGACGTTGAGCCGGCGGCGGTGCGACGGCGCGTAGGGGCTGAACGCGTCCGGTGCCGTGGGAAACCCCGCATGGATCGGGTTGATGCCGACAAATCCTGCGCCGGCTCGTCCCAGACCCGCGACCGCCTCGCGCAGATCGGCGTAGTCCCCGATCCCGCCGCGGTCGGGCGGTCGCAACCCATAGAGCGGCAGGGTGATCCCCCAGCCCGGGGGCGGCAGAGGCAGCGCAGGAGGCGCGGCCAGCAACCAGGTCACATCGTCCCCGATGCGCAGGGCATGGCGGCCCATGGACAGCGTGGGCAACGCGTCACCGCGGCCCTCGACACACGTGCCGTCCTCCAAGCTCAGCTCCCAAGCGCAGGCAGCGGGCAGGCCGAGCGCGGGGGGCGTTTCGGCGCCCACGACCCGCCAAGTGGGTAGCAGACGGCGCGCGGCACTGGCCTGCAACTCCTCAAGATGCGCGATAGCGTCAGCCGGAGTGTTCACCTCGATGCCCATACCGGCCAGAACGGCACGGGCGGTGTCCGGCGTTGTCGCGCGCTCCCGCCCGGTCTGATCGGTATAGACCGGCAGGATCCCCGCCGCCTCGGTCAGAGCAGAGAGCGCATCCCTCATCCGGGCGATCCTCGCGCGGCGAGCACGAAGGCGAGCACAGCCTGTTCGGCGACGTCGATATCGCTGCCCTCAACCGGTGTGGGTCCGGCGTCGGGACGGTTACTGTCGATCTCACAGATCCAGTGTGTACCTTCGGCCAGCGCCGGCAAGGTTACGCAACAAGGTCCCCCCGCGTTGAAAACCGCAAAAATGACCGTGTCGGAGGCTGTATAGGACGGTGTTCCCGACGCGCTGCGCATTTCCACGCAGACCGTTGCGAGTGCGGGGTCCTGCCAGTCCGCGCCTTCCATCGGCGTGCCGTCGATATGCCACCAGAACAGGTCCTCGATCCCGTCGACCGCTCGCGAGCGTGCGTGCAGGAACCGTTTCTGACGCAGGACAGGCTGCGTTTTGCGAAAGGCGATGAGCTTGGCAGTGAAGTCGCAAAAGGCGGTGTCGGCCTCCTCCCAGTTGACCCAACCGATCGGATTGTCCTGGCAATAGGCGTTGTTGTTGCCTTGCTGGCTGTTGCCGATCTCGTCGCCCGCCAGGATCATCGGCGTTCCCTGGCTCAGCAGCAGCGTCGCCATCATCGCACGGCGGCGCCGGGCGCGCGCGGCGGTGATCTCGGGATCGCCGGACGGGCCCTCAGTGCCGAAATTGTCCGAGAAATTCTCGCCATGGCCGTCGCGATTGTCCTCGCCATTGGCAGTATTGTGTTTTTGCGCGTACCGCACGGTGTCGGTCAGGGTGAACCCGTCATGGGCGGTGATCAGATTGACCGACGAGGTCGCAGGCCGCCCCGAATGATCGAATTGCGGGGCCGAACCGGTGAGCCGGTCCGCCAGATCCGGCGCGCGACCGGGATCGCCGCGCCAGAAGCGGCGGACGCCGTCGCGGAACTTGTCGTTCCATTCGGCAAAAGGCGGCGGGTAGGCCCCGAGCTGATAACCGCCCGGGCCGATATCCCAGGGCTCAGCGATCAGCTTCACCGCTGTCAGGACCGGGTCCTGGCGGATCGCATCGAAAAAGGCCGCGCCGGGATCGAAGCCGTGCGCCGTGCGCCCGAGCGTCGAGCACAGATCGAACCGGAAGCCGTCGATGTGGAAGGTCTCGACCCAGTAGCGCAGGCTGTCCATGACCATGCGCAAGACCATGGGATGCTCGATATTCAGCGTGTTGCCGGTGCCCGTATCGTTGATGTAGTAGCGCCGGTCATCTGCGAGGCGGTAGTAGCTCGCGTTGTCGAGCCCGCGAAACGCCAACGTCGGGCCCATTTCGTTGCCTTCGCCGGTGTGGTTGTAGACCACGTCGAGCAGCACCTCGATACCGGCCGCGTGGAGCCGCGCGACAGTCTGCTGGACCTCTGCAATCCCGCCGGGACCGAGATAGCGCGGATCGGGCGCGAAAAAGCCCAGCGTCTGATACCCCCAGTAGTTGGTAAGATCCTTCTGGACCAGAAACCGGTCATTGAGGAAAGCCTGGACGGGCAGCAGCTCGACCGCCGTGACGCCAAGGCGCGTGAGATGCTCGAGCATCGGGTCCGAAGCGAGGGCCATGAACTTGCCCGGATCCGGGACATCGCCCCGCATTGCTGTGAGCCCTTTCACATGGGCCTCGTAGATCACGGTTTCCTCGAACGGCGTGCCTGGCGAGGTGCCATCATCCCAGGCAAAGCTCGGATCCACCACCACGCTGCGCGGCATCCAGCGCGCGCTGTCGCGCTTGTCGATACTCAGATCTGCCTTCGGCGAACCCACGGCATAGCCCATAAGCGCGTCATGCCAGATCGGGTGACCGGTCAGGCGTTTGGCATAGGGGTCGATGAGCAGCTTGTGGGCATTGAACCGATGACCCTCGTCGGGCCGATAGGACCCGTGAGCACGGTAGCCATAGAGCTGCCCGGGCCGGATGCCCGACAGGTAGCCGTGCCATACATCACCATCGCGCTCGGGCAGATCGATCTGCCGAACCTCCTTCTTGCCGTCGTCGGAGAACAGGCACAGCACCATGCGCGTTGCATGTTGCGAGAAGACAGCGAAATTCACCCCTTCGCCATCGAAGGTCGCGCCGAGCGGGGTCGCCCGGCCGCTGCTGACCGCTGCACTGGTAATCATGACGCCTGTTCTAGACCCCGGTATAGCGCTGCGTACTCGGCCGCCGCAGTGGCCCAGCCAACGGGTTGTTTCATCGCGTTGCGCTGCAGTTTGGTCCAGACCGCAGGCTCCGCAAAGAGATCGCACAGCCGCGACATCGCATGGGCCAGCGCATCATCGTTCACCGGCGCGAACTGCACGCCCGTCGCCACCCCCGCGCGCAGGGCGGCGGGGTTGGCGTCGATCACCGTATCGGCCAGCCCGCCGGTGCGCGCGACCAGAGGGATCGTGCCATAGCGCAATCCGTACAGCTGCGTGAGCCCGCAGGGTTCGAACCGAGACGGAACCAGGATCGCGTCTCCGCCGGCGATAACCCGATGCGACAACGCCTCGTCATAGCCGATGCGCACAGCGACGCCCGGATTGGCGTCCGCGGCGCGGCGCAGCGCCTCTTCATATTGCGCGTCGCCCGACCCCAGCAGGGCGAGCTGCCCCCCTCGCTCCAGCAGCGAGGGCAGCGTGTCGAGCACCAGATCGATTCCCTTCTGCTCGGTCAGGCGTGAGACGATCACGCAAAGCGGCCCGGGCGCGTCGGCCAGCCCGAACTCTGCCCGCAGCGCCGCGCGGTTTGCCGCCTTCCCTCGGGGTGTCTTGTAGCGGGTTGCCAGATCGGCATCTGCCGCAGGATCCCAAACCGCGTCATCGATCCCGTTCAGAATGCCGCTCAGATCCGCTGCACGGGCGCTCAGCAACCCGTCGAGTCCCATCCCGAAAGCGGGCGTTGTCAGCTCGGTTGCATAGGTCGGGCTGACAGTGCTGAGACGGTCGGCAAACACCAGCCCGGCCTTCAAGGCACTGATCTGACCATAGTATTCCACACCCTCGGGATGAAAGACCGCTGACGGCAGTCGCAGCGCATCCAGCCGGTTGGCCGGGGTCAGCCCCTGAAAGGCGATATTGTGGATGGTCAGGATCGTACGCGCATGGCCACCGCCTTCCATCCCGCGCAGATAGACCGGTGCGAGCCCGGCCTGCCAGTCATGCAGATGCAGGATATCGGGCTGCCAACCCGCCGCTCCCTGGGCCGCGATGCGCGCCGCGATCCAGCCAAGGGCTGCATAGCGCTCCGCATTGTCCGGCCAGTCGCGCCCGTCGGCGCCCAGATAGGGCGATCCCGGCCGGTCGAAGAGATGCGGCGCATCCAGCACCATGAGATCGAGACCGCCGCCGGTGCCGCGCAGCACCCGTCCCGGTCCGCCGAAGAGGTCCTCTTCGGCCAGAACCTCCTGCGCGCCGGCACCGAGCCCGGCCATCACCGCCGGGTAGCCCGGCAGCAGAACCGCCATGTCCACCCCTTCGGCCTTGAGCGCGCCGGGCAACGCGCCCACGACATCTGCCAGCCCGCCGGTCTTGACCAGAGGCACGCATTCCGAAGCGACCGAAAGCACTTGCATCACGTGGCGGCGGCCCTCTTGTCCAGCATATCCTGCGTGATCAGCGTTACCCCGGTATCGGTCACGCGAAACCACCGGGCGTCCTCGACGGGGTCTTCGCCAACGACCAGTCCTTCGGGGATATGCACCCCCCGGTCGATGACGACTTTGCTCAACCGGGCCGAGCGCGACACATAGACATAAGGCAGCACAACCGCCTCGGTCAGCGCGGCAAAGGAATTGGTGTGCACCATGGTGTGAAGCAGCGAGTTGCGCACCTCCGTACCCGAGATGATGCACCCGCCGGCGATCAGTGACGACACCGCCACGCCGCGCCGGTCCTCGCTGTCATGGATGAATTTCGCTGGCGGGACGTGTTCGGAATGCGTCCAAATCGGCCAGGTCCGGTCCCACAGATCGAGATCGGGAGCAAAGTCGGTCAGATCCAGGTTGGCTTTCCAGAACGCATCCACCGTTCCGACATCGCGCCAATAGGCCGGCGCATCCGGTTCACTGCGCACGCAACTGTCGGTGAACCGATGCGCCTGCGCCTTGCCTCCCTTAACGATTGCCGGGATCAGGTCGTTGCCGAAGTCGTGGGTCGAGTCCTTGTTCTCGGCATCGGCCAACAGCAGCTCGCGCAGAAAGGGCCAGCTGAAGACATAGATCCCCATCGAGGCCAGCGCCACGGTCGGATCATCCGGTGTCCCCGGCGGATCGGCGGGTTTTTCCAGGAAGTTCGTAATCCGGTCATTGCCATCCACCGCCATCACGCCAAACGCCGCGGCTTCCTCGCGTGGCACCGTCAGACAACCGATGGTGACATCCGCGCCGGTTTCGACATGCTGCCGCAGCATGATCTCGTAATCCATCTTGTAGATGTGGTCCCCGGCGAGGACGACGATGTAATCGACCCCGTAGCTGTCGACGATGTCGATATTCTGAGCCACCGCATCGGCGGTGCCGAGATACCAGCGGTCTGGCCCGGTGCGTTGGCTCGCGGGCAGAATGTCGAGATACTCATTGCGCTCAGCACGGAAAAAGCTCCAGCCGCGCTGGCAGTGCCGGATCAGGCTGTGCGCCTTGTACTGCGTGGCGATTGCCATCTTTCGAATGCCGGAATTCAGCGCGTTCGAGAGGGCAAAATCGATGATCCGGGTCTTGCCGCCGAAATAGACCGCCGGCTTGGCGCGCCGGTCCGTCAACTCCTTGAGCCGCGACCCCCGGCCGCCAGCGAGAACGAAAGCCATACTTCGCGACGCCAGCCTCTGCGTGTTCGAGCTCATCTTTCTCCCCCTCATACCGAGTTTGCTTTTTTGTCTTTCTTGCCGTCAGCCGCCGTCCGGTGTGATCATGATGCAGGAGAGCGGCGGCAGGTAAAGTTGCGCACTGGCCGGTTGGCCGTGGCTTGGGTCGGTCGTCGCCTCGGTCGTCCCCATATTGCCGCGCCCGCCGCCACCGTAACTCTCGGCATCGGAATTCAGGATCTCGCGCCAGGGGCCGGGTTCGGGCAGTCCGAGCCGATAGCCACTCTGCTCCAGGGGCGTGAGATTGCAGATCACCACCACCTGCGGGGTCTCGCCATCGCCACGACGGATCCAGGCAAAGACCGAGCGGTCGGCGTCGTTGGCCTCGATCCACTGAAAGCCTTCGGGCATGCAGTCGAGCCGGTGCAGCGCAGGGGTTTCGGTGTAGACGCGGTTGAGATCGCGCACCAGCCGCGCGATGCCGGCATGGGGAGGTTGGGCGGCGGCATCCCAGTCGAGCTGGCCGTCGTGGTTCCACTCGGCCGGCTGGGCAAACTCGCAACCCATGAAGAGCAGCTTCTTGCCCGGATGCCCCCACATGAAGCCGAAATAGGCGCGCAGATTGGCGAACCGTTCCCAGTCGTTGCCCGGCATGCGCTGCAGCAGCGACCCCTTGCCGTGGACAACCTCATCGTGGCTGATTGGCAGGATGAAGTTCTCGCTGAAGGCGTAGTGCAGCCCGAAGGTCATCTGGTGATGGTGATGCCGCCGGTAGATCGGGTCGCGCGCGATATAGGCCAGCGTGTCGTTCATCCAGCCCATGTTCCACTTGAATCCGAACCCGAGCCCGCCCGCATCCACCGGGCTGCTGACCCCGGGAAACGCCGTGGATTCCTCGGCCACCGTCATGATCCCGTCGACCATGCCGTAGGTCGCGACGTTCATATCGCGCAGCATCGCGATGGCCTCGTAATTCTCCCGCCCGCCATCCTTGTTCGGGATCCATTCGCCAGCCTCGCGCGAGTAGTCTCGGTAGAGCATGGAGGCCACAGCATCCACGCGCAGCCCGTCGACATGGTATTCCTCCAGCCAGTAGAGCGCGTTGGAAACGAGGAAATTGGCCACCTCCGTGCGGCCGTAGTTGTAGATCAGTGTGCTCCAGTCCTGATGAAACCCCTCGCGCGGGTCTGCATGCTCATAGAGCGCCGTACCGTCGAAACGGCCCAGCCCGTGGGGATCGGTCGGAAAGTGCCCCGGCACCCAGTCGAGGATTACGCCGAGCCCGGCCTCGTGCGCCGCTTCCACCAGATCGCGGAACTCATGCGGGGGGCCATGGCGGATGGTGGGCGCGAAGAGGCCCACGGGCTGATAGCCCCAGGAGCCGTCGAACGGGTATTCACTGACCGGCAGCAGCTCCAGATGGGTGAAGCCCATGTCGCGCGCGTAGTCCACCAACTCGATGGCGGCTTCCTTGTAGGACAGCGACCGGTTGCCTTCGTCGGCGCGTCGCTTCCACGAGCCCAGATGCACCTCGTAGATGGAGATCGGCGCCTGGCGGTCATTGTGACGGTTGCGGCTCTCCATCCAGGCGCTGTCGTCCCAGCCGTAGCCGGAGATATCGCGGATGATCGAAGCGTTCTCAGGCGGATGCTCCGAGCCGAACCCGACCGGGTCCGCCTTCAGCGGCAGCACGGCACCCGAGGCATCGAGCAGCTCGTATTTGTAGGCTTCTCCCTCGGCGAGACCGGGTATGAAAATCTCCCACACGCCAGTTGCGCCGCGTTTGCGCATCGGATTGCGCCGCCCGTCCCACTGGTTGAACCCCCCCACGACCGAGACACGGGACGCATTGGGCGCCCAGACGGCGAAACTGGTGCCATCAATGCCTTCATGGGTGCGCGGATGCGCGCCCAGCACAGTCCAGATCCGCTGGTGCTTGCCCTCGGCCAGCAGATATTCGTCCATCTCGCCCAGCACCGGACCGAAACGATAGGGGTCGTCGCGCTCCCACGCCTCGCCTGCCGGCGCCTCGCACGACAGGCGATAGTCGCGTGTGGCCGGGATCTCGCCATGGAAGACGCCGGGCGCGACCTGCGCCAGGGCATGCGGCGCGCCGTCCACCAGCGCCGACACCGTATCCGCGCCGGGCTCGAACACGGTCAGCAGCATCCGCTCGCCGAAAGGATGCGGGCCCAAGACCGCGAACGGATCGCCATGGGTGCCAGCCGCGATCGACGCGGCGGCTGCCGGATCAAGCGTCGCGCGCGGGCCGGGGGCTGTGCTGCGCGTGCCGTCGGTCATGTGTCCCTCGATTCTGTCCGGCCGGACCGTGCCCGGCCTGTCTTCATGTCAGCAAAGGAGCGGCGGTCTGGTTCCAGATATCGGCCATGTATCCCCGGATTGTCCTGTCCGACGAGAACCAGCCCGAACGTGCCGTGTTCAGCGCTGTGCTGCGCGACCACCGAACCGTGTCGCGGAACGCCTTGTCAACCTCGCGCTGCGTCCGCCAGTAGTCGTCGAAGTCCGAGCAAACCATGAAATAGTCCGACTGCGTCAGGTTTTGAACGATCCCGGCATGGCGATCGGGGTCGCCGGGCGAGAAGGTGCCGGCGCGCACGGCCTCCAGCGCGCGGGCCAGCCGAGGGCTCGCGGCGATGGCCGCCGCTGCGTGGCCGTCAATTGCGCGGGCAGCCACGATTTCGTGGGCCTCCATGCCGAAGAGAAAGAAGTTCTCCGCCCCCACATGTTCGCGGATCTCGACATTGGCGCCATCCAGCGTGCCGATGGTCATCGCACCATTGAGCGCGAATTTCCTGTTGCCGGTGCCCGACGCTTCCTTGCCCGCGGTAGAAATCTGCTCCGACAGATCCGCGGCCGGGATCAGCCGCTCGGACAGCGAAACATTGTAGTTCGGCGCAAAGAACACCCGCAGGGCGCGGCTCGTCTCCGCATCTGCGTTCAGCACCCGTGCCACATCATTGATCAGCCGGATGATGTCCTTGGCAAAGAAATACCCCGGCGCCGCCTTGCCGGCAAACAGCTTCAGCCGCGGGGTCCAGTCGCCATTGGGGTTATCCTTCATCTCCTGCCACTGCGCGATGGTCTCGAGGATGTTCAGGTGCTGGCGCTTGTATTCATGGATGCGCTTGATCTGGACGTCGAAGAGCATCTGCGGATCGACGGCGAGCGAAAACGCATCGCGCATCCAGTTCGACAGGGCCACCTTGTTGGCAAGTTTCGCGTCCTTGTAGGCGTCGAGGAACCCGGGGTCTTCGATATGCGGCTCCAGCGACCTGAGCTGATCCAGATCGGCGATCCAGTCCGGCCCGATTGTCTTGGTGATCAGACCTGCCAGCGCGTGGTTGGACGACAGCAGCCAGCGCCGCGGCGTCACGCCGTTGGTCTCGTTGACGATCCGGTCGGGATGCAGCCGGTGCAGTTCGCTGAAGACGGTCGATTTCATCAGATCGGTGTGCAGCGCGGACACGCCGTTGACCTTGTGGGCCATGATGAACGAAAGCTCGCCCATCTTGACATCACCATCGCCGAGCGCCGTGGCGGTACGGTCCGGACGGGCCTTGGCGTGGGCCGCGTCGATCCGCTCGATCAACGTCATGTGCCGCGGCAGCAAGCGGCCCATCAGGTCCTCCGGCCAACGCTCAAGTGCTTCGGGCAGGAGCGTGTGGTTGGTGTAGGACAGGCACGCCCGCGCGGTCTCGACGGCTTCATCGAACCCGATCCCCTGCTCGTCGTGCAGAAGCCGAACCAGCTCCGGCCCGGCGATCGCAGGGTGCGTGTCGTTGAGCTGTATCGCCACCTTTTCGGCGAGCTTGCGCGGGTCGTCATACTCGCTGAGAAACCGGCGCATCAGATCGCGCAGCGACGCCGCGGTGAAGAAATACTCCTGCTTCAGCCGCAGTTCCTTGCCCTGGGGCGTCGTGTCGTCAGGATAGAGCACCCGGCTGATCGTGCGCGCCAGGGTCTCGGCCTCGGCCGCGGCAGCGTAGTCGCCGTGGTTGAACCGCTCCAGGTCGAAGAGATGCGTGGGCTTGGCCGACCAGAGCCGCAGCGTGTTGGCCCAGCGCCCCTCCCAGCCGATAATCGGTGTGTCATAGGCCTGCGCGAGCACTTCGTCGCCCGGGGTCCAGACCGCGCGATCCCCGGTCTCGCTGACCGAGCCGCCGAAGCCGATCCGGAATGCCGCCTCGGGGCGCTCGAACTCCCAGACATGGGGCTGGAGCAGCCAGTCCTCCGGCTCTTCGATCTGACGCCCGTCTTGGAAGCTCTGCTTAAAAAGCCCGTGTTCGTACCGGATGCCGTAGCCGTACGCCGGGCAACCGATGGTCGACATGGATTCCAGAAAACAGGCCGCGAGCCGGCCCAGCCCACCATTGCCGAGCGCCGCGTCAGGCTCGTCGCCGACGATCTCCGACAGATCGAGCCCCAGAGACTGCAGTGCCGCATCCGCCTGATGCTCCAACCGCAGGTTGACGATGGCATCCTCCAGCAGCCGGCCGATCAGAAACTCCATCGACAAGTAATAGACCCGTTTGTGTTTTAGCTCGTAGGTGCGCCGCGTCGCTTCGAACCAACTGTCGGTGATACGGTCGCGCACGACATGGGACAGCGCCACGCGCCAGTCGCGCAGATGGGCATGTTCGGGGTCCTTGCCGAGGGTGTATTTCAGATGGGTGAGCAGCGCGTCGCGAAAGTCCGTATCGGTCATACCCAAGGTCCTCATCACTGATGTTTGCGCAAACGTAGGCATATCGCGCGGTTATCTGCGCAATAGCCCTTGCTCGCAACCGCCAGAATAACGGCTTTTGCCGGGCGTGGTTTTTGGACGGTAAGAGATCACGTGACGCCATGGTGGCTACGAGCATGGTCGGCCGGCGCTCAAGGCTCGGGCCAGGTTTCGCGGCACACATCCCGTCGGACGGTCACGGCGCAGCTATCGCTAGGGCAATCCCGTCGTTAGGGTTCACCACGAACACATGGTGCAAACTCCGCGAGGCAGGGCCGGACTATGGAAGAGACCCCAACCAAAATGACGCCGCGTACGGTCCTCGCAGCAACGAGCGGCAACGTTCTGGAATGGTACGATTTCACGGCCTACTCATTTCTCGCGCCGATTCTGGGGCATGTGTTCTTTCCATCCGAAGATCATTTCGCATCACTTCTGGCGGCCTTTGCCGTACTGGCTGTGGGATATCTGGCGCGCCCGTTCGGGAGCGTGATTTTCGGCCATATCGGTGACCGCATCGGACGCAAACCCGCGCTGATGATCTCGGTCATCCTGATGGGGTCGGGATCGCTGGCAATCGCCGTGCTGCCGACCCATGCGCAAATCGGCGTGGCGGCCTCCATTCTTCTGGTGGCCATCCGCGTCATTCAGGGCATGTCGGTCGCCGGCGAGTATACCACGTCGGGCGTGCTACTCGTCGAGCAGGCCGACCGGAAATCCCGAGGTTTCATCGGTGGCTGGATCGCCTTCGCCATGATGCTCGGCTGCGTCGCAGGATCCGGCGTTCCAGCCCTCCTGGGAACGTTTCTGACCGAGGATCAGATCCATGCCTGGGGCTGGCGCATCCCGTTCCTCATCGGAAGCCTGGCCGCGCTCTACAGTGCCATTCTGCGGGCGAGCATCACCGAGTCCAGCCTAGAGGCCGTGGCCACCGAGCCGATGTCTTCACCGATCGTCGCGGCCGTGAGGGATCACTGGCGGTTGATGTTGCAGATGGTCGTGCTTTTGATCCCCACGGCCGTGATCTATTTTGTCGTCTTCGTCTATGCGGCCTCCTACCTGACTGGCGAGATGGGCTTCACGACAGGTCAGGCGCTTGATATTACAACGATAAACCTGATTTTGATCGCGTTTCTCGCTCTCTTGGTCGGAAAACTCTCCGACCGTTTCGGCCGCCGGTCCCTGTTTCTCTTCGGTGCTGTCGGCACCATTTTATTCGCCTGGCCATTCTGGTGGCTCATGCATCAAGAGAACATCTACTTGGTGTTCCTGGGACAGCTCGGGTTTTCGATCTTCAACGCCATCGGATGGGGGCTCTCCATCACGGTATTGGTGGAAATGGCCCCACCCCGGCTGCGATGCAGCACGGTCGCGCTTGGCTACAACATGTCCATGGCACTCTTTGGCGGGACGACCCCGGTCGTGGCCACCTATCTGGTCAGCCGCACAGGCGATGACTACACTCCGGTCTACTATGTGATTGCGGCGACGGTGGCGTCATTGTTCGTGATCTGGCGGATCCCGAAGCTCATCGCTCGCGCAAATGCCGGCGAGCCCGCCTGACCCGGTACACCGAAGGACCGCGGCCGCACCTTGTTCCGGAGCCTGCCGAAGCGCCCATCGCGAACGCGTCCCAGCACTCTGGCATTGCGCAACCATTGAGTGAAACCCCGCATCAATGGCGGCGACGTGCGCGCGCTCACGAGCGCCTTGCGACGGCCCTCCAGCCCCTGTCAGTTCGATTCACGCAACGCTGCGTTCCGACGGGCGGCTCGGAAATGCGATGGGGTCACCCCTGTCCAGCGCCGGAACGCCCGGGAAAAGTGCGCGCCGTCGCTGTAACCCAATTGATGGGCGATGTCCGTGAGCCGGAGATCGGTCGAGGCCAACAGCACCGTCGCTCGTTCCTTCAGCAGATCATCCAGCACAGCCGAAAAACTGACGCCCTCCGCGTCGAGCGCACGCTGCAGGGACCGGCGGTTCATGTCGAGCTTGGACGCAACCCAGCCGATTTTCGGATAGCCTTCGAGCAACGCAATTGCCGAAAGCGCCGTGACATCCTCGCGACAGGCGGCGGTGTGGGGGATTGGCGGCTCGGAACCGAAATCGGGGTTGGTTTTCTTCCGCCCCGCCGCCGACAAAAGGCTCGCGTCGAACTCGATTGCAGAGACTGGAGCACCATGGAGAACCGGAGCTTCGAACACCTTTTCAAGCGCCGCCGCTTGCGCCGCCCCGACACAGGTCGACCGGATGAGGCTCGGCGACCAGGCATGCCCGGTATAGCTGCGCACTCCGTCGATCAGATAGCTGACGCCCAGAAGCTCGTTCTGAAACCGCCCGTCCTCGCCGGGGTCGAGAAATTCGATCGACCAGCGCGCCCGTGTCTCGAAGACACGAAGCTGCAGGACGGTCGCAGTCTGCAGGAAGCGATTGAGACCGCGGCGCGAGCGGTCGATCGAGCCCCCCAAGGTTGGCGCACTGGTGACCCACGTCCCGAAGGCGCTCAGCTTTTCCATACTGACAAGCCGGCCAAGGGACGCTCCGAAAAACGGATCACCGATTTCGCGCCCCGCAGCACTCAGCACCTCGAATTGCTCGCGCAGCGGCAAAGGAAGATCGGGGTTTTCCAGCAAGGCCAGGGGCAGGTTCACGCGGCCGAAGATCTGTTCGATCGACCCGCCTCGCGTCTCGACAAAATCGGCTATCGGCCCAAGTGCGCTGGCGCGCGTGTAGCCTTTCATCCCCTGCCTCCTTGCCTTGAGGATGTCACCAAATGGCAAGGACCGGAAGCCGCGATATGCGAGCAGATAGGCAGGAAAGTCGATCGGCTTCGAAAAGAAGGAGTAGACAGCATGGAAAAGAAAACTCTCACCCGCCGCGAAGGGCTCGCCGGGATCGGCACCGTTGCGGCTGCGGCTGCCGTCGGCACGGCCCCTGCTGCGGCCGCTCCGGGCGGCGGGGCCTTCGATCAGTCCAACATCAAATGGAACGCGCTCGAGGGCATCGACCATGTCTGGTACCATGTTCTGAAGGTCGACCCCGACGCGAAGGTCGTCGATCTCTTGCTGAAATTCTCGGCCAATGAGCGGATCGTCCTGCACCGTCACCACGCGGATTACAGTACCTTCATCATCCAGGGCGAACTGAGGCTCTATGATGACGCCGGCGAACTCACGGAAATCCGCCCCACCGGTAGTTTCGTGGAAAAGCCGGGCGGTGGCGCGCCGCATACCGAAGGCGGCGGCGATGTGGATTGCATTGCCTGGTTCAGCAACCGCGGCACGGACGGCACGATCTACGAGATCCTGGGGCCAAACGGGGAAACCCTGGCGACTCTGGGACTGCAGGATTTCGCAGCGCTGTGGGACGCTCAGGACCCGCCCGTCCAACCCTATATACCGGGGTAACTCAATGACGACGCGCGCCATTCCAGGCAAGGCGCGCATCGCACCATGCAGGACCTTGGCGTCTGAGGCATCGGAGGCGCTAACGTCCCGATTCAGATGTCTGCCCCCGTCGTGACGCTTCGGTCCCTGCAACGGTACCTTGGCGAGTGCGCCTGGCCAGTAGGTTTGTCCGCAGACCGTTCGAGGCCAAGATGTCTTTTGTGGCGGTCCAGGCCTGAGACCATCTTCCCGCCAGTGTTTGAGCAACGGGCAGTCACGACTCGCGTTGTCAACGGAACCGACGCAAGCCGGGTGCTCCGCCTCTCGCACTGCGGGTCACGAACGGCGCCACCGTGAACTGGGCGATACGGCCAATCATCCTGTCTGTGTCTGGATCCTAGGGGTCGTCAGCATCGCTTGACCTGCGCACGCCAAATAGCCGCGCCACGAGCGGAGCCCCGGTGATGACCAGGAAAACGCGGGTCAGGTGATGGACCACGACATAGCCCAGGTCGGCGCCCACCACGATAGCCAGCACTGTGATCTCGGCCTGGCCGCCGGGGGCGAATGCCAGAAACGCATCGACCGGCGGCGCGATGGCGACGAGGATCGCGAGCTCGGTGAAAACCACGGCCAATACAGCCAGCATCAGCACGAACAGAACGCCTGCGACCACGTCCCGGCGGACCTCGGCCAGGGTCACGCCGACATACCCCGCGCCAAGGCTCATCCCGATGAAAAACTGTGCGGCCAGGATAGCCTCTGACGGCGGTCTGTAGTGGATGACATCCGTCAGAGACAGGATGCCTGTCAGGATCATGGGGCCGAGTATCGACGCGCCGAACAGCCCGACCCGTTCGCCGAGCTTCCATCCGATCAGGGCCGCGGCCACCATGATCGAGAGTTCATGGAGCGGAATGCTGGCGGCGGGCTGCCCGATCGGATTGTCCAGACTAGCGCCAAATCCCTGAGTCAGGATCACCGGAGCCAGCGTGATCACGATCAACACACGGGTCGCGTGGATCAGCGACAGCGCGCGGACATCTCCACCCGCCTCCTTCCCGAAGATCACCATGTCCTGCAAGCCGCCGGGCATCGCGGCATACCAGGCTGTGGGCCAGTCGAACTTGTAGACCTTTCGGAAAAACGGCACGCCGACCAGCCCGATCAGCAGCACATAGAGCGGTACCAACAGAACCGAGGCTGCCATCTGAGGCAGTCGCTCGACCACTTCCGGCGTGAGCGATGCGCCCACCGCCACGCCGAGAATCGTGCGCATGCCGACGCCGAGCTGCCCTGCGCCCTTCAGCGGGGCCCCGAATAGCGCGGCGACCAGGCAGGCAAAGAGCGGACCAAAGAGGAATGGCAGGGGCAGCCCCAGAAGCCAGAAGACGAGCGTTCCTGCTGCCGCGATGGCAAATGTCAGGCCGCGCCTGCGAACCGTGGTATTTCCTATCCAATGGCCGAGGCGCGGAGGCACAACACTTTCCTCATTCGGGCGCGGGTCAGGTCGTTTCTCCACCGTTGACGGCGATCATCTGACCGGTGACGAACCTTGCGGACGGCCCGGCAAGAAAGCCCGCCATCGCCGCGATATCCTCCGACCGTCCCATGAAGCCGGCGGGAATTCTTGCTGCACGCGCGGGGTCATCCTCGGTCGCGGCGTCCTTGCGGATCTGGCCGGGCGAGATGACGTTGGCGGTGATGCCCTTGCTCGCGAACTCGGTCGAAAGCGCCTTGGTCAGCCCCCAGACCCCGTGTTTCGCGGCCGAGATCGGGGCGCCCTCGAAATAGCCCTTTATGGCCTTCATGCCCGCGAAGTTGATGATCCGGCCCCATCCCTGGTCGACCATGCCGGGCAAGAAGGCGCGGCTGGTGTAGAAGGCGGCCGTCAGAGCCGTATTCACGACGCCGTGCCAGTCCTCGTCGGTCATCTGGAGGAACGGTTTGTGCGGACGACGCGCCGCGTTGTTGACCAGAATGTCGACGGTCCCGAAGCGCTGCAATGCGGCTTCGGCAATCTCCGCCACCGTTTCGGAGCGGCTGACATCCCCCATCGCGACGAGCGCCTGGGATCCGGCGGCCTCGACCTGCGCTGCAGTGTCCTGTGCGGCTCGCGCGTCGGTTGCGCCGTTCACGACGACATTGCATCCAAGTTGCGCAAGGTGAACCGCGATCGCCCGCCCGATATTTTGGCCCGAGCCTGAGACGAAGGCGGTTTTCCCTGTCAGTGTGAGATCCATCATTTCCTGGGCCCCCATTTTCCGATTTTAATTTCAAGGCATTGGCAGGCGGCCCACGTGGTTTCCCATGTCGCGGAGCGCGGTTCTGGCGCCGGTTCGAGCCACCATCGGGCACTCCAATTTTATTGTCAATCAACAGAATAATGTTGACATTTTGTAATTATCAATCTGTTTTGAGACCCATGGAAATGCAACGGAACATGCGGGAAGCGTTTCAGAAGCTGCGCCAGCGCTCGCTCGCCGGAGAAGTGCGCGACGAGATCGAGCGGATGATCCTGCACGGCGAAATTCAGGCTGGGGAGCGGTTGAACGAAATCAACCTCGCCGCACAGCTTGGTGTCAGCCGTGGCCCGGTGCGCGAAGCGTCACGGTCGCTGGAGCAGGAGGGTCTGGTCACGACGGTGGCCAATCAAGGCGCGTATGTACGCAAGCTCTCCCTGGAGGATGCGCTGGAACTCTATGATCTGCGAGCGATGATCGCCGGGCATCTGTGTGCCGAGGCAGCCGAGCGCGCGACACCAGAGGCGGCATCGGAGTTGCGCCGCTCTGTCGCCCGGATGGATCAGGCAATCGGGGACGGGGATCAGGATAGCTACTTCGAGCTGAACCTCGCCTTCCATGACCAGATCGCCGTGGCATCGGGCGCGACACGGTCAAGGGCGCTTTATACGTCGCTGGGCAAGGAAGTCCGCCTGCTGCGTCTGCGTGTGTTGACCGGAATCGAGTCACTGACCTTGTCGAACGCGGAACACGACCGGATCGTCAGCGCGATAGAGAACAAGGACACCGAAGCCGCCCGCCATGAGGGCGCCCAGCACCACATCAACGGTAAAACCCGTCTGTTGAAGACACTCTGAGATCACGGCCGGGGGGAGTACACACCCCCTATGAGTTTAGCTTTGCGGCGCAGCCCTTGTGGAGAAGGTGAGCCGCAGATTCGACGACCAAAAAAGAGGGAGGACACCATGACCATCACTTCGAAAGCCCAGCGCTCCTGGGCCCATGCCGGCGCCATGGCCGCAATCCTGGCGCTGCCGCTGGGCGTCGCAGCGCCCGCCATCGCCCAAGACTACCCGTCCGCAGAGGAAACGCTAGACTGGACCATCGCGTTCGGCCCCGGTGGCGGCAATGACATCATGGCCCGCACTATCATCGACATCCTGACCAAGTATGACCTTTATCCCGGTGACATCGCGCCGGAGAACCGCGCAGGCGGATCCGGCGCCGTTGGTTGGGGTTATCTCTATGCGCAGTCCGGAGACCCCTACGGGATTTCGACCACCTCGGGCAGCTTCGTCACCACGCCGCTTCAGGCCGACACGCCGTGGCAACCCGAAGACTTCACACCCGTCGCGCTTCTGGCAACCGACGACCTGGTGCTGGTTGTAAACGGGTCCTCCGAGATCGAGACCATTGAGGAGTTCATCGAGGCCGCCAAGGCAAGCCCGATGAATATCGGCGGCACCGGCACTGTGAATGTCGACTTCATCGTGCCGACCCTGTTTGCGCAGAGTGCCGGGTTCGAGTTTGACTATGTGTCGTTCAACTCGATGGCCGACCAGACAACTGCTCTGCTGTCCGACGCGCTCGACGCGATGGTCGGCAACCCCGGCGAAATTCTCGGCCTGATCGAATCCGGAGAGCTGCGCCCGCTGGTCTTCTCGGGTCAGAACACACCCGCCGCTTTGGAAGGCGTGCCGACGATGGGAGACGTGGGCCACGACATCGGCGTGTCCATGCCCCGCGGGCTGATCCTTGCCCCCGATGCCCCCGCAGCGGCGCAGGACTGGTGGATCGCGACGATGCAGGAGGTCGTCGAGACGCCCGAATGGGCGGACTATATCGAGGGCAACACGCTCACCCCGACCGTCATTTACGGAGACGATTTCCGTGTCTTTCTCGAGACCACGAAGAACGGGTTCGAGGAAGTGCTGAGATCCGTCGGCGCCATCGACTGATCTTTCTTTGAAACCGGATCGGCCGCGCTCTTTTGAGTGCGGCCCGTCTGTCCCCAGACGGAACTTTCCACATGCGTATCGCATTCCTCTTCGTGGTACTGGCAGGTGCGGTCTACTACACCTCCGTGGCCTTCCTTGACCTGTCGTTCCTGTCGCGCACCGGGCGGCTGGGGCCCGGGTTCTTCCCACGAATCGTAGGGGTTGCAGCAATAGCGATGACGATCTGGGTCATCGTCGATGCGCTGCGCGAGGGCCGCGCGCCCGACGATGAGAGCAGCACGTGGGGCGATGTTCTGATGCTGATGGCATTGGCCGTGGCCTACGCGGTGCTACTCCGGCTGTTCGGAGGACTGATCGCCACGGTGATCTATCTCGGCCTGACCTTGTCGCTCTTGAACCGGGGGCATCACAGGCAAAACGCCGTGCTGTCCATTGCGATCCCGGGCGCTGTCTACCTGCTGTTCGATCGGCTGCTCAACGCGAACATGCCGCCCGCCCTTTTCGACATGCCGTTCTGATATACGCGCCGAGCGCTCCGCGCCGGCGGACAGGAGACTGAGTGATGGACATTTTTGGTGATCTGCTGATGGGGCTCTCGGTCGCCATCACACCGATCAACATACTGTATCTCCTCGCCGGCGCGATGGTGGGCATGATCGTCGGTGTCATCCCCGGCTTCGGGCCGTCGGCGGGATTGGCAATCCTCTTGCCGATGACGTTCGGGATGGACCCAATCGGCGCCATCATGATGCTGGCCGCGATCTACTATGGCGCGATGTACGGCGGCACGATCACATCGATCCTGCTCAACACACCCGGCGAAAGCGCGACGGTGGCCAGTACATTCGATGGCTTCCCCCTGGCCAAGAAGGGCCGCGCCGGGCCCGCCCTCGTCATGCAGGCCGTGGCATCCTTCGTCGGCGGCACAGTTGGCGTCATAATGATCACCGTGCTTGCCCCGCTCTTTGCTCAGGTTTCTCGGAGCTTCGGGCCGCCCGAGTACTTCCTGCTGGCTCTGATGGGGATGCTGACACTGATCGTGATGATCGGTCAGCATTGGAAGCTCGGCCTGATTTCCGCGATGATCGGCTTTGCGCTTGGAACGGTGGGCGTGGATCTGGAAACGGGACAGGGGCGCTACACCTTCGGTTCTGCGGAGTTGATCGGGGGCATCTATTTCATTCCCATCGCCATCGGTCTCTTCGGTTTGGGCGAGCTTTTTTACGCCTTCTACAAGGGGCTGCACAAAACCGGCACCGGCGGCATCGTGCAGTATGACAAGGAGGAGCGTTTCTGGCCCACGGCGAAGGACTGGATTTCGACGCGCTGGACCATGGCGCGGCATTCGGTTTTGGGATTTGTCGTGGGTGTCATTCCCGGCGCGGGCGCGACCATCGCGTCGCTGATGGCCTATTCGACGGAGCGCTCGATCTCCAAGACCCCCGAGAAGTTCGGCAAGGGCGAGATGGCCGGTCTCGTCGCGCCAGAGACCGCGAACAACGCGGCCTCGTCGGGCGCCATGATCCCGCTTCTGACGCTCGGCATTCCCGGCTCGGCCTCCACCGCTGTGCTGTTGGCCGCGTTCCTGCTGTGGGGCCTGCGCCCCGGCCCGCTCTTCATGGAGCAGAACCCGGAACTGGCCTGGGGCCTGATCGCATCGATGTATCTGGGCAACATGGCCCTGCTGGCGATCAGCATTTTCGCGATCCCGCTCTTCGTCCAGCTGATCAAGGTGCCCTACCGGGTCCTTGGTCCGACCGTGGTTGTGATCTGCACCCTCGGCACGTTCAGCGTGAACGCGTCCTTCGTCGAGACTTACCTGATGTTTGCCGCGGGTATCATCGGCTTCTTCATGCGGCTCTATGGGTTTTCCCCCGCCGCGCTTGTCCTGGCGCTTGTGCTCGGGCCGCTGGCGGAGGAAGCGCTGAGGCAAACGCTCACCATCTCGCGGGGGTCTTTCATGATCTTCGTGGAACGCCCCGCATCGCTTTGGATCATTGGCGTCACAATCGCGCTGCTGGTCCTGCTGCCCTTGCTCAACCAGGTCGGGAAAAGCGCAGGACAGGCCGAAAAGGCCGGGAGCTAGCCCCATATGCGGCTTGCCGAAGCGGAGGCGCGGGATCTGACCACCCGCGCCTTTTACCGTTCCGGTGTGCGGCTCGACATGGCCGAAGATGCCGCCCGGATGCTGACCCTGACCGAGATGATGGGCATCCCCACGCACGGTCTGGCGCGCGTCAGCACCTATGTGGAGCGCGTGCGCGCCGGGGGCGTGAACCCGGATGCAGACCCTCGGATCACCGCACCCGCCCCGGCCTTGCGCAGGGTCGACGGACAGAACGGGCTCGGCGCAGCCGTGGCATTCCGGGCGACGCAGGCCGCGATGGAAGCTGCGCGCGAAGTCGGTATTGGCGCCGCCTTCTGCCATGGATCGAGCCATCTCGGCGCGCTCGCCCCGCACCTGTATCTTGCGGCGGAAGAAGGGTTTGCCGCCCTCTTCACCTCCAACAGCGCGCCGATGATTGCCCCTTCCGGCGGCCAGACAGCGACCATCGGCAACGCCCCGCTCGGCATCGCGATCCCCAATCCTGGCAGAGCGCCGGTAATCCTCGACATGGCCCTGTCGGTCGTGGCGCGCTCCAGGGTGCGCAAGGCGGCGGCTGCGGGTGCGCCAATCCCGGAGAGCTGGGCCACGGACGCCGAGGGGCGACCGACCACCGATGCTAAGAAGGCGATGGAGGGTCTGATGCAAGCAGTCGGCGGCGGCAAAGGGGCCAATCTGGCGCTCTGCCTCGATCTGCTGGCCGGAGGCCTTTCGGGGGCTGGGATGCTGACAGAGATACCCAATGCCAATCTCGCGCCCGGGGCGACGGCCAATGTCGGCCACATGTTTATCGTCATTGACGCCGAACGTCTCTTGCCGATGGAGACACTGACCGACCGACTGTGCGACGCGCGTATGATGCTGGAAAGCAGCGCAGCCATAGATCCGGCACAGGCCATCCGCCTGCCGGGCGCCCGGGCTGTTGCGGCCCTGGAAACGGCACGGGCGCAAGGGATGTCCCTCGCGCCCGGTCTGGTCGATGAACTGGAGCGGCTGGCCGCGGCCTAGTCTGCGCCCTCGGTGATCTCGCGCATGGCCTGCAGGAACTGCGCAACCTCGGTCGTGGTGTTGTAATGGCACATCGAGACGCGAATGGCCGCTGGCATTCCGAGCGGATCGAGGATGTTGCCCGAATAGTGGTCCGCCTTGCGCGTGTGGGTCCGAATGCCCCGCTCGCGGAGCTTCGTCACCACATCGGGGGCGTCCATGCCGTCGACCGAGATCGACACGAGCCCCTCGCGACGCGGGTTGTCCACGCCGCCGATGATGGTGACCGACGGCATGTCCACCAACCCCTTCTGGTTGCCGGTGCCATGGATCATCGCGGTGGTCAGGTCGTCCTCATGGGCATGGATCGCTTCACCGGCGGCCACGATCCGCGCGCGGCGGTCGGTGGCGTCGGTGAACTGGCTGCCCAGCCACTCGAAATAGTCCACTACATCCGAGAACGTCGCGTAGGCGCCGGTGTCCCGCGTGCCGAATTCCCAAGGATCTCCCGGCGCATCGAGCAAATGCTCGTGCGGCAAGGACGAGAGACGGTCGGACACCCAGGCCACGCCATAGCCATGGCGCGAGAACACCTTGTAGGGCGAGACCACGTAACCATCGATCCCATAACTCGCGATATCGAGCCGCCCGTGGGCCGCGTGCTGGATGCCGTCGACGATGATGAAGCAGTCCGGTGCGATGGCGCGGATCGCCGTCGAAATTGCGGCCACATCCATTCCCATGCCCGTCACCGGCGAGGTGTGCAGGATCGTCACCACCTGGGCGTCGGGCGTCACTTGCGCGGCATAGGCCTCGGCATCGACTGCACCGGTCGCGTCGTTATGGTGGATATAGACATGCTCCTTCCCCATCGTCGCCGACCATTTGGCCGCCGCACTTCGGGTGGCGGGGTGCTCTACTGTGCTGCTGAAGACCTTCCCCGCAGGCGTGCCGACGATAGCCGTTCGGATCAGGCGGAAGAGAAGCTCCGTGCCGCTCTCACCGACGAAAAACTGTCCCTCGGGCGCATTGAAGAGCACGCGCATGTCGGCCTTGGACTTGTCGATGATCGCCACCAGCGCATGGGCGGCCGGGTTGTCACGGCCCTGATTGTCCGGGATCGCAGCGAACTTGGCAGTGGTCTCCACGACCGAGTTGAGGGTCAGCGCGCCGCCAGCATTCTCAAAGAACACGCGCGGTCCGTCGAACGGGCAATCCGCTACATGGGCGAAACGGGAACGGACCTCATCCATGAGGTCGGGTTTTGTCGTGAGCATCAGACTGGTCCTAAAGCATCGTTACGTTGGCATTTTCCAGGTCGCGGTGGCCAGCGCGGCGAGTTTGCCGTCGGGGCCCATCAGGCGACTTTCCATGAAGGACAGACTGCGCCCGCGCTTTGTGAACCGCCCCTCGACGGTGACCGTGCCTTCGATCACGGGACGCATGAACTGCACTTTCATCTCGATCGTCGCTCCGGGTCCCGCCACCTTATTGACCAGATGCCCCATGGAGATGTCCATCGCCGAACACATGGCACCGCCATGGAGCGAGCCTTGCGGGTTCTTGAGCATATCCGTGACCTCGAACGTCAGGCGGCAAAGCGCCTTGTCCGCGTCCGGGGCATCATCGGGCAGGTAGGCGAACTGCAGGCCCAGATGGCGGGCAAAAAAGAAGGTCTCGAAAGCCTGCGCGTGACCTTTGAGAGCGTTTTCGAAATGAGCACGGGCCGCGCCCTCATCAATTCGGCTGGGCGAACCGTCCGCCATCAGGCGCCCACGAAGTTGGCTTTGCGTTTCTCCAGGAACGCGCGGCGGCCCTCGATATAGTCGGCGCTGTCGAAACAGGCCTTCACGCGGGCGGCGCATTCGTCGAGATCGCGCGCGCTTTCATCCAGGACGGTTTGACCGACGATGAACTTCACCGACCCCACGGTCATCGGCGCATTGGCCGCGATCATTTCCGCGGTCTCAAAGGCGACATCCCCGACCTTGTCATCGGGCACCACGCGGTTGACCAACCCCATGATGCGGGCCTCCTCGGCATCAAAGCGGCGGGCGGTGAAGAAGATCTCCTTGGCAAAGGCCGGGCCGACCACTTTGACCAGCCGGTTGATACCTTCGAACCCGTAGCCCAGCCCCAGCTTGGCCGCGGGTACGGCAAATTGCGAGCCCGCGCCGCAAATCCGGAGATCGCAGCTCAGAGACAGGGCGACCCCGCCACCGATGCAGAATCCGTCGATCTGCGCGATCGTGGGTTTCGGGAAGGCTTCGATCAGGTCGTAGACCCGTTTGACCGCCGCGTTGTAGTGGGCCACAGCATCTGCGCTGGCGCGCTCGGTCTCGAACTTCGAGACATCCGCGCCCGAGACGAAGGCCTTGCCGCCCGCGCCGGACAAGATCAGGATCCGAACGCTGTCATCGGCGGCAAAGCGCGTGACAGCGGCTTCGACTGCTTCCCACATCTCCAGCGATACGGCATTGCGCTTTTCGGGCTGGTTGAAGATCACCCGGGCAATCTCCCCGGTTTGCTCGGTCAGGATCTTATCGGTCATGACGGTGTCCTCGATTTTCGGAATTCAGGTGGCGCCCTTTGCTTTCATCTCGGCGATCTCGGTCTCGCTCATTCCGATCTCGGCCAGAATGTCGGCGCTGTGCTGTCCGGGCAGCGGGGGCGGGGTTGCGATGCGGCTGGGCGTGCGGCTCATCAGGATCGGCTGGCCGACCAGTTCTATCTCGCCGCGCTCCTGGCTGGTTACAGGCTGGGCAAGGCCAAGATGCCGGACCTGCTCGTTGTCAAAGACCTGGCCGATATCGTTGATTTCGCCCGCCGGCACGCCCGCATCGGTGAATAGTTCGATCCATTCCGCCGTCGTGCGGGTTTTGGTGATGGCTTCGATCTCCGCGCCGAGCGCGTCACGGTGTTCGGACCGCGCGGGGGCCGTCGCGTAGCGCGCATCCTCCAGCCAGTCGGGGCGGTCCATCACATCGGCGAACCGGGTCCAGATATTGGCGCCGGTGACCGCGATATTCATGTGCCCGTCACGGGTCTTGAACACGCCTGTGGGGATCGAGGTCGGATGATTGTTGCCGGCCTGTTTCGGCACATCGCCATCCATGAGGTATCGCGCAGCCTGAAAATCGAGCATGAAGACCTGCGCCTGCAGCAACGACGTCTGAACCCACTGCCCCTTGCCGGAGTTGCAGCGTTCGTAGAGCGCGATCAGGATGCCTTGAGCGGCGAACATGCCCGCGCAGAGATCGGCGACGGGGATACCCACGCGCATGGGACCGGCGCCCGGCGCACCGGTTATCGACATCAGCCCGCCCATGCCCTGGGCGATCTGGTCGAACCCAGGGCGATCCGCCATCGGGCCGTCCTGTCCGAAGCCGGAAATCGACGCATAGATCAGGCGCGGATTGGTCTGTGACAGCGTGTCATAGTCGATCCCGAGGCGCTTTTTCACGCCCGGTCGGAAGTTTTCGACAACAATGTCGGCGCTGTCGGCCAGCTTGCGGAAGGCTGCCAACCCGGCTTCGGATTTCAGGTCCAGCGTCAGGCTGCGCTTGTTGCGGTGCAGGTTCTGAAAGTCCGGGCCCGAACGCGGACCGCCGAACTGCGCGGTGTCCACCGGTGCCTCGATCTTGATGACATCCGCACCCCAATCGGCGAGTTGCCGGACACAGGTGGGACCAGACCGGACCCGCGTCAGGTCCAGCACGCGCAATCCGTTCAGAGCCGTGCTGCCCATGGACATTTCGGGCGCGTTTTCAATGTCTGGCGAAGCATCGGAATTCTGATCGGCAGGCTGTGCCATGCTGGCTCCCCTCGTGGACGGTCTGCTGCTATACGATCTAGGATAAACGCCAGCATATGACAATATAAATGTTAAATGTTGACAAAATATCCGGTTCCGGACCAAGAAAGGCCATGAACATGAGTGTCAGATCCATAGGCCCCCGCCGGGCGACGCTTGCTGGCGAAGTGCGCGGCGAACTGGAACGGATGATCGTCGACGGTGATCTCAAGGCCGGCGAGAAGATGAACGAGCTCGCCCTGTCCGAGGTCATGGGGGTCAGCCGCGGCACCGTGCGCGAAGCGATCCGGTCTCTGGCCGACAGCGGCTTGATCGATCTGATCGCCAATCGCGGCGCCTACGTACACGAGACGACCCTGGCGGAAGTTCGCAACCTTTACGACCTGCGCGGCGCTGTGTTCGCGATGGCCTGCAGTTCCGCGGCGCGCCGTGTCGCCGAAGGCGTCGCACGCGACGTTCCCAAGACGCTCGAGCGCAATCTGGACCAGATGCGGACCGCAACGGCCAAGGAAGACACCGCCCGCTACTACAAGCTCAATATCGAGTTTCATGACATGCTGCTCGGTGCCGCCGACAATCCCAAGGCCAAGACGATCTACGACAATCTGGTCAAGGAAATGCACCTTTTCCGGCGCCGTGGCCTGTCCGTTCCAACCAACATGGAACGCTCGCTGGCAGAGCATGAGGCGATCAGCGCGGCCGTGATCGGTGGCGACGTGGATGGCGCCCGGGCCGCGGCCCATCTGCACATCACGTCGGGTTTCGCCCGCTACATGAAGATGCTGGAACAGGAGCCTGATGCGGCCGGTTGAGGTTCGTATTCTCGCCCCCATCCAAGACCGAAACGAGAGACACAGATGGCCAATCCGCTCTTCGACGCGTTGTTTGCCCCCCATGCCGGCCGCGACACCGCCTTTCTGCACCTCCCCTCCGGTGAGACGACGTCCCATGCGGCGTTTCTGGCCGAGGCTGCGCAATATGCCCACGCACTGACTGCACTTGGTGTGCGCCCGGGGGACAGGGTGGCGGTCCATATCGAAAAGTCCGCCCAGGCATTGGCGCTCTATGCCGGGTGCGTGCAGGCCGGGGCCGTATTCCTGCCGCTCAACACCGCCTACACGCCGAAGGAACTCGACTACTTCGTCGGCGACAGCGGTGCCGCACTCTTTGTGTGCGACCCCGGTGAAGCTGCCGAGATGAGTTCGATTGCGGCAAAGCACGGATGCATATTGCACACTCTGGCCGGCGACGGGACGGGAACACTGGCGGATCTGGCCGAGGCCCAGGCGACCGAGTTTCAGACGGTGGCGCGGGATGCCGAGGACCTGGCCGCGCTGCTCTACACATCTGGCACCACGGGGCGGTCCAAGGGCGCGATGCTGACCCACCGCAACCTGCTCTCTAACGCCGAAGCTCTGGTCGATACTTGGCGCTTCACAGCCAACGATGTGCTGCTGCACGCCTTGCCGATTTTCCATAGCCACGGACTGTTCGTGGCAACCAATGTGACGTTGTTGGCGGGAGGGTCGATGATCTTTCTGCCGAAATTCGATCAAGACGCTGTCATTGCGCGCCTGCCGGATGCGACCAGCATGATGGGCGTTCCAACCTTCTATACCCGCCTTCTGGACGATAAGCGGTTCGACGCGGCGTTGACCGCTCATATGCGGCTCTTTATCTCCGGCTCCGCTCCGCTCCTTTCGGAGACGCACGAGCGGTTCGCGGCCCGCACCGGGCACCGCATTCTGGAACGCTACGGCATGACCGAGACCAGCATGAACACCTCGAACCCCTATGATGGCGAACGCCGTGCCGGGACGGTCGGGTTCGCCCTGCCCGGCGTGGAGGTGAAGGTCTGCGACCCCAAGACGGGTGCGGAACTGCCGCACGGTGAAATCGGCGTTCTGGAAGTCCGCGGACCCAACGTGTTCAAAGGCTATTGGCAGATGCCGGAAAAGACCCGCGAAGAGCTGCGCGACGACGGGTTCTTCATCACCGGTGATTTGTCCCTGATCGATGCGGACGGGTACGTGCATATCGTGGGCCGCGGCAAAGACCTGATCATTTCGGGCGGCTACAACATCTACCCGAAAGAAATCGAGCTATTCCTCGACGCGCAGGATGGCGTGCTGGAAAGCGCTGTGATCGGCGCGCCGCACCCTGATTTCGGCGAAAGCGTGGTGGCCGTTCTGGTGCCGGAACCTGGCGCCAAGTTGGACGTCGCCGCCGTCGAGGCGGCGGTGAAGCGTGACTTGGCAAGTTTCAAAAGGCCGCGCCGGGTCGAGACCATGGACGCTTTGCCACGCAACACGATGGGCAAAGTTCAAAAGAACCAGCTACGATCACGGTTTGCTGCTGTATTTTCCGGCTGAACCCGGCTCGACGTAGTCCCTCCGGGCATGGGTGACAGTGTGTCGACTCGTGTCTCATCCCGCCCGACCAGACCCTCCAAGAGTCCGGGCTTTACGGTCTAGTCGGTCCAGTTGCCGCAGACCCTCTATGTGTTTCGCGATGCTATGACGGCTTCGGGCGTTTTGCAGGCTGCTCTTCGGGGCTCCTGATCGGGGTGTATGTTTGTTGTGTCGCGCATGCAGGTCTGGTCTCCGGAAGAAAACCGCCTTGGGGCTGTGTTTGGTCGTCGGTGGTGGTGGAGATGACCCCCCGTCCGGAGACCTGCGAGCCGCTGTCCCGTCCATGGCGATGCTCACGCCGCGCAGGGTGTCCGGCAAGTCGGCATCAGGCTCCGGAAAGCAAGTTGCCGAAAGAGGCATGCGGATCAACGGCCTGACCACGATAAATTCAGTCGGCTCGGTACGCAACCAACCTGAGCACTCTGGGCTCAAGCGCGGGGGGCCTGTTCGCGTACCAAGGCGCCTGAACCAACCGGACAGTGCATTGCTGCATTTGTCCGCCGGGATGCGCTGCAGAACGCGCCTGGCGCGACTCTTCGGGCAAAACCACGAGCCAATAGCTATTCCAATGGACAGGAGTCCAAGGCAGTGACACGGCCCGCATTCAGGTCCACAGAGTGCGAAAAGGCGACGGGCTAACCGAACGCGGAGAGGCGCTGGACACTCGCGCGGATCAGGTCAGCACATAAAAAAAAGCGCCCCGTCAAAAACGGAGCGCTCTGGATTCAGCAAAGAAGGCGGTCGGTCAGCCGCGCTCTTCGACGATCTCGACAAGATGCGGGATCTTGGCCACCATGCCGCGCACGGCGGCGGTGTCCTCAAGCTCGCGGGTCTTGTGCATCTTGTTCAGCCCAAGTCCGATCAACGTCTGACGCTGTTTGGCAGGGCGGCGGATCGGGCTTCCGATCTGCTTGACGACGATGGTTTTAGCCATGGGTCAGATCTCCTCAGGCCGAAGCCGCTTCACCGGCCGCGGAGGCCGATTCAGGGGCGGGCTCAGCAGCAGGAGCGTCGTCCCGCTTGGGCAGGATGTCGGCCACCTTCTTACCACGACGCTGCGCGACCATGCGGGGGCTCGATTCCTTGGTCAGGCCGTTCAGCGTGGCCCGGATCATGTTGTAGGGGTTCTGCGACCCGATGGACTTGGCCACCACGTCCTGAACGCCCAGCATCTCGAACACGGCGCGCATCGGACCACCGGCGATGATCCCGGTCCCTGTGGGCGCGGTGCGCATCACGACACGGCCCGCACCATGGCGACCTTCGATGTCGTGGTGCAGCGTGCGGCCTTCGCGGAGCGGCACGCGGACGAGCCCGCGCTTCGCCTGCTCGGTTGCCTTGCGGATGGCCTCGGGGACCTCCTTGGCCTTGCCCTTGCCGAAACCGACGCGACCCTTCTGATCGCCGACGACCACGAGTGCTGCAAAGCCGAAGCGCTTGCCGCCCTTCACGGTCTTGGAGACGCGGTTGATCGCAACCAGTCGGTCGGCGAATTCCGGGTTTTCGTCGCGATCGCGACCTCCACCCCGGCGATTGGTATCTCTGGCCATCGGGCCTCCAGTGTCTTTGCGCCTCTGGCGCTTTGGGTTCCGATCCCAGTCAGCCTGACGGCTCCCGGATCATCGAGCGGGCACCGGAATGCCCGCTACGCTGCATCATGCCGGCGGGACGGGCCCGCCGCGCGGTCTCAGAACTTCAGTCCACCTTCACGGGCCGCCTCAGCGAGCGCCTTGACCTTGCCGTGAAAGAGAAAGCCACCGCGGTCGAAGTAACACGCTTCGACCCCTTTGGCCTTGGCCCGTTCGGCGATCACCGCACCGACCTTGGCAGCCGCCTCGACATTGTTCTTGCCGACGACGCCGAGATCCTTTTCCAGCGAGGACGCCGCGGCCAGGGTCACGCCCTGCACGTCGTCGATCAGCTGGACGCTGATGTTCTTGTTGCTGCGATGCACGCTGAGGCGCGGCTTGCTGCCCGCTTCGCGCTTGAGCTTGTTCCGGACGCGCAGGCGGCGCTTGAGGAACAGGTCCCGTTTGCTGTTTGCCATCTGTCTGGTCCTTACTTCTTCTTGCCTTCCTTGCGGAAGATATACTCGTCCTTGTAGCGGATGCCCTTGCCCTTGTAGGGCTCCGGCGCGCGCCACTCACGGATGTTGGCCGCGACCTGGCCGACGAGCTGTTGATCATCGCCCTCGATGACGATCTCGGTCTGCTTGGGGCAGGTCACCGTGATCCCCGCGGGAACCTCGAAATTCACGTCATGGCTGTAGCCGAGCGCCAGCTTGAGCGTGTTGCCCTGCATCTGCGCCCGGTAACCGACGCCCTGGATCTCCAGCTCGCGCTTGAAGCCATCGGTGACGCCGGTGACGAGGTTCTGAACCATCGTGCGGCTCATGCCCCACTGCTGGCGCGCCCGCTTGGACTTGCCGCGCGGAGTTACGGTGATCGTGCTGTCCTCGACGGCGAGCGTGACATCATCGCCGGCGGTGAAGCTGCGGGTCCCCTTGGGGCCCTTCACCTCGATCGTCTGGCCCTTGATGTCGACCGTGACACCGGAGGGCAGATCGACGGGTCTTTTCCCGATTCGAGACATTCCTTCCTCCTTAGAACACGGTGCAGAGCACTTCGCCGCCAACCTTGGCGTCGCGTGCAGATGCATCCGACATCACGCCCTTGGACGTGGAGACGATGGACACGCCCAGGCCCTGACGGACCTGCGGGATATCCTTGACGCCCATGTACACGCGACGGCCCGGCGTGGAGACCCGCTTCAGTTCGCGGATGACCGGGGTGCCGTCGAAATACTTGAGCGAGATCTCGATCGCGGGATGGCCGCGGTCGTCGGTCGCGGGTTCGTAGCCGCGGATATAGCCTTCGTCGGCCAGCACATCGAGCACCCAGGCCCGAAGCTTGGACGCCGGCGTCACGACGGTGGACTTGCCACGCATCTGCGCATTGCGGATGCGGGTCAGCATATCTCCGAGAGGATCGTTCATGTCGTCTCCTCCTTACCAGCTCGACTTTACGAGGCCAGGGATCTGGCCCTTGGAGCCCAGCTCGCGCAGGGCGATCCGGCTCATCTTCAGCTTGCGATAGTAGGCATGCGGACGGCCGGTGAGCTGGCAACGGTTATGCAGGCGGGTCGCCGAGCTGTTGCGCGGCAGTTTTGCCAGCTTCAGACGCGCCTTGAAGCGGTCTTCCATCGGCAGGTTCTCGTCATTCGCGATTTCCTTGAGCGCAGCGCGCTTGGCGGCATACTGCTCCACCAGCTTGGCGCGCTTCACCTCGCGTTCGATCATTGCTTTCTTAGCCATGTGATCTCTCCGGGCTCAGCTGTTGAACGGCATGTTGAAATGCTTCAACAGCGCTTTTGCTTCGGCGTCCGTAGACGCGTCGGTGCAGATGATGATGTCCATGCCGCGCTCGCCATCGACCTTGTCGAAATCGATCTCGGGGAACACGATGTGCTCTTTCAGACCCATGGCATAGTTGCCGCGCCCGTCGAAGGACTTGCCCGACACACCGCGGAAGTCGCGGACGCGGGGCATGGCGATGGTGATCAGACGGTCAAGGAATTCGTACATCCGGTCGCCGCGCAGGGTCACCTTGGTACCCAGCGGCATGTCTTCGCGGACGCGGAAGCCGGCGATCGACTTCTTTGCCTTGGTGATCACGGCTTTCTGGCCGGCGATGGCGGTGAGGTCTTCCTGCGCCGACTTCACCTTCTTGGTGTCGTTGACGGCCTCGCCGACGCCCATGTTGAGCACGATCTTGTCGAGCCGCGGGATCATCATGGCGTTCTTGTAACCGAACTCTTCCATCAGCGCCGGGCGAATGGTCTCGCGGTAGAGCGCCTTGAGCCGAGGGGTATAGGTGGCGGTGTCCAGCATCAGACGGTCTCCCCGGTGGTCTTGGCGAAACGCACTTTCTTGCCGTCTTCCTCGCGGAAGCCGACGCGGGTTGCCTTGCCGTTGCTGTCGAGCAGCGCGAGGTTGCTCAGGTCAATGGGCATCGCGGTGGGCACGCGGCCGCCTTGGGTGGCCTGGCTCTGCTTGGTGTGGCGGATCGAGATGTTGATCCCGTCCACCAGCGCCTTGCCGTCCTTGGGCATCACGCGGGTGATCTCGCCCTGCTTGCCCTTGTCCTTGCCGGCGAGCACGGTGACCTTGTCGCCTTTTTTCAGTTTCGCGGCCATTACAGCACCTCCGGCGCGAGGCTGATGATCTTCATGAAGTTCTTGCCGCGCAGCTCGCGAACCACCGGTCCGAAGATCCGGGTGCCGATCGGCTCGTTGTTGTTGTTGAGGATGACGGCGGCGTTGCGGTCGAAGCGGATGGCTGTGCCATCTTCGCGGCGCACTTCCTTGGCGGTCCGGACGACGACGGCCTTGCGGACATCGCCTTTCTTCACGCGGCCGCGCGGGATCGCTTCCTTGACAGACACCACGATGATGTCGCCAACGGACGCGTATTTCCGCTTTGAACCGCCGAGGACCTTGATGCACTGAACCCGGCGAGCACCGGAGTTGTCAGCGACATCCAGATTGGTCTGCATCTGGATCATTTGGTTTCTCCCGACCTGTGGACCCGCTCTTTCGAGACGTGGAGCCCAGGGTTTCGTTCAAACCGGGGGTGGTGAACGCTTACGCGGTCAGCACTTCCCAGCGTTTCGTCTTGGATTTCGGTGCGCATTCGATGATGCGAACCATATCGCCCTCTTTGAAGCTGTTGGCTTCGTCATGGGCGCGATATTTCTTGGACTTCCGGATCGTCTTTTGAAGCACCGGGTGCTTGAAGCGGCGCTCGACCGACACGGTCACGGTCTGGTCGTTCTTGGCGGACGTCACGGTGCCTTGCAGGATGCGTTTGGGCATGGGCTCAGGCCTCCGATGCGGTGTCTGCGGACGAGGCGTCCGACGCGGCTCCGGCCGCTTTTTCGTTCAGGATGGTCTTCACCCGAGCCACGTCGCGGCGAACGGCGCGCATACGTGCAGTGTTTTCCATCTGGCTTGTGGCCTGCTGAAAGCGCAGGTTGAAAGCCTCTTTCTTGAGGCTGGCAAGCTGATCACGCAGCTCGTCAGGCGTCTTGTCACGCAGTTCGTGGGCGTTCATCGCCGGTTTCCTTCGTACAACGTCACTGGGAGGCCCCGACCGGTTGATGCCGGGTCACCCTGATTCCAGTGGAGATCTTGGATGAGCGGCTCGCATACAGGGGCAAACCCGTGATAGCAAGCCTTTTGCGAGGCGATCCGCCATTCCCTGACGGACGCGTGCGTTTCCCGAATTGGCGTGCGCCTGAACGCCAGAGGAGGTAGCATGACCGACACTCGACCCGACACCGTCGTTCAGAGTTTCATAGACGCGTTTGACGCCGCCGATCTGGACGGTGTCGCGGGTTGCCTTTCCGAAAACCTCGTGGCCGAGGTCACCCAGAAAGATGCCAGTACCATCGAGTTGCATGGGCGGGCGGCCTATATGGCCAATATCGAGGCACTGGATATCCCGACGATCCGTCCCAGCGCCAAGGTGACCCAGGTCGCGCGCGTCGGGTTGGATCAGGTTCTGGTAATGGTTGAGATCAGGGCCAGGCGCAAAGGCCGGGTACTGCACAACCATGCGGCCTATCTGATGACGGTCGCCCAAGGCCGGATCGCCCGCATCTGGATGGTCGAGGCGCTGCCGGAGGAAAGTGACAGCTTCTGGAAGACCTAACCTGTAGGCGCCCACCAGACCAGGCACGCGCCTTGGCCACAGACCCTTCAGCGCGACACGCTCAGGATCATCGTCATCCTGCGCATTGACGGCACTAGGACCACCCCCTCTCAAACCGTCCCGTGCCCAGTGGTTCCGCTCGTGTCGCTACAGCAAAAGTTGCAAGTCCGATTCTGATCGGTCACCACAAACCCGCCGCAGCCGGAAATATGGGTCGCCATGCTGAATTCTCTGTTTTCCAGACCGGACACACGCTGGGTGCTCGCGACCTTCTCGATCATGGGGATCCTGAACCTCGCCTCGCGCATGAACAATGTCTACGAAGGCGCCGGGGCCTTGGGCATCGCCATGGCCTTCATCGGTATCGGCGGCTGGATCCACGGGATTGCATCGGTGGCGCGACTGGCGCAGCAGATGGACGGGCCCAAGGCAGTCACTACGCTCCTGGTTGCCTTTTTCGGGCTTGGCTGCGCCTTTGCCCTGCCTTGGCATTTCTTCATGTTTAAAGATCCTGCCGCGGGTCACCCGGCCATATATGCCCTGGTCCAGGTCGTTTTGGCGCTCCTCTATTGCCTGCCGCGCGGTTCGCTACGCCGCTTGACCGGGACGATCTACCTGCGGCCGACCATCCTGGGCTACGCGACCTTCGGCTGCCTGTTTCAGAGCGTCTCACCCAAAGTGTCTCATGACACTCTGGCCAGCGCGCTCGGTCTGAACCTGACCATGGCCTTTGTCGGGTCCACATTCCTGATTTTCGTGATCATGGCCGCCGATATCATTCGGGGGCTGTTCCACGAAGTGAAGCGGCGCGCCGCGCTCAGGTTCAAGCGAAACCAAGGCTGACGCCGCTGCTTTCATCTCCGCGCCCCCGATGCAGAGACCGGACGGTGGAGCCAGGTGCATCAAAGGGGGGTGAGGCAGATGCCTCTCGCAAAGCTAACGAACCCAAAGTATCCATCCGCCATGGCCAACATCAGTTCTCTCTTTGCCACCCGCCTCTACCATGCCTCCCTATCCGAGCGGGGCGATCCGATCGACCCGTCCGAACTCGAAGCCTCCTGCCTTGCTATCGCCGAGGATGACGAGGCCGGGCAGCGCTGGTGCGAAGAGAACGACTATCCAGGCTATACCAGCTATGCCTCGCTCGACGATCTGCCCTGGCGCTTTCCGATCTTCGGCGACTTGCAGAAAGCGCTCGACGCCCATGTCGCGGGGTTTGCGGAGGATCTTGCCTTTGATCTCGATGGGCGGGTGCTGAAACTCAACGCGCTCTGGATCAACATCCTGCCCGAAGGCGGCATCCACACCGCCCATATCCACCCCCATTCGGTCATCAGCGGCACGACCTATGTCGCGATGCCCGAGGGCACGAGCGCGATCAAGTTCGAGGATCCGAGGCTCGCGATGATGATGGCCGCGCCGACGCGGCGGGCCGATGCGCCACGGGACCTGAGGCCCTTCATCTATGAGCAGCCGAAAGTCGGCGACGTTTTGCTTTGGGAAAGCTGGCTCCGTCACGAAGTTCCGATGAACTTTGCCGAGGCCGACCGGATCAGCGTGAGTTTCAACTACGGCTGGGAGTGATGACGCGCAACGAGTTCCTGGCCAGTGTCGAGATCGCAAGCCACCCGCCGGAACCGGACAACCTGCGCGACGCTCCGCTGCTGAACGACTGGTGGGTCAGCTTTGAGGGGCGTTTTCTGCATCTGCAGGGCGACGTCGAGGATCATCCCGCGCTCGGCACCGGCCATATCACCACCTCGCCGCTGCTTGCGTTCGACGAACCGGAGCGTTGGGCACGAAGAGCGTCGCGATGGTACCGGCTGGGAGGAACGTGGCGTGGTATGGCCTTCGAGGAGCAGCGCAGCGCCGGGCAATCGCTCAAGGACGGGTTGCGGCAGTTGAGGGCGCAGTTGCGTCAACAATAGTGGCATCGTTTACGCAGGAGCACCGGCATCGCCACCGACGACCACGGCCCCGAGCTGGGTCAGGATGCATCCGACGCGTTGATGCGCGGCAGGGTCCCTCATTTCGCGCACCCGGACGACACTGTGGATCTCCGCAAACCTGAACGCCCGTACCTTCGGCGGAACCGGTCGGAATACGCAGTCCAACTGATCGGGTGGAAGTGCTGAAGTCCGATGGAACTGTGGTATCGTGACGTGGAGAACAGGAGACAGAGAATGCCGAAACTGGTTGCCACCCACGAAGTTGACGACGTAGCGCACTGGCTCGCGTCGCCGAAACGCGAAGAGATATTCGCCGGAGTCGCCACGAATATTCAGACCTATGTTCTGCCGGGCGATGCCAAGCGTATCGCCTTGTCCATGGAAGTGAACGACATGGACGCGTTCGACGCGATCCTGAAGAGCCAGGCCGGAGCTGACGCCATGACGCATGACGGCGTGCGGCCCGAGACGATCGTCCTTTACATCGAAGGCTGAGCGTCGTCCGCCGTAGGGACTGTGCGGCGCACCGCGGGAAACCGGCAGGTCGCAACCGAGTAGCCGGCACAAAGAAAAAAGCCCCGCCAATCGCTTGGCGGGGCTTTTCATCCGTGGCCGCGTGGCCTCCGGTCACCAGTCTTCGCGGGCGACCACACGGCTCTTGATCGGCAGCTTCATGGCAGCAAGGCGGAGCGCCTCGCGGGCCACGGCGTCGCTGACGCCGTCGAGCTCGAACATCACCCGGCCGGGCTTGACCTTGCAGGCCCAGTAATCGACCGACCCCTTGCCCTTACCCATCCGCACTTCGGTGGGCTTGGACGTCACCGGGACGTCGGGGAAAATCCGGATCCAGACCCGGCCCTGACGCTTCATGTGGCGCGTCATGGCCCGACGGGCAGCTTCGATCTGGCGGGCGGTGACCCGCTCGGGCTGGATCGCCTTCAGACCATAGGAGCCGAAGGCCAGCGTGGAGCCGCCCTTGGCATCGCCGCTGATACGGCCCTTGAACTGTTTGCGGAATTTCGTGCGCTTTGGTTGCAGCATCTCGTTGGCTCCTTAATCCCGACGACGGCCGCCGCCGGAACCGCGCGGGGCGGGTCCGTCTTGCAGCTCTTGCGCCTTACGGTCGCGTGCGGAGGGATCGTGTTCCATGATCTCGCCTTTGAAGATCCAGACCTTGATCCCGATGATCCCATAGGGCGTCACCGCGTCGATTTGGGCGAAATCGATATCGGCACGCAGGGTGTGCAGGGGCACGCGGCCCTCGCGGTACCATTCGGTCCGGGCGATTTCGGCGCCGCCGAGACGGCCCGCGACATTGACCCGGATGCCGAGCGCACCCATGCGCATGGCGTTCTGCACCGCGCGCTTCATCGCGCGGCGGAAGCTGACCCGGCGCTCAAGCTGCTGGGCGATGCTTTCGCCGACAAGCTGAGCGTCCAGTTCCGGCTTGCGGACCTCGACGATATTGAGATGCAGCTCGCTGTCGGTCATGGCGGCGAGCTTCTTGCGCAGAGTTTCGATGTCCGCGCCTTTCTTGCCGATGATCACGCCCGGACGCGCGGTGTGCACCGTCACCCGGCACTTCTTGTGCGGGCGCTCGATGATCACGCGACTGATGCCGGCCTGCTTGCATTCCTTGAAGATGAACTCGCGGATCTTGATGTCCTCCAGCAGGAGGTCCCCGTAGTCCTTGGTGTCGGCGTACCAGCGGCTGTCCCAGGTGCGGTTGACCTGCAGGCGCATGCCGATCGGATTGACTTTCTGACCCATCAGGCTTGCTCCTCGATCTGCCGCACCTTGATGGTGAGTTCCGCGAACGGCTTGTGTATCTTGCCGAACCGGCCCCGTGCCCGCGGGCGACCGCGCTTCAGCGTTAGATTCTTGCCGACATAGGCTTCGGCGACGACGAGTTCATCCACATCCAGATTGTGGTTGTTCTCGGCATTGGCGATGGCCGACTGCAGGCATTTTTTGACGTCGATCGCGATCCGCTTTTTCGAAAAGGTCAGGTCGCTGAGCGCCTTTTCGACCTTCTTGCCGCGGATCATCGCGGCGACGAGGTTCAGTTTCTGCGGGCTGGTGCGGAGCATCTTGGCCTTGGCCAGAGCTTCGTTTTCAGCCACGCGACGGGGATTCTTATCCTTGGACATGGCCTACTTCCGCTTCGCTTTCTTGTCCGCGGCGTGACCGTAATAGGTGCGCGTCGGGGAGTACTCGCCGAATTTCTGGCCGATCATGTCCTCGGTCACATTGACCGGGATATGCTTCTGACCGTTGTAGACCGCGAAGGTGAGGCCCACGAACTGCGGCAGGATGGTGGAGCGGCGCGACCAGATCTTGATGACCTCGTTCTTGCCGCTCTCGCGAACTTTCTCGGCCTTCTTGAGGACGAATGCGTCCACAAAAGGGCCCTTCCAGACGGAACGTGACATGGCTCAGCGGCCCTTCTTTTTGGCGTGGCGCGAGCGGATGATCAGCTTCTGCGATGCCTTGTTCTTGTCGCGGGTGCGTGCACCCTTTGTCGGCTTGCCCCAGGGGGTAACCGGGTGACGGCCACCCGAGGTACGGCCTTCGCCGCCGCCATGGGGGTGATCGATCGGGTTCATCACGACGCCGCGCACGCTGGGCCGCTTGCCCTTGTGGCGGTTGCGGCCTGCCTTGCCGAAATTCTGGTTGGAATTATCGGGGTTCGACACCGCGCCGACCGTGGCCATGCATTCCTGCCGGACCAGACGCAGTTCGCCCGAACTCAGCCGGATCTGGGCGTAGCCGCCGTCGCGTCCGACGAACTGGGCATAGGTGCCCGCCGCGCGCGCGATCTGGCCGCCCTTGCCGGGCTTGAGCTCGATATTGTGGACGATCGTCCCGATGGGCATGCCCGAAAACGGCATCGCATTGCCGGGCTTGATGTCGGCCTTATCGGCAGAGACCACCTTGTCACCGACCGCCAGACGCTGGGGCGCCAGGATGTAGGCCTGCTCGCCATCGGTGTAGACGATGAGCGCGATAAAGGCCGTGCGGTTCGGATCGTATTCGATCCGCGTCACGGTGCCTTGTACGTCACGCTTGGTGCGCTTGAAATCGACGATGCGATAGAGCCGCTTCGCTCCGCCGCCGCGGCGACGCATCGTGATCCGTCCGGTGTTGTTCCGGCCGCCCTTCTTGGTCAGACCCTCGGTGAGGGATTTGACAGGGCGCCCTTTCCAGAGCTCCGAACGGTCGATCAGAACCAGCCCGCGCTGGCCAGGCGTCGTCGGCTTGTACGACTTGAGTGCCATGCTTTCTGTCTTCCGTTTGCTTGTGCCCGGGGCTGCCCCCGAGAAACTGTTTTCCGCGATCCGCTGAGCGCGGACCCCTAAACTGAACCGCCCCGGACGAATCCGGGGCAGCTCAGGTGCGCGCGATAACAGGTGGCGGTTGGGCTGTCCAGTCTCGGAGACATGCACCTTCGCCAGGGCCAGGCGTGTGTCGTGCCTGGGCCGCTCGGGTTGGCGGAATTGTGAGCGCAGGAGGCGCGTTTGTCCGCACAACACTCCGTGAGACCGTCGGACAATCCCGCGGATCCGCGACATAGAAAGCCCCGCAACGTCAACTTCCGATTTACGAGGCCCCCACTTATGCCGATCCCCCTCCCCCTACGCCCCCTTGTGCTGGCCGGACTGGCTGGCGAGCTGGCCTTCGAGCTCTACGCTTGGCTGATATCGCCGGTTCTTTTCGGTGTGCGTTTGGAACCCGCCAATCTGGTCGTCGGTCTGATACAGAAGTATCTGGGCCCCGCACTTCCCTATTCGGCCGGTTTCGCATTGCACTTCGCACTCGGCGCGCTGGTGTTTCCGCTCGTGGTTTGGCTGGTACACCGGATCACTCGGACCGGGTGGCTGGTTTCCGGCGCAATCACCGGCCTCGCGCTGTGGTTCATCGCTCAGGGCATTCTGGCACCGCTGATGGGCCGCGCGTTCATGATGGGCTTTGGATCCTACACGCAATCGTCACTCATCGCCCATGTCGGAATGACCTTGGTGATCGCCGTGGTGTTCCGTCTTCAAAAGGTGAATGGCGTCCTGGACGCAGCGCGCTCCTGAACAGGATCACGGGCGATCTCGGGACTCATCTTTGCCCGCGACGTGCCTGGTGCAGGAGCCGACGAGACCGGAGCCGCCGCCGGACGCACACTATGCCGGCTGGTTGCGAAGAGCCATTTCGCTCATCCCAAACCCCGACGCCCCATTAGCGGCTCGGACTCAACCGCCATCCGCTGCACGTATTTCAGATGGCCGATGGCATCTTTAATAGCGCTATGGGTGGGTTTGTCTTCCAGGTAGTCGTCGATCTTCAGGACATTGATCGGCTGCCGGGCGATGAGCATCTTTATCCGCTCCACGGCCTCTTCAGTGTCGAACCGATCGATGAAGTGGCAGGCCGTCTGGGTCGGCGTCAGAAGGTAGAAGTCCTGCGGGCGTTTCGCGGTATAGCGCGTGGCATCAAAGGGCGAGGCGCCGAGCGCGTGGAATTTCGGGATCAGGATGCGGACATCCTCGGCGCGGTTCTCGATCACGGTGCCTGAGATCTGGCGAAAGCCCAGCCCCTGCAGTTTCTGAACGGCGTGATTCCGCATGGCCGGTGACAGGTAATCCCCATCGGACCTGTCATAGCGCAGCTCGTCGAAGACCGAGATCAGATTGAACTGCCAGTCCGCGACATGCAAAAATGGATCGCGGTCGAGTTCCTGCATCCGGTCTCGCAGCGGCGCGGTAGCGATGGCACCCTCCTCAACGCAAACGGCTCCGGAAGCTTGCGCCGCCGGAGCCGTCAGAGACTTGAGCCACCGTCCGATCAAAGGCCGGTGCTGACGTCGATCGTATTGCCCTCTTCGAGCGTGACGTAAGCTTTCTTGACGTCCTTGCGGCGTCCGAGCTGGCCGCGGAACCGCTTGGCCTTGCCCTTAGTGATGGTGGTGTTGACCGCCTTCACCTTAACGCCGAAGAGCGCCTCGACCGCTTCCTTGATCTGCGGCTTGTTGGCCTCGATCGCCACTTCGAACACGACACCGTTGGCCTCGGAGGTCAGGGTCGCCTTCTCGGTGATGATCGGCTTGCGGATCACGTCGTAATGTTCCGGTTTCGGGCTCATTTCAGGCGCGCCTCCAGCGCTTCGACACCCGCCTTGGTGATCACCAGCGTGTCACGCTTGAGGATATCATAGACGTTGGCGCCCTGGCTCGGCAGAACGTCCAGACCCTGGATGTTGGCCGCAGCGCGCGCAAAGTTTTCGTTCACCTCGGCGCCATCGATCACCAGCGCCCGCTTCCAGCCGAGCGCCTTGACGGCACTGGCCAGAGCCTTCGTCTTGGGTTCAGACAAGGCGGCCTCGTCCAGCACGACCAGATGCCCTGTCTGGGCCTTGGCCGACAACGCGTGGCGCAGGCCGAGCTTGCGGAACTTCTTGGTCAGCTCATGGCCGTGGCTGCGCGGAGTCGGGCCCTTGTAGATGCCGCCCTTGCGGAAGATCGGCGCGTTGCGGGAGCCGTGGCGCGCGCCGCCGGTGCCCTTCTGGCGATAGATCTTCTTGGTCGAGTAGCTCGTCTCGGACCGCGTCTTGACCTTGTGCGTGCCGGCCTGCGCCTTGTTGCGCTGCCAGCGGACCACCCGGTGCAGGATGTCCGCGCGCGGCTCCAGCCCAAAGATCGCGTCGTCGAGCTCGACCTCGCCGGCCGCGCCCGCGTCCAGTTTGATCACGTCGAGTTTCATTCCTCGCCTTCCTTCTTCTCGCGGGCCGCGTCCGCGTCACCAGTTGCGTCGGAGGCGATGTCGGCCTCGGCCTCTTTCAGCGCGGCCTCCTCGGCAGCGGCCTGTTCGGCGGCGGCGGCCTCTTCGGCGGCTTTGGCTTCCGCTTCGGCTGCGGCGGCAGCTTCTTCGGCCAGGCGCTTGGCTTCCTCAGCGGCGGACTTCAAAGCAGCAGGCAGGATCACATTGTCCGGCAGAGGCTTCTTGACCGCATCGCGGATGGTCACCCAGCCGCCCTTGGAGCCCGGCACCGCACCCTTGACCATGATCAGGCCACGGTCGGCATCGGTGCGCACGACCTGCAGGTTCTGCGTGGTCACCCGTGCAGCCCCCATATGGCCGGCCATCTTCTTTCCCTTGAAGACTTTGCCCGGGTCCTGACACTGGCCGGTCGAGCCGTGGGAGCGGTGGCTGATCGACACGCCGTGGCTGGCCCGCAGACCGCTAAAGTTGTGCCGCTTCATCGCGCCCGCGAAGCCCTTACCGATCGAGGTGCCGGAGACGTCCACGAACTGACCCTCGAAGTAGTGGTCGGCGGTGATTTCCTCGCCCACCGGGATCAGGTTCTCGGGTGCCACGCGGAACTCGGCAACCTTGCGCTTGGGCGCAACCTTGGAGACCGCGAAATGCCCACGCATGGCCTGGCTGGTGCGTTTGGCCTTGGCCGCCCCTGCGCCAAGCTGAACCGCTGAATAGCCGTCCTTCTCAGCAGTGCGCTGCGCAACGACTTGCAATTCATCGAGCTGCAGAACCGTCACCGGGATCTGCTTGCCGTCATCCATGAACAGGCGGGTCATGCCCACCTTTTTGGCGATCACGCCGGATCTGATAGCCATGGCCGCCTCCTTAGACCTTGATCTCGACATCCACGCCGGCGGCGAGGTCGAGCTTCATCAGCGCGTCCACGGTCTGCGGCGTCGGGTCAACGATATCCAAGAGCCGCTTGTGGGTGCGGATCTCGAACTGGTCGCGCGACTTCTTGTCGATATGCGGACCGCGCAGAACGGTGAACTTCTCGATCTTGTTCGGCAGCGGGATCGGGCCGCGTACCGTTGCACCGGTGCGCTTGGCGGTATTGACGATCTCCTGCGTGCTGGCGTCCAGCACGCGGTAGTCAAACGCCTTCAGCCGGATCCGGATATTCTGGCTTTGCATTTGTCAGGCCTCTCGGGGCTGAGGACATGAGAGGTGGAGCGCCCATCATCGGGCGCGCCACATACAGTCCCGGTCGTCGTTCTTGGGGCGGCGGGTCCGCCCTGAAACCAAAGCGTCCCGCCGGATCCGGTGGGACGCTCCGTTGCCCCAACGGGGCATCGGAGTCTGGCTTACTCGATGATCTTGGAGACGACGCCGGCGCCGACGGTGCGGCCGCCTTCGCGGATGGCGAAGCGGAGCTTCTCTTCCATCGCGATCGGCGCGATCAGCTCCACGTTGAAGCTCACATTGTCGCCCGGCATCA
>JANSYP010000013.1 GCA_024742405.1 Paracoccaceae bacterium
GGCACATCGGCCCTGTTCCGACCGCTCTTCGATCGGAGTTGCGCCCTCGTTCAGCAGTCGCTACCGAGCATCCGGGCTCTCGCATATCCAGTATGCCTTGCAACACGCGCCTCAGGTCTTCTTCTTGCCGAAGAGCGACTTCACGCCTGCCAGCATTGCATCTGGCGGTCACGGGCGGTTCAACGCGCTTCACAGAACAACACCGCGACCCGAAGGCCGCGGCGCATATTTCAGGCTGAGTTCGCCAGTTCGGCCTCAAACCGATCTCGTTCCGCCATCGCAGCCTTATGTCGGGCGTGCAGCCCAGGATGGCGCCAGTAGAATGGCAGGTTGCCTTTGAAAAGCCCGGTATGGCGGGTCCAGATGAGAGCTGTACCTTTCGGCATGTTGATCAGCTCCATCGGCGAAATGAGCGGTTCGCGAGCATAGCGTGAGGAATACAATGCGTCGCCACCTTCAGGTTGGGATACGTCGTAATTGCGCGCAACTGTATCGCCGAACTCTCGGCAAATCCGTTCCGCCTGGTCGTAATCCGTCACGCCGGTAATGACCTTAATGTCTGCGCTCTCCATCCAAGCCTTCATCATGTCGGCGCCCCAAGCGCGGTTCACATCCTCCGCTGTCTGGGACATAAGCACAGTGCGGCAACCGAACTTTCGATATGACACGACAAGATCATTGATGAATTCGGAGCGCCCGAACTGAGCTGTCTCATCGAACATGAAAGTAGTAGGCCGCATTGCTGCCGGAGTTCCAGAAATGTCTCCGCGTGAATAGTGCACGGCCATGCAAGCTCTGTTTAGCAGCCTCAGAGACGCACTGTGATTGTTTCGGTCCGATTGCTTCGCCCGATTGAACGACGATGAAAAAAAGAAATCGGCAGTGCTCTTCTCGTCCACAAGGATACTTGCAGATATCCTTCTCGCGGTTGTTCCGGAAACCACTGCTCGCTCATTGGGATTGTCGAGCCATGCTGTCGCCTTCATTGAGAAGATGCGCACGCTGGTTAGAAGGTCTTTGTCGCTAAGCTGTTCAGAAAGCTCCAGGCATCGCCCTTGGTAATCTCTGTGACCAGTTTGCGCCCATTCCAGCAATCGATCCGCGAAATCAGAGGCGCGAAGCACGTCGCGCACATGGCCAAGGGTCACCTCCTCGGATCTTTCAGCTCCTTTCGTCACCAAGTTCGCGACAGTCGCTTCGAAAGCGGCCTGCGACTGTTCTTGCACCGACGTGTGTTCTTTTGAGACAAAAAGAGCTTCGGTGATTTCAGAAAGTCCTGTTTCCCAATCTGTGTCGCCAGGATGAAGGCCTTCAAGAACGTTCGTTGATGCGCTGTCGCTCCCCAACCGGGGATCGAAAATATACGGCTGACGACCGATAAGACATCTGTAGTGTTGGTATCTTGGCACCGACTGGCTATCGAGATCGTTAACGACCACTGGTCCGTCATATGTCAGGAGTATCGAGACCCCGATTCCTTGCGTCTTGCCGGACCCTGCGCCGCCCAATCCAATGACGGTGTTTTCTGCAGGCGCTTTTGTGATTCCCATCGGATCACAAGGACCAAACTCTGTACGAAGCCCGGCTCGCGCTTGGAGATGTGCAAGACCAGTATTGAACAGGCGGCTCCTTGGACGCCAATTTGCGTCCGTTGAGAGCATGGCGACGGGTATGTCGCGATTGCGGATGACAGGCCACCCGTTCGCAGTCTGTGTGGGTCGGAAGAAAGTCATGTGCCATTTCCTTTACGCTAGCATCGCTCCTGGGGAGCGATGCTAGCCTTCGAGGTATGAAACTCTTTCATCGACCTTCACGCCGGCTGGCTTTGCGCAGGACAGAATACGCCTCGCGGTCTGTAAGAATGCGGTTCGCGGCGAGCTCGCGCTCGCGCTTCGTCAGCGACGATCCAGTCGCGCGCCGACGCTCCCGTTCCAGCCACCAGAAGCCGAACACAATGACCGAGGCCGACAGGAGCGTCAGGAGGCTGATCATGCCGACCAGTTGCGATGCGAGACCGTCGGGATGCATCAGGACGACCGGGGTGCCGGATTCAAACCCCATCGTATTAATGGTGAGCTTTGCGGCCTTCCCGACAAAACGGCCCGCAAACGCGATCATCGAGCCGCCATCTGCAGCAATTGCCCAGGCTTTTGTCAGGCCGAGGAAACCGGCAAGGATCGTGGCGCTTGCTGCGGCGTAGACGTGCCGCCGGTGCAGTTTGCGGAAACGACTGGAAATCTCGATCCAGAGCACAAAGAGAACCGGAGCGGCCAGCGTTGTCGTCATCATGCCGATCATCTTGCCCGGCCACAGCACCTGATCGACGAGCGCCACGAGGATCGCGGTCATGTGGTACCCCGCACGGCGGCGGATAAAGCCGACGAGCGAAGCACGATTGCCCGTACCCACGGTTTCAGGACTTGGGGAATTCGTACTCATCGATACTCGGCGCGCGGATGCGAAACCAAACATGGCAGGTTCTCCTCAGTTTTTCGGTTGGGTTTCGACGTCGCTGAGCGGGTCCAGGTGGACGATCACCAACGTGCCAGTCGTCGTCTCGCGACACTGAACGCCAGTGCGCCGCGCCGCGAAGATCTCCGCTTCGAACTCCTCACAGCGCGGTTCATCAAGAGGCACTTCAACATTAGCACCCGGTTTTCTGGACGGATGCGGTGGTGGTGCGACGACCGGCTCGCGGGCGCGCATCTCCAAAGGCGGTTCCAGAATGACTGTCTTTGGCTCCGGCGACAGAGCGCTCTTGTGGACGACCGCGTCGGGGTTTCGCTCAGCAACATCCTCCACCGGTGCGAACAATCCGAGGGCGAGGATTCCGAGCCCTCCGACGACACCGCCCCAGATGACTGCTCTGATCTGATCGACAAACATAGCGACTCCTGTTTTCGGCATTCTGGACTGTGAAAGGGCCGCGCGGTTCATGCTTGAACATGTGCCGCACGCACCCGGTTACCGACCCGAAGCCTGGGGGAAATACGCCTCAATCTGTCGGTGGGCGTCGGGATCCAACGCCGCGAGTATCGGCAAACCCCATTCAGAGGCCGCATAGCTGGCAGAGGCGAGGAAGAGAGCGACACAAGCCGCTCTCTTCAAGGTCAGCGCGATCTCGTTCATAGGCCAGGAGCCTCGACGGCGATCGGAGCAACGACCTCTTCTGCGCCCAACTCGCGCAGAAGTCGCTTGGAGCCGAGGCTTTCTCCGACGGATTCGACCACAATGGTTTCAGCCGTCACTTCGCGAACCAAGGCCTCAGCGAGAGCGAATGCCTCATCGCCCTGTCCAAGCTCACGATCGAGCTCGATGGCTTGGATAAGGGCCGGGATCGCCTCGGCACGTCCCCGATTACGCGCGAGGGTCATCTGCGCCTCGGGCAGGATCGCGTTCAGATGGCTGATCCCGAGTTCGAGCGCCTCGATCTCACCGTCAATCGCGGATGCACCGGTCAAAGCCTCTTTGCGCAGCTCTGCGGCCTGGAAGCGCGCCAAGGACCGGCCGCCAAGGACGATGTCGTCAGAGCTCGAAGCAGCTTCCAGCGCCGCGTCGATACGGTCCGCAGCGCGGCGGAAATCGTCTTGCTCATCGCGGAGTACGCTCACTCGCGACCGAAGCCGTTCGACTTCCCGCTCGCTTTTGTCGAGAAGAGGTTGCGCCTGTCCGATCGCCTCCTTGAGGTCTGTAACGCGATGCTTGAGGCAACGATAGGGCCAGGTCGAGCAAACCAGACCGAACTCGTTTCCGTCCGCAGTCGACCGAAAGATCGCGCTTTCGACCTTGGCCGCCTGACCAGGCGAGATCACAGCGAGCGCCACAAAGGCGAGCGCAGCAATCACTGCAAGGTTCACACACGCGGGCAGCAGGCTCTTGATGAACCAAGGTCTCGACCGCATGCGCCCGGCGGGGTGCTGTTGTGTGGTGTCTGCCATAGGGCTTCTCCATGGTTGCTTGAGTTTTGCAACCACACCCTGACAGGTGGATGTCCCACATCCTTCGCGCCGCTACACAAGGTGGTTTGATGTCGAGCAGAACAAGCAACCAAAGCACTCTTCTTCGTTGGCGTGGGCCACGCCTTAGACCTTACCCCGTATGGTCACGGCGCTGTTCAAGCAGCTTGTCCCGGCTGGCTGTGCGCATGAGTTTACGCGAGAGGGTCGCTGACCTTTCAGTCGAACACTACTCGCGTGGTTTCCCGATGCACGAGGAGCGTGCTGCAATGTCCGGGTGCATACCAGGAGTGCTCGCTTATACGAGTACATGTGAGGCCCTCGGGTAGACAGGGATCTGTACCAAAACCGTAGGGGGAGAAAGCAAGCCCGACGGGCGTGCGGCCGGCTTTCAAGTGGAGACAATGCCGGTATTGAAGCTCGTCGACGATGCCTTCGTCGCGACGACGGCCGGTTTTGCCAGACAACAGCTGCCGAAAGTTGAACTTCGAACACTTTCGGATCCCGGGCGCTTCGCTTGCCAACCCATAACCACCTCCGTTGGCAGACAGACACCCGTTTTCTTTGCATAGCTGGGCAATATGGCGAGCCCCTTCTCGCCTTGCAGCTTTCGAGTATGCCTCGGTGGAGTAAAGCCTTGCCGTGGAATCGAGGTTTTCCCGCAGTGATTTCGAAACAATGATCTCATCAAACGACTGAACGATCACCTAAGTTTTCCTTCTTTCACTTCTCTGATGGAATTGAGACTGGGTTCTGCGTGGTGGCGAACGTTAAACAACAACAACAACCGAGACACCAAGCTCGTTGAGCAACCAGATTTTTTCGCGGGGCGGGGTGCGAATTACCCGCGTCGCATGCGCTCAGAAAGGACCCGTAGAACCGTCGTTCAGAACTCTGGCGTCCCAACTGCAGCGCAGCGCCATGCGTTCCGCCTCCTCGCGATCCAGGTCGCCGTCGAACTCAATGATTGCAGCACGCTCTTCGAACATGTCGCGCTCCAACCCGGTGAGGTCTGCAATCGCGTAATCGTCCGGCGTGCCCGCGCCCTGATCCGTCCACGAACTTGCTGCGGAACGCGCAGCAGGAACGGCGGTCACAAGATGATCTTCGGGGCGATGAAGAGACTCCTCGCGTCCTTCACCGCCGAACTCCCCACCCGCCACAGGCGGCGCTTGCGACTTCTGCGACTGTTGCGACAGACCTGACTGCCGATCCCGAGCCACGCGGTGCGCCGCCCGCACATCGAAACTTTGGTAGGTGCTCATCCTCGGATGACCCGCCAGGTCTTGCGCGATGGGGCGCCGTCAATCACGCGCGTTCCAGGTTCAGGGGCCAGCCAACCATTCTCCTCCAAAAGGAGGACAGCTTGTCGAGCGAGGATCGAAGCGCGCAAGGCTCCGGGACCCTTTCGGACGATTGTTCGGAGGTCGATAAACTCTGCATCCCACCGGTTGATGAGCCATTGGCGCAAACTCTCGGCCTGTTTGATCGGCACCGGCACGACCGACACCTCGAGAAGGCGCTTTGCCTCTGCGAGATACCACTCGACCAATCCAATTGCGTGCACCATGTTCGCATCCGAAATCCTGTCCGCGGTCTCATCTTCGAAGATCTGCAGAATGCCGGCGAGCCGCGCCGTTTGTTCAACCGCTTTGGATGCAAAGCCGCGGATGTCCTGAAGCGGACCAGCATCGGCCTGCATCCGCTCCACATGGTTGTAGAATTGTTCCAGAAGGTCGCGAGACGTGTCGGACAGGCGCAATGTCTTGAGATCCAGTGGCTTCGCCGGGCCTTCGGGCAGCCCTAGCTCCAGCAGGTCGGTTATCCGGCGGTGAAAGGCAGCGAGGCGCTCGATCTCGACCGCACGCTTCCGTCCCTGGCCCGGTGAGATCAGACGCTGCCCGATACGACTGCCGGGCCAGGCAAGCAATGTGCGAGACAGCAGGCCCTGATCCCGCAGATCAGGGTCCGCGAGCAGTTGCTCTGCGATGCGGGGCTGGACCATCAGGTGGCAAGTGACACGGCGGTCAAAGAAGGTCATCGACGGCCCTGTCCCAGCGCGCGTGCGATTGACCGCTCCGCCACCCCAAAGCGTCGACAGCGCCGTTGCGGTCTTAATACGATTGTCAGTGTTCATGCCGTGGCCGGCGAGGAATTGCCCTCCTTCGTCAGAGAAGATGCCGAGGGCGTGGTGGGCCATCTCAAAGTGCTTTAGGAGCCCCTCGATTGTCGGATCTGTAAGGAGTAGTTCCGGCGCGGCAGGACATCTCGGTTCCGGGCCAAGTGCCTCGAGGTCGGCTCGCTGAGCGGCCGCATCCTTGCTTGCGCCAAGGATCTTTCGTTTCTCGGTTTCGTAGATGGCAAGCTCGTTTTGGAATTCGCCATAGGCTGCCGCGTACGTCTCTTGCCTGGTGCGTTCAAACCGCCGAACGCCTTCGAGTGCATGGCGATCGCAGGCAGATTTGCGCTCCCCAGACTCTGCGATAGAGACGAAAAAAAGCGACAGCGGTTTCGGCCCGTCCAACGTCTCGACATTTGCGATGGCCTGGGCGGTGAGGCTGGCGACGCCCAGCAGGCTTTGAGCCGCGAGAGCAAAGGGCGCTGACGTCAGCTCAGCAACTGCGGACGCGGCGGGCAGGAGTGGCCCGAGATGCTCGGCGGGAAAGGGCTGGGCGGCATCTTTCGGCCGAAGGAGCGGGGTCGGCGTGGTCTGGGTTTTAGGAGGTGAAGAGGACTGCTGCTCAAGATCCGGCTGCACAGCCGGGTCTTGAGAATAGCCTCCCCCATCCCTGCCTGAATACTCAGTCATGGTTCATCTCTTTCAGCATGTGGAAATCTTCGGTGCTGCGGTGGCCAGCTCTTAGATCTGGCCGGGTTCGATCCGCCGCGCGGTGATCCAAGTCTCGATGTCATTGATGCGGTACCGGACCAATCGCCCGATCTTGATGAAGGGCGGCCCATCTCCCCGCATCACAGCCATCTCGAGAAATCGTTTCGGGATCCCGAAGCGCTCCTCGACCTCCGCGCGATTAAGTAGTCGATCAACATTGCTCAATGTGCGATCTCCTTTCCTTCGACCTGGCTTGCTTGAGCCGCGCGAATCGCGACACCAGACCCAGTCAGAAGAGGTAGCACAGCCGAAACCCCTGTAACCTTTACTTCCCACGAGCGCTGCGCCCAGTTAACAATAAAGAAAGAACTGTATGAGCGCCAATAGACCGACCCTCGGCTATCGTTGTCGAGCCTCGCGCAAGTTTGCAATCAAGATCAAAGATTGTCTGCGGAACAGCGCAGCCACGAGCCAACAACGGTGAGAGGCGCCATCTTGGCGCCTTCGCTGGGAGCGCGCGCACCAGGACTGCTGCCATAGGTCCATAGTCTTCCAGACTGTCGCTTAGTGCTGCAGTCCGTGTACCCACTGACGAAGCGCGGGAAAAGAAAGTGTGCTCGCTATGTGCGCGCTGCGACATCTATAGCATCTGATTGATTTCAGGTAAATTACTGATTTTTATGGCGATCCCTCCAGGACTCGAACCCGGAACCTGCTGATTAGAAGTCAGCTGCTCTATCCAGTTGAGCTAAGGGACCGCTAGGTGTGGTTTTGCGCCAAGAGGCGCGCGCGTTCAAGCGCGCCATCACCTGCTGCGGTCTCGGCTCAGTGGGTCCAGGCGCCGCGGCGGTGGGGGACGAAGTTTTCGCCGTAGCCGCGCTGGCGGATCACTGGCTTGCGTGGCTTGGGTTCGGTCACCACGGCGTCAATGCCATGGGAGGCCGCGTAGTCCAGCGCCGCTTCCTTGGTCTCGAAATGCAGGCGCACCTGGCTCTGCATGTCGCCGGACGACGTCCATCCCATCAGCGGGTCCACACTGCGCCGCTCCGCAGGGTCGAACACCAACACCCAGTCCTTTGTCTTGGCGGTGCCGGACTGCATGGCGGTCTTGGCTGGCTTGTAGATTCGCGCGCGCATGGGAATGCCTCCAGATCCGCGCACTATGCCAACCGACAGGCGCGATGCAAGGGCGCGGATGCTGACAAATGGGGTCGAAAAGGACGCAAGGATGATTGCCGACCGGGCCGCGAGGGAGCGAGGGGTGGGGTGGGTTGTGCGCCCCGATCGGCAATCATTTCTGCTGCTTGCATCAAAACGGTAATAACGGCTCCGGCGCCGCGCAAGAAAAAAACGTAACCCCAGGTTGTGCGTCGGCGCGCGAGTCTCCTTACGTTGGGTAATACATATGAAAAACTTATGATTTTACGCACCTGCGGCAAAGTGGCAGGCCATCGGTTGCCAGGCAATGCCACGCCTGCCAATGGGCGCCGCCGGACCGTGGCGGATCGCCCCTCGCACCCTGTCCGCACGCCCCCTTTCGGGCCGCGCTCCATCGGCCGCAAGCGTCGTTGCACACTCCCGCCGGATGCGCCCCGTTGCGGTACCGGTCCCCTGCCCCGCCGCGCTGCGGACCACCGGAAAGAAAATGGTTGAACCGGCAGATCCAGGCTGCACATGTAGAACGTCTTCGAACGAGGCGCTCCATGCACAACAATCGCCCAGATAAGATGCCCATCCTGCACGCTCCGGCGGAGCCGCCCCGCAGCCGCGACAAGCTCGAAGGCGGCATACGCTTTGCGCTTAAGACCGAGTTCGACCCCGCCGGCGATCAGCCCACCGCCATCGCCGAGCTGTCAAGAGGCGTGCGCGAGGGAGAGCAGAACCAGGTGCTGCTGGGCGCCACGGGCACCGGGAAGACCTTCACCATGGCCAAGGTGATCGAGGAAACCCAGCGTCCGGCGATCATCCTCGCCCCGAACAAGACCCTCGCGGCCCAGCTCTATGGCGAGTTCAAAGGGTTCTTCCCGGACAACGCGGTGGAGTATTTCGTCAGCTACTATGACTACTACCAGCCCGAAGCCTACGTCCCGCGCAGCGACACGTTCATCGAGAAGGAATCCCAGATCAACGAGCAGATCGACCGGATGCGCCATTCCGCGACCCGGGCGCTGCTGGAACGCGACGACGTCATCATCGTGGCCTCGGTCTCCTGCATCTACGGCATCGGCAGCGTCGAGACCTACGGTGCCATGACCCAGGATCTCCATGTCGGGCGCAGCTACGACCAGCGCCGCGTCATGGCCGACCTCACGGCGCAGCAATACCGCCGCAACGACCAGGCCTTCGCGCGCGGCAGTTTCCGGGTCCGCGGCGATGTGCTGGAGGTCCACCCCGCCCACCTGGAGGACCGCGCCTGGCGCTTTTCCTTCTTCGGCGAAGAGCTCGAGAGCATCACCGAATTCGACCCGCTCACCGGCGAGAAAACCGACAATTTCGAGCGCATCCGGATCTACGCCAACAGCCACTACGTGACCCCGCGCCCGACGATGACCCAGGCGATCCAGAAGATCAAACTGGAGCTCCGCCAACGCCTCGACCAGCTCGTCGGCGAGGGCCGGCTGCTGGAAGCCCAGCGGCTCGAACAGCGCTGCACCTTCGATCTGGAGATGCTGGAGGCGACCGGCGTCTGCAACGGGATCGAGAACTATTCGCGCTACCTCACCGGCCGCGCGCCGGGCGAGCCGCCCCCGACCCTTTTTGAATTCATCCCCGACAACGCCATCGTCTTCGCCGATGAATCCCACGTCTCCGTGCCGCAGATCGGCGGCATGTACAAAGGTGACTTCCGGCGCAAGTTCACGCTGGCCGAACATGGCTTCCGCCTGCCGTCCTGCATGGACAACCGCCCCCTCAAATTCGAGGAATGGGACGCCATGCGCCCGCAATCGGTCTTTGTCAGCGCCACGCCGGCGGGCTGGGAGATCGAGCAATCCGGCGGCGTCTTCACCGAACAGGTCATCCGCCCCACGGGCCTTCTGGACCCGGAGGTCGAGATCCGCCCGGTGGAGATGCAGGTCGACGATCTGGTCGACGAGATCCGCAAGGTCGCCGCCGCGGGCTTTCGCACGCTCGCCACCGTGCTGACCAAACGCATGGCCGAGGACCTGACCGAATATCTGCACGAACAGGGCATCCGCGTCCGCTACATGCATTCCGACATCGACACGATCGAGCGGATCGAGATCCTGCGCGACCTCCGCCTAGGCGCCTTCGACGTGCTGGTCGGCATCAACCTGCTGCGCGAGGGGCTCGACATCCCCGAATGCGGGCTGGTGGCGATCCTCGATGCGGACAAGGAAGGCTTCCTGCGCTCGGAAACTTCGCTGATCCAGACCATCGGCCGCGCCGCGCGCAACGCCGACGGCCGCGTGATCATGTATGCCGACCGCATCACGGGCTCGATGGAGCGCGCCATCGGCGAAACCAACCGCCGCCGCGCCAAGCAGATCGCCTATAACGAGGAACACGGGATCACGCCCGCCACGATCAAGAAGAATGTCGAGGACATCCTGTCCGGCCTCTACCAGGGCGACGTTGACATGAACCGGGTGACGGCGCAGATCGACAAACCGCTCCACGGCGCCAACCTCGCCGCCCATCTGGACGGGCTGCGCACCGAGATGCGCAAGGCGGCGGAGAACCTGGAATTCGAGGAAGCCGCCCGGTTGCGGGACGAGATCAAAAGGCTCGAGACCGTGGACCTCGTGGTCCATGACGACCCCCTCGCCCGCCAGACGGCGGTGGAGCAGGCCGTGGACGACGCCCAGAAGGCATCGGGCCGGTCAAAGGCTGGGAGGCCGGGGCAAAGGGGCGGGGTGAAGCGGCGGAAGCGGAAGCCGGGCTGAAAGCGGCCCTGCCATCACCTGTTACGCAAGAAGGGCAGCGCCCGTCCCGACGGGGACTGGCGCGAAAGCGCCCACCCCGTGGGGGGCGGGATGGGCGCGGCCCGGCGTGCCGCCGGGCTAACTGCCATGAGAAAAAGTTCGGGGTGTGAAGGCAACGGAGATGACGATTTTCATCGCCGGTCCCACCTGTTAAAGTGAAGATAGGTGGCGAATTTTCTCGCCCCTGCACGCTTTTAAAATGCAATATCAAACGGTCGCAGAATGGCGATCAAGGATTATACGAGTATTTGAGGATAAAGCTTTGAAGCTGATACCAATTGCGTTCATAGGATTGCTTCTTACAACTGATTCCGCCTTCGGCGAAACGAGTTTTTCGGAAGCGTTTGAAGAAGCAGACCCAGTACCGGAAGGTGCCGAATCCGAACTCTATTATTCGATTTCTGATTGCACGCTTCAAAGAGTGATCATTAATTTAGACTATTGCCAAAAAGTTGAACGAGGCGTCGGGGACAGAATAATCAAGTCGACCGTATTTCTAAATGAAGTCTCTAAGATTTCAGTCTCGGAGTTTCGCAATAAGCCCATGATTACGTTTCATTTTGACATCGAAAAGCCTTCGCTTCTAACGCATTTTCTTGATAGTTTTATGACTGACAGGGAGACCGCTCTGCAAAACTATGTCCGTGGTCAGAGGCAAGCGGTGGAAACTGCAAACATACTCAGCTCAAAGACATCTGAATCTTGCGGGGATACCCCAACAAAACTACCGAATGAGGAAACCCGAGTTTTCTTTCTAGAAGCACTACCAACGAACTGGGAGTCTTTCGTCGAGCTGGCGAAAGAATGCCGCGCTCCCAAGTCATTGAGGTTGGTTGAAGACTATTAAGTCCGCGTTCAGCACATAGCACGTAGGGCGGAGTTCATCCCGCCGCACCCCCACACGCCCGGGGGCATAAATCCCGCGCTGCGCTTCGTCGAACGCGTCGTCAGGGTCTCGCCCGCCCATTCGGGATCGACGCATCCCCGGCGGATATCGCGATGGATCGAGGAATTGGGCCAGTTCACTGGGCGCACGAGCCCATGCTTGACCGGGTTGCTCCAGCAATAGCGCATATGCAGCGCGAAATCGGCCTCGTGCCAGGGCGCGCGCTCGTCCCGCCACTTTCACTTGACCAGCGCAATCGCGAGCGACGATCCTTCATCACAGCCGGCAATTCCCGCCGCGACATCGCCGAGGCCCCGACATGCGCTTATTGGCACTCGCCCTCCTCCTCCCTACCATGGCCGAGGCCCAGGTGTCCGACATTCAGCGCTGCATCTGGGCCTGTCTTGCCGGGTCACCGGGCAACACCAGTCCGGAGTACCACCAGTGCGTCAGCCAGCGCTGCACGGGTGAGGCGGCCTCCACACAAGCCGATCCTCAGTCCGCCCCTGAGGTCGCACCCCACCCCGCCCCTCAGCCCCCCGCCGGGTGGACCATGGGGCCGACCACCGACGGGTTCGGGCAGTTCGCCAACCTCATCGCGACCGACAACGGGCTCTCTTTCGCCTATGTCTGCTATCCCGACGGGCGGAGCTACTTCATCCTCGACGACCGCCTCGACGGGCCGGGCGGCGCCATGCATCTGGAGATCGACGGTACGCGCTATTTCATGCCTTTTGCCCGCTCCCCCGACTGGCTCACCGTGACCATCGCCCCCGGCGCACCGCTCTTTGCCGCGCTGATGCAGGGCAGGCAGGCGCGGCTGCTCGGCACGACCGGGGATCTCATCTCCACCTACGCGCTGCCCGGCGCGGACCGGGCGCTCGGCCCGGTCCTACGCACCTGCTTCGGCTAGCCAGACCGCCCGCCGCTCAGCTCCAGTTCACCATCACGTCGTAGCCCTGGGGCGTCGGCATCTCCTCCAGGAATTCGGCGAACTCGCCCCAGAGCGCGCGGACGGTCTCGGCATTGGCCTCGGATCGCTCCGCGCTCTCCACAACTGCCACGACATAACCCGAGCCGTCCTCGTTCATCACATTGATGAAGTTCAGCATCCCCGGCATGCCCATGATCCGGTCCTTCAGTACATGCATCTTGTCGAGCGCGGCCGGTTTCGATCCCGGTTTCATCTTGTATGGGGTCACCCGTGCAAACATCTCTCTGTCCTCCCTCGTCTGGTGGCGCGGAGTGCTCCACCGCCCGATCACGCTAGCAGCGGTGGCAGGTCCTGTCCCGCCGCGTCGCGACACGCCCGGCGATGGACCACGCAGCACGGCCCGTGATAGGCTCCCCCTATGCCCCTGACCGCCTTTGATCATGTGAACATCCGCACCACCAATCTCGACGCCATGGTGGCGTGGTACGGCGACATTCTCGGCCTGAAGCCCGGCCCGCGGCCGGACTTCCCCTTCGCCGGTGCCTGGCTCTATCTCGGCGAGACCGCCGTGATCCATCTCGTCGCCGCCGATCCGCCCCCCGCGCCGGGCGAGAGCCTGGGGATCGAGCATGTCGCCTTCCGCGCGTCGGATCATGCGGGCTTCATCGCCACGCTGGAGGCCCGCGCGATCCCCTACCGCTCCGTCACCGTCGATGCGGTCGGGCTGGTGCTCGTGAACATCCACGATCCCGACGGCAATCATCTCCATATCGATTTCCCGCTGGCGGAGGTAAGCGCCTGACGCGGCGGAAATCGCACGAAAACCACTGCGGCACGAAACCAACCCCGACCCGGCGACGTTTCCTCCCCGCCACGCCAAAGGAGCGACCCCATGGAATTCATCATCGGCGCCATCATCTTCGTCGCGGACGTCTACGCGATCATGAAGATCTTCCAGTCCGACGCCACCACCACCGCCAAGGTGATCTGGATCGTCATCATCCTGGTCCTGCCGGTGATCGGCTTCATCGCCTGGCTCATCGCCGGGCCGAAGCCTGCCCAAGCCGGGTTCTGACCTGTCCCCTCGCGGCACACGGGCGACGGGCGGCGTGACGCCAGTTTCCGGGCGCGGGCCGGCCATCGCCGGTGACAGGGTCAAAGCGTGAACATGATTGTACGAAATGTCCGTTTGGACAGAACGTACAGTCCTTAACGGCAGGCTGACCTCGGCCCCTTGCCCCGTCCAGCACGGGGTGTCACAGAACGGCGATGACCGCTGCTCCCCTCGATCTCGCGCTCTATGCGCTGGCGATTTTCGTGCTCTTTATGACCCCCGGCCCGGTCTGGCTGGCGCTGGTCGCCCGCACGATTTCCGGTGGCTTTTCAGCAGCTTGGCCCCTCGCGCTCGGGGTGGTCGTGGGGGACATCCTGTGGCCGGTGCTGGCGATCACCGGGATGAGCTGGATCGCGACCGAGGCGTCAGGCTGGCTCATGGTGGTCCGCCTCGCCGGGGCCGCGCTCTTCATCTGGATGGGCTGGCAAGTCATTAAAAACGCAGACAAACCTCCCGCCGAAGACAGCCGTTTGACCCGACCCGGCGTCTGGCCTGGCTTTGCCGCCGGGGTCGCGGCAATCCTCGGCAATCCCAAGGCGATCCTGTTCTATCTCGGCGTGCTGCCGGGATTCTTCGATCTCGCCCGGCTGACCATGGCGGATACCATTGTTATCGTTGGGATTTCCGTACTCGTTCCCTTTGCGGGAAATCTGCTTTTGGCCGGGTTCGTCGACCGGGTCCGCGCCTTGCTGACGACCCCCCGGGCGCTGCGACGACTCAACATCGGGTCGGGGGCGTTGCTGATCGGTGTCGGTCTCGTTCTGCCCGTGATCTGAGGCGCACGAATCTGTGGCCCCGAGCGTGACATTCCCCGGCCGGATTCGTATAAAATGACAAACACATGAAGGACGCCCGCTAGATGGCCCAAGACATCCAGATCCCCGAAAACTATGGAGCCGATTCAATTAAGGTTCTCAAGGGGTTGGAGGCTGTCCGCAAACGTCCCGGGATGTATATCGGCGATACCGACGACGGCTCTGGCCTGCATCATATGGTTTATGAGGTGGTCGACAACGGCATCGACGAGGCGCTCGCCGGGCACGCCGACCTCGTGACGGTCACGCTGCATGCCGACAACTCCGTTTCGGTCAGTGACAATGGACGCGGCATTCCGGTCGATATGCATGCCGAGGAAGGCGTCAGCGCGGCCGAAGTCATCATGACCCAGCTCCATGCGGGCGGCAAGTTCGACAGCAATTCCTACAAGGTTTCCGGGGGCTTGCACGGCGTAGGTGTGTCGGTGGTCAATGCGCTCAGCGATTGGCTCGAGCTGCGCATCTGGCGCGACGGCAAGGCCCACTATGCCCGCTTCGAGGGCGGAGAGACGGTCGAACCCCTCCGGGTCACTGGCGATGCCGAGGGCAAACAGGGCACCGAGGTCCGCTTTCTCGCGTCCCTGAACACGTTCTCGAACCTCGAATACAGCTTCAAGACGCTGGAAGCCCGGCTGCGCGAGCTGGCCTTCCTCAATTCCGGCGTCCGCATCCTGCTCACCGACGAACGGCATCCGGAGCATCTGAGGTCTGAGCTCTATTACGATGGTGGGGTTCGCGAATTCGTGCGCTATCTCGACCGCTCCAAGACTCCGCTGATGCCCGAGCCGATCTTCATCACCGGCGAGCGCGACGGGATCGTCGTGGAGATCGCGATGTGGTGGAATGACAGCTACCACGAAACGGTGCTGCCCTTTACCAACAACATCCCCCAGCGGGACGGCGGCACCCATATGGCGGGCTTTCGCGGCGCGCTGACCCGGACGATGAACATCTACGCGAATTCCAGCGGCATCGCCCGCAAGGAAAAGGTCAGCTTCACCGGCGAGGATGCCCGCGAAGGGTTGACTTGTGTGCTGTCGGTCAAGGTGCCGGATCCGAAATTCTCCAGCCAGACCAAGGACAAGCTGGTCAGTTCCGAGGTCCGCCCGGCGGTCGAGGGCCTCTTGAACGAAAAGCTCGCCGAGTGGTTCGACGAGAACCCCAACGAGGCGCGCATCATCGTCACCAAGATCGTCGAAGCCGCCTTGGCCCGCGAAGCCGCCCGCCGGGCACGAGAGCTGACGCGCAAGAAGTCGGCCTTTGACGTGGCGTCGCTCCCCGGCAAGCTCGCCGATTGCCAGGCACGCGATCCGGCAAATCGTGAGCTTTTTCTGGTGGAGGGCGACAGCGCCGGCGGCTCGGCCAAGCAGGGGCGCGCCCGGGCCACCCAAGCCGTTCTGCCGCTGCGCGGAAAGATTCTCAATGTCGAACGTGCGCGGTTTGACCGGATGCTGTCGAGCCAGGAGGTCGGCACGCTCATCACAGCGCTCGGCACCGGGATCGGGCGCGAGGAATTCGACATCTCCAAGCTGCGCTACCACAAGATCATCATTATGACGGACGCTGATGTCGACGGCGCCCATATCCGCACGTTGCTGTTGACGTTCTTCTTCCGGCAGATGCCGGAGATCATCGAACACGGGCATCTCTTCATCGCGCAGCCGCCGCTCTACAAGGTCAGCCGCGGGCGGTCGGAGCAATATCTGAAGGACCAGGCGGGGCTGGAGGACTACCTCATTTCCACCGGTGTCGAGGGCGCGGTGCTGCGTCTCGGCTCGGGCGAGGAAATCGCCGGTGCCGACCTGGACCGGGTCGTGCGCGAAGCGCGCTCCGCGCGTCGGGTGATTTCGGCCTTTCCGACCCACTACCCGCCCTTCATCCTCGAACAGGCCGCCATTGCCGGCGCCTTCCTGGCCGGGCAGGTCGATGGCGATCTGCAGGGCGTTGCCGACGCGGTCGCCACGCGGCTGGATCTGGTTGCGCTCGAATATGAGCGCGGCTGGGCCGGGCGCCCGACCCAGGATCGTGGTCTGCGGCTCAGCCGCTCCGTCCGCGGGGTGGAGGAGACGCGCACCATCGACGGCCCGGCCCTGCGCTCGGGCGAGGCGATGCGGCTGGGCGAAATGACCGATACGCTGCGCGACGTGTATGGTGCACCTGCGCAACTGATGCGCCGCGAGAAGGCCACAGACATCTTCGGACCGCTCGACCTGCTCAAGGCGATCCTGGAGGAAGGCGAACGCGGACTGACGCTGCAGCGTTACAAGGGTCTGGGCGAGATGAACCCCGACCAGCTCTGGGAAACGACGCTGGACCCCGAAGAGCGCACGCTGCTGCAGGTCAAGGTCGATGATCTGGCCGAGGCCGATGACATCTTTACCAAACTGATGGGCGATGTGGTCGAACCGCGGCGGGAGTTCATCCAGAAGAATGCCCTGAGCGTGGCCAACCTGGACACCTGATCGAGAGCTCAGCCCTGCGCAAAGAGGGTTTTCCGCCGGTCGGATTCAGGTCCGGGCGGCAGGATCTTTGGCCTTCTTCCGTGCGAGGGTCCGTATTTCATATTCGAATGTATGAGATTATTATGGCCCCTCCCGCAACGGCCCTGTAAAAAGGGCCGGCAGATTGCGCATGGGAGGGCAGAGCATGGCTGTGACACGACGCGGACTTCTCCAAGGGGCGGCTGCCGCGAGCTGCATGCCCGTCCTGCCGCTCTGGGCCGGGATCGATGTCGGGACGATGCGGATCGACACGCTCAGCGACGGCCATCTGACCTTGCCGGCCGACTTCATCTTCGGTCCGATGCCGCAGGACGCCATCGCGCCGATCCGCGTCGCACACGGGCTGACCGGAGATACGCTGACATCGCCGTGCACCGTCACCCTGATGCGTCGGGCAGATCAGGTGGTGCTGTTCGATGCCGGTGCCGGGTCCGGGTTCCAGCCGACGGTCGGTGCGCTGGTGGATGCGCTCGCCGGTCTCGACATAGCCCCCGAGGACGTGACCCATGTCGTTTTCACCCATGCCCATCCCGACCATATCTGGGGTGTGCTTGACGATTTCGACGACCCGCTCTTTACCGATGCCGCGCATCTGATCGGCCGGGTAGAATTCGACTACTGGATGGATCCGACGACCGCGGACACGATCGGTGCGGACCGTCAGGCCTTTGCCGTGGGCGCCCAGCGGCGGTTGGAAGCGCTTGCTGACAGACTGGCCTTTTTCGAGGACGGGGCAGAAATCCTGCCCGGCGTCGCAGCCGTAGCCAGCCATGGCCACACGCCCGGCCATATGTCGTTTGAGCTGCGCGACGGCAGCAACAGCCTGATGGTGCTTGGCGATGCCATCGGCAATGGCCATGTCGCGTTCGCGCGCCCGGACCTGCCATCAGGGTCTGATCAGGACCCGGAGGCCGCGATCGACACACGGCAGCGGCTCTTCGATCTGATCACGGCAGAGCAGATGCAGATCGTCGGCTTTCACTTTCCCGAAGGCGGCCTCGGACGGGCCGAGGCGCATGGTGACGGCTTTGTCTTTATTCCCGAGACCGCCGGCTGACACGCTAAGCAAGAATACAGTCAGTCGAGCGGCGCGTGTCACCCGGGGCTTGACGTTCCACGCCTGGCCCGTCAACGCCGCAACATGACAATGCCGCTCGACATCCTGCTGCTGAACGCCAACACGAACCGGGCGATGACCGACCGGATGGTCGGCGCGGCGCGCGCGCTGCACCCGCAGGTCCGGGGCGCAAACGTCGCCCGCGGGGCTGCCTATATCTCGGATGAAGCCTCGGCAGAGGTCGCGGCAACGGCCACGCTCCGGTTCGCTCACAGCCTTACGGCAGCGACGCGTCCCGACGTGTTGGTGATTTCCTGCTTCGGCGATCCCGGCCTGTGGAAGGTGCGCGGCCTGTTGCCCTGCCCCGTGGTCGGTATGGCGGAAGCCTCTTGCCATGCAGCCTGCCAGACCGGCCGGCGGTTTGCCATCGTCACCGGCGGAGCGGCCTGGGGCCCGATGCTCCAGCGCTTCGTTGCGGATCTCGGGCTCGGCTCGCGTCTCAGCGATGTGCATACGCTGGAGCTGACCGGCGACAGGATCGCCGCGGACCGCGCCGGCGCGCGGGCTCAGATCGGCCGAACGGTGGATGACGCCGTCGCCGGGGGTGCGGATGCCGTGATCCTTGGCGGCGCCGGACTGATCGGCTTCGCACAAGAGCTGCAGGACGTAACACCCGTGCCACTGCTGGACTCGCTGACCTGCGCCGTCACGCAAGCCGTCGCGATGGGATCGCTCCTCCGGAGAGGGCGCTAGATCCGCGCGGTTCGGACTCCCGCACAAAACTCCGATTGCACTCAAAGCCATGGACTCGTCCCGGCCATTGCCTGTTGCAGCGGACAGGGCCATGGTCCTGAGAAATCCATGCCGGGAGGACCAGATGGCGGACGAGGGGATTTTTGTGGGTGGCGGTGGCCCGGCACAGAATGCGGCGCAACTGCTGGCCTATGGATTGGCCAATCGCCACGGGCTGATCACGGGCGCGACCGGAACGGGAAAGACCGTGACCATGCAGATCCTCGCCGAAGGATTCTCAGCGGCAGGTGTTCCCGTCTTTATGGCGGACGTCAAAGGCGACGTGTCCGGCCTGTCGCAAGCCGGCGAGGCGAAGGATTTCCTGTTCGACCGCGCCGCCACCATCGGGCTGGAGGGTTTCGACCTGCGCGCCTTTCCGACGGTCTTCTGGGATCTTTTTGGCACGTCAGGCCACCCGGTGCGAACCACGATCTCGGAGATGGGGCCGCTGCTGCTGGCGCGGATGCTCGATCTGACCGAGGTGCAGGAGGGTGTGCTGACCATCGCCTTTGCCGTGGCCGACGACCAGAACCTCGCGCTGCTCGATCTCGATGACCTGCGGGCGATGCTGGTCTGGCTCGACGAGAACGCGCCCGACGTGAAGGCGCGCTACGGGAATGTCTCCTCGGCCTCGATCGGGGCGATCCAGCGCGCGCTTCTGGTGCTGGAGAACGAAGGCGCCGCGGGGTTCCTGGGCGAGCCTGCGCTGGATCTGTCCGATCTGATGACCACCCGCGACGGGCAGGGCCAGATCAACGTGCTGATGGCCGACCGGCTGATGTCCTCGCCGCGGCTCTATGCGATGTTCCTGCTGTGGCTGCTATCTGAGCTCTTTGAGATCTTGCCCGAGATCGGCAATCCCGAGAAACCCAAGCTGGTGTTCTTTTTCGACGAGGCGCATCTGCTGTTCGACACCGCGCCCAAGGCGCTGACCGACCGGATCGAACAGGTGGTGCGGCTGATCCGCTCCAAGGGTGTCGGTGTCTATTTCGTCACCCAGAATCCCGACGACGTACCACCCGATGTGCTCAGTCAGCTCGGCAACCGCATCCAGCATGCGCTGCGCGCCTTCACACCCCGCGACGCCAAGGCGCTGAAGCTCGCCGCCGAGACATTCCGGCCCAACCCGGACTTCGACACCGAGACCGCGATCCGCGAGGTCGGCACTGGCGAGGCGGTGACCTCGCTGCTGGAGAAGAAGGCCGTGCCCGGTATCGCGCAGCGGACGCTGATCCGTCCACCCAGCTCGCGCATGGGCCCCCTGACCGAGGCAGAGCGCGCCGCCGCGATCGCCGCGTCGCCCCTCGCCGGGCGCTATGAGACAGCGGTCAATCGCGAGAGCGCCCATGAAAAGCTCGCGGCGCGCGCGCAGGACGCGGCTGCGGAAACCGAACGCGCCGACGCCGTGCGCGCCGAAGCCACCGACGCGTTCGAGGCCTTCAACAACGCGCGCCGCTACACGCCGCCGCAGCCCCGGACGCAACGGAGCAGCCGGAAATCCCGCGCCGAGCCGAGCCTGTCGGAGGCTCTGACCAAGACCGTGATCAAGCAGCTCAATTCCCGCGAGGGCCAAAAACTCGTACGCGGCATTCTTGGCGGGCTGTTCCGCGGGCGCTAGGCGGCGATCAGTCATTGGCCGTCCGCCGGGCTTCGGCTCTGGCGCACGCGCGCCCACTGCCCCGAGCGCGACCCGGCAGATCCACGGCGCTTTGCGGGTTTACAGGCCGTTTTTCATCCCTGAACCTGTCCCGATCGCCAGGGGCATTTGATCGAGGTCGCGCGGCTCATGATGTGGCAGGTGCAGGTCGCAAAAAATACACTGAAGACGTTTCTGCCATTCCAGAACCGTCTGCGGCAGCTCAAGCGCGGGATGTTCGGACGCTCCGACGGTATACTCGAAAGCAACGTCTATAGCGGCGGCTTCGATCAGATCGAGCTCCTGCGCGAAAACGGTGCCGACGTGCGCGGCCGCACGGTGCTCGAGGTCGGCTGCGGCTGGTACCCGGTGATTCCGCTGATGCTGGCCCTGGCCGGCGCACGACGGGTAATCATGACCGATGTCGACCGGCTGATGGACATGGACGGGTTGCGCGCCGCCGCCGATTTTCTGCGTGCCCGCAAGGACGACCTCGCCAGGCGGTTGGAGTTGCCCCCGGAGGAGATCACGCGCTTTCTGGATCTGGCACCGGACGGGACGTTCGAGGCCGAGCTTGCCTCACGTGGAATGGCGTATATCGTGCCCTTCGACTATGATCGTGCTTCGCGCGACATCGACATCATCTTCAGCCACACGGTGTTCGAGCACATCCCGCGGGAGATCCTCGAGGACGTCGTAGGCGATGGGTGCAAGGTGCTGAAACCCGGCGGGATCATGTCCCATGGCATCGATCACTCCGATCACCGCTCCCACCGCGACCCGTCGCTGAACAAAATCGACTTTCTGCGTTTCAGCGCGCCGGTGTGGAAGATGCTGTGCCTCAACCCCCATGACTACACCAACCGGCTGCGGCATTCGCACTATGTGGACCTTTTCCAGCGGCACGGTCTGGAGATCGTCCAAGAGCGCACGTTTCAAGGTGAAAGCTGCGTCAGCTTTGCGCAGACCCGCAGTCTCGCGCCGCCTTTTGACAGCCTGCCGGTCGACGATGTCGCCAAGGTCTGGTCGCACATCCTCGCGCGGACTGAACCGGGCTGATACGGTCAGTCGCGCGCGGTTGCACCGGGCCGTCTTTGCCGTGCCCTCCCAGCCCAGGCCGCGGCCGCGTCTGAGCGGCGCGTTTCCGTGTGCGACGGCGCGGGACACCAAGGCAGTTTTAGACGCCGGATCAGATTGAGTTTGCTACGGTGCCAAGACGGGTCTAGGTGCGGCCGCATCGACCCTCCAGAAAAACGGGGAAAGCCTCTCATGAACAGGGCGTTCAGCACACTTCAGCCGTCGGACGACCCGACCCGCCAGGCGATCCGCCAGCACTATGACGCGAGCGAGGCCGCGGTCCTGAGCACGCTCATCGATCGTCTCGACTTGGACACCGCACGCCGTGCGAAGATCACCGGCGATGCGGCGCAGCTGATCGCAGATGTCCGCAAGGAAACCGATCCCACACTGATGGAGGCGTTTCTGGACGAGTACGGGCTTTCGACCGAGGAAGGCGTGGGCCTGATGTGCCTTGCCGAGGCGCTGCTGCGCGTGCCCGACGCGGAGACCATCGACGATCTGATCGAGGACAAGATCGCGCCCTCGGACTGGAGCGCGCATCTCGGCCACTCCTTTTCACCTCTGGTGAATGCGTCGACCTGGGCGCTGATGCTGACGGGACGTGTGCTGGATGCTTCGCCCGCCAAGCCCGCGTCTCGCGTCCGCCGGCTGGTCAAGCGTATGGGCGAGCCTGTCGTGCGCGCTGCGGTCGGTCAGGCCATGAAGCTGATGGGCCAGCAGTTCGTCCTCGGCGAGACCATCGAGGCCGGCATGGCCAAGGCCCGCAAGCTGGAGGAAAAGGGCTACACCTACTCCTATGACATGCTGGGCGAGGCCGCGCGCACCGAGGCTGACGCGGAGCAGTTTTTCGCAAGCTACGCCCATGCCATCGCCCGGATCGCAGACGCCTCAAGGGCGGGCGTGCGCGACAATCCCGGGATTTCGATCAAGCTTTCGGCGCTGTCCCCGCGTTATCTGACGACCCATCGCCGCGCCGTCGATGAGGACGTTATCCCGCGCTGTCTGGAACTCGCCCAGATGGCCGCCAAGGCAAATGTCGGCTTCAATATCGACGCGGAGGAACAGGACCGGCTCGACATCTCCCTCGACGTGATCGAGGCGGTCCTGTCGGACGACAGTCTGGCAGGCTGGGACGGTTTCGGCATCGTGGTGCAGGCTTACGGAAAACGCGCGAGCTATGTTCTGCAGCACCTTTATCACCTGGCGGACCGGTTGGACCGCAAGATCATGGTGCGTCTGGTCAAGGGCGCCTATTGGGACACGGAGATCAAGCTCGCTCAGGAGCTCGGGACCAAGAACTTCCCCGTCTTCACGCGCAAGGTGAATTCCGACGTGAGCTACATGGCCTGCGCTGCGATGCTCATGGCGATGCGCGACCGGATCTATCCGCAGTTCGCCACACACAACGCCCATACCTGCGCCGCCGTGCTGGAGCTGGCCGGCAACGACCGCGACGGGTTCGAGTTTCAGCGACTGCATGGGATGGGAGAGGCGCTCCATGACATCGTCAAACGCGAGAACGGCACCCGCTGCCGGATTTATGCGCCCTGCGGGCCGCACAAGGACCTGCTGGCCTACCTCGTCCGGCGGCTGCTGGAGAACGGCGCCAATTCGAGCTTCGTGAACCAGATGGTCGACGAGACCATAGCGCCCGAGGTGATTGCCGCGGACCCTGTCGCCCTCGCCCGCGCACAGGATCCGGTGCACAATCCCGACATCCGTCTGCCGGGTGAACTGTTTGGGCCGGGGCGCGCGAACTCCAGGGGATTCCGTATGGAAGAGCCCGCCAGCGTGCTGCCGCTGTTGGAGGCGCGCGACGCCTTTGCGGAGACCATTTGGACAGCACGCCCGATGCTCGCTGACGATACCGCTCCCGAGGGAGCCGCTGAGCCTCTCACCTCGCCCGCCGACCGTAACGCGGTGGTGGGTCACGTCCACAATGCGACGGGGGCCGAAGTCGCCCGCGCGCTGGACGCCGCCCAGGGCGGGTTCGCAGCGTGGGCGCAAACGCCGGTCACCGCGCGGGCCGATGCGCTCCGCCGGGTCGCCGATCTTTATGAGGACCACTGCGCCGAGTTCTGCGCCATCGCCGCGCGCGAGGCGGGAAAGATCCTGCTCGATGGCGTGTCCGAAGTGCGCGAGGCCGTAGACTTCCTGCGCTATTATGCCGACGAGGCCGAGCGGCTGGAGGACGAGGATCCGGGCACCGGGCGCGGCGTCTTCGTGTGCATCAGCCCCTGGAACTTCCCGCTGGCGATCTTTACCGGCCAGATCGCGGCGGCGCTGGCCGCAGGCAACGCCGTGATCGCGAAACCGGCTGAGACCACGCCGCTGATCGCGGCCCGCGCGGTGGAGATGTTCCGCGAGGCGGGCGTGCCCCCGGCAGCCTTTCAGCTCCTGCCCGGCGACGGGCCGTCGGTGGGCGGGCCGCTGACCTCGGACCCGCGGATCGCAGGTGTCTGCTTCACCGGTTCCACCGCGACGGCGCAGCGCATCCACAAGGTGCTGGCCGAGAACGCAGGACCGGAGGCCGTGCTGATCGCCGAGACGGGCGGGCTGAATGCTATGATCGTCGACTCCACCGCCCTGCCCGAACAGGCCGTGGACGATATCGTGACCTCGTCTTTTCAGTCCGCCGGGCAACGCTGTTCGGCCCTGCGCATGCTCTATGTGCAGGAGGACACGCGCGACCGGATGATCGAGATGCTGACCGGCGCCATGGACGCGCTGGTAACGGGCGATCCCTGGTTCACGGACACCGACATCGCACCCGTCATCGACGCGAAGGCGCAGGCGGACATCGCGGACTATATCATGCGGCACCGCAGCGAAGGGCGCGTCGTGAAGGAACTGCCCGTGCCCGAACGCGGCACCTATGTCGGCGCGGCCCTCATCGAGCTGAACGGCATCGAGGATCTGGAGCGGGAGGTCTTTGGCCCGGTTCTGCATATCGCGACCTTCAAGGCCAGCGAGATCGACGCGACCGTGGACGCGATCAATGCCAAGGGCTTCGGGCTGACCTTTGGCCTGCACACGCGCATCGACGACCGCGTCCAGCAGATCGTCGAGCGCATCCATGCCGGCAACACCTATGTGAACCGCAACCAGATCGGCGCCATCGTCGGCAGCCAGCCCTTTGGCGGCGAGGGCCTGTCGGGCACCGGCCCCAAGGCGGGGGGGCCGAACTATGTGGCGCGCTTTCGCAGAACCGACATGCCCGCCGGGCATGTCGCGCCGGATGCCGCGGCCGTGCCCGAGGCGGCAATCAGAGATGCGATGGCCGCCCTCGATGCGACGGGCTGGGCGGCACGAACCGACCGGGTTCAGACGCTGCGACGTGCGCTCAACGGTCATGCCGCGCTGGTCCGCCGCGCGGTCAACGCGGCGGCGGCATTTGACAATGGCCCGTTCGAGTTTCCCGGACCCACGGGCGAATCCAACCGCATGACGATGCCCCCCAAGGGAGCGATCCTGTGCCTCGGGCCGGAGCCCGACACCGCGCTCGCCCAGGCGGCTCAGGCGCTGGTCGCAGGCTGCCCGGTGCTGGTCGTGGCACCCGGTGCCGATACAGGCGTCGCCGCGCTGGCAAAGGCCGGCGCGCCGGTGGCGGGGATCGACGGGACGGTCGACCCTCGGACGCTCGAAACCCTCCCGGACCTGATCACCATTTGTGCAGCGGGGACGTCGGACTGGACCCGCGGGCTGCGGATTGCGCTGAGCCGACGCGACGGACGCATCGTCCAGCTGGAAACGGACGTGATCTGCCCGGCGAGGTTCTATGCCGAACGCCACATCTGCATCGACACGACCGCCGCGGGCGGCAACGCAAGCCTGCTGGCCGCGGTGTCCTGAGGTCCCCTCGCTGGCGGGGCCCGCGGCGGGTCCGCAAAAGAAACCGGGCCCTCCGCTGGTGCGAAGGGCCCGGCAAGGCGGTTCAGCGATTGATCCGCGTCAGTGCTTGAACTTGCGGATCTCGCCGGACTTGATCCGTGACATGAAGCTGTGGAGCTCCTCCTTCACGACCGGCATCAGCACGTAGAGCGCGGCGATGTTGACCACGGCCATGGCAAAGATCGCGGCATCGGAGAAGTCGATGACCGGACCCAGGCTCGCCGCGGCACCGATCACCACGAAGATGCAGAAGATGATCTTGAAGATCAGTTCCGTCGTCTTGCCCTCGCCGAAGAGGTAGGTCCACGCCTTCAGCCCGTAGTAGGACCAGGAGATCATCGTGGAGAAGGCAAAGAGGATCACCGCAATGGCCAGCACGAACGGGAACCAGGAGAACCCGGTGGCAAAGGCTGCGGATGTCAGCGCCACGCCAGTATTGCCGTCGACCGTCGCAATCGCGTTGCCTGCCTCATTCAGGACGAACCGACCGGTTTCGGGATCCATCAGGAGCTGACCCGAGATCGTGATCACCAGCGCGGTCATCGTGCAGATGACGACCGTGTCGATGAAGGGCTCCAGCAGCGACACCAGACCTTCGGTGATCGGTTCCTTGGTCCGAACGGCGGAGTGCGCAATGGCCGCCGATCCGACGCCAGCCTCGTTAGAGAAGGCCGCCCGGCGGAAGCCCTGGATCAGCGCCCCGACAAAACCGCCGGCCACGCCAAGACCCGTGAAGGCACCGGCAAAGATCATGCCGAAGGCGGCGCCGATCTGGTCGGCATTCATGATCAGGATCACGAGCGCCGCGCCGACATAGAGGATGCCCATGAAGGGGACGACCTTTTCGGTCACCTGGGCGATGGATTTGATCCCGCCGACGATCACTGCAAAGACCACGACGGCAAAGACGATGCCCGTGATCCAGCCCGGGTAATCCCCGGTGATGCCCGCGATCTGCGCATGCGCTTGGTTGGCCTGGAACATATTGCCGCCGCCCAGGGCGCCGAGGATACAGAAGATCGAGAAGAGAACGGCGAGGAACTTGCCCCCGGGCTTGCCCTTTTCGGCAAACCCCTTGGACATGTAGTACATCGGGCCGCCAGAGACCGTGCCGTCGGGATACTCGTTGCGGTACTTCACGCCCAGCGTACATTCGGTGAATTTCGACGCCATGCCGAGCAGGCCCGCGACGATCATCCAGAAGGTGGCCCCCGGCCCGCCGATGCCCACGGCCACCGCGACGCCCGCGATATTGCCGAGCCCGACCGTGCCCGAGAGCGCCGTGGCGAGCGCCTGGAAGTGGCTGACCTCGCCCGCGTCATTTGGGTCCGAGTAGTCGCCCTTCACGATCTGGATCGACAGCCAGAAGGCGCGCACCTGGATGAAACCGAAATAGAGCGTGAAGATCGTGGCCGCGATCACCAGCCACATCACGATCCAGGGAAAGCTCGTCCCCGGAATGGGGGCGAAGATGAAACTGACGAAGGGTCCTGTTGCGGTCGCAAACAGCTCGTTGACGCGCTGATCAATGGATTGCGTCTCTTGAGCCAGGGCCGCGGACGCGGACGCGGACAGCAGAAGGGCTCCGGCGCCCGGAAGAATGGATTTTTTCATGTTGCCTATCCTCACGCTACGACGGTCACAGGGACGCTTGCATGCATCACAAGGTTTGCGGTGGAAGACCCGAAGATGCGCGAGGCAATGCTGGTCTCCGACGTGCGCGCGACGACGATCTGGCCTGCGCCTTCTTCTCGCGCGATCCGGTCGAGCGTTTCGGCCACATCGCCATGCTTGACGAGGCCCCGAACATTCAGACCGGAGTCCGTGAGCGACGCGAGAGCGGGATCGACAATGCGTTCCTGTGCGGCCGAGATCTCTTCCTCTCGACGCTTGTGCCGCTCGGCGTTTTCCTCGGGCGTTTGAAAGGAAAACGGTGACCATTCGATCACGTAGACGAGGATCAACTCGCAGGCGTCGATTTGCTTTCCGATGGATCTGGCAAAGGCGATCGCACGTTCGCCCGTGCCGCCTCCGTCGATCCCGACAACGATTTTAGCTGTCATTCTGTCCCCTCGTATTTTTTTGTGTTCTGATTTTGAATCCGTCGTGCGGCCTGGCCGTGCCTCGAACCGCCCCAACATCAAGCTGGTTTTGCGATCAGGCGCGTCACGACTGCACCTGTCAATGGGAATCAAACGCGTTTGTGACAGTTGCGCGACAAGCTGCGGATGTCGCCATTGGGGGGCTCAAAGAGCCTGTCGCGCCAGGATCGGCCGCTGAGGGGACCGAAATGACAGATATCTGGCCGGGTGCGTGCGGGAACGCTGGCGGGCATTTATTCAGTCCGCACCCTAATTGCTCACAGCTGTGCGCCGACTTTGCAGCGATCGCCATATTGCGTGGCGCCGCTTCGGGAGCCGGCCAACCGCCATCTTGCAGAGGCCGCAACGGTCCATGGACGCCACTCCCGAACCGGCCGCGGACGGCCCCTCACATTTCCGTGATCAGAGCGAGTTTGCCGGTCCTCTGGGCATTCACTCGCCCGGTGCTCATCGCGTCATCATACGTGCAGCACTCACTGGAAGGCCGGTCACCCTGACCACCGCATCCGCCCCTTGCCGGGCGAGAGTTCAGGGATTTTGCCGCGTCGCGCGCACCGCCGCGGCGTGCTCCCGCCGCGCCGGCCCGTCGCTTTCGTTCAAAAGGATGATCCGGATCGTTCAAGATCCGACGTCCCTCCCCGCCTACCATCTGCGTTCGGGAAGGCTTTAACGATCGCCGGGAGCATGATCGTCTTGCGGCGCCATCCCGCAACCCAAGGGAGGGAATACATGACGACGAAGGTTGACGCGCTGGTCATCGGCGCAGGGGTGGCCGGGCTTTACCAGATCCATCAACTCCGCGAGGCAGGGCTCTCCGTGCAGGGTGTCGAGGCGGGATCGGATGTCGGCGGAACCTGGTACTGGAACCGGTACCCGGGAGCGAAGTTCGATAGCGAGTCCTACATCTACCAGTATCTCTTCGACGAAGACCTCTACAAGGACTGGTCCTGGAGCGAACGTTTCCCCGGCCAGCCCGAGATCGAGCAGTGGCTGCATTACGTCACCGACCGCCTCGACCTGCGCAAGGACATCCGTTTCTCCACCCGGGTGACCAAGGCCGATTTCAACGAGGACACCGGCCGGTGGCGGGTCGAGACCGACACGGGCGACAGCTACGACACGCAGTTTGTAATCGGCTGCACCGGCATGCTCTCGGCACCGCTTGAAGACCGTTTTCCCGGCCAGACGAGCTTCAAGGGCGCCATTGTGCATACCGGGAAATACCCCAAGGACGGGCTCGACCTCGATGGCAAGCGGGTCGGTGTGATCGGCACCGGCGCCACCGGCATCCAGGTGATCCAGACCATCGCCGACCGGGTGGGCGAACTGAAGGTTTTCGTACGCACGCCGCAATATGTACTGCCGATGAAGAGCCCGAAGTACGGCCCCGAAGAGACCGCATGGTACAAGAGCCGCTTCGACGAGTTGAAGCGCAACCTGCCCATCACCTTCACCGGATTCGAATACGACTTCGAAAACACATGGTCCGACCTGACGCCGGAGGAGCGGCTTGAGGTGCTGGAAGACATCCATGCCGACGGATCGCTCAAGCTCTGGCTCGCCTCCTTCGCCGAGATGTTCTTTGACGAAGAGGTCAGCGCGGAGATCTCGCAATTCGTGCGCGAGAAGATGAGCGAACGGCTCAAGGATCCCAAGCTCATCGACATTTTGGTGCCGAAGGCCGGCGACTATGGGTTCGGAACCCACCGCGTGCCGCTGGAGACCAACTATCTGGAGGCTTATCTGCGCGACAATGTCGAGGCGATCAGCGTCCGCGACAACCCGATCGCGGAGATCGTGCCCGAGGGGGTCAAGCTGCAGGACGGCACGGTCTACGAACTCGACGTGATCATCATGGCGGTGGGCTTCGATGCGGGCTCGGGCGCGCTGGCTCGGATCGACATCAATGGCCGCGACGGGATGAACCTGCGTGACGAATGGGCCAAAGATATCCGCACCACGCTCGGCATCCAGAAGTACGGCTTCCCGAACCTTTTCATGACCGGCGCACCGCTGGCGCCTTCGGCGGCGCTCTGCAACATGACCACCTGCCTGCAGCAGCAGACCGAGTGGATTACCGACTGCATCCTCTACATGCGTGCGCACGGCAAATCGGTGATGGAACCCACGGCGGACGGCGAGGATGCCTGGGTCGCGCATCATGACGAGACCGCGAACGCCACGCTGATCTCGAAAACCGACAGCTGGTACACGGGCTCGAACGTGGAAGGCAAGCCGCGCCGCGTGCTGTCCTATTGCGGCGGCGTCGGGACCTATCGCCAGAAATGCCTCGATATCGCCGAAAAGGGCTATGAGGGGTTCGAACTGGCCTGACGGCGCCCCGACCCTTGCTGCGCGCAGGACCGACTCCCCCGGCGCGCAGCAAGGGGTAGCGCCAATGGCGGGGCACGTCTTGGCGGCGTACCGGTCGCCGTCTTACATCACCTGACGGCGGTACTGGGCGGGAGGCACGCCATGACAGCGGCGAAAGAGCCGGGTCATGTGGGCCTGATCGGAGAAGCCGCAAATCGCCGCGATCTGCTTGAGCGCCAAATCCGTCCGGGCCAGCAGCTGCCGCGCCCGCTCGACCCGCCGTTTCATCACATAGGCATAGGGCGGCTGGCCGAAGCTCTTTTTGAATTGCCGGGCAAAGAGACAGGGCGTCAGCCCGAGCTCCGCTGCCATCACGGCCAGATCCAGCGAAGTGGTCAGGTTAGCCTCGATGAACTCGATTATGATACGCTTCTGCTGCGGCGACAGCTCCCCCGGTTTCGGCGCAGGGGCCGTCTTGACCGCAGCGTAGCGGCGGATCAGGTGCACGATCAGGCCGCGTGCGATACTGTCGACATAAAGCGCGCCGCCCAACCCCCGGGTTCGCGCTTCGTTCGAGATCGCCTCGATCGCCGCGGTCATGACCGGATCGCTGGTGCGCAGCACATCCTCCAGCGTCACCTCCGAGACCACGCAGTCGAGCATCTCGCTGGCGACCTCGGCCACCAGCGCGCCTGACAGGTAGATGTGGGTCACGTCGATGGGCGCGTCCCAGTTCCAGTAGGCCCGCTGCGCGCGGGTGAGCAGCGAGGCTGCCCCGGGGCTGAGCGTCTCCTTGCTCCAGCGCCCGTCGAAGCGGCGCTGCATCGGGGTGACGCCGGTGCGGTAGCCCACCAGCATGAAGTCCTGCATCGCAGGCACGACGACGTCCTGGCCGCGATAATGATAAGAACGCAGCGCCACGTTGCGCCACCCCAGATCGTCGCTGGCCTGCAGCACCTCTCCAGGCACCCAGTTCGGTAACTCCTGCCAGGGAATGAGGTTCGTCATCTTGCATCCTCCCTTGGTCTGAAGGAGCGAGGGACCGGTGTCCCTCGCCCCACGGGCCCTTTCGACCGGAGAGAAAGGCGTCCCTAGGCCGCTTTTGCAGCCGCCATCGCCTGGTAGACGGCGGTTTCGAACTCGAGATAGCCGGGGAACGAGACAGGATCGCCGAAGGGCAGGATCTGCGTCGCCCAGTAGCCGCCGAACCCGCTCTGGCGGTCGATCCAGAAGAAACTGTTGGCCAGCCCCGCCCAGCCGATGGCCCCGGCCGGACGGCCCGTCGGCGCCGTCTCGGAATTGACCATGAAAGTATAGGACCAGTCCTTGGCGAGGCCCGGAAAGAACTCCGCATCGTTGGACAGCGACGGGATGACGCCGGGCAGCATCGTGACCTTCTGCGGCGGGACCAGCGCGCCCTGGACGGCCCATTCGACGGTCTCGGGCTTCAGAACACGACCGTAAGGTCCGTCGCCGTCATTCAGCCACATGCGGATGAACTTCATGTATTCCGGCACGGTGGCGTAGAGCCCGTGCCCCCCCATATCGATCTCCGGATTATCGGGGAGCGCGAAGTCATCCATCGGCGTGAGACTGCCATCGGCACCGCGGGAATGGACCGTGGCGGTCCGTTCCTTCATCGCGCCGGTGCGGGTGAAGGCGATCTCGCCCATTCCAAGCGGGTCGAACACGCGCTCGCGCATCACCGCGCCGAGCCGTTTGCCGCGGATCCCCTCCACGACCTGACCGAGCCAGTCTATGTTACTGCCATATTCCCACTTTTCGCCCGGATCGAAGAGCAGCGGGGTTTCGATCGCAGCGCGGCTGCCGGTCACCACAGACGGCTGGCCGTGCTCTTGCGCCATTCGACTGTAGGTCTTGTTGAAGAAGTCATAGCCGAAGCCGCCGGTATGCAGCATCAACTGCCGCGTCGTGACGTCGGATTTCGGCGCGCGCAGCCGCGGCTGGCCGTCGTCATCGAACCCTTCGATCACCTGCAGATTGCCGATCGCCGGCGCATAGTCCTTGGCCGGGGCGTCGAGATCCAAGGTCCCTTCCTCCACGCATTGCAATGCGGTGGTGCCGGCGATGGCCTTGGTCGTGGAGAAGATCGCGAACACGGTATCTTCGGTCATCGGCGTGCCGTCCAGCCGCCGCTCTCCGGCAGCACCGGAATAGATGTCGCTCTCGGCATCGGTCACCATTGCAACCACGCCGGGGACACGGGGTGTGCCGCTCGTCACCCCGGAGAGAACCGCGTCGCAAGCGGCTTTCAGATCAGTCATGGCATCCTCCCAATTGCATATCGCAAAAGGCTAGCGCGCCACGACGAAGCGGACCGTCCGCAACCGGCAGGGCCTGTCCGATTTCGGAAGCAAACAACCTTGGGGCGATCCTGCGGATGCCGACGCGGGATCAGCGCGACCGCGCCGCCCGGCTGCGCGTGTGGGACGGGAGTTCCCCGAACCGCCGCCGGTAGGCGCCGGCCAGCGCGCCTGCGTTCACATAGCCCCAGTCGGCGGCGATCCCGGAAATGCTGCGCTCCGACGGAGCCGTTTCCAGATCCGCCTTCAGGCCATCGAGCCGTCGCGCGGCGAGGAAACTGCGCGGCGTGATCCCGCGAAAGCGCCGGAACCCTTCCGACAGCGTGCGCGCCGAAACGCCGACCCGCTGTGCGACCTGGCCGATGGTCGGCGCCTCACGCGCCTCGGCGCTCATGATCTCTTCGGCGCGGCGCACATAATGCGGCGCGGCGGCACGGGCGCCGCGTTCCAGCGACACGCCCGCGCCCGCCGCCCAATGCTGGAGCAGCTCCAGGCAGATCATCTCTTCGATGTGTTTGCCGAGCGCCCCGTTTGCCGACAGAGGCGTCTCGGTGCAGAGCGTCCGCGCGGCATATTCCAGAAGCAGCAGCCAGCGCGATTCCGGCCCGCCGAACTTCACGCGCCGGGTCCACAGGGAATCGTCGGGCACGAAGCCGAACCAGCGCTCCGCGATATCCTCCATCACCTGATGCGGGATGGTGAGGTTGAACTGCATGTGGTCCGCGTCGCCTTCGAGCCAGTAGTCGGTGCGCGAACAATCCACGACGAAGCTTTCGCCCGCGCGCGTCGTCGCGGGAGACGCGTCGCAATGATGCTCAAGCGCCCCGCGCAACGTGTTGAGCACCAGAATGTTGCCCGCCGCGGGATCGAACTTGTCCAAATAGATGCCCGCGCCATAGGAAAACCGCGTCATCGTCACCTGCCCGGCCTTGGCCGACAGCATGGTCGCGTCGGGGCGCGAGAACCGCTCCAGAGGCTGGACGCGATAGGGCATGTAGACGGTGCGGCAGAACTCCTGAACCTCGTCCCAGTCGCGCGAATGGGTGCGCCCCTGATGTCGGATGGGCGCGCCGTTGGCATCCAGAACGAGAGCCTCCTCCAGCATCTCAAAATCTCCTCCGCTAGGGTTTTTTCCGCAACTATAGCACATGGGCGCAGAATATGTCCGAACCCCGGAAACACGTCTCCTTCAGGCGCGGACCACGTGGTGTTCAGGCGTCAAAAGCGGCAATCGCAAGGGATCATAGCCTTGCGTTTGCGGCCGCTCTGGGCGTCATACGGGTCTGTACAGAACGCCAGGAGGGCGACAGTGAGAACCAGCGGCGCAGCGCCCGCCATTGCCGTCCTGGGATTCGGGGCGCTGCTCATCAACACGATGCCGGCCTGGATCGCAGAGCTGGCAGCCCGCGGCGGGATCGTGGACGGCAGCGCCGGCGCGCTGGCGAGCCTGCTGCTGCTCTGCGCCGCGGCAGCCTGCGCCTGTGCCCCGCGCGTACGCCGGAGCGTCGTGACCTGGCCCGCGTTTGCAGCCCTGCCCTTGAGCCTCGGGGCGCTGGCGATGACCGGGTCCGCCGCGGGACTGACCGCTCTTTGCGCGATCCTCGGCGCTACGCTGGGATACCTTTCGGCGCTGGCGCTCACCGCCGCCGCGGGCACCGGGGCGCTGCGCCTCATCGTCAGCCGGTCGTTGGGCATCGGCCTCGTGGTGGCGCTGGCCGTCTATCTGTCGAATGCCGCCTTCGGCGCGTCCGTGCTGTGGATGCTCGGCGCGCTCGCCCTGGCCCTGCTTCCCGTCATGGTCCCACTGTCCCGGTGCGCGGCCCCCCCACCGCGCCCGACCCTCGGCCGTTGGACCGGGCTCCCCGTCTGGCAGGTTCCGTTCTTCACCATGATGGGAGCCTACTGGGCACTTCTCGAGCTCTATGGCAGCGGGCTTGCAGACGCAGGGGCTCTGTCGCTCTGGCTCTCGGCCAGCCTGGTCACAGGCGCGCTCGGATCCTTCATCGCGGGCGGTATCGGCGGCAGGCTGTCCGCCAAGCTCGCCGCAGCAGCGCTGGTCTGCGCAGCTCTCACCGGGGCGCTCAGTTACGTCGCTCCGTCGGAGCCCGTTCTTGGGCTGAGCATCCTCGCCAACGGCTTTTTCCTCTTTCTCTATTTCCCGCTCTACCTCGCCGGGTCCGGCGGCGACGCAGATGGCAGCTCCGTTGCCCTGCGCATGGCGAGCTATCTGCTTGGCTTTGCCGCCGGCGGCCTGATTGGGGCACTGGTGCTGGAAGCCGCAGGGTTCGCGGGTCTGGCGGCCGGGATCGCGCTCTCGGGGTTCATCGGCCTCAAGAGACCGGCGGGTCTCCATCGGTCCTGACGCAGAGCCCCGCGTTCCTCCAGCTCGCAAGCGCGGACGCCACAAGCTCCTGATTGTAGCTCCACAGCGCAAGCTCCTCATAGGCACGGTCCTCGAAATCAGGAAAGACCGCGCGCAGCGTGTCGACCTCGGCGCGCGCCTCGTCGGGGCGGTCGAGCGCGGAAAAATACCAGACCAGATGGGCGTGGAACCAATAGAAGCCCGGCATCGGGACCTTCTGCAACTCGACCAGCGCCGCCTCGAACATCTCCAGTCGCGCGTAACGCCAGGACCGCGCGAAATGGTACCAGCCGGGATGGACCGGGCTCAGTTCGATCGCCCGATCCAGCAGCGCGATCGCCTCTTCCTCGCGGGCCAGAAACGCATAGCAGTGACCGATCTCTGACAGCACGTCGGCATTGTTGGGGTTGAGCTCCAGCGCCGTCTTCGCCGCCGCATCGAAGCCGCCGACATCCAGCGCAAAGAGTCGGCACATCGCCAGCGCGGCATGGGCGAAAGCATGACGCGGGTCCGCCGCGACCGCCCGCTGGGCGGCGTCCGTGGCCAGCGGCAGGGCATCGACGCCGGGTCGTTCGTTCACATGGTAGCGGTGTTCCTCGAGCAGGATGACCGCATAGGCCGCCCAGCCATCCGCCGCCTGGGGATCATCGGCAAGCGCATCGGGCAGATCGCGGCGGAGCGCGGCGTGCAGCTCCGGGTCATAGGTCCGGTAGAAGCGCCGGAACTCCGCGACCAGCCGGTACATCCGCCAGCTTGTCGCCCGGGCCTGTGCGGCGGCGCGCTGTCCCATCTCCGCCGCGAGGGGCCCGTGAGGACTCGCCACCCGGCCCGCGCAGAGCATGGCGATCTGGTCCTGCACGTCAAAGAGCGCAGCAACCGTGGCGTCGCGGTTGAGCTGCTCGGTCATCACGATGGCGCCGCTGTCGGTAGAGGCGACCTGAACCGTCACGCGCAGCCGGTCGGCGGAGCGGCGCAAATTACCCTCGACCACGAAATCGATCCCGTAGGTCTCGCGCATCTCACCATGCCCCATCGGACCGGCGGCGATAGCCTCTGAAGTGTTTCGCGACAGCACCAGCAGATCGCGAAAGCATGACAGGTTCGAGATCAGCTCATCGGTCAGCCCGTCGCCGATGAAGTCATCGGTGGGGTTTCCCCCGATATTGCGAAACGGCAGAACCGCCAGTTTCGGGAGCACCGCCGGAGCGGGACGTGCAGGCTTGGGCACCTCGACCGGGGCGATCAGGCGAAAGCCCACGCCATGCATCGTCTTGATGACGTTCTGGGTCCTGCCGGTGTCACCGACCGCCCGGCGGACCTCTTTCATGGCGGTCGACAGGGTCGCGTCGGTGACGATCCGTCCCTCCCACACGCGGTCGATCAGGCTGTTCTTGCTGACCACGGCACCGGGATCCTCCAGCAGCACCCGCAGGATCGCGGCCACCTGCCGCGTGAGCCGGTCGGTCCGGCCGTCCCGCCGAACGGTCATCCGGTCCAGATCGAGTTCTGCACCTTTGACAATGACGCTCATGCCGCTGCCCGACGTTGTTTTGTTGAGATTTGCAAAGCCTAGCACAGCAGTTCCGACTTCTCAGGTTTTTCTCAGGTTTGGCTCAAGCACCGGATCCGGTCCCGTCCTAGACCGCCTGCATCGCACAATGCCGACGCATGGCAAACCCGAGGACCGACCGATGAAACACCGCCACGCCCTGCCGCAACTGCACGGATACCAGATGATCACCGAGGGTGGGCTGGAGACGTCGCTCGTCTTTCACAGCGGCATCGATCTGCCGCTCTTCGCCGCCTTCAAAGCGCTTGAGACCGATGCCGGGATCCGGGCGATCGACGCCTGGATGCGCGCTTTTGCCGAGCTCGCCGTCGCAGAGCGGCGCGGCTTCATCATGGACACACCGACCTGGCGGGCCAGCGCCCGCTGGGCGGCCGAGCTCGGCATCGGGCAAGACGACCTGCGCGAGATCCACCGGGAGGCCGTCGCAACCCTGTCCAATCTGCGCGACGCGTATGAGACGCCCGCCTCGCCCTTTGTCATCAGCGGCACGGTTGGACCCCAGGACGACGGATACGCGCCGTCGACCACGCTGACGGCGGCCCAGGCCGCCACCTACCACCGGCCGCAGGTGGACTGGTTTGCCGAGTTCGGGGCCGACATGGTCTCGGCGATCACGATCACCTATGCCGAGGAGGCCTCCGGGATCGCCGCGGCGGCGAAGGCCGCCGGTATGCCTGTGGTCATTTCCTTCACACTGGAGACCGACGGGCACCTGCCCTCGGGCGAGGCGCTGGCGGACGCGATTGCCGCCGTAGACGCCGCAACCGGCGGTTATCCATCCTATTACATGATCAATTGCGCCCATCCGGACCATTTCGCCCATATTCTGGACGATGGCGCCTGGAGCGCGCGGATCATGGGCCTGCGTGCCAACGCGTCCCGCTGCAGCCATGCGGAGCTCGATGCGGCGGAGACGCTCGATGACGGCGACCCCGCAGAACTGGGCGTGCTCTGCGCCGGCCTGCGCCGGAAACTGCCCAACCTGACGGTAATCGGCGGCTGCTGCGGCACCGACCTGCGCCATGTCAGCCAGATGTGCCGCGCTACCCGCGCGGCCTGATCACACCCCCAGAGGACCGCGCCGCCGACGATCGCCGCGTTCAGAACGAGTTTGGAAATGAAGATGTCTGCCCTGAGTTATTTAACCCCCAGCACGCGTGCTTGCATTCGCGGCACCACGTCGCTCGTCTCCGCTTTGGCGGTCCTCGCGTCGTCCGCCGTTGCCGCGCCCGATTTGCCGCAGGACCCGCTGCGCGACGCGGACTTCCTCCACGACGGTGCGCCGTCCGAAGCGCTGGTCGAGTTGGGCCGCCTGCTCTTTTTCGACCCGATCCTGTCGGGTAACCGCAATATCTCCTGCGGGACCTGCCACGACCCCGCACGGGGCTCCGGCGACGGGCTGGCCCTGGGCATCGGCGAAGGCGGCGTGGGCATCGGCCCCGACCGCCGGACCCGCGACGGCGTGATCGAGCGGGTGCCACGCAACGCCCAGCCGCTCTGGAATATCGGCGCGCGGGAATACGTCACGATGTTCCATGACGGCCGGCTGGAGCCTGATCCCGAAGGCACCTTTGCCAGCGGATTCTGGAGCCCCGCGCGCGAGCATCTGCCCAAGGGGCTCGACAACCTGCTCGCCGCTCAGGCGATGTTTCCGGTCACTTCGGCCACGGAAATGGCAGGCCAGAAAGGCGAGAACCTGGTGGGCACTGCGGTTGCCGAGGATCGGCTGGAGGATGCCTGGGCGCTTCTGGCGGACCGGCTTGCAGAGAATGCGGAGTATTCCGCGCGGTTCGTCGAAGCCTTCGCCGATGTGGACGGCCCGGGCGATATCGCCTTTGTCCACGCCGCCAATGCGCTTGCCGCCTTTCAGACCGTCGCATTCCGGTCCGACGACAGCCCCTATGACGAGGCCCTGGAACAGGGGACAATCGATCACCTTCCGAAGGCCGCTCAAGACGGGTTTCGGCTCTTCTACGGCGTTGCCGCCTGCGCGCGCTGCCATAGCGGCCCGCTTCTGACGGACCACGGGTTTCACGCCATCGGCGTACCGCAGATCGGCCCCGGCAAGGGGCATGGGGCGGATACCGGCTATTGGCGCGCGTCGGGCTTCAAGGACCGGCTGGAGGATGAAGGCCGCTACCGCGTGACATTCGAGGAGAGTGACCTATTCGCCTTTCGCACGCCGTCGCTGCGCAATGTGGCGCTGACGGGGCCATGGGGACACGACGGCGCCTTCGACACGCTCGAAGGGATCGTCCGCCACCATCTGAACCCGCGCGCCTCGCTGGCGCGCTACACGCAGAAGGATGGCCTGCTGCCCGACCTGGACCATGTGACCGAGCAGACCGGCGCCGGCTCGCAGCTCATCTTCCGGCCGCTGAACGCCGCGCGACGGGACGCGTTCGATCTGCGAGACGGCTGGGTGCAGGGATCGCCGGAGCTGACCGCGAGGATCGCCGATGAAGTCGAGATCGCGCCTGTCGCCCTGACGGATGCGGAGGTCGCGCAGATCCTGGCCTTTCTTGACCAGCTCACGGACCCGACGGCCCGGGATCGCAGCGCGCTCATCCCCGATGCGGTGCCCTCGGGTCTGCCGCCTCAGCCCGCGCCGACCCACCCGCCACCGACGGGCGGTTAGCACTGCCACTCTCATTCGTCGCCGAGGTCACACGCCCCGGCCCGAACCGTCCGAAGCGGGCTTACCGCCCGCTCCGGGCTCTCAAACCAGGTCCGGCCAATCGGGCCTGCTCTCTCACCCCATGGCGGCACTGCCGCCCACACGGAAAGATACGAAAATGAAAGAGTTACTTCTGAGTTCCGCCCTTCTGATGGTCGTTTTGGGCGACCCCGCGGCAGCCGAACAGGGCTATGTCGACGACGAGTTCGACATGGTCATCAGCGCTTCGGGATCAAAGCATCTCGTCCCGGCAGCTTCCAACGCGAACAGCCTCGAGGTTGACAGCGGGATGCCCGTCGGTCCGATCGAAACTGCCGCCCCGGCAGCCTACGACCCCGTGGAAGAGATGAGCCTGAGCTTCATCTTCCACATCGATGACGGGATGGCCGAACAGGACGTTTTCTATGAAAAGGTCCCCGGCTCCGGCGAGGTATTCCGCCCCACCGCGGCGACCAAGGACATGGACGCGCCGCTGTTCGCCCCGGCCAACGCGGTCGCGCACAACTTCCTCGACACCAGTGACACCGGCCCCTACCCCAAGGGACGACCGCTGGACCTGACACTCGGAGAGTGGTTCGCGGCCAAGGGCAGCGGCAGCTACATTTGCGAAGACGGCACCGGCACGCTCGATCTGGCGTTCGAGAACCTCGTACCGAACGGCGTCTATACCATGTGGCACGATTTCATGGTCTGGCCCCCGACAGAGCCCTTCATCGGCACCTATGACCTGCCTTTCGGCGCGCGCGACGGGTCGGAAAACGTATTCACCGCCGATGCGAACGGGGACGCGACATTCAAGCGGACGATCTCGCCCTGTCTGCAACTTACCGGTGAGCATCTGCTGGCCGATCTCGCCATTGCCTGGCACTCGGACGGAAAGACCTACGGGCCGCTGACCGGAGAGTTCTCCACCGTCACCCACGTCCAGATGTTTGTGGCCCTGCCGCCGCGGACCGGATTGTGAGCCTACTTGCGGAGCGGTCGCAACCGATCGCTCCGCAGAGAGCGTGGGCCGATCCAGGCCTGTCCGCGACAAGCCGCCCGCATGGCGAGCCCCGCGCTGCCCGTCCAGGAACCGGACATCGGCGCCGACGCCGGGAACCTTCCACGGTCGGCCCGTGCCGGCGGTGGCGGCTCCTCCCAACACGGATTGCGCCCGAGCCCGCGCAGGGTCATGGTCGGACGATTGGATGCACTGCCCCGCGGGATCTCGATGAAAGACGCCCCGATCTCTTCTCAAGCCTCGGCCGAACGGGTCGCCGACCTTCTGCGCGAGCGGATCGTCAAGGGCGAATTGACCCCGGGCAGCCGGCTGGTGGAGCGAAAGCTTTCGGCGGAACTCAACGTCTCGCGCACGCCCGTCCGCGAGGCGCTGAAACTGTTGCGCGCCGACGGGCTGGTCGAGATCTCGATGCATCGCGGCGCCCAGATCGTGGCCTACACCGCAGAAGAGGCTGAAGAGCTCTTTGAGCTGATCGCCGTGCTCGAAGGGCTGGCCGCCGAACGGCTCGCCCGCCGCATGTATCCCGACGTGATGGCCCGGCTGGAGGATCTGCATGTCCAGATGCTCCGGCAGTACGATGCGCGGGACGCCTCGGCCTATTTCGACACCAATACCGAGATCCACGACACTATCGTCACAGCGGCCGGCAATGCCGTGCTGCTGGAGAGCCACAAGCGCGTCATGGTCCGTGCCCAGCGTGGGCGATTCCTGGCGATCATGGACAGTGCCCGCTGGCAGCAGGCCGTCGATGAGCATGAGGCCGTGATGGAGGCATTTCGCCATCGCGATGCCGAGGCCGCCGCAAGGGTTTGGCGCCAGCATCTGAGCCATACCGGCGACACCGTCGCCGCGGTGCTGCGCGGCCGCTAGGCGTCCCTGCCGCCGAAAAAACGTCGTCGCACGATCCCTCTTGCCTCGTTGAACGGTCCAAATGCGTGCAGTTTCCCGGTGAAAGCGGCGCGGATTCAGGCAGGTTTAGAAAAATGGCATGCCATTTGAGTTAAATGGCATGCCATTTGAAAGACACTGCGCTACCCTGACCCCATCGACTCCCACCGAAGCCGGCGCTCTCGCAGGACGGCCGAACGTGGCGCAGCAGGACAGTCAGACGATGCGGATACTCTTGGTGAACCCGAACATGACCGGCGCGATGACCGACCGAATGGCCGACATCGCACGGACACTCGTCCCGACCGGCACCAAGATCGTTCCGCTCACGGCCGACCGCGGTTTTCCCTATATCGCCTCGCGTGCCGAGGCGCAGATCGCCGGCGCCATTGCCTATGAACTGATCGCCGAGCACGCAGACGGGGCTGACGCCGCCATTATCGCGGCCTTCGGCGACCCCGGCCTGGCAGGCGCGCGCGAGCTTTTTGACTTTCCCGTCGTCGGCATGGCCGAGGCTGCGGTGATGAGCGCCGCGATGCTGGGCGAGCGCTTTTCCATCGTCACCTTTTCCCCTGTGATGCGGCGCTGGTACGAGGATGCAGCACGCGATGCGGGTCTGACGGCGCGTTTCACCGGGGTGCGCACGCCCGACACGCACACATCCGATCTGGAAAACGCTCAGACAGCGCTTCAGGAGGATCTGATCGCCCTCTGCCGCCACGCCGTGGAACAGGACGGCGCCGATGTCGTGATCCTGGGCGGTGCGCCTCTCGCTGGCATGGCCGACGACATCCGGCAGCGTGTCGACGCGATCGTCGTAGATCCGATCTCGGCGGCGACCGCACAGGCGCTCGCGCTCCTGTCCATGACCGGGCGCGACAGTTTCGGACGCCGGCACGCCAAACCGCTGGCGAAGGCCGCCGAAGGTTTACCGGCTGCCCTGACCCGGACCTTCGCGCGGGACAAGACGCCATGACAACCAACGCCCTTTGGCATTCGGGCCAGCGCGCCATATCCGTCCCTGGCTGGGCAGGCGCGAGGTTTGCCCAACTGACCATCTTCGAACGATGGCCGCGCACGCCCGACCCGGTGCTCGTCACACCACCCGGTTGTACCATCGCCCGAACCACCCGACCGGCCCGCCCTTCCGGTGCCGCCCACGGCGCAGCTCCGCGCGGCACCCTGCGCCGACCCTCCGTCCCCGCCGCCAAATCCATATCTGACAGGGAAAGGACCATCCCATGAAACCCGAACTCTCCAGCGTCTTCGGTCTCACCTTGGCCGTTACCGTTCTGGCCAGCGGCCTTTCGGCCCAGACCACGCTGCGCGTCGCCGGCAATTTCCCCGAGGAACACACCGCCACCGGCGCGATGCAGATCTTCAAGGAGGAGGTCGAAGCGCTCACCAACGGCGAGATCCTCGTTCAGAACTTCCCCGCGATGCAGCTCGGCGGCGCCCAGGAAAATGTCGACCAGGTGCGGTCCGGCGCGATCTTCGCCGTTTTCACTTCGATCGCCTATTTCACACGTTCAGTACCGGAGCTGGAGGCCGTCAGCCTGCCCTTCCTCTTCGACAGCCGCGAAAAGGCCTTCGAGGTCATGGACGGCGAGGTCGGCGACGTGATGGACGCGGCCCTTCTGGAGGAAGGCTTCGTCAATCTGGGCTATATGGAACTGGGTTTCCGCCATGCCACAAACAGCGCCCGCCCGCTGACGTCACTGGAGGATTTCGAGGGCATCGACATCCGTCTGCAGCCCAACGAAGTGCATCTCGACAGCTTCCGCGCGATCGGCGCGAACCCCCAGCCGATGGACATCTCCGAGCTCTACTCCGCGCTGCAGCAAAAGGTGCTGGACGGGCAGGAGAACCCCTACAACATCATCTACACGCGCCGCTTCTTCGAGGTGCAGGAATATCTGTCGGACACCGGGCATTTCTTCGACTTCATCAATGTCGTGGCCAATGCCGACATCTTCAATTCCCTGAGCCCGGAGCATCAGGAGGCCGTCCGCACTGCCATGCGCAAGGCCGTCGAGTGGCAGCGCGCCGAAGCCGAAAAGCTCGACCTGGAATTCCGCGAACTGCTCGTGGCCGAAGGGATGCAGTATGACCCGCTGCCCGACGAAGAACGCGCCCGGCTGCGCGAAGCGACCGCCGGTGTCGCCGAGGGTCTCAAGGCGCGTGTCGATCCTGAAGTGATCGAAATGGTGCTCACCAAGGTCTCAGAGTGAGCCAGGATCCAAACTCTCCGACCGGGTCGGTCCTTTCCGGCCCGGTTCTGGCGTTGCGCACCGTCGTGGACCGGCTGGATGCGGTCTCTCGCTGGACCATCGTGGCGACCATGGCCGGCATGGCGCTTTTGGTCTCCGCACAGGTGTTCCAGCGCTATGTGATGAGTTCCTCGATCGACGCGGCAGACGAGCTGTCGCGCCTGCTCTTTGTCTGGTCGATCTTTCTGGCCATCCCCCACGGTATCCGCCGCGGCATTCATGTCGGCATCGATGTCGTCGTGCGGATTTGTCCGGGCGTGGTGCAGGAGGCCTTGCAGCGGATCTCGGCCCTGGCGGGGATGGCGCTGATGGCGACCGTCGCGGCCATGGCCTATGTCGCTGCGATGGACAAATGGGGCGAGTTGATGCCGACTCTGCCCGTGACGGCGGCCCTCTATTACCTGCCGGTTCTGATCGCGGCGGTGCATTCCACGTTGCATCTGGCGCTTTTCGCGCTCGGCGGACGTGGCGTCTGGGGCGAGCACGCCTGGAAAGAGTCGGTCCTGTGAGCGCGCTCGCAGTCTCTCTCTTTGCGGTCTTCGCGATCATCGGTACGCCGCTGGCCTTTGCCATAGGGATCGGCGCGGTTGCAGCCTTGTACTCCGGCGGGTTCGATCTCGTGGTCGTACCGCAGCGCATGATGTTCGCGGTGAATTCGTTCCCGCTGATGGCGATCCCGCTTTTCATGCTGGCCGGTGAACTGATGGTAAAGGCCGGCATCGTTGACCGGCTGATCGAATTTGCCAACTCTCTGGTCGGCCGGGTCCAGGGCGGCGTGGCCCATGTCACGATCCTCGCCGGAATGGTGTTTGCCTCGGTCAGCGGCGCGGCGGTGGCCTCGGCCAGCGCGCTCGGCACGACCCTTGTGCCCGCACTGCGCAAAAACTACCCGGCCGGGTACTCCAGCGCCATCGTCGCATCGGCGGCCAATCTGGGCCCGGTGATCCCCCCCTCGAACGCGATGATCGTCTATGCACTGATGGCGGGATCGTCCGTCTCCGTGGGCGGCATGTTCATGGCCGGGATTGTGCCAGGCATCCTTCTGACGCTGGGCTTCATGGCGCTGGCCTCGATCATCGCCAAACGCCGCGGCTACCCGCTGAGCGGTACGCCCTTTTCCCTCCGCACCGCGCTGATCGAAACCCGGCGCGCGGGCCTGATCCTGCTGATGCCGGTGATCGTCGTCGGCGGCATCGTCGGCGGGGTTTTCACCGCAACCGAAGGCGCCGCCATCGCCGTGGTCTATGCGCTGATCGTAGGGCTCTTCATCACAAGGCGGCTGAAGCTTTCGGATTTGCCCGGCTGCCTGTTCCGTGCTGCGGTCATGGCCGCGATGGTCGGCGCTCTGATCGCCTTCGCCTCGGTCGTCACCTTCGTCTTCACGCTCGATCTGGTCCCGATCCGGCTCTCGGCCTTCATCCAGAACCTCACGACGAACCCGATGATCTTCATCGCGCTGGTGATGGTCATGCTGCTGATCGTCGGCATGCTGATCGAATCCAACGCGGCCTACATCATGCTGGTGCCGCTCTTCGCGCCGCTGGCGCTCAGCTACGGGATCGACCCGCTCTTTTTCGGCTTTCTGTTCATGTACAATCTCGTCGTGGGCATGATGACCCCGCCGGTGGGTGTGTTGCTCTTCGTGATGAGCGGTATCACCCGCGTGCCCATCGGCACGATCACACGCGAGGTTCTGCCCTTCGTCGCACTGCAATTCGGGGTGCTGGGGCTCTGCGTCGCTTTCCCGTCGCTGGTGCTGTGGCTACCCGGCCTCTTCGGCTACTGAAGGATCCCCCATGCCTCCCGACCTGCTCATCGCCGGCGCCCAGATCCTGACCTCCGACCCCTCCCGCCCCTATATCGCGGCCGGCTGGGTCGAGGTCCGCGGGGATCGTATCACTGCAATCCACGACCGTGCGCCGGCCCGGATTGCGCCCGAAACAAGCATCGTTGCAGGCGAGGGGTGCGTTCTGACCCCTGGATTCATCAATGTGCACACCCATGCGATCCTGAGCATGGCGCGCGGCGTCGCCGAGGATATGGGCTTCGCCCCGGCCTACACGATGGGCGTGCCCCACGGTCATGACGTCTCGGCCGAGGAGGCCGCGGCACTGGCACAGCTCGGCGCGCTGGAAGCGCTCTGCTTTGGCTCAACCCTGATCAATGACAGCTTCGTGCATCAGGACGTAGCGCTGGCCGCCATGGCCGAAACCGGCATCCGCGCCTGGGGCTGCGGGCGCATCCACGATGTCGATTTCTCGCGCGTGCATCTAGGCGACTGGCAGTATGATCCCGCGATCGGCGACCGGACGCTGGGCCTCGCCGCCGATCTGGTCGACCTTTTTCACGACCGCGACAGCCTGCGCACCGGCGTCGTGCTGGCGCCCCACGCGCCGGACACCTGCACGCCTGATCTTCTGCACAAGGTCCGCGCCCTGCGCGACGCCCACGGGCTGCGCATCAACACCCATGTGTCCCAGAGCAAGCTGGAGGTCGAATTCATCCGCGAACGCGACGGGATGACTCCGTCGGAGCTGCTGGACGATGTCGGCCTGCTCGACGACCGCCTGATCAGCGCCCACTGCATCCATGTCAGTGACAACGATATCGACCGTCTGGGCCGTTCCGGAATGCACATCGCCCACATCGCCAAGGGCAATCTGACCCACGGAACCCATGCCCCCACCGACCGCCTGATGGCGGCCGGGGCGCATCTGGCGCTGTCGACCGACAACATGCACGCGGACATGGTGGAGCTGATGCGGTGGGCACTCGCCACCGGACGGCTGCAGGAGGGGCGCATCACGGACCGCTGGCAGCCGTCGGTCGTCTTTGAGGCCGCGACGATGGGCGGCGCCCGAGCATTGGGGCTGGAGACTGAACTGGGCTCCATAGAGGTCGGCAAGCGCGCGGATCTGGTGCTTTTCGACTTCCGCCGCCCGCATTTGCGGCCCATGACAAACGTGCTTGGCACGCTGATCCATACGGGCCAGGGGCGCGACGTCGAGACGGTGATCGTCGGCGGCGAGATCGTGGTCACGGGCGGAGAACCCACGCGCGTCGACAGGATGGCCGTGCTGGAGGCTGCCGAGCGCGCCGCCGCATCGCTCTGGACCCGCGCCCGGGCCGAAGCGCAACGAGGCGCGGTCTAGCGCGCGCCGCACCGGCTCGTAGCGGGGCGGCCGCGCCCGATACCCGGGTCTCCTGCCCGCTGCTATGGCGTAAAAAACCACACGCCGGGGGACCAGGATGGGCCAGCATGTCGGTTGCCCGGTCTCACCGGGTGATCCCCGAAACGGCATCTGATCGCGTAAGCGTGCCACTCAGTCTAATGTCGTGTTATCGAGCGGCGCAGGCAGCGCACGCCGAACGCCCCAGGGAGACCACAATGGCAGATCTCGCGCCCCGTCCCAGACACGCCTACCGGGACGACCCGGACGTGCCGGCGTTCGACGACAGCGGGCCCATCGCTGTGATGGATGGCGAGTGCGCCCTGTGCTCTTGGGGCGCGCGCACCATTGCGCGGCTCGACCGAACGGGCGACTTTCGCATCTGCTCCGTGCAGTCACCGACCGGCACCGCGCTTGTGCGCCATTACGGGCTCGATCCCAGCGATCCGGAAACCTGGCTTTACCTGGATGGCGGCGAGGCATGGTCGGGCATGGAGGCAATCGTGCGGATCGGCGAACGCCTCGGTGGCACCGGTCGGATCGCATCGGCCATGCGCGTTCTGCCCCGATCTGCGCGCGAATGGATCTACCGCCGGGTCGCGCGCAACCGCTACCGCTTCGGGCGCAGCGACATGTGCGCCCTGCCCGATCCCGAACTGCAACGCAGGCTGATTGGCTGACCCAACCCGTCCCCGCCAGTTCCGACCGGGCACGCCCGCGCGACATCGCAACACTCGGCCCCCGGCACCGGACACGTCACGAGCAGTGCAGGAGTCGCCCCTCGTGCAGCGGCGGCGCCGGAGACAATCGGTTTGCGCCGCGCCCCAAGCTCACCGGCCGACAAACCAGCTTGAGCATTCGGCATTGATCGCGGAGGGTGCAGGCACGCGGCGATTGGCGCCGCGCAGGGCGGCGGTGCGATGGACCGGGCCGGTTCGCCGGCGCCAGGATCCGGACCAAGGCCCTTGATGACATGGGGAATTCTGGATGCCGCTCCATACCAAAGATGAGCTGAACTATACGCGCAAACAGCAACTCGACCATATCTTCGACGACCGTTTTGCTGCCGGGGGCGGTGTGGAGCTGCCCAAGCACCACTTTCCCGAACAGCAGCACAATCCCAGCAGTGTCAAGGGCCTCGTGCAGGACGAATTAATGCTCGACGGCAATTCGCGACAGAATCTGGCGACCTTCTGCCAGACCTGGATCGAAGACGAGGTCTATGACCTGATGCGGACCTGCACCGACAAGAACATGATCGACAAGGACGAGTATCCGCAGACCGCCGAGATCGAGCGCCGTTGCGTGCATATGCTCGCCGACCTTTGGAACGCACCGGAGGCCAACTCCAGCATGGGCTGTTCGACCACGGGCTCGTCGGAGGCCGCGATGCTCGGCGGGCTTGCCGCCAAGTGGCGTTGGCGCAAGGCGCGGCAGGCAGCGGGCAAACCGAGCGACAAACCCAACATGGTCTGCGGGCCAGTCCAGGTGTGCTGGCACAAGTTCGCGCGCTATTTCGATGTCGAGCTGCGCCAAGTGCCGCTCGAAGGCGACAGCCTGATGATGGACCCGGAAACCATGCTGGCGCGGGTCGACGAGAACACGATCTTCGTCGTGCCGACCATGGGGGTTACCTTCACCTGCAGCTACGAACCGGTAAAGGCCATGAGCGATGCGCTCGACCGGCTGCAGGCCGAAACCGGGCTCGATGTACCGATACATGTCGACGGAGCCTCGGGCGGTTTTCTGGCCCCGTTCTGCGCGCCCGGGATCGAGTGGGATTTCCGCCTGCCAAGGGTGCGCTCGATCAATGCCTCGGGACACAAGTTCGGCCTCTCGCCGCTCGGTGTGGGCTGGGTGCTCTGGCAGAACCGAACGGATCTCCCCGAAGAGCTGATCTTCGACGTGAATTATCTGGGAGGCAACATGCCGACCTTCGCGTTGAATTTCTCGCGGCCCGCGGGTCAGATCGTTGCGCAATACTACAACTTCCTCCGGCTGGGTCGCGAAGGCTACACCCGGGTGCACAGTGCCTGCTATGATACCGCCGGTTTTCTTGCCGACGAAATCGGCAAGATGGGTCCATTCAAGATCATCTTCGATGGCGACCGGACGGCCGGGATCCCGGCGATCTCCTGGACGCTCAAGACAGACCCGGCCGACACTGGCTATAGCCTGTATGACCTGGCCGACCGTCTGCGCACATACGGGTGGCAGGTGCCGGCCTATTCGATGCCCGCAGATCGGCAAGACCTCATCGTCCAGCGCATCCTGGTCCGCCACAGCGTCAGCCGCGATCTGGCCTCGCTGCTTCTGGGCGATATACGCAGTGCTCTGGAGCATTTCGGCAAGCACCCGGTCAGCCGCTCGATGACCGAAGCCGAAGCCGGTGGGTTCCATCACTGATCACCGGCCAAGAGTGATGCCGCGGCACGCCGCGCACGGGCCCGGGCCGTTCATCACCTGGGTCGAGACCGAGATCGACGGCCGGCGCGGCGTGCAGACATCGCGCCGGCTGCGCAAACGCCTGGCCCCGATCGCCAATGCGGCGTCGCCCCTCGATGCCGGCGCCGGGTTGCGCCACGACTGGCTGCAGCTCTGGGCGCCCGCCCGGCTCGGCTGGTGGATCGCTGTGCTGTTCATGGTCGGCGCCGCGCTTTTCGCCATCGGAGGCGTGCGCGCGACATGGCCCGACGATGCCGGTCTGAAATGGATCGATGCCAGGATGATCAATCCGATCTTCTTTGCCGGCTCGATCTTTTTCACGTCCGCAGCCTATCTGCAGTTCTACGAAGCCCTCAACGGCGACATCAGCAACACGGGCGGCACGCGCCGGTTCTTTGGCTGGCGTCCGCGAAATCTCGGGTACCTCGCCGCGCTGGTGCAATTTATCGGGACGCTGCTCTTTAACCTCAATACCGGCGACGCGCTCCTGCCGGGGCTCGACTGGAAGCAGCAGGAGCTGCTGATATGGAGCCCCGACCTCATCGGCTGCATCTGCTTTCTGGTCGCGAGCCAGCTTGCCATCATGGAATTTGCGCACCGCTGGTTCGCCTTCCGGCCTGAGCAGCTCGCCTGGTGGATCGTCGTCGTCAACATGCTCGGCTCGATCCTCTTCATGGTGTCCGGGATCGCGAGCTTCGTCATGCCGACCGGTGCCATACTCGCCCCAACCCTCGCCAATGCAGGCACGGCAGGCGGGGCCGTGTGTTTCTTTCTTGGCGCGTATCTGCTGATCCCGGAACAGTCGGAGACGGACGCCAGCCCGCAAGCGCCCGGCTAGACGAAGTCACTGATCGAGCAGGATCGGTGTCTGAGACCGCGTTTACTGCTCCGGCGCGGAATAGCCCTGAGGCCAGAGACCTTTCAGCATCCGAGTGACCTGCCATAAAGCCAAGTCTAGTAATCGGCGTTCGACATTGCGCCCTTGCGGATGGGTACGACAGTCATGGAGCCGCAATACGTGCCGCCCCACTGCAAAGACACGGGATCGCGGTTGGACTTGCCCGGATCGGAACCCGGCGGGAAAGCGGCGATGAAGGCAAAACCCTTACACGCAGTACCGTCGCCTGTTTCGACAAACTCGACCCCGAAACTTGCGACATCCCCTGGTTTGAGCATGACCGTCTCGATCGGGGTGGTGGAAAAGAGGTAACTCGACGTTTCGTTGGTCTGCTCGATCCCCGAGACGGGGTTCTGGTTTTCGCCATAGAGGACGATGACCGGATAGCCCGTCAGGCTGCAGGTTGTGCCCGTCGCGTTCGTGTACGTAAACGGTGTGCCCGAATGTTGCATGGCCGCATCTGGAACCCCCATGAGCAAGGTCACGTCGTTGGACTCACACGCCGTGATGTTCCCGTCTGCGGCCGACAGGATGGATGTTAGGAAGGCAAGTTGCTTTTGATAGGCGCTGGTGATGCACGCGACCTCGACCCCGCAGCTGTCCCGCTCCTTTATCCAGGCATTCTCGCGGGTGCGGACAGAGTCGCGCACCGTTGCGAGTTGCGCGGCATTCTCAAGAAAATCGGTGTCCATCACCCGTTTGTAGGCAGCGGCGTTCTGATGATCGAGCTGGCTCAGAGAAGGCGTCTGACAAATGGTTCGTTCGGTTGGATTGAGACCCGTGTGTTTACAATTGAACGAGGGCTCGCTTGCCTCGGTCGGTGTCGGCGCACCCGGAAAAACCGCGACCGCGCTGGCCAAAACGGCCGCGGATCCGGCTGTCCGTCGCACCATGGTGAAAAGTCCATTCATCGCATCAATCTCAATAAATGTGTCAATAAATCAGGCGCACCGTGCGCCGCTCCTCGGGGAGAGCATTACACGTTGAGGCGCGCCACTGGCAACGTACCGTCCCGCGACCTGACTCAGGGCAATACGGATCGCTCGCCGGGTCGAGATCCGAAAAGTGCTGAAGACGCCGGATAAGTCCCACCCCGGACTGCAACGCTGATCGGAAGAGAGGCCTTGGGCTATTTCTTCGCGACGGCGTTCTCGTGACGTGCCGCGGCCCTGACCTGTCGAGCACGCGCGCGCACCGACGCCGATGTATCGCTTTCCGCAGCGATGAGGGCGGCTTCGGCACGTGGGGCGAGGTCAGGCGCCTGTTTCGCACTCTGTTGGAGCGCGCTCATCGACCAAGCGCGCAGCAAAGGACGCTCATGGTCGAGAAGCCGGGCGGCCCAGTCAGCGAACCGTTGCGCCTGATCGGGCGTGAACACGAAGCACTCTGCAGCCTGGCACAAATGAAGCTTGGCCTGCCAAGTCGGCACCGCATCAAGCCGGGCAACAATCACGGCGATCTCCGTCGGTCCGGGAACGACACCGCTTTCAGCGCATTTCTTGATCAGCCAGGTCGCGCCGTCGGCAACGAAACCCTCTTCTGACCCGATAATCCCCGCAAGGTCAGCCAGAAATCCGGGGCTCCCGCCGAGCCGCGTGGAGACTTCGGACAGACCAGAGGTCGATTTGCCATCAAACGCGCGCAATGCCTGCAGCAAGTCCGACATGTTCCCTCCGCGAGGCGCCCCATCCGCCCTAAGACACTCGAAACCAAGAAGCGCGCACGTGCCAGCTTTTCAAAGGTTTCCTGCTTGGACGAGATTGCGGACACACGGTCTGTTCAATCGGCAGACCGCATTCGCGTTTGTCTGTTGTAAGCGGCTTTGCAAGTGACAGTGCAGGTCCTTTTTTACAAACTGGCCTCTGCCAGAACCAGGCAGTTTTGAGGCGAACCGACTGCCAAGCGAGGAAATCGGCCGCATCACGCCCCACTTCGCGCCTGTAAATCGCGCCCGTATACCCAAATTTCTTGTCGTTTTACGAGATGAAACTGTCGTCTTGCCGGATGGGTGTAGCGGGATGTCGGAGTGACACCACCACGTTGCAAACGACGGTTGCCGGATCGCCAACAATGCAAATCGCTGTCTCCTTCATCGAGACATCCAGTCCAGCGTATAGTGTCATCGTAGTTCTCCTCTCCAATGAAGACACGCTACCAGCCGGTCCTCGCCCCGACCCGATTACGCCATGTGATTGACCCGCCAGCCTGCGGCGCGGAGCACCTCGCCAAGCTTGCGCCTTAGGGTGATCATACGCGATCACCTGCCGGCCAATGGATCGCCGTAGCGGTCGTACTGCTTGGCCAACCCGATCATCGCCAGGCGCAGGCCGTCGCCGTCCCTGGGAGCGGGCAGTACTGCATGGTAGATCGCGCGACGCCCATCACATCCGAATACTTGGCACTTAGAGTGTCCTGTGCAGCCCATACACGGATGCCGCGTCCCGGCAGTGCAAGCCGTTTCGCTTGACATGGATGATCCCGTTCAGAACCCGGCGATCATCCGCTCTGGCTTTCTCCGTTCGTCAGGACATCGACCCACTGGATCAATGTCTGATCGTCCTCACCTTCGGAAAGTGCATTCGCAGGCGCTCCAACTGCGCTTCCGTCAACCAGCAGTAGTCGCTCATGCTACCACCCAGTGTTTGGCAGCGTGAACCGCGACGGCACAGAGGGCTCAAGCAGGTTTACGAGGCCTGGCCCTAATCGCAGCGCGCGACGGATCGAAGCGCACGAACGACGTATTTCACACTCTGTCACCCGTGCCGCTGAAAGGTTATCACCTCGCCGCCGCGCCCGATCAGGAGTGTCTCGAACGCGTCGCGGTGGTCTCCCATTTCCATTCCCGGCGATCCGATCGGCATGCCGGGAACGGTCAGACCAAGTGCATCGGGGCGTTCCTCCAGAAGACGGTGCACATCGGCCGCGGGCACATGACCTTCGACGAAATAGCCCTCGATAAAGCCCGTGTGGCAGGAGCTGAGCTCGGCCGGGATCCCGGCGCGCACCTTCCGACCCCACAGCTCCTGCTGGTCGACATCCCGCGCATCGACGGCAATTCCGGCCTGCTCGATATGCGCGATCCAGGCGGTGCAGCACCCGCAGGTCGGGGTTTTGAAAACCTCCATCCGCTGGCCCGCGGCCAGTGCCGGTGAGGTGAGCAGCGGCGCGCCCAGTGCGCCGAGTAGGAAAAACCTGCGATCCATGTCGAGTCTCCCAGTGAGTACGGTTCGATTGGCCATGCGCTACGCGACCCGCAGCCAGGTCATCATGCCTCCGGCCGCATGCTCCAGCATATGACAGTGCAGCAGCCAGTCACCCGGATTGTCGGCGACAAAGGCAATCTCCGCCGTCTCGCCGCGGTCCATCAGCAACGTGTCGCGCAGCGGGCCCAAGCTGCCATCCTCGTCGCGGATCTGCCGGAAATGGTGTCCGTGCAAATGCATCGCATGGGGCCAGGCGGTGTCGTTCTGTATCGCGATCCGGATTGTCTCGCCGCGATCGGCTTCGATCAGCGGCGTGTCCGGCATGTCGGCCATCCCATTGAACGCCCAGACCTTTCCCTCGGCCGCCATCGCGCGCATGTCCTGCATCCGCCCGCCCATCATCGCACCGCGCATCCCGCCCATGGCGCCGCCCTCCATGCGCAGTTCGACCCGGCGCGCTGCGACGACATCGCCCAGCGGTGTCACCGGGTTGGGCGGCAGCGGGGCTGGCGCGGCCCGGCTGTCGATCCGCCGAGGCGCACCGATGGGAAAGCCTGCGAGGGCAAAGCTGCCATCCCGCTCGTGGCTGATAAGGAACGCCTCGTCCCCGGCCTCGCCCGTCAGGTCGACGATCAGATCCACCCGCTGGGACGGCGCCAGCACGACCCGGTCGAAGGGTTGCGGCACTGGCAGGGGCATACCATCGAGGGCAACGATCCAGCCCCCTAAGTTCTGCCCGCTCAGCGTGAAGACCCGGGCGTTGGCCACATTCACCAGCCGCAGCCGCAGCCTGTCGTTGCGGGCCGTTGGACGCGACCAGCTGCCAGCGCCGTTCACCGTGATCCAGTTGCCGATCCGCCCGGCATGGGCCCAGTCGTGCATGTTCTCGAAATCATCGGCAATCTGCGCATCTTCGCTCAGCCGCCAATCGTCGAGCAGCAGGATCTCTTCGCCATCGGTCTCGGGCGCGCCATCGGGCTCTTCGACGATCAGCGCACCATAGAGACCACGCGCCATCTGCTCATAGGTGCGGTTGTGCGGATGGTACCAGTAGGTCCCCGCGTCCGGCAGGGCGAAGTCGTAGAGGAATGCCTCGTCCGGTTCGACA
>JANSYP010000017.1 GCA_024742405.1 Paracoccaceae bacterium
ATCGTCAAAGCGCAGCGCTGGCTGGCGATGATCATTGACGGGAAAAGCTTCTCCGAGATCGCCCAGGCCGAGGGCGTCTCAAAGCGCCGCGTCCAGGATGTGATCGACCTCGCGCTGCTGGCCCCGGATATCCTGGAGACCATCGCCGCGGGCGAAAAGTCCCCCGCGCTGACCACCGATTATCTGATCAAGACGGGCTTTCCCGCCATCTGGTCCAAGCAGCGCGAACAGGTCGCAGCGCTCTGAGCGCTCATACCACTCCGCAAACGCGTACCGCTGAAATGGCAAACAGAGACACGGGACGAAAACAGGCCGGATATGCGCCCAGCCTGGCGTCTCAGTCAAGGCACCCACCCGCCAAGCTCCGGAAAACACAAGGCTCTCTTCAATCAATCTCGCAGCACAGGTGTCCAAGGGAGTGGATGGCTGGGCAAATCTTTTTTTGCGAACCAGTCTCTGTTGGGTGAAGGCGGGCATTCTAGCGAGAATTGGCCAAAGCGAACCGAGATTCACCTAGTTTGGCCCAATTCGCCCCCGAGACGCAGACCGCCAAGGCGGTCGCCATTGCCGTTATACCAGACGAAATTGTCGGCATGCCGGGTGAGATTGTCGTTTTACCGGGCGGGAGTGTCTGGATGTCGGAGGGACCCCGCGACGTTGCAAATGGCGGTTGCCGGATCACACCTCGTGAAGACTGCGAAGCGGGTGGCAGTGTCGTGATATCGCAATGGGCTTTGGTGGTGCGCCGTCTCATCTCGAAATCGCCAACGCGCTCTCGGTTTGAGGTTCGTAGTCGCGTCTCGCCGCATGTGTCACAAAACGTGATCGGCTCGACTGGCGCGGTATTGAAGATTTTGGGGTGTCACGGAGCTCTTAAACGCCCCTTAAACACCCCCTTAAAGATTTAACCTTCAAAAATCCGCCTGCCGGCTCGCTGAAAGACATCCCCGTTGCCGAACGTCACTCATCTGCCATTTCTTACACTGGTTTGAGTCCAAATTTTGTGGACACTAGGCCCTCCGACACCAGATTTTGTCAGAGAGGTCTTTTATGATGACCACGTCCCCTTCCGATCTTGCCCGGGCAAATCCGCAGATCGAGTATCGTGCACCCACCGATCTGAGACCCTATGAGCGCAATGCCCGCACCCATTCGCCCGCTCAAATCCGCCAGATCGCCACCAGCATCCGTCGCTTCGGATTCACGAACCCGGTGCTGATCTCCGATGCCGACGAGATCATCGCAGGCCATGGCCGGGTGGCTGCGGCCTGCCAGCTTGAGCTGGAGCACGTGCCTGTTCTGCGGCTGTCCCATCTGAATGCGGAGGAGCGCCGCGCCTACATCCTGGCCGACAACAAGTTAGCCGAGAATGCAGGATGGGATCGCGAGATCCTGGCGATCGAGTTGCAGGCGCTGATCGATCTTGAGTTCGATCTCGACGTCACGGGCTTCTCGTTGGCTGAGATCGATATCGTTCTGGATGAGGCCAGCGACGGTTCGACGGACGCCGAAGCGCCAGTGCCCGCGCCGCTCTCAGGACCTGCCGTCACGCGACAGGGCGATCTTTGGGAGCTTGGTGATCATCGGGTGCTCTGCGGGGACGCGCGCGACGCCGGCGACGTGGCCCGCCTGGTTGGGTCCGAGCCGATCGATCTGATCTTCACCGATCCGCCCTATAATGTCGCCATCGATGGTCATGTCAGCGGGCTTGGCGCCGTCAATCACCGGGAGTTCGCCTTCGCGTCGGGCGAGATGGACGCAAAGGCCTTCACTGCGTTCCTGAAGACCACATTGGGCAAAGCGGCCGCCACCGCCCGTGATGGTGCGGTCGCCTTTGTCTGTATGGACTGGCGCCATATGGGGGAGCTGATGGACGCTGCTGACGGGGTGTTCACCGAGCTGAAGAACCTGTGCGTCTGGAACAAGACCAATGCCGGCATGGGCAGCTTCTATCGCTCAAAACACGAGCTGGTCTTTGTCTACAAGGTCGGGACGGCACCCCATACCAACAGCTTTGGGCTCGGGGCCACCGGGCGCTATCGCAGCAATGTCTGGGACTATGCCGGAGCCAATGTCCTGGGCGCCGAACGCGACGCTGCCCTGGCGATGCACCCGACGGTCAAACCCATCGCCCTGGTGCGGGACGCGATCCAGGATTGTTCGCGGCGCAACGACACCGTGTTGGACATCTTCGGCGGCTCTGGGACGACCTTGATTGCCGCCGAGCGCAGTGGTCGTCGCGCGCGGCTCTTGGAATACGATCCGCTCTATTGCGACACCATTCTCCGGCGGTTCGAGGCAGAGACAGGACGAGAAGCTGTCCTCTCGGGGAGCGGCGTGCGCTTCTTGGATCGGCAAAACGCCTGCGCCGTGCCCCTTGCGGCGGAGGACGCGTGATGTCCGATAAGCGTCCGCCCCACACTGATGGCCCCACCACGACAGATCTCGACAAGCTGGTCGAAGAGGTCGGCAAGCAAGCCGTGACGGTCCGTCAGAATGGCCGCGGGAAAACGATGAGCACGACCGAGGCTATTCTGCACAAGCAGGCTGTAACCGCCCTGGCCGGCAGCCCTCACGCGCAGCGCCAACACCTGGAGCGCATTGCCAAAGCCGAAGAGGCGCGCAGAGCCGACCTAGCGGCAGAGAATGAACTGTGGAGCCGCATACGAGCGCGGCGCTTTAGGGAGTATGCCGAACATCGGAAACTGACCGGTCGCGATCCTGAGCTCTTCCCACACCCTAAGGATATCGAGATTACACCCGGCAAGCCGGTTAGGATCGACGGGCCTCTCGATGCCGAGCAGAACCGCCAGATGCAGCGGGCCTGCGCCAGTGTCGATGCCTATCTCCATCAGGACGCGCTGGACCGCGCGCGAGAGCACCGCCGGCATGACATAACGATGACCCTCGGGGACCCCTATTCGATGGCCGTTCTAATCAACCAAACGCTTCCGGCGCGGCTGCGCTGGTCGGACCACCGGGTCGTAATGCGCCGAATGGAGCTGGGCTCTCTACCGATCCGCGCCCTTCTCAAAGGGACGCGCGCCGCCTGGAAAGCGGCCGGACTGTCGGTTCCGCGCGGCTCGAACATGCCTCCCCCAGCCAATATAATGCGGCTTGTGGAGATGCTTGCAGACTTGGGTCGCGCGGCCTCTCGGCCCGGCGTCACGCCCCGCGACACCGATCGCCTCGTTGCGGAGACATGGCGCTCACATTTTGGATAGAGAGACCGGCTAAGTGGAGTCTGGTCACAAACGCCCCAGCACGATCTTTTGGAAGAGCCCGTCCGCGCGCGCGCGCAGGGCGGACAGGGACACAGCCGGAGGAAGATCGCCCACCTGATCTTGGGTCTCCAGGTAAAGCTGGTCCAGAAGCGGTCGGCGCGGGCCCGTCACACGCTCCGTACCATGGCCTTTCTCCGAAACGAGCTGATCAATGGCTGTGGCCGTGTCGGGCGGCAATCGGACCGCGCTCAAGACATCACGCAGGCGCACCGGCGGAGGTCCATCCCGCCCCGCCAACAGCCAGCGCACACAGAGCGTGGCGCGCGTCGCGTAGAAGTAGCCCTTCAAAGAGACCTGGACGCGCCCCTCGATATGGCTGTGCCATTCGCCCGCCGCCAGGCGCGCATAGTGGGCGGTGCACGCCCGGTGATACCCCGTATCCGCAGCAAGCGCCGTCAGCTCCGCGCCGACCCGACCGTCCCATTGGTACCGGACCGGGCTGCCAAGCCACTCCAAGAGTACGGGGTTGGGCTTGATCAGCAAACCCAGGGCCTTGCGCAGGTCCCAACCCACCATGTCGAGATCGTCACGGATCGGCAGTTCAATCACGTCGCGCATCGGTTGCAGCCGCAGATAGTCGTCCACCGGACGCACAAAGACAAAGCGCACGTCATAGTCGCTATCGGGCGACGCAAACCCCCACGCACGACTGCCGCTCTCGACCGCGAACAGGATCCGTACCCCATGGGCCAAGGCGACCTCGCGCAAGGAGGTCGTGATGCGCGAGTGCGCGCTCTCCAATTGCTTGGCCGCATCGGTCATCGCAGGGTCCACGTCACCAAAGGTCCCACGCTACAGCGCAGCCCGTCCGGCACCAGTCAAGTCGGAATGAGGTACGACGCGATGATGTTAGCCGGTACGTCCAGATCACGTTCGGCGGGGACCTCCAGCGGGCAACTCGGTTGCTGCAGCGCACGCCGTCAAACCCGCCACTCGCTGCAGGTGCGAAGCCCCAAGCCCTTCGAAATGACGCAATGCGGGGCGAAGCGACACTTTTCTGCGGGTTTCAACGAAGTCCGTTTCGGTTAGCGAGATTGAAAAGGACCGTCATCGCAGCCGACAAAAACCTATGAGTTTTGACCCATAAGCGCGTCCAGCATCGGGCAGTCATGTTGCTCTTTGGCGCAGTTCGCAACCAACTCGATCAACGCACTCTCTAGTCGCCGAAGTTCCGCAATCTTGGCCCTGACGTCAGTCAAGTGGTTGCGATCAAGCTGCCCTACCGTCTCACATGCATTTGCTGGTTCATTGGCCAAGCTGCGGAGCGCAACTGCGTCGTGAATAGAAAAGCCGAGGTCACGGCACCGCTTGATGAAACGCAGTTCGTAAATACTGGCTTTCGAGAACGTCCGACGCCCAGATGCCGTCCGACCAGCCTTCGCGACGAGTCCTTCGTGCTCGTAATACCGGATCGTTTCAATCGAAACGCCACTGAGGCGAGCTGCCTCGCCAATCGCAACCATGTGATCGCCCTCCGCTTGCTCCTGTAGCCACTACAGAATGTGCATAGCTCAGCGTGATGTCGAATACAGAAAAGCTTCGAAACAATGGCGAAGGATGGAAACGGATTCTGATTGGCGATGCGGGGCTTCTGGCATTGCTGAGCGCGTCCAGCTGTATGCCGCCTATTGTCATGATCAGCGTCACGACGCTCCCTTTCGCCCACGCCGCCCGCGCGCCGCTTTGGAAAGACGAAGCGGCGCGGTCGATGTTTGTTCTCTGGCGGAGCATTGGCTCATGAAAAACTACGTGCAACTGAGCTATCTCGGCTCAATTTCCGCTCTCGGCGTCGCGACATGCTGCGTGGTGCCCATGACTATGACGCTGTTTGGGCTTGGTGGCAGTTGGTTTGCCGTCTTCGGAACGGTCGCAGCCGCGAGATTCTATGTCCCCCGCATTTCCACCCACGATCCTGCTTGGCTCATGCTGTGTCGCATACCAGAAGCGCTCGCTGCCGCACCTCATGTGGTGGTTGGTGGGAAGCACAGTCTTGATCGCAATTGCGTGGGTCATCTTTTGCAACGAAACGCGTATCAACGATTTTCTCATAACCCTGATGTGATGGACATGGACGATCTCAAACCTTCTCTAGTTAGCACAATAACCTGCCCTGAGTGTGGGCATTCCGCTGAGGAATGCATGCCTACCAATGCCTGTCAGTGGTTCTATGAATGCACATCGTGCAAGGCGATCCTAAATCCTCTACCCGGCGACTGCTGTGTGTATTGCTCTTACGGCACAGTCGCATGCCCGCCGATCCAGGAAGGCTATTCGTGCTGCGGATGAGCGCCGTTTCCAGTTATGAAGCGGCCACTTGCTGCAAGCAATCAAGAGTACAATTTGGGCTCAAAAGCTGTCATGCGGCAGCGTAGCACTTGAACTGGCTCCGGGAGGGCCGCCGCCGTCGAGGACGGCCCATATCAGCCATTCAAGGTAGGCTGCGCTACTGCATTTCAGCTTCTCCGAAGCGGAGTTTCAAAGTCAGTGCAGCATTGCCAAGCGAGGAATGGCAGGCTCGCGGAGCTTGTGTTGAAAAACTCAAGCGGTCGTCCAAGATGGGGCTCTTCGCGGGAAGACGTTCTGGCCCTACCGGACATACCACTCTTCACGGAGTGTATCAGCACAAAGAGAGAACGCTGTTCTTCGATTTCATCGGCTGACGGCCACGCTCCGACTTTTCAACACAATCCGGACTTTGTGCCGTTCGCTGTGGATTGCATGAAGGACTGGTATGCAAACTATTGTGTCAAATGCGCATATCGATCGCGCCATTGCCCGTCTTCGATTGCGCATAGCTTTCCAGGTTACAAGACATCTGTGGATCTAACGAGGCGCCTGATCTTGCGCGGTGACTTGAGCCTGAAACTGTCTTTCCCGCTCTGGCCAGTGGGTCTTTATCCACTCCAATGTGTCGCGCAGTTCCTGATCCGAGTAAGTCTCGCCAAAACCGGGCATGTTGCTTTCGTAGCCTCCTCCAACCACCACGGCGGTTCCGCGTCGAGTGATGTCGAGCAGTACCCGGTCAGCATGATGCCAAGTATGTCCTGTTGCGTCATGGGGCGGAGCGAGCAAACGTCCGTCAGGCCCGGGAGAACGCCAATTGGGTTGCCCTTCCAGCGCCGTACCATGGCAAACGGCACAGGCCTCCGCATAGATTTCGGCCCCGCGTGCGAGATCGGGCGTATCGGCGTTGCCAGCGGTCCGTGGCGGGGTGATGCTGAGCCCAAGCCATAGAAGCGCCACCGCGGTAACGATGGCCACCGCACCGCCCCCCCACCGCATCACAGCCTTATCCTGCGCAGCCTCAGTGAGTTGCCGATCACCGAGACCGAAGACAGGCTCATCGCGACGGCCGCGATCATTGGCGACAGCAGAACACCGAAGATCGGATAGAGGATGCCAGCCGCGATCGGCACCCCGGCGCTGTTATAGACAAAGGCGAAAAATAGGTTCTGGCGGATATTGCGCATCGTCGCTTGGGCCAGCACTCGAGCGCGCAGAATGCCGCCCAGATCGCCCTTCACAAGGGTCACACCTGCACTTTCGACCGCTACATCGGCGCCCGTCCCCATCGCAATGCCGACATCGGCGGCGGCAAGGGCCGGCGCATCGTTGACGCCGTCTCCGGCCATGGCGACGGAGTGGCCCTGAGCTTTGAGCGCGGCGATCAGTTTGGCCTTACCTTCGGGTGATACGCCGGCCTGGACCTCATCGATGCCCAGTTCGCGGGCGACGGCCTCGGCTGTGAGGCGGCTATCGCCGGTCGCCATGACGACTTTAAGACCCGCTGCATGGAGATCGCGAATGGTCCCCGGGGTGGTCTGCTTGATCCGGTCGGCGACGGCCACGAGTCCGGCGAGCGTGCCGTCCTCGGCCAGCAGCATCGCGGTTTTGCCTTCGCCCTGAAGTTCTGCGATGCGTGACGCCGCCGCGTCTGTATCAACGGCGAGTTCGGCCATCATCGCGGCATTGCCGAGCGCGACCGTGCGCCCTTCGACAACACCCTTTACGCCCTCGCCGGTCACAGCCTCGAATTCGTCAGCGACAAGCTGTGCGACGTCGCGCTCTTCGGCGCCCTTCAGGATCGCCTCCGCAAGCGGATGTTCCGAACCGCGCTCGAGGGCTGCGGCCTCTGCGAGCACCTGATCCTGGGAGGCATCGCCAAAGGCGATCACGTCGGTCAGGCTCGGGCGGCCTTCGGTCAGCGTGCCGGTCTTGTCCAGCACAAGCACGTCGACCTTAGCGAATCGCTCCAACGCCTCGGCGTCGCGGATCAGCACGCCGGTCTGTGCGCCACGCCCCGTCGCCACCATGATCGACATCGGAGTGGCAAGACCCAGAGCGCAGGGACAGGCGATGATCAGCACGCTGACTGCGGCAACCACCGCGTAGCCGAGCGCTGGTGCCGGCCCGAAAATCATCCAGGCGGCAAAAGCCAGCACGGCGATGGCGATCACCGCCGGCACGAAATAGCCTGCCACGCGGTCTGCCATGGCCTGGATCGGGGCGCGCGAGCGCTGCGCATGGGCAACCATCGCTACGATCTGCGAGAGTACCGTGTCGCTGCCCACCGCGCGCGCCTCCATGACGAAGGAGCCGAGCTTGTTGATCGTGCCACCGGTAACGTCATCACCGGCCTCCTTTTCGACAGGGACTGGTTCTCCGGTGATCATGCTTTCATCTACCGACGACCGGCCCTCGGTGACGATCCCGTCCACCGGAACCGCTTCACCGGGACGCACCCGCAATCTGTCCCCGGAGACTACCACATCGAGTGACACGTCCTCGTCGCCCGCATCGGAGACGCGACGGGCGGTCTTGGGCGCGAGATCCATGAGCGCCCGGATCGCGTCGCCGGTGCGCTCACGCGCCGTCAGCTCCATCACCTGGCCGACCAGCACGAGGACCAGGATCACCGCCGCAGCCTCGAAATAGAGCGGTGGGCCGTGATCACCCTGGAGCGAGGCGGGAAAGATCCCCGGCGCCAACAGAGACACCAGGCTGAAAGCGTAGGCCGCGCCCGTGCCCATGGCGATCAGCGTCCACATGTTGAGATGACCGGTGAGGATCGACGACCATCCGCGGACGAAGAAGGACTGCGCCACCCAGAAAACAACGGGCGTGGCCAGCAGGAATTGCAACCAGCGCGCCGTTTGTGCGCTCAACAGATCGTTCCAGGGCAGCCCAAGCATCCCGCCCATTTCGAGCAGCAGGACAGCCAACGCCAGGGGAGCGCCGATCCACAGGCGGCGGCGGAAATCGACAAGTTCCGGATTCGGACTGGCATCGGCAGAGGGCACCATTGGCTCCAGCGCCATACCGCAGATCGGGCAGTCGCCGGGCGCATCGCGCACGATCTCGGGATGCATCGGGCAGGTGTATTGTGTGCCGTCCGACATCGGCGTGCGGGCGGGTCGGTCGCCCAGGTAGCTCTCGGGATTCGCCTCGAACTTGTCCTGACAACGCTGCGAGCAGAAGTAGACCTGCTCATCGCCATGTTTAGACAGGAAGCGCGCTGAAGCGCGGGCCACAGACATGCCACACACCGGATCCGTCGCATCGATCCAGGCACCGGGGTCGCCCTCGAACCTCTTTCGGCATCCATCGTGGCAGAAATGATAGACGTGACCGTCCCGCATGATTTGCGGTCCGCCCGCATCCGGATCGACGATCATCCCACAGACGGGATCTCGGGTGACTCTTTCGAGCGGGGCAGTGTCGTTGGCGAGGGCGGCAGCTTCTGTCATGGCATGATCCTCCATGACACGTCAGATAGCGCCTCCAGTCACTGGAGGGTCAAGGGCTGCTGCCGCGTTGTTCCGAACGACATGTGGGTTCTTGGGAAAAAGCACTGCTTTCAGCCAATTTGGCCGGGAATGATCCGCAAGCCACAAGGCCGTGCGAGGCCAATGGCGCAAAGATGACTGCCACTCCTGAGAGATGATCCACCGGCACGCAACTTCGTTGTCAAAGGCTCAACACTCAAACCCTGAAACGGGACCTTGACCCTCCACTTGCTGGAACCTGCATATGGAGGAAAGAAAGGATTCGCATTGAACATAGGCGACGTTTCTTCTGTCAGTGGACTGCCTGTCAAAACGATCAGGTACTACGAGGACATTGACCTCGTCCGGCCAGGGCGTGGCACGAACGGCTATCGCGATTTCAGCGAACGTGACGTCCACAAACTCGCGTTTCTCGGTCGTGCCAGGTCTCTCGGTTTCTCGATCGAGGATTGCCGCACACTTGTGTCTCTTTACGAAGACCGGAGCCGCGCGAGCGCTGACGTGAAGAAAGTGGCGCGCGATCACCTGTCTCGGATCGCAAAAAAGCTTGAGGAACTCGAGGCAATGCGCGAGACGCTGCAATCGCTCGTGAAGCGGTGCAATGGCGACGACCGTCCGGATTGTCCGATTCTCGACGATCTTAGTGGAACCATCGCCGCAAGCGGTTCAGCCAGTTCACGCCACAGCAGAGCCTCGAGGCGGCGATAGTCTCATGACTTGCACCACATATGCTCTCGGTTAGCATCATAGATATGCGTTTGAACGTTAGATGCATTGGTCCGATGATGATCTTTCGCCAACTGGTGCTTGGTCTCGCGCTGTCATCAGTGCTGATGATGTCGGCCGGCATGACGTTCGCCGGGGCACATATTTTGTCGCAATCGCAATCCACGCATCAGCACCAACAAATGCACCATCACGATATGGGCCATATGATGGATCATTGTCCCGGCGCCGCCGTGGCGCATGGCCTTCCGACAGCGTCCCATGGCTGCGATGACCACCAAAATACGCTGCATTGCGCGGCGATGATGTGCTGTTTTCACGACGCCGGAGCATCGGCGAGGCTTAATCTGGCCGGCACACTCCTGGCTGCTCCTGCTTGGGATAGCGGCCGCGTTCTCGGCCCTCTGCTGACGATGAAGCCCCAGGACCGCCCCCCACAACATCTCTGATCAGGTTGACGACCCACCGCTGCAAGCCGCCGCGGTACCCGTTTTTCTGATTCTGAAGGGCCTGCGCTGCGCGGGCCTGACTAGAGGTGTTCCATGCGTGGACGTTATTCTGCCCTCAGCTTGCTCGCGCTTGCCGCTGGTGTCGCCGGTGGGGTGTATCTGGAGAGACTGTATCTGAACCCGACGGAGGCAGCGGCGTCGGACGAGCCAGATATCCTCTATTGGGTCGCACCCATGGACCCCAACTTCCGTCAGCCGGGACCCGGGAAGTCGCCGATGGGGATGGATCTGATCCCTGTTTACGCAGGTCAGGAGCCCACAGGCGACCCAGCGGAAGTGACGCTGTCGGCGGCCGAAATCAATGCCATCGGTGTGCGCACCGCACTCGCTCAGGTGAGCGAAATCTCGAACCGGATCGAGACCGTTGGCTTCGTAGGCTACGACGAGCATCGCACGAGCCACATACACACCCGCGTCGAAGGCTGGATCGAGGCTCTTGAGGTGCGAGCGGTCGGAGACAGGGTGCGCCGCGGCGAGTTGTTGTTCGAGATGTTCTCGCCGGTGATCGGTGCATCCAGCGCCGAACTGGTGCGTGCAATAGAGGCCGGCGACATGCGCATCGTCGAAACCGCCCGGAGCAATCTGCGCAGTCAGGGCATGACGGACGCGCAGATTGCCGAGGTGGAACGCAATGGCGCGCTTGCACGTAATCTCAAGGTTGTGGCCCCGCAGGACGGCATCGTGATTTCGTTGAACGCCGCGGACGGGATGTTCCTGCAGCCGGGCACACAGGCCCTTTCCCTCACTGATCTGAGCACGGTGTGGCTGATCGTCGATGTCTTCGAGCGCGACATCGCCAGGCTGAGCGACGACATGCGTGCGCTGGCGCGATTTGAGCATCTGCCCGGAAGGACCTTCGACGGCGCCGTGGACTATGTCTATCCGGAGCTCGATCCAGACACCCGAACCCTGCCGGTGCGTCTGCGTTTCGACAATGAAGAGGGGCTTTTGCGCCCCAACATGTTCGGCACTGTCAGTCTGATTCCGAGCGAAACACGCACGGCCCTGACCGTACCGAGCGAGGCCATCATCCGGACTGGCAGCGCGGAAAGGGTCATCCTGAAAACCGGGGTGGGCACGTTCAAACCGCGTCTGATCACGACGGGCCTGCGCGACAAGTTTGACGAAGGCGGCCGCACCGAGGTGGTACAGGGTCTGGCGCCCGGCGAAGAGGTCGTCGCGTCCGCGCAATTCCTGATCGACAGCGAAAGCGCCTTGAGCGCGGGACTGATGCGTATGGCGCCAACCGACGAGGACCCTGCGCGCGGGACGGGCGAATTGGTCGATCTGGATCTCGGCACTCGCATGGCCACGATCCGGCACGGCGCGCTGGAGAGCCTGGACTGGCCCGAGATGACCTCGCGTTTTCCGGTCCGAGCAGATGTTGCGCTGGATCGGCTTTCCCAAGGCCAGCAGGTGTCTTTCCGTGCCGCGCGCGGGGCCGACGGGCTGCTGGGTCTGATCGAACTCGGCGGTGACGATGGTATTGCTGCGACCGGGACCGGCACGGTCCTGGCCGTGACCGCCGATCGCGGACTGACGCTGGCCCATGATCCGATCCCGGATCTGGGCTGGCCGGCGATGGAGATGGACATGCCCGTGGAGGGTCTGGACGCTGCTTCGGTGCCCATCAACGAACCTGTGGAATTCGATCTTTCCCGCGGTGAGGACGGCCTCTTCACCATCATTGCGGTGCGGGGACAGGGGGCCGTGGCTGTCGCCCAGCAAGCCTCCAATCCGGTGCCAGAGGCGGCGCCACCCATCACGGTGACGGGCGCAATTGACTCGGTGGACAAGGAGGCCCGGACTGCGACGATCACCCATAGCCCCATCGTCGAGATCGGGATGCCCGGCATGACGATGGAATTTGCCCTCGATGAGGCGCTCGACCCAGCGTCGCTTGTCACGGGCGCCGAGATGAGCCTGACCTTCGATCGGCCGGACGGGATGACGATGATCCTGACCGCCGCGGAACCGGCCACACCTCCGATGGAGGTCGCGGGCACGATCAACGCCATCGATCCTGAGCTAGGGACGGCCAACATCACCCACGGCCCGATGGCAGAAATCGGGATGCCCGGCATGACCATGGATTTCGCCATCGCCCCGGGGCTCGACCATGGGGCTTTGCCCATGGGCGACGAGGTGACTCTGCGGCTGCGTCAGAACCCGGATTTCTCGATGACCCTGGTCGGCGTCGCCGAACGCGTGGTGACACAATGATCCCCGCCATCATCCGTGCCTCCATCGCGAACCGGGTCATCATCCTGGTGCTCGCCGTGATGATGGGGTTTGCTGGCATCTGGGCGATCCGGGAGACCCCGGTGGATGCCATCCCCGACCTGTCGGATGTGCAGGTCATCGTGCGCACCTCCTATCCCGGCCAGGCCCCGCAGGTGGTCGAAGACCAGATCACCTATCCCATCGCGACCGCGATGCTGGCGGTCCCCGGGGCGAGCGATGTGCGCGGCTTTTCCTTCTTCGGAGACAGCTACGTCTATGTCGTCTTCGAGGACGGCACGGACCTTTATTGGGCGCGCACCCGGGTTCTGGAGTATCTCGGCCAGATCGCGGCGAACCTGCCGGACGGGATCTCACCGCAGCTGGGGCCAGACGCGACAGGGGTGGGCTGGATCTATCAGTACGCCCTGATCGACCGGACCGGCGGCCATGATCTGGCGCAGTTGCGGACGCTTCAGGACTGGTTCCTGAAATACGAGCTCCAGACAGTCGAAGGGGTGTCGGAGGTCGCCACCATCGGCGGCATGGTCAAGCAGTACCAGGTGGTCGTCGATCCCAACAAACTGCGGGCCTACGACATCACCCTGGCTCAAATCCGTAGCGCGATCCAGGGCGCCAACCGGGAAACCGGCGGAAGCGTGATCGAGATGGGCGAGGCCGAATTCATGGTCCGCTCCACGGGGTATGTGGACGAGCTCGCGGATCTCGCCAAGGCCCCCTTGATGACCAACGCACGTGGTGCGGCCATCACGTTGGGGGATGTGGCGGAAATCCGGCTCGGGCCGGAGATGCGCCGCGGTGTCGGCGAGTTTGGCGGCGAGGGCGATGCCGTGGGCGGCGTCGTGATCCTGCGATGGGGTGGCAACGCGCTGGCGACGATCAAGGCGGTCGAGGCACGCATCGAAGAGCTACGCGCGAGCCTGCCGGGCGGCGTCGAAATCATCACGACCTATGACCGGTCCGGCGTCATCGAACGGGCCATCGACAATCTGCAAAAGAAGCTCACCCAAGAGTTCGTCGTCGTCATTCTGGTCTGCGCAGCCTTCCTACTGCACCTCCGATCGTCACTGGTTATCCTGTTGTCGCTGCCCCTGGGCATCTTTGCGGCCTTCATCATCATGAAGTTCCAGGGCGTGAACGCCAACATCATGTCACTGGGCGGGATTGCCATCGCGATCGGGGCGATGGTGGATGCGGCAATTGTGATGATCGAAGCGATGCACCGGCGCATCGAGAAGGAGCCGCTGACGCCGCAAAACCGCTGGCGCATCGTCAGCGAATGCGCCTCCGAGGTGGGGCCCGCGCTGTTCTACTCCCTGGCGATCATCACGGTCAGTTTCCTGCCGGTGTTTGTGCTTGAGAGTCAGGAAGGGCGCCTTTTCAAACCTTTGGCCTTTACCAAGACCTACGCGATGGCGGCGGCGGCGATCCTGTCGATAACACTGGTGCCGGTGCTGATGGGGTACTTCGTGCGCGGCCGGATCCTGCCGGAGCGCAAGAACCCGCTTAACCGACTGATCATTTGGCTTTACCGGCCGTTCCTGGATGCCGCCGTGGCGTGGCCTTGGGCAACGACGCTGCTTGCCGCGTTGTTGGTAGCCTCCATGTGGTGGCCGCTGCAGCGCGTCGGGACGGAGTTCATGCCGGAGTTGAACGAGGGCGATTTCCTGTACATGCCGACCCTCTATCCCGGCGTCTCCATCGGAAAGGCGCGCGAGGTTCTTCAGCAGTCTGATCGGCTGATTGCGACCATCCCGGAGGTTCTAACCGTTCACGGCAAGCTCGGCCGCGCGGACACTGCCACCGACCCGGCGCCGCTGACGATGATCGAGACGACAATCCAGCTCAGGCCTGAGGCGGAGTGGCGGCCAGGCATGACGATGGAGGGCATTCGCGACGAACTGGACCGCGTCGTACAGATCCCGGGCGTCACCAATGTCTGGATCCAACCGATCAAGAACCGCATCGACATGCTGGCGACCGGCATCAAAACCCCGGTGGGCGTCAAGATATCCGGCGCGGATCTGGAAGTGATCGAACGGATCGGTGTCGAGGTTGAGCGCGCGGTGTCCGGGATCGACGGTACGGCCTCGGCCTATGCCGAACGTCCGGTCGGTGGGCGATATGTCGAGATCAATGTCAATCGTGATGCGGCAGCCCGCTACATGATGAGCGTTCGCGAGATACAGGACGTGGTGCAGACCGCCATCGGTGGCATGCAGGTCTCAGAATCTGTTGAGGGGCTGGAACGCTTCCCGATCAACCTGCGCTATCCGCAGGAATGGCGGGACAGCCCGGAACGGCTGCGGGACCTGCCGGTTGTCACACCTTCGGGGGCACATATTCCTCTTGCTGCTTTGGCCGAAATCTCGATCGTCGATGGCCCTGCCATGATCCGGTCGGAAAACGCGCGGCGCACAGGGTTTGTGTTCATCGACATCGCGGGTCGCGATCTGGGCGGCTATGTCGCCGAGGCGCGCGCGCGCGTTTCCGACCAGGTGACCCTGCCGCCCGGATACTCGGTCACCTGGTCGGGCCAGTACGAGTATATCGAGCGGATGCAGGAACGGCTGACGCTGGTGGCACCGGCGACGCTGCTGATCATTACCCTGATGCTGTTCATGGCCTTCAATCGCGTGACTGAGGTGGCGATCATCCTTGCGGCCCTCCCGGTGGCGCTCGCAGGCGGCGTCTGGTTCCTGTGGTACCTCAGTTTCGACATCTCCGTGGCGGTGCTGGTGGGTTTTATCGCGCTGGCGGGTGTGGCTGTGGAAACGGCGATCGTGATGCTGCTCTACCTCAATCTCGCCTGGGAGAAGCGCAAGAAGGTGGCCCGGGCGGAGGCGCGCAAGATGACCGCGCTCGATGTCGAGGAGGTGGTCTTCGAGGGCGCGCTCTTGCGCGTGCGACCCAAGGTGATGACGGTCGCAACTATCTTCGCGGCACTGATCCCGATCATGTACGGCTCGGGCACCGGGTCCGAGATCATGCAGCGCATCGCAGCCCCGATGATCGGCGGTATGGCCACGGCCACGCTGCTGACACTCTTCGTTATCCCGTCGATCTTCGTGATCTGGAAACGGCTGGCCCTAGGACGGGTCAACTGGGAACTGACGCGCGCGTTCACGGACACCGCTGCACCTCAACCGGCCGAATAAGGCCACTACACCCAACCTGAAAGGACACACCATGAAGTACCTTGCTCTTACCCTTCCGGCCCTTGTGCTCAGCGCGCCGATGGTCGTGGCCCAGGCGAACCACGGCATGGACCATTCCGACATGCCGATGGGCGACACACAGATGGCCGACGCGGTGCATGCCAAGGCCATCGTGAACTCCATCGGCGACGGCACTGCGAATGTCAGCCACGGACCGATCCCCAAGATCGGCTGGCCCGCGATGACTATGGATCTCGACCTGGCCCCGGACGCACAGATGATGGGGGACGTGTCGGCTGGCGACAGTGTCACGCTTATGCTGATCAAAAGCGCAGACGGCATGTATACCATTGGCGCGATAATGCCGGAATGACGGGTCTATGCAGTACCGTGGTGAAACAAGCAGGCTTGCCAAAGAGGAGCGTGTCAAATGCCATTGAATTCAATGCCCCCCAAAATAAAGGACGTGTTCCTATGGCCCTGATCCGCAGGAACCCCAGTATATCAATCGCCGTAGCCATACTTATGGCGGTGCCTTCGGCGGGGCATGCGCATTCGATCAAGGAAGCCACAATTCCCGCCGATGAATCGGTACTGACCACCGCCCCAGACACCATCGGCATGGAGTTTGACACGCCCATGCGGGTCACGATGATTTCGCTGACCGACCAGGACGGTACCCTGCATGAATTGACGCGCAATGACGCGATGGAACCGGTGACCGATTTCCGAGCGCAGCCGCCTAGGCTTCCACCCGGTATCTACAGAATCGACTGGCGCGGCATGGCGGAGGACGGGCATGCGATGCAGGGCAGCTTTCGGTTCGAACTCAGGGACTGAACAGCCATGCTGAGCACCCTGGCGACAGCAGATACCGTCACCTGGCTGGCGATCTTCGTGAAGGCCGGGGCGTATTTTGCCAGCCTGCTCGCAGCGGGCAGCGTTCTTGTCCTGCTCGGCCTGCGGACACTGCCAGCAAGTGCGCGCCGGCGCGTCGTCTGGACCGCGTTCGGAGCGGCGGTTTTCGCGGTGGTGCTGTCGCTGCTTCGCATCCCCCTGCAGGCAAGTTTTCTAACCGGGGGTTTGCCGCAAGGCGCAAGCGATCCAAGAGTGCTGCGGATGGTCTTTGACAGTCCACTGGGGGATGCAATCATGCTGCGCCTCATCGGTCTGGGGTTGATCTGCGCGGCACTTCTGTCGGACCGCCGCGCGCAATGGATCGCCGGCGGTGGTGCGGTTCTTGTGGCCGCGTCCTTTGCGATGCGCGGCCATACGCTTGAGGAACCGAGGCTTCTTCTGGGGTCTCTGATCACGGTGCATTTGCTCGGCCTCGCGTTCTGGATCGGCGCCCTGGCGCCCCTGGCGCGC
>JANSYP010000015.1 GCA_024742405.1 Paracoccaceae bacterium
ATGATCCGCCTCCGTCCGCACCCGCAGTGCCGCGCGATAGGCCGCCACCGCCTCGGCCAGCAGCGCCGCACCGGCCTCCCCGCCCGTGCGGGTGCCTTGGTTCCGAAGCGCGATGCCGAGATTGTTCTGTGTCCCCGCCCAATCCACCGGTTGGTCCGCCTCCGTCCGCACCCGCAGCGACGCGCGATAGGCCGCCACCGCCTCGGACAGCAGCGCCGCACCGACCTCCCCGCCCGTGCGGCTGCCTTGGTCGGCGAGCGCGTTGCCGAGAAAGACCTGTGCAGCCCAGAACTCTCTCGGGTGCTCTTCTTCCTTGACTTCCAGTAAAGCTATTCGGGTCATGTTGACGGATAAACCTACTCCCTGCCCGCCATAGCGCCGCCCATGGGAAAGAAGCTTTTCGGTATACTTCCAGAGACGTTTGCGCGCCGGCTCCAGCGCATCGACTGACGCAAAACTGTCCGCCGCCGCGCTGAGCAGTCGGTAGGCCTCGTCCACTCGCCCGCGGAGCAAGGCGTTATCAGCGCGCAGTTCCTTGGTCTGAGCCGCGATCTCGGTTTCCACCTCATCCACGCGTGCGAGCAAGGTCTCGACCTCCGCGTAGTCGAGGTTCTCCGCCGCCGCCCTGGCCGCCGCCCTGAGATTGCCCAGTCCCGCCGTTTGCTCGTTGATCGCGTTGATCTCGGCCACGAAGGCCTCGTGTTCCTGCCGCTTGGTCTCGATAAAACCGATCAGTTCCGCTTTCGTCGCACCCTCGGCTTCCCCGAAATTCGCCGCGAGCGCCTGCAACTCTTCCAAGCTCAACGCCTCCGGATCGGCCAGCGCCGCGCTACCGCCGCCAAGTCGTCGGAGGATCTCGTCTAGCTTGCTGTCTACACTCGCACGCCATTCCACCTCGACTGAATGCTCTTGCAACAGAGCCATCACCATATCCTGGGTGAAGGCCTCGCGGTAATTGGGATGCCGCCGGAACGCATCGAACGCCGCCCCGATGGTGATCTTGAGCGCCGCGATCGTCCCCGGGTCTTCGCCCGACAAATCGCCAAACACCGAGGTCATGATGCTCTCGGTCGCATCGCCGCTCTGCACCGCCAGTGCCATCCGTTCGGGTTCGAGCTTCAGCCGCGAGTTGCTCGATTTCAGAATGTAGTTTGCCGCGGAAATCGCGTGGTCGGGAATGTCGGGATGCTTATCGAGCGCATCCTCCGTCGCGCGCCGAACCGCCCTCATCGTCGCCGCATCGCAAGACGCCCAGCGATCCAACCCGACCGCCGTCAGAACCGCAGCCGATGCAGCCGCAGCCGCGATACCCGCACCTCCGGTTGCGAAGCCAACCACCGCCAGACAGAAGGCGGCGCTATGTTCGGCCAGAAGGGGACGCTCGCTCATGGCCGCAACTCCATTAACCAATGCTCAACAGGTAGCGGGGCGTCCATGGGCTGGCAAGAAGCGGATCAAAGAGGGAACACAAACGTACAAAAAGACAGTTTGGACGGAACGTACAAAGCTTACCGAAACGAAAAAGGCCCCCGAAACGGGGGCCTTTGTCTTGTGATCACAAAACCGGATCAGCCGGAGATCTTGCCCAGCAGCGTGTCGAGGCTGGCCTTCGCATCGCCATAGAACATCCGCGTGTTGTCCTTGTAGAACAGCGGGTTCTCGATGCCCGAATAGCCCGTGCCCTGCCCGCGTTTGGACACGAACACCTGCTTGGCCTTCCAGCATTCCAGAACCGGCATCCCGGCGATGGGAGAGTTCGGATCCTCCTGCGCCGCGGGGTTCACGATGTCGTTCGACCCAATGACGATGGCGACGTCTGTATCCGGAAAATCATCATTGATTTCATCCATTTCCAGGACGATGTCATAGGGAACCTTCGCCTCCGCCAGCAGCACGTTCATGTGTCCCGGCAGGCGTCCGGCGACCGGATGAATCGCAAACCGCACGGTCTTGCCCTTGGCCCGCAGCCGCTTGGTCAGCTCGCTCACCGCCTGCTGTGCCTGGGCCACCGCCATGCCGTAGCCCGGGATGATGACGATGCTGTCGGCATCCTCCAGCGCGGAGGCCACACCGTCGGCATCGATGGCGATCTGCTCGCCCTCGACCGCCATCGCCTCGCCCGACGCGCCGCCAAAGCCGCCCAGGATCACCGAGATGAAGCTCCGGTTCATCGCCTTGCACATGATGTAGCTCAGGATGGCCCCCGAAGACCCAACCAGTGCCCCCACGACGATCAAGAGGTCATTGCCGAGGCTGAAGCCGATGGCCGCCGCCGCCCAGCCGGAATAGCTGTTCAGCATCGAGACTACGACCGGCATGTCCGCCCCGCCGATCCCCATGATCAGGTGGTAGCCGATGAAGAGCGCGGCCAGTGTCAACAGGACCAGCGTCCAGCTCCCGGCACCGCCGAGATACATCGCCACCAGCACCAGCGACAGGCCGGCCGCCGCGGCGTTCAGCATATGGCCGCCGGGCAGCTGCTTGGCCGCGCTGTCGACCTTGCCGGCCAGTTTGCCATAGGCGATCACCGAGCCGGTGAAGGTCACGGCGCCAATCCAGATGCCGAGCACCAGTTCGATGCGCAGGATCGTCACCTCGACCGCGATCTTCTTGGCCAGAATGGCTGCAAATCCCGTGTAGGCACTGGCGAAGGCGGCGCCTTCGACGGTCACTTCCTCGGGCCGCGGGAAGGCAAAGCCGGCTTCGGTGAACTGCGCCGCGACGCGGCCCAACTCGATATCGGCGTTGAAGCCGACAAAGACCGCCGCGAGACCGACAAGGCTGTGCATGATCGCGACCAGCTCGGGCATCTGGGTCATCTGCACACGGGTGGCCAGCATATAGCCGATCACCGCCCCCGCACCGATCAGGATGACCGAAGCGAGCCAAAGCCCCTGACCCGGGCCGATCATCGTGGCCAGCACCGCGATCGCCATGCCGACGATGCCGTACCAGACCGCGCGCTTGGCGCTTTCCTGACCGCTCAGGCCCCCGAGCGACAGGATGAAGAGAACTGCGGCAACCGCATAGGCTGCCAGCGTAAATCCGAATTCCATGGACCCGTGCTCCTTAGGATTTCTGGAACATGGCGAGCATGCGCCGTGTCACGAGGAAGCCGCCGAAGATGTTAATCGAGGCCATGAAAATTCCCACCGCGGCGAGCAGCGTGATCAGGAACGAACTCGATCCGATCTGGATCAGCGCGCCCAGGATGATGATCGACGAGATCGCGTTGGTCACCGCCATGAGAGGCGTGTGGAGGCTGTGGCTGACATTCCAGATCACCTGGAAGCCGATAAAGACCGACAGCACGAAGACGATGAAATGCGCCATGAAGCTCGCCGGCGCCACAGTGCCGACGCCCAGGACCAGAACCGTCATGACCGCGAGCAGGGTCACCTGGCTCTTGGTCTGGGCCTGGAAGGCGGCGACCTCTTGGGCGCGCTTTTCCTCGGCCGTCAGTTCCTTGGGCTTTTCCTGCTTCTTGGCCGCAATGGCCGCGACCTTGGGCGGCGGCGGCGGGAATGTGATCTCGCCCTGATGGACGATGGTCGCCCCGCGGATCACGTCATCCTCCATGTTCTGATTGACCACGCCGTCCTTTTCCGGCGTCAGGTCGGTCATCATGTGGCGGATGTTGGTGGCGTAGAGCATGGAGCTCTGGGTCGCCATGCGGCTGGGGAAGTCGGTGTAGCCGACGATGGTCACGCCATTGTCGGTGACGATCTTTTCGTCCGGCACGGTCAGATCGCAGTTGCCGCCGCGCTCGGCCGCGAGATCGACGATGACCGAACCCGGCTTCATCATCTCGACCATATCCTTGGTCCAGAGATTGGGCGCAGGACGGTTGGGGATAAGGGCCGTGGTGATGACGATGTCGATATCGGGGGCAAGCTCGCGGAACTTCTCGAGCTGCTTTTCCCGGAATTCGGGGGAAGACGGTGCCGCGTAGCCGCCGGTGGCCGCGCCATCCTGCTGCTCTTCCTCGAAATCGAGATAGACGAATTCGGCGCCCATGCTCTCGATCTGCTCGGCCACTTCGGGACGCACGTCGAACGCATAGGTGATCGCACCCAGGGAGGTCGAGGTCCCGATCGCAGCGAGGCCCGCCACACCGGCACCGACCACCAGCACCTTGGCCGGGGGCACCTTGCCCGCCGCGGTGACCTGACCGGTGAAGAACCGTCCGAAATTGTTGCCCGCCTCGATCACCGCGCGGTAGCCGGCGATATTGGCCATGGAGGACAGCGCATCCATTTTCTGCGCGCGAGAGATCCGCGGCACCATGTCCATGGCAATGACGCTGGCGCCCTTGGCCTTGGCCTGTTCCATCAGCGCTTCATTGGAGGCCGGATAGAAGAAGCTGATCAGGAGCTGGCCGTCGCGCAGCATGTCGACCTCTGCCGGCTCCGGCGGACGCACCTTGGCGACCACGTCGGCGGCAGCAAAGACGGCCGCCTCATCGGGCAAGATCTCAACACCGGCCTCGGTATAGGCCTCGTCGGTGATGCCGGCCCCGAGCCCCGCGCCGGATTGCACGGCAGTCTGATAGCCCAGTTTCTCAAGCTGTTTTGCGCTGTCAGGGGTCAAAGCGACTCTGCGCTCTCCCTCGAACAGTTCGGTTGGAACCCCGATTTTCACGTGTCTCGTCCCCTTTGTCGTCGCATTGGGTATATGTTGGCCCGTGACAGGCGCGCATTCCGTAGCGTGCCCCCCCCAATCGGGCAACCTCTACAAAAGCCGCGCCGCCATGGCATCTAGGTCATAGCTGCTGTCATATCCAGGTTCATATCCACCTGCGCACGCGTTTTGCATAGGTGTCAAAACGCGCGCCGAACGCGTCGCGCAGGCGGGCTTCTTCGGGTAGGATGAAGCGGTCGGTGATCAGCCAGACGAAAAGCGGCACCAGAGCCAGCGAGGGCCAGGCGTCCCAAAACAAGATGACCCCGCCCAGCACCAGAGCATCGCCCAGGTAGATCGGATTGCGCGAGCGCGCGAAAACGCCGCTATCGACGAGCGCATCGGGCCGCTGGTGTGGGATCACGGTGGTCCCGGCCTGGCGCATCTGGATCACCGCCAGCGCCATGAGAACAAGGCCGCCACCCACCATCAGCCCGCCCAACAGATCGATCAGCGCACCGCCCGACAGCGGCACCGGCAGCCGAGTCGCCTGCACCCATGCCAGCCCCAGAAACACCGCCAGCCAAACCGGCGGGAGGTCGATCCATTTCCGCAAGGGCAGTTTCGGCAACGGGGTCACCATGGGTCATTTCTGAAGACGCAGCCCCGAATCATTCCCATTCCATTTCCTCATGGACGCGCCCGGCATTGCGCGTGGCCAGTTCATCGAACGTGTCGAGCCCTGACCAGCGTTGCTGGTCGACATAAGCGGCACTGGCCAGATCGCCACCCTCCTCCAGATGGGCCGCGATCTTTTCGCGCAGGTCCACCAGATAGTCACGGGTAAAGCGCCGCACCTGCGCCATGTTCGTCGGGTGGCCGTGGCCGGGGATCACATAGAGCGCGCCCAGCGGCTCGAAGGCGCTGTCCCAGGTCTCGATCCAGGCATCGGTGTCGGTATCGGGAAAGATCGGCAGCATGCGCTCGTGAAAGGCCATGTCGCCGGCGATCACCAGCTTTTCGTCGGGCAGCCAGACCGAAATGTCGCCCGGGCTGTGCGCGGGCCCCAGATGGAGGACCTCGATCCGGGTGTCGCCCAGCGTGATCTCCTCGCGGTCCTCGAAGGTGCGGGTAGGCGCGACGACCGTGGTGCCGTCGGACTGTTCGCGCTGGACGCCCCAGGCCGCCTGCATGGAAAAGTCTCCGTCCTCGGCAAAGGCCTCCGCGGCATCGGTATGGGCGAGGATCTCGACCCCCTGCTCCGCCCAATAGCCATTGCCGAGCATCGCGTGCCCCTGCCCGTTTTCAGTGATCACCAGCACCACGGGCTGGTCGGTCACGGACTTGATCTCGTCATGGAGCGCGTTGGCCAGCCCGTAGCTCGCCCCGCTATTGACGACGACCACGCCCTCGCCGGTGACGATGAAGCTCAGATTGTTGTTGTGCCCGGCATTGTCATAGGTCGGCGGGGCGGTCGCACCGATGGCCGACCAGATATGGGGAATGACCTCCACCGGCTTGGAATAAAGCAGGCTCTGGGGATACTGGTCGGGGATGTCTTCGCTCGCGTAAACGCTGCTAGCGATGAGGATGGCGGCAATAACGGTGGCGATATGTCTGAACATGTGAAGTCCTCCCGTACATTTCATATTCACACTCTCGAATATCTGTCCAGCCCCGGCAAAGCGCGCCGAGCTTGAAGCCGGGTGCTCCGCACGGCATGGGGAACCGACACCAGATCGACCGCGCGGCCACCCACGATGACTTTTACGATTCGCCACTACCGACCGGGCGATGCCGACGCGCTCGCCGAGCTGTTTTACCGCGCCGTCCATGAAGGAACAGCCGAGGCCTATTCCGACCGGCAGCGCGCGGCCTGGGCGCCGGAGCCGCCCGCCGGCCCCGCCTGGAGCACGCGGCTGGCAAAAGCATTCACCCTCGTCGCCGAGACTCCGGAGGGTCCGCGCGGCTTCATGAGCCTGATGCCCGAGGGCTGCATCGACCTCGCCTTCGTCCTGCCCCAGGCCAAGGGTACCGGTGTGGCGGCTGCCCTCTACCGCGCCGTCGAGACCGAGGCGCGGGACCGCGGCCTCTCGCTGATCTGGACAGATGCCAGCCACCCGGCGCGGAGGTTCTTTCTCAAGCAGGGCTGGCACGTCGTGACCGAGCAGCAGCCGGAACGGGAGGGTGTGAAGCTCACGAATTACAGGATGGAAAAACGCCTCGCCTAGGCCGGAGCGGCGCCCCGACCGCCATCAGTCGACACCGATCCCGATATCGAAAGCGACCGGCTGCGCGCCTGCGTTGCTCACCTCGACCACATGATCGCCCGTCTGCCACAACTCGCCGCGATAGGGGGTGTCGGACGAGATCAGATCCAGCAGCGCAGAGCCGTCCGGATTGAAGATGCGGTAGGCCAGCGCCCCGCCATGGGAGCCGATATCGACATTCAGAAACTGTCCGTCCGACGCGCCGAGCACAAAGCGCACCGATGTCTCCGGGGTGAGGGTCCCCGACATCACCATGCCACTTGTTCCCGCATCGAACTGAACCCGCTGCGTCCCCGATAGCACCCGCCCGGCGACCCCGGACGCGGCGCCGCCGTCACCTGCCACGGAGCTTTCGTCGGACACCCGGCGGAAATCGGCAATCTCGGGTCCCGACCAGACGAGGCATTCATACTCGACACCATTGGCGTCGCGCAGCCTGACCATCACGGCCGCTTCGGACCACTCCTGCCCCAGCACCTCGCCGCCGATATTGCCGTCGCGGGCGCGCAGTTCGTCTATGCAGGCGTTCGCTTCAACCGAAATGTCCCCAGAGACCGGGCCCGCCAGGAGGACCGTCGCCGCACTGAGATATCTAAGCAAAGCAAACCTCCCCATGGGCTTCGTACGCCCCGTTCTGCCGGAATTCGTCGCAGATCTGCAGCCGCAGGCGCAAAGGGTCAGGCGCGGCGAGGTACCGGACACGACCTTTCGCCTCGCGCTCCAGGCGGCGTCCATCACTTTAGCCAGCGGTCGTAATCGCTCACCAGCAGGTGGGTCGGCGCCACGTCCTCCTCGATCTCGGCGAACCGGCCGATGGGGTCGCGAAAGATGTTGTCGGTCACATCGTCATTGACGGTGGAGACCTCGCCGATCAGGACGTCGCCGCCCTCGCCCCAGAACTTGTGCCAGTCGCCGGGCATCAGCGTCACGCTTTCACCCGGCCCGATCAGGAGCGTCTCGCCGGGTCCGTAGTCATAGCGCAGACCGTCGCGCCAGACCGTGCCGCCGGAGGTTTCGCTGAACCCGCCATCGGCGTCCGAGCCATAGAGCTGGATCGCCAGGATCGCGCCGCCGCGGTTGATGATGTCCTCGGCCTTGATGACATGGGTGTGCATCGGGCTGATCTGATCCTGCCGGGAGATCATGATCTTTTCGGCATAGCACATGCCCCCGCCGCGCTGCAGATCCTCCAACCGCCCGTTGCGGGTGGTGAAAAGGAACAGTCCCAGTTCGCGGAACCGCCCGGCGCCGTAATCGGTGATGTCCCAGCCCAGCCGCGCCCCGGCGATCCCCTCGGCCTCGGCGCGGTTCGCGCGCATCTCATCGGGCGACCAGTAGGCGAACGGCGGCAGGATATGCCCGAAGGACCGGATGAAAGCATCGGCCTCGGCCATGATGTCATTGACTTCGGAGCGTTTCATGGCCCTCTCCCCCCAGTGGCTGCCAACCACCATGGACCCGGTCTGGCGTGGGTACAAGCCACGCAGCGTCGGTCGAGTACGCGAATTCCGTCAGGAGAGATCCGCAACCTCGCCATGGCGCGGACAGCCGGTCAGGTGATCATTGACGAGCCCGCAGGCCTGCATCCAGGCATAGGTGATCGTGGGTCCGCAGAACTTAAACCCCGCGGCCTTGAGATCCTTCGACATCTGCTGGGCCAGCGGGGTCTGGGCCGGCACGTCCGCCATCGAAGCGAAGCTGTTCTGCAACGGCGCGCCGTCCACATAGGCCCAGCAGAATTCCGAAAAGCCCTGGCGTTCCTCGATCTCCAGAAAGGCCCGGGCGTTTCCGATGGTGGCCTCGATCTTGCCGCGATGGCGCACGATGCCCGGATCGGCAAGGCAACGGGCGACCTCGGCCTCGCCCCAGCCGGCGATGCGCTCGGGGTCGAACCCCTCGAACGCAGCGCGGAACCCCTCGCGCTTGCGCAGGATGGTGATCCAGGCCAGCCCGGCTTGAAACCCGTCCAGTACGAGCTTCTCCCACAACGCGCGAGCGTCGCGTTCGGGCACGCCCCATTCGGTATCGTGGTAGGCGACGTAGAGCGGGTCCTCCCCGCACCAGGGGCACCTTGCGCCCGCCCCCGCCGCCTGACTTTCTGCCTCTGACACTGCCGCCTCCGGATCTGGAACAATTTGTGAACATTTTAAGGAAAGCGTAAGCAAATGCCAGCCATACCTGACCCATAGGCAACTTACAGGCATTTCAGGGGACGGCAGATGGATCAGCGCGAGAGAGATCAAGAGACGCTGAACATGGTGTCCGAAGCGCTGCAGGCCGGGCGGGTAACGCTCGCGCTGCAGCCGGTGGTGATGGCCGATGGCGACCGCCGACCGGCCTTTTACGAGGGGCTGATCCGGCTCATCGACACCAATGGGCGCGCCGTCCCCGCGGCCCGCTTCATCGACGCGGTCGAAACCCATGGTTTGGGACGCGAGATTGACCGCACAGCGCTGCGGCTCGGGATTGCCGAGCTGCAGGCCAATCCGGCGATGCGGCTGTCGGTGAACCTCTCGCCGCGTTCCATCGGATGCCCCGTCTGGATGGAGGTGCTGGAACAGGGCCTGAAGCAGGACCCGACGCTGGGCGAACGGCTGATCCTGGAGATCACCGAACGCTCCGCGATGGAGATCCCGACAGCGGTGCAGGCGTTCATGGCGACGCTGCAGCTGCGCGGAATTTCCTTTGCGCTGGACGATTTCGGCGCCGGGCAGACCTCATTTCGCCATCTGCGCGACTTTGCCTTCGATATCGTCAAGATCGACGGGCAGTTCTCGCGCGAGGTTTCCCGCGACCCCGACAATCAGGCGCTGATCCGCGCGCTGGTGGATCTGTCCCGGCATTTCGAGATGTTCACCGTGGCCGAACATGTCGCCTGCGCCGAGGATGCCGACAGTCTTGCGGACCTCGGCATTGACTGCTTACAGGGCTATCACTTCGGCGCGCCGGCGCTCTCGACCCTTCCCGCCCGTCTGCCGGATCTGGCCAGCGCCTGAACGCTCGCGACGCATCCCGGCCGTCTGGCGGAGCGCGTCGAACCCACCCACCCAGCCTTGCGTCTGTCGCAACCCGGCTATTTCTGCGATAGCTGAGACACCCTGTCCGTTGCCCCGCCATGGCGCACCGATTAGGGCTGCGATGGTCTGGCGGGCGTGCAATCGCCCGCGAATGGTGCGAAACCGCGCCGCGCGTGGAAAAAAATCGGGAGAGACCACCCCATGACCGATGTCGTTATCGCCTCTGCAGGCCGCACCGCGGTCGGAAGCTTCCTAGGATCGTTCGCCAACACGCCGGCTCATGATCTGGGGGCCACCGTTCTGGAAGCGCTCGTGGAGCGTGCCGGCATCGACAAGTCGGAAGTGTCCGAGACCATTCTGGGCCAGGTGCTGACCGCCGCCCAGGGCCAGAACCCGGCACGGCAGGCGCATATCAATGCCGGCCTGCCTCAGGAAGCCGCCGCCTGGGGGCTCAATCAGGTCTGTGGCTCCGGCCTGCGTGCCGTGGCCCTTGGCGCCCAGCACATCATGCTCGGTGATGCCGATATCGTGGCCGCTGGCGGTCAGGAAAGCATGTCGCTCAGCCCCCATGCCGCGCCCATGCGCCAGGGCAAAAAGATGGGCGACATGAAATATATCGACACCATGATCAAGGATGGCCTCTGGGACGCATTCAACGGCTACCACATGGGCCAGACTGCTGAGAACGTTGCCGAAAAATGGCAGATCACCCGCGAACAACAGGACGAGTTCGCGGTCGCCTCGCAGAACAAGGCCGAGGCCGCCCAGAAGGCCGGCAAGTTCGATGACGAGGTCGTCCCCTTCACGATCAAGACCCGCAAGGGCGATATCGTCGTGGACAAGGACGAGTATATCCGCCACGGCGCCACCATCGAAGCGATGCAGAAACTGCGTCCGGCCTTTGCCAAGGACGGCTCCGTGACTGCCGCCAACGCGTCGGGTCTCAATGACGGTGCCGCAGGCGCCCTGCTGATGAAGGCCGACGAGGCCGAACGGCGCGGGATCGAGCCGCTGGCGCGGATCGCGTCCTACGCCACCGCCGGACTTGACCCGTCGATCATGGGCGTGGGCCCGATCTATGCCTCACGCAAGGCGCTGGAAAAGGCCGGCTGGAACGTCGACGATCTCGACCTCATCGAAGCCAATGAGGCCTTCGCCGCCCAGGCCTGCGCCGTGAACAAGGACATGGGCTGGGACATGGAGAAGGTGAACGTCAATGGCGGCGCCATTGCCATCGGACACCCGATCGGCGCCTCGGGCGCGCGCGTGCTGAACACGCTTCTGTTCGAGATGCAGCGCCGCGGCGCCAAGAAAGGCCTCGCGACGCTCTGCATCGGCGGCGGCATGGGCGTCGCGCTCTGCGTCGAGCGCCCGTAAGATCACCGGATTGCGGGGCGCCCGGATCGCGGCGCCCCCATCCCTGCCGGGCAGATCACGCCCGCAAGACAATTTCCTGGAGGAGACAGAAGAATGGCACGTGTTGCACTGGTGACCGGTGGGTCGCGCGGAATCGGCGAAGCGATCTCGAAAGCTCTGAAAGCCGAAGGCTACGATGTTGCCGCGACCTATGCGGGCAACGACGAGAAGGCCGCGGCCTTCACCGCCGAAACCGGCATCAAAACCTACAAGTGGAACGTCGCCGACTATGACGCCTCCAAGGAAGGTATCGCCAAGGTCGAGGCCGATCTGGGCCCCATCGACGTGGTCGTCGCCAATGCCGGCATCACCCGCGACGCGCCGTTCCACAAGATGACACCCGAGGCCTGGAACGAAGTGATCGATACCAACCTCACCGGCGTGTTCAACACGGTTCACCCGGTTTGGCCCGGCATGCGCGAACGCAAGTTCGGCCGGGTCATCGTGATCTCTTCGGTCAATGGTCAGAAGGGCCAATTCGCCCAGGTCAACTATGCCGCGACCAAGGCCGGTGACATCGGCATCATCCGGTCACTGGCTCAGGAGGGCGCGCGCGCCGGCATCACCGCCAACGCCATCTGCCCCGGTTATATCGCCACGGAAATGGTCATGGCCGTGCCGGAGAAAGTGCGCGAGTCGATCATCGGAATGATCCCGGCGGGCCGGCTTGGCGAGCCTGAGGAGATCGCCCGCTGCGTGGTCTTCCTCGCATCCGACGATGCCAGCTTCATCAACGGCTCGACGATCTCAGCGAACGGGGCGCAGTTCTTCAGCTGACGCGCACCATAGCCACAGCGTTAGGCCGGTCCCCAGAGGGGGCCGGCCTTTTTTGTGTCAGCGCACATACCTGCCGCCGCTGCGCCCGAAGAGCGCCGCCAAGCCGTTGGCAAAGGCCTCCGCCCGCGCCTTGCGTCCGGCCTCCAGAGCGTCGCGCATCTGAGTCGGTGTAATTTCGGTGTTCACCTGAACGCTCCCGTAGATCAGTCTCACTTGACTGACCCAAATCTGGGGCAAGCTAGGAAAAGGCACAAACGAGACTTCCCAGACGCTCGCAACAGATATACTTAAGCGATATGAGTGACCGTCTCCCGCCCCTGACCGCCCTGCGCGCCTTCGACGCCGCCGCCCGGCACATGAGCTTTGCCAAGGCCGCGGAGGAGCTGCATGTCACACCGGCGGCGCTGAGCTTCCAGATCAAGGCGCTGGAGACTGCTCTCGGCCAGCCGGTCTTCAAGCGCCTCAACCGCGCGGTGGAACTGACCGATGCCGGACGGACGCTGGCCCCCGGCGTCGCGGACGGCTTTCGTGCCCTCGGCGCGGCCTGGTCGGCAGCCCGGCGGCGCGGCAGAGCGAACCAGCTGGCGATCACCGCCGGACCGGCCTTTACCGCGAAATGGCTCGCCCCGCGTATCTTCGCCTTCGCCGCGGACCATCCGGAGATCGAACTGCGCTTTGCGGCTTCGCTGCGGCTGATGGATTTCGACCGCGATGGTATCGATGTCGCGATCCGCTTCGGGCCCGGTCCTGACACCGGGCTCTATGCCCGTCCGCTGATCCGGGAGTGGGTGACGCCGATGGTGTCCCCCGACCTGGCAGGGCGCGTCACCACCCCGGCGGAGCTCGCCGCCCTGCCCCTGTTTTACATGGAGGATACGACTTTTGTAGACCCGCCGATCGACTGGACCGCCTGGTTCACAGCCGCGGGCCACCCGGACATGGAGATCCACGGCCCCAGCTTTTCCCAACATGACCATGCTCTGGATGCCGCCGCGGCGGGCGCCGGCGCGGTTCTGGGCCGGATTTCACTGGCCAGCGGCGACTTGGCCTCAGGACGTCTGGCGGCGCCTTTCCGCCTCGCCCTGCGCACGGACGCGCATTACCGCTTCGTCTGCCCGTTGGGTGCGCAGACGACACCGGCGGTGCAGGCGTTCGAGGAGTGGGTGCTGGGGCAGGTCCCGGACTTGGAGCGCTTCGATTCGGGTATGGAGTTTGTCGAGGCCTCCGATTTGGCGCCGCGGTGATCTCCGCGACGACGATCCGTCAGTCCGGCCCGCGCCGCGCTAGAGCTCGTGCGACAGACGGGTGATCTGTTCCTTGATCATCAGTTTTTGTTTTTTCAGACCCGAGACTTCCAGCCCGTCGATGCCTGGACTGCGTTCCGCGTCTTCGACTTGTTTGGAGAGACGTTCATGCTTCTTGCGGAGTTCTTCAAGATGCGACGTCATGCTCATAGGGGTATCTCCTCTTCAGGTCGTCAATCTCCTCAGACCAGCACGAGATGCGAGTCGTGTCACGCAGTTTGATGGGAAGTGTTGAACAAAGAGCGGTCTGTCGCCTCATTTATGACGACTTCTGAAGCAATAGCGGAGCAGAATCGCGCAGAATCGCAACGGCTTCGCCTGTGTAATCCTCCGCATCCGAGCGATGTGCCGGTCCCGAATGAAGCACGAGCGGAGCCAAAAGAACGAATGGCGCGCGGCTGTCCTTGCGACCGGTGACGATCACGCGCCCCGCCGCCCGCCCTGCACGCCCGGCGATCGGCAGCACCCTCAGGTCGCCGAGCCTGTCGCCGATGGCCGTAATCACCTCTGTCAGACGAGCGGCGGCAAGGATCATGGTCAGCCGGCCCTTGGGCACCAACCGCTTCACGCCGCTGTCCACCCACGCAGCCAGCGGCAGATCGCCCGCCATGGCATTGTCCCTATGGGCGGTGGCCGATACCTGACCGGCAGAGCGGCGGAAATAGGGCGGATTGGCAACGACATGGTCGAAGCAGCGCTGGCGCAGCCCCGGAGGCAGCGCCGCGACATCCCCCTGCACACAATCGAACGCGATCCCGTTGGCCGTCCCGTTGCGCGTGGCCAGCGCCACATTCTCGGCCAGCAGGTCGACACCGCTCAGTATCAGCCCGGGCACACGCGTCCCGAGGCACAGGGCGACCGCTCCAACGCCACAGCCCAGGTCCAGAACGGTCTGGCCCGCCTGCGCCGGTACCGCCGCCGCCAGCAATACCGGATCGACCCCGGCGCGGTAGCCGTCCCGGGGCTGCCACAGCCGCAGACGCCCGCCCAGAAACCGGTCTTCGGTCAGATCCTGAGGCGCAACGGTCACGCGCTCACGGACAGGCCGTTGTCGGTCAGAATGGCGCGGGCGCGGAACAGATCCTGCTGGCGCACCATCAGGCGGCGAGGCAGGATTCCGATCGATCCCTCAAGGGCGCTCATATGGACGTCCAGGGGAAAGCACTCTATACCCTCGCCCTGAAGGAGCGCGCAGGCGAACGCGAAGTCGGCCGGGTCGTTGGTGCGTAAAAGCTCTCTCATAACAGTGACCTAAGAGCAGGCCATGGGGCTTGTCGAGCCAGAACACGGAATTTTCATGGGATTGGACACGGCCTCCGTCAAACCACACGAACGTCTCAGCGCCGCGCTGGAGGCAGAGATGGACGCGGTCAATACTCTGATCCGCACGCGGATGGCGTCAGACTATGCCCCGCGGATCCCCGAAGTGACAGCCCACCTGGTCGAGGCCGGCGGAAAACGGCTGCGCCCGATGCTGACGCTGGCGACAGCGCGGATGTGCGGCTACGCGGGCGAGGACCACGTCCGGCTGGCCGCGACGGTGGAGTTCATCCACACTGCAACGCTGCTCCATGACGATGTCGTGGACGAAAGCGCCAAGCGCCGGGGCCGGCCCACGGCCAACCTCTTGTGGGACAACAAATCCTCCGTGCTGGTGGGCGATTACCTCTTTGCGCGCTCGTTCCAGCTGATGGTCGAGACCGGTTCGCTACGGGTGCTCGACATCCTGTCGAACGCCGCGGCCACGATCGCCGAGGGCGAGGTGCTGCAGCTCTCGGCTGCGCAGAACCTCGCGACGGACGAGGACATCTATCTCAAGGTGGTGCGGGGCAAGACCGCAGCACTCTTTTCGGCTGCAACCGAAGTCGGTGGCGTGATCGCCGGAGCGTCTGAGGATCAGGTCCGTGCGCTCTACGACTACGGCGACGCGCTCGGCATCGCCTTCCAGATCGTCGACGATCTGCTGGATTATGGCGGGTCCACAGCCAGCATCGGGAAAAGCGTCGGTGACGATTTCCGCGAACGCAAGCTGACCCTGCCGGTGATCAAGGCGGTGGCACTGGCCGATGCCGAAGAACGCGCCTTCTGGTCCCGCGTGATCGAAAAGGGTGACCAGCGGGACGGCGATCTCGAGCATGCGCTGGAGTTGCTGCGGAACCACGGAACGCTGGAGGCGACCCGCGCGGAAGCGGTTGCCTGGACCGAAAAGGCCAAGGGCGCGATTGTGAAGCTGCCGGAAACGGAGTTCCGCGACATGCTCCACGATCTGGCCGACTACGTGGTCGCGCGCGTCACCTGAGGATCGTTGGCGCGCGCAACGGGCGCAGCGGCAACCCACCATCCGGCCCGGCGACGCAGGGGACCTGCGGCGGCCTCGGCCTCGGCCAGCGTCGCGAAGAGCCCGAAGCAGGTCGCACCCGAGCCCGACATCCGCGCGAGACGGCAGCCCGGCGCCGCGTCCAGTGCTGCGATCACCTCTGCGGTCACAGGGGCGAGGCTGCGTGCCGAGGGCTCCATATCGTTGCGCTGCTCGGAGAGCCATCCGGTGAAAGCGTCCAGGTCCGCCCAGTCGGGGAGCCGCGAAACCATCGGCGCGTTGTCCCGCAGGGCCATCGCGTCGAACACCGCGCCGGTCGGCACCGCGACGCCCGGATTGACCAGCAGCAGAGCGCAACATGGCAGGTCGGGCACCGGCGCCAGATCCTCGCCGATACCGCGCATCCGCTGGGGCTGCTGGCCGAGGCACACCGGGATATCCGCGCCAAGCGCTGCGATCTCGGGCAACGGTGGCAGCGGTGCGCCCGTGAGCGCCGTGACCACTCGCAGCGCCGCTGCAGCGTCTGACGAGCCACCGCCGATCCCCGCGGCTGAAGGGATTGTCTTCCAGAGGTCAAAGGCAATCGCCGGGCGCGGATCGAAAAGCTCCGCCGAGCGCAGGATCAGGTTGCGTCCGTCCCCCGGCACGCCTTCGGCCAGCGGGCCGGCCACCGACAACGTAGACGTTCCCTGTGTCGCGCCCGCCCTCAGCCGCTCGCCGACATCTGCAAACACGACAAGACTGTCGAGCTGGTGATAGCCGTCCGCCCGGCGGCCGGTGACATGGAGCGTCAGATTGACCTTGGCGGGCGCGGGCTCCTCAACCCTCGTCGGCAACTGCAATGGGATCGGCGCCTTCTTCTTCGAGCACGACATCGAGCCCGACCTCGAGCTTGCGGCGGATGCGCTCGGCCTCCTCCGGCTCGGGATCGAACGACAGCGCCCGGCGCCACTGGAACTGCGCCTCCAACTGGCGACCGACGGCCCAATAGACGTCGCCGAGATGGTCGTTGATGATCGGATCGACCGGGGTCAGCTCGGCCGCGCGCTCCATATGCCCCACGGCTTCGTCGTAGCGCCCCAACCGGTAGAGCACCCAGCCGAGACTGTCGGTGATATAGCCGTCATCGGGCCGGCCCGCGACGGCGCGCTCGATCATATCAAGCGCCTCGTCGAGCTTGATCTTCATCTCGACCAGCGAGTAGCCGAGATAGTTCAGCACCTGAGGCTGTTCGGGTTCCAGCTCCAGCGCGAGACGGAAATCGCGCTCGGCCTCCTCCCAGCGGTCGGTGCGCTCCAGAGCGATCCCGCGCGAAAAATAGACGCTCCAATAGCGCCGGTCGGGCTCCCCGATAAGCTCGATCGCCCGGTCATAGGGCGGGATGGCCTCCTCGAACCGGTCGAGCCGGCGCAGGGTGTCGGCAAGGGCGAGATGCACGTCCGAGAGGTCCGGATAGACCTTGGCGAGCTGGCTGAGCACTTCGACCGCCGCCTCCTCGCGGTCGTCGGCCAGAAGTGCATCGGCGCGGCCCAGTTCCGCGGCGACAAAGGCAGGACTGTCGGGCGAAACCCGGTCATAGGCGCGGGTCGCCAGATCGAACTGGTCCAGCTCATCGAGCAGGGTGGCGCTCAGCAGGATCGCATCGACATTGCGCGGGTCGAGATACTCGGCCACGCGGCTGTAGATCAGCGTATAGCTGTGGGCGGTCTCACCATACAGCGCACCGCCGACGGAGAAAAAGACCTCTCCCAACCCTTCCCGTGCCGATGTGACGACGTCATAATCGACCGTTTCGCCCGCGCGCAGCTTCGTCAGCAACGCGTCCAGTACCGGGGGCGGCGTCGGCCCGAAGACCGCGACGATCAGCTCCTCGGCGGCAGCATTGCGCTCCAGCTGACTGAGGATCTGCGCATGGGCGATCACACCGCGCCGGGGCACGGCCAGTTCGCCCGCAGCGCGGCCCGACAGCAAGTCGTCGGCGCCCTCGAAATCCCCCGCTGCCGCCAGCGCCAGCGCCTTGTGATAGAGCGCGAAGGATTTCAGCCCGTCCTCTTCGGACACGGCGTCGAATTTGGCGAGTGCGGCGTCGGTGTCACCGGCCCCCAGCCCCGCCCAGGCCTGCACCAGACCGTCGACGAGTGGTCCGACCTCGCGGCCTTCGGCGTAGGACAGCATGATCTCGTCATAGTCTTCTTTTTCGATCTGATCGGCCAGCAGCACCAGATCGGCGACCTGGCTGCGGTCGGTCTCCCCGGCCAGGCGCCGGGCCACGGGAACGGCGCGATCGATCCAGCCCATGCCGACATTGGCCAGGATCACACTTTCCATCAACCCGGTATTGGACGCGTCGAGGGCAAGGGCCCTTGTGTAGTATTCCGCCGCCGCGGAGAAATCATTGGCGATCCCGGCCTGCCGGGCGGCAAGATAGGCGCCGGCATTGTTGCGGGCATCGGCCACGAACGGCGCGGCACAAAGCGCTGCGGCGGCGATCAGGGATGTCAGACGCACGGGCGTTCCTTTCCAACCTGGAGCGCAAAGAGTAATCGCAGCCGGCGCCGGAGGCAATCGGGTCGGCTGGATCCAGCCTGCCGGTCTGCCCCCATATGTACTGCGCGCGTTTCGGGGTGACCGGCCCAGGTTTCGGGACGATCACATGTTGGGATAATTGGGCCCGTCCCCGCCCTGGGGCGTGGTCCAGACGATATTCTGACTGGGGTCCTTGATATCACAGGTTTTGCAGTGCACGCAGTTCTGGAAATTGATCACGAACCGCGCGTCTTTGCCGTCTTCCTGAACGAACTCATAGACCCCGGCGGGGCAATAGCGCGCCGAAGGGCCGGCGTATTTCGGCAGGTTGATCTCCACCGGGATGGTCGCATCCTTGAGCTTCAGATGCGCCGGCTGGCTTTCCTCGTGATTTGTCATCGAAAAGCTCACATTCGTCAGCCGGTCAAAGCTCAGCACGCCATCGGGCCTAGGATAGTCGATCTCGGCGTGCTTTTCCGCCGGTTCCGTCGCGTCCGCGTCGGATTTTCCGTGACCCAGCGTGCCGAGCGGGTTCCAGCCCGTCAGGTTCGCCAGCCACATGTCGAACCCGCCCAGCCCGAGCGAGGCCGTCAGCCCGTAGCGCGACCAGAGCGGCTTGACGTTGCGCACGCGCTGCAGGTCCTTGGCCACCGGGCCCTCGCGCAAGGCCGTCTCATAGGCTTCCAGCACGTCGCCCTGCCGGTCCGCGGCGATGGCTTCGGCCGCCGCCTCCGCCGCCTCCATGCCCGACCACATCGCATTATGGTTGCCCTTGATGCGGGGCACGTTGACCAGCCCGGCCGAACAGCCCAGCAGCGCGCCACCGGGGAACGCGACCTTGGGGATCGACTGCCAGCCGCCCTCGCTGATCGCCCGCGCGCCGTAGGCCACGCGTTTGCCGCCCTTCAGAAGCTCCGCGACCATCGGGTGGTGCTTGAAGCGCTGGAATTCCATGTAGGGGAAGAGATACGGGTTGGCATAGTTCAGATGCACCACGAACCCGACATAGACCTGATTGTTATCAAGGTGATAGATGAAGGACCCGCCGCCCGCATTCTTGCCCAGCGGCCAGCCCATCGTGTGGGTAACCGTGCCTTCGCGGTGCTTTTCGGGGTCGATCTCCCAGATTTCCTTCATGCCGAGCCCGTATTTCTGCGGCTCACACCCGGCATCGAGGTCGTATTTCGCGATCGCCTGCTTGCTCAGCGACCCGCGCACCCCTTCGGACAGGAACACATACTTGCCGTTCAGGATCATGCCCGGTTCATAGCTCGGCCCCGGTGTTCCGTCGGGCTGCAGCCCGAATTCACCGGCCACGACACCGGTCAGCTGCCCGTCCTCGCCATAGACCAGATCCGAGCAGGCCATGCCGGGGAAAATCTCGACCTCCAGCGCCTCGGCCTGTTCGGCCAGCCAGCGGCAGACATTGCCCATCGACACGATATAGGCGCCATGATTGTTCATCAGCGGCGGCATCATCCAGTTGGGCAGACGGATCTGCCCCCCCTCGCCCAGCAGGTAGAAATTGTCCTTGCGCACCGGCACGGTGATCGGCGCGCCACGCTCTGCCCAGTCCGGCAGCAGTGCATTGAGCGCCGAGACATCCAGAACCGCGCCCGACAGGATATGCGCGCCCACTTCGGAGCCTTTTTCCAGAACAACGACCGAAAGCTCGGGGTTCACCTGCTTGAGGCGGATGGCGGCAGACAGGCCCGCCGGCCCTGCACCGACGATAACCACGTCGTAGTCCATCGATTCCCGTTCGATGTCGCTCATTCTTCGCTCCTCGTGCCTGGCCGCGCAAAAACTCCCATTCCCGCGCGAGAACATGGGTCAAAGCTGCCTATCGGACAGGTTTGCACCGGGTCAATCGCAACCCGACGTTGAAATGTCGCATTTCCGGGCCGCGCCTCTTTTTGCGGAGGCACCGGATTGCAGCGCTTGCAAAGCGCGCGCGCCTTTGATCATGTCATCGGATCAGTGACCGGGCACGTGACGGACACCCCGCGACCCGGGCGCCCAGAGCCCCCGTGCAATCAGAGCGACGAGACTCATGGACAAGATCCCGATGACCCGCGCGGGCAATACCGCGCTCGATGAAGAACTGAAAACGCTCAAATCAGTGGAGCGGCCCGCCGTGATCAAGGCGATCGCGGAGGCGCGCGAACATGGCGATCTGTCCGAGAATGCCGAGTACCACGCCGCGCGCGAAAAGCAGAGCTTCATCGAAGGCCGCATCAAAGAGCTGGAGGCCGTGCTGTCGCGTGCCGTGATCATAGATCCGACAACGCTGTCGGGCGCGATCAAGTTCGGCGCCACCGTCAAGCTGGTCGACGAGGATACCGACGAGGAAAAGACCTATCAGATCGTCGGCGAACCCGAGGCCGATCTGGAAAACGGTCGGCTGAACATGAAGTCGCCCCTCGCCCGTGCGCTGATCGGCAAGGAGGTAGGCGACAGTATCGAGGTCAAGACCCCTGGGGGCGACCGGTCCTTTGAGGTGCTCGAAGTCGCGTTCGTCTGACCGCCTGACTTCCGGGCCGCCACCCAGGACCGAAAGACCCCATGTTCGAACTGCTTGCCGCCGTCATACTGCTCGTGCTTCTCGCCCTGTCGGGCGTGTTGATCTATCGGCTCCGCGGGCTGACCGAAGAGGCGCGTCTGCTCAAGGCGCAAATCGCCGAGATGCAGCGCGGCAAGGGCGGGCCGGCCGCCCCGGTCCGGACGCCCGCGAAACCCGTGCGGCCTGAACAAACCCAGTCCGCCTCTCTGCAGTCAGCCTCCCCACAACCCGGCTCTCCGCAAGCGTCGCGTGTGACACCGCAGGCCCCACCTCAGACGGCACCGCAGCCGCCACCGAATTCCGGCGCGCCGGAGACCGAAGCCGACATGCCGGCGCCCGCCATGCCTGCGATGGGCGCTGCGCGTCGCGCCAAGGCCGCCGCCTCCGCCGGGGCCGCGCAGGGCCAGCTGCCGCTCTCCCCGGACCCGCAGGGCGAGGTCCCGCCTCTGCCGCTCGACGTGCTGATCCGGGCGCTGCAATTCCCCGAGACCGCCGAAGACACCGAAGGCTTCCGCGCGCTGCGCCGCGCCCTGCGCGATCACCGCGCCGGACAGCTTCTCCAGGCGGCTCAGGATGTCCTGACCCTGCTCTCGCAGGAGGGGCTCTATATGGATGATCTGCCGCCCGACCGGGCCCGGCCCGAGCTCTGGCGCCGCTTCGCCCAGGGCGAACGGGGCGGGGCCGTCGCGGCCCTCGGCGGGATCCGCGATCGCAGCGCGCTGGCCATGGCCGGCGGTCGAATGCGCGAAGACCCGGTGTTCCGCGACGCCGCGCACCATTTTCTGCGCCGCTTCGACCGCATGCTCGCCGATCTGGAACCCACCGCCAGCGACGCGCAGATCGCCGGGCTGACGGACACACGGACCGCGCGCGCCTTCATTCTTCTGGGCCGGGTTATGGGGATTTTCGACTGACGGCGCCGTGATCCCGGCCCGCGACCGCGCGCACCATCGTCTCCGCCCGGCGAAACCCGAAAATGCCGCCTAACGGACCCAGATCCTGCGCATCCGTGACCTCGAAGCCGAGCCGCTCATAGAGCTGCTTGGCCCGCGGGTTGGTGTCGATCACATCCAGCCGGATCTCCGACAGTCCCAGGTCGCGGGCGACCTCGTCGATCTCGTCGATCAGGGCTGCCCCGATCCCTTGGCCGCGCGCCCGCGCATCGACGCAAATGCCGTCCATCAGCAGCTGCCCCGCGACCGCAGTGCGGTCGAGCAGCGCCAGCAGCGGTATCCGCCAGGCCGCGCCAAAGAGCCCGAAATCCGTCCGCAGATCGCGAAACCCGCCGCCCACGAACACACCGTCCAGTGTCTTGAACCCGCTCAGGCCAAGGAGCGCGCCATCCGGGGCGACAGCGACCACGGCGAAATCCGGGTTGATCACGCGTTCCAGAAACCCCCGCCCCCGCTCCGGCGGCCCGAGAAGGGGGCCGAGTTTGCGTTCGAACGCCTCCCAATAGAGCACTGCCGCGGCCGCGCGCTGTGTGTCCGGCACGCCGCGGCGCAGGACGTATTTCACAGACCGAAGCTCCCGTAGGGCAGAAAGCGCACGGGATCGCCCGGCCGCACATGGACCGCGCCGTCGGGCAACTCGACCAGCCCGTCGGCCCAGGAGAGCCCCGATATCCGGCCCGAGCCCTCAGAGGCAAAGACCTCCGCCCGCCCCTGCCCGTCGACCCGCGCGCGCAGATACTCGCGCCGCCCCGGCTTCTTGCGCTTCTCAAAGGCCGCGGACAGCGGATAGCCCACCGGCTCCGGCCAGTCCGCGCCCGAAAGCTGCGCCAGCGCCGGGCGGGCAAAGATCAGCGCACAGACGAAGGCCGCCACCGGATTGCCCGGCAACCCGAAGACCGGCGTGCCGTTCCAGAGGCCGAGAGCCAGCGGGCGCCCTGGTTTGATCGCGATCCGCCAGGTCTGCATCGCGCCCGCTTCGGTCAGGAGCGCTGAGACGTGGTCCTCATCGCCCGCGGACGCGCCGCCGGAGGTCAGGATCACATCGGCCTCTTGCGCCGCCGCATTCAGCCGCGCGCGGAGCGCGTCGCGATCGTCGCGCACATGGCCCAGATCGACGGCGGTGTGCCCCCAGCGGGCTGCGACGGCCAGGAGCATCGGGCGGTTCGCGTCATAGGTTCGCGCCGGATCTGCATCGCTGCCCGGGGCCGCGATCTCGTCGCCCGTCGACAGCACGCCCACCCGCAGGCGCGTGCGCACCCCGATCTCGGCGAGGCCGAGCGCCGAGAGCAGCGCCAGGTCGGCGGGCCCGAGCACCCGGCCCGCAGGCAGCGCCAATGCCCCGGCCGCCACATCCTCGCCGGCCTTGCGCGTGTTGGCGCGGGGCTTGACCGGCGCCTCGAAGGCCACGGCCGCCTCGTCTGCAGCGACGTCTTCTTCCAGCACCACGGTGTCAACGCCTTCGGGCAGCAGCGCCCCGGTCAGGATGCGCACGGCCCGCCCCTCGGGCACTGCCTGGCGCAGAGGCGCCCCGGCGGCCGCACGGCCCGCCAGCAGCGGCAGCATCTGGCGCCCCCGATCACCGATCCCCGCGGCTGCGAACCCGTAGCCATCCACGGCAGAGTTGGCCCCTGGCGGGTTGGACCGGAGCGCCAGCGCATCGCGAGCCAGAACCCGGCCCGCGGCATCGCCCACCGCACAGCTTTCGGTCCCGGTGACCACCGAGAGACCCGCGCGGAGCTGCGCGAGTGCCGCGTCCACCGGCGTCCACTCCACCCCCTGGGGCAGTGCGAAACAGTCGTTCTTGAGCTTCGGCGGGCTCAGCTCGGGGCGCGCCGCCGCACGCAACGCCGCCTCGACGCCGACACCTACGATCCAGCCTTCCTCACGCCGGGCCAGCCCGTCCGGCACGGCCTTCAGGATCGCACCCAGACTGCCATCCCCCTGCGCCTGCCAGAGCGCGCGCGCCAGAAGCCGCACCTGGAGCGCATCCCGGATCGCCTCGGGCTCTGCCGCTTGCGCCGCGGTCACCTCTGCGGCCAAAAGCGACGGGAACACCTCCGCCAGCACGATCTGCGCCGCATCCCAGGGCTCAAACGGCCAGACCGCGAGCCGTGCTCCGAACTGGCGCCGCAGCCGCGCCAGCACCGGCAACCCCATCAGGACCTGAGAACCCACGGCCCCTGCCCCGGCTAGCTGCCAGCAGGAAAAGGCGCCCCGCGCCCGGCCCTCGACCGCACGCCATTCGGACAGGTCTGCGGCCTCCATCCGGCCCGGCGTCTTCGTCCGGGACAACCCATCGATCTCGCGCCGCAGGGCATTGCCCCAGAACGGTCCGGGACCCGCGAAGCGCCGATTTAGCTCGGCCGCCAGATCGAAGCGGTTGTTGGCGTCAGGCGCGTCCTCGATCCGCGCCTCCAGCCAGTCCCAGAGCGTCAGCGGATTGTCACCGCCCGTCACCGCCCTTGCAAAGCCCGCCGGGTAGCCGAAGGGAAAATCGAACCCCGCGAGCAGCCGCGAGCCCTCGTCCAGCGCGGTCTGGATCGCCTCGGCAAGTGCAGCCTCGGCTACCTGCCGGTTGCGGTGATAGACCGGCGCGCCCGTGCCGCCCGCATCCGAAGTACAGGCCCAGATCGCGTCCTTGCACGGAGTGAGCCCGCGATCATTGCCCCCCGACCAGTCCACCATCAGGACCCGGTCGAATGCGCTCATGACCCGACCTCTTCCAGCCCGACGGCGCCGAGCCCGACCTCGCGCAGCACGAAATCCGCGATGCCGACGGTGTCGTTCAGATCGAAATTCGGCACGTTCAAGCCGGGCAGCGGCGCGTCGGAGGCCACGGCGCGAATACTGTCGTCGCCCGGCGCGATCAGCGGGTTGCCGGTTTCCGCGCGCCAGGCTTCGATCTTTGGATGCCGGTCGCGCTTGTAGCCCTCGATCAGCACCAGATCCACGGGCGCGAGCTTGGGCAGCAGGTCCTCCAGCGCGGGCTCCTCGGTGTCGCGCAGCTCATGCATCAGCGCCCAGCGGTTGCGCGAGGCCAGTAGAACCTCAGTCGCACCGGCCTTGCGGTGGCGGTAGCTGTCCTTGCCGGGATGGTCGACATCGAACGTGTGATGGGCGTGTTTCAGGGTCGAAACCGTGATGCCCCGCCCCGTGATCTCGGACACCAGACGTTCCATCAACCCGGTCTTTCCGGCGTTCTTCCAGCCGGTGACACCAAAGACTCTCATACCGCGCCCTGGGCCAGCTTGACCTCGGCCTCGGCCAGATCCTCCGGCGTGTTGATGTTGAAAAACGCGTCATCGGGAAAGAGCGCCGTGGCCGCGCCATGTTTGTCGGTCCAAAGCACGACCTTGCGAAGCCCCTCGCCAAGGGCGGCACGCAGATCCTCGCGCAGGTTCGCCGGCCAGAGCCCGAAGGTTGGATGCCGGATCAGGCGCCCCTCCTCCTGCGTGCCCGACAGCGCAATCGGCGTGGAGGCTTTCTCGGCCGCACGGGTCAGGCGCGCCACCAGATCCTCGGGGAAAAACGGCGTGTCCGCAGCGACCGTCACGATATGGCTGATGCCTTCCTCGGCCGCCCAGTCCATGCCCGCCAGAACGCCGGCAAGAGGTCCGGGGAACTCCGCCACGCTGTCAGGCAGCACCGGCAGGCCATATTCGGCAAATCGGTCGGGATCGCCGTTGGCGTTCAGCGCCAGCCGCCCGACCTGAGGCCCGATCCGGTCGATCACACGGTCGAAAAGCGTCATGCCGGCCAGAAGCAGCGCGCCTTTGTCGCCGCCGCCCATACGCCGCGCCAAACCGCCAGCGAGGACCACACCCGCGGGGGTCATTGTCGGCTGCTCCCGGTCATGGCCGCGCGCCCTTGCGGCGGTGGCGGGCGTCTTCCTCGCCCACGGTCTCGGGATCGGCATCGCGCAGCAGCCGCTCTTCACCCGACAGGCACACGAACCTCCGCCCGCGCAGCCGTCCGATCAGCGTCAGCCCGACCTGGCGCGCGATATCCACCCCCCAGGCCGTGAAACCCGAGCGCGAAACCAGCGCCGGAATGCCCATGAGCGCGGTCTTGATCACCATCTCCGACGTCAGCCGCCCGGTGGTATAAAGTGTCTTGTTTTCCGCGCCGATCCCTTCGGAGAACATCCAGCCCGCGATCTTGTCCACCGCATTGTGGCGCCCGACATCCTCCATATAGACCAGCGGCCGCGCGCCCTCGCAGAGCACCGTACCGTGGATAGCTCCGGCCTCCAGATAGAGACTCGGCGTGCGGTTGATCTGGTTGGAGAGCGCATAGAGATCCGACAGCCGCACCTGCGTCTGCGGCAGCTCGAGCCCTTCGAGCCCCTCCATCATGTCGCCGAAGACCGTTCCCACGGCGCAACCCGAGGTACGGGTCTTCTTTTTCAGCTTTTCCTCATGGTCGGTTTCGCGCGCCGTGCGCACGACGACCACCTCAAGGTCATCGTCATACTCGACGCCCGTGACCTCGTCGTCATCATTCAGCATGCCCTGGTTGCGCAAAAAGCCGAGCGCCAGGTATTTCGGATAGTCCCCGATGGTCATCGCGGTGACGATCTCCCGGCTGTTGAGAAAGATCGTCAGCGGCCGTTCCTCGACCACCGAAACCTGCGTCGCCGCTCCAGTCTGGTCGGTGCCCGCCAGCCGCCGGGTCAGCCCCGCCGCTTCGGGATCCGGCGCAATCAGAAAGCCTTTGAGATCATCGAGCCGTGCCAATTGTCTCCCCTTCGCCGATGTCCTATCGGTCGGGCCAGAGACTAGGGGCGTGGCATGGCGAGAACCAGTGCGAAAACGACATTCCTGCGCGGGCTGCGTGACAGTCTGCCCTTTCTGCTCGTCGTGGGTCCCTTTGCGATGCTCTTCGGCGTTGTGGGCACCGAGGCCGGGCTGAACATTGCCGAGGTCATGGGCTTCACCGTGCTGGTGATCGCGGGCGCGGCCCAGTTTACCGCCGTGACCCTGATGCAGGAAGATGCGCCCACCCTGGTGATCCTGGCGACGGCGCTGGCGGTCAATCTGCGCATGGCGATGTATTCCGCGGCGCTCCTGCCCTATCTGGGTCCCGCGAAGCTCTGGCAGCGTGCGCTCGTCGCTTACGTGCTCGTCGATCAGAGCTACGCCATGTCGCAGATGGAATATGACACGCGGCCCGAAGCGCCGATTGGCGAGAAGCTTGCCTATTTCGCCGGCACGATGGTCCTTATGGCGCCGCTCTGGTACGCGATGACCTATCTCGGTGCGGTTCTGGGTGCCGCGATCCCCGAGGCTTTCGCCCTCGATTTCGCCCTGCCGATCACCTTTCTGGCCCTGATCGCCCCGGCCCTGAAGACGCTCGCCCATATCGTGGCGGCGGTGGTCTCGGTCGTTCTGGCGCTCTCGCTCGCATGGGTACCTCTCAGCCTCGGGCTCTTGATCGCCGCGGGCTGCGCCATGGCCGCCGGCGTGGCCACCGAGATCGCGATGGAGCGTCGGACATGAGCTATTCGCACCCCCATGTCTGGCTGATCATCCTGGCGCTCGGCGTCGGTACCTATCTGATCCGTTTTTCCTTTCTCGGCATCATCGGGAACCGGCCCCTGCCGCCGATCATCCTGCGGATGCTGCGCTACACACCCGTCGCGGTGATGCCCGGTCTGGTCGCGCCGCTGATAATCTTTCCCGAAGCGACCGGCGGCAGCCCCGATCCCGCGCGTCTGCTGGCGACCGTCGTGACGCTCACCGTCGGGGTCTGGACGCGCAATGTGCTCTGGGCAGTGCTGGCCGGTCTCGTGGCACTCTATGGCGGGCTGGCGCTCTTCGGCTGATCCGCTGCGGCGTACGCCTAGAGCCCGTAGAGATCGCCGAACTTGGCCTCCAGATAGTCGAGCAGCGGCCCGGCGGACGGCGCGGCGCCGGTGGCAGCCTCGATCAGCGCCTTGGGCTCCGGCACGGCGCCGTTGCGCTGAACCTTGTCGCGGAGCCAGAGCAGCGCGGGACCCGGATCGCCGCGGGCCAGATCGGTGTCCAGATCGGGCAGATCGCGCTTCAGAGCCGCGAAAAGGCACCCGGCATAGAGATTGCCGATCGTGTAGGTCGGGAAATAGCCGAACAGCCCGACGGACCAATGCACATCCTGCAGACAGCCATTGGAAGCACGATCCACCTGCGCCCCGAAATCCGCCGCAAACCGCTCGTTCCAGGCCGCTTCCAGGTCCGGCACCGCCAGATCGCCCGAGATCATCGCACGCTCCAGATCGAAGCGCATCAGCACATGGAGGTTGTAATGCACCTCGTCGGCCTCGGTACGGATGAACCCGGCATGGACGCGATTGACCAAGGCGTAGAACGTATCCGCCCTTTCCGGCACCGCGTCGCCGAACCGGTCCCGCAACCGCCCATGCAGCCAGCCGCAGAAGGCCCGGCTGCGGCCGAGCTGGTTCTCATAAAGCCGGCTCTGGCTCTCATGCACACCCATGGAGGCGCCCTGCCCCAGCACCGTGAGCGCCAGGTCAGGATCGATATTCTGCTCATAGGTGGCGTGGCCGACCTCGTGCAGCGTCGAATAGAGGCAGTTGAACGGATCGGCCGGATCCGTGCGCGTGGTGATGCGCACATCGGCACCGGAGCCGGAGGAAAACGGATGCACGGCCTTGTCGATCCGGCCACGGGTGAAATCATAGCCGAAGAGGCCCGCGATCTCGGAGGCCAACGCCAGCTGCCCGGCCTCGTCGAACCGCCCCAGTTCCGGCAGCGTGGGTTGCGGTCCGTTCAGGATCGCTGCGCGCAGATCCACCAGCCGAGGCCTGAGCGCGCCGAACATCGCGTCGAGCTCTGCCGCCGTGGTGCCGTGTTCATAATCGTCGAGCATCGCGTCATAGAGAGTGCGGTCGCCGGCCAGCGCCGCGGCCTCCTCGCGTTTCAGCGCCACGACCTCCGCCAGCCTCGGAGCGAACCCCGCGAAATCGTCCGCCGCCCGCGCCGCCGCCCATTCACCCTGGGCGACGGACGTCACGCGCGCAATCTCGGAAGCCAGCCGCGCCGGCACCTTTGTCGCCCGCGCGTGGGCCCGTCCGATCTCGCGCAGCTGGGCCGCGCCGACCGCATCTTCGGCGGACGCCTCCGCCAGCCAGTCGCCCACCTTCGGGTCGGACCGGCGGGCATGGAGCACCGCTTCCATCGCCGCCATCTCCTCGGAGCGTTGCTCCGCCGCGCCCGCTGGCATCACGGTTTCCTGATCCCAGCCGAGCCGCCCCGCGACCTGGGCCAGCGCCGTCGTCTCGCGCTCATGGGCGAGCAGATCCTCCAGCGCGCTCATGGTGCCGCTCCGATCGCGCTGCCCGTGGGGTATTGCGCCAGGAACCGTGCCCGCAGTATCAGCGCCCACAGGATCACCGCGCCGAGCTGATGGGCAATCGCCAGCTGCCAGGGCGCCGCATAGAGGACCGTGCCGATCCCCAGCACGAGCTGGCCAAAGAGCATCACCGCCATCCAGTCATAGGCGCGCCGCACCGGCGGCAAGCCGGATTTGCGCGCCCGGTTCCAGACCACGAGCCCGTAGATGAAGAGCAGATAGCCGACGATCCGATGCAGGAACTGCACCAGCCCCGGTTCCTCGAAGAAGTTGCGCCACAGCGGCGTCAGCCCGAACGGATCGGGCGGAAAGACCCCGCCGGCCATCAGCGGCCAGTCGGTGAAGGTGCGGCCCGCATCGATCCCGGCCACGAGCGCACCCAGCAGGATCTGCAGAAAGGCCAGATGCATGAGCCCCGTGCCCATGCCAAAGAGCTTCGCGTTGCGGCCGCGCCGCGCGACCAGCAGATCGGCCTCGCTCCGCCCGAGGCGGAACACATACCAGGCGATGAGCCCGAGGATCACGAAGGCGAGCCCCAGATGCACCGCCAGCCGGTAGGAGGCGACGTCCAGCATCTCGCCCGACAGACCCGAGGCGACCATCCACCAGCCGATCGCCCCCTGCGCGCCGCCCAGCAAACCCAGAAACAGCAGCCGCGGCATCCAGCCGGCCGGGACCTTGCGCGCGACGGCGAGACCCAAGAGCCCCACGGCCCAAACCAATCCGATCACGCGGCCGAGCTGACGGTGGCCCCATTCCCACCAGTAGATCACCTTGAACTCCTCCAGGCTCATGCCCGCATTCTGGAGCTGGTACTCAGGGATCTGCTTGTATTTCTCGAACTCTTCGGTCCAGGCCATCTCCGACAGCGGCGGAAGCGCGCCGGTGACAGGGCGCCATTCGGTGATCGACAGCCCGCTGTCGGTCAGCCGGGTCAGCCCGCCGACCGAGATCATTAGCACCACCAGCGCAAAGAGCACTATCAGCCAAGCCCGTACCGCACCGCGCCCATCTGCGTCGCCGCGGTCGATCAGCCCGCCAGGAGTCGCGGGTTTGGCCGGAGTGCCACCATTGTCGGCGACATCCTCGAAAATGCTGCGTTTTGGCTTGTTCATGGGACCCCCGGACGCCTGCGCGAACGCGGCGGACCCTAGAGCCAAACCGAAGCGAACTGAAACAGTTTGATGCCGAGATGCCGCTCTAGGTCGCAGATTTCGATCCGATCCGTGTCAGTCCGAGATCACGCCACAGGGGTCTTGGTCGAAGCCCCGCTTATCCCAAGGGCGCACGTGCGGCTCAGAGCGGCAAGCCAGGACCCCGGCGGCTCAAACGTGCGACATTGGCGCGCGTCTTGCTGCGCAGCGGCTCCACGGCCGCAGCCATCACCTGATCCGGGCGTCCACCGACCATCGCCGCTTTGATCGCGGCCTCGGCGGAGCGGGCGAAGGCGGCGGGCTTTTCGGCCACCATACGGGCGGATTCGGTGTCTTGGACGTTCCAAAGGCCCGACAAGCCCAACAGCCGCATCACCATGATGCTTTGGGTTTCCCCGGCGAGATGCATCATCTCCAACCCAAGGGCGAAGGTCTCGACCTGGCCGTTCACGGGTACGAGGAAGGGATTGGGCGCGGGATTTGAAGCAGAACTGGGGGCAGACATCGGGGTCGTCCTTTCGCGGGCGGTAAGCGCCCTGGAAGACCCCTATCAGCTTTGCTGCACCGCAGAAACATGCATTATGCCGCGGCGCAGAAAAAATAAGGCGGGCACATCGGCCCGCCTCATAAAACCCAGTCTACGCCGGGTTTCAGCTATCCTTGGCCTTCGTGCCGGCACCCGGCATCGGTGCCGGCTTGGCGGGCGCACGACGGCGGCGCGATGCGGGCTTGGCGCCCGCGTCAGCCTTGGCGGGGGCTGCCGTCTTTGCTGCGGCGGACTTGGTCGCGGCAGGCTTAGTCGCAGCAGGCTTGGTCGCAGCAGGCTTGGAGGGCGCAGACTTGGCCGGGGCCGTGGCGGCAACCGCAGCTTTGGGGGCCGTCTTGGTCTGTGCGGCCTTTGGCGCGGTCTTCGCCGGTGCGACTTTGGCGGCCGGCTTCGCAGCAGTCTTTGCGGCGGGCGTCGACGCTGGAGCGACCTCGGCCTTCGGTGCAGGCTTGGTCGTCGGCTTGGGCGCGACCTTTGCCTCGGGCTTGGGCGCTGCCTTTTTCGCCGGCGCCTTGCGCGCCGCGGGTTTGCGCGCAGGCGTTACCTTGGCAGCCGGCGCCGGCTTGGCGGGCGCCTCCGCCTTGACCGCCGGCGCTTCGACGACAGCGGCCTTTGCAGTCTTGGCGGCGGGTTTCGCACTGCGGCGTGCCCGGGCGGGTGCCGGCTTGGGTGCGACCGGGGCGTCTGCGGTGACCGGCGACTTTTCGGCAATCTTGGCCGGCGTCTCGGTGACGAGTTCAGCAACCGGCGCGGTCTTGGCCGCCGCCCGCGCTTTGGGAGCAGCGGCTTTGGGAGCGGCACCGCCCTGAACGGCACGCAACGCCGGCTTCGAAGCCACAGGCGTTCCAGCAGCGGCAGACTTGATCGTCGGCGCCGTTGCGGACCGTGCGCTCTTTGCCGGCCGCTGCGTCACAGGCGACATCGGAAACCCGTGGCCGGGCTGCAGCATAAGGTTCCAGCCAGGCATCATGCCTATCATCTTGAACGACATGTCGATCTGCATCTCGGTGGCCCGGAACCAAAGTTCCACGCCGTTGCGCCAGTAGTCCACTGGCGTCATCACCTGTGTCATCTTGATCATGTTACCATTCCACCCTTTCAAAGGTTGCGCGGGCCGGCCGCACAGATTGACTCGCATTATTCCAGCGGCCCCATAACATATTGGTTGAATCCATAAACAGTCCGATTGCCGCGTAGTGGCACAAGGCGCACAGTGCGGCTTTGACCCGGCTCAAACCGCACTGCCGTGCCCGCGGCGATGTCGAGCCGCTGGCCGCGCGCCGCATCGCGGTTGAACTCCAGCGCACTGTTGGTCTCGGCAAAATGGTAGTGGCTGCCGACCTGCACCGGCCGGTCGCCGCTGTTCGCAACGGTCAGTTCGGTGACCTCGGCGCCGTCATTCAGCACCAGATCGCCGTCTTTGGTGATCACTTCGCCCGGGATCATTTGCTGTCCTCCGCAATCATCGAACCGTTTCGCCTGGGTTCCGGTTCCCGCAACATCGGCTCAGCGCACCGGATGATGTACTGTGACAAGCTTGGTGCCATCGGGGAACGTCGCCTCGACCTGCACGTCGTGGATCATTTCCGGCACGCCTTCCATGCACTGCTCGGCGGCCACGACATGGGCGCCGGCGTCCATCAATTCGGCCACCGACCGTCCGTCCCGCGCCCCCTCAACCACGAAGTCCGTGATCAACGCGATCGCCTCGGGGTGGTTGAGTTTCACCCCCCGCGTCAACCGCGCCCGGGCCACCATCGCCGCCATGCTGACCAGAAGTTTGTCTTTTTCCCTCGGTGTCAGGTTCATAGTGCCTGTCGTCTCCTCACATTTGCCAGACCCGCGGCAACCCGCCGCCGAGCTGCGCCAGAACCGCCGACAGCAGGCGGCGCAGCGGTTGCGCGTCCGCCGCAAGGGCGCGCAATACCATCCGCCCCTGCCAGGCCGACGCGGCCGCCTCAACATCTCCGGGCGCACTGTCGATCAAGCCCCGCAGGGGTTCAAGCCGATCCTCCGCGTCCTCCCCCACAAAGACCACGCTGGCCATCGCCCGCGCACCGCCGAGCGTCGCGACCCCATCGCGCTTTGCCAGATTCTCTTGTCCGAAAGCGAAGGGATCCAGATAGACCGGCGCACCCGCGCGGCGGATCTCGCGCCAGTCGCGGAAGTCCAGCCGCGCGACAGTCTCGCCCATCGCCGCACGGCCCAGAACGACGCTCTCGCAGGCCAGACAACTTGCGCCCTCGGCCAGATCGATCCGCGTGCGCCGATGAAGCGCCGCGCCATCGAAAAGGATTGTCTCCTGGGGCAGCCAGGACAGATGCCCGCCCGCACCAACGGTAATCTCGACATCCAGACGCGCCGGCGGAAGTTCGGGCAGGCTGCAATAGGCGCGCTCTGCGGTCTGGGTGGTCGCTACGGCGCGCGCGCCGTCGCCCAGCGACAGCGCATAGCGCAGATTGTCACCGCCCGTGAGACCTCCGGCGGTGTTCAGCAGCACGACCTCGGGGTCGGCCCCGTGCACCCGCGGCAGCATCGCCTTGGCCGCGCCGGACTGTGCCAGTCCGGTCAGCCGGGTCGCCCCGCGGCGCCGCGCCATCGCGACCTCTGCCACGCCACGCATCCGCTGATGTGCCGGAGCGGCCCGCGCCACGGCGGTTTTCTCCAGAATTTCGGCTGCCTGCATCGGTCCTCCGGTTCGCGGCAATACAGCAAGACAGGTTCCGCGCAGCAACCACCGCTCGGGTTCCGGCCCGATATCCGGCGGACCGGACACGCGCTTGCACATTTTTTGGGCACCCGGCGCACCCAATGCCACACTGGTCCTCGGCCCGCGCTTTGGCTAAGCCCGTTACCATGACCGAAACGCTCACCATTCGCCGCCCCGACGATTGGCATCTTCATCTGCGCGACGGCGCCGTGATGAAGGCCGTTCTGCCCGAAACCGCCCGCCATTTCGGCCGCGCCCTGGTGATGCCAAACCTCGTGCCGCCGGTGGTCACCGCGGCCGACGCAGCCGAGTACCGAGACCGGATCCTGGCGGCGAAACCCAAGGGCTCGAAATTCCGGCCTGTCATGACGCTCTACTTGACCGAGGACACCGACCCGGTGAATGTCCGCGCCGCGGCCGAGATCGGACTGATCCGCGCGGTCAAACTCTACCCCGCCGGCGCGACCACCAACTCGGCCTCCGGCGTGCGCGATTTCTCGCGCGTGCGGCGGGTGCTCGAGACGATGGCCACCATCGGCCTGCCGCTCTGCGTCCATGGCGAGGTGACCGACGCGGACGTGGACATCTTCGACCGCGAGAAGGTCTTCATCGACACGGTGCTCGACCCGATCCGCCGCGATATTCCCAAGCTGCGCGTGGTGCTGGAACATATCACCACCAGCGACGGCATCGACTATGTCAAGGACCAGCCCGAAGGCATGATGGGCGGCACCATCACCACGCACCACTTGATCATCGACCGCAACCACATCCTCGTGGGTGGGATCAAGCCGCATTACTACTGCCTTCCGGTGGCCAAGCGGGCGACACACCGCGACGCGCTGGTGGCCGCGGCGACTTCGGGTGACGCGCATTTCTTTCTCGGCACCGACAGCGCCCCCCATACTGACGAGTTGAAGGAAAACGCCTGCGGCTGCGCGGGGATTTTCTCGGCCACCAACACGCTCTCCTGTCTGGCGGAGGTCTTCGAACGCCAAGGTGCGCTCGACAGGCTCGAAGGCTTCACGTCGCTCCACGGACCCGCCTTCTACAAGCTGGAGCCCAACGCAGACAGCATCACCCTGACCAAGGGCAAGCCGGTCGACTATCCCACGAAGATCAAGTCCAAGAAGGGCCCGATCACCCTTTTCGATCCGGGATTTCCGCTCCATTGGCGCGTGGAAGACTGACCGAAAAGCCGCCCCCCAGCCCGTCAGACCAGGACCCCTGCCCATGATCCCCTCCAGCTTCCCCCCCGCCGACGAGATCGCCCGCCTGACCGCGCGGATGCTGCTGGAAGTCGAGGCCGTGCATTTCAACGCCGCGGAGCCCTTCACCCTGGCCTCCGGCCTGCCCTCACCCACCTATATCGACTGCCGCAAGCTAATCTCCTTCCCGCGCATCCGGTCGACGCTGATGGATTTTCTGGCCGTGACGGTACTGCGCGATGCCGGGTTCGAGGCGTTCGACAACATCGCCGGAGGCGAGACCGCGGGCATCCCGTTTTCCGCACTGATCGCCGAACGGCTGGCGCTGCCCATGACCTACGTGCGCAAGAAACCCAAAGGCTACGGACGCAACGCTCGGATCGAAGGGGTGATGGGCGAAGGCGACCGGGTGCTGCTGGTGGAGGATCTGACGACCGATGGCGGCTCCAAGCTCAGCTTCGTCGACGCCATCCGCGAAACTGGCGCAAGCTGCGCCCATACCGCGGTGATCTTTTCCTATGGCATCTTTCCGGAAACCGAGAAAACCCTGGGCGATCATGGCGTTACACTGCATTCATTATGCACCTGGCACGATGTGTTGACCGAGGCCCGCGCCCAGGGCGCGTTCGATACCGCCACGCTCGACGGCGTCGCGGCCTTCCTCGCCGATCCACGCGGCTGGCAGGCCGCCCACGCAAAATCCTGAGCACACCAGTTGCAGCGGTGCGGCAGGGGCCCTTTGTGCGGCCCTGGCCGGACAAGGGGAGAAAAACCTCCGCCGGGCCCCGCCCGGCGACCGCAAGGCTCGCGTTACTGGTTGGCCTGCTGGCGCTCGATCTCGCGCCAGCGGCGCACATTGGCGTTGTGCTCGTCCAGCGTTCGGGCAAAGGCGTGCCCGCCCGTCCCGTCAGCCACGAAGAACACGTAGTCGCTCTGATCGGGGTTCAGCGCCGCTTCGATGGCCGCCGCGCCGGGGTTGGCAATGGGCGTCGGCGGCAGCCCTTCGATGACATAGGTGTTGTAGGGCGTGGCCCGGCGCAGCTCGCTCTGGCGCAGCCCGCGCCCCAGCGTGCCCTCGCCATTGGTAACTCCGTAGATCACCGTCGGGTCGGTCTGGAGCCGCATGCCGCGATTCAGCCGGTTGACGAAGACCGAGGCCACCAGAGGGCGCTCTTCGGCCACGGCGGTTTCCTTCTCGATGATCGAGGCGAGCGTCAGCGCCTCAAAGGGCGTCTCGATCGGCAGCCCCTCGGCCCGCCCGGCCCAGGCCGCGGCCAGCGTCGCCTCCTGCGCGCCGCGCATCGCCGCCAGCAGCTCCTCGCGCGACGTACCGGGCACCACATCGTAACTGCCCGGCGCCAGCGTGCCCTCCGCGGGCACCTCGGCCACGGCACCCTCCAGAAACTCCGCCCGGCGCAGCCCGTCCGCGACCTGCCAACTCGTGGCGCCTTCCACCAGCGTAACACGAAACCGGCCGAACGGGTCCTCGACGAATTCTGCATAGGCCGGGGGCGCCGCCTCGCCGGGCACGAAGCTCGCGAGCTCCACATAGCCGCCCGCGCCGGGATCCAGCTCGCGCAGTTCCACCTCCAGATCGGTCACCCCGATGCGATAGTTCAACTCGCGCCCACAGGTGCTCTGCCCGTCGCCCGTGACCAGGGCCACGATCTCGGACATGGACGCACCGGGCGGGATCAGGAAATTGCCCGCCTTCAGGTCAGGCGCCCGACCGCTATACTCGGCCCCCAGCCGCAGGATCAGCGGGTTGGAAAGGGCGGCCTGCTCCACCAGATCCTCCGACACGTTTACGATCGTCCCGCCGCGCGGCACGCTCAGGCAAACCGCCTCGGTGAACTGCTGCGGTGCCTCGTACCGGTTCTGCCCCCAGGCGATCACGATCCCGACGCCGATCAGTCCGACGATGAGCAGACTGAGCGTGTTGGAGGCCAGCGACCGCCACATCAGGCATCGACCTTGCTGAGCACCAGCGACGCGTTGGTGCCGCCGAAGCCAAAGGAATTGGATAGCGCGATGTTGATCTCGCGCTCGCGTTTTTCGTTGGGCGCCAAATCGATCCTGGAGTCGACAGCCGGGTTCTCCAGATTGATCGTCGGGGGTGCCACCTGATCGCGCAACGCCAGGATGCTGAACACCGCCTCGACCGCGCCCGCAGCGCCTAGGAGATGGCCCACGGCGGATTTGGTCGAGGACATGGTGGCCTTTCCGGCCGCATCGCCCAGCAGCCGCTCCACCGCGCCAAGCTCGATCGTGTCCGCCATGGTCGAGGTCCCGTGGGCATTGATATAATCGACCCTGTCGGGCGAGATGCCGGCTCGTTTGAGCGCAGCCGTCATCGACCGCGTGGCTCCCGCGCCATCCTCAGACGGTGCCGTGATGTGATAAGCGTCGCCGGACATGCCGTAACCGACGACCTCCGCGTAAATCTTGGCGCCGCGTGCCAGGGCGTGCTCGTACTCCTCCAGCACGACGATGCCCGCGCCCTCGCCCATCACGAACCCGTCGCGGTCCTCGTCATAGGGGCGGCTCGCGGTCTCAGGGGCGTTGCCGCGCTTGGTCGAGAGTGCCTTGCATGCGTTGAAGCCCGCGATCCCGATCTCGCAGATCGACGCCTCCGCACCGCCCGCGACCATCACATCCGCGTCGCCCCACTGGATCAGTCGCGCCGCATCGCCGATGGCATGCGCCCCGGTCGAACAGGCCGTGACCACCGCGTGGTTCGGCCCGGTGAAGCCATAGCGGATCGACACCTGCCCGGAGACGAGATTGATCAAGGAGCCAGGGATGAAGAACGGCGATACCCGCCGCGGACCCTTGTCGCGCAAGACGATCGCCGTGTCCGCGATGGTCGAAAGCCCGCCGATACCTGAGCCGATCATCACGCCGGTGCGCTCCCGATCCTCTTCACTCTCGGGCATCCAGTTCGCGTCGCGCACAGCCTCATCCACGGCGGCCATCCCGAACAGGATAAAATCGTCGACCTTGCGCCGCTCCTTGGGCACCATCACGTCATCGGGATTGAAGGTACCGTTGCTGCCGTCGCCCAGCGGCACCTCGCAGGCATAGGTCGTGGCCAAATGACCGGCGTCAAAACGCGAGATCGTCCCGGCACCCGACTGCCCGTCCAGTAGCCGGGTCCAGGTTTCTTCCACGCCATTGGCAAGGGGGCTGACCATTCCCAGCCCGGTGACGACGACACGACGCATAGCCTGCCCCTTTTTCTTGGTCTCGTTGTTTACTGCCACCGCCTGATACCGTGCCACACAGCCCCGGGGCAAGCGCAAGCCCACCCCGATCCCCCCGGCCGGGCGATTTCCCTCCGCACCGATGCGTGAAATCCCGTCCCCGCCGCGCACGATCTGCGACGCCACTTCGACACAGCATTCTCGACGCGCCTGCGGGCGGCAATTTCTTCCTCGCCTCCGTCGAGCAGCTTTGCTAGAGCAACCGCGCCCGTCCTCCGTGCGGGCAGGCGCGGGTGTGGCGGAATTGGTAGACGCACCAGATTTAGGTTCTGGCGCCGCAAGGCGTGGGGGTTCGAGTCCCTTCACCCGCACCAACACTACCCTTGGCGCTGAACCGTCCCTATTGCCTTGAAGGAAAACTGGTTCGAGGGTTCTAGCCCCCTGTTTCTCGCAGAATCGGAGCCGGCCCGCGAAGGCCAGTTTGAGCACCAGTTGGCGGCCCTGGATGCTCCCGCTTTCCCACAATTTCCAACTGCTGGCGAGGAATATGGGAGTTGGTTCTGGTTGTTTTTTCGAACTTGCCCGGCGGTTCGAAGTGTTGCGCCAGTTTTGCTCGCCTAGACGGCGCACTGTTTCTCCGGATCTCCGATCCTTTCTTTAAAGGTTCGGATTACCCGGGCGTCGGACGCCTCGGGATGCGCATAAGCAACGTCTCGATCTGCTTCTCGAATTGGCCCAGTTTCAGTTTGTCGGACCGGATGATCTGCTGCGTCTGTTCACAGAGCGCCGTCCAGGCGTCGCGGAACATCGCGCGGGCCAGGGAGAGAAGTTTTTAGGACGGCTGTGGCTGCTTGATGAGATCGCCGACATCGGCTTAGATCTTGTCGCGGGAAGGACTTGTCGTAGCTCTCGCAGCTCTTAGCCTGGCACAGATAACAGGCGTAGTGTCTGCCATTGCCCTCGGTGATCCAAGACCGCAGAGGAACCTCGCAATCGCCGCAGAGTACGATGCCGCGCTGGGCAAATGCGTCGCCGATCCATTTCGCATCGGAGTTTTGGCCTGAGCCTCCCCATCTGAATTGGTCCCCGTTATGCTTAGGAAACGGAGGACCCGGAATGGCGAACAAGCGGTGCAAGCCCGAGGAGGTCGCACAGAAGCTACGGAAGGTTGATGTGCGTGTCGGCCTGGGCATGGCGCGCGTGGATGCGATGAGAGAAGTGCGCAACGAGCCCTTGTCTGCCATTGGTCCGCGCCCCATGGACGGCGGCCCCGCGTTCGTGGCCATGGACGTTCGGGCCTGGATCACTGCGGCCGGCGCCAGAACCGCCTTCATCGAACCAGGCAGCCTTGGGAGACCGGCGACGTCGAGGGCTTCGACGCCCGGTTCCGGGACGAGC
>JANSYP010000005.1 GCA_024742405.1 Paracoccaceae bacterium
AGGACCTCAAGCGGCTTCAGAAGAAGAGTTTGCCAATGGAACGCCAAGGGTCCGAGAGAAATCGGCCAACGCGGCTGCGCAAGGCCGTCTCTAACCTGACGCTGGACGCCCTTGTTCTGAAGGAAGCTGCCCGGGGAAACTCCATGCGCCGTTGTGCTTGAACCAATGGATGGCGAGCGCCGGATCTGCCGGCTATTGGGGCAGCACCGCACAACGCATCGGTATCAACCGAGAGGCCGGGACGAAGAAGACAGACTTAACAAGGACGGAATGCTGAATGATACGATTACAGCTTCTCACGATCGGGTCTTCGTGATCCGGGTTAAACTCAGCGTGCTCTTGCAATCCACTTTGCTTCTGACTTGCTATCTGCCCCCCGTCGGAAGCCGTCGCCGCACCTATACCGTTTGCGGTGTTACCGTCCTCTTGGGAGCACAAACTGAGCCTGCAGCCGAAACCGCACCCCTTCAGCACCTACGTCGGGCGCGTCCAGCCAGTATCCGACCCCTGCCTGAAGATTCACCGGCAACGCATCCCACTGCACGAGACGGGAGACAGATCCATTGACGGGGACGGCCCAGCTCTCTGCCTCCCAGTCATAGGTGCTTTCGCTTTGCAGTGAGAAGGTCCATGCGTCTTCTGTGGAATAGGCGACAAACGGCTGGAAGAAGCTGGCATTCGTAGGGGTGGCGGGATCGCTCTCCACACTCCAAAGATGGTTTGCCAAAGCGCCGTATGTCCAGGGTCCGGTCTGGCGCAGCGCAATGCCGGTGATCCCAGCCGCCCAGGTATCGCCCGACACGTCGCTATAGGTCGGAAACCGCACAACCGGGCCGATCCCCCAGGTCAGGTCCCCGGTTGCCACGGGTGAAAACCAAGCCGAGAACAGGACATCTCCGAAGCCGCTCTGGTTCGTACCCGGAACAACATCTTCCTGCCACACATAGGGGACGATCGTACGCGTGATCAGGTTGAGGTCCCCGCTCAACTGAAAGGGCACAACCGGCTGAAAGTTCAGCGTTGTCCGCGACCCTTCATCGGCAAAGCCGAGATTGTCGTCATAGTTCAACTGGAAGGGGACCGAGATGATCGCAGCCAGCGGATTGGCCAGCTCCTGAGCAAGATCGGCGGCCTCATCTGCAGCCAGCGGGCTTCCAGCCATGGCTGCGAAAACCAGCCCCGCATCCACACGGAATCGGTGCATCGTTTCCTCCATTCATGGCGCCACGCCGTGCGAGCTTCAGGTCACCGGTTCGATGTTCGGGAAAGTCCAGCTGCCTTTCTGGATGGCTTCCTCTGGCTCATACAGGCGAACCGAGTAGTTCTAGCCCGGCGAAATCGGGATGCAGTTCACGCGCCCGTCTTCGCACCCGCCGAAATGGAGCGTGATCGAGCCGTCATCGGCGGCCTCGGCGGTGTAGTTGTTGAAGCTGTTCACACCCAGATCATTGGCTTCCAAAAAACCTTCGCTGTTGCAAATCGTTACGGACCAGAAAGCCCGAACCGGCACATCGGTGACCGTCACTGCGTGCGGCGTTTCGCCGTCGCTCTTTTCAACCTCGCCCGACAGGTAAATCGCTGTGTTGGGCGGTAGTCCGCCCCACCCCGAGAGCGCCCCAACTTGAAAATGGACCGGATCAATGTCTTCTTTGCTCCAGCCAAAGGCACGGGTGGAACCGGGCTCCAGAAACGTCAGATCGCTGATTGACTGACGCGCGACGGCGAGTTGGTCTGTATTCCAGTTGGGGGCTTCAAACGGGCCAGCACCACCGCCACTGACAACAATCCCATCCTGTGCTGCATGCGCGGCGGCAACGTGATCGGGGTCGGTCACATCGGCAAAAGTCCGGATGCCGATGAACGCAAAACGTGTGCCAATGTCCTCTTGGGTGAGTTGGTACGTGCCCGGCGACGCTTCGGCGTACATGAAATGGTCCTGATTGATGACATGCATCGACATGTAGCGCCCATCGACCTCAGGCAGTGTCACTTCGGCCGGCTCGCTCAGATCCAGCACGACGACCGAATAGAGCGTGTCCTGATTCATCCGGATGACCGGCTGGTTGTCAGGTGAAACGGGATCGCGAAAATGCCCAATCGCGCCGATGTCCACGCCGAATACACCCATGTTGGTGCGGATCATGTGATCTGTTTCCGCGCGTACGAGATTGTCCATGGTCACATCGACCACATCCTCGGCCCAGACGCCGGTCGGGAGCAAAAGTGTGACTGCCAGGAGGAGTTTGTTCATCACCAGACTCCTGTTTTTCAGTTCACGGTTTGCACGGTCGGGAAGACCCAGGTTCCGTCTATGGTTTCGGGTTTGGGCTGATACAGGCGCACGTTGTAATTCCAGCCCTCCATGATCGGAAGGCAGTTCACACGGCCGTCTTCGCAGCCGCCAAAATGCACCGTCACACTCTCGTCGTCATTTCTGATGCCCGAAACGGAGTTGACCACATAGGCGTCGAGCGAGTTGTACTCAAAGAACCCGTCTGCGTTGTAGACGCTGACGGACCAAAACGCGTTCACAGGCACATCAGCGGGCACCCGGATCTTGTACTCCCCTACCGGAAGGCCGGGCTCAACATTGAGATACATGGCTTCTTCTTCTGGCAGGCCGCCAAACCCGACCGCCGTTCCCAAAAAATGGCGCAGAGGCTCGATGCGATCTGCTGCGCCAAAGGTTCCAATGCTGTCTGGTGCGAACCTGCCCAGCTCAATCGCGGCCTGACGCACGGCTTCGAAGCTCTCGATGTCGTAGTCCGGCATCTCGAAAGGCGTTTCCGAAGCGGCGTCGATAGCGAACGCATCCTGAATGGCATTGACCGCCGCGACATCTTCAGCATTCTCGGCATCCACCAGTATTCTCACGAATACAAGCACATAGGGGGTATCGAACAGGTCCGTGTCGAGTTGGAGCACACCGCCGCCATCAAACACTTCGTTGATGAAATGGTCCTGGTTGACCACCATGGTCGTCATGTACCGATCGCCCACGTCGGGCAGCGTCAGGGTTGCACCTTCGCTGATGTCGATAACAGCCGTGCTGTAGAGCGTGTCACGGTTCATCCGGATGGTGGGCTGGTTGTTGATCGGCGTGGGTTCCTTGAAGTGAAAGAACTGGTTCACGCCTCCACCGAGATCGACATAGGTGCTGAGCTCCCGGTCTGTTGCGGCCCGAACGAAGTTGTCGATTGTCACCGGCACCGGTTGGCCTTGTGCCATGACGGCTCCAGCCCAGATTGCGACAGCGCCTGTCATCCAAAGCGCAAAAGTTCTTCTCATCGTCGTCTCCTTGAACCCAGTTGCCTGGCTAACCAGCAATCAAGGTCTGGCGTCCACCGAGCACTTCTGGTCCCTGCCCAGTTCTTCCAATGCCGGCTCAAAACCACGTCATCGGTCGGCACAGTGGTCCAACTTCGCGGCAAAACTAGCATTGTGCGGGCGGACATTTTGCGACAATGAGGGGCATGCCCAGGTATATGGTCAACCTCATTGAGCTGACACATGTCGTCGACCTGTTGGACCGCTTTGCGAACAGGCGGATCGTCGACAAAGCCCTCACGGTCGCCGGGCTTGATCGTGCAATGCTCAATGGTTCAAAAGGCTTCATCCCCTATGCGACTGAAGCGGTTCTTGTCGAAGCGGTCGCACGGGAAATCGGGGAGCGGCACCTCGGTGCCAAGGTCGGACGCTATTTCGACTATATGACTTACGGTGCCTACTCGATTTATGTTCTAAGCGCTCCTGATCTCGCCACTGCGTTGGATCGCGGACGACGGGCAATGCTCTTTATTCACCCAGGATCGGAGATTGTCCTCCGCCGGACGGCCACACATATCGTTGTCGGACGAAACTCTGCAGGCTTCGCTGTGGTCGGGCACCGCCACCTTGATGAAGCCACTCCGTTCGTGATCAGTCAGGTCGCGCATCATTTCCTGGGCACCGATTGGCGGCCGGACTGGGTCGAACTGCCCGACGTAAAGAAGGGCGACATAAGAGAGCTCGAACGGCTTACCGGAACCGAGGTCCGGACAGATTGCAAGATCCCGTCTGTTGCCATCCGGTTGAACGAACTCTTGGCCACCAACCCCGGTGCGCCGGACTCAGCCAAGACGCTTTCGCTTGGTGAGTTGGGTGCGTTGATGGAGGTATCTCCCATGCAAACGACGATTGAGGCGGTCGAACAGATGCTGGACATCTCGCTCGCTGGCGGTGTTCCCAACGAAAAAACTGTGTCTCGGTTTTTGGCAATAAGTCCCAGAACACTGCAACGCGCTCTCAAGGCAGAGGGCACTTCGTTTCGAACTGTCCGATCAAGCTTTCTGGCCAAGCGAGCCAAGACGCTTCTCACGCACAGCGAAACGTCGGTAGACGACATCGCCCGGCTTCTTGGCTACTCCGATTCGAGAGCCTTCCGGCGTGCGTTCAATCAAGCGGCAGGCATGTCGCCCAGCGAGTTTCGGCGAACCGCACGACCTTTGTAAGCTCGGCGTTTGCGGTTTCATCGCATGAGAATACGGAAAGGATGCTGGATCCAGAACGCACCTCGTCGCTGTGACATGGGCAAGCCTCAACCCGCAACGCTCGGAACCGCAACGTGGCACCCAGAAAAAGCCCCGATTTCGGCACGTAGGGTCAGGATGCATTGATTTTCACCACGCTGCGTTATTCACGGCGCGGAAAACGGAGCGGTGACATGCGCGACCTTTACTGGCTGACGGACGAGCAGATGGCCACACTATCCCCTTTCTTCCCAAAGTCGCATGGCAAGCCACGCGTCGATGATAGGCGGGTGTTGAGTGGGATAATCTTCATCAACCGCAACGGGGTGCGCTGGCGAGACGCTCCTGAAGTCTACGGTCCGCACAGTTGAAGGCGACCGTGGCCCCGGTGGGGCCGCGAAAGTGCCGGAAATGCTCTACAGCCGGTGGGAGCGTTGGAGCGAGAAAGGCATCTTCGCGCGGATGATGGTCGGCCTGTCTGCCGAACACGGCGAGAAAAAGACTGCAATGATCGACGCAACCTACCTGAAGGCACACCGCAGGACGACCAGCATGGCCGCGAAAAAGGGGGGGCGTGGACGCCTGGTCGGTCGAACCAAAGGCGGCATGAACACCAAACTCCATGCCATCTGTGACAGCCTGGGGCGGCCGCTGAGCTTGTTTGTGACCGCCGGTCAGGTCAGCGACGACATCGGTGCGCGGGCGCTGCTCAGCAGCGTGCCAAACGTCGACTGGCTGCTCGGAGAGTTGCCATTGGAGCGCCATTGGTCCGAGCGACAACGGCGACGGCTATGACGCCGACTGGTTCAGGGACGCGTTGAACGGCAAAGGGATACGCGCGTGCATCCCCGGCAGAAAGCAACGCAAGACCCCCGTCAAATACGACAAGCGCCGATAAAAACGGCGTAACCGCATCGAGATCATGTTCGGCCGGCTCAAGGACTGGCGGCGTGTGGCGACACGCTATGATCGCTGTCCCAAGGTCTTCCTCTCAGCCATCGCACTGGCCGCGACCGTCATCTAATGGTTATGAATCCTGATCTTAGGTGGGAAGCAATCGCTGAAATGCAGTATGGCGGGCGGCGTGGGATTCGAACCCACGAGACGCTTTCACGCCTGCTGGTTTTCAAGACCAGTGCCTTCGACCGCTCGGCCAGCCGCCCACAGCAGAATGCGCACCCTTGTGACACCATCCCCGGATGTTTGTCTATTGCATTGCCCCGAATTCCAAGCGCTGTGGGGGAGTTGTTAACCATGGCGCCGACAAGCTCTCGCAAATCGCCCGCTCCGCGCCTCGCGGCCTCCTTGCCCAAGGACCATTCACAATTCCGAAAACGACGCATCGTGCGTCGATCTTGCCGCAAGTCGCCTTCCAACTGCCCGGTGCTTCGCCTAATCTGACCCCGAACTGCTCTCGCTCGACAGGCCCTCCATGATCCCCCGCCTCATCTCCCTCGTTCTGCTCTGCCTGAGCCTCGCTGCCCTCCCCGCGCGCGCCGCCTTTGAGACCCAGGCAAGTGCGGCCTACGTGGTCGACATGACCACCGGCACGGTGCTGCTGGACAAAAATGGTGATCTGCCCCTGCCACCGGCATCGATGTCCAAGCTGATGACGCTGCTGATGCTGTTCGAGGCTGTGCGCGACAATCCCACCGTGAACTTGGAGACCGAATTCAATGTCTCCTCGAAAGCCCGCGCCATGGGCGGCTCGACCATGTTCCTCAACGAGCGCGACAAACCAACGGCCCAAGACCTGATCAAGGGCATCATCGTGCAGTCCGGCAACGACGCCACGGTGGTCGTTGCCGAAGGTCTCGCCGGGACCGAGGACGCCTTTGCGCGGATGATGAACGCCCGCGCCCAGGAGATGGGGATGGAACAGTCGACCTTCGTCAACGCCTCCGGCTGGCCCAGTCCGAACCACCTGATGAGCATGCGCGACCTGGTCATTCTGGCCGAGACGCTGATCCGCGACTTCCCTGAATACTATGGCTGGTTTGCGCTCGAGGAATGGGAATATGACGACCGGGCGCCAAAAAACCGCTTCAACCGAAACCCACTGCTCAAGCTCGGGATCGGCGCCGACGGGTTGAAGACCGGGCACACGCAGGAGGCTGGTTTTTCCCTCGTTGGCTCCGCGCGCCAGGGTAACCGGCGGATCGTTTTCGCCATCACCGGGCTCGACACCCGCGAGGAACGTCGCGAAGAAGCCGAAAGCATCGTCAACTGGGGCTTCCGCCAGTTCGTCGAGACCGAGATCGCGACAGAAGGAACCCAGCTCGCTGTGGCCCCGGTCTGGCTGGGCGAGGTCACCCAGATCGGGCTCGTTGCACCCGAGGATCTGAGCGTTCTGGTCCCCGCCGTGGGCGCCAGAGGAACGACGGCCGAGGTGGTGTTCGACGGTCCGCTGGAAGCGCCGATCATCGCCGGCCAGCCCGTCGCGGAGCTTGTCATCACACGCGACGGGCTAGAGGATGCGCGCCTGCCGCTGGTGTCCGATCGCGACGTGCCGCGCGGCGGGCTGGTGCCACGCCTGCGGGCCGCGACAACGGTTCTGGGCAAGGAGTTGATGATCCGGGCGCAGGAGTTCTTCTGATGCCGCCACCCGGCGGCGCGCCTGTCAGCACGCCCTCTTCCGGGGCCGGCGGCTCCCAGCCGCGCTTCATCAGTTTCGAGGGTATCGACGGCTCCGGCAAATCCACCCAGGCCCGGCTCCTGGCAGAGCATCTGCGCAGCCAAGGGCGAGATGTCGTGCTGACCCGCGAACCCGGCGGCGCGCCAGGCGCCGAAGAGATCCGCCAACTCCTGGTCGAAGGCGCCCCGGGCCGCTGGTCACCTGAGACGGAGCTTTTGCTCTTTACGGCCGCGCGGCGGGACCATCTGGAGCGCACCATCACACCCGCCCTCAATCGCGGTGCCACCGTGATCAGCGACCGGTTTGCCGACAGCACGCGGGTCTATCAGGGCGCAACGCGCGGCGCGCTTGCCGCTCTCGTCGACCAACTCCACGCGCTGGTGATCGCGCGTGAGCCCGACCTGACTTTCGTCATCGACATGGACCCCGCGCGCGCCTTGGCCCGCAGCCATGCGCGCCTCCAGGCCGGGGGCGAGAACGAGGACCGGTTCGAAAGTTTTGGGCTCTCGTTCCAGGAAAAGCTGCGCGCCGGCTTTCTCGACCTCGCCCGCCAAGCGCCGGACCGCTGCCGCCTGATCGACGGGGACCGGGCCGAGGCCGCGGTGGCCGCCGACATCCGCGCCGCGCTCGGCGCCATCGCAGCATGAGCCAGCCCCTCGAGGATCTGCCCGAGCCGGACCGGCGCGAGGGCGCGCCCCACCCGCGCGAGACCGCGCAGCTTTTCGGGCAAGAGACCGCGGAGGCCCAGTTTCTCGCCGCCGAGGCGTCAGGCCGTCGCCACCATGCCTGGCTCATCTCGGGCCCCGAGGGTATCGGCAAGGCCACGCTGGCCTGGCGGATCGCGCGCTATCTGATCGCGGCGCCAGCGCAGGAGGCCGGGCTCTTCGGCGACGGCCCCGCACCCGCGAACAGTCTCGATGTCGCGCCCGACCATCCCGTCGCCCGGCGCATCGCGGCCCTGTCGGAACCCGGCCTCTTTCTGCTACGCCGCCCATGGGACCCGGACCGCAAGCGCCTGCGCCAGGACATCACCGTGGACGCGGCCCGGGGCCTGCAGAAATTCTTTGGGCTGAGCGCGGCCGAAGGCGGCCACCGCGTCGTGATCGTCGATGCCGCCGACGAGCTGAACACCAACGCTGCCAACGCGCTTCTGAAGCTGATCGAGGAACCGCCCTCCCGCGCGACCCTGCTGCTGGTCTGCCACCAGCCCTCCGCGCTCCTGCCCACGATCCGCTCGCGCTGCCGCCTGCTTCGCTGCGCCCCGCTGGCGCCCGACGCGCTGGCTCGTGCGCTCGCTCAGGCCGGCGCCGAGCTCCCCGAGGATCCTGCCACCGCAGCCCGGCTCGCCACCCTTTCGGGCGGCAGTGCCGGGCTGGCCTGGGATCTGCTGATGCAGGACGGGCTCGATCTCGACCGGGCCGTTGGCGCGCTCTTTGCTTCCCTACCCGGCCATGACCGGCGCGCGGCGCTGAAACTTGCCGACCGGCTGGGTCCCGTCGCAAAAGCGCCCGAGCGGCGGCTCTTCTACCGGCTCGTGGCCCAGGAGATTGCGACCCTCGCGCGCACCGGCGCGCGCGCCAGCACACTGGAAAACGACGGGGAAAACGCCCCGAACTGGCACCAGACGCTCGCACCGGGACCCGGGGCGGCCCGGCACTGGGCGGAGATCCACCAGAGCCTCGGCGCCCGCCTCGCCCATGCCGAGGCGGTCAATCTTGACCCTCACAGTGTCATCCTTGATATGGTGCGCAGGATTGACGAGGTGGCGGCGCGCGCGGGCCGTCCGTGAGAGGCGCTGATGAGTGATGAACCCGCGCCGGGGGTCCGGCTGGTCGACAGCCACTGCCACCTGGACTTCCCCGATTTCGCCGAAGAACTGCCCCAGGTCGTTGCCCGCGCCACCGCAGCCGGGGTGACCCGGATGGTCACGATCTGCACGAAACTCCGCAATGCCCCCGGCGTCCGCGCCATCGCGGAGGCGCATGACCCGGTCTTCTGGGCCGCGGGCACCCATCCGATGAGCGCGGCGGACGAACCCATGGCAACGGTGGAGGAGCTCACCGCGCTGGCCCGGCATCCCAAACTGGTCGGCATCGGCGAGAGCGGGCTCGACTATCATTATACGTCCGAGAGCGCCGCGGCGCAGGCCGAGAGCCTGGCGGTCCATATCGAGGCCGCGCGCCAAACCGGTCTACCGCTCATCATCCATGCGCGCGACGCCGACGAGGACATGGCCCGCATCCTGACCGGCGAACACCGCGCCGGGCCCTACGCTTGCGTGATGCACTGCTTTTCCAGCAGCCCGGGCCTGGCCGAGGCCGCGCTGGATCTGGGGTTCTACCTCTCGATCTCCGGCATCGCCGCGTTTCCGCGCTCTGATGCCTTGCGCGAAATCTTCGCCGCCGCCCCTCGCGACCGGCTGCTGGTGGAAACCGACGCGCCCTATCTCGCGCCGCCGCCCCACCGCGGCAAACGCAACGAGCCGGCCTATGTCGCGTTCACCTCCGCGCGCGTGGCCGAAGCGCTGGAGATGTCGCCGGAAGCGCTCGCGGCCCAGACCACGGACAATTTCGACCGTCTCTTCGCAAAGGCCGCGGCCTGGCCCGGCACCGACGCGTCCGGCAACGGCGGCGTTGCCGCTTGATGGCGGATCTGCGCCTCACCATTCTGGGTTGCGGGTCCTCCGGTGGGGTGCCGCGGCTCGGCGGAATCTGGGGCGATTGCGACCCGGCCAACCCGCGCAACCGCCGCCGGCGCTGTTCGCTGCTTATCGAGCGGCACACCGAGGCCGGCACCACACGCGTCCTCATCGACACCTCGCCGGACCTGCGCGCCCAACTCCTGGATGCCGGTGTCGGCACCCTCGACGCGGTCGTCTACACCCATTCTCATGCCGATCACGTCCATGGGCTCGACGATCTGCGCATGATCGTCTTCAACACCCGCAAGCGCCTGCGCGTCTGGGCGGATGCCTCAACCCAGACCGACATCATGAGCCGCTTCGGCTATGCCTTCGTCCAGCCCGAGGGCTCGCCCTACCCGCCGATTCTCGAGATGGAGACGATCGCCGGCGACGTCACCGTCACCGGCGACGGCGGTCCCGTGACGCTGCACCCGATCCGGGTGAACCACGGCAGCATCGACGCGCTCGGCTTTCGCATCGGCGGCGTGGCCTACCTACCCGACGTGGCCGACATCCCGAAGGAGAGCTGGCCGCTCCTGCGGGGTCTCGACTGCTGGATCCTCGACAGCCTGCGCCGCACGCCCCACCCGAGCCATGCCCATCTGGAAAGGTCGCTGGAATGGATTGCCGAGGCCGCCCCGGCGCGCGCTGTTCTGACCAACATGCATATCGATCTCGACTACGCGACGGTGGAGGCCGAGACGCCGCCCCATATCACACCAGCCTATGACGGGATGGTCCTGAGCTTTCCGGCCTGACCGGTGGGCGCGCTGATCGAGATCATCCTGCCGGTCTTTCTGGTGATCGGCTTCGGCTATGGCGCGGCGCGCGCGGGGCTCTTTTCAGAAGCCCATGTCGACGCGCTGATGTATTTCGCCACCCATTTCGCAATCCCCTGCCTGCTGTTTCTCGCCATCGCGCGGATCGACCTGGCCTCGGACTTCGACTGGCGGTTGCTGGCGAGCTTCTATACCGGCGCGACGGCCGTGTTCGTTCTGGGTATCCTGGGCGCGCGCCTGCTCTTTGGCAGGCCCTGGGAGGACAGCGTCGCCATCGGCTTTTGCTGCCTCTTCTCGAACACTGTCCTGCTGGGTATCCCGATCGCACAACGCGCCTATGGCGAGGATGAGCTGGCGGCGGTCTTTTCCATCGTCGCTTTCCACTCGCCTTTTTGCTACCTGCTCGGGATCACAACGATGGAGATCACGCGCAGCAGCTCGGGCCAACTCATCCGCGCGGTGCCGCGAATCGCCAAGGCGATGTTCTCGAATGCCTTGATCCTGGGCATCGCCGCAGGCTTCGCCGTCAACCTGGCGGACGTAACCCTGCCGAACGTGGCGACCCAGGCGCTGGAGCTGATGGCGCGCGCCGGACTGCCCGCGGCGCTTTTCGGGCTGGGCGGGATCCTCGCGCGCTACAGGCCTGAAGGCGACATGATGACGGTGCTTTTCATCGTCACGCTGTCGCTCGCGGTGCAGCCGGCCATCGTCTATGGCATGGTGCATCTGCTGGGGCTCGGGAAGGACGCGCTCCGCGCTGCGGTGATCACGGCCGCTATGGCCCCCGGCGTGAACACCTATATCTTCGCCGATCTCTATGGCAGCGCCCGCCGGGTCGCGGCCACCAGCGTGCTTGTCGGCACCGCCGCCTGCGCGCTCTCGGCCTGGGTCTGGCTGCAGATCCTTGGCTAGGACGGGATTCGCTGGCGCGACGTAGTCGTTTCAAGAGGTCCCGCAAGGGCTCCTCCCGCCCGTCGGTCCAGCGGCGCTGACGCGCCGCCGTCCTCCCGTTGGGCCGTGCGCGGCTTCGCCGCGCCGGCGCATCGCGCCCGAAGTGCAGGGGCGGGCGGATGGGCTGCGCTTCGGGCGCGATCCCCCTCACCTGTCAGGCAATGCCGCGACCGCCGCGATGAAGGCTTCGCCGCGTTTCTCGAAATTCGGATACTGGTCGAAACTCGCTGCCGCGGGCGCCAGCAGCACCGTATCGCCGGCCTCGGCCTCGGCTGCGGCCTGTTCCACGGCACGCGCCATAGTCTCGCAAATCTCTAGCTCGATCCCCCCGAGCTGCAGCGCGAATTCCCGCGCCGAATGCCCGATCAGATAGGCCTTGCGCACCGCGTCCAAATGGGGCCCTAGCGCATCAATGCCGCCCTCCTTGCCCAGACCACCCGCAATCCATCGGATGTTGGGAAAGGCCTGCAGCGCCTGGGCCGCGCTGTCGGTATTCGTTGCCTTGCTGTCATTGACGAAGGTCACACCGCCGCGCACCGCCACGATCTGGCTGCGATGGGGCAGGCCCTCGAAGCTCTCGAACCCGGCGGCAATCTCGCGCGGGGCGAGCCCCACCGCCCGGAGCGCGCCATAGGCCGCGCAGGCATTCTGGTGGTTGTGGCGCCCCGGCAGCCCAGTGATTTCGCGGAGATCGATGCTGCCGACCTGCCGTCCCTTGCGCCATTCCGCGAGGAACCCCTTGCGGGCGAAAACCGACCAGCCCGGTCCGCCGAGCTTACGCGTCACCGACACCTCGATGACCGCCATGTCGCCCGGCCCGCCGGAGAGCTGGTTGGCCAGAAACCGCCCCTCGATCTCGTCCACGCCGATCACCGCGCGATCCGGCCCGCCCTCGGCAAAGAGCCGGCGCTTGGCGGCGAAATACCCCCCCATCCCGCCATGGCGATCCAGATGGTCGGGCGTGAGATTGGTGAAAACCGCCACGTCCGGGGTCAGCGCACGGGCAAGCTCGGTCTGGTAGGACGAGAGCTCCAGAACCACCAGATCGCCGTCCCCGGGCGGGTCGATATCGAGTACGCCGCGCCCGATATTGCCGGCAAGCTGACTCTCGCGCCCCGCTTCGCGCAGACAGTGGTGGGTCAGCGCCGCGGTGGTCGATTTACCGTTGGAGCCGGTGATTGCGATCACCCGCGGCGGGCTGTCGAACCGGTCCCAGGCTGGGCCTGCGAGCGACCGAAAGAAGAGCCCCACATCGTTGTCCACCGGCACGTCCGCATCCCAGGCCGCCGCGATCACCGGATTGGGCGCGGGGTAGAGATGGGGAATGCCGGGGCTCACCACCAGCAGATCGACCCCGTTGAACCCGTCCGCACGGCTCAGATCACGCAAGGCGTAGCCCGCCTCTTCGGCGCGCCCCCGCGCCTCGGCGCTGTCGTCCCAGAGGAGCGGTTCCGCCCCGCCCTCGGCCAGCGCCCGCGCCGCCGCCAGCCCCGACCGACCCAGCCCCAGCACGGCGACGCGGGCGCCGGCCACACCCTGAACCGGGATCACCACGAGATCGGCTTTCTGTCGCGAAAGAATCCGCCCGTGGGCCCGTCCGCGGGCAGCGTGGCGAGCCACAGCGCCGTCTCGGCACCCTCAGCCGGGCTGCGCGTTGCGGCGGCCCCACCTATGCGCGTGCGCACCCAGCCAGGGCACATCGCGTTGATCTTCACCTGGTCCGACAACTCGCGCGACAGCGCCAGGGTCATTGCGTTCAGCGCCGCCTTCGCCGTGCCATAGGCGCCAGGCCCTTCGAGCCCCTCGCCGAAGCTGCCCCAGCCCGAGGACAGGTTGACGATCCGGCCATAGCCGCGCGCGCCCATATGCGGGCTCAGCAGCCGGATCAACTCGTAGGGCGCGTGCACCATCACCTGCATCGCCTCCAGGAACTCCTCGGGCGCGCGGAGCATGCTGCCGTCATGGAGCACGCCGGCATTGTTCACCAGCACGTCGATCTCGCCCGCGCCGTCGAGCGCCATGGCAAAGCTCTCGGGATGCATCAGATCGAGTGTGATCGACCGGATTCCGATCCCGCGCGCGGCGCTCTCGCCGGCCGCCGCGCTGCGCGAAGCAATCACCACATCCAGCCCGGCCACGGCCAGCCCTTTTGCAATCGCCAGCCCGATGCCGCGATTGCCGCCGGTGACCAGCGCGCGGCGGGCCATCTCAGCGCACCTTCAGCGTGGCCAGCCCGATCAGCGCGAGGATCAGGGAGACGATCCAGAAGCGGATCACGATCTGCGGCTCGGCCCAGCCCTTCTGTTCGAAATGATGGTGGATCGGCGCCATCAGGAAGACCCGTTTGCCGGTGCGCTTGAAATAGAGCACCTGAATGATGACCGAGAGCGCCTCGATCACGAAGAGCCCGCCGACGATGGCCAGCACGATCTCATGCTTGGTCGCGACCGCGATGGCGCCCAGAGCCCCTCCGAGCGCGAGACTGCCGGTGTCGCCCATGAAGACCGCTGCGGGCGGCGCGTTATACCACAGAAATCCCAATCCCCCGCCGATCAACCCGGCTGAGAAGATCAGGATCTCGCCGGTGCCGGGCACGTAATGGACATCGAGATAGTCGGTGAAATCGACCCGGCCCACCGCATAGGCAATCACGCCCAGCGTGCCGGCCGCGATCATCACCGGCATCACCGCCAGCCCGTCGAGCCCGTCGGTGAGGTTCACCGCATTGGCCGCGCCGAGGATTACGATGATCCCAAACGGAATGAAGAGCACGCCGAGGTTCAGCAACACATCCTTGAGGAAGGGAAAGGCCAGCTGGTTGGTCAGCGCATCGGGGTGAAACCAGGCCGCCCAGCCCGCGGCGACCGCTGCGATCACGACCCCGATGGCCAGGCGCAGCTTGCCCGACACGCCCTTGGAGGTCTGCTTGCTGACCTTCGCATAGTCATCCGCGAACCCGATCGCCCCGAAACTGACCGTCACCAGCAGCACCATCCAGACATAGGGATTGTCCAACCGCGCCCAGAGCAGGGTGGAGACCACGAGCGCCGAGAGGATAAGCAACCCCCCCATCGTCGGCGTGCCCGCCTTTGCGAGGATATGGCTTTCGGGGCCGTCCTCGCGGATGGGCTGGCCCTTTTTTTGCTTTTTTCTCAGTAAGTTGATCAGAGGCTTGCCAAATATAAAGCCGAATATGAGCGCCGTGACAAAGGCCCCGCCCGCCCGGAACGTGATGTAACGGAACAGGTTGAATAGGTCGCCGCCATCGGAGAAGGCGGTCAGCCAATAAAGCATTAGATAGGTCCTCGCACTGCCTCGGGGGCGGGGTGCCCCAGTTCGCGCAGCGCGTCAACAACGCGGGAGACCTGGCTGCCCTTTGATCCCTTGACCAGCACCACGTCCCCGTCCCGGACGAGCCCGGCGGCGAGGCCGGCCAGAGCGTTGGCGTTGTCGGTCTTCTCGCCGCGCAGATCGTCGGGCAACGCCGCCCAGAGCGCGGCCATACGCGGCCCGGCGCAGTGGATTCGGTCGAGCGCGGCCAGCGCCGGCAACTCCGCCAGCCCGGAATGGAGCGCGGCCTCTTGGGGCCCAAGCTCCAACATGTCGCCCAGAACCGCGATGCGACGCCCGCCGGGGCGCGGCTCGGTGGCCGCCAGCACTTCGAGCGCCGCCGCAATCGAGGTCGGATTGGCATTGTAGGCATCGTCGAACAAGTCGAACGCGCCGCCGGACAGCGGCACCCGCTCCCGCGTGCCGCGCCCCGGCGGCGGGCGCCAGTCCGCCAGCCCGCGGATCGCCGCATCGAGATCGGCGCCCAGAGCCTCCGCCGCCGCCAGCACCGCCAGCGCATTCATCGCGAAATGCCGCCCCGAGGTCTCCAGCGTAAAGCGTACCGGCGCACCCCGGATCTCTGCCGTGATCTCGGTCCGGTCGCCGCAGAGCTCCGCGTCCACGAGGCGATAGGGCAGCCCAGGCTCGCTGCCGAACGGCACCGGCACGCCGTAGGCGTTCGCCGCCCGCGCCAGGATCGGGGCGGTCTCGACATCGGCATTGTAGATCGCCGTACCGCCAGGCTGCAGACCGGCAAAGATCGATGCCTTTTCGGCGGCGATGCCCGCCAGCCCGTCCTCGAACGCCTCCAGATGAGCCGCCGCCACTGTGGTGACCAAGGCCACGTCGGGGCCGGCCAGCGCGGCCAGCGGCGCAATCTCTCCGGGATGATTCATGCCGATCTCGATCACGGCATAATCCGCATCCGCCGGGCAGCGCGCCAGCGTCAACGGCACGCCCCAATGGTTGTTAAAGCTCTTCTCGGCGGCATGGACCATGCCCTGCGGCGCCAGGGCCGCACGCAGCATCTCTTTGGCCGAGGTTTTGCCGACCGACCCGGTGATCGCCGCCACCCGGGCGGTGGTCTCCGCCCGCCGTGCCTCGGCCATCGCGATCAGCGCTTCCAGCACATCCTCGACAATCAGCAGCGGCGCATCGGCCGCCACGCCCTCCTCGGGCAGGCGGCTGACCAGGGCCGCCGCCGCGCCCTTGGCGAGCGCATCGGCCACGAAATCATGCCCGTCGCGGCGGTCTTTCAGGGCCACGAACATCTCGCCCGGCAGGATACTACGGGTGTCAATCGACAGGCCCGTAACGGCCCAGTCTGCCTTTGCCGTGCCCCCGGTCGCCGCCACCGCCTGCGCGGCGGTCCAGAGCGGGCTCACGCCACGCCCCCGTCGAGCGCAGCCACCGCGACACTCGCCTGTTCGACATCGTCGAAGGGCAGGACATCGGCGCCGACGATCTGACCAGTCTCGTGGCCCTTGCCCGCCACCAGCAGCGCATCGCCCGGCTCCAGCGCATCGACGCCGCGCAGGATCGCCTCGGCCCGGTCGGGCACGTCGAGCGCCTCGGGTGCGCCCTGACGCACCATCGCGCGGATCAGGTCAGGATCCTCGTTGCGCGGATTGTCATCGGTCACGATCACCACCTCTGCATAGCGTGCCGCGGCCTGCCCCATCAGCACGCGCTTGCCCCGGTCCCTGTCGCCGCCTGCGCCCAGCACGACATGGAGACGCCCCAGCACATGGGGGCGCAGCGCCTTGAGCGCCGTGGCCACCGCGTCGGGCGTATGGGCATAGTCAACGAACACGCTCGCCCCGTTGGCCCGGGTCGCCGCGAGCTGCATCCGCCCGCGTACGCCTGTGAGCCGCGACAGCGTGTCGAACGTGGCCTCGGGATCCTCGCCTCCCGCGATCACCAATGCGGCGGCGATGAGCGCGTTGCTCGACTGAAAGCCACCGATCAGGTTCAACCGCGCCAACCGCGGACGCCCCTGCCAGTTGAACCGCAGATCCTGCCCCGTCGCGTCAAAGCGCTGGCCAGTGACACGCAGCACGCAGTCCTCATGACGGCCCAGTCCCAGGACCTCCTGCCCCCGCGCTTCCGCGATGCCGGCCATCTCGGGCCCCTTGGGATCGTCGAGATTGATCACCGCGACTCCGTCCTCGGTCAAGAGCCGGTCGAAGAGACCCGCCTTGGCCGCGAAATAGGCCTCGAAACTGCCATGGTAATCCAGATGATCCTGGGAGAAATTCGTGAACCCCGCCGCCGACAGCCGCACCCCGTCGAGCCGTCGCTGGTCAAGCCCATGGGACGAGGCTTCCATCGCCAGGTGGGTGACGCCAGCCTTGGCCATGGCCGCCAGATGGCGTTGCAGCGTCACTGGCTCGGGCGTGGTATGGCCCAGGGGCGCCGCATAGGCGCCTTCGATGCCCGTGGTGCCCAGATTGGCAGCGGTCAGACCCAGCTGGGTCCAGATCTGGCGCGCGAAGGTCGCCACGGACGTCTTGCCGTTGGTGCCGGTGACCGCCACGACGACCTGGGGCTGCCCGCCGAACCAGAGTGCCGCGGCAAAGGCCAGCGCCTGGCGCGGATCCTCGGTGATGACCAACGGCACGGCAATATCGCCCTCCGCCCGGATCAGCGCCGCCCCGGCCGGATCCGTCAGGATCGCAGCCGCACCGGCCGCCATCGCGCTTCGGGCAAAACGCGCGCCATGCTCGACGTTGCCTGGCAGGGCTGCAAAGAGGTTGCCGACCTTCACCGCCCGGCTGTCCACGGTCAGCCCGCTCACGGTCACACCACTGCCGCCGGCATCGTGCAGCCCGATCTCACCGAGCGTTTTCGCCGATCCTGTCTCGCCTGCCATCCGCCCCGCCTATCAGCCGTTGCTGTTCTGCGCCTGTCTTACCCCAGCGGTCGGGGCGGGTACACTCTCGGGGCGCACGCCCAGAAGCGGCGCGGTCCGGCGGATCAGTTCCGCCGCCACCGGCACCGCGATCCAGCCTGCCGTACGCCGCTCCTTGCCCAGGATCTGGGTCCGGCCTTCGTCAAGCGTGACGATAACCGTGTATTTCGGATCGTGGGCCGGAAAGGCCGAGGCAAAGGTCGCCAGCACCTTGTTCTTGTAGTAGCCGCCGCCGCGGCGCGGCTTGTCGGCGGTGCCGGTCTTGCCGCCCACCGCATAACCCGGCACCTCGGCAAAGGACGCGGTCCCTTCGGACACGACCTTGCGCAGCATGTCGCGCGCCGCCGCCGAGGTCCGCTCGGACACGACGCGATCGCCAAGCTGCCGTCCGTACTGGCGCAGCAGCGTCGGCGTCACCCGCGTGCCGCCGTTCAGGAGCGAGGCATAGCCCGCGGCCAGATGCAGCGGGCTCGAGGACAGCCCGTGGCCGTAGGAAATCGTCATGGTCTGGATCTCGCGCCACTGCTTGGGCACAAGCGGCCGGCCCGACGGCGCCTCGAAGAGCTCCACCTGCGTCGGCTCCAGAAAGCCCAGGCTCTGCAGAAACGCCTTCTGCCGCGCCGCCCCGATTTGCTGGGCGACCCGCGCCGTGCCGGTGTTGGAGCTTTTGACGATCACGTCGGTCGCGCTCAGCTGCGGCCCGTAATCCTTGAAGTCGCGGATGCGGAACTTGCCCCAATGGAGCGGCTGGGTCGTGTTGATCATCGTGGACGGGTTGATCAGCCCCTCTTCCAGCGCCTGGGCGATGGTGAAGATCTTAAAGACTGACCCCAGCTCATAGACCCCCTGCACCGCCCGGTTGAATAGCGGGCTGTCCGCCGGATCGCCCTTGGTCGGCAGCGGCGGGCGGTCGTTGGGATCGAAATCGGGCAGCGAGCTCATGGCGATGACCTCGCCGGTGTGAACATCCATGATCACCGCGCTCGCGCCCTTGGCGCCGAACATCTTCATGCCGCCGGCGAGCACTTCGCGCATCGTCGACTGGACCGTCATATCGATGGACAGCTCCAGCGGCTGCGGCCGCGGGGTCGGCGCGCGCAGCTGCGCGTCAAAGGCCCGCTCGACCCCGGCCACACCGATCACCTCCGCCGCGCGCACGCCCTCATCGCCGAAGCTCGCCCCGCCCAGGATGTGGGCGGCCAACGGGCCGTTGGGGTAGACCCGCATCTCGCGGCTGGCGAACAGCAGCCCCGGCTCACCGATCTCATGCACCGCCTGGACCTGTTCGGGCGACAGCGTCTTGCGCAACCAGACGAACTTGCGCCCGCTCGTCAGGCGCTTTTCCAGCACCTCGGCATCGAGATCGGGGAAAATACCGGCCAGCTTCTTCGAGGCCTGCGAAATATCCACCATTTCATGGGGATGGGCATAGAGCGCGCGGGTTTCCAGATTGGTCGCCAGCACCCGCCCATGTCGGTCCGTGATGTCCGCGCGGCCCGACGAAATCGTCGCCGCCCCGGCCAGGCGCGGCTCCGCCGGCGGGCTCGTGGCCAGCATCCCCATCCGGATGCCCACCGTCGCAAAGGCCAGCACAAAGAACAGGCCCAGCACCAGCAGCCGGCTCTCGGCCCGGTGCTGGGAGGCATCGCGCATCCGCTCGTGACGGGCGCGCAGGTTTTCCTTTTCGATCAGGTCGGGGTTTTCGCCCCGCTCCCGGGCGCGCAGGATTGCCGCGAGCGGGCGCAGCGGCTTGCGCGGCTCGCCGGGCAGCGCGTCGTCGGTCTCCGGCGCGTCGCTCATGGAAACTGCCCGTCATTCTCGTCGGGCACCGGCTCCGGCGCGACCACATCGCGGATATCGATCACGCCGGGCTCCCCGAACCCCACGGTCACGAGCTCCATCTCGTCTCCCGCGACCCCGGGCAGTTCGGGCTCCTCGAGCTTCGGCGGATAGGCGATCTGGTCGACATGGCCGAAATGCTCGGGCCGCATCGGGATCAGGTTCAGCCGCTCGAAATTCAGATCCGCCAGCGCCCGCAGCCGTTCGGGCCGGTTGAGATAGGCCCATTCGACCTCCAGCACCGCCAGTTCGGCCCGCAGCGCCCCGATCTGGCGCTGCACATCGCGCAGATCCGCGAGCGTCTGGCGCGTGCGGTAGTTCTCCTGATAGGCCCAGAACCCGGTCATCAGGACCACAAGCCCGACACAGAGGGCAAGAAACGTTCTCATCGCAATGTCTCCAGGGTCAATGGGGGCAGGCCGAGCGCGTCGCGGGGTGCGCGCGCAGCCGGAGCGTCGGTCCGCTGCGCGATCCGCAGGCGGGCCGACCGGGCACGGGGGTTCGCGGCGATCTCGTCGGCATCCGCCGCGATCCCGCTGCGCTTGGGCAGGGTAAAGGCCGGCGGCAGCATGACCGCTTCGGGCCCGTGGCGGCTGCCGCGGCCCGCCGCGCCGGCACGCGCCTGCAGGAACCGCTTCACGATCCGGTCCTCCAGCGAATGAAAGCTCACAACGGCGAGCCACCCGCCGGGGCGCAGCACGGCCTCGGCGGCCTCCAGCCCAGCCACGATCTCGCCGAACTCGTCATTGACCGCGATCCGCAGCGCCTGAAAGCTCCGCGTCGCGGGGTGACTCTGTCCGGGCTTGGACCGCGGCAGGCAGCCGCTGACGATCTCGGCCAGCCGGGCGGTGCGGGCGATCGGCGCTTCGGCCCTCGCCGCAACGATCGCTCGGGCGATCCGGCGCGAAGCGCGCTCTTCGCCATAGTGATAAAGGATATCGGCCAGCACCGTCTCGGACGCGCCATTGACCAGATCGGCAGCACTGGGCCCCGCCTGCCCCATCCGCATGTCGAGCGGTCCGTCCCGCAGAAAGGAAAACCCCCGCTCCGCCTGGTCGAGCTGCATCGAGGACACGCCCAGATCGAACACCACCCCGTCTTGCGGCGTCGCCACCGCCTCGGCCAGCTTCGAAAACGGCACCTGTACGAACGAAAACCTTCCCTCGGTCTTCGCGGCCAGTTCATCAGCAATACTCGCAGCCGCGGGGTCGCGGTCGATACCTGTGACATGCTCCGCGCCCGCCGCCAGCAGGCCGCGACTGTAGCCGCCCGCGCCGAACGTGGCATCGAACCAGGCGCCCGAGATCGGGGCCACAGCCGCCAGAATCGCGTCCAGCAGGACCGGCACGTGAGGGCTTGCGGGGGGCGACGCAGGGATTTCGGCGGCAGCGGCCAAGGCTCAGCCCGCCTGCGCGTGGTCGAGCAGGACCAGCGGGTCGGAGCCCTCGGGCAGATCCTCGAAGAGCTTGTCTTCACCCGATGTCTGGTCGGTCTCGAAAGTCTCAGACTTCCAGATCTGGAACGTGTCGCCGCTGCCGATGAAGTAAGCTTCGCTGTCGGTGCTCAGCCCGATCTTGTCGCGCAGCTTTTTCGGCAGCACCAGCCGGCCCGTGGTGTCGACGCTGGTCTCCAGCGACATGCCGTTGAACATTTTTTCCAGATAGCGCCGCTCGGCGCAGCCGCGGGGCAGCGCCGCGATCTTGTCATCGACCTCTTCGATGGCCTCGATGGTATAGCATTCCAGGTAGGCGCGGCGGTGGTCGCCATAGACAATGACCAGATTGGCGGGGTGCCCGTCGGACCAGTCGGGATCGCCCGCGGCCAGCACACGGCGGAACGAGGCCGGGATCGAGACCCGACCCTTGTTATCCACCTTTTGAGTGCTTTCGCCTCTGAACCGACGGGCCACCTGAACGTCCTGCCTACTTTTATGTCGCCATCCCTAAAACGGGAAACGGCGAACCGAGCTGCTGCAATTGCCCGATCCGCCGTCCTTGGTCCCTCTGCGGGGTGCCGCCCTGCGCGCCGCCAAGGGGGACGAGCGGCTGCGCGGGCAGTCTTCTGTTCGGATGAAAGCGATTGCCTGTATGTACCTGCCGTTTTTTATTTTTCGGCGCTCTCGCGCCCATCACTTCATCGTGGGATTAGGGATAGCCCGGGAATTCATGGCACTCAAGGGAATTCTTGGGAATTCATGGGATTTTTTCTGAAATGCTGGAATTTGATCCCAAACATACAAAATATGGTGTTCAATATTTCACAGACCACAACGGTAGACCTGCCCTTACGTCCAGTTTCCATGTTCAGCCGCGCCGGACCACCCGAATCCAGGCTTTCCCATGAATTCCCCATCGACTGTGTTCGCCCTGCGTCGCCCCCAGATTCCCCCGAGATCCGCGGGGGCATCCCGGTGCATCCGGTTGCAGCAAATTGCCGGCCAGCCACGTCCGGAATGCGGGTCATACCCCTCAGAGGCGGCGCCTCCCCGCCCCGGCTGCCCAGTTTTCAGGCAGAATTATCCGATCACGGCTCTGTGAAGCCCTTTGCGCTTGCTGCATAGCGGCATTGCCGCACTTGGCATTGTGCAGGTGCAGCATACGCTCCATATTGATCCCAAGGAACACGAAGGCAGGCGAGCGCCTCAACCACATTACGGTCAAAACGCACCCGCCTTCACCGTCGCTTTGCGGCGGATCAGACAGAAAACCCCTCCTCCTCCCTGGGTTTTCTGCTTCTGGCGGCGGCACCCTCCTCCTCCCTGGTGTCGCCGCCTTTTTTTCCCAAAAATCCAGCTGACACCAACCTGTGCCAAGCACCACGCAAACCAGCGGCGCTGCAGTGCAGCGCGCTGGTTCATCAGCTACGGGGTTTTGTGGTCGGGTTGGCTTAGCCCTGGCGGGCGCGGGCGCTCTGAGGTTCTGCCACCGCTTCGCAGGTCGCGATCAGATCCTCGACATCGACGGGTTTGCGCAGCACTGACGCGATCGAGGACGAGACGTCAAAAAGCTCCCCGTTGGCGAAGTGCGAACTGCCGGTCACGATGACGATCTTGCAGTCGGGATTGGCCGTTCCGGCCTGGGTGACCAGCGAAAGGGCCGAATCCTGGCCCAGATAGAGATCGAGGAGCACTAGATCGAAACGCGAGGCCCTGAGCGCTGTTTGCGCCGATGCCAGCGTTTCGGCCTCGTGCACAAGGTATTTCATCTCTCCCATGACGGCACGCCACAACGCACGCAGGTTGGGGTCGTCTTCCACGATCAGGACGTTCACGGGGGGCGTCTCCTGCACGATGCTGCACTGCATATTGCAAAGACTTAGGTAGAACGCAAATATGTCGCAGGCCAGAACGAAAGAAAGTTTCTTGCCCGTCTTTAGAAGGGAGGATCGCTGATATCGCTAACGGCGGAAACAAATCTCGCAACTACATGTTTATTGCCCGCTTTCTCGAAATCGATATCCAGCTTGTCGCCCTCGATCGCCGCAATCGTGCCGTAGCCGAATTTCTGGTGGAACACCCGCTCGCCGACGGTAAAGGCCGACACCGCCGCCGCATCGATCACCGGCGCTCGGGTTTCGCGGGGCTGCGACAGGCCCCGCGCGCCGCTGCGTTCCTGCAGCCGCCGCCAGCCCGGCGAATTATAGACATTGGCAGAGGCGGCGGCATCCTCGATGCCCGAGTGTCCGCCTGAGCGGATCCCGCGCCCGCCACCGCCTGAACCATAGAGCCCCGGCGGCGTCAGCACCTCGACATGCTCAGCCGGTAGCTCGTCGATAAAGCGCGAGGGCAGCGAGGACTGCCACTGCCCGAACACCCGCCGGTTGGCCGCGAAACTCACCGTGCAGACCTCTTCGGCGCGCGTAATCCCGACATAGGCCAGCCGGCGTTCCTCCTCGAGCCCCGCGATCCCGGTCTCGTCCATCGACCGCTGGGACGGGAAGAGCCCGTCCTCCCAGCCCGGCAGGAACACCGCGGGAAACTCCAGCCCTTTGGCGGCATGGAGCGTCATGATCGACACCCGCTCGCCCGCATCGTCGCCGGCATTGTCCATGATCAGCGAAACATGTTCGAGAAACCCCTGCAGGTTGTCGAACTCTTCCAGCGCCTTGAGCAGCTCCTTCAGATTCTCTAGCCGCCCCGGCGCCTCGGGGGTCTTGTCGTTCTGCCAGTGGCCGGTATAGCCGCTGTCGTCCAGAATGCGCCCCGCCAGGTCGATATGGTCATGGGCGGGGTCCAGCAGCTCGCCATGCCACTGCCCGATCAGCGTGATCAGCCGGCCCAGCTCCGTCTTGCCCTTGCCGGAGATATCGCCCGACTGGATCAGTGCCCGGGCGCCCTCGACGAGGCTCACCCCATTGGCCCGGGCCGCCATCTGGATCTTCTGCTGCGCCTTGTCGCCAAGGCCCCGCTTGGGCGTGTTGACCACCCGCTCAAAGGCAAGGTCATCGGTGGGCGAGACCGCGAGCCGGAAATAGGCCATCGCGTCCCGGATCTCCATTCGCTCGTAGAAGCGCGGGCCGCCGATGACGCGATAGGGCAGTCCGATCGACAGAAACCGATCCTCAAAGGCCCGCATCTGGTGGCTCGCCCGCACCAGGATCGCGATCCGGTCCAGCGGGATCGGATCGAGCCCCCGCGTGCCGCCCTGCATCGCCTCGATCTCGTCGCCGATCCAGCGGGCTTCCTCCTCGCCGTCCCAATGGCCGATGAGCCGCACCAGCTCGCCATCGCCCTCATCGGTCCAGAGCGTCTTGCCCAGCCGCCCCTGATTGGCGTCGATCACGCCAGAGGCGGCCGCCAGGATATGCCCCGTGGAGCGGTAATTCTGTTCCAGCCGCACCACATGGGCGCCGGGAAAATCCTTCTCGAACCGCAGGATGTTGCCGACCTCGGCGCCGCGCCAGCCATAGATCGACTGGTCGTCATCGCCCACGCAGCAGATATTGCGGTGCCCCGCCGCCAGCAGCCGCAGCCACAGATACTGCGCGACATTGGTGTCCTGATACTCGTCCACCAGAATATAACGCAGCCAGCGCTGGTACTGCGCCAGCACATCCTCATGGGTCTGGAAGATCGTCAGCATATGGAGCAGCAGATCGCCGAAATCGACGGCGTTCAGTTCGATGAGCCGCGCCTGATACTGGGCATAGAGCTCCGCACCGGCATGGTTGAACGCCGCCGCTTCCGCTACCGGCACCGCATCCGGCCGCAAAGCGCGGTTCTTCCAGCCATCGATCAGATTGGCCAGCTGCCGCGCGGGCCAACGCTTGTCGTCGATATTCGCGGCCACGATCAGCTGTTTCAAAAGTCGGATCTGGTCATCGGTATCCAGGATCGAGAAACTCGATTTCAGCCCCACCAGTTCGGCATGGCGGCGCAGCATCTTCACGCAGATCGCGTGGAAGGTGCCGAGCCAGGGCACGCCCTCGATGGCCCCGCCCAGCAGGCCCTCGACGCGCTTTTTCATCTCGCGCGCGGCCTTGTTGGTGAAGGTCACCGCCAGGATCTCGTTCGGGCGCGCCGTGCCGGTGTTCAGCAGATGGGCGATCCGCGCCGTCAGCGCGCGCGTCTTGCCGGTGCCCGCGCCCGCCAGCATCAGGACCGGCCCGTCCAGCCGCTCCACCGCCTCGCGCTGCGCCGGGTTCAGCCCGTCCAGATAGGGCGCGCCCCGCGCCGCCATCGCCTGCGCCGCCAGACTGGGCTTGGCACCGGGCTTGGCTGCCGGCTCGAAGGCGTCGAAATCCTCAACACTGCTCATGGACCGAGTCTAGGGCAGTGCCGCAGACAAGAAAAGCCCCCGTTCCCCTTTCGTTCCGCACATTGATGCCGCCCCGCACGGGGGAGGCACGGCCATTGATGCCTCCCCGCACGGGGGAGGCGGTGCCGCGCAAGGCTCAGCGCATCGTCATGCCGCCATCGACGACATATTCCGATCCCGTGACATAGCTCGCGTCATCCGACAGCAGGAAGGCCGCGACGCGCCCCACCTCTTCGGGGCTGCCGAAACGGCCCAGCGGCACCATACCCTTCACCATCTCGGCGAACCCCTGGGCGTCTTCCTGGGAAAGCCCTGTGGCCTCGAAGAAGTTCGTCTCGATGGGTCCGGGTGCCAGCGTGTTGACCCGGATGCCCGCCGGCGCCAGTTCACGCGCCCAGGCCCGGACGATCCCCTGCACCGCGCCCTTGGTGGCGGCATAGACCGACCCGCCGCCCTGCCCGATATAGGGCGAGACCGAGCCCGTCACGACGATGCCCGCGCCGTCCTTCAGCAGCGGGCGCAGCCCCTGCATCTGCAGCGCGGGACCCCGCACATTGGTCGCCAGCATCGCGTCGATATGATCGGCGTCGAGCGCCTCGATGGGCCGGAAGGTGCCGAAACCGGCATTCAGAAAGACCGCGTCGAGCTGGCCGAACTCCTCCCGGAGCGTTGCCACAAGGGCGTCGACCTGATCCGGGTCGGCGGCGTCATTCTCGATCACCAGCGCGCTGTCGGGCAGCGCGGCCTTTGCCGTATCGCGGTGGCGCGCGGAGCGGCCCGTGACCGCGACGCGGCCGCCCTCCGCGGCGACGATCTGCGCGGTGGCGAGCCCGATCCCGCTGGTGCCGCCGGTGACGAGCACATGCTTTCCTTCAAAACGAGCCATGTCTGATCCTCTGGGTTGTGCGCCGGGTGGCGCTCGTCCCATTCAGCTAGGCGCGCTGTGTCCGTCGCGCAAAAGCCACAGGCGCACAGACCCTGTGCGCCCGGATCTCAGCCCACCGCCCCGATCGGCGCTCAGCCCGGCGCTTCAGGCCGGGGCCGCCAGACGCCCGGCTCAGGCCGCCTTCTTGAGCGCCTTGGCCAATGCATCGCCAACCTTTCCGAATTTTTCCTGGGCGGCTTTCAGTGCGGCCTTGGTCTTGGGTCCGTTCAACCCGTCGACCGGGCCCGGCTTAAACCCTGCGGCGGCCAGCAGTGTCTGCCAGGCGGCGGTGCTCATCTTGCCGCTCAGCGCGGCCAGAACCTTGGCCACCTCCTGCATCCGGCCCTGCAGTCCGTTGGTGCCGCCATTGATGCCCTTGGTCACCATGATCTCGTCCCCCGCATCGGCCCATTCCAGCAGGGTCTTACCGCTGCGCCGCGTCGTCGCCATGTAGCGCACCGCGATCAGCCAGGCGGTGGCCGGGTCGGCTGCCAGATCGGGGTTGCCCACAAGATCAACGCCGATCGCCTTGCCGTAGGTCGCGTAGTTGGATTTGCCCGTCAGCTGGATCCAGCCCCGTCCGCGGTAGCGGTAGCCATCGCCCGACGCCTCGTCGCCGTTTCCCATCCGGTTGGCATAGACCCGGTTGGCGATCTTCTTGGGCTTGCGGGCATAGGCCTTCGGCGAGACGGTCTTGAAATAGCGCCCGAACACCCGCTGCAGCGCGCTGACCGAATAGTTCAGGTTCTCGAACCGGTGGGTGAAGCCGCCGCTCTCATAGGCGCACTGGCCGATGATTGACGCGATCCGCGCCTCCGAATTGGCGCCGAGGCTCTTCAATTCCGCCGCCTTTTCGGCCCAGGCCTTCGCCGCCTCCTTTGCGACAGTCGACGATCCGGCGACCGCATTAATGGCGGTTTTTACCGTTTTGGTATCTGGCATAGCTGTTTCCTCCCTGTCCCAGTCCCGACATTGCGGTCCTCCGATCCTACATGATCAGGGCCCAAATTCTGTTTCGGTACGCACAGACTACCCCCAATTGTCGCAATTGCGGCGTCAATCTGTGCGCGTTATGGCACCTTGCCGCAAAGGCGCCGCTTGGATACCCACGGCCGCAGGGTGGTGTGGCAGGGAAAACGACATGGCTGAGTTCAAGAAAATCCTCATTGCGAACCGCGGCGAGATCGCCATCCGGGTGATGCGCGCCGCAAACGAACTGGGCAAGAAGACGGTCGCCGTCTATGCCGAGGAGGACAAGCTCGGCCTGCACCGGTTCAAGGCCGACGAGGCCTACAAGATTGGCGAAGACCTCGGCCCGGTCGCCGCCTACCTGTCCATCCCCGAGATCATCCGCGTCGCCAAGGCGTCGGGCGCCGACGCCATCCACCCCGGATACGGCCTGCTCAGCGAAAACCCCGAACTGGTGGATGCCTGCGACGCCGCCGGGATCGCCTTCATAGGTCCGCGCGCGGAAACCATGCGAGCGTTGGGCGACAAGGCCTCGGCACGACGCGTCGCAATCGAAGCCGGCGTGCCCGTGATCCCCGCGACCGAGGTTCTGGGCGACGATATGGAGGCCATCGCCAAGGAGGCCGAAGAGATCGGCTATCCGCTCATGCTCAAGGCCTCCTGGGGCGGCGGCGGACGCGGCATGCGCCCCATCGCCGGCCCTGAAGAGCTCGCCGACAAGATCGCCGAGGGCCGACGCGAGGCCGAGGCCGCCTTTGGCAATGGCGAGGGCTACCTGGAGAAGATGATCATCCGCGCGCGGCACGTCGAGGTCCAGATCCTCGGCGACAAGGAAGGCGAGATCTACCATCTCTATGAGCGCGACTGCTCGGTCCAGCGCCGCAATCAGAAGGTCGTCGAACGCGCCCCGGCCCCCTACCTGTCCGCGACCCAGCGCGAGACGCTCTGCGGCCTGGGCAAGAAGATCTGCGCCCATGTGAACTACGAATGCGCCGGCACCGTCGAGTTCCTGATGGATATGGAAACCGGCGAATTCTACTTCATCGAGGTCAACCCCCGCATCCAAGTCGAGCACACCGTGACCGAAGAGGTAACCGGCATCGACATCGTCCGCGCCCAGATCCTCATCGCCGAGGGCAAGAGCCTCGTGAAGGCCACCGGCACCCCGTCGCAATATGACGTGAAGCTCGACGGCCACGCGATCCAGTGCCGGATCACCACCGAGGATCCGCAGAACAGCTTCATCCCCGACTATGGCCGCATCACCGCCTACCGCGGTGCCACCGGCATGGGCATCCGGCTCGATGGCGGCACCGCCTATTCGGGCGCCGTGATCACCCGCTATTACGACAGCCTGCTGGAGAAAATTACCGCCTGGGCGCCGACGCCCGAGGCAGCCATCGCGCGCATGGACCGCGCGCTGCGCGAGTTCCGCATCCGGGGTGTCTCGACCAACATCGCCTTCGTCGAGAACCTGCTGAAGCACCCGACCTTTCTCAACTACGAGTACAGCACCAAATTCATCGACACGACGCCGGAGCTGTTTGACTTCGCCGCCCGCAAGGACCGCGCGACCCGGCTGCTGACCTATGTTGCCGACGTCACCGTCAACGGCCATCCGGAGACCGCCGGCCGCGTGAAACCGGCCGAGGTCCGCCCGCCAAAGCCGCCCCTGACCATCGATGCCGGGGCCGAGGGCACGAAGAACCTGCTCGACGCCAATGGGCCCCAGGCCGTCGCCGACTGGCTCGCCGCCCAACCCCAGGTGCTGATGACCGACACCACCATGCGCGACGGGCACCAATCGCTGCTCGCCACGCGCATGCGCTCCATCGACATGATCCGGGTGGCGCCCTTCTACTCCGCCCACCTGCCGCAGCTCTTCAGCGTCGAATGCTGGGGCGGTGCCACCTTCGACGTCGCCTACCGGTTCCTGCAGGAATGCCCCTGGCAGCGGCTGCGCGACCTGCGCGCGGCGATGCCCAACCTCCTGATCCAAATGCTCTTTCGCGGCGCCAACGGCGTGGGCTACACCACCTATCCCGACAATGTGGTCCGGGCTTTTGTCAAACAGTCGGCCGAGACCGGCGTCGATGTCTTTCGCGTCTTCGATGCGCTGAACTGGGTCGAGAACATGCGCGTCGGCATGGACGCGGTGCTGGAGACCGGCAAGATCCTCGAAGGCGCCATTTGCTACACGGGCGACATCCTCGACCCCGCCCGCTCCAAGTACGATCTGAAATACTATGTCGCCATGGGCAAGGAGCTGCGCGATGCGGGCTCCCACATCCTCGGCCTCAAGGACATGGCCGGGCTCCTGAAACCCGCCTCCGCCACCGTCCTCGTCAAGGCGCTGAAGGAAGAGGTCGGCCTGCCGGTCCATTTCCACACCCATGACACGTCCGGCATCTCGGGCGCGACGGTGCTCGCGGCCTGCAACGCCGGCGCCGATGCGGTGGATGCGGCGATGGACGCGTTTTCCGGCGCCACGTCCCAGCCCTGCTTGGGTTCCATCGTCGAGGCGCTGCGCAACACGGAGCGCGACACCGGACTCGACATCAAATCCGTCCGCGCCGCCTCGGCCTACTGGGAGGACGTGCGCGCCCAGTATGCCGCCTTCGAGGCCGGGCTCCAGGCGCCCGCGTCCGAGGTCTATCTGCACGAGATGCCCGGCGGCCAGTTCACCAACCTCAAGGCCCAGGCGCGCAGCCTCGGGCTGGAGGACCGGTGGGAGGACGTCGCCCACACCTATGCCGATGTAAACCAGATGTTCGGCGATATCGTGAAGGTCACGCCCTCATCCAAAGTGGTCGGCGACATGGCCCTGATGATGGTCAGCCAGGGGCTCACCCGCGCCGATGTCGAGGATCCCAAGACCGACGTCGCCTTCCCCGAAAGCGTGGTCGAAATGATGCGCGGCCATCTGGGCCAGCCTCCGGGCGGCTTCCCAAAGGCGATCCAGAAGAAGATCCTCAAGGGCGAAAAGCCGCTCACTACACGTCCCGGCGCCGAACTCGCCGATGTCGATCTGGAGGCCCACCGCGCGACGCTGGAGGCCGAGCTCGAGGTGCCCGTCGATGACGAGGACCTGAACGGCGCGCTGATGTATCCCAAGGTCTTCGCCGACTATACCGAACGCCATAAGACCTACGGGCCCGTGCGCACCCTGCCGACGCGAAACTTCTTCTACGGGATGGAGCCGGGCGAGGAGATCTCGGTCGAGATCGACCCCGGCAAGACACTGGAGCTGCGCCTGCAGGCCGTGGGCGAGACCCAGGACGACGGCGATGTGCGGGTGTTCTTTGAGCTCAACGGCCAGCCCCGCGTCATCCGCGTGCCTAACCGCTCGGTCAAGGCCAAGGTCACCGCGCGCCCCAAGGCCAATCCCGGCGACGCCTCCCACGTCGGCGCACCGATGCCCGGCGTGGTCTCCAACGTCGCCGTCAAACCGGGCCAGAAGGTCGCCGAGGGCGATCTGCTGCTGGTGATCGAGGCGATGAAGATGGAAACTGGCCTCTATGCCGACCATGCCGGCACGGTCAAAGCCGTCCACGTCCAGCCGACCTCCCAGATCGACGCAAAGGACCTGCTGGTGGAACTGGATGCGGGATGAGGCGTTGTCGCCCATGCTCAAAGCCCGAGAAGACGCACCAGAAACAGCCGTTGGCGATTGAGGCGCGTCTTCTGGACTCTCAAAGGATGCAAGCCGTTACAGCCACGCGGCTCACTGATCCAACCCGCTGTTAATCGAGGCACAGCTTGACCTCAGCGCACTGTTATTCGGTCGCCCATTTGTCCGAGTGTGATAGGCGGCGTTTCCGATCCCTCGCCACTGCCAAAAGAGAAATCAAATGGACAATCTAGGCTTCACGATCGGTACAGGGATCATAGGGGGCCTGATTGCGTCCCTTATTATCTTTGTCTTCGTCGAGATCTGGACGAAGATAGTCCTGCCCCAGATTACGACGCTTCTCTATCAGGACATGATGATCGATGGAGAATGGTTTGTTGAGGCAGACTTCGGGACAGGGGATATGCGCACCCGAACGCTATTGATAAAGCAGAATGCCCACAGCCTGACAGGGACGCTCGTGTCGACCGGAGGCCGCGACGATGGCGAAACGTACATCATTCAAGGAAATTTCTACAATCTAATAGCCAGTCTGTCCTATGTCGCCAACAGTCCCAAACTCAGGGATCGGGGAAACATCACTTTGATCGTCAAAGAAGACGGACACCTCTTGGAAGGCCATTCGACTTATTATTCGACGGATCAGGACGATATTGCCGTGTGCCACTACAAGTGCCGCCGACGCAATGCGCGCACAACGCTCACTGCGCAGACTGAATCTCTGCCAGAAAACGCATAGTAGGAACCAGATCGGGCGCATCGCCAGCCGCGAAAGCTTCAAAGATACCTTTTTGCAGGACTTCATGTTCGACTAGCTGCTTAACGACTAGGTCCGCGGCGTCGTAGCCGAACTCCTTGAGTTGGCAATACTCCCGAATGCAGTCGTCAATTGTACTGACGAAACTTGCTGACGCCGTCCGAAGGGTCGTCGCCCGAAACTCTTGAGCCGCCCGTTTGCCCCTTTCTCCGCCGGAAGTCTTGGCGGCAATGTCCGCGATGTAAGCGCTGTCCAGCAGCGCGGAGATCGTCCTTGCAAGCTCGTCCTCAACCTGTCCTAGTACCGTCCAGACTTCCCGTTCAGCTTCGGACGTCGCCGTCTTCTCCAGATACTCATAGAACGCGATACCATACAGCTCGCCATAGTAGGCGTCCGCGAGCTTTTGTTGAAAGGTTCGGCGGTCCATGCCGCGAGCCTAGTGGGAACCTTTGCCGACTTCAAACCCACGGCACCAGTCCCGCGGCACCCGGCGATGCACCTTCGGAGCGTGAAACGAACTCGGGCAAGGGCCCGCCTGCGCGGTTGGCGCACGCGCATGATCCGCAGACGGCGCTCCCTCATGCGAACCCTATACTCGACAAGAGCCGGCTGATCGGCGTTTGGTGTGCTCGCGCCTTTGCCGGGGGTGGTCTCCGCTGATGTCTTCACCCCAGGCCAGAAAGTGCCCGAGGACGATCTGCTGCTGGTGATCGAGGCGATGAAGATGGAAACCGGCCTCTATGCCGACCATGCCGGCATGGTCAAAGCCGTCCATGTCCAGCCGACCTCCCAGATCGACGCAAAGGACCTGCTGGTGGAGATCGACGGGGCCTGAGGTCTAAAGGTACTCGGTTGGCCGTTGCTTCCTGCGGCGTTTGAGAGCGGCCCGGACCACGGCAAACCACGACCATCTGGCCCGCGCCGGAACCGCATGCGTACGCTGCGCGCCTCTCCCAAAAGCACGGCCCTGCAGTGGGCCCGGCGATCCGCGTCGATCCGGAACCAACCCCGCTGCATCGCAATTGATGCTGCAGCGCAGAGCGCTGATTTGATTGGACCGGAAAGGCCCGCGCCGGCTGTCGCCACAAAAGTCTCTATCGCTTTTTACCCCCATTTGGCGTCAAATTGGACTGCGTTTCAATGAAACGCGCACAACTCTGGGGGGAGAAACTATGTCCAATCCATATACGGGTGGGTGTGACCATGTTCACGTCGAGGCCACGGCCGAGCCGATCGACAACCACGTCTGTCATTGCAATGTCTGCAAGGCTGTCACCGGGCAGCAGACGACACATGTCGCCTTTTTCAACTATCGCGACCTGACGGCGGACCATCCCGAAAAAATGAACCGGCAGCCGTTCAACAAGGACAATCCAGACGGTCCGCTGGAGCTTTGCACCTGTACCGATTGCGGCGCCGCACTGATGCTCGATGACAAGGAACACCGCATCCGCGTCGCGGTGCCCAACGTCATGGGTTATGATGATGCGGCCTTCCCGAAGGCCACCTACCACGCCTTCTACGACACGTCGAAAGGCTATCCCAAACCGTCGGACGGCCGTCCTGTCTATGACAGCCTGCGCCCCGAATTCGTCTGGCCGGCGCCAGGCTGAGCGGTCGGTTCTGCTCCAGCGCCACGCGGAGATCCTACACGATCTGGTCCTTGGACCAGATCGTACCCGACGATCTGTCCAGCCTGCCCTGCGAATTTGTCAGAAGGCGACAAATGGCAACTCTCTTTGGGCGGCCGGAATCGCGACATAACCGGGTTTGGTCAAGCGCCCGCCGAAACAGCAACATACGCGAAACCGAAGGCGTCGCGTATCACGGCAATGGCACCCGATTTTGGACACTCCGCGCCGGATCCCTCGGCTCAGGCTTCATAGCCAGTAGATGACGGTCGCGGCGATGGCAGATGGGAAGGCTTTCGGAGCTCTGTCGTACCGCGTTGCGACAGGCCGAAAGCCCTTGAGCCTCCCGAGCACGATCCGGGTGCGATTGCGACGTTTGTAGCGGCGCTCGTCGTATCTCTGGGGCGTCTTGCGCTCCTTACGATCAGGGATTCAGGCGCAAATCCAATCGTGGCGTAACGCGCCTCGAAACAACTCGGTGTCACAGCCTCTATCCCCGGGCCGCCATTCGACATCCGCCAGGTCGCGGAGCAAGGCCCTTGCTCTGTGTCGTCACTGACCTGTCCGGCGATGGCAAAGAAGCCGATCGACCGAACATGACCGTCGCCGACGGCGTACAACTTGATGGTCATTCCGCCATCGGTCCGGGGCCCATGCGGAGCAGGTTGAAGCGCCTTGTTGCCGATCTGAGCCTCGACAAGACCATGCCCCAGGATGCCCTGCGAAAGTGAGGCATCGAACGACGAGGCTTCCATCGCCAGGTGGGTGACGCCAGCCTTGGCCATGGCCGCAAGATGGCGATGCAGCGTCACCGGCTCGGGCGTGGTATGGCCCAGGGGCGCCGCATAGGCCCCCTCGATGCCCGTGGTGCCCAGATTTGCCGCGGTCAGACCCAGCTGGGTCCAGATCTGGCGCGCAAAGGTCGCCACGGACGTCTTGCCGTTGGTGCCGGTGACCGCCACGACAACCTGGGGCTGCCCGCCGAACCAGAGTGCCGCGGGTAGCGAACGCACGAGGGAGCGCCAGTCAAAATCGGTCACCATACCAATTGGACAAAAAACGACTTAAGACGCCTCGGGCGTGGTGGGGCAGCGATAGCAGAATGCATCGTCGGGCTGGCCGGTGCCGATCCCCAGATTGCCTTCGGCGATCACCGTCCCGTCGGGATTGTCGTCGCAAAAACTCGGAAATCCGTCGAAGGCCGACCCGATGATTGCATCGTCTCCGGCGTTTTCCATCTGCTCGATCATGCAAGTTGATGTTGCGCGATAGTGATCGTCACCTCCGCGCCCGGCGGGACGGCCTCAGACATCGAGTTCCTGCGGCTGATGATGCGCCAGATCGGCGTGGGTCATCTCGCCACCGCACGTATAGCCGGAGACCGGCACGACATTGATGGCGCCCCCTGAGGTCGCGTCGCGGGTTAGTGGAGTGGTGCCAAGCACCGGAGAAAACCGGATCGGCGCGCCGTAGCCGGCCGGGGCGGGAACCTGTTCATTCGTTCCGACAATGCCCGTCATCTTCTCGTGGTCAGGATCGGTAAGGGATTCGATGATCGCATGGGCGTCAGTGCTGGTGACGGTAAAACGATCATCAAGACCTGCACCGGCCACGAAGGCCGCAACGGCTGTGCAATGGCCTTCATGGGCAGAGGCGCCAGAGGGCGCGAGGATCACAGCCATGGCGGTGATCGGCAATCTGCGAAACGAGGACTGGTTTCAGCGCCGGTCACCGGGCTCATTCGACGGTGACGCGGCAGAGGAGGATGTTGCTCTGTTTCAGGTCGGCCCTCCAGATCACGCGGGAATCTTCCACCCGCTCGGTCCGGTCTTCGCCGTCCTTGAGTCTGACCTCGCGCTCGGAAAACACGACGGCCTGCGGCCAGTCCGAGGTCTCGAAACCGGCCTTGTCCCAGCCCTCTGGTTCGTCCATCGCGTCAACGGCGCAGATCCTTTCGCCCGCCTCGGGGTTGGGCTCCCCTTGGCAGGACTTGTCCACCGGTGCCGTGTGGATGACCAGGCGCTGCCAGTCGGCAGTGCTGACGGCGACGGTCTCGCCCGCCCCATCCCCCGATCTGTACAAAAACGCCCCCGTACCCCATCTGCTGCCGCCGCGTGCCGATGTATTTCGGCCCGGAGTCATTTTCCTTGGAGTCCTTGGCTACGAGGCCGATCACGAATGGACGTTCGGCTTCGAACGAGACACTTTCTGCGTTGAACGACCGCTCCGTCGTGATGGGCACGCTGTCTTCGGCAGCCTGTATCCCGTTGATCCGCATCTCGAACCGGTTGTCGACCCAGACATCGGCTGAGAAGGTTTCAGCGGAAAGGCTTGTCGCTGAAGGGACAACCAGTGCTGACGAGGTGACGATGGGCTTCAGGGGTACTTCTGAAGACTGCCTAAACAGTCATACGGGCGAGATACTGACGTCCGTCGCCCGATTGCAGGACGTCTTCCGAGAGCGGTCGTTCGACAAACGGCGATTCTGTCCGGCGTTGTGTGCATCCAAGTGAAACTGAGACCGATCGAACAGCAAACGTCCGGTTCAACGGGTTGCACTGCCGCGTCGGTGGGGAGCACTGGACGTCTCCATAAGGCCGAACGACGGTGCGCGCCCCCCCTCCATTGTTGCTTCGTCTGCTGCGTCGCCGCATGACGGTTTCGAGCTCCAAAGCCGTCTGTCTATGACGGAAGAGCAAGTGTCCCGTGATCGATCGCGTCCACGGTTCGGAGACGACCGGGTTCTGGTTGCAGACCAGGGTGGCCCTCGCTGCCGTGACCGCCGTCGAACTCGAGGGAACTTCTGCTCTGCAATAGGGCTGTTTCGCCGCCAATCTGTTGGACGTGGGCTTGAAGCCGGGATGCGAGGAACGACGCCATGGCCCCATTGACCATCGGGGTCACTGACGTCTTCCGTAGCGGTCAGATGCCCGGGCTCTCAGAGTGGGTGCGAGCGTCTGTTTGTCTGGCCAGTGTCTCGTTCAGGTGACGGAGTTCTCCGGCGTGAAACTCCGGCTCACCCTCGCCTTCCCGCGGACCGCGCGAGAGGGCACGGGCGAGGTCGAAGAATCCCTTGCCGGGCAGCTTGTCGCGTCCACGGCTGACAGCGCGGGCGGCGATGAAGGGACGCCCGGCGGCCGCGTCTTCCCGCATCGTTGTTTCCAGAGCCCTGGTCACTTTCCCAACCGAGCCCGGCAATAGCAGACCGAGGCCGCGCGCCAATGCGCCGTAGGTTATCGGCTCCTGGTCATCGGTGAGTCCTTCCAGATGGGCGCGCACGCGGTTCGCGAGGACTTGCTCCGTGCCTGCAGCAGCCTTGATCAGACGAGGAGGCGGGATTTCGCGGGCGAGGCCGGCGGCGTCGATCTCGGCCGCCCATGCCCGGTGGGTGCTGCGCAGAACGATCCGGGTCTTGCCGCTGTCCGCGCCTTCACCGGTTTCGGTCACGCCGACGACATCGCCATTGCGCAGCCCTTCGCGCAGCGTTTCCGGCGTTAGACCCAAACGCGGTGCCAGAAACTTCGGATCCACCGTGATCTGGTCGTTCTCCCACCCGATCACATCCTTTGGAATCGGTCGATGTAGGATCGGCGACGGCCCGTCCTTGTGCGCATAGAAAGGGTTGCTCCCCGCCGAATGGTCTGTGACGTCCACGATCTCCTCGATTTGCGGCAGCGCGGCGCGCAGCATGCGCTCCACCCCCTGTCGCAGAGTTGCGGAGGAGGCAGCGCAGCCCTGACAGCCGCCAGACATGCGCAGATAGACTGTGCTGCCTTCGACGCGATCCGCCGCGATATGCCCGCCATGGGCGGCAACGGAGGGATTGACCTGCCGGTCCAGCAGCTCCTCGACCGCCCCGAGAAGGACCGCGTCAGGCTCGGCGTCCGCCGCGCTTTCATCGCGTCCAAGCGGCGTGTCGGTGTCGTCGAGAGCATTCCGGATCGCTGCAGCAAGGGCAGGTTTGAGCGCCGTCCAATGCGCGCTGGCGTCCTTTTTTACCCAGATCGTCGCGCCGCTCACCTCCACCCGGCAGACGCCAGGAACGCCGAAGAGCGCGCGCGCCAACGGTGCATCTTCGGGCCCGTCAAAGCGGACCGAGCGGCCGGACTGGACGTCGGCGTCGAGCACGAAGCCCATGACGCTATCGTCATTGGCCGAGGCCTGCGCCTGGATACGGCGGCGGGTGGTTGCATCAGACATCCTCAAGCTCCACGCCCGTCATCGCGCGAAGCGCCTTGAAGGTGTAGATGCCGGTATCGTGCCCGTCGCTGAAGGCGATGCCGAGGGCGTAGTTCCCGATGCTCCAGATGCGCGTGATGCTCAGGTCGAGCGGCACGCTCTCGGGGTCGAGCAGCCGCGCGCTTGTGACCTCGTCACGGCATTGGGCGCATTGGCAAGCGAGACGCAGATCGCGGTCGGTGTGGCGCTGTTCGGTGCCGTCGGCCCAGCGCAGGATCAGCCCGCCATCGTCACGATCGAGCGCCGCGAGGCTGTCCGCCGGGCCGCCCGTCGCGTTCCGCGCCGGGATCGGTTTGCCGGAACCGTTCGCGAGCGACCAGACAAAAGGCGTTGCGATTCCGGCAGCATCACGCCCCGTCTGCGCCAAAGCGGTCGCGATGTACCTGTAGGCGAACGCGGCCGGGCTGTCGGGCGCGGCGCGGGTCAGGGGCTGACCGTCATCGCCGCAATCGACCACATTCGGGTCCAGTGGGACCTTGCCGAGAAAGGCTACGCACAGTTCCTGCGCGATGGCCTCGCCACCGCCCTGGTGAAAGATGTGCGTTACGTCTCCGCAGGACGGGCAGGTGAACCCGCTCATGTTTTCGATCACCCCGAGGATCGGCACGTTGACCTGCTCCATCATCCTCAGCCCGCGGCGCGCGATCTTCAGGCTCACATCCTGCGGCGTGCTGACCACGACCGCGCCGGATAGCGGAAAAGCCTGCGCCAGCGTCAGTTGGATGTCGCCGGTCCCGGGCGGCAGGTCCAGCAGGAGAACGTCGAGCGGGCCCCAGTCGACATGGCGCACGAACATCTGCAGGTATTTCGTCACCATGGGGCCGCGCAGGATCGCGGGTTTGTCGTCGTCAGTCAGCATCGCCATGGAGATGACCTTCACGCCATACGCCATGGCCGGTATGAACTTCTGATCGTGTGTCATAGTGGGTTTTTCTGTCGCGATGCCCAGCATCCGGGGAATGGACGGGCCATAGATGTCCGCATCCACGACGCCGACAGACAATCCCGCATCTGCCATGGCCACGGCGATATTGGCGGTGACCGTGGATTTGCCCACGCCGCCCTTGCCACTGCTGATTGCGATCATGCGGGGGGCCGCGGTCTGTTCAGGCTGTGTCATTGCGGTCTCCATCCTTGCGTTCACCAAAGCTCGGCCCGCGATAGCTCGCGCAAAGCTTCGTTGTTTCCTCCGCAGCCAGTTCCGCCACCATGCAGGCGCAATAGGCCGAGCCGCCGGACGTTCCGAAATGAGTGCAGTCCTGGCAGGTGCCGAAGGCGGGCACGTCTCGCCGCATGGCCAGCCCAAAAGCCAGTCTTGCCAGTGTCTCGAGAAAGCGCTCACGTTCTCCCGGCGCGAGACCGTCGATCACGCCGATCATGTCGCGAAGCGGATCCTGCGCGAGCATCCTGTGCCCTTGTTCGGTCAGGTCGAAGCACACGCTGCGCCGGTCACGTTCCGACCGGGTCCGCGCGACCAAACCCTTGCGCTCCAGAGACTTGATGATCTGCGATGCGGTGCCTCGTGTTGTCGCCTGGAACGTGGCAAAGCGCGACGGGGTGCGCGTGCTGCCATTGGCGCGAGCGAAGAAGCGCAGGCAGGTCCATTGCGCCGCCGTCAGCTCGGAACGCGCATCCTCGCTCCGCGCCGCGCGTCCGACATGGACGAGCAATTCCGCGATGCGATCCGGTGTTTCGGGTTTGTCGGTCATGCCAATTAGATAGCGAATCGAAATTACTTTGGCAATCATCAGTCCCTGAAATTGGTATCGGTTCGTTATCAAATTGCTCGGGCCTTGCCCCGCGACACTGATCAGGACCGGGAAGGATGTTTCGAGCACATTTCCGAACGGAGGGGCGTGCCGAGATGCCGAAGGAACGAGTCATGGACGAGCAGGCCGCGTTTGCGCCGAGACTGTCACAGCGGTCGGCGGCTCGACCCGTGGGCCTATCCGAACCGGGTCGAACGCGACGTCTCGCGGCACGGAAAACCTGGAGGCACAGATGTCGTTGCAAAGGCCTTCATGCGATTTGTGGGTGCTTTCCCGGCGTGCTTCGCCCTCGCGAGGAGAAGCGTGTGTCGTGGTGTTCTGTGTCCTCCGCTCGCTAACGCTCGGCAGCTCTCCTTTCGGGGATGTTGTAGTCGTATGCGATGCCCTGTTTTGAGTGCTCGGCCGGCACGCCGGCTCACAGGTTTGTCGTCCTCAGCTTGCGCAAGGAGGGCTGGCCGAACCCAGATGCGGTCGGTCTGCTTAGTGAGCATGTGCCAGAGGATCATCGCCAGTTTTCGTGCGGTCGCGACCGCCGCAATATGCTCGCCCGGGCATGCCGCGATCCGCTGGTAGACGGTCTTGAGCGATCCAGGCGAACGCGCTGCCGGACGCGCTGAATTCTGCGCGCCGCCTGCCGCCGCAGCAAAAGAGTCAGCGCATCGGGAATCCAGACCTTTGGCGGAAAACCCGTAGCATAGAGTTTGGCCAGCACGGCCGCATCGATCGCGCCGGTTTTGATCTTGGCGTGCGCGATCATGCCCTTCCGCTTCAGTCTGGACCATCAGGATGGCCGAGAGAAGGGGGGGCGGAGCAAAGCTCTCGGAGTTTCGCGATCTCGAGAGGGAGAATGCCCGCCCGGAAATGAATGTGCCGTTGGAACGCCGTCGCCCATTGGGCTTGGACCGATGGCGCCTTCACTGAAAGACCCTTCGACAAGATGTCCCGCGCCTGCCGCAGCTGCTTCACCTCCCGGCGACGCTGTCGCAGCTCGTCGCGTTCTTTGGTCGTCGGGTCGCGCGGATTGTCACCATAATCGGTAGCCGACTGCCCGACCCATTCGTGCATCGGCGGCGCGCAGAGCTCGTATTCCAGCGCCAGGCTTTCAACACTGCGCCCGGCTCGCACCGGCGTGACCATCTGCTCCTCCAAACTCCGCAGGGTGCGGGGTTCGCCTTCTCGGCAGGAAAACCGTCCTTCTTCGGGGCAAAACCGTAGTGAAATCACTGGAACTTCACATCAGCGATATTGCGAGCTGGGTCCTCTGTGCTGAATGTGTCGAACATGAGCCGTGGGGCATCTCCCGCCGCAAGGGGACATCATGAGCCGATCATCTCGCTGGAGATCTACGAGAAAACCAAAGTGCGCAAGGCGGCGAAAGCCATTGTCTCTGTCCGCAATGATATCAATCAGTACTTCCCCTCAAGTGGCCTTGTCAGTCGCGCTCGCTGCGACAAGCCGATGTCTTCCTGCTGGTCGAACAGCCCCACTGGTGCCAAGCATCCGTATTGTTGGTGCCAATCCCGCGACTGCTTCATGTACCGTAAGCCGATCCGACGCGACGACATCTAAGCTTCCTTGGTGGCCGTCCTTCAAACCACGCGGCTCAGCCGCAACCTCGTGGAAATCGTCACATCAATGCTCAAGGAGGCTTGAGCCATGCGCGTAGACCAGTAAACCGATCAGCCGGATTGCATTGCCAAACAGATCAAGGACGCGGATGAACGAATCGAGGGATTGCTCGACAAGCTTGCCGAATCCGAGAGCGCGACAGTGACCAAAGCGCTCGAATGGCGCATTGAGAATGTTGGAACCGAAAAACTGCTACTGCCGACAGGCTGGGCAAATCCAGTACACCCAAACGGAGCTTCGAAGAAGCCTTCGAACGCGTCGCAAGACCTCCAGTAAAAACCTGAAAAATAGATGTAATTTTCCCCAAAGCCACGAAGAAAGTGGTCCTCGGACTGGCCTTCAAAGCCCTCATAGCCCACGATCTCAAAAACGGACGTCGAACGCCGCAAGTGGCTGATGAATTTCGGGTAATCGAGCCGAATACACTAGAATACTAAATGGTGCGGGCGGTGGGAGTCGAACCCACACGGGCATACGCCCTTCAGATTTTAAGTCTGATATGTCTACCATTCCATCACGCCCGCATCTCGGCGTCGTCGCTATTGTTTCTACCGGACCTGTTTACTGCCGAAAGATCATCCCCTCTGCGCAACGCATTGTTCTCTCTACGCTTTACCGTGCAACCCCAACGAACAAAAGTCCCGAGTGTCCGCCGCCTCGCCACGCGGGCAAGCCATCTCTCTTATCAGACAGCCGTCTCTACGGGAAAAAACCCCCGTTGGGAGCCATCATTTCGGCTTCAACGTCATTGATTTCGAGGCAGAACACATCCGCCGATGCGCACGCGATGATGGACAGAAAGACTTGCGGACATCTGTGATCGTGCGTGGCAATGCACCGCCAGACCTGCAGGCGGCCGAACATCGGCTCGATCCTGTTGCCTCTGTGACAGTCCTGATTGTGCAGCATGCATCCCAGCGGAGAGCGGCCCGATGCCCGTCACTGCCGGGAAACTCCGAGCCCGAAAGGCCTTCTGGCTCGCGCGCACCGATTGGATGGCCGACAGATCGGCGTCCCTTCCCGCCGCTGCGCGTCTGTCCGCGAGCCCCGTGCTCGGTCGGGACTGACAGCCGCGCAGAGCCTAACGTCCGGTCCGCCCGTCAGACCAAGGTACCCGGCGGCGGCGCGTCAAGCATGTGTCGCTCCGGCATCCAGGGGTTAAGTGCCAGCGCGCCGCGCAGAACGCTGTGACTCTCGTCGATCTGGCCAAGTTCCCGCAAGGTGACGGCCTTGCCCGCCATTGCCCCGGTATGCTCCGGCGCCCGGGCAAGCGCGGCATCCAGATCGATCAGCGCGGCATCGTAATCTCCCTGCAAGAGCCGCACCAAGGCGCGCTGGTGGTAGCCTTAGGCGAACTCCGGGCAATAGGCCACAAGTCGGTCGAGCACGTCGCCAGCCCCGTCGAGATCCCCCGCACGCCGCAGAAAGATGCCCTCGTCGAGCGTGGCCTGGGCCTTGCGATTGGGCGCAGTCGCCAGCAGCGACAGCAGTTCTCGGGTCAGAAAGCGCCCGGCATTGGCGTCACGCGTGGATTGCAACGTCTCCAGCAGCGCCGCCTTGCGATCGGCATATTCCAGCGGCGGTGGGCAGGTGTCGGCCCATCCCGGCAATGCCATGAGACAGGTCAGACAGATCGGCAAAATCAACAAACGCATGGCCATATCGAAACAGTTTCATGGCGCCCGTCAAGAAACTGTTACAATACAACGCTTTTTTGACGAGCCCCCTTTCCCAACCCTTGACCGGTCCGCTGCGGAACCGCAGGTGGAGGGCATGTTTCCCTTTCGCGATCACAACCCGTCCAGCCGCCTGCCCGTGGTCACCTATGCGCTGATCGCCCTGAACGTGGTGATTTTCCTCGGCTACCAGCCGCTCTTCTCGGATCCGCGCGCCCTTCAAGGGTTTTTCTACAGCTGGGCCGCAATTCCGGCGGCGATCACCCAGGGCGAGCTTCTGCACGGGCTCGTCACGTCGATGTTCCTCCATGGCGGCTGGATGCATCTGCTGGGTAACATGCTGTTTCTGTTCGTCTTCGGCGACAATCTCGAAGACATCTTGGGCCATGTCACATTTTTGGGGTTCTACCTGCTCTGCGGCATTGCCGCGGCGCTGGCCCAGGTCATCACCGCGCCCGACAGCCTTGTGCCGCTGGTCGGCGCCTCGGGCGCGATCGCAGGCGTGATGGGGGGTTACATGCTGCTCTTTCCCAAGGCGCGGGTCGATGTGCTCTTCATCATAGTGGTGCTGATCTTCATCCGGCCGATTTCGGCCTGGATCGTGCTGGGGGCGTGGTTCGCGCTCCAGATCTTCTCGGGCGTCAGCACCTCGAGCGAAGGCGGTGGAGTGGCCTTCTGGGCCCATGCCGGCGGTTTCATGGTCGGGTTGGCGCTGATCCTGCCGGTCTGGCTGGCCCGCGGCGGACCTGCCTTCTGGTCACGTACCCACGGCCACCCGGCCCATCCGGAAACCCACTACAAGCGCACCACGATCCCGGTGATCTCGCGAGCACGCACGGAGCGGAGCGCGAAAACCACCCGCGTACCACGGGTCCGGCGGCGCTGACCCTCGCACGGCATCCGGTGTCGGAGTCGCGTCAGGCGGCCGACCGCTCCCGGATGGTCTCACGGAAGGCGTCGAACAGCACATTGTTGCCCGCGATAATGCCGCCGCTCTCGAAGATCGAGGCGCCCTGCAGCACCGGCTCGACGAACCCGCCGGCTTCGCGCACCAGAATCAGACCGGCGGCGATGTCCCAGACCTTCACCCCGCGCTCCCAGTAACCTTCGTAGCGACCCGCAGCGACATAGGCGAGGTCGAGCGAGGCCACGCCCCAGCGGCGCACCCCGGAGCATTGCGGCAGCAGCCGGGCCAGATCCTGCAGTGCCGCTGGCAGATAGGGGCGCGGGCCAAAGGGCAGACCGGTGGCATAGACCGCGTCGCTCATCTTTGCCCGCCCGGAGACACGCAGCCGCTGACTCCCGTTCAGCCAGGCGCCCTGCCCCTTCTCGGCATAGAACATCTCGTCCTTGGCGGCGTCGAACACGACCCCGGCGACGACCTCGCCCTTATGCTCCAATGCGATGGAAATCGCCCAGTGCGGCATGCCGTGCAGGTAATTGGTCGTGCCGTCGAGCGGGTCGACGATCCAGCGCCGGGTCGGGTCGGTGCCTTCGATCTCGTCAGCCTCTTCGGCCAGCCAGCCATAGTTCGGCCGCGCGCCCAGCAGCTCCTCCTTCAGGATCGCCTCCGCCGCAATGTCGGCACGGCTGACGAAATCGCCGGGCCCCTTGGCGGTGACCTGGAGGTTCTCGACCTCACGGAAATCCTTGGCCAGCGAGCGAGCGGCCTTGCGCGCCGCCTTCATCATGATGTTGAGATTGGCGCTGCCCTGCATGCCTGTCGCTCCTGATGGGGTCGCGGCGGCTATAGGCAAGCGCCGCCGCCTTGCCAAGCCCGCCGACCCCGATCGCCACGTCGCGGCCACGGCGCCATTCCGCCGATGCGCCGCCGCGGGCCACCGCTTTGTGTCCTAAGACACAGACCGGCCAGAGGGGGCCGTACACTCTTTGGACAATCCGCACCAACTCCATTCTTTGTCGCTTTTGCCCCCGGAGCCCCGATGCCGCGAAGCCTGCATAACCTGTCGGTCCGCATTCTGGGGACCTATCTGCGCGTCAATTGCCACCCCAACCCGGTGATCTCGCCTCCGGCGCGCTACAAGCCGAGTATCGCGTTGCCCGAACTGACGGATGTGGCAGACGGCCCGTCCGGGCATCCCACTGTGGGCACGGCCATGGCCGCGCTCGTCCGCGCCCTGCCCTCCAAGGGCTACGACCTGACGCTCACCGATCTGCCCTCGGCGCGGATGCTCGACAGCGTCCGGTTCGGACCGACCGGCAGCCAGGAGCCGTTTTACCTGTCGGCCTGCGACATCACCGAGAACCTTGCCGCCAGCCAGACCTATTGCCCCTCCGGGCGCTGCCTGATCGCTAGTTGGCAGTACAGGCTGCAGACGACCTATGGAGGCGCCCCAGTGCCGCTCGTCGGGCGACCGAGCTACCATGACAGCCCGCCGGTGACCGACGGCATGGCGATCGTCTGGCGGCTGATCGTCACCCACGCCTCCCCCATGAGCAGCGCAGTCCGCGCAAGGCGGGCACAGGCGGGCGTGCTGGCCGGGTAGGTCTACTAGCGGGGGCGCCCGGTCGCCGGGCACCAGAGCGCTCCAGCCTTTTACGGGCACGGTTCCCGCCGCTAGCGCCGGATCCCGTCAGCTCGGCATTGCGCGGCCCGCACTCCCCCCGGACGCTCATGGGTAAGCGGTCCCCACGTATGGGCCGCTCCCGCAAAGCTCACTCTACGCGTTGCAGCTTCAGCGGTTCGGTCCGCGCCAGACGCATCACATGGGCCATGTAGGGCTTGTCCAGATCGCCGGTCCGCACCGCGGCATAGAGCCTGCGGGTGACGCCCTCCGCCGTCAGGGGCCGGGTGACATAGTCGGAATTGTAGCGCACCTCGCGCACCACCCAGTCGGGCAGCACAGCAACGCCGCGGTTCGACGCCACCAGCAGCAGGATCACCGCCGTGAGCTCCACCTGACGTACGCCCCGCGGCTCCACGCCTGCGGGTAGCAGCATCTGGCTGAACACATCGAGTCGCGAGCGCTCGACCGGATAGGTGATCAGCATCTGGTCGCGGAAGTCTTCGGCGACGACAAAAGGCTTTTCCGCCAGCGGGTTGGCGGAGGACGCCACGAACACTGGCTCATAGTCGAAGAGCGGTGAAAACGTCACCCCGTCGATATCCTCGGGATCGGAGGACACGACCAGATCGACCTCCTCCTTCTGCAGCGCCGGCAGCGCGCCGAAACTGAGCCCCGGGCGAATGTCCACATCCACATCCGGCCAGGCCTTGCGGAACTGTTCCAGCACCGGAAAAAGCCACTCGAAACAGGCATGGCACTCGATCGCGATATGCAGCCGGCCGGATTTGCCCGCGCGCACGCCGCGGAACTCCTCTTCCAGCGCGGCGACCTCGGGCAGCACCTTTTCGGCGAGCCGGAGCAGCTTGAGCCCCGCTGGCGACAGTTTCAGCGGCTTGGACCGGCGGATGAACAGCTCGACCCCGGCCTGGTTCTCCAACCCCTTGATCTGGTGGCTCAGCGCCGACTGCGTGATGTGCAGCACGTCCGCGGCCCGGGCGAGCCCGCCGGCCTCATGGATCGCCTTGACGGTGCGCAGGTGGCGGAATTCCAGATGCATCTCGGCCTTCTCAAGTCTGCCTCATGTTGATTGTGAGAATTATGAAATTGCTTCAGCATCGCAAGTGTGAGATCCCCTCGATCAGCAAAAAAGGGGTTTTGCATGTCCGCGCCGCGCATTTCGTTCGAGTTCTTCCCGCCAAAGACGCTCGACGCGTCCTTCAGGCTCTGGGAAACGGTGAACACGCTCGCCCCGCTGAAGCCCGGTTTCGTCTCGGTGACCTATGGTGCGGGCGGTACGACGCGCAAACTCACCCACGAAGCGGTCGAGACCATCCACAAGAATTATGGCGTGAACGTTGCCGCACACCTGACCTGCGTCGATGCGAGCCGCACCGAGACCTTGGAGATCGCCGAAAGCTATGCCGCCATCGGCGTGACGGAACTTGTCGCCCTGCGCGGCGACCCGCCGGGCGGCGCGGATCATTTCACCCCCCATCCCGATGGGTTCGCCAACAGCTGCGAGCTGATCGAAGCTTTGGCGGAGACCGGCAAATTCACCCTGCGCGTGGGCGCCTACCCCGATCCGCACCCCGAAGCTACGGACCCGCTCGCCGATGTTGAATGGCTCAAGCGCAAGTTCGAGGCTGGGGCGCATTCCGCCATCACCCAGTTCTTTTTCGAGGCCGACACGTTCTTTCGGTTCCGCGACGCCTGCGCCAAGGCGGGCATCGACGCGCCGATCATCCCCGGCATTCTGCCGATCGAGAACTGGACCGGCGTGCGAAAGTTCGCCCAGCGTTGCGGGACGCCCATCCCGTCCTGGCTCGACGAGGCTTTCGCGACGGCCAAGCGCGACGGGCGCGAGGATCTGCTGTCCACGACGCTCTGCACCGAGCTGTGCACCACGCTGCTCGAAGAAGGCGTCGAAGACCTGCATTTCTACACGCTCAACAAGCCGCATCTGACGCGCGACATCTGCGCCGCGCTGGGCGTGCATCCGGACATCAGCCTCGAAGAGGTCGCCTGACACTTCGGCCCGGGCGGCGCGTCTACTTGTCCCCGCCGCCCAAGGAGCGCAGGGCGGCCACAAGCCCCGAAATCGCAATGCCGATCGCCGCGCAGACAAAGATCAGGATCACCTGACCGCCGAGCGTTGCTGGCTGGACCCAGGACACCACGCCGAGCCCCGCGGCACTGCCCAAGAGCCCACCCACACCGATGGTCGGAAGCCAATCCACCGCGGCTCAGCCCTTCCAGAGTGCGAGAAAACCCGGCCCGTGGCGGTCGGCCCAACGGCGGATCTTGCGGCGCACCAGCTCCAGTGAAAAGCCGCGCTCCAGGAGTGCCGGATCGCTTTCGATATCGCGCTTCCATTCGGTGAAGAGCGACTGAGCCTGTGCATAGCTCGCCACCAGCGACAGATCGAGCGACAGGATCAGCGCGTCGGACGACCCGAACCCGTCGCCGGGCAGCCAGCCCAGCAGGAAGGGTCCGACCCCACCATCCTCGAACCCGGCCATCCGCGCCTTGCGGATCGCCTCCGCCGCGGTGGGCAGGTCGTAGGCGCCCAACGCGTCGCGGCAAAGCGGCGACAGGGGCGCGTCAGACGCGTTGAGCCTGTCGGCATTCTCGACGGACTCCACGGGCCAGATCGTCACGAACTGATCGACCTTGGGCGCCGCGATCACGCGACTGGGCAGCATCGTCGCAAGGTATGCTTCGCAGATGATCTGATGGCGCAGCGCGTCATAGCTGGTCTGCTGCGATTTGAAGGCCAGCACGCCATAGCCGCGATAATCCGTCGGCGGGTACTGTCCCGGACCCGAAAACCGCCGTGACGGGATCGCAGGGCCGGTCGCGGGCGCCACAACGTCGAGCTGCGGCGCAGCGCCGGCCACCGGCGGCGGCGGCGGGACAGCCACTGCCGCTGGCGCAACCGTGACCTGGGGTGCTGCCGGAGCCGCGACGGCAACCGGCGACGTTGGAGCCGTAACAGCGACCTGGGGCGCAGAAGGAACGACGGCGACCTGTGGTGCCGGGGCAGACGCAGTAACGGTTACCGGCTGCGGCGCGGCGGTTCCGGACGTGCCGCCCGACCGCTGGACCTGGACAGCACCGCCTAACAACCCGGCGACCAGCGCGTCCCTGCCCGACCCTGTCGCGGCTGTCTGCTGCCCACCGAAGGCTTGGTTGGACCGGACGGTCCGACTCTCGGCGCTGGCTGCAGCGTACCCCAAGGCGAAATCGCGGCTGTCTCCGGCCGCAACCCGCGCGGCAGCGGCGCGCAAGATCATCCGCTCCTGCGCCGTGACGATCCCTGTTTCCGGCAAACCGACCGAGGCTTGAAACGCCGCATAGGCGCGCCGGGTCCTGGGTCCGGCCGCCCCGTCGGGACGCCCGGTATCAAATCCGAGCGCATTCAGGTCGGTCTGGTCCTGCCGCACGGCCTGACGAGCCGTAGCGCCTGGCCGCGTCTTCTGCGGGTCGGCCTGCTGCGCGCCGTTCTGACGTTTGATCGCATTGCTGATAATGCCCCCCACGATGGCGCTGCCCAGCGCAGATTCCGCGCCGCTGGACTCCGCGCGCGCCGCGGGTGCGGCTGCAACTGTTGCCGCAAGCACGGCGGCGGCACAGATGATCGAGGCTCGTCCCATGGCCCACTCCGAAAGTTGCCCTGAACAAACCACGAAACCCCCACCGTGGCAAAGACAAGCATATCACTCCCCGGGGTCCGCCGCGCCACATGCCCGCCAAATGATCAAAGCCTGCGCGTCATGCAAACGGCGCGCTCTGCAAGACGCAGTGCGAGCTGGGCGTTGCGCGATCCGATGTCGCGCGGGGGCAACCCCGTCAGGGGCGCAGCACCGCCGCCCCGGCCAGCCGCCCGGCGCGCAGATCGTCGAGCGCCGCATTGGCACGTTCCAGCGGATAAGGCGTCGTGTGGACCTGGACCCCGGCTTGTGCGGCCAGCGGCAGGAACTCCAGCCCGTCGGCGCGGGTCAGGTTGGCCACCGACAGGATTTGCCGCTCCTCCCAGAGATCGGCATAGGGAAAGCTCGGGATGTCGCTCATATGGATACCGCCGCAGACCACCCGGCCGCCCTTGCGCACCACCTTCAGCGCGGCCGGCACCAGCGCACCGACGGGGGCGAAGATCAGCGCCGCATCCAGCGACACCGGCGGGGGCTCCGATGCGCCCCCGACCCAGGTCACACCGAGATCCCGCGCAAGTGCCTGGGCCGTCTCGTCGCCGTCGCGGGTGACGGCGTAGACCTCGGCGCCCTGCCACAGCAGGATCTGGGCGAGAATATGGGCGGCCGCGCCGAACCCGTAGAGCCCGAAACGTCTGCCCGGCCCCGCCAACCGATAGGTCCGGTAGCCGATGAGCCCCGCGCACATCAGCGGCGCCAGCGCCACCGGATCGGCCTGTTCCGACAGCGGAAAGACATAGGACCGGTCGGCGACCGTGAGATCGGCATAGCCGCCATCGCGCGTGTAGCCCGTGAAGAGCGGCGCATCGCAGAGATTCTCGCGCGCATCCGCGCAGTAACTGCAGCAGCCGCAGGTATGGCCGAGCCAGGGCACACCCACCCGTTGCCCGATCCGCAGCGCGTCATCGCGTTCGCCGGGGCCGAAGCCGCGGATACGGCCGACGATCTCATGTCCCGGGATCAGGGGCAGCATGGGCTCGGTCAGTTCGCCATCAACGATATGCAGATCGGTGCGGCAGACACCGCACGCCTCGATCTCGATCAGCACTTCGCCCGAACCGGGAACCGGATCCGGAACCTCACAGAGCTGCAACGGGCGTCCGGGCCCGGGAAAAACCATCGCGCGCATGTAAACTTCCCCGTTGGATTGGGCTCAAGCTAGGCCGAACGGCGGCCCGATGACCAGTTCCACCTGTCCGCAAGGGGGCACTCCCGCCCGTCTTCGCCCCTGCCGGGGCTCCTCCCGTTGGGCCGCGCGCCGCTGGCGCGGCGCCGATGGGTTGCGGATGGGACGCCTCGCCGCTTGCCGCAGCGGTGATGGTGCAATGAGGTGCTGCCGAGAGATGATTGGACGGTGTCTGGAACGAGCGCCCCGGATCGGCGGGCGTCGGAAAGGCATTTTCCCAAGCCGGGAAACGAGGCGCCGAAGGCACTTGTGCGACAGCCCGGTTGATCCGCGACAGCGAGGCGCGGGCTTAGAACCAGGCGAGGGTGACACTGCAAAGAATGGTCGGGACATCGGCCACTGGCCGGTCCTCAGCCGTCCTGCCTCACACCTCGATACCCGCCACCGGCAGATCGAACCGCTTTGCGGCCGGCGTGCCCTGGGCCGTGGGGTGCAGCCGCTCCGACGGATCACCCCCGGGCCGGCGCCGGGCGCGCAGCAGAAAGAGACGCGCCCAGCCCCGCCAGCTGCCCGAGCTTGGCGCATCGGCATCGCAGGGAAAGCGGGCGCGCCAGCCCTCGGGCAGCTCCAGGCCGCAGGCTTCGGCCCGGCCGAGCATCCAGCTGAGCGGAATGTTGGAGAGCGGCCGCGCCGGTGGGAAACCGCACAGCTGCCCGCCGATATCGCCATGGGAACCGCGGAACCAGACCTGCTCGACATGGCCGGGCCAGTCCTCCGTCGCTTCCCACAGCTCCGGCGCGTAGGCCGCCCGCGTCTCGTTCAGCGCCAGCGCGTGATAGCCGTGACGGATCTTGGTGCCCAGGTGATGGCTGTGAAAGGAATGCGACCGTTCCGTCAGCCGCCACAGCAGCGGCAGCCGGACGCCCAGCGCCTTGACCGTGTCGAACACGCCGACCATCTCGATCTCGGTATGCAGGTAACAGAAACGACGGGCAAAGGCGCGGCTCGGCCCGGCGTGGGGATCGCACTGGTAATGGCGATAGGCGAGCTGCACATGCCGTTCGGTAGCGAAACACGCCCGCAACAGTCCCACACGGTCGATCAAGCCGGCGAGCGAGCGCACGGCAAAGGCGCCGCGGGAATAGCCGAAAAGCCAGATCCGGTCGCCCGGCCGGTAGCGCGCGGCGAGGAAGTGATAGGCGCGCTGGATCTGCCGGTTGATCCCGACGCCGCGCATCATGTCGAGCCCATCGCGCCAGCTGTCCCACTGCAACCCGGCCTCGTAGAACACTGCCAGTCCCGATGCCTGCCGGTCGCGCAGCAGTTTGTAGACCAGCCCGGCGTTGGTTTCGCCCCCGGGGGCCAGGGTCGACATCGTGCCGTCCAGGATCACCACAAGGTCCTGGGGCGGACGGACGGGCGGTCCCGCAGGAGCGGGCGCCTTGGCCGGGAAAAGCCCCAGCCCGCGCGAAAGACGATGCAAAAGGGTCATGGCCGATACGGACCTGTTTAATCTCTACATCTTAACACATATCGCGAGACATGTTCCCGTTCCATGAACGCTTGCGCCGGTTGGGTCACGAATTGTGCAGAATTGTTGCGGACCGGACCTCGCGAAAATGTGGGGCGACCAGACGCTCCGGAGCGATGCGCCAATGACTATATCTCTGGGCGGACAAGCGCTTGTGCCGGCAATTCCGGCATCTGGCGCGCCTGAAACGATGGAGGCAACGCGTGCCGCTGGACATCTATTCGCTCCTGGCCGGACTGCTGGTGCTGGTCCTCGCGGGCTCCGTCCTCGCTTCGCTTGTCGCATGGCTGCGGCGCTCGACGCGGGACACACCAGCCCGCAAAGGCGGGACCGGCTGGCGGGCGCTGCAAAGCGCCGGCGCGTCCCGGGTGCGCGCCCGGAACCGCGCGGAGATGCGCGGGATCCAACAGAAGGACGGCGAGGAGATGCTGGGCAAGGCCCACCGCAAGCGCCTCGCGCGGCAGAACAGCCCCGGGCCCTGGCGCTGACAACACTCGTCAAACATGCGCGCGTTTAGCGTTCCGAACAGCCGCGGTTCCCAAAACGTTGGGCCCTGACCTGCCCGCGACCACCGATCGCTAGGATATCCGGGCGCCCAGATCGCGGTCTTCTCCGCGTCCTTCGATCTGCCGCGTCAGCTCATGGCAGGACAGGATACCGCCCGAACCTACGCGAAAGATCGCGATCACCTCGAACCGCGCCCCATGCCCGTCCCGGCTCTTGCTCTCGATCAGATGGCGGGTCGCGACCTGATCGTCCTCTTCCACAACCGAGGTGAAGCTGATCGCGACCGACGCCACGGCCGCGTCGAGCGCCGCCATATGGGCCACGAACCCCTCAAAATCGAGTGTCTCGCCATCCACCCATTGCCGGTAGGAGGGGTCGAAATGCGCGGCGATCACCGCCCTGTCCCGCCGCCCGTCGGTGAGCAGCGTCTCGAGCACCAGCCGAACCCGGTCCTTGGGCCGCATCCCGCCCTCCTAAGGCCATGTCACTTGCGGCGGAAGCATCCCTGCACGGACGGGCGTCGTCAATATCTCCGCCCCAAGGGTCCGAACCCGACAGTGCAGGCCTTGGCCTCCGCGCTGGCTTTCGATATCCCGACCGCCAGACCGGAAACTCGGAGAGCACTGGCATGGCCCTGGAAAAGAAATTCGATGCGACCGAGGCCGAGCCGCGCCTGACCCAGACCTGGGAGGACGCAGGCAGCTTCAGGGCCGGTGCCAATGCCCGGCCCGGTGCGGAAAGCTTCTGCATCCTGATCCCGCCGCCCAATGTCACCGGCGCGCTCCATATGGGCCACGCCTTCAACAACACGCTGCAGGACATCCTGACCCGCTGGCACCGGATGCGCGGCCACGACACGCTCTGGCAGCCGGGCACCGACCATGCCGGCATCGCGACCCAGATGGTGGTGGAGCGTGAGCTGGCCAAAACCAACCGCCGCCGCACGGACATGAGCCGCGAGGAGTTCGTGGATCTGGTCTGGGACCAGAAACGCCGTTCACGCAGCAATATCCGCGACCAGCTCGACCGGCTGGGCGCCTCCTGCGACTGGAGCCGCGAGGCCTTTACCATGGCCGGCGCCCCGGGCGATCCCGAAGGCACGCCGGGCGGCCAGAATTTCCATGACGCCGTGCTCCGCGTCTTCGTCGAGATGTATGACAAGGGGCTGATCTACCGCGGCAAACGGCTGGTCAACTGGGACCCCCGGTTCGAAACGGCGATCTCGGATCTCGAGGTCGAGAATGTCGAAACGCCCGGCAAGATGTGGCATTTCAAGTACCCGCTCGCGGGCGGCGAAACCTACACCTATGTCGAGAAGGACGAGGACGGGAACACCGTGCTCACCGAAGAGCGCGACTATATCTCCATCGCCACGACCCGGCCCGAAACGATGCTGGGCGACGGCGCCGTTGCGGTGCACCCCTCCGACACGCGCTACGCCCCCATCGTCGGCAAGATGTGCGAGATCCCGGTCGGACCCAAGGAACACCGCCGCCTGATCCCGATCATCACCGACGAATATCCCGACCCCGATTTCGGCTCAGGTGCCGTCAAGATCACCGGCGCCCATGATTTCAACGATTATGCCGTGGCACTGCGGGGCGGTATCCCGAAATATCGGCTGATGGACAGGCGCGGTCACATGCGGGCCGATGGTGCGCCCTACGCCGAAGATGCGCTCGCCGCCCAGAAGATCGCCGCCGGCGCCACCGCCAGCGAGGAAGAGATCGACGCGCTGAACCTCGTCCCGGACGAGTATCGCGGGCTCGACCGGTTCGACGCGCGTGACCGTGTCGTGGCCGACATCACCGCCGAAGGGCTCGCGGTGATGACCCGCTCGGACGATCCGCGCCTCGGCAAGCCGAAGAAAAAGACCGACGAGGAGGATGCGCCCGTGCCCGTCCCGCTGGTCGAGGCCAAGCTGATCATGCAGCCCTATGGCGACCGCTCCAAGGTGGTGATCGAGCCGATGCTGACGGATCAGTGGTTCGTCGATGCCGAAAAGATCGTCGGACCGGCGATCGAGGCCGTGCGTTCGGGCGAGGTCACGATCCTGCCCGAGCAGAACGCCAAGGTCTATTTCCACTGGCTGGAGAATATCGAGCCCTGGTGCATCTCGCGCCAGCTCTGGTGGGGGCACCGAATCCCGGTCTGGTACGGGCTCAACATGGCGATGATGGGCGACAAGCTCGCCCGCCACGGCCTGACCCCCGAAAGCCCGCCCGAGGATTGGGACGGCATCGATATCGGGGCGGAGCTGGCCTTTGACGGGCTGGTGCAGGCCGGTGAGCATGCCCATTGCGCGATGGAGCTCGACGCTGTTGCGGAGAAGTTTCTCGACGATCTCGCCGCCCTGCCCGCGCCGCTGAACCACGCCCGCATCATAGAGGTCGAGGACAAGCACGCCGCCATCCAGGCGCTGGCCGAAGGGCTCGCCGTCTATGCCGCCGAGGATGACCCGACAAAGCTGGTCTATCCCGTCTGGCGCGACCCCGATGTGCTCGACACCTGGTTCAGCTCGGGCCTCTGGCCCATCGGAACGCTGGGCTGGCCCGACGAGACGCCGGAGCTGGAGAAATACTTCCCCACCTCCGTTCTGATCACCGGCTTCGACATCATCTTCTTCTGGGTCGCCCGGATGATGATGATGCAATATGCCGTCGTCGGGCAGCGGCCGTTCGACACTGTCTATGTCCACGCGCTCGTGCGGGACGAGAAGGGCAAGAAGATGTCGAAGTCGCTCGGCAACGTGCTCGACCCGCTCGACCTCATTGACGAGTACGGCGCCGACGCGGTGCGCTTCACGCTCGCCTCCATGGCCGCGATGGGCCGCGACCTGAAACTCAGCAAGGACCGCATCGCCGGATACCGCAATTTCGGCACCAAGCTCTGGAATGCTTTGCGCTTTGCCGAGATGAATGGGGTCTATAGCGATCCTGCACGGCGCACCGACGTAATACCGACGCAAAACCGACGCGATACAGACACTATGCAGACGGCCAATCTGTGGATCCTCGGCGAAACAGCAAAGGTCCGCGAAGAGGTCGATGCCGCGCTTGCCGCCTACCGGTTCGACGACGCGGCCAAGGCGCTCTACGGCTTCGTCTGGGGCAAGGTCTGCGACTGGTACCTGGAGTTTTCCAAACCGCTCTTCGCCTCCGAAGACCCCGCCGTGGTCGCCGAGACGCGCGAGACAATGGGCTGGGTGCTCGACCAGTGTCTCATCCTGCTGCACCCGTTCATGCCCTTCATCACCGAAGAGCTCTGGGGCGTGACCGGGGACCGGACGAAAATGCTCGCCCATGCCGACTGGCCCGTGCTGCAAGTCGCTGATATTGAGGATGAAACCGCGGAGCGCGAGATGACCTGGGTGATCTCGCTGATCGAGGAGATCCGCTCGGTGCGCGCGCAGATGCATGTGCCGGTCGGCCTCTATCTGCCGCTGCTGCAGCTCGATCTCGATGCCCATGGGCGCGCCGCTTATGCGCGCTCCGAGGCGTTGATCAACCGGCTCGCACGGATCGAGTCGCTCAGCCCGGCCGACGCCCTGCCCAAAGGGGCCGTGACCATCGCTGTCGAGGGCGGCACCTTTGGTCTGCCGCTCGCCGACGCCATCGATGTCGGTGCGGAAAAAGAGCGTCTGGAGAAGAGCTTAGGCAAGCTCGACAAGGATATCTCCGGTTTGAGCGGACGTCTCAACAATCCCAAATTTATCGACAGCGCCCCGGCGGAGGTGGTCGGTGAAACCCGCGAGCTGGTGGCGACCAAGCAGGACGAAGCCGCCCGTCTGAAATCCGCGCTGGCGCGTCTGGCCGAGCTCGGCTGACGCCCCGGCCGGCTTGAAAATGGGCGGACCCCGTGGTCATCTACGAGCCGGATCACGAGGACCCGCCCCATGGCCAGAGACCTCCGGACGCTTATCGAACAACGCATCGCCGCGGCCGTTGCCAAAGGGGAGCTGACCGGCCTGGCCGGTGAAGGCGCCCCCCTGCCGGAGCGGCCCGGCGACGCGCTGGTGGATGCGGGCGAGGCCGTGGCCTATCGCATGATGGCCGAGGCCGGCGCCCTTCCTGAGGAGTTCCGCCTCAAGGCGCAGGCCGATGCCGCCCGGCAGGCGGTGCAGGACGCGCCGGAGGCGGAGCGCAAGGCCGCGATGGCCAAGCTCGCCGAACTGGAGATGCGCCATGCCATCGCCCGCGAGGCGCGGCAGAAATTCATGCGCTAGCTGAACCACTTACTCCCGTGTAAAGATGCGGATTGCGAGCCTGGAGCAGCGCGCGACCCGCGGCGTTGATCCCGGCCACAGTCACTCAGGGAGCCCCGCCATGGCGATCCACGCCGATCTAAAAAAGGATATCGAGCGGCTCGAAGCCGACCTCGCCGACGCTGCAAAACGCGCCTCCAACGCTGCCTCGCCCGCCGCGGCAAAGGACGCGCTCGCCGAGATCCAGGGCGCCGTCGAGCGGGCCCTGACCGAGCATGGTGTCAGCCTCGATGAGATCCCCCAGACGCGCGAAGCGTTGCTGGAAGCCGCCAAGGACATGCCGCGGAAACACCCACTGGCGTCGCTCCTCGTGGCCGTCGGCGTCGGGGTCCTGCTCGGGCGGGCCAGCAAATGAGCGCGGCCATCGTAGACGATCTGCTCGCCGTGCTGCAGATCGAACGGCTCATCGCGGAACGCCGGGCAGCGCGTCTCAAGCAAAGACTGCTGGCCTACATCTTGGGCGGGGTCTGTCTGACCGTGGGTCTGCTCGCGCTCACGGGGGCAGCGATCGCACTGCTTGCCGAAGCCTGGTCGTTGCCCGCAGCCCTGCTGAGCGTGGCCGCGGTCAATGCCATTCTGGCGCTCGCGCTGATCGTCGCCCTGACACGCCAGAGCGACGACGAGACCGACAGCGTGTTAAAGGACCTGCGCGCGAAATCCCTCGACATCGTCCGCCGTGACGCCAAGGACGCGCTCACCCGGTTCGACATCCGCGGGGGCTCTGGCAGCGACACTGTGCGGCTCATCGAAACGCTGCTGCCGATTCTGCTGCCGCTGGTGCTGGAAGCCGCCTCTCTTGCCAAGGGCAAGGCCAAGACCGAGAGCGAACCGGATCAGGCAGAGTAGTTCGGGCTCTCGCGGGTGATCTGCACGTCGTGGACATGGCTTTCCTTGAGCCCCGCGCCGGTGATCTTGACGAACTGGGCCGTGCTCCGCAGATCGTCGATCGTCGCAGCACCGGTATAGCCCATCGCCGCGCGCAATCCCCCCACAAGCTGATGGATGACCGCGGCGGCGGAGCCCTTGTACGGCACCTGGCCCTCGATCCCTTCGGGCACGAGTTTGTCGCTTGCCGCGTCCTTCTGGAAATAGCGGTCGGCCGAGCCGCGCGCCATGGCCCCCAGGGAGCCCATGCCGCGATAGGTCTTGAAGGACCGACCCTGGTAGAGAATGACCTCGCCGGGGCTTTCGTCCGTACCCGCGATCATCGAACCCACCATCGCGCAGGACGCACCCGCGGCGATGGCCTTGGCGAAATCACCTGAAAACTTGATCCCGCCATCTGCAATGACCGGCACGCCAACCGCCTCTGCCGCGGCGGCGCAGTCAAGGATCGCGGTGAGCTGCGGCACGCCCACGCCCGCCACCATCCGCGTCGTGCAGATTGACCCCGGCCCGATACCGACCTTGATACCGTCGGCGCCCGCATCGATCAGCGCGCGCGTGGCGTCGCCCGTGGCAACATTGCCGGCAACCACCTGAACTTCGTTCGACAAGCGCTTGATCCGGCTGACAACATCGCTGACGGCGGCAGAATGGCCGTGGGCCGTATCGACCACAACCATGTCGATGCCCGCGTCGATCAGCGCCTCGGCCCGCTCAAATCCCGCGTCGCCCACGGTGGTCGCTGCCCCGACGCGCAGCCGGCCGAGCTCGTCCTTGCAGGCATGCGGGTTCAGCACCGCTTGTTCGGTGTCTTTCAGCGTCAACAACCCGGTGAGCTTGCCGTCGCCATCGACCACGAGCAGCTTTTCAATCCGCCGCGATTTCATCAGCGATTTCGCTTCGTCAAGTTCAGCCGGTTCGCGCAGCATCGCCAGGTTGTCGGCGGTCATCATAACCCGCACCGGCGTGGCGTCATCGGTGGCAAAGCGCATGTCGCGATTGGTGACGATGCCCAGAACCTTGCGGTCGGAATCCACGACCGGAAATCCGGTGATCTTGTAGCGTTCGCACAGGATCTTGGCATCTGCCAGGGTCTGGTCCGGCGTCAGGGTGATCGGGTTGTAGACCACGCCGCTCTCGAAGCGTTTCACCCTCCGAACCTCTTGCGCCTGTTCCTCCACGTTCAGATTGCGGTGGATGACGCCCATCCCGCCGGCCTGCGCCATGGCGATGGCCATCCGGCCCTCGGTCACTGTGTCCATGGCCGAGCTGAGAAGCGGAATATTCAGCGCGATCGCGCGGGTCACGCGGGTGCGTGTATCGGCCTCGGAGGGCAGAACCGTGCTCGCGGCCGGGACCAGCAGAACGTCGTCGAAGGTGAGCGCCTCACGAATCTCCACAATCAGCTCCTTCGGGCGTGTGTATCGTTGGCGCGTCCCTATTCCACGGGTGCGGCCCAAAGAAAAGGCCAAAGGCCCGGCAGACTGTTCTTGAGCGCCCGCAGAACGCCTCCGCCGCTCCCTATTGGCACTGGACGTCCCTCCCCGTGCCCCTACAGTGCGACAAACCCGCGCTCCAAAAGCGTGACAGAATGAACAAACGGGAGGACTTCATGAACCGGTACCTGACAACTGCCGCCGCGACTGCCGTCACCTTCGCCTTCGTCGCCGAGGCCGGCGCCACAGAGTGGAACGTCTCGCTCTGGGGCAAACGCCGGGCCTTCACTGAACATGTCGAAAAACTGGCCGAACTGGTGTCGGACAAGACCGGCGGCGAGTTCACCATGAACATTTCCTATGGCGGGCTCAGCAAGAACCGCGAGAATCTCGACGGGATCTCCATCGGGGCTTTCGAGATGGCGCAGTTCTGCGCCGGCTATCACCGCGACAAGAACCCGACCATCACCGTGCTGGAGCTGCCCTTCCTCGGCGTGGCCAACCTCGACGAAGAGGTGGCCGTGAGCCATGCCGTCTATGAGCATCCCGCCGTCGTCGAGGATCTGGGGCGCTGGAACGCCAAACTGCTGATGACGTCGCCCATGCCGCAGTACAACATCGTCGGCGCCGGCGAGCCGCGGTCCACGCTCGATGAATTCGACGGGATGCGGGTGCGCGCCACCGGCGGGATCGGGGCCGCCTTCGAGGCTGTGGGCGCCGTGCCCACCTCGATGACCGCAACGGACGTCTACAGCGCGCTGGAATCCGAGTTGATCGACACCGCCGCTTTTGCACAGCATGCGCATCTGTCCTTCGGCACCATCGATATCGCCGACTGGTGGACGGAAAACCTCAATCCCGGCACCGTCAATTGCCCCGTCGTTGTGAATGTCGATGCCTACGAGGCCCTGCCCGAGACCCATCGCGCAGCGCTTGACGAGGCCGTGCCCGAAGCCATCGACCACTATCTGGCGAACTACGCAGCCCTGCTGGAAGAGTGGGAGGCGATCCTGGCCGAGAAGGGCGTCGAGAAAGTGACGATCCCGGAGGAAGAGCTTGTGAAGTTCCGCGAGGTTGCCGCCGACCCGATCAAGACCCAGTGGATCACCGATATGAGCGCCCAGGGACTGCCGGCGCAGGAGCTCTACGACCTGGTCCAGTCAACGCTGGAGAGCGAGCGGGCGGGCAACTGACGGCGCGCCATGCCGCCTGCGTCCATGGTAGGATTGTCGCGGATCATGGCCCGGATGGGCCCGCCGGGCGAAGCCAGGCAGATCCGCGGCCCGCGGGGGGTGGCCGCTGCGTCCGGGAACCGGCGCAGAGTTTCGCAGTGGCGGTCCCAACCGAAAGGTTCCGTCGGATGAGCGCGCTCCCTGTGTCGGGGTCAAGCACCGCCGTCACACGGCGGGAAAGCCGGACCCCGTGAGCAGTTCCTCGGTCCTGACCGACGCCTCTCGCCTGTCGCGCGCCGATCAGGTGTGGCTGCGCCTGGAACGGGCACTGACGCTGGCCTCGGGCGTCGTGATCTTCGCGCTGGTCGTGTTGGCGGTCTATAACGTGCTCGGCCGCAAGATGTTCGGCGCGCCAGTACCGGGCTATGTCGACTGGACCGAGCAGTTCATGGCCATCTTCGCCTTTCTGGGCCTCAGCTACTGCCAGCGCGAGGGCGGGCATATCCGGATGGATCTGCTGGTGAGCAACTTGCACGGCCGGGTGCTGTGGTTCGCCGAGCTTCTGTCGGTCATCTTCATGTGGCTGATGACGACGGCGCTGATCTACGGGACCTGGTTCCACTTCACCCGCAGTTTCGACTGGTCCGCGCCCATGTGGAGCCGGGACAGCTCCATTGATATCGCGCTGCCGCTCTGGCCCGCGAAACTGGTGGTGCCGGTAGCGCTGGCGATCCTGTGGGTCCGGCTGATCCTGCAGATCTGGGGTTACTGGCGCGCCTTGCGCACAGACGATCCGCAGCCTGTCGCGGTTCCGTTGCCCCAGGATGCGAGCACCCAGGCCGCGCGCGAGGCCGAGACCGTCGATGGATAGCCTGATCGACATGAAGGCGCTGCTTGAAGGCGTCGATATCTTCACCCTGTCGCTCTGGCTCTCGGGCGCGTTGCTCGTTCTGGTGATGATCGGTGTGCGCGTGGCCTTTGCCACGGCCTTCATCGGGTTTCTCGGGCTCTGTCTCTTCTTCATGCAGAAACAGGGCTTCGACCGCGGGCTGGTCACGGCGATGAAGCTCGCCGGTCAGGTCCCCCATTCCAAGAGCACGACCTACGCGCTGTCGCTGATCCCGACCTTCATTCTGATCGGCTATCTGGCCTATTATGCCGGTCTGACGGCGTACCTCTTCGAGGCCGCCAAACGCTGGGTCGGATGGCTCCCCGGAGGCCTCGGCGTGGCGACGGTCTTTGCCACTGCGGGCTTCGCGGCAGTCTCGGGCGCGTCGGTGGCGACCTCGGCGGTCTTTGCCCGCATCGCGATCCCGGAAATGCTCAAAGTCAACTATGACAAACGTTTTGCCGCAGGCGTCGTGGCGGCAGGCGGCACGCTGGCCTCGCTGATCCCGCCCTCGGCGATCCTGGTGATCTACGCGATCATCGTGGAGCAATCGGTGGGCAAGCTGCTGCTGGCGGGGTTTTTGCCGGGCCTAGTCTCGGCTCTGATCTATGGCGCGCTGGTCGTGGGCATGGCCAAGGCGCGCCCGAGCCTCGGCCCGCCGGTGCGCGGCTTCACCTGGGGCCAGCGTTTCGCCGCGCTCCCCGGAGCCATGCCGATCTTCGTCGTCGTCTTCATCATCGTCTATTCGATCTATTTCGGCTGGGCGACCCCGACCGAGGCCGGGGCGCTTGGCGCTTTCGTCGTGCTCATCATGGCGCTCTGGCAGGGGATGCGGTGGGGGCAGCTCAAGGGCGCGCTCATAGAGGCGGCCAAGCTCACGGTGATGATCTTCACCATGATCTGGGGCGTTCTGATCTACGTGCGGTTCCTGGGCTTCGCAAAGCTGCCGGACGCTTTCGCCGGCTGGATCTCGGGACTCGAATACCCCGCCATCGTCATCCTGCTGGCTATCCTCGGCGTCTACGTGATCCTGGGTATGTTCATGGACGCGATCGGGATGCTGATCCTGACCCTGCCTGTGGCCTTTCCGGCGGTCATCGCGCTCAATGGCGGGCCGGACGTCACCCGCGAGGCCAGCGCGCTCGGCATGACGGGCGAGGAATGCGCGATCTGGTTCGGCATCATCGTGGTCAAAATGGCGGAGCTCTGTCTGATCACGCCGCCCATCGGGCTGAACTGTTACGTCGTGGCCGGCGTCGCGCAGGACAGCAAGCTGCCGATCTCCGTACAGGACGTGTTCCGCGGCGCCTCACCCTTTTTCGTAGCTGATGTCGTGACGGTGGCGGTGCTGATCGCCTTCCCGGGCATCGTGCTGTGGCTGCCCAGCCTGCTCTGAGCCCGCCTAGGACGACACCGCGAGTTTGACGCCGAGGGCCCCGAAGGCCGCAGCGAAACTGCGCTTGATCCATTGCAGCACGTTGGGCCGCTGGATCACGTAGTCCCGCGCATAGGCCGCGAAAGCCCCGTAGATGACGAACACGACAAAAGTCATCGCCATGAAGACCAGCGCGAGGCTGACCAGCACCCCGGTGGCATGGGCGGCATCGGCGGGGACGAACTGCGGCAGGAACGCGAGGAAGAAAAGCGAGAGCTTGGGGTTCAGTACGTTCAGCAGCGCGCCGTCGATAGCGATCCGCGCGAAGCCGGTTTGCCGCTTGTCCTCGGAGACATCGAGGCTGCCGCTGTCGCGCAGCGTCTTCCATGCCATGTAGAAGAGATACGCCACGCCGAGATACTTGATCACCTGGAACGCCAGCGCGCTGGTATGCAGCAGCGCCGCAAGGCCCACGATGCTCGCGACCGCCGCAGGGATGATCCCCACCGTGCAGCCAACGGCAGCTGCGATGCTCGCCCGAAAACCGCGGCCAAGACCGAGGGCCAGTGTGTAGATCACGCCCGTGCCCGGCATCAGCACGACCACAAGCGAGGTGAGCAGGAATTCCGGCGACATGGCAGGCCCTTTTGTTGCGACGCGGCAGTGTCGGGGCAAACACCGCCCGGATCAATAGGAGGGGGGGACGAACGCGCAAAATCGCCGCGGGGCACCATCGCCGCGCCGCGTTAGTTTTCCGGTTTAACCACCAATTCACTCAAGGCTGTCCGGTCGGCGATGCTACTTTGTCGAGGCGCTAAGAGAGTGCGGCGCGGGAACTCAACCGAACCAGAATCGGAGCACAGGATGCTTGATCACGACCATTTCCAGAAGCGCGGTGTCTGCAAAGAAGCCTACGCGTCAGAGCGCGCCCGCAAGATCCTGGAGAAGAAGGGGCTTTGGGACCACCGCTACACGCTCGACGAAGTCGAAGTGTCCTGCGATCCGTTCGATCTGGGCATCGACAAGCTGCGCGCGGTTGCGGAAACCGGCGGCGCCACCGGGTCCCTGAGCGTGACGGCGATGGCGGGCTGCCGCGTCGTCGCCAGCTTCAGCTGGCGCTACCAGATCCGGGGCGATGACGAGACATGGCTCCTTTCGGCCGAGCGTCGCCCCCATGACGGCAGCGTACACTGCGCCGAGGCCGCCTATGGCCTCAATGGCGGGCTCTTCGACAATATCAGCGAGGACAGTCTCATGGTGCGTCTCTTCGCCTGGATGATCCGCGATGTCGGCACCGCACAGGGGCTGATGCCGGACTGGGCCGGTAGCTTTTCTGCAGGGGCCAGCCAGTACGCGCTCATTACGATAGATGATTGCGTGTCCTGCGACACGCCGTTTTGCAACTGCGAGTAACGCATGCCCCAAGGATGGTTTATATCCTTGGATGTAGCGTAACGAGTGGCCTTCCAGTGTAGCGTAACGAGTGGCCTTTCAAATGTAGAGTAACGAGTGCCCCTCGTGAAAGAGGTGCAGTTTTTCCAGCGGGGCCGTCAGTTTTAGTGGCGTGCCCCGACTGATTTGGTGGATACCCGGCAGCTTGGCGATGGTCTGGGCGTCGTCGCCTTCGAACGCCTTGACCGGGTTACAGTAGACGACCGTGACCTCGCCAAGCTTCTCGCTGAGCAGGACAGTGCTGTCGATCAGCACCGGGTCGCCCTCTTCGGCCACGGTCAGATCCTCGGGCCGCACGCCGATGGCAATCTCTGCGCCGTCGAGCGCCGCGGCCGACGGGATCGGCACGTCGACCTCCGCCCCCGTGGGCAGGCCGATGCGCGTGGCATCGCCCGTGCCGACGATCCGACCCGGCAGCATGTTCATCGCAGGCGAGCCGATGAACTGCGCCACGAAGGTGTTTGCGGGTTTCTCATAAAGTTCCAGCGGCGTGCCGACCTGGCTGATCCCGCCGCCCGCGAGCACGACGATGCGGCTGGCCAGGGTCATCGCCTCGACCTGGTCATGGGTGACATAGATCATCGTGCTGTCGGGCATGGATTCCTTGAGCTGCGCGATCTCGATCCGGGTGGCCACCCGCAGCGCCGCGTCGAGATTCGAGAGCGGCTCGTCGAAGAGGTACACCTTGGGGTCGCGCACGATCGCCCGCCCGATCGCGACGCGCTGGCGCTGGCCGCCCGACAGCGCCTTGGGCAGCCGGTCGAGGTAAGGGTCGAGCTGCAGGATCTTGGCCGCGCGTTCGATCGCCGCGTCGATCTCGGCCTGAGGTTTCTTTGCGATCTTGAGCGCGAAGGCCATGTTGTCGCGCACGGTCATGTGTGGATAGAGCGCGTAGGACTGGAACACCATGGCGATGCCGCGCTGCGCCGGGGGTACGTCGTTGACGACATCCCCCTCGATCTCCAACGTCCCGCCTGTGATCTTCTCCAACCCGGCGATCATGCGCAAAAGGGTGGACTTGCCGCAGCCCGAGGGCCCGACAAAGACGATCAGTTCTCCGGTCTGGATATCCAGATTGATATGGCTGAGCACCTTGACGTCGCCATAAGCCTTGGCCACGTCGGTGAGCTTCAGTTCTGCCATCTCCCCCTCCCGTTCATGTTTCTAGCGCCGTCGCATCAGGCAGGGCTGCCATGGGCCCAGATGGATCATGCCGTCCAGCATGGGGCTGGCGCTGTTGAGCTCGACGCCGACGGTGTCCCAGATCCCGCCCGGTGCGGCGATGGTGCCGGGCCGGTCGGACAGATTGAACGCGCAGAACAGGGCCTCGCGGTCATCGCTGCGCATGAAATGCAACACGTCCCCGGCGGTCGCGATGGGCGACTGGGCGCCCTTTTGAAGTGCCGGGTGCACCCGGCGAAAGCTGATGGCGCGGCGGTAATGGTGCAAGAGCGCGCCGGGATCGTTCTCCTGCGCGTCCACGGCCAGCGGATAGTGATCCGGCGCCACCGGCAGCCAGGGCTTTTCACCGCTGAAGCCGGCATTCAAGCTCTCGGTCTCCCAGGGCATCGGCGTGCGGCATCCATCCCGGCCCTTGAACTCCGGCCAGAACTCGATGCCGTAGGGATCCTGCAGATCCTCGAACGCAACGTCGGCCTCGTGCAGGCCCAACTCCTCGCCCTGAAACAGGCAGATCGACCCGCGCAGGCACATCAACAGCGTCGCGTATTGGCGCAAAGCCGCGGGCGGTAACTCCCACCGCGAACAATGGCGCTTCACGTCATGATTCGAAAACGCCCAGCAGGCCCAGCCCTCCGGGGCCGCGTCGGTGAGCTGCTGGAACGTGTCTGCCACGCGCGCCGCGGCCAGGAAGTCGTTGGACAGGAACTCGAACGCGTAGCACATCTGCACCTTGTCGCCGCCCGATGTGTATTCTCCCAGGATCTCGAGACCGCGTTGCGCATCGCCCACTTCGCCCACCGCCGCGGCGGCGGGGTACTGGTCCAGCAGCGCCCGGAACCGCCGCAGAAAGTCGAGATTTTCGGGCTGGTTCTTGGAATGGATATGGCGCTGGTGATTGTAGGGGTTCACCCGCGGGGCGATGGAATCGTTGCGCTCCTCCGGCGGCAAGGGCGGGTTGTCGCGCAGTTCGCGGTCGGCAAAGTAGAAGTTGATCGTGTCGAGCCGGAAGCCGTCGACCCCGCGGTCGAGCCAGAAGCGCGCGACATTCAGCAGCTCCACCTGCACAGCCTCGCAATGCAGGTTCAGATCGGGCTGCGAAACGAGAAAGTTGTGCAGATAGTACTGCTCGCGCTTGGCATCCCAATGCCAGGCCGGACCGCCGAAGACCGAAAGCCAGTTGTTGGGCGGGGTGCCGTCGGGTTTCGGGTCGGCCCAGACATACCAGTCCGCGCGGGGGTTCGTGCGGTCGGACCGCGACTCCTCGAACCAGGGATGCTGGTCGGAGGTGTGCGACAGCACCAGATCGATCATCACCTTCAGACCCAACCGGTGCGCCGTGTCGATCAGCGCATCGAAATCCGCCAGCGTGCCGAACATCGGATCGACGTCGTAGTAGTCGGAGATGTCATAGCCGAAATCGGCCATCGGCGAGGTGAAGAAGGGCGAGATCCAGATCGCGTCCGCCCCCAGGGAGGCGACGTAGGGCAGTCGGTGCACGATCCCCAGCAGATCGCCGATCCCGTCGCCGTTGCTGTCCTGATAGCTGCGCGGATAGATCTGGTAGATGATCGCACCGCGCCACCAGTCCGGGTCGGCCGCCAGGATGGGATTGCTGTCGCCCTGGGGGGTGTTCATCGCGGCATCCCTCACTTGACGGACCCGGCCAGAAGCCCGCGCACGAGATAGCGCTGCATGCTGAAGAACACGATCAGCGGCACCGTGATGGAGATGAAGGCCGAGGTGGCGAGGATCTCCCAATTGCCGCCACGGGTGCCCAGAAGCTCCACGATCTGGCGGGTCATGACCGTCGTCTCGCCGGTCGCGTCGATCAGGAACACCAGTGCCACGAGCAGGTCGTTCCAGGTCCAGAGAAACTGGAAGATCGCAAAGCTGGCCAGCGCTGGGAAGCTGAGCGGCAGGATGATTTTGACGAAGATCTGGAACTCCGTCGCGCCGTCCACGCGCGCGTTCTCGATGATGTCGCGCGGCAACCCGGCCATATAGTTGCGCAATAGGTAAATCGCGAGCGGCATGCCAAAGGCGGTATGGGCCAACCAGACACCGACATAGCCTTTGCCGATCCCGATATCGTTATGGAGCTTCAGCAGCGGGATCAGCGCCAGTTGCAACGGCACGACCAGCAATCCGACAATGGCCGCGATCAGCAAGGCCCGGCCCGGGAAATCCATCCAGGCCAGTGCATAGGCCGCGAAGGCGGCGACGAGGATCGGGATGATCGTCGCCGGGATCGTCACCGTCAGCGTGTTGAAGAAGGCCTTGGCCATGCCTTCGTCGCTCTGGGGATTGATCAGGATCTGGTTGTAATTCTCCAGCGTGAACTGTGGCGGCACGGTCGTGGTCACAAAGACCCGCTGGCCGCGCGAGCCCGACATCTCCTCGGGCGAAGTGAAGCGGTAGGCGCCATTCTCGGTCACGGTCAGCTGCTCCCCGCCCCGCAGATCGGCGGTCTCGCCCGGCGCATAGGCGCTCACCGCACGTGATGAGCTGCCCCAGGACGAAATCGTCGTCGGTTGATCGAAAAGCTCGCCTTCGATGACCCAGAGATCGCCCTCCTGCTTTTGGTCAGACGGCGGCGCGGTGCGCAGCTGCACGGTCTGCTCGGTCGGGAACATCGCGTTCCACCAGCCCGAGCTGGAGATCTGATCGGCTGTCCGGAACGAGGAAATGAATAGACCAAGGGTCGGGATCAGCCACAGGATGACCAGGGCCGCGGCCGAGATATTGACCACCCAGGTCAGCGAGGATTTCTTGCCGGCGATATTATCCATCGGTGAGCTTCCTTCGCGTCCTAGAAGACATCAGATGCAAGCGGCAAAGACGGCAAGCCGCGACGGTGCTTTGGCTCGGAACCTGCGCGGGACAGCGACAAGGCGAATCGAGCATCGGCTCAGCCCTCTCCCAAGGTTTCAACGGCATGGACACGAGGAAAATGGCCCTGCCAGACCCCTGTCCGCGCCCGGTCGCGGGCCTCGTATGCCGCGATGGCAGCATCAATGGTCTCGCATCCGGGCTCCGCGCGACCTTCGGCGAGATCGGTCAGACGCATGGTGTACCAGGCCGTGATGCCGCCTTCGGGGGCTTTGGCAAACCTCGGAAAGGCGGGTTCGGGCAGTTCACCGGCCTTCCAGAGATCGGGAAGCGATGGCTCCAGCACGAGCGCCCTTGCCAACCCGACAATGTCGGCGGCCCCGCTGGCGAGGATCTCTTCGGCATGGGTCCGCGTCTTGACGCCGCCGGTCAACATCAATGGTTTTGCGGTCACCTGCCGTGCGCGGTGTGCAAACCCGAGGAAGTAAGGACCGCGCCCAAGTCCCTCCGATGCCGGACTGGCGCCCGGGAAATAGGTACCACCGCTGAGATCGATCAGATCGACGGAGGTCTGGTCAAGCGCGCGCACAACCTCGAGCGCGTCGTCTTCCGAGAACCCGCCCTCCAGCTGATCCGAGGTGTTGAGTTTTACCGCGACGGGAAATTCCGGCCCGACCGCCGCGCGGACCGCATCGAGCGTCTCCAACAGCAGCCGCATGCGGTTTTCGACAGATCCGCCATACCCGTCTCGGCGCTGATTGAAGAGCGGCGACAGAAACTGACTGAGCAGGAACCCGTGTGCGGCATGGATCTGCACCCCGCCAAAACCTGCCTTCTGCGCCAGCCGGGCGGTGCGCGCAAACTCCGCCGGCAGAGAGGCGATCTCGTCGGCGGTCAGCTCCGCGCAAGTCAGTCCGGGCAAGACAAGCGCGCTTGGGCCCTTGGGCTTGCTCGTGGGCGCGTAGGCAAGCGCGCCGGCATGGCCCAATTGCAGCCATAGATGCGCCCCGTTTTCGCGGCCATGCCGCGCCAGCGCTTCGAATTTCGTCGGGTCAGACGCCTCGTTGAGAACCAGATTGCCCGGCTTTTCGGCGAAGCTGGCGCTGCCTTGCACTTCGCCGATAATGGCGAGCGCCAATCCGCCTTGCGCCCACCTCCGGTACAGGTTGCTTTGCGCGGCGGTCGGATGTCCGGTGCCGTCGCCAAGCGAATCCGACATGGCGGATTTCGCGATCCGGTTTTTCAACACGGCCCCGCACGGCAACTCCAGCGGTTGAAAGAGCGCGTCCGTCGTTATGCGTCCGAGCGCGGTCATCTCATTTCCTTGCGCGCATTATGCACGTTCCAGACAAGGATCGGGGTGACCAGCAGCATGATGATCATTGCCGAGGCGGACCCCACGCCCCAGTCGTTGGCGCGGAAGAGCTTGTCATACATGTAGTTCGCCAGGACCTGCGTCTCCCATTGTCCGTTGGTCATGGCAAAGACGATGTCGAAGACCTTGAGCACGACGATGGTGATTGTGGTCCAGACCACCACGATCGTGCTCATGATCTGCGGCACCTTGATCTTGAAGAAGATCTGCAGCGGCGAGGCGCCATCGACGATGGCCGCCTCTATCGTTTCTTCGGGTATGCCGCGCAGGGCCGCGGACAGGATCACCATGGCAAAGCCCGTCTGGATCCAGATCAGCACCGCCATCAGGAAGAAATTGTTCCAGAAGGGCGTGGTCAGCCAGGCCTGCGGATCAGTGCCGCCAAGCCCCAGATAGATCGCATTCAGGATGCCGATCTGGCCCTGCTCCAGCGGGCGGGCGTCATAGACCAGCTTCCAGATCACCGCCGCGCCGACAAAGCTGATCGCCATCGGCATGAAGATGATCGATTTCGCGATGTTGCCCCATTTGATCCGGTCGGTGAGCTGCGCCGCGAGCAGTCCGAAGGCGGTGGAGGCTGCCGGGACCACGATGAGCCACAGGATGTTGTTGCGCATCGCCTCCCAGAATTTCGGCTCCGCCGCCATCTGCGCGTAGTTCGAGAACCCGACCCACTGGGACCCGCCGCCGGGCATCCGTTCGGTCAGCGACAAGCGCAGCGTCTCATAGACCGGATAGGCCAGGTAGAGTGTCAGAACGAAAACCGCGGGAAACAGGAACAGCCAGGGCCGGATCATGTTGGCGCGGTTGATGTTGCGCCCCGCGTTGGGTCCCCGTGCCGGACAGATCACGGTGTCGAGCAACAGGTTGGACAGCGAGAAGTAGGCCAGACAGCCACCGACGCCGAGGAAAATGGTGATCAGTCCCTGAAGTGCTGGATGCATCGCGCATGTCCCTCCCAAGACAGTTGCGTCATCGGCCCGTGTCGCCGCAGGAACCGGGGCCGCGACAGGCGCGGCCCCGGCAGGATCACTTCAGCGCGTCCCAGCTCGCCTGGATCGCAGCGGCGATCGAGGCCGCGTCCGCGCCGCCGGAATAGTCGACCATGCCGGTCCAGAAACTGCCCGCGCCGACGCCGCCGGGCATCAGGTCCGAGCCATCGAACCGGAAGGTCGTGGCCGAGGTCAGGATCTCGCCTTGCCCGCGCTGTGCGTCATTGGCGTAATTGTCGGGGTTGGCCGTGGTCATCGGCGTCAGGAACCCGTCCTGGGCCATCATGACCTCGTGGGCAAAGGGTGTCTGAAGAAACTCCAGGAACGCCGCGTTGGCCGGATTGTCGTTGGTGATCGCGAAGAGCGTGCCCGCGCCCAGCACCGGGCGGCCGAGGTCCTTTTCCTCGAAGGCCGGAAAGTAGAAGAAATCCACGTCTTCGCCCAGAACCGTGCCTTCGGGGAAATAGGCCGGAATGAAGGACGCCTGCCGGTGCAGGTAGCATTGCGGCGGGGCTGCAAAGAGACCCTTGGGGCTATCGCGGAAATCGGTGGCCGCGAGTGCCGCGGCACCGCCGACGACATAGTCGTCATTGCGCGCGAAGGCGCCGAATGCCTCGATCGCCTCCACGACCTGCGGGTCATCAAAGGGGATCTCGTTGGTGGTCCATTGGTCGTAGACCTCGGGCGGATGGATTCGCAGCATCATGTCTTCGACCCAGTCGGTCGCGGGCCAGCCCGTCGCCCCGCCGGAGCCCAGCCCGATGCACCAGGGCGTTTCCCCCTCCTCGACGATGAGGTCGGTCAGCGCTTGCAGCTCTTCCATGGTCTCGGGCACTTCGACGTCCAGATCCTCGAAGTTTTCCGGTACGTACCAGACGAGCGACTTGACGTTCACATTGAAGAAGAAGCCGTAGAACTCGTCCTCGCCGTTCGCGTTCGCATAGGTCCCCAGATCGACCCAGCTGTCGCCCGCGGCATAGTTTTCACCGACCCATTCAGCCGCGCCCTCGGGCAAGGGCGTCAGAAATCCGCGCGAGGCCATGTTTGCGGCCAGACCGGGCTGCGGGAACACGGTGATATCGGGGGCAGAGCCCGCTTCGGCATCGATGACGATCTGCTGCTCAAGGCTGTCGGAGCCGACATAGGACCAGTTCGCGCCCGTCGCCTCGCCGAAATAGGCCATCAAATTCTCGAAAGCCTGCCCCTCGCCGGCGAGCCAGGGGCCGAAGACCGTGATGCTCTCACCGGTCAGGTCGTGGCTCTCGGCATAGGCATTGTAACTGTCCCAGTTGAAGCTGCCCTCGCCGGGCGCGAAAATCATCTCGCCGTCTGCGGTCGCTACCGACGCGGCGCCCGCGGCCGCCAATGCAAGCACCGCGGCAGATGTCATCAGTCTTCGAGCCGCGAGTCGTCCAGCCGTACGTCTTTCAGCCATAGTCGATCCTCCCAAATCCCTGGTGGCTCCCCTATCCGGGGCTTCCTACAAGGGCTAACGCGGTGTGGGCTGCCCAACAAGCATTTCACGCACGCGCCTTGCGAGTCGCCCCCCGCTAGCGCTAACAGCAAGACGGTCGCAGCTCCAAATCAATTTCTGCGCAGCCAATCCGCAGTCCGGAGAGTGCCATGGCCCAAACCGCCCTACCGCCCCGCAGCGCCTTTCCCGAAGGCTTCCAGTTTGGCACGGCCACCTCGGCCTACCAGATCGAGGGTCACGGGTTCGGCGGCGCGGGTCCGACCCATTGGGACAGCTTTGCAGCCACGCCCGGCAATGTCGAGAATGCCGAAAACGGCGCCGTCGCCTGCGACCACTACCACCGCTGGGCCGCGGATCTGGACCTGATCGCCGGGGCGGGCTTTGACGCCTACCGCTTTTCGACCTCCTGGGCGCGGATCCTGCCCGATGGATGGGGCACGCCCAACCCAGACGGCCTAGCCTTTTACGACCGGTTGATCGACGGGATGCTGGAGCGCGGCATCAGACCGGCCGCCACGCTCTATCACTGGGAGCTGCCGCAGGCGCTGGCCGATATCGGCGGCTGGCGGAATCGCGAGACACCGCGCCGCTTCGCCGATTTCGCCGAGCTGATCGGGCGCAACTATGGCGACCGGCTGTGGAGCACGGCGCCGATCAACGAACCGATGTGCGTGGCGTGGCTGTCCCATTTCGATGGGATGCTGGCACCGGGCATGCGCGACATTCGCGCGACGGCGCGCGCCGTGCACCATGTCCTGCTGGGCCACGGGCTCGCCATCGCGGCGCTGCGAGGACAAGGCGTCGGGAACCTCGGCGCCGTGGTCAATCTGGAATGGGCCCACCCGGCATCGGAAAACCCCGAGGACGTGCAGGCAGCCGCCCGCTATGACGCGATCTACAACCGCATGTTCCTCGGCCCTCTTTTCGAAGGCGCCTACCCCGACCTTGTGCTGGAGGGCCTCGGCCTGCATCTGCCCGAGCGTTGGGAGGACGAATTCGGCACCATCCGCGCCCCGCTCGACTGGCTCGGTCTGAACTACTACACCTGCAAGCGTCTCGCCTCCGTCCCCGGCCCCTGGCCGCACTATGCCGAACGGCCCGGCCCCCTGCCCGTGACCGACATGGAGTGGGAGATCTATCCCGACGGTTTGCGCGATTTCCTGATCCGGACCACGCAGGAGTATTCCGGCGACCTGCCGCTCTATGTCACCGAAAACGGGCTGGCCGCAGGACAGCGCACCGGTGATCCCTCGGGCACGGAGGACCCCAGCCGCATCGCCTATCTGGCCTCCCATCTCGAGGCGGTACAGGCGGCGCTCGCAGCCGGCGTGCCACTGAAAGGCTATTTCGTCTGGTCGCTGCTCGACAATTACGAGTGGGCTCTGGGCTATGCCAAACGGTTCGGATTGGTCCATGTTGACTTCGACACGCTGGACCGGACCCCCAAGGCGTCCTATCACGCGCTGCGACAGGCATTGAGGCAGGACGGCACGTGACAGGTACGCACCCCTTCGTTCTCGCCGCAGATGTCGGCGGCACAAACACACGGCTGGCGCTGTGCAATGGCATTACCGTCGACACATCGACCGTGCGGCGATTTCCCAACACGGGGTTCAACAGCCTCACGGACGTGCTGCACGCCTACCGCCAGGAATTCGATGCACCGGTGTCGGCGGCCTGCGTCGCCGTCGCAGGACCGGTGCGAAACGGCGTCGGACGGCTGACCAACCGCGACTGGCAAATTGCGGCCGACGCGCTCTGCGCCGCGACGGGTGCCGCCGAAGGCCACGTGATCAACGATCTTGCGGCCCAGGGCCACGCGCTGGACCATATCGAGGGCCAGGCCATCCTGGGACCCGACCTCCCCGACAAAGGCACGCGGCTGGTGGTCGGTGTCGGCACCGGGTTCAACGCCTCGCCCGTGCACAGGACGGCGGCCGGCACCCATGTGGTCGCATCTGAAGCGGGCCATGTCAGTCTCCCGGTCTGGAATGCCCAAAGCCTCGCGCTGGCCGAGGCGATCGCCCGGGACCGCGGCTTCGCCTCCGTAGAAGAGGTTCTGTCGGGACGCGGTCTGCTGCGGGTGCACGGGTTTTGCGCCGGGCCGCAGGCGGAAGCGCTGGAAGGAAGGGCGATCCTGGAGCGGGCCTCGCACGCACCCGATAGCGCCGAGGCCGCTGCTGCCGAACTGATGACCGAGACCCTTGGGCGCGTGGTCGGCGATCTGGCGCTGATCCACCTGCCCGACGGGGGCGTGTTTCTCGTGGGCGGGATGGCGCGGGCCCTGCGTCCCTGGCTCATGGGCCCGAGCTTCTCGCGCGGCTATCTCGACAAGGGACGGTTCTCGGATTTCCTGCGGACCTTCCCGGTCGCGCTGGTCGAAGACGACTATGCCGCCCTCACCGGCTGCGCGGACTATGTCGCCCGCGCAACCTGAACCCGAGCGCCGCTAAGGCGATTTTAATCGCACATCCTCTAGACAGGCCCGGACTGGAACGGATCTGGGCTCGAGGCGCGCGTACTCCATGAACGGCATTGTTATCGCGGCATCTGATTTCGGCGGTCCGGCATGGCACGCGTGATCACGCTTCCTGACCGTCTGGACAGCACGGCGTGCAGCGAACTGCTGCCCATGCTGATTGCCCATCGGACAGACCCGGTCGACCTGGACGGCAGCGCCGTTTCCCATATCGGGGCGGTGGGCGCGCAGCTCCTGCTGGCGGCCCGCGCAAGCTGGACCGACCCTGACCGGTTCCGGGTCACGGGCCTTCAACAGCCAGCCCTGCGCTGTCTTGCCGAGCTTGGCTTTGCGCCCGACCATGTTGGCGCCGTGCCAGCGGGACCGGCGCCATGACCACGGTCCTTGCCGTCGACGACAGCCGCACGATGCGCGAAATCATTGCCCTGACGCTCCGGGGTGCCGGCATCGATACGCACCTGGCCAAGGACGGCCAGCACGGGCTCGAGGTGCTGGAGGAGCTCGCGCCGGACGCGATCATCACGGACATCAACATGCCGCGGCTGGATGGCTATGGGTTCATCGCGGCGGTCCGGGACCGCAGCCAGAGCCGCACGGTGCCCATCCTCGTGCTGACGACCGAGAGTGCGGACGACCTCAAGGCGCGCGCCCGCGCCGCCGGGGCCACCGGCTGGATCGTCAAGCCTTTCGATCCGGGCAAGCTGGTGCGCGCCGTCCAGATGGTCACCGGCTGAGGCGCTCCGGAGGTGCGCGCGTCCGATGATCCGATGGCCGAGTTCCGCGCCACGTTCTTTGCCGAGTGCGAAGACCTCCTGGAGGGCGCGCAAGCGGGACTTCTGGCAATGCAGCACGGCCGCGCCGATTCCGAGACGCTCAACGTGGTCTTTCGCGCGGTCCATTCGATCAAGGGCGGCGCCGGCGCCTTTGCGCTCGAGGAGATCGTCGCCTTTGCCCATCAGTTCGAAACCGCCCTTGATCAACTGCGCACCGGCACGCTGCAACCGGACGCGGCTACCATCCTGCTGCTCTTGAACGCTTCCGACGGGTTGTCGGATCTGGTTGCCGCATCCCGGGACGGTACATCCCTGGAGCGCGGAGCAACCGACGCCACCCTGGCCGACCTGTGCGCGCTCGTCAGCGACGGAAAGGCTGACGAGAACCCGACCGAGGGATTCGTCGTCACCAAGCTATCGCTCGATCTGGACGCCCCCGAGCCACCCTTGCCGGAACGACAGACCTACCGGATCGACTTTGTTCCGGACGACGCGCTCTACGCACTTGGAAACGAGCCGCTGTTTTTGTTCCGCGCACTGGCCGAGCTTGGTGATCTGGAGGTCGTTGCGGACATCGCCATGGTGCCCGAGATCGACAAGTTCGTACCAGGCAGCTCCTATGTCGGCTGGACGCTGGATTTGACGACAGCGGCGTCGGACGCCGAGATCGCTGAAGTGTTCGACTTCGTCGACGGCCTCTGCACACTACGGATCGCACGGGTTCCGGCAGATCGGGCCCTTGATCCGGTACCGTGCCCGCCGCCGGGCGCTCAAACCGCGTCAGCCCAAGCTCCCGGAAGCGCCCCGCAGGAAGGCCCGGTGGGCGAGCCCCCCCAGACGCGTCCCGAGGCGCACCTGCCGCAGGCCTCCACCGCGGCGCCCGTGGCGGCGACCGTGCGGGTCGACCTGGACCGTATCGACCGATTGGCGAACCTCGTGGGTGAATTGGTCATTCAGCAGGCGATCCTGACCCAAAGCATCGCCGATACGGGGCTGACACGGCGCTCCACCGTGAGCCAAAACCTCGAAAAGCTGACGGGGCTCACACGCGAGATGCAAAACGGCGTCATGATGATCCGTGCCCAACCGTTGAAATCTCTGTTCCAGCGGATGTCCCGAATCGTTCGCGAAGCCTCCGCTGCATCGGGAAAGCCGGTCCGGTTTAGCACCGAAGGCGAGGCCACCGAAATTGACAAGGCCATGATCGAAGGGTTGGCCGATCCGTTGATGCACATGCTGCGCAACGCGGTCGACCACGGTCTGGAGCCGCCTGGAATCCGCGCCGCGGCAGGCAAGTCCGCCCAGGGGGACGTCAGGCTCTCCGCCGCGCACCGCTCCGGCCGGGTTGTGATCGAGGTTACCGACGATGGCGGCGGCATCGATCGCGCAAAGGTCTTGGACACCGCCATCTCTCGTGGGCTCGTTTCAGCCGGCGCGCAACTCTCCGAGCCCGAGATCGACAGCTTGCTCTTCCTGCCGGGGTTTTCCACGGCCGGAGAGGTCTCGAACCTGTCTGGTCGAGGCGTGGGCATGGATGTCGTGCGCAGCGCGATCCAGACCCTGGGCGGGCGCATCGCCATACGCTCCGAAACCGGGCGCGGCACGACCTTCTCGGTCAGCCTTCCGCTCACCCTGGCTGTTCTCGACGGCATGATCGTCGATGTGGCCGACGAACGCCTCGTCCTGCCGGTGCACACCATCATCGAAACCTTGACCCTGTCGGATGATGAGGTCGGCGAGCTTGCGCCGGGGTCATCGCTCGCCATGGTCCGCGGACAGATCCTGGCGCTGCTCGATCTTGGGTCCGCGCTTGGCTACCGCGCGCCGTTGGAAACCATCGCGGGCGCCCAAGCCTTGGTGATCGCGCTGGAGGGGAACGAACGGGTGGCCCTGCTGGTGGACGCGATCCACGATCAGCGGCAGGTCGTCATCAAGGGTCTGAGGGACGGGTTCGGCCGCGCGCCGGGGGTGGCCGCGGCGACAATCCTGGGAGATGGCCAGGTCGCCCTGATCCTCGACCCGATCGAAATCGTCGCGCACGCCGGCATCCGTGCCGCCGCCCCTCTTTCGTCTGCAGGATAACATCATGACCGCTGAGACACGCCCCGGCGACGATACAGGCCGCGAACTTCTGTCCTTCCATGTGGCAGACCAGAACTACGCCTTCGACATCCTGTCGGTCCGCGAGATACGTGGTTGGTCCAGACCGACGCCCCTGCCACACGCGCCGGCCTATCTGCTCGGCGTGATCAATCTGCGCGGCACTGTGCTTCCAGTCATCGATCTGGCCGCACGGTTGGGCATGCCGGACCGCCAGAGCACCCCGCGCGACGTGATCATCGTCGTGACCGTGGCCGAGACAGATGTGGGGCTTCTGGTCAGCGCGGTGTCGGACATTCTGACCCTCCCCCGCGATGCGTTGCAGCCGCCGCCCGGACCGGCGGCCGACCCGGTCGCCGCATTTGTCAGCGCACTGGCCGCGCAGGACGGCGCCATGATCCGGCTGCTGGATCTGAACGCAGTCATCCCGGCCCAGGGCGGCGCTGCGGCATGACGCGGCACGCAGCAGAGAATTTGGCGACACGCCCGTCTAAGGAGCCGGGAGACGCCGCCTTCATCTCTCTCGATGGTCCGCGCGGGCGCAAAACTAGCCCGGCCGGTCGGAGGACAGCGCCCGGCTTGGCTTCCGCCCAGCCACCCACTGTACCGCACATCATTAGGAAGCCGCGCCAATACGGCAGGATCTGCACAAAGACGTCGCCGCCTGATCCTGCGCTCTGCATGACAAGGGACAGAATCCGCCCAGAGCCGATGCGCGGCACCTTCGACGCCATCCCGGGCCGTAACGTCACACCATGTTTTAACGCTGCGCCGCAGACAATGCCCTGGCGCGTGGTCTGCGCGCTGTTGCGGCCCGGTGGGGGACAATTTATCGATCCTGTTGGACCGGTGGTCCGGGATCGCGACCTGGTTCCTACCGTGTGCAGGCCGACCGCGCACCGACAGTCGAAACCGGCCGACGCTGCAAGCCTTGCCGGGATGGGACACAAGAAATGACACTCCGGGAGAAACTGCGGATCATGGTCGTCGACGATATGTCGACCAGCCGCGGACTGATCGTGCAGGCCCTGGAGGCATTCGGGATCCAGTCCGTGAGCCATGCCCCCGGCGGCGCCGAAGCGCTCGAAGCGCTGCGTATGGCGCCGGTGCATCTCATAATATCCGACTACAACATGCCGGGTATGGACGGATTGCAGTTTCTCAACACCCTGCGCGCGCAGAAAGCGACCAAGGACACAGGCTTCATCCTGATCACCGGGCGTGCCGACCGCCAGATGATCGAAGAAGGACAACGGCTCGGCATGAACAACTTTCTCAAGAAACCATTTCAGCCGGTGGAGCTTCGCCAATGTATCGAGGCGGTTGTCGGGCGACTCTAACCCTGGCCACGAACCGGGCGACGGGCCGTCGGCGACGCACATCGGCAAGGGAGGACAGCAGATGGGACAGCTTCTGGCGCGCAGAACCGCCGCCCATTTGCGCACGCTCGCGACGGATTGCGAGAGGATCCAGGGGGCCGTCGGGGACCTGATCGCGTGGGATGCGTCGGACCGGACGAAACGAAGGCCCGCGGGCTTGGCGGAGCAGACCTTGCACGATTTGCAGGGGCTCGACCGGATCGGCCAGCTTCTGCGCGACCTGGCCGACGTGCAGCACGCCCTGTCGATGTCCGACAGGAACGACGGAGCCGAAATGGCCGCGGCGCGGGCCGTAGAGATTGCGCGGCTCCAGGAAACCCGCATGGCGCTGGCCGCCGGATCCCTGGACGGCGAGACGCCTGAGCCCCGGCCTGCGCGGCGTGACGGCGGAGCAGAAGACTGCGAGTTGCTCTAGGGCACCTGGCGAACGACAAGGCCCCGCTCAGGAGGTTTGGGCGCGGTCGCGGATCTCTTCCCAGGCGCGATTGACGGCAATCAGCCGCGCTTCAGCGAGGCGCATCGCCTCTTCCGGGAGACCGCGCGCGAGCATCCGGTCGGGATGGGTTTCGCGGACGAGGTCCCGCCAGAGCGGCCGGATCTCGGCAAGCGACATATCCGGCTTGGCGCCCAGGACCTCGTAAGGATCCGGGTCCGCACCCGGCACGAACCGCGCCTGCAACCCGCGAAACTCCCCCGCAGTGAGATCGAAGATCTCTGCCACCCGGCGCAGGAACACATCCTCGCCCGGATGATAGGTGCCGTCGGCCATCGCGATGTGAAAGAGCCCCTCCATCAGGTCGCGCAGGCTGTCATGGTCGGGGCCGAACATACCGCGCACCTTTTGGGCATATTCCTCGAACCCGGCCACATCCTGGCGCGCGAGGTTAAAGACCCGGGCCGCTGCCGCCTCCGCGTCGCGGGGGATGTGAAAAACCTCGCGGAAGGCCGTGACCTCGTCGCGGGTGACCTGGCCGTCCGCCTTGGCCATTTTCGCGCCCAGGGCGATCACGGCGATCGTAAAGGCCACGCTGCGTTCGGGCGGACTGCGCAAGAGGTCGAAGACATGGGCCAGCGGCTCGCCCTGGGCGAGCGCGGAAACCGCTTCTGCAATGCGCGACCAGATCGACATGGGCCAGAACCTGACGCAAACCGGCGGCGATGGAAAGCCGGTGCCGTCAGAGCAACGCTATGTTTCCCGCAGCCCGGCGGAGACTTGCAGATATCCCGGGCTGTGTGGCCTGCCGGACATCCACGCGCGGGTCCTCGAACCCGTCCAGCGCGGTTTCCAGTGCGTCCGCATCGGGGTGGCTCAGGGTCAGCCGCTCTAGGCGGACGCCCCGGTCCGGGAGCCGTTGGGGCGGAAGCGGCGCGCTTTGCCACTCGATCAGGCCGGGATACGTTCCGTCGTAGGGCGAACAGCCACTTTCAGGTACTGCCATCAGCCAGTGCAGGTCACCGCGCGTGAGGGCGCGGATCCGACCCGCACCGGGCGGAGCGATCAGCAACGCCTGCGTCAAATTCTCCACGCGCGCCATCCAGGCGACGAGCCGGGGCGGTCCGGTAAATGCATCGAGCCCGAAACATCGGGCAAAGGCGGGTTGCGTGCCGCGGGGATCGATGGCGATCACCTCAAGGTAGGTCTCCGGCCCGAGAGAGAGCAGACAATTATGGGTACCGAGCGCGGCATGCTCTCCCCCTGCGACCAGCTCCGCTCCGAGCCTGTGCTCGGCCCAGGCGCGCCCGTCCTCCAACCGCTCGGCGGCGATGACGATGTGATCAAGCTCCATGCGCGCCCCCGGGTCCGCCGGATACTGCACATCGGCACAGACCCCGGCCCGCGCCACAGGTCGCATGGGAGTATCGGGATGCGGCGCCCGAAGCCTCCGCCGAGATCGCGCAGGCCCCAGCCCGACAGCGCGCCGGAAACGCCCGGCACACGGCTCGCCGACGGCCTTTGCCGAGCATCAAAGTCTCGCCTACTCCGCCGCCTTGGGCGCCTCGGCGCGGATCAGCCGCAGGATGTCGCGCGCGGCGTCGGGAATGTTCGTGCCCGGGCCAAAGATCGCCTTCACCCCGGCATCGTAGAGATAGTCGTAATCCTGCTGCGGAATGACACCGCCGCAGATCACGATGATGTCCCCCGCACCCTGGCGTTTGAGCTCTTCGACCATCTGCGGCGCCAGCGTCTTGTGACCCGCGGCCTGGCTGGAGATGCCCACCACATGCACGTCATTGTCGATGGCGTCCTGGGCGGCTTCTGCCGGGGTCTGGAAGAGCGGGCCGACATCGACATCGAACCCGATATCGGCGAAGGCCGTCGCGATCACCTTGGCGCCGCGGTCATGGCCGTCCTGACCCATCTTCACCACCAGCATACGGGGCCGGCGGCCTTCGTTCTCGGCGAAGGCCTCGATATCCTTCTGGATCGCCGCGAACCCGTCATCGCCCTCATAGGCCGCGCCATAGACGCCGGCGAGGGTTTTGACCTCTGCCCGGTGGCGTCCGAACACCTTTTCCATCGCCATCGAAATCTCTCCCACACTGGCCCGGGCGCGCGCCGCTTCCACCGCCCCTTCCAGAAGGTTGCCGCCTTCGCGGGCACGCCGCTCCAGCTCTGCCAGCGCCGCGTCACAGGCGGTCTGGTCGCGCTCGGCCCGGATCCGTTCCAGCCGCGCGACCTGGGATTTGCGCACCTGCTGGTTGTCGATCTCCATGATGTCGATCGGATCTTCCTTGTCCTTGCGGTACTTGTTGACGCCAACGATCACCTCGTCGCCGCGGTCGATCATGGCCTGGCGCCGCGCCGCGGTTTCCTCGATCCGCAGTTTCGGCATGCCCGAGGCCACGGCCTTGGTCATGCCGCCCATCTCCTCGACCTCTTCGATCAGCGCCCAGGCATCTTCGGCCAGTTTGGCGGTCAGCGCCTCGACATAGTAGGAGCCCGCGAGGGGATCGATGACGTTCGTGACCCCGGTTTCCTCTTGCAGGATCAGCTGCGTGTTCCGCGCGATCCGCGCCGCGAACTCCGTCGGCAGGGCGATGGCCTCGTCGAGCGCATTGGTGTGCAGCGATTGCGTGCCGCCCAGCACCGCGCTCATCGCCTCATAGGCGGTGCGCACGACGTTGTTGTAGGGATCCTGCTCCTGCAAACTCACGCCACTGGTCTGGCAGTGGGTGCGCAGCATGGAGGATTTGGGGTTCTTCGGCTCGAATTCTTCCATGATCCGGTGCCAGAGCAGCCGCGCGGCCCGCAGCTTGGCCGCCTCCATGAAGAAATTCATGCCGATGGCGAAGAAGAACGACAGCCGCCCGGCAAAGGCGTCCACATCCATGCCCCGCGCGATGGCCGTGCGGACATATTCGCGCCCGTCGGCCAACGTAAAGGCCAGCTCCTGCACCAGGTTCGCCCCGGCCTCCTGCATATGGTAGCCGGAGATGCTGATGGAGTTGAACTTCGGCATCTCGGCAGACGTGTATTCGATGATGTCTGCGATGATCCGGATCGAGGGTTCGGGCGGGTACACATAGGTGTTCCGCACCATGAATTCCTTCAGAATGTCGTTCTGGATCGTGCCCGACAGGACGGACCGGTCATGGCCCTGCTCCTCGCCCGTGACGATGAAATTCGCCAGGATCGGGATCACGGCGCCGTTCATCGTCATCGAGACCGAGACCTTGTCGAGCGGGATGCCGTCGAACAGGATCTTCATGTCCTCGACGCTGTCGATGGCGACGCCCGCCTTGCCGACATCGCCGACGACGCGTTCGTGATCGCTGTCATAGCCCCGGTGGGTGGCCAGATCGAAGGCGACCGACACGCCCTGCTGCCCCGCCGCCAGCGCCTTGCGATAGAAGGCGTTGCTCTCCTCGGCCGTCGAAAAGCCCGCATATTGACGGATCGTCCAGGGCCGTCCGGCATACATCGTGGCCTTGACGCCCCGGGTGTACGGTGCCTCGCCCGGGATACCGCCGAGATGGTCCACCGCGTCCAGATCCGCCTCTGTATAGAGCGGCTTGACGGCGATGCCCTCCAGCGTCTCCCATGTCAGATCATCCAGCGGACGGCCGCGCAGTTCCTTTTCAGCCAGCGCTTTCCAGGTCTCCAACTTGTCGGTCATGGCTCAGGATCCTCGGGTTGCGCAGGCCGGGCCTGCGGACAGGGGTCGGGGTATAGCACACATGGGCGGAGCGACGTGCGCAAAGCCGTGAGACTTGGCGGATTCGGCTTTCGTCTTGGGGGGTGCACGTCCTATATGGCAATCAGCAGGAGGCCAAATGAGAACACTCGTCGCAATGCTCGCCGCGGTCACGCTCAGCAGTCCATCGTGGGCGCAGGATGACCCCGACACGATTTCAGATCCTCCGCTGATCACGGAGGCCGATACGCTCGATCCGTTTCTGTGGGTCGCACGTCCCGTCATCGTTTTTGCCGACACGCCCAACGATCCGCGCTTCATCGAACAGGTCGGCCTGCTCGAAGCCCGCAAGCAAGAGCTTTTCACCCGCGACGTCGTGGTGATCACCGACACCGATCCCGCGGCGGGCTCGGAGTTGCGCCGCGAGCTCAGACCGCGCGGCTTCCAGCTGGTGGTGATCGGCAAGGACGGACAGGTCAAGCTGCGCAAGCCAGCACCCTGGTCGGTGCGCGAGATCACCCGCCAGATCGACAAGTTCCCCCTGCGCCGGCAGGAGATTCGCGAAGACAAACAGGCGGCCGGGGCGGGATAACCCGCCCGCACCAAAAGGAAACCGCCCGGCGCGATCATCTCATTCGAACTCCATGATCACATCGTCGACCGCAAGGCTGTCCCCAGCGGCGGCGTTGATTTTGCCCACGGTCGCCTTGCGTTCGGCGCGCAGGATGTTTTCCATCTTCATCGCCTCAACGGTGCAGAGCGACTGACCCTCCTGCACCTCTTCGCCGACCTCGACATCGACCTTCACGATCAGTCCCGGCATCGGGCAGAGCAGCATCTTGGACGTGTCCGGCGGCAGCTTTTCGGGCATCATCGCGACCAGTTCGGCCTGGCGCGGGGTAAAGACCTGCACCTTCAGGTCGGCGCCGCGGGTGCGGATCCGGTAGCCGCCGGTGACATGGCCGACCTTGAGCACGAGCGGCGCGCCGTCGATCTCGAAATGGGCCAGACTGTCGCCGGGGGTCCAGTCGCTGGTCACCCGATGCACAGCGCCCGTTTCGGGCAGCGTGACCGTGGAGCCCGCCGGATCAGCGTCGATCTGGACCGGAAACGCACGCCCCGCCGCCTTCACGACGAACTCGCGGCCGATGAGACGTTCGTGGTTGTCCATGCGGCCCGACACGCGGGTACGGCGGATCTCGTCGACGCGGTAAAGCGCGGCGACGGCAGCTGCAACGCGGCTCAGCGCGTCGTCGGGCAGCGTGACGCCGTCGAACCCGTCGGGGTATTCTTCGGCAATGAAGGCCGTGGTGATCTCGCCCGAGATGAATTTAGGATGGTCATATACCGCCGACAGAAACGGCAGGTTGTGGCCGATCCCCTCGACCTCGAAACTGTCGAGCGCCACGCGCATCGCCTCGATCGCCTGCGCCCGGTCCGGCGCCCAGGTGCAGAGCTTGGCGATCATCGGGTCGTAATACATGCTGATCTCGCCGCCCTCGAAGACGCCGGTGTCATTTCGCACCACCACGTCACCGGCCGCCCCCGCCGCGGTTCCGGGGCTGTAGGCCGCCGTTTCCGCCGGCGGCCGGTAGCGCACCAGACGCCCGATCGACGGCAGGAAGTTGCGGTAGGGATCCTCGGCATAGAGCCGGCTTTCCATCGCCCAGCCGGTCAGCGTCACGTCGTCCTGGCTGATCGACAGCGGCTCTCCGGCCGCCACGCGGATCATCTGCTCCACCAGATCGACCCCGGTGATCAGCTCGGTCACGGGATGCTCCACCTGCAGGCGGGTGTTCATCTCAAGGAAGTAGAAATTCTTGGCGCCGTCGACGATGAATTCCACCGTTCCCGCGCTGGCATAGCCCACCGCCTTGGCCAGGGCGACGGCCTGTTCGCCCATCGCCCGGCGCGTCGCCTCATCGAGAAACGGCGAAGGCGCTTCTTCGATGACCTTCTGGTTGCGCCGCTGGATCGAGCATTCGCGCTCGCCCAGATAAACCGCGTTGCCGTGGCCGTCGGCCAGCACCTGGATCTCGATATGGCGCGGCTGGGTGACGAACTTCTCGATAAAGATCCGGTCGTCGCCGAAGCTGTTCGCGGCCTCGTTCTTGGACGACTGGAAACCCTCGCGCACCTCATCTTCTTTCCAGGCGATGCGCATCCCCTTGCCGCCGCCGCCCGCGCTGGCCTTGATCATCACCGGATAGCCGATCTCGCCGCTGATCTTCACCGCCTCGTCGGCATCCTCGATCAGACCCATATAGCCGGGCACGGTGCTGACCCCGGCCTCCTGGGCAATCTTCTTGGAGGTGATCTTGTCGCCCATGCTCTCGATCGCGCCAACGGGCGGGCCGATAAAGGCCACACCGGCCGCGTCCAGAGCCTCGGCGAACCTGCTGTTTTCACTCAGAAAGCCATAGCCGGGATGCACCGCTTCGGCGCCGCTTGCAGCGATCGCCTCCATGATTCTGTCGATCACAATGTAGGATTGGTTGGCCGGCGGCGGACCGATATGCACCGCCTCGTCCGCCATCTTCACATGGAGCGCCTGTGCGTCTGCGTCGGAATAGACCGCGACCGTGGCGATCTCCATCTTCCGCGCCGACTTGATCACCCGGCAAGCGATCTCGCCCCGGTTCGCAATCAGGATCTTTTTGAACATGTCCTGTCCTCTCGTCTGTCATAGCCCGGTGCGCGCGGCCGTGTCCGGACGCAAGGCGTTTCGCTCTGTGTGAAGTGGGGCGTACGTTGTGGAGCGCGGCGCGTGCGCACACGGGGATGCGCCCTGCGCGCAAACGTGCAAAAAAGCGGTCCGGGTACGTCACCCGAACCGCTAGAAAGACCAGTGCACTCAACTGAACTCGTACCCGAACCGTACTGTTTGCTGGTCGGTTCTTGTACGGGTTCTATTACCGAGCGGGTGCAGCAAAACAAGCCCGACGCACCGTGATTGTGTACAATCGCGAGAGTTTTCTGCGGTGCGGCGCAAATTTGACCATTGGCGATCATCGGCGCGCCTCGAATGCATCGGAATCGAGCGCATTTGGAAAGCTGATCTCGATAACCTTCGGGTCGAGCCTCAGGAGCGCGTCGTAGCTGGAGGGATCGAAAGGATCCTCGGCGGCGACGACTTCGCGGCCGAAGAGCCAGGACAACCGGCCCGCATCCAGATTTCCGCGTTCAAAGGGTTCTGCGCCGAAGTGCGCCCAAAGCGCCGCGACAAAGGCCTCATCGGCCGCGCGGTCAGAGGGGCGACGGTCCGCGTAACGTTCGCGCGCAACAAGGGGTGTGACGCCCTTGGGATTGGCGCGACGGATCGTGAACTGGTGATCCGTGCCCGGCAGGCGGCCGGGAAAACCGCGATGCTTGATCATATCCGCGCCCCCAGATGTACGGGGGCGCGGTGTATTTCAAAGCTCTCAGAGCTTGCCGGTGAACTCGGGCTCGGGCTCGATGATGACGGGCGCCGGCTCCTCCTGCTGAGCGCAGGCCGCAATGAAGGTAACAAAGCCAAGAGCCACAAAGAGCTTCTGGGTGATCGACATGAACGTCTCCAGTTCTGATTGATGCCGCGCGCAACGGCACAGGCAGGTGCTGCGCTCGCCCGTTTCCGTGCGCACGCGTGTAAAACCCTAACGAGTAAGGATAAAGTCACAAGCAAAACTTGCGCAGAGTGCGTTTTCGGCGTCATTGTTGCCGCCTCGCAGCATGAGCAATCCATCGTGCGCGCCGCACACTGTCCTCCAGCACCCCTGTCAACGAGGCCTGCAGCGGCGCCGGTGGAGGCGAGGCCATCGCTCCACCGGCGCGCACGCACAACCCTGCCTCCTCCCTGCAGGGATGTATCTCTATGATCGGCGAAAATCCGCGCACGTGACGCAGAGCGCGCCACACATCCTTGCGGATTTCATGCGCCAGAACCGTCAGACGCCCGCCGCCGGGCAAGCATGTCTGCGCCCAAAGCCCCGGCCCATCGGTCCGTGCCCCGGGCCTCCGCGACAGGATGACGCCGCCGTCCACGCGGGCGATATGCCAGCCATTGCGTCTCACGGGCGCTTTGCCACCATGTCGATTTCGACCAGCGCCCCCACCGCCAGCGCGGTCACACCGACCGTGGTGCGCGCAGGGCGCCGGTCCGCGGGGAAATACTCCTGGTAGACGCTGTTGAAGCCCGGATAGTCGCGCTCGAAATGGGTCAGATAGATCCGGCATTGCAGCACGTGCGACAGATCCAGACCGATCTCGCCCAGCACGATCTGCAGGTTCTCCATCACCCGCCGGGTCTGCGCGGCGACGCCCTCGGGCAGCGGTGCATCGGGGTCATCGGGATGGGTTGGCATCTGCCCCGTGATCATCACCCAGCCGTCGGCCTCCACCGCATGGGAAAACGGGGCCACGGGACGCGGGGCCGACGACAGGAGATGAAATTCGGGCATTTCGGAGTCCTTGGGACCTTGCAGTTGGCTCGGGATCAGCGGACGCGCCGGCTCAGAGCGGGATGTTGTCGTGCTTCTTCCACGGCGTCGTGACCTTCTTGTTGCGCAGGCTGGCAAAGGCCCGGGCCACGCGCTTGCGCGTCGAATGCGGCATGATCACCTCGTCGATGAAGCCGCGCTCCGCCGCGACGAAGGGATTTGCGAAGCGGTCCTCATAATCGTTGGTGCGCGCCGCGATCTTGTCGGGATCGTCCAGTTCGCTGCGATAGAGGATCTCCACCGCGCCCTTGGCGCCCATCACAGCGACTTCGGAGGTCGGCCAGGCGTAGTTAAAGTCGCCGCGCAAGTGCTTGGAACTCATGACAACATAAGCACCGCCATAGGCCTTGCGGGTGACCACGGTGACCTTCGGCACCGTCGCCTCGCCATAGGCGAACAGCAGCTTCGCGCCATGCTTGATCACGCCGCCATATTCCTGCGTCGTGCCGGGCAGGAAGCCAGGCACATCGACCAGGGTCAGGATCGGGATCTCGAAACAGTCGCAGAAGCGTACGAACCGCGCGCCCTTGCGCGAGCTGTCGATATCGACACAGCCCGCCAGCACCATGGGCTGGTTCGCGACAACGCCCACGGTCTGACCCTCGAGCCGGATGAAGCCGGTGATGATGTTGCGCGCGTAATCCTCCTGGATCTCGTAGAAATCGCCCTCGTCGGCGATCTTCGTGATCAGTTCCTTCATGTCGTAAGGCGTGTTCGGATTGGCCGGGACCAGCGTGTCCAGGCTCGCCTCGACCCGTCCCGGATCGTCGAAGAAGGGGCGCACGGGCGGCTTCTGGCGGTTGTTGAGCGGCAGGAAATCGATCAGGCGCCGCACCTCAAGCAGGGCCTCGACATCGTTCTCGAACGCGCCGTCGGCGACGCTGGACTTGCGAGTATGGGTGCCAGCCCCGCCCAGCTCTTCGGCGGTCACCACCTCGTTGGTGACGGTCTTCACGACGTCCGGGCCGGTGACGAACATGTAGCTGCTGTCGCGCACCATGAAGATGAAATCGGTCATCGCAGGGGAATAGACCGCGCCGCCGGCGCAGGGGCCCATGATCACGCTGATCTGCGGGACGACGCCGGAGGCCTCGATATTGCGCAGGAAGACCTCGCCATAGGCGGCCAGACTGTCGACGCCTTCCTGGATGCGCGCGCCGCCGCTGTCGTTGAGCCCGATCACCGGGGCGCCGTTCTGCATCGCCATATCCATGATCTTGCAGATCTTCTGGGCGTGGGTTTCCGAGACGGAGCCGCCGAGCACGGTGAAATCCTGACTGAAGACATAGACCTGGCGGCCGTTGATCGTGCCCCAGCCCGTAACGACGCCGTCGCCCGCGGGCTTGTCCGCATTCATGCCGAAATCGACACAGCGATGCGTGATGAACATGTCGAACTCTTCGAAGGACCCCTCGTCGAGCAGCAGTTCGACCCGCTCCCGCGCGGTGAGTTTGCCCTTGGCGTGCTGCGCCGCGATCCGTCGTTCTCCGCCACCGGTGCGCGCAACCTCTCGGCGGGTCTCCAGTTCCTGCAGGATATCTTTCATCGACGGGTCCTTTTTGGTTTTGCGGGACCCTATCCGCGCAGCCCGCATTCAGAAAGCCTGAATGAGGATATTTGCAAACTATTGATGCTTGTCGATTTGCGAAATGCAAATCTGAAAAGCGCCCAAGTTGGAGGCTCTTTATGGACATCGCCGGGCATTCCGCCGTAGCTGCGGCCATGCCCCACGCGCCCGTCAGCCATTTTCTGGATCGCACCACGCCGCCCCACATCGGCACACTGGTCCTGCTCGCCGGATTGTCGGCGGCGGCGATGAACATCTTTCTGCCGTCCCTGCCCTCGATGACCGCCCATTTCGACACCGAGTACCGCGTGATGCAGCTGTCGGTCTCTCTCTATCTGGGGGCCAACGCGATCCTCCAGCTCTTCATCGGGCCGATTTCGGACAGGTTCGGGCGCCGGCCGCTCATTCTGGGCTCCTTCGTGCTCTTCTGCCTTTTCACGCTGGGTACGATTTTCGCACCCACGGCCGAGGTCTTTCTGGCCTTTCGAATGCTGCAGGCAGTCGTTGTCACCGGCATGGTACTGTCGCGCGCCATCGTCCGCGACATGGTCCCCGAAGCCCAGGCCGCATCGATGATCGGCTACGTGACCATGGGCATGGCACTGGTGCCGATGCTGGTGCCGATGCTCGGTGGCGTACTCGACCAGCTCTTTGGCTGGCAGGCCAATTTCTGGCTGCTCTTCGCGCTCGGTGTCGGCGTGACCGCACTGGCCTGGTACGATCTGGGCGAAACGGCTCCAGCCGCGGGCCCGGATGGCAACCGCAGGCTCGGCGATCTGCCCGAACTGTTCCGCAGCCCGCGCTTCTGGGGCTACTGTTTCGCGACCATGCTCGCCTCCGGAGCGTTCTTTTCCTATCTCGGGGGCGCGCCCTATGTCGGCAGCGAGGTTTTCGGGCTCAGCCCCGGTGTGCTGGGGCTCTTTCTGGGCGCGCCGGCCCTTGGCTATCTTGTCGGCAATGGGCTGTCGGGGCGCTACTCTGTTCGGTTCGGGATCAACGCCATGGTGCTCACCGGAACGCTGATGACCTCCAGCGGACTCGCCCTGGCGCTCCTGAGCTTTTACGCCGGCGCCGGGTCGATCTGGACATTCTTCGGCTTCACCATTTTTGTCGGGCTCGGCAACGGACTGGTGCTGCCCAACGCGACCGCGGGCATGCTCTCGGTCCGGCCCCACCTGGCGGGAACCGCCTCGGGCGTGGGCGGGGCGATGATGATCGGTGGCGGGGCGGCGCTCGCGGCGCTCGCCGGGGCCGTGCTCACCCCCGGGGCCGGTGCGACGCCGCTGCTATGGATCATGTGGACGACCTCGGCGCTGTCGGTCGTCGCGATCTGTGGCGTGATCTGGCGCGCGCGGCAGATCGAAAACAAGCCGCTGGACTAGGCACGCCGTCCCTCCCCGTCAGGCGCCCGGCGCACCCTGCCCCAAAGCGCCACATCCGGGCCTACTCGATCAGCCCGGCCTCCTTCGCCCCGGCCAGATAGGCTGCCTCCACAGCGGCCAGCGTTTCAGCGGCCGAGCGCTGTCCGGTGAAGAACCCAGGCAGTTCGGCGCTGAGCGCGCCATGCATCAGCCCCATCTGGCGCGTCGACGGGTAGGACGCCGGCTGGGGCGTGGCGGTCGCCGTGGCGATCGCACCCTCGGCCAGACGCGTCGGCCGGTACCCGGGGATCAGCCAGATCGCAGCGTCGTTGTTGGCCTCCACCATCCCGGTGTCGAGCGCCTGCATCGCGACCCGAAATGCAGCGTCAGCGGCTGCGTCCGGGATGTTCTTGGCGATCACGATCCCGTCCCACCAGAGCGTCGTGGCGGGCGGCCCGTCCGACGTGGCCCGCGGCGCCGGCGCACCGACGATCTGGCCCACGACCTGGCTTTCTTCCGGATCATCCATCGCGGCGGACTGGCTGGACCACAGGATCGCCATCGCGATGCGGCCCTGCTGGAGCTGCTGCTGGACCGCGGCGCTGTCGCTGGCGAGGTAGCCCGGATCGAGATAAGCGGTGACCGCGCGCATCATATCCAGCGCTTTCAGCCCGGCCTCCGAATTGACCTGTGGCTGACTGTCCTCACCGTAAAAGGTCCCGCCGTAGCCGACGAACATGTTGACGAACTCCTGGGCGAGATCCCAGCCAGAGGCCATCGTCGCCCCCATCGGAAAATCGACCACGCCCGCCCGCCGGATCGCCTCGGCCGCGGCCAAAGCATCGGCCCAGGTCACCGGCGGTGCCAGCCCAAGATCGTCGAAGATATCCTTGCGGTACATCAGGTGCTGGGTGTTGACCATCATCGCCACGGCCATGATCTGGCCGTTCACCGTGATGAGCTGGTTGGGCACCAGACCCTGGCCGTGTTTCGCGACAAGATCGTCGAGCGGGCGAATCGTACCCTCGGTCAAAAGCGGCGTGATTGTGTCGTTGGACACTCCGCCGATCTGGTAGGGCGACGGCGTGGCCGCAAAAGCCGCCTGCTGTTTGCTGCGCATCTCCGGGTCGAGCTCGGTCCGGACATTGCCGCAGGCCGCCATGGCATCGCTTACGGCCTTCCAGGCGTCGAACCCGGGAGTGAGCGACGCAACTGGTGTGGTATTCTCGAAATCGCAAGCCATCGCGGCGGTTCCCGCCAGGCTGAGGGTCCCGGCGATGACGAAGGTGCGTAGGCTCATACTGTCTTTCCCAAACGGTGGCGCGTCGTACTTCGGCTGTACGCCGCGCCGGAGGCCACATCAAACAGAAGACAGCTATCCTCTGGCGGGGCGATCTGCACCGGCCGGGTGATCACGGTCCGGTGATGCCAGCCGGCCAGCTATGCGCCAAGTCGCGCCGCTCAGCCGCAGCGATACACGTCGGGCTCTCCGGAGACCTCGGTGCGAGTCCGGCACCAGACCGCGAGCGACCGGATATAGGGCTGCCGGGTCTCGCCCACCACGCTCGTGATCGCGCCCAGATTGGCCTCGGCCTCGAGCTTCGTGGCAAAGGGAACCGTGCTTTGGAACCACTCCCCCGATTGCAGGATCACCGCGTCGAACCCCGCAGAGCGCAGCTTTGCCAGCTCGACCCTCTGGCTGGTGAGATTCTTTTCCGCGCCGGCGATCACGACCCAGTCGCCGCCGAACAGGGGCTCGAGCGGCTCGACGATCGGAACCTCGACAATCGGCTCGTCTGTCCCGGGCGGGTCGATGACTGTCCCGTCGTCGGGCGGAACGATGATCGCATCGACCGGCGGTCCATTTTCCATGCTCTCCAGCATCGCGGTCGCGCGGGTGTCGCTTTCGGTGAGCTCGTCCTTCACCCGGCGCAACTCGGCCTCCAGCAACGGCAGCTTGATCTTGGCCGTCACCTCCTCCCGGTCGAGCGCCTGAAGCGTCAGCCCGAGCCGCTCGGCAAAGAAGCCCGGAAAAAACACGAAGCACAGGATCGCCAGTGCGCCGACGCCCAATGTCACCGCCTGGGCCAGCGCCTTGAGCGTCTCGATGAAACTCTTCATGCCCGGCCCCTTCGCGATCCCGCTCTGACCCCAGTAGCTACCGCTACGTCAGTTGCCTTGCCAGCCTTCATCGACGCCCGTCGCTAGGACGCGCGTGAATTCGGGCGCCGCACCCTCCCGATGGGGCGCGTCAGTGCCCGGTAAAGACCAGCGTGCGCACCGGCAGGAAGATCGCCTGCATCCGCAGCAGCATCGCATGGACCACGCCGACGGTGTCCACGGTATGCAGTGCGACGCGCTGAAACGCGGTCACGTCCGGATCGTCGAGCCGTTCGTGATTGTTGGTGTAGACATTGGCGATGCAGTGGCTGCCCGGCGGGATGACGTGGGTCTGACCCTCGAAGAGCGGCTCCAGGATCACCGTCACGGTGCCCTCGCGCTGGTCCGCCACATCCTGAAGCTGATCGGTCGGCCGGAACTGTCCCGCGGCGATCACGTCCTGCACATCCGTCACCCGCATCGGGATGATCACGAACGGATGCGACACGCAGGTGATCTCGCCCAGCATCCCCGGCTTGATGACCTGGGCCGAGATCTGGTTGAAGCCGGCCTGAAACTGCTCGCTGCGCTGGCCCAGCGGGATCAGCAGACCCGCGGGTCGCAGGATCGAGCTGACATAATCGCCCGAACGCAGCGCGAACTGCTCTATCGTGCCCTCGACCCCGGCCGTCACCAGCGTCTTTTCCAGCTCCACATCAGCCTGGCGGAGCGCGGCCTCGGCGGCCACGCGCTGCGCGGGCAGCAGGATGGTCAGGTTGGCTCGCGCCGCCTCGCGCGTCGCGACCGCCGCATCCACGGCGCCCTGTCGCCCGGCGACCGCCGTTTCCAAGCGCTCGATATCCCGCGCGCTCACGACCGATGAATTGCGCTCGAACAGCTCCCGCTGGGTGTCGAGCTCGTCCTGCGCCTGCTTCAGCGCCCCGTCGGCCTGGCCCAGCTGCCCTTCGGCGGCGGCAAGCTCCGCCTCGGACACGACGATCGCCGCATCGACCTCGCGCACATCCGCCCGGGCCCGCTCCAGCGCCGCGCGCTGGCTGGCATCGTCGAGGCGAAAGATCGGATCACCCACCGCCACGGTCTGTCCGTTCTCCACGTACACCTCTTCGACCCGACCCGGCGTTTCGGGCAGGATCGTCACCGTACGGAAAAAGGACGACACGGTCGTCGTCGCCGGGTGGTAGTAGAAGATCAGCGTGATCAGAGAGATGGTCAGGATCGCGCAGGCGGTTATGCCATAACGCAGCTCGAACCACATCGAATAGAGCGTGATCTCCCGCCCGATCCGCTTGTCCTGCACATAGCGGCGAATGAGGTAATCGGGCAGGATCGTCACCGACGAGCAGAACAGAAACTCAAACATCGTGGGCTGTCTTTTCCGCCGTCGGTTCCGGCTGCGGCTCGGGCTCCTGTGCCAGCTTGCGCAGCGAGCGCGCGATCGACGACAGCGGCGTCATGAAGTCGGGCAGGTTGATTGCGGCCAGCACCAACGCCGCCACCCAGTAGATGTTGCTGTGCGTCAGCAGCGCGATCAGGGTCAGAATGCCGATCAGCTGCAGCTGCGCATTGTTGGCCTTGTGCGCCATCCGGTCCGGCACGGAATGCAGATGCATGTAGAAATTGCCGACGAGAAACAACAGCAGGACCAGAAACACCACCATGGCGTTGAACAGGATATCCGGCTGTCCCGGGGCGGTGATGAAGAAGGGCAGATGTTCGGTGCCCAACTCGGTGCCGTGCGTGGCCGTATCAGCCATCGGTCCCTCCCCCGCGTGCGTTTTTCGAAGAAGCCTAGCCGCCCGATCCGGCAAAAGCGAGACCTCGGAGGACCGGAACGCCCCTGGGCGCAGCGGCCAGCGGATCCGTCATGCGTTGAAGAGAAAATGCAGGACGTCGCCGTCCTTCACCTCATAGCCCTTGCCTTCGACCCGCATCTTGCCGGCCTCCTTGGCGCCCTGCTCGCCGTCGAGCGTGACATAGTCTCCATAGGCGATGGTCTCGGCCCGGATGAAGCCGCGCTCGAAATCGCCATGGATGACGCCGGCGGCCTGGGGTGCGAGCGTGCCGCGCCGGATCGTCCAGGCGCGCGCCTCCTTGGGGCCGACGGTGAAATAGGTCTCCAGCCGCAGCAGCTCGTAGCCCGCGCGGATTAGCCGGTCGAGCCCGGCCTCCTCCAGCCCCATCTCCTCCAGAAAGACCTCGGCCTCCTCGGCGTCGAGCTGGCTGATCTCCTCCTCGATGGCGGCCGAGATCACCACGGTGCCCGCGCCCTGCTCTGCCGCCATCTCGGCCACCGCGGCGGAGAACGCGTTGCCCTCGGCAGCCGCGCTCTCTTCGACATTGCAGACATAGAGCACCGGCTTGGTGGTCAGAAGCTGCAGCGCCTTCCAGGCCTTGGCATCCTCGTCGGCCACCTCGACCACGCGGGCGGGCTTGCCCTCTTCGAGAACGGCGAGCGCCGCTTTCAGCAGGCGTTCCTGCTGGACGGCCTCCTTGTCGCCGCCGCGCACCTTGCGCAGCAGACCCTGCAGCCGCTTTTCGATGCTCTCGATATCGGCCAGCATCAGTTCAGTCTCGATCGTGTCGGCATCGGCCACCGGATCGACGCGCCCTTCCACATGGGTGATGTCGCCATCCTCGAAACAGCGCAGCACATGGGCGATGGCGTCGACCTCGCGGATATTGGCCAGGAACTGGTTGCCGAGCCCCTCGCCCTTGCTGGCGCCCTTCACCAGCCCCGCGATATCGACGAATGTCATGCGGGTCGGAATGATCTGTTTGGAGCTCGCGATCCGCGCCAGCTTGTCGAGCCGCTCGTCCGGCACCGCCACCTCGCCCACATTGGGCTCGATCGTGCAGAACGGAAAATTCGCCGCCTGCGCCGCGGCGGTGCGGGTCAGCGCATTGAACAGCGTCGACTTGCCGACATTCGGCAGACCGACGATCCCCATCTTGAAGCCCATGGTGGCACACCTCATCCTGACGGGGGGCGCGTACGCCCGGCCCAAGTCGCGCCGCTTCTAGGGTGCGTGGCTGCAGCCTGCAACCACGAGCACGACCAGGGCCGCGCCGATGCGTGCTAGACTGCCCACAGCCCAGATGGAGGACCCAGCCGATGTCGATCAGCCCCTATCTTTTCTTCCCCGGCACAAGCCGCGAGGCCCTGACCGCCTATGCCGAAATCCTCGGCGGCGAGGTCGAAGCGATGATGACCTATGGCGACGCGCCACCGGGCGAAGAGATGCCCCCCGTGGACCCCGCATGGATCATGCATGGCGCGATCCGCGTCGGCACCGATCTGATCATGGCGACGGACGATGCGCCGGGCCGGAATGTGACCCCCGCCTCGACCTACGTCATGGTGACCCTGCCCAGCCGCGATGCGGCGGCAACGGCCTTCGACCGGCTGGCCGAGGGCGGCGAGGTCCAGATGGGTTTCGAGAAGACCTTCTGGTCCGAGGGGTTCGGGTCTCTCCGCGACCGTTGGGGCCAGCTCTGGATGATCTCGGCAGAAACCACAGCCTAGCTCGCCGCGACAAAGACGCCGACCCGTCGGCAGGATCCACCGCAGTTCTACCGACGCAATACCGACGTGATACCGACGCGTTGCAGACAGCCGTTTCCCGGCAGGGATTGCCATTTCCTGCTTCCTCCGCCAAACCCCCGCAATCCACGGGACGGGGGGACATATGACACGGATCGACCGGAAATTCGCGGAACTGGCCGAGGCGAAACGCAAGGCATTCGTGGCCTATGTCATGGCCGGCGATCCCGACTACGACACCTCGCTGGAACTGATCCGCGGCCTTCCTGGCGCCGGCGTCGATGTGATCGAACTGGGCATGCCCTTCACCGATCCGATGGCCGACGGCCCGACCATCCAGCTCGCCGGTCAGCGCGCGCTGGAGGCCGGCCAGACCCTGCGCAAGACGCTCGACATGGCCCGCGCTTTCCGCGAGACCGATCAGACCACCCCGATCGTGATGATGGGCTATTACAACCCGATCTATAACCGTGGCGTGGACCGGTTCCTCGAAGACGCCCGCGAGGCCGGCATCGACGGGCTGATCATCGTCGACCTGCCGCCAGAGGAAGACGCCGAGCTCTGCCTGCCGGCCCAGGCCGCGGGTCTGAATTTCATCCGTCTGGCCACGCCCACGACCGATGACGCGCGGTTGCCGGCGGTGCTGAACAACACCTCCGGCTTTGTCTATTATGTGTCGATCACCGGGATCACCGGCGCGGCGGCCCCCCAGGCGAGCGATGTGGCGCCCGAAGTCAGCCGCATCAAAGCCGCCACGGAGCTCCCTGTAATCGTTGGTTTTGGCATCCGAACACCGGAGTCTGCGCGCGCCATCGCGGGCATCGCGGACGGCGCCGTCGTGGGCTCCGCCATCGTCAAGCAGATCGAAGAAGGCCGTCCCGTGCCGGAGATCCTCGATTTCGTCCGCGGCCTCGCCGATGGTGCCCACGCGGCCTAGGCACCGCTGGTCCGTCATCCGCCCCAGAAAACGGCCAGAACCAATGGCAGATCCTTCCGCAGCCGGTGATCTCGCGGATCGTCACGCAGGACCAGCCAGCGGCCATCGTCCCATCGGGTCAGCCCCTCGGCCGTCTAGCAGTGACCGCGATAGGGCAGATCGCGCACGGTACGCACCGCCGCGTGCCAGATCGCGAATCCCATCTCCGTCCAATGGCAATGCGCGCAGCCGGTAGCGCCGCTTGCCGTCCAGCTTGCAGGCATGAAGTTGCCCTTTGCGCCGCTCCCGCAGCCCCAGCTCCAGGATCATCGCATTTCCGCGCAGCACCGGCCCGCGCAGCCCAGGCCAGACGCGGGTCTCGCGGACTGCGACGCCTTCGACTTCCGCCCCATTGTCCTTGCTCGGCAGATCGAGAAACGGACCCGGAAACCAGCGGCCCTCAAGCAATTTCTAGAGCTTACCGGGCTTTTACAGTATCAGATGCCCCGCACTCTGGTCGACGTCGCGCTTCGCGGATCGTCCTCGGCCTCGACCAGCGCGAAGTCCCCCAGGGTCTGCCGGTTGCTGTCGAACGCAATCTCGGCGAGCTCGTTCAGCGCCTCGCGACGCCGAAAGCGCAAAGCAACTGGGCGCATACGGCCGTTCCTTCGCGCAATCATGCCCGTGTTTTCTGCGATGGATCTCTGGTTTCCGCCGATGACGTGAACAGATAAGAGAGCAAGTGTTTCGCGAAGCTGCGGTTCCGGCCAAGCCGGAGGGTGGAGCGACAAAACAAGGACTTTCGCTTTGACTGCTACTGATCCCGCCAAGGATTCTCTCGTCGTCTTTACGCCTTCGGGCAAGCGCGGGCGCTTTGCTGTAGGTACGCCGATTCTGACCGCGGCACGGCAGCTCGGCGTCGATTTGGACAGCGTCTGCGGTGGGCGCGGGATCTGCTCAAAATGCCAGATTGCGCCGGGAAGCGGTGATTTCTCCAAGCACGGGATCACCGTCGCGGCCGATGCGCTGTCGCCTTGGAACGCGGTCGAGGAACGCTACCAGCAGAAACGAGGGCTGAAACCAGGCCGGCGTCTGGGCTGTCAGGCAACGGTGCAAGGCGATGTGGTCATTGACGTGCCGCCCGAAAGCCAGGTCCACCGCCAGGTCGTACGCAAGGCCGCGACCGCGCGCGACATCCGCATGGATCCCGCCACACGCCTGATCGCAGTGGCGGTGCAGGAGCCCGACATGGACGAGCCCTCGGGCGACTTCGAACGGCTCCGGGCAGCGTTGCTGGAAAGCGGGTTGACCGAGGCACGCACCATCACCGCTGATCTGCGCGTCCTGCAAAAGCTCCAACCCGCGCTGCGCAAGGGAAAGTGGGAGGTGACGGTCGCCCTCCACCAGCCGGCGGGCAGCGACCAGGCGAAGGTTCTCGATCTCTGGCCAGGCTTCTATGACGGCCCGCTTTGCGGACTGGCCATCGATCTGGGCTCCACCACCGTCGCGGCGCACCTGTGCGATCTGCGCGACGGGCGTGTGCTGGCGTCGGGCGGGGTGATGAACCCGCAGATCCGGTTCGGCGAGGACCTGATGAGCCGGGTCTCCTACGCGATGATGAACGAAGGCGGCGCGGCCGAGATGTGCACCGCCGTGCGGGCCGCCCTGCGCGATCTGGCGATCGGCGTTGCCGAGGACGCAGGCGTGCTACCAGAGGCGATCTTCGAGGCCGTCATCGTCTGCAACCCGGTGATGCACCATCTGCTGCTGGGGGTCGATCCGGTAGAGTTGGGCCAGGCGCCCTTCGCCCTCGCCGCCTCAGGGGCGCTGACATTCGATGCAAACGAGATCGATCTGACAGGCATCAATCCCGGCGCACAGGTCTATATGCTGCCCTGCATCGCGGGCCATGTCGGCGCCGACGCCGCCGCGGTCGTGTTGTCGGAAGCGCCGGGCGAGACCGAAGAGCTGACGCTGGTCGTCGATGTCGGAACGAATGCCGAGATCGTGCTGGGCAATCGCGATCAGGTGCTCGCTTGTTCCTCGCCCACAGGCCCGGCCTTCGAGGGTGCGCAGATCAGCTCCGGCCAGCGCGCGGCGCCCGGTGCAATCGAGCGGGTCGAGATCGATCCCGAAACCAAGATCCCGCGCTTTCGTGTCATCGGCTCGGAACTCTGGTCCGACGATCCCGGCTTTGCCGAAGCGACCGAGGGCACGGGCATCAGCGGCATCTGCGGGTCGGGCATCATCGAGGCCGTGGCCGAGATGCGCATGGCCGGACTGCTCGACGCTTCTGGCCTGATCGGATCGCGCGAGGCCACCGACAGCGACAGGATGCGGCCCGATGGCCGGACCTGGTCCTACATGCTCCATGACGGACGCGCCGAAGACGGCCCCCTGATCTGCGTCACGCAGGGCGATGTCCGGGCGATCCAGCTTGCGAAATCCGCGCTCTATGCCGGGGCGCGGCTCCTGATGGACGAGGTCGGCGCCGATAGCGTCAGCCGTATTGTGCTGGCCGGTGCCTTCGGGGCCCATATCTCGCCCAAGCATGCGATGGTGCTGGGCATGATCCCCGATTGCGCGCTCGACCAAGTCGTCTCAGCCGGCAACGCGGCGGGCACCGGAGCGCGGATCGCGCTGTGCAACCGTGCCGCGCGGGTCGAGATAGAAGCGACGGTCGGCACGATCACCAAGGTCGAGACCGCGATCGCGCCGCGGTTTCAGGAGCATTTCGTGAACGCCAACGCCTTGCCCCATGCGACCGACCCGTTCCCCGAGCTTGCCAAGGTCGCGCCACTGCCCAACGTCAGCTTCAATACCGGGGCGGACCGTCCGAACCGGCGCCGGCGCCGCGCCAGCTAGGCCGGTGGCGGAGCGTTGCGACTGGCGCGACGGGGCGCAGGTTCTTGGACCGGACGCGCTGCGGATCAGGGTGTTGCGCGCCTATGACCGGGCCGGACGCGGTGGCGACCTCGCGCTCGACAGCGCCGATTGCGACCTTTCGGTCGGCTTGGCCTTTGGGCCGGTCGAAGACGGCCCCCGGCTGATCACGCGCACCGCCGGCAGCACCGGACTGCCGCGCCGGGTGATCCGGAGCCACGCCTCCTGGACGGCCTCCTTTGCGATCATGGCGGAGCGGTTCGGCATCTCGCCCGACGACCGTTATGGTGTCCTCGGCGATCTGTCCCATTCGCTCAGCTTTTATGCCCTCGCCGAAGGCTTGCATCTCGGCACCACAGTCTGGCTGGCCGGCGGCGCCGCGCCTGCGGCGATGGCCCGCGAATTGGCCGAAGCTGGCGTCACTGTGCTCTATGCGACGCCGACCCAGCTCCGGGCACTTGAGCGGGCCAGCGATCCCGACCTCCGCCTTCCCCTACTTCGGCTGGTGCTTGTTGGCGGCGGGCCTTTCGATGGCGCCGCGGCGCGCGCCACCCTGCGGCTGTTCCCCCAGGCACGGACAGAGGTCTTTTACGGGACCTCAGAGACCAGTTTCCTGACCCTTGGGGGACCGCGCAACGATGGCTTGGCGCCGGCGTTTCCAGGTGTCGATCTGGTGCTTTGCCGCCCGGATGGATCGATCTGCGCATCGAACGAGACCGGCGAGGTCCGGGTCAGCGGACCCTATATCGCACGGGGATACGCCGACGGAGACGGCCCCGTTGCGACCGGCGCGCGCCGCGATGGCCACGGGCGCGTGACACTCGGCGAGCAGGGGGTGCGGGACGCCGATGGCATGGTCCGCATCCTCGGTCGCGGCGCACGGATGGTCACAGTGGCTGACCGCAATGTTTTTCCGGCGGCCGTTGAATCCTGGCTTCTCGCACAGGACGGGATCGGCCATGCAGTGGTGCTGCCGCGGCCCGACGCCCTGCGCGGGCACCGTCTTGAGGCCGCGATCTGCTGGCGCGGCGGGGATCTGGGCCGTTTGCGCAGGGATCTGCGCGGCGCGCTCGGACCCGAAGCGACACCTGCTCGCCTGGTCGCGCTGGAGGACTGGCCGCTGCTGCCCTCCGGCAAGACCGATCTGGCGCGGGTCCGGGCCGCGCTCGCGCTGCCATGAACGCGCGCATCCTCGCGGCCAAACGCAGCCCGGTCTGCCCGAGCGGCGGGGCCTTCAAACAATGCTCCATCGAAGCACTCGCGGCCCCGGTGATCGCAGCCCTTCTCGATGCCGCAGGAGTCGCGGCGGAAGAGGTGGATGAGGTGATCCTCGGCAACGCGCTCGGGGCCGGGGGCAATCCGGCGCGGCGCGTGGCGTTGGCGGCGGGCCTGCCCGAGAGTGTCGCAGGCCTCACGCTCGACCGGCAATGCGCCTCGGGCCTCGACGCGCTGCGCATTGCCGCCGCCATGGTGGACAGCGGTCAGGCGCGCGTCATCATCGCGGGTGGGGCCGAAAGCCATTCGACGCGCCCCGTCCGCACGGCACGCGACACGGGTCTGGTCTATGAACAGGCCCGTTTCACCCCTTGGGTCACCCGCGATCCAGACATGGCCGCGGCAGCGGCGGACCTCGCCCGGCGGCGGGGTATCTCCCGGCATGCAGCCGACGCCTATGCCATCGAAAGCCACGCCAAGGCCCGCAGGGCTGGAAAGCGCCTCTCCGAGGAAATCGTGCCCGTATCAGGCGTGGACCGGGATGGCTTCACGCGCACACTCACCGCCGAGACCGCGGCGCGGGCGCGCATGCTTGCGGACCCGGTGAGTGCCGCGAACATGGCCGTCTCCGCGGATGGCGCCGGCTTTTGCCTCGTCGCGGCGGCGGACTTGAGAGCGCCGGCAACGGCACGGATTGCGGCGGCAGCGACCCTCGGCGCGGATCCGTTGGAACCCGGTTTGTCTGCGCTGCCGGCAATCGCGGCGGTGCTTGAAGCTGCGGGCCTGCGCGCCATTGACCTCGCCGCGATAGACTTGATGGAAGCCTTCGCGGTTCAGGCGATCGCAACGATCGATTCAGCGGGCTTCGATCCGGACCTGGTCAATCCGGCGGGCGGCGCGATCGCCCGGGGCCACCCGATCGGAGCGTCCGGGGCCATCGGCGCGGTGCGCGCAGTCCATGAGCTGCAACGATCGGGCGGGCCCGTGCTCGCGGCCATACCGGCCGCAGGCGGGGTCGGCACTGCCGTCATTCTGACGCCAGGCTAGGCGCGTTTCCCGGCGCCACGCGATCAAGGGCTTCAGCCATCACCGTCGCGGTGTCTGCCCACCGCGGCAGCTTGGCACCCGCGATCTGCGCCCCGGCTTCGGCCCTTGTGCGGGCTTCGGGCTCGGTCATCAGCTGCCGCAAGGCCCCCGCGAACGCCTGTGCGTCATCGGTCGGCACCAGCGCGCCGGCCGCATCCGGCACGGTGTCGGGGATTGCGCTGTTGCGGCAGGTGACGATTGGCAGACCGTGGCTCAGCGCCTCCGCAAAGACCATACCGTAGCCTTCGAGCCGGGAGGCCAGGGCGAAAACCGCGGCACTGCGGTAGAGGTGGGAAAGCTCTGCCTCGGATATCTCGCCCCGAAATTGAACGCGTTCCGACAGTCCGAGCCGCGCCGATTGCGCGACGAGCGCCGCGGCGGTGGCAGGGTCGCGCGGCGCACCCGCGATGACAGCCTGCCAGGGCAGGTCGACCAGACGCGCGAGCGCCTCGAGCAGAACATCGTGGCCCTTGCGCGGCACAAGTGTTCCGACTGACAGAATGAGCGGCGGCTCTACAGGCGCGCGCGGGCCCAGGGGCTTCGGCACCCCCGGCAGGGCCACGCTGATCTTCGTCTCTGGCACACCGAAGCTGCGGATCAGGTCTTCGCGGGTGCGCGGGCTCGGCACGACAACATGCGCCGCGCGCTGCAGATTGGCTCGTTCGGTGCGCCGCAGCCACGCGGCCCTATCGGGCGCAAGTCCCGTTTCCAGGGCCAGTGGATGGTGAATCATCGCCACGAATGGCGCGCGCAACCGCGCGAACTCGATCGGCTCCAGCGCGCCTACGACAAAGCCGTCGAGGATGGCCGGAACCTCGGGCGACAGTGCCGCAAGGACCCGACCGGTGGTCGCGACCTCCCAAGCAGAGGGGGCGGGAAACCCACCGGGAAGGCGCAGTGACCGTACCGGGCGGCCCATTCTGCGCAGCTCCAGAAGCACCTGTTTTTCATAGATATATCCGCCGGTGCGGGTGTCTGGATCGCCGGGAATCAGAAAAGCTGCTGCGCCAGGGAACAAACCGCCCCCGGGATTGTTATAGCCTTGTCTACTTGGCAGGTTTTCGCCGCGCACCATAATGTCACTGTGTGATCACATTGAATTCGTTTAGACCGCTTCAATATTCTGCGGATGCAAACACCCGCTCCCCACCGGTCGCCCACTGACCAAGCCATGAGTACCTGCGTATGACTAACGCTGCACTGCAAATCGAACCCCAGGCCATCGACCGCGACGATTGGGCCCCCGGCCCGGTGTTCGGCCAGCCCACGCCAAGGCATCTTCGTCGGCGCCGGCACGTCTTCCTGGCGCTGACGCTGGCCACTGTGGTCGGGCTGATCGGCGCGCTGGCGTGGCTCATGCACCATGGCGGAATCACCTTGATTGAGGGCGCGATGCTCGTCGCCTTTTCGGCCACGTTGCCCTGGTTGGCGGTCGGCTTTTGGAATGGGATCATCGGCTTCCTGCTCGACTGGCGTTACGCGGAGCCCGGCACCAAAGTGACGCCCGCGCTCGCTCGCGAACGGCCCGACGCCCCGATCCAGTCTCGCGTCGCGATCGTGATGGCTGTCCGCAACGAGAATGTCGCCCAGGCTGTCCGGCGGCTGGAGCGGATACAGCTTGGCCTTAACAGGACCGATTGGGCCGATCAGTTCGACTTTCACCTGCTCAGCGACAGCGACGATCCAACGATCGCCGCGAACGAGGCCGGCGCCGTCGCGGCCTGGCGCGCCCGCTCGCCCGATGCGCGCATCCATTACCGTTGCCGGACCGACAATTCCGGGTTCAAGGCCGGCAATATCATGGAGTTTCTCGACCGCTGCGGCGACGAGTACGAATTCTATCTGCCGCTCGACGCAGACAGCATGATGGGGCCATCGGCGATCCTGCGGCTGGTGCGGGTGATGGAGGCCTCTCCCGAGATCGGCATTTTGCAGGGTCTGGTGGTCGGCACGCCGTCGCGCACGTTCTTCACCCGTGCGTTCCAGTTCGGCATGCGCCACGGCATGCGCGCCTACACGCTCGGCTCCGCCTGGTGGCAGGGCGATTGCGGGCCTTACTGGGGCCATAACGCGCTGATCCGCTGTCAGGCGTTCCGGCTGCATTGCCGCCTGCCGCATCTTGAGGGAAGCGGGCCGCTCGCCGGCGACATCCTCTCCCATGATCAGATCGAAGCCTCGATGATGCGGCGCGCCGGCTATGAGGTCCGCGTGCTGCCGGTGGAGGACCAGAGTTTCGAGGACAACCCGCCGAGCCTGCCCGACTTCATCAAGCGCGAACTGCGCTGGTGCAACGGCAACTTCCAGTATCTGCGCCTGCTGCGCATGCCCGGATTGCTGCCCGTCAGCCGGGTTCAGATCTCGCTGGCCATCATGATGTATGTCGGCGCCCCGGCCTGGTTTCTGTTCCTCGCGCTGACCGCCGGTCTGGTGGGCGGCACCGATCAGATCAGCGTGATCCCCCTGGCCCAGGGTCTGACCTTTTTCGCCGTGATCATGTCGGTCAACCTGATGCCGAAACTGATGGGGCTGGCCCAGGTCCTCGTCAGCAGCACGGAAAGCCGCCGCTATGGCGGACGGCTGAGGCTGCTGGCCGGCGGGCTCTGCGAGATCATCTTTGGCATGCTGATCGCCCCCGCCGTCGCCCTGGCCGTCACGATCTTTGTCATCGGCATGATGATGGGCCGGCGCATCCGCTGGGACGCGCAACAGCGCGACCGGGCACAGCTCGCATGGTCGGAAGCGGCGCGCGCGCTCTGGCCCCAGACCATCGCCGGCACGGCCTTTGGTATCTATATCGGGCTGACGGTGCCCTGGGCGCTCATCTTTGCCGCCCCGATCATCATCTCGCTGGGTGGAGCGATCCCCCTGGCGGTGCTGAGCACGCATCCCGCGCTCGGCGCATGGTCGCGACGCATCGGGCTATTCGACATCCCCGAGGACCGCGCCGCGCAGGAGATCGCGTTCGACGGCATTGAAACCCCGGCCAAGGCCGCCACCTTCTAGGGTCACTGACCACCGCCTAAGGATGCTTCACATGCGCCGCTCCGTCCTCGCCGCTGTTCTGTTTTTCCCGGCTGCGCACGGGGCGGCGCCGGCGATGGCGGATCCCGCCACTTATGTGATCGATCCCGAACATACGGTGGTCGCACTGATGGTGGATCACCTGGGCTACGCAAAGACGTTGCTGCAATTCACAGACGTGAGCGGCAGTTTCGTCTATGACGACGAGACCCAGACGCTGTCTGACGTCACGGCGACGGTCGGGGCGGACAGCATCGAATCCTTCAGCGAACGGCGCGACGGACATGTTCGCGGGAAGGATTTCCTTGATGTTGCGACCTTCCCCGAGATCACCTTTACGGCCGATGGCGGCACACCGGCGAGCGACACCACCGGAACAGTCGAGGGCACACTCACCCTGCTGGGTCAGTCGCTGCCGATGGAGCTGGAGGTGACGTTGAACAAGATCGCGCCCTACCCGTTCCTGCATCAGAAAGAGACGATCGGCGTAAGTGCCCGCGGCACGATCACCCGCAGCGACTTTGGCATGACCTATGCCGTGGAGGGCGGCATCGTCGGCGATACGGTCGACGTGCTGATCGAGGTCGAAGCGCTGCGCGAAGACTGACCGGCGGCGACCGCTCCGGGAGCACTCCCGCCCGTCGTCGCCCGTTCCGGACGCCTCCCGTTGGGCCGCGCAGGCGCTGACGCGCCTGCAGCAGCCCCCGGCAGGTCGGACATCACACCGCCAGGCAGTTGCCTTTCAGCGCAGGCGCGCCCCGCTTTCGGGATCGAAGGCGAGGATCCGGGCCGGGTCGAGGACCAGACCGACATGCTGTCCGGCTTTGGAGCGTTTGTCGCCGCGTTCCTCGATAATCAGCGTGGAGCCATCGGGGCCGATGACATGGGCCAATGACACGCCGCCCAGGGCTTCGGTCAGTTCCACGCGGTGGCTCTCGCCGGGTCCAAGCTCCAGATGCTCCGGCCGGATGCCGAGCGTAACGGGTCCCTCGCGGACTGACCGGGGCAGCGTATTCGGCGACAGCCCGGGGGCGGTCACCCCGTCGGGCCCTGCAACACCATCCACGAAATTCATCGCAGGCGCGCCGATGAAGCCCGCCACGAAACGTGTGTCGGGATCGCGGTAGAGATCCATCGGCGCGCCGACCTGTTCGATCCGTCCGTCCCGCAGCACCACGATCTTGTCGGCCATGGTCATCGCCTCGGTCTGATCATGGGTCACGTAGATCATCGTCGCACCGATATCCTGATGCAGGCGCGCGATCTCGACCCGCATTTCGACCCGCAATTCGGCATCCAGATTGCTCAGCGGCTCATCAAACAGAAACACGTCCGGCCCACGCACGATCGCCCGTCCGATGGCCACGCGCTGGCGCTGACCGCCCGAGAGCGCCTTTGGCTTGCGTTTCAGATAAGGGTCGAGCTTGAGTATGCGGCTTGCCTCAGCGACCTTGGAACTGACTTCCGCTGGCGGATGGCCGGTCATCTTGAGGCCGAAACCCATGTTTTCGCCCACGGTCATGTGGGGATAGAGCGCATAAGTCTGGAACACCATTGCGACGCCGCGCCGGGCCGGGTCCTCCTTTGTGACATCCCGCTCACCGATTCGAATCGCGCCGTCGGAGGTTTCCTCCAGCCCCGCGACCATGCGCAGAAGCGTGGACTTGCCGCATCCCGAGGGCCCGACAAAGACGCAGAATTCGCCGTCCTCGACCTTCAGATCGACGCCGTGGATCACTTGCGTTGCGCCATAGCGCTTGACGACGCTTTCCAGTTCAACTCCGGCCATTTGGATCCTCACTTGTGGCTAAAGAGGCAGGCGCGGCTTCGGGGAACCGCCAGGCTGCGACATCCTCGGCGATGGCCTGTGCGGCCGCCGTCAGTTTCGGGAGTTCTGCTGTCAGCCCTTCGAGCGTACAGCGGGTGAGCGCTCCGGTCAGCGACAGCCCACCCAGCAGGCGCCCGCGCGGCGACAGCACCGGCACGGCGACGCATGTGATGCCGGGCTCGTGCTCTTCGCGGTCGAAGGCGTAGCCATCGGCATGGATCTGCACGAGCTCCTGCCGGAGGGTGGCCTCATCGGTGATGGTCGTTTGCGTGAACCGGTGAAAGGATTGCTGCGGCAGAACGCGGTCGAGCTCAGCCGCTCCGGCATAGGCCAGCATCGCCTTGCCCACGCCGGTGCAATAGGCCGGCCCAACCCGCCCGGCCTGACTGAACATATCCACCGGGCGCTTGGCATTGCGCTTGTCGACATAGAGCACATGGGCGCCGTCGAGCTGCGCCAGATGCACCGTTTCGCCGGTCTCCGCGCTCAGCCGGTCGAGATGACTGCGCGCGAGCGGTGCCAGGCTCGATTGAGTCCAGGCGGCATGGGCGAGCCGGACGAGCCGGACGCCGAGCGCATAGGTCTGGGTTTCGGGATCGTGGGTCAGCATGCCCTGACTGACGAGCGTCTGCAGCAGCCGGTAGAGCGTGGCCTTCGGCAAACCGCACACTGTCTGCAACTCCGCCAGGCGCGTCGGGCGGCCAAAGCTCGCCACGCGGTCCAGAACGCCGAGCGCTTTGCCCACCGTTCCATCGCCGGGGGGGGGCACCTCCGTCATCGCTATCCTCCCTGCCCTCCCGCCTTTGAGTGGCGGGTCGAGTGTTGACAAGCTTAGGCGAGTCGGTGTGTGCTTTTCAATATAAGAAACGACGTCTCACATAGTGGAACATTCTGGGAGGATCTCCATGCGGACCCTAATGACCGCGCCACTGTCGGCGCTGGCCCTGTCTACGATGATTGCGGCACCGCTCGCGGCCAGCGACGACCCGTTGACCGGCACGCTGCGCATCGCATCGGACATGAGCAATCCCGCCCCCCGCGCCGTCATGGAAGGCATGGCCGCGCGGTTCAGCGAGATGCATCCCGATCTGGAAATCGAGGTCGAAATCATCGATCGCGAAGCCTACAAAACGCAGATCCGCAACTTCCTTCAGGCCGATCCGCCGGATGTGGCCAATTGGTACGCGGGCAACCGCATGGCACCTTATGTCAATGCGGGCCTGTTCGAGGACATCAGCGATCTCTGGGACGACGAGATTTCCGCAGAGCTTGCCTCAACCAAAGGGGCGATGACGCTGGACGGCAAGCAGTGGGGCGTGCCCTACACCTACTACCAATGGGGCGTGTATTACCGGAAGGATCTCTATGACCAATACGGGCTGAGCGAAGCCACGGATTGGGACAGCTTCAAATCGAACTGTCAGACGCTGCTCGACAACGGCATAAAATGCTTCACCATCGGGTCCGCGGCCCCTTGGACAACGGCTGGCTGGTTCGACTACATCAACATGCGCACCAACGGGTACGATTTCCATATGGCGCTTGCCAATGGCGAGATCCCTTGGACCGACGACCGCGTGCGCGCGACCTTCGCCAACTGGCGTGAACTCATCGACATGGGCGCCTATGTCGACGACCATCTGGGCTACAGTTGGCAGCAAGCTCTTCCTTTCATGACTCAAGGGAAGGCGGCCGCTATCTTGATCGGAAACTTCGCCGTCGCCCCGTTGCGCGATGGAGGGCTCGACGACAGCAAGCTCGATTTCCATCAGTTCCCGGCCATCACCGAAGGCGTGGAAATGGCCGAAGATGCACCGACCGACACATTCCACATCCCCTCGGGCGCCAAGAACAAGGACGCCGCCCGTGCCTTCCTGCGCTTCGTGGTTTCGGCGGACAATCAGACCCTGATCAATGGCGCGGACCAGTTGGGACAGCTTCCCATCAATTCCGGCAGCGCGGTCGGAGAGGACAAGTTTCTGATCAAAGGGTTCGAAATGCTGTCCGAAAACAGCCCCGGAGGGGTCGCTCAGTTCTGGGACCGCGATGCGCCGGCCGAGATGGCCAAGATCTCAATGGACGGGTTCCAGCGCTTCATGGACCAGCCCGACCAGCTCGACCGCATCCTCGACCAGCTCGAACGCGCACGCGAGCGCATCTACTAAGCGGAGCCGGGCCTGACGGCCCGCCACGACACTCGCGCGCCCCGGTCCTACCGGACTAGGGCGCGCCGCCGCCCAGCATAACCGAGGGGTCCTCGTTTTGAGCGATCATTCCAACATCTCCGGCGCGCCCGGCTTTTGGTATCGTAACCAGCGCCGCCTTGCGCCCGCGCTGTTTCTGGCCCCCGGGATCCTTTTCTTCTCGATCTACGTGATCATCCCGATCTTTCAGTCCTTCAACCTGTCGCTATACGAATGGGACGGGCTGGGGGCAGCCGAGTATGTCGGCCTGCGCAACTACGAAGAGCTTTATTGGGACGAGGCGTTCTATACCTCGCTGCGCAACAACGTGATCTGGCTGGTGCTCTATCTGCTGGCGATCCCGGGTGGGCTCTTCATCGCGCTCTTTCTCAACCAGACCGTGACGGGCATCCGGATCTACAAGTCGCTGTTTTTCTTTCCCTTCGTGATCAGCCAGGTCGTCGTCGGCCTGGTGTTCACCTGGTTCTACGACCCGACATTCGGTCTGCTGAATGCCATGCTTGCGTGGGTCGGCCTCGGCCCGATCAATGTGCTTGGCAACGAGCATACCGTGACCTACGGGATCATCCTCGCCGGGCTCTGGCCGCAGACCGCCTATTGCATGATCCTCTATCTCACCGGGCTGAACGCCGTGGATCCCGAACAGGTCGAGGCCGGGCGACTCGACGGCGCAAAGGGCTGGAAGATGCTCTGGTACGTCGTGCTGCCGCAACTGAGGCCGGCCACCTTCATCGCCTTCGTCGTGACGATCATCGGCGCGCTCAGAAGCTTCGACATGATCTCGGTGATGACCCAGGGGGGACCCTTCGGCGAAAGCCGCGTGCTGGCCTACTACATGTTCGAGGTCGCGCTCAGTGAGTACGGCTTCCGCATGGGGTACGGGGCCGCCATCGCCGTTGTGCTGTTCCTGATCATGCTGGTCTATATCGGTTTCTTCCTCGCGAAGATGTACCGCGACGAGCGGGGGGGCTAAGCTATGTTTCCAACACCGGTTGAAAAGCTTGGGCCCCGCGCCCGCATCGGCTACCAGGCGCTCCTGCCGCTGGCCCTGATCATGTGGCTGCTGCCACTGTTGGCCGTGGCCGTGTTCTCGATCCGGCCCGAAACCGACTTTGCCACGGGCAATTACTGGGGTTGGCCGTCCTCGTTCGACGCTCTGTCGAACTATGCGCTCGTCTTCACTGGCTCGGACATGCCGCGCTATCTGATGAACTCGGTGCTGATCACGGTGCCGACGGTGATCGGCGCGGTGGCGCTCTCGGCGATGACGGGCTTTGCGCTCGGCATCTACCAGTTCCGCGGCAATGTTCTGATCTTCTTCATGTTCGTGGCGGGCAACTTCGTGCCCTTCCAGATCCTGATGGTGCCGGTCCGCGATCTGACACTGCAGCTTGGCCTCTATGATACCAAGATGGGCTTGGTGCTCTTCCATATCGCGTTCCAGACCGGCTTTTGCACGCTCTTCATGCGCAACTTCATCCGGGCCCTGCCCCGCGAGCTGATCGAGGCCGCACGGGTCGAGGGGATCAGCGAATTACGCATCTTCTGGTATGTCGTGCTGCCGCTGATGAAGCCTGCGCTGGCGGCCCTGTCGGTGCTGATCTTCACCTTCATCTGGAACGACTACTTCTGGGCCATCGTGCTGACCCAGGGCGCCGACAGCCAACCGGTGACGGCCGGGATCACCAGCTTCAACGCGCAGTATCGCGCGGCCTATCACCTGATGAGTGCGGGCAGTCTCGTCGCCGCCCTTCCGCCGGTGCTGATGTTCTTCGCGATGCAGAAGCACTTCATCGCCGGCCTGACACTGGGCGCGGTGAAATGACGTCGTTTCTAAGGGCCGCATCCTGTCAAACGCCGCCACGAAAGGGCGCACACTCTCAAACGTCGCCACGGAGGGGCGCAGCATGTTAAAGATTGCCTTCATCGGTGCAGGCTCGACCATTTTCATGCGCAACATCGTTGGCGATGTGCTGCAGCTTCCGGCCCTGGCGGGGGCGGATATCGCGCTGATGGACATTGACGAACCCCGGTTGGCCGAGTCCGCGCTTGTCGCGCGTCAGTTGGTTGCAGCTAGCGACGCGTCCGCCTGCATCACGGCCACCACCGACCGGACCGCAGCGCTTGACGGTGCTGACTTCGTGATCACCGCCTTCCAGATCGGCGGCTACCGGCCCTGCACGGTCACCGATTTCGAAGTGCCAAAGGCCCACGGGCTACGCCAGACCATCGGCGACACGCTGGGGGTGGGCGGCATCATGCGCGGGCTGCGCACGGTGCCGCATCTCTGGGCGCTGGCCGAGGATATGGCCCGGCTCTGTCCGGACGCCTGGCTGTTGCAATATGTCAATCCGATGGCGATCAACACCTGGGCTCTGTCGGCGCGTTATCCCGGACTGAAACAGGTGGGGCTCTGCCACTCGGTCCAGAACACGGTCGCCGAGTTGGCCCATGACCTGGAACTTGATCCGGCATCCCTGCGCTACCGCGTGGGGGGCGTGAACCACGTCGCCTTCTTCCTGCGGCTCGAAGAGGCGCGCGCCGACGGGACGCTGCACGACCTCTACCCCGCCCTGCGCGAGGGCTATGCCGCGGGCCGGCTGCCCAAGCCGCCGCTGCTGATGCCAAGATGCGAGAACCGCGTGCGCTATGAGGTGATGGAGCATCTGGGCTATTTCTGCACCGAAAGTTCGGAGCACTTCGCAGAGTACGTGCCTTGGTTCATCAAGGACGGCCGGGACGACCTGATCGAACGCTTTGCGGTACCGCTCGATGAATACCCGAAACGCTGCGAGGAACAGATCGGCGACTGGCAGGCCAGGGCCGCCGCGCTACGAGAGGAGGGTGCGGACCCCGCCGCGATTCTGGGCACGGATGTCAGCCATGAGTTCGCCGCGGACTTGATGGAGGCCATCGTCACCGACAGACCGCAGAGGATCTACGGCAATCTGCCGAACCGCGGTCAGATCCCACAACTGCCACTCGGGGCCGCAGTGGAAACGCCTTGCCTCGTCGATGCCAACGGGGTGCAGCCGATAACGGTCACCGATATCCCGCCGCAACTCGTCGCGCTGATGCGCAGCCAGATCAACGTCCATGAACTTGTGGTCGAGGCGCTGATGACCGAGAAGCGGGATCATGTATATCACGCCGCCATGATGGACCCGCACACGGCCGCCGAATTGGACTTGCGCCAGATCCGCGCCCTCATTGATGACCTGATCGCGGCCCACGGCGATTGGCTGCCGAGCTGGTGCCGGACGCGACGGGCCGCATGAGCACGCGCTTCGAAGATCTCGCGGGCGCGTCGGTTGTGATCACCGGCGGTGGCTCGGGCATCGGCGCGGCGCTGACCGAAGGCTTTCTGCGCCAGGGCGCGCGCGTCGCGATCCTGCAGCGCTCCGACGCGGGCGCGTTCTGTGACCGGATGCACGCCGAGACCGGCACGAGGCCGCTCGACCTGCGCTGCGACATCACCGATACGCCCGGCCTGCGCGCCGCGATCGCCACGGCGGCCGAGGCACACGGCCCCGTCACGGTGCTCGTCAACAATGCTGCCAACGACAAACGTCACACCACCGCAGAGGTTGACGAGGCGTTCTGGGACTGGTCCCAGGCCATCAACCTCAAAGCCTATTTCTTTGCCATCCAGGCAGTTTTGCCGGGCATGAAGGCGTCGGGCGGCGGATCCGTCGTCAATATCTCGTCGATCAGCTATATGATGGGCAATGCGGGCTATCCATCCTACAGCGCAGCCAACGGGGCGATCACGGCGCTCAGCCGCAGCCTGGCCCGCGAGGCCGGCCCCGACAATATCCGGATCAACGCAATCGCGCCGGGCTGGGTGCTGACCGACAAGCAGCTGGAGATGTGGGCCACACCCGAAGCGCTGGCCGACCATTTGGCGCGTCAGTGCATCCCCGAGCATCTCAAGCCCGCCGATATCGTCGATCCGGTGCTCTTTCTCGCGTCCTCCGCCAGCCGCATGGTCACAGGACAGTTGCTGCCGGTCGACGGGGGCGTCGTGGTGACCGGATGAGCAATGACGACCCCTGGATCGCTGTGGACTGGGGCACCTCGCGGCTGCGGGCCTGGCGCATGGACGGCGCAACCCTTCGCGACGCTGGCGAATCCGACCTTGGCATGGGCGGATTGAGCCGCGACGGGTTCGAGCCGGCCCTGCGCGCACTGATCGACGGGTGGCGCGACCGAGCCCCCGTGGAGATCGTCGCATGCGGCATGGTCGGCTCCCGGCAAGGTTGGGTCGAGGCGCCCTATCGCGCAGTTCCCTGCCCGCCTGTGGCGACAGAGCCCGTCCGCGCAGAGACGCGCGACCCCGGACTCATAGTCTGGGTTGTCTCCGGCCTGCGTCAGGACAGTCCGCCGGACGTGATGCGCGGCGAAGAAACTCAGATCGCAGGATTTCTCGGCCTCAATCCGGAATTCGACGGCGTGCTCTGCCTGCCCGGAACCCATACGAAGTGGGTTCAGATCTCGGCCGGCGAAGTGGTGAGTTTTCAGACCTTCATGACGGGCGAGCTCTATGCGGCGCTTCAGGCGCACACCGTGCTGCGGCATTCGCTCGGCGCGCCCGGATGGGACGGCGAGGCGTTCGATGCGGCGGTCGAGGACGGCCTTGCCTATCCGCAGAAACTGGCGGCGCGCCTCTTTGGACTTCGTGCCGGACATTTGCTGCAGGGACAGGCACCGGCCGTGACACGCGCGCGCCTGTCGGGGCAGCTGATCGGAGCGGAACTTGCCGCTGCCCGGCCCTATTGGCTGGGCCTGCCGGTCGCCGTCATCGGATCGGGCGACCAGTCGGGGGCCTATGTGCGGGCGCTGTCCAACCAGGGTCTCGCAACCACACTGGCGGACGCCGATGCCATGACCCGCGCCGGGCTGATCCGCGCCCGCGCCCTGCTGAAGGAACCCACATCATGAGCCGCGAGCTCATCGCCATTCTGCGCGGCATCACACCGCTGGACGCTCTACCCGTAACCGAGGCGCTCATTGCCGCTGGGATCGACCGGATAGAGGTTCCGCTGAACTCGCCGCACCCGTTCGAGAGTATCGCCGCGATGGCGGAGGCCTTTGGCGAGGATGCCCTGATCGGCGCGGGCACGGTGCTCAGCCCCGAACAGGTCGCGCGTGTGTCCGGCGTCGGCGGCAAACTCATCGTCTCGCCCAACAGCGATACAGACGTGATCCGTGCGACCAAAGCCGCCGGATTGCAAAGCTTTCCGGGCTGCTTCACCGCAACGGAGTGTTTTGCGGCACTTGCCGCGGGGGCGGACGGCCTGAAGATCTTTCCCGCCTTCCAGATGGGCCCGGCCGGGCTCTCCGCCCTCGGCGCGGTCCTGCCCGCCGGTGCTTCGGTTTATGCCGTGGGCGGTGTCGGGCCGGAGCATTTCTCCGACTGGCGCGCCGCCGGAGCGTGCGGCTTCGGCATCGGCACAGCGCTCTATGCGCCGGGACGCAACGTCGCCGAGATCACCGCGCGGGCCGCCGATCTGGTCACGGCCTACGATATGGCGATGCGATGACCCTTCATGACACGCGGCTCTGCGCACTCGGCGAAGGACCGCTCTGGCACCCGGAGCGCGGACAGCTGTTCTGGTTCGACATCCACGGCCACCGGCTGCTCAGCCGCGATGGCGACGTGGCGCTGGATTGGCCCTTCGAAATGGCAGTGTCCGCGGCAGGATGGGTCGATCGCGACACGCTGCTTGTCGCTTCGAGCACCGGGCTTTTTCAGTTCGATCTGACCACGGGGCGGTCTGCGCCGGTGGCGAAGCTGGAGGCCGACCGGCCCGAAACCCGCTCCAACGATGGGCGGGCCGATCCCCATGGCGGGTTCTGGATCGGGACGATGGGCAACAACGCCGAGCCCGGGCTGGGTGCCATCCACCGCTACTATCGCGGCGACTTGCGGACGATTTTCGATCCGGTCGATATCCCCAATGCGATCGCCTTCCACCCCGATGGTGAAACTGCCTGTTTCACCGACACAGCCACGCGGATCATCCAAAAGGTGCAGCTCGGGCCAGAGGGCTGGCCCAAGGGCGACCCTGAGCCCTGGATCGACCTGCGCGCGAACTCTGAGCATCCCGATGGTGCTGTCTTTGACGCGGAGGGGCATCTTTGGGTTGCGCTCTGGGGCGCCGGTCGTGTCGCCCGGTTTACCCCCGATGGCACACGCGTAGGCGAGATGAGGCTGCCCGCGCCCCACAGTTCCTGTCCGGCCTTTGGCGGCGATGGTCTCGGAACACTATTCGTCACATCCGCCAGAGCGGATCTGGATGCCCACGCCCTGGCTGAGGCGCCTCTGTCCGGCGCGGTCTTCACCGCCCTGACGGACGTCGCGGGGGTCGCCGAACACCGGGTGATGCTATGAATCGGAGCCTCGGCGTCTGTTACTACCCGGAACACTGGCCAGAAGCGCAGTGGGCCGAGGATGCCGCGCGGATGGTCGACCATGGCATCACGCGGGTGCGGATCGGTGAGTTCGGCTGGTCGCGGCTGGAACCCCACCCCGGCGAGATGCGGTTCGAGTGGCTCGATCGGGCGATGGAGGTTCTCGGCGCGGCGGGCCTCGGCGTCATCCTCGGTACGCCCACGACGACCCCGCCGCGCTGGATGCTGGACCGGCACCCGGATATGCTGGCGGTGGACGCAGAGGGCCGGGTGCGCGGCTTCGGCTCGCGCCGGCATTATTGCTTCAGCCACCCTGGCTACCGGCATGAGGCCGAGCGGATCACCGCCAAGCTCGCGGACCGCTACGGGCGCCACGCGCACCTGATCGCCTGGCAGACCGACAATGAATATGGCTGCCATGACACGGTGCTGAGCTATTCTGCGGCCGCGCGCGACGGGTTTCGCCGCTGGCTCGCGGACCGCTATGGCAGCATCGAGGCGCTGAACGCCGCCTGGGGCAATGTGTTCTGGTCGATGGAGTATCAGCGGTTCGATCAGATCGACCTGCCAAACCTGACCGTGACGGAGCCGAATCCGGCACATGTCATGGCCTTCCGGCGTTATTCCTCGGACATGGTGGCGCTTTTCAATTGCGCACAGGTAAAACTGATCCGGCAGGCCTCGGATGCGCCGATCCTGCACAACTATATGGGCCGCGTGCTGGAGTTCGACCATTTCGAGACCGGTGCGGATCTGGATATCGCCGCCTGGGACAGCTATCCGATCGGCTTTCTGTCGGACCGGCTCGATGCTCCTACCGAGCACAAGGCGCGCTACGTCCGCCAGGGTGATCCGGACTTCCAAGCCTTCCACCACGACCTCTACCGGGCGGTCGGGCAAGGCCGCTGGTGGGTGATGGAGCAACAGCCCGGACCGGTGAACTGGGCGCCGTGGAACCCCGCACCGCTGCCCGGGATGGTCCGGCTCTGGACCTGGGAGGCATTCGCCCATGGCGCCGAGACGGTGTCCTATTTTCGTTGGCGGCAGGCGCCGTTCGCGCAGGAACAGATGCATGCCGGGCTCCTGCGGCCGGACAGTGCTCCCGCACCCGGTCTGGCCGAGGCCGCACAGGTCGCACGCGAGGTTGCGGACCTGCCGGAAGTGCCCGAGGCACGTGCTCCGATCGCGTTGGTTTTTGACTACGCCAGCGCATGGGCCTGGGACACGCAGCCTCAGGGCGCGGACTTCACATATTTCGATCTGGTCTTCGACTGGTACCGCACAGCGCGCGAGTTGGGCCTGTCGATAGATGTCGTCAATGCCCGCGACGGCACGATCGGGGATTATTCGGTCGTGCTGATCCCGGGCCTCGCGACCCTGCCGGATGCTTTGCTCGACGCTCTGGACCAGTTTCAAGGTACGGCCCTGATCGGCCCGCGCAGCGGGGCAAAAACCGAAGAAATGGCCATTCCGGTGCCCCTGCCCCCAGCGTTAGCCGGGCTCGACGTCACCGTCTCGGCCGTGGAAAGCTTGCCGCCCGGGATCAAGGTGCCACTTGCAGACGGCGGCGCGTTTCATCGCTGGCTGGAGCATTTGGACACGAGCCTCGCGCCGAGGGAACGGACCTGTGACGGCGCCCCGGCCTGCGTCACGCACGGCGCGCTCAGCTATGTCGCCGGATGGCCCGACGCCGCGGCCCGTACGCGGATGCTGCGACGCGCCTGCGAAACGGCCGGCGTCACCACCCAGGACCTGCCGGAAGGGCTCCGCTTGCGGGAGGACGGACGGCACTGCTTTGCCTTGAATTACGGTCCGGAACCGGTGACATGGCGTGGACGAACCCTGGAGCCTGCGGGAGTGACCTGGTGGGACATCTGATCCCGGGAAAAACCCTGTTCGGCGCCCTGCCGGACGGGCGTGAGGTACATCAGATCGTGCTGGCGGATGGCACGCTCTCGGTGGCGCTGTTGTCACTGGGGTGCATTTTACAGGATGTGCGGCTGGCCGGCGTGGCGCACAGTCTGACGATCGGCACGGACGACCTTGCCGCCTATGCCGGACCCATGCGCAGTTGCGGATCGTTGATCGGCCCGGTGATCAACCGCATTTCCGGCGGCACGGCGGAGCTTGACGGCGAGCGCTTCGACTTCAAGCGCAATCAGGACGGTCAGCATACACGCCACAGCGGCGCGGCCGGAACGCATCGCCTCACCTGGGATGTGGCGGAGCTCGACGAGACCTCCGTAACCTTCGAGACCAGCTTGCGCGACGGTGAGGGCGGGTTCCCCGGCAACCGTGTCGTCGCCGCGCGCTTTCGCTTGACCGATCCCGGCGTGCTGGAAATGCGTGTGGCGGTCACAACCGACGCGCCGACCTGGGTGAACTTCGCGAATCACAGCTACTGGAACCTCGACGGCACGGAAACCTATGCGGGTCACCGGCTGCAGGTCGCCGCGGACCGCTACTGCGTGCCTGGCCCCGGCGATCTGGTCACGGGCGAGGTGCTGCCCGTCGATGGCACGCCCTTCGACTTTCGCGAGGGCCGCGTGCTCTCACCCGGTGACGATGCCAAACTCGATCTGAACCTCTGCCTGGCCGACCGGCGGCGCGATCTGACGAAGGTGCTGGAACTTGCGGGCGCGACCGGAATCACGATGACGATCGAGACGACCGAACCGGGTCTGCAGCTCTATGATGCGAACGGATTCACTACGGGCGGTGCGGTGGGTCATGACGGGCGCAGCTACGCGTCCTACGCGGGCCTCGCAATCGAAGCACAGGCTTGGCCGGACGCGCCGAACCAGCGACGCTTTCCCTCGATCGTCCTACGGCCCGGTCGGGCCTACGAGCAGGTAACCCGTTGGTGTTTCTCACGGAACTGACCTTTTGAGCATCGGTAAAAAGAGACCAGGTGTTTGAATGAACACGCAATGGCGACTTTAGGCTTTTTTCGTATCTAGCGGTGGCGGCGGCGGCTCCAAAGCGAGCGACCTATCCGAAAGGCGGATCATCGAAGAGGATAGCGACGGGTCTCTCAATTGCTGCCAATTCGACCGTACAACCCGGAGCAATCTCTCTGTAAACGACAACCGGCAATTCATCGAGAACGGTTGCGTCGTCGGTGAACGCCTTGCGGCAGTCGACCCGCAACAAACGACCTATGGCGTCTGGGATGAGCAGGTAAATGTGGGCGGCGCTCCGGCACTCCGAACGAGGGTGGCAAGCTTGGGCGCTATGACGTCGGCCGGAAATCTCCACGCCAGCGATGCAACCTATCGCGGCGCGTCAGTCGGGTTTTCCGCGATGGCGTGGCTGAAGGCTCCGCCGTCACCGCATCAGAGGGGCAAGTCGACGCTACAAACGGGTGCAGGCAGGTTGCCATCGGAAGCAGGGGAACCGTTTCGAGGAATTTGACCTTGTGCGACCAGTGTGTGGATACATCCTGCGACTTCACCGGAAGTGGGCAGGTCAATGGGTCGGGTTTTTTTGATGGACGTTTCGAACGACTTTCCAGGTTACGACCTGAGCGAAACCGACCAAGGCAACGTCTACGGTTCTACCGCAGAAGAAATCGGTGGGGGTGTTCAACATGTCGGGAACGGCAAACTCCGATTACTCCGGCGCGTTCGGCGGGGCACGCTGACCTCCGGCAAGAGCCGGCATGCAATCTGGACCGCATGGGCCTTTCGCCGGTGAAAACACTCCCCAGGGCGGGGGACTGCGTTCTTGCCCTCGTGGTGGGCCATTCCGTGCTTGGCGGTCAAGGGTCACCGGCTCTCGGTCAAGCCCAAAGCGAATCGCAAGACGCGCGCGATATCGAGCCGCGTTTTCTCGCGGGACAGACCGTTCTCGACGCCGGGCGGCCCGCGAAGGCGATCCCCACTTTCCAGAATGTTCTGGCACAGGACCCCAGCCTCATCTGGGTTCTCCCGGAACTTGCTCGCACCTTTTTCGTTGCCGAGATCTGGCAGCGGGCGCGGTCGGAGTTCTTTGCGGACTTGTCGGCGAACCTGCCAGACCTAGTGCTGCGGAACGTGCGTAGGTTCATCCGTGCCGTCGACTCGCGCTGAGGGTTCGAGTGGGATCTCAGCGTCGCGCTCGCCGAGATCGGCGAAATTGGACGCTTTCGCACCGACCCACTGAATCTTCGTTTCGGTGACACGCTCCTTCCGTTCACGCGCGATCGGTCCGGAGACACCGAGCTGGGGATCAAGGTTATCGGGGCCGCTCATCTCCACCACTGCGTCGCCAGCGTCGGCGAAGCGTCCGTAATCGCCTTCGGCGAGCTTTTCTTTCATCGATGCTGTCGAAGACAAAGCGTTCAGGGACAGCACCGTCTGGCTGCGTGGCGCCGTGCAGATCACGGCGCCGCGGACGACCTACTCGCTTTTCGCCGTGGTCGACCGTCGGGAGCTTCGCGATCACAGGTGGGAGTCGGCACGGGATCAGAGACCGTGGCATCGTCGGCATCTCGACCTGCGGCGAAGTCCGGGAGGTGGAGGCCCGGTTCGAAGGCTACAACACCTACGGTCTGGTGTTCTTCGGCCGGTTCAATGCGCGATACGGGATAGAAATCCCGCCCGAGATCTCCTGATCGCGCAGGGCGTTCACGGAAAGCAACCCGATCTTCTCCGAAGGCCCCGACGAAGATCGGTGGGGAGCGTCTTTGCGGATCGCGAAGTCTATCCTGTTCTGCGCAGGCGGCCTCTCGCCATTTGTGCAAGACGCGAATGAGTGCGTGGACGGCGGCATTACGGCATTCAGCTATACCGAGACGGCCGTCCAGATCGGACTGAACCGGCAGTTGTGACCAGCGGGACGCCGACCGCGCGTGAAGCCGGTGGGTTGGACCCGTTGGGATGGATGAGACGCGGCTCGACGGCAAGAAACAGCAGCACCAGCAGCGTGAAACCCGACAGCCATGTGCCAAAGCAACTCCATCTGAACCGGATCAGGGTTTCGGGCATCCATTCCATCGCATGCATGCTCTGTGTGTCGCAGAACGCGCCCCTATGGACCCGTTGCACCTGACCGGACACCCTCCATGCAGATCCGGCGATGTGCGCGGACCCAGACGCGGCGGGAAGAAACGGAAAGCTGCGCCGGTCCAGGCAAGGTCGGTGATAACATCAACCCGGCCCGCGGCGATCTGCACCGAGGAGCCCGCGCAAGATCAAGTCCGGCGCGACTCAGCTGCCGCGATAAGTCCCATATCCGAAGGGCGAGAGCAGCAGCGGCACGTGATAATGGCTGTCCGCATCCGAGATGCCGAACCGGATCGGCACGATGTCCAGAAAGAGCGGCGGATCGCCCGCCTGCCCTGTCGCGCGCAAATAGTCCCCGGCGTGGAAATGAAGCTCATAGATGCCGGTCGCAAACGCTTCGCCGGGCAGGATCGGCGTGTCGGTGCGCCCGTCTCCATTTGTCACGGCCTCGGTCAGCTTTGCCCCGGCCGCATCGTGCAGCGTGATCCGAAGCCCCGCCGCGGGGCAGCCACGGGCGGTATCGAGCACATGGGTTGTCAGAAATCCGTTGGGCATGGCGTATCTCCCAATACTGGCCAAAATGCTGGCGCATTCCGCAGATCGCCGCAATGGCTTTTGCACCAATGGCAGGGCTGGCTCGCATCGAGCAGGTGCTCTGCGATACGTCCGGACGGAGTTGAGCGAGCCGCCGAAATGACAGCATCTCCGCCCCGGTATCCTCCTGATTTACATGGATATGGCACCGTACCGCCCGATCCGCACTGGCCGGGCGAGGCAAAGATCGCCGTGCAGTAGGTGATGAATTACGGGGAGGGCGGCGAGAACTGCTTCCTCCATGGAGACCCGGCCTCCGAGGCCTTCTTATCCGAGATCGTGAGCGCCGCCGCCTGGCCGGGCGCCCCGACAGGGCTCAAGCGCTGCGCCGGTTCCTCGAATACGCGCAGGGCCACGCCGGCGTCTGGTTCGCCCGCCGGGTCGATATTGCCGATCATTGGGCCGCTACGCATCCGCCCGTCGCCCGACCGCGTCCCAGCGACATGTCCCGCGAGGCGTTCGTTGCAGCCTATGGCGGGATTTTCGAGCATTCGCCCTGGATCGCGGAACGCGCGTTTGAGCTGGAACTTGGCCCCGCCCACAACAGCGCCGCCGGACTGCACAATGCACTGGCACGTGCCTTTCGCGGCGCAGCGGAAGACGCGCGTCTCGGCGTGCTGACCGCCCACCCGGATCTGGCCAGCAAGCTGGCCGAGGCGCAGCGCCTGACCGCCGAGAATGCGGAAGAGCAAAGCAGCGCAGGGCTCGACGCGCTGACTGATGCCGAGCGCGCCCGGTTCATCGAGTTCATCGCAGCCTATACCGCGCGCTTCGGATTTCCCTTCATCATCGCGGTGCGCGATCACGACAAGGCAGGCATCCTCTCCGCCTTTGAACGCCGCCTGACCCACGACCGCGACACCGAATTTCACGAGGCCTGCCGCCAAGTCGAACGCATCGCGCGCCTGCGTCTTGACGCGCTCCTCCCGGAGTAAGCCATGCCGACTATCGAGACCCTGAACCCCGACGTCCCGCTCTATGCCCGGACAGGCATCAATCTCGCCTCCGAAGGGCTGGGCGCACGCGCGGTGTCCTGCACCAACGAATTCTTCGCGCCGCTGGAACGCATGCTCCATGACAGCGTGCCAGAGTTTTTTGCCGACCGGTTCGACGATCACGGCAATTGGATGGACGGCTGGCAGACCCAGCGGCGCCGCGACGGCGGGCACGACGACGCGGTAGTCAAGCTGGCCGCCCCAAGGCTGCTTTTGGGCTGTAACGTGGATAAAGCCCAATTTACCGTAAACTACGCGCCGGGCGGCAAGATCGAAACAGTGTCGCTCCCCCTGACGAGGAAACCCGCTAGGTCCAGATCGTGCGACACAGAGCGCACGGCGGCAGTGCGCACCATTTCCCTAGCATGACAGTTTCCAGACCTGAACCCATCCGCGGTTGCACATCTACCGCCGATGGCGGTGTGGCACGTCTGCCTGTTTTCGACGTGCCGGAGCTCTACGTGACCGCCGACGGCCAGGATATCGACCTTGCCACATTGCTCAACGGGAGCAATCCTGGCCCTTCCGACGCCAACCACAGCGACTACGCCCGACTTCAGGCAACGGGGCGCGGGATCGAATGGGCGATGACTGGGAGACCCTGTGGCGCCGCGCACCCGGTTATGAATGGATGATGATCGTCCTCGGCGCGCTCGGCTGTATCGACGGCGTCCTCGTCGACACAGCCCGTTTCAAGGGTCATTCCTCGGAACTCTGCTGAGTCCAACCCGCTGATCTGCTCATTTTCGGCGACGGGCTAGCCGTCCCGACCCAATGGCACTCGAAGGTTTGAGGCGTCTGTCATGACGTAGGTAATCCCATCAACAATCCTGCCATCTGGCAATTCTGAGCCAATAGGCATGCTGGAGAGCTTTTCGAAGCCAAGCTTTCTGATGAGTTGCGCAGTTGCCGTGTTTGGTGCGGCGTGGCCAACTGCGACGCGGCGTGCATCCAAAAAGCGAGAACGTATACCTGAGAACGGCCGCCGTTCCCTCGGTCATATAGCCCAGCCGCGCAAATCTCGACCGCACCCAAAAAGGCAAGTCAGGATGCTCTTCTGTTCCAGTCTGGATCGAAGGGCTCAATTGATCCCACCAGCGTGTCGTCAGTACTCACGGCCAAGCACTGAAGTCGATCGCGAGCTTTGAACTGCGACAGGCTCCGACAGGCGACCACTTCCTGCCAATCGGAGGATGTTTCCTCGTCAAAGAGCGCATGCGGCCATGGAACCAGGGATGAAGAGCGTCCAGTTTTTGCCAATGGCTTCGGCCAAAGTGGTGCCATCGCCTTCACGGCAAGGCCGCATCAGCAGCCGATCCGTTTTGATCGGTAAAGGCAGCGAAACTTGCCAAAATTGTTCTGCCCCTGAATTCAACGTCGTCATGTCACCGCACACTCTCTGGCGACAAGTTGCCCAACCGCGGGTTTTTCGACGTTCTCTCGAACTCAAAGAAGGGTAGCAGCCATCTCTCCATTAACCTGCGTACAGGCCCATGAATTCCCGCAGAACTCCCACTTCGATTGCGAGCCCATCGGCCAGACGCATTGCGCGTGGAACACGTCTTGAGCCTTCAGACCCATTTCGCCAGAGGCGGCAGGCTCATGAGCACGGCATTGGCGTCGTGGCCAGTTTCCAGCCCGAATTTCGTGCCACGGTCATAGACCAGGTTGTATTCGGCATAGAGCCCACGATGCACCAGTTGCGCGTCCTTGTCGTCTTCGGACCAGGGCGTGTCGCGGCGCTTTTCGGTGATGGGCACGAAGGCTGGCAGAAACGCCTCGCCCACTGCCTGGGTAAAGGCGAAATCCGCATCCCAGTCACCGGTGTTCAGATCGTCGTAGAAGATGCCTCCGACACCCCGGGCCCGGCCCCGATGAGGCACGAAAAAATACTCGTCCGCCCAAGCTTTGAACCGGTCGTAATAGTCCGCGTCATGGGGGGTGCAGGCCTCGCGCAGGACGTCGTGAAAGGCCTGCGTGTCTTCGGGATACTCGATGCAGGGGTTCAGGTCCGACCCGCCGCCGAACCACCAGGCCTGTGGGGTCCAGAACATCCGCGTGTTCATATGTACCGCGGGCGTGTGAGGGTTGCGCATATGGGCGACCAGACTGATGCCCGAGGCCCAGAACCGCGGATCCCCGGACAAATCGAGGTCGCGCCGGGCTGCCATGGCGCGTTGAGCACGCTCTTCCAGAACTCCGTAGACGGTCGAGACATTCACGCCGACCTTTTCGAACAGCCGCCCACCGCGCATCACCGACATCAACCCGCCGCCCGCGTCACCGCCATCGGCCGCCGCGCGGCGTGTCTCGGACACGTCGAACCGGCCCGCAGGCAGTTCCGCGAACGGGCCCGTGCGCGTTGTGTCCTCGAGCTCTTCGAAGGCGGCGACGATACGGTCGCGCAAGGTCCGGAACCATGCCGAAGCACGCGTCTTACGGTCGTCGAACTGCTCTGTCATGGGGTCCTCCTCGCCGGTATTGCGCTCTGGCATACCGTATCCGACAAGCGTCTGGAACACGTGATTTGCCAACGCGCAGGCGCGGGGATAGCGTCGCGATATGAATATCCTGAGCAATTTCGGCGGAAGCCGCAGGGTCGCAGGTGCGTGCTTTTTTCTGCTGGTTCTGGCGGCCTGCAGCACCCCGCAAGAGCGCTGCGTGCGCGACGTCAACCGCGACTTGCAGACCGTGACCGGTCTGATCGCGGAGACCGAAGTGAACCTCGCGCGCGGCTACACTTACGAGACCGAAGTACAGAATGTGCGCGTGGGGGTCACCGGATGTGTCGGCGGCGGGCGGTATTACCGGAGCGGGGTACGGTTCTGCGGGTCGACAGAGCCGCGGGCGGTTCAACGGGCTGTGCCCATCGACCCCCAGACCGAACAGCGCAAGCTCGCCGGGCTGAAGAAACGGCAGGCCGAATTGACCGAGCTTGCGGCGCGCGCCCAGGCCGTCTGCCTGGAGCGCTACCCGGCCTGAACCGGACGCCGCCTCCCCAGATCGGCGCCCGGCTAGGTCGAAGGCTAGATCGGGACGTTGTTGAAGTACGCCTCGGCGATATCAGCCTCCAATTCCTCCAGAGCACGGCGCAAATCGGTCGGAACAGGGCGATGCGAAGCCTCTATCCCGCTGACGACATTGCGGACCGCATCGTGGAGAACTCGCGGATCGGTTTCTCCCTTGGCGAGAAGCGCTTCGAGACCGCGCGCTCTGTCATACGTATCGAGGTTTTGAATGATCATCTGTGCCGCCTTTTCAAGCTTTGGCGCGGTGTCCCGAAGCAAGGTCGCCGCGCGCGGGGGGATGAGTGAGGATTAACCGGCTTTGCGATAGGGCACATGGTCCGCACCGAGCCGATGGATCTGCTCTTTCACAACGAGCCGCTTTCGTTTGAGGGTTTGCAGCGCGGTCGTATCGGGCACCGGGCGGGACTGTTCGCTGCCGATCGCCGCTTCGAGCGCGGCGTGGCGCAGCATGAGCGCGGCAAGGCGGCCGCCTGAGGTGTGGCTGCTGGCATCGTGACGCGTCATGCGGCGTCTCCCTTCATCTGGTTGGGCGCAGAGCGGCTGCTCCATTCGCCAAGCTCGTCCATCGAAGCAACCGGCACGTCATGCCGTTTTTCGACCTGCTGCCATGTCATGCGCGACCCGATGCTTTCCAGCAGCCGGGGCAGATGCGCCTCCGCTCGGTTTCCGGCTTCCCGTGTCGCATCGAAACGTACCTTCCAGGGACCGTGTCCGGACAGGTCCGACTTGCCGAGCGACGTGCCGCTGTCTTCGGCACGCCAGATGAACCGTGTGCCGCACGCCACCGAACGCAGAACAAAAAGACGCTTCAGACCCGTGTGACGCAACGACTGAACCAGTTCGCGAGAAGGACCGTCCCACCCGACGATGAGATCGACACCGACAAAGGCTCCCGGGGCGCGTGACCGCCTGCGTTTGGGTGGAGCTGTGCGTGCGGGCCCCCTGGGCACCGTGATCTCGGAAAAACTGGACGGGTGATCGAGCATCATGACCTCCGATAACTGTCTCTGTGCATCTCAAAATGGAGGCGATGCATCCTATATACGAGACAATGGATTTTCGAATTTCTATTGGAAATTCCTATATTCTCGGAGCGCCCATGCAACCGACCCTCAAGCAACTTCAATATCTCGTCGCACTGGACGAGACGCGCCACTTCCGCAAGGCCGCTGAACGCTGCGGCATCAGCCAGCCCTCACTCAGCGTGCAGATCGCAAATCTCGAAGAGGTCCTGAGCGTGCAGCTGGTCGGTCGCGGTCGCGGCCCGGTCACTCCCACTGCCGCGGGACGCGAGGTGATCGACCGGGCCCGCCGCATTCTGCAAGAGACCCGCGATCTGGCCGATTGCGCCCAACGTCTGGGCGACGGTCTGTCGGGTACCGTTCGGTTGGGCGCACCATCAACGCTCGGGCCCTATTTCCTGCCACGCGCCGTGGGGCGGCTGCACCGTGAGCATCCCGATCTCAAACTCTACATTCGAGAGGCCCGTCCGAACCAGTTGATCGAGGATCTCGACCGCGGCGAACATGACCTCATCCTGATGCAGCTTCCCGCGCCGGGTCCGGACTACACAGTCGCCAGGTTGTTCCGCGAACCGCTGCTGCTGACCGTCCCGCGCGACCATGAGCTCGCCGATCGGGACCTGGTGAGCGAGGCCGATCTCAAAGGTCTGGACGTCTTGTCCCTGGGTCAGGGATATGTGCTGCACGAACAGGTTAGGATGCTGTGCAGGCGCCACGGCGCGCGGATGCAGACCGACTACGAGGGCACCAGTCTGGACGCGCTGCGCGCCATGACGGGGATGGGGATGGGCGTGAGCCTGCTTCCCGCGCTCTACGTCGCGTCCGAAATCACGCGACGCAACGATGTGGTGCGGGCCCTGCGCTTTTCCGGCGACCGGGTGGCGCGCAGCATAGGTCTGGTCACCCGGCGAAAAGGCGGCAATGACCGCAGTTTCGACCGCCTGACCGAAGTGTTCCGGACTATCGCACGCAGTCAGAAGACCTCTGGCCTTCGGGTCGAAAGCTAAAGAGACAGCGGTCAGTGCGCGGGGGCGTCGACGGGGTCGACCAGGGTGCGCCCGCCATCGACGGTCAGGATCTGGCCGGTCATGAACCCGGATCCTTCAGAGGCGAGAAACTGCACTGTTTCCGCCACCTCGGACGGGCTGGCGATCCGCTGAAGCGGCGTATGATCGACGATGTTGCCGCGATATTCAGTGTTTTCACGCAAGGTGTGCTTCAGGCTCGATGACATGACCGAGCCGAAGGCCACGGCATTCACACGGATCCTGTTGGGCGCCAGGGCGACGGCCAGCGACCGGGTCAACTGATCCAGCGCCGCAGCTGAGACGGAGAAGGCCATGAGTTGCGGATGGGTGCGCCGCGCCGCGATGGAGGACAGGTTGATGATCGACCCGGCAGGGCGATCTTCGTCGTCCGTCTCTTCGGACTGCAGGATCATGCGTTTGGCGGCCAGCTGGCTCAGGCGCAAGCTCGTCATCAGGTTCTGCTGAAGCAACTGCTCGACCGCGTCATCGGATGGCGTCAGCGGATCGGACGCCAACACCTCGCGGCTGGCATTGACCAGGATATCGACCCGATCAAATGTATCGAGGGTCGCCGACATCAGATTGGCCAGGGTCAGGCGTTCGCGCAGATCACCGGCAAATCGCGCGGCATGATCCGGGTCTGGATCCACCTCCGCCTCGAGCTGCTCCTCATCCATATCGGCGAACATCACCTTGGCGCCGGCATCGACCAGATGACGCCCGATGGCCAATCCGACGCCATGGGCGGCTCCGGTCACAATGGCGGTCTTGCCCTCAACGGAAAAGGTCACGGACGGACTCCTTGTCAGTGCGCACAGCGGTGGTCTGCGATGTCCTGCGCGGCTGCCGCGCGATGATAATCTTGAAACCCGCCGGGGCCGCATGCGTCTCCACGCGCGCGAACAACTCCGCGATCGTCGCCTCATAGGGCAACTGGCGGTTGGCCACCACCCAAAGCACGCCGCTCCGGTCCAGGATGCGGGCTGCGGAAGTCAGAAAGGCCTGCCCCAGGGAGGGGTCGGCCGCGCGCCCGCTGTGGAAAGGCGGGTTCATGACGATTGCATCGACCGGGGTATCGGGCACCCAGGTCGTGGCATCGGCCCAATGGAACTGCGCGCGCGTGTCAGAGATGTTGCACCGGGCGGCCGCGAGCGCGCCATGGTGCGCCTCGACCAGATCGACATGCGCCACCTCGGGACGAGATAGAACTCGCGCCGCGAGATATCCCCAGCCGGCGCCAAGATCTGCAATGCGCTTTGGTAGCCGTTCCGGAAGGGCGTCCGCCAACGCGACCGAGGCAGGGTCCGGCCCACCGGCGGAAAACCCGCCAGGCGCGGTATGAAACCCGCCGGCCTGGGGCCAGTCCTCGGCGATGCGCGCCCAATCCTCAAAGGCGTGCGGGTCGGCCGCGATCCAAAAGAGCCGCCCGTGGTGTTTCACGAAACTGTCCGGCACCGGCACCCGCGCGCGGACCTCCCGCAGTAGCGCGTCGATCCCATCGGTTTTCTGACCGTCGATGAGCACAGGACCGCCCGGCAAGGTCGCCGTCATCGCCTGCCCGAGCGCCAGCCGTGTGGCCGCGCGGCTGCGCGTTGCGCGTACGATCGCGGCGGAATGAGGCCCTCGATCGACTGCCGAAGCCGCGATCCCGCGCGCCCGCATCAGCGCAACCGTCGGCCACAGAGGCGACACCACCTGTACCCGGTCCAGCGACAGGAGATCCGGCAGGTCGGGAACAGAATCTGTGAAGACCGCGACGGGTCCGCTGTCCGGCAGGGCGACAGCGCCGAGTTCAAGCGCCAGGGTGAGCCTGTTGGCTGACATCAGGGATCTCCGGCGTCACTGCGACCGCGCCGGATCACTCCTTTTCCATCGTGCATTGCAGGGGATGCTGGTGGCGCCGGGCGAAATCCATGACCTGTCCGACCTTGGTCTCCGCCACCTCAAAGGAAAACACGCCGACCACTGCGACGCCTTTCTTGTGGACCGTCAGCATCAGCTCGAAAGCCTGGCTGTGCGTCAGCCCGAAGAACCGCTCCAAAACATGGACCACAAACTCCATCGGCGTGTAGTCATCATTCAGAATCAGCACTTTATACAGCGGCGGACGCTGGGTCTTGGCCCGGGGTTTGGTGATAATCCCGGTTTCGCCTTCACCCTCTTCGTCATCCTCTGACATGGTTATCGGGAACGGTTGCAACTGACGTGCTCCACGGTGTTCACTGCGGCTGCCTGAGAGTTCAATATAAACGGAAGCCCCTTCCTGAAAAGGGGCATACAGCCTCGGGGGGCGAACCTCACGGGCAATTTCGACGGAGAATGCGGTTTGGTCAAGCAAGTCACGATTGTCGGGTTCGATGCCGACGATACGCTTTGGCATAATGAACAATTCTTTAAACTGACCGAAAAGCGCTTCGCCGACCTGCTGCGCGACTATGCCGACCCCGACCACCTGGCAGAGCGTCTGCTCGAAGCCGAGCATCGCAACATCGGGCATTATGGCTTTGGGATCAAAGGCTTCATGCTGTCGATGATCGAGACCGCCATCGACGTGACAGACGACCGCGTGCCGGGACGCATCATCCGCGAGATCATCGATGCGGGCCAGGACATGCTCAGTCACCCGATCGAGCTTTTACCCCATGCGCGCGAGGCGGTCGAAGCCGCGTCCGGCACGCATCGCGTGGTTCTGATCACCAAAGGCGACCTGCTCGATCAGGAACGCAAGCTGGCGCAATCCGGTCTGGGCGAGCTTTTTGACGGTATCGAGATCGTCAGCGACAAGAAACCCGGCGTCTATGCCGAGATTTTCGCGCGGCACGGAGACGGCGCCGAGGCCGCGATGATGGTAGGCAACTCGATGAAGTCGGACGTTCTGCCCGTTCTGGAGGCCGGCGGCTGGGCGGTCTTCGTGCCCCACGGCCTGTCATGGGCACTGGAGCATGCCGAACCGCCGCAGGCACACGCACGCTACCGCGAGCTGGACGATTTAGGCGGGCTTGCGGCGCTCTTGCAACAGCTCTGAGCACATCTGGTACCCGCGAAGTCCGCAGATGCAAGATGTCAAGTTCAGCTGACGTTAACGCTGATCCTCTAGTCAATAACTGTGGCAATTTAGTGTGTCTGTGTTACGGTTTGCACAGGCAAGATACCGCCGACCGGAATACCGGCGGCGTGCAGAAAATCAGGCAGGTGACTGTATGGGACGTATTTCGACACGGACCCGGCTTGGAGCATTTTTGCTCGTGCTGGTGACTGGTTTTGCGAGCATGGGTCAGGCGGCACCCTACGCCGCGGTGGTGATGGACGCGCGCAACGGCAAGGTTTTGCATGCACGCAATGCCGACACCAGGCTGCATCCGGCCTCTCTGACCAAGATGATGACTCTCTATATCGCATTCGAAGCGGTCCGCCGGGGGGAGATCTCGCTGGATACGCGGGTGCGGGTGTCAAAGAATGCGGCCGCCGAGCCTGCGTCCAAGCTCTGGCTCAAGGCCGGATCCCGCGTCAAACTGCGCTACCTGATCCGCGCCTCCGCGGTGAAGTCCGCAAACGACGCCGCTACGGCGATTGCCGAAGCTATCTCCGGCAGCGAAGATGCATTTGCCCGACGCATGAACCGAACCGCCCGCGCGCTCGGAATGAAAAACACCAACTTCAAGAACGCCCATGGTCTGACCCAGAAGGGCCACTATTCCTCGGCCCGCGACATGACCATTCTCGGGCGCCACATGATCTATGACTACCCGCAATACTATAACCTGTTCTCCCGCCGCACGACCAACGCCAATGGCACCGAGGTTGCGAACACCAACCGTCGGCTGCTCAATGCCTATCGCGGCGCGGACGGCATCAAGACGGGCTACACGCGCGCGGCCGGTTTCAACCTCGTGGCCTCGGCAGAACGGGGCCGCGAACGGATTATCGCGACCATGTTCGGCGGCACGTCGGGAGCGGCGCGCAACCAACGCGTGGCCGAACTGCTGGACATGGGCTTTTCCCGTGCGCCGAGCCGCGTCGCCCTGCGCAAGCCGCGCCCGCCACGCTACAGTTCGCTCCCGGATGCGGTCGTCAGCGGCGGCGGGGTCGAGATTGCCAGCAGCCTGAGGCCAGCGCCGCGGCCCGGTTCTCAAGTCGCATCCATAGCCCCTGATACTGCCGGAACGGCACAAATCGCGGCAGCCTCCACCGCCGGCATTTTGAACGCACCGGCCGATGGCGCCGCCGCGCAGGCCGTCCCGCAAGATGTGATCGACGCACAAATCGCCAGCGCGCTTCAGGACGCCGGACGGGCAACGCTCGATCCGCCTCAGCCAACCGAGGTGGCCGTGGCACGCAGGCGACCCGACATGACCGTGCCGGCTTGGCCGATGCCGGTACAACGCCCGGCGAAAGTCACCTATTCTGCGGTTTCCGCAGCGCCGGACGGCAGTATCGCCGCGACTGGTGCGACGCTTGCGGCCGCAGCACCCGCTCCGATCGTCGTGCCGCGGGTTTCGGGCTCCGGCGGGCGGCAGTGGGGGATCAGCATCGGCACCTACGCCAGCCGGTATGAGGCAGAGCGGGTCTTGCTTAAAACGGCGCTGATCGAAATCGAAACCCTCAACGATGCCTTGCGCCAGGTCGTCCCGGGCAATCGCGGCTTCGAGGCGAGCTTTGTCGGCCTGAGCGAGCGCAGCGCCGCGTTGGCTTGCCAGCGACTCACCGCCCGGGCCCATGACTGCACGCCCATCGGCCCCTGAGACGACTCAGGCGTCCTTGCCGGAGTTCTGATCGGGCTTCGGCTTGTCGTCCCACTCGGAGTTCAGGATGCGGCGTTTGTCGCCTTCCGGATCTTCATATTGCCGCGAGCGCAGGGTCCAGAAGAACCCCGCGAGACCAAGCGCGCCAAGAAACAGCGAGACCGGAATGAGATAGACGAGCACTTCCATGCCCGGACTATCGCACGCGCAGCGCGTTGAGGGAAACGGTGATCGAAGACGCCGACATCGCCAGCGCTGCAATCAGCGGTGTCGCCAGTCCCGCCACCGCCAAGGGAACGGCGCCGATATTGTAGATCGTGGCCAGCCGGAAGTTCTCGTGGATGCGCGCGACGGCGCGGCGCGCTGTACGGTGCGCATCGCCAAGCGCTGAGAGATCGTTGCCCATGAGCACGACGTCGGAGGCCACGCGCGCCGCATCGAGCCCCGAGGCCGGAGAAATCGAAACATGGGCCGCAGCGAGGGCGGCCGTGTCATTAAGCCCATCCCCGACCATCAGCACCTTGCGTCCGGCGTCCGACAGAGCGGCCACATGGGCTGCCTTTTCCGCAGGGAGCACACCTGCCCGCACTGTGTCGATTCCGGCCTCGGAGGCCAGTGCCGCGACTGCCGCGGAACTGTCGCCAGACAGGAGCTGCACATCCAGCCCAGCGGCGCGCAGTTCGGACACGGCCTGCAACGCACCGGAGCGGAGCGTGTCGCGGAACCGCAACGCGACCGGCGGCCCCTCCCCATCCGCGAACCACGTCGCGGTGAGCATGGGCATGGGGCCCGTTGCACCGACCCAATCCGCCCGCCCGAGACGCACCCGTGTCCCTGAGTGGTCGCCTTCGATCCCGAACCCCGGCTGCTCCCGCACATCACTCAGCGCGGCCGCGACGATGCCACGGGCGGTGAGGTCCTTTGCCAAAGCCGCGGCCAGCGGATGCGCCGACGCCTGGGCCAGCGCCAATGCGCACGCTGCCTGAACGCCCGTCAGATCGGCGCTGTTCTCGGGCACCGGCACGCCTTCGGTCAGGGTACCGGTCTTGTCAAAGACCACAGTGTCGATCTCGGCCAGACGCTCCAGCGCCGTCGCACTCTTGATCAGCATACCCTTGCGAAAGAGCCGGCCCGAGGCCGCCGTCGTCACCGCCGGCACGGCAAGGCCGAGGGCACAGGGACAGGTGATGATCAGAACCGCGGCCGCGATGTTGAGCGCCACGCGCAGGTCGCCTGTCCCGAGCCACCATCCTGCCATGGCAAGCACCGCAATGATGTGCACGCCCGGCGCATAGAGTTTGGCCGCCTTGTCGGCGAGCGAGGAATAGCGCGCCCGACCGCTTTCGGCGACCGCCACGAGGTCCGCCAGCGCATGCAGGGAACTGTCGCGCCCCGCCGCGATGGTGCGCAGGGTCAGGGGGCCGGTCAGGTTGACCTCGCCCGCCTGAACTGTGTCGCCGACGCCGCAGGGTACTGGGGCTGTCTCGCCAGTCAGGAGCGACCGGTCGATCTCGCTGCTGCCATCAGTCACCTCGCCATCCACCGGCATTCGCCCACCAGGCCGCACGCGCACCAGATCGCCTGCCACGATCTCCGACAGATCGACGGTGTCCTCCTGTCCGTCCTGCAGCCGCACCACGCGCGGCACCTCGAGCGCGGCCAGCTCTTCGGCGGCAGAACGCGCGACGGCCCGTGTGCGGTAGTCGAGATACCGCCCGATTAGCAGGAAGAACGTGAGCGCGATGGCCGCGTCGAAATAGGCATGCTCTCCCGACTGCGCCGTTTCATAGAGCGACGTGCCGGCGGCGAGCAGGATCGCCAGCGCGATGGGCACGTCCATGTTCATGCGCCCGACCCGGAGCGCCGACCAGGCGTTCTTGAAGAAGGGCTGGGCACAAAAGGCGATCGCCGGCAGGGTGATCGCCGCGGAGATCCAGTGAAATAGGTCCCGCGTCGCATCGTCGGCTCCGGCCCAGACCGAGATCGACAGCAGCATCACGTTCATCATCGCGAACCCGGCAACGCCGAGGCGCATCAGCAGATCACGTCCCGTGCGGTCGGTCCCGGTCACGGCGAGTGCGCCCGGGTCAAGCTCATGCGCTTCGAACCCTGCGCGATCCAGCACAGTGATCAGATCGTCGGCCACCACGCCGGGCTCCGCGTCAACGCTGGCCCGCTTCAGAGTCAGGTTCACCCGAGCCGCAAGGACGCCAGGTGCCGCGTTCAAGGCACGTTCAACGGACGAGATGCATCCCGCGCAATGGATTGTCGGCAGCGAGAGCACCAATCGCGCGTCCTCGACGACGGGGGTGCCAAGCTGCTGACCGGGTGCGCCGACGCAACCGGGGCACGCTGCGGGCCCTGGCCGTTCCGGCACATCCAGTGAGGTCATCGCCACGGCGTTATCCCTGAGGGATCTCGACGAGGAGCGGAATGCGCTGGCGAAACTCCGTTCCATCCTCGGCCAAAGCGCGCACACGGACGTTCCAGTTGCCCTCGATCAGGTCCGCCGGCGCTGCATAGACCGTGCCGTCATACGTGAACTCGGGCGTGAAATCGTCCCGGGTGCTGGTTGCCCAACCCACGAGCGCCGTCAGTTCGGCAACCTCGACCGGAGCACCGTCGGGGTCTGTGAAGGCAAGCGTCAGGATCCCGTCGGACCACTGCGCCGCGACGTCCCACCCCAGGGCCAGTTGAGCGGCCCTGTCTTCATCGAAGTTCTGCGAGGCAACGTAGGAGTTTTTGACCTCCAGCCCCGGGAATGTGCGCACCGCACTCACCGCGAGGGTGAGGTTCGCCGCCAGGATCACGCCGAACGCGGCCAGCGCGATAAAGAGAACCTTTCGTCCAGTCAAAGGCGCCATCTGATCAATTCCCTGCTGTATTGCTGGCCGCGCGGCCGTTGAACACCGTTCGCTTGTAAACCCGCTCGCCCGAGACCGTGTCTTCGACCCAAAGCGTCACGTCGGTAACACTGTCGGCGGCGGCGGCCGTTTCGGGACCGGCCATGATGTAGATCCGCTGCAGCATCGTGCTGTCGGCGGGCACCAGGATCTCGCCGCCCTCCTCGCCTTCGGCGGTCAGGACCAGCGGCGCGTCGGAGGCCAGAGTTACCTCGAAGACGCGGTCCTCGCCATGCTTGTTGCGCAGGCGCACGTCATAGGTATTTCGGATCGTGCCGTCGGACATGGTCACGAAGACGGGATTGCGCACTGGGGCGACCGTGACGCTCAGATCCGGACGAACGAACAGCGCGACCACCAGACCGATACCGATCGCGGCCCAGAGCACGGTGTACATGATCGTGCGGACCCGGAAGATGTGCTTCCAGATCGGAACCTTCGGGTTGCCCTCGCGCTCGTTCATCTCATCGGTCAGCGCGATATAGTCGATCAGGCCACGCGGCTTTCCGATCTTGGCCATGACCTCGTCGCAGGCGTCGATGCAGAGCGCGCAGGTGATGCATTCAAGCTGCTGGCCGTCGCGGATGTCGATGCCCATCGGGCAGACATTGACGCACGCGTTGCAGTCGATGCAGTCGCCCAGCGTTTCGGTATCGCCGGCATCGTCATGGGCCTTGCGGTGCCTGCCGCGCGGCTCTCCGCGCCAGTCGCGATAGGCGACGGTGATCGTGTCCTCGTCCATCATCGCCGCCTGGATGCGCGGCCAGGGACAGGCGTAGATGCAGACCTGCTCGCGCATCAGTCCGCCAAAGACAAAGGTCGTCGCGGTCAGAATGCCGATGGTGATGTAGGCCACCGACGCGGCCTGCCCCGTGACCAGATTTTGGAGCAGCGTTGGCGCGTCGGCGAAATAGAACACCCAGGCCCCGCCCGTGGCCAACGCGATCAGGATCCAAACGATCCATTTGGTGGCGCGAAGTCGTGCCTTGCGTGCGTCCCAACCCTGCCGGAACAGCCGGATTTGCGCATTGCGGTCGCCCTCGATCCAGCGCTCCACCAGGATGAAGAGGTCGGTCCAGACGGTCTGGGGGCAGGCATAGCCGCACCAGACCCGGCCCAGTGCCGAGGTGAAAAGGAACAGCCCCAGACCTGCCATGATCAGAAGGCCCGCGACGAAGTAGAATTCGTGCGGCCAGATTTCGATCCAGAAGAAAAAGAAACGCCGGTTGGCCAGATCCATCAGGACCGCCTGACCGGGAAGTTCAGGTCCCCGGTCCCAGCGGATCCAGGGGGTGATGTAGTAGATCCCGAGCGTCACAATCAGGATCACCCATTTAAAGCTGCGAAAGCTCCCTTTGACGCGCTTCGGGAAGATCGGTTCCCGGGAAGCGTAAAGGGCTGGCTCTTCAGTCGCGCTCATGTCGCGGACTCCGATATGGCTGTCGTTCCTTATGATGTATCTCGCATTTGCCTTTGGCGAAGACCTTGACTTGCATCAACCGACACTCAGCGCCGCGCAGATGGTCGCAGGCTTTTCAACGCCCTGCTCCAGAAAGCATGCGCCCGCAGACTGGCTGCGGGCGCGGCTTGTGCAAAGGCGAGACCCCGGGCCCTACTGACCACCGCCGAGTTGGTGGACATATACAGACACGGCACGCACTTGCGACTCCGTCAACCGGCCGCCTTCGGTGTTCAGCCACGGAGGCATCACGCCGTAACGCGAATAGGTCACCGTCTCGAGCAGCGTGTCATAGTCGCCGCCATAGAGCCAGATTGGGTCGGTCAGGTTCGGCGCGCCCTGATAGATGTCGCCCAGACCTTCTTCGCCATGGCAGGCCGAACAGTTGTCGAGGTAAATCTCCGCCCCCGCTGCCGCAGCGGCCGCATCCTGCGGATCACCCGACAAAGACTGGACGTAATTGACAACCTGGGCGATTTCCTCGTCCGAGAGGATGTCACCGAAGGCGGGCATCTCGGAATAGTGGCTGTCGGCGCTGACCTCGTTGCGGATGCCGTAGGCGACCGTGTAGTAGATCTCCTCCAGCGAGCCGCCCCAGAGCCAGGCATCGTCGAGTAGGTTGGGAAAGCCGATCGCGCCGGCAGCACCCGCGCCGTGGCACTGGCTGCACCAAGTGCGGAACACCGCCGCACCGGCATTCACGGCATACTGCTCCAGCTCAGGATCGTCCGCGATGGCCGTCAGTTCGGCCGAGTCGAGCCGTGCATTGATCGCCGCGTTGGCTTCGTTCTGCGCCTCGACCTCGGCAGTAAACTCTCCGCGCGACGACCAGCCCAGAATACCGGAGGTCGCCGAATTCACCAGCGGCCAGGCTGGATAGAGGATCGTGTAGACGACCCCCCAGATGATCGTGATGTAGAAGACCGTCAGCCACCAGCGCGGCATCGGGTTGTCGAGCTCCTCGATCCCATCCCAGCTATGGCCGGTGGTGCCGACCTCTTCCTTGAGCTCGCGGGCCGTTTTCGGGAGTCTTCGGCTCGCTGGCTTTGCGCGCTTTTCCGGTTTCTTGTCTTGCTTATCGACCATCAGGGGCCTCGCTTTTCTTTTCGCTCGGATCCACGTGCATCTTTTCGGCCGGCGCATCCTCGTTGCGGAAGATCGATTCAGCCGTGTCCCGGTAGGTTTTGGATTTGCCGAACACGACCCAGAGGATCACGCCCAGAAAGAAGAGCAGCATGAACAGCATGAACCAGCTGTCGGCGAACTCTCGGAGAAACGTATAGGTTTCCATTACGCGTCCTCAGCGGTCCGGATCGGGTGTGAAGGTCTCGAAATCGACCAGCGTGCCAAGCATCTGCAGATACGCGACCATCGCATCCATTTCCGACACACCGGGTTCACCGTCGAAATTGCGGACATTGACGTTTTCGCCATAGCGCTCGAGCAGCCCGTCGAAATCGCTGTCGGGATCGGCCTGGGCCCGGAAATCCGCCGCGGCGTTTTCCAGCATTTCCTCGGTGTATGGCACACCGACGGTGGCGTGGGTCGCAATACGCTCTGCCGCAATTTCGGCGTCCATCAGCCGGTCCAGCAGGAAGGCGTAGCGCGGCATGATCGACTCCGGCACCACCGATTGCGGGTGGATCAGGTGCGCGACATGCCAGTCATCCGAGTAGCGCCCGCCAACCCGGGCCAGATCCGGCCCGGTCCGCTTGGAGCCCCACTGGAACGGATGGTCGTACATCGATTCCGCGGCGAGGCTGTAATGGCCGTAGCGCTCGACCTCGTCCCGCATCGGCCGGATCATCTGGCTGTGGCAGACATAGCAGCCCTCGCGGATGTAGATCTGCCGCCCCTCCAGTTCGAGCGGGGTGTAGGGGCGCATGCCCTCCACCTCCTCGATGGTGTTCTCCAGATAGAAGAGCGGCGTGATCTGCACGATGCCGCCGATGGTAACCACCAGGAAGCTGCAGATCAGCAGCAGCGTGGCGTTGGTCTCTAGGATCTTGTGTTTGTCGAGAATACCCATTTGTCAGATCCTCATTCGGCCGGCGTGGCGGCAGGGGCCGTTGCGGGCTTTTCCTGCTTGCTTTGGCCACGGGTGATGGTGAGCCACAGATTGACGCACATGATGACCGCGCCGGTGACGTAGAGCACTCCGCCCAGGGCGCGCACGACATACATCGGGAACTTGGCGGCGACGGTGTCGGCGAAGCTGTTCACCAGGAAACCGTTCGCATCGACTTCGCGCCACATCAGGCCCTCCATGATACCGGTGACCCACATCGAGGCGGCGTAGAGCACGATCCCGATCGTCGCGAGCCAGAAGTGCCAGGACACCATGCTGAGCGAATAGAGCCCGCGCTTGTGCCACAGGGCCGGCACCAGATAGTAGAGCGCGCCGAAGGTGATCATGCCGTTCCAGCCAAGGGCACCGGAATGCACATGGCCGATGGTCCAGTCGGTGTAGTGCGACAGCGAATTCACCGCGCGGATCGACATCATCGGACCTTCGAAGGTGGACATGCCGTAGAAGCCCACGGAGACCACCATCATCCGGATCACGGGGTCGGTGCGCAGCTTGTCCCAGGCGCCCGAGAGCGTCATCAGACCGTTGATCATGCCGCCCCAGCTGGGCATCCAGAGGATGATCGACATCACCATGCCGAGGGTCGACGCCCAGTCCGGCAGCGCGGTGTAATGCAGATGGTGCGGACCCGCCCAGATGTAGAGGAAGATCAGCGCCCAGAAGTGGATGATCGACAACTTGTAGGAGAAAACCGGGCGCTCGGCCTGTTTCGGGATGAAGTAGTACATCATCCCCAGGAAGCCCGCGGTCAGGAAGAAACCCACGGCGTTGTGCCCGTACCACCACTGGATCATCGCATCCTGCACGCCAGAGAAGAGGCGCACCGATTCCGAACCGAAAACCGAGATCGGCAAGGCGAGGTTGTTGAGCAGGTGCAGCATCGCCACGGTGACGATGAAGGCCAGGTAGAACCAGTTTGCGACGTAGATATGCGGCTCTTTGCGCTTGATGATCGTGCCCAGGAACACTGCCAGGTAGGCCACCCAGACGATCGTAAGCCAGATGTCGATGTACCACTCGGGCTCGGCATATTCGCGCGACTGGGTGCCGCCCAGGACATAGCCCGTGGCCGCCAGCACGATGAAGAGGTTGTAGCCCCAAAAGACGAACCAGCCCAGGTTGCCGCCCCAGAGCCGCGCGGCGCTGGTACGCTGCACAACATAGAAGGACGTTGCGATCAAGGCATTGCCGCCAAAGGCAAAAATCACCGCTGACGTGTGCAGAGGGCGCAGCCGGCCGAAATTGAGATAGGGCTGGCCCCATTCGAAATTCAGCATCGGGAAGGCGAGCTGAAATGCGATGAATGTCCCGGCGATAAAGCCGATGACCCCCCAGAAGGCCGTGGCGATCACGCCGTAGCGCACGACGCCGTCCATATAGGCGGTCTGGTCAATTTCCGGTTTCGGTTCATCGATGCCGCGCAGGGTCCAGAGGAACAAACCTCCGGCCAGCAGCAAGATGATCAGCATGTGCACGTTGAAGGCCAGGTCTCTCGCGTAGTTCGCCGCGATGGCGGCACAGATCGCGATCACACCGAGCACAATCAGCTTGACATAATCTAGCATGTTTCAGTGTCCCTCTAACCAACCCTCAGGAGAACATCTCCCTTGGCTGGGCGTCTTTGGCTGATGGCCGTATGCGCGTCGCTACAGCGAACGGCTTTGATCCAAGTCAATTGTGAGTTTAGCTGGGGTTGATCCACATCATAGCGGGACAAGCGGTCGCGGTGCGGGGATTGCGCGCAGAACAATCGGGAGAAATTGACATGAACTACCGCACTCTAATGACCGTCGCACTCCAAGCGGACGGGAATCAGATGCAACTGGAGGCCGCCGCCGCCCTGGCAGGACGACTTGACGCACATCTCGACGTGCTGTGCCTCGGGGTCGACCAAATCCAGATGGGGTACTTCTTCACCGGGGCGGACGCGATGCTGATGCAGACGACCCTGGAACAGGCGCGCGACCATGCCGATGCCGTGCGCGCGGCCGTCGACTCGCAGCTTGAGGGGCGCTCCCTGCGCTGGAGCAGCCGCAGCATCGTCAGCCAGATCGGCGCGTTGACCGAGGTCGTAGCGGGCCAGGCGCGTTACACGGATCTGGTCATTCTCCCGATGCCCTATGCGCCCGACGGCGCGACCGAAGACGAGGCGATCCTGGAGGCCGCGCTGTTCTCGGCGGATGCGCCGGTGCTGGTGCTGCCCGAGAGCGGACTGCCCGATCCCTTTCCCGGCCCGGCCATGATCGGCTGGAACGGCGGAGACGAAGCCCTGCGCGCCGTTCGGGCCGCCCTGCCCTTCCTCAAGCAATGCACCAGCGTCGACATCGTCGTGGTCGACCCGCCGCGGCGCCCGGTCGATCAGGCCCAGCCCGGGCTGGCGCTGTCACAGATGCTCGACCGGCATGGGGTCAAATCGACACTGACCGAGCTCCCGGCCGAAAGCCGGTCGGTGTCGGAGGTTCTGCTGGATCACGCAGAAATAAACAGCTGCGGCATGATCGTGGCAGGCGCCTACGGGCATTCGCGCTTCCGCGAGGCGATCCTCGGCGGGGCGACCCGCGACTTTCTGTCGAAGGCCAAGGTTCCGATCCTGATGACGCACTGACGCAAGGCGTTAATCGCGAAAGCGGGGGCGGGTCCTAGACCGGCACGCCCCCGTCTGCATCGTCTCCGGTTTCTTCGAGCAACCGGTCGAAGTCGGGCACGATGATCCGCCGCTTGCCTTCCAGCACGATCACCCCGTCCCGGCGCAGTGCCGAGATCTGCCGGCTCACCGTTTCCAGCGTCAGGCCCAGATAGTCGGCCATCGCCTCTCGCGTCAGCGGCAGATCGAAGGTCAACGGCCCCTGCCCGTCGCTCAGCATCAGCGACGCATCCCGACGCATGATGATGGACAGCAGGCTTGCGATCTTTTCCCGCGCGGTCTTGCGGCCGAGCAGAAGCATCCACTCGCGCGCCGCATCGAGCTCATCGAGCGTCATCTCCAGAAGCCGCTGACCGATATGGGGGGTCGCGACCATCATCTCCTCGAAGGGCTTACGCCGGAAACAGCACATCACCAGATCTGTCGTGGCCGTCACGTCGTAGGATGCCAACGGACGACCCGGCCGGCCGAGGAAATCCGACGGCAGCAACAGCCCGACCATCTGGGTCCGCCCGTCCTCCATCGTCTGGCTCAGCGTTGCGATTCCGGTGACGACCGAGGCCACGAAAGCCATCTCGTCGCCGGACCAGACGACCGTCTGACCGGCCTCGAAACTCTTGTAATACTTGATCGTCTCCAGGTGCTCGAGCTCATCGCTTTCGCACTTCGCACAGACCGCGCGGTGTCGGATCGGACAGTCCGAGCAGGTATCTGGGATGGCGGCGAGTTCGGTCATATGATCGGGCCCGGCAAAGACTTGGCCGGGCGATTGATCTCGATCAATGACCCGGCCTTGGCGTTAGATTTAGATCCAAAGCTATGACAACGGACGCAAAATCGCAACTCTCGCGCATGGGGCTCTTTGACAGCAGAGTGCCCCGCTACACGAGTTATCCGACGGCGCCGCACTTCCGGTCGCAGGTCGGAGCCACCCAGATGTCGGACTGGCTGCGGGCGATTCCCGCGGGCGCTGCGATATCTCTTTATGTTCACGTACCCTTCTGCCGCAGACTGTGCTGGTTCTGTGCCTGCAGAACCCAAGGTACACGGAACCTCGACACGGTCCGCGCCTATCTGGAACATCTCAAGAACGAGATCGCTCTGCTGCGCGCTGCGCTGCCTCAGGGTGTCCATCTGTCGCGCATCCATTGGGGCGGCGGCACACCGACGCTGATGGATCCCGCGATGATCGCCGATCTCGCCCAGTCCATCGCGACGCTGGGGCCGGTGACCGAAGACAGCGAGTTTTCCGTCGAAATCGATCCCAACGAGATCGACGATGCCCGGCTCGACGCGCTGGTTGCGGCCGGCATGACGCGGGCCAGTATCGGGGTCCAGGACTTCGACGAGGCGATTCAGCAGAGCATCGGCCGGATCCAGAGCTACGACGTGACCCGCGATATGGCCGAGGCCATCCGCGCGCGCGGCATTACCAGCCTGAACGCCGACATTCTCTATGGTCTGCCGATGCAGACGCGGGCCCGTATCACCGACAGCGTCCAGCGGCTTCTCTCGCTCAGCCCCGACCGGGTCGCGCTCTATGGCTATGCCCATGTACCATGGATGTCCCGGCGCCAGTCGATGATCCCGTCGGACAAGCTGCCCACCCCCGAAGAACGGCTGGAGCTCTTCGAGACCGCGCGGAAACTCTTTCTGTGGGACGGCTATAGCGAGATTGGCATCGACCATTTCGCGCGCAAGGGCGACAGTATGGAAACGGCTGCCCGCACCCGTCAGATGCGCCGCAACTTTCAGGGCTACACCGACGACCGGGCCGAGGTGCTCATCGGTCTCGGCGCCTCGTCGATCTCGCGCTTTCCGCAAGGCTACGCACAGAATCAGTCAGGCACCCGAGATTATAGCACTGCCATTCAGGAAGGGCGTTTCGCCACGGCGCGCGGCTACTGCTTCGAAGGGGAGGATCTCCTGCGCGCCCGCATCATCGAAGCACTGATGTGCGATTTCCGCGTCGATGCGCAGGAATTGCTTCGGGACTTTGCGGTCACGCCGGCCAGACTGTCCGAACTCTTCGGCAAAGCCGCCGTCGCCTTTCCCGGGTTCGCCGACGTCACCCCGCTGGGCTTTGCGATCCGGCCCGAAGGACGCCCCCTGACCCGCATGATCGCGCGCGCCTTTGACGGGTTCGACCTGGCCGCTTCGGGACACAGTTCAGCGGTCTGACCAGGCTCCGGACTGATCACGCTTCCGGCGCACGGCGCGCGGCGAAGAACCGTCGCAACAGCGCGGCCGCCGGATCCGCTGAGATTCCGTCGAACACCTCCGGCGCATGGTGCGCCTGGGGATGTGAGAAGACCCGTGCTCCGTGTGCGACGCCTCCGGACTTGGGATCGGGCGCGCCGTAGTACAGCCGCGCAATCCGGGCCGCCGCGATCGCCGCTGCACACATCGCACAGGGTTCCAGCGTCACGTATAGTTGCGCGCCGGGCAGCCGCTTGCTGGCCACCGCGGCGCAGGCCGCCCGGATCACCAGCATCTCCGCGTGGGCGGTCGGATCGGATCTCTCCCGCGTCCTGTTGCCATCGCGTGCCAAAACAGTGCCCCTCGCATCGACCAGCACAGCACCGACCGGCACTTCGCCACGCGCAGCGGCGGCCTCGGCCTCGGCAAGGGCTAGATCCATATGAGATCGAAACGGTGACATGGCGCGCACCCTGCGCGTCCCTGCCCCGCCCGGCAAGCCGCTTTCCCCGCCGCGACGCAGCTTGTAAGGCTGCGGTCATGAGCACCCCGCCCCCTCCCGGAGACCGCATCGCCAAGGTGATCGCCCGCGCCGGGCGCGCCTCGCGCCGCGACGCCGAAAAGCTGATCCTGGACGGCCGCGTGCGGGTGAACGGCAAGCTGATCCACAGCCCCGCACTGAACGTTGTGGCCACAGACCGGATCGAAGTGGACGGCACGGCCCTGGCCGCCGCGGAGCCCACGCGGCTCTGGCTCTATCACAAACCCGCGGGGCTGGTAACGACGGCGCGCGATGAAAAGGGCCGCGCCACCATTTACGACCGGCTGCCCGAGGACATGCCCCGCGTGATGCCGGTCGGGCGGCTCGACCTGACGTCCGAAGGGCTTCTAATCCTGACCAATGACGGCGAGGTCAAGCGCCGGCTGGAGCTGCCCGCGACCGGCTGGACCAGAAAGTACCGCGTGCGCGTCAAGGGCACGCCCGAAGACGCAATGCTGGAGCCCCTGCGCCGCGGCGTGACCGTCGATGGCGAACGGTTCCAACCCATGACCGTCTCCATCGACCGCCAACAAGGCGCAAATGCATGGCTGACGGTGTCGCTCCGCGAAGGCCGCAACCGAGAGATCCGCCGCGCCGCCGAAGCGGTGGGACTGACCGTGAACCGACTGATCCGCGTCAGCTATGGCCCCTTCCGGCTGGGCGAGTTGAAACCGGGGGCCGTGGAAGAGGTCAAACCGCGGGTCATGCGCGATCAACTCGGCCTTGCCACGCCAGAGCAGCCCAAACGCACTCGGCAGCGAAACGGTGCGCGAAAGGCCTAGCGGCATCTGGCCTTTCGCGATGCCATTGAACCTCCTATGTTGTAGGCGACCGAAACGCGAGGCGCTCAATGTCCGAGTCAGGCATGCAGAAACTGGCCTTCTTCCTGCTCGTGGCGCTGACGCTCTACGTGGCCTTCACCGGCGGAGGCGCGTAATGGCCGAGCGCTATGGCGGCAAGTTCAGTCCGCAGCCGACATCCCAGAGCCCGCAAGACGCCAAGGGCCATCCCTTTCGCGGCAAAACCCGCACGCGGGTCGGTGGCCGGGTCAATGCGCTCTTCGTGCTGCCGGTTCCGTTTCTCATCGGCGCCTTTCTGGGCGACCCGCTGGCGCTGATGCTCAAGCTGGTCTGCGCGGCGCTGCTGCTGCTGTCGGCATGGCTCACCCGCGAAGGCACACTCGCGCAAGAGGCGTATGAGGCACGCTCGGTGGCAAAACGCCCGGCCCTACCGCGCAAACTGCTGGGTTCGGCCGCCATGGGCGCGGGACTGGCGCTAGCGGGTTTGGCCAGCGGCAGCATCGTCAATGCCGCGATCTTCGCGGTACTGGGGTTTGCGCTGCACAGCCTCGCCTTCGGAGTCGACCCAATGCGCGACAAGGGCGTCAAGGGCGCCGACAGCCTGCAGACAGATCGTGTCGCCAAAGCCGTGGACAAGGCGGAACAGCATCTGAAGGAGATGACCGACGCCATCACGCGCACCGGCGACCGGTCGCTGGAACGGCGGGTAGAGATCTTCAAGACCACGGCGCGCGACATGTTCCGCACGGTGGAGTCCGATCCGCGCGATCTGGTCGCCGCGCGGCGCTATCTGGGAGTCTATCTGCTGGGCGCGCGCGATGCGGCGGTCAAGTACGCCGATCTGGTTGCGCGGGGCCCGCAGCCCGAGGCCCGCGCCGATTTCGACACATTGCTTACGGATCTGGAAACCAATTTCGCAAAGAAAACCGAAACTCTGCTAGTCGATGACCGCAGCGCCCTCGATGTCGAGATCGAGGTCTTGCGCGAGCGGCTCGACCGCGAACATTTGTAATACGGGGAGACATCCATGGCCGAGACCGTCCAACAGAAAGCCGAAGCTACCATTGCGCTGGTCGAAGAAGCCGTCCGACCCCTGCCGGAGCCCGCACCGGACCCTGCGCCGCTCCAGACCGCGGCTCCTGAACAGGCGGAGGCCATCCGCTCCCGCATGGCCCAGATCGACATCACCAATACCGGCTCGATCATCTCGTTCGGCTCCAGCGCCCAGGATGAGCTGCAGCAAATCAGCCAGGAAATGCTGTCGGGCGTGCGCAACAAGGATGTCGGCCCCGCCGGCGACAGCCTGCAGGAGATCGTCGCCACCATCCGCGGCTTTTCGGTCGATGAGCTCGACCCCAACCGCAAACGTTCATGGTGGGAAAAGCTGACCGGCAAGGCGACGCCGGTCGCCAAGTTCATGGCCCGCTATGAGACGGTGCAGGAACAGATCGACAATATCAGCGACACGCTGCTGCAGCACGAACATGTGCTGCTCAAGGACATAAAATCGCTCGATATTCTCTATGACAAGACGCTGGCCTTCTATGACGAGCTGGCGCTCTATATCGCTGCCGGCGAGGCGAAACTGCTGGAGCTGGATGAAACCGTCATCCCGGCCAAGGATGCCGAAGTGCAAGCCGCAGCCGAAGGCGACGGGGTCATGGTGGCCCAGGAACTACGCGATCTGCGCGCCGTCCGGGACGACCTGGAACGCCGGGTCCATGACCTGAAGCTTACCCGTCAGGTCACGATGCAGTCGCTACCCTCGATCCGGCTGGTGCAGGAAAACGACAAGAGCTTGGTGACCAAGATCAACTCCACCCTCGTCAACACCGTGCCGCTCTGGGAAACCCAGCTTGCGCAGGCAGTGACGATCCAGCGCTCCTCGGCCGCTGCCGAGGCCGTGCGCGATGCCAACGATCTGACCAACGACCTGCTAAAGGCCAACGCCACCAACCTGCGCGAGGCCAACAAGACCGTGCGCGAGGAAATGGAGCGCGGCGTTTTCGACATCGACGCGGTCAAGGAGGCCAACGCCAATCTGATCGCGACGATCCAGGAAAGCCTGCAGATCGCCGACGAGGGCAAGGCCCGCCGCGCCGCCGCCGAAGAGGAGCTCATCAAAATGGAGACCGAGTTGCGGGACACGCTGGCATCGGCCAAGTCCCGCGCAACGCAGGCGGGCGGTGATGCCCAGCGCCCGGCATAGCGGTCTCCGGCGTCTCCTGGCCCTCGCCGGTGCCGCGGTGGTGATAACGGCCTGCGCGCCGATGCTCCCCCTCGACCCGGCGAGCCCGCGCCCCCAAACCAGGCCCGCCGTTGCGGCCGAGCCGACGGCGCCGCTCGATTCCGAGCTCGTCTCTGGTTATGCGGCGACCCAGGCCTCGCTCGTCACGCGCGGGCTGTTGCGTACCGATGGCGGGACCGCGGTCAGTGACCCAGACCGGCTGGCGCGAACCTTTCTGCGGATCGCGCTCTATGACGAGTATACAGAGATCGCGGGCACAATCGTCGCCCGCGAAAGCTCGAGCGATCTGCGACGCTGGAACGACCCGGTGCGGATCGGGATGAATTTCGGCGCCTCGGTCCCGGAAAGCACCCGTGCCGAGGATACCGCCACCGTGCGCTCGCTGGCCGCGCGGCTCTCTCAGGTGAGCGGACATCCCATCGCGCTCGGCACACAGGCCGCGAATTTCGATGTGTATGTCGTCAGCGAAAGCGAACGCCGTGCGCTTGGGCCCACCTTACGCGCCTCCGTTCCCGGTGTGACCGAGCCCGTGCTGCGCCAGATCGTCGACATGCCAGAGTCGATCTTCTGCCTCGTCGTCGCCTTTTCCGACCCCCGATCCCCGGCGGTGTATACCAGGGCGATCGCGGTGATCCGGGCAGAACTGCCGCCGCTACTGCGCCGCTCGTGCTATCATGAGGAACTTGCCCAGGGCCTTGGCCTCGCCAATGACAGCCCCGAGGCGCGTCCCTCGCTCTTCAACGATGACAAGGAATTCGCCTTTCTGACGGCGCAGGACGAGCTGCTGCTCGCCATGCTTTACGATCCGCGTCTTCGCCCCGGCATGGATGCCGCCGAGGCCCGCCCCATCGCCGAAACCATCGCCCGCGAGCTGCTGTCGCAGCCCCGCGTTCGCGCGACCCCCACCCCGCAACCTGTCCCGCAGGAGACCTGAACCCATGTCGATCTTCAATTTCCTTTCGGGCGAATTCATCGATGTCATCAGTTGGACCGACGATACCCGCAACACGATGGTCTGGCGGTTCGAGCGCCAGGGCCACGCCATCAAGTACGGCGCCAAGCTGACGGTGCGTGAGGGTCAGGCGGCGGTCTTCATCCACGAAGGCCAGCTTGCGGATGTCTTCACCCCCGGTCTCTACATGCTGGAGACCAACAACATGCCGGTGATGACGACACTCCAGCATTGGGACCACGGGTTCAAATCGCCCTTCCTGTCCGAGATCTACTTCGTTTCCACGACCCGGTTCCAGAACCTCAAATGGGGCACCAAGAACCCGATCATCCTGCGCGATCCGGAGTTCGGCCCGGTCCGCATCCGGGCCTTCGGCACCTATACTGTCCGGGTCAAGGATCCCGCGCGCTTCCTGACCGAGATCGTCGGGACCGACGGCGAGTTCACGATGGACGAGATCTCATTCCAGATCCGCAACATCATCGTGCAGGAATTCAGTCGGGCAATCGCCTCTTCGGGCATTCCGGTGCTCGACATGGCCGCCAACACCGCCGATCTGGGCAAGCTGATCGCGACCGAGATCGCCCCAACGATCGACGCCTACGGGCTGGAGCTGCCGCTGCTCTATATCGAGAACATCTCCCTCCCCCCGGCGGTGGAAAAGGCGCTCGACAAGCGGACCTCCATGGGCCTCGCGGGCGACCTGGGCGCCTACACGCAGTATTCGGCAGCCGAAGCGATGACGACGGCGGCAGCTACCCCCGGCGGCGGCATGGGCACCGGCATCGGTGCCGGCATGGGTATGGCGATGGGTGCGCAGATGGCGCGCGGCCCCTGGGGGGCGATGCCCGCCGGCGGCCAGCCGGCCCAGGGTGGCCCCGCACAGCCGAGCGCACCGGTCGCGGTGCCCCCGCCGCCGCCGGTCGAGCATGTCTGGCACATCGCCCGGAACGGGGAGACCACGGGGCCATTTTCCAAGGCGGATATGGGCCGCATGGCCGGTGCCGGCGATCTCACCCGGGAAAGCTTCGTGTGGACCGCGGGACAGGATGGCTGGATGAAAGCCGAGGATGTAACTGAATTGGCTCAGCTCTTCACCGTCCTGCCGCCGCCCCCGCCGCCGGGGGTCTGACCCGACGATGCAGCCTCCCCCTGTTCCGGCCGACCCCGCGTCTGCGGAGCCCGACCCGCGGGATGTCCACCGGTTTCCCTGCGACACCTGCGGCGCGAACATGCGCTTCGATCCCGGCTCGGGCCGTCTGGTCTGCGACCACTGCGGCAACACGTCGGAGCTCGACACCCGCGCGAGCGGCCCCTGGGCTCAGCAGGCGGCGATCAAGGAACTCGATTTCCGGGCGGCCCTGCGCGACCAGTTGCCAGAGGCGGAGCTGGAAACCACGCAGGTGCTCAACTGCACAAATTGCGGCGCTCAGGTGGAGTTCGAACCGGCCTCCCATGCCGCCGTCTGCCCGTTCTGCGCTTCGCCCGTCGTCACGGGAACGGGCGAGAACCGGCATATCAAACCCCGCGCGGTTATGCCCTTCGTCCTCGACGAGGCGGCGGCGCAAAAGGCCATGAAAAGCTGGCTCGGCCGGCTGTGGTTCGCGCCGAACGGGTTGCAGAAATACGCCCGCCGCAAGGGATCGCGGATGGATGGGGTCTACGTGCCCTACTGGACCTTCGACGCGCAGACGCAATCGCGCTATCGCGGGCAGCGGGGGACGGTCTATTTCGAGTCCCGCCGAGTGGTCATAGACGGCAAGAGCACGGTCCAACAGGTGCCCAAGGTGCGCTGGCGGAACGCGTCGGGGGCGGTCGCGCGATTCTTTGACGATGTGCTGGTGCTGGGATCGCGGTCGCTACCGAAACGGTTTACGGATGCGCTGCCGCCTTGGGACCTGTCGCTCTTGGAGCCTTATGCTCCTGAATTCCTTGCAGGAATGCGGGCCGAAGCCTACACGCTGGAGATCGATGAGGCGTTTCACGAGGCGCGCGCGGTGATGGACCGGGTGATCGAGCGGGACGTGCGGTTCGACATCGGCGGCGACCGTCAGCGGATCCAGAAGATCGACACGGACCTCTCGAACGTGACCTTCAAACATATCCTGCTGCCGATCTGGGTGGCCGCCTACCGCTACCAGGGCAAGAGCTATCGCTTTGTTGTCAATGGACAAACCGGGCGGGTGCAGGGCGAACGGCCCTGGTCGGCGCTGAAGATCACGCTGGCGGTGACGGGCGCGCTGCTGATTGCGGCGGTGGCGGGGTATCTCTATGCGGTGCAGCAGGGCGCGCTCTGACCGAACGGCTCCCTCGGGCGGTGTTAAGCATTTGGTGAGAAACGTACGAAACGTCCAAACTGACATTTCGTACGAGGGTGTTCACGCTATGTCCCATCTTTCGCCGGAATATGAGAAAGCCCGCGCGCTGGCAAAACGCGGCACGCCGATCCCCGGACGGGTGTCGGCGGCGAAGCTGCGCTGCCACCAGCGCGAGGTGCTGGCGGGGTGCGAATTCGCGCGCCACCGCTGGGAGGTCGAGCGGCACGGCAAGCTCGTCGCGGCACTCGTCCCCATCGCCGATCTGCGCGAGCTGGAACGCTACGAGCGCGAGGGCGCGGAGAGCTTTCGCGAGTTCCACCGGGTGCAGAAGGAGAACGTCGAGCTGCGCGCCCGGCTGGGCGACAGCGTCTGGTCCTGACCCGTCAGCGGCGGTGTCAGCCCGGATTCCTGGCGATGGGCTCCGCGCCCTCGGGCAGCTCGATCCAGGCGAGTTTCTCGTCACACCAGATATGGGCCTTGGGCTCGGCCCAGTTGGCATCGTCGAGGGTGCCGGCCTTGATGAATTCCAACCCCTCGTAGGCGGGACCTTCAGAACGGAAGTGCGAGCCGCAGGTGCCGCAGAAATGGCGGTTGAAGGGCTGGCCGCTGGCGCCGGTCTTGTCGACATAGGTCTTGATCGTGTCGCCCGTGACGGTGACGGAGCCGAACGGCATCGCGACATTTACGGAATGGCTGGAGCCGGAGTTCTTGCGGCAGTTGGAACAGTAGCAGTTCACGAGCAGCGCGGGCTCCGTGTCGGAGCTGTAGCGCACGGCGCCGCAGAGACAGCCGCCTTCGATCTTGGCCATGGTATCCTCCCCTATTGGCCCGCCGAGCCTAGGCCGGGCGGGCGGTGCTGCGGGAGGGGGACCTTGGTCGGATTTCGGTCACAGCTGGGTGACTTGGGATGGTCGGGATCTTACTGGCTGTCGCCGACCGTCGGGTCGGGTCGTCGAGCTGGAAGGTGCCCATGGCCTCTTCGACCACCCAGTCCGTATCGCCGATCCGGCGCCACCGGTTGGTGGCGGTGATGAGATTGCCGTCGAGCTTGGTGACCTCAAGCTCCATCTCGGTGCGCAAGAGCCCCTTGTCGTGATTGGGGTTCGATTTGGCGAAGGCCACGAGGTAGGTGCCGGTCCAGGTGCCGACGACCTGGGGAAAGCCGCTGCCATCGTCCGCGGCGGCGGGGGCGGGGGCGGCGAGCAGGAGGGCGGCGACGAGGCTGAGAAGGCGGGACATGGGCGGGGCTCCTGTTGGGTGGGGGCAGGCTACCTGAGGCTGGGGGAGTGGCAACGGCCTAAATCAACCTCGCCGAGTCGGATCCACCGCGATGCAGGAAGCACGCAAGAGCCTCTTCAATTCACCGCTTCGTCATTGTTTCGTTGAGAGTTTCGAGGAAAACCTTAGCGTTGTGCAAACCGGGATCTGTCTGGATATCCCGCTTTAAAAATCCTGTTATGCCGTCGATACTTTTGTCAAATTTCGGCTCTGCGAGACTCTCCATCTCACCAAAAGGATTAATCACCAAGCCCGAAGCCTTGGCAGCATTTAGAATTCCCAAAACTTTTTTATGTAGGCCTTGGTCGAACGAAAAGGCTTGGATACCTATGTCTTTTACCAACTCCCAGTTGATTTTACCGTTGTTACTGACTGCACGATACAGTGACGACAATTCCCTGCTATACCAATCAACGTCTTCACCGAACGCCGCAAGAAGACCCAACAGACCGTGGGACGGCTTTCCATGTTGCGGTGCCAGTAGATCAAAGTCGGCCACACAAATCGGCATCACGCCCAGTACTGCACACACTTGTGCAAACTTCGCCAAACGTTCCTTTCCACCGACACCAATCCATAAGCTTTCCGATGCGAGCGAGGAGCCTATCTGATCGAGTGCTGCTGAGTAAAAGTAGCAGTCATTATAGTCTTCACACAGCAAAACTCGCGAGTAAAAAAGACAATCAGCAACACCACTATACTTAAGCAATGGATCGGACTGTATCTCCAATAGGGTATTTGGGCTGACGACCTTAAAGGAAAAGTCTTTTGAGCTTTTTGAGAGTTTTACCAGCGTAACTCGATCTGCTGCTTTGTCAATTAGCCCCTGGAGTAATCGATGGCTATGCGTTGCCAGAAACACCTGTCTGGATGTAGACAACTCTGCGATTGACTTTCCCATTTGAAACGCTTGTGGTGGGTGAAGAAATACATCTGGCTCATCTATTATCAAACAGGAATGGTGGCTTGCCACTAAAATGGCAAGAAGGCCTATTGTCGACTGAACCCCGTCACCATCGCTTGAAATCTCGGGAAACTTCCCCACCTCATTCGCATAGTTTTGACCACGATTTGGCAGGTTCGGAACCGCATTAGAATTCGGCGCAATGTGTAGCGGCAGAACTGAGCCAGCTCCAGGATTAATAAAGACACTTCGACCGAAAATTCTCTCGCTCATCCGATTGAGAAGGGCCTCTTTTTCCGGCTCCGCATAGAGCACATGAAACGGGTGACGGGCCGCTTGCTTTCCAATATGCAAGTGAGATGGCGCGTCAACGCTGGTAAGACGTTGCCTGGTGGATGCGTACAATACGAATAGCGTATTTAAGTTTTTGTTTAGACCTTGAAAATAGTGATCTACAAAACGTGTGTTCGCGTGCTGGGGACATCGGGCGCCGTACCACGAAATACCTGATTCCTCTCGCGTTCCAACCTCACCAAGGAAGTCTTCGAATTCTTTTTGGGAAAGCGATACATTGAAATCCATGCCGGATAGTATGCACTCCCTCATTAGTTCGTCGTCATCAGTAACCCTGCCCAGCAAAGCTGAAAGCACTGCGCTCTTACCAACTCCGTTCCCACCAACGAAGCAAACGATCGAATCCTTTTTTAACTCAAATTTTTCGTCATTTAAGCTAATGCTCGTGAAAAATGCGTCGGGAAAACTGTTAGCCATCCATCTCCAGCTCGCCATGCCAAACGGGGTGCGCCCGCAATTGCCGTAGAGCAATCGCTTTCGCCCACTCATCCTTGAAGATGGACGGCTAGCCGTCCATCTTCAAGGCGCTGATAAACGCCTGCTGCGGAATCTCTACCTTCCCGAACTGCCGCATCTTTTTCTTCCCCGCTTTCTGCTTTTCCAGCAACTTTTTCTTCCGGGTCGCGTCGCCGCCATAGCATTTGGCCGTGACGTCCTTGCGCATGGCGCTCAGCGTCTCGCGGGCGATCACGCGGCCTCCGATGGCGGCCTGGATCGGGATCTTGAACATGTGGCGGGGGATGAGTTCCTTGAGTTTCTCGCACATGGCGCGGCCGCGCTGCTCTGCCCTATCGCGGTGGACCATCATGGAGAGCGCGTCGACCGGTTCCTCGTTCACCAGCACCTGCATCTTGACGAGGCTGTCCTCGCGGTAGCCCTCCATCTGGTAATCGAAGGAGGCGTAGCCCTTGGTGACGCTTTTCAGCCGGTCGTAGAAATCGAAGACGACCTCGTTCAGGGGCAGGTCGTAGACCACCATGGCGCGGGAGCCGGCATAGGTGAGGTCGAGCTGGATGCCGCGGCGGTCCTGGCAGAGTTTGAGCACGTCGCCGAGATATTCGTCGGGGACGAGGATCGTGGCCTTGATGCGCGGCTCCTCGATATGATCGACGATCGTGAGGTCGGGCATGTCGGCGGGGTTGTGGAGTTCCTGCATCGTGCCGTCGCGCAGGAAGACATGGTAGACGACCGAGGGCGCGGTGGTGATGAGCTCGATGCCATATTCGCGCTCGAGCCGGTCGCGGATGACCTCCAGATGCAGCAGGCCGAGGAAGCCGCAGCGGAAGCCGAAGCCGAGGGCGGCGGAAGTCTCCATCTCGTGGGAGAAGGACGCGTCGTTCAGGGCGAGTTTTTCGATGGCGTCGCGAAGATCCTCGAAATCGTTGCTGTCGACGGGGAAGAGGCCGCAGAAGACCACCGGCTGGGAGGGTTTGAAGCCCGGGAGCGGGGTGTCGGCGCCCTTGCGTTCGTGGGTGATGGTGTCGCCGACGCGGGTGTCGCGGACCTGCTTGATCGAGGCGGTGAGGAAGCCGATTTCGCCGGGGCCGAGCTCCGCGATGTCGGCCATCTTGGGGCGGAAGACGCCGAGCCGGTCGACCGGGTAGGTGCCCCCCGTGCCCAGCATCTTGATCCGGTCGCCTTTGCGGATGACCCCGTCGATGACGCGGATGAGGACGACGACGCCGAGGTACGCGTCGTAGTAGCTGTCGACCAGCATCGCCTTGAGCGGCGCGTCGCGGTCTCCGGTGGGGGCAGGCAGGCGGGTGACGATGGCCTCCAGCACTTCCGGAATGCCGAGGCCGGTTTTCGCGGAGATTTCGACAGCGTCGGAGGCGTCGATGCCGATCACGTCCTCGATCTGCTCGCGCACGCGGTCGGGCTCGGCGGCGGGCAGGTCGATCTTGTTGAGGACCGGCACTATCTCGTGGTCCGCGTCGATGGCCTGGTAGACATTGGCGAGCGTCTGCGCCTCGACCCCCTGGGAGGCATCGACGACCAAGAGCGAGCCCTCGACCGCGCGCATGGAGCGGGAGACTTCGTAGGCGAAGTCGACATGGCCGGGCGTGTCAATGAGGTTAAGGATATAGGTATGGCCGTCCTTGGCGGGATATTCGATCCGCACGGTGTTGGCCTTGATGGTGATGCCGCGCTCACGCTCGATATCCATGCTGTCCAGCATCTGCTCCTGCATGTCGCGGGCAGCAACCGTGTTGGTGAGCTGGATCAGCCGGTCGGCCAGGGTGGATTTCCCGTGGTCGATATGGGCAACGATGGAGAAGTTCCGGATGCGGGAAAGCTCTGTCATGGCAGGGATATGCGGCAGGGCGCGGGGGGGGTCAATGGGTGGACCGGGACATGGGCGGCGGCCTGGCACCCGATAAGAAACACGTCCCCGCCATGCCGGTGCCGGAAGGCGACCCGCTTCATCCTCCCGCTCGTCCGCAATGGGGTCTTTGTACTTGTTCGCCGCCCGCTGTCCGATGTCAGCCGACTGCACATTGCCTCGGCATCGAAGAGTTTTTTGGTGGGCTTTTTTCCAAGTATTGCAGCCAGATAGCTTCCGTCGAACTTTGGCAGCCAAATGCCGCGACTAAAGCTGAACTCCGGAAACGGACTTGAACTACAAAAAAACGGAACCACGGCAGGATGTTCCGCGCGGACGACCGTTTTCCGTTCATTGAAGCGAAGCTCTTCAAAACACCGGTTTCCAGAGTCGCTCTTGAGGGCATTAGCCTTGGGTGGTTTTTTTGCCCACTGCCAGAAGGAGGTTCATGCACAGAAGTCTCAGGTGAACCATTTGTTGCGGTATCTTCTTGCGTCCGGTGGGCGCTTTTTCTGTTCGCATAACTATCTCCGTAAATATCATTTTGTTTGTCGCACCTCGCTTTCTGGGCCAGGGGATCGGGCGCGCCTTGATCGGACATGCCTTGAAGCTGAAGGGAGAGTTGCTGCTGGAGGTCTACACCGACAATGCTCAGGCCGTCTCCTTCTACGAGGACCTCGGGTTCAGGGAACTGTCGAGAAGGACCACGAAAGGTGAGGGTCTGCCGGTCGAGAACGCAAAAATGCATCTGGTAGGCTGACCACCAGGCGGGGCAGAGCAGGTGCTGTCCCGCCAACACGTCCCATGGTCGAAACCACCCGTGGGTCCGTTGTTGGTTCGGTCGACGGCAAATTGGCGTCAGCGGGGTTCAGTATCTCCTGCTCTCGGAACCATGCGCAGCCTTCGCGTGCGGCACAGAAACCTGGCGCAAAGCTCGACAAGCGGCGTCGAACGCCCCGCCTTGATCTCGATCTGGTCGCGCAACCGACTGCTGGTCGCTTAACGATTTACCCAGCGTCCGTTTGAGTTCGGTCAGTTGGTCCCACAATCCGATATGGTAGCCTGTGATTTCAACGAGGTGCTCGAAATCTGGATCGGCCTCTTGCAACGCGGTTTCGGTCTTCAGAACGATCTCCTCTGTTTGGTCGGCCGGTTTGTCAGGAAGCATGTCTTGGAGCGTCGGCGCCGGTGAACCCGCTCAAGAAGACAAAACCGTCATGCTCAATCTTCGGCGACATCTTCCGGTCCGAGGCGTGGCTGTCCCGTCGAGCGACGACGAGAACCCAGACATTCAACCGATGTCTCCTTGGCGTGATGCGGGATGAGAAAGCGCTTTTCGCCGGCGGGCGGTGTCAGCGGGAGGGCGGTCGCAAGCCCGTGCCAAACATGGCGACGGCCTCCTTGATCATGCGTCTGTGTCTGCGCTGAGAGATATCGAACAAGCCCCGATGCAAGACGATTCCATCCAGCATGCTGGCCAAAACCCGGCCAAGGGACGGCGCGTGAAGGTGCTCTGCAACTTCACCCCGTTCCTGAAGATGGGCGATTTGGCTTGCGTAGTGGGCACCCAGCCTGTCGAAAAATCGCGCTATATGGTTTGAAAACGCGTCCGACGCAAAACTCGGACCAAACACCTCAAAGAAAACGCGGTGAAAGGATGCCTGCTCGGCCGGGATATCCATCGTCTCTCGGAGTTCGTCCAGAAAGGCATCGAGCGTATCGCACGGCACCCCGCGCGTGAGCTGGCTTTCGACAGCTGCAAAGTGACGGTCAACAATCGCCTTTGTCATCGCGTCCTTGCTCTTGAAGTAGATATACAGCGTGCCTTTTGCCAGGCCCGCCGCCTCTGCAACATTGCTGACGGAGGTCGCATGATACCCCTTGTCGACGAACACACGCATGGCGGCGTCGAGAATGTCATCCCGCATTCTCGCCTTGTCCACGACCTTAGGCATCTGTCGCCTCTCCCTTTCCGGCGCTCCGAACCGACTTGGCAGGACCATAGCTGCCCGCCTTATTATGACCAAGTGGTCACAATTGCCGCGCCCCGTTTTATTGACCTATTGGTCATAATAAATCAGTGACGTAAATGACCGCTTGGTCATAATTGTCTGCCGTCAAGCGGCCTCACAGGGCCGGAAGGCCGACGTCTCGTAGAAGCAGAAGGAGATACGACATGCGTACTGCACCCATCGAGTGGAGTTATGCTGGCGGCTCTGATCCGCTTTGCGGCACCGGCGCCACGTCGGCGGAACGGCTGCTTGCATATGGTATGGCAACGCTGTTCACGGCGATCATACTGGCCACGGACCACTTTCGGGGAACGCCCGTCGCAGACGGTTGGCGCATCGCCCTGCTCGCGTTTTTCGCTTTCGACATCGCCGGCGGCGCGGTCGCCAACATGCTCAATTCCTGCAAAAGGTTCTATCACACCGATTTGCATCCGGGCGAGGGCCTGGGCGCAAGACTGGCCAAGAACCCAATGCTGTTCACGGCCATACATGTGCACCCGATCGTCGCCGCTTACGTCTTTGGCGGCAGCCTCTTGAACGCCGTCGCCTGGTACATTCTGCTTCAGATCAGCGTATTGCTGGTTCTGGCGTGCCCACTCTATCTGCGCCGCGCGATGGCGGCTGCAGCCACCGTTCTCGCAGTGCTTGCCAGCCAGTCCTTTTTGCCGTTGGGCGCGGGCCTTGAGTGGTTCATCCCTTGCCTGTTCATCAAAATGGTCCTCGGCCACGCGGTACAGGAGGAACCGTATCGCGCCTGACAAGAAAGCCAGAATCCACGACCCCGGCATGGAGGCCGGGTTTCGCGAGCATGCCGCGCCTCAGGTCTCGCCCCAGGGTTTGACCTTTCGCGACAAGAACCCTTTGCAACTGCGACTTCCCCGATCTTCGCGTGCAGCTCGCGCACCGTCTCGTGATCCACTTCGGGGGTCTTGTTCGCTGTCCCGTGCTCGAACAGGCCCGAAGCCCCTTCGAGCAGCGCGCGCGTTTCCTGGTGGATCAACGTCGGGGGAACCTCGAACCGCGCCGCCCGCTCCGCAACGGCCTGCGCATCCTTCAGAGCCTCCAGCGCGACCTTCACCTGGGACGCGGCGGCGTGGTCATCTCTTCCGTCTCCTTCTCGAAGACCAGATGACCTCGGATCATCGCTCGCGTCGGTGTCCAGCTTCCGGGGCGCACCTCAGACCGAAGCCTCTTCACGTCTGGTCTTCCGTGCGCTTTTTCGGATGCTACTCGCCCGGCCTCAGGACAGGTCTTTCGCCAAGATGGCGTCCAAGGACGCAACCACGATATCCGCTCCCTGCTGACGAAGCAGGTCGCCATGCTCCTCTGCAATCTCGTGCAGGTGGGTGCCGCCGACGAAACCGGCACATCGCATGTTGGCCGCCTTCGCGGCGCGAATGCCATAGGGTGAGTCTTCGATCACAAGGCAGCTTTCGGGCGGAACCCCGAGCTCGCGCGCTGCGAACAGGAACAGGTCCGGCGCCGGCTTGCCCCGTGCGACTTGTTCGGAACTGAAAATGGACTCGAACTGCCCGGTCAGGTTCAGCGCGGAGAGAGCCACGCCGAGCCGTTCGAAGGTGCCGCTGGATGCAATGCAATAGCGGATGCCGCGCGCCGACAGCTGCTCCAGTAACGTGGGCAACTGCGGCACCGGCGCCAGCTCGGCACGGAAGCGGTCAAAAAGCGAGGATTGCCAGGTTTCCGCGAACCCCTGCGATGTTCGGCCCGCGCCGGTTTCGGCGACATACGCTTCGATCCTGGCAAGAGAGGTCCCGAGAAAGGCGCGCCGAACGTCCTCGGCGGACAGGTCGATCCCGAAGGCTACAAGCGCCTCCTGAAGCGTTGCGAGCGAAATCACCTCGCTGTCCGCAATGACGCCATCGAAATCGAAAATGACCAGTTCGACGCCTTCAAGCAAAGATCCGCGGTCCAGCCGGGCGTCACTGGGAGGTGGGGCAAATCCGGTCATGGTTGCGTGTTACCGTATCGCCCGGCCAGCGCTGTCGAACTGGTGGAGACGGTTTTCCGGTATCCGCAGGCTGACCGTCTCACCGACGCTTAGCGTGCCATCGCCGTCCACGCGGGCCACGATCTCGTTGCCGCTGTCCATGGCAAGATAGAGCAGGCTTTCGCCGCCGAGCTGCTCTTTGACCTTCACGGTGGCCTCGGCGTGGCCCTGACCGATGGGCAGCAGTTCGATATGCTCGGGGCGGCAGCCGATGAACACCGCGGACGGGTCCAGCGACAGATCTCTGAGCCCGGCGTCGGAGGCGAAGACATTCATCGCGGGAGAGCCGATGAACTCGGCGACGAAGCGCGAGTTGGGCTTGTGGTAGAGCTCCATGGGGGAGCCGACCTGCTCCACCCGGCCGCCGTTCAGCACAACGATCTTGTCGGCCATCGTCATCGCCTCGACCTGGTCATGGGTGACGTAGATCATCGTGGCGGCCAGTTGTTCATGCAGCCCTTCGAGTTCCACACGCATCTGAACGCGCAGCTTGGCGTCGAGGTTCGACAGCGGCTCGTCGAGCAGGAACACTTTTGGGTTCTTCACGATCGCCCGCCCGATGGCCACGCGCTGGCGCTGGCCTCCGGACAGCTGCCCGGGCTTGCGGTCCAGATAATCGTCGAGCTGGAGGATGCGCGCGGCTTCGGCAATCCGCTCTTTGCGCGCCTCCGGAGCGAAGCCATTGACCTTCATTCCGAAGTCCATGTTTTCGCGCACGGTCATGTGCGGGTAAAGCGCGTAGGACTGGAACACCATCGCCAGATCGCGGTCGGCGGGCTCGGCGCCGGTGACATCGCGTCCGTCGATCTCGATCCGGCCGGAATCCACGGCCTCAAGCCCTGCAAGCATGCGCAGCAAGGTCGACTTCCCACAGCCTGATGGGCCGACAAAGACGACGAACTCGCCGTCTTCGATGGTCAGGCTGACATCAAAGAGCGCCTGCACTTCGCCGTAGAACTTGTTGAGTTCCATGATATTTATGCCGGCCACGGCGGTCTCCTTTCGGCAGGCGGACACAGGTCCACTGCGATCCTTTTGGAAATCGTTAGAAACATTCGTATTGACTTTCAAGCATTGAGTTACTTTTGTGGCTGCGCCGATACATATGAAAAATAGGCGGCATGACGAAGGGAGGATCTTACTGTCATGAAGACTCTACGAACCCTGTATAGCTCCGCAGCGCTGGCGAGCCTTGTCGCGACCGGTGCCATCGCGGATGACCACGGATGGAGCCTGAAGGAGGCCGCGGCGCCCTATGCCGGCACAACGGTCGATGTCGTTTTCCTCCTGCGCCCCGGCTATGAGGCGATCGAGGCGATGCTGCCCGCGTTCGAGGAAGAGACCGGCATCAAGATCAACATCATCAAGCACCCCTACGAGAACGCCCTGGGTGAGCAGGTCCGTGACTTCGTGGCCAATGGCGATCTCGACATTGCGCTGATCGACCTCGTCTGGATCGGGAACTTTGCCGAGAACGACTGGATCATGCCTTTGTCCGAGGTTCAGGAGAAATTCCCGGACATCGTCGATCCCGACCTCGATATCGATGACTTCTTTCCGCTGGTGCTGAACGCCTTTGGCGGCTGGAACGACACGATCTACGGCCTGCCGTTCGACAACTACTCGGGCCTGATGTTCTACAACCGCTGCATGTTGGAAGAGGCGGGCTTCGACGGGCCTCCGGAGACCTGGGAAGAACTGAAGGACGTCTATGGCCCGGCGCTGACGAAAGACGGCAAATACGCCTTCGCGCTGCAGTCCAAGCGGAATGAGACGCAGTCGGCCGACAGCTTTGCCAGAGTGCTCTGGCCGTTTGGCGGGTCGTTTCTCGACGACGAATTCCGCTCGAATCTCATGAGTGACGAAAGCCAGGCCGGGCTGCAGTTCCGTCAGGATCTCATGGAGTACATGCCCGACGGCATCGTCGCCTATGACCACGCCGAGACCGTGAACGGGTTTGCCCAAGGCGACGTGGCGATGATCACGGAATGGTCGGCCTTCTACTCGACCGTTGTCTCGCCCGAAACGTCGACCGTGGCCGAATGTGTCGAGATCGCACCGGAGCCGATGGGCCCGGCAGGCCGCAAGCCGGCACTCGGTGGCTTCTCGCTCGCCGTTGCCTCCCAGGCTGACGACGCAGAGCAGGCCGCGGCCTATCTGTTCATCCAGTGGGCCACATCCAAGGCAAACGCGCGCGAGTACCTGGAACGCGGCGGCGTCCCGGCCCGTCAGTCCGTCTACACCGAAGATGGCCTGGAGGACTTCAAGTTCGTCCCCGCGCTGGTCGAGAGCTGGCAGGACGGTGTGCCCGAGTTCCGCCCGCGGTTTGCCGAATGGCCCGAGATCACCGAGATCGTGCAGGAGTGGGGCACCAAGATGATGCTTGGCGAGGTGACCACCGAAGAGGGCGCGGAAGAGATCGGCACCCGCATGGAAGAAGTGCTCGATGCGGCCGGCTACTACTCCGGCGAGAAGCCGCTCGCGCAGTAAGCCGTTGCAGGCAGACCTGAACCGGGGGCGCCGGAACCGCGCCCCCGGACGCCTCTGACCCAAGAGGCCCGGGAGGACAGACATGCGCGGCAGAGTTTCCCGCAAAACCATATTCGCGTTCATCGGGCCTGCCGTGATCGGGCTGGCAGCCGTCGGCATCGCGCCGCTGCTCTACGCCTTGTGGACGTCGCTGCATTTCTACAACCTGACAAAGCTAAAGCGGGTCGAGTTTATCGGCCTGGAGAATTACTGGAATGTGCTTACCGACGAAGTGTTCTGGCAGGCGATGGGCCGAACCTTCTTTCTGCTGGGCACCGCGCTTCCGTTGCAGATCGCCTTCGGGCTTGGCATCGCCCTGGTGCTGCACCAGCCCGGGCTGACCCTGATCAAGACGCTCGCACGGCTCAGCCTCGTTCTGCCGATGGCAACGACCTATGCGGTGGTGGGCCTTCTTGGCCAAGTGATGTTCAATCAGAAATTCGGTGTCGTGAACCAGCTTTTGGGTGGGGCCGACATAAACTGGATCGGCGATCCCGAAAACGCCTTCGCAATGATCATCTTCTGGGATGTCTGGCAGTGGACCCCGTTTGTCGCACTTGTACTGCTCGCCGGTCTCACGATGGTTCCGGGCGAAATCGAAGAGGCCGCGCGGCTGGAGACGAAGTCCAAATGGACGATCCTGCGCTATGTGCAGCTGCCCTTTCTACTGCCCGGCCTTGTGGCGGTGCTCATCCTGCGCACGGCCGATACGCTCAAGCTGTTCGACATGGTGTTTACACTCACGCGGGGGGGACCGGGGGCATCGACGGAGTTCATCTCGCTCATGATCCAGCGCGTTGGCTTTCGGGGTTTTGACCAGGGGCTGGCCTCGGCGCAGGCGATCATCCTTTTGATCATCACCATCGTGCTGGCACAGATCTACATCCGCGTATTCTACAAGGAGGTCTGAGCCATAACTTCCCCACGCTCCCTCTGGTCGCAAATCGCGCTGCTGGCCGTGATCATCGCGGTATGTGTGTTTCCGTTCTACTGGATGGTGACGACGTCGCTCAAAACTCAGCTTGTCGCGCTCGAGGCCCCGCCGGTCTGGATTTTCGAGCCGACGCTGGGCAACTACCGCGAGGCGCTGTTCGAAGACGGCGTTTTGAGAACGCTGATCAATTCGTTGATCATTGCCGTGAGCACGACACTGTTGGCGCTGGTGCTCGGTGTTCCGGCCGCGTTTGCGCTCGCCCGGTTCGAGTTTCGCGGCAAGAAGGACCTCTGGTTCTGGTTCATCACGAACCGCATGATCTCGCCCATCGTGCTGGCGCTGCCCTTCTTTCTGATCGCCAGAAACCTCGGCATGCTGGACAAGCACATCACGCTGATCCTGATTTATCTGACCTTCAACCTGCCCATCGTGATCTGGATCGTCACCGACCAGTTCCGCGGGATCCCCTATGACCTGGACGAAGCCGCGCGGCTGGAGGGTGCGTCCCATTTCACGATCATGCGCAAGATTTGCCTGCCGCTGGCGATGCCCGGCGTGGCCGTGTCGGCGATCTTCTCGTTCATCTTCTCGTGGAACGAACTGATGTTCGGCCTGATCCTGACGCGGACGGACGCCAAGACCGCCCCTGCCATGGCCGTCAGTTTCATGGAGGGCTACAACCTCCCCTATGGCAAGATCATGGCCACCTCGACCCTGATCGTGATCCCGGTCCTGATCTTCGCGCTGATCGCGTCAAAGCAGCTAGTCCGCGGCCTGACCATGGGAGCGGTGAAGTGACCAGCCATCCGCATGTCCGGCCCGGTTCCTTGTACCCCGGCTGCGGCCGCCGAGGGGTCTGATCGTGTCGCGCCACATCAAACTGGATCAGATCGATGCGGAGGAGCAGCTGCTGGTGCGCCTGGCCTGGGCCTGCGAGATCGAGGGCATGACCCAGGCCGATGCGGCTGTGCGCTTTGGCGTGACCCGCCTTCGGGTCAACAAGGCTCTGAATGAGGCGCGACGGCGCGGGATCCTGAGGGTCAGTGTCAACTCCGTATTCTCCGCGGCGGCAGAGCTTGAATGGGAGCTGGAGCGCCGCTTTCGGTTGCTGCGTTCGGTGGTTGTGCCGTCCCCGGCAGACCAGGCCCCGGTCACGCCCCTCGTCAGTGCCGGGCTGGGCGCGCATCTGGGTCACATCCTAGCCAATGAGGGCCTGACGAAATTCGGCATGTCCTGGGGCAACACTCTGAATCTCGCGACACGTTTCATGCAGCCGATCAACCGTCCGGATCTGGAAATCGTCTCGATCATGGGCGGGGTGTCACGCGGCTCGGACGTGAACGGGTACGAGGTCACCACGCGGCTCGCGGATCTGTGCAACGCCGAGCACAGCTTCTTCACCGCGCCGCTCTATGCCAGCAGTCCCGAAAGCCAGGCACTGTTTCTGGAGCAGGATGTGATCCGCGAGATGCTGGAGAAAATCCGCTCCTGCGGTGCGATCGCGCTTGCGACCGGAGATCTGGAAAGCTCGCTGCTCGTGCGCGACGCGCTGCCGCGCGACGTGGACCGGGTCGATCTCATCGCCAAGGGTGGGGTCGGTGACATCACGGGTCATATCCTCGACGCGCAGGGCGAGTTGATCGAGCACGATATCAATCGCCGGGTGATCGGCGTGTCGCTGGACGACATGACCAAGATCGACAACGTGATCCTGGCGGCCGGCGGCCTGCACAAGGTGCCGATCCTTGCGGCAGCCCTGCGGCGCGGCTTCGTCGACACGCTTGTCACCGATGAGAACACGGCCGTCGCGCTCCTGAAGTATGTGGATGCCTGATGCGCATGGGGGGAGGATAGAGAATGGCCAAAGCACTCGTTCTGGAAGAGGCGCGCAGTTTGTCTTTGCGCGATATTGACCTGGCGGACGACCTGGGGGCGGAGGATGTGCGCATCGCCATCGACACGGTGGGGATCTGCGGCAGCGACGTGCATTACTACACCCATGGCAAGATCGGCCCGTTCGTCGTGAACGCGCCGATGGTCCTGGGCCATGAGGCCTCCGGCGTCGTGTCCGAGATCGGTCCCGAGGTGACCGGTCTCACCGTGGGCGACCGGGTCTGCATGGAACCCGGCATCCCCAACACGCGGTCCAAGGCGTCGAAGTTGGGGGTCTACAATGTGGACCCGTCGGTGCGGTTCTGGGCCACGCCCCCGGTCCATGGCTGCCTGACGCCGTCGGTCGTGCATCCCGCGGCCTTCACATTCAAACTGCCCGACCATGTCAGCTTTGCCGAGGGCGCCATGGTCGAACCCTTCGCCATCGGCATGCAGGCCGCAGCCCGCGCGCGGATCAAGCCGGGCGATGTTGCGCTCGTGACCGGCGCCGGCCCGATCGGGATCATGGTCGCGCTGGCGGCTTTGGCGGGCGGCTGCGCCAAAGTCTACATCGCGGACCTCGTCGAAGACAAACTCGCCGTCGCCGCGCGCTATGACAATATCGAGCCGATCCTGATCCCCCGCGATGACGCTGCAAGCGTCCTGCGGGACGCAACCGAAGGGTGGGGCGCCGATGTCGTCTTCGAGTGCGCCGGGGCGGCGGCGTCCATCCGGACCGCGCTTGAGGCCGTGGCCCCGGCGGGATGTGTTGTCTGGGTCGGGATGCCGGTCGACCCTGTGCCCGTCGACATCGTCCTGGCGCAGTCGAAGGAAATCCGGATGGAGACCGTCTTTCGCTATGCCAACATGTATGACAGGGCCATTGCGCTCATCGCATCGGGCAAGGTGGACCTGAAACCGCTGATCTCGGAAACCTTCGCGTTCGCAGACAGCATCGCCGCCTTTGACCGCGCGGTGGAGGCCCGGCCCACGGACGTGAAGATCCAGATCAAACTGGAGCATGCATGACCCTGGCCCTGGACAAGCTCGCCGATCAGGTGCTTGGCGAACTGCGCCCGGGCCTCTCGGCGGATGTCCTGGCACAGATCGCGCCGTTGTCGGAGGCGATCACTGGCGCCCGCCGGATCCTGTGCTACGGCGTCGGTCGCGAGGGGCTGATGATGCGCGCTCTGGCCATGCGGCTCTTTCACCTTGGATGCGATGCCCATGTGGTCGGGGACATGACCGCCCCGCCCGTGGGTGATGGCGACGTTCTGTTCGTGAGCGCGGGACCGGGGCAGTTTTCGACCGTGGCCGCACTGGCCGACATTGCCCGGCGCAGCGGTGCCCGGGTGATCTGCATCACCGCCGAACCGGACGGCGCGGTGCCCCGGGCCGCCGATCTGACCGTCCACCTTCCGGCGCAGACCATGGCCGCCGATCAGGGGGGTGCTGCGACCTCCGTTCTTCCGATGGGCTCGCTCTATGAGGCCCTCATGTTTCTCTTCTTCGAGATTCTGGTTCTCGATCTGCGCGACCGCATGGATGTCTCGCCCGAGGCGATGCGCGCCAACCACACGAATCTGGAGTAGCCGGTGGCTTGGCAGGATCGTTTCAGCCTCGCGGGCAGAACCGCGCTGATCACCGGGGCATCCTCGGGCATCGGCACAGCGATTGCCGAGGTCTTTGCCGATGCCGGCGCCGATATCGCGGGCCATGGCCGGGATGTTGAGCGCCTCGCGGCCCTGGGCGAGAAGGTGACCGCCGCAGGCCGCCGCTTCGCCGCCGTGACAGGCGATCTGGCAGACAGCGCCGAGACCGAGGCCGTCGCGGCCCAAGCCGTGGATGCACTCGGTGAGATCGACATTCTGGTGAACTCCGCCGGGATCGCCGTGACAGGTCCGACCGTGGATTTCTCCCTTGCTGACTGGCAGCGGACCCTGGCCGTCAACCTGACGGCACCCTTCATCCTCGCAAAAGCGCTCTTGCCCGCAATGATGGCTCGCGAGCGGGGCAAGATCATCAACATCTCGTCCCAGACCGGGGTGATCGCGCTGGCAGACCACGCCGCCTATGCGACCTCCAAGGGCGGGCTGAACGCGCTGACCAAGTCCCTGATGACCGAGGCCGCGCCCCACAATGTACAGGTCAACGCCATCTGCCCGACAGTCGTACTGACCGAAATGGGACAGGAGCTGTGGTCTGCCCCCGAAAAGAAAGACCCGTTTATCGCGCGCACGCCCCTTGGCCGCTTCGGCGAACCGGTCGAGATCGCGGATATGGCGCTTTACCTGGCCTCGCCGGCCTCGGACCTTGTGAACGGTGCGGTGATGATGATCGAAGGGGGATATTCCAGCATATGAAGGGTTTTGGCGTACATACGAGCATGTGGACGATGTCCTGGGATGCCGAGGGCGCGGCGCGCGCCATCGCCGCCGCCCAGGCCAGCGGGATGGACTTTATCGAGATTGCCTTGCTGGACCCCGCCTCCACCGATGCGGCGCTCGGGCGCAGGCTGCTGGAACAGGCGGCACTGCCCGCGGTTTGCTCGCTGGGCCTTCCGGAGCCGGTATGGGCGTCCACCAACCCCGAGGGCGCCGTGGATTTTCTCACGCTGGCCATCGAGAAAGCCGCAGGGCTTGGTGCCGAAGCGCTGACCGGCGTCACTTATGGCGGCATCGGCGAACGCAGCGGCCTGCCACCGACGGAGGCAGAGCTGGACAATGTCGCCCGTGCGCTCGAGGCCGCCGCAAAGGTCGCGCAACGACACGGCCTCGCCTTCGGGATCGAGCCGGTCAATCGCTACGAAACCCACCTGATCAATACGGCGGCCCAGGGCGTGGCGATGATCGAGCGCGTCGGCGCGGGCAACATGTTCCTGCATCTCGATACCTACCACATGAACATCGAAGAAAAGGGGGCGGGCAACGGCATCCTGCATGGCCGAGAGCACCTGCGCTACATCCACCTGTCGGAATCCGACCGAGGCACCCCCGGCGCGGGCACCTGCGACTGGGACGAGATTTTCGCGACCCTCGCCGCGATCGACTTCGACGGCGGGCTGGCGATGGAGAGCTTCATCAACATGCCGCCCGAGATCGCCTACGGATTGTCGGTCTGGCGCCCCGTGGCGGACAGCGCCGAAGCGGTGATCGGTCAGGGCTTGCCCTTCCTCAAGGGCAAGGCCGCGCAGTACGGTTTGATCTAGGGGGGCGGGAGACATGTCGGATCTATCGGGCAAAGTCGTGGCGATTACCGGCGCCGCGTCGGGCATCGGTCTCGCCTGCGCACGCGCGGCTATCGCGGCCGGCGCGACCGTGGCGCTGGTGGACCGGGATGCGGCCGCGCTCGACAAGGTCTGCGCGGAACTGGGAGAGCCCGCGATCCCCGTCGTCACCGACCTCCTCGACAAGCAGAGCGTCGCAGAGATGTTGCCGCAGATCCTCGATCGCGCAGGTCGCCTCGATGTGTTCCACGCCAATGCGGGCACCTATGTGGGGGGCGATGTGCTGGACGCTGACCCGGATGCCTGGGATCTGGTGCTGAACCTCAACGTCAACGCGGCCTTCCGGTCGGTGCACGCCGTATTGCCGCATCTGGCCAAGCAGGGTTCGGGCGACGTGATCCTGACGAGCTCCGTCGCCGGCGTGATCCCCGTGGTGTGGGAGCCGATCTACACCGCCTCCAAACACGCGGTGCAGGCATTCACCCACACCGTGCGGCGGCAGGTTGCCAAACACGGCGTCCGTGTGGGCGCGATCCTGCCCGGCCCGGTCGTCACCGCCCTGCTCGATGACTGGCCCAAGGCGAAACTGGACCAGGCCCTGGCCGAGGGGAGCCTGATGCAGCCCAAGGAGGTCGCCGATTGCGTGATCTTCATGCTGACGCGGCCGTCCAATGTCACGATCCGCGATCTGGTGCTGCTGCCGAACGCGGTGGATCTCTGAATGGCCGGCTGCTTCATCGGCGTCGATGTCGGCACGGGCAGCGCCCGGGCGGGCGTGTTTGACGGTGCAGGCATGCTTTTGGCCAGCCACAAACAGGATATCCGGATGTGGCGCGACGCCGGCCATATCGCCGAACAGTCTTCGAGCGACATCTGGCAGGCGGTCTGCGCCTCGGTGCGCGCCGCCGTTGCGCGTGCCGCGATCCCTGCAAGCGACGTCCGCGGTATCGGCTTTGATGCGGCCTGCTCGATGGTCGTGCTGGACCGGGATATGCAGCCACTCAGCATCAGCGCGTCCGGCGACGCACAGCGCAACGTCATCGTCTGGATGGACCACCGCGCCAAGGTTCAGGCCGACCGGATCAACGCCCAGGGCCACGCGGTGCTCGATTTCGTGGGCGGGCGTATCTCGCCCGAGATGCAGACGCCTAAGCTTCTCTGGATCAAGGAGAATATGCCCGCCACGTTCGCCGCGGCGGGACAGTTCTTTGACCTGCCGGACTTCCTGACCTACGCGGCGACGGGATCGCTGACGCGCTCTGCCTGTACGGTGACCTGCAAGTGGACCTACCTGGCCCACGAGGACAGGTGGGACGAAAGCTACTTTCGTGAGATCGGCCTCCCAGAGCTTCCGGCAGAGGGTTTCGCCCGTATCGGGCAAGAGATCGTCCCGCCCGGCACAGCGCTGGCACAAGGCCTTTCGGAAGAGGCCGCTGACGGAATGGGCCTCGCCCCCGGAACACCCGTTAGCGCCGGTTTGATCGATGCCCACGCGGGCGGCATCGGCACTGTCGGCGCAGACCCGGACACCGGGGCCGAAGCGAACATGGCCTATGTCTTCGGTACGTCCGCCTGCACGATGGCGACCTCGGCCAAGGCACAAAAGGTCCCCGGCGTCTGGGGTCCCTACTATTCCGCCATGGTACCGGGCATGTGGCTTTCCGAAGGCGGACAGTCGGCGGCCGGAGAAGCCATCGCGCATCTCGTCACCAACCACCCCGCAAGCGCCGAGGCATCGGCCAACGCAGAACGCGCGGGGCTTTCGCTGCAAGCGTATCTTCTTGGCGAGGTGGAACAGCGTTTGCCGGACATCAGTGATGCCGTGGCGCTCGCCGGCCCGCGCATTATTGTGCCCGATTTTCTCGGCAACAGGGCGCCCCATGCAGATCCGAATGCGACCGCCGTCATCTCCGGCCTCACGCTCGCCAAGGATCTGGACGATCTGCTGGCAACCTATGTGGCCGCGGTCCTTGGGGTCGGGTATGGCCTGCGCCAGATCATGGACACTCAGAAAGGGCACGGCGTGCGCCCGTCCGCGATCGTTATCAGCGGAGGCGCGGGCGAAAGCGCGTCAATCAAGCAGCTCTTGGCAGATGCAAGCGGGTACCCTGTCTTGGCAACCAGCTCCCCCGAACCGGTTCTGCTCGGCGCGGCCATGCTGGGCGCAGTGGCCTCGGGGGCACAGCCAACCCTGACCAAGGCGATGGTCGCGATGTCCTCGGTCGAAAGCCGATGTGATCCTGCCGCCGGAACGAGGACTCAACAAATCCACGAAGCCCGGTTTTCTGCGTTCGAGGCGCTTCAGCAGGTCGACCGGAGATTGCGGGACAGACTCGCACACCTTGTTTGATGACAGAGAGCAGCGCGGGTGGTGGTACCAGAGCCTCCGACCTCTGGATGCAAATCCATGCAGAGATGTCCGGGCTTCCGATCCGTATCCCGGCGTCGGCCGGTCTGCCGCTCTCGCCGCCCATGGCCCGGAACACAACGCAAAGATCGACGACGGCATTGCCAGCATCGTGCGCCCCGGTTGACTGATCGAACCGATCCCCGTCAATGTTGCCGCCTTTGATGCACTTATCGAGAAGTCTTCGGCGCTATACCCGGCGGCCAAGAACGTGCTGTCACGCTAGGGAGGAAGGATCGACATGGAATACCGTAGGCTTGGGCGCACGGGGCTGAAGGTCTCCGCGATCACGATGGGGACCTTCACGTTCGGCGGGGAAGGCGCTTTCGGGCGGACCGCGTCGCAAGGCGTGCCGGAGGCGCAGCGGCTGGTGGATCTCTGCATCGACCAGGGCGTGAACCTTTTCGACACCGCGAACATGTACTCCACCGGCACCTCCGAAGAGATCCTGGGCGAGGTGCTCGAGGGCCGTTACGACGATATCCTCGTCACCTCGAAGGCACGGATGCCGATCGGGCCGGGGCCGAATGACGAGGGCGTCTCCCGCTGGCATCTCATTCGGGAATGCGAACGCTCGCTCAAGCGCCTGCGGACCGACCATATCGACCTCTACTACATGCATGAATGGGACGGACTGACCCCGGTCGAGGAAAAGATGGCGGCGCTCGAGACGCTCGTGCAGCAGGGGAAGGTCCGCTACACGGGCTGCTCGAACTATTCCGCCTGGCATGTGATGAAATCGCTTGCCGCCGCCAGCACCGCGAGCCGCTTCGCCACCCAACAGATCCACTACACGATCGAAGCCCGCGAGGCGGAGTACGAGCTCCTGCCCTTGTCGGTGGATCAGGGGCTGGGTGTCCTCGTCTGGTCGCCGCTGGCCGCGGGGCTTCTGACCGGCAAGCACCGGCGCGGCGCGCCTTCCCCGGAGGGCTCACGCCAGGCCGCAGGCTGGGACGAGCCCCCGATCCGCGACGCTGAACGGCTGTGGCGGATCGTTGATGTGCTCGTGGAAATCGGAGAAGCGCATGGCGTGTCCGCCGCACAAGTGGCGCTCGCCTGGCTGCTGACCCGGCCTGCCATCGCCTCGCTCGTGGTCGGCGGCAGGACCGAGGCACAGTTCGCCGAAAACCTCCGGGCCGTCGATCTGACGCTGACCGAGGATGACCTGGCACGCCTGAACGATGTCAGCCGCCTGCCCCTGATCTACCCCTACTGGCACCAGCACAATTTCGCGCGGTCCCGGTTCACGCAGGCCGACCAGGCGCTGCACGCGGACTATCCCGACCGGCATTATGGCGGGGAGGATCCGCTGATCTGAGCGGGGACCTCTTTTTCGCGAACCTGACCAGGCCCCCACCGGGTCTGGCGCAAAGCTCAGAAGCGCCGCGCGGTCAGGCCTCCCGGTTCGCCAGCGCCGCCACGATCCGGCTCATCGCGAGCATGCCGGGATCGTCGAGCCCGACGCTTTTGTCGCCAAAGATGCGGGCGCGGCCGATGGTAGCGCGTTCTCCACGGAAGGTCTCAAGCGCGTCGTTTGCCGCGGCGGCCGCAGCGTCGGCCACATCCGCCGGATCGCTCACGCCCTCCGTCGCCCGCGCCACGGCATCGAGGCTGTCGAGCACCGTTTTCCCTCCGAGCTCCGCCTTGCCGCGTGCCTGCATCTTGTCCCGCGCCGCCGCGACCAGGGCGGACACCTCGCCGGCTTCGATCGCGCTGCGCCCCTTGACCTCCTTGGCGATGGTCATGATGCCGGTCGCCAGGAGCGTGCCGTAGGACGAGCCGGAGGATTTGGTGAAGGCCTGCGCACAGGCCAAAAGCGCTTGACCCAGATCGTCGGGCAGCGCCTCCGCCTGCTCGGAGATCGCCCGCATCCCGCGGGTCATCGTCACACCGAGATCCCCGTCCCCGAGCGCCCCGTCCGCCGTGTTCAGCAGGTCGAAGTCCCGCTCCATCGCCGCGCCGAGGCGCTCCAGTCCGGTGATCAGGGCGGCCCGGTCGATTGTCATCCAACCCTCCAGAACGCGCATTCACAGGGCGCTTTGAGGAGCGCTTCGAGCTCGTCATCGAGCTTGCAGAGCGTGAAGGACACACCGGCCATCTCCATAGACGTCGCGTAGCGGCCCACGAGCGGCATGACGATTGTCGCGCCTGCGCTCTCGAGACGGGCCTTCACGACATTGTAGAGGATGTAGAGTTCCTCCGGCGGCGTCGCCCCGAGGCTGTTGACCAGGATCGACACGCGGTCGCCGGAGGCGACGGGACTATCCGCCAGAAGCCGGTCCATCATCTCGCCGGCAATCTCGTCGGCCGCGCGCAGCTTGCCACGCCACACGCCCGGCTCCCCGTGGATGCCCATCCCCATCTCGATCTCGTCCTCGGCGATCTCGAATGTCGGCTTGCCCGCTTGGGGCACGGTGCAGGGCGAAAGCGCCACCCCGATCGAGCGACACGCATCCGCCGCCTTCTGGGCGACGGCGGTCACGCCATCCAGGTCCCGCCCCTCCTCCGCCGCTGCGCCCGCGATCTTGAAGGCATAGACCATACCGGCGACGCCGCGCCGCTTCTCGGCTTCTTCGGGCGGCGCGGACGCGACATCATCCGCCAGCAAAACAGTCGTGCAGGTGATATCGTCGAACTCGACCAGATCGCCTGCCATGTCGAAATTCATCACGTCCCCGCCGTAGTTGCCGTAGAGGCGCAGGACCCCGGCCCCGCTGTCGGCGGCCCGGATCGCATCGGCCATCTGTTCGGCGGACGGAGAGGCGAAGACGTCCCCGATCGCGCAGGCATCCAGAAGACCTGCCCCGACATAACCGGCAAAGACCGGCAGGTGGCCCGAACCACCGCCCGTGACGATCCCCACCTTGCCCGCTTTGCCGGCGGTGGCGCGCGCAACGACCTTCCCGCTGTCTCCGTGCAGCCGGTAATACTCCGGATGTGCTGCGGTGAGCCCGGCGAGCATTTCGTCCACGTAGGCCTCTGGGGCGTTCAGGATCTTCTTCATATCGTGTCCTCCCTTTCAGCCGGTCTTGGCCGGCTTTCGGCCGGCCCTCAGGCCTGCCCAGTTGGTCGTGTTGATCACCATCACAAGGAGCAGAAGGGCGCCCCAGATCAGCTCACGCGCAAAGTTTGAAACCTGCAGCATGTTCAATCCCGAAGACAGAAACTGCATCGACAGCACGGCCAGGACGACGCCGATCACCCGGCCGTATCCGCCATAGGGATTCACCCCGCCCAGCACCGCGATGAGGACGGCCAGCAGCAGGTAGCTCGACCCGTAGTCCGCCTTGGCCGAGTTCGCCCGGGACATGATCACCATCCCCGCCACCGCGGAGAACATGCCCGCGATCACGTAGACGCGGAGCAGGATTCGGTCGATATCGATCGCGGCATAGAGCGCGGCCAGCGGGTTCGCGCCATACATCGTCACCCGCAGGCCGAACCCGGTCCGGGTGAGCAAGATGTGCAGGGCAATCGCGAGCACCGCGAACAGGATCAGCGGCACCGGGACAAACCAGATCGTGGAGTTCCCGATCACGGACACGATGTCGGGAAAGCCCATCACGGCGCTGCCGCCCGTCATCGCCACCGCGAACCCGGTAAAGACCAGACCGGACCCCAGTGTCGCGAGGATCGGCGGCAGACCGAGACGGGTCACGAGGATCCCGTTGAAAAACCCCGCCGCCGCGCCCACGGCCAACGAGGCCACGAGCGCCACGGCCAACCACATCACCGCCACGATGCCCGTTGCTTCGGGCCCCGCGAGCGAGGTCAGGATCGCCGCCGCGATCACGGCCGACAGGTTCGCGACACCGACGACGGACAGGTCGATCCCCCCGGTTGTCATCGTGATCGTCATCGCGAGCGCGAGGATCGCGAACTCGGGGAACTGAAAGGCCATGGAGGTCAGGTTCTGCGCCGACAGGAACCGGTCGGGCGACAGCACTGCCATCAGAGCAAAGACCAGCACGGCAATGATCGCGAGCCGGAACTCGGGCGCCTGGCTCAGGGTCATCTCGGTGCGTGATCCGGATCCACTCATCGCGATCTCCCTAACCTGCCCGTGCCGCGGCGCGTTTGGCCTGATAGGCGGGCAGGCCCGTGCCCAGAAGGATCAGCGCCCCGATTGTGACCGATTGCCAGGTGGATGGGATGCCGATCACGATCAGGCTGTTTTGTACGAGCACGATCAATGCCACGCCCAGAAGCGTTCCGGTAATCGTCCCGTATCCCCCGATCAGGCGCGCGCCGCCCAGCACCACGGCGGCGATGACCGACAACTCGAGCCCAACGAGGCTGAAAGGGTCCGCCATCCGCCCCATCGATCCGTGGAGGATGCCGGCAAGCCCCGCCAGGGCGCCAACGTAAACATAGACGAAGAACTGCGTTCGGCGGACGTCGATCCCCAGCCGCCGCGCGCTTTCGACCGAGCCGCCGAGCGCAAAGATCGACCGGCCGAGCATCGTCTTGTGCAGGATGAACGCGGTCAGCAGGATCACCCCCAGCAATGCCGCGAGCGACCAGGGAAGCGCGTAGAAATCTCCGCTCTCCGTTGTCCCCCGCGCGATCATCATGCGGGAGAACTCGCGCATGTCGGGCGGCAGGGCCGAGATCCGGTCGGAGCCCACGAAGGTCAGCAGGAAACCGCGGAATACCGACAGCGTCCCCAGGGTCACGATCAGCGTGGGCAGGCCGAAAATCGCGATAAATGTGCCGTTGATCGCGCCGAGGAGCGCCCCGAACCCTATGGAAAGGGCAAAGATCAACGGCCAGGGCATATCTGGCCAGACCGCCAGCGACAGCTTCGTCGTCATATACATGGCCGAGACGGCGACCGCGGTGAAACTCACGTCGATCCCGCCCGAAATTAGCACCAGCATGCAGCCGATTGCCAGAATTCCCAGCACGATCGATGCGCGCAGCAGGTCGGAGAGCGTGGTCACCGTGAAGAAGTTGGGGTCAGACAGCGTTGCCACAATACAGAACAGGACGATGACGAGGGCCACCAAGGCCTCATTCCGGGCCAGAAGCTCTTTCCAGCGGTCGCTCATCATGACGTCAGCTTCTGCGAGAGGACGTCCTCGCTGATTTTGCCACCGGCAAACTCGTCTGTCATAGCGCCGCCTTTCATCACGAGGATCCGGTGACAGGTGGCCAGCAGTTCCGGCAGGTCATCAGAAATTACGATCACGCCCAGCCCCTGGTGCCCAAGGTCCCGGATGATGTCGTGGATCTCTGCCTTGGAGCCGACATCGACCCCCACGCTCGGCCCGTTCAGGATCAGCAGGCGCGGCGCACGCGCCATCCAGCGTGCCAGTGCGACGCGCTGCTGGTTTCCGCCCGAGAGCGACTGGACCGGCGCCGTGATGGACGGCGTCTTGACCTTCAGGCGCGTCAGCCAGTCCGCGGCCTCGTCAACCAAGCCGCGCAAATCGAGGAACCCGTTCCGCTCATGCTCCTGCAGCCGCCCTACGGCCACATTGCGCAGGATCGATTGGGTCAGGAACAGTCCTTCGGTCAGCCGGTCCTCCGGCACATAGCCGATCCGCGCCTCGGCGGAGGCGATCGGATCTCCCAACGGGACCTCTTCGCCATCGACGACGATGCGGCCTGAATCCGGAGCGACGAGGCCAAACAGCGCCTTGGCGAGAGAGGTGCGTCCGCTGCCGAGCAGCCCGGTGATGCCCAGCACCTCGCCCGTCTGCATCGAAAAGCTGATGTCCCGGAAGGATCCTTGCTTCTGAAGGTTCTCGACGGACAGGAGCATCTCCCCCGAGCCGTCGAACGCACCCGGAGACGCTTCAGCCACATCGCGCCCGGTCATGTGACGCGTCAGCGAGGCGGCATCGAACTCTGCCGCGTCGCCCTCGGCCACCTTCTTCCCATTGCGCAGCACGACGACGCGCTCGCTGACCGCCAGCACCTCGGCCAGCTTGTGGCTGACAAAGATCACGGCAACGCCCTGCTCCTTCAGGACGCGGATGATGTCGAGCAGGACCGTGACCTCCTTGCCTGTCAGGGCGGTCGTCGGTTCGTCCATGATGATGAGGCGCGCCTCGCAAGCGAGCGCCCGGCAGATCGCGACGAGCTGTTTGTGCGCCACGGGCAGCGTTTCCAGCTTCGCGTTCAACGGGATGTCGACGCCGATCCGGTGGAGCATCCGCTGTGCCACCGCGCGGGCATGGCGCCGGCTGTAGATCCTCCTGCCTTCTGTCAGCTCGTTGGCAAAGGCGATGTTCTCCGCCACGCTCAGGTTCGGGAACAGCGAGAAATCCTGGAATATTACCAGCACGCCCGCCGCCGTGGCATCGCGCGGTGTGTGGCCCGTCATCAATTCGCCGCCGATCCGGATCTCTCCGTCGGAGGCGGGTTCGACGCCGGACAGGATCTTGATCAGCGTCGATTTCCCGCTCCCGTTCTCACCGGCAAGGCAAATGGCCTCGCCGGGGTGGACGGTGAAATCGACACCATCCAAGGCGGTCACGCCGGCATAGTGCTTGGTTACGCCCGTCATCTCGACGAAGGCGGGGGTGTCGGGCGCTTGCATGGCGGGCCGGGTCTTTCGCGGAGTGGGAAGCGCGGCAGCCTCGCCGCCGCGCTCGGTCAGTCGTCAGCCGGTCAGAACGGGTACTCTGCCATGTTGTCGGCGTTCACGTTCACCCAAGCCTGGCCGTAGACGACTTTGCCGTCGAGCGAGACATTCTCGTAACCCGGCAGACCCAGATCCATACCGTCGGTCACTTCCTCGCCGTCCATCACCATCTGCGCGATCTTGTTCATCGCATAGCCGGCGACCGACGGGTCCCAGAACCCGATCCCGTCCACGGCACCGGTTTCAAGGTACTGGCCGGCGATGGAAGGCAGCGATGTGCCAAAGACGCAGGTGTCGTCCTCCATACCGCGCTCCTCGATGGCGAGACCGATGCCGGCCACGTCAGTCGATGCCGAGCCCTGCATGCCTTTCACGTTCGGGAAGGCACGCAGCACTTCCTGCGCCTTTTCATACGCGTTCTGGGAATCGTCGAAGGTCTCGTTCTTGTCGCCCACCAGCGTCATGTTGGGGTAGTTGGCCTCCTGATGCGCGATCGCTCCATCGACCCACTGATTGTGCGTCTGCGAGGTAAGTGATCCGACGAACACCGCATACTCGCCCTCGCCACCCATGCAGGTCGCAAGCTGCTCCATGAGGTTGGCGCCGAAATCCTCGTTCACGAAGGCCTCGAGATCGTAAGAGGTGTTTTGCTGGCTGGCGGCCTCATGGGTGACAACCGTGATGCCCGCCTCCATAGCCCGGCCCAGCACCGGCTCCAGTGCCTCGGGGGACATCGGAACGACGGCCAACGCATCGACACCCTGGGCAATCATGTCCTCGATCAGCGCGGCTTGCTGCTGCGGGTCCGCCTGCGCGGGGCCAACCTGGAACGCATTCGTACCGGTGTCTTCGGCGTACTGATTCACGCCCTCTTCCATGCGGTTGAACCACTGGATGCCTGCGATCTTGACGACCGTGGCGATCGACGTGTCATCGTCACTCGCGACAGTCGCAATCGGCAGGGTTGCAGCGACAGCGGCAACGGCCAGAATGGATACGGTTGTCTTCATGGTCTTCCTCCCTTGGCCCGCTCTTTGGCGGAATAATTGACCCGACCACAGGAAAACCCCGCCGGGCGATTGCATCGTCTTGGCCCCTCACAGGACCGCCGGGCCCCCAAGCCCCCGCCGCGTTCGGCGCCGACGTGGCGAGCCCTCTCCCGCGCTGACAACACTTGTGCAGCAAGTGCACGTATGTGACTTTATGGCGTGGTGAGGGGCGGTCAAGCTGTTTTCAGGCCGTTTTTCCAATCAACTGTGGGAGGGCAATTCGCTGCTGACCGGCAATCGTCAGGACGAGGACGTCGTGCAGGCCGCGTGGCTCTACTATGTTGGTAATCTCAGCCAACAGGAGGTGAGCGACCGGCTTGGGATCTCGCGGTTCAAGGTCAACCGAATGCTTGCCGATGCCCGAGAAAAGGGACTGGTGCGTATCGCGGTCGAGCACCGCACTTCGCCGATGCTCGACCTGGCCGATCGGCTGTCAGAGCTCTTCGAATTGCGAGAGGTGCAGGTTGCGCCCATACCAGTCCCGACGCCGGACCATGGATACGAGCGCACGGCGGTCGGCATCCTCGCGGCCTCCTACCTGGCGCGGATCGGCGCGGGCGACACGCCGCTGGTGATCGGGGTCGGCTGGGGGCGGACACTGTCGGCAATGGCCGACAACCTCACGGGGCTCGCCAATCGCAACCTGACGTTTGTGTCGCTCATGGGCTCGGTCAGCCACGCGTCGCGCACCGCTCCGGGTGATATCTGCGTCCGACTCGCCACGCAGACCGGAGGACGGGCGATGCTTCTGCCCGCGCCCTTCGTGGCCGACAGCGCCGAGGCCTGTGCGACCATCCTCGAGCAACGTCTGGTGCGCGAGACCCTGACTTCCGCGCGCGAAGCGAGCCACGCCCTGATGAGCGTCGGAGAATGCCGCGACGGGGGGATCCTTTTCCAAGACGGCCTCTTCAGCCCCGACCAGCTGGCCGAACTCAAACAGAGCGGTGTCGTCGGAGATTGCTGTGGTGTGTTCTACACATCAGACGGTGCTGTGGCAGACATTGCCCTGAACCGCTGCACGCCCTGCGTTAAACCAAACGAGATGGGTGCGATGGACGTCACAATCACCGCGGGCGGCGCGTCCAAGGCAGCTGTAACCCTCGCCGTTCTGCGCGCGGGGTTCGCGGACCGGCTTCTCCTCGACGAAACACTTGCCCGCGCGATCCTCGACGCGGTGTGACCCCCCGGGTCGCGGTCGCGCCGCTCCATGTCTGTCGGTCGGGCAGACCTCAAGACGCAGTTCAGCGGCAGATCGAGCGGTCTTGCGCTTCTTCAGCCGTCATATGTTGTCGCCCGTTTCGCTTGATCGAGCGAGCCCGAGCAACCTGTCGATGTCGGTGATATTCCGCCGCTGCAGAACGAGGTCGCGGCCAAGGCGCAGGCTCTTCGCTTCAAGCGGCGCGCGGATGTCGGAGTCTTCTATCGAGTCGAATTCCGCAATATGGGCCAAGCCAAGAATGCGCCGATGCATCTCCACCCCAGCAAAGCCAAGAAGATCGGTAAAGATCTCGGCCAGGACCTGATCGCAGGCCCGCTTGGACGCCGCCTCGTGCCCTTGATCCTCGTAGAGCGTCCTGGGGTAGAGGATCCCGGTCCGCTCCCGTTCCCAGAGGGTCCGGAACTCTGCGGCAAAGCTCGTCCACGTGGTGCGCGTCACATCGAGCAACCAGTCCTGATAAGCCGCCCGTGCCGCCCTATCCGCCACATGAGCGGGCGTGGCGTGGAACGCCATCAGGAAGTTCCCGACCAGCATGCCGATGTCGAACCCCATCGGTCCGTAGAAGGCAAATTCCGGGTCGATGATCCGGACGCTGTCGCCGGTCACCATGATCGAGCCCGAGTGCAGGTCGCCGTGGCAGAGCGTCTCCGCGCGGGCCGTGAATGCCCGCTTTAGGTGCTGCGCCTCGATTTTCAGCGCTTCATTCGCCCGCAACTCGGCCACCAGGCTGTCCAGCTGTGGCGTTGTGTGACGGTTCAGCTCCGCGTCGAAATAGGGATCGGTGAACACCAGCGTCTCGGTTATATCGCAGAGCTCCGCATTCCCGCTGAAAAGCGCAACATCGGCCTTTTTCTTGTCTGTCGCCATGTGCAGGTCCGAGCAGCGGAAGGCCGTGCGGGCGCAGAACCGCCCCATACCCTCGCCGAGCCCGGCGACGCGGTCGCCCGCCATCATTTGATTGCGCAGGATGATGTGCGGAACCAGATGCTCCATCACGATCAGAGCCTGGGCCTCATCAAAATGCAGAACCGCAGGCACGACGCCCGGATCCACTGTCTCCTGTCGGATCAGGGCGTTGTATTCGAAGAACGCCCGTTGCAGCCCCAAGGGCCAGCTATCCCCCACCAGTCGTACATATGGCAGGGCCTGCTTCACGATGACCGACCCGGCAGAGCCGCCCACGATGAAAACGAGGTTGAGGTTTCCGTCACCAACTTCCTCGACGGACCACGCTTCTGGCGCGCCGCCGACGGCATCGGCAACCGCCGAGAGTCCGCCGAGACGCTTTGGGAGGCTCGCGGGCGTTAAAGGTTCGTATTCACTCACGTTTCCACTCCCTGCACCGCCAGCGTTTTGATCCGACACGATGTGCGGTGCAAACCGTAAGAGCCTCCGGCCGCGGCTGTCAATCGACCCCGCCCGGGACGTAGCGACGCCCTGGCCGAGAGTCCCCCGCCGCCTGGCGCCATGCCGCGTCATGGGCCGCGAGCGGGTCGGACAGATCTTTGACAGGGGCTCGTTGCAGTGTTTGACGCCTGCTTTGGTACGCCTGGTGTTATTCGCCGATCTCGGTCCGCAGGGACTATCTGTTCCCCAGGGGACACCTAGGCGTTCATCATCACCGATCATGCGCGCATGGGGTGGCGCCTTGTCCGTGGTGCGGGGCACCGGACCATAAACACGCTCGGTGTCTCGCGCTTGGCGAAAGAGCGCGCGCAGCCCTGGCATCTCTCAGTGCCGTCAGACGGAACCCGATGACCTTGCCGTTCCGGTCGACCGCCCAAGGGTACCGCCACTTGCCACCAGCGCTGGTGTAGGTTTCGTCGAAATGCCGACCGAAGCCGCGCGGTACGGAGGGATTGGCAGTCTCTGGGCCGAACTTCACCACACACGGACCAGTCATTACGGGATCGCCCGAAATACTCCGCTCAGCCAAAAGACCTCGGCACCTCGACAGGACAGCGGGATCGGCGGTTCCACCTCTCAGCACGAACCATGACATCTGGTCGAAAACACTATCCTTTGAACGGATGTCTGCACATCATGGACCTTTCCATCCCTATCAGCGTCAATGATTGCAGCACCATCGCAAACCAGGCGACGATCCCAACGACACTGGTCGACCTGGGCTCGAAGCCGCTATGCGGCAGCGTTACGCCTTGGACAGAGCCAGAGCGCCGATCGAGTTCGCGCGCGGCCCGGACCGGACGTTGATCCTGACTTCATGCGCTGCGTTGCGACTTCCCTGAAGCAGACGTTGGCATCGAAGCCCAGCATTTGGGTCAACCAGATGACCGCAACGCGGGACGGTGAGGACGCGCTGAAAACGGCGATCACAGAGCTTACAAGCAAGTATGGCCGCTACGGGTATCGTCGGAGTTGCCATTGCGCGCCATTGGTCCGGTCGACAACGGCGAACGACTTCGTCCATGGATCGAACCTGGGGTGAACGCAAGCTCCGCATGCTCTGCGTCGTCGACGCATTCACCCGTGCGGGCTTGGCGATTGAACTGGCACTTAGGCCCGACGGCCAAAGCGGTCTCGCAATCCTCACCGACCTCATGATGGCACGCGGCATGCCGGATCACGTTGGATCCAAGTTGCCAACACGTTGCGCCACCGGGTCGAGCTACCATTGGCGACGTCCAACGTGCGCGGCCATCGCGGTGCGGGAACGGATCGCGAAGGTCGGGGCCAGAACTCTCTGCACCGGACCCGGCGGCCCAACTCCGATCGGCTACACCGAATGCTCCGACGGCAGTCTGCGGGAGGAGCGACGCAACGTTGAACTCTTCGACAACCTCGGAGACGCCAAGGTGCCGATCGAGCGTTGGCGGTTGCATTTCAACACCGACCGTCCGCATGCATCCCCAGGCCCCCGGCCCCAGAGACAGTCGCCCCGGCGGACGTGGCCTCCACCGTGTACAGGCTCCGGCCAGATCAGCTTTCCTTCGGAGGCAACGCGATGATGACAGAGAGCCCGGTTGCGCCAACGGGGGCTTGTCAGCCCCATCATCGCTGATGTCCTGGCTCGATACCGGATTTGAGTCTGGGGCTTGGCCTCCAATCAAGCCAGGTTTTTTTGACCGCGTCTCACCAGGCCGGCCAGTCACTGTGACGCCACAATAGAGGCGGGGCTTGATGCTTCACTGGCCACGCCTCCGCCGAGGCTGCTCGCAGAAATCTCGGAGCCCACTCTCATGCTCCGAGGTGCCGCTCCGACAAACTTGTGGCCGTCGACGCACCCTTTGGTATGGATTGCGCAGCAGAACCGGGGGGCACCGATGCGAGAATTCACATTCAACACCACACCATCGATCCGGATGGCGCCCGGCGGCGCGGCCCGGCTGGGCGAGATCCTCGCGGCAGCCGGGCTGGCGCCCACGGGGGCGGCGGTGCTGTTCGTCACCGATCCGGGGATTCTGCGGCTGGGGTTGGCGGCGGCGGCGCTGGAGGACCTGGAGGCGCAGGGCTTTCAGCCGGTGCTCTTCGACGCGATCGAACCCGATCCCAAGGCGACCACGGTGGAGGCCGCGACCGAGACGGCGCGCGAGGCGGGCGCGGCCTGCATCATCGGTTTCGGTGGCGGGTCTTCGATGGATGTGGCCAAGGTCGCGGCGCTGCTGCTGGGCTCCGACCAGACGCTCGACGAGATGTATGGCGTGGGTCTGGCACGCGGCACGCGGGTGCCGCTGGTGCTGGTGCCCACGACCGCCGGAACCGGATCGGAGGTCACGCCGGTGTCGATCCTGACCACCGGCACTGCGGAGAAAAAGGGCATCAGCTCGCCCCTGATCCTGCCCGATCTGGCGCTGCTGGATGCGGATCTGACGCTCGGCCTGCCGCCCGCGGTCACGGCCGCCACGGGCGTCGATGCGATGGTGCACGCGATCGAGGCCTACACCTCGCGCAGCGCCAACGCCAATCCGATGTCGCGGATGCTGGCGGTGCAGGCCCTGGGGTTGCTGAGCGGCGCGATCCGCCGGGCGGTGGCCGACGGATCGGACCGGGACGCCCGCGCGGACATGCTCTTGGGTGCGATGCTGGCGGGGCAGGCCTTTGCCAATGCGCCGGTGGCCGCCGTCCATGCGCTGGCCTATCCGGTGGGCAGTCTCTTCGGCGTGCCCCACGGGCTGTCGAACGCGCTGGTGCTGGCCGAGGTCATGCGCTTCAACGCGCCCGAGGCGGGGGCGGAGTATGCAGCCCTCGCCCCGCATATTTTCCCCGAGATCGACACCGGCCGGTCGTCCCAGACCGTGACGGCAGAGCTGGTGGAGCGGCTGGCCGCGCTCAATGCGGAGTTGGGGCTGGAGCCGGGGCTCAGCGGCGTGGGCATCGGCGCAGGCGACATCCCGAAGCTCGCCGAGGACGCGATGCGCCAGACGCGACTGCTTGTGAACAATCCGCGCGAGGTCACGCTGGCGGATGCCGCGCGTATCTATGAGGCATCGCTCTAGCGGCGGGGTGGAATCGCGGCACAGCGCGCTTATGTGCGGTGCGGGGAGGTCGACCCAGAGAGGGTGAGACCATGGACGCGGTGATCCAGGGCAAGGACGGCAACGACTATCGCATCCGGCCGATCCGGCCCGACGATGCCGAGAGCCTGATGCGCGGGTACGATGCGCTCAGCCCCCAGGCGAAGTGGTTCCGGATGCTCCACGCGGTGCCGCATCTGACGCCCGAGATGGCCGCGGCCTATAGCGATCCCGACCCCGATGACGAAATCTGTCTGGTGGTCGAGGGCCAAGGGGCACTGACCGGCGAGATCCTGGGCGGCGCGCGCGTCAACGGGGTGGGACCGGGCAAGGATGGCGAGTTTGCGGTGTCGATGCGCCCAGAGGCGCGCGGACTGGGGCTGGCGCGCCGGGCGCTGATCGGAGTGATCGACATCGCCCGCGACCAGGGCTGCGCCTCGGTCTGGGGCTCCGTCGCCCGGCGCAATGACGGTATGCGCGGGCTGGCCGAGCGGCTGGGATTCACACTCAGGATCGATCCCGAGGACAAGACGCTGCTGCTGGCCGAACTGCCGCTGCACCCGCCGGGCTGACCCCCCGGCGGGCATCCTCGCGGGGGCGGCCTAACTCTCTTCGGTGCGCAGACCCTGGAACACCGCCCAGCACATCAGCAGCAGCACGACGGTGAAGGGCAGACCGGTGGAGATCACCATCGCCTGGAGCGCCGTCAGCCCGCCGCCGATCAACAGCACGATAGCCACCGCGCCTTCGAACGTGCACCAGAAGACCCGCTGCGGCAGCGGCGCGTCGACCTTGCCGCCGGCGGTGATCGTGTCGATGACAAGGCTGCCGCTGTCCGACGAGGTGACGAAGAAGACGATCACCAGGATGATCCCCAGCGTCGAGGTGAGGCCGGCGAGCGGCAGCCCTTCGAGCATCGCGAAGAGTGAGATCGGCGGGTTGTAGGCGTCGATCACCTGGGCCTTGACCGCGCTGCCGGTGGGATCGGTCAGCACCTGGTCGATCGCGGTGCCGCCGAAGACCGCCATCCAGAGGCAGCAGACCAAACTCGGCACCAACAGCACGCAGATGATGAATTCGCGCACCGTGCGGCCCCGGCTGACGCGGGCGATGAACATGCCGACAAAGGGCGACCAGCTGATCCACCAGGCCCAATAGAAGGCCGTCCAGCCCTGCATGTATCCGGTATCCTCGCGGCCGAACGGGTTCGACAGCGGTGCGAGATCCACGACATAGGCGCCCAGACCAGCCGCGAAATCGCTCAGGATCGTAATGGTCGGCCCCAGCAAAAGCACGAAGAGCAGCAGCCCGAAGGCCATCACCATGTTGATTTCCGACAGCACCTTGACCCCCCCATCAAGGCCGCGGAGCACCGAAACCAGCGCCACAGCAGTAATGAAGGTGATCAGGATGACCTGCACGGTGACCGTGTTGGCAACGCCGAAGACGTGGTTCAGCCCGGCATTGGCCTGCTGCGCGCCCAGGCCCAGCGAGGTGGCCAGCCCGAAGAGCGTCGCGAACACCGCAAGCGTGTCGATGACATGGCCCCACCAGCCCCAGATCCGTTCCCCCAGGATCGGGTAGAAGGCCGAGCGGATCGTCAGCGGCAGGCCCTTGTTGAAGGAAAAGAGCGCCAGCGCCAGCGCCACGACCGCGTAGATCGCCCAAGGGTGCAGTCCCCAGTGAAAGATCGTGGCCGCGAGCCCCATCTGGCGCGCCGCATCGACATTGGCCGCGATGATCGAGCCGTCCTCGGCAAAGGGCGACGGCACGCCCAGGGGCTCGGAAAAGGCCATGTGATAGACCGGCTCCAGCACGCCGAAGAACATCAGCCCGATGCCCATGCCGGCGGCAAAGAGCATCGCAAGCCAGCCGGGATAGCTGTAGTCCGGCGTCGCCTCCTTGCCGCCCAACCGCACAGAGCCCCAGGGCGAGACGATCAGGAACAGGCAGAAGATGACAAAGATGTTCGCCGCCCCCATGAAGAACCAGTCGAAGTTCGAGGTCAGCGCCGGGCGCAGCCAGCCAAAGAACGCCGCGGCCTGCTCGGGCAACGCCAGGGCGTAGAAGACGAACGCGATCACGGTCAGTCCCGAGATCAGGAAAACGGGATTGTGGATGTCAAAGCCGAACGGGCCGAGATTGCCTTCGATATTGTCCTGTCCGATCTCGTAGTCCGTGTCGATGAGCTCGGTAACGCCCTCGGGCAGTGGGATACCGGTGTCTGTGGTTTCGTCGGTCATGGTTGTTTTGCCTCTCGGTTCGGGCGCAATCCGCGCGGGGCCGCCCCCTGCGCGCAGCAGCCGATGGCCGGCGAGGACCTCCCGGGTTTTTCCGTGGAATGCGCCCCGCGCCCCGGGTTTCGCAGCATCGGTGCCGCAGCTGCGTCAGCGCTTGTGCGGCGCTGAACGGTCCGACACCAGAACTGACGTCAGGATGACAGGGCGACTCGGGCTTGCGCGCTCTGAAGCGACGCTTTTCGGCGGAATTGACCGCTGCGTGCGGACAGATGCATGCCGTCAGGGCGGCGCCCGGCCCTGATGCATGAGCATCGGCACAAGGAAGGTCAGCAGCACCAGGCGAAAGATATGGTGCCCCGCGACAAAGGCCGGATCGAGCCCGAGCTGCAGCGCGATGGCCGCCATCGCCTCCACCCCGCCGGGCGCGAAGGCCACGATCATCGTCGCAAGCGGCAGCCCCAGAAGCGCCATCACCGCCACCGCGCCTAGGATCGCGAAGACGAGCATCACCCCAGTTACGGCGAGCCCGGCCAGCACCGCGGCGCGGAACTTTGCCACGCTGGTGCCACGGAAGCGTGTGCCGATGAGTGCGCCCATCACGACCAGGGCGCCGGTGATCAGCCCTGTGGGCATCCGTCCGGGCGCCAGTTCGCTCAGATGCCCCGCCGCGCTGATCGCCATGGCCGCGAGCAGATAGGCCGCCGGCACGCGCAGGCGGACGAACGCGTAGCCGAGCAGCGCGGAAACCGCGTAGAGGCCGATCCCGTGGGGGATGCTGACGACGGTCGCGGGCAGCATGTCGATGCCCGTGGCGCCAAAGAGAAGCGCGATTGCCGGCGGCACGCAGACCGTGAGGACCAGGACCCGCGTGCTCTGGGCGATGCTGATCGTGACGATGTCATAGCGCCCGTCGGCGGCGAGCCCGAGCACATAGCTCAGATGCCCCGGCGTGGAGGACAGGATCGCCGTGGGACGGTCATAGCCGAACCCGCGCTCCAGCATGGTGCGGCTGGTATAGAGCGCGGCGATTAGCGTGACGCTCAGGATGACGAAGCTTCCCGGCCAGGCCGCGGCGGTGGCCAAGAGCTCCGGCGTGACGCTGGAGCCGATATTTATCCCCAAGGTGAGGAAGGTGAGGTTGCGCAGCCAGTCGGGCACCCGGAGCCGCACGCCCGCGATCCCCGCCGCCGAGACCGCGACCGCCGAACCGGTCAGCGCGGCGACGGGAAAGCCCACGAGCCAGAAGAGCCCCGCGCCGAGCGCACCAATGCCCAGCGTGACGGCGAGCTCGCGTAGGCCGCGCAGATCAGGACGCGTCATAGGTCCAGCGATACCTCGGTGGGGTCGGCCCCTTGTTGCGCCCGCCCTGCTCTGTCTGCTCCCAGGCATGGGCGAGGATGCCCACGGAGCGCGACAGACAGAAGAGCCCGCGCGCGAGCGGCGGCGCGAAGCCCAGCTCCGCGAAAATCACAGCGGTCGCCCCGTCGATATTCATCGCGATGGGCTTGCCACCCTTGCGGGTTGCGATCTCCGCACTGATGGCGCGCGCGATGGCGGCAAAGCGGCCATCGACGGTACCGTCGGCTTGCGCGGCATCCACGAGTGCGAGCAGTCGCGGCGCCCGCGGGTCGGTGGGGCGGTGGAACCGGTGGCCGAACCCGGGCAGGATGGCGCCCCGTTCGGCGATCCAGGCATCGAGTGCTTCGGGCAGCGGATCCGGGCTGTCAGCGATCGCCATATACATCTCGACGGCCTGCTCGCCCGCCCCACCATGGACGTCGCCCAGAAGGTTCACCGCGCTTGCCATGGCGTTGTTCAGCGGCAGCCCGCAGGTCACCGCCATCCGCGCCGTGGCGATCGACGGCGCTTGGGGCCCGTGGTCGACCGCCGCCACGAGGGCGGCCTCCAGCAGTCGCGCCTGCGCCGGGTCTGGCCGGTCGCCGCGGACCATGAGCCAGATCATCTCGGGGAAGGTTAGCGTGCCGATCAGCTCTTCGATGGGCGTGCCGCGGATCGCGATGCGGCCCGGCTCCATCTCGATGATCGAGGTACGCCACCAGTCGGCGACGTCCGACCCGCCCTCGGGACCCTCACCGCTCACAGCACGCCCTCCGCTTCCAGCGCCGCGATATCCTCCGTGCCGAGACCGAGCGCGCCGTAGATCTCGCCATTATGCGCCCCGAGCACGGGCGGCGGGGTCTCGACGGCAGGTGCGTCGCCGTCGATCTTCACCGCGGTGCGCAGCAGATCAATGGAGCGGTCCAGACCGGGCACCTGCGCAAACTGTGCGATCAGCCCCCGCTCGGCGATCTGGGGATGGGCGAGCACTTCGGGCAGGCTGAGAACCGCGCCGGCGGGCACCCCGATCTGGTTCAGCTCCTTGGCCCAGGCACGGGCGGGGCGCGTGGTCAGCACGGTTTCCAGCTCCGCCTTCAGCCGCAACCGGTTGGCCTTGCGCGCCTCGCGGCTGCGGTAGTTCGGCGCGCTCAGCAGGTCCTCGCGCCCCAGATGGAGCGCCAGCATCTCCCACTGTTCGTCCTTGTTGGCGGCGATGTTCAGAAGCCCGTCGGCGCATTGAAACGCGCCAGAGGGCGCCGAGGTGAGGTTTTCATTCCCCGCCGGGGCCGGCGTCACCCCCCCGATCAGGTGGTTCGAGACGACCCAGCCCATGGTGGCGATCACCGATTCGAGCATGGAGATATCGATGACCCCGCCCCGCTCAGGCGCGTTCAGCGCCGCGGCGATCGCCATGGCCGCGGTGAGCCCGCCGATCGTGTCGGCGATGGGATAGCCCACGCGGAGCGGTGCGCTCTCACCGTCGCCGGTGATCGACATGACACCCGACGCGCCCTGGATGATCTGGTCATAGGCCGGGCGGTGCACCCAAGGTCCGGTCTGCCCGAAGCCCGAAATGGCGCAGTAGATCAACGCTGGGTTTTCCGCCTTGAGCACCTCGTACTCGACGCCGAGCCGCGCCATCACGCCGGGGCGGAAATTCTCCACCAGCACATCCGCGCTCTGCACCAGCCGCTTCAGCAGATCCTTGCCGCGCGGGTCCTTGAGGTTCAGCGTCACCGACTTCTTGCCTGCATTCTGGGCTAGGAAACTGATCCCCATGCCCGCGGCGTTCAACTCCGGATCAGCGCCCAGATTGCGCGCCAGATCGCCCCGCCCCACGGCCTCGACCTTGATCACTTCGGCGCCCAGATGGGCGAGCTGGTGGCAGGCGAAAGGCCCCGCCAGCACATTGGTCAGATCGAGAACCCGGATGCCGGAGAGCGGTGCCGTCGTCATCGCTCCATCGACACCCCGGCCCCCGGCGCGCCGGAGGGCGCAAGCCCGACGCGGGCGTGGGGGGCTCGATGCCCGCCGCGGCCGCCCACCCCTGCCGGATCAGTCGCCATCGGCCACGCCGCTGGCGCGGGCCCGGGCGCGCCGCGCGCGGTAGGAGGGCAGCAGGACCAGCACCACTGCGAGCACCAGCAGACCGAGCGTCATCGGACGTTCCCAGATGAAGGAAATCCCGTCATAGAGCTGCATGGAGCGGGCGAAATTGTTCTCCAGCATACCGCCCAGGATGAAGCCGATCAACAAGGGCGCCAGCGGGTAGTCGGCAAAGCGCAGGATCGTCGCACAGATCCCGAAGCCCACAAGCAACAGCAGCTCCGTGGCGTTGTTCTGGCCGATATAGGCGCCCATCATCGTGAAGAATAAAATGAACGGGATCAGGAAGTTCCGCGGCACCGCCAGCACCTTGGCGATATAGGGAATGAGCGGCAGGTTCAGGATCAGCAGGATCAGGTTGCCCAGATACATCGACACGATCACCGCCCAGAAGATCTGGGGATCGTCCAGCATCAGCCGCGGCCCCGGCGTCACGTTCAGCGCGATCAGCGCGCCGAGCAGGATCGCCGTGGTGCCCGAGCCCGGAATGCCGAGCGTCAGCAGCGGCACAAAGGATCCGGTACAGGCGGCGTTGTTGGCGCTTTCGGGCGCGGCGAGACCCTTCACGCTGCCCTTGCCGAACTCCTTCTGTTCCTCCTTCGTGGCGAGGTTGCGCTCCACTGCATAGCCCAGAAAACTCGCGATGGTCGCACCTGCGCCGGGCAGCACCCCGATCAAAAAGCCCTGGATCGATTGGCGGCCGATCACCGGCGCGATGGAACGGGCCTCCCCGCGCGTGATACGGAGATCCTTGATCTCGTTTGAGCCGCCGGTTTTGGACCGGCTGGGGTCGAGCACCAGGTAGATCGCCTCGGGCAGCGCGAACATCGCCATCGCCAACGTGATGAAGCCGATGCCCGACTGCAGATCCATGATCCCCATCGTGAAGCGCGGCATGTTGAAGAGCGCGCCCTCGCCCACCGTCGCCATCATCAGACCGAGCAACGTCATCAGCACCGCCTTGGCGACCTGGCCGGTGCCGGCAAAAGCGGCGATGGCCGATAGCCCCACCACCATCAGCGCGAAATACTCGGCTGAATGAAAGAGCAGCGCCACCGAAGCCAGCATCGGCGCGAAGATCATCAGCAGGATCGCCCCGATGGTGCCCCCGCAAAAGCTGGAGATCGCGGCGATGGTCAGCGCCTTGCCCGCCTTGCCCTGACGCGCCATCGGATAGCCGTCAAAGCTCGTGGCCACGGTCGAGGCCACGCCCGGCGCGTTGATCAGGATCGAACTCGTGGAGCCGCCGAAGATCGCGCCGTAATAGACGCCGGCCAGCAGGATCAGCGCGGCGGAGGGATCGCCAATGGAGATCGCCACCGGGATCATGATCGCAATGATCGACATCGGACCTAGGCCGGGCAGCATGCCGATGAAGGTTCCGATCAGACAGCCGCCAATGACCATCAGGATGTTGGTGAGCGAAAAGGCCGTACCCAGCCCGATCATGATGCCTTCGAGCATGGGCCTCTCCTATCTCAAAAAGGCCGGCCAGGGGCTGAGGAAGATCCCCAGAACCTGTTGGACCAGATACCAGACCACACCGGTGGCGATCAGCGCCACGAGGATGAGCCGGGGGTACTTGCGCTCGCCGAGAATCAGCGAGCCGCCGACCAGAAAGCCGACCGTCGCCAGCAGAAAGCCGCCGGGGCGCAACAGCAGCGCATAGGCGACCATGAGTGCCAGCAGGCTGATGGCCTGGCCGATCTTGTAGTCGGTCAGGCGGCGATAATTGATTTCGCCAGCCTTGGGGCCGTCATCGTCGCTCTTCTCCAGCCCGAGCAGGATCGCCATCGCGGTCAGCGCGCCGAAGATCGCGATCAGCTTCGGGAATGTCGAAGGCCAGATCGGGTTGCGCTGCATGAAGGGCGGCAACAGCTGGTCCATGGTGAAGAAGGCTGCATAGCCATAGGCGAGGCAGATCAGCAGGATGATGAGCGCGATCCAGCGGTCGAGCGCCATGTGGGGAGGCCTCCGCGGCAGATCCCGGCGGACGGACCGGGACGTCAAGGGAGCGGGGCGGCGCGGCGGCCGCCCCGCAAAAGGGTCACATGAAGCCGAGCTTCTTCATCAGATCGCCGATCTGCTGTTCCTGGTTTTCCAGGAAGCTTTTGAACTCGTCGCCGGAGTGATGGATGTTGACCCAGCCGTTACGGGCCCGGACCTCTTCCCATTCCGCGGTGTCATACATCTTGTTGATGGCGTCCTGGTAGACCGCCAGCGTTTCCGCCGGCAGACCCGGCGCCGCGAAGAAGCCGCGCCAGTTGACGAAATTCGTGTCGAGCCCCTGCTCTTTCATGGTCGGAGCGTCGGGGAAGGCCTCCACGCGCTCGTCGGCGGTCACGCCGATGATCTTGACCTCGTCTGCATTGGCCAGGTCGATTGCCTCGGAGAAGCCGGTCGAGAGCGCCGCGATCTCGCCCGAGAGCAACGCCGCCATGGCCTTGCCGCCCGCGTCATAGGGGATGTACTTGAACGCCGTGGGGTCTTCGCCCGCAGACTCCATCACCATCGCGGCCACGATGTGGTCCATGCCGCCAGGGACCGATCCGCCGCCGATCGCGGTGCCGGATGGATCAGCACGGTAGGCTGCAAGCAGATCGTCCATGTTGTTGATCGGGCTGTCCTTGTCCACCACGAGCGCCGCGTAGTCGCCGATGGTGCTGGCCACCAGGGTCAGGTCGCGGAAGTTCTGCGGGAACACGCCGGTGAGCGAGCGGATCACGATGGGGGTGGAGTTCACCATCAGCGTGCCGTGGTTGCTCTCGGCGTTTTCGATCAGATAGCCGATGGCCTTGCCGCCGCCGCCGCCGGACATGTTCTCATAGGATGCCTGCCCCACGAGCCCGGATTCGGTCAGCGCCTCGCCGGTGCCGCGCGCAGTGCCGTCCCAGCCGCCGCCGGCGCCGCCGGGAATCAGGAAGTGAATGCTGTCCACCACGGTGTCGTCCGCGGCAAATGCCGCGCCGCCGGCAAGGCTGGTGGCAGCCACAGCAGCGATCAGGGCGCGACGGCCCAAGGTCAGTATCGTCATGAAGTCCTCCCTTCCGGCGCTACGTCAACGTGCAACCGGTTGCATTGATGCGTGTAGCCTGCACATTTTCCGCAGCGGTGTCACGGGGGTTTCGGCCTTTTTGTCGGGCCTTTGCGCCCTTCGGGGGCTCGAAATACCATCGTCTGCCGAAAGGTTCGGCGCTCAGAACCTGTCCGTCAGGTTCAGCCGGCCCGCGACGATGGGCGCGGTCGGCGCGGCCAGGGCGGGATCGCGGGTCAGCAGGGGGTCGAGCTCTTCGATCCGGTTCATCGCAACGAGGTCGAGCACGTCGCGGCGCGGCTGCCCCTGCGCGTCGCGCGGCAGGGCTGCCACAGGCTGCAGCAGCTCGATCTGCGCTTCGGGGAGCAGCGCGCGCAGCTCGTCCGGTGCCAGGTCGGTCTCCACGAAGCCGTAGAGCCCGCGGCCCCGCCCCGAGGTCGGATAGGCACAGATTGCCACGTCGCGGACCTGCGGATGGGCCATCAGTCCTGCCTGGATGGAGGGCCCGTCTTCGGACAGGCGGTGGCCCGCGCCCTCGCCGTCGGACCAATTCATCAGCCGGCGGGTGATGAAATTGTAGACCGGCTTGTAGAGCGTTTTCCACAGGCGCGAGGGCAGCGACCGGCGGTCGACTAGCGCGCGTTCGCGGGCGGTCATCAGGTGGGGCGCAAAGCGGCGCTTCTGCTTGGCCAGGTGGCGCAGATCTTCATAACCGCGCAGCCGGAAGAGCCGACCGCGCCGGCGGGCCACCGTGGCAAGCTGGAAATCGATCACCGCGGCGCGCCCGTCCGGTGTCATCAGCCAGTTCTGCGGCTTTTGCAGGTCGTTATGGGTGACCCCGCGCCGGTGCATCGCCCGTACGACGCGCGCGGCATCCCGGTAGAAGGCCGGATCGGCGGGCCGCGCAGCCTGCAGCGGCGTGCCTTCGATCCAGATCCGCAGCAGACCCATATCGTCGAAGCGCAGCACGACCGGCGTTCCGGGAATGCCGGCCACGGCAGCGAGGGCGCGGGCCTCGCGGCGGGCCAGAACACGGCCAATGGTGCGGCCGGGCTGGGAGAGCTGGTCGAGCCGGCGCAGCACCAGCCGCTCGGGCCGGTCGGGATCCTGGCCCAGCACAGTTTCGGAAAACGCGTCGCGCTTGAGTACGGTGTCGGGCTGGAACACGGGGCGGTTCGTCATCCTGTCAGAGGGCGGCCGATGGCAGCGGCCGGTTTTTTGCGCCTCCGCGATACCTAGCGCGCGGCGTCGGGAATGTCCCGCCCCTCGCTGTGCGCGCCACCGAAGCGCGCCGTGTCGTTCAGCCCCCCGGCTTCGTCAGACGCACCGCCAAAACATCCGGCAGAATTTCGCCGATCTCGCGGTTCTGTTGCGTATTAAGCGAAAATTTGCCAATGCTCTGGCAGCGTCGCCATAAGAGCGACATCCAGAGGCTAGGCAAACATCCATGACAACGATCCGAGTTCTTCTCGTTTCGGCGGTAGTGCTGAGTGCATCCGTCGCAATCTTCGCCCCGGCGCAGGCCAAACAGATCGAGCGCGCCTGCGTTCAGTCCGACCGCAGTGCCGCGAACCGGCAGACCTGCCGCTGCATCCAGCGCGTGGCGGATCAGGTCCTGACCGGATCGGACCAAAAACGCGCCGCGGGCTTTTTCCGCGATCCCGACAAGGCGCAGGAAACGCGCATGTCAGACCGTTCGCGCGACGAGCAGTTCTGGACCCGGTACCGCGCTTTCGGCAACAGCGCGTCGGCCATCTGCGGCTGACGCCTGGCCCCGGCCCCGCCTGCGGAGCGCCGCCCGTGCGACCGCACGGGCCCGGGTCGGCGGGGCTCGATGCCCTGCCGGACCGGCTCCCCCCTCGCAGCGCGGCCCGACGCGGTTCTCAGACGTCCAGACACCAGCGCAGAATGGCCTTTTGTGCGTGCAGACGGTTCTCGGCCTCGTCGAACACAACCGATTGCGGTCCGTCCATCACCGCGTCGGTCACCTCTTCTCCGCGATGCGCAGGCAGGCAGTGCATGAAGAGCGCATCGGGCTGCGCCGCCGCCATCAGTTCCGCGTTGACCTGGTAGGGCGCGAGCAGATTGTGCCGCCGGTCGCGGGTTTCGGGCCCGTCATGCATCGACAGCCAAGTATCCGTGACGACCAGATCGGCGCCGGCCACGGCCTCCACGGGATCGCGGATGATCTCCACCCGGCGCCCCGCATCCCGCGCCTCGGCCACAAAGACCGGCTCGGGATCGAGCGGTTCCGGGCCGCCGAAAGTCATGTCAAAGCCGAACCGTGCGGCGGCGTGCAGGAAAGACGCACAGACATTATTGCCATCGCCGAGCCAGACCACCTTGCGCCCCGCGATCGCGCCGCGATGCTCCTCGTAGGTCTGGATATCGGCCATGATCTGGCAGGGATGACTGCGGTCCGTCAGCCCGTTGATCACCGGCACGCTGGCGTGCTCGGCCAGCTCCAGCAGCGTCGCCTCGGCAAAGGTCCGGATCATGATCAGGTCGACATAGCGCGACAGCACACGGGCGGTGTCGGCAATGCTTTCGCCATGGCCGAGCTGCATCTCCGCCCCGCTCAGCACCAGGGTCTCGCCACCCATCTGGCGCACGCCGACATCGAAGGACACCCGTGTGCGCGTCGAGGGTTTCTCGAAGATCAGCGCCACCATCCGCCCGGCGAGCGGCTGGTCGGGATCGGGTGTCCCACGCGGCAGCCCGTTTCGCGCGGCCTTCATTACCGCGGCCGTGTCGATAATTCCGCGCAGCGCGCTGGCGTCGGTGCGGTTGATGTCGAGGAAATGCGGCATTTCAGGTCATCTCCTGTTGTTTGGGCCGCCCGGGCGCGCTGTCGGGGCCGAACGCCATCACGAGGACGGGCGCGCCCTCGGCGTCGACGCGCTCACCCACCGGCATGAACCCCGCCTTGCGGTAGGTGGTCACCGCGCGGCTGTTTTTCGGATCGGGGTCGACCAGCACCGCCTCGGCGCCCTCTGCGAGCATTTCGGCCGCGCGCTGGCGCAGAAACCCCTGGGCGTGGCCCTGCCCGAGGAAATCCGGATCGCCCAGGAACATGTCCAGGGCCATCGCGGACGGGCCAAACCCCTCGTACTGCGGCGCAGGCCAGGCCTGGGCCGCATAGCTTTGCAGGTAGGCAAAGGGGCGTCCGTCCGGACCGCCGGTCCAGACGATCCGCATGTCGGTCCCGCCAGTGTCGAGATCGCGTTCGAGAAGCGCGACCTCGGCCGCGGGATCGCCCCACCAGCCGCCGATATGGGGCTCGGCCAGCCAGCGGCGCAGCATGGGGTAATCGGCGTGGGTCACTGGCACGAACCGGTAGTCAGGCCGCATGGGAGGCAAGCGAGGCCGCGGCCCGGTCGAGCCGCAGGGCGGCCTCATCGATCTCGTCCTCTCTGACCGTCAGCGGCGGCAGCAGCCGCACGACATTGTCGGCCGCCGGCACCGTCAGGAGCTCCGCGCCATAGCCCGCCTTGACCACGTCCACATTGGGCGCGCGGCAGACGAGCCCCAGCATCAGGCCCGATCCGCGGACGCTCTCGAAGATATCCGGGTGCGCGGCGACGAGCCCTTCGAGCTTCTGGCGCAGGCGCCCGGCCTTTCGGCTGACGGCATCTAGGAAGGCAGGCTCACCCACATGGCGCAGCACTTCCAGCCCAACCGCGCAGGCCAGCGGGTTGCCGCCATAGGTCGAGCCATGGGTGCCCGCGCCCATCCCGTCCGCGGCGACCTCGGTGGCCAGCACGGCGCCAAGGGGAAAGCCGCCGCCGATGCCCTTGGCCACCATCATGATGTCGGGGGTCACGCCCGCCCATTCATGGGCGAAAAGCTTGCCGGTCCGACCGATGCCGCATTGCACCTCGTCGAGGATCATCAGCGCGCCGGTGCTGTCGCAGAGATCGCGCAGACCCTTCAGGCAGGCGTCGGGAAGCGGGCGGATGCCGCCCTCGCCCTGCACCGGCTCCACGATCACCCCGGCGATCCGCTCCTCGCCCGGGCCCGTCAGCGCCGCCTGCAGCGCCTCATGATCGCCCCAGGGCAAATGGGTGAAGCCCGGCAGCAGCGGCCCGAACCCGTGGGTCATCTTTTCCGAGCCGGCGGCGGCGATGCCCGCGGCAGAGCGGCCATGGAAACTGCCCTCGAAGGCGAGGATTTCGGTGCGCTCGGGTTGGTCCGCCTCGAACCAGTGCTTGCGCGCCATCTTGACGGCCAGCTCGCAAGCCTCGGTGCCGGAATTGGTGAAAAACGCGGTGTCGGCGAAGGTCAGATCCACCAGCCGCTCCGCCAGCGCCTCCTGTGCGGGAATAGTATAGAGGTTGCTGACATGCCAGAGCTGCGCGGCCTGATCGCTCAGCACGCGCACCAGATCGGGATGGGCATGGCCCAGCGCATTGACCGCGATCCCGGCCCCGAAGTCGAGAAAGCGTCGCCCGTCGGCCTCCACCAGCCAGGCCCCTTCGCCCGAGACGAAGCTCAGGGGCGCACGGTTGTAGGTCGGCAGAACGGCGGGGATCATGGTCTGTCCTCTCGCAAGAAAGCCCGTTGGTGGCGCGAAGGCCGGGCGGTGTCAACATCGGTGGAAACGGCAAAGGGGCGCCCCGGACGGGGCGGGTCGATCAGTACGCGCGGCGGCGTCGGAAGGATCGTGTCAGTGCCATGGCAGAGCCTCTAGCGCCGTCCGGAGTGCGGCGCAACCCCCACGCGCATCCGCAGGCGCAGCCTGCACGGCCCAACGGGATGGAGCCCCTGGAAGGGGCGGAAGAAGGGCGGGAGCGCCCCCTTTACCTCTTGCGCGTCTTGGCCCGCACCGTGGGATCGGCCGCGGTCGGGTCCTCGGGCCAGGGATGCCTGGGATAGCGCCCGCGCATATCCTTGCGCACCTCGCCGTAGCCCCCCGTCCAGAAACCCGGCAGGTCCGTCGTCACCGCGATCGGCCGCCCCGCCGGCGAAAGCAGCACCAGCCGCAGGGCCGCGCCGCCCACCCGGGGATGCCGGGTCTCGCCGAAAAGCTCCTGCAGGCGGAGCGCAACCTCCGGCACCTCGCCGCCATAGTCGATGGCGAGCTTGCGCCCCAGCGGCGTCACGTAATGGGGCGGCGCGCGCCGGTCGAGGGTCTGGCTCTGCGCCCAGTCCAGCGACCGCGACAGCGCCGCGCCGGCATCGACAGTGCCGAGATCGGCAGCGTTTCGGACCTTGGTCAGATGGGGCAAGAGCCAGGCCTCTGCCGCCTCCAGCAGCGCCGCCTCATCTGGATCGGGCAGGCTGGCCCCATCACTCGCCCCGTCATTGGGCCCGTCAGCGCGGGCCACGGCCAGCCGCGCCCGCAACAGACCCAGCGACTTCTGTCCACCCAATGCGGCGAGCCCCAGATCGCGCACCCCGTCGAGCGCTGCCGCCGCCACGGCCTCGGGGTCGACATCGCGCCAATGCGCGTCGCGCAGGACCAGAGCGCCCAGCCGTTCCTGCCGCCGGGCCAGCACCTTGCGGTCCCGCCGCGACCACATGCAGAGCTCGGTCCAGGCGATCCGGTCGCCGGCCACAGTGCGCAGCTCGGCCTCACTGATCTCCACCGCCTGACGGATGCGGGCCTCGCGCCCGGCCCCGTCGAGGTCGGTCGCCACGATGAGCCGCGCGCCAGCCAGCGGGTCGGCGGCGTCCATCGCGGCACCCCGCCCGCCCGAGAGCAGCCAGCGCGGATCGTCGCTGGGCCGGCGCAGCCCGATCCGGTCGGGATAGGCGAGCGCGGCCATTTCGCCGGGTGCCATGGGCGGGCTTTCGTCCCGCAGCCGCTTGGCGAGGCGCCGGGCATCAGAGGCGATACGGCTCAGAGCGGGGCGGGCGGGCGGCGGCGCGCCGCCGGGATCGCGCAGGGCGGCGAGGCGCAGAGCAAGATCCACACCCACCCCGCGCAGCGGATCGCGGTCGGCCAGAAGTGCGGCCAGCGGCGCGGCCTGCCGCCCGGCGACGAGCGCCATATGGGCCAGCCGCGGGTGCAGCGGCAGGCGGGCGAGGGCGGCGCCATGGGCCGTGATCAACCCGGCCCCATCCAATGCCCCAAGGTCGGCCAGCAGCGCCTGGGCCTCGCCCAGCGCGCCCTCGGGCGGCGGGGTGAGAAAGGCCAGCGCGTCCGGCGCCGCCCCCCATTGCGCCAGCTCCAGCGCGAGCCCGGTCAGATCGGCGCGCGCGATCTCGGGCGGCGGGAAGGGCGCGAGCCCGCCTTCCTCGCCCTTGGTCCACATCCGAAGACACGTTCCCGGCGCAACGCGGCCCGCCCGGCCCCGGCGCTGATCGGCCTCGGCGCGGGTCACACGCTCGGTTACCAGCCGGGACATCCCCGTGCCAGGATCGAAGCGCGCGCGGCGCGCCAGGCCGGCATCGACCACCACGCGCACGTCCTCGATCGTCAGCGAGGTCTCGGCGATGGCGGTCGCGAGCACGATCTTGCGGTGCTCTGGGTCGGGCGCGACCGCGGCGCGCTGCGCCTTGAGGTCGAGCGCACCATAGAGCGGACGCAGCACACAGACCGGCGGCAGGCGGGGGGCGAGCGCGGCGGCCACGCGCCGGATCTCTCCTTCTCCCGGCAGAAAGACCAGCATGCCGCCTGTCGTCTCGGCCAGCGCCGCGAGGACCTGGGCGGCGACATCGGCCTCCAGCCGAGCCTCCTTTCGGCGGGGACGGTCCAGCCAGCGGGTTTCCACCGGATAGCTCCGGCCCGCGCTGGTCACTACGGGCGCCGCGTCCAGCAACGCGGCGACGGGCTCGGCGTCGAGCGTGGCCGACATCACCAGCAGGGCAAGATCCTCGCGCAGCCCCTGCCGGGCGTCCCAGGTGAGCGCCAGCCCGAGATCGCCCTGGAGCGAGCGTTCGTGGAATTCGTCGAAGATCACCGTGCCGACGCCCGGCAAGTCGGGATCCGATTGCAGCATGCGGGTCAGGACACCTTCGGTCACGACCTCGATACGGGTGTCGGGGCCGACCTTGCTCTCACCGCGGATGCGGAAACCCACGGTTTGCCCCACCCGTTCGCCCAGCGTCTCGGCCATGCGCGCGGCGGCGGCCCGCGCGGCAAGGCGGCGCGGCTCCAGCATGACGATGCGGCCCGGGAAGCGCCCCGATTGCAGCAGTGCGAGCGGCACGCGGGTCGTCTTGCCCGCCCCCGGCGGCGCCTGGAGCACGGCGCGGCCAGCACGGCCCAACGCCTCCAGAAGCTCCGGCAAAGCGTCTTCGATCGGCAGGCGGGGTGTGGCGGGGGCGGGGGCGGACACGCTCAGCGGCGGCGCATCCGCATGGCGCCGAAGGTCGTGGGTATGCGGACCTCGGTCACGCGAAAATTCCCGCCGCCTAAGGGCGAGTAGGTGACCGTGAAGGGCCAAAACGGTTTCTCGGCCAGTTCCTCGGGCTTGAAACCCTGAAGCCGGCGGTATTCGCCCTCGCAGATCAGCGTGCCGTCGCGGCCCTGGCGCAAGCCAACATACTTGATCTCGGCGCGGCGGCGCCCGTCGAAAAGATCGATATCGAGCTGGCACATGAGATCGCGGGGCCGGTCGCGCAGCATAGCGTAAGCGGTGGTGGTCGGATCGAGCGTGCCGCCCTGGGCCGCGGGGTTGGCGACGTAGTCGGGCAGCGTGCGCGGCGGGTTGCGCGTCACCGACGGCACACCGCCGCGATACCGAAAGCTCATATCGCGTGACTTGCCGCGTTCGGTGCCGACCTGGCGGTAGCTGGCGGGGCGGTAGCTGTTGCCGCGCACCCGGCCCTGCGCCACGGTGTCGAGCGTCACATCGAGCACGACCCCGGCCAGTCCCGATGCGCGCGCCGAGCCGCGTGCGGTGTAGCGTCCGCCGCTCTCCTCGCCGCTATAGGCCAGGATGCCCGCGCGCACGCCGGCGAGCGAGACGTTGAAGCTGCCTTCTTCGGCCGCGGCGGGCACGGCGAGAAGACAAGCAAACGGGAGGCAACGCAGAAAGCCGATCACGTGAGACGGGTCCGGTGGCTGGACAACACTGGGGCGCACAAGGCAAGAAACCGACCACGGCGTCAACCCGCGGCGCAGCAAGAGGTCGAGATCCCCGATGAGCGCTGTTGATCCTCCCCCTACCGGCCCGTCCGATGCGCGCCCGGCCGTCCCCGATCCGTTGGCCGCCGAAGTTCTCGCGGGCAACCGCCGGGCCATCGCGCGCGCGATCACGCTGATCGAAAGCAGGCGGGCGGATCATCGGGAGCGGGCGGCAGCGTTACTCGAACAGGTGCGCAAGGCCGGACGGCAGGCGCTGCGCATCGGGCTCTCCGGTACGCCGGGGGTGGGCAAATCGACCTTCATCGAGACGTTCGGGCTGATGCTGACGGGCAAGGGGCTGAAGGTTGCCGTGCTGGCAGTCGATCCGTCCTCGGCGCGTTCGGGCGGATCGATCCTGGGCGACAAGACCCGGATGGAACGGCTGTCGCGGGATCCCAACGCGTTCATCCGCCCCTCGCCCAGCCAGACCCAGTTGGGCGGAGTGGCGCGGCGCACCCGCGAGGCGGTGAGCCTCTGCGAGGCCGCGGGCTTCGACGTGGTGCTGATCGAAACCGTCGGCGTCGGCCAGTCCGAGACCATGGTCGCCGACATGACGGACCTGTTCCTGCTTCTGATGGCGCCGGCGGGGGGCGACGAACTGCAGGGCGTCAAGCGCGGGATCATGGAAATCGCGGACATCATTCTGGTCAACAAGGCCGATGGCGATCTGAAACCCGCGGCGACACGGACCTGCGCGGACTATGCGGGCGCGCTGCGGCTGTTGCGCAAGCGGCCGCAGGATCCCGACGGGTTTCCAAAGGCGATGATGGTGTCGGCGGTTGAGGCCACGGGACTGGAGACCGCCTGGGACGAGATGCAGACACTGGCGGCCTGGCGGCGTGACACCGGGGTCTTCGAGGCGCGCCGGGCCGATCAGGCGCGGCACTGGTTCGAGGAAGAGGTGCGCCAGGGGCTGCTGGCACGGCTGACCGGCGATGCGGCCGCACGCGCGGAGCTTGAGCGTCTGGGGCGGGACGTGGCGCAGGGCCACGCGGCCCCGTCGGCGGCGGCGCGCGACATGCTCGAATGGCTCGGCACGGACCGTCCGGCACCGCCCGAGGAACTGCCCGAGGCGGGCGAATAGGGCCTTGACGTTCGGCGCGCGCGCGCATATCGGAACGCTCTCGAATATCGGGCGTCGCATTGGCGGCGCCTTTGCCGTTTAACACAAGGCCGCAGCGCGCACGCGCGCAGCCATCCAACCCGAGGACTGATCCAATGTCGCGCCGCTGCGAATTGACCGGAAAAGGCCCCATGGTCGGCAACAATGTCAGCCATGCCAACAACAAGACCAAGCGCCGTTTTCTGCCGAACCTGAACACGGTGACGCTGATGTCCGACGCGCTTGGCCGCAGCTTCAAGCTGAAGATCTCGGCCGCTGCCCTGCGCACGATCGACCACCGCGGTGGGCTGGACGCGTTTCTGGCCAAGGCCAAAGATGCCGATCTGTCGCCCAACGCGCTGCAGATCAAGAAAGACATCGCCAAGGCCGCCACGGCCTAAACCGTCCCAAAGCCCCCTCGCGCGGCCGGCCGGGCACGCGAGCGCACAATTTTTTACGCCGTCCGGGTCCCCGCGACGGCGTTTTGCGTTTCTCCCCTTGCGCAGGCGCACGCGCTGTCCCACAGCGCGAAAAACCCCGCAGAGAGAGTCGCGATGTCCACGTTTGTTCTTACCGTCCAGTGCCCTACCCGCATCGGCATCGTTGCCGCCATTTCCGGCTTTCTCGCCGAGCAGGGCTGCAACATCACCGACAGCGCCCAGTTCGACGACAACGATGCCGGGCAGTTCTTCATGCGCGTGCGGCTGGAGAGCGAACAGGGGCTGGACCGCGATGCGCTCCAGTCGCGCTTCGCACCGGTTGCCGAGGCCTTCTCGATGACCGCGCGCTTCCATGACGAGGCCGAACGGATGCGCGTGCTGCTGATGGTGTCGCGCTTCGGACACTGCCTGAACGACCTGCTCTATCGCTGGCGGATCGGCGCGCTGCCCATCGATATCGTGGGCGTGGTGTCCAACCACATGACCTATCAGAAGGTCGTCGTGAACCACGACATCCCGTTCCACTACATCAAGGTCACCAAGGAGAACAAAGCTCAGGCCGAGGCGCAGCAGATGGCGATCATCGAGGACGCGGGCGTCGATCTGGTGGTGCTGGCCCGCTACATGCAGGTGCTGTCGGACCCGATGTGCCAGACGATGTCGGGGCGGATCATCAATATCCACCACTCGTTTCTGCCCTCCTTCAAGGGCGCCAACCCCTATAAGCAGGCCTATGAACGCGGCGTGAAGCTGATCGGGGCGACGGCGCACTACGTGACCGCCGATCTCGACGAGGGCCCGATCATCGAGCAGGACATTACCCGTGTGACCCACGCCCAGAGCCCGTCCGACTATGTCAGCCTCGGCCGCGATGTCGAAAGCTCGGTCCTGTCCCGCGCGGTCCATGCCCACATCCATCACCGCGTGTTCCTGAACGGGGCGCGCACAGTCGTCTTTCCGGCAAGCCCAGGCAGCTTTGCCTCCGAACGGATGGGCTGACCGGCCCGAAGCGCTTCCCGGCGCAATTGCGGCATGGAACCGAACCGCCTAGGAGTCGTTCATCTCCAAAGCGTGAGGTACGCCCATGAGTTCCGGATTGCTGGCACTGCTCGACGATGTAGCGGCCATTGCCAAGGTCGCCGCGGCCTCGGCCGACGATATCGGCGCGCTCGCGACCAAGGCGGGCGTGAAGTCTGCAGGCCTGGTCGTCGACGATGCGGCGGTGACACCGAAATACGTGGTGGGCTTCAGCGCCGACCGCGAATTGCCGATCGTGGCAAAGATCGCCCGCGGCTCGCTCTTCAACAAGCTCATCATCCTGCTACCTGGCGCGTTGATCCTGAGCCTCGTCGCGCCCTGGGCGATCACCCCGATCCTCATGCTGGGCGGATTGTTTCTATGCTTTGAGGGGGCCGAAAAGGTCTCTGAATGGATCTGGCCACACGCCCATGAAACAGGCCATGGCGCCGGGGAACCGGCGGAGGACGGGCCTCACATCGCGCAGGCGGGAACCGCGCTCGAGGATCGCAGGGTGGCCAGTGCTATCAAGACCGATTTCATCCTCTCGGCCGAGATCATGGCGATTGCGCTGTCCGCGGTGCCCGATGCGCCGTTCTGGCAGCAGGGGGTGGTTTTGGCCCTTGTGGGCACCGGAATCACGGCGCTCGTCTACGGGGCGGTCGCCCTGATCGTGAAGGCCGATGACGCCGGGCTGGTGATGGCAAAGAAGGGGCGGTTCGGGATCACCCGCGCGGTCGGGCGCGTCGTCGTCAAGGCGATGCCGGGGTTTCTCACGGCGCTCAAGATCGTCGGCACTGTGGCGATGTTGCTGGTGGGCGCGGGCATCCTGCTGCACGGGCTTGAGGTGCTCGGCCTGCCGGGACCGGCGCACGCGGTTCACGGCTTGGCGGGGCTCGTGTCCCATGGCGGGCTCTGGGGATGGATCACCGAAAGCGGGCTCGCGATACTCGTCGGCGCGGCGGTGGGCATGGCGCTGATCCCGCTGGTCGAAAAGGCGATCGTCCCGCTGATCGACCGCGTCCGCACGCTTCGTGCGGGGTGAGGCTCGGACGGTGGGCTATCGGTTTTTCTTCCCGCTGCGGGTCCGCTAGATTCGCCACATGACGTCCTTGCGGATCCCCCTTCGGATGCTTGTCTGCCTTGCGCTGGTGCTCGGCAGCATCGGCACTGGCCATGCACGCGGCCACGCACCGACCGCCGGCCTGGTCACGCTCTGCATAAATGGCGAAACGGTTGCCGCCGCGGTCGATGCCAACGGCCGGCCAGTGACGGCGACTCCGCTCTGCCCGGATTGTATCGGCATGGGCCTGGCCGCTGCGCTCTTGTCGGACTCGCCCGCCCCGAAACCGCGGCCCACACTGGAGCTGCCCGCGGTCCGGAGCGTTGACCCGGCGCCCCATCCGGCCCCGCCGCCCCCTGCCCGTGCGCCGCCTCGCAGAACGTGATCCCATTGCACCCGATCGTTTTCTGACAGGAGATCCGTTTCATGACCCCCCTACGCACCCTCGCCGCGGCCCTTGCCGCAACCCTCACCCTCGCCGCACCGCTCGCCGCCGAGAACACGATCGCCATCAAGGTGACCGATCCCTATGCCCGCGCCTCGTCGCCCATGGCGAAGTCCGGCGCGGTCTTCATGATCATTCTCAACCAGAGCCAGGCGGATGACCGGCTGATTGCGGCCAGCGCGCCGGTGGCGGAGCGTGTCGAGCTGCATACTCACATCGAAGACTCCAACGGCGTGATGCGCATGATCGAAGTCGAGGACGGGTTTTCCGTGCCGTCTGGCGGTGAACATGCGCTCAAGCGCGGCGGCGACCATGTCATGCTGATGGGACTGACCGAAAGCCTCGACGACGGCGAGTCATTTCCGCTGACGCTGGTATTCGAACAGGCCGGCGAGATTGTCATCGACGTACCCGTCGATCTGACGCGCACGCCCGAACATGGCAGCATGCACAACTGAGGGACCCTGCGGGGCGCGTGAGGATGCGCGCTCCGCCGGTCCGGGACCGGATCGCGGCAGGCTCATAGCCGCCGCAATGTGCCCCGTTCCATCAGTTCGGCGGGAAACAGGATCGAGCGTGGCGGGCTGTCGGGCGCCTCGAGCATCGACACGACCAGCTCGATCGACGTCTCGATGATCTGGGCAAGCGGCTGGCGCAGCGTCGTGAGGTCGATATTGTTCCAGCGCGCCATTTCCATGTCATTCAGCCCGATGACGCCGACATCCTCGGGGATGCGCAAGCCGGCCGACTGCAGCCCGCTCATGGCACCGATCGAGAGCACGTCATCGCCGCAGAAATAAGCCTCGGCCGCGCCTTGGCCGAGCACGCGCTGCATCTCGGCCCGTCCGGCATCGAAGGAATAGGTTTCGGCGAAACTGTGGGAGGCCGACGCGCCGCTGGTGGCGCCCGCGACCTCCAGAAAGCCGCGCAGGCGGTCCTGGGTCGAGGTGGCGCTTTCGGGCCCCCCGAGAAAGGCAAGCCGGCGATAGCCCCGGTCGAGCAGGGCCCGTGCCGCCATCCGGCCGCATTCGACATTGTCGATGCCGACCACGTGGATCGGCGGGGCTGCGGCGCAACGGCCGAACGTGTGCACCACCGGCATGCCCGCATCGCGAAAGGCACGGGCGAAATCCGTGGCCACGGTCGAGGAGGCCACCAGCACGCCGTCGACCGAATACTGCCGCAACTGCCGCACCGATTGCGCGGGGTCGGTCTCATCTGACAGGTTGATGATCAGGGGCCGCAGCCCGCGCGCCTGGAGCCCACGGGTGAAAAGATCGAACACCTCCAGAAAGATCGGGTTGTGGAAGTTGTTGGAGATCAGCCCGATCAGCTTAGTCCGCCCGGTCGTGAGCCCGGAGGCAAGCGCATTGGGGTGATACCCCAGCTGCTCGGCGGCGCGCATCACCTTGAGCCGGGTCTTCTCCGATACCGACGCGCCTTCGGTGAAGGTGCGCGAGACCGCGGAGCGCGACACGCCCGCAAGCTGGGCGACATCCTTGAGGGTGACGTTCATGGGATCAGTGTAGTCGCAACCGCCGAAATCTGGCCAGCGCTATTTGCAACCGGTTGCAATACGCATTCGACTGTGCTCTGTTACGGGTCAAAGAGGTGGGGAACCGCCCGGAATTGACAGACGTAAACTGCATGGGAGGATCGCATGAAAGCGATTGTGACATCATTTGCCGTGGGCCTGGCGCTCGCGGTGTCGCCATTGGCCTTGGCGGCACAGGCCGACGACGACCTGAGCTATGTCCTGGTCAGCCACGCACCCGACAGTGACAGCTGGTGGAACACGGTCAAGAACGGCATTGCACTGGCCGGCGACCAGATGGGCGTCACGGTGGAGTACCGCAACCCGCCCACCGGCGACATCGCCGACATGGCGCGCATCATCCAACAGGCAACGGCCGCCGGACCGAACGGGATCATCACGACGCTGGCGGACTACGACGTGCTCCAGGGACCGATTTCCGACGCGGTTGCATCGGGCATCGACGTGATCATCATGAACACCGGCACCGCCGAGCAGGCGCGCGAGGTTGGCGCGCTGATGTATGTCGGTCAGCCCGAATATGATGCGGGCTTTGCCGCCGGACAGCGTGCCAAGGATGACGGCGTGCAAACGTTTCTGTGCGTGAACCACGCGATCCAGCAGCCGACGCTGGTGGAACGCTGCCAGGGCTTTGCTGACGGGCTTGGTGTCGAACTGGGCGATTCGATGCTCGACAGCGGCGTCGACCCGGGCGAGATCAAGAACAAGGTTCAGGCGTATCTTTCGACCAATCCCGACACCCAGGCCGTTCTGACGCTCGGCCCGGTGTCCGCCGATCCGACCATCCTCGCGCTCGAGGAAAACGGGATGGCTGGCGACATCTATTTCGGCACCTTCGATCTGGGTCCGGAAATCGTCAAAGGCATCAAGTCCGGCGTGATCGAGTGGGGCATCGACCAGCAGCCCTTCCTGCAGGCCTATCTGCCGGTCGTGGTCATGGCGAACTACCACCGCTACGGTGTTCTGCCGGGCAACAACGTCAACTCGGGCCCCGGCTTCGTGACCGCCGACGCGCTTGAGAAGGTCGAGGCCTACGCGGGCGAGTACCGCTGAAGCTCTGCTGAGCTGACCTGTATCCCGGGCGGCATGCCGGCCTCGCACGCCGCGCCGCCCGGGCCCTCCCTTATCCATTGCACGACGGCATGTTGCCATTCCTGTTCGGGAGCCCTGAGCAATGTCGGAAGCGAGCACCCCCACCCCGCAAGAAGACGAGCGCATCAAAGAGACGTCCGCCCTGCGACAGGCCCTGATCCGGCCGGAGCTTGGCGGGATCGTCGGCACAATCGCCGTCTTCACCTTCTTTCTGCTGACCGCGTTCAACAGCGGCATGTTCAACGCAGCGGGTGTGTTGAACTGGTCGACCGTGTCGGCGCAGTTCATGATCATCGCCGTGGGCGCATGCCTGTTGATGATCGCAGGTGAATTTGACCTCTCGGTCGGCTCTATGATCGGTTTTTCCGGCATGTCGATCGCGCTCCTGTCAGTAACCTTTTCTTGGCCGGTCTGGTTGGCGATCATCGTGACCTTCGCGGTCTGCATCGCGATCGGGGCGCTGAACGGGTTCATCGTCGTGCGCACCGGGCTGCCGAGCTTCATCGTGACGCTGGCGTTTCTGTTCATCCTGCGCGGCTTCACCATCTACCTGCCCCAGACGCTTGAGCGGAAGACCATCATCGGCGGGGTCTCGGATGTGGCTCAGGGCGATTGGCTGGCCGGGCTCTTTGGCGGTAAAATCCTGGGCGGGCTCTTTACCTGGATGGGCAATGCCGGGCTCATCGGCGTGTTCGAACGCGGCACCCGCGCCGGAGACCCCGTCGTGGACGGGATCCCCATGCTGATCGTCTGGGCCATTGTACTGGTGATCTTCGGCCATGTGCTGCTGACCAAGACGAAGTTCGGCAACTGGATCTTCGCAGCCGGCGGCGACGCCCAGGCGGCGCGCTACGCAGGCGTCCCGGTGAACCGGGTGAAGATCCTGATGTTCATGTTCACGGCCTTCTGTGCGACCGTCTTCGCCACCTGCCAGGTGATGGAGTTCGGGTCCGCGGGCGCGGACCGGGGGCTGCTCAAGGAGTTTGAGGCGATCATCGCGGTGGTGATCGGCGGCGCGCTTCTGACCGGCGGCTACGGCTCGGTGCTGGGCGCCGCGCTCGGCGCGCTGATCTTCGGCGTGGTGCAGCAGGGACTCTTCTTCGCGGGGGTCGAAAGCTCTCTGTTCCGTGTGTTCCTCGGCGTGATCCTGCTCTTTGCGGTGATCCTGAACACCTATATCCGCCGCCTCATCACCGGGGAGAGATAAGATGACCGCACGCAGCACCCACGCCCCGATCATCCAGATGAAGGACATCCAGAAGCATTTCGGCAGCGTCATCGCGCTGGCCGGGGTGTCGGTGGATATCTTCCCTGGCGAGTGCCACTGCCTGCTCGGCGACAACGGCGCCGGCAAATCGACCTTCATCAAGACGATGTCGGGCGTTCACAAACCGACCCATGGCGAGATCATCTTCGAAGGCCAGCCGATGAATTTCGAGGATCCGCGGGACTCGATCGCGGCCGGAATTGCCACGGTCTATCAGGATCTGGCGATGATCCCGCTGATGAGCGTGAGCCGCAATTTCTTCATGGGCAACGAGCCGACCAAGACGGTGGCGGGCTTTCCGTTCTACGACAAGGAGTACGCCGCTCGGGTCACCATGGAAGAGATGAGCCGGATGGGCATCAACCTGCGCGGCCCGGATCAGGCTGTCGGCACGCTTTCGGGCGGGGAACGCCAGACGGTGGCCATTGCCCGCGCGGTGCATTTCGGCGCCAAGGTACTGATCCTGGACGAGCCGACCAGCGCGCTCGGCGTGCGCCAGACCTCCAACGTGCTGGCCACCATCGACAAGGTGCGCAAGCAGGACATTGCCGTGGTCTTCATCACCCACAATGTGCGCCACGCCATGGCCGTGGGCGACCGGTTCACGGTTCTGAACCGAGGCAAGACGCTCGGCACCGCCCAGCGTGGCCAGATCACGCCCGAGGAGTTGCAAGACCTCATGGCGGGTGGTCAGGAATTGGCGACGCTGGAGGGCTCGCTCGGCGGGACGGTGTGACGGGACCCGGGCTCTGCGGAGCCCGGTGACCCGGATCTCGGCCCGGGATCGCACGGGTCGGCGCGCTTGGAAATGATGGTCCGTGGCGCGCGGCCGTTGCTCCGCGTTCCGGGGCTACTCCAGGATCAACCATGCTCCCCATATCATCAGCACGATCCCCCCGATATGCGCGATGGTTTCTCCTCGGGGCAAAAGCTTTTCCGCAGCCACCAGGCAGGCGAGCACGCCGATTGCCAGCAGGTTCATGACGCCGAAGACAAAGAGAAGCGCCATGAGCGCCCAACAGCATCCGACACAAAAGGCACCGTGATGCAGCCCCATGCAAAAGGCACCATATGGTCCGTCGCGCCACTCTGTTGCGAAAAAACCGATGGGGGTACGGCAGGTGTTGAGGCAGACATGCTTGAGCGGCGTCCATTGACTGGCCCCGGCCAGAAACAGGATTATCCCGGCGATCCAGGTCGTGTCGATGGCAAGCATACGCGTTAGGTGGCCAGATCCCTGCAGCGCCCATTGCAGCCCCGTTGCGGCAATACTGAAGACGCTCCAGACCGCCAAATAGCCGCCGACGAAGAGGACACTGTCGCCTCGCAGCCCCTTCTGGCCGGCGATCCTGCGATGGGCCAGAACCATCGGGATCGCCGAGGGCAGCATCATGGCCCCCATCATCACCGCCCACATGGTCCAGACGGCGGCGGCCTCTCCTACGGACCATGCCGCGGTCATCGGCATCATCAGCTGGACCAGCGGCTGGTCCATGTTCCGAATCGACCAGACAAGCGGCACCCAGAAGACGGCCGACAACAGCACCAGCATCGCAACCGCCACCCGAACACCGGACGGGGACGGCCGACCGGTCATCCGGAATAGGAAAAGTCTGTCGAGAAGCCGCAGCGCTCTTCATAGTTCCACTGAAACTGCCCCTCCTTGAGGGACAGGCTCGAGACCGACTCCGTGCCGGGATGGTCGTGCCCGGGGATACCGCAGGACACGGTCCCGTCGAAATCAACGACACTGTCGACGCGCACCGCGCCGATGTCGTCGATCCTGATCACCTCGTGGCCGGCGCGGTGGTCGAGTTGAATTCTGGCCCGCCTGACCCCCAGAACCTTCGAAATATTACTTGTGAACAGGATGTTGCCACCCATTTTTCCCTGATAGATTTCGCTCAATGCCGCAACCTGGGCGTCGCTGGCCTGCTCGTCGATGTAGAGATATATGCTCCAGGGACGGCCTTGTTCGTCGTCCTGGTAGGTGCCCGCCATGCATACCGAACGTCCGGAGAGATCGTCACCGCCGACATGGCCCTTTTCGATGGCCCAGGACAGGATGAAGTCGCAATTCCCGTAGGTCGAATCTCCGCCGGACACGCCATTCTGACGTCGGCAGGGGCAGATCGCCTCGCAATTGCAGGCCTCGTAATAGCTGCCTTCGACCTTGTATTTTCCCTCGTCTTCCATGTCCGTCCTCCCACCCCGCGCCTACGAAAAGGCTAGAAGGACTGTTTGCACATCGCAACGCCCGCGGCGTGCCAGCCCGCCAGCACTGGTAAGAGGGCAAGGCTCCTGTCCGATTCCGGATTGGTGCCTAGCGGAACATCGGCGGGCGCGCGTCGACCCAGGCGCCGCCCGACTTGGCCGAGTCCACCGCCGCATAGACCGCCGCCATGGAGCGCAGCCCGTCGGCGGCCTTGGGATAATGAAGGGCTGCGGGATCCGGGGCCCGGCCGGCCTTGGCCGCACCGATGGCTTCGGCGAGATCGACATAGATGTTGGCAACCGCCAGCGGGAAACCTTCGGGCGAGCCGATGACCACGCGGCTGAGGCGTGTGGCGTCGGGGGTCAGGCCCTCTTCGCCCTTTTCGATGATCTCGGTGCGCCCACCCAGGCGCTGATAGTAGACTTGGTTGGGCTGCTCCTGGGCCCAGCGCATGCCGCCGGTTTCGCCGAAGACCTGGATGTCGAGCCCGTGCTGGCGCCCGATCGCCACCGTGGAAGTCCAGAGCCGGCCCACGGTGCCGCCCAGCATCCGGAAATTGACCATCGCGTCGTCTTCGAGCTCGCGGCCCGGTACAAGCGAGGCAAAATCGGCCGAGAGCGTTTCGACCTCGTCGCCGGTGACGAAGCTCGCCAGGTGCAGCGCGTGGATGCCGCAATCGGCCATCTGGCCCGAGACGCCCGCCATCGCCGGGTCGTAGCGCCAGCGCACCCGCGGATTGTCCGCCTGGGCCGCGTCGGCATGGTGGCCGTGGGAAAAGCTTGCCACGACGAGGCGGACCTTGCCGATCTCGCCCGCCGCGATGAGCGCCCGCATGTGGCGCACCATCGGATAGGCCGAGTAGCAGTAATTGACCGCGCAGATCCGGCCCGAGGCCTCGGCGATGCGCACGATGTCTTCTCCCTCCTCCACGGTCATGGTCATCGGCTTTTCGCAGAGCACGTTGAACCCGGCCTCCAGAAAGGCCTTGGTGATCTCGAAATGGGTGGCGTTGGGCGTGGCCACGGTCACCAGATCGATCCGGTCCTCGCGGGCGCGTTCGCCGGCCAGCATCTCGCGCCAGTCGCCATAGGCGCGGTCGAGCGCGACGCCGAGGGTCTGCGCATAGGCGCGCCCCTTTTCGGGGTTCGCGTCGAGGGCGGCGGCGGCGAATGCGAAATGCCCGTCCGCGCGCGCGCCGAGCCGGTGAGCCGGTCCGATCTGGGAGCCTTCACCGCCCCCGACCATACCCCAGGACAATTGTGCCATGTCGCTCTCCTTCAGAACCCGATCGACGCCAGATAGGCGCGGTTTGCCTTGGCATCGCCCAGCGGATCGGTGTGGGCCAGGGTCGGGTCGCAATCCTGTTCCACCGTGCACCAGCCGTCGAACCCCGCATCGAGCAGGATCTGGCGGACCTGCGGGAAATCGACGTCTCCCAGCCCGAGATTGCAGAAGATCCCCTGCCCGCACGCCTCGTAGAAGCCGGTGCCCTTGGCGATCACATTTGCCTTAACAGCCGGGTCTATGTCCTTGAAATGCATGTAGTTGATGCGATCGACACTGCGTTTCATGAAGCCCACCGGATCGAACCCGGCATAGGAATGATGCCCGGTGTCGAAGGAGATCTTGAGCAGGCTCTCGTCGACCTCGTCCAGGAGCCGGTCAAGCTCCGGCTCGAAATCGAGAAAGCCGCCGGCATGGGCGTGGATGCCGACGGTCAGTCCATAATCCTGGGTGCCGATCTTGGCGATGGTCTCGATGCGGTCGCGGTAGGCGGCCCACTCCGCGGCATCCATCTGCTCGGCCGCCTCAAACCGTCCGGCGGTCGGGGCGCGGCGCGGCGAGATCGAATCGATGAGCACCAGATGCTCCGCGCCGTGGGCGGAAAGCGCCTTGCAGGTCCGGACGGACCCGTCGAGCACATCGTCCCACTGGGCCGGATGGTGAAAGGCGCGGAAGACCACGCCGCCGATCAGCTCCTGCCCATGTTCGTCGAGCGCCTCGGAGAGCTCCACCGGGTCCTCGGGCATGTAGCCCACCGGGCCGAGTTCGATGCCGGTGTAGCCGGCCTCGGCGTTTTCGCGCAGCACCTGCCGCCAGGGCGGGTTGCGCGGGTCGTTCGCAAATTCCACGCCCCAGGAACAGGGGGCATTGCCGATCTTGATGCTCATGTCTGCCCCTCCATGTGGGTGACGTCCTGCCAGCTCCGGCTGGCCTGGGCCGCGCGGGCCGCGGCGATAATTTCGGCCACGGCGAGCCCGTCGCGAAAGGTCGGCCAGACCGGTTTGCCGGTCTCGATGGCCTGCAGGAAATCCCGCGCCTCGATGATGATCTGGTCCTGGTAGCCGGTGCCATGACCCGGCCCCTGGCAGAAGGCGGCGTAGTCCGGATGCTCGGGCCCGGTCAGGATCTTGACGAAGCCGCGCGTCGCTTCCGGCCCCTCGGCACGGTAGAGCCAGAGCGCGTTCTGATCCTCCTGATCGAAGCGGATCGCGCCCCTGGAGCCGGTAATCTCGTAGGCATAGCCCATCTTGCGGCCATGGGCGACGCGGCTGAAGAAGAGATGCCCCATCGCGCCGCTGGCGAAGCGGCACATCATCTGGGCCTGGTCGTCATTGGTCACCGGCACACCGCCGCGGTCGGGAAAGACCGTTTCGATATCGGCCATCACCGAGGCGATGGGACCGCCCAGCGCGAGGGCCGCGTTGATCATGTGCGGGGCGAGATCGCCCATGGTGCCGTTGGCCTCGCCCGCCGTGCGCCAGCTCGCCGGCGCATCCGGGTCGGCGTAGAAATCTTCGGTATGCTCGCCGCGCAGCCACAGGATGCGCCCGATGGCACCCTCGGCGATGAGCTGGCGGGCGAACTGTGTCGCGGGGGTGCGGACATAGTTGAAGCCGACCATGTTGGGCAGGCCGCTGGCCTCGGCGGCGCGGGTCATGGCGCGGGCATCGTCGAGCGTGGCGCCGAGGGGCTTTTCGCAGAAGACGGGCTTGCCTTCGACGAAGGCCGCTTCGGCAATCGCGCGATGGGTTTCCTGGGGCGAGGCGATGACGATCGCCTCCACACTCCGGTCCGCGACGAGCGCTTCCCAGGTGTCTGCAGCCCGCGCGAACCCGAAGGCCCGGGCATAGCGCGCAGCACTTTCCGGCGAGGAGGCCGCAACCATCTCCAGCCGCGGCCGCAGGGCGGTGTCGAAGGCGGCGCCGACCGACGCCATGGCTACGGCATGGGCCTTGCCCATGTAGCCGCCGCCGATAATGCCGATGCCGATCTGGCGCATTGCTCCCTCCCCAAAAAGCATTTGCAACCGGTTGCAATTCGCGTATCGTCTATCCGTGCGCGTGGCAACGGAGAATTGTCGGCGCGCCTTACAATTTCAGGGGGGTCCTTCAGGTCATGTCTGCTCAGACGGTGCGCCTCACGACGGCGCAGGCCATCGTACGTTGGCTGAATGCCCAGTTTATCGAGATCAATGGCGTCCGGACGCGGGTCTGCGGCGGCGGGTTCGGCATTTTCGGCCATGGCAATGTGACCTGCCTGGGCGAAGCGCTCTACGATCACCGCGAGACCCTGCCGCTCTATCGCGGGCAGAACGAACAGGGGATGGGCTTCGCCGCAGCGGCCTATGCCAAGTATCATCTGCGCCAGCGGTTCATGTTCTGCACGGCGTCGGCCGGGCCGGGCACCGCCAACCTGATGACCTCTGCCGCGCTGGCCCATGCCAACCGGCTGCCGGTGCTGATGCTGTGCGGGGATACGTTCCTGACCCGCCTGCCCGACCCGGTGCTGCAGCAGATCGAGCATTTCGGAAACCCGGCCGTGGGACTGAATGACGGGTTCCAGGCCGTATCGCGCTACTGGGATCGGATCACGCACCCCGCGCAGGTGATCCAGTCGCTGCCAGCGGCGCTTGCGGTGATGCTGGATCCGGCCAATTGCGGGCCGGCCTTCATCGCGCTGCCGCAGGATGTGCAGGGCTGGGCCTATGATTATCCGGCGGAGCTTTTCGAAGATCGGACCCACCGCATCCGGCGGCAGACGCCCGATTCCGATGAGATCGCCGACGCGGCAGCCCTGCTGAAGAGCGCGACACGTCCAGCCATCATCGCAGGCGGCGGGGTGCAGTATTCCCGCGCCGTCTCCGAGCTCACCGAGTTTGCCGAGCGCCACAACATCCCGGTGATCGAGACCATCGCGGGCCGGGCCAACCTGACCGCGACCCATCCCCTGAATATCGGCCCCGTGGGCGTGACCGGATCGGACAGCGCCAATGCCGTGGCCGAGGCGGCGGATGTGATCCTGTCGGTCGGCTCGCGGCTGCAGGATTTCACGACAGGCTCCTGGACCGCGTTTGCCAAGGACGCACAGTTCATCTCGCTGAACGCGGCGCGCCACGATGCGGGCAAGCATCGTGCCCTGCCCATGGTTGGAGACGCGAAGCTCGGGCTGAACGCCATGGACGCAGCGATGGCGGGTTACAGCGCGCCCGACAGCTGGGTGGCGTTTGCCCAGGACGAGCGGCGCAAATGGGACGCGTACGTGACCGAGAACACCCGGCCCGGGAACCGTCCGAACTCCTACGCGCAGGCCATCGGGGTGGTGAACGACCTCTGCGACCCGCGCGACAGGGTGGTGGCCGCGGCAGGCGGGCTGCCGGCGGAGGTCACCGCGAACTGGCGCACGCTGGGGATTGGCACAGTGGATGTGGAGTTCGGCTTTTCCTGCATGGGCTACGAGATCGCCGGCGGCTGGGGCGCGCGGATCGCCCAGTCCGAGGCGGAGCCCGAGGCCGACACGATCGTCTTCGTCGGGGACGGGTCGTACCTGCTGATGAACTCGGACATCTATTCGTCTGTCCTGACGCGGAAAAAGTTGATCCTGCTGGTGCTCGACAATGGCGGGTTCGCGGTCATCAACAAGCTGCAGAACAACACCGGCAACGAGAGCTTCAACAACCTCATTGCGGACACGCCGACGGTTCCGGAAGCCTTCGGTGTCGATTTCGCGGCCCATGCCGCGGCGATGGGTGCCCATGCGGAGACGGTCGACAACCCGGGCGAGTTGGGCGAGGCCTTCACCCGGGCCAAGGCGCGCGACAAGACCAGCGTGATCGTCATGAATGTCGACGCCTATGAGGGCTGGACGACGGAAGGCCATACCTGGTGGGAGGTCGGCACGCCCGAAGTGTCCGAACACGAAAAGGTCCGCGCCGCCCATGCCGAGATCGAGGGCGCGCGGGAGCGCCAGCGTCGGGGGGTGTGATGCAGAGCTTCGCCACTGAGACGGCCGACCCTGAGGTCATCGTGGAGGAGCTGCTGCGCGGCGCCGGCGCGGTGCGCCTGACGGGGCTCTTCACACCCGACGAGATCGCCGAGGCCCGCGCGATCATCATGGCGGAGTCCGACGCGGCGACCGAGAAGGTCACCCATTTCCAGGGCGCGGCAGCCGAAGACGGCACGCTCGGCCTGCAGCGGCGGGTCTGGAACCTGCTGGCCAAGGGCGAGGTGTTTTCCCGGATGGCGGCGCATCCGGTGCTGATGCGAGTGCTGCGCAGGTTCCTTGGCTCGGAATTCATCATGGGGTCCATCGCGGCCAACCGCATCCTGCCCGGCGGCCCGGGACAGGAGCCCCATGTCGATTATCCCTACTGGGACTTCCACAGCCCCGAGACCCATCCGGTGGGGCTGAACGGCTCCTTTCCGATGAACGCGCAGGTGTCGATCATCCTCGACCCGTTCACCGAGGAAAGCGGCGCGACCGCCTACCTGCCGGGATCGCAGCGGGAGCTGCGCTACCCGACCGAAGCGGACGGGTTCTTTGAGCGCTGTGAGCGAATGCTGGGCGATCCCGGCGACACGGTGCTGTTTTTCGGCGCGGTCTGGCATTGCGCGATGCCAAACCGGTCGAACCATGACCGCAACGCCGTGCTGACCCAGTATCTGCCGAAATGGGTGAAACCGATGGAGGACATGCCCGCCGCCCTCCCGCCCGATCTGGTGGCCAATGCGTCGCCCGATCTGCGCCAGCTCCTGGGGCTGAACTATCCCTACCCCGAAGTGCTGGATGCTGCCGCCGCGGGCAACACGGAGGGCCGGGCATGAGCACGCTGATGGAGGGTATCCGTGCTGGCCGGTTCCTGATCGTGGGGCGCGTCGGCATGGATCTGTCGCCCACCCCCGCCGGCACGGCGACGGTGGATGCGACGACCATGCAGGTCGATATCGGCGGCTCGGCGGCCAATACGGCGGCGGGGCTGGTGAAGCTCGGTGCGGCGTCTGCGCTTGTCACCTGCGTGTCCGACGACGCGGTGGGCCAGTTTTGCGTCGCGGGGCTTGGCCGCTACGGCGTGGATGCAACCCATGTCGCGAGCGTGGGGGGCGAACGGCGCACCTCGCTGGCCGTCTATGAAAGCCGGCTGGAGGATCACCAGACGGTCATCTACCGCAACCACGCCGCGGATTTCGCGATGGATCTGCCCCATGTCGAAGCGGTCGACTACGGCGCCTGGAGCGCGCTGCTGACCGCAGGCACGGTGTTCGCCGCGGAGCCGTCACGCAGTGCGGCCTTTCGCGCCATCGAACTCGCGCGCGCTGCCGGTCTGCCGGTGATCTTCGATGTCGACTACCGCCCCTATTCCTGGCCCTCGCCCGAGATCGCCGCGCGGGTCCTGAGCAAGGCTGCCGAGGCCAGCGACATGATCGTGGCCAATGACGAGGAGTTCGGCGTGCTCGCCGGTCATCCCGACAAGGGGCTGACGAGCGCCCGCGCGCTCGCAGGCGAAGGGCGGCTGGTGATCTACAAGATGGGACCCGAAGGGGCGATCACACTGCACGAGGGGCGCGAGACCCGGACCGGGATCTACCCGGTCACCGCCCTGAAGCCCACGGGCGCCGGCGACAGCTTCATGGCCGGCCTGCTCGCCTCGCTCGCCGCCGGACACGCGCTGGAGGATGCGCTCCTGCGCGGCTCGGCCTGTGCGGCGATCACCGTTTCCGGCCCGCTTTGCGCGCCATCCATGCCAGACCCCGCGCGGTTGGAGGCGTTTCTTGCGTCCCATCCGGGCCCGACCCAGCCAACCGATGAGGCCGCAGATGCACATCCCGCCCTTTGACAACCGCAACGACCCCATCGTCGCCGCCAACGACGACACGGTACCACTGAATTATTTCAACATCGTCAAGCTGACCGCGGGCGAGACCTACAGCTACGCCGTGCCGGGCTACGAGACCTGCATCGTGCCCGCGACGGGCACCGTGGATGTGCGGATCGGCAGCTTCTCGGCCAAGGATGTGGGCGGGCGCGGGACCGACGTCTGGGACGGGGAGCCCGAGGGCGTCTATGTGCCCACCGGCGAGGCGGCCGAGATCACCTGCCGGTCGGAGGCAGCAGAGGTCTTCGTGGCCGGTGCGAAATACGACAAGGTTCTGGAACCCTTCGCCGTCCGCGCCGATGAGCTGGATCTGGTGCAATACGGCTCTGACGACACGAAGACGCACCGCAAGATCAAGCATATCCTCGGCCAGAAACAGAAGGACAAGGTGGGGCGACTGCTTGTCAGCGAGCTCTATACCGTCGGTCAGGGCGGCTGGTCCGGCTTTCCCAGCCACAAGCATGACACCGACCGTCTGCCGGACGAGACGCGCCATGACGAGACCTACAATTTCCGCTTCAGGCCCAATTACGGCTCGGGCGTGCAGATCCTTCAGAAGGACGAGGCGGGCCCCGGCGAGGCGCACCATATCGTCGACGGCTCCACCATCTGCATCGACAAGGGCTATCACCCCTGCGTCGTGATGCCGGGCTACGAGATGTATTATTTTACGATCCTCGGCGGGCTCTCGCAGCGATCGCTGGTGCAGTATTTCGAGCCGACCCATGCCGAACAGCTGCACACGATCCCCGGCATCCTCGACATGGTGGCCAAGTTCAAATGACCCTTGCCACCCTGGCAGAGGTGCTGCAGCCCGCCTATCGGGACGGCTATGCCGTGGGCGGGCTCGTATGTCTCGGCTGGGAGGATATGCGCGCCTATGTCCGTGCCGCCGAGGCCGAGGGGCTGCCGGTGATCCTGCAGGCGGGGCCGTCCTGCAGGGCGCACACGCCGCTTCCAGTGCTGGGGGCGATGTTCCAGTCGCTGGCCGAGAGCGTCTCGGTTCCCGTCGTGGCGCATCTCGACCATGGTTATACGATGGAGGAGTGCCGCGCGGCGCTCGATGCGGGGTTCACCTCGCTCATGTTCGACGGCTCCCGCAAGCCCCTGGCGCAGAATATCGACGAGACCGCAGCAATCGCCGAGATGGCCCATGGGGCGGGCATCTCGTGCGAGGGCGAGATCGGGTTCGTGGGCTACGACGCGGGCGAGGAGTCCAAGGGGACGGACCCGGAGGAGGCTGCGATCTTCGCGCGGGACAGTGGCGTGGATGCGATGGCCGTGTCGGTGGGCAACGTCCATCTGCAGCGGAACCGCGAGGGCGGGCTGGATGAGGCGCGCCTACGGGCCATCGAGGCGGTGACCGAGATCCCGCTGGTGATCCACGGTGGCTCCGGCGTGCCGGTGGCCCAGCGCGCGGCGCTGGCGCATTCCTCGGCGGTCTGCAAGTTCAACATCGGCACGGAGCTTCGGATGGCGTTCGGGACGGCCCTGCGCACCGCGGTGAGTGCCGACCCCGACAGGTTCGACCGCGTGCAGATCCTGAGCGAGGTCGAACCGCCCATCGAGGCCGCGGCCCGCGGTGTGCTCCGCGCCTTCGGACCCGACCGGGAGGCCGCGGCATGATCCGGATCGGCCTGCTGGGCTGTGGCCGGATTGGAGAGGTCCATTCGCGGAGCCTTTCGCGGTTGCCGGGCGCGCGGCTGACCGCCGTGGCGGACGCGATGCCCGAGGCGGCGGACCGGCTGGCCAGCCAGTTCGGCGCACAGGCCCGCAGCGCAGAGGCGGTGATCGGCGCGGATGACGTGGATGCGGTCATCATCGGCACGCCGACGACGGCGCATTTCGATCAGATCCATGCTGCGGCCGCCGCCGGCAAGGGGATCTTCTGCGAAAAGCCCATTGATCTGTCGAGCGACCGGGTGCGTGCTTGTATCGAGGCGGTGGAGGCCGCCGACGTGCCCTTCATGACCGCCTTCAACCGCCGGTTCGATCCGCATTTCGCAACGCTGGAACGCCGGCTGCGTGCGGGGGCGATCGGTGAAATCGAACTGGTGATGATCACCTCGCGGGACCCTGCCCCGCCGCCCATCGGCTATATCCGGACCTCCGGCGGGCTCTTTCGTGACATGACGATCCACGATCTCGACATGGCGCGCTTTCTGCTGGACGAGGAGCCGGTGGAGATCTTTGCCACCGGCGCCTGCCTGGTCGACCCGGCCATTGGGGAGGCCGGCGATATCGACACGGCGGCCGTGACGCTGCGGACCGCATCAGGCCGGATCTGCCAGATCTCAAATTCGCGCCGGGCCAGCTACGGCTATGACCAGCGGATCGAGGTGCACGGGGCGACGGGCATGCTTTCGGCAGCGAATGTGGCCGAGAACCTCGTCGAGCAAGCGGGCCCTGAGGGGTTCACCCGGGCACCCAGCATGCATTTCTTTCTGGAGCGCTATGAGGCCGCCTATGCACAGGAGATGGCGCATTTCGTCGATGCGCTGGTCCATGGCGCGCGGCCAAAGCCGGACGCGCAGGACGGGTTGCGCGCGCAGCTTTTGGCCGACGCCGCAGCCCTGTCCCTGGCGGAAAACCGGCCGGTCGCGCTGGAGCGCTAGGCCCTCACGCGGGCATTTTCCGGGTCGTAAGGACCGGTCGGGATCACCTCGGCCGGGACGCGATGGCCGATCACATCGATCTCGCAGGCGGCTCCCGGCATGCTGGCTTCTGGCTGCAGGAAGGCCATCGCGAGGTTGAGGCCCGTCCGGTGGCCCTGCGCGCCCGAGGTTACGGTGCCGATCACCGCATCCTCACGCATCACGCTCGCGCCGGGATGCGCAGGCGCGAGATCACTGTCGAGCCGCAGCGTGACGAGCTTGCGCCGTGGGCCTTCATTGTGGCGCTTGATCAAGGCGTCCCGGCCGATGAAGCCCGGCTTGTCCAGCTTCACGAACCGGTCGAGTCCGGTCTCGAACGGATCGAACTCGGTCAGCAGGTCAGCCTTCCAGTGCAGGTAGCCCTTTTCGAGCCGCATGGAGTCCACCGCGCGCCCCCCGAAAAGCCGCAGGCCCAGCGGATCGCCCGCAGCCCGAAGCGCGCGGTAGACGGAGTAGAGCTGCGCGTTCGGCACATGGATTTCATAGGCCAGTTCACCCGAATAGCTGACCGACATGACGACGGCGCGCGCGATGCCGACGAAGGCTTCGCGCACCGATAGCCAGGGAAACGCCTCTGCGCTCCAGTCGCCGCGGCTAACCGCGGACAGGACATCGCGCGCCTTGGGGCCGGCCAGCACAAGGATCGTCCAGTCGTTCGTGAGCGGGCGGAGCGCGACATACTCGCCCGGATCCAGGTGCTGCGTGAGCCAGTCGAGATCGTGCCATTCGGCCGCCGCCGCCGAGCCGAACCAGAGCCGCTCGGGGCCCAGCGGGGTGGCGGGGATATTGGCCAGCGTCGCCTCGGCCTTGACCATGCCCTGGTCGTTCAAAAGATAGCTCAGCCCCACCTTGCCCGGCTTTCGCGGCACGCGGCCGCAGGTGAGACGGTCAAGGAAAGCGTGGCGGCCCGCCCCGGTTATCTCGATCCGGTTGAATCCGTTCACTTCCGCCAACCCGACTGCGGTCTGCACGGCCTGTACCTCTGCGGCGATGAGCGGCTCGGCATTGGCAAAGCGGAACCCAAGATCTTCCTCGAACCCCTCCGGCGCGTAGTAGTCCGCGCGCTCCCAGCCATTCACCACGGTGAAATGGGCGCCCTCGCCTTCCAGCACCGGCGTGAGCGGCGTGGTCTTGATGGGCCGTCCCGCGGGGCGGTGTTCATGGGGGAACTCGAAGCGGAACTCGTTCTGGTAGTCTTCGACGGCTTTCAACGCACAAAGCTCGGTGGTCCCGTGGCCGGTAAAGCGGCGCGGGTCGAGCCCCCAGGTGTCGTAGCAGGCCTCGCCATGGACTATCTGCTGGGCCAGGAGCCAGCCGTGGCCGCCGCCCTCGCCCAGCCCCGCGCGGAGCCCGATGATGCAGTAGGCGTTGCGCTTGCCGGGGATCGGCCCCACCAGCGGCGCGCCGTCGATCGTATAGGTGATCGGCCCGTTGACGATGGTGTGAATGCCGGTCTCTGCGAGCACGGGCATGCGTTCGATGGCGCCTTCGAGCACATCCGTGACGCGGTCGAGATCGTTGGGGCAGAGCGCATTGGTGAAATGCGGGTCGACCCCGTCCATGCCCCAGGTCCGGCAATCCTGTTCGTAGAAACCCACGAGCAGGCCCTGCTTTTCCTGGCGGCAGTAATAGTCGCTGATCGGGCAGCGCAGGAGCGGCATCCGATGGCCGGCTTCGGCGATCTGGGCGATCGGCTCGGTCAGGAAATACTGGTGCTCCATCGAGGTGACGGGATGGTGCACACCCATCATCGCGCCGACCTCGTTCACCCGGTAGCCGCAGGCATTGACGACAATCTCCGCCGCGATATCGCCCTTTTCGGTGTGCACCGTCCAGCTGTGATCGGGATGCTGGGTCAGACCGGTGACCGGCGTGTGGCGGTAGACCTCGGCGCCGGCCTTGCGCGCGCGACGGGCCAGCGCCTGGCAAAGCTGCGCAGGGTCGATATCACCGTCCGAGCCATCCCAGAGACCACCGATCAGGTTTTCGGTGGAAATGAGCGGATGGCGGCGGGCGCATTCGGCGGCGTCTATGACCTCGAACTCCACGCCCATCCCACGGGCCATGGAGGCGAAATGGCGGTAGCCGTCCATCTGCGCCTCGGTATTGGCCAGCCGGATGCCGCCATCGCCGTAATGGTAGTTGATCGGATAGTCGGGATCGTCGGCAAGCTCGCGATAGAGCGCGATGGAATGGCTTTTGAGCCCTACCATCGTCTGGGTCATGCCGAAATTTGTCACCTGCGCGGCGGAATGCCAGGTCGTGCCCGAGGTCAGCTCATCGCGTTCCACCAGCACGACATCGGTCCAGCCCTCGCGTGTGAGATGATAGAGCGTCGAACAGCCCGCAATCCCGCCGCCGATCACCACAACTCTGGTCTGTGATTTCATCGTCTCGCCTCTCGTGATCGCCCTATGCGGCCCGAACCGAGGGGTCGGTGCAACGTGCCAATCCGAATTTCGATGTATTCGAATGTTAATATCGTTCTTTTCGTCGCTGAGACGTCAGGATTGCGCGCTGCGCAGAAACGAGCGGAAGATTTCGCGACTGGCCAGGGGAAAGCGCGGATGGCAGCGGGCACCAAGCGACGCACGGGACGACAAAAGCGCATGGCAGCCCGCGCGGCGCCACCCGTCATCAACCCGGCGCCGCCCGGACAGACCGGAGGGCAGTACCGCCCCTTGTCAGAGAGCGACCTCGCGGCGATCTATGGTGCGGCCCTGCGACTGCTGGAGGATCCGGGCATGGGCGAGGTCCCAACGGATCTGGCCCGCGATCTGATCCGCGCCGGTGCCGCCCAGGGCCGGCCCGGGCGCATCTCGATCCCGCGAGCGTTGGTCGAAGAGGCCATCGAGGCCACGCCGAAGCGTTTCATGCTCCATGGACGCGATCCCGCGCGCTCCATCGAGGTGGGCGGTGATGCGGTCTATTTCGGAACCGGCGGTGCCGCGGTCCAGACCCTCGATATGGAGACCAGCGCCTACCGTCCGTCGACCCTGGCCGATTTGCATGATTTCACACGTCTGCAGGATGTCCTGACCAATATCAGCTGGTTCACGCGCTGCTGCGTGGCCACGGATGTCCCGGATATTCTCGATCTCGACCTCAACACCGCTTATGCGCTGATCCGGAACACGACAAAGCCGGTTGCAACCTCCTTCACGCTCGCTTCCTCGATCCCGCCGGCGGTCGAGATGTTCGACATTGCCGCGGGCGGACCCGGCCAGTTCGCCGCGCGCCCGTTCTGCACGGCCCATATCAGCCCGGTGATCTCGCCCCTGCGCTACGGCGAGGATGCGGTGGACGTGATCTATGCCTGCATCGAACACAACATGCCGATCAACTGCATCACGGCGGCGCAGTCCGGCGCGACGGCGCCCGCGACGATGGCGGGCTTTCTGGCGCAGTCGCTGGCCGAAACGCTGGCGAGCCTCGTGGCAGTCCATGCGATCCGTCCCGGCCATCCGATGGTCTTTTCCAACTGGCCCTTCGTGATCGATCTGCGCACCGGCGCCTTCTCCGGAGGCGGCGGGGAGATTGCGCTTTTAAACGCCGCGGCCGCGCAACTGTCGAACTGGCTGGGTCTCTGTTCCGGGGTCGCGGCCTCGATGACCGACGCCAAGGCCATCGACGCCCAGTACGGCATGGAAAAGGGGCTGACCTCGCTCGCTGCAGCACTTGCCGGCGGGAACCTGATCTATGAGAGCGCGGGCATGACCGCATCGCTCCTGGGCGTGTCCTTCGAAGGCTTCGTGCTTGACGACGAGATGCACGCCAACAGCTACCGCATCCTGCGCGGGGTGGAGGTGGATGAGGACACGCTGGGCTATGACGCGATTCTGGAAGCTGTCTTGGGCGAGGGCCATTTCCTGGGCACGCCCCACACCTACCGCGCGATGGAACGGGATTACGTCTATCCGAAGCTTGCTGACCGCATGGAGCCCTACAGCTGGGCCGAGGCCGGCAGCCGCGATGCCTGGTCCCGCGCCCGTGACCGCGCCCAGGAGATCCTGGCGACGCACCACCCCGCCTATCTGAGTGAGGAGGCCGAGGCCGAGATCCGGGCAAGGTTCAGGATTCTGGACCCGCCGGCGTGAGGCTGAACTCATCCTCCAGCCAGGGATAGTCGGCCAGGATCGGGGCCATTACATGCTCGGTGATCAGCCCGCGCAGCTGCGCCACCAGTCGTGCTGTGCCCATCCGGTCCGGGTCGTAGCCGGAAAAGAGCGAGATCGTCCGCCGGAAGGCCCGATAGGGAAACGGGTGCAGCGCAATGCCGGGATAGCTCTGGCGCCCGCGGAGCCACGAGAGCGGCGTCGAGATCGCCCATCCCGCACCCCGGTCGACGAGCCCCATCATCACCTGATTGCTGTCGATGGAAATGCGTGGCGGCATCACAATCTGGTGGCGCCGCAGATGGGCCTCGATCTGGCGCTGGATGATCTGGTCGCTGCCGAAACTCAGGAAGGCCGGGCCCGCGCCGTCAAAGAGCGCGCGCGCATCGCCATCCCAGTCCGCCGGTGTCATTAAAACGAACGGATCGTGCAGCAGCGGCCATTCGGTCAGGCCGTGGTCGAAGGACACGTCCCGATTGGCGACAGCAAGGTCGATCCGGTGTTCACTGAGCTGCTTGAGCAGATCGTGGGAGGAGCCGGTGACATAGCTCAGCGCGCGCGAGGTTTTGCGCGCCAGGATCCAATCGAGAAAGCGTGGCACGACCGCGTCCTCCAGATCCTCGATCGCCCCGAAACGCAGATCCTGAAGCACCCCTGCCCCGGCGGCGCGCACGTCGGTGACAGCCTCGCGCATCTGGGCCAGGACGCTTTCGGCATGGTTGGCCAGCACACGGCCCGCGGGTGTCAAGCGCACCGGGCGGCGGTCATGGTCGACCAGCCGTTCGGAGACCGCATCCTCCAGCCGCGCGATGTGATGGGACAGGGTCGAGGGCGCGAGCCCCTGCCGTTGCGCGGCCTCCTGAATGGAGCCGAAGCGGTGTACTGCCGCCAGCGCCTCAAGCGACCGCAGGGTGATGGGGCTGCGCGACCCGGGAGCTTGGTCTTTCGATGACATCGCAGCAAGACATACACGGATTCGATGCAATGGGTATCTTCCGAAGCCAGAAACGCGGCGAGGCCGTTGCCGAGACAGGCCCGGTCGCCAGACTCTGCACGCACATCTGATGCCAGGATGGACGCCCGCTCAGTCTGGTGACGCGAGCTCTACTGGAAATGGGTTCGCGCTGCCTCGGATCAGGTTTGGGCATGCGCGATGAAGCTGGTTTTGAGCATTTGCACGTGACCGGATCCAACATGGTTTTCTTGCCGCGATTCTCGTCACAGTATCGTGGGTCTCAGCCTTCCAATCAGAGGATACCGCAATGTCTGCAAGAGACTTCATCAAGAAGTATGAAGCCGCCCTTGGAACCCAGGATTGGACCTTGGTTGAGCCACTTATCAGCGACAAGGCCAGAGTGGTCTTTTCCAACGGCTCATCGCACGCAGGAAAAGAAGAAATCCGGATCGCGTACGAGCGCAACTTCAGCACCATTGAGAATGAAGAGTATCGGGTAAAGAACATTCACTGGCTGTTGGAAGCATCGGATAGCGCCGCATATATGTTCGAGTTCCATTGGACCGGTCTGATTGAGGGCCGTAAAGCTTCCGGTTCGGGTCGGGGTATGGCGGTTTTGGTTCGTGAGGCCGACCGTTGGGTGCTTGTTGGGGAGCAGTTGGGGCCAAAGTCCTGAAAGAAGCATTCCGACTATCTCGCGACGAGCTTTGATCCGAACTGCAGCATTGGGCACCTATCCGCTCGGAGCCGGCCTGCGGGGCGCAACAGCCGCTAGAGCATCGGCGATCTTGCCGAACAGGATCAAAGCGGGAACGGCTCCGCCACCTTGGTGACGGAGCCGCATGGTTTTTTTCAGATGCGTCGGGCTGCGGGCAGCTTCAAGCGGCTTTCTTGCCGCCAATGACCTGGGCCATGGTCGCCCCCATCGAAGACGGGTTCGGGGCCACAGTGATGCCCACCGCGCTGAGCAGTTCGACCTTTTCCTGCGCGCTCTCGCCGAAGGCCGAGATGATGGCGCCGGCATGGCCCATCTTGCGGCCCTTGGGTGCTGAGAGACCTGCGATATAGGCCACGACCGGCTTGCTGACATGGTCGCGCACATAGGCCGCGGCCTCGGCCTCCTGCGGGCCGCCGATCTCGCCGATCATCATGATCGCGTCGGTCTCGGGGTCGGCCTCGAACAGCTCCAGGATGTCGCGGAAGCTCGATCCGTTGATGGGATCTCCGCCGATGCCCACGGACGTAGACACGCCGATACCGAGCTCGGACATCTGGCTCGCGGCCTCATAGCCCAGCGTCCCTGAGCGCCCGATGATGCCCACCCGGCCCGGCGTGTAGATATGCGGCGGCATGATTCCCATGAAGCCCTTGCCGGGCGAGATGATGCCCGCGCAGTTCGGCCCGATCAGACGCATCTTCCGGTCCCTGGGATATCGCCGCAGGAAGCGTTTGACGCGCATCATGTCTTGCGCGGGAATGCCGTCGGTCACGCAGACCGCGGTCTTGATGCCCGCATCGGCCGCTTCCATCATCGCGTCTGCGGCAAAGGGCGGCGGAACGAAGAGCAGGCTCGCCTCCGCCCCGGTCGCGTCCACGGCCTCGCGCACGGTGTTGAAGATGGGACGGTTCAGCACGCTCGTGCCGCCCTTGCCCGGCGTCACACCTGCCACGACCTTGGTGCCGGCCTCGATCATTTCCTGAGCGTGGAACTGCCCGATCCGGCCGGACATGCCCTGCACCACGACCTTGGTGGTTCCGTCGATCAAAATCGCCATGGTCCGATCCTCCTCAGGCCGCTGCAGGTGTTGCGTCGCGCGCGGAAACGGCGGCCTCGGCCGCCTCGGCCAGCGTGTCCGTCGCGGTGATGGGCAGGCCAGAGTCGCGCAGGATCTGCCGGCCTTCCTCGACATTCGTGCCGGCCAGCCGGACGACAACAGGCAGGGTCAGGCCAACCTCGCGATAGGCCTGGATCACGCCCTTGGCGATCCAGTCGCAGCGGTTGATCCCAGCGAAGATGTTCACGAGGATCACGCTGACATTGCTGTCCGAAAGGACCGTGCGGAATGCCGTGCAGACCCGGTCTGGGCTCGCGCCGCCGCCGATATCGAGGAAATTCGCAGGCTCCCCGCCGGCGAGCTTGATCATGTCCATCGTCGCCATGGCGAGCCCGGCGCCGTTGATGATGCAGCCGATGTCGCCATCGAGCCCGACATAGGCCAGACCATTGTCCGCGGCGGTCGCCTCACGCGGGTCTTCCTGGGACGGGTCGCGCAGGGCGGCGACATTGGGTCTGCGGTAGAGCGCGTTGGTGTCGAAGCTCATCTTGGCATCGAGCGCCACCAGATCGCCGGTACCGGTGATGACGAGCGGGTTGATTTCGACCATCATCGCGTCGAGGTCGCGGTAGGCGCGGTAGCAGGCGCCCAGCACATTGACCATCTGGGCGATCTGGCCGTCTTTGAGACCAAGCGAAAAGGCCAGTTCGCGCGCCTGATACTCCGCCAGACCCACGGCTGGATCGATGACCATGCGGCGCAGGCTGTCGGGATCCTCGTCGGCCAGATCCTCGATCTCCATCCCGCCATGGGCGGAGGCCACGATCATGATGCGCTCGGATTTCCGGTCGAGCACGAAGCCGAGATACAGCTCCTGCTGAATGTCGGAGGCGGTTTCGACCCAGACGCGGTAGACATCCTTGCCATTGGCGTCGGTCTGCTTGGTGACGAGCTTGTGGCCAAAGAGCGTGGCGGCGTAGTCGCGCACCTCTTCGTCGGTGCGGCAGAGTTTTACCCCGCCGGCTTCGCCACGCCCGCCCGAGTGGATCTGGGCCTTTACGACCCAGGCGTTGCCGCCCAGTTCGCGGGCACGGTAGCCTGCCTGCTCGGGGCTGTAGGCCAGCCCGCCGCGCGGCACCGGCACACCGAAGGAGGCGAGGATTTCTTTGGCCTGGTATTCATGAATGTCCATGGTGTCCTCCCAGACGTGTTCAGACTTTGGCGGCGATCGCTTGGGCCACCTCGATCACGTTGCGCGCCATTTTCTCGGACGCGGCGTCGATCATCTTGCCGTCGAGAGCTGCCGCACCCAGACCGGCGGCCTCGGCTTTCTTCAGCTCGTCGATGATGCGTTCGGCCTTGCTGACCTCGGTCTCCGGCGGGCTGAAGACCTCGTTGGCCAATGCCACCTGGCTGGGGTGGATCGCCCATTTGCCTTCGCAGCCCAGCGCCGCGGCGCGTTTGGCCCCGGCCTTGTAGCCTTCAGGGTCGGAGAAATCGCCGAATGGTCCGTCGATGGCCCGCAGACCGTAGGCTCGGCAGGCGATGACCATCCGCGTGATCGAGGCATGCCACTGATCGCCGGGATAGTCCGGGTTGAGCCCGCCGATATTCACTGTGCGCGCCCGCATCGACGCGGCATAGTCGGCGACACCGAAATGCAGCGCCTCCAGCCGACCGCCGAACTGGGCGATGGCTTCGACATTGGCCATACCGAGCGCGGTCTCGATCAATGCTTCGATGCCGACACGGGTTTCCAGACCGGTGCCCTGCTCGATCTGATTGACCATCGCCTCGACCATGTATAGGTCCGCCGGGACGCCGACCTTGGGCACCAGCAGCGTGTGCACGCGGTCCCCCGCCTGCTCCATCACGTCGACAACGTCGCGGTACATGTAGTGGGTGTCGAGCCCGTTGATGCGCACCGAAACCGTCTTGCCCTTGCCGGCCCAGTCGATGTCGTTCAGCGCTTGAACGGCATTTTTGCGGGCCTGCTCCTTTTCCGGCGGCGCCACGGCGTCCTCCAGGTCGAGAAAGACGAAATCCGCAGCACCTTCGGCGGCCTTGTCGATCATCGTCGGATTAGACGCCGGCACCGCGAGCTCAGAACGTTGGAGCCGCTGCTTTCGCAGCGGGTGAAGTGTATGGGACATTGGTTTTGCCTCGTTTGACCCACGGCATGCCCGTGGGTCGCTGTCAGTAACAGTGCGCGGTCACTCCGCGGCGATGGTCAGCCGCGCGGGCTGCGGGGCCTCGCTGGAGGTCTCCGAAACCTCGACGCGTGCGTACCAGTTTTGCGCCGCACCGACGCCCGACCCGAAGCGCATCTGTGCCCCGGCCTTTGCCAGCGCCATCTCGGCGACCGACAGGGCGGTAAGGCACATCGCTTCGTTCATGTCGCCCAGATGGCCGATGCGGAACACCTTGCCGTTGAGCTCACCAAGCCCTGAGCCGAAGGAGGTGTTGAACTCCTCGTAAGCGATGCGGATCACGTCGCGCGCATCCACACCTTCGGGCACGCGAATGGCCGTCACCGTGTCCGAATGCACTCTGTGGCTTTCGGCGACCAGATCCAGACCCCAGGCCGCAACCCCACGGCGCACGCCTTCGGCAAGCCGGTGATGCCGTGCGATCACGTTGTCCAGACCTTCTTCGAACAGGATCCGGTCGAGGGATTTGCGCATCCCGTGCAACAGCTGAGTCGGCGGGGTGTAGGGGAAGTATCCCGTTTCGTTCATCCGCAGCATGTCGGAGAACTCGAAATAGGCGCGCCGCATGGTTGCGGTCTCGGACGCGGTCATGGCCTTGTCGCTGACCGCCAGAATGCCCAGGCCGGCGGGCAGCATCAGACCCTTCTGGCTGCCTGTCACGGCCAGATCGACGCCCCAGTCATCCATCCGGAATTCGATCGACGCCAGGGACGAGACCGCATCGACGAAGAGCAGCGCATCGTGGAAGCTTTCATCCAGCGCCCGGCGGATCGCGGCGACATCGGACGTAACACCGGTCGCGGTCTCATTATGGGTGACGAAGACGGCCTTGATCTCGTCCTTCGTGTCTGCGCCCAGGCGGCGGGAAAACTTCTGCGCCGGGCAACCCGCACCCCAGGTCACGTCGATCACCTCGACATCGAGCCCCAGACGCTCGGCCATCTCGACCCAAAGCGCTGAAAACTGGCCATGACGCGCCATCAGCACCTTGTCGCCGGGGTTGAGCGTGTTGGTGATCGCGGCTTCCCACGCACCGCTTCCCGACCCAGGGAACATCATCACGCGCCCGGTCTCGGTCCGGAAAATCTTCTTCAGGTCATCGAGAATGCCGATCGTGAGCCCGCCGAAATCCGGCGCCCGCATGTCTTGCATCGGCACGTTCATCGCCTGGCGGACCGCCTCGGGCATGTTGGTCGGGCCGGGAACGAAAAGCTGTGTCTGACCGGTGCGCATGATTCATCCTCGTTGTTCAGTCGTACAACTTGTGCCTGCAAACCGGCCGGGTTCAAAAAGGAACCGGGTCCTGCTGTGAATGCAAAATTTTACAAACTCCAGAATTGTAAATTTGTGTAATTCGCAATATTGTCATGCTATGAAGAAGTTCATCGGACCCCGGTTGCGGCGCCTGCGCGTGGAGAACGGCCAGACCCAGGCACAGATGGCCCGCGCCCTCGGCATCAGCACGTCCTATGTCAATCTACTGGAAAAGAACGAGCGCAGCGTGTCTGTCCCGGTGCTCCTCAAGCTCTTTGAAAGCTACCGCGTCGACTGGCGCGAGATCGCCGAGGACGACGAGACTGTCCAGCTCGCCGATATCCGCGCGGCCCTTCAGGACCCGCTGTTCGAGTCCGTGCGCCCGGACTTGCCGCAATTGCGCGCGGCCTTGACTCACAGCCCCGATCTGGCGGGCTGCTTTTTGCGCCTGCACGGAGCCTATCTGGCCGCGACCGACCAGCTGATGAGCCTCGCGGGGACTGAAGAGAGCGGTGGCGCCGTCCTGCCGGCGACGCCCGAAGCCGGCGTGCACAACTTCTTTCGCAGGAACCAGAACTATTTCGATGATCTGGAACAGGCGGCGGAAGCCTTTTGGGCCGGCGAGAAAGTCCCCGCCGATGAGGTCTACGGCGCGCTCAAGGCGCGCCTGCGCGACCGGCTGGGCCTGCGCGTACGACTGGTTCCGGCCATCGAGATGCCCGGAACCTTGCGCGAGTATGACGAGGAGCGGCGCGAGGTGCGGATCTCTGAAGCGATGGACCACCCCAACCGGGTGTTCCAGCTTGTCCATGTCTCCGGCCTCATCGAACAGGGACCGGCGCTGGACATGTTGCTTGAGAAATCCGGGCTCAGCGACCGGCTCGGCCGAGCGCGGTGCCGGGTCGAACTGGCGAACTACTTCGCCGCCGCGGTGCTGATGCCCTACGGACCGTTCCTGCGCGAGGCGCTGTCGAGCAAATATGATTTCGACCACCTGGCGACCCGCTTCGGCGTCAGTTTCGAGCAGGCCTGCCACCGAGCCACGACGCTGCACCGCAGCGGTGCAAAGGGCGTGCCGTTCTTTTTTCTCCGCATCGACAAGGCGGGCAACGTCACCAAGCGCTTCAACTCCACCGATTTTCACCTGGCCGAGTATGGCGGCGCCTGCCCGCGGCTGGAGGTGCATACCTCATTCGGCACGCCGGGCCGCATCGTGTCGCAATTCGTCGAGATGCCCGACACGAGCCAGTTCTTCGTCTTTGCCCGCACCGTGGACCGGCCAAGCTTCACACGCCATGCCCAGGACAACAGGCTTGCCGTGGCCATGGGCTGCGGGTTGGAGCATGTCGGATCCATCGGCTATGCTGAAGACCTGAGCCTTTCCGACGCCCATATCACCAAGGTGGGCATCAATTGCCGTGTCTGCCCGCGCATGACCTGCGATCAGCGCGCCCACCAGGCGGTCGTCCTGTCGGAACCGGTGGATGAAAGAAAGCGCGGCGCCACGCGCTACGCCAGCTAGGCCGCGCATCAGGGTCTGCCGGATCGCCGGAAGCTGCCCCTGCCCAATTGTCGAGCACCTTGTCCAGCACCGCGCATCGATCGGCGAGAATCCACCAGTGTGCACCCTGTCCGCCAAGTCTCTGGGCTGGCCTGACTCAAATAGTTAACGTAAGCTTTACGCGACCGGGCGCATTGGCGACCGCAGCGAGAGGGCTCGTTCAAATGTCTGGTTCTGACGCCGAAAACCGTCGCCCCGGCAAGGGCGCGGATCTTGCGAGCCAAGAGGCGCCTGCCTCGGCGCGGACCACGGTCGTGCCCTATAACCAGGTCGACTGGGCTGTGAAACTGCGTCAGGCTCGCACCAAACGCAGCGAAGCTCTGGAACAGCGCGGCATAGCCGATCAACCCGCGCCGCTCGTCCGACCAGAAGCACGTCCCCCCTTTAGCCCGCCCGCCGGACAGCTCCCACCCGGATTCGACCCCACCATGGCTCCGGTAGAGCCCGCGAAACGTTGGTTCGATCCCGTCGACGACCCGGCAGCGCGCCACCCCGCTCCGCGGCCAAAACGTCCGGTCCAGCCCGATCCTGTACCGGCCGCGACAGAGCCGGCAGCGCTCCGGTCGCAGCATGTGGCCAAGGCCCTTGGCCGGATCACCGGCCGCAACCCGGATATAACGGGGCCGCGCACGGCCTCTCATGCCCGGAACGCCACTGCGCGGCCGGAACGCGACCGGCGTCCAGGGGTCCAGGTTCTGGCGGCCTTTGCGATGGGTCTGGGGGTCGGCGTGCCGCTTGCCACTGTCGCTTGGCTTTCCTTGGCCCCGCCGAACGGATCAGTAGTCGTGGCGGACGATGAAGCGCGCCTCGCAGCGGCAGGAAACGCGGCCACCTCAGCACCACCGGCCAACTCGGATCAAATCGCTGGACGCCCCCCTGCAACGACCCTGACAGTCGTCCCCACCAAACCCGCCGAAACGCAAGCCGCGGCGCCAGCCGGTCCGCCCGGATCGATGACAGAGCCCGCGAATGAAGGAGGGGCCATCCCATCACCTGTTTTGGCAGCCGCCTCAACGGGCGATGCTTCGGTCCCTTTGACTGCTGATGGTGCGGGGTTTCTTGCGCCGGGCGACGTTGTCGGTACAGGCTCTGAGACCATGATCGTGGGCGCCCTGGAGCGTGACCCTGCCTCCCCGATTTCCGACCTACATACCGTCGTGCCGGAAACCGCGGGCGAAGCGGCGTTGCAGCCCGTCGTCGGATCGGCGCTTGAGACCGCGCGGTCAGCACCAGCTGAGGTTCCGACAGTCGCGCCGACGGCCCGCCCGACAAGCCGGCCGACCCTCGCACCGCCAGAGCCACAGATCGCCGAGATGGCCGGGCCGCTGCCGAATGGCCGGGTGATCGGCCAAGACAGTCAGGTCCGCGTCTACGCGCCGAGCCGTGTACCATCCGGTCAGATGAACGCCATCGCGTCGGAGCTCCGGCAGTCGGGTGCAACCGTGATCGACCCGGTACGCACCCGGTTGACCATTCAAGACACCCATGTGCGCTATTATCACCCCGGCGATGCCGAAGAGGCCCGCGCCGTCGCTGCGCGCGTCGGCGCCGAGGCACGCGATTTCACGAGCTTCAGCCCGTCACCGCCCGAAGGCATGCTGGAGCTATGGGTGGCGGGCCGCGGCTCCAGCGGGCCGTCGCGCAGCGCCCGACCCAACGATCCCGTGGCCGAAGTCGCGCGCGATCTAGGCGGTGCTCTCTCGCGTTTGTTCTCCTCGATCCCGCCGAGCGACCCGCAGCACTGACAGCAGCGTCAGCAGGCGGCGTGCGCCTGCCGGCTGTGTGGCGGTACCATTCGCAGCTTGGCCGCATGGTGTCGCGGCACTGCAGGATCTATCCGGGATAGCCCAGCGTCTGGATCAGCCGCCAGATAGCGCGATTGGCTGCCGTCAGCTCGGCCAGCGTCTGGTCGATGTGCGCCATTTCGCCTTCGTCCACCGTATCGGACCGGCCGAGCCGGATATCGGTCTTGCGGTCCGAGATTCGCATCAGGATCGTCCTTGGATTGCCGCTGTCCGGGTCAAAGGAATAGATGCAATGATTGTACTTGTTGCGCACCGCAGAAAGCTTTCCCAGACGCTGGGTCTGAGCCAGTATAAGGTCGCGATCTTCCGGTGCGCGACCCTCCATCTTGGCCAGACGCTCCACCAGATCGATCCGCGCCCGTGTCGTGTTGAGCGTCAGAAAGATGATGACCGCGACCTCCTTTTCAGTGTCGCTCAATCCTGCAATCAGATGGATCAACAGGCTTTCGGTGTTGGTCCACATGTAGTTGAGCCGCCCGATCTGCATGATCAGGCGGTCAAAGCGTGTCTCGGCCAGAGCAGCCATTTCAGCGCTGTCGCTCGGGCTGACCGGCAACCTCGAAATAGAAGCTCGCGGCCGCAGTCCGGTTCGGCACACCGATCTTGTTGACCAGATTGTGCATGTGAAGCTTCACCGTGTGCTCGGTGATCCCGAGCCGTCCGGCCACGGCCTTGTTGCTTTCACCCCGGGCGACAAGCTTGAGGACTTCCTTCTCGCGCTTGGTCAGCCGGCGAAAGAGGTTCTGCCGCGGTTCTTCGCACGGCGTTTCGCTCCTTGGCAGAGGGGGTGATGAGCGCAGTTCCGGCGGCCCGGCCACCTCCACGAGCGCCATGGGGATATGGAGATGCTGGTGCAACAGCAGCCGCAATGTGGAACGCCAGATCTCGACCGGAACATTCGTCGGCAAGAACCCGATATCGCCATCCTCCAACCGGCGCCAACGGGCGCGAAACTCCCGCGCTGCATCTTCCTTGCGATAGGCGAAAGCGATGCAACCCTCGCCCGCGGTCTGACGGTAGGCTCCCGGGCGCGCGAGGAGATCTTCGGCCAACCGCTGATCGACGACCAGAAGCCGCAAGGCGGAAAGGTCGATGCCGGGCGCGCCCAAGGCATCCTCAATGCTATCGCAACGCAATGCCGAGACCCCGAACTCGAATTGAAGACTGTTCATTGTCTCGGTCGAATAGTGCAAACCGCTTCCCACAAAGAGGACCGAAATGCGGTCATCCACGGTTGCTCGCGAGCCTCCTGGCTCTCCGGATAAGTAATGTGTCATGCCAACCCCCCGGCAAATGACTTTGAATGAAAACGTTCCCCTTCGATCCGTGCAGCATCCCAACTAAAGACCTATAGACGAGCAGGTAAACCTGGCTCGAACTCACAACACATAGATAGTTTAGCCACACCCAGCAGTTGTATCAATAAATAAATTGTTAGTCTTAACGTTAGAAATTTCAGCGCCGTGATTGCGTTAAAAGCGCTGCCCCCTTGAAAACCGTAAAAATCTAAACGAACGATTAACAAGCAGCGTTTCACATCTGCGTTAATGCAAAAACTTTCACGGCGCCAAGCTGTTATGCCGTTAATTTAATCAGTAAATATACATATTTTTCAAGCCACTACGGCAACCTGATCATTTGGCTGGATAGTCAGTGACCCGATGTCTTGCGACCATCTTCCTGTCCAAAAGCGGGCGTTGTTCGATATCGGCGACGGGTTGCGCAATATTTTCTGCACGAAACCAATCGCCCCAATCCGGCTTAGCCGGGAGGAGGTGCAGCACTCCGACAGACATGTCTCTTCAACCGAAGGGTGCGAGGTCGCACGCCTTCTTTCAATCAAGTTCCACGGAAATGCGCCCATACCGCCTTTGAGATGACTGGTGGTCCGGCGTTTCGTAGAAAACACAGGAAAACGCTATGAGACGGAATACCGCGAACAGCACGGCAAATGCCGACCCCACGGCGATCGCCGTTGGCGAGGCGCAGTTCAATGACCTCAATGCCTCGCTCGACACCGATATCGAAAACATCGAAACCGTCGAGGTGGATCTGAACGCCCAGGAACAGTCCCAGGACCAGGAGCAGGCCGTCGACAATACGGTCGACACGTCGGACCGCCAGGATCAGGGCCAGGATCAAGGGCAAGACCAGGGTCAGGGCCAGGATCAAGGGCAGGACCAGGGCCAGGATCAGGGTCAGGACCAAGGCCAGGACCAGTCCCAGTCCGCCGACAACGACAACACCGTCGAAAACGGCAATGACATCGACATCACCATCGGTGGCGACGACGGCATGCCCTGGAGCGATGACGACATCGTCGATATCGACCAGGACAACGGCTCGTCGATCAATGACGTCCTGACCGCCGGTGGTGACATCGACTATGATCCGGGCAACGACGTGAAGGCCGGCAACAACCTGGAGTACGATCCGGGCAATGACATCAAGGCCGGCAACAACCTCGATTACAATCCGGGCGACGACATCTCCCTGGAAGACGTTCTGAACGGCGACGGCAACGACTTTGCCTCGATCAACGTTCAGGAAGCCAACCTGGATGACAACGACATCCTCGAATCCGCAAGTGTCGCCAACAATGCCGGCTTCACGCAGAACGGCGACGCCCTTGGCGGCACCGCGACGGCGGGCGATGGCATCAATGCCGGTGCGGCCGGCGGCGACTCGGGCGATGGCGGCGAAACCTGGGGCGGCGACGGCCATGGCGCCAATGGTCTGGGCGGCGTGGCGATGTCCGCGGGCGGCCATAGCGGCGATGCCAACACCGCCTCCGAAGGCGGCGCGGCCGGCGACTCTGGCTATGTAGATGCCTACACGGACGGCGATGTCAGCTCCGACGCCGACACGTCTTCCTACAGCGCCGGCGGAACCGGTGGTGACGCGGCCAGCGATGCGGCCAGCGAAAACACCGGAACGTCCTCCGCGGACGGAGCCGGCACAGGCGGCAGCGCCGGTGACACGGCCTCCAACGGCGAAGGCTATGGCGACTCCACAGCCACCGGCAACAGCGACGCCGATGGTGGCGACAGCGCGAACGACAGCAACTCCGACGCCGAAACCGCCGGGTACGCGGAAGCATCGACCTATAGCGGCGATGGCGGCGATACGTCGGATGCGGCAGACGCGTCGTCCACAGGGTCCGCTTATGTCGACTCCAATGCCGGCAATGGCGGCGACACCACCGATACCGCAACCGGCAGCGCCGACGGCTACGCCGATACCGACACGGCCGGCGGACGCGGCGGCGACACCGAAGACACCGCATCCGCGGATGCCGACGGCAATGCCGAGACGTCCAACGACAGCACGGGCGGTGACAGCTCCGACTATGCCGAAGCCTATGCCGACGGCTATGGCAGCAGCGATAACGACAATACCGGCGGTGCTGCCGGATATGCCGATGGCGATGCAGGCTCCACCGCGGATGGCGGAGATGTGAGCGGCCTGAACGAGTCGGGACGTGGCGACCAGACCGCAACAGGCGGCGACGGCGGCCGGACCGGTGAAGCCAGCGCTGACAACAGCAGTGCTGGTGGCGATGCCGGACCTGCCGATGGCGATGGGTCGGGTCAGGCCGATGCAGCCGCGGACTCCATGGGCACAGCCGGTGCATCCGGTGATGCCGATGGCATGGCCGACGGCTCCAGCGATGCCGAGGCAAGTGCTGCCGGCGCTGGCGGTGCGGCAGGCAATGCCGATGGCATGGCCGACGGCTCGGCTGACAACGAGACCAATGCCATGGGCACCGGTGGCGAAGCAGGCGATGCCGATGGCATGGCCGACGGATCCAGCGATGCCGAGGCGACCTCGTCCGGAACCGGTGGTGCATCGGGTGCTGCCGAAGGCATGGCCGATGGGTCCGGCGATGCCGACGCCACTTCGACCGCGACAGGCGGCAACGGTGGCGATGGCACAGCGATGGCCGACACGGCGTCCACCGGTGAAGGTACCGGCACGTCCGAAGCCACCGGCGGTGTCGGCGGGTTGGCCGATGTCTTCGGCGAGTCCCAGGCCAACGGAACGGCCGACAGCATGGCCGAAGCAATCGCGGGCTATGGTGGTGACAGCAGCACCGACGACGACGCAAGCTCGACGGCGGACGGCACCACGATGTCCACGGCCTATTCGGGCAACGGCGGCGAAGGTGGCGCAAGCACCGCAGCCGGCGGCACCAGCGGCGCGGTGATGTCCACCGCCGAAGCTGGCGACGGCACGGGCGGCACGGCCTATGGCGGCGACGCAAGCGGCGCCTATTCCGGGGCCGGCGGTGCCGGAGGCGATGCCGGGATGTGGGGCTCCAACAACGGTGACGACGGCTATGTCACCGGCGAGTCCTATGCATCGGCGGCCGCGGTGGTGGATACCTCCGCCTTCAACCAGTCGATCGTTATGGGCGCCAACGTTCTGGGCAACTCGGTCGACACCACCATGGTCGGTGGCTCGATGAACGTCACCTCCGTCGGCGACGACTCCGAGAGCTGATCGCCTTGATCCCGTCCGGGGGCGCCACGCGCGCCCCCGGACACCGAAACCGCCCCACGGGGGCGCAAGAAGCAAACGAAGACAGACGGAGCGCAGACCATGGGTCTCAACAGCACCGACGAAATCCTCTCGCATTTCATCGGGATGTTCGAGCTGACCATCGAGCAAATGCGGCTTCGAGATGACTACCAGGAATTTTCGGCGGAACGTCGTCAGGCCGAACTCGAGGACATCACCGGCCCGATCCACGCGGAACTCAAGGCGCCGCTCGGCCCGAAACCCGCCGATTTCGATCCGCTCCCGCTCTTATTCGCGACTGCGCAGCCGGACCTTGAGGTCCCGCCCTCCGCGCCCACCGCGTCCACTCCGCCCCCGACAGGACCGCTCCCGGAAACGGAGGAGACGGCCGGCTTGGAGCTTCTCGCCGATACCGGTCCCGGCCAGACCATCACTTTCACCTTCCGGAACGAAGGGTCCGACCCGTCTGGAGGCAACGGATCCGGGTCGGGCTCGGGACCCGGGTACTCCGTCACCGGTGGGCGCTTCGAGTGGGATCTGGACTTCCAGGGATCGGCCTATACGTCGACCGCACAGGTCGCGTTTCTGAGCGATATCGACCGTCTCGGCGACGGTGCGTTCCGTGACATCGACGCGCTGGTTGCCGAAACGGACGCCGCTGTGGCGGTCGCTGCATCGCTGCATGCCGTGGCAGGCCCCCTGCCCGACCTGGATGCCCTGCGCGATGTCGAGACCGTCGAAGCGCTGGCCGCCGCACTCCGCGACGGGGTCGACATAAGCCTTCCGGGCGCCGAAGTTTTTTCGGTGACGGGGGCAGAGGCAGAGGGCCTTTTCGTCAATGGCGAGGCGGTCGACGCCCTGCCGGTCTGGAAAGACCTGCTGCCTACCTTTCACGAGGAACCCGACGAGGAGGCGGCCGAGAATACCGTCGAGAAAGACGCCCCCGAGGAGTGGGACCGCTCGGATCCCGGCGACGAGATCGAGGGCCACACCATCATCACCGGTGGCAATCTCCAGGTGAACCAGGCCCAGATCACCAGTGCCTGGCTCGACGCGCCCTATATCGCCATCGGCGGAAAAGCGATCGATCTGGCCGTCATCAGTCAGGTGGCGGTCGTCTCCGACATCGACAGCGGCCCGTCGGCGGGTCAGGGGCCCGGCTCCAACGTCGTCCAGGCCGCCCAGATCACGTCGCAGGCAAACCCGGCCAGCTGGTTGCCGGCCGCACCGACACCGGGCAACGAGCCTGCGGTGCTGACCGTGGACCGGATCGAGGGCGACCTCGTCGTGGCGCATTTCATTCAGCAAACCATCGGGACCATCGACACAGACCAGATCGGCGCAGAGATTTCGGCGGCATCCACCTATTGGTCGCTCGGTGACAATCAGGTCATGAACCTGGCCGATATCGGCGCTTTTGCCGGCTATTACGACCTGATCCTGATCGGCGAGGACATGATCTCCGTCGACATGCTGTTCCAGACCCAGGTGCTGATGGATGATGACCGGCTGGAGGCCGGGCCGCTTTTGGCAACGCAAGCGCCCGCGGCAGACGGGCCTGCAGCGTTGCTTGAGGTCGGGCAAGCGCAGGATGGCACCGCCCACGACCATGACGACATTTCGGGCCTCAATGATCCGCCCGCACTCGAGGATCCGGCGGGGCCGGGAACCGGCAACGGGACGGAGCCCCCTGCAGCAACGGTCAGCGGCGGCGACAATCTGGTGATGAACCTCGCCAGCCTGAAGACCATCGGCGAGGACATGCATGTCGATATCTCGAACTCCATCGCCGAGATCCTGGCAACCCAGACCACGACCGCCGAAGCGCTGGAGGTGGCCCTGCTGTCCGACCCGCTCTTGGCGGGCCTGGAGCAGGTGCGCGCGCTGCAGATCGAAGGCAGCCTGGTCCAGGTCAATATCATCGAGCAGGTCAATATCCTGTCGGATCAGGACGATGTGCTGATCGAGGGGCCCCTCCCGTCCGGCGCCGAAATCATCGCCGGATCAAATGCGATGCTGAACGCCGCCGAGGTGATCAAGGCAGGCGTCGATTCCGTCGTGATGGCACGTACCGAAGGCTATTCGGACCTCTTGCTGCACCAGGCCAACCTGATCGAAGAGCCCAACGTGCCATCGGTGGACGAGACAACGGAATACATCAACGAAGCGCTGGTCGCGCTGATGGATGACATGCCCGTCGCGGACGATATCGCGGCACAGGTCAACACGCTCGTGGGCGCCCAGGACATCGCGGCCTCCGATCCGCTGCACTCGATGCTCACCTGACCGGACGACCTATCGAGCTTTTTTAACACGTAAGGGTAAGCAGGGTTCCATGTCTTCACGATCTGCAGCACGCGCGACCGTACAAACAGAGCCGTCACCGCCGGACGCAGAGCCCGCCCCCAAGGGTACGTCCTGCGCACAGGCGTTGGAGCGCGTAAAGGCCTCCGCCGCCGATGAGGTCGCGGGGCCGCCGGCAGCCCTGCGCGACCGCGACGAACGGTTCCCGAAACTTCTGCTCGATCCGGAGATGCGGACCTCAGAATCCGATACAGGCACACCTGTGGCGTCCGATGCGGGCGCGCCCAAGGCAGACGCGGCAGAACTGGCGCGCACGGCGGACCAAGCCGCGCCCCAGCCGGCGGAGCGCAAGGCCACGTCGCCAAAGCAAACGCTCTTTGCCAAGCGCACGAAAACCGCAACGGAAGACATGTCCGAGGACCAATCCACGGAGGGCCGCGCGACCACGACCCAACCTGCAGCTCCGCCGGGGCCAGACCCGCAACCCGCACCGCAGTCCGAGCCTGTCGCGAAGATGCCGGACGGCGACGGCAAGGGCAGCGCAGCAGTTGGTGGGACCACGATCGACGCCAAGGCCAACCAGCCGCTCCGCCGCCAGGGCGACGGCGGCGGGGATGGCAACGGGGGCGATGGCGGCCGAGTGTTTCACAAACGCTCGCAGCCCGAGGATTTCAACCAGATGCTGCGCGACGCGCTGGCGGCGATTCGGCGCAACCTGACCTTTGTGCTGATCCTGACCTTCGCCACCAACGCGCTGATCCTCGCCATTCCGATCTATCTCTTTCAGATCAGCGACCGGGTGCTGACCAGCCGGTCCATCGACACTCTGGTGATGCTGACGGCCATCGTCGCGGGCGCGGTGATCTTTCAAGCAGTGTTCGACGCGATCCGTCGCTTCATGCTGATGCGCACCTCGGTGGAGGTGGCGGCCCGGCTCGGCGCTCCGGTCCTGAGCGCTGCGGCCCACGCGTCGCTGCACGGCACCGGGCGCGAATACCAGACCCTGGGCGATCTGCAGCAGATGCGCGGTTTTCTGGTCTCGGGCACGCTGATCTCCTTTCTCGACGTGCCCTTCGCGCCGCTTTTCATTCTGGCGATTTTCCTGGTGCATCCGGATCTTGGAATGATCGTCGTGGTCACCGCGCTGATCCTGATGGTGATCGCCCTGATCAACCAGCGCGCGACCGCCAAACCCTTTGCCGAGGCCAACCGGGCGCAGTCCATGGCCAACCAGCATCTCGATTCGATGTCGCGCAACAGCCAGATCATCAACGCACTGGCGATGATCCCCGAAGCGGTGCGCATCTGGGGCCGCGACACCGCCGCCTCGATGACCTGGCAGGTGAAGGCCCAGGACCGCAACGTGATGTTCGCGGCGATCTCGCGCGCGGTACGACTGCTGACGCAGATCGGGATCCTCGGCTGGGGCGCCTTTCTGGCCATCGGCGGCGAGATCACCGGCGGTATGGTCATCGCGGCCTCGATCATCGCGGGCCGTGCCTTTGCGCCCATCGAGGGGTCGATCGAAGGCTGGAACACCTTCCTGCTGACCCGCGGCGCCTACGGCCGGATCCGGCAGCTCCTGACCACCTCCGCACTGCAATATGAAAAGCTGCGTCTGCCCCGGCCCGAAGGACGGCTCGATGTGGAGCGGCTGTTGTACGTACCGGGCGGCACCAAGCAGGTCGTGCTCAACGGCATTTCGTTTTCGCTGAAACCGGGCGAGACGCTGGCCGTGATCGGTAATTCCGGCGCCGGGAAGACAACGCTGGGCAAGACGCTGGTAGGCTCGATCCTGCCGACCTCGGGCAGCGTCCGGCTGGATCTGATGGATATCCGCAACTGGGACCCGCGCCAGTTCGGCGAGAGCATCGGCTATCTGCCCCAAGACGTTCAGCTCTTCCCCGGGACCATCAAGGACAATATCGGCCGGATGCGGTCGGACGCGACCGACACGCAGATCCACGATGCCGCGGTTCTGGCCGATGTGCACAACATGATCGCGACGCTGCCGCAAGGCTACGAGACGGTCGTCGCCGCCGATGGATCGCCGCTTTCGGGTGGACAGAAACAGCGGATCGCGCTGGCACGGGCGTTTTTTGGCGCACCGCGCATGGTGGTCTTGGACGAGCCCAACTCCAACCTCGATGTCGCGGGGGACAAGGCGCTCGCGCGCGCCATCGAGCAGGCCAGAACGAGCAAGATCACCGTGGTCGTGATCACTCAGAAACCCACGCTTCTCAACGTGGTCGACAAGATCATGCTGCTGACCGATGGCCGCGTCGCGTTGTTCGGCGAACGCGAGAAGGTTCTGGCCCAGCTCAACGGCAAGAAGGCGTCCCCGCCGGAGTTGCCGGGTCAACAGGGAGGCACGCCGAGCAATGCATGAGATCGCAATCCCCGAAGGTGGCCCGGTCTGGTACGCAACCGTGCCGCGGTCCATCAACCGGCTGATCTTTGTCGGGCTGACGCTGATGCTGATCTGTTTCGGCGGGTTCGGGGTCTGGGCGTTCAAGGCACCGCTCGCCGCCGCTGTTATCGCCCAGGGCAGTTTCGTCGCCACCGGCCGCAACAAGATCGTCCAGCATCTGGAAGGCGGGATCATCGAAGAGATCCAGGTGAAAGAAGGCCAGGTCGTGCGTGCCGGCGACGTCCTGATGAGCCTCGACCAAACCTCGGCCAAGTCCAGCGAACGCGAACTGTTCGTGCGCAAAATGCGTCTTCAGGCCATGGTTGAACGGTTGCAGGCCGAGCACAGGGAATCCGACCGGCTGGAATTCTCCGAAGAACTGCTTGCCGCAGCGGAGGATATCGAGGTGCTCTCCATTCTCGACGGACAGCACCTGAATTTCGAAGTCTCGCGAAAGACATTGCGCAACGATATCGGCCTGTTGGAGCGCAACATGCATGCACTCCAGATCCGCGAACGCGGCTACAGTGCACAATTGGAAGCGCTCACGTTGCGCTCCGAAATCCTGCAGGAGGAATACGACACCAAGATCGCGCTTTTCGACAAGGGACTCGTGCGCAAGGGAGACATCCACGCTGTTCGGAGGGTGCAGGCCGAGGCCGAAGGGCAGCTCGCGCGTCTGCGCGCGGAAGTCGACGAGACAAGCGAGATGCTGCTCAAGCACGAGGAACAGATCTCGCGCACCAAGTCGGCCTACCGGCAGGCCGCCCTCGAAGAGCTGGGCGGGATCGAGGCAGAGCTGGAAAGCGTACGGGAAAAGATCCGCCAGGCGCGCAGCGTTCTGAACCGCGCCGTGGTCCGCGCCCCGGTGTCGGGCACCGTGGTCCGCCTGCATTATCACACGCCGGGCGGCGTCATCGAGACCGGCGAGCCGATTGCCGAGATCCTGCCCGCCGACGCCCCGCTGATCATCGAAGCGCAGATCCCCCGCACCGACATCGACACCGTGACCAGCGGCCAGGACGCCACCGTCCGGCTCTCGGCTTTGAACCAGCGGACAACGCCGGTTCTGACGGGCAAGGTGTTCTACGTCTCGGCGGACTCGCTGCTCGAGGAACAGGGAGGCATTCCGCAGGAGGTCTATCTCGCGCGGGTCTCGATCGCGCCGGAGGAACTCGAGCGGGTGCGCGGCTTCGTCCCGACCCCCGGCATGCCTGCCGAGATCATGATCCAGACCGAGGAACGTACCTTCGCGGCGTACATCGCGAAACCCATCACCGACAGCATGTCTCGCGCCTTCCGCGAACACTGACACTTAGAACGGGGACTTTCCGGGCCCTTGTAGCCCTGCTTGAACCGCACCTGTTCGCTGGTCCACGTCGGTCATGCGACGCCAGAACGCGGCATTCGCAGATCGCCTTCGGCACCAATGCCATAGCGTCTCCGCGGCACAAGCGGGCGAGGGTTCACGCCTGTCCGCGAGGCCATTGGCCAAAGTCGGAGGCTTGCCCCCGCGACGACACGGCCCGCGCACACATGCTAGGCCAGCGCAACCGGGGATACTATGTGATGGCGACCGGCCTATCGATGGAGCCCGAGCCACAATGCCCGATACCGACCTCGTCATCTTCGACTGCGATGGCGTCCTGATCGACAGCGAAGCGATCAGCGCACGCATGCTTGTGGCCGAGATGACCCAACGCGGAATTTCCATCGATCTTGACTACGTCGCGCGGCATTTTCTGGGGCGCAGCTACCCGGTCGTGCTGTCGACGATTCGCAAGGACTTCAATGTCGATCTGCCGGAAAGCTTCGAGCCGGACTACCGGCGCCGCCTGCTGGAGACGTTTGAGACCGAACTCACGATCATGCCCGACATTCTGGACGTTCTGCTGGAGCTCGACCGTCCCTTTTGCCTCGCCACGAGCTCCAGTGCGCCGCGGGTGAAACGCTCTCTCGAAATCGTCGGGCTAGATGCGCTCTTTGCCGACCGGATCACCACAGCCTCCGAGGTCGCCCATGGCAAACCCGCGCCCGATCTGTTCCTGCGCGCCGCCCAGAAAATGTCCGTTCCTGCTGACCGGACCCTCGTCATCGAAGACAGTGCCAACGGAGTGGCGGCCGCCCGCGCCGCAGGGATGCGGGTCTGGCAGTTCTTTGGCGGCACCCACCTGCGCAACCTCGCCGACACCACAGCCATCGCCGGCGGTGCGGACCGTGAATTTGCGTCATTTGCGGAATTCTTTACCCTCGCGCCCGAACTGAGAAAGCGTCCGAGCACTCCATGACAGATCAAAAACCCCCGTTGCCCGATGCGACTCCGCTCGACGATGCCGCGCGTGCCGCCTGGCTCTATTACGTCGCCGGCAAGACCCAGGATCAGATCGCGCAGGAGTTGGGGATCTCGCGACAACGCGCCCAGCGGCTGGTGTCGAAGGCGGTTGCCGAGGGGCTGATCCATGTCCGGCTGGAGCACCCCGTCGCGCGCTGCATGGAGCTCGAGGCGGCGCTGAGCGACACCTTCGGGCTCAAGCGCTGCCGTGTCGCACTGGGGCTCGGCGCCGGTGCGGATCCGATCGGCGCACTCGCCCCGGTTGCTGCCGCAGAGCTGGAGCGCGTGCTGTCGGCGTCCGATCCGCGGGTCGTTGCGGTGGGCACCGGACGAACCCTGCGCGCCATGGCCGAGGAACTGCGCCCGATGCTCTGCCCGCAGCACCGTATCGTGTCGCTTAATGGCAATATCGCGCCAGACGGCTCGGCCTCCTTCTTCGACGTGATCATGCGGATCGCGGACAAGGTACGGGCGGCGCACTATCCCATGCCGCTGCCGGTGATTGCCTCCTCGCTGGAAGAGCGCGACCTTTTCTTTTCGCTACCGCCCGTGCACCGGGCCCGCGAAATCGCCCAGAATGCCGACGTGGTTCTGGTCGGGGTGGGCGAGATGCTCGAAGAACCGCCGCTCCTTAAGGACGGCTTTCTGGACCGCGAGGAACTGGACGAGATGCGTGCCGCCGGCGCGATCGGCGAAATCGCGGGGTGGGCATATGATTCTGCGGGCCGGTACCTGACCTGCGGGACCAACACACGGACCGCGGGCGTGCGGGTCGATCCGTCTGACGACCGGGTGACCTTGGGAATCGCCGCTGGAGAGACGAAACGCGCGCCCTTGCTCGCGGCCCTCCGGGGCCGGCTGATCAACGGAATGATCACAGACGAAGAGACCGCAACCGCCCTGCTGAACGCGTGAGCCCGAGCGTCTGACCGTGAGCCGTCGACCGAAAAGGTTGACAAGAGCACACTAGTTGTGGGCAAATGCTCACAAGATAAATAAGTGCTCATCAGGGAGGATATCATGGGCATTCGTCAACGGGCGCTTCTAAGCGCCTGTGCCACCGTTGCATTGACAACGGTCGCCAGCGCTCAAAGCACGATCACCATCGCCACCGTCAATAACGGCGACATGATCCGGATGCAGAGCTACACGGATCAGTTCACCGAAGCGACCGGGATCGATGTCGAGTGGGTGACCCTCGAAGAAAACGTTCTGCGCCAGCGAGTGACCACCGACATCACCACCAAGGGCGGTCAGTTCGACATCATGACCATCGGCATGTACGAGACGCCGATCTGGGGCGCGAACGGCTGGCTCTTGCCGCTCGACAATCTGTCCGCAGAGTACGATGTCGAGGATATCCTTCCCGCCATGCGCGCAGGCCTGAGCAAGGACGGAACGCTCTATGCCGCGCCGTTCTATGGCGAAAGCTCGATGATCATGTACCGGACGGACCTGATGGAAGCCGCCGGGCTGGAAATGCCCGATGCGCCGACATGGGAATTCGTCCGCGAGGCGGCCGCGGCGATGACCGACCGCGACAACGACATCAATGGGATCTGCCTGCGCGGCAAAGCCGGCTGGGGCGAGGGCGGTGCCTTCATCACGGTCACAGCCAACTCATTTGGGGCGCGCTGGTTCGATGAAAACTGGCAGGCGCAATTCGACCAGCCCGAGTGGAATGAGGCTCTGACCTTCTTCACCGAGTTGATGGAAGAGTCGGGACCAGCCGGCTATGCGACGAACGGTTTCAACGAAAACCTGTCGCTCTTCCAGCAGGGCAAGTGCGGCATGTGGATCGACGCAACCGTCGCAGCCTCGTTCGTGACCAATCCTGACGATTCCACTGTCGCGGACAAGGTCGGTTTCGCCCTCGCACCGAACAAGGAAGGTGTCGACAAGCGTGCCAACTGGCTCTGGGCCTGGGCGCTGGCGATCCCGGCGGGCACCCAGCAGGCCGACGCGGCCAAGCAGTTTATCGAGTGGGCAACGTCGAAGGACTATATCGAGCTTGTGGCCGAGACCGAAGGCTGGGCCAACGTTCCTCCGGGCGCGCGTTCCTCCCTTTATGAGACTCCGGAGTACCAGGAGGTGCCCTTCGCGCAAAAGACGCTCGACTCGATCCTTTCGTCGGATCCGACCAACCCCACGGTTCAGCCGGTGCCGTATGTTGGGATCCAGTTCGTGGCGATTCCGGAGTTCGCTGGTATCGCCACGCAGGTGAGCCAGGAGTTCTCGGCCGCCTATGCGGGCCAGCAGACGGTAGAAGAAGCGCTCGAGAAGGCGCAGGCTATCACCACTGAAGAAATGGAAGCCGCAGGCTACTGAGGCATCCTCCCGGCCGGGGGGCGGCGTATGCTGCCTCCCGGATCAAGTTTTACGATCCTTTCTCTAGGTGCAGTTCCGCTCGGGCAGACGCAGAGTCTGTCAACGAAGGAGGTTTGCCATGGCGACCCAACATTCCCGATCCGCCGCTCGATTGATGATGGCGCCAGCAGTCTTCCTGCTTCTTGTCTGGATGCTCGTGCCGCTGACAATGACGCTCTATTTCTCGTTCCGGAACTACTTTCCGTTACGCCCGGACCGTCTGCCCAGTTGGGCCGGCTTCGACAACTACGTCCGTTTCGTTACCTCCAGCGCGTTTTGGCCTAGCGTTCAGACAACGCTCGTCATTGTCGGGGGCGTTCTTGTGATCACGGTGGTACTCGGGGTGCTTCTCGCGATCCTCCTGAACCAGCCGATGTGGGGTCAGGGCGCTGTGCGCATCCTGGTCATCGCACCGTTCTTCGTCATGCCAACCGTTTCGGCGCTGGTCTGGAAGAACATGTTCATGGATCCCACAAACGGTCTGTTAGCCTATCTCTGGCGATTCTTCGGGGCTGAGCCGGTCGTCTGGCTGAGCGATGTCCCGATGACATCGATCGTTATGATCGTCTCCTGGCAGTGGCTGCCTTTTGCGACGCTCATTCTGCTTACGGCAATCCAGTCACTCGACAGCGAACAGCTCGAGGCGGCGGAAATGGACGGCGCACAGCCACTGGCGCGGTTCGGGTACATCACCCTGCCCCACCTAAGCCGCGCAATCACCATCGTCATTTTGATCCAGACGATCTTCCTGCTGGCAATCTTCGCGGAAATCTTCGTGACCACCGGCGGGGCCTTCGGAACCCGGACGCTGACCTACCTGATCTACCAGCGCGTTCTGGAGAGCCAGAATGTCGGCTTGGGATCCGCGGGCGGTGTCTATGCGATCATCCTAGCCAATATCGTTGCCATCTTCCTGATGCGCATCGTCGGCAAGAACCTGGACGCGTGAGGAGATAACCCATGGCACGTTCGGTCACCACTCAACGCAAGGCGATCAACACTGCGATCGCCTGGACCATCGGTCTACTGATCTTCTTCCCGATCCTCTGGACCATCCTGACCAGCTTCAAAACCGAGGCTCAGGCGATCAGCGACCCTCCGGTCTTCCTGGCCTTCGACTGGACCCTGGAGAACTATGGGGTCGTGATGGAGCGCTCAAACTACGCGCGCTTCCTCTGGAACTCGATCATCATCGCCGGTGGTTCGACCATACTGGGGATTATCATCGCGATCCCGGCCGCCTGGTCGATGGCCTTCGTGCCCTCGAAGCGCACCAAGGACATCCTTCTCTGGATGCTGTCGACCAAGATGCTTCCGGCGGTCGGCGTGCTCTACCCGATCTACCTGATCTTCATCGAACTCGGCCTTCTGGACACGCGCTTCGGCCTGACCATCGTGATCATGCTGATCAACCTGCCGATCATTGTCTGGATGCTCTACACCTACTTCAAGGAGATCCCGGGCGAGATCCTCGAGGCTGCGCGAATGGACGGGGCGACGTTGCGGGAGGAAGTGCTCTATATTCTCACGCCCATGGCAATCCCCGGAATTGCCTCGACGCTCCTTCTCAACGTCATCCTGGCCTGGAACGAGGCGTTCTGGACACTCAACCTCACCGCGGTCGATGCCGCACCGCTTACCGCCTTCATTGCCAGCTATTCGAGCCCCGAGGGTCTGTTCTACGCCAAGCTGAGCGCGGCTTCGACCATGGCCATCGCTCCGATCCTTATCCTGGGCTGGTTCAGCCAGAAACAACTCGTCAGCGGCCTGACCTTCGGCGCCGTCAAATAGGGGAAACAGAGATGGGACGTATCCAACTCGAAAAAGTGAGTAAGAGCTTCGGGGATGTCGAAGTGATCCCCCCGCTTGATCTGGAGATCGAAGATGGCGAGTTCGTGGTGTTTGTCGGCCCATCGGGCTGCGGCAAGTCCACCTTGCTGCGCCTGATCGCCGGGCTCGAAGACGTCACAAGCGGCGCCATCAAGATCGATGGTCAGGACGCGACGGACACGCCGCCGGCCAAGCGTAGGCTTGCCATGGTGTTTCAAAGCTATGCGCTCTACCCGCATATGTCGGTACGCAAGAACATCGCCTTTCCGCTAAAAATGGCGGGAATGGACCAGGCCGAACAGGATCGCCGGATCGACGGTGCGGCCAAGGTGCTGAACCTGACCGACTATATCGACCGCCGACCCGGGCAGCTTTCGGGCGGTCAGCGTCAGCGCGTCGCCATTGGCCGCGCCATCGTGCGCGAACCGGCGGCCTTTCTGTTCGACGAGCCGCTCTCGAACCTCGATGCAGCTCTGCGTGTCGGCATGCGGCTGGAGATCTCCGAACTGCACGAACGGCTCAAGACGACGATGATCTACGTCACCCACGACCAGGTCGAAGCCATGACCATGGCTGACAAAATCGTCGTGCTGCGCGCGGGGAATATCGAGCAGGTCGGATCGCCGCTGGAGCTGTACCGCAATCCGCGCAACCTGTTCGTGTCGGGCTTCATCGGCTCGCCCAAGATGAACCACATCTCCGGCGACGAGGCAGCCAAGCATGGCGCCACGACGATCGGCATTCGCCCTGAGCATATCGATGTGTCTGCGACCGAAGGGTTGTGGAAGGGGCGCGTCGGCGTCTCGGAACATCTCGGCTCCGACACGTTCTTTTATGTCCATGACACCGGTTTGGCCGACGATATGACCGTACGGGTCAGCGGTGAGTTCGAACTGCATGCCGGCGACGACGTCTATCTGACGCCGCGCTCCGAGATGCTCCACAAGTTCGATGCCGACGGATTGCGCATGTCATGAAACGAATGGACGGCAAGACCGCCCTGATCACCGGGGCGGCCCGTGGCATCGGCCGCGGCTTCGCCGCTCCCCAAGCCTGACCGGGATAGCCGTGATCCTCGCCAGTACGGAGGCCCACTATGTCGTCTTGCAATGCTTCAATATGGATGGCGGCCAGTGGATAAGCTAATCCCCCTCTCCGCGGCGACGCTGAACGCGCTCGACCCGCGCATCGCGGTTCCAAGCTACGACAGGACTGCGGTAAGTCCGGGCATCCTGCATGTCGGGCTGGGGAATTTTCACCGCGCGCATCAGGCGCTCTATCTGGACGATCTGATGGCGCGCGGCGCGGGGCTCGACTGGGGCATTCTGGGCGCTGGCGTCATGCCGGGCGACGCCCGGATGCGCACTGATCTGGAGGCGCAAGACTGGCTCTTCACCGTGCTTGAACAGGACGCCGACACCGAGGCCGCCCGAATCGCCGGCGCCATGACCGGCTTTGTCGAAGTCACCCCCGATCATCGCGCGATTCGCGCGGCCCTGCGTGACCCCGCGATCCGAATCCTGTCACTCACGGTCACCGAAGGCGGGTATTTCCTCGACGCGGCCGGGTCGCCGGATCTCGGCCACGCTGCGCTGCGTGCCGACATCGCCGCGCCCGAGAGTCCTGGTACGGTCTTTGGTGCCATCGTGGCGGGTCTGCGCGACCGCCATGCCGCAGGCGCTGCGCCCTTCACTGTCATGTGCTGCGACAACCTTCCGCATAACGGCAGTGTCACACGCCAGCTCGTCACCGGAATCGCCGCCGAACAGGACGCTGCTCTGGGCGACTGGATCGACGCCGAAGTCGCCTTTCCCAACAGCATGGTCGACCGGATCACCCCCGCCACGACCCCCGCACGGGCTCCGGTTTTGAGCGAGAGCTACGGGCTGCAGGATGCGCGCCCCGTCTTCTGCGAACCGTTCCGCCAATGGGTGCTGGAGGATCGGTTCACTGATGGCCGTCCGCCCCTGGAACAGGTTGGCGTGGAATTCGTGACCGACGTCGCACCATTCGAGACAATGAAAATCCGCATCCTCAATGGCGGACATGCGATCATCGCCTATCCCAGCAGCCTTCTGGGGATCGAGTATGCCCATGAGGCCATGGCCCACCCGCTTGTGGGCGCGTTCTTCGACAAGGTCGAACGCGAAGAGGTTCTGCCCGTGGTTCCGGACGTTCCCGGGACATCCACCAGCGACTATCTGGGCCTGATCCGTCATCGGTTTGCCAACCCGCGGGTCGAGGACACCACGCACCGGCTCTGTTTCGACGGATCGAACCGGCAGCCGAAATTCATCGTACCGTCGGTGCGTGACAACCTTGCGCGCGGTGGTTCTGTGACCGGACTGGCGCTCGCTAGCGCCCTCTGGTGCCGCTACTGCATGGGCCATGACGATGCGGGGCAGACCATCGCAGCCAACGACCCGAACTGGGACGAGCTGAGCGCACGGGCGCTGCGCGCGCGAGAAGCTCCGGCCGAGTGGCTCGCCATGGACGAGGTCTATGGCGTCGTGGCGCAGGACACGCGGTTCCGTTCTGCCTTTTCGGACGCGCTGGAACAGCTTATGGCGAAAGGAACAGCGGCAACGCTGGAGGCCTATCTGAGCTGAGGCGGCACTTCCGACCATGGGCGCGAAAACCGAAAAGCAGAAAATGCTCGCCGGAGAGCTCTACCGCGCCGGCGATCCCGAATTGCGTGCCGACAGCCGTCGCGCGGCAGAGTGGATGGATCGATACAACGCGCGGGTCGCGCGCAGCCCGGAAGATCGGCATGCGCTCCTGTCCGAGCTCTTTGCCGACGTGGGGGATGGCGCCACGATCCGCCCGCCGTTTCATTGCGACTACGGATACAACATCCGGCTCGGCGATGGGGTCTTCTTGAATTTCGGCTGCGTAATTCTGGACGTCATGCGCGTAGAAATCGGCGATCTCACTCAAATCGCGTCCGGTGTTCAGATCCTGACCGCGGACCACCCGCGCGATGCTGAAACCCGGCGCAGCGGGCTGGAAAACGGCCGCGCGGTCACCATCGGGCGCAATTGCTGGATCGGTGCTGCGGCCATTCTGCTGCCCGGGATCACTGTCGGCGATGACGCCATCATCGGCGCAGGCGCTATAGTGACCCGTGATGTGGCGCCGGGACAGACGGTGATCGGCAACCCAGCGCGCCCGACCCGCTGACCGCCGTACCGCAACAACCTCAAGCCCGGTCGATCGATCAGAGGCTCACTGCGCGAGATATGCCTCCGCCGCATCGCGGGCTGACTGCGCGAAGATCGGATCACGCGTTGCCTGCGCTGCAACGATCGCCCCATCTATCAGAACGACGAAGACCCGGGCGACCTCGTCGGGGTCGCGCCCAAGTTCCAGCGCTTGCGAGCGCAACCAAGTGAGCAGATGCGCCTTGTGCGTCCCGGCAAGGCAGCGGGTACGCTCATCAACCTGAGGCGCCTCGCTGATCGCATTGATATAGGGGCAGCCATAGTAGTTTTCGTCGGCGAACCAGTCTTCAAGCACATCGAAAAGCCCCAACAAGCGCGCCTGTGGTCCGCCTTCGACCGCCGAGAGACGCGTGAAGAGCCAGGCCCGCCAGGCGGCACCTTCGGCCTCGAGTACCGCCTCGATCAGTTTGTCCTTGGAAGCGAAATGTTTGTAGAGCGTCGATTTCGCCGCACCTGACTGCGCGGCGATCGTGTCCACCCCGGTGGTCGCGAACCCGTGCAGGCAAAAGAGCTCCGTCGCGGCGGCCAGAATGCGTTCGCGTGCGGATCGCGCCGGGCGGCCGATTGTGCTCCAGTCGCTGCGCGGACCTGGAGCCGGATTGGTCGGGACACGGTCGAGCATTCAAATCACCTATCAAAGAAACGGGCATCTACTCGCTAGCAAGACAGACCTGTTTGTCAATATGCGCCGGGAAACTTTCGACAGCCGCACGAGTCGCCCAGCCCGCAGATATTTTTTGAGCGTTGTCGCCTAAAAGTCGCTCAGAAAAGCGGCATTAATCGAACAGATCTGTTTTTTCTTCGTCCACAGGCCACCGGGGGTTGCGAGTGGCCGACAGGCCCTGACGAATGAGACAAACCTGTTCGATTGCGAAAGCGACGCCGCCGATGAACGCCCTGTCTCCCGCTCCGGTCACGACCCCGCAAAGCCGGGCCACGCCTGCCGAGGCCCGCCCCTTTGTTCGGGTGGACGGGATTTCTCATCGATACGGTCGCGGCGCGCCGGTGCTGGAGGATATCTGTTTCAACGTGCGCCGCGGCGAAGTGCTTGCGTTGATCGGTCGGTCCGGCTGCGGGAAATCCACGCTGCTGCATCTGCTCGCGGGGCTCTCCACCCCCGGCGCCGGGCAGGTCCATATCGGCGACCGGCCGGTGACGGGCCCTTCCAACCGCTGGGTGATGATGTTCCAATCACCGTCGCTCTTTCCTTGGATGACCGTCTTTCAGAATGTCGAGCTTGGGCTGCGCTTCGACGGGCGCCGGACCCAAGCCAAGCATCGCGTGCCACAGGTACTCGAACTTGTCGATCTCTCAGCCTTCGGCGACCGCAACGTCCAAGACCTGTCGGGCGGCCAGCAGCAGCGCGTCGCCCTCGCCCGGTCGCTGGCGCCGGAGCCGGACATCCTGCTGCTCGATGAGCCCTTCTCGGCGCTGGACGCATTCACGCGCCGCAGCCTTCAGGGCGAGGTCCGCCGCATTGCGAAGTCCCTCGGCCTGACACTGATCCTGGTCACCCATGACGTCGGCGAGGCGGCGCTGATGGCCGACCGGGCCGTGCTGCTCACCAGCGGCCCCGGGCGCGTGGCGGCAGATACGGATATCGCGCTCGACGACGATGACCGCAGCGAAGCGACGCGAGCGTTCCGCGCCGAGACCGCCCGCCTGAGCCAACTCTACGCCGAGGTGGCCGGCATGTCCGCCGCCACCGACACCCCGCGCCAGAAAGGATCCGCCCGATGACCAAGCAGGACTGGGACGAGACGGTCTATGCCGACGATTTCACCCGGCGCCAGGCCCTGGACATGCTGGGCAAGGGTGGGCTGTTCGCATCTCTGGCCGGGCTGCTCGGCAGCCTGCCCTCGATGTCCTACGCCCAGGAGGACGAGGTCGTTCGCATCGGCTACATTCCGATCACCGACGCCACCGCACTCCTCGTCGCCCATGCCAACGGCTATTTTGAAGATGAAGGGCTGGAGGCCGAACAGCCGACCCTGATCCGTGGCTGGTCGCCGCTGGTCGAGGGGTTCGTATCCAACAAATTCAACCTCGTGCATTTCCTGAAACCCATCCCGGTCTGGATGCGCTACAACAACCAGTTCCCGGTCAAGGTCATGGCCTGGGCCCACACCAACGGCTCCGGTCTCGTCGTCGGGCGTCACACCGACATCACAGATTTCAGCCAGCTCGGCGGCAAGCAGGTGGCGGTACCCTTCTGGTACTCCGTCCACAACATCGTGCTGCAATATGCGCTGCGGCAGTCGGGCATCACCCCGGTGATCAAGGCCCAGGGCGAGCCGCTCGCGCCCAACGAATGCAACCTGCAGGTCATGCCGCCGCCCGAAATGCCGCCCGCGCTCGCGGCCCGCAAGCTTGACGCCTATATCGTGGCCGAGCCCTTCAACGCGCTTGGGGAGCTGAAGGCCGGCGCCCGGATGCTGCGTTTCACCGGAGATATCTGGAAGAACCACCCCTGCTGCGTCGTCTGCATGCATGAAGAGGCCACCAACGCGCGCCCCGAATGGACCCAGAAGGTCGTCAACGCCACGGTCCGCGGCGCGATCTATGCCAGCGAAAACAAAGCGGAAGTGGCCGAGATGCTGTCCAAGGACGGTAAGGGTTACCTACCGGCGCCGGCCCCGGTCGTGCTGCGCGCGATGACCGCCTATGACGAGCCCGGCTATGGCGAAAGCGGCGCGGCCCGACACCGGGCGGACTGGCAGAACGGGCGGATCGATTTCCAGCCCTGGCCCTACCCCTCGGCGACCCGGATGATCGTTGAGACCATGGGTGAGACCGTGGTTTCGGGCGACACTAGCTTTCTCCAAGAGCTCGATCCGCAGTTTGTGGCCGACGATCTGGTGAACTACGACTTCGTCAAGGCGGCCCTCGACAAGTACCCCGCCTGGAAAAATGACCCGTCGGTCAATCCAGGCGATCCGTTCAACCGCGAAGAAATCATCGATCTGTGAGCGACGCCGCGATCTCTCCGGCCGCGAGCGGGCCTCGCCTGCCAAATCTCGGCCGGCTCGCCGGGCTGGTCCATGCAGCGATCGGCATGTCGTTGCTCTACCTTGTCTGGTGGATCGGCGGGCGGCTCGTGGCGGCCAGCCCGGACATGTTCGCCTTCGCCGATTTCGCTCCAGGCCCCGCGCTCTCGGCGCTCTGGAACATGGTGCAAAGCGGCGAAGCCTGGGCCATGACCTGGCCGTCCCTCTATCGCGTTGGCGCCGGATTGCTGGCGGCCATCGTGATCGGTGTCCCTCTGGGGATTGCCATCGGCCGAGTGGCCGTTCTGAGGCAGATCACCAATGTCCCGTTCCAGTTCCTGCGCATGATCTCTCCGCTCTCCTGGATGCCCATCGCCGTGATGGCCTACGATACCTGGGACGGCGCGATCATCTTTCTGATCACGGTCGCCGCGGTCTGGCCGGTGGTCTTTGCCACTGCCGCTGGGGTGCGCCGGATCGATCCAGCCTGGCTCAAGGTCGCGCGCAACCTCGGTGCCAAGCCGTTTCACCTTCTGACCACCGTGATCCTTCCCGCGATCGCGGTCGACATCCTGACCGGCATCCGGTTGGCGCTCGGCGTCGCCTGGATCGTGCTGGTGCCTGCGGAATATCTCGGGGTCACCTCGGGGCTCGGCTACGCGATCAACGATGCCCGCGACACGCTCGACTACGCCCGCCTCGCCGCCACCGTGGTGATCATCGGCGTCATCGGATTCGGGCTCGATTTCCTGTGCCAGCAGGCCGTGCAGCGGCTGAACTGGGTCCGCACCGACACACCATGACGACATGTCTCAACCAAGGAAGGGAGAACATCCATGTCTGAACCCGCAACCGTGCTCACGGGCTGCCTCGCGCCGATCGACAAGACCGGGCTCGACGGTCTGATCGAAAAGGGCAAGGCCAATCCCGAAGCGATCAAGACGCTCAGCTGCAAGACCGTGGCCGAGGGCAAGTTTCGCCACGCCAACTATATCCGCAATCTGGAGCCCTACATCGTCGACGAGCCGCCGGGGCTTCTGGGCGACGACACCGCACCGAACCCGTCCGAAGCGTCGCTCGCCGCGCTCGGCTCGTGCATCTGCGTCGGGCTCCACGCCAACGCGGTACACCGCGGCATCACGGTGAACAGCCTCGAAGTGGAGATGGAGGGTGATTTGAACATCACCGCGGTCTGGGGCACCGGCGATGTTAGCGAAAAGCCCGTGGGCTTCACCGATGTTCGCATCAAGGTCCACATGGATGCCGACTGCCCGAAGTCGGAGATCGATGAGCTGGTGGCCCATGTCATCCAATGGTCGCCCGTTTTCAACACCTTCTCGCGCCCGGTGACCATGGTCGCCGAAGCCGTCTGAGCAACTCGGCCGGGCGCTTGGTGCCCGGCCCCCACCCGAGGCAACATCGATGACCTTTCAGGACATGCTCGACAAAAACTCCGCCGAACCCGTGACTGTCGCTGCCGATGTGGCCGATGTCGCTGCCAAGGATCTCGCCCCGCTGGTCCGCGAGATCGACCAGGGCCTCTATCCCCGCGACGTGATGCGGGCATTCGGGTCAGCCGGGGCTTACCGCACCCATCTGCCCGCAGGCGACGCCGCGGACCTGTCTCAGACGATTTCCTACATGGCGCGCGCGGGCGAACAATGCACGTCCACGGCCTTCTGCATGTGGTGCCAGAACGCCTTGGCGTGGTACATTTTCGCGTCCGACAACACCGCCCTGAAGGAGGAGATCGGAACCCGCGTGGCCACCGGCGAAATCTTGGGCGGCACCGGTCTGTCGAACCCGATGAAGACCTTCTTCGGCATCGAGTCCATGAAACTCAAGGCCCGACGCACCGAAGGCGGGTATGTCGTCAAGGGCGCCCTGCCCTGGGTCTCCAACGTCGAGGGCGACGGCTATTTCGGCATCGTCTTCGAGATCGAGGGCGCCGAGCCACCGCACCGCGTCATGGCGATTGCCCACGCCAGCAGCCCCGGGGTGAAGATCGTCGAGGACCATGATTTCGTTGCCATGGGTGGTACCGCAACCGTCGCCGTACAGTTCCGCGATGTGCTGATCGAGGACGGCTTCGTCCTTGCGGATCCCATCGAGCCGTACTTGCAGCGGATCCGCGCCGGCTTCGTGCTGATGCAGTGCGGCATGGCGCTTGGCATGGTGAAGTCCTGTATCGACCTGATGCACCAGGTGCGCGGCCAGCTCGGCCATGTGAACTCCTACCTCGACCAGCAGCCAGAGGATTTCGAGGCCGCACTGGCGGATCTGGAGGCGGAGGTCTTCGAGCTCGCCAAGACGCCTTTCGACCCGTCCATGGCCTACTTTCGCCGCGTCGTCACCGCCCGTCTCAAGGGCGGAGAGGCTGCGATGGACGCGGCCCATTGGGCGATGCTTCATCAGGGGGCCCGCGGCTATGTCGGCCGCGGTGCTGCCCAGCGGCGCCTGCGCGAGGCCTATTTCATCGGCATCGTCACGCCCGCGACCAAACAACTGAAGAAGATGCTGGCAGAGCTGCCGGCAGAGTGAGGAACAGACGCGACGCGCGTCCCAACAGAGGAGAAGCCCCATGCCAAGCGTTCTGATGAGCCCCGCCGAGTTGAGCGAGATTATGGGCTCCGAGACGGTCATCATCGATACCCGCGATCCCGACAGCTATGCCGCCGGACATATTCCGGGTGCGGTGAACCTCCACGACATCTTCACCTATCTCGCCACCTCGACGCCCGAGGGCATGAAGGAGCTGTCGGAGAAATTCGCGGGCGCCTTCGGGGCCGCCGGGCTCGACGGGTCCAAAACCGCCGTGCTCTACGAAGAGTCGATGGATTCGGGCTTCGGCCAGTCCTGCAGGGGGTACTTCCTGCTCTCCTATCTCGGGTATCCGACGGTCAAAGTGCTCCATGGCGGGCTGCTGGCCTGGCAGGCCGCCGGGCTGCCGCTCAGCACCGAGACCGTCACACCGGAACCCGCATCCTTCCCGATCGACCCCGCATCCAGCGAGTTGATGCTCGATGTGGCAGCGATGAAAGCGGCGCTTGGCACTCATGTCGCCCTGCTCGATGTGCGCGATGTAGATGAGTGGATTGGCGAAAGCTCCTCGCCCTATGGCAAGGATTTCTGCCCGCGCAAGGGCCGCATCCCTGGCGCCGTCTGGATCGAATGGTACCGGATGATGAAGCCCACTTCCGAGGGCCCGATGTTCAAGTCCGGCGACGAGGTCCTGGCCGAATGCGCCAGCGTCGGCATCACTGCCGACACGCCAGTCTATCTCTACTGCTTCAAAGGGGCACGGGCGTCGAACACCTACGTTGCGCTGAAAGAGGCTGGCATCAAGGATGTGAAGATGTATTTCGGGTCGTGGAATGAATGGTCGCGCGACCCGTCTCTGCCGATCGAGGAGGGCGCGCCAGCCCCGGTGGCGATTGCTGCCGAGTAAGGAGGCCAAGTGGCCAAGCAGGTTGAGTATTTCTTCGCGCCGGTCTCGGGCTACGCCTATCTTGGCCATGCCGCGTTCCTGGAAATCGCGCGGAGGGCTGGGGCGGAGGTGATCCTTCGCCCCTTCGATATCATCGCGCTGTTTTCCGGCCAGGGCACCGTGCCGCCGCCCAAACAGGGCGACAAGCGGCTGTCCTACCGGCAGGAGGACATGGCTCGCTGGGCGACGCGTCTGGGCCTGCCGCTGAACGCAAAACCCGCCCACTGGCCTGCCAATCCCGGTCCCGCGTCCCGGGCAATCCTGGCCACCGAGGAGATGGGCCATGACGCAGGGGCCGTCGCCGGGGCCTTCATGACGGGTATCTGGGCCGAAGAACGCAACCTGGCCGATGCTGCGCATCTGGCAGAGATGCTCGACGCGCTCGGTCTGCCCGCCGCCGACATCCTCGCCAAGGGGGACACACCCGAAATCGTGGCAGCCTACGAGGCCAACACGGCCCGTGCCGACGCGCTCGGCGTCTTCGGCTCCCCCACCTTCGTGATCGACGGGGTGCGCTACTACGGCCAGGATCGGCTCGATTTCGTCGCCGAGGCGTTGGTCGCCTGATCGGCTTTTCCTGGCTTGCGCAATTGCCTTGTCTCGCGGTCCCGCTGTAGCGAGGGCGTGACCCTTGCATCTTGCCGGGGGCGAGGGGGATGCCCATGTCAAAAATTGCACTGATCACCGGCGCGAGCCGGGGCATAGGCGCTGCAACGGCCGAACTTGCCGCGGCAGAGGGCTATGATGTCGCCGTGAACTATGCGCAGGACGGCGACGCCGCCGAGCAGGTCATGGAACGCTGCAAGGCTCACGGCCGCCGCGCTATCGCCCTGCAGGCCGATATCGCTGATCCGGTCGCCGTCGAGGCGATGTTTTCGGATTGCGACGGCTCTCTCGGGGCGCCCGATCTGCTGGTCAACAACGCGGGCATCATCGGTCAAGCGAGCCGTCTCGTGGATCTGACGCCCGACGCGCTCCAACGCATGATGGCGGTCAATCTGTTTGGGACGATCTATTGCAGCCAGGCCGCCGCACGGCGGATGTCTACGGCGCAGGGCGGACGCGGGGGCGCGATTGTCAACATATCATCGATCGCCGCGGTGCTGGGCAGCCCAGGTGAATATGTGCATTACGCCGCCTCGAAGGGCGCGATCGAAACCTTGACCATTGGCCTCGGCAAGGAGCTCGGCCCCGAAGGCATCCGCGTGAACTGCATCCGCGCCGGCACCGCCGACACGGAGATCCACAGCCGCAGCGGAAATCCGGGTCGCCCGGAGATGGTCGCACGGGTGGCGCCGCTGGGACGGGTCGCTTCGCCCCGCGACATCGCCGCGGCAGCGCTGTGGCTTGCCTCACCGGATGCGGGCTATGTCACCGCGTCGATCCTGCCGGTGGCCGGCGGTTTGTAACACGACGCGGAAGCAGAGCGGGTTTCATCCCGAAGTGACGCCCCTGCCCGTCCGCGCATGGGGTTGAATGCGACCGGCGCCCTTTCGTCGACCGTCGAAAGAAACCTTCGGGCCCGATGGAAGGCGATCGGCGAACCAGGCAGTCTTTTGAAGGATGCGAGGCCTGCGCAAGCTGCGCCTCGTCTCCCGTGTCACCAGTGCGTGTGGTCGGAGTAGAAATCGTTGCCATACGAGACCTCCACCAACACACAATGCTCGTCGGCCACAGTCCAGGCGTCATGGCCCGGGGGCAGCTGCATGACCTAGCTTTTGGAACAGTCCTCTTCGGACCCGTCATCCATCACGACCCTGAGCGTGCCCGACAGAACCAGCGCCACTTGGGGCAGCTCACAGCTGGCGGTCCCGGCATAGCTCTTGAGATCGTTGGACCATTTGGCCCGGTCACCGAACCTGACCCGCGTGACCGGCACCCCGTCAGGCACGACTGTCTGTCTACTGATCAATCCGTGGACGTCCGGTGCGATGCTGTCGAGGAAGCCTTTTTGCATACTGGTAGTGTATGCTCATCCTCTCTCCCTTCTGAGCAGGAACCGGCACGGTCGGCCGGTCACCAGCTATTATAGCCCAGATATTTGCCCGACATCTCGATCTTGACGCGGTCGCCTTTCTCGTGCGGAACCTTGGTGATCTGCATATCGAAATCGATCGCGCTCATGATGCCGTCGCCGAACTTCTCCTGGATCAGTGCCTTGATCGTTGGCCCGTAGACGCCGACGATCTCATAGAGACGGTAGATGCAGGGATCGGTCGGCACCGCCTGCTCCCAGATTTTGGTCGGGCTTTCGGCGAGCACACTGGCGGCCTCCTGCGGCAGGCCCATCGTGCTGACCATCAGTTCGGCCTTGTCCTTCGGCATCGCGTTCATGCCCATGGCGGCGGAATGGGTCCAGACCGGCGACATGCCGATCTTGTCCGCGATGGCTTCCCAAGTCATACCGGCTTGCTTCTTGGCCGAGAGGATCATCGCGGTGACGTCCTCCTTGGTCATCATCTCTGTCATCTCGACGATATCCTTCATCTCACGTCCTCCTGTTATTCGTTGACGGCACGCAGCGTTGCCTCGGCGGGAGAGTCTCCGCCGGGGTCGACCGCGGCAGGCATTGTCCGGTCGATATGCACGGTCTCGATGGACGGTGTGGCCTCGCCCGCCTGGCCGGCCATGTCGGCGGAGCGGGAGGCGAGGAAATGCACCAGATGGTTGCGGATCGCGTAGTAATTCGGGTGCTCCACGATCTCGTCGCGGGTACGCGGTCTGGGGATCGTGATCTCGACGCTTTCGGCGACGCGGGCATAGGGCCCGTTGGTCATCAGCAGGATGCGGTCGGCCAGTAGCATCGCCTCATCGATATCGTGGGTGATCATGAACACCGTTTGTTTGGTGCCGGACCAGACCTTGATCAGTTCGTCCTGGATCGTGCCGCGGGTCAGCGCGTCGAGCGCGCCGAAGGGTTCGTCCAGCAGCAGCAGTTTTGGTTCGTTGGCAAAGGCCCGCGCAATGGACACACGCTGGCGCATGCCGCCCGAGAGTTGGCTGGGTTTCCGGAACTCCGCCCCGTCCTTGATCCCGACCATCGCCAGATGATGCAGCGCATGGGCCCGCACCTGTGCCTTGGACCAGTCCCTGTGCCGGGCCTGCACCGCGAAGGTGACGTTCTTCAGCGCGCTCAGCCAGGGCAGCAGCGAGTAGTTCTGGAACACCACCCCGCGGTCGAGGCTGGGGCCCGACACGGCGAATCCGTCCATCAGCACCGCCCCGCTCGTCGGCTCGGCGAGCCCCGCGAGAATGTTCATGATCGTGGACTTGCCGCAGCCGGAGTGGCCCAGAATACAGACGAACTCGCCTTCATCTATGCCGAAGCTCGCGTGCTCGAAGACTGTGAGCTCCCCGCCCTGCCCGTCGGGATAGCGCTGCGTCAGGTTCTCGATGCTCAGAAAATGCTTGGGCATAGCGCTACTCCACGTACGCGACGGCGCGCTGAAGCTGGGCGAACAATGCGTCCAGCAGCATGCCCACCACGCCGATAAACAAGATCGCAACGATCATCCGGTCGAGGCGCAATCCGTTCCACTCGTTCCAAACGACGTAGCCAATGCCGGTGCCGCCCACGAGCATCTCTGCAGCGACAATGACCAGCCAGGCGATACCGATGGAGATCCGCATACCGGTCACGATCGTCGGAGCGGCCGCGGGCAGGATCACAGTGAAGGCGGTCTTGAGCGAACCCAACTCATGGGTGCGGGCGACATTGACCCAGTCACTCCGGACATTTGCGACACCAAATGCCGTGTTGGTCAGCATCGGCCAGATCGAACAGATGAAAATCACGAAGATCGACGAAAGCTCGCTGTCTCCTATCGTGAACAGTGCGATTGGCATCCACGCGAGTGGGGAGATCGGTTTCAGAACCTGTATGAACGGATCCAGCGCACGGTAGATCACCGGCGACATTCCGATGACAAACCCCAAGGGAATGGCGACAAGCGCTGCGAGCGTGTATCCGATAGCAACCCGGGCCAGAGAATAGCCCATCTGAATCCCGTACCCCATGTCATTGGTTCCAGCCACGTAGAATGGGTCTGTTATCGTGGCCCAAAGTTCAGTGCCGATCTGACCGGGAGAGGGAAACAGGGATCCAGGCGCCGGTGTAGAGTTTTCGTCCGGCACGCTGATGCCCAGAGCGCGAATGCCGCCGGCCATGTCGATCATTTCCCGGGACAGGCCCAGGTCGGCAATCTGTTCAAGCTGGGGAAACTCCACGCCCTGACTGGCGTAGTATTCGATGTCCTCAGCCGACATGTTTTTGTCCGTCAGCCTGCCTGTCTGCTCTTGCGACAGCTCAACACCGACAGGCCCAGTCACGGGTACATAGGTAGAGAAGTGCCAAATCGTGAGGCCCGACACGAGGATGACCAATGACAGCAAAGCGCTGCGAATGTCGAATGTTCGAAGCATGCCGACCTTCCAAAGATTGAGTAGAACGGGGCAGCGATCCGCCCCGTTCTGGATTGCTGGACTATTCTTCAGATCGTGCGGCTGAAGGGCTGGCCGTTGATGAACTCCTGCGCGGCAGCCGGCGCAAACTCACGCCCCTGAACCTCGACCGGCGCGTAGACGTCCTGGTCCACGTCGGAGAAAGTCAGATTGGGGTCGGCAGACATCATGCCTTGCATGGTTTCGCGGGTGGTTGTGGTCAGCACCAGTTCTTCAGCCAGAGTTGCATAGTCTGCGTCGCTGTCGATGTAGTTCCAGCGCCGCAACTGCGAGAGAACCCAGGTACCCATGGTCTGGGTTGGCAGCGGCATGAACGAAATCCGATCCGGCACAGCCTTGATGTTGCCCTGCCCGTCCGGGAAGACCCCGGTCAGGATTTGCTTCAGGATTTCAACCGGCTGATTGAGATAGTTTGCCGGGGCCATGGACTCCGCGAAGGCCACACGACCTTCTGAGGTTTCCGCAGAGGCTGTCGCCTCAAGGATCGCTGTGGTGAGCGCCATGGTCGTGTTCGGATTTTCGTCGATGAAGGTCTGGGACAGACCAAACACGCAGCACGGATGCTGCTTCCAGAGGTCGAGGGTCAGCTTGTGGATAAAGCCCACCTGGTCATAGACAGCGCGTTGACAGAATGGATCGGGCGCGAGATAGCCATCCACATTCTCGGACCGCAGGTTGGCAACCATTTCCGGCGGCGGCACCACACGGATCTGAATATCGCGGTCGGGGTCCAGACCGGCATCTGCCACGTAGTTGCGCAGCAGCAGATTGTGCATCGAGTACTCAAACGGCACCGCAAAAGTGAAGCCCTTCCAATTCGCAGGGTTCTGGTTTTCGAGATGCTTGTTGGCCAGAACAATCGCCTGCCCATTGGTGTTCACGTTGGACACCACGCGCCATGGCTGGGCTGTTGACCCAATTCCGAGCGACATCGCCATGGGCATCGGGAACAGTAGGTGCGAGCCGTCATACTCGCCGTTAAGACACTTGTCGCGCGACACCGCCCAGCCAGCGGTTTTGACGATGTCGACGTCCAGTCCATAGCGCTCGTAGAAACCCAAGGCATGACCGCCGATGATGGGCGTCGCGCAGGTGATCGGGACGAAACCGAGCGTAAGCTTGGTTTTCTCGAGGTTTTTCATTGCCTCTTCAGCCATTAACTGCAGCGAAGAAAGCGGGAAGACCGTGGCCACGGCCGCGATCGCGCCGGTGACCCCAGCGCTACGCAAGAACGCTCTGCGCGAGACATCGGTTTTGAACAGACCCTGCATGACCGAGCTCTCAAGCGCTCGCGCCATACCAGTCTCGGAGTTCGACGCTTGGTTCGCGCGGCGACGCAACACTGCTGCATCTTCTGCCGAAAGGCCGATGTAGGGATCTCCCGCGTCGCCGGCGGCCTCGCCGCACTCGTTCCAGACATCGATGTTGGGATTAAACGGATCTTTGAAGTGCGTCATTGCCAACCCCTGTGCTGTTTCTTGATCAAGAAAGGGTGCGCGGTCGGCTCTCTGGGAAGGGGCAGGGGGAAAATAAGACAGATCTGTCTTCTATTTGCATGCAATTTGAGCGAACGTCAGGCGCACTGCGGGATTTTTTAGCGCAGAGCAAAACAGATCTGTTTCCAAAACCGTCCGTAGGCCGCAAGAAGCGCGTCCTGCCCCCACCGGTTGTCGGCAGTTCCTGCGCCTTTCGGCATTGCCACTCACTTTGCCTGGCGGTCGCCCTTGACCCCAACCGCTGCAAGCTCTTTTGATCTCACGACGACCGCGCAACCCGCGCGAGGGGGGACGAGAGATGGACGACACGGGACCCGGCGACCTGCGGTCGAAGGCATGGTTCGACAATCCGAACAATCCCGGCATGACCGCGCTCTATCTGGAGCGCTATTTGAACCATGATTACACCCGGGACGAGCTGCAATCCGGCCGGCCGATCATCGGCATCGCGCAGACGGGCAGCGAGTTGGCGCCCTGCAACCGCATCCACACGATCCTGGCCGACCGGGTACGTGCGGGTGTGCGCGATGCCGGGGGCGTGCCACTGGAATTCCCCGTCCACCCGATCCAGGAGACCGGCAAACGGCCCACCGCGGCACTGGACCGCAATCTCGCCTATCTCAGCCTGGTCGAAGTGCTCCACGGTTATCCGATCGACGGTGTCGTGCTGACGACGGGGTGCGACAAGACCGTGCCGGCGATGCTGATGGGCGCCGCAACCGTGGACATTCCCGCGATCGTGCTTTCGGGCGGACCGATGCTCGACGGTTGGTGGAACGGAAAACTCGCGGGCTCCGGCACCGTTGTCTGGGAGAGCCGGCGACTGCTGGCGGCGGGCGAAATCGACTATGACGAGTTCATGAGCCGGGTCTGCGCCTCGGCGCCGAGCCTGGGCCATTGCAACACGATGGGCACGGCGAGCACGATGAACGGGTTGGCCGAAGCGCTCGGCATGAGCCTACCCGGCTGCGCGGCGATCCCGGCCCCCTACCGCGAACGCATGGCCATGGCCTATGCCACGGGCAAACGCGCGGTGGAGATGGTCGCCGAGGACCTGAAGCCCTCCGATATCCTGACGCGCGCAAATTTCGTCAACGCCATCCGGGTCAACACCTGCATCGGCGGCTCGACCAACGCGCCGCCCCATATCCAGGCCATCGCCCGCCATGCCGGCGTGACCGATCTGAGCATCGAGGATTGGGAACGCGAGGGCTACGCGCTGCCGCTGCTCGTCGATATGCAGCCGGCCGGGCGGCATCTGGGCGAGGCATTCCAGCGCGCCGGCGGCGTGCCCGCCGTGATGGGCGAGATGCTGGCCGCGGGCTGGCTGGCGGCCGACGCGCCGACCGTGACAGGGCAAAATGTGGCTACGAACCTCGGCGCCACGCGCAGCAGCGATCCGGATGTCATCCGCACCGCGGAGAGCCCGTTGCGCGAGAAGGCAGGATTTATGGTGTTGTCCGGCAACCTCTTCGACGCCGCCCTAATGAAGACCAGCGTGATTTCGGAAGACTTCAAGACCCGCTACCTGTCGCGTCCGGGCGCCGAAGGCGTGTTTGAGGCGCGCGCGATCGTGTTTGAGGGCCCGGAGGATTACCACGCACGGCTCAACGCGCCGGAACTGGAGATCGATGCCGATTGCATGCTCTTCATCCGCAATGTGGGCCCGGTCGGGTATCCTGGCTCGGCGGAGGTGGTCAACATGCAACCCCCCGATGCACTGGTACGCGAAGGGATCGCACATCTTCCCACTGTCGGCGACGGGCGTCAGTCGGGTACGTCGGAGAGCCCGTCGATCCTCAACGCCTCGCCCGAAGCCGCGGTCGGTGGCGGGCTGGCGTTGCTGCAGACAGGCGACCGTGTTCGGCTCGACATCCCCAACCGGAGGCTCGACGCCCTTGTCGATGCCGAGGAATGGGCCGCGCGCCGGGCGGCCTGGACGCCGGATATCCCGGACCACCAGACGCCCTGGCAGGAGATCTATCGCGCCAATGTCGGCCAGCTCGCCGATGGCGGTTGCCTGGAACTGGCCACAAGCTATCAACGCGTCGCTCGGGTCATGCCGCGCGACAGTCATTGAAGGATCGCCCCACATGAGACTTCTACGGATCGGCGAACCGGGCGCCGAAACACCCGCGTTGCTGCACGAGGACGGAAGCTTTCGCGATATCTCGGGACTGGTGGACGATCTGGCAGGCGAGACGGTTTCTCTGACGTCGCTCGACCGCATTCGCGCGGCCGATCCAGACAGGTTGCCAGAGATTTCTCCCGAAGGCCGCATCGGCCCCTGTATCGCCACCACACCGACCTTTCACTGTATCGGGCTCAACTATCGCAAACATGCCGAGGAGGCGGGCATGGCGCCACCGGGCGAGCCTATCCTCTTCACCAAGGCAGCCTCGGCGCTGTGCGGGCCCAACGATCCGATCATCCGCCCCAAGGACAGCGAAAAACTAGACTACGAGGTCGAACTGGGTGTCGTGATCGGGGAGGTCTGCGAGCATGTCAGCGAGGCCGAGGCGCTGTCTCGAGTCGCCGGCTATTGCGTGGTCAACGATGTGTCGGAACGGGCGTACCAGATCGAGCGGCTGGGTCAGTGGGTAAAGGGGAAATCGGCACCGAATTTCGGGCCTGTGGGACCCTGGCTGGTGACGGCCGACGAAGTCCCCGACCCCCAGGCGCTCAAATGCTGGCTCGATGTCAATGACGATACACGGCAGCTATCGATGACGAGCGACATGATCTTTTCTGTGGCAGAGATCATTTCCTACATGTCGCGTTTCATGCGGCTGGTGCCGGGCGATCTGATCGCCACGGGCACGCCCGAGGGCGTTGCGATGGGCATGACCCCACCGGGCTGGCTGGTGCCGGGCGACGTGGTCAGTCTGGGCATCGACGGTTTGGGCGAACAGCGCCAGGACGTGGTGGCCTATCCGGGCGCCTGACATGTCGGGCTGGAGCGCAAAACCAGAAGGGTCGACGTGCCTCCGAGTTCGCTTGGGCCCGGCGTCCGACGGCCGCAGCGGCGGGATTTGGTGCGCTGACGCGACTCCACGGATCGGCAGGTCTTGGGATCGCGGAGAACAGAGCATGCCGGGGCGCGTCGCAGTGACGAATGGGAGCGAATAATGGGCCGGATTGTCCTTGTAACCGGTGCGAGCCGGGGGATCGGACGCGTGACAGCGGCAGCCTTTGCGGCGGCAGGCTGGACCACCCTGCTGGCTGCGCGGGATCGGAATGCGCTGGAGAGTGTTGCCTCGGAGACCGGCGGTGTGCCACTGCCCACCGATGTGACCGATCCCGAAGCGGTTTCGGCGCTCTTCGCAAGGATCAGCGCGGACCACGGCCGGCTGGACGCTGTCTTCAACAATGCCGGCAGCTTCACCGCGGCCACAGATCCCGGCGATCTGAGTTTTGCCGATTGGCGGCGTGTGATGTCGGTCAATCTCGACGGCGCTTTTCTGATCGCGAGCGGCGCCTTTGCGCTGATGAAACAACAGACCCCGCAGGGCGGCCGGATCATCAATAACGGCTCGATCTCGGCCCAGGTGCCGCGCCCCATGTCCGTGGCCTACACGGCCTCCAAGCACGCGGTCACCGGGCTGACCAAATCGATTGCCCTGGACGGACGTGCCCATGGGATCGCGTGCAGCCAGATCGACATCGGCAATGCGGCGACCGACATGACCGCGCGGATGCCTCAGGGCGTGCCGCAAGCGGACGGGTCCGTGGCGCCCGAACCGGTGATGGCCGCGCGCCATGTGGCAGACGCTGTGGTGCACATGGCCGAACTGCCGCTCGAGGCCAACGTGTTGTTCCAGACGATCATGGCAACGAACATGCCCTTTGTGGGACGCGGCTGAACCATGGGGTGACTGGGGTGCTCCCGCCCGTCCTTGCCCCCTCCGGGGGCGCGTTCCGTTGGGCTGCGCAGCCGCGCGTTCGCGCGCCTGCGCCAACGGTGTGAGACGCACAACCGGCGCGCCAGGGCCTTAGCTTTGAATGCTCTCCAACCAAGCCAGCAAATCGGCGATCGGTTGGCTTGTCATCATCGGCTGTCCGCTTGGCGTCGCCAGTGCGACCGCTTCGTCGCCCTCGAAGAAACGTCCGAAAAGCGGCATCTGACCGCCATGGGCCAGCATCAGATCGCGACCGTCGATCTGACTCGCGACCATTACGGCCGGAAAAACGCCGCCATTGCGCGCCGAGAGGCCCGTCAGATCCGGCGTCTCGACGGCAATCAATTCGGCCATCGGACCGGTGCCGGTGGCATCGGCGCCGTGGCAGGTCGCGCAATAGGCTACGTACAGTTCCTGCCCTTGCGTCGCGTCTTGCGCCGTCAGCGGGCCGGCAAGCGTGGCTGTCAGCGCCACCGCGCTCAGACAGATGCGATTGTAGTTCATGAAGACTCTCCCAGGTTGCGCCACCCTAACGTGCGCAAGCCAGAGTTGTCACGAGTGCTCGCGCAGAGTCTCCAGCATCAAGGTGACATTGTCCGGATTCGCGTCGGGAGTAATGCCGTGGCCGAGATTGAAGATATGCGGTCCGCCCGAAAACGCCTGACGGATGCGGCGCACCTCATCGATCAGCGGCTGGCCTCCGGTGACCATGTGGCGCGGGTCCATATTGCCCATCACGCAGCCGTCGCATTGCACATTTTCCGCGGCCCAATCGGCATCGACCGAGTAGTCGAGCGCAATGCAATCCGCGCCCGTCGCCCGAGCAAACCCGATCACGGAATCGCCACCCTCGCGCGGGAAGGCGATGACCGGGACCTCGGGGTGCGCAGCTTTCAGCGCCGCGATGATCCGGCGCGCAGGCTCCAGCGCATAGGCCGCAAAATCGGCTCCCTTGAGCGACCCGGCCCAGCTGTCGAAGAGCATGAGCACTTCGGCTCCTGCGGCGACCTGCTGTTTCAGGTAACCAATCGTTGCTTCGGTGATCCGGTCCATCAGCGCGTCGAAAAGCGCGGTGTTGCCGTCCTTGAGCGCGTGGGCCGGAGCCTGATCCGGCGTGCCCTGCCCGGCGATCATGTAGGTGGCAACCGTCCAGGGCGCCCCGGCAAAGCCGATCAGCGCCACATCCGACGGAAGCGCGGCCGACAGGTTGCGCACCGTCTGATAGACCGGCGCGAGGTGGTCATGGATGTCGTCTGGACCCTTGAGGGCATCAAAATCGGCCTGCTGCGTCACGGTCGAAAGCCGCGGCCCCTCGCCCTGAACAAAGGTGAGGTCGGCGCCAAGTGCATGGGGCACCAGCAGGATGTCTGCGAACAGGATGGACGCGTCAAACCCATAGCGGCGGATCGGCTGCAGCGTGACCTCGGTCGCGAGGTCAGGGGTGTAGCAGAGCGACAGGAAATCGCCCGCCTGCGCTCGGGTGGCCCGGTATTCGGGCAGATACCGGCCCGCCTGACGCATCATCCATGCCGGCGGGATTGCCTGCGTCTCTCCGCGCAGGGCGCGCATGAGTTTTTTGGTTTCGGCCATCGGCTGCCTCGCGTTAGTCTTTGGTCGGTCGTCCAGCATGTTCCCTCGCTTGTCAACGCAGGCGGCGGCACCACGCAGCCGATACTTGTCAATTTAACTTGACACATCTAGGTGTAAAGCATGAAAGACACTCCCTCCCCCGAACATCCGCTGCGCATCGGCACCCGCGGCTCGCCGCTGGCACTGGCCCAGGCGCATGAGACCCGCGACCGGCTTTCGGCGGCCTTCGAACTGTCCCCGGAGGCGTTCGAGATCGTCGTGATCAAGACCACGGGGGACGACAAGTTTCTTATCGATGCGGACAAGCCGTTGAAGGAGCTGGGTGGCAAGGGGCTTTTTACACGAGAGATCGAGGACGCCCTGCTCGCCGGAGGGATCGACATCGCCGTGCACTCGATGAAGGACATGCCCGTCGATCAGCCCGACGGGCTGGTGATCGATTGCAACCTGCACCGCGAGGACGTGCGGGACGCGTTCGTCACGCTCGAGGGCATCACCCTGGCCGATCTGCCCGACGGTGCCGTGGTCGGCACCTCATCGCTGCGGCGGCGGGCGCAACTGGCGCACCGCCGTCCGGATCTGCGGTTGGTGGAGTTTCGCGGCAATGTCCAGACCCGGATGAAAAAGCTGGGCGACGGCGCGGCGGCGGCGACCTTCCTGGCGATGGCCGGGCTGAACCGGCTGAGTATGGACAATGTGCCGCGCCACGCCATGGCGCCCGAGGACATGCTACCGGCGGTGGCGCAGGGTACCATAGGCATCGAGCGGCGTGCGGACGATGCGCGCGCGGCGGAGATGCTCGAGGCCATCCATCACCGCCCCACCGGCGTGCGGCTCCTAGCAGAACGCGCCTATCTGGCGAAGCTCGACGGCTCCTGCGAAACCCCCATTGCCGGCCTCGCAGAGCTGCACCATGGCACGGTGCACCTGCGCGGCGAAATCCTGCGTCCGGATGGCTCCGAGGTACTGACCGAAGAAGCCTCCGCACCGGTCGAAGACGCCGAAGAGCTGGGTGAGGCCCTCGCCGGACGGCTGTTGGCCCGCGCGCCTGCGGACTTCTTTGACTGGCGGGCGGCCTGAGGCGCCCTTTGGTCTCTGCCATGCGGCCCTGAACCGACGCTCCTCCGGGACCCGCCCGACAACTTCGGGGTTCGACAATCCGGCACAACCCGCTAAGTGCTGCGGACCGAACGGGGGGTTCCCATGATAAATGATCCGCTTTTCATCATCGCGGCGATCGCCTGCCTTCTGGTGCTTGGCATATTGCTCGTCGGTATCGGCGGGTTCGCCCGGGGCGGCGAGTTCAACAAGAAGCATGCCAACCGAATCATGCGATACCGAATCGCTGCTCAGTTCATCGCGGTCCTGCTGATCCTCGCCTTTGTCGCGGTCCGACGCATGACCGGCCAGTAAGCCCAATCGTCAAACCCAGTCAGGACAGTCCGATGGTCGTGCTCAACAAGATTTACACCAAGACCGGCGACGCCGGTGAAACAGCGCTCGGCAACGGCTCGCGGGTCGCGAAGTACACGCTGCGGGTCAGCGCCTACGGCACCGTGGACGAGGCCAACGCGACGGTCGGTCTGGCGCGGCTGCATGCGGACGGACCGTTCGATGCGCAGCTTGCCGCGATCCAGAACGATCTCTTCGATCTCGGCGCGGATCTGTGCCGTCCGGACATGGAGCGCGATGCCGAGGCCGAGTACCCACCGCTGCGCATGGCGCCAACGCAAGTCACGCGGCTTGAGGCGGAAATCGACGCCATGAACGACGTGCTGGACCCGCTGCGCAGCTTCATTCTGCCTGGCGGCTCACCGCTGGCCGCACAGCTTCACCTCTGCCGGACGGTCTCGCGCCGGGCGGAGCGGCTGACCGTGGAACTGGCGACCGCCGAAGCGATCAACCCGTCGGCGGTTCAGTATCTCAACCGGCTGTCCGACTGGTTCTTCGTCGCCTCGCGCATCGCCAATGACGACGGCAAGGCGGATGTGCTCTGGGTGCCGGGCGCAAACCGCTGAAACGCTAGGGCACGGCGGGCTGCCAGAGCTCGATGGGGTTGCCCTCGGGGTCGCGCAGCCAGGCGAACTGCCCGTTCGGATAGTCTTCGGGATCGCGGCGCACCTCTATCTGCGCGGCTTCGAGTTGGGCGATCATCGCCTCCAGATCGTCCACGCGGAAGTTCAGCATGAAGGGGCGCGCACCGCCGCCCAACGGATCGGTCACCTCAGCGAACGGCGCGAAAACCGTCTCTCCCGCCGCCTGCCGCCAGGGCGGCGTGGCGTAGTCGCCCGGAACGAGATCGATGCCGAGATGGTCGCGGTACCATGCGGCCAGCACGTCCGGCGCCTGGGCGGCAAAGAAGACGCCGCCGATGCCCGTCACCTTTTCCATAGACGCCGCTCCCACTCTGTCCGCGACCCGAGCCTACCACGAACGTGGCGTTTCCGGGTGATCGCGCGTCGATTTTGTTCTGTTGAAACCCCTTCAGGTTCGCTAAATGCCTGCCGAACGGCAAAGTCACGGCACCGTCTCGGGCGTGCCGGCGCGCAAACAGTCAGGAGGCGACCGCCATGAAGATCCTCGTGCCCGTCAAGCGGGTGATCGATTACAACGTCAAGGTGCGGGTCAAGGCCGACGGCACCGGCGTTGATCTGGCGAATGTGAAGATGTCGATGAACCCGTTCGACGAAATTGCCGTCGAGGAAGCGATCCGGCTGAAGGAAAAAGGCGTGGCGACCGAGGTCATCGCGGTCTCCATCGGCGTGAAGCAGGCGCAGGAGACGCTGCGCACGGCCCTCGCCATGGGGGCAGACCGGGCCGTCCTGATCGTGGCGGCGGACGACGTCCACACCGACATCGAACCGCTGGCCGTGGCCAAGCTGCTCAAGGGCGTCATCGACGCCGAAGAGCCGGGCCTGGTGATTTGTGGCAAGCAGGCCATCGACAATGACATGAATGCCACAGGCCAGATGCTGTCGGCGCTGCTGGGCTGGAGCCAGGCGACCTTTGCCTCCGAGCTTGAACTTGAGGGCGACAAGGCCAAGGTGACCCGTGAGGTCGACGGCGGGTTGCAGACCATCGAGGTCAGCCTGCCCGCGATCGTCACTGTGGATCTGCGCCTCAACGAGCCGCGCTATGCCAGCCTGCCCAACATCATGAAGGCCAAGAAAAAGCCGCTGGAGGAGAAATCCCCGGCGGACTACGACGTCGATGTCACGCCCCGTCTGAGCGTGGTGAAGACCGACGAGCCGTCCGAGCGCGCTGCCGGCGTCAAGGTCGCCTCCGTCGATGAGCTGCTGGTGAAACTCAAAGACGAAGCGGGAGTGATCTGATGGCCGTACTTCTTCTTGCCGAAGTGACCGATGGCACGCTGTCGCACGACGCGACGGCCAAGGCCGTTAACGCCGCGACTCAATTGGGCGAGGTGACCGTGCTGTGTGCGGGCGGTCAGGCTGCTGCTGCCGCCGAAGAGGCCGCAACCATCGCGGGCGTCGCCAAGGTGCTTGTGGCCGAGGATGCGAGCCTTGGCCACCGCCTTGCGGAGCCGACGGCAGCGCTGATTGCCGGTCTTGCGGAGGGTTACGAGCATATCGCGGCGCCCGCCACGACGGATGCCAAGAACATCCTGCCCCGTGTCGCGGCGTTGCTGGATGTGATGGTGATTTCCGAGGTGATGGGCATCGTGGATGCCAACACCTTCGAGCGCCCAATCTACGCCGGCAACGCGATCCAGACCGTCCAGAGCGCGGACGCGACCAAGGTGATGACCATCCGCACATCGACCTTCGATGCCGCGGGCGATCAGGCCGCCGCGCCGGTCGAGTCGATCTCGGTCAGCGACAATCCAGGGCTCTCGTCCTGGATCGAGGACAAGGTCGCCGAAAGCGACCGCCCCGAGCTGACCAGCGCCGGCATCGTCGTCTCCGGCGGGCGCGGCGTGGGCTCCGAAGAGGAGTTCAAGATCATCGAAGGACTCGCCGACAAGCTTGGCGCCGCGGTCGGCGCCTCGCGCGCGGCGGTGGACTCGGGCTACGCGCCAAACGACTGGCAGGTCGGCCAGACCGGCAAGGTCGTGGCGCCCGAGCTCTACATCGCGGTGGGCATCTCCGGCGCGATCCAGCACCTGGCCGGCATGAAGGACAGCAAGGTCATCGTCGCGATCAACAAGGACGAGGAAGCGCCGATCTTTCAGGTCGCCGACTACGGGCTGGTCGCCGACCTCTTCGAGGCCGTTCCAGAGCTGACCGATAAGCTGGGGTGAGCCCCGGGGAGAATCCCAATCTCGGGGCCGCTCTCGGGCGGCCCCTTTTTTAGTCTTCGGACGCCCGCGTACGCACGGTCAACTGGTACGGCATAGTCTTCGGCTGGTTGTCGTAGTCGAAGTGGAAAACACGTATAGAGTAGGCTGGGAAATCCGCACGTTTGCGAAATCGGCCGTTAGGGACGCCGCCTGGACTGTTCCAGATCTTCCCACCGAGATCGTCATAGACGAACAGGCTGACATCGCCCGTAACCCCGATTGATATTTCGCCTTCGAACTCATCGGGCAGAATGACGCTGTAATAATCATCATTGTCTTTTGCCACGTTTGCCGAAACCGTTGCCCCCACCGGGATCAAGTTGGCGCGGGCAAGACTGTCATTGGGTTCGGCTTCCGCTCCTTCGAGCCAGACCGGCGGCGCTGCTGCCTGCGATGTGACTGCGGCTGGGGAGGCAGGCTGCACTTCGGCCGCGTTCACGTCCAATGTCGCAGGAGGGGCTTTGCGCGTGGTTGCCCCGGGATCCGCCTCTCCGCCGGACATGTTTGCAACCGTTGAGGATGCGACTGGCGCGAACAGGGATAGGGCGAAGACCCCAATGCCGACGATGAAGACCAGCGTTCCTGCGGATGTGGCCTCGAACTTCAGACCCAGAAAGTGCAGGACGGTCTTGTCGCCGTCGCCAGGCGGGCGAAAGATAAGCCACAGGCCAGCCACTGCGATCACAGCGCCAAAGCCGATCAAGGCGAGCTTCATGGTCGGATCAAGCGGTGCGATTTCCATCATTGCCCCACAAGTTGACGCAAGGACACCGTAGGCGGACTCATTTTCGCGACAAAGTTAAAACTGTCCCGGTGCCGTCAGCGCACCTTTTCGAGCGACAGCGTGCGGTCACGCAGCCAGTCCATGAACGCGGTTTGGTTCGCCGTCAGCGGGCGCCATTCTTCGGGTGGTATGGCGGGGCCGACGATCGGCGCCTGTGGTTTGTCCAGAGAGTGGTGCACTTCGTAGAGCAGCAAGCTTTGGCGCAGCGTCGCCGAGATGTGGCTGGCCACCTGATAGAAACGCGAATTGCTGCCGGGAAAGAAGATCGGCACCACGGTCGCGCCGCTGCGCTGGATCATCTTTGCGGTAAACGCATTCCAGGGACGCTCGATCGCCGGACCGAAGGCCGTGTCCGACGACGCAACAACCCCCGACGGAAAGAGCGCGACCAGACCGCCGGCGGACAGATGCTCCATCGACCGGCGCCGCATCACGAGATTCTGCTGCAGCGCGTCCGCTTCGTGCGGGAACGGGACCGGGATCATGAACCGGTCGATCTCTGCCACTCCGGTCAGCAGGGATCGCGTCAGGATCTTGTAGTCCTCGCGCACCCGACCGATCACCTCGGCAAGGACCATCCCGTCGACCAACCCGTGCGGGTGGTTCGCGACGATCACGACCGGTCCGCTGCGCGGGATACGCTGGATGATTGCCTCCGGGGTGACCAGGTCGATGCCCATCACCTCCAGCGCCGTGCTCCAAAAGGCTTGACCGTCGGGCCGTCCATGGCGCTCGAATCGGCGCACCCGGCGCATCAGGGGGATCTTGGCCGTCGCCCATTCGATTGTTCGGATGGTCAGCGCCTTTAGCGGATGGTCCGCACTGGTGGCATAGGACAGCTTTCGCGCGGGATAAGGAGCGTCGTGTGCGACGTGTTCGTGCAGCCGGGATAGGCTGTCATGGTAGCTTTCGACCACGCCGTCGCTCCGTCTGTCGCTCTGCGCCTCGACCACGCTCTTTGCGCTGCTCAGAACTCTTCGTCGAACCGCCGCGCCACCAGCGCTTCGAGCGCCTGGGCCAGCGCCGTGGCCTCGGGACCCGAAGTTTCGACCTCAATAGTGGTTCCCTTTGAGGCTGCCAACATCAAAAGCCCCATGATGCTGTCCCCAGAGGAAGTCATGCCGTCGCGGCTGACCTCAGCCTGCGCATCGTACGCTTCGACCACTTCGACCAGCTTCGCTGACGCACGAGCATGAAGACCCTTCTCGTTGATGATCTCCAGGCGACGAGAACATGTCAGGCTCATGGATGCTCTGCGATGCTTTCTTCTTGCACGTCAAACACGTCTATGTATTTCCGTCCGGCATCGAGCGCAAGCGCGATGGCCATTGGCAGCGGCTTGTTGCGCGACTTGGCCAGCTTGATCAGCATCGGCAGATTCGCACCATAGAGGATCCGGCGGCGCGCGCCGGAGCAGGCCGGCAGAGACAGGTTCGAAGGCGAGCCGCCGAACATGTCGGTGACCACGACAACGCCGTCGCCCTGATCCACCGCATCGGCGGCCTTGCGGATTTCCGCGGTTTTCACCTGACGATCGTCATTCACACCGATGGATATCGCACGCATACCGGCCTGACGTCCGAGCACATGCTCCACCGTTGCGAGCAATTCCCGTGCAAGCCCGCCATGGGCAACAATCACGACACCGATCACGCGGCACTCTCCCGTCGGTTCGGGGCGTCTGTCGTGGCACCACGCCGGTCCAGTTCGCGGTGGCGCACCGAGACCGTCCAGCCGTCCGAGCGCAGCGCGTCGCCCAGACGCTCGGCCAGCATCACAGACCGGTGCTGTCCCCCGGTACAACCAAATCCGATCGCAAAATGCGCCTTGCCCTCATCGACATGGGCCGGCAGCAGAAATGTCGCCAGGTCTTTGACCTTGTAAAAGAACGGCTCGAATTTCGGATCCGCGGCGATGTGTCGGGCCACCGACGGATCGCGTCCATCCTTCTCGCGCAGGTCCGGAACCCAATAGGGATTCGCCAGAAACCGGCAATCAAACACCGTGTCGATGCCGCGCGGCACGCCGCGCTTGTAGGAGAAGGAATGCACCGAAACCGCCAGCCCCGCCGCACCGCCCCTCCCGCTGCCACCGCCGAACCAGGCTGCGAGCTCAGATTTCAGCTCGTGGGGCGTCAGTTCGGACGTGTCGATGAGAAAATCAGCCCGTGCCCGTATCGGACCCAGCAACTCAAGCTCGCGCTCGATACCGCGCATCGGAGACTCCGCCGGAGCCATGGGGTGACGGCGGCGGGTCTCGGAATAGCGGCGGACCAGCACGTCCACCCGACTGTCGAGATAGAGCAGGTCGATCTCGATCTCCGGCGCGCCGACCAGCCGGTCCAGCGTTTCCAGTAGGGCCGCCGGCGTGAAGTCGCGATTACGCGCATCCATGCCCAAAACGAGCGGACGGTTCAGCGGCGGTCCGTCGAGCAGGCGTGGCACCAGACTGAGAGGCAGATTGTCGATAGTTTCGGCGCCCATATCCTCCAGCGCGCGCACGGCCGTGGACCTGCCAGCCCCTGACGGGCCGGTCACCACGATCACCCGGCTGAGCGGCGGCTGTTCGGGTTCGCTGTCGGACACCAACTCATTCGCTCCATACCCCGGCCACAAAAAGCAGCACGGCTGAAGCGAAATGTGTGGTCTCGCTGCGCCGAAGCAAGGTGACGTTGTGACCGCACAGGGATGTGTTGCGCGGGGGCGGCAGGCGCTCGGTCTCGGTGGCGCCCATATCGACCACCAGACGGACGGGCGCGCGGGGTGCCAAACGGACCGGGATCAACCCGACGCCGCGGGCCTCAATGGCGTGCGGAAGGGTCGGCGGAGCCTCGGCCCAGACCGCCTCCTCCATGGGAAGCAGGCGGGTGCGGTCATCGGCGATCAGCCTTGCGCCAAAGGCCATAAGCTCAAGGCAGAGGGTAGATTTTCCGCTGCCCGAGGGTCCCGTGACAAGCACAGCGACCTCTCCGATGCGAACCGCGCTGGCGTGAACCACTTTGGTGCCGGGCGGGCCATCCCATGCCGTATCGGAGCTCATCGCGGTCCCGGCAGGCCATTGGCCGAGTCCCGGGACCGCATGCTATCATGTGTCCTCACAAACACGTGTATCCTCGAATCTGCTGCGCTGACTGACCTGGCGACACCCACGTCTGTGGCGTTTCGGAACGATCATGTTCCCGATCGGCAACAGGGTCGAGTCGATGGTTTTCCGTAGACGTTCCCCGCGATGCGGCGGGCGATTCCCTATAATGGGCAACCACTGAGCACGGATCGTACCCGGCACCGCCAGACCACCTGCTTGTCGTCAACCGTTTCCACTCGGTTCCTTCTGCGCCAGTGTGCGCCCGCCATGCCGGATCACGCGGAGACAGGCATGTATTTATACCCGACACCATAGAGCGTCTCGATCGCGCAAAACTCCGGATCGATGGCACGCATCTTCTTGCGCAATCTCTTGATATGGCTGTCGATGGTGCGGTCGTCGACATAGACCTGCGCATCATAGGCCACATCCATCAGCTGATCGCGGCTTTTGACATAGCCCGGATTGCGGGCGAGCGCCTGAAGCAGGTTGAACTCGGTGACAGTAAGCGAAACCTCCTTGCCCTGCCACCGCGCGAGATGGCGGCCGGAGTCCATTTCCAGCGGGCCACGGCGCATCACGCATTCGAGCGCTTCTTCAGTGGTTTGCGGTCGCGGGACCGCGATTGCCGCGGGCATCGCGCTGCGGCGCAATCCGACGCGAACGCGCTCCACCAAAAGCCGCTGCGAGAAGGGTTTTCGCATGTAGTCGTCTGCGCCCATGCGCAAGCTGAGCACCTCATCGACCTCGTCACCGCGGGCCGTGAGCATGATGATCGGAAAGGTCCAGCGCTCGCGGGCGCGGCGCATCAGCTCCATCCCGTCCATCCGCGGCATCACCAGGTCGATCACCGCAAGATCGGGCGGGCGGCGCGCGAAGGCATCCAGCGCGGACTTTCCGTCGCGATACCGCTCTATCTCGAACCCCGCGGACGCCAGAATTGACGCGACCGCTTCGAGAACGCTCGGTTCGTCGTCGACCACGGCAATCCTGGCCATAGCAATACGTTCGGAATCGACGACTTCGCGCGCCGACAAGGCATGGTCCGACATTTGGACACCCCCACAAATGATTTTCACACCGCGCGAATCGCGCTTCCCACACCGACAAACATGGCGCGCCAATCGGTAACGAAGCCCTAAAGCGTGGCAGCGTGACGCGGTCGCACGGTTACCCCAACGGCATTGTTCACCATGGTTGCGCAAACATGGAAGTGGTTGCGCTAACTCCGCGATTGCGCCCTATCCGGTCCGGAAACCGTCATGTTATAGCCGCCTTGGCAGTAGCGACGAACGCGGGGCGGTGACGCGTTGTCGGGGGTACCTGTTTCCAATTTTCAGCCGCATGAACGGGAGCTTGCACATGACAATCGGACGCGTGAACCCAGCTCGGACGCTGGAGCTTCAGGGCATCACTGGCTTGGGCACGGTGCATTACAACCTCGCAGAGCCCGCAATCATCGAGCACGCGCTACAGCGCGGCGAAGGGCATCTCGGCCAAGGCGGCGCCTTCCTGTGCGAGACCGGAGAGTTCACCGGACGCTCGCCGAAGGACAAATACACTGTCCGCACCGCATCGACCGAAGACACCATCTGGTGGGACAACACCAACGAGATGTCCGAAGCGCATTTCGATGTTCTCCATGCCGACATGCTGGAGCATATGAAAGGCGGCGACTATTTCGTACAGGACGTGTTCTGCGGCGCCGATCCGGCGCATCGTGTCGATGTGCGGCTCGTGACCGAGCTGGCCTGGCACAACCTATTCATCCGCCACATGTTCCGCTGCCCGACGCCGGCCGAAGTCGATGTGTTCGAGCCAGAGTTCACCGTCATCAACTGCCCCGGTTTCATGGCCGATCCCGAACGTCATGGCTGCCGGTCGACCACGGTGATCGCGGTGAATATCGACAAAAAGGTCATTCTCGTCGGCAACACCCAATATGCCGGAGAGAACAAGAAAGGCATCTTCGGCCTGATGAACTACCTGCTGCCCGAAAAGGGTGTGATGCCGATGCATTGCTCGGCCAACCATGTCGATGGCAACCCGGTGGACGCGGCAGTGTTCTTTGGCCTGTCGGGCACCGGCAAGACGACGCTTTCGGCCGATCCGGAACGGACGCTGGTCGGAGATGACGAGCATGGCTGGACCGAGCGCGGCATCTTCAACTTCGAAGGCGGCTGTTACGCCAAGACGATCAACCTGTCGGCAGAGGCCGAACCCGAGATCTACGCCACCACCAAGATGTTCGGCACAGTGATCGAGAATATGGTCTATGATCCCGTGTCGCTGGCGCTCGATTTCGAAGATGACAGCCTGACGGCTAACATGCGCTGCGCCTATCCGCTGGACTACATCCCCAACGCGTCCGACACCGGGCTTGCGGGCCATCCCAAAAATATCGTGATGCTGACCTGCGATGCGTTCGGCGTGATGCCCCCCATCGCCCGGCTGACCCCGGCGCAGGCGATGTACCACTTCCTGTCCGGCTTCACCGCCAAGGCCGCGGGCACCGAGCGTGGCGTGACCGAGCCGCAGCCGACTTTTTCGACCTGTTTCGGCGCCCCCTTCATGCCGCGGCGGCCCGAGGTCTACGGCAACTTGCTACGCGAGAAGATCGCCAAGCACGGCGCGACCTGCTGGCTGGTGAACACCGGCTGGACCGGCGGCGCCTATGGCGCGGGCTCGCGGATGCCGATCAAGGCCACCCGTGCCCTGCTGACCGCAGCACTCGATGGCTCGCTCAACGAAGTGACCTTCCGCAAGGATCCGAACTTCGGCTTTGACGTTCCCGTGGACGTGCCCGGCGTGGATAGCGGCCTGCTCGATCCGCGGACGACATGGTCCGACCCGGCTGCCTATGATGCCCAGGCCAAAAAGCTCGTGGACATGTTCAGCGACAATTTCGAACAGTACGTGGCCTATATCGACGAGGACGTGAAAGCGGTCGCCATCGGCTGATCCGCTCTTACTGTGACATTCGAAAGCCCCGGCTGACCGGCCGGGGCTTTTGCTTTTCTGGGGTGATCGCCGGGTGCCTCGTCGGGGGCTCAGTTGGGCCGCGGCCACGTTCCGGGCTGACCGCATCGCGCATAGGCGCTGGCATAAGCGCCCGCCGCGGCTGAGTTTCGGCCCGGAGCGAAACGTCCACCCGGCGAATTGCGCAGCAGGCTTGAAGGCGGCGAGGTGCAGTTGGACGGCAGCGGGTAAACTGTATCCGCAGGCGGGGCGAGATTTTCACCAGCAAACCGTTCGTTGAAGGAAGCTTCTCCGGCGGTATCGCGCGTACGGGGGCTGTGGGCTGCCCGGACACGGCCGAGATCGTCGGCGGGCAGGGTCTCGCTCTTCGGCAGGCTTGCCGCCGGTGGGGCCACGGCTGCGGGCGTCTCCCGCGCCTCTGCCGGCAAGGGGTCCGCTGGCGGCGGATCATCAAGGCGCGTGCACCCCGTCGTCCAGAAAAGGCACCCACCCGTCGCCGACTGTCCGGCGGGATCCTGCGACGACGCGCACCCGGCCAGCATCAGAAACGTGAGAGCCATGGCCAGTTTCACAACCCTGCCTCCTCAACCCATTCGCGCAGCTGGTCCAGCGTCTGAAGCGTACCGGCGCCGAACGGCGTAATCGCATAGGACACCGCCAGCGGCTTGGGGCGGAGCACATGGCGGTTGACGAGGCCGGCACGCTCCATCTCGGCCAGCCTGTGGGACAAGACCTTTTTGCTCGCCCCGCCCAAAACCCGCGCGAGGTCGTTGAAGCGCATCGGTCCGTCGCGCAGGTGCCACAGGATGGACCCGGTCCACTTCCCGCCGATCAGCCGCATGCCGCGCTCAATCGCGCAGGGCTCGCTGCAGGGCGCGTGGACAGTCTTGCGCCCCTGCGTGTCGGTTTCGATCCAGGCGTCCATGGCAATCTCCCAGGTTACCAAAAGGTACCTAATTGACCCGAGTCGCGCAACCAGGGCACCGAGCGCCACCCGAACATGCAGGAGTTTTCGCCATGGCCGACCGTCCCGATCTGCATCTCTACACTGCCGCGACGATGAACGGCTACAAGCCGGTGATCTTCCTGGAAGAAGCCGGACTGCCCTACGACCTGACCCATATCGACTTCGGCAAGCGGGAGCAGAAGGCAGAGGAGTATATGCGCCTGAACCCGAACGGACGTATCCCAACGCTCGTGGATCGGGCCGCCGGGGACTTCGCCGTGTTCGAAAGCGGCTCGATCCTGTGGTATCTGGCCGAGCGCACGGGACAATTTCTGCCGGATGGCACCCTGGCCCGCTCCGAAGCGTTGCAATGGCTGATGTTCCAGATGGCCGGAATTGGCCCGATGATGGGACAGGCGATGTTTTTCAAGCGCATCGCCGCGCCGAACGGGCATGCGGAGCCCTACGCAATCCGCCGCTATACCAAGGAAAGCCGCCGCCTACTGGAGGTGCTCGACCGGCGTCTGGCGGGGCGCAGCTTCCTTCTCGACCAGGGCTACTCGATCGTCGACATGGCCACCTATCCCTGGGCGCGGGCCTGGCCCTGGGCTCAGGTTGATGTCGACGGCCTGGACAATCTTGCCGCCTGGTTCGACCGGATCGACGGGCGGCCGGCGGTGCAACGTGCCCTGCGCATTCCCAAGGCGGTACCGGCTTTCTGGACACCGGGCGAAAGTGAGACCGGTTTCGCCGCCGAAAATGCCGCGCGCTTCGCAACGGATGCAAAGCCGGAGACAGAGCCGCGCTGACGACCGGCGGCGCAGCGCATGGCGGCATCGAAGCGCTCAGAACCCTGTGAGACCGCGCCGCACCAGATTGAGCCCGGCCACCACGAGAACGACCAGGGTCCAGCGCTGAAATCGCGCCTGATCGAGACGGTCCTGCACCTGAAACCCCACCCACATCGCCAGCACCGCCGGCACGACGAGCACGGCCGAAAGCGGTATCGTCGCGTCGTTCAGCACACCGGAGCGCAGATGCGCCAGGGTCAACACGATGGCGCCCGCGCTATAGACCACGCCCTGAACCTTGACCGACACCGATTTCGGCGTGCCGAGTGCTGCGAGATAGAGCACCGTTGTCGGACCCCATACGCCCGAAAGCCCGCCCATGATCCCCGAGGCCACCCCCACCCCCACATCGGCGCGCGACCGCGCCTCGGGTGGAACACGCGGGCGCCAGCCCACAAGTTGCAGGGCCGCAAGCACCGTGATCGGCACGCCAAGGCACAGCAGCAGAACGTGCTGAGGCAGGATCGCAACGAGTTGCGCCGCAAGAGCAATGACCACCAGCACAATGATCAGGTAGCGCCAGAAATCCTTTGCCGCGTCCACGGCCGGGGCCACGCCTTCGCGGAATGTCTGTTGAAGATTGGAGACGAGGGTCGGAAAGATCAGAGCCGCCAGTGCGACCTCCGCAGGCAGAAAACTTGCGAGCCCCGAGACCATGATCATGGGCATCGCAAAGCCGACGGCCCCCTTCACGAAACCGCCCAGCAGGGTGACGGCAACCGCGATGGCCAAGCCCTCGGGCGTTATCAAATCGAACATTGCGTGTACCGCCGCTCACCTGCGCCTTGGCGACGTCATGGGGCAATCGCGCCGGGACCACAACGCCGGATCACGGGACGGCGGCTCAGGTCCGATGGATTGCCGGGCGGATTGGACAAAGCGCTCTCAGGACGGCTGCATCTGTGCGCCATACCTGCGCGCAGAACCGGTCGCCGTATCGATCCAACAGCAACGCGCGGCGCGGGCCACTTGCGCAGTGACGCTGATTGTCAATCGTTTCCAGACCGCCCCTGCGACCGCCGGGCGAGAAGTGTTACTTTTCCAGGGCGATTCGACTGCTGTCCCGTCAGGATCACGGAACCGGGGCCCGGGGAAATACCACGCCTGGAGTGACTTACCTTTTGCTTTTTCGGCCCTAAGTTGCCGGAAACACTGCGGTGCAGAAAGTCCTTGAGGTTCTTTTGCTGCGATCATGGCCGCGATTTTGAATTTTTGTTGCGCTGCAGGTGCGAAGGCCCTAGACGGAGCCAACGATTGTGAAAGGATGCGAAGACATGCCCCATGACGGACAGGTCCTGCCCGACGAAGAGGTCCAAGCGACGGTGCTCCCCGATCTTCTGACCCTGACCGCTGCTGCAGTGGCGCCCGCCCAGGACGTGCTGGAGCGCGCGCGTACTACCCTGCGTGAGAAGGTCACCAAGGATGGCCGTGTCTCCGGAGGGCTCGTCGAAGCGCAGCAGGTCGCGGCCCACGGGCTGGCCTGGCTCGCCACCTATGTCGAAAGCCTCCGCCAGATGCAGGCCTGGGCCGAGAAGCTCCAGACCAACGGCAAGTTCGGCGAGGTCGAGGAGCTGATCCAGCAAATCGCGTTCGGCGAGTATCTCTGGCAGATCTATGGCGGCATCCCGATGAACCAGGGCGAGATCTTTCGCCTGCAGGACATCGGCCTCAGCCAGGATGACCAGCGCGTCCTGATGACCCCGGAAGTCATGACCCTGACCCAGAAAGGCAACACGCAGGCAGCGCGCACCCGCCTCGTTGAGTTGATGCAGGAACGCAGTGCCGAGATCACCGTGGGCGCCAGCGGGCTCGACGACGAGCTGGAGATGATCCGCGAGCAGTTTCGCCGCTACGCCGTGGAAAAGGTCATTCCGAACGCCCATGAATGGCACCTCAAGGACGAACTGATCCCAATCGAGGTCATCGAAGAGCTTGCCGAAATGGGCGTCTTCGGCCTCACCATCCCCGAGGAGTTCGGCGGCTTCGGCCTGTCCAAGGCCTCCATGTGCGTCGTCTCCGAGGAGCTGTCGCGCGGCTATATCGGTGTGGGATCGCTCGGCACCCGCTCCGAGATCGCGGCGGAACTGATCATCTGCGGCGGCACCGACGAGCAGAAGGCCAACTGGCTGCCCAAGCTTGCCAGCGCCGAAATCCTGCCCACTGCCGTCTTCACAGAGCCGAACACCGGCTCGGACCTCGGCAGCCTGCGCACGCGGGCCGTAAAGGATGGCGACGACTATCTCGTGACCGGCAACAAGACCTGGATCACCCACGCCTCGCGCACCCACATCATGACCTTGCTGGCTCGGACCGACCCGGACACCGCGAACTACAAGGGTCTGTCGATGTTCATCGCCGAGAAGACCCCGGGCGATTGCGAGAATCCCTTCCCGACCGAAGGCATGACCGGCGGCGAGATCGAGGTTCTCGGCTATCGCGGTATGAAGGAATACGAGATCGGCTTCGACGGGTTCCGCGTGAAGGGCGAGAACCTGCTCGGCGGCGAAGAGGGCAAAGGCTTTGCCCAGCTCATGGAGACCTTCGAGAGCGCACGCATCCAGACCGCGGCCCGCGCTGTAGGCGTGGCCTGCTCCGCGCTCGATCTCGGCATGCAGTACGCCATCGACCGCAAGCAGTTCGGCAAGTCGCTGATCGAGTTTCCCCGCGTCTCCGGCAAGCTTGCCATGATGGCGGTGGAGATCATGATCGCCCGTCAGCTGACCTATTTCTCGGCCGTGGAAAAAGACGAGGGCCGGCGCTGCGATCTGGAGGCCGGCATGGCCAAACTGCTCGGCGCGCGCGTCGCTTGGGCTGCGGCGGACAACGCCCTGCAGATCCATGGCGGCAACGGGTTCGCGATGGAATATGTCATCTCGCGCGTGCTCTGCGACGCCCGGATCCTCAACATCTTCGAGGGCGCCGCCGAGATCCAGGCCCAGGTGATCGCACGGCGCCTTCTGGGCTGAAGCGCTCGTCCATTCCATGCTTTCGAAGGCGGACTGTTTCGACAGCCCGCCTTTTTCTTTTCCCGCACGGCACGGGCGCGGCGCGCTGCGTTGCACATCGTTCCGGTCGATGGCAGCGTCCGGCAATGCCTGTCGATCTGGAGGATTTCGAAGATGCGACTTCGCGTCCTGGCACCATTGCTGCTGTTTTCGAGCCTCGTTCTTCTCATCCCCGGACAGCCGGCGAACGCCCAGGCCATCGTCCCGGGCGAAAGCGAGGAGCCCGCGCCGCCAGCGGTCACGCCGGACATTGTCCGCGAGGCGCTTCTGTCGTTGCTCGACACCGGCGGTCCGCCTACCGAAGCGGTCACGACCCAGAATCCGGAAATCGCCCTGGGCGCACTCGCGATCCTGATGGAACCAATGACGCTCGACGATCTGCGGGTCGAGATCGCTGCCTGGTACGCTCTCTTCCAGGAGGCCATCGCGGAACAGGCCGTGGCCGAAATGGAGCTGTTCGAACTGGTCGAAGCGGAGAAGGCGGCGGCCGAGGAGGCCGCGGCGGAGGGCGCTGAGGCCACCGAAACCGCAGCGCTAGAAGACGAGGCGGAACCGCGGCTCACGCCCGAGCATCAGGCGCTCGTCGATGAAGTGGGAGAGCGGCGCGGGGTTGCGACAGGGCTCGCCGATCGGCTGCGCGCCGTGCTCGATGCGTTCGAGGCCAAGGGCGGCGATCCTGCGGAAAACCTCGAGATCCGCACATACATCGCCGATGTCAGTGGCGTGGAGGTCGACGTCTCCAACTGGCGCAGCGCGACGCTGACGATCCGCGAGTGGGCAACTGCGGAGGATGGCGGCCTAAGGCTCGCCCGGCATACTGCGATCGTCGTCGGCGCCACCGTGGCGGGCCTCATCATCGGTTGGGTGATCGGTCTGGTCATCAGCACCGGTCTGCAGCGGACCGAGCTGAGCTCGCGGCTTCTGGCGCGCTTCGTGCGCTCCTGGCTCGGCCGGGTAGGTGCCCTTGTCGGCGCGCTCATCGGCCTGTCCTGGATAGGCACGAACATGACCCCGATCCTTGCGACCTTGGGTGCCGCGGGTTTCATCCTCGCCTTCGCTCTGCAGAATACCATCAGCAATTTCGCCAGCGGTCTGCTCATCCTGTTCCAGCGTCCCTTCGATGCGGGAGATGAAATCGAGGCCGCGGGTATCACCGGGGAGGTCGAACAGGTCTCGCTCTTCTCGACGCATCTCAGCACCGCCGAAAACCGCAAGGTGATCGTTCCGAACAACAAGATCTGGGAAGACGTGATCGTGAACTCGACCGGAGCACCGACCCGGCGATTGCAGATTGAGATCGAGGTGAATGCCGCCGATCACAGCCTGGAGGAGTCCGAGGATCTGCTGATGGGAGTGATGAAAGCGAATCCCGATGTGCTCGGCGAGCCCGCTCCCGATCTAAAGCTCAGCGCCATGACCAAAGAAAGCCTGACATTCGTCTGCTGGCCGTGGGTGGAGACCAAGAACAAAGACCGCGTGCGATGGGAACTGGTCTCCGCCTTCGGCCGCGAACTCACGGTCCTGAAGGGGGTCACGAAATCGGGCGCGGCGTAGGCTTTCCGATGAGAAGGCCGATCAGCGCATCCCGAGCGCGCTCATATAAAGCTCGAGCACCGCTTCTTCCTCGGCACGGTCGTCGGGGTCTTGCTTGCGCATCCGAAGGATCTTGCGCATGGCGCTGGTGTCGAAACCTTCGCCCTTGGCCTCGGCAAACACCTCTTTGAGTTGCTCGGCGAGTTCTTTCTTCTCCTCCTCGAGACGCTCCAGGCGCTCGATGAAGGAACGCAACCGCGCGCTCGTTGCCTCGGTAACGCTGTCTGCCGATCCGTCCATGATGCTGCCTCGTCTGCCCGATTTGGGACGGTCCTAGAGCGCCGCGCCGACCATCGCAAGATGCCCGCGCCTTTGTCGAGCGACTTGTCGGCGCGCAACTCCGCGTCTAGGCAGAGCGCAGCCATGGGAGACACGCCTTGGAAATACTCATCTGGATCGGCGCCGCGATTTCGCTGGCCGGAGTCGCAACGCTTTTCTTCTGCATTTTCAGGGCCGTTCAGGCCAAAAGCGCGGGATTACCCGATGCAGAACTGAAAGAGCGCCTGAAAGCGGTGGTCACACTGAACCTTGTCGCCCTGATGGTGTCGGCGTTGGGCCTGATCTGCGTGATCGTGGGGATCTTTCTGAGCTGACCGGCGCGTTTCAGACCGGAAGATTGTCGAAGAATTCATCGACGATCTCGGCTTCCAACTCGGCCGCGCTCTGGCGCAGATCGGCAGGCACGTGCCGATGCGCGGCTTCGAGCCGGTCGATCACCTTCTGCACCTCGTCAAACAGTATACGCGGATCTTGTGTGTCCTGCGAGGCAAGGGACCGCACACGATCAACGGCGGTGGTGAGGGTGTCCTGATTCATTCGCTTACGCTCCCTGTGTCTGTGCTTGGAACTGTGCCGTCCGAAGTCTCCGCCAATGCGGCACGGACCCGTGAAGGCTCAACGTCTGTCTTGTCCGTGTGCCTCTGTTCCTGCCCCGCAAACGTCCGCCTGCGGCCGGGTCAGTGAGCGTCGCGGTCCCGCAGTGCGGTTTCCGGTGCGCCACCGCAACCAGAGGATCGCGCGCCTGTTCCACCCGGCCAAGTGCCTCACCCTTACGGTGAAGGGCGTCATGGGGCATCGATAGCTCCTCCCTAGTTGACGATACTGACACAGTGGACGGGATTCTGCATTGACCAATATCAACCAATGCCTCCCTTGGGTTGAAACACATTTATTTTTACGCATATGTTATGCCGCGCGCAATGGTCAGGAGACAACATGCAAACGGATTGGATTTGGGGGCTTGTGGGCGGCGGTCTGATCGGGCTCGCCGGTGCGGTTTTCCTTCTGGCAAATGGCCGGATCATGGGGGCCAGCGGCCTGATTGGCGGGCTCATAGATGGTTCTGGGCGAGCCAATGCCCTGGAACGTCTGGCCTTTCTGGCAGGGTTGATCGGAGTGCCGCTGGGAATCGTCGTTCTGAGCGGATGGCGGCCGGACCCGCATGTGACCTCCAACATCGCGGCGCTGATCGCCGGGGGCCTGGCGGTCGGCATCGGCACGCGGATCGCGAACGGGTGTACTTCGGGCCACGGGGTATGCGGGATATCGCGGCTTTCGCTGCGCGGGATTGTCGCAACATTGGTCTTCATCGCCTCGGGGATCGCGAGCGTCGCGGTCTTCCGCCACCTGCTGGGAGTGATCTGATGCGCATCCTCATTGCAGCGCTTGCCGGCGGACTGTTCGGCGCGGGTCTGATGCTGTCGGGGATGACGGATACCGAAAAGGTCCGCGGCTTTCTCGATGTCTTTGGCGCGTGGGATCCGACCCTGATGTTCGTGATGGCCGGTGCGATCGCCCCTATGGCGATCGCCTGGTGGTGGGCTGCGACAGGCACGCCGCTGCTGGGCGGCCGCTTTCCGGACCGCGCGGCGCCCGAGATTTCGCGCTCGCTCGTTCTGGGATCGGCCCTGTTCGGCATCGGCTGGGGTCTGGCCGGCCTGTGCCCGGGCCCCGCGCTCGCCGCACTCGGCTTTGGCGGACCAGGTGTCTGGATTTTCGGCATTGCGATGGCGGTGGGCATGTGGATTGCACCGCACTTGCGCGGTCGTCTGGACGCCCCGGCCTGAAGCGGCTAGGCGTGGGACATGGATATCAAGCGTTTGAGCCCGGACTACGCCGTGAGCCCGCAGATCGGCCCCGAGGACGTTGCCGCGATCAAGGCGGCAGGTTTCTGCACCGTCATCTGCAACCGGCCCGATCCGGAAATACCGCCAGACCTGCATGCCGAGATCCTGCGTGGCGCCGTCGAGGCCGCCGGGTTGGCCTTTGTCGAGAACCCGGTCGTGGGCGGCATGCTGAGCTTTGACAACCTGTCGGCCCAGGAGAACGCGATGGCAGCGGTCGACGGGCCGGTTCTGGCCTATTGCGCCTCCGGCAACCGATCCGCGATTGTATGGTCGTTGATCAAGGCGCAGTCCGGCGAGATGTCACCGGACGAGATCCTCGGAGCGACTCGCAACGCAGGCTACGACCATGCCGGCATGCGCGGACAGCTGGAGGCAATGGCCAAGTCTGTAAAGGACGCCTGACCATCGGCGCGGGGCGCTGATCCAGGAATTGCTAGTCCACGACGCTGGGCAGTTGCGGGAGATCCGGCAAATGACCGACCTCCTCGACAGCACTCGCGTCTGGGCCATCGACTGTCGGCGGGGGTGGCGCGCTAGCTTTGGATGGCTTGCCTGCCTCCGGGGGAGCTGGATCTTCCGGCGTATCATGGAGTACCCGGCCACCGACGGCGCGCGCCGTCGCCATCGCCAGAGGGGAGAGCGTGCCGGAGCCCGTTGTTTCACTGTGCATCAGTTTCAGCGCGCGCTGGCCATTGGCCTGACCGAGGCGGGCGGTCGCAACAGATGCGCCGGCCGAGTCGACCAGCGCAACCGTCGCAATCGCGTGCGCCGGAAAAGTCACCAGATCGCCGGATTTCCACCCCAAAAGGTTGGCCAAGGATAGACGCTGGCGATGCAGGATCGCCTCGAGCGAAGCCTCTCCCTGCAGCAATGCCCGCAGCGCATTGTCGGATTGCGCTTGCGTCGGCGTGCTGTCTTCGGCCGTCGTCGCCGGGGCTGGCAGAGCTTTCGCCGTCGCGTGTTCGCCCGCCCAGGGGAACACCAGCTGCAACGTTCCCTGTCGCGTGCCGGCATCGAAATCAAGCGGAGCGGAGATTGCGCGAAACGCCATATCCTCAAGCAGCAGCGGCAGGCTGCGGACGTCGCGCACCTGCTCCGTCGCCGTAAACGTCCCGGCCCAGTCTGCCTCCGGCAGCGTTTCGAGATAATCCGAATAGGCGCCGACGATGCGGGTGAGAAACCGGCCCGTCAGAAAAGCGTCCGTGGCAGTTGGCATGCGGGGCTGCGACGGGGCATCGCCCGCGCTGATCCGCCCGGTGGTCAGGGCCTCGAGCACAGCCGCGAGCGCAGCGGCATCCAGGATCGCCAGCCCGCGCGACCGGCTGCTGCCCTGAAGAAGCATGACCAACGCGCCCTCTCCGATCAGACCCGCCATCTGCGGTACCGTTGTGCGCGTCTCTTCGACCGTGCCCGTCAGAATCGCCGACCCGAGCAGATCCTCGCCCGCCTGGGCAAGCGCAAGCCGGAGCGCCTTTGCCGGGGACATCACGCCATGGTCGGGCGGGGGCCTGTCCACCCCGGCCTTGCGCTGCAATGCTGAAAAACCGTTCTTTACCATCGCCGGACCGGCACCCGCAGACTGTCCATATTCGCACACAGTTTGTAACGATCAGGGTTACCAACTGCTGAAGCCCTGACAATCAGGCGGCGCGCACGGCCTCGGCCACCGGCATGGACACCCGGAAGGCCGCCCCGCCCTGCCCGGGCAGATAGGCGACGCTGCCGCCGAGCCGGACCATGATCTCGCGGCAGATCGCCAGCCCAAGACCCGCGCCATCGACCGCCGAAGCTGTTGAGAGCCGGGCGAATTTCTCGAAAATCACCTGCTGGCTCGCCGCGGGAATACCGCTGCCATTGTCCACGAAGTCGATCGTGAGCTCACCGCCGGCCCGGCTGACGCGAATGTCCAGGCGCGGTTTTTCCGCATCACAGTATTTTCGCGCGTTGGCGACCAGATTGATGAAAACCTGGCTGAGCCGGTCCACATCCGTGCGCAGCACGATCTTTTCGCTCGGCTCGTCGCGGCGGATCTCGAACACCGTGTTCGAGGACAGCGAAGTCGTGGACAGGATCGCGCGGTCGATCAGGTCCCGCAGCACCGCGTCCTGCTCTGCAAGTTGCGCACGACCATCCTCAAGCACACTGAGGTCCAAGAGAGCATCGAGCAAGCGGGTGAGCCGCTGGGCCTCATCATGGATGACACCGGAATAGTGGGTCTGCTCCTCGGCGCTGAGGGTTTCGCCGGACATCAGGATCTCGCTGAACGCCCGGATCGACGTCATCGGCGTGCGCAGTTCGTGGCTGATCTGACTGAGAAACGCGTCCTTCTGCACCGACAGCGCCGTGAGCTTGTCGTTGGCGACCCGCAATTGGCGCGCCGTGCGTTCCAGTTCGCGGGACTTGCCTTCGAGCTGGCTGGAATACTCCATGATCTGCGCGGTTTCATCGGCGACCGCCATCAGATCGCGCACGGTGACTGACGAGCCTGTCATGATCTGCTCGACCATCGCGTGCGCGGCCGCAGCGCCGACGGATCCGGCCAGTTCGCGCTCCAGCCTCTCCAGAAAATCCGGCGTATTGTCAGGCAGGTAACCACCCTTTCCCTGGGCGCGGGCCTCCGCCAGGAATAGGTTCTGCGCCTCGCGCGCGCCGAGAATGCGCTGTGCCATGACCAGCAGGTCTTCGGATTCGACGGCACCTTCGTTCCATCCGCGCGGGTTGGCGCCGTCCTCGAAGACATTGACGAACTGCGCGCCCTGAAGGCGCTCCAGGGGGCCGGGAAAACTGGCCAGTGACCCGATACAAAAGACCATCGTGTTGATCAGCATCGACCAGAGCATGCAGTGCACCACCGGATCGAGGCCCGGGACCCCGAACAGCGCCTGGGGGGTCAGCCACGCGATTCCGCCGGGACCATGGGCCAGCATCTCCGCAGACATCACGACATCCGCGCCGATGCTCGGCAACAGCAGGCAATAAACCCAGACCGCAAAGCCGCAAAGTGTACCGGCAAGGGCCCCGATGCGCGTCGCCCCACGCCAGAAGAGCCCGCCGACCAGCGCCGGGAGCACCTGGACGACGCCGCAGAAGCTGATCAGGCCGATGACGGCAAGCGCCGCGCCGCCTCCCGACACCTGGTGATAGAGAAACCCAAGCGCCAGGACCGCGGCGATGCTGAGCCTGCGCGACATCAGGACGAGCCCGCGCACGTCTCCGGACGTGCCGCCCAGCCCACGCCGGACCCCCATCCAGATCGGGATCACCACATGGTTCGAGACCATCGTCGAGAGCGCGATGGCCGCGACGATGACCATCGAGGTCGCCGCGGAGAAGCCTCCGAGGAAGACCAGCATCGCAAGCATGTCCTGATTCATGGCAAGCGGCACCGTGAGAACGAACAGATCCGGGTTCGACCCGGGGGGCAGAAGATCCAGCCCGACCACGGCAATCGGCAACACGAAGAGGTTGATCGCCGCGAGATAGAGCGGAAAGGCCCAGGACGCAGTGGACAGATGGCGTTCATCGTCATTTTCGACCACCAGCACCTGAAACATTCGCGGCAGGCACAGGAATGCTGCGCCGGACAGGAAGATCAGCGTGAACCAGCGGCTGCCGTCGATGGGCACCTGTGAGATCGGCGAGGCATCGATCCGCGCCATGGTTTCGCCGATCCCACCCGCAATGCCCCAGACGACAAAGATGCCCACGGCGAGCAACGCCACGAGCTTGACCACTGCCTCCACCGCGATGGCGGTAACAACGCCGTGGTGGCGTTCGTTGGCGTCCAGATTTCGGGTGCCGAAGAGCACGGTGAATACGGTCAGCCCGATCGCGACCCAGGCCGTGACCAGCCATTGATCCGGCGTGTCCCAGCCCACGGGCGTGTCGGCAAAAACGCCGAAGGACAGCGTGACGGATTGCAGCTGCAGCGCGATATAGGGAGTGGTGCCCAGAACGGCGATGGCGGTGACCAGACCGCCCAGCGTGGCGGACTTGCCGTAGCGCGACGAGATCATGTCGGCGATGGAGGTGATGCGCTGGTTGCGCCCGATTCGCACGAGCTTGCGCAAGAGCCACCACCAGCCCACCATCAAAAGCGTCGGCCCCAGGTAGATCGTCAGAAATTCGAGCCCTGAGCGCACCGCGTAGCCAACCGCGCCGTAGAACGTCCAAGCTGTGCAATAGATCGACAGCGACAGCGTGTAGACCAGAGGCGAGCGCAACCAGCCCAGTCGGCCGCGTCGGGCGCGTCGTTCGGCCAGAAAGGCAACAACGAACAACACCAGCACATAGGCCAGCGAGACGCCGACAACGATGTCAAAGGACATCGCCGTCCCCTGGCGCCTCGGCCTGATCGGGGGCTGCCGCGCCTCCGCCGGACCCGTCCGACGTAACCGCCAGCAATCTTGCCAGCCCGGCAGAGACGACCACGAGCACGCCCCAGGCCGCGAACAGGAAGAGACCCCGCACCGCCAGCGAGCCACTGCCCGGTTCCGTCCACAGCAGCGGAATGAGCATGATCACAGCCCCGAAGAGCGGCACCAGACGGCTGGCATCGATCAGACGGCGGCGGCGGTAGGACTGCCGCGCCAGAAACAGCGGCTTGGTCCGATCGCTCATGCCCCGACGAGGCTCCGCAGCCGTTCGATGACCTCGGCATTGGCAAAGGGTTTGGTCATGAAGGCGCTGACGCCCAGGTCTTCGGCACGCTCGCGGTCCTTGGCCTGCCCCTTGGCGGTCAGCATCAGTACCGGGAGGCTCGCCGTCGCCCTTTGCGCGCGCAGGTCGCGCAGGATGTCAAAGCCGTTCCGGTTGGGCAGCATGACGTCCAGGACGACGACATCAGGCTCCAGCCGCGTTACAGTATCGACCGCCGTGGCCCCGTCTGAATGGCAGCTGACCTGCCAGCCGTCGCGGCTCAGGATGAAGCGGATCGCCTCGATGATATTCGGTTCGTCTTCGAGCAGGAGCACGTGGTGGTGCATGGTCCGATTGTCCTTCCCCGGTCCGCCGACCGGCCTATCGTAGTATCGTGCGCCCAAACCGTCCTGTCAAAAGACACCCCTGAGCACCGACGCTTCGCGCCGCGCCGCGCAGGCCTCCGCGGGGCAGGTGCTGCAACTGGCGCCGACGTCCACCGGCGGCGCGGGCGCGGGATCGCGCGCGAGCGTCTCCGGCACCACCAGCATCGTTGCCTGCAGGGTTTGGTGCGTGTCGAAAACAAGCGGCGGGACCGGCGTGCAGACAGCATAGGCGATGCAGGACCGGTCGGCCGCTCCGGGCTGCATGACCGGTTCGCAGATCGCGCGCCCGGGCTGTCCGAGCGCCTGGTAGAGAGGCCAGTAGACACAGCCCGTTCCGAACCGCGGGATCAAGAAGCCCTCTGTCGGCTTGCGCAGGAGCAACGCGCCGGACCCGTCGCAAATCACAAGTCCGGCCGCTGGCGCGCCCGGCTCCGGAGGTATGGCCGCGAGCCGTCGCATGGCGGCGTCCAGATCAGCAGAAAAGGCCGACGCAACCGCCGCGGGGTCGGGGCCTTTCTCGGCCACCAACGCACGCAGCGGCCGCAAGGGCATACGCTCCGCATCAGCGCGATAGCGACGGAAATGGGCGGCGGCGAGGGCATGGGCCGCCTGCGATCCCAGGGCTGGGGCTGCAGCCTCCAGCGCCGCGTCCAGACCGTCACCGCCCTCCTCGAGCTCCGCGATGTGAAAGCCGGTGCGCCCCAGATAGGCCTCAAGGTCCTCCTGCGGCGAGGCCAGCGTCAGCTCCGAGTCCGCGCTGCCATCGAGATAGCCCACCAGCGACGCCGAGCGCGCCGCCAGATCGCGGCTGTCATCGGACAGGTTGGCGATAAACTTGTCCTGCCACTCGCGATCGAGGTCTCCGGTCTCCGCCAGGATCGTCGCCGTTGACTGGATCGCCGTGACCTTCGACAGCAGATCATGCAGCACACCGGACAGCGCCGGATCATGGCTCAGCCGGTCGGCCATCGCATCGACCTGACGCTGAAGCCGCGCCATCTGGCGTCGCTGATGCGCGATGAGTTGCGCCCAGCCCGGGAAGCGGCCGACAAACTCCTCGACGCGTTCCATCTCCGCCGCGATCTCAGCATCGGCCACCGCCGCCTCGGACAGTTGATCGAGCAACTCCGATTCCGCCCCATGGGTGAGTGCAGAGACATCGACCCCGAGGGCTGCGGCCAGATCGACCAGCAGCTTGCCGCCAATCCGCCGGCGGTTGTGTTCGATCAGGTTGAGATAGGAGGGCGAGATCCCGACCGTGCGCGCAAGGTCGGCCTGGCGGATGCCCATGACGGTCCGCCGCTCGCGGATCCGCGTGCCAGTCAGCGCGTTCCGCGACGCCCTTCCTGCGGCCCGCGCAGCAAGCCCGGCCTGTGACATGTCCGCGTCCTCCTTGTGGCATGCTACGCATTTTTCCTCAAATGACGAAACCCTCCTAAGCTGTTTTCCAACTTGGTTTCTTTCATGACCCGGGGGCGGTCGCTGTGTCGCCGGTCGCGGCCTCAATTGCCGCATTGTCAACGCCACGGGGCGTATCGATGCTTGACCTGCACAGGATTGCCGGTCTCCGGAAACTGCCGCCAGCAAGGCCGCGGTAGGGCACGACCGGCGCGACACCAGGCGCAGGACCCCGCGGTCCAGCACCCCAGTCGAGGGAGAGAGCGATGCTTGAGAAGGGCGCTGGCGTTTATCCGCCGAGTTCGGAGTTTGTGGGTCAGGCGAAGATCGGATCCGGGGAATATGATCGGATGTATGCGCTGTCCGTGGAGGACCCGGAGGATTTCTGGGG
>JANSYP010000007.1 GCA_024742405.1 Paracoccaceae bacterium
CCGGTGGCGCGTCCGCTGCCATCCGGACAAGGGCGCGTTGCGGACCTCGCGGATCGCATCCACCCGCGCCATGCCCTGGCCGACAATCACATCAACCTGTCGTAACGTCCGAACGAGCTCCACGGGCTTGTGCCGCTTGTTCGCCATTCGCTGTCCTCCGTTTCCTGAACATAACGGGGGACCAATCCAGATCGGGAGGTTCAAGACTGACATCATAGATCTTGAGACGAGGTTGATCAGTTTTCGAACTCTTGAAGCCTTACCGGATCAATTCTGATCAACAACCGCGACCGCGACGTAGCCCCGCGGCGGTCTAATTCGCTCAATGCATCAATAACGCGCCGCCGCGAAATGTTCGCGATGCTCGCCAGCTCGGATTGGCTAATCGGGAGGGCGTTGTTCCAGCCAGGCCCGGTTCGGGTCAATCGAAGCAAACATGCGGCCACGCGCCAGGTCGGATCCTCTATGCGCAGTGACGCGGACGCACCTATGGCTATGTCCATGTTCTCGGCGGCCATTTTCGCCAATATCTGCCACATTTGCGGGAACTCATCGCAAAGGCGCGCCAGTTCCGACCGGGTAAGCCGCAAGACATTGCTGTCCCGCCCCGCAAACAGGGCAATTCTGCGGGGTTGCCCCGAAATGGCGGAAATATCTCCGGCCCACCAGCCGGGCCCCAAGCAATGGCCCAGTGGATGGGCCAGGCCTTCTTCGGGCAGCAGCACATCGAGCCGTCCCGACAGGACATGAAACAACCCGCCCTCTGGATCATCCGCATTGTACAAGCCGAAGCCCTGCTTGGCTTCGACCATGTCCGCGCGTGCAAGGATTGCCGACAAGAGATCCCGGGGTGCCTCTTCGGCCCAAGCCATTCCGGGAACCAGATGCTTCTTCCGGGTGTGCGAATTCATGTTTCGAATGTGCACAGCGTAACATCACCGCGCAAGCCGATCCAATAGTGTGAGCATAATGATATGGTTCAGAGAGCGCTCGTACATGATCGAACTTGTCTCGCCCGTCGCAGGTCTCGCAAGCATCACGACTGCAGAGCCGTTGAAGGTCCAGGCCTTCGCCTTTGCGAGGGTGCCATCGGATCTCGGTTCTTCGAGCCTCTCAGTGCGGAAAGACGGTCTGTAAGTGCTGTTCCATGGCGTCGAGCCTACTTGGGCCTGTGAGCAAAGGATTGGGCGGACGAACCGAGGCGCGTTCAGTTCGTCTTACTTGCATGATCTCGCCGCCGGATTAGTGACGGTGAAAATAACAGACAACCCGGGTGGCCGGTTCCGATCGCTTCAGATCGTCACCAGGGATCACGGTATCCTATGCGTGATCTGCAATGGCGCACTGGACCTGACGCAAGAAACTGTAGGCACACGGCACGTTTCGCTTGCGTTCGAAACACTCGTGCAGCCTTCCGATCCCGAAGGCACCGCCATTGACGGAGATAGTGGCATTGTGACCATCCAATTTGATGGCTGCGGCAGCGCCCTCGTCGAGTGCAATCTGGTCACCAACACATGGAGCCGTTCCTTTCGTGCCCATCAGCAAAAGCCAGAAGTGCTCAATGAGGCATGGCAGTTTGCTGACGTTATGCCCGTGGCTGCGTCCGGCGCGGCAGAAGCTCCGTGAGCGCGGCATTCGCACAGCCGAACAGGTTACCCGCGGAGGTCCGCGCGGGCCCGGCTCTTCGCGAGGCACGAGCACGGATCGGTTTTGCAACGGCGCTTTCGATCTGGCTGGGCACTGCAGTCCTTGCGCAAGACGGCGGTCAGTCGCTGGATCAGGCCGCGAGCGATCCAACCGCTTCGCTGATGTCCTTCCAATTGCAGGACTTCTACAGCTACCGCCTGCACAATCTGGATGACGAGACATCGAACCGGCTTCAATTCCGCGCGGCAATCCCCTTTGAACTTGGTGGGACGTCGAACATCGCCAGATTGACTTTGCCCTATGTCACCGACAGCCCGAGCGGCGCCGACGGATTCTCTGACGCTACGATCTTCAACTTGACGACCTTTACCCGATCTTGGGGCCGGTGGGGTGTCGGCGCCGTTGCCTTCTTGCCAACAGGCGACAGTGACGTCTCGGCGAAGAAATGGGCGCTCGGTCCCGCCGCCGGCTTCACCGTGCAGGCTGGGGACCTCCTTTGGGGTGCGTTCAACCAGAACCTCTTCACAGTCGGAGGCAACGAGAACCGGCCGGATGTCAACCTCTCGACCCTGCAGCCTATTCTGAACTACGGGCTCGGCAACGGGTGGTCGAGCGGTCTGTCGGAGATGGTCATTGCCTATGACTGGCACAGGGATGAGTTCACGTCCCTGCCGCTCGGAGTGAAGCTTTCGAAGCTGACGCGCCCGGGGTCCGGGCGGACTCCGATCCAATACCAGATCAGCTACGAGCACAATTTCTACGATGACGGCCCTGTTCCACAGGATACGATCAGCGTCACCATAAAGCTCCTTGTTCCAACCCGAGGTTGATATGAAAATCGCTGCACTAACACTCCTCTCAGCCCTCGCGATTGCGCCAGCCACGGTCCTCGCGCAGGAAGCCACGGTGCCTGACGACGGATCTGTGTTGCCGTTCCCGTCGCAGCCTATGGGAGGGACTGCGTCGCAACGCCTGCAGGACAGCGTGATGCAGTGGCCGGAGCCTGTCCAACGCCTGTCGGACGACGCGCCGAACATCCTGATCGTGCTTCTGGACGATGTGGGCTTCGGCATACCGTCGAGCTTCGGCGGTGCGGTCAGCACACCGACGCTTGACGCACTGGCGGCTGAAGGCATCGCCTTCACCCAGTTCCACACCACGTCGATTTGTTCTCCAACCCGCGCCGCGCTGCTGACCGGTCGGAACCATACGCGTGTCGGCTCCGGCACCATCGCCGAACGCGCGGTGGCTTTTGACGGCTACACCGGCGTTATCCCGAAAGAGGCCGCGACGGTTGCGGAAGTGCTGAAGGAATACGGGTATCACACCGCCGCATTCGGCAAATGGCACAACACGCCTGCTATCGAGACAACCGCGATCGGCCCCAAGGACCGCTGGCCGACAGGCTACGGGTTCGAGTATTTTTACGGCTTCTTGGGGGGGGAGACCTCGCAATGGGAGCCACGGCTCACGCGCAACCTCGACGCCGTGGAGCCGCCTGTTGACGACCCTGAGTATCACTTGACCGAAGATCTCGTCGACGATGCGCTGAGCTGGCTCGACGACTATCGCGCCTTTGACCCGAACCAGCCCTTCTTCATGTATTGGGCGCCGGGCGCCGTGCATGGGCCGCATCACATCTTTCCGGACTGGGCCGACAAATACGACGGACAGTTCGATGACGGCTGGGATGCCTATCGCGAGGCGACTTTTCAGCGCCAGCTGGAGTTGGGTGTGATCCCCGAGGGGACAGAGCTCACGCCGCGCGACGCAACGCTTCAAGGTTGGGATGATGTTCCCGAGGAGCAACACGAGTTCCAGACCCGTGGAATGGAGCTTTTCGCAGGCTTCGTGGAGCACACCGACAGGCAAGTGGGCCGCTTGATCGACGGGCTCGATGACCGCGGTCTGCGGGACAATACGTTGATTTTCTATATCTTCGGCGACAACGGCTCTTCCGCCGAAGGGCAACGCGGTTCGATCAGCGAATTGCTGGCCCAGAACAACATCCCAAATACCATCGAACAGCAGCTCGAGGCGCTCGATCGCATCGGCGGGATAGAGGAGCTTGGTGGTCCGCGCACGGAGAACATGTACCACGCCGGTTGGGCCTGGGCGGGAAATGCCCCGTTCAAAGGCACGAAGCTGCTGGGCGCGTATTTTGGTGGCACACGGAACCCGATGGTCATCAACTGGCCTGGAAGGATCGACCATGATGGGCAGATGAGAACCCAGTTCCACCACGTTGTGGACATCGCGCCAACGATCTACGAGGTGCTGGATATTCCGCCGCCACAGGTCGTGAACGGACACACTCAGATGCCGATGGACGGTGTCAGCCTTGCCTACACGTTCGGCGACGCTGATGCCGCCCCTCAAAAGACCGAGCAGTTCTTCGACAATAACGGCAGCCGCGGGATGTACGTCGATGGCTGGTTCGCAGGAACGTTCGGCCCGTTCACGCCCTGGGACAGCGCCGGATCGGCCGCAGGTATCGCGGATTGGGATTCCGACGAAGACGTTTGGGAACTCTACAACCTGACCGAGGATTTCAGCCAGGCCAACGATCTGGCGGCCGAGATGCCCGACAAGCTTGAAGAGCTCAAGGCGCGGTTTCTGGAAGTCGCCGGAGATAACAAGGTTTTCCCCATCGGCGCAGGCAATTGGCTGCGCATACACCCTGAGGACCGGATCGCCTCTGCCTATAATAGTTGGACCTTCGGACCAGAGACGAAGCGCATGCCCGAGTTTGCCGCGCCCGGCATCGGCCGCCAATCCACACGCGTCATGATCGATGCGGAATTCGGCGAAGCGGCCAACGGCGTGCTCTATGCTGTCGGTGGCGCGGGCGGCGGCCTGACAGTCTATGTCGAGGACGGTGTGCTGACTTACGAGTACAACATGCTCATCATCGAAAACACACAGGTGCAAACTGACCCGATCCCGGCAGGCCGCCATGAGATCGTGATCGACACGACGATTGGAGTACCGGGTGGCGCCGGAGACGTCGTCATCACACTCAACGGCGCGGAGGCGGCAAGGGTCGAAGTGCCCCGCACTGTCCCGGCTGCGTTCTCCGCGACAGAGAGCTTTGACGTCGGCCGCGACCTCGGTTCGCCGGTATCGCTGGTCTACGAAGAGGCACGCCCGTTCGCCTTCGATGGCACGATCCATTCCGTACAGGTCGCGCAAGGCGAGGCGCTGGATGAGTTATGATACCATGACAGGTCGTCCGGACATCCCGCCCGACATCGCGGTTTCCAGGTCTGAACACGCCCAGAGTCCCCGTCCGACCCCAAGCCCGAACGATAACGGCGGGGTACCCAAGGCGGTGTCGGCCTCAGGGACAAGACAGCGTGACCAAACAAGAGGAAGGGTCCTATGCGACTAGTTTTTCTGGCTATCTCTTTGGCCACACTCGGCGTCTTCGCGCAGGCCCAGGATGCCATCGAAGCCGATGGATTGCCGGGCCCCGCCGGCCGCCCGTATTCACCACATGCAGATCTGGCTTTCCCGACAAATGTCTATTTCGGCGACACGCATGTGCACACCATGCTGTCCGCAGACGCCGGTGGGGGCGGCACCCGTCTTCTGCCGCGCGACGCATATCGGTTCGCGCGCGGCGATCAGGTCACCTCGAATACTGGCCAACCTGCAAAGCTGTCACAGCCGCTCGATTTTTACATGATCACCGATCACTCGGACGGCATGGGGGCGATCAAGGACATCTTGGGCGGAGCGCCGAATGTCATGGCGACAGAACAGGGGCGTAGTATGAACGCCGCATTCAACGCTGGGGGCCAAGACGCCCTTCGCGCGGCGCAAGACCTCGTGCGCCTCTTCGGCAATGGTGAGCTTGATCCGGCTTTGAATTATCAACCCGGCGTACCGGCCTATGCGCGCGTCTGGGACGACATCATGGCTGCGGCGGAAGAATTCAACGATCCCGGTGTGTTCACGACATTCATTGCTTATGAATGGACCTCGCTGGTGTCGGGCAACAACCTGCATCGCAACGTGATCTTCCGCGATGGGCCTGAACGCGCAGGTCAGGTTTTGCCCTACACGACCAGCCCTCCCATAGGCTCCGCCGATCCGCGTGATCTTTGGGAATGGATGCAAAACTATGAGGATGTCAGCGGTGGCGATGTGATCGCGATCCCGCACAACGGCAATGTGTCGAACGGAATGATGTTTCCGCTCCAGGACGACTTTGCGGAAGGCGCCGCGCTCGATGCTGCTTATGCCGAACAGAGGCAGAAGTGGGAAAGGTTGTATGAGGCCGTGCAGATCAAAGGCGATGGGGAAGCCCACCCCATGCTCTCCACGGAAGATGAGTTCGCGGATTTCGAGACGTGGGACTACGGAAATCTCGATGCCACGGAGAAGAAGACGCCGGAAATGTTACCAGGCGAATATGTTCGCTCCGGATTGCTCCGCGGCATGGCGCTGGAAGACCAACTGGGTGTCAATCCATTCAAGTTCGGACTTGTGGGCGGCTCGGACAACCATGTCGGAATGACGACACCGGACAACGACAACTTCTTCGGGAAATTCACTGCGTACGAACCAGGCCCTGACCGCGCAACGCATGTAAGCCGTCGCTACCCGGATGGCGCTGTTGCCTTGAACGCCTGGCAGTACATTACTGCCGGGCTGACGGCTGTCTGGGCCGAGGAAAATACGCGTGGCGCCATCTTTGATGCGATGGAACGGCGTGAAGCCTACGCAACCACAGGTCCGCGGATCCGTGTTCGGTTTTTCGGAGGGTGGAGCTTTGAGGAGGCCGACGCGCTGCGCCGGGATCTGGCGCAGGTGGGATACGCCAAGGGCGTGCCAATGGGCGCTGATCTTCCCATGGGCGACGGGTCGCCATCCTTTCTCGTTTACGCGCTGCGCGACCCGATGGGCGCCAATCTCGATCGCGTGCAGATCGTCAAAGGCTGGATCGACCGGGACGGGACACAGCAAGAAAAAGTCTATGACGTCGCATGGTCCGATGAACGCGAGTTCGATGCGGACGGCAAGTTGCCGGCGGTTGGCAGCACTGTTGATCTGGAAATCCCGTCATGGACCAACACAATCGGAGCATCCGAGTTGGGAGCCACCTGGACCGACCCGGATTTCGATCCGGCAGAGCGCGCCTTTTACTACGCCCGCGTGATCGAAATCCCGACACCGCGCTGGACGGCCTATGATGCTGCCAGGTTCGATCTGGACCTGCCGAGCGAGATTCCCCTCTCACAGCAGGAACGCGCCTACACGTCACCGATTTGGTACACGCCCAAGTAACGTGTTCTGAAAGGTCGTAAAGTATTGGATTCATTTGGAGAAAATAAATGAAGTCTGTTTTGTGCGCGATAGCAGCGACGATCACTGTCCACGTAGGCAGTGTTGCATTGGCCCAGGAAGACAGGCCCAACATCCTGGTGATCACGGCCGATGACGTAGGCATGTGGAATGTATCTGCCTATCACCGTGGCATGATGGGCGGTTCGACCCCCAATATCGACCGTATCGCCGCGGACGGCATGCTTTTCATGGACCACTATTCGGAAGCATCCTGCACGGCGGGACGGGCGGCCTTCATCACCGGTCAGCACCCAATCAGAACCGGGCTCGCAACAGTCGGCCTTCCCGGGGCGGCTCAGGGCTTGCAACCCGAAGATCCAACCCTTGCGACGCTCATGAAGCCGCTTGGATATCGCACCGGGCAGTTTGGAAAGAACCATCTCGGCGACCGCGACGAGCACCTGCCAACGAACCACGGTTTCGACGAATTCTATGGTATTCTCTACCACCTGAACGCCGGCGAGTATGTTGAGCAGTCGGACTTTCCAACGGGACCGGTCGCCGACGAGATGTTCGCACAGCGCGGTGTGATCCACTCTGTCAGGCTCGAAGACGGCAGTCAGACCATCGAGGATCTCGGCAATTTCGGGTCTGAGCGGCAACGCGCTCTCGATCATGAAGTCCTGCAGGAGAGCAAGCGCTTCATAACGGACGCAGTCGCAGCCAAGGAGCCCTTCTTCGTCTGGCACAACACGACCCGGATGCATTACCGCACCAACCTCAGCGAGGAGTATGACGGCATTACGGGATACGGTCTTTACGCCGATGGCATGAAGGAACTGGACGACGATGTTGGAGAGCTGCTGGACCTGATCGATGCGTTGGGTATTTCCGACAACACCGTCGTGATGTTCAATACCGACAACGGACCTGCCTCCAACAGCTGGCCGGACGGTGGCAACACGCCGTTCCGCGGCGAGAAAGGTGTCGGTGGCTACGAAGGCGGGTTCAGGACGCCGGCCGCCGTCAAATGGCCCGGGCTGGTCGAGCCGGGATCGGTTTCAGCAGAGTTCGTCTCGCTGCAGGACTGGCTGCCGACGATCATGGCGCAGCTTGGTCAACCCGGGCTCAAGGAGCAGTTGCTCGACGGACTCGATATTGGAGACATGACCTATCGGGTGCATCTGGACGGATATGACCAGAGCGATGTTCTGGCAGGTGCCGGACCCAGCAAGCGCCGAGAGTTTTTCTACTTCACCGAGACAACATTCCACGGCCTGCGTTTCATGGACTGGAAGTTTCTCTTCAAGGAACAGGACAAATGGTTCAACGGCGTTCAGAACGACCTCGTCACGCCCTTGATCACCAACCTTAAACTCGACCCTTTCGAGCGGTTTCACGAGGCACGCGGGTTCGACGAGTGGCAAGAGAACCGGTCGTGGACCCTGACGCCGGCGATTGCGCTGGTGGGGCAGTTCTTCGGCTCCTTTCAGGACTTTCCACCACGGCAGGCCAGTTTCGACGCGGATGTCGACGCGATCATGGACTCCATGATGCGTGGCACCAGTCAGCCCTGACGCGTGACTGGGTTGGAAGAGCGCTTCCAATCCGGCCCTGTGGCCCCCCCTTGCGGGCCGGAGCCACATTCGCAGCACGCGTGTCGTGTCGGCGCGTCAAGGACCTCAAACCCAAGGAGAAGCGTATGCGGTCCAAGAAAATAAGCCTCGGTCTGGCCGGTGTTGCCGTTGCCGCTGTCCTCGCGGGAGGCGCCGCGCGCGCGCAAGGCGATGAATGGACTTTTTCGGGAACATTCTACCTCTTTGCCTCCGACACCACGACCCGGATCGGACCGGTGGAAACCGAGTTGAGCTTTTCCGATGCGCTCGAAAACCTTGACCTTGCCTTCATGGGCGCGGTCGAAGCCAGCAATGGCACCTGGAGCCTGATCGCCGACTACATGTACACCGATCTCACTTTCCGTGGCGGATCGCCCGTCCAAGGCTTCACGGGGTCGGAAACGTCGGTCACCACGCAAATCCTGACAGGATACGCAGCCTATCGTGTGTTCACCTATGGGACCACAAACGTCGACATCGGCGGCGGATTGCGGTGGTTCGATACAAGTACCGAGATTGCCCTGACCGGTGGACCCGTAATGACCCCACGCAGCTTGAAAGACAATTGGGTGGACCCGCTTCTGATGGTTCGAGCGCAGACCAGATTTGGGGACCGGTGGGTGGGCGCCATACTCGCCGATTATGGCGGCTTCTTCAGCGACAGCGAGACGTCGCAGCTGACGCTCAATGTGGGGTACGAGTTGACCGACCGTTGGACCCTGCGCGCGGGCTATCGCTACATTGATGTCGAACAAACGATCAGTGGCGTGGATTATAGCTTCACACAGTCTGGCCCGGTTCTGGGCGCGAGTTATCGTTTCTGAACTGCAGTGAGATGTCCGCTTTGGAACGTTGCAACGGTGTATTGCTTCGTTGGCGGTGGAAGTCTCCCTGCGCCCGATCTGGACGGTGCCGCTGCTAGACATAGGGAAATCTTTTTGACCAAAGCGAAACAGCGGCTCCAAGGCGCGCGCCGCACGAACAAAATACGGTTCGGACTGGTCTCGAAACAATCCTGCAGCGTGATAGGGCGGGGGCCGGAATCGCACCGGCCGCACTTCAGCCTTATACTCTCGTTCGAGTGCGCTTCGCTGCGACAGCGAACCCAGCGGCCATTGGAGCCCAAACGCTCAATGGCAGGATTGTCCCGCAATCGGCTCGTCCGAGCTGACTGCGGCAAAGGTGCGGTCTCGGCTTGACCCACATCGAAGCGTTCAAGCTACAGGTTTGGAGTAACTTGCCGCAATCACCAAATCTAGATGCTGTGCCAGCTCGGGTTTGGTAACCAGAATTGCCCCGTGAGAGTATTGTCGGCTTTTTCCGACCTTGGCGCCGGACTTCGATTTGGGCTCAAGGTCAGCTGTGGCCTGGAGCGTGTCCAGATGCCAAACATCTTCTTCAGAAGCAGGCAGGATCCCTCTACAACGTGATCCTCCTGTCGCGTTTGTTAGGAATGTACGAGACTTATGGCTGACCACGTGCGCTCTCGCGACCTACCTGCAGAACTGGCTTGGCGTCCCCAAGATGAGGGTGATCTCACTGTGACCGTGTCCTCCATTTGCAAGAATCCACCTTGGGGCGCATGGCTGGTCCGCGTCTTCACGCTGCTGATCTCCTCGCTGCTCTCTTTCCAGATTGCTTCCGCTCAGAGCGCACCCGACTGGAGCGGTGAATGGCAAAGCTATTGGCGGACCGGCCAAGCGCTCCTGAGCCTGGAGCAGTCCGGAAATCAGGTGACCGGGAGCTATGAACCTGGACGAGGCGCGCTGGAGGGCAGCATCGAAGACGGCGTGCTGCGGGGCACCTGGACCGAGCCTGGCGACGGCGGGGTCTTTGTGTTTGTCCTGTCCCAGGATGGAGCAACTTTTACCGGGCGGTTCGATACAGGTGCCTATTGGAACGGGTTTCGCGCCACAGATGTGGCCGAGATAGAGGCGATTTTCGACCGCGCGGATTCGCCCCGGGAAACCATGCGGACGATCGTCACGGCCGCCAACGACGCGATTTACAGCAACCGCGTGGGTGCGGTGCGCTTTATCGAGCCGCTCATGCTCTTTGAAGGCGAAGAGACTGACAGCACGGACAGGTCGCGGCGCCGCACGGCACTCTGGACGCTGATCGATATGATGACCTTCCTGATCTCAGAGTTTCCCGATGGGGCGGACGAAGACGGTGGTGACACCGCGGTTTTCGAGATCTCGACAGCGCGAGGACTGGAGAGTTACGAGCTCCGGTTTGTCCTGGGAGGAGACGGCGTTTGGCGATTGTCTGTCCCAGAGCTCGAGCCGCTTCGCGCCGATATCCGGCGTATCCTGAACGGGCGCGGCTATGCGGATTTGGGCGAGCTGGAAACTGCCCGGGCGCATTCGCCACGCGCCACCATGCTGGCCTTCGAACAGGGGGTCAGCAGCTGGAACCGGGGCGGCGATGGCGCCGCTTTGGAGACTTTGGATTTGCGGCATGTCGCGGACAGCTTGCGCCCGCGCGAAGGCGCGGTTTTGGCGGATTATCTGAGCCGGATCATCGACCGGGTCGGATTGCCCGTCTGGCAGGAGATCCCCGATTATGCCCTGCAGCCCGTACCCTATATCTATTACCGGCACCCGGTCGGAAACATCGTGATTGCTTCGGAACCTGGTGCCGAGGGCGAACCGCCGACGTGGCGATTCACGCGTGAAAGCCTTCGGAACCTGCCGGATCTCTATGACGCGATTGAACGGATGCCGCTGGCCGAGGGGCAATTGGCGCCACCGCCGCTCTCGAGTTTCTTTGAAACCCGCGAGGCGGTCCTGTCCTTTGCTCCAGCCCTGTCGCACCGGATCCTGGGGTTTGAGGCTTGGAAATTGCTGGGCATGGTCTTGGCGGTTTCTGTCGCTATGGCGGCCGGGTTCGGGACTACAATGGCTTTGCGCCGGATCAAGCAGATCGCAACGCTCGCGCGGCCAATGGGGTTGGTCGTGGCCGCCTATCTGATCGCGGATTCCAGCGACCGGGTCGGCCTATCTCAAGCTCTCGGCGGTGCGGCGGGCGGCATGACGGCCATGCTCCTGACTGTGGCGATTGCAGCTTTTCTCTATGCGCTGACCGGATTGGTGGGGCGCAGCCTAATGAGCCACGCCGCCTCGACCAGTGCCTATTCTGATGAGATCGTGACCTCGCTGGCCACAGGGCTGGTGAAACTGTTGATTGTTGTAGGTGCGATCATCATTTGCGCCGACTTTGCCGGGCTGCCCTATGAAGGCGTGTTGACCGGCCTGGGCGTTGGCGGCGTGGCTCTGGCCTTTGCCGCGCGGGATACGGTGTCTAACATGCTGGGCGGTGCGATTCTGCTGGCTGATCGGCCCTTCAAGAAAGGTGATCTGGTCGAGGTCGCCGGCAACATGGCGACGATTGAAGTCGTCGGGCTGCGCTCCACCCGCCTCAGGAGCCTTGATGATACGCTGCTGGTGGTGCCTAACTCGCAAATGTCCGACACGATCATCGCCAATTGGGGCGCGCGCCGGAAGCGGCGGATGAAGATGGAGATCGGTCTGGTCTACGACACGCCACGCGAGAAGCTGGAGCTCTTTTCTAAGCGAGTGTGGGATTTGGCCCGTGACCATGATCTGGCCGACCCGGCGTCAGTCTATGTTGGTGTTAAGGGTTTGGGCGCGTCGTCGATCGATATCGAACTGATCGTGGCTTTCTTGGTCTTCAGTTACGAGGCGCAGGTGAAAGCGCAGCAAACACTTATCCTCGACATTATTAGCCTGGCCGAGGAGATCGGGGTCGAGTTTGCGTTTCCGACACGGACAATCCATGTGGTCGGATCGGCCCCTGAGGGTGCTGGCAATGGGCAGCCCTCTCCGATTGGTTCGGGTTGAGTACTCGTGCGTCACGGTCCCCAGCGACACTAGGACAGTGGTCTCTGGCGCGGGAGGCCGGTCGCCGAGGGCCCTGTGAGGCCGCGTTGAGGCTTTAGTCCACGCAGAACTTGTCCAGCCCATCCTAGGCTATTGTCGCTGTCTAATGTGATGAAGAAAGCAGATGGGACGGACGTCAGAGCCTCGACTGGTGGATCGCCTTGACTGCGAAATCGATGAACACGCGCAGCTTGAGCATGATCTGACACGCCCCGGATCGTAGATGTGATGTCCTTCCCCCCTAGCACCGGGCCAATACACTGGCTGCGGGAGAGGGATTTGTAATGGCGAGGAAACGACACTCAGACGAAGATGTATTGAATCTGCTGCGAGAGATCGAGTTGAAGCTGTCTGGTGGTAGCGATGTTGCATTGGCCTGTCGTAGTGTCGGGATCAGCGATGCGACGTATTACAATTGGCGGAAGCGGTTTGGCGGTCTGGGACGCGCGCAGTTGTCGGAAATGAAGAGCCTTGAGAAAGAGAACGCCCGGCTGAAGAAGAATGAGCCTTTGGAACGCCATTGGTCCGAGTGAGTTGCCAGTGCGCGCCACCGGTCCGAGCGCCGCTGGCGACGGCGAATGCGGAACTCGAACTGGACAAGCTCATCCTCAAGGAAAGCCTGAACCACCCAAAGCCCAGGGCCTGACCACAGAGGAGCTCCGTCCGGCCGTCATTCACACACGCCAGAAGCTCGCCACGTCTGAGCGACGACCGTGCCGGGTGATTGGCCTAGCGCGAAGCTCGCTAAAGAATCAACCAGCCCCGAGAGATGACGATGCCCTGCGGCTGGCGATCATCCGTTTGGCAAAGCAGTATAGTCGGTACGGCTATCGCAAGATCACTAAGTTGCTTCGCGTTTAGGGCTGGAAGATCAATCACAAGAAAGTCGAACGGAGAGCCATTGATCCGCCATTGCTCCAAGGACAATGGCGAGCGGCGCAAGGAAGGGCTGCAGTTCCCTCAGCGACACAAGAAGCGCAAACGGCTCTATCACAAGGACAGCTCAATCATTCGGTTGAGGCCGACCCATCCGAACCATGTCTGGGGTGAGCCAAGTCACGCCACCGGTCCGAGTGACATTGGCGAACGACTTCGTGCACGACAAGCTCAGCAATGGTCGGAGCTACAAGATGCTCACGGTTCTCGACGAGTTCACGCGGGAGGCCTTGGCTATTGTGGTCCGCACCAAGATGGGCGCCGACGATGTCTTGGAAGCGCTCTATCCGCTCCTGCTGAGGCACGGTTCGCCAGAGTGTATCCGATGCGATAACGGCCCCGAGTTCGCAGCAGAGGCGATACAGGGCTGGCTTCAACGCGTTGGCATCAAGCCGATCAGTATCTACCCAGCATCACCTTGGGAGAACGGATACAACGAACGATTCAACGGCACGCTCCGTAGGCAAGTGCTCAGCGCGGAGTCGTTCACAACAACGAAGCAAGCTCAGGTCGTCATCAACCATTGGCTCAGGCAGTATAATCACACCCGCCGACATCAAGCGCTCAACATGCGCCCGCCCGTACCCGAAACCATACTAGAGAAAGCTCATATCAGTGGCCCAGAAACAGGGGGCTAGACAGGCGCGGACCATTAGCAGACAAGGGCTCGTTGCGCACGTCTCGCATCGCATCCACCCGTGCCATGCCCTGGCCGACAAGCACATCAACCTGTCGCAATGTCCAAACGATCTCCGCGGGCTTTTACCGCTTGTTCGCCATTACGGGTCCTCCGATTCCTGAACATAACGTTGGACCAATTCAGATGGGGAGCCTCAGGCCAGCATCTTCTTGAGCTTAGCATTCTCGGCCTCGCGCGCCTTCGGCCGCTTGGCATCGGCAACTTCCATGCCACCGCACTTGCGCCGCCAGTTGGAGAAGGCCGCGTCGCTTGTCCCGTGCTTGCGGTAAAGATCGAGCGCGCTCATTCCCGTCTCATGCTCCTTCAGTATGCCAATGATCTGGGCTGCGATGAAACGGCTTCTCTCCCGCGTCTGGCCCCTCGTTCGGAGAACAGGCTGACCTCAAACCGAGCACTGTTCAGGGGAAAAGGTCAGAGCGGGGCGCGCATGTCCGAAATCGGCGCCCATGGGACATCCCGGGGCATTCCGCAGTACCAACAGCCGTCGCTGAATCTCAAAGGTTCTGAAACGTCGACAATGGTTCAGAATGGGATTCGTGGCGATTTCGGGGGATTCTTGAGACGCTTTTCCTAGAACGCCAGCTGGACTTTGATTGCCGCTGTACGGTCCGAGGCCAGTTCGAAGGCACTTGCGGCATCCTCCATCGGGGCCGTATGGGTCAGGATGGGGGCGACGTCGATCCGTCCGGCCTGCATCATTTCAACCGCGGTTGCGAACTCCGCATGGAAGCGGAAGGAGCCCTTGAGCACGAGTTCCTTGGCCGTCATCGCCTGAACGGGGAGCGTCATGTCCCCGCCGAGGCCGAGCTGAACGATCGTGGCGCCGGGCCGCAGAGCCGGCACTGCGGCGTTCAGTGCCGCGGCGACACCACTGCATTCGAAATGGACGTCGAAATGGCCTTTGTCGTTGGCAAAGGGCGCCAACCCGTCCGGGGTCTCCGCCACATTGACCGTGCTGTCGGCGCCGAGCGCGCGCGCCTTGTCCAGTGTGAAGGCGGTGACGTCGGTCGCGGCGATTTCGACCGCGCCGGCATTACGCGCCACCAGTACAGCCAGAAGCCCGATCGGACCGCAGCCCGTGACGAGCACGCGCTTGCCCATCAGATCGCCCGCTTGCTTGGCGGCGTGCAGCACGACGGAGAGCGGCTCTGCCGTGGCGGCCTCCGCCGCGGTCAGGCCGTCGGCGGGCACGCATTGCGAAGCGTCCGCGACCAGAACCTCGCGGAAGGCGCCCTGGATATGCGGAAACGGCATCGCCGAGCCGTAGAATCGCATGTTGAGGCAGTGGTTCTGTGATCCCTCAAAGCAGAACCTGCAGCGTCCGCAGGGCCGCGACGGTGAGACGGCGACGAGCTGTCCTTCCTGCAAGCCGCCGACGCCCGCGCCGAGTGCGGCGACGCGGCCGGCGACTTCGTGGCCGAGGATCATCGGTTCCTTCAGGCGGATCGTGCCGAAGCCGCCATGGTTGAAATAGTGCAAGTCGGAACCGCAGATGCCGCCGGCCTCCATCCGGATCAGGACCTCTCCGGGGCCGGGGGTGGGGTCGGGCTGCTCCTCGATACGCAGGTCTTTCGCGGCGTGGGCGACGATCGCTTTCATGGACAGGACCTCAGGGGACTTGGGTGAGCAGGGGCTGGCCCGCGAAATGGGCCGCCAGATTATCCCGGACGAGCTTGCCCATGGCCTTGCGGGTCTCGATCGTGCCAGAGGCGTGATGGGGTTGCAGCAGCACACTGTCGAGCTCCAGAAACCGAGGGTCGAGCGCCGGCTCGCCCTCGAAGACGTCCAGCGCCGCGGAGCCGAGCGCGCCGGACTGGAGGGCGGCGATCAGGGCCTCTTCGTCGATGTTCGAGGCGCGCGAGATGTTGATGATCATGCCCTCCGGCCCCACCGCCTCGATCAGCGTGCGGTTCACCGCGTGGCGGGTTTCGGCGGAAGCTGCCAGTGTGACGAAGAGGAAGTCGGAATGCTGTGCCAGGTCGAGCGGATCGGCACAGTAGGTCCAGTCCGGCGCGTAGTCCTTGGCGGCGATGTCGGTATAGGCGATGTCCATGTCGAACCCGGCGAGGCGTTTGCCGACCTCGAACCCGATCCGCCCGAGGCCCAGAATGCCGGCCTTGCGTCCGAAGACGCGGCGTTGGAGCGGGTGGAGCCCCTGACGGGCCCAGGAGCCGTCGCGAACCCATCGCTCCGCGCTGATCATGCCGCGGGACAGGCAGAGCATCATCGCCACGCCCAGATCCGCGACATCGCCGGTCAGCACGTCGGGCGTGTTTGTCACCGGGATGCCGCGTGCCTTGCAGGCCGCGATGTCCACCGCGTCGTACCCCACGCCGTAGACCGAGATCAGTTCGAGCTGAGGGCAGGCCGCGATCATCGCGGCATCGGCGCCGAGTTCACCGCGGGTCGCGATGGCGCGGACGTCCGGCCCATGTTCGGCTAGAAAACCCGCCGGGTCGTCTGCCTCGAAGTAGCGCTTCATGTCAAAGGCGGAGTCCAGCGGATCCTGATCCCAGTCCGGATAGGGGCCGACTTGCAGAATGACGGGTTTGGACACGGGGCAATTCCTAGCTTGACTCGGCTTGTTAACGGTAACATGTTATCCGTAACAATGACTCTCGGTCAAGAGCCTGCTTCGACAAAAAGGGACACCCCATGACTTCGCTATTCTCGCTTGCGGGCCGACGTGCCCTGATCACCGGGTCTTCCCAGGGGATCGGGTTCGCCCTGGCGCGCGGGCTCTCGGCCGCGGGGGCCGAACTGGTGCTGAACGGACGCGACACAGCCAAGCTGGCGGCGGCCGCCGAGGCGCTGCGGGCCGAGGGCTCCACGGTGCATGAGCTGGCCTTTGACGCGACCGATCACGACGCCGCCCGCGCCGCGGTGGACGGGTTCGAGGCGGGGACAGGCCCGATCGACATCCTGGTCAACAACGCCGGCATGCAGCACCGGACGGAACTGCAGGATTTCCCCGCCGACGCGTTCGAACGGCTTCTGCAGACCAACATCGCCAGCGTGTTCCATGTGGGGCAGGCGGTCGCGCGGCATATGATCGACCGCGGTGCGGGCAAGATCATCAACATCGCCTCTGTGCAGACCGCGCTCGCGCGTCCAGGGATCGCCCCTTACACAGCCACCAAGGGCGCGGTCGGCAATCTGACCAAGGGCATGGCGACGGACTGGGCGAAATACGGGTTGCAGTGCAACGCCATCGCACCGGGCTATTTCGACACGCCGCTGAACGCTGCCCTCGTCGCCGATTCGGACTTCACCGCCTGGCTGGAGAAGCGCACGCCTGCGGGACGTTGGGGGCATGTCGAAGAGCTCGTCGGGGCCTGCGTGTTCCTGTCTTCCGATGCCTCGAGCTTCGTCAACGGCCATACGCTTTATGTGGATGGCGGCATCACGGCGTCGCTCTGATGCGGTGCTATGTGCTCATGGGGGTTTCGGGCTGCGGGAAATCCTCGGTCGGAACGGCGCTGTCGGCGCTCTGCGCGATGGAGTTCCTGGACGGGGACGATCTGCATCCCAAGGCCAATATCGACAAGATGGCCTGCGGTCGGCCGCTCGATGATGCCGACCGGGAACCCTGGCTGAAGGATGTTGGGCGCGTCCTCGCCGACACACCGGGCCCGGTTGTGGTCGGCTGTTCGGCACTCAAAAAGAGATACCGCGACTGGATTCGGGAGGAGGTCCCCGAACCGGTCCACTTCCTGCATCTCGACGCCCGCAAGGAGGTGCTGGCCAAGCGGGTCGCGGCGCGTCGCGACCATTTCATGCCGACAGCGCTTCTCGACAGTCAGTTCGCCGCTCTGGAACGGCTGAGCGCGGGCGAATGGGGCGGTGCCATTGATATCGAGCGGCCCTATGCCGAGGTGATCGCGCAATCGGAAACCTATGTCAGGGAGACGCTGATATGAGCGAGAACATCGGGCTCGTCGGAGCCGGCGCGATGGGCAGCGCTATCGGAACACGGCTGCTGGAGACGGGCAACAGCCTGAAGGTGTTCGATCTCGATACCGAGAAAGTCGCCGCGCTGGTCGAGAAGGGGGCGGTCGCGGCGGGATCGGCGGCCCAAGCCGGCACGGATGTGGAGTTCGTGATCACCAGCCTGAATTCCTCGCGCATCGTCGGGCTCGCGGCCTTCGGGAAGGACGGGGTCGCCGACGGGGCGGCGGAAGGGACGACCATCATCGACATGTCCTCGATCGAGCCCGATGCGACGCGGAAATTTTCCAAGATGGCGGTCGAGCGCAACCTGGCCTGGGTCGACAGCCCGCTCTCTGGCGGGGCGCCCAAGGCGCTGATCGGGGAACTGACGCTGATGGCCGGCGGAGAGACCGCCGATGTGGAGCGTGCGCACCGGGTGCTCAAGCATGTGGCCAGCAACTACACCCATATGGGCCCGTCCGGGGCCGGACAGACGACGAAACTGATCAATCAGGTGCTCTGCGGGCTGGGCTTTCTCGCCGTTGCGGAGGCAACGCAACTGGCGCTCGATGCCGGGGTCGATGCGGAAATGATCCCCCGCGCTCTGAAAGGCGGACGGGCGGACAGTGCGCTGCTGCAGGAATACTTGCCGCGGTTTGCCACCAAGGATTACCGCCGCACCGGGCGGATCGACAACATGGTCAAGGATCTCAACATGGTGAACGACCTTTCGCGCCAGACTGGAACGTCCATGCCCATGACCGCGCTTTGTGTCGAAATCCACCGCATGCTGACCGCGGCGGGGCTCGGGGGTGAGGACGAAGCGGCCGTGATGGAGTTCTTCAAGGGTGCGAAAGAGGAGTTTGATCCATGATCACGCGATTTGCGCTCTTCGAAGGCGTCGTAAAGCCGGGCCAGACGGAGACGTTTCGCGCAGCGGTCAAGGACCGGCTGGTTCCGCTCTGGACCCAGTTTCCGGGGAACACCGACGTGCGCGTGATGTTCGGCGAAGACCGTGACGAGGGCGCGCCGGAATTTCCGCTCATCCTCGCAATCAGTTATCCGGACACGAATGCCATGGCGGCCGCGCTTGACAGTCCTGCGCGGCATCTGTCGAAAGCGGTGACGGGCGAAATCCTTGACGCCTATTTCGACGGGCGGGTCCATCACCATGTTACCGAGCGCCATGACTTCAACGCCTAGCGGGACAGGCGGCCGGTGACCGCGCGGGTCACCATGCGCGACGTGGCACAGGCGGTCGGCGTGTCGCCGATGACCGTCTCGCGGGCGTTGCGCGACGACAAGACCGTCAGTGAGAAGACGCGCAGCCGCGTACGCGCCGTCGCGGCAGAGCTGGGTTATGTCTACGACACGACCGCTCAGGCGTTCCGGACCCAGAAGAGCGGCTTTGTCGCCGTTACCCTGCCATCGGTGAACAATGCGAATTTCGCGGACACGTTCCGCGGGCTGTCCGAGGCGATAGCCGGCAGCGGGATGCAGATCCTGCTCGGGGCCACGAACTACCGGCTGGAAAAGGAAGAGGAGCTCGTCCGCCAGCTGCTCACCCGCAATCCCGAAGCTCTCGTCCTGACGGGCGGAAACCACACTGACGCCACACGGTCCCTGATCAAGGCACGGGGCCTGCCGGTGATCGAGATGTGGGACCTGCCGCCTGATCCCCTGGGCCACGTGGTCGGTTTCTCGAACGCGGACGCGATGGCGACGCTCGTGACGCATCTGGCCGCGTCTGGGCGGCGCCGGCTGGCCTTTGTCGGCGCTTCCGAAGGCGCGGATTTGAGGGGCGCCGAGCGGCGTGCGAGTGTCGTCGCCACGGCCCAAAAACTTGGCCTGGACGACGTCGCCGTGATCGATGCAGGGCCGGCTCCGGTCTCCATGCGCCACGGAGCCGCCGCGGTGGAGCGCCTTGGCGCCCGCCTGTCCGTGTTCGACGCTCTGGTCTGTGTCTCCGACACCGTGGCGTTCGGCGCGCTCAGCGAGTGCCGGCGCATGGGGATCGATGTGCCCGGGCAGCTTGCCATCACAGGGTTTGGTCATTTCGATGTGGCCGCCGTCTCCGACCCGAGGATCACCACCGTCGACGTGAATGCGCGACTGATCGGTACCGAAGTCGCCCGGGTGCTGGAGACTGTGTTTTCGGGCGCGAGTGCGCCGCTGGAGATTGAGGTCGCTGCCCGGCTCGTGCCCGGCGAAACCAGTTAGCTCTGTTCGGCCCGGCGTACCGTCGTGCCGGGGATCAGCCGAAAGCCGATATCCCGGCAGGCGGAAACCGGTTCGTTGGAGAGCCGCGCCAGCATCATCTCGGCCGCAGCCTGGCCGAGTTTCAAATGCGGGACGTGCATCGAAGTGAGTCGCTTGGTCATCACGGATGCGATCGGCAGATCGCCCCATCCCGCAATGCCGATATCGCGCGGGACCTGCATGCCTCGCGCGGTGGCATATTGAAGGCCACCGAAGGCCATCGAGTCATTCTGGTAGAAGATGCATTCGATCGGCGCACCACCGGCGAGCAGCTGTTCAGTCCCGTAGTAGCCCGGGTAGTAAGTTGCCGTGTCATGGAGGCAGAGCTGCTTGACGACCCGTCCGCCGCCGCCCTCCACCGCTTTGCAAAACCCGTCGAGCCGCGTCGTCGCGGCGTTCGCGGTGTCATGGGACGTGCCGACATAACCGATATCGCAATAGCCGCAGCCGATTAGATAACGGCCCATATCAAAGCCGCTGTCGAAGTGGTTGATGCCGACACTCATGTCGAGGGGAGAGGAGTTCAGGTCCCAGATCTCTACGATGGGAATGCCGGCATTCCGGAGCATGTCGGTCGCGCGCGGCGAATGATAGCGCCCGGTCAGGATCAGTCCGGCGGGCTGCCAGGACAGCACTGTGCGGATCCAGCTCTCTTCTTCCTCCAGCGTGTGCTGGGTCAGACCAAGGACCGACTGGTGCCCGAAGGAGCCAAGTTTGCGGTCGATCCCCTCCAGCACCTGGGCGAAGACCTCGTTGCCGAGATCGGGGATCGAGACCCCGATGAAGGTCGAGCTCTTGTCGCCAGCGAACACCGTCGCGAGGCGATTCGGAAGGTAGCCGAGCGCGTCGACCTTCTCCATCACCTTGAGCCGCGTGTTTTCGGAGTATCCGCCCTCTCCGCGCAGAACCCGGCTGGCGGTCATCTTGGAGACGCCGGCGGCACGGGCGACCTCGGAGAGGCTTACCTTACTGGTTTTGATTGCTTTTTCGCTCAATTATAGCTCGCTTATCGCGGAATACGTTACCGGTAACTTATAGCTTGACAGACGCGCCAGTTGCGACAAGCATTAGCGTAACGTTACGGGTAACTCAAGCTGACGCAGGCGCCCGGACGGAGGGAGGAACGCGCGATGCAGAACCTGCAAGCAGGTCTGTTTTTCGATGGCATCGACAAGCATTTCGGCGGCACCTATGCGCTGAGGGATGTGTCGCTGTCGGTCGGGCGCGGCGAAATCGTGGCGCTTCTGGGCGAGAACGGTGCGGGCAAATCGACCCTCATCAAGGTTCTGGGTGGCATCCACCAGCCCGACGCGGGCCGTGTCTTGATCGACGGCGTGCCCTATCAGCATCGCCCGGCGGGGTTTGGCGAGCGGCAGAAAGTGGCCTTCATCCATCAGGATCTGGGGCTGATCGAATGGATGACCGTGGCCGAGAACATTGCGCTCGCCCTGGGCTTTTCGCGCAAGAACGGGTTGATCCGGTGGGACGATGTGGGCCGGTTCGCGACCGAGGCGCTCCGACGTGTCGATTGCGATTTTGATCCCACGACGCGGGTCGAGAACCTGACGCGCACCGAAAAGTCTTTGGTGGCCATCGCCCGTGCGCTGGCCGTCGACAGCGAATTTCTGGTGCTGGACGAACCGACCGCCTCGCTGCCCGCCGACGAGGTCGAGCGGCTTTTCGCGGCGATCCGGCCGCTGCGTGATCGCGGCGTGGGCATGATCTATGTCAGCCACCGTCTGGACGAGATTTTTCAGATCGCCGACCGCGTGGCGGTGCTGCGCGACGGGGAAATGGTCGGTGTCCGCAGCATCGAGCACACGACGCCCGAAGAGCTGGTTCAGAAGATCGTGGGCCGCAAGACGCGCGAGACCGTCAAGACGTCCGACGCCCCGGGTGCGGAAATCCTGACGCTCGACGCGTTCCGGGTGGCCGAAGTTGGGCCGCTCAATTTCGCGTTAAAGCGCAACGAGATTGTGGGTCTTGTCGGGTTGCGCGGGGCCGGCCACGAGGCGATCTCTCGCGCGCTGTTCGGGTTGGAGCCCTACGAAGGGCGAGTGTGCCTCGCGGGGCAGGAGCCCGACCTCACCACGCCGCAGCGAGCGCTCGACGCCGGCATGGGCCTCGTCGCAAAGGACCGGACCGAGGAATCGGTCGCGATGAGCCTCAGCATTCGCGAGAATACGTTCCTCAACCCGGAGGCTATCGGGCGCAAGCTCTTCGACCTGATGACGCCCAGGACCGAAGCCGACCAGGCCGCGGCGATCGGGGCGGAGCTGGGTCTGTCGCCCAACGATCCCAGCCTTGCCATCGAAGCGCTGTCCGGCGGCAACCAGCAGAAGGTCGTCATCGGGCGCTGGCTGGCGACCAAGCGCAAGCTGTTGCTCTGTGAGGATCCCACCGCCGGGGTCGATGTCGGCGCGAAGTCCGAGATTTATGCCCTTCTGAACCGCGCACTGGCCGACGGAGTCGGCATCCTCATCATCTCCACCGATTTCGAAGAGATCGCCACGATCTGTCACCGCGCCATCGTCTTTAGCCAGGGCGCCATTGTGGACGAGCTGAGCGGCACGCGCCTGTCTACCGAAAACCTGATCCAGTCGGCGTCCGCCGGCAACATCCCCACGCAAAAGGATGCGCCAAATGCAGTCGCTTGAAAGCAGCGCGCTGGAACCGACCAAGGCCGAGCTGAAGGGTCTGTCGTTTGGCAGGCGTGTCATGCGCTTTGTGCCGGTCTACGGATTGGTGATCCTGACGGTTTTCCTGATCGGGCTCTTCTCGGTCCTGCTGCCCAACACATTCCCGACGATGCTGAACCTGCGCGCAATTGTCAGCGACAAGGCGATCATCGCGCTTTTGTCACTGGGCGCGATGATCCCGATGGCGGCGGGGCGGATCGATCTAACGGTCGGATACGGCATCGTTCTTTGGCACATTCTGGCGATCAGCTTGCAGACCATGTTGGGCCTGCCCTGGCCGATTGCGGTTGCACTGGTTCTGGTGCTGGGGGCCGTGACCGGCTTTCTCAACGGGCTTCTGGTCGAGGTCGCCAAGATCGACAGCTTCATTGCGACGCTCGGGACCGGCACGGTGCTTTATGCGCTGGCACTCTGGCATACCGGCGGACGGCAGATGGTCGGCGTGTTGCCCGACGGCTTCTATGCTCTGAACAACACCTTTGTCTTCGGGCTTCCGATCACCGGCTACTACCTGTTGGCGATCACCATCGTCATGTGGATCCTGCTCGAATACACGCCCATCGGCCGGTACCTCTATGCCATTGGCGCCAACCAGCGGGCGGCGCAGCTCAACGGCATTCCCACCCGGAAATATGTGATCGGAGCCTTTGTCGCGTCAGGAACGATGACGGCTCTGGCGGGCGTGCTGCTCGCTGCGAAGCTGCGGATCGGGCAGGCCTCGGTCGGGCTGGAGTTTCTGCTGCCGGCCCTCGTGGGCGCCTTCCTGGGCTCCACCACGATCAAGCCGGGCCGGGTGAATGTCTGGGGCACCATCGTCGGGGTCGCGATCCTCGCGGTTGGGATTTCCGGTATCCAGCAGTTCGGCGGCTCCTTCTGGGTCGAGCCGATGTTCAACGGGGTCACACTGCTCATTGCCATCGGCATCGCTGGCTACGCGCAACGCCGGAAGGCGGCCGAGAAGCGCTGATCACAACAACTCAAAGGGAGGACGGGATGCGTAAGAGAACAGTTCTGAAAGGCTTGCTGGCGGGCACGATACTCGCGGGTTTGGCGGTTCCGGCGCTGGCGGAGACGGCCTGGGACGGGCCGACCACGGGCCCCGCGGGCGCCGCGGACAAGTCCATCGTCGTTGTCGCGGGGGATCTGAAAAACGGAGGCATCCTCGGGGTTACGAACGGCGTCGAAGAGGCGGCCGCGAAAATGGGATGGGAGGTCCGCGTGCTCGATGGCGCGGGCTCGATCCAGGGCCGGACGGCGGCAATCGGTCAGGCGCTCGCGCTCCAGGCGGACGGGATCGTCATCAACGGCTTCGACGCGGTCGAGCAGCAGGCCGCGCTCGAAGGCGTGGTCGAAGCCGGCATTCCGATGGTTGCCTGGCATTCCGGCCCCAAGATCGGATGCGACGCACCGGGCGGCATCTTCGCCAATGTTTCGACCGATGCGATGACCGTCTCGGAGGTGGCCGCGCAATGGGCGATCGACGATGGCGGCGAGGATATCGGTGTCGTGATCTTCACCGACTCCACCTACCAGATCGCCATCGACAAGGCGGACCGGCTCAAAGAAACGGTCGAGGCCGCGGGCGGCAAGGTACTGGAATATGTCGACACACCCATCGCCGACACTTCTACCCGGATGGGGCCGTTGACCACGAGCCTTTTGCAGAAATACGGCGACAGCTGGACCCACGCGCTCGCGATCAACGATCTCTATTTCGATTTCATGGGGCCGTCTCTGGCAGCAGCTGGTCTTGATCCCGAAAAGGGACCGCAGGCAGGTTCCGCAGGGGACGGCTCGGAGGCCGCGTTTCAACGGATCCGGTCGGGCGGGTACCAGGCAATCACCGTGGCCGAACCACTGAACCTGCAGGGCTGGCAGCTGGTCGATGAGCTCAACCGCGCCATCCAGGGCGAGCCGTGCTCGGGCTACATCACCTCGCCCGCGCTGGTGACCGAGGAGGGGCTGGCCAAGCTGGGCGACAGCAATTCGTTCGATCCCGATACCCCCTATCGCGAGGCCTACGAGGCGATCTGGGCGCAATAGGCACGAACCCTCCCAAGGGGCGCGGTCCGCATGGCGGGCCGGACCCCGGAAGACCCGCGGATGTGAGTCCGGAGAGATGCGCCACCCGGGGGCGCTCCGCACAGGACAAGGAGATGCCGACCGCATGGTGCTCCCGGCGCCGGAACGGCGCGGCGATCCGAATGCTACTGCGCATTCGCAAAAACTGAACTTCCGGCGCGCCATCCGACGGTGCCGCGCCCGCCAGTGAAAGGGCGTGAGACTTGACCGAACCTTTGGTGAAAATGCGCGGGATCACGAAGCGTTTCGGCGGTGTGACGGCGCTGTTGAATGTCGATCTCGACGCCTATGCCGGCGAGGTGCTCGCCATCGTGGGCGACAATGGCGCCGGGAAATCGACGCTGATCAAGATCCTCACGGGCGTCTATCAGCCGACCGAGGGCGAGATTTTTCTCGACGGTGAACCGGTGTCTTTCGCGAGCCACGCCGAGGCCATCGAGATGGGCATCGACGCGGTCTACCAGACATTGGCGTTGGCCGATCATCTCGATCCGGCGGCCAACATGTTCCTCGGCAATGAGCTGACGCGAACGGTGCTGGGGATGACCTTTCTCGACAACAAGCGGATGCGGGAGGAGACCGAACGCGTGCTGATGGAGCGTCTCGGCGTGAAACTCAAATCTCTCGATGCGCCGACCGAGAGCCTATCAGGCGGACAGCGCCAGGCGGTGGCGATCGCGCGCGCCGTCTATCACGATGGACTCCGTGTGCTGGTGATGGACGAACCCACGGCAGCGCTCGGGCCCCAGGAAACCGCCCGGACGCTCAAACTGATCCGAACGGTAAAAGAGCAGGGGCTGGCGGTTATTCTGATCAGCCATTCGCTCGATGATGTGTTCGAAGTGTCCGACAGGATCCATGTCCAGCGTCGCGGCCAGTGCGCGGGCGTCATCACCACCGCCGAGAGCAACACGCAAGAGGTCCTGGGCCTCATTGTCGGTGCCGAGGAGGCAGCCTGATGACAACGGCAACCGCAACGCGACCGGTCAGCGAACGGCTTGAGCCCTACATCGCAATCATCGGCCCGCTGGTGATGATCTTCGCGATCCTTCTCTTCATGGGCATCGTCGAACCTGCGCGCTACTTCCGCGCGTCGAACTTGAACCTGATCCTGCTGGACGCGGCGCTCTACATGCCCATGGCGATGGCGATGACCTTTGTCATCACGCAGCGCGGAATCGACCTGTCGATAGGGTCGATGGCGGCGCTGTCGGCCATCATCATGGCGTTTCTGATCAAACAGTACGGCTTTTCTGTCTATATCGCGGTACCCATCGCGATTGCGCTCGGGGCTCTGATGGGGCTGGTCAACGGGCTGATCATCACACGTCTCAAGGTCCCGGATCTGATCGGCACGCTGGCGATGGACCTCGTCTATCGCGGCTTCGCGCTGGTTTTGGCCAAGGGGTTGGTGCTCGCGCGCTTTCCGGACCTATTGACCGAGATCGGGCGCGGCCAGATCCCGGGGTTCGTACCGATCCCGGTGCTGATCGGCACCGCGACGATGATCGCAGGTTACGTCCTTCTAACCCGCACCTATTTCGGCCGCTACACGATCGCCATCGGTTCCAACCCCGAGGCCGCTGAACTGACCGGCATCTCGGTGAACCGGCACAAGGTCTATGCCTATGTGCTCTGCGGCGCCTGCGCGGCGCTCGGAGGGGTGATGCTGACCGGCAAGCTGAACGCGATCCAGGCGACCTCGGCGCCGTATTTCAATCTGCACGTCATCGCGGCTGTCGTGGTCGGGGGCACGTCGCTCTTTGGTGGGCGGGCCTCAATGCTCGGCTCCTTCGCGGGCGTCTTGCTGCTCAGCATGATGATCAACGCGCTGGTCACACTGCGGATAGAATTCTTCTGGCAGTCGGTCGCGTCTGGCGTGGTGATCGTCAGCTCTGTCGCTCTCTACGCGTGGATGCAGAAGAAGGACCGCGACGGCGCGGGCGGCTGGTTTGCAGCGCTTCAGACGCCGGACGGGCAGAAAATGCTCCGCTTAAGCGCGGTGTTGATTGGTGTGCTGATCGCGCTTCTCGCGGTCGGCGCGATGTTCGCCGGAGACCCTAACCCGAGCGGATGATCGGCCAAGTCGCGAAACCAGGCGGACGGACAGAAGCCGCCGTCCGGGGTCGCTGAGAGAAAAACAGGGAGGACTGAACATGAAACTGATGATGACAAGCGGGCTCGTTGCGAGCCTGGCATTGGCCGGCGCGGCCGCCGCCGACGGGCACTTGCCGCTGAAGGAACTGCCCGATATCGCCGAGCGCGACTACTGGATGCCGGACGAGGTGAATGCCGATGGCAAGCTCGAAGCGCTGCAGGAGACCGTCGGCGCAGAAGCCGTGCCCTTTGCCGGTACGCTCGACAACCCGGTGCAGATCGCGCTGATTTACCCATCGGCCGACACGTCGGACTTCTGGGCGCGCAACTATCTGGCCATGACCAAGCGGCTGGACGAATTGGGCATCGCCTACGAGACCACGGAATTCGCGAGCCGCCAGATCGAGCATTCGCTTCAGGCGACCTATGCCAGCCAGGTGGAGCAGGACGCCGACCTCTACGACTACGTCATCTTCGGGCCGTCCGAGCTCGCGATCCAGGCCGACAATATCGACAAGCTGGCCGGCAATGACGGGTTCACGACCTATGTCTGGGCGTTCCACACGCCGCTCAAGGATCTCGAGAACCAGCCGGATGCGTGGTTCGATTTCTCATCGGGCGCCGGCGCGCTGGTGATGTGCGGCTACATGCTCGGCCGTCTGGGCGAAGGCGTCACCATGGCGATGAACCGGGGCATTCCCGGGATCACAGACAATCAGCGGTCTGGCGATTTCAAGGCCTGCGTCGAGGACAAGGGAGGCTGGACCACGGCCTATGAGCACTATGGCGAGTACCAGAGCGAAGGCGGTTTCGAGGGCACGACGTTGATCATGCAAGCCTATCCCGAGGCCACGCTGATCCACAACGCGAACACCGCGATGGCGATGGGGTCGGTCGAGGCGCAGGTCGCGATGGGCAAGGAGAAGGAGATCTTTTCCACCGGCTGGGGCGGCACGGGGCTGGAGCTCGAAGCCATCCGCCGTGGTGAGCTCAACGCCACCCCGATGCGCATGGGCGACGATGTCGGTGCGGCCACGGCCGAGGCGATCAAGGCGGATCTTGAGGGCCGCGCCGACGAACTGCCGTTGGTGTTCCTCGGCCGTATCACGGTCGCCCATGACGAAATGAGCCTCGAGGAGATCGATGCGCTCGAACAGGAAGCATTCCGCTTCTCGGGTGTTGGCGCTCTCTCCCGCTGACACCGGAAGGGGCGCCGCGTCCTGGCGGCGCCCCTTGAACTGCCGCAGGCGTTGCCACATGGTGTGACCGATAACATGCTGTCGGATCGCACGTGGCCAATTCTCAGAAATCACCGGTGACCATGCGTGACGTTGCGCGCGCGGCGGGCGTGTCGCGGATGACCGTCTCGCGGGCGCTGAAGGAAAACAGCCCCGTCTCCAAGGAAACCCGCGACCGCATTCTCAAGGTCGTGCGTGACATGAACTACGTGCCCGACCAGATGGCCGGAAGCCTTACCACCAAGCGCTCCGGGTTTGTCGCGGTCCTGGTTCCGTCACTCAACAACCTGCACTTTGCTGAAACCGTTCAGGCGCTGAACGAAGAGCTCGAAGGCATCGGGCAGCAGATCCTGCTCGGCTACACCGACTATTCCGCCGAACGCGAGGAACGGTTGGTCGAGACCATGCTCCGGCGGCGCCCCGAAGCGATCGTGCTGTCCTATGACGGTCATTCGAGCCGCACCATCGACCTGCTCCGCGATGCGCAAGTGCCGGTGATCGAGCTGTGGGAGAGGCCCGAGGCCCCGATCGGCCGCACGATCGGCTTTTCAAATCGGGACGCGGCCGAGCAAATGACCCGCGCCCTGATCGCGCAGGGCTATTGCAATATCGCCTTTCTGGGCGAGGAAGATGATGCCTGGACCCGCGGGGCGGCGCGACGGGCGGGCTATCTGACCGCGATGGAGGCCGCCGGGCTTTCGGTACACCGCGTTCTGCGCCTGGGCAAACCGCCCCTCTCTATCGAGGATGGTGCCGCTGCGGCGCAAGCGTTGCTCGAGACATATCCTGATACGGACTGCGTCTTTTGCGTTTCGGATGCGCCCGCCTTCGGAATGTTGTCCGCACTGTCCGCGATGGGAAAACATGTGCCCGATGATATCGGGGTTGCCGGTTTCGGGAATTTCGAAGTGTCCCGTTTTGCGACCCCCGCGATCACCACCGTTACGGTCGATCCAAGGCGCATTGGGCGTGTAACCGGACAGCTGCTTGCAGAGCTGCTGACGAGAGATGGCGCGATGAGTCCCCGCCACATCGCCGTCCGGGCCGAAGTCAGCCTTCGCGGTAGCACCAAATACCGGTAGTCGCGATTTCAAAGGTTTAGGAGAGTAGAAAACCTTTGTGTTACCGGTCACATATGTTAGTGTGACCGGTAACAAACGGGTTACGGGGGCGTTATGCCGACAATCCACCTGGATCATCTGATCAAGCGCTATGGCGATGTCGAAGTGCTGCACGGCATCGAGCTGGAGATGGCGGACCACGAGTTCACCGTGCTCGTCGGGCCCTCCGGGTGCGGGAAATCGACGACGCTCAGGATGGTCGCGGGGCTGGAGGATGTCTCGGACGGCGAGATCTATGTCGATGGCAAACCCGTCAGCCATCTGGAGCCGAAAGACCGCGATCTGGCGATGGTGTTTCAGGACTACGCGCTCTACCCGCACATGAACGTGGCGCAGAACATCTCTTTCGCGCTGCGGCTCGCCCGGCGGCCCAAGGCCGAGGTCGATGCCAAGGTCAAAGAGGTCGCCGCGACCGTCGGCCTGACGGAGTTTCTGCACCGCAAACCCGGCGCGCTCTCGGGCGGGCAGCGCCAGCGGGTCGCGATGGCGCGGGCCCTCGCCAAGGACAGCTCGATATTCCTGTTCGACGAACCGCTCTCGAATCTCGATGCGAAACTGCGCGGCCAGATGCGCGCCGAACTCGCGGTGATGAGCCAGCGGGTCCAGAAAAACATGATCTACGTCACCCATGACCAGATCGAGGCAATGACGCTCGCCGACCGGATCGTGGTGATGCATGGCGGCTATATCCAGCAGCAGGGCACGCCCGAGGAACTCTTCAAACATCCGGTGAACAAGTTCGTGGCCGGGTTCGTGGGCTCGCCGCCGATGAACTTTCTCCATGGCGACATCGAGGAGCGCGACGGCGCAACATTCGTCCATGGGGACGGGTTCGCGCTGAAGCTTGAAGGTGCGAAGGCCGAGGCCGCGCGCACGCATACGCACCGTAATACCATTCTCGGCGTGCGTCCGTCCGACCTGCGCTTCGATCCCGAGGCGCCGTCCGAGACCGCGCTGACGCTCGACGTGATGGTCTCGGAGTATGTCGGCGCGCAATCGGTTCTGCTGTGCAAATGCGGCAGCGAGGACGTGATGGTCGAGCTCAATTCGGAAACGCCGGTTGCAATGGGCCAGACCCTGAAATTCGCCGTCAATCCGAACGGCGTTCATCTGTTCGACAGCGAAAACGAGACGGCGATTTAACGCGAGATCCAGAAATCCATGGGAGGAGTAAGATGTTGAGATCCTTGAAGACGACGACGCTGGCGGGTGTGGCCGCGCTGCTGATGACCGGCACCGCGCTGGCCAACCCCTATGCCGACTATGAGGGCACGACGCTCATCGTGAACTTTCCCGCGCACCCGCACTACGACGCGGTGATGCGGATCCTGCCGGAGTTCACCAAGGAAACCGGCATTGAGGTCGAGGTCGACCAACTGCCCTACCTCAAGATGCGGGAGCGTCAGACGCTGGAGCTCGCTCAGGACGAGGGCGAGTATGACCTAATCGCCTATGTGGTCTTTTCCAAGGCCGACTATGTCTATGCCGATCAGCTGGAAAACCTCGCCAAGTACTTCATGAACCCGCGGCTGGCCGACCCGAACTATGACGCGGACGATCTGATCGACGGCTATGTCTACAACATCGGATTTGCCGGAGGGAGCAAAGGCTACCTCGAAGGCAAAACCGGATCGCTATTCGGTATTCCGTACGGTTCCGAAACCTCGGTTCTGGGCTACCGCAAGGACATCTTCGAAAAGCACGGTCTCGAGGTCCCCGAGACCTACGACCAGCTTCTGGAACTGGCCTGCAAGATCCCCGAGCTGGAGCCGGGCATGGGCGGCGTCGCCTCCCGCGCGGCGTCTGGCCACCATGCGAGCCATGCCTTCCTGCTGCATCTCGCCCCGCTCGGCGGGCGGGTCTTCGACGACCAGTGGAACCCGATCGTCAATAACGAAGAGGGCGTGAAGGCGGCCGAAGCGTTGAAGACGATCGTGGATTGCGGCCCCGAAGGCTCCAAAAGCTTCGGCTTCGGTGAGGCGCTCGGCGCTTTCCTGAACGGCGATACGGCGATGTTCCTCGATACCACGGTCGTGGCCGGGCAGATCGACGATCCGTCGAAATCCCAGGTCGTGGGCAAGGTCGGCTGGGCGCTGCACCCGATGGGTGCGCGCCGGGGCAGCCAGACCGGTGGGTTCGGCATCGGCATTCCGGCGAATGCGGAGAACAAGGAAGCGGCCTTTCTGCTGATGCAGTGGCTGACCTCCAAGCAGGGTGACAAGCTCGTCGCGCTCGCCGGCGGCAATCCCTCGCGCTTCTCGACCCACGCCGATGCCGAGGTGAACGAGAAGTTCCCCCACATGGCGACCTTTGGAGAGGCCCTGGAGCATGCCGATCCCGACTGGCGTCCGATCATCCCTGTCTGGGGCAAGATCAACGCCGATCTCGGCACGACGCTCTCCAAGGTTCTGACCGAGGATCTGGACATCCAGGAAGGCCTTGACGGTGTTGCCGAACGCACCCGAGGCGTGATGGACGAGGCCGGCTACTACACCTGGAACTGACCTCCCGTTTCCAGGGCCGGGGCGTTACTGTCAGCGCGCCCCGGCATTCCTCCCTCCCGCGAACATCGGAAGGCGTACCCAATGTCCATCGCCCGGGCCAACCGTCTCACGCCCTACTTCTTCATGGCGCCTGCCGTGGTCATCATGGCGATCGCCCTGCTTTATCCGCTGGGCTATATGGTCTGGGGCAGCTTCAAGGACTGGGACCCGAGCCAGTCCATCGGCGAGGCGGAGTTCGTCGGACTCAAGAACTACGTCACGCTCTGGAACGACCCGAATTTCTGGGAGAGCGCGTCGGTCACGCTCCGCTTCGCGTTCTTCGTCGTCAGTTTCGAGATGGTGCTCGGGGTCGGTCTGGCCCTGCTGCTCGACCGCAATATCCGCGGCATGTCCGTGCTTCGGACGATGTTCATCCTGCCGATGATGATCGCACCCGTCGTGGTCGGTCTGATGTGGCGCTACATGTACCACCCGACGGTCGGAACCTTTAACCGGACGCTCGACAGTCTGGGGATTCCCGGCGTCGACTGGTTGGGCCAGCATGCGCTCACGAGCGTCATCATCGCCGATATCTGGCAGTGGACGCCCTTCATTTTCATTCTCGCGCTGGCCGCACTGCAATCGCTGCCGCGCTCCGCGCTGGAGGCCGCGCGCATCGACGGCGCCACCGCCTGGCAGCAGATCTGGTACATCAAGCTGCCGCTGATGATGCCCGTGCTGATCGTCACCGGACTCTTGCGCCTGATCGACGCCTTCAAGGTGCTCGAGGTGATCCTGGTGATGACCGAAGGGGGGCCGGGGCTTTCGACGGAGATTCTGGCGCTCCGGATCTCGCGGACGGCGACGGAGTTCCGGGAACTTGGCGTGGCGGCTGCGCTGTCCAACTATCTGTTGCTTATGCTGCTGGCCTTCACCTTGGGCATGTTCGGCTTCACGCGCTGGCAGGAGGCCCGTGCTGCCAAGATCCGCACCGCCGATGAGGAGGACGCCTGATGAGCCAGGCCTACGAAAAGCAGAACCCGGCCTTCTACGCGCTCCTCGCGGCTCTGGTCTTCATGTCGGTCGGCCCGGTGCTGCTGATGTTCACCAACAGCTTCAAGCTTGATGTCGACATCACCTCCGGCACATCCGGGCTGCTGTTCTTTCCGACGATCCAGAACTACGAGACCGCGCTTTGCGACATCCTCTGGTACGAGCCGAAACATCTGGAGTTCTGCTCGCTCAAGTTCGGCGGAGCGTTCATCAACTCTCTGATCATTGCGCTGATCTCGACCTTTCTGACGCTGGTGATCGGGTGCATGGCGGCCTATGGTCTGGTCCGTTTCCGCTTCATGGGCCGCGATACCGTGTCCCTGACGACGCTGATGGTGCGCATGGTGCCGCCGGCGGTGCTGCTCGTTCCGGTCTTCGGTCTTTGGAACAACGAGTTCTGCCTCGATCGGGACGGTCTGGTGGGCGGTGCCATTCGCGACACGTTCGGAGGCCGCGGCGATGTCTGCCTGGCGGGCACCCACGCCGGCATCATCCTGGTCTATGTCGCGATGAACCTGCCCTTCGTGATCTGGATCCTGCAGAGCTTCATCATCCAGGTACCCAGGAGTCTCGAAGAAGCCGCCCGCGTCGACGGGGCCGGGCCTTTTCAGGTCTTCTTCAAGGTGGTGCTGCCGCTGATCAAGCCAGGGCTCGCCGCGGCTGCGATCTTTACCTTCCGCATCGCCTGGAACGAATACCTGCTCGCCTCGGCGCTCAGCGACCGGAACACGCGGACCGTCCCGATCCTCATCGTCAACAACATGAGCGAATTCAATGTCGAGTGGGGCGTGATCATGGCGACGGGCATGTTGTTGGCGATCCCTCCAATCATCTTCACGCTTTTTGCGTCCCGCCAGATCATCACCGGCATGACCGCGGGCGCCGTGAAAGGCTGATCGGGTGGAATGGCTCCTGTCTCCCATCGACGGAGCCCGCGCCCATGAGGTCGGCTTTGCCGTCTCCTGGCATGCCCGTACCATGGTGCTGGGCTGGGGCGTGATTGCGCCGCTTGCCGTGATTCTCGCGCGGTTTTTCAAGATCCTGCCGGGTCAGGACTGGCCCCGTGCGCTCGACACGCAATTCTGGTGGCGCAGTCACTGGATCGGGCACTCCATGGTGCTGGGCCTGTCGATCTTCGGACTGGCGCTGGTCCTGCCGAGCCGCTGGTCCGAGATGAGCCTTCACAACTGGCTCGGGTACGGGGTGCTCGCAGGACTTGCGATGCAGGTGTTGCTCGGAGTGATGCGCGGCAGCAAGGGTGGGCCCACCGCCCCCGCCCGTGACGGCAGCCTGAGGGGCGATCACTACGACATGACACGCTGGCGCCGTACCTTCGAGGCTCTACACAAATCCATCGGCTATGCGGTTCTCGCCCTGGCCGCGGTGACCATCCTGCTGGGGCTGTGGAAAGCGAACGCGCCGATCTGGATGTGGGGTGTCCTCGGACTCTGGTGGCCAATGCTGATTGCCGTCTTTGTGCTCTTGCAGAGGCGGGGCATGGCCGTCGATAGCTACCAGGCGATCTGGGGCGACGACCCGGACCTGCCCGGCAACAGACTCCCCCTGCCGGGCTGGGGTGTGCGGCGGCCAGGCGACGAACTGAAAGGAGACCGTGATGTTCGGTATGATCGAGGGAACCGGATACGAGATCATTGACCCAAGTTTCGGCGATTGTCTGATCGGGCACGCCCGCGTCGAACGGCTCTGGACCGGCGCGCGCTGGTCGGAAGGACCGGCCTGGTTCGCCGCCGGGCGCTATCTCCTGTGGTCGGACATCCCGAACAACCGATTAATGCGTTTCGATGACACCGATGGGGTTGTCTCGGTATTTCGTCAGCCATCGAGCAATGCCAACGGAAACACGGTGGACCGGCAGGGACGGCTGGTGAGTTGCGAGCACCTGACCCGCCGCGTGACCCGGACCGAGCATGACGGTAGCATCACCGTCATCGCCGACAGCTACCAGGGAAAGCGCCTAAACTCGCCCAACGATGTAGTGGTCAGATCCGACGACTCCGTCTGGTTCACCGATCCGTCCTACGGCATCATGATGGACTATGAGGGCGAGCGCGCCGAGAGCGAAATCGGCGCCTGCCATGTGTACCGGGTGGATCCCTCCGGTAAGATCCGGATCGTCGCCGACGACTATATCAAACCCAACGGGCTCGCGTTTTCGGTCGATGAAAGCAGTCTTTACATTGCCGACACGGGCATCACGCACACGCCGGGAGGTCCGGCCCATATCCGTCGCCACGATGTTGGCCCCGACGGCTCGTTGAGCGGTGGCGAGGTCCTTGCCGAGTGCAGCAGCGGCGTCTTTGACGGGTTTCGTCTCGACCGCGACGGTCGTATCTGGAGTTCGGCCGCGGACGGCGTTCACTGCCTGGCGCCGGACGGCACGCTGATCGGGAAGGTTCTGATCCCGGAACTGGTCGCTAATGTCTGTTTTGGCGGCCCTAAACTGAATCGCCTGTTCATCTGCGGAACCACGTCGTTGTATTCAGTTTTTCTCAATGTGAATGGCGTGTCGCCGGTCTGACCCGACTAAAAGGAGCTAGCTATGCCACATCTGGGCTGCACGGTCGCAAGTCTCTCGCTCACCCATTCTGCCGTGCTCGAAATGCTGGGCGCGGCCGTCGCCAAAGCAGAGAAGATCGGCCAGCCGCAATGCATCGTGATCGTGGATGCAAGTGGCGAGGCTTTGGGTCAGATACGCATGACGGGTGCCAAATTCCTGAGCCTGAAGAGTGCGCGAACAAAAGCGCGCACCGCGGCATCGATCGGAGGGGAAACGACGACCATACCCGAACATGTCGGCGTGCTCATCGCCGAGGCGACGGGCGGCGCGGTCACACGCCTTGCTGGCGGGTTGCCCATTCTCGTCGACGGCCACCTCGTCGGAGGCATAGGTGTGGGCTCCGGCAGTCCGGAGCAGGATGTGGACGTCGCGCGCGCCGCACTTTCTGTGCTCGAACGAGCGCAATGAACCACCATAGCGTCCCGTAGCCCGCCTTTGAGCATGAGATCTCGGTGTGCTTCGGGTTCGCAGGCGGGACGGCCGGGTGATCTCGGCGGGCGTATTCGACAGTTCCACGGGCAGGTAGCGCCTGCTTGACCGCTGCTTTCGAGGCTTGCGGCACGTCAAAGATCTTTCGCATTTTCTTTCACGTGACGACCGATCCTTGGGTTTGGTCCGAACGGCTGCGGGCGAGAGTCTCGTGCGAAACATGTCGGCGGCAGGGGCGTTATCGCCTGTCAGCCTCGCTTTCCGCGTCGACCGGTTGCTGATGTGGTTGTGGTTGAAGCAGCCTAAGGCCGATTTCTTTGTCGTATCTGAACATGACATTCACTGTGTTCAGGACGCGAAAGTCTTTGCCGATGGGCCATGACCGCAAAACCTGCAGATACTCAGAGCCGATCCGGCATTTTTGCAACGGCACCTGCTCCGGCCATGCAAGAGTTTACGATTCTGGTGGTCACGGATAAGTCATTATTAACGGACGTGGAAGGTACGGCAATGCAGGCAGCTTCTGGATCAATTGAGGATCCTTCACGTCGGATCGTTTTTTTGACCGGGATGCAGTGCGGTGCCACGACCGCAGTTTCGAAAAGCCTTGCGCTTCTGAGCGCCGCGCGGCCCGTGCCCGCACTGACATCCGACGATGCCGAGCTGTCTCCGAAGCCCGACCCTGTGGTTTTGGCCAACGATACAGTGCTCGCTGCCCTGAAGCGGGATTGGCTTGATTTTCGGGCTTTGACTTTGCCGAAGGGTCAGCAAAGACAGGACGCGGTGAGCGACTATGTTCGGCTCCTGCAAAGAGAATTCGCGTCCGCGCCGCTGCTGATGGTCAATGATCCACGAGTGTCGCTGTTGATGCCGCTCTGGTTGGACGCGGCCCGGCAAGCGGAGGCGCGGCCGAGCTTCGTACTAATGCTGCCCGACCCCGCCGCTTCGGCGTCTTCTATCATGGCGCGCGCTGGACTCAGCGCCGATGCTGCAGTGGCCTTGTGGTTGCGCTACACACTGGACGCCGAACGCAACAGTCGCGGTAATTCCCGCACGATCCTTGTGGCAGAAAGGTTTCTGAAAGATCCGATTTCAACATTGGATCGGGCCGGAGCCGCTCTTGGCCTATCCCGAACCATGCTGCCGGACACGACAACCCGGGACATGCAGGACATTGCTGACACCAGGTCGCTTTCGAGTTCCGTGCACCTTGATGCCCCTCTTCTCGACTTGGCCAAGGAAGTCCATGCTGTGCTGGCGCAGGGCGACGATCTCCCTGATGTTCCGGCCAAGCTCGACGATTTGCGTGTCGATTTCGACGCGGCGGTCCCCGCAATGCACCCGAGGGCGGCGTCCGGGAAGTATGGAGGCGTTGTGCACAAAGCGCAGCAGTCTGGAGCATCCCGAGCGACGCAGGACGCGACGACGGACTCGGTTGCTAAGCTGCATCCGTACGCAAAGACGGATGCCGACGAGATCGACAGCATTAAAACGGATCTGGACGAGGCCACGACCATGGTCGCGGCACTTCTGGCCCAGAACCGCGAACTCACGGACCAGTTCGAGCGCGTCGCCGCGGACCTCGGGAGCGCCAAGGGAGATCTTGCACGCGCCCGGCGCCGTCCTTTGAAGACCCTGCGCGATTTCCTCCGGTTCAAGGCCCTAAGGGGGTTGTCCAAGGCAAGCCCGCCAATTCCCGCGCGTATGGCGCAGCGCTTCGGTCGCAGTGCCGCGAAACGGGACCCGAACCGGTCTTTGCTGCAGCCTCTAGAGAATCTCGCACCGGGTGTTGCGCCTGTGGTGATTCCGACGTCCGCGTCGGAGTATGCGACGCATCACGCCGGGCGCGTCGCACGTAATCCGGACTGGTCTGACATTCTGGTCGTGAGCCACGACGCCAGCCGCACCGGGGCGCCGATCCTGGCCCTCAACCTGGTTCGAGTTCTGTCGCACCGCCACAATGTGACGACGCTGTGCTTGCGGGGGGGCGAGCTGTTAAAGGAGTTCCGCGAGCATTCCGTAGCTGTCTGGGAGGCGGGCAAGCCAACGGATGAGGGTCCCTTTTTTGTTCATGTTCTTGACGATGTCATAGCCGAGCAACCCTTTGCCTTTGCCGCCGTTAACTCCGTTGAGGCGCGGCATATGCTTCTTCCGTTGAGGGCGCGTGGGGTCCCCAGCGTTGCCTTGCTGCACGAATTCGCATCTTACACCTTGCCGAGATCCGCATATCCCAATGCGATTTCCTGGGCCGATCAGACCGTGTTTTCGACAAGCCTCACTCTCGACAATGCTGTGGATACGCACCACCTGACGCGAACACCCACGATGCACATACTTCCGCAGGGGAAATGCGAGGTCCCGACAGCGGCGCGTTCGCCCGCGGAACGCAAACTCGAACGCACAAGGCTGTCAGAGCTCTTCCGTCCGAATGGCGAGTCATCACGCCGGTTCATCGTGATCGGAGCCGGGTATGTGCAGATCCGCAAGGGTGTTGACCTCTTCATCGATACAGCGATGCGCGTGCTCAATGATCCGGCTGGCAAGAATGCGATCTTTGTCTGGATTGGTGCCGGATACGATCCGGAAAAGGACTTCGCCTATTCGGTCTATCTTCAGGATCAACTGCGCCGGGCGGGTCTGACAGAGCGCGTTCTGATCATCCCCGAAACGCCGGAGATCGAGGCAGTCTACAGCCTGGCCGATGCTCTCGTCCTGACCAGCAGGCTCGATCCCTTACCGAATGTCGCCATCGACGCGATGTGTGCGGGGCTGCCTGTGCTGTGCTTCGATCGGACCACTGGAATCGCCGAGTCCCTGACCGATGCGGGTCTGCAGGACGCATGTGTTTCCGGCTATCTGGACACGACGGACTTGGCTGACAAGCTGATTACTCTTGCCTCATCTCCGCAAGCCCTGGACGAGGTTGCGGAGAAGGTTCGCACCTATGCCAAGGTTGCCTTCGATTTCGAAGCCTATGCCGCGCGGATCGAAAAACTGGCGGTCAGCGCCAATGACTTTCCGGCCATACTGAACGAAGACGCCGAGACGATACGAGCCTCGGGCAGGTTCAGGCCGGATTTCTGCCTCGAAGCGCAGTCACGGCAAGGACAATTGCTCGACGGCATCGGAACCTACATAAAACGGATCAGGTGCGGCGTGTATCCGCGTCGACCCGAACCGGGTTTTCACCCCTACATCTATGCGGAAAACCTCGCTGGAACACTGCGGCCCGGCGCAGATCCCTACGCCGAATATCTTCGGCGTGGCCGACCGGAAGGACCCTGGATGCTGCCGGTGATCGAGGGTGGGGGGGCGGCCTCTGCCGACATGAAACCCATTCCGGTTCGGGCGGCGCTGCACATTCATGCCTATTACACCGATCAGCTTGCGGATGTGGTCCAGCGCCTCGAAAAGAACGCCACACGTCCCGACCTCTTTGTCAGCGTCGCCGACGACGCTGGAGAGCGCGCCGCACGCAAGCATTTTTCGAGGTATTCCGGGACGGTTGCTTCAATCATGGTCGTGCCGAATGCAGGGCGCGATATCGGCCCCTTTCTGACCGGTTTCGGTCCGGATTTGACCCGCGACTACGATTTCGTGGGGCATGTCCATACAAAGAAAAGCACGCATCTCAAGAATGCAGATGTCACTGCGGATTGGGTGACCTTTGCTTACTCCGGCGTGCTTGGCGGCAAACGGGCCGGACCGATGATGGACCGTATCCTGGAGGCGATGGCACAGGATGACCGGATCGGCATTGCCTATCCCGATGATCCAAACATCATGGGCTGGACCGAGAATCTGCAGCCGGCGGAGAGTTTGGCTCAGTCGATGGCTGTCGGAGAACTTCCCAAGGTTTTTAACTTTCCAATCGGTACGATGTTTTGGATGCGCAGTGCTGCGCTTCAGCCCTTTGTCGATTTGGACCTGACATGGGCCGACTATCCCGCCGAACCGGCCCCGAACGATGGCACGATGTTGCATGCTCTGGAACGCTTGTTCGGCATCGTTCCACAGCTTCAGGGTTGGCAAACTGTCGTGACCAACATACCGAACACCACACGATAATTTCAGCTCCCCGCGACGCGATCTCCGTGCAACCGGGCAGATGCGGGCAGCGAAAACGTGGCAGAGAGGCCGGGACGGACCATGAAAATACTCGTAATCGGCGGATGCGGCTTTATCGGATCGCATATTGTCGACCGACTTCTCGCGCATGGCCACCGGGTCAGGGTCTTCGACCGGCAGCCTGAACGTTTTCGCGCCCCTGTCCCCGGCGTCGAATACCAGTTCGGGAATTTCGGCGACCGGATGGCACTGATCGACGCGCTGTCCGGGATCGACGGGGTGATGCATCTGGTCAGCACGACGTTCCCCGGAACCGCGGATCTGGACCCGAGAACCGACGTTCTCGACAATCTGGGGGGCACCCTGTCGTTGCTCGACGCCATGATCGGCATGGGGTTGTCGCGCATCCTGTTCCTGTCCTCTGGAGGGACGGTGTACGGCCCGCCCGATATCGTACCCGTCCCCGAAACGCATCCGCTGCGTCCGATCAATTCCTACGGTATCGTGAAGTCCGCCATAGAGCATTACCTCGATATGTATCGGCGGACGCGTGGCCTCTCACCGGTTTCGATCCGTGCGTCCAATCCCTACGGACCGCGCCAGGGACATTCGGGCGTGCAGGGTGTGATTTCGACTTTCTTGAACCGGATCCGGGCCGGCGAGCGGATTGAAATCTGGGGCGATGGCAGCGTCGTGCGCGACTATCTCCATGTTGCCGATCTCGCCGAACTCAGCGTTCTGGCGATGCAAAGCGAAAAGACCGGTCCTTACAATGGGGGATCTGGGAAAGGCACCGCGCTCCACGAGATCGTGGATGCCATCGGCGCTGTCACCGGGCAGGATGTGGAGCCGCTCTACAAATCGGGCCGTGCCATCGATGTGCAGAAGTCCGTGCTCGACGTGTCCCGCGCCAAGTCCGACTTCGGGTGGGAGTGTGAAATCTCCCTGCATGACGGGATTGCCGCCACCTATGAGTGGATGTGCCGTCAGGAAGAGTCCGACTAGAGCCACCCGGCCCACGCAGTGAACAGCGCCGGTTTTCCCGCCGCCTGATAGCGCATTGCCATCGGGTGGACGCGTGCGGGTGACGATGTGCAGTCCGCGTTTGGTCGGCCGCGTGTCTCCGATGGAGGCCGTGGGCTAGTCGAAAGCGCGTCCAAGCAAGGACTTGGCCAGGTCCAGAAACTCGCGCACCACGGGAAGCGCGCCGCGAAAGGACGGGGTCAACGCGTTGATCTCGGTTTCCGCCATGCGCCAGTCGGTCAGAAGCTCGACGAGCGCACCGGTCGCAACGTCCCGTGTCGCAACGAAGCGCGGCACTTCGGCGATCCCAAGCGAGCTTCTTGCGGCTGTCAGAACCGGCAGCGGGTCGTTGCAGGCCATGCGAACCGGCGCCGTAACGGTCTCTTGGATCTGATCCTGAGAAAGCGTCACACTTCGCGGCTCAAGGCTGCCCGCAAAGATCAGCAAATCGTTGGCGCTCAGGTCGGACGGCTTTTCGATCGGGCGATGGCGCCGCACATAGTCCGGGCTGGCATAAAGCCCCGTTCGAGCGCTGGCGAGCCGTGTGACCGCGAGGCTCGAGTCCGGCAAGCGCCCGACCCGGATCGCGATATCGTAGCCTTCCTCGACCAGATCCACTCGCCGCCCCGTCAACTCTATGCGGATGCGGACGTCCGGATGGGCCGTCAGGAACTCTGCTGCGATGTCGTCAACAATGGCTTGTCCCAGGACGATCGGGCAGGTCACGCGGAGCGTGCCGGCCGGGCGTTCCTGCAGTGCCTGCAGGGAGGCCGCGGCTGCCTCGCCTTGCTCCAGCATCAGTTTGGCATGTCGGTAGACCTGTCGGCCGGCCGGGGTCAGTGCCACGCGTCGCGTCGTGCGATCAAAGAGCCGTACCTGCAGGTTTTCTTCAAGCATGGCAATCCGGCGACTGACCGTCGCTTGCGGTATCTTGGTCAGCTTCGCCGCCGCAGTGAACCCGCCGCTGTCAGACACCCGCACCACAAGGGCGAGGTCCGACAGGAGAGCGTCAATCAATCCATTCATGGATAAATAATAGTCAAAATGCCCAACTAATCAAATTCGGGCAAAGCCCTTAGCTCTCGGACAAGACAGGCAAGGGAGCCGAAGCGCGATGATCACTCTTCAAGCGGAACAGGATCTGCCCAAAGACGCCAGGCGCGTGGGTTGCTCCTGCGACCAGCGCGCCCTTGGCGGAAAAGATTTCGATCATCCGCATCTACGACTTAACCCAAACCGGTCGGGCAGGGCGCACCAGGGCCCAGTCCGGGCACGCGAATTCGCTCAAACCGCGCTTTGTCACGCAGTCGCCACAGAAAAGGCTATCCGGTTTCGCACCCACCTATCGGATCGACGCTTGCGCGACTGCGTGGTCCGGCAGGAGCCACATCGATGAACCGCAGACGCTTTCTTCAAACAACCAGCGCGGCCGCCGCGCTCGCCTTGATCCCGCCGGAGCCTCTCATGGCCAAGACCACGCCCCGCCGCGTTCTCTGGGCGGCCAATGTCCGCACGAAACCTTTGAACGATCGTCTGATTGCGGCGAACGAGGGCGGGTTCGACGCGATGTCGGTGTTCCCGATCGACTACAAGACCTGGCGCGCGGAGGGCATGAGTGCCGCACAGATCCGGAGCCGGTTCGCCGATGCCGGTGTCGACGCGGCCATCGTGGACCCCTTTGTCCAGTGGGTTCCGGATTTCGCCATTCCGGCCGGATATCCCTCGGAAAACATCGCCTTCATCGACCATAGCGAGGCAGATGTGTTCGCCATGGCCGACGGGTTGGGCGCGTCGCAGATGAACATCGTGGAGGGGCTGGGGCAACAGTACGAACGCACCGCTCTGATCGATGCGCTCGGCGGGCTCACGGACCGCGCCGCAGTACGCGGGTTACGCTTGGGGCTGGAGCCGATGCCGATTTCATCCATCGCAACGCTCGCGCAAGGCTGGGACCTGGTCCAGGCCGTGGGGCGCGACAGCCTTGGTCTGACATTCGACACCTGGCATTTCTGGCGAGCCGATCCGGATCATGACCTTCTGCGCACCATCCCAGGGAGCAGGATTTTCGACGTGCAGCTTGCCGATGCCACGACGGAACTGAAGGGGGATCTGCTGACCGACCTTCTGCGCCATCGCCTGCTTGCCGGCGACGGTGACTTCGACCTCGAAACCACGGTGTCGATCCTAAAGGAGATCGGCGCCTATCGCCAGGTCGGGCCCGAGCTCTTTTCGGACGCGATGGATGCGCTGGACGCCAGCGAGGTGGGGCGTCGGACCGGCCGGAGCCTGACCGACTGGTCCTGATCCCCAAGCAATGCAAATGTCACAAGGATCAAAGACAATGAGATATCTTCCGACCGTACTCGCCGCGCTTGTGGTGTCCGCGGGATTTGCCGTCGCCGACGTCGCGCCGCCCGACGGCTTTGCCTCGGCGCGCACCCAGACGCTCGACGTTAACCTGCACTATGTCCGCGACGGCGGACCGGGCGAGACCGTCATCCTGCTCCATGGCTGGCCTCAAACCTGGGCGTCCTGGATCGAGGTCATGCCCCTGCTGTCGGCAGACTACGATGTCATCGCGGTCGACTTGCGCGGCGCCGGGGGCTCCGACATCCCCCAGGCGGGCTACGACAAGGCGACCATGGCCGGCGATATTCGCGCGCTGATGGAGGAGCTCGGGGTCGCATCGGCCAACATCGTCGGGCACGATATCGGCGGGATGACAGCCTTTGCCTTTGCCAGCCAGTTTCCCAATGCCACCGATACGCTCACGATCGTCGACACGCCCATCCCGGGCACGCCGATCTTCGACGCGATCTCGGCTGACCCTCGCGCCTGGCACTTCTCCTTCCATGCCGCGGCGGATGTCCCTGAGCGGCTGACCGCGGGCAACGAGGCTTTCTATTATGGCCATTTCATGGAGGAGATGGATGCCGGCGCGGGTGGGATCACCGACCATGAGATCGGCGTCACCGTCGATGCCTATTCCAACCCAGCCAACGCGGCGGCCGGGTTCGAATGGTATCGCGCCTTTCCCCGTGACGCCGAGCAGAACGCGATCTTCATGGAAACGCCGCTGGAGATGCCGGTGCTGGGCCTGAATGCCGAACGCCTCGCGCCGTTTCCTTATGTCGTGCAGATGATGGAGCCGATCGCGACGACCGTGGAAGGGCAGGCATTGGACAGCGGGCACTGGATCCCGGAGACGCGCCCCGAGGAGCTCAGCGCGTTGCTCGCCGACTTCTTTACCCGGCACTAGAACAGGGCCTGGGCCAGCGACACGGGCACTTCGACGGCGCCCGTGCAATAGGCAGTCTGTCCCAAGTTTTCCGAAGCTTTACGTTCCTCGCCTCCGCGGCATTGGATCGCCGCTGCGTCACTGGTGGGTGCGAGACGCGTGCCTTTGCGGGTACCGGCATCTCGGCGCGACCAACGCTCGGCGACCCGCGGGTCACACGGTTTCAAGCGTGCATGGCCCAGACCATTTCGATACCGGACCGGTTGCATCCGAATCCTGGGGGCGAACACCCCAGCGAGGCCCGACCCGCGCCCGTCCTTCCATGACGGAGCTTATGTGAGGGCCGCTCCTTCAGGAGCGCGGCTGCCGCGTCCCCGTAGTCGTTTCTGTCAGCGCAGGCTCCCGTGCCTGGGATGTCCGTCCCCTGTTCTAGAGGTCGATATCCGCCGCGTTTTCCATGATCTCGGCGGACCCGGTCTCTCCGTCGACCTGCGCATCCAGGTCGGGCATCTGGGCGACCTCGTCGAGCAGACCCAGATCGAAGGACCACACCACGATATGCAGGCGGTTCTCGCGGTCAGCGCCGACACTGGCCCAGACCAGCGGCGTGCATCTCGAGAAAACCACCGACTGGTAGCTGGAGTATTGCAGCTGTGGTCCGGTGAAGGCGCGGGCGAGATTGGACGCTGCGGAAAAGACCTCATGGTTATCCCGTGGCAGATCCGGCACGCGGACCTCGCCACGCATTTGCGGCACGCAGTTTTCGCGCATCCCCCAGACCATGGTCTTGCCCGGTTTGGAGCCGTAGCGCGACTGGTCGTCCGCCGTCAGCGGAGCATCGCCGTATTTTTTCAGCAAGGCCCCGATCAGCGCATCCTGCGTGACCTGGCTCGCGTCGAAGGTTCGATAGCTCGCCACCGCCAGCACCCGGTCCGGATCGCGGGTCGGTTCCCGGAAAAGGGCCAATGCCTCGTTCTTGGCCGCATCCAGAAACACCTCGCCGTTCCTGAACGCCTGAAAGGTCGTCTCTGGACCCATCAGCGTGTTGGAGATCTGCTCGCGCAGTTGCGACGGTGGCCCGTCGGCGACATGCACCAGAGCGCCCGGCAACCGTTCGGCAGCCTTGCCGCGGGCCTCGTCCCAGTTATCGCCAGGCGTAATGGTCAGAACATCCGTCACCGCCGGGGCCGGGGGAAGTGCGGCGTCCAGCGCGGCCTGATCAAGCGTCGTCGGGGCACTGAAAACAGCCTGTTGCGGATTCTGCGGGTTTTGCGCAACAGCGCGGGCCTCGGTTCGGTCGACGGGCAGCGTCAGCAGAAGTGTGCCCAGACGCTTGGTCCCTTCGGCGCCTTCCGCGGGTTTGAAGCCGGCGACCTCAAGCGTGCCGTAATGGCGGACCGCAGCAGACTGGTTGCGGTCAAGCTTGGGCTGGAAGGCGCCATCAATCTCGATCACGGCATCGACATAGGCGCTGCGCGCCATCACCGCGGGGTCGCTGGACAGCCGGACGTTGCGCGCGCAACCCGACAGCGAGGGCGAGCGCTTGACCTCGCGTACCTGTCCTAGCGCGGGGCGTCCCGCGATGTAGACGTCGCGCCAGGGCAGGCGGTAGGCCATCTGGTTGTGGGACCGCTCCACCATCACGCGTTCCTGCAAGCGCCGGACATAGCCGATCTCGTCAAGATGCGCCGCCATCTCCTGCGGCAGGTACTCCGCGTAGCGGTTCTGCGGAGGGTCGTCCATCATCCCGCAGACCAGTCCGCCAGGCACATTGCCGATCCGGGTGCGCATGTACACCTCGCCGGGCAGGTCCGCGGCACGCGCCTGGGTCCAGGCCGTGAAGCGGTCCAGCTCGGCACGGTACTGCACCGGGTTCAGCTCGATCGTGGGATCCTGAAAGAAGAACCCCCAGGCAGGCTCCTGGCCCAGTGTGCGCGCGTTGATCTCGATCAGGCGGCGGTCGAGCATCATGCGCTCGTAGGTCTCCGGCGTGATCTGCTCGGCAAATCGGGTGAGCATCAGCAGATCGAGATACTCCGCATCCAGCGGCAACGCCGTGGGCGCCTCGATCTCGGCTGGCGCAGCCTGCCCGGCTGCCGCCGGTGCCGCCTGCTCGGGCGACAGGTCGATATAGGCGGCCGGATAACCGGTGCCGTCCTCGCCGCGGGCCGAGATGACGATGCGGTCGAGCGCGACATACATCACGTCGCGATTATTCTCCTGGGACGTCAGAACCGGTGTGACCCGCGCGGTGAAGGGAAAACTGTTCTGCGCGCGGTAAGGATCGTTGGTCTGCAGCATCTTCTCCGCCAGTTCCGGATCGGCAGGGATCGTCCGAAGTACCAAAGGGTCCGAAAGGCTGATCGGCACAGGCCGGATGCCGGTGTCGCTGTTGAGATAACTGAACTGAATTCCGCTCACCGGGAAACCCTGGGCGGCGGTGTCATAGTCGGTGAAGGCGAGCGTGCCCTCCAGAACCAGATCCTCCGGGGCGTCCACGGCTTCGAGCTGAGCGCGCATGGCGGCCAGTGCATTGGCGCGGTCGAACTCACCGGCCTGTTGAACCGCGGTCGCATCCGCGGCAAAACGCTCGATCAAACCGGGATCGTCAGTGCTGGCCAGAGCCGCCGCGACGAGCTCTTCGACACCCGACCGGTTCCAACCGGCGATCTCTGCCCAGTACGCTTTGAGTTCCTCGCTGGCTTCGGGCCGCGGTTCGCCGCGATAGGCGGCAATGTCGAATTCGACCAGCGGGTTCGCCAGCGGGTCCATACCTTGGCGGAAATTGGCGATCCCGTGCAAAACGAGCGACTGCGGCTCCACCGTAACCTCCGGTTGCCCGCCTTCATTCCAGGGGGTGGGCACGACATCGGTCAGGCGGTAGGGTACGACAAAGCTGGCTTGGCGCGATCCCGGGCCGCCGGTGGCGTTCAGCTGTTCGACAAGCTGGCGCGCCTGATCGGGCGAAAGCGGCAGAAAATCGGGCAGCGATGTCAGTGCCGGGTAGGGGCCGCGTGCAGGCAGACCGAGCTGTTGAACGCTGGACTGCAGCGGGAAGCCTCCGCGCGCCGCATCATACTCCTGCAGATAGACCGGGGCGATCGCGATGCCCTCGATCGGAAGGTCGGGGAGCTGCGCGGCCACGCTGGGCCAGAGCTGTTCGCGGAGTCTGGTCAGCGCCTCGGCGCGGTCGAATTCGTTGAGATGCCGCGCGAAATTGATCGACTCGCCCCCGGAGCCGCTTCTGCCCAACGCAGCAGGCGGAATGGCGTCGTTGCGTTGCCGCGGAGTGGCGAGGTTCAGGAACGCGTATTGCGACAGCCTGTCGATGGGTGCGCCCTCTTCGGCCGCCCGCGCCGCGCCGAGAATACGCACGAGCTGGGCCAGGTTCTGAGGACCCGAGGCACCATCCAAAACCGCGCTCCCGTGCATCGGGATATTCAACTGGCTGGCATAGTAGCTCAGCCCACCTTCGGATACCGGCGAGGGCGCGAAGGCATATACCAGCCGCGTGGGATCGAACGTCGGATCGGGCCCGTCGTAGAGCCCGGCATGAACAACCCGTCCGCCGGTCAGGACCTGAGAGGCGCTGCCGTTCCCCGTGCCGAGCACGCGGATGTCATCGACGAGGATCGCCACGTTGAGCCGCAGATCCCGCGCACGGGCCTTGAGCGCTTCGGCCTGCGCGCGCGAGCCCGGGACAAAGCGCGTGTCGAAATCCGACCGTGCGCGAATGTTGAACTGCACCGGCAGGTAGCTCAGCGGAGGGCTGTAGGTTCCGAGCGCATAGGAGTACCGCCCCTGATCTCTGTTCCCATAACTGCCGGGCATGCGCAGACCGCTGTCCGAGACCTCGCCATTCACGAAGGTATTGCCGATCTGCATCGCCACCAGAAACGGGCCGGCGGGCAGGCGAGCGATATCGGCCTGAATTTGGGCGGCGACCTGGGCGCGGGTCTGCTGCTTCTCGGTGTCGGTCATCCGGCCGATGGGTTTGCGGTTCTGAGGGTCGAGACGCTGGATCTGACGGGTGTACCAGTTGTCGAGGAAGTTTGTGTTTTGCAAAAAGCTCGGCGAGGCGCGCACGACCTCAAGCGACAGACGCTTGGCGATCTCCTGGGGATCGGTGATCGCGGTCGACAGCGGCGGGGCCGGCACGGCTGCGGCTGCCTGTGCGGTTTCGGCGGCGGCGACTTGCGCGCCATCGCCTGCGCCCGCGCCCGCGGCAGGAGCCGGCGCGAGCGAAGGTGCGGCGTTCCCCTCTGCTGTCGCAGTTTGAACTGGTGCGGCGTTGCCCAGCTGAGCGAGCCGGCCGTCCATCGCGCCGCTCAGGCAGGCGGCATCGGCGAGGCAGGTGTTGCGCAGCACGAGCCAACGATTCTGATCCGCAACCAGCGCCGTGCGTTCCGCTTCGCCAAGCGTGCCGAGCCGGGTGGCGAAGGCTTGCGAGAGCTGCAGATCGAGCGCCGCAAGCTGAGGGTTGGCACAGATCGCACGTTCTGCCGGGGCAGCCGCGTTTGCGCAGTCAAAGCTCGGCCCTGTCGCCTCTGCAGGGCCCGGTGCCTGGCCCGAACCGCCGTCGCACCAGTTCTGCAGCTGGGCAATTGCTGCGCTCGATCCGCTCAGCGTAACCTTCACTGTCGTATTGCCCTGGACCGCCGTCACCATCAGTTCGCGGCCGCTGCCGAGGGCGTCGATCACCGGATGCGTGCGCGGCAGCAGCGACACCAGCCCGTTCTCGGCGTTTTCATGCAGGAAAGCTGCCTGACCGTATATCTGGTCGTCCACCCCGATCTGCAGTGCGGTTTGCTGGCCAATCTCGGGCACCGCATTACCGAAGAGCGGACCGGGTGCGATGTGGATTTCCAGCGCGTCGGGATTGTAGGGCCGATAGGGGCCTGCGGGCACTCCGGTGCGGGTGCAGGCCAACGCGACCCGCGGACCGCCCTGAACCGACAGGACGGCGCGTCCCAGAGGTGCTGCCGCGTCGGTGAAGCTCCATCCCTGCGCCGGAGCCGCCCAAGGCGTGGCAGTCACTGCAATCAGAGATGCCAGTGCCGAAATATTGGTCAGAATGCGCATTTGGAATCAGCCTGTTGGATGCAAAAGTTAACGCCAAAGCTGACGGAGCCAGCGGGAAGCTGTCAACTGAAACATCAGGGTAATTGGGAAACAGTTCACCTCATTTGCGCCGAATTTTCGGACCGTCATTTATGAGTGCGACGCAATTTGCCCGACGCTTCAAGACTATCCGCCGATGCCTCCTTTTGAGGTGCAGTATGCCTGTCCTTCGGACAAGTGCCCGGGATCCACGGATCCACAAGGCGACCAGGATGCGCGACGCTTTCGCCGCGTCTCGAATGCGCAACCGCCACGGGGCGCGGCCCTGTTCCCCGGAACCCATTGACCCAAAACCCGGGCTCGGGTGGCCGCCTCGGTTCGGCTGACGCGAGATTTCTTGCAAGACGCCGCATTTGTGGCAGTCTGCGGCCGCGCCCTTGGGGAGGATCGGCGCGGCCCGTCGTGAGCGGAATGGGGGGTGACCACCCGAGCATTTCGATGGCCAGCATGGCGCCTGCCCGACCGGATTTCTAGCAGGATTGCAGCACGATGGACTTGATACACACGCTCTTTGGGCAAGCACCGACCCTCGCGATATTCCTCACCGTCGCTGTCGGGTTTTTCATCGGCAAGCTGACCATCGGGCGGTTCGTTCTGGGCGGTATCGCGGGAACGCTGATCGCGGGCGTGGTGATCGGACAGATCGGCGTCGATATAGATCAGGGCATCAAGAACATCTTCTTTGCGCTCTTCATCTATGCCGTCGGATACCAGGGCGGACCGCAGTTCTTTCATGCGCTGAACCTGCGCACACTCAACCAGCTCGTGTCGGCCTTTGCGATGTGCCTGGTCGGGCTGGGCGTGGTGCTCGCCGCCGCTTGGATCTTCGACCTGGACCGGGGCACGGCGGCCGGACTGGCGGCCGGGGGGCTCACGCAATCGGCCATTATCGGCACGGCGGGCGACGCGATTGCCCGCCTCGACCTGCCGGCCGAGACGATTCAGATCATGCAGACCAACGTCGCAGTGGGTTACGCGGTCTGCTACATCTTCGGCAGCCTCGGACCGATCATCCTGATTACATGGTTCTTTCCGTTGATCACCGGCTGGGATATTCGCAAGGAAGCGGTGGACCTCGCCAAGAAGATGTCCGGCGGGCGGACTCAGTTGGAGCCCGGCCAGTTTCACATGGTCCTGCCCATCGGGACGCGGTTCTTCCAGTTGGGCTCTGGCGATGCGGCTGTCGGACGAACGACCCTCCAGATCGACGCCTCCCTCGACAAGGGCGCGGTCGAGGCGATTCTTCGCGACGGCAAGGCCATCGAGTTCGACGATGACACCCCGGTCGTCCAAGGCGATATCCTCGCCGTCAGCGGGAGAATTCCGGTTCTGGAAGGGGCCGGCACGCTGCTGGGGCGCGAAGTGCCACCGCCGGACAAATTCGATCTGGTCGGCGAGAACCGAGAGGTCGTGCTGACAAACCGGCTGCTCAACGGCCAGACCATCCAGGATCTCCATGACGAAACCACGGTCAAGACGCGCCATGGCGTGTTCATCACCGGCGTTGTGCGGGCTGGGCGGGACATGCCCTCCTATCCGGGTCTCGCATTGCGCACCGGTGACGAGTTGCGCCTGACCGGGCGGACCAAGGATCTCGACCGGGTTCAGGGCGATCTCGGCTACAAGATTTCGGCGGCGGCGATCACCGACTTCGTGGTCTTCGGCATCGGCATGGCCGTCGGCGTTCTGATCGGCATGATCCAGTTCAAGATCGCGGGGATCCCAGTGACCGTCGGGACAGGGGGTGGCTGCCTGCTGTCGGGGCTCTTCTTCGGCTGGTTGCGCAGCACCCATCCGCGCTATGGCGCGCTGCCGCTCGGGGCATCGAACTACCTGCGCGATTTCGGACTGGCTGTGTTCGTCGGGATCGTCGGGCTGACGGCGGGTCCGCAGGCGATCACGACGCTTCAGCAATATGGGCTTTTGCTGTTCTTTCTCGGTGCGGGCGTCACCCTGATCCCGCCCCTGATCGTCTTTCCGTTTTCCTACTATGTTTTGCGGATCAGGAACCCGATCGAAGCGCTGGGTTGCGTAGCGGGTGGCCGCAGTGCCAACCCGGCCTTTGCGGCACTCTTGTCGAAAGCCGGAAACTCCACGCCCATCGTGTCCTTCACCGTGACCTATGCCGTGGCCAACGTCTTTCTCACACTCTGGGGGCCGATCATCGTCGGCGTGATCACCACGAACCCCGCTCAGTAGACATTCATAGGAGAGCGCGATGCCTGACACCGATTTCAGCCAGTATGCCGATCTGAGCCCGTTCGAGCTGAAGGACATGCTGCTACAGATCGCGGGGTCCGACCATGAGCGGATGATGCTGAATGCGGGCCGGGGCAATCCGAACTTCCTGGCGATCCGGCCGCGCCGCGCCTTTCTCCGGCTGAGCGAGTTCGCCATCGAGGAGGCGGAACGCTCCTACGGCTATTTCGACAACCAGTTCGGCGGGCTGCCGGAGCGCGAAGGTATCGTCGACCGGTTCCACGCCTTCGCCCGCGGCCATGCCGATACAGAAGGTGTACGGTTCGTCCAGACGGCGATTTCCTTCATCACCGACCGGCTCGGCATCGATCGCGACGATTTTCTGTTCGAGGCTGTTGGCGCCGCCCTTGGCAGCAGCTATCCGACGCCGCCGCGAATGCTGGCGATCTGCGAGCAGATCGTGAAGCTTTATGTCGAGGAGGAAATGGGCGGGCCCCATACCGGCGCGGGGGGCTTTTCGCTTTTCGCCACCGAAGGCGGCACGGCGGCGATGACCTATATCTTCCAGAGCCTGCAGGCGAACCATCTGATTGCGCCGGGTGACAAGGTCGCGCTCGGCACCCCGATCTTCTCGCCCTATCTGGAGATCCCGCCGCTGGAGAGCTTCGGGCTCGACATCGTCGATATCCGCATGGACGAGGAAGCCGATTGGCAGTTCCCCGCAAGCGAGCTGGAAAAGTTGCGCGACCCGGCGGTCAAGGTCTTCTGTGTCGTCAATCCGAGCAACCCGCCCTCGGCGAAGCTGTCGGACGCGTGTCTGAAGGCCATTGCCGATGTCGTCGCAGACAGGCCCGATCTGATGATCGTCACCGATGACGTCTACGGGACCTTCGCGGATGATTTCCGCTCGCTGTTTGTGACCTGTCCGCGCAACACCCTCTGTGTCTATTCCTTCTCCAAATACTTCGGCGCGACGGGCTGGCGGCTCGGTGTGATCGCCGTACATGACGACAATAGGTTCGATGATGCGCTGGCGGCCCTGCCCGAAAAGGACAAACAGCGGCTCGATGCGCGGTATTCCTCGCTCACGACGACCCCGCGCGCGGTCCGCTTCATCGATCGGCTGGTCGCGGACAGCCGGGTTGTTGCGCTAAATCACACTGCTGGGCTCTCCACGCCGCAGCAGCTGCAGATGACGCTCTTTGCGCTGAACGGTCTGCTTGACCGGCACAACAGCTACAAGACTGCGGCCAAGAGCATCGTCCGCGACCGCTTCCACACAGTCTATGCCAACATGGGCATCACGACGAAGGATGGGGCGAACGATGTGAACTACTACTCGCTGGTCGACCTCGTGCGGATCGGCGCAAAGCTCTATGGGGAGGCTTTTGCGGATTGGCTCACCGCCGGAGAGCGCGGGACGGAGTTTTTGTTCCGGTTGGCGGATGAAACCGGGGTCGTCCTGCTGCCCGGCAAGGGATTCGAGGTCGTGGACCCGTCGGTGCGGATCTCGCTCGCCAACCTGACCCAGGCCAATTACGTTCAGATCGGTCAGTGCACCCGGCGCATTCTGGACGAATACCATGCGGAGTATTCCAAGGATCCCGGCGCCGCCTGACCTCGGCAGAGAGTGGGGAGGTCGAGAGGCAGGTCTCGTACTGCCGCTGCCTATTCCGGCAGGATCGCTCCTTTGGCGCCAATCACCCGGCTTGCCAGTGTGTGGCCCTGCTGCAGTGCCGTGGCGATGTCCGCGCCGGTCAGCCGTGCGCCGAGAAAGCCCGCGTTGAAGCTGTCGCCGGCCGCCGTGGTGTCCACGACACGCGGGGCCGGGGCAAAGCTCTGCACCGCAACGTCGGGGTCGAGTGCGCGGGGCCCCTGCGCGCCGCGCTTCAGCGCACCGTCCTGGCAGCCCAGGTCACTGAGCCTTGCGACAACCGCGTCCTCGGACGGATCGCCATAGATCGCCTGTTCGTCGTCAAGCGACGGCAAGGCGATGTCCGCGCGTTGCCACATCGCCCTGTTGATGTCCTGGGCCGTCTTCCGGCTTTCCCAAAGCTTGGGCCGATGGTTGCTGTCATAGGCGACACGCCCGCCCGCGGCGCGGAACCGGTCAAGCGCGTCGATCAGTCGGTTGCGCGTGTCCTGCGGCAGGATCGCCATCGTGATCCCGGTCAGCAACACCAGGTCGAAGTTCTGAAGCCGGTCGAGTTCCTCGGCGTAGGGTTCGGCAAACAGCGTCCGGGCCGCGCTGTCGGAGCGCCAGTAACTGAAGCTACGCTCGCCGGCCGGATCGGTGCTGATTGCATAGAGCCCGGGCATCTTGTCGTCACGGCGCGACAGAGACCCGGTGTCCAGCTCGTGACCTTCCATCTCGGTCACGATGCGGTCCGAGAATGGATCATTGCCGAGCGCGGTGACAAAGCTGGTTTGGCGGCTCTCTCCGAGGACGCGTTTGAGATAGACCGCGGTGTTGAAGCTGTCGCCAGCCACGCCCATACGCAGACTGTCACCCTCCTCGGGCACAAGCTCAATCATCACCTCACCGATGCAGGCGATGGAGGTGATCTCCGTCAGGTCCGTCACGCGCGCCTCCGCTATAGTCGCCCCAGAACGAGATCGGCGCAGCGGGCGCCCAGCATCATGGCCGGCGCATTGGTGTTGCCGGCATTGATGTCGGGCACTGCCGACATGTCGCACACCCGAAGCCCGTCGATCCCGCGCACCCGCATCCGCGCATCCAGTACGGCCAGCGGGTCGCCGTCCGCTCCCATACGCGCGGTTCCTGCCGGATGGTAGTTGGTTTTGACGAAGCGTTTGCAATGGGCGCGCAGCGTGTCGTCATCGTCGGCCGTGGGGATCACGATCTCCCGAATCCGTTCCGCCAGCGGCGCGGTCGTGAAGGCGCGGCGGAAATAGCGCTGTCCGAGGATCATCTCGTCCATGTCGTCCGGGTGGCGCAGCAGGTTGGGCGAGATGCGGGGCATGTCGGCGGGGTCACCTGATCGGAGCCGGACGGTCCCCCGCGACTTCGGTTTGACCACCACGGTCGTCACCGTGAGCCCGTAGCTGTCCTCGACCTCGTCCAAGGCGTCCCGGTCAAGATAAACGATGGGCACGCAAAAAGCCTGGATCGTCGGATCGGCATCGGCATCGCTGGGATTGACGAAAGCTCCGGCCTCGACCCCCGCGGAGGTCACTGGCCCGCTGCCGAAGAGCTTGAACTGCAGGCCGTTGCGCAGCATCCGCCAGCCATCGCCTTGGCGGAAATACCCGTAGGGCCCGTTGGCAAAGGCCGTGATCGGAACTTCGGGGTGGTCGATCAGATTGGCCCCGACGCCGGCGAGGGGGCAAACGGGCCCGATACCGTGGTCGCGCAGGTGATCCTCCGGCCCGATGCCGGAAAGCATCAGGATCTTGGGCGTCACCAGCGCGCCCGCTGCAAGGAGGACGTCGCCCTCGGACCGCACGCAATGGAGCCCCGATCCATCGTGGTACTCCACACCGACAGCGCGGTCTTGTTCGATCAGCACTCGGGTGACCTCGGACTGAAGCCGCACGGTCAGCGACGGATCGTGCTCCAGTGGCGCGAGAAAGGCATAGGCAGACGAGCTGCGCCGCCCGGCACGGTTCGTGAACTGATAAAATCCGACGCCCTGCTGCGTCGGGCCGTTGAAATCGGTGTTGTAAGGCGCGCCCAGATGTTGAACGGCCTGCACGAACCAGCGCGACATATCGTCGATATGGCCTGGGTCGGACACGAGGACCGGGCCGTCGGTGCCGTGCAGGTCGCCGGCGAGCCGGTTGTTGCCCTCCATCCCGACGAAATAGGGCAGCACATCGTTCCAGCCCCAGCCGACACCGTCATTGCTGCCGCGCAGACACTCGTCCCAGGCGTCATAGTCGGACGGTCGGCCCCGCATATAGACCTGCGCGTTGACCGAAGACCCGCCCCCCAGAACATGGCCCTGCGGGATGTCGTGCACACGTCCCTCCAGATGCGACTGGGGCTCGCTGCGGTGGTATCGCATGAATTTGGAGCCTTTGATCATTTTGAAGATACCCGGCGGCATGTCGAGGAGCGGGTGGCGGTGCGAATGACCGGCCTCCAGCAGCAGAACGCGGCCGCCGCTCTCCCGTGCCAGCCGGGCCGCCGCGGCCGCCCCGGCCGAGCCTCCGCCGACGACGATATGGGCGAATGTCTCCATCCCGTGCGTCAGTCGAAGGTGCCGCGCACATATTCCCAGGCGGCGCGCAAATGGTTTTCCAGCGCGACCTCTGCGGCATCAGGATCGCGGTCGCGGATGGCCAGAAAGATATCCTGATGGGCCCGGAAATTGACCACGTTACGCTCTGGAGAGCGCAGCATCTTGTCCCAATGGGGGGCGAGCCATCCCGTGTAGGCTTGGTGAAGCGCGGGATAGACCGGGTTGTTCGGGATCCGGTAAAGCAAGCCGTGAAACGCCATGTCGGTGCGATAGAACGCGTCTGAATCGGGGATGGCGGCCTCGTTGTCCCGAAGCGCGCCTTCAAGCTGGACGATATCGTCCTTGCGCGCGCGCAGGGCGGCTTCGCGCACAAGTGCCCGCTCCAGAAAGATGCGCGACTCGTAGAGGTTTTTGACCCCCGCGCGATCATCCAACAGGTGGCGCATGACGTCCCCGGTCGCATCGATCAACGTCCGGAAATCGGGTTTGCGCACGATCGGGCGGAAGCGGGGTTTGCATTCGACCAATCCGCTGTTCGACAGTGCTGAAATGGCTTCGCGCACCACCGCGCGGCTGGCGCCGAAGCGCTCCATCAGATCCCGTTCCGGTGGCAGGGGCGCGCGATCGGCAAGGTCTCCGGCGGCGATCTGTGCCTCGATCTCTTTGACGATCCGATCGGATGCGCGCCCGGGTCGTTCAGGTCGGCCCGCGCTATTCACTGGGTCAGCTCTCGAATGGTCCATGATTTTTTGTAGGACCAAAAATACGGAATGAGAAGTGAAAATCTCGCGGTATTGCCCATTTTTGATTCTTTTCTTGACTTTTGCACTGATCAGCGGCGAGGGTACGCCTGAGTTTGGTCATACCAAAATGTGGAGGTGGGATGTTCGATTTGGAGGGGTCAGGGGCGCCCAAGACATTTCGGATGTATGTCGGGGGCGCCTGGGTGCCGCATGGCGACGAACTGATCGCCGTCCAGAATCCCGCTACCGAAGAGATCATCGCCCATGTGCCGCTCGGCCGTGCCGAGGATGCGGATGCGGCCGTCGCCGCAGCGATAGAGGCGTTCCCGGCTTGGTCACAGCGCCCTGCGATCGAGCGCGCTCGCTTGGTGCAGGCGCTGGCCGACGCTGTCGATGCAAACTCAGCGCGGCTGGCCTCCCTGGTCACGGCAGAACAGGGCAAACCCATTGCCCAGGCCCTTGGGGAGATCGGGGCTGCAGTGACCTTCCTGCGCTTTGCCGCCGAACAGGCGCGGCGCATAACCGGCGACATCGTCACTTCGGATACGCCCGACGAGGAGATCCATATCCGGCGCCACCCTTACGGTGCAGTGGTCGGTCTGACGGCCTGGAACTACCCTGCCGCGCTGGCCGCGCGAAAGCTCGGCCCGGCGCTGGTGGCAGGCAACACGTTCGTCCTGCTCAGCCATGAGTTGACGCCGCTCTCGGGGCTGGCCATCGCGCATTTGGCCGATGAGGTCGGGATGCCGGCGGGCGTGCTAAACGTTGTGACCGGGCTCGGGCCAGTGGTCGGCCAGCGGCTCGTCGAGCATCCCGACACTGCGCTGGTCACCATGACCGGCAGCACGCGGGCGGGGCGCGAAATCTTTCGCACGGCCGCGGAACGGCTCAAGGTCATTCGGTTGGAACTGGGCGGCAAGGCACCGTTCATCGTCATGGACGATGCCGATATCGATGCCGCTGTCGCAGCAGCAGTCACCGCCCGCTACGGCAATTGCGGTCAAATCTGCACTTGCAACGAACGGATGTATTTGCAGCGCGGCATTGCCGAAGAGTTCCTGGCAAAGTTCGTCGCTGCATCGCGCGCGCTGCGCATCGGGGACCCGACCGAGGATGTCGATCTGGGGCCCAAGGTCAGTGCCGCGGAAGTCGACAAGGTCGCCGAGATTGTCGGCCGCAGTAGGGCCGCCGGGGCGGAGGCGCTGCTGGAGGGCGGCCCGCTCCGCGACGGGCCTTATGCGCGAGGTCACTGGTATGCGCCGACCGTGCTGGAGGTGGCCGACAATGCCAATCCGATCGTGCGGGAGGAGGTGTTCGGCCCGGTCGTCGCGGCCTTGCGCGTCGACGATTTCGACGAGGCTATCGCGCAGGCGAACGACACGGACTTTGGCCTGTCGGCATATCTGTTCACGTCGAATGCGGCGCGCTTGATGGACGCCCCTCGGCGGCTGCGCTTTGGCGAGCTCTATCTCAACCGATCCAACGGCGAGGCCGTCCAGGGCTTTCACACCGGATGGGGCCTGTCGGGCCTCGGCGGCGAAGACGGCGCATATGGCTTCGACGGCTATCTGCGCAAGCAGACGGCCTACCTGAATTGGGGATAGCGCCCCGAACCACACGGGCGGCGCAGACCGGCCGTACCAACTCTGGAGGAGAGACATGAAACGCAGAACTCTTTTGGTGACGACCCTGCTGGTCAGTGCCCTCGGCGCACCCGCATGGGCGCAGGACCTTCCGCCGCTCGAACAAAAGGAGCGGTACAAAGTCGGCTTCGCCCAGATGGAATCGAACAACCCCTGGCGGATCGCCGAAACCAAGTCGTTTCACGACACCGCGGAGTCCTGCGGCTGGGATCTGATCGCGACCGACGCTGCCGGATCGGCCGCCAAGCAAGTCGCCGATGTCGACAGCATGATCGCCCAGGGGATCGACGTGCTGTTTCTGCCGCCGCGCGAGGAAAAGCCGCTGATCCCGGCCGTCATGAAGGCCCGCGCCGCGGGCATTCCGACCTTCCTTGTCGACCGGTCAGTCGATCCGGCGGTGGCAAGGCCGGGCGAGCATTTCGTGGCGTTTCTGGGCTCTGACTTCATTGAGCAGGGCGGTCGCGCGGCCGGGTGGCTGATGGAGAACTTCGATGGTGATCAGGGTGTGATCGTGCAGCTCGAGGGCACGACCGGCTCGTCACCCGCGAATGATCGCAAGAAGGGGTTCGATGACGCGATTGCCGCCGATGATCGGTTCGAGATCGTCGCCTCCCAGTCCGGGGACTTCGCCCGCGATCTGGGACGTCAGGTGATGGAAACGCTTCTCCAAGCGCATCCGGATGTCAACGTCGTCTATGCCCACAACGACGAGATGGCCATCGGCGCGATCCAGGCGCTGGAACTGGCCGGCCGCAAGCCGGGCGAGGATGTCACGATCGTCTCCATCGATGGGACGCGCGATGCATTGCAGGCGATCATCGACGGCAAGATGGGCGTGACGGTCGAAAGCTCGCCCTTCTTCGGCCCCCTCGCGTGCCAGGTTATGCAGCAATATGCGGCCGGCGAGGAGATCCCGCATTGGGTCAAGGTCGAGGATCGCGTCTTTACCGCTGACAATGCGGCCGATCACATCGACGAAGCGTACTGAGACGCGTTGCCGAAAGGGGCCGCCGCGGCGGCCCCGCTTCTTCCAGATTGCCGGTGCGGGAGTGACGGCCAATGCTCTTGTCGATGACGGGGATCGAAAAATCCTTTGGCGGCGTCCCGGCCCTGCGCGGCGCTGGCATCGAAATCGCGCCGGGTGAGGTGCACGCCCTAATCGGGCAGAACGGTGCCGGAAAATCGACGCTGATCAAGATCTTGACAGGGGTCTATCGCCGCGATGGCGGAGAGATCAGCTTCGCGGGCCATCCCAGCGAAGTCCTCAGTCCGCGCGAGGCGCAGGAAGCGGGCATCGCCACGATCTATCAGGAGCTCAACCTCGTGCCGCTACGTTCGGTCACCGAGAATGTCGTGATGGGGTACGAACCCAAAGCCTTCGGTATGCTGATAAACTGGCGCGAGGCCCATCGCAGGACGCGCGAGATCCTCGCGCGTTTCGATATCGATATCGACGTCACCGCACCTCTGGGGAGCTTTTCGACGGCGATCCAGCAGCTCGTCGCCATCGCGCGCGCCGTGTCGCTCGACGCGCAGATGGTGATCATGGACGAGCCGACCTCCTCGCTCGATGCCAAGGAGGTGGAGATCCTTTTCGGCGTCATTCGCGAGCTGAAAAGCCAGGGCGTGGCAGTGCTCTACGTCTCGCATTTTCTCGATGAGCTGTTCGAGATCTGCGACCGGGTAACCGTCATGCGCGACGGCCAGACGATCACGACCCGCCAGCTTTCCGAGACGACAAAGCTCGACATGATCGCCGACATGCTTGGACGCAATCCAGACGAGGTCGCCGCGGAGGGGATGACCGAGTTCGGCGGTGCGGCGGCTAAGCGCGGCCCCGTACGGCTGCATGCAGAGGGCGTCGCGACTGGGCCGCGGCTCAAGCGTTTCGATCTCACACTGCATGAGGGCGAGATTGTCGGCTTGGGCGGGCTTTTGGGGTCGGGGCGCACCGAAGCAGCCCGGGCGCTCTTTGGTGTCGATGCCACGCAGTCGGGCAGCATCGAGATCGAAGGCGCGCCAATCCGGTTGGAAGGACCGGCCGAAGCGATCAGCGCCGGGATGGGTTTCCTGGCCGAGGACCGCAAGGCCGAAGGCATCATTCCCGACATGTCGGTGCGCGAGAACCTGACCCTGGCGCTCTTGCCCAAGCTGGCGTCGGGTGGACAGATCGACTTTGGCCGCGAACGCGAGATCGTCGAGCGTTTCATCCGCACGCTCGGCATCAAGACCGCCGATATGGATCAGCCCATCCGGGAGTTGTCGGGCGGTAACCAGCAAAAAGTGCTGCTCGCGCGCTGGCTCGCCACGGAACCTGAAATCCTGATTCTCGACGAGCCCACGCGCGGCGTCGATGTCGGCGCCAAGCGTGAGATCCAGGCCTTCGTGCGCGACTATGTCAAAAAGGGCTTCAGCGTAGTCCTCATCAGTTCCGAGTTCGAGGAGATCGTCGAAGGCGCCGACCGGATCATCGTGATGCATGAAGGCCGCTCCGTCGGCGAACTGACCAATCCGGGTGTGACGGAAAACATGCTGGTCAGTGCCCTGGCGCAGCACGGCGAAGGAGGCGCGGAATGGACCAGACAGTGAGTATCGAAAAGCCGCCGGCACGTCTGGGGTCGCGAATCCATGGCGGGCTACTGGCGCTGGTTCTTCTGCTGGTATTCAACGCGCTGGTCACGCCGAACTTCCTGCAGCTCCAGACTCTTTTCGTAAATATCAGCCAGGTCGCAACCATCGCCATTGTTGCCATGGGGATGACGTTAGTCATTGCAACCGGCGGGATCGATCTGTCGGTCGGCGCGGTTATGGCGCTCGCGGGCGCGCTTGCGCCGCTGATCTTCCTGTCAGAGTTCGGCGTGGCCTATCCGGCGCTGGGCGTCGCCGTCGCCTTCATCCTGCCGCTGATCGTCGCGGGGTTTTGCGGGCTCTTCAACGGCGCGATGGTCGCTGTGCTTGGGATCCAGCCGATCATCGCCACCCTGATCCTGTTCATTTCCGGGCGTGGCATCGCGCAGGTGCTGACCAACGGTAACCTGCAGACCTTTTCGAACCCGGCTTTCAGCTATCTCGGCACCGGCAAGATCCTCGGGCTGCCGTTTCAGGGCTGGCTCGCGCTGGCGATTGCCTGCGTGCTGTTTCTGACTATCACGCGCACGACCTGGGGCCGCTACCTGCTGGCCGTCGGGGGGAATGAGCGCGCCGCATTCCTGTCGGGTGGACCCGTGCGCCGGGTCAAGATCGGCGCCTACGTGATCTGCGCGGTACTTTCGGGGCTCGCCGGGCTGATCGTCGTCGCCATTAATTCGGCCTCTGATGCCGCGCGCAACGGAAACCTGATGGAGCTTGACGCCATCGCCGCGGCAGTGGTGGGCGGCGCGTTGCTGCAGGGCGGGCGCGCCCCGATCTTTGGCGCGATCCTCGGGGCCATCATCATCCAACTCGTCAAATACACGCTGCTTGCCAACGGGGTCGAAGACGAGGTCGCACTGATCGCAAAGGCGCTGATCATCGTCGCAGCGGTCTGGATCCAGCAAAGACGGAAGGCCTGAGCCATGCTCGATGAAAGCGCGTTCGATCTGCGCCGCATGCTGCAGCGCAATTCAGCCTCGGTGACCGTGTGGGCCGTGCTTTTCGCGCTCATCGTCTTCGGCTTGCTGCGCTATGAAAACTTCGGCAGCGCCTACAACATCACCTCGTTTTTGAACTACAACGCCATGTTCATCGCCATCGCGCTCGGCATGTGTTTCGTGATCATGACGGGGGGCATCGATCTCTCGGTGGGCTCGGTGGCCGCCTTCACCTCCGTTGTGGCCGCATATCTGAGCCCCTACGGCATTCAGGTGGCTTTGCCCGGCGCCATCGCCGCGGGCCTCGCGTTTGGGGCCATCAATGCGTTCTTCGTGATCGTGCTGCACATCCCGCCCTTCATCGCAACGCTGGCGACGATGCTGGGTGCAAAGGGCGGTGCGCTGGTGATCTCTGGCGCCCAGACGATTTCCGTGGACTGGACGTCGAACTTCACCAAGCTCGGGATGGAGAACGCCGCGGGTATCTTGCCCTGGACGATCCTCATCGTCGGTGTGCTGGCGGTGGCCCTGTGGATCATACTGGAAAAAACCACCATCGGACGCACGGTGCTTGCGATCGGCGGCAGCGAGGATGCGTCCGCGCTCATGGGGCTGAAGGTCAACCGCGCGAAAGCGTTCGTCTACATCCTGTCGGGCGGCTGCGCGGGGCTGGCCGGGGTGTTCCTCGCCTCGGGCTTCGGGGCGGGCCAACCCCTGGAAGGGATCGGGTGGGAGCTGTCGGCCATCGCCTCGGTCGTCGTGGGGGGCACGTTGCTGACGGGTGGTCTGGGCTCCGTGCCGGCAACCGTGGCCGGCGCGCTCCTGCTGGGGCTGGTGTTCAACATCCTCAATTTTGAGAACGGGCGGGGCACGATCAGCTTCAGCGCCTATTGGCAGATGGTGATCCGCGGCGGGTTCCTCTTTGTGGTCATCCTGTTCCAGGCCCGTCTCATGGCCCGTCACCAGAAGGCTGCCGCATGAGCGCGATCCGGTCCGTCGAATGCCGCCTTTTCAAGGTGCCGCTGGCAGAGGTGCTCCACGACGCCAAGCATGGCGACCATACCCATTTCGAGCTGGTGACCGTCACGATCCGGCTGGCCGACGGGGCCGAGGGCACGGGTTACACATATACCGGCGGCAAGGGAGGTCATGCCATCCAGGCAATGGTGGAGCATGACCTTGCGCCGATGCTGATGGGACAGGACGGAACCGAAATCGAGGCGCTCTATGACGCGATGCAGTGGCATGTCCACTATGTCGGGCGGGGCGGGATCGCCTCCTTCGCGATCTCGGCGGTGGATATCGCGCTCTGGGACCTGCGCGGGAAACGTAACGGACAATCGCTGGTCGAGATGGCGGGCGGGGCGTCGGACCGCTGCAAGGCCTATGCAGGCGGGATCGACCTGAATTTCCCGCTGGAGAAGCTTGTGCGTCAAACCGAGGGCTATCTCGCGCGCGGGTTCAACGGGGTGAAGATCAAGGTGGGGCTACCCGATCTGGCCGAGGATCTGTCGCGCGCCCGCGCCGTGCGCGAGGTTTTGGGGCCAGACCGCGCCTTTATGGTCGATGCCAATTATGCAATGTCCGTCGACCAGGCGATCGAAGCCGCGCGCGGCTTCAAGGACTTTGACGTGCTATGGTTCGAGGAGCCCACGATCCCGGACGACTACAAGGGCTTCGGCCGTATCGCCGAAGCCAGCGGCGTGCCCCTCGCGATGGGGGAAAACCTGCACACGATCCACGAGTTTGCGTATGCGGTCGCGGACGCGCGGCTGAGCTTCGTCCAGCCGGACGCTTCGAATTGCGGCGGGATCACCGGATGGCTGCAGGTGGCGGATCTGTGCGAACCGCTCGGCATCCCGATCTGCAGCCACGGGATGCAGGAGCTCCATGTCAGCCTCGTCTCGGCCCGGCCCGATGCCGGCTGGCTCGAGGTGCATTCCTTTCCCATCGACGCCTATACGACCCGGCCCCTCGTGGTCGAAGATCATCTTGCCGTAGCCCCCAACGCGCCGGGCATCGGTGTCACGTTCGACTGGGAGAAGCTTGAGGCCGCGCACGCCGGCCGGCTCAGCCCGGTACTGTCATAGAGGACCAGCCCATGCCGGCAGACTCAATCGCCGCCTTCTATCGCGGCAACAAGCACTTCGCCGTTGAAACCGTTGCGGCAGCAACTCCTGGACCGGGCGAGGTCGCGATCCGCATTGCCTATTGCGGCATCTGCGGCACCGACATGCATGTCTACCACGGCAATATGGATGCGCGCGTCGGGCTGAACCGGATCGTCGGGCATGAGATGTCCGGTACCGTTGCGGCCGTTGGCGCGGATGTGGACGGGGTTGTGGTGGGAGAGGATGTCGTGGTGCGGCCGCTTGATTCCTGCGGTGCCTGTCCTGCCTGTGTCGCGGGGCATCGCCACCTCTGCCACAAGCTGAAGTTTCTGGGCCTCGATACGGACGGTGCGATGCAGGATGTTTGGGTGGTGCCGGCGCACACCGTTCACCGTTTGCCTGAGGGCATGAAACTCGACCATGCCGCGCTGATCGAGCCGGTCGCCGTCGCCTGCCACGATGTACGTCTGTCGGGCTTGCGCGCGGGCGAAGACGTTGTCGTCATCGGAGGCGGCCCCATCGGTGTCCTGGTCGCCATGGTGGCGCGTGAGGCGGGCGGCAAGGTCATGATCTCCGAGGTCAACCCGAACCGGCTGTCGATTGCGCGTAAGCTCGGGTTCGATGGGGTGAATCCGATCGAGGAGGATCTTGCCGCCGCCATAGACACGCGGACGGGTGGCAAGGGGGCAGAGGTCGTCTTTGAGGTTTCCGGCACCCAGCCCGGCGTCGACGCCATGACGGCGGTCGCCGCGACGCGCGCGCGGATCGTGATGGTCGCGATCCATGCCACCAAACCGCAGATCGATCTCTTCCAGTTCTTCTGGCGTGAACTGAAGCTGATCGGTGCGCGGGTTTATGAGCCGGAGGACTATGAGCAAGCCATCGCGCTGGTTGCCGCTGGCGCCATCGATGCGGACACGATCATCACCGATGTCAGTCCGCTGGCGGATATCCAAAAGGCGTTCGAGGCGCTGGACCGCAGCCCGACGGCGCTCAAAAGCCTGATCCGGATCGGCGGTGATGCATGAGCGGCTTGTTCGACCTGACGGGGAAAACCGCTCTCGTGACGGGTGCCAAACGCGGGATTGGCCGCGCCATGGCCGAGGGGCTCGCGGATGCCGGGGCCGATATCCTGGGTGTCAGCGCCACGCTCGAGAGCACGGGCAGCGCCGTGGGCCAGGCCATCGAGGCCAAGGATCGATCGTTCCGCGGCTTTGGGTGCGACTTCTCCGACCGCGCCGCGCTCAACGCACTCATTGCCGAGCTCGACGCCGACGGGATCGTCCCGGACATTCTGATCAACAACGCGGGCACCATTCGCCGTAAACCGGCCGCCGAGCATGGCGACGCGCTCTGGGACGAGGTGATCGAGACGAACCTGACGGCGCAGTTCGTCCTCAGCCGCGAGATTGGGCGCAAGATGGTGGCGCGCGGTTCTGGCAAGATCATCTTCACCGCCTCGCTGCTGACGTTTCAGGGCGGCATCACGGTGCCAGGCTATGCGGCGTCGAAGGGCGGGATCGGGCAGCTCACCAAGGCGCTCGCCAATGAGTGGGCGGGCTGCGGCGTCAATGTGAACGCGATTGCCCCTGGCTATATCGCGACCGACAACACCCAAGCGCTGCAGGACGATCCCGACCGGTCAAAGGCCATTCTGGAGCGCATTCCGGCCGGGCGCTGGGGCCAGCCTGGGGATTTCGCAGGACCGGCGGTCTTTCTGGCGTCGGCTGCGTCGGACTACGTCCACGGCGAGATCCTCACGGTCGACGGCGGGTGGATGGGGCGCTGAGCACGTCCCGACACTGACACGACACAGGCTCGGTTGTCGCGACCGCGCGCGAGACCCCGCGTACCTGATTTCATACCGCATGACGTGACCACCCCGGTCGAAAAGACCGCGGGGGGTGGGCGCTATGGCGTCCGAAACACACCCCTTGAATCCAGCGCACGGCCATGGCATCAGAATATAACCATCTAGTTACTTAAGCGTCGCAGACTCCGGAGATCAGGCCCGTGACCAAGCAGTGTTCGGCTCAAGACGCGGTTGCATGCATCCCCGATGGCGCGGTGATGGCGGTGAACTCCTCCAGCGGGCTTTGCTGTCCCGATGCGGTGCTGGAGGCGCTTGGCCAGCGGTTCGAGGCGACCGGCGCGCCGCGGGATCTCACCAGCATCCACCCGATTGCAGCGGGTGATTTCTTCGGCACCAAAGGTGTGGATCATTATGCCCGTCCGGGTTGCCTTAAGCGCATCATCGGTGGCTCCTATCCCTCGGGTCCCTCCAAGGCCGAGCCGCCTTTGATCTGGCAGATGATCGGCGCCAATCAGGTAGAGGCCTACAACCTGCCCTCCGGCATCATCTTTGACATGCTGCGTGAAGGTGCCGGGCACCGCCCCGGCGTACTGACCAAGGTCGGCATGGAAACCTTCGTCGATCCCGATCTCGAAGGCGGTGCGATGAACGATGCCGCCCGCGCGGTGCCCATCGTCCAGCGCCGCGAATTCGACGGTGAAGACTGGCTCCATTTTCCCGCATTGAAACCTGATATTGCGATCATCCGGGCGACGACCGGGGACGAGAATGGCAATCTGAGTTTCGAGGGCGAAGGCGCGACGCTGGGTGCGATGGAGATGGCCCTCGCGGCACACAACTGCGGCGGCAGGGTGATCGCACAGGTCCGGCGCGTGGCCAAGGCGGGATCCTTGCGGCCCCATGACGTGCATGTGCCCGGTATCCTGGTCGACAGGGTCGTCGAGGCGCCCGATATGCTCCAGACCACGGCGACCTCTTACGATCCGGCGATCTCAGGCGAGCTGATCCGGCCGCTGGACAGCTTTTCCCTGCCTGAATTCGGGGTGGGCAAAATCATCGCAAGGCGGGTCGCACAGGAGATGCGGCGTGGCTGGGCGGTCAATATCGGTTTTGGCGTATCGGCCAATGTGCCGCGGATCTTTCTGGAGGAAGGTCAGCATGGTGCGGTGACATGGGTCATCGAACAGGGCGCAGTGGGCGGCGTGCCGCTGCTTGATTTCAAGTTCGGCTGTGCCTCGAACGCGGAGGCCTTCGTCAGCTCGCCGCACCAGTTCGCCTATTTTCAGGCCGGGGGGTTCGACTGCTCGCTTCTGTCGTTCCTGGAGATCGGCGCAGACGGGTCGGTCAATGTCTCGCGGCTGGCTGCGACGCCGCACCGGACCGCCGGGGCGGGCGGGTTCGTAGACATCACGGCGCGCGCCAAGCGGATCGTCTTTTCGGGCAATTTCAATGCTGGTGCCAAGATGCGTGTCGAGAACGGCAAGCTCGTGATCGACCGGGAGGGCAAGATCGCCAAGATCGTGCCGCAGGTCGATCAGGTCAGCTTTTCCGGCCGCCGCGCTATCGCGCAGGGGCAGCAGGCCACGTATGTCACCGAACGCTGCGTGATCCGCCTGACGGACAAAGGACTGGTCGTGACCGAGATCGCCCCGGGTGTGGATCTGCAGCGCGACGTGCTGGATCTGGTCGAGGTTCCGTTGCGGGTCTCTGACGATCTGCGTGAAATGGATGGGGCTCTGTTTCGGCCGGAGCCCATCGGGCTGGCGCCATGAGCGGCCCGCATATCTCCCTGGCGGTCGAGGGCGGCATCGCCCAGCTGCGCCTGAACCGTCCCGAAAAGCTCAACGCGCTCGACGCCGACATGGTCGCGGAACTCGCGCTGCGTTGCGTCGAAATCGAGCGCGATCCCCAGATCCGTGTCGTGATCCTGTCGGGCGAGGGCAAGGCGTTCTGCGCCGGCGGCGACATCGACGCCTGGTCGGACGCCGGCCCAGAGGACTTCGGACGCTACTGGGTCCGCGACGGTCACAGCGCGTTCGATGCTCTGGCCCGCCTGCGCCAGCCGGTGATCGCAGTGCTTGACGGTCACGCGCTCGGCGGTGGGCTGGAGCTGGCCACCTGCGCCGATACCCGTATCGCCGAAGCGCAAATCAGGATCGGCCAACCCGAAACCGGGCTCGGTATCATCCCCGGCTGGTCCGGCACGCAGCGCGCCGTGCGCCGCTTCGGCGCGCAGACGGTTCGACGCATGGCGCTCTTTGGCGAGGTTTTCACCGCGCAAAATGCGCTGGAGCTCGGCCTTGTGGACAAGGTCGTGGCGACCGGCGAAGGGATGGCTGCGGCCAGGGTGCTGGCCGAGCAGGTTATTTCTCGCAGCCCGCGCGCCACCGAACTGACAAAAATGCTGATCGCCATGGCCGAAGGCGAAGAACGCGACCGCGTGGCCGAAGCTCTGGCCGGTGCCCTCGCCGCCGGCAGCCCGGACCTGACCGAAGGCCTCGCGGCCTTTCGCGCACGGCGCAAGCCCGACTTCACTTGAACAGGAGAGACCCCAGCATGATCCGACATCTCGTTGCGCTGCGCTACAAACCCGACACATCCGACGCGATCAAATCCGGGCTGATGGGCGAGCTTGAGGCCCTCAACGACCATATTGACGGCATCGTCGACTTTCAGGTGCGTCCCAATGTCAGTGTGGAGGACGAGATGGTGCGTGGATTTCGCGATCTTTTCTGGTTTGATTTCCGCGACAAAGTTGTGCGCGACGTCTACCTTGCCGATACCGTCCACCAACAGATCGGTGCGCGGCTCGTAGATGCGCTCGACGGCGGACCAGAGGGGGTCTTGGTGCTCGATTTCCAGATATGATCAAACCGGCCGACCGTGCGTTTCTTGCGCGGCTTTTCGAGGCTGCGGTCGAGGCCGCCGATCCGATGCAAGCGCTCGCTCCGCATTTGCCGGACCCGCCGCGCGGTCGCACCGTCGTGGTCGGCGCCGGAAAGGGTTCGGCACAGATGGCCGCGGCCTTCGAAGCGCTTTGGAACGCCCCGGTCGAGGGGGTCGTCGTCACGCGCTATGGTTATGCTGCGCCCTGCGAGCATATCCGCGTGCTCGAGGCCGCCCACCCGGTGCCGGACGAAGCTGGCATGGAGGCGAGTGCGGCGCTGTTCGACGCGGTCGCGGGGCTCGGGCCGGACGATCTGGTCGTCGCCCTGATCTGCGGTGGCGGCTCCGCCCTGCTGCCCGCGCCGCCAGAAGGTCTGACGCTGGAGGACGAAGCGGCTCTCAATGAAGCCTTGCTGGCCTCGGGCGCCCCGATCTCGGCGATGAATGCGATCCGCAAGCAGCTCAGCCGGATCAAGGGGGGGCGGCTTGCCGCGGCGGCGCATCCGGCGCGGGTGGTCAGCCTGATCGTTTCGGATGTCCCCGGCGACGATCCCGCGCAGGTGGCCTCCGGCCCCACCGTTCCCGACAAGACCGGGCGTGCCGAGGCGCTGCATGCCCTGGGGGCGTACGGGATCACGCTGCCCGAACGGGTGCATGAGGTTCTGCACAGTGCGCCCGAGGATGCCCCCGATCCGACTGACCCGAGCGTCGCGCGGACCGAGACGCGGGTCATCGCGTCCGCGGCGCACTCGCTCGAGGCCGCCGCGGCAATGGCACAGGCGGAAGGAGTCCGGGCCGTCATCCTGTCCGATGCGATCGAGGGCGAGGCACGCGAGGTTGGCAAGGTTCTGGCTGCAATGGTTCGCGAGACGGCGACGCGTCACCGGCCTTTCCTGCCGCCGGTGGTCTTGCTCTCCGGCGGTGAGACGACCGTGACGATCACAGGTTCCGGTGGCCGCGGCGGGCGCAACACAGAGTCGCTTTTGTCTTTTTCCATCGCGCTCGGCGGGCAGGGCGGTGTGTCGGCGCTATTCGCCGATACCGATGGCATCGACGGGTCCGAGGACAATGCCGGCGCTTTTGCCGATGGCGCGACGCCAGAGCGCCTGCGGGCGCAAGGTCTCGACCCCTCGGCGCTTTTGGCGCGCCACGATGCGTGGGGGGCCTTTGACGCCGTGCAGGATCTCTTTGTGCCGGGGCCGACGGGGACGAACGTGAATGATTTCCGGGCGATCCTGATCCGGTAACGGCGCCCGCTAAAGGCCGATAGCGAGACGGGTTTCGCCGGTCAGGACGAGGACCCCGTGCTGGTTGCGGGTCTCGACCATCAGGCGCAGCTCCGCCGGGTCTCCGGAGGCGGGCAGGGCTGTCTCGGACAGAACGCAGCTAACCTTGATCCTGTCACCAGCAAGGATCGGTTGGCGAAAGCGCCAGTCCCGGCGGCACCCGTCCGGGACCGCGACCCGTGCCGCCGCGCCCTGCACGAGCCCTTCGACCCGCGCCATGACGAGCAGACCATGAGCGACCTGACCGGGATAGCCTCGGGCTCTGGCCGCGGTGTCGCTCATGTGGATCTCGAACCGGTCGCCGCTGATCTCGGCGAATTCTGCGATTTCCCGGGTCGTAATCCGTGCGGTGCCGCACGCGATCCAGTCACCGGGACGCAAGTCTGATGCGGTGTACCTGCCGGGTTGGAGCTGACGGCTCATGCCAGAATGGCCCTGTTGCCGCGGGTGTCTGAGACTGGCTGGGCTTTGGCATCCGAAGATTCCCGGGCGGTTTCGCGAAGGCCATCTCCGATGGGGCCGCGGTCGATCCCGAAGGCCGCACGCGGCGATACTAGGAGTTCGATCCTTTTCGAGCTGCCGAAGTGCATTGGGTCCACCTTTAGGAGCCGTGTCGTCATGTAGCTCCCGGCCCAACGCCGCAACAAGGCGTTTTTCGCGCTCGAGGGATTGACCCCACAGGCCATCCCCCGATAAAGTAACCAAGTAGTTACAAACGGAATGCACGATGTCACGCACCGCTGCCTTGGCACCTGACCGAGCATGCTCCCCGTCGCTTGGACAGGGAGCGTTGCGCGCCGCGCCTATGATGCTGCGCCTTCGCGGGCAACGGGCGCAGGTCGCGCAGGATCGCGGGACATGACCGGCGGGCCCGTTGCGCTGGTCACGGGCGCCGGCCGGGGCATCGGACGGGCCACGGCGCTTGCACTGGCGCAGAACGGTTTTTCCGTCGCTCTCAATGGCCTTGTCCAAGATGACGAGCTGAGCGCGGCGGTGGAGGCAGCGCAGGGCGCCGGCGCGAAGGCGGTTGCCGCACCCTTTGACGTTGCCGATCTGGCGGCACATGACGCGGCTCTGGCGGCTGTCGAGTCCGCACTGGGCCCGCTGACGACGCTGGTGAACAATGCCGGTGTCGGTGTGCAGCACCGTGGAGATCCTTTGGACGTGCGAGAGGAAAGCTGGGATCGCTGCCTTTCGGTCAATGCCAAGGCGCAGTTCTTTCTGACCCAGAGCTTTGCGAAGCGGCTTTTGGCGCGCTCACGGAACCCTGTGAACACCCACTCAGTCATCAATGTCACCTCCTCGAACGCGACGGCCGTAGCGGTGCCGCGGGCGGAGTACTGTGCCTCCAAAGCGGCGGCCTCGATGGTTTCCAAGACCTGGGCTGTGCGGCTTGGGGCCGAGGGGATCGTTGTTTACGATGTTCAACCGGGCCTGATCGCAACCGATATGACGGCGCCGGTGATCGATGAATACGCCGCGCGGGCCGAAGCCGGGCTGACGGTGCTGCCGCGCGTCGGTCGGCCCGAAGAGATCGGGGCCATCATCGCAGCCCTCGCGACGGGGAAGTTGCCCTACACCACCGGACAGGTGATCAGCGCCGATGGCGGCCTGCTGATCCCCCGCTTCTAGAGGCCGTACCATGACCCTGATGTTCCCCGATGCCACGGGCCGTCTGCAGCCTTACCACCTCACCGGGGAGCCGGTCGTTGCAGAGCCGCTCGGTGCCAACCCGGTGCGCACCGTCTTTTCTGCTGCCCATGTCGTGGCGGATCCGTTCACCGATCGGGATCCTTCCGGGCCGGCGGCGGTGGATTGGGACGCCACGATGGAGTTTCGCCGTCACCTCGCCGGGTTGGGGCTGGGGATCGCCGAAGCGATGGACACGGCGCAGCGCGGCATGGGACTCGACTGGCCCGGTGCGCTGGAGCTGATCACACGTACGCGGGCCGAGCTGCCCGACGCGTTGGTCTTCAATGGTTGCGGGACGGATCAGCTGGATCCGGTCGACGCACGCGGCCTCGACGACGTGCGGCGCGCCTATCTCGAGCAGGCCGAAGCGATCCAAGCCGTGGGAGGCCGGATCATCCTCATGGCCAGTCGGGCGCTGGCCCGCGTCGCGACGAAACCGGAGGAGTACCGAAGCGTCTATCGCGATGTGCTGACGGCCTGCGACGAGCCCGTGATCCTGCATTGGCTGGGCGAGATGTTCGACCCCGCACTTGCGGGCTATTGGGGCTCGGAGAGTTTCGACGAGGCACTGGAAACCGTCATTGCGATCATCGGTGAGAACGCGGCCAAGGTCGACGGGATCAAGATTTCGCTGCTCGACAAGGACAAGGAGATCGCCCTTCGTCGGCGTCTGCCGCCGGGAGTGAAGATGTATACCGGCGACGACTTCAACTATCCCGAGCTGATTGCCGGCGATGAGGTGGGATTTTCCCATGCGCTGCTTGGCATATTCGATCCGTTGGCTCCGGCGGCGGCAAAGGCTTTGGGACAGCTCGGGGCAGGGGATGTCGCCGGCTTCCGTGCCACGCTCGACCCGACCGTGCCGCTCGCGCGGCGCATCTTTCGGACACCAACGCAGCACTATAAAACCGGGGTAGTCTTTCTGGCTTGGCTGAACGGGTTCCAGGACCATTTCATCATGCTCGGCGGTGCTCAGGCTCAAAGGCCACTGCCGGATTTTGTCGATATCTTCAAACTGGCGGACGAGAACGGCCTGCTGCGCGATCCCGATCTTGCGAGCGACCGGATGGCGCGCCTGCTGGCGCTCTACGGCGTCTGATGCGGAACTTTTCGAACGACTTGTCGGCGCTCGCGCTCAACACGGCAACTCTGGGGCACAATCTGGACGGCCATGGCGCGAAATGGCCGGTGGAGCGGGTGATCGACGCCTGTGCCGAGCGCGGGCTGGGCGGGATCGTGTTTTGGCGGCGCGAGATCGGGGATCGGGCGGCGGAGATTGGCGATCGTGTGCGGGCGGCGGGGATGCGGGTCGAGGGGCTCTGCCGGACACCCTATCTGGTGGGCTCCCAAGCGCCTGCTGCCGTCGTCGATGCCGCACAGCAGGCCATCGACATGGCCGCAGACCTCGGCGCGCCGGTGTTGACCATCGTCACGGGCGGGACTGAGCCCGGGACCAAGGGCGTGATCGAGACCCAGAAGATCCTTGCCGAGCGGGTCGCCACGCTTGCACCCTACGCGGCCAACCGTGGGGTAAGCTTGGCGCTGGAGCCGCTCAACCCGATGTTCGGCGGCAACCGCACCTGCCTGATGACCGTGCGCGACGCGGTGGCCGTGTGTGAGCGGGTGGGCGCGCCAAATGTCGGCATCGCGGTCGACGTCTATCATGTCTGGTGGGATACGACTCTTGCCGAGAGCCTGTGCGCGGCGGGGCCGGAGCGCATCCTGGGCTACCATTTGTGCGATTGGCTGGAGGACACGTCCGACATGCTGCTCGACCGCGGTATGATGGGGGATGGGGTGGCCGATCTGCGCGCCATCCGGACCGCCGTCGAGGCGGCGGGCTACCGCGGTCCCTGCGAGGTGGAGATCTTCTCGGCGGCCGATTGGTGGCGCCGCGATCCGAACGAAGTGCTCGACGCGATTGTAGAGCGGTTCCGCACGGTCTGCTGAAAACTCCCGAGCGGACCTGCGCGTTGGATCAGCCCTCGCCGAGAGCCATGACGCGCGAGATCGGTCGTTCCACGCCGATTCGCTCCGCGCAGACGGACTTTGGATCAAAACCCTGTCCGATCCGGCAGGCCCCGATGACGAAGTCATAACGGTCGATCTCGGCGCAGGGGGCGTTCGGGGTCTCGAAAACCGCTTCGGCCGTGTCGCCGGGCGCCACGTTCAAAAACCAGGAGCCCTTGCTGCGGCCCACCTGGGCGTCATCCGCAAAGGTAAAGAAAAACCCGCTGATCTCGGTCACGGGCGCCGAACTCACATTGTCGAGCGCGACTGTCACGGTGCAATAGTACTCCCGCTGACCTGTGTCCGTGACCCGCAGCATGTAGTCGGCCGCGCTGGCCGGGGCGACCGCAGCCATGGCCACGAAACTCAAAAGCGCACGCTTCATTTTTGTCGTCCTTCGCCGCTGAGCTCGAAGGCAGGCGCCCGCGAGATGCTTTAAAACCGGGCAGGGCGAGCCTTACGCCGGTCTCGCCGCAAGGCTGTCGCTTGCCCGCAGGATAATACCCTACTATCTTCGTCAAGAATAGCTAGCCGCGGGCACCTGTTTCTCGGGCGAGCCAAGGACCTCAGCGGGAGCCCGTCCATGGCACAGAGCGTGACCCTGTCCCCAGAAAACATCCGATCGGCACGTGCAGAGGCACCGAAACTGCGCGAGCGCGATATCGCGGCCCAGCTCGGTATCTCGGAGGCTCAGCTCATCTCGGCGCATCTCGGCCATGGAGTTTTCGCGATCGACCCCCATCCCGACCGGGTGATGGGCGCGGTGGAGGCGTTCGGAACGGTGATGGGGCTCACGCGCAACGAGCATTGTGTGATCGAGGTGGATGGTCCCTACCGCGACTATCACCCGGGCGAGCATGCCGCGATGGTGCTGGCGCCTCAGATCGATCTGCGGATCTTTCCGCGGCACTGGGTGCATGGGTTCGCAGTGGAAAAACAGACCGACAAGGGCCCGATACGCAGTCTGCAGATCTTTGATGCGGCCGGGGACGCGGTCCACAAGGTTTTTCTGCGCCCCCATAGCCGTCACGAAAGCTGGGCGGATACGGTTACGTCGCTGGCACGCACGGGTGATCCGGCCTTGCAGACCGCAGCACGCGCACCCGTCGACGGTGCAAAGGTCAATCCCGACAAGCTCGACATCCTGCGCCAGAAATGGGCGCGGTTGACGGACACGCACCAGTTCCTGCGGCTGACGTCGAAGCTCAAGATGAACCGCCTCGGCGCCTACAGGATAGCAGGTGCACCTTTCGTGCGACCGCTCGCGACCGGAGCCGTCGATGCGATGCTGCACGCCGTGCAACGCGCGGGCATCGAGATCATGCTCTTTGTCGGCAACCGCGGCTGCATCCAGATCCAGACCGGGCCGATCGGGACGCTGACGCCCATGGGGCCGTGGCAGAACGTGCTCGATGACGGGTTCAACCTGCACCTGCGCCTCGACCGCGTCGCCGAGGTCTGGGCCGTCGACAAGCCGACCAACCGCGGAAATGCGGTCTCGGTGGAAGCCTTCGACGCGGACGGCATGCTCATCTTTCAGACGTTCGGCGTCGGCAAGGAAGGCCGCGACAGCCGGCCGGCATGGCAGGCAATCGTCGCGGAGCTTCCGGGGCTCGACACGGCGGGGGCGGCCTGATGCGCGCGATCCTTCGCGGCGCGGTGTTTGTTGCCGCCCTAGGCACCGCCCTGCCTGCAGGCGCCGCCGAACGCGTGCTCGCCATCGGCGGTGCGGTCACGGAGATTGTCTATGCCTTGGGTGCCGGAGATCTGGTGGTGGCGCGCGACACGACGTCGAGCTTTCCGCCCGAGGTCGAGAACCTGCCCGATGTCGGCTACATGCGCGCGCTCTCGGCCGAGGGCGTAATGTCGGTGGCGCCGGACCTCATTCTTGCAGTCGAAGGCGCCGGCCCGCCCGAGACGCTGGCGGTACTGCGCTCGGCGGATATTCCGCTGGTCACCGTGCCCGAAGGCTATGATGGCGCGGCAATCGCCGAAAAGATTTCCGTCATCGGGACGGCGCTTGGCCGTGAAGCCGAAGCCGAGGCGTTGATCAAACGGGTCATGGCCGACCTCGAAGCGGTGACCGAACGGACCGACTCCACCGCTGGAGAGAAACGGAAGTCGGTTCTTTTCATCCTGGCGGTACAAGGCGGGCGGGTTCTGGCGTCTGGCCGGGACACGGCGGCGGACGCCGTGATCGCCCTGGCTGGCGCCAGGAATGCACTGACCGAATTCGAAGGCTACAAGCCCCTGACCGACGAGGCGATTTTGGTCGCTGCGCCGGATGTGATCCTCATGATGGACCGTGGCGGTGATGCGACGCAATACGCCGCAGATCTGCTCGCGATGCCGGCCATCGCCGCGACACCGGCGGCCAAATCGGGAGCGCTGGTTCAAATGGGGGGGCTCTATCTGCTCGGGTTCGGGCCGCGGACCGCGGACGCCGTGGCAGACCTGTCCGACCGACTCTACGGAGGGTAAGCTGTGGTGGCTCTGGCCGAGGCTCCTGCCGCGCCGCCGGTCGCCGACCGGCTGTCGCGGGCACGGCGTATGCATCTGGCCCTGTGGGCGCTCCTGGCTCTTGCAGCGACGGCCAGTCTTGCGAGTGGCGCGACGGGCGTGTCACTGGGCGCGCTCTTTGCAGGCATGACGGGGGCGGAGCTTTCGGGAGTCGAACGGGTGGTCCTGTATGACATTCGTCTCCCCCGGCTCGTGCTCGGGGCGCTTGTCGGCGCGTCGCTCGCCGTGTCGGGTGCGGTGATGCAGGGGCTCTTTCGCAACCCGCTGGCCGATCCGGCGCTTGTAGGTGTCAGCGCCGGCGCGGGCCTGGGGGCGATCACCGCAATCGTGCTGGGCGCGGGCGTGTCATGGCTGGCTTTCACCGGGATCTATACTGTTCCGTTCGCGGCCTTCATCGGGGGCTGGGCGTCGACCATGATCCTGTATCGCGTGTCCACCCGGCGCGGACGCACCTCGGTGGCGACCATGCTTTTGGCTGGCATTGCGCTCGGCGCACTGGCGGGCGCCGCGTCGGGCGTGCTGGTCTATATCGCGGACGATGCGCAGTTGCGTGACCTGACCTTCTGGGGGCTCGGCTCGCTGGCGGGTGCCACTTGGGCCAAGGTCGCCGCCGCAGGCCCGATCATCGTCGCGGCGTTGCTGGCGGCCCCGTTCCTGGCCCGCGGGCTGAACGGTCTCGCCCTTGGCGAGGCCGCCGCCCACCATATGGGCATACCGGTACAGACGGTGAAGAATGCCGCGATCCTCAGCGTTGCCGCAGCCACCGGGGCTGCTGTCGCCGTGTCCGGCGGGATCGGGTTCGTCGGGATCGTGGTGCCCCATCTGCTGCGCCTTGCGACCGGCCCGGATCATCGGATGCTGTTGCCGAATGCCGCCCTGCTCGGCGCCAGCCTGCTGGTGCTGGCCGACGTGATCAGCCGCACCGTGATCGCGCCGGCGGAGTTGCCGATCGGGATCGTCACCGCGATCCTCGGTGCACCGGTGTTCCTGTGGATCCTGCTGCGCCGACGCGGGATGATTGATCTGTGAGCCTGCGTGCCGAAGGATTGCGTGTCCGGCTTGGTGCCGCAGAGGTGTTGCACGCGGTCGATTTCTCTGCCGATCCGGGCGAGGTGACCGCGATTGTCGGGCCGAACGGGTCGGGAAAGACGACCCTGATGCGCGCGCTCACCGGCGAGCTGCCCCATGACGGCCGGGTCTGGCTCAACGGTCGGGACACTGCGGCCCTGCGAGGCTGGGAAATGGCTGCGCTGCGCGCCGTGCTGCCGCAATCCACTCCCCTGGCCTTTCCCTTCTCCGTTGTCGAGGTCGTGCGCATGGGACAGATGTCGGGGCTTTCGGCGGCAGACCCGACCCTTGCGGCGCGGGCGCTGTCGGCGGTGGATCTGGCCGGCTACGAGAACCGGTTCTTTCAGGAACTCTCCGGCGGCGAGCAGCAGCGCGCCCAACTCGCCCGCGTTCTGGTTCAGGTATGGGAGCCGCTGGGACCGGACGGTCCACGATGGCTGCTGCTCGACGAGCCGGTCGCGAGCCTCGATATCGGCCACCAACTGGGGGTGATGGCGCTCGTTCGCGACTATGCAAGGCGCGGCGGTGGCGTGGTTGCAGTGATGCACGATCTGAACCTCACGGCGATAGGCGCCGACAAGGCCGTGATGATGGCTCAGGGCCAGGTACTCGCCGCAGGGCCGGTACCCGAGGTTTTGACCGATGCTGTGCTGGGCGAGGCCTATGGCTGTCCGTTGCGTGTCAACGCGGCCCCGGCCGATGGCGCGGTGTTCGTATTGCCCCACAGCGTGGGCAAGGTCGCCTGAGACTGCGGCGTTTTCGCACTTTCTTTTTCCCGACAGAAAGAGTAGGAAATACCTGTCCCCAGCGAGACGCCTCAGAGCGTCGCGAGCCCGGTCCATAGTTTTCAGCCTTTCGGGGCGGTTGGCGGACCGGAGAGACCTCCCAGTCACGCGTCTGGCCGCAGCCGTCCCGGAAACGAGAGGTGGGCGATGCAGGCAGAGTTTTTGATGATGAGTGCCGGACCGGGCTGCTTGGCTATCCTGTTAGTCCTTCTGGCGGCGACATCGACGCCGCAGTGGCGGACCCGGATACTGCCGCTCCGGTTCCACGACCAGGCTGGACCGCGGCTGACACAGAAACGGACACTGCGCGATGTGTAGACAGGTCGGGCCTGGTGGCGATCACGTCCTGAGAATGGGAGAGCGGCGCTTGTCGGACATCGGCCTGAGCCCGCAGGACACCGCCATCCTTCAGATCGCGCGTTGCTTTTTCCAGAGCTTCGCGTTGCCGGCGAGCCATGGCTGGCTTCAGGCGCACCGCACTGCAACGGTCGAGCTTCCCGACGGGGCGGGACCTGCCATCGCAGCCGGCGTTCTGGACATGGTTCAGGGCTTGCGTGTCTCGCGCCGCTCGATCTTTCGGTTTTCGAACCCCTTCTGTGCGGCCTGTGTGCGGATCCTGACCCCGCATGAACGGCTGATGATGGCCACATACACAGCCTACCGCGCAGGCCGACCCGACGAGGCGCGGGGCCACGCGACATTGCTGTGCGAAGGCAACGGTATGGAAGAGTTCCTCCAGCAGGCCGAACGTCTCGCGCAACTCGTTTGGCAGCCTGAACCGGCTGCCTGACGCCAGTGCTGCGGCAGGCGCCCTGCCGCAGCCACCTCCCCGTCTGCGCGCGTTCTGGGATCGTGATGGGCCCCAGTATCGGATCGGCAGGCGGGGAGACCTTTTCCGTCGGCGCAAAGCGCCGTGTTGGCCCAGGCCTCAGCGCCTTGAGCAGCCTCTTTAACGTGGCAACAAACTGCGACCCGTGTCGGGAAGCCTGCGCGATTGAGCCGCCTCAGGGCGCAATACCGGTCGCAGCGCCCGACGCGGTCCGGGCATGTCAGTACCGCCTGCAAGTCGCCTCTTTCAGGAGCGTTTCACCGCTCCGGAAATACCGCGTGTTCCCGTTGAGGGCTTGGGCCAGGCGAAAGTCGCGCGAGCGTTGCGTGCAACGAGACTGCCGAAAGGAGCCGTGGTGGAAAGCACTCGCCGCAATGCGAGAAACCCATGCAGAGTTCAATTCGGACTTGGAGTAATTTTTCGACCTGGAAAAGAAATCGGGCTAAAAGAGCATCGCTAATTGGTTGAAAATGTGTTAACTTTAACAGGTTTCTCAAGTCCAAGTGATTGAAAGAGCTTGGATCGCGTGTCTGGAATTCGAACTTTGACTATCGACGATTGGCATACTCCACGTGGTCAGGCTCGCCTTTCGGTGACGCACGCAGTCAGCGTTTGGATTACGAGTCAATTTCAACCGCAGCGCGACCGAGCAACCGAGGCGAGGTTGGATCATTGCAATTGCAATTCCGACGTGCCCGAAGCTTGCGCGCCCGCGTCCGCGTCCGCCGCAAGACTCTACGCGACGTCCGGAGGAAACTTGGAGCGCACAGCCAGTCCCGGCCCTCATCCGCGCTTGGCGCGGGGTTTCAGCACGGGACCGGTGGGGGCCTCTGCCCCGCTGACGCCGTACAGTTCCCGGCCTATCGGGACGGGGTGGACCGCGACCAAGTCCAAGCACAATCTCCAACCACGCAAGGAGCCGAAGCCATGTCGATCCTGTCCATGATCTCTAGCCGTGTGACACCCGACATGGTTGACCAGATCGCGACCAAGTTGGGAACGCAGAACACTTTGGTCGAAAAGGCGTTGAACGGAGCGGTTCCGGGCTTGCTCGCCGCTCTGCTCGGCGCCGCCAAGACCACGGGTCGCAAAGAGTCCTTCGCCCAGGTGCTTGCCGCTCAGGACCCGTCGATGCCAGACGCTCTGAGCGAGCAGTTCGGGCAGAATGCGGACACCGTCGCCGACCATGGCCGCGAAGCCCTGTCCCCGGTTCTTGGCGATGCGCCCTTGGCCGCTTTCACATCCGAGGTGCAGAGGGTCTCCGGCGTGCCGTCCGGCGCCGCATCAGCGCTCACCGGGCTTGCGGGGTCACTGGTCATGGGGGCCTTGGGAAAGGCGTCCCAGCGAGACGGGCTCGATGCCGGCGGCGTGCTGTCCATGCTCCAGGGCGAAGCCGGAGATATCGCCAAAGCGCTTCCCATCGACTTTGCCGAGAGCTTTCGGGGAGCCGGATTTCTGGAGGCCCTGGATGAACAGCTTGCAACCGCCCCGGCGTCCGTGACGGAGACTTCGACCGGAGAGCCGCCGCCACCGCCGCGCCCGGCCAGAGTGCCGGTCAAGCCCGGCCGGCCCTGGTGGCAGACAGCGCTCGTTGGCCTTGTCGTGCTTGGGCTGCTCGGGTGGCTTCTGGGTCTGTTCGAAGGCAATGACGCGACGCAGGTCACCGATACGGGGTCGGCCCCGCTGGTCGTGGACGGCACCGATGTCGGTGCGCAGCTGCAGACGGAAATGGCGGGTTTGCAAACAACGCTTGCATCCATCACCGATGTTGCGACGGCCGAGCAAGCCCTGCCGGCCCTGACCGCAGCACTCGAAACCTTCAACGCCGTCGCGTTCAGCGCAGAAGACCTGCCGGCGGATGGAAAGGCCGCGTTGCAATCGACAGTCGCTGGCGCGCTTCCGGCGTTGCGCGACGCTGCCGACGGACTGTTGAGCAACGGCGCGATCGCGAACGTCGTCGGTCCGATCCTGCAGCAAATCCTCGACCGGCTGCAGGGACTTGCCTGAGCAAAGCTTGTGCGCTCCGGGCCGATCGGCGTCTTCTGTTGCGGATCGTGCCCGTCGCTCTGCGATGATGCCCTTGGTGCAACCAAGAGCGTCTCCTCAGCCAAGATCCTGAACTCCTGTGCGAATTGGCTGGACGATACGGGCCCGTTTGAGCAAGTTGACGAAAACGTGAGCCGATGAATAGAGCCAGCGAGGGAACCAGGGATGCATTTTGGCTTGGGAAAGGGCGTGCTGCCAGCCGCCTGCATGGCGCTGGCCGTCGCAACTGCCGGCGAAGCCGGGGCGCAGGACAGCGCCAGTGGGCCATGGACCTTCGGGGCCGAGATTTACCTGTGGGGCGCGTCGATCGGCGGAGAGACGCTTAGCGGCGAAGATATCGACATCAGCTTTGCTACGATCATCGAAAACCTGGATCTCGCCGGGATGGCAACCTTGTCGGCAAACCGCGGTCCCTGGACGCTCTTCAGCGACTTCATCTACCTCGATGCACAAAGCAACCAGAATGTGCTGGTGCCGAATGCGGGGGGTGGTGTGACCGGCCTGAGTACCGGTGTGGGTCTTGAGAGTTTCATCACCACCTTCGGTGCTGCTTATCGCGTCTACGAAAACGACCGAACCCAGCTCAGTGCCTTGGCGGGTGCGCGCTACATCTGGCAGGATACCAGCCTGAACCTCAGCCTTGGACTCGGGTTCGGGGGTACGACTTTTTCGGGAAAGGAATCGGCGTGGGATGCGATCGTCGGACTGCGCGGGCAAACGCAACTCTCCGATGACTGGTCGCTCGGATACTATGCCGATGTCGGGGGGGGCGACAGCCACTTTACCGGTCAGGCAGTTCTCGCGGCGAATTACCGGTACCGCCAAGTCGATTTCTCGCTCGGCTACCGGTACCTCTACTGGGACATGGATGATTTCGGTCCCATCGACACGCTCGATCTGAGCGGGCCGTACGCGGGGGTAAAGTTCACCTTCTAGAAGATGTCGGGTTGCGCACCGGAGCCAGGGTCGTGCCCGATCCTCGCCCTGCCTGCGCGGTGACTACTCCGCCGCGGGTCCGGGAAGGCTCGCGGCCAGCATGTCAGCGGCGGCCACGCTGAGGGCAAGAGGCGTGTCGTGGAGGATTGCGAGCCGCGTGAGCGCCTGAAGGTCGACATCGCCGCCATGGGGCATGGTCGGGTCGGCAAAGAAAACGACCCCGTCAAGATCCCCGGTCGCGATCAGCGCGCCGAGCTGCTGGTCGCCGCCGCGCCCGCCGCGCTGGAGCCTCTGAACGCTCAAATCCGGTGCGATCTCATTGATCATTTTTCCGGTGCCGCCGGTACAGATCAGCCGGTGTCCTGCCAGCGCCGAGACATGGCGCAGCACCCAGGCCCGCAGCAGCGCCTTGCGGGTGTCGTGGGCGACGATGGCAAGCCGTCGGGGCGCGGTGGCCAAGGCCCGGGCCCTGGCGGTGATTTCCAGGATCGCGCGCACCTGGTCGGCAAACCCCGAGGAGCGCGCCGGAAAGACACCGGCCAGCGCGGCCGTCCCGACGGTGAAACCCGAGGCGCCGGCCCGCGCAACCGCGGTGACACGGTCTTCGCGGTCGATGCTGCCGGCAACGATGACCGGCTTGCCGACGGCGGCGCAGACGGCCCGCGTCAGGGCGGGCACATCGCCGCGGAACCGGTAGGCCAGAAGATCCAGCCCGTGCACATGCTCAAGCTCGGCAAGTTGCTTGGCCGAGGCGGTGATTTCGGCTTCCGTGCCGTCCAGCACGCTTGGATGGCCGGTGATGTGGCCCGGGAACGGATAGTATCGGATCGGGTGGTGGCGTGTGATCTCGGTCACCGCCGCCGCGCGCGTGCCGCCCAACAGGCAATCCACATCCAGCCCGACGGCGGCGCGGGCCGAGGCAAGCTCGCTGTCCTCGTCGAGGCTGACCACTTCGAGATAGGAGCGGCCGCCCGCCGCGCGGATCGCATCCGCGAGCCCCTGCAGATCGGACACCGGCAGCCCGACATCCTTGAACCCGATATGGCGCACGCCGCCTTCGAGCGCTTCGTCCAGCCGGGCGCGCGCGTCCGGAACGGTCCGGTCCTCGGCTGTCAGCATCAGAATGAAATCGAATGCCATGGGTCATCCTTTCCCGGGATAGCGCGTTGGATGGAGCGGGCTGGCGGTTGTCCATTGCCCGGCCGCCTCAACGATGCGCAGGTGGTCCGCCCCGAGGCTTTCTGCGACAAGAGCCTGCAAATGCCCAAGTGCCGTGGCCGTCGGCAGCCCCGCCGTCATCAATGCCGAAAAGACGTCGCCCACGCCATGTGGCACGCCGTCTAACCGCGTCGTTGAAAAGACCCGAGTTCCGGCAGCGTCACGTGCCAGAACGCCGGTGCGATCCGGACCCAGAGGCGCCGAAGTCGCCAGGACCGCATCGCCGCAACACTGCGCCCTGAGTGCTTCGGCCGCCGTATCGGTGTCTGTCAATGTCTCGACGGACCGGCCTGTCAGCCAGCCAAGTTCGAACCGGTTGGGGGTCAGCAGGTCGGCGAGGGGGCAAAGCTCGGCCCGCAATGCCTCGGCGACTGCCTCTGGCAGATAGAGTCCGCCCGGCGCGTCGCCGATAATCGGATCGACCACGATCCGCGGCACAGGTGTCGTGCCGCGCAGGCGCGTCACGAGCTCCGCCGCCAGCGTCACATGCGCCACGGTCGGCAGATACCCCGTAAGCACCGCATCATGACCATCGAGCCAGCCATTTGCTGTGAGCGCATCGATCATCGTCCGGAGCATCTCAGGCGGCACCACTTCGCCTGCCACATGTGGCCAACCCGGGTGGTTCGACAACAGGATTGTCGGCAGTTGCGTGACGCTGTGGCCAAGCGCGTTCAGAACGGGGACCGCCGCCGAGAGCCCGACATGGCCCCTCGCAACCCAGCTCGACAGGATCAGAATGCGGGCCATGGCCTGCTCGAGTTCAGGGCGTGATCGGCTCTCAACAGCAAAGCGGCAAGTGCCAGGACTGGCACCAGTGGCTCCGAGGGTCTGGGTAGCGCGCTCTGGGTCACGTGCTCAGCCTATTGCCAAAGCCCGAGCGGTCCAACTGCGCGCCCCTTGACACGTGTCACGCAAGCAAGCTGAGAGCCGGGACGCCATTCGCAAACGGAGGTTCGATCCTGAGGTCCATGCGTCTGCCCTAGATATCCTTGGGACGCGCGGCGAGCCGATAACCTTTGCCATGAACCGTCACGATCAGGTCGGAGTCGTTGTCCACGACCGCGAGCTTGCGTCGCAGTCGGACGATATGGGCGTCGATCGCGCGGTCGGTGATCTGTACCGAGTTGCCATAGACAGTGTTCAGAATGGCGTCGCGCGTGAGGATGTCCCCGCCGGCCTCGGTCAAGGCACGCAGGAGCGTGAACTCCGTGCTGGTCAGCCCGAGATCCATGCCATCGCTCATGCGCCGCGCGACGAAGGCGACGAAGTCGAGCGACACACCACCGATCTGAACCAGCCCGGTTCCCGTTCGAGAAGACGGCGCGTCGCTATGTTGCTTGCGGCGTCGGCGGAGGACCGAGCGCACGCGCGCCAGAAGCTCCCGCGGCTCGTAGGGTTTGGTGACATAGTCGTCGGCACCGAGCTCCAGCCCGACGATCCGGTCATGCAGCTCATCGCGCGCAGAGAGCATAATGATCGGCACGTCGCTGGTCTGCTGCAACCTGCGCGCTGCCTCCAGTCCGTCCTCGTCCGGCAGGATCAGATCGAGCACCACCAGATCCACATCGTCGTGCTTCAGGACCTCGAACATGCCCGCAGCTGAGCCGACCCCGGTGGAGTTGTACCCGTGTTTCTTGAAAAAGCGCTGAAGGAAGGATGTCACTTGGCTATCGTCATCAACGACCAGTATGTGATCTTTCATCGGCCCGTTCCGTTTCCTTCGCCGTCGCACCGACCTAGCCGGGCTTGTGCTGCGCAGCAACCAAGGGGATGGTCGGATCATGCAGAAGGACCAGAACCACCTGTCCGCGACGCGACTATGGCTGATCGTGTCCGCCGCGGCAGCGCTCATCCTGGTCACCGTTGTCCTCGGCGCCACACTGGGTGTGCTCACGCGCTCCCAGTTTCGCGAGATTGAAGCGAGTTGGGCGGAATATGAAGGAGTGGCCGAACGCAAAGGCGCGCTGATCAGCGAAATACGCGGCTATCTCGGCTATGGCGGGATCATCCACCATTTCAAGAACTACGTGCTCCGTCAGGACGACCTGTACCTGCAGGAGACCGAGGATCAGCTCTTGTTTTCCGAGGCGGTGATCGCGGAGTTCTATTCCCTGCCGCTGTCACCGGACGAAGCGCGTGCACTGGATGCGATCGCGTCGACGCTGGCGACCTATGAGGCCATGCTGCCGATTGCGGTGCAGGCGGCGCAGGAGGGCTGGAATCCGGCGCAGACCGATCAGCTTGTGCGCGTCGACGACACCGCGGCGATCATGGCGTTGGCGGATCTCGAGGAGATCTGGCGAGCCGTGCAAAGCCAGAGCACACAGCGGATCTTTGCCGCGGTGGGACAGGGCAACACGCTGATCTGGATCGGCTTCATGTCGATCGCGGCCCTTGTGCTCGCCGCCGGTGTCCTTGGGTGGCTGATGCTCATGCTGGTGCGCGACTTGCGCGGCGCGGTGCGCGATCTGGCCCGGGAGCTTGCCGAACGGCGCAAACTGGAACAGGCGCAGGAGCGTCTGGCCACCATCGTGGAGCAGAGCCCGGCGACCATCATCCTGACCGACACCGCGGCGCGCATCCAGTATGTGAATGCGAAGTTCGAAGAACTGACCGGCTGGTCGCGCGGCGAAATTCTGGGCCAGACCCCGGCGTTCCTGCAATCGGGCGACACGGCAGAGGGCGAGTACCGCGACATGCGTGACAAGCTCGCCCGCGGCAAGAGCTGGCAGGGCGTGTTTCGCAATCACCGCAAGGACGGGTCGAGCTATTGGGCCGAGACCACGATCCTGCCGCTGATGGAGGCCGATGGCACGATCCGCAATTTCGTGGGCATCGGCGAGGATGTTTCGGCCGCCCGCCGGGCGCGCGAGCATGTGGTGCGGGCGCAAAAGCTCGAAGCGGTGGGTCAGCTTGCCGGTGGCGTGGCCCATGACTTCAACAACATCCTGACGACCATCGTGGGCGCGAGCCACCTTGCGGCGCTGGATGCACCGGACGACAGCGACCTGTCCCGCGAGATCGAACAGATCGCCATCGCGGCACGGCGCGCTCAGAGCCTGGTGCAGGAGCTTCTGACCTTCGCGCGGCGCGAGCCCGGCAAACCGCAATCCGTCGATCTCTATGGGATCATTTCCGAGGTTGTGATGCTGCTCGGTGCCTCGATCCCGCCGGTGATCCGTATCGAGTGTCCCGAGCCCGAAGAACGGCTCAGGGTTCTGGGCGATCCGACCCATCTGCACCAGATCGTCATGAACTTGTGCCGCAATGCCGCCGAAGCGCTTGGCGGCAAGCCGGGCGTGGTCCGCGTCACGCTCTCGCGCGGGGACCCGCCCGACGGTGCGCGCGAAAACCCCGACGGTTGGGCGAAGATGACAATCACGGACGATGGCCCGGGCATGAGCGACGGCACCTTGGCGCATCTCTTCGAGCCGTTTTTCACAACCAAACCGTTGGGCAAGGGCTCCGGTCTGGGGCTGTCGGTGGTCTTTGGTCTGGTCGAGGATCTGGGCGGGCAGATCGCCGTGGACAGCGAAGTGAACCGGGGGAGTACCTTCACGGTCGTCATGCCGGCCACGTCGGCGCCGCTCACCGAGGCCGCCGAACCCGATGCCCCGTCACCAGGTGGGACAGAACGGCTGATGCTGGTGGATGACGAAGGCGAGGTCGTCGGCACCTTCCGCCGGGTGCTCTTGCGGCTCGGGTATCAGGTGGAGGCGTTCACCTCCCCCGCCGTGGCATTCGAGCGGTTTCGTGCGGACCCCAGCCGCTACGACTTGCTGATCTCGGACATGATCATGCCGGATATGAACGGAGAGGAGTTCGCGACGCGCGTGCGGAAACTGCGTCCTGACCTCCCCGTCATTTTTTGTAGCGGGTACAGGTCTGAGCGGATTGCATTGCCTGGCCCGGCGGCCGATGTGCTCGACAAGCCGGTCGATCCGACCGTTCTTGCGCGACATGTGCGCACAGCCTTGGACATGACGGCGGCGCAAGTTCCTTGAGGAACAGGTCTTTCCCCTACGTCCGTCACATTTCGTCATAACCCGTCACAAGCTGTGTGAAGAGCGAAACAACCCGAAGGCGCGCTGCTGTTAACCTTTGGGGGAAGTTTCGCATTCGCCGGCCCTGAGCCTCCATTGAAGATGGAACGACGGAGCGCGCCGCGGGACGCCCACCGGGAGGCAGGCATGTCCAAAGCACACCGCGTCCAGACGTCCGTTTGGGCCAGCCTGGAGTTGCATACGATGTCAGTCGGGGATCCCGCATGACGATCGTCTCGCATCACCAAAGCCGTTCGCGCACCGCCGGCGCGCCGCGCCGCCGGGCGAGGGGCACGGGGCGTGCGTCCCTAGACGACTTACCCAGCATGAAGAGAGGCGCCCGCCCTGCAAGTCAGATCGGTCGCCCCGCATCGCAAGCCAGGAGGGGGGAACCCGTATGAAGTTGAGCATCCTGCTGACGAGCGCGTTGATCATAGGCAGCGCCGCCGCAGCTCAGGAGGCAGCCCAGGAGGCTGTCACGCCTGAACCACCGCTCGAGGTCGACGCTGCGCGCGCCGAGCTCGGCAAAAGGCTGTTCTACGATTACCGCCTGTCCGGTGATACGTCGCTGGCCTGTGCCAGCTGCCACAGCCCGGAAATGGCCTTCACGGACGGCAAGGCGTTGTCGGATGCCTATACTGGGGCCGCGCATTTCCGCAATTCGCCGACCCTGGCCAATGTGGGGTTCCGCGATGCCTGGATGCACGACGGACGCCTGGGCACGAACCTCAACGACGTCGCCCGGGAGATGATCACCGAGACCTACCTGATGAACATGGACATGCGCATCATGCAGGAGCGTCTCAAGCAGGACCCGGTCTACGTCGAAATGTTCGCTGCCGCCGGCATGTCGGAGCCCGGCAATGGCGGCGCCCGAAACGCGCTGATGGATTTCATGAAGACCATCCAGTCGCGCAACGCGCCCTATGATACTGGGGAGATGAGCGCGGCCGCGCAGCGCGGTCAGGGTATCTTCGAGGGAACGGCGCAGTGCGCGGTGTGCCACACCGGCACGCGGTTCACCGACGATCAGCCCCACAATATCGGCGTGCCGAACAATCCCGACATCTGGTCGGACCCGGAACGGCATTCGGCTTTCGTCACCTATGCGAAGTTCATGGGCGTGCCGAACTACATGAATCTGCGCGAGGACCTGGGCGCCTATATCCGCAACCACCAGGACGAGACGCGGCGCAGCTTTCTGACTCCGACGCTGCGCGAGCTGAGCTGGACCGCGCCCTACATGCACAACGGCAGCTTCGAGACGCTCGAAGAGGTCGTCGATTTCTACGATGCCGGCGGCGGGGACGACCCGCTGAAGGATCCGCGCCTGAAACCGCTGGGCCTGGTGCCGTCGGAAAAGGCCGATCTGGTGGCATTCCTGGAATCGCTGTCCGGCGACAGTTTCGACATCGACGCCTACGTCTGGCGCGAGGACGACTTCGATTACGAGCTGATCGAAGACTGGCGCAACGTAAACAATTGAGGGAGGCACCCATGACGACACGCATCACACTGGCCGCTCTCGCCGTCGCAGGGCTCACCGCTGGCGCCGCCGCGGCCCAGGACGAGCCTCGCCCCGAGGGTCTCGCAGCACTCGACCCGCCGCCGATTCCGGCCGACAACCCGATGACGCCGGAAAAGATCGCGCTCGGCGAGAAGCTCTTTTTCGACCCGATCCTGTCCGGCAACAACGCCATGCCCTGTTCGGCCTGCCATGAGCCCGCCGCAGGCTGGGCCGTGCAGGCACCGATCAGCTTCGGCTATCCGGGCACGACCCACTGGCGCAATAGCCAGACCATCATCAACTCGGCCTACTACGGCAAGCTCTTCTGGGCTGGTGCGTCCGGATCGCTGGAGCATCAGGCGCGCTCGGCCGCCCGCGGCGGCGTCGCCGGCAATGGCGAAGACGACATGATGGAAGCGCGGCTGGCCTTCGTGCCGGAGTACCGCGAGGCCTTCAACGAGGTCTTCGGCGATGACTGGCCGCTCGTGCGCCACGCCTACATGGCGCTCGCCGCCTACCAGCGCACGCTGGTGCAAACGGACACGCCGTTCGACACCTACATGCGCGGCGATGACGACGCCCTGACCGACCAGCAGAAACGTGGTCTGAAGCTCTTTACCGGCAAGGCCAATTGCGTGGCCTGCCACAGCGGTCCGATGCTCACGAACGAGGCCTACTACAATATCGGGGTGCCGCCCTATGACGGCTGGGAGGACGACCCGATCGCCCAGATCACCTTCCGGTTCGAGCTCTACGCCAAGGGCGTGACCGAAGACATGTACCGCACGACCAAGGACGATCCGGGTCTCTATTTCCGCACCAAGCAGAAGGACGACAAGGGCAAGTTCCGCGTGCCCAGCCTGCGCTACACCGCCTACACCTATCCCTACATGCACAATGGCATGCTGGAGACGCTGCGGGATGTGGTCGTCTTCTACAATGAGGGCGGCGGCGAGAACGAGTTTGCCGCCACCAAGAGCGATCTCATTCAACCCCTGGGCCTGAGCGACGAGGAAGTGGACGATATCGTCGCCTTCCTGGGAAGCCTCAGTGGCGATGAAATCCTGCCGGAGATCCCCGAGATCCCGGTCATGGAACCGCTCCCCACCGTGCAGAACTGACGAGGACAAGACCAATGAGTAAAGTTGATCCGAAAATCCTCGCCGCCATCAATGGCGAAAACGGGGAAGCCGAACAGGCAGGCACGCGCCGCTGTCTGATGAACCGCCGCGAATTTCTGCTCACGGGCGGGATCGCGACGACCGTGGTCATGGTGGGCATTCCCGGCATGCCCGAGGCGCAAACACCTGCGGCGGTCTCGACCTACCCGCGCAAGTTCATTGCCCGCTTGAGTGATCTGAGTGTCGATGAGCCGTTCGATTTCGAATATCCCGATGAGGGGCAGTACGCGGAGTCGATCCTCGTCAAGCTCGGCCAGAGGGCCGGTGGCGGGCTCGGTCCCGACGAAGATGTGGTGGCCTTCAATTACACCTGCACCCACCAGGGCGGCCCGCTTCAGGGCACCTACCAAGCTGCCGACAAGGCGCTTGGTCCCTGTCCGCTGCACCTGACCACCTTCGATCTGACGCGCCACGGGATCTTCATCTCGGGTCAGGCGTACCAGTCGCTGCCCCAGGTGCTTTTGGAGCTCGACGGCGACGATATCTACGCCGTCGGCATGTTCGGCCTGATCTATGGCCGTTTCGACAATCTGATGGGCTGAGGGGGAACACACATGTCCACACCGTATTACGTGCCCGAAACCTCCGTCCCGCTGCCGCCGCCCGACGCCGACGTCATCTCGACGGCCTGCGACTACTGCATCGTGGCCTGCGGCTACAAAGTGTACCGCTGGCCCGTCGCCGGTGGCCGCAACGGTGGTCCCGGTGCCGATGAGAACGCGTTCGGCGAAGAGTTCCCGGTTGCGCCGCTGGGCGCCTGGGTCGCGCCCAACCAGCACAACATCGTTCTTCACAACGGCGAGCCGCACCATGTGGTGATCATCCCCGACAAGGAGACCGAGTTCGTCAACTATACCGGCGGATCCTCGATCCGCGGCGGCGCTCTGGCCCAGAAGGTCTATAACCCGCAGACGCCCACCCGAGACCGGCTGCAATCGCCGATGGTGCGCATGTATGGCGTGCTGATGCCGGTGACCTGGGACTTCGCGCTCGATATCGCGGCCGAGGTCGGCAACTACGTGCTCGATAAGCACGGCACCAATGCCTACGGGGTCAAAACCTTCTCCTATGGCTACATGGAGAACACCTACGCGATCACGAAATACGCCCTGCGTAATGTCCGGACGGCGAATTTCACTTTCCACGACACGCCTTCGGATGTGACCTCGACGCCGGGTTTCCGCGATGCGGGCTTCGACAATTTCGGACCCAGCTACGACGACTGGGCCGAGGCGGATACGCTGCTGATGTGCGGTACGGACCCCTACGAGTCCAAGACGATCCTCTTCACCGACTTTATCATGCCGGCGATCCAGAGCGGGCAGAAGGCGATCTTCATGCTGCCGCGCAGCACCGGTGGTGTGGCCTTCGCCGTCAAGAACGGCGGGCTGCTGCTGGACATCCAGCCAGGCACGGACCTTCCCGTGGTGCTCGCCATCGCGCGGGTCATCGTGGAGAACGGCTGGGAGGACAGCGAGTGGATCCAGCAATGGGTCAACAACAAGTGGGAGAGCTCGTCGGGCTTCGGTCAGGGTACGCGGAACACGCCGTGGCAGTGGCGCACGACATGGGGCAAGTTCCAGACCGCTGGGTTCGAGGATTGGAAGGAATGGCTGCTCAGCCAGGACTATTCCAAGCCCGAGGTCGCGGCCGAAATGGCCCAGATCGATGTCGAGAAGATCTACACGGCGGCGGAGTGGATGGCCAAGCCGCGCGAGGACGGCTCGCGCCCCAAAACCTCTCTGATGATCGAAAAGGGGTTCTACTGGTCCAACAATACCGGCAACACGCAGGCGATCTCGGCGCTCGGGATCGTCTGCGGTGCGGGCGGACGCCCGGGTCAGGTGATCGGCCGGGCCGGCGGACACCAGCGCGGCGGTTTGCGCGGTGGTGGCTATCCCCGCAACAAGAGCCCCGAAAAGCTGCCCGGCCGTCGCCGCCGCGCCATGGACACCGACCGCTATTTGATGAGCGGCCACACACGGCTTGCCCATGTCATCGGCACGACCTGGGTCCAGGCGATGTGCGGCAGCCAATCGCTGCAGGCCAAGTTCGACGAACTCACCACCCGCAATCCGCATCAGGTGATGAGCTTCGAGAAAGCCGACATCATCGACACGCTCAAACGCCGGGCGGACTCCGGCGGCATGGTGGTCTGGAACCAGGACATCTATCTGGTCGATCCCATCGGCGCACGTTACGCGGATATCGTCTTTCCGGCCTCGGGCTGGGGCGAGGAGACCTTCACCCGCGCCAATGGCGAGCGGCGTCTGCGGCTCTACCCGAAATTCTACGACGCGCCGGGCGACGCCAAACCCGACTGGTGGATCATCGCGCAGCTGGCCCAGAAGATGGGCTTCGAAGGCTTCGACTGGGAGAACTCCAACGAGGTGCTGGAGGAAGGCGCGCGCCACTCACGCGGCAGCCGCAAGGACTTTAACATGGTCCACGTGGCGGCGAAGCGCGAAGGCAAGACGCTGCACGAGAAGTTCGCCGAGTTCGGCACCAACGGCATCCAGGGACCGGTCCTCATGGACGATGCGGGCAACCTGGTGGAGACAAAGCGGCTGCACGACGTGAACCGCGTGCTTCCCGCCGAGGGGCCGAAGGGCGCCAATGTCTTTAACAAGAAGCTCACGCATTTCAACAGCCAGACCGGCAAGTGCAACATCCAGAAGGCGCCTTGGGATCTTTTCGCGTCCTACTGGGAGTGGCTCAAGCCCCGCGAGGACGAAATCTGGATCAGCTCCGGCAGGATCAACGAGCGCTGGCAGTCCGGCTATGACGACCGGCGACGCCCCTATATTGTGCAGCGTTGGCCGGAGAACTGGATCGAGATCCATCCCACCGTCGCCGAAGCGCGCGGGATCGAGAATGGCGACTATGTACAGGTCTACTCGGACCGGATCCCGGTGCAGCGCGATACGATCGTGGGGGTCGAGGGATCGGACTTCGATTTCGCCGAGCTTCTCAAGAACGGTCATATCGAGCTCACCCGCGCCTCGATCACGGCGGTGGCCATGATCACCCCGGCTGTAAAGGAAAATCTGGGTTACATGGATTTCCTCCACACCGCGCAACCGGCCAACGCGCTCTCGGGGCGCGTGGTCGACTGGATCAGTGGTAACTACAACTACAAGATGGGCGTCGGAAAAGTGCGCAAGATGGGCGAGAGCCCTTACAAGCACCAGTTCCGTTCGATGTCCTTTGCACGCCGCGATATTGCGTGATCCGTCGGTCCGGGCGTGCACGCCCGGACCGACACCCCAATGGGAGCACCACCGTGCGCGATGAGATAGACAGACCCCCCAGCGGCGCGGGCATGTCCGCGCTCCGACGCTTTCTCGACGGCGAGAACGACGTACTGCGCTGCGCCGCCGTGCGCGCCTTGCCCCGGGCCACGGATGATGCCGATGCGGTGCGCACAGCCCTGATTGCGGCTCTGCTCGACCCGGACCCGGACGTTCGCAGCGAGGCGATGGACGCGCTTGTCGCCGAGGCGAGCTTTGAGGATGTGCCGGTGATCCTGCGCTCTCTGGAGGGCGATCCGGTCCGCGAGGTCAAGCTGTCGGCGATCGAGGCCTTGCGCCGGCTCCCCGATGACAGCGCGACAGAGTTGCTGCGTGCGCTGGTGCTGTCGCGCACCGAGGATCGCGTGTCCTGGGAGGATGAGGGCAGCGACTGGGAAGACTGGCTGGACGTACAGATCGCGGCCATTCGGGCTCTGGGCGACCTGGGCGTGACCGACGCCATCGACGACATGATGGCCGCGCGTGACGACGAATTCGGACAGCAACTGGACGTGCCGGTCTTCAATGCTTTGGCGGCGATGGGCGAAACCGGCGTCAGTTGGCTGGTGGCTGTGATCAGCACCGAAGGCGGTCAGGCGGGCCAGCGCGCGGCGGATGTGCTGGCGCGCTGCGCACCGGACGCGTTGCTCCAGTATATCGATGTGCTGGTCGAGTCCGAGGATGCACGGCTTCGAAAGATTGCCGTGCCTCAAATCGCGCCGGACGGGGCGCTGCTCGGCGTTCTGGCGCTGAAGGACTCCGACCCGACCGTGCGGCAGGCGGCTTTGGCGCGTGCGGCACCTGCACAGCCGGACCTGGCGCTTCGTGCGCTGCGCGACGCGGATGTCGCGGTGCAGGCCACGGCGCTGGAGCATCTGCAGCAACCGCTGCCGAGCGAGGATCTCGAAGCAATCGTCGACAACGTCCTGGCCTGGCTGCAGCAGGGGTCGCCTGCGTTGATGCGGACGGCTGCGATGAAGCTTGCGCAGCTTGCGCCGGAGCGGGCCGAAGCGCCTTTGCTGGAGCTGATCGGAGACGGCACACGGCCACTGGATGCGCGCGTTGCCGCGGCCACAGCTCTGGGTGCGCTGGTGCCTGCTGTATCTGTGGCCAAGCTGACATCGTTGCTGTCGAACCCGTCCCAGCAGGTCCGGGCGCGGCTGCTCGCCCAGCTGTCGGACCGCGCGCTTGGTGGCGACGCCGATGCGCAGGCCGTGCTCACGCAGGCGATTGGCGGCACACTGCTGTCGGAAGAAGAGGCGGTCCTGGCACCACGGACGGACGGACAGGGGCCCGATGTCGCCGCGCCCAAGGGCGATGCCGGCGGACCCGGTCGAATCCGGATCACGCGCGATGGCGAGATCATCGAGTCCGAGGACGCGCCGACGGCTGCAATGCCCCGAGGTTCGACCCTGGACTCGATCATGGCCGATCAGACGCCAGCCCCGGAACAAGCAGAAGACACCCCCGAAGAAAGCGCGCCCAAACGGCGCAAGCGGCGTGCTGTCGAAGGACCCAACGCCGTTGGCGAGGCCTTGGCGCTGGAGGCCATGAAAACCGCCGCCGTTGTCGAGATCGACGATGTCGAGGCGGCTCTCCTGACCCAGACGCACACCGGTACGGACGAAGCCCGGCGGGCGGCCTGGCAATGCCTGGCGCGCCGCTCGGCAGATCGAGCACTGGGCGAAAACGCCCGGTGTGCGGCGCAAGCCGCTATTGCGGATCCCGACCCGGTGATCCGGCTCGCCGCCTACCAGATCCGCATGCGCGGCACTTTCGACGAAGACCTGATCCGTCTGGCGGCGCGTGACGAAGACGCGCTCATCCGGGCCGAAGCGGTTCGGGTGCTGCCCCCGGACAGCGCGCTGGCGCATCTGGGCGACCCGGTGCTGACCGTTCGCAGCGTCGCGCTGGACCGGCTCACCTCCGCGGAGGCGCCGGATCTGGCGACTGCGGCCTTTGACCAGCTTGTGGCCGCCGAACGCTCCGACACAATGTCCATTCTCTTTTCTGCCTCGGCGCCAGCCACCGCGAAAGCGTTCAGCACGCTCACCGATGCTTCCCTCCCGCTGCGAAAGGCTCTGGTCATCCTGACGGCCCTTTCGCGGCAGTGAAAGGATTGATCGATGACGAAACCTGTCGCGGCGCCTCTGTGGCGCAAGTCGCTGGCAATCGGGACGGCTGCGGGCGTGCTGCTCGGTGTCGGTCTGGCGGCTGCCGAGCGGGCTCAACTCACTGTCGATCAGGTGACCGATTTCTCGGCCTCCTCCGCGTCGGGCATGTTCCGCTTTGCGCCGGACATGATCCGGGTTGCCCCCGGTGAGACGGTAACCTTCCTCAACAGCCGCGGCAGCCATACGGTCAAGGCGCAGAAGGGTTTCTGGCCCGACGGCGTGGAACCCGTGGACATCGCCGGACAAACTCGTGCGGATGTCACGTTCGATCAACCGGGAATTTACGGCGTGACCTGCGCGCGACACGGGAAGTACGGCATGGTCATGCTTGTGGCCGTCGGCGATGCGGCTCCGACTGCAGAAGATATTGCGCGTGTTGCGGTGCTTCCGGCAAGCGACCGGGCCAAGGCCGGGTATCTGCGTCTGTTGGAGGGGTTTCCCGGCTGACGCCCCTTCGTCTGGCGTGCATCGGTCGCTCAGCGCGGGGGGGCATTCAGGCCCCCTCACGTTGCGTCGGGTCATGCTCCGCGGGCCTTGTGTTGCGCGCCGCTCCCCCACAGCTACAGGCAAACCCGGTCAGGGACCGCCGTAGTTGCGAGGAAACGGGGAACGAGATGGTAGCGACAGCCACAGACGAGCTGATCGAGATCGGTCTTCGTGCCGCACGGACCCCGCTGCGGCGGCAGGTCAAGCTTTGGGCCCGCCATGCGGATGAAAAGCCCGACGTTGCTGCAGACCTCATGGCTTGCCTGCGGTGGCTGCACCGCGTCACGCCGGCGGATCGGCCGTTGCGGGCGCTGTCGATCGGGTCGAGCGAGGAGCCCCAGTTTCGGCTGCTATCAGCGGCAGCGGGTGGGGGGCTTTGGCTCTATGACGCTGATGCAACCGCCCTGGCGGCGGTGCGAGATCGCATCCGCCGTCAGATGCTCGTCGACATCCATCTGACGCACGGCGACTACTCCGCCGATTTCTCGGGTCCCGTGGCGGCACGTGACGCCCTCGCCGCCCGTCTCGGGGGGGCGCCTTTCGATCTCATCACCTTGCACCATGCGCTTTACTATTGCGCGGCAACGGACTGGCCGGAGCTGATATCGACCCTCTACAGCGTGCTCCTGCGCGCGCCCGGGGCGCTGCACCTTGCCCTGATGTCGGCCCATGACACGCGCCCCTACACGACAACCTGGCTCTACAATCATTTCGCCGGGAAATTCTTCGACCAGCACAACGACCAGGACTTGGCGGGATTGGAGCCCAGGCTTGCGGCACGGTCGGAGTTCGCGCAGGCGCGTTTCGAAAGCCGGACCCGGACAGTGCGCTTTCTGACCGATGATTTCGCCGATTTCATGGCGGTGGTCTGGATGATCATGCTGTACCCAGACGGCCATGCCTACACGCTGGAACAGCGGCGCGAGATCACCGAATTTGTGATCGACGCGTTCTGGCACACCGGCCGCCCACTCACCCAGGTGCAGGACTATCTGAGTGTCTTCAAACAGGCCGATCTCTCGGGCAAATGATCCTGCGCTAGCCGCAGTTTAGGTGACGCGGTACGGCTCAACGCCTCGGCGCCATAAGACCGCGCTGCAGGTCGACGCTCGATTGCCCATGTAGGCCGAACGCTGTTCTCCAAATGGCGACGCCTCGTCCTTGTCCAGATCGCGGGCGACCTGGCGGCGACATTCCATGCGCTCGAACTGCTTGAGAAGCTGGAGGGGACCTTGCATGATTGGCCGAAGCGTGACGCGGTGCTTGAAGTAGAACTGCAGCTTCGGGCCGAGGCAGCGGTTTGGTCCGGCGTAATTCCTGAGATCGCGGAACTCGGAGCGCGGAGAGAGTTGAGCGGGCTGCCTTCCGGCCGCTGGACCGTGCCGCATCTCACGCGTTCCGGGTTTGTCCCTACGTCTACGGCCCGCCCGCTTCTCGGCATCCGCTGTCCGAAGGCCAACGCCCGCGCCGGGGCACGCGAGAGAGCCTACGACCTTGTCTCTGACCGGCCCACCCGCCAAACAGAGAGCGACCGCAATCAGCCGCTCGGGAGAAATAGGATGCAGCTCAGGCGTTTTGTCCCGCCGCTGGCGCTTGCCGTCTGCACTGTGCTCGTCCTTGACGTCAGGCCCGCCGACGCCCTGCCGCCGGAAACGCTCGACTCGGTGGTCTCGGTGCTCCCGGTGTGGCCCGGACGGGCGCAGGGCGGGGCAGGCGCACCGCCCGGTGTCGCGCCCGAAGGCAGTGGCGTCGTGCTGCGGCCCGGCGTGATCGCCACGGCGTGGCACGTCGTGGAGCCTGCCGAACGCATCGATGTCCGCCTGTCCGATGGGCGCATCCTTCCGGCGGAGTTGATCGCCGCCGACGCCGCAAGCGATATCGCCGTGTTGAATATCGACGCTGACCTTTCGCCCTTCTCTGTCGCACAGACGCCCGGTCTTGCCGCGCCGGTCTGCGCGGTGGGCAATGCCTATGGGCTCGGGCTTTCGGTCACTTGCGGGGTCGTCTCCGCGCGCAGCGTGACCAATGCCGGGTTCAACGCGGTCGAGGATTTCGTCCAGACCGACGCGGCCACCAATCCCGGTGTCTCGGGCGGTGCGCTGGTCGATCCGGAGGGCCGGCTCGTTGGGATGATGTCGGCGATCTTTGCCTCGGAGGCGGACAGCAACGTCGGGATCAATTTCGCGGTCTCCTCAGAATTGCTCCAACGCGTGGTCGATGCGCTCGTCACTCAGGGTGCGGTCGCCTACCCACGGCCCGGTTGGCGGCTGCGACATGGCGACCGCGCGCAACAGGCTCGGGTTGCGGCGCCGGTGGTGGAAGATCTGGCCGAAGGCGGTCCTGCCGCCCGGGCCGGAGTTGCGCCGGGCGACCTGATCCTCAGGATCGGCACGCGTGACATCTATACCCCGCGCGACGCCATCGCGGCGCTGGCGATCCTGCCGCAGGCGACGGCGGAGGTCGAGATCGTGCTGCAGCGTAATGGGGACGAGCGCCAGATCACGCTGGGCTTGGGCGATGGCCAACAGCCGGTCGATGCACCCGGCGAAACCGAGATCCTGGGCGAGTGTCCCCATCCCGATCCGGTCTGTGCGCTCCGCCAGGCTGTGTTTCCTGTTTCCAGCTTCGATCCGGTAGGAAGTGCGACCCGTATCGGGCCCGACCTGCTGGTCACCAACCGCCATGTCGTGGGTGATCGGCCGGATGCGGTCGTGCACACGCCGGACGGGCCGCGGGGCGGGCGTGTCGTGCCCTCGGCCTATGACGGGGATCTGGTTCTGCTGGAGGTTCCGGGACTACCCGAAACCGGTCTCATCCCGGACCTGGACAGCGAGGTCGATGCGCAGAGCGAGGCCTATTTCACCGTGGGCGCCGATATCTCGCGCCAGGAGGTGCGGGTGTTCGAGCCCGGCGCACTGATCGCGACACCGGCGGAGGGCGCGCCGCTCGGGCGTCTTCATGTGAGCGCGCGGATGCAGCCCGGGGTCAGCGGCGGGGCGCTTGTCGATGAAGACGGCGATCTGGTCGGCATTGCCGTCGGTGGCGGCGAGGGACGTTTCGAGGCGATCCCGTTGGACGGGGTGCGCGCTCTGCTCGCGGGGCGCGAGGCAGAGGATGCTGAGGCCCGGCATGTGGCTCTGAGCACGGCGCTGGTGGCCTGTGCAGAGAGCCTCGACGCTGTCCGTCAGCCGCAAGATGGCGCGCTCGAAACGCTGGCCGACACCTGTGCGGCCGCGCAGAACCATGGCCAGCTGCTGGAGGCCGGCCGTGCGCTCGCCGGGGCAGGGGAGTTCGGGCGCGCGGCGACGCTCCATGGCCAGGCCGTGGATCAGGTCCCGAACTCGATCAATGCACGGCTGTCGCTGCTGGTCTCGCTCCAGCTCGGGGGGCGTTTCGACGAAATGATCCCCCACGCGCAACGGTTGATGGAGATGGCGCCCGACGATCCGCAGGCGTTGCGCTTTGCGATCCAGTCGGGGGTCTGGGGTGGCGACGCGGAGCTTGCCGAAGCCGGGTATGACGCATTGTTGGCCGCCGATCCGCGACAGGCCGAGGCCGCACGCCGGTTCATCGACACTGCGCCGCCTGCCCCACCGCGCCGCTAAAGCCGGGAGGCGGCATGACCCTTTAGTCAACCAGCGGATTGGGAATCCAGCCTGCAAAAGTGACGCCGCGGGCCTCATAGGGTGACGGGGTCGCGCGCGCCAGGAGTGCTGCCTTCAGCGCGCTCGTGCTTTGGTCCGGGTCCTCTGCCAGCAACCTCGCGGCCAGCGCCGCGAGCCTCGGCACTGCGTAGCTCGTCCCCGAAGCTGACCCTGACGCACCGCGAAAATCGGTGACGGACAGGTTCTCGGCCGGCAGCATCACGTCGACGCTGCGCGCGCCCCAGTTCGATCCCGGTGCCAGTCGCCCGGACCCGTCCGACGAAGTGACCACGACCATTTGATCGAGCCCGAGGGCCGCAGGCCAGACCGGGTCCGTGTCGATGTCCCGCCCGTCATTGCCCGCCGACACGATGGCCAGAATGTCATGCCGTGTCAGCGCCTCGGCAAAAGCGGTCCAGTCCTCGCGTGTCCTGCTGCCCAGCGGGATCGCCAGAATACGCACGCCGTCGCCGGCGGCGCGGTCCACCAGATCGGCCAGCCGGTCCATGTCGGGGCGCGGATATCGAAAGGGGACAAGGGCCGCGTCCGGAGCCTCCCGCGCGAGGATCGAGGCGACCGCGGTACCATGCCGGATCGGGAGGAAGGGCCCGCGCGCGACGTCTCCGTCATAGGGCCAGGGGTCGAGATCCCAGTAGTCGTAGCCGAGCGGCGTACCGCTCTGGTCGCGCGCAAGACGGTCGCGAAAGAGCGGTAGATCATAGGCCAGCCCGGAATCGATCAGCCCGACGCGCACGCCTCCGGGGTCACGGCCCGCGGGCCAGGGCGCCTGGAGCGTTTCGGTCCAGCGCAAGGTCTCCAGATCGCCATCGAGCTGGTCGAGATAGCGCCAGGGCGTTTCATCCCGGATCGCGCGGCCCGAGCCGATGGCGCAGGACCCGTCGGCAATGGCCATCAGACTAGGGCGCAGGCCATCGCCGGTCTGGTTGAAATGGGAGACTCGGAATTGTCGCAACTGCCCGCCGAACTGCCGGCGTTCGATGACGATCTCATCGCCATGGGGCAAAGCGAGCCGGAGACTGATCCGCTGTGGCGGCCCGTCGCGGGGCAGACGCGTTTCGTCAAGCAGCCAACTGCCCGGCAATCCCATCTGTGCGTCGAGCCCGGTCAGTTCCGCGCGCGGGCAAAGCTCGGTCACGGCGCGCTGAACCCACGCAGCCGGGCCGTCTGCGGCCTGCGCTGCAAGGCTCGTCAGCGCCATCGAGACCGCCACGACAAGCAGAAGGACAGGCGTACGCATGGGGTTGCGTCGCACAGCACCGAAGGCTTCGCAACCGACCCGCCGCCCTGGGTTGACGCTTTCATCTCGGGAGTGCGCCAGGCAAAATCGCCAGCCGGATACTCAGATTTGAACTGTCCCTTGCCAGCGCGGAGCGATCGGCGTCGGAAATCCGTTGCTTTCGCGCTATACTGATGCGGCGATGATGCGCGCAAAGCTGCATCGCACGTGATCGCGAAAAACTGCACCGATGACCGGGGCCGCGTAACACGCGGATCGCCCGGACGATTAGTTTGGGGAGGACAAGACATGACCAAGACCAAAGAGGACAACGCGGTCGGGTTCGACCCGATGGCGGCATGGACCGAGCTTCAGAAGGCCGGTCTGGGACCGCTGGCCAAGAGCGGCACCGCATGGACCGAAGGGGTTCAGCAGTATTTCCAGGAAATGTCGCGCTTTCTGACCATGCGATTCGAAAAGGATGTCGAAACGCAAAAACGGGTGCTGGCCTGCCGCGATCCAGAAGAGTTGCGCGGTCTCCAAGCCAAGTTCCTTCAGGAGGCGCTCAGCGACTACTACGAGGAAACGTCCCGGCTGATGGAGATTGGGCGCTCCTATCTCGACACGGCGCGCAAACCAGATCAGCCGAAAAAGTGACGTAGCGCGACCAAAGGGCTTGGAGCCATAGCGCGGGATGCATGGGGGCGAATGGGGGCGCCCTTCGTCGGGACTTGCGACCACGAACCCATCAATGCGGCCGCCGCCATCTGGGATCTCCAACCACGGCTGCGCGTTGTCTCCAGCCGTTCGGGATCCGCGTCGGGACACTCGCTTGAGACGGTTTTCGTCTGCCTTTGTCGCTGGTGGTTTCGCACTATCCGTGCTCGCAAAGCGCGGGAGGATCAGGCAGTGATTGCACGACGGACGCCACACTCATCGCGCTGCTCCCGGGCACGCCGAGGCTCGCCTAAGTCGGCAAACCGCTCCACCTGATACACCCTCGTGACAGGCGCCATCGGCTTTGGTTGCCAGTGATCATCTCGCGGTGCAGCCATTCCTCTGCTGCATGGTAGGATTTAACCGGTGGGTCCGCGAAAAAACGCCTTCGCCCTCGCCGAACAAATCGTATCGGTAGGCCAAGCCGTTGCTCTATGCTCCTAGTCACAGGCGGTTTGGCTCTAGCTCTTTTGGGTCTCACAGTGTTCTTGTGCGAGGCTGGGTATTCTCGCCGATATGTCGGACGTTCAGAGCGAGATAGGATTCGCCATCTTTGGGCCGCTTTGGCCCGAGACCTGACGGACCCGCGAGGTCGGCGACGTGGAAAAAGAAGGGCGCGAATGCGATCGGCATCGGGTACGCAATTCGTCGTGATGGACCGAATATGGAACGGGCGCCTTTCCGAAAGCTCCGCACTGATCTCAGCACCGGCCACCCGCACAGCCTGACCGCGAGTGAGCGCCTGCAGAACTGCTCGAAATCCAATGGCGTCGCCCCAATCGAAGACAGATCTCGGTGCGATGACATCGGGTCGGAGGCGGCGCAAAGCTTCGCGTCCCTAGCAAGTCGACGCGCTATGGGTTTCTATGCTCAATAGCGGGGCTGGGGTGTTGACGGTTCTGATCTCGGCGGCAAGGGCTCCAAATCGATGAAGTACCTCCAGGAACTGATTGAAGCCAACGAGACCTGGCTGACCGAACGCGTTCTCGGGCTGGCGCAGGCGCACGGCTACACCGCCGACAGCTCGACCCTGGAACTGCCCTGGCGGGCCTCTGTCTGCGGGTTTTCCGATCCGATGCGAACGATGCTGTCGGAGAACCGGTCCCCGCCCGAGATCTCGCGGGACACGGCCACGCGCGCCGATCTGATCGCCGCCTTTTCGGTCGAGGAGGCGCGTCTGCACCGGCTCCGCGGCGTGCCCCTGCACCAGTTCATGGGGCTGACGAAATATTACCGGCGCGCCTATCTGGACCTGATCGAGACTCGGGTGCCCCCGGGCGAGGAGGCGGAGGCCTGCAAAGGGTTCATCAACCTCTTCTTCGACAATTCCGAGATCGCCGTCTGCCTCGATTGGGAGCAGCAGATCAGCGACGACGACCGCCGGCGCGTCGCGGAAACCAACGTCCATCTGACCAAGGAAAAGAACCGCTATCTGACGATCTTCGAGAGCCTGAACTCTCCGATCATCCTGGTCGATACCGCCGGAAAACTGGTCAACCGGAACCTTGCCGCGAGCCTGCTCTTCGATGACGCGGCGCGGGCGGGGGAGGGGTATTACCGGCCCGAGACCGCAACCGAACCGGTCCGGCGCATTGAAGGGCTGATCGCACAGCTCGACGGTTATGCTGATGCCGAGATCCAGCTGGAAACGCCGGGCGGACCGCGCAGCTTCCAGATCAAGACCCAAGAGATGCTGGATGTCAGCGAGAAGTTCACTGGCACGGTCGTCATCCTGACCGACATCACCGAGCTTCGGAATGCGCAGGAAGCCTCTGAAGGGGCCAACCGCGCGAAATCGGCGTTTCTGGCCACGATGAGCCACGAGATCCGCACGCCGATCAACGGCATCCTCGGGATCGGGCAGCTGCTGCGCGAAGCCCCGCTCTATGACCTGCAAAGCACCTATATCGACGCCCTTCTCACGTCGGGGGAATTGCTGCTGGAGCAGGTCAACGCGGTGCTGGATTACTCCAAGCTCGAAGCCGGCGACACGGGTCTGCGGCCAGTGCCCTTCGCCCCGCGCGAGCTGGTCCGGCGGATCGAACGGCTGTCCGTTGGCGAGGTGCGCCGCCGCGGTCTGGAGCTGGTCACCGAGGTGTCCGACGCCTGTCCCGAGACGGTTCTGGGAGACTGCGAGAAGATCCAGCGCATCCTCGTCAATCTGGTGAGCAATGCCGTCAAGTTCACCGAAACCGGCAGCGTGTCGCTGAGCGTCACGCAAGAAGACGGGCGGATCTGTTTCGCGGTGCGCGATACCGGCCCGGGCATTGCGGAGGCCGATGAGGACATCGTCTTTGAACCGTTCGTGCAGCGCACCGCGACAGCCGGAAACCGGCCCGAAGGCACGGGGCTCGGCCTTGCGATCTGCCGCCGGCTGGCCGAGACGCTCGATGCCGAGCTGACGCTGGAGCATCCCGAAGACGGGGGGGCGCTCTTCCGTCTGGCCTGTCCTGTCGAGGCGACCGGGCCCCAGGCAGAGACGCTCCAGCCCCAGCTGACACCCCTGCGCGATCTCGACATCCTTCTGGTGGAGGACAATGCGGTCAATGCCATGGTGATCGAGGGGTTTCTTGAAGCCGACGCCCACCGGATCACAACCGTGTCCCATGGCGAGACCGCGCTGGAGCGGATCGGTGACAGCCGCTATGACCTGATCCTGCTGGATATCCGCCTGCGCGGCATGGACGGCTTCGAGACGATCAGGAAGATCCGGTCGCATCCGGACCCCCAGCTCAGCGGGCTGCCCGTGCTGATCCTGACGGCGGACCAGAGCGACGAGATCATCCATCAGTTCGCCCGGTCCGGCGCGAACGCGTTCCAGTCCAAACCCTTCAACCGCGACGAGCTGCGCTTGGCCATCGCGCGGGCCATGACCGCGCCGCCGATCCGCGTTCCCGACTGGCAGGAGGGCGTTGACCGCCAGGCGCTGCTGCTCGACCCGACGGTGATCTTTGAGCATCGCAATGCGCTGGGATCCGCGCGGACGCGGCGCATCCTGGAGACCTTCATCGAGACCGCCGAGGATCACAGGCAGGCCCTGCGGACCGCCGCCGGGGCCCGCGACGCGGCGAGGGTCGCCGATCTGGCCCACAGCATGAAGAGCGCCGCCGACATCTGCGGGTTACACGCGCTGTCCAGTTCGGCCGCGCGGACCGAACGGTCCATCGCGGGATGCGAAGAGGCCGCGGACTTCACCGAGATCAGCGAACGGCTGTGCGAGGATATCGCCGAAGCCTCGGCCGCGCTGAGCACTTTTCTTGCCGCCGACCAGAGTGGTGACCAGACGGGCGATCAGACAGAGACCCAAACGGGCGACGCGCGCTGACGCTGGTTGCGGCGCGTCAGGCGGCGTTGGAGGCGGGGGCGAAAAGATACCCGATCCCGTGCACGGTGATCAGGTATCTGGGGTCCTTGGAGTTGGCCTCGATCTTCCGGCGGAGCCGCCCTACCAGGACATCGATGGTCCGGTCATAGGGTTCGCCGTCGCGGTGGCTCACGTGATCGAGCAGGCTGTCGCGCGACATCGCCCGCCCGGCATTGGCCAGGAGCGTTGCGAGCAAGTCGAATTCGGCCCGGGTCAGCGGCACGTCGGTGCCCTCGGCGTCGGTCAGCCGGCGCGCGGTGCGGTCGAGGGTCCAGCCATCGAAGAAGAGCTTGCTGTCGCCGGTTCGCGTCGTACCCGCCGCCCGGGTCATCCGGATGAGGTTTTTGACCCTCGCCAGCAGCTCGCGCGAATGGAAGGGTTTGGTGACATAGTCATGGGCGCCCAGCTCCAGCCCCAGCACCCGGTCGATCGGATCGCCGTTGCTCGTCACCATGATGATCGCGATGTCGGAGGACTGCCGGATCTTGCGCAGGAGCGACAGCCCGTCTTCGCCCGGCAGTTTGATGTCCAAGAGGATGAGGTCGATGGCAGCGTGTTTCAGCGCCTCGTGCATGGCCTCGCCATCCGCCGCCTCGCTCACGCGATAGCCCGCCGCCTCGAAGTAGGACGTCAGCGTCATGCGCGTAACGGCCTCATCTTCCACGACAAGTACATGGTACGGATCGACCAAGTCAGCTCCTTCAAGGCCCTCGGCGGCGCCTCCGGTTTACGCCCTGTTTACAAAATTTTACATGGAGTCGACCGACACCGACAAGCCGGTTCACATGACCCCCCTAGAGATTGACCGTGCGTAACAACTCGGGACGGGTGCCTGCAATGCGGAAGATCTGGCGGTTCATCTGGCAACCCAACACGGTCTACAGCCTGGGGTTCCTGGTCATGATGGGCGGGTTCGGCGGCATCATCTTCTGGGGTGGCTTCAACACCGCGATGGAAGTCACCAACGACATGGATTTCTGCATCTCGTGCCACGAGATGAAGGACAACGTCTACGAAGAGTACAAGACCACCGTCCATTACAGCAATCCGTCGGGTGTGCGCGCGAGCTGTTCGGACTGCCATGTGCCGCATGAGTGGGGCCACAAGGTGGTGCGCAAGATCTATGCCACGCGCGAGCTTTATCACCATTTCGTCGGCACCATCAGCACGCCCGAAAAGTTCGATGCGCACCGTGCCGAGATGGCGACACGGGTCTGGGCCGCGATGGAAGCCACGGATTCGCGGGAGTGCCGCAACTGCCATTCCTTCGAGGCGATGGATTTCGAGAAGCAGTCCGAGGAGGGTGCCAAGGCGATGCAGGAGGCCCACCTTTCGGGAGAGACCTGTATTGCGTGCCACAAGGGCATCGCCCACACGATGCCGGACCTGTCCTCGGGCTTCAAAAAGACCTTCGAAGAGCTCGAGCTGCTGTCGCAGAGCCGCGATGGCCGGGCCGACAGGCTCTACACGATCGCGACCAAGAGCGCCTATCTCTCGCCCGATGAGGTCGCAGCAGGCGGACGCGGCGCGGGATCCCTGCTGCCGGCCACGGGGCTGGAGGTTCTGGGCCGCGAGGGCGACGCGACGCAGGTCCGCCTGGAAGGGTGGCAGCAGGACGGCGCGGACCGGGTGATCTATGCCGAGATGGGGCACCGGATCTTTGAAGCAGCGCTGGCCCCGGCGGCGATCGAGCGGATCGAGCGGTTGGAGACTTTCCTCGACGAGGACACGGAGCTGACCTGGCACCGGGTCGCCATCGAGCTCTGGGTCGCGCCGGACGGCATGATCACGGAGCCCGACCGGCTCTGGGAGTATGGCGAGCAGATGCATGTGGCCAGTTGCTCGACCTGCCATTCGCTGCACGAGGCCGACGAACATCTCGCCAACCAATGGATCGGGATCGTCAAATCGATGGAGCGGTTCATCACACTGGACAAGGAGGAGACGCGGATGCTGCAGAAATACCTGCAGCTCCATGCCTCCGACGTGCAGCAGGACGCGCTGTGATGGCCGGATCCGCTGCCCTAGCCGGTACGCCGCCGGTGGTCGCCGTGTCCGAGCTCAGCGCCGGCGAGCGGGCCATGGTCTATCGCTGGCTCGCGGGCCTCTTCGCGCGCGAGCAGACGGTGGAGAGCCTGCGCCGCTACCGGTCCGCCGAGGGCCGCGCGCTGCTGGACGCGCTGGGCGAGATCGCGCCACTGGCCCCGGCTGCCGCGACCGTGTGGCAGCGGGTGTCGGAAATCTCCGAGGATGATCTGCCCAAGCGTGCGCTGGATCTGGCCGGCGCCTATGCGCGGCTCTTTCTGGGCGTCGGCGGACGGCGGTCCGCGCCGCCCTACCAGTCTTTCTACACCAGTCCCGCAGGCCGTGTGATGCAGGCGCCCGCCGCCGCGATGCAGGGCGAGTTGCGGCAGCGGAACCGACGGCTTGCCGACGCGTTCCCGGAGCTGCCCGATCATCTCGCGGTTCAGCTGTCGGTGCTGGCGGAGCTGGTGGAGACCGCGCCCGCCGCAGAGCAGGCCGCGTTTCTCGACACCCGCCTGCTGGACTGGATCGGCACATTTGCGGCGCGCTGCGCCGCGGCCGACGGCACCGGATTCTACGCGGCCGCGGCCCGTGCGCTGGCCGAATTCGCATCGGCCGACCGTGCGGCGCTTCCTGCCGCTTTCCCCGTCCGGCGCGCGCGCGGATGAGACACCCCGCCCGCCCAAGCCACGCCTGAGACCCTACACGACCGAGGAGCGACCATGACCAAGACCGTCCCCGCCAGACCCGCCGGCAGCCCCGCCACCGGACTCACCCGCCGGAGATTTCTGGAAACCACCGCGGCGGCCTCCGTGCTCGGGGCGGTGTCGCCCTCGATCCTCGCCCCCGGCGCCGCCCATGCCCAGGCGAGCGGCGAGGTGCTCAGCGGTTGCCACTGGGGCGCGTTCCAGGCGACGGTCGAGGACGGGCGGTGGACCGCGGTCCGCGGCTGGGATCAGGACGCCTATCCGAGCCACCAGCTGCAGGGGGTGCTCGACTCGGTCTATTCGCCGACCCGGATCAAGTACCCGATGGTACGTCGCGCCTATCTTGAAAACGGTCCCGGCTCCGACGTCGAGAGCCGTGGCATGGACGATTTCGTCCGCGTCACCTGGGACGAGGCGCTCGATCTGGTGGCGGCCGAGTTCAAGCGGATGGGCGAGACCTACGGGCCGACCGGGGTCTATGCCGGGTCCTACGGATGGAAGAGCCCCGGCAAGCTGCACAATTGCCAGAGCCTGCTGCGGCGGATGCTGAACGTGAGCGGCGTCGGCTATGTCAACAGTTCGGGCGACTATTCGACCGGCGCGTCGCAGATCATCATGCCCCATGTCATGGGCACGCTGGAGGTCTACGAGCAGCAGACCGCCTGGCCCGTGCTGGTGGAGAGCACGGACACGCTGGTCTTCTGGGGGGCCGATCCGATGGTCACCAACCAGATCGGCTGGGTGATCCCTGACCATGGCGGGTTCGAGGGCATGCAGGCTTTCAAGGACACGGGAAAGCCGGTGATCTTCATCGATCCGGTCCGCACCGAAAGCCACGATTTCTTCGGTGAGCAGGCGGAATGGATCGCGCCGCGCCCGCAGTCGGATGTCGCGATGATGCTGGGCATTGCTCACACGCTCTACACCGAGGATCTGCATGATCAGCAGTTCCTCGACGAGTATACGTTCGGTTTCGACCGGTTCCTGCCCTATCTGACGGGCGAGAGCGATGGGACGCCGAAGGACGCGGACTGGGCCGCCGAGATCAGCGGGATCGATGCCGAAACTATCCGCGGGCTCGCCCGCCGCTTCGCCGACGGCACGACGATGCTGGCCAGCGGCTGGTCGCTGCAACGCCAGCATCTGGGCGAGCAGCGTCACTGGATGCTCGTGACGCTGGCGTCGATGCTGGGGCAGATCGGCCTGCCGGGCGGCGGGTTCGGGCTGAGCTATCACTATTCCAACGGTGGCTCGCCCTCGGCGGACGGGCCGGTCCTGCCCGGCATCACCGACGGCGGCAAGGCGGTGGAGGGCGCGGCCTGGCTGACGGCGAGCGGTGCGGCCTCCATCCCGCTGGCGCGGCTCGTCGACATGCTGGAGAACCCCGGCGCGGAGTTCGACTTCAACGGCAAGCGCGACACCTATCCGGACGTGCACATGACGTACTGGGTCGGTGGCAATCCGATGGCCCACCATCAGGACCGCAACCGCATGGTCGCGGCCTGGCGCAAGTTCGAGACCGTCGTGGTGCAGGACTTCCAGTGGACGGCGACCGCGCGCCATGCCGACATCGTCCTCCCGGCCACCACGTCCTATGAGCGCAACGACGTGGAGCAGTATGGCGACTATTCGTTGAAGGCGGTCGTGGCGATGAAGAAGGTCGTGGAGCCGCTCTACGAGGCGCGCAACGATATGGATATCTTTGCGGAGCTCGCCGACCGGATGGGGGCGAAAGAGGCCTTTACCGAGGGCAAGTCGGAGATGGAATGGCTGGAGGAGTTCTACAGCTCCGCCGAAGATCAGGCCCAGGCGCTGGGCAACCCGATCCCCGATTTCGACGGGTTCTGGGAGGAGGGCTATCTGGAGTTCCCGGTGTCGGAGGCCGGGCGAAACTATGTCCGCTATGCCGATTTCCGCGAGGATCCGCTGCTGGAGCCGTTGGGCACGCCCACGGGTCTGATCGAGATCTATTCGGTCAATATCGAGAAGATGGGCTATGACGACTGCCCCCCGCATCCAACCTGGATGGAGCCGCTGGAACGTCTGGGGATGCCCAACGCGGAATACCCGCTCCATGTCGCGACGAGTCACCCGCGCTCGCGGCTGCATTCGCAGCTCTGCGGGACGGCCCTGCGCGAGACCTACGCAGTGGCCGGGCGCGAGCCCTGCCTTATTCATCCCGACGATGCCGGCGCCCGCGGTATTGCCGACGGCGATGTGGTGCGGGTCTTCAACGGGCGCGGGCAGATGCTGGCCGGGGCCGTTCTGACGGACGCGATCATGCCTGGCGTGATCCGTGTGAACGAGGGCGGCTGGTTCGATCCCGTCGATCCGGAGACGGTGGGGAGCCTCTGCAAATATGGCGACGTCAACACGCTCTCGCCGGATCTGGGTACTTCGAAACTGGCCCAGGGCAATTGCGGGCACACCGTCCTGGCCGATGTCGAGAAGTTCACCGGCGACCTGCCGGAGGTGACCGTGTTCAACACGCCGGCTAACGGCTAAAGGTCGTTCTTGCCGACGGACTGAAACGCTCGGGCCGGATTTTCGGGTTGTTGCGAAACCTACCCCCGACCGGCTCGGGATACCGATAGGTCTTCCACGCGGGCTTTCGTGCGAAAGACTGAGAGCCTCGAGAACCCGCGAGCGAGCGCGAAATCGATTCAACCCGACCGAGCGTTTGGCAACATTGAGCTGCCGTCACGCCTTCGACGCTCTCTTTGCTGACGCTCGACGCCCATGGCGCAGCCCGCGGGGTGGGGCAGGCGGGGTCGACATGCAGCCCAATGACCCTGCCCTCAATGCTATGGCGGAGATGTCGAGCTTGCGTGCGGCTCAGGCGCCTTGTCATCCGACGAGTGATTGAAAAACGTCGCTCAGGCCGAGATGTCGGGGGACACATAGGTCTTAAATTGACCGAAGGCTTAGTCATTGGTTTTGAACCTCTCCCTCGAGCAGTCCTCGTTTTGAGGTCGGCCTGGCTCCGAATGAGGGGCCAGACGAGGAAGAGACACTGTTTACCGAAGCCCTGATCACTGGCATACTGAAGGAGCATGAGGCGGGCATGAGCGCGCCCGATCTATACCGCAAGCACTGGATCAGCGACGCGGCCTTCTCCAACCGGCGGCGCAAGGTCGGTGGCATGGAAATTGCCGATGCCAAGCGGCCGAAGGCGCGTGAGGCCGAGAACGCTAAGCTCAAGAATTTGCTGGCCGAGCAGATGATGGATGTGGCGACCCTGAAGGAGATGCTCGGAACAGACTTCTGAGGCATGATTCGAGCAGGGGGGGCTGTGGACTGGTTCATGAAAGAGAAGCGCAATTCGCAGCGGCGTGCTTGTGCGCTGGCGGGCATCGCCCCGTGCAAACATCGTCGTAGGTCGAAGCGCCCGGCGGATACAGAGCTGCGTGCGAGCGACCACTGGCATCCCTGGCCGTCGTCCCCCTGGTGCCGTGGCTTCTATGAATTGACACTCACATCCGACCGTTCGACTCAGGCTGCGCACCACCATACACCTGCTCAAATGCCTTGCGGTGAACGGCGCAATGGCAGCGTTTTTGCCGGCACAGGCCGTGGCCCAGCCGGTCCCCCGGCGCATCCTGTGAGACGCTCGCAAGCGCGCTTGCCAACTCGACGAACTCCCTTCGAAGAGCACACCGAGTTGGCATCGGCCCGTACGACTACGCCGCGTCGGTCCACATCCCCTTTTGGGCAGCCGAATTCGCGAAGTCAGCAAAATCCCGTGGCGGGCGACCCAGGGCTCGCTGGACCCCGTCCGTGAGATGCGCGTTGCGTCCATCCAGCGTCTCACGCGCGATGGCGGTGAACACATCCGCCACGAAGTGCCCCCCCGTTTCGGCGATGTTGCTGTGGAAATCGTCGAAGGTGATCGGAATGTGTTGAATGGACCGGCCCAGTGCCATGGACAAGATGCCGGCCATGTCCGCAAAGCTCAAAAGACGCGGGCCGGTGACCTCGTAGAGCGCACCCGAATGCCCGTCCTCGATGAGCGCAGCGACCGCGACATCCGCAATGTCGTCGACATCGATGATCGGCTCTCCGACATCGCCGCCTGGCATCGGCAAGACGCCCGAAAGGATCGGATCCCGCAGATAGCCTTCCGAGAAGTTTTGGGCAAACCAAGCCGCGCGCACCAGCGTGAAGTCGAGGCCGGAGGCGCGCACGACGTCTTCGCCCAGGCGGGCATGGTGTTCGCCGCGGCCCGACAGAAGCACGAGGCGCTCGAGACCGGCGGTCTTTGCGGCAGCGCAGAGCGCTTCGACCTTTTCGACGGCACCGGGAAAGGCAAGGTCGGGGAAGTAGGTCACATAGGCCGACGACGCTCCGTCAAGCGCGGCGGTCCATGTGCTTGGCTCCTCCCAGTCGAACGGGATTCGGGCCCCGCGCGCGCCGCGGCGTACGGGCAGCCCCTTGGCCTCCAGCCGAGCCGCGACACGCGAGCCGGTCTTGCCGGTGGCGCCGATGACGAGAATGGGTTGGTCGGTCATTGTCAGGTTCCCCAGGTTGGTTGCGATAGCCGACGGATACGCAATCTTCCTGGCAGGGGTATTGACCGCCGCTGCCAAAGAATTGACCGGCATGGTCAGATGTCAGGTTTGAGCTTTGCGGTATGCCGCCGGCGTGTCGCCGACCCACCGTTTGAAGGCACGCGTGAAAGCGCTTTGCTCTGAAAAACCAGTCAGAAAGGCAACCTCCGACAGCGAATACCGTTCATCGCGCAACAGCCCCTCGGCCAGCTCTCGCCGGGTTTCCTTGGTCAAGGCTTGGAAGCTGAGCCCGTCCGCAGCCAGCCTGCGGTGCAGCGACCGCGCGCTCAACCCCAACCGCCGCGCCACGTCCTCCATTCTCGGAAGACCGTCGCTGAGGGACCGTGCAATGGCATCGCGCAGGGCGTCGCGCAGCGACATCGTCCCGGCCCGCTGTGCGAGCTCCTGGTCGAGATGCCCGATCAGGAACTGCGAAATCGCCTGGTCGCCGAGCCTGTTGGGCGTGTCCAGGGCCGCTCGCGAGATCAGCAGGGCGTCGCGGTCCGACCCAAAGAAAACCGGGCAGCCGAAAAAGGCGGTGTGGTGGGACGTATCACTGGGCGGCAGATGCTGAAGATGCACCTCCAGCGGTACGAAGCGGCCGGTGGATGACACCTCGCGGGCGATTGTTGTGGCGCTGGCCAGCGTCGCCTCGTTCGACAACCGCAACCCCAGCCGCCGCACGCCCGCGCGGTGGAGCCTGAACCATGTGTTCTCCCCCGCGGGCTCGAGCTGATATTCAACCACACTCGTCCAGAGTTGCGCGTAACGCGCGACGCGGGCGTAGGATCCTCGGAGCGTCGGTGCGGCCTTGAAGGCCAGACCGAGCGCCCCGTAATCGTCGCAACGCATAGACGCACCGGCGCGAAGCGGCAGATCGGTGACGTCAACGGTGCGCGCCAGGTCTTCGAGCAGGCCGTAATAGGCCGTGTCGGCGACCATCAATGTGGGATCCGGATCCGCCTGCTCTTCGATCCCGACAGAGGCGAGCAGCATGCGGCTGTCGAAACCCGATCCGGCAGCGGCGACCATTTTTCTCACGAACAGAGACGTAACGCTTCCCATAGCGATCACTATCCACCGTCGTTGAAAGATGACAACAGCGGCCCAAATCAGTCATCGAAAAAGGATGGGGCCGCCACGACGCGGTGTCATGCGAACCCTTCTACGGTGGCCGGGTATCTTGTTTCGATGCGGTTGGCACGCCGGCCAGGAATGGCCTCTGAGGCGAGGTACGCATCTTGCGTTTCGTGTTTTGTGCTGGCGTCAGATCCGACCCCATCCCAACCCGTTCCAAGCGGGTTGGAAGGGACCGAAGGCGATCAACAGAGTGATGGGCGTGGGCTTGAGGAAGACCTGCATGATCACGTCAGGACGTTTGGCAGCCAGAGGGTCAGGACCGGAAAGCTAAGCAGCAGGATCACGCGCACCAATTCGGCCCCAAAAAAGGGTGCAACGCCCTTGAAGGTCTCGATCATAGGCGTGTCCTTGGCCAGGGACGAGATGACAAAGACGTTCATACCCACGGGCGGGGTGATCAGGCCGAGCTCCACGACCACCAGTGCCAGAATGCCGAACCAGATCTTGAGCTCTTCGGTGCTCATGCCAAAGCCCGCGCCGTCGGCACCCTGGTAGAGGCCCCCATTCACCTCGACCAGAACCGGCCAGAAGAAGGGGATGACCAGCAGGATCATCGACAGGCTGTCCATGAGGCACCCGAGCAGGATGAGCGCCAGAAGGAGCACCAGCATGATCGTCATCGGCTCCAGCCCCGAACCCGCGACCCAGAGCGCGGCCTCCTGGGGGAGCCCGGAGCGAGACATGAAGATCTTGAGCATCTCGGCGCCGAGCAGGATGAGGTAGATCATGCCGGTCGTGGCCGCGGTTTCCTTCAGGGCCTCGATCAGTCCGCCGACGTCAAGCTTGCGCTGTGCAAACCCGAAGCCGATCACGAGAAACACGCCGACGGCGGCGGCGGGTGTCGGGTTGAAGAACCCAAGATAGATGCCCCCGATCACCAGGCCGAAGATGACCAGAACCGGGATCATCCCGATGGTCGCCTCGACAAACTCGCGGCTGTCCGGGATGCCGCCTTTCGGGCCGGCCTCGGGGCGGATCGTGACATAGAGCGCAATCGTCAGCAGAAACAGGATGACGGCGAGGATGCCGGGCAGGAACGCGGCCATGAACATGGTCACGATATTGGCCTCGACGATGATGGCATAGATGATCAGCACGACCGAGGGCGGGATCAGGATGCCCAGCACCCCGCCGGCGGCGAGCGTTCCGGTCGCCAGTGCGCCGGAATAGTTGTAGCGGCGCAGCTCCGGCAGGGCGACTTTGCCCATGGTCGATGCGGTGGCGAGCGACGAGCCGCATACTGCACCGAAGCCCGCGCAGCCGGCGATGGCCGCCATGGCCGTTCCGCCGCGCAACCAGCCGAGCCAGGCATTGGCGGCGCGGAACAGCGCCTGGCTCAGCCCGGTTCTGGCGGCGATGGCGCCCATCAGGATGAACATCGGAACGACGCTCAGGTCGTAGATCGAGAACTGGCCGTAGGCGAGTGTCTTGAGCTGGCTCAGAACCAGGGCCGGGCCGTTGAGGATCATGGTCCCGATGCCGCCCACGAGGATCATCGCATAGGCGATCGGCATGCGAATCCCGATGAGCAGGATCAGGGCCGCGAGCCCGATCAGCCCGGTGAGGATGGCCTCAGACATGGCTCGCGCCTTTCCGGATCGCGCCGAAATCTTCCTGCAGGGTGGTCAGCGCGGCGAGCGCCAGGAGCGCCAGGGAGATCAGGATGGGCACGAAGGCGAGCCAGTGGGGAAACTGGAGGATCGCCGTGGTGTACTGAAAGGCCTTCTGGTCGAGCAGACCCAGGTACATCCGCCAGATCAGGATTAGTGCGAAACCTAAAGCGACGAGGGAGCCCAGCAGCGTGAAGAACGCAACGAGGCGTGGAGACGCTCGGGACGTGAAGATGTCGGCGGACACGTTGGCCCTGATCAGCTGGCAATAGGGCAGGAAGCTGAAGGCAGCGACGGCGACGCCCACCTCGGTCATCTCGAAATCGCCGGGAAAGGGCGCGCCGAAGACCGATCCGATGATCGAGACCATGTTCACGGTTACGACCAGCATCAAGAGAAGCCCCCCCAATATCGCCCACGCGGATATCAGCCGGCGCAGAGCGCCGGTCAGACCAGCGCCCCCGAGTGCCCGAGCCGCCATCAGTTGGTCGCGTTTTCGGCGATGGATGCGCGGGCGCGTTCGACAAGGGCCTCGCCGTCGATGCCGTCGTCCGATACGTCCTCCACCCAGCGCTGCACCACCGGTTCCAGCGCGTCTACGAAGACCTGGGTTTCGTCCGGGCTGAGCGTGATGTGCGTGTTGCCTTCGGACGTGGCGAGACCGATGCCGAAATCGTCCGTCGCGCGCCAGACGTCGCCAGTCTGCTCCAGCCATGCCTGATCCGACGCGTCGCGAAACGCCTGCTGGATATCCTCGGGCAGCTCCTGCCAGCGCGCGGCATTCATGGAAACCTGAAACACCGCCGTGCCGAACCGGGCCTGATCGGCGCCCTCGACCTGGTACTCCGTCTGCTGCTGAATTCTCAGCGGCGGGATGATCTCCCAGGGAATGAAGGCGCCATCGATCACGCCTTTCTGCAGCGCCGAGGGCAGCTCTGGAACCGGCATCGCCACAGGCGAGGCGCCCAGGGCTTCGATCACCCAGGCACCGGTGCGCGTGGGAATGCGGATCTTGGCGCCTGCGAGGTCCTCGGGGCTACGCACCTCGGTCTCGCGCGTGTGGATGCCATTGCCCGCATGAGTGTGCAGGAACATCACCTCCACGCCGCGATAGTCGTCGGCCAGATAGGTGTCGAACATCTCGCGCATCGCCAGGTTCGCCGCGCGCGGATCGTTGACGAAGACGTTGGGCAGCTCGAACACTTCCGTTCTCGGGAAGAGACCCGGCGTATAGCCGTTCAAGGTCCAGACCAGATCGACGACTCCGTCGCGCACCTGGTTGATCAGCTCCGGCGGGCGCCCGCCGAGGGTCATGGAGGGGAAGATTTCGATGGCGACACGGCCGCCCGAGTTTTCCTCGACCGCCCGCGCCCAGGGCTCCAGCATCTCGGTATGGGCCGGCGCATTGGCGCTCAGGAAGTGGTGCAGCTTGAACTCGTGCTCCGCGCCAAGGGCCGCGCCGGTCTGGAGTGTGAGTGCCGCCGCGATGGCCACGGCGTTCCGTGTCTTGAACATGGGTGTCCTCCTCCTGAGCCCGCATCCTTTGCTGGGTGCGGCGTGATGGGACGACGCGCGTTTCGGCAGTCTTGTCCCTTTGGGAGGTATTTAAATTACGGGTTCCTGCCCTGTAAAATGAGGTTTTCGGGCAATTAGTTGCTGTAATCGGCAACTAATGACCAGAATACTCGGGTCGTTGAAGGACGGTGTTGATCGCCAGCTTCAAGACCTGCTGCACGGGCGGCTCCGGAACATCGGGCCGAGTCATCAGCCCGACGGGACCCTGGGTGATCGTCGTATCGAACGGCAGTCTGGCGAGCAGACCGTCCGTGATGTCATTGGCCGCCACGCCGCCGGAGATGATCCAGACGGCGTCGGAGTGCCGGGTATAGACCCGTGCGAACCCGCCTGAAACCGTCTCCAACCGGTTGGGTATTTCGCCGACGCCATTGGCGATCAACAGCCGTTCGACCAGCGGACGGATGGCGGAGCCTTCGGGCGGGAACAGAACCTGCCAGTCTGCGATCTTCTTGAAGTTCGGGCTCTCCAGAAGGGGATGCCCGGTACGCACCACGAAATCGACGCTCTCGGTATAGAGCTGTGTGAAACTTATGCCCTGCATCGTGTCGGGCCGGCCCAGCCGTCCGATGACGAGGTCGAGTTCGCCGAGCCGCAACCGGTCGATAAGATAGCCGTGGGGACCGTCCACCAGGTGCAGGATCGCGTCCGGGGCGAGATCGTTGAACTCGGCCACGACGGAGGGCATCAGCCGTGCGGCCACACTGGGCAGTGCGCCGACGACCAGCCGGGCCTTGCTTTGCGCGCCGACTTGGTCGACGCCGTCCAACCCCTGCTGAAGACTGGCCAGGGACATCTGGGCGAAATGGAGAAAGACCTCTCCCTGTTTGGTCAGGGACACGCCCGACCGGTTGCGCAGCATCAGCGACGCGCCGATGATCTCCTCGAGCTCTTTCAGCGTTTTCGAGATCGCGGGCTGCGTCAGGTAGAGCTTTTCGGCAGCCATCTTGAGGCTGCGTTCCCGCGCGATTTCGACGAAACACTGAATATGTCGGAACTTGATCCGCCGATCCATGCCCAAACTTCCCTTTTAGGGCAACTATAGGGTGGGTTTTCTCATTTTACTTCACCTTTTTGCTCATTCATCCTGCGGGCAGGAGGACGTCATGATGAGAACACAGGTGGCTATTGTGGGCGGTGGCCCGTCCGGTCTGCTGCTCAGCCAACTGCTGGACCGGCAGGGCATCGACACGATCGTCCTTGAACGGAAAACCAAAGACTATGTGCTGGGGCGCATCCGTGCGGGCATTCTCGAGGTCGGGTTCGTCGAGCTGATGCGCGAGGCGGGCGTCGGCGCCCGCATGGACGCCGAGAGCTACATCCACGACGGCACGATCATCTCCTATGGCGACGAGCAGTTCGGGATCAATTTCAAGGACCATACCGGCACCAGCGTGGTCGTCTATGGCCAGACCGAGGTGACGCGTGACCTTTATGACGCGCGCGAATCGGCCGGCGGCAAGATCGAGTTCAACACCGAGAATGTGGTGATCCACGACGCCAAGACCGACGCGCCCTTCATCACCTACAGTGTCGGTGGAGACCCGCGCCACATCGACTGCGATTTCGTGGCCGGCTGCGACGGATTCCACGGGATCAGCCGCAAGACCATCCCGGACCATGTCCGGCGCGAATACGAGAAAGTCTATCCGTTCGGATGGCTCGGCATTCTCTCCGAGACGCCGCCCGTGGACGACGAACTGATCTATGCCAACTCCGAACATGGGTTCGCGCTCTGCTCTATGCGCAACGCGAATCTCAGCCGCTACTACATCCAGTGTTCGCTCAGCGACAGCGTCGAGGATTGGACCGACGACGCGTTCTGGGCGGAACTGAAGCGGCGCATCCCGAAGAGCGCGGTCGAGAAGCTGGTGACGGGACCGTCGATCGAGAAATCCATCGCGCCGCTGCGGTCGTTCGTGACGGAGCCGATGCGCTGGGGTCGTCTGTTCCTCTGCGGCGATGCGGCCCATATCGTGCCCCCAACGGGTGCCAAGGGGCTCAACACCGCTGCGTCCGACATCCACTATCTCTATCGCGGCCTGCTGCAATACTATCAGGACAAGGATACGAGCGGGATCGACGCCTATTCCGATCGCGCGCTGGCCCGGATCTGGAAGGCCGAGCGGTTTAGCTGGTGGATGACCAACCTGCTCCACCGCTATCCCGACCAGACGGAGTTCGACCTCAAGATGCAGCGCGCGGATCTGGAGTTCCTGCGCTCCAACAAGGAGGCCCAGAGCGTCATGGCGCAGAACTATGTCGGCCTGCCCTACTGATGCGGATGGCGGCGCTGGACAAGGTGCAGTTGCATTGGCGCGAGGATGGCGACCCGGACGGTGTGCCGGTGCTCTTCGCCAATTCGCTCGGTACCGATCTGCGTCTCTGGGACGAGGTCGTGGCACTGCTGCCGCAATCGCTCCGCTTGATCCGGTATGACCTGCGCGGGCATGGGCTATCCTCCTGCCCGCCGGGGCCTTATTCCATGGCCGATCTGACCGATGATGTGGAACAATTGGTGGCTCATCTGGGCATCACCTCTTGTGTGTTCGTCGGGGTGTCGCTGGGCGGGATGATCGGGCAATCTCTCGCGGCCCGGCGCCCCGATCTCATCCAGGCAATGGTGCTGTCCAACACGGCCGTCCAGATGGGCGACGGTCCGATGTGGCAGGACCGGATTGCCGCCGTTCGGCGGGATGGGCTTGAGGAAGTGGCAAACCGGATCCTCGAGCGCTGGTTCAGCCCCGGGTTTCGCCGGGACGCGCAGCTTGAGGGCTGGCGCAACATGCTGGCTCGCACGCCATGCGAAGGCTATGTCGGCTGCTGCGAAGCGCTTGCGCACGCGGACCTTTCGGGTTCGACGGCAGGGTTGACGCTCCCGGTTCTCGCTATTGCCGGGGCTAAAGACCTCGCCAGCCCGCCCGACATAGTCCGGGCGACAGCGGCGCTGATCATGGGGGCGGAGATTGTGGAACTGCAGAATGTTGGACATCTGCCAAGCATTGAAGCACCCCGGGCCTTTGCGGAGATCGTCACGGAATTCATAGGAGGGCAGAGCTGTGCTTGAACGAACTGCAAAGGGGATGTGCGTCCGGCGCGAAGTTCTGGGCGACGACCATGTCGATACGGCCGAACGCGAGAAAACCGACTTCGACACGCCGTTCCAGGACCTTGTCACCGAAGGTGCCTGGGGCACCGTCTGGGCCAGCGACAAGATCACCCGGCGCGAACGGTCGATGATCACGCTGGCGCTGCTGGCCGCCACCGGGAATTTTGAAGAGATCCCGATGCATATCCGCGCCACCGCCAACACCGGGGCGAGCGAACAGGACGTGGTCGAGGCGTTTCAGCATGTAGCGATCTATGCGGGTGTTCCGCGCGCCAACCACGCGCTGAAGATCGCCAAGAAGACATTCGAGGACATGAAGACCCCATAGCGGGCGGCCGTCGATCAGCCGCCTGACCGGAGAGGAGACAGTCGCGATGCGCACCCAAGGCGAGTTCTACCAAAGAGACCGCACCCGCCAACCGCCGGGCCTGACGAGGGACTACAAGACCTCGGTCTCCCGGTCGCCGCAATATGCGCTGATCAGCCTGCAGAACTCCGCCAGTGAGATCACCGGGCCGGTCTTTGGGCATGACGATATCGACCCGATCGACAATGATCTGCTGCTGAATTACGCCCAGCCCGGCCAGAGCCCCATCGGGGAACGCATCATCCTCCACGGCCGCGTGCTGGACGAGAATGGCAGGCCTGTGCGGGGCACGCTGGTCGAGGCGTGGCAGGCCAATGCTGGCGGGCGCTACCGGCACAAGAAGGACACCTATCTGGCGCCCATCGATCCCAATTTCGGGGGCTGCGGTCGGACGCTGACCGATGACGAGGGCTACTATTATTTCCGGACGGTGAAGCCCGGCGCCTACCCCTGGCGCAATTGGGTGAACAACTGGCGCCCGGCCCATATCCATATGTCGCTGTTCGGGACGGGCTTTGCGCAGCGGCTGATCACGCAATGCTATTTCGAGGGTGACCCGCTGATCGCCAAATGCCCCATCGTCAACACGATCCCGGATGACGAGGCCATCGAGCAGCTCATCGCGCGGCTCGATCTGAACGCGACCATCCCGCTCGACACCATTGCCTATAAGTTCGACATCGTTCTGCGCGGGCGGCGCTCGACCCTGTTTGAGAACCGTCTGGAGGGAAACTGATGCCCCAGGAGCTGAGCTATCTGAAGGAAACTGCGTCCCAGACGGCGGGGCCTTACGTGCATATCGGGCTGGCGCCCGGCGCGGCAGGGTTCGACATCTACAAGCGGGAGTTGGGCTGGGACATCGCCGGGCCCAATGCCAAGGGCGAACGTATTCGGATCGAAGGCCTCGTAACCGACGGTATGGGCAGCCCGATCAAGGACGTGCTGCTGGAGGCGTGGCAGGCCAATGCGGACGGCATCTACGCCCATCCCGAACATCCCGGCGAGGTGGAAAAGGGCTTTCGCGGCTGGGGCCGGGTGATCACCGACTTCGAGACTGGCGAATGGGGGTTCGACACGGTGAAGCCGGGCCCCGTCATGGGGCGGCACGGGGCGATGATGGCGCCGCATATCAACCTCTGGATCGTCGCGCGGGGCATCAATATCGGACTGAACACGCGTCTCTATTTCTCGGACGAGGCTGAGGCCAACGCGGCTGACCCGGTTCTGAACCTGATCGAGTGGGAGCGCCGGCGCGGTACGCTGATCGCACATCGGGATCAGCAGGGCGACGTGCCGCTCTATCGCTTTGACATCAAGCTGCAGGGCGAGGACGAGACCGTGTTCTTCGACATTTGACCCGGTAGGTGCCAAAGCCCAATCTGAGCCTGAAGCAGCCAAGCGGAACCCGTTCATGCCCAAACCCTGCATCATCTGCGTCGCGATCACCGGATCGGTGGCCACCAAGGCCGACAATCCAGCGGTACCGATCACCGTCGAGGAGCAGGTCGGGAGCACCCAGGAGGCATTCGAGGCCGGGGCCAGCATCGCCCATTGCCATGTCCGCAATGACGACGGGAGCCCCAGTTCGGATCCGGACAGGTTCGCCCGGCTCAAGGAGGGTCTGGAAAAGCACTGTCCGGGCATGATCATCCAGCTGTCGACGGGCGGACGTTCTGGTGCCGGCAAGGCGCGCGGCGGCATGCTGCCGCTTGGCCCGGACATGGCCTCGCTGTCGGTGGGATCGAACAACTTCCCGACGCGGGTCTATGAGAACCCACCGGACTTGGTGGACTGGCTCGCCGGGGAGATGCGTACCCACCATGTCAAACCGGAGATCGAGGCGTTCGATCTCAGCCATATCTTTCAGGCCGTTGCGATGAACGAGGACGGCCGCATTCCGGGGGCGCTCTATGTTCAGTTCGTGATGGGGGTGAAGAATGCGATGCCCGTGGATCGGCACGTCTTCGACTTCTATGTCCGCACGATGCAGCGGCTTGCCCCCGATGCCGAATGGTGCGCTGCCGGGATCGGGCGCCATCAGCTGACCGTGAACGAGTGGTCGATTGCGGCGGGCGGTCATACCCGTACCGGTCTGGAAGACAATGTGCGCCTGGATCGCGAGACGCTGGCCCCGTCGAATGCCGCCCTTGTGGCGCGCACGGCAGAACTCTGCGCGCGCCACGGCCGACCGGTCGCCAGTTGGCGTCAGGCCCGTGAGATCCTGCACTTGCCTCAGATGTTGGACTAGGTGGTTCGATGCCGTCGGATGTCTTCACGCACCCCTGGCTCGGAGGCTTGTTCGGCGACGACCGGATAGCGGAACTGCTCAGCGCCGAAGCGTCACTGGCCAACATGCTGCGCGTCGAAGCTGCCTTTGCGCGGGCCCAGGGGACGGCGGGCGCCATCGACAAAGACCTTGCCGAGGCCGCGGCGAGCGGAATTGCCGCCTGCGAGATCGCACCCCCGGAGCTGTTCACGGGCACCGCGCGCGACGGCGTTCCGGTGCCCGCGCTGGTCGAACTTCTCAAAGCGCGGCTTCCCGAAGAGCTGCACGCCGCCATCCACACCGGACTGACCTCGCAGGACGTGGTCGACACAGCGTTGGTTCTGACACTCGTGCCGGTTCTGGCCGAGCTGCAAAGCCGGCTAACCGCGCTGATCGAGGCGCTGGAGGCATTGGACCACCGCTTCGGCGCGCGTCGCCTCATGGGGCGCACGAGGATGCAGGCTGCTCTGCCCATTGTCGCCTCGGCCCGCATCGCGGCTTGGCGGGATCCGCTGCTTCGCCATCAGACACGCCTTGAGGAGCTGAAACCTCGCGTTCTGGTCCTGCAACTCGGCGGAGCCGCGGGCGACCGTGCGGCATTCGGGGAGAAAGGCCCAGAGATCTCGGCTTCTATGGCTGCCATGCTGGAGCTGCTGGACAGTCGCGGCAGTTGGCATACGGGCCGCGACGGTATCGCCGAGCTTGCCGGCTGGCTGTCGCTCGTTTCGGGAACGCTGGGAAAGATAGGCCAGGATATCGCCTTGATGGCCCAGCAGGGGATCGATGACATCACTCTCTCCGGGGGCGGTGGATCGTCCGCCATGCCCCACAAGAAAAACCCCGTTCAGGCAGAATTGCTCGTTGCGCTTGCGCGTTTCAACGCGGTGCAGCTCTCGGGCCTGCATCTCGCCCTGAACCACGAACAGGAACGCTCCGGTGCGGCATGGGCGCTGGAATGGATGCTTCTGCCTCAGATGATGATGGCGACGGCACGGACCTTGACGGTTGGACGCGAGCTTTGTCTTTCGGTGACGCGGTTGGGGCACTAGAGGACGACCGCGATACGTTTCGGGGAGACGCCGTTGGCAGTCCGCATTCCGGCCGGTTCGGGGCATGACCGTCGGCGATTTGGGACCGCCTTCGGAGGACGAATGGAGCGAGATCTCAAACGGGTGGCCGGGGGGCATTCGTGGACAAGAAGCTCCGTGGCCCGTGCACAACTGAGAATCTGATCGAATCAAGGCAACGACACAAGAATGTGTCGCGGTCGAGGTCGCGCGGTCGATTTTCAGTGTCCACGGCGAGTTCTCCGCTTCAGATATCGGCGCCACGGACAAATCGACCGGGTTCGAACGGTTTGTTAGAGATCGCGGCAGCCGTTCCTTAACCTGCGTAACTCGAACAGTCGGCTCAAGCCGAGCTCATGCTTGCATGTGGCACTTGCGTAACAAGCGCGGGCGAGATTGCCCAAGCTGATTCGCGGCCGATCTCACATATCAGACTCACAAAAGTATAGTGACATCAACGGGATATTTTTTATATAAAACAGGCAATTATAAAGACGCGTCAGATCTGAGACGTGGCCCGACGGCCGTGATCGATGCCCGGATCTCAGAAGAAATCTCTGTGCGTTGAGTCACGGAAACAAACGTTAAAAATCATTGACATTTGTTAATTTTTGGCGCGGTTTTGGCGAAATGTTGCCTAGTGAAGTTTTGCCAAGAGTTTGGTCGAAATACGTTTGGAAGGCCCAAGAATGCGACATCTGACGGATCGCGGCGCTCGTTCACCGAAGTTTTATCGCCCGCGAGCATCAGGCCTTCGATGGACAGAGTTTATCCGGATCACGACGATCGCGCTTGCTATGGCGGTCCTGCTGGGCGCCGAGCCTGCTGCGGCCGCTGATCCGCCTTCGAGTGCGTCGACTGTTGGGCAGACCGTCACCAACCCGATTACGGCCATGGATACGGTCGTCACGAACCTTTTGGTCGATCCGGCCAGTACGCCGACGGCAGGCAACACCGCCTTTGTGCAGACGGCGGATGGCTACACGTTTCTGGTGAAGAGTGTGGGCGAAATCTTCTACAACGAGGATACGCCTCCATTAGGCTTCACAATTACTGGGTTTACAGGCTCCGACGCCACGGTGACGTCTCCGGAGGCAACCTCGCCGATTACGTTCCCCACGGGCCAAACAACGACCGACTTCGACAACGGCTTCGCCAGCAGCGGATCGACGGACCCGACCACACCGCCCGTTATCGAGAACGGCAGCGATGGGGTCAAGTACGTGTTGACCGGTGCAAATGGCAGCAATGGCCGCGCCGGAGCGCTTTTTGTCCCCCCGGCCTCTGGCGGCGACGGCGACGAAGGACCGAGCTTCAGTTTTCCACCGCCGACCTTCAGCGACACCATCGTTGCGACCAGCAAATCGGGCCTTGAGGTTGGCAGCGTCGGCGGCAATGGCGGCACGGGCGGGGATTCTATCTTCAGTTTCTGGGACGGCAAACCGGGCGGTGATGGTGGCAACGGCGGCGATGTGACCGTAACGCAAGGCGCGTCCAGCTCGATCCAGACCAGCGGCGACAACAACTACGGGATCATCGTCTATAGCCGCAGCGGCGTGGCCGGTGATGGCGGCGATGCCATCTTGGCGCCCGGTGGCGGGTCCGGTGGCAAGTCGGCTGACGGCGGAGACGTGCTCGTGAACGTGAACGGCGTGGTTTCGACGTCAGGTGAGAACGCCTACGGCGTATACACGCAGAGCGTCGGCAACAATGGTGGCGAAGGTGGAAATCAGTGGGGTCTGGTCGGGGTGTCCGGTGGCGGCGGTGCGCCCGGCAACGCCGGCACAGTGACTGTCAGCATCTTTGACGGCGCCCAGATCTTTACGGCCGGGGATTTTGCCCACGGCGTCCTTGCCCAATCGGTTGGCGGAACCGGCGGCACCGGGGGCTTCAGCGGCAACCTTCTGGTGTCGCTGGCGCAGAACAACACGGACCCCGGCGGTGATGCCAATACGGTGACCGTGACCAACGGCGGAGCGATCCAGACCACCGGCGACCTGGCGCGTGGGATCATGGCGCAGTCGATCGGCGGCGGCGGTGGCGCGGGCGGCACGGCCGGCGGCCTTTTCTCGCTTGCCTTGGGGGGCATGACCTCGGGCGGCGGGGCCGGGGACACGGTCACGGTCAGCAACACGGGAACAGGCACGATTCTGACAACCGGCGTAGCGTCCGACGGCATCATGGCACAGTCGATCGGTGGCAGCGGCGGTGCCGGTGTCGATGCCTTCGGTGCGCTTGTGGGAATTGGCGGTAGCGGGTCCAACGCGGGCGACGGTGCAACCGTCACTGTGTCCAACCTTGGAAGCATCCGGACAAGCGGAACCGGCGCACGCGGTATCGTCGCACAATCGATCGGCGGCGGCGGCGGCGATGGCGGCTCCTCTACTGGTTTGGTCGCCGTCGGTGGCGACGGCGACGGCGGCGGGACAGGCGGCACTGTGAACGTCACCAACGACGGCATCATTGCCACGGAAGGCGCAGACGCGATCGGCATCCTGGCCCAGTCCATCGGCGGTGGGGGCGGCAATGGCGGCTCAACCGCATCTGTCGGTGTGTTTGCCGGTGTTGCAGTCGGTGGCACCGGCGGCGGAGGCGGAGATGGCGGCAATGCAAATGTCAACATTTCGGACACCGATTCGAGCCAGCCCTCACAAATCACGACCCAAGGCGACAGAGCCACCGGCGTCTTCGTGCAGTCGGTCGGCGGGGGCGGCGGCAATGGCGGCGGCGCGGTTCAGGTATCTGTCGGCTTTGGAGGCGCTGCCTCGGTGGCCGTTGGCGGCGATGGGGGCGATGGGGGCGAGGGTGGCACAGTCATCCTGACCGGCAGCGGCGATGCCTCGGTCCAGACCGGCGGCGCAGACGCATTTGGCGTTCTAATGCAATCGGTTGGCGGCGGGGGCGGCAACGGTGGCTACGCTGTGTCCGCGGCAGCCTCGGCCGGTCCGGTGTCCGGGTCGCTCGCGGTGGGCGTCGGCGGGTCTGGCGGGTCCGGCGGCAACGGTGGCGAGGTGCGTGTCGGCACAATCGACGGCGGCGGCAATCTCACAGCGCCCGGTTTCTCCGGAAGCGTTGTAACGACTGGCGAACGGTCGACCGGCATGGCGTTTCAGTCCATTGGCGGCGGCGGCGGCAATGGCGGTCTTGCAGTTGCCGCATCCGGCGGAGGCTCTCTGATCTTTTCGGGCAGCGTTTCCGTGGCGGTCGGCGGCTCTGGAGATGTCGGCGGTACAGGTGGACTGGTCCGCGTCTACACAGGCAGCAACATCACAACCACTGGCAACAGTTCGGTTGCGTTCATGGCGCAATCCGTGGGCGGCGGCGGCGGCAATGGCGGCGGCAGCGTGGCGGCTGGCGTGAATGGCAGTGGTGGCGGCGCAGCGGGGATCAGTGTTGGAGTTGGTGGTGCGGGTGATGGCGGCGGGGCCGGCGGAACCGTAACCGCTATTGCCGGTGGCACAACGATCCGCACAGGCGGGCAGTTCTCCACCGGCGTGGTCATGCAATCCATTGGCGGTGGCGGCGGTAATGGCGGCTACAGCGTCGCGGCTGCGGCCGCTGGTGCCGGGGCCGGCGCGGGTGTCGTCAATGTCGGCGTGGGCGGCGCGGCGGCCAATGGCGGCGCTGGCGGGACGGTCACGGGGACTGTCGACGCTGCAGTGAGTACTACCGGTGACGATTCCGGCGCCATTCTGATCCAGTCGATCGGTGGCGGCGGCGGCAATGGCGGCTTCTCGGTCGCCGCGGGCGCGGCGGGCGGTGGCGCCGGTGCTGGCGCCGTATCGGTTGGATTGGGCGGGTCTGGCGGAGCCGGAGGCGCAGGCGGCACGGTGATCGCCGACGTCAACGGTGTGCGGTTACCACGGAAGGCGACCGCGCGGCTGGCGTTGTGGTGCAATCCATTGGTGGCGGTGGCGGCAACGGCGGTTTCGCGGTTTCGGGCACTGTGTCCGGCGCAGGTGTCGGCAGTGGTTCTGTCTCGGTCGGGCTCGGCGGTGGCGGCAGCAGCGGCGGGGCCGGCGGAACTGTAACGGCAACGGTCGCGGACGACGTGACAACCGAGGGCGACGATTCCACCGGTATTCTCGCGCAATCTGTGGGCGGCGGTGGCGGCAATGGCGGCTTCAGCGTGGCGGGTTCGATCAGCGGTTCGGGCACCGGCAGCGGCGCGGTCAGCGTCGCGCTCGGCGGCGACGGGGGAACGGGCGCAGGCGCGAGCCTCGTTACACTAACCTCCGATGGCAACGTGTGGACCCAGGGCGACCGCTCTTCGGGCGTCGTTGCGCAGTCCATCGGCGGCGGCGGCGGCAATGGCGGTTTTTCCGTGTCCGGTTCTATCGCGGGCGCTGGCGTTGGCGCGGGTACGGTTGCGGTCGGGCTCGGTGGCGACGGTGCAGGAGGCGGTGCGGCTGGCGATGTCAATGCGACGTCCAACGGCACCATCCTGACGTACGGTTTCGCGTCTTCGGGCTTTGTGGCGCAGTCCATTGGTGGCGGCGGCGGCAATGGCGGCTTTAATGTCAGCGCATCTGTCGCCGGCGGTGGCACAGGGGCAGGCTCCGTTGCGGTCGGCCTTGGCGGCAGTGGCGATGGCGGCGGTGCCGGCATGACTGTCACGGCGGCAACGAACGCGAACATCGAAACCCGTGGTACCGCTTCGACCGGTATCCTGGCCCAGTCCATTGGCGGCGGTGGCGGCAATGGCGGCTTCAACATTTCGCCCTCGCTCTCGGGTGCCGGTGCCGGGTCCGGCGCGATTTCCGTTGGTCTGGGCGGTAGCGGCGCAGGCGGCGGTAATGGCGGCGTGGTCGGACTGACTGTGACCAATTCCGTGCTGACGCGCGGCGACCAATCCTCTGCCGTGGTGGCGCAATCAGTTGGCGGCGGCGGTGGCAACGGCGGCTTCAACGTTTCCGTCAGCGGGACCGGCGCCGGCGTCGGGTCCGGTGCTGTCGGGGTCGGTTTGGGCGGCAGCGGTGGCGGCGGCGGCGATGCTAGCAGCGTTACCAGCGGCGTAACGGGCAATCTGACGACCCTCGGCGACACGTCGAGCGGTCTGGTGGTGCAGGCGCTGGGTGGCGGCGGCGGCAATGGCGGGGTCAACGTGACAGCCTCCATCGCGGTGGCCGGGACAGGCTCGGGCGGCGCGTCGGTCGGGCTCGGCGGCTCGGGTGGCAGTGGCGGCAGCACCGACACGGCAATCGTGACCTCCGTTTTGACCGGAAATGTGATCACAGTCGGCACCGAGTCCTCGGGTGTCGTGGTGCAATCCCTTGGCGGCGGCGGCGGCAATGGTGGCTTGAATGTCTCCGGTATCGTGACGGCTGCTGGCACGGGTTCTGGCGGCGTCTCGGTCGGGATCGGCGGCAGTGGCGGAGACGGCGGCAACGCCGGCGCGACTGACAGCACCATCACCGGCAATGTGTCTACTTCTGGTGACAACTCCGAGGGCGTTCTGGTCCAGTCAGCGGGCGGCGGTGGCGGCAGTGGCGGTGTCAACGTCTCGGCCGCGGTCAATCTCAGCGGTACGGGCGGCGGCGCTGCGGCGGTCGGCCTGGGCGGCAGCGGTGGCGGCGGCGGCTTTTCCGGGACGGCGACCAGCCGAATGACTGGCAACATAACGACCGGAGGTGCGGATTCGACGGCACTGACGGTGCAATCGCTCGGCGGCGGCGGCGGCAATGGCGGCTTGAACGTCTCGGGCGTGTTGAGCGCAGCGGGCACCGGATCCGGCGCTGTTTCGGTCGGCGTCGGCGGCTTCGGCGGTGACGGCGGCGCGTCTGCGGCGGCCTCGGGCGAAATCACGGGCGACGTTACGACAAGCGGCGACCGCTCCGGCGGCGTGTTGGTCCAGTCTACCGGCGGTGGCGGCGGCAATGGCGGGGTCAGTGTCAGCGCGGCCGTGAGCCTCGCCGGAAGCGGATCCGGTGTTGCCAGCGTCGGTATCGGCGGCGCCGGCGGCGGTGGCGGCGACGGTGAGGCGGCCACGGGTGTCGTCACCGGAGATGTCAACACGGCCGGTGAGGATGCCAGCGGTGTGACGGTCCAGTCCCTGGGCGGCGGCGGCGGCAATGGCGGGATCAACATCTCCGCGAGCCTGACGGCGTCGGGCAGTGGTGGCGGCGGGGCTGCCATCGGCGTCGGCGGCTTCGGCGGCGACGGCGGAGGAGCGGCGGCCGCGTCCGGCACCATTGAGGGCGATGTGACCACGGTCGGTGACCGGTCTGCCGGCGTTCTCGTGCAATCCGCAGGCGGCGGCGGCGGCAATGGCGGGCTGAACGTTTCGGGCTTCGTCAATCTTTCGGGCAGCGGTGGCGGCGGAGCTGCCATCGGTGTCGGTGGTTTCGGCGGTGGCGGCGGCGCGGCTGGAACCGCGACCGGCCAGATGACCGGCAATCTGGCCACATCGGGCGTCGACGCGGCGGGCTATGCGGTCCAGTCCCTGGGTGGCGGCGGCGGCAACGGTGGCATCAATGTCTCCGGTGCCCTGAGCGCCAGTGGCAGCGGTGGCGGTGCGGCAGCGCTCGGCCTCGGCGGCTTCGGCGGCTCCGGTGGCGCGGCAGCGGCGGCGACGGGGACCCTGGTGGGCAATACGACGACGGTCGGTGACCGCTCGGGCGGCGTGTTGGTGCAATCGGCCGGCGGCGGTGGCGGCAATGGCGGTATCAATGTCAGCGGCGCGGTCAGCCTCGCCTCTGGCACCTCTGGTGCAGCCGCCCTTGGCGTGGGCGGCATGGCGGGGGGCGGCGGCAACGCCGATACGGCCACCGGCGCGGTCACTGGCGATGTGACAACCTCGGGCGCGGACTCCACTGCGATCATGGTGCAGTCGGTCGGCGGCGGCGGCGGCAACGGCGGGTTGAACGTGTCAGCCGCGGTCAGCGCGAGCAGCAGCGGCTCGGGCGCTGCGGGTCTCGGGCTGGGCGGATTTGGCGGCTCCGGCGGTGACGGTGCCGCAGCGTCGGGCACTTTTGCGGGCGACATTTCCACCGGCGGCGATCGGTCCGGCGGTGTGATGGTCCAGTCGCTCGGCGGTGGCGGCGGTAACGGCGGCATCAATGCGTCGGGGGCCGTGAACCTGTCGGGTTCTTCCGGCGGCGCGGTCGGCCTGGGTGTCGGCGGCTTTGGCGGCGGTGGCGGTGACGCCTCGACCGCGACGGGCAGCATGACCGGCGATGTCACGACGCGCGGTGCCAACGCCGCGGGCGTGATGGTCCAGTCGCTCGGCGGCGGCGGTGGCAATGGCGGGATCAACGTCAGCGCCGCGCTCAGCATCACCGGCAGCGGTTCCGGCGCCGCGGCCATAGGCGTCGGCGGCTTTGGCGGCGGCGGCGGTCTGGCCGGCGACGTGACCGGCACCTACACCGGCACGACGCAGACCTTCGGCGAACGTTCGGCCGGCGTGGTCGCGCAGTCCCTTGGCGGTGGCGGCGGTAATGGCGGGATCAATGTCTCTGCCGGAATTTCCCTCGCGCCGAGCTATTCCGGCGCGGTCGCGCTCGGTGTCGGCGGCTTTGGCGGCGGCGGCGGGGCGGCAGGATCGGTCGACCATACGGTATCGGGCTATGTCGAGACGGCCGGCGACGACTCAATCGGTATCCTCAGCCAGAGCCTCGGCGGCGGCGGCGGAAATGGCGGCCTCAATGTTTCGGGCGCCGTGTCGCTATCGCGCTCGACAAGTGCGGCTGTTGGTATCGGCGTGGGCGGCTTCGGCGGCTCGGGCGCGGATGCGGGCGCGCTCACCGCGTCGGACATCACCGGCGGCGTGGTAACCTTTGGCGACCGCAGCTCGGGTATCGCGACCCAAAGCCTTGGCGGCGGCGGCGGCAATGGCGGCACCAATGTGTCGGGGGCGATCAATCTCACACAGCAGAACGGCGGCGCCGCCGGCATCGGTCTCGGTGGCTTTGGCGGTGGCGGTGGTAATGCGGGCGCAGTGACCAGCACGGTCGCGACGACAGTTGCAAATGACAATATCACGACCGTAGGCGTCGACAGCATCGGCGTGCTCGCTCAGTCGGTAGGCGGCGGCGGCGGCGCAGGCGGCGTGAATGTCAGCGGCGCGGTCGGCTTTACCGGCCAGTCCGGCGCATCGGTGGCCCTCGGCGTGGGTGGCTTCGGCGGCTCCGGCGGGAACGCCGATACGGTCAGCCTGGATGTGACCGGGACCGTGGAGACCCTGGGCGACCGGTCCCATGGCATCATGGCGCAATCCCTCGGCGGCGGCGGCGGCACGGGCGGGACGAATGTGTCCGGCACGATGGCCTTCACCAAACCCTCCGGCTCGGACACGATCTTCTCGATTTCACTCGGCGTTGGCGGCTTCGGCGGCGGTGGCGGCGACTCCGAGGCGGTCGATCTGTCCTATTCCGGCGCGTTGACGGCTCTGCCGCGCACACTGAACAGCGACGGCTCGACCACGCTGAACGAAACCCTCGGTGCCAACGGAATTGTGGCGCAATCCATCGGTGGCGGAGGCGGCGATGGCGGCATCAACGTCAGCGCCGGCGTGGCGATCAGCAGCAAGCCGGGTGCGGGCCAGACCGACAGCAGCAAATCCTATGCAGCTGTCGTCGGCGTGGGGGGCTTCGGCGGGACCGGCGGCAATGCCGGCACGGTCACCGTAGACGTCGCCGAGGACAGCACGATCCGCGCCCACGGCACCGGCCGCTCGGGCATCATGGCCCAATCCGTCGGCGGCGGCGGCGGTAATGGCGGTCTGAATGTCTCAGGCGGCATCGTATCCGATACGTCGCTCATCGTTGGCGTGGGCGGCTTCGGCGGAAACGCGGGCACGGCAGACGATGTGACCGTGACCGCGCGCGCAGATATCGACGTCACCACCGATCCCGACGATTTCGGCGAGCCCGACGACACCAGCTTTGAGGCCAAACTGCGGGACATCTTCGGCGATACGGTTGTCGACGCGGCCGAGGATATGGTGGAGTCCAAGGGTCTCAAGAACCTCTTTGTCGATCTCGGCCTCTTCAAGGACGATAGCGAAGCGCCCGAAACCGAAGGCTCCGCGGGATTGCTGGCGCAGTCTCTTGGCGGCGGCGGCGGTAATGGCGGCCTGAACGTGTCGGGCGGTATTGCGCTCAGCAAGGATGGCAAGATCCCCTCGATCACGTTCGGGGTCGGTGGCTTCGGCGGTGCGGGCAACACCTCGGGCAATGTCGCGGTCGACCACGCGGGTACCATCACCGTCGAAGGCAACTGGAAGCACGGCATCTTTGCCCAGTCGGTCGCCGGCGGCGGCGGCAATGGCGGGCTGAATGTCAGCGGACAGTTGAACTGGGGCAGCTCCGAAGGCACTGACGGCGCGACCGACCTCAGCATCGTCGGCGGTCTTGGTGGCACGGGCGGACTCGGCGCGGATGCGGGCGACGTGTCCGTCATCTCCACCGGAAACATCACCACCCAAGGCTACCATGCCCGCGGTCTCTTCGCCCAATCGATCGGCGGCGGCGGCGGCACCGGCGGCATGAATGTGACCGCGGTTGGCACCAAGGACAGCACTCCGGTCGGCCTCGGCATCGGCGGCACCGGCACTGCCGGCGGCGATGCGGGCGACGTGACCGTAACGCGCGGCACCGCAGCGCTCGCGGCCGGTCTGATCCAGACCGATGGCAACGGCGCCCATGGTATCGAGGCCAGCAGCATCGGCGGCGGCGGCGGCGATGCCGGCATCAATGCCGTGATCGGTCTCAGCAAGACCACAGGCTCCAAGAGCGACAGCGGCACCGGCACGGATCGCAAGACCCCCACCAACACAGGCGTCGATCCAAGCGCGATCTCCAACTACAATGCTGTGCTGGACGAGCTTGAGGGCAATACCGGCACGCCCGCGGGCACCGGCGGCAAGACGGTGAACTCCGCTGTGATCGCCATCGGCGGCTCGGCGGGCAATGCCGGCAATGGTGGCACCGTTTCTGTCACCCACTTCGGCAACATCACGACCGCGGAAAACGGCAGCCACGGCGTGTTTGCGCAGTCTCTCGGTGGCGGCGGCGGCAACGCGGCCTTCAACATGGGCATGATCTACGAGGCCGGCAACGCCGAGCAGAATCGCGGCTTTGGCCTGGCTATCGGCGGCGGCACCGGTGATGGCGGCTCCGGCGGCGATGTCACGGTGGCGAACACGGGCTTCGTTTCCACGCAGGGCGACGACTCCCACGGGATCTTTGCGCAGTCGGTCGGTGGCGGCGGCGGCAATGCGGTCAACAACATGCTGTCGCAGAGCGGCGATGGCGGAAATATCGGCATCAGTATCGGCCGCACGGGCGGCACGGGTGGCTCCGCGGGCGACGTGTTCGCCAGCAGCGACGGCACGGTCAGCACGCAAGGCGCGCGGTCCCACGGGCTGTTTGCACAGTCGATCGGCAATGGCGGTGGTAACTCCAGTTCGACCTCGGTCAAGCTGACCACCCCCGCGAGCGGCGATACCAAGGGCGACACCTTCAGCCTCAACGTCGGGCTCGAAGGCGGCACGGGCGGTGCGTCGGGTAATGTGACCGCCGAGGCCTCGGGCTCTTTGACCACCGTGGGCGACGATTCCCACGGTATCTTTGCTCAGTCTGTCGGCGGCGGCGGCGGCACCGGCGGCGGGAGCAAAAGCTCGGCCACTTCGGCCACGTCGATTTCCATCGCAATCGGTGGCACCGGCGGCAGCGGTGGGATCTCCGGCGATGTCGCCGTGACGAACACGGCGGAAATCGCCACCCAGGGCGACCGGTCGGTCGGCATCCTGGCCCAGTCTGTGGGCGGCGCGGGCGGTACCGGCGGCTTCGTCAAGAGCGGCACCACCGCACTGACGATCGCGAAGAACACCCTGAAGGGCACCGAGATCGGCACCACGATCTCGGTCAATGTCGGGGGTGACGGCGGCGACGGCATGACCTCGGGCGATGTGAGCGTGTCGAGCGGCGGTGTGATCACAACGGTCGGCGCCAATTCCCATGGTATCCACGCGCAGTCCGTCGGCGGCGGCGGCGGCACGAGCGGCGTGGTCGAAAACACCCTCGTCAATCTGCGCTCCACCATCGGCACCACCGCGACGCTGTCGATCGGCGGTTCGGGCGGGACGGGCGCGGTGTCGGGCGATGTCGTGGTCACCAACAGCAGCGACATCGGCACCGGCGGTCTCAAGGCCGCGGGCATCTTTGCCCAGTCGGTCGGTGGCGGAGGCGGCGATGCGCAATCCGTGCGCAACATTGTCGCCGGGGCGGATGCCGATAGCAGCTCGCGCAATGCAATCCTGATCGGCGGCTCGGGCGGTACCGGTGGCGCGGCGGGGACGGTCAGCGTCACCAACGCGACCGGGGCACGGATCATCACCGACGGCGCCGAAGGGCACGGGGTGTTCGCCCAGTCCGTCGGCGGCGGCGGAGGCAACGGCGCCGATGTGCTATCCGTTTCGGTCAGCAGGCCCGGCAGTACGGCCAGCGTGAAGAAGGGCTTCCAGTTGGGTCTTGGCGGCTCCGGCGGCTCGGGCGGTACCGGCAGCACGGTTGATGTGGTGAACAATGGTCTCATCATCACCCGGGGCGCAGCGGCCCACGGCATCCTGGCACAGTCCGTCGGCGGCGGCGGCGGCAACGGCGGCTACTCGATCACCGGGACGCTGACTCTGGCAACGGGCACCGAGGCCGATCCGACCATGGCGCTCAACATCGGTGGCGCCGGTGGCGACGGCAACAGCGCCGGCAACGTGACCGTGACCAATAGCGGCGTGATCGACGTGTCCGGTGCGGGATCCTACGGCATACTCGCGCAGTCTGTCGGCGGCGGCGGCGGCAACGGCGGTCTGGCTGTGGCGCTCTCGGTCAACGACCTGGCCGCGCAGGCGCGGGGCCAATCCTATACCAAGCTCGCCATCGGCGGTGCCGGCGGCGACGGCGCCGATGGCGGCGATGTGACGGTGAACCATACCGGCACCATCACGGTGCGCGGCGAGAACGCCTACGGCATCTTTGCCCAGTCTGTTGGCGGCAGCGGCGGCAATGCTGCTCTCTCGATTTCGACACCGGCGGTAATGGCGGCGGATTACGTCATCTCGACCCTTCTGGGCGCGCGCACGGGTACCGATGGCACGGCCGGAACGGTGACCGTCAACAGCACCGGCGACATCATCGTGACCGGCGCGGGAAGCCAGGCGATCTTCACCCAGTCCGTCAATGGCGGCGGCGGCAACGTCAACACGTTCCTCGACTTCGCCAGCGATGCCAGCACGTCCGCCGATCCCGACGTCACCGTGACCAGCAGCCAGGCGCTTGGCGGCGAAAACCTCGATGGCGCTGCGGGCTCGAACGTGAGCCAGAGCCACTCGGGCAACATTGCGACCACGAGTGAACGCTCCAACGGCATGGTGGTGCAGAGCATCGGCGGCGGTGGCGGCACGGCCGCGACGACGATCTCGGCGGGTGGTTCGGCAACCACGAACTTCAGTGCGATGCTGGGTGCAAAGAACACCAACAACTCCCCGGGCGGCGATGTGACGGCACAGCGCAGCGGGTCGGTGAGCACGTCCGGAAGTCAATCGAGCGGTGGCCTCATCCAGTCCATCGGCGGCGGCGGCGGTCGCTTGCTACTGGCGGGTGGCAACGGCGCCGAGGGGGCAGGCTCGCGCATCGCCAATGTGACGCTCGGCGCCGATCCGTCCTTCTTCAACGATGGCGGGGATATCAATCTGACGCTCCAGGGCGAGATTGAGACCGCGGGCAACAATGCCAGTGGCCAGGTCGTCCAGTCGATCGGCGCAGGCGGCGGTGAGACGTATTTGACCGGTCTCGACAGCGCCACGGTCACGCTCGGTGCGAGCGACAACTCCACCGGCGACGGCGGTGCGGTCGCAGTCAGAAATATCGGCAATGTCACAACCCAAGGGGCGGGCTCCAACGGGTTCGTTCTGCAGAGCATCGGCGGCGGCGGCGGTCTGGTCGGCACGGATCTGGCCCCGGCCAACCTGAACGTGCAGCAATCCGCTGCCAACGGCGGCAGCGGCGGCGCCGTCAATCTCGACAACACCGGCTTCGTGGTGACACGGGGCGCGGATGCCGTTGCCATCCTGGCGCAGAGCCTCGGCGGCGGCGGCGGCTCCGCGGACGGAAAATTCCGCGGCGGCGCCGGCGGCGCGGGGTCGGGCAGCGCGATCTCGATCGCTCAGACCGGCAATGTGATGGCGCTGGGCGAAGGCGGCATCGCGGTCATGGCACAATCCGCAGGCCGGGACGGCGCCGGACCCATCAATGTGGCGCTCGATGGTGTCGTCGTGGGCGGTACCGGGGGAACCTTCACCGCCGACGCGACCCCGACCGTTGCCGGTGCTGCGGGCCTGACCCAGGGCACGGCGGCGATCGTCATCGATGGCGGTACGAACAACACCCTTCAGCTGTCGTCCAACAGCTTCCTGATGTCGCTCAACAACCGCATCATCGCCGGTGGCACCGGCAGCGATGCGGTGACCTTGGGCGGCACGGCCGTCGGGAATATCGATCTCGGTGGCGGCACCAACCAAGTGACGATCGCAGACGGCGCGTCGTTCTTTGCTCAGGACCGCGTCGATCTTGGCGACAACGGGCTGCTCACCGTCAATGGCAATCTTGCGCTCGGCGGTGCGGCCTTCCTGACAACAGGCTCGTTCGGCGGACAGACCCAGGCGTCGCAATTCGGAATAACCCAGAATGTTCCTCAGACCACGAATGTCACCGGTTCGCTTCTGTTCGGCAGCACGGCGGTCTATACGGTGGATGTCTCGTTCCTCACGACCGGAGCCGTGTCGGGATCCAGCGACCTGATCAATGTTTCCGGCGATGCAGCGATCGGCGGCACGGTTATTCCGATCCTCAACCTGCTGGAGCGGATACAGCCGCTGGTGTTGATCGATGCGGGCGGGGCGACGGCAGACCTCGGGACGACCATTCCCGGAACGCCGGTGCTGACCTATTCGATCGGCCTCAACGGTCCGACCGGCGATGGCAGCACCATCGATCTGAATGTCGCAGTCGACTTCACGATGCCTGCGATGAACCGCAACCAGACCAATACGGCGCTGCATATCAACCGCGTGTTGAACGGGTTTGGAACGTCCAGAATGGGCCCGGTCTTCGGCCTGATCGCCAACCTGCAGACCGAAGCCGAGGTGCGCGACGCCATCGACCGGCTGACGTCAGAAGACTACGCGTCCACCGTGGCCGACACGTTCTATGCCGGCCGGCGCTTTGCCGACGCGGCGACCAGATGCGACTACTATAATCAGGCGGCCCGGACCGGCGACGACCGCACCTGCTTCTGGGCACAGGCCACCGACAATTCGGTCACGCGCGACAGCTCTTTCGAGTACCGTCGCTTCGAGAGCGACAGCGGGGCCTTCCAGGGCGGCGCGCGGATCCCGATGGGCGACGACTATGCGATTGGCTTCGCGGGTGGGTTCGAGGAATTCTCCATGACCAATGGCGATCGCTTCTCGGCCTCCGGTACGCGCGCTTCGCTCGGCGTCTCGCTGATCCGGTATCAGGGTCCCTGGGAGATCTACGGTGTCCTCAGCGGGAGCCGGGCGGATTACGATGCCACCCGCGTGATCGGGCTTGCGGGTACCTTGCCGGACGGCACGGCGGTCAACACCGGCGTCGCCACTGCCAAGCAACCCGTGAGCGAGGTCAATCTGCGGTTCGGCGCCGGCTATCGGTATGAGCCGCTGGCCAGCGACTTCTACCTGCGCCCGGGGCTGGATTTCGATGCGACCTATCTCAACTCGGGCAGCTTCAACGAAGGCGCGACACTGTACGGTCTGGAGATGGCCGATACGAGCCAGTGGGTGATGTCGGCGACACCCTCGCTGGAAGTCGGTGCGGACATCGCGTTGAATGCCAAGGACAAGATCCGCGCATACCTGCGCGGCGAGGTGAGTTTCTCGAATGCCGATGACGTCTATATCGACGGCACTTTCGCAGGGGCCAGCCCGCTCGACGGGACCTTCCGCAACTACAGTGGGATCAGCGAGATGACGAGCAGCGTGATTGCCGGTGCGGTCATCTATTCGACTGACAACAGCGCCTTTGTCAGTGCAGGATACCAAGGCTCGTGGGGCGATGACTTGCGCAGTCATAGCGCCAACGTGAATTTTGGTTTCCGTTTCTGAGGCAGAAGGACAAACATAATGACCTGGAAGACCCTGACGGCGCTGGTAGCGGCGCTGAGCATGGCGAACGCCGCGCCGCTTCTGGCACAGGCCGCGACCGCGTCCGACGAAGCCGCGCCTGCTGAGTCAGCGCCTGCCGACGCAGGTGCCGCGGACCAAGCCGCCGCAGCTCCGAGCGCGCCACTGTGGCTGGTGTCCTGTTCCAGCCAAATCGACCCCGAGCGGCTTTTCTGCGAGTTTTCCCAAAGCATCGTCACGACCGAAGGCAACCAGCGGGTTGCGACGGCTTCGTTCACGCGCATGGCGGGCGAGACCGAAACCAACGCGGCGTTCGTGTTGCCGACCGGTGTTCTGCTGCCGGCGGGGGTCTCGGTGTCGGTGGATGACGCGAATGTGGGCGAGCTGATCTATCAGAGCTGCGATGCGCAGGGCTGCTATGCCAGCGGCAGCGTGGACGACGCTTGGCTCGAGGCGATGCGGAGCGGCACCACGCTGCTGCTCGACCTGAAAACGCGCGATGGTCAGGATGTGCGGCTGGGCTTTCCGCTCGACCAGTTCTCGAAGGCCGAAGCAATGCTCCCCTGAATGAGCTAGTCCGGGCGGCGGCGGCCCCGTGAGGGTCGACGCCGGCCCGCGCGTGCCCGGTCGCCGGGCCAAGGAGTGCCCCGTCAGGCAGGCCATCCCCTCGAATGTCGAGCCGGTGGTGCGGCGACCGCCATTGCACCGGCAAGCCCGATTTGGCGTTTCACGACTCAGCGGCACCCCGCCCCGGCCAACGCTTGGGCGGGAGCCCGGCCTGCCCAATATCGGCAGTGACCATGGCGTTTGTAAGTGCGCAACATGCCCGACCGCAACGGATCGACGGGCTGTGACTCCGGTCTCTACTGCGCGGCCAACGCTTGCCGCGAGAGCTGGCAACGCTGCCAGAGCGTGTTTATCGCGGTACCGAGCCGGCTGACATCCTCGGCGCCATGGACCGGAGACGGCGTGATCCTGAGCCGCTCGGTGCCTTTCGGCACGGTGGGGTAATTGATCGGCTGAATATAGATCCCGAATTCGTCGAGCAGAACGTCAGAGATGTATTTGCACTTCACGGGGTCGCCGACCATCACAGGGATGATGTGGCTGGGGTTTTCGACATGGGGAATTCCCACCGCATCGAGCTCCGCGCGGACTTCGGCTACCCTCTGTCGTTGAATGCTGCGCTCCAGACCGGACTGCTTGAGATGTCGGATGGAGGCCGCAGCACCTGCCGCGACGTGGGGTGGCAGAGCGGTCGTGAAAATGAACCCGCTGGCAAAGGACCGTACGTAATCGCATAGGGCGGCCGAGGCTGCGATAAACCCGCCGACAACCCCAAAGGCCTTGCCCAGCGTGCCCTGGATGACCGTTACCCGGTCCATCTGCCCGTCGCGTTCCGCAATCCCGCCGCCGCGGGGGCCATACATGCCCACGGCATGCACTTCGTCGAGATAGGTCATCGCGCCATAGCGGTCCGCCAAATCGCAGATCCCGGCAATCGGCGCGACGTCGCCATCCATGGAATAGACGGACTCGAACGCGATCAGCTTCGGAACGTTGGCGGGCAGGGCGCGCAGTTTTGCCTCAAGGTCTGCCAGATCGTTGTGCTTCCAGATGACCCGCTGCGCCTTGGAGTGGCGGATGCCCTCGATCATGCTGGCATGATTGAGCGCGTCCGACAGGATCACGAGCCCCGGGATCCGGGCGCCCAGCGTACCGAGCGCGGCCCAGTTCGAGACGTAGCCCGATGTAAACAGCAGCGCGGCCTCCTTGCAGTGGAGATCCGCCAGTTCGGCTTCGAGCAGGACGTGGTCGTGGGTGGTGCCGCTGATGTTGCGCGTGCCGCCTGCGCCCGCACCGCTGCGGTCGAGCGCCACGTGCATGGCGGACAGCACCTTGGGATGCTGTCCCATGCCGAGATAGTCGTTGGAACACCAGACCGTCACCGGGCGTTCGGCATCCGAATTGCGGTAAAGTGCCGTGGGAAACTCCCCGCGGCGGCGTTCGAGGTCGGCGAAGACTCGATAGTTCCCCTCGCCCTGCAGCGTAACAAGTTCTGTGGCGAAGAACGCTTCGTAATCCATGCCTGGCCCCCGGTTGTCCGTCAGCTAGAATTGAACGGACACGTCGTGGCGGCCTTGATTTTGGTCAATCCGGGTCGTGGCATTTTCGCGCAGTTCAGGACGTGACGCACGGCGGAGGCGAGAGCCTGCTTGTTGTGCCCGACCTGCGGCGGACGCGCGCATGGGGCCGCCATCGGTGTGTCCTTAACTTTCGTCAAGGATGCGGTCCGGTATCCGCGCGATCCTGACGCCGGAGTTAGCCCTCCGGAAAGGAACGGATCCTCGTGTCCAGTGCCGCCGCGCGCCTTGTTCTGGCGTTTGTTCTGCTGCTTTTCCCGACCTTGGTTCTGGCGGAGACGCTGGCCGGGTTTTTGCCTGATATTGCCCCGTCCGATCTGGTCGCGGGGGCCGACGCATTCGGTCCGGTGCGCCAGGACGTGCCGGTCGCCCCGGTCCTCCAAGGAAGCGAAACCTTGGCATGGGCGTTTCTGACATCGGATTTCGTCGGTACGACGGGCTACTCGGGCAAGCCGATCCATGTCGTCGCCGCCATATCGCCTGACGCCGTGCTCACCGGCGTTCAGCTTGTCGCCCATTCGGAGCCCATCGTTCTGATCGGTATTCCTGACGCGCGGATGCGCGAGATGACCGAAAACTATGCCGGGCTGGACCTGAAAGTCGAAGCCGCCGAAGGGGGCTCTGCCCATGAGCTCGACATCATTTCGGGCGCGACCGTCACGGTGATGGTGATCGACGACTCCATCGTGCGCGCGGGGCTCAAGGTCGCGCGCGCGCTCGGGCTGGGCGGTCTTGCGCCGGCCGCTGCTGCCGGTCCGCGGCGCGAGATTGACCCCGGCGTCGCGCCTTCGGGCGACTGGATGACGCTTTCGGGCGACGGGACGATCCGACGCCTGACGCTCGATATCGGCCAGATCAACGCGGCTTTCGCGGCAACGGGCGATGACCGCGCGATTTCGCGGCCCGAACCCGGGGCGCCGGACGACACCTATATCGACATGCACGCGGCTCTGGTCAGTGTGCCGGCCATCGGCAAGGACCTGTTGGGTCCGCGCGAATACGCCAATCTCGAAGCCTGGCTGGAGGACGGCGAGCACGCCGTTCTGCTGCTCGGCCGCGGTGCGTACTCCTTCAAGGGGTCGGGCTATGTGCGCGGCGGGATCTTCGACCGGATCCAGCTCATCCAGGGCGATACCTCGGTGAGGTTTTTCGACAAACAGAACAAGCGTGTGCTCGATCTGGGACTCGGCGATGCGCCGCGTTTCGGCGAGCAAGATCTCTTCAAGATTCCCGCCGATGCCGGCTTCGATCCGGCCGAGCCCTTCCGGATCCAGTTGCTTGCCCAACGCGCGGTCGGGCCGGTCGACAAGACGTTCCTGACCTTCGATCTGGGCTACCAACTGCCCGAACGCTACCTGCTGCCGGTCGTGGCCCCGGTGATCGACAGTGCCAGCGATGAAAGTGCAGCGAAGGCTGCGCTGTGGCAGCGGATCTGGCGTGAAAAGACCGTGGAGATTGCAACGCTCGGCGCGATGCTTCTGGTGCTGACGGGCGTGTTCTTTTTCCAGCGGCAGGCGACAGCCAATGCGCGGCTCTTTTTCTGGTTCCGCATGGGGTTTTTGAGCGTCACTCTGGTCTGGCTCGGCTGGATGATGAATGCGCAGCTCTCGGTGGTGAACCTGATGGCGCTGACCGGGGCGCTGCGCACCGGGTTCACGTGGGACGCTTTCCTGCTCGATCCTCTTGTCTTCATCCAGTGGTTCGCCGTGGCCGCCGCGCTGCTGTTCTGGGGGCGTGGGGCCTATTGCGGCTGGCTCTGCCCGTTCGGCGCGCTGCAAGAGTTGACCAACAAGATCGCGCGGGCCTGCAAGGTGCCGCAGATCACACTCCCCTGGTCGCTCAACGAACGCCTTTGGGCGCTGAAATACCTCATTTTTCTGGGGCTCTTCGGCGTGTCGCTCGCGTCCTTGCCGATGGCCGAGAAACTGGCCGAGATCGAGCCCTTCAAGACCGCCATCATCCTGAAATTTCTGCGCGAGTGGCCCTTCGTCGTCTTCGCGCTCGCGGTGCTGTTCGCCGGGCTCTTCATCGAGCGGTTCTATTGCCGGGCGATGTGCCCGCTGGGTGCCGCGCTCGCGATCCCGGCGCGAATGCGGATGTTCGACTGGCTCAAGCGCTATCCGAGCTGCGGCAATCCCTGCCAGACCTGCGCCCATGAATGCCCGGTCCAGGCGATCCACCCGACCGGCGAGATCAATCCCAACGAATGCGTCAACTGCCTGCATTGTCAGGTGCTTTACCAGTCCGAAGAGAAATGCCCGGTCGTCATCCGGCAGCTCAAACGGCGCGCCACCGTCGGCACGCCGTCTGCCATGGGCACCCCGAAACCCAGCGCCAACGCTCCGGACCGGACCGCTGTCCCGCGCCGGGCGTCCAGCAATATGGAGGAAACAGCATGAAGTATCCGATCAACCACACCGTCGTGACCCGTCGCGGTCTGATGGGCGCCACCGCCACGGGTGCTGTCGTCGCCGCCACCGGTGCAGGCACCGGCCTCGGGCTGCTGGATGGCCGCCCGGCACAAGCTGCGGGCGAAGGCGCACCGCATCTGGCACCTGGCGATCTGGACGAATACTACGGCTTCTGGTCCTCGGGCCAGACCGGCGAGCTGCGAATCCTGGGCGTGCCGTCGATGCGCGAGCTGATGCGCATCCCGGTCTTCAACCGCTGCTCTGCCACCGGCTGGGGTCAGACCAATGAAAGCCTGCAGGTGCTCACCGAGGGTCTGCTGCCCGAGACCAAGACTTACCTCGCCGCGCAGGGCAAAGTGACCTACGACAACGGTGATCTTCACCACCCGCACATGTCCTTCACCGATGGCACCTACGACGGGCGCTATCTGTTCATGAACGACAAGGCCAACACCCGCGTGGCCCGCGTCCGCTGCGACGTTATGAAGTGCGACAAGATCATCGAGATCCCGAATGCCCACGACATCCACGGAATGCGGCCTCAGAAATACCCGCGCACCGGCTATGTCTTTGCCAATGGCGAACATGAGGCGCCGCTGATCAATGATGGCTCGGTGCTCGACAAGCCCGAGGAATACGTGAACATCTTCACCGCCATTGACGGCGACACGATGGAGATCGCCTGGCAGGTGATCGTTTCGGGAAATCTCGACAACACCGATTGCGACTATCAGGGCAAATACGCGTTCTCCACCTCCTACAACTCGGAGATGGGGATGAACCTCGCCGAGATGACGGAGAACGAGCTCGACCATGTCGTCGTCTTCAACATCGCCGAGATCGAGCGCGCAGTGGCCGATGGCGACTATCAGGAGCTCAAGGGCGTCAAGGTCGTCGACGGGCGCAAGGGCACGGGCAAGGACTACACCCGCTATATCCCCATCCCCAACAGTCCCCACGGCATCAATACCGCGCCGGACAAGCGCCATGTGATGATCAACGGCAAGCTCTCGCCCACCGTGTCGGTGATGGATGTGACCAAGCTCGACGCACTTTTTGCCGATGAGAGCCTGGATCCGCGCAGCGTGATCGTGGCCGAACCGCAGCTTGGCCTCGGACCGCTCCACACCGCGTTCGACGGTCAGGGCCATGCGTTCACGACGCTTTTCCTCGACAGCCAGGTGGTCAAGTGGGACATCGACAAGGCGCTGCGCGCCTATGCCGGCGAAGAGGTCGACCCGATCCTTGAAAAGGTCGACGTGCAGTATCAGCCGGGCCACAACTCGACCTCCATGGGTGAGACCGCCGAGGCCGACGGCAAATGGCTGATCTCGATGAACAAGTTCTCCAAGGACCGGTTCCTGAATGTCGGGCCGCTGAAGCCCGAGAACGAGCAGCTCATCACCATTACCGGCGACCGGATGGAAGTGGTTCATGACGGGCCGACCTTTGCCGAACCCCATGACAGCATCATCGTGCGCCGCGATATCGTGAACCCGGTCAGCGTCTGGGACCGCAACGATCCCACCTGGGAGGCCGCGCGCCAGCAGGCCGCCGCCGACGGCGTCGATCTGGACTGGGGCCATGACGAGCCGATCCGGGATGGCAACAAGGTGCGCGTCTACATGCACTCCATCGCACCGAATTTCAGCCTTGAGAAATTCACCGTGAAGCAGGGCGATGAAGTCACGATCTACGTCACGAACCAGGACGACATCGACGACGTGACCCACGGATTCTGTCTGGCGAATTTCGGCGTGGCCATGGAGATTGCGCCGCAGGCGACCGCGTCGGTGACGTTCGTGGCCGAGCGGCCGGGCGTGCACTGGTTCTACTGCCAGTGGTTCTGCCACGCGCTCCATATGGAGATGCGCGGCCGGATGTTCGTTGAACCGCGAGCGACCTGAACCATGCGCGGGCTCTTCGCCCTTCTGCTGATCTGCCTGCCGCTGGCGCTGCCGGCGGCGGAGCGACAGGTCCTGCCCGGTGGGCTGGGGCGTGCGCTGGCGGAGGCGCAGGACGGCGATAGCCTGCGCCTTGCCCCGGGCCGCTACCGCGGTCCGATTGTGCTTGACCGCCCGGTGACGCTTGATGGCGGGGGCGCGGCGGTGATCGACGGCGGCGGGCAGGGATCGGTGATCTCCGTGACGTCGCCCGGTGTCACGCTGCGCGGGCTGGAGGTCACCGGCTCCGGCGACAGCCATGACGGGATCGACAGCGGTATCAAGCTAACAAAGACGGCGACGGGCGCCGAGGTCGCCGAAAATGTTCTGCGTGGCAATCTCTACGGTATTGACATCCACGGCGCGCGCGATGCCGTCGTGCGAGGCAACCGCATCGAAGGTCGCCAAGACCGGCTGATGAACCGTCGCGGCAACGGGGTCTATGTCTGGAACGCGCCCGGCGCCGCGGTGATCGGGAACGATGTTCGCTGGGGCCGCGATGGGATCTTCGTCAACTCCTCCAAGCGCAACCGCTTCATCGGCAACCGGTTTCGCGATCTGCGCTTTGCCGTTCACTACATGTATGCCGATGACAGCGAGGTCAGCGGCAACTTTTCCACCGGGAACCATCTGGGCTTCGCGGTGATGTTCTCGACCCGCGTGCGGGTGACCGGCAATGTCAGCCGTGGCGACCGCGATCACGGGATCATGCTGAACTACACCAATCGTAGTGAGATCAGCGGCAATCTCGTTCAGGGCGGGGCCGAGAAATGCGCCTTTCTCTATAACAGCCACCGCAATGCCTTTGCCGACAACCGGTTCGAGCGCTGCGGGATCGGCATCCATTTCACCGCAGGCTCCCAGCACAACCGGATCGCCGGCAACGCGTTCGTCGGAAACCAGGTGCAGGTGAAATATGTCAGCACGAAATGGGACGAATGGTCGGTCGACGGGCGCGGCAACTACTGGTCCGACTTCGCCGCGTTCGATCTGGACGGCAACGGGCTGGCCGATGCGCCCTACCGGCCCAACGATGGGCTCGACCGGGTGCTCTGGACCCAGCCCGCGGCCAAGCTGTTGCTGGGGTCGCCAGCGATTCAGCTCGTGCGCTGGTCGCAGCGGGCCTTTCCTGCGCTGCTGCCCGGCGGGGTGATCGACAGCCATCCGCTGATGCGTCCCGTCGAGGTCACGCTGCCAGGGACCGGGGAGGGCGCGTCATGAGCGATCCGGTACTCGTCCTCGACAACGCCACCAAGCGGCGGGGGTCCGCGACGGTTCTGTCGGAGATCTCGCTCGATCTGACGGCCGGCACCCGTCTGGCGCTGCTGGGTCATAACGGCGCCGGGAAATCGACCCTGATCAAGGCGGTGCTCGGCCTGACGCGGCTCGATGCCGGGCGGATCACCGTCTGCGGCGCGGCGCCGGGCAGTGCTGCGGCACGCGCCGATGTGGCCTATCTGCCCGAGGCCGTGGCCTTTCACGGTGCGCTGACCGGGCGCGAGCAGCTTGCGTTCTTCGCGCGCCTCGCGGGCGAGGCGCCCAAACGATGCGGTACGCTGCTCGACCAGGTTGGGCTGGCCGCGGCCGCGGACCGGCGCATCGCGACATATTCCAAGGGGATGCGCCAGCGCCTGGGGCTCGCCCAGGCGTTGCTCGGTCGGCCGCGGCTGGTGCTGCTGGACGAGCCGACGAGCGGGCTCGACCCGGTCTCGCGGTTCGATCTCTACCGGATCATAGACGGGATGGCGGCGGCGGGCGCCGCGGTGCTGATCGCGTCGCACGCGCTGACCGAGGTCGAAGCCCGCACCGACCGGATCGCCATCCTGCGCGACGGTCGGCTCGTCGCCGACGACACGCTGGCGGCGCTGACGCGGGCGGCGGCGCTGCCGATCCGCCTGCGCATCCGGGCGCGCGCGGGGGCGGCGGAGCGCGTTGCCGAGGCCCTGGGTGGCACGCGGGTCAATGGCGCGTCGGTCGAACTGTGCTGCCCGGCTGACGAAAAGATGGCCGCCCTGGCGCGCATCACCGGCCTGGGGGTGGCTGTCGAGGATCTGGAGGTCACGCCGCCGGGTCTGGAGGACCTCTACCGCTATTACTCAAAGGAGGCAGTATAATGAGCGCGCGGCGCATTCTTGCTGTGGCCCGCGCCGAAGCCATCCTCGTTCGGCGCAATCGCTGGTTGGTGATGGCGACCCTGATCATGGTGCTCTTCGCACTGGCGCTGTCGCTCGCGGGCAGTGCCCCGACCGGCGAGCTGGGCGCGGACATGCTGACGGTTTCGGTGGCCTCGATGACGACGCTGTCGGTCTATCTCGTGCCGCTGCTCGCATTGTTGATCGGCTTCGATGCCATCGCGGGCGAGCGCGAGCGCGGATCGCTGGGCTTGCTGCTCTCCTACCCGGTCGGGCGCGGCGAGATCCTTCTGGGCAAGGCGCTGGCCCATACCGGTGCGCTGGCCGTGGCCTGCACGATCGGCTTCGGTGTCTCCGGTGTGCTGGCATTTGCCATTTCGGATGTCAGCGAGGCTGCATTGATCGCACTGATGCGGCTGGTCGCGACCTCGGTCCTGCTGGGCACCGTTTTTCTGGGGCTGGGATATCTTCTCTCGGCCGGTGCGGCCGGGCCGGGCGCGGCGGCGGGCCTCGCGGCGGGCGTATGGCTGGTCTTCGTCGTGCTCTACGATCTGGGCCTGCTGGCGGTGGTCGTGATCGACGGTGACGGTGCCTTTTCCCGCCATGTTTTCCCTTGGGTGATGACGGCCAACCCGGCGGATGCATTCCGGCTTTGGAACATTGCCGCGTCCGACACCGTGGCGATTGCCAGCGGTATGGGCGGGGCCGCCGACGCCCTGCCGCGCTGGGCCGCACCGGCGTCGCTGATCAGCTGGCCGGTCATCGCCTTTCTCGCCGCGCGCGCGGCGTTCCGGAGGATCGAACCATGAGAATGCTTTTTGCCGGGGCACTGGCGCTGGTGCTTCTCGGGGCCTGCCGCGACGAGCTGGCCGAGGCGCCGGCGCCCGTGGATCTGACGGAGGAGGCGGTCAGCCATTTCTGTCAGATGAATGTACTGAGCCATGAGGGTCCGAAAGGGCAGATCCACCTCGAAGGCTATCCCGCGCCGCTCTTCTTTTCGCAGGTGCGTGACATGGTGGCCTATCTCAAGGCGCCGGAGCGCGACGCCCGGATCCTGGCCAGCTATGTGACCGACATGGGCGACGCCCGCGTCTGGGATGCGCCCCAGACGGGCCGCTGGATGGCGGCAGATGCCGCGCTTTACGTTGTGGATGCGGACGTTCGCGGCGGGATGGGCGCGCCGGAGATTGTACCCTTTGCCGGGGAATCCGAGGCTATGGCCTTCATCGATCGCCATGGCGGGCGCGTCGCTGCGCTGGCCGATATCCCGGATGCGGCTGTCTTCGGTCACTTCGATCTGCCGCTGCTGCCGGAGGATCCGGCATGATCCGCGCGCTGCCACGCCGCCGGTTTCTGGCAATCTCTGCAGCGGTTTGCGGCTTGCCTGGTGCTGCGATGGCGACCGATGCCGCGCCCACCACGCGCTGGTCCGGAACGGCACTCGGCGCGGCCGCGTCGGTGCGGATCGACGGGCTGGCGCCCGACCGGGCAGCCCCGGTCCTCACCGCAGTGCAGGCCGAGCTGCTGCGGCTGGAGCGGATCTTCAGCCTCTACCGCCCGGCCTCGGCCCTGTCGCAACTCAACCGTAACGGCACGCTGCGCCATCCGCCGCCAGAGCTGCTGGAGCTTCTGGCCCTGTCGGACCGTCTGCACCGCGATACCGGCGGCGCCTTCGATCCCACGGTTCAGCCGGTGTTTGCGCTGGAGGCCGCGGCGGTAATGACGGCCCGTGCTCCCGACCCCACCGCCCGCGCCGCGGCGCGCCAGGCCGTCGGGTGGGATGGGGTACATTTCGATGCGGCGGAGGTGCGGCTGGACCGCCCCGGTGCCGGCATCACGCTCAACGGCGTGGCGCAGGGCTACATCACCGACCGGATCGCGGCGCTCCTGACCGCGCGCGGCCTGGCGAATATCCTTGTGGACATGGGCGAAGTGCGCGCGCTCGGCCGGCGCGGCGACGGGCGGGGCTGGCAGGCGGGGATCGCCACGCCCCGCGGCAATCTGGTCGCGCGCGTGACGCTCGCGGACCGTGCGCTGGCCACCTCCGCACCGGCGGGCACTGTGCTCGACCCGGAGGGCCGCGTTGGCCATATCTTCGACCCGGTTTCCGCAAAGCCCGCCGACATGGACCGGCTGGTCTCGGTGTCTGCCGACAGTGCGGCGCTGGCCGACGGGCTCTCCACCGCCTTTTGCCTGATGACACGCGAAGGCGTGTCCCGCGCGCTGGCCCGCCACCCGGACGCGACGCTCGAAGCTTTCACCTGACCCATCCATCCCAGCAGAGAGGAACAGATGATGAAACTGAAACTGACGATCGCCGCCATGGCGCTCGGCCTGCTTGCCGCGCCCGCGCTGGCCGAAGGCGACGCCGCCAAGGGCGAGAAAGTGTTCAACAAATGCAAGGCCTGCCATGCCGTCGGGCCGGACGCCAAGAACAAGGTCGGCCCGGTCCTGACCGGCATCGTCGGGACCCCCGCCGGTCAGAACTCGGACTTCAAGTATTCAGATGCGCTGATGGCGATGGCGGCGGACGGACTGGTCTGGGACGAAGCGTCGCTGACCGGGTATCTCACGAAGCCGAAGGACTTCATGGACGGCACCAAGATGTCCTTCGCCGGGCTACGCAAGGAGGACGACATCGTCAACGTCATCGCCTACCTGCAGGCAAACTAATCGGCGGATGTCGGGCCGGCGGACGCGATCACTTGCGTCCGTCGGCCTGGTCCATCAGCCCGCGCACCCACCGCGCCGTGACCCAGGTCGCGGGCAGACCGAGCAGGAGGCCGAAGAGCACGGCCGCGACCGGCGAAAGCTCCGGCAGGCCCAACACACGGCCCATCAGTGCCAGCATGAACAGGTTGATCGCCACGGCGCCTGCCGCCAGCGGATAGAGGATCACCGCCAGCTTCCAAATCGGCCAGGGTGGTGGCAACGGGTCGCGTGAGCGGGCCATCAGACCGACGCCGCAACAGTCAGGCACCTGCGGATATGCCCGGCGAGCAGGGCGGGGATCTTCGGGTGGCTGCCGATATGCGGCAGGATCGGGATGCTGCGCCTGCACTCGGCGACGGCGTCCGGAAGATCGACCCGCACATGGTCCGCGGCGGTCGCGAAAAACGGCAGACAAAGCGCTGGGCCGGACAGGGAGGCAAAGACCTCGCCGAGGAACGGCGTCTCCTCGACATAGGCTGGCACAACCTTGCGGAACCGACCCGCGCTGGCGATGTGCGCCGTCGCAATCCGGGCCGCCTCGGCCGATTTTGCGGACCGGGCGGAGCCATGGGCGGCCAGGACAAGCGCCGTGGCTGAGGGTCCGACACCGTGGCGGCGACACCCGTCGAGCGCGGCTGAGACGCAGAGCGTGTGCAACTCCGGCAACAGTCCCAGCGGGGTCAGCACGCGCGCACCGCCATGGCCATGCTCATGCAGGCGTTTGGGCAGGAAACTGTTCACGAACCAGCCCCCGGCCATGAAGACTGGCATGATAACCGGTCGGCCGGGCCCATCGAGCGCCGACGCGAGCCCGTCCGGCATCGCCAGCGTTGTGCCGCGCACTTCGTACTCCGGCAGGTCCCGCCCGACGGCGCGCGCAAGATCCTGCAACACAGCCTCCAGCGGTGCGGGATCGGACGGCGCCCCATGGGCAACCAGTAGTATCGTTTCAGTGACTTGTGCCATCGGAGAAGGTGATCTTGTTCCAAGTGTTGTACTTGCCCGAGGGTTTGCGCATCGGCAGGCGCGTGACCTCTTCCAGAGTCTGCGCGTCATAGACGATGACCGCGCCGTCCTCTTCCCAGACGCTCACGAACGCATGGCGGCCGTCGCGGTCGAACTCGACATGGGCCACCGTGGCGCCGGGCACGGGCCGCAGCGTGCGCACGATCTCCAGGCTCTGCTTGTCGATCACATGCATCGCGTCCTTGTTGGGCCCAAAGAATACATCGGCCCAGACGTAAGGCGAGTTTTCGTGGCTGCGCAGGAAGAAGCCCGGCCCCTCGGTCTCTATGATGTCCAGCACCTCCCAGCTCTCGATGTCGATCACCGACAGCTTCGCCTCCTTCAGATGCGGCGTTGCCATGACGCGCCGCCCATCGCGGATCCAGGAAATGCCAGAGCCCAGATGCGGCATGCCGGGCAGGGGCAGCTCCGCGATCTCACGGCCGACATTGAGATTGACGACGACGCCGCGGGCCCCGTCGCGCGCGGCGCCGATGAGGAAGCGGTAATCTGGGGTGAAGAAAAAATCGTCGATCGGTTCCGCCGTCTCGATCCGCCGCCGCGCGAAGAGCCCTTCGGACGATGCGATTGCCTCGACCATCCCCGCCTCATTGCTGTGGATGAACCCTTCATAGACAGGGTCGGCCTCGGGGTCGGTGGCAATCTCCCAGATCTCGGGCGCGTCTTTCAGCGCGAGGATGAAGCTGTCGCGCTGCGGCGCCTGATACACCGCCGACACGCGGCTGGACTGCCCGGATTTGGAGATCACGCGGAACACCTTCTCCACCGACAGATCGGCGGTCGACAGGATCGTCAGCGTCTCGGGCAGGTAGTTGGCAACCGCCAGATGCAGACCATCAGCGGAGATGGCGATATTGCGGCTGTTGAGTCCGGCGCGCACGCGGCCGACCTCCTGCAGGGACCAGACATCGTATTTTTGAACCCAGCCGTCGCGCGACATGATGAAGACAAAGCGCCCGTCGGGGGTGAATTTCGGCCCGCCATGCACCGCGAAAGGAGTGGCGAAACGGTCCAGCACCTCGAAGCTGTCGCCGTCGAGAATGCTGACATGATGATCTCCGGTCTCAACGACCAGCGTGATGTTCATCGGATCGGCGGAAAAGACCGGTGCGGATGCTGCGTGGTAGTCCGGCGCCATCTCCCGGCTGGCCGCGATCTCCTCCGGTCCCCAGGGCGGCACATCGGCGAGGGGGGTCTTGAGAAACTCCACCAGGGCGGCCGTGCGCTCGGCGCCGAGGTCCGCATCAAACCCCGGCATCTGGGTCGCCGCGCGCCCGTTGGCGATCACCTCCGCCAGCTTCGGGCCGCGCATGCGCTTCAGCGTCTCGGGGATCAGGGCAGGCCCCGTCCCGCCGAGCCGTGTATCCCCGTGGCAGGCGGCGCAGTGCGCGGCATAGTCCGCCGCGGGGTCAGCCAGCAGCGGTGCGGCGGCCAGCAGCAGCAGCGCGCTAAGCGAAGCGGTGAGCCGGATCATGGCGCCTCCCCCGGAACGGTGTGACGGCCAGCCGGTCGTCCTCGTCGACGCCGATCTCGGCGCCGCTCAGGTAGCAGGCGGGATCCTCTGCCCAGGGATCGCCGGTGAGTTGCAGCGCGCGGATGCGGGTGTTGCCGCCGCAGACGCTGCGATGGGCGCAGGCGCCGCAGCGGCCCTTGAGCGGCCGGGGGCGGCGGCGCAATTCGGCCAGCATCGGGTCGGGGCCCGTCCAGAGCTCCGAAAACGGCGTGTCCTTGACGCTGCCGACCGTGTAGTCCGACCAGTAGGTGTCGGGATGCACGTCGCCCTGCGTGTCGATATTGGCGACACCAACGCCGGAGGAATTTCCGCCCCAGGCCTCCAGATGACGCCGCAGATGCGCGACTTTGTCGGCCGAAAACCGCTCCGCCGCCCAGTTCAGGAAATAGACAGCGTCGGCATCGTTGTTGCCGGTCACGATTTCCAGCGGGCGCTGGCCCTCATGCGCGGCGGCGGCGCGCGCGATCAGCAGATCCATGGCCGCGCGCGTGCGGGCATGGTCGGCATCTTCACCCCGCGCCTTGTTGCCCCGCCCGGCATAGACAAGATGCGAGAGGTAAAACTTGTCCACGCCCTCATCGTCGCAGAGCTGCAGCAGATCGGGCAGCTGATGGGCGTTGTCCTCGGTGATGGTAAAGCGCAGACCCACCTTCACACCCCGCCGCTTGCAGGACCGCACCCCGGCCAGCGCCTTCTCGAACGCACCGATCTGTCCACGGAACCAGTCGTTGGTGGCGCCGATTCCGTCGATGCTGATCCCGACATAGTCGAAGCCGATTTCGGCCACGCGGTCGGCATATTCGCCGATCACAGCGGTGCCGTTGGTGGACAAGGCAAGCATCCGCGTCATTTGCCGCGCGCGCGTGGCGAGGGTGAAGAGATCGCGCCGGGCCAGCGGTTCGCCGCCCGACAGGATGATCGCGGGCACCCCGAAGCGGCCCAGATCCTCCAGCACACCCATCGCCTGCTCATGCGTCAGCTCGCCCGGGAAATCGGTGTCGGCAGAGACGGTGTAACAGTGCCGGCAACGCAGGTTACAGCGGCGCGTGAGGTTCCAGATCACCACCGGTTTCGGCGGTCCCTTGGGCTGGCGCGGCGGCGTGGGCTCGTAGAGCTGATCCATATACTGGCTGAGGCGAAACATCGGGTCAGTCCTTCCGGTCGGACAGGCGCAGGCCCGTCTTCTTGAGGATACGTTTGGAATAGAGCGTGTCGGAGGCGCGGCAGGCGTCACCCAGAAGCGTCACGATCCGGGCGCGTTTGTTCTCGACCTCCGCGCGGCTGCTGCCATGCACCATGGCGAAGAGGTTGTAGGGCCAGACCGGTAGGGCACGGGGTCGCTCATAGCAGTGGGAGACGAAGTCGAGCGCGCCGACGAGCGCGCCAAGCTCTGCGACGCGCGTGTCCTCGACGTCCCAGACGGTCATCCCGTTGGCGGTCATGCCCAGCCGGTAGTGGTTCGGGGCGAGCGCAACCCGCCGGATCACCCCGCGTGCCTGCAGCGCCTGCATCCGGGCGATGACATCCGGTTCGCTCAGGCCCACGGTCGCGGCGATGTCCCGATAGGGCCGTTCGGTCATCGGCAGACCGGCCTGGGTGGCTTGGATGATGTCACGGTCTTGCGGGTCGAGCCTCATACCGCCACCCGGAAATTGATGAAGAACTCCTGCAGCTTGGGGAAGGCGAACACGGTGATCCCGGTCTCCGCCTCGATCCGGTCCGTGACCTCGGCGATCTGCTCGGGCCGTTCGGTGGCGATGACGAACCACATGTTCAGATGATGCGTGCGCTCATAATTGTGGGCGACCTCCGGGTGGGCGTTGACCTTGGCCGCCACAAGGTCGAACTCTGCTGCGGGCACTGCCATGGCGCACAGGCAAAATGCGCCGCCCAGGGCTGCGGCGTCATAGAAAGGACCGAAGCGCGTGATCGTGCCGTCCTCGTGCAACCGACGCAGGCGTACGATCAGGGTTTCGGCATCGATACCAAGCGCGTTGCCTGCGTCCTCAAAAGGTTGCGGTGTGATGGGAAAACCGTCCTGCAACGCATTCAGGATCGCGCGGTCGATTGCATCGAGATCGATTGCCGGTGCATCGGTCATGCGACGGCCTCCGGCCGGGTAATCAGGGCGCCGGTCTGCTTGTAGCAGTGGGAGCTGAACAGAACCTCATGCGCGACATTTGAAAGCTCCGGCAGTGCGCGGGCACGTGTCAGAACCTCCGACGCATCCTCGCGGGAGCGCGCGTGGATCATGCAATAGAGCGTGTAGGGCCAGACATCCGGTTCGGGCCGGCGCTGGTAGCAGAGCGTCACGCCGAGCAGGCGTGCGAGCTTCGGCCCGACCTGCGCGACCCGCGCCTCGGGCACCTGCCAGACCACCATGGCATTGGCGCGCCAGCCCAGGGGACGGTGCCGCACGATGACGCCAAAGCGCGAAATGAGCCCGGCGGCCACGAGGTTCTTCGTGTGGGCGATTGCCGTATGTTCGGGAATGTTGGAGCGGGGGCCGAGCGCGTGGAACGGTCGCTGGACCAGCGGCAATCCGTCCGACATCTCCTGCATCAACTGGCGGTCGACGGCGCCGGGCCGCGGGCTGGCCACAGGTTCTGGCGTCGCGCTGCAGTGGCTTGGGCCGGTCAGATCGAACCCAAGATCGATGTTGAAGGGGCGGACGAGGCGCAGATCGAGCACGCGCAGGCCGGCTTTGCGAGAGATGTTGTCGAGAGCCGCATCGACGAACGCCCGGTCCGGGCCCGTCGCGACAAACCAGATGTTCCATTTGTTTTCGCGCAGATAGGCGTGGTTCACACCGGGTTCAGCATTGATGATCTGCGCGATCCGGTCGAGCTCCCAGACCGACGCGGCGACTGCGGCGAGGGTGCTGGCGCCGACGACGTTGGGCCGGCAGGTGCCGCCGAACCGGCTGACGATTCCTTCGGCGCGTAGCTCTTTGAGCCGGTCGATCACTGTCGTTTCGCATCCATCGAGGCGCCGCGCGATGGCCCGGAAAGGGCGCGCGACGATCGGCACGCCGCGTTGAAAGTCGTTGAGCAGTCTCTTGTCAAAGGCGGAGAAGCGGCTGTCCATCGGTTCAGAGCCCGATCCGGTGCGCGCGCGCGGTAAAGAAGATGCCCGATGGGCTGTTCGCCGGGATCTCGCCAAGCTTCTCGAAGCTGGTGGTGTCGTAGATATCGATCCGGTCGGCGTCGCGCACCGACACCCAGATCTCATGTCCGCGCGGCGTGAACTCCATGTGCAGCACGGCGGGTCCCGGCGTCAGGCTGTGCACGATCGCGCCGGTGGCCGTGTCCACGACCTGCACAGTGTCATTCAGAGGGTGGGCGAAATTGACCCAGACATGGCGCCCGTCCGGCCGCGCGACGGCGAAAACGGGCTGGCCATGGGTTTGCGTTCGGCCAAGTTCCGACAGATCCCGCGCGTCGACCCAGAGCAGCTCGTGGCGCCCGACTGCCGGCAGCACGAACCGGTCGCCCGCCAGCGCCCAGCCTTCAAGATGGGGCATCTTGTAGACCGGCAGCGGGTCCTCGCCGCGGCCGTAACCGGGCAGGACGCGTTGCGGCGCCGGCGCGGCGTCCCACAGATCGAGCGCGGTCAGCCCGTCCTCGCCGAAGAGCCCGGCGATATAGGTGCGCCCGTCGCCTGTGATCAGCGCGTCATAGGGATTGGATCCGATATCCTCGACGCGCGTGATCGCGGGCTCCGGACCCGACAGATCGGCGATCCAGGTCTCGCCCGCATCCCAGAGCGAAAAGATGAAACGGCGCCCCGGCGCATCGACCAGTCCGATGGCCTTGCCGTCAGTGTCGAACCGCGACACCGGCGCCAGAGTCTTGGCGTCGAACACGCGCACACCGCCGGGTTCGTAATTGGCCACCGCCACCAGTTCGCCATCGTCGGAGATCGCCCCGCCGATGGAGTTGCCGGCCTGCTGCACGCGCCCGACGACGGTCTGGGTGAGGATGTCGACCTTGGTGAGCGCCCCGTCGCGCCCGAAGACATAGGCAAAGCGCTGATCCGGCGAGAAGACCACGGAGGCGTGTGAGAGATCGCCAAGCCCCTCGATCCGGCCCAGGGCCGCGCGGTCGGACTGATCGACGATCAGCAGGCTGCCCGTCGCGCGTTCCACCACCACGCCCAGATCGCCGGTGCCACGCCACTCGTCGGCCTTGAGCGCGTTGAACCAGACCGCGAAAACAAGTGTGAAGACCAGCAAAACGGACGCAAAGGGACGCACCATGGGGCTACTCCGTTTGTTTGAGGTAATCGGCGATCCAGGCGGCCTCTGCCATGCTCAGAAGCGGACGCCACGGGGGCATCGCCGTGCCGGGAATGCCGTCGAGGATCACGTCGGTCAGGTCCGCGGCGTCCCAATGCTTCAGACTTGCGGCGCGGATATCCGGGCCGAGCCCGCCCTTGCGCGTCAGCCCGTGGCAGGAGCCGCAATCCTGAAGCACCAGCCGTTCGAGTCGTTCTGCATCGGCCGGCGCGAATTCTGCCGTGGTCCCCGGCGTGCCGAGGCAAGCCAGAGCCATTGCGATGAGGCGGACCCTAGACATGGACGGGTTCGGTCGTCGCCGGACGCACGAGGCTCTCGGGCAACATCTCGCCGGGGGCCGCGACCTCCAGCAGCGACACAACATGACCGATGACGAACAGCACCGGCCCGTTCTTCGGCCATCGCTGAATCTCCAGCCCGACCCGGTCGAGACGAGTGACCAGGCGCCGTTCTGTCGGGGTCGTGGCGTTGGCGACAGCCATGACCGGAAGGTCGAACGGCATACCCGCACAGATCAGGCTTCGGGCGATCTCGGCGATGTGGGCCACGCCCATATAGACGACCAGTGTGGTCTTGGGATCGGCCAGGCCGTGCCAGTCGAGATCAAGCGGCGCGTTGCGCTGGCAATGGCCCGTGACATAGCGCACGCCGGTGGCCAGACCGCGATGGGTCAGCGGCACGCCGGTGGCCGCGGCGGTGCCTTGCGCGGCGGTGATACCGGGGACGATCTGTACCGGCACGCCGGCGGCGCGCAGCACGGCGGCCTCTTCCGAGCCGCGCCCGAAGATCAGCGGGTCGCCGCCCTTGAGCCGTACGACCATCAGCCCGCTCTGCGCGAGCGCGACCAGAATATCGTTGATCCGGTCTTGCGTCACACTGTGGGCGCCCGGAGCCTTGCCCACAGGCACCATCCGCACGCCGGGCCCCACGAGATCGAGGATCTCGCGGGACACAAGCCGGTCGTGAACCACGACTTCGGCCTGCCCGATCAGGCGGGCCGCGCGCAAGGTGAGCAGGTCAGGGTCGCCCGGACCTGCGCCGACAAGGTGAACCGTTCCGAAGGGTTTCATTCTGTGCTGGCTCCTCGCTTGCGGTGAAATGGCAGGGGAGCCGAGGGCGGCAGGAAAAAAACCGCCCCCGGAATGCGCGCTGGGTCAGTAGACGTCCGCGCGTGTGTTGTAGACGTTGAACTTGCCCGTCGGCGTCACCAGGCGTTCGTCCTTGATGACGTGCTTGGGCTCCAGCGTCTTGTCGTCCACCACGACGATGGCAGAGGTCAGATCGCGGGCGTTCCAGACCGAGAACCAGACCTCGTTGCCTTCCTTGTTGTACTCGCCCTGCACGACCCTGGGCTGGCCCTCGGTGATACCGGCCCACTCCACGATCGGGAGTACGGTGTATTCGGGCTCTTCCTGATCGAGCTCGCTGACCTTGAAGACAGCGACAGACCCGGACACTTCCGCATCCGGATTGAGCGGCGCATCGACATAGAGATGGTCAGACGTCGGGTGCGACTTGACGAAGAGCGACCCACCGCCGAGGGCATAGAGTTGCTGTACCACCGTCCAGGCCTGATCCGGGTGGTTCACCGGATCAGTTCCGATCAGCGCCACGGTGTCATCGCCCAGATGGGAGGTCGCCCAGACCGGCCCAAAGACCGGGTGGTCGAGATTGGCGCCCCGGCCCGGATGCGGCGTCTCGCCGTCGGTCTCCAGGATCGCGGTCAACTCGCCTTCCTTAGTGTCGATGACAGCCACTCTGCCGCGAGCGTTGGCGGCGGTCAGGAAGTAGCGTTTCGTGCTGTCGAAACCGCCATCATGCAGGAACCGCTCGGCCTCGATCTCGGTGACCTTGAGGTTCTGGATGTCGGAGTAGTCGACCAACAGGATCTTGCCGGTTTCCTTGACGTTGACGATGAACTCCGGCCGGAAATGCGACGACACGATGGCCGCCACGCGTGGCTCGGGGTGGAAGACCTGTTCGTCGTAGATCATGCCGCGGGTGGACTTGATCTTGAGCGGCTCCAGCGTGTCGCCATCCATGATCACATATTGCGGCGGCCAGTAGCTGCCGGCGATGGCGTATTTGTCCTCGAACCCCTTCATCTTGGAGGTCTCGACCGACCGCGCCTCGGAGCCGACCTTGATCTCGGCCACGGTCGCGGGTTCTTCCATCCAGAGGTCGATCATGTTGATCTTGGCATCGCGCCCGATCACCAGCAGATAACGCCCGGAGGCTGAAATCCGCGAGATGTGAACTGCATAGCCGGTGTCGATCACCGATTTGATCTCATAGCTCGCGCCGTCGATCAGGGCGATCTGCCCCGCGTCGCGCAGCGTGACCGAGAACAGGTTGTCGATATCGATATCGTTCATCTTCTCGGTGGGGCGGTCTTCGGGCGCCACGAGCACCTTCCAGCTCTCGCGCATCTCGGGCATGCCGAATTCAGGCGGCGGCGCGGGATCGAGCAGCAGGTAGCGCGCCATCAGATCCACGTCTTCCTCGGTCATCTCGCCCGAGGTGCCCCAGTTGGGCATCCCTGCCGGCGAGCCGTAGGTAATGAAGTCACGCAGATATTCGAACCCGACATCGCGGGTCAGATCGACCGTCAGCGCCTTGCCTGTTGCGCCGTTGCGCAGCACGCCGTGGCAACCTGCGCAGCGTTCGAAATAGATCGTGTTGGCTTTCTGGTATTCCGGGCCGGTCATGACCGGATCGCCGGGCTTGCGACCCGGGATTTCGGCCTGGATCTGGCCGAGGGTCGTCAGGCTGGGTTCGTAGCTGCTCGCGGGGTCGCTCCCATGGCCCTCGGGCTTTTCCTGAGCCATGGCTGGGGTCGTCGCAAGCACAAGGGCGAGCGCGGCGCTTGCAAGTAGCGCGGGCCGCCGGGCCGTTCTTATCTGTGTCATTGCCGGGTGTCTCCGTTGCGCCGGTGAGGCCCCCCAAGCGTGCGGCGATGTCGCGGGCGCCTCCTTGACTTTGGTTAAGGGGGTTCTAGGCGCGATGTCGCATCCTGCACGGACCGCTTGGGGAGCCGACATGCAGGCCCTTACACTCGCCTTCGCTCTGGTCATTTTGACGATTGCTTCTGCCGCTAATGCCGACTGGATCGCGGCGCCCGACAGCGATGTGCAGAGCGGTCTGACCCCAACTCTGGCGGCAGAGCTTCTCGCTGTGCCGGGTCCCGTCCTGCTGCAGCGCGAAGACACCCCAATTCCGAGTTGGACGGTGATTTCAGACGGAAAAACAGTTGGTTATGTGGGCTCGACCTGGGAGCTGTCCGGCTCCACGGGTTATTCGGGCCGTCCGGTGGACGTGCTGGTCGCGGTGACGCCGGAGGCCGGTATCGCCGGCGCGAAGCTCGTGCGCCATAACGAGCCGATTCTCACCCTGGGGATCACGGACGAAGACATCGCCGCGTTCGTCGGCGCCTTCGCCGGGGTCGACCTGGGCACCCGCGACCCGGCCGCGTTTCGCGCCTCGCCCGATCTGCCCGATGTGATCTCTCGGGCGACGGTGTCGACGGGCGTTATCCGCGACGCGATCCTGCGCACGGGCCGGACGCTTGCGCTCGGCCACGGTCTGATCCCTGGCAACGGGGGGATCGACCGGGTGAGCTATGCGCCGCGGGACTGGGCCGGGCTGGTCGCCGACGGAGCGCTGGTCAACACCCGTGTCTCCATGGCCGAGGCCCATGACGCGCTGGCCGCCGGGCGCAACCCGCCGGAGCCGGGGGAAGGCGCGTTTCTGGACCTCTGGGTCGGCCTGATAGATCCCCCGACGGTAGGGCGCAATCTGCTGGGCCAGCAGGTCTTCAGTCGGGCGGTCGGCAATCTCGGGCTGAGCGACGCGGCGCTCTTCGTGGGGTCTGCGGGCCTGCATTCGCATCGCGGCACGGCGTGGCGGCGCAGCGGTGTCTTCGACCGGATTGCCATCCGCCAGGGCGATCTGCTGCTCACGCTCACCGATGGCGACTATCTGCGGCTCGACGATCTGGAGATCGCGGGCGCCCCCGATCTGAAGGAGCGCAGCATCTTTCGCCTCGCGGGCGAGGGCTTCGATCCGACCGCCCCGTTCACCGTGGATGTCACCGCGACCCGGCCGTCAGACGGCGAGCCGGTCACGATGGTCACCTCTCAGGATTTCGCGCTGCCGCAGCAATTCCGCCAGGCTATTGTTGCCCCCGATCTGCCGCCGCTCTGGCAATCCAGCTGGGAAACCAAGCGGGTCGAGGTCGCCAGCGTCGGCGTGATGCTGGGCGCACTGACGCTGATCCTGCTGTTTCAGGAAAGCCTGACGCGGCGACGCAGGCTCTACCGTGCCGTGCGCCTGGGGTTTCTGACGGTGACGCTGGTCTGGCTCGGCTGGATCCTGAACGGGCAGCTTTCGGTCGTGCAGGTCGTGGCGTTCCTGCACGCCCTGCTGCTCGGGTTCCGGTGGGAGACGTTCCTGATCGAGCCGATCATCTTCACGCTCTGGGGCTTCGTGGCGCTCGGTCTGCTGTTCTGGGGGCGGGGCGTGTTCTGCGGCTGGCTCTGCCCGTTCGGCGCGCTGCAGGAGCTGACGAACGTGGGCGCGAAGCTTCTCCGCATCCCGCAGGTGGCGGTGCCCCAGGCGCTCCACGAGCGGCTCTGGATCATCAAGTACACGCTCTTCATCGCGATCGTGGCGCTCTCTTTCTATTCCATGGAGTGGGCCCTTAAGCTCGCCGAGGTGGAGCCCTTCAAGACCGCAGTTTCCATGCGGATGATGCGGGCCTGGCCCTTCGTCGTCTTTGTTGTGGCACTTCTCGTGGCGGGGCTCTTCATCGAACGGTTCTACTGCCGCTATCTCTGCCCGCTCGGCGCCGGGCTGGCGATCCCGGCAAAGCTCAAGATCTTCGACTGGCTGCACCGGCGCCCGCAATGCGGCCGCGAATGCCATCTTTGCGAGCAGAAATGCACCGTGGGCGCGATCGATCCGCTGGGACGGATCAATCCCAACGAATGCATCCTCTGCCTGAAATGCCAGTGGATTTTCCACGATGAAAGTGAATGCACCGTCCTGAAGAAGCGTGCCCGCGCACGCGCCCAGGCGACAGGAGCAACATCATGATCGACGGGCTCAGGCGAGTGTTCGGCGAGGGCTTTCGGATCTTTTTTCTGGGCGCGGCGCTGTTCGGGATCTGGGCCATGCTGGTCTGGGAGCGGTGGATGGGCGTCCAGGCGCTGGGCGGCTTGGTGCTGGACCCAGACTACGGCGTGGCGCCGCATCTCTGGCATGCCCACGAAATGGTGTTTGGCTATGGCTCGGCGACGCTCGCGGGCTTTTTGCTGACCGCGGCGCCGAACTGGACCGGTGCTCCGCCGATCCGGCCAGCGCTTGTCGCCGGGAGCGCCCTGGTCTGGCTGGCCGGGCGCGTCGCCATCGCGCTGTCGGGCAGCCTGTCTGCAGGTTTGGTGGCGCTAGTGGATCTGGCCTTCCTGCCCTTGATTGCGGCTCTGGTGCTGGCGCTGCTCCTGAAGAAACCGGCGCCGCGCAATCTGGTCTTCATGGGCCTTCTCGCGCTGTTCTGGAGCGCCGATCTGGTGGTGCATCTCGATTGGCTGACCCTTGATGGTCCGGGCGCCGACGCGGGGCTGCGCGCGGGGCTTCTGACACTCTGTGCGATGATCGCGATCCTAGGCGGGCGCATCACACCGGCTTTCACGCGCAATGCGATGAGCAAGGAGAGCGGCAAAACGCAGCCCGGCCCGCGGCTGCCAGTCTCGCACCCACCGGTCGAGGCCGCGGGCATCCTCTGTGCGTTGGCGCTGCCCTTGCTGGTGCTCGCCAGCGTTCCGACCCTGTTGTTCGGCAGTGTCGCGGTCGGGGCAGGTCTTGCGCAAATCGCGCGGCTTTCGGGCTGGCGCAGCGGCTGGACACTGCGCCGTCCGATCCTGTGGAGCCTGCATCTGGGCTTTGGGATGCTCGGGCTCGGCTATCTGCTCCTCGGGTTCGCGGCACTCGGGGTCGGCCGCGACGTGGCCGCGCTCCATGTGCTCGGCATCGGCGCCGTGGGGGGCATGACGCTCGCGGTGATGAGCAGGGCAGTGCTCGGCCATACCGGGCGTCCGCTTGTCGCACCCCTTGCGATCACCTGTGCCTTTGCCTTGATGCCGGTCGCTGCGCTGCTGCGCTGGGCAGCGTCCTCCTTTGGGATGGATGGCTATTTCACCCTTACCCTGTTGGCCGGAGCGGCTTGGATACTGGCGCTAAGCCTCTTCGTCCTGTCGCTTGCTCCCGCGCTCTTCGGGCCGCGGCTGTCTGCATCCGCCTGAGCCCTGAACGGGCTATGCGCGCCAATGCCGGAGGTCGATCTTGACTTTGGTTAAGGCCCCTCCCGGCGCAAGGCGCGAGCTTTAGGGGGTCGAACAACCCTCCGCAAAGGAGACCTCCATGCAAGACGTCATGACGAAGAGCATGGCCCGCAACATCTTTTACGGCGGGTCGCTATTCTTCATTCTCATCTTTCTCGGCCTATCTTGGCACAGCCACCGCCATATCGTCACGAAATCGACCGCGTCGATGCCGCTGACCGAGAGCGTCGCTGCGGGCAAGCGCGTCTGGGAAAACAACGCCTGCATCAACTGCCACACGATCCTGGGCGAGGGTGCGTACTTCGCCCCCGAGGTCGGCAACGTCATGACCCGCTGGGGCGTCCTCGACGATCCCGAGGCCGCCTTCGACGTGATGAAGGGCTGGATGGAGGCGCAGCCGACCGGCGTGCCGGGCCGCCGCCAGATGCCGAATTTCGATCTCTCCGATGAAGAGATCCGGGACCTGACCAACTTCCTGATCTGGACCGATCATATCGATGCTCAGGGCTGGCCCCCGAATGACGCGGGCTGAGGAGACGAACCGATGAAATACGAATCCCAAAAAATCGCCTATGCCTACTTCATCGCGGCGCTGGGACTGTTTGCCATTCAGGTGCTGGGCGGTCTGCTGGCCGGCTGGATCTATGTCATGCCGAACACGCTGTCCGAGGTCATCCCGTTCAACATCGTCCGGATGCTGCACACCAACAGCCTGATCGTCTGGCTGCTGCTGGGTTTTTTCGGCGCCGCCTATTTCCTGATCCCCGAGGAAAGCGAGCGCGAGATCCACTCGCCGATGCTGGCCTATCTCCAGCTTGCGATCCTCGTGATCGGCACGCTCGGCGTGGTAGTCACCTATCTCTTCAATCTCTTCGAGGGGAACTGGCTCCTGGGCAAGGAAGGGCGCGAGTTCCTCGAACAACCCAAATGGGTCAAGGCGGGCATCGTCGTGGCCGCGCTGATCTTTCTCTACAACGTCTCGATGACCTATCTGAAAGGGCGCAAGACGGCGATTTCCAACATCCTGCTGCTGGGGCTCTGGGGGCTGGCGCTGCTGTTCCTGTTCTCCTTCTACAACCCGGAAAACCTGGCGCTCGACAAGCAGTACTGGTGGTATGTCGTGCATCTCTGGGTCGAGGGTGTGTGGGAGCTGATCATGGCCTCCATACTCGCCTATCTGATGCTTAAGCTGACGGGCGTCGACCGTGAGGTGGTCGAGAAATGGCTCTATGTCATTGTCGCCACGGCGCTCTTCTCGGGAATCCTCGGCACCGGGCACCACTATTACTGGATCGGCACGCCGGGCTACTGGCAGTGGATCGGCTCGATCTTTTCCTCGCTCGAAGTGATCCCGTTCTTCGCGATGATGGCTTTCGCCTTCGTCATGGTCTGGAAGGGCAAGCGCGACCATCCGAACAAGGCCGCCCTCCTGTGGTCGCTCGGTTGCGCGACACTGGCCTTTTTCGGGGCAGGCGTCTGGGGCTTCCTGCACACGCTGCACGGGGTGAACTTCTACACCCACGGCACGCAGATCACGGCGGCCCATGGGCATCTGGCCTTCTTTGGCGCCTATGTCTCGCTGAACCTCGCGATCATCTCCTACGCCATGCCGATCCTGAAAAACCGGGACCCCTACAATCAGGTGATGAACATGGCGTCGTTCTGGCTGATGGCCGGGGGCATGACCTTCATGACCTTCGTGCTCACCTTTGCAGGGACGGTGCAGACCCATCTGCAACGCGTCATGGGCATGGATTTCATGGGTGTGCAGGAGCAGTTGAGCATCTTCTACTGGATGCGCTTCGGCTCCGGCGTGGTCGTGTTCCTGGGCGTGCTGCTCTATCTCTATGCCATCTTCGTACCGCGGCGTGAACTGATCGAGCCCGGCCCGCAGGCCGATGGCGCCGACATGCCCGCGGAGTGACCCAGATGGACGGAAGCCAACCAGTACGGGAGGGGGCCAGCGCCCCCTTCTACCTGCCTCAGGGTAACGAATGTGCCGTGTTCCGCGCTGCGTTCGAGCACAGGCTGCCGCTGCTTCTCAAGGGACCGACGGGCTGCGGCAAGACACGGTTCGTGACCCACATGGCCGCCACGCTTGGCCGGCCACTCTATACCGTCGCCTGCCATGACGATCTCGCAGCGGCCGATCTGGTCGGGCGCTACCTGCTGAAGGGGGGCGAAACGGTCTGGGTCGACGGGCCGCTGACGCGCGCGGTGCGCGAGGGCGCGATCTGCTATCTCGACGAGGTCGTTGAAGCGCGCAAGGACGTGACCGTCGTGCTGCACCCGCTGACCGACGATCGGCGGATCCTGCCCGTGGACCGCACCGGCGAGGAAATCGCTGCCGCCCCGGGCTTCATGCTCGTGGCGTCCTACAACCCCGGCTATCAGAACATCCTCAAGACGTTGAAGCCGTCGACGCGCCAGCGGTTCCTCGCGCTGGAGTTCGACTTCCCGAGCCAGGCCCGCGAGATCGACATCGTGACCCGCGAAACCGGGCTCGATGGCGACCGGGCCAAGGCACTGGTCCGGCTCGGGGCTAAGCTGCGCGGGCTCAAGGGGCAGGATCTGGAGGAGGGGGTCTCGACCCGGCTGATCGTCTATGCCGCGACGCTGATTTGCGGCGGCATGGGCGTCGATGAGGCTATCCGCGTGGCGATGATCGAGCCGCTGACCGACGAAGAAGACGTAAAACGCGGGCTCCTGGATCTTGTGATAGCCACTTTCGGGTGAGGCTTTGGCTTTGGACAAGATCGAGATTGAGCCATGGGAGCCCGAAGAGACGATCGGGAAGCTGTGGCACGCTCTGGCCGGCCGCATCGATGCTCCGCCGGAGCATCCAGGGGCCTCGGTCGACCTCTCTGAGGTCGACGGGCGGCTGGCCGTTTTCTTTCGCGGTCTCGGCGGCGGTTGTACCGTCGAGATCCGGGCCGCTGCGGCTGAGACGAGCCGCCACCGCCTGAGCTGGCGGCGCAAACTCGGCGCCGCCCACGAGATCCTGCCGCGCGCGTCCTTTGACGGCGAGGCTCTGCGCCTGCCCCAGCGGCTGGCCGTCTTTCCCCTGCGCGAGGCCAACGCGGCGCTCTATCTGTGGCTGACGGCCTGTGCCGCCCACGCATCATACCTGTCGGAAGAGGACGATGCGCTGCGAGCGGACCTCGCCGCGCTCTTGGCCGTCCGGCGAATGGAAGCCGCCGTGCTGCGCGCCTGTCCCGGCCTGAAGTCCTTGCGCGATGGTCTGGCCGAAGCAGCTCTCTTGGTGCGGGGCCGGACGGAGCTCCCAAGGCGCGAACGCGCGGTCGAGGCGCTGATACGGGCCCAGCTTGGCGATCCCGCGCCGCTCACTGGCTTGGCGGCCGAGTGGCAAAGCTGCCTGGACCGCGATGTCCTGCCGGAGACCGCGCCGGTCCCGCACGGCTACCGGCCGTTCCGGCCCGTCCCGCTCTGGCTGGGTCTGTTGCCCGTCCATGTCAGCGCCGCAACCGCGACCGAAACCCCCGATGGCGACAGCGCCGGCCCTCCAGAGGAAGCGGGCGAGACCACGCACCGCGCGCGGCGCAAACAGTCGGAGCAGGCCGCGCGCGGCGACAGCCTCATCCTGCACAAATTCGAAGCGATCCTGAGCTGGGCGGAGTTCCTCAACCTCAACCGCCGTGTCGATGACGACGACAATGACGACGCCAAGAAAGCCGCGGACGATCAGGACGAGATCGGGTTGGGGCAGGTCGAGCAGGCGCCCGCGACCCGACTGAAGCTGCATCTCGATCTGGCGCCGGAGGATGTCGACCGCGAACGGCTCTCGGCGGAGCTGAGCTATCCCGAATGGGACTGCCGCAGCGGCGCATATCTGGCCGACCATTGCCGCGTTCTGGAAAGCTGGGCGGACCCTCTGCCGCCGGAGGAGCGTCCCGCGCCGGACCCGGCCAGCGCCCGGCGCATCCGGGCGGTGCGGCGCCAGTTCGAAGCGCTCCGCCCCGGCCGCGTGATCCTGCCCGGCCAACCCGATGGCGAAGAGCTGGACATGGAGGCGGCCGTGCGTGCGCAGGCCGAGATGATCGCCTGCGGGACGGCCAATGACCGCGTCTGGCGGCAGGCCCGCCCGGTGGCGCGGGATCTGGCGGTGTCGATCCTGCTCGACATCTCGCGTTCGACCGAAAGTGCCGTGGAGGGCCGCAGCGTGATCGATGTCGAGCGCGAGGCGCTGACGGCGCTGGCCTGGGGGCTCGATGCCTGCGGCGACGATTTCGCGATCAGCGCGTTTTCCTCTCTGCGGCGCGACCGGGTGTTTCTGACCCGCTGCAAAGCGTTCGGCAGCACGATGGATCAGGCGACAGAGGATCGGATCGCGGCGCTGCGGCCGGGCTTCTACACCCGCATGGGAGCCGCGATCCGTCATGCGTCGGTCGACCTGATGGCCCAGGCGCGTATGCGCCGCCTGCTGCTGGTCATCACCGACGGCAAGCCCAACGATCTGGACCATTACGAGGGCCGTCACGGGATCGAGGATACCGCGATGGCAGTTCGCGAGGCACGGCGGGCGGGACATGCCGTCTTTGGCGTCACGGTCGATGCGACGGCCAAGGCCTGGTTCGCGCGGATGTTCGGGCGGGGCGGCTTTTCCGTCGTGCCGCATCCCGACCGTCTGACCACGGCCCTGCCGGAGATCTACCGGCAGCTCGTCGGCGCATGACGCAGGCGCCATCGCCGCTCGCGCAATTGCCCGGCGATCTGATGATCTGGGTGCTGATCGTCAGCGAGCTGCTGGTGTTCGGCGCCGGGCTCGCGGCCTTCCTCGCGGTGCGCATCGGCGATCCGGCGGGCTTTGCCGACGCCCAGAGCGCGCTGCATCCGGGCCGGGCGGGGATCAATACCGTCGTTCTGGTGACCAGCGGCTGGCTGGCAGCCTGCGCGCTGGCCTGTTCCGAGGCCGGGCGACACAAGGCCTCGGCCCTGCGGCTCGTCCTGGCCGCGGCGCTCGGCGTGGTTTTTCTGGCGCTCAAGGCGAGCGAGTTTCGCGATCTGGCCGCCCAGGGCATCGATACCGAGACCCATCCGTTCTTCACGTTCTACTATCTTCTCACCGGCTTTCACGCGGCCCATGTGATCGCCGGCGTCGTCATCCTGAGCCTCGTCGCCTGGGCCAACGAGGCGCGCAACGTCGAGGCGGGTGCCGCTTTCTGGCATATGGTCGACCTGATCTGGATCATCCTGTTCCCCGTGATCTACCTGCTGCGATGACGGGTGCGCGTCCTTCTGTGACCCGGGTCTGGGTCTGGCTGGTGGCGCTGAGTCTGCTTGGCACCGTGATGGCGTTGACCCTCGATGCGGGCGCCACGCGCGCCGCAACGGGCGTGGCGTTGCTGGGTCTGACGCTGGTTAAGGCGCGTTTGATCCTGCTCTATTACCTGCGTCTGGCGCGAGCGCCGTTCTGGCGGTCCGGCGCGACCATGGCGATGACGATCTTCCTGTGTCTGCTCGCCATACTCTATCTGGCGGCTAGCCTTGCGTGACGCTCGCGCTGACCGGAGTGCGCTTCATAGAACCCGTCTGAGACGCGAGGATTGATCGGGCAAACCTCAGGACGGCAATCGGTTTCCCACCTGCTCATCGTCTTCCGCAAAGCTTCGCAGACTGTTCAGATCGGCAATTTCGGCATGGTTGTTGTCAATCGTCACGCCATGGCATTTCAGCCGCTGGAACGCGCGAGACAGGCTTTCCGGTTTCATCCCGATGCGCCCGGCAATCAGGATCTTGTCATAGGGCAGCGTGACCGTGCAGCTCTGTGCCTCTTCGGGGGCGAGCGACAACAGGAACTGCGCGACCCGCTGAGCGCCGCTGCGCGCCTTGAGCTGCTCGATCTGGCTGACCAGCGATTGCAGATGCGCGAACGTGCTGGAAATGATCGCCATGCTGACTTCGGGACGGGTTCGCATCAGATCGAGAAGATGCGACGCATGCACCTGGACAACATCGACGTCGGTGACCGCCTCGGCCGTTACCGGGTAGGTCGCATGGTTCAATGCCACGGCCTCGCCAAAGCTTCGGCCCTTGGTGAAAAGACCGACGATCGCCTCGGCACCACTGCGCGTGACGCGAAAGAGCTTCACCCAACCATCCATGACTATGTAGATGCTGTGCGCATCCTCGCCATGGTTGAAGATCGTGGTGCCCCGCGGGATGTGGCGCAGGACCGCTCTGGACAGCACCGAGTCGCAGACGTCCTCGGGGCAGTTGGCGAGCAGCAAGGAGTTCCGGGCGATTGCCCGGTGCCTGTTTTCCATGGCCATAGATCGCACGCCGGGCGCCACGAAGCTAGCGAATTAAACCGTCGCGGCGGCGTGGTGGGCCGTCGGCAGAGCTGAAAAGACGCAGCGGACAGGGGCGCTGGAACGGGCGGTGCCTGGCCGAATTCGGACTGCGGCGCCTCTTCGGAGGGCCGCAGCGTATGCCGCGTCTGCACGAGCAATGTCAGAGCCCTTGCCGGAGGCGGGCATGACCCTTCGGCAGCTTGCCCCGGTGGTGTATTCGCATTGGTCCCGTTCGTGCCCAGTGCTGTCGTCGAAGGGGTTTGGCGATGCAAGGCTGCCCCTCGTCCATTCCGTCCAGACGGGACGTCGGCGAAGGTTGCGGTCACGCAAGGATCGGCGGACCGCGCACGGGTTCAGATGCGCTCAGAGCCGTCCGTCAATTCGCCAAGACCCTGGTCCGAACCCTAGGGGACCGGTCGCGCAAGCCAGTCCGGAAGACCCTGTCCGGCATGCCCTGTCCGAGCTGCGCGGGCGCAGTCTGCCAAGCTTCCGAATCGCACGTCTCGACCGGTCAAACCTTTGGCATAGTGGGAATATTTTCCCGAATTCGTCATAAGCACCTTCGCGGTGCTCGGAAACACGGGCTCGGTGATCGAGCACCAGCAGATGTCAGGAAAGATCTGCACGCCGGCCCGCTGGAGCCGTTCGAGGGTGCCGTCGTCCGTCGCCGCCGACAGCACGTTGCGCCCCACGGTCAGGATCGTGTCCGTGCCTGCGTCGCAGTGATGTCCGTCCATCAGCTCCGCCAGCCTTCGGCATTCCGCCAGGGATGCGTGCGGGCTGCCGATGGCTACGAGATCGACCTTGTCGGCCGCGTCGTTGAAGTCCTGCCAGACCTGCGCCAGATCCGCGGGGGTGACCTCGAACCGCTCCGCGGCGTCACCCGGACGCAGTTCGCCTTCCGGTGTGTGTCCCCGCACATGCAGCATCGGGGCGGCTGACGTTGTTCCAAAGGCCGCGCATAACGCCTTGAAGTCGTCCTGGGTCGGCTGCGTTGCCTCAAGGCCGGTCAGAACTGGGATCTGGCTGGGAGAAAGGGTTCCGGCCAGCCACCCCAGCATCGGCCAGAGCGCATCGTCGTAAGCCTCTGGCAAGAGGACGTGAACTTCACTCCGGGGGATCCGGTTCTCGGCCAGGTAAACGCCCGTTTTGGGTGCACGCCCCGTCATGGCGATGAAGAGATCGAGGTAGTCGGGATGTTTCACCGTGCGCGCGCCGAGAACGGAATTCGCATAGATCACCGCGTTGGATTCGGACCACCCGATGGCCTCCCCCCCACCGGGCGCGTCATCCAGCAGGTAGGGCGCGCAGGTGAATGTCGGGCGGGCTCCCATATTGACATAGGCATCCGCGAGGCGGCTCGCCTTTCGGCCGAAGTCAGGCACGACGCCCTGCGACTGCCAGTTCTCCCGGTCTACGGAAATCGCATTGATCGTGGTCGGAATGCGCGTTTTCGCACCCATCTGATCCATTTTCTCGGCGAAATCGAGATTGGCATCATGGGCCAGAATGCACCCGTCGATATGTGCCCGCGAGACATCGACAAAGCCCCGCGCACCCTGCGCGGCGGCCATTAGGCAGAGCACCTCCATGGCGACTGCAGGCGCGGCTCCGTCCAGCCCGTCGAGTGCTCGTCGGTCGGCGTCGTTGAGTTCCAGCGTCTCCACATCGATGGGCGACAGCGCGACCGACCTGTCATAGTAGGTGAGTTCCGTGTTGCGAATGGACGCGTGCGATGCCCGGGCCACATCTTCGAAGATCGGCGGGGGCAGGCGCAGGACAGGGACCGGCGCCTCAAAGAGTCGTCCTGCAATCATCGCTCCAAGCGTGAGAATGTCCTCGTCCTCGCGAAAGACCAGGGCCGCCGGCGCGTGTCCATCGCGCGCCAGCTGAAGCAACACGCCGCTGCCGCTGCAAGACCCGCGGGATGTCGGCATCAGGACAATCCGACCCGCCAGCGCGGCGCCGCGATTGGGATGATGTGCATCTATGATCACCCCGGTGTCCGGATCGACCCCGCCCCAAAAGCTCAGCCCCTCCCGGCAGGACAGTACCTCTCCGGCGGCTTCGCCCGCCACGAGGATCGTCGCGGTGTTTGCGCGATCAACGGTCATGCCGTGCCCCCGACAGCCCGCGCGATGTAGTTCGCGATCATGAGATCAAGATGCGCCCCGCCGCCATTCTTAAAGACGGTGACCTCTTCGGCGGACCTGCGCGCGGCTCCCCCCTTTCCGACCAGGTCGTAGAAGTCGCCTTTGACATCCGCCCGCGTGATGACGCCCGCGGCAAGGGGGATCACCAATTCGCCGATGTGGTCCAGGGTGGTATCGCGACTGTCGACATAGAGGGACCCGCCAGAGATCAGGGCGTCGTCCGCTTCTCGCATGTCGGACTTGAACGCACCGATCAGATCGACATGCGTCCCTGCCGATATCCATTCGCCCTTCAGAACGGGTTCGCGCGCCATCGTCGCCGAACTCACGATGTCCGCGGCCGAAGCATATGTTGCCAGATCTTCCGCGACGACGAGCTCCACGGCGATATCGGCGGCACGGGCCACGAGGTTTTCGGCCTGTTCGGGGCGCCGTGCCCAGACCGCGATCTGCTCGAGCGCGGGAAACACCGCCGCATAGGCGCGCACGAGGCTTGCGGCAACGACGCCCGCACCGACGATCAACAGCCGTGTGCTGTCCGGCCGCGCCAGGAGCTGCGCCCCGAGCAGCGAGTCGCTGGCCGTCTTGATCTCCGTCACGAGGCGGCTGTCGATGATCGCGGTCAACGCGCCGGTTTCGGGCGCAAAGACCATCATCGCCCCCTGTACGGTCGGCAGATCCCTGGCGGGGTTGTCGCCGACGATGGTCACCGCCTTCACGCCATAGCCCAGGCCATCGACGTGGGCGGCCCGGTTCAGCAGCGATGCGGATTGCGGCCCAAGAATGAGATCGGCGATTTCCGCCTTCGGGCGCAGGTGACCGGCGCGCAGGGCGTCGACCGCCTTTCGCCAGGACAACAGCCCAATGGCGTCGTCATAGCGGATGACGTCCGGTGTCACGCCTGATCCCGTTTCGTCTTGAGATAATCGAGCACGGACGCCTTGACCCCCTGAACATGATCGTAGGTCAGCGAGGCCGCGCGCTCTGCATCCCCCGACTCGCAGGCCGACAGAATGGCTTCATGTTCCCGCGTCGCGCGCTCCATGCCGTCGGTCAAGCAGAGCTGTACCCGCAAATAGCGATCCAAACGATCCAGAAGGCCATTGATGACTTTCAGATAGTTTGGGGCCTGCGCGGCCCCATAGAGCGAGCAGTGGAACTTGCGGTTCAGGTCCGGCCAGGCTTCGGGCGCCGTCGCCTTGGCAAAGTCTTCGTGGCAGGACCGCGCAAGGACCAGCGAGGCCCTTGTCATCATCGGTACGGCCCGCCGGATCGCATCGCTTTCGACCAGCGCGCGGAGGTCAAAGATCTCGTCGAATTCGTCGTTCGTGATCGCCGCGACGACCGCGCCCTTGTAGCGGCGCGTCTCGACAAGACCGAGTTGCTCAAGCCGCGCGATCGCCTCGCGGACAGGGATTCGGCTCGTGTTGAAGGCCTTTGCAATCTCTTCCTGCCGCAGGGGCGCACCGTCTTCCAGCTCCCCCATGATGATGGCCTGACGCAGAGAATCGAAGACGATTTCGGTCGCGGACTTGGTCTGAGCGACATCAACTGCCCTGAAATTCATCGATTTCCTCCGCTTCGGAAACTCTGACCGACATCGCGTACCAGAGCAGCCTGACCTCACAGTTGAATATTATAGACTTTATATTGGATACAATCTTTAATCACCAATGTGTACCTCAACAGGGAGTCGACATGAAAAAGACTATTCTCACCGCAGTTTCTGCGGCCGCCTTCTTTGCCACATCCTTCGCCATGCCGGTCAGCGCCGACACGCTGGACGATGTCGTTGACCGTGGAACGCTCCGTTGCGGCGTCGTTCTGGATTTCCCGCCGATCGGCTACCGCGATGCGCAGAACGAGCCTGCCGGGTTTGACGTCGAATACTGCAACGATCTGGCCGCCGCGCTGGAAGTGGATGCCGAAATCCTGCCACTGACATGGTCCGAGCGTTTGCCGGTCATCGTGACCGGCCGCGCTGACGTCGTCTTTGGCGCCACCTCCGACAGCCTTGCGCGGGCCCGGACCGTCGGCTTTTCCATCCCCTACGCCATCTACTACGCCCAAGGCGTCGTGAATGCCGACAGCGGGATCGAAACCTTCGAAGATATCCGTGGCAAGCGCGTCGCCGCCGCCGTCGGCACCGTGCCCGAACAGGAATGGCTCAAGATCGCCGCCGAATGGGGCGAGGAAGGCAACTACCAGGGCTATCAGTCCGAGAACGAAGTCTTCCTGGCCGTGGCTCAGGGCAAGGCCGATATCGGCATCACCACCAACACCGCCGTTCTGCCGATCACCGAGCAGTACGATACCATCCTCGCGGGGCCCCGCATGCCCTGGACGACAGACTACACGTCGGTGGTCGGCAAGCGCCAGGACGTGTCCTGGCTGAACTACCTCAACCTGTTTGTGACCCATCAGGTGCGCTCCGGCCGGTACCAGGAGCTTTGGGGCAAGTATGTCGGTGGCGAAGCCCCCGAACTGCGCATCCCCGGCGTGATGTACTGATGCAGCGCCCCGCCCCCTGACGGGGCGGGGACCCTCAGCGGGGCGGGGCTCGGGACATGTTCGACTATAATTTCCATTGGCGGCCAGTGATGAAGAGCCTGCCGGACCTGCTCGAGGCAGGGCTGGTAACGCTTCAGGTCGCCGCACTTTCGATGATCATCGGGATCGTCATCGGCCTCGCTCTGGCGCTGATCCGCATGCATATGCGCGGACCGGTCAAATGGCTGGCGTCCGCCTGGGTCGAACTGGCGCGCAACACGCCCGCCCTGTTTCAGCTCTTTTTCTTCGGATTCGGGCTGGGGGCGGTCGGCATCCACATGTCACCCTATGTCATCGTCCTGTCGGCCCTGAGCTTCAACTGCGCCGGATACCTTGCCGAAAACTTCCGGGGCGGGTTTCAGGCCATCCCCGACACCCAGCTGCGCGCCGCGCGCTCGCTGGGCATGACCGTTTGGCAAAGCTACACGCGCGTGATCATCCCGCAGGTGTTTCGCATCGTCTATCACCCGTTGACCAACCAAATCGTTTGGGCGGTCCTGATGTCGTCCCTGGGGATGCTGGTGGGTTTCCGGGAACTGTCCGGCGAGACCCAGGCGCTGGCCAGCCGGACCTACCGCATCTTCGAGTACTTCGCCGTCACCGCCGTCATCTACTACGTGATCGTCAAGATCATCCTGGGCGCATCGCGGCTGCTGGCCGCGCGTCTGTTCCGGTATTGAGGAGAGCAGGATGGAACCCACCGTCAGCTTCTTTTCCGGCTTTCAGCCAAGCGACCTGTGGTTTCTCGCCGAAGCCGCGTGGCGCACGCTTCTGATCTCGGTTCTGTCGATTTCGATCGGCACGGTGCTCGGGGTCGTTTTCGGCTGGATGATCTATGAAGGAAAATGGCCCGCCGCCCTGACGCTTGGCCCGGTGCTGGATGTCTTCCGCTCCGTCCCGCTGATCATCCAGCTGGTGCTGTTCTACAATTTCGCCCCGATCATCGGGTTGAATCTCGACCCGTTCCTGTCCGGCGTCGTCGTTCTGTCCGTCTATTGCGCCTCCCTCGTCGCTAACGTGGCGCGGGGCGGGATGGAGGCCGTGGGGCTGCCCATGCGCCGGGCGGCCCGTTCGCTCGGCATGAGCTACTGGCAGGACCTGCGCTATGTCGTCCTTCCCATCGGCGGGCGCGCCGTGTTCCCGTCCTGGGTCGGGGTCGCGCTCGGCGTGATGAAGGACAGCGCCCTGGTGTCGGTGCTGGGATATATCGAACTGCTCAAGGCCAGCCAGATCCTGATCACACGCACGCAGGAACCCTTGCTGATCCTGACGCTCGCCGGCGCCTTCTACTTTGCGCTGTCCTATCCAATTTCGCGATACGCCGCGACGCTCGAAAAACGGTGGGCCACATGATCGAAATCCGCGGGCTGAAGAAATTCTACGGGTCGCTTGAGGTCCTCAAGGGCATCGACCTCGACGTGCCGAAGGGCGAGGTCCTGTCGGTCATCGGCGCGTCCGGATCGGGCAAATCGACCCTGCTCTACTGCATCAACGGTCTGGAGCCGATCCAGGAGGGCTCGGTCAAGGTCGACGGAACCGACGTCCACGCCAAAGGCACAGATATCAACGAACTGCGCCAGAAAATGGGGATGGTGTTCCAGCAATGGAACAGCTTTCCACATCTGACGGCGCTGGAAAACGTGGCACTGGCCCCGAAGATCGTCAAAAAGAAATCGAGGGCCGAGGCGCGCGACATCGCCACGCGGCAGCTGCAGCATGTGGGTCTGGGCGACAAGCTCAACGTCTATCCAAGTGCGCTGTCCGGCGGCCAGCAGCAGCGGCTCGCCATCGCGCGCGCCCTGGCGATGGAGCCGGACTACATGCTGTTCGACGAGGCCACCTCGGCTCTGGATCCCGAGCTGGTGGGCGAAGTGCTCGATGCCATGCGGCTTCTGGCCGACGAGGGCATGACCATGATCTGCGTGACCCACGAGATGGGCTTTGCGCGCGACGTGTCCGACCGCGTCACCTTTTTCCACGAAGGCATCCTCGAGGAGATCGGCACGCCGGCGGAGATATTCGGCGCGCCAAAGTCCGAGCATCTCCAGAAATTCCTCTCCAGTATTCGATGAGGAGCGCCGATGCGTGACCCAAGACCAGTCCGCGTTCCGGCGAACCGCGCGGCGCACCGGCTTGGCCGCGCGGATGCCCACGGCGGCTGTCGGCGGCATGCCCTGAATGAGATCCCGAAGGAGTAGACCAATGTCCGCGAACGTTTTCTCAGGTTGCATGCCAGCCCTGATGACCCCCTGCAAATCCGATCGCAGCCCGGATTTCGATGCGCTCGTCAGAAAGGGCAGCGAACTGATCGCGGCGGGCATGTCGGCTGTGATCTATTGCGGCTCGATGGGGGACTGGCCCCTGCTCACCGACGAGCAGCGGATGGAAGGCGTCGCGCGCCTCGTTGCGGCTGGCGTGCCGGTCGTGGTCGGCACCGGCGCGGTGAACACCAGATCGGCGGTGGCGCATGCCGCGCACGCGGCCGAGGTCGGCGCCCTGGGTCTGATGGTTATTCCGCGCGTGCTGTCGCGGGGCTCTTCAAGCGTGGCACAGCGCGCCCATTTCAAGGCGATCCTGGACGCCGCGCCGCAACTGCCCGCGGTCATCTACAACAGCCCCTATTACGGCTTTGCGACCAAGGCGGATCTGTTCTTTGCCCTGCGGGCGGAGCACGCGAACCTGATCGGGTTCAAGGAGTTCGGCGGTCTCGACGATCTGCGCTATGCGGCCGAAAACATCACGTCCCGCGACGAAGACGTGACCCTGATGATCGGCGTCGACACCGCCGTCTACCACGGCTTCGTCAATTGCGGCGCCACCGGGGCCATCACCGGCATCGGCAACGCCATCCCGAAGGAGGTCCTTCTGCTCTGCGCGCTCTGCCGAAAGGCGGCGGAGGGCAATGTCGAGGCGCGCGTGCGTGCCTTGGAGCTGGAGGAAGCGCTCGCCGTTCTGTCCAGCTTCGACGAGGGCCCGGACCTCGTGCTCTACTACAAGCACCTGATGGTGATGAACGGCGAAGACGCATATCGGCTGCATTTCAACGAAACCGATGCGCTGACCGACGCACAGCGCAACTATGCCGAGGCGCAATACACGCTGTTCCGCACCTGGTACGCGTCCTGGTCCGCCCAGGGCGGGATCATCGCCGAATGCGCGTGATCGACAGCCACACCGCAGGGGAACCCACCCGCGTGGTCATCGACGGCGGGCCCGATCTCGGATCGGGATCGCTGGCGGAGCGCGCGGCCAGGCTGGAGGCAGAACATCGCGGGTTTTGCGACTCCGTTCTGCTGGAGCCACGGGGCCATGACGCGATGATAGCCGCACTGCTGGTGGCCCCGTCCGATCCGGACTGCGTTGCCGGTGCGATTTACTTCAACACGCTCCAGAACCTCGGCATGTGCGGCCATGCGACGATCGGGCTTGCCGCGACGCTTGCGTATCTGGGGCGGATCACACCGGGGCGCCACAAGCTGGAAACGCCGGTGGGCGTGGTCGAGCTCGTCCTTCACGACGCCAACACCGCATCCGTCGTGAATGTCGAAAGCTACCGGCTGCGCAAATCGGTCTCGGTGAAGGTCGAGGGCCACGGCACGGTGACGGGCGATGTCGCCTGGGGCGGGAACTGGTTCTTTCTGGTCAGGAACAGCCCCCTTGCCCTGACGGTGGACAACATACGCCCTCTGACGGATCTGACTCTGGCTATTCGCGCAGCACTCGAGGCGGCCGGGATCACCGGCGCGGATGGCGCCTGGATCGACCATGTGGAGCTGTTCGGTCCGCCCGAGGCGGAGAGCGCCCAGGGGCGCAACTTTGTCCTCTGCCCCGGCGGCGCCTATGACCGGTCGCCCTGCGGCACGGGGTCGTCGGCCAAACTGGCCTGTCTCGCCGCGGACGGGGCGTGGCAGCCCGGCGCCGAGTGGATCCAGGAAAGCGTGATCGGCAGCACCTACGCACTGAGCTACCGGCCCGGCGAGCAGGGCGGGGTGATCCCGACCGTAAGGGGTCAGGCCTTCGTGACGTCCGAGGCAAATCTGATCTTCGATCCGGCGGATCCCTACCGCATGGGGTTCCGGTCCTGACCGGGGCGACCACCTGACCGCCAATGGCATGGCAAACAGCATGACCCATGACACCATCGTAATCGGCGCGGGCATTATCGGGATCAGCACCGCGCTGGCCTTGCAGGCCACCGGCCGGCACAGTGTTCTGGTCGTGGATCGGGGCGGCCCGGACCCCAGGGCGTCCGAGGTCAACGCGGGCGCTTTTGCCTTCGCCGATATCGTGCCCCTGGCGACGCCGGGCATCCTGCGCAAGGCACCGAAATGGCTGCTGGATCCGTTGGGTCCGCTCTCGATCCCCCCATCCTACGCCCTGAGTATCGCGCCGTGGATGCTGCGCTTCTGGCGGGCAAGCTGGCGCGACCGCTATCAGGCGTCGATGCAGGCCCAGGCGCAGTTGATGGCGCTGTCACGCGCGGCGGTGGAGCGTCAGATCGATCTGGCGAAGGGCGAGCCCCTGATCCAGCGCGAGGGTCAGCTCCAGCTCTTTGAAGGTGCGGGCGACTTCGCCGCCAGCCTGCCGATATGGCACCTGCGCCGCGATCTTGGCATCCGGTTCGATCTGTTGGATAGCCCGCGCGCCATCGCCGAAATTCAGCCCGGCCTCGATCCGCGCTTCACCCATGCGGGCTATACGCCGGACTGGATCAACACCTGCGATCCGGCCCGGTGGCTCGCGCATCTGACGGAGCAGTTTCTGGCGCGGGGCGGACAGACGGAACGGGCGCATGTGACGGCGCTCGAGCCCGCGACCGACGATGTGCGCCTTCGGTGCGATGGCCGGACGGCGTTGCAGGCCAGACAGGTGATCGTCGCCGCGGGCGCCTGGTCGCACCACCTGGCGCGCACCCTTGGCGATCGCATCCCGCTCGAGACAGAGCGCGGCTACAACACGACCTTGCCTCCGGGCGCGTTCGATCTGCGCACGCATCTGACGTTCGGGGGCCACGGTTTCGTGGTCAGCCGGATCAACGGCGGCATCCGCATCGGCGGCGCTGTCGAACTTGGCGGGCTAGCGCTGCCCCCCAACTTCAAGCGGGCCGAAACCCTGCTGGACAAGTCCGCAACCTTCATGCCCGGACTTGATACATCAGGCGGCACGCAATGGATGGGGTTCCGCCCCTCTCTGCCCGACAGCCTGCCGGTCATCGACATCTCTCCTAGGTCCAACCTTGTGATCTATGCCTTTGGCCATGGCCATCTGGGCCTGACGCAATCCGCCGGAACCGCAGAGCTGGTGACCGACCTGGTCGCCGGACGCAGCCCGCAAATCGACATGCGCCCGTTCGCTGCATCCCGGTTCTGAGCCGACACCCTTGATACGCCCCACGCCGATCTTCGACGCTTTTGGCGCCCACCCGACATAACCCCGAGGTCAGACATGCGCAGTTCCAAAACCCTCCACGTCATTTCCGCCCACGCCGAAGGAGAGGTCGGGGACGTGATCGTCGGCGGCGTCGCACCGCCACCGGGCGACACAATATGGGACCAGCGGAGCTTCATCGCGCAGGACCGGACCTTGCGGGACTTCGTGCTGAACGAGCCGCGCGGCGGGGTCTTTCGCCATGTGAATCTGCTGGTGCCGCCGAAGCATCCGGACGCCGACGCGGCCTTCATCATCATGGAACCCGAAGACACCCCGCCGATGTCCGGCTCAAACTCGATCTGCGTCTCGACCGTTCTTCTGGATGGCGGCATCATTCCCATGCAGGAGCCGGTGACAGAAATGCTGCTCGAAGCCCCGGGCGGGCTTGTCCGGGTGCGGGCGGACTGCAGGAACGGCAAGGCCGAGCGGATCTCCGTCCAGAATGTCGCGAGCTTTGCCGACAGGATCGCGGCTCCGCTCGAGGTCGACGGGTTGGGAACCCTGACCGTCGACACCGCCTACGGCGGTGACAGTTTCGTCGTCGTGGAAGCGGAAACTCTGGGCTTCGAGATCGTCGAAAGCGAGGCCGCACAGATCGCCCGGCTCGGCGTGCGCATCACCAACGCCGCCAACGAACAGCTCGGGTTTTCGCACCCTGAAAACCCGGACTGGGATCATATCTCCTTCTGCGCCTTGTGCGGGCCGTTGCGCGAAACGGAAACCGGTCTGGAGGGACGGTCGGCCGTGGCCATCCAGCCCGGCAAGGTGGATCGCTCGCCCACCGGAACCGCGGTGTCCGCGCGCATGGCCCTGATGGCGGCCAAGGGGCAGATGCGCGTCGGGCAGGAGTTTCTGGCCACATCCATCATCGGGTCGACCTTCACCGGGAAGATCCTGGACAAGGCCCGCGTCGGCGGCCGCCCGGCCATCATCCCCCAGATCAGCGGACGCGGCTGGATCACGGGCGTGCATCAACACATGCTGGACCCGGCGGACCCATGGCCCCGTGGGTACAAGCTCAGCGATACGTGGGGCGCCGGTTAGCCACACAGGCGTACGCGCCATCGGGGCCACGCAATGGGAACGGGTGCCAACGTCCACACCTCCCCCGCAAGACCTTCGATCCGATGGGGGGCGTAAATGTCTGGATGCCGACGGCCGCGGTCGCCTGTTCACGCCTGAAGGCGCGGCGCCCGGACACGGACCCACAACCCGCGCCGAGGCACCCTGTGCGACGCCGCCCGGGTCGGCGCCGTTCGACCCACCGCAAGGCTTCGACGGGCCGCCTGCATGGTGTGGGCGCTGACCGGGATCATCGTCGAACCGCTCCGGAAATCTGGCTGACCCGGGACCGATGTCTGAATTGACAGTTCGCCGCTCCGGCCGATCAATGCCGTCAGCCAAAGACACTTGGGAGGGTGACATGGTGAAATCCGCGATACTGACCCTGGCGATCGCCGGGTTCGCGGCCGCGGCGGCCCGGGCCGAAGCGCCGCCGATAAGCATCATCGACAGCGCGACCCCGTCAGAGGAACTGCCCGTCAAGCCGGGGGTCTATATCGGTCAGAAGATCACGTTCGAGGACGCCCATAGCGACGATATCACCGCCCGCGTCGGGGTCTGGGAGGCCGGCGAGAGCAAGACCTATCTCGAGGATTACCCCTGGACCGAATATGTGCTGATGATCAGCGGCCATGTCGTGATCACCAACGAGGACGGGACCGAAAACTCCTTCAAGGCCGGCGACACCTTCGTCATCCCCAAAGGGTTCAGCGGGATCTGGGATGTGCGCGAGCATATGAAGAAACAGATGGTCCAGATCGGCGATCCCGACGCACGGCCGATCTCGCGCCCGGTGACCGACTGATCCGTCCGGAGTCTGCGATCGGACCGGAAGCCCCCTGGGTGCTAAATGCTGCTCGTGCGCTTGGCGGCAATTCCGCTATAGTCCGGGCATCCCGCAGCCTGATTGATGCGGCGCGCGGGGTGCCCTATGCCGCCGAGCGGTATTGTCTCCGCCGGTAACGCCCCGTGCCATTGCCAGAGGACACGCCCATGATCCCGCAGATCCTTCCGCCCGCCAGCATGCGTTCCGCCGCCGCCATGACCCTCGCCGCGCTTCTGTCTCTGGCCCCGGTCGCCGAGGCCTGCACCTATGTCCGTCTGACCGCGTCCGACGGCTCGCAGCATCCCGGCCGGACCATGGAATGGGGCAATTTCGATCTCGTTCCGGGCTTCGCGATCGTTCCGCGGGGCCGGGACCACAGCGCGATGACCATGCCGGACGGCGCCGCCGGTGCGACATGGACGGGCACGTACGGCTATGCCGGCGTGACACTGCTGGGGCGCGAGGATCTCTTCGGCGATATCATCAACGAAGAGGGGCTCGTGCTGAACCTCCTCTATTTCCCCGGGTTCACCGGCTATCAGCCCTATGATCCCGCTCTGGCCAGCAGCTCGCTCAGCGCGACGGACTTCATGACGTACATGGGCAGCCAGTTCGCCACTGTGGACGAAGTAAAGGCCGCGGCGAAGGAGATCCGGGTCGTTTCCGTCGTCGAACCCGCGCTCGGTTTTCCGGCGCCGGTGCATGTCGTCGTGTCGGACCCGACGGGCGACGAGATCGTGGTCGAGTACATCGACGGTGAATTGCATATTTACGAGCAGACCATCGGTGTCATGACGAACGCGCCCTCCTATGACTGGCACCTGACCAATCTGCGCAACTATCTGAACCTGCGCCCGGTCAATTGGCCGGATGTCGACGTGGCGGGCCTGACGCTGTCCGGGATCGGCTACGGCACGGGCTTTCTGGGGCTGCCGGGCGACTATACGCCGCCGTCGCGTTTCGTACGTGCCGCGGCCTTCAAGGAAACCGCCCGGGAGACCGCAGGCGGCTATGACACGACGCTGGAGCATTTCCGCATTCTCGACAGTTTCCAGCTGCCGATCGAAGGCGATTTCGACGACTTGCCCGAGGGGCTGGAGCCGCTCAGCTACGGCAGCACGCAATACACTGTCTCTTTCGATACCGCGAATATGGTCGTCTATTATCACACTGATGACGAGCGCACGGTTCGTAGGGTGGATCTCGGCGCGGTTGACTGGGACAGTCTGTCGGAGCCCCTCTCGACGCCCCTGCGCCGGGGCGGCCCGCCCCGGATCGAAGAGGTCACGCTGGGCGATTGACCCGCGACCAGCCCTACCGGCCCCCGCGGGCCGCGTCCGTCACGCGGGGTCGGCAGTGGGCTTTCGGTGGCGCAGCCAGACATAGAAGCTCAGCAGGATGGCCGATCCGGAGACAAGGGTCATGAGCGTGCCCGGAAAGAACCGCACATGGCCGGGCAGGTCGAGGAACAGGAAATACCCCAGATCCGCGAGCCCGCCCACCATCGCCGTCACCCAGATCGCTGTCAGAAAACCACGCCAGACAAAGACCGCGCCGATGAGCGTCACGATCCCGAACCACAGCAGGTTCCAGGCATGTTGGCGCAGGACCGCACCGACGGCCTCCGCGTACGGCCCGGTGAGCGTCGCCGGATCGACGGCGTCGGCGATGGCCTGGAATCCCGCAGCCGTGCTGCCTGACAGGACCATGGCCCCGGCGAAGGCATGGACGAGGCCCCAGATCACCCAGAGCCCGGCCGCGATCTTCAGGAGTGTTTTTTCGGTTGCTGTCACGCTGTAGATCTCCCACGCCTGTAGTGCCGAACCGCTTGATGCATGCGCGGCGGACCGATAATTTGATAAAGTCAAATATGTGAAATATGGTTGATAAAGTCAACATAAATCCGGCAGGGCCGGATATCGAGGTTGCGCGCCTGATCGACCGCATGACGCGCCGTATCCACGCCGCGCTGAATGCCCGCGCCGCGGAGTTCGACCGTCACCGGGTCGGGCCGGCCGGTGGCATTCTGCTGCTGACGCTCGCCGATCACGAACCCGCCCGCGTCCAGGATCTCGTGCGGCTGATGGCGCGCGACAAGGGACAGATGACACGCGGGGTCCAGGCGCTGGAGCGCAAGGGCCTGATCGCGCGCCGGGACTGTGCCGACGATGCGCGGGTCTCGTTGCTGGTTCTGACGGAAGAGGGGCACAGAGCGGTGGGCGAGCTTCAGCACGCGGTGGCCGAGGCACTCGACGGCATCCTGGCGCCGCTGCCCGCGGCGGACCGCAGGCAGCTCAAGGCGATCCTGGCAAAGCTCTGAGCCGGCGGCCTAGTCCGCCACCAGCATGTAGCCCGCGCCGCGCACCGTCTGCAGATAGCGCGGCTGTTTCGGGTCGGCCTCGATCTTGCGGCGCAACCGGGTGATCTGCACATCCACCGCGCGTTCCTGGGCCTGGCCCTTGTCGCGGCCCAGATCCTCGACCAGTTTCGTCCGGCTCAGCGCCTCGCCCGTATTGGCCGAGAAGATCCGCATCAGGTGGCTTTCGGTGGCCGTCAGGCGCACCAGCTCGTCGCCCGCCCACATCTCGCCGCGCTCCACGTCGTAGCGCACCGGTCCGAGATTGAGCACCTTGATCGGCGCGTCGCCCGGCGGCGGCGGCACCCGGCGCAGCACCGCGTTGATCCGCAGCAGCAACTCCTTGGGTTCAAACGGTTTGGCCAGGTAATCGTCCGCCCCGGCCTCCAGACCCCGGATCCGGTCCGCCGTGTCGCCCTTGGCCGTCAGCAGCAGGATCGGCGTCGCGATGTCCTCGCGCAGGCTCGCTGTCAGCGCGATTCCGTCCTCGCCCGGCATCATCACGTCGAGCACGATCATGTCGAACTCCAGCCCGCCCAGCAGTCGCCGCGCCTGGGCCGCGTCCCGCGCCGCACTGACCAGAAACCCGCTGCGCACAAGGAACTTCTGCAGCAGCTCGCGGATGCGGTCGTCATCATCGACGATCAGCAGATGGGCGTCGGGCGCCTCCGGCATGATGATCCCGGCATCAGCCATGGAAATGGGCCCGCATGTCGGGATCCATGATCTGTTCCAGCACCTGGCGGAACCCGCGCACGGCCTCGGGCCCCGCGGCGCGATAGGCCGCGCGCATCCGGCGGCGCTGGGCCTCCGACAGGCGTTTTTCCAGCGCCACGCCGTTCTCCGTCAGATAGAGGTTGCGCTCGCGCTTGTCGCGACGGCCGACGCGGCTGTCGACCAGCCCGTCCGCGATCAGCGCGCGCAGCACACGGTTCAGCGACTGTTTGGTCACGCCCAAAATCGACAGCAGATTGTTCACCGTCGTGCCGGGGGTGCGCTGGATGAAATGCAGTGCGCGGTGATGGGCGCGTCCATAGGAAAACTCCTCCAGCAACCGGTCGGGATCGGCGGTGAAGCCGCGATAGGCAAAGAACATCGCCTCGATCCCCTTGCGCAACTGCTCATCTGTCAGAAAAAGCAGACTTTCGCCATCGGTGCTAGAGCCAGCGCGCCCGTCGGCCATGTCAGGATCCCCTCAATTCACATGCTTGGCGCATTTTACGTCAGTGTTGTTGACTTTCCAAGGGCGGACTGATAGCCCGCTGCGAGAGTTTGCGCAATATTCAGTCCGAACCGGACCTAACCGCGCAATATTCGAAAATTCGGATGCGGCTTGCAAAGGGGAATGACCATGGCCGGGGGGTATGATGACCGGGACGGAATGATCTGGCTGGACGGGGTGCTGGTGCCCTGGCGCGACGCCAAGGTGCATATCCTGTCCCACGCGATGCATTACGCGTCTTCGGTCTTCGAGGGCGAGCGCGCCTATGGCGGTAACATTTTCGAGTCCGTGCGCCATTCCAAGCGTCTTCTGCGCTCGGGCGACCTGGTCGATATCGACATCCCCTGGAACGTGGCCCAGATCGAGGCAGCCAAGGCCGAAGTCATGGCCGCCAACGGGCTCTCGGACGCCTATGTCCGCGTCGTCGCCTGGCGCGGCTCGGGCGAAGACATGGGTGTCGCGTCGCAGCGCAACCCGGTCCGCATGGCCGTCGCGGCCTGGGAATGGGGCGCCTATTACGGCGATGCGAAATTCAAGGGCGCCAAGCTCGACATCTCCAAATGGAAGCGGCCGAGCCCCGAAACCATCCCCTGCCACGCCAAGGCCGCAGGGCTCTACATGATCTGCACCATGTCCAAGCACGCGGCCGAGGCCAAGGGCTGCTCGGACGCGATGATGTTCGACTATCGCGGCTATGTGGCCGAAGCGACGGGCGCGAATATCTTCTTCGTCAAGGATGGTGAGGTGCACACGCCGACACCGGACTGCTTCCTCAACGGCATCACCCGCCAGACCGTGATCGGCCTGCTGAACGAGCGGCAGATCAAGGTTCATGAGCGCCATATCGAGCCCGGCGAGCTCGAAGGGTTCGAACAGTGCTGGCTGACCGGCACGGCGGCCGAAGTCACGCCTGTGGGCCAGATCGGCGACTACAACTTCGAAGTCGGCGCGCTGGCGCGGGACATCTCGGAGGCCTACGAGACCCGCGTGCGCGCCTGACCGCCGGGGCAGGGGCGTGCCATCACACCAGGCAGAACAGCGGGCCGCCCCCGCCTTGCGCCGGGCTCACGCGTCAGATGCCGGCGTCCGCACCCGCTAGCGGGAATAGAAATAGCTCGCACAGAAATCGTCTGTGTTCACTGGCGCCGACGCGCCGGTGAACACACTCATCCCCAGGTCTCCGGCCTCGACCAGCGACAGCACAATGTAGGTGACCGGCTGCCCGCAGAGCGTGTTGCCCCGGAGCAGCGTCGGATCCGCGGGTTCGGCCACTTTGTAGATTGCCCCCTCCACCTGCTGTCCCAGACCCGCCCAGTCGCCCATCTGCCGATCCTCGAACGCCCAGGCCATGCGCTGCCCGTCCTCGAACTGGAGCGCCGCATCCGTCACGGTGATGTCGCCGGTGATCGACATGGCGGTGGTGCTGGTGGCGCTCCACACACCGTCCAGACCGTCGCCCCCGGCGCCCCCCGCCGTGCAGGCCGCAATGAGGCAGATCCCGGCGAGCGAAAACCCTGGCAGTCTGTTCATCTCGATCCCCCAAGACAGTCCAATACCGGCACCCTGACGCAGTTTCCGCCGCCGATAAAGCCGAAGCTGCGAAAGCCGAACCCGGGACTGACGCAGGAGGGGTCCGCCCGGCCTCCCGCGCCTGAATCAGACCGCGCGCCCGATCGCGCCCCTGTGGCACCGCCGCCCCGCCCGCAGGCCCAGCAGGCGCCGCAGGCTTGTCCGGATCCGGGCGCGGTGCTAGGCCGCCATCACGCCGCGCCCCATCGCGCGGTGATGGAGCGTTTATGTCAGAGAATGTGGACCGCCGCTAAGGCCCCACAGACCGGGCCGAGCCGAACCTGAGGACCGTCTGCGCGTGACGCCGGAGGGCCCCTGCGGTCGTACCCAATCTCAGAGACAGACCCGTGAACATCTCAAAACAGGAACAGCGCGTGCTGCATGCGCTGGCGCAGGGTGGCGCCATCCATTTCGAACGCGCGCCCAACGGCAAGATCCACAAGGTGACGTGCTTCAACCGCGACGGCCATGTGCTGACCGATTGCACCACCACGCTCGTCAACCGCCTGAAAAAGCGCCGCTTCATCAGATCCAGCGGTGGGGCGCCCTACCGCGCAACCCGCGCCGGCGTTCAGGCCGTGCGCGCGCAACTCGACAATAGATAGGAAGAGACCCATGCCAACTCCCGACATCCGCCCGACCCGGGCAGACGACATTCCCGGCCTGCAGCAGGTGCTCGACGCGACGGGGCTTTTCCCCGGCGAGATGCTGCCCGGGCTTCTGGCTGGGGCGCTGCGCGGCGTCCCGTCCGAGGTCTGGCTCACCGCGCTGAGCGGCACCACGCCGGTCGGCTTCTGTTTTGCCGCGCCGGAGCCGATGACCGACGGCACCTGGAACATGCGTGCCCTCGCCGTCCGCCCCGCCGAACAGGGGACGGGCGTCGGGCGCGCACTCGTCACCGCGCTCGAGGATCTCCTCCGCGCCCGGCAGGAGCGGCTCGTCATCGTCGACACCTCCGGGCAGGCGGGGTTCGCCGCCGCGCGCGGGGTCTACACCGCTTGCGGCTATGACGAGGTGGCCAGGATCCGCGACTTCTGGGCCGCGGGCGACGACAAGATCACGTTCCGAAAGCTGCTCTAGCTCCCGGCGAGACCCCCGCGCCCAGCGGACAAGGGTCTGTCCCCGGCGACGGCTCCTGTCCACGGCCGGGCGGCGGAGCACCCCGTCGCCGGACGAAAGAGCTACGGACGGCGACCGGGGTCCCGGCCGCCGTCCGATCCTGACGTGGCGGTGGCGCTACTCGATCGCAAGCCGGCACAGGACCGTATTGTCCTGCTCCAGGTCCGGGCCCCAGATGAACTCGGCCGCGCTGGACCACCGGATCCTGTCATAGCCGTCCTTCGGGCTCACCGCGCGTTCGGAGTGGACATCCGCCGGCCGCCAGCCGGACGCGTCGAAATCCGGCCGATCCCAGTTCGCGGGCTCTTCGGTGATCTCGAAGGTGCAGACCCCTTCGCCGGCCACCGGGTCGCTCTCGCGTTCGCAGGCCTTGTCCAGCGGGGCGGAATGGGTGACCAGGCAGCGCCAGGAGCCATCGCTGACCGCAATGGTTTGCCCCGCCGCATCCCGGATCTGAAGGATGACGCCGCCATCCCCCATCTGCTGCCGCCGCGACCCGATATACTCAAGGCCGGTGTCATTCTCCTTGAAGTCCTTCGCGACGAGGCCGATGACGAACGGCGTCTCTGCCTCGAATGAAAAACTCTCGGCGTTGAACGACCGCTCCGTCGTGATGGGAACGGAATCCTCGGCCACCTGGACGCCGTCGATCCGCATTTCGAACCAGTTGTCCGCCCAGACATCCGCGCTGAATGTCTCTGCGACCGCCATGCCGGGGAGCGCGCAGGACACCCCCAGCGCCAGACATATCGCGCGTCCGGCCCCGGGAATTCCCGCCGGCTGATGTGCCACTTTGGGTTTCGGCATCTATCCATGCTCCTCTTCGCTCTGGTGCATCGTCAGGTTTTCGAGAAAGGCCTGGATCTGCGCGCGTTCCCGTTCCGGCAGGCTGACATAGCTGTTCCGGCTGTCGGTGGCCGCACCACCATGCATCGTAATGGCCTCGTGCAGCGTCGTTGCACGCCCATCATGCAGCCAGGGACCGGTTATCCCGACACCCGCCAGCGAACGGGTCAGAAAGGTCGACGCTCCCAGCCCCAGCGGATCATCCGGATCGGCGAGGTCCGGGCCCATGTCATGGCGCTTGAAGTCGGTGTACCAGCGCGCCACCGCCGTGCCGTCTTCATCGATCTCCAGGCCGCCCAGCAGATGCGTGCTGCCGTCTTCGAGGTCGATCCGGTTGTTCGGCTGATCCCCGGCCAGGTTGAACTCTATGGCACTGGCAAAGCTCAGCCCATGGGAGCCCGGGTCCGATCCGTCGGGAAACGTGACATCGTAGAACCCGGGCGTGTTGCTCGGCTCCCGGAAATGCGGATCGGCGATTGGCATCGTGGGGGTGTGGCAGCTGGCACAGCCCGTTGATACGAAAAGCTCCTCGCCGGTCAGGATGTCTGTCTTGTATGCTTCGGACAACTCGATCAGGCCCAACTCTTCGAGTTCAATCGCGGTCACAGGGCGTTCCAGTCCCGCCATGTAGACAGTCAGAGCCGTCATGTCGCCCACGGTCAACTCGTCGATGACACCGTCATAGTCGCCGTCCGCGTTTCCGACGATTTCGACCGCCTGCAGCCCGAGCTCATTGTGCGCCGCGCCGCGGGTGAAGGCGCGGATCGTCGAATGGTTTCCTTTCCAGCCGAAGGCCCTGACCACCAGATCCTCATCGATCCCGTCCAGTCCGGAGGCATCGATCTGCACGTCGCAGGGCTCTTCGGCGGTTCTGGTGATGCTCAGCTGGCCATAGGAGACGCCTTTGGCCTCCAGCTGCGCGATCGCAGAACCAGTCTCGCAGGCCTTCGCGCGCGCCGCATCGCGTTGCTGATAGAGCGTGGCGCTGATCTCTTCGGCGAGCCGTTGAGGAATCCCAAGCGCAAAGAGTGGCAGCGTATTGCGTTCAAGATACTTTGACGGATCACCGGTATGGGCAGGATCAACCACAGCGTTCAGCGCAACGTCCCCCGCGCCGTTGGCGAAGGGTGCGTTATGACAGGCAATGCAGGATGTCGCGTTTGCGCCGCCTTCGCGCATTGGAAAATGGGTGGCCCATTCTCCCGGTCCTGTCAGATCCGCGCGCGGAAACCGGGTGAAACGGCGGCCCTCACCAACGTTCACGCCCACGCCCCGGTCCGCATCGAAACTGAATTCTGTAAGCTCGTCGCCTGCCTCGAACGCTTCGATGAATGCCTCGTCGGGATCGCCATTCTCAACCATCGAGTTCAGGTGACGCTGATCGACTTGTTCCAGTCCGTAGTCCGCCGCAGCGAGGACCGGGAACGCGCAGGACGCGATAGCACAAATCGTTAAGTGTCTCATATGTCTTTCCTTTGCTTCGATGCCGCGACCGGTGCTTGGCCTCAGAGACGCCAGCGCGCGTGCGACCCGCCTGAAACGAGCCTCGCTAGAAAATCTGTCGAAATTGGTTTTGACGACGGCGGAAATGCGCCGAAGCATGGTTTGGAAACTCCGGGCAGAACGCTGTTTCGTGCGCGCCCACGTCCGCTGCAAAAAGGGGGGCGCGCATCGCGGGATCTGCGCCGGCACACCCCCCGTGCTCGGGAACCATGACCGCGTCCCAGGGGACAGGAGGCGCCCGTTATGGGCAATCCATAATCATAGGCGCCAAGCCCGCCCTTTGGCCGACAGGCACGGACTTGACCTGCGCGCCGACGGCGCCACCATGAACGGGGAAACTCGGAGGCAGGTATGCGGTACGCGACAGCATTTCTCGTGAGCGTCTTGGCCATGCCCGCCGGAGCGCTCGACCTGCAACTCACCGGCAGCTATACGCTCAACCGCCCCGCCAGCCTCGATTACGACCCGACCTTCTGCGGCCTGTGGATCGCCAACGAGGGGCCCGAGGCGATCCTCGTGAATCTCGACGGGGACGAACTGCGCCGCATCGGATCGGACCTCGCGCTGATCCAGGCGATCTCGATCGAGGGCGACAACCTGATCGTGGCCGACGGCATGGGCGCCTTCCAGCGGATCAGCAAGGATGGCAAGGTGCTCGGCGCGCCCTTCCGCATCTCCGGCGGCTGGACGGGGACCGAGGGTATCGCCATCGATGCCGACGGCAGCCTGATCACGGTGGAGGACGATCCCGAATGGCTGACGTGGCTCTCGCCGGAGGGTGAGATCCTGCGCCGGATCGACACGCTCACGCTCGATCCGCCGCTGTCGGAGGCCCAGGGCATCGCGCGCGATCCGCGCACCGGGCATCTGCTGATCGTCGATGACCGCGAGGGCACCAACGCGCTCTACGAGTTCGACGCCGAGGGCCGGCTGCTGGCCACCGAATCGCTCCTGCCGTACGGCATCGACCCCGAAGGCATCGCCATCCGGCCTGGCTCGGACGAGCTCTTCGTGGCCTTCGACGGCGGCGCGCTGATCGCGAGCTTCAGCTACACGCCGACCCTGCCCGAGGGCGCGGAGCCGCTGCCGCCCGGGGCCGACTGCATGATGTTCTGAAAGCAACTGGCTGGCACGCGCCGGGCCCGGTTGGGGCGGGTCCCCGCGCGTGCCGCTGGCTTACGCCTGGGCGCGTGCGATCCGCAGATACTCGCGCAGACGCATGGAGCGCACGGTCTTGCCGGCCTGACGGAACTGCGCCGTGCGGCTGGGATGGGCGGGCCATTTCCGCTCCAACCGCAGGAACGCGGCAAGCTGGGCCTTGGATGCCGATCTCGGTGTGTCGACGATATGTGGTCGCATGTCGGGTTCCCTCCCTTAGAGCTGCGACAATACCACCTGGACGGGAATGCTCCAACCCCGCCTAACGCTCCGGCAGGCGGGAGGCTGCCCAGCGGCCGGCCTCCGCGAGCGTCGGATCGGGCTCGCAGGCCAAGCGCTGGGCCGCCGGACGCAGCGCCGCCTGCCCGGAATTTCCCATCGCATAGGCGACGTTGCGCAAGAATCTGTCGCGTCCGATCCGCTTGATGGGCGAGCCGCTGAACTTCGCCCGGAACCCCGCATCGTCCAGCCCCGCCAGATCGGCAAGCTTCGGCGCATTGAGATCCCCGCGCGCCGCATAGCGGGTCTCGCGCGCCGCCACCGCGAACTTGTTCCAGGGGCAGACCGCCAGACAATCGTCGCAGCCATAGATTCGGTTGCCCATCCCGGGGCGCAGGTCCGGGTCCACGGGCCCGTGATGCTCGATGGTCAGGTAGGAGATGCAGCGCCGCGCATCGAGCTGGTAGGGCGCGGGGAACGCATCGGTGGGGCAGATGTCCAGGCACGCCCGGCAGGAGCCGCAATGGTCGACCTCCGGCGCATCCGCGGGCAGCTCGACGGTGGTGAAGAGCGCGCCCAGAAACACCCAGTTGCCCAGATCGCGCCCCAGCAGGTTGGTGTGCTTGCCCTGCCAGCCCAGCCCGGCGGCGGCGGCCAGCGGCTTTTCCATCACCGGCGCGGTGTCGACGAAAACCTTGATCTCGGTCTCCGGGCCCGCCGCCGCGATCAGCCAGCGCCCGACGCGCTTCAGCCGCTTCTTGACCAGATCATGGTAATCCTTGCCGCGGGCATAGACGCTGACGGTCCCGACCTCGGGTTGCGTCAGCGTCGCCATCGGATCGCTCTCGGGCGTGTAGGCCTCGGCCAGCATCACCACCGACCGCGCCGCGGGCCAGAGCGCTTGCGGGTCGCCGCGCCAGCCCATGCGCTCGGCCATCCAGCCCATCTGCCCGTGCCGGTCCAGTTCCACGAACCGCGCGAGCCGGCCCGCGGCCTGCGGGATCGCGCCCGGTCGGCAGACCCCCATCGCGGAAAAGCCCGCCGCCTCCGCCTCCGCCGCCAGCGCCGCCTTGAGCGCCGCGCCCGAGAGCGGGGGCGCGCTCACGCCCCGAGGCCCGGCTCAGAAATCCAGATCGGCATAGTGGGGCGGCGGCAGGAAGCCCGCGACCTGATCGGCCAGCAGCCCGCGGAAGGACGGCCGGCTCTTGATCTTGGCATACCAGTCCTTGACCACGTCCGACCGGTGCCAGTCCACGTCCGACGTGTAATCCAGGCAGGACAGCTGCGCCGCGGCGGCGAAATCGGCCAGCGTCATGGAATCTCCGCCCAGCCAGCGCCGATTGTCCAGAAGATGGGCCATGTAGTCGAGATGGAACTTCACCCGCTTCACGCCGGATTTGACGTTGCCGCTGTCGGGATAGCCCGCGCCGGTCAGCTTCTTGTTCACCCGCTCGCCGACGATCATCAGCGTCACCTCGCGGTAGAACGCATCGTCGAACCAGCCCAGCAGGCGCCGGATCTCGGCCCGTTCGCGCGGGTCGGTGGGCATCAGCGCAGGCGTCGGATAGACCTCTTCGAGATATTCGCAGATCGCGTTGCTCTCGCTCAGCGTCAGCCCGTCGATTTTCAGGACGGGCACCTTGCCCAGCGGGTTGCGGCGCAGGAAATCGGCGTCGCGCTCCCAGTAGCGTTCCTCGACCAGATCGACCTCGAGCTTTTTTTCGGCAAGCGTCAGCCGCACTTTGCGGCAGAAGGGCGACAGCGGCACGTGATAGAGCTGGGGCATCATGGGCGATGGGGCCTCGTTAACGATTGCACCCCGTCATGCCGCGCGTGGGCCCCGCGATCAACCGCTTATGCGCAGAGCCCGCCGTTCTGGCAGGGAACCCGCCAAGCGCATCAGCCCGCGAAACAGGCTGCGCGCCCGTCCCGCCGGATCGTCTCCGCGCCGTCCCGGATCGCTGCCGCCCGGCGCTGGACAAAGGCCGACGGCCGGCTCGCGGACCGATCCTTGGGGTCGGGCAGGATCGCGGCCAGCCGCGCCGCCTGGGTCGGGCTCAGATCCGCCGCGGGGACCCCGAAATAATGCTGTGCCGCGGCCTCGACGCCAAAGACACCTTCGTCGAATTCGATCACGTTCAGATAGACATGGAGGATCCGCCGCTTGGTCCACACGAGCTCCACCACCGGGGTCAGGCCCGCTTCCAGCGCCTTGCGCGGCCAGGACCGGCCCTGCCAGAGATAGACATTCTTGACCGTCTGCTGGCTGATCGTGGAGCCGCCGCGCCGCGCCCCGCCATCGATCGCCTCACGCAATGCGGCGATGTCGAACCCCCAGTGGGCGCAGAAATTCGCGTCCTCCGCGGCCACCGCGCTGCGCTGCATCACCGGGGCGATCTCGTCCATCCCGACCCAGTCGCGCGCGACTCCGCCGAGCCGCCAGTGCTCCATCATCTGATAGGGCGTCGCTGGCACCGGCACGACGGCGAAGAGCGCGACCAGCGCCACGACCGCCCCGGTCAGCCAGAGCAGGACCCGGCGCAGCGACAGCCGCGGGCGCCAGCTGCGGCGCGTCTTGGCCGCTTTCTTGCCCCGGGTCTTCGCCAAACCGGCCGCCGTTCAGCGGCCGTTCAGGCGGCGCTCGCGCATCGCCAGCAGCCGCAGCCGCAGGGCGTTGAGCTTGATGAAGCCCGCCGCGTCCGCCTGGTCGTAGGCGCCCGCGTCATCCTCGAAGGTGACATGGTCCTCGGAGTAGAGCGACATATCCGACCAGCGTCCCACACAGCGCGCCGAACCCTTGTAGAGCTTGAGCCGCACCGTGCCGGTCACATGCTCCTGGCTCTTGTCGATCGCTGCCTGCAGCATCTCGCGCTCCGGGCTGAACCAGAAGCCGTTATAGATCAGCTCCGCATAGCGCGGCATCAGCTCGTCCTTCAGATGCGCCGCACCCCGGTCGAGCGTGATCTGCTCGATCCCGCGATGGGCCTCCAGCAGCAGCGTGCCCCCCGGCGTCTCATAGATCCCGCGAGATTTCATGCCGACGAACCGCCCCTCGACCAGATCGAGCCGCCCGCAGCCATGTTTGCCGCCCAGCTCGTTGAGCCGGGTGAGCAGTCCGGCGGGGCTCAGCGCCTCTCCATTGACCGACACCGCATCGCCGCGTTCGAACCCGATCTCGACGAATTCCGGCGTATCGGGCGCGTCCTCGGGGTTCTCCGTGCGCTGGTAGACGTAATCCGGCGCGTCCTCGGCGGGGTCCTCCAGCACCTTGCCTTCGGACGAGGTGTGCAGAAGGTTCGCGTCCACGCTGAAGGGCGCCTCGCCGCGCTTGTCCTTGGCGATGGGGATCTGATGCGCCTCGGCGAACTCCAGCAGTTTGGTCCGGCTCGACAGGTCCCATTCCCGCCAGGGCGCGATCACCGCGATTTCCGGGTTCAGTGCATAGGCCGACAGCTCGAACCGCACCTGGTCGTTGCCCTTGCCGGTCGCCCCATGGGCCACCGCATCGGCGCCCGTGGCTTCGGCGATCTCGATCAGGCGCTTGGAGATGAGCGGCCGTGCGATGGCGGTGCCGAGCAGATAGAGCCCCTCATAGACCGCGTTCGCGCGGAACATCGGAAAGACGAAATCGCGCACGAATTCCTCGCGCACATCCTCGATATAGATGTTCTCCGGTGCGATCCCGAGCAGCTCCGCCTTGTGCCGCGCGGGCTCCAGCTCCTCGCCCTGGCCCAGATCGGCGGTGAAGGTGATGACCTCGCAACCATATTCCGTCTGCAGCCATTTCAGGATGATCGACGTGTCGAGCCCACCGGAATAGGCAAGCACGACTTTCTTGGGAGCGGGTTTCTTGGGGGCGGCGGGCATCAGGACCTCTTGGTTCAAACCTGCCGCCCTCTACCCCGCGTCCGTGCCGGGAACAACCCGACCGACCCCGGGCAGCCTGGCATAGACATCGCCCGAATTGGCCGCGTCGGGCAGGTCCGAGATCTGGGCTGCCATGGCGTCCGCCTCCTGCCAGCCGTCGTCCGCCAGATCCAGCCGCTCGCCCAGCGACAGTGCAAACCGGTAGGGACCGAGCGCCGCCAGCCGGCGCAGAGCGTTCAGCCCCGCCTCCCGCTGGATCATCGTGATCTCAAAGGACAGCGCCGGCACAGGCTGGCTCAGACCGGCAATCACCGCATCCTCCAACCCCTCGACATCGATCTTGACGAAATCCGGCGTGCCATGCGTTTCGATCAGCCCGTCGAGCGTAAGGACGGGCACGGTCGCGCGGCCGTCCCAGACCTGACCCTCCCAGCCGTCCGCGCCGTCGGCCGCGGCGATGAAGTCCTCCGACAGGGTCGAGATCGTCGGGTTCGCGCTGTTGACATGCATCGCCGCCTCGCCCGGCGCGGCGCCCACCGCCGCGGCCACAAGCGTCACCTGCGAGTCGCGCCCGTGGATCAGCCGCAGCGCCCGCATCGCGGCAGGCTGCGGCTCCACCGTGACCACCCGCGCCCCGATCCAGCGAAACACCGCTGTCCGGTCGCCGACATGGGCGCCGATATCAAACGCGAGCCCGCCGGACCCGAGAAACTCCGAATAGAGCGTCACCATCCGTGCGGCGCGCGCCGGGTCGCCATAATAGGTCCGCAAGGATCGGCCTATCCCGGCTGCAATCGGCGTGCGATGACTGTCCTTCGGTTTTGTCATGGGGGTTCACCCTGTTCATCTGTCCCGTCGGCCTCGTGCGGACCGTTGCGTCTCAGAGAACCGGAACAGGGCGCGAACGTAAATGTACAATTTGGCAGTTTGGACAAAACGTACGTTTCTTAACAGACGCGCGCGCTCAGATCAGAAACTCCGACAGTGCCTGATTGCCGGTGATGTCCTGATAGGCGAACCCGCCGGCCTCGAGCCGCGCGAAAAGCGCGGGGAAGTTCTCCGCATGGCCGGTTTCGATCCCGATCAGCACCGAGCCGAAATTGCGCGCGGACTTCTTCAGATACTCGAACCGCGCGATGTCGTCTTCGGGCCCGAGCAACCCCAGAAACTCCTTCAGCGCGCCGGGGCGTTGAGGCAGGCGCAGGATCAGGTACTTCTTCACGCCGCTGAAACGTTGGGCGCGTTCCTTGACCTCGGGCAACCGCTCGAAGTCGAAATTTCCGCCAGAGGTCACGCAAACGGCTGTTTTTCCTTCGATTTCTCCGGCGAGATCGGGCAGCACGTCGACTGCCAACGCGCCCGCGGGCTCCAGCACGATGCCCTCGACATTGAGCATCTCGATCAAGGTGGCGCAGATGCGGTCTTCCGGCGCCACGAGCACATGGGCCAGATCGGTGTCGCGCAGCGCGTCCCAGGTCTGTGTGCCGATGCGGGCGACGGCCGCGCCATCGACGAAATTGTCCACCTTTGGCAGCGTTACGGGCTCTCCGGCGGCCAGCGCCGCCCGCAGGCTCGCCCCGCCCGCCGGCTCGACCAACCGCAGCCCAGTTTTCGGCGCCGTTTCAGACAGATAGCGTGTCGCACCCGCCGACAGACCGCCCCCGCCCACAGGCAGCACGATCAGGTCCGGGGCGCGCCCGAGCTGGTCAAGGACTTCCACACTCACCGAGGCCTGCCCCTCGATCACATCCGGATCGTCGAACGGCGCCAGAAAGTGTCCCCCGATCTCGGCGCAATAGGTCTGGGCGGCGGTCAGCGTGTCGTCGAAATAGTCTCCGGTGAGCGTGATCTCGACCGCGTCGCCGCCAAACACCTTCGTTTTCATGATCTTCTGCTGCGGCGTCGTCACCGGCATGAAGATCGTGCCGCGCACCCCGAAATGGCGGCAGGCATGGGCGACGCCTTGCGCATGGTTGCCCGCGCTGGCGCAGACGAACCGGTTCTGGTCGGGCTCGGCGGCGCGGGTCTTGCGCATCGCATTGAAAGCGCCCCGGATCTTGTAGGAGCGGACAGGAGACAGATCCTCGCGCTTGAGCCAGATCTCCGCCCCGTACCGGTCCGACAGATGGGCGTTGCGCAGCAACGGTGTGGGCGGAAAGAGCGCCCGCATCCGGGCCGTGGCGGCGAGGGCGGCATCGGAAAAGCTGGTCATGGCGGCATCTGCGCTGAGCGGTGCAGTGAACGCAAGGCATGAGGCCTACTTCATTAGTCAGGCGAGAGCGGCGTCGCGTTCTTATCGGTCTGAACTTCGGTCGAAAGTATCACCAATACAATTGCATCGTGTGCAAAGAAAAGAATGGCGAGCACTGAAAGGAGAAGGAATGCTAAGAGCTGAGATTCCACGAAATCAAGAAAGTTCAGAAGTGAATCTTGCACAACCAGCAGGCCGGAAACAAAAAAAATTTTCTTTCGCGGAAGCTCAAACATTAGTTGCCGCGCCTTTGAAAACGCAATACTGCCCCCCAAGGCAGAGGAAACAAAACGTGGTGCGTGTACTAGAATAGCGTACTTGATCAACACCAGTAGCGCTATTGAAATAAGGGGCGACGCAATACGAAGCATGCTGTGAGAGATTGGTGTCGAGGCAATCAGCGAAATCAGAAAAACTGTTGCGAACAATAGTGGTAATAGTAAAAGCAGAACAGTTACCACGCACAGCGCAAAAGACAGAGTCTCAGCAGAATTCAGGCCCGGTGTCTTAAGTGGCTTGAACCGTCTGAGCGCAACAGCCTGTATCACCTGTACATAGAACCAGGAAGCTATGATTAATGCCAGTGCTGAAACTACAAACAACAAGAAAGTATCTGAAATGGCTGCACTAACGCTCGGTGTATCCACAAGAAACGCTAACCCCACTACGATTAGTGTCGCGAAAACGACCGCCGAAAGTAACCAAAGCGTTCGCCCCAGTAGAAACCAGCCTAAACGATAAACTATTTTCCAGCTTGTGAGGTAGATCTCTATGCTCGACATTCCCGGCGCTCCAAAACTTATGAGAAAATACGAAGTGGCTATCTATTCTTCAAACACGAGGTAGAGTAGTGGGCGCAAGGCGCAGGTTCTTTTAAGCGCTTGTAATGCGATGTCAGCACTCTCCTCAACACCCTACACTTGAATACCTATCGGAAAGAGATTTTTGCACAGAAGTTTTTTCAGTTCATTGTACTGTTAACATGATCATCCCTGCACAGAGAATTTCTCCAACACCGCGCGCACCTGATCCGGCATCTCGGTCGAACGGCGCGCCTCCGGGTCGAAGAACACCTCGACCTGCTCGCAGGTCGCATGCAGCGCGCCGGTGTCGGCATGGTGCATGCGCATCTCGAAGGTGACGCTTTTCGTACCAAGCCGCGCGACCGCGCCATCGATCACAATGAGATCGCCCGCCGTCAGCTCCTGGATGAATGTCGTCGAGACCTGTGCCGCGACGCAATGGACGCCATGGGCGGCAATCATCTCCGAGTAGGGGATGCCCATCACCGTCCAGAGATGATAGCTCGCATCGTCGAAGAACGGCGCATAGTGGCGCACGTTCATGTGCCCGAAATGATCATGGTGCCACGGATGCACCACCCCGCGGAAAAGCTCCAGCCGTCCGTTCATCGCCTTCTCCCTTGTCGCAAGCGAGGGAAAGCATCCCTCGGCCGCGGCGTCCAGAACCTTGGCCCCGTGCCGGCGCAAAGACAGCTTGTCCAAGGGCAGGCTATCCACCGTCGCCGAAGGCTGCGCCACAGATTTCAGGCGGCTGATCGCCTGGGCGGACGGCGGTTTCCGCAAGTGGCAAGTCGTGGCGCTGAGGCCGGCCAGCCTTGGTCCTGCCGCCTCCTGACCGGGAACTGCGAGCATCGCCATCGACGCGGTCCAATCGGAAAGCCAACGCATGAATGCGCGGTGATCCGTTGGCAGGAACCTCTCTTGTGCCGTTGGTGAGTAGCGGAACTACCTGAGTGGCCCGACGGTAACGTAGTAACTGCGTCCGCTCGGCCAGGTTCTTTGCCTTTTTCTGTGATTACAAGGCATTCCCGTTGAGCGGCTCGTCCCGCCGCCGTCCGTTGATCGACACGCAGTGGACGCTGTCCCAGAGGACCGGGGGATCGGTACCCGATCCGGGAAACCGAATGCCCGACGCGCTGATCGATTCAGGTTCTCCACGCGCCGGACAGGTCAATCCTTTCTGGTGTCGTGCCAGAAGCCGCCGGCGCAGCCGCTCGGTGTTACCCCGCTCCATCGTCTCGATCGCGGCCACTGACACAGTCTTTGGCCGCTTCAGTTCTCTGAGCTGATTTGTCCCCATTTTGTCATAGGTCTTCTTCCAGTGGGACAGCTCTGCTGCGAGACGCCGAACCGTTTGATCAATGAAAACCCTTCGCTGCCGCGTGGCCGGGGCTTTCACCGCGCAACTGGCGCGAGGATCCCTTTGTACCCTGACAGTCACATCGGAGGTTTGATGGTTGTCCGCGGTCCTTCGCGTCCCAGAGTGCAGGGCAGTCCACGTCACCGGGGAAATTCGCGCTGATCAGATCAGCGCCTTGGCGTTCGCGGCCTCCAGAAATCTGTCGCGGGAGGCTTCGAAGCAATCGAACACCGCGGCGAGGTCAATCTCTTCGGCCTGGCCGGAACGGGCGAGGGTTTCCGAGCTGCTGCAGAGCGCACCCAGATCCGAAAAGCCGAGATTGATAGCCGCGCCTTTGAGAAAATGCATGTCTTCCTCGGCGCTCCCCCCCCGTCCGGCCGAGATCTGTGCGACCTTTTCATCGACCTCTTCGAGAAAGAGCTCCACGACTTCGGCAAAGGCCTCTGGCCCAACTTCGTCGCGCAGCGCATTGACACGGTCCCAGTCTATCATCTGGTTTTCCCCATTTCAGGCGATCCTTTAGCGGGGTAGCCGGGCGTTGGTTAAGAGCGGGTCAATGCAGACCGTTTTGCCGAACTTCACCCGATCTTAACGGCGCAGGTCGCAAAGAGGCGCGCACCAGTATTTCGAGACGTCCATGGGTTCTTTCGCCACCGCCGCCATCGCCAGTGTTACCGAGACGTGCGCCGACGCCGCGCCGGCGGCGCCGCTGCGCGTGCTGATCGTCGATGACAGCCGGGCGCAGCGGCGGATGCTGTCGGCATCTCTGCGCCGCACCGGGTATCATATCGACGAGGCCGCATCCGGCGAAGAGGCACTTGCCTACTGCGAGGCGCATCCGGTGGATCTGATCCTCAGCGACTGGATGATGCCGGGGATGAGCGGCGTGGAGTTCTGCCAGGCGTTTCGCCGTCTCGGCCACGACAATTACGGCTACTTCATCCTGCTGACGTCGAAATCCGAGCGCGACGATATCGCGGCGGGGCTCGATGCCGGCGCCGATGATTTTCTGACCAAACCGGTCAATGGGACCGAGCTGGCCGCCCGGATCAAGGCAGGCGCCCGGATTGTCGACATGCAGCACGAGCTGACCGGCAAGAACAAGGTGATCGCCGCCACGCTCGAAGAGTTGCAGGACCTTTATCAGAGCATCGACAATGACCTGCTCCAGGCCAAGAAGCTCCAGCAATCGCTGGTGCGTGACCGCGTGCGCGATGTCGGCGCGGCGCGGGCGGCGTTGCTGCTGCGGTCCAGCGGCCATGTCGGCGGCGACCTGGTGGGCAGTTTTCATCCCAACCCGCGTGAGCTGGGGCTCTTTGCCATCGATGTCTCGGGCCACGGCGTGACCTCGGCGCTCCTGACCGCGCAGCTTGCGGGGTATCTGTCGTCCTCGTCGCCCGACCAGAACCTTGCGCTGGAACCCTGCGCCAAGGACGCGTTCTGCGCCCGCCCGCCCGAGGATGTGGTCGCTCAACTCAACACGTTGATGTTCGAGGATATGGAGACCGACCACTACTTTACCATCGCACTCGCGGTGCTCGATTTGGAAACCGGCGATGTCCGGCTGACCCAGGCGGGCCATCCCCACCCGCAGGTTCTCAAGGCCGACGGGACCTGCGAACTGGTGGGCGAAGGCGGCCTGCCGGTCGGGCTGATCCCCGGGGCGCCTTACACGGCGTCCCAGTTCCGGCTCTCGCCCGGCGACCGGCTCATGCTGTGTTCCGATGGCGTGACCGAGTGTCCGTTGCGCGGGGGCGACGACGCGCTCTTTGACGATGACGGGCTGAGCCGTTTCCTCACGGCCCATCGCAAGCTGGACGGCCCGGCATTGCTGGAGGCACTGATCTGGACACTGAGCGAAGTGTCCGGACAGACCGAGTTTCCCGACGATGTCTCCGCCGTGCTCTGCGACTATCGCGGACCCGCCGGTTCAGCCACGTAAGCTGCGCAAGAACGCCGCGTCGCCGCTGCTGGCCACCAGCGACGCGGCCGCGGCGACACTGGTCCAGACGGCGCTGTGGCCGGTCTCCAGCGGGGGGCCATGCGCCAGAACGGGCCGGGCGAGATAGACCGTGCAGAGCTTCTCGGCCCACAGGTCGTATTCCGGCATGTAGGTGAACCGGCGATAGACCCCCAGGCGTCGCACATTGCCCACCCGCCAGCCGGTCTCCTCGAACACTTCGCGGTGCAGCGCTGCGAGGGGCGATTCGCCCTTATCGATGCCGCCGCCGGGCAGCTGGAATTCCGGAATGGGCTCGTTCTGGTGGGTCAAAAGCACGTCTTCGCCACGGCGGAGCACGGCATAGACGCCTGGCCTGCGGCGGTAGCGCCGGTCCGCGTCTGGCGGCTCTCCGAACCTGCGCATGTCTTGGACCCCCGCTTGCCGCCTCTATATTGGCGCGGTATGCCCAACGCTCGGAGCGAAGGAAAGCCCATGACACTCGGTGCGCAGATCGCCTGGGACGATACGGTCCTGCCGTTTCAGCTCGACCGCTCCGACATTCGCGGGCGGGTCGCACGGCTGGACGGTGTGCTGGACCGGGTTCTGGCGCAGCACGCCTATCCCGCGCCGGTCGAGGCGCTGGTGGCGGAAATGGCCCTGCTGACGGCTCTGATCGGGCAAACGGTCAAGCTGCGCTGGAAGCTGTCGTTGCAGGTGCGCAGTGACGGTCCGGTGCGCCTGATCGCCACCGATTACTACGGTCCGCGCGAACCGGGCGAGGCCGCGCAGATCCGCGCCTATGCCAGCTTCGACCGCGAACGGCTGGGTCCCGAGCCGGACTTTGCCCAGATCGGTCAGGGCTATTTCGCGATCCTGATCGACCAGGGCTCGGACATGACGCCCTACAAGGGCATCACGCCGCTGGCCGGCGGGTCGCTCGCGGCCTGCGCGGAGACCTATTTCGCTCAGTCGGAGCAGATTCCGACGCGCTTCTCGCTGTCCTTCGGCCGCTCGTCCGTGCCCGGGCAGGGTGAACGCTGGCGTGCGGGTGGCGTGATGCTGCAGCACATGCCGAAAGCCTCGCCCTTTGTGGCCGGCGAAGGCGGGTCGGGCGAGGGTGGACTGCTGTCGGCCGAGGATATCCTGGAGGGCGCCGAGGGAGAAAACTGGAACCGCGCCAACATGCTGCTCGATACGGTGGAAACGCTGGAGCTGGTCGGACCGCGGGTTCAGCCCACGGATCTGCTGGTGCGGCTTTTTCACGAGGAACAGCCGCGTGTCTTTGATCCGCAGCCGGTGAAGTTCGGCTGCACCTGCAGTCCCGAGCGCGTGCGCCAGAGCCTGTCGATCTATTCGGCGCGGGACATCGGCCATATGACCACGGAGGACGGCCGGGTCACCGCTGATTGTCAATTCTGCGGCGCACACTACCAGTTCGACCCCCGCACGCTGGGGTTCGAGGCGGAGCTGAGCGTGCCGCAGCCGGGCGAGTCCGATGGACCTGAGTGATCCCACCCGCAACTGGCGCAGCGCGGTCTCCGAAGCGCTGGCCGCGCCGGGAGCAGGCTCGTCGGATTTCGATCTCAACACCCATCTGCCGCGGCCCCGGCGCGACGATCTGCGCCCGGCCGCTGTCCTGGTCGGGCTGATCGATGGCGCCGGCGGACCGGAGGTGCTCTTGACCAAACGGTCGTCGAAACTGCGCCACCATCCCGGTCAGATCGCGTTTCCCGGTGGCAAGCAGGATGAGGGCGATGCGGATGCGGAGGCCTGCGCCCTGCGCGAGGCTCATGAGGAGGTCGGCCTGCCGATGGGCCACGTCGAGGTGATCGGTCGATTGCCGGGCCACGAGACGGTCACCGGCTTTGCCATGACGCCTGTTGTGGGCTGGATCACGCAGCCTTTCACCGCCCGCCCCGAGGCCGGCGAGGTCACCGAAGCCTTTCAGGTGCCTTTGGCGCATGTCGCAGATACCGGCCGGTTCCGGATCGAAGGGCGGCGCTGGCGCGGGGCCCGGCGGCTTTACTACACCGTGCCCTGGGGGCCCTATTACATCTGGGGCGCAACAGCGCGCATCCTGAGGGGGCTGGCCGAACGGCTGGCCCAATGACCTCTCCGTGATGCGGCTGAGCGCCGACTGGCTCCATGGGTCCGACAGTCGCGCGGTGACCAGGGCGCTGACCGCCGAAGGTCACCTTGCACTCTTCGTGGGCGGCTGTGTGCGCAACGCGCTGCTCGGCGCCCCGGTCAGCGATCTCGACATCGCCACAGACGCCACCCCGGACGAAACGGTGCGGCTGGCCGAAGCGGCGGGACTAAAGGCCGTGCCGACCGGCGCCGCCCATGGCACGATCACGGTGGTGGCCGGCGGCCGTCCCTTCGAGGTCACGACCTTTCGGCGCGACGTCGCGACCGACGGGCGCCATGCGGTCGTCGCCTTCTCCACGCGGGTCGAAGAGGACGCGGCGCGGCGCGATTTCACCATGAATGCGCTCTACGCGGCGCCGGACGGCGCGGTGATCGACCCGCTGGGCGGGCTCGCGGATCTGCGGGCCGGTCGGGTGCGTTTCATCGGCGATCCGGCGCAGCGCATTGCCGAGGACTATCTGCGGATCCTGCGGTTTTTCCGGTTCACGGCCTGGTATGGCGACCCGGATCTGGGCATCGACGCCGAAGGGCTGGCCGCATGCGCAGCCGGCATTCCTGGCCTGGGCCGCGTGTCTGCCGAACGCGTAGGCCATGAGGTGCGCCGGTTGCTGGCCGCGCCCGATCCCGCGCCCGCGGTCGCGGCGATGGCGGCGAGCGGCGTGCTCGCGGCGGTCTTGCCGGGCGCTGACCCGGCTCCTCTGAGTGTGCTGATGGCGTGCGAGTCCGAGGCCGGCGCCGCGCCCGATCCGATCTGCCGTCTGGCGCTAATCGGCGGTGAGAATCCCGCGGAACGGCTCCGGCTCAGCAAGGCCGAGGCGCGCCGCTGCGCGCTGCTGCGCAGTCTCACCGGGGCTAGCGCAGGCGCGGCGGAGCTGGCCTATCGCCACGGGGCCGAGACCGCTCGCGATGTATTGCTGTTGCGCGTCGCGCTCGCGGGACAGCCGCTGTCACCTGATTTCGCCGCAGAGATCGCGACCGGGGCGGCGGCGCGCTTCCCGATTTCGGCGACCGATCTGATGCCGGAGTTGAGCGGCGCGGCCCTCGGGACGGCGCTCGAGCAACTGGAGAGCGACTGGATCGCCTCGGGCTTCACCCTTGACCGCGCGACGCTGATCGCGCGGGTGCGTGGTGAGTCCTAGCGCACAGTGCAGCGGCCGCGGCGGACGTAGGGTAAGGGCACGACCTGCGAAATGGAGTGCCTGCGATGTCCCAAGATGCGATTCTCGCCCTGGCGTTCCTGGTTGCCATTATCGGCCTGACCCCCGGGCCTCTGTCCCTGATGGTTTTTGCCAGTGGTTCGCAGATCGGGCTGCGCCGGTCGCTGCCTTTCGTCGCCGGCGGAGCGTTGGGATACGCGATCATCGTGATGATGGCCTGCGTTTCGCTGGCCGGGGCGCTGCAGAATCTGCCGATGCTTATCGGGCCTTCAAAGATCCTCGCAGCGCTGATCCTGGTGTGGTTCTCCTGGAAGATCGCGACCAGCGGCATGCTGACGCCCCGGCGCCCGGTGTCGAGCCGCGCGATGTTCGTTGAAAGCTGCACGCTGCAGGCGGTCAACCCCAAGGCCTGGGCGGCAGGTCTGGCCATCACAACCAGTGCGATGGACGGCATCGATCCGCTGCACAGCGCGGCGAGCATGGGCGCGGTGGTGTTTGCCGTGATCTTTGCGGCGCTTCTGGTCTGGGCCGCCGGCGGTCAGGGTCTGAGCCGGTTTCTGGCCTGTGACATGCGGCGGCGGACTTTCAATTTCGGGATGGCGGGCGCGCTGCTCGGCGTCGGTCTTCCGGGTCTGGTAACATGACCCTTGCGTGAAACCGCGCGCGGAGTGATTTCCACCCGCGCCGTTTCGGGCTAGGTTGCGCGGCGATAGCCAAAAGCTGCCCGAACCATGTTCCGCTTTTTTGAAAACCTCGTGGACCCGTACACCCCGTACGAACAAACCGACACGCCGCCGCGTCGGCTGTGGCCGTTCGTGCGCGTCTATTCGCGTCCGTTCAAGCGGCTGTTCTGGATCACCGGCGGTATGTCGGTCTTCGTTGCCGCGGTCGAGGTCGGGCTGATCTACTATATGGGCCGCGTCGTGGATTTGCTGAGCGAGGATGGGCCGGCGGGCTTCTGGGACCGTCACGGGACCGAGCTGATGCTGATCGCGGCTTTCCTGCTGCTGTTTCGGCCGGCCTTGCAGGCGCTCGACGTGATGCTGCTGAACAACGCGATGCTGCCCAACTATGGCACACTGTTTCGCTGGAGGGCTCATCGTCATGTGCTGCGTCAGTCGGTGGGGTGGTTCGAGAACGACTTTGCCGGTCGTATCGCCAACCGGATCATGCAGACCCCGCCCGCGGCGGGCGAGGCGATGTTCCAGGTGTTTGACGCGATCACCTTTGCTCTGGCCTATTTGGTCGGAGCTGCGATCCTGCTGGCGGAGGCCGATCCGCGGCTCGCGGTGCCGCTGCTGATCTGGTTCGCCTTCTATGGCTGGCTGGTTAAATGGACGATGAGCCGCGTCGGCCCGGCCTCCAAGGCCAGTTCCGATGCGCGCAGCGCGGTCACGGGCCGCGTTGTCGACAGCTATACCAACATCCATTCGGTCAAGCTCTTCGCCCACCATGACGGAGAGGTCGCCTACGCCAAGGAGGCGATTGAGGCCGCGCGCCAGACCTTATTCCGAGAGATGCGCATCTACTCCTGGATGGATGTTATGCTCACGGTGTTGAACGGGTTTCTCATCGTCGGCGTCGTGGGCTGGGCCATCGCGCTCTGGATGCAGGGCACGGCGTCGGTCGGTGTCGTGGCGGCGGCCACAGCGCTCACGTTGCGGCTGAATGCGATGACCGGATGGATCATGTGGGCCGTGTCGTCCTTTTTCCAGAATCTCGGCATCGTGCAGGAGGGGATGGAGACCATTGCCCAGCCGATCACCCTGGTGGACAAGCCCGGCGCCGAAGCGCTGACGCTCACTGACGGGCGGATCACCATGACCGGGCTCACCCACCATTACGGGCGCGGCCAGGGCGGCCTCGACGGGATCGACCTGGAGATCGCCCCGGGCGAGAAGGTTGGCCTCATCGGGCGCTCCGGCGCGGGCAAATCTACATTGGTGAAACTGCTTCTGCGGTTCTACGACATCGAAGGCGGGCGGATCGAGATCGACGGGCAGGACATCGCAGGCGTCACCCAGGACAGCCTGCGCGCGCAAATCGGCGTGGTGCAGCAGGAGAGCACGCTGCTCCACCGTTCGGTGCGCGACAACATCCTCTATGGCCGTCTGGACGCGACCGAGGACGAGATGCTGGAGGCCGCCCGGCGGGCCGAGGCCCATGAGTTCATCGAGACGCTGGAGGACCCTCAGGGTCGCGGCGGATACGAGGCCCATGTCGGCGAACGGGGCGTGAAGCTCTCGGGCGGGCAAAGGCAGCGGGTGACCTTGGCGCGGGTGATGCTCAAGAACGCGCCGATCCTGGTGCTGGATGAGGCGACCTCGGCGCTCGACAGCGAGGTCGAGGCTGCGATCCAGAAGACGCTCTACGGGATGATGGAGGGCAAGACGGTCATCGCCATCGCCCACCGGCTGTCGACCATCGCGCAGATGGACCGGATCCTGGTGCTCGATAACGGACGGATCGTGGAAGAGGGCACCCATAGCCAGCTGCTGGCCGCCGGCGGGCTTTATGCGGCGTTCTGGCAGCGGCAGTCGGGCGGTTTCATCGGAACAGACGAGGACGATCCGGACATGGAGGCCGCGCAATGAGCTGGGTGCGCAGGCTGGAGCAGCTCATCGATCCGTTCCGCCCGGCGGACGGGCCGCCGCCGCGTGGATTGGCGGCTTTTTTCCGTTGGTGTCTGTCCGGGGCCTTGCCTGTGCTCGGCGGGGCGGCGGCGATTTCCGCAGCGGCCGGCGTGGTCGAGGTGATGACCGCCCTGGTGTTGGGCCGTGTCATCGACAGCGCCGTGGCTGCGGGACCGGACGCGTTCTTTTCCGGGCATCTGTGGTTGATCGCGGGCGGGCTGGCGTTTTTCCTTCTGGTCCGGCCGGTCTTTTTCGGGTTGTCGGCGGCAGCGAACTCGATCGTCGTGATGCCCAATGTGATGCCGCTGGTGCTGTCGCGGCTGAACCGCTGGACCCTGGGCCAGCCGGTAACGTTCTTCGACGACGATTTTGCGGGCCGCATTGCCCAGAAGCAGATGCAGACCGCGCGCGCCGTGACGGATGTTACCAGCGAGGTCATCAATGTCGTCTTTTTCGCCCTGGCGTCGATCTTTGGCGCGGCCTTGCTGCTGACCACCATCGATTGGCGCGTGGCGCTTAGCTTTGCGCTTTGGCTCTGCCTCTATCTCGCGCTGATCGCGGTCTTCATGCCGCGCATCCGGTTGCGGTCGCGGGCGCGGGCGGCGGCCCGGGCGATGGTGACGGGCCAGGTCGTGGACACCGTCACCAACATCAAGACTGTGAAGCTTTTCGCCCATGACGATCACGAGGATCGCGCGGCGCTCGACGCGATGGACACATTCCGCGACACGGCGCTTGCCTTTGGCTGGCTGGCTGCGGCGTTCCGCTTTGCGCTGATGGGGCTTGCCGGGCTTCTGCCGGTGTTGCTGATCGGCGGGGCGCTGATGCTCTGGAGCCATGGCATCGCCAGCGTCGGCGACATTGCCGCGGCTGGGGCCGTGTCGATCCGCATCGCGCAGATGACCGGATGGGTCAGCTTCACGCTCATGGCGATCTACGCCAACATTGGCGAGATCGAGGACGGCATTCGCACCCTCACGCCGCCCTATACGCTGAACGATGCGCCCGGTGCGGTTCCACTGGCCTCCGGGACCGGTGGGATCCGGTTCGAGGATGTCGGCTTCGCCTATGGGCGCGACAGCGGTGGGGTCAGCGATCTGTCCCTGACCATCGCGCCGGGCGAAAAGCTCGGCATTGTCGGCGCCTCCGGTGCGGGAAAATCCACGCTCGTCGCGTTGCTGCTGCGGCTCTACGATCCCGAGGCCGGGCGCATCGCGATCTCCGGGCAGGACATCCGCGCCGTCACCCAGGAAAGCCTGCGCCGCGCGATCGGCAAGGTCACGCAGGAAACGGCGATGTTCAATCGCTCTGCCTTCGACAATATTGCCTACGGGCGTCCCGGGGCGAGCCAGGCCGAGGTGGTCGCCGCCGCGCGCAAGGCCGAGGCACATGAGTTCATCGAGGGACTGCAGGATCACCGCGGCCGCAAAGGCTATGACGCCCATCTGGGCGAGCGCGGCGTGAAGCTTTCGGGAGGACAGCGGCAGCGCATCGCGCTGGCGAGAGCGATCCTCAAGGATGCGCCGATCCTGGTGCTGGACGAGGCGACCAGCGCGCTCGACAGCGAGGTCGAGGCCGCGATCCAGGCCGCCCTCGCGCGGGTGATGGAGGGCAAGACCGTGCTCGCCATCGCCCACAGGCTGTCGACCATTGCCCAGATGGACCGCATCGTGGTGATGGAGGAGGGTCGCATCGTCGAGACCGGCACCCACGAGGCGCTGCTCGCGCTGGGCGGCACCTATGCGCGCTTCTGGGCGCGGCAGTCGGGCGGGTTTCTGGCGACCTCCGAAGCCGCCGAGTGAAGCGTGTAATGGTGATCGGTGCGCCCGGTGCGGGCAAGTCGGTGTTGGCGCGTCGGCTCGGAGGGCTGACGGGTTTGCCGGTCGTGCATATCGACCATATCCACTGGCTGCCCGGCTGGGTCGAGCGGGACAAGGCCGAGAAGATCCGCATGATCCGCGCGGCTGAAGCGCAGGAGGAGTGGATCATCGAAGGCGGGCTTTCGGCGACCTACGCGGAGCGGTTGGCCCGCGCGGAGCTTCTGGTGTGGCTGGACCTGCCCGTGGCGCTCCGGCTGTGGCGTGTGACGACTCGCATGCTTCGCTGGTATGGGCGCGCGCGACCGGATCTGACGCCAGGCTGTGCAGAGCAGTTTTCGGTCGAGTTCTATCGCTACATCCTCGTCAGCCGCCGGAGGAACCGCAAAAGGATGGCCGATCTGGCGAACGCGGCGGACCCCACGCCGGTACGGCGCTTGCGTAGTCCCAGGGCCGTCACGGACTGGCTTGCACATGTTGGGGCGGCGGGACTGCCGTGAGTGATCCGCTGACAGTCGATCGGCTGGGTCATCGCGGCGACGGGATCGCGCCGGGCCCGGTTTACGTCGCCCGCGCTCTCCCCGGCGAGCTTATCGATGGTGCGCGCGACGGTGACCGGATCGCCGCGCCGCGCATCCTGACCCCGTCGCCTCGGCGCGTGCGCGCGCCCTGCCGTCACTACCGCACTTGTGGCGGCTGCGCACTGCAGCACGCCGACGATGCGTTCGTGGCCGACTGGAAGCAGCAGGTCGTGCGGAACGCGCTGGCCGCTCACGGGATCGACGCGCTGTTTCGTCCGCTCGCCCTGTCCCCGCCGGAAAGCCGCCGCCGCGCTGCCTTTTCCGGTCGGCGGACCAAGGGCGGGGCTCTGGTCGGGTTCCACGCGGCCCGGTCGGACGTGATCACGTCGGTGCCGGACTGCCATGTGCTGCGCCCGGAGCTGCGCGCACTGCTACCGACGCTGGAGGCGATCACCATGGCGGGCGGGGCGCGCAAGGGCACCCTGACGCTGGCCGTGACCGCCACTGAGACCGGCGCCGATGTCGCGGTGTCCGGCGGCAAAGCGCTGGATATCGACCTGCGGCAGTCTCTGGCCACAATCGGTCAGGCGCACGCTCTGGCGCGGCTCACTTGGGACGGCGAAACAGTCGCGCAATGGGCGGTGCCGAGGGTCCGGCTGGGTCCGGCACAGGTGCCGTTGCCGCCGGACGCGTTCCTGCAGGCGACGGCGGAGGGTGAGGCGGCGTTGACCGCGGCGGTCACCGAGGCCGTGGGCGATGCGGCGCATGTGTGCGATCTCTTCGCCGGATGCGGCACCTTCACGCTGCCCCTGGCCGCTGAGGCGGAGGTGCATGCGGTGGAAGGCGAGGCCGCGCTGCTGGCCGCGCTCGATGCGGGATGGCGGGGAGCAGAGGGGCTCAAGCGCATCACCGTCGAGACCCGCGATCTCTTTCGCGCGCCGCTCCGCGCGGACGAGTTTGCCGGTGTCGAGGCTGTGGTCATTGACCCGCCCCGGGCCGGGGCCGCGGCGCAAACCGCGCAGCTCGCGCAGGCGGCCGTGCCGCGCATCGCGGCGGTGTCCTGCAATCCGGTCAGCTTTGCGCGGGACGCGGCGGCGCTGAGCTCGGCAGGCTACCGCCTGCTTTGGGTGCAGGTGGTCGATCAGTTTCGCTGGAGCCCCCATGTGGAGCTTGCCGCGGCCTTTGCTCGGGCGTGAGTGGCGAAAATTCCTTGCCTGAGGACCGTGCCCTTGCCACATCCCACCGCGAGGCAGCGACAACGGGAGTGCGATGTGACACGGCGTGAGGCGGTTTCAGCGTGGCTTGATCAGGTCTGGGTGCGCAACGGGATCATCGGGGTGATTCTGGTCAACGCGATCCTTCTCGGGATGGAGACCTCGGGAACGATCATGGGCTTTGCCGGCCCGCTGATCGTGACCCTCGACCGGCTATGCCTCGGCATATTCGTCATAGAGCTTTCGCTCAAGATCTACGCCCAGCGGGCCCGGTTCTTCACCCAGGGGTGGAATGTCTTCGATTTCATCATCGTCGGCATCGCGCTGGTTCCCGGCGCGCAAGGCCTCAGCGTGTTGCGCGCCCTTCGGATCCTGCGGCTGCTGCGCGTGATTTCGGTCGCGCCGTCGCTGCGCCGGGTGGTCGAGGGGTTTATCACGGCGCTGCCGGGCATGGGCTCGGTGTTTCTGTTGATGGGGATGATCTTTTACATCGCCAGCGTGATGGCGACCAAGCTCTTCGCGACGAGCTTTCCGGAATGGTTCGGCACGCTGGGTCTTTCGGCCTATTCGCTTTTCCAGATCATGACGCTGGAATCCTGGTCCATGGGAATCGTGCGTCCGGTGATGGAGGTCTACCCCTTTGCCTGGCTGTTTTTTGTGCCCTTCATCATGGTGACGACCTTCGCGGTGGTGAACCTGCTGGTCGGTCTGATCGTGAACTCGATGCAGGAAGCCCATTCCGCAGAGGAGGTTGCCCTTACGGAAGCTTACCGCGATGAAGTGCTGGAGCGGCTCAGGACCATCGAGGCGGAGTTGTCACAGCGTCACAGTGCCGAAGAACGTGCCAAGTAACGGAAAAGTCATGATTCATTCGTCATGAGATGTCTGATACGCCAAGTATGTAGAAAGCAACGCGAGCAACGACGATGCTGAAGGCAGGCAGATTATTATTTGTGCTCGCCCTGTTGATTTTGGCAGGGTGCGGCGGCGGTTCGAAATTCAAGACCTATAACGGCCCGGAGGTTACGCAGGTCTTTGTTTCGAAGGAAAACCGGAAGATGTATCTTCTCCATAACGAGGAGGTGCTGAAGGAATACCGGATGGCGCTCGGCTTTACGCCGGCGGGCCACAAGGGGCAGTATGGCGACGGCCGCACGCCCGAAGGTCTCTATACGATCGACCGGCGGAACCCGAACAGCGCGTTCCATCTATCCATCGGGATCGACTATCCCAATGCCCGCGATCTCGCGGAGGCAGAGCGTCTCGGTGTGGATCCCGGCGGAGACATCTTCATCCATGGACAGCCCAACCGCGGAGTGAGCCGGGGCAAGGGGCCAGATTGGACGGCGGGATGTATCGCCGTCACCAATAAGGAAATGGAAGAGATCTACGCGATGGTGCGCGACGGCACGCCAATCTACATCGCGCCCTAGAGACTTCGAAAAGCGGCGAGGCGCGCTCTGCTCGCGGCGGGGCGCGCCCGTGTGCTAAGATCCATTACTGCGCCGTCCCCGGCTTGAGAAGAGATCAGAGCGCCGCTGTCGTGGTGGTGGCGAACCTGCCATCCCCCAGGGCTATGACCCACCAGATCTGGCCGTTGCTGTCCTGCTGCCAGGCGAATCCCATGTCGCGGGCCTGTGGATCGAGGATCTCGGCCCCCCAGGCACCGTCCTGGACCCAGGCGGCGAGGGTTTCCAGTTCGGTCTCGAAGGTCTGGGAGTAGACCTCGGCAAGCAGGTTGCCCTGATATCCGGCTGACCGAACCCGGTCGTAGGGGGTCGAGCCGTTCGCGCCGAAGGGCCAGGCGCGTCGCTGTCGCGACATCTCGCGGGCATGGGCACGCGCCGCGGATGTGAGCTGCGCATTGAGTTGCAGCGACGGCACGCCGGCGGCGGCGCGCATGGAGTTCACCGCCTCCAGCATCCTCTGTTGGACGCGTTGGGTATCCCCGGCGCGGATTTTGTAGACGTTGCCGCCCGAAGCGGTCGTGCCCGCGGGATCGCAGGCTGCAAGCCCAAAGGCGGCAAAGGCTAGGACGATAAGGCTGGAGCGCATCAGGGGTTACTCTTTGTTTGTGTATTCTCGCCTATAGCTGTGCAGTGTGGCAGTTCAAACCCACCAAGCAAGATGACAGTTGATTGAATTGCGACTGCGACATGTCGGCCATAACGTGTACTATGCATTTCGAGCAGCAGCAGGAGACTGGCATGACGAAATTCGATCTGTCCCGGCGCAAGGTGCTGGGTGGCCTTTCGGCAGGCGCTACCATGCTTGCCGCCCCAGCGATTGCGCAGGACGCGAACCTGTCCGAGTCCGTTCCGGACGAGTTCAACCGCCGCAACCTGTCCGGGTTCCGGGCCCACCGGTGGCAGGACTATTTCAGCAACCTGAGGAACGGCGCGATCCTGGTCGATACCAAGTCGCGCGCGCTGCACTACTGGTCCGAGGATCAGAGCGTCTTCAAAGTCTATCCGACCAGCGTACCTCTGACCGAGGAGATGACCCGGCGCGGCGTCACGCGTGTCACCAAGAAGGTCGTGGGGCCGAGCTGGGCGCCGACTCCGTCGATGAAAAGGCGCAATCCCGAATGGCCGGATTTCGTGCCAGCAGGGCCGGACAATCCGCTGGGCACGCACGCGATGCACCTCTCCTGGCGCTATTACCGGATCCATGGAACGCACGATACACGCAAGATCGGGCGCCAGTCATCCAACGGCTGCATCGGGCTTTATAACGAGGATATCGTGGAACTGTTCTCGTTGTCCAATGTCGGAACACAGGTGATCCTGATCTGACTTCGGGGCCGATCTGTTGCCAAAATGAGGCGTAAATGCATCACATTGCTGCATAAGGGGAAGCCCGGTTGCGTTCGCCCCACCTCCACGGCAATAGATTTTACACGAGGTACAGTTAAGGGTCGCCCGTGATCCTCAACACACACGCGGGCGGCAACATCTGGAGGTCATCATGAAGAAACTCGCACTTGCCGCCGCGCTGTCGGTCGCCGCAACCACCACTGCCTTCGCAGGCAACTTGGAAGAGCCGATCGTAGAGCCGGTCATCATCGAAGAAGACACAAGCGGCACCGGTGCCGGCTGGGTCATCCTGGTCGTTCTGGCAGCCCTGATCGCTGTCGCAGCGTCCAGCTAAGTCGTTTTTTATTGCGCCGCGAGGCGCATGTTCAGACGATTAAATGCCCGCGGCAGTCTTTGCCGTGGGCATTTTCTTTTTTCAGAACGGTTGGTCCGGTCACAATAGCCTGACCCGATAGAACCATGCCCGGCAAGGGGCGCGCGCCGAGCCACCAGGCCTCAGCCTTTTGGACGGATCCAGCCGCTCAGGTTGGTGTCGATCACCTCGCACAGTGCATCGATATGCGCGTCGTCGTCATTGAGGCAGGGAATGTAGGTGAAACTCTCGCCTCCAGCTTCTTCGAAGCTCTCCTTGATCTCCTCGTTAATCTCTTCGAGCGTTTCGATGCAGTCGGCAGAAAAGGCCGGCGCGATCACGGCAATCTTCTTCTTGCCGGCCTCGGCGAGCCGGGCGACCTCTTCCACGGTGTAGGGTTGCAACCATTCCTCGGGACCGAAGCGGGACTGGAAGGTCGTGACGATGTCCCCATCGTCCCAGCCCAGGCGCTCTTTCAACAGGCGCGAGGTCTTCTGGCACTGGCAGTGATAGGGGTCGCCCTCCATGAGGTAGCGTTTCGGCACACCGTGATAGGACGACACCAGGACGTCGGGCCTGGTCTCCATCAGGGCATAGGCACGTTCCACCGAGCGCGCGAGCGCATCGATGTACATCGGGTGGTCGAAGTAGGGTGGCACGACGCGCGCGACGGGCTGGAACTTCTCCTCCATCAAAGCGCGAAAGAACTGATCGTTCGCCGTGGCCGAGGTCGCCCCTGCGTAATGCGGATACAGCGGGAAGAACAGGATCTGACGACAGCCCTTTTCGGTCAGTTCCCGCACCTTCGATTTGGTCGAGGGATTGCCGTAGCGCATACAATAATCGACCTCGACATCGTCGCCGTAGCGCGCGGCCATCGCGACCTTGATCTTGGCTGTCTGGGCTTTCGTGATCGTCAACAAGGGGCTCTCGTCGGCCTCGTTATTCCAGATCGACTTGTAGGCCTCGCCGGACGAAAACGGGCGTTTGCTGAGAATCACCAGCTGGAGCAGCGGCTGCCAGATGAAGGGGCTGTAGTCGATCACCCGCCGGTCGGAGAGAAACTCGTTCAAATACCGGCGCATCGACCAATAGTCCGTGCCATCGGGTGTGCCCAGATTGGCCAGCAGGATGCCGGTTTTCGGCCGTGGCACGCCAGGGTGATCGGCCGGGAAATGGGTGGTGTGGTCGTCGCGATCGGGACTCGCGGTTGTCCCCACGGCGCCCGGCTTGGCATCCAACATTGATTGAGCCTCAGTGCGTTTGAGCATGCTGTTCAGATATACGGATTTCGCCAGCCGTCAATCCGACGGCTCCGTGGGCAGGGGTGTTTCCACTGTGCCGAGCGCATCGGAAAGCCGCGCCGTGGCCGATCCGGGCCGGAGCGGTTGAGGTTGGCTGGCGTCCGGGGCCCAACCGGTGAGCACAATCAGCTCGAAACTCGCGGGCAACCGTCCGTCGCTGTCGCCGAAGGCCGTGCGGTAGTGCTCCGCAGCACGCTCGAGCACCGCGCGGGGCAGCGGGCGGCGGTCGCGTGCGGCCATCGCGTTGGTTTCGCCCATGGCGCGCAGGTCGTGCAACAGATTGGGCAATGTCGCGTACGTTGCGGTCAGCGGCAGCGTATCCGCCACCGGCAGAGCAAAACCCGCGCGCTGAAGCAGAGCGCCCAGATCGCGGATTTCGCCCATCGGCGCGACGCGCGGGGCGAGCCCGCCGCGCAGGGCGGATTCGGCTTCCGCCAGGACGCGGCGAAGCTCTTGCAGTGTCTGCCCGCCGAAGAATATGCCCAGAAACAGCCCGTCGGGACGCAGGGCGCGCCGACATTGTACCAGCTGCCCCACCGGATCGTTGGCCCAGTGCAGCCCCATCGCATGGACCACCAGGTCATGGGTGCCGGGCTCCAGCGCGAGCCGGTCATCATCGCGCACAACCCGCGCCGCGGGAAAGGCTGGGGCCCAGAATGGCGCGAACCCGGTCACTACGGCCGGGGCCCGAAAGCCTCTGTTAACCATCTCCAGTCTCTCCTGAACCTCGGCAATTGCCGCATCGTGGAGAAAACGGGCCGGGTCCGGACGTGCCAGCGCCCGATGTCTCTGGCGGTCGAGCGCTGCGATATCGGTCAGAGGCTGGGGCACAGGGACTCTCCTCGGGGACGCAAGGCAGGATAGGAGCCACGGGCGATGCTGCAAGCAGCACTCAAGATGATTTTCCCTGATCAATGCCTGCTCTGCGGGGCGTTAACGGATTGCGCGAACGGGCTCTGCCCGGGGTGCTGGCGGGACACGCCGTTTCTTTTGACGCGTGGCTGTGTGCTGTGTGGCGCGCCGATCCTGGGCGACGAGGATGGCACTGACGCGCGTTGTGACGAGTGTCATGCCGATGGCCGGCCCTGGGATCGTGGCGCGTCCGTGATGCTCTATCGCGGCACGGCGCGGCGTCTGGTGATGGCGATCAAACATGGCGACCGGCTCGATCTGTTACCGCGCCTGGCGGCCTGGATGGTGCCCAAGGCGCGCCCGCTGGCGCCGCCCGGGACGCTGATCGTGCCGGTGCCAATTCACTGGCGGCGGCTGTTGCGCAGGCGCCACAATCAGGCGGCGGGGCTGGCCCGGCCCCTGGCCGCCGCGCTGGACTGCCCCTGTCTGCCCGATGCGCTGATCCGTCTGCGCGCGACACCTTTGCAGAGAAAAATGACCCACGAAGAGCGCGCCGCCCTGCAACTGGGCAGCGTGGCTCCGGCGCCGCTCTGGCGGGACCGGCTGAAGGACCAGAACATTCTTCTGGTCGACGATGTCATGACCACAGGGGCCACGTTGGCCGCCTGCGCCGCGGCCTGCTATGCAGCAGGCGCAAGGGAGGTATCCGTTGTCACCTTGGCACGGGTGGCACGCGCGCCCTAAGTGACAGTCATAGGAAAGATCGGAGATCTGTCATGCCGCCCATCGAGATCTACACCACGCCGCTCTGCGGGTTCTGCCACGCCGCAAAGCGGCTGCTGTCCGGAAAGGGGCTCAGCTTTACCGAGCACGACCTGTCCCGCACCCCCGAGAAACGCCCCGAGATGCTGGGCCGGAGCAATGGCAGCCGTACCGTCCCGCAGATTTTCATCGGCCAGACCCATGTCGGCGGGTGCGATGACCTTTTTGCGCTGGAACGCGCTGGCAAGCTGGACCGGCTTCTGGAAGCCTGAAGAGGTTGGTTTGTGCGGTGGCGCAGATCAGGTCGAGCGACGTCCCTGCCGCGAATCTGAAGGATGCACGGGACGCAGTGCGTTTGGCCGCGCGCGGCGGCGCCGACTTGGTCGTGAGGCCCGAGGTTACGCACTGCCTGTCGTCAAGCCGGCGTCACCAGATGGAGGTTTTGCGACCCGAGGTGGACGACCCGGTTCTGGCGGGATTGCGGGAGGCTGGGGCCGACCCAGATGGACAAATTGCCAAACGATCCTTTCTGGTCGCACCTGACGACGCGATTGTCGCGCGTTATGACAAGATCCACATTTGCGATGTCGAACTGTAGAAAGTCGAAACGTACCGCGAATCTGCCGGCTATCGTCCGGGCGATGCCGTGGTCCTGGTAGAAACGCCCTTTCTCTGGATCAGTGCGACAGTCTACTACGATCAAAAAAATCTAATTTTATATCAGTGGCCTGTGCGAAAGGGCGTCGAGACTGTGGCTGTTCCTGTAGTCTTCATCCGTCCAAACGACGCGGCGCATTCGAAGGTCTTTTTGCGGGCGCGCGCGATCGAAACCGGCTGTTTCATGCTGGCCGCCGCGCAGACCGGGACACATCGCGCAAGTGCCGGAAAAATACGCGAAACCTGGGGTCATATCGTCGCCGTTTCGCCCTGGGACGAAGTTTTGCCAACACGGACGATCTGCCCGGTGTCGGACTCGTTAAAATTGATATAGCTTATGCTGCAGATGCGAAGACGCGGGAATCCGCGGTCTTTCAGGATGTTGCGATTGGAAACGATTGATGAGTACTCAAGCAATGCCTCTGTCCGTGCAAATTGTTTGCGAACTGCTGTTCGTGAATCAGTTGGCCCGCGACAAGCTTTCGAAGCTCCTGCCCTCGGGCATGGAATTGTCCCAGTTTCTGGTGCTGCTTCATATCGCCCAGCTCGATGGGGAAACCGGCCCGGCCCGGCTTGCGGATGCGTTCAACGTTACCCGCGGCGCGATGAGCAACACGCTCAGCCGGCTCGAACGGCAGGGGCTGATCACCGTGCGCCCGGACCCGACGGATGCGCGGCGGAAATTCATCGGTCTCAGCAATGCCGGGCAGGTCACGCTGGACGAGGTGTTCGGTGGCATTCGCCCGGCCTTTGAGCCGATCCTGGAAAACAAGGCCCCGACCGATCTGGATATGTCGCTCGCCTTGCTTGCGGATATCCGCGAAGGGTTGGAGACCCGGCGCTAGCGCGCAGCGCTGGGCCGGCTGGCCGTTATCGCGTAGTTGACCGACAAGTCGCGCGGCGACAGCGACCAGCTTCGTTTGAGCGGGTCGAAGACCATGCCCTTGCGGTCCACCGGGTCCAGTCCCGCGGCCCTCAGCATATCCGACACCGACTCGGGCGGCTGAAACTTGCGCCAATCGTGGGTGCCCGGGGGCAACCAGCGCAGGATGCGCTCCGCCCCGACAATGGCGAGCGCGTAGGATTTGGCGGTCTTGTTGAGGGTGGAGACGATCAGCAGGCCGCCGGGCGCGACAAGCGCGGCGCAGGCATCGACGAAACTCTGCGGCTCGGCCACATGTTCGATGATCTCCATCGCCAGAACCACGTCGAAGCTCGCGCCCTCGGCGGCCAGCGCTTCGGCGGTGGTGTGGCGGTAGTCGATCTGAAGTGCCGATGTCTCTGCGTGGCGCCGTGCCACGGGCAGGGCAGTGTCTGCGGCGTCCGCGCCGACGACGGACGCGCCAAGCCGCGCCATCGGTTCGGAAAGCAAACCGCCGCCGCAGCCGATATCGAGCAGCCGCAAACCCGCGAAGGGGGAAGGCGCGCACAAGTCGCGGTCATGTTCCATGGCGATCTGCGCGGTGATGTAGTCCAGCCGGCAGGGCGTCATTTCATGCAGCGGGCGGAATTTGCCCTGCGGGTCCCACCATTCCTCGGCCATCGCGTCGAACTTGGCGACTTCGCCGGCATCTACCGTTGCGGCACCTGTCATGGAGATGTCCCTTTTCTGGCCTGTCGAAGCGCCGGATCCTATGGTCGCGGCCTTCGGGGCGTTATATAGTCCGACTATGGAGCAATTGGCAGGCACGAAAACCGCATCTCAGTTTCTGTATCCGCCTGCCGATCCTTTCGATCAGCGTATGCTGGACGTGGGACAGGGGCACCGGATTTATGTCGAGCAATGCGGCAATCCTGACGGGATTCCGGTCGTCGTGCTCCATGGTGGGCCCGGCGGGGGATGCAGCCCGGCCATGCGCCGGTACTTCGATCCCGCCGTCTACCGTGTGATCCTGTTCGACCAGCGCGGCTGCGGGCGGTCGCGCCCTCACGCATCGGTTCTGGAGAACACCACCTGGCATCTGGTCCGCGATATCGAACGGATCCGCGAGACGATGGAGGTCGATCGCTGGATCGTCTTCGGCGGCAGTTGGGGGGCGACGCTTGCGCTGATCTATGCGCAAAGCCATCCCGACCGCGTCGCCTACATGGTGCTGCGCGGCGTCTTCCTGATGACCCAGGCCGAGTTGCGCTGGTTCTATGGCGGCGGGGCGGCGCAGTTCTGGCCCGATGTCTGGGAACGTTTCGTCAAACCGATCCCGGACTGCGAACGCGGCGATCTGATCGCGGCTTATAACGAGCGGCTCTTTTCGGGCGATCTGATCGTGGAGACGCGCCATGCACGGGCCTGGGCGGCCTGGGAAAATGCGCTCGCCTCGATCGAGAATGACGGCGTGACGGGTGAAAGCCCGGCGGACTACGCCCGCGCCTTTGCCCGGCTGGAGAATCACTACTTCATCAATGGCGGGTTTCTGGAAAGCGACGGTCAGATCCTCGATAACATGGACCTCATCGCCCAGATCCCGGGCACGGTCGTGCAGGGACGCTATGACATGATCTGTCCGCCGCATTCGGCCTGGCGTCTGACGGACCGCTGGCCCAAGGCGGAGTTGAAGATGATCCCGAGCGCGGGCCACGCCCTAAGCGAGCCAGGGATCAGTGCCGAACTGGTGCGCGTGACCAACGCGCTGCGGCGCCAGCACAAGCTGCTCGGACTCTAGATCCAAGGGAGCGTTGCGATGGACCGCCCGACAATCACCGAAGCCGAAGACGGCCCCCTGATCGCCAAAGGCGTCGCGCGGCTCGTTCACCAGGACGGGCGCGAGGTTGCGGTGAAACCCGCCATGGCGCTGTGTCGCTGCGGAAAGAGCAGTGCCAAGCCCTTTTGCGACGGCACGCACACGGAGGCCGGGTTTCGCCAGCGGGACGACGTGGCCGCCGAAGGCCCGGACCGGGTGTTTTCCTATGAGGGCGCGGAGGTCACGGTGACGTTCAATCCCCGCCTGTGCGTGCACGCCGCCGAATGCGGACGGATCGCGAAGTCGGTTTTCAATCCTGCGCAGAAACCCTGGGTGCAGCCCGATGCGGGTGCGCGGAGCGAGATCGAGGCCGTGGTCGCCGCCTGTCCCTCCGGCGCGCTGAAAATGGCGTCGGCGGGCGCCCCTCCGGCCGACCTGTTCGACGAGACCCGGGCGACGGTGACGATTCAGAGGAACGGACCTTACTGGGTGCAGGATGCCGATGCCCCGGTCCCTCCCCAGGGCGAAGGCATGTCGCCGCGCAAATATGCCCTCTGCCGCTGCGGCATGTCTGGGGCCAAGCCCTATTGCGACGGCTCTCACCGCGCCAAGGGTTGGACGGACGACTGAGGGCGACGAATCGCGCTTGCAAAAGGCGCGGGCGGCCCCTATGTGCTGCCCATCAGCGGTGTGTTTCGGATCTCCGAAATGCTCCACCGGGAAAGATCGACGGGCCGCTGGCCCGTTTTTTTGTTCTGGAGACCTGCTCGCCCCGTGTCGGACCTGATTGCATCCGCATCCATCGATCGGCGCCTTGCCGAGATCGTCGCCCCGGTCATCGAGGACCTGGGGTACGAGCTCGTGCGCGTGCGGCTGATGGGTGGACAGACCAAGACGCTGCAGATCATGGCCGACAAGCCCGATGGCGGGATCGAGGTCGATGATTGTGCGAAGATTTCGACCGCCGTTTCGGCGACCCTGGATGTCGAGGATCCTCTGGAAGAGGCCTATACGCTGGAGGTCTCCAGCCCCGGCATCGACCGGCCGCTGACCCGGTTGAAGGATTTCGATCTCTGGGACGGCTATGAAGCGAAGCTCGAGACGCACGAGATGATCGACGGGCGCCGCCGCTTCAAGGGGCATCTGGCCGGCACCGATGGCGACGAGGTTCTGGTGACGCTGCCCACGCTGGGCGAGGATGGCGCACCGATCACGATCGGGCTGAAATTCGACTGGCTGAGCGACGCAAAGCTGGTTCTGACCGACGAGCTGATCGCCGACATGCTGCGGGCCCGCAAGGCTGCCGCGCCCGACGAGACACAATTCGACGAAATTCTGACCGAACCCTCAGACGCCAAATCTGCGGAAACCGCCCCCCAAGAGGAGGATTGAGCCATGGCCATCACCAGTGCCAACCAGCTGGAACTGCTGCAGACGGCCGAAGCCGTCGCGCGCGAAAAGATGATCGAGCCCGAGCTCGTGATCGAGGCGATGGAGGAGGCGCTCGCGAAGGCGGCAAAGTCCCGCTACGGCGCCGAGATGGACATCCGCGTCGCCATTGACCGCAAGACCGGCGTGGCCAGCTTCACCCGCGTGCGCACGGTGGTCGAGGACGAGGACCTGGAGAATTACCAGGCCGAGATGACCGTCGAGCAGGCCAAGCAATACATGGAAAATCCCGCCGTAGGCGACACGCTCGTCGATGAGGTCCCGCCGGTGGAACTGAGCCGCGTGTCGGCGCAATCCTCCAAGCAGGTGATCCTGCAGCGCGTCCGCGAGGCCGAGCGCGAGCGCCAGTTCGAGGAATTCAAGGACCGCGCCGGGACGATCATAAACGGGCAGGTCAAGCGCGAGGAATACGGCAACGTCATCGTCGATATCGGTCGGGGCGAGGCCGTGCTGCGCCGCAATGAAAAGATCGGTCGCGAAAGCTACCGTCCCAACGACCGGATTCGCGTCTATATCAAGGACGTGCGCCGCGAGCCGCGGGGCCCTCAGATTTTCCTGTCGCGCACTGCGCCGGAGTTCATGGCTGAGCTTTTCAAGATGGAAGTGCCCGAGATCTACGACGGTATCATCGAGATCAAGGCCGTCGCCCGGGACCCGGGCAGTCGCGCCAAGATCGCGGTGATCAGCTATGACGGCTCCATCGACCCGGTCGGCGCGTGCGTCGGGATGCGTGGCAGCCGCGTGCAGGCTGTCGTCAACGAGCTTCAGGGCGAAAAGATCGACATCATCCCCTGGAACGAGGATATGCCGACCTTCCTGGTCAACGCGCTCCAGCCGGCCGAGGTCAGCAAGGTCGTGCTCGACGAGGATGCCGAGCGCATCGAGGTCGTCGTGCCCGACGAACAGCTCAGCCTCGCCATCGGCCGTCGCGGTCAGAATGTGCGGCTGGCTAGTCAGCTCACCGGGCTCGACATCGACATCATGACCGAGGCCGATGAAAGCGAGCGGCGACAGAAGGAGTTCGCCGAGCGGACGCAGCTCTTCATGGATGCGCTCGATCTGGACGAGTTCTTCGCCCAGCTTCTGGTCTCCGAAGGCTTCACCAATCTCGAAGAGGTCGCCTATGTCGAGCTTGACGAGCTTCTGGTGATCGATGGCGTCGACGAGGCGACCGCGCAGGAGCTTCAGGCGCGTGCCCGCGACAATATCGAGGCGGCCAACAAGGCCGCGCTGGAAAAGGCCCGCGAGCTCGGGGTCGAGGACTCTCTGATCGGTTTCGATGGGCTCTCGCCGCCCATGATCCTGGCGTTGGCCCAGGATGGTGTGAAAACGCTCGAAGACTTCGCCACCTGCGCCGACTGGGAACTGGCAGGCGGCTGGACCACGGACGACGGCAAGCGCATCAAGGATGACGGCTTGTTGGAGCCGTTCGAGGTCAGCCTCGAAGAAGCCCAGGACATGGTCATGACCGCGCGGGTCCATCTGGGTTGGGTCGATCCTGCAGACTTGGTTCAGGAGTCCGAGGGCGACGGTGAAGACGGCGACGGAACTGAGGCCGCCGAAGAAGAGGTCGGCGCCTGAGCGATCGAGGCGACACCATGACCCGCGGCGGGCGCGGCAAGCAGACGCCCGACCCTGAACGGCGGTGCGCAGTCACCGGCGAGACGGGGCCCAAGACCGGGCTGGTGCGGTTTGTCGTCGGGCCCGAGAACGAGATCGTGCCCGATATCGTCGGCCGTCTACCGGGCCGCGGCATCTGGGTGAGTGCCGACCGTGCAGCGCTGGACCGGGCCGAGGGCAAGGGGATCTTTGCCCGGGCCGCCCGGCAAAAGGTTGTGGTACCCGACGGGCTCTCCGACCGGGTCGAGACCGCACTGGCGCGGCGGGTGATGGAATTGGTGTCGTTGGCCCGCAAAGCCGGGCTTGCGGTTGCCGGCTATGAGAAGGTAAAGAGTTGGATCGACAGTGGGCGGGCCGAAGTGCTTCTTCAAGCGCATGACGGGTCTGAACGCGGGCGGTCGAAACTGCGCGCACCCCATGGGTCGGGATCTCTGGTCTCGGTGTTGGATGCGTCGGAGTTGGGGTTCGCCTTCGGGCGGGAAAATGTGATACACGCAGCGCTTGCGGGTGGTGGACTCACAACACGTGTTGTAGAGGAGGCCGCACGACTCTCGGGCCTGCGCGCGAAGATCGGTGGGGATGTGCCCGCCGGGAAGGGTAATACAACCATATGAGCGACACTGACGGCAAAAAGACTCTCGGCCTTCGTGGAGGGTCCCGCTCGGGACAGGTGAAGCAGAGCTTCAGCCACGGCCGGACCAAGAATGTCGTCGTCGAGACGAAGCGCAAGCGCGTTGTCGTGCCCAAGACGGGATCGGGGAAATCTTCGGGCAGCGCGGGCGGGGACCCGTCGCGCCGTCCGGCAGGGATCAGCGATGCCGAAATGGAGCGCCGTCTCAAGGCGTTGCAGGTCGCCAAGGCTCGCGAAGCCGACGACGCCAAAGAGCGCGAAGCCGAAGAAAAGCGCCGCGCCGACGACCGGGCTCGCCGCAAGGCTGAGATCGAAGAAAAGGAACGCGAAGAGAAGGAACGCGAGGAGCGCGCCAAGGCGAAAGCCGAGGAAGAAGCGCGCGCCAAGGCCGAAGCCGCGGTAAAGCGCGAGGCTGCGGAAAGACCCGCTGTCCGCGTCGAGCCGGTGGAGCCAGGTTCTCCGGCCACGCCGTCGCGTCCCGCGCCCAGCAAGTCCGGTACGCCGACACCGCGCAAGAAAGACGGCAAGAGCGACGATCGCGACCGTGGCCGCAACAAGGGCCGCGACGATGGGCGCCGCACCGGCAAACTGACCGTCAACCAGGCGCTTTCGGGCGATGGGCGGCAACGCTCGCTCGCCGCCATGAAACGCAAGCAGGAGCGCGAGCGCCGCAAGGCGATGGGCGGAAACGAGCCTCGTGAAAAGGTCGTGCGCGAAGTTCAGGTGCCCGAAACGATCGTGGTCCAGGAGCTTGCCAACCGCATGGCCGAACGTGTCGCGGACATCGTCAAGTCCCTGATGCAGAACGGAATGATGGTCACGCAGAACCAGTCCATCGACGCCGATACGGCCGAACTGATCATTGAGGAGTTCGGGCACAAGATCGTGCGCGTGTCGGACGCCGACGTTGAGGACGTGATCGCAAAGGTGCAGGACAGCGAAGAGGATCTTTCGCCCCGGCCGCCGGTCATCACCGTGATGGGCCATGTCGACCACGGCAAGACCTCTCTGCTGGACGCGATCCGCCATGCGAAAGTCGTCTCGGGCGAGGCTGGCGGGATCACCCAGCATATCGGCGCCTACCAGGTGACGACCGATGCCGGGCAACTGCTGACCTTCCTCGACACGCCGGGACATGCTGCGTTCACGTCGATGCGTTCGCGCGGCGCGCAGGTCACGGACATCGTGGTGCTGGTCGTCGCCGCCGACGATGCGGTGATGCCGCAGACCGTCGAGGCGATCAATCACGCCAAGGCGGCCGGAGTGCCGATGATCGTGGCGATCAACAAGATCGACAAGCCCGATGCGACGCCCGACAAGGTGCGGACCGATCTGCTCCAGCACGAGGTAATCGTCGAAAAGATGTCCGGCGATGTGCTGGACGTCGAAGTGTCTGCAATCACGGGCCAGGGCCTCGACTCGCTGCTGGAGAACATCGCGCTGCAAGCCGAACTTCTGGATCTGCAAGCGAATCCCAAGCGTGCAGCGCAAGGGGCTGTGATCGAAGCGCAGCTCGATGTCGGTCGCGGGCCGGTCGCCACGGTTCTGGTGCAGAACGGCACGCTGAAACAGGGCGATATCTTCGTCGTGGGCGAACAGTGGGGCAAGGTGCGCGCCCTGATCAACGACAAGGGTGAGCGGGTCGAAGCCTCCGGGCCATCCGCGCCGGTCGAGGTGCTGGGCCTGAACGGCACGCCGGAAGCCGGGGACGTGCTGAACGTCGTCGAGACCGAGGCGCAAGCCCGCGAGATCGCCGAGTATCGCGGTCAGCAGGCCAAGGACAAGCGCGCCGCGGCCGGGGCTGCGGCAACCCTGGAACAGATGATGGCCAAGGCCAAGGCCGACGAGGACGTTGCCGAACTGCCCCTGGTGGTGAAAGCTGACGTCCAGGGCTCGGCCGAGGCGATCCTCCAGGCCATGGAAAAAATCGGCAACGATGAGGTGCGCGTGCGCGTGCTCCATTCCGGGGTCGGCGCCATCACCGAGAGCGATATCGGTCTCGCCGAAGCGTCACAGGCACCGGTCTTTGGCTTCAATGTCCGGGCCAATGCGACGGCTCGGAACACGGCCAACCAGAAGGGTGTGGAGATCCGCTACTATTCGGTGATCTATGACCTCGTCGATGACGTGAAAGCGGCAGCATCAGGCCTGCTGAGTGCCGAGGTGCGCGAGAAGTTTATCGGCTATGCCGAGATCAAGCAGGTCTTCAAGGTCTCCGGCATCGGCAAGGTTGCCGGCTGTCTGGTGACCGAAGGGGTGGCTCGTCGCTCTGCAGGGGTTCGCTTGTTGCGTGACAACGTGGTGATCCACGAAGGCACGCTTAAGACGCTCAAGCGCTTCAAGGACGAAGTGCCCGAGGTGCAGTCCGGTCAGGAATGCGGCATGGCCTTTGAATCCTATGACGACATCCGCGAAGGCGATGTCATCGAGATCTTCGAGCGCGAAGAGGTCGAACGCTCCCTCGCCTGAGCAGGCGAGGGCCGCCCACGGATGGCGAAACTCGAATTCGGGTGGACATCACTGACCCGCAGAAAAGGAAAAGCCGCGTGCCTGGGGCGCGCGGCTTATCTTATTCAGAAGTGTAAAGTTGCTACGCAGTGCTGCGAACAACCGGAAACCCCTCGAAAACCCGTTTGCCGACGCGCACGGCAATCTTGCCGTTTTCAAGCGCGTGGATAAACGTGCCTTGTACTGAGATACAACTTCCCAGTGAGATGGTCTTCAGCATGTTCATCTCCTCCCCAACAGTGAGATCAACGTACCGTTAATATAGTTAATAAAAGTTCATATTACACCAACAAAAGCATCAACTAGCGTGAATTTTCGCTGTAATTTTGAGCAGTTCACATAGAAATTCTATGCATTTGCGACCAAAGTCGCGGTTCGACCATGGCGTTTTTTCGCGGGTCCGTGGCTAAAGCAGTTCGCGCAACGCGGGCAGCAGGGGCAGGTCAGCGGGCGGCATGGCGTAGTCACCGAGTTGCTTCGGAAGCGCCCATGCCAGTGTCTGGCCCTCGCGCGGGCTGGGGATGCCCTGCCATTTCCGGCACACGAAAAGCGGCATGAGCAGGTGGAAGCTGTCGTAATTGTGGCTCGCGAAGCTGAGTGGCGCCAGGCAGGAGTCCCATGTGCTGATACCCAGTTCTTCCTGCAGTTCGCGGATCAGGGCGACCTCGGGTGTCTCTCCGGGTTCGACCTTGCCGCCCGGAAACTCCCACAGACCAGCCATGGACTTGCCTTCCGGCCGCTGGCTCAGAAGCACACGGCCATCGGCGTCGACAAGCGCCACTGCGGACACGAGCACAAGCGTCACGACCGGTAGTCCGCGTTGATGCTGATATAGCCGTGGGTCAGATCGCAGGTCCACACGCGGGCGGTGCCTTCGCCGCCGAGGCCCAGGTCGATGCCGATCTCGATCTCCTGGCGGCGCATATATGCCGCGCCCAGGGCTTCGCGGTAGTCCGGCGACACCCAGCCCTCGCGCGCGACCTCGATCTCGCCGAAACGGATCGACAGGCGGTCGCGGTCGGCCCGGGCGCCGGACTTGCCGACGGCCATCACAACACGACCCCAGTTGGGGTCTTCGCCGGCGATGGCGGTTTTGACCAACGGGGAGTTCGCCGTTGCGAGCGCCACGCGTCGCGCATCGGCGTCGTCTGCGGCACCACACACCTCGATGGTGATGAATTTGGTCGCGCCCTCGCCGTCACGCACGACCTGTTGTGCAAGGTCCGCCATGAGCGCCTCCAGCGCAGCGGTGAACCCTGCGCAGGTGTCGGCATCGCGGTCCAGTTCCGGCCCGGCCTGGCCCGTCGCGGCCATCAGGAGCGTGTCTGAGGTCGAGGTATCGCTGTCCACGGTGATGCAGTTGAAGGTCCGCGTCACCGCGTCGGAGACCAGACGCTGCAGCAGGCCCTGCGACAGACGGGCATCGGTGAAAAGGAACACCAACATCGTCGCCATGTCAGGCGCAATCATGCCGGAGCCCTTGGCGAACCCGGCCAGGGTCACGGGGCCGGTGTCCGTTTGCACTTGCCGCCATGCGCCCTTGGCGAAGGTGTCAGTGGTCATGATCGCACCCGCCGCGGCCTGCCAGGCATGCGGGTCCAGCTCTGCGACAAGCCCGTCGAGGGCAGCGGTGATTCTGTCGTCGGGCAGCCGCTCGCCAATCACACCGGTGGAGCAGGAGAGCACCCGGCTTACCGGCACGTTCGTTGCGCTTGCAACGGCTCGGGTCACCGCGACCACGGCGTCGTGCCCGTTCGTGCCGGTGAAGGCGTTGGCGTTGCCGGCATTGACGATGAAGGCCGCGCCGCGATCCGCAGAGCCCGGGTCGGCCAGCTTGGCCTCGATGTCCAGCACGGAAGCCGCCCGGGTCGCCGAGCGCGTGGTCACGCCCGCCAGCACACTGCCCGGGGCGAGTGTCGCCAGCATGACATCGTCGCGCCCGGCATAGCGCACACCGGCCGCCGCCGCGGCGAGCCGCACGCCGGCCACGGGGGGCATGTCGGGAAATCCGCCGGCCGGTGCGAGTGGGGATAGTGGCGTGCCGCCCGCCGCCCGCGCCGCGCGTGCAGAGGCGACACGCGCGCTTTGCTGGCGGCGCAGTTGGCGGAGCTGGCGGTTCACCGGGTCACTCGTCGAGCAGCGCGGGATTGCTCAGGAAGGACGGGTCGATCTCTTCCAGGGCCTTCTGAGTGACGGGCAGGGCGGCCATGGCGGCTTCGATTTGAGCTTCCACCGCGTCGGTCTGGATCTTTTCGATCAGTTCACCGCGCACCTGGTCGAGAGCCGGGGCGTCCTGCATGCGGCTGTCATTAAGCTTGATCACATGCCAGCCGAACTGGGTCTGCACCGGCTCGGACACCTGCCCGGGCACCAGCGCCACGACGGCCTCCTCGAACGGCGGCACCATCATGCCGGGGCCAAACCAGCCCAGTTCGCCGCCGTTCGGACCGGACGGTCCGGTTGAGCGGGCTTGTGCCAATTCCGCGAAATCGCCGCCCTCGTCGAGCAGGGTCTTGATCTCCGCCGCGGCCTCCTGGCTTTCCACCAGGATGTGGGAAGCGTTGTATTCCGGCGACGGTTCGGCCTGGGCGTAGAGTTCGTCGTAAGTGGCCTGCAGCGCTTCGTCGGTAACGGCGGTTTCGGTTACCTCGCCGATGACGGCCGAGGCAAAGAGCGCGCGCCGTTCGTTTTCCAGGATCCGTTCCACCGCGGTGGATGGCTCTTCGAGCTGGGCTGCGAGCGCGGATTGCTGGACCAGCTGCTGGAGCAGTCCGGAATAGAGCTGCGCGTCCGGAAGTCCCTGATACTCCTGCGGCAACTGGGTGCGGAGCGCGAAGAGATGACCTGCCGTGATCTCTTCATCGCCAACGGTCGCCAGCACGGTGTCCGCGGTGACCTGCTCCTGTGCCATCGCGGGCAGAGCGAGCCCACACGCGATAACCGTGGCGATCACGGGGCGGAAGGAAATGGGCATGGAGGTCTCCTCATTATGTGCGGCGCAGTGCGCCCGGGGGCTGGGTGACGTTGACACTCGGAAGGCTGCCGCTTACATCGCGCATGTCGCGGGATCGGGCCCTCCCGCCGTCCTTTTATGGGGCAGTACGGGGAGGAGCAAGGCGCACCCCACGGCGACCGAGACGTCTTCACGCGGAGTTTGAGAGTGCTGGGCCTAGGATCGCTGACAAAGAAAGTTTTCGGCACGGCAAACGACCGCAAGGTCAAGTCGGTGCGCGGGTTGGTGCAGAAGATCAACGCGCTGGAGGATGAGCTCCAGGCGCTGGACGATGAAGGCATCAAGGCCAAGACGGTCGAGCTTCAGACGCGCGCGAAAGGCGGCGAGGCGCTGGACGACCTGCTGCCCGAAGCCTTCGCCAATTGCCGTGAGGCCGCCCGGCGCGCGCTGGGCCTGCGGGCCTTCGACATGCAGCTGGTCGGCGGGATCTTCCTGCATCGGGGCAACATCGCCGAGATGAAGACCGGCGAGGGCAAGACACTCGTTGCGACCTTCCCCGCCTATCTCAACGCGCTGACCGGCGAGGGCGTCCATATCGTCACCGTCAACGACTATCTCGCGCGGCGGGACAGCGAATGGATGGGCAAGGTCTATGGCGCGCTCGGCATGACCTGCGGGGTCGTCTACCCCCAGCAGCCCGAAGAGGAAAAGCGTACCGCCTACGCCGCCGATATCACCTATGCCACCAACAACGAGCTCGGGTTCGACTATCTGCGCGACAACATGAAATCCGAACTCGACCAGATGATGCAACGGTCGCACAATTACGCAATCGTCGACGAGGTCGACAGCATCCTGATCGACGAGGCACGGACACCGCTGATCATCTCTGGCCCGTCGCAGGACCGCAGTGAGCTCTACAAGGCCGTGGACCTCTTCATTCCCGATCTGGCCGAAGACACCTACGAGATCGACGAAAAAACCCGCAACGTCACCTTTACCGACGAGGGCAACGAACTGGTCGAACAACGCCTGGCAGCGGCGGGTCTGTTGCCCGAGGGCCAGTCGCTCTATGATCCAGAAAGCACGACCCTAGTGCACCATGTCACCCAGGCCCTGCGCGCGCACAAGCTTTTCCAGAAGGACAAGGACTACATTGTCCGCGACAACCAGATCGTTTTGATCGACGAGTTCACCGGCCGGATGATGGCCGGGCGGCGCCTGTCGGACGGTCTGCACCAGGCCATTGAGGCCAAAGAAGGCGTGGCCATCCAGCCCGAAAACGTCACCCTCGCCAGTGTAACCTTCCAGAACTACTTCCGGCTCTACAACAAGCTCAGCGGTATGACCGGTACCGCGGCCACCGAGGCCGAGGAATTCGCCGAGATCTACGGGCTTGGTGTGGTCGAGATCCCAACCAACAAGCCGGTCGCGCGCGAGGACGAACACGATCAGGTCTACCGCACCGCGCGCGAAAAGTTCGAAGCCATCGTCGAGCAGATCGGCGATGCCAACAAGCGTGGCCAGCCGGTACTGGTGGGCACGACCTCGATCGAAAAGTCCGAATCCCTCGCGGAGATGCTGAAGAAGACCGGGATTCCGCATAATGTGCTGAACGCCCGCCAGCATGAGAAAGAGGCCCAGATCGTCGCCGATGCTGGCAAGCCCGGAGCGGTGACCATCGCCACCAACATGGCCGGGCGTGGTACCGACATTCAGCTTGGCGGCAATGTCGAGATGAAGGTGCTCGAAGCGCTGGCCGCGGATCCCGAGGCCCACCCCGACGAGCTGCGCGCGAAGATCGAAGCAGAGCATGCCGCGGATAAGCAGAAGGTGCTGGAGGCTGGCGGGCTTTACGTTCTGGCCACCGAACGCCACGAAAGCCGCCGGATCGACAACCAGTTGCGTGGCCGGTCGGGCCGCCAGGGCGACCCGGGGCGCTCGTCGTTCTTCCTGTCGCTCGAAGACGACCTGATGCGGATCTTCGGCTCTGACCGGCTGGACAAGATGCTGGGCAAGCTCGGCATGAAGGAGGGCGAGGCGATTGTGCACCCCTGGGTGAACAAGTCGCTGGAAAAGGCCCAGGCAAAGGTCGAGGGACGCAATTTCGACATCCGCAAGCAGCTGCTGAAATTCGACGATGTCATGAACGACCAGCGCAAGGTCATCTTTGGCCAGCGCATGGAGATCATGGAGGCCGAAGACGTCTCGGACATCGTCCGCGACATGCGCCAGCAGGTCGTCGACGACCTGATCGACGAATACATGCCCAAGAACACCTATGCCGATCAGTGGAACACCGAAGGTCTCTATGCGGCGGTGCTGGAGCAGTTGGGCCTTGATCTGCCGATCATTGCCTGGGCGGAGGAAGAGGGCGTCGATGACGACGACATCCGCGAGCGGCTCTACAAGGAAGCCGACGAGTTCATGGCCAAGAAGGCCGTGGATTTCGGCCCCGAGAACATGCGCAACATCGAAAAGCAGCTGCTATTGCAAACGATCGACGCGAAATGGCGGGACCACTTGCTGCGGCTTGAACATCTGCGCTCGGTCATCGGGTTCCGCGGTTACGCGCAGCGCGATCCGCTGAACGAATACAAGAACGAAAGCTTCCAGCTTTTCGAGGGGCTGCTTGACGGGTTGCGGTCCGAAGTAACCGAGAAACTCTCGCGCATCCGGCCGCTCAGCAAGGAAGAACAGGATGAGATGGTGCGCCAGCTCGTGGCACAGCAGCAACTGGCGGCCGCCGCATCTGCACCTGCGTCCGCGCCCAAAGCGGCCCAGCCGGCGCCCGTCGGGGCGGGCGCGGAAGTGCCGGAGAGCGCTGTGGCAGAGGGCTTTGTCGAAGACGATCCCACGACCTGGGGCAACCCGGGCCGGAACGATCCCTGTCCCTGCGGGTCTGGCAAGAAGTTCAAGCATTGCCACGGCCGGCTGGTCTGACCGCACAGGCGGCGGGCGCGGTCGTCGCGCTGGCCCTTCTCGCGGGGATCGGCGCGCCTGGCGCGGCGCAGGCCCAAGGCAACGGCTGCGCGCGGGAGCTCAGGCTGGCCGCGGCCAGCGACGGTCTGGTCGATCTTCGAGTTTCTGCGCCCTGCGAGCCCTATGCACGGGTCGATATAGCCTACGGGCCGTTCGTTCTGACCGAAGAAACGTCTCACGAAGGCCATGTCGATCTGCGCCTTCCACGGATCGCGGCGGTGCCTGAAGCGGCCGCGCAGATCGGGGATGCAGTGCTTTTTGCGGCCTTGCCGGCAATGCCCGGTCCAGCACCTGGCTATGTCGCGCTGATCTGGTCTGGCGATGCGGATCTGAACCTTGGTCTGCCGCAGGGAGGACGCGCTGCTCACCGGTTGAGCCTGGGTTTTCCGTTTGGGGATCAGGCCCGCCGGGCCGAAATCGTGGTGCTGGATTCTGATGCGCCGGCGCCGGTCTTTGCCGATATCAGCATCGGGGGACATCCCTGCGCCGACGCGCCGATCCGCGCAGCGCTCCTGACCTCCGCAGATCGCGGCCGTCTTGCCCTGACCCTGCCTGGGTGCGCTCTTTCAGAGGGGGTCGTACGGCTGCCGCTTCCGAGCACCGCCGCGCCCTAGATCACAGATACCCCGCGCTGCGAAAGCTCAGCTCCGTCGACTTGCCGATGATCAGATGGTCGTGCAGCGAGAGTCCGAGATGTTCTGCCGCGGCCTGGATCTTCGCGGTCATCTCGATATCGGCCTCCGACGGCGTGGGATCGCCCGATGGATGGTTGTGCACCAGGATAAGGGCCGAGGCATTGAGCTCCAGCGCCCGCTTGATCACTTCGCGCGGATAGACCGGCACGTGATCGACCGTGCCCTGCGCCTGCTCCTCGTCGGCGATCAGCACATTCTTGCGGTCGAGATAAAGCACGCGAAACTGCTCGGTCTCCAGATGCGCCATCGTCGTGTGGCAATAGTCGAGCACCGCGTCCCAACTGCTGATCACCTGCCGCTGCATGACCTTGGACCGCGCCATTCGGTGGGTCGCCGCCTCGATGATCTTGAGCTCCAGCACCACGGCCGCGCCGACACCGCGCACCTTCAGCAACCGGTCCCGCGGCGCCGACAGCACTCGGGCGAAGTCGCCGAAGGTTTCCAGCAACCGGCGCGCCACCGGTTTCACATCGCAGCGCGGGATCGCCTGGAAGAGGAGCAGTTCCAACAACTCGTAGTCCGGCATCGCGTTTGCGCCGCCGTCGAGAAAGCGGTCGCGCAGGCGTTTGCGGTGGTCCTTGAGGTAGGATGGCAGCGTGCGCGCCTTGGAGTCCGTCAGAACCAGTTCCTGCCCCTCGAAAAGGGGAAGCATCGGTTCTCTGAATTCGCGAGGATCGGCCATGGAGCGACCCTTCCCGCGAAAGCTAAAGATCGACTTAAAGGCGAGTTATCCGCTCTTCATACTGTCCCAGAACCCCTTCACCTTGGAGAAGAAATTCTCGCTTTCGGGGTGGTTGTCTTCGGAGAGCTCGGCGAACTCGCGCAGCAGCTCTTTCTGGCGGCTCGTCAGGTTCACCGGGGTCTCGACCGCCAGTTCGATGAACATGTCACCGCTGGTACCGCCGCGGAGGGCGGGCATGCCTTTGCTACGCAAGCGCATCTGGCGGCCCGACTGGCTGCCCGACGGGATTTTTACCCGGCTGCGTCCGCCATCGATCGAGGGCACCTCGACCTCGCCGCCGAGCGCTGCGGCGGACATCGAGACCGGCACGCGGCAAAAGAGGTTCGTACCGTCGCGCTGGAAGAGGCTGTGCTCGGCCACTTCGATGAAGATATAGAGATCTCCGGTCGGGCCGCCGCGCATGCCGGCTTCGCCTTCACCGGCCAGGCGAATCCGGGTGCCTGTTTCGACCCCGGCGGGGATATTGACCGACAGGGCGCGATCCTTCTGGACACGGCCCGCGCCGGAGCAAGTCGTGCAGGGGTTCTTGATGATCTGTCCGAGCCCCGAGCAGGTCGGGCAGGAACGTTCGACCGTGAAAAAACCCTGCTGCGCGCGCACCTTGCCCATGCCCGAGCAGGTCGGGCAGGTCACGGGTTCTGCGCCGCCCTCGGCCCCGGTGCCGCTACAGGCCGTGCAGGGCACAGCCGCCGGTACGGTGATTGTCTTTTGCAGGCCGGACCAGGCCTCTTCGAGTGTGATCTTGAGGTTGTAGCGCAGGTCGGCGCCGCGGGCCGCGCGCTGGCGTCCGCCGCCGCGCCCGCCGCCGCCCATGAAATCGCCGAAGAGATCGTCGAACACGTCCGAGAAGGCAGAGGCGAAATCGCCTTGCGCGCCGGGCCCGCCGGGGCGCTGTCCTCCGCCGCCCATGCCACCCTCGAACGCGGCATGCCCGAACCGGTCATAGGCGGCCTTCTTGTCGGCGTCCTTGAGAACTTCATAGGCCTCGTTGGCCTCTTTGAAGTGCGCCTCGGCTTGCGGATTGTCGGCATTTCGGTCGGGGTGCAGTTCCATGGCCTTCTTGCGGTAGGCCTTCTTGAGCTCCTCGGCCGAAGCGCCCTTGGACACCCCTAGAACATCGTAATAATCACGTTTCGCCATCGGCGGGATACCCTCTTCGAAAACGCGACAGCCGGCCCGGACGGCACCGGACCGGCTGCGCGGCAGTCATGGGCGCTTAGGACGCGCGCTTGTTGTCGTCGAGATCCTCGAAATCGGCATCGACGATGTCTTCGTCGGCCGCGCGCGGCTCGCCATCCTCATCACCGGGGCCGTCGCTGCCGCCAGTCTCTTCCTGCTGCGACTTGTAAATCGCCTCGCCGAGCTTCATTGCGGCCTCAGTGACATTCTGGATGCCGGACTTGATCTTGCCTGCATCCTCGGTCTCGAGGTTTTCCTCCAGAGCGCCGATGGCCAGTTCGATCGCCTCGATCGTGGTCGGGTCGACCTTGTCGGCATGCTCTTCCATCGACTTCTTGGTCGAGTGGATGAGGCTTTCGGCCTGGTTGCGCGCCTCGACAAGCTCCTTGCGGTCCTTGTCTGCCTCGGCATTGGCCTCGGCGTCGCGCACCATCTGGTCGATCTCGTCATCCGACAGACCGCCCGAAGCCTGGATGGTGATCTTCTGTTCCTTGCCGGTACCCTTGTCCTTGGCACCCACGGCGACGATGCCATCGGCGTTGATGTCGAATGTCACCTCGATCTGCGGCATGCCGCGGGGCGAGGGCGGGATTTCCTCAAGGTTGAACTGGCCGAGCATCTTGTTGTCGGCGGCCATCTCGCGCTCACCCTGGAAGACGCGGATCGTCACCGCGTTCTGGTTGTCCTCGGCGGTCGAGAAGATCTGGCTCTTCTTGGTCGGGATCGTCGTGTTCCGGTCGATCAGGCGGGTGAAGACCCCGCCCAGCGTCTCGATGCCGAGCGACAATGGTGTGACGTCGAGCAGGACCACATCCTTGACGTCACCCTGCAGAACGCCGGCCTGGATCGCGGCGCCCATGGCGACGACCTCATCGGGGTTCACACCCTTGTGGGGCTCCTTGCCGAAGAACTTGGTCACTTCCTCGACGACCCGCGGCATCCGCGTCATGCCGCCGACCAGAACGACCTCATCAATATCGGAGGTCGACATGCCGGCATCCTTCAGCGCGGCCTGGCAGGGTTTCATCGATTTCTTGATCAGATCGCTCACCAGGCTTTCCAGCTTGGCGCGGGTCAGCTTCATGACCATGTGCAGCGGCTGACCGCCATTGGGATCCATCGATATGAACGGCTGGTTGATCTCGGTCTGTGTGGTCGAGGACAGCTCGATCTTGGCCTTTTCGGCAGCTTCCTTCAGCCGCTGCAGCGCCATCTTGTCCTTGGTCAGGTCGACGCCGTTTTCCTTTTTGAACTCGTCGGCGAGGTAGTTGACGATCTTCATGTCGAAGTCTTCGCCGCCGAGGAACGTGTCGCCGTTGGTCGATTTGACCTCAAAGAGGCCGTCATCGATCTCAAGGATGGTCACGTCGAACGTGCCGCCGCCGAGGTCGTAGACCGCGATGGTCTTGCTGTCTTTCTTGTCGAGCCCGTATGCCAACGCAGCCGCGGTCGGCTCGTTGATGATGCGCAGCACCTCGAGACCGGCGATCTTGCCGGCGTCCTTGGTGGCCTGACGCTGGGCGTCGTTGAAATAGGCCGGAACGGTGATCACCGCCTGGGTGACCTGGTCGCCAAGATAGCTCTCGGCGGTTTCCTTCATCTTCTGCAGGATGAAGGCGGAAATCTGGGAGGGCGAGTATTTCTCGCCACGGGCCTCGACCCACGCGTCGCCATTGCCGCCGTCCACGATCTTGTAGGGAACGATATCCTGGTCCTTGGTCACGGCCGGGTCGTCGGTGCGACGGCCGATCAGGCGTTTGACGGCATAGACGGTGTTTTCGGGGTTGGTCACGGCCTGGCGCTTGGCGGGCTGGCCGACGAGACGTTCATTGTCCGTGAATGCAACGATGGAGGGGGTCGTCCGCGCCCCTTCGGAGTTTTCGATGACCCTGGCCTGCGACCCATCCATGATGGCAACGCAGGAGTTTGTGGTTCCGAGGTCGATACCGATGACTTTCGACATGTGTAATGATCCTTCTGGCGATGTTCAGGGATGACCCAAGAGTGGCACCAATCCCCGATCCCGGTCTCAGGCGGCACACGCCGCCCTTGTCTGCGGGGGTATATAAGAGTGGCGCTGAAAGCCTGCAACCGCGCGACGCCGAGCCAACGGCATGAATGCTGACGTTCTTCAAGTCAAGGTTTCTCAGAATGCTATCGATCGACCCTTCCAAAGCCGTCTCCGACCTCAACGGCGCGCGAATTTATGCGAGGGCATTGGATGCGGAGGCCCAACGCGCGCTGGTGACCGAGATCCGGGCTGTCGTTGCGGCCGCACCATTTTTTCAGCCGGTGACCCAGCGGGGGCAGCCGATGTCGGTTCGGATGACGGCGGCGGGCGATTTCGGCTGGATCTCGGACCGGCGTGGCTATCGCTACGAGCCGCGCCACCCGTCGGGAGGCGCCTGGCCACCGATTCCCGACAGCCTCATCGCACTTTGGACCGGATTGCTGCCCGGCGCGCGCCGGCCGGAATGCTGCCTCGTCAACTTCTACGGGCAGGGCGCCCGGATGGGCCTGCACCAGGATCGCGACGAGGCCGACATGGACCAACCCGTGCTGTCAGTGTCGTTGGGCGACGATGGGCTCTTTCGTGTCGGCGGCACCGACCGCCCCGCACCGACCCGGTCCTGCTGGCTGCACTCGGGCGATGTGGTCGTTCTGCAGGGGCGTGCCCGTCTGGCGTATCACGGTGTGGACCGTATCCGTTTTGGCAGCTCCGCGCTGCTCAGCCAGGGTGGGCGGCTGAACCTCACGTTGCGGGTGGTGACCTGAACGCCCGGCGGCTCGAATGGCCTGTCCGGGCGTGTCCCACGGCACCAACCGGCCGTGAAACGTTCGGTCGCGCGCTTTTGGGCGGTTGATCTGACTCGGCGATCGGGTCTTATCATGCGGCGGTTGTGCAAGTGACGAGGACACCCCGGTGGATTTTGAGAAACTAAGCGAGATCATGCGCGACGCGGCGCTGCGCGCAGGCGACGAAATCATGGACGTCTATGGAACGGACGATTTCGAGGTTCAGACCAAGGGCGACGACAGCCCGGTCACCGCGGCGGACCAGCGCGCGGACGCGCTGATCCTCGCGGCGCTGACTGAGGCCTTTCCAGATGTGCTCGTCGTGACAGAGGAACAGGCGGGCACGCATGACAAAACCGCGGCGTCCTTTCTGATCGTCGATCCGCTGGACGGGACAAAGGAATTCATCAAGCGGCGCGGCGAGTTCACCGTGAACATCGCCTATGTCGAAAATGGCCACCCGATCCGCGGCATCGTCTACGCACCCGCAAAGGGCCGGCTCTTTTACACCCGCGCCGATGGCAGCACGGTCGAAGAGGCGGGACCGCACGAGGCCGGCGCACCCGCTGGGGCCCTGACACCGCTGAGTGTGTCGCAACCGGACAACGGCGCATTGATGGTGGTGGCGTCGAAATCCCACCGCGATGCAGCCACCGACACCTATATCGGCCGCTACTCCGTCGAGGACATGAAGAGCGCGGGCTCCTCGCTCAAGTTTTGCCTCGTTGCGGCCGGCGAGGCCGACATCTACCCAAGGCTCGGGCGGACAATGGAATGGGACACTGCCGCTGGACATGCCGTGCTCGCCGGGGCCGGCGGTGCGGTGGTGCGCTTCGACAGTCACGAGCCGCTCACCTACGGCAAGCCGGGCTACGAGAATCCGTTCTTCATTGCCTATGCCCCGGGCGTGCATCTCGCCCCGGCAGAGCCCGGCGCGGCGGCCTAGGCGGAGGACAGCGACATTTCCGTTCTGATCGTCATCCCGGCGCGCTACGCGTCCAGCCGCTATCCCGGCAAGCCGCTGGTGCCGCTGACCGGACCCGACGGCCTGTCGAAACCGCTGATCCAGCGCAGCTGGGACGCGGCGATGGCGGTACGCGGGGTGGACCGGGTGGTCGTCGCGACCGACGACGACCGCATTGCAGAGGCGGTCGCGGGCTTTGGCGGCGAGGTCGTGATGACGCCCACGTCCTGTGAGAACGGCACCGCGCGGTGCGCCGCCGCGATCGCAGGGCTGGACGAGACGCCTGACATCGTCGTCAATCTGCAAGGCGACGCGCCGCTGACTCCGCCCTGGTTCGTCGAGGATCTGGTGACCCGCTTGCGCGCGGAGCCCGAGATCGAAGTCGCGACCCCGGTCCTGCCGTGCGACGGGACGGCCCTGGCGGCGTTTCGCGAGGACCGGCGCCACGGTCGCGTCGGCGGGACCACGGCGGTGTTCGACCGCCACTGGCGCGCGCTCTATTTCTCCAAGGAGGTGATACCCTTCACTGCCGAGAGCTACGAGCCGGATGCGCTGACCCCGGTCTGGCACCATGTCGGTGTCTATGCCTACCGTCCGCGGGCGCTGACCCTCTACCCCGCGCTGAAGACCGGACCTCTGGAACGGCTTGAAGGGTTGGAACAGTTGCGCTTCCTCGAAAACGGCCACCGCATTCTGTGTGTCGCTGTGGCGGGGCGCGGCCGGAAGTTCTGGGAACTTAACAATCCCGAGGACGTTGTACGCGTCGAGGAAGGTTTGGCCGAGATCGGCACCTAAAGCAGCACGGACCGATGATAAAACCGGAAACCACGGCGGAAATTGACCGAACGCAAGGCCTTCCACGGGCTGTTTGGCACAGCTTGGCTGACAAGCCCGGATCTACGGTGTAAGCTTCAGAGGAAATGCGTTCCACAGTGCACGTTGGTCATCGTTACCGGCCAGAGCTGCGATCACTGACCCGAGTCTGAGTAAGCAAAGTTTAGAGAGCGACATGTCACGTAAAGTTACCAAGGCTGTTTTCCCCGTTGCTGGTATGGGAACGAGATTTCTTCCCGCGACCAAGTCGATCCCCAAAGAAATTATGACATTGGTCGATCAGCCCCTGATCCAGTACGCGATCGACGAGGCGCGCGCGGCGGGCATCGAAGAGTTTATCTTCGTTACATCCCGCGGGAAATCCGCACTTGAAGACTATTTCGACGGCGCGCCGGTTCTCGAAGCCGCGCTGGAAAGCAAGGGAAAGACCAAGCTGCTGGAGGCGCTGCGCAAGAGCGACATGGACAGCGGCGCGATTGCCTATGTCCGCCAGCGCGAAGCGCTCGGGCTTGGCCATGCGGTCTGGTGCGCCCGCCGTCTGATCGGCGACGAACCGTTCGCCGTGCTGTTGCCCGACGACGTGATCACCGGCGACGTGCCCTGCCTGGAGCAGATGGTCGATGCCTACGAGCAGACCGGTGGCTGCATGGTCGCGGCCATGGAAGTACCTTACGAGAAAACCTCCTCCTACGGCGTTCTGGATATCGGCGAGGACCACAGCTCCATCGTCAGCGTCAAGGCGATGGTCGAGAAACCGCCCGCAGACCAGGCCCCGTCCAACCTCGCCGTTATCGGGCGCTACATCCTGTCGCCCAACGTGCTCGAGAACCTCAACAGCATGAAGATCGGCGCCGGCGGCGAGATCCAGCTGACCGACGCGATCGACGCCGAGATCTCGAACGGGGACGGCGTGTTCGGCTATCGCTTCCGCGGGCAGCGGTTCGACTGTAGCTCCAAGGCGGGATACCTGCAGGCGACGGTGGCGTTCGGGCTCGCGCGGGACGATCTGCGCGATGAGTTCGCGACCTTCCTGGATGACTTCATTCGGATGCGGGACGCGGCGGAGTAAAAGCTTCTGCCGCATTCCTGCGGCTTATATCAGAACAGCAAAAAGCGCCGGGCGTTACGCACCGGCGCTTTTTCGTGACCCGATCCCGGTGCCGTCAGGCGGCTTTGGTGATCTGGGTGTCTGTCAGCAGCGCGTGCAGCGTCATAGGCATGTCATTGGCGCGCAGCTTAGCGCATACCGCCGCATCCCGCATAGCGCGAGACACGACCGCAAGTGCCTTGAGGTGGCCGACGCCCTCGTCCTCCGGCGCAAAGAGCCCGAACACGAGATCCACGGGCTGACGGTCGACCGCCTCGAAATCGATGGGCTTTTCCAGCCGCAGGAATACGCCGGCAACATGATCCAGTCCCTTGATCCGGGCATGGGGCAGGGCCACGCCACCACCAACTCCGGTCGGGCCGATGCCCTCGCGATCCTGCAGGGCGTCAATGGCATCCTTGGGGCACAGCCCGTAGCAGGCGGCGGCGGTTTCCCCGAGCTCCTGCAGCAGACGTTTCTTGCTTGTCATACGTCCAATGACGCGGACGGCCTCGGGCTTCAATAAAGACGCGAGTTCCATAACAACTCTCTCTTCGTAACGCTTCAACGGGTGCCGCCGGGATCGATCCAGCCGATATTTCCATCATCACGTCGGTAGACGACGTTAACGCCACTGGATGTTTCGTTCCGAAACACGAGAATCGGGGCGCCCTTCAGTTCCATCTGCATCACCGCCTCTCCAACGGAAATGGACGGGATCCTGGTTTCCATTTCGGCGATGATCATCGGTTCGAGCGTCTGCGGTTCGTCCGCCGCCCCATCGCCATCAGCTGCCATTACGTAATAGGCGGCACCCTCTGCTTCAACCGGCTGCGCGCGATCCCGATGATGATCCTTCAACCGTCGCTTGTATCGCCGCAGCTGCTTTTCCATCTTTTCGCAGCACTGGTCGAACGCGCCGTACACCTCGTGTTCGGCGGCATGGGCCTGAGCCGTCAGTCCGGTCGACAGGTGCAGCGTCGCTTCGCAGCGAAATTCATGTCCGCGCTTGGAAAAAACCACGTTCGCGTCGGTCGGACGCTGAGCGTACTTTTCCACCACCGCCTGCATCGCATCGGTCACATAGGTCCGAAGGGCCTCCCCGACATCCATATGCTTTCCGGTGATCTGATACTGCATGGCACGTCCTCCGCTTTAGGGCCACGATCTCGCAGGCGGCATGCCGCTGGGACGTGTTCCGCCCTAGGGCCACATCTGTGGGAGTGCACCGCTACCCTGTTTTTCCGCCTCGGTGCAAGACGGATCGAGACGGAAAACGTGACGCAAACGGGTACAGGCGCAAATCATGGAGTTCAGGAAACGCCGCGGGGGTGAGTCTTGTCAACTCCTGCGCGAGTCAAAAGAGCAACGTCCCGCCACCGCTCCGCAACGTCAATCGATCCGGAAGCTTTGGCCCAGATAGACTTGGCGGACATTCTCGTTGGCGATGACGTCTTCGGCGGTGCCGTCCATGAGGACCATGCCGTCATGCAGGATATAGGCGCGATCAACGATCTTGAGCGTTTCGCGCACATTATGGTCGGTTATGAGAACACCGATTCCCCGGCTCTTGAGTTCCCGCACCAGGGTCCGGATGTCACCCACAGCGATCGGATCGACCCCGGCAAAGGGTTCATCCATAAGAATGTAGCGCGGCGCCGCGGCCAGGCAGCGCGCGATCTCCACCCGCCGGCGCTCGCCGCCCGACAGCGAAACGGCCCGTGCCTCGCGCAGATGGCTGATGGAGAATTCGTTCAGCAATGCTTCCAACCGCATCCGCCGGGTCTGGGGGTCGGGTTCCGAGATTTCGAGGATCGACAGGATGTTGTCCTCGACATTCATGCCGCGGAAGATGCTGTTTTCCTGCGGCAGATAGCCGATGCCCAGCTTGGCGCGGCGGTACATCGGCAGATCGCTGACATTGCGCCCGTCCAGAATGACTTCGCCGCCATCGGCTGCAACCAGCCCCGCTATGGCGTAAAAGCACGTGGTCTTGCCCGAGCCGTTCGGACCCAGAAGCGCCACCACCTCGCCACGCTGCAGCGAGAGCGACACGTCGCGGATCACCGGTTTCTTGGAGTAGAACTTGCGCAGCCCGCGCACTTCCAGCCCGCCGCTGCCGTCGGCTACGGTCAGATGGGTGTTCATTGCTGTTCGCTGCCGGGCTGCAGGATCGTGCGCACGCGGCCCTCCATCTGACCGGCGCCCGTCGTGACATCCCAGACCATGCGCGTGCCGTTGATCGTGTTGGGCCCCTGGGTCAGCAGCACATTGCCGGTCATCACGACCTCGTCGCGTGCCAGGGTATAGACGGCCTTGTCGGCTTCGGCCTCTTCACTCGGTGTCACCATCAAAACCCCGCCGGTCGCCGTGATCGTGTCGACCTCGGTACCGACACTACCATCGGGCAGCATAATGTATTGCACAATCATTTCTGGCGCATTGATCCGGATTTCGCCTTGCACCACAACCACATCGCCCGTGAATAAGGCAGAGCCGGCGTTCTGATCGACCGTCAGCTGGTTGGACGTCACCTCCACCGGCTCCTGCTGATTTTCCTCATCGACGCTTTGGATCTGCACATTGGTCGACTGCGCCGGTGCGGCCTGCGCGAGCGTCAGGCAGATCGCCGCCGCGATCAGGGCGGGAGAGGCAGATGCAATCGTCATTTCGGCTCTCCATCGTCCTTCTTGGGATCGTATAGCAGCCGCACGTTGCCGGTGAAAACGGTAACAGCGCCGCTGCCGAGATCGGGTTGGCCGCGCATCTCCATACTGTCGGCATCCAGCGTGCCGAGCGGGCCGAACGCGTGCACCGGACCCGGCGAGACCAACAGGCTCAGATCCGTCGCAATCTCGATTTCTTCGGAGATCGCCGTGTGCCCGTCGTCGCGCCGAAGGCGCACGTCCCCGGTCATCCACGCCACGCCGGCGATCTCATCCAGTCGGCCGCTGTTGCTGGTCATGGTGTAGGAGACGCCGTCGGTACGGTCGATCTGGCCGCTGAGCTGTGTGCCGGAATAGGCCGAGTCCTGACCCGGCACCGGGCGCAGTTCGACCGCCTCGAGCTGCAGAATGCTGCCCGTCTCGGTCACGCTGCGATAATCCGGGCGCGCCAGATGTTCGTCCTTGGCCAGCTCTTCCAGGTCCAGATCGACAAAACGCGGCGGCTCACCCTCGCGGCCCGGCCGCGACACGACGAACAACAGCGACAGAATGCCGAGCGCAATGATCGGCAGGATGACCTTCGCCGCCGAGATGAGCCGGGAATATGCGTTGTCGCCTAGCGCCATCGCATCAGACGACTCCGGCTCTCAGGCAGTCATGGATCGTGATCAGGCCGACCGCATGGTCGGGCCGATCGGGCGACACCGCGAAAAGGCAGGTGATCTGCTTGTCCTGCATGATCCGCACCGCTTCTTCGGCCAGCGCATCGGTGGCGATGGTCTTTGGGCCGCTCGTCATCACATCGCCGGCGCTCCGGTCGAGCAGTCCTTTCAGATGCCGCCGCAGGTCGCCATCGGTGACAATCCCGGCGAGCGTACCGTCCTGTGCGGTGACCCCAAGCACGCCGAACCCCTTCTGACTCATGGTGATCAGCGCCTGACCCATTGCCGTGTCCATGCCCACCATGGGCATCGCCTCACCGCCATGCATCAGATCCGCGACCGTTGAGAGCCGCGCGCCGAGCTTGCCGCCGGGATGAAACTGACGGAACAGCTCCGGCGTGAAGTCGCGATGTTTCATGAGCGCCACCGCCAGCGCATCGCCCAGAGCAAGCGTCATGGTGGTGGAGCTGGTTGGCACGATGCCGGTGCCGCAGGCCTCGGGCATCTGGGGCAGCACCAGGGCGACGTCGGACTGGCGCAGCAGCGTGCTGTCGGGCCGGCTGGCGACCCCGATGAGCGGGATGCCGAACCGGCGTGTATGGGCGACCATGTCCGACAGCTCCGGCGTCTCGCCCGAGTTAGACAGCATCATCACGACGTCGCCCTGCACAAGCATGCCAAGGTCGCCATGGCTGGCCTCGGCCGGATGGACGAACTGCGCGGGCGTGCCGGTGGAGGCGAAGGTTGCCGCGATCTTGCGCGCGACGTGACCAGATTTGCCCATGCCGGACACGATCACCCGTCCGCTGGCGGCCAGGATCAGCTCGACCGCAGCCTCAAAGCGCGAATCAAGCGCGGCCTCAAGCGCCTTGAGCGCGTCGATTTCGGTGGCGATGACCGCGCGACCGGTCTCCAGTAAGCTGCTGGGCATATCCTTCAATGATCAAAGATGTCCGTCTCCGGCCATCCCTCCAGGTCGAGAAGCGCCCGTGTGGGCAAAAAGTCGAAGCAGGACTGCGCCAACCGCATACGGCCTTCGCGCTCCAGTCTTGCATTCAGATGGTCACGCAGGCGGTGCAGGTAAAGGACATCGGACGCCGCGTAGTCCAGTTGCGCGTCGGTAAGCGATTCTGCACCCCAGTCGCTCATCTGCTGGTGCTTGGAGATGTCGATATCGAGCAGTTCCGTCAGCAGGGCCTTGAGCCCGTGCCGGTCGGTATAGGTCCGGATCAGCTTGCTTGCGATCTTCGTACAGTAGACCGGGGATGCCAGCGCTCCGAAGGCATTCTGCATCGCTGCGATGTCGAACCGCCCGAAATGGAAAAGCTTCAGAACGCTCGGGTCGCGCAGCAGTCGCGCCAGGTTGGGCGCGCTCGTCTGACCGCGCGCGATCTGCACCATGTGGGCGTCCCCGTCACCCGCCGACAGTTGAACCAGGCACAGGCGGTCGCGCCCGGGACGCAGACCCATCGTTTCGCAATCGATCGCGACGACCGGGCCCAGGTTCAGGTCATCGGGCAAGTCGCCCCTGTGAAGATGGTTTGCCACGGTTCCTCCCCAAAGCGCTTTCCGGGAGGGACGATCCGCATGGGCCCGCCCGAGGGGGCGGCTGCCTGTCCGCGCGCCCCTGTCCCGGCGGTCATGTGGGTGCCGGCACCCGCGTCCCAAGCCTTTGGAAGAAAAGCCCTTGCGGGTCAAGAATGCGCCACCCGGTACGGTCTTGCCGCGCCTTTGGCGCCACAGCCCGGCGACCCGCGCCGCGCGAAAAGGGGATGCCATCGACGCCGTGGCATGTAAGGCTCGTTCCGCCGATCCGTCAGGCAGTCAAAAGGTGCGGTATGACGCTTCTCAACACGACCCTGAACCCGGCCCAGGACCCGATTCTGGCCTATCTCGGCGCGCCGGAGGGCGCAGTGCTGGCACTGATTGCAGGCACGGAGGGACCATCCTATCGCCCGGTCGGCGCGGCGATGACGGTCTTTGCCGAAGACACCCGCGTCGGAACCCTGTCTTCGGGCTGTATCGAAAACGACATCGCCTTGCATGCGATGCGCGTGCGTGACGAAGGCCGCCCCCGCATGCTGCGCTATGGCCGCGGCTCGCCCTTCATCGATATCCAGCTGCCCTGCGGCGGCGGGCTCGACATCCTGCTGTTGCCCGAACCCGACCGCGCCGTGCTGGCGCAACTGGCGGCCAACCGAGATGCGCGCCACCCCTGCACGCTGGAAGTGGAGATCGTCAGCGGCGCGATGCGACTTGTGGAGACCGGGGACACAGGGCGCGAGGGCGAGCTTCTGCGGGTAAAGTCAGAGCCGGACCTGCGGTTTCTGGTCTTCGGCAAGGGTCCTGAGGCCAGCACCTTTGCCGCTCTCGTTCAATCGGCGGGCTATCCCAACATGCTGCTGTCGCCCGATCCGGAAACTCTGGCCGAGGGCGCCACGGCCGGCTGCACCACCCGGGTGCTCACAGAGCAGGCCTTTCCGCCGGATCTGGCCGCCGATGCGCGCACAGCGATCGTGCTATTCTTCCACGATCACGATTGGGAGCCGCCCGTCCTGCAGGGCGCGCTAGAGACGCAGGCATTTTACATCGGCGCGCAGGGCAGTCAGCGCGCGCGCGATGCGCGGCTGATGATGCTGGAGGCCATGGGCGTGCCCGCCGGCGCCCGCGCGCGGCTGCGCGGCCCGGTCGGTCTGATCCCGTCTGCGCGCGATCCCGGCACACTGGCGGTGTCGGTCCTGGCCGAAGTGCTTGCGAAGGCCATGGCGCGCTGACGCGGCCGCACCTCGCCTGTCAGAGAAAAAGCCGCCTCGAGGGCGGCTTTGTCGCAGTCACGAAAACGTGGTCAAAACGGCGAAGGCTCAGCCTTGGCGTGCTTTGAACCGTTTCTGGGTCTTGTTGATCACATAGACCCGACCCTTGCGGCGCACGACGCGACAATCGCGGTGACGCTGCTTGAGCGAGCGAAGCGAGTTTCTGACCTTCATGGTCCTCTCCTATTCCTCGCGGCGCGTCTGCGCCCCGGTTAAACCCTTGATCCCGCAACGGCGGAACCTGCTTATGGTGGGCGGTACTGGGATCGAACCAGTGACCCCTACGATGTCAACGTAGTGCTCTACCGCTGAGCTAACCGCCCGCCCGCCGCCGCGATCCCCGCCCGCCTCGCCGTTCTGCGCCAAATGCTGACTCTGAAAACGAAACAGACGCGGGGGCTCCGCGTCGGTGGCTGGGCTATAATGGGAGTCGATGGGGCGTTCAAGGGGTTTTGGCAGCCGGCAGAATCCGGCTATATGTCTTTCAGACCGCAAAAGAAGACGCCCGTGCCCTATCGCCTTGTTCGACCAGATACCTGCCTGACCGGCGTCGTGTTCGCCTCCCCCCACAGCGGGCGGCATTACCCATCCGATTTCCTGCAGGCGACGCAACTCGATGCCCTAGCAATACGGTCGTCGGAAGACGCGTTTGTGGACCTGCTGATCGAGGACGCGCCGCGTCTGGGCGCGCCACTCATGCTGAGCCGGGTGCCGCGCGCCTATGTCGATCTCAACCGCAGCGCAGACGAGCTTGACCCCGCGCTCGTCGCCGGCGTGCGCCGCGTGGCGCACAATCCGCGGGTCACGTCGGGGCTCGGTGTCATTCCGCGCGTGGTGGCCAACGGGCGTGCGATCTATCGCGACAAGCTCAGCCTGACCGAGGCCCGGACCCGCATCGCCAAGTACTGGCAGCCCTACCACACGGTGCTGGACGATCTGCTGCGCGAGCAGAGGGCGCAATTCGGCAAGGCGATTCTGGTCGATTGCCATTCCATGCCGCACGAAGCCATCGGCGGTTTCACCCGGAGCAATGCGGCCACGCCGGAGGTGGTGTTGGGCGACCGGTTCGGCGCGTCGGCAGACACCGAGATCGTGGACCGCATCGAGGCGGCCTTTGCCGCCGAGGGTCTGAAGGTCGGCCGCAACGCCCCCTTTGCCGGCGCCTTCATCGCTCAGCAATATGGCCGCCCTGCGCAGCGTCAGCACTGCGTGCAAATCGAGCTCGACCGCGCGCTTTACATGAACGAGGCGACGATGGAGACGAAGCCGGAGTTCGACGAATTCAAGCGCATGATGACGCGTGTCATGGCCGAGATCGTCGATATCGGGCGCATCGAGCTGCCTGTCGCCGCGGAATAACGCGAGTCCCGGCCTGCGACCGCGGCGTACGTGACCGATATCTCCATTTACGTAGCGCAGTTGCCACTGGCGACAGTGGTTCAGCGCAACGCACGGCCCTTGACGATCGCGTCCTTGCCGAACCGGGCGCGGATCGCGTCGCTGGCCCGCTCCGCGCCGGCCCGCCGCGCGGCTGACGGATCGAGCAGATCGGCTGTGCGGTCTGCGTCCTCCGCCGCACACAGCTCCGACAGACCCACCCCGATCAGCCGGAACGGCCCCTTGTCGAGTGCGCCGCGCAGCATCTCTGCCGCCTGCGCATGGAGGATGTCGGCCAGTTGCGTCGCATCGCCAAGTGCGTGGCGCCGGGTGATCAGCCCGTGATCGCTGCGCTTGAGTTTCAGCACCACGACCCGGCCCGCCAGATCGCGCGCCTTCGCCCGGTCGCTGACCTTTTCGGCCAGCCGCCACAGATGCCCGTCGAGCAGGTCGGGTGCTGCGGTGTCCTCGTGAAAGGTCGTCTCATGGCTGATCGACTTAATCGGTGTGCGTGCCGACACGCGTCGCGCGTCCTGGCCGCGGGCCAGATGCCACAGCCGGTCGCCCATGGTGCCAAACCGCGCGCCCAGGTCCTTGCGATCCCACCGCAGTAGATCGGAAAACGTCCGTATGCCGGCGCGGCCCAGGGCGGCCTGGCCCGCCGCGCCCACGCCCCAGATCAACCCCACGGGCTGGTCGCGCAGGAAATCATCCGTTTCCGCCCGACCGATCACGGCAAAGCCGCGGGGCTTGTCCAGATCCGAGGCAACCTTGGCCAGAAACTTGTTGTGCGAGAGCCCGATGGACCCGGTCAGGCCCAGCTCGGTCTCCATCCGGCGCACGAGCCGCGCCAGCACGACCGCGGGTGGCGCACTATGCAGTCTCTCGGTGCCCGTCAGATCGAGAAACGCCTCATCCAGCGACAGCGGCTCCACCGCCGGGGTCAATTCCTCCATCATAGCGCGGATCTCGCGACTGATTGCAACATAGCGTTCCATCCGGCCTTTCACGACGACCGCGTCGGGGCAGAGTGCGAGCGCCTTGAACATCGGCATGGCAGAGCGCACGCCGCGGATCCGCGCGATATAGCAGGCGGTGGACACCACGCCGCGTCGCCCGCCGCCGACGATCACAGGCTTGTCGCGCAAGCTGGGGTCGTCGCGCTTTTCCACTGAGGCATAGAACGCGTCGCAATCCATATGGGCGATGGACAGCTCAAAGAGTTCTGGATGCGCCATGACCCGGCGCCCGGCGCAGGCGGGGCAGCGCGGGCCGGTTTCGAACGGGGTCAGGCAGTCGCGGCACAGGGCAGGCATGGATGTTCCGGGGTGGGGGCCGGGATGAGAGGAGCGCCGGCACAGTTTAAGGCGGACGGCAGGGATATGGGAAGCATGCCGCGCGATGACAGGTGTCGGGTTTGACAGTCGCGCGTCTCGGGGCGGGAATCTTGGGCTCTTCATCGGGCCGTCTCTGGTCGCGACGCTGCGCGACGACAGTCCCGATCTGTCCTATCGGGCAATGTGGGGCTTTCCCAGCGGCGGCCTAAACCCGCGAAGAGCAGGGGCTCGCGCTCGACCCGCTGAATCTGCTTTGGGGGCGAGCGTTCGGGGCCGGCCCGGGCGTGGCTGGCTCATTCTGACGCGCCTGCCAGGGACAGAGCTCGGTACGGTCCGCTTCGGCGACGAAGGGCAGGGCTGGCGGCTGATGTGCCCAGACATCTGTCTCGCGCGCCCACGCGGAATGCCGTTTCTGACGCAACGTCTGCGTGTCGCTCGCAATTGTTCGCCGATTGCGTGTTATTTACGCAACGTCAGGGAGCAAATGCACCTCATTTCAACGTGAGCCCGCATTCTCGAACCGGTGATTCCATGCTAGATAATACGTGACCGGGAGAGCGCGGATCGCCGCCGCCGAAGGAGCAATCGCCCCGAAAACTCTCAGGCGCCAGGACCGGTCGAGGACAGGAACACTCCGAAGAGAGGCGCCCTTTGAGGCGTCCACCGAAGGAGCAAGCCCATGCTGGATGGTCTGGCTGGGTGAATCTCTCAGGTACAAGACGGAGGGGGCGTTCGCGGCCGATGGCCGTGCTACGCTAGGAGTTCTTCTATGTCCGATATTGCTATCCTCGGCGCCGGCATCACCGGAATCACCACCGCTTTCGAACTGCATCGCCGCGGCCATGCGGTCACCGTCTATGACCGTCAGCGCTATGCCGCGATGGAGACGAGCTTTGCCAATGGTGGACAGCTCTCGGCCAGCAACGGCGAGGTCTGGAATTCATGGGCCACGGTGTTCAAGGGGCTGAAATGGATGTTCAGGGCCGACGCGCCGCTACTGGTCAGCCCGACCCCGTCTTGGCACAAGCTGAGCTGGATGGCCGAGTTTCTCGCCGCGATCCCCAACTACCGCTCCAACACGGTGGAAACCGCGCGCATGGCGATGCGGGCGCGGCACGTGCTGACCGGTATGGCCGACGAGGCCGGCGTCGATTTCGACCATAGCCCTGCGGGTATCCTGCATTTCTACAAGACCAAGTCCGAGCTTGAAAAAGCGCGCAAGGTCACCGCGCTCTATGCCGAGGCCGGCCTGAAGCGCGAGGAACTCACCCCGGACGAGGTCCGCGCCAAGGAGCCGAAGCTGACCGGGCAGTTCGCGGGCGGTTATTTGACCGAGAGCGACAGCACCGGTGACATCCACAAATTCACCTTCGGGCTGGCCGAATGGCTGCGCGCGCGCGGTGTGGATTTTGCCATGGGCTGCGAGATCGCCGGTGCTGAGGCCGACACGGACGGCGTGCGCATCGAAACCGCCGAAGGTGCCGTTCGCCGCCATGACCGTGTCGTGGTCTGCGCCGGCACCGGCAGCCGGGCGCTGGCGCGCGGGTTTGGCGACCGCGTGAACATCTACCCGGTCAAGGGCTACTCGATCACCGTGAACCTGCACGACCATGCCAGCCAGAGTGCTGCGCCGACCGTGTCTCTGCTCGATGATGACGCCAAGATCGTGACGTCGCGACTTGGGCGGGACCGGTTCCGACTCGCAGGGACAGCCGAGTTCAACGGCTACAACCGCGACATCCGCATGGATCGGGTCGAGCCGTTGATCAAATGGTGCGAGCGCTATTTTCCGGAAGTTTCCACCGAACAGGTCGTGCCTTGGGCTGGCCTGCGCCCCATGATGCCCGCAATGATGCCGCGCGTCGGCCGCGGTCGGAACCCGCGGGTCTTCTACAACACTGGCCATGGCCACCTGGGCTGGACGCTGTCCGGCGCAACCGCTGCGGCGATCGGACAGGTCGTCGATGGGCAGACGGTTGCCGATCGTCCCACCGCCGTCCCCGGTTTGGCGATCTCGGCGAAATGAGTGCACGCAGGCGGGCCTGCCCGCCTGTGCGGCCCAACGCCCGTGGCGCAGATCTTTGATCTGCGACACGGGGGCGGGAGTGCCCCCATTGAGGTCTCTCAGATCCGTCGCTTAGACCGTGTCGTCAGGCAAGCTCCGTTAGGATCTCCGCGGCGGCCTGGCGCGGATCCGGCGCCTGCCAGATCGGGCGCCCCACCACGATATGATCGGCGCCCGCGGCAACCGCTGCCGCAGGCGTAGCGGTGCGTTTCTGATCGCCAGAGGCCGCCCCTGCGGGCCGCACGCCGGGCGTCACGATCAGACGGCCCTCCGATTGCGGAAGCGCCCGGATCCGCCCGGCCTCCCGGGGGGAAGTGATGACCCCGTCCGCGCCGGCCTCGAAGGCCCGCGCGGCGCGTTCTTCCACAATCTCGGCAATATCGCCGGCGCGGACAAGGCAGGCGTCCAGATCGGACCGGTCGAGCGAGGTCAGGACCGTCACGGCGAGGATCTTCAGCCCAGAGCCCGCCGCGCCGTGCTTGGCAGCCGCCACCACGTGCGGATCGCCATGAACGGTCAGGAAATCGAGATCGAATTGTGACAGCCCGCGCACCGCAGCCTCCACCGTGGCCCCGATGTCGAAGAGCTTCATGTCCAGAAAGATGCGCTTGCCGTGATCCTGTTTCAGTTCATTGGCCAGCGCCAGCCCGCCGCCCGTGAGCATCCCAAGCCCGATCTTGTAGAACCCGACCGCGGGTCCGATCTGCTGCACCATCTGCAATCCGCTCAGCGCGTCGGGGACATCAAGGGCAACGATCAGGCGGTCATCGGTTGTTGGCATTGGCATGACTCCTTGAATTGCCCTGCACTAGACCGGGACCGGAGTCACATCAAGCCAGCCTGGGACCTGGGTCAGAAGTTCGTCATAGAACGCCGCAACCACCGGCGCATGGTCGGGTTCAGGGAAACTTCGGATCGCCGGCAAAGGCGATGCTCTTGTCGGGCAGAATCTCGTTGCGGATCTCGGTTTGACCGAAGCTGCGCACCATGCTGCGCGACGCCAGGATAGGGTCGGTCACATCGCAAGTACCAATTTGAAAAAGTGAACACCGCGCGCGTTCGGGCACGTTGTTTTCCAGAGGCGCCATCACCGGCGTCGCCAGATCGCCGTTGCCGGTATCCTCGAGCCGGCCGCGCAGCATGGTTTAGAGCAGCGGACGCGCCCAAGTGCGCCGTTTGGGAGTCTCGTCGCCCGCAACCACGTGGCGATAGAGCGGGTTGGACACCACAACCCCGTTGATCTTCCGGACGTCGTCGAATTGACAGCCAGGCGGAATGGCCGTGACGACATCGTGCTGCTCATGGACCTGTGAGCCGTCGGCCAGCCGGCTCGAGATCAGCATATGGTTCCCAAAACGCGTCTCCACCAGCACCGCGCAGGTGCGCAGGTCGCATGGCTGGCCTGTGCGCTCCTGTCCATTGATCTCCTGACCACGGAATAGACGAGGTCGGCGCGCAGACGCTCCAGAGCCGGGCGAAGCACTGCCGCGCGCTCCTCAAAGCGGGGGCGAGCGTGCGGGCGCGAGACTTCGTCGAAATTCTCAGGATTGTACGACGCGACGCGAAGAACAGCGGGCTTTTCCTACAGGGTGTGCCAGGAACGCGCTGGGATCATCAGAGCACGGTTCCTGGCTTCTGAGAACCGTTTCGTGCGTTCGACAGCGAACAGTGAACGGTGACCAAGGTCTCAGTGTCCGGTGTCATGCCCGGTCCCGGCCCCGTGTTTTCCCGCGGGCCTTGCGTCTCGGGCATGTGTTCGCCTGTGATGCCCGCGCCGCTCGACATGCTCCCTGCGGCCAGTCCCGATCACGGACACTCACGCATATGGGGCACAGTGTGTTTTCCCCAGCGGAATTCCGCTGCGTAAGCTGACGTGGCTGGCGCCGTCGCGCCGGTCACATCACGAGGAGCACTCCCCATGTCCCAGATCCCGTTTGCGGGTCTGGCCGCGCTCGCCCTTGCGGCAAGCGTATCGGCCAACGCGTCCCATGCCGCGTCCCAACTCTCGATCACGGTGGAAAACCTCACCGGATCGGGCGGCTTTTCCTTCACGCCGCTGTATCTTGGCTTCCATGATGGCAGTTTCGACGCGTTCGACGTGGGCGAAACGGCCTCCCCGGGGCTTGAATTGCTGGCCGAGCTCGGTGTGCCGGGTCCCGGTACGGCGCCCGGCACAATCGCGAATGAGCGGCTGCAGGCCGATGGCGATTCCGAGGGCGCCGTGATCGCAGCCGCCGGCAACGGCGTGCCAACGATTGACCCCGGTGAGACCGTCACCGAAATCGTCGGAGTCGAGCGTGCGGCCTCGAACCAGTACCTGACATTTCTGTCGATGCTCGTGCCGTCCAACGATACGTTTTTCGGGAATGACAACCCCTTCGCCTACCAGCTCTTTGATGATCAGGGCCAGTTTAACGGGTCGCTGACGATCGATATCACGGCCGAGATTTTCTACGATGCAGGAACCGAGGTGAACTCGGCCATCAATGGTCCGGCCTTCGTGGTCGACACCGGCAATCCGGCCTTTCCTGGGACGCCTGACGCAATGGGCGGAACCGCGGAAAACGGTGTGATCGTCCTGGCCGGCAACCCGGTGCTCGGATTTGAGAATGTCTCCACGCCGGTCGGGCCGTTGGATGACAGCCTGCTGCGGTTTGCCGATGACCGCGCCGGGTTCGCGTTCGCTCGCATCACGATCGAGGAGACCGTTGCACCGGTGCCGCTGCCAGCCGGGGCATGGTTGGGGCTTTCGGCCCTGGGCGCTCTGGGCGGGTTGCGTGTGATGCGCCGCCGCGCGGCTGGCTGACCGGATGTCGCAGGAATTACGCTGAAAAATTGAGCATTTCCGACAGGTCCTGTCTTGTGTGTCAGGCCTGTCGGTCCCATCTTTCCGTAAAGGCCCCGCAGCCGCGTGCTGCCAGTCAGGCGTGAATTTCCGGGGCGCTTACGGAAGGAGAGTTTTATGGACTTGGAGAAGTTCACCGAGCGGTCGCGCGGATTCCTGCAGGCCGCCCAAACGATTGCCCTGCGCGAAGGGCACCAGAAGTTGACACCGGAGCATATCCTCAAGGCTTTGCTGGATGACAGCGAAGGCTTTGCAGCCAACGTGATCAAACGTGCCGGCGGCGCGCCGGAACGGGTGCTGGAAGCCGTCGATGCGGCGCTCGCCAAACAGCCCGTTGTGTCGGGTGACACCGGGCAGGTCTACATGGACCAACAGACGGCAAAGGTCATGGCCGAAGCCGAAAAGATCGCCCAGAAGGCTGGCGACAGCTTCGTGCCCGTGGAGCGGCTGCTGACCGCGCTTGCCGTGGTGCGGTCGCCCGCCAAGGATGCGCTCGATGCAGGTGCTGTGACCGCGCAGAACCTCAACTCGGCGATCAACGATATCCGCAAGGGCCGTACCGCCGACACGGCGAGTGCCGAGGACGGCTATGAAGCGCTCAAGAAATATGCCCGCGACCTGACCGAAGCGGCGCGGGATGGCAAGATCGACCCGATCATCGGACGCGACGAGGAAATCCGGCGCACCATGCAGGTGCTCAGCCGCCGGACCAAGAACAACCCGGTTCTCATCGGTGAGCCCGGCGTCGGCAAAACGGCGATTGCCGAGGGGCTCGCCTTGCGCATCGTCAATGGGGATGTGCCCGAGAGCCTGCACAACAAGAAGCTCATGGCGCTCGACATGGGCGCGCTGATTGCGGGCGCGAAGTATCGCGGCGAGTTCGAGGAGCGACTGAAATCAATCCTGTCGGAAGTCACGGCTGCCGCGGGCGAGATCATCCTTTTCATCGATGAGATGCACACCCTGGTGGGCGCGGGCAAGGCCGATGGCGCCATGGACGCGTCGAACCTGCTCAAGCCCGCGCTGGCGCGCGGCGAGTTGCACTGCGTGGGCGCCACGACGCTGGACGAATACCGCAAGCATGTGGAGAAAGACGCGGCCCTCGCGCGGCGTTTCCAGCCCGTGATGGTCGAGGAGCCGACGGTCGAAGACACCGTCAGCATCCTGCGCGGCATCAAGGAAAAGTATGAACTGCACCACGGCGTGCGGATCTCTGACAGCGCACTGGTGGCCGCGGCGACGCTCAGCCACCGTTACATCACCGACCGGTTCCTGCCCGACAAGGCGATTGACCTTGTGGACGAGGCCGCGTCGCGTCTGCGCATGGAGGTCGACAGCAAGCCCGAAGAACTCGACGCGCTCGACCGCGAGATCCTGCAAAAGCAGATCGAGGCGGAAGCGCTGAAGAAAGAGGACGATCAGGCCAGCAAGGACCGGCTTGAGGCGCTCGAGGAAGAGCTGTCCGATCTGATGCAGAAATCGGCCGAGATGACGGCGCAGTGGCAATCCGAGCGCGACAAGCTCGCCAAGGCGCGCGACATCAAGGAAGAGCTCGACAAGGCGCGGGCCGAACTGGATCAGGCCAAGCGCGAAGGCAACCTCGCGAAGGCGGGCGAGCTCAGCTATGGCGTCATCCCGGATCTGGAGAAAAGCCTCGTCGCTGCCGAAGAGGCCGAAAACGACGTCATGGTCGAAGAGGCCGTGCGGCCTGAGCAGATCGCCAGTGTCGTCGAGCGCTGGACCGGCATTCCGGTCGCCAAGATGCTTGAAGGCGAGCGCGAGAAGCTGCTGCGCATGGAGGACGAGATCGGCCGCCGGGTCATCGGCCAGCGCGCTGCCGTGACCGCGGTGTCCAACGCCGTGCGCCGCGCGCGGGCAGGGCTCAATGACGAGAACCGGCCCCTGGGCTCGTTTTTGTTCCTCGGGCCGACCGGCGTCGGCAAGACCGAACTGACCAAGGCACTGGCGGAGTTCCTCTTCGACGATGACAGCGCGATGGTGCGCATCGACATGTCGGAGTTCATGGAAAAGCACGCCGTGGCCCGTCTGATCGGTGCACCCCCGGGCTATGTCGGCTATGACGAGGGCGGTGTTCTGACCGAAGCGGTGCGGCGCCGGCCCTATCAGGTCGTGCTCTTCGACGAGGTTGAAAAGGCCCATCCTGATGTCTTCAACGTGCTCCTACAGGTGCTCGACGACGGCGTGCTGACCGACGGGCAGGGGCGCACCGTCGACTTCAAACAGACGCTGATCGTGCTGACCTCCAACCTCGGGGCCCAGGCACTCAGCCAGCTGCCGGACGGTGCCGACGCGTCGGATGCCAAGCGCGATGTGATGGACGCCGTGCGCGCCCATTTCCGGCCGGAGTTCCTCAACCGGCTGGATGAGACGATCATCTTCGACCGGCTGAGTCGTGTGGATATGGACGGCATTGTCGATATTCAGCTCGGGCGTCTGGAAAACCGTCTGGCGATGCGCAAGGTCGGTCTCGACGTCGATGAGGGCGCCAAGACCTGGCTTGCCGATGAAGGCTACGATCCGGTCTTTGGCGCACGGCCCCTGAAGAGGGTGATCCAGAAGGCGCTGCAGGATCAGCTCGCCGAGATGATCCTTGCTGGCGACATCAAGGACGGCGACAGGGTCTCGGTGAGTGCAGGGCCTGACGGACTGATCGTTGGCGACCGCATCAGCGCGTCGAACCGCCAGCCACCTGCGGATGCCGTGGTCCACTGACCGGCCCGCATGTAACGCGCAAAGACCCCCGGATCTTCCGGGGGTCTTTTTCTGTCAGCAACTGATTGATCCGCGCGGATCATTGCCCATGGACTCGGTCAGCGGAGGGCGGCACTCTTTCGGCCAAGCCCGCGCCACTTCCGGGGCGAAAGCAGTCTGCCGCTGCTACTCGAGGTTGCTTGTGTACAGATGCTCCATGACCTTCCCGGCAGCCTCATTCGCGCCGGCTCCCGGAAAGTTTGTCAACACGACCACGGCGAGGTCCCGGTCCGTATCCACCACGATACGAGCAAGGTTCATCGAATTCGATCCGTTGTGCGTCAGTATTGGGTGATCCGCCCAGTCGAATTCAACCATCCCCCAGCCCAGACCATAGCCGCCCGTGCTGGGTGTGCCCGGCGGCGGGTTTTCGCGAGCGGGTGTCCGGACATGCTCCGCCTGGATTGTTGCCAGCGTTTCTGGTTCAAGCAGCGCAGGTCCGCGTGAAGCCTTGCCCGCATTCCAGGCAGCCCATTTGGCGTAGTCCAGAACCGACATATGCGCATTGCCTGCGGGCCCGATGACCGGAGGCACATCTGCGGCCGGCCCCCAGAACATCGGTGTGACATTGCCGTCAGCGTCGACCCGGTGGCCCACCGGCGCATCAATCAGGCCAATGGTGGCCTGCGGTCCCAAACCGGCGGTTTCCATGTCCAATGGGTCGAAGATGCGCTCGTGGATCATGGCCTCCCAGGGGGTGCCGGCAGCCTTCTCCATCATCATGCCGGCGATCATGTAACCGAAGTTCGCATACTGGAACGGGGAGCCGTCGGGGATCGATACCTCGTTCGCCGCCCATGCCTCCAAGGTATGGCGCCTCAACTCCGGAAGGTTGTAGTCGAACACATCCACATTGAAATAGAGATCCATCATCTCGTCGGTGTCGCCGGGCACGCCGCTCGAATGTGACAGCAGTTGCGCAAGCGTGGCTTCGGACAGGCTGTCGCTCAACCCGTCGACATTTTCGCCGAGAACCTCGCCAACCGTCGAGTCCCAACGGAGCTTTCCTTCCTCGACGAGGGTACCTGCAAGTGTTGCCGTCATGGACTTTGTGTTCGAGCCGAGATGAAACCTGTCGTCGATGGTGACCGGGATGTCCCCGTGAGCCACCCGCGTGCCGGTCGCCGCGGCATCTGTGACCTCGCCCCCCTTCACAACGGCCGCCGCAAGGGCCGGCAGTCCGTATTCGCTCCGCACTTCGTCCAGATAGGTCTCCAAATCCGACGCCCCCGCCGGAGACGGGCCGCACCACAGCGCCACGCACAGGCCCAGCGCTAACCAGCAGGCGTACTCCCGCCTCGGTCCGCTGGAGGTGTTGGACGATGCCGTCGCAGGCCGTAATCGCGTCTCAACCATGTCTCACTTCCTATGATGCAGCGTGGGATTCTGTGCCGGCACGCGAACGCGCGGTTATGGACCGGAGTGCGCTTTGGCCCAAAATCTCTGTATGTGTGACCCGTGAACCTGCCTCTGGCACCTTCAGTAGTCGGTTTCAAACGCCCATTCACACATTTCGGTTCTTAGCAGCCTTGCCGCAAACAAGAGAGTTTCGCACCGAGTTGCAACAGATCCCGGCATGACATGACACTTCGGAAAGGCCAATTTCCGACAGGATGATCGATCATAGCTCTACAGCGGGCAACATAACGACGTCGGCAACTTGGGCGATACATGAGACCTGACGGGCGTCGAAAACAACAGCAGCGTGAAGCAGCACTTCGGCGCAGTACGTGTTCATCGTCTCGCTCATGATGCTCAGTCCTACTCAAGAGTTGGAGCCCCCGGCACACTCGGCGCGGTTCACTCTGTTACCTCTGGTCGTCTGTCGTTTGAAATCGACCGCTCTCTCGATCTGACCGAGGTGCTGCCATCGCGTGCACCTTTCCGGAGCCGGCGCGGTCGTGCTCCCTCTGATGCAAACCTGTTACTCGGGCGCGATCGATCCCTATCCCAATAGCACGCTGGTTGCAGGGGGGCGGCTACTCAAGTCGCTACTGGGTCCCTTCGTGTCTTTGGGCGGCCTGTAGCTCAAGGCGGTGATCGGCGCATCTCCCGACACTAGAAGAAACAGACTGTCGTGATCTAACTGTGTTGCGTGTTTTAGGACATGGACGTCCCTGGCGCAGAGTGGGTCCCATGCCGCTCCCCACACGAAAGAGGTCGGCGGAACCCTAAGGAGGAGCGCGATGCACCGCCTGCCGGCGACTCCAGCGGGTCAGTCGAGCCCGTCCACCAGCTTGTGCTTGACCACCAACTCAAAGCTCTTTTCCACCGCACGCGCCCATTTCGGCGCCCCGGCCGCGGCATACCGGGCGATCTCGGCCTCGGTCCAGGCCTTGAGCGCCGGCCAGTTGTCGCGGCGCCGGCGCACGTGATCGACGATCTCGCGGAGAACGCAGTAGTTGTGCCCGGTCCGCGACACCCGCAGATCCCAGACGAACGGGTCGGACGCGCTGGTCAGCCTGGTGAAGAAGGGGATGTGCGCGCGCACCAGAGCCTGGTCGCTTTCCAGTCGCGCCTCGATCTCGCGCCGGTCGCTGGCGGCGGTGACGCCTAGCGTCGCGCGGAGCCCCGCCCAGTCCGACGGGTGACGCGTCTCGAATGCCTGAAAGAACGGAGTGTCGCTCTCGTATGGCCGATCGTCGATCAGGCAGTGGGCCGCCAGCCTGTACATCCGCATCTTCAGAAAGGCCGACCGCGTGCCATAGATGCGTCCATCAAAGGCATCGAGCATCGGGGCGGAGCTGTCGATGCTGACCGCGCGAGAGCGTTTCAGCAAAAAGCCGATCATCATGATCAGGATCGGCGTGCCGACCCCTAGCACATGGATGGGGATGTCATCAGCATGCCCGTTCACCACCCCAAGGGTCAGGGCATGGGCGGCGAGATAGGACTCCGGCAGCTTCTCCCCGAGGTCCTCGACCACGTCGCCCAGTTTGATCTCGGTAATCCAGCGGCGGCTTGCCATCGGGGCGCCATAGCTGATCGCGATCCCATCCTTCGGGACGCCGCGCGCTGCACCTGCACCGTCCTTGGCGCTGGCGTAGTCGTAAGCATGGAGCACCAGGTAAAGCGCGGTTTCCGACAGTGCCTGGGCAAATCCGAACTGCCCGTCCATCTGACGCGAAAACAGCTCGCGGGTCAGCGCCTGATAGGGCGCGATCTCCAGCGGGTCGGGCGAAAAGACCCGGTCCATGAGACCCGCCATCATCATCACCGGCACCGTGAAGTCTTCCAGTCCGATCATGTAGTCGGGCTGCATCTTCAGCTGAGTGGCAATCACTTCGGCAGCATCGAGCGCGGCCAGCGCCTCGGCGCAGGCGGTCTCGATCTCAACCGTCAGCGCGGCGCGGTCGTCGAGGGTGCTCTGGGTCACACCGCCGGCCTCGGCCTCGGCCCGCGCGCGGGTCAGGATCTCGTTGCCGGCAGCGCTGAACTGGCGGCCGAGCGCGTTCATCCGGGTCCAGTTGCCATTGTCGCTGATCAGAAGGTTGCGGCGGGCGTGGGCGACGGCGGCCAAATGCAGGGTTTCGTTGGTCGTGTAATGCTCCGACAGCAGATAGCCGTCGCGCAGCAGCGTATCGGGCATGGTCTCATCAAGCGTGACGGGTCCCAGATTGGAGACGAAGGTATAGGAGTCGCGCTTGTAGCGCGGCACTTTGGGCCGGGATGCCGGCGCGGGCACAGATGGGGCCGGCACGGGTTGCGCTTGGGCCGGCGGGGCGACATGGTTCAGCTCCAGCGCGTCCGACAGGTACATGATCATCTCGAAAGCACGTGCCGCACTGACCGGATAGCCGAGTCTGCCCTCGATCGACGCCCGCAGGGGTTCGAAATCCGCGTCTACGCGGAGCCGGTCGAAATCCGCCAGATAGTCGCGATAGCGCGGTACCGAATTGGTCTCGGGTCGGGGCTCGCCGTTCAGAAACCTGTTAATGCGGCTGTCCCAGACCGGATAGGTTTCGGGCGCAAGAAAATGCAGCAGCTTCGACGTGCCGACGATGGAATTGTTCACCAGCGCCTTCAATCCGTCGAGCTCGCCTGCAGTCAGTCTCTGGCCAGTGTCGCGCAGGGCATTCAGCGGCGCGAGAAACGGCTCCATATCACCGCGGCGCAGGTTCATCGCCGTGGGCATGAGCCCGTAAACCATTGCGATTGTGGCATAGATCTCGTCACTCGTGATGCGGCCGAACCCCGCAACCGTGGCGCGGATATGCGGATAGGTCGCGAGATACGTGTAGATCCGGCGCTCGGGAATCTTGTCGGTGGCCGCCCATCGGTCGAGATCGAGGTCAAGCTGGTGCTCGAACCCGGCCAGGTGGCTGGCTGTCAGCGGTGCCATCGCCCGCTACCCGTTCTGCCAGGGGGCGCCGCCGTTTTCGCAATGGGCGTTAAAGTCTTCCAGAGCCTCGTTATATTCCTCTTCGGCGTCTTCGAGCTCTTCCTGCTTTTCTTCCAGTTCGGCTTCCTTGTCGGCCAGCTCGCTCTGCGCAGTGCCCAACTCGGCCTCCTTGTCGGCCAATTCGATTTCCTTGTCGTCCAGCTTGTCTAGCTTGTCGTCGAGCTTTTCCTGCTTTTCATCGCGGCTGTCCTCGGCCTCGTGTAGCTCGTCCCGGGCAGCATCGTACTCATCCTCGGCCAAGTCTCGCGCTTCGGTCTTGTCGTCGACCTCCAGATTGGCCGCGTCCAGATCGTTCTGAAGCATGGGAATGGTCGTCTGCTCCAGCTCCTGCGCGTCTGCGGCCAGGGCGTCGATCTGAGCCTGGATCGCCTCGCGTTGGGCTTGGGTCAGGCTGTCGTCGGTGGCCAATTGCGTGGCCAGTTCACCGATCTCGACATAGATCGCCTGAAGCTCCGCCTCGGCGTCCTCCAACGCCAGTCGGCGCATATCGGCCTGCACGGTAACCAGGTTAAGCGCGTCCTGCTTCTCGAAAAACTTCAGAAGCTTCTCGACGCGCTTCGCGTCCTTTTCCGCGACTTTCGCCTCGGCCTCATCCAGGGCTTCTTCGGCCTCGGGTATCTCGTCGTCCCTCAGCGCGCGGATCTCATCCTTCTTTTCGTCGATCTCGCCGATCTTTTCGTTGATCTTGTCTTCCTTGTCGGCGATCTCGCCCATCTTCTCGTCGATCGCGTCTCGCTTGTCCGCGAGCTTGTCGGCTTTCTCTTTCAGCTTGTCTTCTTGCTTCTCGCAATCAAAGGCCATGGCTTGTCTCCTTCGCTCACAGCCGCCCGTGCAGCTCGTTACGCCCACCGATCTCCCGCAGATCCGGAAGTTCCCACAGCATGTCGATGGAGGCGGGAACCAGATCATAGGCCGGGCGCGTCTCGGAGATCAGGTAATCCTCCCAGATATCGGCGGCGTTGGAACTGATCGGCAACAGGCCAACCTGCAGGAACTCGGTGCCTGCGTCTTTGGTCAGCGTGCCTGCGAGATAAAGCCAGGTTCCCTTGGCCAGCCCCGCACGCTGCGCGTTGCGGCGCGACAGGCGCAACTCGCTCACTTGGCCTGCATCGACGGTGATCCTTGTATGGCCATCGCCGTCGTCGACCCACGCGATATCGGTGCAGCGCGCTTGCAGCCGCACCCGATCCCCAACCGAGGCGCCGGTCACCTGCGGCACCGCCGCAAACATCTCAGCCACGGGGCGGGCAAGTCGCGTGCGGTTTTCAGCCACCTTGCGCAGACCCGTGGCCTTGGCTGAATTCGTAAGACGGAACATCAGCATCAGGCTCGCCGCGCTCAGCATCGCCACGCGCCTGGCCAGGTGGGCCACGCGGATGGCGGCCAGACCTGCGGATTTCGGGGCGTCCCCCTGACCTGCCAGCGCGATTGCGGCATAGCCGATATCGCCAGCGGCGGCGTCGAGACAGGCTGCCAACGTCTCGGCCAAACGCTCGACCCGGCCGCTCTTGGCGGCCGTGCGGCTGTCTAGCAGCAGTCCGCCATATCGCCTTTCGGCCCGGCCGATGGCGCGCAGAACAAGAGCCGGGTCTTCGGCCATAGGCGCCAGCCGCCCGGCTTGGTAGCGTGCAGAGATATGGGCATGAACCGCCACCGCGGCGAGCCGAGCGAGCTTTGTGACCGCGCGTTCCGACAGCACCTGATCCTCGTTCACTACCGGTAACTCGCTCAGGATCACGGCCCCATCGACCAGCTGATCATAAGCCTCCAGTGCCAGCGGCGAGACGCCCGCACCTGCGTCGCGGTCATAGGCCGCCAAAAGCTCGAAAACCCGGTCGTTGGCAAATTGCCTCAAGCTGCGCAATTCGCTGTGCAGCAGGAATTCATCCATCGTGATAGTGCTCATCGCGATCTCCCCCCAAATGAACGCCCCACCCAAACCTGCCTGAAAGGAGCGTTCGACGTTGAGCGTCAGACCGCGCGGTGCACGGAAAACTGCCGTTGCGTCAAGCATTGCCGCGAATGCTGGACCGGTCAAGCGATGCAACCACTGCTGACAGCGCGCGTATCGGTAAAATGGCGTTAAACCAAAGGCCACAAAAGCGTTCTTAGCGGACGTATACAGACGGTCAGACTCCTGCGCGGCTTGGGCGGGAGTGTCTTCTGGGCACACGCGCCGGACAAGTCGCGCTCTCTTTGCTCAATCGTTCGGTGTGCCTTGGCGGCTACGTCGCCCAGGGCGAGTAATTTAGCCGGATGTGGTTCTGGTCACTTCGTCGGCGGACCCGTTTCTGCACACATCTCATGAGGCGTTCATCTCTCGAGGCGGGCCTTTCAGCCAAGCGGTCCGAGTGGCCATGGTGGTCGGGAGTTGCCGAGCGCCGGGTCCGCATAGCGGTCCTGAAAAGCCAAATTGGTCGCGACAGCCCAGTCACAGAGGCGTTCGGCGCCGACCTGTTGCGCTCGCCCTGGCCCTTTTGCCAGCCGAGATCACCGGTGATCGACCGAAGCTTCGGAAAAACTTTTCCTCCAGTTTGAACCATTCCCGTCCTGCGCACGACCTACCGATACGCGCCGCTTGGGGATGCTGCTTCGGGACCGCTCAATGGTCCGAAGTCAGGCCTCCGTCGGACGTGGGCGCCAGCATGGCGAAAACATATTTTGTACGGAGAAAAGAAAATGAGCATTGAAAAATCCATCAATTCGAACCTGAACGAACTGGACTTCTCGCTGGCACCGGCGGGCGTGGAGGTCAACCTGTCGGACGGCTCCGCCGAAACCGCCGGTATCGAAAACGTCATCGGCTCTGCGTTCGACGACAGGATCGTCGGCGACGAGGGCGCCAACGTGCTCAGCGGCGGCAACGGCGACGACACGATGTTCGGCGGCGATGGCGACGACACCCTGATCGGCAACAAGGGCAACGACGGCATGTTCGCCGGCGAGGGCGACGACCTCATGGTCTGGAACAACGGCGACGGCTCGGACACCATGAATGGCGGCCAGGGCTACGAC